>CAWDNT010000009.1:0-393598 GCA_963803795.1 uncultured Acidobacteriaceae bacterium | reverse complement strand
AGCGATTGCCAGCGCTTCCCGGTTTTCGTACGGCGCCAAAAAGCTGACCATTCTGTCATAGGACAAATGGACCCCGTCTTCGCGTTCATCGACCAGAATGGTAACTGGCGCATAAGATCCGGCGTCGGGAACATGCTTCGCCATCTCCTTCATGACCAATGGGTTGCCGATTACGAGCCGCACTATCTTCGGTTTGTTGAGTCCCGTCTCCTTTCGGAGAACAGCCCCATGATCAAATTCCAGGAACAACATCAAATGGGCTTTGCCCATGTCACGATTAATCACTTCTTCCAATTCAGCGAAGGTGCCCGGCGACTTGGATGCACTCGCAAACGCGGCAAGATCCAGTCGGCCGACACCAGCTTTCAATGAAGCTACGACTGCCTCGAATGATCGTGACGTTGTAAGGCTGAAGCGTTGTACTTCGATTGTTTGAATTGCCATTCCCTTCTTCCTTTCGCGCGAATGTTTGGAGCGCTATACCTGTGCGAAACCGCCATCGAAGCCTTCAGCTGATGCCTTCTGAATCGAGAAACAGCGAGGCTTGCCGAACGAATGACTTGTGAAACTGGAACAACGATCCATGCCCGGCGTCGGGGTAGGTCAACAGCATGGCGCTCGGGAGATGCTCGCTCATCATGTAGGAATTGCGGACTGGAATCATATTGTCGAAGACGCCGTTGACGACCAGGCACGGCTGCGTGATCTTTCCGAGCTTGGCGAAGCGCTCGCCACTGTATTGTTCCCAAGCTCGAAAGGCCGTGATCTGAGCGATTGCGACATTTTGGCCGGCCAGAGGCTCGCCATCTTGCTTTCTCTTTGCGAGCCGGGCCGCGAAGGCCTCTCCTGCCGCTTGACTCGATTTGCTTGGCGCAAAAAAGAGTTTCACTAGTTTCTCCAGCCCAGGCATATTCGGATCTTCCGTAATCTTTCTGAGCTCTGGTTTATCCATGTGCATAATGTCCTCGCCTCCCTCCGGCGCGGTGGCGACAAGCAGCATTTTGTTGACGAGCGAGGGACGTTCCAGCGCCACCTGCTGTGCCACCATTCCACCGAGGGAGTAGCCGAGGATATCCATGCGCTTTAGGCCAAGTGCATCGACGAATGCCAGAGCGTGTGCCGCCATCCCCGCCATGTTTTGGGGAACCCCGCCGGTCGAACGGCCAAGACCCGCACTCTCAAAAAGAATGACTTCACGTCCTACAGCAAGCGGATCGGTGACGGCGGGGTCCCAATTGTCCAGAGTCCCGGTGAAGTGCTGGAGACACAACAGTGGTAGACCATTACCTTTCCCAAAGCGACGATAGGCATATTTTTCGAGCTTGGTCTCGATGAATCGCGTCGGAGCAGTTTTTTTTTTTTTTTTATCTTATTTTTTTATCTGTGAGTGTTCCGGCCCCCCCCCCCCCCCTCCTCCCCCCCCCCCCCCCAGTGTTGCTTGCATTAGCCATGGCGTGCTTCCTTCCGTTGTAGTAGCTGTTGCGTTTCGTTCTCCTTGTCAGCAGGGTGCGCTAGGCAGTGCACCTCCTCTGCAACATTTAGCAATGCCGCCGCAAATCAGAGATCTTGCAATTGGCTCGCTCAGTCACACGCCGCTCGCCTTGATACTGTTGAGGACGGTGTTGTCCCAGTAAGCGTCGAGCCGTGTGATTTTGGAGTCCGTGTCGAGACGCAGAATGTAGCAGTGCGGGATGTGTACGTCCTGGCCCTTCTTTGCAATCCCATGCACTTCGGCGGGTATCGGCCCGCCCATCTCGGCTTGGATCACCACTATGTTCCCCTCGGCAGGGATCAGCTCGATCACTTTGACGCGGAAGTCCGGGACTGCATTCGGAAACGCGCGCCAAATACCATCGATGCCACCACGGATTGGCACGACGCTCTCGCGGCCGTACGGAGCATATCGTCCGAGCGCGCCATCTGCGCAGAGAGCGAGCATGCCATCCACGTCGTGGGCATCGTACGCAGTGAAGAACTGTTGGGCAGCTGATACGTAGTCTTTCGCATTCGTTTTCATCTCTGTGCACCTTTGGATTGTGGCCTAGTATTCAAACCACTGGCTGAGCGCTTTGACCTTCTCCTCCGTATACGGCGGGAACAAGTGCTCAATGGCCACGTCGGGCGGCGAAATCAGAACTGATTTCGCATGCGTGAGGGCGTCAAACCCGGCTTTGCCGTAGTAGTGACCAATGCCGGAATATCCGACCCCGCCAAAGGGCATGGTTTCGATAAACAGGTGAATGTTCACCTGATTGATCGCACCGCCGCCAAAGGACAGGCTCGCGAGGAAGTGATCGATTGCCTTTTGGTCGCGGCTAAACAAGAAGCCGGAAAGAGGCTTCGGATGCTTTTTCACCTCGCGAATGGCAGCGTCCATGTCCTTGTAGGTGAGGATTGGGAGAAGGGGTCCGAAGATCTCGTCCTCCATGAGCGGGTCGTCCCATGTCACTGGGTAGAGGACCGTGGGATCGAGATAGCGTGCATCCGGGTCAGAGGCCCCGCCTATGACGACTTGCTTCTGATCGATCAGGCCTGCCAAACGTTCAGTGGCCTGGGGGCTAATGATGCGGGAGTAGTCGTCCGGTCTGCTCTTGGGGTCGGTCCCGTACAACTCGACCATCGCCTTCTTGCATTCAGCAACAAACTTCTCCGCAATCGATTCGTGCACGTAGGCGTAGCCGGGCGAAGTGCACCATTGTCCGCCCCAGGCCGTGGCACCCCAGACGATCTTTTTGGCTGCGTCCCGGATATTGGCGGTCGCATCAACAAAGGCTGGGTTCTGGCCACCGAGTTCGAGAAGAACGGGAGTCAGATTTTTTGCGGCCGCTGCCATGACGATCTTGCCAACCTTGACGCTGCCGGTGAAGAAAATGAAGTCGAAGGGCAGCTTGAGCAGTTCCGTCACCTCGTCCTTACTTCCCGTGACGGCAGTGACGGCCCGAGGATCAAAGTATTTCGGAATGAGGTCCAGTAAGACCTTGCTGGTAGCCGGCAAACCTTCGGAGAGTTTGAGAATGCACGGATTGCCCGCCGCAAGAACTTGGCACGCCGGGTCGAAGAGCAGCGTTAACGGCCCATTGAAGGGGCCTATCACCAAGGTGACACCGTACGGTTCGCGATAGACCTTGGCAGTATGCCCGGTCTCCCGAAAGGCCTTCGGCACGACGACATCTACGGGCTTCATCCACTCCTTCAGCTCTTGCTTCGCGAAGGCGGCGGTTCCGACTGGCGCCATGATCTCGAAGACTTTTTCCTGGCTGGCGGTCTTGAAGTCGCTGCTCATCGCAGCCTCAAGAGCCTCGGCGTTCTCATTACACAAGTTCTCAAGGCGTGTCAGCTGATCGATGCGCCACTCGTAAGACTTGGTCGCGTCCGAATCGAAATATGCTTTCTGCTTGTCGAAGATTTTCTGGAACTGATTCATCTGAGTCTCCTTCGCACATCGGTTTGTCGACGCCGCCTTTGCAGCGGAGTCGTGACTTCTTAGGCCATTGTGAGAACCATGCGGAATCGCGCGGCGCCTGACATCATGCGTCGATACGCTTCTTCGGCCTTCTCCAATGGAAGAGTTTCGATCATGGGCCGAACGTCAGTGAGTACGCTGAAGTCAAGGGTGTCCTGGGTCTCGATCGCTCTTCCAGTCAGGCTTCCGATGACCGAGCGGCCGCCAAAGATGAGCGGAACTCCGTTGACGGGAATCGGATCACCCGAAACACCGACGACCACCAGCTTTCCGCGAACTGAGAGGCCGGGAAGCAGGCTGGCGATTGCAGCTCCGCTGGGCGCGGTCGCCAGGATCACGTCGGCACCGCCCAATTTTGCAACGCGGCTCCCGCATCCTCAGCTTTGGCGTCGATGTAAACGTGCGCTCCCAGCTTGGGCGCGAGATGTTCTTTGTCTGGACCGAAGCCGATCGCAACGGTGCGAAAACCCATCTTCTTGGCGTATTGCACGCCGAGATGCCCCAGACCGCCGATACCCTGGATAGCAACGGTATCGCCAGCACGTCCGTTGTTGCGGAGCGCATTGAATGTGGTGATGCCGGCGCAGACTAACGGGGCCGCATCTTCTGATTTGAGTTCATCCGGTATGAGGACCAGTGCGCGTGCCTCTGCGATCATCATTTCCGCATAGCCGCCATCACTCGTCACGCCAGTGATAATGGGGTTCTGGCAATATGCCGTGTCGCCGCGGCGACAGGTCTCGCAGGTTCCGTCTTCACCTCCAAAGAACCCGACTCCTACACGCTGGCCGACCTTCCAGGTCGTAACCCGCCGGCCAACCTCCTCGATGCGGCCAATTGCTTCATGGCCCGGCACACGCGGATACACGACGCCGGGCAGTTGTCCCTCAACGGTGCCCGCGTCTGAGTGACATACACCGCAAGCCTCTACCCGGATACGTACTTGTTCCTCACCCGGCCCGACGACAGGCCTCTCGACGAGGCGAAAAGTCCCGGGTTTGGTTATCTCGACCGCCTTATATGTTTTTCCCATTTTCGTCTCCTGTCGATCTGGAAGAACTCATGTGTCGTCGTTCACAAGAATTGCGGACAAGCGGCAGGTTGAAAATTCGCCCTTGCTCGCGATCCTGGCTCTATGTCCCGAGACAGAACTGGGTCAGAGGACGCCTTTGTGACCGACTACGCCTCTCCCATTGTTTTGGAAGTTTCAATCCTTGTCTTGATTGAAAGTGCCGCAGTTTGGCGTTTTCTGTTGGGCTTTAGTGGGTGGGAAACGCGAGTGACGACCTTTACTTCTCTTCAGGCGCGGGGAGGTTGAACGCCTTCGGCATCGGTGCGTTTGCTCTTCGCCACCGTCCTGGCGAAGTTCCAACAATCTCACGGAAGCTTCGATTGAAAGCTGGCTGGTCAGTGAATCCGACTTCCAACGCGATTGTTAGTAAAGAGTCGTTCGAGTGCAACAAGAGAGACTTTGCGGCTTCAACTCGCTTATGGATCAAGTAGCGCCGGACGGGAACACCAAACGACCTTTTGAATGCGCGCATGAAACGACTCGCCGATAGCGCACACTCTTTTGCAAGATCGGCAAGCGCCAGATCACCATCCAGATGTTCGTTCAACACCTCGATCGCTCGATCCTGTTGCCAGATCGTCAACCCCCCGGTAACAACCTCCGGCGGCTGGCTCCGGCCCTGGTATGTGCGGCTCAGATGAGCGCAGAACATCATGATCATTTCGTCGATAACTAAGCGTGGAAGCTGAAGCGGACGATCAGAGAACTGCAACATCATCCGGGCCCAATGAAGAATCACGTCATCCTTGGTTCCCGGGGTGCAATGCAAGTTGCGAATGCGCTTTTGCTCGTTCTCGTCACTGAATCGATTGATAACTGACCGGGGTATATAGACGTGAACCGAGTCGAAACCTGAAGTTCGCAGTGCGACCGGCTCCGACTCCATATCGAATATCTGAATCCCGCCGGCATCCCATTCGGTGACACGATGAAAGCGTCCGTCAAGCCACGTTCCCCAGCCCTTAATGCTGTCGGGACGGCGCAGGTGCACGGATATCGAAAAAGCCTTTTCTGGTGGAATGTGTGGAGTGGGTCCAGGAAAGCCGTTCGGCATTCGCATACGTGTCAAGGCAACCTGAGAGTTTCCCTTGGGACCAAACACAAGTGAGGAAGACTCCAGCAGAGAAAAATGCTCCGCCAATCTTTTTCCAAACATGCCTTGAAGCATATGTTCTGCCTCGCACCGCGCTAGAACTTACCGTTGCTATTTTTCCATTGATCGCGAGGTGGAATCGCTTCGAGCGTATCCCAGTGCTCGGCGATCTTACCGTTTTCAATGCGGAAGAGATCATAAATGCCAGTGGGCACGCCACCAAACGTAGCCTCGGCAACGACCAAAACGAAATTACCTTCACCAAGTACCATATGCACGCGCTTGTAGACGACTGCCTGCCCCTTGGCGGCAAGAGCCTGTAAACCCGCAATCAGTCCCGGGATGGTGTCGGCGACCCATGGATTGTGCTGAATGTATTGGATTCCGTTGAAGTAGCTCGGGAAGGTCTCGCGACGGCCTGCGAGAAGGTCGTCCATGTAGCGTTGCATGAGCGCCTTATTCGCCTGTGTCTGGTCGAGATCAGACACTGCGGTGGGGCCATCGATCATCGTGTGTCCGCTGGGGCTAGGTTCGGTCGCGGTCTCCTGCAAATTGTCCCAATGCTCGACGATCAGACCATCTTCGAAGCGAAAGATGTCGAAGCCGATGCGTGGCCCGAAGAAGTTGTACTCGGTGTGAGCGAAGACGTAGTCCCCATCTTCAAAGACGCGGATCGTGTTGACGGACGCATCGGGCGGCAGGTTCTTGATGAGGGCGGCGACACCTGCCGGACCGGGTCCCACCTGCAAGTTGTGCTGGATATACTTATTCGGGATTGACATATGCGAACGGGGCTGGATTTTTAGTCTCAAGCGACTTCAGCAGATCGATGACCTGTTGTTTACGGCTGGGCGCCATGGGTCCTCCGGGACAATCTCTGCTATTTGTAATAATGGACCATTCGGTCCTTTATTTGCAAGTCTAGCAGTCGAATTGACCGATAATGTTGCAATGGGACGACGAAAACTGTTCACCCGAGAGGATGTCCTCGATAAAGCAATCCCAGTCTTCTGGAAGCATGGCCTCGCCGAGACGAGTGTTCAGGACCTTGAACAGGCCACAGGTGTACGCAAATCTGGCTTGTATACGGAATTCAAGGACAAAGAAGACCTGTTCGTGGAGAGCCTGCGCAGGTATTTCGAAGTCCTGATGGCACGCGGACACCTGACGAAACAGCCTCTGGGTTGGACCAATGTTGAGAGTTTTCTCAAGGTCTGCTATGGGAGTTGGGGCCAGAAGGGCTGCTTCTCGGTGAACTCTATGCGCGAGTTCGCAGACCTCCCCCCCAAAGCCCGCCAGATCATGGTCGCGAGCGTAATGAAAGCCCATCAGCTGCTCATCGACAATCTAGCTGCAGCGCGTGGATCTCGTGACGATAATGATTCCCTCGCTGGCTTGATCGTCACGTTCTTTAGCGGAATTTGCCTGGAGCAGAACCTCGGTCCCGACCGGGCGCGAATTACGAAGAAGATCGACGCCTTCATGCGGCTGATTCGCGCAATCTGATCGTCAAGTGAGACGAAGAAGGAAAGAATCCAGTCCAAGTCGAACCATTGACTACCTTGGCGCGGTTCGGATTCTCCTGCTTAATATTTGCTGCTTCTTCACTTCGTCTCAAAATCGGTGGAGACGCTGAGTTTCTTCCAAATTCGTGCTTCCTCTAATCGCGCAAGATCATTCTTCTCCGCGGCGGCGTACGCATCGCTGCCGAGCAAGAGTCGCAACGGAGGGTTCCGTTCTTGCGTCAACTGGACGATCGCCTGAGCTGCCTTTTTGGGGTCACCAGGCTGCTTGCCGTTGTAGTTCCGCTGAAATCTTGCGGTAGCTCCAACCGTCGAATCGTATTCAGGATGACCTTCGCGAAGTTCGGTGGAACTGCCCGCGAAGTCTGTGCGAAAGCCACCGGGTTCAACGATGGTGACCTTGATGCCGAGCGGTGCCACTTCGCGCGAAAGCACCTCGGAGAAGCCTTCGACACCCCACTTCGCCGCCGAATAAGGCCCACGTCCCGGAGGGCCAATCCTTCCGCCCACCGATGAAAACTGAATGAACTGGCCTGCTTTCTTTTCGCGAAAATACCTAAGAGCTGCCTTCGTCACAATAATCGTTCCAAAGAGGTTCGTTTCGATCTGTGCCCGGAATTCCGATAGAGGCGTGTCTTCGACGGACGAAAGATTGCCATATCCCGCATTGTTAATGACCACATCCAGCGAGCCAAATACATCGACCGCCGCCATTACCGCGTTTGCTGCTGCTGCTTCGTCGGTCACATCCATTGCGAAGAGCTTGACCTGATCTCCATATCGTTCCGACAGATCAGCCAGCGACTTAATGTCCCGAGCTGTCGCCAACACTTTATTGCCCGCAGCGAGGCCCGCTTCAACAATTGCACGACCCAGACCACGAGAGCTGCCGGTGACTAACCATACCTGCGCCATTCATCCTCCTCTATCAAGCCACCCCGGACATTCTGGAGAAGCTTCTCAAACTCAGGATTGGATGCGCAATGGGTATACGAAAGGACTTGTTAGGCCCACCGATCCCGACTTACGATAGCCTCAAAATTACGGCGGCCCGGAACCCCCTTGGCCGCACCCGCCCTCCACGGATAGAATCCTGATCGAAACTCGTCATCGTTACGCGGATACAGGCTTGGTCTGCCATCTGGGCGCGATCTATAATGGCCGTCGCTAATGCTCTGGGATGACTGACAAGATATGCCTCTTGAATCTCACCATTTGGGAATGCCGCCTCCGGAACAGACAGTGTTACGTGAGGCCCGCGACGGGATCGAGCGAAAGCCGACTGAGGACGCGTTGCGGCGGAATGAGGCTTATCTGGCGGAAGCTCAGAGGCTGAGCCACACAGGCAGCTTTGGCTGGCATGTGTCGAGCGGAAAAATCTATTGGACCGAGGAAACGTTTCGGATATTCGAATTTGAAACAGCACCCTCCACGACATTGGAACGGGTATTCGAACGAATTCACCCGGAGGACAGGCAACTTGTAACCCAGACGATTAATTCCGCTGCTCAGGAAAAGAAGGATTTTGATTTTGAGCATCGGCTACTCATGCCGGACGGTTCAGTCAAGTACGTCCGAGCCATGGGCCGTCCTTCAACAAATGACAAATCCGGCGAGCTTGAATTTGTGGGGGCGGTAACGGAAATCACTCAGCGTAAGCACGTGGAAGAGGCGTTGCGGCGGAGCGAACAACAGCTCCGCGACGTGATCGAAACCATTCCTGCGATGGCGTGGACCACGGATCCAAACGGTTCCAGAGATTTCGCGAATCACCGCTGGCAGGACTTCACAGGGATGTCGGTAAGTGAAATGGCTGGCGACGGTTGGAAGAAGATGATCCACCCGGCGGATCTCGCCAGGCACACCGAAAAATGCCACCACTCACTGACCACGGGCGCGCCCTTCGAGAACGAGGTACGCGTACGCAGGGCATCGGACGGACAATACCGCTGGTTCCTGCATCGTGGCGTGGCAATGCGGGACGAGGCCGGAAACATTCTGAAGTGGTTCGGAACAGGGGCTGATATCGAGGACCTGAAGCGAGCCGAGGTCAAGCTTCGCCAGGACGAACAAGAACTCCGCCGCATTACCGACGCCATTCCGCTTTCGATCGTCGTCTTGAATCCCGATGGCCGTGCTATTTATGCGAATAGAGTAGCGCTCGATTACACGGGCTTAACCTTGGACGATGTTATGGACAACAAGTTTCGGGAGCGCATTTTCCATCCCGAAGATGTTGACAGGCTTCGCAAATCCCGCCAGGAGTCGCTTGCCACCGACGTCCCTTTCGAAAACGAACAGCGCGCGCTCGGAAAAGACGGCAAGTATCGCTGGTTCTTAATTCGGTATAACCCTCTCCTGGACGAAGACGCCAAGGTCGTTCGATGGTACGCCAGCGCCACCGACATCGATGACCGCAAGCGGTCCGAAGACAGGACGCGAAACGAGAACATTGCTCTCCGCGACGAAGTGGACAAGGCATTCATGTTCGAGGAGATCGTGGGGGACTCGCCGTCCATCCAATTCGTCCTGGCGCAGGTTGCGAAAGTCGCGCCCTCAGATTCTACCGTCCTGATAACCGGCGAGACCGGCACCGGCAAAGAGCTCATCGCTCGCGCCATTCACAAACGATCCCAGCGCTCTGCTAGGGCCTTCGTCAATGTCAACTGTGCGTCCATCCCAACATCGTTGATCGCCTCCGAGTTGTTCGGTCACGAGAAAGGAGCTTTCACCGGAGCACTGCAGCGGCGCCTCGGCAGGTTCGAGCTTGCTGAGGGCGGCACCATCTTTCTGGATGAAGTCGGCGAACTTCCTATGGAGACTCAGATTGCCCTGCTGCGCGTTTTGCAGGAACGGGAGTTCGAGCGAATTGGAAGCAGCCACATTATCCGTGCGGATGTGCGTGTGCTTGCAGCGACCAATCGCGACTTGCAGACGGCCATCGGTTCGGGTGCTTTTCGAAGCGATCTGTTTTATCGCCTAAACGTGATCCCAATGGAGATTCCTCCCCTTCGCCAACGAAAGGAGGACATTCGGATGCTGATCGAGTACTTCATTGACCGCTATTCAAGAAAAGCCGGGAAGAAAATCAAGACCATAGAAAAGAAAACTCTGGAACTGTTGCAATCTTATTCCTGGCCGGGGAATGTCCGCGAACTCCAGAACATCATTGAGCGATCGGTTGTATTGAGTGAAACGGAGACGTTCTCGGTGGACGAGAGTTGGCTCTCACTGCGGCCATCGCACCTCAGTTCGGCGACGAGTCAGCTTTCTGAAAGAATCGTTGCCCAAGAGAAAGAGATAATTGAAGCCGCCCTGGCTGAAAGCAAAGGCAGAGTATCTGGGCCATCAGGTGCCGCGTCCAAACTTGGTATACCGCAATCAACCCTAGACTCCAAGATCAGGTCGCTGAAAATTAACAAGCAGAACTTCAAAGCTTAACCGATCTAATTTCCCCGACCGTTTCGCGATACTTTCCGGGTTTTCGGAAATTTCCGAGATCTCGAAAATCTGCTTCATCCCAAATTCAATTTGTTTCAACGATTTAGTGTTGGCATTTGCTTTGCATCCGCTACTTGCGAAGAAGGCAGCTGTGACATTGAGGATCGAAAGATCGTCAGAAGCGGAGTTAGTGGTTTTTACTCTGACCGGACGGATGGAGATCCAGGACGTGGCAGAGTTGCAACGTGTTCTGAGCCGAGAACAGGGCAATCCGCGCGTCGTGCTCGACTTGCGCGACATAGTTCTGGTCGATCGGAATGCGGTGAAGTTCATGGCGAATTGCGAGGCGGCCGGGATCAAATTGCAAAACTGTCCACCTTATATACGCGCGTGGATTGGCAAAGAAGAAAAGAATCGCCCGTAGGGAGGGGAAGGATGATTGCGATATGGGGGACGCAAAGGCGTAGGAGCGGTTCGAAGCGTTTCGAAGATGCTCAGGGTATCGAACTCAAATGATCCGAATGATCTTCAACACAAAGGAGAACGGTCATGAAAAAGCCTTACCGTATTGCTTTGCTCACAGTCGCGCTGATCGGTGCGATTCTGCTGCTGGAGAGGACTGTTAAAGTTGCTGCTGCGGCCGCGCCAACCGGCATCAAGAACGTGGTTCTCGTGCATGGAGCTTTCGCCGACGGCTCCGGCTGGGACGCCGTCGCCAGGATCCTTGAGAAGGATGGCTACACGGTATCGGTTGCCCAACCTCCCGAGACCTCGTACGTCGACGACCAGAAATACACGAAGGCCGCAATCGACGCCATGGGCGGGCCGGTCGTGCTGGTCGGCCATAGCTACGGCGGGTCCATCATCAGCGAAGCCGGTAACGATCCAAACGTTGCAGCACTGGTATACATCGCCGCCTTCGCGCTCGATGAAGGTGAGAGTTGTGCATCAATCGAAACGGCCGTGCCGCAAGCCTCTAAGGCATTCAAGCCGGATAGCAACGGAAACTGGTGGATAGAACAGGACCATTTCGCCGCCGACTTCGCAGCGGATATTCCCCCGGCCCAGGCTCACTTCATGGCCCTATCGCAGGTACCGATCTCCACCGACGCATTCACCCACAAGGTCACGAATCCGGCCTGGAAGAACAAGCCGACATGGTACATGGTGGCCAGTTCAGACCGCTCGATCAATCCGATACAGGAACGCATGATGGCCAAGCGCGCGAATGCCAAGACGGTCGAAGTAAATGCCAGCCATGTGGCCTACATGTCTCATCCGAAGGAAGCAGCCAAGCTCATCGAGGAGGCTGCGACATCCGCACACGCCAATTAGTAGTCAACAGGTCTTTGCGTTCCAAGCGAAAATGTACGTCCCGCGCGTGAAGCAAGAGCGATTTTGGCGCGAAGGCGTTTGAAATCAAATGATCCCTCTGGATCTCTACTGCAAAGGAGAATAATCGTGAGTCAGCATATTAAGAATGTAGTTCTGGTGCATGGAGCTTTCGCGGATGGCTCGGGCTGGAAGAGGGTCGCGGACATCCTCAAGAATGATGGCTACAGAGTGTCGGTGGCACAGCCTCCCGAGACCTCGTACGCCGACGATCAAAAGTACACAAAGGCCGCAATCGATGCCATGGGCGGGCCGGTTGTGCTGGTCGGTCATAGTTATGGCGGGTCCATCATCACCGAGGCCGGAAATCATCCAAACGTTGCAGCACTGGTCTATATTGCTGCATTTGCTCTCGATGAGGGCGAGAGTTGTGCGTCGATCGAAACGGCGTTGCCGCAAGCATCGAAGGCGTTTAAAGCGGACAGCAATGGGCTTTGGTGGATTGACGAGGCCCACTTCGTCGCCGACTTCGCAGCGGACATTCCACGGGATGAAGCGGAGTTCATGGCAATAGCGCAGGTGCCGATCTCCACCGACTCGTTCACGCATCAGGTAAAGAATCCCGCGTGGAAGCACAAGCCCACCTGGTACATGGTGGCCAGCGAAGACCGATCGATCAATCCGGACCAGGAGCGCATGATGGCGAAGCGCGCGAAGGCAGAGACGGTCGAGGTGAAGTCGAGCCACGTGGCCTACATGTCTCATCCGAAGGAAGCAGCCAAGCTCATCGAAGCGGCTGCCACCTCCGAACGGATCAAGATAGCTGCCTAAGGAGTACCCCATGAAAGATCACATCACCGTACAAGGGCAGGACGGCAAGTTTGCCGCCTATATCGCGCGGCCGGAGACAGTACCGGCTCCGGCCGTTGTCGTTCTGCAGGAGCTGTTCGGGGTAAACGCCGACATTCGCAGGCACTGCGATGAATTGGCGGAACAAGGTTACATCGCGCTCGCTCCAGACCTGTACTGGCGGCAGGAGCCAGGCGTCGACCTGAACGTCACCTCCCAAGCCGACTGGGACCACGGCCTTCGCCTCTATTCGGCTTATGACAGAGATGCGGGCGTAAGGGACATAAAGGGCACCATTGACGCAACACGCAGTCTTCCGGAATGCAACGGTAAGGTTGCCTTGCTCGGCTATTGCCTCGGCGCGCTGATGGTCTTCATGACAGCCGTCCGGAACGACGGGATCGACGCCGCGGTCTGGTATCACGGCGCCGATACTGAGAAATATCTAGGAGAGGTCGATGGCCTTCACGCGCCGCTTCTCATGCATGTAGCCGAAGAGGACGAGTTCATTTCTAAAGCTGCACAAGCTGAGATCAAAGCGGCACTCGCTAAGAAACCAAACGCAACGGTCTGCAGCTATCCGGGTCAGAGTCATGCCTTTTCTCGTCATAATGGGGCGCATTACAACGCCGCCGCGGCTCGCCTTGCCAACGGTCGGACGAGCGAATTTCTACATCAGCAACTGCAAAGAGATTCGAGATGATAAACAAAATCGAGATAGAGCGGTTCAGTCTGACGAGTTCCAAGCCGCTTGATGAAGTAATAGCCGGTGTAAACGCCGGCATCGGTCATCCGGATATGGCTGAATTTGGGAGATCAACTCACGAAGCGCGGTCTTTTGCCGAGCTGAAAAGCACAGTTGAGAAAGGCTTGAGCGCAGTAGGACTGATGCTGTTTATGCAGTTGGATCACGGTGCAATTCTGCGCAAAGAAACGGGCCGCGAGACTCCGAAGATGATTCGCTTCGTCATTGGCAATCCCCTCATCATGAAGGAAATGGTCAAGCATGTCCCGGATGCGGGCTCTTACGCGCCGGTTACCGTGCTTGTGGACGAGCGCGCCGATGGCGTCCATTTGTCATATGACAGGATGGCGAGCTTCTTAGCCCCTTATGGGAATCGCGACGCACTAGAGGTCGCGAGGGATTTGGATAAAAAAATCGAGGATCTATTGCGGGAAGCCGCAGCGTGAGCACACTTGACATCACTGCGAAGTTAGAGGCTGGACTCAACGAGGTTAAGAATTCCGTAGACATGAAAGGGGGCGCCCAACCCGGTAGAGCCGCTTTCCGATCCGGAGGGAACTCCCGGTGGCGGTCTACGGAAGAGTCCGCGAATTTGTGCCGTCCTGGATAGCCAGTGTCCTCAAGCATTTAAGCTATAAAAATCCGATGCGTCTGCCGTCATGCAATTATCTTGTTTATTTACTTATACTTAGATGATAAGCAGCATCCGCTTTTGAGTCCGCTGCGTCTGCCAGTTCCGCCATCCCGGCTCGGGATGTCCATCTTAGCGTACCGATGTCGGGGAAATCTAGTTGGCTGCGAGAGCGTCGTGCCGGAAGCACTCGACAGCATGGTCATTCACCATGCCCACGGCCTGCATGAAGGCGTAGCAGATAGTTGAGCCTAGGAAATTGAAGCCGCGTTTCTTCAGGGCTTTGCTCATGGCATCGGACTCAGCGGTGAGGGCCGGAACTTTACTCCTGACACTCCGCGAATTCACCAGAGGGCGGTAATCCACAAATTGCCAGATGTAGTGGTCGAAGCTGCCGAATTCCTCTTCCTCCTGCACTCGCAGCAACGCCTGAGCGTTCCGCACCGTCGATGCGATCTTCAGCCGGTTGCGCACGATGCCCGGGTTTTTCAGCAGCTGCGCCACTTTCCGGCGGTCGTAGCGGGACACGCGACGGGCGTCGAAACCGTCAAACGCAACGCGATAATTCTCCCGTTTGTTGAGAATCGTCTCCCAGCTGAGTCCCGCCTGCGCGCCTTCGAGGACAAGAAACTCGAAAAGCCTGCTGTCATCGTGCACCGGCACGCCCCATTCTGCATCGTGATAGCGAATCATCAGTTCGCTGCGCGCCCATGCGCAACGAACCAGCGACCGATTATCTTCGCGGTTTGCACTCACAAAAAAATCGTCCGGTGAATCCTCTGAAGGGAGAAGTGAAGGCCCTCAAGGGGCTGAAGCCCTCCCGCTTATTCGCCTTGGCGGCACGACTGGAGTCGTGCCTTCCCAAACCATTTCCGGACCCGACCACTACAGGAGCAATGAGCTATTCCAGCGACTTCGGATCCGACAGATTCTTCGGCGACTTCGTATTCAGCAGCGCCACCAGATCTTTCGCGCAATCAGGAATTGCAACTTTGTGATCGACAATGATGTCCTTCGCGTCCAGCTTCTGTCCGTAGAGTTTTTCATTGGCGCTGCCGTCGGAGCGCAGGGTTGAGCCCTCGAGCGATATTCCCGCAAACAAGCCCTTGTTGCGCGAGTAGGAGAGAATCTCCGCATTCATCTCGATATCGGTGGCGCCCTCGGCAGTGCGACCCTTCGGACCAGCGGCAGCCGATGCGTCCGCTCCCAACTTCACTTTGCTCGACAGCAGCGAACGGGCTCCCCTGGGGTTCATCACCAGCAAAACAAAATCCGTGGCCTGCCCACCCAGCTGGAACCCGATGCTCACTCCTTCCAGCGCATACAACGCCGGCGCTCCCCAGGGTCCGGTATAGTGTTCGCCGCTGCGGCAAATCATAATGCCACGGCCGTAGCTGCCTCCCACCCCGAATGCGCCTTTCTTCACTGAAGGCAGAATCACGAGGCACTCTGCTTTATCCAGCAGGTCTTGCGGAATGTCATCGGGAATATTCAAAATCTCCTTCATTACCACGCCGGCATCGTGCACCCGATCCTCTTCCCGTTCGTCATTGGCGGCGAATAATGGGGATGCGACGCACAGCGTCAGAACCCACGCTGCAATCTTGTTCATCTTCATCGGCATAAGTCCTCCTGGGACACGAGTCATCATCTTAAACCCTTCCGGGAGATTGTAATTCCCCGGTCGTGAAAATTTCGATGGTTTCGCAATCGCCCTAACCCTAGGCGCTGGCTGCGTTTGCGTCTATGACCCTATGCGTGCTCCTTTTGTAACTTGGCACTCCGCTTTCCGCCCTTCTAGAGTCAAGCAAGAGCATAGGGCCCGTGGTTGCCCTTGCATTCGGCCTCTGGCGTGCATCTAATCAGTTGGAACCACCGCCAGGGCCTGGGTGGAGTGAAAATTTTGGATTCTTTGAGAACGAAGTACACGCACCCCACCTGTCGCCTGCTGGCGCTATTGGCGGCTTTCGCCTTGGCTTGCGCCGCGCCCGTGCTGGCCCAGTCGGATGCCGAGTCCACCAACACCGCCAGTCTCAGCGCTTACCCTTCTGCGCCGGATGACGAGCCCCAGGCCGGCTTCACGATTCGCAAGCGCGTCGATGAAGTGAACGTGCTGTTCATCGCCACCGACAAGCACGGAAAATTTGTCCGCGACCTTAATCAAGACGATTTCTCCATCCTTGACGATCACAAGCCGCCACAGTCCATTCTTAATTTTCGCCGCGAAACCGATCTGCCTTTGCACCTCGGTTTGCTCATCGACGTGAGCGGATCGGTCAACAGCCGTTTTGACTTCGAGCAGGATGCCGCCACCAGCTTCCTCATGCACTCAGTCCGCGCCGGCTTCGACAAAGCCTTCGTAGTCGGATTCAACACTCAAAGCCAGATGACCCAGGATTTTACTGACAACGTCCAACTGCTGGCCGCCGGTGTGCACAAGCTGCACGATAGTGGAGGCACAGCCTTGTACGATGCCGTCTACCGCACCTGCAAAGAGAAATTCCTAAAGGATCGTCCCGATCATCCCGCGCGCAAGGCGATCGTGCTGGTGAGCGACGGCGAAGATAACCAAAGCGAATACTCCCGCGCGCAAGCCATCGAGATGGCGCAGCGCGCCGAAGTTATCATCTATGCCATCTCCACTGACGACAGCGGCCTCATCCTGCGTGGCGATAAAGTTCTCGAACAGCTCGCCGAAGCCACCGGCGGCCGCGCCTTCTTTCCTTTCAAGATGAAGGACATCACCCGTTCCTTTGCCGCTATCGAAGACGAACTCCGCAGCCAGTACATTGTCAGCTACAAGCCCGCCGACTTCGATGCCGACGGCCGCTACCGCTCCATCGAAATCTCCGCCCTCAAGAAAGACCTGCAAGTCCGCGCCCGCAAGGGCTACTTCGCCCCGCAGCAGTAGCAACCCAGTTCCCAGTTCTCGGTTCCCAGGTTCTCAGATCAGGTGCGTGGCGCAGCGCTTCAGCGCTGCGAATCGGGCACACAAATTCCCCGGCTTTAGCCACTGAGGGACGCCTGTGTCCCACCCCTGGAACAACGTTTCGGACAACGTTCGGAGCAACGTTTGGGACAACGTTCGGAACAACGTTCGGAACATTTTCCGCACCGCCGACGATGGTCTCACGGATTCGACGTCCATTCGCATTCCTTCCCCGTCATCGCAACAAGCGCGAATCTCAAGCGGGGAACGTTCCGGCCCCTTAGCAGCATTCAGCAGCAAATGCCACGCTTCATGATACTTGCCGTATTTCTGTCCCTTTACCCCCGGCCTGAAATACACATTCGCATCCCGGTCTCCCACCACCGCATAAGGCAAGATGTACCAGTCATCGGTGGGAATAATGTAAATCGCGAAAAAGTCGACCGTTCCCGGCGCATAACCGCGCCGGCCCTTCGACCCATCCTTGACGTTGATGCTCATGCAGTAGCAGCCCTTGTGGCACTGATAAAGCGTGCACTTCACCTGCACTCGGACGACTGGCCCGGTTCCATCCTCCACCCCCACGTCGTAAGGTCCCAGCCCTCCATACGGACTCGACACCTTCAACCCGTGGCCCATCGCCAGCACCATAAAGTACAGTTCAGCCCAGGCTCCCCGCTCCTTGGTTCCCTTGATCAAACATCCCAGGTTCTTCCGGTTTTTCATCTTCGCCTCAGTCTTTTACCCAAATAAAAATCGCGGCCAATAAGGCCGCGACCGTTGCCGTTCTGTCATCCTGAACGAGTTGTCATCCTGAGCGAACTAAATGCTTCGCAGACCGCGAAGCATTTATGCAGTCGAAGGACCCCCTTGCCCCGACGCAGCATCGACCCCGCAAGGAGTTTCTTCCGCCGCTCCGTGTTCCGGGACCCGACTTTTCCTTATTTACCCTCTATATCTAGTATGACATTTCGCATAGGGTAAAACCGTCACCTTTGCCGACTTTATATTCCCTTTCCCTTCAATAGCCTGCGTCGATTTCGCGCTCTTTCACCCCTTGACAACAATTCTGAGCCGTTTTGTATAACTGAAAGCAAATTTCGCCCGCAAACACGCTCCAGTCGCGAAGCGGAGCCTGCCCTGAGCGAAGTCGAAGGGGCATTCATTAGCCCCCGGACGTAAGTCCGGGGTAGGCCAGCAATGGAAGAAGAAGAATAAGTCCCGGAGGGACGGAACCCTCAGTTGACGACCCCGAAGCCAATGAGTGATAAACGCCTGATTTCAATAGTTACCCGCAAGAACGGCGGCAAGACTTCAGGCATTGTCTAATCTCGTCAAGATAGGTCCGAGGGCATAGGCTACGAAGACTCCAACTGCGTAGATGCCTGCTGAGACCCAGAGGAGAATGATGGTTACCCTGCTGGCCTCTTCGCAAGCTGAAGGGTCATCTGCGCCGCATTGCTTTGCGCGAATACGGGGCGCGATGTAGTACATGTTCACGAAGCTGAGTGCGGTCAGGATTCCAGACACGGCGAACGTCCACTGCTTGTGCCGCGAGAGTGTGACCAACCACGGCATGAACGACAGCATCGAGGCGACTGACGTACCGAGGCCTACGAGCACAAGCAACGACGGCAGGGCACAGCAAAGGAGAGTGCTGAGCGAGGTGAATAGAGAGAAATAGTTAAGCACGGCTGACCGTTTGCTCGTCGCGACGATTGTCATTGTGATTTTTCTTCCGTCATTGACTGATACCGAATGGAATCTGGCGCCTTGCCTTTCGCCCCCTCGGGAATTATGCCCTCAACCACGACAGTCTGGCCGACCATAGAGGCCGCGTTGGGTGCAGCACCAGACTGAGGCAAGAGTTGCAACTGGTCGTTGGAACCTGAAACACGGAGTGTCACCTTGCCGTCGCCTGTGACGACCTTGCCAGCGACGGTTGCGCTTGAATCTTTCATCGTAAATCCGTTCTTAGCGATCGCCTCATTCAGTCGCTTGAGCGTCACAGTATTGCCCGGTTTCATCTTTACGACCGCCAGCCCCTTTTCGAGGCTGACATCAACCGAATCGACGCCGGACACCGATTTCAAGGACACGCGCACGGCGTGTGCACAGACCTCTCAATCCATGCCGAAAATCTTGATGTCAATGGACTTGACTTCCGCCACAGCAGAGGACGCGAGTATCAAGAGCGATGCGAGCACAGCAGACAGTTTTCTCATAAGTCTCCTAGTCAGTGTCCGTGTTGAAAGAGCAGATAGCTGAGGTTGACCGCGAAGCGAACATGTTCCTTCGGGAATGCCGACCCGACGTTCTGGTACACGGGAAACTGTGCGCCGAAGCTCACGGTGTAGTTGTGAAAGATCCCCAGTGCCGTCGGCCCCAGGAAGACTTGGTGAGCCTCCGTGTCGGCGACGGGAACGTTCGCTTGCAGAAGTCTGTTGGAGCGCTCGCCGACTAATTCGCCGAACAACCTCCAATCCCACCTGTCTGGCGGTCTTCTCCACTTCGGGGGGCGATAGCCATAGACCAGACTGTAGTCGAGCACGTCGGGTCGTCGGTCTCCATCATGTTCGTAGAACTTCGTGTACGTACCCCCGAGCCAAACGTAGTTACTGAGAGACGCCATCCCAGTGACCGCCCCGAACATCGCGCCGGGAGCGTTTGTCGTGTGAGCGACCCGCGTGAACGTGGACTGCGGACCCGGCACTGCCAGACCAGCGAAGGCGGTACTTTCAAACCGCGTGCCGACCCTCGTCGCTCTGTGTTGGAATCGCCACGCGACATCGGACTCAAAGCCATCGCCCGGTTGGATTCTCGTCGGCGGAAGGCGAGTGTCTCCGATGACGGCGGGAAGCGTGAACGACAGCATCAGGTGCGGCGTAAATCCATACGCGACCAACTCTCGCACCGATGCTTGCGAACCGAGGGCAGTGCTTCGACCGAATACTCCCTCGTCGAAACTCCACTCGCCTTGCGAATTTGTGGGTGTGGCAAGCCCGAAGACTGGACCGTGCTCCGCAGCAACTGCAAGGAGCGGTAGCCCAGCAATAACGAAAAGCACTGCACATCTCATTTTTCCTCCGCGATGTGTTGGCACACGAATGCGTCGCTTGTGTGCGGGGCAGCGCGGAGTTCAGATTCTCAGGATCGGGTGGAGACCGGGCGGGGAGGGAGGCGGTAGACCGAGACCTATTTGCATTACTACGGCTTCAGTTGTTGAAGGGGCACAGACAACAGCAGTCTCAGCGACGACCGCGACAGGTGGTTGAATCCGCGAAACTGACTGGACTGAGGCAACAGGCTGCGGGGCGTCGGAGACAGTCTTGCAGCAAGGATGCTGCCCGACCCCCATGTGGCAGTTACCCGCCATCTTCCTGCAGCACGCCACCTCCGCAGCCGTCATCTGCGGATTTGGGAGGCACGCGAGTGCGGGAATTGCCAGCCACAGAGCCAGCAACACCAACACTATGATTGAGCGACATCGCGCCATGACTTGATGCTAACCCCAGTGTACCTGTTGGGGCAAGTGCCTCGCCGAAGGGGTTGGTGGGGCCATTTTCAGGGGTTGTCCTCCAAACCGCTATAGTTTCAGGTTTCTGTCTAACTGTTTGCAAAATCCCCATCACATTCACCATCCTACTGAGAGCCGTGAAGAAACCGAGATAACCCTGCCAGACTTCGTTTGCACCCTCGCCCTCCCTGTGCTAACGTCCCATTGTTTTAAGGATTAAGATTCCGATAATCCTGCACCTCCCAAGGAGACGCGCATGTTCGGCATCCTCTTTCTCGCATTCCTCGTCGTCATCGCCGTCGCGCTCGTCGGCAGTTACAACAGCCTGGTGCAGTTGCGGGTACGCTGCGACTCCGCCTGGTCTGACATTGATATTCAGCTGAAGCGGAGGCACGACCTTATCCCTAACCTGGTCGAGACCGTCAAAGGCTACGCCACGCACGAAAAAGGGACGTTCGAAAACATTGCCAAATTCCGCTCCCAGGCCATGCAGGCCACCACGCCTGAGGGCAAGGCAGTGGCCGAAAATCAGCTGACCGGAGCGCTGAAGAGCCTGTTTGCCGTGGCCGAGAATTATCCTGAGTTGAAGGCGTCGGAACAATTCACCCAACTGCAGGGCTCTTTGAGCGACACCGAAGATGCGATCCAGAACTCGCGCCGCTACTACAACGCGGTGGTCCGCGACCTCAATACCAAGATTCAGGTGTTCCCCACGAATATTCTCGCCGGCATGTTCAACTTCACGCCGCGTCAGTTCTTCGAGACCACGGATGCCGACCGCGAGCCGGTCGCCGTGAAGTTTTGATCGTATGCGTGGGGAAATGCATGTAGGAACAACATCGGCAGCACCAAACCCTGTCGTGGAGACGTTGCTAGCAACGTCTCTGCCGGCAGCGTATCAGCAGCCCGCCATAGAGGCGCCGTCGGCAAGACTTAGCAAGCTACGTCTCTACGACGGCGCGGTTACACTGCTGGTGCTCTTTATTCTTGCCGCTCCCGCCGCCGCCAAATCCTGGCGCGTCTCCAACTTTCAGGACACCATCACCGTCACCCCCGACGGCAGCGCGTCTGGTCAACGAAACCATCACGCTCAACTTCGAGGGCGAGTGGCACGGCATTCACCGCACGATTCCCATCGAATATCCCGGACCGAACGGCACCAACTACCAACTCTTCGTCGAGGTCATCAGCATCACCGACGAAAACGGCGCCAAGCTTAAGTACGACTCCTCGACTTCCGGCGCTTATCGCGATCTGAAGATCTACATCCCAGACGCCTTCAATGCCACGCGCACCGTAAGATCGCCTACCGCGTGCGCAACGGCACGCGCTTTTTCGATCAGCTACGACGAATTTTATTGGAACGTGACCGGCAACGACTGGCCCGTGCCCATCGATCACGCCAGCGCCAGCGTGCACTTTCCCGATGCTGCCAGCGGCTCCCTGCGCGCGCAGGCCTTCACCGGCGTCTACGGCTCGACCGAGCGCAACGCAACCGCTAAGGTTGAAGGCTCGAACGCGGAGTTCGAAACCAATAATCCCCTGCCCATGCGCGGCGGCCTCACCATCGACGTCTATATCCCCAAAGGCATTCTCAAAGAGCCCGGCCGGCTCACCAGACTATTCTGGTTCGTCGGCGGCAATCCCGCGGTTTTTCTGCCGCTTGTCACGCTCGCCGTGATGTTGCCGCTGTGGTGGTACAAAGGCCGCGATCCCGATCCCGGCATGTCGGTCGCGCCCATGTATGAGCCGCCGCCTGGAATCTCTCCCGCCGAAGCCGGAACCTTGCTCGACGACCGCATCCATCCCCGCGACATTACGTCGACCATCGTCGATCTTGCCGTGCGCGGCTTTCTCAAGATCGAAGAGACCGACGAAAAAGGTCTCCTCTTCCACAACAAGGACTACATCTTCCACTTGCTCCAGAAACGGCAAGACTGGCGCGGCCTTGCTCCTCACGAGCGCGTCATGCTGGAAAACATTTTCGCCGGGGCTGCCACCGATACGCGCCTCTCCAGCTTGAAAAACCGCTTCTACACCGCCGTGCCCGTGGTCCGCACAGATATTATGTCGGCGCTCAAGCAGAAAGGCATTTATGCGCTCGATCCCGAATCCGCCAATGGCTATAGCGTCGGAGCCGCTTTCTGCATCCTCGTGCCCTTCGCCATCTTCCAGTACATGCGATGGGCCGACTTCCTCAGTTCCGTTCCAGTGCTGATCGTCTGCCTGGTGATCGCCGCCGTGATTTGGTGGCTCTTTGCCCGCCAGATGACGGCGAAGACCCTCAAAGGATCCCGCATTCACACCGCCGTACTCGGATTCCAGGAGTTCATGAACCGCGTCGACGCTGAGCGCCTCAAGACCATGCCGCCTGATACCTTCGAGAAATTCTTGCCGTATGCGATGGCCCTGGGCGTGGAACACCACTGGGCACAGGCCTTCGCCGGCATCGTAAAAGATCCGCCGACTTGGTACGCAGCCCCCGCCGGCTCCGGATACGGCATGGTTTTCAATCCCATCCTGTTTTCTTCATCGATGCATGGCATGGCCACGGACATGCACCAGGTATTCGTCTCCACACCTCGGGCCAGTTCTTCGGGATCCGGATGGAGCGGTGGTGGCGGCTTCAGCAGCGGCGGCGGATTCTCCGGCGGCGGTTTCGGCGGCGGCGGCGGCGGCGCGTTCTAAACCATTTCGTTCGCGGGAAATCTGGTGCGCCCGGAGAGACTCGAACTCCCAACCCTCTGCTCCGAAGGCAGATGCTCTATCCGATTGAGCTACGAGCGCCCGGGAACATTTTACGGCAAAGCGAGACTCGCGTGTACGAGACTCGCGTGTACGAGACGCGCGTGTACGAGGCTCACTCCATTTCAAAACTCAAGTAGGTGAGGCCGTCTGAGCGTTCTACCTGGAGGACTACGGGATCGCCGGGCTTCAGGGCGAGGACGGCGGCGCGAAGGGCGTCCATGGAGGTGATGGGAGTGGTGTTCAGGGTGTGGATGATGTCGCCGGTCTGGAGGCCGGTGTCGGGCATGATGAGGTCGGCGGCGCGGCCGAGCACGACTACTCCGGAGGGAATGCGCAGCGTCCCGATTTTGGCGCGCAGGTCGTCGGTTAGATCGATGGCTAAAATGCCGAGGCGGGGGACCAGATTTTTCTCGGGGTCGGCGGCATCGAAGAGTTGATCGATCTGATCGCGATGCTCGATGGCGGGAATGAAGAGAGTTTTCTTCTGGCCGCCGCGCAGGATTTCGAGCTTGAGCACCTGATCGAGACGGTGCAGATACAGAGCCGAAGAAAGCTGGGGAAGAGTTTCGATGCGGCGGTCATCGGCAGTGAGAACGATGTCCTGAACCTGGAGGCCGGCGGCGGCGGCGGGGCCGTCGGGCTTGACGTCGGCGATGATGACTCCCCAGTGCTGAGCGAGTTGGAGGCCGTCAGCCAAAGTGGGCGTGATTTCCTGCGCGACCGCTCCGATCTCGACGCGATGAACGTGGCCGTACTTGCGCAGGCTGTGGTAGACAAAATCGACGATGCGCGCCGGAATGGCAAAGCCCAGGCCCTCGCTGCCACCGCCGGTTGAAAGGATGAAGGTGTTGATGCCGATCACCGATCCGTTCATATCGACCAGCGGTCCTCCGCTGTTGCCGGGGTTGATGGGAGCGTCGGTCTGGATGTAGGTGAGCGGCTTGTCGGGATCGGCCTGGCGGGCCACGGCGCTTACGACTCCCATGGTGACGGAGTTTTGCAGGCCCTCGGGACTGCCGATGGCGAACACTAACTGACCAACGCGGGGACGCTGTTGAGCGAGCAGGACTAGCGTAGGAAGGTCCTTCTCATCGATTTTGAGGAGCGCAAGATCCGTTTCTTTGTGCGAACCCACGAGGCGGGCTTCGAGGATGCGGCGCTTCCCCGCAGCCACGGCGCGGCCCGTATCGGTGGGCAGGGGCAGAGCCACGCGGATGCGCTGCGCGCCTTCGACTACGTGGGCGTTGGTCATGATGTAGCCAGTGGGATCGACGATGACTCCGGAGCCGACGGCGTGCTGGCGCACGATGAGCGAGGTCTCGGAGCGGCTCTCTTCGTGCAGCGGGCCGTAGCCGGTTACCAGGATCTGAACTACCGCGGGAGATACTTTCGCGGCGAGGTTCTCGAGGGCATCGTTGAACTGCACCAGGGTCTGGCGCGATGCGGACGCGGATTCGTCGTTGGTGGGCTTCTGGGGTGTAGGCTGCTGGGCTTGCAGGCACGTGGCCAGGGCGACGACGAGAGCGGCGACTTGGCGGATGAAGGGTCGCGGACGACGAATGGCGCGGATGAAAGAGAAGAATGAACCGGGCATAAGTTAGGTCCCCTCAGAAGAAAAAAGCTTAAATCAAACGGTATCACGAGGGGCGCGTGACGGTAAGTCTTAAGGATCCGTGGCAATGGATGCTCTGGGCGTTGGACACGGCGCGGGCGAAGAGCGCGGTACAGGAGCTGCAAGCGAATGCATAGGTCCTTCGGCCCGCAAAGAACGCGGGCCTCAGGATGACAGTAAGTCAGGTAGCGGCTCATTTCAAACTGAGCCACTACCGTAAGTCTGAATAGCTCGTGCGATACGCATAAATGTGAAGTGCTTCTCATCTTTCTGCCTTGACAACCATTCCGTGTTTCTGCAATTATCGAAACGTGTTAAACGTGCGACGAGGCTCCGACAAGGTAGTGAAGTATGCGGACATGTTCTCAGCAATGGGCACCGAGGCACGTCTGCGGATCATGCAATTACTTCTCGCCGCGCACCCGGACGGCCTTGTCGTCGGGGAGATTCAGGAAGAGTTGGACATCCCGAACTCGACACTCTCTCATCATCTCGACAAACTGAAGTCTGAAGACCTCGTCAGCGTCTCCCGAGAGAGCACGTTCTTGCGATACACCGCGAACACAGATGCGCTGCAGGAAGTTCTTCAGTTCTTGTATGCCGAATGCTGCACACGGAACAAAGCATTGAAGCCGGAATCAATCATTCAATGCTGTAAGTGAGGAGTTATGAATCAGGACATCAAAGACGTGGTCAAAGAGAAGTACGGACAAGCCGCACTACGCGTGACATCAGGTGGAAGTTCTTGTTGTGGGGCCAGTGCATCGGCTGAATGCTGTGACCCAATAACGTCGAACCTCTACGACGTGTCGCAAGCAGGCCAGATTCCGGAAGAGGCGTTGCTGGCATCGCTCGGATGCGGAAACCCGACAGCCCTGGCGAAGCTCAACGCCGGAGAGACTGTTCTCGACCTGGGCTCAGGCGGAGGGATTGATGTCTTACTTTCCGCGAAGCGAGTCGGGCCGACCGGCAAGGCCTACGGATTGGACATGACGGACGAGATGCTGGCGCTTGCCAACGAGAACAAGCGGAAGTCCGGGATTGAAAACGTGGAGTTCCTGAAGGGTGAGATTGAGCACATCCCGCTGCCCGATGCGTCCGTCGATGTCGTCATCTCCAACTGCGTCATCAATCTTGTCCGCCGATAAGGATGCTGTTCTGCGGGAAGCGTTTCGAGTGCTCAAGCCGGGAGGCCGCTTCGCAGTCTCCGATGTCGTTACCCGTGGTGAGATGCTCCCTGAGATTCGCAAGAACGTTCTGCTTTGGGTCGGCTGTGTCGCGGGAGCGCTAGAAGAGAACGACTATCGGAGCAAGCTGGGGTTGGCTGGATTCGAGCAGATAGAGCTTGAGCCGACACGAGTCTATCGGATTGAAGATGCTCGCGAGTTTTTGGCGGGCCAGAATATCGATGTCGATGCCATTGCCCCGCAGGTTGACGGCAAATTCATGAGTGCATTCATTCGTGGTGTCAAACCTTACGGCAACTCATGAAAGATCACTACAACGTCCTATTCCTCTGCACGGGCAACTCCGCACGTTCGATCATGGCAGAGGGAATTATGAACTCGAAGGGACGACCCCGGTTCACTGCTTACAGTGCCGGGAGCCATCCATCAGCGAAGGTGAGACCAGAGGCGTTGAGGCAACTCGAAGCAGCCCACATCCCGACCGATGGATTCAGAAGCAAGTCTTGGGAGGAGTTCTCAACGCTGGATGCACCGAAACTCGACTTCGTGTTCACTGTCTGCGACAGTGCCGCGAAGGAAGTCTGCCCGATATGGCCGGGGCAACCGATGACAGCCCATTGGGGAGTACCAGACCCGGCAGCCGTCGAAGGGACTGAGGAAGAAAGTCAGAGGGTGTATCGAGACGCATTCTTCATGCTGGACCGACGTATCTCGCTATTTCTAGTTCTGCCACTCTCATCAATCGACAACCTCGCTCTGAAAAAAGAGCTCAACGATATTGGACGGCGATGAAATTCTCACTCGGTGCTCGATTGACAGCGGAGTTCATTGGCACAACGTTCCTTGTCGCTGCGGTTGTCGGCTCTGGTGTTATGGGTGAGAGGCTGGCGGGCGGGAACGTCGCTGTCGCGCTGCTTGCAAACACGATTGCGACGGGAGCCGCACTTGTCGCTTTGATCTTGGCGTTCGGAGCAATCTCAGGAGCACACTTCAACCCGGTGGTCACGTTGGCTGACGCAATCGAGGGCGGTCAATCGTGGACGGACGCCTCGGCTTATGTTGTCGTCCAGATCGTCGGCGGGATCGCCGGGGCTGTCGTCGCTCATCTGATGTTTGGACTTTCTGTCGTCTCAATCTCGCTTCACGCCCGTCCGGGTTGGTCACTCGCTTTGAGCGAGTTTGTTGCGACGTTTGGCCTGCTCATTGTCATCTTCGGATGCTCACGACAGCGGGCTTCCGCTGTTCCGTTCGCGGTCGCTGCCTACATCACGGCTGCGTACTGGTTCACTGCATCGACATCATTTGCAAATCCGGCAGTCACAATCGCACGTTCGCTCTCCAACACCTTCTCTGGGATTCGGCCCGTCGATGTCCCGCTGTTCATCGCTGCCCAAATCGTAGGCGGATTGGCTGCGACGTTCCTGTCTCGCCGTCTCAAGCCCTCCCCGGCTGTATCGGAATCTGTATCCTAACGCCTCGAAATTTCGGCAGAATGTGGCAACGTTAGCAGATTGAGGCAGCATAAAACACTGAAAATACACGGTCGCAGACTGAGGAGGGGTTTGTCGATTGATCTGACCAATCATCCTTGAGATGAATCGCTTTTGAGTCGCTTCATATTTAGGGCGGCGCGTTCGCCGGTTCAGATGGAGATCCTTCGTTCCGCCCGAAAAACAGCTCCGTTCAGGATGACAGTCGTGAGGTAATGGTCAAACTGCATCACTGGTGGCAGTCCGGAGAACTTATGGAAAAGGGCCGTTCTCGATTAGAGAACAGCCCCCTTTTTAGCTCATGAAGGGTGGAAGTTAGTTTTCTCCGCCCACTACATTGCTGCCCCAGAGGGCATCGCTGCCCCAGAGTGCGTCACTGCCCCAGAGCGCGTCACTACCCCAGAGGGCATCGCTACCCCAGAGTGCGTCACTGCCCCAGAGCGCGTCGCTGCCCCAGAGGGCATCGTTGGCCAAAAGCGAACCGGCTCTCGATGACGCGCCACTTGACACTGCCTTAGTTCCGGTCACGAACTGCGAAGAGCCCCATACGGCCGCATTCGACCAGGTGGTTGATGTGTTCCAAACCGCCGAGGGATCGTCGGCGAGGTAAACCAGGTTCGTGGTGGAGTTAAACGTAGCGATGGGAGACATTGCGGTGCCTTTCGCTACGGCGGTGCTATTGAGCGCAGCCTCGACATCTACGTAGCCGGCACCGATGGTGAAGACGTCATACTGGTCGGTGTAGGTGATGCCGGTGGTGGCGTCGGTGGTGCTGCTCGAGGCAGGGAAGGTCTTGTATGCGGTGAGCATCAGCCGAGCCTTGACCTGGTCGGGAGTGAGGCTCGGACTCTTTTGCAGCAGGTCGGCGACGACACCGCTGACGATGCCCGTCGCCATGCTGGTTCCGCTCAGCTGGAAATAGGTGGGAGAAGATACGCTGCTTCCTCCCTTGACGTAGTAGCTGTAGGGCACTTGATTGCCCGGATATTGGGTAAAGAGCGTGGAGCCAGGAGCCTCAAGCGAGACCAGGAGGTTGCCGGGGGCGACGATATCGGGCTTCACGACTGCATCAACAACCGTTGGGCCTTTGGAGCTGTAGCTGGCAATGAGGTCATCGACTCGCGTAGGCGTGCCCATGGGCTTCATGTCGCCGACGGTGATGACATAAGGATCGTTGCCGGGGGAAGTGACAGTGGCGTAACCGTCGGTGGGTTGGTAACGGCCATTATTGCCGGCTGCAACCACGACCACAATTCCGTTCTTCCAGGCTTGTTCGACGGCCTGGCAGAGCGGATCGAGTTTGTAACTCTCATACACCGCGCGGCCGAGCGAAAGGTTGATGACACGAATGTTGTAGCGCGATTTCAGAGAGATCGCCTGGTTAATGGCGGCAATCACCAAACTATCGGTACCGGCGCCGTTCTGATCCAGTACTCGCAGGTTGACGATGCTTGCTCCCGGCGCAATCCCCTTGAAGGTCTTGGTGTAGGAAAAGCCGGTTGAACTGAGACCGTCGCCAGCGATTAACCCGGCGACGTGCGTGCCGTGCCCGAACTGGTCATTGGTTTTTGAATTTCCGGGCACAAAGGACTGTTGATACACAACTCGCGAAAGAGGAAGGATACCCAGATCGAGGTCCGGATGACTGCTCACACCGCTGTCGATCAGCGCGACCCCAACGCCAGTTCCGATGTAGTTCGACTGCCATGCGAAGGGCGCGTTGACAGCAGAGGCGGCATTGCTGAGCGACGGCGACAAAGGCCGGTCAGTGCTGATGTACACAACATTTGAGTGGTTCGAGAGGGTCTGGATGGCGTTGCCATCGAGTTGGGCAACTACGCCGTTGATAAGCGGCAGGTCCGCCAGAATCTTGCCGCCGAGGGCCAGAATGTCGTTTACCAGGCAATCGACAAGGCCGAGCAGTCCGGTGCAACTCACCTGGGTCCCGGGGGCATACTGCACGATCACCTGGACCTGTTGGGCGGACGTATAGTTTTGCAATTCGGGAGCTATTTTCGAGTTCGCGGCATGGGCCAGGGCTCCGGTGACGAGTAGCAACACGACTAAGAGTCTTTTCATATCCCCTCGGGGGCAGCGACAGAGCCGCCCGGTGATGGAGCTGATTCCGGGAGTAGAAGTGCAGCCGGAAGGCCAAAGCTGGATGGTGGTGGTCCTTCCAAATCAACGAGTTAGCGTGCCTAGGTTGGCGGTCCGAGGGACAGCTTGTCCCATTGGGCTGGGGCGAGGACAGTTTGTCCCTGCCCTTTCGAAACGAGCACGATGGTAACCAGAGGCACCAGTTTAGGGCGGACATGGACCCTTAATTCGGCAAAAATCTAAAGGGACTCTTAATGTCATGGGGACGACATATTGGCGCACGTGCGTACATCGCCGGAATGGCGATGGCAGCTTTCGGCTGTTTCGCTTTTGCGTTCCTGCACTGGCACTCGACGGACCCGATCAAGTTCGCCTGCTACATGGCGGCGGCGCTGCTGGCCTCATCCCTAAAAGTAAGCCTGCCCGGCATCGAAGGGACGATGTCGATGAATTTCCTGTTCACGCTGCTGGGCATTCTGGAGCTGAGTTTGGCGGAGACGCTGCTCATCGGCCTGGGGAGAACGCTCGGCCAGTTTTACTGGAAGCCGGCGCGACAGCCGAAACCGGTGCAACTGGTGTTCAATTTGTCGCAGGTGACGGTTTGCAGCGCGGCAGCTTTCGGCGCTTATCAATTGGTCTCGGTGCATGTTCTGCATGGTCCCGGACCGCTGGCCCTGCTGGCGGCAGCGGTCACACATTTCCTGTTCAGTACGGCGGCGATGTCCACCATTATCGGACTGACGGAAGACAAACCCGTGTGGAGGGTTTGCACCGAAAGCTATCTCTGGTTGTTCCCGTACTACCTGGTTGGGGCGGCGGTCGCGGGGTTGATCAGCTTTTTGAACCGGCACATCGGATGGCAAGCGTCTCTATTGGTTCTGCCGCCAATTTACCTTATGTACCGCTCGTATCGTCTTTACCTGGGGAAACTGGAAGCGGAGAAGCAGCACGCGGAGAAGGTTTCCAATCTTCACCTGCGAACCATTGAAGCCCTGGCACTGGCGATCGAGGCGAAGGATGAAACCACTGGCGAGCACCTGCAGCGAGTGCGGGTTTACGCGATGGAACTGGCGCGGGAGCTGGGTTTGAACGAAGACGAAACGGAAGCACTGCGGGCGGCTTCAGTGCTGCACGACATTGGCAAACTGGCGGTGCCGGAGCACATTATTTCCAAGCCGGGGAAGCTCACACCAGAAGAATTCGAAAAGATGAAGATCCATCCCATTGTGGGGGCGGAGATTCTGGAGCAGGTAGATTTTCCGTATCCGGTTGTGCCGATCGTGCGCGCGCACCACGAGAAATGGGACGGAAGTGGTTACCCGAATGGATTGAAAGGCGAAGACATACCGATCGGGGCGCGGATTCTGGCGGCGGTCGATTGCCTGGACGCGCTGGCTTCTGACCGGCAATACCGGAGAGCGCTTCCGCTGGACGAAGCGATGGCTAAGGTGGCGGTAGAGGCGGGCATCAGTTTCGATCCGCGGGTGGTGGGGATTTTGCAGCGGCGCTATGTGGAGCTTGAGAAGCTTGCCAAGGAACAACCCTTTCAGGCTCCGCCGAAGTTGTCGACTGACATCAAGGTGGAGCGGGGATTGGCTCCTGCGGCAGGTTTCGCGGAGTCGGAGAAGCCTCTTTTTCAAAGGTCCGCCAGGGGCCACGTGACTGTAATGGCGGGAGCCCGGCAGGGAGCACAAGAGCTGTGTGAGTTTGGCTACAAGCTTGGGGCATCACTTGGTCTGGACGACACGATCGCTCTGCTAGCGGTGCGGGTGAAGCAGCTGGTACCGCACGACTCCATGGCGGTGTATGTTCTCAGGAAAGAAGTGTTGATCCCGGAGTTTGTGAGCGGGGATAATTTCCGGCTATTTTCGTCGTTGAGAATTCCGATGGGGGAAGGGTTATCGGGGTGGGTGGCGCAGAACGCCAAGCCGATCTTGAATGGCAATCCGTCGGTCGAACCGGGCTATCTGAATGACCCCAGCAAATACAGCACGCTGCGTTCGGCGTTGGCCGTGCCGTTGGAAGGAACCTCGAGGGTGGTTGCGGTGCTGGCGGTTTACCGGGTGCGACCGGACGCATTCACGGCTGAGGATCTGAGTGTATTGCAGGCGATGGGTTCAAAGTTAGGATTGGCTATCGAGCATGCCATGCAGCATACCGGCGGCGCGGCTTCGTCGGCAGCGCACGCGGGTGCCGATTGATAAGGTTCTGATTCAGTTGCAAAAGGGGGGAATCTAGGTTCTACCCCTAACCAACTCGTAATCAGGCTTTTATCCGGGTTGCATCCGTGATATAACCGCCCGTGAGCAACAAAAGTGGCTGATCCGCGTGCCAGTGGCGTATTCTGGTGGCGTGGTGTGGGCTTGTCGAGAGTCGAAGGATCGAGCCAGGAACTAGATTAGGAACTAGCTTAGGAACTAGGAGGCACTGTGTCCGAAGCACGGACCGGAAAAAGATTTCCGCTGGAATTGCCGATCAAGATTCACGACGAGCATGCCAGCGGCGACACTAAAGGACTTACAGGGAATCTGAGCGCGGCGGGAGTTTACATTCGGGCCGACGCGTCGCTGGAGATTGGTTCGCCGGTGGAGTTTGAAATTACGCTTCCACCCGACGTCACCGGGGGACAGGAGAATGTAGTGATCCAGTGCAAAGGGCGCGTCGTGCGCGCCGACCCAACCGGGACCAGCGAAGAAGGCCGCGGCGTGGCCTGCGTGATTGATTCGTATGAGTTCGTGAGGAACTCGTAGATTTAGAAGCGAGGATTTGGTCGCTGAACAGTTTGGTAAGGAAGCGAGCCAAAAGCGCGATGCTTCGCGCGGCTCGCTCGGATCCTTCGGTGGGCAAAAAGCGCCCGCCTCAGGATGACAATACAAGTTTTGGGGTACCGATAACATGCTGAAACTGATTCTGGCCGATAACCAGGCAATCTTCCGGGCGGGCATCGCCAAGGTGCTTGCGGTGGAAGATGAGATGCGGATTGTGGCGCAGGCCCAAACGCAAGAGCAGATGTTCATGGCTCTGGACAAATTCCGTGCCGCGGTGCTGGTGGTGGCGGCGGGCTTCCACAACGATTTTGCCGCGATCATACAGTCGGCGAACCGGGCCAAGACACGGGTGGTGGTGCTGGCCGACACAGGCGAAAGCGCGCAGCGGCACATGGCGAACGGGGCGCATGGCGTGGTCTACCGCAACGTGACCAGCGCGGCGCTGGTAGACTGCGTGCGCAAGGTGGCACGCGGTGAGACCTGGGTGCAGGATGTCGCAGTGCCGAGCGAGCTGACCGAGAACGATATGGTGGGGCTGCGGGTGCGCGACCGGCTGACGGCGAAAGAGCTGCGCATCGTGGCGCTGATTGTGCAGGGCTACAAGAACAAAGAAATTGCCACACAACTGGGGACGACCGAGCAGGTCATCAAGAATTATCTGCGGAACGTGTATGACAAGATCGGCGTTTCCGACCGGCTCGAGCTGGCGTTGTTCACCATTCATCACCGGATTTTGAATGAGGCGGCTGCGGCTACTACTGCGGGGCCGGCGCCTCAGCCTCCGGCGGGCGTTATGCCGTAATAGTTTTTGTGTCTTGGAGCAAGGCCGCCCTGCGGGGCGGCCTTTTTATTTCGAAGCCGGTGCGAAGCGATCCCCTCAGCGGCTAAAGCCGGGGTCAGTTGCGCCTCTGGTGGCACGGCTGAAGCCGTGCCCTTCCCGATCCTTGCTCCTCCGCGAAGCAGTTTGAGAACTGCCCTTTGTGAGCGCATCGTTCTGATGACGGATGCATCTACTTCTCATGGAATTTCGAACGTTGGGACGATCTGGATTGAAGGTACCGGCTTTGAGTTTTGGAACGGGGACGTTTGGCGGGTCGAACGAATTCTTTCGCGCCTGGGGCGCTAGCGATGTGGCTGAGGCGACTCGTCTGGTAGACATCTGTCTCGAAGCGGGGGTCAACCTTTTCGATACTGCGGACGTTTACTCGGACGGGCTCTCGGAAACAATTCTGGGGAAGGCTGTCGCTGGACGGCGCGACTCCGTATTGATCTCGACGAAGACCACTTTCCGCATGGGACCGGGGCCGAATGATCTGGGGTCGTCGCGATATCACCTGATCCGGGCTTGCGAAGCCAGTTTGCGGCGGCTAGGCACGGATTACATCGACATCTATCATCTGCACGGATTTGATGCGCTGACTCCGGTCGAGGAAGTGCTGAGCACGCTGAATCAGCTGGTAGTGAGCGGGAAAGTTCGATACATTGCGTGTTCGAATTTTTCCGGATGGCATTTGATGAAGTCGCTTGATGTCGCCGATAAGTTTGGCTGGGCGCGCTACTCCGGACATCAAGTTTATTACTCGCTGATTGGCCGGGAGTATGAGTGGGAATTGATGCCGTTGGCTTTGGACCAGGGAGTGGGCGCGCTGGTGTGGAGTCCGCTGGGCTGGGGACGGCTAACGGGGAAGATCCGGCGCGGAAAACCCTTACCAGCGGAGAGCCGGCTGCACAAGACGGCTGGGCAAGGTCCACAGGTTTCGGATGAGCATCTGTACAAAGTGGTGGATGCGCTGGATGAGGTTGCGAAAGAGACGGGGAAGAGCGTGCCTCAGGTGGCGCTGAACTGGGTGTTGCAGAGGCCGTCGATTTCGACGGTGATCTTTGGGGCACGGAATGAGGAACAGTTAAGGCAGAACCTGGGCGCGGTGGGATGGGATTTGTCCGCCGAGCAGGTTGCGAAGTTGGATGGCGTTAGCGATGTGACGCCGGTTTATCCGTATTGGCATCAGCGGCAGTTTTTGGAGAGGAATCCGGCGGCGGTGGTGCCGGGAAAGAGCAAATGAGGAAGCGAGCCGGACGCGCGATTATTGTGCCGCAAAAAACGCGGCACATCGCGCGGCTCGCCCGGGTCCTTCGGCGGGCAAAAAACGCCCGCCTCAGAATGACAATCAAATTTTTTCCGCTACCGACTTGGCTTGCGTGAACAAGTACAAGTAATCGGGGCCACCGGATTTGGAATCCGTTCCCGACATGTTGAAGCCGCCGAAGGGGTGGGCGCCGACCATGGCTCCGGTGCATTTGCGGTTGATGTAGAGATTGCCTACGTGGAATTCGCTTTTGGCGCGGTCGATTTTGTCGCGGGATTTGGTGTAGATGGCACCGGTCAGGCCGAACTCTGTGTCATTGGCGATTTCCATGGCGTTGTCGAAGCCGCGGGCTTTGATTACCGCGAGCACGGGTCCGAAGATTTCTTCCTGCTCGAGTTTCGAACCGGCGGGGATGTCGGCGACTACGGTGGGGCGGATGAAGTAGCCTTCTCCGGCTTCGGTGGCGCGCTCGCCGCCAGTGAGGAGACGTCCATCTTTCTTGCCTTGTTCGATGTAGGCGAGGATTGTCTTCATCGAGCCTTCGTTGATTACGGCGCCCATGTTGGCGTTTTCGGCGGGATCGCCGACTGTGATCTTTTCCACGCGGGCTTTGAGTTGTTCGAGGAACTTGTCGTAGATGCGCTCGTCGACTATAGCGCGGGAGCAGGCGGAGCACTTCTGGCCCTGGAAGCCGAATGCGGCCTGGGCTACGCCTTCGACAGCGGAGTCGATATCGGCGTCGGCGTCGACGATGATGGCGTCTTTGCCGCCCATCTCGAGGATGGTGCGCTTGATCCAGAGCTGGCCGGGGGCTTGGGTAGCGGCAGTCTTGTTGATATGGAGTCCGACTTCGCGGGAGCCGGTGAAGGCTACGTAACGCGTTTTCGGATGCGCGACGACGGCATCGCCGAAGCTGGCGCCGGCGCCGGGACAGAAGTTGACTACGCCTTCGGGCATGCCGGCTTCTTCGAGCAGTTCGATGAATTTGGCGGCGATGGTGGGGGAATCACTCGAAGGCTTCAGGATTACGGTGTTGCCGCTGACGATGGAGGCGAGAGTCATGCCGGCCATGATGGCGCAGGGGAAGTTCCACGGGGGAATCACCGCGCCGACGCCTAGCGGGATGTAGGTAAGCGAGTCGCGCTCGCCGGGCATCTGCACTGGCGGTTCAGCTTTGGCGAAGCGCAAGGCTTCGCGGGCGTAGAACTCGCAGAAGTCGATGGTCTCGGAGATGTCGGCGTCGGCTTCGCCCCAGTTTTTGCTGACTTCGAAGACGAGCCAGGCCATGTAATCCATTTTGCGTTCGCGCAGCAGGTCGGCTACGCGGAACAGCAGGCCGGCGCGGTCTTCGATAGGAGTGTGCTTCCAGGAATCGAATGCCTTTAGCGCGGCGGTCATCGCCGGCTCGACGTGCTCTTTGCCGGCTTTCTGGTGAATTCCTACTACCTGCGACGGCTTCGAAGGGTTCAGGGACTTGATCTTGTCGGTGGTCTTGACGTGCTGGCCACCGATGATGAGGTCATACTCGCGGCCAACCTGGCCGCGGACTCGTTCGATGGCGGCGCGCATCTTGCGGGCGTTGTCTTCTTTCGTGAAATCGAAAAACGGTTCATTGATGAAGGGGCCTTGATGGGATGAGACCGTGCGCGGCCGGGTGGGGAGTTCTAGGGTTGCCATGGGAGTTCCTTTCAAGCTGACGACTCGGGCATTAGGGCTCGCTTGAATATTTTACACCTCCGAATGCGGGACCGCCGCGAGCCCGAGGCAGCCACACGCTTGGGCGGGCTGTAGGGGCTCTGAGGCGGGAGAATTGTGCCTTTGCGCGTGCCATTTCGGACCTCCAGTATGTGGTGATAGACTCAAACGTTTTCATCGGGGCGCACCTTATGCAAATAAAACGTGTAGGTGTAGTCGGAGCTGGGACGATGGGCAGCGGCATTGCGCAAATCTTTGCGCGAGGCGGTTATTCCGTGGTCTTGTGCGATGTGGAGCAGCGATTCCTGAATCGCGGCCTTGAGACTATCATCAAGAGTCTTGAGCGCGAAGTGGCGAAAAACAAGATTTCCGCCGAGGACAAAGAATCGACACTGCGGCGAATCGATCCCGTGACCGACCGCGCCAAGCTAGCCGAGTGCGATTTTATTGTGGAAGCGGCTACCGAGAAAATTGAGGTCAAGACAGAGATTTTTCGCGATCTTGACCGGGTGGCGCGGCCGGATGTAATTCTGGCTTCGAATACTTCTTCGATCTCCATTACTAGACTCGCTGCCTTGACCAAGCGTCCCGAAAAAGTGATCGGAATGCACTTTTTTAATCCTGTGCCGGTGATGAAGCTGGTGGAGGTGATTCGCGGGCTGGCTACTTCGGCGGAGACTTTTGTTGCGGTGCGCGAGTTGGCGGTGAAGCTCGAGAAGACTCCGGTTGAGGTGAACGATGCTCCGGGATTTGTTTCGAACCGGGTGCTGATGCCTTTGCTGAATGAGGCGATGTATGCGGTGATGGAGGGCGTGGCTACGGCAGAGGCCGTGGATGAGGTATTTAAGCTGGGGATGGCGCATCCTATGGGGCCGCTGACTTTGGCTGACTTTATTGGGCTCGACGTTTGCCTCGATATCATGCGGGTTATGCAGGATGGGTTGGGAGATCCTAAGTACCGGCCTTGTCCGTTGCTGATCAAGATGGTGGACGCGGGGTGGTTGGGACGCAAGAGCGGGCGGGGATTTTATCAGTATTGAGGATTGCATAGTACCGAGTACCTGGTACCGAGTACCTGGTAGCGAGTGGTAACTCGCAGATCATGACTACTGAGACAGTCTCTCCGCCCAGCGGCAGCGACGCTCCCTTTTATCTTCTGGCCGCACTGGCTGGGATTGGCACGGGGTGGGCGGATGTAATGATCGACGACCTGCTCATTACGGCGCTGCTGGTGTTGATGGCTTGCATGCTGCTCGGACTGCTGCGGCCGCGGTGGCCTTGGCGGTGGGTGGTGGTGGTGGGCGTGTTCGTCCCTCTGGCTGAGCTGGGTGCCTATTTGGTGCTTACGGTGAAGCCTACGCGGGCGCAGGTCTATGGATCGTTTCTGGCGTCGTTGCCGGGCATTGCGGGGGCCTATGGCGGGTCGCTGATGCGCGGGGTTATCGATAATTTGCGGCAGGGGAAGTAAATGGCAGTGGCCAGTGGCCAGTGATCAGTGATCAGTGGCCAGAAAACCCTGAAACCGGGACTGGCCACCGGCCACCGATCACTGACCACTGCCCTTAGGTATTGGATAACCAGAAAGTTACTCCCGAATCCACAGGGCGGGCGCGTATGCTGCGGGGATGGGTGTGACGGTTTCGATGCTGGCCAGCGGGAGCCGGGGGAATTGTGCGTTTGTGGCCAGCGCGCACACCCGGATTCTGGTGGATGCCGGCATTTCCTGCCGGGAGACCTTCAAGCGCATGAAGGGGCTGGGCGAGGATCCGCAGTCGCTTTCGGCGATTCTGATTACCCATGAGCATTCCGACCACATTTATGGTTTAGCGACTTTGGCGAAGAAGTTGCGCATCCCAATATTCATGACGGGGGCGACGCATGCGGCCTGGGCGCGGGCTATGCGTGACGAGAACGGCGAACGGCCGCAGCTGGAGAAGCTGGAACGGTTCGAGTCGGGGCATCGCTTTCAGGTTGGCGATATTGAGGTAAAGCCCTTTACGATTCCGCATGATGCCGCTGATCCGGTGGGATTCACGTTTCGGGTGGAGGGCGCGAAGGTGAGCGTGGCCACCGATTTAGGCTACCTTCCGGTTAATGTGCGCGACCACCTGCGTGGGTCGGACATTTTGGTAATGGAATCGAATCATGATGTGGAGATGCTGCGTGGCGGGTCTTATCCGTGGTCGGTGAAGCGGCGGGTGGCGAGCAACGTGGGACATCTGTCGAACCTGAAACTCGCGGATTTCTTCATTAACGACTATGATAATGGTGCAGCGTTTGTGGTGCTGGCGCATCTGTCGGAGCAGAACAATCATCCGGAAATAGCCCGGCGAGAGGCAGAAAGGGCGCTGGCCGAGCGGGGTGGGCTGTTTCAGAACCGTCTCTTTCAGAACCGGGTGCTGGTGGCGATGCAGTCTGAGGTGTTGCCGCCGATCCGGATGTAATTACTTATGAGTCAGCAGTGCATTGATCCTATTGTAGGAAAGATTCTGGCGGGCTGGCGGTATGACATTTCCGGCCTGGCGCCGGAGATGCGCGGCGACTACGAAAGCCATTTTGTGGAGTGCGGACGTTGCCGAGGGTGGCAGCGTATCCACCGCACGATTGATGTAGGTCTGATCGCACTGGCCTCGGTTTCGGGCGGCGTGTTTCTGCTGGCTTTTGGAGTGATCCGGCACTTTGTTCCGCGGCATGCCTTCTGGCTGGAGATGGCGGCGCTGGCTGGCTTTGCCCTTTCGGCGCTGATCTGGCTGGTGGTGGCGGTGGCTACTCCGGCGCCGGTCACGGTGCTGGATGCGGCCAAACAAGGAGCGCGGCGGGTGCATGACCGGCTGCCACAGGAAATTCGGGAGCGCCTGCCTGAGGAGCTCCGCGTGAAGATCACCGGGACGTAATTGTGAACCAGCCTTTCTCACAGATTATTGCGGTGGCGCTGTTGAGCGCGATGGTTGTTGCCTCTGCGGGAGCCGTTTGCCTTTTACCAGCTGCGGCGCCTTTGCACCACGCCGGGTGCCATCCCGCCCGAGCGCCAGCTGATCCGCATCCCGCTGACTATCGTTGCTGCGTGGGGCGTCATCCCTCCGCCTTGCTGACTAGCATTTTTTCGCCGCGCCCTACGCTGCTGGCGCTGGAGGACGGCGCAATCGTTGTTCTTGCAGCTGCGAGTTCCGGCAACGCATCTTTCTCTGCACTTGCAGGTTCCGCCAGTCCGCCTGGCCGCGTCATTCTCCGGATCTGACCCGCAGCCTCCTCCCCATTCCTCATCGACGCGCGCTCATGTGCGTGTGTTGATCACACACATCCTTGCTTTGCTTTTGGGAGAACGAGGTTTTTGTGGATAGGACTTTCTGGGGTTCAATCCTCGGCTGCTCGGTTGCAGTTGCGGCGCTATTATGCGCAGCCTCAGCGCAGGACACTTCCATGGCCGGAATGAACATGGAGATGGAGGAGCACGCTGCTTCGCAGTTGCCCTCGCCGCACGCCGGGTCGGGAACGGCCTGGGAGGCGGCTTCGGTGCCGGAACACGAGTGGATGCTGATGCGCGGCGGATGGGAACTGATGGCGCATGGCGTGATCTTCGCCGACTACAACCAGCAAGGCGGACCGCGTGGCGAGGGTAAAGCCGAGTCGGTAAATTGGGGCATGCTGATGGAACAGCACCGGCTCGGCAAGGGAACGATTTTTTTGCGGCAAATGTTTTCGGCGGAATCGCTGACGTCGCCGCATCCGGGATTCCCGGAGCTGTTTCAGACCGGGGAGACTTACCATGGAGAGACCCTGGTCGACCACCAGCATCCGCACAACGTGTTCGCGGAGCTCTCGGCGCTGTATACGTTGCCGCTGTCAGAGAAGATCTCCTGGGAATTGTATGGAGGGCCGTCGGCGGAACCTGCGCTCGGGCCGGTCACCTACATTCACCGGACGTCGGCTTCGGAGCTGCCGCTGGCGCCGCTGAGCCATCATCTGCAGGATTCGACTCATACAAGCTTCGGCGTGGTGACGACCGGGTTGGTGGTCGAACGCTTCAAGCTGGAGGGCTCGGCCTTTAACGGACACGAACCGAACGAAGAACGCTGGAGTATCCAGCCGGCCGCGCTGGATTCCTGGTCGGTGCGTGCCAGTGTTGCCCCTGACCGAAACTGGACGGCGCAATACAGCGTTGGGCATCTCGACCACCCTGAGGCGCTGGAACCCTGGAACCAGTGGCGGGAGACGGCTTCTGTGGAATATAACCATCCGCTGGCGGCGGGCAATTGGGCGACGTCACTGGTGTGGGGTCGGGTGCACGAGATCGGCACGGGAATCCACCTCAACGGGTACCTGCTGGAATCCACGCTGAACTTTCTGCGGCGCAATTATGTCTTCACGCGCATGGAGCTGGTGGACAAGAACGAGCTGTTCCCGCCGGCGGAGCAACCGTCGTATCGCATCGGCGCCTATACCTTCGGGGGCACGCGTGATCTGGTGCATACACGCGCGTACCAACTGGGGCTGGGTGCGGATGTGACGGTTTACTCGAAGGCAGCGGTTCTGGACGCGGCTTATGGCAATTATCCCGTATCGTTTCAGGTTTTTCTGCGGGTCCGTCCGGGGCGGCCGGCAAACGGGCATGCTCGCTAGCCTGGGAGAAGCGGAGAAACAATATTGCCTGGGCGGATGCTGGCCGAAAGATTTGTGGTCACTCCCCCCGAACTGCGGGAGAATATCCATGCCATGAAATCGGCTCTGCGGACACTGCGTGTCGTGCAGTGGGCGATGCTGGTCAGCATAGTGCTCTATGCCTTCCTGGGCGAAGTTGTGGGCTCGAGCGCCAGAGCCGTGGATCCCTCCCTTAGCTATGTCTTCTCAACCGCCGCGGTGGCCGTGGTGGGCGCGATCTTTGTGGTAAGGCGCACTCTGGTGCTGCGTTCGGCGGAGAATTTGGCAGCGCACCCTGACGATCCGATCACCCTACGCCACTGGAAAAGCGGATACTTTGCGACCTACGGGTTGTGCGAGGCTCTGGCCTTGTTTGGCTTCGCCCTGCGCTTGCTGGGATTCAATTTTCAGCAGAGCCTGCTGTTTTACGCCGGCGGGTTTGTGCTGCTCTTCTTCTTCGGACCGAAAGAGCCTGTGGCTTCCTGATGCGCTCGGCGTGGGGGTGTGCCGTGGAAGTATCATGTCCCTGAGGTGATGTCATGTCGATCAATGGGCCTCAAGAATTGGCTGGGATGCGGGCTGCCGGCGCCGTGGTTTGCCTGATGCTGGGGGCGATGAGAAGCGCGGTGCGGCCGGGGATCACGACGGCGGAGTTGGACGAAGTGGGTGCGGGCGTGATGCGGCAGCACGGAGCACGGTCCGCTCCCGCGTTGGTTTACGGATTTCCCGGGGTGAATTGCATCAGCCTTAATGATGAGGCTGTGCATGGCATTCCCGGCAGACGCGCGCTGGAAGAGGGCGACCTGGTCAAGCTCGATGTAACGGTCGAGAAAGACGGATTCATGGCGGATGCCGCAGTCACCGTTCCCGTAGGTGAAGTGACGGAAGAGCGCCGGCGCCTGATCGAGTGCGCGGAGCGGGCCTTTGCCAAGGCTATGCTGGTGGCGCGGGCGGGATTTCGGGTTTTTGAGATTGGGCGAGTGATCGAGCGCGAGGTGAGGCGCAGTGGATTCTCAGTGATTCGCGATCTGGGAGGGCACGGCATTGGACGCACGATCCATGAAGAACCTCGAGTGCCGAACTATGCCGATCCGGAAGCGAATCAAGTTCTCACCGAAGGACTGGTGATTACCGTGGAGCCCATTATTGCCGCTGGGTCTGGCAGGGCGTTTGTGGCGCAGGATAAGTGGACAGTGGTTACAGCAGATCGTCGGCCGTCGGCGCACTACGAGCATACGCTGGTGATCACGAAGGGTGCGCCGATGCTGCTGACTGCGGCTTAGATCGAGATGACTCTGGTAATTAGCCGCCTTCCAGTCGCACTCAGTAGAGTTCAGAAGTGGGGTAAAGATATGAAGCGAGTTCTGATTCTCCTGTTGGCGCTGACGAGCTTAGCGGTGGCGCGAGACAAGAAACCGAAAGCTCAACCGGGACCGTATGTTTTCTCCAGCAAGGCATCGGTACAGACCGTCAAGGCGTTAATCGTCCAAGAGAATCTGAGAGACGGCTACACGGTTGATTCTGACAATCAGCTCCAGTTACGCTTCTCAAAGCCGGGGCAGATGCCTGTCATTGGGGCGCTTTTCATGGCCTCAAGTGCTTGCCCCGGGATGACGACAAAAGAAGTGTGGTCGTACACATTATCGGAACTCAATGGCGGGACGAAGGTGACGGTGCAGCCGGTGTGGGAATATCCCGACGATTATTGCCAGACGCAAACTCACGAGATGATATGGAACCGGCCAGAGGAGATCGCGGCATTTCAAGCGAGGCTAGACAAAGCTTCCACTTCGAGTGCTCAGGCTGCAACATCGACTCCGGCTCCAGTTTCGCCGGCGGTTGCACTGGCCCCTGCTCCGACCCCAGTCGCGCGAGTTGAGCCTGCGACGCACAACGCGGCGCCGCCTGTTTCGCAAGATGAGGGTTCGGGAGATGCGGCCCGGCGCGCGAAGCAACATGCGGCGTGTCTCGAGTTGGCAAAGGATAACCCAAGCATCACTTGTAAATAACATTCTGCTACGCCTTGATGTGGCAGCTGGCCAGGCCGCGCTTTTCCAGATACTGCTGGTGGTAGTCCTCGGCAGGATAAAACGTCACTGCGGGGACGATCTGGGTCACGATCGGTTTGGAGTAGCGGTGCGCCTTCTCGAGCGCTTCTTTCGAGGCTTGCGCCGCAGCCTGCTGCTCGGGTGTGTGGAAGAAGATGGCGGAGCGGTATTGCGTGCCCCAGTCGGGACCCTGGCGGTTAAGTTGCGTGGGGTCATGATTCTCCCAGAAGACCTTCAGCAGATCGGCGTAGCGAACCTGGGCGGGATCGAACTCCACCTCTACTGCCTCGGCGTGGCCGGTGCGATCGGTGCAGACTTCCTTATAGGTGGGACTGTCGCTGCTTCCGCCGGTGTAGCCTACGCGCGTGGATAGCACGCCCGGCATCTGCCGGAAGGTGGCTTCCACTCCCCAGAAACATCCCGCTGCAAATGTGGCTTTCTCCATCAGTAAGATCGCTCCTTTTGGGCTGATTCCCCTATTTGTCGAACAGTGGACAAGAACTCCTATTAGATGACGAATTGGGCAGAAAGTCACGCCCCCGGCAGGGAGGCACAAGGCCGATCAATATAGACCCCCCCTGCTCAGCCACTTACGTCTCCTCGACTGGCCAACAGTTTCCTGCCGACTCTCGCAACTTAGCTGCCAGCTTCGCGCGAATCCGCAAGGGGATTGCCAGTTCGTGTCCCATCGTGAAGGTCAGATACTCAAAGAACCAGCCCTGGCTCCTTCGCACTTTGATCTCGTTCCAGGGAACCAGCAATGGAGGGTGCATGAACCGAAAGAGAAACATGCTGGCTAAATACAAGCCCTGCGGACTCACTCCAATGGTCAACACGTTGTTGTAGTTCGTCAGCCACCGCATCCTTGCGCTCTGCATTGTCCATTTCGCGCCAGTGAACGCCGCCTGCGTGCGATAGATCTTCGCCAGCGAGAACCAGCCGCCAACAAAGCTGACTATGGCGGCTACCAGAAGCCACAAACAGAGAATGTAGATCGGGATGATTTCCACAACCGCGGTGGGGTGCTGTTGAATGAAGCGTTGAAGATTCATGCTTGTCTATTCAATGGTTAAACCGCTAAACGCTAAACTATGCGCGAAGAAATGACACTGCCCAAGATTCAGAAGCGGGTTAGTTTGAGGTCTCCGCCTTATGTTCGGGCTCTGTGCGCAGGGATAAGCGGCCCGCTGTTCGCCTTATTGGGTAATTGACGATGCTAAGGATTCATTATAGAGTGCGGCAAGGTTGTCGCAGGGTTGTGCCAGGAGAAGTTCTGTGGGTTGTAGATCCAGCCGTGTCCCCAGTGTGCAGAAATTTGCAGCGTGCCTGCTCGTGGCGCTGGTCACCGTGCCGGCTGCGCTGGGTGTTTCGGGATTTGCTCCGCCGGTTCGAGTCGGCTATGACACGGGCGATCAATGGGAGCCCGCTCTCGCAGCCGACGGCCATGGACACATCTACATCCTTTTTCCCCAATATGGCGCGGTGAGCGACTGCCTGGCCTGCACGGCGCCTACTATGGCATTGCTGGTCAGCAATGACAACGGATTGTCGTGGCAAGCGCCGCAGGCGTTGTCGGCTTCTTCGACTGGCCAGTTTGATGCCCAGATCAAGGTCGATCCGGTTGATCGGCAAACTCTTTATGCATCGTGGTTGCAGGGCACGCACGACGTCATGGTTGGGCGGTCGCAGGATTTTGGCCGCTCCTGGTATTTCGCCGTCGCTGAACATTCCCCGGAAGCCGTGATCGACAAGCCGGTGCTGGCCGTTCGCGGCGCCAATATCTACGTGAGCTTTAACCACGATCAGACGCTTGCGGTATCGGCATCGCACGATTACGCGCAGAATTTTTCCTCGACGGTACTGAATCCTGGCGCCGGGCCGGGCTGGTCACTGGCTGCAGGGGCTACTGTGGATCCCGCCGGCAATGTCTATTTTTCCTGGACGGCCTACCCGCGCACCAATATTCTTACCCGACCGGTGGAGGTGTTCGTAAGCCGGTCAGCGGACGGCGGCAAGAGCTGGAGTACGGCGCCGATGGACGCTTCCAGCGCGGCACCGGATTGCCCGGCCCAAGAGTGTTCCGCGGGCTTTCTGGCGTCCCAGATGGCTCTGGCTTCCGATGACGCCGGAATTCTTTATGCCTTGTGGAACGCCGGCTCGGTCACGGGCGGACCCGAGCGCATTTACTTCTCCTCCTCCACGAACCAAGGGGAAAGCTGGTCGGCAAAGGTTGAAGTCTCAAACGCCCCGTTAGGCGTGGAGCACTGCTTCCCGGCCATCACCGCCGGCACCGCTGGCGACGTTCGCGTGGCATGGATGGACACAAGAAAAGTGGACACCCAAAACCATCCTGTCTGGAATACCTTCTATCGAACGTCTACCAATGGCGGGGCGACCTGGCTGCCGGAATCGCAACTCTCCGGCCCCGTACGCGGATACGATTACATCCTGCCCAGCGGCTTCCTCTTCCCATTTGGCAACCTGTTTTCCATTGGCATCGACAACCTTGGCGCCACGCATGTGGTGTGGGGAGAAGGCAGCAACTACAGATCCCCGGGTTCGATCTGGTACACTCGCGGGCATTAGGGAAGGTCTTCGGTCTTAAGCGGTGGACCTTCGGCAGCGCCGTTTTTCTATTCCGGCCTTATTCTTCATCCGGCATCCCTGCATTCGTAACCGGCTGAGGCCGATCTTCAGGAAATCAACGGAGGTTCTGATGAAGTTCATGGGAGTGAACTTGTGGGCCGTGTTGGTGAGTGCACTGGCTACCATGGTGGTGGGATTCGTGTGGTACTCGCCCTTGCTGTTTGCGCGTCCGTGGATGGTGCTGATGGGTTACGACCCGAATGACAAAGCGAAGATTGCAGAAATGCAGAAAAGTGCAGGTCCATCTTACGGACTGTCGCTGGTGGCAAGCTTGGTCTCGGCGGTGGTCCTGGGGAAAATAATTGTCGTCGCGACGATTCACTCGCCGTTGTATGGGATGAAGGTGGGGCTGGCGGTGTGGCTGGGATTCGTGACTACGGTTCAACTGACGAATGCTCTTTTCAGCCGGCAGCCCGCCAAACTCTATGCGATCAACACCGGCTATCAGTTGGTTTGCTATCTGGCGATGGGAGCGATCATGGGAGCTTGGCGGTAGGAACCGCACGATGCTCGGCAGTCGGAAACGGGCAGGATCTCAGGAGCTAAAGCCCAAGATTCGATGGCATTGTTAGGGCACGGCTGAAGCCGTGCCTTTTCCGAACCATTCTCGAGACGGCGTCTAGTTCTGCTTACTCCAAGATCATGCCGCCGATGAGGTCTGCCAGACGGGTGATGCCGCGACCCTGGCACCAGCGTTGCAGTTCGTCCACGATCTTCTCGGTGGCGCAGGGATCCCAATAGCTGGCGGTGCCTATTTGCACGGCGGTTGCGCCCGCGAGCATGAATTCGGCGACATCGGCGGCGGTTGAGATGCCTCCCATGCCGATCACCGGAATATCTACTGCGTGAGCGGCGTCGTAAACCATGCGCAAGGCGATGGGCTTGATGGCCGGGCCGGAGAGTCCAGCTGTAACGTTGGCGATGCGGGGCTTGCGCGTGTCGGGGTCGATGGCCATGGCGACGAAGGTGTTGATCAGCGAAATGGCATCGGCGCCGGCCTCCTGCGCGATGTGGGCCATTTGCGCGATGCTGGTTACGTTAGGCGAAAGCTTGACGATCAGAGGCCGGCGAGCGGCACGTTTTGCCGTGGTCACTACTTCGTCGAGAGAGCGGGGATCGCTGCCGAACTGCAGGCCGCCGGAGGTCGTGTTCGGGCAGGAGACGTTGAGTTCGTAGGCGGCGATGCCTTCGCCGTCGTTGAGGATTTCGATAGTTCGTTCGTAGTCTTCGCGGGTGTAGCCGAAAACGTTGGCGAGAACGACGATGTTCTTCAGCTGGCGCAGCCTTGGCAGTTTGTCTTCGAGAAAAGCTGCTGCGCCGATGTTCTGCAGGCCGATGGCGTTGAGCATGCCGGCCGCGGTCTCCCACAGTCGCGGCGGAGGGTTGCCGATCATTGGTTCGCGGGAGAGGCCTTTGACGACGAATCCTCCCAGCTTGTCGAGGTGAACGACGTCTTCGAACTCGACTCCGTATCCAAAGGTGCCGCTGGCGGCGATGATGGGGTTCTTGAGCTGGATGCCAGCGAAGCTCACGCTGAGATCCAAGGGAGCCTTGCCGCCATTTTCCGAGGAAGGGGTCACTGCGGCGGCCTTTCATTCGGAGAACCGGAATTAGGAGAGCCGGCGCTAGAGGATGCCGCAGCGTTTTCCGCATGGTGCGATGGGGCTAACGCTTCCGTGAGCACGCGGCCTGCGGCGTGGGTGGGAGCGTTGATGCCGAGCAGCGAGGCTAACGTGACGGCCAGATCGACTGGCTCGGCGTGGGTGCGATAGGTTCCCGGGAGGAATGGCAGTCCGTAGAAAGCCAGGGGCACGTGCGTGTCGTAGGTATAGGGCGATGCGTGGTCGGTGCCTTTGGACGCGCCTACCGTGTAGATTTCAGGAACTCCCATCACATACCAGCCACCTTCGGGCGAATAGCTGTGCAAGAACTTTCTGCCCAGAGCGGTATCCGGTACTTCGCCAGCTGCGAGTTGTGACTTGGTGAAGTAATCGCGCAGTCCAGCCTGCTTCATCGCCTCACCCACGGCAGTCTCCGCATCGTGCTCTTTTACGTGAGCGGCGGCGAAGGCCTCCTGGTCGAGCCAGGCGACCGGATAGTCGAGCTTTATGTAAGAAGCGGAATGCGAAAATTTCGCGGTCAGCGCGCTATTGATCCGGGCTTCGAGTTTGCCAGCATCGAGATTGGCGGCGGGAATGCGGAGCTTCTTTGCGGCATCGGGCAAAGCCGAAACACCGTGGTCGGCCGCCAGCGCGATCCATGTGTTTGCGAGGCCCACCTGGTGACCGAGGAAGTTGAAGAAGTCGGCGAGTTCACGATCGAGCGCGAGGGCCATGGCGGACATCTCAGGTGAATCGGGGCCGACCTGATGGCCGAGGATGTCGTTGGGAGAGAGGCTTATGGCCAGCAGGTCAGTCGCTTGCCCGGCGCCGAGATTCTCGTAAATGACCAACTCCTTGGCGAATTCCAGTTCGTACTCATTGGCGAAAGGCGTGGAGCCGACCACGTCGTAAAAGCCCGCGTCGGAGCCGTCTTTCCCCTTGCGATGAGCGGTTGAGCGCAGAAGGTCTCCGTTGGCGTTGTTCCAGTCGCGATCCCAATACTTTGCCGCGCGGTTGGCGGCGTTGAAATCCTGCGCCCACTTGGGCAGGTTGGGGCGATAGTAAGTCGAGGTAATCCAAGCGCCGCTTTTGGGGTCGATCCAGAAGGCAGCATCAGCGGCAAAGCCGCCGGGCAGGATGGCTGCCCGGTCCTTCAAGGAAAGAGTAAACACTCGCGCCTTGCCTTGGGTTGCCAGTTTAAGTTCGTCGCCCAGAGTATCGGCGAGCAGGTTGTGCGGCGACGCCCCAATTTTGTCTCCATCAGTGCCGACGAGCTTGACGTCGTCGTCTTCGACCGACGTGACCATGTGCTTCTTCTTCGAGTCCCACCATTCGTTCGCCACAATGCCGTGGCCGCTGCTGTAGGCGCCGGTGAACAGCGTGGCATGTCCGGGAGCAGTGCGAGTATTGGCGTAGTCGTAGTTGCACTCAGTGAAGTTGGCACCATTGTCGAGGAGCAGGCGGAAGCCGCCTTCGCCGAATTGGTCGCGGTAGCGCTCCAAGTAGTCGCCGCGGAACTGGTCGATGATGATCACGACCACCAGTTTGGGGTGGGCGTTGTAGGCGGAGGCGAAGCTGGCAGGAAGGGAAGCTAGCATGACGATGGCTAAGAGCGCGGGGATAATACGCTGGCCCACAGCCATCGAACGGGAGAAGAATCTCATCGCAAGGTAGTGTACACAGTTGAGCGGCCTGCGTGAAAGTTGTTCGATTCGACAGCGTTTCGCAGGCTGTGTAAACTTCCGCGACTAGCAATTACTTTCAGATGGAGGCCGTTTATGCGCGGGATGCTTGCCGCTGTAGCAGTGGGTGCCCTGTTCCTTGTGCCTGTGCTTGCTGGACAAAAACCGCGGCCGAAAACCGCTTCCGCTACCACGCTCGCCCGCGGCAAGTATCTGGTCGAAAATGTCGGTTTGTGCGGCGATTGCCACACGCCGCGTAACGAAAAGGGCGAACCGGTTAAAGAGCAATGGCTGCAGGGCGCGACACTGGACTTCAAACCGACCGTGCCCATGCCGGTATGGGCGGACAAGACGCCGGTCATCGCCGGGCTGCCGGGATGGGAGAAGGAAGCTGCTATCAAGTTCCTGATGACTGGCGTGGCGTATAACGGATTGCCGGGACGTCCGCCGATGCCGCAATACCGTTTCAACCAGGCGGATGCGGAAGCCATTGTCGCGTATTTGAAGTCGCTGGCGCCAGGAAAGTGAATCGGAGACTGGCGCTTCTAAAGAGTTCCCTTCTGAGGCGTCGTCTCACCGCATCCTGGCGTGCATTTCCCGCCCGGCTTCCGGTAAAGTAGTTGTTTCCCATGCTTGACCTGAATTTTGTTCGCGAGAATCTGCCCCGAGTGGAGGAGATGCTGCGCCAGCGCGGCGCGGATCCGGCCGCTGTGCTCAGGGATTTCGGCGATGTGGACACGCAGCGCCGCCGGGCCATCACCGAAGCGGAGACCATGAAGGCGCAGCGGAACAAGGCTTCCGAGGACATCTCCAAACTGAAAAAAAGCGGGCAGGACGCTGCTGCGGCGATCGCCGAGACCAAGGATCTGCGCGAGCAGATTCAGACGCGGGAGAAGATTGCCGCCGACCTTGATGCCCGCCTGCAGGACATTCTTGCCGGAATTCCCAACATGCCGCATTCGAGCGTGCCGGTCGGCCATAGTGCTGAAGAGAACGTGGAAGTCCGCCGCTGGGGAACGCCGCCTCAATTCGACTTCGCTCCCAAGCCGCATTGGGATCTGGGGGTAGAACTCGGCGTGCTGGACCTGGAACGTGCGGTCAAGCTCACGGGCGCGCGCTTTGCCGTTTACTGGGATCTGGGCGCGAAGCTCGAACGCGGGCTGGCGAACTTCATGCTGGATCTGCATACGCGGGAACATGGATATACCGAGGTTCTGCCGCCGTATCTGGTGAATTCCGAGTCTATGTATGGCACGGGACAGCTGCCGAAGTTTGCCGCTGATCTTTTTCGCGTCCCTCACGGCGAACGAGATCTGTGGCTGATTCCTACGGCTGAAGTTCCGGTCACGAATCTTTATCGTGATGAAGTCCTCGATGCTGCGCGGTTGCCGGTCTCACTCACCGCCTATACGCCATGCTTTCGCAGCGAGGCGGGCTCGTATGGGAAAGACGTGCGGGGTATCATCCGGCAGCATCAGTTTCAGAAGGTGGAACTGGTCAAGTTCGCGCGGCCAGAGCAGTCTTACGAAGAGCATGAGAAGCTGACGCGGAATGCCGAAACGATCCTGCAAAAGCTTGGCTTGCATTATCGCGTCGTGAATCTGTGTACCGGAGACATGGGACCGTCTTCGGCAAAGACCTATGACATTGAAGTCTGGCTGCCGGGGCAGCAGTTGTTTCGCGAGATTTCATCGTGCTCGAATTTCGAAACCTATCAGGCGCGGCGAGCGAATATCCGTTACCGTCCGGAAGGCAAGAACAAGACCGAGTTTGTGCATACCTTGAACGGAAGCGGGTTGGCGGTGGGCCGGACCTGGGTGGCGATTTTCGAGAACTACCAGCAGGGTGACGGAAGCGTCGTGATTCCCGAGGTGTTGCGGCCCTACATCGGGGCGGAGAAGATTACGAAGAAAAGCTTTTGACAGCAAAGTTTCAAGGTTTCAGTGCTTCAAGGTTTCGGGTCCTGGCGCTCGGGATAGAACTGTGAAACCTTGAAACGTTGAAACCTTGAAACCTGGAGGCTAAACTTGCAGAGTGTGGACATCAGCACGACCGCCACGGGCGCGCCTTCCCTACCAATGAACGGCGTCTGGCGCACAATTCGGAGCTACGTCCTGTGGCAGCATGAGCGGGGCACGCTGCACTATGACATCATGGTCACTTTGATTTTGATTTTCATCTTCCTGTCACCCAGGGTGATCAATTTCAACGACAAACCTGCGCTCCACAACCCGCATCTGAGCGATGTGGTGGTCACGCCCGATGCGCAGGGCGGACTGCTTTATCAGATATCGGCCGCCGCGATTACGCCGGGGGACGATCAGTCGGTGCGGGATCAGTTGCTGCGCGTTATCCAACCGATTTCCGGCGATGTTTTGATTGTGAAATACGAAGGTGTTTCCGACCCCAAGGGGCAGGTGCGGGGTTATCGGGTTTGGGTGAAACGAAAATAGTGAGACGGACCTTCGTGGGACAAATCGGCGTGGGACAAATCGGCGTGGGACAAATCGGCGCGGGACAAGTCGGCATGGCAAACATCTACCTAGGAAAAGGCGTCTGCGATAAGCATGCGTACGGCTGGCCATGATGTTTTCCCTCCACATTTTCTTAATCTCCTTCAGCTTGCTTCTGCAGACGCACGACGCGCCCACTCTGGAGAGCGTGCTCAGGAAGATGGACGAGGCCGCCGCCAGCTTCCAGAGTACGCAGGCCGACTTCGTCTGGGACCAATATCAAAAGGTGGTGGACGAACACGACACGCAGAAGGGCACGGTTTACTATCGCCGGGCGGGGAAAGAGATCGAGATGATGGCGGAGATCAAGGAACCCGACCCGAAGTTCGTGCTGTACAAAGACGGCAAGCTGCAGGTGTACCAGCCAAAGATTGAGCAGGTCATCGTGTATCCCACGGCCGGCAATCAGAGCGAGATTGAGAGCTATCTGGTGCTGGGCTTCGGGGGCAGCGGGCAGGATCTGAAGAAGTCGTTCGACGTAAGTTTTCTGGGCGAGGAAACCGTGAGCGGCATTGCAACGGGGGAGCTGCAGTTGATTCCGAAGAGTGAGAAGTTCCGCAATAACGTTTCCAAGATTCTGCTCTGGATCGACTTGAGCCGCGGCATCTCGGTGCAGCAGCAGTTCTTCCAAAATGAGGGCGACTATCGTCTTGCCAAATATTCTTCGGTGCAGTTGAAGGCCAAGATCGGCAGCGACGTGTTTCAGTTGAAAACCACGAAGAAGACGCAGTTTGTCTCACCTCGCGGGTAAGTAGTTGAATCTAAAGCGTAAGAATGTGTGCCGAAAAGGGAACGGCGGGCGCTATACTGCCTTAGATTCGCTTTCGAGTTCATCCATTTCGAGTCTATCCGTTTCGAGTTCGTCTTTCGAGTTTATACATGGCCAAGGTTTTTACGATACCTGTCCCGCCGAAGTTTGGCAGCAAGCGAAGAGAACGTACGTCGGACCCTCGTTACGTCGATGGACAGCGGGTGCTGGTGGAGGCCATGAAGTATCTGGCCCAGAGCGATCCGGTGTCGAACCGTCCCGCGATTGAACTCATTTCCGAGCATGTGCGGACACGCTTCCGCATGAGCGACTCGCCGCTGGCGTAGAACGTTCAAGCCCAGCGGCTTACCCAGCTAGCCCTAGAAAACGTACCGCAGCATAAACTCCATGACGCGTGGATTCGACAGCGTGGAGCTGAAGTTTCCAAAGCTACTGCTGGTGGAGAGCGAATTGTTGCCACTCAACTGCATCGTCCCTACGTCAAAGCGCGCGGAATTGGTCACGTTGTACATTGACCAACTGAACTTCACGAGCTGGCTTTCACGGATAGCCCAGCTCTTTACTACCGTCGTATCAATATCAAACGTGCCGGGGCCGCGCAGGCCATTCCGCAGTCCTCCCTCGCCTGGGTAGGCGGGGCGGAAGAGATTGATGGCGGCGTTGGGGTTCGTGGCGGCATCAGTGATTCCAGGATCCTGGAAGACATTCGGGCCGGTTCCGCCGCCCGCCTGAGCTACGATGTAGCTTCCGGTCTTAGGACGCGCGTTGCTGATCGGTACAGCGGGAGTCTCAAGGTCGTAGTTCGTGGCCCATTCGGGACTGAGTAGAGTGAACGGATATCCCGTGGAGTAGCGCCACAGACCGGATAACGTCCAGCCACCGACAATCGCATTCGCAAAGCTTCCCATGCCTCCGCCGAAGTGCTTGCCGCGGCCGAGCGGTAGTTCGTAGACCCAGTTCGCGTTGAAGATTTGAGTGGTATCGAAATCCGACACGGCGCGATTCTGCCTGGGGAACCAGGAATCGAGGATCTGGCTGGCAAATCCACCTCCCTCAAACGTACTGACTCGCTCGGCGTTGGAGCCGTCGTCGATTGACCTGGAATAGGTGTAATTCAAATCGAAAGCCAAACCTCCCGCACGATGGCGCAGGCTGAACTGAGCAGCGTTGTAGGAGCTGTTGCCGATGCTCCTCCAGGCGTCCATCGAAGAAAACTGCGGCGAATAGTAATCGTAGCCCTGGCTCAGGGTTCCATTGATAGTGGCGCAGGCGGGAAAGCAAGTGGTTGGATTGATTAACCTCGGCGAGTCGGCGACTTCGAGCGCCGTGGTTTCGTTGCCGGAGAAATTGCAGAAGAGGTCGTACATCGCTTGCGTCGCGGTTACCGTGCTGGTGTTCGGAATCGGGTTTCCAAGGCAGGGCTGGGTGAAGTTGTTGGGCTCGCTTGTGGTGCCCAAGAGTTGGTTGGCGACACTGCCCAGAACGGGACCGGCCGCCGGGAACTTGTTCTCCCAATAGTTGGTGCCAATCGAGGCGGCGCTGATGTTTTGAATCGGCGTTCCAGCATAGTACTGTTTGGCCAACGCTTGCACCGCCTGGAAGTAAGTGGTTTTGCTCTGGGGATCTTTGAGATTGGTCGGCAGCGCCAAGTCTTCTTCCTGCATGAGGCGGTGGGCGAAACGGCCAACGTAGGAAGCTTCGAAGACAAAGCTCGAGGGCAGCTCGCGCGTGATGGAGAAGTCGATGAGATGCGAGTAGGGAGTTTTCAGCTTGTCATCCAGTCCCCAGGTAATGGCGAAGCCCCCGGGAGTGGCGGCACCGGAGGGCGCATACACCGGGAATGGACCAGTCGGCGGTGCGCCGATCAGCGAGCAAGGAGGAGTCGTGCAACCGTCGAGGCTGCTGGTCGGAATATTGAAGAGTCCCGAGTAGCGGGCCGAGCCGTCTACGCTCTGAATTCCAGCGGGATTCACTTCGGCTGTGGTCAACCCGAACGAGCCTTCGCGATCGAAGGTGTTAGTGATGCCCTCTCCGAAGTGGTCATAGTACATGCCGTAGCCGGCACGAATCGAGGTTTTCCCCTGCCCGCCCCAGAGGCGCCTCGACCAACCGCTCTCACCCTTGGGGGAATAGGCGAAAGCCAGACGCGGGGCAACGTCTTTGTAATCGTAGCCCCAATAGGGTGGCTTGCCGTTGGCTTGGCCTGAAAGGCCGAAGCCGATGGCTGGATCGTAAACCTGTCCGTTGGTTGCCGCTATCGAGCGTTGAGTGAACCAATCATTCAGGCTGATGGTCGGCGAAACCTGTGTGCCGGTGGTTTCATAGGGCGGCTGCAGAATCGAATAACGCACACCATAGGTAAAGGTGAAGTTGGGTTTGACCCTCCACTGATCCTGCCCGTAGAACTCATATTCGTGATTGCGGAAGTGGCGAGGAACGAGTTGGCCCTGAGGAATGACGCTCAGGTTCTTGGTTAACTCGTAGTTCGCGTTGATCTGGGTGATAAGCCCGGCCAAGGCCGCCATGGCAAAGTCATAGCTCGCGGAGAAATTAGCATCCACCGCTGGGTACCATGGCAGATTAGTAGCTGGGTTGATGGACGCGGGGTCCAGGCTGCTGCCTGTGTTCGAGATACCGGAGACATTCAGCCAGTAGACGTTGGTCTGCCCCTGAAAGAAGTTTTGCGCATCGGATTCGCGCAGGTTGTCAATTTCCCGGTAGTTTCCGCCGAACTGGAAGGTGTGGCTGCCCATCACCTTGGTGACGTCATCGACAACGTTTTTCACCGGCACATGGGTGTTGATGGTCGGAGTAAAGGCATTGATGTTGTCCATGCCGCGGAAATCGTTGTAGGCCTGGGTCTCTAAGCCCTGGACGTTAATAAGCTGGCTGATGTACCCGAAGTGGAAACTGTTGATCACAGTGTTGCTGAGAGTGGCGGTATAACCCACCGTGATGCCCTTGTTGTTATCGCGTTCGACTTGCCCTGCGGGTTGTCCGGGAAATTCCTCACCGCCGTCGCCGGTGACGGTATTAACGGAGTTAATAAAGTTGCGCTCGGATGACCGCTCGTTATCCATGATGCCTTTCAGAAACAAGCGGTGGTTTCCATCCTTGGTGAGGTTGTAGTCAAGCTTCAAGACGTAGTCGTCCAGACTGGCGGGCAGCGGAGATGGGAACGTAAAACCCTCGAAGTCAAGTCCATCGCCTACCGTAATGGTATTAGGCAGCGGGTACTGATTGAAGATGGAGTTCGGGCTGGAGTTGGGATTTCCCGGAAGGTAGGCGATGAGAGGATTCGCTCCAGCTCCTAGAGGGCAAGTGCCGTTGCTGGAGCAATTCGGATCTATGTTGGCGATCTGGACGGGCGACAGATATACCGGCACGTCATTCGAAAGGTAACCTATGGTCCCGGCACGAAGATTCGCACTGGGAACGACGCGCGTGACTTGCAAGTCTTCGCGCTTACGCTGGCCCTCAAAGGCGCCAAAGAAAAATAGCCGGTCTTTAATGATTGGACCGCCGACGTTGGCTCCAAACGTATTGCGCAACAAGAACGGCGGTGAGTTAGGCTGATCGGCCTGGAGTTGCGAGGCCTTGTTGAACCAGTCATTCGCTGTGGTGAAAGTGGGCCGATTGTAAATGTAGAGCGAGCCGTGGAGTTTGTTGGTACCACTCCTGGTTATCTCAGAAACCTGTCCGCCGGAAGAGCGGCCGGCGTCGGCGTCGGAATTGCTGGTGGTTACCCTAAGTTCATCGACCGCGTCGAGGGGTTCGCGGATAGCTCCGGTGAAGGCCGTGCCCTCAAGTTGGTCATTGTTGTCGACGCCGTCGAGAGTGATGTTGGTCTGGTCGCTGCGGGCTCCATTCACTGAACCGGACCGGCTATCGGCGGAGGAGGAGATGTGGGTGCTGTTGCCGGTGAATACGACGCCCGTCTGCAGGCTGAGAATGCCGGCGGGATCGCGCCCTTCGAAGGGAAGGTCGGCAATCTGGTCGGCTCCAAAAGCATGCCCAAGGGAAGCATCCTGCGTGTTGACCAGCGGGGTCGTACCGCTGACTTCCACGGTCACAGTTCCGCCTGCAACCTGCATGGTGGGGTTCAAGGTAGCGGGGGTTGCAATCTGGAGCTCTATGCCGGTTTGCTTGATGGTGGCGAAACCCGTGGCATCCACGGTGAGGTCGTACTTCGCCGGCGGCAGCTCAAGAAACTGGTAACGGCCCTGGTTGTCACTCTTGGTGGTGCGGTTGAATCCCGTGGCCGGGTTGGCAATGGTTAGCGTTGCAGCAGGCACGACGGCGCCTTTGGCATCGTAGACGGTACCGAGCAACGAGGTGGTTGCAGTCTGTGCCCAGACAGAAGCGCTGAAGGCGAGGAAAAACCCAACCAACAGAGTAACTACACGTGAGCCTGAACGCATAGAGTCCCCTTTTACCCATAAAGGGCGTCATGCTTCGGATGTTGTGCCCTGGGAATAGTAATGACGGTCGAGATCCCGGGAAACTGATAGGGCGTTATTGTGCAACTGCTGGGCCATAATGTTCAAGCTGAATCTTCAATGCTTTAGGGGTCGTAAAACGTTTGAATATGCCTTTTCACATACTCCGTCCCAGATTTGGGAGCCTGTTCATGCGGGTTTTCGATCATTGCGATTCGATTTACCGATAAACAATGCCGCTGCCAGGACTATGACCACGGGATAGCATTCCAGCGTGTAACGGGGCTCGGGATTCTCCAAAGTTCCGAGGAACAGCGACCGCATGGCAACAAACAGAACGAATAATCCGATGCCGAACAATTCGCGTGAGCGCACCAGTCCGGCAAGAGCGGCTGCGACATAGGCGAGGTTGATCAGGCCGAAGGCGATGCTCACGCTGAGCCAGGCAGGGTCATCATTGAACTCCCACCAGCGCGGGTCAGAAGGCAGCAGCTCGGTGCGCGGGCGCAGCCACATGTCGGCAATGCGCAAGGCCGGAAGCCATACGTAGTAGCGCAAGGGTTCGGCCTGAATGCGGGCCGCGGCCAAGGCCGCAAAGCGCGCATCGAGTTCCGGAGTTATGTCATGATCCCGGTTGTAGTCAGCGAAAAGTTGTTCCGTTGCCTGGCGCTGCGCTGGCGAATCAAAAGCACGCTGAGGCAGGAGCGTGACGTCGATTGGGTCGGCCGGCATCCTCCAGTAAATCTCCTGCACGGAGGTGTAGTCCGCGATCCAGGTCTTGGTCCAGCGATTGAATCCTGGCATGACGCGTTCATCGGAGTCGTTGGCATAGCGGGGCGCGAGCGGCTGGAAGCGGTGCATGGTGTGCAGATTACGCAGCGTCCAGGGGACCAGCGGCGCGAAAGTGCCGATGGTAAGAATGGCTCCCACGCCAAGCATGGGACGTAGCCGGGGGGCGATGCCGGATGTCTGCTCCAGCCTCACCGCGCAAGCTTCGCAGGAAAAGCCAGAACCAGTATCCACCCACAGCGCCGAACAGAATGCCGCCATCGGGCCGCAACAGGATGCACGCCCCGATGGAAAGACCGCAGCCAGCCATGTTAGCGGTACCGGCGTTGGAGTTGTGACTCAAGGTCACGGAGAAAAGCGTCAATCCCGCGCAGGGCCAAATCCAATGTCAAGCGTTGTGAAGAAGATTTCCAGTGTCTCGGTGAGAGCTGCGGCCGCAGTAGTTCGCCAGGAACGGACAAAGCGCGGCGAGCAGGAACGCTGCCTTCGCTGCGCGCTCGGAGAGCAAAGCGGCGCGCGAGATCGGCAATGAGGAAACACGTGCCCAGATCGAACAAGACCTGAATCAGCAGGACGGCGCGGAAATTGCTCCAGCCGAAGATGGCGAAAACTGCGGCTAGAAACCCAGGGTATCCCGGCAAGCGGGAGAACGTCGGCATGACGTGGCCGGAATCTGGTAATGCCGTAGACGCCATGCTGCAGCCAGTTTTCGGCGATATCGGCATAGAGCCGCGAATCGTCCACGACCGCGGGAAAGTGAAGCACAAAAACCAGCCGCAACGCCAGCGCCACCAGGGTCGCGGCGAAAAAGAACCGAGCATCCTTTCGCACCAGTTCCAGCACGCTGAGAATATAGCGCGTTTGGAGTCATCTTCGATCTGGGAAAGTGCATCTGTAGGTTCCGGATCGCACAACCTGTTCCTGACCTCGTCTCCGACTGTGTCCAACCGAGAATTGACCGTGCCGCTGTCCGCGGCATACGATGAACGATTAGCCCTTCATGGCCGAACCCGTTTTTTACGATCCGGAACGCGCCCGCTGGAAGCGCCTGAGACGCCTGGTCGACGCGCTGGTCGCGGTGCTGTCGGCGCTGGTTATTTTCTTTGTGTACACCACGCTGCGGGATGAACGCCTGCCTGAACTGCTTTTTTCACCCCAGAAGCGCGCCTTTAAAGCCTTGAAGGAAAACGAGAAGGAAAAGGCCCGCGAGCGCCAGAAGAAGCTGGCCAGCCGATCCCATCGCAAGTCGAAGCTGCCTGCTTCGGAAGTCAAGCTGAACCAGGAAGAGGGCATCCGGGCGGCGTTCTACGTGCCTTGGGACGCAGCCAGTTTTTCTTCTCTCCGCGATTATTCCCGCCAGATCGATCTGCTATATCCCGACTGGCTGCACGTGCTAACTCCCGACGGCCGCCTGCAGGCGGTGGACGACCAGACCAACAAGTTCTTCGACGTGGTGCAAAACAATCGCGTGCGCCCCGTCGACGACCGCGTGATGCCCCTGCTTAAAGCCGAAGACCCCGCCATGGAAGTCTTCCCCATGGTGAACAACTTTGACGGCACCGAGTGGGTGGGAGCGATCACGGACTTCTTGAATAATCCCAGCGCGCGTGCGGTTTTTCGCCAGCAAATAGGAATGTATCTTGCGTCGGACAGTTTTCGTGGATTGATGGTGGATTTCGAGGCCTTCCCCAGCGTGGGGCAGCCGGGCTATGTTGCGCTGCTGAACGAACTTTCATCGGACTTGCATGCCCGCGGGATGAAGCTCTACGTCAGCGTGCCCGCGCATAACCCCGAATTCAACTACGCCGCGATCGCAGCGCCTGCGGATGGCGTGGTCGTCATGAACTACGACGAACACTATCCTGGCTCGGCCTCGGGGCCGGTCGCTTCCCAGGACTGGTTCGTCAACAATCTCAAGTTTGCGGTGAAGGTTATTCCCCGGGGGAAACTGATCTGCGCTATCGCCAACTACGGCTACGACTGGGTGCTTAAACCCAAGAAGGGCAAGCTGCCGGCGGATGAACACGACAGCTCCGTGAGCGTTCAGGAAGCCTGGCTGGCGGCGCGCGATTCCGACGAAGATGTTACGTTTGATGACGATGCGCTGAATCCCCACTTCAGTTATCTGGATGAGCGCAGCTTCCGCCACGATGTCTGGTTTCTCGATGCAGTCACAGCCCTGAATCACATGCGAGCCGCGCAGACGCTGGGCATCCAGACCTTCGCTCTGTGGCGGCTGGGAGGTGAGGACCGGACGTTATGGAAGGTGTGGGACATACCGGGGGACGCCGGCGCCGCCGACAAACTGCGCGACGTACCACCCGGCCAGGACGTGGACATGGAGGGCCAGGGGGAAATCCTTCGCATCGAAGACCGCCCCACGCATGGCACTCGGGATCTTACGATTGATGCCAACACTAAGTTGATCACGGATGAAAATTTTCAGTCCCTGCCCGGGCCTTACCGGGTAGCCCGCTACGGCTATAGTCCCAACAAAGTAGTGCTCACTTTCGACGATGGCCCTGATCCCGATTGGACGCCCAAGATTCTCGATGTACTCAAGCGGGAGCACGCGACGGCTACGTTTTTCCTCATCGGCATTCAGACTGACAAGTTCCCAGGACTGGCCAAGCGCATTTACAACGAAGGAAACACCATTGGGAACCACACCTTCACGCATCCTGACGTAAGCAACATATCTTCGACCTACATGAAGGTGGAGCTGAATCTGACGGAACGGCTCTTCGCCAGTTTGGTGGGAGTGCGAGCCATTTTGCTGCGTCCGCCGTATGCGATTGACGAAGAGCCGGACACCGCCGACCAGGTGCGGCCGCTCGAGTTCGCGCAAGACATGGGCTACATCACGGTCGGCAACCGGATCGATCCCAACGATTGGAGTGACAGTGTGCGGATGGAGAGCGGCGATAAGCCGCGGCACCACACCGCCGAGGAAATCTCCACCTACGTTCTGGCGCACCTGCCGCCTTGCGGCCCTAACGATCTGCGTTGCGGCAACATCGTGCTGCTGCACGACGGCGGCGGCAACCGCGCCGAAACCGTGCGGGCGCTGCCTATGATTATCGACGGTATTCGCGCCCGGGGACTTGAGGTCGCACCGGTTTACGAATTGTTAGGCAAGACCCGGGCGGATGTGATGTCGCCATTGACGACCCGCGAGCTCTGGGCCGCGCGCCTGGACGGGCTAGGCTTCTGGCTCTTCGAAGCTGGCATCGTGGGGATCACCTGGATTTTCTTTCTCGGCGACCTTCTGATGACCGGCCGCCTGCTATTTATCGGAACAGCTGCGGTGTACGACCGTCTGCAAGAAAAGATTTTCGGCAGGCCCGCCGAGGTCGCTTCTTACAAACCCAAAGTCGCGGTTCTCATCCCCGCCTACAATGAGGAAAAGGTGATTGAGCGCACGGTGCGCGCCGCGCTCAATTCCAACTATCCCAACCTGCGCGTGATCGTCATCGACGACGGCTCGCGGGACCGCACCCTGGAAGTCGCGCGCCGCGCCTTCACCCGGGAGGAAGCCGCGGGACGAGTCCTGATTCTCACCAAACCGAACTCGGGGAAAGCCGAAGCTCTCAACTATGGCATCGAACACATCGGAGACGCCGAACTCTTCGTTGGCATCGACGCCGATACCGTGATTGCCAGTGACGCCATCTCGCGTCTGGTGCCCCATTTCATCAATCCTAAAGTCGGCGCCATCGCGGGCAACGCCAAGGTGGGGAACCGCGTGAATCTGTGGACGCGCTGGCAGGCTCTCGAGTACATCACCAGCCAGAACTTTGAGCGCCGTGCTTTGGATGTTCTGGGCGCGGTCAGTGTGGTTCCGGGCGCGATCGGTGCCTGGCGCGTTTCCGCTGTGCGCGAGGCGGGCGGCTACCAGATCGACACGGTCGCCGAAGACGCTGATCTCACTATGGCGCTTTTGCGCCGCGGCTACCGCGTGGAATACGAAGACATGGCTTTGGCTTACACCGAGGCCCCTACCAGCGCGAATGGGCTGATGCGGCAGCGTTTTCGCTGGTCCTTCGGCATTTTGCAGGCAGTTTACAAACACAGTGGAGTGTTTGCGCGCAAAGGAGCGCTTGGTTTTGTAGCTCTGCCGAACATCGTGATCTTCCAGATTCTGCTGCCGCTGGTGTCGCCGCTCATCGACATCATGTTCGCCGTTGGCGCGATCTGGTACTTCATTCAGAAACACTTCCACCCCGATTCCACCGACCCTGCAAGCTTTCACAAGCTGGTGGCGTTCTTCTTCGTGTTCCTGGTGGTTGACTTCCTGGCCTCAGCTCTTGCTTTCGCGCTGGAGCGCCGCCGGCCCGACGATAAGGAAGACAGCTGGCTCCTCACCCAGGTCTGGCTGCAGCGCTTCGCCTATCGCCAGTTGTTTTCGGTGGTCCTGTTCAGGACATTGAAGCGCGCGCTCGAAGGCCGTAGGTTCGCCTGGGACAAGCTGGAGCGCACCGCCGCGGTGAAGTATGTGCCGTCGGAGAGTCGGGATTCGGTCAACGTGCCTTAGCGACTTAGCGACGTGTCGTGCCTGCCCTACCGGAACAGCAATTCCGCAAACTCCGCCAGATTTCGCCGCCAAACCATCCAGGTGTGCATCCCAGGCGTCTCGATCTCCGTCGCTTTCACGCCCTTTGTCTTGAGCCATTCCCGCAAGGCGCGGTTCACCGTGATCAGATGATCCTCGGTACCACATGCGATCCAGAGCAGATGCAGTTGCTGATTAGCTTTTGCGTCGAGAGAGGGAAAGTCTTTTTGAAAGTCGTCGGGAATACCGCCCGAACTGAAGGCGCCGATCCAGGAAAACTTGTCGAGGTTGTTCAAACCCGTCAGCAGCGATTCCGAGCCGCCCATGGATAGCCCGGCAATCGCCCGAGCATTGCGATCTCTTGTGATCCGGTATTCGCTTTCGACGCGCGGCATGACTTCGGTGAGCAGAGCTTCTCGAAAGTTTCGGAAGTTTCGGTCGCGCAGCTCAGTGTGGCCCCACGCGCTCCATCCACGCCGCACTAATTCCATGGTGCCGTAACCGAGAGGCATTACCACGATCATCGGTTTAGCTTTGCCCTGCGAGATCAGATTGTCGAGAATCACGTTGGCGTGGCCGACGGCCGTCCATCCGCTCGCGTCGTCACTGTAGCCGTGCAGCAGATAAAGCACGGGATAAGTCTTCTTGGCGGCAGGGTCATAGCCTGGCGGAGTGTAGACGTAGTAATCGCGGTCATCGCCCGCAACCGCCGACCTATAGAAGTGATGATGCACTTCGCCGTGCGGCACGTCATTCAGTTCCCAAGGCAAGGACGATGACCCGGGAACATGCACTGCAGTTTCCGTAGACAGCAGATTCGGTACCATGAGCGCATTCTCGGGATCGATCAGACGCACGCCGTCGGCCACAAAAGAGTAGCCGTAGTAATCCGGGGCTAGGGGCGCGGTCGTGATGCTCCATACGCCCTGATCATCTCTCTGCATCGCCACAGCGTCGGCTCCCTCAAGCTGAAGCTTAACTGCTTTTGCATTCGGAGCACGGAATCGGAAAGTCACGCTGCCGTCGGCGTGCACCTCATTCGAAACGAGGGACGCCGGCGATGGCGGAGGCTGTGCCGGTTTGTCCTGCTCAGCCGTCGCCATGACTCCAAGCATCGAGAGGATGCAGAAACACAACTGAAGAAGAGAGGAGATCGATCTCATAGGCCGTTTCACCAATCGAGGCGGAGTCCGGTCGCTACCGGGAACCCGAGCAAAGATCTACCGCCGAACTAGGAGTGGCTTTGCCCTTCAGCCACTTCCAGCCGCGTCTCCGCCTTGTGCAGCGCATTCAGAGATCGCTCTACGTCAACATTGGTATCGCCGCTGGCCAGCCGCTGCTCGGCGCGATCTTTGGCTTTCCGCGCGCGTCCCACATCGATCTCGGAGGGGCGCTCCGCGGTTTCGGCGAGAATCGTGACCTTGTCCGGCAGCACTTCCGCGAATCCCCAGGCGACTGCAAGCCGCTGCTCATCAGCACCCGTGCGGAAGGTGATTTCGCCCACGGCCAGTTCGGTGATCAGTGGCGCATGCCCCGGCAAGACGCCCAGATACCCGTTCTTGCCGGGAATCTGAACTTCGGCCGCAGTCGTGTCCACGACCTTCTTTTCCGGCGTGACGATCTCGAGTTGGAAAGTGTCTGACATCAGTGATCAGTGTGCGGTGGTCAGTGGTCAGTTTTCGTCCGCGAATCAGCCGGTTTGACTGATCCCTGAACACTGATCACTGGCCACTGCTTCTACGCTGCCGTCTTCATCTTCTCTGCCGCTTCCAGCACTTCTTCAATCGGTCCCTTCATGTAAAACGCCTGCTCGGGAATGTCGTCGTACTTGCCTTCCACAATCGCCTTGAAGCCCTTCACCGTGTCGGCAATCTTTACATAACGCCCCGCGGCGCCAGTGAATTGCTCGGCAACGTGGAACGGCTGCGACAGGAATCGTTGAATCTTTCGCGCTCGCGCCACCGTAAGCTTTTGGTCTTCGCTCAGCTCGTCGATACCGAGAATCGCAATGATGTCCTGCAGATCCTTATAAGTCTGCAGCGTCCTCTTCACCGACTGCGCCACGTCGTAATGCTCCTGGCCGACGATGCGCGCATCGAGAATGCGCGACGTCGAAGCCAGCGGATCGACCGCGGGATAAATTCCAATCTCGGTCAAGGCGCGCGAGAGCACGGTGGTCGCGTCGAGGTGAGCAAACGTCGTCGCCGGCGCGGGATCGGTCAAGTCGTCGGCAGGCACGTAAATCGCCTGCACGGAAGTGACGGAACCCTTCTTGGTTGACGTAATGCGCTCCTGCAGTTCGCCCATTTCCGTGGCCAGGTTCGGCTGGTAGCCTACGGCGCTGGGCATACGGCCGAGCAGTGCCGACACTTCCGAACCCGCCTGCGTGAAGCGGAAAATATTATCGATGAAGAGCAGCGTGTCCGCGCCCTCGGCATCGCGGAAATATTCGGCGACCGTCAGTCCCGTAAGCGCTACCCGCAAGCGTGCGCCCGGAGGCTCCGTCATCTGCCCGTAGATGAGCGCGGCCTTTGACTCCGCCGGCTTGCCCGGCTTGATCACGCCCGGACTCCGTCATCTCCAGCCACAGGTCGTTGCCCTCGCGTGTGCGCTCACCCACGCCCGCAAACACCGAGTAGCCGCCGTGATTCTTGGCGACGTTATTGATCAGTTCCATGATGACGACGGTCTTACCCACGCCCGCGCCGCCAAACAAGCCGATCTTGCCGCCCTTCAAAAACGGCTGAATCAGGTCGATGACCTTTACGCCGGTCTCGAACATCTCCGCTGTCGTGGCCTGCTCGTCGAAGGCCGGCGCCAGGCGATGAATCGGCATCCGTTCCTTGTACTCGATGGGACCGAGTTGGTCGACAGGCTCGCCGATCACATTCATCACGCGTCCTAGCGTGCCCCGGCCTACGGGCACGGAGATGGGGCCGCCCTGGTCGATGGCCTTCATGCCGCGCACCATACCTTCAGTGGCTTCCATCGCGATGCAGCGCACGCGGCCCTCGCCGAGGTGCTGTTGCACTTCGAGAATTACGTTGATTGGGCTGGGCACAGTGAAGCCGTCGCTTACCACTCGGACCGCCTCATAAATCGGCGGCAACTTGCCTTCGGGAAACTGTACGTCCACCGCCGGCCCCGCAATTTGAACTACATGTCCTATGTTTTCAGCCATATGTTTTTGAACTCGTTCTCGTTTTGAACTCGTCTCGGTACTGGATACTCGCTACATCGCGGCCGCGCCGCTCACGATCTCGATGATCTCTTTCGTGATCTTCGCCTGCCGCGCCCGGTTCATGGCCAACGTCAGTGAGTCGATCATGTCGGTGGCGTTGCTGGTGGCGGAATCCATCGCGGTCATTCGCGCGGCGTGCTCGGCTGCCACAGACTCCAGCAGAGCGCGGAAAATCTGGATGGCCACATATTTCGGCAGCAACGCGCGGAACAATTCCTCCGGCGCCTGCTCGTAGATGTAGTCCACTTGCGCCGTGCCGAACTGCTCCTCAGCGTGCTCGGCCGGCGACTCGGAACTTCGCAGACCCACTCCGGCGCTAATCGCCGCTTCTTTGGCTTTTTTCTTTTCTTCTTCCGTCATCTCCTCGGCCAGTCGGACAGCCTGCTCGCCGATCTGCTCGATGGGAAGAATCTGTTCCACGATGAGCCGCTGCGCAATCACCGACTTGAATTCGTTGAAGACCACGTAGACGGCATCGATCTCCTCGCGCTCATACCGCACAATCACGTTTTCCGCCAACGCCCGGGCTCGCGAATAGTCCAACTTACCGAGAACACCAACATGCTCTCCCGTGATTTGTATCGCTCCAGCACGCTCCGCCTGAACTCGGGCTTGAGTCTCTAGCGACTCTTCGGTCTCGGCCAGGCTGCGCGTCTGCACCGCTGCCGCCGGATAGCGCCGCCGCAGAAAGTCGCGCCCCTTGCGGCCAATCGCCTCAATATCGATATTCTTTCCAGCCTTGAACTCGAGAAACCGGCTGGCCGCCTTGGTAATGTTGGCGCTGAACGCGCCTGCCAGACCCTTGTCGCCGGTAACAACGATCAGCAGAATAGTTTTCTCCGGCCGCTGCGCCAGCAGGGGATGCTTCGGCTCCCCGGTTTCCGGATCGTAAATCTCCGTCCGCGCCACCAGCGACTTCAGAACGTTCGTCAGCATCTACGCATACGGACGAGCCGACAACGCGCGCTCCTGCGCCCGGCGCAGCTTTGCCGCCGAAACCACCTTCATGGCCTTGGTGATCTGCCGCGTGTTGACCACGCTGCGAATGCGGCGTCGAATATCGAGAATGTTAGCCATTTGTCGTAGAGACGCAACTTGTTGCGTCTCACACTCACCACGGGCGCTGCGCCCAAGGCATAGAAAGCTACGTCTCTACCAAACTACTTCGCTACCGCTTCCCGCGACGACACAAACTGCTGCTTCGCCTGCTTGATCACATCGGTCAACTGCGCCTTCAGTCCGTCATCGAGAACTTTCTTCTCCATGATCGTGCGCAGCAGGCCGGCCTGGGTCGCGTCCACGTACTCATAAAGCTCTTTCTCGAAGTCGCGCACCTGGTTGACCGGGAGGTCGTCGAGGAATCCGCCGGTACCTGCAAAAATGATCAGGATCTGTTTGGAGAACGGCAGCGGCGAAAACTGGTTCTGCTTCAGCAGCTCAACCAGCCGTTGCCCGCGGTTCAACTGCGCCTGCGTGGCCTTGTCGAGGTCGCTGCCAAACTGCGCAAACGCCGCCAGTTCGCGGTACTGCGCCAGTTCCAGCTTCAGCGTTCCCGCAACCTGCCGCATGGCTTTGATCTGTGCGCTGCCGCCCACGCGGCTCACAGACAACCCCACGTTCACCGCCGGGCGCACACCCTGATTGAACAAATCTGTTTCCAGATAAATCTGCCCGTCGGTAATCGAAATGACGTTGGTCGGAATGTAAGCCGAAACGTCGCCCGCCTGCGTCTCGATGATCGGGAGCGCGGTCAACGATCCGCCGCCGTTCTTGTCGCTGAGCTTGGCCGAGCGCTCCAGCAGTCGTGAGTGAAGATAGAACACGTCACCCGGATACGCCTCGCGCCCCGGCGGCCGCCGCAGCAGCAACGAGATTTCGCGGTACGACGCCGCATGCTTTGAAAGATCGTCATAAATAACGAGTGCGTGCCGCTTGGTGTCGCGGAAGTATTCGCCGATGGCGGTGGCCGCGTAAGGCGAAATGTACTGCATGGGCGCGGGTTCCGACGCCGATGCCGCGACCACGATGGTGTATTCCATCGCGCCGTAATCTTCCAGAATCTTCACCACCTGCGCAATCGACGACCGCTTCTGCCCGATCGCGTTGTAAATGCAAACCAGGTTGTTGCCTTTGCTGTTGATGATGGTATCGAGCGCGACCGCGGTCTTTCCGGTCTGCCGGTCGCCGATAATCAACTCGCGCTGGCCGCGGCCGATCGGAATCATGCTGTCGATGGCCTTCAGACCAGTCGCCATCGGCTCGCGCACCGGCTGCCGGTCGATGACGCCCGGCGCCAGTCGCTCCAGGGCGATGAACTGATCGCTGGCAATGGGGCCCTTGTCGTCGATGGGACGGCCCAGCGAATCCACGACGCGGCCGATCATGGCGTCGCCCACGGGCACGCTCATGATGCGCCCCGTGCGCTTTACCTCGTCGCCTTCCTTGATCTCGGTGTATTCGCCGAGCAACACCACGCCGACCTGGTCTTCTTCCAGGTTCATGGCGATGCCGGCCACGTCGTGCGGGAAGGAAAGAAGTTCGCCGGCCATCACTTTATCCAGTCCATACACGCGCGCGATGCCGTCGCCCAGAGTGATGACCGTGCCGGTCTCGTCCACGGAGATCTTCGATTCGTAGTTCTCGATCTGCTCGCGGATCAGTTTGGTAATCTCGTCTGCCTTGATCTGTGCCATAGAATCAGCTCTGAACCCTTGGCTACTAGCTTCTGGCTGACAGCCATGGCTGCCCGAGCTAGAAGCTAATAGCTAGCGAGCTAATAGTTTCCTTCATCCTCTCCAACTGTCCCTTTACCGAACCGTCGTAAATCGTGCTGCCGAGCCGAACCACCGCGCCTCCTAGAAGAGACGCATCCTGCCCGTAACGCGCGCGGACTTTCTTCCCGGTCAGCTTCCCCACCTGAGCTTCGAACTCGCGCTTCTCCGCATCGCCCAATTCGCGAGCGCTGGTGATTTCTGCCTCGGCGAATCCCAGCCGCGCGTCGAGTTCCTTCCCAGTTGCCGGATGATGGGCTCCAGAAAATGCATGCGCCGGTGATCGATCAGCACCGCGACCAGGTTTCTCACCTGCTTTGAAATTCCGTCGCGCTGCGCGATCGACATCCAGCACGCGCCGCTTCTGGTCGGCGGGAATCGCAGGATTCTCCCACACTCGCCGCAACTCCGAACTCTCGGCCAGCAAGCTCGGCAATGGCGCGCAATTCCGCGATCGAGCGGTCCGCGATCGAGATGCGCGCGCAGAACCACATCTGCAAAAGCCCGAGCATAAGTGCCGGCGACCGAGCCATGCTCTAGCGCCCGTCCTTTCCGGGTCTTTGAAGCGATCGGACACGTACCCAACTCGCCCGGCAAAATTCCGCACCAGCGCCTGATCGGTCGCCGCGTCCACATGAATCTGTTTCTTCGCCAGGCCCACTGCCAGATCAGCCGCGATAAGCCGTCAGCTCACGCCGCGCAGCTTTCGCCGCGGATGCGATCTCCTGCTGCGCCGACTCCACAATCTTCCGCGCATCTTCCTGAGCCGCCGCCTGGATGCGCGCCTCTTCCGCTCCGGCCTCTTTCTCGGCGGCATCGCGCATCATGCCAATTTCAACATCCAGCTTCATCAGGCGCGATTCGATCTCCGCCAGCCTCCGCCGCGCTTCCTCGCTGGCCTTCTGCGCCTCCTGCATCGCTTTCTGGATCGCCGCCGTGCGGGCACTGAAGACACCGGGCAAATACTTGCGGCGCAGCCCAGAAAATCATTCCCGCGATCACGGCAAAATTGAACAGCACGCTCAACAAGTAAGCGTTCCCCGTGCTCAGGCCCGTGTAATCCGCGCGATGAATCGCACCGATGGCGACTGTTTGAACTCGGCCTTCTCATCTTTTTCTTCTCCGGCAGCTTCCCGGGTTTCGTGCGCCAGTTGCTGCGCCAAAGCCCGGTTGCTTTTCGCGAGTCTCGGACTGCTGTTGCTTCGGCGGCGTCGCGGGCTGCTCCTGCGCGCGCAGCGATCGCCATTGCCCCGCAAGACTCACCGCAAGCAAAGCCAGCACGCTCAATAGCACAATTTTTTTCACGGAAGTCATTCTGTTCGAAAGCGCATTCTGCGTCATCATGAACCGGACATCACCGTCCCGCTCCCGCCGGCTCCAGCACGCGCCGCATGATCTCCGCCGCCAGCGCCTGCGCCTCTCCCTGCAATCCGCCCTGCGCCGCGTCGCGATCTTTCTCGATGTCAGCCTTGGCCGCCTGCACCTGCGCTTGCGCTTTGCTGCGGGCTTCGTTCAGCGCCGCGGTACGCGCATCCAGCGCCGCCTTGCGCCGGGCTTCCTGCGCGCGGAATACGGTCGCCCGCGCCTCGCGCAACCGCTGCTCGTATTCGGACGTGCGCGCCTCGGCCGCGGCAATGTCAGCCCGCGACTTCTCCACTGCACCTTCGGTCTTGCTGCGCCGCTCCTCCAGCACCCGCCGCAAAGGCTTGTGCACAATCGTCGTGTAGAGCGCGTAGAGCAGCGCCAGCAGAATCACCGTCGGCACCGCTCCGAGCAGTAATTCGCCTAGTTGTCGTAGCGTTTCATCCATTGATTGCTGCTGTACAGGAAAATGAGGGCTATGAAAACTGTTAAGTCTAACGTCCGAAGGAGTTTATGTCAACGGACAGGGCTTGATTTTCAGCCGCTCTTCGGGGCGGATACCAGGTCTGAAAATGGGCGAAATCCCCCTGTCAAGCTCTTGCTCGGCAGGCCATGCAGAAACCTGCAACTAATCCTTGACTTCCCGGTAGAGAGGATTAGCATTGAACTATCACCTCCGATCCAATTCAGGATCGAATGGGCCGATAGCCAAGGAATGTCACCGCTTCTTGGTTGCCGGCCCATTTAAATTGCGGATCGCTTCGGACTACCCACTCCCTAACCCTCCGCACCACCGATTCCGGCGCCTCCACCTCCAACTCCACCGCGCCATCCTTGTACGCCCGCGAATAAATCCGCGCCTTGGCTTCCAGCATGGCCAGCGTCTTCCCTTCTTTCTGCGGCACGCGCAGATGCACGCGGCTGACCGGGTCCTCCTCGATCATGGCGTCGATGCGGGCGAGCAATCGATCCAGCCCCGTTCCCTCGGCCGCGGAAACGTACACAGTGTTCGAGCCATCGCGCAGCGCGTCATCCATCAACTCTCCGCCACTTCCTCATCCAGCAGATCGACTTTGTTCATCACCCGCAGCCGCGGCTTTTTTTCCGCTTCCAGTTCTTTCAGCACGATCTCCACCTGCGCATCCTGCTCGGCTGAAAGCCGGCTGCTGGCATCGGAAACATGCAGAATCAGCGACGCCCGCTGCACCTCTTCCAGCGTGGCGCGAAAGGCCGAGACCAGCGTGTGCGGCAAGCTGCGAATGAATCCCACCGTGTCGGACAGCAGTACCTTGCGCTTCGATGGCAACACCACGGCACGAATCGTCGGATCAAGGGTCGCGAACATCCGCGGCGAAGCCAGCACCGCGGCCCGCGTCAGCGCGTTGAACAGCGTCGACTTCCCCGCGTTCGTATATCCCACCAGCGCGACGGTCGCCACCGGCGCCGATTCCCGCCGCTGGCGCTGCTGCGCGCGGATGCGCCGCACGTTTTCCAGTTGCTGCTCCACATGCCGCACGCGCCGGGCAATCTTCCGCCGGTCGGTTTCGAGCTGCGTTTCACCCGGACCACGGGTGCCGATGCCGCCGCCCAGCTGCGACATCTCCACGCCGCGGCCCGCCAGCCGTGGCAGCATGTATTGCAACTGCGCCAGCTCCACCTGCAACTGGCCCTCTCGTGTGCGCGCGTGCCGGGCAAAAATGTCGAGGATGAGTTGGGTCCGGTCGATCACCCGCCGCTTAACGATCTTTTCGATGTTGCGCTGCTGCGAAGCGGTTAAGTCGTGATCGAAGAGAAGCAGGTCGGCATTTACCGACGCAGCCGCGCCGGCAATTTCCTCAAGCTTGCCGGCACCAATCAAAGTCGCGGGGTCGGGCCGGTCTCGCCGCTGCAGAATTTCACCGACAACTTTTGCGCCCGCGCTTCCCGCCAGTGTGCGCAGTTCCGCCAGCGACTCTTCCGCGTCAAACTCCGGAATGCTCGGCTTTTTGGTGCTGGATTTTCCCGCGACTTGTCCCGCACTCTGCTCCTTTGCGCTCGTGGCAGACGCAGAGGATGCCGCATCCCGGGCCGCCTGCGCCTGTGCAGTGACCATGCTTCGGGCGACGCGGCCACGGGTTCGCACGTCAATCCCCACCAGAAACGCACGTTCCTGCGAGTCTTCGCCTTTATCTTTATTATTTTTATTTTTGCGCGCCGCCTCGACAACGAGAGACACACCTCCGCCTGCCGAGGCCCGTTCGCGAGTCTTCTTGGGATGAGAACTACGCAAGCCGAAAACGCCTTACCCTTCGGTGCCCGAGGCGCTCGCCGCCGAAGCCGCCGTCGGTCCCGACGAGGATGACGAAGATGGCGATGACGCAGCCCCGGCCGCGCCCGCGGCTTTTGCCTCCGGATGCGCCATGTGCGCCACATGCGATCCAGTTCGGCCCATCACCACAGTCGAGATGGCATGCTTGAAGATCAATTGCTCCTGTCCGTTGGCCTCCAGCACCACGGAATATTTGTCGAAGGAACGAATCCGGCCCGTCAACTTCACTCCGCTCAGCAGATAAATCGTGATGCTCAATCTCTCCTTGCGGGCCGTGTTCAGGAAGGAATCCTGGATGTTCTGCGCCGGCTTGCTGCTTTCCATAGCCGATCTCCTTACGTTCTTTGACTTGTGACATACCAACTCGCACCTTTTGGCAGTCGCCTCAAGAGCAAGCTCATGAACAACAGCGTTTCCTCGCGGCCTTTTCCGCCTAAGGAACACGGGGGGTTAACCTGCCTCCTCGCCTCTCGGTTTTCCCGAGGTTGCGCCGCCCGGCAGGTAGCTGCGAGTACGATACGGCGTCCCCCTGCGCTTTTCAACCGGCAACTGTTGGAAACCGATTTTCTTTCACAATGTGAAGATTTGCCCAGTCGTTCTTCATCCTTGCCCCGGCCGTTGTGTACAATCCCCGGCGTGGGCGATTTCGGCCCCGCGTCACGCGCCGCGTCTTTCGCTAAGCGTCATGGAGGCATGCGAAGGTACCGGTGAAATCTCAGGAGGCATCATGGCAAGTGCTGCTCTGGCAACCTTCTTTGGACCCCAAATCAACTTTCCCCCGGACTTCAACACGAACTTTCTCATGTTCGTCCGCTGGATCCACTTCCTGGCCGGCATCACCTGGATCGGCCTCCTCTATTTCTTTAACCTGGTGAACGTCCCCTTGATGAAGGAGCTCGACGCCCCCACCAAGGGCAAAGTTATGCCCGCGCTCATGACCCGGGCCCTGTGGTGGTTCCGTATGTCCGCGGCGCTGACCGTGCTCGCTGGCCTCATCTACTGGGGGAAAATCGTTGCTGTCGACGCACAGAATGGGGGCGCTTCGAGCGGCACCGCGATGGGCAGCTTCTTTCTGATCTGGACGATCGTCTGGGGCGTGCTTTACGCCTGCCTGATCCCCGGCAAAGGAATCTTCGACAAAGGCGCATTCATCGGGGTCGCCTACGCTGTAGTTGTCGCGGTCGCGGCCTGGCTCTTCCTGAGTTGGAACAGCCACGGCTGGGAGAGCAACCGCCTGCTCTCCATCGGCATCGGCGGCGGCATCGGCTGGGTCATGCTGCTCAACGTCTGGGGAGTGATCTGGCGCATCCAGAAGCGCCTGATTCAATGGACCCGCGACAATGCCACCAACGGCACACCCATGCCCGACAAAGCCAAAGCCATGGCCCGCCAAGCCTTCCTGGCCTCGCGCGCCAACGCTTTCCTGTCGGTGGTGATGCTGTTCTTCATGGGCGCGGCCAGCCACTACCCCATGTTTGGAAAATAATTGTTCTTGAAGGTTTAAGCGAGTGCCCTGGTCAAAAAAATTAAGGAGCATCCCTTGTCAGGATGCTCCTTTTATCTTCAACTTCGGTCCGTTAGAACTCAATCCGCAGCGAAAGCTGCATCTGGCGCGGATCAGACGTGGTTGTTATAACCCCGAACTGACCCGGGTTGGTGATATCCGCAGTGCCGATGGTCCCGGAGGTGCCAGGCAGATCGAAGTTCGTATGGTTGAATACGTTGTAAGCTTCCGCCCGGAACTCAATCGCAAGCCTCTCATATATTGGGAAATGCTTATTGAGTGAAAGATCCACGTTGGAATAACGAGGACCGCGCAAATTGTTTCGGCTACCTGCCTGCAGTCCGGTTGGGGCGCTAAAGGCGGCGATTGCGTTGGCTTGATTTGAGAATAACTGAATCGAGCCGTCCACGTTGTGTATGTTGGTCTTCAGGGCCGCCGTGTTCCCGTCGAACATTGCCGGAACGTTATTGTTGACGCTGATCGTTTCTGCATTGGCGACAGAGGTGAAGGCAAAGCCGGTGTGCCAGCTATCGATGCCGGCGAATTGCCAGCCGCCGACGACCTGGTTCAGCCAGTTTGGCATGCTTGACCCGAAGTGTTTCCCACGCCCGATCGGCAAGTCGTAAATGCCATCCGCGCTGATGATGTGAGTGATGTCAAATTCCGAATACCCGCGGCACAGCCGAGGGTTGTTGGCATCGCAAAGAATGCCGCCGGAGAAGTTCGCACTTTCCCCCGAGAAGTTATTAGCAGTGACCGAACTGTTGTCGATGGAATGGGAGAAGGTGTAGTTGAGATCGAACTGCAAACCGTCTGCCAGCTTTCTGTGCAGCGTAGTCAGCAGGCCATCGTAATTCGACGCGCCTTTATTGGTCTGATAAATATTCAGTCCGTACTGTGGATTCATGCCGACGCCGGGAATGAAACCAATCTCCCCGGGAACCCCAAGCAACTGCAATTGGCCGAGCGCAGCCTCGGTAAACACGATGCTCGCAAGATTACCCGTCGCCAGGAACGTGGAGTTTTGGGCTGCTAGAAGGTTTGTGCAGTTGATTCCATAGGTCCCTTCACAGGTCGCTGTGCCGCCGATGGTTTGGTTCTCAAAGAATGGCTGCGCAGTGATCGTTGCCCCGCTCCTAGCTTGTGTCTCGAGTGCCGAGAATGCCTGATTCAGCGTCTGCCCGGAAGCTGGGTCCGTAAAGTTCACGACTTGTCCTGCATCCGCCTGGGCCAGAAGTCGGCGGCCAAAGCGTCCGACGTAGGTCGCATCAAGCTGGAAGTGTCCCGGAAGCTCACGTTGAATACCAAAAGTGATCGTCTCCGCGTACGGAGTCTTGAGGTTGGGATCGGTACTGTAAGTAAATGAGCCTGAGGCCTCGCCTACCGGGATACCTGCGAGGAAATATGGCGTAAACGGGTTGGTTGGAGGCGTGGGTTGGATCACGCCGGGTGGCAGCGTATTCGTTGCAGTGAAACGCGGGTCCACCGCCAAACCATTGCCTGGGGTACCGTTGGAGTTTTGAAAGATCCCCGAAAGCTGCTGTTGAAAAAAGGCCAAAGCTGACGTAATGGTGTGGTCAAATACGACACCCGCCCCGACGCGAATTACGGTCTTGCGGTCGCCCATGAGCTTCCCGAGGAATCCGTCGGTGAATGACGGGTTATAGGCAACTCCTAAGCGCGGGGCGAAGTCGTGCCAGTCGGGGTGATAGTAACCCAGCTGGTTGTTGGCCTTGCCGGAAAGAGAGAAACTCACGGGTTCGAAAGGCCCGACTGAGCCCTGCTGACCGGCTTGCAGGCGTGGCAGGAAGAACTGATTGAAGCTCTGATTCGAGAGCGCTTCCAAGCCGTTCATTTCATAAGGAACCGAGTAGTATTGATAGCGCAAGCCGTAGTTGACGGTCAGATCGCTGCGGGCCCGCCAGGTATCCTGAACGTAGGCCTCAGTCTCGTAGAATCGAGAGTTAAGCTGAAACTTGCTGTCCGGCGGAAGAGGCTGCAAGTTGCGAGTGTTGTTGGTATTTACTACGGTGTTAGAGAAACGCCCGAGGATAAAGGGAAAAGAAGCATTCCAATCCGCCAGCGCAACTCCGCTGGCATCGTTGGGGCCCGGTTGGAGAATGTCAGACGGCTGCTGGTTGGCGGGTAAGGCGTTCAAATTACCGCCGATCCCAAGATCAACGTTGTCCAAATCAAAAACGGTGTACCCTTCATCCTTGATGGGTTTGAATTGCCCACCTACCTGAAATGTGTGCGCGCCACGAGTGTAGGTAAAGTCGTCTTTGTAAACCGGAATCGGAACTGTCCGGCCCTGAGACGCCTGGCTCGAGTACGGGCTGGTTATGTTTCCGAAATCTTGGTAGTCAATGTAAGTCGAGGGATTGAAAAGCGTGGGGAAATTCAGCCGCTGGCGGGTCTCGCCATACACGAACTGATTCACTTTGTTACTCGATATCGTCCAGGTATGGCCGAAGACATAAGAGTAGGTTGTGTCCTGGATCTGATGGGTGACAGGATCGCCAGGAAATTGAAATGGAGCCGGGAAGTTTACGTCGTCGTCCGTGTATTGCCGCAGGATGCTGACCCTGCCGAAGAGTTTCATATTGCTCGAAAGGTTGTAGTCGACGCGGGTCACGTAGTCGTTTTCCGTAAGATGTGCAGGCGCATTGAAGCGAAAGCCGCCAGTATTTATGCCATCTCCCACTCCCAAGTCATTAGCGTGAGGATAACGGCCATTGATGAAGGTCAAGAGATTAGTGTTGGGGCCGATGGCCAGTGGGTCACAGGACGTGGGGCCACAGGGGCCGGTAGGGCTGGTAACGATCATCTGAGCCGGCGTAAGATAGCTAATACAATTGGGGGTCGTGTTGGCGCGGCTGGCGGAGGTGCAATTCGCACCATCATTGATGTAGCCCACCTCAGGGACCCCTGTGAGGCTGGTCCCGTCGCCACGCCAGGTGTCGAGGGGCACGATATTTTCTGCAGAAACCGCTGCGTCATCCCGGCGGCCGTTGTAATCGAAAAAGAAAAACAGCTTATTCTTGATGGCTGGTCCGCCCAGATCGGCGCCGAACTGATTGCGAATAAGTGGGGTGCGAGGGAGTCCGATCAAGTTGTTGAAGTAAGTATCTGCCTCCAAAGCGGTGACACGGTTGTACTCGTAGACGGCGCCATGCCACGTATTGGTACCGCTCTTGGTTGTCAGCTGAATTTGCGCGCCGCTTCCACGTCCCTCAGCAGTCAGCTGATTGGCACTCTCCCCACGAAACTCCTGCACGGAATCGACGGGCGCATTGCCATTCACCACAAACGCCTCGCCGGTCCCGAAATCGTTCACATCAAGACCATCTAAAGAGACGTTATTCTGATCGGTGCGTGCTCCCGCCACAGCGCCCGCCCGGCTGCCATTCGAGTCGCTGCTGCTGCCCGAGCCGACGTCCACCACGCCCGGCTGTAGATCCATCAGCGCTGCCGGGTTATCGCGAAGCTGGACGGGCAACTCATGAACCAGGTTCATATCGAAATCGGTGCTGACGCTGGTATCGGTCGTATCCAGCGACACGGCAGACCCAGTTCCATTGACTTCCACCGTTTGGGAGACCGTGCCCAGCTTTAGTTGGACATTCTGGGTGTGGGTCGTATCGACCGCGAGATAGATCTTTGAAACCACCACAGTTTCGAATCCATCCTTCGTGACCGTGAGCTGGTACCCCGGGCCAGGCAGCAGCTTCGACAATGAATAGGCTCCAACCGCATCAGTCTTAGTCGTAAAAGCGGCGTTCGTCTTTGTGTCAACCAATTTGACGGAAGCATCGGGCACTACCGCTCCGGTGGTATCAGTCACAACACCTGTCAAGGAGGCGACTTCCTGTCCGGCCATGAAAGTTGGCACCACGAGGAACAGGGACAATACCAGCAAAGCAAGCAAAATTCGGATCACAGCCGGGCGAAAGGCGGATTCCATTGACTTTCTCCTTAAAAGTAGCCGGGGGCCCTGGAAAAAGGCCACAGCTCCTACATCTCTATCTCTTAGGCTATTGCCAAGGCGAACGATCAGGGCGAATGCGTTGGTGTTAGCAGAGCTTGGAAGCATCTCGAATTCCAAAACGGCACCCTGGTAACACATTTACCCACATAGACATACGCCAAACACGTGCTAACTGTCAAGGACTAGAAAACGGGTTTACGGAAGTAGTCTATGAAAATTGGTAGGATTCCACCGGCACTCGCGCCAAGAGGCCCGATGATTCCGCCTTGTCTCCTGCTACAATCTCCCTTTCCGTGACCATCTTTTCCATGCAGCCCGAACCGGTTAAGGCGGATCCGACGGACTCGCCAATGCGTCCAGCGCCGCTCGATCATGTTCCCATGCTCGACTTGCAGCGGCAGTATGAGCAGGTGCGCGCCGAGGTGCTGGCTGCAGTTGGCCGCGTGTGTGCGTCGCAACAATACACTCTGGGCCCTGAGGTTGAGGCGTTGGAGCGCGAGCTTTCGGAGTTCTGCGGTGCGCGCGATGCCGTGGGTTGCGCCTCCGGCACCGACGCTTTGTGGCTGGCTCTGGTCGCGGCGGGAGTGCAGCCCGGAGATCAGGTTCTTACTACGCCTTTCAGCTTCTTCGCCTCGGCCAGCGCCATCGCGCGCGCCGGCGCCCGACCGGTGTTTACCGATATCGATCCGCGCACATTCAATCTCGATGCCGCTCTGGTGGAATCTTTTCTGCGCGATGGCCGTCGCGACAAACTTCGCGCGCTTCTCCCGGTTCATCTCTATGGCCAGTGCGCGGACATGGACTCATTGCGCCCTCTGGCTGACGAGTTCCGTCTGGCTCTGATCGAAGACGCAGCGCAGGCCATTGGCGCGCGTTGGAGCAAACATAATGCGGGATCCATGGGTGTCTGCGCGGCATTCAGCTTCTATCCCACCAAGAATCTCAGCGCTTACGGCGATGCCGGGATGGTAACCACAAACAACCCCGAGATGGCGGCACACATGCGCCACCTGCGCAACCATGGGGGTTCGCGCCGCTACGTTCACGAAGAGTTGGGGTGGAACAGCCGCCTCGACGCCATCCAGGCGGCGATCCTGCGCGTGAAGTTGAAATATGTGCAGGGATGGAACGAAGCACGCCGCCGGCGCGCCGAGCGATACGACAAGTTGTTTGCCGCCGCTGGCCTGACATCAACCGGCGGACAACCGGAAAACGCCGCTCCCATTCAGATTCCGTGGACCTCGGGACAGGCTCATCATGTTTTCCACCAATATGTTGTCCGCGCCTTCCGCCGCGACGAACTGCGGGAGTTTCTCACCGCCCGCAAGATCGGGACGGAGATTTACTATCCGATCCCGCTGCATCTGCAGCCCTGTTTCGTTTATCTCGGTTACCGTGAAGGCGACCTCCCGGAAGCCGAGCGGGCGGCAAAAGAAGTGCTGGCTCTGCCCATGTTCCCCGAGCTCACCGAAGACGAGCAACGCTGGGTGGTGAAAAGCATCGCGGACTTCTACTGCTAGCTCCCGGACTGACTCGGGCAACTTTCCATCTCGGCGGGCATCTACTCTGATTGCGTGAATGAGGTGAAAACCATGAAACGTCCTTCCGCCGCGGCGATAAGGCTGTCTTGCGCGCTGCTTGCTGTTTGTTTGCCCTTCGCGGCAAGGGCAAAAGCGCAAACCTCCGCAATCGAAGCCGGTCGCCAGTCTGTAGTGGTTGAGCTGTTCACCTCCGAAGGCTGTTCCAGTTGTCCGCCCGCGGACGCGTTACTGCAGCAGTTGGACCGGCAACAACCGGTAGCTGCGGCAGAGATCATCGCTCTCGAAGAGCATGTCGATTATTGGAATCATGAAGGGTGGAACGATCCTTTTTCTTCGTCAGAATGGACACTACGGCAACAGGACTATGCTGCAGTATTCAAGAATGACGTATACACGCCAGAACTCGTGGTGAACGGGCGCCAATTCGTCGGCGGCGATTCACGAAAGGCTGAATCCGAAATCGAAAAGGCCGCACACAGCGCGCAAACAGCGGTTGCGATTACCTCCGGTAGCCCGCAGGGGAAGGGCGCGCAGCGCTTCACCGTGTCGGTGGGAAAGCTGGCGCGAAATACGCCGGGCGATGTTGCCGAGGTATGGTTGGCAGTAACCGAGGACGGCCTGCATTCGTCCGTCAGTCTGGGAGAGAATGCCGGGCGCGTCCTGCATCACATAGCTACTCTGCGTTCGCTGCAGAAGATAGGCGTCGCGAACGCAAACGGCGCACCAGTGTCATTCGCCGGAGATCCGGTCGTGAAGTTCAATTCCCACTGGGAGCGGGAAAATCTGCACGTGACGGTTTTCGTTCAGGAGAAGAAAACCCGCGGAATTCTGGGTGCCGCTTCGACAAAAATCAAAGGTTAGACCGGAATCTGCCGAGCATGACGGGCGCGAAGCTTGCTCGTGTTCCGAAGGCAACAGAATGAAGAACAGCGCTCGGCAGTCGAAACCTTGCCGTGTTCTATGGTCAGCCGTAGTATTCAGAAATTGAGTATGCCTGACGGGAAGAATACAGCGCTCGTTGTCATTGACGTTCAATGCGGAATTCTGGACGACCCTCAACTTGCTCGCAAGGGGCAAACGGAACGGGCGCTCACCGAAACAGTCACAAGGATTGCGGAACTGATCCGGCGCGCTCGATCGGCCTCAGTCCCGGTGCTCTACGTGCAGCATGACGGAAGTCCCGGTCACAGACTCGAGCCCGGCACACCCGGCTGGCCAATCCGGCCTGAGATCGCTCCGCAGCCGGGTGAATCCATCATTCGCAAAAGTGCGTGCGATTCATTCTTCGGAACTACTCTTCAGGAAGAGCTCGCCGCCCGCCGTATCGAACAGCTCGTCATCGCGGGATGCATGACGCAGTACTGCATTGACACTACAGCTCGCCGCACAGTGAGCCTCGGGTACGACGCGATCCTCGTCAGCGACGGCCACATGACCGCAGACACAAGCTCGCTCCGCTTCGAACAGATCATCGCGCATCACAATGCCGTGCTCGACGGATTCGATGCCGGGAAGCATCGCGTCCGCGTCCGCGCATCATCAATGATTCTTCCGTGAGACATCTGCCCAGCTAACGCCTCCTTCGGGCACTTGCCTTTGCTGCTACTTCTCCCGGGGCCAAGACTCTGCGCACAATTGGCGTGTTCAGCTTGTATTTACGTTCGCTGACGTTGCCAGTATCGTCTTTCACGCGCAGGACGAAGACGGGCAGCACGCCTTCCTTATCAAAATTCTCAGTTGTCACCGTTAGCGGCAGCACACCGTTCAGGCCGTGTTCGCGGTAGGCGGTTTCGTAGCGGTGCTTTTTGACGTTCCAGGTGAACACGCGAATCTGATCGTAGTCGTAGGGCAGACCGTCGTGCGGTTCGGTGACGGCGCACAGATACTGCGAGACTGGCTTGCCGGTGCCATCCTTGCCCGCATCTTGCACCTGGTTCAGCACAAAGAATGCGACGATGCGCTGCCCCTCGGCATATTGTGCGATGTCGAGCGGGACGTCGATATCCACCATGCGAGCCAACACCCACCCTACGCGCTTCTCCGCATCGCGTACCAGCCACCAGTCTTCCAGCACCGGGCCAGATGATGCTCTCCCGCCGGAAGCTTTCGCGGTCTTGGCCGGTTCGGCTATCCCTCCCGATTGCTTCTCCGCCGTAGCGCGTTTCAGCACGGAGACCTTCGCTCCTGCCGAAAGCTGGTAGAGATGCTCGGCCTCGCGAGCGGGCGTGATGTGCAAGTTCGTCTCATTACGCAGCACGGCGGGAGACTGCACGGGATCGTTCAGGTTCTCTTGCGTAAGCTTCTGCAGGGCGTCGTAGGTGGTCTGGTCGACCAGGTAGCGTTGCTCGATCCAACCTTCGATGCCGCTCTCCGTGCGGACGCGCGAAAAGCGCTTCTCGCGCTCCAGAACCTCTACCCGCTCGCCGTTCTTGACTGTGCCTACGTGGTTATAGAAATTAGCCACACGGTCGCGCAGCGTGGCCTGCGCGGCCGATACGTAATTGACTTCCAGCACACGGTGGCCTTTGCGATTGCAGGCGGAAAGTCCAAGCAAGAAAACGGCGGCCAGCGCGAAAAGCAGCGCGCGTCGATAAATATGCAATGGAGAGGGCGGTTTCACGATCTTAGCGAGCTTCACTTCGACCAGTTAACTTCAAATAGTTAACTCCAGCGAGCGACTTCAGCGGGTTCACTTCCTACTATAGCGCGTCGGCGCGACGGGTTGCGGAGGCGAAGTTCTCTCACCACACGCAAAAGGGAGTCTCTTCTAGTAACCTGACACCACGAAGCCGCTTCGGTTACCATAAAGGCAGAACGAGCCATGATTAAACCAGTCGTGATTAAGCGAGTGATGAAAAATAAATTCGGAAGCCGGTGCGCTGTTCTGTCTCTGTTGGCATTAGTGTTCGCTGCGGGTTTGTTCGCGGCGGCGAATGAGCCGTTGAATCCGGCGTTGCGTCCTCCCAAGGGAGCGCAGGTAGCCATCGTGGTTTTCGAGGACTTGCAGTGCCCACAGTGCCGACGGGTCGCGCCCATTCTCGAGCAGGCCTCCAAGACCTACAAAATTCCCCTGGTACGTCATGACTTTCCCCTGCCCATGCACAACTGGTCGTACGACGCGGCTGTGATGGCGCGCTACTTCGACGAGACATCGAAAGAGCTGGGCAATGAATTCCGCGATTACATTTTCTCCAACCAGCTCGAGATCAATCCGCAGAACCTGCGCGGTTATGCCGAGAAGTTCGCCAGCGAGCACAAAGTCGGATTGCCCTTCGTGATCGATCCGCAGGGCAAGTTCGCCGCTGAGGTGAATGCCGATCGCGATGTGGGCAAGGCCATCAAGCTCGAACACACGCCCACGGTGTATGTGGTCAGCAGCCGGCATCCGGAAAGACCTTATGTAGAGATGAAAGAAAGCAGCCAGCTCTACGCGCTAATTGACGCCATGATGAAGGAGTAGCGGGTCGTAGTTGCCGGACTTCGATCTGCTGAGTGCTGACTCCACACCAAACGAACTCTCGCTCAATCCCCGAATCCGATGCCGATGGCGCGAGCGGCGCGCACCAGCTCGCCTTTGGGGTCGACCGATTTAAGATGGCCGATGGCGTGAGCCACATCGACGGAGACGATGGAGTCGCCGTGCAGGGCGACCATCATTCCGAAGCCTCCCGCAGCGATCAGATCGACGGCGGCCACACCGAAGCGCGTCGCCAGAATGCGATCAAAGGGCGTCGGCGTGCCGCCGCGCTGAATGTGTCCGAGCACGCTGATCCGCACTTCCTTGTTGGCACCGGCGGCGATGGCATTGCCGATCAGGTTGCCGACAGGACTGGCGCGGCGGTTCTCCTTCAGTTCCGGTGGCAGCTTCACGCCTTCGGCGACCACCACGATCGTGAAGTACTTGCCGGTTTTTTCGCGTTCGGCGATGTAGCGGCAGATGTGACCGATGGTGAAGGGGATCTCCGGGATTAGGATGATGTGAGCGCCGCCGGCGATTCCGGCTTCGAGCGCTATCCAGCCACAATCGCGGCCCATCACTTCCACGACCATCACTCGATGATGCGAGTCGGCGGTGGTGTGAATCTTGTCGAGGGCATCGGTGACGGTGTGCAGTGCGGTATCAAAGCCGAAAGTAACCTCGGTCGCGGAAAGATCGTTGTCGATGGTCTTAGGGACGCCGACGATCTTCAGTCCCTTCTGGAAAAGTTCGTAACCGATCTTCTGCGAGCCGTCACCGCCGATGCTGATGATGGCGTCGATGCCGAGCTTGGCAGCATTCGCGATCACCTGGCCAGAAATGTCGCGAGACACTTCCTTGCCGTTCTCGACTGTCTTGTAGTGGAAGGGATCGCCGCGGTTGGTGGTGCCGAGAATGGTGCCGCCGCGGGGCAGAATGCCGCTTACCTCCTTGAGCGTGAGCTCGATGGCCTTTTCCGGCCAGATGAGGCCGTCGAAGCCGTCGGGGATGCCGATGACCTTCCATCCGTACTTGATGATGGCGGCCTTGGTGGCGGCGCGAATGACCGCGTTGAGGCCGGGCGCGTCGCCGCCTCCAGTGCCGATGCCGATGCAGCGAATGTCTGACATAGAGAGTTCGTCGTTGGTCGCTAAACCAGACCAGGTTCCATCACGATAATACTTTCTGCACCACGAGGGATGGCAACTTACGAGTGGGCATGGCGATCTGAGCAACGCCACTGAGATTTGCCTGCGAGGTTGGCCATCTCACAGGACCATCTCACAGGAGCAGGTTGAGTTGCGCGGCGTCAGCGAATGCGCGGAAATCTTCGTCTCGCGTGAGGAGAGCAATACCACGGTCGATGCAAGTCTGAGCGATCAGGGCATCGCCGAGACGCGCTTTGCGGCGCATCGACAATACTTTCGCCCGCAGCAGACCGGCGCGCTGCCAATAGCCCGGTTCGACCTCAATCACAGGAATCTCTGAAAGCGTTTCCGCGACTCCCGAGGAGAGCTTTGGATCACTCAACAACTCCGCCATCACAACCGGGATCATCAATACCTGGCGATCTCCCAGCGCCCGCTCCAGCAATTGCGAATCCTGGCCGGGAGTACCTTCCAGAAACGCGATCCACGTGCTGGTATCGGCAGCGATCATTGATTAACGATTAACTAACGATGGCTAACTAACGATCGTCTTTCAATTCCTCGAAGGTGCGACTGAAACGAACCTTGCCACGCAATTGCAGAAGGCGATCGTAGGCTTGCGAAGCGGCTAACAGTTGCAGTCCGGTGCGGACGGTCTCCGTGATGCCGGCTCCACTGGCTTGCTGCGCCTTCGCCAGAAGGTCGTCGGGTATTTCCACCGTGATCTTCCGCGCGGTTGCCATGATGTGACTATACCATACTCGATACCAGCATCGAGTATGGTATTCAGGAACTCGGGCCGGGCGGCGGTGGATTTCTGCCGCAAGATAAATCTTGCGCGCTCGAAGGAAGGACGCTGACTGGGGTCGGTGCGTAGGCGAAATCATCGATCCCCCCCTCCCCCTGGGGTCTAGTGGAATCATCACGTTAGCGGGAAATTCTCTGTAAAATCCGGATGTCAAAGAACTTAGGTACTAAAATCCATGAAACAAAGGACTTAGCATGTGACGACTTGCTGTGTAGCAGACCGTCACGGCCTCGACCATGATCGCTGATCTGAATTGTGGTGGCAAGGTCAGGTGTCACATACCGGTTGTGGAAAAGTCAGAACCATGGCACGAGGTCCGGGGGTGGAGCGCCACTCTACACCTCGCGGAGCACCACGGGCTTTCGGTTTACGACGCCGCTTACCTGGAGATTGCTTCTCGCCGGAAGATTCCGCTGGCCACACTGGACCCTCAGTTGCGCGCCGCTGCGACGAGCGAGGGGGTTGAATTGCTGGGCTGAAGATCCCACTTCTCGCAAAGGAGGCGAGAAGTGGGGCACCCAGATCCGTACCTAGAGCAGAAGTGGGCCGCCCGCTACGACGCTGGCACTACGGTCACAGTCAGATTAGCCTGGAAGTTGGTGGCTACGCCGTTGCAGGTGTAGGTTCCGAAAATAATCACCGTGCCCGAAGAGGTGACACCTGACAAGTCCACGCTCGCAGGATCTCCCGCTGTAATCGAAACCCCGCTGTTGCTCGAAGACCACTGAACACCGGCAGTGACATCTTGAGAGCCCATGATTCCCGAAACATCCGCGCCTACCGTCATGGTCACCGCGTCATCCGATTCGACGTTGTTGGAGGGGAGGAACGTGATCATAAAATTTGTTCCGTTCTCGACGCATACCGTCGCCGACGCTGTTGCCGTAATCCCTTGATCCTCCGCCGTGATTGTCGCCGCCGTTGAGCTAAGAGCGCTGCCGCTCAGCAATCCAGCGCTGTTGACCGCAATGCCATCGCCGCTGCTCGTCCATGTGACCTTGCTGGTAATATTGCCGGCCGATGAACCATCGGTGTTGGTTCCGAAGGCAGCGACTTGCGCGGAGCCCCCGAGCGGCACGGTTGGGGCGGACGGAGAAATTGTGATCGAGGACAACTGCTCCGGGACGAAGAAGCCTGTGCAACTTACGGCCAGGGCCAACGTCGCGAGCGCGGCGAAGGCGCCGGCAAGGCGAAGCTTGTGTTTGGTAAATGACATAGTTATCGAGACTCCTTGGCGCGCCTGCCGGACGTGGACTGTTCCTGCCTGCTGTCGGCAAAGACGTAGCAAGCTACGTCTCCAGGGGATCTTGGCCTTGCCCTAAACCATTTGCCGCTGCGCCGGGAACGCTGCCTGCTCCGACTAGGATACGATCACCCTGCGCCCAGGGTTGTAAAAAATTGTAGCAGATGAAGATTCCGGGCCGAAGTCGTAACCTGCACTTCCGTGCAATCCTCGAACCAGCACGGCCAACGCCGTTCTTCGCTTTTGCCGTTCTGTGGGTAAGAACGGACGGGCAAGGGAGGCTTGCGAAAAAAGTGGCCGGGGCTGGAGACCGCCGCCGGGCCAATCGGTTGCCGCTGAGTCGTTTGCTTCTCCTCCTCGGGCGCCTTCTTGGGGGCTGGCTTCGCCGGCCTGGCCTTGGGAGCGCTTTCCGGGTGCGACTGGTTGGAATGAATGGAGTGGAACGGGAGTCGAAGTCCGTCAGGGGCTAAAGCCCCGATCTAAATGGCTGCCTTTGACGCAGGCCTGGAAGGCCTGCTCCACCTGCTTGTTCTTCCTCGTGACAGCGGGTCGCCGGGGCGGCGGCGCTACGAAATCTGTGTCTGCCCTGAGGCTCAGTTCGTCCGTTTGGAGCGGGAGATCCGTTCGTCGATGGGCTTGCGGCCGGCGAATCCCTCTTCTGTGCTGTGCCAGTGGGTGATGGAGGGCTCGCCCATCCTCCAGCAGAGCAGAACGACGCGGCCATCGACTTGGCAGGGAAAATCGAGCAGGCCGATATCGAGATCTTTGACCTGGACGCCGATCGAATCGATTTCGGCGAGGGCGTCTTTGGCGCGCTGTTCTGCCTTGGCGCGTTCGGCTTTGCGGCGGGCGACAGCGACCACGTCGACGTGGGTGCCACCGTTCAGAAAGATGCGGTGATTGAGCGCCTGCATTTCTCCCTCGACCTCTTCCATGAGCTTCTTGCCGGTGATCGCGGTGCGCAGCAGAGATTCGAGTACGGGAAGCAGCGACTGGGCTTCGTCGAGAGTGAAGGTGCGATCGGACATGGTGGATGACCCTATTCTAGCGCAATCGGGGGAGCAGCAGTTCCCCATTAGTTGCTTACGGGCTTGGTCATTTCAATGTCGAGGGTGATGGTGATGTCGTCGCCGATGGCTCCTGGAAGGCCGCTGACTCCGAAATCGTTGCGATTGATTTTAGTAGTCGCGGAAGCGCCCATGCGCAGGCGGTCCTTACCCATCGGATCCTTGATAGAGGGAGTAGGTCCGTCCACGTCGAGAACAACCTCCTTGGAGACGCCGTGAAGGGTGAGATCGCCGGTGACTCTCAGTTTGCCCGCTCCGGCGGCCTCAACCTTCCTCGACTGGAAGGTAATGGTGGGGTACTTTTGGGCGTCGAGGAAGCGCGGGCTGCGGAGATCGTTGTCGCGCATGTCGACGCGGGTATCGACGGAGGAAGCGTCGATGGTGGCCTGGATTGAAGATTTGTTCAGATTGGCTGGGTCATATACCACGCTGCCCGTCACTTTGGTAAAAGCGCCGCGAACGGTGGAGACTCCCAGATGGCGCACGGAGAACTGCGCCGAGGAGTGCGGCGGATCGAGCTGCCAGGCGTCTTGTGCGGCGGCGGATACGGTGAGGAGCAGGGCAACAGCAAAGGCGGAGAGTGTGCGGGACATGATTCGGAGTCTCCTGGATTCGAATGGTCGTTACAGTTTAGCTCATCCTTGAGTGCGAAGCGGCAAAGGCGAGCTGGCAACGGTTCTGTGTCACCGCGATTGCGATCTAGCGTTTGACGGGTCGGGAGACGTGGCTGTGTTCAGGTCGACATGGAGTTGTTGCGTGGCGGGGATTCCCGGCGGATAGCAGTTGCCGTCGTGACTGTAGTTGGCGCAGCTCGCGGCGACGTCTTTGCGCTGCGGCGATTGCGCGAACTGCCAGACTTCGGCGAAGCGGATGCCGCTCTGGGCGGGGCTTGGCGGGTGAGCTGACGGATTAACAGGAAAAACGCAGCCGGGTGCCGGCGGGCAAGCGTCGTTGATGGCCCAGTAGACGATCTGGCGTCCGGCGGCGCTTTGGCGAATGTCTTCGGCAGTGACGACGTTGCCGTCGTCGGCGGCTGGGATGCCGGAGCAGTAGATGCCAGCGCGGAATCCGGCGGCGGTAATGGCGTCGACCCAGGCGTAGATGTAGGCTTTCTGCTCCGGGAGCATGCGACCGCCTTGCTCCTGATCGAGGAAGATGATGGTGTGCGCGGGGAAGCCTTCTCGGCGCGCGGCGGCGGCGGCGGCTTGCGCGTCGGAGTTGCCAAGTTTCGTAGCGCGGGCGACGGATTTCGGTTCGGCCGATTTGAGTTCAGCATAGAAGCGCCCGTTGAAGAGCACTAGGAATCCGAAGCCGGCGGATTCGACGGCGGCGCGGTGGCCGGCCCAGGTGTTCGTTTTCTCGCCGGGGGGATTGTTTAGCCAGTAGCCGGTGTAGGAGAAAGTTTGGTGCAGGGTTTTCAGATTGGCGTCACCGGGGTAGGTGTTGCGGTCGAAGCCGAGGTAGGTGGGGGTCTGTGCCTGGAGGATTGCGCACCAGAGAGTCAACGCCACCGCGGTGAGGCATCGCGAATTCATGCGTTTGACCTCAGCGGGTGTTCGCAACCTCGCCACGCCTGCTCCAGAAATACAAGGCACACGCGCCCGCGGTCAGGACCAGTCCAGCGCCGAATTCAGTCGTGACGTACAGCGCGCGGCCAACGGGCGCAGTCATGCGGTCGAAAATCGCCTGGATGAAAAGGTTGTGGCTGGCGTGCAGAATAGCTGCGGTCCATAGACTGCCGGACTTCAACCGCAACCAGCCGAGAATGTAGCTGTCGGCGATCACCATCAGCGTAAAGGAAGTCAAGGCAAATACCGGTCGCGTGCCCGAGTTGTAATCGGCGAACAACAATCCGGGATAATGCCACACTGCCCAGATGCATCCGCTCAGAAAACAACCCCAGGTGAAACCGGCCTGCTGTACCAGCCGGGGAAGAAGAAACCCGCGCCAGCCAATCTCTTCCCCAAGCGCACGGGCGGTGCTGCTGATCGCACCCAGCGTCGCATAGCACGGCACTGCCAGGAACAGGGCGGTCGCGCGCGGCCAATCCGGAAACCCGAAAGCCTTCCCCAGTGGATCGGCAAACGCGGCGAACGCGAACGACCCCGGAATCGCTACCCACACGGCAACGTAAACCGGCAATGCGTAGAGGATGGGAATCACGTAAGCCCACACGATGTATCGTGCTGGCCGCCAGTTCCAGCCCAGCGTCGCCAGATCGATTCGAAACAGCGCGCACGTCGCGAACGCCGCGAACGCGGGGCACCACATCACCAACGCGACCACCATCCCGTTTCCGGCGCCAATGTGGCCGGTGTGGATGATGAGGTAATACGGAAGGCTGGAGAAAGCAAAGACGAGCAGCAAATACAAGAGGATTTGTTTCGCCAGGGGTCGCATGCCGGTCGCATCTTACCACTGCAAGAGGATTCCACACTCACTAACCGCCGATATGCACCATCGTCCTTGACGCGGGCACGAAATCCGGCTCGCCGATGTGGTGGCGTTCTTCTTTTTTCTGGATCACGCCGCGGATGAAGTCTCCTAACTCTTCGTCGCTGGCGCCGCGTTGCATTTGGGCGTGCAGGTCGTGGTCCCAGACGGAGAACAGGCAGGTGCGGATTTTGCCGTCGCTGGTGATGCGGATGCGGCTGCAGTGTCCGCAGAAGGGATGCGAGACGGGGGCAATGATGCCGATTTCGCCGACGCCGTCGTCGAAGCGGTAGCGGCGCGCGGTTTCAGAACGCGCGTGCGGGATTTCGACCAGCGGGCGGTACTCGGCCATGCGGGCGAGGATTTCGTCGAGCGTGACTACAGTTGCTGGCGTCCAACTGCGGTCTTCTTCGAGCGGCATGAATTCGATGAAGCGAACGGTGACGCCTTCTTCGCGGGCGAACATGCCGAAGGGAATGATCTGGTCTTCGTTGAAGCCGCGCATCAGCACGCAATTCACTTTCAGCGGCCACAATCCGGCGCGGCGGGCGGCGCGGATGCCGGCGAGCACGTGCTCGTATCCGTCGGGCACGCGAGTGATGCGGGCGAAGCGATCGGGATCGACAGCGTCCATGGAAACAGTCACGCGGGTGAGGCCGGCGTGCTTGAGCGGCTGGGCTAGATCGGCAAGAAGATGGCCGTTGGTGGTGAGCGCGATATCGAGCGGGTCTTCGTTCCGACTCCGTTCCGACCCCCGTTCCGACCTCCGTGGCTGTTGTTGGGCGTCCGGAACTGGGCGAGGTCGCGAACGAAATCGACGACGCCTTTGCGCAGGAGCGGCTCGCCGCCGGTGAGGCGAACCTTGGTGACGCCCATCCCAACCAGCACGCGCGCCATGCGCAGATAGTCGGCGAATGGCAGGTCGCCGTAGAGCGCGCCTTCGTTGCCGGTGCGGCAGTAGACACATTTGTAGTTGCAGCGGTCGGTGATGGAGATCCGCAGGTCGGTGATGGAGCGGCCGAATTTGTCGGTGAGGGGCACAGGCGGCTGGTCCACATTATAGGTTGCGTGCTGGAATCGCGCTCACCGTAATCGCGCTCACCGTTAGAGCGAGACTAGCGGGGCCCGAGTGCCTTCGCGATCGCAGCCTCGGCCAGCGGGACCATGATCCTGTATCCCGCCACGTTGGGATGAAGGCCGTCTTCGGCCAGATCGCGTTTGAGCATGCCCTTGTCGTCGACCATGGCCGCGAAGTAATCGAGATACAAGCAGTCGGAGTGCGCGGCTGCGTAGTTCTTCAGCCACCGATTCAGTTCGAGGATTTTCTGCGGCGGGCGTCCTGCGAAAAGATTCTGTGCCTGCGGTGTGTAGTTGTTCACAGGCAGCACCGACGAGAGCACGACGCGAACATTATTGGCGCCCGCGATTTCGGCCATGGACGCGTAATTCGCCTCGATGTCTTCAAGGCGCATGGGACCGGTGTTGCCGGCAATGTCGTTGGTGCCGGCGAGAATGACCACCACTTTCGGATGAAGATCGATCACGTCCTGGCGGAAGCGGATCAGCATCTGCGGCGTGGTCTGGCCGCCGATGCCGCGGTTGATGTAAGGCTTGCCGGGGAAATATTCGCCGAGATGCCACAAGTCTGTGATGGAGTCACCGAAGAAGACTACGCGATTCTCGCCGGGCGTGAGCGCCGCGTTGGCGGCCCGGTACCGGGTGAGTTCACCGAAATCGTCGCGCAGTGTGGCTGCCTTGGAATCGCGGTATTTCTGCAGGGCTTGGTCCGGAGTGAGGGTTGGGGCCGGCTGCTGGGCCGGGGCTGAAACGGCGAAGAAGAGAAGCAACGGGAGCGTCTGGAAGCGGAGAAATAACTTCATGTTGTTGTCCTTAACTTAACAGCAACCGCTGAAAGACGTCACGGTCTGCCGGCGATTGCGCGGGCGATGGCGTTCTCTGCGAGCGGCGCCATAATTTTGTATCCGGACGCGTTCGGATGGAGTCCCTCGTCAGACAGATCGCGCCTCAGCATGCCCTTGTCATCGACAACGGCTGAGAAGTAGTCGAGGTAGACGAATCCGTTCTTCGCGCAATAATCCTTGAGCCAGGTGTTTAGTGCAAGGATTCTTTCGCGCGGACGCAGGGAAAAAGACTCCTTCGCATCCTCAGTGTAGTTGTTCACCGGGAGCAGCGAGGCAAAGACCACGCGAATGTGGTGCAAGCGCGCCGACTCGGCCATGGAGGCGTAGTTGGCTTCAATATCCTCGTTGCGGGCGGGGCCGGTGACGCCGGCAACATCGTTGGTTCCGGCCAGAACGACCACGACTCTGGGATGCAGGGCAATCACGTCCTGGCGGAAGCGAACCAGCATCTGGGGCGCGGTCTGCCCGTCGATGCCGCGGTTGATGTAGGGCTTGCCGGGGAAATAATCCGCCAGCTTCCAGTAGTCGGTGATGGAGTCGCCGAGGAACACGACTCGATTCTCGCCGGGCGCAGGCGGCTTGAGCGTGGCATCGGCTTCGCGATAGCGTTTCAGCTCCCCGAAGTCATCGGCGTAGATTGCGATGCGGGAGGCGCGGTATTCATCGAGGCCGGGGTGGCCGGTGGAGGGGATGCTGGGTCGCTGGGCCAGGACGGGGAGAGACATCGCGATAACCACGACCAACCGCCAGGCTGCACAAGAATTAATCCTCATGAGAACTATGCCTCCTGAGCGTGATACGGGTCACATCCCGTCGTAATTCGGCCCACCGCCGCCTTCCGGCGGAACCCACGTGATGATCTGATAGGGGTCGGCGATGTCGCAGGTTTTGCAGTGGACGCAGTTTGATGGGTTCAGGCTGATGCGCTTGCCGTTTGGTTGGCTTGCGTCGTCGACCATTTCGTAGACGTTGGCGGGACAGAAATTCTGGCAGGGGCTGCCAAATTCTTTCACGCAGCGCGTGTTGCAAATATTCGTATCGTCGATGACCAGGTGCGATGGCTGATCTTCTTCGTGCTTGGTGCCGGAGTGATAAAGGTCGGTAAGTTTGTCGAAGGTGAGTTTGCCATCGCCTTTGGCGGGGCCGAGCAGATCAGCTTCTGCGCCTCCGTCGGCGGGCAAGTCGGCTAGTTTGCGCATGTGCTCGTAGCCGGCGGTGCCGGGATAGCGGTTGCGCACGCCGCGTCCGCCGGTGACCATTTGCAGAGCTGTGTGGAACATGCCGGCGTAGAATCCGTGGTCGAAGCCCTGGTGCATGTTGCGAACTTTCCAGAGTTCTTCTTTGATCCAGCTGGATTCGACTTTTTTCTGGAACTCGGCGAGCGTGACGGCGGACGAATCATCTTTCTTAAGTGCTTCGTTTCTCAGAACCTCGAAAGCAGTTTCGGCCGCGAGCATGCCGCTCTTGATGGCGAGATGAATTCCCTTGAGGCGTGCGGAGTTTAAGAAACCCGCGGAGTCGCCGAGGATCATCCAGCCGTTGCCGGCAACCGGCGGAATCGCCCACCAGCCACCGTAAGGCATGGACTTTGCGCCGTAGCGGATCATCTTGCCGCCCGTGAGCAGCTTCGCGACCAGCGGATGTTTTTTGAAATCCTGCAGCACATGCTGCGGGTCGAGACGCGGGTCAGCATAGTCGAGTCCGGTGACGAAGCCGAGGGAGACGACGTTGTCTTTCGAACCGTAAATCCAGGCACCACCGTATTCTTTCGTGGTGAGCGGCCAGCCCATGGTGTAGATAACTTCGCCGGGCGCAATGCGGCCGGGAGGAACTTCCCAGAGTTCTTTCACCCCGACCCCGTAGGTTTGTGGGTTGGCGTTCTTGGCGAGGTCGAACTTGTTGACGAGTTGCTTGGTCAAAGATCCCCGCGGACCTTCGGCGAGGATTACGATCTTCGCGTTAAGGTCATAGCCCGGTTCGAAGTTAGATTTCTTGTGGCCTTCTTTGTCGATCCCTTTGTCGTCGGTGCGCACTCCGGTGACCCGGTCGCCATCGAATAGGAGGTCGGAGCCCGCGAATCCCGTGAAGATGGTGATGCCGGTTTCTTCCACCTTGCTTCCAAGCCATTTCACGAAACGATTGAGCGAGATGACGTAGTTGCCGTGGTCGCGCAGCGGCGGAGGCGTGATGGGCAGCTTGAACTTGCTTTTCTCAGTAAGAAAGTAGACGGCTTCTTTCGTGACTTGGGCATCGAGTGGAGCTTCCTTTTCGAATCCGGGAAGCAGTTCGCGCATGGACCGCGGGTCGAGTAATGCTCCGGAGAGGCAGTGCTGGCCGATCTCGCGAGCCTTTTCGAGCACGTAGATGTTTTCTTTGCTGAGCTGCGAGTCGGGATGAGCAGCATTGTGCTGGTCGATTAGTTGAGACAAACGCAGCGCACATGCCATGCCTGCGGGACCACCGCCGACGATGACCACATCGGCCGGCATTTGTGGGCGTTCGACGCCTGCGATCGGTTTGCGGAAGATCAAGCTCATAAAAGTCTAGCGGTTCGCGAGGCTGGCTATTTCACCCAGGCCGAGCAAACGTTGATCCGCCGTTACCAAGGTTAACTTGAGCACTTTAGCAGTTGCGGCCAAGAACCTGTTCGCGGGATCGCCCGGTGGCAGCGGTAGAGCCAGACCGACACTCACAATCTCCCGGGTCAGAGGCGCTTCGCGCATCTGCTCGGCTGCGCGCTCGACCCAGGCAAAAGGGTTTTCCACGCGAATCCGGCCCTTTTGCATAAGCGCCAGAGCTTCCCAGACGCTGATTGGAGATAGCCAAAGCTCGTTGCTGCCAGTCGACAGCTCTACGGCGGCACGCTTTCCTAGTCTGGCTGGATCGAGTTTGCTCCAAATCCAGATATGCGTATCAAGAAGCAAGTTCAATCGCGGTAGGCCTCGATGTCTCCCAGGTCGATAACGGGCGAAACTATGTCGCCGACGATTTCCGCGGTCCCAATCATGTCTCCGACGAACTCTCGCTTGCGATCTGGCTCGACCGGGACGACTTCCGCTACGGGAACACCGTGACGCGTAATGCGCAGCGGTTGGCGCGTCTTGTGGACTTGTTCGATGAGCCCGAGGCACTTGGCTTTGAACTTGGAAATGGGAACGTCGCGCATGACCATTATTTTAACCATAGTCAATTTAAAGGTCAATTGACAAAACGTAGCGTGCTTCAGCTCCCTGCCTTTGCTTTCTTTACTTCTTCAATCAGCGGCGGAACGATGTCAAACAAATTCCCCACGACGGCGTAGTCAGCGATTTCGAAGATCGGCGCTTCGGAGTCTTTGTTGACCGCAATGATGGCGCGCGAGCCTTTCATCCCAACGATGTGCTGAATCGCACCGCTGATGCCGAGTGCAAGATAAAGCTTGGGTGCGACCGTCTGGCCGGAGGAGCCGATCTGGCGGTCCATGGGAAGCCACCCGGAATCGCAGATGGGACGCGAGGCCGCGAGTTCGCCGCCGAGAGCCTCTGCAAGTTGTTTGGCCAGCTCGATGTTTTTCTGCTCCTTGATGCCCCGGCCTACGGAGACGATGATTTCAGCCTGCGTGAGATCGACGGCCTGCTTGGCTTCTTTAAATACTTCCTGCGGCTTGTTGCGAATGACACCGTCGGCGATCTCCAAATTCACGCTTTCGATTGGAGCTGCACTCGCGCCTGCTTCAGCCTGGTCTCCGCGGAACGCTCCGTTCTGGAATGTGACGAACCAGGGAACGTCGGAAGCGAAACTGACGTCGGCCGCGAACTTGCCCTGAAACATCTGGCGGGTGAAGACGAGCTTTCCGTTTTCATGTTTGAAGCCGATGCAGTCGCTGATGACGGTGCGTCCCATGGCAGTCGCCAGCTTGGGGACGAAGTCGCGGACCTGGTAGGTGTGCGGCATCAGCACGAGTTTTGGCTGCTTCGTTATGAGGAACTGCTTCAGCGCAGTGGCGAAGGCGTCGGGCGTGTAGGGTTCGAGCTTCGGGGATTCGACGGCGTAGACTTTCGCGACCTTCTTTGCCGCGACTTCGGCGGCGAAGGCGGACGTGTTGCCTCCGACGACGGCAGCTTCGAGAGTCCAGCCGGTGGCCGCGGCTATGGCCTGGCCGGCGGTGATGGTCTCCCAGGAGACGCGGTTGAGTTTGCCTTCGCGTTGTTCGACGACTACGAGAATTGTGTCAGCCATTTGATCCCTCAAGCTTGGATTCTCTAGCCCGTCTTTGTGGGACGATGCCGGAGATCCGTTGATCATTAGTGTTGCCAGCGGTGTTGCCGGCCTTGCGACGAGATCCGCCCGCGCTCAGGCCTTGGTAGCTGCAAAGCGCAGGCGCATATAGTCTGCGGTCCAGCGCCCCTGAGAATCGCACAGAACAGGCTTAAGCATGGCCGTGACTTCATCAAGAAAATCGTCCTGCTCATTCTGCGCAAGCGCGGCGCAGAACGGATTGGCGAATGTCTCTAACCACCCGCGCATCCCGGTTGGCAGCGGAGTAGGACGCGGGAGCAATTGCACACTTTGCGGCACGAACCGGGCACGCCGCAAACGGCATTCGTAGTCGTCGACAGTCGGAAAGTACCACGGAATCAACGAGACGGCATCTGCAATGCCCCGGCGCCCAAGTGCGGCCATCAGCGCTACGGTAATCGCACTGACGCAGCCGTGGCCACCTAATTCTCCTACGAACCTTCCTCCGGCCACCAGAGCGCGAAACGCGCCGTCGAGCGGCGCGTCCGGATCGTCCTTAACCCAGTGCAGCGCAGCATTGGAAAAGACCGCATCGAATTCGCTCTCAAACGTGAGCGATCTGGCGTCCATCATTCTCGCATCAATCCCGCGCCGGCGTGCGGCGGCAATCATGTTTGGAGAATTGTCAATGCCGACCACCTTGGCACCCAACGCGACCAGTTTCTCAGTGAGGATTCCATCTCCGCAACCCAGATCGAGAATGCGCTCACCGGGCTGCGGCCGGAGCAAATCCAACACAGGCTGCCCGAGCGCCGGCACGAAGTGAGCGTTGGCCGCATAGTCAGCCGCACTCCAATTCTGGGTGGACGAGGATTGAGGCGAAAGGGTCATGTCACGAAATCCACAGGCCGAAAAGAGTCCGATCCCCGCCCGGCCCACATCATCATTTACAGCACGCGCAGTTCGTTGCGCAGTTTGTCTACCAGCTTTTTCGCGATCTCGTTTGGTGTGCCTTCTATGTGCTCGGTCTTTTTCGTTTTCTGCGGCACGTAAAGGAGTTCGATCTTCTGCAGGTTCTCGCCGATCGCCGATTGCACTTCCGCCAATGACACCTTGCGGATGGGCTTGTTCTTGGCCTGCTTGATGCCGATCAGCGTGGCGTAGCGCAGCTTGTTGATGCCGGACTGAATCGTGAGCACAGCGGGCAGCGGCATGTCGACGAACTGAAAGAAACCAGCTTCGAGTTCGCGCTTCACCCGGATGCCACTGTCAGTTTTTTCAATCTGCATGATGATGGTGGCGTGCGGCCAGCCCAGCAATTCGGCCAGGATGACGCCGGTTTGCGCGTAGCCGTAGTCGTCGGATTGCAAGCCAGTAAAGATCAGATCGAACTTTTCGTCTTTGATGGCGGCGGCAAAGGCCTTGGCGGTGTTGAAGGCGTCGAGCGCTACAAAAGCAGTGTCTTCGAGATGGATGGCGCGGTCCGCGCCCTTGGCCAGGGCTTCGCGCAGGACTTGCTGCGACCGGGCCGGGCCGGAAGTGATGACCACCACTTCTCCGCCGTGCTTCTCTTTTTGGCGGAGCGATTCCTCGAGCGCGAAGGCGTCGGGCTCATTTACTTCATAGGAAACGTCTTCGCGGATCCACGCGGCGGTTTCGTTGAGTTTGAGCGGTGCGTCTTTCTGCGGCACCTGCTTCATGCAAACCAGAATTTTCAAACAAGACTCCTAGCGGATGGCTTTGGGAGCTGCGGGAAACCTTTCAGTATAAAGGAGCGATTAGCAATTAGCACTCGGCATTCGTCAACGGTGGTGGTGCGGTTCGGGCTTACGCGTTGGGCCGGTTGAGCCGGAGATCCTTCGCTACGCCTGAAAAACGGCTCCGCTCAGGATGACAGAATCCGCCTAGAGATCGCCAGCTACGTTGCATTATTCGGTGAAGACGACCGACTGCACTCCGGAGATTTCAAACCGTTTGCGGCAGCGCATGTTCTTGCAGGCCATCAGGTCGTCTTTGCGCAGCATGTAGGAGCGGGCTTTGGCGAAGCGGGCGCGGTCGCGCTCGTCAGCCCGACCGGCAAGCTGGCGCTTCTTGGTGCGCACCACCCAGGTGACTTCGTACTCTGCGGGCTGATGGCAATGGGGACAGTTCAGGGTTGCCATCTTCTTTTGGGTGCTCTCGTCAAAAAAATCGCGTTCTTCCATGAAGCACGATTATTGCATGTTCGCCTGGGTACAGGCTATGGCAACATGGAGGTCGGGGTTCGCTGGAAAATGGCGCGCAAGAAAAAGGTGAAGCGGTTTCGCGCGGTGCAGGCGGTGAAGGAACTGGCGCGGGAGCGCATGGGAGCGCCTCCTGCCGGGAAGGTGGTTCCGCACAAGAACAAGAAGCAGGAAAAACACAAACCCACTCTTGGGAGGTTGCTCAATGACGTGGATTAGGTGTGTTTTATTGGAAGGTAGCGGTCACGGTCGTATCAACATTGAGGATAATTTGGCACGTGTCGCCGGAAAACCCGCCATTGCAATTCGTCCAGTTGACTGAAGTCTGCCCTGACCCCAGAGTAGCCGTCAGCCCAATCGAGCTGCCAAGGGCGTAGTCAGCGGAGCAGGTGCCGGGGCACTTGATGGCGCCTGTAGAATCGACCACCGATCCTCCCGTTCCGCTAATATCCACGGTCAAAACGGCTTCGTTGCAGGCTGCAGTGCCTGCGCCTCCACCGGTAAGAAATGCCGAGCCAGTGACTGTGTTCGGACTGTCGTAATAGGTTGCGTACAGGTTCCCGCTACCACAGATGCTAAGGGCGGTTACAAGGCTCGTGTTCGTAATCGTGACCAGATTCTGGGAGTCGACAGACCACGTCACCTGATCTGTAATGTCCTTGGTCGCGGGCGGGTGCACATATGTGCCTATCGCCTTAAAGACTATGCTCGAGCCGACGGAGTTAAATGTCGCGCCCGGCGGAACCACCTCGATCGAAACCAGATGCTGATTGAATCCACAACTGGACAAGTTGAACAAGAAGGTCGCGGCGGCGATAAGTGCGAGGATGCTGAACCACTTCCGGCTCATCAACGACTCCTGGAGTTAAGCGGCCGGCTAAATGCTCGCGCAGCGCGGCAACTTGGTCAATTTAGCTAGAAACAGGGCAAAAAGCAATCGTTAACCGCGAGGTTGAGCATCGTCCGTCACCCCTTCACCGCCTCGGCAACCAACTTGGCAAACTTGCGGATATCGTCCTCGGTGGTATCGAAGGAGCACATCCAGCGCACGATCGACTCCTCCTCAACCCACGTGTAGAAAAAGTAATGCTGCATGATCTTTTCGATGGCGTGGCGGGGGATCTGTACGAAGACGCCGTTGGCTTCAACCTTCCACACGACTTTGACGCCTGGGATCCGGCTGATTTCCTTTTCCAGCACGCGAGCCATGCGGTTGGCGTGCTCAGCACTGCGCCGCCAGAGGTCGCCGGTGAGCAGAGCTTCGAATTGCGCGGCGACGAAGCGCATCTTGGAGGCCAGTTGCATGCTCTGCTTGCGCAGGTAGAGCAAATCCTGGCCGTGTTGGGAGTGGAAGAATACCACTGCTTCGCCTCCCAGCATTCCATTCTTGGTGCCGCCGAAAGAGAGAACGTCAACCCCTAAATCGCGAGAAGCTTGGCGGAGAGTTTGTCCGAGCGAGGCGGCAGCGTTCGCGATCCGTGCCCCGTCCATGTGCAGGAACATGTCGTGCTCGTGGGCAAAGCGGGCGAGAGCTTGAATCTCTTCGGGTTGGTAGACCGTGCCCATTTCGGTGGACTGGGTAATCGAGATGACGCTGGGCTGCGAGTGGTGTTCGTCGCCGATGCCGTGGTAGGCGTGGCGGACGGACGCCAGCGTGATCTTGCCGTCCTGATGGGGCAATGGAAGCAGCTTGCAGCCGGTGTGCTTCTCGGGCGCGCCACATTCGTCGGTATAGATGTGGGCATAGTCGCTGCACAGGACCGACTGAAAAGACCGGGTCAGAGCTTGCAGACTCAGAACATTGGCGCCGGTCCCATTGAAAGTGAAAAAGACTGCAATGTCAGGTCCAAAATGCTGCTCGAACTTCTTCATCGCCGAATCGGTGTAAGCATCGTAGCCGTAGGCCTTTACGTGGCCCTCGTTGACGCGGGCAAGGGCTTCTAGAATCTCGGGATGCACCCCCGCATTGTTGTCGCTGGCGAAGCCCCGAGTGGGCTGGATGGGAGTGTGTTCCATGCGCAACAATGTAGCAGAGTGAGACCGTGAAAGAGGAGGGGACCGAGATCCAATGCCGGTCCGACCTCGCCTGCAGCGGCCTTTCCCTATTTCTTCACCTGCGGGCGGCGATTTATTTTGCGTCCTCATGACCTTTAAGAGAATCTTGTAATGGACCCCTAACACCGGGGCGGTGCCGTCGTCTGATCACTTTAAGACTTGGCTAGAGTTCTAGTATTCTTCACCAACGCAGTGGCGCTTAGGGAAACTCATGTCCCAGAGACTTCGCAGTTATTTGCCGTATAGTTTTCTGCTGGCAGCCCTTCTGGCCAGCGGAGCAAACCTGGCGTGCTCGGGCAACGCCTCTCCGAATGCTCACGCCGGTGGGCCGCCGGCAATGCCGGTGAAGGTAGAAGAGGCGCGGGCAACTCCGGTAAACGATGCCACCGAGTATGTGGCCACGCTGAAGTCGCGTGATTCGGCCGTCATTATGCCCCAGGTGGAGGGCCAGGTTACAAAGATCTTCGTTCACTCCGGCGAGGCGGTGGCCGCCGGAGCTCCACTGATGGAGATCGATCCGCTCAAGCAGCAGGCCACGGTCAAGAGCCAGGAAAGCTCCCGCGCTGCGCAAGAGGCGAACCTGAGTTATGCCAAGCAGCAGTATGCGCGCTCCCAGGGACTTTATTCAGCCGGCGTCGTGAGCAAGCAGGATCTTGATCAGGCGAAATCCGCGCTGGACGCGGCGCAAGCGCAGATGGACTCGCTCGACTCGCAAGTACGCGAGCAGGAAGTGCAACTGCATTACTACCGGGTGGTGGCGCCTTGGGGCGGGATCGTGGGGGATGTTCCGGTTCGCGTCGGGGACCGGGTCGCGGTCACTACGCAACTCACGACCGTGGACAAGCCCGGCAGTCTGGAAGTGTATGTGTATGTGCCGATCGAACACTCCTCGCAGCTCAAGATGAACCTGCCAGTGCAGGTGCTGGATAGCAATGGAAAAGTCCTTGCCGACAGTCGCGTGTCTTTCATCTCGCCGCAGGTGGATAATACGACGCAGACGGTGCTGGTGAAAGCGCGCATTGCAAATAGCAACGATGCGCTGCGGCAATCGCAATTCATTCGCGCACGCATCGTGTGGGGAACACACCGCAACCCGCAGGTTCCGATCCTGGCCGTATCGCGGCTGGCAGGACAATACTTTGCCTTTGTGGCTGAGCCGCAGAACGGCGGTTCGTACGTGGCGCGGCAGAAGCCGCTGACGATTGGGCAGACCGTCGGAAACGATTACGAGGTTCTGGACGGCATCAAGCCCGGCGACAAAGTGATCGTTTCCGGGACGCAGTTTCTTCTGGACGGCGCGCCGGTGACTCCGCATAGCTGAAAAGCAGGCTTCGGCTTTCGGGCTCCAGGCTTTGGCTCTAAAGTCGCGGTTCTTCTTAACAATTAAATATTCGCACGAGGTTGAGCCGAAGCCCGAAAGCTGAAGACCGAAAGCCGATCCTCTATGTTCGTTAACTTCTTTATCCAGCGTCCGGTGTTTGCGTCGGTCTGCGCCCTGCTGATTATTCTGGCGGGTGCGGCGGTAATTCCCACCCTGCCAATTGCGCAGTTTCCGAATCTGGCGCCGCCGCAGGTGGGCGTTTCGAGCTTCTACACCGGAGCCAGCGCGCAGACGGTGGAGAGCGCGGTCACCATCCCTTTGGAGCAACAGATCAACGGCGCGGAGGGGATGAAGTACATCACTTCGACCAGCGGCAACGACGGATCGAGCAACATTACTGTCACCTTTGATCTTACCCGCAATCCCGACCTGGCCACGGTCGACATCCAGAATCGCGTCAACACGGCCCAGGGACGCCTGCCCGCCTCGGTCAAAGCGGTTGGAATCACGACTGCAAAAACTTCGCAGAACTTCGTTTTCGGCGCGGCCGTCATCTCCGACAACAATAAGTACTCCACGCTCTTCATGAGCAACTACATTGACATTTACGTCAAGGACTCGCTCAAGCGGATTCCGGGCGTCGCCGATGTGATCATTTTCGGCGAGCGCAAATATTCCATGCGATTGTGGCTGGATCCGGGGCGCATGGCGGGACGTGGCCTGACCGCGCCCGACGTCGTGAACGCTTTGTCGGAGCAGAACGTGGAAGTTGCGGCCGGGCAGGTCGGTCAGCAGCCCGCCCAACCGGGGCAGCAGTACCAGGTCAGCGTGCGCGCTGTGGGACGATTGAGCGAGCCCAGCGAGTTCGACAACATCATCTTGAAAACCAATGCCGACGGAACCCTGGTCCGTTTGCGGGATGTGGGCCGAGCCGAGTTGGGCGCCGAAGACTACAGCTCGGACATTCAATTTAACGGGCAGGATGCCGTCGGCCTCGGGGTGACGCAACTTTCCACGGCGAACGCGCTTGATGTGGACAGGTTGGCGATCGCTGAACTGAACCGGCTTTCGAAAAGCTTCCCTCCGGGGATGCATGCCAAAGTTGCCTTCGATACCACCGACGCGGTTGGCGAATCGATCCGCGATGTGGTCTTCACGGTGGGTTCGGCGATCCTGCTGGTCATCCTGGTGATCTTTATCTTTCTCGGAGACTGGCGGACGACCTTGATTCACTTTATCGCCACTCCGGTTTCCCTCATCGGCACATTCATCTTTATAAAGTTGCTCGGCTTCTCCATCAACACGCTGACTTTGTTCGGCATCACCCTCGCCACCGGCCTGGTCGTCGACGACGCGATTGTCGTGATCGAAAACATTGAGCGCCACATGGCCGAGGGCGAACACAACTCCCGCAAAGCGGCGGCCGCAGCCACTGCCGAGATTACCGGCGCCGTTATCGCCACCTCATTGGTGCTGGTTGCCGTATTTGTGCCGGTTGCGTTCTTCCCCGGGACAACCGGCATTCTGTTTCGCCAGTTTGCGCTGACCATTGCATTTTCCATTGCCATTTCCGCCTTCAACGCGCTCAGCCTGGCTCCGGTGCTGGCGGCGATCTTTCTGAGCGGCCCTCACCGGCAAAAATGGTGGTGGCTGCAAAAGTTTGACGACGCCGTCGTTGCCCTCACCCGTGGCTACCGTGCCCTGCTACATCATGTCTTGAAGCACAAATTTGCGATGGCCGTGCTGTTTTTCGCCGGCCTGGGCGCAACCTACCTGGTGCTGCGACACGTTCCCGCCGGCTTCGTTCCCGATGAAGATCAGGGATACTTCATCGTCGTTATCCAGGCGCCCTCGGGCGCTTCGCTCGAATATACGAAGGCGATTGGGAAGCAGGTTTCCGATTTGCTGAGTGACGTCTCGGAGGCGGAGGGAACCTTCACGATTGCCGGTTTCAGTTTTTCCGGGAGCGCGTCGAATCAGGGAATCATCTTCGTTCCCTTGAAACCATATTCCCAGCGCAAGGGCGAGCAGCACACGGCGACGGCTATTGTGAACCGGGTTCGCCCGCGACTGTTTGGAGTCTCGGGTGCGATTGTGTTCGCTACCCTTCCTCCGGCGATCCAAGGGCTCGGCCAATTCGGCGGATTTCAGTTCGTAGTGCAGGATCAGGCCGCGCACAAGCTTGAGGAACTTTCGGCTGTGACCCACGACCTTATCCGCCAGGCCTTTGCGCGTAAGGATCTCGTCGGCTTATATACGGCGTTCACGGCGAACGATCCGCAGTACCTCGTGACCATCGATCGCGAGAAGGCGAAGAGCCTGCACGTACCGCTGTCGCAGATTACCGACACGCTCGGCGTCTACATGGGATCGTCTTATGTGAATGACTTTGACTTCAACAACCGTTCGTATCGCGTTTACGTGCAGGCCGACAAGCAATTCCGTTCCACAGCGCAGGACATGAAGCAGTTCTACGTGCGCTCCGACAGCGGGGCGATGGTGCCGCTGGATAACCTGATCAGCATCACCCAGACGACCACTCCGCAGGTCATCAGCCATTACAATCTCTTCCGGTCGGCGGAGATCGATGGCTCGGCCGCGCCTGGCTACAGTTCCGGCCAGGCCATCGCCGCGATGGACCAGCTCGCCGCGAAAATGCCGCAGGGCTTTTCTTATAGCTGGACTGGGCTCTCGTTGGAAGAACTGCAAGCTGGCGGAACGTCTCTGATTCTTTTTGGTTTAGGTACGCTGGTCGTGTACCTGACGCTCTCCGCTCAATATGAAAGCTTTGTTTTGCCTTTTATCGTGTTGCTGGCCGTGCCCATGGCGCTGCTAGGGGCGTTGGGAGCGCAGTGGATACGCGGCCTGCAGAACGACGTCTTCTGCCAGGTGGGACTGGTGATGCTGGTCGGGCTCTCCAGCAAGAACGCGATCTTAATCGTGGAATTCTCCGAACAGTTGCGGGAGCGCGGGCTGCCGCTGATCGAAGCCGCGGTGCAGGCCGCGGCGATTCGCCTGCGTCCGATTCTGATGACTTCGCTGGCGTTCATCCTCGGCGTCGTTCCGCTGGTCTTCGCCACGGGAGCGGGCGAAAACGGACGTCACTCGGTGGGCACAACCGTGTTCGGCGGCATGATCATGTCGACCATCCTTAATCTTTTCTTCATCCCTGTGCTGTATCTGATTATCGAGGGCTGGCGGGAGCACGGGAAGAAGCAGGATGCGCCGGAGAAAGCTTAAGTGCGTCCGTTGTTGTTGGATTTCCGCGCGGCTTGCTTCCTTGCCGTCTTCTTCCGGGCCTTGCGCCTCATCCGGGCCATCCATTCGCGAGAATACATGGTGCCACGGCACTTGTGCGAGCCACAGTGGCAGGGTGCGGGAGCTTCATCGTCGTAGAGGTTGTAGTCCCAGAGGAGTTCTTCGCCGGCGGCGATGTCGCGAAGGGCAAAAATCCAAGCGCGCGCCTTGATTTCATCGATCTCGCAGTTGGGATCGCAGGAATGGTTCAGGTAAGCGCCCAGCCCCTCGCCATCAATGATCGTCTTGCCATCCTCCAGGCCATAGAGGTAGGTGCGGAGCGCGCCATCGTAGAGGCGGTCAGCCTCCTGTGGAGTGATGCGCGGGCCAGCATATTCGACGACGCGGGCGCCTCTGCGAACAGGTGCGGTCGTGAACACGCCAACCGAATGAATCCGTGAAGGACGAACCACCAGGGCCATGCAACTAATTTCGCACGCTGAGCGATTTGAAGGAAGATGAAAAAGATATTTTCCAGCGGGTCTCAGCCCTGCGATCCATTACTTCTGATCTGAAGGCGGCGTAGAAGCGGCGCCTTCCTGGCTCGTCTGCCACTGCATCAGCTTGAGGTTTTCAGCCTTCCAGCGCATGGCTGCGTAGATCCGGTTGCGTCCGCTGGGGTGATCAAAAAAGATCCACTCCTCAACCGTCCCCGGGTTCATCTTGCGATATTCCCCGAGATGAATGGCCGCCTGAGCAAAACCATCCGGCTGGCGGCTGGCGTTCAAACCATACATATCGGCCTCGCCCTCAGTGGTGCGGATTTGCGTGTTCACGATGGGGGTTATGAAAAAACCAAAGATGGACACCAGCAAAACCACAAGGGGAACCACGGCGGTATCGCCCGTGCCTCGGATCTTCCATTTCTCTCCCCAACGCTGCAGAGACCGGTTCAGCGACCACTGGAGCAATGCAAAAGCGATTACGATTACAACACCGAAGAAGAGAATGTCCTTGTAAATGTGGTGCAGAACGTAGTGGCCCATCTCGTGTCCCATGATCGCTTGAATCTCCTCCGGCGAACCGCGGCGCAGCAGATTGTCATTGAGCGTGATCCGCATCGTGCTGCCGAAACCGCTCACGTTGGCGCTCATGCGTGTGGTTTGCCGGGATGCATCGATCTCAAAAACATCTTGGGCGGGAATTCCGTTGGCGCGAGCCATGCTCAAGATCGGCTGGGTAACCCTGGGATCGTCCAGTCGTGTGACCTTGTTGAAGATGGGAACAAGGTAGACCGGCGAGATGAGGACCACGAGGATTAGGAAGCACAGAGTGACGACGGATCCCCAAATCCACCACGTGCGCTGCAATCGCCGAACTATGCCGAACAGCACGACCGCCAGGATACCGCCGAGCACAAGATTCAGTCCCAGACCCTTTAGCTGGTCACCCATCCAGGGACCAAAGGTCTGGGTGGCCAGGCCGTATTTATGTTCGCGGAAGTAGTCCTCGTAAACCGTCAGCGGGAAACCCAAGATCGACGTAACCAGGAGATACTGCACCCAGTAGACGATGGTTTGGACGGGCTTGAAGCGAGTGACCCGCTCGGCGAGATCGCGCATGGCCCCCGACCAGCCGAGATTCAGCAGCAGAAGGAGGATGGCCGCTCCGTAGAGAAAATCCCAGAGGATCATCCAATAGCCGCCTTCGAAGTAGGCGTCCGACCGCGTCCTTGCGTCGGCAGGAATCTGCGCCAGGTAAGCGTTCGTCGCCGCTTCGGCGTTGAAGCTGGAGGACGGCTGGGCCTCGGGCGGAACTTGAATGACCGATGGCATCGCCGTGAGCGGCTGAAGACCGGGCGTGGGCGCCTGCTGACTAACCACGCTGCCTGTCATCAGGCACAAGCAAAACAGTACCAGCCAGCATTTCCATTTCGCACATGAACCCATAAGTTTGCCTCGTAATCGATGGACAAACGGGAGTATATACGCATCTTGGAACGACGGAGTTCCAAGAAGATGCTCGAGAGAACCCGCCACGAGGGGAAAAGAGCCAGGCCTAGGTGGTGGCGTGAGCGTTGATGCCGGAGAGCCTGGTGCCTGTGATTGCCGGTACGATCTGGATCTGCACCAGACGTGCTGTGGAGGCGTTCTCCTTTTTCGCCAGCAGATTGGCGGAGGGAATGCCCGTCCGGGCGAAGGATTTTTCGCAATCCGCGGTGGAAGGACCGCGCATATTCCCTTCCATGAAGGCCAAGCCGGGGCAACGACTGCAGGTCGAGCCGTGCGCGCACTGTGAGCAACTCGACAGATTCCGCAGTCGAATGGAGCGGACTTCTTTCAATTGCTCCGAGTTGCGCCAGATGTCGATGAAGCGCTGCTGCCGTACATTGCCGCAGGACAAGGGAAACTGCACACAAGGATAAAACTCCCCGTAGGGAGAAACGTAGCAGGCGGTGTGGCCGGCGCTGCAAGGCAGAGCGTTCATGCTGTCTTCATCGGGCGCGGGCGGAGGCGCACAGAACTCTTCGGCGTTACCGACGAAAGCTTCGTCCCGGAAGAGGCGTTGCAGAGCGGATTCACCTGCGTTCAAGTCCACAATGGAGCGGTCGCCATCCATTTTCGGCGTGATGGTTGGATCCAGCGTGTATTTTGCGTCGATTTCCTCGGCCAGCGCCCGGACGCCATGATAGTCCTGCATGTTCTCAGTCATCAGCACATTGGCGACAACCACCTTCAAGCCCTGCGCTCGGAGAAAGCGGATGGCATTGATCGACCGTCGTAGCGAGCCTGGAACTTTGGTGATTGCGTCATGCACTTCTGGCCGGTGCGAATAGATGCTGATCTGAATCGATTCCACACCCAGATCGCGGAGGCGCGCTGCCTGGGCTTCACGAATCAGCACGGCATTGGTCTTGAGCTTGATGCAGAAGGTAAGGGAGCGCGCATACTCCAAGATCTCGAAAAAGTCCTTGCGCATGAAAATCTCGCCCCCACTCAAGGTCAGGATGAAAACGCCGGCTTCGGCCATCTCTTTGAGCAGGTGCTTGATTTCGACAGTGGTCATCTCCCCGTGGTCGTCGTGATCGAGGTAGCAGTGAACGCATTGCTCGTTGCATCGGTAAGTAAGATCGAGCTGCACACTGAAGGGAACGCTCAGCCGCAGTGCCCGGTCGCTTATCTCCTGCATTATCGAGCTCATCGTCGTTGCTCCCGGGGCTGTTGCTCCTCTACCAGCGAGGCACTCCCGATCGGCCGCTCGGAGATCGGTTGTTCCGAGATCAGGAGGATGCCATGCTTGGCCAAATCCTCGGCCAGGGCTTCGGCATCCCGCAGGGCTTCCTCGGGCTTCACTTCGAACTCGGAGCAGATGCGGCGCTCGACGATTTCATCTAGGGGAGTCACCCCGTCTGCGGCTTGCCAGAGAATAGTCGCGGTCGGGTTAAGCGTGAACAGCGTCGAACCCTGACCTGACATCACCAGCATTTCTTCGCCCAGCATGCGAGCTGCGATTCGTGGACTGCGGGCGACATAGAGTTTCTTACTCATTTATCCAATCATCTCCCAAACGCGCGCGTCCGGCACAAAAGTGAGACGGTAAACCGGAACGTGCTGGACGAAATCGCACGCCGCCTGAAATGCCCAATGGACCATTTCCTGATCCTCGGCAAAGAAAAGCATGTTGGCCAGAAGCTCGCGCCCGGCATCGGCCGCAGCCACCGGGTCAATGCGATTTTCCGGACCCTGGGCCAGCAGGTAAAGTGCGGCTACCGGCGCCGATGTATTCTCACCCAGCTTCGCCAGTTCACCAGTGAAGGGCGTGCCGAACGCTACGTAGCCCTCTTTTTTCACGGAAACGTCTTTCAGGGAAACATCCAGCTTGCGAACGTAGGAAATCTCATCGGTCAGAAGCGTAGCATCCGCCGGGGCGAGCCGGGCAATCGTGGTCTTCCCTGCTCCTGAAACGCCGGCGAACAAAAAGGCCTTCCGGTTGCGAATCGCGCTGGCCGAGTGCAAAAGAAATCCGCCTTGCTTGGCCAGCACCAGCGTATGCACGATGCGCAGGACGGCGTCGATTGAGTACGGGTTCGCGCTCTGGCGAATCCGGCCCGTGCCCGTCGCCGGCTCCCACTCAGCGTGGAAGTCCCCGCGCCGCATGAGCCACCGGCCAGAACGGTGCGTGACGGTCACATCCGCGTCGGGATCGGGAAATGCGGGCACGGCCAGGTCCACATCGAAATCGAATTCAGCATGCCCTTCCGCGCTCACGAACCCCGCATAGCGATCCTGCAGCATCTCGAGGAAATCCGCGTCGGTCGTATTCACTCTGACCGGGACACCACCGATCGCGATCACCACGCTGTAACGCTCGACTTGTGTGGCTAGCCCTGGCACGAAACCGATTCCTCTCGAGCTGACGTCTCTGGGATATGCGCCTTGCGGTGCAGATAAGCGAGGGCGCGCGCCGCCGGAGCGGAGTTCCGAACAATCTTTGCGATCAACTGTTCGACCACCTTCAACTCCGCGGGCAATGCGATTAGTTTTCCCCTACGGATCAGGTAAGAAGCCCGGCCCAACAACTCATTCTCAAGCACGGGCCGGTCAGGGACGGACAGTGCGTCTCCTCGGGTAATCCACTGCCGATTCCCGGAATCTTCCGCAATAGAGATCACGCGATGCTCACAGAGCTTGCCGTCGCGCGCGACTACCACTACATCTCCGATGCGGACTTGATCCGGGCTGATGCGTTCGACCACGAGCGTGTCGCCGGGCCAAACCGTTGGGAGCATGCTCCAACCCGTGACACACAGCCTCAGTTTCCCCGATGAATGCAGCACCTCGGACGCCAGTTCACATTTGAGGATGTGAGCTTCGCCCATAGCTGCATCGGGGGGTAAGTTCATGACGCGCTCAGGTTGCTGGCGCAGCCGAACTGCGTTGGAGACATCTTGCCGCACGACAGAGCCGAGGTCACAAACACCTGTTCGTAGCGAAAGCCCGGCTTCTCGTAAGGTTTCTTCTCGACCGCCGCAGGACGCGGCGCTTCACTGGATGAATCGTTTGTGGGCATAAGAATACTTTACCTCCCTTGCTGTAATGCCGACAGCGACGCCCGCACCGCGCACCCGCCGGTTCACCCGCACAATCCTGGTCGCTCAGAGTGGACAAGTATAACTGAGAAGCACCCGTTAGGGTTCCAGGGTATTTATCGACGATGGAGCAACATCATACACCTGCGTGTCTGGGAAAAAGCCCGAAAAATTGGCCCTTTCAGCCAGATTTCCACAGAATTTCCACGTTGGAGCTCGCATGTGGTGCAACTTCACGAGCACGCCCTGCCGCGGTTAGTCTGTCACCCCATCAAGCCGGAAGCGGAGAAGTAGGAATCTGTAGCGCACGGCTGCGAAGCTCCTCGAAAAGGATGGTGCTCAAGTAGCGTTCTCCGAACGACGGCAGAACCACCACGATCAGCTTTCCCGCATTCTCCGAACGCCGCGCCACTTGCAAAGCGGCGACCACCGCCGCTCCGGAGGAAATCCCTACAAAAAGACCTTCCTCCAGCGGAAGCCGCCGCGCCATGCGAATTGCGTCATCGTTGGTGACCGTAATCACCTCATCGATGTAGTCCCGGCGCAGGATACTGGGAACAAAACCCGCGCCGATCCCCTGGATTTTGTGCGGCGCAGGCTTGCCGCCAGAGAGCACGGGGCTATCCGCCGGCTCCACGGCGACAGCCTTGAAAGAAGGCTTCCTGGGCTTAATGTATTCAGAAACTCCGGTGATGGTCCCGCCGGTTCCCACGCCGGAGATCAGGAAGTCCACGCGTCCCTCGGTATCATTCCAAATCTCGGGGCCTGTTGTCTCGAAATGAATCTTGGGGTTGGCGGCATTGTCGAACTGCTGCAGCATGTAGCTATTAGGGGTGTTCGCCAGCAACTCCTGCGCCTTGGCGATCGCTCCCTTCATGCCGTTTGGACCCGGCGTAAGAACGATTTCCGCACCGAAGGCCAGCAGCAGCACGCGCCGCTCCAGGCTCATCGTCTCCGGCATCGTCAGGATTAGCCGGTATCCTTTGACGGCCGCCACGAAAGCCAGGCCGATTCCCGTATTACCGCTGGTTGGCTCGATCAGCACCGTTTTCCCCGGCCGAATTTTGCCCGCACGCTCCGCCTCGGTAATCATGCTCACGCCGATGCGGTCCTTAACGCTGCCCACGGGATTCTGGCTTTCCAGTTTGGCGACCACGTCCGCCACGCAGCCTCCCGTGACTTTGTTCAGCCGCACCAGCGGAGTGTGCCCGATCAATTCGGTAACATCGTTTGCAATCTTCATCTTGAGCTTTGTCCTTTCTGCAACCGAGCCGATAAAGGCTACAAAGCCTGTAATTTACCAGACTCGGGGGCCATCAAGATAAGTTGGCAGAAGCTGGTACGGCACAATTTTCTCGGTACCCGCCATCTTTGCACTGTACTGACTTTGGCTTATCACGATTAAGTAAGTGGCATTTCAACGATTTAGGAAAGCGTCGGGTTGGAAGAGTAGTTGCATCATTCTCTTGTACAAACGAATCCCCTCCGCAAGGAGACTGCTATGAACCGGATAGTAGCCCCATCAGTGTGCACCATCGAGCCAGTCTAACCGTTTTTTGAGCGAGGGACGGCCTGCGCGCCTCTGTCCCTTTGTTTCAAACCTCCGAAAGCAATGCCCCGCGCGTGCGCTCCTTCTTCTTTCTCTGGCTTCGTCGATCTCGGGAACATCACAAGACTTGCTGCAGGAGGTTCATGCATGCGGTTGTTGAGTGTCCGGCTGATTGTTTCTCTAATTGTCGGCATAACCCTCGTGTCGCTGGCTTTCTCCTCTTATCAGGTGGTTGCGGAGAGGCGCGCTCTCCGGGGCGACCTGGAGCGGCGGGCCGAGGTGCTGGGCGAGAGTCTGGTCGGCAATGTCGAGAAAACCTGGGGAACCGGTTCGAACCAGGCACTGCAGCGCCTGGTGCAGCGCTTCGGCAACCGTGAGCACCTTATTGGAGTCGCCGTCTATGACCGGCAGGCTCAGGTCGTCGCGATGACTCCGGAGCTGGGGAAAACTCTTACCGCGAGCCCGCAACCGCTGACCCAAGCCATCCGGGACGATCATGATGAGAGCGCGTTCGTTAAGTCGGGAAGCACCCGGATTCTGATTTTCGCTTTGCCCATTCACCGTGACGACAAGTTGTCGGGTGGGCTGGTGATTGTGCATGACGCGGGCTACATTCAGGCGCAGACGCTGCGGATGTGGCGGGAAACATTCTTCCGTGTACTGGCGCAGGTGTTTCTGATCGTTTTCATCACCGTGCTGATCGTACGCTGGAGCATCAGCGGCCCCATCGCGCGAGCCGCGCAATGGATGCGGGCTATGCGCACGGGGAGAATCTCCTCATCCCAGAAGATGCCCGATCTCGACATGTTCCGTCCTCTGGCCCGCGAGGTGGCGACCATGGCTGAGAGCCTCAATTTGGCACGCAGCGCCGCCGAAAACGAGGCCCGCCTGCGGGAAGCAGGAGAATCGATATGGACGGCGGACCGGCTTTCGGTACACCTCCAGACTCGCCTCGACGGTAGCCGGCTCTTCGTCGTTTCCAACCGCGAGCCTTACATTCACCAGCGGAATGGAAAGTCGCTCGATGTCGTGGTGCCGCCAAGCGGCCTCGTAACCGCGCTCGAACCAGTGCTTAACGCCTGCGACGGTACCTGGATCGCACACGGCAGCGGGGATGGTGATATGGAGGTTGTGGATGCTCACGATCGTCTCCGCGTTCCTCCCGATGATCCTCGCTACACCTTGAGACGCGTTTGGCTGAACAAGCAGGAGGAGGAAGGCTACTACTACGGTTTTGCCAACGAGGGTCTCTGGCCACTCTGTCATATCGCGCACACTCGCCCCATCTTCCGTGCCTCCGACTGGCAGCACTATCAGGAGGTCAATCGCAAATTCACCGGCGCCGTGCTGGAAGAAATCGAAGACACACCCAGCCCGGTGGTTTTGGTGCAGGATTATCACTTCGCTTTGCTGCCGCGGTTGATCAAAGAGAAAAGGCCGGACGCGCGAGTAGCGATCTTCTGGCACATCCCGTGGCCGAACCCGGAAGCCTTCGGCATCTGTCCTTGGCAGCGTGAGTTGGTGGATGGTCTGTTAGGGGCCGATCTCATCGGCTTCCACGTGCAGGCTCACTGCAACAACTTCCTGCAGACGGTAGACCGGGTGGTGGAGTCGCGCGTGGACTGGGAACATTTCTCCGTCCTGCGCCAGGACCACCGTACCATTGTCCGCCCCTTCCCTATCAGCGTAGATGTCCCTGATGACGAACCAGCAGAAGGCAACACTGATGCTTTCACCTATCTGGAACGCGCATCGTTACTGCATAGCCTGGGTACCGAGGCAATCCTCCTCGGGATCGGCGTGGACCGCGTGGACTACACCAAGGGAATCCTGGAGCGCTTTCTGGCGATCGAGCGGTTCCTGGAGAAATATTCAACCTATCAGGGGAAATTCACATTCATCCAGATTGGAGCGCCCAGCCGGACGCACATCAAGCGCTATCACGACCTGCTGGCTGAGGTGGAAGCGGAAGCCGACCGGATCAACTGGCGCTTCCAATCAGACCGATGGAAACCTATTGTGTTTCTGAAACGGCGCCATAGCCATAACGAGATCGCAGCGTACTACCGCGTGGCAGATCTCTGTATGGTAACGTCGCTGCACGACGGCATGAACCTGGTCGCGAAGGAATTCCTGGCGGCGCGCCGGGACGAACGCGGCGTGCTGATCTTGAGCCAGTTCACCGGCGCGGCGCGCGAACTGCGCGACGCACTGCTGGTGAACCCCTACGACATCGATCAATCGGCGGAAGCAATCCGGGTTGCGCTGGAGATGGAGCCGGAAGATAAGCAACTGCGGATACACCGTATGCGCCGAACCATCAAAGAGCACAACATCTATCGGTGGGCAGGCAATCTGATCACGGAGCTCTGTGAGGTCCGTCTGGATGTTCCGGAGGACGCACGCGAGAAACTCCATGCCAGAGCGACCATTGCATGATCGAATTCGCAGCGTGTCAACTGGAGTATACTTTGGTCGCCGGTCCTCATCGCCTGATGTTTCCGGGATCAGAATTCATTGGCCGAGATAGGGCACGCGCGTAGCCTCTAAGCATTGAGGCCACAAATGGAAACAGAAATTAGACCTTAAGAGACTTTCGCCATGGCGCGACATTGGAATTGTTTATTCTTAACTGCATTGGTCTCACTGGCGAGTGCCGCCTTCATTCCGGCTCTTGTGTGGAGTGGCTCTGCGCCTCAAGTTCGCTACCCAGATCCGGATATCGGAATTGATTCACTCGCGGCGCGGGCAAAGACGCAGGAGCAGACCGCCAGCGAATTCAAAGTGTTCTACCAGTTTCACTTCGCCGACAAAATAAAAGAGAGTGGAATCACTTTTGTGAACCACGTAGTAGACGACGCCAGCATCGACTATAAGCCAGTGCACTACGATCACGGCAACGGAATTGCAGTTGCCGACGTCGACAACGACGGACTTTACGACATTTACTTCGTGAACCAGGCCGGCGGCAATCAACTTTGGAAAAACCTGGGCGGGGGCAAATTTGGGAACATTACGAAAGAGGCAGGGGTTGGCTTGCCGGGACGAATCAGCGTTGGTGCGTCCTTTGCCGATATCGATAATGACGGAACTCAAGCTCTTTTTGTCACCACCGTTCTTGGCGGAAATGCGTTATTCAAGAACGATGGCCACGGACACTTCCGAGACATAACGAAGGCCGCCGGCCTCGATCTTGTCTCCCACTCTTCCGGAGCTGTCTTTTTTGATTACAACAATGATGGTTTGCTCGATCTGCTGGTCTGCAATGTGGGTACCTATACCAGCGAAAAGAAGGGAGCGCAGGGTCAATACGTCGGGTTGCCCGACGCTTTTGCCGGCCACCTGCATCCTCAACGCTTTGAATATCCTGTCCTGTACGAGAATCTAGGTCACGACCGCTTCAAAGACGTGACCGCGCAAGTTGGCTTGCGCCCAACCGGTTGGTGTGGAGATGCGAGCTTTGCAGATCTGAACCAAACTGGCTTTCCCAGCCTGTTTATCCTGAATATGCAGGGACACGACCACTATTTTGAAAACGAGGGGGGCAAGAAGTTCATCGACAAAACCGAACAGTATTTCCCCAAAACTCCGTGGGGAGCCATGGGTGTGAAGTTTTTCGATTTCGACAACGATGGCCACATGGATCTGATTGTTACCGACATGCACTCTGACATGAGCGAGGCGGTCGATCCCGACCGAGAGAAGCTGAAATCGACTATGAGGTGGCCCGAGTCGTTTCTCCAGGCCTCGCTCTCGGATTACATCTGGGGCAACGCCTTTTACCACAACCTGGGGAACGGGAAATTCGAAGAGGTTTCAGACCGTTTAGGAGTGGAGAACTACTGGCCTTGGGGGGTGAGCGTTGGCGACATCAACGCCGACGGCTGGGATGACATTTTCATCTCTTCGGGAATGAGTTTTCCATTTCGCTACGGAATCAACTCGATGCTCTTGAACAATCGCGGGGAAAAGTTTCTCGACTCAGAATTCCTGCTTGGGATCGAGCCGCGCCGAGACATTTATGTGCCCTGGTTCGGCATAGACTGCTCACAAACGGGCCTGAGTGATTTGAATCAAAAGGTGTGTGCGGGACATTCAGGGAAGATTACCGTGATGTCTCCGCGCTCCACTCGCTCGTCTGTGATGTTCGACCTGGACAATGACGGGGATCTCGACATCGTGACCAATGATTTCAATTCTGCGCCTCAGGTGTTCGTGAGCGACCTGGCACAGGTAAAAAGCATTCATTGGCTCAAGGTAGTGCCAGTCGGGACCCGCTCAAATCGCAACGGCCTGGGCGCCACCGTGCGCGTACAAGCTGGCGGCCAAACCTATACCAAGTACAATGACGGGAAATCGGGGTACCTGTCGCAAAGCGTCCTCCCGCTTTACTTCGGATTGGGAGACGCTACGAAGGTCGACCGAGTCGAAGTCGACTGGCCCTCCGGCAAGAGACAAGTCGTGACCAGCGGGCTTCGGGAGAACGAAGTGCTCCGGATTACGGAGCCGAAATGACCTGGACTCACAAGTAGGGAAGCTTGCTTCGGAGCGTTTCAAAGGCCTCCGTCAAGCCTCCGGTTTGAAAGTGGAGGTGCCTGTGAAAACAAAAGCCGCTAACTGCCTGTGCGGTGTCACATTAGTCCTCTCCAGCTTCGCTGCTTCCGCGCAGCAACACGGCGCGACCCCAGCGCCGATTCCTCAGCCTACGCCTGCACCCGCATCGGCAACAAGCATCGACATGAGAAAGCTCACTGTGGAGGGCCAACAGGATCCCACCGCAAAGAAGACCAGCGCGGACAATTGTTTTCTTCCTCCGCTCAACGGACTTCGCACCACTACGGTTGGAGTGGCAGATTTGCAGATTCCTGAACAAGCGAAAAAGGAGTATGAAGGCGCGTGCAGCGCTCTCGGAAACAAGAACATGGCTGAAGCCGAGAAACACCTGCGCAAGGCAGTTAAGCAGTATCAAAAATATTCGGCCGCATGGGTGATGTTGGGTCAGACCTTGGAAGCGCAGCAGAAGATGGCGGAGGCTCGCACCGCATGTTCACAGCCCATCGCCGCTGATTCCAACTATTTGCCTGCTTATCTGTGCCAGGCGGACATTTCCGGCCGCCTACAAAGTTGGGATGACATGCTGAAGCTCAGTACCCGCGCCCTCGAGATTGACCCAACCACCGATGCCGTGGCATATGCCTATAACGCTGCCGCGAATTTCAATTTGCACAACTTGCCCAAAGCGGAAGAAAGCGCATTGAAAGCTGAAGCGATCGACAAGAGCAACAGCGACCCGCGAATCCACTTCCTACTGGCTCAAATTTATGAAGGCAAGGGCGATCGCACCAAAGAAGCGGCACAATTGCGAGAGTACTTGAAATATGCCAGCGATCCCGACGACATCGCTATGGTGACAAGCTACTTATCGGAACTCGACAAACAAAAGTAATCACAGCATGGTGTGCTTGAGGGAAACCGGCCGCTGCCTCACTTCCATTTTCCCTCACCCTCTACGATGGTGATGTAACGATTGACAGGCAGTCCTGTGAATCGCTCAGTCAAGCCACTCGGCTGCGGCCATTGAACTTCGATCCAGTCAAGCTTCGTTCGTTTTCCGATGCCGAGCACAACTCGCGGGTCGTGAGATGAAAGATAGCTTCCACCCCCTACTCTCATTCTGTTCCTTTTCAAATCACCGGCTTGATAACTTATGCGAGCACCCACGGCGTCAATGTTGGACTTTTTCCCAACCAGCCAAATGCCCAGCCAATTGTTCTGCGCCCCGGCCTCATTCCGAAGCAGGACTGGAGGTTCGTTGTTGTTTGCAATCAGCACGTCAATCGCGCCGTCGTTATTGAAGTCGCCCAAGGCCAGGCCACGGCTGGCCATTGGCATGGCGAAAATCGGGCCGCTTTCCTGGCTGACGTTTCTTAGTTCTGTACCGGTGTTATGGAAAAGTAGAGGAGGTTCACGATAAGTCACGCTGGGGTAGAGAACGTCGATAAGGTCGTCGGGGTGGCCATTCGCGATGAATAGATCCTGGTTGCCGTCGTTGTCATAGTCGAAGAATTTCAGTCCCCAGCCACTCTTCATTTTCGTGGCGCTCGCAATTCCCGACGGTCCAGAAATGTCGTCAAAAGTCTCATCACGCTTGTTCCGGTAGAGCGCGTCGAGTTCGTGGTTCATGTTCGTGACAAACAGGTCCATCCATCCGTCTTCATGGAGATCGGAAGAATCTACTCCCATGCCGGAGCGAATCGCCCCTCCGTCTCCATACGCCACCCCCGAGGTAAAACCAATTTCCTCGAAACGCTTCCCGCCGCGGTTTACGTACAAGAAATTGGCGAGTTGGTCGTTGGCCACGAAGAGGTCCATCCACCCGTCATTATTGATGTCGGTGGCGACCACGCCCCAGGCTCTGCCAGCATTGTCTGCGATACCAGTTTTCTGGCTGACTTCGGTGAATGTACCGTCTCCATTGTTGTGAAACAGCCAGCTGGGCATCGGCTTGTAAACTTTGGGATTGCAGTATTCGGTTTCGCCGCGCAGCCCAGGAAGGTTCGGCGCCATGCAATGTTGGTGCTTGGACTTGTCAAAATCCCCAAACCGGCAGACAAATAAATCGAGGTTGCCGTCGTTGTCGTAGTCGAACCACACTGCGCTCGATGACCAACCCGGAGCTGCGACCCCGGATTGCTCGGTCACATCCGTAAACGTCCCGTCCCCGTTGTTGCGATACAGAATGCTGCGGCCGCATTGGGTGACATAGAGGTCTGGAAAGCCATCCCGGTTGTAGTCGCCAACCGCGACACCCATTCCGAATCCGCCTCCAGCCACACCCGCCTTTTCCGTAACGTCGGTAAACGTGCCGTCACGGTTGTTCCGATAGAGGGCGTTGCGCAGCGGGTGAGGAGGCGTGAAGAAATCAGATCGTCCAGAGTTCACCAAATAAATATCCATCCATCCGTCGTTGTCGTAATCGACAAACGCACAACCGGCTCCATCAGTTTCTGGCAGGTATCGCTGGGGAGATTTTCCGCTGGAATGAGTCCAGGTGATCCCACTCACGGACGGTGGAACCAGCACAAAAGGATAAACAGGATCGCCCAGGGCATGGGCGAAACGCCCGAATGCGCCAATTGCAGCACTACCGGCGATTCCAGACAGGAACCCTCGGCGAGAAATGCGCGGCGGGAACTCGTATTCTTTCAAAGGCTGCGCGCGGGTCGTCATTCCCACTTCCCTAGCCCTTCGACGAGAGTGATATAGCGATTGATTGGCAGGTCCGCATAACGCTGTGTGACATTGCTGGGTTGGGGCCACTTAACCTCGACCCAATCGATCTTTGTTCTCTTTCCAATACCCAACACGACTCGAGGATCGTGGGATGATAGAAAGCTGCCGCCGCCTACTTTCATCCTGCTTCTCTTTAAGTCTCCCGCCTGATACGCGATACGAGCGCCGATCGCATCAGTGTTTGCCTTCTTTCCTACAAGCCGCAGGCCCAGCCAGTTGTTCTGCGCTCCCACATCGTTGCGAAGCAAGAGAGGTGGCTCGTCGTTATTCGCGACCAGCACGTCAATCGCACCGTCATTGTTGAAATCTCCAATTGCCAGTCCTCGGCTGGACATCGGCTTTGCGAAAACCGGGCCGCTCTCCTGGGTTATGTTTTTCCATCCTGTACCGGTGTTATGAAAAAGCAGGAGCGACTCTCGAAAAGCCACCTGCGGCTTTACCTTTTCGATGAGATCGTTGGGATGGCCGTTGGCGATGATCAGGTCCAGATTGCCGTCATTGTCGAAGTCACAGAACTTCACGCCCCAGCCACTCATGAGTTCGGTAGCGTTGCCAATGCCGGAAATGACTGCTTTGTCGTCGAACCCCTCGTTGTGGTTATTTTGGTAGAGCGAATACATCTCATGATCAATATTGGTGACGAAAAGATCCATCCAGCCATCCTGGTCGAAGTCAGCAGAATCAACTCCCATGCCAGACCGAATCTTGCCACCCTCTCCATATCCCACACCAGCCGTGAAGCCAATCTCCTCGAAACGCTTCCCTTGCCGGTTGGCAAACAGAAAGTTCGCAACTGTGTCGTTTGAAACGAAGAGGTCCATCCATCCGTCGTTGTTGATGTCAGTAGCCACCACGCCCCAAGCCTTACCCGCGTAGTCCGTAATGCCGGTCTTCTGGCTGACATCAGTAAATGTTCCGTCACCGTTGTTATGGAAGAGCCAACTGGGCAGTGGATCGTAAACCTTTGGATAGCAATACTCGTTCATGCCCGCGATGGTCTTAACATTGGGGTCACCGCACTGCTGGTTTCTCAGTTTGTCGTAATCGGCGAACTGACCCACAAATAAATCCAGGCGGCCATCGTTGTCGTAGTCGAACCAAACCGCGCTCGAGGCCCAACCGGGCGCTGACACTCCGGCGTGCTCGGTCACATCCGTAAATGTGCCGTCACCGTTGTTGCGATACAGAATGCTGCGGCCGTACTGGGTGATGTAGAGGTCAGGAAATCCATCTCCGTTGTAGTCGCCGACCGCGACACCCATTCCGTACCCGCCTGCGCCCACGCCGGCCTTTTCGGTGACGTCGGTGAAAGTGCCATCACGGTTGTTACGGTAGAGGGCGTTGCGCAACGGCGTTGGAGGCGTATAGAAGTCGGCGCGCCCGCTGTTCACCAGGTAAATGTCCATCCAGCCATCGTTGTCATAGTCCAAAAATGCACAACCCGGGCCGCTGATTTCAGGCAGATATTTATTCTTCGATCTGCCTGCGGTATGTGCCCATGTGATGCCACTTTGAGAGGCTAAGACCTCGGAAAAAGGATATTGAGGCTTGTTCGTTTCAATGGCGCGCGCAAATCCCGGCAGAACGCCAAGCGTCGCAGTGCCTGCCAGCATCCGCAGAAAATGTCTCCGATCGGCCAAATCGGGCCACCGGCGCGCCGTTGAGACTATTTTCGTTGACATAGGAATTGCGCCATTCAGCCGATGATCAAGCGAACAACACAGACCTTCTACTGGTGCGCCGTGCTCTTGGGCGTTTTGCTCACGGCCGGATCTGTAGGACGACCCGCAGGTGCGCCCGAAGCAGCGGCAGTGGAAAACGAGGCGGGAATGAATTTTTGCAAATCCAGATGATCCCGGCCTTCTTCAATCAGATAGAACTTATCTGCCTCTACATTGTGGAAGACCTGCTGCTGTCCGCTGGGCCACTTGATCTCTACAGTTTCGGCGAGGGTAGCTTTAGCTAGTCCGAAGTTGGCCCGAAGGTCGCTTTGAGAGAGATAGCTACCCCCGCCCGCAATTTCCCGCATTTGCGAAAGCCCGCCGGCCTGGACGCGAATGCGCGCGCCCATTGCGTCGCGATTGCTCTTTGTACCAACCAGTTTGAAGTTGACGAAATGGTTGCCGTTACCGCCGCTGTTATGCAGCAGCAGCGGCGGATCCCCATTGTTACCCACGACGATATCCACGAAGCCGTCGTTGTCGAAGTCTGCAAAGGCGGCGCCCCGGCCGGCGTAAGGCGTCTGAAACCCGCTCCCAGCAACCTTTGTAGTCTCTATGAACTTGCCATTGCCTTCGTTGTGAAACAGAGAGTTGATTTGTTTGTAGTGAATCTCCGGCAAGACTTGCTCGACTTCGGGATAGACGTGCCCGTTGGCAATGAACAGATCAAGCCAGCCATCGTTGTCGTAATCGAAGAATCCTCCGCCGAAGCTCAGTACATCGCGCGTAGGCCCGGTGATGCCCGCTTGATCGCTCACCTCGTCGAAGCCGCCCTTCCCGTCATTGTGCCAAATGTGGTCGGAGCTTTTCTGGAAGTCGGATATATAGAGGTCGAGCCAGCCATCATTGTCGTAATCGCCGAGAGAAATGCACATCGCGGCCATGGTATTGCCGCGCCCAGTGAGGGCCATCCCGCTGAGCAGCGCCACTTCATTGAACGTGCCGTTGTGCTCGTTGTGATAGAGATACGCATTCAGCCCGTCGTTGGCCACAAACAGATCGGGCCAGCCGTCATTGTCGTAGTCGGCGGCCTGCACCGATAGATTCTTGCCCTCTGGTTGATAGATTCCCGCGGCCGATGTCACATTGGTAAAAGTTCCGTCCCCATTGTTGTGGTAGAGCATGTCGGCGCTTCCCTTGTAAACGCTCGGAGGACAATTGGTGAGCGCATCGGCGAACTTGCAGTAGCGCAGGCTGTCGGCAGCAAAAGTGACATATCCTCCAACATAAAGATCAAGGCGGCCATCGCGATCATAGTCGAAGAAGGTGGCGCCGGCATGAAACTGAGTGCCGGATTCGGTGGCCGCGACACCGGCCTTGTCAGTAACGTCGGTGAAGGTACCGTTTCCGTTGTTATGGTACAAGACGTTCCGCCCAAACTGTGTCACATAGAGGTCGGGATGACCGTCATTGTCGTAATCCCCCCACACGCATCCCAGTCCGAATCCCGTGCCCGGGACGCCGGCCTTTTCCGTGACGTCGGTGAAGGTACCGTCGCCATTATTGTGATAAAGAGCATTGCGCACGGAAATGCCCCGGTTGTACAGGTCACGTCCATTGACGAAGTAAATATCCTGAAAACCGTCGCCATCAAAGTCTGCTACGCACACGCCGGGACCGAATTCTTCCCGTATCACTGCCATGCCATTGTTGCCTTTGTAGTGGACGAACTTGATGCCCGCCTGCGCGGTTACATTGGTGAACTGCACGGGAACTGAGGGCGATGACTGTGCTGACGATCGACCAGTCCAAGCTAGGACCATCAGAAACGAAATCTCTAGTAGCACCCAAAAGAAGGATAACGCGCCGCACTTGGGGCGCAAACGGGCGCGCCTCGCAGAGGGTTCAATCGTTCTTGAGAATTGCTTCCACTCACCGGTCGTTGGGAACACCCCTATTTCGGTGGCTCCGGAGCTTGCGCGCCCGAGGGCGACTGTTGCACCAGCCCCTCTTGGACCTTGCGTTTCACCTGTTCGAGAGCCTCCGCGCTTTGCCGCTGCAGCGCCGCCTCGCGGTTAGCATCCGTTTTCCGCCCTACCCCAGCGTAGGCCATCGCTAGCTGGAAGTGGCCGGTGGGGCTGTCAGGGGCGAGAACCTCATAAGTCTCAAGTGGTGGAATCGCCTCGCTGAAGCGCTTCACAGAATTCAGCGCCATGCCGAGCGCCAGGTACGCATCTGAGAAGCCCGTATCCAGTTTCGCGGCGCGTGAAAAATGCCGGATCGCCGCTGCCATGTCGTTCTCATTTTTCGCGAGATCTCCCAGAACGTATTCGGCGCTCGCGTTCTTCGGATCGATCTCTAATTCCGCCTCGAAGTTCTTCTTCACTTCCTCAATCACTTCGCTCGTCAGCTGGGGTTTCGACAGTAAGGCGCGCCCTAAGCGAGCATGAATGCCAGGCGCCAGCGGATTAAGCTCGAGAATCTTCTGATATTCAGCGGCTGCTTCGTCCCATTTCCCTTGCGCTTCCAGCGTCTCCGCGTTCAATTCATGAATCTGGTAAGAAAAAGGCGCCTCACGCACGAGTTCGTGAGAAGCGTGGATGGATAGGTCGGAAAAGGCATGCGTCGCAGTGTAGAGGACCTCTGGATCGTTGGGAAAGTCACGGCCCAGGACGTCAAGAAACTCCAGAGCGTCGTAGGGAGCGTCGTGGGTCAACGCGCAACGGATGCCGTCGAGTCCGACCCTCTTCTTGAGTTCCCTCTCCAGAGTCTGGCGAATTGCTTTCTTCAGCAGCGGCATCGCCTCGCCGCAATTGCCGCTTTCCGCCAGGGCTGCGCCGCGTTCGGCATTTTCCTTTCCTGCAGGCGGCGATGGCTTCTTCGCGACTTGAGCGGGAGTAGTTGTCGCGGCCAGCAGGAAAACAGCGATGACAGAAACCCTGAAACTGCTGAACATTCGACGATTATAAACCGAAAGCAGCGCTCTTCTAAGCTTGAATCCGGCGGTAAGATCCCGCTTAACTCCGTACTCTCGCCAGCTCCGCAGCCGCATCGCCGACCCCGATCCCAACTGTGAAAAAAGCAGGCGCCGGAGCGCCTGCCTGATTTATCGGACAGCACTTTCTCGCTAGAAGTAGAACTTCAGAGCGAATTGTAACTGTCGCGCCCCTTGCGAGCCTGTGACCCTGCCAAAGTTAGTGTTACTTGAAAGAGGGCCAGTGTTGGACGCACCGCTCCCCGGATCAAACGAACCGTCGTCGGGCCCCCCAAGGAAGGTCCAAACTGGATGGTTGAAGGCGTTGAGACCCTCAAACCGGAACTCCAAACTCTTGGTTTCGGTAAGAGTGAAGGACTTGTGCAGGCTCAAATCCACGTCCGCATACCCCGGACCGCGAATATTTCCTACTCCGCAGGTACCAAAGGTATTCGGAGCAGGAGTAACAATGTTACTCGTAGCGAACCATTGGATGTAACCCGGTGTTCCTGAGGTGGCATTGACGTGCTGACCGAGAACCTGTATCGGACCTATGCAATCCGGCCGCTCATTCAGAAGGGTGGGACCGGATGCATTAGTACCTGATTGGTCGAATGTAGGCGAGCCCCAACCGCCGAATTCGTTCAAGGTCAACTGGTTTCCGCTGTGCAGGGTAACGATTCCGCCGAGTTCCCAGTTCCCAACAATACGGTTGAGCACTGGGTTCATATCATGGCCAAATTGCTTGCCGCGCCCGAACGGAAGCTGATAGGTAACGTAACTGGTTAGGATTTGCCTCTCGTCGAAGTAGCATGGCCCCCAGTCAGAGCGGGGATCATAGATATTCTGCAGGCCCGGCTGACCGCCGGAGGAGGTTGCGTTATTGCTGCCGAAACCGGTACCGAAATATCCCGAGGAATTGCTCAGGCACTTCGACCAGGTATACGCGACCTGCGCTTCCAGCCCATTGCCCATGCGCTTCTGCAGGACGGCCTGCAGGGCGTTATAGGATTGGTTGGCGGTGGAGAGGTTCGCTCCCAAGAGGGTGCCGCCCCCGGCTGCCTGATAAAGCGAGCCAGGGGTGCCACATGTACTCAGGCTGGCGTTGTCGCAGGGGACATACCCGCCGCCCAGATACGGCCCAGCCATTTGGCTGACGATGACTTGCCCCGGCTTCGCGATCTGACCTTCCGCGTTCAATCCAATTCGCTGCTGAACTTCCACAAAGTCTGCCAGGTGCGTACCGTGCTGGCCGACGTAGCCTAGCTGAAACGTCGTTGTCTTGCCGAACTGTTGCTGCACGGTAAAGTTCCATTGCTGGTTCTGAGCGGGCCTCAGGTTCTGATCCGTGATCCTGATCCTTTGCCCTGCGTAGCAGGAAAAATCAATCGTTGGGCACGGCTGTACTGCCGGGAAGCCCCCGTCGATGCCGAGGCTGCTTTGGGAAAAAATCCCGAAAGGTGGATTGATCGAGAGTTGCTCATTCGCTCCACCTCCTTCCTGGAAGGCGGAAATCGAGTAACCGCCGCGGACGACCAGGCTGCGCCGGCTCGCTGGAGACCAGGCGAAACCAATCCGAGGCTGCCAATCGCCCCTCCCCAGGTAGTTGTTGTAGAGGGCCGGGTTGCTGAAACCAGCCGGTGCGGTGATTCCGTCTCCCGTGCCCTTCGGGGTATAAATCAATCCGTTGTAAAGCCCGAAGTTCACCACTCGGTTCTCGGTTTCAAAAATCGGGGTATGGTCTTCAAACCGAATGCCGAGATTAAGCGTAAGGCTGTCGGTCACGCGCCAGTTGTCCTGCACGTAGCCGGCGAGGACATTGTTGCGGTCCTTGAACAAAGTTGGGTTCGGGCTCGTGTCCCGGCTGCCTCCGCTGCCCAGTCCCAAATAGAAGTCAGCCAGCCCGAGACTGGTCTCGGTGTTTACCCCTATTGTGCCCAAAGCCCCATTGTTGCCGTTGTACTTCCAGTCGGCTCTTACACGGATAAACTGGAACCCTGTCTTAACGGAATGCCGGCCATGGATGTAGGTGAGATTGTCCTCAACTTGTCCCTGGGTAGTATGGAAGATTTGGGCTATCTCCTGCTGCCCAAGTTGTGCCGCTCCTCCAGATGTGCCGGGGATTGCGATGTTTGCCAGCCCCTCGGTTCCGGGAGGATTACCATTCGGAATTCCGACGGCTGCGCTGACCTGTCCCAATACGGCACTGGGCACGATGGTCTGATCGAATCTAATCGCATTGAACCCAATGCGAGCCTCGTTCAACAGATTGGCACTAAGGGTATGTGTCCAATTGATCACGGAATTCCTTAGAGGCTGAGTAGAGCCCTCTGAGTCGGAACCCGCAGTGAGGTTGGTGCCGCTGCAAATGACACATCCGCTGATCGTGGGCACGCGTACACTGGCCTGCGACCAGCGCCCGGAGATACGGTCCTTCTGCGAAGGGACGTAGTCGATCTTTGCATCGCCCTGATCGTTGAGGAAGTTGATGCCGGAGCGGAAGAAGGAATTGTTCCCCGCGATGATGTTGCCGGTGGTTGTCGGATAAGCCGATAACGCCAATATGTTTGCGGCAACCGGGCTCGCTGGGAATGCCCCCGCGATGGTGGTCAGATTGTTGTTCTGAACAGCTGTGGGGTTGACTTGCCCGTTAGGATTCTGCAATGGATTTATGTAGATTGTCGTGTTTGCTCCGCCGCCCCCTGAGCCGGGGACGACAAGCTGGTCGAGCACGACCGGGGCATCGTTCGCATTGTTGTTTAGAAAATCAGGCCCCAGCCCTCGATCGTTACATACGCCCCCGGTAAATGTTGATTGGCAATATGATGAGAAATCCCCAGTCTTCATCGCTGTGGTCAGGAGTTGGGCCCCGTCGGACTGGGAGGTGATCTGACGGATGCCCTGATAATCCAGGAAAAAGAACAGCTTGTCTTTCACAATGGGGCCACCGAAGGTAACGCCAAACTGGTTGTAACGCAGCTCCGGCGGCAGGGTGGTACCGTCCGCCGCATGACCGAGCGCGCCCTCGTCTGAAGCTACACCCTTCGTCCACCCATTCGCGGCGTTGTTGGCATTGAACCAATCATTGCGCAGGAACTCGTATGCGTCGCCATGGAATCGGTTGGTACCTGACTTGATGGAGGTGCTAATGACTCCACCCTCGTAGTTCCCGAACTCAGCCGAAGCGTTCTGACTAATTACGTTAAATTCCTGGATGGCGTCCACGCTCGGGGTGTAGCCAACTTCGTTGTTCTTATCCTCGCTGTTTTGCTGGCCATCAAGAAAGTATTGATTCGCCTGCTCCCGGTTGCCGTTGATATCGGGACGGCCAGAGTTGGTCATTTGCTGCGGACTACGCATGGAAGCGGGATTCACCGTGGTCGTGCCTGGCGCGAGCAGCGTCAACTGCAGGTAATTGCGTGAAGCCAGCGGCAAGCTTACGTTCGTGGTGGCGTCAATGACAGTGCCGACCTCGGTGGACTGAGTTTGAAGCAGGGGCACCTCTCCGCTGACTTCCATCGTTTCTGAAATCTGGCCCACCTTCATCTGAAAATTGAGGCTGGCGGTCTGGTTGAGCACCAGAGTGAAGGCAGGATAGACCGCCGCCTGAAAGCCAGCGGCGGTGACCCTCACCGTGTAGGTTCCAACCGGCAGACGGGTCAGGTTGAAAACCCCGGCGTCATTGGTCTGCGCCGTCGACACCGTTCCGCGTTCGGTGTCCGTCGCAGTGGCCGTCGCGCCCTTGACCGCTGCCCCGCTGGGATCGACCACGGCACCGGTGATCCCGGCGGTCACCTCTTGTGCCGAGACGGGTAGGAGAAATGCGATCAGGCCGATCGCTACCAGCGATACCGCTACGCCACGCGTAAGTTTTTTCATAACGCAGTCTCCTGAACTTTCAGAACCGAACTTTCAGAACCAGGTTAAGCAATAGGGCTCGGGTTAAGAACGTCATAGTACAATCGCACTATTGCTATATAGCAACCTTCCACCCATGGTCAAGAAGAAAGTGCAGGATCTTGCAAAAATATTTGGGGGGTCTCCTATAGCGGTAGATTGAGGACCCCGTCTTGCGCGCCCCAGGCTTTCAAGGGAGGATTGCCTTTGGACATGGGGCGCCATATGATTCTTTGCATGGTTATCCGCATTTACATGGGCCTTTACAACTGAAGACGATGGGATTAAGGTCTCCTATATGGGGGAACAGCATCGGTGCTATAGGGCTGCGTAAGAGCGAGCAGCCCCCGGTTTTTTCGAGGTTCTTTCATAATCTGTCTTGTTTTAGCTCTATAGCAGCTGCGGCAGTGAATTTAGGGGTCGGTGGTGGTTGAAGGCGTTGTCTTCTCAACTCTTTCGGAGAACTCATGGGAGAAAACCATCAGGGCGGAGTTGCCGCATATAAGAAGATCCAATCCGCCATCCTTGAGCGCATCGAGGGTGGGCATCTGAAGCCTGGGGACTCCGTCCACTCAGAACGCGAACTGGCAAAGATCCACAGCGTTAGCTTGATGACAGCGCGCCATGCGCTGACTGAACTGGAGCGGGAGGGCATTGTGGTCAGGCGGCGTGGCGCCGGCACATTCGTCGCGCCGCCCAAGATTCACTTCAACAAGCTGGTGGGCTTCACCGAACAGATGGCCAGCCGGGGCCTTCAGGCATCTTCCCGCACTCTGGTGGCGAAGGTCGTTATCGGGGAGCCTGAGATTGCCGCGCGTCTCAACTTGTCTCCGTCCGCCAGCCTCGTCAAGGTGGAACGCCTGCGCCAAGGCGGCGGCGAGCCTTTCTCTCTGGAAACCTGCTACTTCTCCGCCGAGAGGTTTTCCGGTTTGAGCAAGGTACCAGTGGCCAACGGTTCCCTATTCGCCATCCTGGAGCGTGAGTACAAACTGGAGATCGCCCACGCCGACGAAGAGATCGACGCGATTGCCGCCGATGCCAGGATGGCAGAACTCTTTGCGGTCGTCAGAGGATCCCCGTTGCTGCGCATCCGGCAGGTCATCTTCTCCACCGCAGGCCGGCCTGAGATGTACGTGCTGGGTATCTATCGCGCAGACCGTCACACCCTGCTGGTCCGCCGCTTCCGTTGAGAACCTCACGCGTTCTCCAGAGCACCGAATTTCACATGCGGGAAACGCACACCGAAAAGATCTGCGGCGCCGGATGCGCCGTCGGTGGAATTCCGAACTGCGTTATCGATAAGCTGCCTCGAGCACACCGTGGAAGGATGCGCGCACTAGATCCCGCTGGAAGCAGACAAGGCAAGCAAATGGCGGAAGCGAGTGGGGGGTCGAACCCACCGGCGACGAGGTGACCCGCCGCCCGCCGGTTTTGAAGATCACATAGTGTGTTCTGACCGGTTATGAAAATTTTCTACTCTACCTGACTCTTCAACTGCTTACCAGAAACCGCTGCTGATGCGTTTTGATCGACCCTGACCTGTTCTGAACATGGAACTATCACGTTTTTATCACAGCAGTTGGATGCCAGATTTGGGCGTTCGCTCGGACCCATGCTGTTTTGTATCGCTCGCCGTTGTTGGATAGCAGCCCGTCCGACGCCGTAGAGGGTGCGACTTTGATCCTCCCTGGCCCAGGGCATTTTGGTCGGAGAACCTCAATGATCCTTTTCCTTCCCAATCTCAAGGCCGTATTTCGACCGCAGTCCCGACTGGAACTAGCGGCCAGATTTCGTCGATCTCCGGGTTGGTCACGGCGATGCACCACTCGCCCAGCCGCCGCTGTACAGGTAGCTGTTCGCAATGGTCCCCGTGCATCGTCCCTTTAATCCGGGACACCTCTCCAGAATTACGCCGATCACACTAACCCATTCAGGTGATTGAACAGTCAAAGTTATGATGCCATGCTCCGCGCTCTGTCGCGCCAACGTGTCACAACTGAACTGGGGTTTCCCCGATAGATTATGACTGTAGTGGCGACCGACATAGCTGCCGGTATCCGCCCGCGGAAAGGCGAAAATTTATGCGCCGCTTCTCAGATGTCTCCGTTCCTTTTATGCGGGTAACAATGTTTGGAACGCTCTGCCCAGCTTGCCCCCACTGCATGCGCACAAAGTCCAGACAGGACCCATCCGCTGTGGTCAAGAGAAACCAGCGCACCCTTCGAGGGTTGAAACCGAAGATGCCCAATCTGTTAGTCGCGATCCTAACAGCTTTTGCCGCCCTAGGGTTCTTGTCGGTCAAGAGTGCGGTAGCGCAGCAGCTTTTGCCAAACACCGCCCAGTTGGACCAGGGTATTTCTGTTCGTTACCCAAGCGGCTGGTCTATCGGTCAGCCGACTTTGCACTCCTGGGTGCTATTAAACGTGCCTTCCAACCAGCTAGAGAGCGTCGTACCGACATCTCAAGTCGCGATTGGCTATTTGATCAGGGTCAGCAACGCTGACGCGGTAAGCCAGCTCACCCAGTACGCGAATGAATCGAGTGTAGCCCCAACGTTTCTAACCATCGGTGGGTGGCCAGCCTTGCAGCGCGTCCAGCTCGTCGCTCGCCATCAGCCAGGTGAAGGTGAGCGCAACCCGTTCCCTGACCCGCAGACGGTCAACATCACGACTGCGGTCGCGGCGGGTAACCTTCTTGTACGCCTGGAGGGAAGTCTGCCATCTGACGCGAACCAGCAGCTTCAGTCGCTGGTTCTTGCCATTGGGCAAAGCCTCACCTTTAGCTCGACAGGTGGGACCACTCAGGTGCAGCAGGAGTTGAAGCAACTGCAGAGCTCGACGGGCGCAGCGACTTCGACGGGAGGGACGAGCAAGCCGGCTCAAGCCAGCGCGCTCACCGGCGGTGCTAAAAGCCAAGCCCTCAACGCCTTTGCCGACCCCCCGATCTTTCCTCTGCAGCAGCTAAACAATGGGCCGAACGGAGAGCTGGAGGTCTCCGTCTCCAATGACGGCGCGAACATCGTCATCGGTAAGCAAAGCACCTGGATCACCTCCAACGACGGTGGCCGGACTTTTCCGTTCACTGGCAGTCTGACCGTCGATGACGGTGACAGTTCAATTTCGTTCGCCCAGAGTGGGAACTTTTATCACGCTGCGCTTGCCTGTTTCGGCGCCGGTTGTGATCCTCCATGTCCCGGGGCCTCACCGAGTGGAACGCCCCCGTCCACAAACAACTGCATGGAGGTGGCTCCCTCCACCACTAAAGGCCAGACCTTCGGCGCTCTTGTTAACGCGGCAGTGTGCCCGAACTCGGGCGGTGCCGCGTGCTCACTCGATCAGGAACACATCGTGGCTGACCGGATTAATGCGGGCACGGGAGGCTCAGATCTCGTCTACGCGGCAATCAGAAACTGCCAAGGTGGATGCGGAACGAATGGCGCGTTTGTTACCTGCTCTCCCGACAGCGATACGACGTGGGCACCTCTGTTTGCTCTCGAGACGGGTTCCGACTATCCAAGGGTCGCTGTAGGGGGGGATGGATCCTTCTACGTGGTGTACGAGCTCGGTGGAAACCTCAGGCTCGATAAGTTCAACGCCTGCACCACCTCGGCCTCCGCGATAACGCGGGCTTCCGCAAGCTTTCCAGTGACAGTGAGCAGTTATAGTGCCTTTGCCGGGTGCGAAGTAGCGGGCGGATTCGGCGGTCTTGATCGCTGCAATGATGGCAACACGCTTTCTGGTCCGACCGTAACGGTGGATGACACCAACGCCAACCATGTTTACGTCGCCTGGGCCAACAATACGGCTGCAAACAACGAGCAAATTCAGGTGGTGGATTCCACGACCGGCGGCTTGAATTGGCGGACTCCCGTTACAGTCAACTCAAGTGTCACCGGGCGCCGCTATCACCCATGGGTCTGCGCCACTGACGGCAATGCCTTCGTCAGCTGGTATGATCGCCGTGCTGCAACGGCGGCCAATAACGATTTGACCGATTACTATTCAGCAAGCGCCGGGCTTTCCTCAGGCAACCTTGTCGCCAACAACAACGAAGTTAAGATCTCAGTCGCCTCGGACGCTCAGTGCAAGCTGTGGCCCCGGGGGGTGCGTTCCGTATTCGATTCCGAAAACTGTTCTGTACAGCCCGAGGATGCAGGATATTGCAAGCTCGGCCCCCCGCTTCCCACGCCGGATACCTCTTCGAACGAGCGCTGCGATTTTGTAACGACTGTTTGCCCGTTTAATTCTGCTGGTACGGAAACCTGTCAGCAGGGGAACTTTGGCCAAGCCGTCAAGTATGGGGATTACAACGGTAATGCCTGCATTCGTGGGCGTCTGTACACGGTGTTCGCGTCCAGTGCCGGTCAGAGTACCATCGGGGACTTCTTCCAGGCTTCCGTTGTAGGTTCAACCACCACTGCGACTGCATACACCGGTGCCACATCTGGCTTCTTCGACGAAACCGTCATTCTTTCCGCCGTACTCACTTTGAGCGGAACGTCTGTCGGGATCGGCAGTCAGCCCATCGCATTCTCGGTCGGGACGCAGTCCTGCTCAGGTGTTACCAACACTACTGGTGCGGCTGCTTGCCCGCTGAAGATCACTCAGCCCCCAGGTCTTTACACGGTCAGCGCCAGCTTTGCTGGCTCCGGCAATTACCAAGCCAGCAGCGCGTCGACAGATTTCGTAATTGTCGCCCCTCCCGTGCTTGCGAAGTCGTTTGCGGCGCCCACCGTCCCGCTGAACCACAGTACAAGCCTCAGCTTTGTAGTCGTCAATCCGAATCCTACAGTTGCTCTAACGGCCGTAGGATTCACCGATACACTGCCTGCGGGGTTGGTCGTCTCGACGCCGAATGGGCTCACTGGAAGCTGCGGCGGAGGCACCATTACGGCCATTGCCGGAGCCAGCAGCATCAGCCTGACGGGTGCGACCCTGCCAGCCAGTGCGTCCTGCGCCTTTGTGGTGAACGTTACAGGCACCATTCCCGGTGTAATGAGCAATACGACGAGCGCGGTTACCTCATTGCAAGGCGGTGCAGGCAAAGCGGCTTCGGCCACTATTACGGTGGTTGCGCCGCCAGTCATCAGTAAGTCATTTGCCGCGACCACGCTGGTAATCGGCAGTTCCACGGCCTTGAGCTTCACAATCACCAACCCCAACACAACCGTGGCTCTGACCGCAGTAGGATTTACCGACACTTTGCCCTCCGGGCTGGTGGTAGCGACGCCGAATGGGCTTAGTGGAAGCTGCGGTGGAGGCGCCATTACGGCCATTGCCGGATCCAAGAACATCAGCCTGACGAGCGCGACCCTGCCAGCCAGTGCGTCCTGCACCTTTGCTGTCAACGTTACCGCGACGATCGCTGGAAAGCAGCACAATACGACGAGTGCTGTTACCTCATTACAAGGCGGTACAGGGAACGCAGCTTCGGCCACGATTACGGTATTTGCGCCGGCCCTAACCGACTACTTCTCCAATGCCCACACCGTCGGGGCTCCGGACGGAACCCTGCTTGTCAACAATTCGGGCGGCACTGGGGGCAGCCTCTGTGCCGACATTTTCGTCTTCGACGCCAACGAAGAGATGTCAGAATGCTGCAGCTGCACGGTCACTCCGGATGGTCTGCTGACGTTGTCGGTAAATATCGATGTGACTGGCAACCCGCTGGGGAGCGGTTTCCTGTCCAGGGGAGTGATTACGATCATTCCTGCGGCACAGACTGGGGGAGTGTGCCCGCTTCCAACAGCGATCACGGGTGTGCCGCCCGATATGAACGCGTGGTTGACGCACATTCAAACCAGCACCGGTGGTTTCAACATCACCGAGGCCGGTGTTGGATCTCAGACGATAGAGTTAAGCGCAGAAGATCTAACCACTTTTGAAGGCCAATGCGCGGCAGTCACAAGCCTCGGCAGTGGGACGGGAGTCTGTAGTAATAGCGCGGCCCTTGCGGCCATCTGCGACCAGTAACCTGGGTATCACGTGACATGGCAGGGTCAAGATCATCTGATAGCGCTGCTCCTTCTACTCCGTGGTACAAGAACCCACGCATCCAGAAAGCTCTCGCCAAAGGAGCTTTGAGCGCTTTGATTGATGGGATCGGACTGATTCCTGGAGGTGGAGCTGAGGCACAAAGGTTATTTTTCCCAAGTGGTTTGAGGAGACAGCAAAGCGGCTTTTTGTAGACGACTACCTCGACGAAAACACGAGAGCGGTCATCGATGCTCTCGACGTTGCACGTAGTGCCCGCACCAAACGCCCGCTATACAATAACGCGTCTCCATTGGACATCGATCAAAACGCCTCGGAAAACCTAGGCGACTATCACGTTTTTCTGGGTGCTGCATCGACCTCAGTTTGAGACCAAAGCCCACCTCACCTCAACCCATTGCAAGCAAATGGCGGAAGCGAGTGGGGGTCGAACCCACCGGCGACGGGGTGACCCGCCGCCCGCCGGTTTTGAAGACCGGGATGATCACCGGACCACATGCGCTTCCAGACGATCTGCTCGACTACTTCCCCAACTACTTCGGCTGGGGCACGATGCGCAGATAAGGCTTGGGTGACTTCCACCCTCCTGGATACTGTTTCTGTGCCTCTTCATTCGAGACGTTGCCGCTGATGATGACGTCATCGCCCGGCTTCCAGTTCACCGGCGTGGAAACTTTGTGCTTAGCGGTGAGTTGCATCGAATCAATGACGCGCAATATCTCGTCGAAGTTCCGTCCAGTGCTCATCGGATAGCTGAGCTGGAGCTTGACCTTCTTGTCCGGACCCACCACAAATACCGTGCGCACCGTGGCATTGTCGGCCGCCGTACGGCCCTCGGAAGTGTTCCCGCTTTCGGCCGGCAACATGCCATAGAGCTTGGCAATCCTGAGCTCGGGGTCGCCGATCATCGGGTAGTTCACTTTGTGGCCCTGGGTTTCCTCAATATCGGCGGCCCACTTGCCGTGACTGCTCACCGGGTCCACACTCAGCCCAATAATCTTGGTGTTGCGCTTGGCGAATTCAGGCTGCAGTCCCGCCATATAGCCGAGTTCCGTGGTGCACACCGGAGTGAAGTCTTTGGGATGGGAAAACAAAACCGCCCAGCCGTCGCCGATCCATTCATGAAAGTTGATCTTACCCTGCGTAGTTTCGGCGGTGAAATTTGGTGCCGTGTCATTGATGCGGGGGATTCTTGGGGTTTCGATCGCAGTTTCGATACTCATATTGCTCTCCTTGTGAATGAATTCTCTCGAAAATTCTGAGAGTTGCCCGCCACGGTTCTCAGATTCAGGGGAGTATCGCCAAAAAACGAACCCACCCGCTTCGCCGGGTGGGTTGGAAGAAACCTTGCTCGCTCCTACCCACACGGCGGTGAACACATACAACAACAGATGGCGCCAGCTTGGGAGGGACAAAACACCCAATAAGGATAGAAGTCTGCCCTCACCCTGTCAACCGCAAGAGCGCCAGCAGAGCCGCTGTCCCGGAGTTTTCCTGCATCGCGAACGCGGCCAACGGCATCTGTGCTCTTGCAGCGTTTTTCTCCCGGAGACCCTGCAGCCACGTTTTCACCCAGGGTACTATTCATGAGCCAACCAATAAGGCGTCTGGCAATGGCGCAATGGGACGTTTTCTCTTCGCGCCCGCTCGAGGGCAATTCGCTGGCTGTATTTCTCGACGGCCGTGGACTGACTGACGCCGAGATGCAGGCCATCGCCAAGGAAATGAACCTCTCGGAGACGACGTTCATCCTGCCTCGCGACGCCGCCACTGAGCGGCAACGGGGCATTCGCGTGCGCATTTTCACCGTGCAGGAAGAACTGCCGTTCGCCGGTCATCCCACGCTGGGAACGGCATTCGCCTTGCGCGGCCAGAGCGGCGCCAAAGACGTCGTGCTTGAGTTGAATGTCGGCAAAGTACCCGTGAGCTTCGAAGACAATGGAGGACAGCCTGCCTTCGGCGAGATGACGCAGATCGATCCCACCTTTGGAATCCAGCATGAGCGGGAAGCCGTCGCGCGGGCCACTGGATTGGGTGTACAGGACTTCGATGACTCCGTGCCGATCGAAACGGTGTCGACGGGACTCTCATACACAGTGACACCGCTGAAATCGCTGGCTGTCATGCAGAATTTGAAGATCGACCTCAACCGCGCTGCCGAATACCTGGCCCAGACCGCCGGCAAGTTCTTTTATTTCGTCACCCGGGAGACCGTGGATCGCGAAGCTCGCCTGCATGCCCGCATGTTGTTCTACAACGGTGAAGATCCGGCCACGGGTTCAGCCGCGGGTTGTGCTGCAGCCTGGATGGTGGCCCACGGCGTGGCCAAACCCGATGAACGAGTCCTGATTGAACAGGGTGTGGAGATGAAACGGCCCAGCCGGATTTCTGTCCGGGCCTCGCACCGCGATAACCGTGTAGTTAACGTGAGAGTCGGTGGACACTCGGTTGAAATCATGCGCGGCGAAGTTTTTCTTTAGTCGAGCGCGCGCAAGCGGCGCAGCATCGCGCCTTTCGCAATGCCGCAAAAAGTCAATGGCCAAAACCTGCCATTTGCTTCGACGCCACTTTACAGCGTGCGTCCCTTGCCATTAGCATCACTTCGCTCCTCATATTCTTCGCGAACAGAGAAAACCTCTGCTTGACTTCCGGTCACAGGCGGTATCAGGCGGATATGGACGGTGAATGAAACCTAAGCGCACGATCCTTTGTGTTGACGACAACGAACAGTCCCTTTCTTACCGCAAAATCATGCTCGAGACCCGCGGCTACCGCGTCGCCAGCTACTCCCGCGGCGAAGAGGCCCTCGAACGTTTCAAGCAGGGCGGCGTCGATCTCGTGGTCACCGACATGGCCATGCCTGGCCTCGACGGCCCGCAGTTGATCGCAGCCATTAAGAATCTGTCGCCCCATACTCCAGCCATCCTCATTTCCAGCAAGGCCCGCGTTTACGATCATGAATCGCAAGCCGACGTCTTCCTGGCCAGAGGAATGTATGCGCCCGCCGATCTGCTGGAAAGAATCCGTCTGCTTCTTGTCCGCAAGCGTGGCCCCAAGCGAATGCAGGACCGCCTATCGCAATTCTCGCATCGCCAGGGAGCGGCCTGACGTCCTGGGAAGGCGCCACCCAGAGCTTTTCACCGCTGAGGGCGCCAAGCTCGCCGAGAAAATTCGTCGGATTCTTCTTTCTCTCGCTTCCCGGCGCCCCCGGCGTGCTCAGCAGTTGATCGCCCTTTCGATCGTGTAAGATCGAATCTGGCATGGGCGCTTTCATCGAAGCCATTGATCTGCACAAGACCTATCGCGTGGGAAAGATCGATGTGCCCGCGCTCCGAGGCATCTCCTTTAGCGTGCAAAAGGGGGAATTCGTTACAGTGGTCGGCCCTTCCGGCAGCGGCAAGTCCACACTGTTCTACCTGCTGGGCGGACTGACCCGCGCCGATACCGGCAAAGTAATTCTGGATGGCGATGACATCGCTACACTCTCCGATGGCGAGCGCACCCGCATGCGCAAGCGCAAAATCGGCTTCGTATTTCAGAAGTTCAACTTGCTGCCTACCCTCGACGCCCGCTCCAACATCGCCATCGCACAGGAAATCTCCGGCAACGGAGACCGCGATCCCGCGTTCTTTCTCCGCATTTGCGATCTATTGGGACTAAGCCAGCGGCTAAACCATCGCCCCTCCGAACTTTCCGGCGGCGAGCAGCAGCGTGTTGCACTGGCTCGCGCCCTGGTCAACAAACCAGCGGTGGTTTTGGCCGACGAGCCAACCGGGAATCTTGACACGGAGAACTCGAACATAGTTTTGCGCATGTTGCGGCAATCCAACCAGGAACTCGGTCAGACGGTGCTGATGATCACCCATAATCCGGAAGCCGCCAAGTACGGAGATCGCATCATCCACATGCGCGACGGCCACGTCGTGAAGCCTGAAGAAGACCCGCAGTGGGCCGTCCACTAAAACGCCGACCGATTAGGTTTGCGGCTCAGTAGTCAGTGATCAGTGGCCAGGTGAGGTAGCGATGCGCGGGCTTGGCTGGTCACTGACCACTAGCCACTGACCACTGCATTCACGTTGCCGCCGCCTAACCCCTCATTTATAATGACTTCCGCAGGGCGGGAGTAGCTCAGTGGTAGAGCGCAACCTTGCCAAGGTTGAAGTCGCGAGTTCGACCCTCGTCTCCCGCTCCATTTTTCCCCGCAAGTTCTCCCCCACGGATGGACTTTTTTCGCACGGAACGCTAACGTATTGAGCAGGGGCGCGGTACCCAAGTGGTAAGGGAGAGGTCTGCAAAACCTTTATGCGTCGGTTCGATTCCGACCCGCGCCTCCAAATTCTAAGCCCATGGAACCCGCTAGAACAGCGGGGTTTTCTTTTGGTTACGGCCCGGCAGAAGACAGACACGCACGTTAGCGTTCCCATCCCGCCCGAAGTGGCGAAAGAAATTCTAGGCGTTCTCAACGGCAATCCTGTTTACCTATTCTGGAGCACCGGCAACGGCAAGGAACAAAGCGCGGTCACCAATTGGCAGCATGATCTCCGTGAGCTGTTTAAGGACGCGGGCATTACGTCCGAAGGGAACATGCTGAGTCACAGGCTCCGGGATACGTTCGCCGTGGATCTTCTGGAGAAGGGCGTCGCGCTTGAGGAAGTCTCCAAGCTGCTCGGGCATGAGTCCATCAAGACCACGGAAAAACACTATTCAAAGTGGATGAAGGGCAGGCAGGATCGGCTAAACAGTCTCGTAACCGCGACGTGGGCTAAGAAGCGACGTTAAACGCCGGAAGCCAACCGAGGTATGCCGCATCTTCATCGCGCAACGTGTGATCTAGCAGCGTGTGACGCCGGTCCTCGGTAGCAAAGAATTGCTCAACGGCTCGGTCGGTGTAACCCAAAACTTGCTGAAGGTCACTGATGAAGTCTTCCTTAGTTGAATATCTCTTGGTTGCCATCGCGCCGCCGCCGCGGTGAGTGGGGCGGAGTGCAACTAGATAAGACGCTGTGCTAAGTTCATCCACGAAAATGTTGTAGTTCTGCATTCGGTCCCCCTATCGGCCCAGCATATCACTGTTCCGGCGCGACCAAACCGGGAACGCCGGACCGGGAACCGCACACGCCCCTCGCGCTCCGGCATCCCCTGGATTGGCGATGCAGATTATATCGCGGGCAGCTTGCTACTTCGAAATTTCACCGCCGGCGGTCAATTTCTCTTTTTCTTCCTCGATCCAGGCTTTTATTCGATCCCGAATACCATTCTCGGTACAATCCTTCAGGGCCTTTTCCAGTCTCTCAATCTCAGCTCTGATAATCGCCACCTCTCCCCGTGAAAGCATGACGAGCCCCCATTTCTGGTTGTCATCTTGTACCGCCCTCACTGCGTGTGAAAGTATACCTACTGAATCACTAGACATATGTTTGGTATCGAACAGTCCTCCAGACATCGAGCGTCTATAGTCACTAGGGATTCAGACCCGGATAAAGACAATCGAGTCAAACTGTGGAACGATTCCGCCCGTGCCAGCGCAAGGGTTTTTCTCTGGAGGTTCCTATGTCGGACGGTCCATCTTTTGCGACGTGCCCTTTCTGCCACGGAGAATGTTTTCGCACTGACGGAAGCCCGTGTGCGGAATGCGCCGGTACGGGTCAGATTCCAATTGACCAAGTTCCGCCTGATTCCTCTACCGAAGAACGCTAACCGTCCGGGCCACTTTCGCCTTTATAGCGCGGGCCGCTACTTAACAAGTAACGTGTCTGTTCACAATTGACCAGTCTCCGCAGATCACTTCGGGGCACAATCTCTCTGCTGTGAAGACGCCTGGGTTCCATTCCAAAGAAGTTTTGGCCATCCGCTGCCCCACCTGTGGTGCCCCTCCGGGGGCGCGGTGCGAACTTACCACAGGGGAAGCGAGGGAAACTCCGCATCGTGACCGCCGTCTAGAAGCGAAGGATGAGCCGCCTGCATCCGATTAGGGCTTGTCAGGTTTGGGCGGTAGTGGGTCTACTTTGTACGCGGGCATTAATCCAAGGTCGGTTCCGTGCTCGAAGTGACTTTCGACGCCTTCGCGACTAAATGGGAGTTCTGGTGTGGGCAAAATGACGGAGCAAACCACCTCATTACCGGCAATCTGCGCAGTCAGAAATGCTTTACCGTGCGGCAGGTCATCATAGGTAAATTTCACGAGATGACCGGCTCGATTGACCCGTGTCCATTCATCTTTCATTTAGTTCTGATTACGCCGCCCGGATGAAAGCCTATCATGTTTTGCCTTGTATTCACTAACCAGCGAGACGCACACGCATGGCGAATCAAAGGCGAAAGTCCAGACGAGAAGTCCCGCTACCGAGTCCCGTTGTAATATCCACAATACAAACCAGTTGACCACGTTTCCCCCCGGAGGTAATACCCCGTAACTACCATACCGTGACCTTGAGCCGTGGCGGGGTCCGGGCGATGCTGTACTCATGAAGACACTCCAGGCCGTTCCCGAATCCCGCAAGATCCGCCAGTTACGCCGAATGCGTCCCGTCCAAAGTAGCCTCAGCCGCGGTTTCGTTGACGCAACCGGGAAATTCACGGTCACGGATGAAAGCCGGAAGCCCTACGTGCTTCGCACCGGCAAAGGGCTTTCCCCGGCTCACGCAAAGCTAAATTCGATTCACGCGGAAGAAGTCTAGATACCGGCGCGTGGGGAATTTGCTTGTGATGAGCCGTCTTTAGCTAAGCCTGCTGAGTGGGTTTTGGCGGAGGCGCTGACTGGAGACAACTCTTGTGAGCGAAGAAGCCGTATTCATCCGCCTTAGACTCTTCCGGAGGAACGGGCTTGCCGCACTTCCAGCAAATATAAGGAGGCGGGGGCGAAGGTGAAGGCAACACAGCTTCACGCTAGGCGCGTATCGAAATGGTTGCCATACAGGGGAAACCCGAAGCCTCTCCCCCCACTTTTTCCCTTCGCAGTTGCTTACAGCAGTGCTATACTACTGCCATGAGCTACCAAAAGGATTACGCGAAGGCTGCCCTGGAGATGAAAGCGGCGCTTGAGGACCTACGGATAGCCAAGATCCGGGCGGCTGAGATCATACAGAAAGCAGAGAGCCGGGCCGTCGCACTACAACGAAAGATGGCCGCGCTCCATGTCCTTATAGTGGCTGATAACCCGGAATGGGAGCACAGCGAGGATGCGAAACTCTCGCTCAAAGTCCTCCACGCTACGTCGCGGCCCTCAGAGCAGCTCCGGCGCGTCTTCGCACTCTCTAAAGGCCCGTTGACCGTCAAGCAACTTCGGGACGAACTGGGCAAGGTGGGCTGTGACCTATCCGAACAGGCCAACCCCTCCGGCACCATCGGCGCTCTCTGCGCTCGCCTAGTCGAGCAGGGCGTCATCCAGCTAACTAAGAAGGCCGGTCGGAACGCCTGGACAAAAATATAGCAGTGCTATATCTGTATGCTTGACATAATTACTGAGACAGCGTAATGTTACTCCAGCATGTCTCAGAATTCCCAACCCGCTTGCTTATGGTGTGGCGAATCCCTGGTGTTTGTGCCCACAGGTTTCGGCAACTTTTGCAATCACGCCTGCCGGAAGGCTCACCAACGGCGCCGGGGTCTAGATGTGAGAGGTGACCATCTCCAATCTATTAGAACTGTCGAGCACAAGAATGGGGGTCAAGGAAGCCGATGGGGGTGCGGCCCTGCAGATCGGTTTTTCTGTGCTAATTTGTGCTCCCAGTACCGTCTTCCACGTCTTTTGTGTCTTCTATAGTATTTGAGAATCTGTAACTTACACATTACACTGGAGCGGGAGGGGTTCGATTCCGACCCGCGCCTCCATTCCTCCTAACATTCACCCATGGCAAAACACTCCCGCGGCTACTTCCATTGCCACACAACTTGGCGTGCCGCTTTCCTCTCCGTGTTCGTTTTGTCGTATATCACTCCGTCGATTGCCCGGGCCCAAGGCACTCCCGCTTCAGCCGCTTTCTCCAAACAGGTCTCCGCGTACGTCCACGGTGAAATGCAACGCCAGCATATTCCCGGCGTGGCCCTTCTGGTGTCGCGAGGCGGAAAGATTGTTCAGGCTCAGGGATTCGGCCTCGCCAACGTTGAGCTGCAAGTCCCGGTCAAACCGGAAACCGTCTTCCAGTCAGGCTCCGTCGGCAAGCAGTTCACCGCAACCGCGGTGATGATGCTGGTCGAGGAGGGCAAGGTAGGCCTCGACGATCCACTAACAAAATATTTTCCAGACGCTCCCGCCACCTGGAAAGAAGTAACGGTCCGCGAACTGCTAAGCCACACCGCCGGCTTTGGCGACTATCCCGACAAGTTCAATTTCCGCAAGGACTGGACGGAAGCAGAACTGCTGAAGCTGGTTGAGGGAATCCCGCTAGCTTATCCCCCCGGCACCAAGTGGGAATACAGCAACCTTGGATACCTGACCCTGGGAATCCTGATCCACCGCGTCACCGGAGAATTCTATGGAGACTTTCTGCAGCAGCGAATCTTCCACCCGCTCGACATGCAAACCACGCGCATCATCAGCGAAGCCGACATTATTCCCAATCGTGCCGCTGGCTATCGTCTGGTCAAAGGTGAACTCAAGAACCAGGAATGGGTCGCGCCCATGGTCAACACCACAGCCGATGGCAGCCTCTACTTCTCAATTCTGGATCTTGCGAAGTGGGACGCCGCGCTCTACACCGATAAGCTGCTGAAACGCTCAAGCCTCGACCAAATGTGGACCCCCGCACGGTTGAAGAACGGGCAACTTAACAAGGCCGGCTACGGCTTCGGCTGGGAGATCGAGGAACGCCACGGACACCACGTAGTCAGCCACACCGGTTCCTGGCAGGGATTCAAGACCGCAATCGCGCGTTACGTCGATAAGAACGATCAGTTGACCGTGGTAGTGCTGGCCAATCTAGCCGAAGCCAAGCCGGGCGCAATCGCCGAACACGTCGCCGACATGTATCTGGCGAGTGAAAAGAGCCCTACGGGCAAAAACTGAGCCTCTGCCGGGGCGAGGACCGGGTGCCCCATTTCTCGCGTTCTTGGCGAGAGGTGGGGATTTTCCCGCCACGATTCGCAGCCCCACAGATTTCACAGCCCTTCTAACGTGAACCTCGGCCGGTGTCCCGGCAGAGCGGTTGCGCGGTGGAAACCCCGGCCCAGAGCGGCATTTCGGAGTTGAATGCGTGCGTAAAGACAGCTATTCTGGAACATTAAGAAGCGTCTCCGATGGTGATTTCGATGCGGCGTCCAGCCTGGCAACATACCTGCCGTTTTCTAACTCTCCTCGCCGCCATCACCTCAGCCATACCTGCAGCGCGAGGGCGATCAGTTCAAAGAACTTCTCAAAACAGGCCACGCGGGGCTGTATGAGCAAGCAACACCACTACCCATGTCGGCCTTCGGTTAGCCAGGCATGCGCCGGTCTATGCGCGCGGAAAGAATTCTGAGGGCGTGATCCGTCTTCCGCCGCCGTGTGCGGAAATGGGAAATTCAGAGTGATCTGGCTTCCGGGTCCGGTCGTCAAAGAACCCAGCTTCAGCGCGATTCCACCTGCATCCGCATTCCGTATTTCGGTCTGAGCGTGATCAGGGGTTGCGGCTCGACCCTGTGCCCCGGAACCAATCGTAGCTTCCATCTCTGCGCCAGCGTGGCAAGAATGAGCACGCCCTCCATCCACGCAAACGATTCCCCAATGCACTGCCGCACGCCTGCTCCAAACGGAAAGTAGGTAAATTTCGTTCGCCGGGCTTTGCCTTCCGCAGAAAACCGATCGGGATCGAAACCAAGCGGATCAGGAAAATATCGGGGATCGCGGTGCGTGACGAACTGGCTGATCAGCACCGTGGTTCGCGCGGGCAGAAAGAAATCTCCCAAAGCAAAATCGTCGCGTGCATACCGTCCCATCGCCCAAGCCGGCGGATAGAGCCGCAGCGCTTCGGCCATGACGTTCTCCGTGTAGGAGAGTCGGGCAATGTCCTCGACCACCGGCAGCCGGCCGTGGAGCACTCTCTCCACCTCCTGGTGAAATCTCAGTTCGCACTCCGGATTCTGCGAGAGCAAATACCACGTCCACGACAAAGCGTTCGCGACCGTTTCATATCCCGCCAGAAAAATCGTGATGACTTGATCTCGCAACGACTCACGAGATAAATCGTGGTCGGGCAAAGCTGCCAGCATCAGATCGAGCAGGCTGCCGCGGTCGATGCCGGTCTTTTGGTGCGCGTCGATCATGCGGTAGACCACGGCGTCAATCCGCTTTCGCGCCCGCACAAAAGCCGCCAACCCTGGCGGCCGCAAATGCACCAGCCATTCCGCAGCCGGCAGCATAATCAGAAAATTGTAGAGGCTCATGATGCGGTTGATCGCGGCCGCCAGCTCGAAAACCTCCTGCCGCAAATCCGTTGCAAACAAGGTGCGCGCTACCACGTTGAGCGTGAGGTGCATCATGTCGGCCGCGATGTCGCGCTGCTCGCCCGCGCGCCACGAATCGCGGGTGTGGCACGCCTCTTCCACCATGACGCTTCCGTATTCACCAATGCGTTGCCGGTGGAAGGCAGGTTGCGCCGTCTGCCGCTGCGCGCGGTGCTCCGCCCCTTCGGCGGTGATCATCCCTTCGCCGAGCAACATCTTCGAACGCTGCACCGTACGTTCCTTGACGAAGTTATCGTTCTGCACCACCAGCACTTCGCGGATATAGTCAGGATGGTTGAGAAAAACAATGTTGTGATGGCCAATCTTGTAGTGCGCAATGTCGCCGTAAGTCTCTGCCAGATGCTGGAACAGAACGATAGGGTTAACCGGGCGGAACTTGCGCAGCGCAAACCAGATCAGATTGCGCTGAAATCCGGGCGGAAAGCGATAATCCCGCTCCCCGGAAGATTCCTGGACATCGGTTTGCCGCGCAGCGGTCCCCATCCCAAGTAGTTTACGCGCTACAACCCCGACCGCTTCTATCCGCTCCGCGGGTGCCCGGTCCTCGTCTCTGTGGTTTTTTGCAGAAACAGGGCGGGGACTTCGACTTCCTTCGCAGAGCAATGACCAGGCGGCGCTTTCCTTGTAAGTCTATGTAATCAGCACTCGCCGCCCCCGACTGCCAGCCTCGAGATCCGATTTCGTCGCTTTCCCTTCGCTCAGGCTTTTTCGTGCCGATATTTCGGCACCTGTCGAAGCCCATCCACGGCAGCCACTTACTGCCCACTCGCTATAGCTTTAAGGTGGTTTTCCGAGTTTTCCGAGATTTCCACAGTGTTCCAGTAGAAACGACGTTATGTTCCGACTGGAACATTCAGCGCAATGTTCCAGTCGGAACATTTACGCCTACTACTTCTGCAGTTGGTCCAGAGCAGCCAGTACCTCTTCACTATGCCGCCCCGGATCGACGCTGGTATACGCCTTGGCAACCTTCCCGCTCGGATCGATGAGGAAGGTATGCCGCGACGCGAACTTTACTACTCCCAGGTTGGTGAGCGAGCCATACGCGCCGCTCACCTTGCCGTCGCGATCGGCCAGCAGCTTGAAGTTCAGCCCTTCTTTGGCGCAGAACTTCTTATGAGAGTCCACGCTGTCCACACTCACGCCCAGCACTACCGCGTGGCGCTCGGCATACTTCGACTGGTCGACCTGAAAGTTGTGCGCTTCCCGCGTGCAGCCGGGAGTCTGATCCTTGGGATAAAAATAGAGCACCACCCAGCTGCCCCGGTAATCCTTCAAGCTGACGGAAGCATTTTCCTGCGAGGCCAATGTGAAATCAGGCGCGGGACTCCCGAGGCCAGGGGCAGCGGTGCGCGACCCCGTCAACAGTCGCGGAACCAGAAATATGATTAACACGACTACAACCACCAGCAGCGTGACTCGGAACATGACGGGCCTCCTGACCTGATCCAGCTGACGTGATCCAGTTGGACTTTAGCATTGTAGAACGTATGGCGGCTGCCCCTCGCCCGGCATAGGTCCAGCAAAATTCCGCGTAATTGAATATCATGGAGTGTTCGGGATCATTCGACGGAGAGATCAGACGTGGCTCAGACGGAAACGAACGGTCAAGAGGTATTGGAAACGCGGGAGTGGGTTGACTCGCTGGACTATGTGTTGTCCAAGGGGGGGCCGGTCCGCGCGGGGCGGCTGCTGCAGCAACTGGCGCTTCACGCACGGCGCGCCGCGGGAGTGAATCTTCCCTTTACAGCGACCACTCCTTACCAGAACACGATTGCCGCCACGCAACAGCCGCCCTTCCCGGGCAGCCAGGAGATGGAACGCCGCATCAAGAGCCTGGTGCGCTGGAACGCGCTGGCCATGGTGGTGCGTGCCAATAAGATTCAGGAAGGCATTGGCGGGCACATCTCGACGTTCGCCTCGGCGGCAACCCTTTACGAAGTTGCCTTCAACCATTTCTTTCAGGCGCAGACGGAAAGTGGCGACCGCGACTTCGTCTATTTTCAAGGCCATGCCGCGCCCGGGATTTACGCCCGCGCCTATCTTGAAGGCCGCATTCCAAAAGAGAAGCTGGAGAACTTCCGCCGCGAACTGAAGCCAGGAGGCGGACTGAGTTCGTATCCTCATCCCTGGCTGATGCCGAATTTCTGGGAGTTTCCGACGGTCTCGATGGGACTGGGACCGATTCAGGCGATCTATCACGCGCGCTTCATTCGCTATCTGGAGAATCGCGGGCTGAAGCAGTCAACTGGAGGCAAGGTGTGGGCGTTCCTGGGCGACGGCGAGATGGACGAACCGGAATCATTGGGGTCGATCACGCTGGCGTCGCGCGAGAATCTGGACAACCTGATTTTCGTTGTGAATTGCAACCTGCAGCGCCTCGATGGCCCGGTGCGCGGCAATGGCAAGATCATTCAGGAACTCGAGGCTATCTTCCGGGGCGCAGGGTGGAACGTCATCAAGGTGATCTGGGGATCGGACTGGGACACTTTGATTCGCAATGACCGTGACGGACTGCTGGTGAGGCGTCTGGGCGAGATCAGCGACGGGCAGTACCAGAAATATTTTGTGGAGAGCGGAGCCTACTTCCGCCAGAATCTTTTTGGCACGGACCCGCGGCTGCTGAAAATGGTGGAGCATCTTTCCGACGAGCAACTGGCGCGCATGCGCCTGGGCGGGCACGATCCCATCAAGGTGCATGCCGCCTACCGGGCCGCGGTTGACCACGCCGGGTCTCCGACGATCATCCTGGCCAAGACCATCAAGGGCTACGGTCTGGGCGAAGCGGGCGAAGGCAAGAACATCACGCACCAGCAAAAGAAATTGAATGAAGATGAGTTGGAACTTTTCCGTTCGCGTTTCGGTATTCCGATTCCTGACGCCGAACTGCACAACGCGCCGTTCTACCGGCCTTTCGACGACAGCGCTGAGATCAAGTACATGCAGGAGCGACGGAAACAGCTCGGCGGATACATGCCGCAACGTAAGGTGCGTGCCACGCCGCTAAAGCCGGTACCGGAATCGTACTTTGAAGAGTTCTACAAAGGCACTGAGGGACGGGAAGCTTCGACGACCATGGTTTTCGTGCGGCTGCTGGCGAAGCTGCTGCGTGATCCGGAACTCGGCAAGCTGATTGTGCCAATCATTCCCGACGAAGCTCGCACCTTCGGGATGGAAGCCTTGTTCCGCCAGGTCGGGATTTACTCCAGCGCCGGACAACTTTATGAACCGGTCGATATGGACACTCTCCTTTACTACAAGGAGGCAAAGGACGGACAGATTCTCGAGGAGGGAATCACGGAAGCGGGGTCGATGTGCTCATTCATCGCGGCGGGCACGGCTTACGCCAACCACGGCATCAATACCATTCCCTTCTTTATTTATTACTCGATGTTCGGGTTTCAACGCATCGGAGATTTGATCTGGGCTGCGGCGGATATGCGTTGCCGCGGATTTCTTGTGGGAGGAACGGCGGGACGAACCACGCTGGCGGGCGAAGGTCTGCAGCATCAAGACGGCCACAGTCACGTGCTGGCGCTGCCGGTTCCCAACCTGCTGGCCTACGATCCGGCATTCGCTTATGAAATTGCCATCATCATTCAAGAAGGCATCAAGCGCATGTACGTGGACCAGGAATCGATTTTCTACTACCTGACCGTGACCAACGAGCCGCTGCATATGCCGGAGATGCCGAAAGGCGAGCACGTCCGCGAAGGCGTACTGCGCGGGCTTTACCGGTTCAACACATCGGACGCTCCAGAGGCGAAGCTGCGGGTGCAACTGCTGGGCAGCGGAACCATCATGTACGAGGTGCTGAAGGCGCAGACAATTCTGAAAGAAAAGTATGGCGTGGCGGCGGACGTGTGGAGCGTGACCAGCTATAAAGAACTCTATCGCGATGCCAACGACTGTGAACGCTGGAACATGCTTCATCCAGGTGAGGCACCAAGGGTTCCCTATGTCACTCAGACTCTGCAGGGCGCGCCCGGGCCGTTCATCGCCGCATCTGATTACATGAAGGTGCTGCCGGAAGCGCTGGCGAAGTGGGTGCCGGGACAGCTGGTGTCGCTGGGGACTGACGGCTTTGGCCGCAGTGAGAATCGGGTGGCGTTGCGCGACTTCTTCGAAGTGGACGCCAAGCACATTGTGCTGGCTACTCTGGGAGCGCTGGCGCGGGAAAAGAAAATTGGACTCGACCTGGTGAAACAGGCAGTCGAGAACCTCGGGATTAATGCGGAAAAACCGAATCCGGCTACCAGCTAAACACGAATCCTCAATCAATAGCTCTAAGTGAATAAGGAAAACGACTCAGTGATCGAATTCAAGCTTCCCGCACTTGGTGAAAATATAGAACAGGGCGACCTGGTGCGCCTGATGATTGCGCCCGGCGCAACGGTCAGCGAGGGCCAGGCGGTCATGGAACTGGAAACCGACAAGGCGGTCGTGGAAGTGCCTTCTTCGGTAAGTGGAAAAGTGCAGGAGATTCGGGTTAAGGAAGGCGACAAGATCAAGGTTGGGCAAGTTATCTTCACGGTGGAAAATCATGCCAGCGCGGTGGCCGCAGCTGCACCGAAAAGTGGACCCGTGCCTCCTGCGCAACGTGCGTCTGGCGAACGTGCTTCCGGGGAATCAGCAGCTGCGACGAACCCGCAGCCGGCTCCGGCATCGCCATCTGCCTCATCGCCACCTGCCGCATCGCCATCTGCCGCACCACAAGCGGAGCGCCGGAATGCACCGCAACGAACCCGATCGACCGACACCGCTGCTGCCACCGAATTTCGGCTGCAGGAACTTGGCGAAAACATCTCGGAGGGCGATCTGGTGCGCTTGATGATCGCTCCGGGCGCCAAGGTTTCCGAAGGCCAGCCAGTGATGGAACTGGAAACTGACAAGGCGGTGGTTGAAGTTCCCTCTTCGGTGAGCGGCATTGTGAAAGATGTGAAGGTCAAAGAAGGGGAGAAGATCAAAGTTGGGCAGGTGATTTTCACACTGCAGAGTGCGGCGGCGGGGCAGGCCGAGCCGGTTCGTCCGGCGAGCCAGCCGGTGGAACACGTTAGCGGTCAGCACGGAGCGCGCCTTGCTTTTCAGGCCGCAATTCGAGCAGAGGGGAAGACCGAGGAACAGGCGCTGCCTCCCGACCAGCCGCGGCCGCGACCTGCGGCGTTCTCCATGCCGGTGCAGTTGGGCAAAGTTGCCGGAACCGAGCACCGTGAACCGGTTCCCGCAGCTCCAAGCACGCGCCGCCTGGCGCGCGAAATCGGCGTCGACATTTACGAGGTCAAGGGCACCGGACCTGGTGGACGCATCAGTGAAGAGGACGTCAAAACCCACGCCAAAGCTCTGGTGGCTGCGGCCAGCTCCGCCGCGCAGGCTCCGCCGCGCGCCGGACATTTTATTGAACCGAAGCTACCGGACTTCGCCAAGTGGGGAAAAATCGAACGGGTTTCCATGCGCGGGGTTCGCCGCAAGACAGCGGAACATCTGGCAGAATCGTGGAACACGATTCCGCACGTTACGCAGCACGACCGCGCGGACATCACCGAACTGGAACAGTTGCGGGCGCGCTTCGCCCCCAAGGCGGAGCAGGCCGGCGGCAAGATGACGGTGACCGCGATCGCGTTGAAGGTTTCCGCGGCTGCCCTGAAGGTATTTCCGCAATTCAACGCCAGTATTGATATGGAGAAAGAAGAAATTATCTACAAGCAATACATCAATATCGGAGTCGCGGCTGATACGGATCGGGGATTGCTGGTTCCGGTGATTCGCGACGTGGACAAGAAAAACATCGTGGAGCTGGCGGTGGAGTTGTCTCAACTATCGCAGAAAGCGCGAGATAAGAAGATAACCCTCGCGGATATGGAAGGCGGCACGTTCACGATCACCAACCTCGGCGGGATCGGGGGCACGGCATTTACACCGATTGTGAATCATCCCGAGGTTGCCATTCTCGGACTGTCGCGTTCGCGGATGGAGCCGGAGTGGATCGGGGGAAAGTTCGAACCGCGGCTGATCCTGCCGCTCTCGCTTTCTTATGATCATCGCCTGATTGACGGCGCGGACGCTGCGCGTTTTCTGCGCTGGGTGGCGGAAGCGTTCGAGCAGCCCTTCCTGCTGAGCGTGCAGGGATAGAGTGGCCAAGAAACCCAGGCCATTGACTCGCGCCGAACTCAGGACGCTCGAGAAATTTGCACGCTTGGAAATTAGCCTTAAAGATCTAAGGCAGGTTCTAAAAGAGGTTCTGCAATTTGAGTTCGCTGAGCATGAACGCAGATTAAGTTCTCACTTTCTGGTACCACAGCCGGGCGTTCGCATCAATCAGGATCACATTCGGCGAGCGATGAAAAAGCATGCCCACGAAGAAATATCCACGGATCAGCTTGCAGACTGGGCAACGATGCTGCTCCTCAACGACGCGTACGACTGGCAAGGGCCGGATGAGGAAGAAATCGCAGCTTGGTTAAACGACATCAGTATGCTCACGTTGAAACCAAGAACAAGTGACAACTAGGAGTTTTGGGAAGAGAAAAACTGGGAATGAACGATACTTCGACCCACCATACCGCTGAATCGAACACCAGTTCAAAAATCGCCGTAGTGGGCGGCGGCCCCGGCGGCTACGCTGCCGCCTTCCTCGCCTCCGACCTTGGCATGCAGGTTACGCTGATCGATCCCGAAGCGAATCCTGGCGGCGTGTGCCTGTACCGCGGCTGCATTCCTTCAAAGGCACTGCTGCACGTCGCCAAGTTGATTGAGGAAGCTGAGCAGGCCAAGAACTGGGGAATCGAGTTTCCTCGAGCGAAGATTGATCTGGCGCGGTTGCGCAGTTGGAAAGAAGGAGTGGTGAAGAAGCTTACCGGCGGCTTGGGAGTGCTCTCAAAGCAGCGGCATGTGGAATACATCCAGGGCCGAGCGGCGTTTCAAGATTCGACTACGTTGCGGATCAGCAAGACCGATGCAACCGAGGTCGTTCTTAGTTTTGACCGGATCATTCTGGCAACCGGGTCGCGGCCTGCGATCATTCCGGCGCTTAAGCTCGATTCGCCGCGGCTGATGGATTCGACGGGGGCTCTCAATCTCGAAGATATCCCCGGCAGTCTTCTGGTGGTGGGCGGGGGATACATCGGCCTGGAGCTCGGTTCAGTGTATGCGGCTCTGGGAACGCGCGTCACGGTGGTTGAGATGTTGCCGGGGCTGCTTCCCGGCGCGGATCGCGATCTGGTTGTTCCGCTGCACAAACGTCTGGAGAAGATGTTCGAGGCGATTCTGCTGAATACTACCGTCGCTTCACTCAAGGAAGAGGGCGCGGGAATTCGTGCGACCTTCGAAGGCACGGCGGTGCAGGAAAAGGACCGGGAGAAAGTTTTCGACCGGGTGCTGGTTTCGGTGGGACGCAAACCGAACTCGGAGATTCCGGGACTCGAAACCACTCAAGTGCAGGTTAGCCCGCGGGGATTCATCGAGGTGAACAAGCAATTGCAGACGGCGGATCCATCGATCTATGCCATCGGCGACGTGGTGGGCGAGCCCATGCTGGCGCACAAGGCTTCGCATGAAGGACGGGTTGCCGTGGAAGCGATCGCCGGACACAAGGTCGCCTTCGAACCGGCAGCGATTCCGGCTGTGGTGTTCACCGATCCGGAAGTTGCCTGGTGCGGTTTGACCGAAACTCAGGCGGAAAAGGAAAACCGCGAGATCAAAGTGGCGAAGTTTCCCTGGGGAGCGTCGGGACGCGCGGTTACGCTGGACCGCCCTGAAGGAATGACTAAACTCATCATTGACCCGCAGACCGAGCGGGTGCTGGGCGTGGGGATTGTTGGGGTGGGTGCCGGCGAACTGATTGCCGAAGGAGTGCTGGCGGTTGAGATGGCGGCGCTGGCCGGCGATGTAGCGATGAGCATTCATCCGCATCCCACGCTTTCGGAGACCGTGATGGAAGCTGCGGAAGTTTTCTTTGGCACGAGCACGCACGTATATCGCCCCAAGCGCGCCTAGTCTGGGAAGAAACCCATGTCCACTTTTTCGAAGGGAATTGCTCTTTTTGTCCTTAGTGTCGCGGGCTGTTTTCCGCTTGCGGCGCAGAGTCCGCTAAGCCAGCTTCTGCAAACTCCGGCGCCTGCGAATTCTTCCTCCAATACTCCGACCGACGCGCTGGGGCGTAACACGCCTTATGGGACCGTCTTTGGATTTCTGCAGGCGGCGCAAGCAGGCAACTACAGCATTGCGGCGCAATATCTGGAGATGAGCGCCGCGCGCCGCCGGAGCGAAGGAGATGTGCTGGCGGCGAATCTAAAAATTGTGATGGACCGCGCTTATGCCGGCAGCCTGAAGAACGTGAGCACTCAGCCCGAAGGCGCGCTGCAGGAAGGCGTTCCGCCCGGCCGGCAGAAGCTGGGAAACATGTCGTCGGGCGACGTGGAGACGGACCTGGAGCTGGTTCGCGTTGTGGATCCGAGTGTGGGAAAGATCTGGCTTATTTCTGCAGACACGCTGGCGAAGATACCCGAACTCTACGATCAGGTTGAGGCGCGGCAGGTGGAGTCGCGATTGCCGCAGTGGGTGGTGAAGCATCAGTTGGCGGGAATGCCGCTGTGGCAGTGGCTGGCTCTGGTGCTGATTGTTCCGGTAGCGGCGGCGGCGGGCTGGCTGCTGCTGGTGCTGGTGGAAATCCCCATACGTTGGTGGGCGCGAAGGCGCGGACAAGGTGAACTGGGGGCGTGGCATTCGGTTTCCGCGCCGGCCTGGCTGTTGATTGGTACGGCGATTCACCGAATCCTGGCCCACTACCTCGGCATGCCTCTGCTGCAACGGCACTACTACGTGCAGGTCACGGCAGTTGCTGTGATTATTGGGGCGAACTGGATTCTGTGGCGGGTGATCCGCTGGTTCTTGCAGGGGGTGCGCAACCGGGCCCTGGCGCACGGGCATTCCGGCACAGGCTCGTTGATGCTGCTAGGCGAGCGGATGATCAAGGCCATCATTGTCGTGATGGCGATATTTCTCACTCTGGGCGTGCTGGGGTTCAATCTGAACACTGCGCTGGCGGGGGTTGGAATTGGCACGTTGGCGGTCGGCTTCGGGGCGCAGCAGACCATCGCGAACTTATTTGGCGGCGTCTCGGTATTGGGCGATGAAGTGATTCGGGTGGGGGACGTTTGCAAGTTCGGCGACCGAACGGGAACGGTCGAAGATATCGGGCTGAGGTCGACTCGAGTGCGCACGGAAGAAAGGACGCTACTGGCCATCCCTAACGGCACGGTGGCGACCATCAACGTAGAGAACCTGAGCCGGCGCGACAAGATTCTTTTCAAGACTGTGCTGGGGCTGCACCCGGAGTCCGCGCCCGACCACGTGCGTTCTGTGCTTGAGGAAATCCGGCGAGTGTTATCCAACCAACCTAAGATTGAGGCTAGCACGGCTCGTGTGCGGCTCACTGAGGTAACTTCGAGTGCCATCAATATGGAGCTTGTCTGTTACGTGTTGACGAGGGATTTCGACGAATTCGCCACCGCGCGTGAAAACTTACTGCTGCGCATCATGAAGTTTGTGGAGGACTCGGGAACCAACCTTGCCTCGGCATCGCAGACGCTTTATTTGAGTGGTGATCCGGCCTCGAAGAAAGACAAGATTGATGCCGCGGTGAAAAGAGCTGTTAATGGTGCTGCTTCGGTCCCGGGGTCGCCGGAGCGTCCGCAGCCGGAATCGGCAGGGCGCAACCCCAACCGGAATATTGCGGAGAATGCCGGGAAAGATGATTAAGAATCGGCGTGCCACCGCTGAGTCAGCCAAAGCAGAAACAGGTGGGTCGGAAAATATACGACGGCAGGGACTGCGATCAGGTATAGCAGTAGATATACGAGCCCCGGGATGGTGTGCTGTTCGTGAAAGAAAGGGCCGCGAGCCCAGTTCACATCGGATTCCGGACGCCAGAAATAATTGATCGGGACCACGATCCAAGCGGTCAGCGTCTGATATTTCCAACCTTGCCGGTCGTAGCCTAAGCGCCAAATCGCCCACAGCAGCAGGGGTGGCGCCACCACGTGAAACAGACTAAGCAAGCGAATCCACAGCGGCACATGCGAGTTGAACATGTATTCGGTTCCGCCGATCCAGTGGCGTCCACTTACAAGAGCGGTTGCCAGGTCGATCGTGTATAGGGTCTGGAAAAGCAGGAGCCCAGCCGCCTGCCAGGAAAATATGAGCGGGCTTTCGAGCCATAGGCCGGTTGCAATGAATAAATTGCCGAGGTCGCAGAAAAAGAGAAAGTTCTGAAGACCATACTCCCGCCAGTAAACCGGAACCCACGCCAGCACCCAGACTGTCCATAACAGCTTGAGCCAGAGTGGGATGCGCATGACCCGGTATTGTATCCGCAGGCAGGGCTGCCCGGAATCGCGACTCGCCAAAAGCCCTTCTGGCAAGGCCAAATCGGGTTATTTTGAATTACCAGCGTAACTTGATGAGGCTTACGAGTGTACCTACGATGACCTTAGTATGGGTTATCAAGCTCTCTTATTCTGCCCTGATGAGAAGGTGGCTCGCTCTGTAACGCAGGTTCTCAGCGAGTTGGACTTTACCGTCATTCCCTGCACCGAACCCTTCGGTGCGGTCAAGAAATTGATGGGCGAGCACTTCGATGCCGTCGTGGTCGACTGCGATAACGAGCAGAACGCCACATTGCTGTTCAAGAGCGCCCGGAATACGCCCAACAACCAGTCGTCACTGGCGGTGGCGGTGGTGGAAGGCCAGGCGGGAGTGGCAAAGGCTTTCCGGATCGGGGCAAACCTGGTTCTCACCAAGCCCATTAATGTAGAGCAGGCGAAAGGCACGCTGCGAGTTGCCCGCGGATTGCTACGCAAGAGCGAGGCGGGCAAACCCGGGGCACCTGCGGCGGGGACAGCCGTGAAGCCGGCAAAGCCTGTGCCGACGCCTCCCAAGCCCGCGCCTCAAGTCCAAAATACACGGGTTGCAACTCCGCGCCCGGCACCGCGGCCAGCGCCTTTGGTGAAAGCGGCAACAGCCGGCATCCCAAGCCAGAAGCCGCCGCAGCCGAGGGTTGTGGCCTCTATTCCCACTGGGATCAATGAAAGCGATACGGAGATTCTGGACTTGGGCGATGAAATCGCTTTGCCGCCGATCGCAAAGCCCGAGACAAAGATCGAGACGAGCAGGATCGAGACAAGCAGGATCGAGACAAAGATAGCAGCCAGCCAAGCGGAGATTCTGCCGCCGCGGCCGAGCCTTGGACTTTCGCACGCGAGTTCGGGAGCGTTTGGGTCAGGCGCCGCGAGCGCACCGGCTCCGGCCCGCGAGCCGGAACACAACGTTTCAACCGAAGACAAGCCCGCAGCGGCTATTTCAGAGCAAGGGACCGAAACCGGGAAAGTCACGGATCTCGAAGAGAACGCTGCTTCGATCGACGGAACATCTGCACCGGCGCCTTCGTTCACTTTCGGCGGCAATGTCGAGAGCGGCGGTAAAACCAAGAAGCTGTTGCTGGCCGTGGCTGTGGTTGTGCTAGTCGCAGGCGGTGGCACCGCCGTATGGCTGCAATGGGTACGTTCAAGCGGGGCCCCAACTCCTTTCGAGCACGCCGTCGCGCCAGTAAAGACTCCTGCTCCGGTTCCGCGAGTGGCGCCCAGCACGGCTCCGGCTGCCACATCCCCTGCAAACTCTTTTGCGACCCCTTCGGCGGCGTCTTCGGCGACGTCTTCGGTTCAATCCTCGACTGGGGAGTCAATGGCCGCTCCACAATCAACCGGGGCAGCTAAAAGCTCTTTCGATTCCAATTCCGATACTTCAGACACGGAAGGTGCGGAGAACGCAACAGCTCATTCAAGCAAGGTTAACGCCAAAGCAAACTCTGGCAAGCCTCCGGCTCCAACGACCAGCAAAGCTCCGGCAACAAAAGCGGAGGCACCGGCCATTGTGATCAAGAATGACCTTTCACAAAAGCCTATCGCAAAAGGCGCGCCTGCCAGCGATGCGCCGGCTCCGAGCATTGCCAGTATTGCTCAGGCAGACAACGGCGGGTCGCTGCCTAATCTCATGGGCGGCGGGAGCAACGCGCCGGCTCCCGTGCTCGGGACGCTGACCGTCTCGCAGGGAGTGTCGCGGGGACTGTTGGTTAAAAAGGCGCAGCCCGTATATCCGGCCAGCGCACTGCAGATGCACATCGAAGGTACGGTTGAGCTTCTGGCAACCATCTCCAAGGCCGGCGACATCTCTGCCGTGAAAATCGTCAGCGGAGATCCGCGTTTGGCGCGCGCCGCGGTTGATGCAGTGAAACAGTGGAAGTACAAACCATACTTGCTCAATGGCGAGCCGCTTGAGATTCAGACGCAGGTCACGATGAATTTCAAACTGCCGAACTAGGCCTCGGGTCAAGCTCTCAGGGCTGAAAAATCCACACGAGTTACTTTCCACCCAGCAATCAGGACGCGGCCGCAACGTCGTAGGGCCTCATCATTTCGTTGTCCTCGTGTTCGAGGATGTGGCAGTGCCAGACGTAGCATCCGGTATAGCCCGTAAAGGGCACAATGATACTAACCGTACGAGAATCGGCTCTAACAGTGCCTTTCCAGCCGGCCTCGCTCGCCGCCGGGAGGTTGCGGTTCGCCAGCTGGATTCGATGGCGGCGACTAGACATACGGACAGGAATTGACGAACAGGCTTTGCCCTTCAGGAATTGGCGGTGCAGGGTTTTGCTGGAAGAGGATGCTAAGACGCGAAGGTTAAGGCACGATCAAGACAATGTTAAAAAGGCTCTCAACTCAGAGGGCTTCGAAGCCATGCTTGACGGTTCAGTCACGCTTGCGGACGGGATCTCTCAGACATGTACATGGGCGATCGCGCTCCAGTTAATTACTCATGCTGCAGGACCTCATCGATGACAACTTTTCCACCTTTATCCACGGTGATGACCTTGTGGACGGAGACATAGCCGCTCATCGTGATGTCGACGATGTAGTTGCCGGGATCGAGAATGAAGTTGACCGGCGTGTCTTTATCGATCATGTGCTGGTTGACAGCCACCTGGGCTCCCTTGGGCTGGGTCTTGATGCTGACCGTGCCCATACCCTGCGCTTCTTTGCCCCCGAACAGCTTATTCATTTTCCCGACAGTCTTAATGTCGTCGACGTTTCCGAGCGTGCGAAGTGTGGGCGAGAAGCTGACTGCCTGGCCGAGGACAAACTGGGCATTCGTGGTCTCGTCGAGATAACCCGATTTGCGCACCAGCACGACGTGCGGGCCCTTGTCGACAGGGACCTGGGCGGGAGTGAGCCTGCCGGTGTCTTTGCCGTCAATATAGACATTGGCTCCCGCCGGGCTGCTGGAGACGGCGAGCGTCGCCATGAGCAGGGAGAGATGGCTGGTGACAAATGCTTTGCCGCCGGAAGCCACATCCACGCTCCGCGTATCCGTGGAATACCCGGCTTTGCTAACCGTAACGGTATGCAGGCCGGGGCCTAAACCGGTCAAAGCGAACGGGGTAACCCATGAGGGGTCGGTTCTTCCATCGACCTGCACTTGCGCACCCTGGGGTGTGGAATCGATCGCCATCTGTCCGGGAACGACTACGGGAGCGGGCGCTGGTTTCTTTTTACCGTTCTTGCCTCTGGCCGCTGCGGCCGCAACGTGAGTGGGCGCGGGCTCAGCTTCGGCCACCGGGGCAGGAGCTTCAGGTTGAGCTTGGCTTGGGGTGGCAGACTGCGCCGGTGGGGCTGGCGCGGGCTGAGCGGGTACACTGGCCGCAGGTTGAGGAGCCGGTTCGGTGGCAGCCGGGCGAGGTGTGTCGCCGTCGCTATTCAAAGTGTTGACATGGAGAACCAGGATAACGGCGATGATAAGAATCAAGACCGCCGCGCCGGCAATCGAGTAAATCATGAGCTGCGGTGGGACACTCTTGATTTCTTTTATCGCCTTTTGGGCGACTACACGGGGCTGAACTTTCGGCTTTTCCGGTTCATCTTCAAAGCCCGTGAAGACAGTGGGCGCATGAGACTGTTTCTGCTCGACGACCGGAGGAGGCGGAGGCGGCGGGATATAGACTTCTTTGAGCGGAGGCAGTTCGGTCATCTCCGAGAAGCTGATGCCGCCACCACCCTGAGACGGACCACCCTCCGCCATCATGGGATCAACGGTAATTTTTGGCGCCTCGACTTCACCCGCGTCTGCTGCGGGCTCATCAAGGACGGGCGAAGACATGTACGCGGATGGTTCTGCCGGCTCGCTGGTGACCGGCTTGACCGGCGTGGAAGATACCGCACGGCCGCCCGCCCAACCTGCAGCGGCAGCAGCCGCCTTGCCGGAAGCGGATGCCGGAGCAGCAATTTTCTTCTCGACCGGCTTGCTCTGTACCGGCGCGGTGGGCTGAGGTTTCGGCGCGGCAGGACGGCCGGGAGCCGAGGCGCCGACGAATTTCGTCTGGGCCGCGGCTTTGACGGTGTTTGGAACAGTCGTGCTCTTGGCAGGCGCTGCTGATGGCTTCGCCGCCTGCGGTTTGGATTCCTTGCACTTCTCCAGTTCGTCCAGCAGTTCCCTTCCGCTCTGGAAACGTTCTGCGGGATCCTTGGCGAGCGCTTTCATGATTAGATCGCTCAGCACCGGGTGGAGTTTTGGATTCACGTGCATCGGAGGCACGGGTGTGCTCTCAAGGATGCTCTGGCGGAGTGATTCGGCATCTTCGCGGTCGAAGGCTTTGCGGTCGGTCACCATCTCGTAGAACATGGCGCCCAAGCTGAAGAGGTTCGACCTGGTATCGATATTCTCGCCCCGAACCTGCTCCGGGGACATGTAGTGCAAGATCGAGGGGACACCGGGCATATTCGCGGTAAACTTGCCCACGCTGGAGACGCCGTATCCCAGAATCCGAACCGTGCTATCCCAGCCGCACATGATTTTCGCGGGCTCGAGACTATAGTGAAATATGTTTTGGGAGCGAGCGTTCTCGAGGCCACCGCACACCTGCCTTCCGATATCGAGCAGGTCCCAGATGGAAAACCCCTCTTTGCGCGCGAGCATGGTGGCGATGCTGTTGCCTTGGATGTATTCCATCGCGGCGCAGAACTGGCCGTCGATTTCTCCCGCGCCTTGAACGGGCGTGAGGTTGGAGTGGCTCAAGACCTTAATGGCCTCAGCCTCTTCGAGGAGGCACTTCTGCAGTTCGGCGGCGCCTTCCCCGAAGGCTGACAGTTGAATCGCTTTTAGAGCGACGGTTTGGCTGGTTTCCGCGTCGTTCGCCTTGTAAACCACGCAAGTCGCGGACTTAGACAGTTCACTCAGGATTTCGAAGTGGCCGATTTTAGTGGACATGGCTTCGTGCCTCATCCCGGGGAAAAACCGCGCAGCTTTCAATTGCGAGCTGCGTGGGTTAGAACCCGAGGCAAGTTAAGCCTAGGATATCGCTCGCGAGATTAAGGTTCGAGTTACCGAAGTACCGTGAAAGTTGGGGGAGAGGAAGGGTGGATTCCATAAGGGTTTCGTGTAGGCCGCCTGGCTCGCACAGAAATAACTCGGTCGCCAGCCGTGGCCTTTGGCGAAGGGAGAACGGTCTAGCTCTGTTGGCTGAGAAATGGGTGTGACAAATTGTCACAGAGCCCAATATCGATCTCCACTGGCTAAGAACAGATCAACCATCTGCCCAAGCAGCTCTCTCTGGAGCACAGGAAGAACGGATTGCGGCCGTCCGGGCGATTATGAGCGGTCCTACGCTGGGCTGTGCCTATTATCAGGCTGACTCCGCGCGCCGAGTCGACTCAGGTTCTGGGTCAGACACCCACTGCCAGGCACGGCGGCCGTTGTCGAGAGAAACGGCCTTTGCCTCTCCGTAAGCCACCAAACGATTGAGCACGGTGGTCACCGAGGCCATCGGGTCTTTGTGGCGTGCCAGCATGGGCGGGGCTTTTTCCTGGATCCGATCACAGACCTCGCGAGCACTCAGGGCGTATTTTGTGTCCATCAGAATCATGCGGCACGCCTTGGTGAAACCGGGCTGGCGCCCACTACTCTTGCGATCGACCAGTTCCAGCAATTCATCGCTCAAAATGCTGTCTCCGAAGAGGTTGGCGAGGCCGACGATGGTCTGTTTGATGGTGCCGATGCGGCGCATGACTTCGGCACGCTGTTGCAGGAGTTGACGCAGCTCCTCGTGCGCCTGCCGCACTACCTCTTGCACGTGGCCATTTCCGGCGTCGGTGATGGTTCTCGTAGCGGCGGCGCTTTCCTGGAACTCCATAAAGCCTCCATGACAGTTGCTGCTCATGCACACTCCGGCTCTTTAGCAGATACGCAGGAAACTAGGCAGGGGTTCCCTGATTCTCACAGGGACGAGGAGCATCCCTTACGTCCCGATTCCTTAGATTAGACGCTTGAACTTTGAGTTGGTTAACCACACCAAGAGAATTTGGGACGACTTGCCGGATCACGATGCAATGTGCAGGGAAGAAGGGACAGACAACATGTTTTCCGACATGAATCTTTGAGCGCCCGTCAGCCACTGAGGCATCACTGAAGAATAATCACCAACAGGCGGCCATCGGATTGAAACCCGTCGCCAGTGGCATTCGTCGCTTCCCGCACCGGGTCCCGCGGAAGAAAGCAGGTGAGACTCTTGATTTTGTTAGCATTTTGTAAACTGCTGCCGATGTTATCGCGCTCCCCGTCAACCAGCGGATCGATCTTGTGAGTAACCCTGCCGTTGCGCTTATCATTGGCGAAGCCAATATCGTGTGTGCCTGCGCCCGCCCAGACGTCCTGGCCCTTCCAGGTGAAAGGCGCCTTCCAGATGCGAAAATGGTGGCGGCTCGCGACCATGGCAATGGGTTCGGCCATCTCATAACCGAAATCCTGGGGCCGGCCAAAAAGATAAAGAGTGCTCATCGGCATCTGCAGGTAATCTTTGTTCTCATAAGTTTCCAGCACCGCATCGAGCACGGCTTTCTTCTTGGTCGTGTCCGCGACGTGCCAGTTGGCGGCATCGAGAGCGGCCTGGAGACTTTTCTGCGATCCAACGATCACGAAGTTCACCACATCACCGAGGTTCTGGAACGGGTCGGTCACCCGGCGCGGCAAGGCATTAATCTTTTTGCGGAGTTGGGAGTCGAGCGGGACCGCAGTGAGCTTCAGCACGGGTGCAGGTGTTACCTTCCCGGCATCTTCAGAGAAGGTTTGGGACCAAGACAAAGCAGTCAGAAGCCAGATGATAGGTAAGGATAAGGATAAAGAGACGACTGTGCGATGTTGAACCATAGGCGTGGTTGCAAAGGGGTTAAGAACTGCAGAAGCAGCTTCTCATTATCTTCCTAATTATCATACAAGCCATTAAAAGTGGCACAGACGCACAAACCCCGTGTCGGATGGGAATGACCACAGTTCGGAGCTGAGAGTCATCCCGGCCCGTCCCAAACTGAACCCATCCCCAATCTGGGATTTCTTGTTGATCTCAATCGTTGGCCTCTGACTCTCAGGACGACGCCGAAACTGAAAGCTTCCGATGTGCAAGAGTAGGCGAAGGAATCCCCTGTCAACCGCGACACAACCCGTGCCCTCCCTTTTGCGCGTCCTGCTGGTGGGAAGCCAGGAAGAAGACTTTTTTCTCATCCGGGAAATTCTTGACCGGAACCGGGCGGCTTTGCCGGCGGAACTCGAACATGCATGCTCGCTGGAAGAGGCCAAGGCGATGCTGCAGCAGAGTGACTATGGGTTGGTCCTATTTGAACATGAGACTGGAGATGGGGCAGCCACCAAGCTTCTCTCCGAATTTCTGCTCACCAGGGGCGCGATGCCCTTCATCCTGCTGACCGAGCACGCCGATGAGAAAGCGGTCGCAGAAATCATCCAAGCGGGCGCCTGGGACTGTGTGGAGAGATCGCAACTCACTGGAGCCAACCTGGTACGCACGATTCGTTGCGCACTTAGTTTGCACTCAACGCAGCGGCAGCGGCAAATGGCGGAGCAATCCCTGCGCAAACTTTCCTGCGCGGTCGAGCAGTCGGCAGATGCCATCTTTATCACGAACAGCGAAGGTATCATCGAATACGTAAACCCCGCCTTTGAAGCGCTAACCGGCTATTCTCCGGAGGAAGTTACAGGCAAGACCTCGTCCATTCTGAAGTCCGGACAGCAAGCACCGGTACTCTACCGGGAGTTGTGGGAAACCATTCGTTCGGGCAGCGACAGCCGCAACATCGTCGTAAATCGCAAGAAGAATGGCGAGGTGTACTACGTCGATGAGAGTATCAGCGCGATTCGGGATGCCGAAGGGCGCATCGCCAACTTTGTCTCGAACGGGCGGGACTTCACCGAGCGACTTCGCCTGGAAGCACAGCTGCTCCAGTCCCAAAAAATGGACGCAATCGGCCGCCTGGCAGGAGGCATCGCCCATGACTTCAACAATCTGCTCACCATTATCACCAGCTATTCTGAACTCGCACTCGACACGGTGGTCGCTGAAAGCCCCGCCCAGGCGCGGATCCAGGAGATCCTTTCCGCCGCCCGTCGCGCTGCCGATCTGACGCGGCAGTTACTCGCCTTCAGTCGCAAGCAACCGCAGGCCTTGCGCGTCGCAGAATTGAACACGGTGGTCAGTGGAATCGCCAAGACCTTACGTCGCCTTATTGGAGAAGACATAGAGCTTGTCTTTGTTCCGTGCGAGGAATTGGGCAGAATTCGTCTGGATCCGGTTCAGATCGAGCAGATTCTCATGAACCTCGCGGCCAACGCGCGCGATGCCATGCCCCAGGGAGGACAATGCACGATTGAAACTTCCAACGTCCAACTCGACGAACAATACGCTGACCGAAAGCACGCCGTCATTCCCCCCGGACGCTATGCTGTACTAAGCATGACTGACACAGGTTCCGGGATTCCTGCCGACCATTTGTCGCACGTTTTTGAACCCTTCTACACGACGAAACCTTCCGGGAAGGGCACCGGACTTGGCCTGGCTACGGTGTACGGAATCGTCAAGCAGAATCATGGATTTGTCTGGGCCTACAGCGAACCCGGGATGGGCACCATCGTCAGAATCTACCTGCCCTGCGTGCCGGATCAGCCTGTCGCGCTTGAAAACCCAGACAAGGCCGTGGGGGCCGCGCTCCACGGCACAGAAACCGTACTGCTAGTCGAGGATGAGGAACCCCTGCGCCGGGCAACCGTCGAATTCCTCAGGCTTCGCGGCTACACCGTTCTGGAAGCCACAGACGGCGTCGACGCCCTGTCGGTTAGCAAGAATCACGGCTCGACCATCCACCTGGCCGTCACCGATGTCGTGATGCCTCACATGAGCGGGGGCGAGTTGGCGAGGGAACTGGAATTGCTCCGTCCTCAGACCAGGGTGCTGTTTGTCTCCGGCTACGCCGGCCAAACAGTTTTAGACCATAAGGTTGTCGATGTCGAAAACAATTTTCTGCAGAAGCCGTTCACGTTGAAACAACTGGCCAGCAAAGTCCGGACGGTTCTCGATCACACCTACCATGCCGTTCCCAACGTTTCCCTGACGGACTCGATCACGCATCCCTACGGGGCTACGGCGCAATCCGACTGAGTTTGCCATTCTTTAGCCGGAAACGGTCCCCACGCCAGGTGACCGTGTGGCCGCCAAGACTCACGACCCAGATTGCGGCGGCAATCAAGTCCCGCACCGGAATCAGCCACGCATACTTCAGAATCTGACGATCCCGCAGGACGCCCCGGCCTACAACCACGGCAACCGCCAAACGAAGAAATAGCGTGATCAACAGCGCAACCCAGGCCCAAAGCGCTCCTCGACTTGCCACCAGAGCGATAGATGCCCAGAGGATTCCAAAGGTGAAGACCAGACCCATGTAGCCTGCAGCACGCGCGTCCCGGACTCCACGTGCCCAGCGAAGCTGATGCGCGACGAACTCGCGCAGGCTATAAGCCGGCAGATAGGTCTCAACCACGACATCCGACAGTCTCACGCTCAGCCCCAGGCCAGCAATGCGTTTTCCGAGTTCGTAGTCATCTGCAAGGTAGTCGATGAATGAGGCGAATCCTCCGATCTTCTCCAACTCGGCCCGGCGGAAAGCGAGTGTTGAACCCAGACCGAAGCGAATGCCACCCTCAAGCTGGCGTGCGGCCAGCACGCTCGCACAAAAATCAGTGCTGATGCCTAACGCCTCCAGTCGCGATCCTAGCGTCGCGCCGGCGACTCCACGGTAAAGGCACGTAACCATTCCTACTCGCAAATCGGCTAACGGCGCGGTCACGCGGCGCAGGTAGTCGGGTTCCACGCGTATGTCACTGTCGTTGACAATCAAGTAGTCGTAGCGCGCTTCCGCCAGCATCTGCGCCAAGTTGCTGACCTTCACATTCGCACCCAGGACCTTCGGACATACCAGCAGCTGGATTCTGCGATCCGGGAATTCTCGCTGCAACGCCTTCACGCTGGCGATTGCAGGATCGTTGGGGTCGCTCACGCCGAAAATGAGTTCGTATTGCGGGTAGTCCTGCAGGCAGTGGCTGCGAAAGCTCTCATAGATTTCGGGATCGACTCCTTTCAACGGCTTGAGAATCGAGATGGGAGGCAAGGAAAATGCAGCAGCTTCGCCTGGGGCTTTCTGTTCGCGGAGGAATTTTGCCGCACTCCAGAGACAGAGGAGATAGTAGACAGCGCTGGAGACGGTACCGATGACGGCGACGATCTGAACTACTCGAAGGATGGAGTGCATTATGCGCGAGCGCAGAACAGACTATTCGTAACGCAGCGCCTCAATCGGATCCAGGTTCGCTGCCTTCCATGCGGGATAAATGCCGAAGATGAGACCAGTTCCCGCGGCGGAAGTAAACCCGAAGACGGTCCAGAACAGAGACATGTGAGCGGGCAGCGAAGGCCAGAGCGCAGGAATAATCCAGACGATGATCGCACCCAGCAGAATCCCTATTGCTCCGCCAACGGCAGTAAGAATGATCGCCTCTAAAGTGAATTGCAAAAGAATATCCCGCTTACGGGCGCCGATGGCTTTGCGGACGCCGATTTCCCGCGTCCTTTCGGTGACGCTCACCAGCATAATATTCATTACGCCCACGCCGCCGACAATCAGCCCAACGCTCGAAATCGCGAACATGCCTACAAACAGCATGCCGGTCAGCTGATTCCAAACGTCCGAAATGGAGTCTGAAGTGAAGACGGCAAAATTATCGGGCTTCTCTGTCGCAACTTTCCGCCGCCGCCGCAGTAACTCGCGAATCTCATCGATCGCCTTCGGCATATCGTCGTGGGATGTGGCTTTGACACTGATCCAGTGCTGTTTCAACTCGGGATGCAATGTCTTGAAGGTCTGCAACGGGAAAAATACCCGATTGTCGTTCGGGTCCTTGCCCCCGCCAAACACCGACTTCACCTTCTGCACCGTGCCTACGACTTGAAACAGTCGTCCTTCGACATTGACTTCGCGGCCCAGTGGGTCCTGGGTTCCAAACAACTCATGGGTCGTGTCGTAGCAGAGAACGACGACCGGGGAGCGATGTTGATCGTCCACGTCAGTGAACCATCTGCCGCTCGCCATGGGCAGGTCAAACACATCCTTCACCGACGCTGTGTCTCCTTCCAGGATGGTGTTCTTGGCCTTGCGGTCCTGGTATTTGACTGCGTAGCTGCCCACACCCAGTTCGGGGCGGAATAGCCGAATCCCCGCCGATACCGCTTTAACGTGGGGTAAATCTCTAATCGCCTCAGCGTCCTCAAACGTCAGTTCTTTCCGAGTCCGCACTTCTTCCGGGATGCGCCCGAAAGTAAATGGCTCCATGTGAAACACGAATACAATGTTGGACCCGACGCTTGCAACGAGGTCGCGGACGTTGTCGTCCAAACCGCGCCCGATGGAGGAGACGCCAATCACCATGGCAACGCCGATCACGATTCCCAGCACGGTCAACGACGACCGCATCTTGTTGCTCCGGATGGTGTCGGTCGCCATCTGAACAATCTCGCCGAATTCGTCTTTGCGAATCATGGAGAATTGAGTAGTTTGATAATTTGTAATTTAACCCTCTGATGCTTGGAGTGGAGGGCCTCGGCTAGGTTCTAAGATTACCAAATTACCCGATCACAAAATTGCCGAATTCTTTGCTAGGTTTCGAACCGCAACGCCACAATTGGATCAAGCTTCGCCGCTTTGCGCGCGGGATAGACTCCGAAGAACACCCCGACACTTGCCGATACAATCAGTCCCGCCGCCACAGCCCAAAGCTTGATCGCCGAAGGCATCCCAATCAGCAAGGTAACGGACAGTGCGATCGCTACTCCCAACAATACACCCAAGGCACCGCCCGCGAGCGCCAGAGTGACCGACTCGATTAGAAACTGCATTAACACATCGTCGCGCCGCGCTCCGAGCGCCTTGCGAATGCCGATCTCGCGGGTGCGCTCGGTCACCGATACCAGCATAATGTTCATAATCACAATGCCCCCGACGACTAAAGAGATGGCGGCAATGCCGATGGTAGCAATGAAGAACGTCTGGCTGAAATCGGTCCAGATGCCGAGCAAGCTCGAATTGGTCTCAATGTCGAAGCTGTCGTCGCCGCCGAGCGGGTCGTGCCGCCGGGCGCGAAGAGCGGCGCGCGCTTCGTCGACGGCCTCGTTAAGCGGAACGCCCGCGCTTGCAGCCTTGGCTGCAATCCGCAAGCTATTATTGTGCGATCCATATTGTTTCAGACATGCCGTCATGGGAATCATGACGTAATTGTCAGCGCTCTGCCCCAGCGTCTTGCCCTTTTTCGTTCCCACGCCAATTACCTGGTAGGTCCAACCGTCGATACGGATTTCCTTGCCTAGCGGATCAGTACCCGCCATCAGATGTTCGACGATATCGTTTCCCACCACGGCGACCGGAGACCGATTATCCAAGTCGGTCTGATTCAGCATGCGGCCGGCGCTCAGGTCCGTATCCAGAATTGTAGGCATGCCGGGCGTGATTCCCCGTATCAGCGTATCGTTGATCTCTTGCCCGTTGTACTTCACATGGCCGCTTTCGTTGCGTGTGGAAGCGGCAACCAATAGGCAATGCCGGCAGGCGTCCGCTACCGCCTGGTAGTCCTCAATAGTCAGGTCCTTGCGCTTCTCACCCTCCAGAAACCGGTCCACGTTGGTGACGGCCGGAGAAACCTTGAAGATGAGAAAAACGTCCGCACCCAGATTGAAGATCTTTTGCGCCACGTAGTCGTTGATGCCAGAGACGAAGGTGACCACGGCGATGACGGCAGCCACTCCAATTACCACGCCGAGTAGCGTCAACACCGAGCGCAGCTTGTTCACCCAGAGCGACTGCAGAGCGATTCGGATGGCTTCGGTGATGTTCATGGACTCGGCTTTCGGGCTTCGGGCCTCGGCAAGAAACGGAGACTCAGCGCAGCACGCTTGCCGACAAGTCTAACAGCAAGAAAGCCCTTCGGGCGGGTAGGCCGAAGCCCGGCAGCCGAAGCCCGAAGCCCGTATAATGATTCTGTTGGCAGCTGGACCGGACGGTCGCTTTCCGCGTCTTCGGGCGCGGGGAGAGGAAAGTCCGAACTCCGCAGAGCAGTGTGCCGGATAACGTCCGGGAGGCCGGGTTTAAGCCCGTCCGACGGAAAGTGCCACAGAAAACATACCGCCAGCGTCTTCACAGATGAGGGTAAGGGTGAAAAGGTGCGGTAAGAGCGCACCGCCGCCGCAGTAATGCAGCGGGCAGGGCAAACCACACACGGAGCAAGACCAAATAGGAAGGGAGTTCGCGGCCTCGGCTGCGGGCACGTGCCGGCTCGGCGCGTCCAACCTTCGGGTAGGTCGCTAGAGCCCCGCAGCGATGCGTGGCCCAGAGGAATGACCGTCCCGCCGGAGCAATCCGGCGGACAGAATTCGGCTTACAGGTCCGGCTGCCGCAAGTTCGTTTTTTCAATTTACTTTCAGGAGCATACCTCATGTCAGCACCCAGTCGCCGGCCGGAGATTCGTCGGCGCCGCGCGCGTCAACACAAGATCACTACCCTGCGAAAGCGTCTCGCTTCTGCCCAGACCGACGCTGACCGCAACCGGGTCACCGCCAAGCTGCACAAGCTCGCCATCGCCTCACCGGGTCAGCCCTTGCTGAAGTAGATCCCACGTAGCTTGAGCTTGGTGCGAACACCGTGCTGGGAGCACGCCGAGTCACGCCACGCCCGCCGTTGGCTTGGGGCCCGCAGAAACAGGCTGGCCGCGGGATTCCACATAGCCTCGCGGACCGGCGACTTCCCGATAGACCTCCATGATCCGGCGCACAGACTTCTCCCAGGAAAACTTTGTCACCTGGCGGTAGCTGCGTTCCTTCATTTTCTCGCGCAGCGGCTGATCCAGAAGCACGCGGTGCAGCGCGCGCATGATCTCGAAAACGTTCTCCGGGTGGACCAGCACTGCGGCGTTGCCCACGACCTCAGGCAGCGACGACACGTTTGAGGTCACGACCGGCGTGCCGTGCGCCATCGCCTCCAGGGGCGGCAGGCCGAACCCTTCATACAGCGACGGAAAGACAAAGATCTTGGCGGCATCGTAAAAAATGCGCAGCACCTCGATCGGCACGAACCCCAGAAAGCGCACATCGTTCTGCACGCCGCTGCGGATCACAGTCCGCCGCAAGTCGGGATTGCCGGAAACGTCGTCTCCAATAATGATGAGCTTCAGGTCAGGAAACGCCTGATCTTTTTCCAACTCCGTCTTCAGCGCGGAGAAAGCTTCGATCATGCGCACGACGTTCTTGTGCGGGCTGATTCTGCCGGCATAGAGCAGGAAGGGATACGTCACCTGGTAGCGCTCGGCAATCAGCTGGCGGTCGGCCGCGCTGGCGTGTCCGTGAAGGAACCGCTCATCGATCGCGTTGTAAACCACTTCGATGCGTCCCGCGGGAATACCGAACAGCTTCTCCATTTCAAGCTTGGTAAAGTTTGAAACCGCGAAAATGCGCGCCGCTCCTCGCAAAACCCGCTTCGTCAACTGGAAGTGCAAAGACCCCCAAAACCCGGTCTGCTGGCGCGCCCGCGACATGTGCTCCAGCATGTCGTGCACCGTCATCACATAAGGGCACGGCAGCGCGCGCGGAACGGAAAAGAGATTCGGGATGTGCACCAGATCGCATTCCAGCCGCTTCACAATCGTGCGGAACTCCCGGAAGCTCTTCCAGGATCGTTCTGGCTCCGCCAGGGGAATCGTGTGAAAGTTAGGCGGCAGGGGGCCGATTTCCTTGACCTTGGCGGGAGAGCCGATGAGGAAGTATGTGGTCTCGCGATCGAGCCGGCCCAGCGTGCGCACGACATTGCGGATGTATGTGCCGACGCCGAACTCGGTCATCCGCCGGATGTCGATGGCGATCTTCACCGAAGGCATTTAACCACAGAGGGAGCGCGGCTTCACAGCAGAATTGCAGAAGGCTTGTGTTAAGCCCGCACTTCCGCCTGTGCCCTAGCCCTGCGCTCGGCATACAGCGGGAACGCCTCGCAAAGATCGAGCACTTCCTTCCGGACTCTTGCCAGCACCGCCGCATCCGTCCGCTGCAGAAGCGCCTCCGCGATCCAGCGACCCACCTGCCGCATCTCCGCTTCCTTCATTCCGCGAGTAGTCAAAGCGGGCGTACCGATGCGGATGCCGCTTGGCTTCATCGGCGGATTCACATCGAATGGGATGGCATTCTTGTTGACCGTGATTCCAGCCTCGCCCAGCGCCTTCTCGGCCTCGCTGCCCAGCATCCCCTTGGAGAAGACATCGACCAGCATCACGTGCGTATCCGTCCCGCCGGAAATGATGCGGAAGCCCTCTGCGGCCAGCGTCTCCGCCAGCACCTTCGCGTTGGCCACGACTTGCTTCGCATAATCGCGGAACTCGGGCTGCATCGCCTCCTGAAAGCAAATCGCCTTGGCGGCGATGATGTGCATCAGCGGCCCGCCCTGCATCCCGGGAAAAACCACTTTATCGATCGCCGCCGCAAACTCCGCCTTGGAAAGAATCATGCCCGCGCGTGGCCCGCGCAAAGTCTTATGCGTGGTCGAAGTCACGATGTGCGCGTGCGGCACCGGCGAAGGATGTGCGCCGCCAGCGACCAGCCCGGCAAAATGCGCCATATCGACCAGATAGAGCGCGCCCACTTTGTCCGCAATCTGCCGCATGCGGGCAAAATCGATGATGCGCGGATAGGCGCTGCCACCGCCGATGATCAGCTTAGGGCGTTCCTCGCTCCGCCAGCTTTTCCAGCGCGTCGTAATCGATCGTCTCCGTCTCTTTCGTCACGCCGTAAGGAACGATCTTGTACGTCTTCCCTGAAAAATTCAGATGATGCCCGTGGGTGAGATGGCCGCCGTGGGCCAGGTTCAACCCGAGAATGGTGTCGCCCGGCTGCAACACCGCCGCGTAGGCCTCCATGTTCGCCTGCGATCCGGCATGCGGCTGGACGTTCGCATGCTCCGCGCCGAATAATTTCTTGGCGCGGTCGCGCGCCAGGTTCTCCACCACGTCCGCGAATTCGCAGCCGCCGTAATAACGCTTGCCGGGATACCCTTCGGCATATTTGTTAGTGAACACCGAGCCCGCGGCTTCGAGCACGGCCTCGCTGACGAAGTTCTCCGAGGCAATCAGCTCCAGGCCTTCATGCTGGCGGCGGGTTTCGTTGTCGATGGCAGCGGCAATCTGCGGATCGGATTCGTAGATCGGGCGGTACATCTTGCTTGAACCTGAGGAGTTCTTCATATCTCGGTTTCCTGGGGCGTCTCGTATACGTCAGGCCGGTGAAGTTCCATATATCGCTCCGGCGCCTTCACCGGAGTAAAACCAAACTGCGAATAAAGTCCGTGCGCATCGCGGGTGGTCAGAATCCAGCGCCGCAGATTTTGCAGCGCAGGATGCTCGGTAATGCATTCCATCAGCCACTTGCCCAGGCCGCGTCCGCGATGCGATTCCAGCACGAAGACATCGCCGACATACGCGATGGTCGCGAAATCGCTGATCACGCGGGCGAACCCGACTTGCGCGCCCTCCCTTCATAAATACCGAAACAGAGAGAGTTCTCGATCGACCGGACCACAACTTCGCGCGGGATTCCTTTCGCCCAATAGCAATTCGTCAGAAACTCGTGAATCACGTCCAGACTCAGGCGCTCACGGCTGGTGCTGATCACAAACTCACCAAACCGGTACTCCATCACAGCTTCGGAATCGGGGATGCGCGCCACCATGCCCACATTCTACCGCCTAACCGCTACTCAAACGCCGTTCGCATAAACGAGGCCAGTTGCCACCCATCCATGTATTTGTAGGGCGTCTCGCCCATAGTGTAGTGACCGCAAGGCAGCACCACGACCTTGTGATCCAGCCTGTGCCGCTCGAATTCTTCCACCACATCTCGCGAAAGCTCGGGCAAGAAGGTCAAATCGTACTTCGCATAAATGATGAGCGACTTCCTCGGCCAGCGGGAAAATTGATTGAAGTACGCCATGGGACTAACAGCGAGCCAGGAGCTGCCGCAGGGTGTCCAGAGTGATCTGTGATTCCATTCCCTGCCGGATATGCCGCGTCGATTGCCCATGCCACACCACGTCGGCAACATAAGTGGAGGCGTGGTTGAACGCCGCCACGCGAATACGCGGATCATGCGCCGCCGCGATGAATGCATAACAGGAACCCAGACTCGTGCCCACGATGCCCAGCTTGCTGTAGCCCTGCTGCTCCAGCCAATCGAGACAGCAGCGGACATCCACCACGCCTTGACGCACCGCATCGAGCGTGCGACCGATGTTGGCCGAGACAGCATAGTCAGCGCGGGCTGGTCTCGGCCGGCATGCGGATATCGTGATAAGGCATGCTCAGCCGCAACACCGAGATTCCCAGCATGTTCAGCACTTTGCAGAGACCGACATAAGCGATCGCGTCCGCATTCCAGTGCGGCAGAAGCACGACGGCGCGCCGGCCCCGAGCTGGAAACCAGCGCGCATTCACCTGATTATTCTCCGGATAAGGCGTTTTCACCGGGGCTGTGAAGCGCAAGAACTCCGCGAACGTTCCTTTCACCTTCGCCTCGAGCTTCGGGTCAGGAGCTTCGCGCGTAGAGAAAACCTGCACTTCACGCTTCTCCAGCCTGAAATCGTTCGGCCGCGTGTAGGAATAGAACTCATCGCTCGAGGCGACGATACGCCGGTTGAAGTCAATGAGGAACTTTTCGGGATCATCCGCCGCCTGCCCCGGCTGCCAGCCATTCCGGCAAGGCCAGTCCCGCGCATATTCCACGCCCCACTCCAGCGGACGCACCACGCGGTTGTTATCCACCGAGGTGAGCCGGTGTTCCCAGTCATACATCCATTGTGCGTAGCGCGAAGGCATGGTCAATCCTCTAGTGTAACAAGCGAAACGAGCGCTTCACGCGCGATTCACTCAACGGTCGCAATCAGCGGTTGGCGCCGTGCATTTGTTGCCTGAGCGGAACAAGAACAGGAGGGCGTCTCTAGCTTCCGTACCTTCGCGGCACACGCTTAGAAATATTGCAGAGAATCTCGTAGGGCGAACTATTAGCCAAGCGAGCATGCTCGAGCGCATCGACGCTCAAACCGTCGTGGATTCCGAGCAGAATCACCTCATCGCCCACGGCAATCCCGGGAATGCCCGTCACATCCGCCAGCGCCAGGTCCATCGAGATGCTTCCAATGATAGGGGCATAGTGGTCGCGGACGATGACGCGGCCGCGATTGGAAAGCTGCCGGTTGTATCCGTCTGCGTAACCCACAGGCAGCACGGCAACCTGTGCCGGCGCCTTGGTCACATAAGTTCCGCCATAGCCGAGAGCCTGGTTAGCGGAAAAGTTGCGCATGGAGAGAATTCGGGTCTTCCAGGTTAGCACCGGCTTCACCGCAAGCCGCAGCGTCCCGCCGCTCACTTCCCTGCCCGCTCGCTGGAATGGCAAGTAATATCCATAGAGCGCGACGCCCGGACGCACCATGTTGTTCCACGTTTCGCGGCGCGAGATCAGCGCGCCGGTGTTGGCCATGTGCACGAGACTCGGATCAAAGCCGGCCGCTCGCACCATCCGTTGCGCTTCCGCGAAGCGGTGTTCCTGCTCAGCCACCGAAGGCGCATCCATAACTTCGGAAGAAGCGAGGTGCGTCGAAAGCCCCTCGAGAACAAGATGCGGAGCCGCGCCAAGAGCTTTCAGAACTGCCGGAAGCTCAGCCAGCGCCACCCCCAACCGGCCCATTCCTGTATCCACCTTCAAATGCACAGCTTGCCGCACCGTTCCAGACGCAGCCGCATTCTCCAGAGACTCGACGTGCCAGGGTTCCCACACCGTGGGCGTGAGCCGAAGGCGCACGATCTCGCTCTCTTCGCCGCGCCAGAACCCCGTCATCAAGAGGATCCGCGACTCGATGCCGGCCTCCCGCAGCGGAATCGCCTCATCGAGCGATGTAACTCCCAGCCAGGTCGCACCTTCCGCCTGCAGAGCTCGCGAGCATTCCACAGCACCGTGGCCGTAAGCATCGGCCTTTACTACCGCGCACACGGTTACGCCCGCGCCGGCATGCTTTACCACCGTGCGAAAGTTTTGCCGCAGAGTGCCCAGGGACACTTCCGCCCAGGTCGGGCGCGTAGCCACGCGGCTCAGAATTTCTACGGTTGTCGCCACTGGGCTCGATTATAGCGGCAGGTGCGCGCGCCCTCAGGTTACGCTTGGGCTACTCCCGGCTTAGTCTCCCGTCAGCGAAAAGTTCACCGTGATCTGCGTTTCCACCTCGACGGGCTCACTGTTCAAGATGTAAGGCCGGTAACGCCACTGGCGAACCGCCTCAATTGCCGCCGGCACGAGCATGGGATGGCCCGCCAAGACTCTAAGATTCTCAATCGCGCCCTGCTTGCTGATCACCGCCTGCAGCACCACCTGACCCTGAAGGCGCGCGGCTCGTGCCAGCGGCGGATATGTCGGCAGAACTTTGTGAACCAAGTCTCCCTCGCTCATGTGCGAAATGGAGATCGGACGGACTACGGTAACCGGGGCTGCTGGCATGACCGGACGAGTGCCGCTCGACATCGAATCAAACACTCCATCCGGATCACCTTTGAATCCTGGCAGGTACGGACCAGATGATGGAACTGGCGGACCATCATCGCCGACCGCCGGGAGGTCAGTCCGAAATCGCGGAGACGGTCTGAGAAAGATGCTCGCACTGCTCCGCAAAGCCGTGCTCGCACCCGCGTGCGTTCTGACTGCGGGTGACTCGGCCAGAGGTTGACCCATACTGACCGGCGTCGACAGCTGGCGAAGCAAAGGCAAGCCCGCCGGCCGGAACAGTGGCAAGGCCAGCAACACTCCGGCAGCCAGAGCCTGCAAACCGAACGATGTCAAGGTGGTCAATCCGCGGCGCGAACGCTCGTCCCATGATGAATTCAGTGTGTCGTCAAACATGGTGCCCTCCTCAGTGGAATACCGTTACCCGTAAGGACACCAAAACCAGCTGCGCGAGACTGGCCGGGACAAAGAAAAAAGGCCGCGCTGGAACGCGGCCTCTGGGAACTTTTGCGGCACACTCGGTGTCGCCAAAAAACTACTTGGGTTGTGGGGTTGGGGCTGGCACAGCCGGCTTGGGCGCTGCCGGCTTCGGAACCGCGGGCTTGGCAGCTGCTCCAGCAGCCGGGGCCGGCACGCCGGACTGCGTGTTATAGAGGTCCACCACCGCCTTGGTGATATCCCCCTGCTCGCCATACCAAAGTATCGGGCTTTGCGGCCAAGGATTGGAGGTGTCGACAATCATGGCGAAGCCATTTTCCTGCGCGTGCTTCACGATTACCGGCGCCATCTTCTGCAGAATGCGCTGAAAAATCTCCTTCTGTTGATTCTGCGCATCTTCCTGAGCATCCTGCACGGAGCGATCGAAAGATTTTTTCTTGGTCTCGATCTGCTTCACGAGCGTGGCGCGAGCATCCTCATTGAGCTTATCGCCCTGTTTCTGCAGTTGTTCTTGCAGACCCTGGAGTTCGTCGTTCTGAGACTTCAGCTCGTTTTGTTTCGGCTCCAGCTTCTTGCGCAGGCCTTCGAAGTCACGCTGACCTTCGTTCGAACCGAGCACGGCTTGCTCAATGTTGATCGTCCCGAGCTTGGAGCCGGTACCGGTCGTGATGGTTGGCGAGGCCGCTGGGGCGGCGGGCGCACTGCCAGCACCCGCTGGAGCAGCAACACCGGTTTGAGCCCATGCGGAAATCATCGAGAAAACCGCAATGGCCAGGATGGACCGCAGAAACTTGCTTGTCATTGGATCGCTTAACTCCTTGGAATATGGTTCCGGTAAATACGGTTCCGGGAAGAACTCAGATTACCCTCTCTGGCTACGCTAGCTCGTTCTCGCGAGGTCTTCTGTCTTGCGTTCGAGGCCTTCGTCTCGCGCTTCTCGCAACAACCATCGTCCGGCGCACTTGGAGAAATGGCGCACTGGATTGCCAACGTAACACGCCGGGGTTGCGGACGTGTCGTCCACCCGTTATCAGCTTTCTACAAGGGCGTGGATCAAGACGATTATAGAGAGCCTCCTCAACCCCCGTCAAACTCATCTCGGCGTGGCCGACTCACCCTAGAACGTCGTGGCCACTGTGAAGCGGAACGTCTTACGCGGTTCCCGCAACAGGAAACTCGGGGAGAAGGCGTTCTTTGCCAGGTTATAAGTGTAGTTCCCGGCCCCTTCGGCATCCCCGGAAGGGAACATGCTCCGGGTAATGGGGATCGGCGGGTTCGCCGCGTTGTCCAGCCGCAGCGGGTTGTATGCCCAGTAAATCCGGAAGGGCGCGTTGATCACCGGCAGGAACATTTGGAGTTCAAGCCCGGTGGACATTCTCGGACGCCAGTTGGTCGAGCCCAGAACCTGCAGATATTGCGATGGCTGCGGGTTCAAGATGGAGCCGGGAGTGCACGTGTTGGCCGTGGCAGTCTGCGAGAGTATAGGACATCCCACAGGCGTTCCGATCACAGTATCGTATTGCTCTGACGCAATTTGCAACTGCGACCTCCGCACGATAGGATCGATGCCCAAGTCGACAAACGGAGCCAGCGCCACTGGCCCGTAGATCGTGATGCGGTACTCCATGTTGGTCACGATGCTCAGATCGCCGCCAGGGAAGGTGATCTGATCGATCGGAATCGGTATGGTTACGTTCCCCGCGCGCGGGTTCTGCGGGTCCCTGGGCACTGGTACTCCGCTGGGGTCGGTCAGCGTGATCGATCCCACGTTTGGCAGGAACGCCACCGGGGACACAGAACGTATGTCAAACCCGCGCAGATCGTTCTCGCCGCCCATGTAAGCACGCTGGAACGGCGGCGCAACCAAGCCATCAAAGCCGGTGATGAACGATCCCTGAACGTTAAAGCCCAAAGCATTGCGCCGGTTCTGCATGGGAATGAACTTCTTGTACTGCACGATGGGGCGGACCGATCGAATGGTTCCTCCCAGTCCCGCGATCTCCGCTCCCAGCGTAAATTGGTGTCCGTGATGGGGCGAGATCGGACTGTCCAGCGTATTGAAGGAGAAGTTGGGAAAGATCTTGCTGGTAATAATGCCTTCCAGCGCGCTGGGCCCGGAAATACCGCGGAAGGCCAGGAATTCGAACAAATTCTTGGATGCCGTGCTCAGCGCCGCCAGCGAAGATCGATCGAACGAATAGGTAATGCCCACGCGCTTGAAAGAGCGGTGTAGCGGATAGCTCAACGACGAAGTGAACCCCGCGCTCTGTTGCGTGTAATTCTGCAGGTTCTGCAGCACGGCGTTGGGCAGGTTCAGGGTCTGCCCGCCAAGAATGGAAAGTTGCCGCGCCTGATCGTACTTGGTCTGCTGATAGTACACGTTGAAACCAAACTGCAACGGCCGGTCAAACATGTAGGGCTGCGTGAAGCCGAATCGGACGCTTTTCGCCAGGTTTCCGGCACTCAACTGCACCTGAAGCGTCTCACCCAGACCGAGGAAGTTGTTGGTCGAGTAGTTGATTCCCACAAAAGCGCCTTCCAGTCCGCTCACGCCCCCGTTAAGGCCGACGCTGTTCTTACCTTTTTCATGGATCTTCAGCGTCAGGTCGACAAGTCCGTCTTTCTCGTCAAGTTGGCGGATTGTGGTGTTCGGATCTTCCGGCTTCAACTGGTCGAAGTAGCCCAGCTGATTCAAGCGCAGCAGGCTCAATTCCCACAGGTGAGAGTCGTAAACGTTGCCTTCCTCCAGCGCGATCTCGCGCCGGATCACTTTGTCGCGGGTGGTGGTGTTGCCTTGAAACTCGATACGGCGCACATAGAACTTCTTGCCTTCGTCGATATCAATATCGAGAAAAATCAGCTTCTTATCGTCGTCAAACCTGGTGTCCGGGATCGAAGTGAAGTTGATGAAGCCCAATTGGCCATAGGCTTTCCGCAAGTTCTCCAGACCCTTGGCGACTTTTTCCTTGCTGAATACGTCTCCGTCTTTGATGGGAAAGATGGCTCGCAACGCCCTCACGTTCTGCACCGCCTTGTTGTTCTTGAACGTGATCCCACCCAGGGTGTACCGGTCGCCTTCGTCGACGGTCATGGTGATGTCGACGGACTTGCCCCGCCCTCCCTGCAACAGCGGGACATGGGCGCCCGCGTGCCCGGTGTCGTGAATCTGGGTCTTGGGCTCGCCCGCAATGTTCATCTTGAAATAGCCCCGATTCTGGTATTCATTGCGGACCCGCTCCGTATCTTCGTCCAGCTTGGTGGCGTCGTAGGTCCGGGCAAAGATGTCTTCCAGGAAGATCGAGTGCGGAACTCCGATGGGCCGCAAGTTCTTCATGGCGTATCGCAGAACCCGCGACTTGACGTTCTTGTTGCCTTCGAACTTGATCTTGCCGACCTTGACCTTCGGACCTTCTTTCACCACAAACGTGACCCCGATCGCAGCTGGCGGAATCTGCCGTATTTCCGTCCTGACAGTGGAAAACTGCCGCCCGTGTTCCGCCAGCAGTCCTTTGATCGCCACTTCTGCTTTCTTCACCTTCGTGGGGTCGTATTGGCTCTCTACCGACAGCCCAACCTTCGCCTCCTTGAAGCGGTCCAACACATCGCTAGTAGAAACCGAACTCAGGCCGACATAGTTGATCTCGCGGATGGTCGGCTTTTCCTTGACGTGGATGATCAGCCTCCACCCTTTCTGAGTCTGTTCCCGGCTGAATTGGATATCCTCGAAATAACCCGTATTCCATAGCGAGTTAAAATCGCGCTCCAGAGCGGCGGGGTCGTAAATGTCCCCGGGGTGTGTGAAGATACGGGCCTTCACTGTTTCGGCGGGAATTCTACGGTTGCCCGTGACATTGATCTCAGAAACAACGTCGTTCTGCGCCCAGCTTGCCGAGGCGGAAAGCAGCGCCAGCGCGATCCCCAGCACCCACCCCAACCCTTTCATCCTCCGGCAAAGCCGTATAAATGAAGAAGATGGGGAATGCGCAGAGGCGGAAGAACGGTGGCCGCGCCCGGACACAGCAATGTTTTGATGAGAGCAAAGATGAATCGCTACTACCTCAGCCTCTGGGATATAGGAAAACGATCATTATACGGTAGAGAAACGGAAAGCGTCCAAGCGGCCACTCTTGCCGGTGGCTTCATGGAAAGGGCTTGGCTAACTCCACCTCCACCAAGACGGAATAAAACGTGGCGGAGTTGCCCAGATCGAAAGTTTTTCTGACATGAGCAGGTTAATATTCCGGAATCCCCGCCCCCGCTTGGCCCAGTTGTCTCTTGAACATTCCGCAGCCTCGCGCAATCACGCGGACACGCGGCATCTACGTGTTTCCCAATCATGTGATTATAAGGTGCTTCTGTGGGAAAGCCCCGGGCGGGAAAGGAAAACGGGCGGCCTGGCGGGGCCACCCGTTGTAAGTGTCGCTACGACGTTGCAGCTGACCTATTGCGTCGGTTGCCGATCGTCCACCACCGCCGCCGCCATCACAGGCGTGCTGGTGTTCGGGTTCACGAAGAGCAGACCGCCTGCCACCAGCGGAATCGATCCGTCGGATTGCAGCGCGCTCAAACCACCAGTGTTGAGGAACAGCGTAGCGTTGGCTGTACCCACGGTCAGCGGCGCACCACCCAGCGAATAACCGACCAACCCGTTGTTCTGCAGTTGGAAGGTTCCGATGTTGCCGCTGAGGATGTTTACACTGTCTGCCGTCAGCATCCCGTAGACGCCCTGGAAACGCAGCGAGATCATCTGCGGCGTAAAGGTGCCGTTGGAGTAGCTGCCGCCGATGAAAATGCGCTGGCCAACAATCACCGTCGAGGGGTTGAACAGAGCGTTGGTGAACAGGTTGTCGAAGAAGCAAATGTCATATTGATCGACCAGACTCGCGTTAATGGTCTGGATGGTATCGATGTCGCTGACCAGGTCCGCGCCGGTCTCGCCCACCCAGAGCGTGATCTGCTGCACCGGCCCCGAGGTCGGATTCACAGCCAGCACTCGGCCAGAGAGGAAAGTCTGCGACGTGGTGATGACTTCCACGTTGCTCGCCATCAGGCTGCCGTCAGCCTGGAACGATCCCTGCACCCCAACAATTGCCGGGGTGGCCAGATTATTGATGCTCCATCCGCTATTGAACTGAGTGCTGCTGTTGACGTCGATGGTCAACTGGCGTCCATACGGACCCTGTAGCAAGAACGAATTGTTAGCCGCATTTACTGAGACCAGCCCGCCTGTGAGGTCGGTGACCCGACCGTTGGGATCGCTCGCCCGCACCACCTTGGCATAAATCACCGGATTCACGGCACCCGTGATCTGCCCGTTGCTTCCGACCGCGACCGATTGCCGGATGTCAAACTCCACCCTCAGTCCTGCCAGGCCGTTGCTGCCCACAACCATCGCCGTGGGGAAATTCACCGTGACCGAGGTCTGCGTCGCCGTGCCCATGGTTGGGCTAAAGTAGGCGCTGACAGGCGTACCGATCGACGGCGGCGTGGTGCTCATATCCACCCAGGAAATCGCCGGGTTCGACAACGAAAACGTGGCGCTGGTATAGGTGTCCGGGGGAACGGAGTTGAACGCGAGCGGAGACCGCAAACCCAGAAGCCGGGCGAAATCCACTGTCGTGGGCGTCGACAACACCTGCGGAGAACCTTTGCTGCCGGTGAGGGTGATCGAATTGATCGTCACATCGAAGCCGACCACAGAGGCCAGCGGAGCATCTTCGCCAGTCACAAACACGCTCGCCGGTTGCGAGGACAAAGACGAGTTCGACGACGAACCGCAGCTCGCGCCCAGCATCGAAAGCGCGAGCAAAAGTGCAATCCCAAGAAACTTTTTCATGGCAAACTCCTATTCCAAAGGTTTGGTTATAACTTCAGGGGGAGCCGTAATTCGCTTCACGGAGATGGAAACACGCCGTCCGCGGGGATGTCGCGTAACCGCGATTCGGGTTACTGGATGCACTTTGCGAGCGGGAATTCAGCTAGGGGATGGAGTTTCAGTAACTTAGAGACCGCGTCGGGCGTGGAGCTCTTCGGACATGGACTTTAGTTTTTAAGCGGAACGGCGGAACTCGAGTCTATTTCAGCTCCAGAACTTCCTTCTCTTTGGCCTTGCTCATTTCTTCCATCTTCTTGATTTCGTCGTCGGTGAGCTTCTGGATCTCCTCCAGCGACCGCTTCTCGTCGTCCTCGGTAATCTTCTTGTCTTTCATCGCCTTCTTGATGGCGTCATTGCCATCCCGACGAATATTCCGCACGGCGGTGCGGTGCTCTTCGAGCACCTTGTGCAAGTGCTTCACCATTTCCTGCCGCCGCTCCTGCGTAAGCGCCGGCACCGGCACTCGGATCAGCTTACCGTCGTTCATCGGGTTCAACCCCAGTTCAGCCGAACGAATCGCCTTTTCGATCGCACCCACCTGCGACGGATCAAAGGGCTGCACCGTGATCATCTGCGGCTCCGGCGCGTGCACCTGTGCGATCTGGTTCAGCGGCATCTGCGAGCCGTAATAGTCGACGCTCACACTATCGAGCATGTGCACCGAGGCGCGGCCGGTACGCGTGGCCGCCATCGCTTTGCGGAAGTCTTCCACCGCCTTGTCCATCCGCGTCTTCAGTTGCACGTAGGTTTCTTTAAGGCCCGGAATCGCGGCCATGGTCGCTTGAGCCATATCAGTCAGCTCCGTATGACATTAGGAATCAAAAACGCTGAATTATAAACCCAAGTAGCCACTCGTTTGCGTCATCCTAAGCGCAGTCGCTCTTCAGGCGGAGCGAAGCATCTCCCGCGGAACCGCTCGGACTGAGTTCGAGATCCCTCGCCCGGCTGAGAAACGCCGCGGTTCGGGAGTGCGCCTCCGTTTTGCGAGTGGAGGCGTGCCCCAGTCTAAGCACTTACCATCGACCCAATCTTTTCTCCGCTGACCACGCGGCGAATATTTCCATGCTGATTCAAGTTGAAGACGATGATGGGGAGGTTATTGTCTTTGCACAAGCTGATGGCCGTGGAATCCATCACTTTGAGTCCTAGTTTCAAAACGTCCATATAAGAGATGTTGTTGAACTTCTTTGCGCCGTCGACCTTCATCGGATCGGCATCGTAGATCCCGTCCACTTTGGTGGCCTTCAGAATTACATCTGCCTTGATCTCCATGGCGCGCAAGGATGCCGCCGTGTCGGTCGAGAAGTAAGGATTCCCCGTTCCACCAGCGAAGATCACTACACGGCCTTTTTCCAGATGCCGGATGGCACGCCGGCGGATGAACGGTTCCGCCACCTGGTTCATCTCAATCGCCGTTTGCACGCGCGTGTAAACTTTCTGTTTTTCCAGCGCATCCTGCAGGGCCAGCGCATTGATCACCGTGGCCAGCATTCCCATGTGATCGGCGGAGACGCGGTCCATCTCGCGGGCCTGGTCGGCCACGCCGCGAAAGAAGTTGCCGCCGCCCACCACGATCGCGAGCTGCACTCCCAGCTTGTGCACGTCGGCCAATTCCGCCGCGACCTCGTGGATGCGTGCCGTATCCACACCAAAGCCCTGATTCGCAGCTAGGGCTTCTCCGGAAAGCTTGAGCAGAACGCGTTTGAAGGCAGGGGCAGTCATAGTAGCGCCGGCGTCCCGCCGGCTCGTAGCGAATCGACTCGCGCAAATAATAAAAAGGGCGCCCGTAGGCGCCCAGAATTACTCGGCTTTCTGTTCCGTAGGCTTGGTGGTGGCAACCGTCTCGCCCGCATCGCCCACTTTGAAGCGTGCGAAGCGCCGCACGCTGATGTTCTCACCCAGCTTGCCGATCTTCGCCGCGATGAGCTGCGCAATCGAAACGGTCTGGTCCTTGATGAAGGGCTGCTCCAGCAGGCAGACCTCCTCGTAGAACTTCTCCATCTTGCCGGCAACCATCTTCTCGGCAATGTTGGCGGGCTTGCCGCTCTTAACCGCTTGATCCAGGAAAATGTCCTTCTCGCGCGCGAAGTCCGCCGCCGTGACGTCTTCCTTGCGCACGTACTTCGGATCGCTGGCTGCGATGTGCATTGCAATATCGTGCACCAGTTCCTTGAAGTCGTCGGTGCGAGCTACGAAATCGCTCTCGCAGTTCACCTCGACTAGCACGCCAATCTTGCCCCCGGCGTGGATATAGCTCGTCACCGAGCCTTCACTGGTCACCCGCGTGGCTTTCTTGGCCGCAACCGAAACACCCTTCTTCCGCAGAATTACAACCGCCTGCTCCATATCGCCTTTGGCCTCGGTCAGGGCTTGTTTGCAATCCATCATCGGAGCCCCGGTCTTCTCCCGGAGATCTTTCACTTGTGTCGCTGAAATATTCACTGTAGTAGTACCCATTGCTAAGAATCTTCCTTCCTTGATCTACCAATTTGCCTAACAAACTTTGACCCGCGCCGGGAATCTTCTAAGCATGACCCGCGCGGGTCTGAAATCGAATGCCCGGTTTTCACTGTCCACTGGCCACTGCTCTTAGACCGTCTGGCTCTCCACCTTGATCGGGACCTCGCCATCCTCATTCGTCACCGGCTTCTTATGCGTCCCCGGACCCAGGACCTCTTCCATGCTGATGTTTTCGCCGATGTCCGCAAGATCCGACGCAGCCGCAGCCTCCTGGGCTCGAACCTCAAGTGCGGCCGCAGCGTCTTCGGCCTGCTGCATTTCCCGGGCTTGCGCCTGTTCGGTCGCCGCTGTCATGTCGGCAACCTGCTTGTCGGTCATTAACTGCGCGCCCTCGGCGATCGACTCCGAAATCTTCGAAGTAAACAGCCGGATCGCCCGCAGCGCATCGTCGTTGCCCGGAATCACATAATCCACTTCGCTGGGATCGCAGTTGGTATCGACCACGGCGACCACAGGAATGCCCAGCTTGCGCGCCTCGCGCACCGCGATCTGCTCCTTATTCGAGTCAATGACGAACACCGCATCCGGCAACCGGCTCATGTTCTTGATGCCCGCCAGGTTGGCCTGCAAGTGCTTGCGCTCGCGCTCCAGCTTGATCACTTCTTTTTTCGGCAGCAACTCGTAGCGGCCATCCGTGGCCATCTCGTCGAGTTCCTTCAGTCGCTTCACCGACTTCTGCACCGTAACCCAGTTGGTCAGAAGCCCGCCCAGCCAGCGCTGGTTGATGTAGAACCCGCCGCACTTCGTAGCCTCTTCGGCGATCGCGTCCTGCGCCTGGCGCTTGGTTCCCACGAACAGCACAATCTTGCCGTCAGCCGCCAGTTCCTGCACAAACTTCGACGCCTCTTTAAACATCTTCAGCGTCTTCTGCAGGTCAATAATGTAGATCCCGTTGCGCTCTCCGAAGATGTACTCCTTCATCTTAGGATTCCAGCGCTTCGTCTGATGCCCGAAGTGAACTCCCGCTTCGAGCAATTCCTTCATGGTGATAGTAGCCAATGAACCTCCTTAGTCAGTCTGCATCCCTCGCGTAAGTTCCGCTCCGGATTGCCATTCCCGCCCCGCGCCGCGAGGCACAGGAAGAATTGAACACCTCAAAACAGTTGCCAGTGGCCAGTTGTCAGTGGCCAGTGAAAACCAAACCCTTGTCATTCCCATCCCCGAGCGAAAGCGAGGGGCGGAGGAATCTCTAGCGCTTCGAGAACTGGAACCGCTTCCGGGCGCCCTTCTGGCCGTACTTTTTACGCTCTTTGCCCCGCGAGTCCCGCGTCACCAAGCCCTCGGACTTCAGCTTGCCGCGCAGTTCCGCGTTGAACTGCATCAAGGCCCGCGCAATGCCTAGCTTCACCGCATCGGCTTGCCCCCGCACTCCGCCGCCCAGCACGCTGGCGATAACGTTGAACGAAACCGCCGTATCCGTGGACGCGAGCGGCGCCTTCGCAGCCGACCGCTGCGCCGGCGTCACGAAATACTCCTCAAACTCCCGCCCGTTCACCTTGAAATCGCCGGTGCCCGGACGCAAATACACCCGCGCAATCGCCCGCTTCCGCCGTCCAGTTCCGTAATACTGCACCAATTCAGCCATTTAGCTCGTAGCTCCTGATCTTGTTGTCGTCCCGCGCTTTGTCATCCTTAGCGCAGCCGCTTTTCAGGCGGAGCGAAGGATCTCCCGCTAAACTGCTCTCGCTATGCTCTAACTTCCAACTTCAAATCCTGCGGCTTCTGCGCCTCGTGCGGATGCTTGTCGCCTTTGTAAACATTCAGCTTCGACAACATATGCGCCGCCAGCTTGTTCTTCGGCAACATGCGCCGCACCGCATCTTCAATAATCTTTTCCGGCCTGCGTGCCAAACGCTTGCGATAATCCTCAGTGCGCAGCCCACCCGGATAGCCGGTGTAATGGTGATACTGCTTCTGCTCCGACTTCATGCCGGTCGTTCGAATCTTCTCGGCATTCACCACGATCACGTGATCGCCCGTATCCAGAAAAGGCGTGTACTGCGGATTCTCTTTGCCCATGAGGATGCGCGCCACTTGCGAGGCCAGGCGCCCGAGCGTCTGCCCCTCCGCATCCACGACATACCACTTGCGCACAATTTCCCCCGGTGACGGGAAATAGGTTGACATCGGAACTCTCCCAGAATGAAAAAAGCTGCGAAACGCGATTGAATATAACAAAGAAGACCGCTCGTTGATTCCCCGGCGAGGACGCCAGACCATCAGGCGGGCAACCGCGAGACTTCCCAAAGTCTTTAAGATACCGGAGCCTACGGGGAATTGTCAACGCAGAGTTAACAAAGATGACGCCCAACCGGGGTCAGACGAATCCAACCGCTCTACTCGTACGCCAGCGCCTCAATCGGATCTTTCCCCGCCGCCTTAAAGGCCGGGTACAGCGCCCCCGCAATCGCCCCCAGCACAGCCACCAGCATAGACCAGCCGATCCAGTCTCCGCTCACCACCACCTGCACCAGCGGAAAGCGGTGCCGAATAGCCCAGCTCGCCCCCAGACTGAAAAGGATACCCAGCACGATTCCGGCCACGGCCAGCAGCCCAGTCTCCCGCAGAATCGCGCCCACGATGTAACCCTTCGACGCGCCCATCGCCTTCAGAATCCCGATCTCGCGCGTGCGCTCCATCACGGCGGCATACATCGACTGGAAGATCACCAGAAAGCCGATGATCAGGCTCACCCCAATCACCACGCCAATGAATGGCCGGAACCCCGGCAAGCGGCTGGGGGTCATCATGCTGAGATAATCTGGCGTCGACAATACGGAATACTTCTCCATGCCGGCCTGATTCTTCACCGCACTCACCACCTCATCGGCGTTCGCGGGATCGTCAAGTTTCACATAAAACACCGAAGCCTTGTCCTTGGCTCCTATCAAATCCTGCAACGCTGCAAGCGGCAGGAACTTACGTGCACCCCGGCCATTCTCCACAATCCCGGCCACACGAAAGTTGTGGTTCAGAATCTCCATGGTGTCGCCCACCTTCACATGTTTCTGCCGAGCAATGTAGTCGTCCACCAGAATGTCATTCTGCCCCCGGAACGGCCCGCCGTGCACATATTGAAACGGACCGCCCAGGGCCTCAAAGCTCGGCAGATCGATTCCGTCGATCACTTCCAGCGCCCCCGCAGTCGAGAGCTGCCAGATCACCGGACTGACCGCTTTCACGTGGGGCAGGCCGCGCAGAATGTCGGTAACCTTGACGGAAACAGGTGCCCCGCTGATGCCGGCTAGGAACGACGACCCTGGCGGCTGCACAATCACGTCCGCGCCTATGCCCACCGTCCGGTTCTTGGAGTCATTCATGATGCCGTAGCACAGACCCGCGATCAGCAGAATCAGCGCCACTTCCAGCGCAATGGCCACAATACTGATCAGCGACCGGATGGGCCGATGCACCAGGTTGGCGACAATCATTTTGTTCATCATGACGGATAACAGGGACCTGACGTAGCGACCGCGCCAATCCCATTTTCAGGGCTGCAAAATACTCGGGATTCGTACGGTATGCCTGCTACTGCCGATCTTCACCCTGCGGCGGCACCGCAGCCTGTGGTTGCGGCTTGTCCAGATGCACCGCGTCCGCCCCCGGCGGTTGTGCCAGCGCAAACTGATCGTCCCGCAGCGGCTTGTTGATTTCCACTTTCAACATATTGAGCGTGATGTCGTACTCCTCCTGCGGCCGGGAAATCTCGATGCGCGAGGGAAAGCTGACCCCGTCGTAATCTTTGTAGTTCGCGTAGCGCACATCGGTGACCAGCCTGTGCTGCTCGTCATAGATGTACTGGCGATGCGGTTGCAAGTCGGCGCGGCTGAAAACAATCTTGCGCGACAGCACCCATCCCTGCTCGCTCTCTCGGCCGCTCGAACAGTTCGTCAGGCACCGGACCACTACCAGTTCATAGTCGTCCTGCAGAACCCGGCGGCCTTTGGAGTCATGCAGAATCTCCTCGCCATTCTCCAGCACCGCAATCTCATGTTCGGGATCCGGATCCACCGGCGGAATCAGCAGCGCTTCGTAGATATCCTGTGGCCGGATATTCTCCATCGGCTGGTCGGCATTGTGGGTCTGCAGGTCGTTCCGTCCCGTCACAAAGCGGTTCTTCGGCGGAATCCACAGCTTGAACTCCTGCCCGTTGCTCACCATGTCGAACGCCGTAGTGCGCACGATCGGCAGCAACCCTATCATGTGCAGCATCGCCGGCTGCCGCGCCAGCACATAGCCCCGAATTTCCTTGTAGTCGGTGACATGCCCCTTCTTCGCCCCACCCACCGACGTATCGATATCCACCGTCGCTTGCAGCGACCGGATTTTCTCTGCCTGCTGGTTGATGCTGTCAATCAATCCCGATTGGGAGGATTCTCGAAGCGGAACCTTGGAATACTTTTCCTCCACCGGCCGCGTCCGGAAGAGACAACCCGTTGTGGGCAGTAGCGCGAGGACCAAAGCCAAAGCCCAAAAGGGCCCAATACGTCTCATGCAGGGATTCGTTTATCTCCAAGTCATTTGAGTATACCGCGCCCGAAAGGGTGCAAAACCAGCAGGGACTCCAAAATCATTGGTTAACAGGGTTGGCTAGCAAGGCTCGGCCCGCGCAGTCCGAACTCAGAATCTTACTAAAGTCAGCTTCGCAAGCCTTCCACCATCATCTAAACTGTCGCCATCGTGCATAAAATCGCTCGTAAGATCTTGGGGCTCACCCTTATTGCGGTGCTCGCTTTCGCGGGTTGGCTCGCCTGGGCTCTACTAACCCCAGTAGAACCTCTGGCGAAAACCTTCGTGATGCTGCGGCCGGGCTATTCCACGCACCGCATCGCCTCCGAACTCAAGTCAGCGGGGGTGATTCGCAGCGAGAAAGCATTCATTCTCTGGCACGACTTCCACCGCCGCCGTTCGCTCAAGGCCGGAGAATATCTCTTCGAGAAGCCGGCAAACATCATCGACCTCCAGAAGCGTCTCCGCCGCGGCGACGTTTATTTCCATACCGTCGTCGTTCCCGAAGGTTTCACCATGTTCGACATCGCTCGCGCCATCGAGGCCGCCGGACTCGGCTCCGCCGAAGACTTCCTGAAAGTGGCGCAATCTGATACCGCTCTCATTGCCGACCTCGCACCCAGTGCGCCTTCGCTCGAGGGCTACCTTTTCCCCGACACTTACGAATTCAGCCGCATGCAAACCATGCAAGACATGGCGGCAGCCATGGTCAGGCAGTTCCGCCAGGTCGCTCACCAGATTGGATTGATTCAAGGTCCCGAGGGTGCGGCGATGGCATCATCAGACTCGCCTCATATGGGGGCTGAATTCCACGGCGGCTCTCGCGATCCTAACGAGGCGCCAAACGATCTCGAGCGCACCGTGATCATGGCCTCAATCATCGAAAAAGAAACCGCCGTCGCCGAAGAACGCGCCCTGGTCGCCAGCGTCTACTACAACCGCCTGGCCAAGAACATCGCACTCGATGCCGACCCCAGCATCATCTATGCAGAACTTTTGGCAGGCACATATCAAGGCGCACTGCACCACGACGACATGCGCTTCGACTCGCCCTACAACACTTACAAGCACACGGGACTTCCCCCCGGACCCATCGGCAATCCCGGCAAAAGCGCTCTGGAAGCCGCCATCCACCCAGCCCAGAGCGACTACTACTACTTCGTAGCCGACGCCGCCGGCCATCACCGCTTCGCCCGCACCATCGAAGACCATAATAAGAATGTAGACGCCTACCGCCGTGCCATGCGCGGAAAGTAGCTAGCCCGCCGCTTCGCCCGGCACCATCGTTTAGCCCCACAATCAGGCCTGCCTGCGCCGTCACACGACGCAAGTCTCCGGAGCAGGTATCATTCAACCGACTGCCGGACCGATTAAAGTTGAACCCAGCCTGAGAAAAATCGTATATCGCACGTAGACAGATGCGCGCGTACGGAGGAATCGTGAGAGCAAAAGCCTGGGGAGCGGGCGAGGCGTTGGTCGTTGCGGTGGTCGCATGCGTAAGCATGATCCCGGCCAAGACACAGGAGAAGGCACACTCCACTACGCCAACAATTGCTGCGAAGAAAGCCGGGCGAGCCGACATTGATGCCCATGCCGCCGAATGGTTGAAGGAAAGCGATGTGCCAAGCCTGGCGGTGGCGTACATCGAAAATCGAAAAGTAGCCTGGACAGCCGTGTATGGAGAGCAGAGTCCGGGAGTCGCTGCGACCGGAAAAACGCTGTACAACATGGCGTCCCTGACCAAGCCAATAACGGCGGAGACAGTTCTGCGACTCGCCTCTGCAGGAAAACTCTCGCTGGACGAACCGATCTCGCCGTTCTGGCTCGACCCTGACATAAAAGATGATCCCTGGAGCAAACTGCTGACCCCGCGGTTGTGCTTGTCGCACCAGACTGGGTTTGCGAACTGGCGCCGAATGACCGGCGGAGTGCTGAAGATCAGATGGGAGCCCGGAACTCAAACCGGGTATTCAGGCGAGGGATACAACTACGTCGGCAGGTTTGTCGAAAATAAGATAGGAAAGCCTTTTGATGCGCTGGCGCAGAAGATGGTATTTGATTCGATCGGCATGAAGGAGACGTCGTATACAGCGAAAGAATGGTACGCGGGGCGGCTGGCGGTCCCCCGCGGGCCAAAGGAAGAAAAGCCGGTAGACCCGGTCGCGACCATGTGGAATGGTGCCGACCAGCTGCGGACCACGATCGGCGACTATGCCAAATTCGTGGTGAGTGCGATGCACGACGAGGGCCTGACCGGGGCAATTGCCGCGGAACGAGCGACCATGACACGGGATCTGGTGAAGCCGGAAAACCTGGAAAAAGAGTGCCAGGAAGCTGAAGCGGTGGGTCACTGCACCGTGACCGCCGGCATGGGTTTGGGATGGGAAGTAGAAACCGTGAACGGAGTAAAGATTCTGGATCATGACGGCTCTGATTGGGGAGTGAAAACTTTCGCAATGTTTGTTCCGTCGCAAGGAATCGGAGTAGTAATTTTTACTAATGGAGAGAACGGGAAGCAGGTTATCCGAAAAGTCGTGGAGGCACTTTATCCGAACCGGCTGTATGTCAGCACGATGTGAGCGATAGACCAACTGCAACACCGCACCTTGACCTGGGCTTCGACCCCACGCAGATTCAAGGTTAACGCCACGACAAGTCCCGCACGACCCCTTCCATCGCCACGGTGTACAATCCTGTTCTCAATCATGGCAACTTCGCCCGCCCACGACAACCTGCACCTCCGAAACATCCCCCTAGAATCGATCCTCGCAGCGCGCCAGCGTGTCTACGGGGCCGCGATCCGGACCCCGCTCGTCCGCCTCTATTACGATGACGCTCCCGCCCAGATTTATCTCAAGCTCGAATCGTGCCAGCCCATTGGTTCATTCAAGATCCGCGGTGCCTTCAACGCCATCTCCTTATTAACGCCCGAAGACAGGGCCCGCGGTGTGTGGACCATAAGCGCGGGCAACGCCGCGCAAGGTGTAGCCCTGGCCGCCAGAATCGTAGGCGTGCGCTGCGAGGTCCTGGTCATGGATACCGCCCCGGCCGCCAAGCTCGATGCCATCCGCCGCTTGGGCGCCAGCATTCGCCAAGCCTCCATGGACGAATGTTGGACCGCGGTGATCGAACGCAAGCATCCCGCCTTTCAGGGCGTCTTCGTTCATCCCTTCGACGACGACAATTTCATCGCCGGCAATGCCACCGCCGGCCTGGAAATACTCGAAGACATGCCCGGCGTCACCGCCATCGTGGCTGGCTTCGGAGGCGGCGGCCTCAGTTGCGGAATCGCATCCGCCATGGCCGCCCTGAAGCCGGACGTGAAGGTCTTTGCCGCCGAGCCCGAAACCGCCGCGCCCCTCAGCCTCTCGTTTCTCAAGGGTTCAGCCCAGAAGTTTCCGGATTGGAAGACCAGTTTCGTGGATGGCTGCGGTGGCAAGACCGTCTTGCCCACCATGTGGACCCTGGCCAGCCGCCTGCTAGCCGGCTCGATCGTCGTCTCGCTCGAGGAAACACGCCGAGCCATGACGATCGTCGCCGCCCGCAATCACATCATCTGCGAAGGTGCAGCCGCATGCGCCGTCGCTGCTGGACTTACCGGAAAGGCCGGAAGCGGGCCAAAAGATAAGATCGTCTGCATCGTCAGCGGGGGAAACATCGACCTCAGCAAGTTCTCCGAGCTGGTTAACGCCTAGCGAGCCACCCGCCCCTCCATCCACCCTTGCAGGATCAAAACCGCTGCCATCCGGTCCACCGCCTTGGCCCGCTTTTCAATCGATAACTCAGTCTCCCGCAGCAGCCGGTTCGCTTCCGCTGAGGTCAGCCGCTCGTCCCACAAGTGCACCGGCAGCCGGAACCGCTTCCTCAGGTCCTCCGCAAACCCCTGCATCTTCTCCGATTGCGTCCCTTCCGCTCCACTCATGCGCAAGGGCAACCCCACCACGATTTCCAGCACCCCGTATTCCCGGATCACCCGCTCCAGCGCCGCCAGATCCTGCCGCTTGTTCCGCCGCTGTAAAGTCTCCAGCCCCTGTGCCGTAATTCCTAAAGGATCTGAAACCGCAATCCCAATTCGCCTGGATCCCACGTCCAGCCCCAGCACTCGTCCCACCCGCTCCGGTTTTCCCGATTCTGGACTCACGCCGCGATTATAAGCTCCACCCTCCGGTCAAGGCGCTAAGGGGCTTATGTGGAGATAGTCGCCCCCCGCTGTCCGCCGGGCGCAGCCCGGCTTTGCCGTAATCTCCTCGGTGTCTGCCCTTTCAACCTGTAACTCAGCCAGCGACAATAACTTACCCTCTTAGCTCCGGCCATAAAACGAGTTCCCGAGCCCGTCAACCCCGCACCAATCTTGCCTTTCGCCCGCTTTCAGGGTAGTCTTGTTTACAGTAACGACAACGTTGTTTCCCCACTAGACCCTAACGCCTTCCCGGGTGCCTCTTATGAGCGGTGCGGACCTGAATTTTCACATCGGCGACAAGGTTGTCTACCCCAACCACGGAGTGGGTGTCATCGAACAAATCAGCAGCCGCTCCATCGGCGCCACGGTGGAAAAGTTCTATCTGCTCAACATTAAAGCCAGCAGTCTCAAGGTCATGGTGCCCTGTAACAACGTGGGCAGCGTAGGCATCCGCCGGGTAGTCCGCAACGGCGAGGTGCAGAAAATCCTCGACTTCCTCGCCATCGCCGACGACCTCAGCACCGCCGACTGGAAAGACCGTTTTAAGGAAAACTCTGACCGCATGCGCACCGGCTCCCTGTTCGAAGTCGCGGGAGTCCTCAAGAGCCTGATCGCCCTCCACCAATCCAAACCCCTATCCTTCCGCGAAAAGAAGATGCTCGAACGTGCTCGCTACCTCCTGGTCAGCGAACTAGCCATGTCTCGCAACTGCGAAGAAACCAAAGTCGAAGAACTCCTGGCCCTGGCCCTGGCCAAATGTAAACTCCGCTTCCCCGAAGCCTCCGAATTCGAAGCCTGATCCAAGTTGACCTCCAGTTATTGACTCGACTTATTGATTCGACGCCGGTTCGGCCGCAGCAGCACCGTCCTTGACCAAATCAGTCTTGATCTCAACACTCTGATTAGCCAGTGGATTGACGTCTGTCTCAAAAGCCTGATAGCCGGGCAGCGCAATCTTGACCTGATGTTTTCCCGGGGCCACCAGCAGCCCTCGGCCCACGCCCTTAAACTCACCTACGTGTCCCACGAAAAGACCGTCCAGGAAGACCGCCGCCCTGGAAGGATTAACCGAGATCTTCAACGTAGCCATCACCGCAGGCAGTGGTCCCGTGGGGGCTTTCTCCATAGCAACACGGACCACCTGCTTCCCTCCGGGCTCAACACGAATATGTTGCGTGAAGTCCTCGTAGCCATCCTGCCGCACAGTAATGACGTGCTCGCCGGGGAGAAGAAGAACCTTCTTCGATCCCTTGAGTTCTTTCAGATAGCCTACGTACCCTCCGTCGACCCACACCCCGGAGGTTTTTTCGATCTTGGACTTTCCTTCAAACTGAATCTCTCCCATCACAGCATTGTCGCCGTACATTGGGGCAGACAGCAGCAAAGCCACAACCATCAGCCATAGCCACAGCACTGTTCTTTTCATGGTGCCCTCCTGGAACTCGCTATGGAGCTCGCAATATGACACTCGCAATATGACTCTCGCAATATGACTCAAAAAATCACTCACGCTATGCGCTGCTCAGGCGCTCGTGGCCTTTCCAACCTCCACTGCGCCAACTTCTAGCTTCCCCGCTTCGCTCCAGCCTCAGTCTTCCTTTGGGATTGAGGACAATCGCCAAAAGTGACTCGATGCCCAAGCCAACCAATAAGAATGTGATCGCAGAATTTAAGTCATATTCATTTCTCATACGTCGCGACCTCTTTCCCGCGCTCTTGCAAAACTAAGCAAGAGCGAACCGCTCTTATGACCGCAAGAAGCGTGCCACTCTGCGAAACACGTTTGTTTTCCGGCTCATGCATCACTGCCAGGAAACGAGAGCGCGAAAATTCGACCCGTCAGACGACAAAAATCATCGCTCCCGAGCATTCAGCAAACACCCGAAATGTTCGAAATCAAACCGCAGATCGCGCCACGGACGGCTCGCATTTCGACTCCGGGGGCCGCCGAGTATTCTCCATTGCAGGGTTAGTTGCCGGAACAAGCCCTAAAAGTGGCCGCAGAAATGAGAATAGTAGAGTTAAAGAAGACGTGGACCATCGGCCCAGTTTCACAGGCTATTCAAAGCGATTAGCTTCTGCCACCCAGTCCGATTCATCCGAACTCGCTCCCCGGTCGATAGCAGCACCCATCCTTCGGCTCGGCCATCGCGATGAATTTCGCGGACGTGGCCGATATTCACAATCGCCGAGCGATGCAGGCGCACGAACTTCTTGGGGTCCAGCCTGGCATCAAGCGCCTTTATGCTTTCCCGCAGCAAATGTTTCTTGCCCCCGGCGTGCAGGCACACGTAATAGTCGGCCGCTTCGATCCATTCGATATCGCTTACCAACACAACCGAGTCCTTGTTCCCATTCTTCGCCAGCAGCCGCTCCGGATAGCTTGGCTTCTCCGCCGACGTCTGCAGAGCCTCTAGGACAGAATAGATTTCCTGGCGCGCGGCAAAAGTCTCTTGCAGCCGGACCCTTTCTTTTACCCGCGACACCGCCTCTTCAAGACGCTGCCGCTCCACCGGTTTCACCAGATAGTGCAAAGCATGCACCGCAAATGCTTCCACCGCGAATTCGCTGTGCGCGGTTACAAACACAGTCAGGGGCATATTCCGCAGGCCGACGCTTTCGATCACTTCGAAACCGCTGCTGCCCGGCATCTGAATATCGAGAAAAAGCAAATCAATTTGCGTTCCCTTCAGCCCTGCAACCACCTCGTTGCCATTCCTGCACTCCCCGGCGATTTCTATTTCCGGGTCCGGCGCCAGCAGCAGCTTCAGCCGCTCTCGCGCTAAGGGTTCGTCGTCGGCAATCAACGTCCTTAACTTCACGGGGCTTTCCGTTCGTAGGGAATAGTAATCAGAACCTCGAAGCCACCAGACTTGGGCTGGCTGGCGCGAAACTCAAAGTCATCTTGATAGAAATGCACCAGCCTTTCTCTCGTGTTGCTCAGGCCTATCCCAAAGCCGGGATCTGACCTCCCATTCAAACCCGGCCCGTTGTCGCGCACCTCTAATTGCATGTGAGTTCCAACCCGCTTAGCCGAAGCCTGGATGCACCCATCGTTTTCACACTGTGCGATGCCGTGGCGAATCGCATTCTCGATGATCGGTTGCAGAAGAAAACACGGAACCAGTCCATCCAGCACACCGGGATCCAGAGTCATATCGACCCGAAGCCGGTCGGCGAAGCGCACTCTCTCAATCGCGAGATAGCTCTCCACAATCTCCAGCTCCTGGGCCAGCGGAATCTTGCTGGGAGTGGTTCTCTTCAACCCGGTCTTGAGGATCGTATTCAGGTGTTCCAGAGTGTCGAGGGCTTCCTGCTTGCGGTCAAGATCCATCAAAGCGGCTACAGCATTCAGCGCATTAAACAGGAAGTGAGGCTCCAGTTGCATCTGCAAGGCGCGCAAATGCGCGCTCGAAAGCTGGCGCTCCAGCTGCAACGACCGCATCGCATCCCGTTGCGCGGCCAGTTGCGTGTGTAGCGCTGTGCAGGCGAACCACACCAGCCCGTAAGTCAGAAACTCGACGCCGATGCGGCCCAGGTTGAAGAATGATAGTCGGCCGTAAACCTCTCTCTGGACGTCAGATCCCACGTGCGCGATCCAGTGTGCCGTAACCTGCAAAGTCGCCAGATGCAGCACAGCCACCGTAGCCGCGGCGACCAACTGCACGCCCGCATTGAACGCAGACACCTTCAACGCCGACGGCCAGCGTTTACCGGCTCGCCATAGAACCTCAGCTACACCCGCCCACCACAACCACAAGACCGCCCCGTAAAGCAGCGCCCGAAACCAGGACGCAACGGAGAACGAGCATTCAATGGTTGTAGCCAGCGTGAGTACGCCGGCAATAGCGATCGGGATGACTCCCGCCTGCGGAAAGAGCCCGCCAACCGCCGTTTTAGTAGGCGTCGGCGCGGCCTCAGCGGGGCTCCGGACTTCACCTGGACTCATCAGCGTTCCTCCTATCGGAAAGCCCCCGCATTAATCGTACAGCCGACACATTGGCTCCGATAAAAATCTTTCTCAGCCTGCTCTCCTGCCGCGCGCCATTCTGCTGCCTGCGCCCTCAACCCAGCTCGATCCAGGGCCTTGGAATACGCTATCTGCGCCGCGAAGTACCTCGGATTCTTGCGGCCCAACGCCCGGTCGAGGATGCTAAGGCCCTGACGCATATCAGCTAACGCCCGGTCCGCGTTGCCCGACTCAGAATAAGCCTTGCCCCGCAGCATGTACTCCCACCCAATCAGCCAATGCCCTTCACCGTGGATCCGCTCGCACAGTTCCAGGGAGCGCTGATAATCCGCGACCGCCGCCGCCGCATGCCCCTCGGCCAGTGCCAGCCACGCCTGCGTCTCATACCTGATGGCCAAGTCGGCATCGGTAAGGTCTTGAGTCAATTTCGCTTCCTTCGCCGCGATCTGCAAATACTTCGTCGCTTCGCGAACTCGGTTTTGTGCCAGAGCCAGTCCCGCCAGGCTGGTAAGAGACCGGCTAACCCCCGCGTGATCGCCAGACTGCTGGCGTAGTTGAAGTGCCTTCTTCCACATCTGCCCCGCAATCGTTATCTGCCCAATGTCGTTATAGAGCATCCCATAGCTCTGCAGCGCAGCAGCATAATCAGTAACGAATCGAGTCTCGTCAAGAATGCGAAGTGAGCGCTCGAAAGCATTCTGCGCCTCCGTAAATCTTCCTTGCTGCGTGTATACAACCCCCAGCAGAACCCACGCTCTCCCCAGCTCCCCGGAGCTGGATTGGCCGGAGTCGATCAGCCCCCTGGCGAGGTTGATGGCCTTGTCAAACTGCCCCTGCTTCTCAAAGACACAAGCCTCGTGAAACTGTTCCTGCGGATTTCCTTGAGCCCAAAGCTGCGAACCCGCCAGCACCACCGTGAGCACGACTTTCTTGACATGCTTCATGCCCCCACAATGAGCACAAACCACAAATCAATCCAGCCAAACTCCGCCAGCTCAAACATCCATGCAGGGAGCCCCCGACTTCCTGCCGGGAAACCGAGTTTAAGGACGCGGAAAACCGAGATGTCAGGAAGCCGAACTTAGGGGGAAGACGCAAAACGAAACCACCAGACCCCATCCCCGGAGGGGCGGCAGATAATAGTCCAGGACGTAAGTCCTGGATAAGCCCCAGAAAATGGAACCAAGTCCCGTAGGGACGGCACTCGAGTCAAAACTCTTTCGGAATCCGGGATAGGCCCCGAGATGCCAATTGGCACTCTCCATCAACGAGTGCCAGCCCCGTCCCCCATTCCACCCACCCGACTTCCACCCCTCCTAACCCCCACAATCCGCTTCACTTAGACGTGTTTGTACGTATCACTCGATAAGTATACTATTGCATGTACAAATGTTCCAGTTGGAACATTCAGCACTATGTTCCAGTCGGAACACTCAGCACCACCTCCCACTAAAACCGCTGCAATGTTCCGACTGGAACATTCTAGCGATTCGCTCCTCCGAAAGCGCCCCCACGACTCCTCCATCCCCTCAACAGGTTTATAATCTGAGAGGTTCATCTCACGCAGGCCTGATTAGTATGACCGATCAACTTAGAAAGAAACTGCAGGAAGAAGTCGACGCCCTCGAGCACGAACTGGTTCACGAGCTGCCCAAAGAGATCAAGCGGGCCGCAGCTCTCGGCGACCTCAGCGAGAACGCCGAGTACCACATGGCCAAGCAGCGTCAGGAGTTCGTCAAGGCGCGCTTCCGCCAGCTCGGCAAGCGCCTCGCCGACCTGTCGTTGACTAACATGAACAATATCCCGAAAGACAAGGTGGGCCTGGGTTCCACGGTCAAGGTCTTCGACAGCTCAAAGAAGGAAGAGATCGAATACAAACTGGTCACCAGCGAAGAGTCTGACGTAGGCGCGGGCAAGATTTCGACCACGTCTCCTATCGGCCGCGCGCTGCTGAATAAGAAGGTGGGCGACGAAGCCACTGTCATCACCCCCAACGGCAAGCGCGAACTTGAAATCCTAGCCCTGACCACCATCCACGACGAGGCCGAGCCCGAAAAGGCGGGCGCATAGTGTCTGCCTCTTCCCCTAGCAGGAGCTGGACCAGCGCCTTCGGACGCGCCTGCGGAGTGCTGCTCGATACCATCGTCCGCTGGCTCGCTCTGTCGCGCATCAACCCCAACGTGCTCACCTTCATGGGGCTGGTCGTAAACACCTGGGCTGCAATTCTTTTCGGCTCCGCCACAGCTCTGACGCAGCAGCGCTTGTTCTTCTACGCTGGCCTGGTCATCATCGGCTCAGGATTTTTTGATCTGGTGGATGGGGCGGTGGCCCGCGCCACCAACCGGGTCACACGCTTCGGAGCGTTCTTCGACTCGGTAGTCGACCGCTACAGTGACGCATCGCAGTTCCTTGGCCTGCTGGTCTTCTACGCGCGGGGAGACCGCTTCTTCTACGTGGTGCTGACTGCCTTCGTCATGGTCAGCGCCATCATGGTGAGCTACACGCGCGCCCGCGCCGAATCGCTGATTGGATCCTGCCGGGTGGGCTTCATGGAACGTCCGGAACGGCTGGTGCTGGTGATCATCGGCGCGCTCTTCAACCGCATGGCGCCAGTGCTGTGGGTGATTGCGGTGCTGTCGACCCTGACGGTGATCCACCGCATGCGCTACACCTGGACCCGCACCCAGGATGCCCCGAACACCGCAGCCAAGGCGGGCCAGGCGGCCTAGCTAAGTTGCAAAACTAATAATTATCCATAAGTTAATGTAATTCCGCGCCTGCGTCCTTACGGAACGATGCGAAAAGGGCGTTTGTGGGCGGAGTGATATACGGCGAAATCGCGCCGGTCGAGGGTAAAGATGGTATCGATCCCTTCGCGGGTCGCGAGATAAACCAGCGCGGCGTCGGCTAGTTGAGGGCGGATGTCCGCGTACTCCTTCATCAAATCGGCGATGGCGCTGGCCTCGGCGCCGGCCAGGGGAAGCAGTTCGAGGAAGCCGCCGGGCTTCTCGGAAAAGCAGCTTCTTAGTAGTTGCTGGACGGCTGAGGGATGGGAACGCAACAGCCACACGGCTTCTGTGATCACCGGCCAGCAGCAAAACAGAGGGCCAGGCAGTTGATGAAGAGCTTTGACGCAAGCGGCGTGGTGCTGGTCCACGCTGGAGAGAATGGCGACCAGCGGGCCGGTGTCTACCAGCACGCTGCGTTTCATCTGGACTTCCCGAAGCCTTCGAAGTGACGCGGATTGGTGCTGAGGTCTCTGGCCGTAGATTTCGAGCCGCGGCCGATGCAGCCAATCAGTCCCGCTTCTTCGGCCAGTTCGTAGGCTGCCCGGTCTTCGGAGGGCTGTCCCAGATAGGTTTCGAGAGCTTCGCGGACAAGTGCTGACTCGGGCTGCCCTTTCATCCGCGAGCGGTGACGCAGGCGCTGCCCGAGAGTCTCCGGAATACGAATGGTGATGCGGTCGGATGCCATGTCAGACATTATCGCATAAGTGTCAGACATGCTTGACGCGCGGACGGGTGTCGCTCGCCAGACCCGGACCCGCATCCAGACCACACATCGAGGCACAAGCCTGCATCCCTGGGCGTTGGCTTGATCGCAAACCATTGATTCTACAACTCATAGATGAGCGAAGCGACGACGGAGAGAGGGAAAGCAGAAAACACTTGCATTTAACACAGTGTTGTAGTTAACTATATCACTGAGATACCGAGGACTTTTTGCGATTGGTTTGGCGAGCGAACCTTGCAGCTTGAGAGCTTGGCTGAAACCGAGCACGCCAAAAAGAATTCCGCAACCACATTTTTGAAAAGAGATAAAGGAGAACACATGAAATCACGAAGCGCACTTTCCGTTCTATTCGTTCTGATCGCTGCCACCGCTTTTGCCCAGTCCGACGCGCAAAAGTCCTCTGTGGCTCCTGCGCCGTCAGAGGCGCAGAAATCCTTCACGACAATGAAAAGCCTGGCGGGAGAGTGGGAAGGCCCCGTCACCGTCCCGGATATGCCGGAGATGTCAAACGGCAAGCCGCTCCACGTCTCGCTGCGCGTGACCTCGAGGGGGAACACACTGGTGCACGAGGTTCAGGAAGCAGGGACACCGTTAGATGCGACCAAGTACGATCATCCGGTCACGATGCTTTACGTTGACGGAGACCAGCTCACGCTGATTCACTATTGCGACGCGGGGAACCGACCGCGCATGACCGGCAAGATGTCGCCCGATGGCAAGACGGTCGAGTTCGAGTTAAAGGACATTAGCGGGAGCACGGAGTACCACATGCACCATTCGGTGTTCACCATCATCGACGCCAACCATCACACCGAGGATTGGACGTTCATGATGAAAGACAAGCCGATCCACGCGCACTTCGACCTGCGCCGGACGAACTAACGTGCGTGCGCTCTCAGATAACGTCTGTTGCAGGGAACTTTCGAGGGTTTGATGGACCGTGAGTGGAACGACAGTCAGCCGATTTACCGCCAGCTTCGCGACAAGGTCGTCGCGATGATACTCGATGGCGTGCTCAAGGAAGGCGATCCGTTGCCTTCGGTACGCAATGTCGCGGCCGAATATCGGGTCAATCCACTCACGGTTCTGAAGGGCTATCAAGAACTGGTGGACGAGCAACTGGTCGAGAGCAGGCGAGGACGCGGCATGTTCGTGATTGCGGGCGCGCGCAACCTGCTGCTGCGGGGCGAACGGCAGAAGTTTCTGGCGGAAGAATGGCCCAGGGTCTCGGCGACCATTCAGCGGCTTGGCCTGAGGGCGGAAGAACTGCTGGAGGGGGCCGCAAGCCGCGCACCCTCGTCGGATTCTGCAAAAGAGGAGCCGAAGAAATGACAGTGATCGAAGCACGCGGGCTGCGGAAGGCCTTCGGCACAACCACTGCGTTGGATGGGGTGAATCTGCGTGTGGAAGAGGGCCGAATCCTCGGTCTCATCGGTCCCAACGGCGCGGGCAAGACCACGGCGCTGAACGCGATTCTCGGGCTCACCTCATATCAGGGAGAACTGAGGGTGCTGGGACGCGACCCGTGGAGCGAGCGCGATCAGCTCATGCGCGATGTCTGCTTCATTGCCGATGTCGCCGTGCTGCCACGGTGGATCAGGGTTTCGCAGGCGCTCGATTACGTGGCTGGAGTGCATCCGCGATTCGATCGCGCGAAAGCGGAAGGCTTTCTGGCGAAGACTGACATCCGCCGCGCCAGCAAGGTGAGGGAATTGTCGAAGGGCATGGTAGTGCAACTGCATCTGGCCCTGGTGATGGCTATTGACGCGAAATTGCTGGTGCTGGACGAGCCAACACTTGGCCTCGACCTGCTGTATCGCAAGCAATTCTACGATTCACTGCTGAACGACTACTTCGATCGCGATCGAACCATCGTCGTGACCACCCATCAGGTGGAAGACGTCCAGCACGTCCTCACCGATCTCATGTTCATCAACCGCGGGCGCATTGTACTTGATTGCAGTATGGAAGAATTCGAAGCGCGTTACCTGGAGGTGACGGTGCGTCCAGAGCAGCTCGTGGCAGCGCGGGGGTTCAAGCCGATTCACGAGCGCCAGGTGCTCGGACGCAGCATCCTGCTGTTTGATCGGATCGATCGTCAACAACTTGCAGGACTTGGCGACGTGCACACGCCCAGCATTGCCGACTTGTTCGTTGCTTTGTTGGGGGGTAAGCCAGGCAGTCAGGCCGGGCAAGCACCAGGAGTGGCTCAATGAATACGCAAGCGAATACAGACACTGTTGACCTGCAGAGAATCACGCCCGCGGTCGTGCCAGCGACCCGGCCCTTTTATTGGTCGGTGCGACGCGAACTGTGGGAGAACCGCTCGATTTATATCGCGCCGCTGGTGGTTGCCGCTGTCGGTCTGATGGGCTTTGCTCTCAGTTCGGTAGCGGGTATCTGGGAAAAGCGTCTGAGGCTCAATCCGGCGCAACCTCAAGGGCCGTACGATGTTGCGGCAGGTCTAATGATGCTTACCGGTATCGTCGTGAGCGTGTTTTATTGCCTTGACGCGTTGCACGGCGAGCGCCGCGACCGCAGCATTCTTTTCTGGAAGTCGCTGCCGGTTTCCGATCTCACAACCGTGCTTGCGAAAGTGAGCATTCCGCTCGTTATTCTGCCGCTGCTGACCTTTGCGATCACCGTTGCCATGCAGTGGCTCATGCTGCTGGTGAGCAGCGCCGTACTGCTGGCTAGCGGCCTGAGCGTGACGGCGCTGTGGACGAACTTGCCGTTCGTGAGAATGTCACTACTGCTGCTGTACCACGTTCTCACGGCCCATGCGCTCTGGCCCGCACCAATTTACTGCTGGCTGCTGCTCGTATCGGGATGGCCGCGCCGGGCGACATTTCTCTGGGCGGCGCTGCCGCTGGTAGCCATTGCCGGGGTCGAGCAGATTGCCTTCCACACTTGGCATTTCGCTGCCTTGGTGGCGGGCCGTTTGATCGGGGCTGCGCCCACTGTAGCCTCGACATCGCCAGATATGTTCCCAACCAACCCCATGACACATATCGCCCCGGGTAGTTTTCTGAGCAGCCTTGGGTTGTGGATCGGCCTAGCCGTCGCCGCGATATTCCTCGCTGCAGCCGTCCGGCTGCGCCGTTACCAAGGACCGATCTGATTCGCCTGGAGACCAGATTCATCGGCCCGGATAAGGGGAAACCAGTACGAACGCAAATGTTGTGGTACTTGGGGGCCCAACTCCCCGAAATAGAGTTGTTATCACTCCTTCCATCTCCGACGGGGACAGACTGGCGGACACGAGTGTCCGTCCCACATGTGCCCTGCTAGACTAATCAGTCCATTTTTTCTTCCGGGGAATTCTTTTTGCCAACTAGCCCTGTACTCGTGGTTCACGGTGGCGCTTGGGCCATGCCGGATGACATGGTGGAAGCGCATTTGCGTGGAGTGAGGAATGCTCTGGCGGCTGGCTGGCGGGTGCTTGAGGCGGGCGGGGCGGCGCTCGATGCCGTCGAGGGAGCTGTTGTGGTTATGGAGGACGACGAGACTTTCGACGCGGGGCGGGGGAGTTTTCTGAATCGTGATGGCAAGGTGCAGCTGGATGCTTTGATCATGGACGGGGCTAGTTTGCGGGCTGGTGGCGTGGGGTGCGTGGAGCGGGTGCGAAATCCAGTGCGGGCGGCGCGGAAGATTTTGAGTGAGAGTCCGCATGTTTATTTTGTGGGTGAAGGGGCGGAGCAATTTGCGGCGGAGCATGGCGTGGAGATGTGCGCGAACGAAGAGCTAATCATTCCGCGCGAGGTCGAACGCCTGCGCGAGTATCAGGCGAACGCGAAAGTCCCGTCGGGAAGCGAGATGTTTGCGCCTGAGGTTTCACACGACACCGTGGGCGCCGTGGCTTTGGACAGCGCCGGGAACATTGCCGCGGCTACTTCTACGGGAGGCACTTTGAACAAGGCTCCGGGACGGCTGGGCGATTCGTCGTTGATTGGGTGCGGATGTTATGCAGACAATTTGAGCGCGGCTGTGTCGACTACCGGCTGGGGCGAGCCGATTATGAAGCTGGTGCTGGCCAAGTGGACGGCGGATCGGGTCTTGGCGGGAAATCTGCCGGAGTGGGCGGCGCAGGAAGCGATGAATTATCTAAAGCAGCGGCTGGATGGGCATGGCGGGATCATTGTGCTGAATGCGCAGGGGCAGGTCGGGATTGCGCACAATACTCCGCGAATGGCTTGGGCGTGCAAGACTGCGCAGAGAGAAGAGAGCGGAGTGGAGCGGTCTGCTGCTTAAGCCTGAGAACGAGTTCTGCGGTTTTCTGTGCGGTTTGTTACGAAATCCGAACAAACCAGATCGATTCAAGCCTGCCGGACGACCAGACGGCGTGCTCACTTCCGAACACGATATCAGCGACTTCCTTGACTGGACGCGGGTTCGGCTTGTTCTGAAATCGTAACAAGCACCAGCTTAGTGGGAACTCCTGCACGATTCGTGACACAAAACTGTACGTCCTGCTATGATTGCGGCCACTCCCTGTGGAGGACAAGTCATGCTGCCGGCCGGCAAAAGCCTTCGAACGCTGCGAGAAAAACTCGGCTTGACCATGCGGGATATTGAGACTTCGAGCGCGCGCATGGCCGAAAAATATCGCAATGAGGAGTTCTCCATTCCTCCCAGCCGTTTGTCGGACATTGAGACCAAAGGGGTTTTGCCCAGCATCTTCCGCCTTTACACTCTGGCGGTGATTTACCGGCGCGACCTGCGGGAGCTGCTGGCCTGGTACGGTGTTGACATGAACAATCTGGCGGCAGATCTCGGGATGATTTCTCCGCCGCGGTCGCACGTCTCCGAAGCTCTCTCCGGATTATCCTCGGTGCAAATGCCCATCCGCATGGATCCTGGCTTTGACCAGCAACGCACCACCAATCTGGGCCGCATGGTGGAGCAGTGGGGCCTGGTGCCTTTGGCGTATCTGGCGCAATTCGCGCATAGCGACTTTACCTACGGATACATCGGTCATGAGGACCTAACCATGTACCCGATTCTGGCGCCCGGTAGTTTCATTCAGGTGGATGAGACCAGGAATAAGGTTGTGGAAGGTTCATGGCGTTCCGAGTACGAACGGCCCATTTATTTCGTAGAAACCCGTGATGGGCACACTTGCTGCTGGTGCAGCATGCGTCGTGATGACCTTATCCTGCAGCCGCATCCCTTGTCGCCGGTTCCGGTTCGAGTTCTGCGCCATCCTCAGGAAGCGGAGATCATCGGGCAGGTTGTGGGAATCGCTATGAAGCTGACGGAGTGGCACGCTTTCGGTTCTTCTCCAGGGTCGAAAGCGCAACCAGCACTGAATTAAGGTGGCGGGCGGAAGCCGTATCCTGCGATGACGGCAGCAGTTCGCTGAACTGTTCGCGCAAACCCTCGACGTAGGCTGCCGCGGTTTTCTGCTTGTCCCTGCTCGACTCGCGCAAGTCTTCCACCAGGTCTGAAATCGGCGTCCTGAGCACGGTAGACAATACTTCAGTGTGAGCCGTCTTCAGCGCCCGATCTGACGATTCCTCCCCATGCACCAGGGACATACCCCAGTGCAGGTACCCACCTTCCCGGCGACGGAGAGAGCCTAGGTAGGCCAGCTTCGCCAGCAGGCCGGAAACGGCGGCCAGCGTGGTTTCCCGCAGATCCTGCAGCGCAGATTTCAGTGTCATCTTGTTACGAATTCCGAACTCTTAGGCGTCTTGCGTGATCTTTCCCGACGGGCGGAAAGCATGAAAGTATCACGGCTCGCTTTTCCAAAACAAGGAGAAAAAACCGTGAAACGTACTCTGCTCGTACTCGCCGCAGCCCTGCTTTTCCTTAACACTTTCGCAATTCCTACCCTTGTCCATGCCGATGGGACCCCCGTCGGGACCACTTGCAACGGCGGTATGTGCAAACCGTAGCCGAGATATTTACGAAAATAGAACGCCGTTCACGATGACGTTGCCGCCTGCAGCGACACGCGGTATAGTGCCTCCGCGAGTCTTATGCTGCAGGCGCACTCATTTCTTTGGCACTGCCTTTGGGTGGCTCCGAACGTTCTGCTGCTCCTTCTGGGCGTCCTGATGTGGCGCCGAAATCTTCAGCGGCAGTTCCCCGCGTTCACTGCATTCGCATTTCTGGGTGCGGCTGAGCAATTGGTCTTGTATGCCGCCGACCTCGCCCCGTGGGTTGCGGCGAAGAGTTTTTGGCGCATTCTCTGGGTATGTCTGCTGGTCGAGGTCGTGCTGAAACTCAGCGTGATCGCCGAAATTTTCTCACACCTTTGTGGCTCGTATTCGTCGGTAGCCAGGCTCGGGAAGAATGTGATTCGGGGCGTTGGGGTCGTTCTCGTTTTTGTGGCAATCGGTGCCGCATCATTCGCGCAGAGGGACAATCCCTATTGGCTGATATCCGGCGAGCATCTGCTCGAACAGACTATCTACTTGATCGAGTCGGGCGTCCTGCTGTCCATTTTCCTATTCGCGGCGTACTTCCATCTAGCTTGGAGCACTAAGGTTTTTGGCATCTCCCTCGGCCTCGCTATATCGGCGTGCGTGCATTTGGCCACGTGGGCAGTGATGGCCAATGACGGCCTGCGCGAGCACCGCAACCTACTCGATTTCCTCAATATGGGGACTTACCAAATCTGCGTCCTGATTTGGCTCTACTATCTCCTTGGGCCTGAAAAGGCGCCACGAGCGCCCGTGGTGCGCCTGCCCGAGCACAATCTCGAAGTCTTGAATCACGAACTGGAGCGTCTCATACACCAATGAATCTGGCCATCGTCCTCGTCACCGCCGCTGTACTTGCGCTGAGCATCATCTTGCGCCTGGCCGTAACCCGAAGCTTGCAGGTCCGGAAAAGCACTGGCCTGGCCGCGACCATCCAAGCGATTGACATCGAAGCTTTCCGCAATCTGATCAACCCTGCCGAGGACGATTACCTGCGACGGCGCCTGCCGCCGGCTCAGTTCCGCGTGGTCCGCCGCGAGCGTTTGCGCGCCATGGCCGCCTACGTTCAGGTCGCGGCAAGAAACGCCGTCGTACTGATAAGCGTGGGCGAAATCGCTCTCGCCAGTGGCGACCCTCGCATTGCCGGAGCGGCGCAACGCGTGGTGAATGACGCACTGCTGCTCCGTCGCAACACCACGGTGGCGCTGGCGCGGATTTACTTGGCATTGGCCTGGCCCAACTCCGGTTTCGCGGCCGTGCGAGTGGTGGACCGTTACGAACGACTGAGCGGTGCGGCCATGCTGTTGGGCAGGCTGCAGAATCCCGCCGTCCCAGTTCGTCTCTCCGCGCTGCAATAGAGTTGCGTGGATCACAAACGCTGTGGGAGTGCTTCTGCTGGCTTTTAATCTTGGCGTTGCAGGGGCTCAGCGAACCTGTCGAGTTTACTTGCCCACTACCCATGGCGATTCCTTTCTTGTTTTGTCACCCGTTCTGGTGTAAAAACCAGCGGGGACGTGCCAGCCCGCAGAACCCCGCGCGTTTTGTGCGTAATTCGGTCAACAGCCGTTGGAGTTGCTTCTGCCGCCGCTTTCGAGTGGTCGGAGTCAAGGAGACTCTATGATCCGCCGAGCTTTGATCTCTAGAACAAATATCCGTAACCTGAAGACTTTCTCCATCTCACTGTTCGCCCTGCTGCTGTCCTCCATCGCCCTCGGCCAGGGCGGTGTCGCCACCGGCGACCTGCACGTAACCGTGAAGGACCCCAAGGCCAACCTGGTGGTCAACGCGACGGTTACGGTAGGCGATGTTGGCAAAGGTCTGGAACGCACCGCCACCGGCGACGGCCAGGGCGGCTACAGTGTCCGGCTGCTGCCGCCAGGAAGTTATACCGTCACGGTAGAAGCACCGGGCTTTGGCAAAACCGAAGCCAGAGATGTGAGCATCACCGTCGGCGGACTGGTGGATCTTCCCGTCGCCCTCGCAGTTGCTACCGGCCGGGAGGTGGTAGAGGTCAGTTCCCAGGCGGAATTGGTAGAGACCTCGCGCACCTCGACCACGGACACGATTGGGCAACGCCGCATCGACAATCTGCCGATCAATGGCCGCAACTACATTAATTTCACCCTCACGGATTCTCAGGTCGTGCGCGACAACGCACCGAACACCGGCGCCGCTCCCACGTCCGGCCTCAACATGAGCGGCCAGCGCGCCCGCTCAAACCTGGTAAACGTGGATGGCGCAGACGCTACCGACAACTCGGTGAACGGGGTGCGCTCCACCGTTTCCCAGGAAGCCGTCCAGGAATTCCAGATCATTACCAACAGCTACAGTGCAGAGTACGGCCGCGCCGCCGGCGGAGTGGTCAACATCATCACGCGCTCCGGATCGAATGATTTTCACGGCGACGTCTTCGGCTACCTGCGCAACCGGAACTTTCAGGCGGTAAACCCATTCAGCACGGTTCCCAATCCCGCCTACACTCGAGTGCAGGCCGGCGCTGCTTTCGGTGGTGCCATCAAAAAGGACAAGACGTTCTACTACTTCTCTTACGAAATCACGCGCCGACACGAAACTGGATTCTCCGACATCGGCCAAGGCGGATTCGGACTGGTACCGTTCGATGCATCTCCTTTCTTCGGCGAGCCAGCAGGGACGTTCGAAATTCAGGCCACGGGCGGCCCGCAGGGTCAGGCTGCATTCCTTCAACAGTTCGTGGGCGCGCCACCCCCTCCGCTTCTTTCGTTCCTGCAGTTCTACTCCGCGCTAACCGGGGCAGCCTCCGGAATGGCGGTGAATGGCGCTTGGCCCGCGGCGATGGGTGGAGTCCCAGGATTTTTCTCGACCTGTCAGGCGCCTCCGTGCTTCGTGCCGCAGTCCTACCAGACGCTGGCCTCGCAGGAGGGAAATTTTCCCGTCTTTGAAGGCACCAGCCTTTATTCATTACGCATCGATCACAACATCAACACCAACAACCGCCTGATGTTCCGCATTAACGTCAGCCCCAGCACCGTCACGGGGATCGAGGTTAGCGGCGAGGACCAGCCCGTGGGGCAGAACGCCTATTCCCGCACCTCCCAGCAAACCTACCGCGATGTTGCCGGAGTTCTGCAGGATACCTTGACCGTCGGCAATAACAAGGTCAACGAGTTCCGCTTTCAATATGCGCGCCGCGGGCTTTCCTATTACTACAATACTAAAATCCCGGGCGGCTCCGACCCAGCCGTCAACATCCCTGGCTTCGCTTATTTCGGTCGCGAACCCTACTCCTACATTCAGCGTGTCGAAACCCGCTATCAGTTCACCGATAACTTTTCCTGGACCATCGGCCGCCACAACACCAAGTTCGGCGCCGATTTCAATTACTTACCCATCACTGCCACCTTCACCGTCAATTACGGCGGTGTTTATGACTTCGGCGGGTTGTCCGCCAGCGATGTGATCCCCGGCGCCCTCTTCAGTTCGCTGCCAACATCGATCCAGTCGTCTCTACCACCCTTTTCCGCGGTGCAAACCTATGGTTTGGGCCTGCCTGGAGATTTCATACAGGGCCTCGGAAGTCCGAGCGATTCATTCCACAACATTCCCATCGGAGTTTTCTGGCAGGACTCGTGGCGGGTCCGTCCCACCTTCACTTTGAACTACGGACTACGCTATGACGTGGAAATCGCGCCGCAATTCAAACCGCCTACACCACTAGCCCTGGCTGGATATAACGACCTCGGACTACAGAAGGGTATCCAGACTGACAAGAACAATATTCAGCCACGCATCGGCATGGCATGGGATCCGAAAGGCGACGGCAAGACCGTGTTCCGCGGCTCCTACGGTTTGTTCTACGACCACCCGCTGTTGGGGCTTTACTTCCTCGGGGACGCATCCGACGGTTCCACCAGTGGACAGTTGGCCTTTGCAGGGACTTCAGGTTGCAGCAATCCCAGCGGCCTTGGCAACCCTGCAAACCTCAATGCAATTCCGATCTTTCAAGGTTTGCCCATCAATTCGACGACCGGACCCTGCGCCGTCTCTGCTAACCCCGGTACTGCTGCCGCCTTAGCATATTTGCCCAATCAGCAACAGTTCCAGGCATTGAACTTCCCGGGATCGGTGTTTCTCAACCAGAACTATCTGAACCTCAATCCAGCCAGCGCCACGTTCCTCCCGCTTGGCTTTCAGCCGTTCGGCTATCCACAGGCAAAGGGCTTCGTGTACGCCTATGCGCAGCAGGCCAACATCAGCGTCGAACGCGATCTTGGCGGCGGCTTTGCCCTGAGTCTGGCCTATAACTTCAACGGCGGACGCCATCTCAATCGCCCCATTAACGCCAATACCATCCGCGGGGACTTGATGACCGCCAACTTCGAGGCGGCATATTACGACGCGGTTCTATCGGCCCAAACTCCTCCAGCCAGCCCTTTCACGGTAAGCGGCTGCAATGCAGCAGGCGCTCCGTTTCCCTACGTAGATCCCGCCCTCATGAACTTCTTCCGTCCCGGCGGGCTGAATCCTTCAATCGCTGCCGGATTTTATCTGAGCGGTAACGGCAGCTGCGTAACTCAGGCCATGGCCCTGCTCGGTGCCCTGCCGGGCTTCAACACGACCTGCAATCCCGCACCGCCCACATTTTCCTACAGTGGCTGCATTCCCTTCGGAGATATGGACGCCAACTACTCCAACGGCAGCTCGGTCTACCACGGCTTCAGCGCCAACCTGCGCAAGCGCTTCAACCGCCGCTACGAATTCCTCGCTTCCTACACCTGGTCGCACGCCATCGACGACTCCACCGACTTGGAGTCCCCGCTGACTCCTCAGGACAGTTACTACCCGGCCCTGGATCGCTCCAACTCCTTGTTTGATCAGCGCCATCGCTTCGTCTTCAGCGGTGTCTACCAGAGCGGCAAACTCGGCGGCCACGGTTTCGGCAGCAAGTTCCTCAGTGATTGGACTTTCGCTCCCATCATCGAGGTTGGGTCCGGCCGGCCCTTTAACATCATTACGGGTGACGACGACAACTTTCAGTTGTCGTCGCTTACGGGTCGCCCGAACACAACCGTGAACCCAGCCTGCGGCCCCGTGTATCCCAGCAAGTATTCGCCCAGCGGCACTTTTCAGGAGCCTTGTATTAATGGCTTCATCGCCACTCAAACTGTTCCCACTCTGCTGCAGCTCGATGGCAACCTCGGCCGCAATGCCGGAGTTCAGCCCTGGACGGTCTTTAACGACGTGCGATTCGGGAAACGCATTTACTTCGGCGAGCGCTTCAACATGGACTTCATTACCGACATGTTTAACATCGCCAACCGCTATAACGTTGCCGCCGTCAGCCCGCTCTTTACCAACGCGGGCCAAGCCACGGCTGCCTACGATCCCCGGCAGTTCCAGTTCGCTCTGAAGTTCAACTGGTGATCAGGATTCCGCGAACCGCGGAGTCCGGAGCCTGTTGCCTGGGTTTGGCTGGAGCTCGAACGCTGAAGCCCGCAGCCGGTGTTACACTTTTCTTTCACCCATCCTTGGCGCTTGCCGGAGTAAGTTCCCCAATGTCCCAACCGTATACGCCCACGTCGAGGACCCGTCTGGTCCGCGAAGCTCATCGTGCGGTTTATGATCGTGAAACTGCCTACCGCATTCTCGACGAAGGCTTTCTCTGCCACGTCGGCTTCGTCGTCGACGGCCAGCCTTTCGTGATTCCCACCTCCTACGGACGCAGGGACGCGAATCTATATATTCACGGCTCCGCCGCCAGCCGCATGCTGCGCCAGATGAAGGAAAGCGTGCCCGTCTGCATTACCGTGACGTTACTTGACGGACTCGTGCTCGCCCGCTCGGTCTTTAATCACTCCATGAATTACCGCTCGGTGGTGGTCCTCGGAAAAGCGACGCTGGTGGATGATCCGGAAGAAAAACTCGCAGCCCTGCACCTTCTCTCCGAGCACATTCTGCCCGGCCGCTGGGCCGACTCCCGCCAGCCCAACGCAAGCGAGCTCAAACAGACCTCGGTTCTGCGCTTGCCCATCGAAGAATTCTCCGCCAAGGTCAGAGTCGGCCCGGCCATCGACGATGAAGAGGACTATTCTTTCCCGACCTGGGCTGGAGTTATTCCCCTTGAGATGGTGGCGGGTGGGCCGATCAACGATGCGCGCCTTGACCCGGGGCAGCTCGTCCCGGAATACGCCCGCAATTACACTCGCCGGCGTTGAGCCGTGATCGTTGCTATCGTGCGGTGTGCGGGGCTTGCCGTTCGTCGCGATCAACCGTGCAGTTTGTAGGGTTCCAGCATCTTCAAGATACGCTTGCTCAGATTTGGGTATGAATACGCACCTTGTTGAGACCACGAGTCCGTCCCGGCCACTTCCGTGTCCGCCAACACTCGTTCCAACAGTTCGTCGTGCGGGTACAGGTACCAGTCACCCTCATGGGGAAATGTGACGTACAAGCCCTTGCTCCGGTATTTCTTGTCGAAGGTGAGACGGCCCTTCAGTTGCACTTTTAGGACATCACCATCGATATGCGGAGCGATAAAGTCCGCACCCTGCCAGTCGTCGCTAAGGCGCATGGGCATGAAGCCGTAGTCCGCAAGAACGGCCGACACTTTGAGGAAGTTGTAGTTTTCCTTCTGACGCGCGTTAAGTTGCTGGTAGTCGATCGGGGTGAAGTTGAGGGCCATGTCTCAGAATTTACTGCCGGCCAATCTCAGCGCCCACAAAAAGCTGCCCGAGTTACTTACTGCAGTAACCATCCCTCACGGAATCAGCAGCAGCTTCCCCGTCGTCTTCCGTCCCTCCAGATCGCGATGCGCCCGCTGCGCCTCGGCCAGCGGATACGTGTGCTCGATACGTAGCTTCAGCTTTCCCGCAGTGATCATGGCAAATACCGCGCCCGACCGCGCCACCAGTTCCTCGCGCGTGGCGATGTAGTTCGTTAATGAAGGCCTCGTCAAAAATAGGGATCCCTTCTGCGTCAGAACGATTGGATCAAACGGCGGCACCGCTCCGCTCGACCCGCCGAACAGCACCATCATTCCCCGCGGCCGCAAGATGTTCAGTCCCTTCTCAAATGTCGTCTTGCCCACGGAGTCGTAGACCACATCTACGCCTTTGCCGCCGGTCAGCCGTTTGGTTTCAGCTTCGAAGTCGGCTTGCGTGTAGAGGATCACATCGTCTGCACCTGCTCCCCGAGCGAGCTTAGCCTTTTCGTCGGTAGAAACCGTGGCGATCACGCGCGCCCCGATGTGGTGCGCCATCTGCACCAGGAGCAGTCCCACGCCGCCCGCGGCGGCATGCACCAGCGCCGTCTCGCCGCGCTTCAGCGGATAAGTATCGTGCGCTAAGTAATGCGCCGTCATGCCCTGCAGCATCGCTGCAGCCGCCTGTTGATCGCTCACGCCCTGTGGAATCGGCACCAGCCGGTCCGCCGGCACGGCTTCATAATCCGCATACGACCCCAGCAGGCCGCTCCAGGCCACGCGATCCCCCACCTTCACTGACTCCACCTCCGCGCCTACCGCGGTCACCACGCCCGCCCCCTCCTGTCCCAAAACAAACGGCAACGGCGCTTTGTACCGCCCTTCGCGGAAGTAGCAATCGACAAAGTTCACACCCGAGGCAGACAACTTCACCACCGCCTCATTCGCCTTCGGCTGGGGCACGGGCAACTCCACCACTTCCATTACTTCCGGTCCGCCGACTTGCTTCACTTGTATGGCTTTCATGCTGCCTTGGATTCGCTCCTGGCAACAAAAGATTCCCATTCGCAGCGAGCTCTCGGGTCCGGCTGACGCTTTATTCCCTGAGCGGTTAGTTAAGAAACATTTAATGCGGCGCTTCCCGCTGATTCTGACTCATCCCGGTCGTCGTAGTTTCTTCGCGCGAAGCTACCCCCCAATCGAACTTTCTTGCAAACCCTCCCCCATCGCTGCCTGTCTAAACCATATTGGCGACTGTTAGGTCCGGTGCCGAAAGTAACCGAAGCGGTTTCTTTTCGGCGTTGACCCAAGGCAGACCGCAGGGTACGATTTTTGATAGAATTCGGCGGACTTTAACCCCAGGGAGCAATCCGTATCTCGTAGAGAAATATGCGAGTTGCAAAACTCCAAGTGCGGATTGCGATGCTCGCTGCTCTGGCCCTGCCGGTTTCCTCCTGCCAGACAGCCCAAAAACCTGCGTCCTTGGTGCCCGCCAAAACTACCCCCGCGTTGACCGCCAACACCGCGGCTCCGCAATCGGCCCCGAAGACCCAGCCAACTCCGCCACCCGCTAGCAATCCGAAGCCAGCGCAAGTCCAGTCTCAATCCGCGGCTCAATCCCCAGATCAATCTCCATCTCGCGTCGAAGCCAAGCCAGAATCTCCATCTCCGGTGCCTGTGCCGGCATCCGACCCCGTGTCTGATCTCATCACCGGCGTGGAAAAGAACTATCAGGCCGGATTGAACGCCTACCAGGCAGGCCAAACCGACGCCGCCAAACAGGATTTCGACAATGCGTTGAATGCCTTGCTCGAGAGCAACCTCGATATCCGCTCCGACGACCGTTTGGAAAAAGAATTTGACCGCATCGTGGAGGGCATCAACCACCTCGATCTCGACAGCTTAGGGTTAGCACCTGACTCCGATGCGCAGAAAGCCGAGCCCGCGCCCATCGACGAAACTAATGACATCACCCTGTCCCCAGACGCCAAGGTAAGGGCCAAGGCCCAGGCCGAGATCAAGTCGACTCATTCTGATCTGCCGCTCATGATGACCGATCAGGTCGCCGGCTACATCAGCTATTTTTCCAATCGCGGACGCGGCATCTTCGAGCGCGCCTTTGCCCGCTCCGGCCGCTACCACGACATGATGGTTTCGATTCTCAAAGAAGAAGGCGTCCCGCAGGATCTCATCTACCTCGCACAAGCCGAGTCCGGATTTCATCCCTTAGCCGTTTCTCGTGTCGGCGCCCGCGGCATTTGGCAGTTCATGGGCAGCCGCGCCCGTGGCTACGGCTTGCAGCACAGTATGTGGGTGGATGACCGCCAGGATCCCGAAAAATCCACCCGCGCCGCCGCCCGCCACTTGAGAGATCTCTATGCCCAGTTTGGCGACTGGTATTTAGCCATGGCCGCCTATAACTCCGGCCCCGGCACCGTGCAGGCTGCGGTCCGTCGCACCGGCTACGCCGATTTCTGGGAACTCTACCACCGCAACGTTCTTCCTAAAGAGACGCGCAACTACGTTCCCATCATCCTGGCCATGACCATCGTGAGCAAGAACCTGTCGCAGTACGGTTTCGACGATGTCTCCCGGGATGAGCCCGTGGCCTACGACACGGTTACAGTCAACTATCCCGTGGATCTCCGCCTGGTGGCGGAATGTGTGGACGCCACTCCCGCTCAGCTGCAGGAACTGAATCCCAGCCTCCTAAGGCTGACCACCCCCAGAGTAGGAACATTTTCGCTGCACCTGCCCCCGGGGACGAAAGATCAGTATCAGACCGCCATTGCCGCCATACCACCCGACATGCGGCTCTGGTGGCGCTATCACAAGGTTCAGCCCGGCGACACCCTGGCTTCCCTGGCCCGTTCCTATCGCGTCACCGCCAAATCGATTTCGACCGCCAATCACCTTGACAGCACCGAACTCCAGGCCGATGCCATGATCGTGATCCCAATGGCCGTCGGCAAGCATCCCCTCAGCGATACGGCCACCTACGCACGCCGCATCACACGCTACCGGGTACGCAAGGGCGACACAGTCGAGACCGTGGCCGAGAACTTCGGCGTTTCCCCTCAGATGGTCCGCCGCTGGAACGGCCTGCCCCGCGGCGATAGTCTGCGGGGAAGGAAGGTGCTGGCCCTGCACCTGCCGGTTACGCCCAACCCCGATGCGGCCTCAACCGCTTCCAGCAACCCCACCACCCACTCCCGGAAGACGGCTCATACCGCTAGCACAAAATCTCCCGCTGAGAACTCAGCCGACGATCGCACTGGCAACGATCACACTGGCAACGATCGCACTGGCGACGACCGCACCGAAGACGCTTCCGGCCAAGTCACCGGACTTCGCCACACGGTAAAAAGTGGCGAAACTCTTTACTCGATCGCCACCACCTACAAAACCACTGTCGCCGCCCTCAAGCGCAGTAATGGCAACGTCGCCATCCTCCACCCCGGCATGATCCTGGTTGTCGAGCCCGGCCGCTAGCCCAGAGCCGGCGCCTTTACGCTTCCTTTTTCCAGCCCCGGCCCGCTCGAATCTTCTTCCATTCCGGCGTATCGTGTGGTAACAGGATAGGCAGGGTGGATGTGACCACGGCCCTTGCCGTCTGCCGCAAACGTCGTGCTATAATCGCCCGCCGTTCCAGCACAAGTCTGGTGGTCTTTTAATTTCCCGTTTCCGGCAGCCTGGCGCATCCGTTTCTGCGCCCGGAAGCCAACCAAGATCAGGAGGAGCAATGACGTTCTACGATCCCACACTCTACGGACGTGATGAAGAAGAGGAATTCGGCGACAGCGGCGCCTACAGCGAGTCGCTGGAAGAAGATTTCGAAGAGGAAGAAGAGGAGGAGGAAGAAGCTGGCCTGCCCGAACCGGCAATGAGCGAGCCGATAATGCCCGCTCCCCCACCTCCCGCACCCGAACCCGCTGCTCCCGCCGGAGGAGGCGGCGGCAGCAAGCCCGCTGCTAAGAAAAAAGCGGCAAAAAAGAAGGCGGCAAAGAAACCTGCCAGGAAAAAGAAGGCCAGGAAGCCTGCGAAGAAAAAGAAAGCCGCAAAGAAGCCCGCGAAAAAGAAAAAGGCAAGAAAGCCGGCAAAGAAAGCAAAGAAGAAGGCGAAGAAGCGCCGCCGCTAAAGAACGCATGGGGATTTCAGAAACCGCGGCTCATGGGCCGCGGTTTCTCGGTTTCTGTGCCCGTCACCACCGGGCGCGGCACTGGTTACTAGGTACTAGCTACTTCTTACTCTCCACCGCCGTCCGGCACTTCCCATACAGCTCGAGCAAATGGGAGGCGTATTCCTCAGGCTTCGACGCTGAACCCGTGCCTTGAAAGCCGACGCCGGAGGATGTGGTCCGTCCGTACCCCGTGGTCATTGCGATAAATTTCATCAGATCGAGCGCGATATCCTCATTGCGGCGCGCACTCCCATGCAAGGCTGGACCCTCATCCATAAGTCCCTCTCCTGAACCCGAAATATAAGGAAGTCCCTCGTCGTCTTCCGTGTCTTCCATATCCATGTCTTCCATAGCCATGTGTTCCATGGTGTCCACAAAACTCCGCCAACGATAATAGCAGGGCCAGCGTCGTGCCGTCCGGCGGTCCACACACACCTTTGCCCGATGTCGCGTCAATCGCCCGTTGGCAATTGGAAATCCACTTCCGCGGTCCGCAGCAGCCGCACCATCAGCCACAGCGAAGTCACGAACAGAAACGGAGAGGAATAGAACCCTGGCCCCGGGCGTCGAAAACTCACCGCAGCCACCGTGTGCCCCAGCATCGAAAACCAGGTGTGGCCAAGGCCGTTAAGGAACATGGTTACGGCGTAAAGCCACGCCAGCGGCCGCAACCCACGCATCCCGCGCGCCGCCACCGGGGCTAGGCAGAATAGCACTCCGCAAGTCACGATCAGCGCCGCCAGCCACTCCCGAAACTCGAACGTGGGCATGGGAAACCACATCCAGCGCTCCTGCAGGATGCTCACGGTTGGGTTGTACACGGCAAGAAACCCGTTCGAAGTTTCATCCACGATGTGCAGCGCGAATGCCACGCACAGTGCCAACCACGCGCTGCCAAAACCTGGCGCTGAAAGTGCCGCTGCTTGCCTCATGGGATCGCCTGTCCCACAAATTCTCAATCACCCACCGGACCATTAGCAACGGAAAATCCGCTCCGCAAGCGCACGTATGGACGCAGGTCGCAGGCATCCGCACTCCCCCGACCTACCGCGCCACCTACCGCGCCACCTCGCTCATCAGCGCCAGCAGGTTCCCCTCCGAGTCGCGGAAAAACGTCATCCATAAATCATGCGTCGGCATTTTCGCGATGATGTGCGGCTCGTCCTCAAAACGCACTCCGCTTTCTTTCAGTTTGCCGTATGCCCCCTGCATGTCGGGCACAGAAAAATACAGAACCGAGCTGGGATGATCGAACTCCGGCTTCTCCGCTCGGTCCAGCATCAGCCGCACCCCTCCGCAATCGAAAAACGCCAGCCCCGGTGGCGCTTTGAAGAGCAGCTTTAGTCCCAGTTTGTCCTGGTAAAAGGCCGTTGCACGATCCACGTCCTTCGCATTGATGGCGATTTGGCCCAGCCGGGTAATTCCAATTCCGGTTGCAGTTGCGCTCATATCTTTGACCTCCAGAGTTAGCTTAGCAGCGTAGCTGTTCCCGCAGCTCTTTGCCATCGGTGAAATGGCCGTTGTCTGCATCTGGCATTTCTCCGCGGTCCTGCACATTGACCAGTCCAGAGCCGCGGACCTACCATGACGTTGCTCATTTGCACACACTTCGGAAGTGGGAGACCCCATGCGTCACCGCTCGAACGCCATGTTGTTCCGCATTTCTGTCTGCCTGTCCTGGGCCGCGCTTCTAACCGCTATCGCGACGCCGGCCTGCGCTCAGCTTCTGGCGAGCAACGACCTTTCTCGCATGCGTTCCGTCGGCAGCGTAGCGCTCTCGCCCGACAACCACTACATTGCATACACCATAACGATGCGCGATCGCCCCGGCCGGCCCTATGGCCAACTTTGGGTGATGGACCTGAGCACAGAGAAGAGCGTCCGCATCGGCGGTGACAAACCCGCCAACGATCCGCTATGGTCCGGCGATAGCAAGTGGATCGCATTCCATGGTGCTGATGGCGACCAGCACGGAATCCTGATCGCGCATCCCGACGGCAGCGGCACAACCTTCCTCGCGGCGCTCGCGGGTACCAACTCCCCGTTGCCCGGAACAGGGAAGGACTTCGCATGGTCGCCCGATGGAAAGCAGGTTGCCTTTGTCTCGTCCACCCCAGGGGAAGGGGCCGCCGAGGCTACCGGCGATCCCATGGTCATTACCCGCTATCTCTACAAGCCCGACGCGGGCGAAGGCATGACGCGGTTCAACGACAATCAACGCCTCCATATCTTCGTTGTCGACATCGCTTCAAAACAGGTGCGCCAGCTCACCCAGGGAAATTTCGACGAGCACTCCATTGACTGGTCGCCCGACGGAAAGCAACTCGTCTTCGCTTCCAACCACGAACCCAATCAGGATGAGTTCTTCAACTATGACCTTTTCACGCTGCAACTCGCCGACAACAGCATTCACCGGTTAACGGCTACCGAATCCTGCGAATACGATCCGTTGTGGTCGCCGGACGGTAAATCCATCGTCTATCGCGCCACGCGCCGTGGCCTCACCGACCGCGAAACCACCATGGAAGATACGCACGTCTGGATCATGAACGCCGACGGCAGCAATCGCCGCGAAATCGGCAACGTCATTGACAATCGTCAAGGCACGCCGCAATGGGCGCCCGACGGCAGTTCCGTCTATTTCACCGTGCAGGAACGCGGCAACAATCATCTGGTTCGCCTCCCCATCTCCGGCGGACAGCCCGAATACGTCGTAAATGATGCCGGTGGCATTGCCGCATGGTCGGTCGGTAAGAACAAAGCGGTCGCCTACAGTTTCACCACGCCGCGCGATGCTCCACAGCTCTACTACAAATCCGGCGCTACGGCGTCCCGCAAGCTCACCGACCTCAACCACGATCTTCTCGCGGATAAATCCATCGCCGAGGTTGAATCGTTCACTTTTGTCAGTAACGACAATCGATTCGATGTCGAAGCGTTTCTCACCAAGCCCATCGGCCCTCTCGACATGACCGCGACGTCCAAGCACCCGCTTATCGTGGTGATTCACGGAGGACCGCACGGAGCCAACGGTCCTGGCTTCAACTTCAAAAACCAGATCTACGCTGCGCACGGTTACGCCGTACTCAATGTGAACTATCGCGGTTCGACCAGTTACGGCCAGAAGTTTTCCGACGCCGTGTTCGGCGACCAGGACGGTAACGAAGGGCAGGACGTTCTCTACGGAGTAAGCGCGGCCGTGCGCCGCTACTTGTGGATCGATCGAGAGCGTCTGGGCATAGAAGGCGTGAGCTATGGCGGCCAGCTCACCGATTGGCTAATCACGCAGACTAACGAGTTCAAGGCCGCGATTCCCACCGCAGGTATCGCAAATCTGGTCAGCTACAACTATATGACCTACTACAACCAGTACGAGGAGATGGAATTCGGACAATTCCTAAATCAGGGCAACCTGATGGATGTCGCATGGGAACGCTCAGCCATCAAGCACATCGCTGCCGCGCACACACCGACTCTTATCATTCACGGCGAGAACGACAACGATGTTCCCATTGCAGAAGCAGAGCAGCTTTTCGTTGCCCTTAAAGATGTTGGCGTCGACACGGTTTTTCTTCGCTATCCCCGCGAGGGGCACGGCCTCTCCGAGGTCAAACATCAGATCGATGCTACCGACCGCTCCATCGCCTGGTACGACAAGCATTTTCCAAAGGCCGGCGGCGAAGGCGTAACCAACGTTCAGCCGTAGACCAGGAAGCCGACGCCATTTCGTACGGCACGTCATGTAGGGTAGACCTGTCCGCGCTACGGACGAATGATCGGCAAACCGGCACTCCGAACGGACGACTGCCAGCCCGACACTCGACCCTCAACGCCTTCCTTTCGCCCCGCGGTTTTCGTGCCGACATTTCGGCACTCCTCCAACTCTATCCCCCTCAACCGCTTGCCGCCAATCAACTATAGCTTTAAGGTGGTTTTCCGAGTTTTCCGAGATTTCCACTGTGTTCCGGTAAAACCGCTTATATGTTCCGACTGGAACATTCAGCACAATGTTCCAGTCGGAACATTAAGCCAATCTCAAAAAGGCCCCACCGCACTCCGCATTGGTGACTCCCGTTACCAGAACACGTTGGGCTGATCCCTCAAGTGTTCCCTCGCCCCGCCGATGAAGCCTGAAGTGGGAGTAAACACCCGCTCTCGCCTCGGAGGCTCAAGAACAATGTCCCGTCTGTCAGCCGCGTCACTCATGCGTCGCGCATTTTCATTCCTGACTTTAACAATTCTCTTCCCGCTTCTTTCCCTGAACCTTCCCGCCAGAGCTCAGTCCCCATCCGCTCCACCGAGCCTTCTGCTCGCGCAGTCTCCGTTGGTTCAGGTAAGCGACCGCATCACAAGTTTCATTGATGACGATCAGCGCGTGACACTGCATGGCAACGTGCATCCCCTGGCCCGGGCCCAATACGATGCCGGGGCAGTCGCGCCTGACTTTCCGATGGAACACATGCTCCTCACGCTGCTGCCCGACGCGACCCAGCAGGATGCGCTCGATCAGTTAGTGGATGCGCAGAATAACATCGAGTCTCCTTACTACCATCAGTGGCTCACGCCCGGGCAGTACGGAGAGCGCTTCGGCGTCTCCGACGCCGACGCGGCTCAGATTGCGGAGTGGCTCCAAGAACATGGCATGGAAGTGGAAGAGGTCACGGCCGGCCGACGCTCGATCATCTTCAGCGGCACTGCCGCCCAGGTCCAGGAGACCTTCCATACCCCGATTCATACCTACAAGATTGGTGCCGAAGTCCACCACGCCAACGTGAACGATCCGGAAATCCCGGCCGCTCTGGTTCGAGTAGTGGGAGGCATAGTTTCCCTGCACGACTTTCACAGTCAACCGACGCATAGCCTGGTGCGAAAGCCATCTCCTGACTTCAGCAGCGGCGGCGCGTACTATCTTGCCCCCGCAGATTTCGCCACCATCTACGACCTGGGCCCTCTGTATCAGCAATCCATCAACGGCAGCGGGCAGTCCGTCGCCATCGTCGCCCGGTCCAATATCAAGATCGCAGACGCGCGCCAGTTCAGAACATTTTTTGGCCTGCCCGCCAACGATCCCCAGATCATTGTGAACGGAACCGACCCTGGCATCTGGAGTTCAGGTGAAGAAACCGAAGCCGATCTTGACGTTGAGTGGTCGGGTGCAGTGGCCAGGAATGCCAGCATCAAGTTTGTGGTCTCGAAATCGACGAATGCGAGTGACGGCGTGGACCTTTCGGCGCAATACATTGTCAACCACAACCTCGCTCCCGTCATGAGCACAAGCTTCGGGCTGTGCGAGGCTTCGCTCGGGTCCTCCGGTAATAGCTTCCTCAACAGCCTGTGGGAGCAAGCGGCGGCGGAGGGCATCACCGTGTTTGTTTCCTCGGGAGACAGTGGCGCGGCGGGGTGCGACTCTGCGTCAGCCACGTCGGCCACGCACGGCCGCGGCGTCAATGGCCTGTGCTCCACGCCCTACAGCGTTTGTGTTGGGGGCACTGAGTTCAAAGACGTGTCGAACCCCACGCGTTATTGGGCGCCTTCGAATTCGCCGGGAACGCAGGCATCAGCTTTAAGCTATATTCCGGAAGCGGTGTGGAACGTGAGCGGCCCGGGCCAGGGGCTCTGGGCGGGTGGAGGCGGCGCAAGCCTCCTCTATGTCAAGCCTTCCTGGCAAGCCGGCATGGGAGTTCCGGCGGATGGCAGGCGCGACGTCCCAGACGTTGCCCTCACGGCTGCCGGTCACGATGGCTATTTAATCTATCAAGAGGGTGAACTGTATGTGGTGGGCGGCACCTCGGCCGCTTCACCATCGTTTGCGGGCGTCATGGCGCTGGTCGGGCAGAACACCGCGGCACGGCAAGGCAACGCCAACGGTGCGTTTTATTCTCTGGCCAGCAAGCAGCGGGCAGGCGGAGCCTCCGTCTTTCATGACACAACCCTCGGCAACAACAGCGTTCCGGGACAAACCGGGTTCAGCGCTACAGTTGGATACGATCAGGCTAGCGGACTCGGCTCCATCGACGGTTCGGTTCTGGTGAATCACTGGGGCGATGCGACTCCTCCTCCGACTCCAGTCTTTCACGCGGCTCTCTCGGCGAGTTCTCTCTCGGTCAATACCGGATCGAACCACAGCATCACGGTGACGGTCACGGTCAGCGGAGGGTTCAAGGCAGCCGTCGCCTTGTCCATAACCGGACTGCCTAGCGGCGTCTCGGGTGCTTTCACTCCTACCAGTCTACCCGCTCCAGGGTCAGGCAGTAGCATCCTCAAAATCGCGGCGACCAGCAGTGCCAAGGCGGGCATTGATTCCGCCACGGTGTCGGCGAGCAGTGGCGCGACGAAGCAGCAGATACCGCTTTCGGTCACGATTGTGCGCCAGGTTGTGCGGTAGCTCGCCCGTCTTGTCCGAAGGCCCGAATACGTTCGGACATGATCGCTAGTCTCCGGGACAAGGAAACGGAACGGCTGTGGCAGTCGGGCAAGAACCGCCGGCTTCCTCGGCGCGGCCGTGCGGTGCTGCATTTTGTTGGTTTCCGCTGTATCCACGCTAAGGCCCCACTACCGACTACCGCCCCTGTGGTTGACGCACCTCGTTTGACGCGCTTATGATTTTTGCTTGGCCCGAACCCCACGCGCCGCTCCGGGGAGCCGGCGCAGGATTATAAGAAGTGAACTTATGGATAAGAAGAAGTTAGAAGCATTCAAGAAAAGACTGGAGACGCGGCAGCAGGACCTGCGCCGCACGGTGTCGCGCACGCAGGCAGACGGCCGTTCTGCCGATGAAGACACGGCACAGGACATTGCCGACCGCGCCGCCAGTTCCTACACCAAAGAGTTTCTGTTCAGCCAGAGCAACAACGAGCGGCAACTGCTGCAGATGGTCGAGAGAGCGCTGGCGCGGATTCGCGAAGGCAGTTTTGGCGAGTGCATCCACTGCGGCAAAGAGATCAATGCCAAGCGGCTTGAAGCGGTGCCCTGGACGCGGCACTGCATCGAGTGCCAGGAGAAGCTCGAGCAAGGCTTGCTGGAAGAAGCTCCGCGGTAGTTGGGCGAAGATGTACAACGCGATTTCTCACCAGGGTTTTATTCCTAATCGTTCCTCGCCGAGTGCTGATACTTAATGAGGTGATCTCATGATTGGAGCCCTCATGATCTCGTTTGGGCTAGGGTTTGTCGCGGGATTGCGATCCATGACTGCCCCTGCCGTCGTGGCGTGGGCTTCCTACATCGGTTGGATGAATCTCTCTGGCTCTCCATTAGCTTTTATGGCCTCGGGTTGGGCGGTGGCCTTGTTCACCCTGGGTGCGCTGGGTGAATACGTTGCGGACCTGCTACCCAGAACTCCTGCGCGGACGTCCGCGTTTCCGCTGACGGTTCGAATAGTTACAGGCTTGCTGACGGGAGCAAGTGTCGCAATTGCCGGCGGCTTCCTGCTGTGGGTCGGCTTGCTGGGCGGGGCGATGGGTGCGATTGGTGGAGCGTTTGGAGGTTATAGGGCTCGTGTTGGGCTGGTTCGTGCGCTTCACGTGCCGGATGCAGCGATTGCGATTCCTGAAGACGTGATTGCGCTCGGCCTGGGACTGTTGCTGGCTTACACACTTAAGTGAGGCTCTAAGAATGACGCAGTTTTGACGGGGTGATTTTCATCCTGTTAAACTGTTAGTTCGCCATATTCGTTCGACCCTCCATCGTAAGTATCAGAAGGGATTTCCGTGCGCGCAGAGACCCGCCATCAACTTAAGCAGGACGCGTTCAGCCGAGTCACCCTCGGAGCTGCCGAGAAGACCGCTCATTGGAGCGTGGAACACAGGAACACGCTCGCGGTGGCGGTCGTGGTCGCGGTGGTGATCTGCGCCGCCGTAGCCGGCGGGTGGTATTACCTGAGTGCGCAGGATGAGAAGGCTAGCTTCGATCTATCGCAGGCGGTGCGGACCCTCGACACGCCGCTGCGTCCGGCGGGGACACCCGCGCAGCCGGATTTTCCCAGCTTCACCTCGGCGAAGGAACGCTCCGACACTGCGAAGAAACAATTGCAGACGATCGTGGACAAGTATCCGCACACTCGCACGGCGGATATGGCACGCTACTTTTTGGGAGCAACGGATGCGACTGCGGGCGACAATGCCGCGGCTGAAAGCAACCTGAAGGCCGTAGTTTCAGGCGGCAGCAAAGAGCTGGCTTCGGTGGCAAAGCTCGCGCTGGGCGCTCTGTATGGAAACACGAACCGCACCAAAGATGCTGTGGCTCTTTACCAGGAACTGATCAACCAGCCCACGGTTTCTGTGAGCAAAGCTACGGCGCAGTTGCAACTGGCGGAACTCTATGAGACCAGCAACCAGCCGCTCGACGCCAAGCGCCTCTACGAGCAGATCAAGAAAGACAACCCCAACCCTGAAGCGGTGCAGATTGCCACCGAGAAGCTGGCCAAACTGAAGTAGGAGACGGTCGCCGATCGTCGAGTAAGCTGTCCTCTAAATCCTTCCGTGGTTGGAGGCGTGGCATTCGGGGGCTAAAGCCCTCATCGGTTGCGGGCTTTTGCGCCGCGCTGAAGCGCCGCTTTTCCACGTCACTGGACCGGGTTTCTCATCAGGCTTACAAAGTCGTGCCCTTCCCAAACCCGGTCGTGAGATGGCCTCTCTAGCCATGACGCGCCCGTCGTCCACCGCCTGTTTGCTTACTTTCGTAAGGCCAATCCAGATTTTTGCGGTGAGTTGCAGCTCCGGCTCAGGGAGAATTGATGGAAGTGCATTCTTGTTGTGAGTGAGGCTCATGACGATTTTTTGGCAGCGGTGGGGATGGTTCACGGCCGGCTTTCTGACAGGGTTCGCGCTCTCCGCCTTCGGCCAGCAGGCGGATTCCGGGCAGAGCCTGGGCGACATGGCGCGCCAGCTCCGCAAAGACACCACCGATGAAGTCAAGATGACGGACGCGGACACCAAGAAGCTGTTCGAGTCCGTGGACAGGATTTTTGCCTTTGCGGCTGAGGATACTGGCATGCCGAAGCACGCGGTGGTGAAGCGCAGGCTGGTGAGCAAGGCCGATGTGGAAAAGTATAGTGCGGGGCTGATGGCGAAAGAAGAATTTACGAAAAGGTTTGCACAACAAGAGCTGAGCATGAAGAAGCTCGGCTTTCTGCCGCGGGATTTCAATCTCAAAGAATTTCTGGTGAAGTCCACAGGTCAGGAAATTGCGGCTTATTACGACGACGAGACCAAGACGATTTCGATGCTGAATTGGGTGCCTCCGGACCGCCAGGAGCCGATTCTGGCGCACGAACTGACGCACGCGCTGCAGGACCAGAACTACGACTTGGGGAAGTGGATGAAAGCCGGGAGCAACGCGGCAAGCAGCAGCGCCACTGGCGATAGTGCAATCGCGCGCAAGGCCGTGGTGGAAGGTCAGGCCATGGTGGTGTACGTGGATTACCTGCTCAAGCCCGCGGGGCGCAGCCTGGAAGATACGCCGGGGCTGATCTACCAGATGGAAGAGCCGGCGGTGAAGGCGGTGATCGATTCCCAGCTCATGCACGATGCGCCGATGATTCTGCGCGAGGCCGGAACGTTTGCTTATAACCAAGGCTTGATTTTTGAAGGCGAACTGCTGCACGCGGGCGGGAAGAAGATGGCATTTGCGGGGGCGTTCGCACGGCCACCACGGAACTCTCATGAAGTGCTGCAGCCGGAGACATACATACAGGGCGAGAAGCTCGCGCCGGTGCGCATCCCGGACATGAAGGAAGTGCTGGGAGGCCAGTACGACGTGTACGACGCGGGCGGAATCGGCGAACTGGATGTGCGCGCGCTGTTGAAGCAGTATGGGGAGCGGAAGATTGCGGATGATGTGGCTGCGGCGTGGCAGGGTGGGACGTTTGTGGCCTACCGGCGGACGGACAAGGCAGCTGAAGTGTCGCCCAGTACAGCAGATCTGGCATTGCTCTACGTTTCGCGGTGGAAGACGCCGCAGGCAGCTGAACGGTTTGCGCACTTCTATGCAGGAGCGGTGTCACAACGCTATCACAGCGCGACCGTGCAGGCGGTGCCAGATTGTTCGGGGGCCCATTGTCCGGTCTCGACCGCGCAGATTACTACCGAGGAAGGCCCGGTGATTGTGGAGCATTGGGACGATAACCGCGTGATCGTGTCGGAAAGCTTTGATATCACGACTGCAGCCAAGCTGCGCGTGGCACTGCGGGAGGAACAAGGCGAGACGCACGCGGAGAATCTTCCGCAGGAAGAGATTGGGTTACGTTTGTTTGAAATTCCGGCGTTTCAGGCGTTTACGAGGGGGATCGAGCGGCGGATGGCGGAGGGGATGAATCGAGAGGCTGGGCGCTAGCCTGAGAATTCGAAAGAATTCCAAGTTTCGCACCGGGAGCAAGGATGCCTAGTCTGGTGGAACCGCTTGATCGCGCAAGAGGGTTTGTTCAACGGCAAGCTGGCGGCAGGTTGACCGAATCACCTCTTGCGCGGCGCCTGACCCAAGGAACTGAAAACCGTAGCGGAAGCAATCTCTTTGGCGGACCATTGCAGGAATAATTACTCGGCCGATCGGGACGATGAAGCCCAATTCCACGATCTCGGACAAGGGAACTTCAATCTTCAGAATAGCTGAAATTCCGGACTCGCTGATATCCACGGTGTCGCCGGCCAGCACGCCGCGGGATCGGGTACGGATGCTGATGTCAACTTCGAGTCTGAACCGGGGTTCGTGACGGGTGCCGACTACGGCAGGCACCGAGTCAGTTTCCGATTGATTCTGAGTCTTCAATGGTGGCTTCTCCGCCCAGGCTCGCCAAACCTGCATGAAGGTTCAGATAGCGTCTGACCCTGACTCATTGCAAACCTTCAGAGGCTCTCTATCTCTGATCGGCACGAAGGCGGGAAACTTTAGCCGGTCGCGTCCTCCAGAGAGCACCATTCCACTTTTCTTGCCGGTTGAGTAGGATGATTGTCCAGGTTGCAATTCGACCCTGGAAAGCATATGGCCGACTTCACACTGCGGGTGAATGGTAACGAGAAGAAAGTAAGCGTCTCGCCGGAGACTCCTCTGCTCTGGGTATTGCGAGATACTTTAGCACTGACGGGAACGAAATTCGGTTGTGGCGCCGGGCTGTGCGGGGCTTGCACGGTGCATGTGGAGGGGTCGGCGATTCGGTCGTGCTCGACGCCGGTTTCGCAGGTTGCCGGGAAGAGTATTACTACCATTGAAGGGTTGGGAGCTAACGGGCTGCATGTGTTGCAGCAGGCGTGGATTGCCGAAGAAGTTCCGCAATGCGGCTACTGCCAGACGGGGCAGATCATGACGGCCGCGGCTCTGCTGGCGAAGACACCGAATCCGAGCGATGAGCAGATTACGCAGGCGATGAATGGCAACTTGTGCCGTTGCGGGACCTATGAACGGATTCGCAAGGCGATTCATCGAGCGGTGGGGATGGGAGGTGCGCGATGAGTCCGCTAAGCGGATCAGGCTTGACTCGGCGTGAGTTCGTTGCGGTCGGAGCAGCGGCGGGAGCAGGGCTGGTTGTGGGTTTTTACCTGCCGCATGCGGGACGATCGGGCAAAGGAGGTTTTTCACCCAACGCTTATCTGCGGATCACGCCGGACAACAAGGTGACGATTGTGGTGGCGCGCTCGGAGATGGGGCAGGGAGTGCGCACGGCGCTGCCTATGATTCTGGCGGAAGAACTGGAAGCGGACTGGAAGCAGATTGAGATCGAGCAGGCCGGGGCGAGCACGCTCTACGGGGATCAGGGTACAGGCGGGAGCGCGAGCGTAAGGACGACGTGGGATCCGATGCGGAAGGCGGGAGCAGCGGCGCGAGAGATGCTGCTTTCGGCGGCGGCGCTGACGTGGGGAGTACCGCGATCGAACTGCGTGGCTCAGGAAGGTAACGTCCTGCATGGAGCGTCCCAGCGGCGACTCAGCTACGGAGAACTGGCGGAGAAAGCCGCGACGCTGCCGATTCCGACGGACGTGCCCCTGAAGCAGAACAAGGATTACAAGATTGTCGGACAGCGGCTGGCGCGCGTGGACACGCCGGCGAAGGTAAAGGGCGAGGCCGTGTTCGGCATCGACTTCCGGATGCCGGGGATGAAGTACGCGGTGTTGTCGCGGAGTCCAACGATCGGCGGAAAGGCGCTGAGCTTTGACGATAAGGAATCGAAGAAGATCGCCGGCGTGCGTTACGTGGCCAAAATCAGTGACGCGGCTGTCGCGGTGGTGGCCGATAGTGTCTGGGGCGCAATGGAGGGCCGCCGGATGCTGAACGTGAGCTGGGATCCGGGGCCGAACAAAGACTTGAACACCGCGGCGGTCACGGAATCCTTGAAACAGGCCGCAGCCAAGAAGGGCGCGAGTTTGTATTCCGTGGGCGACGTGTCGAAAGTCACCGGGCGGAGAATTTCTGCCGAGTATCAGCTTCCATTCATGGCGCACGCGCCGATGGAACCGGGGAACTGCACCGCGAGTTTTCAGGGAACGAGGTGCGAGTTGTGGGCTCCGACGCAGGTGCCTCAGGATTGCCGCGATCAGGTTGCCAAAACGCTGGGATTGGATCCCGACCAGGTGAAGGTGAACGTTACGCTGATGGGCGGAGGTTTCGGACGGCGACTGGAGTATGACTACGCGGTGGAAGCGGCGTTGGTGTCGAAAGCCGCGAACACTCCAGTGAAAGTGATTTGGACTCGGGAAGATGATATGAGGTTTTCGACGTACCGTCCGGCGAGCCTGCATCAGTTGAGCGCGGTGCTGGATGGAGTGGGTTGGCCAGTGGCATTTTCGCATCGGATCATCGCACCGTCGATCAGCGGGCAGAAGGGCCAGCCGGGACCGAACGGGGTCGATCCTGATTTGCCGGATGAGGCGGCGTTTGTTTACGGGCTGCCACATGTTTCGCTGGAGTACGTGCTCGCCGAGACCCCGGTACCGCTGGGCTGGATGCGATCCGTTTATGCATTGCAGGCTGGATTCGCGAGCGAAAGCTTTATTGATGAGCTGGCCGTGGTGGCGGGGAAAGATCCACTGGAATACCGGCTGCACATGCTGGGGAAGGATCAGAACATCCAGTACTTCGATACGACATGGCGTACGGCGCGAATGCGCGGCGCGCTGCAACTGGCCGCGGATAAGGCAGGATGGAAGAATGCTTTGCCGGTGGGGCGCTTTCGCGGGATCGCCTGTTTTGGATGCTTTTCTTCTTACGTGGGTGAGGTGGTGGAGATCAGCATGGAGAATGACGTGCCACGCGTACATCGCGTGGTAGCGGCTGTGGATTGCGGGCAGGTGGTGAATCCCAGCATTCTGGAGCAACAGATTCAGGGCGGGATCGTTTACGCAATGTCGAACGCGCTGCGGGCGAAGATCACCATCGAGAAAGGACGGGTGGTGCAGGGAAATTTCGACGATTACCCTCCGCTGCGGATGGACGAGAGTCCAGTGGTCGAGGTGTATGCCGTGCCCAGCACGGAGGCGCCGAGCGGGATTGGAGAACCCTCGGTGCCGCCGCTGGCACCGGCTTTGTGCAGTGCGATTTATGCGGCGACGAAGAAGAGGATTCGCGCGCTGCCGATTCTGGCTTAACATGAAGTGTCTGAGGATCATGTGGGGTGCCGCGCTGCTGGCCTTTCTGGGCGGGCTGAGTCTCTCGCCGGCGCAGACGGCTGGACCCGGCTCTTTGATCCAGCCGGTTTCGTCCGTTTCCGCATCGCGGCTGGCACATCTGAAGCGTGGTATCAACACCAGCGGATGGTTTGCGCAGGTTTATGACAAGCGCGGATACACCAAGGAACATTTTCAGAACTGGACCACGGCGGAAGACATCGCGCTGATTCAAGCGATGGGTTTCGATCACGTGCGGTTGAGCGTTGATCCGCAACCGATGATGGCGAGTCACCGGCCGGAGGAGATTCCGGCGGAGTATCTGGGGCATCTTGACGCGGCGGTGAAGATGATTCTGGATCGCGGGCTGGCTGTAGTGATCGATCTTCATCCGGACAGCGACTTCAAAACACGGCTCGCGAAAGACGACAGCTTTGTACAGGAGTTCGCCGATTTCTGGCGAGTGCTAGCGCGGCATTATTCGACTTGGGACGCGGAGCGGGTGTTCTTTGAAATCCTGAATGAGCCGGAGATGTCCGACCGTTACCGCTGGTACGGGGTGCAGGCGAAGCTGGCGGCAGCGATTCGCGAAGGGGCTCCGCAGCACTCGATGATCGCGGCCGGAGCGCGCTGGTCGGATGACGACGATCTGGTTTTTATCGAACCGCTGCGCGATCCCAACGTGATCTACAACTTTCATTTCTACGAGCCACACATCTTCACCCACCAGGGTGCGACCTGGAGTTCATATTTCTGGCATTGGGTGAAAGGACTGCATTATCCGTCATCACCGGAATCGGCTGCGAAAGTGGCAGCGGGAGTGCCGGATGCGGTGGACCGTCTGGCGGTGATCCGCTATGGGGACGATCACTGGGACGCGGCGCGCATTGATGCCGAGATTACGCAGGTCTCCGAATGGGCCCGGCAGCGCGGAGTTCCGGTGGTATGCAATGAGTTTGGCGTCTACCGCGATTATGTGGACCCGCAGGATCGTGAGGCGTGGATTCAAGACGTACGGACGGCGCTGGAACGGCATGGGATGGGCTGGGCGATGTGGGATTACTCGGGCAACTTCGGAGTAGTGACAAGAAAAGATGGGCGGAACGTTCCGGATGAAGTCACTGTGCGGGCGTTGGGGCTGAATCGGCCGATCGCGGGGAAATGAATTGCACTTTAGGAATTGATTGCAGGAATGTGTGCTTAGGGAGCCGCCGCCGGCATCGGTTGGCCAACAGTCATCTTGAAGATCTTGATGTTATTGCCGAACGACTCGAAAGGCAGATCGCGGAACTCTGCGAAGCGCTTCCGCAAATCCTCGGGAAGATATATTCCCCATCCCATCTGAACAATCCAGACGGTTTCCCCCGGCTTAATACCGTAGGATTGCACGACCCGCTGCCATTCCTTCGGGAAATTGTCTCCCCACAGCATCCATGCGGTTTTATAGTCGGTGGACGCGACCCGGTAACCTTCGCAGGAGAATTGTTCGTAGTCGGCCGGGGCGGGATCGAACGCGATGGGACGCTGCCGGCACAGATAGTGACCGAGAATAAGGTCGCTCTGGTAATCAGTGAAGACGAGATTGGAGTGATCAACATTCTTCCTCACGAAGTCCATCGCCTCGGCCATGTTTTTGCGGCTTTGGTCGGCGCGGTTCATCCTGGGCTGGCGCGGTTTGCCAAAGGCGGCGCAGGCTACGATGACGAGAGCAGCGATCGCAAGTCCGCGACGCCATCTGCCTCCTGACAAGCTGGCGAGCGCCACACTAATGCCAGCGATTGCCGGGATAATCAGGAATGCGACGTGGCGCGTGCCTCCGTAGGGATAAATGTGAGCCAGGCTGCCGATACCGGCAATCGCAAAGGGGAGGAGCAGAAATAATCCCAACCGGCGCGAAGAAGTTCGACCCTCCGCGGAGCCTTCCCCGCGCAGCAGGAGCGCGACTCCTGCGACAAACAAAAGGCACATGACATCACCCACTGCAAGCAGGCCGAAGAAATATTGAAAGACTCCGAAAGTGTGCCCCACGAAAAACAGGAGGGGGTTATCGTGGGCGCGATCGAAAAAAGAGCGGTGGAGATAATACTCGTTTATCAAGCCTTGCAGCTGAGTCGTTGAATCGTTCGCGCTCAGTTTCGAAAGATGCGTCTTATACAAAAACGCCGCGAGAGCCAGACCGCCTAATTGACTGAGTGCCCAAGCTGCCACCAAGGTGGCGGGCGGGCGCTCGGTGAAGATTTGGAACAGCGCGTAAATGCCGAGCGCGGCAGCGAACCAGAATGCCGAGTAGTGAACCAGCATGGCGAGGTAAAGGCAAAGCGTAAAGGCGACCATCCGGCTGGTAGAGTTCCTCGCGAAAGCTTCGTCCAGTAAATACAAAGCGCTGACCAGGAATGCCAGCAGCAGGGAGTACTGCCGCACTTCGGCTGCGACCCGGATGATGGGCGGAAGGAGAGCGACGAACAGAAGTCCGATCATGCCGGCAAGGCTGCCTGCGGCTTTGCTTAACCATTTGTAGAACATCCAGCAAAAAACACCGCCCGCAAGCACTGAAGGCAAGCGCAGCCAGAGTTCCGACGTGCCGAGCACGCGCCAGTAGTAGAGCAATAGGATGAGCAACGGCGGATGAGCAGCGGTGAGGCTTGCCTTGTAGGCAAGATCCAGCGAGACCTGGTTGGCCAGGCGGAAGTGCAGCGCTTCATCGGGATTGAGGAAGATTCCGTGAGCGGCCCAAAGACGAGCGAGAAACCCGAGCAGGGTTATGAAGGCCGCTGCTAAATCGGCGTGGCGTTGGAACGGCTCATTTATCTTATCCGGTGAAGTCACCATGATTCATGGCTCATATCCCAAATGCCCCCAACCATTTTACGGGCAAGCGGGCAGCCATGGCGTTGGCCAGACGCTCGTCTGCGGTAACCATTTCGATCTGGAACTGAATGGCGAGGGCAATGTAGAGACAGTCGTAGACGCTGCGGTCGTGGACGAAGGCGATCCTGAGAGCTTCGGGCAGCAACTCCAGCGACGAGACGGTTAAGAAGTCCCGCTCCCGGATGGCTGACGCGGCGTTCTCAGCCACAGTTTGTGGCCATCTTCGTTGACGAGCACCTTTCCACATGACATTGCCGATTTCGGCCCAAAAAACATCGGGCACGATGAAATTGATCTCGCCGGCCACGTAACGTTGCAAGAGTTGAAGAGACTCAGTGGTCAGCGTTTCCTGGGCTGACGGGATCGCCCATTTCAGGGCAACACTGGCGTCAAGAACCAGAGCGGTCAACGATTCCTGTCCTCACGGATCATCTCCTCAGCCGTTGGCGAAGCAATCGAGATTCCCGGCGGAAGGGCGCGTAGCTCCGCCATTCGTTTGTAGAATTCACGGCGTCGTTGCAACTCTTTTTTCGTCGGTATGTCACGCTCTAACAGAGAGATGACCTCGGCGGCCATCGACTTGCGATTCTGCCGGGCGCGCTTACGGAGAGCCTGATAGAGGTCGTCGGGGACGTTTTCGACGTAAAGTACTGGCATATGAAATCCCTAGGATAAGTATAGCATATACATATGGAGCCAGATGATCGGTCCTCCCTTGACACTGCTTTCTCCCAACCTTTATGCTTGGTCTTGCTCCTAGCGGTACTTGCGCCTTCCTGGCGTGCTTCCGCGGGCCTGGGCGGTCACTGGACGGTGCGCGGAGGTTTCCGATGTTCTTCGAGGTCAAGGATTTGGAACTTCATCCGATAGAGTTTGCGGAGAAGTTCGAACCGGGCGTGATTGACCTGGGTCCGGAGTATCGCCAGATAACGCCGATCGAGAGCAGCGGGCGGGCGGACCTGGTCGAGGAGCATCACGGCAAGCATAAGATAATACAAGACATACGCGTCCGGGGCGGGCTGGAGACGAATCTGGAGTTGAGCTGTGCGCGGTGTCTGGAACCGCTAACGCAGGATGTGAAGCGCGAGTTTGATCTGTTATATCGTCCTCAGGGCGCAGATGCCGGGCGAGATGAGATGTCGGTGACCGACGCGGAAGCCGAGATCAGCTATTATGAGGGTGAAGGAGTTCTGCTCGACGATGTGGTGCGCGAGCAAGTCCTGCTGGCCGTCCCGTTAAAGGTCACCTGCCGCGAAAACTGCAAGGGGCTGTGCCCGCACTGCGGCAAGAACCTGAATGAGGAACAGTGCTCGTGCGCGGTGGCGCAGGAAGAACCACGGTGGGCAGCGCTGAAGGAGATCCGCGGCAAGCTGGCTCACTAGGAAAGAAATCAAGACTTGGATGCAGATCGATTTATGCGAGGCCCAGACCTCGGCGAGAGGAATTTATAGACCATGCCGAATCCTAAACGAAGACATTCTCAGAAGCGCACGTCAACCCGGCGCGCGCATGATGCCCTGAAGAGCCACTCGCTCTCGGAGTGCCCGAACTGCCACGAGAAGAAGATGCCACATCGCGCTTGCGTCAAGTGTGGCTACTATAAAGGCCGCGAAGTCCTGGACGTTGAAGAAGCCAGCTAATTTCCTACCAGAATGCCTAGCGTGATCGCGCTGGATGCGATGGGTTCGGACCGGGCGCCCAAGCCTGAGATCGAAGGCGCAATTCACGCCGCGCGCAGTTACGGTGTGCGTGTGCTGCTCATCGGTCCGGAAGCCACGATCAAAGCGGAGCTGGATCGTCACCCAGCGGCGGCGCGGCTGCCGATCGGGATCGTCCATGCCAGCGAAGTCATCACCATGGAAGATAAAGCGGTGCAAGCGGTTCGCGCCAAGCGCGACTCTTCCATGCGCGTGGGGCTACGACTGGTGCGCGAGGGACGTGCCGCCGGCTTCGTCACCGCCGGTAACACCGGGGCGGCCATGGCTACGGCCAAGATGGTGCTCGGTGCGTTGCACGGTGTAGACCGTCCGGCGCTGGCTGCGGTTTTTCCTACGGCTCCGGGAACGGCAGCAATCTTGCTCGACGTTGGCGCGAACGTCGATTGCAAGCCGCACAATCTCGAACAGTTCGCGGTGATGGGCGAGATTTATTTCCGGTCTATGTTCGGGCACACCATGCCCCGGTCCAATTTTTCAGCCGGGAAAAGGCCGCGCGTGGGCTTGCTCTCGATTGGCGAGGAAGAAACCAAGGGCAACGTACTGACGCGCGAGACGTTTCAATTGTTGAAGCGACTGCCGTTGAACTTTGTGGGCAATGTGGAGGGCCGCGATCTGTTCAATGGCCACGTCGATGTCATCGTTGCCGACGGGTTCGTGGGCAACGTCGCTCTCAAGATTTCCGAGGGCGTGGCGAACCTGGTGCGAACGGTGCTGAAAGAGTCGCTGAAGGCGACCATCACCAGTCAGGTCGGGTACATGCTTTCGCGCAGTGCATTCGCTGACTTCAAGAAGCGCATCGACCACACCGAATACGGAGGAGCGCCCCTGCTCGGGGTGAAGGGCGTCTGCATTATCACGCACGGTTCTTCCAATGCCAATGCGATCAAGAATGCGGTGCGCGTGGCGGCGGAATTTTCCGAGCGGCGCATCAATCAGTCGATTGAGCACGGACTGGCCGCGCTGCGTCCCGCACCGGTGGAAGGGGAAGTCGTCCCGGCTCACTAGTTCCTGCAAAATCAAAGACCATGACCGAATCACCAGAGATCACGACGTCCAAGATCGCATTCATTTTCCCCGGCCAGGGATCGCAGGCCGTGGGCATGGGCAAGGATCTCGCGGAAAACTATCCCATCGCACGGCAAACGTTTGAAGAAGCCGACGATGCGTTGGGCTACAAACTGTCGCAACTGTGCTTCGAAGGTCCGGAAGAACAGCTACGCCTGACCGAAATCACGCAGCCGGCGATTCTTACGGCGTCGATTGCGGCCCTGCGAGTTCTCGAAGGCCGCATCCCCAAGCCGAGGTTTGTGGCCGGTCACAGCCTGGGTGAATACTCGGCGCACGTTGCCTCGGGTACCTTCACCTTTGCCGACGCTGTGCGAACCGTCCGCAATCGCGGAAAGTATATGCAGGAGGCGGTCCCGGTAGGAGTGGGCGCCATGGCTGCAATCCTTGGGATGGAATTGGAAAAGGTTGCTGGCGTCTGCGAAGATGCCGCGCAGGGCGAGGTTTGTTCGCCCGCCAATATTAATTCGCCGGAACAGATCGTGATCTCGGGAAACACCGCGGCGGTGGAGCGCGGAGCGAAGCTTGCCGACGAACGCGGCGCCAAGCGCGCCAAATTGCTTCAGGTAAGCGCGCCGTTCCATTGTTCGCTGATGAAGCCTGCCCAAAACCGGCTCGAAGTCGATTTGAATGCGCTGAAGATGCAGAAGCCGGTGTATCCAGTCGCCTGCAATGTGGAAGCGGCGGTGGTGCGCGATGATCTTCGGGCTCGCGATACGCTGGTTGCCCAGGTAACCGGCTCGGTGAAGTGGGAGCAGAGCATGCGCCTGCTGATCAGGGAGGGTGTGCAGACTTTCGTGGAAATCGGTCCGGGGAAGGTTTTGTGCGGGCTGATGCGGCAAATTGACCGGTCGAAGATGTGCTTGAATGTCGGAGACGAGGCGTCTTTGACTAAGGCGCTGGAGCAGTTCGTGGCCAAGTCCTAGCGAAATTCCAGATCGCAGGGTGGCGTGCTGACTGTCTTATCCGTTTTGTCCACGTACAGCTGAGCGTGTTGCGCGCGATCGTTCACGATCAGGTCGACGACCACTCCGCTTCCACCGCCCGGGCAGTTGCTGGCGCCGTAAATCTGATAGCTCTTAACGTTACCCCACTCGCCGCCCGGTCCCCAATCCTGCCAGAACTCGTTGAACGGATACTGCTTGTGATTCTGCGGATGCTGCTTCCAGCCAGGATCGGCAAAGTAGATGCCGTAGGCTGTTTCAAAATCCTTCTTTTGCAGCGAAGAAAAGAATTTTACGGCAACGCGTTTCTCGGGCCAGAAGCGATTAAACCAACCGACCAGAGCTAAAATCAGGACAAGAACGATTGCCGAAATCATCCGAATTCGACTCTTCCGCTCTTTTTCGGGATGGTACTCTTTCGCGTCCAGTAGCGTCATCGCCTTCTAGAATACCGGACGCCTGTGACAAGTCAAAGGCTCCCAAACTTATTCACTGCCGAGCACGCCGAGAGCGCAGCCAAACGCACAAAGGGCTTTGGACCAAGCCAGCCTTGATTTTCTCGGCGGCCCTGGGGCATGCTCGGCGGTGAGTGCCTTACAGCGTGCGTTTGAACAATGGAATCGCAATCCCCAGAGTAACCGTAGCGAAGATTGTCAGATACAGCATGTCGCCCGAGACCGCCGCCAGTGTTGTCTCTTTGAGCAGGAGACACTTGAAGCCGTCGACGGCGTAGGTAAACGGATCAACCTTGGCAATCGCCCGCAACCACGGTGGAAACGCCTGAATGGGATAGATCGCGCCGCTGGGAAAGAATAGCAACGTATTCAAAATGCCGAACATCGCCCGCGGCACCAGCGGGTCTTCGATGCGCACCATCAGCAAAAACATCATGGTATTGAACCCCAGCGAAGTGAGGACGATCATCACCAGCAGCCCCAGCATAGTGACCGGATTGAAAATCGTACTCACACCTGCCATCAACGAGCCGATCACGCAAATAATCACGCCCGTCATTACCGCCTTGATCGCACCCGCCAGGTTGAGCCCCAGCACAAGTTCAAGCTTGGTGATCGGCGTGACGAGATAGCCTTCATGCACGCCGCGCGCCTTGTCGTCGATGTACAGCATGCCTCCGCCGATCATCACCGAGACGAACATCGCCAGTGCGAGCGAACCCGGCAGCAGATATTTCATGTATTCGATATACGGATAGAGTTCGACAATCTGGAGTGCGGTCTGCTGCAGGATCCGCGGCTCAACTGTTGGTTGGTTCAGTGCACTGACCAGGTCGGTGAGTTCCGACTCCAGTGCGGAACTCATGAAATTGTCACTGTTGTCCACTACCACAGCGACTTGAGGATGGTTATCCTCGTAAACCCGCCGCGAAAACTGCGGCGGAATGATCACCGCTCCATCAAGCTTGCCGTTGCGCACGTCTTCCATCGCCTTTTTCTCGTTGTCGTAGTAGACGGGGACGAAAGTGCGAATGTTCGCGCGGACGGAGTCGAAAGCTTCACGAATCCTCAGCGCTTGCGGGCCGCCGTCCTCATCGACAACGGCCAGACGGGCATCCCGAATCTTTCCGCCAAAAGCGTTTCCCAGGATGACGAGCTGCACCAGAGGAAAAATCATGGACGCCAGCATCAGCGCCGGGGACCGAAAGAATTTGCGCATTTCGCGCTCGACTATTGCCATCATTCGATTCATAAAATCCAATCCGAGCGATTCCTAAATTCAGTCCTGAGCTTCATGGCTGCAACCCCGGCCGCTGCGGCATCACGAAGGCATACGCTTTCTGCAGTTCGTCACGCAGCTGCCTGCCGGTGTAATGCACGAACACATCGTCCAGCGTAGTGTTCTGCACCGAGAGCGACTTCACCGCAACCCCAGCTTCGACGGCCATCTCGACGAGTTCCGTGGTAGTTCGCGAACCGTTGCCGGTAAGGACTCGATACATGCCAGCGCCTTCATGCTGCACCGAGGTGACGTCGTCCATGGTGTGCAGCCGCTGCTCCCAATCGTCGGGAGGATTCTCGAACTGCGCTTCGATCACGTTCGACCCGGGCACGCTCGCTTTCAGCGCCATGGGCGCATCGAGTGCGACCAGCTTGCCGTGATCGACAATGGCGATGCGATCGCACAGCCGGTCGGCTTCATCCATGTAATGCGTCGTGATCAGGATGGTGAGTTGCCGCTGGCTCTTGATGTTGCCCAGCATCTCCCACACGGCCACGCGCGAGACCGGGTCCAGTCCCGTGGTGGGTTCGTCGAGAAAAAAGATCTTGGGATGATGCACCAGCCCGCGCGCAATCTCCAGCCGCCGCCGCATTCCGCCGGAAAGCGTCTTGGTCTGCGCGTCGCGCCACTTGGTCAGGTCCACCAGCCCCAGCAACTCATCGATCGAGCGCTTTCGTTCTTTCGCGGGCACGTCGTAGAGCTTGGCGTAAATGTTCAGATTCTCTTCGACCGTAAGGTCGAGATCGCTGGTCAGCGCCTGCGGAATCACGCCAATCGTTCGGCGAACCGCGTCCGGATCCTTGGCCACATCGTGACCGGCAATGAGAGCTCGCCCGGCAGTGATAGGAATCAGCGTGGTCATCATCCGGATCAGCGTCGACTTCCCGGCGCCATTCGGCCCCAGCAGACCGAAGATTTCGCCGTCGCTCACGTTGAACGAAACGTCGTCAACGGCGGTGAAGTCGCCGTACTTCTTGACGATGTGCTCCACCGCGATGGCGCGACGGTTTCAGTCCATTATTGCTGCCCCGCCGCGGCCGCGCTCTGCGGATTGCTGCCCTTCATTTGCTCCGGCGAAACCAGAACTTCAGCAGTCATCCCCGGCACGTACGCGCCTTTGGGATTGTCCAATCGGACTTTCAAGACAATCGTCCTGATATCTCGCTTACGCCGGCTCACGTCGCGCTGCGTGGCGAAGTCGCCTTCCACGCCTTTGAAAAACACCTTGCCGCTGGTGATCGTTCCGCCGGGCAGACGGATGCGCAGCACATCGCCGTAGCCGATGTGGTCGGCGTAAGTTTCCGGAATCGCCACCCGCGCCCAGGTGTCAGTCAGATCGACGATGGTCACGATCGGCGCGCCGATGTTGACCACTTCTCCCTGCCGCGCCGCGCGCACCGAAACCGTGCCAGTGACCGGCGCATAAACGTTGGTGTAGCCGAGCCGTACCGCGGCTTGATTTTTCTGCGCGATGGCATTCTTGAGATCAGCCTCGGTTGATTGCACCGTGCTCTTCGCCGCATTGGCCTGCTGGGTGCGCGCGATGGCGGAGTTCAAATCGGCTTCCGCCGCTTTAACCAATTCCTGCTGAGCCTGCACGCGTCGCCTGCGCCGCCTGCAGGTTGGTTTCGGCCTGCACGCGGTCCTGATCGGACTGCACGCCGGCCTTGGCCAGTTCGATCATGCGCCGGCTGTCGCTCTCGGTGCGATCGAGCGTCGCTTTCGCCTGCAGAAGCTGCGCCTTGGCGGAAGAAAGCTTGGCCTGCGCATTCGCCACATCGCTCGACGTCGAGCCCGAAGTGGATTCTTCCGTATGCTCCATCTCAGAAACTTTGTGCTGCAGGCTGGTGATGTTGGCCGCGGCGGCAGCTTCCTGCGTTTGCAGCTCTGAGGGATCGAGCACGGCAATCAGGTCTCCAGCCTTCACCGGCGTGCCCTCGTCCACGAGCAGTTTCTGGATTCGCCCTTCGACCTGCGCGCTGACGATTACCTGGTTCGCATCGACGGTGCCGATCAGCACCAGGTCTTTGGAATGGTCGACGGAAAATCCGTAGTAAATCGCGGCGATCACGAAGATGATGCCGAGAAGAATGAAGAATCGGTTACGAGCACTCATCGGCTGACTCCTGAATTGCGAACCGCTGAACCCGCGTTCGAGCGGGGTTGAAACAGCGCAGCGGAAATAAAATCGAGAACGGCGGCCCGCCGCTCGGCAATGCGCTCGAGGCGTCAGCGGATTGAAGTGCACGATCCGCTGCATTACTGGGGCGCTGCTGAAATAGAAAATGATCATCGCCACCATAGAAGGAATGAAGTGTATTGGGTCGACTCTGCGGAACTCGCCTTCCGCGATTCCCTTGTGCAACAACTCTCCTACCCGTTGGTAGATGGGCTGGAAGTAAGTCTTGACCAGTCGGTCGATGTGCTCGGAGCGGCCTTCACGGGCCCGCATCATCTCGCGCTGCATCAGCTTGGGATAGATCTGGTTCGAGGCGATGAAGTCGAAATACGCGCCGACGTAGGCCACGATCTTCTCGCGCGGCGGCAAATCGCTGTCCAGTACCTGAAACACTCTTGACCGCATCCCGGAGAAAGCATCGTCGAGCACTGCGCCGTAGAGCGTTTCCTTGTCTTCGAAGTAGTAATAGAGCAGGGCCTTGTTGACCCGTGCCTCGCGCGCAATGGCGTCAGTGCGGGCTCCGGCAATACCAAGCTCGGCAAACTCCTTTGCGGCCGCCTGCAGAATCGAGGCGCGGCTCTCCTCAGGCTGTCCGCGGGAGCCCAAAGGACGGGATCCATGCCTGTGCTCGCGCAACTGTTTGCGAAGATCGCGCAGTTCCTGGCGGTGCCGGCGAAGCTCGTCTCGCTGAGCTGATTGAGTCATGATTAATTAACCGGTTAGTTAGATTGTACACGATGCACCGAGGTTTGCAAACGGACGAGCTTTGGAAGGACGACCGCCGGGACCTACTCCGTTCCGCCGGCGATCGACGGCACCAGCAGCACTTCATCCCCGTCGGTGAAGATGTAAGCCGGCCCGCCCAGGAAGCGGATATCTTCCTCATTCACGTAAATGTTCAGAAAGCGACGCACCTGCCCGGCTTCGTCGCGCAGGTGAGGCTTCAGTTCCGGAAACTTCTCATCGAGAACGGAGAACAGCTCTCCCAAGTTCGTGGCCGCACACGCAATCGAACCTACGCCCGCCGTGTGCCGCCGCAGCGCAGTCGGAATTTGCACAGTGATCGCCATCTTATGCCTCCGTTCCTAAACGCCCACCGTGGCCGCCTCTTTGGCACCCTCAACGGTGTCGAGCGGCTCCTGCAGATACTTCTCGAATTCAGCCAGCTTGGGCGCGATCGGCCGCTCAATCTCATAGATGCCGGCCAGCACGTCGGTCGTCTTCAACCCGTTGCCAGTGATGCATAACACCGTTGTTTCCTCGGGCAGGATGCGGTCCTGACGATAGAGTTTGCCCGCCGTGCCTACGGTCACACCGCCGGCGGTTTCGGTGAAGATGCCTTCGGTTTCCGCCAGCAGGCGGATCGAATCGATCACCTCCGGGTCGCTGACATCCTCGCTCCATCCGCCGCTCTGCTTGATGGTCTTGATGGCATAGTGTCCGTCGGCGGGATTGCCGATGGCGAGCGAACGCGCGATGGTCGCTGGTTTCTGCGGATCGATCTCAGCACTGCCGGTTTTCACCGCAGTCGAAATCGGAGAGCATCCCGTAGCCTGCGCGCCGAAGAACTTCACCGGCTTTTCCTCAACCAACTCAAGCTTGATCAGTTCGTCGAAAGCCTTTTTGATCTTAGTAATGAGCGACCCGCCAGCCATGGGGACGACAACGTTATCCGGCAAACGCCAGCCCAGTTGCTCGGCGATTTCGAAGCCGACAGTCTTCGACCCTTCAGCGTAGTAAGGCCGCAGGTTCACGTTGACGAAGCCCCAGCGGCGCTCTTCGGCAATCTGCGAGCACAGCCGGTTTACCTGGTCGTAGTTGCCCGCGATGCGCACCACGTTCGCGCCGAAGACTTGTGTGCCAAGAATCTTTGCGGGTTCTAGATCGGATGGAATGAAGATCCAAGCTTTCAGACCCAGGCGCGCCGCGTGCGCCGCCACGGCATTGGCCAGGTTTCCGGTGGAGGAACACGCAACCGTATCGAAGCCGAAAGCCTGCGCCTGAGCGAGCGCCACTGCTACAACACGGTCTTTGAAGCTCAGAGTGGGCAAGCACACGGCGTCGTTCTTCAGGTAAAGATTCTGCGCGGCGATTTTCGCTTCGCTTCTGGCGTCCCGGGTGTCGGCAAGCCGCTCAGCCAGACGCGGCGCCGGGAACAAAGGCGTGAACCCCACCGGCAGCCGCGGCTCAAAACCCGCCGGCAGCGGTAGCAATTCGGCATAGCGCCACATGTTCGGCGGCCGTTGCGCGATGCGCTCACGTGTGAACGCTCCCTGTGCAGACGTTCCTTTGGCATTCCTGTTCCGAATCGCGTCGTAGTCGTAGCTGACTTCCAGAGCAGAGAAACACTCGTGGCAGATTGAGCGGGGCTGGTTTCCCCAGCTTCGGCCGCATTCCCGGCAGCGCAGTTCGTAGTGAAGATGACCGTCGTTATTCGACATCGGGCTACTCGCTTTCTTAAATAACCGCGAATAGCTGGGGACGAGCCGGGAAAAAGGTACCCTAAAATACAAAGCCTCTTTTCCAGGAAATAAGGAAAAGAGGTATCGGAATGCAAATAGAAATGAAAGCTCGCATCCGAATCTCATGTTCCCCGTTTCCGGGCGGGAGTTGGCACCTGGCGGTCGAGATATATGATCCCGATCCGGTTGCCGTGGCGTCACAGGGCTCGTCCCTCAGCCACTCTGCATGAAATTCAGGTCTGCCCCGAAAGGCAAACTTGTCCTTACGATGCTACAACGCGGAATGTGGCTCGTCAACCAGCAATTTTGGGTAATAATATACTTGACTCAGGAGATTGGTTTTGATATGTTCGGAGCATGGCAACCGAACCTAAAACCCTTCAGCAAGCCATCGTTTACTTTGCCGATCCAGAACGATGTTTTCAGTTCCTGAAGGCGCGGATATTCCCGGATGGCGCGATCTGCCCCACATGCAAATCGAAGGACGTGCGCTTCATCGCAACGCGCCGATTGTGGGAGTGCAAAACCAAACATCCCAAGCGCCAGTTCTCAATCAAGGTCGGCACGATCTTCGAGGATAGTCCTATCAGTTTGGATAAATGGCTGACCGCGACGTGGATGATTGCCAATTGCAAGAATGGGATTAGCAGCTACGAGATTCACCGCGCTATCGGTGTGACGCAGAAGTCGGCATGGTTCATGCTGCATCGCATTCGTGTGGCCTTGCGTACTGGCACGTTTGAGAAGATCGGCGGCGAAGGTAGCGAAGTCGAAGTAGACGAAACCTTCATCGGCGGGAAACTCAAGAATATGCACGTGGCGAAACGTGCGCGGTATCGCACCTTGAGCGCGAGTGAGACGAATTCTGGCCCCATAGGCAAGACGGTTGTTATGGGGATGCTCGACCGCAAAGCCGGTAAGATTCGTACCGCCGTCGTGCCGGACACCTCGCGGCTAAGTTTGCAAACGCAAGTACTCCAAAACATTCATCCCGGAACTAAGGTCTACACCGATGAAGCGCACGCATATAAACGGCTCAAGCAGAATGATTACATTCATGAAGTCGTAAATCACATCGAAACCTACGTCCGTGGCCGCGTTCACACGAATGGCCTAGAGAACTTCTGGACATTGCTCAAGCGTGGATTAAATGGCACCTACGTTGCCGTTGAGCCGTTCCACATGGACGCGTACCTAGATGAACAGGTATTTCGATACAACAATCGGGGCACCAAGGAAGAGCCGAAGAACGATGCAGACCGTTTTGATCTTGTGCTGCGGAATCTAGTTGGGAAGCGGATTACCTACAAGGAGCTTACCGGGAAGGAGGCGGGCTGGGAGCGAGAAGAGGCGTTCTAGTCCGCATCGCGGAAAGCGTGGCCCACGGCGGCGCGTTTCTTCTGCGTTCGTTTTTTCCGCTTTTCAGCGTCGAGTTCCGCCTTGATCTTGGAGTGGGGGACAGCGAGGAGCTTGTCTAGCAGGTTAGAAAAGTTTCCGAATTCGTCCTGTGGATAACCTTGCTGTTTCGCTCTTGCGTTACGCGCAGCCATAGGCAACAATTAAAAGCACTGAGAGAGCGGCTCCCTTAGAAAGAACGTCTCTCAGTGCTGGTCAATTGGTAGGCGGCTCGTGTGCTGCGTTTGTATGTGTCGTGTCCAAGACCACGGCACGCGGGCCGTCCGCCTTTTGTAATCCGCATGTAGTTTACGCAGGGAAATTGCAAGCGAATAGTCAATATTGGTTTGTTGCTTGCATTGAATTGAAGCATTTGGAGTACCTAGGAGGGAATATGGTCACCCAAGACCAGACAATTCAAAGGCTTACGCAGAAGAAGAAGGAATTGCTGGAAAAACGGGAGAAACTAATGCGTCCAATCCAAGAACTGGATAAGGAAATCGCGGCTCTCACTCTCTCCGTTGCCGTACTTCTTCGCGACGAAACTTCCACGGAGGCTGACGGCTTCCCGCTCCGTAAAATTCGGAACATGACACAGACCCAGGCCCTGATTGAGATCGCAAAATACAATGGGGGGACCGTTAAATCGCTTGAAGTTAAATCTATCCTGATCGCAGCGAAGCTAATGAAAAATACTAAGAATGCATCAGGTATGGTCAACGGTGTTATCGCGAGAAGCGAGGCGTTCGACCGCGTTCGACGAGGGGAATATCGGTTGAAGGGCCACGCAAATGATGCAGGTAAAGTGATGCTCAGGGCCGAAGAATTAGCAAGTGGTGCACCCTTGGCGATGTTCGCTCCCAAGCCGCAATTTCAATAGGCATTTGTGTTCAGACTTTTTATAGATGAATGCGGCCATCAGGACATGAAAGGCTCGGACGATCCCAATCAGCAATATTTGGGACTGACGGGCATCATCATGGAGGAAGGCTACGCTTCTGCCGAATTCACTACTCGACTAAACGAGATCAAGAATACGACGTTCGGGCGTTCCGATTTCCCCCTACACCGACGCGACATCTTGCATTCCAACATCGATCCATACAAGGTCTTGAACGATTCGGCGACCCGCGCCACTTTTGATGCGGCTCTGCTGGGCTTGATTCAGGACGCTAAATACACGGTCATTACCGTCATCATCGACAAAAAACTTCATAAACAAACATACGCGGTATGGCGGTTTCATCCGTATCACTACTGCATGACCGTGTTACTAGAACGCTATGTGCTCTACTTGCGCGGCGTCGGTGGTGTTGGCGACGTGATGATTGAATCGCGAGAGAAGGTCGATAATATTCGCCTCTCTAAAGCATATCGGTACTTTTACAGAAAGGGGACATCCAACGTCACGCCGCAGATTATCAAACAACACCTATCTTCTGTTGAGATTAAGATCAAACGCAAATCTGACAACATAGCGGGACTCCAACTTGCAGACCTGATTGTCAACCCTTCATGCCGGGAGTTGATTTGTGCGAGGCTTAACCAGTCGATGACAGCAGAATTCAGTAGGAGAGTCGTAGCGATCCTCTACGACTCGAAATATCGCCGGAGCTGGTGGGGGAAGATAGTAGGGTGGGGAACGAAATGGCTTCCCTAAAATACAACGCCCCGGCGTCTTATTTGAGTGCGCCGGGGTCGACGAGAAAATCCGTCCGCCTCCGCTGTTTACACGGATTGCCTCATATGATGCTCGCTTGCAGTTTTGGACGCAAGGTTATTTTGGTCATACGTATCAACAAGTTAATCCCCTCCCTGTTAAAAACTCCCCTGTCACGGCAACCTCACTCTAGCAGGGTTACTGAGCGAAGTATATTATTACCCAATTTTGCATCTCCATTGAGGTGCGGAAATGTGTCTGCTACCGGCGGTCGCGTAGCATCATTTCCCGGGCTAATTCGTCGGAGGTCGCCTTCAGCCTCCGCATCAGGACCAGCGCCAGTGACCGGTAAAAGCGGGAGGCCATCCGGGGGAAAGCTTCCAGGATCTCCTGCAACTCCTGCGCCTTGATTTCGTCGACTTCGACTTCTGGATCCTTCGCTACGACGGCTGCCGTCGCCTTACCCTGTTCCAGAAACGCCATATCGCCGCAGATGTCCTCCGGCCCGAGCGCGGCCACAATCACCCTGGAACCAGTCCCGGCCAACTCCACCGACGCTTCCCCTCGACGAATAATGAAAATGCTGGCGCCCCAGTCGCCTGGCCGGATGATCTCCTCCCCCACCTTGAAAGTGCGCTGCTCTGCCCTGGCCCGAATTAGAATCCAATCATCCGCGGTCAGATAACGAAGGCGATTGCCAGCCATGCCAACTCCATCGGCAAGGGCAGGCCAGTCGTGTAGTTACTTCGGACGGGAACCGGCAGGCCCCCTGAAAACCTCCGCAGGGACTCTGCAAGGGGAGTGTACAATTCATGCCGTTCGCAAAATTCACTCCGCATTTCTAGACGAGGGATAAATCATGAGGTCGCCTTTCCTCACGTTGGTCGCTGGTTGCGTTCTGGCGGTTGCTGCCTTTGGCCAGCAGACGAACTCCCAGCAAACCAGTTCACAGCAGAGCAGCACTCCGAAATCCCAGAGCCAAAAGAAGCAGCCGGCGGCTCAGGCCTCCGAGCCTGACAACTCGGCTCCTAAGCCCGACACTTCTTCCGAGCAGAAGCCCGCGGCACCCCAAGCCTCCTTCGACAAGGAAAAGGACAAAGAAGAGCACTACGACATGACCGAAGCGGCTCCGGTCGCGACCCATCACCAGATCACCGTAGATGGCAAGCTGTTGAAATATACCGCGACCGCCGGACGTCTTCCCATCAAGCGCGGTGACGGCAGGATCGAAGCCGAGATGTTCTACGTCGCCTACACCCTCGATGGCCAGGATGCCGCCAAGCGCCCGCTCACTTTCGCCTTCAATGGCGGCCCCGGTTCGGCTTCGATCTGGCTGCACATGGGAGCGCTCGGACCCAAACGCGTTGTGCTGCAGCCCGATGGATTCATGCCGCCCGCTCCCTACCACATGGAAGACAATCCCTACACCCTGCTCGACAAGAGTGACCTCGTGCTGATCGACGCCATCGGCACCGGATTCAGCCGCGCAGCCGATACTGAGCAGTTCAAGAAATTCTGGGGTCTCAAGGGAGACATTGAGGCCTTCAGCGAGTTCATCCGCCTCTACATCACCCGCAACGAACGCTGGTCCTCACCGCTGTTCCTTTTTGGTGAAAGCTACGGAACCACGCGCGCCGCCGGAATCGCCGGATATCTCGCCGATCGCGGCATTTCCTTCAACGGCATCACGCTGCTCTCCAGCGTGCTGAATTTCGAAACCCTCGAAGAGACCAAAACTAATGACCAGCCCTACATTTTCCTGATTCCGTCATTCACCATGATCGCGGGTTATCACCACAGGCTCGCGCCTGATCTTGCACAGGACATGAACCACGCCCGGCAGGAATCGGAACAGTGGGCATTTGGCGACTACGCCATGGCTTTGGCCAAGGGCGACGCACTCACTCCCCAGGAACGCGAAAAAACCATTGAACAACTGGCCCGCTACACCGGCCTGAGCAAGGAAGTTGTAGACGAGGCCAATCTGCGCATCAATGTCGGCAAGTTCACCCATTATCTGCTGATCGACCAGAAACTCCGCGTCGGACGCCTCGATGGCCGCTACACCGGTCCCGATCCTAACGGCTTGCTCGACACGCCGTTCTACGATCCCACGGGCTCGGCCACCCAACCACCCTTCACCTCCGTCTTCAACAACTACGTACGGACCGAGCTTGGATACAAGACTGACATGCCGTACAACGTGCGGGCGCAAAACGCGGGCATCCAATGGGACTGGGGATCGGCCAGCGAAGGCTTTCCCGACACAGCTTCCGCCATGCGTCAAGCCATTGTGAAGAATCCGTATCTGAAGATTCTGGTGATGGAAGGCTACTACGACCTGGCCACGCCCTATTTCGCGGCGAACTACGCGATTCAGCACCTCGACTTGCCCCAGAAGTATCGTGACAATATTTCCTACACCACCTACGAGGCCGGGCACATGGTCTATCTACCCGTGGAGGGGTTGAAAAAGATGAAGGGCGATCAGGCAAGCTTCATGCAGAAGGCGGGAACTCCGTAAAGTCTCATCGGCTGTACTGATTCTTCTTCTTATCCGCGTGCCGCTCCAGCCCGAACTGGATCAGCCGGTCGATCAAGTCCGCATACTCGAGTCCCGACGCCGCCCACAGCTTGGGATACATACTGATCGCGGTAAATCCCGGCATCGTATTGATCTCGTTCAAATAAATCTTCCGCGGCCGATTTCCCGAACTAGGCTCCATCAGAAAATCCACACGGGCCAGCCCGGAGCAATCAACCGCCTTAAACGACCGCACCGCCAGCTCCTGGACTTTCTTCGTTTCCGCCCTGGTGAGCTTCGCCGGAATGATCAACTCCGAGCCTTCGTCAAGATACTTCGCGTTGTAGTCGTAGAACTCCTTGACCGGAACAATTTCACCAGGAACCGAAGCGATCGGCTCGTCGTTACCCAGCACCGAGCACTCAATCTCACGCGCTTTGTTTTTCTTGCCACCCACACCCTGCTCAATGACAATCTTCCGGTCGAACTTCGCCGCTTCCTCAATGGCTGGACCGAGTTCCCTGCGGTCATGCACCTTGCTGATTCCCACCGACGACCCCAGATTCGCCGGCTTCACAAACACCGGATACTTCAGCTTGCTCTCAACAAACTTTTGAACCTTCTTCGCGTCTTTCTCCCATGCGCTGCGCAGAATGGTGACGTGCTTCACAATAGGCAGCCCCGCGGCGCTGAACAACGACTTCATAATGTCCTTATCCATGCCCGCCGCCGAGCCCAGCACGCCCGCGCCGACGTATGCGATGTCAGCCAGTTCGAGCAGCCCTTGAATCGTTCCGTCTTCCCCGAAGGTTCCGTGCAACACAGGAAAGATCACATCCACGTTGATGGCGCGGTCGCTGGCGCGCCGCGTGAGGCTGGCATCTGTCTGAAAAGGGACCAGCCCGCTCTGCCGGTGCACCGGCTCCGGAGGCACAACCACCGACTCTCCCCGCGCGAGTACCGCCGCAGCTGGTGTAGTTTCAGGATCGCCGGCACGCAGTTGCCGCGGCTCGAGAACCAGTTTGCCCTGCAGCAGGTTTTCGGCGTGTTCCGCCGTTAGCCAGCGGCCATCCTTGGTAATGCCGATGGGCACGACTTCGTACTTGTCTGTATCGATGGCGTTGAGAACCGACGCCGCCGAGAGCAGAGAAACCTCATGCTCTCCGCTGCGTCCTCCGAAAAGAATTCCGACCCGAAGCTTCTTCATATGCTCTTACAGAATCTTTTTTCCAAACGCCGACAGTGCCAGTTCCACCGCCAGGTCAGCAGTCCGGTTGTGTTCATCGATCACCGGATTCACTTCAACGATCTCGAAGCTCACCATGCGTCCGTGGTCAGCAATGATCTCCATTGCCAAGTGAGCTTCGCGGTAAGTAGCCCCGCCGCGCACCGGAGTGCCCACACCCGGCGCGTCCTCGGGATCGATCCAGTCCATATCAAGCGAAATATGATAGCCGGCGGTTCCGCGTCCGGCCATGCGCAGAGCTTCTTCCATCACCGTGCGCATGCCGCGCTCGTCAATGTCGCGCATGGTGAAAACTCCGATGCCGGCCCGCCGAACATTTTCTTTCTCAACCGCGTCAATGTCGCGCACCCCCACCAGCACGCAGTTCTCCGGCTTCACCTTCGGAGAAAAGTCGAAGATGTTTTGCAGCTCAGCCGGACCCAGCCCCATAAGCGCCGCCAGCGGCATCCCATGTACGTTGCCGCTCGGCGAAGATTCTGGAGTGTTGATGTCGGTATGCGCGTCGATCCAGATGAGCCCGATCCGCTGGTTCTGCCGCCGGTAGAATTCCGCCACTCCCGAAACCGTGCCCGCAGCCATCGAATGATCCCCGCCCAGCGCCAGGGGAATCTTCCCGGCTTCGAGCGTCTTGAGCACCAACTCCGCATGCTTGGTACACGTCGCCGTGATCTCCTTCAAATACTTGGCGTGAGTGTCGCCTTCTTTTTTCTGTTCCGGGATAGCGACAGCAACGTTGCCGCCGTCCTCAACCTCATGTCCCAAAGCCTCGAGTCGTGCCTCAAGCCCTGCCACGCGGACGGCCGAAGGCCCCATGTCGACGCCACGCCGCGATTGCCCCAGATCGAGCGGCACGCCAATCACGCGAATCTTCTTGGGAGCGATATTCGTTGAGGTTGTGGTCATAGGATTTTGCGATTGGGCGATCGGGTGATTTGGCGATTAAAAAACCGAAGCTGAGAAACTTGGGTCTTTTCAATCGCCCAATGACTCAGTCGCCCGATGACTCAATTCTTCACGGGTACAGCCGATTCAGCATCCGCGGAAACGGAATCGTCTCCCGCACATGTTCAAGCCCACAGATCCAGGCCACGGCCCGCTCAATGCCCATGCCGAAGCCGCCGTGCGGCACGCTGCCGTACTTGCGCAAGTCGAGATACCACTTGAACGCTTCCTCCGGCAAGCCGTGCTCATGAATACGTTGCACCAGCAATTCGTAAGATGCCATACGCTGCGAGCCGCCAATGATTTCGCCATAGCCTTCCGGCGCCAGCACATCAACGCACAAAGCCAACTCGGGTCGCTGTGGGTCCGGTTCCATGTAGAAGGCCTTCACCTTAGCCGGATAACGATGCACCATCACCGGTTTGTCGAACTGTGCTGAAAGGTAAGTCTCATCGGGCGACCCAAGATCGCCGCCCCATTCGAATTTCGTTTCCAGCGCACCCTTGGCGTAGCCCTCCTGCAGATTCTTCACGGCATCGTCGTAACTGATCCTCGGAAAGGGCGGCTCGATCTTTTCAAGCTTCGCAATGTCGCGGCCAATAGCCTGCAGGTCCACGCGTCGCCGCTCCAGGCAACGCTTCACGACGAAGCTGATCAGTCCCTCAGCCAGATCCATCAAGTCGTCGAGTTCGGCATAGGCGATCTCAGGCTCAACCATCCAGAACTCGGTAAGGTGACGCCGTGTCTTCGATTTCTCCGCGCGAAACGTTGGACCAAACGAATACACCTTGCCCAGAGCCATCGCCGTAGCTTCAATATAAAGCTGCCCGGATTGCGTGAGGTAGGCCTGCTCCTCGAAGTAATCGACGGGAAAGAGTGTGCTCGTGCCTTCGCAAGCCGCCGGAGTGAGAATCGGCGGATCAGTAAGCGTAAAGCCCCGCTCGTCGAAGAAGTCGCGCACCGCTTTGATGATTTCCGCGCGCACCCGCAGAATCGAAGCCTGCCGCTGCGACCGCACCCAAAGATGCCGGTGCTCCATCAGGAATTCCACACCATGCTCTTTTGGCGTGATGGGATAAGGACCAGACTCCGGTACGCGTTGCACCACCTGCACGTTCGCCACATCAAGTTCGTAGCCGCCGGGCGCGCGTTTGTCGGCGCGAACCTTGCCTTCGACGATCACGCTCGACTCTTGCGTCAGCGTCTTGATCGCCTCGAACACTTCGGGAGTAACCGCGTTCTTCGGCACCACACCCTGAATCACGCCCGAGCCGTCACGGAACTGCGGAAACAGCAACTTCCCGCTCTCGCGCAGGTTGTAGAGCCAGCCGCGGAGCGTAACCGTTTGCCCCTCATGCTTTCCGATTTCAGCAATAGTAGTTACAGGAGAAGACATAATTGATAGAAAAACAATTTACCGCCCAGCACGCCAAGAGCGGCGCCGAGATAACAAATGTTTAGCCCTTCTTTTCTCGGCGTTCTCCGCGTTCTCGGCGGTGAAAAGCTCCTACGCCGTTTCCAGCTTCTCGAACGTCGCTTCAAATTTCTCCAGCGGATTCACTTTCTCGTCGTCCGCCAGTTCCAGCAGCAGGGGCGGCGTTTGGGGCGCTGACCGCAGCAATTCCATCGCTTCCTTCCAGTCGATCGTCCCCTGTCCCGGCCACAGGTGCGAGTCCTGGAGTTTGGCATTGTCGTGAACGTGCGTGGAACAAACCTGCTTCCCGACAATCTCGAAGGCCTCGCGCACCGAACTCATTATGTGGGCATGCCCGAAATCGAAGCAGATTCCCACATCGTCAAAGTGTGCGGCATGAATCATCTCTACCAATCGGTCTGGTGTAGACAGTTCGTTGGGAATGTTCTCCAGAAGAATGCGCACGCCCAGCGGCTTGGCAAAAGCGCGCAAGTGCTCGATCGAGGTCATCGCCGACTCGAATTTCTTCTCGCTGAAACTCTCGTTCGGAAGCCCAAGATGCTGCACTAGAAAGCGAAATGGAATCTGCTCTGCAATCTCCAGTGCGCGCTTCACCTCATCCATCGCCTCCACCAAACCCGCGCGGTCCGTGGACGCCAGATTCACCGGCGGTGCTCCCGCCCGGCCCCATTCGTAATCGGCGTACAGCGGCGAATGCACGGAATTCAGCGGAATCCCGCTCCCGCGAAACCACTCGGCAATCTCTTTGACGTGGGCCTTGCGGTTGGCGTAGTCAAGATGCTGCCGGGCTGCGAAAATCTCGATCGCCTGCACTCCGGTACGAGCCAGGCCATCCAGAATGCCAGGATGCAGCCGCTCTTTCACGTACAAGTAGGTTGAAACGGCTCTCAGCATCAGTACCCCACTGCCTTTCCGTTGTGCCGGTCATCGCTGGCGCCCAGCCTCTCGCCGGTTTTCGGGTCGATGGCAATACACTCCGCATCGCTCCAGTAAGGAACCACAAACTCCCCGTAGCGCAGCCCAGTCTGCACGTTGTATCCCATCTTCTGCAGCGCCTGCACCGTATCCGGCGAAAACCATTGCTCCACGTCCAGCACGTCCGGCATCCACTGGTGGTGAAAGCGGGGAGCATCCACTGCCTCCTGAATATTCATCCCGTAATCAATCACCCCCATCAGGACATTCGCCACCGTCGTGATGATCTTCGAACTGCCTGGCGAACCCAGCACCAGAAACGGTTTCCCGTCATGCACTACGATGGTCGGCGTCATCGACGACAGCGGCCGCTTTCCCGGACCAATGGCATTCGCCGCACCCTGAATCAAACCGTCGGAATTCGGCACACCCGGCTTCGTCGAAAAGTCGTCCATCTCGTCATTCAACAAGAATCCCAGCCCCTCCGCCGTGACCCGCGCTCCGAACCAGCCATTGAGGGTCGTAGTCACCGCAACCACGTTTCCCTCAGCATCCACGACCGAGTAGTGCGTCGTGTTGGGTGATTCGTGATTCGCAGTAGGCTGGGGATGAGCGGCAGCATATTGCTCAAGCTCACTGAAAATCGCGGGCCGCTTCAATTCCTTGCTGGCGCTGGCGTGGTCCGCTTCAATCGATTCCCGCCAGGCGATTCCATATTTCTTGTCGATGAGTTGGGAGACCGGAATCTTTGCGGAGTCCGGGTCTCCCATAAATTCCGCCCGGTCGAAAAACGCCCGCCGGAACGCCTCCGTCGTGTAATGAATCGACTGCGCTGATCGATCCCCCATCTTGGCGAGATCGTATCCCTCCAGAATGTTCAGTAATTCAATCAGAACCGTTCCGCCGGATGACGGTGGCGGCGAGCTGATAACTTCGTACCCGCGATACGTCCCGCGCACCGCTTCGCGTTCCTTCACTTCGTAGTGCGCCAGATCGTCGGCGGTGATCAGCCCTCCACCTTTCTGCATTGCCGCCGCCAGTTCCCGCGCCAGGGCGCCGTGATAGAAGTCATCAGGCTTCGCCGCAATCCGCTCCAGCGTCCGCGCCAAATCAGGCTGGCGGAAAATCTCCCCCGGCTGGTAGTAGTTTCCGTCGCGCTGGAAGATGCGCCGCGACTCGGGAAACTTGCCGAGATATCTATCCCGCTGAAAATCGCGCGCCTCTTCCCAGTTCAACGCATACCCCTCGCGCGCCAGCCGGATCGCCGGAGCCATCACCTGCTGGAGCGTCAGCTTGCCATATTTCTGCTCGGCATAAACCATGCCTGCAACCGATCCCGGCACGCCAATCGACTTGTATCCAATCTGGCTGGCGCCTTCGATCACGTTGCCCGCCGGGTCCAGATACATGTCCGCCTTTGCCGCCCCCGGAGCCTTCTCGCGGTAGTCGAGGAAATGTACTTTGCCGTCGGCCATGCGCACCAGCATGAATCCGCCGCCTCCCAGATTCCCCGCCGCCGGATGCACCACCGCCAGCGCGAATCCCGTAGCCACGGCCGCATCCACCGCGTTGCCGCCGGCTTGCATCATGTCGACTCCGGCGCGCGACGCCAATTCGTGAATGCTCACCACGATTCCGTGCTGGGCGTGCACCGGGTCCGTCGAGCCGAAGGCGCGGGTTGAGCCGAACATTGAGCCGAACACCGCCACGGCCGCCATCAGCAGCAAAATCAATGATTTGTCTCGGAATCTCATGAAGGTCGAAGGTGTCCAGAACGGGCGGACTCTTGAGGCTAGCCGACGGCGGCAAGCAGAGTCAAATCAGGCTCGCCCGTGTAGGGCGGACGCCCTCGCCCGCCATCTCCATCCATGAAGAGAACTGCTACCTGCTCCTGGCCTTCTTCCGACGCCCAGCCTCACCGCCGCCCTTCTTCCCTGGCTTTCTCTTCGGAGCCTTCGCCGCCACCATCTCATACGACTGCCGGATCAAATCCTCCAGTTCGTCAGCCCGCACGGCATCAAGCCGATCCAGCATCACCCACTTGTACCGCCCCACATACGGCGCCGGACGAATGTCCTCACGCTCAATCAACTCAGCGAAGGTCTCAGGAGTGCATTTAAACGTAACCCGCGGATTATCCAGCCCCAGCACGGCGAACATTTTTTCGTTAACTTTGAAGCACAGAGCATCGCCCCACTGCAGGTTCTCGGTTGCATCCGGCAGGGACAGACAGTAAGCGCGGATGGCATCGACGCTCATTCGAATCGCCTGGAGGCAGGACCGCTGCCTTGTTAGACCTGTTCCCTGGCTTCACCCAACGCCACGCTCACATCCATTTTCTTCTTGTTGCGATAGATCGTAACCTTCACCGTATCCCCGGCTCGGTGGTTATTCATCATCTGCGAAAGATCCTGCTCGTCCTCAACCTTTTCGCCGTCGATGGCGACGATCAAGTCGCCGCCCAGCATAATGGGGATGTTGCCCAGATAAGCGCGTTCAGTGCCGCCGTGCAGTCCGGCCAGATCGGCCGAGCCGCCGGGAGTGACTTGCACGATCAGCAAGCCATAGTCCGCAGGCAATCCCATCTCATCGGCCAGCTCCGCACTGATCGGAATAGTGCGCACGCCCAGAGCCGGCCGCCGCACCCGGCCGAGAGTCATCAGATCGTTCAACACAGCCTTGGCAGTATTAATGGGGATGGCGAAGCCGATTCCGGCATTCTGCCCCACGCTCGAAAGAATCATGGTGTTGATGCCGATCACTTCCCCATGCCAGTTCATCAGCGGACCGCCCGAGTTGCCCGGGTTGATGGCAGCATCAGTCTGAATCGCCTCATCGATGGTCGCGCCATTGGGCTCGCGCACCGGGCGGATCGAGCTTACGATGCCCCGCGTCATAGTCCCCGCCAGCCCGAACGGGTTGCCAATCGCGTAAACCTTCTGCCCCACCTGCAGGTTGCGCGAGTCCCCGAGCACCGCCGGAACCAGGTCAGACGCCTTGATCAGGATCACTGCCAGGTCGTGCGCCGGATCAGTACCCACCACCGTCGCCTTATATTTCTTGCGGTTGTGCAAGGTCACTTCCACTTGCCGAGCGTCGGCGATGACGTGATAGTTAGTCAGGATGTGGCCATCTTTGTCGATCACAAAGCCTGATCCCTGCCCCTCCTGCGGAACCAGCCCGTAAAAGAAGTCGAAAGTCATGGCGCGCGAAGTAACATTCACCACCGAAGGAATATTCTTGCGGTAAACGCTGATATTGTTCTGCTCTTCGCTGTCGAGGGCTTCGCCGCCCGAGGCCTCCGTGATCTCCACCTGCGCGGGATGACTGAACCACCCCACCGGATTCGAGCCAGTCAGCCTCGCATTCGAACGCCAGGTGGTGAAGTAGAAGAACGCTCCGGCGATCAGCACCGCCAACATCGCAGGTCGTATGATTCTCATAAATTAAACCCCTCAGGTCCCCCAACCAGATCCGGACAAAAGCCCACACTCGATTCTACGTCGGATTCTAAACAATGTTCCGTCATGGGGCACTCTCGGAAGACCTGGGTGGGAAGGAACATCGCTCGAACGCTCCAGTCGATGGTAGGCCTAAAATTCCGACGCCGGGTGGATGCAAAAGGCTGAAGGGATTTACAATCGTTACACCCCACCCCAGGAGATTGGAACATGGCGAAAACAATTGGAAGTCTGGTCCTCGCATTGCTGCTGGCAACGACGCTTTACGCGGCCGATGATGTTGTCACCGCTGTTCATGGAACCATCACCAAGATCGATTCGGGTACCAAGACCGTCGCGGTCAAGACGGCCGATGGCACCGAGCACTCGCTGCATTTTGTCGCCAAAACGACGGTCCACGGGGCAGACGCCTCAGCAGCAGCCGCCAAGGATTCCTGGCATGGCCTGAAAGAAGGTTCGGAGGTCGTGGCCCACTACACCACGCGTGGGACCGAAGACACAGCGGTGGAGATTGACAAGGTCGGAAAAGACGGCCTGAAAACCACCGATGGCGCCATCAAAGACATTGATAGAGGTGGCAAGACTCTGGTCGTCAAAACAGCCGATGGCACCGAGGAGACCTTTCGGCTCACCGGCCACGCCACCGAAGATGCGGGGAAAGATATCGCAAAAGGGACCGAAAAGGGCTCTAAGGTTACGGTTTACTACACCGAGGACGCGGGCAAGAAGGTCGCGCACTTTTTCGAAAAAATATAAGGGAGGATCCCCCGGCAGCCTCTTTCGTGGCGGCGCAGTCGTGGCCGTACAGAGCCAGTCAAGCTTGTACTTGGCCGCCGCGAGAAGCGCGCCAATGGCCCAACCGGCATTGCCGGACAAAACTTAGGACGCCTTGTATGCAGGTGTATCCCCAAAGAAGAACTCGTCTCATGCCGGTCGCCCGGTCGATGGTTCTGGTTGCGGTTTTCTTAATTCCGCTGTCAGCTTCCGTTTTGCGCGCCCAAGCCGATCCTGCCCCCGGCCCGGGCGTTGCGGTCGGAGCACAATACGACTCCACGCACGTCTATATCGTTTCCGGCGACTTCGATGCCCTCGTGAACAGCTTCGTCGCCACCTTCGGGGGTAAGCCTTCCAAGCGAATGGTGTCGAGTGTCACGCCAACCCCCAGCAGTACCGAGTTTCAGGCTGTGCTAACTCCAGTAGGCTTGCTTTCCGTCTTCGCCTACCAGACGCCGATCCCCTTCCCCTTCGGCCAGGAGCGCACCGGATTCCTGGTCACCGACATGAATCAGGCGATCAAGGACGCTCGCGCGGCCGGAGCCGAAGTCATCGTCGAGCCCTTCAAAGACCCCATCGGAATCGACGCCGTCATCCAATGGCCGGGCGGCGTGAAGATGCAGCTTTATTGGCACTTTACACCGCCCACCTACGCGCCGCTCGAAACGATTCCCGACAACCGAGTCTATGTTTCACCCGGCCAGGCCGACAACTTCGTTCGCGGATTCGTGGCCTTCGCCCACGGCCGGGTAGTCGCGGATGACAAGCGCGCCGATGCGGGAGAGATCGGACGCGGGGAGAAACCTACCGTCGCATACGAATAACGTCGCTGTTCGGCAACACACAGGTCCTGGTGACGGATGGTCATCTGCCGTATCCGTTCGGGCACGAAGCTGACCGGATACCAGGTGAAGGACCTCGGCGCGACGCTGGACAAAGCAAAAGCCGCTGGCGCGAAGATTTTGTCGGCACCGTACACGGCGAGCGATCGCATCACCGCGATCCTGGAATTTCCCGGCGGTTATATAGCCGAAGTACACACCCTGGCCGCGCGGTAGACAGCCCAGGTGTATCGGGCCGCAGGTGTCGGACTCACCGGAAGAAGGAGCCGAACGCACCACCCGGCTCCAGTCCCGAAAGGGACGACATACGATAGCCCCGGACGTAAGTCCGGGGTAAGACCGTTAAGATGGAACCAAGTCCCGAAGGGACGACACCAAATATCAAATTCCCGTCGTAACGCATTCGCGCTAGAATGGCGCGGCCGTGCCAAAGAACCAGCCCAGGCGTGCTCTGGGCGGGCTCACCCCGGCCAGGTGATTTTCCACAGCCCCGCTGTGACATCTGACCTTGCCTCCCCAAAATAAATCAGCGATCATGGTCGAGGCCGTGACGGTCTGCTCCAGAGCAAGTCGTCGCCCCGTAAGCCCTTTGTTGTCTAGATTTTGACCTCTAAGTTCTTTGTCATCCGGATTTTGCGGGGAATTTCTCGCTAACGTCATGATTCCAGAGATGGGAGGGGGGAGGGGGTACCCCGGATTTCTCCTTGCCAGAGCGCGAATCTCAGCAACTCGCATCGTCGCAGCAAACTTTATTTTCGCGCGGGAAGTCCACAGGCAGGCAGACTCACCGCGCCAGAATCCCCGAGCTTCGCTTCAACATCAAAAGACCTCGTAACCAGAGGCTCTTATGTCTATTCGACCGGTTAAGCGGGTTATCAAATCGAAGCCAACGCTCGAAGGCGCAGGTGTCCATCTTCGCCGCGCTTTCGGCTTCGGAAATACCAAGGAGACTGATCCGTTTCTCCTGCTCGACGATTTCCGCAATGATGTTCCTGAGGATTACCTGGCAGGCTTCCCCTGGCATCCTCACCGCGGCATCGAGACCATCACCTACGTATTGGCCGGAACCGTGGAGCACGGCGACAGCATGGGCAACCGCGGCGCCATCGCCGCCGGCGACGTGCAGTGGATGACAGCCGGCAGCGGCATCATCCATCAGGAGATGCCCAAGGGCGATCAATCCGGTCGCATGCACGGCTTTCAGTTGTGGGCGAATCTCCCTGCGTCACTGAAAATGACCACCCCTCGATATCAGGAAGTGAAGGCGTTGGATATCCCCGAAATAAAAGACGACGACGGCACTCATGTACGAGTCGTCTGTGGAAGTTTCTGGGGCAAGAAAGGCCCGGTGGATGGGATTGCGGCCGATCCGATCTACCTCGATGTGTCGGTGGCTCCAGGCAGGAGAAAGACGTTGCCCGTGGAGACGACTCGCCACGCCTTCGCTTATGTTTTTGGCGGAAGCGGGAAGTTCTGTAACGCATCCGGTCCGCTCGCGGTACCGACGGAAGCGGTGAAATGGCTGGACACCACGCCTCCCGTCGACGCCGACAACCGTTCGCTCATTCTCTTTGACCGCGGCGACGAGGTCAGCGTGCAAGCCGGGGACGACGGAATCCGTTTCCTCCTGGTCTCGGGAAAACCGCTGGAAGAGCCAGTCGCGTGGTACGGCCCGATTGTGATGAATACACAGGAACAGCTACAGCAGGCCTTCAAGGAACTTGAGCAGGGAAAATTTCTGAAGAAGCAGTGATCCCGCAGGGACTTGGCTCTGGGACGACCGCAACCTCCTACGGCACTGCGCATTTCTGGGATTTACCGGAATACGTATAGCAATCAGGCAGTGTGGCTCCGGCGCGCATCAGAGACGCGGGCAAGCGCCGGCAAAAGATTTCACCGGTGAGCCAACCGGACGGCGACTGCGAGATCAGGGCTGCACCTTCTCCCTGAAGAAAGTGACTCGCCTTCAAGTTGTATAGTTTTCCGGAAGTCAGCTTGACTACGAAAGAAACCTCGTCGTCGGCAGCGGGATAGCGAGGCAATGAATACCAGTCTGCGTGGTTGATGGCGGCGACGATGTCTTCGATTTGCTGCCGGTCGGTCACCGCCCGGGTGCCAATCTCGATCCGTCCCACGGTTCCAGGCTGTAGCTGGGACATGTCGGAATAAAAACGGAATTTGCCTACAGTCTGTGCGGCCACTACCCCGCTCCAGACGAGCACGAAGAGCAATATTCCAAACCGCTCCGAAGTTGTCCGAGTGCGTTCATTCTTATAGAAGACATTCTGCGGATTTCGGTGCAGGCTACGGATCCAGTCCCGGGATGCGCCGATCAGGAAGAACAATCCCAGGGCAACAAGAATGCATCCATTAAAATGGCGTCGACGCCGATCATTGCGCTCCATTGTCCCCCGATCTCGAGTGAGGTTGTAGTTACGTTGGTGACAGAGGGACGCCCGCTGCTCAGGACGGAAGGTTTGTTCCTGTCCGGCCGGCAGCCTCGCTTCGAAGTTTTTCCCACAGCTGCCGCACCTGCTCCCGCGTGTGGTCGAGTGATTCGGAGTTGTCGATTACGTAATCGGCTGTTTTGACTTTCTTAGCCTCAGGCAGTTGCGCTGCCATGCGGCGCTCGACTTCCTTGCGGGCGGCGTCGAGGTCTAACTTCTGGCGGGCGGCAAAGCGTGCGATGCGCTGATCGTCACTGCAGGTGACCACGATGAGGCGGTCGAAACGCTTTGCCGCGCCCGCCTCAATGATGAGCGCAGCTTCCACGATGGCGATGGCGTGAGGATCCTGCCGTCCCATCTCTTCCATCCACTCCTCCTGGCTGCGAAGCACCGCGGGATGCACAATGCGGTTCAGTTCTTGAATGCGAGATGTTGCCGCGGCCGGCGGCTTGCCTTCCGCTGCAGGCGTGGCTGACCCAAAGGCCGCCGCCGCCAGCTTCGCCCGGTTCACGCTGAGGTCGGGATTGAGAATCCCGCCACCAAAATGGCGCACCACCTCGTTGTACACGGGCTGTCCGGGCAGCATCAGTTGGTGAGCAATGCGGTCGGCCTGGACAAGATGCGCGCCGTGGGCAACCAGCATCTCGCCAACCGCGGATTTTCCCGACGCGATGCCTCCTGTGAGGCCGACTTTCAGCATAGACTCAGTGGCCAGTGTTCAGTGGCCAGTGTCCAGTAACAACGCCCTTCCATTATGAAATTCTGGTGGACTCCGCAGCAACATTCAGTGATCGGCCAAAACCGACGACCGTGGCGTAACTGACCAATCACCACTGCCCACTGACCACTCGCCCCTCCGCATCTTCGCCGCTTTCACGGTGTTGTACATCAGCATCGCGATGGTCAAGGGGCCGACGCCGCCGGGGACGGGCGTGAGCGCTCCCGCCACTTCGGCCACTTCCGGATGCACATCGCCGACCAGCGTGAATCCTTTCGCGCGGAAAGCCGCTTCCCGCTTGGCGTTGCTGGCCGATCCTCCCGCTAACCCGCCCCCGAACAGCCGCTGAAATTCCGCAGGGTCCGTTACCTGATTCATGCCGACATCAATGACGGTTGCGCCGGGCTTCACGAAATCTCGCGTGATCATGCCTGCCCGGCCGATCGCCGCTACTAGAATGTCAGCGCGGCGGCAAACGGCCCACAGGTCGCGAGTTTTCGAGTGGCAGACGGTGACCGTGGCATTGGCATTGATCAGCAGCATGGCCACGGGCTTGCCCACGATGTCGCTCCGTCCAACCACGACAGCTTCCTGCCCGGCGACGGGAATGTTGCTGCGCTTCAGAATCTCCATGATTCCGGCCGGAGTACACGGGACCAGGCCAGGCCGCTGCGTGGAGAGGAAGCCGACGTTAACGGGATGGAATCCGTCAACATCCTTGGCGGGGTCGACCGTCATCAGGACTTTCTTGGAATCCACCTGCGGGGGCAGTGGCAGCTGCACCAGGATGCCGTCAATCTGGTCACGGCAGTTCAGTTCTTCGACCAGGGCGAGCAAGTTGGCGGTGGTTGCGGTTTCCGGCGGCGTGTGCTGCTCGCTGTAAAGGCCAACCTGTTCGCAGGCCTTGACCTTGCCACGCACGTAAATCTCCGACGCCGGATTATGGCCGACCAGGATGACGGCGAGTCCAGGGCGGACGCCGGCAGCGGCCATGGCCGTCACTTCCCCGGCGACTTCGCTGCGAATGTCATTTGCGATCTTGGTGCCGTCGAGGATTCTGGCGGACATTCGGGCTCCGGGCTTTGGCTTTCGGGGTTCGGCAAGGAAATCTTACACTGCCGAGGCCGTCGGGGAAATGATTCGCCACAGAGACACCCTTCGGCTGAGCGATTCTTTACATGGGGTACAATCACTTGTCATGATTGCCAAAGACTTGCTGGAAATCCTGGTTTGTCCGGCGTGCAAGCAACCCCTTGAGTACCGGGAGAATCCCGAGAGCTTGAAGTGCACGCAATGCCGCCGGGTGTATGCAGTAAAAGACGACATCCCCATCATGCTAGTGGATGAGGCAACCATCGAGACTTAGCAGCCTCGACGCAACAACTCTCAGATCAGCAATCTCCGGCGGGCGGCGGGCGGATCTCGACCCGAAGGCCCGCTCAGGAGCCTCCTTAGTCTGCTCACCAGCCGCAATCTTCACATTGAGTTCACAACCCTGACACCTTCCAGCCGGTATGCTTCTCGGGAGATTCGAAACCGCGCGGGGGACTCGTGACCCGGCAAACCGGTAGAGGTCGACCACCGGTAACCGCAGGGGTATTCCCAGAGTGCGTTCCCGGAATGACACTCTCTGTCAGTTTTGGGACGGTTAAAGTTACTAACGAGACTTGGGAGAAGCCGGGAGCTTTGATAGGGTTGCCTGCAACTTCTGATATTCACAGGTGTTAATGAATCTAAGACAGCCTGGTTTCCGTATATGAAACTAGGGGGCAGGCGCGGCAACCGAATTGCATGCAACTTGCATGGCTGCCGATGAGTCTAATAGGCAAAAAGTGGTTCAAGGTCGGAGTCGGAGGTGATGACGGCCATGTTAGATAAAGCGATGAACGAAAGAGCCAATAACGATAAAGACAGGTTCACAGCCACTGAACTGGCGGCATTGCGCAGTGATCTGCTGCAGGGGGGCATGATCGATTCTTACGAGGCCGCCGAACTGCTACAGGTCTTCCTGATGGGCCGCGGTTACGGGGTTTCGCCCAAGGCGGCTCTGGACGCAGCTGGCCGGGTGGAGATGGCAGGGTGCGCCTTGCCGGTCCTGCAGTATGAACTGGAGAACCTGGCGCTGGTGATGTAAGAGCTGCACGCGGCGCGGGCCGGTGAACCTGCGGCGCAAAATGGGAATGAGACATAACAAGAACTGAGACTTAAGACCTGGGTGAGACAATGCCGGGCGTAGAACGGCACGACAGTCGCCCAGAGGTCTCAAGGCAAGCGGCGAGAACTTCCAGATTTTGACATTCTGGAACGGCCGTCGAAACAAGATTGACCGAACCAGTTCCACAAGAAACAGCCGGGCCAACCAGCCCGGCTTTGTGGTTCTTGGGGATGCAAAATCGGCTAAATGTTTCCACTGGAACATTTCACTTTGCAGAGAATTCCAGCCGTAAGCTTACTGATTCCCGTGCGGCCAACGACGACCCTAGCGTGAAAGGCGGCCGGAACAGCTTCAGGACGCCGGCAAAGGCGATTGTTGCGGTTGCGATTGCGCCTTTCGCCTCAGGGCCAACGCGGAGATCAGCGTGATGACGAGCCCAATCGGGAAGGGCTCGATGAACGTCAGAACTGCGTTAAGAAGTGGGTTTTTGTACAACTCCTTGTATCTTCTCACCTCCTCAAGCTTCGCCTGCACGGCTGCAGGACTCGCGCCCGAGGCTCTGAGCTTTTCCACCAAATGAGCGCCATATTTATCCCAGAAATCAGGCAGGAAGTTGTAGTAGATAACTTCCCACGTCACCACATAGCAGATGCACGAAATCACAGTAATGGAGATCCCCACGGCAAAAGCTTTCAAGAACGTAATCTGGCCGTTGCCGATGTTGTCGCGGTATGACCGGATGCCGAAGAATACCAGCAAAAACGAGAGCACAATGCTTGTGTACCCAATGACTGGGCCCCGTTCAAAGCCTATCCTGTCCTTGAAGGGCAGAATGGCCACCATCACCAGCGAAGAGATAGCGCCAGAAATCAGTCCGAAGGTCAGTATGGTCTTTTTCATAGATATCTCTCCCTTTGCGCTCTCAGGGACCAGCGGGGTCAGCCGGCGTCGGTGCCTTGGGGAGTACGACGATTAGATTATCCCCCTCCCCGGGGTGCGTCATCCCCAGATAACTCAGTTTCGGTTGGGAGTCAAATCCTATGTCCTTCGTTGTCATATTCGGCGCATAAAACATCAAGTGCGGGGGGAAAATGCCAGTGCTTTTGTCAGAAGTGGGTCCCAAACGGTTCTCGCTCGACATCATGTAAAGGAATCCCGGCTTGCTGGGATACTGGTAGCGGCCTTCCTTATATCCGTTGGCGACGTCTGCCTTGATGTCTGCCTCTGACTTGCCTGCTGCGCGCAGCTCTTCACCGTGCATGTAAACAAGCAAAAGGGTGCGGCTACCTTCCGCGTCGAAACACGCCGGCTCGACCGTCGTTTCTGTGGGCTTTACGAAATGCCGGCCAACAAAGCAGCTAAAGCCGTTGGTACCTTCGCGAACTTTCTCATGGCCCTTGAGGCCAAGAATATAAACCGTGGCCTTGCTCGATACCTCGGCCGGAGCTGCGCTTTCAGCCAGTGCGATCTGACGCTCGCGCGGGACGGAGGCGTCGTAGACCTTGGGAAGTTCCTGGGCCCTCCCTTGAATGGCCGCACCGATCGACAGGACCCCGATCGACAGGACCCCGAGAAAACCCTTCCTCCAATTCATAGGCTTCATGTTCGTTCCTTTCAAGAAATAGCTTTCGACTTAGCGAATATCTCCACTCAGATTCAGACCTGCTGATCGACTAAAGACGATCGACTAAGGACAATCGACTAAAATCGGGCGCCGTCGGGATCAATCGTGGTAAAACTCGCGATGCGGACCAACCATACCGCATCAGGCCGGGTCTCTGTCGTCATCCTTTCAGGTGATTTTGGCTGCGGAGAGAAAAATCATTCGTATGAGGGAGTAGTTCTTGGGGGGCAGCAGTGCTTGTGCGAGTAAATCAGGGGAGGAGGCCGAATTCCTTGCCGAGCTGCACCGCTTGCGTCCTTCGTCTAGCCCCTAGTTTGTCGAAGACACGGCTGGAATGGGTTTTAACGGTGTTCTCGCTCACAAAAAGCTTCTCGGCGATCTCGCGGTTGCTCAGGCCTCGGGCTATCAGTTCAAGGATCTCAAGCTCGCGGCGGGTGATATGGAGATCCTCTCGTTTTCTCTCGTCCGGGATGAACGGTTCCCCGGCAGCGATATGGATCTCCTTCACAACAATCGTCTGCCGCCTTCCTGTCAGCTTGAGGCCGAGCCAGATGCCAAGAACGGCAAAGGTCGCCGCGATCAGTCCACCGTAGATTTCGATCGAATGTTCGACTACCAGGAACCTATACTCTGTCCACTTGAGCGCGGCAATCAGGATTCCACCGATCAACCCGTAGATCAGCACGTGGCGCTTCATAAGTTCCTGGAGAATTCGTTACCCAAATTATCGCACCCATGGTGGTGTAGATCCTACTGCTCGGAGGGCAAGATCGACGCTTCACCGGCTTTGCTCCAGTCACGGGCTAAACGGAAGTTAACCGTTGAGAACAGGCGTTTTGGCACTCATTGAGAATTGGGTGCGCCTATGACAATCAGTCTTACTTCTTCTTTGCTGCTGCCGCCGCCGCGGCTCTGGCGGCGCGTTCCTGCAGGGCCAAGGTTACCACCTGCATCATGTCATCTTGTGGGGCGGGCTTGCCGGTCCAGATCTCGAACTGGCGGGCGGCCTGGTGGACGAACATTTCGATGCCGGGGATGATCTGCGCGCCTCGCTGTTTTGCGAGTTGCAGCAGACGGGTTTCGGGAGGATCGTAAATCATGTCGAAGACATAGCGCGCGTTGATTTCTTTTTCCTGTAGCGGAGTCTCGCGGCTGTTGCCCATGCCGACCGGAGTGGCGTTGATGATCACGTCGAAGGCGTACTTCTTGAGGTCGGCGCGTTTTATCGAACGGGCGCGGGCGCGGCGGGCAAGTTTTTGCGCCGGGGCGGCGCTGCGGTTCAGAATGAAGACTTCCGCTCCACGTTCCTTCAGGCCGAAGACGGCGGCGCGGGCTGCGCCACCTGCGCCCAGCACCAGGATCTTTGCGTCCTGTAGCGTGGTCAGGCGTCGTTCCAGGGGGCGTACCACTCCGGAGGTGTCGGTGTTGAAGCCGTAGAGTTTGCCGTCCTGGGCTCGGACCACTGTGTTGCAGGCACCGATCTTGGTGGTGTGAGTGTCGGTGTTATCGAGGTGCGGAAGGATGGCTTCCTTGTACGGCATGGTGACGCTGAGTCCGTGGATGGGAATCTCGCGCACGCAGTTCAGCAGGTCTTTGAGAGTCTTGGCATGCAGCGCGAGGTAGACGGCGTTGACGTTCTCGCGGCGGAAGGCTGCATTCATAATGGCGGGCGAGAGCGAGTGGGCGACGGGATCTCCGGCAACGCCGTAGACGCGGGTGGCGGCGTCGACAGTGTCGATGCGATAAACGCTGCGCAACTCCTGGGCGGTGGCTTGTCCGGGAGCAGTTTCTTCTCCAGCGCTGACCGCCGCGAAGGTAAACACGCTGCCAGCGCGGACTCCGAGCACGCGGCTGATGATGCCTTGTTCGCCCATGCACAGGCCCACCAGAGAATGGTTATCGCCTTCGCGCTCCAGAAACTGGATCATGGCAACGTTGTCGGAGAGAGTGGCAGCGGTGCTGACCACTTTGTAGAAGTCGGCCGGGAAGGCGCGCATCTTGTCCAGCGTTTCGTCGAGCTTTTTGGTGCCCCGGAAGTCGTGGAAGGAGAGAATGAGAGCGGAGCGGCCACGCAGCTTCTGCAGTTGCGCTGGTTTACACTTTAGTGCGGTTTGAAATTCGACATCGACCAGCTGGCAGCCGATGGCCGAGGCTTTGGCCAGGATGTCAAGCTGAGAAGCGATGGAACCGCGGAATCGGCCTCCACTGGCGACCCGGCGGCAGGTAGCGATGACCACCGTGCCGGGGTGAGTGTCGATGAAAAGCTTGATCTTGGGAAGCGCCAGACCGGGCTTTGAAATGTAGTCCAACCTGAACTCCAGGAAGGAGTTATCGCGAATCAAGGCCTCGGCCTTTTCAACCAGTTCGGCGGCATCCGGGGCGGTGACTGCGACACAAACCCGCGGCATGCGCAGAGGCAGCAGGCGGGGCGGGTAACTCCTGGCAGCAGAAATCATCTTGAAGTGATGGTTCGGCGCGAATCTTACAGGGGCTTAATTGCAGATGCAACAAAGTATTCACAAATTACGAGAAAAACCCGTTTCCATGAACCGGCTTACACCCTCGTAACCTTGACCCCCTCTTACCCCCTTGTTACCTTCCTGTTGAAGCCTAGCTTCCGTGGCATTTTGCTGGAGAGGAGGCGGCGTGTGTCTCTTCTCGGAGGTAACATGAAGAAAATAGGACTGTTAGTACTGTTGGTCGCGAGCGCTGCGTGGGCTCAATCGGCGGCCGATGGGGCTCCGGTGGCTCCGGTCACCCCGGACGGAACGATATTTACGTCAGCCAACTTTCCCATACAGCGGGTCATGATGCCCACCTACGCCGATATTTACTGCGCAGGTTTCATCAACCGGCAGACCCTGCCCGACGCCAACTATATCGCTGGCGGATTGGACAGTCCGACAACCACGAAGTTTGTCAGGGGCGACATCGTCTTCCTGAAGGGCGCGGGCTACACTCCCGGTGCGGAGTACGAGATTGTGCGCGCCTTGCAGGACATCAACAAGTATGAGATCTTTCCCGGCCAGTTCAAGCTGCTCAAGGCAACAGGACAGCCCTACGAGGAAGTTGGCCGCGTGCGAATCATCGATACCCGCAGCAAGACCGCCGTGGCACAGGTCGAATACTCCTGCGATCCGCTGAACCCGGGAGATACGGCGATTCCGTTCGCCGAGAAGCAGATGGTGCAATTTCATCCGCCGCTTCGTTTTGACCGCTTCCTGCCCACCGGCAGCAAGGTTTCCGGCCGCATCGTAATGGCTAGAGATTTCGATTCAGAACTGGGAACGGGTCAGAAGGTTTATTTCAACGTGGGATCGAACCAGGGTGTAAAGGTCGGTGACTATTTCCGCGCCGTGCGGAACTATGAGGCGACTCTGGAAGATCCGGTGGATTCGCTTTCCTTCCGGGCTTCGGTCAGTGAAGACACCCAGAAGAAGCAGCCGTCCTTCGACCCGGGCTTATGGGAAAAGGGTAACGGTCCGGTGATTCACGTAAGAGACCTGCCGCGGCGCGCGGTAGGCGAGATCGTTGTTATCGGGACCACGCCAACCACGGCAACCGGAATGATCGTGTTTGCCATGGAAGACGTGCACGCCGGCGACGGTGTGGAACTCGACGAACAGACGCAACAGCAGTAACCCCTCGCAAGCAGCACAGGCACAGTCGAACCGGGGACGGGCAACCGTCCCCGGTTTTGTTTTGCGGCAGTGAACAGGGGCCAGTGATCAGTGGCCAGTGGCCGGTAGAAACCGCTCGTGCTTGCAGGTCGCCTGTCGGAATCCTTCACTGGGGAAAGCTTGCACCTGCCGGTGATTAAATCGATTTGCCTTTACTTGCCACTGTCCACAGATGACTGGCCGCTCTTATCGCCGAAGACTTCCGCGGTAAAGGCTTCAATGGTCGCGTCCTTTTGCCATGCGTCCGGGGGCAAACCGGCTTTGCGGCAGGTTTGTTCCAGGAAGATTGTGCGGTCCCATGCATGTTCGACGGGAACCTGGGGCAACAGCAGGCCGCGGCGGCCGTGCCAGCTGATGAGCAGGCCGTGGCGGCCGACTTCGATTTCTTCGGGCTGAATTGGTCGCGCGGGGGAAAGGATGCTCAGCTCAATTTCCAGATGAAGAGCCTCTTCGATGGTAACCGGCGGGAAGCGATTGTCGTCGAAAGCCGCAGCGCGCGCGGTTTCCGCCACAGCCCGATAGACCGGGCAGTTGGGCGCCACATAGCCGACGCAGCCGCGCAGCTGTTCTCCGCGCTGACCGTCTCCTTCTCCAGGCAGATTTTGTCGCGGCAGAGGGTGGCACAGGTAGAGCGAAGTGAATACGCCGCGGGGCTCGGCAAAATGAGGAGTAGGGGGCTCCAAGGAAATCTCGTGATGCTCGAGGGCGGAAGAGATGGAGTCGTGCGCGAGCCGAAGCAACCGAATGCGCTCTGCGTGGGAGAATTCCTGAACGGAAACCACTGCCGAGGACGAATTATGCTGTAGGGGCGACATCGGCATCTGCCGGTCGGGGCGCCGGTTGCTTGCGGCGACGGCTGAGTATGAAGGCGCGACGGCGGCGCTTGGAGACGCGCCGGTCAATTTTCGACCAGAACGCGGCGAAGTAGTCAACGCCCGAAACCAGCGAAACGCAGACCACGAACCAGATGGAGACGTAGGCGATCCAGTGAACCGGGAAGACGAAGTTTCCGTAAACCGGCCACTCCTTCCAGCGGTGGTCGAGAATTACGGCGACCACGGAAACGATCTGCACCACCATTTTGAACTTGCCCAGTTCGCTGGCCTCAATGGTGAACCCCTCCGACGCCGCGATGGAGCGCAGGCCACTCACCAGGAACTCGCGGCCAATGATGATTACGGCGATCCAGGCCGGAACCAGGCTGGGATTGAACTGCACCAAGGTCACGAAAGCGGCGGCGATCAGAAGCTTGTCAGCCATGGGATCGAGCAGAATCCCCATGGTCGTGATCTGCCCACGCTTGCGAGCCAAGTAGCCATCAATGCCATCGGTCATGGAGGCGGCGATGAATATTGCCGAGGCCAGCAATTCTTTGGCGCCGTGGGCGCTGCTGAATTGATTGGAAGACAAGATCCAGATCAGCAGAGGAATACTGCAGATGCGGATCAGCGTGATGGAATTGGGCAGGTTCACCGCGGCTCAGCAACTGGGAGACAGCTTGATTATCCTCCACGGTGAGAGGGAACGCAATCATAGGAAATACACAGTTGGAACACACTTGTCCCATGATGGTTCCCAGTTGAAATCTGCGTCTTAATTACTTCGTGGTTGCCGGGGTCGTTGCACTCGCCTTCGGCTGCTTGGCAATGATGAGGTCCTTCACCTTGTCGTAAGTCGCCTGGGGAATAATCTTTTTCTGCACCAGGTCGAGTTTGGTGCGATAGGGACGGCCAGCAATGATTTTCTGTGAGTAGGCATCGCCGATGCCGGGTAAAGCCTTGAGTTGATCCGCAGTCGCCGTATTGATGTCGAGTTTGTCAGCGGCCGCAGCGCTGGGGATGGCGACGACACTCGCATCCAATCGAGCCAGACCGACGGCTTGCAGCAAGAAGAACGCCAACACTAACGGCAGCGCTCGCGCCAGCAGACTCTTGCTTCTCGACTTCATAAACTCCTCCCTACGCATAAATCCCTCGCTGGCGGATGGTGTAGGCCACGCGATCAATCGCCAGCATGTATGCCGCAATGCGATTGTTCACTTTGTGCGTCTCGGCGTAGCGGACTACATCTCCGAATGAGGAAATCATGATCTCTTCCAGTTGCTCGTTGACCACAGATTCTTTCCAGAAGTAGCCCTGGCGGTCCTGCACCCATTCGAAGTAAGAAGTGGTCACGCCACCGGCGTTCGCGAGAATGTCCGGAATCACGAAGACTCCCTTGTCGGTTAAGATGTCATCAGCAGCCGAGGTCGTAGGACCATTCGCGCCCTCCGCCAGGATGCGGCACTTCACGCGATCGACATTGCGCGAGGTGATGACATTCTCGGTAGCGGCGGGGATGAGGATTTCGCAGTCGGTGGTGAGCAACTCGGCGGGATCATACTTTTCCGCGCCGGGAAAGCCATGCACTGTCCCATTCTTCTGGCGAAATTCGATCAAAGCATTCAAGTCGATTCCGTTCTTGTTGTAGAGGCCGCCGCCAACTTCAGCGATGCCGACGACTTTGTATCCCGCTTGATGCATGAGGTGGGCGGCGTTGGAGCCCACGTTACCGAAGCCCTGCACGATCACGCGACTGCTCTCGCGCGACAGCCCGAGCTTCTTGATGGCTTCGTCGCATACCACCATCACCCCGCGGCCGGTAGCCTCGCGGCGTCCGCGGGAGCCACCGATGTTGATGGGCTTGCCGGTCACACACGCCGTCACGGTCTGCCGCATGTGCATGGAGTAGGTGTCCATCATCCACGCCATGATCTGTTCGTTGGTGTTGACGTCGGGAGCGGGGACATCTTTCTCCGGTCCGATGAATTCGATCAGCTCCGAGGTATAGCGCCGGGTCATGCGCTCGATTTCGCCCATCGACATCTTGTGCGGATCGCAAATCACGCCGCCTTTGGCACCGCCGAAGGGAATGTTGACCACGGCGCACTTCCAAGTCATCCAGCTGGCCAGCGCGCGCACTTCATCGAGCGTAACGTCGGGGGCGTAGCGGATGCCGCCTTTGCCCGGGCCGCGCGCAATCGAGTGCTGCACCCGGAATCCGGTGAAGACCTCGAGATGACCGTCATCCATCTGGACCGGGATGTAGACCGTGAGTTCGCGGTTGGGATAGCGCAGAACCCGCCACAAGCCATCGTCAAGATTAAGCTTCTGCGCAGCCAGGTCAAAACGCGCCCGCTGCGATTCCCATGGATTGCTTTCCTTGTCGACGTGCGGTGGGGCGGCCATCGTGGTCATAAGAGTGGTCTCCGGAATGATTGCGATTCGAGATGTTGGCCGGCGCCGGGACGAGTTCCCGGAGTGATCGGGCAAACGTTCAGAGTATATGAGCCGGGATGGGTGGGAAGCAAGACGTTGCCTGGCTCACGAAACTGTTACGGCAATACAGCCGCTCGCTGCGCGAGCAGCTCGGCTGCCCTGTCATTCGGAGCAAAACCTTTCTGCGCCGACACCATCGTCAGCGGTGCGCCTTCGTAGTCCCGGTAGGCGTAAGACTGGCGGCCATCCGCCGTGGCATCGATCCAGAGGATTGCTCTCCAAAGAGATTTTGTTCTCTCTGCCATACATCCATTTTGTCTCTCATTAGGATGCCGGGATCAGCGCGAAGGCTCGGAGAGTTTTATCTCCATCCCCTCGGCCGCGGCGCGCACTTTGGGATAGTAGTTGCGGGCCTCCTTCACGACATTGTCGATCACAACGTCCGTGTGGTCGGGATCGTGGTGGAACAAAACCAGCTCTTTGGCACCGCTTTCCATCACCACGTTGACGGCCTCGCGCCAGTGGCTGTGTCCCCAGCCCCGGCGGCGCGCTTCGTATTCTTCGGGAAGATACTGCGCGTCGTAGATGAGGACGTCCGCGCCTTCGGCCAGCTTGCGCACGGCCTTGTCGAAGGCAGCGTCGCCGGGCTCGTTGTCGGTGGCATAGACGAGAATTCCGTCTTTCGTTTCGAGGCGAAAGCCCATGCATCCCTGGGGATGGTTGAGCCAGGCAGTCTGCAGCTGAACGCCGTCTTCAACCTTGGTGCTTCCGGCCTCAATGTCGAAGAAGTCGCGATGCGCCTTCATCTCATCGATTTTCACCGGGAAGTAGGGCGCGGCCATCTGCTCGCCCAGGACTTGCTTCAGGCTGCGGGTTCGATTGGAGCATTGAAAGAGAAATCGATTCTCGGCATTGGCGTACAAAGGGCGGAAGAATGGCATGCCCTGAATATGGTCCCAGTGAAAGTGGGAAACGAAGACGTGAGCCGAAAAAGGCTTTTCGCCGAACTCACTTTGCAGTTGCTGGCCGAGCACCCGGAATCCGGTGCCGCAATCGAAGATGTAGATGCGGCCGCCGAAGCGCACTTCGACGCAGGAGGTGTTGCCTCCATAGCGCATGTTCTCGGGTTGTGGGGTAGGCGTGGAACCGCGCACGCCCCAGAACTTGATCCGCATAGGCTCGTGACCGCACCCGGGCCCGGTTGCTTAGTATTCCTTGGTATCTTCCGACGAAGGGAAGCGTCCGTCAATTGCCGCAATGGGTTCACAGGTTACGCGTCTGTGCGGTAATGGAAAGATCGGCGAGCGTCCAACTTGCGAAATAGCCTTCTTTGGCTCAGTCGATTGCCCGGCTGCAAGGACGGCATCTCACGCTGGAAGAATGCCGAGATGTGCCATAATCCGGCCGTGGATAACGCTCTGCTCGGCGTGATTGTGGTGGTAGGAAGTGCCGTTTTGATAGCCGTTGCGGCTTGGATTGTTTCCGGATATCGGCAGCGCAAACTGGCTCAGGATGCCAGGGAATGGATTCCGACCGAAGCGACAATTAACTCCGGAGCGCTGGAAAGTATGCAGGAGAGCAGCAAAGCTGTGCTGCCGACATTTGCGTTCTCCTACCGGGTTTCCGGCGAGTATCACTCTGGAAAGTTCTCCCTCATGCCCAAGAGGGCGTTCTTCCCGAGCGAAGAGCGCAGGGCGTTCATTCAATCGATGATCGAAGGAATGATCGGTCGTAAACTTCCGCTCCGCTACAACCCGCGCCAGCCTGACGCGTGGTTCATTCCAGAGGAGCGGATCGACGGCTGCAAAGTTGAACAAGAATCGGTTCGCACATGATCCATCGTTACTACCCACGCGATTAGTTAGCGCTCACGGTTGCCGAAGTCTGAAGATGCGGGCACTTCGTACGCTTCCCCTATAATGAACCGCTGGCCGACGCTGAAATCCGGCGAGGCCTTCTTTCGGTGATGAACCCCGAATTCAAGGAATTCTCGCATCTGGCGCGGTCGGCGACGCTGGTACCGGTGGTGAAATCGGTGAGCGCCGATCTCCTCACGCCGGTCTCGGCCTTTCTGTCGATTGCGGAAAACGAACCGCACGCGTTTCTGCTGGAGTCCGTCGAGCGCGGCGAGCAGATCGGGCGCTACACCTTCCTGGGAGCGCGACCTTATATGCGGCTGCGGGCGCGGGGCTCGGCCGTTGAGATTGAACGCGGACCGCGGCGCGAACGGCACGAGGGCAGCGTCTTTGAGTTCGTGAAGCTCTTGCTGGGGGAGCATCAGCCGGCGGCCATCCCAGGGTTGCCGCCGTTCACGGCTGGGGCCGTCGGCTATTTTTCCTACGACGTAGTGCGGCAACTGGAAAACATTGGCGAGCGCGCCAAGGACGACCTGTCCCTGCCAGATTGTGAATTGATGTTCTTCGACCGGTTGCTGGCCTTCGATCACTTGCACCACCAGATTCACATCCTGGCTGCGGCCGATGTTTCGCGCGAGAGTCCCCGGCTCGCCTATGACCGTGCGGTGCGCGACATTGCGGCGCTCGAAAGAAAATTGGCGGCGGGATTGCGCCCCGCGATGTGGCGCAAGTCTTCCAAGACCCATCCGGCGAAACTCAAAATCCACTCCGGAACCACGCAAGCGCAGTTTCTGCGCGGCGTGGAGCGCTGCAAAGAATACATTGCCGCAGGCGACATTTTTCAGGTGGTGCTGTCGCAGCGGCTCGACTTCATCCCGGGCATCGAGCCGTTCGATCTCTATCGCGCCCTGCGCCAGGTGAATCCCTCGCCCTACCTTTATTTTCTGCGGATGAACGAGACGCAAATCCTCGGCTCTTCCCCCGAGATGCTGGTGCGCGTGACCGGACGCAAGCTGGAATACCGCCCCATCGCGGGCACGCATCCGCGCGGGCGCGACGAGGCCGAAGACCTGCGCCTGGAGCAGCAGATGCGCAACGACGAAAAAGAACGCGCCGAGCACGTCATGCTGGTTGACCTCGGTCGCAACGATCTCGGGCGGGTGAGCGAATATGGTTCGGTCAAGGTGAAGGACCTGATGTACGTGGAGCGCTACTCCCACGTCATGCATCTTGTCTCGGCCCTTGAAGGCACGCTGCGCAAGGATCTCGGCGCACTCGACGCCTTCGCAGCGTGTTTTCCCGCGGGCACGTTGAGCGGCGCCCCGAAGGTCCGAGCCATGCAGATCATCGAAGAACTCGAACCGGTCCGCCGAGGCATCTATGGAGGATCAGTGCTCTACGCCGATTTTGCCGGGAACCTGGATTCCTGCATCGGTATTCGCACCATGCTCATGCAAGGCAAGCACGCGTACTTGCAGGCGGGAGCCGGCATCGTAGCCGATTCCGACCCGGCACGTGAGTTCGAGGAATCGATGAACAAGGCGCAGGCGCTACTGCGTGCGGTGGAAATGGCTAGAAGCAGTGGCCAGTGATCAGTGGCCGGTGGCCAGTAGCAGCGGTCCGCGCTGGTCACTGATCACTGATCACTGGCCACTGACCACTGCTAAGAAATTCCCTACGAGCTTCTTGCCCGCATCCGTCAGCACGCTCTCAGGATGGAACTGCACCCCCTCAACCGCAAACTCTTTGTGGCGCAGGCCCATGATGGTGCGTGAGCCGTCTTTCTCTGTCGTCCAGGCGCTCACTTCGAGTTCCGTCGGTAGGCCTTTGCCTTCCACGATGAGCGAGTGGTAGCGAGTGGCCGTCATCGGCATGGGCAGGCCGCGGAAGATGCTTTTGTTATCGTGTGTGACGGCGCTGGTCTTGCCGTGCATCAGATGAGGAGCGCGCACAATGTTGCCGCCAAAGGCCGCGCCAATAGCCTGATGTCCCAGGCAGACTCCGAGCAGCGGTACTTTGCCGGCGAAATGCTGGATCAGATCAATGCTGATGCCTGCGTCTTGCGGCGTGCACGGACCGGGCGAGATCACGATACGCTCCGGCTGCATCGCCTCGACTTCGGCAACCGTCACCTGATCGTTGCGCCGCACCTCGACGTCGGCGCCAAGTTCCCCAAGATACTGAACCAGGTTGTAGGTAAAGGAATCGTAGTTGTCGAGAACGAATACCACGCGACCATCCTGCTTGCATTTTACATACGGATCGGGCCCGATGGCCTGATCAGATATGCACTCCAGATACTCTAATTGGGGCGCTGACTCACCGGAAGGTGCCACTCGCCTCCCCAACGGTGGTATTGACGGGATAGGCTGCAAACGTCATTCTAAGGATAAGTTAGAAGCCACTTCATTAGCTTGGAGCAACGCATGGCAGAAGCCCAGCAAGAAAAGAGGGCTGCACGACGTTTCGCGCTGCGGATCCCTGTAGCCGTGGATCGCGAAGGAAACTCAAACCATGGTGAATCAGCTCAAATCCGCGACGTGAGCGCGCGCGGAATTTGCCTTTACCTTGACTCGCCCATCGAACGTGGATCCCCTATCGGCTTCACCCTCACGCTCCCGCCCGAAATCACGCTCACGGAGAGCATCCGTGTGCAGTGCAAAGGCCGCGTGGTCAGGATCGAAGACGGTACCACCGATGGCAAAATGGCCGTGGCCGCAGTGATCGAAGAGTACGAATTCCTTCCCCAGAGCTGAATCGGGTTTTCAGAAAGCGCCGTCTCTGGGGCAGCGCTACGAAGACGACTCGCTGCAAGGTCTGAGTTCCAGACTAGCGGCATGCGAAAGATTTCCACAGCTTTTGCCGGTATCTGGTTACCCGCCACTTTTTTACCTTCCTGACAAGTGATAAGGTTCCCTCCTGAGGGTCATCCGTTCCTCGGTCTTGGTTCTAACAGAGGATTTTCTTGCCGCGATCTGGCATCCAATTTGTAGGGATTGTGCTGGCGGCGCTGGTGGTAACCAGAGCCTGGTCGCAAGATGCGGAAGCTCAGAAAACCAGTTCTCCCAGGGCGGAGACCTCGGTCGTTAGCAGTGTGCGCGTGGTGCATGAGCGCGGCGTGCCGGTGGTTGAAATTGTTTCCTCTCACCCCGTAGAACCCTCGATTCGCTCGCTGGATTCGCCTCCGCGCCTGGTGATCGATTTATCCGGCACCCGGATGGGACTGGAGCATAAGCGGATTCCGGTGCGGCAAGAAAACATTTTGACCATCCGGGCCGAGCAATACGAGAATCATCCTCCCATCACGAGGATAGTGCTCGATCTCCTGGTTCCGTGCAGCTACACCTGGGACGTTGCCGACAACCGCCTCAAGGTGAGACTGAAGCCCCCCGGGGGCCCTAATGAAGATCCGAGTAAAGACCCGAATGAAGACGCGAGCGCAGCTTACAAGAAGGCGCCCTCCCAGCCGCCGCTGGTTCTGTCGTTAACGCCTGCCGCGCCGTCGGTTGTGCCAGTTACGAGCGGGGTCGGCGAGGTCGTATTGGCGGGGAAACGCTTCGCGGCGGGATCATCCCTGACCGCCGGAAGCGATACGGCGGTACTCCTTTTGTCGAGAGGCGGCGAGGTCCGCGTTTGTCCCGGGACCACGGTTTCGGTAACGCCTTCGGACAATGCCAAAGACTTGATGCTGGGGATGAGCACAGGCGCTCTGGAGACGCATTACGCACTCGACGCCTCGGCAGACACCGTGCTCACTCCGGATTTCCGCATCCTGTTCGCGGGTCCGGGAGAATTTCACTACGCCGTCAGCACCGACCCGCATGGCAACACTTGCGTGCGGGGGTTGATGGGGAACACTTCTTCGGCGATCGTTTCGGAGTTGCTCGGGGACCGCGTCTATCAGGTGAAACCCGCAGAACAGGTCATGTTTCACTCTGGGCGGATCGACAAGGCCGATACTGCCGTTCCGCTGGAATGTGGCTGTCCACCGCCAGTTCCAATGATGCGAACGGATACCTCCACGGGGCTGGTTGAGGATTCTGAATTGCCGGCGAAGGCAGCGCTGGCTCAAGGTGATGCACCACCATCGGAGACTGCGGCCAAGCTCTCCAACGGACCCGAAATCGAGCCCCTGCCCACTTCGCAGCCCGAAGGCGTTCACATCCAGGTAGATGCGCCGTTCGTTTTCCGCGCGGGGGAACACCTCAACGCTCCACCTGCGCCTACGGACGAGGCAACGGCGCTTCCGGCAACGGAATGGTCAGCCCGGCCAGCCTGGATCGAGACCCAGGCAGATCCGCCCCCTGCTCCGGCACCGAACGCTCAGACGAACTCCCAGCGCCATCGCGTGCTGCACCGGATCGGAAGGTTTTTCGCCTCGATCTTTCAATAAGTCAGTGTCCGGTGGTCAGGGGTCAGTGATCAGTGGTCAGTCATTGACCGAGTTGTCTCTTTTTTGACAACTGGCCACTGGACACTGACCACTCTGGCAATACGACTGGGGGCGGTAACGGCGCTCGAAACAGCCAAGGCCACGCGCGCGCCTTACCCGCGATTGACCGCCCGCCGCAGCGGCTCCACTTTCTCGCGGGCCGCGTCGCGCAGCTCTTCTGCCAGGTCGGCCCCGCGCTCGGCCACATCTTTCACCCGTTCCTTTGCGTCGCGTGCGCGATCCTTGGCTTCTTCCGTCCAATCCTGCAGTGTGTCCTTGGCGTCGTCGTAACCGCGTTTCAGGTCGCGACGGAACTGTTTGCCGGTTTTCGGGGCAAGCGCCAGCGCTACCAGGGCTCCCGCGCCCAGTCCAACCAGGAAGAAAGTGACGGCGGTTCCTACATTGGTACCTTCCGAAGATTCATAACGTCCAATGCGCATGATTGACCTCATTTCACTAGGGCGGGAAAACGCCGGGCATGCCTCCGTCCAGCTGCATCCAGCCAGCCACAATTCTAGTCCTCCGCGGCCGCGGCGGCGAATCCGCGCAAGGGCAATGTACGTGGCCCGCTTAAGATGAGTGCCGCTTCGGGAAGGTTTCCTTTCCTACGACCTGAGTGTAAAATAATTTCTTCGGCCCTTGTGCGGCGGAAAATGTGGCCTGCCCGCCTTCCGTCAGCCCTGCAAACTGCACTTATTTAAGGAGATTGTCTCAAGCGATGTCGATCCCTGCCACCCAACTGCGTCCTGGCATGATCATTAAGCACAACAATGATCTGCACTCTGTATTCGCCGTCGAACACCGCACGCCCGGCAACCTGCGTGCCTTCATCCAGGCCAAGCTGCGCAACCTGCGTACCGGAGCCATGTTCGAACACCGTTTCCGCTCGCCCGATCCCATCGAAAAGGTCAACGTAGATGAGGTCGACATGCAGTTCCTCTACGCCGATGGCGACAACTACTACTTCATGGACACGGCGAACTACGAGCAGACGCACCTCAGCAAAGAGATTCTGGGCGATGCCGTTGACTACCTGATCGCCAATCTCGAGATCAAAGTGGAATTCTTCGACGGCAAGGCCGTGGGCATCGAGCTGCCGCAGACCGTGGAGCTCACCGTGGTCGAGACTGAACCGGGGCTGAAGAGCGCGACCGCATCCAGCGTCACTAAAGCCGCGAAGACGGAAACCGGGCTGGTAGTGCAGGTGCCGCCCTTCATCAATGAAGGCGAGAAGATCAAGGTCGACACCGCCGAGGGCGTATATTTGTCGCGGGCGTAAGACCACGCGAGTCTGTCAAGACTTCCAGTGCCGCTGCCAGACGTTGCAAGCCACGTCTTTACGAAAATGACTTCCACCGAGAAAGCAGTTGAAGCCCGCCGCTTCGTGATCCGCGGACGGGTGCAGGGCGTCGGTTACCGCTGGTTTGTCGAGCGCGAGGCTCACATTCTCGGCATCGGGGGCTGGGTTCGCAACAACGCCGACGGCAGCGTCGAGGTGTTGGCCCAGGGAACTCGCGATCAGCTCTCCGGATTACGCTCGCGCCTGCGCGAGGGTCCTCGTGCCGCCCGCGTGGATGCCGTCGAGGAATCCGAGGCCAGGCCGCCGGCCGGACTCATCTCATTCCGCATTGAAGGAGCGTGGTAGATTGTCCCCCAACTCAGGCATGAATGCCGACCAACTCAAGCGACTGATCCGCGAAGTTCCCGATTTCCCCAAGAAAGGGATCCTCTTCTACGACATCACGACTCTGCTGAAAGATAAAGTCGGATTCGCCACGCTGGTCGACCGGCTTTCCGAGCATTATGTAGCTCAGAAGGTCGACCTCGTGCTCGGCATGGAGGCCCGCGGCTTCATCTTCGCTCCGGCGCTGGCCTATCGCTTGAATGCCGGATTTGTTCCCGTGCGAAAGGTTGGCAAACTTCCTGCCGAAACCGTGAAGTTCGATTACGCGCTCGAATACGGCACTAACTCGCTCGAGATGCACAAGGACGCCATCCAGAAAGGCCAGCGCGTCCTGATCGTCGACGATCTGCTGGCCACCGGAGGTACGGCCGAGGCCACCGCCAAGCTGGCGTTGATGCTCGGCGCCGAGATCGCAGGGCTAGGCTTCGTCGTGGAATTGGATTTCCTCAAAGGACGGGAGAAGTTGAAAGGTTACAACGTGATGTCACTGCTGCACTACGATAAATAACCAGGGCCCCTCAGATCTCTTCTAGGAACAACTTCGAATCCTTGGGCAGGTAACTCTTGCGCCGGAACCAGTCTTCCATGGCTTCCCGGAGCTGGTCCAGAGGGACGTTTGTGCCAACCTCCATGCTCCCATCGACGACCGGCAAGGTATCGTCAAATACGGTGGCATTCGTGAAGTTGCGCATGGAGAAGCTGTCCAGCCATTTCAACGGACAGGGCAACCTCTGGCCGCGTTCCTCGTAATCGACGCGAATCTTGCGGGCGAACATGACCTGATTTAACCACAGACGATGCTCGCAGCAGGAGCCGCGCTTGACAGATCTGCTCGCGGTCACTAGTCTGCGCATCACCACGCTGGCCGAGTCGCCTCGCGACTAATCTTCCCAGGGGAAACTTGCCCGGCGCGCTGCAGCTCGATATTCCGGTAATTTACAGGAGGATTGCATGCTCACGAATTTGATTTGGTGGATCGTCGTTGGACTGATCGCGGGGTGGGCGGCCGGCAAGATCATGAAAGGCGGCGGCTACGGCGCCGTCATGGATATCGTCTTGGGCGTCGTCGGCGCAGTGGTTGGCGGATGGCTCCTCGGTGCGCTTGGCATCTACGCCGGTGGATTGATCGGCACCATCGTGGTGGCGATCATTGGCGCCATTTTCCTGATCTGGCTCAGCCGCCTGCTCAAAAAGGCATAAGCAGCGCCGCGTAACTCGTCTGTCCGCGGCCTCCAGCCATCTCAAAGTACTGGACTTGCATCCACGGCTCCAGAGACCTCCGCTCAGGTGTCTAAATCCCTGCGGGGCCGCAGAGGCGCAAGAACAAGTGCGTCCTGCGTTCTATCTATGACGAGCGGCCCCCCAGCTCGACGGAGGAGCCATGCGTTTTCTGAAGGTTTCAATATTGTGTTTGACAGTTGCCTCAATTTCGTCTGGCCAGTACTTAACTGGCCAAGCTTTACCTGGTCAATCTTTGAGTTCCGCCACGGATTCAGCCGGGCGCCTGCCTGTTACCCGCGTCATTCTTTATAAGAATGGAGTCGGCTACTTTGAGCACGCTGGCCGAGTGCGCGACAGTCAGGACGTCAACGTAGACTTCACCACGGCGCAGCTGAATGACGTACTGAAGTCCCTGACCGTGCTCGATCTCGGCAAGGGGCGCATCACCGGCGTCAGCTACAACTCCAATGCACCCCTCGAGCGGCGTCTCGGTTCCCTGCATCTGGCCGTAGGCGAGAATCCCACCACCGCGCAGTTTCTGGATGCCTTGCGTGGCGCGCGACTGGAACTGCGTAGCGGCTCAGAAAGCGCCTCTGGACGCCTCCTCAGCATCGACGAACGCGAGATCCCGATCAAAGGCGACCAGAAGGTGACGGTCGATCAGATTTCCATCATCAGCGACAGCGGAGAAGTGCGCGTGTTCGATCTGACTCCCACCACCATCGTCCGCGTGACCGAAAAAGACGTGAACGACGAAGTCGGAAAGTACCTCGGACTTGTCGCTTCCACGCGCGATCAGGACGTGCGCCGCATGACCATCTCCACCGCCGGCGAAGGCGAGCGCGGTCTCCTGGTCAGCTACATCAGCGAAGTGCCGGTGTGGAAGAGCACTTACCGAATTGTGATCCCGAACGAAGGCAAGCCGCTGCTGCAAGGCTGGGCCATCGTGGATAACACGGTCGGCGAAGACTGGAAGAACGTCGAGTTGTCGCTGGTGGCAGGAGCGCCGCAGTCTTTTGTGCAGCAGCTTTCCCAGCCTTACTACGCGCGCCGTCCGGTGGTGCCACTGCCGGAGAATGCCATGATCACGCCTCAGACGCATGAAGCGACCATGGAGGCTCAGACGGATGTTGTGAACGGCCAACTTACAATGCCAACGAGAGTCCCCGCGGGCGTGGTCGGAGGCGTACCGGGCGGAATTCCCGGCGGCCAAATCGGAGGCCCCATCAACGGAATAGTCAGCAGCGCCCCTATGGCCCTAAAGGCTAACGGGGCCGGCGGCGGCGTTGGCGGCGGGATGTACCGGCCCAACGCCGGAAACTCCAAGCAGTGGCTCGCTGAGGATGTCGAACACCTCGAAGCTGCCACCACCACCGCTCAAACCCGCGACCTCGGCGACCTCTTCGAATACAAACTCCAGGACCACGTCACCATCCGCAAGAACCAGTCGGCCCTGGTGCCGATTCTGCAAGCCCGCATCGATGTGGAGAAAGTTTCAGTCTGGAATCCTTCTCAAAGCTCGGTCCTGCGCGCGCTTTGGCTCGACAATACCAGCACCCTCACCTTTGACGGCGGCAGCTTCAACGTGCTCGAAGGTGACGCTTTTGCCGGCGAAGGCCTGATGGACCCCATCAAGCCCGGCGAGAAACGTTTGCTCTCCTACGCGGCCGACCTCGGTGTCCTGGTCGATGCCAGGCAAAAAGCGGAAAACCAGCGTGTGACCCGGGTCTTCATCGCGCACGGCCTGATGACCCAGTCAACCCAGGAGCGTGAAGAAAACACTTACACCATTCGCAACCGCGACACGTCGCAACGGACAGTTGTGATCGAGCACCCCGCGCGGCCGGGATGGAAACTCACCGACGATGAGAAGCCGGCGGAAAGTTCCGCTTCTTTCCACCGCTTCCGCATAACAGTGGACTCGAAGAAGACCGAAACTCTGCTGGTTAAGGAATACCGCCCAGTCACGAACAGTTACCAGTTGTCGAATGTCACCGACGACCAGATCAAGTTCTTTCTCGCCCAGAAAATGATCAACCCGGAGATCGAACAGGCCCTGCGGAAGGTCATCGCCCAGAAGAGCAGCGTCGCCTTGCTCGATGCCGAGGTGGGATCGCGAAAATCAAAGATTTCCGGGATCTCCGAAGACCAGCAGCGCGTCCGCGAAAACATGAAAGCCCTGAAAGGCAGCGTGGAAGAAAAAGCGCTGGTGGCGCGCTACGTCCGCGAACTGAACGAACAGGAAGACCACGTGCAGTCACTGCAGCACGAGGTGGCCGACTTGCAGCAGAAGCGCGAGGCTGCCCAGAAAACGCTCAACGACATGATCGAAGGCCTGCAGATGGAAGCGACGCTGTAGACCGTTATGTGGATATTGCTGACGTAGAGACAGCGCCTCGGCTGTCTAGCCTGAGCCTGCCCTGTTTTGCCGAAGCCCCGAGCGAAGCGGAGGGGGAAGCCGAAGGGGCGAAACCCGGCTGTCAACGAGGCGCGCTTTACGCCGGAACTGCAGACTGCATCGCAGCGACAGCCGCATCCAGATGCGCCAGCGTCTCCGCGACCGTGAGCGAATACATATCCCGGCCCAAGCCTTCGCCGGCCTCGAGCGCCGCTTTCAGGTAATGCCCGGCAATCTCGACGGCGAGTGAATCCGTGATCGTCTTTCCGGTGCGGTTCTTGTACTCCACCCACGCCGGATGCGGCAGCGTGACCGACACGGTTCTTCCGTCGACAAGAAACTTGACGTCAACGGCATCAGCATGACGCGTAGAAATAGCAACAATCAGCGCCTGATAGACGCAGTGAACCGGCTTCTTGGTCCAGCGGTCGGTAGCAGTAAAATCCTCGAACATGGCTTAGAAAACTATAGCGGACGAGCAAGGCGCGGGCAAATTAGGTGGAATGCAAGCCTTGTCTCGGATCAGAGAGGCCCGCTGCCAGCCGAGCATCGTCCCATTCCCTTTTCAATCCGAGTTCAGCGATCCATTTTTCCAAGTAAACGCGGTCCAACAAATCCCCTCGCACTCTGAGTATCGCTGCTACGTCCTCGATCTGCCGCTGAGATTGCGCCAGCTTCGACCATTCCAGCTTCGCGATGACAACGTCCTCGGCTGTCGCGACAAAAAGGAAGCTGCCTTCCAGGTCAACGGGCCGGCGCGAAGGCGTAGCCGCGATTACAAAATCAATGTCCTGGGTCGAACGGGGAGCGCCATAGGAGGCGCTTGCGAAAGACCCCGAAAGCATGTAACCGACCCCGGCAGAATCGAGCGCGGATTTGATTCTTGCGAAAACATCCGAGACGCTCATCGCAGCTTTTCGGGCAGCGGATGCGGTAGGAATGCCAGCCTCAGCAGTTCTCGCGCGACGTCGCCTTCCGTCCAGTCCGGATGTTCTTGACGAATACGCGCTTTGGCAAGCGCACGGGCGAACAAGCTCATCTCCAGGGCCAACAGGAGGCCCTGTTCTTCGGTCATTGCCCGCTGAATCTGAAGCTGGACAGCTCGCGCCTCCGCGCTCGTATCGGTGATGGGCACAAGCAAAATGTTAACACGGAGATTGACGATCACCCTCCGGCAATAGCCCCGATGATCAGCAACACCTCTTTCCCCGACGCGACCGCCTGGGGCAATGGGGCGTCCGGCGGCTCGTGCGACAGATCCTCCTCGCAGGCAAAGAACCGCAAGAACGGCCGCCGCTGTTGCGTGACCTGGTCGCGAATCGTCCCTCGCAGCATGGGATAGCGCGCCTCCAGCGCATCGAGTACCGACCCTTGCGTTACGGGACCGTCGACTTCAAGAGTCACTTCCTGTTCGGCATGCGCCAGCGTTCGCAGATGCTGCGGCAGTACGATGCGGATCACGGCAGGGTCTGCACCTCCACAGAAAGCACGGCGGGAAGATCGCGCACAATCGGATTCCAGCTATCTCCGGCATCAGCCGAGGCGTAAACCTGCCCGCCGCTTGTGCCAAAATAAATTCCGCACTTATCCAAAGAGTCGACTGCCATGGCATCGCGCAACACGTTAACGTAGCAATCTTTCTGCGGCAGACCTTTGGTAAGCGCCTCCCACTCGTTTCCGCCCGTGCGGCTGCGAAAAACACGCAGTTTGCCATCGGGAACAAAGTGCTCTGCGTCGCTCTTAATCGGAACGACGTAAACGGTCTCCGGCTCGTGGGCATGCACATCGATGACGAATCCAAAATCAGTCGGCAGATTCCCGCTGATTTTCTGCCAGGAATCGCCTGCGTCATCGCTTCGCATAACGTCCCAGTGCTTCTGCATGAACAGCACCCCAGGACGCGTCGGGTTCATCGCAACATGGTGAACGCAGTGCCCCACCTCGGCCGTCGGGTTTGGAATGTACTTGGAATAGAGTCCGCGATTGATCGGCTTCCAGCTTTTTCCCGCGTCATCGGTGCGAAATGCGCCCGCCGCTGAGATCGCGATCCATATCCTCTGCGGATTGCTGGGATCAAGAATAATGGTGTGCAGGCACATCCCTCCCGCACCCGGCTGCCACTTGGGGCCAGTACCGTGCCCGCGCAGGCCGGAGAGTTCCTTCCAATTCTCTCCGCCATCGGACGAGCGAAATATGGCCGCGTCCTCCACGCCCGCATACACCGTGTCAGGATCAGTGAGCGAAGGCTCCAGATGCCACACCCGCTTGAATTCCCAGGGATGCTGCGTACCGTCATACCACTGATGCGTGGTGAGCGGCTTGCCAGTTTCGTCAGATGCGTCGTAGACAAACTTGTTGCTCGCAGCCTTCGGCGGACCCGGCACAGGCGGCTCTCCGGGCGGCGTTCCGGGCTGATGCCACGTCTTGCCGCCATCATCGGAGCGCTGGATGATCTGCCCGAACCATCCGCTCGACTGCGACGCATACAGCCGATCGGGATCGACCGGCGATCCCTTCACGTGATACATCTCCCAACCCGCGAAGTGCGGACCGCTGACCTCCCACTGGTCGCGCTTGCCGTCCGCCGTCAACACGAACGCGCCCTTGCGCGTACCAGCTAGCACTCGAACCTTGCTCATCGCTTCCTCCCTGGCGTCCGCTTTCCTGTCGGTGTCTGGTAGCTCCATTATCTTCTCCCAGACCTACCGCGCGTCAACGCTAGTCGGTGGGGCCATCCGTTCCATCCGACCACTTCGACACCGAAATGATGAACTCGGTGATCGGCTCCGGAGAGTACTGATGCACGTACACCGGGGAGCCAGGGAGACCTGCGCCCCAAAACATATCGTCTGTTTTGGGAACCCAAAACATCAGGTGGGGATCCGCGTTCCCGTACTTGCGGCCAAAGTACTGTTGCTTCGACATCATGTAGCACACCGAACCAGATTCCGGCATCGGCAGTTCCTTCTTGTCGAATGCCGCCTTGATACTGTCGAACATCTGAGTCTTGGACAACCCAGCCAATGCCAACTCCGTCATTTTGAAAGTAAGTGGCAGGTGGGATCGTGCCGCTGGCGGATTGAGGCAGAGTGGAAGGCGCTGATCTGGGTTCAGAAACTCCGGATCGTCGAACGGAGACATCCACGATCGTTCCACGATACACACGAAACCGTTCTTACCTTTGACCGCAGTTTCGTAACCATGCCGTCCGAGGACCAAGACCTCGGCATCGCGTGCAATGGAGTCCGGGACCGCGCTCCGTGCCAGCGCTATCTCGGCATCTCGATCAGCCATCAGGTATTTGTCAAGCGGGGCCATCCTCAAATAGGGCGTGTCCGATCCCTCGGCCCAAGTCTGCGAAGCGCTCAGCGCGACAACCAGCGCAAAGCTTCCCCATGCAATCATCCAGACTATCTTTCGGTTCATTAGTTTTCTCTCCCGAGACGGGCATGAGTTCTTCGAGGGCTCGAACAGTATTCACATTTCACTTGCGACTTGCAAGTAAGTACTGAACCACAGACGTGAAGAAACGGCGGCGATTCAGGCGCTCTCGCATGTGTGGATGTTAAAACTCTGCGTAGCGTATCAGATGACGCCCGCCATCCGTCTGTGGTCGGCTGCCGTCCGTTGCTTCGGTTAACATGAACGGGTGCCGAAGCGGATCCCAAAGCAAGACAAACTCAACATTCTCCGCGCCACCAACCTGAGCAAACTTCCCTGGCTCGTCCACGGATTCTCCACGCGTCCAGGAGGCTGTTCCCGGGCTTACGGCGGCAACGCACTCAACCTGGGATTCACTCCCGACGATTCCAAACCCGCCGTCGAGCGCAACCGTGCCGCATTCTCGCGTGAACTCATCGCTGGCAGCGATCTCTGGCCTCTAGTCACCCTCCGCCAGGTCCATTCCGACACCATTCTCTTCGTCGAAGCTCCTTCCAAATCCCAGCTTGTCGCCGACGGCCTCATCACCTCAGCTCCCGGATTGTTGCTGGCGATTCAGACCGCTGATTGCCTGCCCATCATTCTCGTCGACCCCAGCCACCGCGCCGTAGGCGTGTTTCATGCCGGCTGGCGAGGGACGCTGAAGCGCATCGTCGAGAAAGGTGTGGGCGAGATGCGCCGCCGCTTCGGCACCCGGCCTGCGGATCTCAAGGCCGCGATTGGCCCAGGCATTCACGGCTGCTGTTATCAGGTGGGCAAGGAAGTTCGCGAGCAATTCGAGTCCCAGTTCGCCTATGCGGCAAAGTTATTCCGCGAAGTCGAGGATGTCGATCCCGTGCGCGAAAAATATCCCATGCTGTTCCTCACGGCTCGGCCTCCCGGCCACGGCGAACTGCCGAAGAAAATCTTTCTCGACCTGGTCGAAGCCAATCGTCAACAACTATTGGCAGCGGGCATACCCGCGAAGAGCATCGAAGCTTCGCCGCTGTGCACCAGTTGCCACACGGACTTGCTGTTTTCCTATCGCGCCGAAAACGGTCGAACCGGACGAATGATGGCAGTGGTGGGAATCCGAGGGTAGGGAGAGGTCAGAGGTCAGAGGTTAGAGGTCAGAACTCAGAATGCAGAAGTACAGCTGAATCCGTTTCCACTTCCGCATTCTGACCTCTGTCCTCGGCACTTCTACACCGCAGGCGGCACAGCCGGAGCCGGAGCCGCATCAGCGATTCCCTCATTCACCAGATCCTTCAATTCCTTGCTGGGCTTGAAGAAAGGAATCTTCTTCGCGGGCACTTCGACCTTTTCACCGGTCTTGGGATTGCGCCCCATGCGAGCCTTGCGCTGGCGCGTTCGGAAGCTGCCAAAGCCGCGGATCTCGATCTTGTCGCCCGCGCGCAAGGATCGCACCACGCTGTCAAAGATTGCTTCTACAATTACTTCGCTGTCTTTGCGCGTGAGTTCCGCTAAACGCGAGACCTCATCAATCAAGTCGGCTTTCGTCATAGTCCCTCTCTGCTCCCGGCTCGGCCTTTCACTAAGCAGTCGCCCACCTGGCAAGTGATCGGCCCCAGTTCCATTCCGGAACTCTCCATAACCTTCTCAAATTTCAGGGGTTGTACGCAAGTCTCGGCCAAGAGTCGGGTCGTAGGTGTCGTGCGTTTAGGCCTTAACCGCACGACGGCTGAATGAAGCTTAACACCCAATACCCAGACCTGTTTCCCTACTTCCACAGGTAATAAAACCCCACCTGCTCCTCCAGCATCTTTTCGCGGCTGGGAATCCACTGCGAGATATCGCCGGTCAGCAGGTCCAGCATGGTCTTACGATCTTTCTCCGGACGCACCAGCGTCGGTTCCCCCGAAATGCCCACCGATTTCGCCGTATCCTTGACGACCGCCTCAAAGTCACCCACCTCGTCAATCAGTTTCATTGACAGGGCTTCCTTGCCGCTCCAGACTTTGCCGTTGGCGATGGCTTTGACATCGTCGAACTTCATGCCGCGCCCATCGGCCACGGCTTGAATAAATTGCCCAAACATATTATCGATCAGCGACTGCATGTAAGCCTGCTCGGCGGGAGTGAGGTCGCGCGTGGGAGTGCCGGTGTCTTTGAATTCACCCGTCTTGATCACGACACTCTTCAGCTTGGCCCACTTCAGCAGGTCGCCATAGTTCACCCACTCCGCGATCACGCCAATCGAACCCACAATGCTTCCTTGATCGGCATAAATCTTGTTCGAGGCTGACGCGACGTAATAGGCGCCGCTGGCGCCGACGCTCTCGATGGAAACCACCACACGTTTCTTTTTCTCCTCGCGGATGCGTTTCACTTCGCGATAAATCTCTTCCGAAGCAGCCACGCCCCCACCGGGTGAGTTCACGTGCAGAATGATGGCCTTGATGGAAGAGTCATCGGCAAACTTCTTGAGCTGGCCGACCACCGGCTGCGGCGAAAGGATCACGCCCTCCAGGTCCACCACCCCGATGCGGTCGCCAAAGCCGCTAAATCCGGCATCATTGGTCCCCGCGTGCAAAGTCAGGTAAACCAGCGAAAACACAGCCAGCACAAAGAGGAAGAATGCTCCTCCCCCGATCAGAATCCAAAGCAAGGTGTGGGAACGTTTCTCAGGCATGAAGAAAGTTTAGCACCGCACAAGGTATGACGTTTCCAGTTTCTGAAATCCATCCCAGGTGAGTTCGGAAAGGGCACGACTTCAGTCGTGCCGCTCAGAGCCAACAAAGACGAGGGCTTTAGCCCCTGAGGTCATCAGAGCCGCCTGACTGGCTCAAGCCACATCAATTGCGGGAACAACCACTCGTAGTCCGTTACTCTGCACACTCACCTCAACCGGCGTCCGGCAAACATGTTCGCCATCTGCATAGACATCGAGCGGCGTCTCAGTTTCCACGCGCAGCCGCGCCGATTGGAAGTATTCCACGCCGCGGATGCGAAGGTGCCGGCCGAAGTAAACCGTTGGAAACAGGCAAGCCAGCTTGAAAGGATCGATGCCGCCAATCACGCAAACATCAAGCTGCCCGTCATCCATTCGAGCGCGCGGCGCGATCTTCATCCCGCCGCCGTAAGTGGAAGTGTTGGCAAAAGCTGCCAGGATCGTGGGTTGATCGCTGCGAGTCGTCCAGCCCGCGCTTTCGTCGGAAGTCGAAATCTTCATGGGGAACGCGGCGAAACAAAAAATAGTTGGAACCAGGGTCAACGCATAACCCCCGTGCCCACGCACCCAGCGCGGCAACTCGTTAGCCCGGCGGGCCACTTCCCCATCCAGCCCGACGCCAGCCACGCTGCAGAAATAATGTGGCGCGGGCGCCCGGCCCGCGTCACCCCCGAGGGGCAAGATGACGCCCAGATCAATCGTCCGCAAATTGCCATGTCCGGAGCAGAACCGCCGCCAAGCCGCAAGCGAATCGCGCAGACTATGCAGTCCCAGGGCGCGAGCAAAATCATTCCCGCTACCAACCGGCACAACCAGCACCGGCAGTCCAAGCTTCACCAGTTGACCCAAGTGACGATGGACGGTTCCGTCGCCACCAAACAGCAGGATGACGTCATCCGAATCGGCAGCCGCAGGCATCCCGATGCGCCAGTCGATCTTCAGATCGGTTTGAAAGGGCTTGAGGCTCTCCAGAGAACACCCCAGCCCGAAAATAGCCGCCGCTCGCATCTTTCGCGCTTGAGACTAACAGAGCGACCATTCGGTGTAAGGTACGCCCCTTGTCATCCTGAGGAAGCGGAATCCCGCGCAAAAGCGCGGGGTTCCCGACGAAGGACCCATGCATTTTCTTGGGCTACAACGACAGTCAGAACAATAATCTATCGGTGGATCACAGCGATTTTGAGCCTCTTGCCTACCCTGAGCGAAAGCCTTATTGGCAAGGTGGTCACCTGAATGTATATGGCCTGTTGCACCTCATTATTGACTCGCACGGCCCCCTGCTTCAACTTTCGAGCAGCATCAGTGCCAGACTCCGCCAGACCACTTTTGACTAGAAGCCGATCCAATCGAACTCCCTGATACGACTTCCCAATCACGATCGTTTCTTCGTCCCCGACTACCGACCATTCAACCTCAGAAATTGGTATCGTCAAGACGTCCTCAAACTTTATCTGTATCTCCTCGGCCTCGGTGGGCACCTCGCTCTTCTGAAATTGCCTAGCCCAATCCTCCCCTGCTTTCCCCGCCGCCTCCGCCGAATGAAAATCCCCCACAATCCTCCGAGCCAACTCCTTCTTAGCCTGCATCGGATGCGCTTCCCGCCTCATCTTCTCAATCTCAGCCACCTGCACATCCGTCAGCAGCTCGTAATACCTCCACATCATCTCGTCAGAAATGCTCATCACCTTCCCATACATCTCCAGTGGCTGCTCGTGAATCCCAATCGCATTTCGCAGCGATTTCGACATCTTCTGCACACCGTCCAGCCCCTCAAGAATCGGCGTCGTCAGCACCACCTGCGACTCCTGCCCATAAGCCCGCTGCAGCTCGCGCCCCACCAGCAGATTAAATTTCTGGTCGGTCCCGCCAAGTTCCACATCCGCTTCGAGCGCAACCGAGTCATAGCCCTGCACCAGGGGATAAAGCAGTTCGTGCAGCGCGATGGGTTTTTCTTCCCGAAAGCGCTTGTGAAAGTCTTCCCGCTCCAGCAGTTGCGAAACCGTGTACTTCGCCATGAGCCGGATGAAATCGTCGGCTGTAAACTTGGCAAACCAGCGCCGGTTGAACTCGATCACAGTCTTCTGCGGATCGAGAATCTTGAAAACTTGCGCCTTGTAAGTCTCCGCGTTCTCCTCAATCTGCTCGCGAGTCAGCGGAGGACGTGTAGCCGAGCGTCCCGTCGGGTCGCCGATCATTCCAGTGAAGTCCCCGATCAAAAAGATTGCAGTGTGCCCGAGATCCTGAAAGTGTTTAAGCTTTCGCAACACGACCGTATGCCCAAGGTGCAAGTCAGGAGCGGTCGGGTCCATGCCGAGCTTCACCCGCAAAGGCTTTCCCGCAGCACGCGACTTCTCCAGCTTGGCGCGAAGATCGGCCTCGCGGATGATTTCCGCCGACCCCTTCTTGAGATACGTCAATTGTTCGTCGACAGAGGCAAAGTGCAACATTTCTTATGCATTATGGCAGATCGGCCATCCCCTCGTGGAGTTCTCGGAGCAGAGCTGGCAAATCGGGCCGCTCTGGAACTTGTTGACCGCAAAGGACCGGGCGACGCTAATTAAGCCTTGCTTTGAAGCGATTTCTACATTTAACCTTTAGACCATTAAGACTTAAAAGCTCGAGCAGCTTTTAAGCTTTCGTCGGTTTCCCAGAGCGAATATGAAAAGAGGTCTGCAGGGAAAACTCGTGCAGCAAGGACCTCGACAAGAAGTATTCAGGAGCCTTATTCCAAAACCTCTGCCGCCCGCTCCTCCAATCGAATTCAGCGCGGAGTTCCTCGATTTGATGGAGAAGGCCAATCTCGCCTTGGGCCGTCTCGATGGCCTGGCCCGCTTACTTCCGGATCTGCAGCTCTTCCTCTATTTTTACCTCCGAAAAGAAGCCGTTTTGTCATCCCAAATTGAAGGGACGCAGTCCTCTCTCTCTGACCTACTTCTTTTCGAGAGCAACCAGCTTAGCGGCGTCCCGACGAATGATGTTGTGGAGGTGTCGAACTACGTGTCCGCCCTCCAGTACGGCCTGAAGAGGCTACGGCAGGACCTGCCGATTTCGATTCGTCTTATGAAGGAGATTCACGCCGTCCTGCTGGCCAAGGGGAAGGGAAAAGATAAAGGGCCAGGAGAATTTCGCGATAGCCAGAATTGGATCGGCGGATCGAGACCGGGGAACGCTGTTTTTGTGCCCCCTCCTAAAGAGGAGGTCGTTTCCTTGATGGGCCAGATTGAGATTTTCTACCACGAACACAAGTCCCTCCCAGCGCTGGTGAAAGCCGCACTGATCCATGTGCAGTTTGAAACTGTTCACCCTTTCCTGGATGGCAACGGACGGTTGGGCAGGTTGCTGATCACACTGATGCTCGTAGCAGACGGGGTTTTGTCAGTACCGCTTCTTTATCTCTCGTTGTATTTCAAACAGAATCGCAGCAGTTATTACGATCTGCTGCAGAGGGTTCGATTTGAGGGGGATTGGGAGGAGTGGCTCAGCTTCTTTTTCACCGCCATATTGGAAACGGCGCAACAGGCGGTAAGCACGGCGCACGAAGTTCTGCGATTATTCAAACGCGACCGCAGCCGCATCAAGAGTCTCGGTCGCATTCGCGGCACGACCATACTTGTGCACGAGCTTTTCCAGAGGAAGCCTTACTTAACGATTTCGTCTGCCTCGAAGGATCTCCAACTAAGCCAGCCAGCTGTCACAAATGCGATGCGGGCGCTGCAAGGGTTAAAGATGGTGAGAGAAACCAGTGGGCGGAGCTGGAATCGAATCTACGTTTATTCGAGTTACTTGCGAATTATGACGGAAGGCACCGAAACGCCCGTATAGCGGTAAGCGAGAATGGCAAACCAGGATACCGGCAAAAGAAAGGTGGCAAGTGCGGCGAACCGGGTCGCAACACCGAGTCCGCGCGTTCGAACGGCGGTTGCAGGCGATATCCCGCGCCTGCGCGAAGTAATCGAAGCCTCGGTCCGAGGCCTGCAGGCTGCGGACTATTCGCCAGCCCAGATCGAAGGCGCGCTGCAGTCGGTCTACGGCGTGGATAGCCAGCTCATCGCAGACGGAACTTATCTCATAGCGGAAGTTACCGGATCGCCGAAGTCCGAGATCGTAGCCTGCGGCGGATGGAGCAAGCGCAAAACCTTATACGGAGGCGATCAATACGCGTCCCGCGAAGACTCCCTGCTTGATCCGAAGCAGGACGCAGCAAAGATTCGAGCCTTCTTCGTGCATCCCAAGTGGGCGCGCCGCGGCATTGGCGGGATGATCCTGGAAGCCTGCGAGAACGCGGCCGTTGAAATGGGCTTCACCCGCCTTGAAATGGGAGCAACCCTCAGCGGCGTAGCTTTTTACAAAGCCAAAGGCTACAGGGCGTTGGAGAATCTGCAAGCCCCGTTAGGCAACGGAGAAGTTCTGCCTATCGTGCGAATGGCAAAGGATTTCAAGAAGAGTACCTGAGATCGGAAAACCGGGATCGCGGGTTCTATCTTTTCTGCTTCAACCTGCGGCCAACGACGTCGAATTCCCCACCCACTACAATGTTGATCGCTTCGGTATAGGCGATGTGCTCCTGCTCAAGGATGCGGGCGGCCAAAATATGCTCGTCGTCGCCCTCAAGCACGGGAACGGCTTTCTGCAACACGATCGCTCCGTGATCAAGTTCCTCATCCACGAAATGCACGGTGCAGCCGGAAACCTTCACTCCATAGGCGAAAGCCTGCTCCTGCGCTTCCAGTCCAGGAAAAGCAGGCAACAGCGAAGGATGGATATTGAGAATCCGCCGCGGGAACTGCTGCACAAACCAGGGCGAGAGCAGCCGCATGTATCCGGCGAGGCAGATAAGGCCCACTTTATGTTGTTTGAGCGTACCGACAACTTCGCGGTCGTGCTCTTCCCGCGTCCTGCCCTTTGACGGAATCACCACCGTATTCAATCCGCGCTGCCGCGCAGTGGCAACACCAGGCGCGTCCGCGCGGTTAGAGATAACAACCGCGATCCGCGCATCCGCAATGCGGCCCGCGTCGATGCTGTCGGCGATGGCCACAAAGTTCGAGCCGCGCCCAGAGAGAAGAATGCCTAGATTGTGCATGACGGCAGCGGGACTCAGTTGTAGATCACCTTGCGCTCGCCCTTAACAATGCGGCCCACGGTGTAAGCCTTTTCTCCCACGCGTTCGAGCACAGTCTGAGCCTTCTTGAATTTCGCCAGCGGGACAACCAGCAGCATGCCCAGCCCCATATTAAAAGTGCGCAGCATTTCATCCTGCGGAACATTACCTAGCTGCCTCAAGTGCTCGAATAAAGGCGGCACCGGCCACGACCCGAGATCAATCGCAGCAGCAGTCCCACGCGGCAGCACACGTGGAAGATTTTCCGTAATGCCCCCGCCGGTAATGTGGGCTAAAGCCGAAACGCATTGCCCATCGAGCAGTTTCTTCAGCGCCGGCCAATAACTCTTGTGCGTACGCATCAACTCATTGCCCACTTTGTTCTTGATTTCGTTGACGTAGTCGTCGGCCGAGTAGTGGGCCACTTCGAACAACAGCTTGCGGGCCAGCGAATATCCATTGGTGTGCAGCCCGTTCGAGGCCATGCCAAGCACAACGTCGCCGATCTGCACCTCCTTGCCAGTAATGATCCGCTCGCGCTCGACCACACCCACAATAAATCCCGCCAGATCGTACTCGCCATCCGGATAGAAGCCCGGCATCTCGGCCGTCTCCCCCCCGATCAGGGCGCACCCGTTGTGCTTGCAGGCATCGGCAATGCCCTCCACCACTTTCTCGGCGATCGTGGGTTCAAGCTTTCCAGTCGCCAGATAGTCCATGAAAAACAGGGGAGCAGCCCCTTGCACCGCAATGTCGTTGACGCAGTGGTTCACCAGGTCAGCTCCCACGGTCGAATGCAACCCCATTTCGAAAGCAATCCTTAGCTTCGTCCCTACCCCATCGACGCTTGAAACCAGGACAGGATCCACGTACTTCGTCTTATCGACCGCGAAGAGCCCGCCAAACCCGCCAATCTCACTAAGCACGCCACGGGTAAAGGTCTTATGTGCCAGATACTTGATGCGTTGCTTGGTCCGGTTGGCGCGGTCGATATTGACTCCAGCGTCGGCGTAGGTCACAGGTCCAGCGGCGGATGTGGGGTTCTTGGCCACGGCTTATCGCGGTGTCCTTTTCTCGGTGCTTCAGTGTGGGAAAACGCCGGATTCTTGGCGAAGCAGCAGTTCCTAAGGCCGCTCATTGTAACACGTTCTTCGTTGGAAGCAGGGTGGACGAAATTTCAGTTCGAGAGCGCGCCCATGTGGGGACAGCCGCCTCGGCTGTCCTGTCGAGCGAAGCTCGACGTCTTCTTAGCCAGCGCTGATTCTTAACTAGTGCGCGACGAAGTCCGAGAAGAAATAAGCGAGGATCCCGAAAAGAATCAGCCCAGAAATCCCGTAGGCGGTCAGAACCCATGCCCCGCGGCCTTCAGAATGCTTACTGCCCGCCGCTGGTTGGGAAATCGATGGCTGAGAAACTGAAGAAGAGACGACCGGGGACCGATCTTCCATGCCAACAAGCCTCCGAACGGAAAGATCGTGCCGCAAAGCACATTATGCGTCACGCCTGCCCGGCGCCACGCCAGGCAAGATTATCAGAGCCCGATTTTACTACGGTTTTGAGCTCTCGGACGAAGAAATGCAACCTTAACCACAAGCACACGATAGGACGCCAAAGGGTTTGGCTTTAACAAGATGAAGAACCATGAGGTTGCGGTCCGAATAAACTCCTCTGGCTCATTCCCAGGGTTGAAACCCCAGCTCTTACGCTCCTCCCCTTGGGGTACGAACCCCGCAGGCTTTACTATTAACCTATGCGCAGTCTCTTTCTCTCCGTCCTTGTGGCCTGCACCTTAGCCGCACCCGTTACCGCCTCAGCACAGTCAGGCGTAACTCCCACACCCGGGCTCAATCCCGCGAAATCGAAAACCGCCAAAGCTACCCAAGCAACTCCCAGCCAATCCAAGTCTGCGGATCCCGCAGCCAGCCAGGATCAGTCCAAGCACGACTATTCCCAGGAGGGGTTCGTCGTCGAGCAGTACCGCTCGCGCTACCGTTTTGAAAGCGATGGAACCGGCCGCCGGGAAACCATCGCCCGCATCCGGGTGCAGAGCGAGGCCGGAGTCCAGCAGTGGGGGCAGATTCAAGTCGGCTACAACTCCGCCAACGAGCGTGTCGAGATTGCCTACGTCCGCGTGGTCAAAGAAGACGGCAGCGTGGTCAAGGCGGGCGACGACGCCGTGCAGGATATCAGTGCTCCCGTGGAACGCGAAGCTCCCGTCTACACCGACTACCGCCAGAAGCACATCACCGTGCCCGGCCTGCGTCCCGGCGAAGTGCTCGAGTACGACATGGTCACCGTGATTCACACTCCTCTCGCCGCCGGGCAGTTCTGGGCCGACTACGATTTCGACAAGACCAACATCATGCTCGATGAAGAACTCGACGTCGACGTTCCCGCCGACCGCCCTCTCAAGCTGAAGAGTAAAGCGGGCATGGATCCCAAGATTTCCGAAGACAACGGACGCCGCATCTACCACTGGACCAGTTCCCACCTCGAGCGCGAAGACGACCAGAAAGACAAGGACAAAGACGACAAAGAGAAAGACAAAAAGAAAAAGAAGAAAGCCGACGACGACCGGCCCGACGTTCAGTTGACCACCTTCGTCAGTTGGGAACAGATCGGCCGCTGGTATGCGGCTCTCGAAAAAGACCGGCGCGCTCCCTCGCCTGAAGTCCGCGCCAAGGCAGAGGAACTCACCAAAGGTCTCAACACGCAATTAGATAAGGTCGAGGGTCTGTACGACTACGTCGCCAAGAACTTCCGCTACGTCAGCCTGTCGCTCGGATTAGGCCGCTATCAGCCCCACTCCGCCGCAGACGTGCTCCACGATCAGTACGGCGACTGCAAGGATAAGCACACCCTGCTCGCCTCTCTGCTCGAAGCCGAGGGCCTGCATGCCTCTTCGGTCTTGATCAACTCCAGCCGTAAGCTCGATCCCGACGTGCCTTCGCCTTCTCAGTTCGATCACGTCATCACCATGCTGCCCCTAGGCCATGAAGAAGTCTGGATGGATACCACCGCCGAAGTCGCTCCCTTCCGCCTGCTGGCCTTCAGCCTGCGCAACAAGTTGGCGCTCGTCATTCCCGCCGACGGCTCCACGCCACACCTCGAAGAAACACCGGCCGACACCCCCATGCCCGACACCGAAGTTTCCGACATCGAAGGAAAAGTAAATGAGATCGGCAAACTTGAAGCGCACGTGCACTACACCTTCCGCGGCGATGAAGAGCTAATGCTGCGTTCGATTTTCCGCCGCGTCCCGGAAGCGCAATGGCAACGCGTGGTGGAGAACGTCAACGCCGGAATGGGCGGCGACATCACGAATTTAAAAGTCAGCGATCCGGCCGCAACCCGTGAGCCTTTCACCATGTCCTACGATGTAGCTAAGCCGAACTTCCTCGACTGGTCCAAGAAGAAGGCCGATCTCACGCTCCCCCTTTGCCAGTTCAATCTGCCGGAACTCGCCGCTGCCGATGACGATGACAGCGCGCCAGACGCCGAATCGCTGAAGCTCGGCCCCAAGGCGGAGTACGTTTACAAGATCAAGCTCGAACTGCCCGCCAAGTACACCGCGCACGCCCCGCTCCCTCTTTCTGTCAGGCGCGACTATGCGGAATATGACGCGACCTACAAGCTTGATGGCACCACCTTCACCGCCGCCCGAACGCTCACCATGCGTCAGGATGAGCTGCCCGCGACTCGCTCCACGGATTACCAGGCCTTCCGCCGCGCTGTTGGTTCTGACCTGGGCCAGTTTCTCTCCGTCGAGAATACATTAGCCGGCACGCCCACCCCGCCGACGGACATGAAGGCGGATGATCTGGTCGAAAGCGGTCGAGCCGCCCTCGCCACCAACAACTTGCCCCTGGCCATTCAACTTCTCAAGCGCGCCACGGAAGTCGACCCCAAGAACAAGTACGCCTGGTATGCCATGGCCGTGGCCTACATGGGAATGCGCGAGAATGACGACGCCATCGCGGCGCTCAACAAACAGATTGAGATCAATCCCTACGACGAGTTCGCCTACAACGCCCTCGGACACGCTTACTGGCAGGAACGCAAGTACGACAATGCCGTAACCGCTTTCAATAAGCAGATCGAAATCAATCCCCTCGACAAGTTCGCCCACGCCGGTCTCGGCAGCATGTATTCTGAGTGGCACAAGTACGCCGAAGCCGCGCCTGAGTTAGAAAAAGCCGCATCCTTAACGCCCGATAATCCTGAACTGCAGGTAAGCCTGGGCGATGCCTACCTGAACCTTGGCCAGGACGACAAAGCTCTCGCCACCTTCGACCACGCGGTCGAGATCTCGGCCACGCCACTGGTCTGGAACAACATCGCCTACCAGCTCTCGCTGAAGAAATCTCACCTCGACCGCGCGCAGCAATACGCCGAATCGGCCGTCTCCGCAACAACGGCGGCCTTGCGCAACGTATCGCTCGATCGTCTAACTGCGCAGGACCTGCCTCTCGTGCCCTCGCTCATCGCCTACTGGGACACGCTGGGCTGGGTCTACTTCAGCGAAAATAATCTGGACAAAGCCGAAAAATACGCCGGCGCAGCATGGCAACTTGGCCACCACGGCGAGGTAGGCGACCATTTAGGACAGATTTACGAAAAGCAGGGCAAGAAAGATCTGGCCCTGCGCACCTACGCCCTTTCCTTAAGCGGACTGCGGCCCATCCCCGAAACCCGCGACCGGCTCGCCTCGCTGACCGGCGGCAGCGCCAAAGCAGACGCCGCGGCCGCAAAGTACAAAGACGATTTGCAGCAGTTGCGCACTATCGACCTGGGCAAGGTCGCAAAAGAAACCGGCAGCGCCGAATTCTTCGTCTTACTCAGTCGCGGCAAGGGTTCCGACGCAACGGTCGAAGCCGTAAAGTTCACCAGCGGAGACGAAAAGCTGAAAGTCTTCACCGACGCCCTCCGCACCGCCGAATACCGCCTCTCATTCCCCGACGACACCCCAGTAAAAATCCTCCGCCGCGGAATCCTCTCCTGCTCCACAGCAACAGGAAACTGCGCCTTCGTCCTCATTCTCCCCGATGATGTGCGGACGGTGGACTGAAGAAATCGAGCGTTAAGGAACTTCGGGGGAGTATGTCGATCTGCCAGCCGCGAAGCGGTGGAAGAATGCAGCCCACAGGCTGCCCTGAGCGAAGCCGAAGGGGCGCAAGCCGTGGATAGGAAACGGAACGGGAACAAGCCCCCAGAGGGGCGTACAGGTAACGAAGCTCAGCCACACCCGTCTTACGAGTAGTTCGGAAGTGCGGCCTTCAAGAAATGAGGACAAAAATGAAACCGTTTCGCTTGGCGCTTGTCGCGCTGGTCCTCATGTGTTGGTCCGTTTCAAGCCAGGCTCAGACTAGATGCAAGCCGAATGCCCCCGCCGGCTATTTTGAAGGCACGGCCACCACCCAACAGGCAGGCAAAGTTGATGTCTCGCTCAACCTTCGCTGCAATGGCGGCCGGTATGCGGGCGAGCTAGTTACGCCGGTGGGCACTTATTCCGTCAAAGACGGTAATTTCGAAGCTAGCCAACTCCATCTAGAGCTGGCGAATGGGGCGGACATGGTGACCATTGACGCCGCCTTCCATGCCGGAATCCTTCATGGCAAGTTCGCCGCCGCTTCCGACGCCGGCCCCTTCGATTTGCGCCGCATGGGCGATGCGCCGCCCCCGGCCGCCGCAGAACGGTCGGACCTCACCAAAGAACAGTGGCATGAAGACCTTCAGTTCTTAGCGCGCGAGTTGCCAAAGCGTCACGCCAATGCCTTCCACTTCATTTCTCGCCAGCGCTTCGACGACGAAGTAGTCGAACTCGACCACAAACTCGATCACCTCAACAGCGACGAAATCTACGTCGGCATGGACCGCATCGCTAATTCGATCGGGGACGGCCACACCTACATTCGGGTCCCCGCCGACAATGCCAACTTCCCTATCCAGCTCCAGCAATTTGGGGACGACTATCGCCTCACGGCGACGGCCTCTGGAAACGAAGACGCTCTCGGCGCGCGAGTGATAAAGATCCAGGACACTCCCATCGCCCGTGCCCACGAACTCCTGTTGTCGCTGACCCCGTCCGATGAAACCCAGGTTCTGCGCGACTCGCGCGTACTCAACTTCCTCACCACGGGAATCTTTCTTCACGGAATCGGAATCATCCCTGAGCGCAACACCGCACGCTACACTCTGGTCGACGACAACGGCAAAGAATTCACCATCGACGTCCGCGCGGTTGCCCCGGCAGACAGCTCCAAGCTCAACTGGACTTTCGCATTCAACGAGCCCCCCTTATTTCGCCAAAGACCGGAAGAGAATTTCTGGTACACCTATCTGCCTGACTCCCACACTGTCTACTGTAGTTTTCGCGGATACAAAGACTTGGGCCAGCATTCGAAAGGGCTTTTCGATCTAATCAACCAGCAGCACCCTGACAAACTCGTCATCGATATGCGCCTTAATGGAGGCGGCGACTATGACGAAGGCCTCAAGTATCTGGTTCATCCCATCCGCGATCTCTCAAGTATCAATCGCAAGGGACATTTGTTCGTTCTCGTCGGCCCCACTACCTTCTCCGCTGCTATGTCCAACGCCGCACATTTCCGCTACCAGACAAACGCCATCCTGGTCGGCCAGCAGATCGGCGAGAAGCCCAACAGCTATCAGGAAGCCCGCGAAATGAAGCTCCCCAACTCTCACTGGACAGTGCGTTACTCGGTAGAGTTCTACAAGTTCGTGGAGGTGGGAGAGAACGTCATCCGCCCAGACAAAGAAATCGTCCCTTCGTGGGAGGACTACCGCGCTGGCCGCGATCCCGTCCTGCAGTGGGTATTGAATTCCGCCGATTCGGCGAAATGATCCAGCAACACGTGGCCCCGCAGAATTGGCGCGCCGCTTGAGGACCACCCCGCACCCGATCGTCGACCATAGTTGCCAATATAAACAATATTGTTTATAATCGTCAGTGTGACGAGCAAAGAGTTCAGGCGTTGGCTCGCGCAACAGGGAGCGGTCTTCAAAGCCGGCAAAGGCTCTCACCTTAAGGTCTATCTGAACGGGAGGCAATCGGTCCTCCCGATGCACAATGCCGAACTCAAGAAAGGTCTGGTCGGGGCCATCAAGAAACAGCTCGGCCTGAAATAGGTGAGCGCAATGTTCCTGTATCCAGTTTCGCTAAAGCGCGACCAAAACGGCGGCTTCGTCGTCAGGTTTAAGGACATTCCCGAAGCCATCACCCAAGGGGAAACAGAGTCCGAGGCATTGACCGCAGCTCGGGACGCTCTGGAGACCGCCCTCGATTTCTATTTTGAAGACAATCGCGCCGTGCCATTGCCCTCCAAACCCAGGCCTCGACAACCGGTAGTTGAGCTGCCTGCAAGCCTCTCCGCCAAGATTCTTCTTCTCAACGAGATGATCCAGCAACACGTGCGTCCCGCAGAATTGGCGCGCCGCTTGAAGACCACCCCGCAGGAAGTCAACCGCCTCACCGATGTCCAGCACACTTCGCGCATCGACGGCATCGCCGCCGCCCTCAAGGCGCTAGGTAAGCGGCTCGACATGCGCACGGTGTGACGCTCGACGGCCACAGGCACCTGCGCGTGCGTCGTGATCCCTGCCGCATGATGTAAGGACGGTGGACCAAGACAGTCGTCGGAGACGACAAAGCTAGGGAAAAGGAAAACCCAAAGCCCATCGAAGGGAACCTTGGCGGCGAAGTTCGTACTCGCCTGTTCGATTCTCTACGGCGTGACCTTCGCGTCACTGTTGCTGTTCTTCTACGACGACTACTGCCAAGATGTACGAGCCCACAAGCCCTTTCGCTACTCGCTCAACGAGGCCCTTCGGCTTCTCAACCTTGATCTGCTTCATCGGCGGATATTTCGTCTGGGCATTCAACATCGGCTGAAGGGCACTTGGCCGGAGATCCGGCCCTACCGTTTTCCACAACCACCCTGTGACATCCAACCTTGTCCCACAATCCAAATCGAGCGATCATGGTCGAGGCAGTGACAGTTGAAAGCACCCAGAGTGCCCAACCCTAAGCCCTTTGTTCCCAAGATTTTGAGATCTAAGTTCTTTGAAAACCAGATTTTGCGCGATACGGTTTCGCGAAACCCGCGCTAGGCAAGACTTTCAGGGATGTCGAAAGAAAAAAATTAATCTGGAGATCTGCCCTCGAGGCCAATCCATCCACAATGTGCAAGCTGCGTCAGAAATTTATTTCGCCCAACAATCCACAGCCAGGAAGCCGCAACTCAGCTAGCCCGGGTCAGCCTGCCGGATGCCTCTTGTGCCACTCTGTCGCCATCTCGTAACCATGAGCCAGCTTCAACACCAGATCCTCCCGCCAGTGCGGTCCGGCAATCTGCAACCCGATCGGCAGCCCGCCTTTCGTAAAGCCGCACGGCACAGAGATCGCAGGCAGTCCCCAAACATTGAACGGCCGCGTGTTGCGCAGCAACCTAAGCTCCGCCGGACGCAGCGCCTCCGGATCTTTCTTCAAATCGGCAATCGCCGGTGCCGGAATCGGCATGGTTGGCGCCACCAGCAAATCCACATCAGCAAAGAATTCGCGAGCCCGCCGCCGCTCCTGATCCAGTTCCCGCCGCCGCCGAATATATTCCCCCGCCGAAATGTTCTCCCCGGAGCGAATGCGACGCAAGGTCTCCGCCTGATAAAGCTCAGGCGTTCGCGCAACGTAATCGGCGTGATAGGCAAAAGACTCCGCGGCTTGCACGGTGCGGTCCGCCGTCACTTCGATCTTTACGTCCCGAACATCCCCCACCAGCGTCCCGATCACCGCCAGAGCCTCATCAACCGCAACTCGAACTTCGGCGTCAAGATCATCAAAAAAATACTCCCAAGGAACACCAATACGAAGATTCTTAGTCTCTTCACTCAAACCCGAAACGTAATCAGCCACCGGAACATCGGCACTGCCAATGTCGAGCGGATCGCATCCCGCAATAGCCTGCAGCACAACGGCCGCATCGCCAACAGTCGCAGCCAAAGGCCCAACATGATCCAGCGACCACGAAAGCGGAATCACGCCCCGCGCCGAAACGCGCCCATAAGTCGGCTTCATCCCCACGCACCCGCACAGCGCAGCCGGTTCACGAATGGAACCAGCCGTATCAGTCCCGATCGCCGCATAGCAAAGCCCGGCAGCGACGGCCGCCGCAGATCCTCCCGACGACCCTCCGGCGATATGCCCCGTGTCCCAGGGATTGTGAACATCACCGAAAAAGCTGACCAGCGAGCTCCCACCATAGGCGAACTCATGCAGATTGTTCTTGCCCAGAATTACCGCCCCCGCACGCCGCAGCCGCTGCACAACCGCCGCATCCTCTGCCGGGACGCGGCGCTCAAAAAGCCCGCTGGCGGCCGTTGTGCGCATGCCGGCAGTATCGGTCAGGTCTTTCAATGCGACGGGAATCCCATGCAGCGGCCCGCGCCATTCCCCGCGAGAGATCTCGGATTCCGCCTCCCGCGCCTCAGCCATAGCAGAGTCTGGTATGACGGTGATAAAGGCATTCAGCGCCGGGTTCAGCCTCTCGATGCGATCCAGGCAAGCGCGAGTCAGTTCGACGGGAGAAACTTCCTTCCGCCGCAGACGCGGGGCAAGCTCCAAGATCGTTTCGAGGATAGGTTTGGTCACAGGCGGTCCTCATTGTATCTGCCGAACTTGAACCTTCTCCCAAAGTCTTTACCTTTCTTTACCCCATCAGAAAAAAGCAACCGCCAGCCAGGGCCTATAATCAAAAACGCTGTTTGCATAGAGGAGGTAAAAATGGCGGAAATGACGCTTGCCCCAGTCGCAACCCACGGTTTCTTTGTCGACGGCCGGTGGATGGAAGATGGCGACATCATCGAGGTCCGCTCCCCCTTCGATGGCAGCGTATTTGGGCGAGTGGTCCAGGCGCGGCGCGAGCATGCCGAAGCTGCCATCGCCGCCGCCGTAAAGGCTTTCGGAACCACTCGCCGCCTGCCCGCCTTCGAGCGCCAGCGCGTGCTGCGTCGCATTGCCGAAGCCATCGCGGAGCGCCGTGACGAATTCTCCCGCACCATCGTGCAGGAAGCCGGCAAGCCCATCAAGCTGGCGCGCATCGAAGTCGACCGCGCCGTTTTTATCTTCAATGTTGCCGCGGAAGAAGCCACTCGCATCTATGGCGAGTATCTTCCCCTCGATTGGCAAGAATTCACTGCCGGACGTTGGGGCATTGTGAAACGTTTTCCACTCGGTCCCATTGCTGGGATCACGCCCTTTAATTTCCCTCTGCACCTGGTATCGCACAAAGTGGCTCCGGCAATTGCGGCGGGGTGCTCCATAGTGTTGAAACCTGCGCCCCAAACGCCGCTGTCCTCGCTATTGCTGGCGGAATGCGTCCAGCAGGCGGGCTGGCCTGATGGCGGTCTTAACGTTCTGCCGCTTTCCAACGAAGACGCCAGCCTGCTGGTCACCGACGAGCGCATCAAGCTGATCAGCTTCACCGGCAGCGTGCCCGTGGGTTGGGACATCAAGCGCCGCGCCGGCAAGAAGAAGGTCGCGCTCGAATTGGGCGGCAACGCCGGCGCCATCGTGCACAGCGACGCCGATCTCAACTATGCCGCCGAGCGCTGCATTACCGGCGGATTCGGCTATGCCGGCCAGACTTGTATCTCCGTTCAGCGCATCCTGGTGGAGCAGTCGGTCTACGGCAAGTTCACCGATCTTATTGTCGACGGCGCGAAGAAGCTGACAACCGGCGATCCCATGGAGGAATCGACTGACGTCGGTCCGCTCATCCGCGAAAGCGACGCCATCCGCGTCACCAATTGGGTGGAAGAAGCGGTTCGCTCGGGCGCCCGCTTGCTGTGCGGCGGAGGACGCCATGGTTCCATCGTCGATCCAACGGTGCTGACCGGCACCAAACCCGAAATGAAAGTGAACTGCCAGGAAATGTTCGGCCCCGTCGTGACCGTGGAGCCGTACCAGAATTTCGACGAGGCCCTGCGCCGCATCAACAATTCCAACTACGGGCTGCAGGCAGGCTTGTTTACTCGCGACGTCAAGCTGCTTTTCCAGGCATACGACGAATTGGAAGTCGGCGCCCTGGTTGCAGGTGATATTCCTTCATTCCGCATCGACCAGATGCCTTATGGCGGCATCAAAGACTCCGGTCTCGGACGCGAGGGGCTGCGCTATGCGATCGAGGAAATGACGGAGCCGAAACTGCTGGTGATGAATCTGCGCTAAAGACCTTAGTTGCCGGGCGGTTAGTAATGACGGCGCACGATTTTCCGCTCTCGCGGGAAAGTGCGCGACAACTGCGCTCGAAATATTTATAATCTCCAGTTCTCACAGCTGACGCAAAAGAAATCAGTGGGTGTTTTCTTTGCGTCGTAACCATTACGCTTCCATAAATTGGAGATCTGCCGGGTCTCATTCGTACTTTCTGAAGTTTGTACGCAAGCATGCCGCAGATTTTTCATCGCAGCACCAACACCCTGTCCCGGGCCACGATTTTTGGCGCGGTCTTCGTGATTGCCGCGCTCAGTTGGGTGGCGATGGAAGTGCAGCGTTCGCCTTACGTCACCTACGCTGGAGTGCGCAAGCCGCAACCCGTGCCCTTCAGCCATCAGCATCACGTCGCCGGACTCGGCATCGATTGCCGCTACTGCCATACCTCGGTTGAGACTTCGAGTTTCGCCGGCATTCCTCCCACCAAGACGTGCATGAACTGCCACTCGCAGATCTGGACCAACGCCCATCTGCTCGAACCTGTCCGCTCCAGCTACAAGACGGGCGAGTCGCTGCAGTGGACGCGAGTGAATCAGCTTCCCGACTTCGTCTTTTTCAATCACAGCATTCATGTAAACAAGGGTGTGGGTTGCAACACCTGCCACGGTCCGGTCGACCGGATGCCGCTTATGTATCAGCAGGAATCTTTACAAATGGAGTCGTGTTTGAGCTGCCACCGCGCGCCGGAAAAGAATCTGCGCCCGCGCGATCAGGTGTTCAACATGCGCTATCAGCAACCCACCGGCGCGAATCCGGTGGTAGTGGATGGGCAGAGCTTCACCGATCAGGATGACCTGGGCATGGCGCTAATAAAGAAGTACAGTGTGCGCAATGTAAAAGACATTACAAGTTGCAGCACGTGCCATCGATGAGGACGACTATGAGAACTTGTTTCGTTTGTGATTGTGATCATTCATGAAGATTGAAGGACAAGAAAGTCGCGCGAAGCAAGAAGATGTTTGCCCCAGCAAGAAGGGCAAGCTGGATCTGGACTCGCTGCGCGCGCAGATCAACGAGGAAAACGAAAAAGCCGGTCCGGAATACTGGCGCAGCCTCGAAGAGCTAGCCGGCAGTCCCGCGTTCCGGGAAGCGTTGCATCGCGAATTTCCCAAAGGCGCATCCGAGTGGGTTGATTCCGTCTCACGCCGCGGGTTTCTGAAGGTGATGGGCGCGTCGATGGCACTCGCGGGGATGACCGGCTGCGTGCGCCTCCCGCTCGAACCAATCGTCCCCTACGTTCGCCAGCCTGAGGACGTGATTCCAGGCCGGCCCCAGTTCTACGCCACGGCGATGACGCTTGGAGGATATGCCAGCCCGCTGCTGGTCGAGAGCCACCTCGGACGTCCGACAAAGATTGAGGGCAACGATAAGCATCCTGCATCGCTGGGCGGGACAGACATTTTCGCGCAGGCCCACATACTCGGCCTGTACGACCCTGACCGCTCGCAGAGCATAGTGTCGATGGGCGATCAGCAATCGTGGCAGGCGCTTCTGACTGCGCTTCAGGGACCTCTTACCGCGCAGAAGGCGCTGCACGGTGCGGGCATTCGCATCCTGACTCCGACCATTTCTTCGCCCACGCTCGCCGACCAACTGCGCAACTTCCTGAAGATTTATCCGCAGGCCAAGTGGCATGTGTACGAGCCCATCAATCGCGACAACGTGCTCGAAGGCGCGAAGATGGCCTTCGGACAGCCGGTCGAGACGCGCTACGATTTTGAAAAGGCCGATGTAGTCGTCTCTCTCGACGCCGACTTCCTTTATGCAGGGTTTCCCGGAAACATGCGCTACATCCGCGACTTCGCCAAGCGCCGCAATCCCGACGGCGAGATGAACCGGCTGTACATGATCGAGAGCACGCCGACGACGACTGGGGCGAAGGCGGATCATCGGCTGCCTCTGCGGGGAAGTCAGATCGAGAACTTTGTTCTCGTGATGGCTGGAGCGATGCACAGGTTCTCTGGTAACCCCACCGTGCTGGGTGCTGACGAGGAACGGTTTATGAACGCGTTGAGCCGTGACCTCGGATCGTCCGTTGTAGTCGCAGGCGACCACCTGCCGCCAGCCGTCCATGCGATCGCGCACAGAATCAATGAGGCCAACGGCAACATCGGCAAAACGGTGTTCTACACCGACCCTGTCGACGCGAATCCTGTCGACCAAACCGAATCGATCAAGGATCTCGTGGCCGACATTCACGCGGGCAACGTTGACTTGCTCGTGATCCTCGGCGGCAATCCCGCTTACGACGCGCCTGCTGATCTCGACTTCGCGAGCGTCCTAAAGAACGGCAAAGTTCCACTGCGCGTTCATCTTGGCCTCTATCAGAACGAAACTGCCGAGCTTTGTCAGTGGCACGTCAATCAGGCTCATGAACTCGAAGCTTGGGGCGATGCTCGTGCTTACGACGGTACCGCCAGCATTATGCAGCCATTGATTGCGCCGCTTTACAACGGCAAGAGCGCCATCGAATTCGTCGCGCTGCTCAATGGCCAGGCCAACGCCACCGGATACGACCTCGTGCGCGCTTATTGGCAGAAACAGCACGCGAGCGCCGACTTCGAAGCGTTTTGGCGGAAGTCTTTGCACGATGGCTGGATTGAAGGCACGACCTATCTCCCAAAATCCTTAACGGCCAAGTTGGCTAATTTTCCGGACTTAGGCGCTGCCCCTGCCAACGCCATCGAGCTCAACATCCGCCGCGATCCCACCATCTACGACGGACAATTCTCCAACAACGGCTGGCTGCAGGAATTGCCCAAGCCGATGACAAAGCTCACATGGGACAACGCCGTGCTGATCGGTCCGAAGATGGCGGAGCGTCTGCAGATCGCGAGTAAAGATGTGGTCGAGCTGGAACTGAACGGGAAGAAATTAACCGGCGCGGCGTGGATTCAGGCTGGCCATCCCGACAATTCGGTCACGATATTTCTCGGCTACGGGCGCCGCCGTGCGGGCCGGGTTGGAACCGGACAAGGTTTCGACGCCTACGCCATGCGCACCAGCGCCGCGCCGTGGTTCACCAGCGGGGTGCAAATCCGCAAGACCGGAGACACCTATAATCTTGCCTCTACCCAGGGGATGCAGAGCATGGACACGCCCGACGGTGCCCATCGTCCGCTGGTCCGAGAAACTACGCTTGAGGAATACCGCAAAGATCCCAACTTCGCCGCCGAACAAGGCGAAGATGCGCCGCCCGGCCTTACGCTTTACAAGCCCTATCCGTACAAAGAAGAGACCTATGCGTGGGGCATGACGATTGATCTGAACTCGTGCGTGGGCTGCAACAACTGCGTCCTAGCCTGCCAGTCGGAGAACAATATTGCGGTCGTCGGGAAAGAGCAGACAGAGTTGGGACGGCACATGCACTGGATTCGCATCGATGCCTACTACCAGGGCGACCGCGACAACCCCAAGGCATACTTCCAGCCCGTGCCCTGCATGCAGTGCGAAGACGCGCCGTGCGAACTGGTATGTCCCGTAGGCGCTACCAACCACTCAAGCGAAGGCTTGAACGACATGATCTACAACCGCTGCGTGGGCACGCGCTATTGCTCGAACAATTGTCCCTATAAGGTACGGCGTTTCAACTTCCTGCTCTTTCAGGATTGGGAGACGCCGCAGTACAAGATGATGCGGAATCCAGACGTCAGCGTGCGCAGCCGCGGTGTGATGGAAAAGTGCACCTATTGCATACAGCGCATCAACGAGCGCCGCATCGATGTGGAAACGGCTTCGGTGCGCGAAGGCAAAAACATCCGCATCGGCGACGAGTTGCAAACCGCCTGCCAGCAGTCCTGTCCGGCTGAAGCAATCATATTCGGCAACATCAACGATCCCAACAGCAAGGTTTCAAAATTGAAAGCGCAAACGCGCAACTACAGCCTGATGGGCGAACTCAACACTCGTCCGCGGACCACCTATTTGGCAGAAGTGAGGAACCCCAATCCGGAGATGAAGGCGTAGACGGGGCGAGAAATACCTGGCCAGGAAATACCAGGAAACAATGGACGAGCAATACAAAGCGACGTTGGACGCCGAGCAAGCCCCGGTCATTGAGCCGGGCTATACCTTCGGCACGGTCACGGACAAGATCAGTTCGATCGTTCTGACCCGGCCGGCTTCAAACGCATGGTTCCTGGGCTTCGGTGTGTGCTTCATGCTCACCATGATGATGCTCTACGCCATCGGCTACCTATTTCTGAAGGGCATCGGAATTTGGGGCGTGACCATCCCGATCGGCTGGGGCTTCGCTATCGTTAATTTTGTGTGGTGGATCGGAATCGGACACGCCGGCACGCTGATCTCGGCCATTTTGCTTTTGCTGCGGCAATCCTGGCGCAACTCAATCAATCGCTTCGCCGAGGCCATGACACTTTTCGCCGTGGCTTGCGCCGGGACTTTCCCCGCCATTCACATGGGGCGTCCGTGGCTGGCTTACTGGATGTTTCCTTATCCCAGCACCATGGGCGTGTGGCCGCAGTTCCGCAGCCCGTTGATGTGGGACGTATTTGCCGTCTCCACCTACGCCACCATCTCGGCGCTGTTCTGGTTCATGGGCTTGATTCCGGACTTCGGCACACTGCGTGACCGCTCCAACAACCGCTGGATTCGCATGATCTACGGCATGCTCGCCATGGGCTGGCGCGGCTCGGCTCGCCACTGGCATCGCTACGAAACCGCTTATCTGTTGCTCGCGGGGTTGGCTACTCCTCTGGTGCTCTCGGTTCACACCGTCGTGAGCTTCGATTTTGCCATCGGCATCGTGCCCGGCTGGCACACCACGATTTTCCCGCCTTACTTCGTTGCCGGCGCCATTTATTCCGGATTCGCCATGGTGCTGATGCTCGCCATTCCCATCCGCAAGATTTACGGCCTTGAAGGCTTCATCACGGAACGCCATCTGCAGAACTCGGCCAAGGTGATGCTCGCCACCGGACTTATCGTCGCCTACGGTTACGGCATTGAAGCTTTTATGGGATGGTACAGTGGCGACCGCTATGACGCTTTCACGCTGTGGAACCGCCTGCATGGGCCTTACGCTCCCTGGTATCTGTCTCTGCTTGCCTGCAATATTTTCATTCCGCAAGTCCTGTGGATCCGCAAGCTGCGCACGAGTCCCGTTGCCCTGTTTCTGATTTCCGGCGTGATCCTGGTAGGAATGTGGCTTGAGCGATTCATCATCGTCGTGGTCAGCCTGTCCCGCGACTTCCTGAATTCTTCCTGGGGCATGTACTACCCCACGCGCTGGGATTTCATGACCTTCATTGGCACCTTGGGATTTTTCCTTGCTTGTATGTTCCTGTTCTGCCGGCTGCTGCCGATGATCTCCATTTTCGAGATCCGCACGCTTCTACCCCAGGCAGAAGTGAAAGCGGAGGAGGGAGAAGCCTAAGTGAAGCGCGATCCTATCTACGGCATGATGGCGGAATTCGATTCGCCTACCGCTTTGGTTGAGGCTGCACGTCGCACCTATCAGGCAGGTTATAAAAAGATCGACGCCTACAGCCCGTTCCCCATTGAGGGCCTGGCCGAAGAAATCGGTTTTCACCACGATGAGGTTCCGCTGGTCGTGCTGATCGGCGGCATCATCGGCGGACTCACCGGATACCTCATGCAGTACTGGTGCGCCGCGGTTGCCTATCCCATCAACGTTGGTGGCAGACCCTACCATTCCTGGCCGGCCTTTATCCCCATCACTTTTGAAATGACGGTTTTATTCGGCGGCATCTCCGCTTTGTTTGGCATGCTCGCGCTGAACGGGTTGCCCATGCCCTATCATCCCGTATTTAACGTGCCCCGCTTCGCCATGGCTTCCAAAGATCGCTTTTTCCTGATCGTTTTCTCTTCCGATCCCAAATACGATCCGGCGGGAACGCGCGGTTTTCTGCAAGGCCTTGAGCCGCGATCGATTTCGGAGGTGCCCAGCTAAGATGCCGCGTCTCCGTCACATTTCGGCCCTCAGATCAAACGCCGAGTGCTCCATTCTTGCGCGTTCTGTGCGCAAGAGTGGGATTCCCCTGAGGTCTCACCCTTGGGATTTTCTGGTGCTCGGGCTGCTCATGGCAGTAGTCGCCGTTCTTTCCGGTTGCCGTCTCGATATGCACGTGCAGCCGAAGCAGAATCCGCTTTCCCGCAGCGACTTCTTTGCCGATCAGCGTTCCGAGCGCCCGCCGGTCGAAGGCACAGTCGCCCGGGGCCAATTGCACGAAGACACTTTTTTCTACACTGGGAAGATCGGGAACAATCCCGGGGACTACATGCCGTTTCCCGTGACCATGGAAGTTCTCAACCGCGGCCGCGAGCGCTACAACATTTATTGCGCTCCCTGTCACTCCGAGGTCGGCGACGGCAACGGCTTCATCCCGTCGCGGGGCTTCGCGCGCAAGCCGCCCTCGTATCACATCCCGCGCCTGCAGAAGGCTCCGCTCGGTTACTTCTACGACGTGATCACCAACGGCTTCGGAATCATGCCCGACTACGCCTCGCAGATTTCCCCGCGAGACCGCTGGAATATCGTGGCCTACATCCGCGCGTTGCAGTTGAGTCAAGACGCGACCATGGCCGACGTGCCCAAGGGACAGACCGTGCCCTCCGAGCCGCCAACGTTCAGCGGCCAGCCGGGCTCCGGCGCGACGCTCCCGGTGATTGACACCGAAAGCGCTTCGCCGGCTGGGATTCAGAAAGAAGTGCAGAAAGAAGAGAAATGAGCGCCGCGACCACTCCCCATCTCGATCTAACGGCGCCCGCGGTCGTAAAGAAAATATCGCAGCGTTCGCTCGTGGTCGGCGTTGTCTTCGCCGCGATCGCTGTCGTTCTGGCGCTCAGGCAGCCGGATGAGTTTTATCGCGCCTATCTGCTCGGCTTCATGTGCTGGTTGGGCGTCGCCCTCGGCTCCATGGCAATCCTGATGATTCGTCACCTCACCGGCGGCGGCTGGGGTACGGTGATTCGCCGCATCCTGGGCGCGGCCATGCGGACGCTGCCGTTGCTCTTCGTGCTCTTCATTCCGATCTTCTTCGGAATACACCGGCTCTACATCTGGGCGCAGCCGCTCAGCAACATCGAAGACAAGCATCTCCGCGAGCACCTCGAACAGATCACGCAGACTTATCTGACGGTCAAGGGCTTCATCGTCCGCGCCGTGTTCTATTTTGCGGTCTGGAACGTTTTGTCGTTCCTACTCTCGATGTGGTCCAAGCAAACCGACACGCCCGGCGCGCCCGATCACAGCGGACGCTTCAAGGCAGTCAGCGGCCCCGGCCTTATCCTCTACGCATTTACCATCGCGTTTGCCTCCATCGACTGGGTCATGTCCCTCGACCCTAGTTGGATATCAACGATTTTTGGCCTGCTCATCTTAATCGGCGAAATGCTCTCGGCCATGTGCTTCGCCGTGGTGGTCGAGCGCATCCTCTTCAATTACAAGCCGATGTCGGAGATGTTGAAGCCCGACTTCGTCCACGACCACGGCAAGTGGATGCTCACTTTCACTATGGTCTGGGCCTATTTCTCCTTCTCGCAGTGGCTGATCATCTGGGCCGGCAACCTGCCGACGGAAATCACTTTTTATCTGAAGCGCTTGAGCGGTGGCTGGGGATCGATTGGGCTGTTCCTCGCGTTGTTCGGCTTCGCGGCGCCCTTCGCTTTGCTGCTCTCGCGCCCGTTCAAGCGTGACATTCGCCGTCTCGTCTGGCTCGCGGTCTGGCTTATGCTGATGCGCTACCTCGATCTGTTCTGGATCATCGAGCCGAATTTTTCCAAGACCATCACCTTGACCCTGGCTGACGTAGTTGTACCCATCGCCATCGGAGGAATCTGGCTTTGGTATTTTTTCCGTAACCTGGGTTCGTTGCCGCTTCTGCCGGCCTATGACACCGATGCCCACGAGGTCCTGCAGCCGGCACATGAAACGCATGAGTAACTAGAAATGTGTGACGAGATATGAGCGACGACACCGATAACGAGAACACGACGGGCCACAGTGGCTTCGAACACCAGGACCTGCAGGTCTCTGGCATTCTCTATTTCCTGCTGAGCTTGGTGGCCGGTGTTCTGCTCTGCATTCTCCTCCTCCGGGGAGTCTATGTGTTCCTCGATCATCGCGAAAAAACGCTGCAGCCCACGGTCAATCCTCTGGTCACCAACGTCCCGGCGGATACGCGCCACATCGCTCCCGGGTATCCGCAGGGCGCATTTCCCAACCCGAAGCTGGAAGAAGACGAGCGCGGTCAGCTGAATGGGATTCGCCTCGAAGAAGAGAAAACACTTTACAGCTACGGCTGGATCGATGAGAAAGCCGGCATCGTCCACATCCCCATCGAGCGAGCCATGGATTTAATTGCGCAGCGCGGACTTCCCCTGCGTTCGCAAGGAGCAGCCACCGAAACAGCTCCTGTCGGGATGGAATCAAACAGGACCGGAGCCACCAGCAAGGGTAAAAAGAAGTGAGCTGTCACAAGAACAATTCGATTTACGCCGCGCGAGTTTTGTTTGTGCTGACGCTTCTGGTGGCTTCTGCGTGGGCCCAGATGAACAACGGCGTAATGTCTCCCCCGGCAAACACGCGGCCTCCAAGGCTCGAGAACGTTGGCATCGAGCAGCATCTCGACGCGCAGGTGCCGCCCAATCTCACCTTCCGCGACGACACCGGCAAGACCGTGAAGCTGGGAGACTATTTCGGCCACAAGCCCCTGATCCTCAACCTGGTTTATTACAACTGCACGATGCTGTGCGGCGAGGCTCTGGCCGGGCTCGCCAGCGCCATGCGCCTGGTGAAGTTCGATGTAGGCAATGAATTCGACGTAGTCACTGTGAGCTTCGATCCGCGCGAGACCCCGGAGATGGCCGCCGCTAAGAAGAAAGATTACGTCGGCCGCTACGGTCGCGCCAACGCCGCTTCAGGCTGGCATTTCCTGACCGGCCAGCCGGAGTCGATTAACGCGCTCACCAAAGCTGTCGGCTTCCAGTACCAATACGACGCTAAGACCAATCAGTATGCGCACGCCACGGCGATTATGGTGCTGACGCCACAAGGCCGCATCTCACGCTACTTCTACGGCGTGGATTTTCCGCCGAAAGACTTGCGTATGGGACTGGTGGAGGCTTCGCAAGGCAAAATCGGCAACGCCGTGGATGCCGTCTTGCTTTATTGCTATCACTACGATCCGGAAACCGGAAAGTATGGCGCCATGGTAGCCAATATCCTGCGTCTGGCGGCCGCCGCGACAATTCTTATCATGGGCATTTTTCTTTTTACCCTGTGGCGGCTGGATCTTTCTGTAGCCCGAAAAAGGTCGACGGCGACGGCAACAAAGACTAAGTATGCTCAATAATTTTCCATTATGGCCGGTGCAGGCATCCACGATGGCGGCCCACGTGGATGCTCTCTACATCTTCCTGCTCATCGTCACAGGGATGATGACCCTGCTCATCTTTATCTGCCTGGTCTACTTCGCCGCTCGCTTCCGCCACCGGCCCGGAGTTCCCGCAGAACAAATCGAAGGTTCCACGCCGCTGGAAATCACCTGGAGCGCGATTCCATTCCTCGTCTTCATGGTGATCTTTGCCTGGGGCGCGGTGGTGTATTTCAAAGAACGCACGCCACCCGACGACTCCACCGAAGTTTATGTCGTGGCGAAACAATGGATGTGGAAACTCGAACACGCCGAAGGCCAGCGCGAGATCAACGAACTGCACGTCCCAGTCGGCCGCGACGTGAAACTGATCATGACGTCGCAAGACGTAATCCACAGCTTCTACATACCGGCTTTCCGCATCAAGCAGGACGTTCTACCCGGCCGCTATACCGTCGAATGGTTCCGCGCCACCAAGCCGGGCACTTATCACCTTTTCTGCGCGGAGTACTGCGGCACCCAGCATTCCGGAATGGTCGGCGACATCGTGGTCATGGCGCCGGCGCAGTACGAAGCCTGGATGAACGGCGGTTCGACCGGTCCACTCTCAGCCACAGGCGAGAAGATTTTCGCCGAGCTCGGCTGTTCCACTTGCCATCGCACCGACACACAAGGCCGCGGCCCCAACTTGCAGGGAGTTTTTGGCAAACCGGTTCTGCTCGAAGACGGACGCACCGTCACCGCCGACGAGAATTACCTTCGCGAATGCATCCTCGACCCAAGCGCGAAGCGGGTGAAGGGATTCCAGCCGATTATGCCTACGTTTCAAGGCCTTGTTAGCGAGGAACAAGTAAATGCCCTGGTCGCCTACATCAAGTCGATTTCAGCGGCCAAACACGATGAGGGCGCCAACGCGAGCACGGCCGCCCCCAGCTCCGAACCGAATGGAAGTCAGGTGCAATAAGATGCCGACCCCAATGCCCCAACCCGAGCGCGAGAATTACCTGAACAAGCACTACGGAGTGTGGTCCTGGCTGCTCACCACCGACCACAAACGCATCGCGCTTCTCTATCTCATCTCCATCACGTTCTTCTTTTTTATCGGAGGCTTCTTCGCGCTGCTCATCCGCCTCGAGTTGCTCACCCCAGCGGGCGACCTGGTGCAGGCCGATACCTACAACAAACTTTTCACCATGCATGGCATGGTCATGGTTTTCTTCTTCCTCATTCCTTCCATTCCCGCGGTGCTCGGTAATTTTCTCGTGCCCATGATGGTCGGCGCCAAGGATCTGGCTTTCCCCCGCATCAACCTGCTGAGTTGGTATCTGTACATCATCGGCGGCGCGATGATGCTGCACTGCATGTTGACTGGCGGCGTCGACACCGGTTGGACGTTCTACGCTCCCTTCGCCACCAACTTCACCAACACGAAGATCGTTGAAGCCGCATTGGCAATCTTCGTCGCTGGATTCTCCTCCATCCTCACCGGCCTGAATTTCGTCGTCACCATCCATCGCATGCGCGCGCCGGGCATGACCTGGTCGCGCCTGCCTCTGTTCATCTGGGCGCACTACGCTACTAGCATCATCCAGCTTCTGGGCACGCCTGTCATCGCTGTCACCATCGTGCTCGTCGCGGCTGAACGCGCGCTGCACCTCGGCATCTTCGATCCTAAACTCGGTGGTGATCCACTCTTGTTCCAGCACCTGTTCTGGTTCTATTCGCATCCTGCCGTCTACATCATGATCTTGCCGGCGATGGGCGTCGTCACAGAAATCATCGCCTGCTTCTCGCGCAAGCGCATTTTCGGCTATAGCTTCGTCGCATTCTCCTCCATCGCGATCGCGGTGTTCGGCTTTCTTGTGTGGGCGCACCACATGTTCGTGGCCGGAATGTCAGTCTACGCCGCGCTGGTGTTTTCCCTGCTGAGTTACGCGGTCGCGGTTCCCTCGGCCATCAAAGTTTTCAACTGGACAGCGACACTCTATAAGGGCTCCATCCGCTACGATGCGCCCATGCTCTACGCTTTCGGATTCCTCGGACTCTTCACCATCGGCGGCCTCACCGGACTGTTCCTCGCCGCGCTCGGCATCGATGTCCACGTCACCGATACCTACTTCGTCGTTGCCCACTTCCACTACATCATGGTCGGAGGCGCGGTCATGGGCTATCTCGGAGGGATGCATTTCTGGTGGCCGAAAATTTCTGGCAAGCTGTATCCCGAAGGCTGGGCGCGCTTGGCCGCGCTCATCGTTTTCATCGGCTTCAATCTCACTTTCTTCCCGCAATTCATTCTCGGCTACATGGGCATGCCGCGCCGTTATTACGATTACAGCCACATGCCCGAGTTCCAGGTCTTGAACGTGCTGTCGACGGCCGGCGCCACGGTGCTCGGCGTGGGATACCTGCTGCCCATGCTTTATTTCCTCTGGTCCATGCGCTACGGCAAGCCGGCGCCCGACAATCCGTGGAACGCCGCTGGCCTGGAGTGGAAAACGCCGTCTCCGCCGACAACCTTCAACTTCGAGGTGGAGCCTGTCGTGACTTGGGAAGCCTACAACTACGACCAGTTGGACGCACCGCAGGACGACACACCTCACAGCGAGGAGGTTCCCGTTGCCCGATAGCACCACGGCCACCGGCCTTCACACCGAAGCGGACGACCCCGCGCTCCTGCACCACTTCGCCGAGCCGCAGCAACAGCGCGACGCCGCCAGCCTGGGAATGTGGGTCTTCCTCGCCACTGAAGTCATGTTCTTCGGTGGCTTGTTTTGCGCGTACCTGGTCTACCGCCGCTTGTACTTTGGGGACTTCGCCGCCGCCAGCAAAACCATCAACATGGGCCTCGGCGCCACCAACACTGCCGTGCTCATCTGCAGCAGTTTGACGGTAGTGCTCGCGGTCTGGGCCGCGCAGACCGCGCGCCGCACGCTTCTGATTATCAGCCTCATTATTACCATGCTGCTCGGTCTCGTCTTCCTCGGCATCAAAGGCATCGAGTACGCAGAGAAATTCGAGGAGCATCACGTCCCCGGCGCTTCCTTTAGTTTTAATAATGTTCCGATTCCCGGACATCCCGGCCAGTTCGCCGATCCGCACCACGCGCAGCTATTTTTCTCTCTCTACTTCGTCATGACGGGCCTGCACGCGCTGCACATGATCATCGGTCTGGGTGTTTTTCTCTGGCTCTTGACCATGGCCTGGAAGGGACGCTTCACCCCCGAGTGGCACACTCCAGTCGAGATCGGCGGCCTCTACTGGCACTTCGTCGACATCATCTGGATTTATCTGTTCCCGTTGCTTTACCTGATCGACCGGCACCCGTGAGGCTTGCATGTCTGAACACTCATCAGCAAAATCGCCCCTGAAAGGTTACTTCGCGGTTTGGATCGCTCTGCTGGCCTGCACCGGCCTCACCGTTTACGCCGCCACCTTGGACTTAGCTCCCTATAACGCCGCCGTCGCTCTCGGCATTGCAACCCTCAAAGCCACTCTCGTGGCTCTCTTCTTCATGCATGTCTGGCACGCCAGCGAAAAGCTGACCAAGTTGGTCGTGATCGCAGCATTGTTCTTCCTGCTCCTGTTGCTGGGACTCACCATGACCGACTACGCCACCCGGCCATGGAGCTAGTGCAGAAAAGCGGGTGGAGCAGGCCTTCAGGCCTGCGTTGAAAGAGGCTGCTGGGATCGGGCTTTAGCCCCGAGGGACTTAGCAGATCGTCGTCCTCTGTCGGCGATCCAATCTGCGGTATACTCGCGCCAACCGCCTGCAACACCAATCGGCATGAGGTGACCTTATGGCGTTCTGCAATTCCTGTGGCGCAAGCATCGCTCCCGGAACCAGTTTCTGTAACAAGTGCGGCGCCGCGATAGTCGGCTCAGCGCCGCCCGTCGTGTCGTCCCCCGCGGTGGTCCCCCAGGTAAGTTCGGCGGCTCCGTCACCTTCCACCACTCCAGCCGTCCCCCCTGCTTCGGGCGGCGGCGCCCTTAAAGCCATTCTGATCATCGTCGGCGTAGTCGTACTCGTGGGAGTCCTTGGCGTCACAGCGCTCGCGTTTCTTGCCGTAAGGATGGCTCACCGGACCCGCGTTCACCAGGAGGGCGACAGTGTGAAGGTGGAAACACCCTTCGGCACGGTCCAAACCACGAAAGACCCGCAAGAGGCCGCCCGCAATCTGGGAGTGGATCTCTATCCCGGAGCGCAAGTTTCGCAGGCAGGCGCTGCTTCCGCGACCATTGGAAGAATCCATACCGTGGCGCTCAACCTAGAGACCTCCGATTCCGTCGACCAGGTTTGTAGTTTCTACACACCCAAGCTCCCCAATGCGATGGTTACGAGCACCGACCCGAATCAGTGCACGATTGTCTCCAACGATCACAAAAACATGATCAGCATTAACGCCAGGGCAGAAAATGGCAAGACCCGGATTGTGATCACGAACGTGAGTAAGTCTGGCAATGCAAGCTCATCCTCGAACTAGCAAACAATCCGTCCCATGCCAGACCCGTTAGCCGAACTCGCCCAAGCAGTCAAATCCCAGGGTGCCAAAACCCAGGTCGCCGAAACAAAGTCCGCGCAGGTTGACGCCCAGGCTCTGGCAGAAGCTCTGCGCGCAGAAATCGGCGGCGAAGTCCGCTTCGACCGCGGCACCCGCGCTCTCTATGCCACCGACGGTTCTAACTACCGCCAGGTCCCGATTGGGGTCGTACTCCCGCGCGACGCCGACGATGTTCGGGCCACGGTCGCGCTCTGCCGCCAGTTCGCCGCGCCGCTGCTCTGCCGCGGCGGCGGCACATCTCTCGCCGGACAGTGCTGCAACGTCGCTGTCATCCTCGATTTTTCCAAGTACATGTCGAGGATTCTCGAAATCGATCCCGCCCGCCGCATCGCTCGCGTACAGCCCGGAGTCGTGCTCGACCATCTCCGCACCGCCGCCGAAAAATACCACCTCACCTTCGCCCCCGATCCCGCCACTCACGATCGCTGCACTCTCGGCGGAATGATCGGCAACAACTCCTGCGGCGTGCATTCTGTAATGGCAGGCAAGACCGACGACAACATCGAAGCGCTCGAAATCCTCACCTACGACGGCCTCCACATGAAAGTCGGCGCAACGCCGAGCGTAGAACTCGACCGCATCCGCGAAGCCGGCGGCCGCCGCTGCGAAATCTACGCCAAACTGCAAACCATCGCCTCTACCTACGGTGATCTTGTCCGCCAGCGCTTTCCTAAGATTCCGCGCCGCGTCTCCGGCTACAACCTGAACTTCCTTCTGCCCGAGAACGGATTCCATGTGGCCCGCGCACTCGTCGGTTCCGAAGGCACCTGCGTTACGGTTCTCGAAGCCACATGCCGTCTGGTCGAGAGCCCTCCCGAACGCGTGCTGCTGGTGGTTGCCTATCCTGACATTTACCAGTGCGCCGATCATGTTCCCGAAATCATGGCCCACAAGCCCATTGGCCTCGAAGGCTTTGACGATCTTCTGGTTGGCTACACGCGAATGAAAGGGATCAACTCCGAAGGCCTTGCGCTGCTGCCCGAAGGCGGCGGATGGCTGATGGTTGAGTTCGGCGCAGAAACCGCGAGCGAAGCTGAATCGCAGGCCCGCGCCCTGATGCAGACGCTCGCCCGCAGCTCCCATCCGCCGAACATGTGCCTGCATACCGGCAAGCAACAAGTCAAACGCGTATGGGAAGTGCGTGAATCGGCTCTCGGCGTGACCTCGAATGTGGCCGGCGAACCCATGAGTTGGGAAGGTTGGGAAGACTCAGCCGTAGCCCCCGAAAAACTTGGCGACTATCTCCGCGATCTGCGCAAGATGATGGCCACCTACGGCTACAAAGGCTCACTCTACGGCCATTTCGGCCACGCCTGTGTGCACACCCGTATCAATTTCGACCTGCAATCGAAGCCAGGTATAGCCGACTTCCGCAGGTTTATGGAGGAAGCCGCCGATCTCGTGGTCAGCTATGGTGGCTCCATCTCCGGCGAGCACGGCGACGGTCAAGCCCGCGGCGAACTGCTGCCGAAAATGTTCGGCCCGGAACTGATGCGGGCCTTCCGCGAATTTAAGTCGGCCTGGGATCCCGAGTGGAAGATGAACCCCGGCAAGCTGATCGATCCCTACAAGCTCGACGAAAACCTCCGCCTCGGCGCGGCCTATTCTCCTTGGGAACCCACAACCAATTTCAAATTCCCCGCCGATCACGGCAGCCTTGCCCAAGCCACTCTGCGCTGCGTAGGCGTGGGCAAGTGCCGTCACGATGAAGGAGGCGTGATGTGCCCAAGCTATCGCGCCACCCGCGAAGAACAACACTCCACCCGCGGCCGCGCTCACCTGCTCTGGGAGATGACTCAGGGTGAAGTAATCCAGGACGGCTGGCGCAGCGAAGAAGTCAAACAGTCGCTCGATCTCTGCCTCGCCTGCAAGGGATGCAAAACCGAATGTCCCGTGGGCGTTGACGTGGCCACCTACAAAGCCGAGTTCCTCTCCCACTACTACGAAGGCCGCACGCGCCCGCGCAGTTCCTACGCATTCGGCAACATCGACCTGTGGGCGCGCCTCGCCTCGCACGCCCCCGGCCTGGTCAACCTGACCACGCAACTTCCATTCCTGCGCGATCTCTCAAAGCTAATCTCCGGAATTCCAAAAGAGCGCACTATCCCAGCCTTCGCCCCGGAAACTTTCAAATCCTGGTTTCACTGCCGACGTTGCGACCGAAAAGGACGGCATCCCGGCAACAAAGTCGGGAAGGATATGCTCGGAAAGGGCGCGGCTTCAGCCGTGCCGTACAGCGCCGAAAACCTGCGGGCTTCAGCCCCTGAGGTTCTCCTCTGGCCCGACACATTCAACAACTATTTCCATCCCGGCACCGCGAAAGCCGCCGTCGAAGTCCTCGAAGCCGCGGGTTTCGAGGTCCTCGTCCCAAAAGCCAACCTCTGCTGCGGACGCCCGCTCTACGACCACGGCATGCTCGACCGCGCCCAATCGCTCCTGCTCCAGATCCTCGACGAGCTCTCTCCCGAAATCGAAGCCGGCATCCCCATCGTCGGCCTCGAACCCAGCTGCGTAGCTGTGTTCCGCGACGAACTCTTAAATCTGTTTCCGCACGACGAGCGCGCCAAAGCCTTATCCCGCCAGACTTTCCTGCTCAGCGAATTCCTCGAAACCCACGCGAAAGATTTCCCCTTGCCCAAGCTCGACCGCAAGGCGCTCCTCCACGGTCACTGCCACCACAAATCCTTGATGAAGATGACGGCCGAGGAGTCAGTTCTGCACCGGCTGGGCGTCGATTTCCAAAGCCCCGCCCCCGGCTGTTGCGGCATGGCTGGCTCCTTCGGCTTCGAACCTGACAAGTACGATTTGTCCATGGCCATCGGGGAACTCGAACTCCTACCCGCCGTCCGCCATGCGCCATCCAACTGGCTGATCATCGCCGACGGCTTCAGTTGCCGCGAACAGATCGCCCAGGGCACGCCCCGCCGCGCCCTGCACCTGGCCGAAGTCCTGCAAATGGCTATCCACGGGCCTGCCTCGCCCGAACTCCACGCCTACCCCGAGTCCGCAAGCAACCGCCAACACGAGGCAGCAGTGCTCCAGTCCATGAAGCATGCCGGTCTTGGGTTGGCGGCCCTGGTCGCAGGCGCAGCTCTATTATGGGAATTGTCCAGAAAACAATGATTCTAAGGCACTTATATCAGCTTTATAGCTGAATGCTAACCCCCACCCCTCGCCAGATCGTTGGACTTCTGGGACAATGGAACCTCGCCGCTCCTCCAGGGCAAGCCCAGACATAACACAACGGCGAGCAGTTAGGAAGTCAGGGGTTCCGACTCACGGATACCGAAGTCATGGATACCCAAGCCATGGATCGCGCAGTCCCGGGCACCGACGTCATGGACCGTGAAACTACCATCACCGCCCCGGTCGTAGGCAAGGTTCCCGCCGAGGCTCTGCCGACTCTGGTAGCCACCAAGCCGCCGGACGCCCCTCTGTGCGGCTCCGTGCTGGTGCTGATCCAGTTCGACGTTTGCGAAGAGATTCGCCTCGACCAGCTTCGCCAGATTCTCGGCGCCCGCACCGCCGATACCAGCTTCCGGCACGTCGCTCCCGGATACGTCCGCTTCCAGCGTCCCCCGGTCGAAGAAGTCCTCGAACCCCTGATTCTTGAAAGCGGCGAGCGCCTCCAGGGCGACATCAAATATTTCGACTACGGCGTGGTCAGCGTGGTCTTCGAGCTACCCTTTTCCGGCGACTGGGACAAGCTGGTCCAGCTCTCCAGCCGCTGGGTTTGGGACACCAACTTCGAGAGCCTCGCCACCCGCATCGTCAAGCAGAAACTCGAGCGCGCCGCCCCGGCCCTGGTCAAGCCCTACACCGCCGAGTGGCTGCGGGAGGACTATTTCATCTTCCACCTGCGCGAGATCGCCGGCTCACCCTCAGCCACCGATCTCCTCGCTTCTCAGGGAGGCTACATCTCCCAGGTCGTGCGCGGCGAGAGCCAGCCGCTCTCCGACGGCGAACGCCAGGAAATTCTCCAATCCCGTATTTCCTATTATCCCAACGACCTTGCCGTGATTGGCTGGAACGCCGCCTTCATCTACGACAGTCCTTCTGGCGCCGAGACCGCCATCCAGCTCCTGCAATACGCCAACTCGCAGCTACTCGAGTTTCGCCACTACGACGATCTGCTCACTAAACAGCTCGAAGGCGTCTACGATTTCCTCGATCGCGGAGGCCGCGGCCTCTGGTCCCGCTGGCGCACCGCGAAAGCCGCATCCAAACTCCACACCGTCCTGCTCGACGTGAGCGAGCTTACCGAGCGCGCCGACAACGCCATCAAGTTCCTAAGCGACATGTTCTCCGCCCGCCTCTACAAGCTCGCGGCGTTAAAGGTCGGCGTCCCCGACTACAAAGACCTGGTCCAGCAAAAGCTGCAAACCGCCGAAGAGCTCTACCGCTTCATGGTCGACGAGTTCAACCAGAGCCGCGCCTTCGTCCTCGAACTGATGGTCGTTATCATCCTGATCATCGAACTCATCTACTTCTTCCGCGGCAAACCTATTTAACCTTGTCATTCCGAGGAGCGAAGCGACGAGGAATCTGTTGCCCGCGTCCGCCTCCACGGGAGCGGGAAAGACATCGCATCGCCGCTCCTACTTGGCCTGAGGCACCGGCGTCGCAGGTTGTCCCGACAACTTGCCAATCAGCGCCAGCAACTCGTCGTCATTCCACGGTTTCTGCAGAAAAGCCCTCGCCCCAGATCGCAGCGCTCGTTCCTTATTTCCAGGAAGGTCGCGGCCCGAAACTACGATCACGGGAATCATCGAGAGTTGCGTGTTGGCCCGCAATCTCTCCAAAACCACGAAGCCGTCCCCGGCAGGAAGGCCCAGATCCAGCACGATCACATCGGGCAGGCACTTGCGAGCTTCGGTGATCGCGCACATGGCATCGGCGGCGAAGAATGTGTCGTATTGATTCGCCTTCAACAGGACGTTATATCCGAGACGCACGTCGGCATCATCCTCAACGATAAGAACCTTCTTGTTACTCATGACCCACACCCTCCGATAAGATTTGCGATTTGATCGATTCTTCGAGACTCGCCGCCATCGTGGTCACCATGTTTTCCAGGGGCTCGCCACCTTCCTGCGGAAACGGTTTCAGCATGGTGTGGCTAACTGAAAGAGCCAAGTCCGTTCGCTTCAGCTGGGGAATACACTCGAATTGGTGGCGAATCCTTTTGACGAGTATGGACGCGCCTTTTTCATCGGCAAAGGCCGCAACAAAGATGCGCTCTCCTTCCGCGCCATAGCTCATTTTTGGCAGAACCACATCCAGATTGGGCAGCAAACAACGTTGCACCAGGTCGTGGATTTCCCGGCACCACTCCTGCTGGAAGTCGGCACTCCCGCCTCCCTTGAAGCTAATCTCCGCCATCACCAGAGCCACCGATTCTGCCGGCCAGCGGTCGTCCTTGAGAAGCGGGGCAATCACGTTGTTCAGCGAAAAAACCGGAAGCGTGAAGGAAAACGTGCTACCCCCGAGCGCATCGCTCTTCACCCAGATCTTTCCGCCTTGCCGCGTCACCAGCTCTTTGCAGATAAACAGGCCAAGTCCCAGGCCCTTGCGGCTGGCCTGGCTCGGCTGCTCCACCTGGTAGAGGCGCTCAAAAACCCTCTCGCTCGCTTCCGCGCTCATCCCACAGCCGGTATCGGACACTTCAAGCACCACGAACTCCGCATCCCCCTCCTGCACCCTCGCCCGAATTCTCACCGTCCCGCCCTCGGGGGTAAACTTTATGGCGTTATCCAGCAGGATGATCAGGATCTGACGCAATCGTGTCTGGTCCGCATGAACCGCGGGCAGGTCGGGCGGCAGTTCTGAAACCAGACTCACCCCTTTCGCCTCAGAGCTCACCCGAAGCGTGTTTAAGCTATCCGTCACCGCATCCGCAACGGATGTGCTCTCCGGGTTTACGCCAAGCTTCCCGGCCTCGGCCCGCGTGACGTCGAGCAAGTCATCAATCATCGCTTGCAGTTGCCGGATATTCTTCAGCACGATCTGCTGGTACTCGCGTTGCTCTTTATTCAGCTCGCCCGCCAATCCGTTCAGCAGGATCGTCGTAAATTGCTTTATGGCCGTGAGCGGTGAGCGCAGCTCGTGCGAAACATGCGACAGGAATTCGTCTTTGAAGCGAATCTGATCTTTGGCACCCTGTTCCAATGCCTCCTCCGCCCGCTTCCGTTCCGTGATGTCCATGTTGACCCCGATCAGGCGAATTACCTTCGCCTGACCATCGAGAACTGCTTTCTCAATCACGGAGATATTCCTCACCGAGCCATCCGGCAAAATGATGCGGAATTCTGCGAATCCCTGACCCTTTTCATCGATGACCTTTTTCAGGTTTGCTTCCACTGCAGGAAGATCCTCGGGCTGTACCGTTGCCGCCCATTCGCCGTACGGCATCGGAACCACCGGCGGGATACCATAAATTTCAAACATCGTGTTATCCCAGATCACCGTATTACTGGCGAGTTCCCACTCCCACACCCCCACCTTCGCAATAGCGGTGGCCAGCGACAGACGCTCGCTCAGCAATACCTGCTTGAATTCCGCCTCTTGGCGGTCCGTGATGTCGGTGTTCGTTCCGAACCACCGCAGCACTTTGCCCTCAGCATCGCGAATCGGAACCGCCCGCGACAGGAACCAGCGGTATTTGCCATCCCGTCCCCGCAGGGGAAACGTGTCGTCCCAGACTTCGCCACTCTGGAAACATCGGCTGATCTTCTCCACCACCCCCTGCACATGGTCTGGGTGATGAACCTTCTGCCAGCCCCAGCCGGCCATCTCCTCCAAAGTCGTGCCCGTGTACTCAAACCAGCGGTCGTTGTACCAGAAGATGTATCCCTTCTCGTCGGCCATCCAGGCCAACTGCGAAATGCTGTTTGCCAGGGTGCTGAAACGCGTCTCGCCTTCGCGCAAAGCGGCCTCGGCAAGGTCGCGGGCCGCAGAGTCACGGCGCACCACCCAGCCCGCCCCCGTGGCGATCAGCAAACCGAGAAAAGTTCCAACCAGGAGGACTACCTTGGTCTGCTCCAGGCGCCTTGTCGCGTCCGCGAGCCGCTGCACCATCAAGCGCTGCTCTTCTTCCTGCATCTCGCGAACCAGGGTTTGAAACTCGCTCATGGTCCCTTCTACGGTTCCGCTTCGCATCGCCTCCACTGCCGCGTCGATCCCGCGGGAGCGGCGCAGATTGATAACCATTTCCGCCGACTGGAAGTTCGCAACTGTCAGCCGATGAAGCTCTGGAAGCCGGCTCTGCTGCAGGCGATTGTCCTCCGTCAGACTGCCGACTATCGCCTCATGCTGCCGGACAATCAGCATCTTGGCGCGGCAGGACTCGACATAGGAATCCGCCCCCGTCAACACGAATCCCCGACAGCTCGATCCCACGCCGTCCATGGCGGCGCGCAAATCCTGCAGATTCTCCAGAACTTCGTGCGTGTGCCGTACCCACCGGTCGCTTTCACTGGACACAACCAGGCCGCGATAGGAGACGCAGCCCACCACGAACAAGGCCATGATCGCCGCTCCGAACGCGACTTCTACCTTGCGGTTCAAATGGAATCTGGTCTTCAATTTCACCTGAATGTTCTACGGCGCGTAGGTTTCAGGATTCCTTTCTCTCGGCCCGCAAACACGTCACCTCAGCCGTCACAGGCCTAAGGCTAATTCGGCGGCCGAATAGCGCCTATCTACTTTGGTATGGGGACGTATGGGTTGGTGGGGAACTTCCCACCTTGGGAAGTTCCGATTCGGTCCTCGCCTGAAAGCACCTGCGACTCCCACACTTTGTCATTCCGAGGAGCGAGAGCAGCGAAGCGACGAGGAACCTGCTGTTTGCCTCCGCCACCACCGTTCCCGCATGGAGAACGAACGGGAAGGCACGATTTCAGCCGTGCCGCAACGCCAGCCACCGCCACAACCTGTCATTCCGAGCGTAGCCGGAGCGATAGCGACGGCGGAGTCGAGGAACCTGCTGCCTGACGGCGCCATCACTGCTCCCCGCTTGGAGACCAGACGCTGAAGGCCACGACCTCAGCCGTGCCGCCAGCACCTGCTATTCTGAGCGAGGCAGAAGAATTCTCTCAATGCAAAGTGATCAGCCAACGATCGAGACCTACAATCTGAGACCTAAACCCCGAAAGAACCCATGCGAGGCCTGAAATCCAAACGAGTCCTCATCACCGGAGGCGCCAGCGGAATCGGCGCGGCCACAGCCGCCCGCTTTCTCGAAGAAGGCTCCCAAGTCTGCATCCTCGACCGCGACGCCAAAGCCTGCGCAGCCCTTCGTCACCAACTGCCTAAAATCTCCGAGGCCATCATCGCCGACGTCACCAACCTGATGCAGGTGGAAGCCGCCTTCGCCGACGCGGTCCGCGCCATGGACGGAATCGATGTCCTCATCAACAACGCCGGCATCAGCATTCGCCACAACTTCCTCGACATCACTCCTGAAGAATGGGACAAGGTGATCGCCGTAAACCTCACCGGCGTCTTCTACGTGGCGCAAACCGCCGCTCGCCACATGTGGCAGCGTTTCTCGGTCGAAGCCGGCAGCGGCGTGATCCTGCAAACCGCTTCCACCAACGGCATCGTCGGACAACCCTATTACGCCGACTACAACGCCACCAAGGCAGGAGTAATCGAGCTCACCAAGACCATGGCGCTCGAACTGGCGCCGAAAGTCCGGGTGTGCGCCGTAGCTCCGGGATACGTGCTCACCCCCATGCAGCGCGCCGAATACACCGACGTCATGCTAGAAGAAGTGAATCGCAAAGTCCCCCTCCGCCGCCACGCCCAGCCGGAAGAGATCGCGGCACTGTTCGCGTTTCTAGCCTCTGACGACGCGTCCTATGCCACCGGCCACGTCTACACCATAGACGGCGGCGAAACCGCCGGCGGCCTCGCCAGCCGCTAAAGGTTCGCGAATCGATGTGGAGAAAGCTGTCGCTGGGAGCCGACTCGACAGTGTGGGGACGGCCGCCTCGGGAGCCTGCCCTGAGCGAAGCCGAAGGGTCCAGCCAAGCGCGGCGAAGCGCAGGCAGCGCCTAGCGCTTTGTAAGCGGAGGTCCTTACCCCCGCACAAATCTCCCCACCAGCCGCCCCAACCGCACCACCAGATAGAGAGAAGACAAAGCCCCGGGCAACCGAACCACCTCCCACTCCCCTGGCCCAGGAGTAAACGTCAACCGGGCAAGAAATCGCACCCGATCCGCCCGCCGTTCGCGCAGCCGCATCATAAGCCGGAAATAAGACATCTGCTCCGTGTCGTACGAAACTCCACCGGCCACGGCCGCAGCAATCTCTTCAGCCAAACCCCGCGCCGCGTGGTCAGCGAGTACGGCGCCCTCCATCGCCTCCGGAATCGCACTTTCCAGAAAGCGGTTCGCCAACAGAACCGTGACGTGCAGAATCCGCTCAATGCCAAGTTCCTGAGCTCGCGACTGCACCCAATCCCAATTCAAATTCTCCAGCCCTGACAACTGCGCGATGTCGCGAAGCAAGATTACCCGTCCCCAGACATGTTTCGCCGCATGAACGGAAAGCACCAGCAGAAGATCTTCCGGAGAAGGCGTTTTCATCGATCGGCCCGCCACCCTGACCTTCACCGCCCGCTCAAACAGCCCCTCCATGTCGAAGTCAACCGCGTAGAACCGCGGCTCCAGAGCCCACTGCAGTTCCAACAGGTTCGGTCCAGCGGGGCTATCGAAAACCCACTCATACCCTGAAGCGATGTAGTCTTCCAACACTTCTTCAGGGATGACCAGCTGGGTTGTGTATCCCAGATCCGCGAGAGCGCTCTTGACGCGCCCTAAGTCGCGCTTGCGAACGAACAGATCTATGTCGCCGGACTGCCGCAGCGCCATATCGCCGTAGTAGACCTCCGACAGGACGACGCCCTTGTAAGGAATAGCGTCGATCCCCAGCCCCTCCAGGCTATCCAGAATCCGCATCAACTCGCGCGCCAGAAAGAGCGACTTGTAAACGTTCTTCTGGTAACGCTGGCGAAGCTCTTCCAGCACCGGCGAAGGAACCATGTCGCCTAAACGTGACAGATTCTGATATACCAGCGAAGATGTCCCGTGGCTGTCTGCCAGGCGAAGCACCGCACCCCACTCGACTGGTTTCCCCAGCAAGCCCCGGATGCGGCCCAGATCGCTCTCGCACACTTCAGCCGAGCTCGCGGCAAGCAGAAGTTCCCACTCCAGCGCAACCGAAGTAGTTTGCACTGAAACGTCTACACCGGTTGCAGATCCTGAGTTCACGGATGCGGTTTCGCTGGTTCGTTCAACGACATTGCTCACGATGTCGAGCCATCTTAACAGGGCCAGGCAGCGCCCTTCGAACCACAGCCAGGCGGCGCCAGCTTTGATCTCACCCACTGCGGAAGGTTACTTCCGTCACCTCCATGAGCCTTTTATTAAGGCTCCATCTGCCTTCTCTTCTGTCAAACTTAAGATGTTGGAGGCAGTCCGGCTTCCCGCGGAATATAGAGTCTCGCAGATGGAAATACTCACACCCAAGCCGACGCGGCGCAGCACGCGATTACGCGTGGAGATTCCCGTCACAGTCATCAGCATGGACCGGAAACATCCGCTCTCGGCCGAGTGCATGGCCTTAGTAGTCAGTCCGCAGGGTTGCGGATTCCGCGCACCGCAAGCCTTGCCGATCGGAACTCCCGTGCTGCTTAGTGATCTGCCGGGTGGGGGAAGTGCTTCTGCCCGCGTAGCCAACTGTCTGCCGCTGGGCAATGACGGCAAATATTTTCTTATCGGAGTGTCACTCTACAACCCCGGAAATGTGTGGGGAATCGCCGATCCACCAGCGGATTGGAATTGCGCGTCCACTCCCGATCCAGCCTCCGCCGGCGAAACCAAGACCCCGGCCAACAGCAAGGGTGCGTGGCCCTACAACTTGTTTTCCGGCCAAGGCGAAGCCCATCCCAGCCGAAAATAGTGGCCAGTGATCAGGGGCCAGTCATCGCTGGTCAGCAGACCAACCCGACCAAAGCAGGTTTCTTCCCGAGGATCCCCACACTGGCCACTGACCACTGGCCACTGGCCATTGAATCTCTTTCGTAACCTCGTCCCGCTGGTGGCGAAGTGCCATACTTAGCTACGATGTCCGAGAGTCCAGAGTCTGTCGCGCAGGGTCCATCGTCCGTTGGCTTTCCCGTCGGCAAGGACCGCCCTTTTCGCGTCAAGTTACGCGGCTCTGTCCTGACGCTCATTCGACTGCCCAACCGGCGTCACATACGAGGCAAACTGCATCAGCTTTCCACCACCGGCGGCCTGATGCACCTGGAGAAACCACTCGACGAGAAACTTCACGTTGAGGTCATCTTCCACCTCGGCGAGACCACCATCCGCGAAAAGGCGGAAATGATGTTCCCCATGTGGGCCACCCAGGGCTGGCTCCAGCCCTTCCGCTTCATCGACCTGCCAGAGTCAACCAGGATTGCCCTGGAAGCCAGCCTGCTGCAGTTCGTTCAGCGCCTGCAAGATTCCACTTCCTGACTCGCGACGAATCGTCGCCCTGCGATAATAAGGCTGTTCTAACTTCAGCCGCGGCGATCAGGCGGAACAGTAATGGCCCCTACCAACATAATTTTCTGGGAAGTCGATACCCAAGCGGACTTCATGCTGCCTGGCGGCAAGCTTTACGTGCCCCGCGCCGAACGCCTGCTCCCCAACATTCGCAAACTCACGGACGCCGCCCGCCAGGGCCGCGTCCTTCTCGTCTCCCACGGATGCTTCCACCACAAAGACGATCCCGAGTTCAAGATGTTTCCGCCGCACTGTATCAAAGGCACTCCGGGCTCCGCCTACGTTCCCGAGGCACTAACCGAGAAAGTTGTCACCATACCGAATGAGCCCACCGCGGCCCTGCCGCGTGATCTCAAGCAATATCAGCAGATTCTCCTCGAAAAGCAGACGCTCGACATTTTTGAAAGCCGTCACGTCGCGGAACTCATCAAGCGATTTGGAGATGACACCGAATTCGTTGTCTTCGGCGTAGTGACGGAATACTGCGTTCGCTTCGCGGCCAAGGGATTGCTCAAGCGCGGCTATCGCGTCTCCGTGGTCAAGGACGCGATCGAAACCCTCAATCCTGAAGACGGAGAGCGCACCGTGGCCGAACTGCAAGCCCTCGGAGCAACTTTTGTCACGACCGACCAGGCACTCGCACTGCTCGATGACCCGAAATAGCGGCCCAGCCATACCTGCAGTAGCGACCTGAGTTCTACGGAAACCGCACATCCAAACTGTAAATCTCCTGCGTGCTTCTGTCCCGCATCAGCAGCGGCGAGCCATCGGGCGCCAGCCCGACCCAGAACTCCCAAGGATCGAATCCGCGCGGAATTTCCTTCAGGCTGAGCAAGCGTTCCACCCTGCCATCGGCCACCCTCACGCGCACTACGTCATCAGTTTTGTCGGGATAATCCTCGGCATAAAGATATTTGCCATCCCGTGACCAGTTCTCGAAGCCGAAGCGCGACGCCGCCAGCTGCGTCCATCTCTTCTTCTCCATGTCGTAGAGCATTAGTTTCGTCGAGTCCGCGGAGAGCGCCGCCACGTAGCGTCCGTCCGGCGAACAGCGCGGACTGAAAAGGTTCTCCGATCCCGCCACATCCGAGACCTGCGACGTCTTCAAGTCGACGATGTGAATGTTCGGGCCGTTTGCTTTCCCATATTCCACCCACGGCATTCCCCCGAACACGATGGAATCGCCTCCCGGAGTCCATGACGGATCGCCCTCATTGCGATCACCCTGGTTGCTGTCTGCCGGAATCACCTCACGCGGTGTGCCGCCCTCGGCGCCCTCAGCGTCGACTATGAATATTCTCCACGGTTTCCCGGGACGCGATGCCATAAATACGATCTGCTTTCCATCCGGGGACCAACGCGGTATATGGGCTTGCATCGGAGCATAAGTAAGCTGCGTCCGCGAGCTGCCATCCAGTTTGCTCCGCCACAAGGTCAGTTCCGGATGCTCCACATAGGTGATCCATTCGCCATTCGGTTGGATGTCGGCCTCGCCCGCCGAGACGCCCGGAAGGTCGATGGAGAACTGCTGCGACTTTCCCGCCATGCGGATCAAGTCGAAGCGACGCTGCTCGCCGATTACGAACAGCTTCTTTCCATCCGGGCTCGGTGTCGGATTACGGAACATGAGCGGCCCTACAGTGAGTTGCGTTGGCTCGGCATCAGCATTACGAGACCCTGCTTTGCTGAACCATGCCTTGCTGAACCATGCTCTGCTGAACAACGATGCACTCTCACGCAAGGCCCAGATATTCTGGGCGTGATCGCGCGTCGATTCAAAAAGGAAATACTCGCCGTGCCGCGTCCAGGTTCCATCCAACTCCTGCGCCGGCCTGTTCCATTCCGGTAACACCGCGTGCAAGCCCTTTCCGTCCGGCGAAACCTCCCATAAAGAAGAAGTGCGCTGGTTGGTGTCCCGGATCGTGAAGCGCAAGCGGCGGCCATCGGGAGAAAATTGAAGCGCAAATGGAACCCCCGCCACCGTAATCAACTCCCGCGAATCCGTTCCGTCCACATTGCACACGTACAAACTTGACTGCACGGCGTAGACAATGTGTTGCCCATCAGGAGCCCACGCCGCGGCGTGTGCCAAAATGTTTCCCACCGGCCGCAGCGATCCCGCCGGCACCGGCAACACCCAGACCGGCCATTCTGTATCCGAACCCTCCGCTACGCCTTTCACCAGCAATGCAGAACGGCCCGGGTAAAAATCATAGACGTCAGCGCTCGCCAGTGAGATTGGTACCGGCACGGTTTCCCCACCCGAGGTCGAAACCTGCATCAGCAGCGAGTGGCCGTTCACCTGTTCGGAAAAGTACAGCCGGGTGCCGTCGGTGACCAGAGAGCGCTTCGACGCGCCGTCGTTGGTAATCTGCAGCGACGAAATCACAACCGGTGGAGACTCCGGCAATCTCACGAGCCAGAGCGCTGCCACCACCGCAGCAACGGTAACCACCCCCGCCATCAACCACGGTGTGATCTTTGACGCTGCGATCCTCGCTCGTGGCTGTGCTTGAACCGTCGCGGCCGCCGTCGCGAACAAAGCCCGGATCCTCTCCTTCGAGTCCGGTGGCCTCGCAGCGGTCGAGCCTTGGCTCGATTCCAACTCCCGGCGCAGCCGCTGAAAATCAACCCGCATCTCAGCCGCACTCTGATAGCGCTGCCCCGGCTCTTTCTCCAGCGCTTTCCGCACGATGCGTTCCAGTTCCGCAGGCGTTGCCGCGTCAAATCGCAAAGGCCACTCCGGCACGCTATGAATGAGAGAGTCGAAAAACGCCGCCGAAGTTTGCCCCTTGAAAGGCAGCGCTCCCGTCGCCATCTCATAGAGCACCACGCCAAACGAGAACAAATCAGTACGCGAGTCCAGCGGCCGCCCCAGAGCCTGTTCCGGCGACATATAAGGAACGGTTCCCAGAGCTGCGCCCGGGCGAGTCAGGTCCTCCGGCGAATGTGTAGCCCCTCCAAACGTGCCGCCGCTGACCCGCGATTCGTCGTCTACCGTGAGCTTCGCCAGGCCAAAATCCAGAATCTTCGCGTTCCCCCGCTTGGTAACAAAAATGTTTGATGGATTAATATCGCGATGAATAATGCCATGAGTGTGGGCGGCGTCCAGCGCATCGGCAATTTCAATCGCCAGGGCTAGCAACACCCCCATTTCCACCGGACGCCCCGCAATGCGGTGCTTCAGCGGCAGCCCGTCCAGAAACTCCATCGCGATGAACGCTTCACCCTGCTGCCCTCCGATGTCGTATACCGTGCAAATGTTAGGGTGATTCAGCGCCGATGCGGCCTGGGCCTCCAGTTGAAACCGCGCGAGGGACTGAGGGTTCCGGGCAACCTCTTCGGGCAGGAACTTAAGCGCGACAAAACGACGCAGCCGTGTGTCTTCCGCCTTATAGACGACGCCCATCCCGCCCCCGCCGAGCATTTCCACAATCCGGTAATGCGAGATGGTCCGCCCGATCATTCGCAGAATCCTACGTTGCTGAACCTGCCAAGTCAACGAAACGGGCTCCGGGTGGCGAATCCTTTGCGCTTCTTGCAAAAGGCGGGTCTTCCCGCTCTAGAACCCGGGCTGCGACCGCCCGTTCGGGATCGCATATGTATTTAACCCTTATCGGCGGCTATGATATGTCAACATCACAGAGTCCAATTTGCTTGTTGTGACAGGTAGTCTGATTGGGTAGAGCAGAGACAGCGCGAAGCAGGCGTAGGCGGTTGGAACATGCCGATCCGCCGCCAGCACCGGCGCGCAGCTGGCAGCTGCGTCCCTGGATGCGCGTCGCAATCGCCGCGGCGGCTCTGTGCGCCCTGGTGATGATTGCCTATGCCGGCAGCCTGAGCAATGGTTTTGTATGGGACGATAATCAACAGATCGTCATGAATCCTGCTCTCCGTGCAGGTTCCCCGTGGACTCATTTGTTTTCATCGGACGTTTGGGGCTACGCGCATCGCGATCAGTCCGCTCACTCGAACTATTACCGGCCCTTACAAATGGTCTCCTATCGCGTGGCGGCAGAGTGGTTCGGACTTCAGCCGCAATACTTGCACATTCTCAGCGTCTTGTTTGCCTTGGCAGCAGTTCTAGCGGCGTTCTCGGTTTATCTTAAGTTGACTCAACGCCTCGCAATTGCGTTTGCCGCGGCCGCCCTGTTTGCAGTCCACCCCGTTCACTCCGAGACAGTTGACTGGATTTCCGCCTTACCCGAACTGGGCGGCGCAACCTTTATCCTCATCGCGTTTGGCCTGTTTCTTTCCGCCCGCGGTCAAACTTCGGATCAAACTTCGGATCAAAGCACGGACCTGACTGCGACGCGGCCTCACAAGCATTGGTTGTTGTTATGCCTCTCACTGCTCGCGTTCGCCCTGGCGTTGCTCTGGAAGGAAACAGCCATGGTTTTCCCGGCGATTATCGCGGCCTATGTATTTTGTCTTGCACCCGATAATTTCCGAAAGCGGCTTCGCGATTCTGCCAGGCTTAGTTTCCCCTTCTGGTGTGTCCTGGCCGGTTATCTCGCCCTGCGATTCCGGATACTTGGCTTCCTCTCCACGCACCAGCGAATTTGGCAGCTTACGCCCTTTCAGGACGCCTTGAACGCCTTCCACCTGATGGCGCTGTACTGGTGGAAACTCATCGCTCCACTTCATTTGAATGCCTATTATGTGTTCTCTCCAGTACGCTCGATCGCAGATCCCCGGGCAATAGTCGGCATTCTATTCGTGACTATGGCATGCCTCGCAATCTACTATGGGTTCGGCCGCGCTCCACTAGCCGTGTTTGCCGCTCTGTGGGTATTCATAACGTTGCTCCCGGTTATGAATATTTATGCCTTAGGCAGAAACGTTTTTGCTGAACGCTATCTCTATCTCCCATCGGTTGGCTTCTGTCTCCTCGCGGCCCTGATCGTGGCGTCAGCCATCCAGCGATTGCCCGAAAAAGTCCGGGAGCCTCTAGCCGCATTCCTTCTGACCGCAGTCGTAGTCTGGTTTTCCTGGGAAACGTTCGCTCGAAACCCGGATTGGCACGACGACGCAACTCTGTTCGGTGCGACTCTGGCTTCGTCACCCGACGCCCCTTTTGTGCACTTTATGGTCGCCGCCACCCAGAGCGACAATCCCGCGGATTCGGAATCAGTGGAAGCACACTATCTGCAAGCCATTGCCTTGGCACGGAGCGAGAATCCGCCGGACGCGCTCGATCTGGCCCGCAGCCAGCAAGGCTTGGCATCCTTTTATGCTGATCGGGGCGATTACGCTCGTGCTCTGCAGATACTGCAACAGTGGCGGGAGTTTGTTCAGAACGACCCCGAATTGGACGCCGAAGAGGGCCTGATCCTTTTGAAATCAGGACGGTGGCAAGACGCCGAGCCCCTGCTGAACCGCGCCTTCGCGGCCCGGCCCCACGATGAAAATGTTCTCAACGCACTCGGCCTTCTCGCCTGGGAATACAAACGCAACCTCGACGAAGCCGAGCAGTACTTTTCGCGCGCTCTTGCCATCCACACTCCGAAAGACGATTTCCAGGCCTCGCTGCACAACAACCTGGGCGGCGTCTACGGCGATCGCCAGCAGCTTTCGTCGGCGGTCGAGCAATTTGAATCTGCGGTCGCCATTTCCCCCGGCGATGCGGAGTATCACACGAACCTGGCCGCAGCTTTGGCGGCAATGAATCGCTACGACGAGGCCGCAGCCGAGGTTAAGATCGCCCTGAAGATTTCCCCTGACTATCCCCCGGCGCGCGCCGTCCTCCAGCGCCTGCAGCATCCTTGATCCTCTGTCAGCCAGACAATGGGATCCTTCACCCGGCCAACTCCTCAATTGCCCGCACTGCATCAGCCGGAAGCTCGAGGCCAGAGCTGGCCAAGTCCTGCTTCATATGCTCGCCGTCGGAAGTCCCGGTCAGCGGCAGCATCCCCACCGCGCGAACGAAGGCGAACACAACCTGGGCAGGAGTGGCGCCGGCCCGCGTAGCAAGGCTTGTGATCACAGGGTGGCCAAGCACCTCCACATTCGCCGTCAGCAGCGAGAATCCCTGATAGGTGATCTTGCGCTCGCGGCAGAACGATCGCACCTCGCGGTCCCACCCCAAGCGGGCGTAGCAGCGGTTCTGCACAAACGCCGGAGTTCCCGAACCCGCCGCCTCCATCCGCTCCAGATGCCCCAGGGAGACATTGCTCACCCCCAGCAGCCGCGCGCGCCCGGCATCGCGCTCCTTCTTCATCGCTTCCCAGACCTCGATGTCCGCAACGGTCCAGTCGTAGCCCGAGGAAGGCCCGTGCAGCACGTAGCTGTCGACGTAATCAGTCCCCAGATGTTCGAGTGAGCTGGCCATCGATTGCGCGACCTGCACGGAAAGGCTGGCCGCAGGATCGTAAGGCAGCCGGTGGTCCTGACCCGGCCGGTAGGTGAACTTCGTCTGCAGAAAAAGATCAGCGCGCGCCACCACTCCTGCGCGACAAGCCGCCGCCAAACCCTGACCAACTCCCGCCTCAAAGTAATGCCGCCGCTGGTTAGCGGTGTCAATGCCACGAAAACCCACGCGGAGCGCCAGTTCCACCAGTGCTGGCGTCCGCTCTTCCTTCCATGCCGTCCCGTAGAGAAAATCAGGATGAGGACCGGACTTCACTTTGCCGACTGCAGCTGTTGCAAATCTGCCAGCACTTCCTCGCTGTGACCTTGCGGACTCACCTTGACGTACACCTTTCTGATCACGCCCGCGGGATCGATCAGGAACGTGTTGCGGGAGGCAAGCGTCATCCCGTTGTATTCCATGGTCGAGCCGTATTCCTTCACCACCACGTGGCTCGAATCGGCCAGCAGCTTGAAGTTCAACCCCTCTTTGGCGCAGAAGCCCTTATGAGAATCCACATCGTCCACGCTGACTCCCACAATCACAGCATTCTTCGCCGTGTATTTATCGATGTCGCGCTGGAAATTGTGAGCTTCAATCGTGCAACCGGAAGTAAAGTCCTTGGGATAGAAGTAAAGCACAACCCACTTGCCCTTGAACTGATCGAGCGACACCTGCGTTCCCTCCTGGTTGGGCAGACTGAAAGCAGGCGCCTGAGTGCCCGCAACCGGGGGCTGAGGCTGGTCCGCGGCCACCGCAGACAGCGCAGCCAGAACTAAAGTCAGCAACAATACCGAAAAACTCTTCATAACACTCCTCTCCAAACTAGCAGCAAGCATAAAGACGACCACCAGCCTTTGGCAAGCCGCCCAAACCAGTTCCTTGTCATTCTGAGCGCGCTGAAAGCGCGCGAGGAATCTGCTGCCGCGTGCAGCGCTACAACTGAGAGCCGCAACCCATGTGGAGACGGCCCGCCTCGGCCGTCCCCCGCACCACCGCCATCTGCACCTTGCGCTCGTGCCCTCAAACACCAAGCAAGGAGAACACCCAGTTTGGGATGCCAATGGCTATAGACGCTCAACGTCTTGAGACCGTTCGATGGCGAACGGCAGACTGGTCTCGTCTACCGCGGGAGTGTGAAGCAATTGGCTGGACTCAGTGTTGTTCTCGATCGTGCCAGTTTTTGTCTAGATGCGCTTTCCCGTTGTGACCATTACTCTCGCTTATGTCGTACAGTCCTTCCATTGCGAAGCCGGTTGTCCTTATCCGGCCCATCTGTTCATAGATGTGCTGGCGAAGATCGGCTATGTCTAGAACGCGACTTCCATTGTTCAGACGCGCATAAGCTAAGTCTTCCCTGAGATTTTCGAGCACGGATAACGCGATTTGTCTTGTGTTTGTGTCCATACAGCACCCCACAGCGAACGACATTTCTGAAGCCATACTACTTTCCATGGTGCACCGTAATCTGTGCAATTTTGAACACACGCGAGGGCTGTTGTCTGCAGAGCTAGAAGGCAACAAGGGAAAGACGTAATCTGAAAACCGAGAGGTGTTTGACGAAACACCGAGCATCTCTTGGGTCTTCTACTATTCAGGGGACTCATACCAAGTAGCGGCAAATGTATTCAGTGGCTACCCCCTATACTGTCTTCCTCGCCGTGACTGATTTGCTTGGTGACTAACAGCCCCCTCAACGCCTGATTTCCACCAGCCCTTCGTCTTCATTCGTCACAAACAGCACTCTCATACTGTGACGCGCCTGGGGTCAGTAACGGGACCTCGACTGGCACTTACGTAATCTTCAATTAGTAACCATCCTGCTGAATACTGGTACCCTGATGACCAGCCTCCCCCAGCCTCTTTCACGGTGGCGTGCCCCGCGCGCCTATCTTGCAGGCAATATTCCGGCTGTTCTTCGGTTTCCCAATGGCCAGCGCACAGACGCCAAACTCCAGGTAATTTCTCTCACCGGCGGTCTGCTTTCGCTCTCTCAACCCGTCCTCCAGGGATCACAGGTCAAGGTAATGTTTCTTACCGGAGCCGGCTCCGTGCTTGCAGGCGCGGAAATGCTGCTCCCCGGCACCAGCACGCTACAGCCGTTCCGCTTCGTCTCGCTCGCGGCCGACGATCAGCGCCGCCTCGGAACACTCGTCTGGGAGCGCTCCGGTCAGAACAAGTCCGATCAGGATTGGATTCAGAAACTGCGCGCTGCCTCGGCGCGGGACGAGCCGCGGCCTAAGCGGTTCAGACTGGCAGGCGCGGTTGGCCTGCTCACGATCGCTCTGGCCGTTGCGGCATACCTGCTGCACACGGGCTTGCTGAACTAGATCGTGTGTCATGACACTGCTTCGCTATAACTCGGTCAACACTCGTCGCTGGCCCCGCTATCACGTCCACTTGCCGGTCTTCGTCGCGGCCAGCACCGGCGTCGCCAACATCGTTGTGCCCGGATTGGTTTCTGAATTAAGCCGCTCCGGCATGGAGCTCTACGGCGGCGTCAATCTCCAGCCCGGCGACCTCATGGAGGTCGAGTTCCAGACCATGGGCAAGATCCGCGTCGCCGGCGTCATTCGCAGTCGCTCCGGCTTTTGCTTTGGACTCGAATTCCACGCCGTCCGCACCGGATCCGAAGCGGCGCCCGAGCTCGAAGCCACGCCGGAGCTCGAAGCCGCGCCAGAGCCCGAAGTTCCAGACGAGCCTGCACTCGACTCCTTCCTCCTGCAACCGCACGAAACCGACCTGCGCGAGGTCCACCAGAAGATCGACCAATCTCTCGAGACCGTGCTCGAGATGCGGAAATGCCGCGAGGAGGTCGAACGCATCGCCAACGCCTTGGACGACTGGCGCCAGGGTCAGGCACACAGGCAGAAATATCCGGTGCACCAGACCTATGTAAGCTCCCCGCATCGGGCAGCCTCCCAGCTCGACCCTGCCCCCATCACCTTCCCCCCGCAGCCGGCCTCACGGCGCGCCCCGCGAACCTATCTCTCCGAAATCACTCCCGCTGTACTTCGCTGCCAGGACGGTCGCAGCGTACCCGGCAGACTGCAGGTCATCTCTCTCGCCGGCGGCTTGCTTTGCCTGTCTCAACCCCTGAATCAGGGCTCCCAGGTCACGTTGATGTTCCTCACCCGCCGAGGGTCGGTGGTTGGCATGGCGGAAATGTTAAGTCCCATCTCCTGGAGTCTTCAGCCCTTCAGGTTCGTCCGCCTCCACGACGAGGATGAACTCAGGCTGCAAGCGGCCATTCAGTCCTCCCTCGACCGCAAGCGCCGTGACCACGAGCAGATGGAAAAGTACCGAGCCTGGTAATCCTTGAAGCTCTGGAAAACTTCCTTTCCCTCAAATCTCGCTTGAATCTCAGCCTGATGTAAAAAGAAGCGGTCGCGTCAGTTGCGATTTCAAGTTATCATTTCAGAAAATCGGTACCACACCGCTGTCTGGAATCTGCAACCGGGAACCGATCATTTGGGGGAATCATGGCGATCAACATTGTGCCGGCACCTGACGCAACCGACGACTCTTTGCGCTTTCAACCCATGGAGCGCTTGAAGGTTTATTTGTTCGGGGCAACCGTATTGTTTGCCTCCTTCGGTATGGGCGAGGCGGTCTACCGGCTTTTGTTTTCAGAATTCGATGGCGCCACTGATCGCATTCCGATCGAGGCTTTGTTCGGCTTGGTTTTTGCCTGGTTTGCCACCAAGTTCGTTAGCGATACTTTCCGCAATCGAAAACAGAGGAGCGCGAGGCTTAACTTTATTTGTGCCCGCAATCATCAAATCCGCGGCGCCCTCGACGGAATCACTCCGTTGGCCCACCCAGTCAAAAACCAGCAGTCGATCCGAGTCATCCGCGAAGAGTTGGATAGGATTGAGTGGGCATTGAAGGAGATCTTGCCGCGCTGATCCTCCGCCGCGAGATTGCCGCGCATCGCCGACTAACCCAACCGAAGTAAGTTCACTACCTGAGGATATCTTTCCCCCGACTAACCCACCTGGGTACTTGCAAAGATTACACGAAGGATTACTTTCTCGTTGAGCGTGCCTCCAGCTGACTCCTCCTCCCCCGGCCTCGGGCGCTACCTAAGGAGAAGTTCGCATGAATACACTTAGGCATACACTTCTTTCCCTTCTCGCCGTTGCTTTGGTGCTAGCAGCGGGCACCGCCGCGGCTCAAGACGACAACTACGACGTAGGCTACTTTACCAATGCCAACGCATCGGGCGCGCCCAATGCTCATTTGCGTCTCACGAACGACGGCTACGATTCCTCTTCATCGCTGTGCGCGAACCTCTATGTCTTCGACAACCAGGGAGAGATGGCCGAATGCTGTGGCTGCGAGGTCACAGCCAACGGATACCTCGACCTCACCGTCAACTCAAACCTCGTTGGCAACATGCTGGATCATGGCACCAGGCCTACCCGCGGTATCATCAAGGTAGTTTCGAGCCTGGTTCCCCCCAGCGGCACCTGCAACCCCATGAATGAGACCCCTACGGATGGGATTAAAGGCTGGCTAACTCACATTCAGAAAGCCTCGGCCTCGGGCGCGTTCAGCGTCACCGAGACGCCTCTTACGGATTCCAACCTCTCTCAACTGGAGTTAAGCTTCAACCTTGAAGAGACCTGCTTCTTCGTGCAGTGGCTGGGTTTCCCCACCGGCGTATGCTCTTGCACCGATGCCGGAGATTAAGGGCCTGCGTCAAGTCCGGTAGATGATGTAGATAAAAACACGTTAACGGGTAGCGTTTGCCGAACTGCCCCGCGTGATTGAGAGCTTCGATTGCATCCGCAATTTGCGCTCGACCCCTTCCTGTGCTCCGTGCCCTCCCATGCTTGCTCCATGGCCTCCCATGTAAGATAGTTGCGGCATTGGGCGTAACCCCGCGCGAGGGCCGGAGGTAAGATGAAACGAACTGAAGTGCTTGCCGCACAAAAAGAAGCCCGCCAGCGGCTGGCCGGCGTCGGTATTGCATTGACCAGCGAAGAGGCTGCCAACATCGAAGTGGCCGATCTCGGACTGAACCGCCTCGCCTCTGAAGGCTTGGAACTGGTGACCTACGTCAACACCGATCGCTATTGTGCCAAGGAGTTGATTCTCTTTCCCGGCCAGACGTGCCCGGAACATCGCCATCCGCCGGTCAATGGACGAGCCGGCAAACAGGAAACTTTTCGCTGTCGCAAGGGTCTGGTCTGGTTATACGTCGAAGGTCCGCCGGCCCCGCGCATTCAGGCCAAAGTCCCGCAGGCTAGCGAGAGCCACTACACCGTCTTTCACGAGATTGCGTTGCATCCGGGCGAACAATACACCATTCCACCGAACACATTGCACTGGTTCCAGGGCGGCCCGGATGGCGCCGTGGTCTCCGAGTTCTCTAGTCCGAGCACTGATGAATTCGATGTCTTCACGGACCCCAACATTCGCCGCGCCCCGGTGATCGAGGACTAATCCTGCATGAGCGTGAAGTCGCTGTTCGCCAAGCTCGCCGAAATTCGCGCCAACCCCTCGTCCCACACTTTCATTCTTGCCGATGCCCGGGATGCCGACATGGCCTGGGGCATCCCCTGCTTCGGGAAAGCCAGCTCCGGCCACGGTTTCCGTTCAGCGCCCGCGTTTCTTGAAGAAATCCGCGCGGTCGTTCGCCAGGGTTTTGTCGATGTATTGCTGGCATCGGCATCAACCATGGATACCCTCGCACATAAAGAGCGGCTTTTCGAAGGGTCGCACGTCACTCCGGCGGTACGCATCAATGATGCCACCGACATCTGGCGTCTGCGCGGGGCGCGCTACTGCGAATCGCCCTCGGCGCCCTTCGCCACCGCTTACATCCAGGAAGCGCAGTTCGGCAGCCTCACCGCGCCTCGCCAGGGCTCACCCGTCGTCAACCTCGGGTTGTATTCCATGACTTTCAACAACGATCTCGAAGCGGATCTGCGCACCTTGCGCGCTTTTCGCGAATTCCGCGCCGAAGCCGAGAAATGCGGCTTCCACTATTTTCTCGAAGTGTTTGCCCCCAATTCCCCCATGACGGGACTGTCCTCCGAGCAAGTGCCGGCCTTCGTTAACGATCAGATTGTGCGCACATTGGCTGGCGTGCCTTCCAGTGGAAGGCCGCTGTTTCTGAAAATCCCCTACTTCGGGCCGGGACCTCTCGAAGAATTAGTCGCCTACGATCCCTCCGTTGTCGTCGGCATACTGGGAGGCAGCAGCGGAACCACTTACGACGCGTTCAAGCTATTGGCCGAAGCCCGGAACCACGGCGCAAGGGTCGCCCTGTTTGGCCGAAGGATTAAAGATTCCGAACACCCGCTGGCCTTCATTCGCTTGCTCCGCGCCATCGCCGACCGCGAAATAGAACCGGAAGAAGCCGTCAGAAATTATCACAACGAACTCGAAAAGCACGGCATAAGGCCCAGGCACCAGCTCGAAAAAGATTTACTGTTGACTCCCTCGGAGAACAGTTACTCTTCTGCTTAGTCGCGTGCCGGAGCTCTATTGCAACCGTTAACAAGGTACTCGGGCCCCCGTAAACAGGAACTGGTCCTCTTCACCGGGAAATATACGCCTCGATTCCCGTAGAGTGTTGGCAGAGGAAGGTAGGGTGGCATGAACACTTGTGGCTTTGTTTGCTCCGGCGTCAAGGGCGCAAGGGCGCCGCGGCGGTTCTTCGGTTTGTTTTTCTTTTTCTTCCTAATATCTTCCCTCGTGTCGGTCGAAGCCCAGACCAGCCTCAAGTATCAACAGCCACCGCAGGCCATCATTGACCTGGTGGATGCGCGACCCACGCCCATCGTGGTACTTTCCCCCGGAGATGGAGCGAGTGGCCGCTGGTTGCTGATCGAGGCGATCTCCGGACTGCCCTCCATCGCCGACCTGGCTCAGCCCGAATTGCGCCTCGCAGGGTTGCGCTTCAATCCCAAAACCAACGGACCCAGCCGCGGGCGCTACGTAACGGCTTTGAGCTTGAAAGCCCTGCCGGACGGTGTCGAAAGGCCGGTTGCTGGACTACCGGCCGAAGCCAAAATCCGGTTTACCGGCTGGGCGCCAGACGCCCGCCATCTTTTCTTCGTAAATGCAAGCGATGCCAAGACCGATGCGGGTCTAAGCTTGTGGATCGTGGACATAGCATCGGCACGGGCGCGGCGTGTGCCTGGCCTGGCCCTGAACGGCATCCTCGGCGAGCCTTGTGAATGGCTGGGAGATCGCCGAAGCCTGATGTGCAGAGCCGTGCCCAAGCCCCAGCGGCAAGGACAGGGACAGGGACGGGGTGACGGACAACGAACCGCGCCGGTGCGCAGCGAAGTGCCGACCGGACCGGTAGTCCAGGAGAATCTGGGACGCGTGACCCCGGGGCCGACCTATGAGGACTTGCTCAAGAGCCCGGAGGATGAGGCAATTTTCGACTACTACGCAACCTCGCAGGTTGTGATCGTCGGGCTCGATGGCAAAATCGCAACCGTGGGCAAGCCGGGTGTAGTGGAAAGCGCCTCGCCTTCCCCCGATGGCCGCTATGCCCTCCTCGGCGAACGCCATCATCCCTATTCCTATCTGCTGCCTTTCGAAATGTTCCCCGAAAAAATCTCCGTGGTCGATCTGAAGACCGGGGAAAGCAAACAAGTGGCCGACAAGCCCCTCGAAGACACCATCCCGAACATTCACGATGCCGTGGAAACGGGACCGCGCGAAGTTGAATGGCGCAGCGATGCTCCAGCCACTGTCTTCTGGGTAGAAGCAGCCGATGGCGGCGATCCGCGGACGGAAGCCCAGGTTCGCGACACGCTGTTCACCTGGTCGGCGCCATTCGAGGGGCTGCCCCAGAAGCTGGCGGAAATCCCTCTGCGCTTCCGGGGCGTGGAGTGGGGAAATCCCCGCCTTGCCATTGTGGAAGAGAGACGGTGGAAGGATCGCAAGCGGATCATGCTCGCGGTATCCCCGTCGGCAGCGGGAACGTCCGTGAAGCTGTTCGAGGGGTCCTTTGAAGATCGCTATCATGATCCCGGCCGCCCGTTTGAAACCATCAACCAAGCCGGCAAACTTGTCGTGCGTACCACTCCGGATGGCAACAGTGTCTACTTGCACGCAGAGGGCGCTTCTCCAGAAGGAGATCAGCCGTTCGTTTCAGTAATGAGCCTGGCCAATGGAGACACCAAACGCCTCTGGCAATCGGCAGCCCCGTTTTTTGAGGTCCCATCGGCAGTCTTGGACGCCGCGGCTCCCGCCATCTTGATTCGACGGGAATCGCAGGACGTGAGTCCGAACTATTTCCTCAAAAATGTCGCCGCTAATTCTCTTTCCCAGGTCACAAGTTTTCCCAACCCTTATGGCAATGCGCCGCTGCCCAAAAAGCAGGTTCTAAAATACAAACGCGCCGACGGAGTCGAACTCAGCGCAAATCTTTATCTCCCCCCGGTTACAAGACCGCAGATGGTCCACTGCCAACTTTGATGGAAGCCTACCCCACGGAGTACAAAACAAGAGCCGCGGCCGGACAGATCACAGGCTCTCCCTACGAATTTCCCCTCTTGTACTGGGGATCGCCGGTTCCTTTTGCCACACAAGGCTACGCCGTACTCGAAAACGCAACGATTCCTATCGTAGGTGAGGGGCAGGCGGAACCGAACGATACCTACGTGGACCAACTCGTGGCCAGCGCCAAAGCCGCCATTGATGAAGGAGTCAGGCTCGGGGTGGTAGATCGAAACCGGGTTGCAGTCATGGGCCACTCCTACGGCGCATTCATGACCGCAAACCTCCTGGCGCACAGCGATCTGTTCAAGGCCGGCATCGCGCGTAGTGGCGCCTATAACCGCACCTTGACCCCCTTCGGCTTTCAGAATGAAGAGCGTACCTACTGGCAGGCGCCCGAAGTGTATTACAAGATGTCTCCATTTTCCTTCGCCGACAAAATCAAAACTCCAATCCTGCTGATCCACGGCGAAGCCGACAACAACACCGGCACTTTCCCCATCCAGAGCGAACGCCTCTTCAGCGCCATCAAAGGCCAGGGAGGAACCGTGCGCTTTGTCCTGCTGCCTCTTGAGTCCCACGGCTACGCCGGCCGCGAGTCCGTTCTACACATGTTCTGGGAGATGAACAATTGGCTGAACACCTACGTAAAAAATCCAAAACCGTGATCGCGCTCGATTCACTGAGCGACAACTCGCTCCGCCTGAACATTCAGCGCAGCGCCCCCCGCACTACACTGATGCCGCACTACACTGATAAAGTAGTCTTCTCAACACCGAGGGCCCGTAGCTCAGTGGTTAGAGCCGTGGACTCATAATCCATTGGTCCCAGGTTCGAATCCTGGCGGGCCCACCATCGTTTTTTTCAGGGGACAGTTGCAGGTGTTTTTCTCCCCGCATCTTCCTGGCTAACCATCTGGTTTGCGGAGATGTCTGGGCAATGGGACAATGGCTGTATGCATAAATCCTTCACAGCGATACACATATTGGCGGCTGGGATGCTGCTGGGGCATGCCCTGGCGCAGCAGACACCGGCGGCGACGAGTTCACCAACTTCTCCAGCTTCTGCTTCTTCCGCCAAGGCGCAGACTCCTGCGGCGAAGGCGCATTCCGCGACTGCGGCAAAGACTCCGGTTCCGCTCACTCTCAAAACGCAAAAAGAGAAGTTCAGCTATGCCCTGGGGATGAAGATGGGACAAAATCTGGGGAAACAGTCGGTGCCCGTTGACCCGGCGATTCTGGCGCGTGGACTGAAAGACGGGCTGGCGGGTGGCAAGACTCTGCTCACAGACGATGAAGCTCAGGCGGCGCTCAAGGCCGTGCAGGACGAGGTGCGCGCGAAGCAGCAGGCGAAGATGCAAGAGGCTCAAGAAGCCACGAAGAAAGTTGCAGAAGCGAACAAAAAAGAAGGAGAAACTTTCCTGACCGAGAACAAAGGCAAAGACGGCGTGGTCACACTGGCGAGCGGCCTGCAATACAAGATTCTGAAGGAGGGCACGGGACCGAAGCCCACTGCGAGCGACTCGGTGTCGTGCAACTACCAAGGCACGCTGATTAACGGCAAGGAGTTCGACAGCTCCTACAAGCGCGGCCAGCCAGCGACATTTCCCGTGAGTGGAGTCATCAAGGGATGGACCGAGGCGCTTCAACTCATGCCGGTCGGTTCGAAGTGGCAACTCTTCATTCCCTCGGATCTCGCCTATGGCGACCGAGGAGCGGGAGCCGACATTGGTCCCGGCGATACGCTCATTTTTGAAGTGGAGCTGCTCTCCATCGAGAACAAGGACAAAGACAAAGCGCCGGAAAAGGGTGAGGAGAAGAAATAGTCGTCCGCTATCGGCTTTAGGGCGTCTGCCAGGAGCTTTTGCCGACGCCCGAAGCCTGACAGCCGAAGCCGGCAATTTCCCGCCCGCCATCCCGTGTAATAATCTTTAGGTAGAGAAATTTCCTGAACGAAGGAAGTGTATGGCGCACACCGTTTTCTGCGTGAAATTGAAGAGGGAAATGCCCGGGCTGGACGAGCCACCTTTCGACAACGATCTGGGCCGCAAGGTCTACGACAATGTGTCGCAGGAAGCCTGGAGGATGTGGACGGAACACTGCAAGATGCTGCTCAACGAATACCGTCTGAATCCCGCGCGGCGGGAAGATCAGGAAGTGATTGTCAAGCAGTTGGACCAGTTCTTCTTTGGGGAAGGTTCAGCGGTACCTAAGGAGTACGTGCCGCCGGTGCAGAAGTAACGGCTGGTTCGAGGCGCTGCGACGGACAGCAGGTTCCTCCACTTCGCTCGCTTTCGCTCCGCTCCGGTCGGAATGACAAAGCTTTGTTGGAGCGTTCTTCTTTGGGGAAGCTCTCCGCGATGCCTACGGTTCCCCACTGCTATAATCGAGAATTGCGCCCATGTCCCCGAAGCGACTGATCCGTTCCACAACCGTTTTGTCCATTCGCCGCAACGGCAGCGTGGTTCTTGCTGGCGACGGGCAGGTCACGCTCGGCGAGTCGGTCATCAAACACACGGCAAAAAAGATCCGACGCCTCTACAACGACAAGATCCTGGCCGGATTCGCCGGCTCGACCGCCGACGCCTTCACCCTGTTCAGCCGTTTCGAATCAAAACTGGAGCAGTACCACGGCAACCTGGGCCGCGGCGCCGTAGAACTGGCCAAGGACTGGCGCACCGACAAATACCTGCGCCACCTGGAAGCGTTGCTGCTGGTCTGCGACAAAGAACAAACATTCCTACTGAGCGGACAAGGCGACGTAATCGAACCCGACGGCGGAGTAGCCGCCATAGGCAGCGGCGGCCCGTATGCGCAAGCAGCCGCTGAAGCGCTGGCAAGGCACACGCAACTAACCGCCCGCCAGATCGCCGAAGAGGCAATGAAGATCGCCGGCAAAATGTGCATTTATACGAATGACGTAATCACGATTGAAGAGCTGTAAAAACAGTGGTCAGTGGCCAGTGATCAGTGGCCAGCGAAGGCTCGCAAACTGGCCACTGATTGCTAGTCACTGAATTTTATGGCCATCTATTTACCCAGTACTGCCGAAGAAGAACAACTCGCCCTCGACGAACTGACTCCGCGCGAGATCGTCGTCGAGCTCGACAAACACGTAATTGGCCAAAAGGACGCTAAGCGCGCCGTGGCTATCGCTTTGCGCAACCGCACCCGCCGCCAAAAACTAACCCCCGACCTAGCCGAAGAAATCATCCCCAAAAACATAATCATGATTGGGCCTACGGGGGTGGGGAAGACGGAGATTGCGCGGCGGCTGGCTAAGCTGGCGAATTCTCCGTTCTTGAAAGTGGAAGCTTCGAAGTTTACCGAGGTTGGGTATGTGGGGCGGGATGTGGAGTCGATGGTGCGGGACCTGGTGGAGATTGCCATCGACAATGTTCGGGAAGAGAAGCTGGAGGACGTGGCTGACAAGGCTGAGCTTAATGCTGAAGAGCGGTTGCTGGATATTCTGCTGCCTCCGTCTCCACCGGCGCGACCGGCTGAACCTACTACTGCGGGCGGAGTGGTGATTGATGGCAACACTGCTTTGGCTGAGTCTTCTTCGCGGACTCGGGACAAGCTGCGGCAGCAACTGCGCGAGGGAAAGCTTGACGACCGGCAGGTTGAGATCGATGTGCGGGAGCGCAATTTTCCTTCTTTTGAAATTATGACGAACCAGGGTGTTGAGGAGATGGACATCAACATCAAGGACATGCTGCCTAACATCTTTGGGGCGCGGACCAAGAAGCGGAAGATGAAGGTGAATGAAGCGTTTGAATATCTGATTCAGGAAGAAGAGCAGCGGCTGATCGATATGGATCACGTTACGCGGACGGCGATCGACCGGGTGGAGAATTCCGGGATTGTGTTTCTGGATGAGATCGACAAGATTGCAGGGCGCGAGGGCGGGCATGGTCCGGATGTTTCACGGGAGGGCGTGCAACGCGACATTTTGCCCATTGTCGAGGGCACTACGGTGAATACGCGCTATGGGATGGTGCGGACGGATCATATTTTGTTTATTGCTGCTGGGGCGTTTCATGTTTCGAAGCCTAGCGATTTGATCCCTGAGTTGCAGGGGCGGTTTCCGATTCGGGTGGAGTTGCAATCTTTGACGATGGAAGACTTTGTGCGGATTCTTACGGAGCCTAAGTCTTCATTGGTTAAGCAGTACACGGCTTTGCTGGAGACTGAGGGAGTGAAGCTGGAGTTCACTCCGGAGGCGCTGCAGGAGATTGCGCACTTCGCCTTTCGGGTGAATGAGAGTACGGAGAATATTGGAGCGCGGCGGCTGCATACCATCATGGAGCGGGTGCTGGATGAGCTTAGCTTTGAAGCTCCGGAGCGAAAAGGGGATCACGTTATCATCGACGCGGATTATGTGCGGAAGATGTTGACGGACATTGTTAAGGATCAGGATTTGTCGAGATATATTCTGTAGGAAAATCTTTAACACAGGGGGCACAGAGGAACAGGGGGTAAGGCTTTGGCTGGGTGTAGTGAGCCTTTACGCGGCGCTGAAGCGCCGCTCTTCCACGTCACTGTTAGAATTACGGGAGTGCGGAATTCTGGCTGACTTTGCGGCGGCGGGTTCCGGGAATGGGAGATGTTTATGGCAGAGCCTGAGGCGACGGTTGAAGAACGACGTCCTGATCCCAATGAGAAGCTGGTGAAGGTTTTCGACAGCGAAGAGGAGTCGGAGGCTTTGGTGGTGAAGGGATTGCTTGATTCGGCGGGGATTGAAAACGATCTTACGTCCGCGTCAGGAAGCTTTTTGCAGGACGCGTTTCCGGGGCTGGGTGGAGTGATCATCCTGGTGCGGGAAGAGGATGGGGAGAAAGCGCGGAATTTGATTGCTGAATCCCGGCAGTCGGCTGGGGACGCTCAGGATGATGATGAGACGAAGAGTTAGTTCTGGGGCAGTTCCCTCGGGGGCTAAAGCCCGCAGCCTTATTGACCCGGTGGCGGCGCGGCTGAAAGCCGCACCCTTTCAAGACTGCGCTTGAGGCTGGTCTTACTGGAGAGCTGCCAGCCAGGGCGTGACGGAGTGGCCGTCTAGGTAGAAGGTGACTGCGCCGTTGAGATCGGTGCGGTAGACGCGGGCTCCGGAGTTTTGCAGGCGCTCGAGGACATCGGGTTTTGGTATGCCGAAGGAGTTTCGGAAGCCGACTGAGATCACGGCGTAGCTGGGCTTTACGGATTGCAGGATCTCGGGCGTGGTGGATGTGGCGCTGCCGTGGTGGCCTACCTTTAACAAATCAGCATGGGGATGGTGCAGGCTGGCTATGCGGCGCTCAACTGCCTTTTCAGCGTCGCCCTCGAGCAAAACGGAAGTCTTTCCGTAGCTGACTTGCAGGACCATGGAGTCGTTGTTCTTGGGCTCGAGGCCTACGGGCCAGTCCTGTGGGGGAAAGAGCACGTCTACTTTTGCTCCGCCCAGGTCGAATTCATCTCCCTCCCAGTGGCGGACTACTTTGATTCCCAGGGCATGGGCTTCGGTGATCAGGTCATCCAGCGCTCGACTTGGGGGCAGCAGGCCGATCCATAATTCCTTCGGGCGAAAATCTTTCAGCACTGCCGGCATGCCGCCGATGTGGTCGGAGTGGCCGTGGGAAATGGCGACGGCGTCGAGGCGGGAGATGCGGCGGGTCCAGAGGTAGGGTGCTACTACATCTTCTCCGTAATCGAGTTGCGAGCCGGCGCCCCAGATGGGTCCGCCAGCGTCGATTAGCAGGGTGCGGCCTTGGGGCATGACTAACAAGATGGAGTCGCCTTCCCCTACGTCGATGGAAGTTACTTCGAGCATTCCGGCTCGGGTTTGGGGTTTGGGAGGAACGAAAGCCAAGGCCAGCGAGGCTAGCAGCAGGGCGAACATGCCAGCTGCAACCAGCAGTGGGCGGCGGCGGGCGCACAACATCGCGAGGACTAACGCTGCGGAGGCTGCTGCCATCACTACAAGAGAGGGCGTGGCTACGCGAAGGTCGGCGAGGCGCAGGCCGCCTAAGCCATGGACGGTTCCTGTTATCGCTTGCAGCGCGAAGGTGGTTAGCAGTGCTGGAAGTTTTGCGAGTATCGGGGAAATATACCCCAGCGCGACGGTCAGGATCGCTGCGGGCATCAGGAGCTGCGTGAGGGGGACGACGGCTACGTTGGCGGGGAGACCGATGGTGGTGGCGCGGTGAAAGTAATACGCCATGGGGAGAGCCAAGCCCATCTGCATTATCGCCGACACGAGCAGGAGCTCGAATGCGGCCAGGAAAATGATCGCCAGGGTGCGTATGAGGCGGAGCGACGATTGGTCTCCGATGAAGCGCGAGAGTTGTCGTGCGAGGAGCCGGAGATCGAGGCGGAACTGGGCGACTTGCGGAGGGAGCGAGGGGCCGTAGTCGTCAGCGTCCCAGTGGGTGAGGGCCTGACGGTAGAGGCGCGAGGTGCGCTCGATGAGAGGCAGGCCGATTGCTGCGACGATCAGGACGCAGAGAAATGTCATCTGAAAACTGGCGGTGAAGAGCTGGCGGGGATCGAACACGAGCAATGCTAGAGCGGCTGCGCCGAGCGCGTTGACCATGGCGCGGTCGCGGTAGAGCAGGCGGGTGCCGAGGTAGATGGCGCACATCAGCGTGGCTCGCCAGACTGGCGCGCCCACTTCGGTTAGAAAGGCGTAGGCAATGCAGAAGAGAATCGTTAGCAAGGTTGCTGGGACTTCGGCGAGGTGCAGGCGGCGCAGGGTCCAGAAAACAACGAAGGCCAGGATGGTTACGTTCATGCCGGAAACTACCAGGATGTGATAAGTGCCGGAACGCTGGAAATCGACGCGGGTGTCACGGTCGATGAAGGCTTCTTCGCCAATGACCATAGCGTCGATCAGAGCGGCCTGCGGCGGAGGCCAGAGGGCATGGACTTTGGCGATGATGCTCGCGTGAATACGGGTTCGCCAGAGTTCGACGCGGCTGCCGGCGAAGCCGGGGAGTACTTGTACGTCTTCCGCTTTCGCGGAGCCCAGCGCCGAGATGCCATTGGCGGCCAGGTATCCCTGATAGTCGAAGGCTCCCGGATTGCGGAAATTGCGTGGAAGTTTCAGCTTGACTGGCAGGTGAAGGCGTTCACCGTAGTGGAACAAGCCCTGCGGAACGGCTTCAGGGAGGGTGCTGTAGATTCCAAGGCGCACACCGGAATGTACGGGGATGGGCTTGCCAGTTTCTGCGACGACCTCTTCCGTCTCGACGTCGAGGCTCTGTCTGATTTCGTTTGGAGCGCCTTCGCGGAATTTTCCTTCTCTGATGACGTGAGCGGTCATCTCGACTGGTTGGCCATCGAACGGTTGAAGGCTGGTGTCGAGAGCGACGGTTGAGCCTCTCAGCTGGATGTGAAGGGCGCCTGCCAGGAAGAATGCGCCGACAGCGAAGGTCACTGCCAGCCATTTGCGTCGCCGCACGAAGTACGAGCCTGCTGCCAGAAAAGCCACGGCTGCTGCTACCCACCATGACGGCGGACGCAGAGCGTAGGCGCCGGCAATAATTCCCAAGGAGTAAGACAGAGCGGCCCAGAGCATGGGTTGGCGGGGGGGCTTGGGCTGGGATTCGAGCTCCGTGGAGCGAATTGCCGGTTTGTCCATGAGGGGTAACGGCGGCATTGGTTGGCCTGGACGGATGTGAAGTGGATTTTCCTTGGTTCAGTGGGGCGGAGAGACTCCGGTGGCGGCGTCTCTCTCCCGGCAGTTGGAACGCTGTATGCAGAGACGTAGTGAGCTACGTCTCTACGTCGTCGGCGGATCTGCTCGTTGGCGCATTATCCGAGAATTATCCACGCGTCAGCGCACTAGCTGCAGAACCGCTTCTACGTGGTAGGTTTGCGGGAAGAGGTCGACCAGGTGCACCTCACCCACGCGATAGCCTGCCGCTTGTAGCGGGACGAGGTCGCGGGCCAGCGTCGCGGGATCGCACGACACGTAGGTTAGCCGGGGCGCGCCTGCGCTCGCCAGGGCACGGGCGACGGGATCTCCCAGACCGCTGCGCGGCGGGTCTACTACTACTAGATCGGGTACTACGAGATCTGGCTTGGGGACTTTCGTCAGGTACTGTTCCGCCGTTGCTTGAACCGCCTTTCCGTTCACCGGCAGATTGTATTGAAGATCGCTCGCGGCTGTCTGTGACGACTCAACCGAAACGATGTGACGGAAGTTACAGGCCAGGGCTGTGGAAAACAGGCCTACGCCGGCGTAAATATCGAGGGCTAGTTCTCCGGAACGGCCTGCGGTGACGATGTTGACCAGTTCATCGGTGAGAAAACGGTTGGTCTGGAAGAACGTTCCGGCGCTTACGCGGTAGGCTGCGGGCTTCGTCTGGTAAGTCAAGTCCGAAGCGCCGACTGCGACTAGCGGCTCCTGGATGCCTTTTTGCGGCTCGCGGAATGCGACCACGCCGGCAATTTCAGGCATCGATGCGCACAACTCCTCGGCCCAGGCGCGTACTGCGGCGCGGCGCGCTTCGGGGGCGCACAGGAGCTCGAGGAGCAATTTTGTTTCATTTCCATTCGAGTCGGCGTTGGCGAAGAACTCAACCTCGCGCACGCCTTCGACGGCTTTGCCAGCTCGTCCCGCTTGCCACAGCGCGGCTATGCCGCGGTTGATCAGGGGCGAGCTGATGGGGCACTCTTCGACTGGCAGGAGTTCATGAGAGGAGAACTTGAAATATCCCGCTGCGAACTCGGGCTGGGTACGCACCTGAAGGCGGGAACGATTGCGATAGTTCCAGGGCGGTGATGGATGCAACTGAATTTCGCACTGGAGTTCGAGCTTGGCGATGCGGCGCAAATTCTCGCGCAGGATTTCTTTCTTGATCTCGAGTTGGTGCTCGTAGGTGGCTTGCTGGTAGTGGCATCCGCCGCAGCGGGTGAAATGCGGACAGGGCGGCGGGATGCGGTGGGGCGAGGGTTCAATGATTGCGGTGGCGTGGGCGCGAGCGAAGCCCGGCTTTTCTTCGGTAATGGGCGCTTCAATTTTTTCTCCGGCAAGGACGAAGGGAACGAAGACGGCCTTGCCGCGGCTGCGGTCCTTGTCGCCCGGCGATGCGTCTTTCGGCGAGTTGGCGGGAAGGCGAGCTAGTCCGTCGCCGCCGTAGATGAGCTTTTCAATGTTTAGGAGCAAGTCTTGATTCTACGGCATGGATCAGGGGCTGAGCTTGCGCCAGCGAGCTGTGTTCGACACTCTTTAAACCGAGTTATGGCAGTGAGCTTTATTGCTCAGATTCCTACGTCGCCGAAGTGTGAGAGTGTCTGTCAGGACCGTTTGCCATAAGGAAACCGGCTGCAAGGTCTGCCTTGTCCGAAGATCGGCCTCAATCCACGCAACCGGCGTCAGCAAAGCATCACCGGGCAGGCGAGGGACAATGGGCCAGAGGAATCACAATGAACATTCGTTTCATTCGTACGCTGTTGTTCGGGCTGGTCGTGCTGTCGATGTCGGCAGCATCGTTGGCACAAATTGGCGTGGCCATTACGATTGGGCCGCCCCCGCTGCCGGTCTATGAGCAGCCCCTTTGCCCAGACGACGGGTATCTGTGGACGCCGGGCTACTGGGCCTACGATAACGACGTCAGCGATTACTATTGGGTTCCGGGCACATGGGTGATGCCGCCGGAAATCGGTTTTCTGTGGACTCCAGCGTATTGGGGTTGGGGCGGCGACGGATTCGTATTCTATGACGGCTACTGGGGTCCGCACATCGGCTTCTATGGCGGGATCAATTACGGCTTTGGCTATTTCGGCACGGGCTTTCAAGGCGGGCGCTGGGATAACGGACACTTTTTCTACAACCGGTCTGTAAGCAACGTGAACATCACCAACATCCACAATGTTTACAACACCACCGTCGTTAACAACAACGTGAGCCGCGTCAGCTTCAACGGCGGGAACGGCGGGACCAACGCGCGTGCGACGCCTGAAGAAGAGGCTGCGGCGCGGGATCGGCACGTACCGCCACTGGCGATTCAGACGCAACATGCGCAGGCAGCCCGAGCCAACCCGCAGCAACGCGCATCGGCGAATATGGGCAAGCCAGGCGTCGCAGCGACACCGAGGCCCGGAGATTTCAATGACCGTGGCGCTGTACCGGCCAAAGAAGCAGGAGCGCCTTATACTCCGGCAAATCGGGGAGGAAATCAGGGACGTACGGACAGCGCTGGTCAAGCCAGCGCGGCCGTGCATCCGCATGACCTTCCGGCCCTGACACCGACCGCTCCGAATACGGGCAACCCGAAGAAGGACAAGAAGTATCAGCAGCAGCAGGAAAAGCAAATCGCAAAGCAGCAACTGGAACGAGACAAGCTCCAGCAGCAGCAGGACCAGGAGCACCAGCAACTGGCGCAACAGAAGGCCAGTGATGCGCAGAAGCAGCAAGTGGAGCAGCGGCACCAGCAAGAGACGCAGCAGTTGCAGCAAAAACACCAACTGCAGCAGCAGCAATTGCAGCAGAAACAGCAGCCCGCGGGGCGAGCGCCCAGGGGGTAAGACCGCTCCAGGACGGAAAAGCGCCAGTGGCGCAAAACCGATTCGGCCTATTTGGGCATCACAACGCCCGTCCGGCTGCCGCGCCTGAAGCCCACGCCCACTGGAAATTAAAACCGCCGAGGTGGCCGGTGACGTCGACCACTTCGCCGATGAAGAAGAGGCCAGGAACTTTGCTGGCCTCCATTGTTTTAGCGGAGAGTTCGTTGGTATCGACGCCGCCTGCGGTTACTTCGGCTTTTTCGTAGCCTTCCGTGCCGGTTGGGGAGATTGTCCACGCGTGCAACTGGTTTTCTATCTCAGCGAGAGCGGGGTTTGTCCAGGAGTTTGGTGAGTGCGCGTCCAGCCAGCGGTCGGCCAGGCGATGGGGCAGGAGCTTTCGCAATTCTGCTCGAAGTGTGTTCAGATTTCGCGGCGTCTCTGAATCGCGAAATGCAGCGGTAACCTCGCGACCGGGCGCGAGATCGATCAGGATCGGCTGCGATTGTTTCCAATAAGAAGAAATCTGAAGAATCGCCGGGCCGCTGAGGCCGCGATGTGTGATCAGCATCTTCTCGCGGAATTGCTGGCCGTTGCACGAGACGGCAACCTCGGCGGAAACTCCTGCAAGATCACAGTAGCGGTCGCAGTCTTCCTTGCTCAGAGTGAGCGGCACGAGTCCGGGCCAGGGAGCGCGGATGGCGAGGCCGAACTGCCGCGCCAGGTCGTAGCCGAAAGATGTCGCGCCAATCTTCAGGATCGAGAGGCCTCCGGTGGCGACCACGAGCGCCGGCGCTTTGAACTCCGCATTGGGCGCGCGCGCGATGAACTCGGTGGCTCGCTCGACCTTCTGAATATTTGTGTTCAGGAAGATGCTTACTCCGGCGTGCTCGCACTCAGCTTCGAGCATTCCGAGAATGTCGCGGGCGGAGCGGTCGCAGAAAAGCTGGCCTAGAGTTTTCTCGTGATACGGGATGTTGTGCTTCTCGACCAGGGCAATGAAATCGGCTGGGGTGTAGCGGGCCAATGCTGATTTGGCGAAGTGCGGATTCGAGGAAATAAAGTTTTCGGGACGGCAATGAAGGTTGGTGAAGTTGCAGCGTCCGCCGCCCGAGATAAGGATCTTCTTGCCCAGCCGGTCGGCGTGCTCGATCACGGCGACGCGGCGGCCGCGCTTGCCGGCTTCGATGGCGCACATCAGGCCTGCCGCGCCGCCGCCGAGAATGAGTGCGTCGAAGGAATGGGTCATGAAGTAACGTGCGCGTCCCTCAGGGGCTAAAACTCGGTTGATGGTGGAGGCTCTACGCGGCGCTTAAGCGCCGCTCTTCCACGTTACCGCAGGCGCCCGTTAAAGCATAGGTCACATGTAGAACAGGCTAAGACGTGGCAGTCCGTATTTTTCCAATAAGCGCTTGTGGACGTATTGTTTCTGGAGTTGCTCGATTTGTGCTGCCGCCATTCTTCTGCGGTAGGGCGCTAGTTCGTGGTCGGCCTGGGTGCGCACCGCGACGATTTCTTCGTCTGGAGTGGAGGCTAGCAGAGCGGCGAAAAGCTTTTCTTCGAGCACGGTGAGATGGCGCTCTAGGTCTTCCAGTTTTGCAGGTGTTTTCTGGTTCTCGATTTCCTGCGCCAGCTTGCGGAGCGTGGCGGCGCACTCCTCAGCAATGGTATGAACCGAGATTCCCGCACCTGCCGGGAGCTTTGCCGTCTGCAGCAGATCGGCATTGCGGCGCAGAAAGAGCACGAGCGCATGCGGATCAAAGCCTTGCCCCGCGCCTGGTTTGGCCGATGCCGGCTGATCTGCGGCTACACCAACCGCAGCTTCTTTCATGGCTTCTGCTGCCGCCAGAACTTCCTGCGAGCAATAGGCCAGGCTGTTTACCTTCCTGGTCTTCGAGGGACGCTGATCGTAGCGGTCGAACGCGGCGTCGATGCCGCGGAGTGCAGCCTCGAGCGGAATACCAGCGTCTTTCCAGGTTTCGATCAATGCCCAGTCCAGCGTGGTGAGCAAAAGACCGCCGCCGCGGCGGCGCAGAAACTGGTCTTCAATTTCGGTAAAGTAGTTGAAGTAATTGAATTGATTCTCCACGGTGATTCAGCGGGCGGAACGTGGAGTGGCGCGTTCGGTACCGCCGGTTTTCGCTTTGGGCGAGCCCTGTTGCGCGGCTTTGGGTGCGAGTGAAGGCCGCGCCGGTGCGTTTCGCTCCCAGATGATGCGCAGGCCTTCGAGGGTTAGAAAATCGTCGACAGTTTTGATGTACTTCGATCCCGTGCCGATCATCGGCCCCAGGCCGCCGGTGGCGATCACCTTCGTTGCATCGCCTAATTCGCTAAGAAGAAGTTCGAGAATGCCATCGACCAGACCGAGATAGCCGTAGTAAAGGCCTGACTGCAGGCTGCCCACGGTATTAGTGCCAATCACCCGCGCCGGCTTGCGGATCTCTACGCGGGGCAGGCGGGCGGTGCGCTGAAAGAGCGCGTCGGCCGAGATGCCGATGCCAGGGCAAATCACTCCGCCAAGATACTCACCCTTTGCGGAAACGCAGTCGAATGTGGTGGCGGTGCCGAAGTCGACGATCACGCAGGGGCCGCCGTATTTTTCGAATGCGGCCACGGCGTTTACGATGCGGTCGGCGCCGACCTCCGCGGGATTGTCGTAATGCACGGGCATGCCGGTCTTAATGCCGGGCTCGATCAGGAGCGGCTTGGAATTGAAATAGCGCTCGCAAACCTGCCGGAGCACAGGATCGAGCGGCGGCACTACCGATGAAATCACGATGCCGTGAATGCCCGATGCTTCCAGGCTCGCCATGGAGAATAAATTGCGGAACAGGACGCCGTATTCGTCGACCGTGCTGCCTTGCCGGGTTGCGACGCGCCAGTTCGCCACCAAATGCTCGTAGCGTGGAGGGCCGTCGGCGTCTGCGCTGGGATGTGGCTTCTCCGCGCGAGCAAAAACTCCCAAGACCGTGTTCGTGTTGCCGACATCGAGAACGAAAAGCATGGTTGTTATTCTCTGAGTCAATTAGTGATGCAGAAAGCGATCCTCAGGGGCTAAAGCCCAATTCTTTGACACCTGGTCGGCACGGCTGGAAGCCGTGCCCTTCCCGAACCCATGCTTCGAAATCCGCCTATAAGATCCGGCCTTGTTTCACTTCTCTCTTACTGTCCCACTCAATACCGTCTGCAATCCCTGCGCGGTTCTCACTTGCAGAAAGCCACGTTCATCCAGGCCTTCTGTAGTTCCTTCGATTCTTGAGCCATTCTCCTCGACGCGAACCTGCTTCCCTCGTACCCACGATGAGCGCTCCGCAAAACGGCGCAGAATCGACTGGCGCGCGTCCCCCTGTTCGACCAGCAGACGATATTCCCGGTCGAGCGATTTTAGCAAAGCTGCGGTCATCTCCACTCGCGACCATTCGCTTCCGGTCGCCATCCGGAGCGAAGTCGCCTCGCTCTGCAGTTCTTTTGGAAAACTCTGTTGGTTCACGTTGATGCCAACTCCGACGACGACATAGCGCACCCGCGTAGCTTCGGCGTTCATCTCGGTCAGGATGCCGCACACTTTCTTGCCCTCGATCAGCACATCGTTGGGCCACTTCAAGTCGGCGGTCACGCTGGAATCAACTTGCTCAATCGCCGCGCGCACTGCCAAGCCCGCCGCCAGCGCGAGCACGAGCACTTCAGAAGGCGGCAGCGCCGGCCGCAGCACCACAGAGCAGTAAATGCCAGCCGAACGGGCTGACTGCCAGGAGTGCGACCCGCGGCCGCGGCCCGCAGTCTGCTCCTCGGCGAGAAAAACGCTGCCTTCGGCGGCGCCCTCCGCCGCGGCCGCCATGGCTGCCGTGTTGGTCGAGTCGATTTTGTAGTAGTGGTGTAGAGGAATGGCGAATATAGTGCCGCGCAGCAAGGGTCCCAGAATTTCAGGCAGCAGCAGGTCGGGAACCGACCTGAGCCGATAGCCGGTTGCTGGATGTCCCGCCACGTCCACGCCTAAGCCGCGCAACTGCTGAATGAGCCGCCAGACCTCCGAACGGTTCGAAGAAATCTCCTGCGCGATCTTGGTTCCACTCGCGACCACGGTCGCGTGCTCCATCAACAGGCGCACGATGCGGCCCAGGCGGACGTCGGTGGTTTGGGAGTGCGGCGCGGACACTGCCTTTAGCGGGCTTGGGGCAGATTCCGTCCGCGAAGGCTTGCTCTTTCGCATTGTGGTCGTCTGCCTAATGCAGGAATTATGCGGGAATTCGCGAGAAACAACAATGCTGAGACTCGCTTTGCCCAGCGGGGCTGTTAGACTCGTCGCATGATAACGGGCACGCACGTCCTTTTCTACAGCGAAGACCCGGAAGCTGACCGGGTATTCTTGCGCGACGCTCTGGAGTTCAGGTCTATCGATGCCGGCGGAGGCTGGCTGATCTTTGCGCTTCCCCCGGCGGAGGCTGCGTTCCATCCCGCCGATAGCGAGAGCCGCAACCAGACGCATGCGGGCCGTTCGCTGCTGGGCGCCGTTGTCTACTTTATGTGCGACGACTTGCAGGCGGAGATCACGCGGCTGCAGGCGAAGAAAGTAAGTTGCTCAGCGGTTGAGACCGCGCGGTGGGGAATCAAGACTACGTTCCGTCTGCCCAGCGGCGGTGAGTTGGGCTTATACCAGCCGACGCACCCGACGGCCCTCGATCTGAAAGCAAAGTAGAGCAGAATCCGCGTTTCTAATATTCGGGTATTGATCCGGCGCGACTTAGATTATTACCCAGGCGGGCACAACTCGCAGGCTCATATCGACTGCCTGGGACGAGTGGGTCAGCTGGCCGACTGAAATGAAATCGACACCGGTTTCGGCGTAGGCACGAACATTTTCCAGACGGATGCCGCCGGAACACTCGAGCGGGATGCGGCGATCCAGATGGGCACAGCGCTCAACCGCGCGGCGCACTTCCTCCGGAGGCATGTTGTCCAGCAGAATGGCTTCCGCTCCACAGGCCAGGGCCTGCTCGAATTCTTCCTGGGTGCGGACTTCGACCTCAAGGATCTGTGAACCACGGCGGTTGCGCAGCGCACGTTCAATTGCCGGAACGATCCCGCCCGCCAGAGCAATGTGGTTGTTCTTGATGAGGACGCCGTCGGAGAGATCGAGGCGGTGATTCTGTCCGCCGCCACAGCGCACGGCGTATTTGTCGATCACGCGCAGGCCGGGAGCGGTCTTGCGAGTGTCGAGAATGCGAGCCTTGGTGCCGGAGACGGCGTCCACGAACTTGCGGGTCAGCGTGGCGATGCCGCTCATGCGCTGCAGGAGGTTCAGCATCACGCGCTCGCATGACAGAATGACGCGGGCGTTGTGGCGGATGACTGCCACCGACTGTCCTGTATGCAGACGCACGCCGTCGAAAATTTCTGGATGCGTGGTGACTTCGTGGTGCGAGGTTACGGCACCGTCGAGCGCAGCGTAGATCTCAAGAATGCGAGCCACGCAACCGATGCCGGCCAGAATGCAGTCCTGCTTGGCGAGAATCGTGGCCGACGCGCGCTGGTTGGGATCGATGCAGGCATAGCTGGTGGCATCGCGCGTGGCCCGGTCTTCGAGCAGCGCGTTCTCCAGAATCGCGGTCAGGCGTCGGGTCGTAAAGTCCATAATGTAGAGACGTTGCTTGCAATGTCTTGGCGGCGGCAGAGACGTAGCAAGCTGCGTCTCTACGACCTAGTCAATTGCCGCCTGGTTCATTCAGCTTACTTTTCGTCTTCTCAAGCAGCACGATTAGTTCCTGTTCGCGGCGGCGTAAGCCTTCGATTACCTTCCCGGGAGCTTTTGCCAGGAATTGCTCGTTGCCCAATTGCCGTTGATTGTTCGAGAACTCTTTTTCAATTTTATCCAGCTCTTTGGTTAAGCGTTCGCGCTCGGCCGCGGCATCGATCTTTCTTTCATAGATTACGTGGACATCGAAGCGTGCGGTGCTGCGGGCGGCCGCTTGCCTGGCGAGAGAATCTGCCACAAAGCTGATCTTCTCCACATTCGCTAGCCGCTCGACCGCCGTGTGGTTCTGCTCAATCATCGTTCGAATGCCTGGTTCAGACGCAAATACCTCGATCGGCACCTTCACCTTGGGCTCGACCTTCAATTCGGCACGGACATTCCTTACATTCACGATAAAATCCTGCAGGATGGCCATCTCCGTTTCGGCATTCAGATCGAACTGCTTCTCGTCGGCCTGCGGATACGGCGCCAGCGCAATCGACTTCAGCGGCGGCTTGCCTTCATAGATCGCTTGCCAGATTTCTTCTGTGATAAACGGCATCACAGGATGCAGCAGGCGCAACGCGGAGTCGAACAGGCTGACTAGATTACTGCAGGCGAGGCTTGCTTGGGTTTTGTCCGCGCCTTCTTCAAAGTTCAGGCGGGGCTTGATCAACTCCAGATACCAATCACAGAACTCTCCCCAGAAGAAATCATAGATGCGGTTCGCGGCCTCGTGGAAGCGGTAGGTTGCGAGAGCATCGTTCACTTCCGCGGTCACGCGATTGAAGCGGGAGAGAATCCAGCGGTCTTCGAGAGTTGAGGCGTGAAAACCCGCAACTCCGGTGTCTTTGGGCGAAATCTCGCGGGCGAAAGCGCCTGCGCCACATTCAAGCCGATCCACGTTCATGAACATGAAGCGGGCGGCGTTCCAGATTTTGTTAGCGAAGGCACGATAGCCTTCGGTGCGGCTTTCGCTGAAGGCAATGTCAGTGCCGGGTGCGGCCATGGCCGCCAAAGTGAAGCGGGTCGCATCCGTGCCGAAGCGCTCGATGATCTCCAGCGGATCGATTACATTGCCCTTGGTCTTCGACATCTTCTGCCTATCAGCGTCGCGCACCAGGGCATGGATGTAAACCTGCCGGAAGGGCACGCTGTCGTTCTTTTTTTCTGCCCAGCCGCTGGCCTGCTTGATTGCGGGATCCTGTTCGTGTCCCTGCATGAAGTGGCATCCGAACATGATCATGCGCGCCACCCAGAAAAAAAGAATCTCGTAAGCGGTGATCAACAGCGTGGTCGGATAAAAAACTTCCAGGTCACGCGTCTTCTCCGGCCAGCCCAGAGTCGTGAACGGGAGAAGTCCTGATGAAAACCACGTGTCGAGCACGTCGGAAACCTGTTCGAGCTTTTTTCCGCCGCATTTTGGGCAATTCGCCGGCGCTTCGCGCGCGACGATCACTTCTTTGCAGCCGTCACAGGTCCACGCCGGAATGCGATGTCCCCACCACAACTGGCGAGAAATGCACCAGTCGTAGATATTGTTCATCCAGTTTAAGTAGATCTGTTTGTAGTTTTCCGGAACAATTGTGATCTCGCCGCTTTCGACGGCCTCGATCGCCTTTTGGGCCAGCGGCTGAATCTTGATGAACCACTGCTCGGACAAGCGCGGCTCGACTACGGTTCCGCAGCGGTCGCACTTGCCCAGGGCAAGCGTGTAATCTTTTTCTGCGACGAGAAACCCGCCAGCCTGCAGGTCGACGAGCACCATCTTGCGCGCTTCGTATCTATCTAACCCCACATAGCGACCCGCATTTTGGTTCATGTGCGCGTGCTCGTCCATCACGTCGATCTGCGGCAGGTTGTGGCGCTTTCCCGCCTGGAAATCGTTGGGGTCGTGCGCCGGCGTCACCTTGACTGCGCCGGTACCAAACTCGGGCTGCGCAAGGTCGTCAGTGATGATGGGAATCTCGCGATTCATGAGGGGCAGCAGAGCTTTCTTCCCATGGAGATGCCTGTAGCGCTCGTCTCTTTCGTTGACGGCAACGGCCGTGTCGCCGAGCATCGTTTCCGGCCGCGTCGTCGCTACTGTGATGAACTCGCTTGATCCGACGATGGGGTAGCGGATCTCCCACAACTTTCCAACAACTTCCTCGTGTTTCACTTCGAGGTCGGAGATCGCCGTCTCGCAGCGCGGACACCAGTTCACGATGTACTTTCCGCGATAAATCAGGCCTTCTTCGTAGAGCCGGACGAATACTTCGCGCACCGCGCGCGAGAGATTTTCGTCCATGGTGAAATATTCGCGGTCCCAGTCGACTGAGGCGCCCAGGCGCTTCATCTGGTCGAGAATCGCGCCACCGTAAAGCTTTTTCCACTCCCACACGCGCTCGATGAATTTTTCGCGGCCCAGGTCGCGGCGCTTCTTGCCTTCTTTGGCGAGTTGCCGCTCCACCATCATTTGCGTAGCGATGCCGGCATGGTCCGTCCCTGGCAGCCACAGAGTGATAAAGCCGCGCATGCGATGCCAGCGCACGATAATATCCATCTGCGTCTGGTTCAGCATGTGCCCCATGTGCAGACGGCCGGTCACGTTTGGCGGCGGCAACAGCAGCGTGAAGACCGGACGGGTCTTTCCCTCGGACCGCGAGCCCTCGGGCGGCGTGGGCGCCGAAAAGAGTTTCTCTTTGATCCAGTAGTCGGCCCAACGGGTTTCGATCGCGCCGGGCTCGTAGGATTTGGGCAACTCGTGGGGCATGGGGAAGTCAGCAGCTAGCAATTAGCCTTTGGCAGTTGGCTGCAAGTCTCTACCGTTCACCGGAACAGGCCGTTTCCGATGAGGGCTAAATGCCAAGTGCTAAACGCTGAATGCTGATCTTACAGGCGCGAGAAAAGAAGGGTCAAACGTGCGAGGGGGTGAGAACAGGACGGGGTGGAATATGCACCCCGCCCTCCCGAGGGTGTGTGATCCGGGTCTCACTGCAGAACCTGAGGCGAGTCTCACGATCCATTATTTCGTTGTTGACATCCAAAACTCTGGCAGCGTAATGTGTCTGCCAATCAGCGAGTGGGATACGCGGGGGCGACGGTCTCCCTGATCCGTCAGTGATCCTGATCGCTGCTTCCCTTGAAGTGTGAATGGATTTGAGTCCTCGTGTTGTGGGCGGCGCATTAGTGCGGACAAAATATCGCATGGGATAGCCCGCGCAAGCCGGGCCTAAACCCAATCTGTTCATTTCGTCAGGAGGTTACAGTGTCTCATCGTCCTGTGGATTTAGTTCGGTCTCCATACTCCTCTGTCACCTTTTTATCCACGCCGGGCGAAGACAGGGGACACTCGAACAACTTTCTAGGTTGGCGAGAACCAACACGACGAGTTGTCCGGTGGTGCGTTTTCGCCGTATTTCTTTATTTCGCAAGACTTGCAGCGGCGCAGGTCAACCCCGGCACGCCGTCGTTCTCGGGGTATGACGGCGGCAAATACGACACCATCAACCTGCAGAACCTCAACGTCTCGCTAAATGTGCCCGCGATGTCGAAATCAGGAGCATTCCCGTTCAACTTCGCAATGACCGGTGGGGATTCCTACGTGTACGTCCATAACGGAAGCGTCTTTCCGGGCATATTCCTGAGCCCCTTCGTGGCTATTGTTAACGGGACGGTTGGAGGACCGAGCACTTTTGTCAGCCTTACCACGGGCAGTAATGTGACTTGCCCAAGCGCTTTTGGTTCCGGCGCTGCAACTGCGTATTCGGGTTGGTACATTCAACTTGCTGACGGGACCGTCCATTCGCTTCCGCCAACAGACACTTCCTACTCGGGGTCCACCTGTTCTGGCGGCTTCACCGATCAGGTGACTGATGGCACAGGTTTCACTCTAAGCGTGACCAGCGGCGTTACCGTTGGTTCCGTATACACCAAGGATGGGACCAGCCTAACGGATGATTCAATTACAGACTCTAACGGTAATAAAATTACTGAGAGTGTCGCTGGTGCTGGTAAGGCTTGGACAGATACGCTTGGCCTAACAACTCTCACCCAAGCTTCCTCTGGCATTAGCTGGAATTGGACTGATGTGAACGGTGGCTCGCCTACAGTCAGTTGGACAGTTCCTGGTACCACGTACAGGACGGCATATGGGTGCACCGGCATCGCGGACTCAACGAACAGCGGCTCGTATCCGCTTCCTACCGCCGTGAACTTCCCGGATAACACGACGCTGGGACTGGCGTGGGAGCAGACGCCCGGCGACTCCAGCGACACCACCGGGCGCCTGACTCAGATCACGCTGCGGTCGGGAAGCACGGTGAGCTACAACTGGAACCCGAACTCCGCCGCCAACGACGGGCTGAATTGCACCTACCTCGTGCCGAACAAGATGACACGCACGACCAGCGATGGCACGGTCAGTTACACCCTGGCATTCTTTCAGAACTCGGGCTCGAGCTACGGCGAAACCAACACAAAAATCGACATCGGTGGCAACAAAACTGTGTACAGATTTACCGGCCTGACCTCTACAGGCAATGCTGCCGCGCCGACGATCCAGACGCTTACAGAGACTCAGTACTATGTTAATACTGGCACCGTGTCCCGCCCGGCGTACTCCTCGACACCGACGAAGCTAGTGATTTATTGCTACAACAGCAGCAGCCCGAGCGTCACCTCTTGCCCTACGGCGGCTGTGCAGGGACCGGTCAAAGAAGTTGACACATTCACTCAACTTTCGGGAATGAGCAACTATGCGCGGCAGCAGATCCAGTATGACGGCGGCCCGTCGGGCACGCTTCCGCACTATGGAAACGCCACTTACTCGGCGGAGTACGACTTCGGTGGAACGACACCAATCACCACGAGGACAATCGTATATGGCACATCAAATGGATCTGGGTCATGCTCGGCTATCGGAAACAACGTAAACGACAAGCCTTGTACCGTGGTCGTCACGCAGAACGGCAATACAGTGGCCTCCTCGCAATTTGTCTATGATAGCCACGGCAACCTGCTCAGGTCCTATTTCTCGCCGAACGGTGGCTCGTCTTTCCTCAGTAATTCAACCGCGAACAGCTACAACAGCAACGGAACTCCTATCCACAAATACGATCTGGCAAACAATGCAACTAGCTACGCATACAGCTCCTCCGGCTACACATCCTGCGGAAGCTGCACGCAGTACCCATTCCCCACGTCGGTGACCAAGGGCGGGCTGATAACATCCTATACTTGGAACGGCATCGGCGGCGTGAGGCTGGCACAGGTAGGGCCTAATGGCAGCACCAATCAGACGACTACGTTTGGATATGCAGGCAATTCCGGCACTGCCGACCCCTGGTGGCGAGTGCGCTCTATTACCGACCCGCTTGGCAACGAGACCTGGATAACGCCAGGTGTGACCAGTTCCAACACTTCTTTCGAGTTCAACGGCAACAGCTCCATACAAAATATCACTACAACATTCGACGGTTACGGTCGTACGATCAACGTACAGAAGCAGCAGTCCCCGTCCTCGTCGAATTACGACACCGTGAGTACGACCTACAACTTCTCCGACATAAATCCAACTGCATTCACGTCGAATCCCTGCTCGCAGACTTCTGGCAACGCCTGCACCGGAGCTTACGGTCCGACGAGTGCTTACGATATGTTCGGCAGGATGATCAGTTCGGTGCAAAGCGGTTCGAACGCAACCGATACGATCACCTACAGTGAGAACGATGTGCTGAACGTACTCAAACCTGCCCCTAGTGGTGAGAACATCAAGCAGGTACAGAATCAGTACGACGGCTTGGGTCGCCTGACCTCTTCCTGCACCGTGTCCTCTTCCGCCAGCGGAAACGTATCCTGCAACCAGAACACCGCTACATCTCCGACGAACGGCATTCTGACGACGGTAGCTTACAGTTCTGGAACAGGCTATCAGACCATAACCGCGACGCGCGGATCGCAGAGCCGGAGCAAGACGATGGACGGGCTCGGGCGCGTCACGCAAAAAGTCACTCCCGAGGGCGGCACGTGGACCTACACCTACGACGCCAACTCTTCTTGTCCAAGCGGCTACCGAGGAGTCAGCGGACAACTCGCTTCAGTCAAAGACCCGAACGGCAACCTGCTGTGCTACGCCTACGACTCGGTGAACCGCGTGACTGGTGTGAACGCAGATGGTACAACCTGCCGCCATTTCTACTATGACAACTCCAGCGGATACTCCGGGACGATCCCAACCGGCGTCACGCTGACCAACCAGTACGGGCGAATGGTCGAGGCTGCAACGGATGCCTGTTCCAGCGGAACGCTGATCACGGACGAGTGGTTCGCCTACGACAAGGACGGAAACCAACTTAACTTGTGGCAGCTAACGCCGCACAGCACGCAGTACTATCAAAGTACTGCGACCTTTTTTGGCAACGGCATGCCCGCAACCGTCCATCTGGCCAGTCCGAGCCAGTACACGATGGTCTATGGATTGGACGGCGAGGGCAGGCCTAATACGCTTACGGATTCAACGGCAAACCAGGACATCATCTCCGGAACCAGTTTCTTTCCCGCGAGCACCACACCGACGGTCAGCCTAACCGGAAGCGATAACGATGCGTACACGATAGACTTGAACACAAACCGGATCGACAAATTCGTATTCACGGTGGGCAGCAATAACCTCACTGGCACTCTCAACTGGAACGCGAACGGAACTCTGGGTTATCTGACGATTGCAGATGGTTTCAATTCTGCAGGCTCCCTGACCTGCTACTCGAATGCGAGCGGTGTGGTTGGATACGGCTACGACGACCTAGGTCGGCTCGTCGAATTCGACTGCGGTAGCGGCAATTGGGGCCAGCAATTCTCGTATGATCAGTACGATAATCTGACGAAGACGGTGCTCTCCGGTCGGAGCGGAACCACCTGGAATCCGGGCTACTCCTCCACGACGAATCACTGTACGGGCTGCACCTACGACTCAAACGGCGACCTGACCGGAGACGGCAACTATGTCTACGGATGGAACGAGTTCTCGAAGTTGGAGTGGATGGCGACGAGCGGCACGCCCACTTGTGGCACCAGCGGTAGGTGCGCCACTTACGATGCCTTAGGTCGAATGGTCGAGAGCAGCACCGGTGGCAGTACCTGGAAGGAGTACTGGTACACGCAGGGTGGCGGCAAGATGGTCATGTCAGGGACAACCATGAACACGGGTCGATGGCCCACGAGTTCTGGAACAGTTGAGACTGTGGGTGTTACATGTTGTGTGTATCTACACAGCGATTGGATAGGGAATGCTAGGGTTGTCTCAAGTACAAGCAACAATACTCTCACTGCCGACCAAGCCTACACACCTTACGGCGAGATTTTCAACATATTTGGGGCAAACAATGGTCAGTATCAAGTCTTTGCCGACATGATCGCTGACCTTGCTCCTAGCACAACAACGCCGATTATGTGGGATACGCCAAACCGGGAGTTGTCTTATGCGGGACGCTGGCTATCGCCAGATCCAGCGGGTAGCGGGTGGAACCAGTACGCTTACCCGACGAACCCGAACAGCGACGCGGACCCAAGCGGGCTGTGCACCCTAGGTGGAGGTGTAGGCCTGTCAGGGGGCTGTCCGCCAGCCTGGATCAGCAGTAATTGCCCTCAACCCGGCCCAGTAGGGTGCGAACTTTTTTATGGGGGCGGCGGGGCGGGATGCTCCGATCTTGACAACACCGGGCAGTGTGTCCCCGTCGGACTACTTGGCTCCGGTGATGCAGGTGTTGCTTGTCCGAACAATAGCTGTACTCAGGCTGTGTGGGTCAATAGCCCAACTGGAGGAAACTGGGAGGTTCAACAGTTTTCGGCATTTGCAGCCGGCGGAAGTGGCTACTACTCTTATTCGGGGCCGGGTGCTCTTTACATGAGCTATCAGGAGGCCGGAGTCGGTGCAGAGTCCTACTTTGATCCTATATCTATTTCACAGAACCGGGAGTACGGCGGTAACGTTTACGAAGACGCGAATGGAGTTTACTCCTATAATCAGACAAACATTGGGGCGGTTTGCAGTGGTCCAGATGTGGACTGTGGCTTCGTGCCACAGCCGGATGATATTCCGGAAGATTCGTTGGGGCTGGACGCTATTTGGCATACTCATGCTGGCAACAATAATTGGTTTGGGGAGGCTGAGATTTTCTCGACGGACGATTACAACACAGCAGATACCCTAGGCGTGCCGTCATTCTTGGGCACACCAGAGGGGCGAATCACGATGTATGATCCGGCAAATCCGTTCGCTCTCCTGCCGATTCTGGGAGGACCGCCGTGGTAGCACAGTGCAAATAAGAGTCGACGAAACGCTCACGAACGCAGAGGAGATTAGAAATGAATAAACTCACGACGATATTTACCATTGCTTTGGTTTTCGCCATCTCCTCGACCTATGCTGCAGTTGAGCAACAACCCGCCCAGGTAAGCCTCGTTCAGCTTATAGCGACCCCAGAAAGGTTTGAAGGCAAATTGATATCCGTAATCGGGTTTCTGGAATTGAGTCGTGAGTCCAGCGTCCTGTACCTGAGGGATGAAGACTATAAGCACGTCATACTTATGAATGGGGTCTGGCTGGATCGCAACGAGACTATGCGAAAAGATATGAACTTGAAGTACGTGAAGATCGTCGGAGTGTTCCGGACCGGTCTTCGCAACGCTGGTTTTCTGGCGGGCGGTATAACAAATGTGAAAACTTGCCTTGCGTGGTCTGACCTCGAGCATCCGAGGATCGAAACACGCCAGGATTCTTCGGAGCGCCGTCCATGAGCAAAGCCGTTCCTTTCTTGCGTTCCGACGCACAATGCCGAGAGGAGATTTGTGCCACTGACCCTCGTGTCCTCGCATCCTTCGGCGAGGGTGGGGCACGATGATGCGGGCACTCACAAATTTGTAACGCCCACGATTCCCGCCAGCGCCTGCCAATGCCTCGGATGCGGGCGATGGCCCTGACGAATCTTGCTCGCGTACCAGTTCGAAACCCCGAGCGCCAACCGAATGGTTGACATTGGAACGCGACACAGCGAGGGCTGGATTGTCCGCTGGAACAATTCTGCAGTCAGCCAAGTTGGTTGATCGGATTCCTTCCAAGAATGCTGCGCTAGCGCGTTCTTGCGTGCCCTGATTGCTCGTTTTGCCTGAGCTTCCGGGCCGTTTGCCGTGAGTCGACCAATCCGTGCCCCACTCAGCATGTTCTTGGTTGCGTCCTCGACGGCACAGCGAGCGCAGGTCGCACTTCTATCCTGAATCGTTTTCCCGCAGCGAGGACAGATATTATCTGTTCGTGGAACAATAGGGGCCATTGCTTCTGAGAAAATGCCTTTTGCTTCGCGTCGATGTTTCTGAGTCAAGTGTGTAGGTGCCGAAGCGCGCTGTGCTCGCTTCTGAGTTGTTGACCAGAGCTGTTTTGCGACTAATTCCGCTATCGGAGCCACAGCTCGTCTCCAAATCGCTGCTGTTTCGGAGAGGCGAACAGCAAACGGGCCCATCAACCGACAGTTGCCATCTCGCTGTTCGAAGAACCACTCCCGCTTTAGCGGTTGGCGTGTGATCCAATCGAGCAAGTACGAGTCTACGTTGGAGCGGACGGGTTCCATAAGATCACAAGCCAGACTGTCACGAGCTGGAGTATCGACATGTAGAACTCCCAATCCAGGATCAAGTCCCAATGCTGCAGCCGCTAATCGCGCTTCTGACTCCAGCACGCAATAGAAATAGTTCAAGATTGCGTTCGGTGGATTTACGGCGAGTCGGGGTGAGCCCGTCAATGGTGAGACCCGCGTTCCGAAGCTGCGCCAATGTTCAGGTACGCGTGGAAGGTCGTTCTTAGGAAAGTTGACGGGCAGTGTGCTCCAGGCGGACCAGTATGCACGGGCAGCTTGCGACTCGATCAGTAGAATTGAGGAGATCTCGTCAGCTTGCGGCAGTTCATCTCTGTAAAGCGCAATTGTATCCGCAGTGTTGGAATCCAGAAGTCTGTGACGTGCGACTTGTTCCTGTCCCACGAGCTTTCGGCGAATCAATTCACGTGCGATGCGGAGGGCGATTCCATTTGAGAGGGAAAGGGACTGTGCGCGTCGGAGCTTGGCGTCTGACGACCGAACTGGGCCCGTGGTCGCGAGCACCGATCCATCACGTTCGAGCATAACGAAACTGGCGTCCTGGTCTGCCAACCATCGCAATGCCGCGAGTGAAATCATGCCGTCTGATCCGATGACGACGAGCCGTCGGAGACTGTGGCCAACTCGCGGGAAGCGTGCTTGGCGACGAGCGTTCCCAATTCCGTCTTCAAGGACCAAGTGTCCGCGATCGACGCGAACGCAGGTCCCGTAGCCGAAAAGTGTGACGACGCCCTGTCTCGGTTGCATTTCCGTTAGGGAACTAGCAATCGAGGTCATGTTGGGCCCCCTTTAGAACTTCAATCTTCGATGCGTTCTTCTTCTGCGAATGCACGATCTACAGCCGTAGGATTCGATTTGCGTCTCCAATATTCTTTGGAAATTGCAGATGGCAGAAGGGCTCTGCTAGTCTCCTGATCCAGAACAGTTCTTATCGCTCGGCGAAAGTAATACCGATTCTGCCGCAAGTCTGAAATGCCAAAAGATTTCGGAGAACGCCGGTTTCGGAGCCACCTTTCAGCGTCCCTGATTAGGTCAGATCTCCGAACATTGACCTGTACGATCCTCCTAATGATGTTGAAGATCTGGTAGCTTAGACCTCCGGTGACTTCGCCGTCGAATCTCCGGCATCTTCTGATGGAGTGTCTGCAGCCAACGAGAGGAAGTCCTGCGAGGGCATTAGCAAGGTTCAATGGAATGAGCCTGTAGCGCTTGCTCTTGCAAAATCGCAGAAATTCAGCACGCGCAAAGTAGGCTTCGCCATCTTTGAGAAGTTCTTCCGAAGCTTTCTCCTGATCCCTCAGCGCGATGAATTCTGCTCCTGCACGGGCAAGAACCCTGGCACGCTCATTGATCGCATCGAGAATAACGTCCTGTTCGGCGCTAGTCAGATCGGCGACCGGAATCACCATGAACCGTTCGAGGGAATCCCAACACTTCCCAACCCATTCGAAGGCGTCGAGAAAGCGATTGTGCAAGTTACCCTGCTGTTTTCGCTGACGATTCAGCAATTTCGATGTCGCGGCGACTGCGCTTGGCCGCAGCAGAGCCTTTATGACGTGTTCTTCCTGATCTATGCGCTTCCGCCACGGCTCTAGAGCCATCTTCAATTGCGCCATTGTTTTAACTCTTGGAAGAACGCATCCGACCTCGTCCCAGGTTGTCTCTAGCAGCACAAGAAGATGCTGTCGAACTCCCCACAACCTGCCCTGATCGAGCCTCTCAGGGTACCCACGGCGGATTTTTTGCTCCTCGCTCTCAAGCTCGCCGAGAATTTTTTCAGGCACATTAAAGTCATCGGGATCCATTGAGATGACACTTAATATGAAGCAAGCATCATCTTATTGCCACTTAAATCTACACCTTCCTCTATTGGTCCATGCAAGTCAATGATACTACGTATGTTAACGTCGCATCTACCAAATAGCAGAATGGAGTGGGAAGATGCGAACCGGCAAACAGCGACGTGGAAAAAGGCAGGAAACCTACAATCGAGCCCTGCACGTGCTTGCACGAATGCGACGGACAGGCTCCAGCCTCACTCCTGCCGCGAAGGAGGAACACATTGATCCTCGTACCGTTCGCAAGTATCTAAGGACCGAATTGCGAGGGAAGAGCCGAGCAACGAGAGCAGATCGCCGAAGACGCGACATGTTGCTTCCGACAACCATCGGAAATGCTCCGGTTACGGTACGAGGTTCCAAGCAAGCCTCGCAGCTGGGCAGGTACATGTCAGCGGTCAGCAAATATCTCCGCACGGGTGACGTAGATGGCTTGGTTGAATTCGAAGGCCAGTCCATTGCGGGTCACGTCCTGATCACAGACCCGGACCTTCTTAGTTCCCTCGCTCAGGCGGGTGCTTTAACTCTCGATGAAATCTACGCGGTTCCGGAGGCATCATCATGATGGACGAGAAACCGATCGAGACAGCACGCCGGAACACTCGCCGCTTGGAACAGGGACGCTGCTTACTCTGTGGCCGTACCGGCATATTGATTGAACTGGACCACACGGCCGGTCAGAACCACGATGAATTTCTAAAGGCGCCTCTCTGCATTCCGTGTCATGCCATGGTGACGGAGTTTCGGCGGCGAGCGGATGCGGAGATGCGGCGTGCACCAAACTCCATCCAACGCGTGAAGTATGCGCTCAAGGCAACAGCGGTGTTCCTGAAGTTGCTCGCCGATGCAATGTGTCGGTGGGCCGAACTTATTTCTGAATAGGAGATTTCTGCCATGAATCACGAGATTTTTCTGCGGTGTCATACCTGCATCCTGGACGAGGAACCGTCGGAGAAGACCGGAACCAGGAAGGCGCAACCATTACCCAAGTACGTTCTCGTTCTCGACACCGAGACAACGACCGACGCCCTCCAAAGTCTGAACTTCGGCATCTATCAGTTCTGTGAATTGGGTGCGGATGGGAACTATGCATGCCGGGAAGAGGGAGCCTGTTACGCTGACGACTTAGACGCTCGCCAGTTGGAAGTGCTCCGCCGGTACGCCCGCGACAGAAACAGCAAAAGAGTTAAAAGCGAATTGAAGCTCCGGCTCTACGATCGCCGCGTATTTGTGGAGAAAGTAATGTACACAGCAATTCAGGCAGGAGCCGCGATCGTTGCGTTCAATCTCCCATTCGATTTGTCACGCCTGGCGGTGGAGTATCGCGTAGCCCGTGGAGCCGGTGGACGGGGATGGAGCTTTGTCGTTTTTCGCTACAAAAACAAGGCTAAAGGCGAATGGCTTCCCAACAGCTTTCGCCCCCGTGTGCAGCTCCGACCAAAGGATTCCAAAGCAGCTTTCATTCGCTTGGCTGGCGGCGATATGAATCAGCCCTACCGGGTCGGACGGTTCCTCGACCTGAAGACCCTAGTTTGGGCCCTTCGAAACAAGAGCCTCAGCCTGGAGAGTTCGTGTCGCGAATTCAAAGTACCGGGGAAACTTCATGATTACGTGCCGAGCGGGCGAGTCACGCCGGAAGAAATCGACTATTGCAGGCAAGACGTACGCGCCACGGTTGGTCTGCTAAACGCAACGCTAGCAGAATACAAGAGATACCCGCTCGGTGATCTTCCGCCAGAGCGAGCCTATTCCGCTGCTTCTATTGCTAAGGCATTCCTGAAGACAATGGGAGTTGTCCTACCCGGCCAGAAGTTCCAACTAGACGAAAAAACAAAGGGCATCTGCATGCAGCCATACTATGGCGGACGTGCGGAGATTCGAATCCGCCACACCCCCGTTCCGGTCGTCTACACCGACTTCACGAGCCAATATCCCACAGTGAACACACTGCTGGGGCTCTGGTCATTGCTGATTGCTCAGAAGGTCCGAGTGAGAAACGTAACTCAGGAAGTTCAGGGATTTCTCCAATCCCTTACGCTCGATCAATTATTAGATCAGCGGACTTGGCCCAAACTGGCGTTTTTCGCGTTCATCCAGCCGGACGGTGACATCCTGCCTGTCCGCACGATCTATGGTGACGGTCAATCTGGCAATCAAACCAATATTGGTCTGAATCCTCTCACGTCCGATAAGCCGATCTGGTTTGCCGGTCCTGACATCGTCGGATCAATGCTACTCAAGGGACGACCTCCAAAGATTCTGCGCGCCATACGAATTGAACCTGTGGGAGTTCAGGAGGGCATGAAATCGGTAGTACTGGGAACGGGCTCCATCGACCCCTATCGCGATGATTTCTTCCGAAAGGTGATCGAGGAACGCAAGGGCAAACAAAAGACGGACCATCTTTATTACTTCCTCAAAATACTGGCCAACGCTGGGTGCTACGGGATCTATGCTGAGGTGAACAAGCTGCAAGTTGGAAAGAATAAGGCAACGAAAATCGGGATCTTTTCGGGAGAACTCAGCGGAACCGAACGAACCTGCGTCATGGAAGTGCCCGGACCATGGTATTTTCCGCCGGTTGCGTCGCTGATCACGTCAGGCGGACGCTTGCTGTTGGCTATGCTGGAAAGGATGGTCGCGGATGCCGGTGGGGGCTACCTGATGTGCGATACGGATTCGATGGCCATCGTAGCCTCCGAACGCGGAGGCCTTGTACCGTGTAACGGTGGACCGCATCGCATGCATAACGGAACGGACGCGGTTATGGCGCTCTCCTGGGAACAGACGCGGGAAATCGTTGACAAGTTCGCAACGCTGAATCCCTACGATCCTAAGATTGTGCCGGGTTCAATTCTAAACATCGTCGAAGACATCAATCGGGACGCTAACGGGAACCAGCGACAAGTCTACGGCTATGGCATCTCCGCCAAACGCTATGGCCTGTACACTCGTGACGATTCTGGGTTTAGGCTCATCAAAGTCAGCGAGCATGGATTAGGACTTTACTATAGGCCGAAGGAGGGACGTGACCCGGATTGCGAGGTGGCGCTCTGGATAAAAGAAGGGTGGCAATGGGTCGTGAATCGTGCGCTCGGCCTACCATGCAGTGAACCGGAGTGGTTTCGCCTGCCTGTCATGAGGCGAATCGCCATCAGCACGCCGAATGTCATGAAAGCACTTCGAAAATTGGATCGCGATAAATCACGACCCTACAACTTCGCTCTGTCGCCGGTCTTGATGAACCTCTCCACCCAACCGATTACGCTGCTTGGGCCGTTCGAGAAAGACCCTGCGCGGTGGGAAGAGATGCCTTATATCAACATCCACGACGGAACCACGCACAGGTTGAATCCGCCGACCCTGCTGGTGTTGCCGCAGACGTTCGAGATGGTCTTTTCACAATATGTGCGACATCCAGAACACAAAAGCCTCGCCCCGGATGGCACGCCATGCAGGTCAGACAGTCATGGATTGCTCAAACGCTATCCGGTCACAGCTTGTGCGTTTCATTTGATCGGAAAGGAGACGGAGCGCGGTTGGGAGCAGGCCGAAGATATCAGTACGCTGCTGCCGTCGCTGAAGCGGTACGACCGGAACGCTGGTACGGTGAACCAACCCTTACGAGAACGTCTAAAGAAAGTATCTCTTAATGCCTTACAGAAGGAAACGGGTTTGAGTAGGCATACCATCTTGCGCGTTCGGCGGGGCCAGCGAGTACAGCTAAGATCGCTCCGACTGATAGCGGCCACGGTCCTATTTCCTGGCGGGGTCCAATGAGCCATAAGTTTACTGCGCATAGTGTAAGGAAGGTCAGGGGCATCGATCGAGCATTCTCAGCTTGACACCCGTCCCGCGGTTGCGCTAAGAAACAAGGAACTCTTCTACTGATGTTGGGAAGTTAAGACCAAGGAAAAACATATGAAGCTCCAAATCGTTGCCCTTCTTTTCGGCGCGCTCTCGTGCGCCGGCGCTTGGTGCCAAGCTTCGCCAAGTGACTCGGCGAAGCCTTCATCGACCTCTAGCACCAAGAGCACTGCCTCGGCGGCCAAAGCTGATGCTTCGGCAGGATGGCCCGCTAATGCGAACATCGCGTCTACCTTTGTGCTTGATGACCCTGATCTGCATCTGTTCCGCAGCGCGGCGGATAGCTGCCCCAAGGGAACACAACTCTGCCAGAATGCGAATGGAAAGAATCATTCATGTTGCAGCACGGACCAGGACTGCGATAACTGCACAGGCACTTGCCGCCCTAAAGGGACTGTGAAACGTTCCTGTTGAGCAGCAGAGGGGTAACACCTTCGCCACCGCTCAATGTAAGGAATAGCCAACCAGGACGGGCGGATGCCTAACTAGAAAGCGACAGCGGACTCGCGCGCCCGGCCACCCTCTCCCTTGCCTCTCGACACCCCTTCAATGTTGAGACTCCGATTCTTAGAGGCAATTTCACTTGACCCTTCCACCGTCACCGGATTGAGGCAACGCTTCCCTGTAAACGATATCGGTATCATTGATCAGGCTGGGCATAGCATAGACAGTCGGATTCTGGTCATAGAACTTCCACATTTGAAACAATGCCCGTTGCTTGTCTTCCAATGAATACTCACCTTGCCTGTTCTCAACGATCTCCCGTGGCTCTACACCAGTGTCTCGGCTGTAAAAAGTCACCGAAAGACCTGCAACCATGGCAGAGGCACCTTCAGTAAGATAGGTGGCCGTTTTGGGGAACATCCGCACGACAACCTTTTTCACTCCATCTTGCACGGCGTCTTTAGTCCACTGGTATACGGTGTCGTGGGCTACTTGAGCCGCCAGTCGTTCCTCTTGATACGTCAGGCGTTCCGAGGAACCCTGTTGGGACGCTTCATAGATATCCTTGAAAATGGAGCCGTATTCGAAGCCCGCGGCGACGTGACCTACCCCAGACACAACTGATTTGGTGTCTTTTGCTCCTTCGACGTAGTTTTCCAATGAACGCTTTGAGCCTTTCCATTGCGCTGTCACGTATTCAATATCTCTGTCAATTTGTTTTTCGGCTGAATCGATCCCGTGTTCAAAGATTGCTTGGGTAAGCTGACCCCCTTCCTCTGATCCATCTTTAGCGTTCGCCCTCTCGGCATTGGCACTATGAGCGTTGGAAAAGGGATCAACAAGCCCTGTCGGACGTTGCTCTAGCCCCAAAGCTGCGCGCTCCTGTTTTGCTTTTTCAAACGGATCTTGAAGTTGGGCCAGAGCCTCTTGAGCCGTTTGCTTCTGGAGGTCCTGTTGACTAGGGAGTTGCGTACCACCGCCCGTCGGATTCGAAGGAGCTTCTTGAGAATAAGCGGCACTCGTCGACTGATTGTCGTTAGTTGGATTGTTGTTTGTCGGGGACTTCGCCTGGGCTTTTTGAGCCGCGGCGGTTCTGGCTTTCTGAGCGCTCACACGATCCGCCTCACGTTTCTGGCATTCTCGGTGTTCTTCCTCTCTCGTGCGAATAGCTTTCCGTTCGGCCTCCTCACGACCGCTCTGAGCTTTGCGTGCGGCTTCTTCCTGTTGCGCTTGAGCCTGTCGTTTCAGTGCTTCCCGCACGGTGTTGAAGCACGCCGCGACATCATCTCGTTGCACCTGTTGGTGGGTCTTGCCAGTCAGGCTAAAGTTGCTATAAAGCTGATCGTGCAGACCTTGGCAGGCAGAGCGAGAGCAGGTCAAAGAGCCAGGGTGCTCGTTTGGCCGATCGGCTTTGTGCGAGTCGAGGCAGGCCTCATGGTCTGCCGAGACACGGGCCCAATACTGATTGACCTGCTGGCTGAAGGCCTGACACTGCTCAGCAGAAGCTGGGCTGAAAGGAGCCGTGGGAGCAAGTTGAGCTTGAAGAGGGCCAGCACAACCGAAGATCGCCAGCGCCGCCAAGGCAACCAAGTCAGTTCTCATCGAACCTCTCTTTCGATTATCGGCGAGCCCTCATTTGGAATTGGGCCTGTACGCAGCGAAGGGCTAACCCAGTTAGCAAGAACATTAGTACGTCAGTTTGGGCGCGGAGCCTCCGCAAGACTTGATTAGATCGTCGACAGCGTGCTTGAAGCGTTCCGCATATTGCTGGTCGGCTGCTATTAGGTCAAACTGGTTGGAATGTTTTTGGCTGCTTGAGGTGCCAGCAACGCCTTGAAAAGTCTCGGATATATCGATCGTTTCTCTTCCTCCTGCGGTATGAAGCCGAAGTCCGAAGTAACGACCTCCGTCAAGTGAAACTATTATCGAGTCCGGAACCAAATCGCCCATCCGAAGAGTCGTTGTCTTCGTCCCTTCAGTGGACCAGGCAGTGGCAGCCGAGGCAGTGGCAGCCGGATAGTGGGTCATATTTTCAATCGTTGCTATCTGTAACGTACAAGGGGATCCAACTTGAGCGAGTGAATTCGAGACTTTGACAAATGTTCGGCCTCCATTGTCGTCAATCACAGCGCTTGACGCCAGACCTACCCCGGCATTTGTAGTCAACCACTCGAATATGTCCGCAGGTTGTTTTGCTTCTCCTTCAGCGGCTCCATTTCCTGGAGTTTGCGCAGCGTCGGCCTGCAAACGGTTTTGCAGGTCCGCTTCGAGCCTCTCAGCTTTACTCTTTTCTTGCACTGGAAGGCCCAAGGTCTTGGCCTTCCGTAAGTTGTCAAAAGCAGTTCTGACATTTCCTTTCTTCGATTCAACGATTGCGAGGTCGTACCAAATGAGTGCATTCTTTGGAGCCGCACTCGATGCAATCTTCAACTCGTAAGAAGCAGTTTGTAAGTCTTCATTCTTTAGTGCCCCCTGCGCAAGCAGATAGTGCTTTTGAGCTTCCTTTTCCTCGGGCGAAAGCTGCGGCGCTTTGCGAGTTTGAGTCGTAGTCTTCTGTTGTGGACTCGCTCCTGCAGGAGGCGCGTTGAAAGCCGATCGCGAAGTTCCCGCCCGCGCCTGTGTCTGATTTTCCTGTTCGTCGCTTACCTGTCCGGCTGTTCGAGACTTCGAGCTTGCGCCTCTTGTGCGCGGCAGGGTTAACTGCTTCTGTGCTTCATCGAGTCCTTGTTTTGCTGCGAGATCATTTGGGCTCATGAAAAGAATGTCCTTGTACTGCTTAATAGCCGAATCGAAGTCTCCTTTCTTCAGATAGATGTCAGCCAACATCTCGCGCGGATAAGGGTCATACCTGCCTGGTACACCTCGCGTTGCATCTTGCAAGAATTCGTTTTCGGCCTCTTTTAAATCTCCCGACTGCAAAGCCGACTGTGCGAGGACGCGATGAAATACAAATAGGTCGGGTCGAAGCCGAGCTGCTGCACGCAATTCAGCAACCCCTTGTTGTCTGTTCTTTTGCGCCAGAAGAGCCAAGCCGAGCTGGAAGTGAGCAGACGTTGAATTTGGCTGAAGCGTGACCGCTTCTCTACTCTCAGAAAGTCCATCGAAACTCTTGCCCTCCCTGAGAAATAGGCATCCGAGAACTTGGTGGAGTCGTCCATTTTGCGGATCTTGGAGTAGAAGTGTTCGGATCTCTGTCTCTTCGTTCAGAAACCGGAGAGCGGTGCTCGAATTCTGTGTTGAACGAACAACACGAGCGGCTTGAACCACCCGGAGAGTCACCGCCGTCGCTCCGAGGTCAGGCAATAGCGCTTCTGGATACCCTGCAAGGACCGAATCAGAAAGCCCGCGCTGTGCACGGTATTAGTGGCGCTTCTTGTTGACCTCTGCTTCACATTTCTGAACAGGGTCTTTGCATGAGTGCAGCTTGCTCCGGAGGGGGGTGCATATTCCGTCCCGCCCTGTTCTCACCCCGTCAAACGTGCGAGGGGATAGGAGGTAGGAGAAAAAAAGTCCGTCCTCCGTAGTAACCATGTGGTAAACAGAGGGACATGCGCCGGGCGGGCGCTACGGGATCATCGGAGCAAGGCGATCGGGGCGGCGTTGAAAGTGAAGCGGGCGAGGGGGCGGTCGGGGATCGGCGCGGGGTGGCGGAGGGCCGGGGGGCTGGGCGTGGGTTACGACTTCTTCCTACGCCTCGCTTCTTGCACTCGGTACGCTAACAGGCTCAAAAGGGAGATGTATTCAATAGCACGCTGCTCAGTTCCTTCTGGGAATGAGTGGCCGCCTGGGTTCCGAATCCCGAGAACTGCCCCCTCAAAGAGATGCATCATCCCCTCTTGTTCATCTTGATCAGTCTGGCTTGCTAAGTCGTTGAATGCAAGGACCGGATCATTCTTCGAGAACACCGTTCTCACTAGCGGCGCACCATCAAGGTCGTGCTGACCTGAGCGTTCCTTGATGTAGTTTACCAGTGCCTTCGCACCTGCAAAGACGGCCTCCCAGTGGTATCCATCGAGGAACAGATCCCTCGACACATCAAGAATGCGCTGGTGCAGATTTAGATGATCGAAGTAAGTTGATGGAGCTGGGCTCTCTCCTGCACCAATATCCTGTCGCTTCTCTCGGAGTCGACCGATCAGGCCATTCAGGATACCAAGCACCTGAGTTTGACCACGCCTCTTACCATCGACAATCGCACCCCGCGACATATTCATGTACATGGGGCCCGCCCAAATGTCGATATATTTATGTTCCCGAAATTCAGGCGAATTGGGGCCGAAGATTTCAAGAATGGTCGCCCTGATGTTGCTTCTGGCCACGTCGTCTGCACCCGAGCCATTCACGACTGCAGCACCAATATCGAGGACATTAAGTTCGTGGACTCGGCGTTCAAGCTTCGCTATCGCAGAATCGACTTCTTCAACGGACCTGAACTCTCGCAGTTCTATCGGACGGTCTGCACTCTTCTTAGCCATAGTAACAATTCATCTGCGCCCAGTATCTTAAGTTCGGAAGCTGCATGATGTCATCATGAATCGCCTGCGACGGTTGTGCCAGTTCTATTGCGCCACGTCCTCAGATGTTTTCTTGGGCAGTTTACACTTAACCTTTTGTCCCTTCGGACATGTCACGGTTTTGGTCGTCTCTGGGTCTACAGTGACTTCCTCAGTGCAGTTGAGCTTGGTATTCAGTTGAGCTACCCTAACAGAATGCTTTCCCGGTGAGACCACGAACGTCCTGCACGTGAGTTCGTCCTTTTGCTCGCCATCGATGATTATGTTGGCTTTGTCCGGATCGGACAACACATCAAGATATCCAACACGGTTATCAAGAACTGCTTTCATACTGGCGAGAAAAGAAGAGGGTGGAAAGGCCCGGACATCTTGCACATCTATTTTGGAGACTCTCCGGTCCCTGAAGCCGTAGAGGTATTGGTCCACCAGCGCATGCGAGAGCTCAGTTTGCTGTGGTGGCTTAAGGCCCTGTTTCATAAATGCAGCCTTCAAGACTCCTTGCTGTGTAGCAAGATCGTCCTTCAGTGCCTTACGCGCCTCCTGAGTTACCACCACACCCGTAGCCTCCGTCCAGCGCTGCACGGCGACATCTACCTGATCGGTTGCCTTGAGATCCTCTTGCAGTGTTACTGTGTGCTGAACCTGCGCGTAACCGGCTTTCGCACCGAATTGCAGGCAAAACATCAGAATGCCGATGCCGGTAATGCTCAAGCTCTTAACCCTCGTCTTTCCCTTGGCATTTTTTCCCACATGAAGTCCCCAATAGAAGAATTCGCCCAGGACGGCAAGAGACAGAAGAAAGCTCCAAAACTGAAGCTCATCGCTCCACACCAGTCGAGGGTTTGTGAGATTGAAAAAGCCCTTCTGGAGCATCCAGAGCAATATTCGCTGCGACAAAAACCCACAATAGAGCGAGATACCTGCCAGCACGGCACTCGCGATTGCACGAATCCGTTGTCCCCGCGGTAGGTCCCCCTCGTTGTAGCGGTTGAAGACGAAAGCGCCGATCGCGCCAATAGCGGCCGTGGCAAGGGTCGTGAGGAGCGAATCCGACTCCCTGAATATCTCCAGTTGTTTTTCCTGAAATGAACTGAGAGAGACGAGTTTTGCCTCGGCAAACGATCGACTTGAGATGAACCATTGAAGAGCGAAGAGCCCACCCACCACGATCAATAAAAGAGCATAAAACTTTACTGACCGCATCGCTCACCTCCCCGGTTGCATTATGATTCGGGATTTCCTTCTTGGGTTAGATGGCGTGGATTCTACACCAAATCACGGGCGGAGCATCAAAGTCGTAGTTATTCCCGAGCCAATCGATGTACCGCGTAGGCCCAAGCGGTTCGGAAAACATACAAGACTAGATGATCCGGAGCTTCCGAATAATCCACGCCAGCCGCTCCTGATTCTTCGGGTATGGTCGGCTGCGTCCGGCCAGCGTGTCCTTAACCGTCGTGGGTGATAGGCCGCTCATTTTCACAAGAATGGCCGGCGGTATTCTTCTCAACGCGGGCAGAATCTTCGTCTGGAATTCGTCGCGTCGCCGGTCGACATATTCCGCGTAGACGTTTTCCGCGGAATGAATCAGGCCCGTTTCCACTTCTTCCAGGCTGTTTGACTCTTTGCCGATGTATTTGATCTGGTCGATTCGAACGTGTCGCCGTTGTAACAGTCCCACCGTTTGTTTACCGCAAGGTTTTCCGCTGGCATCGGCGCACTTCGATTCTGGATGCATTTCGTACTCCCGCAGGACCTCATCGTAGGTTTTCACCCGCGCCGTGTGGCGGTCGCCATGATGACCGGTCGTGGTGATTTTGTACTCGTTCCGGAATATTGGTCGATCCAAGTTTTCTTAACCATTCCCGCGAATCGGCTTCATAGGGTGCAATCAGGTGAAAGTGCTCGGCGTCAACGCCAGGCGGATGACCGAATGGCTTTACGTGGCACGTCACGAGAAAATTGAATGGTTTGATCTTGTCGACATATTTTTTCCTTCGTTAAGCTTTGCAAGGGGACGCATCACGGCAGGACTTGTAATTGATGTACGGCCAATGGCCGGTTGTTGTTTGAAATCCGGGTTCTGCGTTGATAGTCCCAACGTCTTGCGAATCATGCCGAGCCATGTTAGCGCGATCCATTCGCGATCTTCGCTCTTCGGGATCGGTTGGGTTCAAGAGATGACCGAGACCGTGCTCCGACCATCGATCCTCCTTATTGTTCGGAAATTTGATTAAATTATTTACAACATCCTTCGAAGCAGGGCGGGACACCGCGCTTGTCCGCAGCAATAATGCATAACGCTTCGCGGAGATCGCGAGACAGTAAAGCTGGCGCTGATGCTTGCGGGTCTCGGGGTCATCGTAGTTATCATCTTCTAGCTTAAGAATGGATGTTGGCACCGCGTCGCGATTGTATGGGTTGAGTGCATCAAATTGGTTCGATATTTCTTCCACCTGTTTCCACGACAGTGCTTTGATGACGCCATGTTTACCGCCAACGCATGGGATCGTCCCGCCGTGTTCGGTTGAAACTATCCCCATTGAGTCGGTATCTTCCATTGCATATGTTCCACCCAGCCTATGACGCTGTGCTCCAAAAGCGCGAGCATAAGGCGAGCTGCGCCGGTAATCAGAGAAGCGAGTGGCGGAAAACAATACTCGCCGGATACGTCTGGATGCGCAACGCGGCAACGGAACGGTTCCGCGTCAATGCCATGGCACGTCACCGTTTGTTTACGGTCTGATTCCTGGCGATGCATTTCAGCGTAAATTCCATAACTTGTGGCGTTTGCCAGAACCTTCAATGCTTTATCAAGACGTTTCTTTTCTGTTGGGGACATATCGGTCACCGCGCTTTTTCAAACGCTGCCGTTCTTCGATGACAACACGGAAGAAATCTTGTGTTCCGCGGATCAACGTCTACAATGCTGCGCAGCTTGCACGATTCCAGTCTCTTTAGTTTGACCCTGCGCTTCGATCCGAAATGCATCGACGATGCTTGGAATCCGCCCTGTGAGAAGTACGGACGCGAGAACATCGGGAAGCGAAAACCAGAGTGCCTGTTTGGGTTCGTTACGATCGGTGTAAATGTGATTTACGGCCACTTGCCAATCGTTTGATTCCAAGTTGTACCTACCGCGAGACGGCAGAATGTCGCCATCGGGGATCACCTGAACGAATGCTGTCAAGTGTTTCCAAGTTTCAGGGGTGAAGAGATCGGCAAGGTTGGCAGATAGTTGCTGCAAGAATATTTCGACTTTATGTTGGCAGTGTTCGACGACCGTGATTTTGCGAGCAGTGACGAAACGCCACAAATCCATGAGGCTGTTGACCGTGGTGTACATCGAAAGAAAATCGGCGTAAACGACGGGAATTGGCACTTTCCGAATATGTGCGCTGGTTCTTCCACCGTAGAACGCTGACTGTGCGTGTCCGAGGCACGACTGTGGAAAATCTGGTTTGCGTTGCAGAATCGGTTTAATTCCCATTCTGCGCAAATACGCTTTCCCGATCGACGCTGGCGAGTAACTTTTCGTTTCTTGCAGCTTGATGTCGTGCTTGTCGTATTCTTCCACCAGCCTCGTGGCCAGTTCCGACGTGGCCAGAACGTCGCGGCGGTTGTATTTGACGTACTGGTCCGTGACGATGCCGTGCCGCGCTGCACGTTGTTTTCCGTGTTCGACGCCGAAATCTTCGCACGCGCTCTCAAGCGTGTAACTTTTGTCGGTGAGAGCAAACGCCAATGTTCGCAAGTCCAGGAAGTGGCCCCGAAACGCATAGTCTTCTTCTTTCTTGCCTGTTGTTGAGCCTTCAGGGATCAGGTCCTCTTCGTGAGAGTCTTTTCTTCGTGTAAAACCCTTGAGTGCACGTTTGCTATCGATATGTTTGATACAGATGCTGGGCCGAAAGCGATTTCTGCCTTCCAAGTACGACCAAACATCGAGCGAAAAGCCGCCTGCGAACCGTCCTCGCGCGTTTGCGAAGTTGCATGCGACTCGCGAAATATCAAAGGGAAAGTTAAAGGCGATGAGAAGGCAGCGACCTTTGTATGTGCTTTTGAATAGTCTGTCGACGAACTGATGCCGGGTTAATAAGGATACGTTGTGATCATCTTCGTCAGGAATTACGGCGCTGGGTGCGGCAACGTGGCGTTCGAGAATCCGAAGATCCCTGGCGGGAAGATCATCACCGTAGAACAGACTTTCTTTCCCTAACTGTCCGTCGACGATGAATCGGTAGCTTCCGAACGTCAGACGCTGGGTTCGATCTGTTCTCGTCTCCGTGTCAAAAACCAACATCGCGTCCGGCCGATGCCATTCCCGTTTCGGCTTGTCAAAGTCTCGATCCTCATCTTTCAGATCAGGAAAGACGCGGACGGCAATAATCAACGGCGTGGGTTCATGATCTGACATGCCCGAATTCGCAGTGAACCACTATTGTGCGCTTGATTGGTTGTACCGAGGCGGTAGTTACTTGGGTTCGCGACGTAATGTTGGCCGGTGCTTCGGTGCAAATTGCTCCAGTTCCGTGCCCACCCACCAATTTTCTCCCAGCTTTTTCAGTAAGTAGGCGTCCAGCACTTCAAGCACCTCTGTATTCTGGCGCAACTGCGCATCGACTAAGTAAGCATTGGTGTCGCTGTATCCGCGATTTCGCCCCGCTGCCGCGAGCAAGGGGCTGCGGTCAGGATTTTCCAGCGTTGTCCTCGGCCAATCGTGTTGTAGCACATTGAGAACCGCCACGTGATCGCTCACCCATATCGGCGTCTTTGCGAGGCTGTTCGCGTCTCCAGGGGGGTGATGTAAATCGAATGTAGTCTGTCCGCGCTGCTTTCGCTGACAGGCAACGCAGATTATTGGATTGCTATCGGGAATCAGCGCTTCCGGACGCCCCTCCCCGCACGCGCATTTTCTACCACCGATCCGCCGCGCCGCAATGACCTTACGGACATAAGCGCCCTCCGGATCGCGTTGTGGTAGTTTCTTCAAGATCACGCCGCCTTCGCGTAAAGTGATTCGAAGGAAAGAACTCCCGCTGAACCCAGGCGGTCCAATGCACGGAGATCTGTCAGCAACCGGAATCGCTTCCCGTTTGCATCGATGATGTGCTTTCCCCGGAATTCCCGGAGCGCGGAAGCATCGCCGGTGTCGCGGTACGCCTCGACGGCAGTCCAATATCTCCCCAGCAGGGATGCTTGACGGAAGTCGCGTACCCCGATTTCGCGCAGCCCCTTCCGTGTTGGAATTACCAGAACGCGCAAGAGACGGTCATTGGGTCTGGCGACCCAGCGCCCGTTCCTCAGCTTTCGCAATGCGGGCCGCGCGAGCGGTTGAACCATACGTGGATCGCGGCCAAACTTTTGCGAAGCTTTACGCCGCGAAGCGCCGTCTCTCATTTCCGAAACGATCGGGCCGATGTCCCTCCAAAGGTCCTGATCCTGCTCGGACAAGGCGAAGAACTCTTCGACGGTTCGCGGTGGAACAAATCTCCTCTTGATGGATCGTTGTCTAACCTTCTTATGCTTCATTCCTTGATGTATCCTTTCGCGCAATGGCGACGCATCGGGCCCAGCCCACCCCGATTTATACGGTCTAATAAAGAATAATACGCATAAACTTGGCGATCTGTCCAGGGCATGAAATCCATGCAATGCATTGTTTAACAGCATGTTGGAAGAGGACCCCGGACGTCCTCCCGTATAAATTAGCTTGCCATTGCGGTTATTTAACGTATAATTAGAACCGTTCAACGGGAATCTATCGCACTAATGACAAAGCCCAGAAACGACTTCGAGGCTCCAAAAAGACGAGGTCGCCCACCGAAAATACGCTCCTCAGAGGTTTACGGAAGAGCCGAAAATTGGCGCGGCACCCTGGAGCAGGTGTGGGATCGATTGTGGCCGCTGCTTTCAAACGCGCATAGCGAGGGAGAGGTGACAAAAGCGTTTCAGGACGGTGCCTCTCCGTATGATCAGAACTTTGCCCCCGGTCTATCGGCGCTTACCCTTCAAGTCTTGCAAGAATCCACGTTGCCCAAAAGACCCAAGCCGCTGCAACGCTACCTGGCGGATTCGTTGGCGGGTGTGGGAGTGGTAACTCCGCGTCGTTCCCGCGACATCTGCGCCAGAGAAAGAGCCAAGGCCAAGCGAGCGCATCACATTATTCGCTACGAATACTACGTTGAATGTTCATGCGGATACGAGGGTCCTGCAAGAGATCGCGCCTGCCGTCAGTGTGGCGCACCAATTCCCCCACGTCTGTTCGGTTAGTCCAAAATCAGTGCGGGCCTGCCGACTGTTGCGAGCAGCCGACACGCCCTGACCACCAATCGGAGAGGTGACTCCAAATGGCAGCTACGAAAACCGTATCTCAATTCCCACAGTCCTTCAATTCGGTACCCCGTCACGGAATTCTCACTCTCATCGGCTACGGCATTCAGGTCCGTGTCCATAAGGGACACCTAGTCATTCAGGATGGCATCGGAGCTGACCGTTATAACTACCGGCTCCCGCGCGTGGGGCATAGGCTGAAACGACTGGTCGTAGTTGGTTCTGATGGCCAAATATCGCTGACAGCGCTGCGGTGGCTACGGGACCAGGACGTTGCGTTCTCGTTCCTGGAGCGTAACGGCAAGGTGTTGTGCGTAACGGGGCCGGTCGGGTCATCGGATGCAAAATTGAGACGTGCTCAGGCTTTCGCCATCAACAACGGCGTTGGACTCGAAATCTGTGTCCGACTCATTGACGCGAAACTCCAAGGTCAAGAACAAGTCCTGCGGGAGCGCCTCGATTGCCGGGCGACAGCGGATGCGATTACTCGCTTTCGGAATAAGTTGGATTCGGCAGAAACCTTTGACGCACTGCCAATTCTCGAAGCAAACGCGGCGGGGTCGTATTTTCGCGAGTGGCGGAATATTTCCGTAAGTTGGCCGAAAGCCGATCTGCAAAAAATCCCAGACCATTGGAAATTCGTCGGTAGTAGACAGTCTCCATTGAGCGGCGGACCTCGCCTCGCCGTGACGCCAGTGCACGCCATTCTTAACTACTGCTTCGCCCTGGCTGAAGCGGAAACCAGACTAGCAATTTCGGGCCTCGGTTTGGATTGCGGGCTGGGCCTCGGGCTACATACCGACACAGCTAATCGCGACTCTCTCGTCTTTGATGTCCTTGAACCCATTCGCCCACAAGTCGAGACGTGGCTGCTGGATTGGATCGCAAAGGAACCTTTGCGTCGGTTCGACTTTTTCGAAACTACTACAGGCAACTGCCGCCTCATGTCCCAGATGTGTACGCATCTGGGAGCAACGATCCCCGCTTGGGGAAAATTGATTGCGCCGTGGGCTGAATACGTCGCGAAAGCTCTCTGGTCTGGATGCAGTCGCAATTCGGTTCTATCGACGCGCCTGACTCAGCAGCGACGTACAGAAGCCAAAGGAAAAATCTGGACTGTCACCGCCGTGCCGCCCAAGGCCGACCATTTCTGTCGCGGTTGTGGAAAAACAATCATAAAAGGAAGATTGAACTGCGGGAATTGTGCCGTCGGGGGAGCTAGCGAACGGCTGGCGAATTTTGCAAAATTGGGTCGAATGGCCTCAAAGTCGCCGGAAGCCCGTGCCAAACATCGCGCCACGCGGAAACGGCACGCGGAGACGAGTTCGGCATGGGACGACTCGACTCAACCCGCATGGCTTACCAGCGAAGTGTTCTTGAAACAAATCCAGCCGTTACTCACGAACATTTCTACATCTGCAATTCGATCGCGAATTGGCGTCTCGCGTTGGTATGCAGGCCAAATCCGGAAAGGTTATCGCCCGCATCCGAGACATTGGGAGGCGTTGGCTGAAATGGTTGGGGCGTCGGCGGGAGGTCAATGAGTGTAATGGCGATATAACAAGAGTTGACAGAAAAACGCGCCGGGGAATCCTCTCCGGCGCGTTCCAATACCAGTTTCACTCAGCTCAGTCGCCTGCGTCTGCGCAAGAGCACACGCCGGTGCCGGTGCCCAGTGTCTGCACAAAGTAGCAGGTTTCTTGGAGATTGAGCCCAAGCTCCTCCTCAGAGAGATACGAATCCGTCAGAGGCGTCTCGGTGAGGCTGAACGTGGTCGCGGATGCTTTCTGAACGTGAGTCAGCCAGCCTTTGATTCCACCATAGAAGGCGTAGTTGAGCGGGCTGCAGATTAGCGGCGTGTCAGGAACAAGACTTGAAACCTCCTTGATGATGCCCCTCGTGGGCTTGGTGCCATTATCCAGGATGTTGCCAAGGAGGTTTGTGTTGACGGAGAGGTCAAGGTACCCATTGGCTGTTATTTGGCAACTGCAGCATTCCTTCATCTCTTCGTTGTTGTCGAAGACATAGATGTTCGCGCACTGGTTCCGGGCTGAATAATCACCGTCGTTGGTGAGACGCAAATGGGCACTGGGAGCGCCTGATGCATTGGCATTCGCAAAGTAGCCAACGTCGTACCAATAGTCTTGCGCCGTAGCGGTGCCCACTCCGAGCGCCAGAGCAATGGACAGTAGGGAAAGCAGCGTACAACCAACTTTGTTCATGCCGAATTTCTCCTGAGGTGGCGCCTATGGGGGGAGTCAGCTAAGAGACGCACCGCCTAGCACTCTATTGGCTAGTGCAATGTTTACAAGTCCCCAGGCGGCTTAGTCGAATGCGCTAGGCCTCGGAGGCTACTACGTTTGGGTTAGCTCCGCGCTCCGGCTTCAGCTCCCGGTTCGTGCGCCGGGAGCACTGGCGATAACTGTTGCAATCAGGCGTGGGTGTTGAAAAAGTCACATCGATTAGCGGGATGAGATTCGGCAGAAGCATGTTAGAAGAAAGCATTCGCACATGCTCTGTTTGATTCTGATCGTCGGAGGCCTGCTGATCATGATGGGGCAACACGACCGTTCCGAAGCGCTGTTCTACTACTTCCGTCTGGAAGATCAGGTTCCTGAAACCCACCTGCTGCGGCTGATCGACAAGCACATCAGCTTCGAGTTCGTCCGGCAGCAACTGAAAGACAGCTACAGCGAAACAGGCCGGCCGTCGATCGATCCTGAGCTGTTGCTGCGCATTCTGCTGATCGGCTATCTCTACGGCATCACCAGCGAGCGCAAGTTGGTGGAAGAACTGCGCATGCATCTGGCCTGGCGCTGGTTCACTGGGCTGGGCTTCGATCAGGAGATTCCGCATCACTCGACGTTTTCGAAAAACCGGCATGGGCGATTTCAGGAGTCGAAGCTGTTCGAGCAGTTGTTCGAGCAGATCGTGCGCCAGTGTGTGGAAGTAGGGTTGGTACAGGGCAAGGATCTGTCGGTCGATGGCAGCTTCGTGGAAGCGAACGCAGCCAAGGAGAGCCGCATTCCACGGGAGCAGTTAGCGGAAGCGGCCCAGGTTCATCACACCGTGCGTCAGTATCTGCGGGAAGTGGAGGAGCAGAACCCTGTGGAAGAGCCGGTGCACGAGCAGGATCAGGTGTCGACCACTGATCCCGATTCGACTTACGCCACCAAGGGCGGCATGCCGGCGCGTCTCGGTTACTACGACAACTATCTGGTGGATAACGGTAGCTGTGTGATTGTCGGGGTGCAGGCCACAGCGGCACGCATGAGTCAGGAAACAGTGGCGGCGCAAGATATGCTGACTCGTTTCGGCGAGTGGCAAGGGCGAGCGCCCGAATCGGTGGCAGCCGACACAACCTACGGGAATGGGGAGTTCTTACAGTGGTTAGCGGATCGCAACATCACTCCCTATATGCGGACCCGTGACAGTATTCACAGAAAGAGGAGTCCATTCTTCGGCCCTGAGCGTTTCACTTACGAGCCGGAACACGATCGCTATCTCTGCCCCGCCGGTCAGCCATTGAACTACGGCGGCCACAGTCATCGCAATCACTCCTGGACCTACATCGGGACTCGCAAACGCTGTGGCCCGTGCGAACTCCGACCGCAATGCACGAGTTCGTCTTTCCGAGGCCTGGTCATTCATCAAAACGAACCGGCGCGGCAACGCGCACGGGAGTTAGCGAACACGCCTGAGTTTGCCAAAGCACAGCGGCAAAGGAAGAAAGTAGAAGCCCTGTTCGCAGAACTCAAAAATCAGATCGGACTACGCCGTCTACGCCTGCGACGATTGAAGTTCGTGCGCGAGCAGTTCTTCCTGGCAGCGGCGGCGCAGAACATCAAGCGACTGGTCCGCTTCCTAAGCCAACCGACTGCACCACAGGCTCTGACCACCTAGGCAAGAAGAAAAAAACTCAGTAATACCCTCACCCCGCACAAGACCGGTTCAAGCACACTGAGTTTTTCAACAGCCACAGGCGATTACACTCATTGACCCAGTTGCGAGTGCAATGGCAATTGAGAGGTCAACAACAATAGTTGGCAAGGCGCGGAGTATGCAATGAAAAAGCAGTCATGATTTCGTGTGCTTACGCCCAACTCTATTGGCGAACATGCACCCGAGGGCAAATCCTAGCAAGGCTCCGACAAACGCGGCACTGGGCAGGACGCCCGGTGACGAATGACCATCGTTTGGGGCAAAGTGGACAAAGAGGAGGGAAACGTATGCCATCGACCCAGTCCAAAAAGCGAGCCGTAGATACATGGCAACCTCTGTGGAAATTCTACCACGTCTCTGTGATCGTGAATGTGATCGCGATGTTATGCCAACAGTCTCACACCGCCACCCCCTGCAACGAAAATTGACTCCGGTGCATCCGGGTGATCTGAGCGGGGAATCTGCTACCCGGCGCCGATGGTCCAAGAGAGATAACCGCTCGCGGATCGAAAGCGGCTAGTGAGTTCGCGAATTACAAAGCTGCAGTCAATCGCTTGCTGCGGGGTGATCGCCATGCCACGGCCCATTGGCATGGGAAAAAGATCGCAGGGATTGAACTCATAACGGATACCAAGACTCTCGTTGAGCAAGCCCGAAAGGAAATACTTCCGTATTCGCTTTATCGCTCCCTTTCAGGTGGTGCTGCGTGAATCTGAGGCGAACACGAATCCGCTGCTGTGCTATATGCGGGTCAACGAAGGACATCCGAGAGCACCATCTTGGCGGGTTCCATCATGCTCCATTCTTCACGATCCCACTTTGTGATCTGTTTACCAAGGTGATCGAACAGCGCAAGCTGAACAAAGCCGACACAAAACTGTACTACTGGCTCAAGATCTTCGCCAATTCCATTTACGGCTTTTTCGTCGAGCTGATTCCTGAATTGCAGAACCAGAATGTACCTGTGGAGGTTTTCTCAGGTGAAAAGCAGTTCGCCGACTCGTCCGACGTGGACGAAAAGGCAGGCAAATGGTTCTTTCCGCCACTGGCTTCGCTGATCACTTCTGCGGGACGTTTGTTGCTAGCGATGACGGAGGCGTGCGTAGATAAGAAAAAGGGCACATATCTCTTCTGCGATACCGATTCCCTTGCAATCGTGAGCTCCAAACTTGGTGGACCGCTTAATGTCCCCGGCAGCGAAGGTCTCAGAATCCTGTCGTGGACCGAAACCCAGAAAATCGCAGAGAGATTCACTTCGTTGAATCCCTACAACAGAAAAGCGGTTACAGGGTCGATTCTGAATCTTGTCGACGCGAATTACCTCAATTCCGATGCCACGAAATTACAACGCCAGCTATACGGTTACAGCATCGCCGCAAAACGGTATGCCTTGTACGAAAAAACGGGAACATCGGATATCACGATTGTTGATCCAAAAGCGCACGGAATCGGTTTCCTTTATCCACCCCGAGATTCCCCAAAACACTGGGATAAAGAGGTACCACACTGGATTTATCAGCTTTGGGATTACATCGTGCGCGGTGCGTTGAAACTACGACGAAAAGCACCGTCTTGGCTCGATATTCCGCAAATGATGCGTCTCACGATAACGACCTACAACGTTTTGGAAATGCTGGGCGAATGGGAAATTGCGCGTCCCTACAACTTTCTCTTACTCCCGATGGTTGATCCTCTGTTTGGAGTTGCATTTCACAGGAAAGCAAACGAGAAAGTTCTTCTGGTTTCTGCCTTTTCCTCAAAACAGGAAGAATGGTTCGACCTGGAATGCGTTAACGTGCATGACGGCAAGAAATACAAAATGCTCAATTGCAAAAAGGCCAACGGAAATATTCCGTACAACGTTGTCTTTCCTTCCCAGTTCGCACATCTCGTTATCCAGTACCAGCAGCATCCGGAATCGAAGAGCCTTGCACCCGATGGAACACCGTGCCGGGCGGAGACCGAAGGTCTGCTCAAGCGTTCACGTGTAATTGCGGGAGAAATTCGCTACATAGGAAAAGAGACGGACCGCAAATGGGAACAAGGCGAGGAAATCAGCGTTGTGGAATTCACAGCAACGGAGTACGGAAGAACGAAGAAAGTAATCGCGCCCGAGGAAGTGAAAACCCAAATTGCGAATATCGGAATCAACAAGTGTGCTCGCGAGAGCGGGTTTCATCGCACGAACTTCATACGCAAGCTAATGCGCGATGTACCTGTAAAACGCAATTCCTACAATGAATTTGTGCGTTGGCTCAGCGCTTACCGTTCAGGTGTCTCACAGGCGAGAATTGGTCAATGAGTGTAATGGCGC
>CAWDNT010000008.1:0-1098044 GCA_963803795.1 uncultured Acidobacteriaceae bacterium | reverse complement strand
TAGAGTAGCTTTGCGTATTCGGCTTTTGCCGTCTTGAAGATCGAAACGCCGGGGTCAGCATCTTTCCAGAGATCGAGGAACTGTTTGTATTGACTTAGAGCGCGTACACGGGCGGCGTCCGCGACTGCGCCCTTCGCCTTCTTCGATTCCAGCGTATTTGCGCGAGCCAGACCAAGATGAGCTAACGCTCCCGTTGAACAATTCCAAACCATGCCGGCGTGATCAATAATCTTCTGAAATTCGGTGGCGGCGTCTGTGGCTTGTCCTGAAGCCAGATAAGCCTGAGCCTTAATGTAGGTCGGATATAGACACGAAGGGTTATTCGTGAACGAGATCATCCCGTACTCCATAGGCGACTCAACCGTCTGCAGAACGCGAAGGGCCTCCGCTGGATTCTTTCCATTCAGCGCCAGTTGTGCACGAATAGCAGGCAGCCAAAGTGACTGCATCTGGGTATCGAGCGGATACCGCTTGTCCAAGTCTTCGGCCAAAGATTGGGCTCGGCCATTCTCCGAGGCCATGGCGAACGCGAGCGCAGCTTCAACACCCACTCCCTGACTCTCGGGAGCCAATTTGAGTCCATCGGCGGCATCTTGCACGCCTTGCGATGCATCCCCAGATGCCGCTTCGCGCAAGGCGGCATTCTCCCACCAGATCGCCGCATTTTCCTTGCTGTCAGCAGTGATGGCGGCTTCTGCCGAACGCTTCGTCAGCTCTCGTGCTGCCGTCAATTTGCCTCCATAAGCCTCAGTGTCGGACGCGAGCGAAAGAGCATAGTGCTTCGAATCAGGGTGAGAGGTGAGCCATTGCTGCTGTTCCGCCATACCTGAGGAATCGCCGCCAAGAAATGCCATCGCATAAAGCGGAAGGCGAAACATGTAGCCATCCATGTCGTGCGCCTTCGCGCGGTCAATCGTTGCGCGGGCCTGGCCGAAGCGCTGGAGCGCCAATTGATAACCAGTCAGATTGGAGTAAGCAGGGACTTCGCCGGGGCCAAGCTCCTGCGCCTTGGCAGTCATTTCAGCAGCGGTTTCATATTGTCCCAAGGCGGCATACTCTTCGCCAAGACTGAAGTATGCTGTCGCGCTTCGCGGGTACGTCTCAATCATCTCGTGGAAAGTTCGCGCCGCCTTGTCATGCTCGCCCGTCACGGTGGAATAGTAGTTCCCAGTAATCATGAGCTTCGAACGATCGTTGGCGTGTTGCCTCAGTTCGAACGCCTTGGTGTAGTACTGGCTGGCGCGCCCTAGTTGGTTGAGGCTGAAGTAGTCGTCGCCCACGTCGTAATACGCCATTGCAAAACTGGGGTCAAGTTCAATGGCGTGTTGATCAAGCGCGAGAGCTGCCTGGACTCCTTGTTCGTTGTATGCCTTCAGCGCGCTCGCATATGTGCTCAGTGCCTCGAGAGAGGGAGTCGTTGCCTCAGACAAGGGCACGTCGAACTTCTGGACCGTTGACGGCGGCTCTCCGAGTTCAGCGCGCAATTTCCTGGAAGCTCGCCCGATCGTATCGAGGACGTCTGTCTTGCCGGCCGCAGTCATTTCCTCATGGGCTACAGTCTTGCCGCTTTGGCAGTTCACAGCGTTCAGGGCCACGACGTACTTGCTGTCCGCGCTGCCAATCGAACCTGCGACGTACATTTTGCTTCCCGCTCGTTGGCAAAGCTCGCGGGCTACACCGGCGGTGAGGTTCGCATTGGCCGGCAGACCCATTTGCTTCGATATGGCACTGACCCTGTCACTCGAAAGCACGTTTACGAAGGGTGATTCGGTGAGAGCCACATTCAGCGCAATCTTCAGCGTACTGTCGAACAGCGGGTCGCCCGTGTTGTTCGTGAAGTCCGCCAGGAGTACAGTGTCTGCGTCGGTGAGAGTCTGTTTTCCGCCCATCCGAGAGTAGACCCCTCGAGCTATCAGGGCAGCCACTAACAGCGCTGCCAACCCGCCGATGGATAGCCACAACTTCGTGGCGGGCATCCGCATGGTCAGCTCTCGCGGTTTCGCAACTGCCACTTTCGTGGCGGATGGTGTCGTTGCCGGCGTATACGCAGCAGGCTTTTGATAACCGCCGCTGTCGGTATCGCGCTTCAGCCTCTGCAGGTCGGCCCGCACCTCCGAGGCGTGTTGATAACGAAGGTTGCAGTCCTTCTCCAGCGCCTTTCGGATGACTGCTTCCAGCCCCGGAACGATTTGCGGATTTACCTGAGACGGTGGTGGAGGTTCATCGCGCAGAATCGCACTGCAAATCTCTCCCGGACTCGATCCCTCAAACGGCAGCTTGCCAGTTGCCATCTCGTAGAGCACGGCGCCGAAGGAGAACAGGTCTGTGCGGGCATCCAGGTCTTTGGCCTTCACCTGTTCCGGCGACATGTAACTGACCGTTCCCAACATCGCTCCGGGGCTGGTCAAGTGCAGGGCATCCGAATCTGCGATTGTTTCAGCATCGCTACTGGACGCGGCGGTCTTGCCGGTCACTTTCGCCAGACCGAAGTCGAGTATCTTGGCGTGGCCGCGCCGCGTTACGAAAACATTTCCAGGTTTGATGTCGCGATGCACGATGCCTTCGCTGTGAGCCGCGTCGAGAGCGTCCGCGATGTCAATCGCGATGGGGAGAAGCCTTTCCGTTTCAACTGGACGACCCGCGATGAAGTGGCTCAGCGTTAGACCATCGAGGAACTCCATGACCATAAAAGCGCGGCCATCGTGTTCGCCGATGTCGTGAATGGTGCAAATATTGGGATGGTTCAGGGCCGACGCGGCCCGAGCTTCGCGGCGAAAGCGCTCCAGCGCCGCGGAATCGTGAGCCACGCTATCGGGCAGAAATTTGAGGGCGACAAACCGGCCGAGGCGAGTGTCCTCCGCCTTATAGACCACGCCCATGCCACCCGCACCCAGCGGGGACTGGATTTCGTAGGGACCAAGTTTCGCGCCAGGGGTGAGGTCCATCCGTGGGCGTAATTATAGCCCGTGCAGTCACGTTGCACGCCGGAGGCGAGGATTCCGGGTGTGTTGTCGGCAATCCGGAAACTGGCTAGAAACCGCGTTTGAGGAACTGAGAACTTTGGTGGCCTTCGAGGACACGGGGCATTGATTAAAATACCCAGTAATTAAGCCATTTATATCTAATTGTTTGGGATATCTTGAGCGAGGACTGCAAGTTATATTGACTTATGATGTATCGTACGATATATTCTGAAACATGTTTAGACAAAACCATTTCGAAGATTTCTTAACCTCAACACGTTTCGATCACAGCTTCGGCCGCGAACACGGTCGCGAACGCGACCAAGAGCACGCCCGAGGACACAGTCGCGAACATGGTCGCGAACACGACAGCGAACACGGCCGAGAACACCCGCGAGGACACGGACGTCATCACGGGCGCCGCGGGTTCCATCGTGGAGGCCCCGGATTTATGGGCGACTTCGCCGGCGGCGATTTTCCCGGCGGCCGCAAGCTCGACGCGATAGACATTCAACTGGTGATACTGGCGCTGCTCGCCGAACAACCAGCGCACGGATACGGACTGATCAAGACGATCGAAGAACGTTCGGGCGGATTCTATACGCCCAGCCCGGGTGTGATTTATCCCGCGCTGACATACCTGCATGAGATCGGTCACACCAGCGTGGAGCAGCAGGGTACGCGGAAGCTCTACAGCATTACGCCCGAGGGCAAGGCCCATCTGGAAGCAAACCGCGCGAACGCCGAAGCGATTCTCGACGCTCTGGCGCGAATTGGAGGACGAATGGAGCAGGTACGCGAAGCATTTGCCGGCGTGGGCGATTCTGACGGAGGTGCTTCCGATGAAGTGCATCGTGCGCGCCACACTCTGAAGCACGCGCTGCGCCGCAAACACGGGTGCGATCCCGAGGAAGCGAAGCGGATTGCCAAAATTCTTGATCAGGCTGCAGCCGAGATACTGGGAAAATAGCGGCGCCCGCAGGCGCACATCAAAACCTGAAAGGACAGACCTACAGAAAGAGAGATTCATGCCGAATACTTTGTTGAATGAAAGTTAAAAAGCGTAATTCAGGATGAACGAGTCCGTGCGGTAATCGAGCGATTGGAGTCGGAACGTCGCGGCGCGCGGGCCGGCAGCCCGAACGATGACGGCCAAAGCCAGGATCCGTATGACTATGCGGACCGTGGGTTCTCTATTCGTCCCCAGCAAGGCGACCTCATCTATCTTTTGTGCCGTGGAATGCGCGCTACGCGTGTGGTCGAGTTCGCGACTTCGGTCGGAATGTCGACCCTGTATTTCGCGGCAGCTATGCGTGACAACGGCGGCGGTCGCGTAATCGGTTCGGAACTCGTACCGGCAAAAGTCGCGACCGCGAAGCGCAATCTCAGCGAGGCTGGTCTCGCTGACTATGCGGAGATTCGCGAGGGCGATGCGCGGCAGACGCTACGCGATCTGGGGGGTCCGGTGGATTTTGCCCTGATCGACGGCTGGCCGCGCGATGAAGAACCTTCGCTGGCGCGCGAGGTGATTGAGATCGTCGCTCCACAACTTCGCGTTGGCGCGTATGTAATGAACGACAACGCGGAGCCGGATTTCCTGGAGTTTATTCGCGATCCAGGCAATGGATTTATTTCGATCACGCTGCCGCTCAAGAGTGGAACAGAGCTTTCGGTGAAGATGGCGTAATTCAGCGAGGCGCTCATGGCGCCGCTTGAAACAGAGGTCGTAAAACGATACCTGAAACAACTCCGGCGTGGAGTTGCATCCCCAGAAGACGCGGATCGTACGTTAGGGGAAGTGAAGGACGCGGTTGTGAATGAATAGTCGGCGAACAGGAAGTAACCTACGTCTTCCTTCACGCAGAACCGCCAGGACGCTAGTTGGCTCTTTCAGCCCTAGCTGAACCAAACTAGAGCCGCGCGTTCGGGAACGACCAGCGGCACGCTTCGGACGGAAAAAACGCGGCTCTTGGCGCCGCTCGGCGATAAGCTCGCAGACCCAAGAGGTCCGCTTTGTGTGAAATCAAAAGGTAGAGCAGCTCTTGATGAAGTGGTAGAATTTCGTGCGGGTGCTTTCTTATGACTAGGCAATGAACTCTTAGCCCGACAATCGCCGGCAAAGCGCTTCACGGGCAAAATGACAACGAGCTGTGGAAATCTGGAAAAACTGACACACTTTCTTACACAGTTGCACATTCGTCATTTTGGATGAAGAGGGAACAGAGCCATAGAATGGTCGTAAAAGCAAGCACTTGCAAGTAAAGCCGGGATGGCGGAACTGGCAGACGCAGCGGACTCAAAATCCGCCGGGCTTCGGCCCTTGGGGGTTCGATTCCCCCTCCCGGCACCAGCCTAGACCCCATCGAATCAGTCTAGCTAGCGTTAGTTCAGCGCACCGGATGCGGTGGGGTTGGCCAGAGTCCACTCAAATCAGGGTTGGGAGACTAACGTTTCTGCACTCTTCGCGGGATGTGGGCTTCGATCTCCCGAGTCCGATACCCACAACCAGGCGCGAGAGCCGTTGTCGCAAAGGACTTTGCGCGCTTCTCCATATTGCACGAGTCGATTGAGTACCACAGAAACCGAGGCCAACAGATTCTTGCGGCACAAACCGGGCATGGTTCGCTGCTGAACCTGTTCGCTCACTTCCCGTGTGTTCACGGGGCAGCAAGCCTCCATCAACACAGTACGGCACGCTTGGGTGAGCCCCCGTCGTCGTACTCCGGCTTCGGGATTGACCAATTCGAGTGAGTCATCACTTAGTTCATCGTCGCTGAACAAGTTGGATAGCCCTACAATTGTTTGCTTGATTGTGCCAATGCGCTTCATGATCTGGGCGCGCTGTTGGATGAGTCGCCGCAGCTCTTCGTGCGCCGCTTTGACGATCGCTTGAACATCCGGAGCGCCACGATTAGGAAGACTTTCGTTCGCGCCTTCATCACACCGATCAAGCCGGAACCCCATGATTCCCTCCGACACCAACTTCATCTACTTCCAGTGCCACTTCTGGCCCGCACTTGGATGACACCGGTTATTGTCCATCGGGATCTTCCCAGTGGTCGGTGTTCGTCGGCGACCAGGCGTGAGCGGCAACCGTTGCCACCATGACTTCAATGGCTGGACAATTAAGGGGATAACCGCTCCTACCCGGCAGCAAAACCCTCCATACCGATCCATGACTGCGCCAGGAGTTGCAGATTCTTCCTGTAAGTACGAGTGACTGTGAACTCCCTTCCTCCCCGCACGCGGAGCGCATACTCGCCCGTGGACAATGGATGAATCTCTTCCACCAATGCCGCATTCACCAGCACAGATCGATGAATTCGCACAAAACCGTGCAGATTGAGCTTTTCCTCCATGGTCGAGATAGACTCTCGCAGCATGTGCGAACTTGAAGTATGCAATAACAAGACATAGTTCCCTCTGGCTTCCACGGCGATAACGTCCGCCGCATCGATGAAGAGAACTTTCCCCTTGGCTCTGATTGCAATCCGCGAAGACTTCCCCGCTACGACTTCACGAATATGCAGATCGCCGTTATCCAAAAGACCTCCATTACCAGTTCCCGTACTGCTCCTGTGCCCGAAGTCCATCGTGACCTGCACGGCCGTCGATCGAGCCTGCTTCCCCATGCACAACGGCTGCACATTTCTCTCGCAGTGCGTTTCTCGCATTGCGGTGCATCCCTACCTGACCTTTACTGGGTCCGCCGTTCCATCCGACCACCAGCCCGCGGGAACCATGAATACGTCGATTGGTTCCGGAGCGCCACTGAACTGTGGATTCAGCATGACGGGAGAGATGGGCAGATCTGCACCCCAAACGGCACCGTCCATGAGAGGGGTGTAAAACATCAGGTGGGCCATCCAGTTGTGGTGGTCGTCGTCCGTAAGGTACTGTTCTTTCGACATCATGTAGGACATGGCTCCAGGCTCCAGGGGCGGCAGCCCTTGCTTCATGAATGTCTTGATGCCGTCGATGATCTGAGCTTTGGATTGACCAGCCAATACCATCTCCGTTCTCTTGTAGGTCATCGGCAGGATGGAGCGGACAGCCGGCGGGTTGTAGCAGATCGGACCTCGAATTTTAGGGTTCCAAAAATCAGAAAATTCACCATCGAATGGGCCCATCCACCCTCGCTCCACGAGCGCATACGAAACCATTCTTGCCTTCGACAGCGGTTTCATAGCCATGCGGCCCAAGAACCAGAATCTTTGCATCGTGGGATATGGAGTCTGGAGCCGCACTTCGTGCCAAGGCTATTTCGGCATTTCGATCCGGCATCAGGTACTGGTTAAGCGGGGCCATGCTGGGATACGGGGTTTTGGATTGCGCTTGCATTTGCGAGCCCGCACCCAGCGCGACAACAAGCACGGAGCTTGCTAATCCGATTGTCTTGAATGTTCTTCGGTCCATTCATTTTCCCCTTTGGCGCGGAGTTAGGACGATCCGACTCATTATGATGCGGCGATTCCGACTTGCGTGTTGCATCGATCATACCGACCAGTATGTATGTCGTGGTGATAAGTGTCAACGCTGGGGAGGGGCTGCGAGCGTTCATTGCTGGCGAAAAACCAGCAATTGCCGCAATGGTGACCCGACCTTTGGCGACAAAATGCCCCAAATCGACGGGTCTCGCGCGATCTGGTTCTTAGTCGTGCTATTTTTTGCGGTCAATCCCGGAAGACTTCACGGGCCCAGCAAGAGGGCGGCTATCCGGGGCCTGCCGCTCGCGCCCGGCCTCGCGCCGGGCGCAGCGACTCGAGCTGGCCGCTCACCCTTTTTTGGCATGACTGCATCGTCCGTGGATCCTGCGAATTCTTTCCTAAAACGACGTAACCCTCATACGCCGCGATCAAGAACGTAGCCGTTTCATTCGCGTTTATATCATTCCGCACTAATCCGCGCTTCTGCCCTTCACGCAGTGCCTCCGCCACCGCGTCGTGCCAGTCCTTAAAAACTCTTGCTGTCCTTCTCCGGAATCCCTCATCAAGACCTGACATCTCCTGAGACAAGTTAAGCAAGGGGCAGCCACGCTGAATGTCTACTCTTTTCAGAGATTCGGACTGAACAATGCAGACCAGAACGTCGATGGGGTTCTTCGCGTTCCGTAAAGGCTGCACCCACTTCTGGCGAAGGTTACCCGCGATGATTTCGTCCACCACCGCATAGCCGAGGGCCTCCTTGTTATCAAAGTGGTAGTACAGCGCGCCCTTGGTGACGCCGGCTGCGGCCAGAATGGCATCCAGGCCAGCACTCCGGATAGCCAGATCTGTATATCTCGTGGAAGGCAGCCTGCAACAGGAGCTCCCGCGTGCGCTCAGGATCGCGCGAGTCCTAGCCGCTCTGCGCTTCGGATTGTTGCTCAGCGCTAACATACCAACCAGTATGTATCTTCGAATCACCAGAGTCAAGCTCGGAAGGAATCTCCGGAAATCGGGACTTTTGGAAATTCATCTCCTGTTTGATGTAGTCCTACAGGACGCAGTGACAGTCTTACAGACACGCAACATCACGCGCACGATATACGCTGTGAGGACTGTCTAGTTGGCATCCCGCATTTCATAACCGCAGATCTGCTCATCGATGTAACCGATTGAAAAGTCGACGACTCCGCTCTGGTTCGCTAATTGCAAACACTCAACGTGGTGGAAGTGTTTAGCGACTCATCTATTTTTCTCGGTCAGTCGCGACACTCAATCTTTTGGTCGGAGGAAACAATGTACATCCGCAGCGTGAAGTTGGCTCTGGTTCTGCTTTTGGTGGTTTGTGTGGGCAGCTCTCTGCCTGCGTGGGCGCAGTCAACCTCAACCGGCAGTAGTTGCCGGCTCCGTGACTGATCCGACCGGCGCGGTGGTGGCAGGCGCGGCGGTGACGCTGACTGATATCTCGACCAATATTGCGCGCACCACGACCACCAACGCGTCCGGGCGGTACATCTATGTGGACGTTAACCCGGGCATCTACAGCATTGCAGTCAGCAAGGCGGGATTTGCAACCACCAAGAGCGAGAACCAGGAGGTGAAAGTCGGGGCCAGCCTCACGCTCAATCTGGCTCTGCAGGTGGGCGGCTCGAATGTGGTGGTGGAAGTGACTACCGTTGGCACCGAACTGCAGACCATGAATGCCACCGTAGGCAACACCATCACGAGTCTCACCTTCGACAACCTGCCGAGCCTTGGCCGCGACGTCAGTTCGTTTGTCGAGTTGCAGCCGGGCGTGGGTCCCGATGGCGCGTGGCGGGAGCGGTGCTCGATCAGAGCTACTTCTCGCTGGATGGCGGCAACAACAGCAGCGACATGGACGGCAGCCAGAACGTCTACTTCAACAGCATGGCCGGCGACCCGACCGGGGGTGTGGCCACGCAAAACAACCTGGGAGCAGGGGTGGGCGGGCCCACGGGCGTGCTGCCCACGCCGCAGGACAGCGTCGAGGAGTTCAAGGTAAACACCGCGGGCCAGACCGCCGATTTCAACAGTTCCGCCGGCGCCGAAGTGAAGGTGGTCACCAAGCGCGGAACCAATGCCTGGCACGGCACGGGATACGAATATTATAAGGACAACAACTGGTCGTCGCAAAGTTGGGAGAATGACTACGAAAACCTTTGCAGCCCGGCTCCGCTCCGCTGCCCAGCTTCCATTACAGCCGCTTTGGCGGGGCGATCGGCGGGCCGCTTATCCCGAAAGAGATTCTTGGGGGCAAGACCTATTTCTTTGCCAATTACGAAGGTTTTCGCTTCCCCAACTCCGAGACATTTTCAGGAGACGTTCCCTCGCCGGCCTTGATAGCGGGGAACATAACGGACCCCGCTCACGGGCCAGGTTTTCAGCCTAATAAGCGCCGATCCGCGTGGGATTGGCATCAACCCGCTGGTTCAGCAGATATGGAAGACCTACGAACCCCAGTCGAATAGCAGCCTGCACGCAGAACCTCTGCGATGGGGCCAACGAACTGGGCTTCACGGCCAACGTTGCCCTGCCCACCACCAGCAACTTCGCCGTGGGACGCGTGGATCACGATTTTTCGGCGCCAAGTGGCACTTCATGTCGAGCTATCGTTGGAACAAGCTGATCGCGAACAACGATAACCAGATCGATATCGGCGGTTTCTTCTCCGGCGACACGAAGGGTGTCCCGGCTTCCATATCCAAGGGGCCGCTGCAGTCGTTTATCTGGGTAGCGGCGCTGACCACCAACATCAGCACCAACACCACCAACGACTTCCACTATAGCTTCCTGCGTAACTGGTGGGCATACGCCCGGCAGGGAGATACCCCGCAGACCGCCACGCTGGGCGGAGCCCTCGAAATTTATAGCGGCCAAACCGCCGGCGAACTCAGGATTTGGGGCCCTACAACGTAAACACGCAGAACACCCGCAACCGTTTCTGGGACGGGCACGATCAGATGTTTCGCGACGATATTTCCATGCTGAAAGGCAACCACCTGTTCCAGTTTGGCGGCACCTATCAGCACAACTGGGACTACCATCAACGCACCGATAATGGCGGCGGCATCAACTACCAACCGGTGTATGAGTTGGGCAACGGAGACGCCGGATCGGAACTCGCGTCCAATGTATCGATTTGCAATGATCCCAATATCCCCAACTGCCCCTCCCTTACCGCGGCGGCGCTGGGCATCGTTTCCATCGCCCAGAACCGTCTATACCCGGAGTGGCTCAAATCTGACTTTGAATCCTCCGCTGACACCGGCATTCGACAAGAGCACCATTCCTTATTACAACGTGTATTTCAGCGACACCTGGCACATGAAGCCGACGTTCACCCTGACTTACGGTTTGGGCTGGACGCTGGAGATGCCGCCGGTGGAAGCAGAATGGCAAGCAGGTTGAATTGGTGGATCAGTCGGACCAGCCCATCTCGGCTCGTCATCCTACCTGGCGAATCGGAAGCGGGCGGCGCTGCAGGGGCAAGTATACAATCCCGAAATCGGCTTTGCCTTGGTGGGCAATACCGAGAATGGGCTGAAATACCCCTACAACCCATTTTACGGCTCGTTCAGCCCGCGTATCGCGGCGGCCTGGAACCCGCACTTCGACAGCGATTCGCTGGCCGGGAAGATATTCGGCCATGAAGATACGGTCGTTCGCGGCGGCTACGGCCGCGTCTACGGGCGCTTGAACGGTGTGGATCTGGTGCTGGTGCCCCTGCTGGGCACGGGCCTCATGCAGCCGGTGCAGTGCGTCGGCGGTGCCCTCAGTAACGGCACCTGCGGCGCGTCAGAAAACACAGCCACGCCGGCGACGGCTTTCCGCATCGGCGTGGATGGCCTGACTGCCCCAGCTGCCGCCAGCCCAGTCGCGACGCTGCCCCAGCCGGACTTCCCCGGATACAATTCCATTTCGGCCGCTACCGCCGAGTCTCTGGATCCGAATTTCCGGCCCAACCAGGTGGACTCGTTCGACCTGACCATTCAACGCCAGTTGTCCCGCAAGGTCACACTGGAACTTGGCTACATCGGGCGCAGAATCACCCATGAGTACCAACCCATCAACCTGAACGCGGTGCCCTACATGATGACGATGGGCGGGCAACAGTTCGCCCAGGCGTATAAGAATGTGGTGTTGCAATACTGCGGCGGTATTGCGGGGCTGGCTGGCGGTGGTTGCGCGGCCAACGCGGGGGCGGTCACGCCGCAACCGTTCTTCGAGGCGGCGCTGACAGAACTCACCCACAGGCATACTGCAAAGGGTTTACGCAGTTGCACCGCGGCTGTGGTCTTCAACGAAGGCGTCGCTTCCAATGCGGGGAACCCCAACGCCACCAATAACCTTAGCAACGCTCAAGTGTGGAGCCTGTGGAGTGATTTGGATAGCGGCCCGTTCAACTTCCCGCACAGCATGATGAACACAACCACAGGGCCTTTTGGCCCGCAGATGACGTCGGGTGTTGCGGTTAACGCCAGTACAGGCTTCGGAAACTACAACGGCGGCTTCGCCTCCGTGAAGATGGCGGACTGGAGAGGATTGACGATGCAGTCGAACTTCACCTGGTCCAAGGCCCTGGGCACAGCGGCGCTGGTTCAGGCCGACAGTGAATTCACTCCGGACGATCCCTTCAACCCCTATACGATGTACGGCCCACAGCCCTTTAACCGCAAGTTCGTCTACAACACGTTCTTTGTGTACCAGCCGCCCTTCTACAAGGGGCAGCATGGACTCATGGGACGGGCGCTGGGCGGATGGACGTTCTCGTCAATATTCGCCGCGGGCAGCGGCTCTCCGATCCAGATGTTGCACCACGACCGGAGGCGGTCAGGAATACGGCGCCGGGGATAACGTCAACTTCTTTGGCGAAGAAAATGCGCGTGCCGATTGGGACCATGTCAAATACGGTCACGCCTACTACAACCGGCCCTCAAGCGGGTTGCCGGTCAATTTCTTCGCGCAAGGAACGGCAGCGATTAACAACTACCGTAATCCGATTCTGGGGTTAGATAACCGGGACGGCGGCACGGGCATTATCACTGGCCTGCCCTACTGGAATATGGACTTCAGCATCAAGAAGAACTTCCGGGTGACGGAGGGCATCAGCCTGGAATTCCAAGGCGTGTTCGCTAACGTTTTGAACCACAATCAGTGGCAGGATCCGCTTGGCAACGCCGACAGCGGCTCTCTTCGAAGGCGCCGTCCAGTTTCGGCGCTCTGGGTACGGCTCGGCGCAGGAGCAACCCGGCGGCAACCGGCAGATCGAGATGGGCGCTCGCGTTCGCTTCTAACCTATGAGAAATTCGAGGCGCCGCTGCGGTGTGGCGCCTCGAACTAAACCCCAATCCGTAATGCTTCCCCTCCGGCCGCACCGCAAGGTGCGGCCGTTTCTGGAAAGCTTGCGATCGTCGGTAGTACACTGGTGGATCTGAGAGGGTGTCGCAGATTCACCCGAATTCACAACGGCCCAGTGAGGCACAAGTGGGGAAGTCTGACCGCAGCAATCATGTCACCCACGACGCGCTTCACAAACATTAATGTCCAACATCTTCCACGGGAGGGATCAGGGTTCCATGAAACGCGGTTCGTGTTTTGTCCTTGTTCTGGTTGCTGGCCTTGTGCTGCTGGCCGCAGGGCCTGACGAAAAAACCCCTCAGCCCCAATATGATGAGAAGCGCCAACTGATGCGGCCTGCAGACTACCGCGAATGGATGTTTCTCTCCGCAGGGTATGGCATGAACTACAGTCCAGGCCCTGACAGCCACGAAATGTTTACCAACGTTTTTGTGCAGCGCTGGGCTTACAGCGAATTTGCGAACTCTGGGAAGTGGCCGGAGCAAAGCATGTTCGTGATCGACGAACGGGATGCCGCGAGCCGAAGTTCCATCAACCAGAAGGGCCATTATCAGACCGATCTGACGGGGCTGGTCGTCGAGGTGAAAGATTCGGCACGGAATCCGGATAAGTGGGCGTACTACTTTTTCAACGTCGACGGCAAAACCGCCGAAGCCATGCCCAAGGGCAACCCCTGCTGGTCGTGCCACGAAGATCATGCAGCGGTCGAGCACACGTTTGTGCAGTTCTATCCGACGCTGAAGGTACTGGCGAAGAAGTTTGGGACGTACAACGAAGCGCGCGAGCAGGTTACGGACGCGAACCGCGCGGCCGAATCAAAATAGAACTGATGGTTTATGTCGTCTTTCGGAATGCTCGGAAGCTGAGTACATCGTGGAGCGACCAAGCGGGGACTCAAACACCCCTAACGGCCTCTACCCGCTGGCCAATTACATTTGGTCCTTCTGGGATTTCACCAGATCCAAGTCTTTCACCTGAGTCTACTATTGCCCGGGAGAAACCAGCGCCACGACTTACGACGTCTCCGTGACCAATGACTCCGGCTCACAGATCACTCCCTGCCGGAAATCGACAAAGGCCTGCAAAACCCCTTTGTTGAGGGCGTAGGGTGTGCCCGGGGGAGGCGGTTGCAACCCCTAACGGTCCGTGCTTGCGAGCGAGGGCGGCGCTGCGAGGCGACCGCCCGCGCCGGCTTGGCCGTCAAGCCTTGGGCATGGTTTCCATCAGCGATAACCGCGTGTTCTGGACGGTTTACTTCGTCCCGGAGCTTTCACCAGCGTGTCGCGGGCCGAATTTTTCTCCGAAGAAGTCGCCCTTGTCCCAGGTCGGCGCCGCGTCCTGCTGCGCTACTTCATAGCCAACCAGGAAGTTGACACCTGCCGCTTTCGCTCCCGAGTCGTAGTCGAGCGTCTGATCCATGTTGTCAAGCGGAGTGTGATATTTCGTCACCATCCACTCCTTCAGCAGCTTCATTCCATCCACTTTGGGATCGCTGCTTTGGATGCCGTCCGTGATGTTGACTGCGGGAATGCCTTGCTGAACGAATGAATACTGGTCGCTGCGGATGAAGAAATTCTCCTCCGGCATGGGATCGGGACTCAGGGAATAACCGATTTGCTTGGCGGACGATTGCACCTGTTGCTCCAGGCTGGAGTGCTCGATGCCGAGCACGATCAGGTCTTTCATGGGGTAGTACAGGCCGGGCGCGCCGTCGATGTTGAGGTTGGCTACAATTGCACTTCGAGGCACCGTGGGGAAGTTGGCAAAGTAATCGGAACCGAGCAAACCCATCTCTTCGCCGGTGACAAAGACAAACAGAATGGAGCGGCGCGGCGCCTGGGGCAGGCTGGCGAACGCGCGCGAGATTTCGAGCAAACTTGCATCGCCTGAGGCATTGTCGAGAGCGCCGTGGCAAACGTTATCGCCATTCACCGGCGGGCAGATCCCCAGATGATCGACATGTGCGGTGTAGACCACATACTGGTTGCGTAGCCCCGGATCGGAGCCTTGGACCTGGCCAATGATGTTCGGGCTGTCGGCCGAGGTATGCGAGCTAATGGAGTGGATGCGGGCAGTGACGGGCAGAGCCAGCGACTGGGGCTGCCCGGCCTTAGCGGCATCGAAGAGTTGGGCGAGCGTCTTGCCCGCTCCGGCGAACAGCTTCTCGGCTCCGGATTGATTGAGCAATGCCCAGCCGCGAAGCTCGGGAAACACGTTGTGTGGGCTGCCATCCTTCTCCAGCCACTCCATGTTTCCCATTTGGATCTGCGGCACAATCCACTCCCACGGATTGCGTTTCTGATCCTCAGGCAGCATCAGGTCCATAAACCCCACCGCGCCGTGAGCCACCGCGTTCCTTTGTTTTACGACGTTATCGGAATAGTAGGCTCGCACCGTCGAAGGGAACTTTGCCGGCGCACCGTCGATCACAACTACGATCTTGCCCTTCGCGTCGGCCCCGGCGTAATCGTCGTAGTTGTTTTCCTTTGCGGTTACGCCGAATCCCACGAACACGACCGGACCCTCGACGCTGTTGTCAGTCTTGATCAAGTCCCCGAATTGCACGTAATCCTTCAACGGAACCAGGGTTTGCACGCCGCTCTTGGTGACCAGGACCACGGAACTCTTGCCGTCGTCGAGCACTGACTTGCGCAGCGGCACGGTTTGATACCAGGTTCCGTTCACGCCCGCGGGATGCAAGCCCGCGGCCTCGAGTTGAGTCGCGACATAGCGGGCTGCGATCTGGTAGCCCGGCGTGCCCGTGCCTCGACCTTGGAGGAGCGAGTCGGACAGGAAGCGCATGTGAGCTCGAATGGCCTCTGGGCGAATTGAATTCATTGCCGACTGCTCGGGGGCAGGGGACGATCGCTGTGTGCAAGCGCAAATCCCAAGGCAATTCACGAGGGCGAAGCAAAGGAAGCGGTGGTTCATGGGCAATGAAGCTCCTGATTCGATTTAGTCTGCGGATTCGGCGGTGCAGAGCTTTGCGGCCAAGGGCAACATCATGGACCTTCCCGAGGAGGTTAGCAAGCATCAGGCGCCGGATCCGCGGCATAGCAGAACTGGACGGGGATCCCCGAGCATGGCTCGGTCAAATGTGGCCGCGAGGAGTCGCGACCCGTGGTGGGGCCTGCGTTTGCGGGACTACACGAACTCCGGCTTTGTCGAAGACATAGGTCTTCACTTCGCCCTCTTTGCCTTGGGCTGGGATTTCGTTGTCGTTCAGCAGGAAGCTGACTCCGGCAGCGTTTCCCGTCTTCACCACGATCTCGCGGCTGGCGCGAACCGACGTGTGCGCGGGGGCGATCAGGATTTCCTGGGCTACAGGCCTGCCATCGGCCACGATCGAGACTCGGGAAGTTTCCTGGGCGCGGATCAGCAGGCTTAATTTGCTCGAGAGGATTGCTGGGGCGGCAGAACCGATACTCTTCGCGACCGCAGGATTGGGGCTGGGCGAGTTTGCTGGAGGCGTAGCGGCGGAGCCGGTTGTGGACTCTTTCTGGGATGTCGCCGACATTGTTCCCCCGGAAAGTTTTCGCGATGCTTTTCCCACCGCAAGCGATGGATGGGAACTGGACGGAGTCGATGAAGCCGGCGCGGCGACTGGAGCGGGCGCCGGAGATTGAGTGGAAGTGGCTGCGGGCCGCGTGGCCGTGAGCTGGCGATGACGGAGAGAATTCCAGAGCAGGAGCGCGAAAGTGGCGAGCACTAAAGCCACCGCCAGATGGCGACGATACTCATTGCGACGATCTTCATTGCGGCGATCGAAATTGCGGCGACCCAGCTTGCGCCGCTCGATGGTGCGAATGTGGTTGCTGGGATGATTGCCGTTGGCCGGAAGGTCGTTGCCCGGAAGACCGTTGCCGGGGAAGTCGTGGTTGGGGAGATTGTGGGCGGGAAGATTGCGGAGATCCGGCGAAGCGGAGAGTGCCTGGATTTCACTCTCACGTAATGAGGCCAGATAGTCGGCTACGGTTTCTTCTTCGTTCAGTCCGACCTGACGGGCGTAGGCGCGGACAAAACCTTTATTGAAGAGGCCGCCGGGAAGCTGGTCAAAGTGCTCGTCCTCAAGGGCGCGCAGCATGCCGGTGCTGATTTTCGTGGTGTTCGAAATGGCATCGAGGGGAATGCCATGCTGCTCGCGCTGCTTGCGAAGTTTTTCCCCGAACGCACCCAAGGCCCGCCTCCGGCGGACAGGGCTGAGTTTCCGTCCGCATCGAGATGGGAATAATCATAGGCGAAGTCTGGGGGCATACGCCAGAAGGATTAGGCCGCTAGAGACTTTTGTCTATGGTTGACACGCTCTGACGCGCCGCGCCATACTGCGTCGCTAAGCGCGACTCCGTTTGCCGGCGCTTCCGCACTGCCGCGGCTGGCACGGGTTTTGCCGCTATCTCCCGGAGGGATCCATATGCCCCGATCTGTTTGCCTGGCGCGTAACTTTTTCTCGCTTCTCCTGGTGGCAACGGTCCTTACTCCACCCGCCTCGGCTTCCGGCCCGTATTCGATAGGTTCGGCTAATACAGTGACTGCCGATCCCAATGTGCGGCGTCCTACCACCACACCTTGCGTGGTGCAGCTCTTCAGCGATGCGCAGTTCGTCGATTTCAACGTGGAGAACTTTACCTACGCCCCGCCCGCCGAGTGTCCCGGCCCCTGGGCCAAGGTGGTGCTGGAAGCGGACATCAGCTTGAACGCCGGCATTCAATTCGACCGCACCGCTAACTTCTGGCTGGGCCCGGTGAATATTTATTTTGGTACCACTGCCGAGCCTTCGCCGAGTTTTGGTCCGTCGTGGCACATCGAAAACGATCTCACCGATTACAGTTCGATCTTCTACACCGCGCAAACCGGCCAAGCGAATATTGGAAATATTATTGGGACTGACGGGCTCACCTCGACGATCTATGCTTCGGCAGAGCTGGAGTTTTATCCTTTGGCTAAGGACGAGAACGCGCCCGTAGCGGCCGACCAGGTGCTGGCACTGTCGGCTGGTCCTTCAGGTGGGACGGTGGCACTGAACACAACTTCCAGCACACTCTCCGGCACATTCGACTTCCCTTCGAATGTGCGCGCCGCCTACCTGGATGTCTACGCGCAAAGCCAGTCGAATGATGAATTCTGGTACACCTGCTCGCCCTATGACGTGGAGACCGAGTTGCAGACGGGTTGCGGCGATACCGGTTTCCGCGAAACCGAGATCACCATCGACGGCCAGCCCGCGGGGGTAGCGCCGGTCTTTCCCTGGATTTTTACGGGCGGCATCGATCCTTATCTATGGTTCCCGATCCCCGGCGTCCAGACCCTGAACTTCATTCCTTATCGAGTGAACCTCACTCCGTTTGCCGGACTGCTCAGCAACGGAGTGCCGCATACAGTTTCGCTCAGCGTGTTCAACGCCGACAGTTATTTCTCGGCGACGGCGTCGCTTCTGGTTTATCGTGATCCGACTTCGCCGATGATTACCGGCGCGATCACCCAAAACACGCTCAGCGCAGCGCCGTCTCCGGTGATCAAGGAAAACCTGAACGTGCAACCGACCTCCATCAAGGGTACGGTGGACGTCAGTTCGAATCGCAGCTTTGTCATCTCGGGCTACGCCGATACGTCGCACGGCAAGGTGACGACGAAGGTTTGGCAGACGCTGAACTTCTCCAACAACCAGTTCTTCAACATCACGGCAACCGAATACGTGGAGAATGTTTCGCTGGGCTCGACCGTCTTTTCGACAACCACGACTTCCGGCGGTGGAGAGGCAACCACGGTCACTAACGAGTCGTTCAATTTCCCCCTCATTCTGGATCTCTACGAATTTGTAGCGTCGAACGGAGACACGGACCTGACCACCAAGGCGACGCAGACCTACGAGTCGTCGGTGACCACGTGGAAGAACAATTTTCCCGCCTACGCCAGTTTTGTGTCGAACACCGGGCATCACGTGGACACGGTTGACTTCAACACGGGCCTCAATTCGGACCAGTCCGCCGAGCAGCAATACTTCTCCGCGGATTCAAGCAGCGAACCGTATTTCTGCGCCATCGCGGCGGCGGCCAACGTGCTGACCTCGTTCAGTCCGGGGTGCGGAAAGTAAGATTCGCGAGGCAAGATTCGCGAAGTAAGATGCGCGAAGCCCGGGCCTTTCGGATTCAAACCGGACGAAGTGGAACAGGCGGTGAAGCAGTTACTCGGCAGCAGGGGCTAAGTCGGTGGCCGGGTAATCGCGCCCTGCGAGGCCGACGAAACCAACGCCGCGTATTTCGCAAATACGCCAGTGGGATAGCGTGGCTGCGACGGCTTCCACTCTCTCATGCGCTGGCTTAGAATCTCGTCACTGATTTCAACCTCTAACACGCGCTTGCTGACATCGAAGTGAATTATGTCTCCGTCGCGCACAGCGGCGATAGGGCCGCCCAGCGCGGCCTCCGGCGAGACGTGGCCAGCCATCAACCCGTGCGTGGCGCCACTGAAGCGCCCGTCGGTCAGGAGCGCGACCGACGATCCCAATCCCTCACCTACAATGGCTCCGGTCACGCTTAGCATTTCGCGCATGCCTGGTCCGCCTTTGGGACCCTCGTTGCGGATGACAACGACATCCCCAGCCTTGATTTTCTTGCCAGTGACGGCCGCCATGGCGTCTTCTTCGCAGTCAAAAACCCGCGCCGGCCCATGCTGCTCCAGCCGCTCATGCCCGCTGATCTTGGCCACACAACCTTCAGGCGCGAGATTTCCTTTCAGGATGACGAGGCCTCCGGTTTTTTTCAGCGGACGATCGAGCGGAGCGATGACGTGCTGACCGGGAGTCTCTTTCGCGTCACTGGCTTCCTCGGCGAATGTCCTGCCGGTCACCGTGAGCGTGGAGCCGTCAGCACACTTGGCGTCAAGCAAGCGCTTGGCGATGACCGGGATGCCGCCAGCTTTGTCTACGTCTGCGGCCACGTATTTTCCCGACGGCTTAAGGTCGGCGAGTAGAGGAGTGCGCTCGCTGACCGTCTGAAAATCGTCGATTTCCAGACCGACCCCAGCTTCGCGCGCGATAGCGAGCAGATGCAGCACGGCATTGGTCGAGCCGCCGGTCGCGGCCACGGAGGCAATTGCGTTTTCAAAAGCCGCCCGGGTGAGAATGTCGGCGCGGTAGAATACCGGTCCTTAGAAGATTCAACACTACTTCGCCACAGCGGAAGGCGACTTCGTCTTTTCGTGCATCCATCGCCGGCACGCTATTGAAGCCCATGGGAGACAAGCCGATCATCTCCATCACCGTCGACATCGTATTCGCGGTGTATTGGCCGCCACAGGCTCCAGCGCCGGGGCAGGCCACGTTTTCGAGATCGTACAGTTCCTGGTCGGTGATTTTTCCTGCGGCGTTGGCGCCCACGGCTTCAAACACATCCTGAATGGTAACGTCCTTGCCGCGATAGCTGCCCGGCGCGATGGTGCCGCCGTAGAGCACCATCCCGGGAAGATTCATCCGCGCCAGCGCCATGGCTGCGGCCGGGATCGTCTTGTCGCAACCCACTACGCACACCACCGCGTCGAACAATTGGCCGCGGCAGACGAGCTCGATCGAGTCGGCGATCACCTCGCGGCTTACCAGCGAAGCCCGCATGCCTTCCGTGCCCATGGTTTCGCCGTCGGAGATGGCGATGGTGTTGAACTCCATCGGCGTTCCGCCGGCGGCGCGAATGCCCTCCTTTACTTTGGCGGAGAGCCGCCGCAAGTGAAAGTTGCACGGCATGGTCTCGATCCAGGTGTTAGCCACGCCGATCAGCGGCTTGCCGAGGTCGGCGTCGGTGAAGCCAATGGCTTTGAACATGGAGCGCGCCGGGGCCCGGTCGCGTCCGTCGGTAATTCCGCGGCTGCGATGTTTAAGATCCATGCATTCGACCCATGGGAAAGATTACAACAGAGATGAACACGCGGGCAGAGAGACCGTTACCAGTCAGAAAAACGGGGAACCCACGCGCGAGGCTCAGAGGCCGCATTCCGATTGCAGGTTCCCAATCGCATGACGCTCGCCCAGTGAGCGTTCATGCTGCTGACACTGTCAAACTCGAAACCATAACCTAAGCGAGCGCCGCCCGCGCCGACTGGTCGGCCATGCTCTCCGAGGCCGGCGGATGCGGTCCCCAGGCCGGCACTTCCTGCTCATGCAAAACCGCCCGGGAGCGTACCTCGACGACATCGACGATCGCATACCACTCGCGGTAAAGCTGCCCGATCTGCTTGTGGTTGACCTCTAGCAGCATCGTGACCGCGTAATCCCGCCCGGCGGCCTCGGCGTGCACCGAAGTAAGTTCGAGCCCCCGGCGCGAAATCGCGTTCAGGATGCGCATCAATGCGCCTTGCGCGTTGCGATATCGGATCTGAAAAACTTGCATGGCCGTTCCCTCGCCTATCATTCCTATTCGCTTTCCTTACTCGTCCCCGAACACCATCTCCGAAAGAGCCGCTCCCGCCGGAACCATGGGATAAACGTTCGCCTCGGGATGACAATCAAATACCAGCAACTCCGGTTCTGGCGAGCGCAGGAAGTTCTCGATGAGATCTCCTGTCTCGGCAGACACCGGATACTCCACCATGGCAGCCTCGTTCAGCCGCCATCCGTGAATCTTGTACGCCTTGGCAATCTCGACGAAATCCGGGTTGTCGCTCAAATCGGTCTCGGCATAGTTGCGCGCGTAGAAAAGCTGCTGCCACTGCCGCACCATGCCCAGATATTTGTTATCGACAATCACCATCTTGATAGGAAGCCCGAGCCGGTGGACGGTGGCCAACTCCTGTATGTTCATCTGGAAGCCGCCATCGCCGGAAACGCAGAGCACGCAAGTATCCGGTCTCGCCAGTTGCACGCCAACGGCAGCAGGCAGGGCGAAGCCCATCGCTCCCAATCCGCCCGAAGTAATAAACCCGCGCGGCGACGAGGAGCGATAACGCTGCGCCGCCCACATCTGGTGCTGGCCCACGTCGGCGATGATTACATTATCCTGCGGCAGGCGGCTGAAGAGTTCATCGAGGAAGCGCATCGTCGGCTGTGCCAGCCCGCGCAGATCAGATTCTGCGCGTTCGGGTCCGCAAGCCACCGCGCGCCAGCCGCTCCAGTCGGGCAGGGAAGCTTTGCGCAATTCCGCGTGAAAAGCCGGAATCGTGTCGGCCAGATTGCCAATCACCGGCAGCTCGCACGCCCGCACCCGGTCAAGCTGTGCCGGATCAATCTCAAAGTGGACGATCTTTGCATTGGGCGCGAAGCGCGTGGGATCGCCGGTGACGCGATCATCCAGGCGTGCTCCAAACACCATCAGCAAATCGGTTTCATGCAAAGCGGTGTTAGCGGCGCGCGTGCCATGCATGCCCACCATGCCCAGGTAATACGGCGATTGCGGAGGAACCGCGCCCAGTCCATGCACGGTAGCGAATGTCGGAACGTTTAAATCGTCGAGCAACCGGCGCAACTCCGGAACCGCTCCCGAAAGCTTTGCTCCTGCGCCCACCAAGGCCACTGGCCGCGTTGCGCGTTGAAGCAAGGCGACAATCGTATCGCTGAAAGCGCCATCCGCCTTCGCATCGGCGGGGCGAGCATGCGGGGTGAACTTCACCGGCCCTGAGAATTCTTTCTTGGCTTTCAATATGTCGGTTGGAATGTCGATCACGACCGGCCCCGGTCGCCCGCTGCGCGCCCAATAGAATCCCTCTGCAATTACGTCCGGGATTTCTTCGATCGTCCGCACCAGCCGGCTCCACTTGGTCAGCGAAAGCGTTACCCCGAAAACGTCGGTCTCCTGAAACGCATCGGTACCGATCATTGCCGTCCGCACCTGCCCCGTGATGCACACCAGAGGCACCGAATCCATCTTGGCGTCGGCGATGCCGGTAACCAAGTTGGTCGCACCCGGTCCGCTGGTAGCCATGGCCACGCCTACCTTGCCTGTAACCCGCGCGTAGCCTTCCGCAGCAAACACCGCGCCCTGTTCGTGCCGCGTAAGCACGTGCCGCACTCCGCTCCCGTCCAAAGCGTCGTACAACGGCATGATCGCGCCGCCGGGGTAGCCGAATACCAGCTCGACCCCTTCGGCGCGCACGCACCGCAGAACGATTTCGGCTCCCTTAAGCATTCACAACCTGTTTGGGTTCCGGCTTCGGAGCTTCCGCTGTCTTCTGCGCTTCTTTGCCGGGCAGCCAGCTCATCATGCCGCGCAACTGGGCGCCCACAATCTCAATCGGATGCTTCTGCTCTTTCTCTCGTAACGTCGCAAAGTTGTGGCCGCCGTCTTTGTTCTCTTTGATCCACTCCCGAGCGAACGTTCCATCCTGAATGTCGGCCAGAGTCTTCTTCATTGCGGCCCGCGTGGCATCGCCTACAACCCTTTCGCCGCGCGTCAGGTCGCCATACTCGGCTGTGTTCGAAATCGAATACCGCATGCGTCCCAACCCACCTTCGTAGATCAGGTCGACGATCAACTTCATCTCATGCAGGCACTCGAAATAAGCAATCTCCGGAGCGTAGCCGGCTTCCACCAGCGTTTCGAATCCCTTCTTGATCAGCGAAGTCAACCCGCCGCAGAGCACAGCCTGCTCGCCGAACAGATCACTCTCAGTTTCTTCGCGGAAGGTGGTCTGCAACACGCCCGCGCGGGTCGAGCCAATGCCATGCGCATAAGCCAGCGCAAATTCATGTGCCCGTTTGCTCGCATCTTGCTGAATCGCGATCAGCGACGGCACCCCGCGCCCTTCGGCATAAACCCGCCGCAGCAGGTGGCCGGGACTTTTTGGCGCGATCATCACCACGTCTACATCGCTGGGCGGGACGATTGTCTTGAAATGAATGCTGAAGCCGTGTGAAAACCCCAGAATCTTTCCGGGATGCAGGTAAGGCTGGATGTACTGCTCATAAACCGCGGCCTGCGTCTCATCCGGCGTGAGCACCTGGATCCAGTCGGCCCGCTTGGCGGCCTCATCCGGCGCCACTACGACCATGCCATCGGCGCGAGCCTGCTGCGCGCTGGGGCGGTCGGGCTCGAGGCCCACGAGCACTTTGTAGCCGCTGTCGCGCAAGTTCTGCGCCTGCGCGTGTCCCTGGCTGCCGTAGCCCAGGATGGCAATGGTTTTGCCCTTCAGGGCCTCGGGATTCGCGTCGTGTTCGTAGAAGATTGTGGCCATTAGCGCATTCCTCTCCTAATCCAGCCTGCAAACCGACCGGTCGGTCGGTTAAGATCAGGCTATCAACAAATGGGTATGCCGGTCAAGCTCATATCTAGATTCATCTCCAAGCCTTTCTTGAGCAGCCCTCCTTCCCCAATGGGGCGACAGTCGAACCTTCAGAATTCCACCATTAAGCCTGGCGAGTGGTGACCTTTCCAAGGCCGGCCCGTCTCAAAGGCGCAGTTTCATTTTTCCAGCGTGAAAGGCGTCGGGAGGAAGGTCATCATGCGGAAAACACTATCTGTTGGTTTCCTTTGCGTAGCCAGCCTTGTGGGCTTTGCTCAAACAGACATGCCGAAGCCCGCGTATGATTTTTCTTTGCCGCGAGAGGACAGGATCAAACTGGCGGAGAGCGCCGCGCCCCCAGAAGTCTCCGAAAAAGCGACTGTTTACCTCCTGGAACCCAAGGGCTACGTCAAGGTTCGCGATGGCAGCAACGGGTTTTCCTGCTTCGTCGACCGCCAGACTCCCTGGAACAGCGAGCCTACCTGTTTTGACGCGGAAGGAAGCGCAACCACACTGCCCACGCGCCTGTTAGTCGAAGAAGAGCGGGGCAAGGGAAAAAGTGAAGATGAGATTCAGGCGGAAGTCAGCGCGGGCTACCAGAGCGGAAAATTCAAAGCGCCAAGTAAGCCTGGAATCGTGTACATGATGTCAGACAGCGTCTTCCTTCTGATCGGAGGGAAGATAGTCCATGGGCCTCCTCACTTGATCTTCTACGCTCCCTATGCGACTGAGAAAGATCTCGGCTCGCCTCCCGCGGCGTTGAACATGCCACACCTGATCAGGTCCGGCCAGCCCGACGCTTACTTTATCGTCATTCCCGCGCGGGTGGAACACGCGGGGCACTAAGGACGCTGGCCCGGCCCTTTCTAACTTTCCCTTGCGCGGGTCCACGTCCTGCCTCTGCGTTCCTGGAGTCGCAGTCGGTCTAGCCAGGAACAGCAGGTCCCTCCACTCCGCTTCCCGAGCCTTCGGGAACGGGGAAGCTCCGGTCGCGATGAAAGTTCTTAGTGAGAGATATTGGAAATTGGCATTCCCGCCCGCAACTGTTTACCATGTCACCCGATGACCCGCGAGACCGTGGTCGACTCCCGGCAGGAAATCCTGCGCACCGCCGCCCGCCTGTTCCAGCAGCGGGGTTATGATGCCACTTCCATGAACGATGTCGCGGCAGCGCTCAAGCTGAGCAAGGGCGGCCTCTACCACCACTTTCAGAGCAAAGACGAAATCCTATACGAAATCATGAACCACGCCATGGAGATTACCCAGGAGCGCGTGCTCAACCCTGTGCGTAGCATCGCCGACCCGGAAGAGCGCCTGCGCGCCCTGATCCGCAGGCACATCGAGGTCGTTCTAAGCCCCCGCGACCGCGAAATCACGGTGATGCTCCATGAAAACCATCCCTTGCCGCCGGCCCTGCGCAAGCGCATCAACGCACGCAAAAAAGACTACATTCACTTCCTCGAAAGCCTGATGACAGAAGTTCAAGACAAAGGTCAGCATCAGGCAAAAGGGAAGGTCAGCCCCCGCGCCGCCGCCTTCGCTCTGCTTGGCATGATTAACTGGATTTACCAGTGGTATAAGCCCGAGGGCGAACTGCAGGCGCAGAGCCTGATCCCGCAGTTTACGGACCTAATTTTCGGAGGCATCTTCGCGTGAAAGAGCCTTGCCCGAAGGAATAAAGAGCTTCGCCTGAGAGAGTAAAGAGTGATGAAGACCTTATTCGCCACCCTCCCGCAGATCGCCGAGCAGCGTGCCCAGAGCGGCAAGCCCTACCGCGAGTTTCTGCGCGTACCCGCCATGAGCGCCGGCCTATACGTCCTGCCCGCCGGCGGCACGGACCACCAGAAGCCGCATCGCGAAGACGAGATTTACTACGTGATCCGGGGCCGAGCCCGCTTCAAGGCCGGCATCGAGGACCGCGAAGTCTCCGCGGGCAGCGTGATTTTCGTTGCGGCCGAAGTTGGTCACCGCTTCTACGATATCGAGGAAGAACTTGCAGCATTAGTTTTTTTCGCCCCCGCCGAAACCTAGACTCGCGCATACAAATGGATTACCAGATCACTCCCATGCAGCCTGCAGACTGGCCCGCCGTTCGCGAAATCTACGCCGAGGGCATCGCCACCGGCAACGCGACATTTGAAACGGAGCTTCCCGGCTGGGAGAAATGGGACGGCAACCATCGCCAGGACTGCCGCATACTCGCGCGCAAAGCAGAGCAAGTCCTAGGCTGGGCTGCACTCAGCCCGGTCTCCGTTCGACTCGTCTACGCGGGAGTCTGCGGAGGTCTCCGTCTACGTGGCCGCTGCCGCGCGGAGCAGCGGCGTCGGCAAAGCCCTTCTAAGAGCGTTGATCGAGGAATCCGAGCGTCACGGAGTCTGGACTTTACAAGCTGGAATTTTTCCCGAAAATGCCGCCAGCATCGCACTCCACAAATCCTGCGGATTCCGCGAGGTCGGCATACGGAAACGCATCGGCCAACTTGGTGACCTATGGAGAGATGTTGTGTTGTTGGAGCGGCGAAGCTCAAGAATCGGCGCGTGACGTCGCGGATTTGACTCGGTACCAGGTACAAGCAAACTACTTTGCCGGCACCCAATAAATCTCTTCCTTGACCCCGGTCTTGTCCAGAAACCCGCGCCGCTTCAGAATCGCCTTGCTGTTCGCGATCATGTCAGGATGCCCACACAAATATGCGGTCGTATTCGTGGGGTCAAGCTCCCAGTGATCGGCATATTTCCGCAGAATGTCGTCTGCTCGCCCGATCTCACCCGGCCAGTCAGTGTGATCCCATGGCCGGCTCACCGTGGGCACATATTTGAACCACGGCAGTTCCGCATCGAAGCCGGTCAACTCCTCTTTGTAGCCGAACTCCCAGGGCCGGCTGGCACCATTCAGCAGGTAGAGCTTATGGCCGCCGTCGAAGCGACCTTCTTTCCAGTCTTTCGACAGCGTGCGGACAAAGCTGACGAACGGAGCGACTCCGGTTACCGTCGAAACCAGCAGATGGTTCTTTCGTCCACTCTCCGTGTCAAGGGTAAACCGCCCCTTGGGCGCCTTGCGCATCAGCAATTGGTCGCCGGGTTGCAGCTTGTAGAGCCGTGGCGTGAGCGCTCCCCCAGGCACCAGCTCAAAAAAAAACTCGATCTCACTTTCGAAGGGTGCTGAGACAATCGAATACGGACGCTCCGTGCGCTTGCCGTCGTGTTCCACCCCCAGCGTGGCGTACTGTCCCGGAACGAACTTGAACTCCCCTCCCGCCTGGATGCGAAACATCCACAGGTCCGGCGCAAAGTCGACGCGGTTGCTAACCCGAGCCTGAAAAAACTTGTCGTCCAAAGTTGCCATGAATTCAAAAACCTCACAATAGCCAGACCAATCAGATGCCACTGTGAACGCGGAAAATGCGGGCGGCGAAGTGGAGAGATAATACAGACCAGACATCAAGATCACAACCGAACGGCCGTTCGACGATCCGTTCCGGTTGTCATCCTGACCGCGCGTTCCTTGCGCAGCGAAGAGCTTGTCCCAAGCCTGCCGAGGGAACCCGGGCAAGCAGCGCGAAGCATCGCGTTTTCTGCGATGCCAAGATCGCGCATTGGCTCGTTTGCTTACTTCATTTACCCACCACCAGAACTACAAAGGTGTCCGGCAAAATACTCCGCCGAGGGTGCGGATTATCCGCCGTAGCCGCCGGAGGTGGACCGAACTTCGCCGTCACCACGTACACGTTGTGGGTCTTCGAGTCGAGCGCCAGCGTCCGCGCCCCGGGCTGCGTCGGAACATTTTCTGCCACGCTGAATCTGTCAGCCGACTCCTCCCGCACCACGGTCAACACGCCCTCGCCGCAGGATGCAAAGGCCAGCCTGGTTTCGTCGTCGAACGTGGTTGCGTCCACGCCGTCACCGATGGCCGGGGTCGCCAAGACCTTCCCGGTATCGGCATTCACCACGGCCATCATCTTGTTATCGCAGCCCACAAACAGCCGCCGATTCTTCCGGTCCATCGACAACCCTGAGGGCGATTCGCAGGGCGCCAGCGGCCACGTCGACTTAACCACCAACTTATTCGGGTCAATCGCCGTCAACTCACTCTTGTCTTCGATGTTGACGAACACCCCGCCCTTGCCGTCGCTCGCGGCGAATTCCGGCTTGCCGTCCAGTTTGATCGTGCCCAGCACCGTGCCCTTCACCGCATCGATCACTGTCGAATCCTGGCTTTTCCCGTTGAACGTGAAAACCCGCTGGGTTGCCGGATCATAAAGAATCGCGTCCGGATTATCCCCCGCCTTCACTTTGCTGATAGAGGCCAGGCTCTTGAGATCGAAAATGCTCACCGTGCCTTCGCGTCCATTGCTGACGAAGCCGCGCCCCAGTTCCGGCGCAAGCGCAATGCCATGCACTCCCGGAGTGTCCGCAATATCGCCCACCGTCTTTCCCGAGTCGAGGTCGAGCACCATGACGTGGGTCGCGCGCGAAATATAAAGCCGGCGCGCGGCCGCGTCCGCGGTCAAATAGTCCCAACCCCCGTCGCCGCCCAGCTTGTACGTGTTCACAACCTTATATGCCGGAGCCCCCGCGCCCAGAGCGACCGCTGCGACCATCAGAACCACCGAAGCCGACAACCAATGGCACATGGAATTCCCTTTCAGAACCATGATTTCCTCCAAAACCACGCGCAGCCACGACCTGGCATCCAATCACAATGGGGCGGGGCCCGGAAGTAACTTTACCCTATTGCGTGCCGTCCCTAAACTCCTGCTATGGATGTATTTCGACCGAACCTGGCGGCAGGAAACCCGCCGGAGCAGAACCCGCCGGGACCGCGGCTGCGACCTGGAGCCCTGCGCTTGCTTCATTTCATCGCCATGATGGCGGGAGTCGTGTTCGCCTTGCTGGTCTCGAGCGGCGGAGGTCCAGTTGCCGTCTGGGGAAAAACCACCGGCCTGTTTTCGTCGCGGCAGAACTCTCAGGTCTCCGCCGCAGCGCTTTCTGAACCCGAACTGGATCGCCAGAGACCGCAGAAACAAGCCGAACTACTTCTGGAGCGCGCGGTGAGCCACTCCAACGCAGACCCCAATGAGATCGAAGCCCAGATTGAATCGCGTAGCGATGCCTGGCGGGGCAAGCTCCAGTGGGATTCACAACTCGGCGACCTTACCACGGTCGCGCTCAATTCCAACGATCGCAGCGTGCGCGCCTCCGCCATCGAGGTGCAACTCGCAGCCTACGGACTCACTAAGACTGAATCCACGGTCGATGCCCTGGCGCGGCAGGCCGACTCCCGCGATCACCAGAAAAAAATTTGGGCCCTGTGGGCGCTCGGCTTGCTCGGCAACCGCGGGGTTGAGCCCGAGCGTGTGGTCCAGGTGCTGGCCGCACACCTGAAAGATTCCGGTAAAGACAAAAGCAAAGAAAAGGAAGAAGACGCGCGCCGCTGGGCCGTCGAAGGCCTGGCTCTGGTAGGAACGACGCCCACCATCGCGCCCCTGCTCGAAGCCATGCGCGGTGATCCTTCTCCGATGGTGCGCGAGCACGCCGCCTGCAGCCTGGCCCAATCCGGCATGTTGAGCCGCCAGCAGCGCCTCATCGCGGTGCCCCAACTGATCGACTACTCAGCAGATCCCACCATTGACGCTCAAACTCGCCTGTGGGTGTTCCAGGCCCTGGCCGATATTACCCAGCAACGCCTGCCCAACGATTCCGCGGCCTGGCGAAACTGGTACCAAACCCGCGGCAACTGATTCTCAACTCCTGCGTCAAGTCTTTCCCGCCAGTTTGCCCGGTCCGTACTGGCTGTGGCATCATCCGCTATCCTCAGGGCTGTCGCAACAGGACTGCCGCAGTAGGACTGTCGCACTATGACTGCCTCAACCGTCCACGCCGGTGACAAAGAAGCTTTTCTCCTCTCCAAGCATCGCCTGGAGGGCTTATCCGATGCCCTCTTCGCCATCGTCATGACCCTTCTCGTGCTGGATCTGAAAGTTCCCGACCTCGGCCACGACGTAACCGCGCGTCAGTTGTTCCACGCCCTGGGATCGATGTGGCGAGTTTACTTCAGCTTGTTCGTGACTTTTGCTCTCTCCTCAGTTTTCTGGATGTTCCAGCAAACAGTATTTCGCGCGATGCGCAAACTCGACCGCGTTGGCGCGCTCCTCAGCTTGCTCACGCTTCTATTCGTGTCGCTGTTGCCGTTTTCTGCCGCGATACTGGCCCGCTATCTGAACTCCGCCGGCCGAGCCGCCCAGCCGATTTATTTTGCCAACCAGTTCGCCATCGCCGGGCTTCTCGCCCTGCTGTGGCGGCGCACCATTCCGAGCCCGCAAGGTTCTGCTGGCCACTAACCACTGGCCACTGTTTTTCACTCCGCCATCTTCGCAATGTGCAGGTCGAAGCCGGTCTTAGGCAACAGCGAGGTCAGAGCGAACGCTTTGAACCCATCCCCGCTAGCTTCGGTGTGACGGTAGACTCCCGGTTCGATCTCAATCGTTTCTCTCCGTCCCTCCGTGTCCGCGAGAAATGCCTCCGCCCGTGCCGAACTCACTTCTCCACCTTTCGCGCGGCTCACCACTGCTTCTGACGCATAGGAGCGCACCAGCTTCGGCCAGTATCGTTCCAGCAGGTCCGTGCTGGCGAAGACGTCGGCCCAAATGATGCGCCCGTTCACGGCAACTACTACGCCGACGGCCTTCCGGTCGCGTAGTTGCTTGATCAGACTTTCATAGTTCTGTTCGATGGGTGCGGCAATCTCGTCCACTTTCTTTTTCACGTCCTTATTCTCCATCACCCGGGCGTACGAACTGGTGGATTGGATCTCCTGAGTGCTCGCGGGCGCTGCCCCAGCCACCTCGACCGCAACCGACTGCTGTTGCTTCTGCACCTCCGCCCAAACCTCGGCTTGATCTTTATCGCCCATAGCTTTGGCCCGCACCGAGGGCTGGGCCATGAGCGTGCCGCTCGCTGCCTCCGGCGATCGCGCCTCCGTATGTCGCTCCCGAAGCCCCGAAGTGTTCGCTGCTAGCGACCCACCGTCCGGGCTCCACGCAGAACACGCTAAGATCCACAGGATCACTCTCCGCCGGCACGATGCGATCCTTCCCGATCACCCGGTCCTGCTTGCCTCCGGTAACAATCTCGCCCGCCAGCAGCAGCAGCGGACGGTTCGCATTGTTGATCAGCACCAGCCGGTTCACTTCGGCGTTCTGCACTTGCACTGCGGGCGTGGGCCGCCGTCGCATCAGCCCGCGCACATTTCCATATTCCGTCACCACCACTTCTCCGGATCGCAACCCTTCATCCAGTGTCAAAAACTCGCCCGTCGCGTAAGACCTGGGTGCAACCACTGGAAACACCGTCAAACTTCCATGCCGGATCGGCTCCAGCACCTTGTAACCGGAAGCGGAAGACTCCTCCCCGGCATGAACTGGCCGCAGATCCAGGCAAACCATTCCCGCCACCACCATTAACGCAATCACCGCCACAAATAATCTCGGACGCATAGCTCTCCCCCGTCGGCGAGCAGGCGCGCCCCGGTCCCAGGAGGCCGAAATACCAGACACGGGGCGCGCCAGCAAGCCCGCACCGCCCATCTCCACTGCGTCCGAAGAACGAAAAAGAAGTTAGGCCTTGCGGCCAAAATTAATCTTTCAAGCGTCTAATGTATTGGTAGCATCTGGTTCAGCAGTCATTCGTGCTCACTTTTTTCTTCTAAATGCGCGCCACCAAACCGATCTCCGCTGCAGTGCAATCGGCAGTCGCCGATCTTTCGGCTGAGCTGCACCACAAGAGCGGCTGCGAAAAGATCGGACTGACCCGTGAATCTTTCGCAACGATTCTGTGCGAAGTAGCCACGAAGTATCTGCCCACCAGCGCGACCCACGGGGAAGCCCGCGCTTTCCTGCTTGACCTTGCGCGTCGACGAACTCGCGCTGGCCCGAGCCTGCGCCGCCGGACAACAATTCCGCCTGGGAAATTTTCCTCACCCGCTACCGCGAAAAGCTTTATCAGTCGGCGCTGCGCATTGCGCGCGAGGATTCGGCCGCCCGCGACCTCGCCGACAGTCTCTACGCCGAGCTCTACGGCACCACTCACGCGCGACGGCGAACGCATTTCCAAGCTCGCCTCCTTCACCGGCCGCGGATCGCTCGAAGGCTGGCTGCGCACCGTGCTGGCGCAGGAATTCGTGAATCGCTACCGCCGCACCAAACGCCTGGTCAGCCTCGACGAAGAGAGCGAAGACGGCGCGCAGTTCGCCGCTCCTGAGCCCGAGCCGCTCCCTTCCGCCGACTCGCGCCTCGAATCCGCCACCGACGCGGCCCTGGCCGCGCTCATCCGCGAAGACCGCATGGTGCTGGCGGCGTATTATCTCGATGGACGCACCCTGGCCGAAATCGCCCGCATGCTGGGCGTCCACGAGTCCACCATCAGCCGCAAGGTCGACAAGCTGGCCAAGTCGTTGCGCAAGAAAATCCTGGCGGGCATGATGCAGCAAGGCATGGCCCGCCGCCAGGCCGAAGAGGCTTTGGAAGTCGATGTGCGCGACCTGCGGGTAGATATTCGCCGCAGCCTGGCGCAAGATTCCTCGGCAGCAACGTTCTCTGAGAAGACAGTGGAGGCAAAGACCCGTGCAGGCCCCGGTGTAAGGCAGTAGTGTCGAAAGCACAGTTTTGAAGGGGCGCGTCTTTAAGCTGCGCCGCTACGAGTTAGCAGGAATGCGGGCTTGAGCCGCTGAGGTATCTTTCCGCAGTTGTGAAGGTTGGAAGCTGCAAATGCAGAGCGTTCCTAAAATCGTCGTAAAGCGGTTGCAGTCGCCTGCCGCAGACGCGCATCCTGATGCCGATCTGCTCACCGCTTTTGCTGAACGGTCTCTAGCTGCTCCCGAGCGAGACCACATCCTCCAGCACCTCGCTCACTGTGGCGATTGCAGGGCAGTCGTCTCACTAGCCCTTCCCCCGCAAGTCGAGTTACCGCCATTGGCAGGTACTAGCGTGAATTGGTTCCGCGAGAATTGGTTCCGCTCGCCTCTTGACCGATCAGCCTTGCGCTGGGCCGCGGTAGCGGCGGGAGTGCTACTGATCGCTTCGATTGGAATCCTGCAAACCCGCCGCCAGCGCTCCAGTGAGCTGGCTGTGAATGTTTTCGAAGGAAAGCAAGCGACAACCGCTCCAAGCCAGAGCTCCCAGCCCTCTTCGCAGATGGATGTTCCGCAAACCCGATTGCAGGGAGACCAAGCGGACGTTCCCCGCGCTCCATCCGCGTTGGCCGAGAATAGGTCAAAGAAGAAGTCTGCTCGAACTGAAGGCACAATCTCCCAGCCCCACACAAATTCAGCAGTCGCGACCGGCAGACCTCTTAGTGGCGCGGCAATTGGTTCTGGTGCTAGCGGTACCCTGAATGTTGGGCCCAACCGCAACTTTGCTTTTAACTCAAGCCCCCAGAACCGGCTGTCCGCGACGGCTCCCGGGCCGAACCCAGCTCCCACCCCGAAGACATCCGTGATCGCTGGCTCTTCGCAGACGATCGAAGTGCAAACCGAGAATGCTCTAGTCGCGACGCAACCCACCGCTCCTGGCCAGATTCAAGACCAGCTCATTCAGAATGAACCTTCAGACCCGGCGCAGTCCTCAGCCGACCACGTCGGCAAAGCCAAACCCGCCTTAGCGCAAGCCTCTCCTACCCTGGCGCCAGCCCCTTCGCGATACACCGATGCCACTCTCATGAAAGGTGTGGCCGCGTTGCGCTGGACCATCAGCGCCGGCGGCGTGCTCCAGCGCTCCCCCGACGGTGGCCAGACCTGGCTGGATGTGAACGTCGCAACGGATGATTCAATGCGTGATCGCCGTGCGAAAACCCAGATGGCGACGGTCGAAGTGCAGGCGGAATTGCCCTCCGAAGCGCAGTCGCAACCGCAATCCGACGCAAAAAAGCAAGCGAAGTTCAGGAATAACGAGAAGCAACCCGCGCCAGCCGCGCCCGTAATCTTCCGCGCCCTTTCCGTATCTGCCAATGCCGACGAAGTTTGGGCCGGAGGTTCGACTGGGGCGCTGTATCACACCCTGGATGGCGGCAACAGCTGGACCCGTGTAGTGCCTTCCGCCACCGGCATCAGTCTGACCGGCGACATTCTTAGTATTCAGTTCTCCGACCCACGGAACGGAACCGTGACCACCTCGAGCACCGAGGTCTGGACTACCCTCGACGACGGCCAAACCTGGCACAAGCGACCATAATTCCGGTCATCCATTTAGCTGTGTCATCCTGAGCGGAGGTTGCGCTTCGCGAACGCGAGGCACAAACGCAGTCGACACACCCGATGCCCGCGCTGCGATGCCGATTCAGCACTGCTTCCAAAACGGCCAAGACCCGATTACCAAAGTGACGTTTACACTCAATCTGCACTTCACTAACATCCATTTTGTAGTTTGGCAGTTCTGGGGGAGGGCTGCCGAGGCGTCCTGAACTGTAAAGTTCGGGGCGCTTTTTTTCATTTCCCGTTGGGACCAGTGTGGGGACGGCCACCTCGGTTGTCCGGCCACAGCGAAGCTTGGCCGTTTTCGGCCTCGGACGCCACCCCTATTTCGAGCACCCCGCGCAGTATCCGCCAATCTCCAGCCGCGACACCACAATCCGGAACCGGCAGTCTTTCTCCACTTGCCCCTTCAGCTTCTCGAAAATATCGCTGACGAATTCCATGATCTTGCCGCAGCGCAGGCAGGCCATGTGGATGTGGTCCCGGTTCAACTTGCGCTCGTAGTAGTGTCCCTCGCCGTGGATGTGCATCAGGTCGAGTTCGTCGATCAGGCCCTGCCGCTTGAGCAGTTTCAGCGTCCGGTAAACCGTGCTGCGATCCACGCTCGCATCCAGCTTTTGCGCCTTGCGCAAAAGCTGCGCCGCATCCAGGTGTTTGGTCGCAGTTTCCATCACCTGCAGAATGGCGCGGCGCTGTCCGGTCATGCGGATTCCGCGGTCAGCTAAATGGGACTGCAGCCGCCCCGGGATTTCAGTTTGTGGTAATGGCATCGGCCCTCCTGATGTCGTCGCAACTGGTCGCAACCGCGCTGCGACGAATTCTTGCGCCCGCGCTTGACGGAATGCGGGCACATCCGTCAGACTCAAAACTGTAGTTTAGATGCGACTCGATTGCAACTAGCTTAACTCCGGATTCATCCCTTTATGACCCAGAAGGCTCACAACCGAGAATTCATATTAACCCTAGATGCGACCGATTCGCAACTGTCAGATTCCCCACCCCAGGCGACCCTTACCTCCGCCGCCCGGGCGCCATTCGTAAGCGCCATGCCAAGCCTTGCTACCACCGCTCTGCGCTGCCTGTGCCTCTTCCTCTCTCTGCTGGCGGTGGCTTGGGCCGGTGTCGGTGGCAGCATCTCAGGCACCGTCAAAGATCCAACCGGTGCGGCCATTGCGCGAGCATCCGTCACTTTGGTCAACAGCAGCACAGGCGTCCAGCAGTCCGCCATCGCCGACGGTCAAGGTACTTACACTTTTCCAGTCCTCCCCGTCGGCCGCTATGTTCTCGAAGTAAACCGCGCCGGCTTCAAACCCTACCGCCGCACCGGAATTGTCCTCGACACCAGCAGCGCTCTGCTCCTCGATGTAGTCCTGCAGGTCGGTGACCGTACCGATGCCGTCACCGTGAGTGACAGCGCGGTGCATCTGGAGACTGCGAGCAGCCAGATGGGCGAAGTCATCAACAGCGATCAGATGAGTGCTGTTCCCCTGGACGGCCGCAGCTATACCGACCTTCTGTCCATTCAGGCCGGGGTTGCTCCTGCCACCTCCATCACCTCCAGCACCGTTCAGGACGTCGGCGCCAGCGCACTCTCACCCTCCGGCGATCTGAATCCTGGCACCATTTCCATCCACGGCCAGCGCGAATTCGCCAACGCCTTCATCGTCAATGGCAGCGACTCTGAGGAAGACGTCAACATGGGCACCGCAATCATCCCTGATCTCGACTCCATCGCCGAGTTTCGCATCCTCACCAGCAACTTTGACGCGGAGTACGGCGAGTTCAGCGGAGGCCAGATCACGGTCATCACCAAGTCAGGCGGCAACGCGTTCCACGGCGACCTTTTCTCGTTCCTCAGAAACACTGACTTGGACGCGCGCAATTACTTCTCCCCCACCCGCGGCGCCTTCATTCAAAATCAGTTCGGCGGAACCTTCGGTGGCCCCGTCCGTCGAAACAAGATCTTCTTCTTCTCCGACTATCAGGGAACGCGCCAGCGCCAGGGAGTCGATACCGGCTTGATCACCGTGCTTTCCGCGCAGGACCGGACGGGTGATTTTTCTGATCTGGCCAGTTCCTTCTCCACCACCCAAATCGTGAATGAGCAAACGTTGGTGGTGCCCACTACTGTAAATGGTCTCGCTTGGGCCACCACGCTCTCGAACAATTTCCACCAAACAGTCACTCCGGGAGAGCCCTATTACTTTACGCAAGGCGAAACCGAGCCCAACCTCGGGAATCCCCCCATCACTTATCCAACCTCATGCACCAGTTCAACACAATGTGTGTTTCCCAATGCAGCCATTCCCCAGACAGCCTGGTCCGTCCCCGCGCAGCGGTTGTTGCAGTACATTCCCGCGCCGAATGCTTCTGCCACTCAATTTGCAACCTCCTCGCAAATCCAGGCGCTCCGTGACGATAAAGGATCCCTGCGCCTCGACGCCAACACCGGATGGGGCCTGATCTCCGGCTATTACTTCCTCGACGATTATTCGCTGAACAATCCCTATCCAGTCGCTCAAGGCGGATCCAGTGTGCCCGGCTTCAACGCGCTGTATCTGGGCCGGGCGCAACTATTCAGCGTGGGCGATACCAAAACCCTGAACCCCACCTCGGTCAACGAGGTCCACTTCAGTTACCTGCGGGCATTCAGTGACCTCGGCAAACCGCAAGGCGGCCTAGGAGTAAGCCTGCTATCGCAGGGTTTCGTCACATCCACAGGAGCACCCAGCATCGTCGCTCTTGCTCCTCAAAACGAAGGAGTCGAGAACCTCGTCTTCAACAATTTCTCCACCGGCACCAACACCAACGAACTGAAACAAGCCAACAATACCTTCCAGTGGCTCGACAATTTTTCCAAGGTTGTAGGCCGTCACACCATGAAATTCGGCGGCGAGTTCCACTACGATCAGGTGAATGTCAATCCGATCGCCCAGTTCAACGGCAACTTCTTGTTTACCGGAAGCGAAACCGGCCTCGACTTCGCCGACTTCCTGCTCGGAATTCCCAGCCAGTACAACCAGAGTCAGCTCAATCCTTTCTATGGCCGGAACAAATACACCGGCATCTTCGCGCAGGACAGTTGGCGCCTGAAACCCAATCTCACTCTCAATCTTGGCGTGCGCTGGGACCGCATCGAGCCCTGGTACGAAAAGTACAATCAGATTTCAACCACTGAGCCCGGCAAACAGTCCGTAGTTTTCCCGGGCGCGCCCGCAGGAATCTTGTACCCGACCGATCCCGGAGTGCGCCGCACCCTCGCGCCCCCCGGCGACGAATTCTCGCCGCGCCTCGGCCTCGCCTATTCCCCCGACGTATCGGCGGACACTTTCCTCGGCAAGGTCTTCGGCGGTCCCGGCAAAACCAGTCTGCGCGCCGGTTTCGGAATGTATTACACCTCCATCGAAGCCCTCACCATCGGAGTCCTCGCGGCCAACGCTCCCTACGGCACCACCTATAGCAGTCCCGCACCGCCGCTGTTTTCAAATCCGTTCGTCACCGCTTCGACTGGCCAGCCCCTCGGCCAGTATTTCCCTGTCATGTTTGCTCCATTGAACTCCGCCAGCAGGCATCCCGACTCCAGCCTCGACTGGTCGCAGTACATCCCCATCAGCGGGATTCCCGCCTACCCCGTCAGCAACCGCATTCCTTACTCCGAGCAATACATGTTCTCGATCGAGCGCCAGCTCGCGAACAGCACTGTGTTCAGCGCCAGCTATGTGGGCAATCAGTCTCATCGCCTTCTGGTTCTCGTGGAATCGAACCCCGGCAATCCCGCGCTGTGCCTCAGTCTTCCGGGCTGCGGACCTTTTAAAGAAACGGAAAGTGGAACCCGCGGACCTCTGGGCTCGAATTTTGGCAGCGACACCAATCAGTCCACGATCGGCAACTCCAACTACAACGCTCTGGAACTCAGCCTCCGCCACACCAGCAAGCGCTTGCAATTGTTCGCCAGCTACACCTACAGCAAATCGATCGATCAGTCTTCGAACGTGGGTGAAGAAGTGAACCCAATCAATCCCGCGCTCAGCCGCGCTTTGTCGGCTTTCGACGTGAAGCACAATTTCGTAGTCAGCTATGCCTACGAGCTCCCCTTCGAATATCTGTTCGGCGTTTCCAACCGCTGGACCAAGGGTTGGACCATCTCCGGCATTACCCATTTCAGCAGCGGTTTTCCCGTGACCCTGCTCAACTACGGCGACAATTCCTTGCTCGGAGCCGAACCCAATGGCATCAACAACTACGGCGTCGATGAGCCGCAATACACTCCCGGGCCCCTCGAGCTGAATCATAACCCCCGCAGTGGACAACCTTATTTCAATACCAGCCTCTTCGGATGTACCTCTGCCGGATGCAGTCCCCAGCCCCTCGGAGAGCCGGGCAACGCCAAGCGCCGTTTCTTTTACGGCCCCGGCATCGACAACTACGACATCGCCCTGCTCAAGCGCGTCCCTCTCACCGAATCCAAGTCTCTGGAGTTCCGCTTCGAGGGATTCAACCTCTTCAACCACGCCCAGTTCTGCGGACCAGCAGCCGTGGACGGCAACATCAACAGCTCGTCGTTCGGAGAAGTCGTCAGCGCGGCCCCGGCCCGCCTGATGCAGGCTGCGGTTAAGTTCATCTTCTAGAAGCTGATTTCCTGGTATAGCCCCGCACCCATCCCGGAGGGGCGCTCTACGGCCCTCCTTTTTGCGACCTTCGCGCCGCCCCACGCATCGAATGGCAGTGTTACCATAATGAGTTGCCCCAGGTTGGGGCAGGCATTTATAGAATCGTATCTATGTAAGATCGTCCGGGTCCCGGCCACGACTGCTCGTTGTTTCCGAAATATGGGAGCATCCGCCGAACAACGCGACGTTACAACGAGGAGAAAAAGATATGGCAGGCAATGGAATCGTCGAAGTCACCGATGCGAACTTCGACCAGGACGTTCTCAAATCAGACAAACCCGTGCTCGTGGACTTCTGGGCGACATGGTGCGGTCCCTGCCGCGCCATCGCTCCCATCGTCGAGGAGCTTGCCAAGGATTATCAAGGCAAGGTCAAAATCGGCAAGATGGACGTAGACTCCAACAGCGCCACCCCCATGCGTTACAGAATCACCGGCATCCCAACGCTGCTGGTATTCAAAGGCGGGCAAGTAGTCGAACAACTCGTCGGCGGCAACCGCTCCAAGGACTCCATCGCGCAAGTCCTCGACAAGTACCTCGGCTAGAGCACATTAGCCAGCATTCAGCCTTAAGCTAACGACATCGCCCGAACAATGTCGGGCGGTCGTGTCTTCAGGTGGTTGAGCTACAATGCACGGCTATGCATCGCTACGGGCTGACGCGCCTTCTTCGCACTTCTGCGACGCTGCTCCTTGTTGTCGGCACTACTCTCTTGCGAGTGCATGCCACCAGCGAGCTGGAGCAGCACCTCCGCGATCAGTACAACGGCAAGACCTTCGTCCTCCGCAACTTTTATCACGGAGACCGCCTGAGCTACGACTCCGCAGGCTCACCGGTTACCGACTCTGCTGTTTCAGGTGACTGGACCGTCGACGGGTTCACACGCGTGATCTCGCTCGACCTGCACGGCCAAAGCTTGACCATCCAGGCAGAACGTCTCTCTCTGCTCAACAACGGGCAGGCTTTTCTGTTCCGGCAGCACTCCGGTAAGAGCAAGAAGAACGACGAGAAGGAAGAAAGGAAGGCCGAAAAGGGGCATGGGCTCCGCATCGATGTCGAATTCGACGCGGGCGGCGGGATCACCGCAGAGAAGGCTGACGCCGCGCTTTCCAAGATTTTTCTGACTTTACAGGATCGCCTCCCGGAGCTCGTGCCGGACTACTGGGCTTCTTGTGTCCTGGCGGCGGCGACCGGCAATAAAGGGCTGTACAGTGCTTGCAGCTTTCCACAGGAATTTTCTGCAATCCCTGGAGTTCGATTCCGGGTGGAGAAGGACTCTGAGCCCGAAGGGACACGCACTGCCGAAGGCAAAGCTTCCAACGCTGGAGTCACCCGCATCGGCAAAGGCACGACTCGGCCGACACCAATTTTCACTCCCGATCCACACTTTTCTGAGCAGGCTAGCCGTGCGAAGTATCAGGGCACCGTCACGCTGTCAATTACAGTCGACGAAACGGGCCTAGTTCGAAACATCCGTATCGTGGGGCCTCTGGGCATGGGTCTTGATCAGAAAGCGGTGGATACCGTATCGAAGTGGCGTTTCAATCCCGCCAGAAGAGATGGCCAACCCGTTGCGGTGGAGATAGCAGTCGAAGTCGACTTCCACCTGTACTGATTGAAGGCGAAAACCCCGAAGCCCTAGTACTTCCTAAGCACCCCAATCACCCGCCCCTGAACCTCAACCGACGCTGCCGGCACCACAATCGGCTTCATAGTTGCATTCGAAGGCTGCAGGCGGATGTTGTCGCCTTCGCGGTAGAACCTCTTCAGCGTGGCGTCATCTCGATTCACCAGAGCAACGACGATGTCGCCGTTGTGCGCTGTCTTCAGTTTCTCCACCAGAACGTAGTCGCCATCGAGGATGGCTTCATCCTGCATCGAATCGCCGCGCACTTCCAGCACAAACACATCTTTCGAGCGCACGAAGTCGGCGAGCGAAATCGTCTCCGGATTCTCGACGGCCTCAATGGGCTGGCCGGCGGCAATGCGCCCCACCAGCGGCAGGATCACGCCCGTATTCACGCTCATGGCCTGCTTGAGCCGTCCCTTGGGCGGCAGCAGGTCGATCGAGCGGCTGCGGTTGTAGTCGCGGGTAAGCAGTCCCTTCTTTTCAAGGTTCGTGATGTGCTTGTGCACTGTCGCCAGCGAGCTCAGGTCGAGCCCGTCGCCGATCTCTTCAAACGACGGAGAGTAGCCATGCTCCGCCACGAAGCGAGAGATGAAGTCATACACTTCGCGCTGCCTGCGTGTAATCGCCATGCCGGTATTGTTGGCGAATATAAAGCGAATGTCAAGGAGAATCAGCTCCTAGCTGGGTGCCGGGTGCCCCATGTTTCGCGTCCTTTGCGAAACGTGGGATTCCACGGCGCAATCCCCCTCAGGATTTCGATATCCACACCCACTCTGTGACATCTAACCTTGCGCCACACCTCAAATCAGCTCATCATGATCGAGGCGAAGGCAGCAGAGGCAAATCTCACGACAACGGCCCTAATCCCTTTGTTGTCAAGATTTTGACCTCTAAACCGTCTGCAATCAAGATTTTGCAGACACTTTTTGCGAGCCCCGCGCCCTGCAAGCCATTCCAAGGGTGGGGGGAGGGGGGTACCTCCAAAGTCGATCCTTTTTCCCATTCCGTCCCGTCCCCTCGGACGATCGTTGGGAAGTTTTTTTACCGGGAGAAATCCACAAGCCCATATTGGTTTCCCCACATCGATCTTAGACTTCTACTCAAGGACTTTTTGAGGTAGGCTTAGCCGATTGGCAAGGAGGACTCTATGGCACAGAACGCTCCGGTTGACGTGGTAAGGCAGGCTTCGACGGTTTCGATTTTGTGGGGAGTTTTGCTGATTGTATTTGGCATGGTCGCGGTGTGTTTGCCATTGCTGGCGGCGGTGGCGGTTAACGCGTTAATCGGGTGGCTGATTATTTTGGCCGGCGTGGTCCACCTGGTGCTGGGTTTTCGCGCCCATGGCGCGGGAAGCATGATTTGGAAGCTTCTGGTGGGCGTCGCTTATTTGTGTTTCGGCGGATACGTGATCTTGCATCCCGTGCTGGGTGTGGCGTCGCTCACGCTCCTGCTGGCGTCGCTGTTTGTGATTGAAGGCATCCTCGACTTTGTCTTGTTTGCGAAGATGCGTCCCATGCACGGATCGAGTTGGCTGCTGCTGGATGGCATCGTCAGCCTAGTGCTGGGTGTGCTGATTTACATGCAGTGGCCGTCGAGTTCGGCGTGGGCCATCGGGACGCTGGTCGGAATCAGCATGATCTTCAGCGGAGTGGCGCGTGTGATGATGTCGTTCGCCGTGCGCAAGGCCACGGGTACGATAGCGCCCTCGTCGTTAGCGGCTTAGCACGACCCTCGGTAAAATTTGCTTTGGCGAAGCGTGACTGCATACCACGATTCGGGATGACTCCGTGTGCGTCAGGAAGCAGGGAGGAAGATGAGATGGGAGGGTTGATTCCTCTAGGAGATGCATCGCGACGGACTGCGCGCATCCCAGTCGTCACGATCCTTATCATCCTGTCGAATGCCTTCGTTTTTGTGCGGGAGTTAATGGGTGGCGAAGCATTCGTCAGTCAGTGGTCGGCGATTCCTGCCCAGATTTTTGCCGGGCATGGCTGGGTCACGATTTTCACGGCCATGTTCATGCACGCCAGTTGGTCACACATCATCGGGAACATGATCTTCTTGTGGGCCTTTGGCCCGGAGATCGAAGACGCAATGGGCCGAGGACGGTATCTGGCTTTCTACCTGGTGGGCGGGATCGTGGCCATGCTGGCCCAGGTCGCAGCCAGCCCGCATTCCACTGTGCCAAACCTCGGCGCGAGCGGGGCGATTGCTGCTGTGATGGGCGCTTTTCTCGTCACTTACCCTCGCGACCGGATTCGCTCGATTCTGCTGATCTTTGTGTTTGTGAAGATCACATTCATCCCGGCTGCGCTGCTGATTGGCTTCTGGTTCCTCACCCAGCTCTTCAATGCCGGTCAGGTCGTGGACGCGCAGACCGGCGGAGTGGCGTACCTGGCGCACGTCGGCGGATTCATCTTCGGGGCTGTCACGGCGCGTCTGTTTGAAGGCGCCGAGCGACGGTCGGCGGGCTCCGGCGCTTGAGGGCGAACACCCGTGCTAGAAAGTGCGTGCTGAAACATGCGTCCTGGAAACATCCGAAACTTCCCTCCGTCTCGTAACTCTAATTAGAGGATGGTGGGCGATCTTGGTTTGGAGGACTAAGTATGTCCAGAGTTTCGGTTCGGGTGGTGGCGATGATGGTGACGGTGCTGGCGGTGACGCTGGCTTGCCGCGCAGGGAGTGGAGCGGCTGTGCCGGCTCCGGTGGTGGACGAGGTCAAGGCTACTGCCAAGGGGAAAGAGACGGCGGTAGTCGCTGGGGGATGTTTCTGGGGAATCCAGGCGGTATTTCAGCATGTGAAGGGCGTGCGCAGCGCGACCTCGGGATACTCGGGCGGGACCGTAAAGAATCCCGACTATGAAGCGGTGAGCAGCGGCGAGACCGGGCATGCGGAGTCAGTGAAGATTGTTTACGATCCGTCGCAGGTGACGTATGGAGAGTTGCTGCGGGTGTTCTTCTCCGTGGCTCTCGATCCGACAGAGGTGAACCGGCAGGGGCCCGATACGGGCACGCAGTACCGCTCGGTGATCTTCTACAGCAATGATGAGCAGAAGCACATTGCCGAGGCTTACATTGCGCAGCTCAATGAGGCGAAAGCTTATCCTCGGAAGATTGCGACGCAGGTGGCGCCGCTGCAGGCGTTTTACGAAGCCGAGGATTATCACCAGAATTACGCGACGATACATCCCAATGATCCCTACATCGTTTATAACGATGCTCCGAAGGTAGCGAATCTGCGGAGGGAGTTTCCGGATCTGTACAACAAGTAGCAGTTCTTAGTTCTAAGTCGAGCGGTGAGGGCTTTGGCGGGAGCTGACCAGGTAGTGGAGGAGTTATGTTTGATTCGGTGAGTCGGACTGATGAGACGGAAACAAATGTCGGGCGGCGTGTGTTTTTGGCTGGCCTGGGCGCGGCGCTCGGCGGGGCGCTGCTGTGGAAGTGGCGGAAGCCTTACGTGATTGCCGTGGCGGCGAAGACGGAGCCGGGAGAAGTGACGATTGTGCAATTCTCCGATGCCGGCAAGCGGCTGGCCAAGGTGAAGATTGCGAAGGTGGTGAAGGCGGAGGACGAGTGGCGGAAGCAGCTTCCGCCCGGCGTGTTCGAGATCACACGGCACGCGGATACGGAGCTTGCCTACACCGGGAAATATTGGAACCTGCACGACAAGGGAATGTATCGCTGCATCTGCTGCGACAACGCGCTGTTTAGTTCGGCGACGAAGTTTGAGTCTGGAACTGGCTGGCCCAGTTTTTGGGAGCCGATCGCGGCAGAAAATGTGCGGGAGATTCGCGACACTTCGATCGGCATGGTACGGACAGCGGTTGCATGCACGGAATGCGATGCTCACCTGGGGCATGTCTTCGACGACGGTCCGCAGCCGACGGGGCTGCGCTACTGTATGAATTCGGCGTCGCTGCGATTTGTGAAGACGGCTTAAGGTTTGGGAATAGCGCGCCGGGTAAGAGCTCAGCGCTCGTGTTCAAATTAGTCGATTGACTCTTCCTAAATTAACTCCCCAAGAAGACAAAAGACGGAGAACGGGCGAGGTACCCGTTGCTCCATCTTTCGGTAGTTCAACCCGAGGGGGTTGAAGTTCGAGAGGTTATTTGTTGGTGCCAGTTTGGTTGCTACCCGTGCTTTTCAGCGTGACGGTGTCCGAAGGTTGCGGACTGGTCTTCCGTTCGGTCGGCTGAGGTTTTGGGACAGCCGGTTTCGAGGCTTCATTGGCATGGCTGACGTTTGCGCTGATTGGGTTGACCATATGGAAGAGGTCGGCGATGTCTGGAGAAGCTTTAGTAGAAGCGAACTCTATTAGGGATTCTTAACGAGAGTCGGCAGTCCTAAGTTGCGGACGCCATTCTTGGCGTCAACTCTACTGCCAAGAACCTCGGGGGCGGAAGCCCGATTCAAAGTCACTGCCTGTGTAACGCAGGCCTGAAGGCCTGCTCCACCCTCTCTCCTTAGTTCTTTTCGCTCAGGCGCCGGTAACGAAGAAGTTTTCTTCCGGCTTGTTATCGGGTTTGTCGGAGGCTGCGTCGGCGGTGACGTCCTGGACGAAGTCACGGCGGCGCTCCTGGCCTTTGCGTTCGACTACGCGGACGCGGCGGGCCGGCATGTTGCTGGGTTCGAGGCTGAGGATGCGGCCGTCTCGTACTTGTATGTGCGAGCGAAACCAGTCGGTGCGGAACATTCGTCCGGAGCAGTAGAAAGTCATGGAGGCGGCGATCGGGCCTTCGAATTCCTTTCCGGTGCAGGCGAGGATGCGCTTGCCCATTTCCTGGGACCATGTCAAGCCGCCGACCAGTGGATCGTTGAGGCGGCAGCGCTCGAACGGGACGGCGTGCGAGATTTTCCGCAATTGCAACAATTGAAGCAGGACGGAACTCTTGGCCAGGTTGGTGACCACGACCTTGGCTTCGGTGTTGGACACGCGCTCGAGCTTTATGTGGAGATCGGGCGACCATTCGCGCTCGAATTCCTCGCGGGCGAGAGCCAGGCCTTTGTCGGTGGCTTCTACATAACGGAGAGTGGCGCGGGCGAGGATCACGCTGAACAGGCAAGTCACAATGGTCGCGATGATCGGAATGTAGCTGATGAGAGTGGTAAACGGAATGCGGAACGAGTTGATCAACTGCATACTGGCTTGGCTCCTGGCTGCGCGCAGAGAGTTTTGGCCTCGTTCTTTCGGGCTTAGAAAAGTCTAATGAGCGGGATGTGGGGGCTCTAGATGCGCATGGTGCTGGGGCTAGAACGTGGTGGACGGGAGACTTTGGTAACTGGGTCGGCATAAAGGGCAAAAAGGATGCGAGCCAAACGCGCGATTAATGTGTCGCAAAGAGCGCGACCCTTCGGCGCGCTTCGCTTGCTCGGGGCAGGCCAAGTCGCGCGGCTCGCTCAGATCCTTCGCGAGACAAAAGGCGTCTCGCTCAGGATGACAACCACTTTTCGGGCCTATTCGAGGACGCTGTCGTCTAGTTTCTTGCGGCCCCAGTCGGCTGCGGCCTGGACGAAGGCCAGGACTATGGGATGAGGTTTCTTTTCGGTGGAGGAGAGCTGGGGCTGGAAGAGAGTCGCTATGAAAAAGCGGTGAGTGGGGGACTCGATGGCGCGAATCTCGCCTTGGGCGCCGCGGGCAACTATCGGGAAACCGGCTTCCATGGTTGCCCACTCGTATTCGGGGTTGACTTCGAAATTGCAGAAGAACTCTTCGGTTACGACTTCTTCGTCTTTGCCGTAGAACGATTGCAGGTAGGAGCCGGGGCGGAGGCGGATCTCAGGCACCTTGCCGGATAGTTTGGGCGCGTCGCCTTTGATGCCGGTGACGGCGCAGGCCACGGGATAGATCACGATGTTTTTGGAGGTGGAATTATTTTCCGCGCTGTCGGCGTCCTCGATGCCTAGGACGTTGCGGGCGAACTCGATCAGAGCGTACTGAAAACCGCCGCAGGTTCCTAGAAAGGGCCAGTCGCGGCGGCGAGCGAACTCGATGCCTTTCAGCATGCCGTCGAAACTTTTGTAGGGGCTGCCGGGCGAGGCCCAGAGGCCGTCGAAACTCTCGAGAATCTTTTCCGCGCCGGGGGTGGTCAGCGATGGCGTGGGCACCCATTCGGATTCGAGTTTCAGATCGAGCTTGCGGGCGGCGTGCTGCAGGGCATCCGCGGTGGCGGGATGAGAGCGGAATTTAGGATTGAAGTCACCGAGGATTCCGATGCGAACGGCATTACTCACGTGGCCATTGTACTAAACCGTGTTGAGGGACTGGAGGAGGGCGTTTAGATGCGTGGTGCGGGCGGTGTAGGTGGGGAGGGGTCGCAAGGGCTAAAGCCCACATCAGATTCTGGAGACTGACGCGGCGCTGAAGCGCCGCTCTTCCACGTTACTGCAGGCGGCTTCTGCACGGCGCCAGGGTTGCGTATAGCTAAGAGCACGGCGAGGGCGCCCGCGCCACACGGGCTAGAGCAGGTGGGTTATGGCTAGCAGGACGTAGAGGCTTAACAGGGCTAGCGCGGGGCCGCCCCAGATCATTAGAGTGCACTTCCAGCCGAGGGAGCGGGCCAGGTCGCGCTGGCTGCGCCAGGAGATGAGGAAGGTTGGGTTGTTCTTGCCTTTCATCAGCACTACTGCGGGGCGTGGGTCGAAGCCGTCGGTGGCAGTGCATGTCGCGCCGGCGGTGGATGTTACTTGGGCTGCGGCCCAGGCTGCCGGGCTGGTGATGCCTGCCTTCTGAAGCGCTGCGGCGACCGTGGCTGGGTCTGCGGTTTTGGTTGTGCTGGGATCTGGCGACGGGCGGGTTGCCCGGGTTGAGGATATTGCTTTGTTGTAGATCGGGTCGAAGGCGGGATTGTGCTGGAGTCCATCGGAGAGAGAGAGGCCGCTGAAGCTGTTGCGGCCTCCGATCATGGGTGACAGCGCGGTTCGTACTGTTTCGGTGTTGATGGAAAATGAGAGAGCATTGCCGACGATTAGCGGCGTGGTTTCGGCGTCGTGAATTGGGTCGGGGTTGAGCTCCAGGCCGGGATTATCGTCCAGCGTACCGAGCAGGAAGAGCGCGTTCTTGGGCTTGATGCAGAACTCTTCCACTTTGATTTTGTTGCTGGTGCTTATGCCATGACGCGACAGGAAACTGCGGACGTTTGGGGGCGCTTCTTCTTTGGTGGTGAAGAAGGAATCGCAGAATTCCTGCTGGAAGTCGCGGTGCAGGTCGAGATCGGCGCCGCGAGGGTCGACCATGACCTTGCCGGTGTTGTCGTCGAGAAAGAACGGGACGTGCATGCACTCGGCGGCTACCTTGACCCATTGTTTGTTCTTGCCGCGCTGCCTCCACTCCCAGACGAAAGTGCGGTAGCAGTAGCAGGAGCGGGTGGTGATGGGAGCGACCATGGTGTAGGGTCCGACGGCGAGGCCGTTGAGTTCGACCATCCCCATGGATGCGCTGCGAATTTTGGAGGCTGGGGTGTTGAGGATTAGCTGGCGACGTTGTAACAGACGGAAGCCCTGGACGAACAGGTAGATGCCGGCGCAGATTCCGATAAGGCACCAGACGATGAATCCGCCGGGGTTCGAGGAACGGAGCAGCAGGGTTGAGATGGTCACGGTTTGGCCTGTGGATGGGGAATCCTTGTCGAGGCTAGTGGAGTGGGGTGGGCTGGGGGTAGCGCAAAAGCGGGGAGCCGGCTTACGTCGGTAACGGAGGCTGAGGAGTTTTGTTGAGGTATCTCAGGGGCTAAAGCCCGCCAAGTGTGGTGCCTTTGACGCAGGCCTTGAAGGCCTGCTCCACCCTCGCTCCGCCAAATCCGTGCGTCGGCCAAAATCCCACGATGGATTGGAGTTGGGCGCTGCTGCGGCTCGCTGCGCTTGTCTGCACGGGCGAAGGCGCCCGTCCCCACATAACCACACAGACTCTCTTCCCCACATAAGCTTTCTCCCCACATAATCGCCTTAGGCGCCTTCGCGGCGGCGTTTCAGGAATCGGTAGGCTGCGGTTAGGGCGGCGAAGAAGACTAGGCCTCCTATTGCGTTTATGCGGGTGGCGAAGAGGGTGTGGAGGACTACGGCGGAGGCCAGGACGACGCCGATGATCGATCCCCAGATGCCTAGCGGGGAACGCATGGGGAGGGCGGCGACGTCTGCTGGAGTGAGGCGGCGGCGGAAGCTTACGTGGGCTGCGAGGGATACGACCCAGGAGAAGATAAGGCCGGAGAATGCGGCTCCCATGATGTAGACGAAGGATTGCTGCCCGGCCCAGTGTTCGATGATGAGCGCAGTGACGATGCCGTAGGAGGAGACGAGCAGAGCCAGGCGAGGCGAGCCGGAGGCGTTTAGCTTGCCTAATCTTGCGGGAGCCCATCCGGTGCGTCCCATGGAAAAAAGCAGGCGGGAGGCCGCGTAGAGTTTGGCGTTGGCTCCGGAAAGCGCGGCGGTCAGGACTACGAAATTCATGAGGTAGGCCGCGGCTGGAACCTTGGCCAGGCGAAGGACGCTGACAAACGGGCTCTCGGAAACGCCGGTGTGGTTCCAGGGCATGACACCTACGAGGATCGTGATGGCGCCGAGATAGATACCGGCCAGGAGGAAGATCGAGAGGCGAGCGGCGCGGGGGATATCCTTTGAGGAATGTGATTCGCCGGTGGTGACAGAGAGCATCTCGATGCCGCCGAAGGCGTAAATAGCCCAGAAGACAGCGAGCAGAGGCGCGGTTGGACCTTTGGGAAAGAATCCGCCGTGGGCTGTGAACTGCGGGGCTACGCGGCCGCCAACGAGCAGGGCTGCGCCGGCGAGGATGAAGGCCACGATGGTGGCGAGCTTGATCATGGAGAACCAGAATTCGAAGCGTCCGTAGGAACCTACACTGCGCAGGTTGACTAGAAGAAGCAGGGCAGAGAATACGATGACCCAAAGCTCGCCGGGCACGGCGGGGAACCAGTAGGTCATGTAGGTGGCGGAGGCGGTGAGTTCGGCTCCGATGGAGAAGGCGATGGCGGCCCAGTATGCGGCGCGGCAGAGAAATCCCAGATATTGGTTGAGGTAGAGTTCGCCGTAAAGGCCGAAGGCGCCGGCGGCGGGGTGCACGCTGGCTAGTTCTCCTAGAGCCATGGCGACGGTGTAGGCGATGAAGGCGGCGATGATGTAGCTCACGATTACGGAGGGTCCGGCGACTTCGAGGGCGGCGGCGGAGCCGAGGAGAAGTCCGGTGCCGATGGAGCCGCCGACGGCGACCATGGTCATTTGTCCAGCAGTGAGTTGATGATGGAGACCTTGTTCGTGGACGAGGTCGGGGGCTTGAGGCATGGGGCACGATATCAAAACAAGTGGTCAGTGGCCAGTGGTCAGTAGTCAGTGCGAACGATTCGGTTTTTCTGGCAACTGATCACTGGCCACTGACCTCTGACCACTGGGTTCCAGTGACTTTCGTAATCGCGGGGTGGTCCTTACGGATTGCTGGGGTTGAGAGCGGCTCCTAGAATCGAGGGAGCAGTACTCTGCCCCGAACTTACCCATGCCTGAGATCACAAAACGTCTCGACCGAGCCGAGCTAGGCAAGCGCATCGAGCGCGCGGAAAAGCTTCTGCAGAAGGGGAAGGCCGCGGAAGCGTTGGAAGAATATCTGCTGGCCCTGCGCGACGATCCGGAAAACGATACGGTGCGGCAACTGGCAGCGGATCTGTGTCTGTCGCAGAACCGTACGCACGATGCGGTGCGGCTGCTGGGGGAATTGTTTGAGCGGCAGGTGAAAGCGGAAGACGCTACGCGGGCCAGCCTGACTTATAAGAAGCTGGCGCGGCATGGGAGTCCGACCTGGGAGCAGAAATTCCGCTTCGGGCAATTGCTGGAAGGGTCGAACAAGAAGCTGGCGGTGGGAACTTATGAATCCGCATTGAGCGATTTGGCGAAGCTGGAGAACAAGAAAGGCGCGCTGGAAGTGCTGGGGCGGGTGGTGGCGCTGGAGCCGACCCAGGCAAATTTTCTACGGGTTGCAGAACTGTCGTCGGAGATGGGAGACAGCAAGGCTGCGGCGGGAGCATTCAAGCGGGTGGCGCAACTGGCGGCCGAGGGGGGCGGCGATCCGGCGCAGTGGTATGAGCGGGCTTACCAGGAAGATTCCTCGGATGAGGAGATCACGCTGGCCTACGGCAAGAGCCTGCTGGGGCAGGGGCAGGTGGGAGCTGCGATCTTTATTCTTGAGGCGCAGGTGAACGCGGGGAAGAATTCGCCGCATCTGCGAGAGATTTATGCGCGAGGCTTTGCTGGCGGCGGGGCGGTATGCCGACGCGGAGCCGCTAGTTTGGCAGCTGTTTGAACAGAATCCCAACCGGATGCCGCAGGTGACGGCGCTGATTGGACAGTTGGCGGATGCGGAGCAGGATGCGGCGGCAGTGTCACTGGCGCGGAAGCTGGGGCAGTTCCAGGCGAAGAGGGGCGAGCGGCGGCAGTTTGTGGCGGTGATGCAGGAGATTACAGCGGCGCGGAAGGCGTCACCGGAAATGCTGGAGTTTTTGGGCGAGCTGTTCAATGCGTCGAACCGGGAGGGCGACTACTGCCAGACTCTGTTGAAGCTTTTTGATGTGTATTGCGGGACGGGAGATTTCGCGAAGGCGGCGGAGTGCCTGGACCGGGCGGCAGAAGTGGATCCGTACGAATCCGGCCACAAGAAGCGGCTGGAGATGTTGAAAGGGAAGATTGACGATAGCAAGTTCAAAGCGATTGCGGCGCGGTTCACGCAGGGTAACACGCCGGTAGAGTCGGTGCAGGCGCAGGAAGCGACGCTGGGAGCGTCGACATTGCAGGATCTGATGTTGCAGGCGGAAATCCTGGTGCAGTACGGGATGCGGAACAAAGCGGTCGAGAGGCTGCAAAGGATTCAGGAACTGTTTCCGCGCGAGGAAGAGCGCAACGAGGATTTGCAGCGGCTGTATATGGCGGCGGGGATGACTCCGAGCTATGCGGGGTCGACGCCGTTGCCGGCAGCGACTACGGTGACGGCTGCGTCGCCCGCGGCTGCGGCGCCGGCGGCTGATCCGGCGGCGGAGATGCGCAATGTGACCCGGGTGGCGGAGATCACGCGCAAACTTTATCACCAGGGGACGGCGCCGGCAGTGCTTACTACGGCGGTCAACGAGATTGGCGGGCACTGGGAGATATCGCGTTGTGTGGCTTTGATGCGTACACCAGGATCCGCACCTACGGCAGTGCAGGAGTTCTGCGGCCGGGGAGTGAAGGCGGGCAGTTCAGGGGCGATCAAGGAAGTGCTGTGCGCGCTGCAGGACATGGGTTCGACGGAACCGATTACTATCGCCGATGCGCAGAAGAGTCCGGAACTGAAGACTGCACACAAAGCGCTGGCGGAACTGGGAACTTCGGCGATTTTGGCGTTGCCGCTGAGCAACGGCGAGGATTCAGTGGGGGTGCTGGCGCTGATGCACAATAAGCCGCGGACCTGGCCGCATACCGATGCGGTGGTGCTGAAGACTCTGGCGGATCAGATGGTGATTGCGCTGAATAATGCCGGGCTGCGACGGCTGGTGAAGAATCTTTCGGTGACGGAGGAGAAGTCGGGACTGCTGAAGCGCGGGTCTTATCTGGATTTGCTTTTGGCGGAGAGCAAGCGGGCGGTGCAGAATGCGGCGCCGCTTTCGGTGCTGCTGATGCAGTTTGGGCGGAGCGCGGCGCTGATCAAGGAATATGGCGAGGCTGCGGTGGAAGGCGCGATGGAAAAGATTGGGCAACAGTTTGCGGCGAACATCCGGACTAATGATTTGGCGTTTCGCTATGACACTACGACCATCGCGATCATTCTCGGGGATACGGCAGAGAAAGAAGCGATGATGGCGGTCGAGAAATTGCGGAAGATCATCGCAGGGGTGCACTTGCCTGCGAAAGATGGCGCAGCGAAAGGCCATGCCATGGAATTTTCGGCAGGGCTGGCTGAGGCCGTGGTGAAAGAGAGTTACGATCCGGTGGATATTGTGACCGAAGTGATCAACCGGGCTGAGCATGCGCTGGCTACTTCGCTGGGGCAGGGGCACGGGAAGATTGTGGCGTTGGCGGCGGCGCGGGCCGCGGGGGCTGTGGCTTAGCTGGTTCCCGCAGGGGCTAAAGCCCCGTCCGTATTGGTTCTGGACGGCACGACTAAAGTCGTGCCCTTCCCGAGCCCATTGTGGCTAGTCTGGAAGTCGAATGCTTCCATCTTCTGCTATTGCGAATCCGGGATTCCAGGCTACCTCCCATAGGAACCCGTTTGGGTCGGAGAAGTAGCCGGAATAGCCTCCCCAGAAGGCTTCCTGGGCGGGCTTGACGATCGTTGCTCCTGCGGCTTTCGCTTCTTTCAGCACTGAATCCACTTCATTGCGATTGCGGGTGTTGTAGGCCAGTGTTATCCCGCCGAAGCCTTGGCCTTCGGGCGAGATGTTTGCGTCCTTCGCCAACTCGTGGCGCGGATAGAGTGCCAGGGCCATGCCTCCCGCCTGGAAGAATGCGATGCCTTCTGCTTTGGCCATGGAACGGCGCCATCCCAGGCGCTCGTAGAATTCGCGGCTGCGGGTTAGATCGGTTACTCCTAGGGTGATAAGGCTTAGGCGTTGCTCCATGGGATTCCTTCCTCCATTGGATCCGAGTAAACGATTATTCCGCCCTCCTTCTTAGCCGCAGCGTCGTGACAAGTCCGCATAATCGGGTCGTCGCTGCGGAACGGATCGTTTAGCGTTTTCAAGTTCTGGATGGCTGGCTCACGCCAGCCATTCGATTGCAGTACGGAACGGATTGCGCTCTCCACCTCCGACTCGGGCGAGCGAACCATTACGAGGACTGCATGCTTCGCCTCCGGAAGATACTTTGGGTTTGATCCGTCAGCACGCGCGGTACACAATGCCGCCCAAATCGGTAGTTTCTTTGGACCAACTCCGAAGAACCTTTCCCATCTCATAGTGGTGCAATCGTAAATCAAACCACTCTACGACCGCGATTCAAACTGATCGATTGCCAAGTGGACCAGTGGTCAAATCTGTTTGTGCGCTGCTACACTAACCAGTCTGCATCAGTGTTTTCTATCTGCTCTGATGCGCTCTGATCCAGGGATTCTTTCAGGAAAATCATGTTGAAAACGGGTGATATTGCGATTGTCAGCGGGGCTCGCACGCCTTTTGGGCGCTATTGCGGGAAGTTGAAGGACTTTACGGCGCAGGAGTTGGGCGCGGTTGCGGCCAAGGGGGCGATGGAGCGGGCTGGGGTTGATCCTAAGGAATTTGATCACGTGGTGTTTGGCAATGCGCAGCAGACTTCGGGCGACGCTTTGTATGGGGCGCGGCATGTAGGGTTGCGGGCGGGGTTGCCGATTGAGACTCCGGCGCTGACGGTGAACCGGCTGTGCGGGTCGGGGATGCAGTCGATTGTTTCGGCGGCTCAGATGATTCAGACCGATGAGGCGAAGATTGTGCTGGCGGGCGGGATGGAGGCGATGTCGCAGGCTCCGTTTGTGATTCGCGGGCGTGATGGATTTACTTTGGCTCCGGGCGGGAAGCTGGAAGATTCGCTAATGGTGGCGCTGCTCGATAGCTATTGCGGGTCTTATATGGCTAACACCGCAGAACTTTACGGGTCGGAGCATGGGATTACGCGGGAGATGCAGGACGAGTTTGCGCTGAGGTCGCAGCAGAAGGCGGATGCGGCTTATAAAGAAGGACGAATTCAGGAAGAGCTGGTTCCGGTTCCACTGAAGAATTCCAAAGGCGAGGCTACCGGGGAATCCTTCACTGAGGACGACCACCGGCGACCGCAGACCACTTTGGAAGGACTGGCGAAGCTGAAGACTGCGTTTGGTCGCAATGGAACGGTCACGGCCGGGAACGCTAGCGGGATTGTGGATGGAGCGGCGGCTGTGGTGTTGATGTCGCTGGAGGAAACGCGGAAGCGAAATCTGGTGCCGCTGGGTCGGATTGTCAGCTGGGGCGTGGCTGGAGTTGAGCCGAAGGTGATGGGGCGGGGTCCGGTGCCGGCTACTAAGATTGCGCTGCAGAAGGCCGGGCTTTCTTTGGACTACATTGATTTGATTGAAGTGAATGAGGCGTTTGCGGCGCAGTATCTGGGCGTAGAGAAGGAATTGGGTTTGGATCGCGAAAAAGTTAATGTGAATGGCGGGGCGATTGCTTTGGGGCATCCGCTGGGGGCTACCGGGACTCGGCTGGTGATTACTTTGTTGTATGAGTTGCGGCGGCGGAAGAAGAAGTATGGGCTGGCTACAGCTTGCATTGGGGGCGGGCAGGGGATTGCGATGATCGTGGAGACGCTGCTGAATTTTTAGAAGCGGATTTCCGCAGATAATATTTTTGTCATTCTGAGCGAAGCGGAGAACCGATGCATTCAGCCGCCTCCGGCAAACTGCATAGGTCCTTCGCTTCGCTCAGGATGACAAAGCTTTTTACGAATTGAAGGAAGAATCATGGAAATTAAGAAGGTCGGCGTTCTCGGGTGTGGGCTGATGGGGTCTGGCATTGCGCAGGTTTGCGCTACGGCTGGGTTTGATGTGACGGTGCTCGAGGTGGAGCAGAGGTTTCTGGATAAGGGGTTTGCCGGGATTGAGAAGTCTTTGGCTAAGTTTGCCGAGCGGCCCGTCGAGAAGGGTGGGATTACGGGGGCGCAGAAGGATGCGATCCGGGCGCGGCTTAAGGGGACTACCAACAAGGCGGACCTGGCCGATTGCGACATTGTTATTGAGGCCATCATCGAGAATGTGGATGAGAAGAAGAAGATGTATGCGTCGATTGATGGGGTGGTGAAGAAGGAGGCGATTTTTGCTTCGAATACTTCTTCGATTTCGGTGACTGAGCTTTTGACTTCGGTGAAGCGGCCGGAGCGGTTTGTTGGGCTGCACTTTTTTAATCCGGTGCCGCTGATGAAGCTGGTGGAGGTGGTGCGGACGATTGCCACTGCCGACGACGTTTATCAAACCGCCTACGAGTTTGCGAAAAAGCTGGGCAAGGTTCCGGTGCGGACTTCGGACAAGACGGGATTCATTGTGAACCGCCTGCTGGTGCCTTATTTGCTGGATGCGATCCGGGCTTATGAGGAAGGTGTGGGGTCGATTGAAGATATTGATAATGCGATGAAGCTGGGGTGCGGGTATCCCATGGGTCCGTTTACTTTGCTCGACTTCGTTGGGTTGGACACTACTTATTACATTACTCAGGTGATGTTTGACGAATTTAAGGAGCGGCGGTTCGCTTCGCCTGCGCTGCTGAAGCGGATGGTGATGGCGGGGTGGTACGGGAAGAAGACGGGGCGCGGGTTCTATGATTATTCGGACCCGAGTAATCCGAAGGCGAATAAGCTGTAGGTCGATGCTTCTATGGAGAAACGAAGAATAACCGATCGGATGCCGGATGAAGGCAGTCCGCAGGATGTTGCAACCTATCGCCGGGCTTGGCGGAGTTATGTGGCACGGCGGAATCTGGTGGTGGTGCTGTTTCTCAGCTTTATTTTATTGGGTTTCATGATTGGGAAGCTGAAACTGGGAGAGCCGGCGGATTCCGCGATTTTAGTGGGCTGGATTGGGGTGTACCTGGCGGGCGGGTGGTGGCTGACGGAGTGGAAGTGTCCGCGCTGCGGGAAGGTGTTTGGACACCGGTTGTGGACGCAGCGCTGCATCAGTTGCGATTTGGGCAAGGATGATGTGGCGATGGTGGCGCGGGGGAAGTAAGTTTTGAACGAGAATAAATCTCCGTCCTGGATCTGATTGGATGTGTTTAGAAATAGCGAATATGGCCGTTCGTGGTTCGGTCTGGATGAGCGTTGTGTGGCTGCTTCTAGGGCCTTCCTTCGTTTACCACGGATTCCGTAAAGAGCCTATCCTGTACCGAAACTGGAAGCGGCCTGTTCCGGACCAGAAGTTCGCCCGGGCGTCCTTTGTTGTTCTTGGTCTCGTTTTCATAGTGGAAGGGCTGTGGAACTTGTGGGTGGAAGGGATAGCTCGTTAGGGTATGCGTGGGAACATGGGGCCGGCCATCCAGGAAACGGCTCGCAGGAATGGAAAATGCATCTATGAATTTCGAAAACATACTTCTGGAAAAAAGAAACGCGATCGCTTACGTCACCGTGAACCGGCCTAAGGTGCTGAACGCGCTGAATATGGCCACGATGGAAGAGTTGCGGGCCGCGTTTCATGAGATTAAGGCCGATGCTTCTGTTCGCGTCGTCATCTTTACTGGTGCGGGTGAGAAGGCGTTTATTGCCGGGGCGGACATTGGCGAGTTGGCCAAGAACGATGCGGTTTCGGGCAAAGAGTACACGCACCGGGGACAGAGCGTTCTTAATCTGATAGAGAATCTGGGCAAGCCGGTGATTGCCTGCATCAATGGATTTGCTTTGGGTGGGGGATGCGAGATTGCTTTGGCTTGTACGATGCGGTTGGCGAGTGAGAATGCGAAGCTGGGGCAGCCGGAAGTGAAGCTGGGGATTATCCCGGGCTATGGCGGGTCGCAGCGGCTGCCGCGGCTGGTGGGCAAAGGCATTGCGATGCAGATGGTGCTGGCCGGGGACATGATTACGGCGCAGGAAGCGCATCGCATCGGGCTGGTGAATGAAGTTACGGTGGCGGCGGAGTTGATTCCGCGGGCGGAGGCGATTGCGGCGAAGATTATCGCGAATGGTCCGCTGGCCGTGCAGTATGCGATGGAGGCCGTGAACAAAGGCATGGAGATGACTTTGAGCGAGGGATTGTATCTGGAGGCGGTTTTGTTCGGTGTGGCCTGCGCTACTGAGGATAAGAAGGAAGGTACTGCGGCGTTTCTGGAGAAGCGGGCGGCGGGGTTCAAGGGGAAATAAAGTCAAAGTCTTTAACTGGGCAGAGGGTAGTGCGGAGCAAACCACGGAGGCACTCGGTCACGGAGAAGAAGCACAATAAGGATCTTGTTGTGGAGCGTCTTCCCGCGACTGAGTTCGACGCGCTCGAAGGCGCGCTTAGCGCTTCGGGCAGGCGTTTTGCGATTGTCGTTTCCAGGTTTAATGCATTTATTACGGAGAGGCTCTTGCGGAGCGCGATTGACGGGCTGGTGCGCTCTGGAGCTGACAGGAAAGATATTGAGCTGGTGCGCGTGCCGGGGGCGTTTGAGATTCCGCTCGCGGCGCGGGTTTTGGCAGAGACTGGAAAGTATGACGCCGTCATTTGTCTTGGATGTTTGCTGCGCGGGGATACGGCTCATTACGATGTCATCGTGAACGAAGTTACCCGGGGGATTGGGCAGTCGGCACAGGAGACTAGGGTTCCGCATGCGTTTGGGGTGCTTACCTGCGAGAACCTGGAACAGGCCATCGACCGGGCTGGGCTGAAGATGGGGAACAAGGGGTTGGAGGCGGCGCTAGCGGCGGTGGAGATGGCGTCGCTGAAGCAGGCTATCAGCCATCAGCTATCAGCCGTCAGCAGGAAACAGGCTCCTCGCTTCGCTCGGAATCACAAACCCAAACGTCGGAATGACAAACCCAAAAAGAGGACGAAGCGCAAATAGTCCTCTCTCTCCAGTAAACTGACAACTAGCAACTGCACACAGGCAACTGCCTATGGGTACTCGGCGCAAATCTCGCGAACTGGTGTTGCAGATGCTGTTTCAGGCGGACATGGGGAAGCAGACGGTGGATCAGGTGCAGCGAACGTTTTGGGCAGAGCATGGCGGGACCAGCGCCGAGGTGCGGGGATTCGCGGAAGATTTGTTCCGGGTGGCTACGGATCGAGTGACGGAAATCGACAAGCTGATTGAGGGGCACGCCGAACACTGGCGTATGGAGCGCATGGCGGCGGTGGATCGCAATCTGCTGCGGGCGGGGGTGGCGGAGTTTCTGGGCTATCCAGAGACGCCGCGGGCGGTGGTGATCAATGAAGCGCTGGAGATTGCGCGGAAATTCTCCAGTTTGGAATCGGTGCAGTTCGTCAATGGAGTGCTGGATAGTGTAGCGAAAGATTTGGAAAAGACGGCTTGAGAGCCGCTTCCAGCCGGGCTAAAGCCCTTTTTCCTGGCGGGTGCTTATCGCCGCGCTAAAGCGCTGCGCCACCCAAAATCTTCGCTGATCTGCGCTACCCAAAATCATGCAGGGGGGCTAAAGAGCGGGGCGGCATGCGGCCGCGCTTTGCGCTGGCCTGGACGGGCGAGGCGGCCGTCCCCACGCGAACTCGTGCCCACGCGAACCCGCCCCCGAACTAGCCCGCCCCGTTCAGTCCGCGGGATGGTTACGGCCTTACGGCCACTATGTTCAGGGCGCAGTTGGATCCGGTGAAGCAGAAGCTGTTGGGAGAGTTGACGAGTGGCGAAAAGGAGACGTCCATCCGGTCGAGGGCGAGAGCAGTGTTGACCTCGTGCAGTTCGCCATCGGAGCCGGCCACGTAGATCAAGGTGCCATCCACGGTGATATCGGCGGCAACGGGAGCGGCGTTGTTGACGAGCGGGATTCGGGATGTGGCGTTGGTGTTGAAGTCATAGACGAGGACGCCGAGATCGCTGGCAATGATGTAGGCCTTGGTGGCGTCGGGTGAGAGGAAGAAGTTGATGGGGTGGAATGTGCCCTGGCCGATATTAATGTGAGTGGGCAGAAAGAATGTGGGTGGGGTGGTTGGGGGCTGGAGTTGGGCTAGGGTGACTTGCTGTGGACAGAGGGCGGTGAGCGGTCCCATGGAGGAAGTGGTGGCGATGATATCGATGCCGGTGCTGTCGATGCCGAAGAAAAAGTCGAGGCCCTGGGTTTGAAGGGTAGGGATGATCGTGTTGCCCATGGGGACGTTGCCCGAGGGAACCATCCTGAGGAACATAGGAGGACCGGGGATGCCTGGGGCTGACAGGTACGGGAGTACAAGGGAGTTGTCGCAGGTGTCGTAGACGGCGAGGCTGCCGGCAGGACTTCCGCCGGAGAGCAGGGCGAACGAACCCGTCGAGTTGAAAACGATCGAAGTGGCGGGAGTAGGCAAAGGATTCGGCTGCACCACCTGCAGGTATTGCAGAGCGGAATAGGCATACAAGGTGTTGCCGCCATTGCCGAGGATGAAATTTTCCATGCCGTCGGGCGAAAATGCCGCTGCCGTCGCGCTGTTAATGTTCAGCGGTATCGACGAGGTGCCGTTGACGAGGTATACCTGGTTGGGAGTGGCGAGTGTATCGGAGAAGATGGCCTGCGTGCCATTGTGCGACACGGCGAGAACGTTGCCGGTTACCAATCCCATAGTGGTTCCTGGTGCGGACAGAGATGAGAAGGGACTGGCGGAGGTTCCAAAGCTCGAGGGAGTAATGGCAACAGCGCCGAATTCACTACCCATGTAGGCCTTGTCTCCTCCGAGATCGAACATCAGCGAATTGGGAGGCGTGGGCACCTCGAAGGCGCCGCCGGGGAGGTTGGTGGACGTGGAGACGTTGTATATGGCCACGTCGCATAAGATGTTGCTGTAACAATCCTGACTAGTGGCCAAGACGGTGGTGTTGGACGTGGCGCCGGTTACTAATCCTGAAATGGCGGTGACGGGATAAACCGGTTGCGGGATGTATGGAGGAGCAAAAACGCTAGGATTCAGATTGAGAGGGAAACCGACGTTGCAAGCAGGCGGGGTACAGGATGCCGTAATCGCAGCCACTCCGGGCTGGGCGGTGGAGACGCTGCAGGTTGTTGAGCCGGCAGCACCGCAGCCTGTGGTACCGCTGCCCGCGATCAGAGCAGCCGGCTCGGAAGAGATCCAAGTCAGCGGTGGTTTGGGCACGATGCAGCCTTGAACGTCGACGGCGGTGGCGGTGATGATTTGGGGTGTTCCCTTATTGACCACAAAGCTGGTCAAGTTGCTCTGTTGAGAACCGCTTACGTCGAGCGCCAGGGAAATGCACTGCACCGGGCAGGTCTCGAAGTCGAAGGCTTGACTGGAGACGCCTGAGGCCGAGGCGATCACCTGGGTTTGTCCCGGCGTGTTGGCTGATGCATTTGCCTGGTTGGTAGGTACGTTGTCGTAAGTAACGGTCACAATCGGAGTAAGCGTGGCAACACCGTTGTTGGACTGGCTCCAGTTAAAGGGGCCGACCGAGGGGGTAATGTCGTTTCCCTGGTTGTCAAGTGCGGTGGCCTGTAGATTTAGTATCTGGTTCTGCGAGAGGCAGGAATTGGTGGCCTTGAATGGGAGGTCGCAAGCAGCGGGAAGTGCGACCTGGGCGGGGCAGGCCGGCGGGGGGGAATTGACGGGCGGAACTACGCTGACCTGAATGCTGGCGATGAAGGGATGGACGAAAACCAGGGTGGGAGCACTGGTCACTCCGCCGGAGGAGGCGGTAATTTGAGCCGTCCCTTGGCCGCCGGGTGTGCAAACGCTGTAAAGCGGGGCGTTCCAGGTGCCGGCACAGGCGAGGCCGTTGGGAGCGACGTCGACGATTCCGGAATTGGATGAGGCGTAGGTGAACCCCGTCCGGATGCCTGTGCCCGCACCGTTTTGAGCAATTGCGGTGAATACAACAGCGGTGCCCGCCTGCATGGAAAGACTTGTGGCGGGGTTCAAGAGGATTCTTGCGGCGACGGGTGGGGAGCCAGGAGGCCTGTGGCCGCCGCACGCCGACAAGAGCACAAAGCTGGAAATGATGACGACTATCCACGCCTGCTGGCCGAAACGCAACCTTCCCATGCATCCTCTCGCCGCCTCATGGTGGTATCCGACAAGGCGAATTGCTTCATTGGAATGGAAAACTTGTAGTTTAGAGGCTGGAGACGGATTCAGCAAGCTGGCTCGGTGCGAACGTCGGGTGCAGTTTGGCAAGGAGGCGAGCAAAACGCGCAATTATTGTGTCGCAGAGAAACCCTTCGGTTGCTTTTGCTCTCTCAGGGCAAGCTGCGACACTTCGCGCTGCTCGCCCAGATCCTTCGCTGGACAGAAAGCGTCTGGCTCAGGATAACAATCCAACTGTCCGAACGCTAGCGGAACCGAACTTGGCGGAAACGCTCCGGATTCTCCGGCATCGACAGTGGGATGCAAAAAGATGGGTTGACGATGTTTCCACCCAGTTGCTATATTTGTAAGGTTCCGCGAGTTAATCCAGGCTTGCTGTGTGCCGTGAGTTCCAGCGGAGGTGTGCGGGAGCTGGCGGTAGAGCTTTTGAGAAATGCGTTTCTGGTGAAGTAGGGTACCGGAAACTTTCCTCGCTGAAACGTTCCTGCGCTGCCTTTCGCCCTATCACGAGGGCTGCTGGAGCGCCTGAGTCAGGCGCGAAAGTGGTCTGCGGAAGGATATGCGGGACAGAGCTGGCGATACGGAGCACCCCCGAGTTTTTGCCGGGTGCCACCGTCGGCAGCGTAAATCTAGGTTGGGACCCAAGAATCTCTCTCCGTGATTCGTGTGCGGCGAGAAGCATGGCTGGCCGATTTTGCCTGCCAGCCCGGATCGCGTGGTAAGCGACCGGGAAAGCTGATGGCGCCGCGCGCTGCCGCCTGCAAGGGCTGGATTCGGTGTGCGACCTTCAGTATGCGAGAAGGAGCGGCATAGAGTGCCTACTTTTAATCAGTTAGTGCGTGATGGACGGAAGCGGCCGCGGTATAAGACGGCGAGTCCGGCGCTGCAGGGGTGTCCGCAGAAGCGTGGAGTTTGCACGCGCGTGTATACGCAGACGCCGAAGAAGCCGAACTCGGCGTTGCGGAAAGTGGCGCGGGTGCGGCTGACTAACGGGATTGAAGTTACGACCTATATTCCCGGCGTGGGGCACAATTTGCAGGAGCACTCGATTGTGCTGATTCGGGGCGGCAGAGTGAAAGATCTGCCGGGCGTGCGTTATCACGTGATTCGCGGCACGCTGGACGCGGTGGGCGTTGCCGGCCGTCAGCAGGGGCGGTCGAAATACGGCGCCAAGCGGGCGAAGAAGGGCTAAGGAACAAGAGCTGAGAGCCAGGAGCTAAAGCGGAATGCCTCGTAAAGGACATACAGCAAAGCGGACCGTACCAGCCGACGCCGTTTATGGCTCGAATCTGGTGACGAAGTTTATCAACTCGATGATGTGGCAGGGCAAGCGCTCGACTGCCGAGGGTATTTTTTATGAGGCCCTGACCAAGGTGCAGGAAAAAGGCGGCGACGAGGCTTTGAAGCTTTTCACCAAAGCCGTAGAGAACGCCAAACCCTTGCTCGAAGTGAAGACGCGGCGCGTGGGCGGCGCCAACTATCAGGTGCCGGTGGAAGTGAATGCTGACCGGAGGACCTCGCTGGCGATCCGCTGGCTGCTGACTTATGCGCGTGGACGCGCGGAGCGGGGGATGGTCGACAAGTTGAGCAACGAATTGCTGGACGCGGCGAATGGAAAAGGCGCGGCCATCAAGAAGAAAGAAGATGTGCATCGCATGGCAGAGGCTAATAAGGCTTTCGCACATTACCGGTGGTAGTGGACGCAAGACGTAGCAAGCTACGTCTCTACGAAGAGAGAAATTGAAGAAGTGAAGAAAGAGTTAGAGAGTCGTGCCTAGAACAGTCCCATTAGAACGCTGCAGGAATATCGGCATCATGGCGCACATTGATGCCGGAAAGACCACTACGACGGAGCGCATCCTGTTTTATACGGGAAAGACGCACCGCATCGGAGAGGTGCACGAAGGCACAGCGACCATGGACTGGATGGAGCAGGAGCAGGAGCGCGGGATTACGATTACGTCCGCGGCTACGACTTGCACCTGGCGCGATATTCGCATCAATATTATTGATACGCCCGGGCACGTGGATTTCACGGCGGAAGTAGAGCGTTCGTTGCGCGTGCTGGACGGCGCTGTCGCCGTGTTTGACGCGGTGCACGGAGTGCAGCCGCAGTCGGAGAAAGTCTGGCGGCAGGCTGACAAGTACGGTGTCCCGCGGATTTGCTTCATTAATAAGATTGACAAGATGGGCGCGGATTTCGAGCATGCCATCGATACCATCCGCAAACGGCTAAGTGCCAAGCCGGTCGCCATTCAGATTCCTATCGGGCAGGAAGATAAGTTCAAGGGCGTCATCGATCTCATCAATATGAAGGCGATCGTGTGGCAGGACGACACGATGGGGGCCGAGTACCTCACCGAAGAAATTCCCGCCGAATTGAAGAAGAAGGCCGAAGCGTTCCACGCGCAGTTGGTGGAGAGCATTGCCGAGAACGACGATGAAATCCTGCACAAGTTTCTGGAAGGCGAAGAGATCAGCGCGGATGCATTGCGGGCTTCGCTGCGCAAGTCGACGATTGCTTTGAAAGTATTTCCGGTGGTGGTGGGGACTGCGTTCAAGAATAAAGGTGTGCAGCCGCTGCTGGATGCGGTGGTGGATTATCTGCCGTCGCCGCTCGATGTGCCGGAAACGCATGGGCTGAATCCGGACAACGGGGAGCAGATTTTTCGCAAAGCGGACGACAAAGAGCCGTTTTCGGCTTTGGCGTTCAAGATCATGGCTGATCCCTTTGTCGGGCAGTTGACGTTTATTCGGGTTTATTCCGGGCAGCTTAAGACCGGGGACTCCGTGCTGAACACGGGGCGGCGCCGGAGTGAGCGCATTGGGCGGTTGCTCAAGATGCACGCCAACAAGCGGGAAGAAATCAGCGAGATTCTTGCGGGCGACATTTGTGCTGCGGTTGGATTGAAGGGCGTCAGCACGGGCGACACGATCTGCAGCGAAGATCATCCCATTGCGCTCGAAAATATTACGTTTGCGGTTCCCGTAATTTCGGTTGCGGTTGAGCCGAAGACGAAAGCCGATCAGGAAAAAATGGGGATGGCGCTCGGGCGACTGGCGCAGGAAGATCCTACCTTTAAAGTTCATACCGATCCCGACAGTGGACAGACCATCATCAGCGGCATGGGCGAGTTGCATCTCGAGATCATTGTCGACCGCATGATGCGCGAATACAAAGTTGAGGCAAACGTCGGCAAGCCGCAGGTGGCTTATCGCGAGACGATTCGCAAGCACTCCGAGGCGGAAGGCAAATACATTCGCCAGACCGGTGGCCGCGGGCAGTATGGGCACGCCAAGATTCGGCTGGATCCGCAACCTGCGGGGACGGGCTACGAATTCGTTAATGACATTGTTGGCGGTTCGGTGCCGAAGGAATTCATCAAGCCGATTGATCAGGGAATTCAGGAAGCGCTGGAGGGTGGAATTCTGGCGGGCTATCCGATGGTCGATGTGAAGGCTACGCTGTATGACGGCAGCTATCACGATGTCGACTCGAACGAAATGGCTTTCAAGATTGCCGGGTCGATGGCGTTCAAGGAAGCTGCGCGGAAGGCTTCGCCAGTGCTGCTGGAGCCGGTGATGGCGGTTGAAGTGGTTACGCCGGAAGATTACGCCGGCGTGATCATGGGCGACCTGAGTTCGCGGCGCGGACGCATTGAAGGCATGGAGCATCGCGCTGGATCGCAGGTGATCAAGGCGATTGTTCCTTTGGCTGAGATGTTTGGGTATGCGACGCACATGCGGTCGTCGACGCAGGGACGGGCTGAGTACTCGATGCACTTTGCGCGTTATGAGGAGGCTCCGCGATCTGTTGCGGAGGAAATCATCGCCAAGGTGCAGGGGACTACGAAGTGACTACACTCCCCGCGGTTCGTGGTCGATCGAAGGTTTTGGGTTGCGGACGGCAGGCGGGCGGATTTTGAAGGAGTCCTTGGTGTGTCTGGGCCTTGGGCGCGATTGTTGTACGAAGCTGATGGGTATCTGTTTACCGAAGTCTGGTGCGAGTCTCCGGAGGCTCGGCAGTATCGAGTGAAGGACTGGTGGGACTGGCATCGGAACTTCGAGAAGTTTCGGGGACGGTTTCAGTTGGAATGTGAGCGGTTTGAAAGCTGGATCGTCTCAGAGGGATTGGTAGAAAGGGCGCAGTTTTTGGGCGCGTACTACGAGAAATATAGCGACGGAGATGATTTGGTTCCGTCGTAGCGAGGAAAGAGAAATGGCGAAAGAGAAATTTGATCGGAATAAGCCGCACTGCAACGTGGGGACGATTGGTCACATTGACCATGGCAAGACGACGTTGACGGCGGCGATCACTAAGGTTTTGTCGAAGCATAATCCGAAGAACACGTTTCGGTCGTTTGATTCGATCGATAACGCTCCGGAAGAAAAAGCGCGCGGGATCACGATTGCGACGGCGCACGTGGAGTATGAGACGGCGAACCGGCACTACGCGCACGTCGATTGCCCGGGGCACGCGGATTACATCAAGAACATGATCACGGGCGCGGCGCAGATGGATGGCGGGATTCTGGTGGTGGCGGCGACGGATGGTCCGATGCCGCAGACGCGCGAGCACGTGCTGCTGGCGCGGCAGGTAGGTGTGCCGTATCTGGTGGTGGCGCTGAATAAAGTGGATGCGGTGGATGATCCCGAGCTGCTGGAACTGGTCGAACTCGAAGTGCGCGAGTTGCTGAAGAGCTACAAGTTTCCGGGCGACGATGTGCCGGTGGTGCGGGTATCGGCTCTGGGCGCGCTGAATGGGGAAGCGAAGGCGGAGAGCGCAGATGGACGCGCTGATGGAGGCGGTGGACAAATACATTCCGCAGCCGGCGCGCGAGTTGGACAAGCCGTTCCTGATGCCGATTGAAGATATTTTCTCGATTCAGGGACGGGGCACGGTGGTTACGGGGCGTATCGAGCGCGGCAAAGTGAAGGTGGGCGAGGAAGTGGAGATTGTCGGCTTCCGCGACACGCGCAAGACGGTGGTCACGGGCGTCGAAATGTTCAAGAAGCAATTGGATGAAGGCATGGCGGGCGACAATGCCGGGCTTCTGCTGCGCGGCATTGCGAAAGAAGATGTGGAGCGCGGCATGGTGCTGGCGAAGACGGGATCGATCACGCCGCACACGAAGTTCAAGGCGGAGGTTTACATCCTGACGAAAGAAGAAGGTGGGCGGCATACGCCGTTCTTCAAGGGATACCGTCCGCAGTTTTATTTGCGTACTACGGACGTGACGGGAGTGGCGGAGTTGCCGGCGGGACCGAGATGGTGATGCCTGGGGACAATGTTTCGCTGGTGATTGAGTTGATTACACCGGTGGCGATGGAGAAGGGCTTGCGGTTTGCCATTCGCGAAGGCGGGCACACGGTGGGCGCGGGAACGATTGCGGAGATTGTGACGTAAGTTTAGAAAATGCCGGTGGGACGCCGGCGCTACTCAACGCGGCTTGCTTCTTGCCGCTGGTTCTTTCCTTCCGGAGACGCCGGGAGGGGTTAGAGAGAGTGAAACGTGATTGGAAAAGAAAGAATTCGCATCCGGTTGAAGGCTTACGACTACCGCATCCTGGATCAGTCGACGGGCGAGATTGTGGAAACCGCGCGGCGCACTGGGGCACAGATTGCGGGGCCGATTCCTTTGCCTACGATGAAGAACAAGTACTGCGTGCTGCGGTCGCCGCACGTGGATAAGAAGTCGCGGGAGCAGTTTGAGATCCGCACGCATAAGCGTTTGCTCGATATTCTTGAGCCGACGCAGCAGACGGTGGATGCGCTGATGAAGCTGGATCTGCCGGCGGGCGTGGATGTGGAGATTAAGGCTTTCGGGAAAGAACATAAATAGCTTCTAGCTCCTAGCTGCTAGCTAAGGGCATCGAGCTTCCCAGCCAATAGCCGTCGCAAACGACGAGCCAAGCTGGGTGGAGACGAAGATGGCGACGAGAGTTACTGGGATTCTGGGCAAGAAGGTTGGGATGACGCAGCTGTTTGACTCGAAGGGCGATGTGCGCCCGGTCACGGTGCTGCAGGCTGGCCCTTGCGTGATTACGCAGCATAAGTCGGCTACGCGGGATGGTTACGAGGCGGCGCAGATTGGGTTGGTCGAGTTTGTGAAGGAGTCGCGGCTGACCAAGCCGGCGCGCGGACATCTGGCGAAGAACAATCTTCCTCCGGTGAAGTTCATGCGCGAAGTGCCGCTTGAGACCGATGGCGCTGCCGACAGCGACGTTACGGTGAAAGTTGGCGACCGGGTGCTGGTCGAGATTTTTGAAGGCGAGAAGTTTGTCGACATCGTGGGAGTCAGCAAGGGCAAGGGTTTTCAGGGCGTGGTGAAGCGGCATCATTTTGCCGGCGGTCCGAAGTCGCATGGATCGATGTTTCAGATTACGGGATCGATTGGATCGTCGGCGTTTCCTTCGCGCGTGTTCAAGGGGATGCGCATGTCGGGACATATGGGACACGCTCGGGTGACGCAGCGCAATCTGCGAGTTTTGGGTGTTGATAAAGACGAGAATCTGCTGGTGGTCGAAGGCAGTGTGCCGGGGCCGCAGGGTGGGTATCATCGTGATCATGAAGGCGAAGAAGCCGCCCAGAGAGCGGCGTGGATTTGCGGGTTCGGCTACGGTCGATCCGTTGAAGGCGGCGAAGAGAGCGGCGAAGAAAGCGTAAAACCAGTGCTCAGTAGCCAGTAGCCAGTGGTCAGAGTGAAAGCAATATGGCATCGATTGATATTCACAATTTGAGCGGGGACAAGGTCGGGACGTTCGATCTGGCCGATGAGATTTTCGGCGCGGTGAATGAAGATCTGCTTTGGGAGGCGGTGAAACATTACCGCGCCGGGCAGCACCGCGGCACGCACGCTACCAAGGCCCGCTGGCAGGTTTCCGGTTCGGGCAAGAAGCTGTGGAAGCAGAAGGGCACGGGGCGGGCGCGCATCGGCTCGATCCGGTCGCCACTGTGGCGGCACGGGGCTACCGTGCATGGTCCGACGCCGCGGTCTTACGACTATGCGTTCCCGCGCAAGAAGCTATTGGGCGCGTTGCGTTCGGCGCTGGCGGCGAAGTTTGCCGACGGCAAGCTGACGATAGTGAATTCGTTCGAACTGAAGGACGCGAAGACGAAAGCGTTCCGGGCGGCGCTGGATGCGCTGAAGGTTGAGAAGACGGTGCTGATCGTGGAAGCGCCGAACGCAGGGAACCACAACCTGGAGCTTGAGCTCGCGCAATATTGAAGGGCTAGAGCTGATTGCGGGGAATGAAGTTCATCCTTATCACTTGCTGAAGTATGATCGCGTGATTTTTTCGCATCCCGCGATCGAGAAGCTACAGCTTACGTTGAAGGATAGTTTGCCCAAGCGGCAGCGCAAGGCGAAAAAAGAAGAGGGCGCGAAGAAGGCGTCGGCGGCTCCGCGAAAGCGTGTGCGGCATGAAAAAGCGGCGGAGGTGGCCTAGGCCTATTCAATATGAAATCCGCATATCAGATTATTCGGCGTCCGGTGATTACGGAAAAAGGGTTGGCGATCAAGGAAAACCAGAACACGCTGGTGTTCCAGGTTGCGCCCAAGGCGACGAAGACGGAGATCAAGCAGGCGGTGCAGACGATTTTCAAGGTAAAGGTGTACTCGGTGCGCACGGCGACTTATCCGGGGAAAGAGCGGCGGCGGGGGAAGTTTGCGGGGTACCGTCCGGACTGGAAGAAGGCTTATGTGCGGCTGCGGGCCGGGGAGAAGATGCCGGAGTACGCGCCAGAATTTGTAACGACGTTTGCGTCTGGGCAGCGGATTGACGCGACGGCGCTGTACGCAGAGACGTTGCAAGCAACGTCTCTACAGAGAGCTGATATGGCTATAAAAACTTATCGACCTACTACGCAGACGCTGCGGTATCGGACGACGATCGTCAACGACGATATTACGACGCAGCATCCGCATAAGCCGCTGGTGGAGAAGAAGCAGCGCACCGGCGGACGGCGCAATTCGGGCGACATTACCAGCTGGCACCGGGGCGGCGGGCACAAGCAGAAGCTGCGCATCATTGACTTCAAGCGGGAGAAGGCGGGCATTCCAGCTACGGTGACGACCATCGAGTACGATCCGAACCGCTCAGCGCGGATTGCGTTGCTGGCGTATGCCGATGGCGAGAAGCGCTACATTCTGGTGCCTGAAGGATTGAAGGTGGGGCAGAAAGTTGTGAGCGGGCCGGAAGCGGACATTCTTGTGGGCAACGCGTTGCCGCTGCGCAATATTCCGCCGGGCACTTCGATTCACAATCTGGAATTGAAGCCGGGCAAGGGAGCGCAGATGGTGCGCTCGGCGGGCGGAGCGGCGCAGCTGATTGCGAAGGAATCGGATTACGCGCTGGTGAAGCTGCCTTCGGGCGAGACGCGGAAGATTTCGCAGGATTGCATGGCTACCATCGGGCAGGTGGGGAATCTGGATCACGAGAACATCACCATCGGCAAGGCGGGGCGTATGCGCTGGATGGGCTGGAAGCCTGTCAACCGCGGCGTTTCGATGAATCCAGTGGACCATCCGCATGGCGGTGGTGAAGGCAAGACTTCGGGCGGACGGCATCCGGTAACGCCCTGGGGACAGCCGACGCGCGGGTATAAGACGCGGAATAACAAGCGAACGGACAAGTTTATTGTGAACCGGCGGACGAAATAGCGCTGCCGGCGGAAGCAGATTCCTCTGGTCGCTTTGCGACCTTCGGAATGACAAAGTTTTTGAGAGTGAGAGTTCATTTATGGCACGTTCAACCAAGAAGGGCGCGTTTGTGGATGGCTTCCTGATGGCGCGGGTCGAGGGCATGAACTCGCGCAACGAGAAGAAGGTGTTGCGCACCTGGTCGCGGCGGTCGACTGTGGTTCCGGAGATGGTGGGGCACACCATTGCGGTGCACAACGGGAAAAAGTTTATTCCGGTGTACGTCACCGAGAACATGGTGGGGCACAAACTGGGCGAGTTCAGCTTCACGCGCAACTTCAAGGGCCACTCGATGCGGGCGGCGACGGAAGTGGCGGCGAAACCGGCGGGGATTCCGGGAGGTCCGGGAGCGATCACTCCGTCGGCCCCGGCAGCGGCGCCGGCGCCGAAGGCATAAGGGGAGACGATGGAATTCCGAGCGGAAATGCGTTACTTGCGAGTGTCGCCGCAGAAGGCGCGCCTGGTGTTGGAGTTGATCAAAGGGCGCAAGGTGGAAGAAGCGCGCAACACACTGTTGTTTACCAAGAAGCGGGTAGCGGCGCATGTGGGCAAACTGCTGCAGTCGGCGCTCGACAACGCAAACTTTCTGAGCGCTGAGAAAAATCTTGATGTTGAGATTGACAATTTGTATGTGAAGAGCGCGATCGCGAATGACGGTCCGCGCATGAAGCGGATTCGTCCGGCGCCGCAGGGACGGGCTTACCGGTATCAGCGGAGGATTTCGCATATCACGCTGGTGCTGGCGGAGCGCGGGAACAGGGCTGCTCGGGTTGCTGGTCGGGGGTCGTCGAGTGCGGCTGCTCCAGCTAAACGACGGGCGCCGGTGGCGAAAAAAGCGGCGGGGGCTGGTAAGAAAAAGGCGGCCACGAAGTAGAGGCGGCTCAGCGGGCGAGACGGCCGGCTGGACAGCCGGCAGGATGGCGGCGGTACGTTCGAGCGGTGAGTTATTCGAGTGCGGTTTTGAAAGGGATTGATTAGGAGAAGCAATGGGACAAAAAGTCCATCCTTATGGTTTTCGGCTTGGCTATACGAAGCCGTGGAAGTCGCGCTGGTTTGTGGAGCGCGACTACGACAAACTGCTTTTTGAAGACATCAAGCTGAAGAAAGAACTGAAGGAAAAGCTGAAGTCTGCGGGCGTGAGTTCGATCGAGATTGAACGTCCGGGCAACAAACTGCGAGTCATCGTCAAGACGGCGCGGCCGGGAATTATTATCGGACGCAAGGGCGCGGAGATCGACAAGCTGAAGGCTGATTTGCAGAAGCGCACGTCGCGCGAAGTGTTTGTCGACATCCAGGAAGTGCACAAGCCTGAGCTGGATGCGCAACTTGTTTCTGAGGCGATTGCTCTGCAACTGGAAAAGCGCGTGGGATTCCGCCGGGCGATGCGCAAGGCGGTGGATTCGGCGCTGCGCTTTGGTTGTAAGGGGATCAAGGTGCGGGTGAGCGGGCGGCTGAATGGAAATGAAATCGCGCGCTCCGAGTGGTACCTGCAGGGACGTTTGCCGCTGCACACGCTGCGGGCTGATATTGAATATGGTTTTTCGGAAGCCAGGACTACTTACGGCGTGATTGGGGTGAAGGTCTGGGTGTACAAGGGCGAAATTCTTCCGGCTAAGAAGCGGGAGCAGCAGACGGGCGTGGGAGCGTTTTAAGGGAAGCTTTGATCGGTGGAGGGTTCCGTGGAGTCTGAGATCCTTCGCGGCAAAGAACGCCGCTCAGGATGACAGCGCGGGTTGGTGGCGGCAAAAGAGAGCTGACTTTATGTTGATGCCAAAGAAAGTTAAGTACCGCAAGCAGCAGCGCGGGCGGATGACTGGGAAAGCCTGGCGCGGGAGCACGCTGGCGTTTGGGGACTTCGGGCTGAAGGTGCTTGAGCCGGGATGGATCACCGACCGGCAGATTGAAGCCAGCCGCGTGGCTATGACGCGTTTTGTGAAGCGCGGCGGGAAGATTTGGATCCGGGTGTTTCCCGACAAGCCCGTGACGAAGAAGCCGGCTGAGACCCGCATGGGTAAGGGCAAGGGAGCGCCTGATCACTGGGTTGCGGTGGTGCGTCCGGGAAAGATTCTGTTTGAGATGGAAGGGGTCACGATCGTGGATGCGACTGAGGCTATGCGGCTGGCATCGCATAAGTTGCCACTGCGGACGACGTTAGTGAAGCGGGAGACGGCGCACTAAAGACAGGAAACTAGAAACTGGAAACTAATTTTATGAAATCCGACAAGATTCGCAACCTAACCGACGCCGAGCTGCAGCACCAGGGGCAGGATCTCGCCGACCAGCTGTTCAAGCTGAAGTTTCAGCTGAACATGGGGCAGACCGAGAGCTTGAAGAAGATTCGCGGGCTGCGCAAGGACATTGCGCGGGTGAAGACAATTCTGGGCGAGCGCACGCGCTCGGCCGCAACGGAGAAACGCTGATGGCGGAAACCGCAACGAAGAAGTCCGCAACGCCGCCGAGCGAGCAAGTGCAGGGCCGGCGCAAGGAAGTCGTGGGAGAAGTGGTCTCGAACCGGATGGCGAAGACCATTGTGGTGCAGGTGACGCGCAAGAAGGCGCATCCTTTCTACGGGCGGGTGGTAGCGCGCAACAAGAAGTTTTATGCGCACGACGAAAAGAACGAGGCGCACGTGGGCGATGTGGTGCGGCTGGAAGAGACGCGTCCGCTGTCGAAGTTGAAGCGCTGGAAGTTGAAGGACATTGTGCGCAAGACGGCGCTGGTGCCCGAGGTCGTCCTGGAGCGCGAGGACAGGGGCCAAGCCAAGGGCCAGAGCAAAGGTCTGGGCAAGGGCAAGTAAGGTTAAGGAAGCGAGCCAGACGCGCCCTTCGAAGGGATGGTTCCGGTGAGCCTGAGACGCTTCGCGAGACAGAAAGCGTCTCGCTCAGGATGACAAGCTCAGGATCACAAAGGTGAACGGGAGATTGAAGCCATGGCTGTGATGATGAGAAGCATGCTGGAGGTGGCCGACAACTCCGGCGCCCGCAAGCTGCAGATGATTCTGCCGCTCGGGGGCTCGACCGGTCTGAATGCCGGTCTCGGCGACATAATCACGGCCGCGGTGAAGGAAGCGGCTCCGGATGGGCAGGTGCAGAAGGGCAAAGTGGTGAAGGCGGTGATCGTGCGGACGCGTAAAGAGCATCGACGGCGTGACGGTACCTACATCCGCTTTGACCAGAATGCCGCGGTTTTGATCAACGATGCGGGCGAGCCGGTGGGGACGCGCGTGTTCGGTCCCGTGGCCCGGGAGTTGCGCGAGAAAAAGTTTTTGAAGATTGTGTCCCTGGCGCCCGAGGTGATTTAGGCATTTGAAAGGATTGAGTGATTGCGCGATTGAGTGATTGTGCGATTGAAGATCAAAGCTGCAGACAGATGGATTTCAATCGCTCAATGGCTCAATCGCCCGATCGCTAAATAGGGTTTATGAGAACTGTCAGCACAGTACATAAGCGAGTGGATATCCGCCGCAACGATACCGTGAAGGTGATTACGGGGCGGGACAAGGGCAAGGAAGGACGCGTGCTGCGCGTGTTTCCTGATGACACCAAGATTCTGGTGGAACACGTGATGATGGTGAAGAAGCACGTGCGGCCGAACCCGCAGCGCAACATCGCCGGCGGCATCGCGGAGCAGGAGAGCCGGATTGCGATTTCGAACGTGCAACTGGTGTGCCCGACCTGCGGGCCGGTGCGCATTGGACACGAAGTGCGCGGCGACCGCAAGGTGCGGATTTGCAAGAAGTGCGGGACGACGCTGGATAAATGATTGAGTGATTGGGCGATCGGGTGATTGAGCGATTGGGAATCTTGGGTTTTTGACTTTCAATCGCCAGATGGCTCAATCGAAAAATCGCTCAATTCTTACGGGGTTGAAGAGACGCGATGGCTAAGGACAAGAAATCATCGAAGGATTCGGCGCAGGAGCAGAAGGCTCCGGAGCAGGCGCGGCACAGCGCCAAGGAGCGGCCGCGGCTGCGCACGAAGTTTGACAAGGAAGTGGCTCCGGCGTTGTTGAAGGAACTGGAACTCAACAATGCGATGGCGGTACCACGGCTCAACAAGATCGTGGTGAACATGGGCATGGGCGAAGCCACGCAGAATTCGAAGGTGATGGATCCCGCGGTGAACGAACTGGGGCAGATCACGGGGCAGAAGCCGATCATTACCAAGGCCAAGAAGTCGATTGCGGCGTTCAAGGTGCGCGAAGGGCAGGCGATTGGAACCATGGTTACACTGCGCGGCGACCGCATGTACGAGTTTTTCGACCGTCTGGTGAATATTGTTCTGCCGCGGGTGCGCGACTTCAAGGGCGTTTCCACGAAGTCGTTCGACGGGCGGGGGAATTACACGATCGGGCTGCATGACCAGTTGATCTTTCCGGAGATTTCCTACGAGAAGGTCGACAAGCAGAAGGGCATGAACGTCACGATTGTGACTACGGCGGCGAACGACAACCAGGCGCGGACGCTGTTGAAGCATCTGGGAATGCCGTTTAGAGCTTAAGACTTAGTTTCAAGGTTTCAACGTTTCAACGTTTCTAAGGTTTCGCAAAAGGCTGGGAAGCCGGGAGTTGGAAGCTACATGGCAACAATGGCAAAGCGGGTTAAGGACGGCGTTGAGCAGACACAGCGCCCAGCGAACGTAAAGAAGCCGAAGTTTTCCACGCGCAAGCACAATCGCTGCAAGCGGTGCGGACGGCCGCGAGCGTATCTGCGCAAGTTTGGCTTATGCCGCATGTGTTTCCGGCAACTGGCGCTGCTCGGGGAGATTCCGGGAGTGTCGAAGTCGTCCTGGTAGGGAGCTTCCGGGTCCGTGGAGCGGGAGATCCTTCGCGAGACAAAAGGCGTCTCGCTCAGGATGACAGGGCGAGACAAAAGGCGTCTCGCTCAGGATGACAGGGCGAGACAAAGAACGTCTCGCTCGGGATGACGATGGCGTTAAGAAGTAAGCGAGCCGCTGCAGGTTCTCCGGTGGGTGCGGAGCGAACGGGTGGCGAGAGGAGAAGCAAACGATGAGATTGACCGATCCGGTCGCAGACATGTTGACGAGGGTGCGCAACGCGCTGCAGGCGCGGCACCAGAAGGTGGACGTTCCGGCTTCCCGGTTGAAGGTGGAGATCGCCCGCATCCTGAAGGAAGAAGGCTATATCTCGAATTTCAAGGCCACGGAAGAAGAAGGTCACAAGGTCATCCGGATCTATTTGAAATATGGGGCGCACAACGAGGCGGCGATTTCGAAGGTGGAACGGGTTTCGCGCCCCGGGTGCCGGGTCTACGTGCGGCGCAGCGAGATTCCGCGAGTGCTCGGCGGTATGGGGATCAACATCCTCACGACGCCGCGCGGGGTGATGACGGGACGGCAGGCGCGCAAGGAAGGTGTGGGCGGGGAGTTGTTGTGCGAGATCTGGTAGCTGTTGTAGAGACGTAGCTGGCTACGTCTTCGCCGGCGGCATTCCGAACCATAGGTAGAGCGAGACGTAGCAAGCTACGTCTGGACGAGTAAAGAGACCTTATGTCACGAATTGGAAAAAAGCCGATCCCGATCCCCAATGGGGTGACGGTCAAAATCGAAGGCAACACGGTGCTGGTGCAGGGGCCGAAGGGCAAGTTGGACACGGCTCTTCCCACCGGCATCAAGGTGGAGCAGAAGGATGGGAACATTGTCGCCATCCGCGAGAATGATTCGCAGGCTGCTTTGCACGGACTGGCGCGCGCGCTGGTGAACAATGCGGTTGAGGGCGTGACCAAGGGCTGGACGCGCGACCTTGAGATTGTGGGCATCGGCTACCGCGCCGAGATGAAGGGCAAAGGGACGGTGGTGTTCAGCCTGGGGTATTCGCATCCCATCGAGTATCCGCTGCCTACCGGCGTCGAGGCTGCAGTGGATCCCAAGCAGACTAAGATTTCGCTCACTGGAATCGACCGGCAGCAAGTGGGGCAGGTGGCGGCGGAAATGCGGTCGCTGCGTCCGCCGGATCCGTACAAGAACAAGGGTGTGCGGTATGCGGGCGAGAGGTTGAAGAAGAAAGTGGGTAAGACCGGAGCGAAGTAGGCGTAATCGTCACTGCCGGGTAGAGGACAGATTCTATGTTTACGAAGAAATCGAAGAACCAGAAGCGCGGACACATTCACGACCGCATCCGCAAGAAGATGCAGGGTACGGCGGAGCGTCCACGGCTGAATGTTTATCGTTCGCTGAATCACATTTATGTGCAAGTGATCGATGACCTGCACGGCACGACGCTGGTATCGGCGAGTTCGGCCGAGGGTAAGAAGGAAGAACGGCGTACCGGCGGCAACGTGGCGGCGGCGAAGGCATTGGGCAAGACGATCGCGGAGCGGGCCAAAGCCAAGGGCGTCAGCAAGGTCGTGTTTGACCGAGGCGGCTACATTTACCACGGGCGGGTGAAAGCGCTGGCCGATGCAGCGCGTGAGGCGGGATTGCAATTCTAGGAATTGAGCGACTGTGCAATTGAGTCATTGGGCGATTGGAACGCGTTCGACGAAGGGTTTTCAATCGCAAAATCACCCGATCGCACAATCGCGAAATGAAACGAGAGTCTAAGAATGCCAACAGTCGTTAAGAAGCTCGATCCAAATTCGTTTCAGTTGAAAGACCAGGTCGTGGCCATCAACCGCGTGACCAAAGTGGTGAAGGGCGGCAAGAACCTTTCGTTTGCGGCGCTGGTGGTGGTGGGGGATCCTTCGGCGGCGGTGGTGGGACATGGCGCGGGCAAGGCCAAGGAAGTTCCGCAGGCCATTCGCAAGGCGATCGAGGCGGCGAAGAAGAACCTGATCAAGGTGAACCTGACGCAGACTTCGATCCCGCATCTGGTGCTGGGACGGTATGGTTCGGGGAAAGTGCTGCTCAAGCCTGCTCCAGAAGGCACGGGAGTGATTGCCGGCGGCGCGGTGCGGGCAGTGATGACGTCGGTGGGAATCCAGAATGTGCTGACCAAGTCGATCGGCACGACGAATCCCCACAACGTGATCAAAGCTACATTCGACGCACTGCGGCACCTCAAGAGCCGGGAGAGCGTTGCAGCCATGCGCGGGAAGTCGATGCAGGAGTTGTAGTACCTAGTACCTAGAAATGGCGGTTAGGGATTGAGGAATTATCGATGACTACGAAGAAACCGAAAGCGGTTGCCGGAAAGATTCACCTGAAGTGGGTGGTTTCGGCCATTTGCGCCCCGGTGAAGCAGAAACTGGTGGTCAAGGGACTGGGATTTACGCGGCTGAACCAGGTGATCGAGCGTCCGGATAATGCGGCGATTCGGGGCATGGTGGCAAAGGTTCCGCACCTGGTGGAGATCTTGAAGTAGAAACGTAGCTTGCTACGTCTTTGCCGGCGGCGGCAAGACGTTGCAAGCAACGTCTCTACGACAGACGGGATACGCAGGAAGCATTTATGAATTTATCCAATATTCGAGCACCGAAGAAGGCTACGGAAAAGCGCAAACGGGTGGGGCGCGGTATGGGCTCCGGCATGGGGAAGACCTCGACTCGCGGACACAAGGGGCAGCGCTCGCGCACCGGTATGCGCCTGATCCGCGGATTTGAGGGCGGGCAGATGCCGCTGCACCGGCGCATGCCGAAGCGCGGCTTCACCAACATTTTTCGCAAGGAATTCAACATCGTCAGCCTGGAACGGCTGGTGGCGCTGGGCGGGGAACTGCACGCGTCGCCGATCACGCCCGAAGTTCTGCGCAAGGCGGGAGTGATTAAGGCCAAGCTGCCGGTGAAGATTTTGGGCGACGGCGAGTTGACGATTGCGATCACGGTGCACGCGCACAAGTTTTCCAAGTCGGCGCAGGAAAAAATTACCAAGGCGGGCGGCAAGGTTGAGGTCTTGCAGTAATGGCGGCTGAGAGTGGAGTGTTTCCAATCTGGGGGAAGCTGGCGAACATCTTCCGCATTCCCGACTTGCGGAAGCGGGTCCTGTTCACGCTGGCCATGCTCGCGGTTTACCGGCTGGGCGGACATCTGCCCACGCCTGGAGTGAACTTCCTTAAGCTGGAGCAGTATTTCAATCAGAACGCGGGATCGCTGCTGGGGTTCGTCGATCTATTTTCCGGCGGCAATCTGCGCCGTCTCACCCTCTTTGCTCTGGGCATCATGCCGTACATTACGGCATCGATCATTTTGCAACTTTTGACCGTGGTGTATGAACCGCTGGCCAAGCTGCAAAAAGAAGGCGAGATGGGCCGCAAGAAGATCACAATGTGGACCCGCTACCTCACTGTGATGCTCAGCGCGGTGCAATCGTTCGGCATTGCCATTGGGCTGGAAAAAGCCGGAGACTTTGTACTTCACCCTGGTATTCCGTTCGTTCTGATGACGATGTTGACCCTGACCACGGGCAGCGCGTTTGTCATGTGGCTGGGCGAACAGATCACGGATCGCGGGATCGGCAACGGCATGTCATTGCTGATCTTTGCCGGCATTGTGGTGGGCCTGCCGCGCGGCGTGCAGGATCTGATCGAGAAAGCGAAGAACGGGACGTGGGGAGCGATCACGCCGGTGCTGATGGCTGGCCTGGTCGTGTTCATGATTGCGGTGGTGGCCTTCATCGTGTACGTGGAACGATGCGAACGGCGCATTCCGGTGCAGTACGCGAAGCGGGTGGTGGGACGGAAAGTGATGGGCGGGCAGTCGACGCATCTTCCGCTTCGGGTGAATGCGGGTGGCGTGATGCCGGTGATCTTCGCGTCTTCGATTCTTACATTGCCTCAGACTATCGGTTACGGATTGAAGAACAGCCGCTACTTCGGCGACCTGATTCGGATGCTGGGGTGGGGCGAGCCGCTCTATACGGTACTGTACGCGGTCGGAATTATCTTCTTCGCGTACTTCTATGTGTCGATTGTTTTCAATCCCAGCGAAGTCGCCGACAATATGCGGAAGTATGGCGGATTTATTCCGGGGATCCGTCCGGGGAAACGCACGGCTGACTACATCAACGAGGTTCTGACCCGCATCACGCTGGTGGGCGCGCTGTATCTCATCGTTATCTCGTTCATTCCGGAGTGGATGATCACCGGTATTCATTTGAACCACTTGCCGTTCTGGCTGGGAGGGTCGCTGTTTGAGCGGCTTCCGGTGTGGGTGACGAACGGGCTGGGAGTGAATTTTTACTTTGGCGGAACGTCGCTGCTGATCGTGGTGGGCGTGGCCATGGATACGGTTACGCAGGTCGAGGCACAGCTGATCATGCGGCATTACGATGGATTCACGCCGCGCAGCGGACGGATTCGGGGGCGCAGAAACTGGTCGTAAGAGATTTTGTAATTTAGTAATCGCGTAATTTGGTGATTGAAGATCAACAGCAACGCGATAGTAGATTGCCAGATTACCAAATTACCCAGTTACAAATTTGGTTGTGGGGTTGCTGAACACTGTTCGGGAGGCTTTGGCCAACTCGATGGCGCAGGAAACCTCACGTGACGTAGGTCCCGTGGTTCTGCTTGGACCGCCGGGCGCGGGTAAAGGTACCCAGGCCAAGCGCATCATGGAACGGTATCTGATTCCGCAGGTCTCCACCGGAGACATCCTGCGGGAAAATGTGGTGCAGGGTACGGAACTTGGAATGGCTGCCAAGGCGGTCATGTCTCGAGGGGAGTTGGTTTCCGACGATCTGGTTTGTGAGATGGTCCGGCTGAGACTGAAGCAGCCGGACTGCAAGCGGGGCTACATACTGGACGGGTTTCCGCGAACCGCGGCCCAGGCGGGGTGGCTGGATGCGCTGCTTGAGGACAAGTTCTTTGACAACTCGCGGCCCACGCGGGCGTGGCCAATTGTGATCCGGTTGGACGTGGACTATAATCAGTTGTTGCTCCGGATCTCTGGACGCCGTTCTTGTCCCACCTGTGGGCGGATCTATAACGTCCACTTCCAGCCGCCCCGCGTCGATGAAATTTGTGACATTGAAGGGGCGAAGCTGGTGACTCGCAATGATGACCGGTTGGAAGTGATTGCGCCACGGCTGGCGGCTTATCAGGAGCAAACCACTCCAGTGGCGGATTACTACCAGCGCACGGGAAGATTGATCTCGATCAATGGCGACCGGCCGATGGACGAGGTCACGGAGCAGATTTTCAGGATTATCGAGGACCATAACGCCTGAGGGTCCAGCATAAGAATGGCGATTGTGTGCAAGTCGGCGGTAGAGATTGAGCGGATGCGGCACAGCGGCCACATCGTGCGGCAGGTTCTCGACGAGGTGCGCTCGATGGTGGCGCCCGGCGTTACGACGATGGATCTGGAGCGCGCGGCAGAGAAGAAGATTGCGGAACTCGGAGCGAAGCCGGCGTTTAAGGGATATTTCGATTATCCCTGCGTTTTGTGCACGTCGGTGAATGAAGAGATTGTGCATGGCATTCCGTCGGAGAAGCGGGCGCTGAAGGACGGCGATATCGTCTCGATTGATTGCGGTGTGGTGCTGGATGGGTATTACGGCGACGCTGCGATCACAGTTCCGGTCAGCGAAGCGGTGAAGCCGGAGTTGCGCAAGCTGTTGACGGTGACCGAAGAGTCGCTGTATCGCGGGATTGACCAGGCGCTCATCGGCAACTCAGTGGGCGATGTAGGAGCGGCAGTACAGGAGCACGTGGAAGCGGCGGGGTTCAGCGTGGTCCGGGAATTTGTTGGGCATGGCATTGGGACGCGCCTGCACGAAGAGCCGCAGGTGCCGAACTTCGGAGCGCGGGGTCATGGCGCGAAATTGCGCGAGGGTATGGTGCTCGCGATTGAGCCCATGGTGAATTGTGGTAAGCCGGAAACGCGAGTGCTGGGAGACAAGTGGACCGCGGTCACGGTGGACGGCAGCTTCAGCGCGCATTTCGAGCACTGCGTGGCGGTGACGAAAGATGGGCCGGTGATTTTGACAAGATAGTGGCCGGTGGTCAGTGACCAGTGGCCAGTAGGATCAAAAGCGGTTGCTGGCCACCGAATCATGGGCCACTGACTGCTGATTTTAAGGAGTCGATGAGCAAAGAGGACGCGATTGAGGTGATGGCGGTGGTTCTGGAACCGCTGCCCAATGCCATGTTCAAGGTGGAACTGGAGAACAAGCACCAGGTGCTGGCGCATGTGTCGGGCAAGATGCGTAAGAACTTTATCCGCATTTTGCCGGGGGACAAAGTGGCGGTGGAGCTTTCGCCTTACGATCTGAATCGTGGCCGGATTGTTTATCGCTACAAATAAAGAAACACGTGTTTTGAGATCGGAAACAGAATTATGAAAGTACGAGCATCGGTAAAGAAAATTTGTGACAAGTGCAAGGTCATCCACCGCAAGGGTGTGGTGCGGGTGATCTGCGTCAACACGAAACATAAACAGCGCCAGGGATAGGAGCTTCTAGCTCCTAGCTTCTAGCTAAACCGTGATTTGCCAGGAGCTAGAAGCTTAAGAAGCCGGAAAGCCGTTGGAGGCATAAGGATTTATGGCACGTATCGCAGGCGTTGACTTACCGCGCCAGAAGCACATCAACATCGCGCTGACTTATATCTACGGGATCGGGCATCCTCGCGCCGGGAGCATTCTGGACGAGGCCAAGGTAGATCCGATGAAGAAGGTTCAGGACCTCAGTGAGGAGGAAGTGAACCGGATCCGCACGGTCATTGAAGCGCAGGGAATGGTGGAGGGCGATCTGCGGAAGGAAGTTTCGATGAACATCAAGCGGCTCATCGAAATCGGATCCTATCGCGGGTTCCGTCACCGCCGGAATCTGCCGGTCCGTGGACAACGCACGCACACCAACGCGCGCACCCGCAAGGGGCCGCGCAAGGGCACGGTATCGACCAAGAAGAAGGCTACGACGAAGACGTAAGAGCAGTGTCAGTGTCCAGTGATCAGTGGCCAGCAAAACCACTGACAAACTGACCACTGGCCACTGACCACTGGACACTAATTATGGCAAAACCAGTAGCAGCGGGCGGCACGGCCGCGCCGGAGAAAAAAGGCAAGAAGAAGACGTTCAAGAAGAAGGAGCGCAAGCACGTTCCGCACGGGTTGTGCTATGTGCAGGCGTCCTTCAACAACACGATCGTGACCATTACCGACATGAACGGCAACGTTCTGTCGTGGAAGAGTTCGGGATCGCTGGGCTTTCGCGGATCGCGCAAAGGCACGCCGTTCGCGGCGCAGCAGGCAGCCTCGAATGCGGCCAACCTGGCGCGCGATCATGGGGTGCGCAGCGTGGACGTGCGGGTGAGCGGACCGGGTTCGGGACGCGAGTCGGCGGTGCGGGCGCTGGCGTCGTCAGGCATTGAGGTGCGCTCGATTCGTGACGTGACGCCGATTCCGCATAATGGGTGTCGTCCGCCGAAGCGGAGAAGGGTTTAAGCAAGTGGCCAGTGGTCAGTGACCAGTGGCCAGTAGGATCAAAAGCGGTTGCTGGCCACTGATCACAGGCCACTGATTTTCGTCCGGGATGAAGGGTGAAGCCAAACCTGTAAACCGGTCATCTAAAAGGAGAACAACTTGGCACGTTATACCGATGCAGTTTGCCGTCTATGCCGCCGCGAGGGCATGAAGCTGTTCCTCAAAGGCGCCAAATGTTTCAGCGATAAGTGCCCTATCGAAAAGCGCAACTTCGCTCCCGGACAACATGGGAAAGACCGCAAGGCCAAGATCGTTGGCTACGGGTTGCAGTTGCGCGAGAAGCAGAAAGCCAAGCGCATCTACTTCACGCTGGAAGGCCAGTTCCGCAACTACTTTGAGAAAGCGGCGCGCACCCGCGGCGTAACCGGCGAGTTGTTGCTGCAGCAACTGGAGCGGCGTCTCGACAATGTGGTGTTCCGACTGGGCTTTGCGCAATCGCGGCGGCAGGCGCGGCAGTTGGTGCGTCACGGGCATGTTGCGGTCAACAATCGCAAGGTCAACATTCCTTCGTATGAAGTGAGTGCGGGCGAGGAGATTTCGATTCGCGAGAAGAGCAAGAAGCTCACCGTGCTCGAACTGGCCAAGGAATTTGCCAGTCATGGCACGCTGCCGAACTGGCTGGAAGTGAATCGCGACGCGTATACCGCACGGGTGCTCTCGTTGCCCAAGCGTGAAGATATTCAGTTGCCGGTCAATGAGCAATTGATCGTTGAGTTGTACAGTAAGTAAGTTGCCGTCGAGACGCAGGTTGCTGCGTCTCTGCCGCCGCCAGGACGTTGCAAGCAACGTCTCTACGGTAAGGTCCATTTATTTCGAGCCAGATCAGCCTATCCCGGTATTGACCTGAGTTGGACCACTCAGTGAGCTGGGACTGAGCCAAACGGCCGAAGGAGAAACAAATGCTTTGGAAAGGTTTTCAGAAACCGAAACGTCTTGCAGTTGACACGTCCACTCTCACCGACAAGTACGGAATTTTCTGGGCGCAACCTTTTGAGCGGGGCTTTGGCACCACGGTGGGCAATGCTCTGCGGCGCGTGCTGCTGAGCTCGATTGAAGGCGCCGCGGTTACCGCGGTGAAGATGGAAGGCGTGCTGCACGAATTCCAGTCGATTCCGGGTGTGGTGGAAGATGCGACTGACATCATTCTCAACCTGAAACAGATTCCGTTCAAGCTGGCGGGCGATGCACCGAAGGCAATCTATTTGCGCGCCGATCAGCCTGGCGTGGTCACAAGCGGCATGATCGAAGCCGACGGTGATGTGGAAGTACTGGACAAGGACGTTTACATCGCCACGGTGAGCGAGGGCGGCAAGCTCGATATGGAAATGCGGCTGAAGCGCGGCCGCGGTTACACCTCCGCTGATAAGAACTTCGATGAGGACCTTGGAATCGGATTTATTCCGATCGATTCGGTGCACTCGCCGGTGCGCAAGTGCAACTACACAGTAGAAGCGGCGCGTCTTGGCCAGATTACCGACTACGACAAACTTACGCTCGAAGTGTGGACTAACGGGTCGATTACTCCCGCTGATGCGATCGGCTTGTCGGCGAAGCTGATGAAGGACCATATGAACATCTTCATCAACTTTGAGGAGGAGATAGAAACCGGCACGTCGTCGACGGACGATCGCAAGCCTGAGATTCACAACGAGAACCTGAACCGGTCGGTGGAGGAGCTTGAGCTCTCAGTGCGCAGCTATAACTGCCTGAAGAACGCGAACATCCAGACCATCGGCGAACTGGTGCAGAAGACGGAATCAGAAATGCTCAAGACCAAGAACTTCGGCCGCAAGTCGCTGAACGAGATCAAGGAAATACTTTCCTCGATGGGTCTGAGCCTGGGTATGAAGATCGACGAGCACGGAAACGCCGTGCCCGGGCCGACTTCGAATCTGGTGCTGCCGGCTTCGGCCTACGGGCCGGACGATCAGCTGTAAGAACAGTGGCCAGTGGCCAGTAGTCGGTGGTCAGAAACACCTTAAAGACTCGCTGCTAGCCGCTGACTTCAACGCTTTCAGAGACTGAATACTGGCCACTGACCACTGGCCACTGAGGTTCAACCATGCGTCACAAAGTTGCGGGATACAAACTCGGACGGAATACCGCGCACCGGCGCTCGTTGCTGCGGAACCTGGTCACGTCGGTGATCGTGGAGGAGCGGGTCGAGACGACTGTTCCCAAGGCGAAGGCGGCGCGGCCAATCGTCGAGAAGATGATCACGCTCGGCAAGCGCGGCGACCTCGCGGCGCGGCGTCTGGCCGGCGCTTACCTCATGACTGACGAGGCGCTGGTGAAGCTTTTCGATACCGTCGGACCACGCTTCGGCGATCGCGAAGGCGGGTACACGCGGATCATCCGCACCGGATGGAATAAGGGCGACGGGGCCGACAAAGCGTTTCTCGAACTGCTGGGCAGCGAAAAGGTGCTGGACGAAAAGCGCGAGAAGCGCGCCGAAGCCCGTGCCAAGAAGGTTGCCGAGGCGAAGAAGGCGATGGAAGATGCCGAAGCGCAAGCCCAGCACGATGGCGGCGTCGAGCCGGTGAAGGAAGAAGACAAGAAAGAATAGCTTTGGGGTGGCAAAGCGCTTCCAGCGCTGCGATCAAATACCCCTGTTGATAACCCATGAGGCACGGCTCACGCCGTGCCTTTTTTGTTAGGTTGAGCTTTCCGAAGGAGGAGTGGGCGAAGTGACGGCATCTGTGTGATAGTCACTTGGAGTGTCTCTTGACTCGGCGTTGTCTGGAAGTGAACTTCCGACGAAGTGGTCAAAGACTCTCCGCCGGGACAGAAACGCGCCGAGACTATACGCGACGCCTGAGTAAAAGGGAGCCACAACCAGCATCTGCTGCAATACGCGAGCCGGGTCAGAGCTATAGAGGTCGCGGAAGGTCGGCATAACCGGCACAATTTCGAAGTAGTACGAAAAACGGGCCAAAGAATTGGGAGCTGCCAGCACCGATGCGCGGGGATCGACAAAAGTCCATAGCTTATATGAGAGGATTGCCGTGGGTACTATCCAAGCGGTAAGGGCCAGGCGCGGAAAATGTCTTGCAACGAAATATCCGACTATAAGAGCTGGCACAGTGGACATTATCTCCAGGTGCTGTAGGTAGTAGTCAGTTCCATGAATGGTAGTCGAAATTCCGAAGAGGGGAAGCATCCCATCCGAACCAGTGATACACCAGCCACGGACCTAACCTGACCGCACACAAGTCGGCTGCAGCCGTATGGAGTGCAAACGCGCCGATGCTCGACGCGCCGGGCCAATATAGCCCGCCTCGGTGCCGCAAGTTTCTCTATCTCGTCGCCCTGAAAGCCCTGATTGGTGAGGGATTCCTTCCATCGCGCAAGTGCCATCACGTACCACTGCCACGAAAGCGCCACTCCCGTGAGAATGAAGTAAACCATCTGCATCGGGCCATAGGTGTAAAGAAGGAAGCGGACTGTCGCTGCTGTTATCACGATGGCTGGCATGGTGATCGTCAGGTGTCCCAGCACCACCGCTCTAATTTCGGTTTTCATCGCGCCGCGAAGTATACCGCTGCTGTCATGTGCAGTCGAGATTTGCTTAGGGTCCGCAGCGCGGAATCCTCTGGTACATGTACTCCCGAGGCTTCCGGCGGTAATCTTGCCGTAATTTGCCAGCCGTATAAAATTTCTCTCAGATGGGATTTACTCGTACACAGATCGGCATTGCTGTCGGCGCCGCGGCGCTGCTGGTGTTTGGATTTCTTGGCTACATCTGGTGGCTGAGCAATCAAGGACCGGTGCTGGCGCGGTCCGAGGATCACGATCCTCTGACTGGGCTGCCGGTCAGCATTCGGATGAACCCCTTGCGCGACCGTACCATCGAGCACAGCGCCAACCTTTTTCTTCGGCAACTGCGCGACGGACGCTGCGACGACGTGCTTTCTGGGTGGGAGCACGACTACCGCAAGAAGTATGCCCACTTCATCTGCAATTCCGAGGCGCAACATCCGCTGCTTTCCTGGGAGTTGGCGGAGTGGGAGAGCGCGCCGCCCTTGACGATTCTTCATTATCGCGGAAAACGCCTTACCAGCCCGAGCCAGCCCGACACCTACAAGGAACTGTTCACCGTTACCGAGGAGAACAAGGATGGGCAGTGGGTTGTGACCAAGTACGACGCCATGTACTGAGGGCAGTTTTCAGTTTTCAGCTTCAACTTCCCGCCGCGTGGTAAAACTTCTTCATGTCTTCACCCGCCGAGCGTGAGCCTTCCGCTGCGCGCAACATCTACGCTTTTGGCGTCACTTCGTTTCTGAACGACACCGCTTCCGAAATGGCGTACTGGGTGTTGCCGGCATTTCTGGCATCGCTGGGTGCGGGGCCGGCGCAGCTGGGATTGATCGAAGGCGTTGCCGAAAGCGTGGCATCGTTTGCCAAACTTTTCTCTGGATATCTTACCGACCGCATCCATCGACGAAAGCCGGTCGTGGTTGCCGGATACTTTGTCGCAAACGCGGTGAAGCCGCTGCTGGCGGTGGTCACCGCGTGGCCACAAATCCTGCTAATTCGGTTCACTGATCGGCTAGCCAAGGGCATGCGGGGAGCGCCGCGCGATGTGATGGTGGCCGAGACTGTGCCGAAGGAGCGACTGGGCTCGGCTTATGGGCTGATTCAGTCGATGGATTCGGCCGGAGCGATCGCAGGGCCGCTGGCTGCGTTGGTTCTGCTTGCGCGTTTTGGAATTCGGAACGTGTTCTGGGCGGCTGCGGTTCCTGGGGCGTTGTGCGTGCTGGTGGCGCTGGTGGGGATTCGGGAAAAGCGCCGGGGAGTTACATCCCTCGCCGGCCCGGGACTTGGGAAGGTCGTGGCGGATTCGGTCTCGTCTTCAAGAGAGCGGGTCGCTTTGCCTGCATCCTTCTACTTCGTGCTGGTTGCCGTCACTCTGTTTTCGCTGGGCAACTCGAGTGACATGTTCCTGGTTCTGCGGGCGCAGAGTGTTGGGATCCCGGTCGCGCTTGCGCCTCTGCTGGGTCTGGTCTTCAACATTACCTACACGCTTGCATCCTGGCCGGCAGGATGGTTCAGCGACCATGTTTCGCGGCGGCTTGTGGGTTCCGTGGGCTATGTGGTTTTTGCTGGGGTCTATTTTGCATTCGGACGGGCGCCATCTACGCTGGCCATCTGGATTGCGATGGCGGTGTACGGCTTCTACTATGCTCTCACGCAGCCGGTGCTGAAGGCTCTGGTGGTTGAGACTGTGGGCGAACGGGTTCGCGGGCGCGCTCTCGGAATTTATTTCTTTGTGACCAGCGTGGCTACTCTAGCTGCGAGCTTGTTTACCGGCGAGCTGTGGAAGCATTACGGGGCTGCGGTTCCGTTTTACTTTTCGGCCGGGATGGCTGTGGTCGCGGCAGGGATTTTGCAGGTGGCGGGTCGCGGGAGTGAGCGTCCCCGCAGGGACTAGAGCCCGATACAGTGCTGGTCCTGGACGCAGACCTGGAAGGCCTGTGCCACCCGCTTAGGCCTCGCCCTTCCCGAAAGTTCTTAGCCACAGCAATACGAGCACTTGCGCAGCTATCCCGGCGCAGGTGTCGAGGACAACATCCCGCACGGTGCCGGTGCGGGACGGGATGAAGCTTTGGTGCCATTCGTCGAGGCTGGCCACGAGAGCGGTGCCGAGGATGGAGATGTTGGCCCAGCGGAAGGTCCAGCTCACATTGTTCAGCGTGGGCAGGGTGGCGCGCCAGGCGCGGAAAAGGAGGATGCTCAGGGTGCCGTAACCGAAGACGTGACCAGACTTGCGAATGTAGAAGTGCCAGTATCCGAAGTGCATCCGGTCGATGCCAAAGAGGAAATGCAGAATGGGATAGAGAATCCGGCCGGTGTTGTGGGCCGAGAGCATGGCGGTGGATTCGATCGCAATGACGATGAGCCAGAGAATGGCGGCGATCCACGCTTTCAGAACTTCATGTCGATCGGGGCTCAAGAGTATGGATCACTCGACGCCATAGTTGGGGGCCTCGCGGGTGATCATTACATCGTGGACGTGGCTTTCGCGGAGTCCGGCGCCGCTGATGCGGACGAAGCGGGTTTTCTGCAGGAGTTCGGCGATGTTGGCGCAGCCGCAGTAGCCCATGCCTGACTTTAATCCGCCGACCATCTGGTGGACGATCATGGCAACTGAACCGCGATAGGGGACGCGTCCTTCGATGCCTTCGGGGACGAGTTTGCCCAGGCGGTTGGATTCGCCGTCCATGGAAGAGACTGCGGCGGAGGAATCACCTTCGGTGTTCTGGAAGTAGCGTTCGCTGGAACCCTGCGCCATGGCTCCGATCGAGCCCATGCCGCGGTAGGACTTGAAGGAGCGGCCTTGATAGAGGATGAGCTCGCCGGGACTCTCGTCGGTGCCGGCGAAGAGGGAACCGATCATTACCGCGCTGGCGCCGGCGGCCAGCGCTTTGGTGATGTCGCCGGAATACTTGATGCCGCCGTCGGCGATGATGGGGATGCCGGCATCTTTTACGGCGCGAAAGGCTTCGGCAATGGCGGTAATCTGGGGCACGCCGGCGCCGGTGACTACTCGGGTGGTGCAAATGGAGCCGGGGCCGATGCCGACCTTGATGCCATCGGCTCCGGCGCGAGCCAGTTCGCAGGCGCCATCGAAGGTGGCGACGTTGCCGCCCAGCAGTTGCATCTCGGGCAGCTTCGACTTCACGAGCTTCACGGCTTCGAGCACCTTGGTGGAGTGGCCGTGGGCGCTGTCGACAGCCAACACATCGACTTTGGCTGCGGCTAATTCCTGGGCGCGCTCGAGGAAGTCTCCGGTGGCGCCGATGGCCGCGCCTACGCGCAGGCGTCCCTGGGAATCCTTGGCGGCGTTGGGATACTTCAACTTCTTCTGAATGTCTTTTACGGTGATCAGTCCCTTGAGGTTGTATTTGTCGTCTACGACGAGAAGCTTCTCGACGCGGTGCTCGTGGAGGATTTCTTCGGCATCTTCGAGAGTGGTGCCCACGGGCACGGTGATCAGATTTTTCTTGGTCATGACGCGGTCGATGGGGATGTCGAAGCGACTCTCGAAGCGCAGGTCGCGGTTGGTGAGGATTCCGACCAGCTTGCCGTGCAGGGTGATGGGTACGCCCGAGATTTTGTACTTGCGCATGATTTCGAGCGCGTCGCTGACTTTGTCGGTGGGTGACATGGTAACCGGATCGACGATCATGCCGCTTTCCGAACGTTTTACCTTGTCGACTTCGTTGGCCTGTTGCTCGATGCTGAGGTTGCGATGGATGATGCCGAGACCACCCTGCTGGGCGAGCGCGATGGCCATGTGCGATTCGGTGACAGTGTCCATGGCGGCGCTGACGATGGGAATATTCAGGCTGATGTCGCGGGTGAGCTGGGTCTGGGTGGTGGCAGTCGCGGGAATTACATCGGAGCGCGCGGGTAAGAGGAGGACGTCGTCGAAGGTAAGAGCTTCGGGTACGGGAAAATGAATCATAGGGTTCTCGGAAAGTCTCCCTGGGGTGGAGGTGAATCTTTATTCTAGAGAGAGCGCGGGGTTGAGGCAAATGGGAGTAAAGGCAGGGAATGTGGAGGCCTGATATCATCGGCTCGGTTCACATCCCCGGGGCGTGGCTCGTTGCGGAATGGGACGCGCGCGTCTTGGCATCGGGGCAGCGGGCGAGGACGCCCGCCGGACAGCCGCCGTCCCGGCGGCGCTACGGAGCGATTATGCGCAGACTGATTTTCTTTCTCTGTTTTCTGGGAGCCTTGACCACCGTCGCGGCGGCGCAGCAGTACGATCTTGTGATCGAGGGGGGACGCGTCCTTGATCCCGAGACTGGGCTGGATGCGGTGCGCAATGTAGGAATTCGAGGCGGCAAGATTAGCCGCGTCTCGTCTGAGGCTTTGAGCGGACGGCGAGTGATTCATGCCGGCGGGTTGGTGGTGGCGCCGGGGTTTATTGATCTGCACCAGCATGGGCAAGACATGGCAAGCCAACGGGTCAAAGCGCTGGACGGTGTGACTACTGCGCTGGAGTTGGAGATTGGTGCACCCGACGTTGCACAGTTCCTGAAATCTAAAGAAGGCCGCTCGCTGATTCATTACGGTACGTCGGCCAGCCATGTAGCTGCTCGGGCTGCGGTGTTTGAGGCACCGCTGCCTGCCGGGACAATTCTACCTAAGAGCGGACCGGCGACTGATCTGCCGGCCACTCCGGAGCAAATCGAAGCCATACGACAGCGGTTACGCGCGGAGCTTGATGCGGGCGGCTTGGCGATTGGTATGGGGATTCAGTATGTCCCGGGAGCGACGCGGCTGGAAGTGATTGACATGTTCCGTCTGGCGGCCGAGCGCGGGTTGCCGGTTTACACGCACATGCGTAGCGCCGGGCGGGTCGAGCCGGGATCGTCGATTGAGGCGGTCAGCGAAGTGATTGGGGCGGCGGCAATCACCGGAGCCTCGTTGCATATTGTGCACATCAACAGCACTTGCCTGCGCGATTCGCTGGAGTGCCTTTCGATGATAGAAGGCGCACGCGCCCGCGGGTTGGATGTGACCACCGAGGCATATCCCTACATCGCGGGCATGACGGAGGTGAACTCGGCGTTGTTTAATCCGGGCTGGCGGGAAAAGCTTGGAATCGATTATGGAGACCTGGTGATGCCGAACACTGGCGAGCACCTTACGAAAGAGCGTTTCGAGGAGCTGCATAGATCCGACGCTGCGCAGGAGGTGCTGGTTTTCGCCAATACGCAGGAAATTGTGGATCAAGTGATTCCTCATCCTCTGGTGATGATTGCCAGCGATGGATCGGACGGGCATCCGCGCAATGCCGGGACTTATTCGCGGGTGCTGAAGCAATATGTACGCGAGAAGGGAACCGTCACGCTGATGGATGCGATTCGGAAGATGAGTTTGATGCCGGCGGAGATGCTGGAGCGGTCGACGCCGGCGGCACGGCTGAAAGGCAGATTGCGGGAGGGTTGCGACGCTGACATTGTGGTGTTTGACGCGGCGACTATCAGTGACCGGTCTACCTTTGAGAAGCCTATGGAGCCGAGCGTGGGGGTGCGGTATTTGGTGGTTGGAGGGACGCTCGTGGTCGACGAAGGCAAGATTGTGCCGGATGTGTTTCCGGGGCGTGGGCTGGTGGGACCGAGGAGAGACGGCTCGAACACGGGCCGCTGACGAGATATCGTCAGGGGCTGAAGCCCGAACTCAACAGGCTGCTGTTGACGCAGGCCTGAAGGCCTGCTCCACCGGCGCTGCGCGGTTTGTCTTTTATCCACCTTCCGGCGTATATTAGAGAACTGAGAACTGTTGTGTAATACCGGTATTTGGCGAAGCACACCAGTGGGCGCAAGCCCACTTTTTCGTTGCAGAGGGATCGGCTGCGTGGGCTGGGCTGCAAGTTATTGGATGCATGGCACTTGAGCTTGATCGGGTACGAGAGATTGCGGAGCGGGTAGCGGCCTCCAGCGGGCTGGAAGTGGTCGATTTGGAGTTTCGCGGGAGCGGCAAAGCCCGCATGCTGCGCGTGTTTCTGGACAAGCCCGGAGCGGCGAGCGGCGATGTGCTCGCCGGAGTTACGCACGGAGACTGCGCCAACTTCAGCTGCGAGTTTGGAACGATCCTCGACGTCGAGGATGCGATTTCTGGCAGCTATACGCTGGAAGTTTCTTCGCCAGGGTTGGATCGGAAGCTGACGAAGCCGGCTGAGTTTGAGCGTTTTATCGGTAGCCGGGTGAAGCTGACGACGAGGAATCCGGTGAACAACAACCGATACTTCGAAGGGCGGCTGGAAAGCTTTCGCGAGGGACGGTTGACGCTGGACTTGAGTGTGGCGAGTCACAAGTCGCGCCGGAAGATGGGCGCGGCGGGTGTGGAGCAAGGACAGAAGATCGGGATTGAATTCGCCAATGTGGAGAAGGCGAATCTGGTTCCGGAGATCTAGTGAGATTGGGTAATTTGGCAATTTGGCAATTTGAAACCAAAACTTCCGAGCGCCTTGGATTTCGGGTTTCCGATTACCAAATTACAAAATCACCCAATTGCTGAATGGTTTTTCTATGGCTAGTGAGCTTTACAACACGATCGACGCGTTGAGCCGCGAGAAGGGGATTGATCCGCAGATTGTGGTTAGCGCGGTGGAAGACGCCATTGTCATGGCCACGCGCAAGTACTACAAGACGCAGGAAAATCTGCGCGCCGAGCTTGATAAAGAGACCGGCAAGATCAATGCCTTTGCGGTGAAGACGGTGGTGGAGACTCCGGAGCAGGTTGAAGATCCTCTGTTGCAGATCACGCTGGAAGATGCACGCAAGGTGGATCCGAATCTGGAAGTTGGCGGAGAGTTGCGGACGCCGAAGGTTACGGAAGGGATCCTCGGGCGTATTGCTGCGCAACTGGCGAAGCAGGTGATTTTCCAGAAGGTGCGCGAGGCGGAACGCGATACGGTTTACAACGAGTACATCGGACGTGTGAGCGAAGTGGTGAATGCGACCGTGAAGCGGGTGGAAGGTCCGGATGTGATCTTCGACATTGGCAAGGCGGAAGCTCGCATGCCGCGCAAGGAGCAGTCGCGGTTGGAATCGTTTGCCATCGGCGAGCGCGTGCGGGTGGTGATTGCGCGGGTGGAGAAAGCTTCGAAGGGACCGGGCGTGGTCGTGTCGCGCGCCGTGCCGGACCTGGTACAGCATTTGTTCCAGACGGAGGTTCCGGAGATTTACGACGGTACGGTGGTGATCCGTGCTATTGCGCGCGAGGCTGGGGAGCGCACGAAGATCGCCGTCATGTCGAAAGACAAGGACGTGGATGCGGTGGGCGCCTGCGTGGGCATGAAGGGGATGCGGGTGCAGTCGATCATCCGCGAACTGCACGGAGAGAAGATTGACATCATCGAGTATCACGAAGACGCGGTAACTTTTGCCGAGAAGGCGTTGCAGCCGGCGAAAGTCAGCAAGGTGACTGTGGTCGATTCCGGCGGAAAGCATCTGGAGGTTGTTGTCGACGACAGCCAGCTTTCGCTTGCCATCGGCAAGAAGGGGCAGAACGTGCGGCTGGCGGCGAAGCTGCTGGGCTGGAAGATCGATATCAAGAGCGAGGAAGAGAAGCGGCAGGAAGTGGAACAGCAGATGTCGGCGATGGTCACGCAGACGGCTACGCCACTCGATAGCGTACCGGGCCTGGGTGAAGGATTGGTCGAGAAGCTGAACGCCGCGGGAGTAAGCACGGTGGAAGCTTTGGCTGACATGACGCCGGAACAACTTGAGGCGATCGAGGGTATTGGGCCGAAGACGGTGGAAAAAATCAGTCTTGCGGTCAATAATTACTTTGCCAGCCTGGAGCAGGGCGCGGTGGTGGAAGGCGGAGTGGCAACGGAAGGTGAAGCAGCAGAGCCTTCTGAGGCGGGCGCGGAAGATATTACCGCGGAGGTTCCTGTGGCGGAGGAAGGCGCGGCGTCCGCTGACGACATAGCGGCGAGTGCGGAAGTTCTGTCGACCGAAGAAGGCACTGTGGAAGCAGATAAGCTTGCTGCGGGCGAGAACGAAGGGCAGGCGGAGCCTTCCGGGGAGCAGCCCGAACCGGAAGCGGACTCGACTCCCGAAACCAGAGAATAATCATGGCGCGCTGGCATAAGTTGGACGGCGTGGGACCGAAGAAACTGACTCCGTGAGGTCGATGATGACCTAACTACAGCGCGGAGAAACGAAAGGCCGGATGAGTAAGGTTCGAATCAACGATCTTGCCCGAGAGCTGGAAGTGAAGAGCAAAGCCATTCTCGACACGCTTCCGCTGGTCGGAGTGACGGAGAAAAAGACGCACTCCAGTTCTCTGGAAGAGCACGAAGCGGAGAAAGTACGCGTATATCTCCGTTCCTCGGCGGAAGGTTCGTCCACGGCGAGCAAGTCGAGTTCGCGCGCGCTTCGCGGCGAAGAGGAAATCAAGACAAAAATTGATCTTTCCAACATTTCCCGTCCCGGGGATGTGCTGAAGGCGATTACGCAGCGCAAGGAAGCTGTGGCGCCGGCAGCGCCGCGTGCGATGGCACCGCCCGCTGCGCATGCTCCGGCCGAGAGGCCAACGGTTGTTGCGCCGCCGGCTGCGAAGCCGGTAGTGGCGTCCCCAACTGCGCCCGTAGCTGCGCCACCGGCGACTCCTGTTGTTCCCGTGCGCGTTGTTGTGCCTCCGACAGTGTCGTCACCGGCTTCATCGTCATCCGTCAGCGCGCCAGTGCGCCCGGCGACGCCACCCCCAACGTTGCCTGTTCCAGTTGCGGGAGTTTCGGCTAGTGCTCCGCCAGCGGCTCCCAGTGCGGCGCGTCCGGTTGCTCCTCCATCTGCGCCTCCAGTACCGCGCATGATCGTTCCGCAGACCGGGCCGCGGCCGGTGTACAAGGCTCCATTACGCCCGGCTCCGCCTCCCGTGCAGCCGGGAGTGCCGATCGGCGGCGCTTCGCGGCCTGTTCCGGGACGCCCGGTGCCAGGTCAGCCAATTTTTCAGCGACGTCCGCCGATGGCGGGCGGACCTCCAGGCGCACCGCGTCCGCCCCTGCGTCCGGGCGAACGCAGGCCGATGCATCCTACGCGGCAGTCGCCTGCCGGAGCGCGTCCGTTGGGTGTGGGTCCGGCGCTTCCACCTCCCGGGACGACGAGGCCTGGCAGCCGTCCGGGCGGGCCGTCGCGACGGCCAGGGCAACGTTATGTTCCGCGCGGTGTGAAGGAAGGCCCGATGAAGGGCTACACGCCGCCGCCACGCATGGTGGTGTCGAATGAGCCGATGCCGATCACGCGCAGCATCACGATTACAGAAGGGATCAGCGTGAAGGATCTGGCGGAGAAGCTGGAGATTCGCGCCAAAGATCTGATCTCGCGACTGCTGTCGAAGGGTGTCTTCGCCACCATCAACCAGACGCTGGATGCGGAGCTGGCCAGCGAGATGGCGCGCTTCTTCGGCGCCGACACGAACGTGATCACGTTCGAAGAGCAGACGGCGAAAGAGATTGATGCGGCCGCCGCCAGCGAAGAGCTGGTGCCGGAAACCGGGATACGTCCGCCGGTGGTTACGATCATGGGCCACGTTGACCATGGCAAAACCACGCTGCTCGACTCCATCCGCCTGACCAGTGTGGCCGAAGGCGAAGCGGGAGGCATCACGCAGCACATCGGCGCCTATAAGGTGCGGATTACCGACAAGGAATCGCCGGCGTTTGGGCGGGAGATTGTGTTCCTCGACACGCCCGGTCACGAAGCTTTCACGCGTATGCGGTCGCGCGGGGCGAAGGCCACCGACATTGTGGTTCTCGTGGTGGCGGCCGACGACGGCGTCATGCCACAGACGGTTGAGGCCATTGATCACGCGCACGCCGCTGAGGTTCCCATCATTGTGGCCGTGAACAAGATCGACAAGCCGGACGCCTTGCCCGACCGGGTGAAGAAACAGCTTGCCGACCGTGGATTGGTGCCGGAAGAGTGGGGCGGCAAGACAGTGTTTGTGGACGTTTCAGCGAAGAAGAAAACGAATCTGAATCTGTTGATGGAAATGATTTGCCTGGTTGCGGACCTGGGCGAATTGAAGGCTACGCCGGAGCGCGCCGCGACCGGCGTGGTGCTGGAAGCGAAGCTCGATCGGGGGCGCGGTCCCGTGGCCACGGTGCTGGTGCAGAACGGAACGTTAAACGCGGGCGACAATTTTGTGGTGGGAAACGTCTACGGGAAAGTACGCGCGATGTTTGACGATCGCGGCGCACAGTTGCAGACGGCTCCGCCTTCGACCCCAGTGGAAATCATCGGCATGGAGGCGCTGCCGCAGGCTGGCGATCAGTTTGTGGTGGTGGCCGATCGCGACAAGGCGCGCGGCATTTCGGAATACCGCGAGCAGAAGTCGCGCGAAGCGGCACTGGCGAAGAGTTCCCGCGTATCGCTTGAAGGACTAGCCGAGCAGATCAAAGCTGCGGGTACCAAGGAACTGAACGTGATCCTAAAGGGCGACGTGCAGGGATCGGTGGAAGTGATTACCGACCTGCTTACCAAGCTCTCGAATGAGAAGGTGCGGTTGAAGTTGCTGCGGTCGGGCGTGGGCGCGATTACGGAGACGGACGTTTTGCTGGCGTCGGCGTCGAATGCGATCATCATTGGCTTCAACGTGCGGCCGGAGCGCAAGGCGCAGGAGATTGCCGAGCAGGAGAAAGTCGACATCCGGCTACACTCGATCATTTACGAACTGCAGGATGAGATCAAGCGCGCCATGAGCGGCTTGCTAGAACCTACGATCAAGGAAACCTACCAAGGCCGTGCCGAGGTGCTGAACGTTTTCCGCATCCCGAAAGTTGGGACTGTGGCTGGTTGTCGCGTAAGCGATGGCCTGATCAAGCGCGATTCTGAAGTCCGGCTGCTGCGCGACAATGTCCAGGTGTTCAAAGGCAAGGTGGGATCGCTGCGGCGCTTCAAGGACGATGCCAGCCAGGTTACAAACGGCATGGAGTGCGGCATCTCGATCTCCAACTACGGCGACATCAAGGTTGGAGATGTGATCGAAGCGTTTGCGACCGAACGGATTGCCGCAGAAGTAATTGCTTAAGAACAGTGGGTGACCAGTTAAACGCGTCGATTTGTCTTCTTACTGGCCACAGATCACTGGCCACTGACCTTGATCGCCTTCCTCACGCTCGAACTTCACATCGAAGCGGCGCAATCGCTCAAGGATAAACGACAAGTCGTCCGCAGCCTGAAAGACCGGCTGCGCGCCGGTTTCAACGTCTCCGTGGCTGAAATCGAGGCCAGCGGACTGTGGAACCGCGCCACCATCGGCGTCGTTGCCATCTCCGATTCCCGCGGCTATCTCGATGGATTGATGAAGAATGTGGAGCGGAAGGCTACCCGCATCGCCAACAACCACGGGGCTGAAGTTGCTGACTCGTTTGTGGAGTATCTGTAGCTTACGAAGTGGTCAGTGTTCGTGACCAGTAAGACCAAGTATCGTGTTGGTTTCAATTGCCCACTAACCACTGGCCACTGACGACTGCTTCTATCGCATTGTTACCTCTGTACTTACCCGGATCGCTCCTTGGTGCGCGACAATAGCACTTGGGGGCCAACATCTCGGGCCGGTTTTCTGATATTCTCATGCGTTTTACTTCGAGGTGAGCGTGGAGAAGCGCGGGGTAAAGTACCATCGCGGGCGGCTGGGCGAGGCTTTGCGCGAGGAGATTGAGACGCTGGTGGAAGGAGAGCTGGCCGATCCCCGCATTGGGCTGGTGGGCGTAACAGCGGTACACGTGGCCGACGATGGCCGCTCGGCGCAGGTTCTGGTGGATGTGGATGGAGACGACAGGGAGGCGGATCGCAGCCTCGAGGGCTTGATCGCAGCCAAAGAATATATAAGGCACGAACTGGCGGAGCGGTTGCGGTTGAGGCGCGCGCCGGAATTGTTCTTCCGGCTGGACCGTTCGGAGCGGGAAAAGGCGCGAGTAGAAGAACTGCTGGCACGGGCGAAAAAGAGGATGAAATCTCGAACCAAACCGGGTTTGAAAAAGGCATAGCGATGCTGCGGGATGTTCTCCAGCAAATCGAACAGCGCGACCGTTTCGTGCTTACGTCGCACGCGCGACCCGATGGCGATGCCGTGGGATCAGCACTGGCGTGCTGCCAGGTTTTGCGCGCCATGGGGAAACAGGCCGACGTGGTGTTGCACGATGGCGTGCCGAGGATCTATCGGACGTTGCCGTTCGCCGATCAGGTGCTGCAGTCCAACCGCGTGGCCGGCAACTATGAGGCGGCGATCATTCTGGAGTGTGACAGCATTCACAGGACGCGTCTTGAGGGCCTGGAAGACCGCTTCCTGATCAACATTGATCATCACGTGAGCGGGCGGCCGTTTGCCAACGTCAATTGGATCGATCCGCATGCTGTGGCGACGGCGGAAATGGTGTTCCGACTGACCCGCGAAGCGGGAGCGCGTTTTTCTCCGGAGATTGCTACCTGCCTTTACACCGCGCTGATGACGGATACTGGGTCGTTCATGTTTCAGGGAACGAACCAGAACACGTTCGCTCTGGCGCGCGAGCTGGTTCTGGCGGGAGCTGACCCTTCGCACTGCGCGCGCAGTATTTACTTTGCCCACTCGGTAGCCAAAATGAGACTGCTCGGCGAAGCTTTACGCAACCTCAACACCGAAGGCCATGTGGGCTGGACCTGGGTAACGCAAGAGCAAATGGACCGCTGTGAAGCGAAGGAAGAGGACTGCGAAGGCCTGGTGAACTACGTGCTTTCGATCGGAGAAGTTGAGGTTGCGGCATTCTTCCGCGAGCTTCCCGGCGGGCGTTTTCGCGTTAGCCTGCGCAGCAAGGGCAAGCTCGATGTGGCGCGGGTGGCCGAGCGCTTTGGCGGTGGCGGCCATGAGTGCGCCAGCGGCTGCTCGCTCGATGGCCCACTGGCCCAAGCTCTGTGCCAAGTTCTCGACCTGCTGCGCCGCGGCCCTTTCGTACAATAGTTCTTGAGTTCTTCCGGACACGGCCTGCGTACAATCAATTGTTATCAATCAGCAATTCACTCCATGACGAATCGAACCCGTACCGACTCGCTATTGCTGGCGGGTTTCTGCGCTTTTCTGTTTTTCTATGGATTGGGGCAATTCGGGCTGGTCGGAGCCGATGAGCCGCGTTACGCGCAGGTGGCGCGCGAAATGCTGGAGCACCACGATTGGGTCACGCCCACACTCGGTGGCCAGCCCTGGCTGGAGAAGCCTCCACTTTATTATTGGCAAGCCATGCTCGCGTACCGGATCTTCGGCGTGAGCGATTGGGTGGCCCGGCTGCCTGCGGCGCTCGATGCCACCTTCCTTGTGCTGGCTGTGTACTTCTTCCTGCGCCGCTTCCGGCCTGGCTTTGAGCTGGACGGCGCTCTGATCACGGCTTCTTCGGCGGGAATTGTCGGCTATGCGCGTGCCGCGTCGATGGACATGGCGCTGGCCGCGACTTTCACCGTCGGAATGCTCGGGTGGTGGGCCTGGCGAGCGAGTGGGAGAAGAATATATCTGGCGGTCTTCTATGGCTTCATGGCTTTGGGGACGCTGGCGAAAGGGCCGGTCGCGCTGTTTCTGGCTGCCCTGGTGATTATCCTCCACGCGGCTACGGTTCGAGACGTGCGCCTTGCCCTGAAGACGCTCTGGCTGCCGGGGGTTTTCCTCTTTTGTGCCATCGCCGTGCCGTGGTATGTCGCGGTGCAAATACGCAATCCCGCCTTCTTCCGTGAATTTATTCTCGAACAGAACCTCGGACGGTTCTCACTGGATCTTTATCACCACACCGAACCGTTCTGGTATTACCTGCCGGTAATGGCGTTGGCCCTGGTTCCGTGGACGGTTTTCGTAATTGCGGCTGCGGTACAGCGAGTCGGTTCGCGGTGGAGGAAACGAGTGCCGGCGGACGAGGCCGATTGCGACTTCGAACATGAATTCAGCGGCTTTGCTTGCTGCTGGCTGGTTGTGCCCGTGGTATTTTTCTCAGTTTCGCAATCGAAACTGCCCGGCTATATTCTTCCCGCGGCTCCGGCGGGCGCGCTGCTGCTAGCCGAGTATCTGCGGCAACATCTGCAGCGAAGCGAGTCCGGGGCGCCCGAGAAGGTCCTGGTGGTACTGCACGCCCTGCTGGCGGGGTGCCTGATTATTCCAGCCTTTCTGATCGCCTACCTGATTACGCAACATCGTCTTCCCGGAGGACAACCGATGCTGGTGGCGCTTGCCGTCGCCTTTATACTCTGCGCCGGAATTGCGCTTACGCTGGTCAGCAAGGCTGGCCTCCGCATGCTGCGGTTTGTCACACTAATTCCGATCGTGCTCAGTGTGGGAGCTGTGCTGAAACTGGGTTCCGTGGCCCTGGACCAGACGCTCTCGGCCCGTCCCCTCGCGCTGGAAATTGCCGGCATCGAGACTCATCCGCTACCGTTGGCGGTCTACCATGTTCGACGTGAAGTGGAATACGGGCTGACTTTTTATCGCAACCAGCTAACTTTCAACTACGATTGGGGCAGCGTGCCCTCCGGAGAGCACCTGCTGGTGGCGCCGGAGAACTCGCAAGTCGAGATTGCGAAACTGGTGCCGGGCCGCCGCGTCTCTTACCTTGGGCACTATGCCGCGCAGCATGTGGACTACTACTGGGTTGCAGCGGCGGGGGTGGTTTCCACGCGTTAAGAGTAATGTTGCCACCCTGTGTTCCGGCAGTTTGCCTCGCGTGCAGGAACACACTACACTCGGATTTCTGCGGCGGCGAACGAGGCCAGAAAACCGGCTGGAGTTCCTTGGCCGACTTTGCAGGAGCCTCTTGGAGATTCTCGACCTCAGACATTTTTCCTCCGTCGACTTGCGCCCTCTGCTCGACGATGAGACGCGAGCCTGGGCGAGTCTGCTCTCCTGGGACTATAACGGGTCGGCGGAAATGATTTTGCGCTATGTAGATGCGAAAATCCTTCCGGGATACGCGGCGATTGAACGCGGGCGCATCTTCGGCTACAGCTTCTTCGTGTACGAAGGCAGCAAGGGAGTGGTCGGCGATCTTTTCGTGACCAACGGTGCCCGCCTTGCCAGCGCGCACGAAGTCGAAATCAAGCTGCTGACGCATGTGATCGAGACTTTGCAGCAGTCTCCCGGCATTCACCGGGTAGAAGCGCAGTTGCTGGCGCACGAAGCCGGGAGCGTTGCCCGGCCGTTTCTCGATCAGGGATTCCAGCGCCATCCGCGGCTGTTCATGGTTCTCGGGCTGGGGAACGCTGAGTCGCAGGCGCGGGCAACGTTTCCAGATGTCGAAATCCGACGGTGGACCGAGGCGGACTACCAGCCTGCTGCCGCCGTGATTACTGCGGCGTATCGCGGGCACGTCGATGCCGAGATCAATGACCAGTACCACACGCTGAGCGGATCGCTGCGTTTTCTGAATAACATTGTGCGTTTTCCGGGATGCGGATTGTTCGATGCGGAATCGTCCTACGCTGCCGTAGATCGGAAAGCCAAGAACTTGATCGGGTTGATTCTATGCTCGAGAGTTCGCAACGATGTAGGCCATGTGACCCAGGTTTGCGTGCTGCCCGAATACCGCTCGCGCGGGATTGGCGAGGCGCTGCTGGCTGCAACCTCCGTTAACCTACGCAAGCGCAGGTTTTCCATGCTGTCGCTGACTGTGACCGAGGCCAACGCCGGAGCTGTCGCTCTCTATAGGAGGCTGAATTTTGAATCGACGCGAGTGTTCGATGCGTTCGTGTGGGAGGGGTGAAAAGAAGCTGCTAGCTATTAGCTCCTGGCTTCTAGCCTAAAGCCTTCGGTTTTGTTACTCAGAAACCAGTCCGGATCCCAAGGACGTTCCCGCCGGCGGAGTGATCGAGAAGCTAGAAACTAGCAGCTACCTTCGCACCAGCCACATTGCCCAGCCCGCCACCAGAATGCCTCCGAGGAACATGGCGAAACAATACAGGCCGTAGCGGACCATCTCACGAGTGGTCTCGCGGTGCGTGATGCCGAAGACGATCGACGCAAATAACGCGAACACGAAAGCGGCGCTGAAGTGAGTGAGTTGGATGGTCATTGTTTTTTCCCGATGGCGATGTGGTAGGCGTCGGCCACGGCAATGAAGTTCAGCAATCCAGCCACGATCATGAATTTGGTCCCATAGTCCGCGATGGCGAAAGCGATTGCGCCCTGACCCCAATTCATCGCGAGGGTGACAATATACATTCCGCCGGCGCCGAGGTCGCCGATAAATCCTAGGATGTCGAGGATGTCGCCGCCATTGGCCTTGTAGATGTGGCCCTGCATCATCAGGCCGAGCACGAAGAGGGTTGTGATGGAGACGAAGAGCAGAGCTCCGCGAATCCAGCGTTTTTGGATGATGTGACCCGCACCGGGAATCAGCCAGCCCAAGGCAGGTGCGATTACGGACATTGCGTTGGCGGGCTGCGCCGGCTCGGCCGCCTTAGTCTTGGCTGTGGTTTGATTTGCCATCAGATAGTTACGATCTCATGTTGGATGTTGCCGGTGACTTCCGCCGACTTGGGGCGGATCAGCATGTTGACCTCGCTGCGTACGCCGAACTCAGGCAGATAAATGCCGGGCTCGATGGAAAAGCAAGAGTTAGGAAGGATCTGGCGCTCGTCGTGGATTTCCAGATCGTCCATGTTGGCCCCATTGGAATGGACATCGGTGCCGATGGAATGTCCGGTACGGTGAATGAAATAATCGCCGTAGCCTTTCTTCTTGATGTGGCTGCGCGTGACGCGATCCACCTCCCATCCGGCAAGGCGACGCCCGGCGTTAATGGCGTCGATCACTGTCTTCACACCGGCGTCGCGGGCATCGCGCACGATCTCGAACACCTGGCGCATGCGGTCCGACGGCGCCTTGCCGACGAAGCCCATCCAAGTAATGTCGTAGTAGACCGCGCCGGGAACATCCTTTTTCGCCCAGACATCGAGCAAAATCAGATCACCTTCACGAATGGGGACAGGATGATCGGCGCGGGGCTCGTAGTGCGGGTTTCCAGCATTGGCGTTCGCTGCTACGATCGGCGGATCGTCGGTGAGCAGGTTCTCGCGGCGGAATGCTTCCACAAACCACTGCTGGATTCCGTATTCCGTGGTTCCACCATTACGTACACGCTGTCCAATTTCCTTGAAAGCGGCGGCCACGATTGAATCCACGCTGTCGCGCGCAGCAAAGTGAGTCTTGATTTGTTCTTCGGTCCAGGTCGCTTCGAACTGCGCGACAAGGTCGGCGGAGCTAACGATGTTCTTCCCCAACCCGCGCAACAATTCGATGGTGCCGCCATCGACCAGAGAAATGGTGAACACGATGTTGTTAGGCGAATACTGCATGGCGATGTCGCGGTAGGGGGCGAGCATCGATTTGAGCGCGTCGAACAGTTCCTGCCATCCGGAGTACTGGCGCTTGCTGCCGGGCAGGGAATCGAGGTGGCCAGCTTCGATCTTGTGGACCAGTTTCACGGGTTCACCCTGCGCTGGTATCAAGTAGAACCAGCGCCGGGTGACCATGAGACCCGCCGGCAAGCCGAGGACGCGGTAGGCGATGGGATCGCGATGATGATGGTCGTAGAACAGCCACGCGTCGATGTTGCGTTCGCGCAGGACAGATTGGATAGCAGCCAGGTCCATGGGCAATCCCCTATTGTAAACAATGCGAAGGATTTGGGCGAATCGGGGCGGAGGGAATGTCCGCATTGAAAGACCATTCGTTTGAGGGTGATTCTTGGCTACACTAGGACGCTAGATGCCTGTTGTCGCCGAGCCCGCGGTTGAGTCTGTGGTTACGAAACGCGTCCGCATCGAGGCAGTGGATGTGGTTCGCGGCGTCATCATGATTCTGATGGCGCTCGATCATGTGCGGGACTTCTTCGGTGTTCCCGGCGTGAATCCAACCGACCCCGCCACTACAACGATCCCACTATTCTTCACGCGCTGGGTCACGCATTTCTGTGCGCCCGTTTTCTTCCTGCTGACTGGTACCGGCGCCTATCTATCGTTGCGCAAGAATCCAAAAGGGAATTGTCGCGATTTTTGTTCACCCGCGGTCTCTGGCTGATCTTTCTGGAAGTGGTGGTAGTGCGCTGCTTGGGCTGGCAGTTTAATTTCGACTATCACCTTATTCTGCTCAATGTTTTATGGGCGCTGGGCTGGGCCATGATTACGCTCTCGGTGCTGGTTTACCTCCCGGCCTCGGTCGTGGCCACATTTGGCATCGTGATGATTGCGACCCATGATCTGTTCGATTCCGTCCAATCCACCAACCCGATTTGGACGATACTGCATGCCGCGCCCGGTTTCCTGTTAGACCGGCCCGGGCGCATCATCTTCGTTGCTTACGCGCTGATTCCGTGGGCCGGCGTTACGGCGGCAGGCTACGGCCTGGGACAGATCTACAGCTGGCCATCGGAACGTCGCAGGGCGCTTCTACTATCGCTGAGCATTGGATTGGTTGCCGCCTTCTTCATTTTGCGCGGCATCAATCTCTACGGTGATCCGCTGCGGTGGAGCACGCAAAGATCCGCAGCTCTTACAGCGCTTTCGTTCTTGAACACTACGAAGTATCCGCCCTCGCTGCTGTTTCTTCTGATGACGCTGGGCCCGGCGCTGCTTTTCTTGTGGGCGGTCGACCCGGGAATGCCGCAATGGCTCCGGCCTGCTCTCTTCGTCGGCAAAGTGCCCATGTTTTATTACCTCTTGCACATACCTCTGATACACATGCTCGCCATCGCGTTATGTTATGCGCGCTACGGGCAGGTGCATTGGATGTTCGAGTCCCCGAGTCCCGGCCAATTCCCCATTACCCCGCCGCCGGGGTGGGGATATTCCTTACCAATCGTTTATCTGGTTTGGGCTGTGGTGGTGACAACGCTTTACCCACTTTGCCGTTGGTTTGCAGATTTGAAACGGCGGCGCAGCAATGCCTGGCTGAGCTATTTCTGAAGCGGCAGCACGTTGAGCAGCTATGCTGCCTTACGGGTGAGAACTCGCTTCCTCACCGTTGGAGGCAGAGTCTCGCAGGCCGTACGCAAGACGAGCCGTGGGGCATGCCCGCGAATCTTCATGAGATACGGAACGGTGCGTTTGGCATCAAACTTCGCGGTTTCGCGCAGCAGCCAGCTTAGTCCCTTTTGCACCATGTCGTCTTGGTCGGCAAGAAGGAAATCAGAAAGCCTCGTGATCTCTGGGAAGAACATCTTCGCGCGCGATCCGCGAATCAGGGCTACGCAGGCTGCGCGGCGGCGCCAGCGGTTGGCGGACTTTGCCCAACGGAAAACGATTTTTGCGCGTGCAGGTTTGGAGGCGATCATGGGAGCAATCAAATCATGCACCAGAGCGTCGTGATCGGCCCAACTGCTGATGCGGTCGAGCCAGGTCTCGAACCGCTTAAACTCCGCGTCGCCGAACTCGCCGTCAAGTTTTTCCATCAAGAACACGGCGACTATCTTTTCTTCCAGCACCGAGCCAGAGAAAAGACGATCAGCGACTTCGATCAGGAAGTCGAGCTCGCTCTTTTTCCTTACTTCCCGGCGAAAACGGACAGCGGCTCGGTGCAAGTCGGAGGTATACCAGCCATGTGATTTGATCTCATCTTTGAAGAACCACTGCACACCGGCGGCATGTTTGGCGGAACCTCCGTCTTTGAGCGCGTTGCGAATTTGAGCGGCGACGGAGGCGGGCGTGGTCTTGGGCTGAGGCATGATTCACCTGACCTAAGTCTTTTCTGTTCCGGCAAGAAAAGGGCGGCCTGCCGAGGCCGCCCGTGTTGTCGTTCGCTGTAATCAGCTTACGCGGCGCGAGTTTCAGTCGTTGCCGGCCGATAGCCGCATTCCGCTGCCTTCTTGAAGGCGCGAACAGCTTCCTCCGGGGACATCAGCGGCGTGGTTTGCACAGCCTTACAGGCGCCACCGCCGGCAAAGGCTATGGAAATCGCCGCGGCGCTCACGTTGTCGGGCAGTTCCGTAATGACGACAACATCGTACTGCCCGAAGGCGAACCAGGCGGTTTCGAGTTTGCCTCCCAGCTTTTCGATCGCAGGCCTAACTGCCTCAATGCGGTTCTCGGGATGCGCCAGCAGCGCTTCCCACCCTTCGCGGGAATACGCGACTTGGTGAAGATAATGTGGCATAGAGCCTCCTTCAATTCACTTGCTGGGAGCGAATGATTCCAGAGGCGGAACGCGAAGTCAAGCAGACTTGGGGCAGGTCTTAGTCGGCGTGAGGAGTGCCTCGCGTTCTGAATGCTCGGTCATAAATCCATAGCAGCGCGGTGGTCGCTACCCCTATGCCAGTTACCACCCACCATATTCGTTCCGGCTGGTGGGTGACTTCTCCGAAATGATGCATTAGCGTGCCGCCGAACCATCCTCCGATCAGCGATCCGATTCCGATGGGCAAGAATGCGAAACCCATGTAAGTCCCCTGCTGGCCTGGAGGCGCGAGTAGCGCGATGTATTCGTAGTAGCGCGGTTGCTGGATGATTTCTCCCAGCGCCAAAACGAAGAGCGAGAGAATCGCACCCCAGATGGTCGGTCGGAAAACAAGAATCACCCACGAAACCGAAGTGATGAGCGTCCCCAGTATTACGGCTTGGAACGCGGGTATCTTGCGCGTCAGGTAGTTTACGGCGAGCGTGAGGCAGATTACGGTTAGCCCGTCCGTGACCAGGACGATCTCGACGTCAGCGTTTGCGTTGATGTAGCCGTGAATGTAGCCCGGCAAGCTGATGTACTGCTGCCAGAAAACAACCCAGTAGCCTGTGAAGAGTACTAGAAACCACATGAAACGGCTGATCCCGGCGAGGACGAGAACGAGAAGTCCAACCCAAATCCACCAGGGCACAGTGAACGCGGGATATGTCCACAGGCTGATGCGAAGGAGCAGAGCGATAACGAGAACGGGCAGAACCAAGCGGTAGTTGCCCACGACGACGCAGAAATTCCGTGCGACGGTCGCAATCGAAGGCGGAGGCGCGTCCCCGGGCTGGTGCGGCTCGCGAAAAAAGAACAGGACCACAAAGAACATCGCGAAAACGCTGAGCGCTGCTATGCGGTAAACGCCTTCGACGCCCAGGTGGCGATGAGCCCAGGACGCGAAATACGGTCCGGCGGCGCCGCCGATGTTGACCATGGTGTAGTAAATGGAATAGCCGATCGAACGGACGTTCTCCTTGGAGGCGCGGGCGGTGGTGCCGACCACGCAGGGTTTCACGAGCGCGATGCCGAGTGCGGGGAGAATGAGGATGAAGCCGACAAACAAACTGAGGGGCACGGCGTTGCGCACCGGCGCCAGCCAGGAAGCGCCGATGGAGCCGATCAGGAAATACGCTGCCGCGAGGATGAGATACGCCATGGAAAGGGCGCGGCGGAAGCCGAGGCGGTCGGCGGCAGCTCCTCCGAAGATGGCGAGAAACCATACCATGCCACCGAAGATGCCGGTGAGTGTTCCCGTCTGCTGGGCGGAAAAATTCAGGCGTTCCTGCAGATACAAAGCAAGAGAAGCGAAGGCGCCGTAATAGGAGAGGCGCTCGAAGATCTCGCTGATGTTGGCGACCCAGAAGGGACGCTCGAACCCGGTGCGAATTTCGTGAAGGCGTTCGGAAAAGCTCAAGAGGGCTCCCTGATGACGGCTACATTCCAAGCCGTCTGCGTACTTCTCCGGCCGAAAGCCCCGAGATACGGATCACTTTCTGGCGGCTGGTCTGGCCGGAGGCAATGGTAACGGAAGAACGCGGCAGCTTCAAAAGATTCGCGAAGAATTCGATGCAGGCATCATTGACGCGACCATCCACGGGAGGCGAGGTTAGAGAGAGCTTCAGCGAGTGGCCGAGTTCACCGGTGATGGCATTTTTCCTGGCGCGAGGACGGACTCTAACTGCGAAGGTTACGCCGCTGGGCGAGTCGTGGATGGGAATCAATCGCTCTTCCCTAAAGAAAATCCAGTCTCGGCCAGCAAAAGGACGCCGACCAGCGGGATTTGCGGGTGCTGCAGTGTTCGGGCCTTTCCGATGCTTGCCATCAGCGCGATCACGAACACAAGCATCGTCACATCCGCAGTAACACAAAACAGTTTCAGACCCTTTACACCACGGCCGTTGCGAATGCGAAGTACATTCAACATGGCGGTGAACAGAAGAGCCAGTCCTGTCCCAAAGAACCAGATTCTGCCGGTATAGTCTTTGGGCACGAGCAGGCAATCCACGATCGCCAGAATAAAGAGAGTTCCCGCGCAAAGGCGGTCGAAAAGCCTCACGGTGTTCCTCCGCGCGTGTTCTCCGCGGTTAAGTCCTTGTTCTCTCGCCGAAGATCGCTGTACCAACGCGCACACAAGCCGAGCCCTCTTCAACCGCCACTTCGAAATCGTGCGACATGCCCATCGAAAGATGGCTCATGGCAATGGCTGGCAGCTTGCGGGCTGCAATCGTGTCGCGTAACTCGCGCAGCTTGCGGAAGTAGGGCCGTGCACCCTCGGGATCGTTAGTGAACGGGGGCACCGTCATCAGTCCACCAAACACCAAAGCTTCCAGCCGAGGCGCGGCGAGCAGCAGATGGTCGAGCGCGGGCGAATCTGGCGCGATGCCGCTCTTGGCCGCTTCGCCACCGACGTTGATTTCGATGAGCACGTCCAGTTTCCTGCCGAGCTTGCGGGCCGCTGTGTCCAGCATCTCTGCCAGCTTCAACGAATCAATCGCATCCACGGCGGGGAACAGCTCTGCGGCTCTTGCGGCCTTGTTGGTTTGCAGGTGCCCGATCATGTGCCATTCGGCGTCCTGCAAATCCTGAAGCGCTCCGGCCTTGGCCGCAAATTCCTGGACGCGGTTCTCGCCGAACAAGCGCTGTCCCGCCTCATAAGCTTCGCGGATGCGCTCAGGTGGTTGAGTCTTGCTGACCGCCATGAGCGCGACGTTGTCGGGATTGCGCCCAGCGCGGCGGGCGGCGCTGGCGATGCGCTCCTTGATCGATGCAATGTTTGCGCCTACCGACATTGGAAAAGTAGATCACGAAAGCCCTTCGCAGCGCGAAGGTCACGGGCAGGCCTGCCCTGAGCGAAGCCGAAGGTAGTGCCCGCACCAGACAATCGTTACATCATAGCCGTGGGCGGCGCCGGTTCGTTGGGATCGCCAGCGCTCGTAAGCGGCAACCAAATCATCAGACCGGCCAGCAGAACCATGACACCAATTCCAGCCAGATAAAGCGGATGTTCGAAGATCTGCGCCGACGTGATCCGCGTCGCCCATGCTGCGGCGCCCTGCAGCCATGATTGGTGGGCAAAGGACAATGCAATAAAAGCCGCCCAAATCAGCCCGAACACTGATTCACCGGCGATCAGGCCAGACGCCGTGAGAACTCCGGCGTTCTCCACTCGCGCCTTCTGCGCTTCATTCAGTCCACGCCGCGTGGCCAGCCAATCCCCAGCGGCGCGAAAAACCCCACCGATGAAAATCGCGAACGTCGTCTCAAACGGCAGATACATGCCAACCGCTACCAGCATGGGGCTCCGCACCTGCATCATAATCATGGCGATGCCAAAGAAAACTCCCACCACCACCAACGGCCAAGGCATGTCGCCGCCTACGATGCCGATGGCCAAGGTGGCCATGAGGCCCGCTTGTGGCGCCGAAAGCTGGCGGCTGCCAAAACCGAATGCCGTATCGAGCAGGTAGAGCGGCCAGTACATGGCCAGGCTTGCGACGACTACGGCGATCAGTTCCGCCATCTGAATCTTGCGCGGAGTTCCGCCCAGGATGTAACCGACCTTGAAGTCTTGCAGCAGTTCACCGGCTACCGAGGATGAAACACAAACTACCGCAGCAACACCCAACACCACGGCCACGCCCTTAATTCCCGACGCTCCAAGCGAAACCATCAGCAGCGCCGCAATCAGCAAGGTGGAGAGCGTCAGGCCGGAAACTGGATTATTGGAGGAACCGATAAATCCGACTAGACTGCCCGACACCGTTGCCATGAAGAACCCGACGATCAGCATGACAACGGCCGCCAACACCGCCGGCCAAACCAATCCCGAGATGCGGATGTACAGAAAGCACATCAGCACGAACATCAAGGCAATCAAACCAAAGACTACCTTTGAACTCATGTACTGTTCGGTACGAGAGAGTTGGGCTCGCTGGTCCGCGGTCTGGCGCAGATCCGACAAGGCCCGGCCGATGCCCGCTGTGAGGCTCTTACCCATCTTGAAAAGCGTGTAAGCCGCGCCTACCAGCATTCCACCGACGGCGATGGGACGCACGATAAATCGCCATACCGCTATCGCGATCGCCGCCCAATTGTCGGGTGTGTCCGCTGGAAGATAGTGTTTAATCTGCGGTCCCAGGAAAAATATGAGCAGGGGAACCATCAATCCCCAGGCCAGCACGCCGCCGGCAAACTGAATCGACGCCAGCCGCAACCCAATGATGTAACCCACGCCCAGATATGCCGGACTCACGCTGGGCGCTGCGAAAGTGCTGGTGCCGCCGGCCGCTACGACGTTCGCACTGCCCGTGGTGCCGAGGCGGACCTGACTGCGGCCCAGACTGCCTACGGCAAAATGAATGTCTTTGTCAGCTGCGAAGAGTCCGAAGCGGCCCAGGATATAAACCAGGCCGCCGACACCAATGTTCCAGAAAAGATATTTCGCGGCGTCCGCGCCCCGCCGCCCCGCCTTGTGAATTTCTGCGGCCGCGACCGACTCAGGGAAGGGCAATTCCGGGTCTTCCACCATCACGCGGCGGACCAATGAAATGAAGAGCACTCCCAGGATGCTGCCTACCATCATCAGTGCGGTCGATTTCCAGTACGCATCGGCCGGCCGGAAAGAAGGCCAAGCCTTTGCGATCACAAACGCAGGAATGGTGAAAATTGCGCCCGCCGCGAGGCCCTCTCCGATTGTGCCTGCGGTTCGAGCAATGTTTTCTTCGAGCAGCGATCCCTTCCACGCCCGCATTGCCGCCATCGCAATAACTGCGGCCGGATATGTGGCCGCGATCGTGATACCGGCACGCAGGCCCAGGTACGCGTTGGCAGCTCCCAGGACGACCGTCATGAGAAGTCCCAGCAGCACGGCGCGCAGAGTGAATTCCTTCATCTCCATGTTCTCGGGCACAAAAGGAACGTGTTTCTTGACACCAGTTCCTGATTCGGGGCCTGGATTACTCATAAGTGGAATCCTCGTAAGGCGTGAGATGAAAGCAATTTCGTGCCGTAACTTATTCAAAACACTAAACGGCGGCACGTTAGCATGGGGACGGGCTGCATTACAAGTGGGGTGCGGGTTCCAGCCCGTGCCCCACTGAGTCAGACTCCCGATTGGTTTGCCTGTCGCTTAGGGGTAAAATCACGTCAGTCGGTTTCTCGCCCCTTCGTGGTTTCGTCGTCCCGAGGTGTAGCGTGGTAAACAACTCTCCCTACCAACCCTGGTTCCAGCGGTATTTCGAATTTCACTGCGATGATTGCGGCAGCGACAACGGATTCCGCTCGCGGCGCCGGTCGTTCTTCGAACGTTGGCTGCTGCCGATTCTTCTCTTGCAGCCGGTGCGCTGCGCGGAGTGCTTCCGGCGGGACTATCGTTTGTTGTTCGTGCCGGTGAAGGAGCGGCTGCCGGAATCCATCAAGAAGGTGCCGACCGCGGCGCCTCGACCCAATCGTAACGTTGCCTAGCGGACCCGGCCGCCGCTATACTGCTAATTAAGCAGGCAATCGCTGAGTCGCCCTCCCAAGTAAGATTTCTGCGGGCGACACGGAGGCCGTCTTCAGCAGTAGTGGGGACAGAATTCGGGCTAGCCAGGCCAAAGCTGCAGTGGCAGGCCCTTCTATTGCTTCAGGGGCCGTCAAGGTCCAGGCCAACCGAAGCTGGGCTGGCCAGATCGCCGAAAGTGTCTTCGCCGTTTTGTTTCCCTCCGATTGCCGCATCTGCGGAGTGCCACTGCTGAGGATTTCGCGTCTCCCTGTCTGCCAGGAATGCCTTGATGCCATGCCTGCAATCGCTGGGGGAGTTTGCGTCGTCTGCGGCGAGAGGCTTTTTTCCCCGTATGCGTTTACCAGCGGTCCAGACCAGGCCCGGTGCGGCCTATGCCGCCGCATCGAACCACCCTTTGCGCGAGCAGCTGCGTACGGGAGCTACGAGAGCGGACTGCGCGAGCTGATTCATCTGCTGAAGTATGGCGGCGTGCGTCCGGCAGCCAACGTCCTCGGACGAATGCTGTCTGATGCGATCACGACTCTGGAACCGGAATTTCGGGCGCACTCGGTGGCTGTGATCCCTGTGCCATTGCACCGTACCAAGCTTCGGCAGCGCGGCTTCAACCAGACAGAGCTGATTGCCAGCAGCGCGATGAAACTCGGCCAGTCGGGAAGCCGCTTCCGTTTGTGCGCGGGCGTGCTCGAGAGAAAGCGCGATACGGCATCGCAAATTGGCCTTACCAGCCACCAGCGCCGAGAAAACCTGCGGGGCGCTTTCGGTGTGGCACAGCCGGAGTTGGTGAAAGGCCGCGAAGTGCTGGTTGTGGACGATGTTTACACCACGGGCGCTACGGTTTCGGAGTGTTCAAAGGTTTTGCGCCGAGCCGGAGCAACCAATGTTTGGGTCGCAACGGTGGCCCGCACCCTGAAAATCTCGGCACAGCATGCAGAGATCGGACCAGACCACGAAGACAGGCAGCTAGACGAAAGAATCGGAGCGGATGCAGTTCCGATGGCTAAAGCCGTAGGGACTTAAGATTTGTGTCAGCCGGATTTATGTCAAACAGGATCGAAACCGACGCAGGACCACCGGGACGCCATGCCGCCGGCCTGTTCGCGGCGGCGGCGATGCATCGCGACAGCAATGGCAACGCGCTGCACGCGCCCGTGCTGGTGCTGAACGCGTCCTACGAGCCCATCAATGTTTGTGCGGCACGCCGCGCCCTGGTCCTGGTGCTCAAAGGCGTCGCCATGACGGAAGAGGAGAATGGACACTTCCTGCATGCCGCGCGCATCGCCATGCGTGTGCCCTCGGTAATCCGCCTGCTCGAGTACCGCCGCATTCCGCACCAGAGCCGCGCTCTGTCGCGGAAAAATATCCTGCTGCGCGATCGCAACACCTGCCAGTATTGCGCTACCGTGCTGCCCTCCGGCGAGTTGACGCTCGACCACGTGATTCCCCGCTCCCGCGGAGGCTCGTCCACCTGGGAAAACCTGGTAGCCTGCTGCCATCTCTGCAACCGCCGCAAAGGCAACCAGTTCCCCCTCGAAGCCGGTATGAAGCTTATGCGCGAGCCCCGCGCCTTCAACCTCCACACCAGCCGGCACATCATGCGGCTCATGGGGCGGTCGGATGATAAGTGGAGGAAGTACCTCTTTTATTAGGTTTCAAGGTTTCAGAGTAGTTTCAAGGTTTCAAAGAGGGAAAACTGCGACGCGCTTCCGCTTGACAAGGATACCTACCAAGTCCTAGGTCTCCTGAACCGCGTGATCGACTCCTTGCGAAAAGGACGAGCCCATCCAAGTTTGAAACCTTGAGATTCTGAAACCTTGACCTTACTTCTGAGGATTCGGCGAAGTCGCGTCCGGCTTCTTCTGATCTGGATTCTGATCCGGAGTCTGCGGCGGCTTCTGATCCTTTTGATCCGACTTCGGAACCTCCTGCCCCTGATACAGAATCTTCACGCTGGAACCGAAACGCTTGTAGTCCTCGTACCTCACGATCTCACGGATGTGAATGTCGCCCGTGTTGAAGCTCAGCGTGTCGTCGGCACGCGTGTAGGTGGGAAACCAGTACTGGTTATCGATCTGCTCGCGCCAGGTGGTGAACTTCGGGTAAAGGTGTTCTGTCTTGCCCTTCTTTTTCGTGTCGCGAGTCTCGGGGACGGCCTGGCCATAGGTTTTTACGATCTGGAAATCGCGATCGTCGACCCAGATGCGGCCCTGGAAGTAGCGTTTCTTGCCCACAATCTGTTTGGGAGCAATATCGAAGACGTAACAGTGCAACGTGTCCTCTTGTTGCTGGCCGACGTAAAGGATGTTGTATTCGGGAACCTCTTCGGTGGTCAGAACGAAGGGCAGGCGGTTGCGGAAATCCTGGACGTCACCTTCGTCTAGCCCGAGCCCTCCTTGCTCCAGCGTGGATTGAGGCGCAAAGACGACGTTTTCGATGCGGTGGCCTTTGTCGTCGTAAAGCACGTCGAAGACTTCGTGATACTCCCCGGTGACCGTGTTGCCGTCGCGAGTCTGTACCTTGATGTCTTGGCGGTAGGTATAGTGCTCGCGCGCGTCCTTGAACAGTTTCTCCCGCGCCGCGAAACGCGTGATGATTTCCTCGGGCTTGATGCTCGTCGGCGGCGTGTTATCGAGGGCGCCCTCCTGCGAAGCCGCAGGTAGGCTAGCCAGCACACTCGCCAGGAGGGTAAGGAATAGGGCACTGCGGGAAGCCAGTCGCATAGCTCTAGTTTACTGGATTTGCGCTCTCTGTAGAGACATTGCTTGCAATGTCTCCACGTGCGGCGGCCCGGACCTTACCACGTCTCGCGGATTGCGCCGGCAAAGACGTAGCAAGCTACGTCTCTACGAAACACACGCGGAAGTTTGGCCGAGGGCCACCGCGGCGGCCCTCCCCGACCTCTCTCCGCTCAGCGGGGCCGGGGCGGGCGCTGCAGTTCTGCCATTTAGTTGGATGCCGGAGGAGCAAAAGGGTTTGCCGCGCCTCCGAAGACGGAGGCTGGAAGCTGGAAGCTTTCCCCTGCTACACTCTTCCGTTTGTCGAGGAGGCATGCCATGCGGCGTTTCTTTCTGGTCGTTCTTGCCATCATCGCTTTCACTTTTCCTGCCATCGCGCAGGCCAAGCATCCCTTCACGTTCGAAGACATGATGAAGCTGAGGCGCGTGAGCGAGCCTGAGGTTTCGCCGGACGGCAAGTGGGTAATCTTCAGCGTGGTCGACGTGGATCTCGAGGCCAACACCAAGACGCCGCACATCTGGATCGTGCCTACGGCCGGTGGTCAGGAGCGAGAAATTATTGCCGATCAGGACGCCGACCGTCCGCGCTGGGCGCCGGACGGGAAACTGTTCGCGTTTATCTCGACCAAAGAAGGTGGATCGCAAGTATGGATCGCCGATTTCGATGACACGGCGGGAACGGTGAAGGCCGTGCATGGGCTGACAAACATCGCGACCGAGGCCGGGGGAGAACTCTGGTCGCCGGACGGGAACAACATACTGTTTACTTCCGACGTTTATCCGGAGTGCGATGGCGCACCGGAAGCAGAGGCAGCCTGCAACGGGAAGAAGTTGAAAGAAGCAGAGGAATCGAAGGTCAAGCCGCAAATCTTCGATCACCTCCTCTACCGACACTGGAACGCGTACAAGGACGGGAAGCGCACCCACATCTTTGTGAAGACGTATAGAGTTGTTACCGCGTTGCACCCAGGGGCTGGTGAGCACGTTACCCCATACGACGAGATGGTAAAGCAATTAGCCCTCCCCCCGCGAGACCTTACCCCTGGCGATTACGACGCGCCCGTGTTCTCGCTTGGCGGGCAGGATAACTACGCCTTCTCGCCCGACGGGCAGGAGATTTGCTACACGTCGAATCACGACAAGAATCCGGCTGCTTCGACCAACAACGATCTCTGGGTCGTTTCGATCAATGGTGGGCCAGCCAAGAACATCACCGCCGACAATCCCGCCAGCGACTCGACGCCGCTCTATTCACCCGATGGCCGCTACATCGCCTACCGCGCCCAGCAGCGTCCGGGATACGAGAGCGATCGCTTCCGGCTGATGCTGTACGACCGCAAGACGGGCGAGAAGAAGAACCTGACGGATAATTTTGATGCTTGGGTTGGAACCTTCGTCTGGATGCCGGACTCGACTGGGATCTATTTCGCTGCACAGGAGGGCAGGGGGTCGGACATTAAGCAAGTCCCGTTGAATGGCGAGGAACCGAGGGACGTCGTGGGCGGCGCTTACGCTGATGATCCTGCAGTAAGTCGTGACGGTAGCACGATGTTCTTTACGCGTATGTCCATCCAGTGGCCGACACAAATTTACAAACTCCAACAGCCCTCCAAGCTACTCAGGGCAGAGATCGGTCATCTTCTTGTTGATCTGAACAGCGACGTCCTTTCCCAGGTCGCTCTGTCACCCCTTGAATACTTCCTCTTCCCCGGCGCCAACGGCGACAAAGTCGAAGGCTTCCTGGTCAAGCCGCCGAACTTCGACCCCAGCAAGAAGTATCCCGTGAAGTTCCTCATCCACGGCGGTCCGGAGAGCGCCTGGGGAGACGACTGGAGCTACCGCTGGAACGCCGAACTCTTCGCGTCACCAACTTCTTCGACGAGCAGCGGATACGTGGTCATCATGATCAACTTCCACGGCTCGACCGGCTACGGACAGAAGTTCATCGACGCCATCAACGGCGACTGGGGCGGCGCTCCGTTTGAAGACCTGATGAAGGGCCTCGACTACGCAGAAAAGACCTACCCTTTCATTGACAAGGATAGGGAGTGCGCGCTGGGCGCGAGCTACGGCGGATACATGGCCAACTGGATTCTCGGCCACACCGACCGGTTCAAGTGCATCGTCACGCACGACGGCATGTTCAACGCCGAATCCGCCTGGGGCACTACCGAAGAACTCTGGTTCAACAACTGGGAGTTCAAAGGCACGCCCTACGATAACCGAGCAGGTTATGAGAAATGGTCGCCGCACCAGTACGCCAAGAACTTCAAGACGCCGACGCTGGTCATCCACGGCCAGCGCGACTATCGACTTGACGTGTCGCAGGGATTCGATCTCTTCACCACGCTGCAGATGGAAGGCGTGCCGTCGAAGATGCTGTATTTCCCCGACGAAGGCCACTGGGTAATAAAGCCGCAGAATTCTCAACTCTGGTACAAAACAGTGAACGACTGGGTGGATCAATGGACGAAATAGCAATGGAGGGAAGATCACGACAAGAATGAATAAGTGGATGGTGGCAAGATCGGGAAGGGCACGGGTTGAAGCCGTGTCCCTCGATCCCTTGAAGAAACAGTCTCATGCGCAGCCGAAAATCGACAAATCGCAACGCCAAGCAGGCTCTCTCTGATCTTTCGCAAGCCGAAGCTCAAGCGCAACTAGATTCCTTCCTTGCGAAATACGATCCCGAGGTCGAGACTGTTGCCCGCCGCGCTCTCGGGAAAATGCGCAAGCTTATGCCCGGCGCAATGGAGATGGTTTACGACAACTATAACTGGCTGGTCATCGGCTTCAGCCCAACGGAGCGGCCTTCAGAGGCAATCTTCTCCATCGTTCTGCCTCCGGGCCGTGTGACTCTTTGCTTTCTGCAGGGCGCGGGCTTGCATGATCCCGCGAAGCGCCTGGTGGGCAGCGGCAATGTGGTTCGGAACATCCGGCTGTACGACGCGGGCGTGCCCGACGCGAGCGTGCTTGATGATCCGGAGGTCCTTGCCCTGATCAACGTGGCGCTCAACCGAGCCAGAGTTCCCATGTCCGCTGGAGCGCGCCGCAAGCTGATTATCAGGGCGATTTCGGTAAAGCAGCGGCCACGCCGTCGCGCGCCAGGCCGGATCTAGGTCGGGTCCACAAACCCCCGACGCGCTTATCTCCTGATTGTCGGCGTTGCCATCCTCAGCGATCATCCGCGCGTGCTCGACCCGAGGCTCTCCTAAGCAGCGGAACACTTCCGTACCACAGGCCACCGATGGGCGCGGAAGTGTCTCCGCTGCTGCCGCCCGGAAACGTTTCCATCACGTCCTGCAGCGCGGCCGTCGTTCCGGCCGAAACCTCGATCTCAATCTCCAGCGGACCCGTGAACGACCCCACCGAAGGGACAAAGCTAGCCAGGCCGTTGACGTCGCTCTGCACGGGGGTCTGGCTGGCGCTGAGGATGACGGGCATGCCAGTTTGCGTGACCGAGGGGTTGCCCGGCGCCGGAATTAGATCGTTGCCCATCGGTCGCAGCACAGTGGATTGAAATAGCACGCGCGCCCCAAGGACTGGATTGGGCGGCGTTGACGAGTCGGTGGCACGGACCTTCAGGGGTTGAAACGACGTTCCCGTGACCACCTGGCCCGCGCCAGCCACGGCTTGCAGATTGACCTTGGCCGCCGTCACCGCGTTCGCCGAGATGTTTTGGCACGGGCTGTTGCCTTGAGCGACGCAAGCGCTGAGTTGCACGTTGGCGGTGAAGTTCGTCAGGATAAGCGTGACCGACGCGTTACCGTTGCTGTCCGTCACCGCGCTCGCGGAACTCAGCGATGCGGACCCCTGATCGATGAAGAAATTCACCTTGACGTCACTTTGCGGTGTGCCCGTGTTCACCACGAGCGCGGTAAGCGGCACGCTGAGCGTTGATCCCTGAGCGATCCAGAGGTTGGGCGTGGTGACTCCGATCGCCAAAGGCGGAGACGTACCGGTCACCGTAGACCCCACCGACCGAGCCGGGCTGTAGACGCCGGGAGCGAGAGTGGCCGTAATCACTGCATTCCCCGCAGCTGCGGGCGTAACCCAGGTGGAAGCGATTCCGCTTTCGTCGCTGGTGGCCGAGCAGGCCGAAGCTCCAACGCAAGCTGAAAGCGTGGCGCCGTTGGTGGTGGTCCAACCCACGGTAGCGCCGTTCACCGGGGTCATGCCATCAGCGGCGACCACCCGCACGGTCACAGGGTTGACGGCCTGAGTTCCCACCGGCGTGGGAGGGCTCACTCCCTGCAACAAAACGATGCTGTCAGTCGAAGCGGCGCCGAAAGTCAGTGCGTTGCTCATGATCGAGAATGCTCCGCTCACCGGATCGCTGATGGTAATGGTTTGAGGTCCGTCGCTTTGCGGCGGAGCGGCGGCTAGCAGCTGACTCGCGTTGGTCGCCAGCAGTGGTGCGCCCGTGCTGCCCAAGGCCACGTCGAGCCCAGGCGCAAAGCCGGTACCCTGCAAAGTGATCGCTCCCCCACCGACCGGGATGCGTGACGGGCTGACCGAATCTCCGTAGAGGACATGGGCGTGGTAGTGGTAGTCGGGGCGGCCGTCGCCGCGGAGGTCGGCGATGCCGATGATGAAGCTGTTCGAACTCAAGACTTGCGCATCGAGACGGCTCATGCCAAAGCTGGTTACGTTGAATGGGACTGGGGTGAGCGTTGGAGGAATGGTTCCCGACGGATCGCCCAGCGTCCACATGCCAACCACAGGTGCGGTCTTCGATTCGCTGGGCGCGCCAGTTTCATCCAGCGCGGTGACGGCTACCGACAACGTGCGGTTAGCCTGGGCGGTGATCAGAAAGTAGTTAACTTCGCCGTAGCCGCTCAGGGAGCCGACCCAGTCACCTGGGGCGGGAACCGCGGCTGGCGCGCTCCAACTCTCAGTCTCAGCAAACGGAGGAACCGGCTGCGCGCTGCCCGACATAAGGATGTTCTGCTCAAAGTCGCCGTCAACTCCCACGGTCACCACAATGCTCTGGAAAGTTCCAGACGGCGCAACTTGCGAAACGTCGTAGGGACGCACGCCGGCAGACCACAACGGATCCAGAGCCTCGACCGCAAGCTCGTATTGCGCGGTGCTTGCGCCGCCCGGGACCGGCAATCCCCCAAGATCGAAGAATCCTTCCAGCGCCTGATCGGAGGATCCGAACTCGCTGTAGGCACTTCCCAACGGGCCAGTCAGGCCGGTGATGGGATTGCCGGCGTTGCCGGTAAAGAGGAATCCAGAAACCGACGAAGCTCCGTACCTGCCCGAGGGCAGGTTCGTGGAAGGATCAATCCAGCGCGCGACCACGTTCACGCCCTGCATAGGTTGGGTGATCCCTCCCACAGTGTTCACGAAATAAACCGAACCGTAAATGCGGGCGGTACTTGTGGACTGCCCCGAAGCGGGATAAAGCCGCGACAGCGCAGCCTCATCATCCGAGGCGAGCTGGTAAGGATTGGCGTAGCAAGCCGTGATCGGCACGCATCCGACCGGGTCGGTGTAGTGCATGACGGGAAATCCGGCGTAGTCATCGGGCGTCGGAGGAGGATTGAAGGTGATCACATTCAGATTCATCTGCGACCAGCCCAGGCCGAGCACGCTGCCGAGAACTCGAACCAGCCGGTATTCGACGTCAGTGAGTTGCGAGGACTGCAGCGCGCACTGGCCGTTGATCACCACCAGCGCGTGGAGGAAATTCGCCCCCGCACCAAAGTTGTCCACACCTCCGTAGACCGCATTCCAGAAGCACTCCGAAGGAGCACCGGCGCCGGCGCCGAGCAAGGCGTCCGTTACTGAACCGTCGAAGTCGTAGACGATCCCCACGGGGGATTGCGTGGCAGAGGGGGTGATATCGGCAGGCGCAGTGACGGTTCCGTTGGAGTTGACCGCGATATTGGTACCGTTCACGTCTTCGGCAAGCTGGCCGGCGCTGGTGGCTGTGATGGCTGCGGTGGAAACGGCAGTCCATTGGCTGAAGGCGTTGGCGACAAACAAGTTGGCTGCCGCGTTAGGCAGGATGGGGCTGAGATCTCCCCGGTCGGTGTAATAGTCCACCAGGCCGAGGGACCAGGTAATGGGCTGGCCCATAGTCGACGAGTCGAAGTAGCTGGAACCTGCCACATACTCAGGCCCGCCGGCGCGGGCAAGCACAGCGAATAAGAAGACGATGGCCAGGGCTGTTGCCAGCCGAAAGTAGAATGAGCGTGCGGTGATGTTCTTCGGTAGAGTCACGGTCTGGCTCATTCTTCCCGGCTCGAACGGTCGACGGCCAGCGCGAAGTCGGCATAGGGCACGATGGTTTTTCCGCCCAGGATCGGATCCGCTCCCAGCATTGCGATGTGCTGCGGGTCCATCACGACCTGGCCCTGGGAATCCATCGCGAATCTGCCCATGCCCCCAGCCACTGGACTAGTGAGGCCCAGCTTGCTCGGCGAATAAAGAAACAATAGAACGCGCTGACCGACCCGGTAGCGCTCCCCGTTGGTCCAAAGGCCAGCCCACTCGTGGATCGTCAGACTCTGACCCGTCGAGGTGCCGCGGATGGCATGTTCGACTTGGAAAGTGATGGCGGTGGAGGCTGGATCTGGACGGGAGGATCTCGCGGTTTGGCCAATTAAGGTGACGCGACCTGAGAAAATGATTCCGGCGGCTCGGACGAGTTGTCGAAAAGCGCCAGGGCTTGGATTTCTCGGATAGCGCGGGGGCAGATTAGGAGGCTCAGGGAGCCGGATTGGCCCAATCGGCGCCGCGTACGTTAGCGGTGACCCTTTCCGGGGAAGGTCGGGGACTGAGGTAGACGAGTGATCGACGGCGGTGTCTTGCCCGGCCAGCAGCGGCGTTGCGAGGATCAGCGAGAACGCGGCGAGCAGACGCCAGCAACTCCCCGACATAGCCATCACCTGGGAAATGAATGTCTGCTCGAAGGAATCTGGGAAACCGAGAATATCCTAATCAGCAACAAGGGCCAGTGCAGTGACGGATGTCACAGCGATCCTGTGAATTAAAGAGTCGTTCCCGATTCGGGTGGGCAGTGACGCTGATGTTCTGCGGCGCTGAGGTTCGCGCCGGCAAGCAGAAGAAGTCCGGTCAGGAATGCCCAGAACATGAGGCTTACCGAAAGTGCGAAGGGCCCGTAGACTTCAGCGAAATTCAGCCGGGGCAAGGCCATGATATAGCCATACTTCAGCGCTTCCGAGAGCAGGCCCATGATGATGGCGGTGGGCAGCACGGCCCGCGCCCGAACCTTCCCGTTGGGAAGCACCCAGTAGATGAGGAAAAAGATGGCGATGCTGGCGCCGATGGCGAAGACCTTCATCGCGATGAATCCAGCAAAGCGCACCAACCCCATGGCGTGGCCTCGCAGCAAGAATTCGAACGGCCGTACAACCCCTGCGGTCATTCCAATCGAGAGCAGAGCCAGAACGCCACAAGCAAACGCCAGGCCAAGCGAGACCAGCTGGTTGCCGAAATAAGATCGGTTGTTGGGGATGCGCCAGATCCGATTGAGTGCGACCTCAAGTGGCACGAACACTCCGGTCGAGGTTACGAGCAGGATGATCAGCGAGGCTATCTGCACTCGCTGGCGCGCGTCCACCATGGCGTTCAGGTTACGGATGACGAACTCCTGACCGGTGGGGAGGTAATCGCGCAGCAACTCGACCACTACGTCGTACATGACGCGCGAGTGAAAAACGCGCCGGATGAGCGTCATCAATAGAACCACGAAAGGGAAGAACGAGAGGATCGAGTTGGCGGCCACGGAGAAGGCAAAGGTATGCACGTCAGTACGAAGAAGGTATTTCGCGGTCGAAATCGCCATCCCGGAGAAACGCGGGCGAGGGCGGCTCCGGGGGAGGGTCGGTGCGTCGCCTGCTAGGCTGGAAACGCGAGCTATGGTTTGATCGGGCAAGAGTTCTTCACTAAAGCTATCTTCACTAATCCTATCAAAGGGTTGCGCCGGATTTCGGTTCTCCGGGGAACGAAGGTCTAGGGGCTAAGGCGCGCTGTTTCTTATACTTCGTTAAAAGATTCAGATGTGACCCGAGGTTATTTTTACTAATTTTTCTTGCGTAACGATTTAATAGTCCTTATTATCTGTGGCGCATGAACCGATGAGAGTCGGGGAATGAGTGGTTAAGGCAGGTTGATGTCTTGAGCAGGGCGGTAGAAATCAGCGCCGATGGTCCAGGGCTCCGGAAGTTCTCGCCGCATCTTCTTCACGCGTCGTAGAACCGAGGAGTCTTTTGCTTTGGGGGCAATTTCTCCGGCACATATTTCTCTGGCAGGAGACGCAACCGAGTTTCACTGGTTTTCTCGAGGGGGCGCTCCGTCTCGGAGCTACGATGCGGGAACTCCGGGAAACTAATTCTTAATGATCAGGGAAAGGAGTTTTTCAGTGAGAGAGAAGGGAACAGTAAAGTGGTTCAACGGGGCGAAGGGATATGGTTTCATCCAGCGCTCCACGGGAGAGGACGTCTTCGTGCATTTCTCCGCCATCCAGGAGAACGGCTACCGCTCGCTCAACGAGGGTGAGACCGTGGAGTTCGATCTGCTCAAAGGCCCCAAAGGCTTTCAGGCGGGCAACGTCGTCCGCGCTTAAACCTGCCGGTAACTGCAGTCACAGACCCTCCCGCTTCGGCTGGAGGGTTTCTTGTTCGCGGTCGCGACGGCAGTCACCTCCGCCATCCTGTCATTCCGACCGGAGTCGGAGCGCCAGCGACGGCGGAGTGGAGGAACCTGCTGTTTGCCTGCGCCATGTGGATTTCTGCCCTGAAATAATCTTGTGTTCACTCGATGGAAAGACCTTGGCTGGGCCCGATCTTCGCCTTGTTCAATCGATACCCCCTCCCCCCTGGGTCTAGCAGAATCACCGAGTTAGCGGGAAATTCCCCGCAAAATCCGGATGTCAAAGAACTTAGATACTAAAATCCGTGAAACAAAGGACTTAGCGCGTGACGACTTGCTGTGCAGCCGACCGTCACGGCCTCGACCATGATCGCTGATTTGAACAGTGGGCGAAAGGTCAGATGTCACAGACAGGCTGTGAAAAAAATACTTATTGTCAGAGTGCGGTTGACTGACTACTTGTTTCCCGTAGTAGTGTGAAGCTGGAATTTGAGCGGGACCGGCCCATGGCCAAAGCGAGATTCCGCAACCCAGAATGAGCAAGACGACTACTGCAGGCAAAACGCTTAGGCCTAGGACGCCCGCGGCCGTCGAGGCGGCCGCTCGCGCTGACCGCGAGGCGCAGCCGTTGAATGCAGAAGATCTCAGGCGGATGAAGCGAACGCCTCAGGCAAAGATTATTCGCCGCGCTCTGGCATTCACGCAGGAGGAATTCGCCGTCCGCTACCATATCCCTCTTGGCACGCTTCGAGACTGGGAGCAAGGGCGCGCGCGACCGGACCGGCCAACCCAGGCTTATTTGAAGATCATCGCTTGCGAGCCGGAGAGAGTCGAGCGTTTGCTGAATTCCGGAGTTTAGAGAAGGGCATCTGCCCTCACGAGGCTGCCGGAGCTGCACATTCTTTGCAAAGGCGCAAAGGATGGGCCGCTCCGCTTATTGGATTTGTTCTGCCCAAGCGTCTACACTGCTTCCGTGTGAGGAGCGGGCATCCTTTATGAAGACAAGGCTGACGCTTGTACTTTTGTTCTTAGTAATTCCCGCCACAGCGAAAGAGCAGTGTTACCGCGTTTTTGGTCCGAACGGAAACACCTTCATCGTGACCTGCAAGGCGGCGATACAGAAGATTGATATCCCCGACTGGCAGGGAACGAAGCAGGAAGCCCAACGACTCCGGGTACTGCTTCGGATTCGTCAGCGCGGTAGCTGAGCACCTGAACGAAGATGATGGTGTGGATCTCTCCGACAGGGCGATCACGCGAGACCAGTTGATCAGGGTCGTGCAGAAATATATGGACGACCACCCCGAGGAGCTATCCAAGGCAGCTTCTTGGCTTATTCGTCAGGCCCTAATGAAGGCGTTTCCCGTCCGTCGTTAAATCAGACCCAATCTTCCTCTGGCGAGAAAACTAGTAAAACTGGGGGAAACTGGGGGACAGACGGGACATTCCCTAGTTTCGAAAATTAGGAAACGTCCCGTCTGTCCCCGAATTCTGTCCCGAATTCTTGTCAAGGATGAGCCGCCCCTGCTGACGAACAGAGTCTTTCGTTACCCCTCGTCTTGGAGGCTGGCTAAGATGTCCCGCTTCTAAACTGATTGTTACGCGGGCCGTTTTTTGGTGGCTTCTACGCTGACTGACGAAACCAGCCCTAGCGTTGTGATGGCAGGATTAGAGAGGTGAGGTTTTAGATGGCCGACAATCAACCAGTTCCATCCGTCCCACGAACTGATCAGAATGCCAACGATGATCAGAGGCATCCAACAAGCGAGGTCCCTCCCGCTGTTGCATCTGACATGAAGATTCCACCATCCCACCCGAGCTATCAAATATCCTGCGAGACAAAGCGTGACGGCTGGGATTATGCCAAGCTTTGGGCGGAGTTTATTGGGCTTGGATTCCTGATCGTGTATACCCTGGCCACTATCGGCTATGTTTGCATCACACATCGCCAATGGAAGGAAATGCAGAAACAGACCCGCGTGCAAAGTAACGCGGCCATGAACTCCGAACGAGCCTGGGTTGGGTTGGGTATGCCGATTACTCTGGAGGCGATTGAGATGCACTCTGGTAAGATCAGAATTAGAGGGCACTACAGCGTTCAGAATTTTGGTCACGGCCCCGCACTCAAAGTAATCCAATCCGGGAATTTCGCCATTCCCAATCAAACGCTGGAAGTTGAGGGGCGCGAGGCTAATTTCTTCTGTGACAGTTCTGTCAGATTCGCCACTGGGACCATCCCTGTCGGCGGGGAGGCGAAGGAGCCTCCACCCTTCGGACATACGCTCTTTCCCGGTCAAGTGGACAACGAGTCTATCGACTATCAGGGGCTTCCGGAGACCGTTACGCACCTGCGATTCATTGGGTGTGTTGCCTACATCGATCAATTCAAGACGGTGCACTGGACACGATTCTGTATGGAGCGCAATCCGGGCGATCCCGCGCCCATCCCAACCCTTGCTTTCTGTGCGATGTACAACGACACCGATAGGCCCGAGGACTAGCCCTGTCACGGCAACCAAAAAGCAGCGCACAAAGTGCGTGCGCGTCAGAAGATAAAGCGAAAAACGACGCCAGCCTAGGTCTCTACAGCGAGCACATACAGGGGTGTTTCGTGGCACAAATCTACGTTACGCCGACCAACGCGCAGAGATCCTTCCTCGGGAGTCCTGGGCTTCGCCGAGGACTCCGCTTCGCCAGGATGACAAGGGTGGTGATGGCGGAAGCCAACAGCAGATTCCTCCGCTCCGCCGTCGCTGGTGCTCCGGTTCCGGTCGGAATGACAGAGTGGTCAGGGTGTCAGGAGGCCGAAGCCCGAAGTCCGAAAGCCGAAGCCCGCTTCACCGCACTTCGAGCGACACCAAATCGCCGTCGGACATTCCCCCGGACTTGTAATTCACCGAGACCGAGCGGTTATTCCATTCGCAGGAGAAGTTGTCGGCTCCGATGAGCAGCAGTGACTTGTAATCGGCAGTGCGCAGCTTGAGAACTGCACCACCGGAGCTCACGGTGAGAACGGCGGCCGGGGACTGGGAGCAATCCACGTCCACCAGCCGGCCCTGAAAGAACTTTGTAGGCCGCTTGTCCGCTATGCCGGATTGCGACGCCTGCTCAGCTGCGGCGCGCTTGGCGGCGTCCTGGTCGAGCACATCAAACGGGGAGCTTGGTTTGGAAAGTTTGCTGGCCGCGGCTGCCGTGGCGGGCGAGACGCCATACTTCTGCTCGGTAGCAAGCTGCTCCAGCCGCTCTCGAGCCGCGGCTGCGACCTGCGGACTGCTGCCGGTCTTTCCCTGTTCGATCAGCCGTTGCAGCAAGGCACGTGCGGCTTCCCACTTCTTGTCGGCAACGTAGATTTCGGCCAGATGGTAAACGTACTGCTGGTTGCGTGGACTGAGTTGAATGGCAGCGCGTTCGGCCTGCATCGCCCCCACTGGCCCGCCTCCTTCCATGCGCGCCCTGGCCATCAGGTCATCGGCCTCAGCGAATTCCGGATACCATTCGAGCACCGCGCGAAGATCCTGCATCATGTTGGGCAAGCCCAGGATGTCGCCGTGCTTGGACTGCGCCATGCGGTATTTCAGCACCGAAAAGTAGTAGCGGATCCACATATCGTCCCGGTTGAGGGAGGCGGCGTCCCCTAGTTCCTCAGCTGCATCGTCGAACTCGCCGTGCTGCAGGTGGTCCCAGGCCAGAACGCGGTGGGCGATCTCATTGCCGGCGGTCGCGACCGGAAGAGTGCTCTTATCGTCTTTATTTTTATTGGCTGCTTTCCAGACAGGAGTCGGGTTGGGCGCCGTGGCCAGGGCTTGCAAATCCTGCAGTGCTGCGTCGCGGCGGTCGGGAATTCTGATCCTTACCTCATCCACGATGGCGCGAGCATCCGTCTCGGGGAGAAACTTAGATGTGATCGCGCTGTCCTCCGGTCCCACGATCTCGGGGAACTGGAATATCTGCGGCGCGTTGCTCTGGGAGCCCGTCTGCCCGGAAGCGTCGAGCGCCAGCAACTGCGGCGCGAGCGAGTGGAAGTAATCTTTCACGGCCTGGTCGAGCTGGACCGAGGTCACGCCGTAGGCTTTCTGGATGGCTTCTTCCACGGGCACGTGCTGGTTCTCGACCAGGTCAAAGTAGGTTCCCGTTTCCGGTAGCTTTTTCTCGTGGAGCAGGTAGTGCATAGTCATCCACGCCTGGGCGTAGAAGAGCGTACGGCGCGTGCCGTCGGCGTGAGTCGTGTCCTGTTTCGTCTTGAACAGGTCGGGCGACGCGAGCCAGGCTTGGCTATTAAGCAACTCGGTGAGGGACTTTGGTGGATCGCCGGCCCCGGAGCGTAGTTCGGGGTCGCCGCCGATTTCGTACTTCTTGTCGCCCACGCGGATGGAACTGAAGTATTCGACGAGCCCTTCGTCGAACCATTCCTGGACCTCGGGATAGTTGTAGTTGAGGAGCAGATGGGCGAAGTCATGGGCCACGGCGCGCCAGGGCTCCTCCTCGAGCAGGTTCAGCACGATAAAGTTCTGGTCTTCACCGGTCAGGAAGAAGCCGGGAGCGCGGATGGGTTGACCCTGGCGCAGCGGCGTGGTCTGGTAGTAGTCCTTGTCGTTCTTGAAGGCGAGGATGGTCAGCGGGACCGGTTCGTTGAGGCGCTGCTTCATCAGCAGAGTAGCGAAGACGGCCCGCATCTGCTCGAAGCGGAGCGCGACCTCTGCGCCTTTTTTCTCTCCGGCGTCGGTGATGACGGTGAAGTGGGTGGAGTGGACTTCAAGCCAGGGTGACTGCTCGGCTGCTGGAGCGGAGGGTGACAGAACAATGCCCAGAAGAGTCGCAGCAACGAATGAAATCGGAATGGGACGAGTGCGGGCCATGCTCGTGCCGCCGGGAAGAGGAAACTACTGAAATGCTAACACGGGGTCTCTCCGAATGCGCGCCGAACAGCCGACCGCGACGGGGTTTCTAGTCGCCGCCGGCGTGGTGTTGTGTGGGGACGAGAACCAGCCGCGGACGCCCTTCTGCGGGGCGAGGTTGCTTCTGCGAGGGTCTGCCAAAGGCATGGAGGATGCCGATGACCAGAGTATAAGCGGTCAAGACGCCGATTCCGACAGAGGCGACTACCGTGAGGCAGAGAATGAGAGGCATGAAGAGCGAGATCAAGATCAACCACCCTGTCAAAACTTCAATGTCAGATGTCGCAACCCCAGCCTTCGCATCGGAACCGAACGCGGCTTCTTCAATCTACTTGCGTTGACGCTCACCGCTAGTGACCATTAAGATACGGAGTAGAGCTGTGCATTCCTAATGTCGAACATGTCTGTAGGCCTGTCGACATTACGGAAGGGCAGTCCACCCCAAACTAGATGGCCATTACTAAGATCTCGGTGCGCGGGGCGCGCCAGCATAACCTGAAAAACATCGACGTTGAGATTCCGCGTAACACCCTTACGGTGGTGACCGGGCTGAGCGGGTCGGGCAAGTCCTCGCTTGCTTTCGACACGATTTACGCCGAGGGGCAGCGCCGTTACGTAGAGACGCTTTCGACCTACGCGCGGCAGTTTCTGGACCAGATGGAACGCCCGGATGTCGATGCAATTGATGGACTTAGCCCGTCTATTTCGATCGAGCAAAAGACCACCAGCCGCAGCCCGCGCTCGACTGTGGGCACCATTACCGAGATTTACGACTATCTTCGCCTATTATTCGCTTCGATCGGGGTGCCGCATTGCCCCAAGTGCGGCCGGCCCATCAGCCGCCAGTCAGCCGAGCAGATCGTGCAACGGGTGATGCAACTGACGCCTGAGGACCGTGTAATGGTGCTGGCGCCGATCGTGCGTGGCCGCAAAGGGGAATTCAAGAAAGAAATGGAGACCTTGCTCAAGCACGGCTACGAGCGCGCCCGCGTTGATGGCGAACTGGTGAACCTGGATGACGACCTTAATCTCGACAAGCGCAAGAACCACACGATCGAAGTGGTGATTGACCGCCTGCTGGTGAAGGCGGGCATCGAGCATCGCCTGGAAATGTCAGTCGGCCTGGCGATGAAGCTGGCGGGTGGGCTGGTGCAGGTTGCCGTGGTCGGGGGCGACGAGCAACTTTATTCCGAGAAGCTGGCTTGTCCGGATTGCGGTATCAGCGTGCCGCAACTGGAGCCGCGGTCTTTCTCCTTCAACAGCATGTACGGAGCTTGTCCCCAGTGCCACGGCCTGGGCAGCCGCTACGATTTCGATCCGGCGAAGGTGATCACGGACTGGTCGAAGCCGTTGCTGGAAGGCGGTCTAGGGCCGGGTTCGGCTTCGCAGGGACTGATTCACAGTTTGCAGGTCGTAGCGGCGGCGCATGGCATTGACTTGAACAAGCCGTTCGAGAAATTTCCTGAACAGATTCAAGACCTGCTGTTGAATGGCGAGTCGGGCCGCGGCAAGACCGGATTCCGCGGGATTTTCGGATATTTGAAACAGAATCTCGAGGAGTCGACCTCGGAAGGCTATCGCGACTGGCTGATGGATCACATGTCAGCGACGGAATGTCCAGCATGCCACGGCAAGCGGCTGCGGCCCGAGAGTCTCGCGGTGAAGGTAAACGGCATGTCGATCGCCGAATTCACGGCGCTGCCGATTTCGCGGGCGCTCGAAGTGGCACAAAGCATTAAGCTCGCGGGCCGCGAGGAGAAGATTGCAGGCCGCGTCATGCATGAGGTCGTGGAGCGGCTGCAGTTTCTGAATGCGGTGGGGCTCAACTACATTTCGCTCGACCGCTCGGCCGCCACGCTTTCTGGCGGCGAAGGCCAGCGCATCCGCCTGGCCACGCAGATCGGCTCGAAGCTGCGTGGCGTGCTCTACGTGCTGGATGAGCCTTCGATTGGCCTGCATCATCGCGATAACGGCCGCCTGCTGACGGCGCTCGAAAACCTGCGCGACCTGGGCAATACCGTGCTGGTCGTCGAGCACGACGAAGAGACGATTCGCCGCGCGGATTATGTGATCGACCTCGGTCCCGGCGCGGGGCGCCACGGCGGGGGCCTGGTAGCACATGGAACGCCCGAGGAAATCATGCGCGAGCCCAACTCGCTGACCGGGGCATACATCTCCGGCAAAGTGCAGATCGCGATGCGGGCGGAGCGGCGGCATACAAACGGAGCGGCCCTGACCATTCTTGGCGCCAGGGAAAACAATCTCAAGAATCTCGATGTAACCATTCCGCTGGGCGTGATGACCGTCGTGACCGGAGTTTCCGGCTCGGGCAAGTCCACGCTGGTGAATGACATCCTCTACCGCGCTCTGGCGCGACAGCTTTACCGTTCGCGCGAGAAGTCGGGTGAACATAAAGCGATCATGGGGGCGGAGAACGTCGACAAGGTCATTCGCATCGACCAGTCGCCAATCGGCCGCACGCCGCGCTCGAATCCCGCAACTTATACCGGCGTGTTCACTGCGATTCGCGATATCTACGCCATGCTGCCCGAAGCGCGCGAGCGGGGCTACAAGCCCGGACGTTTTTCATTTAACGTTTCCGGCGGCCGTTGCGAGGCCTGCCAGGGCGAAGGCCAGCGCCGCATCGAAATGAATTTTCTGCCCGATGTTTACGTGCTTTGCGAGGTCTGTGGCGGACGCCGCTATAACCATGAAACCCTGGCGGTGAAGTACAACGGCTATTCCATCGCCGACCTGCTCGAGATGCCGGTCTCCGACGCGCTGCCCATTCTCGAAAACATTCCACAGGTAAAGCAGAAGCTGCAAACCCTGGTTGATGTCGGCCTCGGCTACATTCATCTCGGCCAATCTGCGGTAACGCTCTCGGGTGGCGAGGCCCAGCGCATCAAGCTGGCCCGCGAGTTGAGCAAGCGGCAGACGGGCAAGACTCTTTATCTGCTCGACGAACCCACGACTGGCCTGCACTTCGACGACGTAAAGAAACTACTCGACGTGCTGCACCGGCTGACCGATCTGGGCAATTCCATCATCATCATCGAACACAATCTGGACGTGATCCGCAACGCCGACTGGATCATCGACCTCGGCCCCGAAGGCGGCGAAGAAGGCGGGCGCATCGTAGCCCAGGGCACGCCTGAGACTGTGGCGCGGGTGAAGAAGTCGTATACGGGGCAGGCGCTCACGGGATATTTTACGGGGAACGGGAAGCGCAGCGCCTAGGCGATAATTGGGACTTCTGGCTCGGTAGATGTCCGGGAAGGGCACGGCTTTAGCCGTGCCTTTGACCGTCGACATATAGAACAAGGCTTTTGCCTTGAGGAGCTGTATCTGTGTCTATAAAGAACGAAAGCCTGCCCCGCTGGGCGGTGCATCCAGGAGAAATTCTTCGGGAGGAATTTCTTGAGCCGATGGGCATTTCCGCTTACCGGCTGGCGGTGGAACTGCACGTTTCCCCTCCGACCGTCAACGACATCGTCCGCGAGAAGCGGGGAATCACCCCCGAAATGGCGGCTCGTCTGGCGAAGTACTTCGGGACTTCCGAACAGTTCTGGCTTAATTTGCAGGACGCGTTTGCGGTTCATCAGGTCCGGCGAAAATATCGCAGGGAGCTCAAAGCAATTCGACCCCTCGCAGCGGCGGCGGCGAAGAGAGTGGCCGCATCGTCGCCCCAAGGCACGCCGGAGTAGCTGGCGCGGGTGAAGAAGTCATACACGGGGCAGGCATTGGCGGGATGCTTTGGGGATGGCAAGAAGTGGCGAACGGGTAAACCGCCTGCGGTTGGGGAAGAATCCCGGTAAGCATCTTAGTTATCGCCCGGAGGCATCAACGCCAAAGGTAAACACCACCGCCCCAGTATCACCTGTAAACAGCGCATACTCTCCTGGCTCGAGGGGAGCCTCTGGGACTATCTTGTACGAGGACTCTCCGAACTTGGCTATATCGATGGTTACGCCTGGGTTTGGCTGATAGTCCCTGCGCTTCCACTTACCCTGTTCAAATTCGCGGCGGTCTCCTTTAATCGTGAACCGGTAAAGTTTGGATTTCTCCGCCGAGTCCTCGGACGCCCTGAAGATGAATATGTCCTTGGCGCTGGCGGGAATGCGGAACGATGAACTCGTCCCATCCAACTTGAGGTCCGTCGTTACCGAGGACCAACCAGCCTTGCTGTGGCGTTTCCAATCTTCCTTTGGAAGCCGCTTGAGCGTCTGGGTGGCGGAATCGAGGTAGAAGAATATACCGATCGACTCGGGTTCGGGTGGTTTGTCAGTCGCAGTCTGAGCCGCGCAGGTACTGAGCGAAAGAGCAATCAGTAGTGCCCAGTGTCGTATGAACATGAATTATTCTCCTTGGGGTCACTGAGATCTCGCGGATCGGGACGTCACAAGGTCGATCGAAACGGGCTTGGAGCGAAATTCTAGCATAGAGGCTTCCGCGACCTCCGGGAAAAAGCGGGAAAAAACGTCGACGTTCGTCCCCCACCGAGACCGTTAGCCGACGGCGCAGTGTTAATCTATGTTCCGCATCAGAGTGAAGGAAAAACCTTTTTGTCATCTCCTGAGAATCCGCACTTTGAGCCGCAGCCGCTGAACGTTGAGCCGCAGATGCCGGACCCATTGGCCGCCGAGCTATTTCTGCCTCCTCAGGTTCAACCGATACCGCCTGCGCCCAAAGCCGGCGAGAACCCCGTGTGGAGCGGGTGGGATGTGTTGCTGATTGCCGGGCTCACGCTGGCCACGCTTTTTATTGCGCAACTCCTCATCGTCCTCGGGGCGCAACGGTTCGCCTATCCCCGCGAGAGTTTCATGGAAGTGGCGCAGAAGCCGGTGTTGGCGCTGCTTTCCCAGTTGCTGACTTACGTCGCGGTGGCGCTCTACATGATTCTGCTGGTCGAGGGGAAATATCGCACGCGTTTCTGGCAGGCCATCCGCTGGAATTGGCCGGGGATCGCCGGGGTGAGTCTGGTGGGCGTGGGAGTTCTGATGCTTGGGTTCGACCTGCTGGGACGGTTCCTACCCATGCCGAAGGAGACGCCGTTCGACCAGTTCTTCGCCCGGCCTTCCGACGCCTATCTCACCGTGGCCTTCGCCGTCAGTTTTGGACCGCTGATGGAGGAACTTTTCTTTCGCGGATTCCTCTATCCGGTGCTGGCGAGGCGTTGGGGCGCGATGGGGGGAATTGTTTTCACCGCGCTGCCTTTTGCTTTGATCCACATGGCCCAATACGGTTACGCCTGGGGAGCGGTGCTGATCATCTTTTTAGTCGGCATAGTACTGACCACCGTGCGGGCGGTGACGAAGTCCGTGTCTTCAAGTTTTCTGGCGCATGTGGGCTACAACGGAACGCTGATGGTGCTGGCAGCCCTGCAGACGGATGGCTTCCGGCACATGGATAAAGCAGGGGTTCTGCTAGGCTGGCTAGGATCCGGCTAGCTACTAGGTACTTACTTCACCGTGATTGTCAGCAATTGCACTCCCGACACCACGTAGTCCAGCGGAGCAGTAGCCGTTTCATCTACGCTCGACTCACCGGAAACCACCATCTCCTGATTGCCACGCATGCCATCCATCACGTTCATGATCGAGATGGGCAACGTCGGCATCACTTTGTCACCCACGCGGGCTTCGGGATCAGCTTCGAGCAGCGAGACGTAGAGGCGGTTGTTCGAGTGCTCCTTATTGAGCAATGCAATGGTAGAAGCGAGATCGAGTTTGCGGCCGAAGGCGGGATTGGCATGTCCCATATGGTCGAGCGTCTCGCCGTCGCTCACCAGGATGCGCAAAGTCCCCTTGCTTGCCGAGGTGGGAATCTTCACCTGAATCTGGCGTACGATGCGTTCGCCGCGGTAAGGAGCGAGCACGGTTTCGAGCGTAATGCTGTCGCCGGGACGAGCTTCGGTAACGTCGGTGCGGGCGCTTTCCAGCCGCGCCCAGCGGCGTTCGCGGACCAGATCGAAATCCAGCTTCACGCCGGCGATATCGGGAGCATTGTAAGGATTGTCATAGATGCGGCCAAAGCGTTCGCCCAGCGAGATCGCAGCCTGCATGGCGGCGGGCTGTCCGTTCTCCGCCGGAGCAAACATGTTGCGCATCGTGACCTCGGGAAATCCCTTTACCCCGATGCTGCCGGCAAGGCGGTAAGTAATTTCCTCGCCGAACTCGTTGACGCCGTGCAGAGCGTTGAACACCGTCACCATCAGCGCCACCGGCGTCAGCTTGGGATTGTTCAGCACTTCATAATGGAATTGCTTCACTCCAGTGCTGCTCTGGATGCTCAGCGTGACTGGAATCATCTCCGGCTGCCGGTCGAAGACGCCCATGATGCCGGTGTGGCGATCCTGAACGAAGGTTCCCACCGGCTCCGTTGTGTTGACGATCTTGAACGAATTGAGCGGCGATGCCAGGGTGGCCAGCACCTCAGCTTTGTTCATGGGCAGGTCGACGGAGCCGAACTGCAGCAAGGGATGTCCGCAAGCCAGCAGTCGCTGCGCATCCACGTAAGTCACGCTGCAGGTGGCCTCGATATCCATGTCGCCCCGCACGAGCACCGCACTGACGGCCGAGCCCGCCTCCAGCGGTTCAGGCTGCTTATCGTCGCTCACCGAGCCTGCACCCATGACGGGAACAATTCCGGCGGAGGCAAACTGCCCGGCAAAGAGATGAATCGCCTGTTCGGAGAATCCGTTGAAGACCAGAGGAGTCTCGATGGGCTTCAGGTAATTAGCAAAATCCTTCCCGTCGGAATCCTGAGCCGAACCTGGAAGCGAGTTCGTCTTACTGGGAGTCGCAGTCTTGCCAGTGATCGCATTCACCGAAGGCTTGACCGCGGAAGTTTCTTCCGCGGGTGAGCGATCGAGCGCGCTGATTTCCAGCATATCGGCGATGGGAGTCACGCCGGCGATCGGCTCTTTCGAGAATTCTCCGATGCGGAAGGCGAGCGCTCCGGCGAGCTTGCCATCGAGATACACCGGACTGCCGCTCATCCCCGCGACCACGCCCGTGTACTCCACCTTTGTCCCGTGCAGACGCACCAGAATAATGTCGCCCTTGGGCCCATTCACGTTGTGCAGCACCCCAAGCACTTCCACTTCCATGGCTTCGGGCTTCACCCCTTCAAACACCGTATAGGCGACCCCGCGCATGCCCGCGTGAATCTGGCTAACAGTAATGATTTGAGGATTTTGGCCCGTTTGCCCCGGGCCGGCTTGGGCAGACGCAAGAACAATAAAAGACAGGCAAGCGACAACCACCAATAAAGCTAGTTTTCTCATGAAAGACGCCACGAAGCCGGGAAGGACAATGTCAGCCCTGCCTGCATTATTAGACTCCGCCAGATTGTAAGTCGTTGCCAGGAGGGGAATACCTGGAGCCGGGCAAAACATCCCAATCGCGAATCCTTGCGTCTATACTAGCACAGGGAATTTTTGCTCTAAAGAGCCTTAATCTCCGTCTCCTCAGGGGTTTATATGTTTGCCAAATGGATGGTAATGAACCGGCAGTCGCGTTTCGAGAATTTCACCAGTCTGATGCTGGCGATGGCAGTCTCGCTGATCCTGCTTTCCGGCGTCACTCCAGCGTCCGCCCAGGACCAGCCGCAGGCTCAGGCGCAAGACAACACGCAAAATAACGGCAAGCCCAAGCAGGAAGCTCCCCCGGAGGCTGGTGGGCCGACAGACAACGTCGGTCCTTATTCCATCCCGAGGAAAAATCCTGACGACGCTCCCCCACCGCCTCCGCCGCCCGTTGCCCCTAAGGCCGAAGGCCTGCCTGACTATTCCATCAAGGTCAACGTGCCCCTGGTGAATGTGGATGTGATGGTGACCACCAAGAGCGGTCAATTTGTCCCCGGCCTGAAAAGGGAGAATTTCGTGCTGTTTGAAGATGGAGCGCAGCAGCAGATCACCAGCTTCAACCAGTCGAAAGCGCCCATCACGGCGGTACTGCTGGTGGAATTCGCATCCACTAACTATGTCTTCATGCGCGATGCGCTGATGGCGTCCTATGCCTTTGCCAACACGCTCACCAAAGATGACTGGGTCGCGGTCAGCTATTACGACATGCAGCCTCACATTCTCGTGGACTTCACCCAGGACAAGAAAGCGATTTATGGAGCCCTGAACCAGTTGCGGATTCCTGGATTCTCCGAGACCAATCTGTTTGACGCCTTGTATGACACCCTGGATCGCCTGGACCGGGTGGAAGGCAAGAAGTACGTCATTCTGGTGACCACCGGAGTCGATACCTTCAGCAAGCTCACGCTCGACAAGATCACCAAGAAGATCAAGGACACAAAAGATGTGACCATCTTCCCCATCAGCGTGGGGCAGATCCTCCGGATCATGTACCCCAATGCGCGCCGTGGCCCGGGCATCCCGCACAGCGAAATGGATTATCTGCAAGCCGACAATGAAATGAGAACCTTCGCCGCCATGACCGGCGGACGCGCTTACTTTCCGCGGTTTGCGGCAGAGTATGGCGAGGACTTCCAGGATATCGGCAACGACATCCGCAACCAGTATTCGCTTTCCTATCATCCCACCAACAGCAAGCTGGATGGCACCTATCGCAAGCTCAAGGTCGAAGTGCTCACGCCCGAGGGCGCTCCGCTGAAGGTGAAGGACCAGAAGGGCAAAGACCAGAAGATTGACGTAGTCGCCCGTGACGGCTACACCGCCAAGCACACGGTGGACTGAGAACGCTTCTAGCGAGGACTCTATTGATCGGGAAGGGCACGACTTCACTCGTGCCGGGGGAGAGCCCCGACCAGCACAGCTTACGCCGCTGAAGTGGCCTCAAGCGACCGGTCGAACCTTACGCACAGAGTACAACCGTGTTATAAAGAGTACAACTACTTGACTGGAGTAGAACTACTCGTATAAGATCCAACTATGCCAATTGAGTACGCAATGGTCAAAGCCAAGGGCCAAGTAGTGATCCCGGTGGACATTCGGCGCAGGTTTCAGATCGACGAAGGCACGCGTGTGGCATTTCTGGAAGAGCAAGGACGTCTGTTTATTCAGCCGGTAACAGATAAGTTTATCGATGGCATGAAGGGCGTGCTTTCGGGGCATGGACTGCCCGAGCGGATCGAGCGAAGCAGGGATCGGGATCTGTAATGAAGGTGCACGTGCTCGACGCCAACGCTCTCTATCGCTTTCTCACCGGCGGGCCCGGCGCCGAAACGGTGAACCGGCTCTTCAAGGAAGCCCGCGACGCCGAGCAGCCGCTCCGCATTTCGGTGATCAACTGGGGTGAGGTCTACTACACCATCGCCAAGGCGGAGGGCTTCGCCGAGACTGCCCGGATCATGGACCGCGTGAAGCTGCTGCCTCTTGCAGTTCTAGACGCCGGCGAGGCGGTGACGGTTCGTGCCGCCCAGTTCAAGGCCGGCCACGGTTTGCCTTACGCTGACTGTTTCGCGGCTGCAACTGCCACGAAAGACGACGTTCTCGTCACATCAGATGCCAAGGACTTCAAGAAGATCCGGGGCCTTCACCTATTGCCGCTTCTGGAACACAGGGTCCATCAACGTCCGTGATGGGCACACCTTCGACGGCTCAGTGCCCGTGAAACAAGGCATCCAGCAAGAACACAACGCCAGCTCCAACGAAGACTAACAACGCCATCCTCGCGCCCGGTTCCCTGTTTACCTCCGGAATCAGATCGGAAGCTGCCACGTAGATCGTGACCCCTGCTGCCAACGGCAGTCCTGCGTCCACATGTTGACGGAAGACCGCCATGGTCAGAACTCCCGCCAGCGTTGCCCCGCCCAGAATCACCGATGCACCCCAAGCCGTGGCCCGGCTGCGTCCGCTGGCCAGCATCACCGAACTCACCGTGAAGCCCTCGGGAATTTTGTGCAGGAAGATCGCGAAGAAGATGATCCAGCCCAGAGCGTTCGATACCAGAAATCCTGACGCGATGGCAATGCCGTCAAAAAACGTGTGGATGATCAAGCCCAGCAGCACCGAGTAACTCTTGTGCGAATGCATAAACTCATCCCGGTGCGTCTCTTCGCCGAAGTGGAAGTGGGGCGTTACCGTGTGCTCGAAGAAGTGGATGATGAGGTAACCCAGCAGGATTAGAAATGCCGCGCTTCGACCGCGCAGCTCAAGGCTTTCTGGGACCATCTCGACTAAAGCAGTCGCCAGCATGAATCCCGCGCCCAATGCGACAAAATAGCGGAGATAACGCCGCTCCCAACTGTGCTGCACGATGATGGCTCCGCCAAAGACGTTGGCGGCGGCAGCGGTTAAGCCAAGCAGGATGCTGGTTGCAATCGGATGCATATGGCGGTAGTACCCGTGTACTGCCTACTGCTTTTTCACAGCCGCAGTTTGTTTCTGAAGCTCGGAAAGAAATGCCTGTTCCCGCTCGGCCACGTAGTCTTTGTAGCCTGCGGAATCAATGTATGGGTTGACGCCGCCGGCCTTCAATTTTGCGTACTTCGCTTCCAGATCGTAGTAGCTGCCGTGAGCACCCAGGAAAACATCGCAGGCCAGCGACTTGAGCACGCCAAAGCCGCGTGCGTAATCGTCGGCGATCTCGGGATAGCGCTCGTTATTCACCAGCTCGTATCCCGGGTTAACGTTAGGGCTGCCTACGATCACGACGTCATAAGTCTTGCCCGCCTCGCGTACTTTCAAAGTCCAGGTGGTGCAGCCTCGAGTATGCCCGGCGGTCTTGTGAGCCGTCAGCACGGTATTGCCGAGTCTCACGTCGTCACCATCGTGCAGCACGCGGTCCACTTTTGTCGCCGGATACGACAGCGTTGGGTCGTCACCGTACTGGAAGTCCGTCTCGCCGCCGGATTCGACGACGTCGACGTCTCCATCCATGACCATGTATTTAGCGCCGGTCAGTTTTTTCACCTCGGCGCTGCCTCCGTCGTGATCGAAGTGAGCATGGCTGATCAGCAGGATTTTCACGTCACTGAAATGAAACCCCAACTTTTCGACGCTCTCCCGAATCAGCGGGACCGAAGTTTTCAGATTGCTGTTAATCAGAATAAGCCCGTCGGGTGTCGTAATCAGGTACGAGGCCAGCCCTCGGCTGCCCACGTAGTAGATGTTGCCGATCATGCGGTGTGGGGGAAAGGGTTCACTCCAGTCCGGGGATCCGGGCGCCGTGGCGCTGGCTTGGGTGGCGTTGACCTGCGCGGGCTTAGCCGGTGCAGGGTTGGTTTGCGCGAACACGCCGCTGGCGACGGCCAGGACTGAACCAAATAGGATTAGGCGAGAGAGCATACGTGGATGAGTATACGGCGGTACAAACGATTTTCTTCTCGAACCGATGCGGCGCAAAGAAAGACTCCCGCTTCCGCAACTATCGGCCATGCCCGCAGGCGTCCCCAAAGCGGGTCAAGCGTAGATCCTGCGCAAAATGGGCGTCGCTACCAGGCCCAAGAGCCCCAGGATTGAACTCGCAGCGATCAGTTTGAATATTGTGTCATGGCTTCCGTACGTCCCAAAAACAAAGAAATTTATGTACTCGAACAGGATCGCCGTCAGCCAGATCAGAGAAATCGTGGCGCCTCTTGAGAATTTAACGGCCGCGCTGCCAGCCTCGATTCTTAGCATCAGCGCCGTTGCGGCCATGGCCATCGCTATGGTCAAAAACGCCAGGCGCCATGTCAGCAAAGTGTCGAATCCACGCCTGATCGCGATCGCGCGCCAGTCCATAAGTAGTGCAAAGGCCAGACCGATGCCGCAGGCGACGAAGCCGGCAATCGCAACTGGCCGTTTACGCGCGTCTGCATAAACGGTGCCGCAGCCAAGCGCGAGAAGACTGTACACGCCAATGGAAACTGTGCTCCACAGTATCTTGCCTTCCAACTGGTTCCACGTTCCTAGGAAGATCAGCCCAATTGCCAGCAATGCCGCCGCAGCAAAGGCGAGAACGAACGCCAATAGAAAGAGCCGTTGCAAGCTCACAGCCGAGATCCCTCATCGACCATCTTTAACGCGGGCTCTTACCCGCTATGCCGGATATGCATCACGTCGCCATCCTGCACAATATAATCTTTACCCTCAAGTCTGAGAGTGCCTTTGGCGCGGGCGTTGGCTTCCGATCCCGCTTCCAGCAGTTGATCCCAGCGAATCGTCTCTGCACGGATGAAATGTTTTTCGAGATCCGAGTGGATCGCGCCGGCAGCATCCTGCGCTCGAGAATTGGCTGGGACTTGCCAGGCGCGGCATTCATCTTCGCCGGCGGTGAAGAATGAAATCAGACCTAGGAGCTTGTAAGTGGTGCGAATCAACCGCACCAGGCCGCTCTCGGTGAGTCCGTAACTGGAAAGAAACTCAGCGGCATCCGCATCGCTCATCTCGGCGAGTTCGGCCTCCACCTTGCCGCAGATCGCGGTAGCCGCGGCATTCGGCCGAGCCGCGATTTCCGTGAGTTTGTACTTGCTCACTGCCTCTTCTAGTTCTTTGCCCAGCTCGGTAGACTCGCCGATGTTGAGCACGTAGAAAATCGGCTTCTCGCTCAGGAACATGAAGCCCTTGATCCGCTTCTTGTCCTCGGCAGTCATTGTCATTTCTCGCAGCGGTTTGTCGGATTCCACCTGCACCTTGGCGCGCTTGAGCAGCTCGAATTCTTTTTCCAGTTCCGGAGTCTTCATCTTTTTGAGATCTTTTTCCAGCCGCTCCAGCCGCTTTTCAATTTGCCCCAGATCGCTGACCAGCAGGTCGAATTCCACGTTCTTGATGTCGCGCAGCGGATCGATCTCTCCCGTGTGTGGTACCGAAGGATCGTCAAACACGCGAACGACGTGGGCCAGCGCGTCCACGTTGCGAAGATGCGCGGCGTAGGCGGTGTCTTTCAGCGCTTCCTGACCGATCGCGCCCACGTCCACATATTCGACGGAGGTGTGTGTGAGCTTCTTCGGGTTGTAAAGCGCGGCTAGGCGATCGAGACGATCATCCGGTACTTTGGCCACTCCTATATGCGCCTCGCGCGGGTTGGAGCGAGCCTGGTCCGAAAGATGCGCCTTGGTCAGAATTCGAAACAAAGATGTCTTGCCCACCTGAGGCAGGCCGATGATTCCAGTCTTCATAGGGAAAGCTTCTAGCTGCTAGCTCCTGGCTTCTAGCTACTGCGACGCCTGAGTGAGTTCAGAATGGGTCGCCACTGTGGCTTCCGCGACCGTCGAGCAACCTTTTAGGATAAATGATCGGGAGAGCAAATGCCCAACGCCATGCGGGGGCGTCTTGGCGAAAGGCTAGGAGCTAGCAGCTAGAAGCTCCGCGCAGTCAAATACACTACTACCAATCCCAGCAGCAGCACCGCGCCTTCCACGCGCGTCGACCAGACATGCATTGAATCGAACTGAATACGCTCGGGATTGTCGAGAGGCACGGAACTCACTTCACCCAGAGACGCCCGCAGAGTGTCCATGAGAGGGATGATTCCGAACTGCGAGATCAGTGTCAGTGCGAGCATCAGGCAGATGAGAACGTGCCGCGCGGCGAAGACATGCGCCGTGCCGTCGGTGAGCCGGCTGTAGAGCAGAGAACAGATCAGGAAGACGATTCCGGAGGCGATGGCGATCCAGTGCAACTTACCCAGAGCGCGCCCAACCACATTGCCGGCAAGGTGAGTCGTGGGCAGAACAGAGAATGCCGTCGGGGCAAGAACGAAGGCAAAAAAGATGAGCCCGCCGATCCAGACAACGAGCGAAAACAGCATGAGGAAACGCAGGAAAGACATGAGGAGAGAATTATATCTCGGCGGTGATCGGAGGTTTCGCCTGGCACCTGATCACTGAACACTGATCACTGGACACTGGCCACTGCTCTCACACCGGCACGGCGACACTCTCCACAATCTCGCGCAGCACTTGATCGGCTTGCTCGGATTTCTTGAGCGTCGAGGCATAGCCTCCGTTGACCACCACCCGGTGGGCGAAGACCGGCACGGCGAGCGGCTTGAAGTCTTCCGGAGTGCAGAAGGTGCGGCCTTCGAGAAACGCCATGGCTTGTGCCGCACGATAAAGCGCCTGCGCTCCGCGCGGCGAGACTCCTAACGACAAAAATTCTGATTCGCGCGTCCGGCGTACGATTTCGAGGGCGTAGGTCACCAAAGATTCATCCACGCGAATGCGCTTCACGGCTTCCTGCATTTCGAGCACGTCAGCTCCGGTGAGCACCGGCCGAAGGTCCTGCAAGTGCGCCGCGCCCGCTTCAGAACGCAGAATCTCGCGCTCCGCTGCTGCTTCGGGATAGCCCATGCGCACCCGCATCAGGAATCGATCCAGTTGCGATTCGGGCAGGGGATAAGTTCCGTGATGCTCCACCGGATTCTGCGTGGCGATCACCAGAAACGGCTGCGGCAGTTCGTACGAGTGCGCGTCGACCGTGACCTGGCCTTCGTTCATGGCTTCGAGCAGCGCCGATTGTGTTTTTGGCGTGGTGCGGTTGATTTCGTCGGCCAGCAACACGTTGGTGAAGACCGGGCCGCGCTTGAACTCAAACTCCTGCTCCATCGCCGAATAGACCGAAATCCCGAGCACGTCGGAAGGCAGCATGTCGCTGGTGAACTGCACGCGCTGGAAAGTGCAATCGATGGCGCGGGCGAGGGCCTGCCCGAGGGTAGTCTTGCCGACTCCTGGGACGCCTTCAATCAAAAGGTGTCCGCGGGCGAAAATGCTGACCAGGGCGAGGCGAACCACATCGTCTTTGCCGCGAATTACGCGGCGGAGAGTCCTCTCCAGTTCGGCAGCTTTGTGGGATACGGCGATTGCGGTCTCTGGGGACATTGTCTCGATTTTACTATCCGGATCGCGGGCAGCGGAGTTACCGATGTCACTGGACTTCAGCTTCTGGCTACTCGCTTCTTGCTACTAGCTTCTAGCTATTCGTTTCTTTAAGAATGCGCACAGTAACCAAAGCTTGCAGAGATTCAGCCTAGGACCTTGCAGCTGTTTTACTGCATGAACTCTGCGGGGCGTCCTGTGAGGCGCTCGATGCGCTTGGCGATCGGGGGGTGGGTTGAAAACAAATTGCCGAAGTTCATGCCGAGCAGCGGCTGGATGATGAACAGATGCGCGGTCGAGGGTGTGGCCTGCATGGGCACACGGCGCGAGTAGGCATCGAGCTTTTGCAAAGCGCTGGCCAGGGCATAGGGATTGCCGGTGAAGTGGGCGCCGGTGGCGTCGGCCTGATACTCGCGCGAACGCGACACTGCCATCTGAATCATGACAGCGGCGATGGGCGCCAGAATCAGCATCAACAGCCCGCCTATCCCACCGCCGCGGCGATCGCGGCTGCCGCCGCCAAAAAACATTCCAAAGCGCGCCAGCAGAGTGATGGCGCCCGCGATGGTCGCCGCCACCGAACTAATCAGAATGTCGCGGTTGCCCACGTGCCCGAGTTCGTGCGCCAGCACGCCTTCCAACTCTTCATCACTCAGTAAACCCAGAATCCCATGGGTCACGGCTACCGACGCGTGCTTCGGATTGCGTCCCGTGGCGAAGGCGTTTGGCGACTCGGTGGGGATCACATAAATCTTCGGCATGGGCAGGCCGATCTTCTGGGTCAGCCGCTCGACGATCTCGTAAGCGCGCGGCAGTTGTTCACGCGTGACCGGTTGCGCGCGGTAGGTGGCCAGCGCAATCTTGTCGGAAAAGAAGTAGGCGCCGAAGTTCAGCGCAACGGCGACTGCCAGCGCCAGCAGCATCCCATTCTGCCCGCCGAAATGTTCGCCGATGAACATTAGCAGCAGCGTTAGTGCGGTCAGCAAGAACGCAGTCTTGAAGGTGTTTCCCATAATTGAATCTCAGCTATTTGATGTTACGCGTTGCAGGGAGATGCAGTTCGGACCGTTTCGGGAATTTACCGTTGGCGGCGGTATACCCCCCTCCCCCTCGATCTATTGGAATCATGATGTTAGAGAGGAATTGCGAAATAATCTCTTAGAATCAGTCGCTTGCGGGCAAAATCCTGAAAACAAGACAGTTCCGACTCTGCTTTGCGAACGGGCGCGCAGCTTGCTCTGGGCGATGATCGGGGAAAGGGGCTGTGGAGGGCAAGGTCAGATGTCACAGCGTGGCTACTTCTCTCGCTCAGACGAGCCGTCCAAGCGCGCCCTCGCCTGCCGTTTTGCGCGAGCGGTCCGATATTTGCGGCGGCCTTGCGATCGAATATGAAAGCCCCACTTCTCGCAAGAGACGCGAGAAATGGGGCACTCGGCTAGCGGACGAAGCGTCCGCCAGCGGCCGCTCCCCGGGTGCGAACGTGCTTCTTCGTTTCCGTAGTTTTGATCTCGGTGCGCAGTCCGAGCAGCTCGGCGTATATCACCAACGTATCCAGGCTGAACTTGGCCATCTTGCCCCGCAACAGATCGCTGACCCTCGGCTGTGAGGTTCCCAACTTGTTCCGCAGTTCCTGCTGCGTGTAGCCAGCAGCCGCTTTCACGATCCTAGTGTTAAGATCCGCCTTCAGCTTCAAGCCTGCAGCTTCTTGAGGGGAGAACCCGAGATCTTCGAACAGCTTCTGTGACATTAGTCTTGCTCCTGTTGGTGGTCCGTTTTCGATGCCTGAGGTCTCACTGCCTCAGTCCTTCAGTGCCTCAATCCTTAATCTTTTTCCTTCCTGCCAGCCTTTCCTTCAGAGCGGAAAGGCGTGCGCGCGCAATCTTGATGTCGTTCACGGAGGTCTTGTTGGTCTTCTTCGTGAAGCAGTGCAGAATGTAGACCGCGCCTTCGAGTCTCACGTACAGCACCCGGTACCAGAAGTCTTGATCCTCGTCTCGCAGCTCAGAAACTCCTGGAAGGACAGCACCCATGGGGCGAAAATCCAATGGCCTCTCTCCGCTCTGAACGCGATCCAGATCAGCTCCCAGTTGAGACCGGACGTTCTTGGGAAATGACCTGATGATCTCGCGCGAGTTTCCCTCGAAGACGACATCCGGGGGTGGGGTGTCGGTCACAGATGGAAGACTAGCAAAGTCTGGGCGATTTGTATATAAAAATGTATATATTCTGATCTGACGCCCTACTTGGTTATTACGGGGCGGGCTGCGGTTTCCTGGCTGAAAAGGCAGAGCCACTTGCCTTCTCGCTGCGCCCAAATGGAGGAGACATAGGCCCGCGCGGCAAATTCCTTGCCGTGAGAAACTCCCTTTTCGGTGATCTTGTATTCGATGAGGCCAGACGTTGCGGAGAGCGGCACGAACCTCACGTCATCCATCGAGTAGTCCGTGAGAGTGAATCCGGCGACGTTCTTGAGGACCTGAGCCTTGCTTGCCGGACCCTGTGCATCCACCAAGAGGGCATCATCTGCCGTCAGATTTCCAAACAGCTCGACGTTGCCGGTCTTGAGAGCGTCCAGTCCTTCGCGTTCTTTGGCGACGATCTGCTGCTCAAGCGAGCCTGCCTGGGCTTGCGCGGCGGCTGCGGAAACTGCTGGCCGTTCCAGCAGGAGGCCGGAGATTAAGATCGCCACGACAACGATCAAGACTGAGGCTGTTTTCATAGAGGTTCCTCCGGGAATGCGCGAGCGGATTCTACCATCAGAGAGCATTCACCAGAGAGACGCAGAGGCACGGTGGTGGTGAACCCGAAGTCCGGTGGTGGCTAGAATCAAAGTCAAAGCAGCGGGCGAGGGCGCCCGCTCTACACGAGCTTTTTCTTGGGGCGGCGTTTGAATAGCGGGAAGCCCCAGCTGCTTGCGGCCAGCAGGGCTCCGAAGAGGATTACGGCATCGATACTGGAGCGGCCCTGGGGTGACCAGTAAACATCTTTCAGGTTCAGCCAGAGGGCGAATTCGTCGAGGGTCAAGGCCGCGCCTACACCATAGAGGATCGACATCAGGCGGCTGAGAAGGAGCGAAGTATCGTCCTCGCCGGTGCCGATATCGGCCAGCCATCCGTAGCCGACGCCCAGCAGGATGATGATGCCGAAGACCAGGTGATGAATGTGGCGTCCGTCGTGCTCGATGAAATGGAAAGGCGGAATGTGGTGCAGAACGGCGAAAACTACGGCGCGGACTCCGGCGAACGTCAGGAAGAAACTTACGGAAGCTACGAAGAGACGGCGGCGCGGCCGGTCGGGGATGCGTTCGTGGATAGCCTTGCCCAGGGACGTGCCATAGGTCAAGAGCAACAGGAAAGCTGTTACTGCGAACGCCAGCAGGAGTATGAACCAGGTGTAGGCCATAGGGTATTAGAGCATCTGCGCAAGGTAGCGTGGCGGGAAACGGCAGGTTCCTCACCCGCGCTTGGCGTGTTCGGAATGACAAATGCTTTTGTGCTTACGCGTTACGCTACGCCTTCGCATTTAGGCTTTTTGGGCTTCGCGCTTCAGGGCGAGCTCGAGGGTTTGATCGAGGGCGGATTTGGCTTTCTCGTATTCCGCTTCGGAGATTTGGTTCTGTCGGCGTTCGACTTCGAGTTGGAAGAGTTCTTCTTTTAGTGCCTCGAGCAGCATGGAGGTGGGACGCGCCCGGGTGTTCGTCTCGGCGGGAGCGTAGTCGTCTTCCAGCATGTTTGCGGATGGGGAAGAAGCTGGCGCCTGGCGAGCCAGAGCGCGGGCCGCGGACTGTTGGCGCACGGCTACATAAATGCCTCCGAGGATCAAGGCCGCCGCGATGCCGCCGAGAATCTGCCAGCGGTATTTTTGCAGCGGGTCGGGAGCGTCGATGGGTGGGCCGAGCCCGCCGCCGGGGCGACTGGTAGCTTGCGCTCCGCCTAGCGTGTTTTCTGAGCTTTGCTCCTGCCCTTGTCCCTGAGCGCCGCCTGCCTGAGGTTCCTCGAGCGTGCCTTCACCGGAAATCTTGAAGGCGAGGTTCTGGCCGGGGGTGGTGTTGGAAGTTACTTCCAGGGTAGCGCTGGGCTCGTTCGGGTAAGGTCCGGATTTAAAACCGGAAGCTGGGGCGGCGGCTGTGAACTGCATGACCTTGGGGAACATGACCCCGAGGTGCTCCAAGGGATAGACGGACTTGGGATCGAGATTGGCGCTTCCGCTATAGGGAAGCTGGTAGGCGACCTCGAACCGGGTGAGTCCTGGACGCAGGGGGAAGATGAACGAATAACGATTCTTCTCGCCTTCGGGCACGGGGGCGGATTTCAGCGGGTTGCCGTTCTCGGTGGTGGCTGAGGCTGAATCCGGGATGATCTGAGCTCCGTTGGGAATGTAGAACTCAAGGTTGTGCTCGTTCATCTGGGTGCGCGGCGGCTTGGAATTGTTCTGCACGAAAAATTCGCGGACTATTTCCATCTGGCCCTGCGCGGCATCCTGGATGCGCATGACGTCGGCGACTACGGAGATGCCGTCGACCTTTTTTCCGACATCGTAAACCTCCAGTTCGACCGAGGTGGTTCCAGGAGGGGCCATGCGGTGGTAAGTGACATCCTGATGGATGGCGCGGACCAAATGCGGGGACTGGGCTTCGTCGAGTTTGAAGGTGAAGTGGCCCTGGGCGTCGGTTTTGGTGCGGCCGGCTTCTTCCATACCCTGGGCTAGCTTGAGGAGGACGACTTCGTCTCCGGCGGCGGGCTTGTTGGTGGTGGAGTTCTTGACGGTGCCGGTGAGAGTTTGAGCAAAGGCAAGAGGTCCCAGGAGAAGGATGGCGAGTGCGATAAGGCTTGCATCGCGCTTATTGCGTCCTGCGCTTCGCGCAGCACGCGGCGCGGTCGCTCGCCCAGGTCCTTCGTTCGCGCAAAGAACGCGCGCTCTCAGGATGACAGCTCTGCGGTCCATTTCTTTCAAGATCGGGGTCCTTTTTGGGGCGCGGGATTCTTTTCCAGGCGGGCGATTTCGGCCAGGAGGGTGGCGGCTTCGTCCTGCAGGGAAGATTTCAGCGACTTGTAGTCGGCGTCGGGAACCTTGCCAGCCTTGTATTCGAAGTTTAGATCGCGCAGGTTTTCGTAGACGGCATCTTTGCGTTCGCGGAGATAGCCGGCGCGGGTTTTCTCCGGTCCAAGGAAGAGTCTTCCGGGAAGGTAGAAGACGTAGAACAGAGATGCGACGGCGAGCAGAGCGCAGAGGAAGAGCCAGGTCATAGATCGGTCTCCTTGCCGGCCTGGTCGCGGAACTGCTCGAGTTCGGCACCGGGGACCGGGTGCAAGCCATCGGCGACGGCGGGGGCCGGGCGGTTTTTCCAGGAGCGGACGAGCAGTACAACCAATCCGAAGCCGAGAACCAGAACGGCTGGCGGGATGATGTATGCGGCGCGATCGAAGCCTTGCATGGTCGGGGCGGCGAGCACAGTGGGGCCATATTTCTGGACGAAGCCTTGCTCGACCAGGCTGTCGCTATCTCCACGGGAGACCGCTGCCATGAGTTCGTTGCGCATGCCGTCGGAGTCGGGGCAGCCGACGTGATTGCATTCCAGAAGAATCTGGTTGCAGCCGCAGATGCACATCATCTGGTGGCCAATTTCGGTGAAGCGTGTGGCGGGGTCTCCGGCGCCGAGCAAGGCAAAGATCGCGGCGCAGAGCAGGAGGGTTTGGGCGGCCTTGCGGCTTCGAAGCCCACTTCTCGCAAAAGACGAGAGAAGTGGGGCACCCAGATTCGAACGTGGATATAGGAATCGTGGCATCAGTCTCCTGTGGCCACGGGAGCGGGGCGCGCTTGCCCCAGCCTCGCCGGGGTGGGAACACGGACTGGGGCGGGTGCGTTCGGAACCAGAGCCAGGACCGTTCCGGCGAGCATGATCCAGACGCCCAGCCAGATCCACATGACCAGCGCGTTGAGGTGTGCGCGCAGGATGGGATGACCGTTATCCTGATTCACTCCTTCGAATACGATGTAGAGGTCCTCGTTAAGGGTGGAACGGACAAACGGGATGGTCGAGGTCTGCTGGCTGGCGTGGTAGAAGCGGCGCTCGGGGGTCATGGTGCCGAGCGGCTTGCCGCCCTTGTAAACGTCGAGCACTGCCCATTGGCTGAAATAGTTGGCGTTGTCATCCTCGGTGGAGGAGCGGCAGATGGCGGTGTAGGGGCCGATGGTCAGCTGGTCGCCGTTTTTCATCTCCATCTCTTTGTCCTGGTTGAAGGCGGAGCCGGCGAAACCGATGATGACGACCGCTACCCCGAAGTGGACGATGTAGCCGCCGTAGCGGCGCGTGTTGCGATGCGTGAGCTGCACCATGGAGGCGAACATGCTCTGTCCGGTGTGTTTCGCGATGACGCGGCCGCCGCGGTAGAACTCGCTGGCCACGGTGAGAGTCACGAGCACTGCGAGGGCAATCGCCATCAGCGAATAGAAGTTGGAGATGTCCCGCCAGGGCTTGAGGCCGAAGGCTGAGCCCCAACTTTGCGGAGTGAGCATCAGGAAGACGGCGACCGCTACGGCGCCGATGGCTGGCCAGAGGAAGTTGCGCTTCAGGCTTTCGAGGGACGTCTTGCGCCACGCGAGCAGCGGGCCTACGGCGGTGAGGATCAGGAGCAGCAAGGCCACGGGAATGGCGACGCGGTTATAAAACGGCGCCCCGACTGTGACTTTGTTGCCTTGCACCAGTTCGGAGATCTTCGGGAACCAGGTTCCCCAGAGCACGGTGAAGCAGAGTAGAACGAAGAGCAGATTGTTGAAGAGGAAGCTCGACTCACGCGAGACCAGAGATTCGAGCTTATGTTCGCTCTTCAGGTGCGACTTGTTCTTGAAGAAGAAAAAAACGAATACGACCAGGGTGATTCCGAGGAACCAGCCGAACCATGGGCCGATGGAAGATTGAGCGAAGGCGTGGACCGAGCTGATGATGCCGCTGCGGGTGAGGAAAGTTCCGAGGATGGCGAGCCAGAAGGTGGCGAAGACCAGCCACATGTTCCACATCTTCAGCATGCCGCGCTTTTCCTGCATCATCACGGAGTGCAGGAAGGCGGTGCCGGTGAGCCAGGGCATGAGCGAGGCGTTTTCGACGGGGTCCCATCCCCAGTAGCCGCCCCAGCCCAGGACTGAATACGCCCAATGCGCGCCTAGAAAGACGCCGCAGGTGAGGAAGGCCCAGGTGACCATAGTCCAGCGGCGGGTGATGTTGATCCACTTCTCACCGGGATATTTCATGATCAGCGCGCCCAGCGCGAAGGCAAACGGGACGGTGAAGCCGACGTAGCCGAGATAGAGCATGGGCGGGTGAATCACCATCTCGGGATACTGCAGCAGAGGATTCAGGCCGCTGCCATCGGCGCGAAGTGGGCCCTCGAGAATGCCGAAGGGATTGGCGGCGAAGTTTACAAGCAGAAGAAAGAAGATCTGCACGCCGGCCAGGACAACTGAAGCGTAGGCGAAGAGGCGCGGGTCAGTTTTGTAGCGTAGGCGCAGGACGAATCCGTAGGCCGCGAGCAAGAGCGACCAGAACAGCAGCGAACCTTCCTGGCCAGACCACAGCACGGCGAACTTATAGGGACCCGAGAGATCACGGTTACTGTGGTGGAAGATGTAGGCGATGGAGAAATTGTCCTGGAAGGCGCAGACGACCAAGACCAGGGCAGCTAGAAAAACCGAGGCGAAAGTTGCGATACCGGCGCGGCGGGCGGTCTCGCCCAGGCGCTCCGAGCCACGGCGGAGGACCGCAGCGAACGATGCTTGGCCGACAGAAGGAGTGGCGGCCAGCGAAGAGGTTCGGTTCTGGAAGGCCAGCGCGGTGATACCGGCGAGGAACGAGTAGACGCTCAGGGCCAAAGCGAGAAGCAGTGCGAAACTTCCGATTTCCGCCATGAGGGGGAACCCCGGCCTATTTTTTCAGAAACCTCCCATCGAGGCAACCGCGAAGGGGCATGCGGGCGCCGAATTGCGCCACCGCATGTCGTGACAGGACCCGGACGCGACTACGCGCTTTGCCGCTGAAGGTAGCGTTGCTTTACTTCGCGTTCGGCGGTCAGCCAGTCCTCGGCCTCGCTGCCGGACGCGGTTCCGCGCTGCTGGTAGAGTTCATAGGCACGGCGCCGGATCTCATCTTCCAGGTTGATGGGGATCGGGGGCGCGGCATTTTTTCGGGGCTCGCTCTTCACGACTTCCATCTTCCGGGGTTCGGCCGCCTTCTTGACTTCTGCTGCCGCAACTTCGGCGGGCGTGGTACCGGCCACGACTGCCTTCACTTCGAGCAGATTGCTGTTGTTGGGTTGGTCCTTACCTGTACTTGTATTCGAAGAATTGGCCTTGCTGCCTGAGGTAGATTTCGACCTTGCCATAATTGGATACTCCTTACATATACCTAAATTTAGGAATGAATCGAACTGTTGAACGAACCACATACACTCGTCCCGCAACGTTTAGGAGAACATTAGAATTTGTGGCAGAGTGAGTACAGTATAAACCTCCGGAGGCTGTGGAAACAGGCCTTCCCGAAGAAATTCACAAAGATGGCTTTGCTATAATCGTAGCTCTCCAGATGGCGCTATCGTCTAGGGGTTAGGACGGAAGATTCTCAATCAAGCCGACACAAGCCGTTTATCAGTGTTTTCAGCAACTTACGTTTGGCTGCGTTAGGTGAAATTAGGCATTATTTGGTGCCCGTAGTGAAAAAATGGTGAAAGATTTCGTCCGCCTCTTAATCGCATTTTATTCGCCCGCGCTGGATGTACTTCTGCACCCAGTCTCGCTGCCCGTAAACCCGTTGCCGCATCGGTAATGAGACGAGCCCGTTCGGAAGGCAAACTACGGTCGCCACCCAGGTTTTTCATACTTGAACCCTGTGGGGCTCGCGTATGATGACCCGAATGTCCCACGGAATTCTAAGAAAGGTCTTCCTCGTAGTCGCCGGAGGGAATCCCTCCGCAGAGAGACATTTCGAAGACACGATCCAGCGCAAGAGAACCCTGCATGAGGTCAGGGGATTTCTGCCACCCCAAGAGATCGAAAACCTGGAAAAGATTTACCACGGTTCAAACTTTATCGTGTGGGGTGCGGTCCCAGGACCAATGAACGAGTCGCGATGGGAAAAGATGACGCCCGGAGACGTTGTGCTCATCTACAACAACGGTCGCATTCGTTTCGCAGGTGAGATTGCCGCTAGTGGCACATGTTCCCACCATGGTGCGTTTGACAACCTGATTTGGCCCCACCGTGATACTCACATTTGGCCCCACCTGTATTAATAAGGATGCCTGTCCGGTCTTGCGGTTCCAGCCAGGATGGGGTGCAGGGGAAGGAACGGCGTTTGAGTTCCTTCCCTTGCCCAGCGCTATAGAAGCAGCCGCCTACGATGCTTTCTTTTTCTGGCGCACCTCCAGGGTTCTGCGAAAGCGGTAGGACTCGGTGCCGGTTTCGATGATGTGCGCTCGGTCCGTGATCCGGTCCAGCAACGCCTTGCACAAGCGCGGATTGGGAAACACCTGCGTCCACTCGGAAAACGGCAGGTTCGTGGTCACGATTAACGTAGCTCGCTCGGCGCGTTCGGCGATCACTTGGAACAGGAACTCCGCTCCGATGTCGGCCAGCGGCACGTAGCCGACTTCATCGAGGACGATCACGTCGTAGCGCAACCATCGCGCCAGCACTCGCTTCACCGCGTTGTGTTGTCGCGCTTCCACCAACTCATTGACCAGGTTCGCGGCGGTGGTGAATCGCGCCCGCCGTTTCTGGCGGCACGCGGCCACGCACAGACCTGTCGCCAGATGCGTCTTACCGGTGCCGCATTCGCCCATCAGCACCACCGGTTCGGCGCGTTCGATGTAGCCGCCTTCGGCCAGTTCGCGGATCTTCGCCGCCGGGATCTGCCGCGCCTGGTTGAAGTCGAACTCCTCCAGTGTTTTCATCCGTGGCAGCTTGGCATCGTGCAGCCGTTGCTGAATGGCGTGCCGGTCGCGCTCTTCCGACTCCATCGTGAGCAGCGCTTCCAGATACCCGATGTGGTTGCGCTGTTCCTTGATGGCCTGCTCCGCCAGTTGCACGAAGTGCGCTCCGATCACCGGAACGCGCAGCGCCTTGCAATACTGCTTTACGCTGGCGTGTTCGAGAGCCTGGGTTTGCTCTTTCATCGCGCCACCTCCGCAGCACTGGTCGCGATGCTGAGTAGTTGGTCATACTCGCTCATCAGCGGCAGCGGACGCTCGTAGCGTTCCAGTCCATTCAGTTCGAGTAACTCGGGCGCGGACGCTCAGTTCTGTTGCCGTCAGCAGATGCCGCACTGCTGCCGCATCCGTGCAACCCATGCCAGCGCTTGCTCGACAACCTGCTGCAGCTGCTCCCACCCGTCGCTTGCCGAGTGTGAGTAACTCGATCATCTCTCGCGTGCCCGAGTGCTTGCCGTGCCGTTCTTGCAAACTCTGCCAGAGCCGGTCGAAACTCTCTGGCCAGCGTCCGCGTTCCCGCCACTGCCGCAACGGACTCGATCCCGCCAGCGCTCCCGGTTTCTTCTCCAACACGTCGAGATAGTGCTCCAGATCCAGCACCTGCTCATAACGACCGAAACTGCGCTCATGCCGCGCCACGCACTCCCGTTCCTGCCAGATCTCGACATAGGCCGGCAGCAGTCTCGCTTGAGCGCGCGTCCCTGGCCTCAGTGGCGTCGAGTACCAGTTCGTGCGCACCTTCACGCAACCCTTGCCATCCACCGTCGGGAAACTGGTCTCTGCCAGTTCGAATCCTTCCGCCGCCAGCGGCAGCAGATGCTCGCGTTCGATCCGCATCGCCTCGCCCACCATCATCGCCTTGCCTGCGATCCGCCGCTGTTCATCTTGATGGCAGCAACTTCGAAAGTGCGTTCAACTCCGCCAAGTCCTTCACCCGCGGAACAGGCACCAGATGGTTGCGGCGGAAGTAGCCCACCTCGCCTTCCACTCCGCCCTTCTCGTTGCCTCGCGCCGGATTGCAGAACTCCGTCTGAAAGCCCCAATGCGAGCGGAACGCGATCAGCCGTTCCGTCTCCTCCCGCTGATGACCGCGCAGAATCTTCTTCACCGCGCTCTTCAGGTTGTCGTAGCGCAGCACCGGAACACGCCGCCGAAATAGCGAAACGCCAGCTCGTGCGCTTCCAGAAAAGCCTGCTGCGTGGCGTGATAGTAGGCCACGTGAAACGCTCCCCCGCTGGCCATCGAGCGCATCGCAAAAATGTAAACCTGCAATCGTTCGCCCGCGATCTCGGCCATCGCTTCGTACCAATCCACCTGCGCCTCGCCGCCCCAGTCGTAGACTTGCGGCACGAATGTCTCCCGCCCCGTGAGTCCTAACTTTTGCTTGCCTTCCGCACATAACGGCGCACGGTCGCCTCCGCCACGCTGTCCGAGCGCTCCTGCCGGATTCGTTCCCAGATCCGCTGTGCCGTGTGCCGCTGTTTCTTCGGCGCCTTGTTCCTCGCGCAAAATCTCGTCGATGAACTCCATCACCGGACCCAGCCTCGGCTTGTTTCGCGCCGCCAGTTTGCGCTCCGGCGGAATCGCACTAACCAGGGCCTGCCGCACCATACGCCGATGCACGCCCAGTTTCTTCGCGACCGCACGGATCGTCCCAGCCCCGTGTGTGTGTTCCCGTCTGATCTCTTCGAATAGCTCCACCTTCGTCTCCTGTCCATCGCCCTCCCCGTCCGCTTCGCCGACAGGGTAGGCCGATTAGGTTAGGGTGGGGCCAAATGTGATGACGAAGTGGGGCCAGTTCAGAGTAGCGAAATCACATGGTGGGGTCGCCAAGTGGTTATGACCTGTGAGGTGAGAATGACACGCGCTTGGCAACCATCGAGTCTCCAGCTTGGCTCAACGAAGAACTCTACACGTGCAAGATTAGGTCGCAGCGCTTCGTGTTTCTGCCACATGACGCCGCTGTAACCCGCGCGGGCCGACGCCGACCGATTCCAGACACTGGGAAAAAGCCGGACGGAGTTGGTGGGCTTTGTGAGGGAACTGGAGGCTTAACAACAAGGGTCAAAGCTGAATGACCAAGACCACCAAAGGACACGAGCATGGGGCAAACCTCCGGTCACCCGGCTCTCTTGCCGTAACGCCTATTCACTTCAATCGGTCAATCGTAAATCCCGACGGTGGGGTCGTGTGTGTCTTCGCCGTTGCCTTAATTAGTGGCCAACTCCGATCCGAGTCGTAATATCTTATACACTGCTCTTTGCCATAAACGTCCAGCTTCTCGCGACTGGCAGTTGGGGCAAGATTCTCTGCACGCGCCACAAAGAACAGCCCCTGGGTAGGCTCCGCAGGCTCGGAGAGCAAGTAAGCAAGCGCTAGTTGGTATACGTTCCCGAAATCGTCTGGGTCTGAGTCAACCGCAGCTCGTAGGTAATGTTGAGCACTGTAGAAATCCTTCATCTTCAGCGCTGCTGATCCAGCGACGCTGTTGAACGTTAAGCTCATTTCTGATCTCTGCTTATCAAAATCTGCAGGATTCATCTCCTGGGGTTTCGAGACTTCGCCAACCCTGCGAAGTCCTAGCTTTGCAAGTTCCAAGTTTCTTTGGTAGTTCCCGAGTTGCCCCGCGTCCGTATAGCGGAACAGCTTAGCTTTGGACCAAAGACCCAGAAGATTATCAGGATTATCCTGCAAAAGGCGGTCAGTCGTTGCTTCGACCTCAGCTAGGTTCCCCAGCCGCTCGTACGTGTCCACAAGGACCTCCAGAGCCTCCTCTTTATGTACGCTATCGGGATACTGCTTCAGGAACGCTTCCAATTTGACAGCTTTAGCGGAGTTCTCCGTCTCTCGTTTCGCGACCAAGAAGCAGACCTGTTCGTCGCGGTCGCATACTTCGGCTCGATGTCCGCTATTCCCCTGCTGCGCGACTACCATTGCAACTAGCGCGCAAGTCGCGAGGCTCATGACGAGAACGTAAATAGGAACGCGTATCGTGCGTGTGCTCACCCTCATAAATAACATGATACGCCACTCACAAAGAGCGTTTCCCGTGGTAGAGATCTTGGTCGATCTCTGCCACATTTGGTGTCCACCAAAACGCTAATCATTGGCACGAACTGATGGTTGGAAACACCTGAGATCCCGAACTCACCTGACAGATTGTACTCGACAGTGTTCCAACTTGGAGTTGAATCAAGAATACCCCCCCTCCAGGAATCGAAACATAATCCTCCCCAGTTGTATATCCGTTCGCAATATCAGTGTTAAATTGCCACGCGCCACGATCCGGCCACGGATGAGTGTGTCCTAGGTCCTCGAAAGTCGTTCCGTCTGGAGCGACAACCGTGTTCGGATCGCTTGTACACGTGTCGGTCGATCCACAAAGCCACTGCGAAGCTTGCCCGACAAAAGAATATATATCGTCATCATCCTCGTATGTCTTCCACTGATATTCTTGACGCATACCATTGGCATCGCTTGTCTCGGACAGCGGCTGATAATACGCTATAGCTCCATCGATTGCTTGCCCGGCACTATAATAAAGAGCACCCGGACCTGAGAATGCGTAGTATCCGCTTCCCCCATTGGCAAAGGCCCAAAACTGCACAAGCTGGCCGCTCGCATTGATGGACGTGCACGCATTGTCCGGGCACTGAACAGCGGAATCGCCGACCATACCACATGATTCATCGATGCCATCGACGGTGCAACTGATTCCCTGGTATGGCCAATCAGACCCACCTTGGAAGAGCGGAATTAGAGAGAAGCCAGACCCCCCGCTGGGTAGTGTAATTAGCAGCCCCGAGGGGTCCGCCTCGCTGTTCGGATTCGTCGGCCAAGCATACTGATTCCATCCTGCTCCCGCTGGATCGGGTGACATGAATCTTGATTGAGTCGCGGTCACTTCCCGGTTCGGTGTGTCGTACATGCCGGAGAAAATATCCTGGGTTAAGCCTGTGAACATCGTCTCGTTCTGCAGTGTGCTTCCGAAAATGTTGAAGGGCTCTCCGTAGGGAGCGAAGGCCTGATCGGTTACGACCGCCGGAGAAGCGCCTTGTCTTGAAACAATCCTCGCGCTGCCCATCCAGTCCGGGTGATACCAGTAAACTTCAGCGGTGGAGGCGGTGTACATCGCGCTGCCGCCGCCGGGTCCGGGGAAGCGCAGATAATTGAGAGTGCCTCCGCTCATGTACGCAGTTTTTCCCAGTTGCGTGTACCAGATTTCTGTCTTGCCGGAGCCCGCGTCGATTTCTACCGGGCGCCCTAAAGCGTCATAGACAATACAGTCTCCGTTGGTCGCACAATTTGAGCCGCTCATATTGACCGAGGCCATTTTGCCGAAGACGTTCCATGAGTAGGAGTTGGTCCCGTCATTCGTTACGTCGCCATTCGAGTCGTAGGTGCACCCCGAGCAGGCATAGTGATTGGTCGTCGCCGAGTAGCCGGGATTCCAGGGCGTGAAGCCGGTGCCGGATTTCGTCACATTGTTGTACTGATCAAAAGAGAAGGCCTGGCTCCATGTTCCCCCTGGTCCTGTGCAACTGTGGCCGATCAAGCGTCCAAGATCGTCATAGCCGGTTCCTGTCACCAGCGAGGAGTTGTAGCTGCACGTCATTGACCCGTTTGTATTGAAGTGGTCCGTGATCGCCAATTGCTTCAGGGTATTATTCGGATTCCAGCTCAGGGTCGCGCTTTCGTCCACCGAATTCACTTGGAAGGTCCAGCCCGTCAGCTTCAGTGTGTTTGCGTCCCAGGCATAGCCGTCGTAGTCGGTTCCGGTTCCGAGCGAGATGTTGGTGGGTCTGCCGGCGGCGTTGTATGTCGCCCCGCTGGTGACGGTGTTGCTGCTTCCATTAATGTAGAAGATGGAGGGGCGGCCTTCGCCGTCGAGTTCATACGTTGCCCTGGGCGTGCCACCGAAGGTCGTCATGGATAATTGGTAGACCGCCCCGTTCCCGTAGTAGCTGGCCGTGGAGTTGTAATACTCGGTCGAGTTCGGCGTGAGCTCCCATTCATTCAGGGGATGACCGTCTTTGTCGTAGGCGGTCCATTCGTCCGTGATCAGCGTTGTAGACGTATGGCTTCCGACTCCGGTGCAGGCGTCCGTCGTGGCTTCGACCATTCTCCCGTACTGATTGCCGAGAGTGATTCCCGTGGGAACCGTTCCCGTGTAGCCACCGGAGCCGATTCCCTGACCCTTGCCGTTGTCGTAGTAGAACCAGCGGCAGGACAAGGTTGTTCCGTTCGTCGCCTCGACCAGTAAGATTCTGCCAAGGGTGTCGTAGCTGTAGCAGAGCGTGTCTCCATTCGGATCGACAATTTTGGCGAGCTTTCCCGTGACATTCGTGTAAGCGGAGGAGCAGGCGGTGTCGTAGGAATAGGTCCAGGTTCCGCCCTCGGGAGTGGTTTTGCTGGTGACGCGGCCGAGGCCATCGGTTACAGACGTGCGGCATTGCTGATTATGTGGGCCGCGGCAGCTCTTCACCGTTTGACTTCCAGTTGAGGAGCTGTAGGTGACGGTAGTCAAAATGCCATTGGCAAGCGCGCCGGGGCATGAAACGTTTCCGCTAACAGTGCTCGATATGGCGCAAGAACTTGTCAGCCAGCCAGCCCCGTTATAGATATTTTGTGCTCCTTTCGTATTTTCTCCGGACGGGGCGGGGCTGAGGATTGAGGTCACATAGTTCGTGTTGTAAGTAGTAGTGGTAGTCGCATTCGACCCGCTTTGCGTCAACGTGCTCAACAGAAGTCCGGCCGAGGATACCGACCCACCCGCAGTCGGGCCATACGTTGTGCCGCACTGGGAACCTAAACCCGCCGTGCAGGGATTCGTCGTCTCGACCGTTGGAATGATGGAACCAAATCCCCGGTAGGTGCTCACTGTGTCGTAATTAGAAGAGGAGGGCCCCTGCTGCTTTTGCATATTGGTTATTCGTCCGTACCCGTCGAGCGTCGTGGTTACGTCGCTTACCGAGCTGCCGGAATTGAAAGAAAAGTCGCTGGTCAGGCTGGTCGCGGAGTACGTTTTGAACACTTCATTGTTGAGCGGGTCAATGACGGCCATGATGCGTGACCAGGGATCGGCCGTGGTCCCGTTGCAGGTCGTTCCGCTCGTATTGTTGTAACAGTAGAACGTGTCGTTTCCGTTCGCGTCGACGTCTTCGGTTTTCACTCCACCGTAGCCGTTGTAATAGGAGTAGGTGGTGAGGCCACCCTGAGTTCTTGACGTGGCAAATGGATACTGGGTACAGCTTCCGCAGTCTGTGTAATAGCTTGAGGAATAGGCGAAAGCGGTTGGATTGTTCAGCAGATCGTAGAGCACCGAGGGCGTTCCGTTGGCATTGTAGGAATTCGAGGTGGTATTGCCCAAATAGCTTGAGCCGCCATTTGGGGAGACGGAAGTCGTCAGCAGATTTCCTGTGGCACTGTAGGTGTACTTGCTGGCCGCGACCGTGCTGCCGAGGACTGCTGTCGTCGAAGAGCAGACTTTATTGTTGATGGTCGCGCCGATTCCGCTGCAACTTCCTGAACCATTCTTGGCCATCGTGTTCGTGGTCGCGACCAGTGGCGTTGTGCCGCCGAAATCGTATTGGGCGGAATAAGTCACATTTCCATAATTGTCGAAGGTCGTATAGCTTTCGGAAGGCGAGAGTCCATTCGGAGAAGTGAAGACGGCGAGTTGCGTGATTGGTTCGGTCACTGTGGCCGTGATGCAGGAACTTACTGTCGGAGAAACTCCGCTGTTGTAACAGTAGGTGACCTGGTCGGCCGGAGTTGAGGCATAGGTTGGAGTCGTGATCGTGCCCGTATTCGGGAAATATCGAACCTCAGTCAGTAGTCCGGAACTCGAAAAGTTATAATAGGTTTTATTCTGTCCGATGTCGAGTTTCGTTGTCACAGTCCCGCCGTTCGACGTGAGACTGACCGTGCCGTCGCTGGTCGTTATGTTCAATGCCTTGGGAATAAAGGTGGCGCAATCCATTCCGTCATTGGCCGCGGAATTGGGATTCCAGTTGAATTGAACGGTACCGCCGCCGCGCAAGGTCACTTCCGAAAGTCGGCCTGTGTAATCGCCAGCGTATCCGTTCGTCCCTTCGTAGGCGAGAGCCATCGAATTTCCATCGGGGAAGCTGATGCTGGTCGGTAGAGGCTGGGTGTCCCCAGAAATATAGTAATCCGAGATTCCGGTACATCCGAAATTCGTCCGAACCGTCAAGCCCGTGGTGTCGGTGATCTTCACGTCCGGCGAATTTCCGAGTGTGTCGGTCCAAGTGGCGGTCTGGGTGCTGGCAGTGGGCGAGTAGGTAAGCGTCGTCAAACCAAGTGTATCCGTGTATGCGCCCGTCGCGGAATTAAACGAAATCGAATTGCTGTTGGAGTCGTAGCCAACAGTCGAACCCAACTGAAATCCGCCGCTCGTATAGAGGTTCCATGATCCAGAGGCGGCCACTACCGCCGTGTAGCCTGTGTTGTCTTGCGTCTGAGCAGTGAAGCCGCTCCCCGTTAAGCATCCTTGGCTGTCGGCAAAGTCCGCTAAAGGGAGCGGATGGTACGTCCCTTGGGCATCAATCACAACCCAGTCTGCATACTTGATCGTGGCAGGCGAACCGCTCGGACAGGTCGTATTGGTCTGTACGGTGTAGGTTGCGATTGTTCCGATTCCAGAAGCGCCCGGCGTCAGTTGTCCGAGCGTTCTCGTAATCGAAGGCTGCCACTGATTTCCGCCCTCGATCATGTAGAAGTTCCCGGAAAAACTGAAACCGAAAGGAAACGCTCCTGATTTGCTCATCACCGGAATGTTCAACAAAGCATTCAAATTCTGAACGTTGATGCTGACTGGCCCAATGGTGATTTGTGGAACAAACGACGGAGTTCCAGGGGTCTGCTGCGCGGCGGTGGTGGCGGCGTGAAGACACACAACAAGCAGGCAGAGAGCGAACATGGAAAGTCTTTGCATGGGTTGCCTCCATCTCCCGAGTTTGGACTGGACTAGAGGAGCCAGACCCCAAAGAATCAGGCCCGCTCGTTGGTACATAGCAGCATGTCCTTCGGGTTGTCGGGCACGAGTTCGTAAGTGTTACCGTCGCTGCCTTCAGCCATTACGTGCTCTGCCCCTCCGTGTGACCACCCAGCCAGCCGCCATTAGCAAGGTGAAAAGTGCCGTGCTTATTTTCAAGGTTCTTCGTGCTCAGCACTTTGATGGTCAAGGGATAATCGTCCTTTGCGAACATCGGCTGAACGGTGAACGTCAAGAGTAACCCAGTCCAGCTAATCAGTCGTTTCATAGTTTTTCTTCTCCGTAGATCCTCCGAGATTCCTGACTCAGTTGACTAGTTCAGAAGTCCTCACGCAAGATTACGAATGTAAGTCCACACACCCATCCCAATGCGCCTATTAGACGGTCGGAAAAGGACCCGTAGGACGCCGCACGCAGGACGCACGGGGAAGTGACCCCCTAGCCGCACCCGGCACGCTGCGAGCATCAGGGCTTGAGCCGCACGGTTGACCAGGCCGCTAGACCACCTCTGGCAGCGACCGGCTGGGGTGAACGCGGTGCCGCCTCGCCCAAATTTAACAATCCTTTTTTGAAGGGGGACCCTGTCCCGCGTTTCGTGTCCTGTTCGCCCCCGCGGACAATACCCATAAACAAGGGCTCGGGCTTGCTCAGAACGCGGTTCTCCTCCTGGGGCTGTCCAAGGCTGGCAAAATGTAGAGCGGAGGGTGACCGTCCCTCGCTAGCATGCCGTTTCATGCCATTTGAGGGCGTTTAGCGTGTCAGAATTGGCGTGGATTCGGGGGTGTTTGCTATACGGGATACAAGACTGTGTATCTTCTGTCCTAAAATCGTGATCTGTAATGTATTGAGACTGCGAGACTTAAAAACACTCAGTTTCGTCTTTCACCATGACTTTCACTGCGACAAAAGCGTAGGAAATTATCCCGTGTTATACGAAAGTCTTCGTAGTTAACGCAAAAGTAGGGCGGGCGTGGCTGCACACGGCTAACTGCACGCGGCTACGGCTACCTATGCAGTATTAAATAGACTAAAAGGGTCAGACTGCTCAGGCTTTTATTCTGCTCGCTCTTATGATTGACCGATTTGAGGCACGCTGCCCATTTCAGAAGTGCCCGCTTTTAGCAACTCTGCTTTGTTTCGCCGGGCTAACAACTGCTCTTGCTTGGTTTGCCAGAAAGCATTCCCCCGTTCGTAATCCCCCATGTCGAGAATGCGCCCGAGAGACGTGCCTTCTGGACGCTCGCCCATGTCAGCGAGAAAGCCTTCAAAGGTTCGCCACGCTGAACAGACTTTAACCCCCGCTCCGCCGTATGCGTTGTAACGTGTTTTATTCGGATTTGTGCAACGTTGAATCATGTTCGCCCATGATTCGTATGTTGGTGAACATCTGTCGTGCCGTCGGTGCCCGTGTTTCGTGCTCGCTAGAGCGCCCGCATTCACGACGCACGCTCATCAATCAGGCGGTCAATGTATGCGTCAAGTTCTTCCCGTGGAATGACGAAACGACGCCCGATTTTGCAAGCGGGGAGTTCCTTCGCCCAAATCGCTTCACGGATTGCCCAGACTGCACACGAGCAATAGACAGCCGCTTGCTTAATCGTGAGGAGACGAGCGGTTATTGTTTGGGTTGGATTACTGCTGAGTCGTGCTTGTTGGATTGGCACATAATGCCCTCCAAGCAATGCGGTTCGTTCCTCGCATCGACGCATGTGCCAGCATCGGCATGTCGCCTAGCCCCACATGGTGCCCCGCCTCAACTGTGCGAGGTTCTAGTGCGGAACAAATCTCTCCGCACGTAAAACCATCGTACCACACGAAACCCGCGCCAGTCAAGGCTTTTCCCGCTTAGGACTTTAGTAACCTCACCTGATTACCTTTAGGCTATAGCATTTGTGGGGCAGAAGATTTATGGTGAAAAGTGGGGGTGACCTATGGCACGGAAAAAAAGCACGGTACGACGAGCGAACGGCGAAGGCGGGCTGATTAAAATCGCAGGCTGTCGCTTTTGGTACGCACAATTTTACCAAGACGGGCGACAAGTCCGTGTCTCAACGAAGACCGAGGTCAAGGCTGAGGCTCTCGCCACACTTCGCAGATTCATGGGTGACAGAGACAACGGTCACGCATCTATAACGGACATGCGCCGATTGCGCTATGCCGATTTACGGGCTGCGTTGATTGATTCCTACGTCGCACAAGGCAACAAGTCCCTGAAGGAGAAAGCGGACGGCTCCGAAACTATCGCAGGATTGACGGCGCTAGATGAATTCTGCGGATTCAAGAGCGAGATTGTTGACGGCAAGGTCACTGTGACCGACAAGGGAATGTCCGTTGCACAGATGACGACTGACGCGGCACGGCGTTTTGTGCGGGAACGTCGAGAAGATGGAACAGGGAATGCAGCAATCAACCGCAGTCTCGCCGCTCTACGGCGAATGCTGACGATTGCGAAGCGTGAGAAAAAGATTCACGATGTCCCGTTCATCCAATTCCAGAAGGAACCCCATGCACGGAAGGGATTCCTGGAGCGTGACAAGTTCGTCGAATTGATAAAACTGCTACCGTCGCATCTACGCCCGCTCGTCACCCTGCTCTACTACTGCGGGACGCGAATCGGGGAAGCGTTGCAGATTGAATGGTCTCAGGTCAATCTCGACAGTCGGTTGATTCGATTGGAGCCCGAGCAAACGAAGACCGACGAAGCCCGTATCCTGCCTCTGCCGAGTGTTCTGGTCAACATGCTTGCTGCGATTGAGCCGAAGACGGGGAAGGTGTTTGACGGCACGAATCTCCGCAAGGAATGGATGACCGCTTGTGCCGCGTGCGGGCTAGGCACTAAAATCGAAGTCGAAGGCAAACCGTATGACCCGCGGTACGTCGGGCTAACGTTGCACGACCTGCGACGTTCTGCCGTTCGGAATCTGGTGCGGGCGGGGAATACTGAATCGGTTGCGATGAAAATCAGCGGTCACAAGACGCGCAGCGTATTCGACCGATACAACATCACGAGCACTGCTGATGTCACCAATGCAATGCAGCGTGTCGAGTCCGCAACGTTGACGACTGGAAAGACGCTCGACGGTGAAAAAATGGTGAAAAAGCCTTCACGCAGTACCCGTAAGTCATTGATGGCGCTATCGTCTAGGGGTTAGGACGGAAGATTCTCAATCTTCAAACCCGGGTTCGATTCCCGGTAGCGCTACCAGTTCTCCTCCGCTAAAGCTCACTAAATCAGAAGGCTCTGTTTTTTCAGTTCATCTGGCCCAGGCCGGCGACTTCTAATGGGTTGCGGCCTGGGGCTTGATTAGGTCGTCGAGATAATCTGGCCGGTCACCATCACGCACCAGGTGCGGGTAACGAGCGCCGTCGTGATAAGTAATGGTGCAGGTTCGAAAATAATCGTCCACGACTGCGAGGAGTGTGATCGGTTTTGAACCGCCCTTGGCGGATTTGATCGCGTCCAAGAGCAATTCTTCGGTGTAGACGCGGCCGTTGACGCCAATTATTTTCATCTGCGAAGAGACGCCCGCCTCAAACGCAGGACTCCCGACGATGGAGTCGGTGACCACCCCATCGCTGCCCATCTGAAGGCCGATGGAATAGACCTCGCCGATATTGCCGCGGCGGCCTTCCAACTTCGTAGGCTTGTCGTCGAATGCGAGTTTCCAGCCGCCGTTTTCGATCCCTCCCACCGGTGCTTCCGCAGCCGTGGAATTCAATCTGGTGTGGAAGAATGTGGCCCAATCAAAAGGCGCCAATGCGTTGAGGGTCTTCACCAATTCGTCGAAGGTATAAGTCTTCACCTCCGGGCCATGATTGGGTCCGCCGTGGAATTCCTGACAGAAGTCATCAATCGATTTCTTGCCGCCGGATTCCCGATGAATGATGGTGGCTACTTCAAGCCAGAGCAGGTCGCCCTCCTCGTAGTAATCGGCGCTCCGGCGCCAGTTCGTCCAACCGCCTCTTCCGAAGCCTCCGCTGCCGCCGGCTATCGTAACGGCGGTATCGAGCAATGGGCGCCAGGTGCGTCCGATGCGTCCGGGGCCGAGCATGGCGGCGATGCTGGCCAGGTACTCGTGGTATTGGTCCGGCGTCCACAGGCCGCTGCGTGCCGCCAACATGGGCCCAAGGTAGTCCGTCAGCCCTTCGTAGCCCCATAGCAGATCCGTTTTCATGGGCTGTTCGTAGTAAGGGACGGTTAGATCCGCCGGGCGGCGAAACTTGCCGTTCCACGAATGAACGAATTCGTGCGACAGCAGCCCACCCAGTGACTGGCCGGAACTGGGCAAAAGCAAAGTTCGTTCCGGAAGGCGGCTGTTGTTCGACTCATGGTGTTCGAGGCCGAAGTGCGCGACGTGATCGCTCAGCGCGAGCAGGAAATGATAATCGCGATAATGGCGAGCACCAAAGAGTTTGCCCGATTCCGCCACCAGATTGATCATCTGCTTCTGGTTTTCGGGGCTCATGTTCAGAGCATCTGCGCTGTCGGCGGCGATGTCGATTTCATGATGGATAGGCTCGCCCGGCGGCGTGAGGTCAATGCTCCGGTAAAACTCTCCGGTAATTACGGGCGAGTCGACGAGCAAGTCCAAAGAAAGCGGTTTGAATGAAACTCGGTTTCCTGATTCATTTTCGACGGGAAGCGATGTGCCGAATTTCCATCCTTCCGGCATCACGAGTTTGGCTTCATACATCAGCTTCTCGGCGGGGATGTCCGCGGGATAAAGTACGACTTCATTCCATTCGAGGACCATCAATTTGTCAGTGGCTGAGAGGCCGTCGGGCTCGATGTAGTCATAGGTGGCGTTGAGATGGGTGACGCCGCGTGGGATTTCCAGGTGGAAGGTGAAAACGTCCAGCAAATCACGCTGCCACGGAATGGTCTGGCCGTCGGCTTCGAATTTGAGGCCCGTAAGATTTCCGATGGGTCCATCGGGTCCGTGCTCGCCGGGAATCCATTTCGGGTAGTAGAGCGTTAGAGCCCCTGGCTTGACCGGCATCACCAAATGGGCATGCAGCAGCTTCTGCTGAGTTCTAGTCGCGTCCACGGTAATCGAAATTGTTTCTTCAGCGAGCGCGGCGGACGCGGCCAGCGCCAGCACTGAGACGAAAACTACCAACGAGCGAACGCGGAACGGCTCCATGCAAATGCTCCTTATAAGAAAAGGGGATAAACCTACCGATGCATCATATCGCGCTTCACGCGTGCTCGGGCAAGGTTAGCCTGGCGCGAATTTCGGTTACGACCTCCGCGGGTGAGCGATCAGCATCGACTGTCACCGCGTCTTCGGGAGCTTCCAGCGCCGCCAGTTGGCTCGCGAGCATGCGTTCGGTCATGAAGTGTCCGCGGCGGGCATGCAATCGTTGCCGCAATACTTGCGGCGTCGCTTTCAAATAGAGGATCTTCACTTCCGGTCCGACCCGCAGGGCCGCTCGATATGACTGCTTCAGCGCCGAGCAGGCCAGCACCGTGTTTTTCCCTGCGGCGATCCAGTTGGCGATGAGAGTGCGTAAAGTCTCAAGCCAGGGGGCGCGGTCCTCGTCGGTCAGCGGGATGCCGTTCCGCATTTTCTCCACGTTATCGGCCGGATGGTAATCATCTCCGTCCACGAAGTCCCATCCGAGTTCTGACGCCAGCAATTGTCCGATCGTCGTTTTTCCCGCTCCGGACACCCCCATCAGCAAGACGACCACGAATCCTCCGCAGTGACGCATCCACGGTTTTATTTGACGTACTTCGGACCCTCAGGAGTATTCCACGGGTCGTAGTGGAGTGCGAACTGGATTCTGTCGGGAATTGAGGGGTGCGAATAAGACCAGAAAACGAGCAACGGGTTCGGCGTGGGGTAGTCGTAGCTCTTCTCGCCGAGCTTTTGGAAGGCCGACGCTGCGACTTCACGGTTGTTGGGGAACAGGCCGTGCGTCACCTCGAGTCCGTAGATATCGGCCTGGTGTTCGATGTGGCGGCTGAAGGCGTTGCCGATCGGTTCGCCAACCAAGCTGAGCAGCGAGAGCGCGAGCATCAGGACTGGCAAGGCCGCCAGGTCGTTGATGTCGCGGATGTGCCAGGCCCCGCCCCATCTTGCCAGCATGGCGAGCACGATGCGGCGTCCCAGCCAAAAGCCGGCCAGCATCAGGACTGCGAAGAAGGCCAGTCCTTTGTAGACGTGGTTCAAAACGTAGTGGCCCATTTCGTGTCCGAAGACGAAGAGGGTTTCGGGGATGGTCATGTCGCGCGAGGTGTTGTCCCAAACAACGACGCGCTTGGTGGCGCCGATGCCGGTTACGTAGGCGTTATAGGTGGTGACCTTCTCGCTGGCCTCCATTTCGAACATGCGGTCGCGCGGAATGCTGAGGCCGCCGCGGTGGGTTACCTTTTCGATTTCACTGACCAGGAGCGGCTGCTTATTCTCCAGGGGCTCGAACTTGTTGAAGATGGGGTCGAGAATGACTGGCGCGACAAAGATGAGGAGGACCAGAAACGGCAGGGTCAGCAGCCAGAAGTAGAACCACCAGCGCTGCGGGCTCTTGCGGATGACTCGGAACAGCCCGAAGACTACCAGGACGAGGATGACGAGCGAAACTGCTTCGGCCTTACACCAGTCTCCTGCCCATGAGGCCCAGCCCTGCACGGAGAGTCCGTAGGCGCGCGAGATGTGTTGCTCGTAAATGTCGATGGGCAGAGAGATGATCGCGATTAACAGCACCAGCAGGGGCACGAAGATAAGCGTCTGGAGAAAACTGTTGTTGCTCACGCGTTCGGCGAGATCGCGGAATGCCGGCGCTACGCGCAGCTTGAGAAGGATCCAGAGAACCACGATGCCGAAGACCAAGCCGAAGAGATAGAGCACGGTGCGCGTCTGATAGAGCGCCTCGGCTTTGACCAGCTTGTCTGGAGGCAGGCTGTATTCGGTGACTTTGAGTTCGTGTGGTTGTGGGTGCTCCTGGAGCTGCTGCGTTTGGACCGGCGCCGGGGTTGGCGCCTGGACTGCGGCAGGCTGGGCTGCGGCAGATGCTGCGATTACTAAGCACAGGAACAGCCATGATGCGGATGCCTTCACGAGGGACTCCTTCTTTGTGAACCGGGTTTGCACAGCGGATGATAGGTTACCGCGGGCCTAATAATCCAGCCCGGAGGGAGCATCCGTCAGAGCTGCGGGCCGGGAGAACTTTATAGAGATTTCAGGAACTCAATGATCGCTTCCTGGTCGTCGTGCTTCAGTTTTTCAAATTGTTGACTTACATGGGCGGCCTCGCCCGCGTGGCGCATGATCGCATCACGAAAAGTGAGGGATGCACCATCGTGCATCAGCCGCGGACGCAAGCGGACTCCCCACAACGGGGCGGTGCGCATCTTGTTTCGACTGCTCTCGAAATCCTGTTTCGCGAGGTATGCCGACATTATCTGGAAGACTTTGTTTCCGTAATGCTCCCGGGTCGCCTGCAGGATTCCGTCGCCCGTACCCACGTCATGCATCAAAAAATCCCCATAGGGATGGAATGTGATGGAACCGAGCGCGGCGGGAATCGTGAATGTGCCGCCGTTGATCTTGGTTCCAGCGGGAGCGGTGGTCAAGGTTTCGACATGGCAAGTCGCACAACCGATCTTGACGAACAAGGCATTCCCCTTCGTCGCAAGCACGCTGCTCGCAAGCTGGGAATCACGCGCGGGAGCCTTGGTGGCCCGAATAAAGCGGGCGAAGTGATCAATGTCAGAGAGGCCATCGGCCCCGGGAGTGTCATTCGGCTCCGAAACCGTGTTACAAAGCTTGGTCACCTCGTCGGGTTGAAGGCGGTTGGTGATGCCCATCTCATTGAGGTAAGCGTCGCCGGCGAAAGACAGCAGGCTGGCATGCTGGTCTTTCCAACCGAACCTGCCTACAGCCATCTGTCCGGGAGCTTCCACGATAGGAACCTCGAGAACCTGTCCGCAGATTTTCCGGTGCGAAGACCTGCACTGCTGGGTAGCGAGATCGATCAGGGTTTGATCGGAGAGCGCTTCAACGAAACCGTCTCCCAACAGGTTCAAAGAAACGCGGAGCGCGCGGATGGTCTCGGCCTCGGGAACGCGCTCTTGAATTTCATCGTTGGGATAAGCGGCGTTGGGACAGATCGCACGATCATTCACCAGAGAGCGGCCGGAGATGACTTCGGCTCCGTGAGCGATAGGGATTTCCGGATTGCGGAAGTGTCCATCTGGCGCCTTATGGCCGACACGTAATTCTGTGACCTGGGAGGCGGCGCCGGAAACCGGATTCTGGTGGCACTCGCGGCAAGACTGCGCGTTGTAGAGAGGTCCGAGGCCGTCGCTTATCTGCTCGATCTCCTCGAATGTCTTTTGATCGGCCTGATGGGTCGCATCATCGGTTACGCCGTTGCTTTTGTTGTCAAATCCGACCGGCGCTTCCGCAGGCGGCAGGGCGGCTGCCGCGAGGATAAGAATCAGAATGGCCAAAGGGATCAAGGGTCGCATAGCGTATTCCCCTTTCTACGACGGCCTCGCGGAAGGCGCTTCTCACAGAGGACTTGTATCAACTCGCAGCCGAGCTGAAGAGACGAATTTGGAGACATGAATACCACCTTTGCTGGTGTTTGTCCAAGACGAAAACGCTGGGATACCTAGGAGGTCAATCCCTGATCGGATTGAGGAGGCCTTGGCTGGGACTATAATGGCGCCACACGAATGGCTCTTAACCTCTGGCACGAAGCTCGGTCGCTACGAAATGCAGTCTCCGCTGGGCTGTCGGTTGCCGGCTAGAAAAAAGCAGTTTTTCGCTGGAAGCTGAGAGCTGCGGGTATAGCATGAACACTTCCATTCGCATTGCAGCCGCTGCGCTGCTGCTTACCGTTTCCATTTCCATGTCCGCACGAGACCGGTCCAACGCGCGCTCCATGGTGATCACACGCTATGGCATTGTGGCAACCAGCCATGTGCAGGCTTCGGTGGCGGGAGCGCAGGTGCTGGCGCGGGGAGGCTCTGCCGTAGATGCGGCGATTGCCGCTAACGCGGTGCTCGGCGTGACCGAACCCATGATGAACGGCATGGGTGGCGACCTTTTCGCGATTTACTGGGAAGCGAAGACCGGCAAGCTTTACGGCCTGAACGCCAGCGGCTGGGCGCCGCGCGGGTTGACCATCGAACATTTGAAGGCGAAGGGCGTGACCTCGATGCCGCAGGCGGGCATTGACTCTGTGACCGTGCCGGGTGCGGTTGCTGGCTGGCACGCTCTACATACGCGGTTTGGAAAGCTGGCGTGGAAAGATCTTTTCCAGTCTGCGATTTCTTATGCCGACGATGGCTATCCGGTTCCGGAAATCATTGCGTCGTATTGGAATGATGCCGCGGGTTGGATTGCGAACGATGCCGAGGCTCGCCGGATCTATCTGCCGAATGGTAAGGCTCCAGCGGTGGGACAGGTATTCCAGAATCACGATCTGGCGAAGGCGTTGCGGTTGGTTGCTGAGAACGGACCGGGGGCGTTCTATAAAGGCGAGATTGCGCGCGCGATTGTGAGCACATCACAGAGTCTGGGCGGAACGATGGCGGCCGATGATCTGTCGGAGTTTTCGCCGGAATGGGTTGAGCCGATTTCCACCACCTATCGTGACTGGACCGTTTACGAGCTTCCTCCTAACGGGCAAGGAATGGCGGCGCTCGAGATGCTGAACATTATGGAGACTTCCGCACCGTCGCCCGATGGGCCGCTCAGCGTCGCGGAACTGCATAAGAAGATCGAAGCCATGAAGCTGGCTTATGCGGATCTGGGGCGCTACAACGGCGATCCGCGATTCGCGAAAGTTCCGGTGAAGGGGATTCTGTCGAAGGAATACGCGCAGGAGCGCGCCAAGCTGATCGATCCCAACAAGGCCAACTGCGAGGTTGCTGCGGGAACGCCACCTTTCAGTGACACTACCTACCTTTCAGTCGTTGATCGCGAAGGAAACATCGTTTCGCTGATTCAAAGCAACTACGAGGCCTTCGGGTCGGGCATCGCGGTGCGCGGCATGGGATTTGCGCTGCAGGACCGTGGTGCGCTGTTTTCGCTCGATGGGGCGGCGCCGAATGCGCTCGCACCACGCAAGCGGCCGTTTCATACCATCATTCCAGCTTTCATGGAACACGGCGACCAACACATTGGCTTCGGGATCATGGGAGGAGCCAACCAGCCGCTGGCCCACGCGCAATTCGTTTCCAACGTGGTCGACTACGGCATGAATATTCAGGAAGCGATGGAGAATGCGCGCTTCACGGTCAGTCCGCAGCGCGGGTGCAATATTGTGATCGAATCGCGCGTGCCGCTGGAAGTGCGGCAGAAGCTCTCTGCGATGGGGCATCAATTCGACGTGCGGAACGCATACTCGACGGCCATGGGCCGCGGGCAGGCCGTTCTGCATGACTCGAAGACCAAGGTGAACTACGGAGCCTCGGATGCACGGGCCGATGGTGCAGCAGTGCCAGAGCAGTGATGAGTACAGTGGCCAGTGATCAGTGATCAGTGTTCAGTGGCCAGTCACAGTGCCGGCTGCGGTTTTACTGATCACTGATCACTGCTCACTGGCCACTGCTCACTGGCCACCGCTTTCAGTCGATGCCGTGAATGCGCATGCTGACCAACTGATCGATGCTCAGGTCGTGCATTCCGCGGGAGCGCAGATCGCTGATGTATTCCGGAGTGACGTTGTGGATGCGCATGGCTACCAGTTCTTCGGGGTCGGGATGCTTGTAGCCGAGGCCCTGCAGCTTCTCGATAAATTCCGGAGAGACGCCGTGGATTCTGAAGGCGATTAACTGTTCCAGGTCGATGTGATCGTAGCCACGCTTCTTGAGTTCCTCCATCCATTCCGGCGTGGCGCCGTGGATTCTCATGGCAATCAGCGTGTCTTCGTCGGGCGTGTAGCCGGCTTGATGAAGAGAACGAATCATCTGCGGCGTGACGCCGTGGATGCGGAAGGCCACGAGTTTGTCGCTGTCAGAAACGTTGAGGCCGGCCGAGCGCAAGTCTCCGATGAAGACTGAATCAACGCGGAAGATGCGGAATGCGATCAGCTTCTCGGCGTCCAGATCGGAGAGATGTTCGTTTCTCATCTGGCGAGCGAATTCAAGGCTGACATCCTGCACCGCCATGCTGTACTGCTTATCTTCGTCTACGGAGAAATCGAGCTTGCGCATTTCGCCGGCGTAATTGGGATCGGGCTGGAAGTGAAATATGCCAGCCCCTTCGCCGTTGTTGAGGAAGCCTTCACACTCGATCTTGCCGGCATCGCGGGTGATAGTGAAGTGTACGTCCTGGCGGCCGGACTTGGAGAAGTCGACGCCGGAGAAAGAACCGGCGGGCCAGTCGTCGGAATCGTGATTGGAGCTTCCGCCGCGATGATGCTCGATCAGCGAGAACATAACCTTGCCCGCTTCGTCGGAGTGGCGAATGGTCCAGTCGCCGCTGCGAACGTCGGCAGCGCGATTCTTGACCACTGCGAAGAGCAGGTAGAAGGCGAATACTAAAAAGGCAAAGGTTCGACGCGGTCTCATGAACGTTCTCCTCTACAAATGCTGCTAAATGTCTGCGGGTGACTCCAGGACTCCCATTTCCTTGAGCTGGATCAGCTTGTCCAGGCTAAAGCTCTGGAACCCGTGCCTGGCAGCCCTTTCGATGAACTCTTTGGAAATGCCCTGTATCTTGGCACGGACGATCTCGTCAACATCGAACTTCAGTCCCGCGGCTTGCAGACTCTTGATGTACTCCGCGGTTACGCCCTGAACGCGCATGGCGATGAACTGGTCGATGCTGGGCTTGAGACCAAGAGCGTGAATATCGCGAACGTACTCTGGGGCCACACCCTGAATGCGCATCGCGACCAAGTTGTCGGCATCAGGCTGAAGGCCCTGTTCGTGAAGGGCGCGCACATAGTCCGGGGTGACTCCTTGAATCTTCATGGCGACGAGCTGGTCGATGTCCGGCTGAAGCCCGGCGTCTTTCAGGCCGCGGACGTAGGCGGCACCGACGCCCTGGATCTTCATGGCGACGATCTGGTCTGCATCGGGACTAAGACCCAGGCTGCGCAGGTCGTGCATGTACTCGGGGCTGACGCCCTGAATGCGCATGGATATGAGTTCGTCAGCATTGGGGTGCAGTCCCTGTTCATGCAGTCCGCGGACGTATTCAGGTGTAATGCCCTGAATCTTCATCGCGATAAGCTGGTCGACGGTGAGGTTATCGAGACCGGCAGCCTTCATACCATCAATGTAGGAGCCGGAAGCGGCAGGCTGTGACGCGACCGCCGATTGTGCAGGAGATGACTGTGCCGGAGCCGATTGTGCCGGAGCCGATTCTGCCGGAGAAGGTTTGGCGGCAGGCACCGGCGTGCTGGCGGGCGTAGGGGATGATTGCGGGTTGTCGGCTGTCCTCCAACCGAAGGCTGCCAGCGAGATTTGACTGGCATGCACAACGGGCTTTGGATAGGCGATCGCAAGCAGGGCGTTGCCTGCGACCAGCGCTGCGGTCAAGCAGAGAACGCCGCCGGTGAGTCCGATGCCGCGGGTCCCGGCGCCGATCGGCTTTAATCCAAGCACGCGGAGGATGCGCTCGGAGAGCGGACCACGATTGGCGGCCATCGCCAGGGCAGGCGCAGTTCTCCATTCTTCCATGAGGGTGAGAGCACGTGCGTACTCAACCGGGTTGCCACAAAGGGAGACGGCCACGTCGTCGCAACAATGCTCGCGTTCGGCACGAATGCGGCTGTTCAGCCACCATACTGCGGGATGATAGAAGAGCAGAGTCTCGACGGAAATTTGAAAAACATTTACGAAGGGATCAAGCCGCTGGATGTGCGCCAGTTCGTGGACGATTACCAATTGGAGTTGCTCCTCGGAAAGCCCGGTGAGAGCGGTGACCGGCAGCAGCACGATGGGACGGAACCAGCCAATCACCGCCGGCGCCTGCAGCCATGTGCACTCACAGTAACGGATGGCTCGCTCCAGGCCGAGGCGGCGTTGCAGGGTCTGACACATCGCCAGCACACGGGCGCTCGCCGGGATGGATTGCTTGCGGCGCTCGCGTTCGAGCAACAGGAATCCTCCGGCGGAACGAAGGCTGAAGAATGCCACTCCGAGCAGCCAGGCTTCCACCAGCCAGGGCAGGGCGTCCAGCGAGGGCGAGAGTCGGGAAAACCCGGCTGAAGTTCTTGCCACAATATTGTTCGTGCTATTAGTCGAGCTGGTTGGCTGCATCTCTCCAGCCGAAGAAGACTTTGCCTGAACCGATGCGCCGGAAGATGACAGAAAGAAGAAGGTCGCAACCGGAGCGGCGAGCATGAGGGCCAGCGCGGCCACAGCCAGCACGTAGCGGGTGGACGCGCGACGGCACAACGTCATCAGAACCGCAGCCAGCGCCGCTACCGCCGTGCCTTGCCAAAGAAAGTGCAGCAGCGTCCAGCCCAGGCAGTGCATCGCGCTCGGGGAAAGCCAATGCGTGAGACTGGTCATCGTTGTCTCCTTTCGTGTCCGCCCGACTCATACTGGTTCAGCAAGCGGCGTAATTCGTCAATTTCTTCGCGCGAAGCTTTGCGCCCTGCCAGGGCGTGCATCATGAGCTGGCTGGCGGAACCTTCGAAGACGCGTTGCAGCATGTCCCCGGCAAGCTGGCGCTTGGTTTGCTCGGCGGGCAGGCATGCTTCATAGACGTGCGCTCTCTGAGTTTCGTTTCGGCGGACCGTGCCTTTTACGGTCATGATTTGAAGAAACTTCAGCACGCTGGTGTAGCCCATGGCCCTTTTCTCTTTCAAAGAGTCGTGTACTTCTCGAACCGTCGAGGGGCCTCTCGTCCAAAGAACGCGGAGAATTTCCAGTTCCGACGCGGTAGGTTTCTGCGGGGAGTGCTTCATGGAAGGCAACATACTACGAAGATATTCGTAGTGTCAACGAAAATCTTCGTAGGCCAGAGCAGTGATCAGTGGCAGTGATCAGTGGCCAGTGGCTAGTGGCTAGTGGTCAGTCTTCGCGCCGGCTCGAGTGTTACTGACCACTGATCACTGGCCACTGGACACTGCTTCACGACCGCAACAAGTTCCTCGCGATGAACAGGACGTTGGCCGGGCGCTCACCCAACCGCCGCATGAAGTATGGATACCACTCGCTGCCAAAGGGAATGTAGATGCGGACGCGCCAGCCGTCGCGCGCCAGCTTGCGTTGCAGGTCGCGGCGGATTCCGTAGAGCATCTGGAACTCGAACGAGTCGCGGGAAAGCTTTTCACGAACGGCAAAAGCCTGGGCTTGCTGAATGATGTTCTCATCGTGCGTCGCCAGGCCGTGATAGATGCCGCTTTTCATCAGGATCTTCATCACCTTGACGTAGTTGGCATCGACGTCGGACTTGAGGGGGAAAGCAATCTCCGCAGGTTCTTTGTAAGCGCCTTTGCAGAGGCGAATGCGAATACGCTCGGCTAGAAGTTTTTCGACGTCAGCCTCGGAGCGCCTCAGGTACGACTGGATCACGGTGCCGACGGCGTTGGCGTTTCCTGGCATGGCATGAAGTTCGTGGACGAAGTCCAGCGTGCGTTGGGTGTAGGGCGAGCCTTCCATATCAACGCGCACAAAGCCCGGTGGATCCATGGACGCGGCTTTGGTGACTAGTCCGCTGACGATTTCGCGGGCCAGCTTCTCGTCCACATCCAGGCCCATGTGAGTCAGTTTGAGGCTGATATTGGCATTGAGTTGGTGAGTGGCGATGGCTTCGAGAATCTGGTGGTAAAGCTGAGCGCTGTGGCGGGCTTCGTCGGAATTGGTGACATTTTCGCCAAGGTTGTCGATGCTCACGCTCATGCTCGCGCGGTTGATGGCCTGGGTGGCGCGGATGGCGTCGGCAATCTCAGTGCCGGCAACGAAGCGATTGGAGAGGCGGCGGCCGAGCGACGAACTCTCCGCAAAAGTGCGCAGAGATGCGTTTTCAGACAGACGGACAAAGAAAGTTCTTAACATTCCGCACCCAGAAAAGTATCTGCCGGAACCGATGAATAGATGAAGAGCACAGAACGTTGTATCACAACGGAGTCGCACGGCAGGCCGGGCGGCGACCAAAACGGTCGAAGCGCAAGGCGGTTTGGAGAAGATGGCCGGCGGATGCTAAGGCGTGAACCGGAGTTCAACCGCCTCGTGAGTCTCGTGAGAGGTGGCCTCCCACTTCCACTGGCGCAGCGCGTACTGAGCAGCTTGCGCAAGCAAGGGATGACCGCCCTTGACTTCCACGGACGTTACCTTCCCACTGGGAGCAACCAGCACGTCGGCCCGAACGATGCCCTCGATTTTCATGGAGCGGGCGAGCGCCGGATATTCCGGCATCACCTTGGTCACGATCTTGCGGGTTCCTGTCGAACCTTCCTGGGCAGGAGCATCGATGGGAGCGAACAGCAGTGTTGGCAATAAGACGAATAAGGCAACCAGGACGCGGCTTTTCATTTGGGGTAAGTTGTCCGTATTCAGAATCGGTACGCAATGAGAATAAAAGAGATCTAACCTAAGGCGTAGATTACCTCGGTAATGGCCCAGCTTGATGCTCCGGCAAGGCGTTTGCCGCAGGCAGGTCTGCGTGGCACGATGCTTTTAACCGTTCAGGCGCCGTGCTCTTCCAGGAACTTCTCGACCTCAATGGCCGCCATGCAGCCGGTTCCGGCGGCGGTGATGGCCTGGCGGTAGCGCCGGTCCTGCACATCGCCGCACGCAAAAACGCCCTGGACGCGCGTGTGCACGTAGTTGTGGGTCTTGAGATAGCCGTCAGCATCGGTCTCGAGCTGGCCATCGAACATTTTCGCGTTAGGTTCGTGCCCGATGCCGAGGAATAGAGCGCTGGTGGGGAAGTCCCAAACTTTGCCGGTCTTCACATTTCGCAGCTTAAGGCCGGTGACCTCTTGTTTCGCGTGATCGTAGACATCTTCGACGACCGTGTCGGTGAGGAACTCAATCTTCGGGTTGTGTTTGGCACGATCGAGCATGATTTTGGAGGCGCGAAAGCTGTCGCGACGGTGGATGATTGTGACCTTGGTGGCAAAGCGGGTAAGGAACAGGGCCTCTTCCATGGCGGAATCGCCGCCGCCGATTACCACGATTTCCTTTCCAGAAAAAAAGAAGCCATCGCAGGTGGCGCATGAAGAGACGCCGTGGCCGATGAGCTTCTGCTCGTTCGGGATGCCCAACCAGCGGGCCGAAGCTCCGCTGGCGATGATGAGTGCTGGCGCGTGCACCTGGTGCTTGCCGAGATGAAGTAGAAAAGGACGCTGGCTGAGGTCGGCGCTGGTGAGGTGCCCTACGCGGTATTCAGCGCCGAAGCGTTCCGCCTGCTTACGCATGTTCTCGACCAGTTGCGGTCCCATGATGCCTTCGGGAAAACCGGGGAAATTCTCTACCAGCGTGGTCAGAGAAAGCTGGCCGCCAGGCTCGTGGCCCTCGATTAAAAGAGGCTTCAGATTGGCGCGCGCGGTGTAGAGGGCGGCAGTGTGTCCGGCACATCCGGAGCCGATGATGACGACGTTGCGGGTTTCGCTCATGATTGGATAGCAGTTAGATTACTGGTTTCAGATTTCGATGCATGACCCGCAGCGGCTGCCAAGAAGCAAATCTCTCCCACAGAGGACACAGAGTAGTTCTTCTTCATTTTTTCTCTTCAGATGGACTGGTGGCAGTCCTGGCGGATTTCGCCTTTGCCGGCGCTTTCGGCCCAGCGCCGGGTATTTGGGCCAACTCGGCGGGCACGGTGTGCTTGACCCCGAGCAGGCCGCGGTAGTTGGCCAGCACCGCGGAAGCGCTGCTGAAGAGCGGATCGTAGGCGCTCTGGTCCGGCGGCGGTCCGTTTTCCGATCCCGTGCAGCGGGCCAGCGCGATGGACGACTTGCCAAAACGCTCGAGCCGGATGCGGCTGGCCGGAGTGTTGGCCGCTACCATGGCTTCGGCGCTGCTGATCGCCGACGCGCTGTCTTCCACGGAGACCTGAATCAGGTCTTTGGGATCGCGCACGTGCAGCACCAGGGTCTCGACCATGTTTTGACCATCGTTGCTGAAGGAATATTGCACGCTGGAGAACAGAGCCTGAACCGAGAACTCGCGGCGAATTCGAACGTAGCTGGCGACCGAGGGCTCATCGGACATTTTTGTGCCGCTTCCGGGCTGAAGGAAGTTCGGCGCTTCACTTAGCGTCGAGCGGCCGTGGGAGATTTCGAAGTCGGCGCTGAATAGCGGCTCCTTCGGAACGCGCGCCAGGGCGGCAGCGATTTCCTTTTGCTCCTCGACGGATGGCGTGCAAACATTCAACATGTTCACTTTCACTTGCGGTTGGGCCGGGGGAGTCTCGGCAGCCTGCTGAGATACGGCGGGAAGAGTTAGTAGAAGGCCAGCGACCATCGCAATGACTTTTGAGAGCACGGCAGAATGATAACCCAGTTCTCAGCCCTCAGTCATAACCTTGGGCTGCTGAGAACTGAAAACTGAGAAGTGGTTTCGATTAGAATTCAGGCATGGCGAATTTGACACTGGTTTACGGCATGCGGCTGTTGCCCTCCGAAGACGTAGCGGAAGTGGGCGAGGCTCCGGTGAAGCTTACCAACGGACGTGAGGCGCACGTCACCATGCACGTGCTCGAAGGCAGCAAGGATCAGATCGAGAAGCAGTTGCGCACCAGCCTGGAGGCATTCTTCGACCTATATCCGGAGATCTAGCGATTCCGGCGAAGCGAAATCATGAAGCAGTTCTATTCGAGATTGCGGGGGAAGATGCTGGCGGCCGATTTGTGGCCGCAGGGATGGGTCGCGCGCGGAGCCTGCTATTCGCTGGGCTTCGCCCTGGCACTCCTCGTCCTCCAGATGCTGCTGAAGTTGTTTGCACCCGTGGCGGCGGACAGTATCGGAGGTTGGGTTAAGTTCCTGGTTTTCGACGCCGCCCTGCTATTTTCCATTCTCGCTTTCCGCTGGCTGAAGCGAAAACTTCTGTGGCGTTTGCGCAACCGGCTGATCGTGACTTACGTCTTCATCGGAGTGATTCCCGCCGTACTGCTGGTGGCCATGACGTTCATCACCCTGTATGGGCTGGCCGGACAGTTCGCCGTTTTCCTTGTAACTTCGGAAATCAACTCCCGGTTGCGCAGTCTGGAAGCCGTGAATGCGGCAGTCGGCAACGAACTGGCGGCACGATTAGAGCACGGCGACAGCCCCACAGCCGAGTCACTGGTTGGACTGAAGAAGCGGGATGCGGCCTGGGGACGGCGCCGCACCTGCGCCTGGGATGGCGATAAATTTTTGCCGCTGGATGATGCATCCAGAATCTCTCCGCTCTCCCTCCCCGCCTTTGTGAAAGGAGGGTTACGCGAAATCACACGCGACCGCGATGGGCTGCATCTGCGTGTGGTGACGGTGCTTTCCGTAGGATCGAAAACCCTGACCATCGTCACCAGCGAGCCGTTTGATAAGGAGTTGCTCCGGAAGATTGCGGCTAATATGGGCGAAATCACCTTGTTAGATGACTCAGGACTCCACCAGGAAAGCAAGAGCGGACAGAAAGACTCTGGGCAGCATACCGCCGCCTCAACGAATGCCGGAACGAACAAAGGCGGAATTGTCATCCACGAGATTAATGTTAAGAACGGAGAAACCCTCGATTTGCGTCCCAGTCCCACCTTAACCGTGGGCTCGGTACCGGCAGCCGCGGGCACCATGGATCGTGAAGTTACGTTCTTCGCGCCGCTGCAGGTGCTGAACTGGCAAACCGGAGAGCACGAACCGACCGGTGCTTTGGTGGTGCAGGTGCGCACTCGTCCCTCGGTCCTCTACGGCCACTTGTTTGCGGCGCTCGGGGACTTTGTTCGGGGCGTGGAGTACATTCTGCTCGGCATCCTCATCTTTTTCGCGGTTATTGAGATCATTGCTTTGATTATCGGCACGCGCATGACGCGAACCGTCACGCGCGCGGTAGCGCAGCTCTATGACGCCACCAAGCACGTCGACCGCGGCGATTTCAGTCATCGCATTCCGCTTGAGTCCGCGGATCAGTTGGCGCAGCTTTCGCTGTCGTTCAACTCCATGACGGAGTCCATCGAAAAACTGATTCAGGAGCAAAAGGAAAAGCAGCGGCTGGAAGGCGAACTGGCGATCGCGCAGGAAGTGCAGGCACAACTGTTTCCCCGGCAGGTTACGGAACTGGAGTCGCTCGAAGTGCATGGCTTCTGCCGCCCGGCGCGCACTGTGAGCGGCGACTACTATGACTTCCTAACGGCCAGTTCCCACAAGCTGATTCTCGCGGTGGGCGATATCAGCGGGAAGGGGATTTCGGCGGCGCTGCTGATGGCGACGATCCACTCGGCAGTGCGTGCCTACAGTGTCGAGAGCTTGCCACAGATGCGGGAACCTGTGGCGGTGGGCGCGGTGGCGGGCGCGGGCAGGATCCTGGCGGCGTGGCCTGAAGGCATCGAGGTTTCTCCCGGCGCCTTGCTTGGGCTGCTCAATCACCAGCTCTACGAGAGCACTCCGCCGGAAAAGTACGCAACTCTGTTTCTGGGAATCTACGATGGGCGGTACCACAAGCTGACTTACAGCAATGGAGGACACTTGCCGCCTATCCTTATTGGGCGAGATGGTGCGGTACGACGGTTAGAGGCCGGCGGGACGGTGATTGGGCTGTTCGATAACATGGTGTACGACGAGGGTGCGGTGGAAATGCATCCCGGGGAAATCTTTCTAGCCTACAGCGACGGCGTCACCGAGCCGGAGAACGACTTCGGCGAATTCGGCGAGGAGCGGCTGATCGACCTGGTTCGCGAAAACCGGCGCCTGCCGCTGGTGCAGATCAGCCAGACGGTAACGTCAGCGGTCGACGACTGGATCGGCGAAAACGAGCAGCCCGATGACATCACGCTGGTGCTGGCAAGGGCAAGGTAGGCTGATTCGCTGTTTGTCGTCGCTGTTTGTCGTCCCGGGCGAAGTGAGGGATCTTGGTTCTTGCCTGAGCCGCCGCTGTCGGCCGCGAGGTTATGCCAACAATCCGAATGGCGGGTTGGGGAATCTAATGCACCATGCGTGTGCGAAGAGAATTAATCGGTTTTATCGCAGTCATTCAGTCCGTTCTTTTCCTGACCCATTATCTCCTCTATGAGACCTGGGCCTTTTCTCCCGCAGGCAACGAAACCCCCGGCGCGTTCTGGATCGAACTCGTCCTCGGGCTTTTGTCGGTCAGCTTTGTTGCCGCTTCACTCCTTGCCTTTCGCCATACAAATGCTGCTCTGCGCGCATTTTACAGGGCTGCCGCGGTTTGGATGGGTCTGGTGAGCTTCCTCTTTCTCGCCGCGGTTTCCTCCTGGATTATTTTTGGCATTGCGCGGCTGGCGGGCCTGAATATGAACTTTCATCGCACCGTGGAATTGCTGTTCGGTGCTGCGGCAATGGCCGGACTCTACGGGGTTTTCAACGCAAGCTGGACGCGGATCACGCGAACGACGGTGCGGCTCGCGAACTTGCCGGCGGCGTGGCGGGGGCGAACCGCTGCGCTCATCAGCGATGTGCACCTCGGGCACGTGCGAAACGGCAGTTTTCTGCGGCGCCTCGTTGCCAAGATCTTGCGGGAAAAGCCAGACGCAATTTTTGTTGCCGGTGATTTGTATGATGGCACGTTTATCGACGCGCGGCGGGCAGCGGAGCCATTGAACAAGCTCGTCGCGCCTCAGGGCGTGTATTTCGTCGCAGGAAATCATGAACAATTTGGGGACGACAGCAAATACCTGAATGCCATTACGGCGGCCGGCGTGCGTGTGCTCAGCAACGAGAAGGTGGAAGTGGACGGTTTGCAGATTATCGGCGTTCCGTACCGGAATGCGAGACAGAACGGGCAGCTTGCGTCGGTCCTGCATGCCATCGGCTTGGATCGCGGCCGCGCCAGCATTCTGTTGACCCATGCCCCTGACCATCCGGAGATCGCGGAGGCGGCCGGCGTCTCCCTGCAGCTCTCCGGTCATACGCACCTTGGCCAGTTCTTACCCTGGAGTTGGATGGCGCGGCGGATTTACCGCCAGTTTGTGTATGGCTTAAGCCGGATCGGCAAGATGCAGGTTTTCACTTCAAGCGGAGCAGGAACCTGGGGACCGCCGCTGCGGCTGGGATCGAATCCCGAGATCGTGCTGCTCGAGTTCCAGTAAAGCTTAGTGACTTCTGACCATTTACGGCGCCGGTCGATGACCGGATCGGCGACAACGAGCAGCCGGATGACATCACGCTGGCGGTGGCAAGAGCAAGATAGGCAGTTCTCCGTCGCGCGTGGCCCACAGCCGCGCCGATGACTAGAATCTGGGGCGCCTGTATGCACCGATGGATTTTGCCAATCATAGGATTCATACGCGGTAGTACTTAGTCAGCCAGAAATCGAGGTCCGAGCGTAGCAGGTTGAACGAAACGCAGGAGATGGGGTTGGAGTTGACAACAACCTTCTCGATCCTCCATTTAAATCGGGACTCTTCTTGCCTGCCGAGCGCCATGTCTTTTCCGATAACGATCAGCCCTTGGAACTTCGCTTGCCTGTCCCCGAAAGCGTGTTGAAAATCGCCCGTGCTTCTCATGTCGTCCAGCTTCCAAAGCCAATCTACGAGCTGCGAAAATGCTCCCTCGAAGCGAGTAGCCCAATCCGGCGTGCTTTGCCTCCTTTCCTCTTCTGGAAGATGCTGTTTGCGCGTCCATCCTCGAACTCGACGAGCAAGTAGTTGTGCGTGGATGAATCACCAACCACAAGGTCCGCTCTGAAATCACCGTAGATTGGATATTCGTGAGCGAAAACGTCGGCGTTCTTTATGCTCGGGAAGTACCCCGATATGAGGATGGACAAATCGTGCCGGGTTTTGAAAAACGGAAGAACGTCCTTGCTTTCGTCGAGCGTGGCACTCTTCTTCAGGAGCTTGTTGAAATCCTTCCACTCGCGACGGCATCTCTTGCGATCGAACTTGTGCTTTGTAAGTTTCTTCATCACCGCCCGCGGGCTCAGAAAAGTCGCGCAAGCCGATCATGCTGCATGATGTCTTCGACAATCCACTGGGAAGGACTGGCTGAAAGGATAAGCCGCAGCATGTTGTTAACCCGGAAGCTGTACAGCCTCTCCTGTGAAGCAAGTTTCAGTGCCCGAAGCTTCTGGGATCCCTTTAGCTTGCCCAAGTCGTTTCTTTCTAGCACCTGGATTGCCGCGTGGACCTTCTCCTGCTGAGGCGGATCAAGCGACCGCAAAGCAACCTCGGCTCTATCCTGCAGACGCACATTCATACCAAGACCGCCCTCGACCTAGCCTACCAAAGCGGCAAGCTGGAAATTCATCACAGTTGTGATTATAGTCCCGTGGCTCGCCCTCCCCAACCTCCGCGAGCAAGCGCACAGGATTGGTCACCCGCGACAAAACCGCCGCAGCCGCAAGACGGCCCAAAATTCATCAGCGCCAAATCCACAAGCGGCTGTGACATCTAACCTTGTCCACAGGCCATCCCATGCGCGATCATCGTCGAGGCCGTGACGGTTGGCAGAAGCCAACTCTTCGCACCCCTAAGTCCTTTGTTTCACGGATTTTAGTATCTAAGTTCTTTGATATCCGGATTTTGCGGGGAATTTCGCGCTAACGTGATGATTCCAGACATGGGAGGGGGGAGGGGGTACCCCGATTTTTCAACACAGAGCGGACGATTTCGCTATTCGCGAGCCACCGCTTCTAACTTTATTTTCCAGCAGACCTGGCGAACTAGCGAGGGATAAACATTGTCGTTTCCATAGCGCGAACCTTGAAACGGAAGTGCAGGGACCAACGAATCTCAGGGGTTGTATCGTGAAGCAACGGCGTCGGACAAATCGTACTTCATAAAGGCTCACTTCTTCTGCAACAGCGTTACCCGCGCGGTCGCCGCCATATTATTCGCCATCCCCCCAACGACCACGGGTCCGACCGGTGTGTCTAGGATGCCGCGGCTGTCAGCGCGGGGATCTTGCGTGTCCTCGCTGATGGTCTCCCATCGGCCGTGATGGAGATCGAAGGCAAAAGTAAAGGTGGATGCTTCCGCCGGCTGGCCGTCATAGGCGACGCCCTTGTAATCGTGAGGAGTGGCAGTGCCGCCGGAAAAGAAAATCCTGTGATCCCGGTCAGAGCCGCCGCCGGCGATGGCGAAGCGCGCGGGGCCGGGATGGGACGGAAGCTTGCTCCATTCAATCTTGTATGGATCTTTCTTATCGATCTTGCCCAGCCAGCACTCGTCGGAGGCAACGTAACGCGGACCGCCCGACGGGCCCGGCTTGGCGCCATCCACGATCACGACACTGCCGTCGGCCACGCCGCCGGCAAGGCCAAAGACGGGCGTGCCGGGAAAAGGAGTGGCTTGAGTCCAGGTGTCTTTTTCCACATCGTAAACCTGAACGTTGTTGACCGGGCCATTCGACGAACGGCCGCCGATCAGATAGACGAAGCGATCATGCTCCACGCCCACGACTGCGCGATCTACCGGGAAGGGAATATCTTTGCCCCGATTCCAGCGGCGTTCGTCGATATAAACGTTCACATCCGGAACGATAAGCTCACCGCCCTGGGCATCCAGAACAGAGCCACCCATGAGAACGATTTGTCCCTTGGCTCCAGCGGCCGAAGCGCCGAGGCGGCCGGCGACTCCCGGGACGGGATGGCTTTCATGCCATTTGGGGTGAGCCATGGTCATGACATAGACCTTGTTCGTAACGTCATCCCAGGTTTTCCTGGGGCCAAGTCCCATGATGGAAAACAGTTCGAACCCGCTCTTGAGGCTGGCAACGGCGTTGCCCGAAACCGCGGCAGGCATCGACGGGATCTTAGATTCGTCTGATGCGCCCTGCAGGACCGCGGCGCAAAGCAGCAGGAGGACGAAGGAGGACAGTTTTTTCATTGCACAGATATTACCCCACAGGAGGTGGTCAGACTTCGATGTTCCGGCGTTAGAACCAGGTCTTGCGGCGGTAGTCACGGTAGGCATCGCCAAATGCGGCTTCGAGGACCTTAGCCTCGCGGCGGGCGCGGAATGTCTGCATGATAATGAGGGCCAGAAAGACCAGCCATAAGATGGGCCGGTGCAGAACCAACACAAATCCGGCGAGCAGGACCGCGCCGGAGACGTAAATCGGATTCCGTATCTTCGAGTAGATCCCATGCGTAACTAACTGATGGGCCTTGGCTCTGATGGCGAAGGACTTGCCCAGTTGGAAGCGTGCCGTGACGATCCCAGCAATGCCCAGGATCATCAAGGCTGCGCCAATGCAGCGCTGGAAATCCCAGGGGCCGGGCATGGAAAACACTAGCCAGAGAAGCGCGCCAATGGCGACGACTTGAATGAGAGTAAAGACCAAAAGCGCCCGGCCTTCCATGTGCTGCTCCTTTTCGATCAGAAGTTATTCAATCAGAACCTATTCAATCAAACCTTATTCAATTAAGACTTATTCAATCAAACCCTGGCGCACGGCGTGGATGAAGTCGGTATAGGCGGGTTGCTCGCCGCCGGCGCGTACCTGGCTGGCGATCTGTCCGCGATGGTACGCCGAATGGAGTACGACGTGGGTAAGAATGTCTTCCACGGTGCTGGTCCACGGCTCACCCTTGCTGTTCTTGTAGACGACTGTCTCTGAGAGCCCGGCGGGAGAAATCTGGCCAAGGAATTCGCGCCATAGCCGGGCGAGGTCGGCGACTTGCTCTTCGCATTGGTCGAGGGTGAAATCCGGCCACACGGGCAGGCTTTGCGGTTGCGTTCTGATGCGCTCGAGCCACAGGCGCTCGGCAGAAAGAATGTGCGCGAGAAGCTTCCGTGGACGCGCGGGCGGGCGAGAACTTGCCTTTAACCCGGCGAGGACTTCACGGTTTGCCCACTCGTCGTAGGCAAACTGACGACGCAAGTGTTCTAACAATTCCATGATTTGGATAGCCTCACACTGTAATCGGCATGCGCGGCGATCTGCAACCCTATTCACGGTCCTTTCATATTGTTCAAGTAGACTGCGGGCTGACTCAATGGTGAGATACTTTGGTTAGAAGGCGATAGAACAGCCATCGCCTGTTCGAAATATGCCCCGTAAACCAGCCATCTCGCGACCCGCGATCGCGGAGCGCGGTGCAGTTGACACGGCTGAGGCGGTGCCCGCTCAGAGTCAGGAAGCCGGGAAGAAGTCGGCCCGGAAGGGGTCCGGATCACTCGACGATCTGGCGCGCACGGCGCTGAAAGCGTTCCTCATCGCCCGCGACGCGGCCTTCAACGTGCGCGACCTGCTGACCCACTCCTCGCGGATGGCTTTCCTGGCCATCAAGGAGTGCGAGCAGGAACTCGACATTATCGAGCGCTACATCGATGAGCGCCTGCCGGCGGCCATTACGCGGGTGAATGAGGCGCGAGCGCGCCAGTTGCTGACCAGCCTGAAGTGCACTACCGACCTGGAGCGCATTGGCGATCTGATGATGAGCGTAGCCATGCGGGTGCAGTCGCGGACGGCGAAGATAGCGGCTTCCGACGTGCGCCAACTGGTGGAGATGTCGGCGATCCTGCGCGAGATGCTTGACCTGGTGTATCGCGGATTCGTCGATCTCGATCTGGAGTGTGCCCGCAAGGTGTTGCAGATGGATAAGGACATTGACCGGGTCTGTCATTCTCTGTTCCAGAAACACCTTACCGAACACGCCTCGGACAGCAATCCCTCGAGCTTTGACGTGCTGCTGATGGCGCAAGCCTTGGAGCGCGCCGGAGACCATACCACCAATCTCGCCGAAGACCTTTACAGCCTTATCCAAGGGCGGAGCCTGCGGCATGCACCGAAGAAGCGGGCAGCAACTTAAGGGCAGTGGCCAGGGGGCAGTGGCTAGTGGCCAGTTCTTGCTGCTAGCCTTCGGCGAAGGTTCGGTTTTCTACCGGCCACTGATCACTGATCACTTCGCTTCACAAGCCTACTTCCATGGGGATGGGGGGATTACGAATGACACGGTTAGCAGTCCCTGAACTCCTCCCCAGTCGTCGGTTTCGCGGTTGAATTCGGTTTCCCTGCGCTGGCCGGAAAATCGGGGATCGAGCAGGAAGAGTTTGCGGATTGCGTAGTCTCGCTCTCCACTACCGAGGTCGCGGGTTTCATCGAAAGTCGCACCGTACAGCACGTACAGGTGCGATTTCCATTCGAAGAGCAAAGCGTGTTGGTCTCGCAGCGAGATGACGATGAGGCCAGCGTTGATCGAGCTTTGTGGAACATACTCCGCGTGCACCACGATGGCGCCGCCATCGCTCAAAGGATGCCTTCCCTGCAGCTTGGTGCTGAGTTCCTTCAATGATACTGGATCTGAAAGCGTGGCGTAGAGCACGGCGTCTTCCAGGGCAGAGTCCTTACCGCAGCACGCGGCTTTGTCGTGGAGGATCGTTTCCAACGCCGTCGCCAGCACTGCAGGTCTGTGCCTGGTGGGCGCCGTCAGCGAGGGGAGATTGGTGACGCGGACCTCCTGATTGGCGAGAAACACCGAGTTGCGGTTTTCTTGCCCGCAGGCGAGGCGAGAAGCCAACGCAAAGATAACGATCGAGAGGGTGGAAACGGAGAGAACGCGGAACTTTGCCACGATATACCTCTGCCTAATTCCTTGATTCTAGCTCAGTTCTAAGTTGCCGGAAATTCATCGTTCGTTAACACGCGGGAAACATTCTGGCAACATTCGCAACATACATTCTTATGCAGAAGCTGACGCCGCGGCTTTTTCTGTAAGGCCAGGCCGCCATAAGACATGCACTTTCCCATGGGATCTTACGAACCGCCCGGAGATGCGGGCATTGCGGCCGGGTCTGGCAGCCTTGTCTTCGTAGTGGAGGACGAGGAAGACATTGCGCGGCTGATCTCGCATAACCTGCAGGCTGCAGGTTTTGGCGTGCAGAGCTTTGTCAGCGGCGGGTCGGTGGTTTCGGAAGCCCTGCGCGAGATGCCATCGCTTTTTCTTCTAGACGTGATGCTTCCGGGCACGGACGGTTTTGACCTTTGCCGCCAGATACGGCAAACCCCCACGCTTTCCTCGACACCGGTCATTTTCCTGACTGCCAAGACGGCTGAAGCCGACCGGGTGAAAGGGCTTGAGCTGGGCGGAGACGATTACATCACCAAGCCCTTCAGCCCGCGCGAACTGGTGGCGCGGGTGCGCAGCGTGCTCCGGGGCCTGCGCCAGCCGCTCGCCAAGCCGGAAGTGCTTCGCCTGGGCGATCTCGAAATCGACGCTTCTTCGATGACAGTGCAGGTGCAAGGCAGGACGGTTCTTACCACGGTGCGAGAATTTCGCTTGTTGGAGTATCTGGCGACGCACTGCGGGCGCGTGCTCACGCGCGACCAGTTACTCGATGCAGTGTGGAAAGAGACTCCGTTTGTGACTCCGCGCTCGATTGATGTCTACGTGCGGCGGCTCCGGGAGAAAATCGAGAGTGATCCTCGCCACCCGCGGTATTTAAGGACGCTGCGCGGGATTGGCTATCGCTTCGAAGCGCCGAAGCAGCAGCAGTGATCAGTGTCCAGGGGCCAGTCATCGCGTCGGCTCAAGTGCTACTGGCCGCCGGTATCACTAACCACTAACCACTAGCCACCGCCTTTTGATTTATCCTTTCTAATCGCTCCTCAAGCCGTGCCCTTATGACCCGCTCGAAACCGCTGTGGAATGCAGACGATCAAAAGGCCCGTTTGTCCGAACTTACGGCGCGGTCGGACGATTCCGCCAAGGACCGCTCCCTGCGGCGGGATGTGCGCTCACTCGGCGCTTTGCTCGGGCGAGTGTTAGTGGAGCAGGTGGGCCAGGATCTGTTCGATACCGTCGAAGAGTTGCGACAGCTGATGATTCAGCATCGCGAGCGCGTCCGGCGCGTTAAGGCAGCGGATGAGCTCATGGCCCGAGCGCAGGGAATGATTTCACAGATGGATCTGGACCGCGCTTATCAGGTGACCAAGGCCTTCGCCATCTATTTCGAACTGGCAAATCTGGCTGAGACCAACCATCGCAAGCGCCGCCGGCGTGCCCGCCAACTGGATCAGCAACGGGCCACTCTGCCGGGATCGTTCCGCGGGACTTTGTTGCGGATGAAGAAATCCGGGATCTCCTGTGGTGCGGCGCTGGCGGCTCTTCGCCAGATAATGGTGACGCCTGTGTTCACGGCCCATCCAACAGAGGTTGCGCGCCAAACCGTCCTGCTGAAGCGGCGCCGCATTGCTGAACAATTAGAGCGGCTCGATCGTCTTCCTCTCACGGTGGGCGAGGCCGTGCGATGCGAGCAGGTCATCCAGGCCGAAATTGCATCGCTTTGGCAGACTGACGAAGTCCGGCAGACCAAGCCTACCGTCAATGATGAGATCCGTATGGGCCTGCGCTATTTCCGGCTCTCGTTGTTTGAAACCTTGCCCCGTATCTATGCTGAGGTGGCGGAATCGGTGCGCGAGGTTTACGGCACGGTTCTCGAGGTGGACGAGTTGCCGAACCTGCTGAGTTTCGGATCCTGGATCGGCGGCGACCGCGATGGCAATCCGCTGGTGAAGCCCGAATGCGTCAAAGATGCCGTCGAACTGGCGCGAGCAGTAATTTTCCGCGAATATATCCGCGAGGTGGAGTTCTTGAGCGATTGCCTGAGTTCGTCGTCGCGCCAGACAGGCGCTTCGGCGGAGATTCTATCGCGACTGGCGCAGTATAAGGGGTCGATGCACGGAGCTTCGATGCTGTGGGGGCAGGGCAACACCATGGAGCTTTACCGGCGTTTTCTCTCCTATGTGCTTTACCGCTTGCAGCGCAGCCGCGAAGGCCCGCATGTTCAGGGTTCCTATAAGGATGCGACGGAGTTTGAATCCGATCTCGTGATGCTGCGATCGAGCCTGATGGCGAATCGTGGGAAGCGGCTGGCCGAGGTTTTTGTCGATCCGCTACTGCAGCAACTTCGAACCTTCGGTTTCCATCTTCAGGTTCTTGACATCCGCCAGCATGCTCGCGTGCACGCGGAAGTTCTGCAAGAGATCGGCACAAAAAACATTGACCTAAACAAGATGGCAGCGGGAAACAGTGAGGTAAGAAGGACCAAGCTAAGAAAGGCAGAATTGCGAGAGACCGCTCCCGCGTTGGCGGCAGGCACTGCAACGCCTGAGAGCGGCGAGGTTTCTCCTCAGACCCGGGAGTTGATCGAGACTCTGCGTACGATTGAGCGGCTCAAGCAGGTTTATCCCTCAGAGTCCATAGGTCAGTACATAATCAGCGGCGCGGAGTCCGCGGACGATGTGCTCAATGTCGTTCGTCTCGCGAAAGTTTGCGGGGTTCGGCTGGCTGGTTCCGGGGACCGCGACCGAGGCCTGATGCCGGTGCCGCTGTTTGAGTCGATCGATTCTCTGCGCGCGGCGGGGGATGCGATGCGGCGTTTGTGGCAGCATCCCGATTATCAAGCGCTGCTCGATTCCTGGGGACGATGGCAGGAAGTCATGCTGGGCTACTCCGACTCCAATAAGGATGGAGGGATGCTGACCAGCACCTGGGAACTGTGCAAAGCGCATCGGGACCTGCATCGCGTCGCGGGCGAATGCGGAGTGAAGCTGCGCCTCTTCCACGGGCGTGGCGGTACAGTAGGACGCGGCGGCGGTCCCACGCACGCGGCAATCCTTGCCCAGCCGGAAGGCTGCTTCTCCGGGCGCATCCGCATCACTGAGCAGGGCGAGGTTCTCAATTGGAAGTATGCGGATGCCGTGCTCGCGGAATGGAACCTCGAACTGATGATTGCCGCAAGCCTGGAAGCGCTTACGCGCTCCGGCCCTCAACCAAAGGATCAGGCGCGATGGGAGGAGGCCATGGAAGAAATGTCGGAGGAGGCCTATCGAGCCTACCGCCGCGACATCGCGGAGAACGCCGACGTGCTGGAGTACTTTGAGCAGGCCACACCGGTGCATGAACTGGATACCGCGCGCATCGGCTCACGGCCATCGCGCCGGACCAGGGGGCGCCGCCTGGAGGACCTGCGGGCAATTCCGTGGGTGTTCGGATGGATGCAGAGCCGCCATGCCGTGCCAGCCTGGTACGGAGTGGGACAGGGACTTGAGAGTTTTGCCCACAAAGGAGCGGGTCACGAGCGCCTGCTGCGCCAAATGCAACGGCATTTTGCTCTCTTTTCGGACTTGGTGGGCAACGTCGAACTCGGCATGGCAAAGGCCGATCTTCCCATCGCCCGGGTTTATTCCGGACTGGTGAAGAATACGGCGTTGAGCACTCGCGTGTTCAGCATGCTGGAAGAGGAGTTTCTGCGCTCGCGACGAATGATTCTGCGCATCTCCGGTCAGCGCGAGTTGCTGGCTCGCAACCGGGTGCTGGCGCGCTCCATTCATCTGCGCAATCCCTACGTGGATCCGATGAGCCTGATCCAGGTCGAGCTTTTACGGCGCAAACAGCAAGGCCTTGACCTGGCGAAACTGGAATATCCTCTGGGCGCGACTATCAACGGCATTGCTGCCGGACTGCATAACACGGGATAGGTATGAATTTCCTCGGCTAACCCTGCGGATTGCTGCTCGTCATATAGTATGTTGTTCTGCGGAGAACGGTCGGAGTGTGCCGTTTTCCTCCCTGCGCAGAACCTTGATCTTCCTATGTACGTACGCTTGACCGAGCCGTTGATCCTGCTGCAATCTCGTCTACTACCGGAAAGAGGCCAAATGTTTATTCCCAGAGTTATCCTGAGTCTTCTGTTGCCGATGACGCTGCCCCTGGCGGTGTTCGGGCAAAATGCGGTACCCAGCGCGGCAGCACCCGGCGCCGCTGCGGAGACAAACTCGGCCCCCAAGCTCGAGCACTTTGATCCCAATCTGGTCGATCAAACGCTGAATCCTTGCGACGATTTCTACAAATACGCCTGTAGCAAATGGCTCGCGGCCAACCCGATTCCACCCGACCAGGTGTACTGGAGCACGGGAAGCAGCCTGGAGCTGTGGAACGAAAACGTGCTGCGCGAGACTCTGGAAGCGAGCAGCAAGAGCGATCCGGCCCGCAGCGCCGTGCAGCAGAAGATCGGCGACTATTGGGCGGCCTGCATGGACGAAAGCGGGATCGAAGCGGCGGGTTTGAAGCCCCTGCAGCCGGAACTGGACCGGATCGCGGCCGTCAAATCCAAGAAAGAGCTCACGCTTGAAATCGCCCATCTGCACCACCTGTTTCCCGGAGCCTGGGAATCGTCCGACAATCAGGCGAACGCTCCGTTCTTCGGTTTCACCGGCGGGCAGGACTTTGACGACGCTTCCAAAGTGGTGGCGCAGCTTGATCAGGGTGGGCTGAGTCTGCCCAATCGCGACTACTACATCAAGAGCGACGAGAAATCAGTTGAGACTCTCAAGAAATACCGCGCGCATTTGCAGAAGATGTTCGTGCTGGCAGGGGAAGCGGAGGTGCAGGCCAGCGGCGACGCGGGTACCGTGATTGAGCTGGAAACCGCCCTGGCCAAGGCGCAGATGGATAACATCAAGCGCCGCGATCCGAAGAACGTCAACAACAAGATGAGCCTGGCCCAGATCCGCGAGCTTACGCCTTCCATCGACTGGGATGTTTACCTCAAAGCGGTAAGAGCTCCGGCCAGCGAGCACTACATTGTCAGCGCGCCAGACTTTTTCCGCGCCGAAGACAAATTGCTGATGGAGCATCCGCTCGAGCATTGGAAGACCTACATGCGCTGGCAGTTGATCCACCATGCCGCGCCCTACCTGACCAGGGCGATGGTCGACGAGAGTTTCGATTTTTTTGCACACACGCTGGCGGGCCAGGAAGAGATGATTCCGCGCTGGCGGCGCTGCACTCGGGCCGCCGACCGCGACCTGGGTGAGGCGCTCGGGCAGGCTTATGTGGACCACGCCTTTCCACCGGAGAGCAAGGCGCGCACCATTGAAATGGTGCATGCCATCGAGCGGGCCATGCACGACGATATTGAAAGTGTGAGCTGGATGACGCCCGCCACTAAGGAACAGGCCATCATCAAGCTGAAGGGAATCGAAGACAAGATCGGCTACCCTTCGCACTGGCGAGATTATTCCAGCGTGAAGATTACGCGCGAAAGCTACCTTGGCAACATGGAACAGGCCTCGGCTTTCGAATTCGAGCGCTGGGTGGCGAAGATCGGCAAGCCTGTCGACCGCAGCGAGTGGACCATGACGCCGCCTACGATCAATGCCTACTACGATCCTCAGCTGAACACGATCAGCTTCCCCGCCGGCATTCTGCAGCCGCCGTTCTTCGAGAAGGGTATGGATGATTCCGTGAATTACGGCGCCATCGGCATGGTCATCGGTCACGAACTGACTCACGGCTTCGACGATCAGGGACGCAAGTTCGACGCGCACGGCAACCTGCGCGACTGGTGGACTGCGGAGGACGGCAAGCAATATGACGAACGTGGCAAGTGCATCTCCGACGAATACACACAAGACGTTCCCGACGCCGGTTCTGGAGTCAAGCAAAACGGTCTGCTGACTCAGGGCGAGGACACGGCGGATAATGGAGGCATCCATCTCGCGTTTTTTGCGCTGGAAGCCGCACTCAAGGCGCAGGGCAAGTCGCTCGACGACAAAGGGCCGGACGGATGGACTTATCGCCAGCGCTTCTTCCTCTCCAATGCCTACTCATGGTGTGCGAATGTACGCCCCGAAGTGGCACGCGTGATCGTTACCACCGATCCACACTCGCTGCCCATCTTCCGCATCGACAACGTGGTTTCGAATATGCCGGAGTTTGCGCGGGCCTTCGGCTGCAAGGCTGGTCAGAAGATGGTCCGGGCGAACGCTTGCCGGGTTTGGTGAGATGGCCGATGGCTGGCGGGAGGAGAAAGGCGCGCGCTACCGGCCTTGACGATTGTCGAGAGGGTGCGGTCTAGGTCAATGAGTGCAAACGTCTGTGGCTGTTGAAAAACTCAGTGTGCTTGAACCGGTCTTGTGCGGGGTGAGGGTATTACTGAGTTTTTTTCTTCTTGCCTAGGTGGTCAGAGCCTGTGGTGCAGTCGGTTGGCTTAGGAAGCGGACCAGTCGCTTGATGTTCTGCGCCGCCGCTGCCAGGAAGAACTGCTCGCGCACGAACTTCAATCGTCGCAGGCGTAGACGGCGTAGTCCGATCTGATTTTTGAGTTCTGCGAACAGGGCTTCTACTTTCTTCCTTTGCCGCTGTGCTTTGGCAAACTCAGGCGTGTTCGCTAACTCCCGTGCGCGTTGCCGCGCCGGTTCGTTTTGATGAATGACCAGGCCTCGGAAAGACGAACTCGTGCATTGCGGTCGGAGTTCGCACGGGCCACAGCGTTTGCGAGTCCCGATGTAGGTCCAGGAGTGATTGCGATGACTGTGGCCGCCGTAGTTCAATGGCTGACCGGCGGGGCAGAGATAGCGATCGTGTTCCGGCTCGTAAGTGAAACGCTCAGGGCCGAAGAATGGACTCCTCTTTCTGTGAATACTGTCACGGGTCCGCATATAGGGAGTGATGTTGCGATCCGCTAACCACTGTAAGAACTCCCCATTCCCGTAGGTTGTGTCGGCTGCCACCGATTCGGGCGCTCGCCCTTGCCACTCGCCGAAACGAGTCAGCATATCTTGCGCCGCCACTGTTTCCTGACTCATGCGTGCCGCTGTGGCCTGCACCCCGACAATCACACAGCTACCGTTATCCACCAGATAGTTGTCGTAGTAACCGAGACGCGCCGGCATGCCGCCCTTGGTGGCGTAAGTCGAATCGGGATCAGTGGTCGACACCTGATCCTGCTCGTGCACCGGCTCTTCCACAGGGTTCTGCTCCTCCACTTCCCGCAGATACTGACGCACGGTGTGATGAACCTGGGCCGCTTCCGCTAACTGCTCCCGTGGAATGCGGCTCTCCTTGGCTGCGTTCGCTTCCACGAAGCTGCCATCGACCGACAGATCCTTGCCCTGTACCAACCCTACTTCCACACACTGGCGCACGATCTGCTCGAACAACTGCTCGAACAGCTTCGACTCCTGAAATCGCCCATGCCGGTTTTTCGAAAACGTCGAGTGATGCGGAATCTCCTGATCGAAGCCCAGCCCAGTGAACCAGCGCCAGGCCAGATGCATGCGCAGTTCTTCCACCAACTTGCGCTCGCTGGTGATGCCGTAGAGATAGCCGATCAGCAGAATGCGCAGCAACAGCTCAGGATCGATCGACGGCCGGCCTGTTTCGCTGTAGCTGTCTTTCAGTTGCTGCCGGACGAACTCGAAGCTGATGTGCTTGTCGATCAGCCGCAGCAGGTGGGTTTCAGGAACCTGATCTTCCAGACGGAAGTAGTAGAACAGCGCTTCGGAACGGTCGTGTTGCCCCATCATGATCAGCAGGCCTCCGACGATCAGAATCAAACAGAGCATGTGCGAATGCTTTCTTCTAACATGCTTCTGCCGAATCTCATCCCGCTAATCGATGTGACTTTTTCAACACCCACGTCTGTTTACAACAATTACCTACGCGGTATCCTCGTCGTCCCATTCGTAGCCGCAGGAATTGCACGTGCAGCTTCTCACATGGAAGGTAACAGTAGTGGGATCGAACGAGTTCGCTCCAGTGTAGTTCAATGGCTTTTCGCCTTCATGGCAAGTGACATCTGCGGAGTAGCACTTTATGCAGCGCAGGTTTTGGTTTTCTTCGTCTTCCCTCTCAACAGCCTGCGGGAGCCTCTGTAGCAAGACCGCGCCTGGCGTTCCGCTTTCGAACGGATGGGGGGCTATGTCTTTGAATCCAAGTGAAAGACCCAGTTCCTTCACTTCCTGCTCATCATGACCTAGCCAATGCGCAACTTCATGCCAAACGACTTGTTTCACTTCGGCGGGCAGGTTCCCCGTCGAACACCGCAGAATCGGACCTTTAAAAACAAATATCAAATCCGGAGCAATTTGCACTAGGTTGTGTTGACGCTTGGTCCTGCTCACTCCGCTGAAGCACCCCAACAGCTCAGCGCCCCGAGGCCAATTGCTTCTCTTCGACATCTTCGCGAAGACCTCCTCGGGTGGCTCATCGGCTACCTGAATGCCGGGAAAATCTGGCAGATCTCTGACCTTCTCGGGCAGTGTGCTGTAGGCCCACTGCATGATCTGCTCGAAACTGGCATTGTTTGAGCCTTCAGTCATAGGCTATGCCGTCGGCCTTATTGTATTCCCGATGTTCGGAAATCTGGCATAACATGCGATAGCACTCATTGATTTCAATCATTCTTGTAGATCATTCTAGTAATGAACAATGAACAATCCCGACAAATGAGATGGGCCAACCCTCGGGCTGGCCCATTTCACTTGTCGACTCTTTCGCTGTGGCTAGCGGTTGAAGTCCTCTTTGGACTGCGCGCGCTTTATGTATTTCTCCAGGTTCGATCGGTTGGCATCATCGGGGACGCCGGCAAGAGCGCTCTGCAATTCCTTGACGGCTTTGTCGAAGTCGCCCTGACCGCTATAAACGCGAGCCAGACCAACGTGCGATATCCAAAAGTCGGGATACTTCTTTGCGTTTGAGCGGAAGACAGCGAATGCCTCTTCCTGTTTCTTCTCACCTTGAAGCTGGCGACCATAGAAGTAAAGTTGCTGGGCGCTGGCTTTCTCCAAGGCCTTGTTGAGAACCGTCGCGGCGTCGTCTTTGCGGCCCATGGCCTCGAGAATCTGCGATTTGGCGTGCAGGTTGTCGTAGCGTTCTTCGACCCGGATGGACTGGTCTTCATCCTTGAGCGCCTCGTCGAGATTGATTTTATTGGCGAGGTAGTAGTTGCCGGCTTCGTCCCAGCTCTCCCAGAAATATTGATTCAGTCCGCGTATTTGCCGATTGATGCTGGCTTCGACAATGTCGTCCACTTTGACCGCAACCTTGAAGGGCACGGCGACCTTTTCCCAGCTCAGGGTGACTACCGTGGAGTCAGGCTTGAGATCGTCAAAGTCGTAGGTCAGGGCATTGTGGAATTCGGCGGTTTGCGGCTTTACTGTGACCCGCAGCGCGTCTTCATCCTGCTTGTAGCTGAAACTTCCCCACGCGGTAGACATCTTCGAGAAGATCACCGTCCACTGATCTTCGCCGGGGATCATGTGCAGACCATAAGTTCCTTTATCGAGTGGTTGGCCTTCAATGGTGACTGGATCGGTGAATGTAACGGTGGTATTTTCGTTGGCCCCGGCGCGCCAGACCTGTCCGTAAGGCACGAGCTTGCCCCAGACTGGGCGGCTATTCACCAGCGGCCGATGATAGTTGATGGTGATGTCGGTGAGGCCAAGGCGCTGCGTGATCACGGCATGCTGACTCTGCAGCGGCAGATCGAGCATTATGCCTTGAGCCTGGCAAAGACCGGCCAACGCCAAGAATACGGATAGCAAAACAAGCAGACGAGTTCTGTGCATGGAAGCTCCTCTTCTCTGGTGGGAATCGAACAGCGAATTCAGTCGCAATCATTCAGTCGCAATCCTGATAGAGCACGTAGATGGGCACCTGCGCCTGGCCGCTGCACTGTTTGGCTTAGACGGGGGATGGATGCCAAGGTAAGCAACCGGGGGCATGGACCGGTGGAAGGAAGATTTCCCAGTCCAGCTTGACAATCTCTGCCGCCGGGTGCAGAATCATCAAAGGCGAATAAAAAGCGAAAATGCCTGCGGGGCTTCCAACCCCGGCGTTCCCTGAAATTTTCCCGAGGAATCTATGTCTTCCGCAGTGGTTTCCACTTCGGCGGCCCAGGGCCGCCTTTGTGTCTTTGCTATTGAAGAAGGTGGCGAAGTTTGCCCGCAGCCTTCCGAGGCGGAGCTTTTCACCGAAGGGCGTCCGCTGCAACGAGCTTTTTCTACTTCTTCTTTTTCTACTTCTAAAGATGCGAGGCTGGCCGGCATTACCCCGGCGTCGCGGTTGGCGCGGCCTGCGCCAGAAATGGTATCCAGCGGTATCGCCGCGATGGATGACCTTACCGGAGGCCTGCCGCGCGGTTGCCTGACGGAAATTTGCGGTCCAGCCTCTTCTGGCCGCACCACCTTGCTGCTGGCTGCACTAGCCGCTTCCACCCGGCGCGGGGAATGCTGCGTGTTGGTGGACGCCAGCGACGCTCTCGATCCGCATTCCGCCGCTGCGGCCGGAGTCGAGTTGGACCGACTGCTGTGGGTGCGCTGCGGGGAGAATTCACCAGAGAAGAGCCTGGAACAACTTCTGCGCGCTACCGACCTGCTGCTCGATAGTGGAGGTTTCGGGTTGATCGTTCTCGATCTTGGCGATCTGCCGCCGCAAGCAGCGCGCCGCATTCCGCTGACCACATGGTTCCGTTTCCGCCGCGCCGTGGAGCATACACCCACCGTGCTGCTGGCAGTCGAGCGGCAGTCCATCGCCGGAAGTTGCTCTTCGTTATTGATAAAGCTGGGGCCGATAAAGCCGCGAGCGAGAGTAAGCGAACAGCCTATGGATTCTCAATTCCCACCGCCCTCACACGCGCAAGTGTTGACTGGACTGGAAATCACTGCGGAGTTGGTGCGGTCCCGGATGGATCGCAAGCCAGTTCGTTCGGCCGAGATCACATTCTCCAGTAGAACCGCCTGGGCGGGGTGAAAAAACAGAGCCAGTTGCCAGTACCCAGTTGCCAGAAAAAACCAACTGGGTACTGACAACTAGGTACCGGGTACTGCTTCATGTTTGCCTGCATCTTCGTGCCGAATTTCCACGTGGCAGCGGTGTTTCGCGCCGAGCCGGAGTTGCGCGCACGGGCCGTGGCCATTTTCGAAGGCAAGCCACCGCTGGAAAAAGTTTTTGCCATGAACGAAAGTGCAGGCCGTGTGGGCATTGCGCCAGGCATGACGAAAGCTCAGGCGGAACTTTGCTCGGAGTTGACGCTGCGCCCGCGTTCTCTGTTGCAGGAATCTGTGGCGCACGCTGCTCTGCTGGATTGTGCGCAGTCTTTTTCGCCGCGAGTGGAAGATGTTGCGGCCGACACGGCTCTGGTGGATCTCGAGGGGATGGAGTCGCTTTTTGGATCGCTGCCAGAAATCGGCCGTAGTCTTTTCCGCCGCGCCGCAGACCTCGGACTCGATGGGAACGTCGCCGTGGCCTCAAATCCCGATGCTGCCGTGCTCGCGGCCCGGGGTTTTTGCGGTGTAACTGTGATTCCACCTGGGCAAGAAGCCGAGTTTCTGGGATCTCTGCCGGTTGAAGTTTTATTTGGCGATCGGATTGAAGGCAAAGAGCGGGAAGGAAAACAAAAGGAAGATGTGTGGGGGAAAAAGTCTGAGTGTCTGCTCGCAACTCTCAAACGCTGGGGCATCTGTGATCTGCGCTCTCTGGCGGCGTTACCGGAAATTGCGTTGAGCGAGCGCCTGGGGCAGGGAGGTTTGCGCCTGCAGCAACTGGCGCGGGGTGCCGCTTCTCACACGCTGGTTCCGGTAGAAGCGCCGGCGGTATTTGAGGAAGCCATCGAGTTGGAACATCCCATCGTGCTGCTGGAGCCGCTGGCTTTTCTGCTGAATCGACTGCTCGAGCAGATATGCGCCCGTTTGACCGCGCGTGCTCTGGCTACGCAGGAACTGCGGCTCACCCTGGAGTTGCAAAACCTTGCGGGAGTTGATCCCCAACTCGACACTTTCGGGATTCCCAGCGAAAGCGACGCATCGCATAGCACAGTCCAATCATCGGCTCAGTATTTCGTTTCCGGCCGGCAAAGCAAATTCTGCCGAACTCTTCGTCTTCCTCTTCCCATGCTCGATCCCAAACTTTTTCTCAAACTTCTGCAACTGGATTTGAACGCACATCCGCCGGGTGCGCCAATTATGAAGATTCATCTCACCGCGGAACCGGCACGGCCGCGGTCGGCTCAGGGCGGCCTGTTTCTGCCGCCGTCGCCGGAACCGGAAAAACTGGAACTTACGCTGGCGCGCATTGCCGGCCTGGTTGGCGAAGCCCGTGCAGGTTCGCTGGAGTTGCTGGATACGTACCGTGCCGATGGTTTTCGCATGCGGCGTTTTGTATCCGAGGGACTTCCAGAAACAAACCGTCGAGAAGCTGCGGCAGAAGAGAAAACCGCCGTCGCTGCTCTTCGCCGGTTTCGTCCGCCGCTGCGCGCTACTGTGACTCTGGAGAACGAGGACCTGGCAAGAGTAGTTTGCTCGAAGAAAAGAGAAGTTCAGGGTAATGTGCTCTGGAAAGTCGGCCCATGGCGCAGTTCCGGCGACTGGTGGGAACGGGAAGCCTGGGCGCGCGATGAGTGGGACATCGCCTTGCAAAATGCAGACAGTGTCGCTCTCTACCGGCTCGTGCACGATCTGCTCGGCGGAGGTTGGTTCGTGGAAGGCACGTATGACTGAAAAACAGTGGCCAGTTGCCAGTGATCAGTGGCCAGTTTTTTCTGCAGAATTATTGAGAACTGGCCACTGGCCACTGGCTACTGGGCACTGATCACTGATCACCGATGTACGTCGAGCTTCACGCCCGCTCTGCTTTCAGTTTTCTCGAAGGATCTTCCTTGCCTGAGGAGTTGATTTCGGCGTGTGCCCGGTTCCACATGCCCGCGATGGCATTGCTCGACACCGACGGTGTCTACGGTGCGCCACGTTTTCATCTCGCTGCGAAGAAAATCGGAATCAAGGCGCACATCGGCGCGGAAGTCACCGCATGTTTACTACGTAGCAAGTTCCGCCTTCCTCTTCTCGTTTCCTCACGCGCCGGGTATCAGAACCTCTGCCGGCTGATCACCAAAATGAAGTTGCGTGCAAAGAAAGGTGAGGGCACAGTTCAAAAGGAAGAATTGGAAGAGCATGCCCACGGTCTCATTTGCCTGACGGGCGGCGCGGACGGGCCGCTGGCTGCGGCTTTGCAGCACGGCGGCAGCGATGAAGCCCGCAAGCGGGTCGAGCAACTGGTTGGAATTTTCGGTGCCGGCAATGTGTACGTCGAGTTGCAGCGCCATTTCCACCGGGAAGAAGAAACTCGCAACCGCGCCGCCATCGCGATCGCCCGGTCGCTCAATCTTCCTCTACTTGCGACCAATGGGGTGTGCTACGCTGCCGCGAAAGATCGCGAACTCTGCGACGCGTTCACCGCTATCCGCGATCACCGCACATTATCCACCGCTGGCCGGCTGCTGGCGCGTAACTCCGAGCGTCATTTGAAATCGTCGCAAGAAATGCAGCAACTCTTCGCCGACCTGCCCGAGGCCATTAACAACACACTCGAACTTTCTTCGCGTCTCGAATTTACATTGAACGATCTTGGCTACCAGTTCCCGCTCTATCCCGTTCCTGAGGGCGAGACCATGAACTCGTTTCTGCGTGAGCGCGCATGGGAAGGTTTTCGACAGCGCTATGGCCGCACCACAAACGACATGCAAACCCGCGCTCGGTGCCAGATTGAGCGGGAGCTCGTGCTGATCGAAAAACTTAAGCTTGCGGGATATTTCCTTATTGTTTGGGATCTGGTTCGCTTCTGCCGTGAGCGAAACATTCTGGTACAGGGGCGTGGATCGGCTGCCAACAGCGCCGTCTGTTATTCGCTGGGCATCACGGCTGTCGATCCCGTCGGCATGGAACTTCTCTTCGAGCGCTTTCTATCGGAGGAGCGCGGCGAATGGCCAGACATCGATCTCGACCTGCCCAGCGGTGACGAGCGTGAAAGGGTTATCCAGTATGTCTACCGCCGCTATGGCGAGCGTGGCGCAGCCATGACTGCGAACGTCATCACCTACCGCAACCGCATGGCGGCTCGCGAAATGGGCAAGGTGCTGGGGTTTGATCCGGGAACACTCGCAAAAATTTCCGCCGCAGTTGCCACCTGGGAATTCCGCGACGAAAACGACGCGCTCGACCGCCGCTTCCGCGATGCCGGACTCGACCTCAGACATCCCCGTCTACGCAAATATTATGAGCTGTGCCTTGCCGTGCAAGATATGCCGCGCCATCTCGGGCAGCACTCCGGCGGCATGGTCATCTGCCAGGGGCAACTTGATTCTGTCGTTCCTCTCGAGCCTGCTTCCATGCCCGGCCGCGTGGTGGTGCAGTGGGATAAAGAAGATTGCGCCGACATGGGCATCATCAAAGTTGACTTGCTCGGCCTGGGAATGATGGCTGTGCTCAAGGATTCGATCGAACTTATTAGTAAACACTACCGCGAAGAAGTTGATCTGGCGCATCTTCCGCAAGATGATTCTGCAGTTTATTCCGCGCTGCAGCAGGCCGATACCATTGGCCTGTTTCAGGTGGAAAGCCGGGCGCAAATGTCATGCCTGCCGCGCCTGCGTCCGAAACGCTTTTATGACATTGTGGTGCAGGTTGCGATCATCCGGCCGGGACCGATCGTCGGGCAGATGGTGAATCCGTTTCTTTTGCGCCGCCAGGGACGGGAAGATGTTACGTATCCGCATCCTTCGCTTGAACCTGTGCTTAAACGCACGCTCGGCGTGCCACTCTTTCAGGAACAACTGCTTCGTCTCGCCATGATCGCGGCCAACTTTAGCGGTGGCGAAGCGGAAGACCTGCGCCGCGCCATGGGTTTCAAGCGATCACAAGCGCGCATGAAAGAAATTGAAGCCAGGCTGCGCGCCGGCATGACGGACAACGGAATTCCGCCCGAGGCGCAGGAGAAAATTATTCTTTCCATCACATCCTTCGCGCTTTACGGATTCCCTGAATCTCATGCCGCCAGCTTTGCGCTGATCGCGTATGCCAGCGCTTTCTTGAAGTGCCATTATCTCGCCGCGTTCACCGCCGCCCTGCTTAACAACCAGCCCATGGGTTTTTATTCTCCGGCGACGATCGTTAAAGATGCGCAACGCCACGGATTGAAAATGCTGCCGGTGGATGTGACTTGCTCGGAATGGATGTGCACGTTGGAAGCAGTGGCCAGTGGTCAGTGGCCAGTGGCCAGTAAAACAGCCGGCGGGACGCCGGCGCTACGTTTGGGATTGCGTTACGTTCGCGGCTTGCGTGAAGAGGGCGCTCAGGCTCTGGTGCGCGCACGCATGCTTGCTCCGTTCGCCTCTATTCATGATCTAACCCGTCGGGTTCCGGAACTTCGCAAAGATGAACTCACCACGCTGGCGGAAATCGGCGCGCTGAATGCAGTTGGAAATCCACCACGGAGACACGGAGACACGGAGAAAGACAAGAATAAAACTAGAAGATTCCCGCTGATTCTTAAATATTCAATCAGCAATCAAGAATCAGCAATCAGTATTGCCTCCGTGCCTCCGTGCCTCCGTGGTGAAGAAGTCTTTCACCGCCGCGACGCTCTCTGGCAGGTGGAGCGTGCCGTGCGAGGCTCCGGGCCGCTGCTGGAAAAGGTGCCTGAACCTGATTCGCCTTCGCCTCTGAAGCCCATGAACCTTGAAGAGCGCCTGGTTGCCGATTTCCACGGCACCGGCCTTACCGTGGGACCGCATCCCATGGCTTACCGCCGCGACTGGCTTAATGCCATGGGCATTCGCCGCGCCAGCGAACTTCGCGATATTCCCAACGGAAAGCGCCTTCGCATCGGAGGCTGCGTAATCACCCGCCAGCGTCCGGGAACCGCGAAAGGTTTCGTGTTTGTCAGTCTGGAAGATGAAACGGGAGTGGCTAACGCGATCATCACGCCTGATCTTTTTCACCGCAACCGCCTGCTGCTGACTTCAGAACGGTTCCTGGCCATCGAAGGCATCCTGCAGAATCAGGACAACGTGATCTCTGTAAAAGCGGAGCGCGTGCAGCCACTGTTCGTCACCAAAGCTGAAACCGTTTCGCACGATTTCCACTGAACGGATTCCGAAAACGAGAATCTAAGAACTGAGAACGGCCTTTACTGTTCGGGTGCCGGCTGTTCTTCAGGCCTGCCATTTTCGGGTGGCGCGAGCGGCAGCCTGGTGGCTCCGCGCATAATGTCGCGCTCCTCCGGAGAGAACATACCTCTAAAGCGGTTGGAATCGATGATTGCTTCGCGCTGCTCGGGCGGCATGGCACGCAGATCGCGCACCGCGGTCGTTACCATGCGACGCCGGTCGGATGGAAGCTGTTGCATCCGGCCGAACAATTCTCGCGCCTGTTGTTTTTGACCCGGCGTCAGATGCTCCCATGTCTCCATGCGGTTCAGCATGCGTTGTTGCTGCTGCGGCGGAAGACTCGAGAAATGTTGCAGCCGCTGCCGCAACAACTGCTGGCGCTCAGGAGACAAGCGGCGGAATGCCGGATCGCTCTGCAATGCACGCTCCTGCTCGCCCGGCGACAGGCCCCGGTAGCGGCGCAGCCAGTCGCCGGCATGACCTCCCGGGCGACCCGGCTGATGGTTTTGATTCGGCGCTGCCGGCCGTCCTTGCGCGGGACGGAAGTAGTTACGCTGCGCCAGGCTCGGAGATGGATACAATACAACGGCCGCCACGGCCAGCACAGCCGTCGCCATCCATCGCGTCATCAAGTTCCGCCGCCGCATTCTCCCCGCCCTTGGGATCGCTCCACTCCGCAACTCAATACTTTGAACTTTACTTCGAACATCACTACGGATGTCTGCTTCTTACGGATTTGCTACTACATCTTTCTGCACTTCCAGATCATCGAGCAAATCGAAGTCGGAATACAGATCGTGATTCTTTTCCAAAGCCTGCAGATCGCTCACCGCCGTGCCCGGCTCCGCCTGAGTTTCGACCTCGGCCAAATCGACTCCGCCCGAATGATAGAAATTGCTGCCCTTCGAGAAGAACAGGCCCACCCCAATCGCCATCAGCACTGAAAGCGCCGCCGCCAGCACCGGACGCCGGAACCATGCCAGCCAGCCTGCTTGCGGCTTGGCCATCTCTTCGCGGAGCCGTGCCTGCAGGCGTATATCAAAATATGGCGACGGCTCCGGCGCGCGCCACTCATCGAGCAACGCCATCGTCTGCCGTACCGCTTCCATCTTACCGGTGCACGCGCCGCAACCCGCCAGATGGCCGCTGATCTCCGGGGTCATCCCCATCAAGCCGGACGCCAGGTCCGGCATCATTTCGCGAATCTCCTCGCACCTCATAACCATGCTCCCTTATTTTCTCTTCGCCACTGTCACTTCTGGTCACTGTCACTTCGACAGAACGAAAACTAACTTCCTAGAGAAATTCTTTTAACTGTTCCCGCAGAGTCTCGTACGCCCGGAACAACAACGACTTCGTCGCCGACTCGCTCAACTTCAGAACATCGGCGATCTGTTTGTAATCCATCTGCTGGTACTTATGCATGATCACCGCCAGCTTCTGCCGCTCCGGCAGGGCCTCTACTTTGCTCCGGATCGCCGCCATCCGCTCCCGCCGCACCAAAGCCTCTTCGGCTGAAATCGTTCCGTCGGCTACATCCAGCGTCGTTCCGCTTTCCTCATCGGGCTCATCCAGGCTGACCGTTACCTCCGGCCGCTCGTGGCGCGTGTCACGCGCGTGGTTCACCGCCAGGTTAGTCGCGATCCGATACAGCCACGTGGTGAACTTGGCGCTGGCTTCGTAGGTCTGGCGTGAGCGATACACCCTCAGAAAAACCTCCTGCGCCAAATCCTCCGCCGCCGCCGTGTTCCGTGCCAGGCGGTACATAAAACTCACCAGCGGCCGCCGATACTTCTGCACCAGATAGTCGAAGGCGGACTGGTCCCCCGCCTTGACTCGCAGCATGACTTCGGCGTCCGTGTAGCTTTCGGCGCCGGCCATCGCTGGTTGCAAAGTGCCCGCCGGGCGCGGCCCGAGCGAGGCCATCAGGACGCCCCGATCGATGGCGGCTGCGCTCACACTAGAGTGAACCCCGTCAGGAAGGGAAAGTTGCTCTTTGTCCGGGTCAGACGAAGCCCCGGAAGTCCGCCCAGATGAGGAGGATACGGTGGGTCGAAGGGGCTGGGTTTCGTCCGGCATCAAGAGTCACTTTGGACACAGGTGCCGGCGGACCCGAAGCCGCCCCTCGCCCCTGCCGAGCATAGGCTACCACGGCCTGTTCTTGCGTCCAAACACCGCCTCCGGTAGCCTAAACGGACCTGCCAGGCCCGACTCGCGCCGGGCCGCGGGGTTGCAGGAACTACCCACTGATGTTTGAATAGAAAAGGGTTGGGCGCTTAACTCAGCGGTAGAGTGTCACCTTCACACGGTGGAAGTCATAGGTTCGAATCCTATAGCGCCCACCATCTTTCAATAGCCTAGGCGGGTCGCTCGCGTTCTTACAGCCGCCGTAGGCTGCGAATTCTAGGCGACGAATTCACGTCTAGGCACCTCTGGCACGGACACCTAAAAGCCGTGTCGTTCGGAAAAACGATGTGGCCGCACTTTTCACAAATCTGCCGCCTATTGGAGAGAACTTTCATCGGCCTGAACCCCGTGCCCAAGACACAGTAGGGGCAGCGGGGTGGTTTTGCTTTTTTCACAGTCAGGGCTTGGATACTCCCGCACTCGGCTTGGGTTGCCGGTGACATGAGGGGATGAGGGTGAAGTCGTTAGAAGCGTCTTATAGACCGCGGGCAATCATCAAAAGTAATCCGAATACGACAATTGTTCCCACCAAACCGAAAGCTAGCATCGTTCCCTCTGCCACCAACTATGCCGAGGATCATTAGGCTTCGCTGCTCAATTTTGCTCACCGTGCATAATTTCGAGCGCAGTGAGGACGTGCAAGATGACAACGAACGCAATGGAGACTCGTCATGCAAGGTGGAAGACCCTTACGGGGCAAGTCCGGTGATTGAGCAAAACTGCACAGTGAAGTTCTCCAGGTAAACGTAGCGTTGGAAGCGTCCTTTCCCGAGGGGGTCTTCCAATGTCCAACACTTCCGCTCATCCTGTTTGGGTCCCATCTTGCGTCTTGTGCAACCGTTCCGTGGAACTTGAAACCTGCAAGGTAGATGAGCGTGGCAGCGCTGTCCATGAAGAATGCTACGTCCGCAAGATCCGGCGAGCCTACGGCTGGCGCTTCTCCTTTGCCCAAGTCGCGGTCACAAGACTGTCTAGCCGGTCCCGCCGCCCTTTAACCCACTTTGCGACTTCGCTCAGGGCGGGCTGCCGGCGCTACTTTGCGTAGCTGACTCTCCAGATCGAGTTCGAACCGTCATCGCTGACTAGCAGCGAACCATCCGGAGCCACAGTCATACCGACCGGACGTCCCCACACGTTGCCATCGGGCAGCACAAAGCCGGTGAGGAAGTCTTCATATTCGCCGCTGGCGTGGCCGGTTTGGTGCAGCGGGATACGGATCACCTCATAGCCCACGCGCACCGCCTTGTTCCAGGAGCCGTGCTCGGAGGCGAAGATGTCTCCCTTGTACTCAGCAGGGAACTGCTGGCCGTCATAAAAAGCAAATTCGAGTGATGCGTTATGCGGCTGCAACAGTACATCGGGGACGATCACCTTGTCTTTCAATTCCGGATGCTTGCCCTGGAGCCGCGGATCCTGATGCCCGCCCATATACCACCACGGCCAGCCGTAGAATCCGCCTTCCTGCACGTGCGTGATGTAGTCGGGAACCAGGTTGTCCCCGAGCGCATCGCGCTCATTCACCGAGCACCACAGCTCGCCCGTCTGCGGATTCACTGCGATCCCGCCTCCTGCATTGCGAATGCCGGAGGCATAAACGCTCAAAGTGCAATTCGAGGGGTCGCACACCAGAATGTCGGCGCGGTCCTTCTCCCCTGGATGAGTGTCGGGGTCGTTTATGTTCGAGCCGGAGCCCACCGCGACAAACATTCTCTTGCCATCCTGCGAAAACGTCACCGCTCGTGTCCAGTGTCCGCCCGTATCCGGGAGATCGGCGATATGTTGCGGAGCGCCGCTCGCCTTCAAATCGCCGTTGTGATAAGGGAAGCGAACCAGTTCGCTGGTGCTGCCTACGTACAGCCATTGCGGGTCAGGTCCGGGAGGATAAAACGCCAAGCCGTACGGATGCTTAAGCCCGCTCGCGAAAACGGCTGATTGCTCGGGCTTGCCATCGCCGGTCAACCCGCGATACATAAGAATGCGCCCGGGGTCGCTCTCGGTAAGAAAAATATCTCCGTTCGGAGCGGTGCGCAACGTTCGAGGGTTGTCGAGCTCTGTGGCATACAACTCCACCTTGAATCCGGGAACCGCGACCGGCCAAACATTTTCCGGACGGGCCACCAGTTGCGGACCGTTTTCCGCCGATTGGGTGGCGTACGGCTGCGGAAGATCGGCTACGGTTATTTTGCGAACCGTCCCCGGCTTCTCATAGCGGAAATCGGTGAACGGCGGCTTGGGCGGCGGGGCCTTCAGCGTCGAAGTGTTCGTGTCGACCGGAGCCGGTGCGCCGGCTTCCTGCGCCGCTTGCGGCGCTGCCATCGATTTCACATAGGTGACTACCTGCCAGCGTTGCCGAACCGGCAGCGACGCCCAGGCAGGCATCCCGTTGTCCTTGTCGCCCCGCGTGATGAACCAGAAGATTTCGCCAGGCGTGACGGAATCAAGCTTCCCATCAACCAGCGACGGCACGTTGCCCGTTCCTTTTCCCAGCTTTCCATGGCACGAAAGGCAATTGCGCGCATACAGTCGCTTTCCGGCCAGCACAGCCGCGTCCTGGCCTTCGTAGGGATTCTTCGTTGCTTGGGCTGACGCCGGTGCGTTGTGGAACTTCGTGTCTACACCCGCTGCCAGCAACAGCGCTGCAGGCAGCAGAATCGCCGATGTGATCAGGGCATATCGATTGGCTAAAGAGCGCATAAATCCTCTCCGCATAGATTTCAGCAAAGATTCTACCCTGAAAGTTTGGATGCAAGGGGTTTGCCCCTGGATCGTGCGAAAGAAGGCGCTCTCAGATGAGCCTTTTCAATCGCACGCCTTTACTCCTGTGAAACTTCACCGCGCAAGAGATTTAAGAGAGACGCCAGACTCCATCCCAACCTGCTTCGGCAGGTGACTAAGGTTACCCATCGCCGAACCCTTCTCGTCCGCGACTTGTAACTTTACTTCCGTGATACAACCCTATCCCTTAAAACTTGATCAGACTGCAATAAAGCCGTGTAATCTAGGAAACAAAGCACCTCGACACCCCATCCTTGCAGACGGAGCATTTCATGCGATCTTGGAAGTTGCTTTTGCCGCTTCTAGCCTCAACTCTGTGTCTCGCCCAGCAACCCGACCGCATCACCGCCCCAATCAATTCCTCGCAGATGGTGGCGCTCACCGGCAACGTGCATAGTCTTGCTCAGCCGCGTTTCGATCTTGGCCTCGCCGACAGTAGCAAGGTACTATACGGGGTCACGCTGGCTTTCCGGCCCTCCGCCGCCCAACAGGCCGACCTTGATAATCTGCTGGCCCAGCAGCAGGATCGCTCATCCCCGAATTACCACAAATGGCTCACACCGGCACAGTTCGGCGACCGTTTCGGAATGACCCAGAACGACGTCAATCGCGTCGTCGCCTGGCTTGAAGCCCAGGGGTTCACCGTGACCTCGATCGCCAACAGCCGCAACCAAATCTCATTTGATGGGACGGTTGCGCAAGTCGAAGCCGTCTTCCGCACCGAGATCCACAATTACCTGGTGGATGGCGAAATCCATCTTGCCAACGCTACCAACCCTTCGGTGCCGCCTGCGCTTGCGGGATTGGTCCTGACGATGGGAAATCTTCACAACTTCAGCCCCAAGCCGCGGGCGATATTTCGAACGAGGCCTTCAACCGGGGCCCAGCCGCATTTCACCGATCCTGCCGGCGATCATTTCCTGACCCCAGGCGATTTTGCGACTATCTACGACCTTCCCGCAGGCCTCGATGGTACGAACCAGAAAATCGCAGTCGTAGGGCAGTCTACCGTCAGCGCGAACGACCTCGCCAACTTCCGCATTGCCGCCGGTCTTGCTGCGAAGGCCCCGCAGTATATCCTGTATCCCAGCACCTCGACAGCAACGCGCTGTGCCGGCGATGAGGGCGAATCCGATCTTGACCTGGAATGGTCCGGCGGAGTCGCCGCGAATGCCAATATCATTTTTGTCTACGCCGGCCTCACGTCCGGCGACACTTGCAACTCCCGCTTCAACAGCGTATGGAACGCCCTTCAACAGACTGTCGACAATAACTACGCCCCCATCATCAGCACCAGTTATGGCGCCTGCGAGACGGCGAATGGCGAGTCCTTCGCTGACATGGTTCAGGGATGGGCGCAGCAAGCCAACTCCCAGGGCCAGACGATTATGGCTGCCTCGGGAGATGCCGGCGCGGCCGATTGCAACGCAACCAGTAGCCCGTCAGCCACCGAGGGACTGGCCGTCGACGTTCCCGCCGCCATCCCAGAGGTCACCGGCATGGGCGGGAACGAATTCGACGGAGATGCCGCGGCCACGGTTACAAATGGAAATGCAAACGGCACCACCTACTGGAAAGGGACGACCGGCGGAACGAATACCCTCTCCTCGGCGCTTTCCTACATTCCGGAGATGGCGTGGAATGACACGGCTGACATCGATGGCCTGCTGGCTTCGGGTGGTGGCGCCAGCATCTATTTCGCAAAACCTACCTGGCAGACCGGTACCGGCGTGCCCGCCGATGGTAAGCGCGATGTGCCTGACCTCGCCCTGAATGCGTCCCCCGAGCACGACCCCTACATAATCTGCAGCGAAGATGGACAGGGCGGCACAGTCGTATCAACCTGCACCAATGGTTTCGTAAATGGCAGTGGCGAGATTTTCCTGGCCGGCGGCACCTCCTGCGCTGCCCCGACCTTCTCCGCCATCGTCGCGCTGCTCAACCAGTCCATGGGTTCGGCGGGATTGGGGAACATCAATCCCACCCTTTACAGTTTAGTAGCCAGCAGTCCCACAGCTTTCCACGACGTGACCACCGGCAACAACGACGTGCCTTGCACGAGCGGAACCACAGATTGCCCCAGCGGCACCACCGAGTACGGTTTTAGCGCCCACGTGGGCTACGACCAGGTGACGGGTCTTGGATCCGTCGATGCCAGCAAACTCTTTACGGCCTGGGCCGGATCCCGCACCGGCAGCTCGACCGCGATTACGCACGTTTCTGCGGCAAGCGTCAACGTGGGTACCAGCGTGAGCTTCACGGTCGCGGTCACTCCCGCGAGTGGGGTGGGTACCGTCAGCTTCTCGACTCTCAACAACGGCACCACGACGGTTTTGGGAACGGTCACCCTGAATGTTCCCTATCCTTCGACAACAACCGGAACGGCAACGTTCGCCACCTCGGCGCTTCCGGGCGGTACGAACAGCGTGACGGCCACCTACGAAGGAGACACGTCCGACAAGGCCTCGACGTCTGCTCCTACGGTGGTTACCGTAACCGTGCCGTTCACCATGACCCCCGCCCCGTCGTCCCATAGCGTTTCCGCGGGACAAACTGCTTCTTACGCCATAATGATTACGCCCGCGAGCGGCTTCACGGGGTCAGTGACTTTTGCGAACTCATCAAACAGCCCGAACTCCACGCCCGGCAGTTGCACCGCGGGTCTCCCCGCTGGAGCGCTTTGCAGTTTCAGTCCTGGGAGCATCCCGCTCAACGGATCAACCCCGTCGACGGTCACCCTCACCATCGCTACTGCGGCCAACATGGCGTTGCCCTCAGGTGCGCAAGCCATCACGGTAACAGGGACGAGCGGCAGCACTGCGATCACCACGACCGTCAACCTGACCGTGACCGCAACCACCGAGACCTTTACCCTCATGACGCAAAACAACGCCACCACTTTCCCCGTGGCTGTGGGCGGAACCGCCGCGGTTGCAGTTAACGTTACCAGCACGACCGGCTTCATTGTGGGTAGCGGTAGTGGCGCCACCACCGCTCTCCCGGTCACCTATACCTGCACCGGCAGCCCGTCTCTTTCCACTGCGGAAATCTCCTGCCAAATCAGCCCCGGCAGCGGCCAGCCCACCAACGCGACCGCAATCACGGTCAACCTTGGCACCATAGCCCCGACGTCGCAACTACGTCGGCCCTTTGGCGGAGGCATCTTCTATGCCTTGCTGCTCCCCGGCTTGTTCGGAATTGTTGTTGCTGCGGGGTCGCGGACTCGCGGCCTGCGCTTGCTCGGCATGATTGTGGTTCTCGGCTTCTCCACGCTGTGGCTGGGCGCTTGCGGCGGCAGCGGCGGCGGCGGCACCACCACCCCGCCGAACCCGGGGTCTACTCCTGGAACATACACGGTGACCATCAACGCCACTACCGGCGGCGCGAACCCGGTCACCAGTTCACTTGCGTTTACTCTGACCGTGACGCAGTAAGCAGCGAAGACAACCAGCGCTCTGGTATCGGCGGAGCGCTTTCTTCTGCCGCATAAGTTCAGGCCGCCGCCTGACAGTCATGTCCTCCTGTGCAAAAACACTCCCACTTTGCCCCTTGCGCGCTGGCGCAGGGGCGAGTACCATTGCTTTGTTCTCATTGGCCTCGTTCCCGCGTGGGCCTTCCGCGCCCCAGGCCGTTCCCGGCGGCGCGACGGATTCCGATAACGGATAACCGATACGCAAAATTTAGAAGTTTTGTTTAGTACGAGTTTGCATCACCAGTGAGCGGTCGATCGCGATTGCATTCCAGCCCAACCCGCAATTCCGCATGGAAAGTGGGCCTGCCCCCTCGAGTGCATTCGCGAAAGTTGATGGTTGACGGGTGTGACCGAGTAGTGGATTGAGCAAGTGGAGAGGCCCCGCAAGAAGAGTGGCTGTACGCCAACGCTGTGAGAGCCTGCCGCAACCCATGGGGAACCTAACATCGTGAGATTTTACCGCCCTGCACCGGATCAAAACCCGGCCCAGCAGGTTTGAGAGGACTATGAACGCAGGACCATCAGGACAAGGACCAGGAAGACCCTCCGGTGGTGGAGGCAGAAGCCGACGGCGTCGCGGACGCCGCCCTAACAATCCCCGCGGACCCCGCTCTGCTGGACCGAGCCAGGCGCGCCACAATCAGGATGGCATTTATACCGCGCCCATGGACCACAGCTATCGCGCCGCTCTGGCCGGCAATGGCAACAACGGCCAGGGAGCGCGCCGCCAGCGTCCCGGCTTCGCGGCGCCTTTTGCGCCCGCCGATCCCGAGCCGCTGCCCGCGTTGCGCGAAGATTCCAACTCGCGCATCTTTGCCTTCGTCGACGACCTGTTCTTCGCCGCCAAGATTCAAGAGACCGCGCGCAAGCTCAACGTCAAGGTCGAGTTCGCCAAGAACGACAAAGACCTGGCCGAGCGCATGGAGCAGAACGGCGAAGAGAAGCCTTCGCTGATTATCTTTGACCTTAACAACGCCAACGCCAAACCGCTCACCCTTATTCCCAAGCTCAAGGCAAAGCTGAAGAAGGGGACCTCGATCATCGGATTTCTTTCGCACGTGCAAGGCGATCTGAAGCAGAAGGCTCACGAAGTGGGATGCGACATGGTTCTGCCCCGTTCCGCCTTCTCCCAGAACCTGCCTCAACTGCTGCGCCGCCACGGGGCTCCCGAAGACGAGAATCCGACGGTACAGTAGTCGCCGCCACGACGAGGCCTAGCGGACGAACATCTCCACCAGCACGCTGGAGATCTCACCCGCCCTCTTAGTCGAGACCACTCCGAGTCTGCGGACTAGACGCTGACGGTCTACCGTCCGCAATTGATCCAGAGCGACCTGCCCCGTCTTGCTTCGGAAGGTTAGATTCACGCGCGTGGGATACCTGCGCTGAGTCGTCGTCATGGGAGCTACGAGTACGGTCTGCAGCGATTCGTTCATTTCGTCAGGGGACACTACGAGGCAAGGACGGGTCTTCTTAGTTTCTGAGCCCTTCGACGGGTCGAGCGCGATGAGCCAGACGTCGTCCCGCTTGGGATAGCTCACCATTTCCAGTCCTCGCCATCAAACGCATTCGGCGAGTCCGGAACCAGCATCTCCCGCTCCGCTGGATCCGATTCGGCAAAGGCCTGCTTCCAACCCTCGCGCTGCGCGCGATGTGGCGCGATGACAATGCCTTCAGGAGTTACCCGGAGCTCCACTATGTCGCCCAGGCCGCACTGCGCGATCAGCGGCTTGGGGATGCGGATCCCGCGTGAGTTGCCGATGCGGGTGAGTTCCAGTCGCATGTAAAACCTCCTGCGTAATTACATTGTAATTACAGAGGAAGGCGAGGTCAAGGTGCTAGTCGAAAGGAGAAAGCACGGAGTCTGGAAACCGGAAACTCGAAACTGCTCCTCTACCCTGGAGGCCAGCTCAGATGACGTCCGCCCAAAAGGTGGACGTGCATGTGAAATACCGACTGCCCCGCTCCTGGACCTACGTTCAACACGGTCCGGTATCCCTGCTCGATGTTTCGCTGGCGCGCAATCTCAGCCGCTGCCAGGTGGCAGCGGCCGATCACTTCAGCGTCTTCGGCCTGCGCTTCTTTCAATCCAGCAAAATGTTTCTTAGGGATGATCAGCACATGCGTGGGAGCCTTTGGGTTGATGTCCTCAAAGGCGAAAACGTGCTTGTCCTCGTAAACTTTCTTGGCGGGAATCTCGCCGCGGAGGATGCGGCAGAACAGGCAGTCGCTCGCGGGCTCGGTCATGGGAAACTCCGGCGTGAGCATAACAGAAAAGTGGCCAGTGGCCAGTGGCCAGTGTTCAGTCTTCAGATCCTAATGGGTTGAATCACCGATCCCCAACCCCCGACCACTGCCCACCGACCACTGCTCTAATCCAGTCTCACCAGAAAGACCGCACCCTCCGGCGTTGCGGTCTGCGCAACCATTTCCTGGGCACGCTGGCGATCGTCGCCGAGAACGCGCACCCGCACCCACCAATCCCCCGCCGGGCTGGCAAAGCGCAGCACCTTTGCCGTACGATAGCGGCGCGTAAGGTGATCGGCAAGTTTCGCGGCTTCGTCCTCGTCGGGAAAGCCGCCAATCTGCACCGCCCACTTTCCTCCGGTATCGAGCGGCGCCGGGGTCTGCATCACTTCCACTTTCACTTCCGCAATCCCGGGCAGGTAGACATCGAGCTTGCGCGCCGCGGCCAGTGATAAATCCAGAACCCGGCCGGGGATGAACGGACCACGGTCGGTAATCCGCACTAAAGCAGTGTGCCCGGTCTTCAGATTCGTGACGCGCACAATCGACCCCAGAGGAAGTGTGCGATGTGCCGCCGTCATGGCGTGCATGTTGTAGACTTCGCCATTTGATCCGCGTCGATTGTGATACGGAGGACCGTACCAGCTGGCCCGGCCGATTTCGGTGGCCAGTGGCACAACACCTGCGGGAATCGCAGGCTCAGCAAGGTCGGCGCTACTTTCCTTGTCACTACTTTCGGCTCCCAGCGGCTGGTTATTCTTCGCGGTGCTCGCGGGGGGGACGTATCCGTCGATTCGGTGGAGGAAGGCTCGGCCGCCGCCGCCGGAGGTGGCGGCACATTCACGCGCGCCTGCTTGGGATGGCTGCAGCCCGCGAGCAAAAGCAAGATCGTAAGCAGCAGAGTCAGGGTCACGGTGCAAGGGGCGATGCCGGCGAGGCGCACCCTCACTTTTGCGAAGCTTTTTGTTGCTCCAGGTAGTCGGCCAGTTCGATCAGCTTTACACTCGCCGTGCGCAGGGCCTTGGTCGAGTGCTGGCGCACGGCGGGAACGACCTCGTCGTTCAGATACTTGATGAGCTCGGGGATCTCTTTTTCGATCCGTTCGGCAGCCTCGGCGACGGTCTTGCTCACGCGCGCCGACGCGTCTTCCACCTTGCGGTTGAAGTCGTTCATGATGCTCCTCGATACTGCTGCGCGTGGATGAACTCACGCAAATGTTGCGGATGCCAGGCCCAACCATTATTTCGCGCTTGAGGTCGCCGGTCAATGCCGGGGCATACGGGAGAGCAACCGAAGGCATCGCAGCGATCCATTAGAATCGCACCCTGCGCCGAAGAATAGTTAGTAAGATCAGCAGTTATAAACCCGGCATGCAGATCAAAACATCGATGCGGAACGAACCGAAGAAATTCCGGCGGCGGTTGTTCGCCTGGTATGACCGCCACCGGCGCGATCTGCCCTGGCGCGCGAACCGCGATCCCTACCGCATATGGCTCTCCGAAATCATGCTGCAGCAGACCCGGGTGGCTGCGGTAATCGAACACTACCAGGAATTCCTGCGGCGTTTTCCCACGGTGGAAAAATTGGCGGCTGCGCGCGAGGCGATGGTGCTCGCAACGTGGAGCGGCCTGGGATACTACCGGCGCCCCCGCATGCTGCACGCCGCGGCGAAAGTCGTGGTGCGAGAGTATGGAGGAAAGTTTCCCACGACCGCCGAAGCCTGGCGTGCTTTGCCCGGAGTAGGACGCTACACTGCCGCGGCAATTGCCAGCATCGTGTTCGACGAGCCGGTCGCTGTGGTCGATGGCAACGTCGAGCGCGTGTTGCTGCGTGTATCGGGGACGCGGTTGACTGGAGAAGAGCTGTGGGAAGCCGCGAACCGTCTGCTGGATGCCGAGCGTCCCGGCGATTTCAACCAGGCGATGATGGAATTGGGCGCGGTCGTGTGTACGCCGCGAACACCAGCATGCTTGACCTGCCCGGTGGTCGAGCTATGCGTCACGCGCGGAGAAACAGCGCCGACGGCGAAGCCGGCGCAGCAGAAGAAGCGGGAGATTCATTACGCTCTGGATCATCGAGATGAAGAGGTTTTTCTGATCCGGCGGGCGCGGGATGCGTCCCTCATGCCGGGAATGTGGGAGTTGCCCGAACTGGCAAGCGTGAATGTTGCAGGTAGCCCGGCGTTCACGTTGCGGCATTCGATCACGGTGACGAACTATACGGTGCGCGTTTGGCACGCCGCCGCGCCATCGCGCGTTGCTGGGAAATGGATTCCCCTGGAGCGGTTGGGGAAAGTTGCTCTCACCGGACTCGCGCAAAAGATTCTGAGGAAAGCGGAGGTGTTATGAGGCGGCCCCGTCAATTTGCTTTGCTTCTGTTCATCGTTTCCGGTGCCTGGTCTGCTGCGCATGTAGAAATCCTAGTCGCCCAGGTTGCCCTGCCCCGGAGGCGCCGCGGTTCGATGTCGTCCTCAACAATGTGTATCCGCCGGTCTACCCTCCGCTGGCACGTCAGGCGCGAATTATGGGTGACGTAAAAATATTGATCGGAGTTCGGCAGGATGGAAGCGTGGCATCAGCCGAAGTCGTTAGCGGACATCCCATGTTGAAGCAGGCAGCTTTGGAAAGCGCCCAGAAATCAACGTTCCTGTGCCGGGAGTGCAAAGGAGCGGTCACGTTGTTCACGGTGACGTACACATTCGGCACACGAGTTGACTTGGAAGGGCTTGATTGCGGTAGTGCCACACGTCTGCGTTCCGCAAAGTGCCTCGGTTTGTGGAGGTGTGGCGGCTGGCGCAGCCCGCCTACGCGTAAGTTGGCCGTGGGCCAGTCGCTAGACCACGTGATGGTTCTTGCGGATCCCATGTGTGTCGAAACTGACACTGCCGCCCGCTGAGAACGAGAACCCTTCAGCCGAGGCGGCCACCACCCTCAGACTGACCACCGGTAACCTCCCGCATCTTGCATCGACTAGAATGAAAGACACGTCAGGACGGGCGGATATGCGCTGGCTGCGAAATATCCTTAAAAAACAAACCGGAGGACGACTGATGGCGGCATTGACAGCGGGCACCAAGGCGCCAGAATTTGAACTGAAAGCGATGGATGGCAAGCGCTTCGTGCTTTATGAGGAACTGGCGCGCAGTCCCGTGGTGCTGGCGTTTTTCAAAGTTTCGTGTCCCATCTGCCAGTACGCCTTTCCGTTCCTGGAGCGGCTGGAGCGGGCGTATGGGCACCAGGGCGTCAGGCTCATCGGCGTTTCCCAGGACGATCCCAAGCATACCGCCGCTTTCACCAAGGAATTCGGAGTGACGTTCCCAGTGCTACTTGACGACCGGGACACCTATGCCGTGTCGAACGCCTACGGGCTGATTAATGTCCCGAGCGTTTTCTGGATCGCGCAGGACGGCAAGATCGAAGTTTCCAGCGTCGGCTGGGTAAAAGCCGACTTCACAGAAATCAGCCGCAAAATGGCCGAGTCAGGGAAGATTGCGCCTGCCGCGTTGTTCAAGCCGGGAGAAGATGTCCGGGATTTCCGCGCCGGTTGAAGCTCAAAGAATTAGTCCCGCGGTCGCGGGAAGAACTGCAGAGCTTCTGCGTCATTGACACAGATCGACTGAGCAGGGCCGCAACCACTCAACCGAACTCACCGTCGCTGAACGGCCTCGCGCGTCAAAGAACTACCTTTTCAATCGGCCGCCGGGGGCTCGCTCGGGCCGTCAATGTGGGATAGCCCATATAGAAAACAAAGGTCGGCTGCCACGCGGCATCACCCAGGATTTCGCCAAGCAGCCCAGTCCGCAGTGCGGGTTTTCCCAGCGCCTTCTCGTGGTCGATCATTTCCACGGCTTCGTTGCAGGGGCGCCCGGCCACGCTGCGCGCTGTGGCCAGCAAGTGCGCCCGCTGCCAAATTCGTCCCGCGCGAAGACAGTCTTCCTGGTCATAACGGTCGCGCACAGTAATGATTCCGATGAGGGGTGCGCGCAGCATCAGCTTCGAATACCCATCCTTCGGTCCTCGCGACGCAACCCACCGCTGCATCCACGACGGCATCACCTTGGCAACCCCAGCTGCGATCGGTGGCAACCCGAAGGCGTCAATCGTAAGACCATCGCGAAATTTCTGCACCTCACTCCAGTGGCTCCGAATCCAGCGCCCGCTGCCCCGTTCGACCTCCGGGTCGGAATAAATTTCGGCATTCGACGTGGCGATTATTTCCACGATCTTTCTTCGGTCAGCCTCCGCCGTGAAAAGCAAAACCTTGACGTCCGGTTCGTCGCTGGTCAGGTGGTTGAGAGCGTCGATGAACTCAGGCGGGATCGGCTTCTGCTGAATGTAGGGACTGCGATTGGTGTGGCGGAGCGGGATTGCATCGTATAGCTCGCTCTCGTCCCGTTTACCCGCGACCAAATCTACGCGCGCCAACAGTTTCGGCGCGGGCTCGGCGGGGATCGGCCCAAGTGTTCCGGGAAATAGTGTCACGCTGGCCTGGTATCCATTCGCAGCCGCAGCCAGCATCAGGTTCTCGAGGGCGCAACCCATCCCGATATGCTCCTCTCGAAGGTAGGGATCGAGTGCCCCGACGTTTCTGCTGTTATCGAGATACAGCTCGATCGACGAGTTCGTCACTTTGAAAAGCCAGGGCTGCGTGTTATGCGGGCTCGCCGCCAGAATCGCTGCGCGCACCAGCGCGAGAGCTCCATCTCCATTATTCGAGTTACGCCAGTCTTTCCAGGGCTCGTAGGCCGGCCCCTCCCCAACGCTGAAGACGCCCTGGTCGTAGGCGCGCCAGACCCCACCGCCCACAACTACGACGGTAACAACTCCCGCACCCTTGAGGAATGATCTGCGCTGCATAGGGCGCTTCTCCCGTGTGCTTGTCCGGCGAAGCCGGAGCGCCGCACCGCAACTATACTATCGTTGACGCTATGGACCTTATTGGCGCACCTCCCTGGCAAATTCAACAGGCCTGACGGAATCGAGCAATAAGTCGCGCAAGCTCAAGCCTGGCCCCTACACTGTAAAGTCGCGGGAGGTCCTGACCTCCGGTGCAAGTGACCACCGCTAACCCTCTATAACGAAAACCCTTCTGTCCGTTACAATTCCTTCAGTCATTTACGACAAAGCATTCCTCTCAACGTCACGTCGCTGGTCGGGGGAGAAAACTGTTTATGCAAGCAACGGTAAGAGGGTGTGCTCTTGTCGGCGCGATCGCCGCTCTGAGCCTGCTGGTGTGGGCGGAAGGCGGCGCGCCTGCAGCCCCTGCGCCGGCCGCGACCAAGCGCGAGGCCGTTTCGGTGCGCATGCCAAGTGCGGCATTTGCGGCGATGGAGACGATCAATCCCGAACACATTCGCTGGCATGTGCGCTTTCTCTCGCACGATCTTCTCGAAGGCCGCGGCACGGGGCAGCGCGGCGGCGACCTCGCCGCCGAATACATCGCTACGCAATTTGCGGAATATGGATTAAAGCCGGCAGGCGACAACGGATCCTACTTGCAGAGAGTTCCTCTCGTAGGGATCACGACGCTTCCCGAAACGAAGTTTTCGCTCGTGCCGAAGCAAGGCGCTGCGATGAATCTGAAACCACTCGACGAGTACGTTGCTTACGATCAAACGCAGCAGGCCCAGTCCGACGTTGACGCCGAGATCGTCTACGTGGGATACGGCATTGAAGCTCCAGAATACAACTGGGATGACTATAAAGGCGCCGACGTGCGCGGCAAAGTGCTGCTCATGCTGGTGAACGAGCCGCCGTCGGACGATCCCAAGTTCTTCAAAGGCAAAGCCCTCACCTACTATGGTCGCTGGACTTACAAATTCGAAGAGGCGGCGCGCAAAGGCGCGGTGGGCGTGATTCTTATCCACAAAGAAGACATGGCAAGTTATCCGTGGGAAGTGGTGCGAAATTCGAATTCGGGGGAGAAGTCTTATTTGAAAGTGGAAGGCCCGGTGCTGAAGGTGGCTTCGTGGATGCAGCTTGATGTGGCGCGGAAACTGGCAGCAGCATCGGGCATGGATCTGGAAATGATGATGGCAGATGCCCGCACGCGGGAGTTTCGTCCAGTGAATCTGGGGGCAAAGCTGAAGGCGCACATGGTGAGCAATGTGCGGCACTTCGAGTCGAATAATGTGGTGGCGATGCTGCCGGGTTCTGACCGCAACTTGAAAGACGAAGCTGTCCTGTACACGGCCCACTACGACCACTTTGGGATCCGTCCTGACATGCCGGGCGACAACATCTTCAACGGCGCCGCCGACAACGCGACGGGCTGCGGCATTCTGCTGGAACTCGCACGCGCGTTCAGTGTCGCCAAAGACCGGCCGGCTAGGTCAATCATTTTCGCGGCAGTTACCGCGGAGGAGCAGGGACTGCTGGGGTCGGAGTATCTGGGCAAGCATCCGCCGGTTCCCGCGGGGAAGATTGCGCTCGATCTGAATTACGACAATGTGCAGCCGCTTGGAGCACCGGAAGAAGTAGAGGTTTCAGGCGCGGAACGCACGACCTTCTATCCGTGGGTGCAGGCGATGGCTAAAGAGTTTCGCCTCGCGATCCGTCCTGATGCTCGCCCAGAAGCGGGACACTTCTACCGCTCCGATCATTTCAGTCTGGCCCGCGTAGGCATTCCCGCATTCTCGATCAACGAAGGCATGAAGTTCAAAGGTCACGACGAGGCTTGGGGTCTGGCACAGGATAAGGAGTACACGGAGAAGCGTTATCATCAGCCGAGCGACGAGTATCGCCCTGAGATGGACTTCGTCGGCGACGGAGCGATGGCGCGATTCGGCTTCGCGCTCGGCTGGGAAGCAGCAAGCTTCACGCGGCTCGTCGGCTGGCAGAAGGGCGATGAGTTCGAAGCGGCACGAATAAAGAGCCAGTAGCAAGTCCTGAGTACCGAGAGAGGTTTACCCCGCCCGGCAAGGCGCTCCTGCTGCTTGCCATTGCTTACGACCACGGCGCAATTTGTTTCCATACAAATCCAGACATCAAGCACGTAACTTGGGTAACTTTAGCCCCGTTGCTACCCATGCTAGCCTCGATATGTACGTGTGTAATCAGCAACTTCCACAATTTTAAGCAATTCACCAATGCCTCGATTACCCATCTTCCGACTGGGCGGAGCGCCAGAGAAACTGGCGCTGCCGGAAATGATTGCGGCTGTGCCATCGATAGGGCTCGAGGGGCTCGCGGTCGGGGTCGACAACCTGCGGCACGATGTGGCCCTGAGCCCGCGCTTCATAGAAGCGGCGCGGGCGCAGATCATGCGGTTGATCGTGCGCCACGGAGAGCTGGAAGGACTGCTGGCGGCGGAGACGACGCAACGAACCCAGGGACCTTCGTGGATGAGGAGCGCCGCGGCCGGGGCAGCTCGCAACCCAGCCGAAAAGTCCGAATGGAAGCCGCTGCTTGCCGAGTTGCATCTGGCGGCTCTCAATCGCGCGAAGAAAGAAGAAAAGATTTCCGTCGACCTGCTGGCGCGGCTGGCCGTGACCAAGTTTCTCCGCACGGAGATGAACCTGCAGTTCGCGCAAGTGCTGGAGCGCTGCCGAGTTCTGCTCAAGTCTTACGAAGGCATACGGCAAGGCAAAGGGGTGGAGTATCGCGAGCGCGTGGCCGCCTTCCAGGTGCGGAAGAAAATCATCCTGCGCAAGACCGGGCAGGATCTGTTCGAGACGCTTCGCGAGATCGAGAAAGAAACGCTGGCGCGCACCCGGCGGTCGCTGTTTGGAGAAGCGAAGACCGTAGAAGCGGGTTCTGCCGAGTCGAAGATGGCAGAACCCAGCGGCGCAACCCTCGGCAGCTACGGCCTGTTCGTAAACCGCCTGGCGTTCTCCGAGGACGGGCGTGACGACTACCTTTGCGCCGAACATTATGTGATGCTGGGCAACTGGGACCGCGATCCCGATCGCTATGGGCGCTTGCAGGACGTGGTATGGGGCTTCGTGCGTTCGCTCTACGGCGAAGAAACCACTAGCGAGACCATTAATTCCTGGCTGTGCGCTCCGGAGAATGCCCGCGCTCTCGTCGGCACGGGAACGCCCGATGATTCCACGCCCGAAGGTTTGGCCAAGCAGGAGCGCCTGGCTCAATGGGTGCGATTGCTCGAGGATGAACAGGTGATGGAGCATGTGATTGCCTCCTATCACACCGTTCCTTTGCTCAGCGAATACGCTCCGCGAATCAATCCGCAGCAACTGAAGAACGCACTGATCTCGCGTCCCGAATGCGACCGCGTGGAACGCATGATTCAGGAACACGGCAAGCTTTCGCCCGCCAGCTTGTATGCGGCCGTGGGCAAGGTCGCAGGATGCCGTGGCGCGGAGCGGGCGAAAGTCGCGGCGCGCTTTCTGCAGGATTTCTCGCACTATCACCGCGATCTGCGGCGGCTGGAAGTGCTGAACGCGGCGCTCGACTCGGTGAACCTGGCGAGCACCGAGAAGCTGCGCGAGCTTTCGCGGATGAACGGCACGCTCTACGAATTCCTTCTTCCCCAAGAGCAGCAGCAGCCGGAGGAAGACCGCGTGTTGCGACACGTAGTGCTGAAAGCCGACGTGCGCGACTCCACGCGGCTCACGCGTACGCTGATGGAAAAGGGGCTCAATCCGGCTTCCTATTTCAGCTTGAACTTCTACGATCCGGTGAACAAGCTGCTGGGTAAGTATGGAGCGCAAAAAGTATTTCTTGAGGGCGATGCCATCATCCTGGCAATCCTGGAGCGTGCCGGCGAGCCTGGACTGGCGGTGAGCCGGGCTTGCGTGCTGGCGCGGGAGATCATCGAGATTGTGCGCGGCTACAACGAATTGATGCAGCGCTCTGGCATGCCGGGATTGGAGTTGGGCGTGGGCATTACGCTGCAGGAATCCGCGCCACTGTATCTGATGGATGGCGAACATCAGATCATGATTTCCGAAGCACTGAACGAGAGCGACCGCCTCTCCTCTTGCGATAAACGCGCCCGCAAGGTAATGGAATCGCAGGCTGGACCCTTCCACGTCTATGTGTTCCAGGCGGCCGCGCCAACCAAGGACAAGGGGGAGAATCCCGAAGACTCCATCCTGAGCTTCAACCTCGGAGGCATTCGGATGAATGAAGCGGCCTTCCGAAAGCTGGAGCAGGAGATTTCACTGGTTCCGCTGGCGGTTAAGCTGCCGCCGTCGATCGCCTCCTCGGATAAAGGGGAATACCGGCTGCTGAGCGCCACCGTGCCGGTCGACCGCGACATTTTTCGCAAAATCGTGGTGCGCACAAGCCGCATCCCACGGATCGATGTAGAAGATTTCTCGGTGCAGGGCTGGACCGAGCGTACCTACTACGAAGTTTGTACCGACCCCGCGATCTACGCCGCGCTGGAAAAGAAAAAAGGCGCAAAGGCGTAATTTCAAGCCGACTCTGAACCGCGGACCTTGCACTTTTCTCGATACCCCCTCCCCCTGGGTCGAGTGGGATCATCGAGTTAGCGTGAAATTCCTCGTAAAATCCGGATGTCAAAGAACTTAGATACTAAAATCCGTGAAACAAAGGACTTAGGGACGCGACGATGCGGGTTCGCCCGACTGTCACGGCCTCGACGATGATCGCCCGACTTCGATGGGCGACGCAAGGTCAGATGTCACAACGGGGGTGTGGAAAAGTGAAGGGCGGGAGACTCTGCTGCTCCGCTGCCCGCGAACCTTCCGCGATCAGAGCAAACACCCGGTCGGAGGTTTCTAGCGGATTATTGCTGGGGGAGATCCAGCAGCACGACATCCGAGTGCCCCTGTACCCGTTCGAGGACAACTTCACGACCGTCTGGCGAGATGTCGAAGTCGCGAATGTCGAAGTCCGGAGCGAGGTTGGTCAACTGCCGTTCGGCGCCCGTCTCGAGGTCGACGAGCCAGAGATTCTTATGTTGAATCTCTCCGCGCAGGTAAATGAGCTCTCGTCCACCCGGCAGGAATGCCAGGTGTCGAGCCCCCCGAGTAAGGGTCAAAGGCGGCAGGTGATGCGCAGCGGCATCGACCGTCACGGCTTTCACTGAAAACGTGGTGCCAATGTCGGGTCCCGAGTAGACAACGAACTGGCCGTCGGGCGCCCACGCGGGATCAACCGAGTATTCACCAACGAAAGGTTCGGGGGATCCGCCACCGAGCGGCACGCGGAAAAGGTGCGGAACACCGTGATCGTTCGCCGCCGAGGTGATGGATTGGCCGTCGCGTGCCCATGCCGGAGCGCCCTGCAGGTCGAGCGAATCTGTAACGATGCGGGCGTTCGTGCCGTCGGCCTGCATTGCATATAAGAGGGTCTGCCCGTGCTGCCGGACGGAGAATGCCACCGATCGTCCGTCGGGAGAGATGGCAGGGCCACCGAAGATTTGTGCACCCTGACCATTCCACAATTCCGTAGCAGTTTGGTTGACGACTTTCCAGATACTCTCGCTAGTCCCGGTCGCAGAAACGTAAAGAAGATAGTCAGGACCTAGGCGTGGGGAAGCGCCCGTGCTGGTCGTCAGCGGTATTCGAGCTGTGGCCGACATCTCGACGGGTGAATCGGCGAGGCGCAGTCGCCAGAGCGTACTTTTCGGAGTTGCGAGGGTGAGAACCAACCGGTGACCGTCAGCGCTGGCCGCCAGCGAAGTGTACCGCTCAAGGCCCGGGGTCAGCCGGTGAGGAATGCGGCGTTCGACATCCACGCCATAAAGCGACGGTCCTGAACCATCGGGATCGCTGGCCAGATACAAGAGGGTGCGCCGATTCAACAGGACTGGATAAGTCACACGCCCGTTGGTCGACGTGATTTTCTCGGGCGTTCCGCCGGCTGGAGGGATGCGCCAGATATCAAGTTTGTCTGGCAGGGAGCCTTGGACGAAGTAAATAAATGCCGAGTCCTGCGCCCACAATGGAAAGTGAGAGTGCAGACCGGGAGGCGCAGTGAAGATGGGCCGATCCTCGGGCCGTCGGCTGCCGTCTGTCACAAACAGCGGGTCTCCCGGTCCAGGCGTGTGGTAGGCGAGGCGGGAGCCGTCAGGGGACCAGTCGAACTCAGCCACGCCCTCCAGGTATAGCCTTGGCGGTCCGCCCAGCGTTGGCACGGCCCAGATGCTGATGTCTTCGCCGCTCGAGCCGTTTTGCTTGCGAGCCCAGAACGTGACGAACGAGCCATCGGGTGAGAAACCCAGAGTGCGGATCGATGGATTCACAAGTTCTGGCGCGCTGCCGCGGGTCAAGTTGTGGAACTGTCCGGAACCGAGTTGCGTAACCCAGACGTCCATCTGTCCGTCGCGATCAGACAAGAACGCTACGAAATGCCCGTCGCGCGACACGGCAGCGGCTTGCTCCACTCCGTCGAAGTCCGTGACCGTCTGAAATCGAGCGTTAGCGATGGGGCTTCGCCAAAAATACTCCGTTTTCTGAAACCAGAGGCTTGCGCCTATCGCGAGCGCGGCTCCCACCGCGGCCAGCGGCAGGATGTATCTCCATCTGCTCAGAGCGTTCGTCGTGGCAGGGAGATTGGCCGAAGAGGGGTCTGTCCCGTTCTCTTGCCCGGTTCGAAGATTCCGGCCGTGCGCCCACGCGTCTAACTCTGGGGGAAACGCGTACACCGACCCCATCCGGTTGTGAAGGTGGCGGTGGACAGGCATCCCCTCCCGTTTCTCCCAGCGCTGGACTGTGGTTACATCCCGGTTCAGGTATGCGGCGATTTCCTTCCACGAATCCAGCCGGTCTTCGGGGGGTCTCACGGTCCGGGATGTGCCAGGGGATGCTTCGCCCATCGCGTTTCTCCTGACTGGCTCGGGGATGGCGAGTCTGCAAGCCGCATTGTAACGTCGCGAAGCGGCGACCGCAAAATACGGCATTCGACGGCAAGTAGAGGCGTCAGAGCAATTCCACGCATTGCCGCTTGAAGTAAGCCGCCCACACGTCTAAGTGTGAACCTGCGTTTCAAGTGAATCTCAAAATTTTGGAGGTCTTTCATGAAGAGCAAAGCTTTCGAGTGGATGGCACGCACCATCCCGGTCCTGGTGCTGGCAAGCATTGTGCCGACAAGCATTGCCGCGCTGGCGCAAGATGGGGCACCGAAGAAGTTTATCGGGGTAATCAACGCTTATTCTCCCCAAACCACTACAACGACCGGAACGACAACAACTACAACGGGTCCATATGAGGTTCGAGGCCCATGGTCCTTGACGTTAAAGAGAGACTCAGGCAAGGCGGACTTTTCCGCTGCCCTGAACATGGAATTGTCTGATGGCTGGGTCATCACGGAAAACAGCAGTAATTTTGATCCGAACGCCAGAAATGCCCACACTCACCACATCACTCTCTGCGATGTCGACGTCACCAAGACTTCGACCGGGGGACTTCTAATAAGTGGACCGGCCACGATTACGCTCAACGGAAACCCCGCGCCCGTTTCACCATCACTTCTGACGATAGAAATCACCGGAGGTACGGATGTGGAATTCTCCAATATCACACTGACGTTTGGATCCCCTGGCTTGAAGCACTTTGGAGCCGAGCCCCTTCCGGGTGTAGTGCAGCGCACGGAACGATGGTAGATGTGGGGGCAATGCTCTCCGGAGAATTGCCACGAAGCCGGCCGGGCAAAGCCCCACTTTCATTCTTATGCGTGCCGCCTCGTGGACTACGGAAACAGGGGTGGGCTGGAGGCGAGGGCGAGACGGCGATCTCAGAAGTTCGGCTTCACCGGACGGAAGGGAATCCAGAAAGTTGCTTCCACATCCACGGGGGCGCCATTCTTTGTAGCGGGTTGGAACTGCCACTTGGCGATAGCTTCGCTGGCGAACTGGTCGAGGCGGTCGTCGACGCTGCGCAGCACGCGCACTTTGCCTACGCTTCCGTCGGCGTGGATGATGGCGTAGAGGATGACGGTGCCGCCTACGTTCTGGCGCATGAGTTCCAGGGGATAAGCGGGATCGACTTTGCGGGTGGCCACGGGCGCGGAGAGATCGGTGGAGGATGATCCGTCAAGGGATGGATTGCCCGGCTTCAGGGCGGCGAAGCGGATGATCCAACTGCCTCCGGCGGAGTTCAGGTTGGGCATGTTGAGGCTGAGGGAGTAGAAGTGGCGGTCGCCGAAGACGGCCTGCTCCTCGCTAGAGAGCTTCACGGTCTTGCTCTCGACCTCGGGTTGCGACGCGCGCGCTGCCAGGCGTGGCGGTCGCATGCCGGCAATCAGATTCGGATTGACGGCGTAGGTGCCCGAGTTCTTTGGGGCGGGATCACCCGCAACCGGCGAAGTGGAATTCGAGGCTTTGCCGACGTACAACCCCGAAGGCAGGTTGCCGCTCTTGCCGGCTGCACTTCTATCAGTACTTCTATCAGCAATTCCGTCTGCTTTGCCGCTGGCGACGCTTGTGCCCGGTGCACCTGAGGCTCCGCGATGGCCTTCCGGGGAGGTGGCGAAGTTGCCGCGGCGATTGCCGGCGGGCGGATCGGGGGCGCCGCGCCCACTGCCGGATGGAGGTTGAGCGCGATCATGCTTCGGTCGACCATGCCTCCGCCGGAGTGAGAGCGTCCTGAAGCGGCCAGCGAAGGCGGCGGCGCAATCACTTGCTGTGATCTCAAGGCAGTTGAACTTCGGCCCGGTGTCGCGCGCTGTTCGTCCAGGGAAAGCTGCGGAGCTGGGGCAATCACGGAGCTGCGTCCGACGTTGAGATCGCCGAGACGGCGGGTAGACTCGGTCTCCATTGCGGGCGGGGGAGCGATCACGCTCGGCTGGGGAGCCTGCGAAGTTTTCGGCGATGCGGACTGCAGGCCGGGCGGCGGTGCAATCACCGAGTGTTCGATGGCCGGGGCCAAGCGCGAGATCTCCGATGCGGGAACGGCTGGGGCCGGGCCGATGGGCATCCGCGGGTCGGCGGGCATTTTGTCTAATAGAGCGACAACGTTGGGCAAGGCCACGTCATTCTGGAGCCGGAAATGGGGCGGCGTGACGATGGTTTGCGCGCGGTTGTCGGCCTCCGGAGGCACGGAAATGATGGGCTGGGCAGAGTATTCGGGATCGGCATGGCGGGCGTGAGCGGAGGTCGAGCGGCGAGTATCGAGTGGTGGCAGGTATTCCGAGGGCGCGTAGTAGATGACGTCGGCGTGGGTGAAGGCGGGTCGAGTTTCGGGGGGAGGATGCAAGGCGATAAATCGTGATCCGGCCCAGAGCAGGGCGAGCGTGAGAACGTGATAAAAGCCCGACTGCAGGAAGCGACGCCAGGGCAGTCCGCGGTCGACGAAGACGTCAGGCCAGAAATCCGCGGGTGCGGAGCTAATGCGCGGGGGGACGAGTTCGCTTTGGAGAAACAGATCGCGAACATTCTGCAGGAAGACGCGAAACCAGGGTTCGGGGGCAATCAGGAGGATCAACTCCGGGGCCGGCGGCTCAGTCGGTTCCAGTTGGAGCGTGCCCGGAGCTTCTTGCATCGTTCTATGTTAGATGGAAAGTGATCTTTCCGGGTAGCCACGAGGACATGCGGGAAGGCGATGTGCTTGCGGCAAGATAGTACGATGAGTGTTGGCAGAGGAGACTTCATGAAGAGCTGGCACGGAATTTTCGTATCTGCTGTGGCGGTTGTCGCCGTGGGGTTGGCTTGTTCGGCCGCCGCGCAAGACTCCGCACAAGGATCAAAAGCCGCAGCGCCGAAAGCGGGAGACTCGGCTGAGGCCGCGCGTGAGGCTAAGGCCGGCCGCGAGTACTCCGGGATGTACAGCTTTTTGAAGGACGGAGAGTTCGTGCAGATCACGGTGGAGGACGAAGGCAGAGTGACGGGATTCGTCTCGCGGTACGGAGAAGGCGCAAGCGATAAGGCAGCTTTTCTCGACCAGTACTTCCGCAGTGGCAAGCTGGACGGCAACAAGCTCAGCTTCACCACTGAAACAGTGCACGCGGTGTGGTTCGAGTTCAGGGGAACGGTGGAGCGGGGAGAGGGGAAAGATCCGGGAGACGAGGGGTATTACGCGCTGAAGGGAACGCTTACCGACAACACGAGCGATGCGGAGAAGAAAGTTACGTCGCACTCGCAAGAGGTGGTGCTGAAGATGTTCCCGCGGAGTTAGTGCCTAGTAGCTGGTACTCACTACCTAGAAACAATTGATTGTGGCTCGCCATGAAACCTCAGGGGCTAAAGCCCACGTCGATATTGGCGTCGGGCGGCACGACTGAAGTCGTGCCCTTCCCGATCAATTCATGTGAGAGCTTTTCGTTGACCCGGTTTTTCTGAGTGCTGGGCACGAGGTGCCGGCGGCTACTGGCCGGCGCGGGCGGGCGTGATGACGAGGCGGCCCGGGGCTTTCTTTTTGAGGCTGGATTTTTCCTGGTCGTAGACCAGATCGAGTCCGCCTTCGGGAGTGGGGGAAGCCTCGGCTAAGGCTGCGGCCAGGGCGCGGAACGAGCGGCTCACTTCCAGACTTTCCTGCAAAACCACGGGGGCACCGTGATCGATGGCGGGCAGGATCGAGTGAAATGCATTGGGAATCTTCCACAGCACTTTGCAGTTCGTGGCAGTTTCGATGTCCTCGTCAGTGAAGCCAGGAATCTTCTTGTAACGATTCAGAACCATGCGCAGCCGATTGCGGCCTGCTCCTGCTTCGAGGAAGGCATGAATGCGGCCGGCACTCCACAGCGTGACGACGTCGGTTTGAGCGACCATGAGCACGGCGTTGGAGAGGTCAGAGAGCAAGCGGGTGGTGGAATCGAGGCGGCTGGAGGCATCGACCACGACGTAGCGATAATGATTTACCAAGAGGTCGAACAGGCGGGCCAATTCGGCCGGGGTGGGAATGGCATGATAAGGCTGCTGTGAGCCGGCCAGTAGATGCAAGCCGTCCTGGGCAGTGGTCATGAGGCCATCGAGCAGAGAAGCGTCGAGGCGGTGCAGATTCTCGAGCGCGTCGGGCACTCCAAAATTAGGGCGCAGGTTGAGATGCAGTTGGGCGTGGCCTACAGGGGCGAAGTCGACCAGAACCACATTGCCGTAGGCCTGCTGCAGAGCGATAGCTGTGTTGACAGCAGCGGTGGTGGCGCCGGCGCCTCCCTTGGCGCTGAGAAAGGTGAAGATGCGGGCTTTGCCCGCGCCCCCGCGAGTGCGAGTGCGGTTCGAACTGAAGCGGGTCAGGGCTTCGAGCAGAACCTCGAAGCCGGCGCTGTCATCCAGGTACTCGCCGGCACCGGCGCGCATGCTGGCTACGATTGTGCCGGGCTGCTGCATGCTGCCGTTAGCAAAGATAGCGAGCTGGAGGGTGTTGGCTTGAATGAGTTCGATGGCATCGATGGCGGCTTGAGGATTTCCGGCAGAGATATCAACGACGACGACCTCGGCGCGCAAATCCTGAATCTGGCGCAGGATGGAGTCTGTAGGTCCTTTGGGAAAGCCGACGTTGCTGAACACGACCCGGGCCAGGCGGGTAGCCTCCAGGCGGCTGTGCAACTTCGATACTTGTTCCCGGTCCTCGGACAGGAGCGGCTACGGCGATGCCATGCATTGCGCGGTTCTCGCTGATTTCTCTCGGTGTTTGCATGTTAGAAAGAGAACGTACTGTTCGCCAAGTGACCTAGGTAACCGCCGGCCTGCCTGCTTGCACACAAATCGCGCGGGGAACTGAAAAAACCGATCTGCGGGATAAAAAACATCAGCGAGAGGTGCACAGCAGAAAAACTCCCCTACGAAATCCGCACTGGTGAGAAGCATTCTAAGCCAAGCAGCCGAGATTGAAAAGGAGGGAGAGCGACTGAAAGAACTAACCCGCGTGCGCCGAGCCCAGACCGGGATTTTCCCGCGATTGATATAGCTGAAGCGATGCCTGCGCTGCTGGATAGGAAGTGAATGGACACGAATTGGCATTATTCGGCAGATTGGAAAGCCCGACCTTCTATGATGAACCGCGAATAGAGAGGCTAGTGAGCCGCGGCGGCGCGCGGACTGAGGGGCGCCGGCGTGGCGGCACGCTCCGTCTCGCTGGGGCTGTGCAGGGCCGAAATGCGGCGGAAGTCGGCGGAACCGTCCTCGGTTTCGGGAAGATACTCGTAGCCCTTCAAGCAGACAGCCACGCCGATCTTGGTCTCGGCACCCTTGATCCCGGTCCCGGCCTGGGAGGCGGGTTTCCAGTTGTTATCTGCGGGCTTGACGATGCGCAAAACGCTGCCTCGGCAACGGACACGCATGTTTTCGCCGAGCGTGATCTCGGAGGGCATCTTTAAGGTGAGTTCGACTTCTGCGCCCTCGCGTAATGCCATGTCGGTGAACAGAAACGCTCCGCGGGAGCTGAGATCCTGGGTGAACCCGAGTCCTTCAGCAGCGGTCGCAACGTCACGCAGCGAGACTGGGAGGTTAAAGGCGAAGCGCTGTCCGATACGGCGTTCAACACCAACCGGAGGAGTCGTCATGGTCGTGTCCCTTCCTTGAGGGAATCGCCGAGGGGAAAGCAACAGCAACTGTAGCGCAGTCCGGACGGTCTGGGAAGTCAAAAAGTTGGCAGGCGGTTGCGGAGCAAGGCACTGATCTGTGGAAAACGTCTAATATGGGAACGATTCCTGGGAGAACCTTTGCCGCGAGCTACGCAAGTTATAGTGATCAAGTTATAGTGATCCCAGAGGGCTGAAGCGTCATCGAAAGAAATGAACGTGCCTGAGTCAAGATTGCCAATCCAGGAAAGTCCGGTCGGTGAGGGTTGCTGAGGCGGCCTCCGGGGCGCGGATCGCGCTGGCAGGTAGCAGGGCGGGCGCTACGCCACCGCAACTTCCAGCTCTTTTTCAGCGGACAACTTATCTCACTTATCGGCACCTGGATGCAAAGCGTGGCGCAATCGTGGCTGGTGTACCGGCTGACTGGTTCGGCTTTGCTGCTGGGATCGGTGGGATTCGCCAGCCAGATTCCAGTATTTCTGTTTGCGCCGTTGGGAGGAATCGCAGCCGATCGCTTCAACCGCCGCCACATCGTGATCGCGACGCAAGTGGCGGCGATGCTGCTGGCGTCCGTTCTGGCGGCCGTGACGCTGCTGCACAAAGTTCAAGTCTGGCATGTGTTTGTGCTGGCGAGTTTGCTGGGCGTGGTGAATGCGTTCGACATTCCCGGACGGCAATCGTTTCTGGTGGATATGGTCGGCAAGGAAGATCTGATGAATGCGATTGCGCTGAATTCCTCCATGTTCAATGGCGCGCGGGTGATCGGTCCGGCAATCGCCGGGATTCTGGTGGCGAAAATCGGCGAAGGGCTGGTGCTTTTTTGCCAATGCGGTGAGCTACATCGCGGTGATTATCGGGTTGCTGCTGATGACGTGATCAGTCCGGTCCGCGCGGCCATGGCCTCGCCGTTGGAGCACATGATGGAGGGATTCCGCTTCGTGAACCAGACCGCACCCATCCGCGCGCTGCTGCTGCTGCTGGGGTTGGTGAGTCTGGTGGGCATGCCGTACGTGGTGCTGATGCCGATTTTTGCCGACCAGATTCTGCACGGCGGGGCGCGGGGGTTGGGCATCCTGATGGGTGCGACAGGCGTGGGAGCGCTGCTGGGCGCGCTAACCCTGGCTTTTCGAGAGGGAGTAAAGGGTTTGGGACGCTGGGTGGCTTGGTGCTGCGCCGGTTTTGGAACCAGTCTGGTGATTTTTGCCATGTCACGCACGTTCTGGGTTTCCGTGATTCTGCTGCTGCCGGTGGGTTACACGATGATGCTGCAGATGGCATGCTCGAACACGCTGATCCAGGTGATGGTGCCGGACGCTCTGCGCGGGAGGGTGATGGCGGTGTATTCGATGATGTTTATGGGGATGGCTCCGATTGGAGCGCTGTTTGGGGGAGCGCTGGCCGAGCGTTTAGGCGCGCCCTACACGGTGGCGATTGGGGGGGTGGCCTCGTTAGCGGGTGCGTGCTGGTTCGCGCTGCATTTGCCGAAGATTCGAGTGGAAGCGCGGCGATTGATTGTGGCTCAGGCCGTGGCCGGCGGCGAGCCTTCGGAGATGACGGCGCAGGCCGTGGAAGATTAGGAGTTGGGGGACGACTGGGTCCGCATCTTACGGCTTCAGATCGCTTTCGCGACAATGGTTCGAATCTCTCCTGCTAGCTCTTGGCTCTTCTTGAGAAGTTCCAGGACACTTCGCCAGTTTTCTCGGTGTCGCTTCCACATCTCGGGGCCTACGATGTGAGCGAAGTCGATTTTGCGGGGCTGACGCCAGTTCTCATAGTTTTGAAGTCTTGCGACTCGTTGCACCAGATCGGGAATACCACGAGTCTTCGGCGATAGTCTAGCGCCTCCTTCCATCCAAGCGCGCCAGTGGGTCTTACCTTTGGATTGGTTGCACTTACCGCAACTGGGCACAAGGTTCGCGATCTCGGTTATGTAACCTGTAGGTTCTTGGCTGCTTATGATTGGACGGAGGTGATCCCATTCCGTGGCTTTATCGCCGCAGTAGGCGCAACGGATATCACTGGGATCAATCTGCAAGATGTAAAGAGCCTCCAGTTCCTCTCCCTCGGTCGGCTCAATGACCGGGATTATTGCGTTAATGAACGCATTAGTAATGCTAGAGGAGCGACCAGTGACGCTCATCGGTTTCGGCAACTGGCAGTAACGAGCGCGAGTAGTGTTTTTCATGAGTGCTGAGGAGCAACCGTCCTACTTGTAGGCTTCCGGCGGCAATCCGGTGATGCGGATGCCGGCGTGGCCTTTGTGGCGGATGTTCAGGCCGATGAGCAGGGCGGTGATCTGCTCGAGGATGCGGGCGTTCTCCAGTTTGCCGCCGTCGATGGCGCGGACGCCGGGAATCTTCGCGGCGAGAGAGCGTGCGAGTTGCAGCGGCGTTGGCATCGTCGCTGCAGACGATGACGTCGCAGTCGAGAGCTTCGTCTCCGTTCAACAGTTCAGCCGAAAGGTTGTGAAACGCCGCCGCCACGCTCACTCCCTTGGGCACGAGTTCGGCGGCTTGCTGCGCGGCCGAGCCTTGCCAGACGCCGAGCGTGCGCGAGGCGCGGCCGCCGACTCCGGCGGCGAGCGCGACGGTGGCGTCGATGAGAATGCTGCCGGGGCGGATCGCGGGCTTGAGTTGCTTGAGCAGCGCGGCCTGGCCCTCGAAGGGAACAGTGAGGACGAGAAGATCGGCGGCGGCGCAGGCGGCGGAGTTTTCCATGCCGGAGACGCGGGCCTGAGTCTCCGGCTCTTCTGTTTGATCTTTTCGGCGGCTTCTTGCGCGCGTTGCGCGTCGCGCGAGCCGATGATGATGGTTTCTCCGGCGCGCGCCCAGCGCAGGGCGAGACCCATGCCTGCGGGTCCGGTTCCGCCCAGAATGGCGATGGGACGGCGAGGCATCGCTCATGCAAATTCCGGCTCCAGCATTTCTTCCGCGGTGAATTCTTCCAGCGGCAGCTTGATGCTTGATGCGCGTGTAGGTCGTGTTGCGCTCGGCGGGGACGCGGCCCATTTCCAGAATCAGCGACTGAAAATCTTCCGGGCTGGTGTACTGGCCGGCGGTGGCTCCGGCTTCGCGCGAAATGTTTTCTTCCATCAGCGTGCCGCCGTAATCGTTGGCCCCGGCATGCAGGCAGAGTTGCGAGAGCCGGCGGTTCAGCTTCACCCACGAGACCTGAATGTTGTTGATGGAGCCGGCGAGCATGAAGCGCGCCAGAGCGTGCACCTTCAGATGCTCGGCGAGAGTCGGCCCGGAGCGCGCCAGGCCTTGATGAAACAGCAGCGTGTTCTGATGAACGAAGCCGAGCGGGACGAATTCGGTGAAGCCTCCGGTTTCATTCTTGAATTTCGCGCAGCAAGAGCATCTGGCGGACCCAGTGCTCGGGCGTCTCGGTGTGGCCGTACATCATGGTCGAAGTGGAGCGGATGCCGATGCGGTGGGCGGTGCGAATGACTTCGATCCATTGCGCGGTGGAGAGTTTGTTGGCGCGAAAGAATGTGCCGGATCTCGTCGTCGAGAATTTCGGCGGCCGTGCCGGGGAGCGTGCCGAGGCCATTGTCGCGCAGCATCGAGAGATAGTCGGCGAGCGGCATGCCGGTGAGTTCGACGCCGTAGACGATTTCCATGGGCGAGAAGGCATGGATGTGCATGGCGGGCACGGCGCTCTTCACTGCGCGCAGAATGTCGCGATAGTAAAACGGAGGCAGGCCGTGCGGCAGTCCGCCCTGAATGCAGACTTCGGTGGCGCCGAGTTGCCAGGCTTCGATGGCTTTTTGCGCGACTTGATCAGGCTCGAGGAAATAGGTGTCGGACTCGCGCGGGCCGCGGCTGAAGGCGCAGAACTTGCATCCCACAAAGCAGATGTTGGTGAAATTGATGTTGCGATTCACGACGTAGGTGACGAGGTTGCCGGCGAGTTCGGCGCGCAGCAGGTTGGCGGCGGTGAGCAGTCCGAGCAGATCGTCGCCTTCGTCGTGAGCCAGCGCGATACGCCTCTTCCAGCGAGATGGAAGCGCCGTTTTGAGTTTCGAGAATTCTTTCCAGCGAAGAGCGCACGGCGGGCGTGAGTTGCGGCGCGAACGTCAAACCAATCGAGGGAGGGAAAGCTTTCCAGTTCCGAGATAGAAAGTTGGCGGGGCACGAGTTCCTCCGTAACGACGTAGCTTGCACGTCTCCGGCAGGTAGCTCGCAAGACGTTGCAAGCAACGCCTCTACGAGTGTGGCGAAGACAGTCTAGCGGAAAAGATCGTTAGCTGCGGGCCGAAGCAGGTCGCGGGCGCGGCCGCGGCGGGCCGTTCGCTGTAGGGAAATCCGCGAATGATGCACGCCGGCGTGCGATTGAGTTTGCCGCAGACCAGCCCGGCGGCGCAAGCCAGTTCGTCAGCGACGGCTTCGAGGCTGGCTTGCAACGTGTAGCCGTGGGGATCGCGACGGCCGCGGTCGTCGCGCAGCGCCTTCATTCCGGCGATGCCGATGCAGAAATCGACCAGACCCTCGCGCCAGGGACGGCCGAAGGTGTCGGTGATCAAGAACCGGGATCACGAGCGCGGTGCGCTTCCTGATTTCGCGATGAGAGTTTGCGAGCGGAACGGTCGGGATCGGCGGGCAGAAGCAAAGCGTGGCGGCCGCCATCGACGTTGGAGACGTCCACGCCGCTGTTGGCGCAGATGAAACCGTGATGGGTCTCGGTGATGAGCACGCCGTTCTTCTGGCGGATGACGGCGCGGCTCTCGCGCAGGGCAAGCTCGATCGACGCGGGCGTCCAGATTGTATTTCTTCGCCCAGGCGATGGAGCTAGCGGAAGGTTTGATCGTCGCGAGATCGACGAGGCGGCCCTCCGATTTGGAAACGATCTTGTGTTTGACGACGAGAATGTCGCCGGATTCGAGGTGGAGGTTGTTCTGCGCAGCGATTGCAGAAGTTTGTCAGCCAGCGAATCGCCGGGGCTGATTTCGTCGGAGAGAGGGACCGGAATGAGACGGAGTTCTGAGCGGGGATTTGCGTTCGGTGCGTTCGGTTTGTTGCGCACAGGTGACGTCCCTGCGGGACGATCTTTTAGCGGCGACGGCGAGGTTTGCCTTCACATGCCCTCCGTCCCTGGTGGGCAAGAAAACGCGCTGTCCAGGGCCCATCGGCGAAGCAGGCTCTGCGTGCGGGTTTCGCCGGGGTGTGCGAGAAGCTGTCTGCAAGTCTGCGGGATTGTCGACGTCGACGGCGATGCCTGGCAGTTGCAGGACACGACGCATGGTTTGCCCGTGGCTTGGGCTGCGGCGAGATGCGGTTTGAAGCTGTCGTTCCCGAAGCGCAAGGGAACAGATTCGCGGGGCGGCGGAAGGCGGCGTTGGTTCCGCGGCCGTCGGCGGCGGGAACCAGCACCGAGCCCTGGTCGGGAGCATGCGCGAAGAATCTGCTCAAGTTCGCTGGCCTGAATCAGCGGAATATCGGCGGGAATGACGAGTGTGCTGTCGACGCCGCGCGACACGCAGATGCGCGTGGCCATCTCGATGGCTCCGGTTTCGCCGGGATTTGCGGGGTCGGGAATGATTTCAAAATCGTATTGCCGCGCGAGTTCGATCGCGAAGGGGTCGCTGGTCACGAGCGCGCAGGCAGGACGGCGCGGCCAGGCGGCGAGCGCGGCCACAACGTCGTGCAGCATGGCTTGCGCCAATTCGCGTGCGCGCGGGCTGATCGAGCACGGCGGCGAGCCGCTGCTTGGCCGACGACAGATTCTTGACTGGAACGAGGATCACGGCAGGTCGGAAGCGGTGCGGGCCGCGGATTTGTCCAGAAACCGGCTTTTCAGAGACCGGCTTGCCAGAAACAGGTTGGTCAGAAAGCAGTCCGCTTATCGTCGAAGAGAGAACGCTTCGAGCCAGCGCGGCGCGGTCTTCGGAGGAGCGCATGATGGTTTGCGCGCACTGCACCCGCACGCCTGTCTGGCGAAGCGTTTCGGCAGCGCGGACATCGCGAGTGTCGCAAACGAGGAGATCGAGAAAATCTTCGTAGGCCTTGGCCACGCCGGCGATGGAGCAAGGCAGTCCCTGAGCGGTCATGAGAATGCCTGCAGGTCCGGCGACGGGGGCGTTCCCCACGATCGGACTTACAGCAGCGACTTTGCCGCGGGCATTGCGCAGAGCCTCGCGAATTCCGGGGACAGAAAGAATGGGGCCGATGCTGGTGATGGGATTACTGGGGGCGATGAGCACGGCGTCGGCAGAGACAATGGCTTCGATCACTCCCGGCGCAGGTTCGGCGTCGGAGGCTCCGGCGAAGCGCACTGAGATTCACGGGATCCTGATACCAGCGCTGCACGAAATACTCTTCGAAACTCAACTCGCCCGAAGGCGTATCCACACGCGTCTCGACGCGCGAATCGCTCATGGGAAGAATGCGCGCTTTCACGCCGAGTTTGTCGCAGATGGTCGACGTGGCTTCGGAAAGTGTTTTGCCCTCTGCCAACTGGCGCGAGCGCAGCAGGTGCACTGCGAGGTCGCGGTCGCCGGTGTGGAACCAAGTAGGCTCGCCCAGTTGCCCCATGGCCTGCAGGCAGAGGAAAGTATCGCCTTTCACGCCCCAGCCGCGCTCGCGGCTGAGCAGGCCGGAGAGAACGTAGGTGATGGAATCTATGTCGGGAGAGACGTAAAGCCCCCACCAGAGCAGATCGTCGCCGGTATTGACGACCAGGGTGATTTCTTCGGGCGGGATGACCTGCCGCAGACCGTCCACGAACTTGGCGCCGCCCGTGCCGCCGGTAAGCACGCAGATCATGCGGCCCTCCTTTTCTGGCTAGGCCTTCGCGGTCGCGGGCGGCTTGAAGTTTTTCCGAAAGCAACCCATTCTCAACCCACCTCTCAACCCAGGTCTCGCCATGAGTGCAGGCAGGAACTCGGGATAGACCGGCAAGCGCTGGCGCAAATGTTGTCCCTTACTCTCGGTGCGCAAGCGGAGTTGCTCCAGATGCGGCCAGGGCTTCTCGGGATTGATGTAGTCAGGGGTCAGCGGCGAAACTCCTCCCCAATCGTTGATGCCAGCATCCAACAACTCCTCATAATACGGCGCATTGAGGTTCGGAGGCGCCTGAATATTGACGTTGGGCAGTAACAAGCGAGTTACCGCCACGGCGCGGAGCATCTCCCCCTGGCTGGGTTCGGGCACGTGAGCCATGGGGATGGTCGGCTTGGCGCGGAAGTTCTGGACAATCACTTCCTGGATGTGGCCGTAGCGGTCGTGCAAGTCGCGGATGGCGAGCAGCGTATCGACGCGGTCTTCTGGCGTTTCGCCAATACCGATCAACAGGCCCGTGGTAAAGGGAACTTGCTGCTTTCCAGCCTCTTCAATCGTGCGCAGGCGCTTGGCCGGGACTTTGTCGGGAGCATTATCGTGGGCGGCGCCTGGGGCCAGCAGCGCGCTGTTTGTGGTTTCGAGCATGAGGCCCATGCTGGGGGAGACAGCGGCCAGGCGGGCGATCCATTCGGCGCTGAGTAGACCGGGATTCGGGTGCGGCAGTAGCTTGGTCTCACGCAGCACGAGTTCGCACATGGCTTCGAGATAGTGCAGTGTGGACTTGTAGCCGAGGTGGTGCAGCGTGTCGCGCATTTCGGGGAAGAGCAGTTCTGGCTTGTCGCCTAGACTGAAGAGAGCTTCGGTGCATCCCAGCTTTTCGCCGGCGCGGGCGACGGCGAGCACTTCTTCCGGAGTCATCGTATGCGCGCCGGGTTCTCCGGGATCGCGGCGGAAGATGCAGTAGCCGCAGTAGTCGCGGCAGAGGTTGGTCAGCGGCAGGAACACTTTCCGCGAGTAGGTGACGACGCCGGGCTTGAAGTTTTCTTTGGCGGCGCGGGCTGCGGAGAGCAACGCAGGGAGATCGTCATCACTGCAGCGGATCAGGCGCAGGGCCAGGTCGTGCGAGATGGGCGATCCGGGTCGCAGATCGGCCAGTTCCGGAGCGCACGAGGTGCTGTGCTCCTGGGCGGCTATTCTGATGGCGGTTAGGGTCACGATGCTCGGTTCCGCGACGTGCGGATGCATCGAATCATACAACAGTGGTCACGGGATAGCGGTCCGCGAGTGCTTTCTCGATTTTGCGACAAGCCACTCCTCCCTTTTGCATATACTTGTGGCGCAGGCAATGCGGGGCGTCGCTGGGAGTGCATAGATGAGAAGATCGAGTCTTCTAATTGCGCTTGCTTGGCTCCTTAATGCTTCAGCTTGGTTTCTTCCTGCAGTTAGCGGTGGCAAACTAGGCCCTACGATGAGAGGCTTTGAAGCTTTCTTGATGGCGCTCAGTGCGGTCATGCCCGGTAATCTCCATACAGGGTACGATGCCCCGCTTGCAATTCTGAGCGTGTCAACGTCATTGCTCTTCGTCATCGGCTCGCCGTGGGTGATATTTCGAGGAACACGGAAGCTCAGACGGGTCTCTGCATGGGTCGCTACGGTTGCTTTTGCCTTCAATGCGCATTGGAACGGCTGGGGGTTAGGCCTCGGAATTGGGTACTTCTTTTGGTGGTCCTCGTTCGCTGTGCTTGCAGCGGGATTATTTGACCTTACTGGGCGAAAGAGCGTTGGCGAGCCTACGCCAACACACACTGCTCTCCTGCCAAGATAATTGTCGAAACCGGGCGCTTGAACGGGTTGATCCTCGCGGGCCACTGCCGTGCTAATGTATCCAGTCGCGGCCTCAAGACCGCTGGCGCGTATGCCCCTCAGCCCAATCGAATTCCGAAAAGCGATGGGATGCTTTGCCACGGGAGTGACCATCATCACTCTCGATCTGGAGGGCGAAGTCCATGGCATGACCGCGAATGCCTTCGCTTCCGTGTCGCTCGAGCCGCCGCTGGTGCTGGTGTGCGTGGAACAGAGCGCGCGCACTCATGCCCATCTGCATGCCAAAAAGCGCTTCGGAGTGAACGTTCTGGCCCAGAACCAGCGCGTGATTTCCGAATACTACGCCCGGCCCGTACACGCTCACGAACACGCCGAAGAAGCTGGGGCGCGCTTTGAACGTACGGCGCAGGGAACTCCGATCTTGTACGGGGCGCTGGCCTACCTGGAATGCAGGCTGCAATCGGCGCAGGAGGCGGGCGACCACACCATCTTCATCGCGGAAGTTGAGGACGTAGTTGTACGCCAGGGCGAACCGCTGCTGTTTTTTCGAGGCAAGTACCGGAAGATCGGGGACGAAGTGGCCGGCTAAATGGTAGAACGCCCGGCGCCTTGTTGGAGGGGTCGCCGGGCGGGGGGAGTTCGCAGACGTTCCCTTCAGTCTGGGCGGTGGTCCGGTGGAGGACAAGGTTAGATGTCACAATGACCCTGTGACGGATGTCACAGACAAGGTAGAGCAGGGTGTGAATTGGCTTCCGCCACTTTTCCGGTTCCAGAACATCTAAGAACAGTGGCCAGTGATCAGTGGCCAGTGGCGAGTAAAACCTAGAGAACAACTCGTGGACCCGGGTTTCACTGATCACTGATCACTGATCACCGACCACTGGTCACTGACTTGGAGGCATACATTCATGGCTGAAAAGATCGCAAAAGATGAGTCCGAGTGGAAACAGAAGCTTACGCCGGAGCAGTATCATGTGACTCGCGAAGCGGGGACGGAGGCTGCCTTCACCGGCAAATACTGGAAGACCAAGGACGCGGGGACGTATCACTGCGTTTGCTGCGGAGAACCGTTGTTTGATTCTTCGACAAAATTCGATTCCGGGACGGGCTGGCCGAGTTTCTACAAGCCCGCGGACGAGAGCAAAGTCGAGGAGCATAAGGATTCCGCCTATGGCATGGTCCGCACCGAGGCGCGATGTGCGAAATGCGGGGCTCACCTGGGACACGTGTTTGAGGATGGTCCTGCGCCGACCGGGCTGAGGTACTGTATGAACTCTGCGGCGCTGGACTTGAAGCCCGAGCAGAAGAAGTAAGGCTGCCGCGGAGCGGCCGAAAAAGCCTGCGGAAAAGATCAGGGGCACGCTGGTGCGTGCCCCTTGTTCCTGCAAGGTCTGTAGCTGTGCTTACGCGCTGGCGGTTGCGGCCAGAGCCTTTGCTGCTTCTGCTGCGCCGTGCTTCGGCGCTTCGGCCGATTTCGGCTGAGACTGCGCCTGGTTCTGCTTGTGATCGGCGCTCCGCACCTGGATGCCGCCCTTGAGCACGGCGCCGTCTTCCACGCTGATTCGTACGGTGGAAACGTCTCCTGTGACCGAGCCTTCGCTGCGGATATCGACGCGGTCGGTGCAATCAATGTTTCCGCTCACCTTGCCCATGACCACAACCTCGCGGGCGGTGATGTTAGCCTGCACGCTGCCGTTGCGTCCGATGGTGACGCGGTTGTCGGGCAGGCTGATCTTGCCTTCGATGCGGCCATCGATATAAAGAGCCTCTGCACCGCTGATTTCGCCCTTGATGACGAGCGTGCGGCCAATGGTGGCCTGCTCAATGGGGGCGCTGACGGTCTTGGCTGGAGTAAAAGTGTTGGGGTTGGAGGCTGGAGAGCTGGACTTCCCGCCGTACGTGTACTCTGAGGACTGAAGCATGCGACCTTCCTTCATCCCGCGCGGCACGTACTATCGGAGCCGCTCCGGTTGGTCTGAATTTTGGGCTTCGGGTTGGTTGCTGTCCCTTCGGCCATGCTCACTATCGCACAGAGGTAAGTAATCCTCCGAGATTACGGAAGAGGCTGTACGGTTGCGCGTGGAGGCTGGCCATTTGTTAACTTCTCTTTAGTCGGCTGCCTGCAGAGACTGGCTGAGCTCTTCCCATTCCTTGATCAGGGCGGCGTGCGCGGCTTTGCGCTGGTCGAGTTCCTGGGACTGGCGCTGGCTCTCATCGGCGCTGACGAACTCCTGCAAGGCAGTTTCACACTGCGCGATTACGGTCTCGGCGCGGCTGATTTCTCCCTCAAGTTCACGGATGCGGTCTTCCATCTTCTTGCGTTTGATGGGGTTCAGGCGCTTTGCCTTGGCAGTGGGAACAGCTTCACTGGAGGCTTGATTGCCGTTGGACGGGGTCTGCGGAGCAAGCCCGGTTGCACTCAATTGCCGGCGGATGGACTCATTCTGCTTTGCGCTCCCGCCCTGCTTGCGCCAGAGATAGTCTTCGTAATTGCCGGGATAAACTTCGACCTTGCCGTCGCCAATCTCGAAAACCCGCGTGGCCAGCTTGTCGATGAAGTAACGGTCGTGCGAAACGAAAACGACCGTTCCGGTGTACTCCATTAGCGCGTCAAGTAGAACGTCTTTGGCGCGGAGGTCGAGGTGGTTGGTGGGCTCGTCGAGCAGCAGGAAATTTGCTGGATGCAGCAAGAGACGGAGCAGGGCATAGCGGCCGCGCTCGCCGCCGGAGAGCACTCCGATCTTCTTAAACACGTCATCTTCTGAGAACAGAAAACAGCCGAGCAAGCTCCGCAGTTCCGTCTGCGTGGAGCGCGGGGACGCGTTGCCCAGGTCGTCGATCATTCGCGCGTCCGCATCCAGCTCTTTGTATTGATCCTGCGCAAAGTAGTCGGCCTGAACGTTGTGGCCGAGGCGGAATTCGCCGTGCGTTGTCCGTTCTGTGCCCGCCAGCAACTTGATGAGCGTGGACTTGCCGGCACCGTTCACGCCGACAAGAGCAATGCGGTCGCCGCGCTCGATCAGGAAGCTGACGTCGCGGAAGACCTCTTTTTCGCCGCCGCCGGCTTTGGGATAGCTCTTGGCCACTCCCTCGAACTCGGCTACGATCCGGCCGCTGGGCTTCGGCTGCGGGAAAGAGAAGTGAATCGTTTTTTCTTCCGGAGGCACCTCGATGCGCTCGATCTTTTCCAGCTCCTTGATGCGACTTTGCACCTGCTTGGCCTTGGTGGCCTGGTAGCGGAAGCGGTTGATGAACACTTCGAGCTGCTCGATGCGGTCGCGCTGGTTGCGGTAGGCGGCCTGCAGCTGCTCGTTGCGTTGCGTCTTCTGCGTGAGGAACTTGTCGTAGTTGCCGGTATAGAACCAGAAGCGCTTGTTCCAGATTTCGGCGATCTTGTTGACGACTACGTCGAGAAAATAGCGGTCGTGCGAGATCAGCACCAGGGCGTGTGGATAATCGTGCAGATATTCTTCCAGCCAGTTGCGGGCTTCCAGGTCGAGGTGGTTGGTGGGTTCGTCCAGCAACAGCAGGTTCGGCTTTTGCAGCAGCAACTTCGCCAGCGCCAGCCGCATCTGCCAGCCGCCGGAGAATTCGTCCGTCTGCCGCTCCCAGTCTTCTTTGTGGAAGCCCAGCCCCTGGAGCACGCGTCCCACTTCAGCTTCGATCGAGTAGCCGTCGCGGGTGCGAAATTCGTGTTCCAGGCTGTGATAGCGGTCGGCGACGTCGGCATACTCCGGGCTGGCATGGTCGAGTTCGGAAATGCGGTGGGTGAGCGTTTCCAGTTCCCGCTCCATGGCGTGCAGTTCGGTGAACACTGCCATGCATTCGGCAAAGACCGTGCGGCCGGAAAGCGAGAGGCCATCCTGGGGCAGATATCCCGCGGTGGTGCCTTTGGCGACGATGAGCGAACCGTAGTCGAAGGTGTCGAGGCCCGCGAGGACCTTCATCAGCGTGGATTTGCCCGTGCCGTTCGCGCCCACGAGGCCAACACGGTCGTGCGGCGTGATCAGCCAGTCAGTGTTTTCAAAAAGAAGTTTGTGGCCGAAACGTTTTCCGGCGCCGGAAAGCTGGATCATGGGCTGGATTCATCGTCTCATAAAAAGGCGGTACCCAGTACCTAGTAGCTAGAGACAAATCAGGAGTGCGTGGCGGCGCGGGTGCTGCGGTTTTCCGGATATTTGCTCCACAACCCGTTGTGGACGTGCATGCGTTCCAGCGCGCGATCGATCACCGCTTCCAGTTCGTGCGCGTACTTTACTTCGCGGCCTTTGGCCAACCGTTGACGGGCTTCTTCCGGGCTGAACCAGGTGGGGCGGCGCATCGGCTCATCGGGCCGGCGCATTTCGTGGATTTCCATCAGAAAGGCCTTCACAACAAACTCCTGCACGCCGCCCGGCTGCCAGAAAACGCCCTTGGAGTGAATGTAGAGGTGAAAATGTCGAGGCTCGATGGTGCCGATAGCGCCAGCTTCTTCGGCAGCTTCCCGCTCAGCGGCCTGGCTGTGCGAAAGGCGGGCTTCCGGTGAACCCTTGGGGAAGGTCCACTTGTTTCCGCCGTTGGTGTTCACCAGCAGGAATTCCACCGCCGCGCCTCGCTTGCGATAGCAGATCGCAGCCACCTGCAGCGGCAGCGACTTCGCAATACGCGGCGAACCCATGGGCGCCCTCCTTCAACAGATGCTACTTGGAGAATATTTCACTCGTGTTAAAGTGCAACGAAAATTGTGCAGGTGAGAGGGTTACGAAAGGTGGGACTGCGACCCTTAAAGGCCCCGGCCACAACGGAATCGCAGCTCCGGTTCAGCTCCAGAGGGAGTCGCGCAGTCAGGTTACGAGAAGCGGCTGCAGACGGCAAAGAGGATTCAGCATTGAGAACGACGAAACGCAGGCGGTATCCTGATACGAAGCTCCTTCGAAGGTAGCTTCAGAGTCCAGGACAGAATCATTGAGAGCCGCGATCTTCAGAACGCCGAGAGACCCAAAGAAGCCTCTTCATGTCGAAGAGACTCCGAAGCCGCAGCTCGCAGCGGGTCAGATCCTGCTTCGGGTACGAGCTTGCGGCGTCTGTCGCACGGATCTGCATATCGTTGAAGGAGAATTGCCGCCGCGAAAGGAGGCGCTCATCCCCGGCCACCAAATCGTAGGGGACATTGTGGAGGGCGCTACGGCCGAGTTGCCGCTGGGTGTGCGCGTCGGAGTTTCCTGGGTCGGCGGCGTCGACGGAACTTGCCCGTACTGCCGTCGTGGCATGGAAAATCTGTGCGATGTGCCGGTCTTCACCGGATATACCGTCGATGGGGGCTATGCGGAGTATGCTGCAGCGCGCAGCGATTTTGTGTTCAAGCTTCCGCCGGAGCTGGACGACCTGCACGCCGCTCCTCTTCTCTGTGCCGGCATCATCGGCTTTCGCAGCCTGCGAGTCGCTGGGGTCGAGCCGGGGGATCGGGTTGGACTATTCGGCTTCGGCGCGTCCGCGCATCTGGCGATCGCAGTTCTGCAGTCATGGAACTGCAAGGTGTATGTCTCGACCCGCGGCGATTCGCATCGCAAGTTAGCTGCCTCGTTAGGCGCGGCTTGGGTGGGCAGTGAAACCGACAAACCGCCAGTCGAACTCGATCGCGCCGTGACTTTTGCGCCCAGCGGAGACGTGGTGATCGCCGCGCTTTCTAGCCTGCGAAAAGGGGGCGTCGTTGCCATCAACGCCATTCATCTTGATCGCATTCCGCAGTTCGATTACGACCAGCTCCTGTGGGGTGAGCGTCAAATCCGCAGCGTGGCAAATATGACTCGATCCGACGCAAAGGATTTTCTCAAGATCGCGGCCGATATTCGGCTCCAGCCCAAGGTGACTGTCTTCTCGCTCGAACAGGCCAACGAAGCGCTCGCGGCCGTCAAGAGTGATGCCATCGACGGAGCCGCTGTCATTGTCCCTTGAACACTCCATTCGGGAGTCCAGCTTGATGTAACCACGTCACTGATCCGCAGATCGTGGTTGAATCCCTCCAGAGAGCAAGAAACTGATGGCGAGAATGCCGGCCGGAAGGGTGGGTGAGGGCGCGACAGTTTACCGAACCACCTACGGAACGACCACCTCGACGCGGTTCGAATAAGCGCTCTCTTGCCCGCTTGCGTTCACCGCTGTGGTTGCGTAGTAGTAGGTGCTGCCGCTGACTATAGTTGCATCCGTATACATGGTCTCGGGGTCAACCTTTGAATTGATCTTAATTAGAGCACCGGTGGGAGACGTGCTCCGGTAAACGTTGTATCCCGATACCTGCGATGTGCTCGGGTTCCAGGAGAGGGTGACATAAAGTGTGGTGCCCGCACCGCCCAAGGCCTCGGACGACGGGGAGTTCTCGGCGTCGCTGGCAAACGAGAGCGTCGCCGACTTACTCCCGCTGTTCTGCGGCGTAAAGGTGACGTTGAGTGAGAGCTCGTGTCCCGGCTGAACCGTCAAGGGAAACGCCACGCCAGGCACGGCAAACTGCGAACTGCTGCTGGAGACCGAAGAAATGGTTACGGCTTCGCCAGTGGCTCCCAGCCCAAGTGTCAGCGTCTTGGTGGTTCCCACGCCCACATTGCCAAAGGTGAGTGTGGCGGGGACAATGGTCAGCTGGGGCTTGCCGGCGCCGAGGCCAGTGCCTTCAAAAGGTATGTACACTGCCGGACCGGAGACAAATAAGGTGCCGGAGGCCGGGCCCTCCACCTGCGGTTTAAAGGTGGCATCCAACTTCACCGCGTGCCAGCCCGCCAGGGTTAGAGGAAACTTCGCACCGCTCACAGAGAACGCGCCACCGGTAATTTCCGCGCTCTGCAGGGTCACGCTCGAGGGGCTGGCATTGATGAGCACGAGCGGCAAGGTTGAACTCCGTCCCAGGCTCAGGTTGCCGAACGATACGCTCGCCGGACTGGCAATCACTTCGCTGGTCACGCCGGTGCCCCCCACTTCAAGGGTAACAATCGGGTTGGAGGCGTTGCTGACAACGGAGACCTGCCCGCCCACCCAACCTGTCGCGGTGGGCGCGAAAGTCACCCTCAGCACCAGCCTTGCTCCTGGGGCCAGAATCTTCGGCAGCTCTAATTTCGAAACTGTGAATTTGCTATCGCTGGAATCTATGCCCGAAATCGTTACCATCGATTCGCCGTGGTTGGTGACGGACATGTAAAAAGCTCGGGTTTGCCCTACTTTGACACGGCCGTACGTCTGGCTGGTTGGCGAGAAACTCAATTCGTTCGCGCCGGCTTGCGCATGCAACGGCAGCGCTACCATCAAGCACAGCACGATCGCTGGGACGACCGTCACGGACAGGCGGTTTGTCGCTCGGGGGAGGTGCACGAAGCAGATAGTGTATAGGCAGTCGTGCAATCTGGGTAGAGTCAGAAGTACATGGTAGATAAGCCAACTTGATGCACAACTTCGAGTGCAAATATTGCTGACGGCATCGAAGGGAGGGTGCGACACTGTGCCGGAAAACTGCACCTGAGCAGGGAAGGTCAAAGGTACAATGGCTGTAATCATGCGCATGATCCTGGACATCTTCGCGCAGATCTTCCGCACCCTGTGGGCGCACAAGCTGCGCTCCTTTCTCACTATGTTTGGGGTGGCCTGGGGTGTGGGGTCTTTGCTGCTGCTGGTGGGTCTGGGCGAAGGTTTCCGCTCGGGAAACAAGCGCGGCCTGGCCGAATTCGGGGAAAACATTATGTTTATCTTCCCTGGCCGCGCCCCCGTGGTTGCCGGCAGTATGAACTCCGCCCGCAACTACCTGCTTACGTACCAGGACTACTTGGACATCCGCAGGGAAGCTCCCCACGTCCGTAATTCTTCGCCTGTGTTGTCGCGCGATGACATGCACGCGGTGAGCGAATTCGCCAGCGCCAACGGGCAGATAGTGGGCGTGGAGCCTCAGTACTCCGGCATCCGATATCTTCCGCTCCAGCAGGGACGCTGGCTCAATGGCTTGGACGACACCCAAAGGCGCAACGTCATCGTGCTCGGCGATGAGTTGACCCGGAACCTCTTTTCTGGAAGACCCGCGCTGGGCGCATTCATCCTGCTCAATGACGTAAGGTTCGAAGTGATCGGCACGGTAAAGCGCATCGGCAGGGGTGATGAAAACATGACCAACATGCGCGGCTACATTCCCTTCCAGGTGATGGCCACCTACTTTCCGCTCAAGGGGGAGAACCATCAGAACTCCATTTCCCTGATCAACTATCAGCCGCGCGTGCCGGCTGAGCACATGCTGGCGCGGGAAGAAGTCCACAAGATCATCGCCCGGAATCACGGCTTCGACTATCGCGATGAAGACGCATTCGAAAATCTGGATACGGTTCAGCAAGCGGAGATGATGGGCAAGATTTTTGATGCCATGAACTTGTTCCTGGGCACCGTGGGGTTGGTGACCCTGGGCTTGGGCGCCATTGGCGTCATCAACATCATGCTGGTGGCGGTCAGCGAGCGCACTCGTGAGATCGGATTGCGCAAGGCTCTGGGAGCCACCAACCGCAGCATTCTGTTCCAGTTCTTCATGGAAGGAACTCTTCTTACGTTCCTGAGTGGACTGATTGGCATGGGGTTGGCCGGCGGGCTGATGGCGATTCTGGGTACGCAGCAGTCGCCGGGGAATTTTGATCCTCCCAAGCTGGTGCCGGCATCGGCGATTCTCGCCATCGGCTGCCTGACGCTGGCGGGCGTGGTTGCGGGACTGTATCCGGCGCGCAAGGCCGCCATGCTACCGCCAGTCGAGGCGCTCCGGCAGGAATAGGACGGGGTTAGGATCTGGACCAAGACGATGCTCCGTGATTTGCTAAACGAAGCCTACGGCGCCATGCGGCACAACCGCCGCCGTACTACCCTCACCATGCTCGGCATGGCCTGGGGCATAGCGACGGTTGTCATGCTGCTCTCTTACGGCAACGGCTTCGGCCAGGCTTGTGCCAACATCTTCGCCAACTTCGGCACCAAGCTGATGATCCTGGCTCCGGGCCGCAGCTCTATGCAGGCGGGTGGCCAGAAGGCAGGCTTGCCCGTACGCTTTACCCTCGACGATGTTGACATCCTTACCACGAACATCCCGCAAATCGCGCAGATCACACCCGAAGCTGACAAGCAGGCCAACATCCAGTACGAGACGCGAACGTTCACCTTTAACGTCACCGGTAACTATCCCAACGTCTTTTCCATCCGCGCGCTCAAACTGGCGCAAGGCCGTTTCTACAACCCAGAAGATGAGACGCAGCACGCCCGCGTTGCGGTCATCGGCTCAGAGGCCAAAGAAAAGCTTTTCTCGGGACGCAGCGCGTTGGGCGAACGAATCCGCGTCGATGGCCTTAGCGTTGAGGTTATCGGGATCCTGAACCCCAAGATGCAAGGGGGCGATGACAATGTCAACCGCGTGATCTACGTCCCTTTCACCACCATGAGCGACATTAAGGATACGCACTACCTCGACGCCATCTGGTTCAACTACGAGACCCCGGCGTATGAGGATCTGGAACACACCGTGCGCTCGGTGATGGCCATAGAACACAAGTTCAACCCCACCGACCGGCGAGCGATGTATGTGTTTAACCTCATGGAACAGATCCACCAGTTCGAAATGATTACGCTCGGCCTGAAGATTCTGCTGGGCTTCATCGGTACGCTTACGCTGGGCATCGGCGGAGTTGGCCTGATGAACATCATGCTGGTCTCAGTGACTCAACGCACGCGAGAGATCGGTGTGGAAAAAGCGCTGGGTGCGCGCAGGAGTCACATCCTCCTTCAGTTCCTGGCCGAATCTCTGACCATCACCTTCATCGGCGGAGCGCTGGGAGTCCTCCTGGCGTATGGAGTTGCGTTTTCTGTGGGAAGGCTCACTCTATACAGTGCGATGGCGAAGAATGCGGAAGCCGGCGACATCCGCCTGGTCATTGCTCCGAGTACGCTGATCGTGGCTACGCTGATCCTAGCTGCGGTAGGGTTGGTGAGCGGGATGGTGCCCGCCGTTCGGGCCTCGCGTCTCGATCCCATTGAGGCCCTGCGCTACGAATAGCTGGAGCGGCGAAGCCAGATTCGCCGATGGATTATACTTTTCGGCCTATGCGAAAGTTCGTCTTTCAATGTCTATTGCTGCCAAGCTTTTGTCTTGGCCTGCTTCCAGTGAGCGTCGGCGCTCAAACATTGCTCGTAGTCAACCAGGGTGACACCGATCTGAGCATCGTTGATCCTGTTTCCGCGCGACAGGTTGCGACCATAGCAGAGAAAACAATTGGGGTCCATGGGCACGAAATTGCGGTTTCCGCGGATGGACGCACTGCATTTGTGCCCATCTATGGTAGCTCCGGTGTGGGAAAGCCTGGTATCGATGGACACGAGATGCTCGTCATCGACCTGCCATCACGGTCGATCGTCGGCGACATTGAGTTTGGTCATGGGGTACGACCGCATCTTCCGGTTCTGGACCCTGTGAGCGGGTTGCTCTACGTCACGACGGAGTTAGATAAGAGCGTGACGGTGGTCGATCCGGGAACAAGGAAGATCGTGGGCGCGGTTCCAACCGGGCAGGTGGAATCGCACATGCTCGCCTTATCGCATGACGGGCGGCTCGGCTATACCGCTAATGTTGGACCGGGCACGGTCTCTGTACTCGACATGGTGGGCCGGAAAACCGTTGCGGTAATTCCGGTGTCGGGACAGATACAGCGGATTGCAATTTCAGCCGACGACAAGCTAGTGTTTACAGCCGATCAAACCAAGCCGCAGCTCGCCGTGATCGATACGGCGACCAAGCGGGTGAAAACATGGGTGGCGCTCCCTGGGTTGGGTTACGGGACAGCCGCAACGCCGGACGGCCGCTGGCTGCTGGTCGCGATCCCTTCTACAAACCAGGTGGCCGTCGTGGACCTGGGAAGCATGCAGGTCACGCGCCGCATCGAAGTCGCGACAATGCCGCAGGAAATCCTGATTCGTCCGGACGGCAAGATGGCTTACGTGTCGTGCAGCGCGGCCGGGAAGGTTGCGGCGATTGATCTGGCACAATGGAATGTCCAGAATCTGATTGTTGCGGGTAAGTTTGCAGACGGTCTGGCGTGGGCGAAGTGATTCAAGACTGCAGGTTCGGCTGCGGACAGTACAAAGAAAATTGTTCTCATCGATAAATATCTCGCTGCCCAGGGTACAAATTCGTCCTGTTTGGAAAACGGAAAAGCCCCGGTACTCGACCGAGGCTTTGAAAGATGGTCTGGCGGGACAGCGTCTGATCAGGCAGCCTTGTTCCCGCGCCTTACCCTCAGCCACCTCGCACGCTGGGCGGCAGCGATTCTCCTTCGACCGTCTGCTGAAATGGTTCGTCTCGGACTTGCCTTTTGTTTGGCCCATCGTGCCTTCTGTGCCAAGCTGATCTTCCGACGAGCGCCGGCAGACATCGAGTGCCGTCGTGACGAACCGTTGGAGCTCACACTTCCCAAAGCTGCAAGCGCCGCATCAATACGTTGGGCTTCCTTTTGTACGCGTTCCCGCTCTTTCCTCAACCGCTGTACAACAATAGACAGGTTTCCCATTTCAGTTCCCCCCTCGGGCAACGATGATAGCAGGACAGACGAAGAAAAGGGACGACTGCCAAAGCGCGTCCGGCGGTGCCGATTGCAGGAAGCCGGTGCGGACACCTTCGCCGGCCAGCAGAAGTGACTCCACCTCGCCGCGCAGGGCAACATCGGAACAGCACGCCTTGTCGAGAAACGAGGACGCGCAGATCCGGAGCAAGTTGCATGGCCCGGTGTAGTAGCTCTTTGACCTGCTCCCACCCCTGAATGGTCATGGTGAAAGGAGCAAACAAGACGCCAACGGCGATGTCCATAACCTGCCTATGTGCTGCGCGAAAATTGAGTAACTTCGGTACATCCCTAAAAGTAATCACCGCACGACAATAGCCGACGTTGTTTTATTGAATCGCTACACTTAATAACCCCGGGGGCCTGGACTTTGGTTTGCAACAAAGATCGGGATTCTGGGTTTTAATGAATACGCCCGCGGAGTGCGGGCAGACGGGGAGATACTGCCGTTTTGGGGCCCCGGCACAAGGAGAAATAACTATGTCTCTTCGTTCAACATTTCGCAATCTGTTTGCCGCTGCAGTGATCATGCTGCCCATGCTTGCCCTGCCCACCGCGCAGGCGCAAATTGGCATCGGCTTCGCTATCAACATCCACGTTGCTCCTCCGGTTTTACCGGTGTATGAGCAGCCTGCGCTGCCGGCACCCGGTTATCTCTGGACTCCCGGCTACTGGTCCTACGGGGATGCGGGCTACTTCTGGGTTCCGGGCGTGTGGGCGCAACCTCCCGTCGCCGGCCTTCTGTGGACGCCTGGCTACTGGGGCTATGAAGGCGGAGCGTACGGGTGGCACGGCGGCTACTGGGGCCCGCATGTTGGGTTCTACGGCGGCGTTAACTACGGCTTTGGCTTCGGCGGCGTCGGTTTCGTCGGCGGCGAATGGCGTGGCGGAGTATTCGCTTATAACAGTGCCGTTGCAAACTTCGGAAGCGTACACGTCACCAATGTGTACGAGAACCGAACCATCGTGACGGAAAACACCATCGTGAACGTCAACCACGTAAGCTTCAATGGCGGCGAGGGCATTCAGGTGCATGCAACGGCTGTGGAGATGCAAGCGGCCAATGAGCACCACTTCGAGGCAACCGCAGACCAGGTGCAGCATGAACGCTTCGCTTCGCAAGATCGCGCACAGTTGGCGTCGGTGAATCAAGGACGTCCAGCAACCATGGCGAGCGCGAATGTAAACGCGTATCACCAGGTGGCGCAGCAGCACGCGCAATCGCAGCCCATCTCGTCGGCCGATCGCTCGGTTGGGCGCAACTACAATCCCAATACCCGTGAAGCCAACCAGGACCAGCGCATTTCCAACGGTTTGCGCAGCGGCCAAATGACTTCCGGCGAGGCGGCCCGCGCTGAGCAAACGCAATCCAACATTGATCAGCAGGTGCACAACGATCGGGAAGCGAACGGTGGCAAGCTCACCGGTGCGGAGCGTCAGCAGATCAACGGCGAGCAAAATGCCGCCAGCCGTCAGATCTACGACGAAAAGCACAACGGGAATACCGTGAAGCCGAACGAGGTCGACGATCGGGAAGCCAACCAGCAGCAGCGCACCGCAGAAGGGCTGCGCAGCGGCCAGATGACCTCCGGCGAAGCGGCTAAGACCAACGAGAACCAGGCCGCGGTCGCCCAGCAGGTTCACAACGAGCGCACCGCCAACGGGGGCGCATTGACCAAGCAACAGAAACAGCAGGCCAACAAGGAAGAAAACAAAAACAGCAAGCAGATCTACAACGAGAAGCACAACAACAAAACCGCGAAACCTGAGAAAGATCGTTAAACCAGGGCAACAGCGATAAAATTGAACGGCCACTATTCGAGGTGGCCGTTCTTTTTTTGTACTTGCCGCCGATCATCCTCCATGGTTGGCGGTGGAAGCGGCGTCGTTCTCCGCCGAGACCATCCATCGAGCTACGTAACAGATTACTGCCCTGCCCCCCGGCCTTTTGCCGATGCCTGGATGGACCACAGTCACCTGTCTGCGAAACAGAGTTCGGCTTACTCTTTCCGAATGGACTCCCCTCAACAATTAGAACGGCTCAGCATTCGCTACCCTCTTAACCTACCCGTTTCGCTCACTCTGGCTCACCAGGAATTACATGCCCGCTCGGAGAACGTCAGCCTTGGGGGTATTTTGCTGGCTAGCGCTTTTCCGATTCCCGAGGGTTCCACGGTAGAAGTGGCGATCGGAATTGCGCAACTGCCCCAGGCTGGCGCACAACTGAGGGCTCGCGGCAAGGTGCTTCGGGTGCAACCGAGAGCAGCTGGAGATTTCGCGGTCGCTATCGCTTTCGACCGTCCTTTCGAATTTAATTTTCAAGGTCAAATTTCAGGCTCGGCTCACCAGGGAGAGGAAGCTCGCTTCCTCCAAAGGGGAAATCGGCCTGCCACCCGCCCAGGGCTGAACCTAGCCTCGACTTGGCACATGGAGACCTAGTCAAACCCTTCGGCATGACACTTACGAGCACAGAGACGTCGTGGTAGAATCTCGACGGAGGTCGTCATGTATCTACGGCTCGCTTTTTGGACTGGGTCGATGGCATACGTTTCGCTCCTCTTTGTCCACTTTGCCCCAAACAATGGTCATTCGTCGCCGGGCGTCCTGCCCAGTGCCGCTTTTATCGGAGCCATGCTAGGATTCGCCCTCGGGTGCATGTTCGCCAATAGATTTAGGCGCAAGCACACGAAATCTTGACTGCTTCTTTCATTGCATACTCCGCACCTTGCCAAACATTGTTGTTGACCTTCCGGTTTGCCCGTCATCCGCCCAGGGTTGAGTTTCACCAGCAGCAATAGAATTTAATGAGGCCGAGTTTGGTGCGCTCGCAAGAAAGGCCCCTTCGGTGACGGTTTAGAATGGATTTCTTGGCGCGCAGCGGGGCAGATTTGGATATCTGGGGCGCGTCTCACATTTCGACTCTGGAATGGGAGGTCATCTCACGTGAAACGACTTAGTTGGCTGGTTTGCCTCGCACTGACTATTGCCAGCAGCGCCGCTTTGGGGCAAAGCGCCACTGGGGATGCGACCGGCCAACGCTGGTGGTCACACATTCAGTTTCTCGCAGACGACAGCCTAGAAGGTCGCGACGTCGGAAGCCGTGGTTTCGAAAAAGCCTCCGACTACATGGCTGAGCAATTCCGTGCTGCAGGTCTGCAGCCTGCTGGCACCCAGGGTTACCGGCAGCCCATGGATTTTGAGGTTGTGCGGATTGACGAAACTCGCTGCTCGCTGGATTTGCTCCGCGACGGAAAAATGCAATCCGTGAAACTCGGCGACGATGCCGTGCTCGGCGTCAGTTCGCACGCGGCGGAGAATGTCGAAGCCGGCGCGGTGTTTGTCGGCTACGGGCTCACAATCCCCGAATTGAAGTACGACGATTTGGCCGGCCAGGACGTGAAGGGAAAAATCGTGGTGTTTGTGACAGGCGGCCCCGCGGACATGTCCGGCGCGATCAAAGCGCACTACCAATCGGGCGAAGAACGCCGGAAGGCACTTCTGAAGGCAGGAGCGATCGGCACTATCGCCATACCGAACCCCAAGAGTCTTGAGGTCCCCTGGTCGCGGGTTGCCGCATCGCGGTTCCAGCCGAGAATGGAACTGCGCGATCCAGGACAGGGTGTGCCGCCTCCGCTCCAAGTGGGGATCGTGTTTAATCCCGAACGCGCCGACATGCTCTTCGCGGGCAGCGGCCACACCTTCCAGGAGATTCTCGCGGCGCTTAATGCAGATAAGCCTTTGCCGCACTTTCCACTTGCTGTGAAGGTTCATGCGCGCGTCGGAATGACTCGCTCGGAAGCGAAATCCGAGAACGTCGTGGGGGTTCTGCCGGGCAGCGATCCAGACCTCAAGAAGGAGTATGTGGTTGTCAGTGCCCACCTCGATCATCTTGGGATCGGCGAGCCTGTGAACGGCGACCGCATTTACAATGGCGCGATGGACGACGCCTCGGGCGACGCATCGCTGATTGAAATCGCCCGGGCGATCAGAGATTCAGGAACAAAACCAAAGCGCTCGATTCTGTTCCTTTCCGTCACCGGTGAAGAAAAGGGTTTGCTCGGCTCCCAGTATTTTGCCGGGCATCCCACCGTATCCGGCACCATCGTCGCCGATATCAATATGGATATGTATCTTCCGCTCTTTCCGCTGAAATACCTCGAAGTCCAGGGGCTCGCCGAATCCACTCTGGGCGACGATGTGCGTGCGGTTGCTGGACAGGCGGGTGTACAGGTACAAGCCGACAAGGAACCGGAGCACAATCGTTTCATCCGCAGCGATCAGTACAGCTTTATTAAGAAGGGCGTTCCGTCGCTTGCGTTCAAGTTCGGTTACATTCCCGGTACGCCGGAAGAGAAAATCTTCAAGGCCTGGTATACCGAGCGCTACCACGCGCCTTCAGATGACCTGAGCCAGCCCGTCGACCTCGCGGCCGCCGCGCAATTCAACGCTATCCTCGAACATTTGGTGTTGCGCGTCGCCGACGCAGATCACCGCCCGGAGTGGAAACAAGACAGCTTCTTCCGCCGGTTCGTCCAGTAGCAGCGAATTGTTGTCGACTGTCTCTTGCCAACTCCCCGGTTGGTCGGCAAAACTGAAACTCGCGCTTCGGGAATGTATTGTTACAGAAGAAGTTGTTGGTCGGGGCGCGCGGATTTGAACCGCGGACCCCCTGCGCCCAAGGCAGGTGCGCTACCAGGCTGCGCTACGCCCCGACATTATTACTAAATGACTCTACTGAATCAACGACTCTTCGAATTATAAACGACGGAACGCGCTATAATTTTTTACTGGATATGCAGAGCCTGCGGTATGCGCTGGTTGCGTACGTAAAGAGTCCAGTGGGGGAGTTCGTGGAGAACCTCCGGCGGGAGCTGCATCCCAACCTACCTCATCTCGCCGCCCACATCACTTTTCTGCCGCCGCGTCTGTTGCGGGGAACTGAAGCTGCCGCGCTGCAGATGGTGGCGGGGATCTGCAGCCAGGCCGAGCCCTTTGAAGTGACCCTGGGCGACATGCAATCCTTTGTCCCCACCACGCCGACGGTTTATATCCGCGTGACCTACGGAGCGTCGCGCCTGCAGGAGTTGCACGACCAACTGAACCAGCAGACGCTCGCATTCGCCGAGGAGTGGCCTTACATCCCGCACCTCACGGTCGTGAAAATGGCGACCGAACCGATGGCTGAACAGGCCCTGCGCACCGCCCGCGAACGCTGGCAGCAATATGCGGGAAGCCGGCGCATCCTGCTCGATCGGCTCACGTTTGTTCGGGAAGACGCGCAAAACTGCTGGGTGGACCTCGCTCCGGTGCTGCTCGGCGGCAGTTTGGTTTCGCCGTAAACAAGTTGCTGATGCTGGGATTTTCCTGCTGGCGGCCCTGTGGCCGAGGGTTCACGCTCGTAGCCTCGGTCGACGAGTGCAGTGGGGATGTTGCGCCGACTGTCGACACGCAGCTCACGGGCGTTGACGCACCCTCCCGTCTCGATTAATAATTGCCGCGTTATGCGAATGTTGCAGTGTGTTTTGATTCGTTCCCTATCGTCGGCGATCCGAAAAAAGCCTACGACACGTATCTGGAACAGCTCGTTGCCGATGCCAAGGCCGCAGTTGATGAAGCGGTGCGGCTGGGCGTTGCCGACCCCGACCGCACCGGCGTTACCGGACACAGCCACGGCGCTTTAATGACCGCCAACCTGGTCGCCCATTCGGACTTATTCCGCGCCGGGGTTGCTACCAGTGGCTCGTATAACAAGACGCTCACGCCTTTCGGTTTTCAGAACGAGCGGCGATCAGTTTGGGAGGCGTCGGATGTGTACCTGAAGGTCTCGCCGTTTTTCTTTGCCGACAAATTGAAGACGCCGCTGCTCATCGTGCACGGCGCGGAAGACGCGAATCCGGGCACCACGCCGATACAATCGACCAAGCTGTACGAAGCGATTCGAGGCAATGGCGGGACCACTCGCCTGGTCGTCCTGCTGCACGAGCCGCACTGGTACACCGCGATGGAGTCTAACGAACAGCTGGTTTACGAGATGCTTCGCTGGTTTGACAAATACGTGAAGGACGCGCCCCCGCGGCCGGTGACGGGGAGCCGTTAGAGGACTGCAGTCATCGGATTTCCATGGGCTGCTGACAAAATCCTATCCATGGGAGCGCCGCAGCGCATTGACTTGCCCGCGCCCCGCCCCTAATATGATCGGCCAAGGAAAGACCCTCCCTGCGTGGTTGGTCCAAACCATCTCGCATTGCCGCGAATTAGAAAGGACTCTTATGCTGGAGATTCAGACCAAGCACTTGCCGCCTGACATCGTTGTCCTTGAGATAACAGGAAGAATCACCATCGGCCGGGAGTGCAAGCAGCTGGAATGGGCTACCGACAGTCTGGTGCGCGAGAAGAACGAAAAGAAGATCATCTTTGACCTGAGCGGCGTGACCCATATGGACAGCACCGGTGTCGGGATCATCGTGATGTCCGCCGGGATCGTGAAGCAGGCGGGTGGAGAGCTGCGGCTGGCAGGGGCCAACAAACACATCGATTCAGTGTTGAAGGTCACCAGCATGGACAAGCTGGTCGGGTGGGACGCAACGGTGACTGATGCAGCTGTTGCCTTCGGCCAAACCTAGAATCAGAATGTCGGAAAACTACGGTCGAATAGCATATATCGACTGTTTCTTGGCGTACGCACTCGTCCGTGAACCGGCCAATGTCTTAAGTCGCCCGTAACCTCGTCTGGTTACCTCACCAGTTACCCCGGGGATTACGTTACCCCTTGCCTAGTCTGCATGGCCCCTGGTACATCTCCCTCCCGTGCATTGCGCGAGGGCGGGGCGGGCTGTAAATACTAAAGATAGGGAACTGTGGAAATCCCGCGCTGGGAGCCGCTTGGGCGTGGGTTTTAGGCAAGGCCGGAGGGCAGGAATGCAGATCGGGGTCTACGGTTCGGGTTACCTGGGAACAGTGATTTCGGCCTGTCTGGCAGATTTTGGCACTCCGGTTTCGTGCTGTCATCCTGACCGTTCGCGCATGGTGGAAATGGCGCAGGGCAACATCCCATTCTTTGAGAAAAACCTGAAAGAGATCATCCGGCGAAACGTGCGGGCGGGACGGTTGGCGTATTCCACCGATATCGAATCCTTTGCGCGCAAGACCCAAGTTATTTTCCTGGCTGAAGATGGAGCGGAAAACCTGGCCGACGTGGTGATGCGGATCGCCCGGCTGGCGACCAAGCCTCCGATTCTAACCATTGTTACGCCGGTGGCGGTGGGCACGGCTACGGCGCTCGAGAAATCTCTGAAAGATGCGGGCGTGCATGGCACGATCGTTTCCCAACCCATGTTCTTCACCGACGGATGCGCGGTGGAAGACTTCAACTGGCCGGACCGGCTGATTCTTGGATCGACCTCCAACGAAGCAGTGCAGGTTCTGAAGCAGATTTTTCACCCGCTGGTGATGCGCGGGGTTCCGGTGATTGTTACCAACCAGGCGACAGCGGAACTGGTGCGGGAATCGGCGACGGCGTTTGTGGCGACCAAGATTTCTTTCATCAACGAGGTGGCTGCGCTGTGCGAGCGCGTGGGAGCAGATGCTGTGAGCCTGGCTCTGGCGCTTGGCCTCGACAAGAAAATCGCTCCGCGCTGCCTGCAGCCGGGAGCGGGCATGGGCGGCGTGTTTGCCGAGTCTGACATGGATTCATTGGCGGAACTGGCCAAAGCCAACGGGGTTCCGCTGCGAGTGCTGAGCGCCGCGCGAGATGTTAACCACACCCTCGCGGAGCGCCTGGTTGAAAAGATTGCCCTGGCTCTGAATTCGGTGGAGAACAAAGACGTGGGAATTCTTGGTATGGCGTTTAAGCCGAATACGAATTCGGTGGCGGGATCTTCTGCCGTGCGCTTGGCCGAACGGCTGGTGGCCAACGGCGCGCGGGTGCGGGCTTATGATCCAGTGGCGCTCTCCGAGGCCAAGCTGCGGCTGAATGGCTCGGTGCGCTATTGCGAATCGGCCTATGCGGCGGCGGAAGGCATGGATGCGCTGGTGGTAGGCACGGGCTGGCCAGAGTTCCGCGCGCTTGATTTTGACCGCATCAAGCACCTGCTCAAGAAACCCATCATTGTAGATACCAAGAACCTGCTGGATTCCACGCGGCTGCGCGCTATGGGGTTTGAATACGTAGGCGTAGGGCGGGGATAGAGAAGGTTGACGGCGACTGCTTGCGGTTGGCCGATCAGGAAGTTGCGGCAGACAAGTGATTCTCCCCAGGACCTGTGAACGAAGAATTCGTCAATCCCGCCCCGCAGTCTGAGCGCCCGACGCTCCTATCTCGATCTTCCGTTTTTCTCTCTGGGATTCTCGATAGTTTCTCGTCTTTCTTCTTCTGCTTATCCCTTGCCAGCTTGACTCACCTGCTAGGTTCTCTATGGAACCACTTTTTAGCTGAAGAGTGATAGGGCCTGTGCCTGGGGTAAGGACCGGTCAACTCTCCGAAACATCTTTCAGAACAGGATCACATCAACTTCGGCACTGTAGGCGGGCGAGGTTCCCCACGCCTGCCCGGTCTGGTTAGTGGTTCTCATCTGGAATGCTGTATCGGCTGCCACCGAGACCAGGGTGACACAGGAAGCTGGGTCGCCAGCCTTGTCCGCAAGGTATTCCGTGGGGCAGGGATCGTCCACGTTTCCCCAGCCTGAGAAGTTGATGGCCTCTTCTACCGAGCCGCCATCGGGCTGCTCGGCGATGTTCCAAGAGACCAGTGCGCTGACTGCATTGCTGGGGGTGAACATGGTTTCCCAAGTGGGGTATGTGGCACTGGTCCAGTTGAGCAAGTTGAGTTCGTAGTCGGTGAGTGGGCCAGGTCCGAGCCCGGGAGTGCCAAACTGAACCGCAATGAGGGTATAGCCGCAGTCCGCCGTCAAGGTGGTAAATATGCCGTTGCCGCCGCCATAAGCGGTAGAAACCTGGGATCCCACGCCGGAGATTGCACCCGACCAGCCAGCCGATAATTCCCACTGACAATTGCTGGCGGCGACGACCGAGAAGAGCCAGGGATATCCGGGGAAAGAGAATTCGTGGCCACCGTTGGCGCCGGTGACGGCGTAGTTGAGCGGTTTCTCGACTCCACCCTGCGACTGGGTCTCTCCCGGCCAAAAACCGAAACCGAAAGCAAATAGATTGTAAAAGCCAGAATAAGTTCCGCTGGTCTCGATGGTGGCCGCAGTGTCGGCCCGGTTGCGGATCAGATGACAGCCGTTGGGCGCTCCGTTTTTCGTGGAGGAGTAAGCGAAGTTGCGGAACTGGCCATTCTCGTCGGTCCAGCGCAGGATGGCTGCGGGCGCGCTGGTTTGCACGTCGCCAGCGGTCACGCAGATCAGATAACTTGCATTCGCCGCCGGTGCGGTGATGATGGGTGTGGCCGGCAGCAGAGAGGTTTCGTTCAGGAAATCCTTGCGAATTTCGGTGATGGAGGCATGTGCCGCAGCTAAAGGCCACAGCAGAGCGAGCAGTGCAACAGCTTTCAGGATCACTTAGGATCTCCTTGTGATCTCTCAGAATAAGTGCGGGAGCAGCCGGGGTCACGGTCGTACGTCACACCAGGACAAGATTCGACGGTGGAAAATTCCGTTTCAGGACGGCCGCATCGAAATGCAGGTCTCAAGGCAAAGACAACGCGGAAGATGGGTTGCTATAATCAGGCTGGCGGTGGGAATAGCTCAACTGGCAGAGCACCGGACTGTGGCTCCGACGGTTGCGGGTTCGATTCCCGTTTCCCACCCCAGAATTCCGTCGTCCCGTAGTTTCGGTAGAGACGTTGCTTGCAACGTCTTGCCGCCGCCGGCAGAGATGTAGCAAGCTACGTCTTTACGGAGAGCATCTGGGGTTTCCCTTCTATATTTCAAGCCCTCTACGGACCATATTGGGAATCATTTGCTTTGCCCCGTGTTTTTCTCACCCGTAGTCGTTGACCCGCAAGCTACGTCGTTCTAGAATGCGCTCGAATCTTCTTGCGGGCGCCGTTGCGCCTCGCAGGGCCTGTCGGGACGGACAGAGGGGAAGCAGATTCACGGGTTCCGAGTTACGGGTCCAGGCTCCTTGAAAGCCTTCGTTCTTAGGAGGAGCTCCATGAAGAGTTCTCCACGCAAGCAAGTCAAGTCACGTCGCAAAGCCACAGTGGAAAATGGCGCCAAAGCCTCCTCTGGATTGTTCCCCATAGTGGGTATCGGAGCCTCGGCGGGCGGCCTCGAAGCATTTTCTGAACTATTGCGTCACCTGCCGGAAAAGACGGGAATGGCGTTCGTGCTGGTGCAGCACCTCGACCCCAAACATAGCAGCGTGCTGCAGGAAATCCTCTCACGGACGACCAAGATTCCGGTCACCGAGGTGACTCAGGGCGTGGTGGTGCAACCGGACCACGCCTATGTGATTCCGGCAAACACCAACTTGACCCTCAAGAACGGGATGCTCCAGCTGGGTTCTCGAGTGCTCACCCGGGGGCAGCATATGCCGATCAATGATTTCTTTCGCTCGTTGGCGGAGAACGCAGGGCAACAAGCCATCGGCGTCATCTTGTCGGGCACGGCTTCGGACGGCACAGAGGGATGCCGGGCCATCAAGGCAGCGGGGGGAATTACGTTTGCCCAGGACGAGGAGTCGGCGAAGTACGACAGCATGCCGCGCAATGCGGTCAACGCCGGCTGCATCGACTTCATTCTTTCGCCTAAGGATATCGCGCGCGAGCTCGGAGGAATCAGCCAGCATCCCTATGTGGCGCGGGTCGTGCCGGACGTGGAAGGGTCTGAGGGGATGGTGGGCAGCGACCTGAATGCACTGTTCGGACTTCTGCGGGAATCAACCGGAGTGGATTTCACTAACTACAAACACACCACGCTGCAGCGGCGCATCCGGCGGCGCATGGTGGTACACAAGATCGACAAACTGAAAGACTACCTGCGTTTCATTGGCAAGAAGCCGGAAGAGCTGGACGAACTGTATCGCGATCTGCTGATCCACGTCACCGGATTTTTCCGGGAGCCGGAAGCTTTCGTGGCGCTGCGCAAGCATGTTTATCCCAAACTGTTTGAGGGCCGCAAGCCGGATAATCCCATCCGGGTTTGGGTGGCTGGCTGCTCTACCGGTGAGGAAGTCTACTCGATCGCGATCACGCTTCTGGAATACATGTGGGTGCACAGCCGGAACATCTCGCAGGCCGCCACCGCGATCCAGATTTTCGCCACTGATATCAGTGACACCGCGCTGGACCGTGCCCGCACCGGCCTGTACACCGAGGCGGCGGTGTCGGAGATCTCGGCGGATCGCTTAAAGAGATTCTTCATCCGGCTGGATGGGGGATTTCAGGTCAACAAGTCCATCCGGGATATGTGCATTTTTGCCAAGCAGAATCTGGTGAAAGATCCGCCGTTCTCGAACCTGGACCTGGTTAGTTGCCGCAATCTTCTGATCTATCTGGGGCCGGTTTTGCAGCGGCGAGTCATCCCCACATTGCATTACTCTCTGAAGCCCGGCGGTTACCTGATGCTGGGATCGGCGGAAAACCTGGGGGGATTTGCCGACCATTTCGGACTGGTCGACAAGAAGGACAAGATCTACCAGAAGAGGAGGACTTCGGCGCGGCTGACGACCTATTTCGCGAACGCCGATTATTTGCCGATCCGCGCCGGAGATGCGAAGCAGCCACGGGAGTTGCCGGCTCCTTTTACCGTGGAACGGGAAGTGGAACATCTGCTGGTGAACCGGTTTGTTCCCGCCAGCATCGTAGTGAACGATCAATTGGAGATTGTGCAGTTTCATGGCAAGACTGGAGCCTACCTGGAGCCGCCGGCTGGCCAACCCAGCTTCAGCCTGGCAAAAATGGCGCGAGAGGGTCTGCTGGTGGACTTGCGCACGGCCCTGAACACTGCCAAGAAGACTAATACCACGGTGCGGAAGCAAGGCGTGCGGATTCAATCCGAAACCGGGACGCGCGACGTGAACCTCGAGGTCGTGCCATTGCGCGGGCCATCGGCGCATGAGCGCTTTTACGTGGTTGTGTTTCAGGATGAGGCTCGCAAGCCGGGGGGTTTGGAGGACAATGGCAAAGTCGGCAAGACGGTGAAAGTAGCCCGCTCCACGGCTCGGGACACCGAGCTTCTGAAGCGCGAGATGAGTCAGTTGCGGGAGCAGTTGCGGTCGCTCATCGAGGAGCATGAAACCACCACGGAAGAGTTCAAGTCGGCGCATGAAGAGGTGCTGTCTGCCAACGAAGAATTGCAGAGCACCAATGAAGAACTGGAGACTGCCAAGGAGGAGTTGCAATCCACCAACGAGGAACTTACGACCCTCAACGAAGAAATGCAGAACCGTAATGCGGAATTGGGCTCGGCCAACAACGACTTGCTTAACCTCCTTGGCCACGTCGATATTCCAGTGGTCATGGTGAGCAATGATTTGCGCATTCGACGTTTCACCCCGCCCGCGCAAAAACTTCTGAACCTGTTGCCCGGGGACATTGGCCGCCGCCTGGGCGAGATTCGGCCGAACCTGGATGTAGAGGACTTGGAATCACTGGCTCACGAAGCCATCCGTCATGTAGCTCCGCAAGAGCGGCAGGTGCGTACCAAGGAAGGAGGGTGGCAGGTGCTGCACGTGCGTCCCTACAAGACCTGGGACAACCGGATCGAGGGGGCGGTGATCAGCCTGCAGGACGTCGACAACCTGAAGCGCTCGCTGGACCAGACACGGGAGTACGCGGACACGATTGTCGAGACTGCCCGGGAACCGATCCTGGTGCTGAATGCGAGTCTACAGGTTACCGCCGCGAATCCCGCGTTCTACCGTGCTTTCGATGTGTCTCGCGAAGAAACCGAGAAGCGCCTGATTTATGAGCTGGGCAATGGGCAGTGGAATATTCCGGCGCTACGCGAGCTGCTGGAGGAAATCGTCCCGCGAAACTCCCGCGTGGACGATTTCGAAATGAGCCATGATTTTCCCCGCCTTGGATCGCGAGACATGCTGCTCAACGCCCGCCGGGTTGAAATGCAGCCCGGGCATCCTTTCATCTTGCTGGCTATTGAAGACGTGACGGAGAAGAGCAGGGAGGGAGCGGCATAAGAAGACTATTTACCGCCGCGAGCGCAGAGGTTTCGTGAGAGATTTTACTCGGCGCTCTCGGCGAGCTCGGCGGTGAAAGTCCTTGTGGTGTTCTCCGTGTAAAATGCTGGAGAGTCGCACCGTATCGGGCAGGCAAAGTGAAATGAGGCGGATTTTCCAACCATTTCGAAGCTCTTCACACCAGCTTGGTCCGCTGGAGCAGCGCATGCTCGACGCGTCTGTGGGCGAGGGGCAGCGCCACCGTCCGCGAACTGGTCGAAGGTGTCTGCCAGAACCTGGCGTACACCACGGTGATGACCACGCTGGATCGATTGTTCAAGAAGGGGCTTCTGACGCGATCTGAAGAAGGCAGGGCCTTCCGCTACGTTCCGCGGTTCAGCCGTGAGGAGTTGCACCGGGAGGCTGCAGGCCACGCCCTTCGCCAATTGCTGGATGCGAGTCCGGCTTCGTCTTTGCCGCTTTCGTTTCTGGTGGAAATCCTGGGAGAGCGGGACGCGCAATTGCTTGACGACTTGCGGAAACTGGTGGAAAGCAAGCGCCGCGAATTTATGTGCGTGAATCGGGCCATCGGTGCTTCGGGACAAAGCCGCCCGGGCCAAAGGGAGGGGGAGTAATGTTTGCCGTCCGCGGGATCGCCGTTTCTTTCTCGATCTTCGCCCTGCTCTACGGCGCCTTGTCCCTGGCGGTTTGGGGCGTGTGGCGGAGACGTGTGGCTTGGCCAGCCGGCAGTATTCCGCGAGACGCTGTGCCGACCTGCTTTTTGCCTTGCGTTTGCTTCCATTCGTGGCGGCTACTGGTGCGACGCTCGCGTTGGCTGTGCCCTCGTTCCTGCTGCTCGAACCCCGCGCTGTGGATGAGCCGATGGGCCCCGCGCCGATAGTGCTGAGCCTGTGCGGGGTAGTTGCTGATGCTGACCGGAATGTGGAAAGCAGCGGCGTCGTGGATGCGGGCTTCGCGAACCGTTGCGCGGTGGACGCACCAAGCGGGTTTCACCCGTTCCAGCCCTGCCGAGTCCAGCGGTACGGTTTCGTTGCTGCGGATTTCGGTGGCCACTCCGTCGCTCACTGCAGCAGGCATCCTGCGGCCCAAGCGTGTGGTTATCGCGGGCGGCGGCGGTTGTGCTGACCGAGCGTGAATTGAAAACCGCGCTGCGGCATGAAATGGTGCACGTGCGTCGGCGGGACAACCTGAGAAAGCTGGTTCTGCGGCTGGTGTCATTTCCTGGGATGGCGGAATTGGAGAGCGCGTGGCGCGACGCGACTGAAATGGCCGCAGACGATGCTGCGGTCTCGAGCGCTTTCGAAGCATTGGATCTGGCCGCAGCGCTGATCAAGTTGTCGCGACTCGCTCCGCTGGAGCCGCCAGCCGAACTTACCACGGCTTTGGTCCATAGCCCGGCGGAGTCCGTGAATGCGCGCGTGGCGCGGTTGATTGCCTGGACGGAACATCGGCGGAGTCCGGAACACAGGACATTCGTTGGCATCTGCGATCTGCGTCGCGGCGGCCGCTGGTCGTCACGCTCGCCCTGACCTACGGGCAGCTGCTTGTCCGGGTGCACGCCGCAACCGAGTGGCTGGTGCGGTAGAGCGGCGAGCCGCCGGCCGACGGAATGGTTTGCCTCGCGAATCTTTGCCCCACGGACTATAGGTTCCACGGATCATCAGGCTCCGCGGATCACTGATCGTCGGCCGATTGCGCTTCCTTGCGCGTCGTTCATGCGAGACGATCGCGATTACCGCGGCACGAGATTATGAAGTAGACTGCTGCACATGCCCACCGCCCGCCAAGGGTCGATCCAGCTGTTTCGTTTCTCCCGCATCGATGTGTTCCTGCATTGGTCCTGGTTTCTGGTGGCGGCCTACGAAATCAGCGCTCGAAAGGGAACCTACTCCTCGGTCACCTGGAATGTGCTGGAGTACCTGGCGCTGTTCCTGATAGTCACGCTGCATGAGTTTGGTCACGCCCTCGCTTGCCGGCAAGTAGGCGGAACTGCCGACACCATTGTGTTGTGGCCGCTCGGTGGCGTGGCCTATGTGAATCCGCCACAACGGCCGGGCGCGACGCTGTGGAGTATCGCCGCGGGACCGCTGGTGAATGTGGCGCTGGGCGTAATCCTGTTCATCATGGGCTCGCTTAGCCGGTGCCTGGGATGGGCCGAAGCGGCGCCCAATGTTCATGCCTTGCTGCGGGCGATTTGGACCATAAACCTCGGCCTGTTGATTTTCAATATTCTGCCAATCTATCCCCTGGATGGCGGCCAGATTCTTCGTTCTCTGCTCTGGTTCGTGCTGGGACGCGCCCGTAGTTTGATGGCGGCTACGATCATCGGACTGCTGGGCGTGGCTGGGTTCATCTTCATCGCCATCAAAATCCAATCGGTCTGGTTGGGAGCGATCGCCGTCTTTATCCTGATCAATTGCTGGAGCGGATTTAAGCAAGCGCAGTCGCTCTCCCGTTTTGCAAAATTGCCTCGCCGGGAAGAGTTTTCCTGCCCTACCTGCAAAACCGCGCCCCCAATCGCAGAGTTCTGGAAGTGTGGACACTGCGGGCAGCCATTCGATACCTTCCAGACCCGCGCGGTGTGCCCGCACTGCGCGTCCCGGTTTGATGTAACACGATGCCTGGACTGCGGAGCGCTGCATCCCATGAGCGAATGGACGGCTCCCCTCGGTATAATCCACGGTGCTTTTAGAGGCGACGCCTAAAAAGTCACACGCACGCCTATCTGTGCAGCAAAAGGGATACCCACCGTGGTTCCGGGGCCGAAGAAATCTCCCAAGGCGCCTTCCGGTATTTCAAGCTGCTTCAGGCTGGTGAGGGGGACGCAGTTTGGATTGCAAACTCCGTTGACGGCGCCATTCGCATCAAATTGGGCTCCCGGAACCTGGGAGATGCTTACGGCGAAGTTCGCTCCAGGGTTGTTGCGGTTGAAGAGGTTGAAGAATTCGATAAAAGGGTCGACTCTCCAGCGCTCATTGATGTTGATCGGCCGCGTGACGCGCAGGTCCGACTGCATGTAGGGCGTGCCGCGGAATTCGTCAAGGCTGGTATACACGTCCGGGCCATTGTTCAGCGAGATTGAAATTCGCCCGCTGTTGTCGGCGGTGGTGATGGTGATGGGGCGCGCGCTCTCGAACTGGTTGATGGTGCTCAGCTCGAAACCGCCGGGAAGGTGCACGATTCCGGCGAGCACGAAGCGATGGCGAACGTCTTCTCCGGACGGGCCGTAGTCGCCGGGCCCGAAAGCATCCAGCTGTCCGGCATTTGGAAAATTGTATGGGGCGCCTGGCACCTGGCAGACGCCATCCACGTAGTCGAAAAGTTCGCCGAGCACGCATCCCCAGGTCTGCGCCTTAGAGAGCGTGTAGTTCGCGACCAGATTGAAGCGGTGCAAGTTGCCTTGCAGATGCAACATCAGCCCGTTGTAGCTGGAACGGTTGTCCGACTCGAATACATTGACGTTCGGCACAACGTTAGTCTGATCGGCCGCATATTCCAGGGGAGGCTCTGATGTGGAAATGAGCGGAGTGAAGAGGTTGGCACCACTACTGTAGGGGAATCCGCGATAGCCGTGATTGCCCTGTTCGTGTACGTAATCGGCGCTCGCCAGCCAATGCTGGTTGAAAGCGTGCTGAACCCCGCCGGTAGTATGGATGGCGTAAGGAGTTTTGTAAGCGGAGCCGACCAGATTGCCGGCGGCGCCGGCGCCGCCCACCAGGCATCCAGAGCCGAGGAGCGAATAAGTTCCGGGACCTCCCTGTAAGGCTGCACGTTCCCGTGGTGAAGTTCGAGTTGTTGACGCCTTGAAAGGCAGTCGCCCATCCGTTCTGCGCGAGATCGTCGTAGTAGAGGCCGAAGCCGGCGCGAATCACGGTCTTGCCGCTGCTGCCGGGAGAGTAGGCCATGCCCAGGCGAGGCGCGATCTGCTTGTGATAGTCGCTCGGCACGCTGGGCACGATTGGAATCTGCAACGCTTGCAGCGTCACATACGCGGCATTCTCGGCCTCGTTTCGCCCGGAGCCGATGAATAGTCCCCACGTGGTCTGATAACGCACTCCGTAGTTGACCGTAAGCTGGTGCGAGACACGCCAGGAATCCTCGGCGTAGAAAGCGAGACGCTGAACGTTCTGCGAAAAGGTGCCGTCGCCGGAAGGAGTAAAAGTGCAGGTAATGCCGGGGGCTGGGGGGACCACAGGGGCGGCGCTGGATTGCACATCGCGCTGGGAGGCGTGTAATAAAACGGCAAGGCAGTCGTGATGCCACCGCAATCGGGGCCGGGCGGATTGATGTAGCAATCGGGGTTGAAGGGATAGGTGGTGAACTGCTCCGCTGTCGACGCGAATGCCCCGCTCAGCACCGGTTCGTGAATGAAGTCGATTCCGAACTTGAACGCATGGTCATGCATCACGTGACTCAGGTCATAGCGGAATTGATATTTGTCCTGATTGCGCAGATCGGGAAAAAGAGTGATAGGAGTGGCGAACTGATTGTCGCCGAAGGTCTCGAAGCCGGAGACGGTTAGCGCCGTCACGCTGAAGGGAAACTGTATGGCGAAGCCGAGATCAGAATTCCGGGTCTGCGTCAGATGCAACAGGCTGGCGTCGAGAACCAGATTGCCCAGCCAGGTTGAATTGAAAGCATAGGTGTTGCTGAGCGCCACATTCCAGTAATTGTTGTGCGTGATCAAGCCAGTTGACGGCAGCGTCGCCTGCTGCACCAGGGCGTTATGCGTGAGGTAGCTGTCTGATGATGCGCGCAGGAACCAATTCGATTTCGATGATTGTGCCCAGTCCAGACGCAGCGAACTGAGGTAGTCGCGAAAGGGAATGGGAACGGTGGCGGGAACCGGGATGGAAGGAATGCCGGTGATCAATCCCTCGGACGCCAATTGCGCCAGCGCGTCGAACTGCGTTGTGCTGGCCGGACTGTAGGCGATGCTTGCATTTTCATGGACATTTTCGAATGAGGTGAAGAACCAGACTTTATCTTTCGCAACCGGACCGCCGAACGTTCCCACATAGTTCTGGCGGGAGAACGGCTGTTTGGGATCCGGCGCGGGATTCTCGATCGGAAAACGCGCATTCAGCGCAGCCTGGCGGTCGAAGAAAGCCCCGCTGCCGTGCCATTCGTTGCTCCCGCGCTTGGTGGTAATCACGACCGACCCGGCCGTGGTCCAACCCGTGTCGGCGTCTTCGTTCGAGGTGCGCACCGCGAATTCCTGAACGCCATCGGGCGAGAAGTTTTGCAGGAAGCCGCCGATCCAGTCGTCGGAATTTTCCGCTCCATCGACCGATAGCTCGTTGTTTAAGCCGGAACTTCCACCGGTCGAGACCGCGGTGATGCGCGCCTTGGTGGGGTCGGAAGGCTCGACGGGCTCGGTTCCAGGCACGAGATAGGCAATATTGGCGAAACTTCGCGCCGGGAGCGGCAGAGTTTCCAGATCCTGGCTGCCCACTACGCCTCCGCGCACCGCGCTCGAGGTGTCAGTCACTTCGGTGGTGATTGAGGAAGAACTGCCCTGCACGTTGACGGTTTGCGACGCCGACGCGGGTTTCATCGTGACCGTGATATCGCGCACGTTGGCGACGGCGACGGAGACTTCCGCCTGCGCCGGAGCGAAGCCCTTGGCACTGATGGTGATGCGGTAGTTGCCGGGCTGGAGGTCATCGAGGCGAAACTCGCCGCGGTCTTCGCTGGTGGCCTCGCGTTGAATCGACGAGCCCGCTAATTGCGCAACGATCCTGGCGGAGGAGATGCGGGCGCCGGTGGCATCCTGCACCGTGCCCGCGCAGCGATCCGCGCGAGTTCTGAGCATAGAGGCTTGAGCGGCGAGAAGGACCGGGAACAGAGTTAGAGTGAGCGCGAGTCCGACGTGAATTTGCTTTCATGGTTTTGCTGCGAGACTAAACTGCCCGTCTCCCTACTACCAGTGATCGTAGGGTGAAGCGATGGGTGGATTCCTGGTGCAGAGGTGCGGGAACTGCCAGTCTCCGATGAACGCGATGAAAATTTTCCTTGACGATAAGCTAGATTTATATAAGTTAATGCCTATGTACAATCTAGATGGCGCTTTCTCCGCTTTGGCCGACCCCACGCGTCGGGCGATTCTTGCGCGCCTCGCCAAAGGGGAAGCCACGGTCAATGAATTGGCGGAGCCGTTCGAGATGACGCAACCTGCAATCTCGCAGCACCTGAAGGTGCTCGAAGACGCGGGGCTGATTGTTCGCCGGGTCGAGGGCACGAAGCGCCCTCGTCGTCTCGCAAGAGCGGGCATTGAAGCGATGGACCAGTGGCTGGCAATGCTGCGCAAAGCCCTGGAGGAAAACTACGACCGGCTGGACGAAGTTCTGGCCGCGATGGAAAAACCACAAAGAAAGGAGAAAAGCGATGAGCAAGATGACGCTGAAGACTGAAGGAGATACTCATGTGATTGTGACCAGGCGCTTCGCTGCGCCTCCAGAAGCTGTGTACCGCGCTCATACCGATCCGAAACTGATCCAGAAATGGTTGCTCGGTCCGGAAGGGTGGACGATGCCCGTGTGCATCAATGAGGCCAGGCCGGGCGGCAAGTTCCGCTATGAGTGGAAGAATGGCAAAGGCGATGGATTCCATGTTACCGGCGAGTATCTGGAACTCGAGCCTTACAACAGGCTCGTACATGTCGAGCGAATGCATCTGCCGGATCCTACGCCGGACAACCGTGTCGAAACCAGATTCGTTGCGGACGGCGGCGGGACTTTGATGACGATGCGAATGACGCTGCCTGATGAGCAGACGCGAAAGGCCATGCTTGCGACCGGTATGGAGCGGGGAATGGAAGCGAGCTATGTGCGGCTGGAAGAAATGATCTAGTAAAACCTTAGTCCGACCAGGGCTGCGGCTTGCGGTCCCAGCGATGCTTTTTCAATTCGGCGAGCAACGCCGGAGTCGAGCGAGCCGGCGTCACTGGCGGCGACGTTCTGGCGCACGTGTTCCGGGTTGCGCATGCCCACGATCGTCGTGCTCACTGCGGGATGAGAGAGGATGAAGCGCAAGCGACATTTCTGGCAGCGTCATGCCGGCTGGGCACGATTTTCTTCAGCTTTTCGACGCGCCGAATCGTGTTCGCCAGATTTTCCGGCCCAAAGTACAGAGCGCCAATCGTTCTTCGGGAAGCGCGTTTCAAGCGTCATCTTGCCGCCCAGGCTGCCTTCGTCGAGCGGCACGCGCGCGATTACGCCTATGTTGAGTTCCTGGCACAGATGGGAAACAGTTTGTCTTCGGGCGCCTGATCGAAAATGTTGTAGATCACCTGCACTACGTCGACCAATCCAGTGTGCAGGGCCTTGATGCCATTCTCCGGCTCCCAGCGGTTCAGGCTGAGGCCGAAGTAGCGAATCCAGCCGCCGTCTTTCAACTTCTCCACGGTTGAGCGAAATTCGGGTTCATCGGTCCAACTGTCATCCCAGACATGGAACTGCAGCACATCGATCGAGTCGACGCGAAGTTTCTTGCGGATCAGGTCGGCGTACTTGAGGACGTGGTCGGGAGAAAAGACATCGCGATATTTATATTTCGGGAGTGCGGGCCACTTGTCGTTGGCCGGAGGAATTTTCGAGGCGGCATACAGCCGCTTCTCGGAATTGCGCGCCATGATTTCGCCGAGCAGGCCGTCGCTCTTGCCCTCACCGTAAGCCCAGGCGGTGTCGAAGAAGTTGCAGCCTGAATCGATGGAGAGCTGCAGGGAATCGAGCGACTGCCGGTCGTCAGAGCCGCTCCAGCCGCTCATGCCCCAGAGCCCATAGGCGATGTCACTGACGTCGAAATCCGGTCCGGCCCAGCTTGCGATATTTCATGAAAGGTCTTCCTTGAGGAGGAGTTTCTGAATTTCTAAGGCTTCACGTGATTTGACATCCTAGCAGTTCCATCAAGGGTGCGAAGTAATGCCACGGCAGCGAGTTGCCCAGTTGCTGATTTTTCGATCCGCCGCATCGAGATTTTGCGGCCCAGGATCGCGCCCAAGATGCTTCAATGAACGTAGATCATAAACCCTGCGGAGGTCTCCCATGAAATCAGAATATCCTTCTCCTACGATGCCGTCGCGACTGTCAGGAAGATCTTAGGGCAACCTCTTCCCGTTTGCTGGACGAGAAAATCTCAGACGATTCGGGAGCAGAAGCGACCACCGACAGCGCGCTCGCGCCTGCCGGGCTGAAGAATCCTTTCTGGAGTAAAGCCAGCTAGCGCAGAATCGGCAGGCAGAGGCAAGGACGGAGCGCGAAGGGCAGCGCGGACATTTCCAGCAGCGCGGGGTGCAGTTGCCCGTCGCGGCAAGGCTCAAGCGTAATCACGAAGGGCAGCGCGTTTTTGTCGAAGCCGGGATTTTGCAGCACGGCGTCGATATTCAGCTGATGAGATGAAAGGATCGCAGCCAGACCCGCGATAATGCCGGGCTGATCCTTCACCAGAAACCGCAAATACCAGGGCGTCTCAAAGTCGCAGCTGACTTTTGGCGACGCTAGTTGCAGTGGATGGTGCGCGCGCGCTCCAACCGAGGCATTTCCGGCAGCGAGGCTTTCCGCCACAAACATCAAGTCTGAGACCACGGCAACCGCCGTGGGATCTCCTCCCGCGCCCGCGCCCAGGAAGGCCATGTCGCCGCCGTACTCTCCCGAAGTCAAAACCAGATTCAGATTTCTCTGCACGCGTCCGAAAGGAGACGAGGTTGGAACCAGGCTGGGGCCAACGTCAGCAAATAAGATAGTTTCCTTCAGATCAGCGCGCGAAATCTGGCGGATGGTGCAGCCCAGCTCGGCAGCGTAATCGAAATCGATGGCGTCGATGGGGCGAATGCTGCGGGCGCGAATGTCTCCCGCAGAAACGCGGACGTGCAACCCGGCGAGCGCAAGGATGGAAAGTTTGGCGCGGGCATCGCCGCCGTCGAGATCTTCGCTGGCGTCGGCTTCGGCGTAACCGCGCGCCTGAGCTTCTTCGAGCGCTTCGCTGAAGGGAATGCGATCGGTCTCAATGCGGCTGAGAATGTAGTTGCAGGTGCCGTTCAAAATACCTGCGATGCCGTGCAGGCGATCTCCGCAGAGACCAGTGCGCAGCGCGGGGAGAACGGGAACGCCGCCGGCGACGGACGCTCCAAACTCAAGCTGGCAGCCGTTTGCACTCGCAAGCTGCAGCAGGTCCGGGCCATGACGGGCGATGAGCTGCTTGTTGGCCGTGACCACCGATTTGCCTGCCTTCAAAGCGCCTCGCACCAACTCTTCCGCAGGAGTCAAACCCCCGATCAGCTCAATAACGATGTCGGCATCGGAGTTGAGAATCGCGTGAAAGTCGTCTGTCCAGACGACGTCGCCCGGAAACCATCGCTCGGTAACCCAGGGCTGCTTTTTGCGTTCGAAATTGCGATTGCAGATGTGGGTGAGGCGGAGCAAGCCGTCTCCCTGATTGCGTTCGCAGAGAATCTTGGCAACGGCGCGGCCCACGGTTCCGAAGCCCACCAGCGCAACCCGGCGCGCGCGGGTGCGATCCCGTGAAACGACGTCGGGATTGGCCTGTAGTGCTTGCTTTGGTGGAGTCTTTTGCAAAGTACTCTCGAAAACGGAAAGTCACTTTATCATACGTGGGAGTCGCAACTCCGCGAAGTGGAAAGCGCTCCGCGCAGTGCGTGCGGTGGTGAACCAATTTCCGGGTTGCGATACCCTCATCGATCAGGAGGGTTGGTCTCCGTGCGCTTGTCTCTCAAAGTAGAAGGCCACGGCAAGCGCGAAAATGAGAGCCGCCAGACCAAACAAGGTCCAACCAGGAACGCTGTTGGGTTCCAGGATGATGACCTTTCTTGCCATGGCAATCAGGGCCACTTCGAGGACGATCCGAATATGAATAACGTCCTTCCTGAGATAGGCCTTGAGGGTCTCGAGTAACTCGACGCCGATAAGGACTAACAGGAAGAACGAGAAGATCTCCAGGAGGCCTTGCACCGGAATGAGAAACCTTGGAGGCGCCCAGATTTCCTGCGCAATCAGGAACCCCAGATGTACTGTGGAAAGCGCCACTACGACGATCAGCAAAATCCCCAGTACGAAAGCAATAAGTTTTTGCGCCTTGGTCAAAAGGGTTTCCATGTCGTTTCCATTCAATGAGGGGGCTGAGGGCGACGACGATGTTTACATGGCTTACAGAAAACTTCAACCCCGGAGGTTGAAGATGGCCGACTGGAAGCTATCCCATCACCCTGCGGGGCGGCTCGCCAGGCAGAATCAGCATCAAAGTTGGTAATATAACGTGATCCCGCTGCAACGGCCGAAGCCTGCTTGCGAGGAATCACAAGCGGAACCTTTACCAACGGCGTCTCTCGCCTCTTCATGCCGAGCGCTACGGTCCGCCACCACGCCCGGTTATGGGAGGAGAATGGATGATGGCAAAGTTCGCGAGTGTGACCGCGACTGCGAGTGCTCTGACGCTGCTGGTGACAATGCTGTTGGGAACACAAGGATTCGCCCAGACAGCGCCTCCTGAGCAAACGCCTGCGGCACAAGCTCCTGCAGCGCAACAACCCACCACACCGACTCCTGCCACACAAGCTCCTGCTGCACAGCAACCCGACACCGGCCAGGAGCCGTCGGACGAAATATCGAGCAGTGCGCGCCGCAAGAAGCCTCACGACTATAAGAACTGGAACTTCAACGTAGGCGCCGGCGCCAACCTTGACAGCGGCTCGACCCGCACGTGGGTGCGAGGGGGAGGCCCTGTGGGGGCAGCGGGTGTGGCTCGCAACGCGAACAAGTATTTGGGATTGCGCGCGGACGTTATCTTTGCGGACCTGCCGCTCCGCGACTCGACGGAAGAACTGGCACAAGCGACGGGAGCCAGAAATTACGCCTACGCCGTCACACTCAATCCCATCATCAATCTTCCCGTAACCAAGCTCTACAGCGGCTATTTCATCTTTGGAGGCGGGTTCTACCATCGTTCCGGGAGTTTGAGCGACAGCACCGCGGTTCCGGGTTCGCCCTGCAATGCGTTCTGGAGCTGGTGGGGTGCGTGCGTGAATTCGAATGCCTTCATTCCTCTTAGCGGCAACTTTGTCAATTCCAGTCTGAATCAATGGGGTTACGATGTTGGGGGAGGGGTGGCGCGCAAGATGCCAAGTGGCGTTGAAATCTACGCAGAGTACCGCCTCATGCACGGAACGGCAAGTAACATCACGACTGATTTTCGCCCGATCACGATCGGGTTTCGCTGGTAGAGCCGGCGGGCTACTCAGGATTGGCACGGTAACTCCAGAACCTGGCGGCGCGCTGTTGCAACTGCGCGAATGACGAGGCGGAAACGGGCTGCGAAATCGAAGCGCTGGAATTCGCTTCGGCCAATGCTGCTTCGACGATGTGGTGGGCCGGCGCCAGAGAGCAGGCAGGGTCCGTTGCAGCTGCGTTTCCGGTCAACAGCAGAGCCTGGCAGCGGCATCCGCCAAAATCTTCTGTGCGCTGGTCGCAACTGCGGCAGGGTTCCGGCATCCATTCCTCTCCACGAAAGCGTTGGAACGACGAAGACTGCCGCCAGATGAATTCCAGGGTCTGCTCACGAACATTCTCGAACGCTAGGCCGGGGATGATTTCTGCGGCATGGCAGGGAAGCACCTTACCCGCGGGATTGATGAGCATCAATCTACGACCCCATCCACCCATGCATGCCTTGGGAAAGCGCGCGTAGTAGTCGGGGACCACGGAATCGACGCGTATGCGTCCTGCGAGGCGTTTTTCGGCAGCGGCAACGGCTGCCACGGCTTTATCAAGCTGCTCCCGCGTGGGCAGCAGCGCAGCCCGGTTGCGCAGTGCCCAGCCATAATACTGCGTGTGGGCGATTTCCATGCGCTCGGGCGCCAGCTGCTCGATGAAAGAGATGATTGCTTCGAGATGGTCGATGTTCTGCCGATGGACCACAAGGTTTGCGGTGAAGGCAATCTTGTGGTGGCGGATGATGCGCGACAATTCAATCTTGTGGGCGTGCGCTTTGGCTCCGGCGATCCAGTTGGCCGCGTCTTCGCGGGAATCCTGAAAGCTGAGTTGGATGTGATCGAGTCCGGCCTCGACCAGGTTTTGCAGTCGAGCTTCAGCAAGCCCAATGCCAGAAGTGATGAGGTTGGTGTAAAGGCCCGCCGTGCGCGCTCCGGCGATGAGTTCCGTCAGATCGGGACGAGCCAGCGGTTCGCCTCCGGTGAAGTGGGCGTGAAGCATTCCGAGCTTGCCCGCCTGCTGAAAAACGTTGATCCATTCGGCAGTGGAAAGCTCCGAACTCGTGGCGGCCAGCTCAAGGGGATTGGAACAGTAGACGCAGTGCAACGGGCAGCGGTGCGTGATCTCGGCGATAAGGGCCAGCGGGTTGGGGATCATCAGTGCTGCCGGAAAAGTCCCTGTGGATTTGTTGTCGAAATAATCTTAGCTGCGAGCCAGTTTAGGTTCGCTCGGAGCACTTAATCTAACTCTCGGAGGTGTTATCACCTGGGGTATCCCCCCTCCCCCCATACCTCTGGAAGCCTTGTCCAGCGCGGGTTTCGCAAAACAGGTGTGTCAAAATCCTGAGCACAAAGGATTTAGATATCAAAATCTTGACAATAAACGACTTAGCGGCTTCGCTGCGCCGTTTTAGCCTGCTGCCTCCGCTTTGACCATGATGACGTGACTTCGAGTGGAAGGCAAGGTTGGATGTCACAACGGGTTTGTGAATTTCGAAGGTCGCGCGGAAGTGCCTCGCCCACGCACTACTGGAGTTGAATGCCGGGATACCAGCCGCTCTTGGCCAGAAACGCCTTCGGATCGGTCATTTCCAGGATTTCGCGAAAGGCTCGGCGCTTATCGTCGGCATGTTGATAGTAGGACTTGACGATACGATATCCGACCCAGTAGCCGAGGTCGCCCGGCTTTTCCCGTGTGCCGTTGTAAAGCCATTTAGAGATATCGGTCTTGTCTTCGTCGGGGACGAAAGCGCTCTCGATTTCCTTTTCACGTCCTTTCATCGACGACCCTGCAAACTGGTAGGACGAGACCTCGCCAGAAATCAACTCGGCTGTGAACTCAGCCGCACCTTCGACCAGGGACAACTCGAGCACCGTGGGATGCTCGTCATTGGCGAGAGCGGGCGCCTGCTGGACGTGGGCATACTCATGAGCGATCACGTTCACAAACCGATCCTCGACGTTAGGATTCATCCAGCTCACCGCGCAAAGCGCCTCAAGGCCGATCTGGACGCCAAAGGCAGGACTGCCCACGCCCACGGGTTTTCCCCGGCCGACGACGATCGTCACCGGCGGGAATCGCGCCTCCGGATAGAGACTGCCCAGTTTGCGGAGTGCGACCTCCAAGCGCTCGCGGACACGGGGTAGGACGATCATGCAACGCCTGGCGTCCGAATAGATCTCCGGATGTTCGGCCAGGGTTTTAGCGATCGCGGTTCCGGAAACGTTGCGTACCTGTGCGAGGTGGTGAAGCCCGTCAGAACCGGGATCGATATAGTCGTGCTGAAGTTGATCGGCGGTTGGATGTCCGCCCGCGGCGTCGTAGACCTTATAGAAGCGGTCGACATCTTCGATAAGGATGACTGGGCTCGCTGCCGGGCTGGAGGCTGTTGGAGTCGCGCTCTGCGCCGCTGCCGGCATTGCCGCACAGGTCAGGGCGCAGAGGATGATTCCGAAAACGATCCGCTTCATATTTTCCTCCGACGATGTGCCTGCTGGATGAGGTCGCGCAAGGAGATCACGCAGCAGCAGTTGGTGCATCGTACTCTTTTTCTCCTTACATCTTAGTAGTCGACGTAGTAGTCAACTTAGTAGTCAACGATCCGCTTGTGCTGGAGTTGCTCCAGAAACTGGCTGATGTCGGTGCGGATCTTGGCGGGATCCGCATCGGTGAATTGAGCCTGCAATTCTGCGATGATCTGGGCGAAGGTGCGCTGGCCATCGCAGCGCTCGAGCACCTGCCGTCCTGTGCCCTGCAACTTAATCGCACCTTCGGGAAATAGAATCACGCGGTCTTGTTCCGTGCCGCCCCAACGGCAACCGGCCGCCAGGCGTGGCTGGGCGGAGTCTTCAGGCGGCGGCATGCTGGTGTCCTGAGTTTGAGGGCTTGAGCATCAACGGACGCAGAGTGCGGTGGCGCTGCGAGCGACAGCAGGTTCCTCCACTTTGCTGGGCTCCGGTCAGAATGACAAGGGCTTGGTGATCGCTCCGCTGTGCTGCGGTCGGAACGGCAGATTTCCTATTTGATTTCTGACTCATGCTAAGCGCCCTCGATGCGAAACGCGCCGGGCGGCGGCCATGCCGGCTGCACGTAGGCGAAGTAGAGAGCGTCGAGCTGCGCCCAGAGGATGTCGCACTTGTCGCGCAGGGACTGGATTGCCAACTCCTGCTCGGCGCGCGTCTTGGCGTTGTCGTACACGTAATTCAGTGCGAATTGCGAATCTTCCGGCGCTTGATAAAGCCTGGCTTCGAAATAATCCAAACCTCCCGCCAGCCACGGATAGTGCTGGCGCAGCTTTTCCACGCGCAAGGTGATCAGCTTGGTGGAGAACAATTCTGTCAGCGAGGAGGCGACCGCCTCCAATAATGACCGGCTGCGAACGATGTTCAGGTATTCATTGACCGCAAAGCGGGTCGCGGGAAGAATGCCTTTACCGGAGCGAACCTGTTCGGGATTGAGACCGGTGGCCTCCGCCAATTTCAGCCAGCGCTTGATGCCGCCCTCGCTGGTGGCGTCGCCGTCGTGGTCGACGACCCGCTTGCGCCAGGCGCGGCGGAAGACGGGATCGGGGCCGCGGGAGAGGATTATGGAGTCTTTAATCGGGATGACGCTTTGATAGTAGTAACGGTTCAGCGCCCAGGCCTGCAGTTGTCCACGGCTGAGCTTGCCTTCGTGCATCAACAAATGGAAGGGATGTTTGTGGTGGTAGCGCTCCTCGCCTGTGGCCTGTAATTGCGCGCGGAGCTCCTCGAGCGACAGCAGGGGCGCGGATTGGGATGCGGTTTCGGTTTCTAAAGGTCGAACTGCCATCCATCCTCCGCAATTTCCCAGCCCGCATCCCGCGCCTGGCGACATTCGGGACTCGCCTCGTCCAGCATAAGATTGGTGTTGTTGATGTGCAGAAATATTTTACGCGGGCGGCGGACGCTCGCCAACTTTGCCAGGACATGCTCGACTGGGATGTGGCCCATCTGGCTTGCGGTTTGTCCGCTGCCCTGCACGCGAATCAGTTCGTCGTCGCGCCAGAAGGTGCCATCGAACAGCAGGAGGTCGCAGGAGTCGAGTTGTTGCAGTAGCGTATCGTCCAGTTGGGGGACGGCTGGCATGTAGGCCAGGCGCGAGCCCGAAGGTGAATCGTTGCGATGCGAATCACTGGGGTGAGAATCGCTGCTTTGCGAATCATGGCTTTGCGAATGAATGATGAACCCAAGCGAGGCTTCGCCGGGATCGAGTTGAGACCGGCGGTCTGCCGTGACGTAGGCGGGATAGTGCGTCCCCAAAGACAACGCCCGACAGCGCAGACCGGAGTCTTCGCCTGCGACATTACACAGGTGAAATGGAGTCCGGGAGGCAAAGTCGGTCCACGCTGTTTGGTTCGGGATGCGTTGCAGGATGCCGAACATTGAATTGTCTTCGCGGAGGATGCGCCGAACGGAAGCGGTAGCGAAGACGCGCAGTGGCTGAAGTTCGCGCAGCAGGAGCAGTCCGAGAACGTGGTCGAGATCGGCGTTGGCCAGCACCACGCCAGCGATGGGCGACTGGCGCAAGCCATCGCGGGGATGCAACTCAGGCATGGATTCGATTTGCGCTCGCAGGTCCGGAGACGCGCCGAGAAGAAACCACGAGCGGCCGTCCTCGGTGATCGCAACCTGGGTCTGGCTTCGCGCCTTTCCGTGGAACGTGCCGGCTCGCAGGGCGCGACAATTTGTGCAGGCGCAATTCCACTGCGGAAACGCGCCTCCGGCCGCTGAACCGAGAATCTTTACTCGCATCTCTGGTGAGTTTACATCCTGTGATTGAGACCGGGATAATTTCGGCACGACCTCGCGGGGATGGGATTGCTGCGCCGGCGTCGCCGGAATAACTGCAAACTAGCAAGGGCGACATAATTTGCTACTTTTCCACGAATCAGGGGGGCGTTAAGTGTGAGAGTTCCTGCGATGCGAGGAAGAAATGTTTTTTGTTCTGCTTTCTGCTTGCGTTCGCGGCGCTGCAGCCGCATACTGGAAATGGCCCGCGCAATGCGGGTTCAGCCCTCTTCCTGCCCTCCCTACTAACTCTGGCCCGCGGCAGCCGCACAGCGCTGAATATCGACATCCCAGAACATCGTCCCGGCCGAGAGGTTCTCGACCCCGACTTCGCCTGCCATTTCGGTTCCGGGCTTGCCGCACCACACGATGCGGAATTGAGCTCTCGTACCCTCGTAGAGAATGTCGACAGCTTCTCCTGGCTTTAACTGCGCGTAAACGCACTGCAGAGTGGCGCCGCGTCCGCTGATGGTACGCAAGCTGGCCGGCTGAGAGAAGGGCCGGGAATGCGCGTCCATGCCGCAGATCTGGACGGGGAGCTCAACGAAGACGCGAGACTGTTGGCGTCGATCCATGGGATGCTCCTTGGGATTTCAGGGGAAGTCTAGGCATGGTAGGCGGGCTGGGTGGGGAAACATAGGTCACCGCAGTCACCGGCAAGAGGGTGCCGAAAGTTTGCTTTTCTGGGTGAACGTTCTAGTCGAGGTCTGGGAGCGCGCAAGCGCCGGCGCCGCGAGGATCGCCGCAGGAGCCGCATGCGCCTGCGCCCGCCGACGGGTTCGCGGAGCTTTTCGCGGACACGGCAAAGACGCTAAGCTGCGGGGTCAGCTTCTGGCTTAGACACTTGGGGCACTTGGCTTTGTCCCGGCCGAAGACCAGAGTTTCAAACTCGTGCTGGCATTCCTGGCAGATGTATTCAAAAATTGGCATGAGGATCGCTCCCGCGGAGATGACTGTTCCTATTAGAATCAATTTGCGGGAACTTCGCAAACTTACTTCGCCGACTTACCTCGGAAAACTTATTTCACAAACTCATTTCGCATACTCATTTCGCAAACAAGGGCGGTGACGCCTGGGACCTTCAAGTTCAAGAGCTGAGTTCGAGGATGGCGTGACGGAGAAGCCGTCCGGGTTCGTGCCTACGGTCTTCCGGCCACATCGCTGGTTGGGGGGCGGGCACGTGCAGACCCTCGCTGCCTTCTTTCTCTCTCGCCGCATCGATTTGCCATCCGCAGAACAGCGCCTGATTGAGGTGGAACCGGGCGTTCCGGTGCTGTGCCACTGTCACTGGCAAAAAGACCGGAAGGCGCTGACGCTGATTGTGGTGCATGGGTTGGAAGGATCGAGCGAGTCGCAATACATGCTGGGAATCGCGCGGAACGGTTTGGCCACGGGCATGAACGTGGTGCGTATGAACCAGCGCAACTGCGGAGGCATGGACCACTCCGCTGCCACGCTTTACAACTCAGGCCGATCCGCCGATGTGGCCGCGGTGGCGCGCAACCTTGTTGAACGGGACGGAATTGCCGGGTTCGTTCTGATAGGATTTTCGATGGGTGGCAATCTGGTTCTGAAGCTGGCGGGGGAGTGGGGAAGCACGGCGCCGGCGGAGTTCCGCGGAGTGGCGGCGGTTTGTCCGGCAGTGAACCTGGCGGTTGGAGCGGACGCGTTGCATGAACCTGCCAACCGGATTTACGAATATTACTTTCTGCTGCAGCTGTTCCGGCGCTTTCGGCGTAAGGTGCGGCTATTTCCGAGCGATTTCGATGCTTCGCGTTTGCGTGGAGTTAAGACGCTGCGAGAGTTTGACGACCGCGTGACTGCTTACTATTGCGGTTTTACCGGCGCTGATGATTATTACGCGCGGGCCGCCGCCGCCAGCGTCATCGAACGCATCTCGCGTCCCGCGCTGGTGATTCACGCAGCTAACGATCCTTTCGTTCGGATTTTGCCGGAAACGCGGCAGGCTCTGCTCGCTAATCGCAACATTACTTACGTCGAGACTGCGGACGGTGGCCACTGTGCTTTTGTCGGCGAACGTGACAGTGACTCGGCCTACGACGGGCGCTGGGCGGAGCGTGAGGTCGTGGAGTTCGCCAAGCAGTTTCGCTAGCTCATGTGGCGCGAGCTGGACTGCGAAACCAGGCCAGCATCTCGGCGCCGCGCCCTTTCAACCGTGTACGCAGGAAGGCGAGCAGAAGCATGGCGAGGAAGATTGTCAGCAATCCGAAAGATGCGGTGCGGATGCTTTGGCTGTGTTTGGGCAGGATGGAAAAACGTCCGTAGACCAATTCGATGTGCACCCAGTAGACCAGCAGGGACGCCTGGCCTAATTGAATGAGAGGGCTAAGGCTCGACTGTGCCGGCCCCCGTTTTCCGATCAGCGATTTTCCGATCGGCCATTTTCCGATAACCCACTTTCCGATGACCCAGCGGCACAAAGCGTAACTTGCCGTCAAAATCGCCAGCAGCATGCCTACGCGGATCAGAAAGAAGTTTGGGCTGGTGTGCCAGTAGTCATAGACCGCGTAGAGCTGACGGGGCTGGGCATCGAGCCAGCGAGCGGCCGCGACGAATACGAAGCCGGTGGTGCCGGCCAATAGAAAGATCAAAGTTTCGTGCCTGCGCGCCCATTCGCTTTGTAAGATAAATCCTGTCGCCAACCCGGCGAAGGCGAAGGCAGCCCACGGGAAAATTGGGAAGAGCCCGGCCTGCGGTGTGCCGAGATTATGGACGCCGTCGATGTAGGATTCCAGCGGCCACGGGAGCCAGTTCGGGCGCCAGGTTGTCCACAGGGGTGGTGTGAGCAGAGAAATCAAGGCGGCTGTGCCGGCAGACGCAATCACCAGTCGGAGTCTGGCTGGTCCTCCCTGAGGAATGGAAAGCGCGAGCCAGCAGACGACGCCCATCAGCATCATGGAGAGGCCGATGGTGTTCAGTATGTCGACGCGCAGCAAGTCGCTGAGCGGCGCCCATCCCCAGGCAATCAAATATTCTTGCAGGCGAAAGAGCAGGCCAAAGGCAAGTATCTCTGCGCCGCGGCGAATGGTGGCGCGGGCGATTTGTGCAGGTGGCAGATTTTTCTTCCACAGCTTTTCGGTTACCAAAGCGAACGAAATACCTGCCAGAAACAAAAACAGTGGAGCCGGGAAGGTTCCGCCGAGTTGCGAGTACATGAAGAACCTGCTCTGGCGCGCGCCGGGGCTGAGCCAGGAGTCGTAGCAATGGGTCTGGAACATCAGCACACAGGCCAGGCCCCGCATCCAGTCGATGTAGGCCAGCCGGGATGGAGTGGCAGAGGTCAATGCGACCGCATGATACTCCACCAGGTGGCCGCAGCCTATCGAGGCCGTTTCAGGACACATTTGTCTCGCTCTCAACTGTCGAAGTAGTTCCTTCGGGGTGGTTCCTCCGAGCCACGCGAGGGTGTATAAGGCATACGAACAAGTACGCAGTTGAGTTGGAGATGTCAGATGTCGCTGATAGAAATGGATCGGACTTGCGAGGAGCCTGCGGAAGAGGCGTGGATCACGAAGTATAGGTCTGCGGTAAAGACTCCTTCGATTCAGAAGTCGCGTTTGATGAAGGTTCGCGAGGCTGCTAACACTGGTTACAACATTATTGTTCTGCGCGTTCACGGAATGCTGAACCGTTGGACCCAAACACGGATGCAGAGACCGGCTCCCTCGCCGCAGCCAATGCTGGTTCCAGAACCGCAGACTTTAAATCGAAAGATGAACCAGGCCGCGATGAACCAGGCCACGACGATGCAGGCCACGACGAAGCAGGCAGAGTCGAGCGGTGAGCAGCAATCCGGGAAAACGCCGGCAGCGACGGCAAGATCAAAGACTGCCTAGGTCGACGACCAAGCATCCTGCGGGATAATCCGCGGGACCATCAGTGATGAGAACGAACCTTCCGGTAATTCCCCACGCCCGCGAGCCTAAGCGGTCCGAGCGGTTCCCACAACCAACCAGGCAACGGTGACTGAGTGCCTCATTCTCCGGTGCCGCACGAGCAGACGCCGCCACCGCTCCCCAGTGATTGGACGAAGGAACACGTAGTCTGCAAGTTTGCCTGGTTAACTTTGCCGAGGAGCGCTGGATAAAAAACGCTTTCGGTCGGAACGAACGAGCCCGGTGACGCATTCTGTGTGTGCGTGGACCAGGCAGCCAGTTCACCCAGCGGAGTTATTGAAGTTGGATTACACGTAGGATTACTCGTAATGTCGGCCGGCACGATTTCGATTACTCCTCTGGTTAGCGGTGCACCGGCAAGGGGATTGCCTGTGAGGTTAGAGTCGACTAAGAGGGTACGCAGATCATCCGGCGATACCGAACAGCCGCAGCACGAGTTCATCTCCTCACTTGCATCGAAAACATAAAACATAGCGCAAAGGGCGCCCCCGGTAGAACCGGGGTTGCTGACATTAATAACGGCGCTGGAGACCCCCGAAGTATTGGCATTGGCGAAGTAGCTGAGGTCCACCACCGGTACTACTGTGATCGCAGCCGAGACAGTTTGGGATCCGGAACTGGCCGAAACGTTGGTAGTGCCCGTCGCGACGGCCGTCGCGTACCCCGTGCCACTAATCGCAGCCACCGAGGGCGTTGCCGATACCCAAATCACCGAGTTTGTCACATCACCAGTACTTCCATTACTAAACTTCGCGATGGCTTGCAGTGCCAATCCATTGCCCACCGCGACGGTTGAGGTAGAAGGAAGGATCGTCATAGAGCTCAGCGCTACCACGATGGCATCTGATCCATTGATGTTGTTCTGGTTAGCGTAAACCGTCGCAGTTCCAGCCGTCAGCCCAGCGGCCAGCCCAGTGCTGCTCACGCTAGCCACGCCGGCTGGAAACGCACTCCACGCTACCGAGCTGGTGAGGTTCTGAGTGGTGCCGTTGGTGAAATATCCGGTGGCCACGAGTTGAACGGTGCCCGCTATTGCGACGTTGGGATCGAGTGGAGTTACAGCAATCGAATATAGAGCGGGTGCGGAGACGGTCAGCGCGGCGATGCCGGTGACCGAGCCAGAGAGAGCGCTGATCGCAGTCGAGCCCATTGCCTTACTCGCAACCAGGCCGTATGAGGCACTGGCGATCGACGGTTGAGCGCTGCTCCAAGTTGATGTTTGTGTCACATCAGCGGTGGTGCCGTCACTGAAGGTTCCAACCGCGTCCAATTGCGCCGCGCCGCCGAGTGGAATGGAAGTGCTGGTCGGCGATATCGCAATTGAAACAAGTACATGTGGGGTTACGCTGAGTGTGGTAGAACCAGCAACGGAACCGGATGTGGCTGTAACTCCACTCGTACCGATTTGCAGGCTGGCAGCCAGCCCCGATGCATTGATCTTTGCTACTGTCGGCACTGCGGCGGTCCAGGTGACGGTTGGGGTTACGTCCCCCGTGGTGCCATCACTATAAGTGCCTGTAGCCTTGAATTGCTGCGTAAAACCCAGCGCGACGGAGGGATTTGCCGGGATGACGGCAATCGAGACCACAACTGGAGAACCAACGGTGACTGTGTCTGCTCCATTGATTGAACCGCTTACGGCTGTAACGCTAGTCGTGCCGACGGCCTGAGCATTCACCAGACCAGCGCTGTTCACCGCGGCCACGCCGGAAGAAGAGGCAGCCCAAGCGACTGTGCTAGTTATATTCTGCGTGCTGCCGTCGCTGAAGGTTCCTGTAGCCGTGAGCTGCTGAGTTTCTCCCTTTGGCACAGTGGGATTGGATGGGGTCACAGCGATGGAGACCAGGACGGCACCCGAACCCGTCAACGTGTCGGTCCCGCTGATTGAGCCAGCAGTTGCCTTGACGGTGGCTGTGCCTGCGGCTCGCAGGAGGGCCAGACCGGCGCTGCTCACCGTTGCGACGCCGGTGGGAGAGGCATTCCAAGCTACCGAATTCGTTATGTTCTCGGTGCTGCCGTCACTGAAGGTTCCGGTCGCCGTGAGTTGCTGGGTTTCGCCCTTGGGCACGGTGGCATTGGACGGAGTCACAGCGATGGAAACCAGGGCAGCTGACGACACCGTCAGCTTGTCATTCCCGCTGATCGAGCCAGAGGTTGCCGTGAGGGTGGCTGTGCCTTTGGCTTCCGTACGGGCCATACCCGCGGCGCTCACCGTCGCCACGCCGGAGGGAGAGACACTCCAGGTTACGGTATTCGTCATGTTCTGAGTGCTGCCGTCGCTGAAGTTTCCCGTTACGGTCAGTTGCTGGCTATCGCCTAATGCAACGACCGGATTCGAAGGAGTGATCGAAAGCGATGTCAAAGTCTTGGCGGCGTGGGACTCAGGGCTCCCGCCTCCACAGCCCCACAGTGTAATGATCAGCGAAGCAAGGAAAATCGCCATGGCGGATTTCAACCGCCCACGGACTCTTGGGGTAGTCTGAGACGACATGATGTAGGGTGCTCCTGAGCTGCCGGCTGGGGAGGGGGGTCGGCTGGTGTTATATGGACTAGCAGCTTAGCGCCGCCGTATAAGTTTGCAATTCCCCTATGGATTTAGTCCGAAAGGGTTAGATATGTAGCAGTAGTCAAGCGGCGACATACTTCCGGGGAATGAGGATAACCTGGGCCGATTAGAGGAGGAATTTAAGTCCGGAAAGATAGCTCGCGGCCTCAACGTTTTGTTTTCTTGTCCAACAGACTTGGAGGAGTGTGGGGATTGCGACCGGTACTTCCGCAACCCCGACTTCGCAGCGCAAAAGAGCAGATCGCGGAATCAGCTTCTGACTCAAGACGCAGATGCCTCCCTGGCTGACGTTCTGCACCCGGCCCAAGACCGACGGTCTGGGCGGGCCATTATGATTGAGAGGAGGGCAGTCGTGAGTCAGAATGTCTAGAACGTAGGGAAATCGCGGATACTGTCTGCGGTCGGACTCCACATCGTTTTTCACTGGGGACCATCATTACGCGGTGGAGAAGGAACGTAAAGTGATCAAAAGAAGTAGTCACGGAGGTTAGCCTGACTTTGCTAATCCGTTCCAGCTCAAAGTTACGGTCTGATAATTCGTCCTACAATTCCCGAACGTGTGGACACTCCCATCTTTACCATCACTAACCGGAGGAACGCTTTTACAGTATTGGGACTGATGTCCATCCGAGCGGCAATTTCCTTGCTGGTGAGTCCCTGGAGGAGCAGTTCCACCGTTTCCCGCTCACGCTCTGTCAGATCAAAGTGCTTTGACATCTCGGATAGTGCCCCGGCACCCGACGAATGTCTTTCTAACAGGACGGCTACAGACAAACGAACGCCATCGCCGTGGTTCTCGAGGCGAAAGCCCCGGCAGTGATAACGCCGTTTGCCGGACTTGAACTCCTTTACGAAATTCAGCGATTCCCGGGATTGTTGATCGACAAGAGACCGGACTTTGTCGCTCAGGAACACGTTTAGCCGCTTAATCCTTTCCGGTACATTCGGAAAGGCAAGAATTTGGACGGCTTCTGTATTGCACGCCACAGGATTCAAAGCGGGATCCAGAAACAGCCAACCCGAATCCGATGTGCCGATCGCCATGGTCTACTCCTCCATCCCACTTTTTTGCGACATACTCCCAGTGTTCGGCCCATGCTTCTACAGGTGCTCTGGAGCAACGATGCGCGAATCGAATCAGGCGTTCGATCAACGTTGGACGCCTAATTTCCCCAACCCAATCAGGGCTGTGGAATCTCTCAACGGCAGCACGATGCAGGTTACACGTTCGGTAAGTGACGTTGCGCCCGGAGGGGGGAGGACAGGTTTTTAAGAGCGTGCGCAACACAAACTGGAAGCAATTCCCTAGCTTTCAAATACCTTCATGACGCGTCTATCAAGGGAACCACAACCATCATGGACGGTCACTTTAGCAAGAATGTCTCAAATTGGCAATAGAATTCAGCGTTTTCATGAATATATCTCGATTAGCACAAAAGGAGTAGTTCACTAGGGTTAAACTTAATGACTAGCACGAGCGCGGTATTGCGGGACTCCCCGCGAAGTGTTCTACTGCCGAACTGCAGCACTTTCTAAGGCCGGGCGAGGTTCAGTCCATACTTAGCGTGAGAATAAGGTCTATGGCAAGCAGGCGCGAGCGGACCGGTGTTTGTCCTCTGGGAAGAGCCGCAATCGCGCTTGCCGTGGCTGTCCTTCTTCATTTTGCTCTTGTCCGTCCAGCCTGGGCCGAAACCGACGAAGCGAAAAGCGGACCAACGAAGCACGCAACCGTGCCGACACAGAAGGACGTATCTTCTCCCGTCCCCAAGGACAGCACTACAACCTGTGTCGGGACCGTCCAGACGCCATCGGAGAATGCATCCCGAGGGATTGGTGACAACACTCCGGACGCTGCAGCGTCACCCGACTCTGAATCGAGCTCAGAAACGATGAAATACCGGCTTCGGTTATCCGCGGACCGTAACCAGGATTCCGCTTCTGAGCCGGCGCTCTCGTGTGAACGACCCAAGTTGACAGACCGGCCGAAGACGGCTAAGTGCGATCCTTCGAATCCGGACGAAGCGAACTCCCCCGATTGCAAGCCAGGTATCGAAACCTCCCCTAAGTGAGTCCGACGCCGATTGGGTACGGATGGCAGGAAGCGAACTGAAACGGCACGCTGGTTTGTCCAGTGCGATGTATTCTGGAGTCCTTATGGGAAGGTCTAACTTGCTTCTGTTGGTCTTAGGGTTGTCGCTGGCGGTTACTGCATCTGCCCAGACCTCCGCGGTCGCCTGCAATCTGGCCGGCAATTCGCAGTGTGCCGTGCCACAAGGGAGGTCGGGATCCCAGCCGAGCGATCCCGAAAAATCTTCTCTGAATGCTCCGAAAGTCATCTACAGAAATGGCCAGTTGACAATCAAGGCAGTGAACTCAACTCTTGGCGACGTGTTACGCGCAGTGAGTATGCAGACTGGGGCTGTGATTGAGTTTCCTCCTGGCAGCGTCGATGAACGAGTTGTGGTGAATTTCGGCCCCGGCCCAGTTCGCGATGTCGTGGGATCTCTTCTTAACGGAACCCACTTCAATTACGTTTTGTTGGAATCGCCCGGCAATCCAAGCATGCTGCAGCGCCTGATTCTAACCAGCGCGGAACCCGCGTCGACCGCGTCGACAGCGCCGAGCGAGCCGACCCCGCCGCCGTCGGCACAGCCCGTTGTGCCCGATCTTCCCACCCAGACGGTGAATGCTGCGCCACCAGAACCGACGCAACCGCCGGAGGATGACGCTCATCGACAGGAGATGATCGACAAGATACGGGAAAAGGTCCTTCAGCGAATAAAACCGCCGCAGCCCTGAGTCGGGGACCGCAGCTTGGAACCTAATCTTGTAATGCCGAATTTTTTCGTCACGCGGAACCTTTTTCGTAACGCCCGAATCATTTCCTCGGAATTTACCGGAAATCTCAGATAGAACTAACCCAATGGGAGTAGGTTTGGGGGCCTAATGTATCCGACTAAGCCACGTGGGTACTTGTAAAGATTGGGTGAGCGGCTTAAGTTCCGAGAGCGCGTCCTAGCTGATTCCTCCTCCCCCGGCCATGGGCGCGACTTCAGGAGGAATTCGCATGAATAAGGTTGCTTGTACACTGCTGTCGCTACTGGTCGTTGCTATGGTGCTCGGAGTGGGCACCGCATCGGCTCAAGACTATTTGTACGACGTGGGCTACTTTACGAATGTCGAGGCGTCGGGCGCGCCCGCTGCTCATCTGCGACTCACCAACGACGGCTACGATGCAGCCGCCAACCTGTGCGCAAACATCTATGTCTTCGACACCGCCGAAGAGATGGAAGAATGCTGCAGCTGCGTGGTAACCGCCAATGGTTACCTTGACCTCAACGTTGGTTTGAATCTTCTCAGCAACATCCTTGATCATGGTACCAGGCCGAGCCGAGGCATCATCAAGGAAGTTTCGAGTACTGTTCCCCCTTCCGGATGCAACCCCGTTACCTATTCGCCAGAGGATGGAATTAAAGGCTGGCTCACTCACATTCAGAAGACCGCAACGGCTGGCTCGTTCAGCCTGACCGAGACGACTCTGACGGATTCGACTCTGTCTGCGACAGAGTTAGGCCTCAACCTCCAGGAAACCTGCAGCTTTGTGCAGTCACTGGGCAGCGGCACTGGCGTGTGCTCTTGCGCAGACGCTGGAGACTAAGCTGAGTTAAACCGAAGTTGCGCGGCCAAAGGAACGTCACGTAGGTTGAACGCCGCGGAGAGACAGGGTTCCTTGAACGCCTGTCTCTTGGTCGCGGCGGGACGCCGAAATTGGCCGGGCATCGAGTGCGACTCGGTGCCCGGCCTTTTGTTTGGATTCGCAAGTTCCGGTCGTGACCAGCGAGAGTGTCCGCAGTCGGCGAACTTCCTTGCATCCCCCGCTTGGAGGTGGCGGAACTCTGGTCCCAAACCTTTAAGCCATCGCTGACGCGGTTTGTGAAACGGCTCATCCCGGACCAAGGGTGGAGGCGTTGTCCGGCGGCATCACATGGCGATCAGAATGCGGGGGAGGAGTATCCACATGACGGCGACGCGTGGCTGGCTGTTGCATGGTGTTATCGTTTCGTTCTTCCTGTTTTCCGGAACTCTCTTGTTGGCGCAACAACCGGACGCAGGGATTGGAGTGCCCGGAAGTGGGGAGGTAGCCTCATCGCAGCTACCTGGGCAAGTCCCGCGGCTCATAAGGTTCGGCGGGACACTACGGGATGCCGCTGGAAATCCAGCAGCGGGGTCTGTGGCAGTTACCTTCGCACTCTACGAAACTCAGGAAAACGGCAGCCCCCTTTGGGTAGAGACACAAACTGTCCAGCCCAACGAAGCGGGACGTTACACCGTGTTGCTGGGTATTACACAGCCAGAAGGGTTGCCGCTGGATCTATTTACCTCGAGTCGTGCGCGGTGGTTGAGCGTGCAGCCCCAGTTACCGGGCGGAAGTGAACAACCGAGAATCCTGCTCGTAGGTGTGCCGTACGCGCTGAAGGCCGCTGATGCCGATACGTTAGGAGGAATACCCGCCTCTGCTTTTCTGCTGGCACCGACTCCCGGCAGCTCCAGCCCGACCGCAATGAGTAGCGCTTCCGAAGTCACATCTCAGAAAAGCTTCGACTCAGTAGTTTCGCTGGCGGTTACGCCCTGTACTGCAGTCGCGAGTGATGGCACCGCCAGCACCAGCTCCATAGCCCTGTTCACCTCGGTCGCTTGTACGATCGGGGGCTCGGCAATTACGCAGAATGGCAGCGTTGTCGGTATCGCGGGTACGCTGCAACTGCCGGCGACGGCCGCAGCTACCGCTTCCGCAGGATTTAACTCCAATTTGCTGGACCTGCAGGCCTCGTCGTTCAACAGCACTGGCGCTGGCTCGGCTGCTGCGCAGGATTTCCAATGGGTGGCGGAGCCGGTTGGAAACGACACGACTTCTCCTTCCGGAAAGTTGAATCTGCGGTTCGGTTCGAATGGGGCCACTCCGGCGGAGACGGGGTTTTCGATTGCCGGCAATGGTTTGATCACCTTTGCCACCGGGCAGAAGTTTCCCGGCGCGGGAGTGGGCACGGTGACCAGCGTCGGCAGCGGAGCAGGACTGGCCGGCGGTCCCATCACGGGCGCCGGCACGCTTAGCATCGCTACCGGCGGAGTCACCAACGCGATGCTGGCTAGTCCCGCGTTGACTGTCACGGCGGGTACGGACCTCACTGGGGGTGGTGCCGTGGCTTTGGGCAACAGCGTGACGCTCAACCTTGATACCACGAAGGTGCCGCAGCTGGCTGCGGCCAGCAACACCTTTGCAGGCAAGATCACGGCCGCCAGCATCGCGGCGGGTGCGGCGGCGTTCACCGGCGCGCTCGCTGGGACCACGGCGACCTTCACCGGCAGCTTGCAAGCAGCGGGAGATGTTGTCCCTCCGCTTGGCAAAGCCACGACAACGGCGGCCTTTGATTCCAACCCGCTCGATTTGCAGACTTCCATCTATAACACCGCTATCGCTGGGCCAGTTAGTTACGTGTTCCGCTGGCAGGCTGAGCCGCACGGGAACGACTCAAACGACACCTTTGGGTCGTTGAACTTGCTCTATGGCGTCCCGGGGGACATGAGTGAGACGGGCCTGTCAGTGGCCCAAACTGGAATCATTACGTTCGCTTCAGGGCAGACGTTCGGCGCCGGCGGAGGCGGAGGCACCGGCAGCATCACAGGCGTGACGGCGGGCACTGACTTGACTGGAGGAGGCACGAGCGGCACTGTTACTCTGAACCTCAATACGACAGCCACCGATGCCCGCTATTCGCGCCTGGCTGCTGCCAACGCCTTCACCGGAAATCAGAGCGTCACCGGAAACGTGACCGCAACTGGTGCCGTGACCGCGACAGGTGACGTGACTGGAAAGCAGTTGGTGTCGTCAGTGGCCACGGGCACTGCGCCGCTAGTTGTGAGCTCTACCACCGAAGTCGCCAATCTCAATGCCAGTCTTCTTGGAGGGCGAGCCTTTACTGCCTTCGCGAGCCTGGCCGCCGCCAATACCTTCACGGGAAATCAGAGCGTCACCGGAAACGTGACCGCAACCGGTGCCGTGACCGCGACTGGTGACGTGACGGGAAAGCAGCTGGTCTCGTCAGTGGCCAGCGGCACTGCGCCACTGATTGTGAGCTCTACGACCGAAGTTGCCAATCTCAATGCCAGTCTTCTAGGAGGGAGAGCTTATACTGCCTTTGCAAGCTTGGGCAGCGCCAACACTTTTACGCTCGCTCAAGGCATTACGGTGCCGACGGTTGGCGCTACGGCGCTTTCCGTCACGGCCACCGACACGACCAGTGCTTCGACTACGGGCTTGGTGGTCACGGACGATACGAAGCAATCCACGGCGATCGTGTTCAAAGCCTCCGCTCCAAACATCGGTACCTCCGGCGCCTCTTGCACGGTATTTGCTAGTGGCAACCTGGTTTGCACAGGTACGAAATCAGCCGCGGTTCCGCTGAAGAATGGCCGCATGGCGGCTCTTTACGCAGTTGAGGCTCCGGAGAACTGGTTCGAGGATTTCGGCTCCGGCAAACTCGTCGACGGCGTTGCAACTGTCGCTCTGGACCCTGCCTATTCTCAAACTGTGAATGTGAACGTCAGCTACCACGTTTTTGTAACCCCTAAAGGCGACTGCGAAGGCCTTTATGTGGCCAAGGAGACGCCGGCAGGTTTCGAAGTGCATGAGCTGCGGGGCGGCAAGTCGAATGTAGATTTCGACTACCGCATCGTGGCTCGTCGAAGAGGTTATGAAGCTGTTCGGATGGCCGATGTAACGGGCCAAGTCTCTAGGCAATCTCTGCAGGCAGGATCCCCGGAGATAGGATCGTCGAAGTGATCGCACTGGCCGGTGCGCTATCTGAGGAAACTGGTGCAAAATCACTCCTAGAGAAGAAAGACTCTAAAAACACAGGCTCGGAGCAGAGGCACCTGAAAATGGTTGTGGCTTTTCTCCAGAGGGATTAATACAATCGGACGATTGCACAGGCTACACGATCAGACTAGCTTGAGCGATTGGTGTTCTTGTACGCCCCTTGAGAAGCAGGCAAGGCGGATGAGATACCAAAATAGGCACACCTGAGCTGCCCTAGTTCCTTCCCCCGCCGGGTGGCGACTCTCGTCCAAAGCAGGATTGCTAAGGCGCTGAGTTGAAGTGGTAGCGAATCAATACTTAAACAGAACTTCAATCCAAGAATTCAAATCGAAGGGGAGTATTCGCCAATGTTAAATTCGCGTATTTTCATGGGGCTCGGACTGGCTATCGCGCTGCTCGCGGCTTACAAACCGGTTGCTGCTGGCCAGGAGGAGTCGACGGTGGTCGCCGAGGTAGGTGGCCATAGGATAACAGCGGAGGAACTTCATCAGAAAGAGGCCTCCAATCTTCTGCAGGCGCAATACAAGTATTACCTAGCCGAACGCCAGGCCCTCGACCAGCTCGTCGATAAAGAATTGCTAGAAATGCAGGCGAGCAAGGAAGGCATAACCGTCGATGAGTTGCTCAAACGTCACGTCACCGTCGAGGTTAAGGAGCCGACCGAAGATCAGCTTAAGTTTTATTACGAAGGCTTAAGTACCGAAGAACCGTATGAGGCGGTGCGGACCAACATTCTCGACACCGTGCGGCAACTCCGTGAGAAGAAAGCGCGCACTGCCTACATCAATATTCTCAAAAGCGACCTCGGCGTGGTCATTGAGCTGAGCCAGCCCAGTGCAAAAGTCGACGTCACCAACGCTGAGCGGCTTGGCTCGCCAACCGCTCCCGTGCAGATCGTGGAATTTGCCGACTACCAGTGTCCTTATTGCCAGAAGGTGAATCCAGCGCTCGCCAAAATTCAAGAGCAGTTGGGCGCCAAGGTCTCAGTGGTTTTCAAGGACTTCCCTTTACCGATGCATGCCAATGCCGAGAAGGCCTCAGAAGCAGCGCGCTGCGCGGGCGCGCAGGGAAAATTCTGGGAATTCCACGACGCCCTGTTTGACAACAAGAAGTTCGGAGTCCTGGAGCTGAAGGCGCAGGCTCACACCCTTAACCTGGACCAGGCGCGCTTTGACCACTGCCTGGATTCGGGAGAGCAGGCAGACGCCGTTCATAAGGATCTGGCCGAGGGTCAGCATCTCGGACTGACGGGCACACCCAGCTTTTTCGTCAATGGCCACTTCTTAAGTGGAGCAATCAGCTACGCGAAACTGCAGGAGACCGTGGAACAAGAACTGACAGCGCTTTCTGCTCCGAAACAATCGGCGGCACTGTCAACCGTGAAAGACACGGCTACGAAATAGAAAACGCTGCTGCGGCGGTCTTGGCACTCGCGGGATTAGTTGGAACCAGACGAACTGTGCTCATTGCCCGAACTGAAAGCTTTGTTTTTGCAGCGAGTCGGGCGGTAGGAGCTTGATCGCAGTCTGACGGTACTCTTGGTTTCCCCGCGAGCGCCAAACCGCTGTCGTGCGCCGCAAGTCGGGGTAACACTACTATTTGGTCGCGGCTTGGACCTGAAATTGAGAGGGGTCGGTAGCCATAATGGTCGCGACTCCGACCTTTGTGATCTTCCCGGTCACGCAGACCTGCTTTCCATCGTAGGTGGCTTTGAGCTGATCCTCTGTCAACTTGCTCGAAGAAAACAGGACGGCATGAAAGATCGCGTTGGGTTCAGGTTTGTCCAGATCCAGTGTGATCGGTCGGCCGTGGTTTCCGACCCCGTACTTGGACATACGCTCGCCGACTACTTTTCCGCAAACGGTTGCGTTTTGGCCAATGTGGCTCTCCGCAGCAGCGGAGGATATCGGCGGTGTGGCCGTCGACTGACTGAAGGACAGCGACAGTAGACCAGCTACGCACCCCAGCACAGCGAGATTTCTCATCGGTCTCATCTTACACCTCGAGTTTAAGCTGGAGTCATAGAAATGGCGTAGAAGTGGCACGAACTGGGCTCGCATGAAAAACCTTACGCGATGCTCCTATCTCGCCAACTGGCGAAATAACCCTACACCCCACATCTTAGATAGCGCACATCTGAGGTGGGCGTCTATTATCCATTTGGCTGAGCGATGCTCAGATTGCACGCGCGCAGCCTCGACTGGAAGCCGTTCGGAGCCTATGCGATACTGTGGCTGCGGTCGCTCACACGATGCCCCACGAAGACAACCGACTGGCCCTGCAGCCAACACCACAGTGTGAACCGGCACTGGCTAGCAGAGGAACGGGGACCTTCAGAAAAGCGCCGAACCGCACCGTGGGCGCGTAGCTCAAACGGATAGAGCACCGGATTTCTAATCCGGTGGTTGCAGGTTCGATTCCTGCCGCGCCTACCAAGAAACAGTGGCCAGTCATGCCGGTCGCAGTAGCCCACTCCGCTCTTGATTTTACTGACCACAGGCCACTGATCACTGACCACTGTTCTTCCGGTGTTCGCAGTTTGCAGTATTCAGGCATCCTTCAGCCAGCATCAGGCGCTCGACCGGCTTTCCCCCGATGATGTGGGATTCGATGATCTCGTCAACGTCGGCTTCGCTGACGTGCCCGTACCACACGGCATCGGGATAAACCACCAGATTCGGGCCGTGCTCGCATTGATCGAGACAGCCCGACTGGTTAGCACGCACCTTGCCCTTGAGGGCGCGTTCCGCCAGTTTCTGCTTGAATAGTTTCTGCAGCTTCACCTGGCCGCTGGGATCGCAGCATCCTCGCGGATTTCCGGGAGGCCGCTGGTTGCCGCAAATAAAAATGTGCTTTTCGAACTTGGGCATAGGGTCACGTGATGGAATCTTAGACCTTATAAACGATTGCCGACACCTTCGCGCACCGATTCGATCATCCCACGGCGTCCCGGCCACGGCGTCCCGGCCGAGGTGCCAACATGCCCGCGTGTATGCCGAAAGGCCGCGGTCTCAGAGAAGAGTCACGGTCACGGCACTCACACTTGGGCAGCGGCGTGGCAGCAGTATCTGAAGGAGCTGCTGGAGGCCTCTCAAATGGACAACGATCACGCTACAACGGTCCTTCTGGATGTCGATTGCTCGTGACCTCGGCGTCCCAGATGCCTTCAAAATCGACGAAGTACGCTTGTATCTCGATTCCGGGAATTGCCGCCGCCAGATTGGCGGCGGCCAGAGCCAGTTCGCGCTGGTGATGTGCCGCTTCGGCTTGAGTGTCGCCGCCGAATGCCCCGGCCAAGCCTCCGTAGGCGCCGCAATCGGAATGCACCATCAGGATCACCCGCCTGGTGTCGTGCAACCGCATAGACTTGCGAATCTGCTCCAGGACAAACTCACGATCTGTCTCCAGATCCGGCGAGGCCAGGCATTTTGCCCCGCCGGCAATTCTAATGGGATCGGCATAGACCACGCCGATGCGCTCGAGGAACTTTCTGAATCCCAGATCAAACCGGTTATCGAAGCACCAGAGGATGGCCGCGTCGCTTTGATACCTCTCACGCGGCGAGTCGAAGTGAAAGACCTTTTTCAAGATAGAGTCCTCGGTCCGATTATTCTCAGATGGCTATCTTACCGGAGGTTGACGTCCCACGTTGCTCCTCGCGTTGCCATTCGCTGCGCGGGCGCGATAAGATAACTGGTACACGTCTTCTCCGCTTCCATCCCAGTTAGCCTTTGAAGCTTTGCCGCGGGCAAGAGTGTGCGACCCCGGGTGTTCGTACATATGCGCGGCGCAGACACGTGTCCGCGAATCTCTGTGACGGAGTTGGCTTTGAAACGAGGCAAGACAGCGGTAATCGTCGGCGCCCAGTGGGGCGACGAGGGCAAAGGCAAAATTGTCGACGTGCTGTCGGAGAGCTTTTCCGTTGTAGCCCGCTATGCCGGCGGCCATAATGCCGGCCACACCGTCATCATCAACGGCAGGAAGTTCGTGCTGCAACTGGTTCCCTGCGGAGTGTTGCGAACAGCTTGCCGCAGTGTGATCGGCAACGGCGTGGTGCTCGATCCCATGGCTTTTCTGAAGGAAGTGGGGGCGCTGCGCGAGGCGGGCGTGAGGGTCGACGGAAACCTCTTTGTCTCGAACCGCGCTCAGGTGATCCTGCCCTACCACCGTATGATCGAGTTGGCGGCGGAGAGCGCCCCCGGACGAGTGAAAATCGGCACGACCTCGCGCGGAATCGGCCCCGCTTACGAGGACAAGATGGGCCGCCGCGGCCTCCGCGTGGCCGATCTGCTCGATCTGCAGCTACTGAAGAAGCACATCGAAAACGCCGTCCGCGAGAAGAACATGATCGCACATGCTCTCTTCAATTCCGAGCCGCTCGATGCCGACAAAATGTACGCCGAGTATGCGGCCGCAGCCGAGAAGATTGCGCCCTTCGTGTGTGACACGGCGGTTCTGCTGAACCAGGCTTTGGCCAGCGGCGAGGCTATCCTGTTCGAAGGCGCGCAGGGAACCATGCTTGACATCGACCACGGCACCTATCCCTTCGTCACGTCTTCCAGCGCGACTTCAGGGGGCGCTGCGACTGGCACCGGCGTCGCGCCGAATGCAATCGACTCGGTGATCGGACTTACCAAGGCATATTGCACGCGAGTGGGGGAGGGTCCGTTTCCCAGCGAGGAAAAAGGCGACCTCGGCGAGCATCTCCGCAAGCGCGGCAACGAGTTTGGCGCGGTTACCGGACGTCCGCGGCGCACCGGCTGGCTTGACTTGCCGCTGTTGCGCTACGCTGGCATGATTAACGGCATCTCGTGGCTGGTGGTGACCAAGCTGGACGTGCTTGATGAACTGGCTGAGATTCCGGTCTGCGTGAGCTATGCGGTCGATGGGAAGAAAACCATGGAAATCCCGGCGCAGGCCAGCGGTTACGACAAGCTGGAGTGTATTTACCACAAAATGCCGGGGTGGCGGACGTCTACGCAGGGCATAACGACGTTCGACAAGTTACCCAAGGCGGCTCGCGAATACCTGGCGTTCGTGGAGAAAGAGACCGGGGCGAAGGTGGGCATGATTTCGACCGGTCCGGACCGGGATCAAATTATCTTCAAGGATGAATTCGCGAAGGAGATGAAAGCAGCCGCATCCCGAAAAGTCTAGTCTTGACTTCGCATTAGTCAGGCGGCGAGACTACGTAACCACAACCAGTCTGGTTAAGGAGCGCACGATGGTGGTTTTGGCAGTGACGTGGATGGCGAAGGCGGGGCACGACGCCGACGTTGCCCCAATTTTTGCGAAGCTGACCGAAGAATCCCGCAAGGAGCCCGGCTGCCTGATGTATCAGGTCCATCGGCATAAGACCGAGCCGCGCCGCTTCTTCATCTACGAGCAGTACAAAGATGATGCGGCGCTCGAAGCCCACCGCGCCGCCTCGCATTTTCTGCAATATGCCCGCAAGGATCTGCCCAAGGTCGCGGACCGAGTGGAAGGCCACCTGTACGAAGCGCTAGGATAGCGTGTGTGGAGCGGGCGCCCTCGCCCGCGTCTTTCCACGAAGATGGTGCGTCAAACGAACCACCTGTTCCACAGACCAGGGCCGCCGAACGGCGGTGCAACTACTTCGCCAGTTCGTATCCAGCAAAAAAGAAACTCAACTCGAAGCGTGCCGTATCTTCGGCATCGGATCCGTGAATCGCATTGTGCTCAATGCTCGACGCCCACTTCTTGCGGATGGTGCCTTCCTCCGCGTTGGCCGGGTTGGTGGCGCCCATAAGCTTACGCAGGTCGGCAATGGCGTTTTCCTTTTCCAGCGCCAATGTGACGATCGGCCCGCTCGACATAAAATCGGTGAGCGAGTTATAGAATGGCCGGCTCGCATGCACGGCGTAAAACTGCTCGGCCTGATACTTGGAGATTTCCAGCATCTTCATGGCCAGAATGTGAAAGCCATTTTTTTCGAATTGTTCAATGATGTCGCCAACCGCGTTCTTGGCGACGGCGTCAGGTTTCACGATGGTAAGAGTGCGTTGCAGAGTTTTCATATTGGTTGTAGTCGCTAGTCCTTAGTTAGTTGGCTGAAGTGTCTTTGCCAGGTATTCGGTATCAGGTACTCGGTATCAGGTACTCGGTGCTAAACCTTCACTCCCAGCGCCGCCACCAGCGTTTCCCCGATCGCCGCTGGAGATTTTGCCACGCGGATGCCGGCCGCTTCCATAGCCTTGATCTTCTCCGCCGCTGTTCCCTTGCCGCCGGAGATGATCGCTCCGGCATGGCCCATGCGGCGTCCCGGAGGCGCGGTCTGCCCTGCAATGAAGCCGACTACCGGTTTCTTCATGTGAGTCCTCACAAATTCCGCCGCAGTCTCTTCGGCGTCGCCGCCGATTTCACCAATCATGATTACGGCTTCGGTCTCCGGATCGCGATTGAACAGGTCGAGCGCATCCACGAAGTTGGTTCCGATGATGGGATCGCCGCCAATCCCGATCGCGGTCGATTGCCCGATTCCGCGCTGAGTCAGTTGATGCACTGCTTCATAAGTCAGCGTCCCCGAGCGCGATACAATGCCAATCGCTCCTTCCTTATGGATGGATCCTGGCATAATGCCAATCTTGCATTTGCCGGGAGAAATGATGCCGGGACAATTGGGCCCAATCAGCCGCGAGCGGCGGTTCTGCAGAAACTCCCAGGCCTTGACCATGTCGAGCGTGGGAATGCCCTCGGTGATGCAGACGATCAGGTCGAGTTCAGCATCGGCTGCCTCCATGATCGCGTCGGCGGCGAACGGCGGAGGGACAAAAATCACGGTCGTGTCGGCGCCGGTTTTTTCGACGGCTTCCTGCACGGTGTTGAAGATGGGCCAACCTTCGTGCGTCGTGCCGCCCTTGCCCGGCGTCACCCCGCCAACGACCTGCGTCCCATAAGCCGCGCAGGCCTTGGCATGAAAGGTGCCTTCGCGTCCGGTCAGACCCTGCACGATCAACCGCGTCTTCTTATTAACCAGGATTGCCATAAGTATGATTCCTCGTTCGGCCCTAAACCCGGGCCGCGGCCACCACTCTGTCGGCCGCATCCTTCATGGTGTCGGCCACGATGAAGTTGAATCCTGAGTTCATCAGGATCTTTTTGCCTTCGTCCACGTTCGTACCTTCGAGCCGCAAAACGACGGGAAGCTGAATATTAGTCTTCTTCGCGGCTTCCACCACGCCGGTCGCCAGCGTATCCACGCGCAGAATGCCGCCAAAAATGTTAATCAGCACTGCTTTCACGCTCTTGTCGCTCAGCAGGATTTCGAACGCATGCGCGACTTGCTCGGCATTGGCGCCGCCGCCGACATCGAGAAAGTTCGCAGGCATGCCGCCGGCGTATTTGATGATATCCATCGTAGCCATCGCCAGCCCCGCGCCGTTCACCATGCAGCCCACACTGCCGTCGAGCTTGATGTAGTTCAGGTTGTACTTCGAGGCCTCAACTTCAAGCGGATCTTCCTCCGTAATGTCACGCAGCTCGCGAATATCAGGATGCCGGAACAGCGCATTGTCGTCGAAGGTCAGTTTTGCATCGAGCGCGAAGAGCCGGCCGTCGGTGGTGGTGATGAAAGGATTAATCTCGACGAGCGAAGCATCCGTGTCGAGAAACGCCTTATAAAGGTTTGAAAGAAATTGCACCGCCGGGTTGATCTGCTTGGCGCTAAGTCCGAGCTTGAAAGCCATCTTGCGTGCCTGGAAACCTTCCAGGCCCATGCCGGGATCGATGTGCTGCTTGAGAATCGCATCGGGATTTTCCGCGGCCACCTGCTCGATCTCCATGCCGCCGGCGGCCGAAGCCATGAACACGGGCTTGCCTTCCGCACGGTCGACGAGTATCCCGAGGTACAACTCTTTTTCAATGGGCAGAGTTTCTTCAATCAGCAGACGCCTTACGATGCGGCCTTCGGGACCGCTCTGATGCGTGACCAGCTTCATGCCCAGCATCTTGCCGGCAAGCTCTCCCGCCTCGTCTACAGACTTGGCGATCTTCACGCCTCCGCCCTTGCCCCGACCGCCCGCATGAATCTGCGCCTTAACCACCACTCCAGTCGCGCCGACGCGGAACAATTCGCGGGCCGCGGCCTCGGCTTCTTCGCGCGAGGTCGCCATCGTCCCGCGCGGCACCGTCACACCATATTTCTTGAGAATTGCTTTTCCCTGGTATTCGTGGATTTTCATAATGACGCTCTTTGCTCGCCAGCTAAGAATCGGAAGGAACCTGCTTGCGGCTATCGACTGAGGGCAGCAAACCCTTGATTTTATAGAAGGGCAGAGGATTAGGGCAAACCGCGGACCAGGACTGTTCACTTCCGGCCGTTCAGAATGGGACCGCAAAGATGCTAGGCTAGTGCGCAGCCATGATCCTTGATGCTCTGCATCGCGTAGCCAACCACGGCCAATCGCTGGCGCGCGCGGAAGCGCGTGATGTGATGGCTGAGGTGCTTGAGGAAAGCTGCACGGACGCGCAGATCGCCGCGCTGCTCATGGCTCTGCGCATGAAAGGCGAAACGGTCGAGGAGATCGTCGGCTTCGCCGAAGCGATCCGCTCAGCGGCAACGCCTTTGCCTATCGCATCCCCCGGCGCACTCGACCTGAGCGGCACGGGCCGAGACGCGCTCGCCGAGTCATCTCTAGTCGACACCAGTGGCACCGGCGGCGACGCCTGCGGAACCTTCAACATCTCAACCGCCACAGCATTTGTGACTGCTGGTGCGGGTGTGCGCGTAGCCAAGCACGGCAACCGCAGCATCAGCTCGAAATGCGGCTCGGCTGACGTAATGGAAGCTCTGGGCGTGAACATCCAGTTGTCGCCGGAGCGCGCCGCGCAGTGCCTGCGCGAAATCGGAATCTGCTTTCTGTATGCGCCCGATCTGCACACCTCGATGAAGCAAGTGCAGAAGGTGCGGCGAGAGTTGCGCCTGCGTACCATGTTCAACCTGCTTGGCCCACTTACCAATCCCGCGCACGCTTCGGGACAAGTCGTTGGCGTGTATGCGCTTGATATGGTCGAAAAGCTAGCCGAAGCGCTCAGCATGTTGGGACTGCGTCGTGCGCTAGTCGTCCATGGCCTCGATGGGCTGGACGAGATTACGATCACCGGGCCAACGCGCGTGGCCGAAGCTCGTGACGGTTCGGTGCGGACGTACGAGGTTGATCCCGAAGAATTTGGCATGAAGCGGGCCACCCTGGCCGACATTTCTGGCGGGAACGCAGCCGAAAATGCAGCCATTGTTCGCGAGGTCCTAAGTGGAAAGAAATCTCCGCGCCGCGATGTTGTCGTACTGAACTCCGCGGCGGCGCTGGTAGCGGCAGGACGCGTCGACCATCTAAAAGATGGAATTCCCGCGGCGGAGCACGCGATCGACTCCGGTGCGGCCGCTGCGAAGCTGGCTGCGTTGGCCACCTTTACCACAACGCAAGTGGTCAGTCCCCAGCGATAAGTGGGCTAGCCGAGCCTGCTGACCACTGGCCACTGGTCACCGATTTCCATCACTCTTCCCAGCTTCGCTCGCCTCGATCTTAAACACGTGGTTCGTGGTTTCGTTCTCCGGCACGCTGCCGTCGTTCACGGAAACTTCCTCCGGCGGCTTGGGAACCTCGACCCGGATCACGCCATTGCTCTTGCCCCGAACCACCAGCCGCTCGGTGACCTCTCCACCTGCGAACTTCACCGTGAGGGGAACTTCCGCTCCCGCCGAGCCCAGGTTGCTGACCGTGAGGGTGAGCACGTAGGCTCCAGGCATCGTCTTGCGCGCGAATGCGGATTCTATTTTGAACTCAGGCAGGCCGCGGTCGCGGTAAACCCAGTCGTCGAAGAACCACTGCAGATCACGCTTCGTCTGCGCCTGGATCACATGCTGCAAATAAGAAGGTTCCTTGTCCTGTTCTGAATGGTACGAAGCGAGTGCCTTTTTCAACGCCGGCTCGCCGACCATGTCGCGTAGCATCCACCACACACACATCGCTTTGCTCCGGTAAAGCTCCTCGTCGGTTGTGTTCACTAGCGACTGGTTCTCTTCATCTCCACTTCTGGGGGCGGCTGTCTGCTTCTCTTTTTCTTTCTCAACCGCGCTCAACGCGGAGCGGTGCAGCCCCATGTAATTGATGGCCGCCTGGCGTCCACTCAGATGTTCGAGATAGAGTGCCTGCGCAAAGTGAGCGAGTCCCTCGTTGATCCAGGGGCGGGGAGAAAAGAAAGCCGCGTGGGTCAATTGGTGGGCGGCCGCCAGTCCTGCCAGTTTGGGATCAGTGCTGGTCAGCGGCGTCAACAAGAGGGAACCACTTTCAAAGGGAGCGGCCTTCGGGTCCGCCAGATCGGCCGTTTGCGCCTTGTTTCGCGCCGCCCCAAACCACTCGGTGATAAGCGGGAGCACCTTGCCCGCCGCCTCGGCGTAATTTGTCGCCGAAGCATCGTGGCCGCGCAGAAAATGAACTTCAACGGCAACCCGATCCACTACCTCGTAGTCAGCAATTACAAACGTCGGCACGATCAGTCCCAGCGATCGGTATGTGCAGTCTGCCACGAACTGGTTTCGCACTTCGAGCGCCGTCGGGCATGTCGTCGCGTTGACCAGAAGCTCCGGTTTTTCTCTTTCATCATCACCCGTTAACGAAATCTGTAAATGCATGGTGGAGGCGGCCTCTCGCGTCCTCCACCGGCCAAGCATATCGAATGCGCTGGTGCCTTCTGAAAGATTCCCTGCTTCCGTCGCCACCGGGTACCAGACCACGTATCCCGCTCCGCGCACTGCCGTAAATTTCGCATCGATCTGGTCCCAATCGGCGCTGTTGGCTGTGGATTCCGGCGTATCGAGCCGCGTGAGCCGCGTCGCGTCGAGCACGATCACGCCCTCGTAAGCGATCTCCAGTTCGGCAGTACCCTTGGGCGGCACCGGCTCCGGCAGGGTGACGATGGCCTCGGAGAGCGTCCCGGTGTGATCAACGTCAGAGCTGTAGGGTTGTGAAACGAACTGCAACGGCGTGCCGCCGGCCTTGATGGAGCGCCAGTCGAGCGAAGAAGAAATCTGCAGCACGGCGATCTTCTGCGGCGTTGTCGAATCGTTCCGCAGAGTAACTTTGCCGCGAACCCCCAGCCGTTGCTGCTCGGGCTCGACGCGGACCCTCAGATCGTAGCTGGTGAAGGTAAACGCTTCCCGGTCGAGAGAAAAAGCATTCACCACAGAGGCCCAGAGAACCCAGAGGAAGCAAAGACGCAGGCTGCGCAACTTCATTCCGCCCCCGCGGACGCCTCTTTATTATGCGCGCGCCTCTGCCGCACAATTTCATACATCACCACTGCGCCCGCAACTGACACATTCAAGGACGACACTTTTCCGAGCATCGGAATCGAAACCAGAAAGTCGCACTTCTTCGTTACCAGGTCGTGCAAACCCTTGCCTTCCGCGCCCAGAACCAGCGCGCAATCCATGTTGTAGTCGAGGGCATCGTAGGTTTGTGGCCCACGTTCATCCAAGCCAACCGTCCAGATATTGCGCTCCTTCAGTTCTTCGACAGTGCGAGCGATGTTGGTTACCTTCGCAATCGGCAAGTGTTCGCTCGCGCCCGCCGAAGCTTTTGTGACGGTCCCCGTAACGGCCGCCGCACGACGCTCCGGAATTATTACGCCATCGGCGCCCGCAGCATCGGCGGTGCGCAAGAGCGCGCCCAGATTGTGCGGATCTTCCACTCCGTCGAGCACGATGACGAAGGAATACCGTCCACGTTTGCCGCCGACCACGTCGTCAAGATCGCTGTATTGCTTGGCCGAGGTGACGGCCACAACTCCCTGGTGCGCGGCATTGCCGGCCATGCGGTCGAGTTCCACGCGGGTGAGGAAGCGCACGGGCACGCCGAGCTTGCGACAGTCTTCGATCATGCGCTGCAGGCGAATATCATGCCGCTCCTTCGCCATGCCGACCCATTGGAAAGCCCGCCCCCGGGCTTTGAGCGCCTCGGTGACGGCGTTTATACCGTAGATATAGTTCATGAAGTATTAAGTGTAACGGAAGCTGAGGTGTGGCGCGGGCGCCCTCGCCCGCGTACGTCAAGCGCGAGATATGTTGGCCAGGACACGCACGATATCTTCTGGTTCAGGCCGCTCCGCATAATCCTCGTTCGCGGAAGCGTAAAGCACCGAACCGTCGCGGTCGATAATGTAGCTTGCGGGAATCGGCAACTCCCAACTGTCATCACCGTTTACGAAGGGAAGATTAACAAACGCGCGTTGATAGACTGCGCGCTGTTCGTCGGGGACGCCGTAAGTGAGACCGAACTGCCTTGCTACTTTATTGCCAGGATCAGAGAGCAGCGGGAAGCGCAGCTTGTGCTGGTCGTGCATGAAGAATGATTGCTTCACAGTCTGCGGGGAAACAGCCACAAGCGTAGCCCCAGCCTGTTCGATTTCCGGCAGCATGAGGTTCACGGCTTCCATCTGACCCACACAGAACGGGCACCAGCGGCCGCGGATGAAGCAGAGCACGAGTCGTCCGTTGGCGAGCAAGCCGGCAGACGAGACGCTTTTGCCGTCATGATCTTGCAGCTGGAATTCTGGAACCTTCGCGCCAACAGGCAGAATGCTCGCGGCTAAGCGTTGCAGCTTTAGCTCCGCGACGGCACGAGCATGAATCGCTTGCGTCTCCGCGGGAACGTACTGCGCGATCAATTCCTTGCGCTCGGCAAAGACTTCGCGCAGCGGACGGGTGTCAGTCTCAGGAGACGACTCTTCGAGGGAGCGCCATTTCATAAAAACGATGGCCAGCGATCAGCGGACAGTGGTTAGAGTAAGACGACAGCAGCTAGCACTGCCCACTGATCACTAGCCACTGGCCACTGCTTACATTCCCGGCAGCTTCATCCCCGCCATTCTGCGCGCGAAGCTGGGTTTGCCCATCTGCTTGAACATCTTCTTCATCTGCGCGTACTGGCGAAGCAGGTTATTCACTTCCTGCACGGTGGTGCCGGAGCCGCGGGCGATGCGTTTGCGGCGGCTGCCGTTGATTACTTCATGATGATTGCGTTCGTGCGTGGTCATCGAGTTGATGATGGCTTCCACGCGGTTAATCTGTTTTTCGTCCACGTTGTCGGCGGCTTTCTGCAACCCGGAAAACGGACCGATCGAAGGCATCATGCCAATCAGGTTCTTGATCGAGCCCATTTTCTTCACGTGCCGCAATTGATCGCGAAAATCCTCAAGCGAGAAGCCGCCGCCGGTGAGGGCTTTGGTGGCCATCTCCTGCGCTTTCTTCTTGTCGATCTGCGATTCCGCGCGCTCGATCAGCGAGAGAATGTCGCCCATGCCCAGAATGCGGGACACGATGCGATCGGGATGAAACGGCTCCAGCGCATCATACTTCTCGCCCACGCCGATGAACTTGATGGGCTGACCCGTAACCTGCCGGATGGAAAGCGCAGCGCCGCCCCGGGCATCGCCATCCATCTTGGTGAGGATGACGCCAGTGAGCGAAAGCTTCTTGTGGAACTCATCGGCGGAGCGCACCGCGTCCTGCCCGGTCATGGCGTCGGCGACGAACAGAATCTCTGACGGATTCAGCAGCTTTTTCAGCGACTGCATCTCGTTCATCAGGTCGTCGTCAATATGCAGACGTCCGGCGGTATCGACGATCAGCACATCGCAGCCGGAAACAATGGCCTCGCGGCGCGCTTCTTTCACCAGGCGCTCGACGGCTCGCGTCAGTTCTGCGGGCGTGCTCGCCTCGCCCACTTCGCCTTCGTAAATCTGAGCCTTGACGGCCTGCGCCACAATTTTCAGCTGCTCGCGTGCCGCGGGACGGTATACGTCCACCGAAACCAGCAGCGGACGATGCCCGCCCGTCTTGAACCAGTTTGCCAGCTTCCCCGAAGTCGTGGTCTTGCCGGAACCTTGCAATCCGGCCATCAGCACCACCGTGGGCGGCTGCGATGCGAACTTCATGCGCGCCGTGTCTTTGCCGAGAGTCTCGACCAGTTCGTCGCGCACGATCTTGATGACTTGCTCGCCCGGAGAAAGCGCGGTCAGCACTTCCTGACCCACGGCCTTGGCCTGGATGCGGTCGATCAGCTCTTTGACCACTTTGAAATTGACGTCGGCTTCAAGCAGCGCCAGCCGGATTTCGCGCAGCGCCTCGCCAATGTTCTCCTCGCTCAGCCGTGCCTGGCCGCGAAGGCTCTTAAACGCGCGCTGCAGTTTTTCCTGAAGATTCTCGAACATATCAGATGACTTATTTTAGCAGTGTCTACTCAACCTTCGGCCTCACCATCTCAAACCGCTGGGTGGTCCTGGTGTACTGGAGTCCGCCCATGCGGCCGATAAGATCCAGCGAATTGCGATCCAACCTGCCATCTTTAAGATGCGCGTCGTTGATGTGAATCGAGGCAATCTGGCCGATCACGAGGCTGCTACTGGTCGGTCGAGAAGAGAAGTCAAGAATCTGATGAAGCGTGCACTCAAAGCTGACCGGCGATTCTGCGACTCTGGGCGGACGCACGATCTTCGAGGCCTGCGGCGTAACCTTCGCCAACTCGAACTCGTTCACCGACGCGTCATATTCGCCGCTGGTTAAATTCATCGCTTCGCGCAGCTCATAAGTTACGATATTGACCACAAACTCCCGCGTTTCCCGAATGTTTCGTAACGTGTCTTTAGCGTCGCCACGGCTGACGTGCGGATCCTTGGGCCGCCGAAGTCCCGGCGCAAACGCCAGCAGCGGAGGATCGACGCATACCGCATTAAAGAAAGAAAAAGGCGCGAGATTGAGGTTCCCCGCTGCGCTAATCGTCGATACCCAGGCAATCGGCCGTGGCGCCACGGAGTTGAGCAGGATGCCGTAAAGCTCACTGTGCGAAAGGTCTGACGGGCTGACGATCATGCCATCGAGTATATCTTTTGGCAGGTCTCTACTTCTTTGCCCCGAAGACCTCTTTCGCCGCAGTCACCGTATTGCAGTGAATAGTCACGGTGTCGTCCACGTTCTGCGCGTAACCTCCGGCGAAAGTCACCATCACCGGAACATTACGGGCGCGAGCCACTCGGAACACAAGTTCGTCGCGCTTCTTCAGCCCTTCGATGGTGAGCGAAAGTCCGCCGAGTTGATCTTCGCGGTAAGGGTCGGCGCCGGCGATGTAGCACATCAGATCAGGCTCGAACTGCCGCAGCCCGGAACTGAGCGCATTGTCGAGCCACGCGAGGTAATCGTCGTCTCCGATGCCATCAGGCAGATCGATATCAATCGAAGACGGCGGCTTCCACTGCGGATAGTTGTTGTGCTGATGCAGCGAGATGGTGAAGACGTCCCCAGTGTGCGCACTGCGCTGCCGGACTCCTTGCGCGCTGGCCGGCGAGCCCGAAGCAGAGGGCAGGGGATCTCCCGGGGCCCGCGTGCCGCCAAAAATCGCCGCCGTGCCATTGCCCTGATGAACGTCACAATCGACCGTCATCGCGGTGCGAATCTTATGGTCGCGCTGCAGCCACCGGATGGCGACCGCGACATCGTGAATCATGCAGAAACCCTCGCCGTGGTCGGGGAAGGCATGATGAAATCCCCCGCCAATGTTGACCGAGACGCCGTCGGTCAAAGCTTGCCGCGCGGCGAGAATCGACCCCCCGGCGGCGAGCCAGAATGCCTTGACCAGCTCGGGAGAAAAGGGAACCTCCAGCTCCATCTCTTCGCGCGGGCTGAGCGTGCCGGTTTTCAGCTTGCGCACATACCCCGGCTCGTGGACAAGCAAAATGTCCTGATCAGTGGCAGGCTCAGGTTGCAGAAAGTCGCCGGCCTCGGCGACACCACTCGCCAGCAGCCGGTCGCGAATGCGGCGATATTTCTCAGCAGGAAAGACGTGCTCGCCGATGGGAAGGTAGTAGCCGTCGCTGTAGATGAGTTTGAAGGGAAGCATGGGAGCTACGCTTCCATGATACCGGGCCTGGAAGCGACGCACCCGTCCATGCTCTCGCGGAGTCGCAGCATCCCTCCGAGCGGCGCAGATGATTCGGAATAGGGATACTTCGACTGGGTGGCTGCTTCGCCCGCGAATCAGCCACTCCGCCCAGGTTGGCAGTTAAGGAACTAGTGTTTTTTCCCCTGCACCGCCGGCACGACCATCGGCCTCCTTACCGGCACGATCGCACCCCTGGCCGGGTCGGCGGCGGCGTGGGCGCGGGTGAGCACTTCTTCCTGGATATACTGCACGAACTCCTGAATCTGTCGCTGCATTTCTTCCATGCGCTCGCGCATTTGCAGGATGATCGCCATACCGCTGATGTTCACGCCGAGGTCGCGTGCCAGAGACAGGATAAACTCCAGCCGCTGCAGATCTTCGTCAGTGTAGAGACGAGTGTTGCCTTCGGTGCGCGACGGCTTGAGCAGCCCTTCGCGCTCGTAGAGGCGCAGAGTCTGAGGATGAATGCCGTACATCTCAGCCACGGCCGAGATCATGTACGCGCCTTTGGACTTACGCTTGGTCATTATCTGAGAATCGGTATCTGAAAATCGGTCCCGAACTCCCACCGTCACCAATTTACAACAAAAACAAGTCGGCCACAGATCATCACAGATTCCTGCGGATCAGGAAACCCAGATCCATGTTCATCCGTGCGATCCGTGGCCAACGAACTTGCTATGCTGCGGGTTCAGCCTTCTGCCCGGCTTGTGCCCATCCATGCGGCTTCAACAAATGATTCACGGCATAAGCCACAAAGCCCGCCGCGATCAGAATCATGCCAAACGCGAACGAACTCATATTCCACACCTGCTCATGCTCGCTGCGGATGATAGAAAAGCCCAGCAGCAGCATCGGCGGAATGCCGATCGCGATCGCTCCAAACAATCCGCCGGGAACGCGGAAGGGGCGCGGCAAGTCCGGCTCGCGCAAGCGCAGCACGGCTAGCGCCACAAACTCCAGCAACAGACTAAAGCCATAGAGAAGAATGTCGAGCGTCACCAGCCGGGCAAAGCCCAGACCAAGACACATCGCCCATCCAATCGCCAGCGCAATGATCGCAACCCACGGAGCACGCGACTTCTTCTGCAGCTTGCCAAAGATGCCAGGCAGCATGCCATCCTGAGCCATCGCCAGAGGCAGCCGCGAATAGCTCATTACCAGCGCATTGAACATGCCAAAAGCGCTGATCACGCCTCCAATCACCACGCCAATCCGCAGCAGCGGCCCGCCAAGCAAGCCGGCAATGTCTGCCCAGGATCCGGTCTCCCAAGCATTCGGAGTCAGCCCTGTCATCCACATGGCGGCGAAGGGAAGCACGTAACTCAAGGCCACAATCGCGACCGCAACCAGCATCGCCCGCGGGTAAGTCCGCTGCGGCTTCTCAACTTCTGTGGCGATGGTCGAGGCGTTGTCCCAGCCCATGTAGTTCCACATGCAGATGAGCAGTCCGCCGAGAATATCAACGGTCGAGGTAGTCGGCTTGGTGACGGCGTTCGCCAGCGTGCCTATCTTGAACGGAGCCAACACTACGATTGCGACGAAGGGCGCTGTAAGTGCGAAGAATAACCATAGCGACGTGAGCGAGACCACTTTCACGCCGGCAATATTCAGCACCGCGCAAGCAATCACCACCGCCAGCGCTACCCACCATCCGCGATTTCCCTGCTGGAAATACGGGAACATACGGGTCAGGTAGGCTACGAACAGCGTGGGATAAATCGCCATATCGAAAATGGAGGCGACCAGCGAGAGCCATGCTTCCTGAAATCCCCAGAAATTTCCCATCGCGCGGCGTACCCAGGCGTAGTAACCGCCTTCGTAGGGCAGCGCGCTCGAAAGCTCGCCGATCATGAAGGCTGTAGGCAGGCTCCAGAGCAGCGGCGTGAGCAGCAGGATCAGAATCGCCCGTCCGTATCCGGCGCCGTGCACAATGTCTTCTGTGCCATAGGTTCCGCCCGACACCATAAAGAAGGTGGCGGCGACCAGAGGCCACAACGTGAGGCGGACGAATTTTTTCCGGTTGGGGACGGCGGCGAGAGGCTGGGGGTTCTCTATTTGGTGACGCGGGGCGCTAGCTGTTGCCAATTTCTATGGCTTCCTCCTCAAGCGACTCACTCTCGCCACCTCGTCTCCCTTGACCAGCTTTGCCCTTTGTCTCGAGGCTCCCGAGTGACGGCGATTCCCGGGCATTCCGGCGGAGTTAGTTCGCATGTAAGAGATTACGTGTTTTTTCCACAGATGCAATCCTTTTTTGAGTTTTTCAGGAAAATTTTTGTCAACACGGCCGGGTACGGAGGTAACGAAGCTCCAAGCTGATGAACTCGTTTCATGGTTCGCCAGTTCTCCCCGGACAAAACCCGAGGAGACTGTTGCGGGGGCGCCGACACTTGGCTATCATGCGGTTTCATCAGGAGGTTTCCATGAGACTACGGTTTCTTGCTTTCGTTCTATCCTCGGTCGCACTTGCAATCTTGGCAGCGCAGCCGTCACTGGCGCAAAACGCCTTCACGCCCGATCAAGTGAAGTACGGCCCCGCCCCGCCGTTCCTGCCTGCGGGAGCACAACTCGCCGTTCTCGAAGGCGACCCCATGGCTTCCTCCGGCGATTTCACCATTCGCCTCAAAATGCCCGATGGCTACAAAATCGCGCCTCACACCCATCCCCACCGCGAAAACGTCACGGTGCTGTCAGGCACTCTCAAAGTCGGGATGGGAGATCAGTTCGACGCCGGCAAGATGATGAGCTTCGGGACAGGCAGCTTCGCCTACCTCGATCCCAGCGTGCATCACTACGCGATGGCTTCAGGGGCAACCGTCATCCAGATTCACGGCATGTCGCCGGCGAAGTTCAACTACATCAACCCGGCCGACGATCCCAGCGGTAAGAAGTAGAGCAACGAATTGAAAGGGGCCCGGCTTTCGGCCGGGCCCATGACTTCAGCCGCCCCGAGGGCGAGGCAGGCAGGTTCACGCGTAGTGCGGCTTGGCCAAGCTCACAATCTCAGTTCCCAGGTCTCGGCAACCAGGCCCTTTCGGCTCCAACTGTCGTGTTTTTCCTCGCCCACCAGTCTAAAGCCGGCGTTCTGATAAATACTCCGCGCCGCAGCCAGTTCACTTTGGGTCCACAGCAATATGCTTTTGTATCGGGCTCGACGAGCAAAGCCTACGCACTCCGAAACCAACCGTTTTCCAATCCCCAATCCCCGCGCCGAAGGCTCCACTAGCAGCAGGCGAAGCTTGGCCACAGTTTGCGACTTCCTCACCAGTAAGACGGACCCAACATTTTCCCCGTCGCGTTCGGCGATCCAGCAGCGTTCGCGCGCCGCATCGAGCTTCGTCACGAACTCGGCCACAATTTCAGCAACCAGAGCCTCAAAGCGTTCGTCATAGCCGTATTCCTCGGAATACAGCAGCCCGTGGCGCCACACCACCCACCCCATGTCCCCGGGACGGTGTTGCCGGAGCACATACGATGTCGTGCTTTTCGTGGCCGGATTTAGAACCGACTCAACCGTCTGCATGGAGTGCAAGAGCTCGTCGCGCTTCGCGGGTGGCAATCCGCTCAGGATGCTTCTGACCTGCTCATTGGATCGGGCATTCAGTGGTTCGAACACCTGACGGCCACGCTTGGTGAGCGCCAGCAGAGTTTGACGCGCGTCTTTGGGCGACCCCTTTTTCTCGATCAGATGCTTCCTCTCGAAGCCGCTCAGGATGCGGCTAAGATATCCCGCGTCAAGACCCAGAGCGTCGCAGAGTTCAGCCGCCATCGACTGCTTGCGCTGCGCCAGTTCGTACAAGGTCCGCACCTGGGTCAGAGAGAACGGACTGCTGAGCAGGCCATCATCCAGAAGCCCGATATGCCGCGTGTAGAAACGGTTGAAGCGGCGCACGGCAGCGATGCGGTCAGCCGAAACCTGTTGGGAAGACGCCAAAGCCATGTCTAGAGTATGAGAAATATGATTGACTAAGTCAATTAAAATATATGACCAGATCAACTAAGCCCAAGGATTTACCGGATTGCAGGTTTCATCAATATTCCGGGAGTTGCTGCCTCACGAGGGTCGATTTCCCTCTTCTTTAGGCTGTTGGCAGGGTGAGGCCCTCGGGGCTGATCAGTCTGAGTGAGTTGGGCTGGATTTAACGCAAACGCCGATGAGAACCGCGTCCGGCATTGACTTGGCGCGGTCCCGATTCGCTTGAGCAGCTAAACCCGAAAGGAGCAAAGACCAATGCCGGAACACGATCCCACCGACATTATCACGCCCGCAAGGGTTTACCCTGTGATCCCTGTGTCCTATGTGTTAAAAATTTCAACGTTAGTTCCAATAGGGAACGTTAGACTTTCTTCCACAGTTCTTCCCGAGGATCTTCCGGGTTCAGCTTGGCGAGTTCCTTCAGCAGTTCCTTGGTGCGCTCATCTCGCGGCATAGGCACGGTAACCGTGATCTCGACAATCTCATCCCCGCGCACTCCCTCTTTGGTGGCCGAGGGCACGCCTTTGTCGCGCAGGCGCAACTTCTGTCCTGATTGCGTCCCCGGAGGAATCTTGAGCAGCGCCCGCCCATCAATGGTCGGCACTTCGATCTTTGCTCCCAAGGCGGCCTCCGTCGCGCTGACCGGGACAGTAAGGTAAATGTCGTCTCCATCACGCCGGAAGATGGGATGTTCCCCGGTCCGGATAATCACATAGAGATCGCCCGCGGGGCCGCCGTGAGCTCCAGCGTTGCCTTTGCCCGCCAGCCGGATTCGCTGCCCGTCGCGTGTCCCCGCCTTGATTCGCACTTCCAGCGGCTCGGTCCTGCTCACCGTGCCCTCGCCATGGCAATCGGGACAGGTGGAAATATTCTTGCCCGTCCCCTGGCAGTTCGGGCACGGAACGTTGAACTTCATGCGCCCACCCGTCTGCGTGACCTGACCCGTTCCATCGCACTCAGGACACTTGCCCGGAGCTTCGATGTAACCCTGTCCGTGGCAACTCGTGCAAGCGTCCTGTCGCGTAATGTTGAGCCGCATCACGCCGCCGCGGATCGCCGTCCAGAACGGCACGTTGACCTGATATTCCAGATCGCTACCCGCTTCGGGTCGCGTCTCAGTCGCCGTTCCGCGTCCTCCGCCGAAGATTCCCGAGAAGATGTCCCGGAATCCCCCTCCTCCGCCCGTTCTCCGGCCTCGACCCGCGCTATCCCCCAGATCGGAGAAGTCGAACCCGCTGAAATCAAACGGAACGCCCTGACCACCGTCCTGCCTCGGACCGCCTCCCGAGAACCCCTCCGTCGAGCCTCCTGCTCCTCCACCCGCCCGCGCATAGGCTTCCGCTGTCGCCGGATCAATGTTGTCAGAATAGAACCCAACCTGGTCGTAGATCTTGCGTTTCTTGGGATCACTGAGAACGTCGTTCGCCTCGGAGAGCGTCTTAAACTTCTCCTCCGCCGACTTGTCTCCAGGATTAACGTCAGGATGGTACTTGCGCGCCAGCTTGCGAAACGCCTTGCGAATGTCCTCGGCCGACGCGGACTTCTTCACGCCCAGGATTTCGTAATAGTCTTTCTTGGAAGTTGTTGCCATTGGAGCAGTCTGTCAGTTCGGTAGTCTCCGCTTCTCCTCTTGTATCACGACCAGGGACCCGGACTCCGCCGCGTCCACGTAAACCGGGATCGACATGGCGCCCGCCGGCGTCGCGACAAAAACTTCCCACTGCTTCTCATCGTCAGCAAGACTTAAAAAGTAAGTTTGCTCATTCACTTGGAAATCCATTTTCAATCTCTCCAAAAGTCCAAAACATCACATCCGCACAAACGTTATGGCGCGAGCAAGCCGCCCGCGCCACACGATCCAAGCTAGCAGCTAAGAAGCTGCCTTACTTCTTGTCTTCCACATCTACGTATTCAGCGTCGATCACGCCTTCATCTTTCTTCGGACCTCCGCCATTGCTGCCCGGAGCCACACCGGCGCCGTCGCTCGGACCGCCCGGCCCACCGCCCGCCGGACCCTTCGCCTGCGCTGACTTGTACATCTCTTCCGCCAGCTTGTGCGAAGCCTTGGTCAGGTTCTCGCGAGCCTTATCCATCTGCGCCTTATCGTTCGACTCCAGCGCCTTCTTGGCGTCGGCCACGGCATTCTCCACGTCTCCACGTTCCGAGCCGGAGATCTTATCCCCGTTCTCGCGCATCATCTTCTCGACGTTGTACAGCATGCTGTCGAGCTGGTTCTTGGCTTCGATCGCCTCGCGCTGCGCTTTATCCTCAGCTGAGTGCGCGTCCGCTTCCTTGGCCATGCGCTCGACCTCTTCCTTCGACAATCCCGAAGACGACGTAATCGTAATCTTCTGGTCCTTGCCCGTAGCCGTATCTTTCGCAGTCACGTTCAGGATGCCGTTGGCATCAATGTCGAACGTCACCTCTATCTGCGGCACCCCGCGCGGAGCCGTCGGAATCCCGGTCAAGTGGAACTTGCCCAGAGTCCGGTTCTGCGCCGCCATCGGACGCTCACCCTGCAGCACATGCACCTCAACCGAGGTCTGATTATCAGCCGCGGTCGAGAACGTCTCCGTCTTCTTGGTCGGAATGGTCGTGTTCCGCGGAATCATCGGAGTAGCCACGCCGCCCAGCGTTTCAATTGCCAGCGACAGCGGAGTCACGTCCAGCAGCAGCAGGTCTTTCACCTCGCCGCCCAGAACGCCACCCTGAATCGCCGCCCCAATCGCCACCACTTCGTCGGGATTCACTCCCTTGTGGCCTTCCTTGCCAAACAACTCTTTCACCAGCGTCTGAATCCGAGGCATGCGCGTCTGTCCGCCGACCAGCACCACTTCGTTGATCTTGCTGGCATCCACGCCCGCATCTTTCATGCACTGCTTGCACGGACCGACTGAGCGCTGAATGATGTCTTCCACCATCCCCTCGAGCTTCGCCCGCGTCAGCTTCTTCACCAGATGCTTCGGACCTCCGGCGTCCGCCGTAATGAACGGCAGGTTGATCTCGGTCTCCATCGTGGTCGAAAGCTCAATCTTCGCCCGCTCGGCCGCGTCGCGCAGCCGCTGCAGCGCCATCTCGTTGCCCTTGCCCCGCAGGTCGAGCCCTTCATCCTTCTTGAACTCATCAATCAGCCAGTCGACGATGCGCTGATCCAGGTTGTCGCCGCCCAGGTGCGTGTCCCCATTGGTGGCCTTCACCTCAATTACGCCCTCGCCCACTTCCAGAATCGAAATGTCGAAAGTCCCGCCGCCGAAGTCGTACACGGCAATGGTCTCGTCCTTACTCTTATCCAGCCCGTAAGCCAGCGCCGCCGCCGTAGGCTCGTTGATGATGCGCTTCACGTCCAGCCCGGCAATCTGCCCGGCATCTTTAGTGGCCTGCCTCTGGGCATCGTTAAAGTAAGCCGGAACGGTAATCACCGCCTCGGTCACTTTCTCGCCGAGATAGTCTTCCGCTGCCTTCTTCAGCTTCTGCAGAATCAGCGCCGAAATCTGCGGTGGCGTGTACTCCTTGCCCTGCGCCAGCACCGCCACATGATCGCCCGACTGCACCACCTTGTAGGGCACCATCTTGATCTCTTCCGTCACTTCGTTGAAGCGCCGCCCCATAAAGCGCTTGATCGAATAAACCGTATTCTCCGGATTGGTGATCGCCTGCCGCTTCGCCACCTGCCCCACCAACCGCTCTCCAGTCTTGGTAAACCCAACCACGGAAGGCGTTGTCCGCCCTCCTTCTTCATTAGGGATAACTTTAGGCTCGCCGCCCTCCATCACCGCCACGCAAGAATTGGTCGTTCCAAGGTCAATCCCAATAATCTTGGCCATAATCGTCTCCTCTACCTTACTTTGAATCAAATAAGTGCTTTGTAATCAATGCATTTATGATTGCCAGCAACCCCATGCTAAGACCTGAGTGGCATGCTGTCAAGGTTTAGATGCTTTGGGAGAGGAGGAAGTTGCGCCGGATTTCGGCCTCATGCTTTCTACTTCTGAGCCGATCCATCCCTTTAGCTGCGCACGCTCGCGCCGAGAAAGGGTCTCTTATGCGAACCCGCTCCACCGTGCTTTTCCTTCCGCTCTGTCTGTTACTTAGCTGCAGCTCGACCACGCATACGACAGTAGCAACGCCCGCCTCGCGGGTCTACCATGGCACCGCATCGATCGGAGATTTCATGACCATCACGGTCGACTCCGGCGCACAGACGATCGCCTACACCGACATATCCAACAGCACCAGCGGCACAGTCCCTTACACCGTGAACCCAGACGGCGGCTACACCTTGAGCGATCCCACAGGCAACCTGGTTGCCGCCTACGAAGTGCCAAACTATGCCATGGTCATTCAGGCCACTAAAACCGGCCCTACCGACAACACACTCGCCCTGGTCACTGCCGTCGAGAGCGGCCAGATCTCCCTGGCTACGTTTCAGGGGCATCCCTACAACTTCATGTCATTTCGCACGGCGGCAGGAGGCGTGGAAGCGGGCTCGGTCAGCGTGAGCGCTCAGGGATCAGCCTCGGTTTCTTCCTTCTGGCCCTACGGCGCGTACAACCCTGGGAACCAGGGCAGCAGCCCGTTTAACAACGAAACCATGGACTTCAGCCAGGCGCAACTCGATCCCTCTGGAACGTTCCTCACCGTTTCCCCATCAGGCCAGGGCACCTCTTATATCTTCGGTACGGCCAATGGCATTTTTGCCGTGGACACGCCGAATGGCGCAATCCTGGGGCTGATGCAGGCGGCCAGTCCCAATTTCGATCCCACCGTTGCCGGAAGCTACAATGCCATCTATTACCAAAAGACCGGCGCGAGCACCGGCCAGGGCAACGTAGAGACGGGAACTCCGAGCCTTGGCAACGCGACCTTGACGGTGGGTGCCGGCGGGCAAGTCACGTTCACCGACGCGCAGGGCAATCCGCTGGCGCAGGGAACGTTAACGCCCGTCGCCGATGTTTCTTATCTCTACGGCACCGCCGGCCAGTTGTCGGACCCCTGTTACGGCCTATTCACCCTCCGGCTGACGACCGCCACCTCCCAACAGGATGTGTTCGTCAGCTTTCTGGGACAGGCGATGCTGTTCTCTTCCTTCACCGCCAACCTGTCTCAGCCCGGCACCTATAGCTACTTTTATGGAGTCGGGTTGAAATAAAATCCGCCGGCGCGCTGCAAGAAGTGGGATTTCGGTCCCCGTTGCTGTCATTCTGACCGAAGCGACCGCTTCGCGAACGCGAAGCAGCCGCGCAGTCGAAAGCCTGCCCTGAGCCGGGTGCCCCATGCCTCGCGCACTTTGGCGAAGCGTGGGATACCACGGATTCTTTGTCTCGTAAACGACAAAGGAGTACCATGGCCTGCCAAATCTGGGCCAACCTGAAATTCCCGACAGCAGCCCTGACCGGAGATTTAGCAACCAGAGGACTTCGAGATGAATTTGAACGGTTACGTGGTCGTACGAGAGTGCTGGCTGAAAAGCGTCTCCATGACTGTCCTTGCATTTTTCTTGTTTGCCGCGCAACCCTTGACGTCGCAGAGTGCCGAGCACCCGCTCGATGCATTGACGGCCGCGGAATATTGGGCGGCTACCGAGGTGCTGCATGTGGCCGGGAAAACGGATGCGAAGAGCCGCTTTCCGATGATTCAGCTGAAGGAACCCCCAAAAGAGGAAGTCCTGGCGTGGAAGCCGGGTCAGCCCGTGCGCCGTCAAGCGTTTGTAATGGTCGAGCAGGGCCGGCAAGTCTTCGAGGCCGTGGTGGATGTGAGCGCGAAGAAACTTCTCTCGTGGACAGAAATCAAAGATGTGCAACCGCCATACATCAGCCAGGCACAGGCAACAGAGATGGACAGCGCCCTCAAAGAAAATGCTGAGATTGTAGCGGCTCTTAAGAAAAGAGGATTCACCGATCTGAATACAGTATTCTGCAGCGCCTATGGCGCTGGCTATTTCGGCACGCCGGAAGAGAAAGATAAGCGGCTGCTGCGCACCGAATGCTTCGATGTACGCGGAGGAACAGAAGGGGCAGGAAGATCGATCGAAGGGTTGACAGCGATCTATGACGGATATGAGGGCAAGGTGTTGCGGGTGATCGATGAAGGTATCGTGCCGGTACCAAAAGATGCCGGAATCTATGATTTGCCGGTCCTCGGCAAACTCCGCGACGCGCCCGCGCCGATGAAAATAGAGCAGCCATTAGGTCCTGGTTTCCGGCTCAGCGGCCAGTCGGTGACTTGGGAGAAGTGGAATTTCCATTTTCGCCTCGACCGCCGCGTGGGACTGATCGTAACCAATGTGGCCTATCAGGACGGGGACCGCTTACGATCAATTTTGTACGAAGGGTCGGTTTCGGAAATGTTCGTGCCCTATATGGATCCCAGCGAAGGATGGTTTGCCCGGACCTTTTTCGACATCGGGGAGAACAATGACGGATTCTCGAGTTCGCTCGAGATCGGGGCCGACTGTCCGGAGAATGCCGTTTATTTCGACCAGGTGTACGCCGATCGCAAGGGGATAACGTATTTAAAGCAGCGGGCGGCTTGTCTTTTCGAACAACCCTCGGGATACATGGCATGGAGACATGATGAGGGCTCCGTCGAAAGCCGCAAATCGCGGGAATTGGTATTGCGGAACATCGGGGTATTCGGCAATTACGATTATGTGTTCGACTGGATCTTTCAACAGGACGGGACCATTCGTGTGCGCGCCGGTGCAACCGGACAGGATGAGATCAAATCAGTCAAGAGCCGCACGGCCGCGGAGGATTCCGATGGGAAGGATGGAAAGTACGGGCGATTCATTGCCGAGAACGTCGTCGGCGTGGATCATGATCACTTCTTTTCCTTCCGGCTGGATTTCGACGTAGATGGAACAGCGAATAGTTTTGTCAGAGACAAGCTCCGCGTGGAGCGTTTGCCGGCAGACAGTTTGCGGAAGAGCGTGTGGGTAGCCGAGCCGGAAACTGCGAAAACCGAGCAACAGGCAAAAGCCCGAATGAGCATGGAACAACCGGAGTTGTGGCGGGTCATTAACCCAAACGTCAAGAGTCCGTTGGGTTACCCGGTAGGCTACGAATTGATGGGCGGTGAGAATGCGATGTCGCTGATGGTGCCCGACGACTATCCGCAAAAGCGCGCAGGGTACACCGATTATCAAGTATGGGTCACGCCATATCGTGAAAACGAGCGTTACGCCGCAGGCGACTATCCGACGCAAAGCAAGGGCGGGGATGGATTGCCAGCGTGGACGAAGGCGAATCGGCCAATCGAGAATACGGACATTGTTCTTTGGTACACCATGGGCTTTCATCACGTGCCGCATGCGGAAGACTGGCCGGTGATGCCCACCGTATGGCACGAGTTCGAACTACGGCCGGTCAATTTCTTCGCGCACAATCCGGCGCTGGATTTGCCGAAGTAGAGCGATAGCCCCCAAAACAAAACGCCCCAGACTCTTTCGAGTCGTGGGACGTAATCTCGATCAGGCGGGTGGCCCATGCTTCGCGCACTTTGGGGGGCTGGCCCACCTTTGATTTTTTTCTAGCGCTGGCAAACACGACTGAGACTGCCCCACCTTTCGCGGTTTTCGAAAGGTGGGCAGCTGCAGCCTGCCGCTAGAAGGCGCTGCCATTTTGTACCCCGAGGGAATAGCTCTTGCTAGCCTGTCGGGGAAGCAGTCACTATCCGCAACTGCCTCAAAGTTTCCGCGGGCTCAGGACGGATCGTATAGTCCGCATTCACGTCGGCTGCCCGGATGATGCCCTGCTTGTCGACTATGTACCGCGCAGGCATGGGCAGGCGGTATTCCGATTCGTCGTGGAATCTGTCCAAAGTGCTCCCGAACGACTTGTAAAGCTCCCGCAAGTAGTCCGGCAGTGTGAAGACCAGCCGAAACTCCTCCGCGATCTTCAGATGAAGATCCGTCAGGATGTCGAATGCCAGGTTCAGTTTCTTGTGCAGAGCGCGGGTATACCGTTCGAGTTCGGGAGTGAGCACGACGATCTGCGCTCCCAATGCCCTGACTTCAGAACTAATTCCTTGTAGAGCCTCCAGCTCCATATTGCAGTAGGGTCACCAGTGTCCTCGGAAGAAACTGACCACAAGCGGTCCTTGACTCAGGAGATCGGCCGAGGCCACCGCTACGTGATCCTGGTTGAATAACGTGAAACTCGGAGCGCGGTCGCCGACCTTTAAAGCTCGCTCTTCAATACCGGTGCCCTTGAGCTCGCCTGTCGCTCGATGCATCGTTTCGATTACTTCGTGCGGCGCGTTGTACGGTGGAGCTCCGGATTCGAATGATTTCTTAAACTCGTCCAGCCGTTCTTGAAGACTTGCCATCGCTTTCACCCCTTCTGGATTTCACGATTAGAACTCCCGCTCTTAATTCTAGATGGCAGGGCGTCGGCTGGACCATCCTTTCGGCAGAAAAACGCAGCTATAATCGGACGCTGCTATCGGTCAGAGGGCTCCATTGTCTTTGCAAAGCGTCTTCGCGAAGGAGTGGTTCGCGGCGACATAACTTGTAGCGTCAGGATTTGGACCAGGCCCCATGTCACGGAAGGCCGCCGCTATCGCATGGGAGACGGCGAGATAGAAATCAAGTCGGTCACCCTGATCGGGTTTCCTGATATTACTCCGGAGCTAGCGCGGGAATCCGGCTTCCTCGGAGTGCTCGACCTGCTAAAGGTTGCAAAGCACGGCAAGGGCAATAACATATACCTGATTCGCTTTCACTATATTCCGCCCCGTAGGAAACGCGGGGGCGCATGACCTTCAGCAGGAATGCCCGCAAAACAAAACGCCCCAGACTCATTCGAGTCGTGGGACGTATGTTGATCAGCCCTCCCCCAAGTGCTGCTCAATCAGAAGACTAATCTCAGGCCGGACATCGGTAAATGGCTAGTCCGGGCCATGTACCCGCCCGAAGGTAACCTGCGACGCCTTACTTTACCGGAATCAAATCAAACTTCCCGGACGATTCTTCATAGAAGAGAGCGCCCTCTTTCGCATCGCCGCCGCTCCAGTGTTTGTGTCCTCCCGGAACCCGCAAGAAATCGCTTGGCCCTACCCGTTTCTCGCCAGCCTCGTCCTTGTACAAATACGCTCCCTTCAGGACCACGATCCATACATCGTTCGTGTGAGTGTGCATCCCGTTGTCCTGGCCCGGCGCGAATTTAGTGAATGTGGCATGCGCTCCCTTGCTGGAGTCTCCCCAGATCACCGCCGTGGAGACACCGTGATTCGCCGCACCGAAATTCGCCTGATCGGCAGAAACGAAGACTACCTTTTCCGCCTGCCCTTTCTGTCCCTGCACTCGCCCAACCGACCACGCGGCCATCAGCGCCACTGCTACTCCAATCACCATTAGCGACCTTTTCATTCTCGTCCTCCTCATTTCGTATCGACTTCCCGATTCAAACCAAAGGCGGTCGCATTCTACGCCGGTTAGCGGGATACCACCATCGCCCCGGATTTCAACTTGGAACTGCGGGGGTGCCCCGCTTCCCCCGTCGCGCTCCACGGAAAAAGGTGCCCCACGTCTCGAGTCTTTTGCGAGACGTGGGATTCCCCGGACCCGTCCCTCTGGGGATTTTGCTGATGCGCTTTCTCCACAGCCTCTTGTGACATCTAACCTTGTCCCGAAATTCAAACCCTGCAATCATGGTCGAGGCCGTGACAGTCTGCTTCAGGGCAGGTTATCGCCCGCTAAGTCCTTTGTTTCAAAGATTTTGACCTCTAAGCTCTTTGACATCCGTATTTTGCGGGGAATTTCGCGCTAACGTGATGATTCTGCAGATGGGAGGGGGGAGGGGGTACCCGATTTTCCGTTCAATCCGAGCGCCCCCCTGAAAGAAGAGCCGAACGATTTCCCACGCGTGAAGAAATTTATTTTCCTCACTCAAGACCTCGTATCAGGAGGACAGACTTCTCCATCACGGAAGCCGGAGCGCGCGCCCTGTATTACCATCCAATCGTGAGCTCGCGCCTGCGCCGTTGGTTCTCCGATCCGTTCGTCCTGTTGTGCATTGCGGCAGGTCTGCTTGCTTTCGTGGTGCAGTCCGGCGAACTGGGAACCGCCGACACCATGCACCGCCTCCAGACCACGCATTGGCTCTGGACCTCCGAGCCGCAGGTATTTCCCGCCGACTATCCTGAATTCGGACTGCACGGCCGCGGCGGCCAGCTCTACAGCTGGTACGGCATCGGCCAATCTTTGCTGATGCTGCCCGCCGATGTAGCCGGCACCTGGGTCGCGCACTGGCAACTCTTTTCTGACTACGGAGACGACCCGGCGGTGCGCAGCATCGTGGCCAGCTACAGCACCAGCATTCTGGTGAATGTGCTAACCGCGCTGATTGCGTTTCGCTTGCTTCGCCAGTTCCGCTTCAGCGTGAGGGAAGCGGTCGCTGGGAGTGCTGGCGCTGCTGTTCTGCACCACGCACCTGCACTACACCCAGAACATGATGGAGAACAACTACATCATGCTTCTGACGCTGACCGGCTTCTCCTTTCAGTACGACTGGCTGCGGAGGGAAAGCAAACGGGCGTTGTTAGCAGGCTCCGCGGCGCTCGGCCTGAACCTGCTGACGCGGCTGACAACGGGTCTCGATCTTGTGATGGCAGGATTTTTCATTCTGCTCGTGCTGTGGTTCGAACAGGTAGGTGGTCGCGAACTTTGGCGGCGGTTCGTCGCCTATTGCAAAGTGACAGCACCGGTCTATGCGTTCTTCTTGATCATTGACAGGCTCTATCAGTTCTACCGTTTTGGATCATTCACCAACACCTACGTCTCGCTCTTCGCCGAGGAGCAGCGTTTGCTCGACCCGACGCTGCCGGCAAACTTCCCCTGGACAACACCTTTTCATGTGGGCGTTTCTAGGTGCGCTGTTCAAGCCGGAGAAGTCGATCTTTCTTTTCGATCCTTTGCTGGTGCTGGCGATGGTTCTGCTCATCCTGCTGTGGAAGCGCCTATCGCCGCAAGTCCGCGCCTATGGCGTGGCGTCGTTACTCCTGCTGGCCGCCTACATCAGCTTTTATGCCAGGTACACCTACTGGTCGGGGGATTTTGCCTGGGGCGATCGCTATGTTTCGACGTCGGTGGAACTCGCGACGCTGCTCGCCGTGCCGTTGCTATTGCGCTATCGCGACCACTTGAGTACATGGATCTGGCGTGGTGCAGTTGTGCTCATCGTAGCCAGCCTGATCATCCAGCTTGCTTCGCTCGCATTCTGGCTGCCGCTGGAGATTTACCAGATGGAGACGCTCGGCCATCCCACGTTCGTGATCGCGCTGCGCTTCAAAAACATCGCGGCGTTCGCGCTCGGCAAGATGGATGCCTGGGGGTTGAACACCGAGGCCATGCACTGGGACGCCTGGGATTACGTTCACATCACGACCTGGAACTTCCTGCCCTTCCTGCTGCGAAGAGTGGGAGCCGCGCCAGCCTGGGTGGTGAACACCGCTTTTGCGGTCTGGGCAACGGCGATTGCAGCTTTGGTGTGGATTCTAGTGCGTTTGAAAACGGAATGCGCTCGCCTTCCGAATGGCTCCGACCTTTCGTAAATCGCTCCCTGCACTAAATCCAAAACGTCTGGAATTTCAGATGCTCATTTCCCTCCCGAGTAAGGGACGTTTCTAAGAACGCTCTCAGCCAACAAAAATCTTCCGATTGGATTCGAGGTCAAGACAACCATGTCTAAAGTAAGTCTGCCCCAGGCAACAACCGCTATTGTGAGCCTGCTTCTCGTCGCCTGCATTCTCATTTTCTCCCGGTGGATCTCGGCCCACCTGGCCGCGAACAGCATCGGCTCCGCCATTCTTCTGGTTCTAGTTCTAACCATGGCTGGAATGGGCTCGCGGCGAGGCTGGAGTCGGCGCGCACCGGGGAAACGAAGAATGCGATATGCGTTGCCGGCGCTCCTGGTGCTGCTCGGATGCGGCTCGTCCTGGGCCAGCTTCAGCCTGACCTTTCAGGGCCTGGCGCGGGCGCTCAATACCGGTGGAATCACGCTCGTCTCGCCCGCGGGCATCGTCGTGGATACGGCAGGGGACGTCTACATTGTGGATACGGGCAACAGCCGCATCGTGGAGGTGACTGCACAGGGCGTGGCGTCGGTTGTCGCCATCACCGGCCTGAGCCCGGCGCTCAGCGCACCCACAGGAATTGCGATTGACGGCTCCGGCGACCTCTACGTTGCGGACACGGGAAACAACCGCGTGGTCGAGATCACGGCGGCAGGAGTGGGTTCGGTAATTGGCAGCGGCGGCCTGACTCTCAGTTCGCCGAAAGGCGTTGCCCTGGACCAGTCCGGCGACATCTTCATTGCCGATACGGGCAACAACCGCATCGTCGAAGTCACCTCTGGCAGTTCGGCCGCCGCCCTTACGATCACCGGCGTCTCGACGTTCAGCTCTCCCATCGGTCTGGCCGTGGACGTGAACGGCAAACTCTACATCGCCGACTCCGGCAACAACCGCATCGTCACCGTGGCGGCGGGATCGACCACGGGCATAGTTGCCTCGATTCTTGGCGGTCTGACCTTATCGAATCCCGAAGCGGTCACGGTCGATCGCATCGGCAACGTCTTCATCGCCGATACAGGCAACGATCGCATCGCCGAGATCGACACCAGCTCGAATGGAGACGTGTTGTATGCCGTTTCGCTCACCCTCAGCGGACCGTTGGGGGTCGCGCTGGACGTGTTCGGCACCGTCTACATCGCTGATACCGGCGACAGCCAGGCGCTGGCCGTCAACCCTCTCGTCAACGCGGATCTCGCTCCCGGCGACCAATCTTATTCGCTCAACAAAACGGCCGTGGGCTTTGGCCACGTCCCGCTGGGTAGCTCGACAGCGGTAACCCTGACGCTGCCTTTCAGCACCGACTTCTCGGGCGGTTTGGGGGGCGTCGCGGTGTTTACCTCCGGCGTACAGGGCCTGGACTTTGCCTCGGGCACGGATACGACCTGCAACAGTTCAACCGGTTCCAGCAGCCTGTGCTCGGTGCAAGTGTTGTTTCTGCCCACGGCTCCGGGCCTGCGCAATGGCGCGGTGGTGCTCTATGACACGGACATGAACCCGATCCTCACCGTTCCTCTCTATGGCTGGGGAGATGCCCCGGTGGCCGCTCTGTCTGCGACTACGGGAACCGTGATCAGCACCGGCGGCCCGACCCTCAGCGGTCCCTTTCAAGTAGCGCTGGACGGGGCCGGGAACATGTATGTCGCCGACGATGAACCCGCGAACGTGACCAGGATTCCGGCTGGAGGCGGCGCGGCCACCCTGGTAGCCCTGGGAACTCCTGGTGGCACCTCCATCGATGAGATTGACGGAGTAGCCATCGATGGAGCGGGCAATCTTTTCATTTCAGATCATCAAAACAGCCGCATCCTGGTGGTCACGCCCGCCGGTGTCGTTTCCGTACTGAGTATCACCGGCCTCAGCCCGGGCCTAAACCTTCCCACCGCACTGGCTTTCGATGCCGCCGGAAATCTTTATATTGCCGCCTACGGCAATGGCCAGATTGTTCGCGTGTCAACTCTGGTAGTCGTGGGATCGACTTCCAGCGGCCTGGGAACGGTCATAGCGACGGGCACTCTTACTTTCACTGCACAAACCCTTACCGGCCTGACGGTGGATGCCCGGGGAAACATTTACGCCGCCGCCCGCACCGCGAATAACAGCAGCATCATCAAGGTCACGGCGGCAGGCGTGGCCTCCGAGCTCAGTTTTCCCGGCATCACGCCTGCGATCGGCGGTCCCCAAGGTGTAGCCGCGGACGCGATGGGAAACATCTACGTGGTGGACACGGGCAACAATCGAATTGTGAGACTGACGACGACGGGCGTGGCCTCTGCCCTGGGCATCAGCGGACTGCCGGTTTCCACGACCCTGGGCAGCTTCCTCTTTGGAGTAACGCTCGATCCCCTCGGCAATCTCTACATACCGGACTTTGACAACAGCCGCCTCGTGTTTGTGAACGTCAGCAGCGGGGTTCTGGCATTTCCGAACACGGACGTGGGTTCGAGCAGCAGCCCGCAGACCGCAACCGTAGCGAACCTCGGCGACCAGCCCTTAGTTTTTGCCGCGGTTCCAGCCTACACGGTGAACTTCTCCGAAGACACCGGGGACGAAAACCTGTGCGCGCTGAGCACATCGCTTTCTCCAGGGACGCTCTGTGACGTCTCAGTCGAGTTCACACCGCAATCGGCGGGAAGCCTCAGCACCGGCATCGTGGTCACCAATAACAGTCTGAACCTCACCGCGACGACGCAAAACGTGGCAGTAAGCGGTACCGGCATCGTCGCGGCAGACGCTACCGCGGTAGCGGCGTCCACCAACCCGACGGCTGCGAACATTGGACAGCCGCTCAGCGTCACGGCCACCGTAACCGACACGACGGCGGGACATACCGCAACCATTCCGACCGGCGGTGTCACGTTTACCGATACAGTCGGGGCGACCGTCATCTCGCTCAATGGCGGCAGTGCGGTCACTCTGAATGGGGCAGGCACGGCGATTCTTACCGGAGTCACTCTGACGGGCGCTGGCGTGCACACCATCACGGCCCACTATGTGGGCGTGAGCGGATCGTTTGCGGCCAGCAGCAATGTCGCCACGCTGACCGTCAGCAAAGATGCGGCGACTCTCGCGGGACCGGTGACCGAGCCCGTTCAGGTGGCGATTGGCCAGGCTGGTTCGGTGGCGGTCACAGTGACTGGACCCTACAGCGTGGTTGCGGTGCCTACAGGATCGTTGAGTTACAGCGTTCTGAATTCGTCGAACACCAGCGTGGCTTCGGGAACGGCGACGCTGACTGCAGGTGAGACGAACTCCACCACAACCATACCCATAGCCAGTTCGCTTGCCAGCGGCAGCTACACGGTGAGCCTGACTTATGCCGGGGACAGCAACTATGCGGCGATCTCCACAGCAGTCATCATCCCGGTAGTGGTCGGCGCGGCCGCGCCAACGATTGTTTGGACAGGGCCTGCCAGCGGAATTACTTACGGCGCAACCCTGAGCGGCATTCTGAACGCGTCCGCAGCCAGCGGATCGACACCGGTGGCGGGCACTTTCACGTACACGGCAACCCTGCTCGGCGGCAGCCCGGTCGCAGTCAACAGCACAACCGTGCTGGGCGGCGGCAGCTATACGCTGACGGCCACATTCACGCCCACCGATACCTCCACATATGCCTCGACCAGCGCCAGCGCATCGCTGACGGTAGCCAAGGCGACGCCGGTGCTGGCGCTTACCTCCTCTGCGGCCGCGGTGGGAGCGGGAAGCCCCGTTATTTTCACGGCAACGGTCATGTCCTCGGCCGGCACGCCCACGGGTTCGGTCAGCTTCTATGACGGAACCACCCTGTTGGGCACGGGCACGCTGGCCGCGGGCGTCGCAACCTACACGACCGTGAATCTCCCAGTCGGCGCGCTTTCGATTACGGCCGTGTACAGCGGAGACAGCACCTTCTCGACGCTGACCAGCGCAGGTCTTACCGAGACGGTGATGACGGCCTATACCGTTATCGCTCCTCCGACACCGGTGCCGGTCGCACCCGGGGGAGCCGCAACCATCGACCTTACCGTGCCTCCGGTCGGAGGCGCATTTGGCGGCGTGGTCACGCTCTCGGCCTCCGGTCTTCCACCGGGCGCAACCGCTACGTTCAATCCTCCCACGGTTACGCCGGGAAGCGCGGGCGCGCCGACGGTGTTGACCATACAACTCGCAACGCTTACCGCGACCATTCCCGCCCACGACCTTCCCGGCAACCGTCGGGGATTTCCACTGGCACCAGTCAGTCTGGGCTGCGTCCTGTTTGGGGCAGCGCTCGGACGCAAGCGCATTCCGCGAATGCTGATGCTGGTTTTCATGCTCGCGGGGCTGGGGGCTACAACCTCGCTGCTGACCGGGTGCGGCGGCGGTTTCGCGAGCACTCCCTCTACGCCGGCCGGAAATTACATCATCACGGTCACCGGGACCAGCGGAGCATTTCAGGCCTCAACCACTGTGACGCTGGTGGTGCAGTGAAGGATTCACTCCAAGGACTCTACGCACCAGACTCCGAGAATGATTCTGCGAACAAGACAAGAAGGACAAGGACAAATTCAATGCGGAAATTGATATTGGTAAAGACAGTCGCTTTTCTTCTGCTGGCTCTCGGATTCACTGCGATCGCACCCCGGCCGGCGCTGGCGCAGGGGTCCCTGGTGGATGTAGGCGTCGACTACAACTATGTGCGGTCGAACCTTCCGGCGGGGGGCTGCGGATGCTTCGCGCTGAATGGCGGCAGCGGCTGGGTGGCATTCAACTTCACCCGCTCGCTGGGCATCGTCGGTGAAATCGCCAGTCAGGGTGCGTCCAACATCTCGGGCAGCAGCGCTGACTTGACGCTTACATCGTTTCTGGCAGGTCCCCGCTACCGAAGGACGGTCGCAGGGCACTTCGGGCCATTCGTTCAAGTGCTCCTGGGTGGAGCTCGTGCAGGTGGAAGCCTGGCTCCGGGCAGCTCCGGGTTGCCGGGATCGGCTAACGCATTTGCCATGATCGCTGGCGGCGGACTCGATATCGGCCTCACCCGGCACATTGCCTTGCGAGCCTTTGAAGCCGACTATTACTTGACGCGTTTCGATAACGGAGTGAATGACCATCAGAACAATCTTCGTATCGCAGCCGGCGTGATCATCCGGTTTGGCGGAAATTGATAGCCGGTTGCGAACTCTGACGGAGACTGAGCCAGCTACTCGACCGTGACCGACTTGGCCAGATTCCTCGGCTGATCCACATCGCATCCCCGCCGAACCGCGATGTGATAGGCCAGCAACTGCAGGGGAACAATTTCGAGAATCGGCGAGAGTTCTTCCGGGGCGGCCGGAACGTAGAGGACATGGTCGGCGGCTTCCTTGATCTCTTCATCACCCTCCGTCGCGAGCGCGATGACGACGCCGGAGCGGGCTTTTACTTCCTTGAGATTTGACATCGTCTTCTCGTAGCGCAACATCGAGCCGGGACTGTTCGCATCCCGCGTAGCGACGATCACCACAGGCAAGTTCTCATCGATCAGGGCATTGGGCCCATGCTTCATTTCGCCGGCAGGGTAGCCTTCCGCGTGAATGTAGGAAATTTCCTTGAGCTTGAGCGCGCCTTCAAGGGCGATGGGATAGTGAATACCGCGTCCGAGGAAAAGAAAATCCTGGGCACGCTGGAATCGCTTGGCTAGGTCTTCACAGGCTTCGTCGTGAGTGAGAATGTTTTCCAGCTTGCCGGGGATGAGCGTAAGTTCCTGCGCCGCTGTGCGGGTTTGGCCGGCAGTCATGGCGCCGCGCACTTGCGCGAGGTAAAGAGCGAAAAGATAAAGCGCAGTGAGCTGGCACGTGAAAGCCTTGGTGGAAGCGACGCCGATCTCCGGGCCGGCGTGAGTGTAGATGGTTCCTGCGGCCTCGCGAGTAATCATGGATCCGACGACGTTGCAGATGGCCAGAGTCTTCGAGCCTTTGGCTTTGGCTTCGCGCTGGGCAGCAATGGTGTCGGCGGTTTCCCCAGACTGTGAAATGACGAGAGTGATGGTCTCTGGGCTGACGATAGGGTCGCGGTAGCGCCATTCGCTGGCGTAATCGACCTCGACCGGGACGCGGGCGAAACTCTCGATCATGAACTTGCCAGCTTGTCCGGCGTGCCAACTGGTGCCGCAGGCCACGATGTTGATCTTTTTCGCGGCGCGGAATTCGGCCTCGCTGATTTGCATCTCGTCGAGAAAGATGTGGCCTGTGTCGAGCGAAATGCGTCCCAATGTGGTGTCACGGACGGCGCGCGGCTGCTCGTAAATCTCTTTGAGCATGAAGTGTTTGAAGCCGCCTTTTTCCGCCATGATCGGATCCCAGGTCACGTGCTGCACCTGGCGCTGGAGGGGCTTTCCGTCGAAATCGGTCAGTTGCACGCCGTTGGCGGTGACCACGGCGAGGTCACCGTCGGCCAGAAAGAAAATGTCGCGGGTGTGATAGAGAATGGCGGGAACGTCGGAAGCGACAAAATATTCATCGTTGCCGAGGCCGACCACCAGGGGCGGGCCGTTGCGCGCGGCCACGATCTTGTTCGGCTCGTCGACGGAAATGACGGCCAGGGCGAAGACTCCGGTGAGTTCCTTCACGGTTTTACGAACTGCCTCTTCGAGATGAGGATGGCGACCGTTGCCAGTTTTGAAGAGGTGTTTCTCGATCAGGTGAGCGATGACTTCGGTATCAGTTTCGGTGGAGAACTTGTGGCCTTCTTCAATCAGCTTTTTCTTCAGGCTGAGATAGTTCTCGACGATGCCATTGTGCACAACGACGATCTTGCCGCTGCAATCGCGATGAGGGTGCGCGTTTTCTTCGGTGGGACGTCCGTGAGTTGCCCAGCGAGTGTGGCCAATGCCGTAGCTGCCTTCCAGCGGCTTGAGACGGATGGCTTCTTCCAGGTTGCGCAGCTTGCCTTCGGCCCGGCGAATCTGTAGCTTGTCGCCATTGCCGGCAACGGCAATTCCGGCCGAGTCGTAACCGCGGTACTCGAGCCGCCTCAAGCCCTCAAGGATGATCGGAACCACTTGCTTCTTACCGACATAGCCAACAATGCCACACATGCGGGAACTCCAGGAATTCAGTCTGCGAGAGAGCAGCGAAACTCTTCAATGACCGGGTTGGTCAGCACTTCGCGCGCCATGCGCTCAACTTCGGTTTGCGCCTCTTCGCGGCTTAGTCCGCCATCCAGCGTGAGTTCGAAATACTTTCCCTGGCGGACCTCCTCCAGACCCTTGTAGCCCATTTTCTTAAGCGCTCCCTGGATTGTCTTGCCCTGAGGATCGAGAACGCTTTTCTTGAGCGAAACGTAAACGTAGGCTTTCATGGAGGTGTTAATTATACGTCAGCTTCGTAGAGGTTCGCCCCGTCGTCTGAAAGCAAGCAGTCCGACGTTTGGCGCAGTCGCCGAAGCGCACTCAATTCCACTTGGGGTGGGAGAGCAACTCCCAGGGGGTCTGATGTTCTGGCAGCCGCACCTCAGCCACCCAGTTCTTGTATTTTTCTTTCCAGATCAGCTTGGGCTTGTTCGAGCATGGTGCGGTGATGGGGATTGCGGCTCTGCTCGAGCTGCTGCAACACGCGCCGGAGCGAAAGATGAAGGTTCTCTTGTTGGCGAAGCCGGGCCGCGGCATCCGGCGTCAGACGCGGCTTTTCGGGTGTGCTTCTTGCGGCCGCCTCGTCCTGTTGTGCCTCGACGGACTTGCTTTCCCAGCCCCGGGCCATGAGGTCAGTATAACGTTCCGCAGGAGCAGCGTTGCAACTACGAGGAGCATCTCTAAGACCCGGACGCGGACGTAGCGTCCCATCTTGGGAAGAATCTGTTCGCTAAACCGATATGGAGAAGAAAACCAACTATTCCCTTTAGTAGTGAGGCTATAATGCCGGGAAATCGGGGCAGTTGAGCGGCGCGCTTTTCGAGGGGGGAGACGCCGCGAGGTCCGGTTTAGTGTACCCCTTGAGTGCGCCACGCTTAGAACGGGATGCTCAGCGCTCCCTAGCGCTGCTGGAGATGGCGGAAGTAGTGTCTCGAAGCCGTGAACCGGCTGAAGCTCTTCTTGAATCGGAACAGCTGCTTGCTGCTCATTTCAGCGCGTCCAAGGTGGGTCTTGTCATTTTGGATGCCGAACTCCGCTTTGTTGCCATCAACCAAACGCTGGCGGAGATGAATGGAATACCTGCCGAAGAGCACCTGGGGAAGAGGCTCCGCGACATCCTGGGTGATTTGGCGGAACTCATCGAGCCGCAGTTCCGGCGAGTATTCGCTACCCAGCAGCCGGTCCTGAACCTCAAAATCAGTTCCGTACTTCCCACCCGGACCGAGCCCGGCCACTGGATTCAGCACTTCATTCCCATCAAGAACGCGTTAGGCGAGGTAAAGCAAGTCGGCGGAGTCGTGGTCGAGATCACGGAACAAAAGAAGCTTGAAGAATCGCTCCACAGCGTCTCCGAGAAGTTGCAGGAGGAGAAGAAGCGGCAGCAGGTGCTGATGGAGGTCAGCCGTGTGCTGGCCGCGAAGTGGGATGTGCGCCTGGTGTTTCCAAAGATTTCCGCCTATCTGCGCCGGGTGCTGCGCCAGGAATACTCAGCCCTTGCCGTGCACGATGAAAAAAACGGCGAGCTGGTGCGGCAAGCCGTGGATTTTCCATTGCGGAAGGGATCCGCGGTCGACGCCGCGATCCATGCCAGCAAGGATCCGGGAGGCAAAGCCCTGATGGAGCGCTCGTCTTTAATTTTCACCAAAGACGAGATGCAAGGATTTCCGGCCGGGACTACGGAGCACTTGCTGGCTGAGGGCTTGCAGGCACTGTGTTGTGTTCCCCTGCTGCGGCCCAAGGGGCCGCTGGGAGTTCTGGTGCTCGGCAGCACCCGGGCAGACGCCTTTAAGACTGGCGACCTGACGCTGCTCAACCAAGTCGCCGCTCAACTTGCAATTGCCATAGAAAACGCGCGTACCGCCCACGAAGTCCAGCAGCTCAGGAGCCGCCTGGAGCATGAGAAACGGTTCCTCGAGGGTGAACCACGCACCCACCTTCATTTTGAGGAAATCATTGGGGAAAGTCCCGCCGTGAAGGACGTACTGGATCAGGTCACAATCGTCGCGGCCAGCGATGCCACGGTTCTGATCCTGGGAGAAACTGGAACCGGCAAAGGACTTGTCGCGCGCGCCATCCATCGCGCCAGCAAGCGCAAGGAACGAAATTTTGTCACGTTGAATTGTGCCGCTATTCCCACTGGTCTGCTGGAGAGCGAGTTATTTGGACATGAGAAGGGCGCGTTTACCGGGGCCGTCAGCCAGAAGATTGGACGCCTGGAACTGGCGGATAAAGGTACTCTCTTCCTGGACGAGATCGGCGAAATCCCCCTCGAATTGCAACCCAAGCTGCTCCGGGTGTTGCAAGACCATGAGTTCGAGCGGCTGGGAGGGACGCGGACAATCAAAGTAGATCTGCGCCTGATCGCGGCCACCAACCGGGATCTAGCCCGGAGCGTGGCTGAGAAGGAGTTTCGCAGCGACCTGTTTTACCGCTTGAACGTGTTTCCGATTCGACTGCCGTCTCTGCGGGAACGACGCGACGACATCCCCTTGCTGGTCCGATACTTTGTCCGGAAATTTGCCCGGGTCATGGATCGCGGTATCGAAACGGTCCCCATCGAGACCATGGACACTTTGATCAGCTGGCATTGGCCGGGCAATGTAAGGGAGCTGGAAAACTTTATTGAGCGATCGGTCATTCTCACGGAAGGAACCGCTTTGCGATCCCCCCTGGCTGAGCTCAAAGCCGAGTCATCCACCACTGGTTCCGCGGGACATTCGCTCGAGAGCGCGGAACGCGAGCATATCGTTCGGGTGCTGCGGGAGACCGGGGGATTGATCTCCGGGCCAACGGGAGCCGCGCATCGGCTCGGCTTGAAGCGCACCACCCTGCAGTCGAAGATGCAGCGGCTGGGAATTACACGCCGCGACTATTCCGATCGGAGATCGGCGTAGAGCAAGGCGCGGTCTATTTTAGCTTCACGAAGAGCAAAACAAAGATCGCCCAAACTCCCACTGTGACCGGAAACTGCACTAGTGCCGCATCGCGCATGCCCCCTCCCCGCGGCAGCGCATACGTGAGCACCATCATCGCTAGAGCGGTGAGCACGCCTAGAATCAGCTTACTTTTCCAGTTCATGACGTATTTGCCCCCACTTTCCCTTTGCCCGGACTTATCTTCTCGCAGGCCGGGAGTATACCCCTCAGATGGCGACCTGGACAAGTAGTTCCAGAGAGTTGGCGATGGGATCCTGGACAGCTGCAAAAGGCAGCTCAAAGAGTTGTCGAAATCAAGGTTCAAGTGCCGATTTATGCACCCGCTGCCGAATGGTCGGCAGTCGGCTGTCTGTAAAGGCCGACGATCCCGATCGAATCAGCTTCCCCTTCTGCAAGTTAGACCGCTTTCCAGAGCGAGCCATTCTGGAACGACAATTGCATCGGCATTCCGTGATCGGGAAGTAAGTCGAGCGGGTTTCCACAACGCGGACGGGCGAGTCGCATACCCCCTTGCTGCAAAGGCCGGCCGCATCCGGATCAGGAGTGAACCGTGTTAGTGGCTAGGAACTATCAGCCGAGCAATCTGGTTCGGTTACTGCTGGAGCCTGTAAGGAACTCCGCCCTGCCCGAGGAGACGCTGAGGAGTGAAGCCTGGCGTGGAGGGGCACGGGCCTGCGAAGAAGTGTGGGCAGAAGTGCCTGAATTCGGCGCGGGAGCACCGGCGGTATCGTGGCACGATCAAGTCCTCCCGCAGGACAACCCACAGGCGACTGATGCGCTCTACTTGTTTGCCTGCCAGGTGGAGTGGGAGCGGCGCGGCGACCCGAGTGCGGCATGGGAAGTGATTTCCGCCGCGCGCAGCCTGCACGCCGAGACGCGGGCCCACGCCCTGTCCTTGCTCGAGCGGTCGCAGCAGATAAAGCCACAAAGTACGGAAGATTTGCCCGCCGAACAGGGACAGCGGCGAAGTTCGACAGCGGAGGCAGGTATGAGAACTCCCTACGGTCTCGAAATCATCGAGAGTTGCATGGGCTGTAAAGTGAGCCGGGAAGGTTTTTTCTGCCGCTTCTCCCCGCCGGTGCTACGGTCCGTGGACGAAGCCTGTCACCACAGCGTGATGCCAGCCGGCGTGCTGCTGTTCGTGGAGGGTCAGACGCCGAGGGGCGTGTTTATTCTCTGCTCCGGCATGGTGAAGCTTTCGACGACCTCGAAAGAAGGCAAGATGCTAATCCTGAAACAGGCGGAAGCTGGGGAAGTGCTGGGGTTGAGCGCCGCTATTTCCGGAACGAACTATGAAATGAGCGCCGAGACCGCTTCCCCCTGCCAGTTGAATTTCATCGGCCGCCAGGACTTTATGACCCTGCTGCAGAGCGAGAGTGAAGTGGGTATGCGTGCGGCTCTGTGGCTGAGTCGAGAGTTCCAGGGCGCCTATCGCGATATCCACGATCTGGTGCTGGCCCGTTCTTCGTCAGGAAAGCTGGCGAGGCTGTTGTTATCGTGCGCGCCGACGGGGATTCACGCGTCCGAGGAACTGCATTTGCGTTCTTCCATGACCCACGAAGAGATGGCGCAGCGTATCGGCTCTTCGCGGGAGACTGTTACACGGTTGCTGAGTGATCTTAAGAAAAAGAGGCTGATCCGGCTGGAAGGCGCGACTCTGGTAATTCGCGACCGGACAGGACTGGAAGCCCTGGCAGTTTAAACCTTCCCCCACCCCGGAGGGCGGCTCCGAAGCCTGGGTCGCCCTCTGAATTTTTTGTCGCTGTAGGGTCGTCAATTTCCCCCCAAACAATGAAGGTGAGTCAGTTTGTATTCCGGCACGCTGATTAATGATCTCCTCGCAACGGTCGAAAGCGCGGAGCAGGCCGCCGCGTCACTGTCGAGTGGGAAGAACCCCGGGGTGAAACCCTGCACAGGGACGGGGAACTCAGAGTCCGAACAGTTCCCGCAGCCGTTTGGTTTGCGCCCGGCTGACTGGAATCTCGCTCTGCTTCTTATCATCCATGCGCAACTGATACGAACTCTTGAACCAGGGAACGACTTCGCGAATACGGTTGATGTTCACCAGATAGGATCGGTGGGCGCGCCAGAACAAGCCGGGATCCAGGCTGCTGAGTAGTTCTTCCAAAGTACGGCAGTTCGAGTGTCCCTCCATCCCGGAGGGGCCGGCGGTCACGACCGTAATCACGCCGTCCTCGATCGAGGCGTAGCAGATTTCCTTCTGGTCCACCAGAAACATTCGCCCCACGGCCTTCAGCAGGATTTTCGAGGTTTGAATTTTCGGTGCCTGCAGCATCCGGACCAGGGTGTCGATCTTCTCCGCCGGCAAGCCCTCCGCTCCCTGCTGCGCGCGAGCCCTCTGCACCGACTGCGCCACGCGCTTCTTGTCAAAGGGCTTCAGCAGATAATCCACTGCATTGACTTCGAATGCCTTCACTGCATACTGGTCGAAAGCTGTCGCGAAGACGATCTTAGGCAGGGGAATCTTCCGGTCGAGAAGCTTCTTGATGACGCCGAAGCCGTCGAGTCCGGGCATCTGGACGTCGAGAAAGACGAGATCAGGGCTATGTTCTTTGATGAGGCTGATGGCCTCGAGACCGTTTTTCCCCTGGGCTACGACGTTGACGTCGCCGGCGCTTTTGAGCAGATAGGCAAGTTCGTCGCGGGCAAGTTGTTCATCGTCCACGATGACCGCAGAAAGGAGCATTCCGTCTCCAGGCGTCAGAAGCCTGCTGTGAGTATAGTGGCGGCGTTTTGGCAGCGTCAATGCAGGCGAAATCATCGCTGTTGCATCATGCCGCCCATATCCATCTTGGTGAAGCCGGCGGGGATCTCAAACAAACTCGCCGGTTGCGCACCTTCTTGAATGTTGCGCAATTCTCCGTTGTTCGACTTGCCCTCCCACTTCACCGGAAAGCGCAACTTCGGGTCGAGCCAGAAGTGGCCGACATCGCCGCTGGCGTTTGTAGTCTCATATTTCACCGTGCTGCGGCCGTTGACGGTGTCGCTGCCGACCTTATGGCAGCTTCCCTGGGCGTGCCCCATCTTCTGCCAATCACCGCAAGCATTCTCGACATCGCCGGTCTGGAAGAACGCCGAGGCATATCCCATCCGCTGGCCTTGCGCCTGCCAGGGCATCTCCATATACATGTGCTGCTGGGCGATCAGAACGGTCCCGGTCTGGGTGGCGAAATTCATGATGACCACGCCTCCGCCATGGGCGCTGGCGGATTGCGACTCGATGCGAAGCTTATCTTTGGCGAAGAAGATTTTGGCCGTAGTCGGCGTGCCCGGCTTTTGCAAGTCGACGATATCGGCAGAAAACTCGGCCTGTGCCACTACGAAGCTGGCAGCCAGCATGAGGGCACAAAAGCAGGAAATACGAGCAGTCCATCGCAGCATCTAGGTCTCCTTCATTGGGCGTGAGGCGGTGCCGTCGTTTGTTGCCAAGCCTCAGGGTCCGGGCGCAGGAAGAATAGCAGAAGCTTGCATTGGGCGGGGGGAGCAGGAACAAGAACAATCACCCGAAGGACCCGGTCAACATCGCGAATCAGTGCCCATGTTGTCCTTTAGGCTTGTCGAAATCCTGAGCGATCCATTTCGACAAGAACGTGCTTTCGCGGTCCTTGAAGCCCAACTTGCGGTAGACCTGCAGCGCCGCTGGGTTCTGCCGGACGACTTCCAGATGAAGCGCTCTGACATTAAGTGACCGGGCAGCTTCCTCCACGAAGGCCATGGTCTTGCGTCCCCAGCCGCGCCCGCGATATTCCGGCAGCAGGTAGAACTCGTCGACAAACGCATCGCGCCCCAGCCATTCCAGGCTGTAGCTAAAACAGATCACAACATAGCCTGCGGGCGCCTCTCCATCGAGAATGAGCCACACGCGGCCGAGGTTCGGATCACGCAGCAGGGTGGTCAGAGCCACCCCGGCTTTTTGCTCGTCGAAGCCGTGACCATCGAAAGCATAGTAAGCGCGCATGAACTTCAGGAGCGCGGCTGTGTTGGATTCCGCCGCCAGGCGAAATGACGGCTCGGCCGTCACACCACGTTCTCCAGCGCCAATGCCATCCCCAGCCCGCCGCTAACGCAGAGCGTCGCCACGCCGCGCCGGGTGTTGCGCTTCAGCATTTCGTGCAGCAACGTGACGGTGATTCGCGTGCCGGTGCAGCCGATGGGATGCCCGATCGCGATCGCTCCTCCGTTCACGTTGAGCCGGTCGCGGTTGAAATTTAATTCGCGGTCACAGGCCAGCACCTGCGCGGCGAAAGCTTCATTCAGCTCGATCAAACCGAAATCGTGCAGCCTGAGGTTGTGTTTTTCCTCCAACTTGCGCAGAGCCGGCACCGGCCCAATCCCCATCGTGCGCGGATCGACTCCAGCCGAAGTCACAGCCGAGATTCTAGCCAGCGGCTTCAGATTGTTTTGCTTCACGAAGTGCTCGCTCGCCACAACCACTGCGGCAGCACCGTCGGTGATTCCCGAAGAATTGCCTGCGGTGACAGTTCCAGTCTTTGAGAACACCGGAGCCAGTTTGCCCAGCTTTTCCATGCTAGCGTCGGGGAAGGGATGTTCGTCGCGACTGAAGATGGTCGCGCCTTTCTTGCCTTCAATCGTTACCGGAACAAGTTCGGCGTCGAATCGTCCAGCGGCCATCGCCCGACTGGCGCGGGTTTGCGACATCAGGGCATATTCATCCTGTTCCTCCCGCGAGATCTTGTAGTGTGCAGCCAGCACTTCGGCGGTTTCGCCCATGACCATTTTTGCCATGGGGCAGAAAAACCCGTCGCGATACATGCCGTCGACCAGTTCCTGGTTGCCCAGCCGGTATCCCCAGCGCGCTTCGAGATAGTAAGGCACTCGCGACATGGATTCGGCGCCGCCCGCGAGAATGCAGTTCGCATCGCCGAGCAGAATCGACTGATAGGCCAGCGCGATCGACTTCATCCCCGAAGCGCAGGCTTTGTTCACGGTGAATGCCGGCACTTCCTGCGGCACGCCGCTGCGGATAGAAATCTGCCGCGCCGGATTCGGTCCGCCGCCCGCCTGGCGGGCGTTGCCGAAGATGGTTTCTTCGACTTGCTCGGGCTGGATTCCGGCACGCTCGATCGCGGCCTTGGCGGCTACCGCGCCCAAGTCGGCTGCCGTGAGCGAGGCCAGCGATCCGCCGAACTTCCCAATCGGCGTGCGCACCCCGGAGAGAATGTAGACTGCCTGCAACCGGCACCTCCGAACATTCGAGTTTAGCAGGGCGGGGAAAGATGCGAGAGCGTGCGGGAGGGAGTCTAGCGTTCGTTCATCTGGTCGCGGGTGTAGGGGCCGGACGACTTTACGTGCTTCAATTTGCGCATGAGCGCGGAGATCGTAGGACCTTTATCGTTTTCACGCTGCAACCGCAAGCGCTCCTCAGTCGAGGCTCTAGGCCCGGTCCGCGACAACCCAACCATGGTTTTCTTCCTGCGCATGGGACGATTCTATAGCAGACGGGATCTTATGCCCTCGCGCGGCTCGGCTGGGCCTGTTGCGGGAATGCCATATCGGAAATCTATCGTGTTTGCGACGACTGACCTTGCGCACACCACACGCCGCTCATTACGGTGGCTTCAGGGCCCGTGGTGTAATTGGCAGCACATTAACCCGTCATGTTACAAGGTGCGGGTTCGACTCCCGCCGGGTCCACCGCTTTCCCTGGTTCTGGTAGGGGGGAGTGGTGAGGAGGTTCCGGACGGGGGACCTCCTCAAGTAATCTTGACTTCGGTCCTGCGGTTGCCGATAATTAACTTGTAACTTGACGGGTTAACGCCCCGGGCTGAATATGGCCCGGGGTTTTGTATTTTGCTCAACGCCTCGCCGGCAGTGCCTCAGTTTGAAATTCGCGCAATATACAGACCGACAAAAACAAGGCCACCGAGCAAGTAGATGACAACAATCCACCAGAACCTTTTCGGTTCGTCAGAGCGGTCTACAAAGCGGTGCCGAATGTAGCGGCCTGTCTGGAACGTTTCCCCAGTTGGTATGCAGCCTACGCCTATCAGCACTAAAACGATCCCAATAAGCAGGAGAAACCGACGATCAAATGTCATGAGCGTTTCTTGTAAGGCCCGCGCTTTGCAGCTTTCGGAAGGTAATTGTCCGCCATTTGAACGATCTCTTCAAGACTGCAGATGTGACCGCTTAGGCCAGCAGCCATGCTTGGCGTAATCTTCAGCGCCTTGTGGATTCGGGCAAAGTTGTAACAGAGCCTATGAAATTTCAAACTGAGGCGCTCGGCTGCTCCCTTGCCATTCCTCCTAACCTCCGGCATAATAAGTGTTTGTCTTGACCTCGCCGGACTCTTCCGGAACAAGGATATACATCAGTGTTAATGATTCGACTGTCGCGCATGGGTGCGCGTAAACAACCGCATTACCGCATTGTGGTCATTGAGAAGGCGCGCGCGCGCAACGGCCGGCCGGTGGAAGTTGTCGGGACCTACAACCCTCGAACTAATCCCGCCAGCGTGGAATTCAAGCGCGACCGCGTGGATTATTGGGTGTCGAAAGGCGCGCAAATGTCGGAGCGGGTGGGCAAGCTCTACTCCAAGCCTCCGGTCGCTCCGGCAGTTCCTGCGGCGTAAGCGAATACCATGACTGAACCCACCGGAAATGTGCGCGGTCTCATCGAGCAGATTGCGAAGTGGATTGTCGACGCTCCCGATCAGGTTTTCGTCGACCATCTCGATGACGACGTGATCGAACTGGAAGTCGCCGAAGGTGACGTGGGTAAAGTCATCGGGCGGCAAGGGCGAAATGTTCGAGCCCTGCGCACTCTTCTGAGCGCTGTGGGGGTGCGCGCGCGCAAGCGCTACACCCTGGAAGTCATCGACTAGACGTGGTCCATACGTGTTTTGAAAAAGGGGCGCGGCTTCAGCCGCGCCGGTAACGGCCAATTAGGAATACGGGCTTCAGCCCTTGACAGTCGGGGCAGGGAACCGGACCATTCGCGATCCTGAAACAAGTGGTGAGTTCATTACGCTGGCCCGCGTGGTGAAAACGCAGGGCCGCCGTGGCGAAGTCGCGGCCGAGATTCTGAGTGACGTGCCCGGTCGATTCACCGTAGGCATGAAACTGCTGAGGCTGCCACGGGAATCGAACGCAGAACGGCGCGAGCTGGAGCTGGAAGAGTTCTGGCCGCATAAAGAGTTCCTGGTGCTGAAGTTCGCGGGCGTGGATTCGATCTCCGACGCGGAAGCTCTGGTGGGATGCGAATTGCAGGTGCCGCGCAGCCAGCGTTCGAAGCTGCAGGCGGGCTGGAACTATGTCAGCGATCTGGTAGGGTGTTCGGTGTTCGACCGCGGACGCGAGATCGGGCGCCTTGAAGACGTTCAGTTTGGAGCGGGCGAAGCCGCGTTATTGATCGCGCGTGACGCTGCCGGACGGTTGGTGGAAATACCGTTTGCTGAGGCGTATCTCGACAGCGTGGATGTGGAGCGGAAGCAGGTGCACATGAAGCTGCCGGAAGGCCTGCTGGAAGTGAACTCTCCTCTTACGCCCGAAGAAAAGCGGGAGCAGGCTCAGTCTGCAAGAGGGAAAGAGTGAACTGGTGAAGGTTTTGATCTGCGATGAAGGCCGATATAGTAACGATTTTTCCGGACTTCTTTCGCGGACCGTTGGAATACGGCATTACGCGCCGGGCTCAGGAAATGGGGCTGGCGGAAATTCAAGGTCCACGATCTGCGGGAGTTTACCCACGATCGTCACCGCACCGTGGACGACCGGCCTTTTGGCGGCGGCGAAGGCATGGTACTGAAGCCCGAGCCGCTTTTTGAATGTTTGCAGTCGATGGGCCTCGCGCCGCGCGAAGATCGTGTCGCGGGACGGGGGAAGCAGTCAGTGGTTCTGCTTTCGGCACAGGGACAACGGTTCACGCAGAAAGTTGCGGCAGAGTTGGCTTTGCTCGACCGCATCGTTTTGGTTTGCGGACGGTACGAGGGTGTGGATGAGCGGGTCGCCGACTTTCTCGCCGACCGGGAACTTTCCATCGGCGACTATGTTCTGAGCGGCGGCGAGATGGCCGCTGCCGTGATTGTGGAAGCAGTCATGCGGTTGCTTCCCGGCGCGGTGGGAAATGAAGCGTCAACCCAGCAGGAATCATTCACGGTTGACTCGAAAGCGAAAGACTTGGGCGGTGCGGATTCGACTTGCGGGTCGAACGGATTGCTGGATTATCCGCACTACACGCGGCCCGCAGAGTTTCGCGGGATCGCGGTTCCGGAGGCATTGATGTCCGGCAACCACGAAGAAATTCGGAGATGGCGGCGACAACGGGCGCTGGAAAAGACTTGGCGCAACCGTCCTGATTTGCTCGAAGGCGCGGCGTTAAACGAGGAAGACAAAAAGTTTCTGGCACGGCATCAAGCAAGACGGGGTCAAGCGCGAGGAGACCAGGAAAGATCGCGGCTGACCTCAACGAAGACATAAAAGATTTCAGAATTCAGAAGGACTAAACATCATGTCGAACTTAATCATCGAAAAACTACTGGCGAAGACGCAACGCACAGACATTCCTGCGTTTAACCCGGGCGACACCGTTCGCGTTCACGTGAAGATCAAAGAAGGCGACAAAGAACGCTTGCAGGCCTTTGAAGGCGTCGTAATCAAGCGCGACAAGGGGCCGCAGGCCAGCTTCACCGTTCGCAAGATCAGCTTCGGACAAGGCGTGGAGCGTATTTTCCCGGTCCACTCCAAAGTCATCGACAAGGTGGATCTGCTGCGCTCGTCCAAAGTTCGTCGCGCGCGGCTCTATTATCTGCGCGGCCTGAAGGGCAAAGCGGCGCGCCTGCGCGATGTCGAAAGACCGAGCTGATCTATCCTGCGACCGCGGCCATCGGCTCCGTGACCACTTCGAGGTCGGCAAAGTCCTCGGCGAGCGGTTTTCTCAACCGGTTCAGCACGTAGTCGAGCAAGGGACGGTCGCCATGCCGGATCTCGTGAAACTCCACGCCCATGGCGCGGTTCTGCGCCGTATATCTCACGTGCGCGCGCAGCCCGACGCTGACGTCACACATATTCAGGACCAGCCTTATTTCAGTTCCCGGCGTTAGAATATTTCCGGCGCTGATCAGGCAGCCGTATTCGGAGAGCTGTTCCAGTCGGCCATCAAGACGCGATCGTCCGCCGATCTCTGCCAGATCGGCGTCTCCTTCCACCAGGTAGCGCGGGCGGCGGCGGCGGTTTTGCTCGCCCCTGGCGAAAGCATTTATCATGGGCTTTTGGTTTGGACCCGCGGGGATTACTGGCAGATATTGCTCTTCCATTTGCCGCAGTTCTTCTTCCCAGGGAAGCTTGCTGCCCTCAACGCACTCGACCGTGAATTGGCCGCGCAGGGGAGATCTGGGATCGGCTGTCCAGACTACCTGACAGACAGATTTGTAGCGGCCGCGCTCGACTGTAATCAAGTCTCCCACTTTGACGTCGCGGCTGGTGAGCATGCGTGCGCCGCGCGGATGGATGTCATAGGTACAAGCGAACTCGATCCCGCTTCGGCCGCTGCTTCGCATGTGAGTAAGCCGAACTGGAAGGGCCAGGTGGATCAGCTTCTCGACTGGAGCGCCTTCTGGTGGGGCGGTTCCCGGCAGAGTCCCTTGCTGCGGCTGGATTATTTCGTCGCTCACAACTGTTCCTCGCGAACGGGGGACTCGCGTCAACATAGCAGTACATGTCCGAATGGACAATGTACGTCCGTAATCGAAGTAATGGTTACTGAGTGGGATTACGTCGAGGCGGAAGCCGGTTTTTTGCGGAAATTTTTGCACTTGCATGCACATGCGAAGGCAAGTAAAGATGGTGGGCGCTGTCATTTCTCTATGTCGAGCCCTGCGAAGGTTTTGCCCGAGTTCGCGCTTTCTCCGGCAGCGGCGAAGCTGCGTCTGCTGAAAAAGCTGCGCTGCACGCTGCGTTATGAGAAAAACGCCTGGGCGGCCGGGGCGGCGATGGTGGCCGGGGTGGACGAGGTGGGGCGCGGGTCCCTGTTTGGCCCGGTGGTGGCGGCGGCCGTGATCCTGGAGCGCGGCTACCGCATTCGCGGGTTGCGCGATTCCAAGCTGCTTCCGCCGGAACGCCGCGAAGTGCTGGCGCCGCGCATTCGGGAACATGCCGTTGCGTGGGCGGTGGCAGCGGTCGATTCGGCGCGCATCGACCAAATCAACATCTACCAGGCGTCGCGGGTTGCGATGCGCGAAGCGGTGTTGCGCCTGCAACCTGCTCCGGACCATCTGCTGGTCGATGCCGTTTGCCTGGATTGCGCACTGCCGCAAAAGGCCATCATTCATGGGGATGCGCTCTCGGCTTCGATTGCGGCAGCTTCGATTCTGGCCAAGGTGGAGCGGGATCGCATGATGTGCGAATGGGATGCGGTCTTCCCGGAGTATGGCCTGGCCTCGCACAAGGGCTACAGCACGCCACAGCATCTTGCCGCTTTGGAAAAGTATGGTCCTACGCCGCTTCATCGGCAGTCGTTCGCTCCGGTATGGAGTAGTCCGGTGGAGCAGGTGGTTTTTGAATTTGACTGATAAATTCGACTGAGATAAGAGTGGCCGCGACGAGCGACGATTTTCGCTTGACACCGATCTTCTCTCGATTATTCTTGCGGTCATGAATTCGACACTCAAAGCGGTCCTCTGGGCCGTCCTCTGGTTCGTTCTGGGTCACATCAGTTGTGCGGTCATGCACCACTGGCATCACATGGCGAGATAGCGATCCGGAGATAGCGTCTTCGCGCTCTTAAGATCTGGCCTTGTGGATTTCTGCCGCTTAATAAATCGGCTCGGGCTCGTCGTAGAGGCGGCGTGGTTGACCGCGGTTTGCGTTCGGCTCGATACCCCCCTCCCCCTGGGGTCTATTGGAATCATCGCAGTAGCGGGAAAATCCCCGCAAAATCCGGATAACAAAAGACTTAGAGGTCAAAATCTAGACAACAAAGGACTTAGGGCCGATGTTGTGCTGGCTGGCCAGACTGCCTCCGCCTTGGCAATCATGGGCTAATTTTCAGTGGGGGACAAGGTCAGATGTCACAACCGGGTTGTGGATTTCGTGCGCCGGCACGCAACAGATTCCTCGCTCACTCTCGCCGGTTTCACCGGCTCTGAGCGGCTCGGAATGGCAAGGTTGAGGTGGGAGCATTCTCTGTCGTGGTGTCGGAGAGATTTGGTGAGAATTCGGTTGTTCTTGCGGAGCCTGTGTCGCAGCTGGGTGCCGTCCCCGTTCGGGGACTCTGTTCTGTCCACTTATGCCTACCCCGCACTTACGTGCGGGGCTAATGAATGCCGTCGCTTCGCGACTGAGGAGCCGTTTGTCCGGCGGTCTCGCCGTTCAGGGTGGCGTTTAGGTCGTTGACCAGCTTGGTGTTGTTGATTAGTGCCTGCCGGAGAATTTCTGCTTGTTGCTTGGCGGTCGGCCAGTCTTGTTTTTCTACTGCTTCGGTCAGGCCCGGCAACTCGAGGTGTGCATAGGTGAAGCGTGCGCCGTAGAGGATGTGTTTGAACCAGGGACGGCCGGGAATGCCGTCAGGGTTGAGCCAGTTGCGTTCGACCTGCATGGCGCCGTGGTTGATGGTTGCGGCTAGTTTGGGGTCGATTGCGCCGGAGGCCAGGGCGCGGGCTGCGGATTCGTCCAGGCGCTTGCCTGCGGCTTCGAAGTCGTCGATGGCATCGAGCACGGGCTTCAGATCCAGTGGTGGCTCCTGCCGGGCTTCGCCCGGCTGGACAGCCGAGGGCGGCTGTCCCCACGTGGCCTTCCCTTTTTCCAACTCATTCACGAACTGGCGAATGTTCGCGGCGTAGCTGGCGAAGTCGAAGGGGAGCAGATCGGCGTTGGCGAGGCGCAGAGCGAGCACGCCCCATAACTGCGACATCAGGGTGTGATAGTGGTAGCCGGGATCGCCGAAGTGGTTCATCCAGAAGAAATCGTCGTAGGCGGAGTGGTAGACGCCGTAGGGTCCGTCGAACTGCAGGCCGAGGACGGGCATGCCGATGAAGTTCAGGAAAACGGTGTGGTCGGAGCCGCTGCCGATGCGGGTGTCGGCCAGGTTCAAGTCGGTGACTTCTTCAGATTGTTTGGCCTCGCGGCGTTCGCGTGTGGCTGATTCCTTCCACGCTTCATACAGCGTTTTGCCCGAAGGATCCTGCAGCGTGCGGCTGGTTTCGACCAGCATGGGCGCGAGCGATGCCACTGCCTGGCCGTGGAAGTTCGGCCCGGACGTGGAAGAATCGACGTTGATGTAGGCGACGGCTTTGTTGCGCAGTTCGTCGGCGAACTGCTCTCCCCATTCGGTGGAACCGGTGAGGCCGACTTCTTCCCCGTCCCAGCTGCAGACGACGATGGTGCGACGCGGCCGCGTTCCGGTTCTCGCCAGCTTTCCCAGGGCGCGAGTTAGCTCCATCATCGAAGCGGTACCGCTGCTGGGGTCGACGCCGCCGAAGACCCAGGCATCGCGGTGATTGCCGAGGACGATCCATTCGTCGGGCAACTGCGCGCCGCGAATGCGGCCTTCGACGACGTAGTAAGGCTGCGTGGAGTTGTCCATTTCGATCTTCAGGTGGACGCGCACGCGATTGCCGCCGAGGTGATATTTAATGGGCAGCCCACCCTGCCAGTCTTGTCCCTGCCAATCCTGGGAGCGACGGGGCCGTCCATCTTGGCGAGCAGCGGCTTGGCGTCGTGCCAGGAGAGCGGCAGCGCCATGATCTTCGGAATTGAAACCGCTTGCTCGACGGGAATGCGCTTAGCGCCGGGAACCGAAGCCCATCCGGGAGTGAGTGGATCGCCGGGGACCATGAAATCGTAAGTGATGGCGCCGCGCTGGATGTGATATTCGGGGCCCCACGGGCCGTCGGGAACGACCTTGCCTTTCTTGTATCCGTCTTCGGCGGGATCGCTGTAGATGAGAATTGCGGCCGCGCCTTCGCGCTGGGCGGTGAGCGCTTTGAATCCGCGATAGCTGTAGGGATTCGAATAACGCACCAGCACGACCTTGCCTTTGACGTCGATGCCTTGCTTGCGGAGAAAGTCGTAGTCTTCGGGATTGCCGCTGTGGGCGTAGACGAGCGGAGCTGTGACTTCTCCGGACGCGGACATGCCGCTCCACGCCGAACTGATGCTTTTGTTCTTCAAGTCCGGGTCGCCGGGGACCGGCAGCTCGCGCAGGACCGGCGCGGTAGTGGACAGGCGCGACCATCTCAAGCGAGGTGAACTTGGGATTGGTGCCGTAGACGTCGTAGCGGCGGATGATGACGTCTTCGAGGCCTTCGTTGCGCCACTCGTCGGCGATGTAGCGGCGAGTTCGTTGTTGCGCGGCGATCCGGCGACGTGGGGCTCGGCGGTGAAGATGTGATGCTGGCGGCGTTCTTCGTCGGGAGAAGGAATGGCTTTGAATTTGTTCTCGACTTCGGCTTCGTGGGCCGCGGAGGTAGGAGTGAAGCCCAGGATGGACAGTTTGGGCTTGGGAAGATAGTCGAGGGTGCAACGGCGAGCGCCAGGAAACAACAGATGCGCTCGCATGGAACGTAGCATGGCCGGGGAAAGCTCATGTTCGGCATCTCCTTACAAGGCGAGATCGAATCTGCAACCCGGGGGACACGGAGGTCCACAGGTAAAGCCTCTACTCTACGTTTGCACCATGAGTCCTCTGAACTACTTTGCTTTCTAGATCTCCGTCAGCAAATCCGGCTTTGATTCATCGCGCACCAGGTGCGGATATCTTTCGCCGCCGTGGTAATCGAGCTTGTAGGTCTTGTAGTAGTCGGTGTTTTCGACCAAGAAGTTCGAGCGGAGCGGTGCCGGTCTTGCCGGCTTTGAGCGCGTCGCGCAGGACTTCGGCGAGAATTGGCGGCCGTTGACTGCGATCAGCTTCATGCCCGGGCCGATGCCGGCTAGGGCCGCGGGCATGCCCTCGATGGTGTCGGTGATGGCGCCGTCTTCGCGCAGGTCGAGGCCGATCGAATACGCCGCGTCGACGAAGTGCGATGCTGCATCGCCGCCGCGTGCCATTTCGGAGGGCGTCTCGTCGTAGACCAGTTTCCATCCGCTGCCTTCGATGCCGCCAAGCGGCGCGCCGGGGCCGTGATTGGTCAGGCGCTCGGTCCAGAAGCCGCGCCAGTCGTAGGGGACGACCTGATTCAGCGCGTTGACGACATCGTCGAACGTATAAGTCTTCACCATCGGCCCGGTGCTGGGAGCGCCGTGGAAAAGCTGGCAGAAATCATCGATCGTTTTCTTGCCCTTGCTCTGCTGGCGGATGATGACATCGACCCACAGCCAGTTCAGCGTGTCTTCATCGTAGAAATCAGTTGCCGCGGCGCCAGGATTCCCAGGCTCTGGGGAGCGAAATAAAGCTGCGGAGCGGCGTCGGCCGTGTCTTGCAGGTTGCGCCATGCGCGGCCGGGAGTGTGGTCGAGGGCGGCGGCGGTTACGGCCAGATCGTCGCGGGCTTGCTCGGGGGTGAGCAGTCCGCTGCGGGCGGTGAGCACTGTGCCGAGATAATTCGTCAGACCCTTCGTAAACCCACAAGCAGATCGTCCTGCATGGGCTGTTGATAATCGGGCGTGGCGAGATCCGCGGGACGGCGGTATTTTCCGTTCCATGAATGAACGTACTCGTGGGGCAGGAGGCTGGCTTCCACTCTTGCGCGCGGTTCGTCGACCAGGCCGCGCTCCTCGACGCGGCTGTCGTCGGATTCGTGATGCTCGAGTCCGAAGTGGGCGACGTGATCGCTGAGGCTGTACAGGAAGTGGTAATCGCGATAGTGGTGCGCGCCGAAAAGCTTGTTGGCCTGATCGACCAGATTCTTGTAGTGATCCCAGACTTCCGGCGGAGCGTCGAGAGCGGCGGCGCTGTCGGCGGCAATATCCATCTCGGTGAGCGGATCGTCGGCCAGCTTGACGACCTTGAGAAACTCTCCGGTGATTACGGGTGAATCGACGAGCGTGGTCAGGGAAGCCGGCTGAAATAGATTTGCGTTTCGCCGTTCTGGCCGGTGACGATGTGGATGCGATGGGCAGAGGCGTGCCAAATTTCCATCCGGCAGGAAGTTTCAAGCTGGCGACATAATTGATGTCGTCGGACTTCCAGCCCTTGGGATAGAGCAGAACCTGATTCCAGCTGATGACCGCCATCTTGTCGGTGGCGGAGGAACCGGCGGAGAATCCGCCTTCGAAGGTGGCGGGGGAAAGGAAATCGAGTTCGGCGTTTACTTCGCTTCTCGCCGGCGGGAACTTCGACGTGGATGGTGAAGCCGTCGAGCAGATCGCGGCGCCATTTCAGAGTCTTGCCGCTGGCGGTGAATTTGAGGCCGGCGAGGTCGATGACGGGGCCGTCGGGAGCATGCTCGCCGGGAATCCACTTGGGATAATAGAGGGTCAGGTCGCCGGTGCTGGCGGGAATCTTCAGCTTGGCGTGGAAGATTTTGCGGGGGGCCGAAGTGGCGTCTACGGAGATGGTGACGGTTGGCGCGTTGCTGACCAACCGGAAACCGAGAAGAAAAGAACACAGACTACTCCCAAGATGCTTGAGAGTTTCATTTTTAGGGCCCCCGTTTCCATGATGAAGCGAATCGCACCGCGCCAGCAGAATTTTAGATTATAGCAGCCGCAGGAGTGCGGTACAGGGAAGGTCATACAAGAGTGCACCAGCGCTGCTATCATTCCACGATGTCGCGGCGCGGGAAATTCATTACCTTCGAAGGACTGGACGGAAGCGGCAAGAGCACGCAGATGCGGAAGCTGGCGGCGGCTCTGCGCGCGGCGGGACATAAGGTGGTGGAGACGCGCGAGCCGGGAGGGACCGCGACCGGGGAAAAAATTCGCCGCGTGTTGCTCGATTCGGCTACGGAGGGTCTCTCGCCGTTGGCGGAGATGGCTTTGATGTTTGCTTCGCGGGCGCAGCACATTGCGGAGGTGATCCAGCCGGCGCTCGATCACGGGCAGATTGTGCTGTGCGATCGCTTCACGGATTCGACCGAGGCCTACCAGGGTGGAGGCCGGAAGCTGGGGAGCGAGGCCGTGCTTGAATTGCATCGCGTGCTTTGTGGAGATTTGCAGCCTGATCTGACGATCCTGCTGGATTCTGATCCGGCAATGAGCGTGGGGCGGGCGCGGCGGCGCAACCAGCGGGCTTCGCATGGTGCGGGCAAGAATGCGGGCAAACATCATGCCGACGAAAACCGGTTCGAGCAGCAGAGCCGGGCTTTCTTTGCTCGCGTGCGTGAAGGGTATCTGGCGATTGCGGCAAGAGAGCCGCAGCGGGTTGTGGCGGTGGATGCGAGCGGCACGCCGGCGCAGACGCATCGGCGGATTATGGAGCTTGTCGGGCGAAAGGCGAAGTTGGCGGTGAGGTGATGCTTGGGGTTCTCTGATTTTCACGGCAATGCCGAAACGGTTCACCGCCTGCGCGATATGCTGGCGCGGAAACGCTTTCCGCATGCGGTAATTCTTTCGGGGGCGCGAGGGTCGGGGAAATACATGCTGGCGCTGATGCTGGCGCAGGCTTTGAATTGTCTGGCACCGACTGATACGGATGGGCTGCCCGACTTTTGCGGGCAATGCGCTAACTGCCGCCGCATTGCGCAGGCTGCCGATCTCGATGCCCGCTTTGCCGAAGCCGTGGAGACGCGCGAGGGCCTGCGCGAGGCCGACAAGAAAGATACCCGGCTCTTCGTGCAGACTCATCCCGATGTGCTGATCATTCCTCCCGATCCTCCGCAGATGATGATCAAGGTGGATCAGGTCCGGAGGGTCATCGAGACCATCTATTACCGTCCGTCCGAGGCTCGGGAGCGGGTTTATATCTTTACTGACTCGGCTTTCATGAAAGAGGCGGCTAATTCGCTGCTTAAGGTTCTGGAAGAACCTCCGGAGTTCGCTACGATTTTTCTGCTGTCGGAGAATCCGGGGGAACTACTTCCGACCATCCGATCGCGGTCGATGGTGTTTCCCCTCAGTGCTTTGCCGGTGGAGGAGGTGGAGTGCTATCTGGCGGAGCAGCGTCCGGAATGGAAGGCGCCGCAGCGCGCTCTGGTTGCCCGACTTTGCGAAGGTGCGCTGGGGCGGGCCCGCAGCTTCGATCTGGATGCCTATGTGGCCGCACGCGCCGACGCGCTGGCCATTCTCAACTCGGCTCTGGTGGGCGGCGAACACACGCAGCTTTTCAAGATCACTGAATCCTATCGCGCCGGCGCCGAGGGACGGGAGAAGACGGAACAACTTCTCCGGACCCTATATTCTCTGCTGCGTGACCTGATGTTCCTGGGCTCGGGGTCTCCGGAGCTGGTTCGCAACACCGACATTCAAGGCCAGCTCGCGAAACTAGCTGAGGCGGGCGATTTCGAGTGGATCGCCGCGGCTTCTGACCGGTTAGCTGAGGTGGAGCGAGGCATGCGCCGCAACCTGCTGCGGTCGTTATCGCTCGACAGCCTGAGCCTGGCCCTGGAGAAGGTAATCTAACAGAATTCTAATTATTGCGTTTTCAGTTAGTTACAGAGATTACTCTGGTGGTTCTACGCCCTTCAGATAGGTTGTTCCTGCCCATCCCGAGCGCCTATAATTGGCTTACTCTGGTTTAAGAATTCTCCGTCAGGTTCCGGGTAGCAGCAAGCGAGGGTGAAGTCTTGTCTTCGCTCGTGCCAAGGTGAATAGGAACCCGGTTATGCGAAAGCGCCTGCAAATCGCCCTGATGGCCAGCACTGTAGCCGCGACCTCTCTTTCTCTCACGTTACCGCTCCGCGCCGCCGAAGGTGGCGACGGATCCTCGAAAAAATTACCGCAACCGACGAGCACGGGCGCAAGATCTACGTGAATGAGTCTGCCCCGGCGAGTCCGGCTCACCACGCCCAAGAATCCGAGACACCGCGGCGCACGCTGATGTATTGGAGTTCGAAGGAAAATCGCTGGAAGCCGGTGCCTCCGGCCAATGCAGCGTCTATGCGAGCGGCGCGGTCGGCGGCGGCCGAGGTCAACCAATATCTGGGGCATGAATCCAACCAGTCGGCGAATGCCAAAATTGTGGCCGCGAACTTCCGCGGACCAACCGCGTCGCCCGGCGATATTGACAGCGCGATCGAGCAGGCTGCGGCGCGGCATAATGTTGATCCGAACCTGGTGCGAGCGGTGGTGAAAGTGGAATCGAACTTCAATCCCAACGCGGTTTCGCGGAAAGGCGCGATGGGGCTGATGCAGTTGATGCCTTCGACAGCGCGGCAATTGAAGGTGAAGAATCCGTTTGACCCGGAACAGAATGTGGATGCCGGCGTGCGCCACTTGAAGCAGCTTCTGGAAAGTTATGGCGGCGACATTAAACTGACCCTGGCCGCCTATAACGCGGGCGCGGGAGCGGTGGCGCGCAGTTCCGGCGTGCCGCACTACGCTGAAACTCAAAACTACGTCCGGCGGATCACCAACCTGTACTACGGTGTATCCGATTTTGACTCGGGCGCCTCACGGGCTCCCGTTACGGTTCAACGGGATGCGCGGGGCGTGCTCTACATCAGCAATACTGATTAAGTTGGCAGCATCGGTTTTACTTTATCTCTCGCTACAGGTTCGATCTGGACAGGTTCGATCCGGACAGGTTCGATTTGGACAGGTTCGATTTGGACAGGTTCGATTTGGCACCCAGGGCATTGTTTCAACGAACTAGTCACAAAGGCACAGGCTGGTACTAGTGAAGAGCTCATCGCGCCAGCGTAGTGTGTGGGGAGCGTTGCTTGCGCTGGCCATGTTCGCAGCGGCCACGGCTCCGGCGGCGTATGCCCGCTCGCACCACTCCGACGCCTGGGCGCGGGAGCATTTCGCCGCCGCCGAGCGGATGCGCGAGGCACTGAATGGAAGGCCTCCCGCCGACCGAACCCGCCACGATTACCAGCGCGTGTTGAATGCCTACCGCTCTGTCTATCTGGGAGCGCCTGCTTCCGCGAAAGCTGATCCCAGCGTGGTTGCAGTGGCCGAGACGCTGGTGGAAATGGGACGGCGTTTCAACGATGACAAAATCCTCAACGAAGCCATTGAGCAATACAAGTTCCTGCGCCGCGAATATCCCGGCAGCAAGTATCGTTTCGATGGACTGTTCACCATCGGCGAGATTTACAAGGACGATCTCAACGATCCGGAAGCGGCGCGATCCGCCTTCCAGGAGTTCCTGCGCCGCTATCCTCAAAACCGGCTAGCCGATGATGCCCAGCAGGCCATAACCGAACTCAACCAGCAGGCACAGGCCGCGAAGGCAGCCGCGCGGAAGACTGCCGAGAAAAAACAGCCAGAGAAGAATGGCAACAACAAGGACGCGAAAGCCGCCGGGGACGGTTTTGCTTCTCAAGGGGGATCTGGGAAAGACGAATCCGCGCAGTCGCGCTCCGGGCGCTTGCCGCGAGTGACCGGCATCCGCCACTGGTCGACTCCAGACTACACGCGCGTGGCTATCGATGTGGAAGGCGACGTGAAATTTTCGTCGCAGCGAATCGATAGTCCTGCGCGGATCTTCTTCGACCTGCGCGACACCAAATTGGCGTCCACGCTGGTCGGCAAGAGCTTCGATGTGGATGACGGCTTCCTGAAGAAAGTTCGCGTAGCCCAGTTTGTGCCGGGACGCACGCGGGTGGTGCTTGAGGTCGACAATCTTTCCGATTACGAGGCCTTCCTGCTGCCGAACCCCTATCGGCTGATCATCGACATTCATGGCAGGAATGGGCGGGCGAAGCAGGTTAAGGACAAGGATAAAAACAAGGATGCGGGCGAAACCGCCGTGCAGCCCGATAGCGCCGCGTTGCCGAAAGCAATCAGCACAGAGGTCGGCGATGATGCGTCAGGGTCATCAGGGACTGCCGCTGCCAGCAAGAAACCACCAACCTCCCTGGTGAAGAAAATCGTGGAAGCGGAGGATGACGATGAAGAAACCAGAACTTCTTCGGCCGAGGTCACGAAGCGAAGCGCCCAAGGAATAGGGGTTAAGAGCGGAGCTTACGTTCAGAATACCGTCACGGCGAAAAAGTCCGCGCCCAGCGATCTTGAGAGTGACTCGGATACGGCAGATTTCAGTGCCTCAGCGTTGCGAGACGACGCGGAAGGCACCCGGCCGGATTCCGGCACACGCGGACTGGCTTCCGGCAAGTCGGGGAGCGCATCCGACCTGGACATTCGGGAAGCGAGACCGACCGCCGGTGGCGACCGTTCGCTGATTCGCGCGCTCGGACTGAAAATCGGCAAGATCGTGATTGATCCCGGGCACGGCGGGCACGATACGGGAACCATCGGCCCCAACGGCCTGGAAGAAAAAGATCTGGTGCTCGATGTGGGGCGGCGTTTGGGCAAGTTGCTGGAGGCGCGACTGGGCGCGGAAGTGGTTTACACGCGCAAGGACGATACGTTCATCCCGCTGGAAACTCGCACTGCGATCGCGAACCAGGCGCGCGCCGATCTGTTCGTCTCCATCCACGCCAATTCGAGTCATGATCCTGACGCCCGAGGAGTCGAGACCTACTACCTGAATTTCACCTCTTCGCCGGAGGCGCTGGAAGTAGCGGCGCGCGAGAACGCGGTTTCGGCGAAATCGATCTACGAGCTGCAAGACCTGGTGAAGAAGATCGCGCTCAAGGAAAAGATCGAAGAGTCGCGGGAGTTTGCCGGGGATGTGCAGCAGTCACTGCACAGCGGCCTCGCCGCCAAGAGCCCGGCGCATTCGCGACCGGGGTGTGAAGAAGGCTCCGTTTATCGTGCTGATCGGCGCCAACATGCCGTCGATTCTGGCCGAGATTTCTTTTGTCAGCAATCCCACCGACGAACACCGCCTGGCCACCAGCGAATACCGCCAGCGCATCGCCGAGTCGCTGTACCGCGGCATCGCCAAATATGTAAACGGGCTGAGCGGTGTGAAGGTCGCCAGCAAGATGGACAAAGCTGCCGGTCAGTAGCTCCTCCGGGAAACTTTTTCCGATCCGCTGTGGTCTAATTACAGAAGGGATTCTGTGCCCAGCGGTGGATTCATGCGTTTCTCAAGGTTCGCTCTGATACTGGTTATGGTTGGTTCTTTCGCGGGCGTGGTTTTCGGCGCCTCCGCTGGCACGGACTTGCCAATCCCGCCGATCCTTCCAAAGCAGTTCGCCGGGTGGCAGATTCAGGGCGCCGCGCAGGCGAGCAAAGATGCGGCTGCTGCCGACCCCACTAACGCGGCTCTGCTCAAGGAATACGGCTTCACCGATTTCGAGGCTGCCACTTACAAGAGTGACGACGGCCGCACGCTGAAGATCCGCGCTGCGCGCTTCACCGACGCCAGCGGCGCTTTCGGCGCTTATACTTTCTATCTGCAGCCGGAAATGGCGCGGGAAGAAATTGGCGACCAGGGCGCGTCGCTTAATCAGCGCGTGCTATTTTACCGCGGTCACATTCTTGTCGATGCTGTGTTCAGCCAGTTGTCAGTGATGTCGGCCGCCGGTCTGCGTGAACTGGCCGGCGTGCTGCCGCGCCCGGGGGGAAATGCGGGCAACCTGCCGCCGATTCTGGCTTTCATGCCGCATCACGGCTATGCCGCGAATACCGAAAAATATGCCGAGGGACCGCTGGCTCTGGATGCAATCGGTTCTCCTCTTTCCGCGGACCTGGTTGATTTCAGCGCCAGCCCCGAAGTGGCGCTCGGGCAGTACTCTACTCCCGGCGGAGCAGCCACGCTGATGCTGATCGAGTATCCGACGCCAGCGTTGGCTGCCGAACATCTCAGGCGCATTGATGCGGCTCATCACGCCGCTCAACCCCAGACCGGGGTTGCGACCGTCGAAAACGTGGGCCCATTTTTCGATAAACGCACTGGGCCGATTGTCGCGATCGCAGCCGGCCCGCTTTCCCAGGGCGATGCCCAGACGCTTTTGGGTGCGGTGAACTAGGATGCCAGCGTCACCTGGAATGAGAACACTTATTTCGACAAGAAGAACAACATTGCCAACCTGCTGGTGAATATTATTCTTCTGTGCATCATCGTGGGTGCGATATCCCTGGCCGCGGGAGTCGCATTCGGCGGCGCTCGCGTTCTTTTGCGGCGGTTTTTCCCTGGGGCGGTTTTCGGTCGTCCCGATCAAACCGAGTTCATTTCTCTTCAACTGGGAGATCAATTGGGAGAGGCGGCCCAGGGATCTGCGGGTCGGCCTTCAGCTACAAGTGAGAGCTCCAAACCTTCTTAAGTGCCTCAAGAATATCGGCTTAGGGCTCTTTCTTTGGCGCTTCGTCTCAAATTGGAACAGTTGGAGTCGTGTGTTGATTGATTATGTAAATCATTGAAACTAAAGACATTTATTTCCCAAAAATTGCTTGACACCCTGCTTTTTCGGCTCATAAGATTTCGTCCAGAAAGTTTTGACGGAATCTTTTGCCTCCGTTGGAACTATTCTCCCTTGAAAAGAAAAGGCCGCCCTGTTGCCGGGTGGCCTTTTCGTTTGCCCGAGAACCGATCCGCATCACGAGCGAAGCAGAAGAATAGAGTCTGGAGCGACGCAAACGCTTTCTACTGAACTCTTCCATGCGATTTGCGTATCCTTGATCTTGGATGTGAGTGTTGAGCCGTAGTTTGAGACAAAGGCTCAGCTCGCGAAGCATTGCGGAGGAAATCATGTTCTGCGATGGATGTGGCACGACAGTTCAACCCGGTCAGGCGTTTTGCAGCCGGTGCGGCAAGCAAATCGTTGGACCAGTGACGGTGATGCAGCAGCGCCTAGGACGCGTACAGGGACATATTCATCTGCTGGGGATTCTCTGGCTTGCCATCTCCGCGTTTAGCACGATCGGCGGCGTGGTTTTATGTGTCCTCGCCAACACCCTGTTCGCTCATCTGCATGAGTTCGGCGCGCCGGAGGCGCACACGGCGTTCTTGCGTCCGCTGCTGAGTGTGCTCGGTATTTTCATTTTGGCAAAGGCGTTCTGTGGATTCATCGCAGGATGGGGATTGATGCAGCGCGAACCCTGGGCTCGTGTCATGGCGCTCGTGCTGGGTTTCATCTCGCTATTCAATCTTCCTTTCGGGACGGCCCTCGGCGTATATACCTTGTGGGTTTTGCTGCCCGCGCAGTCCCAGAGGAATACGACTCCATGGTCGCCGCTCGCGCTGCATAGTTGAGCCGAACTGATGCCGGTCTTCTTTCCTGTGAAGAGGGATAGGCTGTCTCGACCGTCCGCTGCTCCGGCGACGATTTGATAAACTGGAACAGTCAAACCAGAAGCCGACGTAGCTCAGTTGGTAGAGCAGCCGATTCGTAATCGGCAGGTCAGCGGTTCAAGTCCGCTCGTCGGCTCCACTCTTCGATCGCTCGCAAGATCAGTTCGTCGCGACATGCCGCACATCCTCATTTTCGTGGATAAATCCCGAATCGAAGCCACTTTCGTAAAGTTATGCAAAGATTGTCCGAATCGTGGTTTCTTACGCAACTCTGGGTTCATAATTCCGTTTATAGGTGTAGACCGATTTCAATAAATAAGGAGATTCCCCATGCTCAAACAGTCCCTGCTCGTTCTTGCCGCCGCCGGCCTCATCTCGATGGCCGTGCCTTTTGCGGCGGCGCAGGATAGTCCGTCGAACACTCAGCAAACCCCGTCCGCGCAAGACAATGGCGGCCGGCATCACGGGCGACCCGATCCGGCCCAGCGCGCCGCGGAATTGACCAAGAAACTCAACCTCACCTCAGATCAGCAGCCCAAAGTGCTGGATGCTCTTCAGTCTGAACACTCGCAGATGGAGAGCCTACACCAGGACTCTTCACTTTCCGAGCAGGATCGACATGCCAAAATGATGGAGATCCACAAGGGCACCGACGCGCAGATCCGCGGGCTCCTGGACTCGACCCAGCAGAAAAAGTGGGACGAAATGCAGGCCAAGCGCGAGCAATGGATGCAAGGCCATCACGGTGGTCCCGACGCCGGCCAGCAGGGCGCACCACCACAACAATAGGTACGTACCTGAAAGCCGGTCGTTTCTCTGGCACGGACACTCCCAGAAGCGGCCGGCTTTCAAACAACTGTCTTTCTTCCCTGCCCGCCACTTTTCAGTTTTCTCTCCTTCTGGTACTGTTTTGGGTCCGCTGGACGGCGTCTCCATTACCATGTGACGAGCGTCACAGCCGAGCTTGTGGTCCGTTCTTTAGTATTCGCAATTGGCCTTGTCAGATGTGCGGGATTGTGCGGAGCTGAAGCGGCAGGAACGTCACCGATGATTCTCCCCCGGGGAAAGGACAACCGTGTGATTGTAGGAGTTCCGAAGGAAAGCTATCCCGGAGAGCGCCGGGTCGCGCTTGTTCCCGCGGTGATTCCCACGCTCGCCAAGGCCGGACTCGAAGTGGTGGTGGAGTCGGGCGCAGGTGATGCGTCCGGGTATCCGGATTCGATTTACGTCGAGAAGGGCGGAAAGATCCTTCCCGATCGCGCCGCGGTCTTCAAGGCCGCCGACATTGTTGTGCAGGTGCTTTGTTACGGTTCCAATGACGTGACCGGCAAGGCTGACCTTCCTCTGCTGCGGCGCGATCAGTTGCTGATTGGGTTTCTGCGCCCCTTCGGTTCCGCCGATGTAGTCCAGCAAATTGCCGCGGCCGGCGTTACCTCCTTTTCCGTAGAACTCGTGCCCCGTACTACGCGCGCGCAAAGCATGGATGCGCTTTCTTCCATGGGGACGATCTGTGGCTACAAGGCAGTGCTGCTGGCGGCGGAAACCTCGATCAGAATCTTTCCTATGATGACAACAGCTGCCGGGACCATTACTCCGGCGCGCGTATTCGTGATCGGCGCCGGAGTAGCGGGGCTGCAAGCCATCTCCACTGCGCGCCGGCTGGGTGCGGTGGCGTCCGCCTACGACATGCGCCCGGCGGCAAAGGAGCAGGTGCAGAGCCTGGGAGGCCGCTTCGTCGAGTTGCCTCTCGAAGCTCAGAACGCCCAGGACGCCCGCGGTTACGGCACGGTCCAAGATGAGACCTTTTATGCCCGGCAGCGCGAACTCCTGACCCGGGTGGTCGCGGAAAGTGATGTGGTCATCACCGCCGCCGTGATTCCGGGCAAGAAGTCGCCGGTGCTGATCACTGCCGATATGGTCAAAGGGATGGCTCCCGGTTCCGTGATCGTTGACCTTGCCTCCGAACGCGGAGGTAATTGCGAACTCACTCGTACCGGAGAAACAGTGAAAGCCTTCGGCGTAACGATTATCGGCGCCATTAACCTGGCCAGCAGCGTCCCCTACCACGCGAGCCAGATGTATGCCCGCAACGTGGCTACGTTTCTCGCCTACATCGTGAAAGAGGGCAAGCTGCAACTCAACCTGCAGGATGAGATTATCCGCGAGACGATGGTCACCCGCGGCGGCGAAATCGTGAACGCAAGGGTGCGGGAGTTTTACAAACTGCCGGCACTGGTCCCGGCTGGGGGATGAAGTTCAGGACGTGCCGCCTTACTGAGAACCTAGAACTGAAACGGAGAAGCATATGAGTGACAGTCTGATCGACGCGCTATTCATTTTCATGCTGGCCTGCTTTATCGGCTTCGAAGTGATCCGCCATGTTTCGCCCTTGCTGCACACTCCGCTGATGTCGCTGACCAACGCACTCGACGCCATCGCGGTTGTGGGCGCGATTGTGCTGGTGGGTGAGCGCAAGAGCACGTTCGCCACGGTGCTGGGCGTAATCGCCATCGTGGCCGCCACCAGCAACGTGGTAGGCGGATTCTTTATCACGGACCGCATGCTCAAGATGTTCAAGAGCAGCCGCCCGAGCAAGTAGATAGCTGAGCGAAGTCTTACCCAGTAAACCATGAACGAGTTTGCCTCAAGCCAGTACGTCATCGAAGTCATCTACCTGATTGCCAGCGCCTTGTTCATTCTGTCGCTGAAATGGATGAGTTCGCCCTCGACCGCCCGCCACGGGATTTGGGCGGGCGAGATTGGCATGGTGCTGGCCATTGCCGGAACTCTGCTGCACCACGGCATCGTCGACTACAAGTGGATCGCGGTGGGGCTGGTGCTGGGCAGCGGCATCGGGATTCCGCTCGGCATGGTGCAGATGACGGCAGTCCCGCAACGAACCGCGCTGAGCCACGCCTTAGGCGCGTTGTGCGTCACCCTGGTCGGCACAGCAGAATTTTATCTTGCGCACTCCGAACGTGCCGAAGTTCATGATGTCGGTTCTCTCGATGGAAGTGATTCTCGGAGGGCTGACGTTTACCGGCAGTTTGATGGCAGCGGGAAAGCTGCAGGAGATCCTTCCCCAGCGGCCAATCACCTATAAAGGACAGAATCTCGTCAACTTCCTGCTGTTCAGCGTTGCCGTCGGCAGCGCGGTATACCTGGTGCTCCATCCCGAGGCGAAGCAATTCTTTCCGGTGGTCGTGGGCGTTTCGCTGATCTTCGGCGTGATGCTCATAATCCCGATTGGCGGCGCCGATATGCCGACCGTGATCTCCCTGTTAAACGGCTATGCCGGATTGTCCGCTGCGGCGATGGGGTTCGTGCTCCAGAACAAACTGCTGATCATTGCCGGCGCGCTCGACGGTTCTTCGGGACTGATTCTTTCGGTCATCATGTCGAAGGCGATGAACCGGTCGTTCGCGAATGTGCTATTTGGAGCCTTCGGCCAGGTGCAGGCCGCAGCCGTTGGGGGCGCGGAAGCCAAGCCGGTACACAGCGCTACAGCCGAGGAATCGGCGGCGATTCTCGCAGCCGCTAACAAGGTGGTCATCGTCCCCGGTTATGGTATGGCGGTGGCGCAGGCGCAGCACAAAGTGCGCGAACTCTATGACATCCTTACCAAGAAGGGAGTCGACGTCCGCTTCGCCATTCATCCGGTCGCAGGACGCATGCCCGGTCATATGAACGTTCTGTTGGCCGAAGCCGACATTCCCTACGATCGGCTCATCGAAATGGAAGAGATCAACGGCGACTTTCCCCAGACTGATGTGGCGCTGGTGATCGGCGCGAACGACGTTACCAACCCGGCGGCGCGTACTGACGCCGCAAGCCCTATCTATGGCATGCCCATCCTTGATGTCGACAAAGCTCACACCGTGATGGTGATCAAAAGAAGCATGAGCCCAGGCTTTGCTGGAATCGACAATCCGCTTTACTACCTCGACAACACCCTAATGCTCTTCGGCGACGCCAAACAGTTCGTCGGCGCGATTGTGCGTGAACTTAGCGGCGGGCACTAGATATTTCCCTCTTCATGGGGAAGCCACCTGCCTGTTACTGATGTAACCCTGCTAAGCGAGTTATCCCGGTGCCCATACCGAATTCATCATCAATAATAGATATTCGGTGTGGGGCGGTGTCGGTGCCCAGGGTTCGGACCAGTCTCTTCAATTACTTTCAAAGGAAGCAAGCGGAAGCAGCATGTCTACTGGAGTACGGAAAGCCGGCGATACAGCTCAAGAATCGCCGGATGCCCTCGCACGCCTCGACGTAAAGGTTCTGGCCATGGTGATGGCCCATGCCCCACTCCCTCAAATCCTGGAAACTTTGTGTTCGAACATCGAGGAGCATCATAGGGGCCTGTTGTGCTCGATTCTGCTGCTTGATGCCGAGGGTAAGACCCTGCGGCACGGGGCTTCGCCTTCCCTGCCAAGAGAATACAGTCAGGCCATCGACGGCACTCAAATTGGTGATTGCGTGGGATCCTGCGGCACTGCCGCCTATCGACGCCAGCCGGTTATCGTTGCCGATATTGCGACTGACCCGTTGTGGGCAGCGTACCGGCACCTCGCTCTGCATCACGGGCTGCGGGCCTGCTGGTCAACGCCGATCGCGTCGCAGGATGGCGGGATCCTGGGAACGTTTGCCATCTACTATCGCGAACCGCGCACGCCGGATGAAGAGCATCTACAACTTATTGCTCACGCCACTCATCTCGCGGCGGTTGCCATGGAATGGGATCGGGCGCAGGCGGAGCTTAAATCGGCCGAAAACCGCTATCGCACGCTGGTGGAGCGCCTGCCCGCGGTCACCTACATCGCCGAACTCGGCCCCCATGGCCGCTGGCACTATGTAAGTCCTCAGATCGAATCGATGCTTGGATTTTCACCCGCGGATTGGCTTTCCGATTCCGCGAACTGGATTAATCGCATCCACGCCGAAGACCGCGAAAGTGTGCTGGCTGTCGAAGAGCACTTCCAGAAAAACCGTGACCTGTTTCAGGCTGAATACCGCATGTTTGCCCGTGACGGCAGGGTCCTGTGGTTCCGCGACGAGGCTGTCATGCTGCCCACCGCGGGGGACCAGCCCGACCTGATGCAGGGTGTCATGTATGACATCACGGAGCGCAAGCGCCTCGAAGATCAACTCCTGCATTCGCAGAAAATGGAAGCCGTGGGACTGCTGGCCGGAGGAGTCGCCCACGACTTCAACAACCTGCTCATGCTGATTCAGGCTCATAATGAACGCCTGCGCGGCGGACTTGCTGCGGACGCTGAGACCCAAAAAGAATCCCTGGGAATCGAACATGCGGTAAGCCGCGCGGCAAGCCTCACCGGCCGGTTGTTGGCCTTTAGCCGCAAGCAAGTGCTGCAACCCCAAGTCATGGATCTCAACGAGGTCCTGAGCGAAGTGGCCAAAATGCTGGACCGCCTCATCGAAAAAGACATTGCCTTGCGCGTGGTGCCCGGTGCCCGGCTTTGGCCGGTCAAGGCTGATCCGGGACAGGTGGAGCAACTGATTATGAATCTCGCGGTCAACGCCCGGGATGCGATGCCGCAGGGAGGACAGTTGGTCATCGAGACCAGGAACGCGGAAATCAATGGCGCGCATCCCCGGCTTCGCGACGGGATGCAGCCGGGCCGATACGTGATGCTTATCGTGAGCGATACCGGGGTCGGAATGGATAGTGAAACCCAAGCCCACATGTTTGAGCCTTTCTTCACCACCAAGGAACCTGGGAAAGGCACTGGGTTGGGGTTGCCCATTGTTTACGGAGTAGTCAAGCAGACCGGGGGTTGGACGCACGTCGATAGTAAGCCGGGGCAGGGTACGACGTTCGAAATCTATCTTCCCTGGGCGGAAGAGACGGAGACCCAGGGGCCGGCGCCAGTCTCCGGTCTGCAAGCAGATCTCGCTGCCGCACGCAAGGGTACGGAGACCATTCTCCTCGTGGAGGATGAAAGCGGCATTCGCGAGTTGGCCGGCGAGTTTCTCCGGCGGCAGGGCTATAAGGTGCTGCACGCAATGGACGGCGACGAGGCTCTGCGAATTGCCGGGGGGCACGAAGATCTGATCCACCTCCTCGTCACCGATATGGCCATGCCCAACCTCGGGGGTAAAGAATTGGCAAGCCGTCTGCGGCAAGTGCGTCCGCAAATCAAGGTCATGTTTATGTCCGGTTATCCTGACCACCCAGCGTTCGCCGACGGGGATGCCGGCGGGCAGACAACTCTGCTGCAAAAGCCGTTTTCTTTGGATACGCTGGCGCACAAAGTGCGGACCTTGCTCGACCAGCAGTAAGTCCCGCCGCTTGTTAGCGACATATATGAGGCCTCAGTTCAGCCCGCGTTGACTGGCTTATCTTCGTATGATATCATGATATCAACCTGAAGAGGGAGCTTGCCGTGGCCCAATTCGTCGTCCGCAACATTGAGAACGGAGTGAAAGCGCGCCTCCAGCGCCGTGCGCGGCGCAACGGTCGCAGCATGGAGGAAGAGGTGCGCGACATTTTGCGAGCCGCGGTACATAAGGAAGAAGACACTCCCGCGGACGGTCTGGGGACGAAGATTTCGAAGCTCTTCCCCAAGAGCGGGCCAGATTTTGTGATTGAAGAATTCCACGGAGATGATCTCGAACCTCCCACTTTCGACGAATGATCATCCTCGACAGTAGTGTTCTCTCCGAACTGATGCGCCCTAAGCCGGAGGCGAGAGTGCTTGCCTGGCTTGATCGCCAGCCTCAAACTTCAATTTGGACGACATCAGTTACAGTCCTTGAAATACTTTCCGGGTTGCTGGTTATGCCGGCTGGAAGACGTCGAGCTATATACACCCAGGGCTTCGAGGGATTGCTGAATGAAATCGACCGTCGCATCGCTGCTTTTGACGCCGAATCCGCGCAGCGAGCAAGCGAGTTAATGGCTTCGCGAAAGCTTCAGGGCCGCCCTCGCGAATTACGCGACACGATGATCGCCGGAATCGTTCTAGCCCGCCACGCCACGCTGGCGACGCGTAATGTTTCGCACTTCGATGATGTATCGGCGACCCTCGTTGATCCGTGGACTGCAAGCGCCTGATGACCGTGCGATCGGCGGCCAGCATGGTATTCTATTAACTCCAGCTGCGTACCGTCTTGGCGGAAATTCCCCGCAGTCCTAAGAAGAGTTGCATAACAAATCATGCTTTCAGTCAGTAATGTTTCCATGCGCTACGGCGCCAAAATTCTGTTTGATGAAGTCTCCACGGCGTTTACGCCGGGCAAGCGCTATGGCCTGACGGGGCCCAACGGCTCGGGCAAGTCAACATTCATGAAGCTGCTCAGCGGCGAACTGGAGCCGCAAAAAGGCACGGTGGTGCGTCCGCGCAAGCTCGGGGTTTTGAGCCAGGATCAGTTTGCCTTTGATGCCCATACCGCGATCGACACCGTCATCATGGGCAACAAACGCCTGTGGGCGGCCATGCGGGAGCGCGACGCCATCTATGCCAAGCACGACATGACCGACGAAGACGGCATGAAGCTGGGCGAACTGGAAGGTATTGTCGGCGAAGAAGATGGGTATACGGCGGAGAGCGACGCCGCGATCTTGCTTCAGGGTTTGGACATACCCGACGAAGCCCACTCCCGCAAGATGAGCGAACTGCAGGGCGGACAGAAAGTCCGGGTGCTGCTGGCGCAGGCTTTGTTCGGGCATCCGCAGGCGCTGCTGCTGGACGAACCCACGAACAACCTTGATTTGGATTCGATCCACTGGCTGCAGGGATTTTTGAATGCCTACGACGGCGTGGTCATCTCTATCTCGCACGACCGGCACTTCCTCAACAGCATTTGCACGCACATCGCCGACATCGACTACGAGACCATCATCACTTATACCGGATCGTACGACGAGATGGTTTTGGCGAAGACGCAGGTGCGCTCGCAGATTGAATCGCAGAACGCACAACGCGAGAAGAAGATTTCACAGCTGAACGAATTCATCGCGCGGTTCTCCGCCGGCACGCGGTCAAGCCAGGTGCAGTCGCGGCGCAAGGAAGTAGAGCGGCTGCAGGTTACGGAACTCGCGAAGTCGAACATCCAGCGGCCTTACATCAAGTTCGAACAGAAACGGCCTTCGGGCAAGCACCTTCTTGAGGTCGAGCACCTGAGCAAGGCCTACGGCGACAAGCAGGTCATTCGCGACTTCACCGCCAGCATTACGCGCGGGGAGAGAATCGCATTGATGGGCCGCAACGGGGCAGGGAAGACCACGCTGGTGAACGCGCTGCTGGCCAATTCTCCGACCACTCCGGACGCCGAGTTGCGCAAGACCAGCGGCTACGACGGCCCGTTCGTCGACTCCGGCAAGGTGATCTGGGGACACGAAGCTTCGATTGGATACTTCGCCCAAGACCACCGCAGCCTGATCGAAGGCGGCACGACAGTGCTGGAGTGGCTGCATCAATGGAATCCGGCGGCGGTCAGCGAAGAGATCCGTGGCCTGCTGGGGCAGATGCTGTTTGCCCGCGACGAAGCCACAAAATCGACCAGCGTTCTTTCCGGCGGCGAGGCGGCGCGGCTGCTTTTCTGCAAGCTGATGCTGCAAAAGCCGAACGTGCTCGTGCTCGATGAGCCTACGAATCACCTGGATCTTGAAGCCATCAACGCGCTGAACATTTCCCTGCAACGCTATCACGGGACGGTGTTCCTGGTAACCCACGATCACGACCTGATCGACGAGGTAGCCACGCGCATCTGGCACTTCGAGAGCGACCACAAGATCACCGACTTCAAGGGGACGTACGAGGAGTATCAGGCCGCCGTGGTGGTTTAGGCCTCTGCACCATTTTCGTTGCATGTAAATCATCCAGGTTCTCCTCAGATTTCCACAGGTGTTTGCTGTTGCGTTTGACGCCGCAAGTTGCGGATAATGACGGCGTAACGTCTTGCGCAGTGGAACGGCGCGAGCGGTTGCGCATATTTGTGTACAGTCGAGCCGATTTACTTAGGATTCTTCATCTCACGCCGCGCCAGCTGACCAACTGGGAGCGCGCGGAGCTGATTGCTGCCTCTACGACCTACTCCTTTTCCGACCTGCTGAAAGTTAAGAAAGTTCGCGACCTGTGCGCCATGAGGGTGCGGCCGGCGGTGATCCGGCAGTCGCTCGAAGCCATGCAGAAGCAAGCTTCAGGCATGGGAAATCCCTTAGTCGATGCCGGAGTGTCTTCCACCACCAAGCACCGCGTTGCCTTCCGCCATGAAGGCAGGCTGCTGGAGCCGATCGCGGGACAATTCGTGATGGACTTTGCGACTCGGGAAACGGTCGTCACCAGTACTCCGATTCCCACTTCCGACGCCAACCCGCAGGAGGACGATGCCGCCGTCTGGTTTGCCCGCGGTATCGCGTTGGAAGAGGATCCGACGACTCAGACCGAAGCGCTGGCCGCGTACCAGAAAGTGCTCGAGTTCGAGTCCGGCCACGCGGCCGCGCACATCAACCTGGGAACGCTCTACTACAACCGCCAGGATTTCTCGCTGGCAGAAAAACATTACCGCGCTGCCTTACAAGCAGACCCTCGCTACGCCCTGGCCTATTTCGATCTGGGCAACGTTCTCGACGAGACGGGCCGCGTGCAAGAAGCCATCCAGACCTACAAAATGGCGATCCAGCTCGCTCCCACCTACGCTGATGCGCACTACAACCTCGCGCTCGCCTTCGAAAAGACCCGCGAGCCGCGCAAGGCGCTGAAACACTGGCAGGCTTATATCAAGCTCGACACCACGGGTCCGTGGTCCGTGCATGCCCGCAATCAGATCCAGCGCATTCTGCAGGCGGACGCGCTGAAGCTTGTGCATTCTCGCCGCGGCTGAACAATAATTCGTAATCTCCCCTGCGGTGTCATCCTGAGCGGAGCCGTTTTTCAGGCGGAGCGAATGATCTCGTGCGCGTTGAACGAGCCGAGGCTGGATGAAGAAACAGTTCGCGCTCTTTGTAGTCATCCTGCTTATTTCATCGGCCTATGCGATTTATGCCGCCTAGAGTCTTGGACCATGGGGACTAGCGTTTTTCATCTTCCTAGAAAAAGACCCCAGAATCTCAAACCAGCCGACGGCCACTGGCTGAACGCCTCACACCCCCCTCAGTGCTAAACTGATTGGTTTGCATTCCTCCGCGAAGGTATCTGTATGCCTGAGACTACAACGCAGTCCGCTCCTCCTACACCCCTGACCACCCTCACTGAGGATGAGATCCTCTTCCGCGACAACATCCGCCTATTTGCCGATGAAAGAATCCGTCCGCACGTCAAAGAGATGGACGAGAAAGGCATCTTCAACAAAGATCTCATTCATGAATTCTTCCAGCTCGGCCTAATGGGGATCGAGATCCCGGAGCAATACGGCGGAGGCGGAGCCAAGTTCTTTGAAGCGATACTGGCGGTAGAGGAATTGTCGCGCGTCGATGCGTCCGCCGGCGTTGTGGTCGATGTCCAGAACACGCTGGTTAACAATGCGCTTCTGCGATGGGGCAGTCCCGAGCAGAAGAAGCGTTACCTGCCGAAGATGGCGGCCGACACGGTGGGCGCCTACGCCTTGAGCGAGGCCGGTTCCGGTTCCGACGCCTTTGCGCTGCAGACGCGCGCCGAACTCAAGGGCAGCGATTACATACTCAACGGCCGCAAGCTGTGGATCACTAACGCTAAAGAGGCTGGACTGTTCGTCCTGTTCGCCACCATCGACCCCGCCGCGGGATACAAAGGCATCACAGCATTCCTCGTTGAAAAAGACTTCGCGGGATTCAGCGTGGGCAAGAAGGAAGACAAGCTCGGAATTCGCGCCTCTTCCACTTGCGAACTCATCCTTGAAGACTGTCGCGTTCCGAAAGAAAACCTTCTCGGCGAGCCCGGCAAAGGTTACAAGATTGCGATCGAAACTCTAAACGAAGGCCGCATCGGCATCGGAGCGCAAATGATCGGTCTGGCGCGCGGAGCCTGGGAATTCGCCGCGAAGTACACCCTGGAGCGCAAGGCATTCGGCAAGGCCATTGCGGAGTTTCAGGGCATCCAGTTCCAGATTGCGCAGATGGCGACCGAAATTGAAGCCGCGCGCCTCATGGTCTACAACGCCGCCCGCATGAAGGATGCCGGAGTGAATTTCGTGAAGGAAGCGGCAATGACCAAGCTCTTTGCTTCGCAAGTGGCCGAGCGCGTGACTTCGCTGGCCATCGAAATCTACGGCGGTTACGGGTTTACCAAGGATTATCCCGTCGAGAAATACTGGCGCGACGCCAAGATCGGCAAGATCTACGAAGGCACGTCGAACATGCAGTTGGCGACTATCGCCAAACTCCTGCTGGGCGGGAAGTGAGGCTGGTAACTGAGCTCGCCCCGCAGGGACCTTTCCCCCTGAAACCCGCGTCAGGCGGTCGTTTCGGAGCCGCAGCCGTCACTTCGGCAACGGTTACCCTGCTCATTATATGCATTCAATTGCACTTTGAGCCCGCGTCCAGGGCTCGATAAATCAAACTAAGCCAAGCAATTTCAATGTCTTCCGGATGCTGGTTCCATTGGCTGACAAGCTGCAATCTCCCTTATGCCTGCCTTTGCGAGGCCAGGCCGGGGTGCCACTTGACTACTTTGTTCGGTTACACGGCGGTGATGCCGGTTACGGTTCCGAAGAAGAAGCGAACCCTTATGCCGTTGCTCACCGTGGTGTTCCTAGTCTCCTACGGTCTGATGACCATGCTCATTGTCGAACAAGGCTCGGTCATCCAATCGCAGCGCAATCTCATCAAGATTCTGATGCGCGATAGCACCGAGCTGTGGGGTATGCGAGGCAAGGCCATAGCCGATCAGCAAACGGCTCGAACGAAGGCGCAGGGTAGCGCGCAAGCTCCGTCTACCCAGGCCCCGTCTACCCAGGCCCCGTCGACCCAGGCTCCTTCAACCCAGGCTCCGTCGACCCAGGTTCCGTCGACCCAGGCAGCACCGCAGCGCCATTCCCAAAGCCAGACAGGTAGGATTGCGAAGCCCCAGACCCAGCTTCCTCCCGTGCCGGCTTCGGATTTGGTCGATCAACGTCGCTCTTTGCGCACCATTTAGCGCCCCAGGTAAGCAGCACGCGTCCCCCGCACGCGCTCTTGGAAAGTTTGGCAGTGATGAAGGTTTTGACCCTAGCCTTGTTGTTTAGTTTGACAGTTGCCAATCCAACGCCACCCGTCCGCCGCCCATCCGGCCACCTGGAGCAGCACTCCAAAGGCGGACGCTGGTACTTCGCCGCCAACGGCCACGCGGTTTACTGCTATGGACCAGTTATGACCCTGCCCCAGGCAAACGGCGACCTGCAGAAAGTAGCCACCTTCTGCCGCGACGGCAAAACCGTCGTTCCTTTGAAAGACTAGTCCACCCCTCACAAACCGTCCGTGCCTTTTCGCAATGCCTTGTACACTGAAGAGGCATGCCGGAACTCCCAGAAGTTGAAACCATCGCCCGCGGACTGGCCAGACGCGTCGCCGGCGATGTGATCGAATCGATCTGGCTCGGCCAGAAGCCAGAACCACTGAAATCTCCGGCCCGGGAAATCGCCGCGGCTCTCGAGCACAGCCGCATCGCCACAGTGCGGCGCATGGGAAAGCACATAGTCTTCGACCTCGAACAGTATCGTGTGGCGCGGGCACCCTCGCCCGCGAATGTCAGGAAGCGGCACCCGGCGCGGCCGAGACCTACAGTGAGGCCTGGACAGCCTTCATCAACAACGCGCGCAGAGGCGGACGAGGGCATCCGCCCCACACAGAACACAGCCCAGTGGATCGTCCACCTGGGAATGACCGGGCGTCTGCAAGTCTGCGAGCCGCAATCTGAAGTCCTCAAACACACGCACGCGATTCTGAAGCTCAAGTCGGGCAGGGAACTGCGCTTTGTCGATCCTCGCCGCTTTGGAAGGTTGAGCGTGGCCCGCGCCGGCGGCTTCGAGGCCGGCGGCATTGAGCCGCTGGAAGCCGATCTCAACCGCTTCCTTCCTTTGTTTCATGGCCGGAAGACTCCCATCAAGAGCGCGCTGCTCAACCAGAAACTGCTGCGCGGCGTGGGCAACATTTATGCCGATGAATCTTTGTTCCGCGCGGGAATTCGTCCCCGCCGCCGGGCCTCTACCATTACCCGCGACCAACTGGCTAAACTGCTTGCGTCGGTGAAAGAGGTTCTGCGGGAAGCGATTGCTCTTGGCGGCTCGTCCATCTCAGATTATGTGGATGCCGATGGCGAAGAGGGCTTCTTCCAATTGCAGCACCGCGTCTACGGCCGCGAAGGCGAGCCTTGCCTGGTCTGCAAGACGCCCATCAAGCGCATCGTAATCGCCGGGCGCAGCAGCCACTACTGCCCCAAGTGCCAGAAGTGACCCCTTGTCATCCTGAACAAGCGTTCCTTGCGCAGTGAAGGATCTGGGCAAGCCGCGCGACGCGTCGCGTCCTTTGGACGCAATAATCGCGCGTTTGGCTCGCTTCCCTTGAGCGCCCTCTGCAATACTTCTGATAATCTTCTCCTCCATGCCCGATTTCGCTATCGGAGTCGACCTCGGCGGCACCAACCTGCGCATTGCCGCCGTGAGCAGCGACGGTGAGCTCCTCGAAAAAGTAGCGCTCAGCACCAAACTCGCTCTGGGCCGCGACCACGTGATCGGCGAAATGTGCGATGCGATTCAACGCCTAACCAGCAAATACAAGGAAGCTGGAAAGTTCCTTGGCGCCGGCATCGGTTTTCCTGGCATCGTTGACATGCAAACTGGAATGCTGCGCAAGGCAGCCAATTTTCCAGGCTGGGAAAACTATTCGGCGCGTGAGGAAATCGAGCAGCGTCTCGGAACGCGCGTGGTCCTCGAAAACGACGCACGTGTTGCCGCTCTCGGTGAGCAGTGGCTAGGGGCTGCCCGCGGCGTTTCAAATATGGCGGTGCTCACGCTCGGAACCGGAATCGGCGGCGGCATCGTGCTCGGGGGAAAAATCTGGCATGGCATGAACGGCATGGCAGGCGAATTCGGTCACGTCACCATCGAACCGGAGGGCCGTCCCTGTGGCTGCGGAAACCGGGGATGCGCTGAGCAGTATGCTTCGGCCAGCGCGATCGTCCGCATGGCCCGCGAAGCGATCGCCAGCGGCGAGGCACCATCCCTGGCTGAGGCCGCATCGTCTGACGCCGAGTTCGGCGCGAAATCGATCTACAACCTTGCCATTCAGGGAGACGAACCCGCCCGCCGCATCTTCAAGAATTTTGGGCGCTACCTCGGCCTGCTGCTCGCCGACCTGGTCAACGTTCTGAATCTCGAGATGTACGTCATCGGCGGAGGCGCGTCCAGCGCCTGGGATGCTTACGCGCCCAGCATGTTCGAAGAACTGCGCCAGCGCTCGGTGGTTTACGCCGTCACTGCTCCCACGGATCCGCTGGGAAACTCTCTAGGAAAACGGGAAACCGCGGCGGAAGCCAAAGGCCGCAACGAACGAAAAACGATCATAACCCGTGCCTTGCTGGGAAGCGATGCTGGACTGTATGGAGCCGCACGAGCGGCGGTTCTGGCTGGGTAGAACCCGCCGCGTGAACCGTCGAGTTGCATGCGCCGCACCCGCGATACCTGCGGCGCTCGCGGGTGCGTCAAGGCGAAATGCTACTTCATGCTGGTGGCCGGCATGGCCATGTCCGAGTTAAAGATGTCGGATTGAGTCTTCCACGTACCATTCGACTTCTTCGATACCAGCATCCACTTACCATGGTCAACATGGGAGCCGTCCGCGCCTGTGACCACGTATGTCCCTGTCCCGTAGCCCACGTCGCCGCTGCTATCGGCGTTTGTGACCACGATCTTAACCTGAGCTAATCCCCGATCTTTGCCGGCCTTGAGGTTGGCCAGAATCGCTTCGCTGCCACAGGCGATTGCCTGGTTGGGCGGCATACGGCAGCCATCGGAAGCGTACAGTGCCACGACGCCCGCCAGGTTGCCGGCGTTATACTCTTTCTCCCAGGTAACGGCGCGCCCCGCCACGTCCGATTTGTCGGCGGCGGCTGCCGGCACGGCGGCCAGCACAGCGCCCAGCACCAGAGCTAATCCGCAACAAACAACTCTTTTCGCTCGCATGTTTTCTCCTCTCGAAAATGCAAGCGGATATTAAAGGATTGATCATTAAAAGGCAAAACGAAGGATACCGCTGTTTGGGTATAGAGAAGGCACCTCTTGGAGGGTTCGGCGCGTAAACCGATTGTTGCCGTAGCCAGGTGGGGTGAGACGTCCGTTACGTCACTGACTTGATGGTTGGCGAAACCCGAAGCCCAGCTGCGGAACCACGCAATCCTGCCCGCCCCGCGGCCTGCAGGAAGGTCTGGTTCTGCTCCGGCGTGCCAATCGTTACGCGAATGCAATTCGGCGCTCCCCAAGGCCCCAGCGGACGCACGGCCACGCCTTCATCCTGCAAGCGATTGGCGACAGCCGCGGCATCTTCTCGCAGATCGCAGAACAGAAAATTCGCCGAGGTCGGAACCACCCGATATCCCAGCCCCAACAATCCCTGGGTGAGAACTCGCGACTGCAGGGCATTGTTTTCCACCACGCGCTGAATGTGCTGGCAGTCGTCGAGCGCGGCCATTGCCGCCGCTTGCGCCACGCGACGACACGGAAAACGTGTTGCGCATGCGCGCGCAATATCCCAGCAATTCCGCCGGACCCAGACCGTAGCCCACGCGCAGGCCGGCGAGTCCGTGCGCTTTCGAAAAAGTTCGCAGCACGACCACGCTCGCGCCCTGGCGAACATAATCCAGCGAGTTCGAATACTTGATCTTCCGCAGCGCCGCGAAATGCAGCGCGAATTCGTAATAAGCCTCATCCAGAACCAGCACCACGTGGCCGGGAAGCTGCGCCAGAAAGCGCTCCACCACGGCCGCTTCCAGCATCGTGCCCGTGGGATTGTTGGGGTTTGCCAGAAACACAATGCGCGTATTCGGATCGATCGCGGCGAGAATTGCCTCCAGATCGAAGCCGTCGTCGCGCATGGGCGCTTCGACCAGATGCGCGCCCGCCGCCTGCACCGCCATCGAATATACGATGAACGAGCGCTCGCTGGTCACCGCATTCAGCCCCGGTGCGAGCAGCGTCTGGCACAGCAGGCTCAACATTGCCGTCGAGCCTGCGGTCACCAGCACCTGCTCCGGCGGCAGCCCGTGATGCGCGGCCAGTTTCAGACGCAGCGGGCTGCAATCATCGTCAGGATAGGAGTTCGCCGCGGCCAGCGCGCTCTGCATGGCATCCATGCGCGCGCGCCGAAGGCCCAAAAGGATTTTCGTTGGAATCGAGTTTGATAAGCCGCGACCGGCGTTCCAGCGCCGCCGGCGTTGTATTGGGAGCTTTCGTCGTGCCCATGTCGCGGGCGGTCTTGGAAACCAGATCAAAAAAACGGCTCATGCTTGCCGCTCATCATGCCACGGAAGGCTTCGCCCCCGCTATTGGTTTGTTGCATGCCGTGCGCAGTCGATCAACTTCCTGCGAGGTCAGCGCGCGAAATTCGTCCGGGCGGAACGTCGAGGGTGAGCGGCCCGTAGCGGACGCGCTTGATTTTCTCCACATGATGTCCGACCTTTTCAAACATGCGCCGGATCTCCCGGTTGCGGCCTTCGATCAAAGTGACCTCGTACCACGGATTGGTGGCTTCTTTAACCAGCCGGATTCCCGCCGGCGCAGTCCGCACCCGCCGGCCATCTTCGGTCGCAATCGAGACCCCCCCGCGCAACTTCTCCAGCGCATCGGCGCTCGGAGTCCCCGCAACCTTCACCACGTAAGTTTTCGGCACCTGCGACGCCGCTTTCATCAGCTTGTTCGCCAGCGCGCCATCGTTGGTCAGCAGCAGCAGGCCTTCGCTGGCATAATCGAGCCGTCCCACCGGATACACGCGCTTCTTCACGCCGCGAATCAACTGCATCACCGTCGGCCGGTTTTCCGGATCGCTCACGGTAGTGACGTAGCCTTTGGGTTTGTTCAGCAGCAGGTAGACGTGGTGTTGTGCGCCTTGCAGCAGCTTGCCATCGACGCGAATGTGATCGGTCTCCGGGTCCGCCTTGCTCCCGAGTTCGGTCACTACTGTCCCATTCACCTTCACGTGGCCGGCGCTGATCAGTTCTTCGGCCTTGCGCCGAGAGGCAATTCCAGCAGCAGCAATAATTTTTTGCAGGCGTTCAGCAGGCATACTGTGAATTCCGTTTTGAAAGGGCGCGGCTTCCAGCCGTACCGCAAGCCGCGTACAAGCAACAGCGCCTTCAGGCGCAGATCCTCAATATCATACGCTGACGTCTGATTCCTTTTAAACCGCGGACTCTGCAATCTCTTCCGCATCAGGTCTCTTGCTCTTCGGTCGCGTCCTCCGCCGGAATCAGCTCGCTCTGAAACGATTCCGCCACCAGCTTCTCGAACTCCTCCATGCTGGGCAACTCGTTCACGTCCTTCAATCCAAAGCGCATCAGGAATTCTTTGGTCGTCTTGTAGAGAATCGGCCGCCCGATCACCTGCTTGCGCCCAGCAGTCGTGATCAGCTTGCGATCCAGCAGAGTGGCAATCACCCCGCCGGAATCGACGCCGCGAATCTCGCTGATCTCCGGCACCGTGGCAGGCTGCTTGTAAGCGATCACAGCCAGCGTTTCCAGCGCCGGCAGCGACAGCCGAATCGGCGGCTTCAGGCTCTTGGCGAAGCTGCGCACCATTTCGTGCTGCTCCGGCTTGGTCGACATGCGATATCCGCCCGCCACCTGACGAATCTCGATGCCATGGTCTGGCACTGCCGTAGTCGGCAACCAGTTCTTCCAGCGCCGCCCGCACTCGCGACTTCACCTCAGCCTCGTCCGCCGCGCCTTCGGCGATCGCAGATTCCTTGACGAGCTGTACCATCTGCTCCAGCGTGATCGGCGTCTCCGCCGCATAAATAATGGCTTCGAGTTGAGCTTTTAGACTCATAGAAGAAGTGGTCAGTGACCAGTGATCAGTGGCCAGTAAAAACGCTGCTTTTTACTGACCACTGATCACTGACAACTGAACACTGTTCTACCTCCAGTCATCGCGCACTGCCGCCTGCTCGCTCATGATCGCGTCGAACCCAACATGTCTGCGCACGGCGATCTCGCCGAACATCTGCTCCTGCCGAACCTGGATCGCCTGCAGCCGCACCATTTCGAGCAATGCCAGAAACATGCACACCAGCGCCTGCCGCGAAGGCACGCGCATCAAAAGCTGCTTCAGCCGGATGGGGCGCGATTCCAGCGCCAGCCGCCGCCGCAGATAATCGATCATCTGGCCTACCGTGACCGTTTCCTCGTCCACGTTGATCACCGGCCGGGTCCGCACCCGCTCCAGAATCTGCTGAAAGGTCTTCACCAGATCGATCACGTCCGCGGCCATCTCCGGCTCGGTGCCTTCCGCGTCGATGAATTCCTTCAACGACGGATTCGTAAGCACCGCATCTTCGATCTGCTGCTTCTGCAAAAGCATTTGCGCCGCCGACTTGAACTTTTCGTGCTCCAGCAGCCGATTTACCAGCTCGGTTCGCGGATCCTCCAACTCCTCCGCTTTTGCCGACGGATCGCGCGGCAGTAACATCTTCGACTTGATGTGAATCAGCACCGCAGCCATATAGATGAAGTCGGCCGCCACATTCACGTCGAGCTCGCGAATCTTTTCCACATAAGCAAGATACTGCGCCGTAATGCGGGCAATGGGAATGTCGTAGATGTCGATATCCTGCTTGCGAATCAGATCGAGCAGCAAGTCCAGCGGGCCCTCGTAGACATCGCCGACGGAAACCGCAAAGGGAGAATCGCTCTCTTCTTTTCTCGCAGCCCGCTCATCGGATTCCTTCATCGGCACCGCGGCAGAGCGGCGACCAGCAACCAGCACCGGCGCGACGGACTGTTGCGTGTTGTCCTCGGAAGGACCGATTCTCTCTTCCATCCTGCTTCGCATCTTCACCTGCTCAAATCTTCCTACTTCGGATCATCCCCGCCGGCGGATCATAGGCAAGCGACATTCCCATTGCATCGCGCACCCCGTCCATGGTTTCAGCGGCAACCTTACGCGCCCGCCGACTGCCAGCCTCAAGAATATCCCAAGCCAGCCGCGGATTCTCCTCGAATTTCTTGCGCCGCTCCTGCATCGGATTCAGCAGTTGCACCAACGCATCGGCCGCCCAGCTCTTGCACTCGATGCACCCGATGCCAGCCGACCGGCAGCCGGCGTTCACCTTGTCCATGGTAGCGCGATCGCTGAAAATCTTGTGCAGATCGCCCACCGGGCACACATCCGGATTCCCCGGATCCGTGCGCCGCACCCGCGCCGGGTCAGTCACCATAGTCTTCAGCTTCTGCCGTATTACCGGCTCTGGGTCGGTCAGCAGGATGGTGTTGCCATACGACTTCGACATCTTGCGGCCATCCGTCCCCGGCAACTTGGGCGCGCGCGTCAGCAAAGCCTGCGGCTCGGGGAAAACATCTCTCCGCTTTCCGTAAAAACCGTTGAACCTTCGCACAATCTCCCGCGTGAGTTCCACGTGCGCCACCTGATCTTCGCCCACGGGAACCACATCCGCCTTGTACATTAAAATGTCCGCGGCCTGCAGCACCGGATAGCCCAGAAACCCATATGTGCCCAGATCTTTGTCCTTGATGTTCTCCCGCTGCTCTTTGTAAGTGGGAACCCGCTCCAGCCAGCCCAGGGGCGTGATCATGGAAAGCAGCAGATGCAGCTCCGCATGCGCCGGAACATGCGACTGGATGAAGATCACCGACTTCTCCGGATCAAGCCCCGCCGCCAGCCAGTCCAGCGCCACCTCCAGCGAATTCTCTTTCACGCGCGAAGTGTCGGCGTAGTCCGTCGTGAGCGCGTGCCAGTCGACCACGCAGAAGAAGCATTCATACTCATCCTGCATGCGCACCCAGTTGTCGAGTGCGCCCACATAGTTGCCGAGGTGCAGTTTTCCGGTCGGGCGCATGCCGCTGAGCACGCGTTTACGCAACTTGGTCGAAGCTGTCATCAGTTGTTCAACGAGTCGTAGAAATAGAAATTAAAGAGGCACGACGGCGTCACAGCGCCAATATTCACCGCCTGCAGCATCATGCGAGGGTAGTTCGATACTATCACGCAGACTGCGGATTTCGGAGTGGAAGCGGTCCGCTTTGAAGGCGCGCGGCTTTAAGCCGCGCCGCAGGATTAGCCAGAAATCAACCCGTGGCTTCAGCCGTCAGCGGCCACTCTGATGCTTTATAATTCGCGCTCCACTCCACTCGCCGGATCAAAATCATCAGCATGTCACAGCTCGCCCGCAAACTTCGCCTCACCGACTACTTCACCCTCGCCTGGGGCACCATGGTCGGCGTCGGCTGGCTCGTGGTCATGGACGACTGGCTGCTGCGCGGTGGCGCACTGGGCGCGCTGCTGGGCTTCGCCATCGGAGGCGCGCTGCTGCTCCCCATCGGTTGGGTCTACGGCAGGCTGGTGGCCGCCATGCCGGATGCCGCCGGCGAAATCGCCTACACGGCCGCAGCTTTTTCCCGTCCCGTCAGCTTCTCCACCGGTTGGATGATGATGCTCGCCTACTTCATCGTCTGCCCATGGGAAGCCGTAGCCGTCGGCCGCATCGCCGGCTACATCGTCCCGGCACTCGATTCGCTGGAGATCTACCGTATCGCCGGACGTCCAGTCTATCTTCCGCACCTCATCATCGGGCTCGGCCTCACGGCGCTCCTCACCACGCTGAACTACCGCGGCATCCGCCTCAGCGCGACCTTTCAGAACTGGACATCCTTCGGCACTCTGGCACTGTTCATCGTTTTCATCGCGCTGGGCGTCAGCAAAGGATCACCCCACAACTTCCCTCCACTTTTTACCCACGCGCCGCTGGTTTCGTTCCTGCTCGTGTTGCAGATCGTCCCCTATTTCATGACCGGATTCGAATCCGTCAGCAAGGCCGCCGAAGAATCCACACCCGAGTTTCGCGGCCAGGGGTTTCTCCAAGCCATCTGGATGGCGATCCTCGTCGGAATTCTCTTCTACACGGCCGTCATCGCCGCAGTCGCATTCGTTGCTCCATGGCACGAATTGACCAGCCAGAAATTCATGACCGCGGTAGCCTTCCAGCAGGCAGTGGGCTCCCGCTGGATCGTCAACGTAATCCTCGCGGCAGCACTGTTGTCACTGTTCAAATGTTTCAACGGAAATTTCGTCGCCGCCAGCCGCCTGCTGTTTGCCTTGGGACGCCGCGGCCTCGTCGACCCACGAGTCGGCCGCATCCATCTCGAACATCAGACGCCATCGGCCGCAGTTCTCTGCATCGGACTGGTCACTGCCGCGTGTATGCTCCTGGGAGATGCGATTCTCGTGCCGGTCACCGAGGTCGGCTCGGTGGCCTGCGCCATCGGATGGGCCGCAGCCTGCGCCGCCTACCTCCAAATGGGACGCTCAGGAACTCTGCCGCACCAATCGAGATTGTCGGCGCTGGAGTGGCTTGTCGCAGGCTTCGGCCTGCTCGTGGCCATCGCCATGATGCTGATGAAAGTCGTCCCCGCAATCCCCGGCCATTTCACCGTGTACGAATGGCTCGCGCTTGGAATTTGGATCGCTCTGGGCGCGCTCGCGCGCCGTCGTGCAGCAGTTTGAGCGCGAGTTTGTCGTGATTTGGGTGGCGCGGTGCTTCAGCGCTGCGATGACGATCGCTCCTTCGTAGCCGGCTTTAGCCGCTGAGATAACGATACAGAAAGGGAAAACCGATGAAGCTTTACAACCTGACTTTCTTGCTCACGGTCGCGTTGCTCGTCGCCACGCCCCGCCCACTGCCGGCGCAATCGCCAAGCCCGGCTTTCGATCTCGTCATCACCAACGGCCACATCATCGACGGCACCGGCTCGCCCTGGTACTCCGGCGACGTCGGTATCCGCGACGGCAAAGTTGCCGCCATTGGCAACCTGGCTGCCGCACCCCGCAAGCGCACCATCGACGCCGCCGGCAAAGTCGTAGCCCCTGGCTTCATCGACATGCTCGGCCAGTCCGAACTCTCCATCCTCGTCGAACCGCGCCTGCCTTCGAAGATCTACCAGGGAATCACCACGGAGATCACCGGCGAAGGCGGGTCCATCGCTCCGCTGAACGACGCCATCATTCAGAACGATCGGCCCGGCTACGAGCACTACCACATCACTCCCGACTGGCGCACCTTCCGCCAGTATTTCGCGCGCCTCGAAAAGCAGGGCATGGGAATCAACCTGGCTAGCTATGTTGGTGCCACACAAGTCCGCCGCATGGTACTCGGCGACGACGACAAGCAGCCTACGCCTGAACAGCTCGAGCAAATGAAAGCGTTGGTGCGCGAAGCCATGAAAGACGGCACAGTCGGCGTTTCCACTGCGCTCGAATACGCCCCCGCTCCTTACGCAAAAACTGAGGAACTGATCGCCCTCGCCTCCGAAGGCGGCAAGTTCGGTGGCATCTACTCGACGCACATGCGCAACGAAAGCGACTCCGTCCTCGAATCCATCGACGAAGCCCTGCGCATCGGCCGCGAAGCCCACGTCCCCGTGGAAATCTGGCACATCAAAGTTGCCGGGAAAAATAACTGGGGACGCATGCCCGAGGTCGTAGCCAAGATCAACGCAGCGCGCGCTTCCGGAGCCGATGTCACCGCCGACACCTATGCCTACACCGCCTGGTTCAACTCATTCTCGGCCTTTGTCCCGCCGTGGGCCCATGACGGCGGCGATGCAAAAATGGTCGAACGCCTGAAAGACCCCGCCACTCGCCAGCGTATTCGCAAAGATATGCTCACGCCGTCTAAAGACTGGGACAACGAATGGGAGGAGATCCCCGGCCCTGACGCCGTCATGATCGGCGTAGTCCAGAATCCAAAGTTGCTTCCCCTGCAAGGCAAGCGCCTGTCTGAGATTGCGACACTCTGGAACAAAGACCCAATCGACTCCCTACTCGATTTCCTCATCGAAGATCCCGATGCCGATGTTGCCGTCTTCGGCATGTCGCAACCAGATGTCACGCTCGCGTTGCAGCAGCCCTGGGTCGCCATCGACAACGATTCTTCCGGAACCTCGCCTGAGGGCATTCTTGGCCAGGAGCATCCCCATCCCCGCGCCTATGGAACGTTCCCGCGCATCCTGCGCAAATATGTTCGCGAAGAAAAAGCCCTGACGCTCGAAGACGCCATCCGCAAATTTTCCGCCTTGCCAGCTCAGCGCCTGCGCCTCACCGATCGCGGTGTTCTCAAGGCCGGCATGTGGGCCGATATCGTCGTCTTCGATCCCGCGACTGTCCGCGATCTCGCCACCTTCGACAATCCAAACCAGCTTTCCCAAGGGATGGACTACGTGCTTGTGAATGGCGTGCCCGTGATCGACCAGGGGAAAATGACAGGAGCACTCCCAGGAAAGGTTCTGCGCGGCGCAGGCTACGTACCATAACCCGGGTGGAGCAGGCCTTCCAGCCCGCGTTAAAGACACCCTCTTGCATTGGGGCTTCAGCCCCTGGGATACCGCACCGTGTAGTCCGCTACGGCTTCAGCCGCGCCTGTGTCTCCGGCGTAGTCAGGACCACGCGCGGTTCTGCCACAGTACCCATGATGCTATAAACCAGCGCACCGGCGCGATCCGGTTTCACCTCCGTGTCTCGCGCGAGTTTGAAGTCCAACGCTCGCCCCAGCGAAGCAGCGCCGCTGATCTCATAAGCCCCTGCGGAAGAAATCAGCCTCCCCTTTTCGATCTCAATCTTCCCCGCGTGCAGCAGTGCCCGGCCTTGCCAGCGCCCGACCTGCAACGGTCCCTCGTCATTGGCCAGGGAGATGTGAGATAAGACTCCGTCACGCAAATCGAACCGCATTCCGCCCTCGGCCGATTCCCAGAACGCCGTCGAATCCGCGCCTGACGCGGTCAGCTGATAAGTTCCCCCAGCAGTTCCCGAAATCCACGGATCGTGCATCGCAGCCGCCATCTGCCGCAATGAAATCCCCGTCAGAGTTCCGCTCCCGGTGTACAGGGGAGAAGCTGTGGTGAAATCTGCCTGCCAATCCCCGCGATGTTTCCCGCCCAGCAAATCCCCGCACAACCCGGAAATCTTTAGTTTCCCGTGCTCCAGTTCAAGCGAAGCGGAAACCCTCTCCGCAACCAGGTTATGGATCCGCAAGCGGTCGGCACTTATTTTTCCCGATGCCCGCAGGTTTCCGAGAAACGTCGGCAACGCCGGTTTTTCAGACGTGAGCATCTGGTACCACCGCCGCTGGTTCGGTTGCGAACCCAGCCACCCGGAAAGTTGGCCAAGCCCAACCTGTTCAGTATTCAAATTAAAGAGAACCAGGCACGCTCCCGGCATTCCACAGCCGCGCGGTAGGGCCAAAGACCCCGTCCAGTGTGCCTCGCCGGCCTGCGCACTCACCTTCTCCACGCGCGCTTCATTGGGCAAAAGCCGTAAATCCGCCGATGAGATTTCAATCGGGCTACTTACCCCGCGCACCGTGGCCCGCACGTTGTGCAGTTGCACCGTTCCCGTTACCTCGGGCAACGAAAAGCCGGAGACGGGTCCGGTTACATTTCCCGCCCACGATCCGGCAATCTTCAGCTCCATCTGGGCCACGCCTTCGACGCTGGCCTTAATCGCCGGCAATCCGAGCAGGCTCGCCAATCGCAATGTATGCGACACTTCCCCGTCTCCGCGGACAACCATGCCATAACCCGACCGTCCCACCCACCCGCGTGCCTGGGCCGGCACCGGCCGCCCCAGAGCAACCGGAAATGGCCCATACTCAACGTGCAGTTCATCCGGAGCGGGCAAAAGTTCATCCTCCAACGAGCTCGCAGATTTCCCCTTCGATCTCGCGTGAGCGCTAGCCCGGTTCGAGCTCAGCACAAAAGGCACATTCCCGGGAGCAAATTCCACTTTAGTTGTCGCCGACCGCAGGCGAAGCTCCGTAACCTCTCCACGACCCTGAAACTCTGGTCCCCGTAGGGATGCCCCCTCTTCCTTCACTGTAAAACTGCCTTGCACATTCCCCGCGGACACAAGATCCGCCGGCAGGTTTTTCTTGGCGCGTCGTGCGAGTTGCGCCACAGCGCCCACAGGCACGTTTTCAACGTTTAAAGCCAAATCGATCCGATGCACTCCCGGTACCCCGGCATCACCATGCAGCGTGATCATGCCGTTTCCCACCGGCGCGCTGCAGAAGATCTCGTGCATCACCCCGTCAACCGAGTGGTACTGGCCATCGCAGTGCGCCGTCATCCGCAGTCCCTCGCTGCTCGAGATGTCGTATCTATGGAAGTCCTCAATCGATGTATCCACTTCGATCTGCATCGCCGCCGGCATACCGCTCAATGTTGCGTCCGCCCGCACTTCTCCCCGCCAGCCCTTGTCATTTCCGGATATCAGTTTCGTCAGTTGCCCGAGCTGCGCGCGGTCCCACTCCAGGCTGAACCGCAGCGGGGTTTCGCGCAGGCTCCCGGCCCGCTGCCACGTCCCACTCATCCGCAGCAGCCCGGCGTCGCTCAAGCTCATATCGGTGCGCAGCGGTTCTGCTTTCAACCGCGCTCCCCATGTGTTTTCTGATTCCTGCCACAACGCAAAGTCCGCATTCAGCAGAGCGTAGGGCTTTTTCTCCTGCCCCGCTTTGAAATTGATGCGGCCCGAACTGGCCTCAATGTAGGGGAACCCGGGGCGCGCTTCCGACTTCGATTTCGCCGTCGGCGCCAGCGGTGCCCGTGCTGTCCGCTCCAGCAGCTCTTCCCAATTCCAGCGCCCATCCGCTCGGCGCACCAGATTCAGACTCGGCTCCGTCAGCTCCAGACGGGAAATGTCCAGTCGTCCCCGCACCAGCGACGTCAGCCGCACCACGGCTGTCACCTCAGGAGCCCGCAACATGGGCTCCGCGCCGAACGCTGGATCTTCATAGATGACCAGGTTTTCCAGGTCGAACCCAGGCTGCGGTAGGAATCGAAGGTGGACCGAACCGATCTCGGCGGGACGCGCCACCGCGCGGCTGATCGAATTCGCAATGCGTGCCTTTAGGCGCGAGGCCCCCGGACGCACCAGGAACAGACCCAGCAGAATCACTGCTGCCGCGATCGCTATCCGCCGCTTGGAAAGGAAAAGCTTCACCGCACCACTTTCAGCGTTCGCCCCCACCGCGTCTCATCGAAAAAATGCAACACCACATGCGCCAGAAATCCCAGCCGGTCCGCCATTCCAGTCTTTGTGTACTGATCGCCCGGCGTATCAAACGACCAATAGATGAACATGGGACGCCCGATCACATTCTCCTGCGGAATGAAGCCCCAGTACCTGCTGTCCAGGCTCACGCCCCGGTGATCGCCCATGGCGAAGTAGTGTCCGGGGGGCACCACCAGATCCTCTCCCTCAACGTGTGAAGCCAGATCCACGATCCAGTTCGGATAAACCCCATTTTCATAAGACGGAGGCACCGCGGGAAAATTGTTGCGGTACGAATCGTTGGGATTGTCCTGATCGTGATCTATGTACGGCTCGTCCAGCGCCTCGCCGTTTCGGTAAACCACCCCATTGCGCAAATGGATGCGGTCCCCAGGTACGCCCATGATCCGCTTGACCACATATAGCCCCGCATCGTGCGGGTCAGGGTGCAGAAACACCACGATGTCGCCGCGCCTTACCTGCCGATAAGGAAGCAGCGGTCCAACCCATGCAGTCCTCGGCGCAAACTGGATGCGGTTCACAAACACATGGTCGCCGATCAGCAGCGTGTCCTCCATCGAGCTGGATGGAATCTCGAACGCCTGCACCACAAAAGTGATGATGAACAATCCTGTCACCAGCACTGCGGCCAACGAAGCCAGAAACTCCACCGTAGTCTCTCGCGGTTTCTCTTCGACTTCGTTGTTCTTCTCTTTGTTGTCTTTATTAGCCAATGTGATCAATCCATCCAGTCTTGTTTTCCAGCTCTGCGATATAGTCTTCTCGAACCAAGGCCCGGGCCGCGGGCTCAATGCACCAAACGTAATGTTCGGTTCCAGCGGGTGATCTGAAAGATATGCGTCACAACGTACGCAAAGTGGTAAAGCTTGTCACTCACCGAAGACGACGCCGTCCCATCGCCCTCACCGCCCTGCACCGACCAGTAAATCACCAGCGGACGCCCAATAATATTAGCCTCTGGCACAAATCCCCAGTACCGGCTGTCGGAACTGTTGTCCCGGTTGTCTCCCATCACAAAGTAATGCCCCTCGGGAACAATAAGCTGTCCGTCCTCGACCAGTTTGCGCAACTGCAGCCACCATTCCGGCGTAGGCCCCGACATAACATCCAGCCGGGGGAAATTATCCCGGAACACGTCATCCGCCGGCCGGCTGAAGCGCGCGTAGGGCTCCTTCAACGGCACGCCATTCACCAGCACCTGCTTGTTGACCAGCCGCACCCGGTCCCCCGGAACGCCGATCACCCGCTTCACAAAATGCTGCGTCGGGTCTACCGGATAATGAAACACCACAATGTCGCCTCGCCGCACCCGGCGGTAAGGCATGAAATAGTCTCCCAGGCCGCCTCCGCCGTAGCACAGCTTGTTCACCAGCAGGTAATCGCCCACCAGCAGTGTGTTCTCCATGGACGGAGAGGGAATCTGGAACGCCTGTACGATGAAGGTAATCACAAATACTGCGATCACCACCGTTCCCAGCAGCGATTGTATCGAGTCCGACACATCCGATCCAACCGCCCCTGCCGTTCCCCGGCCGCGGGAGGAATGATCCCGCGAAAAAGGATCGCCTGGGGCATGACTGCCGGAAAAACGACTGCCCCAAGCATCACCGCCCGAAGAGTGACCGTCTGGAGCGGGATCTTCCGCGCCCAGCTCATGCGAAGCATGTTCGGTCGAGGCACGCTCGCTCGAAAAACGCTCGCTCGGGAAATTTTCGTCTGGGGAATTCATTTCACTTCACCTGCAGCCTCTCTACTTATCGGCCAGCCGCGTCCCCCGCGCCAGCCTGGCTCCCGCCGACTGCGGCCGCGAAGCCAGATAAGACAGCAACTGCCGCGCCGCGTCCTGCTCTGCCGTCTTCTTGGTGGTACCTTGCGCGCGTCCCACAAATTCCGCCCCGCCTTCACCGTTCTTCGTATTGAGACGCACTTCCACCGTAAACGTCTTGCTGTGTTCCGGTCCTGCCTCCTGCACCAGCACATATGACGGTTGCGCCATCCCCAGTCCCTGCAAGGTTTCCTGTAAGGCCGACTTGAAGTCGTTCATGGGCAGCGCGCCGCCTTCGCGCTCCATCCTCTCCAGTTCGGGCGCCAGGATCTCCCGCAAAATGAATTCGCGGGCCGGCTCCATTCCGCCATCCAGGTAGATCGCCGCCAGAATCGCTTCCAGCGCATCCACCAGCAGCGCTGTCTTGCTGCGGCCGCCGCTTTTCTCTTCGCCCCGTCCCAGGCGAAGATAGTGTCCCAGTTCCAAGCGCTGTGCCACCCGGATCAGATGCCGCTCACTCACCACATGGGCGCGCAGCTTTGAAAGTTCGCCCTCGCGAAACTGCGGAAAGCGCTGAAACAATTCTTCGCTGGTCACCAGCGCCAGAATCGCGTCCCCCAGAAACTCCAATTGCTCGTTATCGCTGACCCTGTACTTGCTGTCCCCGGCCTGCTGCGCCTCTTGCTCCCTTGCCTGCGAGCTGTGGGTCAGGGCCTGCTCGATCACCGCCCGGCGGTGGAATTGGTAGCGCAACGCCGTTTCCAGCGCGGTGATTTCTCGTTCCTTCATGATTGCAATGCCGGGCAGTAATCCAATTCAGCCGTCACTCTCAGCAAGCGAACGTTGCGTCGCAAAGAGCTTGTCCTGAGCGAAGTCGAAGGGATCTCGCGCCCCACGTGAACCCACAGAGCCTTCCCCGCGAGAGCGCTAGCGGCCGAGGCGAGCGTTTACCTCGTTTCCTTATTCAATTCTTCGCGGGGGCCGCGCCGCCGGTCAACTGCGTCAGGCGATCCTTCTCATCCCGTGCAGCCTTGCCCGCAGCCGTGCCTTCCTTGGTCAGGTCCACTGCCTGGTTGGCAAACTTGAGCGCCTCTGGATATTTGTTCTGCATATCCAAAGCCACCGAGAGCCGGAAAATCGCAATTGGGTCTGGCTGCTGCGGGAACGCATCGATCGACTTCCTTAAATTTCCTTCCGCGTCCGCCCACACTTTTGCATTGAAATCCAGCGTCCCCAGAATCGCAAAAGCATCCGAACGCAAGAAACCTTTGTAGGCAGCCAGTTGCTCCGGGGGATAACCCGTGGGAATGTCAGTCTCCAACGTCACCAGCGCCCGCTGCGCATCTTTTCTGGCTTCTGCCAGACGCTGATCCTTATCCAGATCGGTATCCCGCGTCCGCTCGGCCAGCACCTGCGCCACGCCCAGCAGCGCCTCCGGATCGTCCGCATCGTAAGTCAGAATCTTTTGCGCCATCTCCATCATCTTGTCGGCGTTATTCGCCTGCTGGTAAGAGTGCATTACCCCCGCGTAAAGCAGTTGCCGCAACTCGCTGTCTGGAAATTTCGCCGCAAAGTCGGCTGCCGCTTTCTCCTGCGCCGCGGGATCAGTCAACGCCGCCGCCGCCTTGTACGCCGCGAACTCCTCCTGCGTCTTGGCCTGTGGTTTACGCTTTCCTGCCGGCGCTGCCGCCTGTCCCGCGGCTTGCCCTGTCGTTGGAGTGGCCGGCGCGTTCTGCGTCGCGGGCTGATTATTGCTCTGTGCAAACCCCTTATCCGCTAAACCCCACGCCCATATTCCCATCACCGCGATAATGATCGCCGCTCGCTTCATGCTTTCTCCTTGGCCTAGCCTGCCTGATTCGAACTCATTTCCAACTTTCGCAATTGCGATCCACCGCTCGCATTGTAACCGCACTCCGTCGCACCACGCACCCCGATCCTCCGGTTAACCAGACTTCCTTATCGGACTGCGCCAGTAGCCGCAGGCTTCGCCGGAGGCTCGTAGGCCTGCGCCAGCCCTCGTTCCGCCGCGGCCTTGACCTCCGGCAATTCTCCGCCAGCGTTCAACGCCGCCCGGTACTCCTGCAACGCGGCCTCGCGGTCTTCCTTCATGTCCAGAATCCTTCCCAGATACACATGCGACCATCCCACCACCTTCGGATCTTGCGTGGCGGCAATCGCCTTCTGAAAATTATCCTGCGCCCCATCCCGGTTCTTGTTGGCCACGGCCACTTCCGCCAGAATGAACAGCGCGCGCCCCTGGTCCCCGATCTTTTTATCTAACGCCTGCTGCGCCAGTTCCTGCGCTCCCTTGGGATCGCCTGCGGCCAGCCGTTTCTCCGCTGTCACCAGCATGCGCCGTTCCTCCGGACGCGACAACCGAACCAGTTCCGGCGAGGTCACGCTGGCAAACTGAACCGCCGCAGCTGCTTTCTCTTCTTTCTTTAGGTCCACACCGACTAGGAAATCGCCGTAGGCTCCGCGAATGCCTACGGGATCCTTTTCAAACGCCACCATCTTGTCGTAGAAGTACTTTGTCAGAATGTATCCCTGCTTCACTTCGTCATCCACTGCCTGAGCCCGCATCGCTTCTTCCGCTGGCTGTTTGCCTCCCGAGGTGCGGATCTCAATCGCCCGTATCAGGCATTCGGTCACCAGTAATGAGATGTCGGTCTTGAAGCTCTCTTCCAGCGGAGCGCGTTTCACCGATTGCAGCAGCGGTTCCAGTCGTTTGATGGAGGTGAAGTGCTTCTCCGCCAACGGGTCCAACTCGTAATGCAAAAACGTATGCCGGATCTGGTCCATCTTCAGCGCCGACTTCGTCGCTCCCGACGGCGTGCTCGGGGCAGGGAAGACGACCACATAGTAATCCGTGCCGTAATTGCGCGCATCAGTCTCATTCGGCGAACCCATGAAGTCCAGATAAATGGTGAAGGTTCGTCCCAGGTATTGCGACGAAGGCTGCTTCAGATAGATTTCGGTGTCAGACACCATGTTGTGCAGCGGTTCGTGATACCGCCTCATCGCCGCTGCATAATCATTGCGGTGCCGCTCCCAGATCGAATGCAGCCCTGCCTTGTCGTAAAAGTTCTCCAGCAGCTTTCCGAAGCCCGCAATCATCGATGCATCCGGAGGCAGATCCTCCTCCTTCAATCGCGGCAAGAAATGCGGCGGCCCATCCAGGTATAAGGCCAGCGAGATGTACTGCGACAGATTACGATTCGCATCCCTCGATGCCACGTGGCCCTGGTAGAACTCGCACAGCGCCGTCCGCGCCGCTTCCGCTTGGTCCGAATCGCGCAAGTTTCTCTGCAGCTCTGCTCGCACATTACGGCGCGTGGGGTCCGATATGTCCAAGTCCTGGTCATAGCCGCAGGTGTTGAGCGCCGCCAGCACGGAAAATATCGTCACGTTGCTGTCCAGCGTGATCAGAGACTGGTTTTGCGGGTTGCGGGAAGGCTGATTCTGCGGAGTCTGGTTTTGGGGGGGCCGGTTTTGAGGACCCTGCTTTGGCGGAGTCGGGTTCTTCGCCGGCTGCTCCTGTGAGGACGACTCATCCTGCGAAGACGATTGGTCCCGTGAAGACGAGTCCCCCGGCGCAGCCTGGGCCGCCGGAGTCTGACCCTGCGGATCCTGGGTTTGCGGACCTGGCTTTGGAGGAGCCTGGTTTGGAGGAGTCTGATTCTGCTGCGTCTGACTCTGCGGAGCCGGATTCTCCGGAGGTGGGTTCTGCGGCGCCGGGTCCTGCCCCGCGCACAAGGGCGCCAGCAGCCCCAACAGGGCCGCAAACCACAGACTTCGCAATTGCAAACTCAGGAAACCCTCCACAGGATTAGCGGTGCTCTGAGCGGAGATGCACCCTCAAGTGTAAGGACTTCTTAGCAGAGGGTCAAACCGGAGTCGGGGATAGGAAGTAAGAGGTTTAGAAACTGCCCTCCATAGTGAAAAGCCGGTAAACAGGGGAGGCGTCGCCAGGGCGTGGTGAGCAAGAGCGGCTTGGGGGGTACGTTACGGCGCTAGCAGTCCTTTGTTGGGTCCAGAGTCCTTATTGCTAGCATCAAGGCAGTTTTGCCTGGGATAAGATTTGCGGCAAGGCGCAAGATTCGGCCTTCAACGCAGACGTTATTCGCTGAAGTCAATCCGTTCTTGTGCGGGGCTAATGTGCGGCTCGCAGCACAACGTCCCGCAGAATGTAGTCGTGCTCAGATTCGACGCCGAGCCTTTCAAAACCACGCCAATACCAGGCGGGGCGTAAGTGCGACGAGATAGTCGTAGTACGGCTCAAGGAAGTGCGACTCCCGTTAGCCTGAAGGCGATACTCAGCATTCTCAAACCCGAGCCAGTGGCGGCCAGGCATATGCGTCCGATCAATGGAAAGCCCCAGGTAGTAAGGAGGGTTCCAACTCGTAACCGTCTCTTCGATGTACCCCACATTAAAGTAGCAAGTGCGCTTCGCGCCGATTCCCTGGCCCTGCATTGTGCAACGTTCGGGAATAGGCAAACCAACGTACATCAAGATGGGCTTGCTGGCTTGTATGCTGTCGATTGAGAGAATGCGATCCCACACCTGCTGCGGCGTCTCGTTGACTTCTACACTCGTTTGAATTACCTCGGTCCGCGGATTCTGAAGAATCGGGCGTTCAATTCGATCACCAGCAAAAATCAGGGCGGGGCTTACGAGAAGCAGAATGCCAGTCGTCGTAGTCTGGTTCTTTGAGCAATTTACAACGAGCTTACGAAACAATATTCCGATCCCAGCGCCGACACCCAGCCCTGCAACAATGATCGGGAATGCCAGAACCGCACACAGCACTCCTTCTTTTCCCAAAGCGACCAGGAACACTAGAGAACACAATACTGACAACAAGGCGGCAGCTGCTGCGCTGTTGGGTTGACGCGCCACCAGGACGATAGAAAAACCTGCCGCGACCGGGACCAACAGAAACAAAGTCGCACCCATGCCCGGGTACTGGTGCGAGGTAAGCAGGAAGAACGCTATTAGCCCGATCGCAGCGCCTGCTACTGCGCCCACTGCCGTCGCTTTGAGCGAGGCCTTCCAGTTCACCACGGAATTACGCTCCGACAACATGCGGACGTCAGAGTACCAGATTGGTCAGGCTAGTCTTCACGTTCTTTTGCAAAAGGGTGGGAACCGGAGAACCAGTTCTCAATGCGGTTGGAATTTTACGTACGCAGCCCGCTGTGCCTAGGAAGTTACGACAGAAGCCGGAAGCCAAGCCCGCTCCTATCCCCGCACGCTAATCCTCGAAAACGACAGCACCGCCCGCGACGAGATCGGCCGTCCCATCGACATTGCCGGACGGAACGTCGTAAAGATCAGCATCCTCTTCACCTGCGGCAAAAGCTCCTGGGACTCCCCGGGATCGGAAAGGATCTTGTAGTCCTGCACCCGCCCGTTCTTGTCCACGTAGGCTTCAATTACCAGCGAGTCGGTGTTCATCGCGCTGAGCGTCGTGTCGAAAGCGCTCTGCTGCAACTCCGGCCCGGTATTCAGCACCAGCGGCACATCTTGATTGTTCGCCTGCACCTCTCCCGGCATCGCCAAAATCGCGGTGACTAAACCAAAGATCAGCAAAGCGCAGACCAGGCCCGCCGTAGCCGGAACCATGAACGCGTTCAAAGCATTTTCCACGCGCATACGCAAGCCTTCGTAGCGTGGCCTCCGCGCCTCAGCCGCCTCCCGCGAAATCGCCAGACGCAGCTTCAGTCCAAGATCCACAGGCTCCGGCACACGCCCCACGCTCATCAGCAGTTGTTGCGTCTGCCGCAGCAACTGGTAATCCCTCATGCACGCCGCACATCCATCCAGATGCTCCTGCAATCCCTGCATCTCGATGCCCGTCACTGCCCCGTCCAGATATGGAGACAGCAATCCCTTCACGTCCCGGCACTTCATCGTCCTGAATTTTGTTGCTTCGGCCACATACTTCATGGCATCACCTCAACCCTTCTTCCCCCTCCAGCAACCTGTGACCGCAAACTCGTCTCATCTTGTTCTTCCGGCGCAGTCAGCCCCAATTCTCCACCCACCTCGCGCACATACGGCGCCAGCCGCTGCTTCAACGCCTGCCGCCCCCGCGTGATTCTCGATTTCACCGTCCCCAGCGAAATCTGCAGAACGTCGGCAATCTCCTCATACGACATTTCTTCCAAATCGCGCAGAATCAAAGCCGTCCGGTACGGTTCGATCACCTGTCGCAACTCTGCATCCACTCGCTTCTGCACTTCCCGGTGCGCCACACTATCGAACGGCGAATCGTTGCGGTCGGTCAGCGCGTTCTGCATCGCTGCATCTCCGCTCGCCATCCCCTCCGATTCCACCGGTTCAATCGAGGTCTCATGCGCTTTATGCCGGAACCACCATCGCTTCCGGTTCGCTGCCTCGTGCAATGCGATCCGGTAAATCCAGGTCTTCAGGCTGGACTCGCCGTGAAAACTCTTCATCCCGCGAAACACTTTCAGAAAGACATCCTGCGTAGTATCCGCCGCGTCTGCCGGGTCGTTCACCATGCGGTACACCAGACCGTACACCGGCCGTTGAAATTCACCAATCAGCCACGCATATGCCTCTTCCGAGCCCGCCTTCAGGTCCGCGACAATCGCCGCTTCCTGCGCCCGTGCTCCGATCGCGCTCGCCAGATCTCCCAAGGTGGTCACTCCCGCCACGACTCCGCGTCCGTTGCGACTACAGGATGATTATAGGATTCTCCACCCCATCCCCAACCGAAAAATCGCCCGCCCGCCCCTGGTTTACGGGTTAGAGGTCACCGCCGCACGTTACCGGCGCGCACTCTACTAGAAGATAGACTCCGCCCAGCCATTCCAGGTTCCCGCCCATAAGTGGTTTGTTTACAATGGCCTAACGAGGCCATTGAAGACGCGAACGAATCAACAGGCACCACCTCAGTGGTGGTCTTCCTCGTGCTCGGTCGCTGGCTTCTTTCTCTTCTCCCTGCGATTTCGCTGTGGCAGCGTTCCTGGTTTTCCCGGAGGGTTAAAGTAGGCATCGTTGAAGACGACGTCGCCCTGAAAGCTTTTCATGCTGTCGCGATAGCGATGGCTGGCAATCACTCCAAGGATCTCCGTCTTCACCTCTTCCAGCGTCAAAGCCTGCTTGCTGATCATTTTGTAGATGAAGTGCGCTCCGCCGGGATCGGAGAACACTTCGGAAACCTCTCCGGCCTTCAGGTCCATGACCGCCTCATGCCGCGGCGGCAGCGTGGCGCGGCGTACCTTCTCCATCTTCGTGTCGGAGGTCGTTCGAGGAATTCCGGCCTCCGTGTAGGCCTCGACTTGCAGCTTGTCAGGATCTTCCCCGTTAACCGCCCGGACACGCAGATCGTCAGCGACCTTCGTCATCGCTTCTTCATCGGTCTTGGTTTGCGCGTCTTCATGTTCTGCGTGTGCTGCCGCGTCTTGCTTTGCGTGGGGAACAAAAATCCGCGCCAGCGTACCCTGCTCGTACGAGGACTGGTTCTTCTTGTAATAGTCTTCGACGTCAGCGTCGGTGATGTTGTTGGCTTCGGCCTGCAGCGCGCGGGTCAGATCCTGAGAAAGCAGTTGCATCCGCGCATAGCGCATCTCTTCTTCGAACGCCGGCGTTTTGTCGAGCCCGCGCTTTTCCGCTGCAGCCGACATTCTCAGATTGCGCGCATAAGCGTTCGCCACATTCAGCCGAAGTGACAGCGACATGCCCGGCTGCAGCGCTTCCGTGAGTTTTTCAAATTGCGCGCGCGTGATCACGGTTTTGCAAGCATTGCCCGGGTGCGCCCGATCAGCGCAGAAACCGTTCACCGTAATCACCGCGTCCTCCGGCCCAACCTGTATTTCAGGGGCCTCACCGGCCGGGGGAGGCGGAGCCGGTGGCGCAGCTTGCCCGTAGGCTAGGCTCGCCAGCAGGAGACAAACGAGATACGGGAAACGCATGATGGGCTAGTATCCCCGGTGTCGCCCTTGTGGGGCAAATAAGTGGGGCAAATAGTGGACATATAAAGCGGGCACTCAGCCACGCTGTGTGCCCGCAGTGGAGCTTTCGCTAACCCCAACGGTTCATTGTTCAAACGCCCCCATGTTGATCTGTCCGTTGGCGTTGACCCGCGGATTGCCGTTGAAGTCCACCGTGCCGAAGTCGGCCGAACCCAGGCTGGCGTTCCCCGTGCTCTCCGCCGGCGAACTGGTCGGGATGTCAAAATTCGGCGTCGGCGAGCAACTGGTAAGCGGCGTCGGAGGACCGCTCTCCTTTGTCGACGTGCAAGTTGGCACAGTGAGGTAGTCAGGATTCGCGAACACCGAATCCGCATCCTGTCCAGTCTTTGACTTGTAGGATGCGAACGAGGAGTAGCTTTTCCCGTTCAACTCAAACGTTGTAGTCGAGCTGGTCGTGTAGTAATCGTTGTAATTGGCGGTAACTCCGCTGCCCGCCACGTAACCGAACATGAACAGGCCCTCCGCGCCCGTGTAGACAACATTGTTCTCGAACACAATCCCCGTGGCCCGGTACTGGATCTGGAACTCACCGCTGCCCGTCTTCTGCGTGTCGTTATCGTAAAGACTGTTGTTCACGATGGTGATGTCGGTGCTTCCACCCGTCCCAGTCTTGGCATATCCACCCACGGAGACGCCGCACGAATTTGCCGCGTAGATCAGGTTGTTGCGGATGATCACGTTGCTCGACACTTCGCCTTCAGTCTCGCTCGCAGCTTCGATATTCAGGTCATTGCCGTAAAGCGTGTTGCGCTCAAATGTCACCTCCGTGCACCCGTCGCAGTACAGCCCGTCCTCATCGTACTCATTGCCCTCCCCGGGGTTCTTGAAAGCGCTGTTGTTGTAGATCAGGTTGCCATATACGTCTCCATTCTTTGCTTGGTCATAGCCCGTCGGACCGACTCCCTCAAAACCGATCGCATCCATGCCAATATTGTCGTTGTCATAGATCGTGTTGTTCGAGACCACAAAGTTCTGCACGTTGCCGTTGTAGGTCGTCGTCTCGCTTTCCCCGGTCAGGCATCCAGTCACCGTGTTCCCGTTGACCGTCACGCTGAGCGGAGTGGAGCTCGTACCGAAAACCCCGATGCCGTATGCGTTCCCATTCTTCCCCGCCGTGGTTTGGATGTTCTTCACCGTGTTGTTCAGTATGTTGATCCCGCTTCCACTGCCGGCAATCAGAATCCCGGCGGGAACGTCCGCCTTCTTTGCTGTCTTGTAGTTTTGGACTGTGAATCCTTCAACAGTCAGGTAACTCACGCCGCTCGTAGCCCCAATCGTGAACAGCCCCTGCGTGTTGCAGCACAGGAACCCATTACTCGAGGCGAAGCCGGGCGTAGTGCAGCAAGCCACGCTCGTACCATCCACGATCGCCACGCCCTGTCCATTAAAGACGATGGGAGCCGAAGCCGTCCCCGAGTTCGCGAACAACACGCTCTCGCTATAGGTGCCAGCTTCCACGTAGACGGTCGCACCCGCCTGCGCTTCCAGAGCCGCGTGCCCAATGGTCAGCCAGGGCGCGCTCGCACTGCCGTTATTGGAATCGCTGCCTGTCTTGGCAACGTAATACACCTGAGCCTGCGGGCAATTGGAAAACGCCAGGCAGCTCGACACAAAGAGAAACACAGCGCGAATCAACTCACGCTTCAACACAAATTGGGTACCGCAGCGAAACCGTTTAGTCATCGAAAAGCCTCCTGGTGGATTTCTGAGTGCTTCTCCTTCAGAATCGGACCCTTCCGACGTAGCAGCATGTTGCTATATTACGAACGATTATTTTTACTTTCGATTTCGCGGGTTTGTCAAGGAGAAAGAAAGCAATGGAAGCAAAAAAGCAAGGCAGGAAGCACAGGCCATCCCTGGAAGTACTTCTGCCTGGTTTTGCTGACTGATTTAGCTGGACTGGCTTTGGCTAACGAGTTTTAGCCGGCACCTGGGGCCTAGGCCGTAGCGGTTCGACCCTGTTCGGTTAGCTTCTCAAGAATCTCCCGCACCGCCGCCAACAGTTTCTCCGGTCCCTTGTCCAGCGCCAGCTCAGACTTTTCCAGGAACCCGACCGCTCCGTCGTCCTGGAGCCGCGCGGCATTCTTCTGGGACAGTCCCGTTATCACCACCACCGGGATCCCCTTGGTCAAAGGGTCTTTCTTCAGCGCGCTGAGCACGTCCGGACCGCTTATCTTCGGCAGCAACATATCCAGCAGAATCAGATCCGGCAGTCTCTCCCGCGCCATGTGCAGCGCTGCTTCGCCGTCGGCCGCGCTGCTCACCGCATAGCCCGCGCGCGCCAGCGCCCGCTCCGTCGTCAGTCTCACAAACTTGCTGTCTTCCACCAGCAGAATCTTGGTCATTGCCCGCAGCCCTTCCGCACCGTACCGTGGATACTTGTCCTATCGGCAGATTGGAAATTCGGATAAAAACAGAAGGTCCGCACCGTGCTGTCACAACGTGAGAGTTGCCTAAGAAAGTGGAATTGAACCAATCGGGCTCAGTCGCGCCAGCGATGGCATTTATTCAGCCCCACACGTAAGTGCGGGGTAGGCGAGCGAAAGAGCAACCGAGTCCCGAAGGGACGGTACGCGCGCACAGCCGGAAACATCCATCATCCCGGACTTTGCCCGCAATTCGAAAATACTCGAGCCAAACCACCAGCTTCACTTCACATTCTTCAACATCTTCTCCACCGCCACCACCAGCGAAGCTGGCCCCGATCCCAGCATCAAATCGGACTTCTCGAAGAACCCCGCAGCTCCATCTTTCTCCAATGCCTTCGCGTTCTTTTGCGACAGGCTGGTCAAAACCATCACCGCAATCCCCGCCGTCGCCGGATCCCGTTTCAAAGCCTTCAACACATCCGGCCCGCTGACCTTGGGCAGCATGATGTCCAGCAGCACCAGCCCGGGCGAGTGTTCGCGAGCCAGCCGCAGCGCCTCTTCCCCGTCCGAGGCGCAAACCACCTCATATCCCGCCTGGCTTAGCGTCCGCTCCGTCGCTACTCGCAGGAACTTGCTGTCTTCTACCAGCAACACCTTCATCCGAAACTCATCCCTTCGCCGACCACTATCCGACCCACGCCAAGTATGCTCTACCACATCAGGGAATGTCGTGCCGCAATCCATCCATCCTATTGGCGTCTCCGGTCCCAGGGTGTAGGATGCTCCTGTCTTTCTATCCAGCGACTGACCAAGCGGCCTTATCGTTCGCAAAGACTACCAGGCAACCCGGAAACCGATCCCATCTTTCTCTCGGGCGTGGGCCAGATAGGCACCTCGCGGCATTGGGTTTCCGTAAGCAACCAGGAGGAGCCGTGCCGCACAGTCGCGAAGTACTCGTCCCCCCGCGCAGTGCCACCAGGATGCTGTTCGGCGCCTCCTTGTTTCTGCTCCTGTGCGTGCTTCCGCCACTCGCGCAGAAGGCGGATCAAAAAGACAGTAGCCCACCCAAGTACGACCTCACTGCAGAGATGAAGACCAAGGGAGTAGTGGATGAAGTAAACCTCCTGCCGTTCGGAACCAGAAAAGACTTTACCGAGCTCATCATCAAGAGCGGAGATGACAAGGTCCACATCTACGTCTGCCCCAAACCCTTCCAGGAAGAAATGGGCATTAGTTTCACTAAGGGAGACGAGATTGCCGTCACCGGTTCAAAGGTTAAGCAGGAAGCGTCGGACGTGATCCTTGTCCGCGAGCTCGTGAAGGGTTCCGACACTCTCATGTTCCGCGACGAAAAAGGCAAGCCCCTGTGGGACTGGCGCACCGGCAAGTGACGCATGCTTCGAAGTGCTCATACCTATGTGGCCGCGACGAAATTTCCCGCCGGTCATCGATCGAACGATCATCGATTGAACGGTCATCGAATGAACAATCATCGATTGAAAGATGATCGATTGAAACATCATCGATTGCGATGATCGCTTGCTAGGTCAGCGCTCCCGGTTTCACTTCCCGCCACTCTCAAGGCCGTCAGCCGCGCTGAGCAGCGCCGCCACCGACGACGTAAGCACCGCACGCGCCTCCGCTGCATCCTCCGGCAGAATAGCCTTTTCGATCAGCAGCATCGCTGCCCCATGCACCACCATCCGCAGCGCCAACAGCAGCCGTTCGTGATCGTCTGGCGCGCCGCCCAGCTTCTCCGTCACCTTTTGCCGCATGACGTCCCGCACCGGCAGCACCGTAGGCCTGAATCCGGCCCGGATCGAGCGCGCTGAATAAAAGAGTTCATATTCCTTTTGGAAAAACAGTTCGTACTCCCGGGGATGGCTCAGCGCATAATCCAGATACCGTTCGCAACCTTCCTCTGGAGAAGAAATTCCTTCCATCTGCGCCGCAATGTCCCACCGGATGCGCTGCAGCAGCCCGCGCAGAACGTCGTTCCGGTCTCGAAAACGCCGGTACACCGCTGGCGTGTTGGTTCCTGCCGCGCGCGCTACCGTCCTCATCGTGAGCGCCTTCTCCCCTCCTTTTTTCCACAGTTTTTGCGCTGCATTCAGAATTTTGCCTTCCAATTCGGGGTCAGGTCGCCGCGGCACTCGTCCTCCTCCCAGAAAAATTACATTTCGCAGGTTATGTATACATCGTAAACATAACAATGTAAAGCAACTATTCCCGGCCGGATTCATCCAGTGTAACGTTTCAGTTATTATGTTGACATCGTAAACATAACGATGTATAAATTTTGCGTAGCCGGGCCCCCCTTGCCCTGACCAAGTGCCTTTAGGAGTTTTTACGGAGATGTATTCTTGGGAAAACCCTGACGACAGAGTCTCTATCGCTCAGATGAATTCAGAACTCCAGCATGCTCAGCTGGAGCTGCTAAGCGCCCATTGCGCCACGCACCAGCTTCGCCTGCGGTTTTCGCTGGACGATTTGGCCCGGTTCGGCCAGCGCGATATCCTGCGCAAGTCGGTGCAGTCGGCCGCCGCTCTCAGCGAGTTTTACTCTTCCATCCAAAAGAAAATCCCCGCTGTCGAAGCCGCCTCCGAGCCTCTCACCCGGGTCTCGGAGGAGCAGATCGTTGCCGCTGCGAGGCGGGTTACTGCTTATTTCCGCCAGCAGCGTGAACATTACCTCTCCTCCGCCGTTCCCCTCAGCAACCACGAGAAAGCCCTGATGTGGCCGTATTTTTCGGCCGCGATGCTCGATCGCGTGAGGATAGTCGAACTCAACGGAGCGCGCGTCCCCAACCCGCCTTTTTATGAAGAATATAAGGCCCTGGGTTTCGTGAACCTGCCCGACCTTCCGCACATACACTCTGTGACGTTTCTCGATGTCCTGGTCTTCAACGAGAAAATCACCCAACGATCCCTGTTTCACGGCCTGGTTCACGCGGTTCAGTTTGAGATCTTGGGGATCGAGCGCTACAGCGATATCTTCGTGCGCGGCTTCGTGCAGACCAAGCTCCATTTCTCCGTGCCCCTCGAAGCGCACGCTTTTGCTTTGGAGTCAAAGTTTGCCGGAGCTCCGACCAGTCGCTTTTCGGTCGAAGATAAGGTTCGCCTCTGGGTTGAACAGGCGCGCTACTAAGCTTGGTCGTGACCTGAAAATATTCCGAAGGAAGCACTCTTCGGATGCGCGGGCCTCCCCCGTCGCGGTCTCCGGGGCGGCGCAAGCTGTCCCGGAGACCCAAACAGTTGTTTCACCCCCAACGCTGAACGGGGACGGCGCAAGCCGTCCCCTTTGTTTCTAAGCCCTCGTCGGACTTCCCCTTGGCAAACGCGACGCCTCTAACGCAAAGAGCAACCAAGCGGTTGCATTTCGTGGCATCCTGAGTTAATATGCAACCTTGAGGTTGCCTAATATGAACGATCGCATCGAGAAACGTATTGAACTCAAGGCCCCGATCTCACGAGTCTGGCGCGCTCTGACGGATTATCGCGAGTTTGGCGAGTGGTTCCGCGTGCAGATCGATGGCCCATTCATCGCGGGTCAGCTCTCGCGCGGCCAGATTACTCATCCCGGCTATGAGCACCTGAAATGGGAGGCCCGCGTTCAGAAAATGGAGCCCGAGCGGCTCTTCTCCTTCACCTGGCCCCATCCCAAGTCCATCGACAAAGCCGACTACCCCTCAGACTGCTCAAAGGAACCGACCACGCTCGTCGAATTCAAACTGGAGAAGACCGCCACTGGCACGTTGCTGATCCTCACCGAGTCCGGCTTCGACAAGCTTCCCGCTGACCGCCGCCTCGAAGCGTTCCGAAGAAACGATGGCGGTTGGACCGAGCAAATGAAGAACATCGAAAACTATGTCGCAAAGAACCCGGTCACACCAAACCCGTAGCCCCAGGGCCGCCCAACGGCAGGCTCATGCACCCGTATTTGCCGCCCTCGGCGACGAGGTGCGCCTGTCGCTCGTCGCGAAGCTCTGTACCGGCCGCCCTCATTCCATCTCCAGGTTGACGGAGGGTTCGAAGCTGACCCGGCAGGCGATTACCAAGCACCTCCGGGTGCTTCAGAGTGCAGGCATCGTGCGCAGTGTCCATAAGGGTCGCGAGACCCGCTTCCAATTCAATCCCGAGCCGATTGCAGGAATGAAGCAGTATCTCGACTTCGTTTCCGAGCAGTGGGACCAGGCACTGGCCCGCCTGAAGTCGTTCGTCGAAATTGAATAGGTAAGCTCGGCAGTTGCCATTTCAGCCTCATAATTTCGACTCGATCCCATTCCGTTTCAGGAGCTTACAGCGCATGCCGCTCGCTCCTCGATCCTCTGCGTCTTTTCTCCCCCCATCCCCGTATTCACAGTAGTATGAACGCGGCTGCCTTCTATTTCGAGAGTTCGATGGCGCAAGAGACCACCGAGATCGCTCGTGGACTTCGGCGACGAGATCCTGACTTACTCGACCGGCTAATCGAGCAATATCAACACCGCCTTCTCCGCTACCTCGTGTACCTGACCGGACGACGCGAATTGGCGGAAGACCTCTTCCAGGAAACCTGGATCCGCGTCCTCGAACGCGGCCACCAGTTCAACGACAAGTACGCCTTCAGCACATGGCTCTTCTCGGTTGCCCGCAACCTGGCAATCGACCATATGCGCCGCAAGCAACCGGCCAGCCTCGACGGTTTAATGGATAACAATATGCAAAACCAGGAAGACCGAGCGCCCTTCGCTGTGCCCGCCGCCGCAGGCGCCTCGGCTTTCGATCTGACTCTCCAGCGTGAGCAAGGCGAGCACATCACGGCCGGCATGCAGCATCTCCCCGCGGAATACCGGGAAGCGCTAGTGCTTCGATTTCAGGAGGGCATGTCTCTCGAAGAAATCGCCATCGTGGCCCGGGTGCCGTTGGGCACCGTCAAATCCAGAATCTACCGCGGTCTGAGCGCACTTGAACCGTGGCTGAAAGGAGCGCAGCTGTGAACTCGACTAAGAATACGACCGTGAACGACAACGGGCATGAACGGGCACGGCGACTGATTGCATTAGCCGGTCCCGACGCGCGTTCCGCTTCCGATCGTCTTTCCGACCGATCGTCGTCAAATGCGTGGTTGGCGGCGCACCTGGAGACCTGCGCCTCATGCCGCGCCTTCGCCGAGAATGCCGCCGAGACGATTCACGGCTTGCGCGCCATCCCCATCGCCGCCGAGCGGAGCCTTGTCTCGACGACGCAGAGGATGGTACGGCGCCGCGCCCTGGAGTTGCAGCGCCAACGAGAACGCATGTGGCTGGTTGCGGTCAGTTGTACAGCCGTCACGCTATGCGCGCTGCTGAGCACAGTCGCTTTGTGGCTCGGTTTTGCATGGCTGGGCGCACGAGCGCAACTGGCTTCATCAGTCTGGCAAGTAGGTTTTCTGGTCTTCTGTGTGACGCCGGCGCTGGTGGCGGCAATCCTGCTGCTGGCCAAGGATAAGGATAAATAAGGATAACTATAACTATAAGCACCTGGCGGATCACACTGGTTCATACCAGGGTTAATCGAACCAGTTCAATCGAACTAATAGCAAGAAGTACGCACTCAGGAGATTTATGACCAACGGCAATCAAACTTCCACGCGACCGAAAGACGAGATCCTCATATTTGCGCCCTGGGCCTACTGCTTATTCGCAGCCGTCTTCGTGACCATGACTGTGCTTATTGTGACCGTCGTAGGCCTCGATCGCAAAGCCCCTCCGCTTCCCATTCGCTGCCTCCTCAGCATCCTCTGCGGCGCCGTGCTCGGTTGCTACGCCGTCCTGATCGGCTACATCAACCAGGACGCCGGACGCCGCAGCATGAGCCGCCTGCTGTGGACGCTTATTGCCATCTTTGTCCCCAACGGTCTCGGCATCGTCCTCTATTTCGTTCTGCGCAAACCGCGCATCGCTCACTGTCCGCAATGCGATGCCGAGGTCGAGCCCGGCTTCGGCTTCTGTCCCCGCTGCCGCACCCGCCTGCGGCCCGTCTGCCCGCTCTGCCAGCGCACCGTGGACCATGCCGACCAGTTCTGCCCCTACTGCGGCGGAGCCCTGGCCCCCGCTGCCGGCCCGTCCTCCGCTCCGGCGGTCCCGCTCCAGGATCAGCCGTGACGGGCCGCCCAGCAGCATTACCATTTAGCACACTTAAGTAACATTGACCCAAACACGCCTAGTTGTAATGCTGCTGGTAATGGCAAAAAAGTCTTCCAGGAGCAACCGCCCACCGCGCATCCGTGTCCCCAACAACGAGCGGGCAATATTCACCGTCGACGCCAAAAAGTTCGTTGGAGTAATTCGCCGTCTCTCCCTTACCGGAGGCTCTGCGGTCCTTTCCAACCCTATTCCTCAGGGAACTCTGGCCGAAATGGATCTCGGCACAGTGTTCGGCAAAGTGAGTGCCCAAATCCAATTCATGCACAGCGGTGCGGATGGGATGCCCACCGCCCAGGCATTCCGCTTCATCGACATCGACGAAGTGAGTTCCAAACGGTTCAACGCTGCCGTCAGAAAAATGGAAAAGGCAGGCTTCAGTGATGTCGAAGGAAAAGAAAATCCTCTCGGCACCTTGGCCTCCCAGACTTTGGACAAACTCCGCGACAGTATTCGCACCCTCTCGGGAGCAATCGCCCCCGGAGGCGCCAACAAACCCTGACTACGCAAGTCTTTTGGCCCATTCAAGCCGTCCTTTGGCTTGAGTGGGACACTTCAATGGGGGACTACCCTGCGGAAAATCCTCCTCCGCACAAGCCTCAATCCGGTCAACAAACCCCGGCGTCTCTCCCCGCAGCATGTGCCACGCTTCCTGAAAGGGAAGGTTCCAATAATGCGGAAATCTCCTACCGAGTTCCCATTTCGGGAAAACCCAGCTCGCAACCCACCCTGTCATTTTGAGATCGAACGCCGGCATTGCGTTTTTATGTTGCGCTTGCAACATCTCTATGTTGTAATAGCAACATTGAAAGTGAGGACCCTAATGAGCGAAATCCTGCAAGCACTCTTCCATAGGCGAGCAGTTAAGGTTTTTGAGCCGGTCGAAATCCCACAAGTGCTGCGTGAACAAATCCTCGATGCAGCCCGCTACGCTCCCTCCAGTTTCAATATGCAACCCTACCGGTTCTTTTGGCTGGAATCGTCGCCTCGAAAGGCAACCGCGGCGAAACTCTGCCTCGGACAGATGCCTGCGGCAACGGCGTCGGTCCTGGTGGTTGCGGTGGCTGACATTGGCTCGCTGGCAGCGACCTCCCAATCCCAGGTGGAGTGGATGCGCAGGAGCGGTTTCAGCCACGCCAAAGTCCGAGACTACGAGCGGACGGCGAAGATCGGCCGGATCCTGTTCATGCCAGGACCGTTCGGCATTTTTGGCGCGGTCAAGTGGGCGCTTTTTCGATTGCTGAATTTGTGGAAGACGTTCGGGATGCCACCAACATCTCGACAGGACTTGTTAAAGTGGGCGACGAAGAGTACATCGTTGGCCTGTGAGAATCTGATGATTGCCACCGAGGCCCTGGGACTCAACACCTGCCCTATGGAAGGGTTTGATGGCCGCAGATTATCCAGATTTCTCGGGCTGTCAACCCGGTATCATGAAATTGTGATGGTGATTGCGATCGGGAAGAAATCGCCTGCTTATGCGGAACCGCCTCAGTGGCGGCGACCTCTCGAGGCCACGGTAACCGTCCTATGATCATCGGTCCGAAGATCATCGTTCCGAAGAAGGATATACCTCAAGACATCCTAAGGGACTCAGTACTAGCCCATGTTGCTGCAGCTTATTTTTCCGTCGGGAAGAGACTTGAACGAAAAACTCGGTGCTCGACGACTCGTGGCTTCATCCTATCCACACTCCGGGGCGGTGCCGCGCTCAATCAGAATCAAATCGCCATACTTCTCGGTCTCGACCGAACTGTCGTGCACCGGGCCATCAAGTCGATGGTTCAGGAAGGGCTTGTGTCCGAGAGAAAAGCAAAATCGGGCAGAGCAATTCACCTTACCTTGACGCCAAAAGGCCACAAATACAGAAAACGCCTGATCAATGCGAGGATAGCCGCTGACGATAAACTCCGAAAAGAACTGACTCCGGAAGAACGCACAACGCTTCTTCGACTCTTGAAGTTGATTGCCGAATTAGAGTTCTAAGACTGCGCCGCCTACGCGCACTATCCAGAAATGGGCTTCCTGGAAGTCAGTGGGCGGTTGATCGGCTAACCGGAAGTAATCCAAGCGCCAAACTGGGGGACGCGCCTCTCAGTTGGCGAAGAATCGTCATTACATTCCTTTGAGACGATTCTGGCGCGTTTTTTCTGTCAACTGTTGTTGTGTTGCCATTACAATCCTTGACCCAAGTCCTGCCTCGATTCCCCTTCAGTCGCTGAACGATGATGGTCATTCTGTCACGCGCTGTACACTCTGCTGCGAAAAACAAACGGGGCGGCAAACGCCGCCCCGCCAAAAACTGGCCACTGGCCACCGGCCACTGCTCTTAAGTTCCTTCCGACCAACCCGCCAAATACTCCTCCTGCTCCGGAGTCAGCCGGTCGATCTTAATCCCCACCGACTCCAGCTTCAGTTTGGCGACACGCTTGTCGAGTTCATCGGGAACGCGGTAGACCTTTTTCTCGAGCGTCTTGAAATTCTTGACCATGTACTCGACCGAAAGCGCCTGATCGGCAAAGCTCATGTCCATCACCGACGCGGGATGCCCCTCGGCGGCCGCCAGATTGATCAGCCGCCCGTCGCCGAGAAGATTGATCTTGCGCCCGTCTTTCAAAGAGTACTCGTCGACGAAGGCCCTGGTGGTGCGCTTCGAGGACGACATCTTTTCGAGCGCCGGAATATCGATCTCCACGTTGAAGTGGCCGGAGTTAGAAATGATGGCTCCGTCCTTCATCAAGTCGAAGTGCTCTTTGGTCAGCACACTCTTGTTGCCGGTGACCGTGCAGAACACGTCACCGATCTTCGCCGCTTCCGCCATCGACATCACGCGGAAGCCGTCCATCACCGCTTCGAGCGCCTTGGTGGGATCAACTTCGGTGATGATTACTTCGGCGCCATTGCCCCGGGCGCGGCTCGCCAGTCCCCGGCCGCACCAGCCATAGCCGGCCACCACGAACTTCGAACCCGCAAGCAGGAAGTTGGTCGCACGAATGATGCCGTCAATGGTCGACTGCCCAGTGCCGTAACGATTATCAAAGAGATGCTTGGTGTCAGCGTCGTTCACTGCCACGATGGGAAACTTCAGCACGCCTTCCTTGGCCATCGCGCGCAGCCGGATCACGCCCGTCGTGGTCTCTTCCGTTCCTCCGATCACGCCCTCCAGAGCGTCAGTGCGCTTGGTGTGGAGAATGGTCACCAGGTCTGCGCCATCATCCATGGTGATGTGCGGCTTGTGATCGATCGCCGCCAGGATGTGGTTGTAATAAGTATCGTTGTCCTCACCCTTGATGGCATAAACGGGAATGAGCTGATCGCGGACCAGGCTGGCGGAAACGTCGTCCTGCGTGGAGAGCGGATTCGAGGCGCAGAGCACCACGTCGGCTCCGCCGTCGCGCAGGCAGATGGCGAGGTTCGCGGTTTCCGCCGTCACGTGCAGGCAAGCCGAGATGCGGATGCCTTTGAGGGGCTGGTTCTTGATGAACTCCTTGCGGATAATTTGCAGCACCTTCATGGACTGGTTCGCCCACTCGATGCGCTTTTTGCCCAGTTCGGCCAGTTCCAGGCTCTTGATATCGCTATTAATCTGTGCTGCTGTCGACATACGCCTCCTGTGGCGCTTTCCTGCTCAAAATAATTGTTGTTTACGAACCTGTTCCGCAAGTCGCTTTGAAAGGGCGCGGCTTTCAGCGGCGCCGTCACAGGTCAATAAGAATACGGGCTTTAGCCCCTGCGGGACCGGCTGCCTCCCCGAATACTTAAAGGACCATTTCTAGTTTGATTGCCCACTGCTTTTTCAGAATACACGAATCGGGGGAAGAATCAGCATGCCCAAATACTCTTCAGGGAGTGGCACTTCCGGCCTACTTCCCATTGTCGTCCTGAGGCGGCGGCTTTACCGTCGCCGAAGGATCTGGGCCAGCCGCGCGAAGCGTCGCGTTCTTTGCGACGCAATAATCGCGCGTTTGGCTCGCATCCTTTATTACGCCTTTACTTACGAACGGCGTGCGCCACCGGCGTACCCACGCCGGCATCGCTAGCCAGCTTCGCCGCCTTGTCGGTCGCTTCCCAAGTGAAGTCGGGATCGTTGCGTCCGAAGTGGCCGTAAGCAGCCGTCTTCTTGTAGATCGGCCGGCGCAGGTTCAGCGAATCGATGATCCCCCTCGGCGTCAGCTTGAAGTGCGCGCGAATTAAATCGGGAATGATCGCAGGATCCACTTTCTCCGTGCCGAAAGTATCCACCCGCACGCTGACCGGGTCGGCCACGCCGATGGCATAAGCCAGCTGCACTTCGCAGCGGTCAGCCAGCTTCGCCGCCACAATATTCTTGGCAATATGCCGCGCCATGTAAGCCGCAGAACGATCCACCTTAGTCGGATCCTTGCCGCTGAATGCTCCACCACCGTGACGCCCCATACCGCCGTAAGTGTCGACAATGATTTTTCGTCCGGTAAGCCCAGTGTCGCCCATGGGGCCGCCGATGACGAAACGTCCCGTAGGATTGATGTGGTACTTGGTATCTTCATCGAGCAGGTGCGCCGGAATCACCGCCTGAATCACATGCTTCAGAATGCCCGCCCGCAATTCCTCATTGCTAACGGTCTCAGCATGCTGCGTGGAAATTACAACCGCATCTACCCGCAGCACTTTACCCTTGGAATCATATTCAACCGTAACTTGGGATTTTCCATCGGGACGAAGGAAGGGAAGAGTTCCGTTCTTGCGCATCTGCGAGAGCCGCATGGTCAGCTTGTGCGCCAGCGAGATTGGAGTCGGCATCAACTCCTCCGTCTCGTCGCAGGCGAATCCTATCATCATTCCCTGGTCGCCGGCGCCGCCGGTGTCTACGCCCATGGCGATGTCGCCGGACTGTTTGTTGATGCTGGAGATTACGGCGCAGGTGTTGCAGTCGAAGCCGTAGACGGCGTTGTCGTAGCCGATGGATTGAACGGTGCCACGGACTACGCTTTGGAAATCAACGTAGGCTTTGGTCGTGATTTCTCCGGCGATTACTACGAGGCCGGTGGCGGTGAGGGTTTCGCAGGCTACACGGCTGGCGGTGTCCTCGGCCAGGCAGGCGTCGAGGATGGCATCGGAAATCTGGTCGGCGATCTTATCGGGATGGCCTTCGGTTACGGATTCGGAAGTAAATAAGATGCGGTTCTTCGTTGCTGCCAAGATTTGTTCTCCTTAGGAAACTGCTCTGGACGTTATTTCTGGCGACGGTAGGGGGTAGTGCTCGCGGTCACAATGATCACACGAAAGAACGAACCAACATCATACTATCGGGATCGATCAAGGGCAAGGTCCGTCGCAAACAAGCCCTCACAGAGGCTAACAGGCGGCTTTGCAGTGACGCAATGATTTTAGGCCTAAGTGCCACATCATGAATTCAATAGCGGAATTGCGATGTTGGATGGAGCGATTCGGGAGGCAAGCGGAGGGAAGCGCCGCACTCAAGCCAAAGGACGGCTTGAATGGGCCACCCGTCATTTCCGCTCACATTCGACGTGCTCACTTCGTTGGGGGTTTGAGCAAGCCTTGTATGACTGTGTCCAGGTTCCGAATGTCCTGAATAACGGAGTCGATCTCGTTTTGAAAGCGTTCTTGCTGTTCCAGGGGCGCCAACGGCTTGTCGCGCTGAAGCTTTCGCAGGCGCTCGACTTGAGCGTCCTGCGTTTTCCTTACTTCCTGAAGAGTGGGCTGCTGGGTCATCGCGTTATTTCGGTGACGTTTGTCGCGGCTTAGGTTGCTGCTTCGGAGCCTTAATTTCTCGTTGAGTGAAATCGGCCGCTAACCCTCCCCATTTTCGCATGAGTGGGGATGGCGGCACATCCAACACGTCGAGTCAGAATGGACAGCGCGAAAAACCCAGCGGGCGGGGGAGATTTTGTCCAGCGGTGGAACTGCCCCGCTCAGGCCAAAGGACGGCTTGAATGGGCCACCCGCCCAAGGGATTGCAAAATGGCGTCTCTCATGACACCATCTAAACATTAATAGCTGGTTACCATGGGACGCGGCTTGCCATGCGTGAGGAAACCCCGCGATGATTTTTACCAGTATGTATCGAATTACAACGTTTGTTCCGCCCGAGCATTTGGACGCGCTCCTGGAAGGAATCGGTCGCGAGGTACCCTTGCGATACGGGCATTACGAGCAATCGGCTTGGTGGTCTGCCGTGGGGGTAGAGCAGTTCCGTCCGGTTCCGGGCGCGAAACCAACGGTAGGTGAAATTGGCCGGACCGAGCGCGTGCCGACGGTGCGCATCGAGTTCGCAATCGCGCACGACCCTGATCTGCTCGAACGATTCTTGATCCGCGGTCTCCTTCCCAATCACCCATGGCAGGAGCCAGCAATCTTCATCGACGAATCAAGGGTCACGCTATCGGAACACGGGAAGAGCGCGGGGTGAGGGAACGATGATCATTCGCGTCTGGCGAGGTCGAACTAGTGCTGCTGATGCAGATAGGTACGAGCGCTTCCTGAAGGAAACGGCGTATCCCGACTACGGTGAGGTGCCGGGAAATCGCGGGTGGATACTCCTCCGGCGTAGTGTGTCGGACAACATCGAGTTCATGTTCGTGTCATTTTGGGATTCGATGGACGCACTTGCGGAGTACACGGGGGGCAACCCAGAGCGGCCAAAATACTACCCGGAGGATCGAGCGGCGCTCTTGGAGTTGCCGGAAGGCGTGGATCACTATCAAGTGGTGGACCTTCAGGCGCGCTGGTAAGGCGCCTTCCATTCGCCTCCTTCGGCAATATCTGAAATTGAAACAGCCTTCAAGGAATATTCTAGTGCCTCAAGCCAAAAGACGGCTTGAATGGGCCAGCGCAATTTATTGCGGCTGAGGGAGTATGCGAAACCCGGCGGCGTCAAAGACGTAGGTTTTGACTTCGCCTTCGTCGCCTTGCGCAGGGATTTCTTTGCCATTTAGCTGGAAGCTGATGCCTGCGGCGTTTCCCGTCTTGACGACGACTTCGCCGCTGGCCCGCACGGAGGTGTGCGCGGGTGCGATAAGGGTTTCCTGGGCTACGGGTTTGCCATCGGCCACGATGGAGACCCACGCGGTTTCCTCGGCGCGGATCAGCAGGCTTAACTTGCGGGGAGGGGTGGCCCGGGCGGGGGCAGCGGCGGGTTCTGTCTGGGATGCCGCCGAGGCCGTTCCCCCAGAGTTCGTTTCTCCGGTGATCGTTCCCCCGGCGATCGTTCCTTCGGAACTCGTCCCTCCGGCGATCGTTCCCCCGGAAAGTTTTCCAAGCGGCGATGTGGCCGCGGGCGATGCCTGGTCGATTGGAAGAGTGGGTGCCGAACGAGACTGGGTTGGGGGCGTCGCGGTGGTGACTGGAGCGGGAGCCGGGGATCGGTTGGAGGAGATTGCGGGGCGCGGCGCGGCTGCGGGCTCGCGGTGACGGCGGGAATTCCAGAGAGCGAGTGCGAAGGTCACGAGCAGTAAGGCCACCGCGAGTTTGCCCCACGGAATCTGGACGGGACGTTCATGGTCACTGGGAGGGCGCTCGGGGCCTCCGGCAGGATATTTTTGGCGGAAACGCTCGGCCGGAGGATGGGCTGCGGAAGCAGGGGATGAGGAAGCGGGTAAGAAAGAAAGATCTTTATAGCGATCTTCGTTTCGACGACCCCGTTTGCGACGATCTTCGGTGAGAAGCTGGCGGCTAGGATCACGGCCGGTGCTGTTGCGGGAAGAATCGCTATGAGGAAGATTTTTGCCAGCAAGATCTTTGCTCGGAACATCAGTGCTCGGAAGATCAGTGCGAGGAAGATTGCGGAAATCCGACGACGTGGAGTTCGCCTGCATTTGATTGTCGCGCAAGGCGGCGAGATAGTCGGCTACGGTTTCTTCCTCGTTGAGTCCGACCTGACGGGCGTAGGCGCGCACGAAACCTTTGTTGAAGACGCCGCCGGGAAGCTGGTCAAAGTGCTCTTCTTCGAGGGCGCGCAGCATGCGGGGGCTGATTTTGGTGGTATTGGAGATGGCATCGAGCTCGATGCCGCGCAGCTCGCGCTGCTTACGAAGTTTTTCCCCGAACGCACCCAAGGCCAGCTCCGGCAGACGGGCTGAATTTCCGTCCGCATCGAGATGGGAATAATCATAGGCGAAGGTGGGAGCGGACGCCAGAAGGGGTTGCGTGATCGACATTACGGAGGGTGTGACCTCAGGGGCTAAAGCCCGATCCGAAATCGGTGTCTCTAACGCAGGCCTGCAAGGTCCCGCTCCAGCCCTCCGCGGACGAAGGCCGGTCTTGCCTGTCTGGGGGGCGGAGGCCTGTTCCACCCCTCGGAGCGTGCTGCATGTGTCTACTGAGGTTTCTTTTCGAGGGCGATGGTGAGAGTGGCGTTGCAGGTTTTGGCGGGATCGACGAAGGCTGAACCTTCGCGGCCGCTTTCGGAGGCGCGGAAGAACAGTCCTTGCTTGGTGCGGTCGGGCAGTCCGGTGAAGCGGGCCTTGCCGCTGGCGTTGGTTCCGACTTCGAGGTCCAGCTTGTGGAGGTACATGAATCCGTACGCGATGTGGACCTTGATGTTGGCAGCGTAGACTGGCGCTTGCGCGGAATCTGTGATCGTGAAGTCGGCGGAGCAGGGGCCGACGCCGCCGTCGATGACGGGAATGGTTTTGGGGTCGACCGGCGCGGCGCTTTGGGCTTGCAGGGCTAGTAATGAAAGAACTACCAGCAGGAGAGTTGTAGATCGGGTAATTTTGTGGGCTGTAATTGTTCGCATCGTCTTAATCGCGCCGCCTTAACTCTAAGGATACGCCCGCCTTGGCGTTGGGGGCTAGAGTCAGATGGGTGGCCTTAGCGTACCAAGGGTCCTAGGGGCGGGGCGGGAGGACGACTCGCTGCGCTCGTCTGGACGGCCGAGGCGGCCGTCGCCAACATTTGCTCACGAATACCGGCATCCCCTACACACGTCTAAGATGAGCATGGCATTGGCTTTAGGGGTTCCCGTTACCAACGTTCATTGCCCCGGCGGCGGGGCGCTCCTATAATTTTTGGAACTGTCACTCCGTCCAGCTCAAGATCAAGGAACAGAGGTCAGGTAACCGGGATCAAGAAATCAGGATCAGGGAAGCAGGCATGCCCGAGGCCACCGGCACACAATTGACGCGCCACAGCCAGGAACTGACCATTTTCCACGACGTGGCCAAAGCCCTGACGTCGTCGCTGGACCTTGACTCCATTCTGCAGACCATCATGGAGAAGATGGCGGAATACTTCCGTCCCGACACCTGGTCGCTGCTGATGGTGGACGAGGAGCACAACGAACTTTACTTCGCGATTGCGGTGGGCGACGCCGCCGAAGCGCTGAAGAATGTTCGCTTGAAAGTGGGCGAAGGCATTGCGGGATGGGTGGCGAAGACCGGCGAACAGGTGATTTCGGCGGATGTGGAAAGCGATCCGCGATTTGCCAAACGCATCGACGAAGCCACGCAGTGGGAGACGCACTCGGTGATCTGCGTGCCGCTGCGGTCGCGGCTGCGGGTGCTGGGCGTGATCCAGCTGGTGAATGTGGACCTGTCACAATTCAACGAGCCGGAAGTTTTCTTTCTGCAGGCGCTTTGCGACTACGCGGCGATTGCCATTGAGAATGCGCGCTGGGTGGAGAAGATCCAGGAACTGACGATCACCGACGACTGTACCGGTCTGTACAACGCACGGCACTTATACAAGACGCTGGAGACCGAGGTTTACCGCTCGTCGCGCTTCGGTTACGAGTTCAGCGTTTTGTTCATCGACCTCGACCACTTCAAGGCGGTCAACGACACCCACGGGCACCTGATCGGGAGCAAGCTGCTGGCGGAGATTGGTTATCTGGTGAAAGCGCAACTGCGGTTGATCGACTTTGCCTACCGTTATGGCGGCGACGAATTTGTGGTGCTATTGCCGCAGACCGGTAAAGACCAAGCGCTGGTGGTGGCAAAACGGTTGCGCGATGCGCTGCGAGCCAGCAGCTTTTGCCGTGACGAAGGATTGAATCTGAACGTGAGGGCTTCGATTGGATTAGCTACTTACCCGCACGATGCGCGCGACGCGCATGACATCATTCGCCAGGCGGACGAGATGATGTACCTGGTGAAGAACACCACCCGGGACAATATTGGGATTGCGCAGCGGGGAGTAATGAAGTAGGAAGGCAGCTTCTAGCTTGGGGCCTTCAGAGCCTTCCCAAGAGTCGACTGACGATCCTGCAATTCGATGAGAGAATAACGAGGAGCCGTCAGCTTCGTTTCGCCATCACCCGCTTATCTTTTGCAAGATACGCGTATCACCGGGCTCTCACTTCGTAAAAATATCGTGATCCTGGTCGTATTTTTTCTCGACCTCCTGAGCCTTATCCGCCATTTCATCTGCGTCTTTCTCCAACCGCTCGGAGATGGCAGCTTGGTCAGGGCTACGTTTGTTTGATGGCTGTTGCGGTGAATTCGTTGAACCCTTCTTGATATCCGGCATAGTGCACCTCTCGCTTCATTATAAACAATTGGCCGCTGGTCAATGACCGCTAAGGCGAATTTTCGGCAACAAGGGAAATGGAGCATCTTGGTTCGAAGAGCATTCTGATTCTTAAAGCCTATATTGGTTAGTAGATGATCGACTTGCTCGTAAGACGACCGCAGCCCGAGGAGCACGATTCCGTTCGCGCGGTCGTCCAAACAGTAGTGGATGAGACTTACGGCGGCCTTTGGGCATCTCCACCGCTTCCGGTCGGTGCGGGGAACTGGCATTCCTCTTGGGTTGCCGTTCGGGACGCGAAAATCATTGGAGTGGTGCGGACAAGCGGCGAATGGCTGGATGACTTATGGGTGCTTCGCGAAAGCCGGGGATATGGGGTAGGCCAGCGTCTGCTCGCGCAAGCAGAGGCTGAAATAATTGCTCGCGGCCATGAAACCCTGCATCTTCGCGTCGTCCAATCGAATGCAGCGGCGATCGAGTTCTATCAGCGCCACGGTTGGCGGATCGTTCAGGCATTCCCCCATGAGAGCTTTCCAATAACGATGCTAGAAATGTTCAAACCTATCGGGCAAGATGAAAGATGATGGCTCGTGACGCCGGTACGCCTTTAGCGGCCTAATTCTCCTTGGCCTTCTCCGGATCGGCTGGCTTTACGTCCGGCTTCCAGGGGCTGGCATTGGCGGGGGCGCTGGGGTTTACGGCGAAGTCCCACACGTAGAGGTTCATGCCGTCGTTGCTTTGGATCTCAACCAGGGCGTACTCGCCGGGGGCCAGGTCTTGGGTGGGGGTTAGCTTGAGCCAGCCGCTGCCAACGCGGTCGATGGTGGTCTTCACGAAATTCTGATCCCGGCTGACTTTGCCGGCAGCGCTGCGTTTCAGGTCGCCGACGATACGCTTGCCGTTTTTAACTTTGGCGTGGACTATGCGGAAGCGATCAAAGGGAACGATAGCCTGCTCGGGTTGCTGCGGCTGCTGGGGTTGTTGGGAGCGGGGAGCGTCGAGGCTCGGTTGGGACGGTTTGGCGGAAGCGGTTTGGCCGCTCGGCGCCTCGTTGTTTGGAGCATCATCGACATTGATGTAGATGGAGGGCACGGCGACGTGGGCGCGCAGGGTGGAGTGTTCGCCGTCGAGTTCCACGGTCTGCTTGGCGCTGGCGATGGGACGGAGGGCTCCGCGCAGGATGTTGGCCTTGGTGTTGGGGTTGATATCGCCCTCGGCCTGCTGTAGTTCGACCAGCTGCGGCTGGCCTTGAAAATTATCGAGCAGGAAGACGCCGGAATCTGCCGGGAGGCGCAGGCCAGGGGCGACTTGCGGGAGATGGGACTGTTCGGCTTCGCGGTCGGCGTCGGCTTCTTTTTCTTTGTCTAGCGCTGCGGCGTCGGGGATGGCGGAGGTGGCGCGGTCTTTCCCATACTTTTCGGTGGCCGGCCAGTCCACGAGAGCGGAGGGAAGTTCTTCCCATTCGTCGCGTTCGGCGCTTTTGTAGCGTACGCGATCGCCTTTGACTTCATATTGGGTGACCAGTTGGTAGGACCCGTCTTTGAGAATGAGGCGGCGGGAGAGGTCCTGAGCGGGAGCGGAGAAAACGAAAGCAAGACCGAGCACGGCCAGGGTGATGGCCGTAAACAGTGGCTTGCGGCGGGGATTCGGCGGGGTTGTGCTGGTGCGGGTCATACGTTTAGTTGGATGCGCCGGTTTTGATTTTCATTGGCTATTATCGTTCGCGCCAGGGTTTATTGGCCAACCGCAGGCGGGGGGTACTCGGCTGGACCAGACCAGGAGACCCGACGGGGGAGAGCCCCAACCACTATGGCGATCCCGCGTTCGAAGCTGTCTGGGGGAAGTACCACGCCGCGAGCAACGGACGACTCTCCAGCGGACATTAATACGTCAAACCTAACCCAATGGAACTAGCTTCGCGGCCTAATGTATTCGGCTAGGCCAGGTGGGGAGTTGCAACGATGGCGCTGGCAAGTAGAGTTGGTCGCGGGGCGTCCCGGCTGATCCTCCTCCGCCGCGGCAGCCGTAAGGTCTGGGCTTAAGATAATGAAATTACAGTTGGAGATCTCGACTCTTCAATCAGGAGAACTTCTATGAGAAGGGAACGCGTTTTTCTGCGGCTTGTGGCTGTAGGTGCTTTGCTATGCCTGGCGGACGCTTTGGCTTTTGGCCAGGCCACACGAACATGGGTATCCGGAGTTGGCGATGACGCGAATCCCTGTTCGCGTACCGCTCCGTGTAAGACCTTTGCCGGGGCCATTGGAAAAACCGCTACCGGTGGCGAAATCGACGTCCTGGATCCTGGAGGATTTGGCGCCCTGACCATTACCAAGTCCATCTCCATTGAAGCGGATGGTTTAATTGCGGGAATCTTGGTTTCCGGTACAAACGGAATCGTCGTAAACGCCGGGCCAACCGACGTAGTTGTTCTGCGAGGGCTAACGTTCCAGGGATTAGCTTTTCCGCTCTCAGGAATATCGTTCGTCAGCGGCGGATCGCTTTTCGTCGAAGGCTGCAAGATCAACGCCTTCACAACAGGCATAAGCATCACGCCCAGCTCCGGTCAGAGTCGAATATTCATCGACGATACCACCGTCCGAAACAGCCAGGAGGATGGAATCCAGATTTCGCCCTCGGGTTCCGCCAGCGTTACAGGCACGATCGACCGGGTGAGACTTGAGAACAACGGGGCGGCAGGGTTAGAAGCAGACGCCTCCGGTACCACTCAAACTCAGTTGACGCTCGAGAACTCGACCTCGGCCAGCAACGCGACTGGAGTTTTGGCTTCCGGATTTAGGGCGACGGTTCTCCTGAGCACCGATACTGTCGTCGGCAACGGGAACAATACGTCGTCAGTATTTGGCGGGCAAATACAGAATCTTCCATAACCAAGCACATCTATCGACCGGCGGCCTACGCCGGGATCGTCGAAGTGAAAGATAGGCCCCGCTCTGTCCCGCCTGACGGGGCCGCGCTATTTCTGCATTGAACAGCCATCCAACCCTTGGGTTTTCCTTTGCTGTCGATTGCGCCATCCGGGTCGTGAAGCATCGCCGTTGTAATGATGGCATTCGTCAGGGCATCTCCTCGTCAGGGCATCTCAAGGAACCCGAGGAACGAAGGCGTCGGCTTGTAGTATTCTCGGCTTGTCGATATTCTGTTGCACGCACGGCGCCACCGGCTCTTGAATCAATGAACTCTAAACCTATCCTCTGTTCTTACGTGTTGTTCGCGTTGCTGTGGATTGCTAACACACCCGCCCAGACGGCAGGTTCGCCGATGGCGGCTCCCCCGCAGTATTCGGTGCAGGGAACGGTTGCTTCGGCGGCAACGCCGGCGCAGGGCCAGCCGGTTTCTTATGCGTCGGTGACGCAACTGAACGGGTTGCTGTCGCAGTTGGAGACGGCGTCGAAGGCCACGCAGGCCGACCTGACGAAGCTGCGGGTCGAACGCTGGAAGACTGACAACTCCTCCAAGAAGCAGGCGCTGGGGAATGTGGATTCGATCCAGCGCAATCTGCAGAATGCGTTGCCCGAGATCATTGGGCAGTTGCGCAATGCGCCGGAAGATATGCCCGCGACCTTCAAGCTGTACCGGAATCTGGATGCGCTCTACGACGTGCTGGGGAGCGTGGCGGAATCGACGGGAGCATTCGGATCGAAGGACGATTTCCAGGCGTTGTCGAATGATCTGACCAGTTTTGAGAGCACGCGAAAACAGATTGCGGAGCGTTTGGAGAACCTGGCCGCGTCGAAGGAGCAGGAGATTGTGCGCCTGCGCGGCGATCTGAAGACGGCGCAGGCGGCGATTCCGGCGGAGCCTCCGAAGAAAATTGTGGTGGATGATAACGAGCCGCCGAAGAAGCCGGTGGTGAAGAAGAAGCCGGTGGTGAAGAAACCGGCTGACTACGCCGCCGGGTACATCGCCAGCGACCACGCCACCGGCGCAGAACCCTCCGGCACCGGCTAAGCCGCAGTAGGTTCATGGCTATGTCAGGGGCTAAAGCCCGATCCCTTTGGCCGCCCCGACGCGAGCCTGGAAGGCCCGCTCCACCGCATTTCGAGTTTTGACGGGTGGGCCGGACGCTGAGGCGATCCCGAATCTGTTAACCTTCCTTCCGCATCAAGATTTCACCTGAGAATCCGTCATGAGCCCTCACGGCAGCATTCCTGCGATTATTTTTGGCGTTGTCATCATCTGCGTGGTGCTGCTGGATGCGTTTGAGACGGTGGTGCTGCCGCGGCGGGTGACCCGGCAATTTAAGTTGACAGCATGGTTTTTGCGGCGCACCTGGATTCCGTGGAAGAACATTGCGGGGCGCATCCGGACGCCTTCGCGGCAGCAGAGTTTTCTGGGATACTTCGGGCCGCTGTCGCTGATCACGCTGCTGAGTTTCTGGGCCGCGAGCCTGATCTTGGGTTTCGCGCTGCTGCAATATGGCATTGGCGGGCACGAACAACTGGGCAACGAGCCGATCACGTTTGCCCGGATCATTTATCACAGCGGCGAGACGTTCTTCACTTTGGGGTATGGCGACATTGTGCCGACCTCGAGCCTGGCGCGGGCGCTTTCGGTGCTGGAAGCGGGGATGGGTTTCGCGTTTCTGGGGGTGGTGATCGGCTACCTTCCAGTGGTGTACGCGTCGTTTTCGCGGCGTGAGATTCAGATCTCCATGCTCGACGCGCGAGCCGGATCCCCTCCGACTGCGATCGAGCTGCTGCTGCGGCTGGCGGGGTCATCGGAGAATCCAATCGACCAGACGGTGCTGGATGGATGTCTGCGCGACTGGGAGCGCTGGGCGGGGGAGTTGCTGGAAAGTCACATTTCTTATCCGGTGTTGAGTTTTTTCCGTTCGCAGCACAGCAATAAGTCGTGGCTGGGAGCTTTGCAGACCATGCTGGATGTGACTTCGCTGCTGATAACCGGCATTGATGGCATTCATCCCGGGCAGGCGCGGGTGACGTTCGCGATGGCGCGGCATGCGGGCGTCGACTTGGCGCAGGTGGTAAATGCGCGCTACGATCCTCTGGCGCCGGAGCGGTTGACCGACGCCGGTTTTGACACGCTGCGGGACACGCTGGCGGCGGCGGGATTGAAGTTGCAAAGCACGGAAGAAGCACGACAGAAGCTGACCAAGTTGCGGTCGATGTATGAACCTTATCTCCACTCGATGGCGCGAAATCTTATGGTGGCGTTGCCGCCGTGGCAGCATCCGGTGAAGACGCGGGACAACTGGCAGGCGGGGCCGTGGGACCGGATCATCCAGGCCAAGGGACTGGCAGTGCTGGGGCAGAAGCCGGTGCAGCCGTCGATCAGCGACGATCATTTCTAGAGGCATTTGGTAATTGAGTGATTTGGTAACTTGGCAATTTGAAAACTATGGGTCGCGCGTGGTGTTTGCTTTTCAAATTGCCCAGTTACCCAATTACAAAATTACTCAATTCAATCGTCTGGTAGGATAACGTCTTCATGAAACACATTGGCGAGAACGTGGTGCGCATTGAAGCGGAGGCGCTGCGCGCGCTGGCGGACCGAATCGGCGGCCCGATGGCGCCGGCGTTTCAGCGAGCGGTGGACTTGATGTTTTCCTGCGCGGGGCGGGTAGTGGTTACCGGGATGGGCAAGAGCGGACTGATTGCACGCAAGATCGCGGCGACGCTGAGTTCGACGGGCACACCGGCTTTGTATCTGCATCCGGTGGAAGCGTTGCACGGGGATTTGGGGATGGTGGTGCGTGGGGATGTGGTGCTGGCGCTTTCGGCCTCCGGGGAGACGGAGGAGATTCTGGCGCTGCTGGCGACGATCAAGCGGCTGCGGGTGCCGCTGATTGCCATGACGGGGGATGCGACCAGTGTGGCGCGGGTGCCGTCGCCCGCGAATGCCGGCAGCATCAAGGGGTCGAGGGGAGCAGGGAAGTCTGCGGCAAAATTGTCGGCAGATCGAGTTGAATTGAAAGCCAAATCAAAGTCCAAAGCAGCGGGCGAGGGCGCCCGCTCCACGCAAGCATCCACTTTGGCTTCTGCGGCCGACGTGGCGCTGGATTGTTCGATTGCCGAGGAGGCTTGCTCGCTGGGACTGGCCCCTACGGCTTCGACTACTACGATGCTGGCTTTGGGGGATGCGCTGGCGGTTACGCTTAGTGAGAAGCGTGGGTTCAAGGAAGAAGATTTTGCCAATCTGCATCCGGGAGGAAAGCTGGGGAAGCGGCTAGCGCGGGTGGAATCTTTGATGCACTCGGGCGAAGCACTGCCGCGGGTGGGGCAGCAGACGAAGATGCCAGACGTGATCTATGAAATGTCGCGCAAGAAGCTGGGAGTAACGGCTGTGGTGGAAGGCGAGAGGCTGGTGGGCATCATCAGTGATGGGGATTTGCGGCGACTGCTGGAGAAGCGCGGCAAGGACGTGATGGATCTGACGGCGGGAGAGTGCATGACGAAGAGTCCGCGGACGATTGCGGCTGGGGAATTTGCCGCGACCGCACTCGCTTTGATGGAGGAGAAGAAGATTACTTCGCTGATGGTCGTGGACGTTCATCAGCGGCTTGAAGGGATTGTCCACCTGCATGATCTGTGGAGCACCGAGTTAGTGTAGCGGCGGCAGCCGCCGGGACGGCGGCGCTACAATACTTCCATGTATCATTACGATCCCAACACGGCGCTGGAAGAATTGACGGAAGACGCAACCTTGCCGAACCCGGTGCATGTGCGCGACATGATCCTGCGCAAGCATCCCTCGACGGACAAGGCACTGGAATTGAACCGGATGTTTGTCGAGTATCAGAAGCTTTTCGGGGAGACGCAGAAGCTGGGGAAAGAGATTCTGCGGCGGCTTACTTCTTAATCAGTGCCGAGCTGGGAGGACCCAGCTGCGCTCGACGGAAAGCCGGGGCGGCTGTCCCCGCATGAACTTTGCCGCTTCCGCGCGGCTCCTTTCAGGCAATCATTTACAATAACCACTTCCACTTCCACAGGAATCATTCACTATGCATCGATGGTCAGAACTCTTTATTCCTACGCTGCGCGAGGCTCCCGCCGACGCTGAAGTGGCCAGCCACAAGTTTCTGGTGCGGGCGGGTTACATTCGGCAGCTGGCGGCGGGGATTTACTCGTATCTCTTTCTCGGCAACCGGTCGTTTAACAAGATCATGGGCATCGTGCGCCAGGAGATGGACCGGATCGGGCAGGAGTTTTTTCTGCCGGCGCTGCATCCGCGGGAGCTTTGGGAGGCCAGCGGACGTTTGGCTTTGGTGGGTGACAATCTATTTCGGCTGAAAGACCGCAAGGGCGCCGACCTTGTGCTGGGCATGACAGAAGAAGAAGTGATGACTTCGATTGCCCTGAAAGATCTGCGCAGCTACAAGCAGTTGCCGCAGGTCTGGTACCAGATTGCCACAAAGTTTCGCGATGAGCCGCGCCCGAAGTCCGGGTTGCTGCGGGTGCGGCAGTTCATCATGAAGGACTCATACTCCTTCGACATCGATGCAGCCGGGCTGGATGTTTCCTACAAGAAGCATTACGACACGTATCGCCGAATCTTCGACCGCTGCGGATTGAAATACATGGTGGTGGAGGCCGATTCGGGAGCGATGGGAGGGAAGGAATCGCACGAGTTCATGGTGCGCACGCCGGCGGGAGAAGACCGGATTGTGAGCTGCGACGGTTGCGACTACGCGGCGAACGTGGAGAAAGCTACGTCGAAGCTGGAGGCAGTCGCGGACTTGGCTGCCGAAGGCGATGGCAAGCCGCTCGAGGTGCACACTCCCGGGCAGAAGACGATTGAAGATGTGGCACGGTTTCTGGGAGTTTCGCCGAAGAACAAGATCAAGACGCTGGCTTACATGTCGGACGAGCCGGCGTCGGATAAGCGGGTGTCGAACAAGCCGGGGTCGAATAGAGATGAGAAGAGCGACAAGACCGCGTCGCGGCCGATTGTAGTGTTGATGCGCGGCGATCATCAGCTGAATGAGGCGAAGTTCAACGCTACGGTGGGCGTCGCGACCAGGCCCATGGAGGAAGGCGAGATCAAGGCTCTGTTCAAGTCTCCCGCGGGATACTTAGGACCCGTCGGCATTGAGTGGGCCAAAGACTTGAAAAAAGACGCGGGGCTTCCTCTGCTGCTGGTCGATGAGGCTCTCCAGGGCCGCAGCAATCTGATTGCGGGCGCGAATAAAGAGGACTATCACCTGAAGAACCTGACGCCGGGCAAGGACTTTCATCCCACGGCGTATGCCGATCTGCGCGCGGTGACGGCTGGCGAAGCTTGTCCGAATTGCGGGAAGGCTTTGCGCATTGATACGGCGGTTGAGATTGGGCACATCTTCAAACTAGGTTACCGGTATTCGGACTCGATGGGACTGCGCGTACTGGACAAGAACGGCAAGGAAGCTATGCCGATCATGGGCTGTTATGGGATTGGGATTGAGCGCATTCTGACCGCGGCGGTAGAGCAGAGTAACGATGAGAACGGATTCTGGCTGCCGCCGTCGATCGCGCCGTTCCAAATTGTGGTTACTCCTGTCAATGTGAAGGATGAGAGCCTGCTGAAGGCGGCGGTCGACATTGGAACCCGGCTGGAAGCCGCCGGCTTCGACGTGATTCTCGACGACCGGGACGAACGGCCGGGAGTTAAGTTCAAGGACGCTGATTTAGTCGGAATCCCCTTTAGAATCACGGTCGGAAAGAAGGTTACCGAAGGTACCGTGGAAGTGGTTCTACGCTCGACTCGGGAAGTGCGCGATGTTACGATCACGACGGTAGTGGAATATTTTCAAGGAGTGCTGCCAGCCAAGGCCTGAAAGTTGCGCCGCTGGCGGGCGCAGTTTTGAGACTATGGGAACCCTTAAGGCACTGGCGGGATTTTTGGCGATCATTCTGGTGGTGATAGCCCTGTTTCAGGTAGCTCCGCCCATCATGGCCAATTTCAGCTTTGAGGACGACCTCAGGCAGGTCGCGATGATGGCAGGGGCTAACCCGAACAAAAGCGACGATGATGTTCGCAATGACGTGCTGCGCAAGGCCAAAGAGCATGACCTGCCGATCAGCGAGAAGCAGGTGACCGTGCAGCGCATCCTTACACCCGGCCTGATGGCCGTTTACGTAGCTGCAGACTATACAGTGCCCATCAATCTGCCCGGCTATTCCTTCGAGATGCACTTCAATCCGTCGAGCGAAAACAAGTAGAAAACCAGCGGTCAGTGGCCAATACCCGGTGCGACTGGGTTCGGGTGACTTGTGTTCGTGGTTTCGTTGCGCGTTCTCTCCTGAGCGCACATCTCACGATCACTCTGGAGCTCGGATTCATTCTGGGGAGCGTTACCAGCCCATTCCTTTCCCCTCGGCTCCGTTCGGACCGTCGGCAAAACAGGGCAAGCTGATGGAGCGCACTCTTTCACCTTTATGAGAGTTTGAAATCAGTGCGGCCGGCGCGCTTGCGCAGGGCACGACGGTTCGGGGCTTGATTTCTGGTGAGATTGAAGAGGACGCTGTGCGGGGAGTGGGCCGCACAGCTTCAGAGGAATTCAACGGACAATCTTGAGTTAGAGGAAAACGGCTTCGTCTCGGGATGTGATCTGCGGGGGAGCAGACCCGAGAACAGCTACGGCTGCGGAGTTGGGCCGCAACCGCCAACTTCAGAGCTGGCGGAGGTGTGCGCTCCCACGCCGATAGCTACCGGCTGTGACACCATGCCGTTGTAGGTCGCCGTGACGTTGTAATATCCCGTATAAACCCAGACCGGGGTTCCCGTCGGGGGATTGGCGATGTTATTCCAGGTGCACATGTCAGGATCTACCGCCGTCATCAAACCAGTGGCGTTGATGGGCGCGATAAGCGGGCCATCGGTCGGCAGAGCGTCCCCGGTATTTGCGTCTTGGCCGAAGGGCGTCGCCGTCCACACGACAGAGTTTGTGACAGGGACTGTTCTGCCACTATGGTAGACCTCGTTGGCAGTTAGCTGAACCGTCGAATCGGCGCCCGCCAGGTTAGTAAAGCTAGATGTGACCTGTACCGACTGCACATAGTCTGAAGTGCCGCATCCAGTCGAGATGAGCGACAGAGCGACGAGCAATGCGGCCAGAATGTTTGTTCGTTTCACTTGAGAAAATCCTCCCTGAAAAAATCCCCCGCAGATTTCACTTCGAATGTTGTCAGCTTCTAATAATGGAGGCAAGGGAAATGTGTGGTTACTATGCAATCGAGTGGTCACGTCCGATAGTCACACGGAGCTTTCACAGCATGCTGCGCGGCGAGATTTATCTTCGATTAGGTGTGAGGAACTGCGGCTCGCACAGCCCGACAGACGGGTAGATACGAGATATTGCCGCGTTCGAAAGCACCGCAGTCCGCGGGTCTTCGCGCAATCTTCTGGTTCGCTATTGGGACTCGACTGCGGAGTGAGTCTAAGTCGGAAGAGCTGCGAGTTATCGGCAGTCGAATGGTTATGGTACGAGCTACCTCGGACCCGCGGCACAAATGCTGACTTAGTTTCGGACTTCCTCCAAGTAGATTACGTCATCATTCAGAAACCACCGACAAGGGCCAGTGACATTCGTAACGTTGCCACGATGTTACCTTCCCCCTACTATCGCAATTAGATTAAGAGTTTCTTCACGCGCTCGCCGCGAATCAGTGAAGCTCAGGTGGAGGCAGTTCATGAAGACGAACGCTCGAGTGCTGCTCAGCTTACTGTTGCTGGCGCTCGCTACGATGTTCCTGGCCAGTTGCGGCGAGTCTTACGGATGCCGCGTCACGTTCGGCAGTTCGACCTGCACACCCGGAAACTCGGGGTTTGGCGGGGGGAATGGCGGCGGCGGGGGCGGCGGGGCTACGGCTTTTGCTTTTGCTGTGGACACCAGCGGCACGGGCACGATCGACGGCTACGCCTTGAACTCCGGCAGCGGAACATTCGCGCCCATCACCGACTTCGTCGCGCCCGATACCACCATCATCAACAATCCTGGCGCTGGCATGGTGATTGCCCAGCAAGTCGGACAACAACCGTTCATTTACGCGATGTTCGGCCCTTCGAACGATGAACTCTTCGCTTGGTCTATGAGTAACAGCGGCGTTCTCACGGCACTGACCAACTTTCCCGCACCGTTATTGGGATTTGATCCGGACGCGTCGATCCCTTTCAACCAATACATCATGACCACCAACCCTGCCGGCACGTTGCTATTTATTGCGGATAGCTTTAACGAGCGGATTTTCGTTTTCCAAATCTCTAACACTGGCGGTTTGACTGTAATCGCCGGATCTCCTTTTTCGACTCCGGTGAACCCCGGGAATCTGACTACGGATGGTCTGGGCAAATATCTCTATGTGACGGAAACTCTGCTCAACCACACTGGTGCCGAGGTGCTCGGCTATTCCATCGGTGATGGAACAAACGGTACGACCCTGGGTGCGCTGACACAACTTTCGAGCAGCCCCTTCGCATTTAGGATGTGGCAACTGCAGGGCGACGCCAGCGGCAACTTCCTGGTTGGCACGTCGGGGAATTCAGCAGCGCCGGGCTTCAGTGGCGTCGACGATAAGAAACTGTATGTATTCAGCATTCAGCAGACCGCCACTACGACCCCGGCTGGCACGCTTACCCAGGTAACAGGATCTCCTTTTGCCACCACCAATTCGCCGCTCAACATCGCGGTCCAGCCGCCCTCGAGTGGCGGCGAGTTCGTCTACTCGTTCGGCATCAACGACGCAGGTTCGGCATACAACCCCATCGAAGGCTACCTGCTGGCCACGGCCGGGTCGCAACCCGGAGCGCTTACTGCGATTACCGGCTTCCCGACCACCGGAATCGGGACCGGCCACTGGGGCCAGTTCGATCAATCGGGGGCAAACTTGTTCGTCTACAGCAGCATCTCAAACGGAGCTACCGTCGTGACGCAGTTAGGGGCGCTCAGCATCGGCGCGGACGGCATTCCTACGGAGCCGACCTCGCCAGCGACCTTCATCACGCCGGGCTATTGGGTGATGACGGATCCGCAGTAGCCGGCTTTTAGTCCGCTTGGGTGCGGAATGAACGCGACCTCGCTATTTACTCCGCTATTAACAGCTTAGAGACCCGCATGCACTGCGGGTCTCTTTTTGTTTGCAGGCACGGCGGTACAATGGAAGGCACAGCATCCTGACATTGGGCGGTGACGGAGAGCTCCAGAAGGAATCGGCAAAAGGAGAGCGAGGCTGTCAAACCTTTTGCTGCGTCCCGCCGTCTGACCAGCAAGCAGTTTCTTCAACGGGGGTACGAGTCAAACCGTGGCCATTAAGATCAAGATCCCAAAAGCCGGAGGTAACGGAGGCAACGGCGGCAAGGGATGGCGCGGGCTGCCCCGCGATCCGGTGATTCGAGCTGCGCTCGTTATCTTCCTGGTGGTCGCGATTGGCCTGGGTGGAACGTTTTGCTACTTCTACATCAAGTACGACCGCATTATCGAGCAACGCTTCCGGACGCCTGTATTCAACAACTCAGCCAAAATCTACGCCCTGCCCCGGATCGTGCATGACGGCGAAAAGATCGATGCCAAGGAGATCGCCACGTTCCTGCGACGGGCGGGGTATTCCGACCAGGAAGGCCAGTCGGTGCTCGGTACTTTCCACCTGGTAAGCGACGGAATCGAGATCACCCCTGGGCCGGAGAGCTACCACAGCCCGGAAGCGGCGCACATCGCGATTCAGGATGGTCAGGTCGAAAAGATCGTCAGCCGGGGCAATGAGCTTTCCGCCTACGAACTGGAACCCCAGCTGGTGACTGCGCTGTTCGATTCCGAACAGCGCTCCAAGCGACAGGTAGTGAAGTACTCCGACATTCCCAAGGTGATGGTGGATGCGGTGCTCGCGATCGAAGACCGCCGGTTCTTCGAGCACAGCGGGGTGAACTTCATCCGAATGTTCGAGGCGGGGTGGATCGATCTGACGCGGCAACGCCACGAGCAGGGCGGTTCGACTATCACGATGCAACTCTCTCGCGGCTTCTTCCTTACGCCGGAAAAAACCGTAAGGCGCAAGCTGACCGAAATGCTGATCGCCGAGGAGATGGAACAGAAGTTCAGCAAGCAGCAGATTCTTGAGTTCTATGGCAACTGGGTGAACCTGGGGCAGCGCGGATCGTTCGCCATCAGCGGATTTGCCGAGGCTTCGAAATCCTATTTCAATAAAGACTTGAAGGACATCACTTTGCCCGAGGCGGCGCTGCTGGCGGGCATCATCCAGGGGCCGAGCCGGTTGTCGCCCTACCGGCATCCAGAGCGCGCTTTGGAGCGCCGCAACCTGGTGCTGGATTCAATGGTCGACACCCACGCCATTACCCGCGAGCAGGCGGAGAAGGCCAAAGCCACGCCGCTGAAGCTGGCGCCTCCGAACGTGGAAGCCAGCGACGCGCCGTATTTCGTCGACATGGTACGCGACACGCTGATCAACCGGTTCAATGAACATGACTTGAACGACCAGTCCTACCGCATTTATACGACCCTCGATCCCGATCTGCAGAAGTCGGCGGCGCAGGCTGTCGAGATGGGCATGAAGCTGGTGGATGACCAAGTCACCAAGATGCGCACCAAGAAGGTGAAGGTCGGCAAGAAAGTCGAGACCACCATTGCGCCTGGCCCACAGGCTCAGGTCGCGCTGATCGCGCTCGATCCGCACACCGGCGCAGTGCTGGCTTTGGTGGGCGGCAGGGATTACGGTTTCAGCCAGCTGAATCACGCCTTGTCGAAGCGGCCCACAGGATCGATCTTCAAGCCTTTCGTGTATGCCGCGGCGATGAATACCGCGCTAGACGGGTCGACGACCGTGATTACCCCGGCTTCCACCGTAACCGACGCGCCTTCGAGCTTCGCCTACGGCGACCAGATCTACGAGCCGCGCAACTATAAAGAGGAGTACCACGGCGATGTCACGCTGCGCTATGCGCTGGCCATGTCACTGAATAACGCCACCGTGAAGGTCGCTGAAGAAGTGGGCTACGACAAAGTGGCGGACCTGGCAAAGCTGGCAGGAATCGTTTCGGTGAAGGCCACTCCGGCCATGGCTCTGGGATCGTATGACGCACCTCCGATCGATATGGCGGGAGCCTACACGTCATTCGCCAACAATGGTGCGCGTCTTTCTCCCATCCTGGTGAATTCGGTGCGCAACGCCAAGGGCGACGTGGTGGCGAACTTCAAGACGGACCAGCGGCAGGTGCTCGATCCGCGCATTGCCTACGTCATGACCAACATGATGGAAGGCGTGATCAACAATGGCCTCGGCTACACTGCGGTTCGCCTGCGTGGATTTACCTTGCCCGCAGCGGGCAAGACGGGCAGTTCCCACGATGGCTGGTTCGCGGGCTACACCTCGAACTTGCTATGCATCGTCTGGGTGGGTTATGACGACTACAGCGATCTTCGACTCAGCGGCGCGATGACAGCCGCGCCCATCTGGACCGAGTTCATGAAGAAGGCCTCGGCATTGCCACAGTATGCCGACATGAAGGAATTCGCTCAGCCCACCGGAGTGGTCGACGTGCAACTGGATAAGGCCACGAACCGCCTGGCCACGCCAACCTGCCCTGATGATTACGAAGCAGCCTTCGTGGCGGGCACGGAGCCCCGCGAGACCTGTGACCAGCAGAGTGCGGTCGCCGGATTTTTCAACCGATTCTTCGGCGGCGGAGCCAAGCCAATGCCCGCTTCGCAGGCGGCGACCGGACAAGACCCGCAAAACGCCGATCCACAAAAGAAGAAGAGCTTCTTCGGAAAAATCGCCGGAATCTTCAAGGACGACAAATCGTCAACGCCGCCCAAGCCACCAGACACCACCCAGACCGCGCCGCACTGACGATTTCAGCTCGGGGCAATCTCCTTTCCAGAAGAATCCACACCCCTCTTGTGACGTCCAACCTTGCGTCGCCTACCGCAATCGCGCGATCATGGTCGAGGAGCACGGGGTACGGACGGCCCGATCAGCTTCAACCCAACCCCTTTGTTCTCAAGATTTTGACCTCTAAGTTATTTGACATCAAGATTTTGCAGACAGTTTTTGCAAAAACCGCGCCCAGCAAGCTTTTCAGAGGCTAGGGGGGTGGGGGGGGTACCCCGGTTTCGGGACTCAAACAGGGCAAAATGTTCCACTCCGGGAAGGTTACCAAAGTTTTATTTCGGTTAGAAATCAACAGCCTGTTTGCCCTCGTAACCAGGCTCAAATTTCTTCGCCGGCCGGCCAAAACTATGACAGAATGGGCTAGTCGGAACCGGTCGCCTTGGGGGTGTGTATGTCCTGCTGGAAGGCCTGCCTGATTCTTCTTGTTGTAATCCCTGTTACAACCGCGCTGGCACAAGTCTCTCATTCGGAGCAGGTGCAGATCGCACCTCCGTTGATTCGTGCCATCGATCCTCCATCCCCGGACGCAACCGCGGCCGCTCTGGAGCAGCAAGCCGACGAGTTGCGCGCGGAGAAGCTCTACCTTGATGCTCTTGACTATTACCGCGCCGCGCTGGGAAAGAAAGTGAATGACGCAGTCTTGCTGAATAAGATTGGCATCACGGAACTCATGATGCAGCGTTACAGGGAGGCGCGGAAGTCGTTTGAACGCGCCATAAAGTCCGATCACGAATTCGCCGATGCCTACAACAATCTCGGCGTGGTGTTCTACGAGGACAAGAAATTCGGACCGGCAGTGAAGCAGTACCAGAAGGCGATTACCAAGGACCGCAACTCGGCATCGTTCTTCAGCAATCTGGGCGCAGCTTATTTTTCCAAGCGTGATTTTGCACCGGCAATAGTGGCTTACCAGCATGCGCTGGAATTGGATCCTGAAGTGTTTGAGCGGACTTCGCGCGCGGGCGTGCAGGCGCAACTGCCCAGTCCCGAAGATCGCGCCCGCTACGACTACACAGTCGCGAAGTTGTACGCCAAAATGGGTTTCTCCAATCAATCGCTCGAATACCTGAAGAAAGCGATGGAAGATGGCTATAAGGATCTGAAGAATGTGTACAAGGACGAAGACTTTACTGCACTGCGGAAAAATCCGCGCTTCACGGAACTCATGGCTTCAAAGACCGCGGTGGTCTCGGACTAGCCGGGTTGATCACGAGGTTCGATCGCGAGACAGCTGTTGCTTATCTTTGCGCGAAAATTACAAAGCTTTACAAAATTAGACGGTGCTTGGCCGAGTTCTGAGGTTTAATCATTGGAAATACTCCTGAAAACAACAGGGTGAGTAAGGAGAAACGGTAGCCCATCGGATGCTGACCCGAGCACGCCCCAAGCAAGCATCCGGTGGGTTTTTTATTTCTGGCTGCTACGGCTTAGGTTTTAGCGCAGTATCCAAATCATTCGCGGCCTTGCTGATTCCGCCGGCGATGTTTTCAATTACATGGGCGACCAAGGGAATTTGAGCATCGGCTTCCTGCCATTTCTTTTCGTCCATGTATTCACGCACAGCGGCGACCGGCTTGGCGCCGTATCCGGTGTAGGCGCCCGGAGCGTAAATCTGGTTCTTGAACCAGGGACGCTCGGGCAGACCTTTCTCGTTGAGGAACAGGCGCGAGATGCCGAGCAGATCGGCGTTCACCGTGGCAAGCGATTGCTGGGAGATTGTTGCGCCGCTGCTCTTGAATTTGGCGAGCGCCTTGGAGTATTCATCCGCGCTTTTCTTCAGCAGTTCGATGGAATTCTTCATGGGCGCGAAGTTCATGAATGGCGGAACGGTTTCTGCAGGAGGCGGAACGTAGGTTTTGTGCGGATCGGAAGTCGCGGTGAAGACGCCCTCCTGAAGTTCGAGATTGCGCTCGGTGAACTCGTCCTGTTTCTCCTTCAACAGCTTCTCCAGCTCGGTTTCGTATTTGGAGATAGCCTCGGCCTGAGGAGTGTAGTCGTAGGGAAGCAGATCGGCATCGGCAAGACGCATCATCGTTGTGCCCGCGGTCTGGGCTAAGACTCGTCCATAGGCGAAATCGGTGTCGGCGAAATGAGTGTACCAATAGAAATCATCGTAGATGGAGTGGTATTGAGTGCCCTCGTCCTCGGCTCCGAAACCGATGTCCAGCGCGGAAATGCCCGCGTGGTCCTGAAAGGCGGTGTAGTCTGATCCATCGCCGAGAGCCTCGACCTCCAGATTGGCGCTCTTGCGAATCTTGCCGCGCTCTTCTGCGTCTTTGGCTTTCAAGATGGCGCGCAGGTGGGCTCGCTCCCAGACCGAAATGTTCTTCTCTGGATCGTTGATGTCACGAGCAACGCCGCTGACGACTCCTTCCAGGTCCTGGGTTCCGCCGGCAAAGAGAAACCCGCGGCCATTGCCGTCGGTGTTGAGGTAAGAGACGGTGCGCTTGCGCAGTTCGTCGAGATGGGTCTCGACCCATTCCGTGGAGCCGAGCAAGCCGGGCTCTTCGCCGTCCCACGCGCAGTAGATGATGGTGCGTTTGGGAGACCAGCCCTGCTTGTGCAACTCGCCCAGCATGCGTGCTTCTTCGAGCTCGGGAGCCATTCCCGCGAGGGGATCGTCGGCGCCATTCACCCAGGCATCGTGATGGTTTCCACGAATTACCCATTGATCGGGAGTGGCCGAACCGTGCAGAGTCGCGATTACGTCATTCACCGGTTTGGTGTCCCAGTTCGAAATGACTTTGAGGTGGACGCGCGCTGGGCCGGGACCGATGTGATAGGTGATGGGCAACGCGCCGCGCCAGCCTTCCGGCGCGACCTGACCGCGCAGGGCTGAGAGAAAAGGCAGCGCATCAGCGTAGGAAATGGGCAGCACGGGGATTTTGGTGATGGTCTTCGCGTCTTTTATTGCGAGCCGCTTGGCGCCGGGAACTGCGCCGACGCCTGGGGTCAGAGGATCGCCGGGATAGTCTGTGTCCATGACGCTGCCGCGCTGCACACCTTCGCGCGGCCGCCAGCCGCCTTCAGGGTAATCCTCGCCGTGGAAATATCCGTCGCCCTTGGGGTCGGAATAGATTATGCAGCCGATGGCTCCGTGCTCGCCGGCGACTTTGGGCTTGATGCCGCGCCAGCCTTCACCGTAGCGCGCAATTACGATCGCGCCCTTCACGGAAACGCCGAGGCGGTCGAGCTGTTCGTAGTCGTCACGGTTGCCGTAATTCACGTATACGAGCGGAGCGGTGACGTCGCCGTCAATCGAGTAGGCGTTGTAAGTGGGAAGCTGTTCGGAAGTCTGATTCGAGGTGGGATCGACGGCGAGAACTGGCTCTTGCAGCTTGGCGTGGAATTGCGTGGGCTCGAGGAGTTCGAGCACGCGCTCTTTCGGGGTGGGGAACAGCACGTCGAAGGTCTCGATGTGGGCGTCGAATCCCCATTCCTTGAAGCGGGCGAGCATCCATTCGGCGTTGTCTTTATCGTAGGGCGAGCCGACGTGGTGAGGACGGGCGCTGAGGCGGCGATCGCTCTCGCGGATGTTGGCGGCGACGATGCCATCCTGAAACTTCTTTTCCAGGTCGCGCTCGGCACTTGAGGTTTGCGAAGTGTAACCAAGAAGCTGCGTCGGGACTGCGGATGGGGCTGTGGTTTCCGAGGAGGTTTGGGCCGCGGTGAATTGTGTGAAGGCGAAGAGTAGTACGTAACAGGTCAGTGAGCGCAACGCGGTCAAGGTGGTTCTCCTTGGTTCGGAAAGCGACCGAGAATTCTAACACCGTTCGTTCCTACGGGCCCCAAGTAACCAGGATAACGAATTATATCGAGCCGGTTCAGATGCTATGCAAGATAGAGGAGTTCAGTCGTTCACTCACGGGTGTGATCAGCCCGCCGGAGGTTATCGTGAAGAGACTTTTCTGGTTGCCGGGTTTGCTGCTTCTCGTTTCCTTGCTCGCGAGAGCGCAAGCGCCTGAAGTGAAGTTTATCGCAGATACGCTGGTGGTACAGGCCGACGGCCGCTACCAGGCGGATCCTGACTTGGCCACTATGACGTTTCAGATTTTTTCCCAGGACAAGGACATCAAACATGCCTACGCCGCGGCCACGCAATCGATGGAGAGTATCGTCGATCTCGCGGGGCGGAATGGACTCAAGAAAGAAGACGTCACTACAGGAGTGCTGACGGTCGCGCCGGTGTATGAGGGAGACCGCAAGAAGCGCGCTCGCTCGTACTACGTGCAGGGAGAGGTTGAGCTGCGTATCCGTGACTTCTCGCGAATCGGCCCGATCCTCGATGGGTCGGTGGAAGACAACGTCGCCGACTTCCGATCGCTAACTTACTCACTCGCCGACGAGGAGGCAGCCAAGAAGCAGGCGGTCGCGGAGGCCATGCGGCGCGCTGTGGGCCGGGCCTCGATTGCACTGGAGCAAAAAGGACAAAAACTCGGCGCCCTGCGCTACATGAGCCTGGATGTGAAGCAGTTGGTGGGCGTGGCACAACTCCAATCGCTGCCAATGTACGCGACAGGCGAGAGTGTGGAAGCCAGCAACTCTGGCCTTTGGGAGCGTAAGCGCGCGGCCCCGCCTCCGCCGTTGCCCCCGCCGCAACCGCAGAAGATTGGCGTGAGCGCCACCGTGCAGTGCGCGTTCCAGATCCAGTAGGCGCGAAAGTGACTGTCGCAAAAGCGAATATTTTACGAAACTCGGTCGTCCGGCTACAATATTCGAATGTCGTCCCTTCCTTCCTCTCTCGCCTGGGCTCATCCTCTCGTAGCGGAGTGGTTTGTGCAGCGGTTTGGCACGCCTACTGAGCCGCAGGAGCAGGGTTGGCCGCACATTCTGGCTGGGCACACGACCCTGATTTCTGCGCCGACCGGGTCGGGCAAGACGCTGGCTGCGTTTCTTGCCTGCATTGACCGACTGGTGCGCAAGGCGCTGGCAGGTGACCTGGCGGATCGTACGGAAGTTCTCTACGTTTCGCCGCTGAAGGCTCTTGGCAACGACATCCAGAAAAATCTGGAGGTGCCGCTGGGGGAAATCCTTGCTATGGCAGGGGAGCGCGGACTGCTGATGCCGGAGATTCGCACCGCAGTACGAACCGGCGACACGTTGGCGCATGAACGGCGCGCCATGCTGAAGCGGCCTCCGCATATTCTGGTGACCACGCCGGAGTCGCTCTACATTTTACTCACGGCGGATAAGAGCCGGGCGATTCTGCGCGATGTTGAGACGGTGATTGTGGATGAGATCCACGCGGTGGCCGACGACAAGCGTGGGGCGCATCTGACGCTGTCGCTGGAACGGCTGGAGGCGCTGACTCACAAGGCGCCGGTGCGGATTGGGCTTTCTGCTACGCAGAAGCCGATTGAAGAAGTTGCGCACTTTCTGACGGGAAATCGAGGCTATGGGAAAGGAACCTCAGCGGCTGAAGCCGCTTCCGATAGCGCGACTCATACGGCACGACTGAAGTCGTGCCCTTCCCGATCGGATCCTGAGTCCGATTTCTCGTCGCTAGATTCCGATGCCGTCATCGTCAATATTGGACACAAGCGGACGCTTGATTTGGCAGTCGAAGTTCCTGCGATGCCGTTGGGGCCGGTGGCTTCGAACGAAATGTGGGACGAGGTTTACAACCGGCTGGTGACGCTGGTGGAGCAACATCGATCGACCCTGGTATTTGTGAACACGCGGCGCATGGCGGAGCGTGTGGCGCACAATCTCGGGGAGCGCATTGGGGAAGAGAATGTGGCGGCGCACCACGGGAGCCTCTCGCGCAAGCTGCGGCTGGCGGCTGAGAAGAAATTGAAAGAAGGCCAGGTGCGGGTGCTGGTGGCGACCGCGTCGCTCGAGTTGGGGATTGACGTGGGCACCGTGGATCTGGTGGTGCAGATCAATTCTCCGCGGGCGATTGCAGTGACGCTGCAACGCGTGGGACGGTCCGGACACTGGCGCGGAGCGGTTCCCAAGGGACGGCTTTTCTGCACGACGCGCGACGATTTGCTGGAGTGTGCGGCTTTGGTGCGGGCGATTCGCCATGGCGATCTGGACCGGCTGATGATTCCGGACGCACCGCTGGATGTTTTGGCGCAGCAGATTGTGGCGATATGCGCTGCGGGAACAACGACGGCTGCGCCTCGACTGCGGCAGCGAGCCCAGGATGGGCTTGCGACGGCCGGCGAGGATGCGGGCGCTACGAGCGCGGCGGACGGCGATGCCGGATCTGGCAGCGACGGCTGGAGTGAGGATGAGTTATTCACGCTGGTGCGGCGAGCTTATCCCTATCGCAACTTGAGGCGCGAGACCTTCGATGCGATTCTGGAGATGCTGGCTGAGGGCATTGCTGCGCGGCGCGGGCGTTATGGCGCGTACCTGCACCGCGATCGAGTGAACGGCAAGCTGCGGGCGCGGCGTGGGGCGCGGCTGGCGGCGATCACCAGTGGGGGAGCGATTCCGGACAACTCGTTATACGCCGTGGTCGCGGAACCCGACGGCATTGTGGTGGGAACGGTGGATGAAGACTTTGCCGTGGAAAGCAACCGCGGCGACATCATGCTGTTGGGGAATACGTCGTGGATGATTCGCCGGATCGAAACCAATGCCGGGCGCGTGCTGGTGCAGGATGCTCATGGAGCGCCGCCTAGCGTTCCTTTCTGGCGCGGTGAAGCTCCGGCGCGAACTCAGGAACTTTCGGAGCATATTGGAGGCTTACGGGAAAAGATCAGCGAGATGTTGCCACATACTTCGCCTGTTGGTTTCTCGGCTACCCAGCCAGAAGTTGCTGCGGCTGTGGGCTGGCTTAAAGAAGAGTGTGGGCTCGATGATTCTGGAGCGGAACAGGCGATCGAATACATTTTGCAAGGGCGGGCGGTGCTGGGCGCAGTGCCGACGCAGACGACTGTGATTGCGGAACGCTTCTTCGACGAAGGCGGCGGGATGCAACTGGTGATCCACGCGCCGTTTGGAGGGCGCATCAATAAGGCGTGGGGACTCGCGCTGCGCAAGCGTTTCTGCGTTGGGTTCAACTTCGAGTTGCAGGCTGCGGCTACCGACAACGGGTTGAACATTGCTCTGGCTGAGCAGCACAGCTTTCCGCTAGGAGACGTCTTTCATTTTCTGCAGGCGGCAACCGTGCAGCCGATTCTGGAACAGGCGGCGCTTGATTCCCCGATCTTCGCCACGCGCTGGCGATGGGACGCGAACCGGGCGCTGGCGCTGCTGCGCTTTCAAAACGGAAAGAAGGTTCCACCGCAGATTCAGCGCATGCGCAGCGATGATCTGCTGGCTTCGGTTTTTCCCGACGCGGCTGCTTGCTTTGAGAACATTCAGGGCGAGCGGAAGATTCCGGATCATCCGCTGGTGGGCGAGGTAATGAAGGATGTGCTTACCGAGGCGATGGATATCGACGGGCTGAAGTCTGTGCTGAGCGGACTGGCGGATGGGCGGATTCGCTGCCTCGCGGTCGATACACCGGTTCCATCGCAGTTTTCGCATGAGATTCTGAATGCGAATCCGTATGCGTTTCTCGATGATGCGCCGCTCGAGGAGCGGCGGGCGCGGGCGGTGCAGATGCGGCGGATGCTGCCGGAATCGGTGCTTGAGGAAGTGGGTGGGCTCGATCCGGCGGCCATTGCTCAGGTGCGGGAGGAAGCCTGGCCGGATGTGCGCGATGCGGATGAGTTGCATGACGTGCTGCATACGCTGGTGGCGCTGCCGGCAGATTTGTTACTGGTGAATCCCTGGCTGGAATTCTTCGAGAGACTGATTAAGGAAGGACGGGCCGGAATCGCTACCATCGCCGAGGGCGAGACGCCCCTTCGGCAAGCTCAGGGCAGGCTCTCTGGACAGCCGGCGGGAACCCGCCGCTACTGGGTTGCTGCCGAGCGCGCCAGGACTTTTTCAGCGTTGTTTCCTGAAGCGCGATTTGTGCAGACGCTGGTTGATGTGGAGACCACGGCGCCTTCCCGCGACGATGCTTTGCTTACGATGATTACGGGATGGATGTCGCATTTGGGACCGACTACTGCGACGCAACTCGGGGAGACTTTAGGGATTGCCGCTTCCGAGATCTCGAATGCTTTGCTTCGTATGGAAGCTAGTGGGACCATCCTGCGCGGAAACTTCAGTGGTGCTGCCGAGCGGGCGGGGCCTCCCGCTCCACACCAGATAACTGTGCCTCAGGAGCACGAGACGGAATGGTGTGAGCGGCGGTTGCTGGCTCGCATACATCGTCTGACCGTCGCTACGCTGCGTAAACAGATCGAGCCGGTTACGGCGGCGCAATTTATGCAGTGGCTGCTGCGCTGGCAGCATGTGGCTGCGGGAACGCAGGTTGCGGGCGAGCGGGGGACGCTCGAAGTTTTGCGGCAACTGCAAGGTTTTGAGATTCCGGCGAATGCGTGGGAGCGGCAGGTGCTGGCGCGGCGAGTTGTGGACTACGATCCCAAATGGCTCGACCAGCTTTGCCTGACCGGGGCAGTGGGTTGGGGAAGGCTATCTCCGCATCCGGCGACGCTCGAGTATTCCAGTGCGGGCCGCAGAACGGATGGTCGAGCGGAGGCGCCTACTCGCCAGCGACGGGTGATACCTACCAGCGTCGCTCCGATCACGTTTTTTATCAGGGAAGATGCGGACTGGATGACGCCACGACATCCGGGCGCGGAACAGCCCGCGAATAGTGGTTTGAGCCAGGGTGCGCAGGCGGTACTCGATTTTCTGCGGCAGCGCGGCGCTTCATTTTTTGCGGATATGGTTCGCGGCACCGATAAGTTGAAGGCGGAGATCGAGACTGCGCTTTGGGAGTTGGTGGCCGCGGGGCTGGTGACTGCCGACGGCTTCGACAATCTGCGATCGTTGATCGATCCGAAGCGGCGGGCCGGGCAGGGCAGTGGGCGCACGACGCGTCCAAGGCACAATGCTGGACGCTGGGCTTTGCTGCACACCGATGAAGTTGTCGAGCGGCCTCGAGCGGTGGAGGCGGCTTGCTGGATGCTGCTGCGGCGTTACGGCATTGTTGTCCGGGACGCACTGGCGCGGGAAGCGAACCTGCCGCCATGGCGCGAATTGCTGGCGGGCTTCCGGCGGCTCGAGGACCGGGGCGAGATTCGGGGCGGGCGATTCGTGGATGGATTTCTAGGTGAGCAATTTGCCTTGCCGGTCGCGGTGGATTCGGTGCGCGCACTGCGGAAGCTAGATGCAGCGCAGGAAACGATCACGCTGTCGGCTGCCGATCCCCTGAACCTGGTGGGGATTCTGGTTCCGGGGGAGCGGGTAGCGGCGATTTCTGGCAATAGCGTGACTTTTAGCGATGGCGCGGCGATCGAGGCGCCTGCGGCTAGGGTGTTGGCAGGGGATGAAGCTCTGGCCAGTTAGCATTAACCGGCGCCTCAGCCGGCAGCGATTCAAGAAATCAGGGACCCGATGAGGGGGCCCCTCGGATCCCTGATTTGCGCAAGCTCGGCAAGGACTAATGCAAAAGCGCTTCCCCCATCGCTTTTTGCCGAGCGCTGGCGCAACCCGCATAGTGCATTCGGCATACCAGACTTTGCCGGGCCGGCTTGAACCTGCAAGCATCCCCGCAACCTGCTCTCGGCAAAGTGTTTATCGACCGAAGTGGTTTGTTGCCGGAGGAGAGTTGATGGCGGGGGCCGGCTCCAGATGCTATCTGATCGGATAGCGTCCCTATCTGTTCGGATAATGGAAAGAGTTCAGTTCGGGAATGAATTTAGGGCCGAAGTGTGATAAGAAGGGCGCGAGGTGAGGAAACTTGCATCCCAGACTTCTGGTACTTTCCGGGCCCTTGAAAGATTCGACGATTCCTCTAGCCGAGGGCGAAGTGACCATTGGGCGGGAAGCCTCGAATGGGATCCCGGTCGCAGACCCTTCAGTTTCGCGAAAACATTGCCGGGTAAGCTGGCAAGAGGGAAGATTTCGAGTGCGGGATCTTGAGAGCCGCAACGGAACCCTGGTGAACGGCGCCGGGGTAGAAGAGCAGTGGCTGCAACACGGAGACGAGATCGCCACGGGTGACTCCTCGTTTCTGTTCCTGGTCGAAGACGAGAATCTGGCGCCGGCCGCGGGCCGGGTGGAATTCGAGGAGGCTCAGTTCACGGCGGAGACCACTATTCTCTATCCGCGGGATGTGGTCTATCTACAGCCGGAGCGGTTGTTACAGGAGTTGCCGGCGACCTCGCGCGTGGCTCGTAACCTGAACGCACTGCTCAAGATCAGCCAGATTGTGCACGCGATTCGCGATCTCGACGAACTGCAAGGCCAGATACTGGACCTGATTTTTGAGATTGTTCCCGCGGGCCGGGGCGCGATTCTGCTGGCAAACATGGAAGGCCAGCAATTCAGCTCCATGTTCGCGCGCATGCGGCAGGCAGGGCCGGCCCAATTGGTCAAGGTGAGCCGCACCATTGCCCGGCAGGTGCTGGAGCAAGGGATTGCGATTCTGGGCAGCGATGTGCGGGGCAGCGACGAACTGCGAGAAGTGGAGAGCCTAGCGGCATCCCAGGTGCGCTCGTTGCTGTGCGTGCCCTTGACTGTATTTCAGAAAGTGATTGGGTGTATTTATCTCGACAGCGACAGTCTGAGCAACCGTCTTCACGAAGAGCATCTGCAACTAGTGACGGCGATTGCAGGCATTTCTGCGGTTGCGCTGGACAACGCTCGCCGCCTGCACTGGTTGGAGCAGGAAAATGAGCGCCTGATGGTGGAGGTCACCCAGGAGCGGAGTCTGGTGGGGGAAGGGGCGCGCATGAAGGAGGTTTACCAGTTCCTCAAGCGTGTGGCGCCCACAGATTCGACGGTATTGATCGAGGGTGAAAGCGGAACCGGCAAAGAGTTGGCGGCGCGGGCCTTGCACCGTAACAGTCCGCGTGCCCGCAAGCCGTTCGTTGCCATCAATTGCTCCGCGATTCCGGAGACTCTGCTCGAAAGCGACCTGTTCGGCCACGAGCGGGGAGCGTTTACCGGAGCTGCCTCGCTGAAGAAAGGCCGGCTCGAAGTGGCCGATGGAGGCGTGGTGTTTCTCGACGAGATCGGCGAACTGGCTCCCACGCTTCAGGTCAAACTGTTGCGCGTGCTGCAGGAACGTGAGTTCGAACGAGTCGGCGGAACCCGTCCTATCAAAGTAGATATCCGCATCATTGCCGCGACCAACTGCAACCTGGAGCAGGCGGTGCGCGACGGAAATTTTCGCCAGGACTTGTATTACCGCCTGGCGGTGTTGAAGATCACAATGCCTACTTTGCGGGAGCGGCAGGAAGATATTCCGATGCTGGTACGCCATTTCGTGCAGAAGCATGCCAAGCGCTGCAAAGTGAAGCCGCGGCCGGTTTCGTGCGAAGCCATGGCTTGCCTGGTGAACTACGATTGGCCGGGCAACGTCCGCGAACTGGAGAATGCAATTGAGCGTGCGCTGGTGCTGGGAGCCTCTGACATGATTCTCCCCGAGGATCTGCCGGAATCGCTGCTGGAGCGCCCTCCGCTGCCGGAGATGAGGGAGGCGAATTATCACGCGGCGGTCAAGGAATTGAAAAAGCAGCCTGATTCTTGATGCCGTGGAGCAGACGCAAGGCAGCTATGCCGAGGCGGCCCGCATTCTGGGCGTGCATCCGAATTATCTACACCGGCTGATTCGCAACCTGGAGCTGAAAGAGATTCTGAAGGATGCGCTGCGGGATATTCCGGCGCGCGGGTTGAGCGGGATTTCGGGCGGGAACGCGTAGGCAATTAGCCGTTGGCAATTTAGCGATTGGTTGTTACATTTCCACGCCAGCCAAATGGTAAGAGCTAGTTGCTAATCGCTGATTGCGGCAGGCGCAAACGCAGCAGGCCTTCGCGGATCGAGGTAGGTTCCCTGCCAGCGAACCGCGACGTGAAGGTGCGGTCCCGTGGCCCGGCCCGTGCCGCCGCTCAGGCCGATTTCCTGCCCGCGTTTTACCTGTTCCCCTTCCTTCACTTTGAACTCGGAAAGATGCAAATACAGGGTGAGCAAACCCTGGCCGTGATCCAGCACGACGAAATTGCCCTCGAAATAAAGCGGCCGTGCCAGCAATACCGTGCCATCGTTCATGGCCTTGACCGGAGTACCGCTGGGAACGCGAAAATCCAGGCCGAGATGAGGGCTCTGTGTTTTTCCATTGAAGACACGAGCGGCGCCGAAGACGTCGGAAATTTCAGCGTTGGCGGGCTCGGCGAAATCTCCCGACCACTCGCGTTGCGGAGTGACCCGGCTCAGATAATCCTTCTTGACTTGCTGGCCTTCTTCAATTTCCTTCTGCTGCTCGGGATTGGGTTCGGTGAATTTGCCTTCGACCGTGAGGGTTCACCGGAAGCTTTGGATATTTTCCGAGGCCGATCGGTAACATGCGGGCTGAATGAGATTTTCTCGTGTGGAGTTTTTCCCGCAACCTTTTCGCCGGTCAGTTCCAGAGCATAGGCGCCGGGAGCCGTTTCCAGGCTGATGCCTGCCAGCGCGAACCAGGTCTTGCTGGTCGCGTCGAAGCTGAAGGAAATGTCATGTCCCATCCAGGTTCCGCTTAGTGATTGCAGCCGCACCGCAGGTCTGACCTGAAACAATACGGGGCCGCCGTTGACTAGCCGCGCGGGCTGCGCGTGCACGGTCCAGGCAGCGGCAAAGGCCGAAGGGACTGAGCCGAAAAATGAACAGGTGACAAGAATGATGGCGATGTGTTTGAAGGGAACAGTGGTGAGACGCCGGTTCACGATACCAGCCTAGCATTCTTCGCATCAAGGGACTCGCCACAATCCGCGCATGCGTACCGGAGTGTTCACCGCGAATCCGATGCCCGATCCCACGACGATAAAGAGGATGAAGATAGAAATTGGTGGACCTGGTCGGGATCGAACCGACGACCTCTTCCATGCCATGGAAGCGCGCTCCCAGCTGCGCCACAGGCCCACTTGCGGGACACAACAGTTTGAGTTTCCGGAGGAATCTCAATCATTCTCGCCTACCTTGTGTAGATAGTCAACGCGGCCGAGGATGCGTGTGTGACTTCAAGTCCCGGCGGGCTTATTGCTTCACATCTGGCGCGGGCGGAGATCCTTGCTGCGGTGGCGGCCCACCCATCATGCGCGGAGGGTCAATCGTGAGGGTTTGCTCGTTCGAAACTAATCGAACCAGCTTGTTCTTCTGGTCGAAGGTAATTGCAAAGTGCCGCAGGGGGATTGCGCCAAAGTTGGCGGTGGGGAACACCGAGTCGATCTCGACAAAAGGCCGGGAAAATGTGTAGCCCGCAACCTGGATGTCCCCAGCAAGTTGAGCACCCTTGATTTCAACCTCGCCCGAGACGGTTCGCCCACGGCCGATCGTAACCGGCTGGGAGGCAAACCGGAGATCCTTGGCAAAAGCTTCGGGTAAGCTCAGGCCCCCCATTCTGCCAGAGTCAACGTCGGCATCGACTTGACCAGCCCCAACCTTAAGTGTGATGACCGGTATGTCATGTGACATAGTGAACGGGATGATTGTTTTTCCACTGTCAGGGCTCAAGTTGCCGACGGAGAGAAGCATCTGTTGGTGTGGGTAATCCAGTGACAGGAGATAGTCATGGAATAGGACAAACCCAAGGATGCCGTCAAAATCTTGATCTGGCATGGGCGGCAGTTGCGTCGCTTTGATGTCCTTAAATGCGACGCCAGCGACCGTCAGCGAAGTGATAAGGAAGACCGGAACCTTTTGAGGGTTTCTACCGCTCGGATCACCCACCTCAGCTTCGCCAGAGATTGGCAAGCCGAGCTTTTGAGCAAAGGATCGACTGACCCCCGCTTCTCCACCCGCACCGGTATCAACGCCGAAAGTGAAAGGGCCTTTGCCGTTAACCGTCACCTGCACAACCGGCATGCCGCGACGGAGCTCCATGGGTTCAACACTCGGTATGCCCTGGGCCGAAAGAACCGTGCCGAACAGTAGCGCGATCAGGATTGCCGCAGTACCAGAGCAGATTGTCCGAAAGAACCTTGGTAGACCGTTAGTCCCCCGGAGGTAAAAAACGGACTTCCACGGGCAGTCTGTTCGATGACTATACATATTTCCTCTTACATTAAGTGGCTTGCAGCAGAGTTTAGTCATGTACGAGCTAACCATGGCTGCAAATATACCTGCTATATGGTTGCAAGGTAGAATGAAAAGCGAGGCCAACCCGTACATTTGGTGATTTGTGCAATCTTATGGACCGAAAACGCTCAATTCCCAAAAAAAACGCTGCCATGGACGACATCGACCGAAAAATCCTCCGTGCGCTCTGCGCTGACGGGCGTATCAGCTTCCGAGACTTAAGCCAGCGCGTCTACCTAAGTCCAAACGCGACCGCTGGGCGGTTTCGGCGGCTGCAATCGACTGGGATCATTCGGGGAGTTCACGCCCGCCTAGATCCTGCATTGCTTGGGCTCACGCTGGAGGCCTACATTGACGTAAAGCTCCAGACCGGAACCAGTGCCCAGCAATTTGAGGCGGCCGCCATGAAATTTCCGGAAGTAGTCAGTATCGCAATTGTGGCCGGATCATTTGACGCTCGCCTGCGAGTTGCATGCAAGGGTCAAGCCGACCTGCAGCGCATCATCGAGATACTACGTGCGCAGGGCGGCGCTAAGGAGACGAACAGCACTGTAATCCTTCGCGAACTTGAAACTCGAAACTGGAAGCTCTGAAACTGAGGAACGAATGAGTGGAAGCAATCGCTTATTTCTTTCCACAGCTTTTTCTGTCATAATTGATCGTGCACCCCACCTGCACAATCTTTCAAACACAATTTAGAGCGAGGAAGAGATGCCAGCAAAGTACATCTTTGTAACGGGCGGAGTTGTGTCTTCCCTGGGCAAGGGATTGGCCGCGGCTTCCATCGGTTGCCTGCTGGAGAGCCGCGGGTTGAAAGTCAACCTGATGAAGTTTGATCCTTATCTGAACGTCGATCCGGGGACGATGTCGCCGTTTCAGCATGGCGAAGTGTTTGTGACCGACGACGGCGCGGAAACTGATCTTGACCTCGGCCACTACGAACGTTTCACCCACGCGAAACTTTCTCGCGACAATAACTGGACCACCGGTCGGCTCTACGAGCAGATCATAGCGAAAGAACGTCGCGGCGATTATCTGGGCAAGACAGTGCAGGTGATACCGCACGTCACCAACGAAATCAAGGCAGCGATGAAGAAGGTGGCGCAGGACGTCGACGTGGCGATCGTGGAAATCGGCGGCACGGTGGGCGACATCGAGTCGCTGCCCTTCATGGAAGCGATCCGCCAGATGCGGCAGGAACTGGGCCGCGAAGACACACTGTTTGTTCATGTGACGCTGGTGCCGTTCATTGCCGCGGCGCAAGAACTGAAGACGAAGCCCACGCAGCACTCGGTGAAGGAACTGCTCAGCATCGGAATTCAACCTGACATTCTGCTCTGCCGTACCGACCGCTTTCTCGCCAAGGAGCTCAAGTCGAAGATCGCGCTTTTCTGCAATGTGCAGGAAGAGGCCGTGATCACGGCCAAGGACGTGGCTTCGGTGTACGAAGTTCCGCTCGTATTCGCGAACGAAGGTGTGGACACGCTCGTACTGAAATATCTGCGCATGGAGGCGAACGACCGCGACCTTTCCAAGTGGGAGGACATTGTGCACCGTGTGTATAACCCGAAGGACACGGTCACGATCGGGATTGTGGGCAAGTATGTCGAGTATGAAGATTCTTATAAGTCGCTGAAGGAAGCTCTGGTGCACGGCGCGCTGGCGCACAATCTGAAACTTCAGTTGAATTGGATTGAAGCCGAGGGACTGGAAACCGGCGACCAGAGTTACGAAGCGCAACTCGAAGGTTATGACGGGTTGCTCGTCCCCGGGGGCTTTGGAAAGCGCGGGATTGAGGGAATGCTCATCGCGATTCGTTATGCTCGCGAGAAAAAGGTCCCTTACTTCGGAATCTGCCTGGGAATGCAGACCGCTTGTGTGGAGTTTGCCCGCAACGTGGTTGGGCTGGCGGACGCAAACTCGAGCGAGTTCGATCCGGCGACTCCGCATCGCGTTATTTACAAGCTACGCGAGTTGCGCGGGGTGGAAGAACTTGGCGGCACGATGCGCCTGGGCGCCTGGACCTGCAAGATTGAACCCAATACGCTGGCCTACAAGATCTACGGCAAGCTGGAGATCAGCGAGCGCCACCGCCATCGCTACGAATTCAACCGCGAATACGAGGAGCCGATGGTGGCCGCGGGAATGCGCATCTCAGGGTCAACGCCCGATGGTACTTACGTCGAGATGATCGAACTGCCGGACCATCCGCATTTCATCGGATGCCAATTTCATCCCGAGTTCAAGTCGAAGCCGCTGGAGCCGCATCCGTTGTTCAGTACGTTTATTGCGGCGGCGTATGAGCACGGATCGAAGCGGCGGGCGAAGAAAGAGTCGGCGGCGGTTGAGATGTTTCATCGTCCGGAGAAAGTAACGCGCCGGTAGAGGCAAGAGAGTTTTACCGCCGAGATCGCCGAGTACGCCGAGAAAGGCAATAACGATTTTGGGTTTCCCCCGGTGTTATCTCGGCCATCTCTACGTGCTCGACGGTGAGAGGTTTCGCTTTTGATTTCTTCCTTTCAAGTCGGCGATGTACGCATCGGCTCGGGGAATCTTTTCCTGATTGCCGGGCCGTGCGTGATCGAGAGCGAAGAGCACGCGATTCGCATGGCCGAGATCATCAAGGGCGTGACCCGGGCGCTCGAGTTTCCGTTTATCTTTAAAGCCAGCTACGACAAAGCCAACCGCACTTCGATTCGGAGTTTTCGCGGGCCGGGACTGAAGGAAGGCCTGCGCATTCTGAAGAAAATCAAAGACCAGCTTCAAGTGCCGGTGCTGACTGATGTGCACGAAGTGGCGGACGTTGCCAGGGCCGCGGAAGCTGTCGACGTGCTGCAAATTCCCGCGTTTCTGTGCCGCCAAACCGATCTGGTCGTCGCGGCGGCGCTCAGCGGGCGGGCGGTGAACATCAAAAAAGGACAATTTGTTTCGCCTTGGGACATGCGGCATGCGGTGGAAAAATGCCGCGAGGCGGGGAACACGCAAATCTTTCTGACTGAGCGCGGCACGAGTTTCGGCTATAACAATCTTGTTGTCGACATGCGCTCGCTTTCGATCATGCGCAAGTTCGCACCTGTGGTTTTCGACGCGACGCATTCAGTTCAGCTGCCTTCGGCCAAAACCGATGAGCGCGCCCCTGCGGTCAGTGGTGGCCAACCCGAGTTCATCCCGGTTCTGGCACGTGCAGCGGTTGCCGCCGGTGTGGATGGCGTTTTTCTCGAGGTGCACGACAACCCCGAGGACGCGAAGTCCGACGGGGCCAACGCATTGGAATCCACTAAGCTGCGCGAGGTGTTGAAAGAACTGCTGGCGGTGAGGAAAGCGCTGGATGTGGCGCGCGCTACGCCGTAGATCTCCGTTGTCTTCCTCCGTGGTAAATTTGAATCTCCGCATGAAGCAAATCGCCAACTGGGCTTTGAATGTTGCCACGATGCGCGGTGCGAGCTACGCCGATGCGCGCATCGTCAGCCAGAGAAGCCGCGCGCTCACTACGAAGAATGGTAAAGTCGGCAGCGCGTCTGATGCGGAGTCTGCCGGGATGAGCGTGCGTGTTCTTGCCGACGGCGCCTGGGGATTCGCCGCCTCCGAAGACCTGTCGCGCTCCGGGGTTGAAGCCACCGCGGCCCGCGCAGTCGAAATCGCCCGCGCGTCGGCGCTGGTGAAACAGCAGGATGTACGCCTCGCTCCGGAAAAGCCTGTAACAGCCGAGTGGACCACGCCGCATGTGATCGATCCGTTCTCGATTTCGGTCGAGCAGAACATTGCGCTGTTGCTGAGCATCGACTCCGAACTGCGCGCGGTTGCGGGCATCACTCTGGCCGAAAGCAACCTCAACTTCAATCGCGAGGAGCAATGGTTTGTATCATCGGAGGGAACCGACATCCATCAGACGAAGTACTCCGCAGGCGCGGGTTACGCCGCCTATGCGTTCGCGGGCAATGAGATTCAGAAACGGTCTTACCCTAATTCTTACGGGGGACAGTGGCAGAATAAGGGATATGAGCTGATTGAAGAGTTGAAGCTGGTCGAGAACGCCCGGCGCATCGCGGAAGAAGCCGTTGCGCTGCATCGTGCGGAACAATGCCCCGAAGGCACGTTCGACATCATTCTCGACAGTTCCCAGCTCGGTTTGCAGATTCACGAATCGATCGGGCATCCCATCGAACTCGATCGTGTCCTCGGCATGGAGGCGAATTTTGCCGGCACTTCATTCCTGACGCTCGACAAACTGCGCACGCTGCGCTATGGCAGCGAGATGGTGAATGTGGTCGCGGATGCGCGCCAGGACCACGGACCGGGCCTGGGGACTTTTGGTTTCGACGATGAGGGCGTTCCGGCGCAGTGCACGCCGATCATCACGAGTGGATTGTTTACCGGCTACCTCAGCTCGCGCGAGACCGCGCACACCATCGGCGAGAATCGCTCCGGCGGAACTCTGCGCGCCGAAGGCTGGAACCGGTTGCCCATGATTCGCATGACCAACATCAGCCTGCTGCCGGGGCAAAAGCCACTGAGCCTGGAGCAACTCATCGCCTCCACCGATCACGGCATTCTGATGCAAACGAATCGTTCGTGGTCGATTGACGACCGCCGCTACAACTTTCAATTTGGCTGCGAGATCGGCTGGGAGATCAAGCACGGCAAGCGCGCACGCATGGTGAAGAACCCGTCTTACTCCGGGATCACAACTGAGTTTTGGAATTCGCTGGATGCTATCTGCTCGCGCGATGAGTGGACGCTCTGGGGCACGCCGAATTGCGGCAAAGGCCAGCCGCAACAGGTGATGGGCACGGGACACGGCGCAGCTCCATCGAGGTTTCGCGGAATCAAGGTGGGAAGCGCTTACAAAGGAAGCTAGTTCAAAGCCAGTTCACCACAGAGACGCAGAGCCACAGAGAAAGCTAAAGCCACTCTGAATGCTGACCAGGGAACAAGCCGCAGACATCTTCGACCGGATCGCGAAGTTTTCATCTGGTGATGAGACCGAAGTGCTTTTCTCGGGTGGAAACTTTGCGCTTACGCGTTTCGCGAACAACACGATTCATCAGAATGTTGCAGACGAAAACCATCTCGTCTCGGTGCGTACGGTGTTTGCAGGACGAACGGCTCGTGCTTCTACCAACAAGTTTGACGACGAGAGCTTGCGGCGGGCGGTGGAATCTTCGGAGGCTCTGGCCAAAGTGCAGCATCCGGATCCGGATCTTCTGCCGATGCCGAATTCAACTGAAGCTGCCGGCGGCACCCTTCAGGTTCGCTCAGGGCAGGCTCCCGAGGGTGTTCGTACCGAACGTCCCTCCCGCTATTTCGCGGAGACCGCGGCCATCACGCCGCAGCTTCGCGCCGACGGTGTGAAGAAGATCGTCGAGGTGGCGCAGAAACACAAACTCACTACCGCCGGGATCTTTTCCAGTTCTGAATCAGTCGAGGGCATTTTCAATTCGCGTGGCCTGAACGACTGGCACACGCAAACCTTGGCGGAAGTTTCCATCACCATGCTGGGCGCCGATTCCTCGGGATGGCAGAAGGCCAACTCGCCCGATGTGAGCAACCTCGATCGACTCGGGCTCGCCGAGGTCGCGGCGAAGAAGGCGCTCGATTCAACGCATCCAGGAGAGATTCCAGCAGGGAAGTACACGGTGATTCTCGAGCCCGCCGCCGTGCTCGACATTGTCGGCTTCATGTTTTGGGATTATTCCGGCACAGCGATCCTCGACGAGCGCTCATTCCTGAGCGGCCGCATCGGCAGCCAACTCTTCGGAGAGAACATCACTATTTGGGACGACGTCACGCATGCCCTGCAAACCGGATCTCCCTTCGATGGCGAAGGCATGCGGCGGCTGCGGGTGCCGCTGGTTGAGAACGGAGTTGTCAAGCGAGTTGTCTACGCGCGGGCAACGGCCGTGCGCATGAAGAATTCAGAATATAAGGACAAGGTCGGACCGGTCGAAGCCACTGGCCACGGATTCGCCTTGCCTAACGAAATGGGCGAGATGCCGCTCAACATTGTGTTCGCCGCTCCGCGGAATCCGCAAACCCTCGCGCAGATGATCGCCTCCACTGAGCGCGGCGTCCTGGTTACACGGCTGTGGTACATCCGCGAAGTCGATCCTTATGAGAAGATCGTCACCGGCATGACCCGCGACGGCACCTTCCTGGTGGAAGACGGGAGGGTTCAAAAGGGCCTGCGCAACTTCCGCTTCAATCAGAGCTTGATCCATATGCTCTCGGGGGTCGAGGCCATGAGTTTGCCCGTCCGATCCTGCGGCGAAGAGTCGTTCGACATGGTCGTCCCGGCTATGAAGATCCGCGATTTCAACTTCACGGAAGTGACCAAGTTCTAAAGGGCTTCAACTTCAATTTCACTTTGACGAGGCACTGCTAGCTGGGTGCAGAGCTACTTTAAATATTGGTCGAACCACTCAAGCCAGACGCGGTCTTTGTCTGAATCGTGGACGGGATCGCCGGGTTCGTGGCCGGGGATGGGAAAGGCGATGAATTTCACGGCGACGCCGTTATCCTTGAGCGCGTGGTAAAACGCGTAGGAACTGGTGATAGGCACAGTGGCGTCGCCAGTGTTGTGGAGAATCAACGTGGGTGTGGTGACCGCGCTTGCATAGGTGATGGCCGATTGCTCCTCGTATGCGTTGGTGTACTCCTTTTTCCACGGCGAGCCGCCGAACTCGAAGCGCTCGGTGACGTTGACATCCGTTAGGGTATACCAATCGGTCATGCTGGTGACGGCGGCGCCAGCAACAGCCGCTTTCCAGATGTGGTAATGCCCGATGAGCCATGACGTCATGTAACCGCCCCAAGACCATCCGGAGACAGCGATGCGCGATTCGTCAATGAAGCCTTGCTTTTCGAGCGCGGCAATTCCGGCCATGATGTCTCTTCCAGGGCCGTCCCCGGCATTTCCGTTCACAAAAACGGCGTGCTCGTATTGGTTGCCGAGGTTATCGGTGCCGAGATAGTTTGGCGCGAAGACCACATAGCCGTGCGACGCAAAGAGTTGCAGAAGAAAATCAAACTCCGTAAAGGAAGCAAAAAACTGCGGGGCACCGTGAAGGTCAACAACCAACGGGTATTTCTTGTCACGCGAGAAGTTCGGAGGGTAAACCAGAGTGCCATCCGCGGCGAACCCGTCCGGCCCTTTCCATTCGAAGGTGTCGATGCGGCCGAGATCCAGAGCCGCGATCTCGTGATTGAAGTCGGTGAGGCGTTTCGGCTTCGCGCCCGCTGACGCAAGGTAGTAGAGCTCGGTCGGTTGGGTCGGAGTGCTTCCCGCGAAAGCGATCGATCCGTCCTTGCCCACGGCTTCCAAGAAATCCCAGTAGGGAGTTGCGTCGCCGAGGTCGAGCTTCCTTGCGCTACCGGCGCTCGCACTGCTGCTGCTCGCGCTGGCCTCGACCGGCTGGATCCAGATGGCCCTCCGCGTGGCGTCGTCGCCGCTAACTAAAAGCGATTTGCCGTCGGGCATCCAGAGGGTGCGCTGAACGTTGCGATCGAGAGCGCGTGTGAGCTCTGTTCCTTCGACGCCAGCGGACAAGGAGACAAAGACCTCATTTTCGTTGTTTGTATCTCCGTCCCGCGGGTACCAGTAGGCAATCTTCGATCCGTCGGGCGAGAAGAGGCCGAAGGATTCGAGTGAAGTACGCTTGGTCAGCTGGCGGATTTGGCCGCGGTCAACGTCCAGGATATCGATGACGGTTTGATCGGAGTCGCCGTAGTGCGGGTCGGCCTGACGAGTAAAGCAGATCTGCTTGCCGTCCGGCGACCAGGAAAGCGGGGGGTGCGAATTGAGAAAACCCTCCGGGGTCTTGGCCACGCTCCAGGCGCCGGAGGTGAGGCGCTTCGCGGTGCCACCTGAGGCCGAGACCAGCCAGATGTGCGAGGGAGTAGGGGCCGAGGTCGCGAGGAAATCGTTGTCGCCCACTTCAAAGAAATCGTGGTGCTTTTCGATCTCCGCCTTGTTGGGCGGTTCATCTGCAGAGACGAAGGCCAAGAATGCGCCGTCCGGACGCCAGGCAAACTGCTCGACACCGAGAGGCGCGTTCGTAATCGGCTGGGGCTCGCCGCCGTTCATGGGCAGAACGAAGATTTGCGCCGCGGCATTCTTTTCTTCCCCAGCTTCTGCAAGGAACGCCAGTCGATCGCCTGATGGCGAAAACTGCGGCGAGCCCAATCCCTTGCGGACGCTGGTGAGCTGCCGCTGCACACCTGTGGCAATGTCCACGAGTACGAGCTGGCTGTCGTAACGATCCTCGTCCCAATTCACGCGAGACACAACGATGACGATTGACTTTCCATCCGGCGAAATTTCTGGGCCGGAGACGCCCACGACTTTCTGGAGGTCTCCCAGCCCTATCTTTCGAGCCTGAGCCACAGCCCTGCCAGGCGCTATCGCAAGAAGCGCCGCTAGGAGTGCGAGGAACAAATTTCGCAAGAATAGAGCCGACATTCTCGACCTCAACTGCGGGACCATGAGTTCCGCTCCGTTCGGAATTTCGACATAGATCTCGGTCTCGCGCATTGTACGCACCGTCGGGCTGTGCCTCAACAAACTCGTCCCCCAAGGTTAGGCATAGAGGCTCTGCCCACGGTACGTCCTCCCAGATTGATGTTCCTGCGTAAAATCCTTCTAATCCGCTCATCCACAAGCAGTTAGCACCCTTTTGTTCCATGACTTCGGTAACTTTGCATGCCTGATTCCTGGGTGTACGCTGCCTCTGAGTTCCCTAAAAGCAGAAGAAAGGTTTGATCGAGTCGTGGCAGCCGAGGCAGGCAAGGAACTGACGATTCCACCGCAGGCGGAGGGCAAGCACTATGCCGCAATGCAGAGTGCTCCGCGGTTTCCGCTGCATTTGTCCGTGGAATTAAATTCGCCGAACGGAGCTTGTGCGGCGGAGACGCAGAACATCTCGGCTAACGGCGTGCTCTTCGCGATGGATCGAGATGTCCCCGTAGGTTCGGTGGTGGACTTCACGATTCTGCTTCCGGGAGAAGTTGTGGGTTCGCGTCGCGATGTACAGATTGACTGCCACGGACGCGTGGTTCGCAGCTTTGAAGACCAAGGCCGTCGCGGCGTTGGCGTAGTGATTGATGAATACCATTTTGAGCGGGCATAGGTGTAACGAAACTGATGGCGACCACTTCGGTCAGCGTGGGAGAAAATAACGGGGTTCCCGAGAATGGCGGCACTGGCCAGTTCATTCGCGTGATACTGGCCGATACCCAGGCTATTTTCCGCGCTGGACTGCGTAAGATCTTCGCGCTCGAAGACGATATCCGCGTGGTCGGCCAGGCCGAGACTTTGCCCCAGACCCAATCGGCGATAACTAAGTTTTCTGCGGACGTTCTGATCTTCGAGTCAGCGCTGGCGCCCAATCCGGTCGAAGTGGTGGCGGAACTCCTGCGTCAGGCGCCGCAACTGAAGATCGTCGTGGTCACGCCCGTGTCGGACGAGCAACTCACGCTGGAACTGTTTCGCCGCGGAGCGCATGGCATTTTGTCGCGCGAGGTGGAACCGGAGATCCTGGTCGATTGCCTGCGCAAGGTCGCCGCGGGCCAACCCTGGCTCGAGAACCAGGCCATTCATTGGGTTATGGAAGCCTACCGCGGGCACAATTTGCGTCCCTCGGGAGCGCGGCCGAAAGTCCAGCTCACGCCCAAGGAAACGCTGATCGTTTCCTGCGTCACCCAGGGCATGAAGAACAAAGAGATCGCGGTTCGCGTGGGAACGACCGAGCAAGTCGTGAAGAACTATCTGCGCAAGGTATATGACAAGCTGGGGGTCGCCGACCGGCTTGAACTTGCGCTCTATTGCCTGAGCCATCACGTCGTCGATGGAGTCAAGCCGCCTCCGATTCCTGCAAATGCTCCTCAGAGTGGCAATGCAGTCAATGCCGCCGCTGCCGGTGCCACGGCGGGTGCAGCCACTTCGAGTGCGCCGGCCGCTTCGAATTCAAATGTGCCCGGTAACCTCCCGCCGCAGAAGATCTCCTAAGACATTGTTGTTTTGTTCGGCCCCTTTTTGCTCCGCGCTCGCATTGTTCCCGCGGCGCTGCCGATTTGCGATCGTGCGCTGCTGCCCATAGAATGAATGAGCCAGGTTGGTCTGAACTTCAGCCGACTCGGTGTAAATAGGCGATGGCCCTCCGGAGGCTATATCGTCGCACGCTGGTTTTCGACGGAGAGATGGCCGAGTGGCTGAAGGCGCACGCTTGGAAAGCGTGTTTACTCGAAAGGGTAACGTGGGTTCGAATCCCACTCTCTCCGCCATTACCTTTGTTATCTGGCACTTACGTCGTGGCGATACGAAACTGATACGAAAAATGTCAGGAGAGGATCACCATGAACCTCATCGTCAATCTGACTAAGCGCGTCAAAACTTCCCAAGGTCTCCGCTACCTTCCTGTGGCTCTCTTCAAATGGGCGCGTCAAACCTGATGTCGTGATCGTGAACGGCCAAGAAGAGCGCCACCCAGAAGGCGGCTATTATCTCGATTGGACCCAGGGCACGAGCCGAGTGCGGGTACCGATTTTGAACGAGGGAATGCGTCCTGTAGCAGCATGTTTGAAAACGGTTATCCGGGAAACAGAGAGCAGAGCGGCAAGCTGATTCGCAGTGAGAGCATGGCCGCGCGTTTCAATCTTGTCGGCGAGTGATGTAGACGCGAGAATACCCCAAAGTTGGGACTTGTTTTGTTGAGACGAGAAAGAGAAAAACAAATGTAAATAGATGCTTTTTATCACTCTACGTGTTCGTGAACGCGATGGTAGACCACAACCAGGCACTTGAATTGGTTCGAGCGAAACCGATGGCAAGAGAGCCGGGTCATCTTTACCGCCTGCTTTCCCTCCTTATTGCACCGTTACGCTGAGCCCTGCTGATGCGGTGTCGCCCGCTGCGTCGGTACCAATCACGTTGATGTTTGACGTTAGTTCTACATTCTCGGTCAAGGTCGCCGACGAGCCAGAATGTGTGCTGTCCCCGTTATAGTTCGCCACCAACGCGTTTGCTCCCAGTGGGAGATCGCTGACGGTAAACGTTGCGCTTCCATTGGATAGACTTTGCGCATCCAACGCGGCAGAGCCGTCCTGAAGAACGACGACTCCGGTCGGTGTACCACCACTGGAGCTCACGTTCACAGAGAACATCACCGTGGCCCCAAGCTGAGCCGATGAAGTCGCTGAGGTTAACGTCGTGGTAGTGGCCTGAACAGTGGACTTGGGCGTGCTGGTACTGCTGCCGCCGCAAGAGATGACAACGAATGCCGCGACTGTGAGCAACATGCAGCCCAGCCACTGCGATCGGCGGCGCCGAGGGACCATCAGGAGGCCCAAGAGCGTAAGTCCCACCACACCCGGGGCGCCTTTCCAGGGAAAAGCTGGACTGGTCAGACCCGCGACCCTTCTGCGCATTTGCGCAACCGGGGCAGCATATTGAATCGTAACCGTCGAACTAGTCGCGCCTGCGCCGGCCGGCACAACGGATGGGGAGAATGAACAACTCATCCCAAGCGGCAGGTTCCCGCAACTAAGCGCGACAGGCAAAGGGAACGTCGCATTTGGGGTCAGGGTGATTGACGCGTTCCCACTGCCATTGCCGTTGAGGGTCACGGAGGCCGGGTTCACTTGAGCGGTAAACATCGATTGCAGCGTGACCGCAACAGCGGCGGAAGTCGAACCGGTATAGTTGCTATCTCCTGCGTAAACGGCTACCACGCTGTCGGACCCAGACGCTAGCTGGCTGGAGGCTACACTCAGCTGAGCCGTCGCTATCGACACGCCTGTGCTTGCATTTGTGGTTGCGCTCACCGAACCCTTGCCCAGTGTTGCGCCAGTCGTCGAATCTGTAAATGTGATGTTTCCGGTCGGAGAGTTACCGAAGCTCGTGGTCTGAACCGTTGCAGTGAAAACAACGCCCTGGCCAGGGCTGAGAGACGTGCGGCTGGACCTCAGTGAAGTTACCGTGTCCCCGGGAGTGATCGTCACTGTCGACTGGGACGTGCTGGAAGAGAACGTCGTGTCGCCTCCGTAGCGCGCGATCAATGGGTAATTTCCCGCGGGCAAATTGTTGACGCTGAAGGTTGCCTTTCCGGCGGCGAGCGCGTAAGAGCCAAAACCGGTCAAAGCGGACCTCGGCGTAATGCTCGCTTCCAGCGCGATATCACCAGTCGGGGTGCCTGAGCCGCTAGCCGCGGCAGAGACTTGAACAGTGCCGGCCAACGCTGTTCCATACGGCGCGGTCGCGGATTGAAGTGTCACACTTGTCTGACTCGCGAGTTCACCAGAGGTGACGTTGCCCCAAGAATGCACAATGTTGTAGGCGTTCACCGAGCCGAGCCCGGTCGCTAGATCAAAGCCGTGTGTTGCTTTCCATCCAGGTAAAACAGCAAAAGTATCGTTAGGATTCGTGGGATTGCAATCTGTTGTGCCCGCCTCGCACGCAACCTCGTTGGATGAACTTGTTATGTCATAAAAGATGCACGCGTTTCCGGCAGCCACAGTCGATGACTGGCATGCCGTGCCCACACTCCCGTATTGCTGGCTGGCCAACTTGTACAGCGTGTAGTTGGGATTGCCCTGTGGTCCACCAACCTGTTGTTCGACCAGCGCCATAATGCCGGCAAAACTGGGTGAGGCGAAAGAAGTGCCGCCGGCGGCAAGAAATGTGACATCGCTGCTGCTGTTGTAATTACAGCTTCCGTCGGCGCTGGCATCTGCGCTGCAGAAAAGATAGAAACTGTTCCAGATTCCATTCCCAGCGAACAACGAAACATCCGGGAGATCGCGCACATGATCGCCCGGAATGCCCACAACGTTCGACTGCCATGCTGGTTTGGGATAGCCGCCGCCGCAGTCGGTGAGTGTCTGTGAGATGCCCGCAATGCAGTTGCTTGCGCCGCCACTTCCCCCTGCTAAACCCAGAAGTTGGGGATAGTTGGCATCATTGCAGAGCGCCTCATTCGTGGTGTCTGTGCCGCCTTCTGACTGCACCGCAAAGAGAACGTCGGCACTTCCGCAGGTGTTGTTCCACGGCACTTCGGGGATGTAGCTCAAAGCAGAAGAAAGATTGGCCGCGTTTGTAGAGCTCCAGTAAGTGCTTGCATTGGCGAAGTTCGCGAAGAAATCAGTGCCTCCGACCGCCACGTTATTGGCGGTAGAAGCTACTCCGCTGACCGTTAATCCCCAGGTGGCCGCAGGCTCCTGGTCCTCGATGCTCTGATCGCACGAGGCCGATCCGGAATCGCCCGCAGCAACGAACACGCTGATGCCCTGCGTGGCGGCTTGTTGCCACAACTCTGCGTAGGATTGGTTGCCGGCGGCTCCAAGAAAGGGTTCGCATTCTCCGTAACTCATGCTCAGGATGGGCGCAACATTGTTGTCGACAATGTATTGCGCCGACAGGAACGAGCCGTCAGTCGTATTTGTACTGCCGGCGACCACGAGGTTGATCGTGGCACTCGTTGCAACCGCACCCGACCATTCAACGTCCAGGTCGGCTTCGCTTTCGTCAGCGGTCTTGCCGGGGTTCGGACCGTCGTAAATGATGTTGAGGTTCGTTGCGGGCAACCCAAAACTCGCGCGGAAGTTGTCCACGTCAGTAGGACTAACGTCAGATCGGGAAACGATGGCAATCGATTGACCGGCACCAGTGATACCTTCATTCCACAGCGGCGCGACGTTGTAAATTGTCGCGAAATCATAAGGAGTCACAGCGTAGTAAGTGTTCCCATTAATGGCAGTGGTGAACTCGGGCGTCGAGTCAAGACGCCATCCTTTCGCACCACGATCGGAGTGCGCGACCCCGACGAACGTGTGCAAGGAGCGCGAATGAAAGTCGTGCAGTGAGGTAATTCCCGCAATGATCGGTGCGAAGGAGGACGGGATTTCGGGATTAGAGGAGTTGGCGTAGTGCAACTCTCCCTTCACTTCGTACCTATGAATTTGGGTGTGAAAAGCCTGTTGCAACTGGGCATTGGTTCCCGAGAATACGATGAACATGTGGCCATGGGCGACGGAGTCGACACGCATCCCGTTGGACTGCAGCCAGCGCGATATGGCGGCGACGGTCTCCGACGACACTCCGAACTCATCGGCATACTCTGTGGGCGTAAGCCAGTGATGATACTGCGGCGATTTCCGATCTTGTTGCGCGGCGAGCAGATTTTGAAGCGCCGCCTCCTGTTCCCCGCTTCTCTTCAGGAGAAGGACCATGTGTTGCAGCGCCAGATCAGTGGGTGCCGCTCCGAGATCGATGGAAGACCAGGTTTCTGGCCGAACGTTTCCCGGCAAAGTCACGCTGCCGGTCTCGGTGATCCGACTGGCAGCGGGGGAGAGTGATACCGGCTCGAGATTCTGTGCTACCAGCATGGCGGGGTGACACAACGGCAATAAATAAAGCAAAGCGAGCAGCATGCCAGCGAGCTTCTTAATCAACTCCCCAACTGAGCTCTGGGAACGAGGTGACGAAGGGACGATATTTCTCATAGATCGATTTCTCCGGTCATCATCAACAGCCTAACGAAACAGGAAACAAGCACACACCCTCGAGCTCTCAATTTTGAACAGTGAGCGTCACGTATAAAGTCTGCGGTGACGCGGACGAATTAGCCGGCGTGGCGTTCACTTGCACGTTGTACGTGCTGGACTGATTGCTGCTAGAACTGCTGCCTCCGCAACTCAACGAACCCAAGGTTGCAGTGGCGAGCAGACCCAGGAATACACAGCTCCATACGCTTGACGACCGACACCTCTTTCGCGGAGCAAGCGGGGTCACGAACAAGAATCCCGCCAATCCGAACCCCAACGCACCCCATCCAAAAGACCCGTGATCGGCGCTCGCCGAGGTTTGCGTGCCACTGAGGACGAGCGTCGTGGCCGCAGACTGCCCGCCCGCGAGCGTAACCGTGGAGGGCTCTAGAACAGCGTGCACATTGGCGGGAAGATTTGCGACAGAGAGTGTGACGTTCCCGCTAAATGTGGCATTGGCAGAGACATTGAGAGCGGTCGTCGCTATGTTTCCGGAGCTAAGAGTGACCGCAGAGGGAGTGCTAGTCAGAGCGATTGCGGGCGGAAGCGCGGTAACGGCAACGCTGACTGCCGCGGCCTGCGCGTTCGGATTGAAGTTCGCGTCACCCGAGTAAGCAGCCGTAATCTGGTTCGATCCCGCACCTAGATTTGCAACCGCAATGGTTGCCGTGCCATTGCTCAACGGAACAACTCCTACAGAAGCACCGTTATCAGTGAAATCTATTGTGCCGGTCGGGGCGGGGCGGTTTTCCAAAGTGGGTTGTACTGTGGCTGTAAATGTCAGCGAAGCGCCTTGCGTGATGGTGGTCGCTGAAGCACTCAAGGTCATTGCGGTTCCACCCTGATTCATTAGTAATTCTGTGCCAGACGGAGTTTCGACCACGATGTCGGGGGCGTTGTCGCTCAGGAAGTGGCCTGCAAAAACACTTTCAACGTTGTAGTCAGGCGTTAGAAAATTGAGGGGCGCGCTGAAGTTTCCGCCTCCCGCACCCAGGAATACGGAGAGTCCGAAGTTCGTCGGCGGCCCAGAAAGTTGCAGAAAGGAAGACGCGTAAACAGCTGCGGCAATGTCTGGAATGCCGTCACCATTGACATCGGTAAGTGCACCGTTCATAAAGAAGTTGCTCGTGCCAAGTTCCGTTGCCGCGCCGAACGTGCCATCGCCATTTCCCGGATATAACAGAACGCCTGCCGTCGCATAAACCGTTTGTAACGGGCTCGTATCCTGCTCACCTGCGCTAAACATGATCAAATCGAGCTTGCCGGCCTGGTTGTAATCTCCTGCGATGACCTGGCTAATCATGTAAGTGGAAGAGACCGTAGCGGCGGAACCGAATGTGCCATCCCCGTTGCCGGACAAGTAGTAGACGCCGAAATCGGCTGTCGAATCAAAAGGAGCATCGTTAAGCACCAATCCCAACACTCCACTGCCGTTAATGTTGGCCAAAACTGCGGAGTAAAGTTCGTTGCCAAACGCCTGAAACAGCGGTGTGCCAAAAGTGCCGTCGCCATTGCCCGGGATGACAAAGTACCCGGACTGGCCGCCGTCGGGGCCGCCGCAGGAGGCGTCTCCCGGATACGGCACCACAATGGACTGCTTTCCGCTGTTTTGGAGATCCCCGACGGCCGCATAGGATACCGGACAATCAAGAGCGCCGAGCGAAATGGCAATGGGCGTCTGGAAAGTGCCATCGCCATTGGAGAGCGCAACCGAGAGTGTTCCATGCAGCCCACTGAGAATAATGTCTTGCTTCCCATCGCCGTTGAAGTCGGCTGAAACCGGCTGGACAAATGTGTCGTTTGAGAAAGCATTCTCGTCAGTCGGAAATGCAGCAACGTAATTGAAATTTCCCTTGCCGTCGCTCATGCCTGTCAGCAATTGCGCGCCTTGCTGTGGCTCAGGCTCGTACACTTCAAGGAGATCGGTATTTCCCAGGCCAGTCAGGTCCGCCGCCAGTTCCAGGGTGAGCGTCTCGGGATTGCTACCGCCGATCGGAGAAGTGAGCACCGGAGCGGCGATGTAAGTGCCGTCACCGCGTCCCAGGAACACTGAGACCGATCTAAATTCATCCTCCAGCCCGACCAGGTCGGGAATTCCATCGCCGTTCATGTCGACCACGGCCATAGAATATGCGCCGCTGGCGTAGTTGCTGATTGGTGGTCCGAAAGTGCCGTCACCATTACCTGGCGAAACAGTGATGGAGGTGTCGGCAGCGATCAGATCCAAATATCCGTCGCGGGTTATATCGGCAAACGCGAGGGTTTCGGGGATTACTCCGGTTAGAATCGGCGAGGTCTCCAGCGGACTCTGAAAGGTCCCATTGCCGTTGCCAAGTAGACTGACAACGTTAAGCCCAGCATCCACTACCAGGTCGAGGTTGCCGTTGTTGTTCAGATCGACTGGGTAAATGGCGTTTACATAAGACAGGCAACACCCAAAAGGGTTGAATGGACCTTGGACCAAAATTGGGACCAGGTTGGAAAATCCGGCAAAGGCTCCAGTGTTGTTTCCCAAGGTCACGCTGAGAGCCACTTGCAGTTGCGCCTGCCTCCCGAAGCTCCCTAGACTAGAGTACTCATCGAGGGTGGTGATCAGATCAAGGCTTCCGTCGTTATTTACATCCGCCAGCGTCAAAGCGCCAGGTTCTACAAATGTGAACGGAACAGGAATCTGAGAAACCGTGGTAAGCGCGGGAGTTGGAGTGGCAAACGTGCCATCGCCGTTCCCGAGAAAAGTCTGCACAGTCACTTCCGATTGCGTGGAGCTGATGGCGCTATAGGAAAGGACTACAACATCAATGTTGCCATCGTGGTTCACATCGCCGGCTGCCATGGCTCCGAGCGACCCACTCGCGGGGCCAGGGACGGCAACCGGGGCGGCAAACGTGCCGTTCTGTTGGTTGAGGAAGACGAGGAACTGATTGTTGTTCGTGTCCAACGCCAAAATGTCGGGATAGCCGTCGTTGTTTACGTCGGCCACCTGAGCGGAAACAATATAGTAGTTATTGGCGACTGCAGTCGTAGCACCATAGGCGACCGGGGGTAGGAAACCTCCAGAGCCGTTGTTCAGCAAAACATTCAGCGTGCCATCGTATTGGAAAATGGCGAGGTCAGGCTTCCCGTCTTTGTTGAAGTCGCCGCTCGCGAAAATATTGACTCCGCAATTGCCCGGATCTATTACGCACGCCGAACCTGGTTCAGCGTTAAAGAGCGGCGCGGAAACGAACCCGCCGAAATTCGGCACCGCAGTCACACCCGGAGCCGAGGAATTTTTCAGGGCACGCTTGTCTGCACCCTGAGCGGTTTGGGTATGAGCCAGGTGTTTTTCCAGGCCAGGAGCGAAGATCCGGTCAAAAGGAGAAACCGCAACTTTCTTTGGGGGCGAGGCCTTACGATGCGTTGACCCGGTTTTTATGGTTTTGGTGGCGGCTGCGGGAGGAGTGGAGCCGAGACAGGCTGGTTGCGCCACCCAGAGAAATGCAAGGGCGATGATGACAACGAAGAAGATGGAAAATACTTCTGGGTTCTTTCGATGCACGATTCCCCTCAAAGTGTTCGAAACCGACAACCAATGAGCCAAAACTGGCACATTCTGTCGGAGGTTCAACTTCGCTTCATGATATGGAGACAGCACGATCGCAGGAACTGAGGTGCGCCAAGACAGGCCCTCCTAAAGAGAGCGCATCTCGACGTTAATCCATCGGGCGAGGGATATATCGATAATCATCGATATCAAAACGTCCCCAATTCTGCACGGTGATTCCTCGAAGTCGACGCGTAAGGCGTCCACTGAAGGGCAACATAATAGCACGGCTCCTGACGAAGTAAAATAGTTCGTGAGCGATTCGGGCCTTGTTGCCGTTGCAAGACTAGACAAACGTCTACCCAGTCTCCGACGTTCCAGAAAGCGCCGTTTACTATTCCCAAACTTCGATGTGCTTCTCCCCTCGCTGGTTTTAATCGCCGGTCTCAAACCGCCATGTAACCGTAGCGCAGATTCGTTCGACGTGGACCTGTCTGCAAATATTCTTCTCTCAGTGCTGTGAAGCGATCCATTTTCGACCAGCGAGCGGGAGCCTTGTAATCGTATAGGCGCGAGGAATTTCCGCTGAAGATTGCCGTCTTGACCGGGCCGTCAGCGGGTCCAAGGGGCTTGAATCCGAACCGCTTCTGCATATCTTCTGGTATTTCGAGCCGCCTTAGTCCCTCGATTTGCCACTGCGGTGAATCGGTCCAAAGCGCCCCCAAGAACGAGTTCTCAACCACGCTCGCCAGATGTCGATCTTGGAGGAAGTGAACTGATCTCCTCGAAACCCGTTTCAGGATTGCTTCCCGTTGGCCGACAAACCATCCGGAATCGTGGAAAAGACCCCGTCTTTCTTTGGGCGCCATACCGTATGTTCGGTGCGCGGCGAATCTCTTTTCTTCCTTGTGTCGAACACCGTTATCTCAGAAGCGCTCTGCTGCCGCTGCGATGAAAGGTGCGTAACTCGCTCTCCAGAGCGATCGCGAGCTCTCGAACCCCGCGTCGGATCTCCTTCGCGTCCATCGCGGCAAATCCCAACTGTAGTCCTTCGCACGCCATTTTGCCGTGGCTGTAACGGCTCAGCGGAGTCACTTCCACACCCCGCTTAGCAGCGGCAGCCGCTGCTAATTCACTGTCGAGTCCACCGCTCAACCAACCCGCAGTCTGTAATCCGGCCTCCACGCCTGAAATCTCCAGCAGTCCAGCGAGACTCTGCCCTGCGCATTCTAGGAGCACCGAGAGTCGCTCCGCATACACTTTTCGCATTCGCCGGAGATGTCGCCCGAAGTGTCCTTCGGCGATGAAATCGCAAAGCACTGCCTGTTCAAGCAGAGGTGCGTGGCGGTTGGTAATCGATAGACTCGCGGACACGGAGTCCACAAGCTCGGAGGGGACCACTAGGTATCCCAACCTCAGCGCCGGGAAGAGAACTTTGCTGAAACTTCCCGTGAACAGCACCAACCCGTGGCGATCGAGTCCCTGCAGCGCTGGCACTGGCCGTCCCGCATAGCGATACTCGCTGTCGTAGTCGTCTTCAAGGATCAGCGCCCCTGACTTCTCAGCCCATTCCAGCAACCGCAAACGCCGGGCGAGACTCATCGTGACTCCGACCGGAAACTGGTGTCCTGGAGTGACGTAGATCAATCGCGCTCCGCGCATACTCACATCCTGCACCTGCATGCCCTCTTCATCCAGGCGTATGGCCGAGACCTTCGCGCCCCCAGCTTTGAATGCGATCGCCGCACCCGGATACCCAGGATTTTCCATGCACACTCGATCTCCGGGATTCAGAAAGAGCCGCGTCGCCAGATCGAGCGCTTCTTGCACACCGGAGATGATCGCAACTTGCTCGGGAACGCACTTCACTCCGCGTGAAGTGCTCAGATAGGTGGCCACGGCTTCGCGCAGTGGGGGATATCCCATAGGACTGCAGCCCAGCAGAAGATTCGTGGAGACACGCTTCAGGCGCCGAGCCGCAACCTTCGCCCATAAGCTCGTCGGAAACAAATCCAACGCTGGTATATTGGCCCGGAAAGCACGGCTTGGGCGGACTTCAAGATTCGGAAACAGATGCACCCGTCCCGCGTAGTCGGACATCGTTCTTCGCCGTTTGCGTTGCGCTGGCAGTCCCGGCCCGGCCTCCTGCGGTACCTGGAGCAGTTCGTCGGGCAAGACCTTGCTCACATGCGTTCCCGACCCCACGCTACCGTCCACGTAGCCCTCGGACTTGAGCTGCTCGAAAACGTTGACGATCGTTCCCCGCGCGAGTTCGTACTGGCGCGCTAAGTCGCGCGTGGCTGGAAGCCGCGCCCCTGGACGCAGGCGGCCTTCCAGAATTTCCGCGCGCAGGGCCCTATACAGCCAGCGGTTGACGGAGATTCCCGAATCCCGCAGCGGAAGCACTAGCTCGAAGACGGTCGCTCGTTTCACTATGATAATGGTACATAGCATATACCATAAATGGATCTTGTTAGTGATCCACTATGAGCTTAGGGTTGAACCATGAGGATCCAACCATGAACGCTTCCAGAATGCTCGTTGGAGTCGCGGTGATTCTATGTGCTGCAGTGGGAGGTCCGCTGGCATGGAGCCAGGCGCCCAGCCTTACGAAGCACCCTGAGACCAAAGAACGAGCGCGCGTCGCGCTTTCTCAGGCTCTCCCTAAGTTGGATGGTGACCACCTGAACGCAACGCTGGTTGAGGTCCACTACGGACCCGGCGAGTCCTCGCCGCCGCATAGTCATCCTTGCGCCGTCATCGGTTACGTTGTCGAAGGAGCGCTCCGCATGCAGGTGAAAGGCGAACCCGAAGCGAGCTACAAAGCCGGCGAAGGCTTTTACGAAGCGCCCAACGGCGTTCACGTCGTTTCCGCAAATGCCAGCCAGACTGTACCGGCGACATTCATTGCGTATTTCGTCTGCGATCACAACACGCCACTCAGCAGCGATGTGCCGAAAATCGCAACGCCAGGGGGAAAGTAATCGGCAAGAATGAGGGCCGCAAAACACGGGCATGAGTCGTGAACTCCGTCGTCCAAGTGTTTTTGTTGTTCAATTCCTAGGAGGATATATGGAAGCTCGTTTCAGCTACGACAAAGCCGCCCCAGGTGTCTACAAAGCCATGATCGGCGTCGAGCAATACCTGGAAAACTGTGAACTGGAAGAGTCACTGCTCCATCTGATCAGGCTGCGCGCTTCCCAGATCAACGGCTGCGCTTACTGTCTGGATATGCACTGGAAGGATCTGCGCGCTATCGGAGAACAGGAGCAGCGGCTGTACTCGTTGGACGCCTGGCGAGAATGCCCTTACTACACCGGACGCGAACGCGCCGCTCTGGCTTGGACGGAGGCCGTCACGCTCATCACCGAGGGGCATGTGCCCGACAGCGCGTATGAAGAAGCGCACGCGCACTTCAGCGAAAAAGAATTGTCGAATCTGACTCTTGCCGTGACCGCCATCAACGCGTGGAACCGCCTGTCAATTGCGGCCCGTACGGTTCCTGGAACTTACCGTCCCGCTAAGACCCACCAGCGGGAAAAAGGGGCATGAACGCACCGGGCATTTTTCAAGAAATTGAAACAAAGGAGAACAACTGTGATTGAAAAGAACGTGGCTCCCGCCGTTGCCTATTACAAAGCAATGGCCGACAGAAACCTCGATGGTATGGCGCGGCACTTGCACCCTGACATTCGGCTTGTCACGCCGATGGAGGAACTGACTGGGAAGGAGACGGTTCTGGAAGCCGCCAGGCGCCTCCTACCCCTCATAAATGGCATTAAAGTACACGCGAAGTTCGGTTCCGAGGACCAGGCGATGTTGACTTATGACATGGACTTTATCGCACCTGTCGGGGTCTGCCGCGCGGCCGCCTTGATGACGTTCAAAGACGGCCTGATCATCCGCAACGAGATCTTCTTTGATGCCCGGCCTTTCGACAAGAAGTAAAGAAAAAGCACCGTGTTTTCATCGCCTTGGGCAACCGCCTGCGCATCCCAACTGCAGCTCGCTCGCTGAAGGACTATCGGAAGAGGTAATTACCGGACTGTCTCGCTTCTCTTATCTGCGCGTGATCGCGCGCGGATCGACCGCGAAATATTCCAGCGAATCCGGCGATGTCCGCGCCATCGGCAAGGAACTCGGCGCGCGCTATGTGATGGAAGGCAGTCTGCGCCAAGCCGGAAGCAGGCTGCGGCTTGCGGTGCAACTTGTGGATGCGGTTTCCGGCACGCACCTTTGGGCCGAGACGTACGAGCGCGCCTTCACTCTGGAATCCGTTTTCGAAGTGCAGGACGACTTGGTTCCCCGCATCGTCTCGACGATTGCCGATCAGTTCGGCGTTCTTCCTCGAAGCATGAGCGAGGTGCTACGCAGCAAAAGTGACGACGCCGTGACTCCGCACGAGGCCGTGCTTCGCACCTTCAGCTATTTCTCGCATATCGTACCCGAGGAACATGCGGTGGTCCGAAGAATTCTGGAGCGCGCGGTTCGAGAGGTGTCGGATCACGCCGATAGCTGGGCGATGTTGTCGATGGTCTATCGCGGCGAATTCGCGCAGGGGTTCAACGCCGGACCGAAACCGCTAGACCGGGCGCTGACGGCGGCGCAGCGTGCGGTCGACCTTGCGCCAATGCATGCCCTTGGCCACTATGCTTTGGCGACGGTGCATTTCTTTCGGAAGGAAATGATTCCCTTCCGGGTCGAGGCGGAGCGCGCGCTGAAACTGAATCCGCTCGACGCATCCGTAAAGGCTTACCTTGGCTTGCTGATCGCTTCCTCGGGCGAGTGGGATCGAGGCTGCGAGATGGTTGAATCTGCCATGCAGCTAAATCCGAACTGTCCCGGATATTTCTATTCAGGACGATGTTGGAACGCCTACCGGCAAGGCAAGTACGCGGAAGTGCTCGAGGGTGTGGCTCGCGTCAATATGCCCGGCTACTACCATTTCCCCGCGATGCAGGAGGCAGCTCTCGGCCAGCTCGGCCGATACGAAGAGGCAAAAAAGGCTGTTCAGGAACTGCTGGCGCTGCGCCCTGATTTTGGGACGGCGGCGCGACAAGAATATCGTAAGTGGCATAGCCCGGAGTTGACGGAGCAGGTCATCGACGGCCTGCGCAAGGCCGGCCTTCAAGTTCCAGAGAGCGAGTGACGGGCAAACCTCACCTAATCCGGTAAGGTAAGGTTGTTCGACTGTTCATTCACAACCGCGTCCTTCACTTCCCCCAAGGTACGATCCGCGTCTTCTGCGGATGCAACTCCACGCCGCAGTTGTTTCAGGAATCGGTTTACCACTGCTATCAAGCGGCGCCATGCGCGCTTCGCCGAATTACGCCACCTTGACCGAAAGCTCTGTTCCACTCTTGAGCGGCAACGTCACCGAAATAAACCCATTGCGCGGATCGCGAATAAACTCCAGAAAATCCGGCTCCGCATTGTCATTCATCACATACCCGCCAACGCGAAGTTGTGGAGCGACGATCCCAATCACCTCGCGCGCCAGCGAAGGCTCCTCATCGCGCGGCCAGCCGTCGATCAAGGCGAAATCCAACGAACCGCCCAAATCGCGGAGCGTCTGCCGCGCATCGCCCTCGCGAATTTCCGCATAGGCGGCGAGACCAGCCTCGCTGAGATTGCGCTTCGCTGTCGCGGCTTTCGCCGGGACGAGTTCCGAACCCATCACGCAGCCGCCGCCGTTGTCGCGCATAGCCGCCGCGAAGTAAAGGGTCGACATTCCGACCGATGTCGCGAACTCGACGACGCGCGTCGCGCGCATTCCTCGGCACAAAAGATAGATCAGGTCGCCTTGCTCGGGACGAATCGAGAGCCCCGGTCCGCATAGTCATACGGATCTCGACTTTGGCCGTCATCGTTCGGACTGCCACTGTTTAGAGGGGCGAGGGAGCGGTTGGAGGGGTTTTGCAGTTTGGTTTTGGGGCAGCCCAGTTTTGAATCAAGCGTCATTTTTCGGCAGGCCTCTGCCGTGTGAAGGCCGAGCGCCGCCGTGAGGAGTTTTGTGACGTTCCCTCGCAGAGTCACCTTGTTGCCATCGACTTCAGCGTCGATATCTTCCCCGTCCAGTTCCGCGGCGAACCCATTGATCCTGCCCCAGTTACAAGAGCAGACAATCCATCAGGTTTGACTAGGGGCGTGCCCTGCGAGCGATTGTAATCTTGCAAACGCGGCAGTGATCGCGGTCGAATTGGGACCGTCCGCTCATTTCGAGGTGAGCACGGTTCGAAGTTTACGGACGGCATTGGGTATATCCGCGACTTCAGTGCTGCCGAAGCCCAAGATGAATCCCTGCCGAGAGGCCTTGCCTAGGTAGGAAGTCGAGAGAGGCACTAGCCACAGGTTCTGGCGGGAGGCCCGCTCAGCAACTTCGCAATCATTAATCCCGTTCAGAGTCACAGAAAGATGCATACCTGCTTCTCCGCCAGTAACCTCCACTGCAGAGCCCAATTCTTTGCGGATGCTGTCGATTAGTACCCCCCGACGTTCGCTGTAGAGCAACCGCATCCTTCGAATGTGACGGGAAAAATGACCTTTGCCAATGAAGTCCGCCAAGACGGCTTGGTAGAAGCTCGGTGGTCCGATGTCCATTGCCAACCGAACAGCCAGGAAGCGCTCGATGAGATCGGAAGGAACGACCAAGTAACCCAGGCGTAAGGAGGGGAACAACACCTTGCTAAAGGTTCCGATGTAAATAACCCGAGAGTTGCAATCGAGCCCCTGCAAGGACGCAATCGGCATGCTCTCGTAACGGTACTCGCTATCGTAATCGTCTTCGAGGATCCACGATTTGGAGCTCTGCGCCCAATCCAGCAGTTGCAAACGGCGAGAAGCACTCATCGTGACCCCTAGCGGATATTGGTGAGAGGGAGTGACCAGCGCGGCTCTAGCCGTGCGACACCGCTTGATGCCAGCGGCCACATCCAGCCCCTCACCATCAACCGGGACGGGCACGATTTGGCACCCGTTAATGGCGAAGACGTTGCGCGCAAAGCGGTAACCAGGCTCTTCCATCCATACCCGGCTTCCCGGATCGAGGAAAACGCGAGCCGAGATGTCCAGTGCCTGCTGCGAGCCGCTAACGACCATAATCTGCTGTGCTTCACACCGTACGCCACGCGCCGTTCTGAGATACGCAGCGATCGCCTCCCGAAGATTTTTGGACCCCATCGCGTCTCCGTAATCGAGGGATTTTGCATAGGCATTTCGGCAGTGACGCGCCACCAAGGCATTCCATGCCTGGAACGGAAAATGGCCAAAAGCTACCTGGCTCACGCCGAACGCCCCCCAGCCGCGGCACCAAGGGAGACTTTCGACAGGGAAAGAAATCGGGGAGCGTTTCGCGAGGCGGCGCGATCCAGCTTGAACTCTCGTGGATTGTGAGCGGAGTGGTTCCGAGAACGTAACCTGGTCTGGCAAAGATCGGGAGACAACGGTTCCCGCGCCGACCCGGCTTTCGAGATATCCTTCTGCCAGGAGTTGAGCATATGCGGTCAGGACAGGAATACGCGATATCCCAAGTTCCAACGCCAGTACACGAGTGGAGGGAACTCGTTGCCCGGCGCGCAGGCTACGATCCACAATGGCGCCGCGATAAGCGTCATAGATTTGGCGGTGCAGAGCCTCAGGGGCACTCCGGTCGATCCCGATGATGGGAGAAATTCCGGTACCGGTCTTCTTCATCTCCACGACATAATGGTAATACGAATAGACCGTCCAGAGGCGTTACAAGAAACCACCTCCAGCTTCCTCTTCGACTCGGGTTGATCTCACGTGTGCGCACTTTGCACGGGTGTGCGCTTCTCAGCAATCAGATTATGCAGAAGAACGAATCCATGCGGCGCAACCGTTCCGCGAGACCATTTGTCCACGGAAACGATAAACTCGGTCGTGTAGTGGACGTGACCGCCAGACCACTAAAGACTGTCACAATCGTGACTCCTCAAGCTGATTTGACTTGAAGCATAAGCGGCGCCTTTGCGGCGAATGTCCGGTCCCTCAGGCTCGATACTTGACCCTCGCGCGCCAGGTTTGTGCAGAATAACGGCCGCACCTGAGCGTGCAGCCGGAGGGGAAGCGTGACGTTACGGATTGGGTTAGTTCGAGGCGCCACACCGCGTAGCGCCTCGAATTTCCCCAGGCTAGAAGCGAACGCGGAAGCCGACCTCGATCTGACGGTCGCCGCCCAGTTGCTCCTGCGCCGAGCCGGGCAGAGCGCCGAAAACGGCGGGGTTGAAAAGTCCCGAGGTGCCAATCGGATCGAGCCACTGGTTATGGTTAAGAACGTCAGCGAAGACGCCCTGCAACTCCAAGCTAATGCCTTCCGCCACCACAATATTCTTCCTGATGCTGAGGTCCATATTCCAGTAGGGCAGGCCAAAGATGTTGCCGTTGCCACCGTCCTTGTTGTCTAGACCCAGAATCGGATTGCGGAAGTCGTTAACGGCAGATGCGCCCTCCTTAAACATGTTGACGGGTAATGCGCCAGAGGGGTTGTTGTAATAGGCATGACCGGACTTAATGGGAGCAATCTGAACCGCGTTCTCATTGCCAAAGAAGTTGATGTTGTCCCCTGCGCCGTACTCCTGACCATCTCCGGTCGAGGTGAACAGCTCGACCGGCGTGCCGCTGCCCGCGGTGAACACGGACGAGACGGACCAGCCGCCGAGTGCCCGTCCCACGAGCCCATGCTGTCCCTTGTAGAAGGGTAGCTGGTACACGAAGAAGAGGTTGTAGACGAATTTGCGGTCAAAGTCCTGGTAGCCGTACGTAGTTCCCAAATTGAACGGATCGTCCGGAGTAATTTCGCTGCTGGCCTGGACGACTCCGCCAGTGCCCAATGCCTTGGACCAGGTGAAGTTTGATTGCATCGTCAAACCTCTCCAATCCGCCATTTTGACGGAGGCGAAGCCGGCGTTGTAGTTTCCGTAGCCTATGCTGCCGTTAAGCGCAACTCCCGACGACATCTGGGCGAACGGTCCGGTGTTCAACATGGTGTATCCGGACAGGGCGCCCCCCTGTCCCCCTTGCGGGCCCCCGTTGATGGGCAGGGCTTGCATTGGACCGTTGTCCAAGTCACTCCACAGGCTCCATACTTGAGCAATGGTTAGGTTGCCGGTGGCGCATTGAACACAGTTCGCGGCAGGTGCGCCCTCATGCAATAAGACGGCCTGAGTGCAGCTTGTCGGAGTGACGCCATTAAACGGGGTGCTGCAATAGGCAGAGGTGGGGCCGCCGAGCGCGGTTTCGAAGAACGGTTGGTTGGCAACAGCGTTTGCGTTCCCCGCGCAACCGCCGCCGGCCAGACCAGCTATGCCGCCGCAATACTGCAGTACTGTGTTGGCGTAGGCTTGCTTAAACTGCTGGCCGCCCAGCGTCATCATGTAAGGAACCGCGTTGAGGTTAATCGGCTGGTATTCATGGGTGATTCTGCGCCCGATGTAGCCGAACTCCAGCGTGACTCTGTGGGTCAGCTGGCGTTGAACGGTGAGGTTGAACGAATCGGACACGTTGGGCCGGAAATGCGGATCCAAAGCCTCACTGGCGCTACCCTCAGTCGAATTGACTCCGGGATAGATCGGTTGAGGCAGGGTTGCAGCCGGGATCAGGTTCGCGGCAGTCTGCAGCGGCGCGATCAGGCCACTTTCCGTGGATCCGATCCGGAACGCATTCGAAAGCGTGGCCGCCGTTCCAGGACAAGAGCCATTGTTGATGTTAGTGACGCATTGCACGGGCTGGATCGGGCCGATGCCAAGCAATGGCACCAGTGCCTGGTCCACACCGTTCAAGCGGCCATACACGCGGCCGTAGCCGCCGCGAATGACCGTGTCTTCATGGCCGAAGATTTTACCCGCCACGGAATCAGCCTCGAAGTGCGGGCTCCATGCCACTGCGATACGCGGGCTGAATTCGCCGTAGAACGGGTTGTAGGCACGAAAGCCCCCATCCCCAACGTTGTGCAGCAAGGAAAAGCCGATTTCGGGATTGTAGACCTGGCCCAATAGCGCTGCGCTCTTGCGCTGCGCCATGTAAGAGGTCATTGAAATGGGCTCGTCGCTCGAGTCCACCAGCACATCTTGCTTACCCGTCGCCTCCACCGGAGGCATTTCCAGCGTCCAGCCCAAACCGTAGGTCAGAGTGAACGTCGGCTTCATGTGCCAGGTATCGGTGAAATACACGTTGTAGTAAGGAACGGTGAGCGTGTCCGATGCCGGCGTTAGCGGAGGATTCAAAGCCAGGCTTGCGCCGGCGCGGGTATAGGCGATTTGCGAGATGGAAACGATGCCCAGTGCCGCTGCCGTAAGGGCAGGGCAGTTGGAGATATCAGGAGAGCCAGTGGCTGGGTTTATTATCGAGCAAATCGGCAAATCCGCCGCCAATCCCGATCCGCTGGGACCTATCCCGAGCGAATAAACCGGCGCGTAGTTGATTCCGCCGCCATTATCGGTGCGCTGATGCTGGTTCCAGTTGTGCTGATAGGTACCACCAAACTGGAGCAGGTGGTTGCCTTTCAGGTTCGAAACATCGTCGCGCACCATCTGATCGTGACCATCCCAATAACGGGTGCGGGTCTGCTGGGTGTTTACGTTGTACGGGCCGAGATCGTTGGTCTGCCCATTCGTTTGGCCGCTCATAATCTCGAGCGCTCCGCCCAGGCCGGCCACTTGCGGCGTATCCCCTTGTCGGATCCACTGCCAGAAGTTGCGCAGGAAACTGTAGTGGAAGTCGTTGGTGGTGTTCGAGGTGATGTTAGTGGTCAGGCCCGCTGCCCACATGTGTGGCTGGGCCGGATCCTTGGACAGGGAGGCCGGCACGCCCTTGGTGTCGCCGGGGAAGAAGCCCCCGATATCAACCTGGTCAGTGGTGTCGGTCGTCAGTTTAAAGAAATGATAGGTAGCGTTGAAATGCCACTTGGGCGAAAAATCATGGTCGAGGCGGGCGGCTACGAATTTGCTGGTTTGTGGAGTGTTAAGGTTGCCCGCGAACCCGAGCACATTCGTGCCGTCGCAAAGTGCCTGAAAGCAGGCCGCATTCGACGCCGGCTCGTACTGGTTCCATATCTGTGAAACCAGTGGATCGAGCCCGGTCCCATTCGGATCAATCGTTGCCAGCGGGTAAGAAGTGCCCGTCACAGGGTCGACGATGGTGCCTGCCATCAAGCTCGGCGATGGGACGTTTCTGTGGATTGTGATGGATTGAGGGAAGCTAAAGCCCTCGTAATTGAAAAAGAAATAGGTCTTCCCGCCGAGAATCTCCTTCGGGATGATCGGGCCGCCAATGGCTCCGCCGTACCGGCTGTAATGGAAACTGGGAAGAGGAGCGGAACCGGGTTGCAGAAGATTGTCGTAGTTGTTTTCCCAGCTCTGCGACGACCAGTTGTTATCTTTGTAATACTCGTATCCGGTGCCGTGCCATGCGTTAGTTCCGCGCTTGGTAACGATCTTCACTTCGGCCCCGGCAGAACTATCGAAGTCAGCCGTCTGGCCGGTGGTATTTACCTTGAATTCCTCGACGCTGTCCTGCGGAGTGGGGATCACGCCCGTCGGGCCGCCCGAACCTGCTCCCAGGTTATTTTGCGTGGCCACACCGCCGGTCGGATCGCCAGCGTAGCTCATGGTGTAGACGTTCATGCTGCCGTCCATGTCATTGGTGTTATTGCCACCGTCGAGCGAGAAGTAATTCTGGTCGAGAACCGCGCCTCCGACGCTGCCGTCAGGGCCTACGCCGGGCTGCAATTCGACGAACGTGCTGACGTCGCGGCCAAGGCTGGGCAGGTTATCGATGGTGACACTGTTAATCGTGTTACCCACCGTGGCATTCATCGTCTGCAACTCATTGCCGACGGCCGAGACTTCTACAACCACATTCGCGCCGCCAACCTGCAGAGACAAATTGACCGTGAGATTGACTCCGACCTGCACGATCTGGTTATCGGTCTTCGTGGTGGCAAATCCCGCCTTACTGACCGTGAGGGTGTAGGTGCCCGGGGTAACGTCCGCAAAGAAATACCGCCCGGAAGCGTTAGAGGTAGAGACTCGCGGGATATTGGTCGAGATATCGGTCAGCGTAATCGCGGCACCTGCGACCAGAGCATTCGACGGGTCAGCCACTGAGCCGGAAACCGTACCCGATGACGCCGATTGTGCCCACACGGGCAGCGCACCGCCCAAACAAACCACCACCAGGAGAACCAGAGCCAACTTGAAGCTGCGAGTGTGCATTGTTTCCTCCTAACCGAGAAATTGTCTTAATAGACCTACTGCTCTATTGCGAATCCACTGAGCCCTCGGACAAGGAAACATAGTTTCTTCGGTGACCCCGGGCGTTTGGGTCTGAGTTGGGCATACTGGCACATACACAAATGCAAGCCATTTTCCCGAGGTTGCTGCAGCAATCGACAGACCACAGCGCAATCGTCGACTTTTCAATCGATTACCTCAATCATCAGAATCAGGAGTTATGAAAGGCCGGATGACAACAAACAGTCCTCACAGCAGATGTTCAGCACTTCAGACGACTGTCTGTTCAGACTGGCTTGGCAGTTGGTCGGAACGTATAAAACGGGATAAGACTTTCCAAGAATCCAGATTTCTGGAGATTGTTGAGAGGTCTGTATACCATCACGAGATGGAAACAGAAATGGTTATATAGTGTCCCACGAAAGTGGTGATTGTGGGCAACCAGTTGCTTGATTACTCTGTCTTGTATGCAGCCTTGGAAGGGCGGATCGGTGTATTGATTCGCGCAGGCGGCAGTTGTCGAGCCCGCAAATGCACACTGAAACAGCCACCGTTCTACAGCCGTTATCGACTTCAGACGCCGAAACAGCTATGAACTCTCGAACAGAGGAAGGGGCGGAAAGCGGCAACTCGCAAGCTCAGGAGGTCGTGAAAGCCGCAGGAGAAGATCTGCGACAACTCCTTCGAAAGCGTGATGAGATTGTGAAGCAGATCCGCACGATGAAGCAAACGATTGTGGGAGTAGCCCGCTTATTTGGCGATGACTGGTTAAGTCAGGAGCTATGGGAATTGGTTGGGCGGAAAGGCAGACCACGGCAAAGTGGACTCACCAAGTCCTGTCGTACGGTGTTGATGGAGGCTAACCGCCCGCTGGGTGCTGTTGAAGTATGCGAACAGGTTAGGCGAACTATCCCGCTGGTATTTGCAAACCACAAAAGCCCTGCTGCTTCAGTTACAACAGTGCTGAACCGACTGGTGGATTATGGAGAGGCCCTTGCCGTGCGTGATGAAAACGGAAGACGGGCATGGCAATCGTGCACTCAGGGGCGAGCGAAGGCGAGGGCTGATTGCTGATGGAGAGCCGGGATCCTCTACCTAATCAATTGACCTATGGAAGCGACGGCGAAGATTTCAACCTCGTAGGGAGATCGAAGCTTCGGCAACGTGAGACGGTTTTGTTACGACGCGATGCTTCTCGACGATGTTTCTCGACATTGATATGACAGAACTTTCCGACGTCAGATTTCGGGACCAGTTGACTGGTGCCGAACAGGCCGTACCTACTGTAGCGGGCCTTACGCCAAAGGATGAGCATGCGATTGTGGACTTCGAAAAGAAGACGGCCGATCGTGGCCTCGATCCCTTCTCGAGCGAGAGCCTTGCCGAGCTGTTGACCGTCTCGCCGCGGAGAGCGACGGCCAGGTGCACTGCAAGTGTTAGGCAGGTTTTGCCGCCGCCACAAATGATTGTAAGCCCCCAATTTTATCGGATTGCGATCAAAGCAAATGGAACGATCCTCTTTATCGACGCTAGGGACATTATCGCGATCGAAGTCAAGGGTAACTACCTCTCGCTGTTACACACGTCGGGCTCATACATTCTGCACGAGTCCATCACGATGGCGGAACAGAAACTTAAGCTGCATGGCTTTGTGAGGGTTCATCGATCCGTGCTAGTTAATGCTGCTTTCGTTGAAGAACTTCGGTCGTGGTCTACAGGAAAGTACTTGATCCGTGTCAAAGGGGGAAAGGAGTATAAGGTTACGCGCACCTACAAGACGAATCTGCAGTTCCTGGCTGGGTCATGGATCGGCACTGACGGTTTTGCTACCAAGTAAAACTGCTTGTTGCGTCGACGACCGCTCGCGAATTTCTTGCGGGATTCTAGCCCGCCTCACCTTGCTGGCCTGCGGACGGCGGCGCCAAGTAATCTGCCAGGCCCGGATTCTTGTACAAATGCAACGATGCGAACGTTCCTTGGGTCTGTGCCGGGCTTGAGTTTCATCTGAACAGTCTCGTTAAAGGTTTGACCCCTTTTCAGCTTTCCTACTTTCGTGAGCTGCTGCACAACCGCAACATGGGTCAGGTGTCGGCCGCCATTTTCGCCGTGCAAAACCTGTGACTCCACATGATCGAGAGCGACAGCCACGTAGATGTCGGCATTGTGTTTGTCGGAATTGCCATCTGCTTCGATGTTCGTTTTAAGAACAGATGGATTCCCGCTATCAACCGTCACCTCGCCGATGCGCACCGGAATCTTCGGGTAGCCGACGGCCTCCTGAAAGACTTTCTTGTCCTGCTGCGGATCGCCAAGCCGCATTTCATCGGTTCCGTCAACGATGATTTGGGGAGTGTAAGGCGTCTTTAGGCCCAGTGCACTAACATAAGCGGCCTGACGTTCGGTCAGTGCAGGCGAGGAGTTGGGGTCTTTCCAACCGTCATGGTCCCAATAATCCACGTGTTCACTGAGGACGATCAGTTGCGCGTCAGGAACGGGCTGTGTCGCGTCCAACTTTGTGAGAAGGGCATCTGCGGGAGGACAGCTGGAACAGCCTTCAGACGTGAACAGCTCAACGAGAATGGCATGTGCGCCTTCGCCCGATGGGTCAGCAGTCGTGGTCTTGTTCTCGATTTGCAAGCCTCGCCTGTTCGCTGCGGGCGCAGCTTGCATGAATAAGAGGCCACACCATAGAGCCGCGACCACGTTGAATCGGATTGATCTGCCACGAAACATCTGAAGCAAGTATTCGTGAAAATACACTCAGTGGCAATAACCACTTGACTGGGTTTTATGCTGACCACAATTGCCTGGTCAGCTTGCAAGAAGCGCGAAGTCAATTAGCTGAAACGAAATGACAAACATAGAAAGTTAGGTCCATGATCGAGTATGGCGACTAAAGCGAGCATCGTAAATTGCCTTCGAGGTTAAGCCTTCTCAAGTGCGGATCGTAGTTGATACTTGGGCGCGGTGCGGGACGAGCAAATTGGAGATTGAGCCACTCTGACGCAAGGGCTTGTCGGGCCGATTCGGAGTCAGCGGGCGGGAAATGATGCGAACCGAAGGGCGCGGATTACGCCTACGCCGCACACTCTCCGAAATTCTGCAGCCAGCAACGCTCGGAGTCTTGATTAGCCGGGAACCAGGTTTCGACACGCAGTTCCTGCAACGTGACGTCGCGCGGCCCGCACAACGTCATGATGGCGCTGAACAGGCGCAGATCGAAGTGTGCTGTGCGTATGTGAATCGGAAGCAAAAGGTCGCCCGGGCGAAGCGCTGTGTGCGAATCGGCGGTCGACGATGCGCTGGCATAGCTTCTGATCTCAGCCAGCAACGCAGCACCAACTGCGTCTTCCGCGGAGCCCAAGTCAAGCTCTGCGCGGCTCAAGAGATGCCGTTCCACCTCCGGCCAGTTTACAATCCAGCGGCGGGAGCCCTCCGGGTGGAAAGTGCCGCGTAGGATGTTGTTGTTCCGGGCGCTCAGCTCTGGCGAGATCAATCTGGGGAGAAACTGGCTGGCCGCCCGATTGCTCAACAGTAAGTTCGAATGACGGTCAAGTGCGACCGCGGCATAGGGCAGATGTCGATCGAGGATGAACTGCAGCATGCCACGCATGTGAGCCAACTCGTCCGCCGATAGAGATGTTTCACGAAAGACGTGGGCGAAGCCGGCGGATTCGAGCAGGCGATTGCGCTCGCGAAGCGGCAGGTCGAGTACTTCGCCCAAAGCAAGCACCGCCTCACGGCTTGGCTGGGCCCGGCCCGTCTCTATAAAGCTGACATGCCGTTCGGAGAACCCAGCCCGGTTAGCCAACTCGAATTGGCTCAACCCGCGCGTTTGCCGCCAAGCCCGTATCCGCCGCCCAACCGATGTCGCTGTATCTGCCATGCCCCTATTTTATTCGTCAAATCGTAATTGAACATTACCTCGCAGGTAATGGTTGATGCTGTTCCAATCCGTCATCCGCACGGAGAGACGACCTACGTTGCGTGTGACTGCGCACTCAGCTCATGCTGATGAAATCAAAAAGGTCACTATTTAACTCGTCCACGTGAGAGATCATCAGGCCGTGGGGCCCTTCCGTGGCCTCGGCGGTCGTACGCCACCGCCCGCATGCCTCGCCCGCGAAGATAATTCATCTGATACTGCCAAATGTCAGAGTTACTCGCCATCCATGAACAAACAACGCTGTACGGACTTTCAGATTAAGCCGACTTGCGGGGGCACACCAATCCTTATAGAAAAGCCTGACGGCTGGGTCAACGATCACGTACCCCGCCACATTTGATTCCTGAGATAGTTTCTCGTAGTTGCAGCGTGAAGATAAATGCTGGCGATTCTTGGCGTTTGCGGAACGAAGTTCCCGGTCAATCTATGATGCACACAGTTTATTCGCTGCACGGATATTTACCATTACCTCGCAGGTAATTGTGGGTGCAGCTAAAGTCGATCTATGATCTCGGCATGAAAAGACGATCTGCATTGAAATCAATGATGGCAGCCTTTGCAGGGGCCTTTACGGGCAGAAACCTCGCTATGGCGGCCAAGGAGCCCTCGGGACCTGCGCAGCGCTCGACCACGATGATCGAGACCCGCGATGGAACCAGGATTCATTTTCGGGACCGGGGCGCGGGTCGACCGATCGTCTTCGTGGCGCCATGGGGGCTCTGCTCCGACTGGTGGGACGCCTCGGTGTTGAGCCTTTCCGAACGCGGTTGGCGCTGCGTGACATTCGACCGGCGCGGTCATGCGCGTTCCGATGATCCTTGCCGCGGATACGATTTCGACACCCTCGCCGACGACATCGCCGCTGTTATAGATGGACTGGAACTACAGAATATCGTCCTGGTCGGCCACTCCATGGGAGGTGCGGAGGTGGTGCGCTATCTGACACGTCACCGTAGCCGACGAGTCGCACATGCTGTCCTGATTGCGCCTACGACGCCGCTTTCCCTGAAGACCGATGACAACCCCGGCGGCATAACCCGCGAGAGATTCGAGAAGCTACGCGAAGGGCTTAAACACGACCTTCCGCGTCTCGCGGCGGAAGCGGCACCGGGTTTCTTCGGCGTTCCCCAAAACTCCGTTTCAACCGAGACCATGGAATGGTGGTACCGGATGTTCCTGGACCGCTGCTCGGTCAAGGTGCTCTCGGACCTTTTCACGTTGATGAACGAAGCCGATTTCCGGACCGAGCTACGAACGATTCGGACACCAACGCTGATCCTGCAGGGCGACATCGACCAATCAGCCCCGCTCGAAGTGCACGGACGCCCGACCCATGAACTGATCGCTGGCAGCCGGTTTTTGGTATATGAGAATGCCGCGCACGGCCTGCCGTTCACGCACACCGATCGCATGCTGGCCGATATCGTCGAGTTTGCGGGACCGTTACAGGAATCGTGATCATCCGGCGCCAGGTTTCCGATCGCGCCGAAGATGGGCACCAGCAAGACCGGCGATCCCCAACGTAGCTGCTTTCCCTGAGTGAATCCCGCGACCATGAGGAAGCCGTGCGCGTCTGTTGTATTTACTCCGGTGCTTGCCAACGCTCGAAGTAGTTCTCGCTAATCGACTGCACGGCGCCGAACTTACGGTAAACGGCATCAAGCAGTGCCTTCGGGCCTGTGGTATCCAAGGAAGGTTCGTTGCCGCCACCGAGCGACATCGGGAGGACTCCACTCGTATCGCCGCCAACTCTCGGAGTAGTGCGAGGCCTCGTGTCGTACATTGCGAGTCGTCAGGAATTCCCCGGCGTGGATTGGGTCTCTTGTCTTGCCGACGAGAACACCGTACATCACCACGTCATCGCCGGCTGATAGATCCTGCGTGGCAAACTTATGTTTGGCGGGAACACCCGACGTCAGAATGTAGACGTCGTCCGAGTAGGTGACGCGCTCGTCCTTGTGCAGATCGATGAGTGCAATTAAGACGTTGTAAAAGTGGGATCGATGGTTGGTGAGAGTCGCGATCGAAGTGGAAGACTACATTCTTCGGCAGCAGATCCCCCCAGAAATTAAAGTGGCCCCCCGAGCTTGAATTCAGCAGAACTGAATCCCGGCTCAAAGGGCCACCTTGCGCGGACATATCGGCGCTGCGTTGCGTTACATCACAACGAAAACGGCGACCCGAACCCCGGGGTGAAGCAAGTCAAACAGAAAATACTCTCCATCGATGTAATCGATGTAGCACTCGTCGGTATAGACCCAGTCCGCAGGCCAGACATCCACGAGCTGAAAGCTGTAGCCACCATACTGAAATTGCGGCTGACCTTGAACAATTACCGTCTTTGCAGTGAAGGTATGGCTGCGGCCAAAGTGAGCCCGGAACTTGTCATCAGGAATATGGCTGCCCTTGCTCGCAGGTGCCGCCTTCCCCGCCTGCTGTTTCGGATATCCTTCTTTCTCCTGCTTTTGATCCTGTTTTTCCTCCTGCTTATCCTGTTTTGAAGGCTTGGCCTCGTCCTGGTGAGGTTTCGCTTCGCTCTGAGGTTTGATCTCATCCTGCTTTGGTTGGACCTTGGGCTCTTCCTGCTGCGTGGGTTTGTTGTCCCGTGGCTTGTCTTCTTGTGCGTAGACAAGGGCTGAACCTCCGACCAGCGCTGAGAGAATCGCTAAATTCAGAAACCTAAGAACTTTCATGGGCATCCTCCAGGGCAATCCTTGATAGTTTTGATCTCTGCCGCTCTATCTCTTCATACTTCAGTTCGCGGGATTGCTGATGTGAGATGCCGGCCCCACGAAGTCGAATTTACAGCGGAGCCTGTAGATTCTAGCTTGCGGTGCTGTATGGTTCCTTGCTCCACAAAAGCGCGATCATCGGAATCCTGTTGCGGCGGTCAATTTCGCCGTTCAACTGCCGCAATATTCCGGAAAAATACAGGACTCCTTAAAGATGAACAGCGCGGCGTTCTCTTCCCGCGTCGCCGTTGGCGGCCCGCAAGGCGCTTTTAAAGTTTGTTTTTAGTAAAGCCGATATGGCCCTTGGATGGCAGGAAGCCCTACGGCATTCCTGATCCGATCAACCGCTTTCTGAGGAGATACCAATGTCGACAGCAGCCATTTCCGGCAGTTCCATTTACCAGCAAGTCGAGCAGTACTTTCAAACTCGGCAGAGCGATCTGCAACAACTCGGACAAGCACTGGGGTCCGGCGATTTGGCCGGCGCTCAAAGTGCCTACAATAACATTGTGCAACTCGGGCAGAGCGGCCCGTTCGCCGGTGGAGACGCGTTCTCGCGCGCCCAGCGCGAGCAGGATTTCACCGCCATTGGACAAGCTCTGCAGTCGGGAGACTTGGCGGGTGCCCAGGCGGCCTTCAGCACGCTCCAAAGCACGTTTCGACGTGGGGCAGGCACGCAAGGCCCGGTGAGCGCGAGCCCCACTTCCAGTAGCGGGCCCGAAATTGTCCTCAACCTCAGCAACAGCAGCAGTCCGAGCCCGGCCTCCAACAGCCTCGCTTCCAGCAGTGGCCCCGAGATTGTTCTCAACCTCAGCAACAGCAGCAGCGGTGCCAGCCCTGAGCAGATCACCATCAACCTCACGCCGACCAGCGGCGGAGGGGAACAGGTCTCCCTCAGTGTTGGGAGCCAGGGCTCTAACGAACAACAGATTACGTTCAATCTGAGTCCCAACAGCAACGAACAGATTGTCCTGAATTTGTTGGGCGAGTCTTCTTCTACTTCGAGCGGCAGTTCGTCTTCGTCAGGTAGTTCGTCAGGCAGTTCCTCCGCAAATGGAGGCCTGAGCGTTTCGGCTTAAAAGCGGCAGAGCCGGTGCAGTTAGCGGGAACCATACCCTCTGAGCCCGCTCACTGCACCGGCGATTTTAACCTTGCCGCTCAAAGCTTCGTCGCACATTCACGACGATTTCTTGGACAGCGCGCGCACCTTCGCCCAGCGCGCTCTTTGCGCTGCCGCGATGCGCTCTCGGGCTGCCGACGACAGCTGGCGCTTCATGCGATTGCCTGGGCCTGACGAGGCGCGCGATCTTCCGCCCCTCACCCTGCTCAGTTGTGCAATCACTTTCTCCAGTTGTCTAAGCTCGCCCTCCGCACGTTTACGTTCTTGTCTCAACTGCTCTAGAACCGCATCTAGATCAGCCATGCACGCTCCCTTTAGGGATTTACCGCATGTCCCCGAGGATACACGGATTGCAGCGCCAAGGGCAGCGCCAAATTGCCGCTGGCACAAGAGTAAACAACATCATACGATCTTGCCCGAGAGCGCCACGTGCGTTCCGGGTGAATGCTCCAACGGCCCGAGACTGGATCAGTTCACCCGAGGCGTCAAAGGGGCCGTCTTACTTAGGTATTGTACTAACTGTCCATTTACTAACTTAATAACATACTTATTAACTTATGATATTCACAGCTGCTAATTAGATTGACACTGATCCCGCTCGCGGCACACCATCGGTTTAACCTCTAATGACCGCAAGTTGTATTCATGTGGCTCGGTAGGAGAGCGAACCGTGAACTATTTGTTGTTTTTGGGGTTGGGCTTGTTTAGTTCCGCGAGTGGAGCGTTGCTGGTGACGCTCCTGCACATGACGCGGGGAGTGCCGCTTCGAAGTTCGCCCCCGCCGGAGGGCAAGTCCGGCTCAGCACAGGAGAGCACGAAATGAACGAACTCGCAGAGACTCCAGCGGCCGCGACCGCTTTGGTTGTGTGCAAGGATGCAGAAGCCCGGCGGTTAATCGTCGAATCCCTGAAGCCACTTGCCATCCGACCGGAGATCTGTGAAGAAGTGTTTGCCGCAGCCCGGCTCCTGGATAAGCAGAAGTTCGAAGCCGTGATTGTTGATCTTCTGCTAGGGGAGGGAGCGATGCTGGTAATGGAGCAGCTCCGTTTTTCTCGAGCAAATCGCACCGCCGTTACCTTTGCCATCACCGGTGGGGATGGGGCGCCGACGCCGGGCATCAGATTGAACTCGACTTTTGTGTTGCCGAGACCACTCTCGGCTGCCGTGATCAACCAAACTCTACGGGCCGCGTACGGACTCGTTGTGCGTGAGCGGCGGCGCTACTTCCGCTGCCTCGTCACGGTTCCCGCCTTCGTGAGGGCAAGCGAACCCGAAGAGTTCCTGTGCCAAACCGTGAACATCAGCGAGGGTGGTGTTGCGATCAGTGCCCGCACCATGCTGGACCCGAACCTCGCGAAAGCCGTGCGCTTTAGCCTGCCCGACCGGCCCAGTCAGATCTTTTCCAAAACGCGGGTGTGCTGGAGTGGTCAAGGAGGTTTGGTGGGACTGGAGTTTCAATCTCTGGCTTCAACGCAGAGGTCGGAACTACAGGAATGGCTGGCCCGCAAGCTCGATGAAACTCTTCCGGAGAACGTTGCCGCCCTGTTCCGCAGCGTCAGCCAACTCTAGGTAGGGGATCGGGGTCTGCCACAAAATGGTTACCGCACCGGCGCGTTCAGAGCGGCTACCAGTTCCAAAAAGCTGCTCGCATTGATTGCCTGGTCCACAGCCTCTTTGCGGCTGAACAGTTCACTCGCATCCCCCAGTAGATCGTGTTGCGACTGGTTATCTCCGGTCAGGATCATGATAATGAGCCGCGCCGGCTTGCCGTCGTGCGCATCAAAATCGATCCCTTCCGATTTCGCCACTACCACCAGCGGTCGCGTCAGTCCATCTACACGCGCATTGGGCACTGCCAATTGATTTTCCCAGCCGCTCGGAAGCACATGCTCGCGCTCCGACACCAAGCGAAGTAATCTCTCCGGAGCATTGCTCGCCGCCTCGGCGGCGACCTCGCACATTTCCCGCAGTGCTCCCAGCCTGGTGGTCGCCGTCAGGTTGGGCAAGAACAGTCTGGCGGTGACGGTGTCCTTCAGGGTGAGGGTCCGCCTTCTCCGAATCAGGAAGTGAATGGCCGGCGCCGATACCAACGAGGTGAGCAACGCCATGACAACCATCGCCACAAACATGTTCTCGCGGATCAAGCCCGCCTGCAGTGCAAGGATCCCCAGAATGATTTCCATGGCTCCGCGCGCATTCATGGCTAGACCCACCGCCAGGGACGAGGTCCGGTCCATCCCACCCAGTCGCGCCCCCCAACCTGCCCCCACCAACTTGCCCACGCAAGCCACGCCGATCACGGTTGCGGTCAACCCCAGGTGAAAGTTCGTAACAAAGTTCGTGCGCAATCCGATGCTGGCAAAGAAAAATGGCGCGAAGACGTTGGTCACGATCTGGTGAATGTGCTGAGAGGTGCGCTGGCGCAGATGTCCGGATTCTCCGATCGCGATGCCAATTACAAACGCTCCAAACACGGCGTGAATGCCCGCGTATTCGGTGAACGCCGCCCCCGCCATGGTGAGCGTGAAGATGAACCCGAGCACGCCGCCCGGCCACGTGGTGTGCGCCTGCAATACGGGCAGGATCTTGTCGATCAGCCAGCGCCCCAGGGTTAAGGTGAGGCCAACGAACAGAACTACCAGCACGATTGTGTGCTTTACCCCATCGCCTATGCTGCCACCGGCTGGCGGATGCATCATGCCCAGCACAAACGAGAACAGAATCCACCCCACGAGGTCGTCGAACATGGCCGACGAGATGATGACGGTGCCCATCTCGGTGCGCAGAAGATTCAGGTCCATCAGGATCTTGGCGATTACCGGCAATGCCGAAATCGACAACGCCGTGCCCACGAACAGCGCGAAGATCAAATTGTTGGCTCCTGCTTCGGCACCCATATAGCTGGGAAAAGCTCCGGCCGCCAGGAAGCCGGCGGCAAAGGGAAACGCCACGCCGAACGAACTGACCAACAACGCGCTTTTACCCTGCCGGAAGATGCTGCGCAGGTCGATTTCCAGCCCGGCCGTCAGCAGGAAAAAAACAACCCCCAACGTGGTCACCGTGTCCAACACGATCGGCATTGGTCCGGTGGTGGGGAAGAGTGCTTCGTACAAGTGGGGCCGGTAGTGTCCGAGCACAGTCGGGCCCAGGAAAATCCCAACGGAGATCTCCCCGAGAATCGAGGGCTGGCCGATCTTCTGCATCAACTCCGCCGCCAGCTTGGCGCACCCCAGCAGCGTGGCCAGGGCCATGAACATGGTCATCACGTCATGCGGACTCAAATGCTGCATGGACCTACTTTTTCTCGGAGTTTACCTACGTACGGATTTTCAGCAACCTTCCGGAACGGCCGTGCCTCAATATTGAATACCATTGGAGGTACAAATTGCCGACTCCAGCAAACATTGTAGGTCCTCATAATATTCCACAGGGTTCAGGCTCCGGCGGGCGACAGGCTGGAGTAGACTGTCCGGTTCCGGGAAAACCTTCGAGAAAGGAGAAACCATTATGAAGTCCAGGTTAGCGGTTCTCGTCATTACTCTGCTATCGATCGCGGCGCTAGGCTTCGCTCAGGATCGTGAGCAGCCCTCGGCGAAGGCTCAAGAGCGCATCACACGGGAAGTTCGCCATGAACTTCTCATGCTCCCCTATTTCGGCGTGTTCGACAACATTGCCTTTAAACTGAACGGCTACACGGTCACGCTGCTCGGGCAAGTCGCGCGGCCTTCGCTCAGGTCCGATGCCGAGAATGTAGTAAAACACATCGAAGGGGTCGAGAAGGTGGATAACCAGATCGAGGTACTTCCCCCGTCACCCATGGATGATGGTCTGCGCCGGCGTTTGTTCCGCGCGATCTACGGATATCCGTCGATGGAGAAGTACGCCCTGGGGGTGCAAAAACCGATTCGCATTATCGTGAAGAATGGCCACGTGACTCTCGAAGGAGTGGTCGACAGTGAGGGCGACAAGAACGTCGCCGGATTGCGTGCCAACGGCGTCCCTGGCATTTTCTCAGTGATCAACAACCTGCAGGTAGTTTCGTCGAAGTAATATTCCTGCCGAGCGGCAACGTCCTCATGGAGTTGCCGCGCAGTTTCTCTAACCCGATTGCGGCCCCCCACGTCTTCCTGCGTATAATGGTCCGGATTCCGACCTACATCTGGAGAAATGCCATGATGAATCGCCGCACCTTCCTTGAGACCGCTACTACCGTTACCGCTGCCACGCTGCTTGCCAACCGAATTGGCTGGGCCGGGGCGGACCACAAGATCGATAAGATCGGCGTGCAGCTGTACAGCGTGCGCGACGAGATGAAGGCTGACTTCGACGGCACTCTGGCCAAGGTTGCCGCCATCGGCTACCAGGAAGTCGAATTCGCCGGATACTTCGATCACTCGCCGAAAGAGGTGCGCGCCGCGATCGACCGCCATGGTCTGGTCTCACCCTCCTGCCATGTTCCATGGGACGTGCTCGGCGACAAATGGCCGGAGCAGATCGAGTCCGCCAAAGTCATCGGCCAGAGCTACATCGTCTGTCCCTGGATCCCTCCAGACGTCCGCCAGCAGCCAGACAGTTGGAAGCACGCGGCGGAAACTTTCAACCGCGCTGGAGAAGCCAGTAAGAAGGCCGGCGTCCAGTTTGCCTATCACAATCACTGGTTCGAGTTTCTGCCCGTCGACGGGAAACTTCCGTACGATATCCTCCTCGAAAAGTGCGACCCGAACCTGGTCAAGATGGAGCTCGACCTGTGCTGGATCACTGTCGCCGGCGCCGATCCGCTCAAGTATTTTGATCGCTATCCCGGACGCTTTCCCCTGGTCCACGTCAAGGATATTAAGAAGCTTCCACCCATTTCCGCAGCGGGTGGCCAGGATTTCGGAGACTCGCTCAAAGACATGACCTCGGTCGGGAGCGGAATCATCGACTGGAAAAAGATCTTTGCGCAATCTAAGAAGGCGGGTATCAAGTACTACATCGTGGAACACGACAAAGCCACGGTGCCTTTCGACAGCATCACAGCTAGCTACCAATACCTGCACCAGTTGCGCTGGTGAGAGAGGTCAAGGTTTTCCGAAGGGATCTTCGAGCGAGGGACTTTGCGGCGTGAATAACTCTGCCCCGTTTTCCGTGATGTGCATGTCGTCTTCGAGGCGGACGCCGAACTCGCCGCGAATATAGATGCCCGGCTCGTCGCTGAACGTCATGTTGGGCGCGAGCTTGGTGGTGTTGCCGCGGACGAGATAAGGCCACTCGTGCCCGTCCATGCCAATGCCGTGGCCTAGGCGATGGGTAAAGTATTTGTAATCTGGCCCGTAGCCCGCGTCGGTGATTACTTTGCGAGCCGCCGCATCGACGGAGCCGCATTCCACACCCGGACGCGCCGCCGCCAGAGCCGTTGCCTGCGCCCGGTGCACAATGTCGAAAACTTTTCTCATCTTGTCCCCAACTTGTTCTGGAGCCTTGCCGAGTACAAACGTGCGGGTAATGTCGGATTGATATCCTTCCACTTCGCAGCCATCGTCAATCATCACGATTGAACCTTCGCGAATTATCTGCGGTGTCCTAGATCCGTGAGGCAGAGCTGAGTACTCTCCGACCTGCACGCTGGCCTCGCCGGGGAACCCCAACTGTCCGTAAGCCGCGGCAATCAGATCGCCAGCCTGCTGTTGCGTCATGCCTTCGCGCAACGCGTGATAAACCGCTTCGTACGCGGCAAGCGTCACCTGGTTAGCCAAACGCATCAGCGCGATCTCGTGCGCGCTCTTGATCCTGCGGCAACCCGCGGTGACCGGCGTTGCGCTGGTCAGCGTGGCCTGGGGAGCGGCTTTGGCAATTCCGTCGGCAAAGAAGAAGCGCACCGTTTCCTCAATTCCCAGCGTAGCGGTCGCGATGCCACGTTCTTTGAGTCCTTGCGCTACGCGCTGGTACGGGCTTTCGTCTTCCTGCCAGGTCCGCACATCAGGATTCTCACCACCGGGCGCGCCGGCAATCTGCTCGCGGGCGCGGCCTTCTTCAAACGCCGGGCATACATAAAACGCGGCGCCTTTGGCGGGCAGAACCAGGGCGAACAGGCGCTCGCCACCCCACCAGCGAATGCCGGTGAAGTATCTCAACGAGGTGCCTTCCATGACCACGATGGCGTTGAGCGCGTTCTCGCTCATTAATCTGCGAGCGCGCTCCTGGCGCTCGCGCCGCTCCTCGAGCGTAATGGGAGTAGCTTCGCCTTTCCGCGATTTCAGGTGAGCGAGGGATGGCGGCAAGGAGGAGTCGCGAGGCTTTTCGTCGGTTGTTCCGCCGGATGCCTGTAGGGGATGAGGCAGAGCGGCGACCCCAGCAGCCACACCACCGACTTCGAGAAACCGCCGCCGCGAGATCATGAACCCTCCAGACTACAAAATTGCAGCCCGGCCATTATAGGGCAACCGAATCTTGTCGCATGACAATCTTCGAGAACGCAGCAGTATACGGCGACGCTGATAGATAATTGCCTCGTGGAAGCGGGCTTCCAATGCGCAGGTTGCGGCGAATGGAACTTGACTACAGTAGATGAATCTGCGGGGCGGCGGCAGAGCTATGTCGAAGACTGCCAGACCTGCTGCAAACCCAATGTGCTGTGCGTCGAGTACGATACCGCGTCACGGGAATTCTTCATTCTGGCCGCATTGGAGTGAGTCGACGGTTGGCTCCATGGTCAGGGAGACGTCGCAAGCTACGTCTCTACGACTTCTTGAGGATATTCACGATATAGTTAGCTGCTCGGCAGGAAGGATTGCAGAAAGGAATGACGGCGATGGCAACGAGTTACACAGGCGGTGGTCGGATGGTGGCGCACAACATGGTCACTACTCAATTTGAGCTGGATGGCTTTCGGGTGACGCGCACGCTGGGAGTGGTGCGCGGCATCGTGGTGCGCTCGCGCTCGATCTTTGGCACGATTGGCGCCGGGTTGCAGACGCTGGTTGGCGGCAACATCACGCTGCTCACCAATTTGTGTGAGAAGACGCGCGCCGAGGCGTTTGATCTAATGCTGCAGCACGCCGCCGAACTCGGTGGCAACGCCGTGGTTGGTGCCCGTTACGACGCAACCGAAGTGATGCAGGGCGTCACCGAAGTGCTCGCCTACGGGACCGCGGTGTTTGTCGAGCCGGTGAAGTAGGCATCGTAGATTGCCGACTGCCAATTGCGCTTCAGTCCTTGTACACCCAGCCCGCGACCAGCGCGGCCAGGATGGCGCCCAGCCACATGTCGATCATCCAGCCAAAAGGAAGCCCACGGTCACCGGCGAACCACGTGGCTTGCGCGAAGTTATCCGGAAAGCCGGCGAAAAAGCCGGCCAGAAAGCCGACCCTCAGCGCGGTGCCGGGACCTGGTCCCAAGCCCTGACGAGCCCAGGCGTAAAGATGCGAGACCGCGATCGCCAGAATAAAGAGAAGCACGATCCACAGGACCGCGAACAAAGGATAGCGCGGGGTCTTCAGGAAAAACCCCGCATTCTGAGCCGCTGCGTAGCGCGCATCGGTTATGACGAAATGCCCGATGAGGAAACTCCAGATTGTCCAGACGACGCCTCCAGCCAGACCGCCCAGCCAAATCCTCGCTCGGTTCAGATGCATAAGCTCCTCCGTCACTCGTCGTTGAATAAACGGACGCAGTGTACACCGATTTGTGAGCCAATCAAACTGCCTCAACCCCGGATCAATCTTTCTCTGGGGTATAGTCGTCGGATGATGAAATTCGCCCGCATCCTGCTTCACGGTCTGGCATTTTGCGGCATTGCCGCGGGCAGTCACGCGGCTGATTTCAGGTACATTCGGCAGGGCAACCCGCAGGACGTTCAGACCCGTGCTGAAGCAGGAGTGGCCATGATGGGCGGGGGCGGCGACCTGGACGAAGCTTTCCGCTGGCTGTGCGCTAAGGCCGACGGCGGCGACTTTCTCGTTGTGCGGGCGCACGGTGGCGCTGATTACAACCCGTATGTTGCTGGGCTGTGCCAGATGAACTCAGTGGCGACGCTGATCATTCCCAGCCGGAAAGCGGCCCAGAACCCACGCGTGGCTGAGATCATCGGGCATGCGGAGGTGATTTTCATTGCTGGTGGTGACCAGTCGCGCTACGTCAACTTCTGGAAGGAAACCCCCGTCGAGGATGCGATTAACGCGCACCTGGCTTCGGGCAGGCCCATAGGAGGAACTAGCGCGGGGTTGGCAGTGCTCGGACAATTTGTCTACGGCTGCCTGGAAGACAAGCCGAATGATCCCGATCTCACGTCACGCGAGGTTCTGGCCGATCCCTACACCAAACGGGTGACGGTGGTGCGCGATTTTCTGAAAGTGCCAGGCCTCGATAACGTCCTAACCGACAGTCATTTCGCGACGCGCGACCGGATGGGACGCAGCCTGGGGTTCCTGGCGCGGATCGTCGGGGATGGCTGGTCGAAAACGCCGCGGGAGATTGCCATCGATCAAGCGTCGGCTTTGCTGGTGGAAGCTGGCGGCCGAGCGAAAGTCGTGGGTACGGGGCTCGGCGTTTATTTTCTGCAGGTCACCGATGCGCCTGAGACTTGCAAACCCGGCCAGCCTTTGACCTTGCGCAACGTCGCGGCATATCGGGCGCCAGCCGGGGCCAGGTTCGACGTGCGAGCCTGGAGCGGCGATGGCGGGGAGGCTTATTCGATCTCGGTAGAGTCAGGACGGATTCACACTAGCCGCGCGGGGAACGCGGTGTATTAGTAACGCCGGCATCCCCGCCGGCTATCGGCGGCCGGGGTGTGACGCCCCCGCGACAGCCGCCGGGACGGCGGCGCTTCTAACCGCTAAGACAACAAGCCGAGAAGTGCTCTTTGACGTTGGGCGAAGGTCGCGCGCACTTGGTGTTCGATAAACAGCGCGTTGGCTAGCAAGCCCAGCGCTCCAAACCCAACCTCATACTCGAGCACGTCGCGGACCAGTGTGCCGCTCACTCCGTTGCGGGTTTCTGCGAGGAAATCGTGACGATGATGCCATTGCCTAAAAGGACCCCTCTGCTGCACATCGGCAAAGTGATGGTTCCATTCGAATTCGGTGATGCGGGCAGCCCACTGGACGCGCATGGGCAGGAAAGGGAACAGGCGGAACGAAGTCACGATCACTGTGCCGATGCCGGCCGCGCGAGAAAAGGCAAAGGAATCTGGCGAGACCGGAGGCGGAACGAGATGAAGCTCGTCAAGCCGAGTGCCCGTCGCAGCCGGCATGATGCGCGGTAGGTTTTCGGGATTGGAGAAGAACCCAAAGACCTGCGGAAGCGGGAACGGAATCCAGTTGTCGAATTGGAGTTGAGCGGGCAGGCGGATTGGCTCAAGTATCAGAGTCCATGAGACACTCGTGGGCTTCGCCCTGCCGATGCGTCGAGGCCGTTGTCCCATGCAAGCCATCGTTGTTTTCCACAGGAAAGTCCGCCAGGGGCGCGGAATGCAAGAATAATCTAAGCGAATAAATAGCGAATGAATCTGGACCGTAAACCCAAGCCCTTGTGGTCGTCTTTGTGGTTAACCACAAGCACTCGTACTTTGCCGAGCCACTGCCAGAGCGGGAACCTAACCTTCAAGTTTATGCTTGACAATAAACGACTTACGGGTAAGATGTGGGAGAAAGTGGAACAGAGTGGTCAACACAATTAAGGTCGTGGGAACGGGAAGCTGATAAAGAGGAGCCGGTGGGAAACCGACCCAAAAGCACGACAAACAGCCCGAACCACCCGAGTTTGACCGAACTTTGCGCTGCTTTTACCTCCCTCGTTGCTGTCGCAGTGGCTAATAGGAAGACCAGACCTTTAACAAAACCAGGCCTCCGAAGAGGCTTTGCACATGTTTCGCGGCAATCACCCAACTCGCGTCGACGAAAAGGGACGGTTAAAGGTCCCGGCGGAATTCAAGCGGGTGATCGACGAGAAGTACGGACAGCAATTCTATATCACGAGTCTGGATGGGAAGGTTGCTCAAGTGTATCCCTTCGAGGAATGGGAGCGGATCGAGCAGAAGTTGGCGGGGCTCTCCACCTTCAATCCCACGAAGAAGAAGTTCCTGGCGCGGGTGAACTACTACGGGCAGCAGGTGGAGATGGATGGGCAAGGCCGGCTGCTGATGCCGCAGTTGCTGCGGGATGCGGCCAAGATCAAGGGCGAAGTGGCAGTTCTGGGGAACCTGACGTACCTGGAAGTGCGGAACCTGGAACTGTTCAAGCAAGAGATCGAGGAAGAAAAGTTCACGCCTGACGATGAGAAGACGCTCGACGAATTGGGCATCTAGTGGGCGAGGGTTTAACACACACCCCTCAGGGGGTTGGGCATGGTGGTGGAAGGGAAGTGAGCCGTCTTTCACCAAATCATGTTCCGGTTCTTTCAAAAGAAGCGATCGACTTTTTAAACGTGCGGCGTGGCGGGACCTATATCGACGCCACGGTGGGCCTGGGCGGGCACAGTTACGAAATCGCAAAACGCCTCGGCGCACCGGGACATTTGATTGGGCTCGATAAAGATCCTGCGGCGCTCCAGTTTGCCGAGAGAAAGCTCGAGCGAGCCAAGCTAGAAGGTAGCGCCGGCGTCGCGCCGGCAAATCCCGACTGGCCGACGGTCACGCTGTTGCAGTGCTCGTTCGCCGAGGTGGGAGAGCGGTTCGGCCGGAATCTTGCGGACGGATTGCTGGCCGACATCGGAGTGAGCAGTTTGCAACTCGAGGATGCCGCACGCGGATTCAGTTTTCAGGCGGATGGACCGCTCGACATGCGGATGGACCCGCACTCGGAGCGTACCGCCGATCAAGTGGTAAACCACCTCGACGAGCGCGAGCTTGCCGATGTGATTTACGAATTCGGAGAGGAAAGGAGGTCGCGGAGAATCGCCAGAGCCATTGTCCGGTCGCGGCCGATACGATCTACCGCACATCTTGCGGATGTCATATCAGCCGCGGCCCGGCCAATGAATTCTGAATCAAGGCGAATTCATCCGGCGACCCGAACTTTTCAAGCCCTCCGAATCTTCGTAAACCGCGAACTGGACGATCTAAGGGCGCTGCTGGATGCGGCGCCCCAGGTTCTCAAGCCAGGAGGACGCGTGGTGGTGATCAGTTTTCACTCGCTGGAGGATCGCATCGTAAAGGATGCCTTCCGCGAGGGCGCGAAGCGGGGTTACTTCAGTTTGCTGACGAAGAAGCCCGTGACGGCAACAAAAGAAGAGAGCGATCGCAATCCGCGGGCGCGCAGCGCGAAATTGCGGGCGGCGGAAAAAGTTTAGCTCCGGAAAACCTGCCGGAGTTCCCGGCACAGCTGTAATGGCGTGCCGGGCCTTCAGGTTCTGAAAAGAGCGGACAGGAATTAAAGATCCGCTGGAAGCGCAGGGTTCCGTGGTAGGAATCCAAAATTGAGGCTGGAAAATGCACACGGGAACATTGATTAGGGACTTGATGGCGACAGTGGAGCGGGCCGAAAGGTGCGCGCTACTGAATCACATCATCGATGAACGGGAACTGCAGCAGCTTTTTGAGCTACAGGTTCCGCAGGGCCAGACTGAGACGGTTCTTGTAGGAGCGGCATAGATGGCGGCAGCTGCAGCGGCAATTCGGAGTGCGGTTCCGGCGTCCCATCGCAATACGTTCTTCACGGGAACGCCAGAGATCTACTTTGCCAAGGCAATCGACAACTCGCGACTGGTGAAGGTGGAAGATCCCGGGCGCAATCGCGAGATGAAGCAGTTTGGGACGGCGCTGGCTTGTCTCTTCCTGCTGGTGTTTACCTATGCCTGGCAGCATTTCCGGGCGATTGAATACGGCTACCAGATCGAATCGGCGAAGCGCGAACTCAACGATCTGACGGAGATGAACCGGGCACTGCTGCTGGAGGACGCCTCGTTGCGCGATCCGGAGCGGATTGACGTGATGGCGAGGCGGATGGGGCTGGTGCCGCCCGAACCGGGGCAGGTGATTCGCATGGATAGCGCATCCCCAGATGCGAGCGTACCGGTGATGGCGAGCGCTGAGCCTGTAATGGTGTTGGCGGGGCAGTAGTGCCTTGGCAGAAACAGCCGAGCGGCGCCACGGCGGGTCAAAAACCCGTTCCTACCCGAATCTATTTGGCGGTCCCCCTGATGGTGGCCGCCATGTTTGTCTAGAACGGCCTCATGACGACTAACTCCAACCTCGGCAGAAATTCGCGGCTTTACTTCCTGAGCGCGATGCTCTTGCTCTGGTGCATGGCGATTTTTGGGCGGCTGGTTTATTTGCAGATCTTCCGCTACGGCAGTTTTGTGAAGCAGGCCGAGCATCAGCAGCAGCGCGAGATCCCGCTTTCCGCCAAGCGCGGCGTGATCTATGATCGCGCCGGACATGAGCTTGCGATGTCCGTTCTGGTGGATTCGGCCTTCGCAGTGCCTACCGAGGTAAAAGACCTGCCCACGGCGGTTTCCCTGATTACCCGCATCACCGGCGACGACCACAACGTCGTACTCGCTGACTGCCGCAATCACAAGACTTTTTGCTGGGTAGCGCGCAAAGCCGATGACGAGACCATACAACGCATCAAGTCGCTGAACCTGCAGGGCATCCATTTTCAAAAAGAGCCCAAGCGTTTTTATCCTGCGCGCGATCTTGCGGCCCAGGTTGTTGGGACCGTTGGCATGGAGGACTCCGGCCAAAGCGGCATCGAGCACGCGTTCGATGATGAACTGCGCGGCCGCGCGGGGAAGATGTTCATCTCGGTGGATGCACGTCGCCAATGGTTTTCCGACGTGGAGACGCAGCCCGAGCCGGGTGAAAGCCTGGTGCTCACCCTCGACAAGAACATTCAGTACATTGCCGAGAAAGAACTCGATCAGGCGATTCACGATACGCAGGCGATCGCTGGCACGGTGATCGTGGAGAATCCACACACCGGAGAAATCCTGGCGCTCGCGAATCGGCCGACCTTCAATCCGAATCTGCGGAAAGAAGTTACGCCGAGTGCGCTCACTAACCGCGCGGTGAGCTATGTGTATGAGCCGGGGTCGACGTTCAAACTGGTGACGATTGCGGCAGCGTTGGAGGAGAAGCTCACGAATCCCGACGAAGTGTTCGACTGCCAGATGGGATCGATCGTCTATAACGGGATGCGCATCCGCGACTCGAAGCCGCACGGTCTTCTTCCGGTCTGGGGAGTGCTGGCTGAGTCGAGCGATGTGGGTTCGATCAAGATCGCGCTACGTCTGGGGGAGGACCGGTTTTACAAATACATTCGCGCGTTCGGATTCGGACAGCAAACTGGTGTCGAGTTGCCGGGTGAGACTCGAGGACTGACCAAGCCGGTGAGCCGATGGTCGAAGGTCTCGATTGCAGCGATTTCGATCGGCCAGGAGATTGGGATCTCGGCGATCCAGTTAGCGGGATTGATTTCAACATTCGCGAACGACGGAGTATGGGTCGCGCCGCGCATTGTTGCCGGAAACGTTGAACCGGGGTTCACACCGCAGACGGTGGCGTTTCATCCGTCTGTGTCGCGGCGGGTGATTTCGAGTTACACCGCAGCCGAGATGCGTTCGATGATGCAGAAAGTCGTGCTGGAAGGCACCGGACGCAAGGCGATTCTGGAAGGCTACACGTCAGCGGGGAAGACGGGAACCGGGCAGAAGGTAGATCCGGCGACCGGCGCGTATTCAAAGACGAAGTATGTTGGATCGTTCGCGGGATTCGCGCCTCTCAATAATCCGCAGATTGTCGTTGTCGTGATTCTGGATTCCGCCGTGGGACCACACCAGGGCGGCCAAGTGTCAGCGCCGGTGTTTCGCCGGGTGGCGCAGCAGGTGCTCGAGTATCTGCACTCGCCGCATGATCTGCCGCTCGCTCCCAATCGTCGACTGTTGCTGGCATCGCTGGCGAAGGATAAGGACCTGGAGGAAGGTACGCCGGACCATCCCGGCGAACCGCTGGAGACGGCGGAGGTGGACGGAGACTCCTCGCAACCCGCACCAGCAGGAGCAGGTGTGGCGCGGGCGCATTCGCCCGCGACTGCCCCAGCAGGGGGGCAACTAGTCGAGGCGGCGATGCGACAAGGTGAACCGGCGCCAGCCGCGTCGAGCGACCTTGGCTTAGCACCGGCGAAAAATGCGGATATGGCTTCTGCGCCCCCGAAGCTGCCTGCAACCGGAACCGTCGTGTTGGACGTCGAGCAGGGCGGGATCGAAGTGCCACTGTTCACTGGCAAGACCGTGCGCAGTGCCGTGGAAGCGGCTCAAGATGTCGGCCTCGAACTGGAAGCCATCGGCAGCGGCGTGGCCCGGCAACAATCCCCGTTGGCAGGCACACACGTCTCAGCGGGAGCGCACGTCACGGTACAGTTCTCTCAGTAGTGGAAAATCTCAACCCTCAGGGAGCAGAGTACGCAAAATACAAATGCGAAGCTCCTAGTGCGGCCCGTCTCCTTTTGCCCGAGAGCCTCCTGTTTGACCGTCTGAAAAACCGCGTGATACGGTAAACAGTCACACTCCGGGCAGCCCATCCATCTGCTCGCTGATTGAGGTTTGGATTTGTCTTCCGTTGAGGCAACGCCCGCCGCCACCGCAACCATCATCCGCAAAACGGCGCTGAACGCCGTCCATCGCCAGATGGGGGCGAAGATGGTCGACTTCAACGGCTGGGACATGCCGGTGGAATACCCCGCGGCAATTGGCTGCGGAATCATCAACGAGCACATGGCGGTGCGCACGGGCGCAGGCATTTTCGATGTCAGCCACATGGGCGACATCCGTCTGGCGGGGCCGCAGGCCCTGGCGGCGGTGCAGCATATCTCCATGAATGACGCTTCACGGCTAGCGGTGGGGCAGGCGCAGTATTCGGCGCTGCTTTATCCCCGGGGAACGTTTGTGGACGACGTGATCGTTCATCGGCTGGGCGAGGACGAATACCTGCTGGTAATCAACGCGGGCACGCGCGAAAAAGATTTCAACTGGGTGCGTGACAACACCCGGCAGTTCGACTGCGCGGTAGAAAATCTGTCGGACGACTTCACGCAGATTGCTATCCAGGGCCCGAAGGGCGTTAACGTCCTGCAGAGACTTACTGACGCGGATTTGAGCGCTGTGAAGTTTTACTGGGTTACGCGCGGGACAGTCTGCGGGCTGAAGAATACTCTGATTGCGCGCACGGGATACACGGCCGAAGATGGATTTGAGATCTACGTTCCCGCGGATGAGACCACCAGCGCGCGAGTGTGGAATGAGATTCTAAGCGCGGGCAAGGAATTCGGTCTTGTGCCGTGCGGCCTGGGTGCGCGCAATACTTTGCGCCTTGAGGGCAAACTGCCACTCTACGGCCATGAAATTTCCGATACGATCAATGTGTGGGAAGCCGGCCTCGACCGCTTCTGCAAGATCGAGAAACCGGAGTTCGTCGGCCGCGCAGCGCTGGAGAAAGCGAAAGCCGCGGCTCTGACCCGAACCTTGGTAGGCCTCGAGATGATTGAACGCGGCATTGCGCGCGATGGATATAAGGTATTTGACGGCGGAAACCGCGAGATTGGATACGTCACCAGCGGCTCGCCCGCGCCCTTCCTCAAGAAGAATATCGCGCTAGCCTACGTGCCACCGGAGTTTGCCGCGGTGGGTACGGCATTGAAGGTCGAGATTCGCGGACAAGGTGTCGGAGCCCAAGTCGTGCCGACTCCGTTTTACAGGCGGCCGAAGAAGATCGGGTAAAGATGTGGAGCCTTTGTTAGCACGGAACCTAGGAGCTAGAAGCGATCATGGCGTATCCAACCGACCGGAAGTACACCAAAGAGCACGAGTGGATTCAGGCGAGCGGGACTTCCGCCACCATCGGCATCACGGACCACGCGCAGGAGTCTCTGGGCGATATCGTGTTCGTCGAACTTCCCAAAGTGGGTGCGGAACTGGCGGCTGGCAAGACCTTCGGGACGGTCGAGTCGGTGAAAGCAGTGTCGGATTTGTATGCTCCGGCCTCAGGCACGGTCACCGAGACCAACGGCGATCTAGCGACTTCGCCCGAGAAGGTGAATAAGGATGCGCACGGCTCGTGGATGGTGAAGCTCACGCTGAAGAACGCGGGCGAGCTGGATGGACTGCTTTCCGCCGCCGATTATGAGAAGTTCGTGGCGGAAGAGGGCGGCCACTGAGCGCAATTGAAGAACATGGCTAAGTCCTCATGGAAGTCCTCGCGAACTCTGGACGCGGTTCCAGCCACCGGGCGGCTGTCGCAATCCAACTGACATCGAGCTACATCTAATCAACTTCCTATGCGCTATTTGCCGAAATCTCCTGCTGACCGCCAAGCCATGCTGAAGGCCATTGGCTTGCGCTCGGTCGACGAACTGTTTGCGCCAATTCCGGCGGAATACAGGCTCAGCCGAGACCTCAATGTCCCGCGTCAAATGGCAGAATCGGAAATCGTGGACTATTTTCGGCAACGCTCCCGGGAAAACGGCGAAGGCTACACCAGTTTTCTGGGTGCGGGCGCTTATTTTCATTACCGCCCAGTCATTATTGATTCGCTCATCTCGCGGGGCGAGTTCCTTACCTCGTATACACCCTACCAGGCGGAGATTTCGCAGGGCACCCTGCAGTCGATTTTCGAATTTCAGACGATGATCTCCGAGCTGACCGGCATGGAAGTGGCCAACGCTTCAATGTACGACGGCTCAACCGCCGCCGCCGAAGCTGTGATGATGGCAGTGCGGCTGACCGGACGACGCTCGGTGGTGGTGGCGCGCAGTTTGCATCCGGAATATCGCGAGGTTCTGGCAACCTACGCTACGCATCAGGGCATGCCGCTGTCGGTGGCGGGTTTCGGCGACGATGGACGGCTGAATTTAAAGGAACTGGAGAAGTCGATTACGGCAGAAACGGCGGCTGTTCTGATCCAGTCGCCGAACTTTTTTGGCACGATTGAAGATGTAAAGGCAATTGCCGAGGTTGCGCACAAGCGGGGTGCTCTTCTGGTGGTTTCCATCGCCGAAGCGGTGTCGCTGGGAATCGTTGAGCCGCCCCGCGAGGCCGACGTCATCGCGATGGAAGCGCAGTCGTTCGGCGTGCCACTGGGATTCGGAGGCCCATACTGCGGCGTCATAGCGACGCGGGAAAAGTTTGTGCGGCAGATGCCCGGCAGGCTGGTTGGCCAGACGGTCGACAAGCAGGGCAAGCGCGGATTCGTGCTTACGCTGGCTACCCGCGAGCAGCACATCCGGCGCGAGAAAGCCACGTCGAACATTTGCACCAACCAGGCGTTGGTGGCGCTGATGGTTAACATTTTTATGACGATCTACGGCAAGGTCGGTTTGAAGGAACTGGCCAAGCAGAATCTGGCCAAGGCGGCGTATGCTGCCGGAGAATTCGCCAAACACGACAAGGTGCTGTTTGCCGGCGCGCCCCGGTTCAACGAGTTTGTGGTGCAAACCAATGACGATCCATACACTATCAACCGGCGACTGCTCGGTCACAAGGTGGTTGGAGGTTTGCCGCTGAAAAAGTTCTACCCAGAGCTTGGAAATGCGGCGTTGTGGTGCTGCACGGAGCTGACCACGCGGACCGCAGTCGACACGGTGGTGGGGTTGGTGGCCGAAGGTGAGGGGTCGGCGCGATCGAGCGAGGAAGCTGGGATTGAGGAGGTGGCGCGATGAAAGACAGGATTCGCAAGGCCACGCGCCACGTCAATCAAAACGAAGGCCTGATCTTCGAGAAGTCGTCGGCAGGCAAAGCCGCATGGAAGCTTCCGCCGCTCGACGTACCGGAAGTGGACACATCGAAGCTGCTCGGCTCAGTGGAGAGAAAAGATCTCGGTAACATGCCTGAAGTGAGCGAGATCGAAATCATTCGCCACTTCACCCGGCTTTCGACATGGAACTACGCGATTGATCTAGGCATGTATCCGCTGGGCTCGTGCACCATGAAGTACAATCCGCGCGTGAACGAAGCGGTGGCGCGGGTCGAGGGAATCGCGAACGGGCATCCCTACCAGCCGGAGAAGATTTCGCAGGGCGCAATGCACATTCTAAAGACGCTCAGCGAGTGTCTGATCGAGATTACGGGAATGGATGCGATCACGCTGCAGCCGGCGGCGGGCGCGCATGGTGAAATGACTGGTCTGCTGATGGTGCGGGCCTACCACCAGTCGCAGGGCAACGCGCGCAAGAAAATTCTGATTCCCGACTCGGCGCACGGCACCAATCCCGCGACCGCAGCGATGGTGAACTATGCCGTCGAAAATCTGAAGTCGGATTCGCGCGGCATGGTCGATATCGCCGCTCTGGAAGCGCAGATGAGCGAAGATGTTGCGGCGCTGATGCTCACCAATCCCAACACTCTGGGAGTTTTCGAGCAGGATATTCACAAGATAGCCGACATTCTCCATGCCAAGGGTGGCTTGCTCTACATGGATGGCGCGAACATGAATGCGTTGGTCGGCAAAGTGCGGCCGGGTGATTTCGGCGTCGACGTCATGCACCTGAACCTGCACAAGACTTTCTCCACGCCACACGGCGGCGGCGGGCCAGGATCGGGGCCGGTGGCGATCAAGAAAATCCTTGAGCGGTTCCTTCCCACGCCGGTCGTGGTTACAAAGGCCGACGGCACTCTGGGCTTCGACTACAACCGCCCTCAGTCAGTGGGACGGGTTCGCGCGTTCTACGGGAACTTTGGGATGTTTGTCCGAGCACTGGCCTACATCCAGGCTAATGGGCCGGATGGTCTGCGACAGACCACTGAAGACGCGGTGTTGAACGCCAACTACATTCGCAAAGGACTTGAGGGCACCTACGATCTGCCCTATTCCACGCCGACCATGCACGAAGTCGTGTTCAGCGACAAACTCCAGGCGAAAAAAGGCGTGCGCACCATGGATATCGCCAAGCGGCTGATCGACTACGGCTTCCATCCTTACACAACGGCGTTCCCACTGATTGTTCCCGGAGCGCTGATGATCGAGCCCACCGAGAGCGAGTCCAAAGAAGAGATGGATTTATTCATCGATGCCATGAAGTCGATTGCGGAAGAGGTGGAAGAGGATCCGCAAGACTGTGCTCGATGCCCCGCATTCGACGCGGGTTTCGCGGCTTGATGAGACCGCCGCCGCCAGGAAGCCGGTCTTGCGCTGGAAGCCGGCGGTGTAAATTTGTAGCGCCGGCGTCTCGCCGGGACGGCGGCGCTACGTACACGCCGTGCACGTCACTTCGCCGAAATTCCTACTGAAGCACGCGTCGTTTCCCAGTCGAGGTGCAACGTGCAGCCGCCCGCGGACTTGTCATAGCCGAGGGTGAAATTCTCGACGGGCGCCGGCAGCTTGGAAACGCTCATGTCGACGCGAGCCAGTTCGTCACTCTCATATTTGTAAGGGATGCCCCACTCGCCAGTCTTCTTGTTGACGATCAGGGTCCACTTGTCAGCTCCTGGCACGGTAAAGATGGTGTAGTTGCCCGCAGGCACGGCTTTTCCGCCCACCACTACGTCGGAGCTGGCGACGAAGGTTGTCGCGTCATTGGCGCCGGTGCGCCAGACTTCGCCAAAAGGTACGAGACCGCCATAAATCTTGCGGCCTTTCATGCGCGGACTGGAGTAGTCCGTCTTGACGGTCTTGCCTCCGCCCAGATCGCAAGTGGCTGAGGCAGCGGGACTGGGCCGGCCTTGGGCGAAGGCAGCGGTCGTAATCAGAATGGTCATCAGAGTAGAAAGAGCAATTCGTTTTTGCATGGTTTCTCCTTTTTAGTACCTCGCAATGGACAACAGCATTAGACGCGCCTGAAAGGGATAAGTCAGCAGACTGATGATTATGCTACATCGGTTGCCACGGTTACAATCACCAGATGCCGGTATTCGACGAAAAACAGGAAGAACTGGAACACTACGAAACCATGATGGGAGTGCCGCGCGGGCGGTTGGCCGTGACCATGGACACCATCACCGACGCGATGGCTCTGGTCGGCCAGCACGGCGTATATTGCCAGAGCCAGCGCTGGCCGGGCAAGCCGGTGATGGACATCCAGATCATCATGAAGAGCCTGACCGACGCAAAGGAGCTGATCCAGAGCGTGATGGAAGAGCTGAAGAAGAATCCCTAGTGCTTGATTTAGAATCCACGGAGCCGCGATTCTGAGGAGGAGCAAGAATGAAGACGGTGCATATGCGGAAGATGGCCACAACTCTAGCTCTGGTCGTATTAGCTGGTCTGACGACATTTTCAGGGTGGGCACAGACGGCGACCCAGGCGACGCTTACACCGCAGGAGCGGGAGTTTGCCCTGAAGAGCCTTCAGACCACGCACGATAAGTTTCTGCAATCCATCGCGGGCCTGTCGCCGAAGCAGTGGACCTTCAAGCCGGGGCCGGACCGCTGGTCGATCGCCGAAGTTTCGGAACACATAACCGTGTCCGAGTCCGAGCTCCTGGGGCTAGTCCAGAAGCGGGTCATGGCTTCGCCCGCCGCACCTGAGAAGCGCGAACAGGTTAAGGGAAAGGACGAAATGATTCTGCAGAAACTTCCGGATCGCAGTCACAAGGCACAGGCTCCGGAATTCCTGCGTCCCACGGGCCGCTGGACCACGGAAGCAGACTTGACGAAAGCATTCGAGGAGCGCCGCAAAGTTACCATGGACTATGTGCGGACAACAAATGACGATCTGCGCGACCACTTTTTTGATCATCCCGTGTTCGGGACGCTGGATGGTTATCAGTGGTTGCTTCTACTCTCAGCTCACAGCGAGCGGCATACGGCTCAGATCGAGGAAGTCAAGGCCGATCCGAATTTTCCGAAAGACTGAGGCCGCCCTCTCGGTTTAAAGATCCTACGCCAGAGTGTACTTCCCGCGCTCAATCACCCTCTGCGCGATCTGCTGGCGCAGTTCGACAGTGTTGAACGGCTCGTGCTTGGCCAGGCGGCGCAGGATGGCGATCTGGGTGCGAAGCATGTCGCCGTCAGCAACTGCGGCGATTACCTTTCTGGCCGCGGATTCCACTTTCTCCATCGCCTGCGAGAGATAGACGCGAGTCATTGCAATGGGAAGCGCAGCGGCGGCTTCGCCTTTGGTCTCAGCGATCTTTTGCGCACGCAGCACGGCCGATTCCATCGCGTAGGTTTCGATCGTCATGTCGGCGATGGCGCCCATGATCTCCTGCTGGTCCTGAATCGCCTGCATGTATTTCTGCGTGGCAGCTCCGGCGGCGAACAGCCCGAGTTTCTTGGCTTGCCCGACCAGTTTGCGCTCTTCCGCCAGAGCGCCTTCAAGATCTTCGCTCATCGAAGGTCCGGAGAGCACTTCATCCATCAGTTTCTTGATGGCGGCCATCAGCGGCAACTGCCCGCTCATAGCGCGCTTCAGCAGGAATCCCGTAATGATGAGCCGGTTGATTTCGTTGGTGCCTTCGAAGATGCGGTTGATGCGGGCATCGCGGTAAGCGCGCTCGGCGGGATACTCCTCGACAAAGCCGTATCCGCCGTAGATTTGCAGAGTCTCATCGACCACGTAATCGACCATCTCCGAAGCCCACACCTTAATGATGGAGCACTCGACCGCGTATTCCTCGATGGCTTTGCGAGTTTCCTTCATCGCATCCGCGCCCGATTTGTCGACTTCGCTCAGCGCGCCGTCCATCATGCCAACGGTACGGTAGACCAGCGCCTCACCAACGTAAATCAGCGTCGCCATGTTGGCGATTTTCTCCCGCACCAGGCCGAAGTCGGCGATCACTTTGTTGAAAGCCTTGCGCTGCTTGGCGTAGGTGATGGCGTCTTCGAGCGAAACCCGGGCTCCGCCCACGCACATCGCGCCCAGCTTGAAACGGCCGATGTTGAGAATGTTGAAGGCAATGATGTGGCCTTTGCCGATTTCGCCCAGCAGGTTTTCCGAGCGGCACCTTGCAGTCGTTGAGGATGATGGGACAAGTCGAAGACCCGCGAATGCCCAGCTTGTGTTCTTCGCCCCCGATGGAGAAGCCGGGAAAAGTCTTTTCCACCAGGAATGCCGTAAATTTTTCGCCGTCGATCTTGGCAAAAACGGTGAACAGGTCCGCGAAGCCGGCATTGGTGATCCACATCTTTTCGCCGTTAAGGATGTAGTGGTTGCCGTCGGAGGAAAGCTGAGCGCGGGCGCGGCAGTTCAGGGCATCGGAGCCGGAAGACGCTTCCGACAAGGCGTATGCGCCAACAATTTCGCCGGCGGCCAGGCGCGGCAGATATTTCTTTTTCTGCTCCTCGGTGCCGAAATAAACCAGCGGCAGCAGGCCGATGCCGGTGTGCGCGCCCCAGGTCGTGGCAAATCCCGCATACTGCGCAATATGGTCGGCGATGACAGCGGCCGTCACCTTATCCATTTCGAGGCCGCCGTAAGCTTCCGGGATCTCGACGCCGGTAAGGCCCAGGTCTCCCGCCTTCTTCAGCAGATCGCGGGAAATGGAGAAGTCCTTGTGCTCCATTTTCTCCACGTTGGGCAGGATTTCGTTGACCGTGAATTCTTCCGCGGTCTGCCCGATCAACTGCTGCTGCTCAGTAAAGTCTTCGGGTGTAAAGACTTCGTCAGGGCGGCGGGACTCAAGTAGGAAGCTACCGCCAGCGATTCTGGTCTTGGGAACTGCTGTGGTTGTGGCCATCACTCATCCCTTCAAATACGAATTCCACTACGGAGGCGAGAGACAGAGAGCCTCTCGATTGTAGGCGAGAAAACCGTTAGAAGCGCATTGCTTTCGTAATACGCAGGATGTTACGAGAGATTCTCGAAAATCCCCGCCGCCCCCATGCCGCCGCCGACGCACATGGTAACCATGCCATAACGTCCCTTGCGGCGTTTCAATTCGTGGAGGATCGTTGCCGTCAACTTGGCTCCAGTGCACCCCAACGGATGCCCCAGGGCGATCGCCCCACCGTTTGGATTCACCTTCTCCGGGTCGAGCCCCGCTTCCTTCATCACCGCCAGCGATTGCGCGGCGAAGGCTTCGTTCAACTCGATCACGTCGATGTCAGCGAGCTTCAGCCCAGCCATCTTCAAAGCCTTCGGAATTGCGAACACCGGGCCCAGTCCCATTTCTTCGGGTTTGTATCCGGCGGTGGCGAATGAAACGTAGCGAGCCAGCGGCTTGATGCCCAGCGCTTTGGCACGCTCAGCGGACATGACCACCGCGGCCGCCGCGCCATCGGACATTTGCGATGAATTTCCGGCAGTCACCGTGCCTTTCACGTGGAATGCAGGCTTCAGCGCCAGCAGGGCTTCAAGCGAAGTGTCGGCACGCGGGCCTTCGTCCATTTTGAAGATAATTTCCTGTCGCTTGGGCTTTGATCCGTTCGGAGTAGTAAAGCTCACCGGCACAGGCACAATTTCCTCGTCGAACTTGCCAGCCTGAATCGCCGCCAGCGCCTTCTGGTGGCTTCGCAGGGCGAATTCGTCAGCGGCCTCGCGCGTGATGCCGAAGCGCTGGCCCACACGCTCGGCGGTGAGGCCCATGTTGAGGTAAGCATCAGGGTAGTGGTCGACGAGCCAGGGATTCGGTGAAACCTTGTGCCCGCCCATCGGAATCATCGTCATCGATTCCGTGCCGCCGGCAACAATCGCCTCTGCGCCGCCGCTCATGATGCGTTCAGCCGCCATGGCAATCGCCTGCAGGCCCGACGAGCAGAAGCGGTTGATGGTAAGCGCTGAGACCTCAACCGGCAGCCCAGCGCGCAGCGAGGCGATGCGAGCCACATTCATCCCTTGCTCGGCTTCGGGCATGGCGCAGCCAAGGATGACGTCTTCAATCTCTTTGGTTTCAAGTTGCGGAACGCGCTCCAGCGCGCCCTTGATGGTGATCGCGGCCAGTTCATCGGGACGGGTGGCGCGGAGCGTGCCCTTATGAGCCCGTCCCACGGGCGTGCGCACTGAAGAGGCAATAACGACTTCTCGCATAAAGATTCTCACTTCTCGGCAGCCGGCTCAATCGCTTTATTGGATGCTCGGCATCCCGCAAGAGCTTCACTTGACCGGAGCGTAGAAGTAATAGTCGGCGGTGTAACTACTCTTGGTTTCAGCGTCGCGATGAGCCGCATCGCAACCCTCGGCCGGGGGCTGGCCGCCATGCGTGTGAACCCGCTGAATCGTAGTCACATTGGTCAGCAGACCATTTCCCGAGTGACTCACGACCTTCACCAGCAGCCAGGGAATCGACTGGCCGTCAAGCGAGTCGACGTGAGCCGCGGCTTTGCCGGTGACCTCGCTGCCATCTTTCAGCTTCCACGAAGGCCCGGCAGAATGTTGGCCGATGACCTTGTCTTTTCGATCATGCAATTCCGCATCGGGCGCCTTGAGCGTCCAACTGATCTTGCCGTCCGCCGAGGCCTGGCAGGTATAGATCTGCGATCCAGTCGCATGCGCGAACAGAACCACTTCTTCGCCCGCGGGAGCCTGAATCGCATCCGGAACGTCGGGCGGCATCTCTTTCTGGGAGGAGTCCTGTTGCGAATCCTTGGCTTGGGCACCCGCGAGTGAGGTTCCGAGAATAAGGACAGCCATCCCAAGGAGCAATGCTGCAGTTGGGAAAAGTCTTCGCATGACCCAAATTGTAGCAGGCGAAAAGTCTGTGGCAACAGCAGCCACCTCAATTCCTCAGCGTCTTCCCCGTCTTCAACGTGTACTGAATCCTCTCCTGCGTTTTCTTCTCGCCGCACAGTGACTTGAACCCCTCGCGCTCCAGATCGAGGATGTACTGCTCGCTCACCGGCGTCCCGGGGGTGACGTTGCCGCCGCAGAGCACTTCGGCGATCTTGGTGCCCAGCTTCACCTCGTAGTCGGTGATGTAATCGCCCTGACGCATCATGTGGACGCCCATCCTGAGCGTGGCGAGAAGACCTTCGCCAGGCGCAGGGATGTCAGTACGAGGCACGGGCGGTTCGTATCCGGCACGAACCAGTTCCAGGGCGCGAGCCTTAGCATCGGAAAGCACGCGCTCGCGGTTCATGGTGATGCCGTCACTGTCGCTAATAAAGCCGAGTCCGCGGGCCTCGTGCGCGGACGTGGCGACCTTGGCTGTCGCAATGGCTTCAAATGCCCGCTTCATTGCCTCCAGCATTTCAATCGATCCGGCAAGCGCGTCTCCGGAACCTTTGCCGCCGCGCGCGCCAGTGGCGCCGTCGACAGCGCGCAACAGCATTTCCTTGCAGCCGCCGCCGCCTGGAAGCAGACCGACCCCGACTTCGACCAGTCCCGTGTAAAGCTCGGCGTGAGGCTGGCGCGCCGCCGCATGCAGTGAGATTTCCGTGCCGCCGCCCAGGCACAATCCGAATGCCGAAACCACCACTGGCTTCGGCGAGAACTTGATGGCCTGGGTCATGCCCTGGAACTGGCGGATGGCGAGGTCCACATCGTCCCACTCTTCTTCCTGCACGCTCATAAGCAACAGCATGAGGTTGGCGCCGACGGAGAAATTCGTCGCATCGTTGGTGATGACAAAGGCGTCGAAGTTATCGCCCGGTCCGCCGGGTTTGAGAGTTTGCAGAATAAGGCCAACGATGTCGGCCCCGAGCGAGTTCATCTTCGAGTGAAACTCGAGACAGGCTACGCCGTCGCCCAGATCGACCAGCGACGCTCCGGAATTCTTCTTGACCACGCCGTTCGATTTCTTAGCGACGGTGATCGACCAAACGCCCGCTGGGACTTCAACCGGCTTCCAGTTTCCGGTGGCGAGGTCGAAGTAAACGCGTCCTGACGAAGTCTTGGGATCGTCGCCGTACCAAACCTTCTTACCGGACGCGACCAACTTCTCCACGTTCGCCGCCACCGGCTTGCCTTCTTTCTTCATGCGAGCGACCGTAGCCTCGACGCCCGCGGCATCCCAAAGCTCAAAGGGGCCGAGTTCCCAGGCGAAACCCAGGCGCATGGCGCGGTCGATCTCCACGATCGAATCAGAAATCTCAGGCACGCGGTTGGCAGAGTACGTCCACAAATCACATAACGCCGGCCACAAGAATGCTCCCGCCTTGTCACCCTTCTGCGGACCGCTGCCTTCAAGTCCAAGCAGCATGCGCAGGCGCACGCCCGTATCCTCGATGTTCCTGGCCATGTCCAGCGCCGCAAACTTCGGCTTCTGTCGGGGATGGTACTCGAGCGTTTTCCAGTCGAGCGCCAGGCGTTCGTCGTCTTTTCCATCGCCGCCTTTTGTTTTCTTATAGAAGCCGCCCTTGGTCTTGTCGCCCAACCATTTGCGCTCAAGCATCTGTGTGAAGAAGCCAGGCAAGCGAAGGTCGCTGCGCTCGTCGTGCACGTTCGCGGTCATGTTTCCAACTACATGACCCAGAATGTCCAGTCCTACCAAATCAATCGTGCGGAAAGTTGCCGACTTAGGCCAGCCCACGGCCTGCCCCGTCAGTGCGTCGACGTCTTCGATGGTCAGATCCATCTCCTGCATCAGGCGCATCACATTCAACACGGAGAAAGTTCCGATGCGGTTGGCAATGAAGTTGGGCGTATCTTTGGCCAGCACCACGCCCTTGCCCAGGTGCACGTCGCAGAAGTGCGAAACCGCGTCGATTGCGGCACGATCCGCTTCCGGTGTAGGGATAAGTTCCAGCAGGCGCATGTAACGCGGCGGATTGAAGAAATGTGTCCCGAACCACGAGCGGCGGAAGTCCTCGGAGAATCCCTCCGAGATTTTTCCCACGGGCAGCCCACTGGTATTCGTGGTAACGATGGTACCGGGCCTCCGCACCGCTTCAACCTTGCGCAGCAATTGCCGTTTGAGATCGAGATTCTCGACGACGGCCTCAATGACCCAGTCAACTTCCGCCAGCTTCTTCAAGTCGTCATCGAAGTTGCCGACGGTGACCAGCCGCGCCAGAGAGCTATCCATGAAGGCAGCGGGCCTGGATTTCTTTGCCGAGTCCAGACCAGCGGCAGCGATCTTATTGCGCGCCGCCGAGCCTGCGCCGGGCGCAACGTCTCCCGGAACGATGTCGAGCAGATAGCTCGGAACACCGGCGTTGGCAAAGTGTGCGGCGATGCGCGCGCCCATGGTTCCCGCTCCGAGAATGGCGACCCTATTAATGCGTTTCATGAATTAGCCTCGATAAAACTGAGTTCTCAGAGTTCGCAGAGAATGCCGGGGATTTTCAACCGGCAATCGAAAATTGACAGTTCACAATCAATCAATCCCCCTATGGCAGTGTATCCACCGCCCAGTCGTTGTCGCCAGTATTCACCACAACAATGCTGAAGAAACGTCGCCGCGAATTCTTCGAAGCACCCGTGACCAGCACGACGGGGAACTCATAGCGGCCGTGTTTCAGCAGCTTGCCCCGAACGATTTCATAGGCCGACGGCCCCGGATTGGAGAAAAATCTCTCGACTCCCTCCGTCGTAGCCGCCTCCTTAGCGTGCCTGCTGAGCAGCGCCGTCCCGTTTTCGAGGTCGCCAGACTGCCAGGCTTGAAGAAAGTGATCGGCGGCGGCAAGGGCGCGGACGTAGCCCGCATCGAGACCCGGTGCAGGCCGAGCCTCGCTCGCCAAAGGCGACAGCCAAAGTGTCAAACACAAAGTCAGCGACGCGACCATGAGGCCCGAGATTTCGCGAAGAGGCATAAAACCATTATGCGGGATGACGCGGCGTAGAGGGAATCCGGCAATGCCTGCTCTAGACTTCCGCCTCTAGACTTCGGCGTGTGCTTCCACATACTCCAGCGCGCGCCGGGCCATCTGTTTTTCTCCCTTGTATGCGAGCAGTGTCGGGGCATCTTCCAGGCGCGCCCAGCGGGCGCGCGCCACTTCAATTCGCATCTCGGACGCAATATCGTTGATGCGCCCGGAGCGGTACCGCATCAGGTAGAAACTCACGATCTTGAACACCCGTGCCCCGTCTCCCCATGCGCGCGTATAGACGTACTTGATGTCGCCGAGCTTCGTAATCGGATCGGCGGTTACGCCGGTCTCCTCGTAAACCTCCCGCAGCGCGGTTTCCAGCGGCTTCTCGCCAGGATCCACCAGGCCCTTGGGCAGCGCCAGGACGCTCTTCGCCGCGACAGTCCCAGGCCGTCTCGCCGCCTGCTTAGAACGATCCCCTGCAGCCCGCCCAGAATCGCCTGCCGGCTCAATCGCAGCCAGCCACCAGACTTCGTCCCGAAACCGGATAACCACTCCGCCCGCCGATATCTCCCGCACCATAACCGGCAAGTTAGCAGGATTACAGGAGTTAGTCATCCTCGCCGGGAAGCAGGTAACCCGCAGGTAACAAGCATCTAGTGCGTCTCGTAACTCCGATGGCACCAACGTGCCCTGCAGCGTTTCTCCGGATAGTGGCATCCTAATAGGTGAGACATACGCGTGTTCCCGCAAGGGACGTGGGGTTTCCGGTGAAGAGTCTTGGCAAGATCATCCGATCAGTACAGGCCTTTGGACGGGAACTCTCCGGCAAGGGCGCTGCTCCGGAGTTCCGGCTTCCCGCAATCGGCGTAGCCCTCGGCGGCGGTTTTGCGCGGGGCATGGCGCACATTGGAGTCCTGAAGGTTCTTGAAGAGGAAGGCATCCCCGTCCGCATCATCGCGGGCACCAGCGTGGGTGCACTGATCGGCGCTTGTTACTGCAGTGGGCTTTCCATCGAGGAACTTGAAAAAGTCGCGCACTCGGTTCGTTTCACCACCTTCGCCCGCTGGACTGTCTCCCGTTACGGTTTTGCCTCCAACGACCGCATGGTGCAGTTCCTGAACCACACTTTGAAGGTGAAAACGTTCGAGGAATTGCGCATCCCTCTGGGCATCACCGCCACCGACTTCAACAGCGGCGAAGGCGTGGTCTTTCATTCCGGTTCCATGGTTGATCCGATCCGCGCCAGTTGCGCGTATCCGGGGATGTTCCTACCGGTCAACATTCGCGGGCGCTGGCTGGTGGATGGCATGCTCTCGCATCCCGTACCCACCTCTCCGCTGCACGAGATGGGTGCAGACCGCGTGCTAGCCGTGCATTTGAGAGGACAGTGGACGAAAGATGGCGCCCCGCGTCATCTCTTCGATGTGATCGGACAATCCTTCGCCATCGCCCAGGACCAGATGAGCCATCTCTGGCGCGGCGCAGCCGACGCCATCGTCGAGCCCGACGTAGCCGGCTTCGCCTACGACGACTTCAAGCGCGCCGGCGAACTGATCACCGCCGGCGAAGCAGCCATGCGGAAAGTGCTGCCCGAAGTACGCAAGTGGCTGGGGAACCCGGAAACGTCAGCCGCCCCGAAGGCCCGCCCGGCACTGGCCCGTCCCGCGCCCATGCCGGCGGACTAGCGGACGAAACGCCTCTCAGTGTTCCTCAACCACCTCGACCTCATTCCCCACCAGGGGCGTGGATTTTCTCCAGCCGTGTACCGGATTCCATTTGGTTTCCCGCCACCTCGCTGACTACCTTGAGCACGATCTCGCTTGACTAAACAATTTGGGGTGGATAGAATTATGACTAGTCAGACTAGTTAGTAAGGAAGGCTAAATGGCGAGATCGCCGAAAAGATCGAGCCCTAAACTCCCCACGGAACCCGCCAATCTGGTGCCCGAGTCCTGGCAGATTCAGAGCGCCAAAGCCCGCTTCAGCGAGGTCTTCCGCCGGGCGCGCGCCGAAGGCCCGCAGCGCATCACCCGGCAGGGCAAAGAAGGCGTGGTGATGGTTGCCGAGGAGCACTATGAGCGACTCGTGGGCAAGTCTCACCAGCCCAAAAGTTTGGTACAGTTCTTTCGCCAGTCGCCACTGATTGGCATTGAACTGGATCTCGAACGCGACCGCTCGACCGCACGCGATATCGAACTATAAGCGAGTGATCCATGAGCGGCTTCCTGCTCGACACCAATTGCATCTCCGAACTGGTCCGCACCACTCCTGATCCGCGCGTTCTGCAGTGGATCGATGCTGCCGACGAAAGCCTGCTCTACCTGAGTGTCCTCACGCTAGGAGAGATTCGCAAAGGCGTGGCCAGCCTGTCGCAGAGCAAACGTAGGGCGCAGCTGGAGATCTGGCTGGAAATAGAACTGCGGTCGCGTTTCTCCGGCAGAATTCTCGGAATCGAAGCGGCGGTCGCCGACCGCTGGGGTCTGCTCGCCGCCGAAGCAAAACGTAAGGGACGACCGTTGTCGGCCATCGACGGTTTGCTGGCCGCCACCGCGATTCACCACAATCTGACAATCGTCTCCCGCAACATCAGCGATTTTACCGGCATGCAAGTGCCGATTCTGAATCCCTGGGAAGCGTAACCTCCAACTTACGCGGCGACCGTTACCTTCTCCGCCTCCTCGCAAATCCGCTTCCAAGCTTTCTCCACATGTCGAGTCTGCGTGTTGGTCTGCCCCACGCAGAGGCGCAGAGTGAACTTTCCGCTTAGCTTGGTATGCGTAAGAAACAGATCTCCGCTGCGGTTCACGCGTTCCATGATGGTCTGATTTGCTGCGTCCCCACCTTTGTGGCGAAAACAGACCAGGTTCAAAGGCGCGGGCGCGGCCAGTTCAAAGCGAGAATCGTTGCGCACCCAGTCCGCAAACTGCTGCGCCAGCTCGACGTGGCGGCGAATGTGGTGCTGCAGGCCTTCGATGCCGTAGTGCCGGATCACAAACCACAGCTTGAGCGAACGAAATCGCCGCCCAAGCGGAATCTGCCAGTCGCGGTAGTCAATCACCGCGCCCGATTCCGTGGCCTGGTTGCGCAAGTATTCCGGCAGGATGCTCAGAGTCCGGACAAGTGCTTTGCGGTCGGCGACCCAGAAGCAGTCGCAGTCGAAAGTCGTGAACATCCACTTGTGTGGATTGAAGCAGTAACTGTCGGCGAACTCGACGCCATTCTGCAGGTGGCGAAACTCCGGGCACAACGCCGCCGTTCCCGACATCGCGGCATCGACGTGCAGCCAAAGATTGTGCGCTCGGCAAACCTCGGCGATCGCGGCAATCGGATCCATCGCATTCGAAGACGTTGTACCGACCGTGGCACAGACAAAGCATGGCAGCAGCCCGGCGCTTTTATCGGCGTCAATCTGGCGGGCCAGGGCCTCGGGGTGCATGGCGAAGTTTTCGTCCACATCAATCAATCGCAGATTGGCGACGCCGATGCCGGCGATCATCGCCGCCTTTTCAAGTGAAGAGTGCGCCTGCGAAGATGCGTAAGCAACAATGCGCCCATCGCATCCTTTCTGATTGCTCTTGTACCCGGTAGCCCGTTCGCGCGCGGCCAACATGGCGCACAGCACGGCGCTCGACGCCGTGTCTTGAATGACTCCTCCGCCCGTACTAGACGACAGAAACGTTTCCGGCAGCCCGAGCATCGGCACCAGCCAGTCGAGCACATGCGTTTCCAGTTCCGTGCAGGCCGGGCTGGTTGACCAAAGCATGCCCTGCACGCCCAGTCCGGAAGAGAGAAGATCGCCAAGGATTCCGGGGCCCGAGCCGTTGCTTGGGAAGTACGCAAAGAAGTTTGGCGACTGCCAGTGTGTGATTCCTGGCAGGATGAGCTTCTCCACGTCTTTCAGCATCGCATCGAACGGCTCGCCCTTCGCCGGTGGACTCGCCGGCAGCGATGCGCGAATTTGTCCCGGCTTCACCTGCGAAAGCACTGGAAACGACTCGATGCGGGAGTGGTAGTCGGCGATCCAATCCACCACGGCATGGCCGTGACGCCGGAATTCGTCGGACGTCATGTGAAAAGATTTGTCGTCGGGCATTGTCCTCCAGGAAAGCTCTCCGTAAAACTCAGGAAGCTGGAGAGATGTGAACTAACTCTACTCTTGCCGCAACCGTCCAAAGTACAATCGCGTCTTGTACTCGAACGCGACCCGGCCCTCAACAGAACAGGCATCGAAGATTCGGCGCAATTCGCGCAGCATGGGCCCATGTTGAGGATGGTCCGGCCCCGGCGCATACGACGACGACAGCAGACGGCCTTCCACTCCGGCGTAGTCGAACTCTTGCCGCATCGCAAACGCTCGCCGTTGAAACGGCACGGGATCGAAGAATTCGTTGACTTCCGCCGTCGTGTGCTCATGGCGAATGTCCTGGTAGTCAGTGCCGTAGGTCAGGAGCAGCTTCTCATAATCGCGCAAGAAGGCCGTTGAATCAGTCAGGCGTTCGTTCCACAAAAGCACCAGCCAACCGCCGGGCTTCAAAATACGCAAAAACTCGCTCCTCGCGCGTGCGCGGTCAAACCAGTGTGCAGCCTGCGCCGCAGTGACAAAGTCGACGCTCCCATCTGCTAGGGAAGTCGCCTCGGCCGTTCCGGCAACGCTGGTGAACTTCGGAAACGCAGCCAGCAGGCGCTCGCCCGCCTTGCGCATCTCGGCATTGGGTTCGATGCCGAAGACCGGATTGCCATTTTCCAGCAGCATGCGGGTCCAGATGCCGGTGCCGGAGGCGACGTCGGCAACCACATGGTTAGGCGCAAGGCCGCATTCGGCCTTCAGTTCCTGCAGTACCGCGAGCGGATATCCCGGCCGATAGCGCACATAGTTTTCGACCCGGTCGGAGAAGCGGCTGGTAGCGTTGGAAGCAGGCATAGGCTTCGAAAGGGCAAGTTGTTTATCTTCCCTAAACCAATCTTAATCGCAGGATGGTCAAGCGCGATACCATTCCAGCTAAGCGTGGAAGGTTTTGCTGGCATGAGAGTTGCCATCAAGGGCGGCATCAGCCTGATCGCTCCCGGCGGTAAGATCGATGCGAACCCGATGCGGGCTAGCCAAGAAGCCTGCGAAATCTCATCGCCAAACCGCCACGCGCATTACATCAAAGTGATGATCGTAGGTCCACACTTCCAAATTGAGGCGCGTCGCCAATGCCGCGACGGTCGCGTCGAACAAGGTAATGGGCTGGTCGGCCAGCGCTCCGATTCTGGCAACGGCCTGCCTGTAGTCTTCCGGCGTGGGATTGACCAGGACCGCATCAGTCATGTCGGTGAACCAATCTGAGGCGGCATTCCTGCCAAGGCGGCGCCGAACCATAGTGTAGGCCTCCAACAGGGTCGGGTATGCCACCACTACCTCCCGCTTCTCCCGATCCAACTTGCGCAGCTCAGCCAGGGCTTGCTTATGGTGCGCGTCGTGCGGGTCGATAGCCGCGTAGAGAGGGCCACTATCCGCCAGCACCGCGCGTGTCACTTCTTGATCCCCGCCAGGTAAAGGTCATGGTTCTCACTTACATCGCTTCGACCGCTCCCACGCTTGGCAGGCCTGATTTTGAGACTCCGGCGTACTCGCAGGAATCCCCGTTCGGCCAAGTATTCCCTCAAGGCCGCTTGCACGACAGTGGTCAGCGCCGGTGGAGCTTCCTGGGCCTGAAGATAGTTGTTTACGGCTTCAGCTAAGTCATCCGGAAGAGTCATCGTCGCGCGTTTCATACCCTGATTGTATCATCAGTTGGTGATGTTAGTGCCAGAGATGATTATGGTGAAGATGGTGACGTGCACACAGGCCGACGCGGTACCGCGCGGGTGTCCCGGCAGAAATCAGCAGCGGCACTCACTGTGGTACCTTACTTACTTTCACCACGGGTGCCCAATGCGATTCTTTTCAGCGCTACTTCTTTCTTCGATTGTCCTGCTTTGCTGTCTGCCGATCAGTGTGAGCGGTGGTGGGCCGCAACCTTCCGCTGGCGCTCAACCCATTTTCGGCTTTCGCGATGCCGCCGCTGAAAACGCCGCCGAAGCGCGCTTTATTGCCGTGCCCGATCCCAAGCTGGCCGAACAGCATCTGCGCACGCTGACTCAGGCTCCGCACATGGCGGGTACTCCCGAGGATAAGGCCACGGCCGATTATGTGGCAGAGAAGTTTCGCGCGGCCGGTCTCGAAACCGAGATCGTCGAATACAAGGTGTGGCTTAACTATCCTTCGGAGATCAGCGTGGACATCACCGCGCCCACCGGAGTTGAAATGCACGGGCCCACGCGCGAGCACGTCGATGGCGATCCTTACGATGGCGATCCGCGCGTGGTCATGCCGTTCAACGGAATGTCGCCGTCTGGAGATGCCGAGGCGGAAGTGGTTTATGCCAACTACGGCACGCCGGAAGACTTCGAGAAGCTGGCCAAGCTGAAGGTCGATGTTCGCGGCAAGATCGTGCTGGTGCGTTATGGCCAGAACTTCCGCGGCGTGAAGGAATTCATCGCACAGGAGCATGGCGCAGCGGGAGTGATCATCTACTCGGATCCCTTCGACGACGGCTGGCGGCGTGGCGACAAATATCCCGAGGGGCCGTGGCGGCCCGATACCGGCGTGCAGCGCGGATCGGTGGGATACATGTTCGAGTTCCCCGGCGATCCCACAACGCCGGGAGTCGCGTCGCTGCCTTCGTTGCCCGACAGCAAGCGTATCTCTCCCCAGCAGTCGGCGCAGATGCCCAAGATTCCTGTGACGCCGCTTTCCTACCACGATGCCTCACCTATTCTTCAAAATCTCAGCGGACCCGACTCGCCGCGCGAGTGGCAGGGTTCGCTGCCCTTCACCTACCACGTCGGACCGGGACCAGTGAAGGTGAAAATGCATCTCAAACAGGATTATCAGTTCCGCACTCTCTGGGATGTGATCGGCCGGGTGCGCGGCAGCGAGGTCCCTGACGAATGGGTGGTCGCCGGCAATCACCGCGACGCGTGGGTGTATGGTGCAGTCGACCCGAACAGCGGCACGGCGGCGATGCTTGAAACCGTCCACGGGGTCGGCGAGTTGCTGAAGTCGGGTTGGAAGCCCAAGCGCACGATGATTTTTGGTAGTTGGGACGGCGAGGAAGAAGGGCTGATCGGATCCACCGAGTGGGCCGAACAGCATGACTCCGAACTGGGCGATGCAGCGGCGTATTTCAACATGGATGTGGCGGTCTCCGGTCCGAAGTTCAGCGCTTCTGCCGTTCCCAGCTTGAAACAGTTCCTGCGCGATGTGGCTAAGGCCGTCCCCAGTCCCAAAGGCGGGACTGTCTACGAAGCGTGGCAGAAGTCTGATCAGCCTCAGTCGCCGTCGGAAGCGAGCAGCGACTCGCGCCGCAAACCCGCTGCGCCGACCAGCGGCGACGTTCAGGTCGGCGACCTCGGCAGCGGCTCCGATTACAGCGCGTTCCAGCAGCACCTGGGCGTGCCTTCGAGCGACATCACTTCCAACGGGCCGTATGGCGTGTATCACTCGGTATTCGATAATTTTGCCTGGTTCACAAAGTTTGGTGATCCGGATTTCGTTTACGAGCAGGAGATGGCGCGAGTCTTTGGTCTGGAGGCATTGCGCATGGCCGATGCCGACGTGCTGCCTTACGATTACGAAGAATATGGAAAAGAGATTGCCGTCTACCTTGATGAGGCCAGCAAAAGGGCTGAGAGTAAATTCGGAGAGCATGGGCTCGATCTGAATGCTGTGACCGCGGCAGCGAAACATTTTCAGGTTGCGGGGGCGAAGATCTCGGCGAAGCAGAAGAATCCGCCGCGAGACCCCGCGCGATTGAACCAGGCACTGCGCGGCGCTGAGCGTGCTCTGCTGGTGCCTGAGGGCCTGCCGCACCGTCCCTGGTTTCGCCATGCGATCTATGCTCCCGGAGAATACACGGGATATGCCGCGGTGGTGATTCCAGGAGTGAATGAGGCTCTCGACAAAGGCGACGCGGAGCTGGCGCGGCAGCAGTTGGCAGTTTTGACGGCTGCGCTCGAGCGCGCCGCCAAAGTGCTGGAGGGCTACCGCTAGACTTCATGACGCCTACCACGCATGCGCTCGGGCAATTCCTGCGCACGCTGCCGCACTCGGCGGCGGCTACGTTTCTGGCGTTGTTTCCCATCGTCGATCCCTTCGGCGGAATTCCCATCTTCTTTACGATGACTTCGTCCTGGACCGACAAAGATCGCCGGATCACTGCTTTCAAGACCGGTCTCTGGGTGTTTGTCATTCTGGTTACGTTTCTATTCTTTGGCCGCTTCGTTCTGCATTTCTTCGGCATCTCGCTGCCCGTGCTGAAAATTGCCGGAGGACTGATCGTCGCCAACACTGCCTGGGGCATGGTTACGTCTCATGCGCGCATCACGCCGGAGGAAAGCAATGAGGCGCAAGACAAAGAAGACATTTCTCTGACTCCGCTCGCCATGCCGCTGATGTCCGGTCCAGGAGCTATCGGCGTGGTCATGGCGCTCGCGGCCAACGTGGACACCGCGTCGTCGTACATTGGCATGGTCATCGGCATCGCCGCGATTGCGGTGACTGTGTTGCTGTTCTTCTGGTTGGGAGGGCCGTTGGTGCGGCGATTGGGACCCAACGCAGTCGGAGCCATCAATAAGATCTTCGGCTTCCTGATTCTTGCGATTGCCGTGCAACTGGTGTGGGACGGCGTCGCTGACTTCAATAGCTAGGTTGTGTGGCGCGGGCGCCCTCGCCCGCGGACTGCCCCAGCAGCCAGTAATCCTCCACCAATGTCTCCGTGGAAAAACGCCCTCCTCTAACAGGAAGCCGCTAGCAAGGTGGCGCCGGCGAGAACTCGATTTCTGATTCGAGCCAGGTTGATCTCAACATTTTCCGTCCCGATATAGACCAGCACGACCTCGAAACCACGATTTCGCGCATCAAGCATCATTTGCAGATAGTGCTTGCCGGAAAGCGTGGTCTCGACCGCAAAGCTCTCGCCTTTTTCAATGTGCTTAGCGGCAGAAATGAGAACCTGCCGGGCGGCAGCGACCGCCGAGGCTCCGGGGATACTTGGCTGGAGCGCTTTACTGATAGCATCGGGATCGAGAAGCGGAGTCTGATAGATGAAGCTCGATCGGCTGGTTAATGTTGACTTGCCGCAGCCGTTAGCGCCGGCAATGATGGTCAGCCGAGGGTAGGTCACTGAGCATTTGTAGGATGTTGTCGCGTGGTTTGCTGCTGGTCGCGTTTCTCGATGATTTCCCGAAGACGCTGGCGATTGATCGCCAACTGCGCACGCGCGTCTTCGGCCATCTTTTGAGCGACCTTAAGCCAATTCACTGACATACCCTTAGGATACTCCGGGAGTTGCGGTTCTCAAACACCAAAACCCACTTTTCGAAAAGGAGGCGAGAGGCGGGCATCCACCTTCGACGAATGATTCATTGAGCAGAATTTCGGCCTCACCCAGCCCTACTTCTCTTTAACCTTCCCCGCCAATTCGCGAAATTCTTTGGACAGCTTGTGGCTCGCCTTGATTTGCAACTGTGCGAGCTGTCGAGAGTTCTCCGTCGTCAGGATCGGCGCCAAAGCCTCCAGTTCCGTCGCTACTTCGCGCGCGTGATCGGCCTCTTTTAACATCAAATGTTCAAATTTCCGGACTGCCTCGTGGTGATCCATAGACCTCGCTTTGGGGTGGATTCAAGGGCGTGCCTTACTTAATCGAAACCAGCCGCTCCACCAGTTCCGAATAATCCTTCTTTTCGATGCCATGCACCTGCTTATTGTACTCATCCACCTTCGACGAATAATTCATCGAGCAGAATTTCCGGCCGCACACCGAGAAGCCGACCGCCAGGAAGTTTCCACAGCTGTGTTGTGACATCTAACCTTGTCCACAGCACCGAACTTGCGCGATGATGATCGAGGCCGTGACTGCCGCGCAAGGCGCGATTGGTCCTGTCCTAAGTCCTTTGCTGTCTAGATTTTGACCTCTAAGTTCTTTGACATCCGGATTTTACGGGGAAAATCGCGCTAACTCAATGATTCCAGACATAGGAGGGGGGAGGGGGATACCCAGTTTTTATCCACCCCAGAACGCACGCTACCGCACAATGCTCGCCTCGGCGGCAAGTTTATTTCGAGCAGAAACCCACAGCGTCCCCGGCGAACATGCGCGGCAAGAACAAGCATGGCTACTTAATCGATACCAGCCGCTCCACCAGCTCCGAATAATCCTTCTTCTCGATGCCGTGGACCTGCTTGTTGTACTCGTCGACCTTCGACGAATAATTCATCGAACAGAATTTCGGACCGCACATGGAGCAGAAGGCTGCTTCTTTGTAGTAGTCGTCGGGCAGGGTTTCGTCGTGCATCGAACGCGCCGTCTCGGGGTCGAGGGAGAGCGCGAACTGCTTTTCCCAGTCGAACTTGTAGCGGGCGTAGCTGAGCGCGTCGTCGCGGTCGCGGGCGCCGGGGCGTCCGCGGGCGATGTCAGCGGCGTGGGCGGAAATCTTGTAGGCGATGATGCCGTCCTTCACGTCTTTCTCGTTCGGCAATCCCAGATGTTCTTTCGGCGTGACGTAGCACAGCATGGCTGCGCCGTACCATCCGATCATGGCCGCGCCTATGGCCGACGTAATGTGGTCGTAGCCGGGAGCGATGTCAGTCACGAGCGGGCCTAGAGTATAAAAGGGAGCTTCGTAGCAGAGCTCGACTTCTTTCTCGACCTGCTCCTTGATCTTGTCCATGGAGACGTGGCCGGGGCCTTCGATCATCACCTGGACGTCGTGCTGCCATGCGATTTTCGTCAGCTCGCCCAGAGTTTTCAGTTCGGAGAACTGGGCTTCGTCGCTGGCATCGGCGACGCAGCCGGGACGCAGGCCGTCTCCCAGAGAAAAGCTGACGTCATATTTCTTGAAAATCTTGCAGATGTCGTCGAAGCGTTCGTAGAGGAAATTCTGTTTGTGGTTGTAGGCCATCCACTGCGCAAGGATCGCTCCGCCGCGGCTCACGATTCCGGTAATGCGCTTCGAAATCAGCGGCAGATACTGGATCAGTACTCCAGCATGGATCGTCATGTAATCCACGCCTTGCGCGGCTTGCTCTTCAATCACTTCGAGCATCACCTCGGCGTTCAAATCTTCGACGCGCTTCACGCGCGCGATGGCTTCGTAGATTGGGACTGTGCCGATGGGAACCGGCGAATGGCGCAGGATCGCTTCGCGAATCTCGTGAATGTTGCCGCCGGTGGAGAGATCCATCACGGTGTCAGCGCCGTAGTGCACCGCCGTGTGCAGCTTCTTCAATTCTTCTTTAATTTCCGAAGTGACTGCCGAGTTGCCGATGTTGGCGTTGATCTTGCATAGCGACGCTACGCCGATTGCCATCGGCTCCAGTTCCGGATGATTGATGTTGGCGGGAATAATCATGCGGCCGCGGGCCACTTCGTCGCGCACTAACTCGGACGAAAGCTTCTCGCGATGGGCGATGTAACCCATTTCCTCAGTGACCAGGCCTTGCCGCGCGTAATGCATCTGGGAAAAGTTGCCGTCGGTGTTCGCACGACTGCGCTCGGCTAGCCACTCTGCGCGTGGCTTTGGAACCGCGTGGCCGTTACCGCCGTCGCCGGAATTTCCGTTGGTCGGGGTCATGTCGGAGCCAGCTTTCGTCTGGATTCTACTGGCCCCGATTATACCCGCACGTGCCGGGAGAGTGGTACGTCGAGCAAGTCGAACCGGAGCTCAAATCTCATGTCGTCGAGGATGTGAACTAGCATTCAAACTACTGCTCTTGCATTGCACACTCCACCGAGGTGCAACCGCCGGGGCCTTGCGTTCGGATGTTGCCCACGCCATTCTTGATGTGGATCGCCGCCATCGCCGCGGGATAAGTCCACCAGAGTTTCCGGATGACCTTGTCGCCGGGCAGCCAGGAGTGGGGCTTCTTGAGTTCGTAAGTCACGAGCAGTTCCGCGGCGAAGATGGCCGCGTCTCTGGCGACCATGGGCGGATTCGAGGGAACGCGGGTGACCCAAGGCGCGCCGGCGGCGAACTCGCGCTCCAGCACCAGTTTGCGCGTGGTGAAACGCAGGCTCTCTGCGCCGCCGAGCGCTCCCATGACGGCGATGAACTTTTTGTCGATGACTCGGTGCGGGATGGGCGCGTCTGGAAGCGAAACCGGCGGGGCGGAGGTGGAGATGCTTCCGCCAGTTGGGTTGGCATCATCGCGCGCTTCGCTGGACATATTGTCGGGCAGGCGACTTTGAGCTGCAGCCTGGGTGACGATGAGCAGCATAAGAGCGAGTAACCGGGCAGTTGGCAAACGAAGACCTCCTCGGGGTTGTCATCGCGAGGACCGGCTGAGGGGGACGGGACCGCTGGGCTGGGCGATTCGGGATGTACACGGCGATAGGTGCAAGCTCTACGCCAAATCGGCGAATCTTGTTCTTCAACGAGATAAGGCTTGCTTTGGCGAATCGGCACGGGTCGCCGCGGTTTCTGAGCAAGAGGTTTGACCCGTTGGACTCTTATTTTTCTCAAGGAGCGCACTTGTTCACGAAGCCGATTGAGGCATAAAATCGGCGGTTCCATTCTTTGAGAGACCCCTGCCCAGGAGATCCTTGTCATGCGCTGGTTTCGGTTGCTGTTTTTTCTTGCGATCTGTGGAGTTGTCTGCTCCGGTCAAACATCCTCCTCTACGAAGTCCGCTGAAGGCTTCAGTCTCGACACCATCGACAAGAGCGTCGATCCATGCGTGGATTTCTACCAGTACGCCTGCGGCAACTGGATCAAGAAGTCGGAGATTCCTCCGGACCAGTCACGGTGGGGCGGCTTCATGGAAGTCCGCGAACGCAATCGCGACGTGGAGCGCGACATTCTGGAGAAGGCGGCGGCCGGCGGGGCAGGTCGCGATGCGGTCGATCAACGAATCGGGGATCTCTACGGCTCCTGCATGGACGAGAAAACCGTGGATGCAAAAGGCATTGCCCCGGTCCAGCCCGAGCTCGACCGTGTGGCAGCGGTGCAGGATAAGGGTGCGCTGATCGAGGAGATCGCGCATGTGCATCTGGTCGGACCGAATCCGCTGTTTGGCTTTTACTCTAACTCAGACCTGCACAATGCCGATCAGGTGATTGCCTACATTGACCAGGGCGGCCTGTCGTTGCCCGACCGCGACTACTACATCAAGGACGACGACCAGAAGATGAAGGACATGCGGCAGCACCTGGTGGAGTATGTTACCGAGACTTTCACCCTGGCAGGCCGAACCCCGCAGCAAGCAGCCGATTCGGCGCAGACCGTGCTGCGCATTGAAACCGCTTTGGCGAAGGCCTCCATGGACCGCACGGCGCGCCGTGACCCGAAGAACCGGGATCACAAAATGAGCCGCGACGAGGCGGTTGCGCTCGGACCTAATTTCTACCTGAATCGCTATTTCACCGCCGTGGGAGCGCCCAACTTCACTCAGCTCAACGTAACGAATCCTGATTTCTTCAGACAGGTGAACGGCGTTCTGGAATCCGAATCTCTGGACGCATTAAAGACGTACGTAAGCTGGCACGTGCTGAACGCGGCGGCTCCTTGGCTTTCGCAGCCCTTCGTCGATGCCAACTTCAAGTTCCAGCAGGTCCTCACCGGCCAAAAGGAAATTCAGGCGCGCTGGAAACGCTGTGTGAGCCTTACCGATCGCGAACTGGGCGAGGCGCTGGGTCAGCGCTACGTGGAGGTCACGTTTGGAGCACAGGGCAAGCAGCGCATGCTCAAGATGGTGGATGCTCTGGAGAAATCTCTGGCGGAAGACATCAACGATCTCTCCTGGATGAGCGACGAGACCAAGAAGCAGGCCATGGTAAAGCTCGAAGCCATTCGCAACAAGATCGGCTATCCCGACGCGTACCGAGACTATACCGCGGTGGTGATCAAGCGCGACGACCTGCTGGGCAACGTGGCGCGGGCGAACGTATTCGAGTCGAAACGCGAGATTGCGAAGATCGATAAACCGCTCGATCGCAAGGAATGGGGCATGACTCCGCCAACGGTGAATGCCTATTACAATCCGTCGTTCAATGAAATCGTGTTTCCGGCGGGCATCTTGCAGCCGCCCTTTTTTGACAAGGGCTTGGACGACGGGATCAACTTTGGCGGCATTGGTTTGGTCATTGGCCACGAACTCACCCATGGTTTCGACGACCAGGGCCGCAAGTACGATCCGCAAGGCAACCTGCACGACTGGTGGACGGAAGAGGATGGGAAGGAGTTCGAGAAGCGAGCCAGTTGCGTGGCTAACGAATACTCAAACTTCGTTGCCGTGGATGACATTAAGCTCAACGGCCGTCTCACGCTGGGCGAGAACACGGCGGACAACGGCGGGGCGCGCATCGCCTTGAGGGCGCTGGAACACATGATCGCCGATGACAAGACAGGAAAGGAAGGTCAGAAGATCGACGGTTACACGCCGGAGCAGCGCTTCTTTCTCGGATTCGGGCGGGTGTGGTGTGAGAAAACCCGTCCAGAGCAGGCCCGCCTGTGGGTGCTCACCGACCCGCACTCGCCGGGCAAATACCGGGTCGACGGCGTGGTGGAAAACATGCCGGAGTTCCAGAAGGCTTGGGGCTGCAAGGCCGGACAGCCCATGGTGGCCGAGAACGCCTGCCACGTCTGGTAAGAGTTTCGAGAATAGACTCGAAACTCGTTACTCAGGAGAAGTGATCGATCACGCGAAGAATAAGGCCCGGCGAAATGCCGGGCCTCATTCTTATTCGAGTGGATTCCGTCCTGCTTCTAGTAGTTGGCCGCCTGCATGATCAGATGGTCGACGATGCGGTGTGCTTCGTCGATGTGGCGGAGGGCGCGATCACGCAAACCGCGTACGGTAGGATCATCCTCTTCGCGGGCGATATCGTTGTGCGCTTTGTCGAGCAACTCCAGAGCGCGGTGATAGCGACCAGCGCGGTCCATATGCGCATCGACCGGAGGATGATCGTTCAGATTCTTGCCATCGTCAATCGCGGCGCTCTTAATCTCTCCAAGGGCTTTGTCAATCTCGTCAATGGCATGCTCTTCTTCCTTGTCCATGTGATGAGTGGGAGCCAGGTTCTCCAGGTGAGCGCGCGCATGCCGCAAGTCGGTGAGCGCGTGCAAGTAGGCCGGATGCCTTCCCGGCTCGTCGGCGAAGCTTAACGCGGCGCAGACAGCAACAAGAAATACGAGTACGGCACAATGGCGTGCAGTTTTCATAGTCTCCTCAAGTGCCTTTCGGCGGAATGATCTTGCTTGGTAGTGAACCCGGAGCTGGAGTCTTTGACTCGCTGGATTCTAGGCTGCAGCCTCGGGACGGGAAAGACACTTCAGGACATGACCATATCAAGTCTCTATCTATCGGCCACTTACAGCCATTTTCGCCGTGCGACCCTTCCGAATGTTGATTCTGCGTGTGGTGTCGCGTAGAGTCTGGGGAGGCGGCAGATTGCTGCCGTAGATGCTTATGTCGAGCCAGGGCAAGACTTATCTCAAATTCGGCGCGGCAGCACTGTTGATTATTTTCCTGCTTGGTTATCTCGCTTATACCGGGGTGCAGGACAGCAAGAGCTACTACGTCACCATCAGCGAGCTGCACAAGATGGGGAACGGTGCTTACTCCAAACGCCTGCGAGTCGCCGGGAATGTGCAGCCGGGCTCGATCAAGCGCAACGGAACGCATGTTCAGTTTGTGCTGGTGGAGCAGGATAAGCTGCTCCCGGTGGACTACACGGGAACCGAAGCGCCTCCCGACACCTTCAAGGATGATTCCCAGGCGCTGGCCGATGGCAGCTTTGGCCGCGACGGCGTCTTTCATGCCAAGGCGCTGCAAGCCAAGTGCGCTTCGAAGTATGCGCCGCAACAGCCCGGCAACCAAATGCAGGCTGAGCCGGCCAAGAGCGTGACGCAGCTGCAGACTGGTTCTCAACCCGCCGCAGCTTCGAATTAAATCGTACTTGACTGGCCAGTGGCTCTTGGATCTTGGTCGTGTCCTCGACTTCGCCGCAGGCTTTCGCTATCTTCTACCTTTCTACTTGACCCCATGAGTGTGAGCGCACAAAAAGTCCCGACCACGGTCGGAATCATCATCGTCAGCAACCTGGTCAAGCAGTTCGGACGATTCGCCGCGCTGCGCGGAGTGACCGCCGGGTTTGATGCCGGAAGGTTCCACGTGATTCTCGGCGACAACGGAGCAGGGAAGACTACTTTGCTGCGCGCGCTGGCGGGGTTAACGCATCCCACGCGCGGTGAGATTTCCATCCTGGGCAGGAATCCGCACGATGCCAGCAGCGAGATCGGTTACATGGCGCATCCGTCTTTGCTTTACGACGAGATGAGCGGCATGGAGAACCTGCGCTACTTTGCCCGCCTCTACGACATCGCAGGCGACGGCCGCTGCCGCCAGGTGATTGAGGCCGTGGGGCTCGATCCTGAGTTATCGCGGCCAGTCGGAAAATACTCGCAAGGCATGCGGCAGAGAATGTCCTTGGCGCGGGCCATTCTGCACGATCCGAAGATTCTGTTGCTGGATGAGCCATTTTCCAATGTGGATGTGCACTCGGCGCGGGAGATGGTCGGCTTGCTCAAGGGCATGCGCGACGCGGGAAAAACCATTTTGGTGGTCACGCACCAGGGCGGACTTCTGGAGGGTGTGGCTGACGAATTTGTCTGGATGCAGGCGGGGCAGATCATGGACCGCACGAATCATCTTGGGCAGGATCTGAACCAACTCCATCGCAACCAACTCCATCAGAACCAGACGGGGGAACCGTGAGTTCGTTCTGGTCGATCATGCTCGCGACTCTCGGCAAAGACATACGTCTGGAGTGGCGCTCCAAGGACGCGCTCAACGCCATGCTGTTTTTCTCTTTGTTGGTGGTGGTAATCTTCAGCTTTTCTTTCGACCCGAATGCGGAAGAGTCACGCCAGATTGCAGGAGGGCTGATCTGGGTCGCGTTCCTGTTCGCCGCAGTGGTTGCCCTGAACCAGACCTGGGAGCGCGAGCTGCGCAACCAGGTGCTCGATGCCTACCGCGTGTCGCCGGCCCCGGCCACTGCGCTGTTCCTGTCGAAAGCGCTGGGCAACTTCATTCTGGTCAGCCTGCTGGAAGCGCTAATGACGCCTCTATTCGTTATCTTTTACAACCTGCGCGTACTTGGTCCGGCGTGGCAGTTGGTTCCTGTGGCGCTGCTGGGAACCTGGGCGCTGGTGGTGAATGGCACGTTCTTCGCTGCGATGTCGTTGCGCACGCGCAGCCGCGAAATCATGCTACCGCTGTTACTGTTCCCCATCTCGATTCCCGCCGTTCAGTCGATGGTGGAGGCCACGCGCATCCTCCTCACGGGCGACGGCTCCGCACGTTTCTGGATCGTATTGCTTCTCACCTACGATGTGGTGTTTACTACTGCTTGTCTAGCTTTGTTCGAGACCGTCCTGCAGGCCGAATGAAACGTGTTTTCCCCATCCTGTCGGTTCTTACTGCTCTGCTGCTGGCGTACGCCTTTTATGAAGCGATGTGGGTTGCTCCCATGGAGCGGACGATGGGCGATGTCCAGCGCATCTTTTATTACCATGTTCCTTCCGCCTGGACTGCATTCTTGCTTTTTTTCGTGAACTTGGTGGCGTCCGTGATTTACCTGATCCGGGGAAGCGGCAAGGCAGATGCCGTGGCGGTCGTGTCGGCCGAAGTGGGCGTCGTCTTCTGTTCAGTCGTGCTGGTGACCGGCCCGATCTGGGCGCGTCCGGTGTGGGGCATCTGGTGGACCTGGGACGTTCGACTCACCACTACTCTGGTTTTGTGGTTGATCTATGTAAGCTATCTGGTTTTGCGGCGCTTCTCTGACAGCTCGCAGACTCCGAAGCTCGCAGCCGTGCTCGCCATCTTCGGTGCGCTTGACGTGCCGCTGGTTTATTTCTCGATCTGGTTTTTTCGGACGCAGCATCCGCAGCCTGTGATTGGCGGCGGCGGCTCCATTGATCCCCGCATGTTACATGTGCTCCTGATCAACTGGCTCGCGTTCTCCTGCTTCGCCTTCCTGCTTTGCTGGTCGCGGTACCGGCTCGAGCTGCTGCGGCGCGAAGTGGAGGAAACTGAGGCCCTCGAATCGCTGCTGGATCCCGCAGGGCCGGCTGCTGCGTCTTCCGCAGTCAAAGTTCCTTTTAGCTGGGGGTCAAAATGAATTCAATCAAGTTTCTCTACGCCGCCTACATCGCAACCTGGCTGATTCACTCTCTCTATGTGGGCACCTTGGTACGGCGCTACAGCCGCTTGCGGCAGCAGAAGAAAGAATTGGAGAGAGGGCAGAGTCGTTAAGCGCAGGGCAGCGAGCGATCTGGGATTTATTCGGATGCGGCCTACCAGATCCGCACGCGGTCGGGCGGAGCGAGGTAGAGTTTCTCTCCAGGTTGCACATCGAAAGCGGCGTACCACGCGTCGATGTTGCGCGCCGTAGCAGCCCGGTATTGTGCGGGGGCGTGCGGATCGGTGAGAACCTGCTGGCGCAGCGCGGCCTCCCGCGTCTTCGATCCCCAATTCTGGCCGAAAGCGATGAAGAACTGCTGGTCGCCGGAAAAACCATCCTGCGCAGGCGCTTCCTTTCCCTCAAGAGAGGCGCGATAGCCGTCATACGCAGCGGAGATGCCGGCCACGTCGGCGATATTCTCGGCCAAAGTCTGTTTGCCGTTTACCGACAGGTCAGGAAAAGGTTTGTAAGTATCGTACTGGGCTGCGAGTTGGGCTGTTGCAGCCTCAAAATGCGCAAGATCGGCAGGGGTCCACCAGTTGCGCACGCGGCCTTTCGAGTCGAAGGTGCTGCCTTCGGTGTCAAAGGTATGGCTGATTTCGTGGCCGATTACCGATCCGATAGCGCCATAGTTCACCGCAGCCGGGGCCAGCGGATCAAAGAACGGCGGCTGCAAAATCGCGGCGGGGAAATTTAGCGCGTTTTGTAGCGGGAGATTCACTGCATTGACCGTCTGCGGCGTCATCGACCATTCTTTGCGGTCCACGGGCTTGCCGAGACGCGCAACTTCGCGGCGATAATCGGCCAGGTTGCCTCGCCAAATGTTGCCAAAGATGTCATCCGGCTTTACTTCAAAGGATGAGTAATCGTGCCAGCTTTCGGGATAGCCGATGCCTACATAAAGTGTAGAAAGCTTGGCTTGAGCTTCGGCTTTGGTCGCCGGATCCATCCAGGCAAGAGCTTCGATGCGCTTGCGGAAAGCAGCGATCAGGTTGGCAACCATGGCCTGCGCCTGCGCCTTGGCTTCCGGGGAGAAATATCTCTGCGCATAGATTTGACCGACGACATCGCCCAAGAGCCCGTTAACCACAAAGACTCCGCGCTGCCAGCGGGGACGCTGCTGCGACGTGCCCGAGAGCTCTTTCCCGAAGAAAGCGAAGCGTTCTTCGGTCAACGCTTTTGGAAGCACGCCGGCATAGGCCTCGATCAAGTGGAAGGCAAGCCAATCTTTCCATGTTTCCAGAGGAATCGAAGCCACCAGGGCTGATTCGCCGGTGAAGGCTTCGGGCTGCCAGACGATGAAGCTTTCCCGCGGGCTGATCCCAGCTCCGCGAAAATACTCGGCCCAGTCCACGCCGGGAGCCTTGGCGGAAAAGTCAGGCTGGCTCCAGGTATTGTTGGCCTTGTGTATGTCTTCGTTGTCCGCCAGGCTGCGATGAGTTTGAGCAATGGCGTGCTCCAGCTCAAGAATGCGGGCTGCACGAGCGTCGGTGTCGGAGAACCCAGCAAGCTTAAGAATGGCTGAGACGTGCGCCTGATACTGGGTGCGGAGGTGGCGCATATGCTCGCTGTCAGAAAGATAATATTCGCGATCCGGCAGTTGCAGACCTCCCTGCAAGAGATAGGCTGCGTAGTGCTCGGAATCATTGAAGCCTGGCGCGACCCAGAGTCCAAAAAGATTTGCAGTGTGAAAGTTGGTGTTGTTGAGCGCGTCAACGTCAGCGCGCAGGCTTTCGCCCAGGGCGCGAGACAGCTCGCGCCGGTCGCGGATGGCAGCGACGGCTTCGAGGCGGGGGTGCAGGGGCGCGAGGCCTTTCTGCTCGATGGCGGCCTCGTTCATGTAGGAGTTGTAAAGGTCAGCAACCTTGCGGGCGGCGGAACCCTCGGGCGGGTTGGATTTGGCGATCTCCTCGATCAACCCCGCTGTGCGTTTGTTGCTCAGATCACCAAGCGCCGAAAAGACGCCCACGCCAGCGCGATCCGCTGGAATTTCAGTGCGCTTGATCCATTCGCCATTCGCGTATTGATAAAAATCGTCGCCCGGCTTGACCGAGCGATCTATGTTGGCAATGGCGATGCCGTGCGTCTGCGGAGCGGGCGTGTCCTGCCCATAAGCGGCGACACCAAAGGTGAGAGCACAGCTTAGTAGACATGCCATGGCGAACTTTGAAAACCCCGGGATGACTTTCATTCACGGCTCCTAAGGATTGAGGACGGCCCGGCGGGAGGCGGGCCGCTAATTCAGCATAGCATTGAGCGATCCGAAGCAGGGAAGGGATGGCTTTCGGAAACAGGCGGAGGCGGGTACCTTCCAAATGTAAAGTGGTGAATGCGCCTAGTTTAGGGCGAAGGCAGTGCTCAGTTGGCTACTCCGCGCTGCAGCGCCGTGAGGAAATCCGCAGTGCCGGTGGAGCGGAGAAACTCGTAGTCTTCGATCATGGCGGCGGTTCCAACTCGCAACGAAGGCAGAGGCGATTCCACGCGGATGACGCGGGCTGTGAAGCGCACTCGGACAGCGTCGGTCAGCGTGATATGCGGTGGAAACGTGAGAGTGACGTCACACCGGGTTCCGGCCGGGATCGAACGATCGAGGTAGAAAAAGACCCCGCGAGCGCTCACGTTCTGGGTTTCGGTGTGGAATTCGCCATCTTGATCGAGACGGACCACAGCCGGCAAACGCATGTCAAAGCGCCGCATCATCCGCCGTTCCTGAGATTCCGGTTGCATCCGTGGTGTATTTTCCGAAAGCATGCTTTTCAACGAGACAGTTTGAAATGCAGAACCGAAATTTAACCTTCAGGCTTGGGAGGACAAGGGCCCCGCCGCCCTCAAAAGGCCCTAACTACCACTAATGTATAGAATCGCCTGTGCTTTGCAAGAGTAAAAGGCCTCTGGAACTAAGTCAGTAAATGCTCAAGCAGATCGGGCGGCCTGAGGAACGGCTCGGGCAGGCCCGTCCCGGCGTAGCGTGAGCAATCCCGCTGCCATCCGGCGACCCGGCTTCTTCACGCTTGATCCGGGAGGAATCAGGCTCGCTTGCTGCTCGCTTGCTTTGGTGCGACGGTTTTTCCCGCGAGTGTGCGGCATCTTTCCGCGGCTCGAAACGCATCTGACAAATCCGGGAGCGGGGTGAGAGCAGAGCCTCGCTTGACTTGGCTATCCGTCAGATGTTTAAGTAGTTGTTTGTTTTCCGCCAGTTCCTAGTGACAGCTCAGCAGCGGGCGGTTTCGCCGGCGGGGGTGAGTACTGACTCGCGCCGTTTCTACTCTCTCCAAAATGATCTGGTTGAAAATGGTGTGTTGTATCGGAGGAAAAGCGTGATGGGAAATGGCCGTTTGTGGGGAAGAACCTTGGGCAAAAGCTCGGAAACAAGCCGCGTCTGGGTCCGTGCCCTTGGGGCGATATTTGTGCTGATGTTGGCCGGTTCCGGGCTGCTAAGCTTAGGTTCCCATCGCCGTGTCCAGGCTCTGGCCCCGCGGCCAGCGGCTCCGATTCCAACGTCTTCCCGTTCTTCCCTGCAGTCGAAGCGGCAGGCGCGCGCCATCCTCGGGCAGTTGCCGCTCGTCTTCGAGCCCAACCAGGGCCAGGCTGATCCCCGGGCGAAATTCCTCGCGCGTGGCGCAGGATACAGCCTGTTCCTTGAAACCACGGGTGCGGTGCTGGGCATGCAAACAGCGCATGCTTCGTCGTCTGACAGAAGCGAACAGTTTGTCGCGATGAAGCTGGTGGGCGCTAACCCTGCGGCGGCTGTCACTGGAGCCGATCGATTGCCCGGCAAGACCAACTACATTATCGGCAACGACCCCCATAAGTGGCACAGTGACGTTGCACAGTATGGCGGGGTTCGCTACGCGAGCGTTTATCCTGGGATCGATCTCATTTTCTATGGAAGCCAGGGCCGTTTGGAATACGACTTCCGGGTCAGCCCCGGCGCCGACCCGTCGAAGGCGGAACTGGAGTTTGACGGCGCCAGCAAACTGGAGCTGAGCGGCGGCGACCTGATTCTTACGAGAAAAGACGATGGTGGGCTGCGCCTGCGAGCGCCTCAGGTTTACCAGCGCGACGGCGACCGCCATGAGCCCGTACCGGGACGCTTTGTCTTGCGCGCCGCCAACCGAGTAGCTTTCGAGATCGGTGCCTATGACCACAGCCGCGAGTTGATCATCGACCCGGTGCTCAATTTTTCCACGTACTTCGGCGGCTCAGGTGCGGAAACCTCACCTTCGGTCGCAGTAAATGGCGACGGCAATATCTATATAGTCGGTTCGACCACCTCGCCGCCGCTTAGTTTTCCGATTGGCACGCTGGGCGCGACAGCTCCGACGCAAATCGGCACGGCGCCCAACATCTTCGTCGCGAAGATCAATCCTTCGCAGCCTCCGTCGCTCGTTTACCTCACCTTCCTCGGTGGTAGCGGGGGCCCTGGCGCCGACACCAGCATCGGCATCGGCGTGGATAACGCCGGCGATACCTACATCGTCGGAAACACTAGCTCCCCGGACTTCCCCACGGTGGGCCTTCCCTACCAGACTGGGCCTGAGCAGAAAACGTTTTGCGCTGCCCCTCCCGCGCCTTGCACGTCTGTGTTCGTTACCGAGCTCAGTCCGACGGGCGCCGCTCCACTCATTTACTCGACTTATCTCTCCGGCAATGGCGACGACCAAGCCAGCGGGATGGCGATCGACAATAAAGGCGACGTGTTCGTCACCGGCACCACGACTTCCTACCAACCGGATCAACCCTCAACTGACGAATTTCCTGCAACGGTGTTCCCGGTGCCGGTTCAAAACACGCCGAAGGCAATCGGACTGGTACAGTTCTTCGCGACTGAGGTAAACACCAGAGCCGCCAGCGTGGGTGGCATAGCTTATTCGACATACTTCGGTGGCGGCACGCCGGTTCCTGCCATCGCCATCGGCGGCGGCATCGCGGTCGATACAACCGGCAACATGTACTTCAGCGGGACCACGAATTTCTTCAATAGCGGGTTGGGTGCATTCGGCAACAGCAGTCAGTCGGAAGACTTTCCCATCGTCAACGCTTATCAAGCCTGCCTGGATACACATCCGCAGACCCTAATCCCGCCCGCTAGTATCAATTGCGTGCTGCCGCCAGCCCCGGTTCCGACCGATGCCTTCGTCGCCAAAATAAATCCCCTCGGGGCCGTAGGTGCACAGCTGCTCTTCTCGACTTACCTCGGGGGCCTCGTTAATGATTCGGGCACCGCGATTGCGGTCGACGCCGGCGCCGCCAACATCTACCTCACCGGAGAGACAAATTCCAGCGACTTCGTGATTCCGACGGGTACCGCGCCCTACCAGTTGTGTCTGGACACTCCTCCTGTTACTCCGCCAGTCTTGACTTGTACCACCGCTTCATCTCCGACAGCCCCTTTGCCTTTCGACGCCTATGTGGCGAAGCTGAGCAACCCCACGCAGAACGGCTCCGGAACTCCGGTGACCGTCACTCTTAACTACTTTTCCTACCTGGGCGGAACAGAGAACGATAGTGGCTCGGCCATCGCCGTGTTGAATTCGCAGTCGACCACTCCGCTGAACGACGTAGTGATCACCGGAGCAACCAGCTCGACAAACTTCCCGGTCACGATCACGACTACGCCGCCCATAATCACTCCAATCCAAAGCACTCTCAACGGCATCACGAACGCCTTCTTCGCCGAGATTAATACGACGACGGTTGTGAGCAACAACGAAGTTGGCTCGTACGTGACATATTTCGGTGGCAATGGCGTGGATCATGGCACCGGCATTGCGGTCGACCCCAACCTGAATTCGTATTTGGTTGGCGATACCACCTCGACTAACCTTGAAGTCCCTGATCCCCTGCAGGGCGCGATCAGCACCCCCCCTGACGGTTTCGTCGTCAAGCTGGGGACGTTGGCAGATTTGACCGTCACCTGCGTGGTGCCATGCGTGTCTCCGGTTGGAAACGTAAGCGCGGGCAACCAGGTCGTCGTGACTTTTACGATTACCAACCAGGGGCCGGACCCGGCCACGTTTATTGCGGTGAATGGATCGGTTCCCGCGAATGCTGGAATGACTTTCGACAGCGCTTCGGTGGGTTCGGGCACCTGCAGTCCTCCGAGCAGCAACGGGGTGGTTTGCCAGATCCCGACGCTGCAAGTTGGTGCCCTTACGACCGTCACTTTTACGGTGACGCCGAACGGCACCTGCACCTCCTGTTCGGTGACGGCCGCAGTATCCAGCAGCAACGACACGAACACCGGCAACACGGCGACTGCCTCGTTCGTAGCGGGCGGTTATTCGGTGTCGATTACGCCTCCTTCTCAAACCGTGGCCGCCGGTCTGCCGGCGAATTATTCCGTGAATCTGTTTCCCCAGGGCGTGTTCCCCGGCAACGTCACACTCAGTTGCAGTGCTCTCCCCACCGGAGCAAGTTGCAGCTTTAGTTCAAGCTCGGTTTCCCTGGCGAACGGGTCGCAGTCGGTCAACCTGACCCTGACGACGACTGCGCAGCCCGTGACCACGGTCGCTTCGGCGGCGTGGCGCCGCCCGCTTTACGCCCTCTGGCTGATGTTCCCGGGGATGGCTCTATTGGGTGTAGGTTTCGGCGGCAAACGTCGCGGTGGCAAACGTCGCAAAGCCCGTGTGCTGGGCCTGCTCGGGCTCTCCGTGCTCTTCGCCCTGATTCTGCTGCAGCCTTCCTGTAGCAGCACCAAGACGCAGCCCACGGTGAGCGGAACTCCCTCGGGCACCTACGCTCTGACGATTACAGCAGCGTCAGGCTCGTTCACCCAAAGTCAGGCATTCAGCCTGACGGTGACACCGTAAACGGCGGCGAGCCGTCCTGGCAGGAAGCGGGACTTTGTAATGCAGGTCGGGGTATGTGGCTCAGGCGCCGGCGGAGAGCTTGTGGTGGCTCTTGGCCTCGGCTATGCCGTACTGCCGAATCTTGTAAAGCAGAGCTTTGTAGCTGATCTGCAGAAGTGCCGCGGCCTGTTTGCGGTTCCAGTTGGTCTGCTCGAGCGCTTGCCGGATGGCTTCGCCTTCGGCTTCGTCTTTCGCGGTGCGCGCCAGTGATTTCAAACCACCGCCCGCGTCGGCGCCTTTGGTCGCGGAATCTCTCCCCGCGCCGCCGTTGCCGTCATGGCGCGGCTGCAGCTCCGCCACCGCCAGGTTTTCATCACCCAGGATCAAGTAGCGCTTCAGAAAGTTGTTCAGCTCCCGCAGATTGCCCGGCCAGGAATGTGCCTGGCAAGCCTCAAGCATCTGGGGAGAAAGCGGCAGCTGAGGCCGCGCATAACGTTCGGCCATACGCGTCATGAAATGCTTCAGCAGAACCGGAATCTCTTCCTTCCGTTCGCGCAGCGGCGGCAGTTGCAGCGTGAAGGCATTGAGGCGGTAGTAAAGGTCTTCGCGCAGCCGCTTGGCCGCGAGCGCCTGCGGAATGTCGATGTTGGTGGCGGCGAGGATGCGCACGTCCACGCGGATGACGGACCGGCTTCCCAGCCGCGAGAATTGTTGGTCTTGCAGTACGTGGAGCAGCTTGGCCTGCAGCGCGGGCGGCATCTCGCCGATTTCGTCGAGCAGGATCGTGCCTTTGTTGCACAATTCGAACTTGCCCGGCTTGGCGTGGGTCGCTCCGGTAAACGCTCCGGGCTCGTAACCGAACAACTCGCTTTCCAGAAGATCAGCCGGGACGGCCGCGCAATTCACTTTCAGGAACGTACGGTGGGCGCGTGGCGAGAGCTTGTGAACCAGGCGCGCCAGCACTTCTTTACCAGTGCCACTCTCGCCCAACAGCAATACCGGAATGTCCACATTGGCGACCAGCGCGGCTTGCGAGCGGATCTTCCGCATGGCGGGGCTGGCCGCGATGAAGAAGGTGTCTTCGCCGACTTCCTCGACTTCGCCTCCGACCGGCATTTTGCCCTGACCCAGGCACTGGTTGACCACAGCGTCCAGTTCTGCTTTCTGGAAGGGTTTGGTCAGGTAATCCTGCGCCCCCAGCCGCATGGCCTGCACAACCTTTTTCGTGTCATTGACGCAGGAAAGCATCACAACTTTTACTCCCGGCCGCTTCTGGCGGAGTTGCTCCAGGGTTTCCAGTCCGTCGATGCCGGGCATCAGAACATCCAGCAGCACAAGATCTGGCTCCATGCCCTTGTCTATGCGCTGCAGAGCCTCTTCGCCGGTCGATGCGGTTTCCACTTTGTAGTCGTCGACCTCGAGTAGCGTCCGGATGTAGCGGAGCATAGCCGGTTCGTCATCCACCAGCAGAATCTTGGCGGTGTCGCTCATCGACTCTTTCCTTTGCCAGCAGAATTAGGGGAAGGTTTGAAGGGAATGAGAAAAGAAAACTTGCAACCCGCGCCAGGATCACTCTCCACCCAGACTTTGCCTCCCATGCCCTGCACCAGGCGGCGCACAATCGCTAAACCAAGCCCCATGCCTTCCTGATTTTCCGTACCCGGCAGGCGGAAGAAATCATCAAACACCTCCTGATGATACTCCGCCGGGATGCCCGGCCCGGTGTCGGACACGCTGACCTTTACGGCATTGGGCTGCGAAGTATCCTGTCGGCGCCTCTCGCCGACCGATGCCGGCTGGGCCGCGGCACGGCGTTCCCACATGTGAGGTTCTGCGTGCAACCAAACCGTCCCGCCCCGGGGAACAAACTTAAAAGAGTTCTCCAGCAGGTTTGAGATCACGCGCTCCAGTTTGGGAGAGTCAAAGGCAAAAACCGGCAGCTTGTCATTGGCCAGAAAGTAAAGGGCCAGTCCTTTTTCCTGAAAGCGCGTTGACCACAAATGACAAACTTCAGACAGGCATTCGTTGATGTTGCCCGCCGCGAACTGCATCTGCAGGCCGCCGGTTTCCAGAGCGCTGTAGGTCAGGAAATCCTGGATGAACTGTCGCAGCCGTTTGCCGCTCGACTGCATATCGCGCAGCACTTCCCGCTGGCGATCATTCAACGACCCCAGTTTTTCGCTCTGCAGCAATTCGACATACCCGTTCAAAATTGCGAGAGGCGTTTTCAGGTCGTGAGCCGCGGAGCCGAGCGCATTCGTGGTGCGCTGGAATCGCTCCTGCAACTCGGAGTGCGCCTGCAGCAAATCACTCACATTAGGCGTTCTTTCCCCTGGGGCCGGAAGCGGTGGCGCGCCGGACTTTCCTTCGCCGGGCTCGGAAACACAAGCATTCTTCTGCACGGTGGCCATAAGGGACGCGGTCTAACACAGAGGGAGGGACGCACTCGACACGGGGAATGCTGTACAAAAATCGTATGCTAGGCTACTTTTCCTTGTCAACGAAAAATGCAAGCTGATTACCCAAGTGTGGCAAAACCTTGCACTCAACCACCGGTCAGGATCATGGACATGCTACCCCAGCGCGGGAGACGGCGTGGCGGTGGCAGTGGCTGCAAACTCCATGCCTGAACGGTCTTAGCGCTTTCGGCACCCGAAGTTGACCCGGTCTTTCAGGTTTTCTCCGGGGTTCTGTGCGGGATTGGGGCCCCAACTCAGGATTTGGCCCCTAAGATGCTGGAAATGCAGGAGTAAACGAGCCAGGAAGGGGTGTGCGTGAACGGTCAGATTCGAATGGGAGAGCGTCGGCAGTGGCCCCGCTTGCCTTTGGCCATACCAGTCTTTGTCAGAGGTCAGGCAGAGGCTGACAAGGAATTCCTGGAGTTTGCCACTGCCCTCAACGTTTCTGCCGGGGGCATGCTGGTCGCGGTTCGCCGCTCCATCCCGTCCACAGCCCAGGTTTTACTGGAGATTCCCAGCGCTCCGCTGGCCGCGCTAGCCGCTCTGCCCAGAGTCGCCAGAAGCCTGCGCGCCAAGGTGCTGCGGATGCAGCATGGCGAAGGCTACAACCTGGTCGCTATGAAGTTCTCCCGGCCGTTAGTAAATTCCAACGGTTCGAAGAAACCCAGACGGAAGCTCACTTCTTCCGTGTGAAAATGTTTTCCCTCGCTTTTCGGGGACCCTCCGCTGCACTTCCATCCCGCTGATTGCCCCTTCTCATCTCCCCCAATCTTTAGTAAGTTGCTTTTCATCAAGCACATAGGCTAGGCTGGCAGAGTACGTAACTGAGTCCCCCTCGTTTGGTTCTCCGGGTGCACACTACTACATAAGCCTGTGCCGCGGAGGCCAGGAACACTTATGAGCACATCAAATCCAGTCAGCGCGCTAATCCAGCCCTTAGGCGAGATGCCCCCCGAATCGGTCATATTCGGCGGCACCGAGGCCATGAGGTCTCTGCGTGAGCGGCTGGCCAAAATAGCCGGCGCCAACGTCCCTGTGTTGATCCAGGGAGAGAGTGGCACGGGCAAAGACATCATCGCGCGCATGATTCACGCCGCTTCGCCGTGGAAGACCGGTCCGTGGGTAAAGGTGAATTGCCCTGCAATTCCCGGCACGCTTCTTGAAAGCGAACTGTTCGGCTACGAGAAGGGAGCCTTTACCGGCGCCTATGGCACCAAGCCCGGCCGGGTTGAGATGGCGCATCGCGGCACCCTGTTCCTCGATGAAATTTCCGAGCTCGACATGGCTCTGCAGTCGAAGCTGCTGCAACTGTTGCAGGACGGCCAGTTCTGCCGCATCGGGGCGCAGGAAGACAAGAAAGTGGAAGTCCGGGTGGTCTGCGCCACTAATCGCAAACTGGAAGAGGAAATTGCCGCCGGCGCCTTCCGTGCGGATCTTTTCTACCGCATCAATGTGGTAAATCTGCACATGCCGCCGCTGCGCGAGCGCGCCTCCGACATTCCGGAACTGGTCAGCTACTTCCTCGAGTATTACAACCAGAAATTCAATTCGCGCGCCAATCCGCTTTCCGCTGACTTGATGAATGCACTGCGGAAATACCACTGGCCGGGCAACGTACGCGAGCTGGAAAATCTGATGAAGCGCTATGTGATCCTGGGCACAGAGGAGTCCATCTCTGACGATCTGCGGCCCCAGCCAGCGGATTTTTTCACTGCCGACATTGCCGTCGACGGCCCAATTTCGCTGAAGAAGATCACCCGGCAGGCCGTGCATGAACTGGAACGCAAGATCATCCTCAAAGTTCTGCAGCATCACCACTGGAACCGCAAACAGGCAGCCCGCGCGTTAAACATCAGCTACCGGGCGCTGCTGTACAAGATCCGCGACGCCGGCCTGCCCTCCAACCGCGCCCCCCGCCGCCCCCAGTCCGATTCCGGGGAATTGAACCAGACCGTCGCCGCCGACTGAATCCCGAACCCGCCGTTACATAACCGCGATTCTTCCCACAGCAACAATACTTCGAGCGAGAGCCGCTGCTATTGCTGCAGCGTCATCATTGCTCGACAGTGCAAAGCGATCTGCTGCTCCTCCTGCGTAGGCACAGCCTGAATTTTTTCTGCAGTGAGGCCGAGGACCTCGAGGCCCGCCGTCGCTCGGGAGCGAATGTAATCGCTGTGCTCTCCGATGCCTCCGGTAAAAACCAGAAGGTCGATTCCGCCAAGCAGGGCAACGTAGGCACCGATCCCTTTCCGTACCGAAGTGGCAAAAACGTCCAGCGCAAGAGCGGCGCGGGGATCGTTCGCGCGGGCGCGCTCTTCCAATGCCTTTACGTCGCTCTCGCCGGATGAAAGCGCGAACAGGCCGCTCTGATGGTTCAGCAAATCCTCAAGCTCATCGGCGCCGAGCTTTTCATTCCGCATGAGGTAGAGAAAAACGCCCGGGTCGAGATCGCCGGAGCGGGTGCCCATAGGGATACCGCCCGAAGGCGTGAGGCCCATGGTGGTGTCGATGGAACGTCCGTTGCGCAGTGCGCACAGGCTGGCTCCGTTGCCCAGGTGCGCGAAGATGGCTCGTTCTGGAAGCCGCGAGCTTAGCCGACGCACCAGCGACTCGTAGGAGAGGCCGTGGAAACCATAGCGGCGAATCCCCGCCTCAAAATAGCGCTGGGGAATCGGCAAATGCGACGCCACTTCCGGTATGGTTCGGTGAAAGGCGTCGTCGAAGCAGGCGTATTGTGCTGCTAAGGGAAAGATCGACCGCGCAGAGGTGATGAGCGCAAGCGCCTGCGGAATGTGGAGCGGCGCGAAATGTACGGCAGCGCGCAGTTGGTCGAGAACCTGCGGGGTAATGAGCTGGTGCGTGAGAAGGTTCGGGCCCCCGTGTACTACGCGATGCCCAACCGCCGCAGGCGCTGTCTGAAGATGCTCCTGGATCGCTGCTGCAAGAGCGGTGAGGGCGTCGCTTTGAGACTCGTGAACCCTCCCTTTTGTGACAAGTGTGGGTCCGTCGGAAGAGCGGATATTCAATGTGCCATTGCTGCGTCCAATGCCCTCGGCACTTCCCGTCAGCACAGGCTCCTCATCGCTCTTGCCGCGGCGGTAGACGCCGAACTTAAGCGAAGAAGAGCCGCTGTTGAGAACCAGGATTAAGGCGTCTTTCGCAGCCAGCATTTCCGCCATCGCTATCCCGGCCACTTCCAGTTGCGAATCTCTTCCTTGTCGATGCCTTCGGCGTGCGCGTAATTGATGCTATCGATGATCTGGTCTTTCAGCCATCCTTTAACATGCGCTCCGATGGGCTGCAGGCGCGGCACGCGGTCGATAACATCAATCGCCAGGTCAAAGCGATCAATCTGGTTGAGAATGGCAAGCTCAAGCGGCGTGTTGATGCTGCCTTTTTCCTTGTATCCGCGCACATGAAAGCTGTCATGATTAGTGCGGCGGTAGCTGAGTTTGTGGATCAGCGCTGCATAGCCGTGGAAGTTGAAGATGACCGGCTTGTCGACGGTGAACAGCGAGTCGAAATCACGGTCAGGGAGCCCATGGGGATGTTCGCTCTCCGGCATTAGGCGAAAAAGATCGACCACATTCACGAAACGGATCTTCAAGTCAGAAAAATGCTCCTTCAAGATTGCAACTGCGGCGACCGCCTCCATGGTTGGGATGTCGCCGGCACAAGCCAGCACCACATCGGGTTCCGCGCCATCGTCAGTCGAGGCCCAGTCCCAGATGCCGATGCCCTTCGTGCAGTGGTTTACAGCCTCGTCCATGGTGAGGTATTGAAGGTGGTTCTGCTTGTCGGCGACGATAACGTTGACATAGTCGCGCGAGCGTAAGCAGTGGTCCGTGACACTGAGCAGGCAGTTCGCGTCGGGCGGCAAATAGATGCGAACGACATCCGGGCTCTTGTTCGTGACCACGTCAAGGAATCCGGGATCCTGATGAGTAAAGCCGTTATGATCCTGCCGCCATACCAGCGATGTGATGAGGAGGTTGATGGAGGGCACGGGCGCCCGCCAGTCGAGTTCCTTCTTTGACTTCTCCAGCCATTTGGCATGCTGGTTGAACATGGAATCGATCACATGCACGAAGGCCTCGTAAGTTGAGAAAAGGCCGTGGCGTCCGGTGAGAACGTAGCCTTCGAACCAGCCCTCTAAGGTGTGCTCGCTAAGCATTTCCATGACGCGTCCGGCAACATCCAGCTCGCCGCCATCGGCGTCTTCTGGCTTGTATTCGGCGAGCCACGTCTTCTTCGAAGCCGCGTAAATAGCCGTGAGCCGGTTGGACGCGGTCTCATCCGGACCGAAAACGCGGAAGGAATTCATGTTGCGCCGCATCACCTCAGCAAGAAAGTGCGCCAGCACGTCGGTCGGCGGAGCATAAATCGAAGCCGGCGCTTTTACCTTGACGGCATAGTCGCGAAAATCCGGCAGCTCGAGTTCCTTGCGCAGCACTCCGCCATTCGCGTGCGGGTTGGCCGAGATGCGGCGCGTGCCCAAGGGCGCAAGTTCCTGCAGCTCTGGCACGAGCGCTCCCTTGGCGTCGAAAAGTTCTTCCGGCTTATAGCTGCGCATCCAGTCTTCGACAATTTTGAGATGTGGCTTGTTGGTGGCTGGGTCGAGTACCGGAACCTGGTGCGCACGCCAGAAATCTTCCACCTTGTGGCCGTCCACTTCTTTTGGACACGTCCATCCTTTGGGGGAACGAAGCACGATCATGGGCCAGCGCGGACGCGCCGTATCACCGGTAGTCCGAGCATGTTGTTGGATTGATCGAAGCTCGAGGATGCAGTGCTCCATGGTCGAAGCCATCAGCTGATGCATCGCCAACGGGTCGTTGCCTTCCACGAAATAAGGCTTGTGCCCGTAGCCGATCAGCAGCGCCTCCAACTCCTCATGCGGGATGCGCGCCAGAATGGTGGGATTTGCAATCTTGTAGCCGTTGAGATGCAACACGGGCAGGACAGCCCCATCGCGAATCGGATTCAGGAATTTGTTCGAATGCCACGACGTCGCAAGCGGACCGGTCTCAGCCTCTCCGTCACCAACTACGACGGCGACAATGAGATCGGGATTATCAAACGCCGCACCATACCCGTGCGAAAGGGAATACCCAAGCTCGCCGCCTTCGTGAATCGACCCCGGCGTCTCTGGCGTGCAGTGTGACCCGATGCCTCCGGGAAACGAGAACTGCCGGAAGAACTTGAGCATGCCCGCTTCGTCGCGGCTCTTGTCCGTATAAATCTCGGAATAGTAGCCTTCGAGATAGCAGTTGGCCAGCGTCGCCGGCGCTCCGTGACCGGGGCCGGCAATGTACATCACATTCAAATCGTACTTCTTGATCAGCCGATTCAGGTGAACCCAAACCAGCGACTGGCCCGGATCCGACCCCCAGTGACCCAGCAGCCGATTCTTGATGTGCTCCGGCTTGAGCGGCTCGCGCAGCAGCGGGTTCGCACGCAGATAGATCATCCCGGCCGCAAGATAATTGCAGGCCTGCCAATAGGCATGCGTTCTCCGAAGCTCTTCTGGCGATAGGGGTGACGACAGGGGCGTTGCGACTTCGGTGGTAGCCATACATATTCTCCTGAGGTTGGAAGGTGTGCTCTGAAATCGCCACCGGGCGACGCGCCGGTCCTACACCCTCTAGATTACTGCCACCACCCTCCGGTTGCTATTCTTTGAGCCGGAAGCCGAAGTTTTGGTGGCGGCAATGGGCAGGTTCGAGACCACTAGCCAATGCCGAGTTCGTCGGAAGATTCCAGCGGCGTACCACAGCGCCGGCAAATGATGGAGGAACAGTCGCCGCAGGTCAGCGGATCGTTCACCTCTTTGGCACAGTTCGGGCAGTAGAGAGAGCCGGGGTTGGGTTCCGGCTGAGGATTCTGAGGACGTGTCGCCATGGAAAGAAGACTGTAGCACAGCTACACCAGCGGCAAGCCGAACGGTGCCCACTCCAACTTGCGCTGCCGTCAACGTCAGAGAAATTTCTTTAATGCCTCGGTTGTTTCTTTAGGCTGCTCTTCCATTATCCAGTGCCCGGTGTTCTTCAGCACGATGACGGTGACATCGGTCGCAACCAGCTCGGCTTGTTTTCCCAGTACCTCTCCGTTTGCCTTCTCGCCACCGATCGCCAGCACCGGCATGGTCAGCTTGGCCTGAGAGAGTTGAGCGAAATCCCTTGCGGCTTGCAGGAACGAAACGAAGTAGGCCCATCCCGCATGCATGCGTCCCGGCCGCGCGTACGCTGCCGCGTAGGCTTGGCGAGCCTCTTCCGGAATCGAATGATTCTTGTCTGCTGCGAAGTCATCCCAGAAATAATCGAAGTAGGTGCGCTCGCGGCCTTGCACCAGAGCCTCGGGGGTCGGTCCGTTGAAGCGGAAGTGCCAGATGTGCGGGTCGTTGTAAACGGCTTCCCAGCCTGGCACGCCCGGGAGAAAGGCATCCATCAGAACAAGTTTCGATACTTCCGCCGGGAACTGAGCAGCATAAGCATAGGCGACCATCAGACCGATGTCGTGTCCCACGACCTCAGCTTTCTGCACGCCGAGCGACTTGGCAAGGTCATGAATGCGGACGGCAGCACTTTTCATATCCAGACCGTCGGCGGGAATGTCCGACTCTCCGATGCCGGGCAAATCCGGCGCAATCACGGTGAAACGCTCGGCCAGAGCGGGGATGATCGGCTTCCACATGAGCGAAGTCTCCGCATAGCCGTGCAACAGGATGAGCGGTGTTCCGTGGCCCGCAGTCATGTAATGCAGTTTGGCGCCGTCGATCTCCACAGCTCGCGAGGCAATGGCTTGGTCTTGTGCGTCTGCCATCGTTGGGAACGCGGACAAAAGACCGAGCAGGATGAGTATCGCCGAGGTGAGAGCGCGCTGCATAAATGACCTCCTGACGCTTAGGATCTTCCGCACTATACAGATTAAAATGGAATACATGCCAGAAAAAATATCGACTCCCGACGAGAGGCTGCAGCAGGAATTCAACCGCTGGGCCGCGGCCGGCGAAGGCCCGAAGATGGAAAACCATCATCTCGACATTACAGCCAAGACGATTCGCAAGATGGACCTGCGTCCGGGCGAGCGCGTGCTCGACCTGGGTTGCGGCTCGGGATGGGCAACGCGGCTGCTGGCACGGCTGGCCGGCGAAGGCCCGGATGGCTTTGGTCAAGTGGTTGGGCTCGATGTTGCCGACGAGATGATTCGCGAGGCCCGCGCTGCCTCCAAAGATTTCGACAACGTGCTCTATGTCTGGGGTTCGGCGCAACAGATTCCCTGGGAAGAAAATTTCTTCGACAAAGTCTTATCGGTCGAGTCGTTTTATTACTACGCCGACCAGGACCGCGCGCTAATGGAACTTTTTCGCGTGATGGCGCCACGCGGAAGGCTTTTCATCCTGATCAATCTGTACAAAGACAATCTGTATTCGCTGCAGTGGGTCGACAAGCTAAAGGTGCCGGTCCACGTGCGCTCCCAGGCAGAATACGTCGAGCTGCTGAAGAAGCATGCCTTCGAAAATGTGGAAGCGTGCCGCATTCCCGACGACACACCCACACCTGATGACTATCAGACGAAATCATTCCACAGCCTGGACGATCTGAGGGCCTTCAAGCGCGAGGGTGCGCTCCTGCTGATGGCTTCGAAGCCTGATCTGCGCACGCCTGCGCCGGGATATACGATCTATTGAAGGCCTCTGCGGGACTGTGGCGCGGCTGAAAGCCGCGCCCTTTCAAAATTAGATTTCGTCGTCGTCGTCACGACGGCTCAAATCCTTAACCGGGCTCAGAGCACGGCCATCGGAGGCGTGACGAATCTCGATACGTCCGTTTACATTTTCCACCTTGATGTGTGGACCGCCCGCCCCCAATTCCCCGCGCAAGTCGTGGCCAACCACTCTGTGATGATTCACGTGCAGCCCGAAGTCGTTGTCGATTCCGCCAGAAACCGTGCTGGCTTCGATTTCCGCTTGGGAATCCGAAGGGATGGTCAGCTCGACCGAGCCATTGACCGATTTCAGGTTGATGGACGAGCCGGCAAGCTGGTCAAACCTGGCATCCAGATGGCCATTGATAGTGGAAAGTTCAGCGCGCCCGGAAAGACTGTGCGCCTCCAGCCTGCCGTTGATGCACGAGGCATGCACCTCTCCGGTCACGCCGGTGACGTCGAGCGCGCCGTTGATCAGCTTCACCTCATCCAGCCGCACGCTGCGCGGTACAGTCAGCGTGTATTCAACGCTCGGAGGATTGTCGTGCGATCCATGGTTGAACGTGAGGTCGTGATCGCGATACTTGGTGCGAATCGAAAGATATTCCTTGCCTGAATCAATGTCGATTTGCGCGTCGTCGAGCCGCTCCTTCGTGTCGGCATACTTCACGGCGTCCACCTTCACTTCATTCTGGTCCCAGGTCGAGATGTGAACCGCGCCATTGATGTTGTCGAGCTCCACGCGGCCGTCGGGCGTGAGGGCGTAGGTCTGATGGAATTCCTCAGTGAATGCACCCCGGTGATCGGAAGCGTGGGCTCCGAGCGCGAGTACCAGCAGGGCACAGACGGTTCCAAGAACGGCACCTAACCAGGTGGGGAATTGCCGTCGGCGGTTCATAGGCTTCCTCCGTTTCAATGGGTTAGACGCGGCGATTTGCGATTGGTGAGAGGCCAGCCGGAAAAGGCTCTCCGCGCCCCAGCTCGGCACACCAAAGTTACCTTGGTGATTTCCCCCTGCTTAGCGTGTTGAAAGACAATCCGTCGGTCATTTTCCTTCTCGTAATTCTTTGCCCAGCTTCGATGGCGGGACTATAATTCGCTGAAAGAGGAGGGCCTCATGTACGTTTCACGCCTGCTGCTTCTCTCTTTGCTGATTTCGCTATGGGTTGCGACCGCCACGGCGCAGTCCTCGCCGAATAACAACTCTGATTCTTCTCAGCCTGCGTCCGTACTGCCTTGGAACGCGCATGCCAGCACAAGCCCTTCGCCGCTCGAACTGCCTCTTCTCGCCAACACCCAGAGGCTCTCAGACAATGATGGGACGGTCCAGCGCGGGAGCGACTCCGTAGTCAATCGGCCGCCGGATTCTGGCATACCGCACATTCTCACGCTGCAGCAGGACGAGAAGACCTGTTACACACTCCGGGCCTATCGCGTCGCTCGCGAGAGCCCAGACTCGGACTCGACGAGGCCCGCGGGTTATTCCACGTGCCAGCGCGCCACTCGGTTTCAGCTGAAGGAAGCCGTGGATTCGCGGGAGATCGCGCCTCGCTGAGCGCCGTCTGCGGGCGGTCTGCGCTTCCAACTAACACATCCTTCGGACACCTCTTAGCGCGCTTTTTCAGCCACGGTGTGCGGGCGTGTCGTCAACACCGTTTTTCCTGCCGGCTTCGGTCAGCAAGTACACTCCTAGGATCGTCATCTCCGGCTCAATCGGATGCCGGTAGCGCTGCATGGGAAAGACGACGTAGTAAATCGCGGGATACAACAAGATAAGCCAGAACAGCAGCCAGGCACCCGGTTTGTGCCGGCGCAAAGCGCGTCCCAGGCCCCAGAACATGAGCACGGAAGAAGCCAGAAAGAGCGAGTTCTTCACCTGCGCCAGCCACCAGATTTGTGCCAGCCGCGGCGGTCCAGCCCAGAAGTAGATAAAACGTTTGAGGCAGAGGATAGCAAACCGTCCGTAGTCGGCCTCGATGTAGTCGAGCGCCTGCCGCTTGCGCATCGCAATGTAAGCCAGTTCGCCCATCGCGGTGTACTGCCGCATGGAGTAAACATCCTGCGTGGGATGCACTTGCTGCATCCATGTGCCGTCGGCGCCCCTGAAGTTGCCCAGGCTGAGCTCCGCGCCGAAGTTGTCGCGGATGAAAATGAACGTGCCGAAGGTTCGGTAATTTCGCACCGTCCAGGGCGCAACGCAGGCCAGGAAAACGACGGAAGCCACTACCACGCCCGCCAGCGACGGTTTGCGACGCCTGGCGCGGTGATACCACGCCCACAGCCCTGAGGCCGGAAGAAACGACAGCAGCACCGTGCTGTCGAGTGCAGCGACCCCCCAGAGCACGCCAAACCAGAGCCATGGCTTCAGCCCGTCGCGTTCCTCCATAGTGAGCGTGAGCCACAGAATCACGGCCAACAGCAGGGGCGAGAGACTCGTCTCCCAGACCCAGCGCGTGCACCAATACATTACGTAAGGGAGCAGCGCCCAGGTCCAAGCGGAACCGATGGCAACTTTCTCGGAGAAAATCCGCCGGGCGATCAGAAAGATCGGGATGCAGGTGAGCGCGGAGAAAATACTGTTGATAGTGAGCAGTACGAAAGCCGACCCCTGCGAGTAGATACCGAAGATGTGGAACACGCCAGAGGTCAGGTACGGATAGAGAGGCGGTTCCCAGGCGGTTGGTCCTGTGGGCGCGCCAAAGGGATTGCTGAAGCCATGTCCCGAGGCGATGGCCGCCCCGATGCGTCCCATTTCCCAGCCAAAGCCGAAGTCATCGTCCGCGCTCTTGAACTTGTGGATGTGGCCGACGAGAATCCAGCCCACGCGCAGGAAGAGGGCGATGCCCACCATCCAAAACCGCGATGTGCGGATATGAGCCCATGCGTCGAGAAGCAGGCTTGGGGCGCGTTCGCGGTCAGCGGCCACGGCGAGTTTTGAATCCATGGATGACTCTATTTGTGTTGAACTTTCTTTTTCAATCCCGGTGCTGTGCGGGTGCCTCCGTCGTCCGGCTGTTCCTACCCGCTTCGGTCAACAAGTAGACTGCCAGGATTGTCGTCACGGGCTCAATGGGATGCCGATAGCGAGGGATGGCATACACCATGTAGTACACCGCCGGATAAAGCAAGACCAGCCAGAACAGCAACCCTGCGCCCGGGATGCGCAGCCGCAGCGCGCGCCCCAGTCCCCAGAGCATGAGTACCGACGAAGCCAGGAACAATGAATTCTTCGCCGGGTTCAGCCACCACGGTTCCGTGGCCTTCGGTGGACCAGCCCAGAAGTAGATGAATCGTTTCACGCAGAGCCCGGCGAATCGTCCATAGTCGGCTCTGATGTAGTCGAGGGCTTGGCGCTTGCGCATCGCGATGTAGGCCAGCTCGCCCATCGCCTGAAACTGCCGCATCGCGTAGACATCATGCGTCGTGTCCAGATACAACATCAGGGTTCCGTCGGCTCCGTTACCGTTGCCCAGGCGCAGCTCCGCGCCAAAGTTGTCGCGAATGAAAATGAACCTGCGGAAAGTTTCATAATCGCGCGCCAGCCACGGCGTAATGCAGGCAAAGAAAACCAGGGACGCAAGCGCCACGCCAGCCAATGACCGCTTACCGCGTCGCACGCGGCGATACCAGGCCCACAATCCCGCGGCCGGCAGAAACGACAGGAGCGTTGTACTATTCAACGCCGCGACGCCCCACAGCAGGCCGAATTCCAGCCACGGCAGCCAACCGTCTTGATCTTCCATGGTGAGGGCGAGCCAGAGCAGGACCGCCGTCAGCAGCGCGGAAAGGCTTGTCTCCCACACTGCGCGCGTGCACCAGAACATTACGTTGGGAAGCAGCGCCCAGGCCCAGGCAGACCCGACAGCAACTTTCTCGGAGAAAATCCGCCGGGCGATGAGAAAAATCGGGATGCAGGTCAGCGCCGAGAAAATGCTGTTGATCGCCAGCAGTACGAACGCCGATGCCTTCGAATAAATTCCGAAAATGAGGAACACTCCCGCGGTCAAATAAGGATAAAGCGGAGGCTCCCACGCCGTGGGCCCGGTCGCCGGACCAAACGGATTGCTGAAGCCGTGTCCCGAGGCGATGGACGCCCCAATGCGTCCCATCTCCCAGCCGAAGCCGAAGTTATCATCCGTGCTCTTGAACTTGTAGGTGTGGCCGACGAGTATCCAGCCTATGCGCAGGGAGAGGGCGATGGCCACCATCCAGAACTGCGAGGTGCGGATGTGATCCCATGCGTCGAGAAGCAGGCTTGGGTTGCGTTCGCGGTCGGCGGCCACGGTGGTTCTGGAATCCATGAATGATTCTATTTGTAGCTGAGTCGCGACTTGGGGGCAACTCAACCACCTCCCCGACCTGATTGACACCTGCACCGGGCATCCCTAGACTGGGTTGCTTCGCGCCATCGACAAGGCGCTTGAACTGTATAATTACGACGATCGTTCTTTAGATCGGACTTCAGATCGGGGTCACTGCATGGGCTGGCTGCAAAACAAGTTCGAAAAGAATTTCATGATCAGCACGGTGGACTACGTCTTCAACTGGGCGCGCAAGTCCGCCGTGTGGCCGATGACATTCGGCTTGGCCTGCTGCGCCATTGAAATGATCGCGTCTTCCACCGCACGCTTCGACATTGCCCGCTTCGGTTCGGAAGTATTCCGTCCCAGCCCGCGCCAGAGCGACTTGATGATCGTTGCCGGCACCGTAACTTTGAAGATGGCGCCAGTGGTGAAGCGCATCTACGACCAGATGCCCGACCCCAAGTGGGTGATCTCGATGGGTGCCTGCTCGTCGGTGGGCGGCCCGTTCAATACCTACGCCGTATTGCAGGGCGTCGACAAAATCGTGCCCACGGATGTCTACGTCACCGGCTGCCCACCGCGTCCCGAAAATCTTTTCTACGCACTGCTCAAGCTGCAAGACAAAATCGATACCATGACGCTGGCAAGGAAACCGACAGAAGTGCGTCTAGATCCAAACATGCTCGAAAACTTCAAGCGCCAGGTAATGATCGCGCAGACGTTACAGCCCAAATAAGCAATTAGAGTTGGCAATGAGCATTTGGTCAACCGGTTTAAGCTAATTGCCAACTGCTAACTACCTGATTCCCATGCCGAACTTCACGAAACTTACCATCGAATCCGAACTCCCACCCGCCGACGAGGCCAAAGAATTCCTCTACGGCGCAAAGACCATCTGCATCGCCAACGTAAACGGCGTCTACAGCGCCATGGACAACGTCTGCCTCCATCGCGGCGGCCCGCTGGGGCAGGGAATGATCGAAGGCGGCAAGCTCGTGTGCCCGTGGCACGGCTGGGCCTGGGATCCAAAGACCGGCGAAGCCGTGCAGGATTCGAGGACGAAGGTTGCGGTGTATCCGTTGAAGATTGAAAACGGCGACGTGCTGGTTGAAGTCTGAAATCCCGAAGCTGAGAGCGGCAGCAAATTATCCGCCGTAGTTCGCAACTACTCGCGTGACCCTGCCTTCACTGCCGAACTCCATGAACTCGGCCGTCTTCGTTCCCTTCTGGTTCTTATAGCAAACCACAACACTGGACAAGCCGAACATCACATCCGAGAGTTCAAAGTGAAGGTTTGGATACACTTCGAGCCCGCGCTTGAAATAGTTCCGCAAGGCGGTGTGCCCTTTGACGGTTCCGGAGGGATCTTCCAGCAGCCTCGCCACAGTTGGGGAAATCAGTACGATATCCTCCGAGTAGTGGGACATGATCGCGTCAAGGTCGTGTGAGTTCCACGCAGCGATCCAGCGATGGACAAAATGCTCGGCGTCCGCTTCCGTGGTCATGCAACTCACTATACATGCCTGACCCAGAGGGCGGTTGTCCCCACGCGAGCATTCTCATCCCAGGCAGCGAAGGAACTTCCCCGGCTGATTGTCATACCTCGGAAACACGTCACTCAGATTCTTGTTCCCCAAATGCCGCGCGACGCCCTCGCCAAGCACTTGCCGGAAGTCCGTAGTCAAAGCCAGATCGCGCCCCTCATAGAGCTGTGACTGCTCGAGCCCAGGCCAGCGTCCGTAAACTTTGCCGCCCTTCACCGGCCCTCCCAGCACGAACATCACGTTGGCGTGGCCGTGGTCAGTGCCGCGATTGCCGTTCTCGCGCGCGGTGCGTCCGAATTCCGACATGGTCACAACGACTGTATCTTCCCCAAGATCTCCCAGATCAGTCCAGAACGCAGCCAGCGACTGCGAGAAATCGCGCAACACATTCGCGATCTGTCCCTCGGTCGCGCCTTCATTCACGTGATGGTCCCAGCCGCCAATATCGGCAAACGCCACCTGCACGCCGAGGTTCGCCTTGATGAGCTGCGCAAGCTGGCGCAGACTGTCGCCAAACCGTCCCTTGGGATAATCCGCGCCCGGCGCGGGTTTATACTTCGACGGATCGGCGGCCTTCAGCATATTAACCGCGTCAAAGGTCTCTTCACCGGTGCCGTGAAGCACGGAATCCGTCGAGTGGTTGTACATGGCTTCAAACGCGTTCGCCACCGGGGAAGGCTTCGCGCTGCGGCCGCCGACGGAAAAGTCGTTGATGTTGTTCATCGCAATCGCTGGTTCAATGCCGCTCAAAATGCGCGGGATCGAAGGGCCCATGGCAATGGCCTGAAATGGAGATTTCGGCGCAGGCTGCGGCAGGTCGTGCAGCGTTCGGTTCAGCCATCCGTCTTCGGTCGACTTCACCCCCGGAGTGCCGGCCTCCATGAAGTCCTGCGCATCGAAGTGCGAGCGGGTGGGGTCAGGCGATCCGGCGGCATGCACGATCGCCAGATGACGCTGCTGCCAGAGCGGCTGGAAAGATGCAAGCGAAGGATGCAGCCCGAAGAAGCCATCGAGATCAAGCACCGCCTTGCGCGGAATGTTGATGCTGGGCCGCATCGCGTAGTACTGCAGCTTCACCGTGAGGCACAACAATGTTCAGACCGTCGGCCGCGCCGCGCTGGAAGATCACGACCAGGCGCTTGGTCCGCACGCCGGGCTCAGCCGCGCCCATGGCCGCGCGAGCAAGAAAGCTTGGCACCGCCGCTGTACCCACGACGGCAAGCGCACTGTTGCGAAGAAAAATGCGACGAGTAATTGACATATATTATCCGTAGAGACGTAGCTTGCTACGTCTTGCCTCCGCCAAGCAAAGACGTAGCAAGCTACGTCTCCACATTGGGCAGCTATCTCCTCTGAAACTCGGGCGAACCCAGCAGCAAACCCGCAATCGTGCTCACGTCCGGCGGCCGCCCAGCGTCAGCAGGCTTGCGCCCCCCAGCCTTATTATCCGGCTTCGGCTGCGCACCGTTCTTTCCTGCCGCATCGATCTGCGCCACGATCGAATCGTGCGTCTGCTTGGAAACACCACCGACCAGCAGGCTCGTCTCCAGGGTGGAAAGCGTCGCAGCCGCATCCGGCGACGGCGAACCGATTCCCGCCAGTTGCGCCGCATCCACCTTCACCCCCTTGATCTTCCCGCTGGTCAAGGCTAGCGCGAAGTTCATGCGGTTGAGCAACGCCGAAGAACTCACCCAGGTTTCCGCTTTCATGGAATAGCCTGTAGGCGGCTGTGCGCCGTAAAGCGGCATGCCCATGCGGTTAAGTTGCCCGACCAGCGGCTGCGCATCGTCAATCTCGGCGCCCGTGGCGCGTACTGCCGAAGCCACGAATTCCAGAGGTGTCTTCACCTTGGCGCGATAAGTTGTGTCGTCCCAAAACTCGGGTGAATGGAACAGCGTGTCCAGCACTTCGCGGATGTCGCCCTTTTTCTTCAAGAACGTCTTCGCCATGCGATCGACCAAAGCCGGCGGCGGATCATCCGAGACGAAACGCTCTGCCAGCTTCAGTGAAATAAAATGCGCCGTCTGCGGACTCGTGGCCAGCCGGTGCAGCACTTCCAGACCCTCGCCTTCACCCTTGGGCTTGATCCGATGTCCAAGCACGAACTTGGGTCCGGGTTCATGCATGCGCGGCTCAAACTTGAAGCCGCCGCCTTCCGCCGGCTTGTCAATAGTCCATCCTGTAAAGACTTTCGCAACCTCGGTCACATCGCGTTGCGAGTAGCCGCCATTCACGCTCAACGTGTGCAACTCCATCAACTCGCGCCCGTAGTTCTCATTAAGTCCGCTGGTGCGCTTGCCTGAGTTTGGCCGCGGCGGACGGGGACGCCCGTACGGTCCATAAGGATGCGCCGAAATTCCCAGAGCCTGCGCCGAGTTCGGCCCGACGCTCAACCAGTTATCCAGGTAGAACAACATCGCCGGGCTCTTGGCTGTGGCAACCAGCAGGTCCTCAAACTTGCCCAGCGCATGCGGGCGGATGACATCGCGCTCGTAGCTGGTTACCATCAGCCGGTCGAGTCCCTTGTCCACAAACACGTTAAAGTGGTTGCACCAGAAGTCAGTCATCACTTCTTCAAACTGACGCTGGCTATAGATGGCGCGCAGAAGTTTTGCCTGCGCCAGTTCGCCAGTCACCACGCCGGCCGGGTTATTCATAGCGAGCAAGGTTTCTTTCTGCTTCGGGGACAGCCCTTCAAGAAACTCCTGCCCTTTGCCTCCGCGCAGCGAGTCGGCAAACGCAAGCTGTGCCTGCGGCGGCATGCTAAGAACTTTCTTGAAACGTTGGTCCGGCGGAAGGCCCGGCAGTTGCTGCACTTCAAGGTCAGCGTAGAGTTGCTCCTCGCGAAGACGCGCCTGCTCTTCTTCCTCGGGTGTCGCCTTTGTTGGAGGCGAGGGCGGGGACATGGCCGCCATCGTGCCCTGGTCCTGCTGAGCGCTTTGCGCGTCGGGCACACCATCGTTGCCGGCGCCGCCGGAGTTCATCGTCTCGCTCGCCGCACCATTTTTCTCGGGATGAGTCGCGTTGGCGTTGACGCCCTCGGTCGCCGCGTTCGCAGCCATCGTAGAGCCATCAGTCGATGCCCCACCGGCTTTGTCCGCGGAAGCAGCCGCCGCCGCATTCTTACCGGCCTCCTCTTTGCGCTCTTTTTTCTCCTCCTGGCGGGCCAGCTGCACCTGGAACACCGCGCGCCGCGCCGGATCCGACGGCATAGGTTTCTTGCCGTTCCTTACTTGTGTGATCTCCTGCCCATCCGGAAAATCTTCTGCAATCTCCCTGGTACTCATGCGCAGGGTGCGCATCGGCTCCAGGCGCCGGTTCAGGGCGCTGTCGTCGATCTTTTCTGGATGCAGCTGCAGGTCGATCCACTGTTCGACGCCCACCGCCATCACTAGCTGCACATCGCCCGGGCGCGGACCGAAGGTAAGGCGATTCAGCGCATGCAGAGCGCGTCGCTGATCATCTGGGCTGGAGGCAGCCGTATCCTTCTTCTTAGCCAACAATCGCGGGACGGTACACGCCAGGCTGAAACACAGCAGAAAAGTGACAAACTTCGTGCGGCCCAGGCGCATGGGGACTCCCCAGGGAAAGACGACAAGCTCCCCTCATTATCAACCCGGAACCACAGAAAAGGTTGCTGGTGGTGGTTACCAAAAGATCAAAAGCTCGAAAAGGCAAGAAGCTGAAAGCTAGAAGCTTCTAAGTCAGATACATCTTCCCGCGAGACACCTTATGCTGCAGCGTCGCGGCCAGCTGGTCCACGTCACCAGGAGCAATGTTTACCGCCATATGATCGGCCAGCAGCGGAGCTCGATTGCTGCCCACCGCGTCGCGCCGCACCTGGATCAGCAAGGCCTGCACCACATTCGGATCGTACTTTTGCGGAGACATCCGGACCAGATCGCTCAGCGCGCTGCCCAGCGAAAGCGACTCGCGATAAGGACGCGTGCTGGTCATAGCGTCGAAGGTATCGGCCAGCGCCATGATGCGCACTGGCATGGGCATTTCGTTCCCAGCCAGAGCGTCGGGATAGCCGGAGCCGTCGCTGCGCTCGTGATGCCATCGCACCGACTCGTGAATCTTCGGCCAGGGAAACTCCACGCTGCTCACAATCTGATGGCCGACCACGGTGTGGTCCGCCATTTCTCGAAACTCCTCCGGATTGAGCGCCCCCGGCTTGCCGAATAGCCGGCGATCGACCGCCACCTTGCCAATGTCGTGCAGATATCCGGCGCTGCGCAGCGCGGCCACTTCGCCGGCATCGACGCCCATGGCCTCGCCGATCGCGGCAGCATAGCGGCCCACTCGGAGCGAATGGCCATGAATGTTGACGTGCTTCACATCAATCGCGGTCGCAAATGCCTCGAGCGCCGTGTCATAGAACCCGTGCAGGGAAGCCATCAGCCGCAGATTCTCGGTCACGCGCTGGGCCAGTGTCTGCGAGAGAGCATGGTTTTGCACCGCGAGCCCAATGTAGTTGCATAGCAGGTCCATGGCATCCAACTCGGCTTCTTCGTAGGGCGCGTCTCCCGGACGACGCCCCAGAGCCACAACGCCAGCCAGTTTGCCTGAAGCTTTGAGCGGAGCCAGGCACTTGAAAAGTTCAGGAGCTACATTGCCATTCGAGCTGAGGAAAATCGAATAAGTGGAAACGTTCAACACAATCGGTCCGCGCGCCGCGGCCAGAGCGTGAGCGTGCTTGGGCAGAAGAGGAATAAACGCGGGCTCGGGCAGCATGGCGAACCCTTCCGCCGCCACCGACGTCAGCATGGTGGGCTTCTCGCTGAAGACGAAAAGCGCGCCTTCTCCCGCGCCCGCCGCTTCCATCACGGCAGACAGCATGCGCCGCGCAGTGTCTGAAAACTCGCGCTCCGCCGTAAGCTCCGGCCCCAGTTCGGAGAGAGCTTCAACCGTGCGCAACAGCCTGCGGAAATTATTGGTCTCCACGGCCAAGACGAGTGATGCGAGAATGCAGAGCAGAATGAGCGTAGCATGCGGCAACAACGTGCCGCGAGAGCATGTTGTTGGTTAGTTTGGTGCCAGCGCGTGGGCACGGAAGAGAAAAAAACCAACCAAAGTCGACCTTCCTGTGAAGGTCGCGCGAGCGACGACATTCAATAGCGCCGCTCGTAAGTGCGGGGTAGATATCGAGCACAAAGCCAAGTCGCGTAGGGACGGCACGTGTCTCCCGCGGCGCCGCCTAAAAATGCTCCCGCAACTCCGCAAACCGCCCCACGATCAGCAGCCGTTGCGCCGGCGGAGCCGCATTCACTTCTTCATGTTCCAGTATCCAGGTATCGCCGTGGGGCACGAAAACCGCGTGCAAACCGGCGGCCAGCGCGGGATTGATGTCAGACCTGGGGCTGTTGCCGATCATCCAGGTGGACTCACGCGCCAGCGAATGTTTCTCCACCAGCGCATGATAGACTGCGGAATCTTTTTCCGAGACGATCTCCGTGGCAACGAAATATTCTTTCAACCCTGACCGCTCGATCTTCCCCGACTGCTCCGCCAGAGCCCCCTTCGTTACTAGGATCAGCCGATGCCGCTTCGAAAGGTATTGTAGGGTTTGCGGTACGTCGGGCAGAAATTCGATCGCGTGATCCGCAATCGAGTGAGCGAACCCCGTGATCTGCGCATGCAATTCAGGCGTGACCGCCCGCTCACTGAGCCTCTCAAACGTCGCCACCAAAGAGTGTGAAAAGCTGTGCAGGCCGTAACCATGCGTCACGATGGATTCGCGCTCCACATCGTTGAGCACCTCCCGTACCTGCTCGGAAGAAAACTCGTGGTGATTAAGAAACGAAATGAAGCGGACGATAGCCCGCTCAAAGTAGACATTGTTCTCCCAGAGCGTATCGTCGGCATCGATCAGCAGAGTCTGAGATTTATCGTTGTTCTCGACAGTAACGGACAAACGCGGATACTCCTTAGGAAGCTCTACACCAACCAATCCACGCGCGCCTCAGGCCCGATAATCCCCGCCTTATGCCCCATATCAAGCAGTCGCACCACGGCTTCCCGCCCGTCCGGGCCGTAGTCGAGCGTCCGCTCGTTCACATACATGCCAACGAAACGGTCAGCGGTCTGCGGATCAAGGTCGCGGGCAAACTGCATGGCATAGGACAAGGCTTCTTCGCGATGTTCAAGCGCGTACTGAATGCTGTCCCGCAACGCTCCGTTGACTGCGGAAACTAACTCCGGGCCAAGCGCACGGCGAATCGCGTTGCCTCCCAGCGGCAGCGGCAATCCCGTCATCTTCTGCCACCACCTTCCGAGGTCGACAATGCGGTGCAGGCCGGCCTTGTCATACGTCAACTGGCCTTCATGGATGATGAGTCCAGCCTCGTACTTGCCCTCGAGCACTTGCGGAATGATCTGGTCGAAGGGCACAACTTCAGTCTCCACTCCAGGAGCAAAAAGCTGCAGCGCGAGATAAGCAGTCGTGAGCGTGCCTGGAACGGCGATGCGCTTCTCCTTGATTTCAATCTGTGTAAACGGCCGCGGCGACACGACCATCGGGCCATAGCCCTCGCCCACGCTTCCCCCACAGGACATGAGCGCGTACAAGTCCTGAATATAAGGATAGGCATGAAACGAAATCGCGGTCACATCATAGACGCCTTCGCGCGCCTTCTGATTCAGGGTCTCGATGTCGCACAGGGTGTGCGTGAAATGCAATCCCGGGACGCGAACCTTGCTGGTGGCCAACCCGTAAAACATGAAGGCATCGTCGGAATCAGGGCTGTGAGCCACGCTGATCTCGCGCACCTGAGAACCTGCATCGCCGGAAGGCTTCGCGTCTTGTTCCGAAACCACTGTCATTGTTGAACTCCAAAGTTGAACTCCAGACTGCTTACGGCAGCGCTCTTTACCCCTGCGCCCGGGCACGGCGCTGCCAGCGCACCGCAATTCCGGCAGCCATCATCACCTTGATTACTTCGGCGAAGAGAAACCAGTAAAGCCCCCAACGAAAGGCTCGTGCCACCGAATGTGTCAGTACTGCAAGCCAGGTCAAACCTCCGGTGAACACTACGATCTCGCCGAAAAGGCCGGCCAGCGCCGCCCGCGCGAAACTCTTGCGCCCATGCTCCATGACAAAACCTGCCATCCACGCCACCAGCGGGTAAGCCAGCAGAAATCCTCCGGTCGGGCCGAGCAACTGCGCGATCCCTCCCGGACCCGTAGGACTGAACACCGGCATGCCCATCGCGCCTTCAGCCAGGTAGAGGGCGAGCGCCGCAAGTCCGCGCCGGCTGCCCAGCAGCAGTCCGGCCAACAGCACGCCGAAGTTCTGCACCGTCAGTGGTACCGGGGTAAACGGCAAGGGAATCGTGATGCGCGCGCACAATGCCACCAGCAAGCTGCCGCCAACCACGAGAGCAACCTGCCGCGCGACCTCTAAGCCGAAAACACGTTCCCGCGGAGCGCTTGATGTTTGCATCGCTGGTTTTGCCATTAAAAAAGCCTCCGAATCGTCAAGCCGTCAGTGCTCTGCGTCACCAGGCGGACGCTCGTGCTCTGCTTCGCTGGAACTTCCTTCCCGGGCAACGTGCGCCAGCTGTAAATGCCGCCGCAAACGCATATACAAGGCGATCGCAACGCACACCACCACCAGCGTACTCACACCCAGAATCAGGAACCACCAGATCATCCGCACAGCCGACTAGGATAACAGATGGTCTAATGCCTCAGTCTGTTGAAGATGCGAATGGAAATACTCATGCGGATACTCCGGTGGGGACAGCCGCCCTCGGCTGTCCGGTCGAGCGAAGCTCGACCCGCTCCCAGCGACAGCCAGCCCTCTAGCTGGCCTTTCCCAGAGCCCTCTTCTCACGCATTGTCTCGAGCCGCTTCAGTGTCAACTTCAGCCGTTCCCGTCCAACCTTGGAACCCGTGATGACCTTCTCGATGTTCTCGAACATGTGCGGGTCCCCCATCTTCTCGCGCAGCTCTTTCAGAAAGGGATGGATCTTGCCGAACACAAAAAACATCTCCCCGCTCACTGCCGGCTGGATGAACAACTCCTCACTCAGCGCGCCCTGCAGCACGAAGGCAGCGGCCATGCTCCAATATCCCCCCACCTGCCGCAGCCAGTTGTTTTCCTGCGACCCCATGGCTCCGGCAATTTTCATGATATCGTCGGCGCTCTCCGGCCAAAACCCGGTCACCCACCAGTTTCGCGCTTTGCGCATCTCCGCCTCGCGGCGCAGATCGTAGAGTTGCAGAATAAGTTGAGCATCGGCAATGGTCGCTTTCTTTGGCATCGTTTCCTCCATAATTATTTGGCAATACTGATTGGGTTAGACAATCGGGCTAGCGGCAAAGCACCAATAAATGTTACAGGTCCTCGCGGGACTACGCGCTCGTAGTCGCCGCCAGCTCAGGCGCCGGTCGCTCGTACTCGCACTCTTTATTCGGGCAAGCGATCACCGGCCCATCTTTCAGGAATTTCTGCACCAGATACTCGCTGCCGCAACTCGTGCACTTTTCGGCAATCGGCCGGTGCGCCGAAGTGAACTTGCACTTGGGATAATTTCCGCATCCGTAAAACGTGTTCCCCTTGCGCGCCCGCTTCTCCACCAGGTCGCCCTCTTTGCACTCCGGACACTTCACGCCAATATAGTTCTGCTTCACGTACTTGCACTCAGGATATCCGCTGCAGGCCGTGAACTCGCCATACCGACCGTGGCGGATCATCATATTGCGTCCGCACTTCGGGCAAGGCTCATCGAGTGGAATGTCGGGAACCTTCTTGCCCTGGTCAAGCCGCCGCGTAGTCTTGCAGTCGGGATATCCCGTGCAGGCCATGAACTGCCCAAATCGCCCGCGCTTCAGCACCATCACCCGCCCGCAGTTCTCGCAATATTCTTCCGCCGTGCCAGTCTCCTGCACATCGGCCGAATCAAGGTCGGGCAGGTTGATGGGATTTTCTTTCGTGAACGTACAAGTGTTTGGATCTTCTTTGTCGTAGGTGCTGCAGGCATAGAACGAGCCGTGCCGCCCCCACTTGATCACCAGCGGCGCCCCACACTTTTCGCACTTCTCGTCCGTGGGCTTCTCCATCCGCTTGATGTTCTCCATATGCTTTTCGGCATATTTGAGATCCTTAGTGAACTTCTTGTAGAACTCGGCAAGCGTGTCCGTCCACTTCTCTTTGCCTTCTTCGATTTCGTCGAGCTTTTCTTCCAGGCCTGCGGTGTAAGCTATGTCAAAAATATCGCGAAAGTTTTCCACCAGCAGATCGGTGACAACTAATCCGATCTCGGTCGGAGTAAACTTCCCCCCCAGCTTCTGCACGTACTGCCGCTCCTGAATCGTCGAAAGAATCGCCGAATAGGTTGACGGACGCCCGATCCCGCGCTCTTCCAACTCCTTCACCAACGACGCCTCGTTGTAGCGCGGCGGAGGCTCGGTGAAATGCTGCTCCGGTTTCAACTCTTTGAGCGTGAGCTTCTGTCCAGCTTCGAGCGCTGGCAGCTTGTGCTTCAGCTCTTCGTCCTCTTCGTCCTTGCCTTCCTTCGATTCTTCGTAAACCCGCAGGAAGCCGTCAAACTTCAACACCGATCCCGTCACGCGGAACCAGAATGTCTCAGCTTTGCTCTTTGCATCGATGTCGACCGTCGTCTGATCGAAAACCGCCGGCATAATCTGCGACGCCACAAAACGCTGCCAGATCAGCTTGTAAACCTTGAACTCATCTTCCTTTAAATACTGCTTGACCTGATCCGGATGCCGCATCGCCGAAGTCGGCCGAATCGCCTCATGCGCCGCCTGCGCTTCCTTCTTCTCCTTATATGTATTGGGAGTCTCAGGCAGGTACGCGGCACCATATTCCTTACCCACATATTCCCGCACTTCCTGAATCGCCTCAGGCGCAACCCGCGTCGAGTCAGTACGCATGTAGGTAATCAAACCAACAAGGCCTTCTTCGCCCAGCTCTACGCCTTCGTACAGCCGTTGCGCGATCATCATCGTGCGCTTCACGCTGAAGCGCAGCTTGCGCGAGGAATCCTGTTGCAACTTGCTGGTGGTAAACGGCGGCGCGGCGTTGCGTCGACGTTCCTTCTTGTCGACCGACCGCACAATCCAGTCGGCTTGCTCCAGCGCGGCGCGGATCTTCTCCGCATCCTCACCGTTCGTAACCTCAATCTTCTCTTCGCCCTTGCCTAGAAAGCGGGCGTCAAACGTGGGGGGCTTGTTTCCTGCAAGGTGGGCATCGATGGTCCAGTATTCTTTTTTCTCGAACGCCTTAATTTCGCGTTCGCGCTCCACAATCAACCGCAGGGCAACAGTCTGCACTCGTCCAGCGGAAAGCCCGCGCCGAACTTTATCCCAAAGCAGCGGCGAGACCTGGTACCCGACCAGCCGGTCCAGCACGCGCCGCGCCTGCTGTGCATCCACTAGATTCTGGTCGATGGCACGCGGATGCTCGAACGCCGCCTGCACCGCGCGCTTGGTGATTTCATTGAAAGTAACGCGCTGAATGCGGGGCGGCGTATCGGCCTCGCCCTTCTTCTTTTTCGCCTTCTTCGCGTGGCCGTTTCTCGCCAGTTCCCCCGCAAGATGAGACGCAATCGCCTCACCTTCGCGGTCCGGGTCAGGCGCCAGATAGATCGCATCCATCGGCCCCGCCAGCTTCTTCAGCTTGGCCAGAACCTTTTCTTTCCCTGGAATGACAACGTAATCGGTCTCGAAGTCGTTGCTCGTATCCACGCCCAGCGTGCTCTTGGGCAGATCTTTCACGTGGCCAAGCGAGGCCTCGACAGTAAATCCCTTTCCCAGATATTTCTGGATGGTCTTCGCCTTAGCCGGCGATTCGACAATGACTAGACTTTTTACCAATGGACCCTCAGTTCTCAAGTTTTCGCTTTGAACCTAGCACGAATGGGACGGCGGCAACAAGTTACGGGTGAAAAGCTCGGGCTGACTGCCTAGAAACTCTTCACAAAATTCTTGCCCGGCATTTGTCTGATCTTAGCTGTCAGCTCCAGCTCAAACAGTGCGGCAAAAATCTCCGACGACGACATCTCTTGTTCTAACTTCTCCACCAATTCGTCAATATGCGTCGCCTCATCTGCCTTCAACAGGCTCAAGATCTTCTTCTCATGCGGCGGCAGCCCTTCGTCCGGGAATAGAGATGCCGACGAGGAGCCTCCGGATTCAGGCGAGGATGCCGGAGTGAGTGCAAGTTTAACTTCCGCAGGCAGATCTTCCCACACATCCTCCCAGGTCGCGACCAGCTTCGCGCCCTGCTTGATCAACGTGTTCGGCCCCCACGAATTCTTATTCGTGACATTGCCGGGTACGGCGAAAACGTCGCGGTTCTGCTCCAGCGCGCATCGCGCCGTGATGCGCGTTCCGGAGTATTCGGCAGCCTCTACTACAAGCACACCGACCGACATTCCACTCAAAATCCGGTTGCGGATGGGAAAGTTTTGCGGCGCCGCAAAAGTTCCCAATCGAAACTCCGAAATAAGCGCACCGCCAAGCGCCAGAATCTGTTCCGAAAGCCGCGAATTCTCCTTCGGATAAATCACATCCACGCCCGTGCCAAACACCGCAATCGTCTTCCCCTTGGCCGAGATCGCCCCGCGATGGCTGGCGGTGTCGACCCCGCGAGCCATCCCGCTGATAATCACCAGCCCCTGCGCAGCAAGATCACATGCCAACCGCTCCGCCATCCCCGAGCCATAGGGCGTGGGGTGCCTTGTTCCCACCACGGCGATGCCGGGCTGCGTCAACACTTCCGGATTGCCGCGCACATAAAGCACCAGCGGCGGATCATAAATTTCCTTCAGCCGCGGCGGATAGCAGGCGTCTTCAACCGAGACAACCGTGACTCCGGCAGTCGCAGCCCGTGCAATCTCTTCCCGCGCTAATTCCGCCGATTTCCCCGTGGCGATCGACTGCGCCGAAATCGCCTGAATTCCCGTGCTTTCCAGCTCAGTGAGCGAAGCGTGGAACACCGCTTCAGCGCTGCCGAAATGTTCGACCAGTTTCCGCGCCTTCGTTGGACCTAGCCCCGACGTCAGCGAAATGGCCAGCCACTCCAGAATGTGAGTAACCGATGGTGATGCGATAACAGCATTTGGCACGTCTGCTCCAATCTCTTTCGGCCTCCAGACGGAGACTGGGCGGACTCTAGCTACTGGCCGAAAGCAGTGTCAAGGGAAGTTGTCACAAGGGCCTGTTAAAAACAGGTCTGCTAAAATCAAAACAGGAATGAGACCTCTGCGCATCTCTGCGATTTCTTATCTCAACACCGCTCCCCTCATGTGGGATTTCGAACACGGCCAGGCCGGGGGAGACTTTGAAATTGCGTACACGCTGCCATCGGCCTGCGCTCGCGCGCTCGAAGCCGGAACCGCCGATATCGGAATCATCCCGGCGGCGGCCTATGCCCGCGTCCCCGGCCTGATAGTCCTGCCGGGGGTCGCGATCGCCTCGCGCCGCCCCGTGCGTTCCATTCTGCTGGTCAGCCGTGTGCCGGTCGACAAAATTCGCACCGTGGCCCTCGATACATCTTCGATGACCTCTGTCGCCCTGACCAAAATTCTGTTTGAAAAGTGGCTGGGCGGCGGCAGGACGTTCACCTCGATGGCTCCAAATATCGACCAAATGCTGGTCGATCACGACGCTGGATTGCTGATCGGAGATCCCGCCCTGCAGCTCGACCGCTCCCGCTATCTCACGCTCGACCTCGCCGAAGAGTGGATTCGCTACACCGGTAAGCCTTTCGTCTTTGCCTTCTGGGCAGTTCGTCAGGAAGCGCTGCGTGGAAGCGGCGCCCGTGGGCCCGAACCAGACTTGGCGCAAGTGTTTCAACAATCCCGCGACCATGGACTCGAACCCGCAAGCCTCGACCAGATCGCCCGCGAATGGGCCCCGCGCCTCGGTCTTAGAGAGTCCGGCGTTCGCTCCTACCTCACCGAAAGCATTCATTACTACCTCGACGCTGCTTGCCTCGAGGGGCTGCAACTCTTCTATCGCTACGCGGCCGAGATTGGAGCCCTTCCCGCCGCACCGGAGATGCATTTCCTGGTCCCGGCGAGTGCGACAATTATTTAACTCAACTTTATCCGCCGCCATGTCGTTCGACCCAATCCGTGGCCTGGCCTGTTAAACTCCTCCAAACCCGAATGCTGCTTCATCTACATCCCCTGCTCGCAGTGCCTCTCTGGCGGCAACTCCGCCACCTGGGTGGAGTCGGTTTAGTCCTGTTGGGACTCGTGGACAACTCCGTGATTCCGGTCACTGGCAGCATGGACGTTCTCACTATCTGGCTCGCGGCCCGTCATCAGGAACCGTGGCCCTATTACGCCCTCATGGCGACCCTGGGCGCGGTGATCGGCGGCTCCATTACTTACGCCTTGGCTCGCAAGGGCGGCAAAGAAGTGATGGAGCGAAAGCTCTCGAAAAAAAGAGCGGCCCAGGTTTCCAAGGCATTCACGCGTTGGGGATTCGCTGCCATTGTGATTCCGGCCTTGTTGCCCCCGCCGTTTCCGTTTCTTCCATTTCTGGCGGCCGCGGGCGCCATGCAGTACTCGCGAAAAAAGTTCCTCGCCGCCTTGGTCCTTGGCCGCGGGCTTCGCTACTTCATCGAGGCTGACCTGGGATTTGTTTATGGCAGACATATTTTGCGTTTCTTCTCGCGATACTACAAACCGGCGGTCGCCATCTTGATCGGATTAGCTGTGATCGGCACGGCGGTAACGCTCGTTCAATATCTCCGCTACCGCAAGAAGTTAGGAGCAGCCACCGTCTAATCGTAGAGACGTTGTTTGCAACGTCTCCGCCGGCAGCGTATCCGAACCTGGCGTGAGATCCGCCGCCAGCGAGACGTAGCAAGCTACGTCTCTACGACCCGTCTCCGGATTTGGCCCAATCGCCCGCCCTCCATTAGAATTGAGCTGCACATGTCCCTGACTAAGCAGCAAGCCCTCGAGATGTTCGAGTCCGATGACCTGATCGGCATCGGGATGGAAGCCGATGCGGTGCGCCGCAAACTGCATCCCGAGGGCACGGTCACCTACATCATCGACCGCAACATTAATTACACGAACTTCTGCACTGAGTACTGCACCTTCTGCGCCTTCTATCGTCCGCTCAAAGGCCCGGCAGCGAAAGAAGGTTACATCCTCGATTTCGACACCATCTACGAAAAGATTCGCGAGACCGTCGAACTCGGCGGCACCGGCGTGCTGATGCAAGGCGGCCTGCATCCCGACCTCAAGATCGACTGGCACGAGAAAATGCTGAGCGGCATCAAGCAGCGTTTTCCGCAGGTGCATCTTCATTGCTACTCCGCGTCCGAGATCATCGCCATCGCCGAGTACAGCAGCCTCAGCATCCGCGATACGATTCTCCGCCTGCGCGATGCCGGACTCGATTCCATCCCCGGCGGCGGCGCCGAAATTCTCGACGACGAAGTCCGCTACAAAATCGCCCGCCTGAAATGCCTCACCAACGACTGGATCAACGTCCACCGCACCGCCCACCAGATCGGCATGCGCACCACCGCGACCATGATGTTCGGCGTAGGCGAGAACGACGAAAACCGCGTCAACCACCTCCAAGCCCTCTACGACCTCCAGGAAGAAACCGGAGGCTTCACCGCCTTCATCCCCTGGAGCTTCCAGCCCCACAACACCGCGCTAGGCGGCCGCCACTGGGACGAAGCCACCGCCGTCGAATACCTGAAAGTCCTAGCCATCTCGCGCCTCTATCTCTCAAACTTCCTGAACGTGCAATCGAGCTGGGTGACGCAAGGCCTGAAGGTCTGCCAAATGGGCTTGCGCTTCGGCGGCAACGACGTGGGCTCGGTGATGCTGGAGGAGAACGTGGTGAGAGCGGCGGGCGTAACCAACTGCACCACCGAAGAAGAACTGCGCCGCATTATCCGCGACGCCGGCTTCCGCCCCGCCCAGCGCGACACGCTCTACCGGCAGTACTTCCTGAACTAGACGTCGTAGAGCGGGCGCCCTCGCCCGCTGACTTTGACGTTGATTTTCGACTTCGTCCCCGACGCCCGAAAATACAAACGGCCCCGGAGAATCCCGAGGCCGTCGCGAGAACCGATAAATCGGTACCCCGTCAAGGTCACCGTCATTATCGAGACAGCGCCGCCACAAATCAAGCCACCTTAAGGAGGCTGCAACATGCTCGGGCGGTTCCGCTCGTCCTCTGAAGGGCGGCATTCCACAGGAACCGTGTGACATCTAACCTTGTCACCCACAGGCCCATCAGCCGACAATGATCAAGCCGGAGACAGTGAAGCCGGCGAACCCAGCGCGCCTGATCTTTGACAATCAAATCGCAACCAGACAAGTCCCGTGAATGCAATATTTTATAGGATTGGGCCTCTGATTCTAAGCCACTTAGCCGAGACGACCCAGACTAAATCCTTTTAATAGAATACTTTACAGGTAAGTCATTTGCTTCCAATATTTTAGCCAGACCTCAAAAGTGTAAGTTGCTGATTCCAGGTATTTTACGAGCGCGAATCTGCAATTTTTTTGATCTGGATCAACCACCCGCCTCGGGTTAGAATGACTAGGTCGAAGCGAGCGTGATCGATCCTCAGGGCGACGACTCGACGTACTCCCAACATCCCTCCGCACTCGAAATTAAAGATGAAGGTTCTTCCCGCAGGTCTGTTGTGGCTCATCATCGCAGGCTCCGTTGCGCTTTCCCTGCAGAGCCCGACTGCATCCGCAGCACAAACTTCGACACCTGCGCGAGCCACGCTCAGCGGCATCGTCACCAAAGATCCCGGCAGCGAGCCCGTCAAGAAGGCGCTGATCGAGCTGATTGCTGAGAGTCAGAGCGATGGTGCGAACTACACCGCGCTTACCGGTGTGGATGGCGGGTTTCGCATTGAGAACATTGTGCCTGGGCGCTATCGCTTGTTTGTGGAACGCAGCGGCTACCAGGAAATCGACAAGCACCAGCGCCGGACGGAAGGACGCGTGCTCACGCTTGGCGCCGGGCAAGAGCTGAAAGACTTGGTCATCCGCCTGCAAGCTGCCGCGGTGGTGGAAGGGCGCGTGACGGATGAAGACGGCGATCCCATGCCGGAGGCGCAAGTTGCCGTGATGCGCCAGACTTTTGTCGCGGGACGCAGTCACTGGGAGCAGGTGGGGGCCGAGCGCACTAACGATTTGGGCGATTACCGCATCCCGGGCCTTGCCGCGGGCAACTACTTTATTTCGGTAACGCCGCCGCCGGACTTCAGAAGTCTGATCGAGACCACTGGAAATGGGGCTGCGTCGCGCAACGGAGCTGCGGGCTCGGAGAAGCCTGCGCCAGCCGCTTACCAGACTACCTATTATCCGGGCACGCGAGATCGTGGGCAGGCCGCGCCGATCCAGTTGCATGCCGGCGATGACTTCCCGGCGAATTTTTCGCTCACGCCGAGCCCCAGCCTGATCATCCGAGGCTTGGTGGTGGGGCTGCCGCCGGGGACTACCGCCGCGATCATGCTGCAGTCGAAAGATTTCAGTCTGGTACTGAATGGCGCGGAGATGCACAAGGATGGCAGCTTCGAGATTCGCGACGTTTCTCCTGGAGCTTACACAATTTTCGCGACCGTGGATAACGCTGCGGTGCCCATGATGGCGCGACAGGCGCTCCAGGTTGCTGCGGCGAATGTGGAAGGTCTGCAGCTCGCGCCGCAGGCCGGTGGCTCGATTCGTGGCCGGTTTCGGATGGAGGCGGCGAGTGTCTCGAAACCCGATCCGAGCCAGATGTTTCTTCTGCTGCGCTCCGCCGACGGAGATGACGATGCGGTCGGGGCGGTCACGGTTGGCGAGGGCTCTCCCGCCTTGGCCCACGTGAATGCCGATGGCAGCTTCGAGTGGAAGAACGTATCCGCGGGGCACTATTATGTGCAAATTTCCGACGCCAGTTCGCTGCCTGACTGGTTTCTGAAATCGGTGGCGGCAGGCGGGCGCGAGGTGACGGACTCTGGATTGAGCGTGAGCGGTGGCATTACTACGCTGGATGTGTTGGCGAGCGCCAACGGAGCGACTGCCGAGGGGGTGGCTACGAATCAAAAAGACGAACCTGTTGCCGACGCGGTGGTGGTGGCCGTACCCGAAGCTCGTTTTCGCAGCCATCCCGACCGGTATCGTAAGGCTGCCACCGATCAGGGCGGGCGCTTCACCTTACGCGGATTGCCTCCCGGCGATTACACGGTGTTGGCATGGGAGAGTATCGACGGCGAAGCTTACTTCAATCCTGAATTCCTCAAGAGCTACGAGGGTCAGGGGAAAGCGCTGCGTGTGAGTGAGGGCGACCGCGCGAATCTCCAGCTGAAGACGATTCCCGCGGTCGAAGACCTACAATAGCTCCGCCGCTTCCTCGCCGGCGCTTGCGGTGATGGCGTATCCTTTTGAAATTATGAGACGCTTACTGACTTTTCTCGTTCTGCTGGCTGGGATGCCTGGCGCCGTGGTTTACGCTGCCGACACTACTGCGAATGCGTTGCTGATTCTTGCGAAACGCGACGGGATGCTCTTGATTGTCGATCCCTCCAGTCTGCAGGTGATCGCGCGCGTGCTGGTTGGCAAGGATCCTCATGAAGTGATCGCGTCGACCGATGGCCGGACTGCTTATGCGTCCAACTACGGATCCGGGGCGTACAACACACTTGCGATCGTGGATCTGGTCGCGCAAAAAGCGTTGCCTTCTGTCGAGCTTGGAGCTTTGCGGGGTCCGCATGGGCTGACGTTTGTTGGCGGAAAGGCGTGGTTCACCGCCGAAGCTGCGAAGGCGATTGGCAGCTACGATCCGGCTACTAAGAATGTTGATTGGATCATGGGCACCGGGCAGAACAGAACGCACATGATCTACGTCTCGGCGGATTTGAAGTTGATTGTCACAACGAATGTCAGTTCCGGCACGGTGAGCATGATCGAGAAGGCTGCAGGCGGACCAGGGGAAGGCGATTGGAACGAGACAGTGGTCCGCGTCGGCAGCGGATCCGAGGGTTTTGACGTTTCTCCTGACGGAAAAGAAAATCTGGGTGGCCAATGCTGGGGACGGAACTGTGTCGATCATCGATGTGGCGGGCAAGTTGGTGAAGGAGACGCTGGCGGCTGATGTGGGCGGCGCGAACCGGTTGAAGTTTACGCCTGATGGAAAGCTGGCGCTCATTTCTTCTTTGCGAAGTGCAGATGTGACCGTCATCGACACGGCGACTCGCAAGATCGTCAAACGGATCACAGTTGGGCACGGCGCGGCCGGCATTCAAATGCAGCCGGACGGAGCGCGAGCGTTTGTGGCGTGTTCTCCTGATGGTTATGTCGCGGTCATCAACCTTCATTCGCTGGAAGTGGCCGGGCGCGATCCCGATGGGCTCGCCTGGGCGACGCGGCATTGATGGTGAGGAATGTCACTGGCATTAATCTGTGACAGTATGCTATAATGACGACATTTGAATCGGAGTATGCCATGACAGCGGAAACCCGAACGCGTGTGAACGAGAACGGCCGTGTCGTGATCCCCTCTTCTTTTCGTAAGGCTCTTGGCATCGAAGTTGGAGATGAAGTCGTGCTGCGGATCGAAGACGATGAGCTGCGCATCACGACCCAGCAACGCCGCATCCAGCGGGCGCAGCGCCGGGCTCGGAAGTACGTGAAGGGCTCCTCGCTGGTCGATGAATTGCTGGCGGAACGCCGCGCGGCCGCAAAGCATGAATAGGGTTGTGCTCGATGCGTCCGCCATTCTTGCCGTCATTAACAGTGAGCCGGGAGCGGAGAAACTGACCCCCGATCTGCTGGCTCGCGCGGTTGGCAGCGCAGTCAATCTTGCCGAAGTGCAAACCAAGCTGGTGAGCCGCGGATGGACTTCCGAGCAAGCATGGGAAGATGCGACTAGCCCAGTTCGCGAGGTCTTGGCGTTTGATAAGGAGCAAGCGAGGATTGCCGGCGATCTCGTGACTCAAACCCGCCATCTTGGACTCTCCCTGGGAGACCGTGCGTGCATTGCGCTGGGGATCGCACTGAAGATTCCTGTATATACCGCAGAAAAGGCTTGGAAGAAGCTCAAAGTGAGTGGTGTGAGAGTTCATGTTATCCGCAAGTTGCAGGGTAGTGGCCAGGAGCGCAAAGAAATAGAGAGTCGCGACCGGCGCCCTAGCTGGCTATCTTTAGCGCGATTTTGTTCTTTTCGCCATATTCTGGGCCGCGACGATGTGGGCGGAACGGGGATTTCGCGCTGATTTTCAAAACGGCGCAACTGCCCTGCTGGAAGCCCGAATCCGGTAGAATAAAGGTTTTCACCGTGCCCCTTGCTGCGTTCTGATCTCATCCTGTCTTCTGCGCTGGCCGCTTGGGCCGCCCCCAAGGGCATTGGGCCCTATCTCCGCCAGCATCTGCTGGATAAGACTTTTCAGGGTCTTTACCACACCGACGCCTTCGATCTGGCGCTGCTGATTCCATATTTCATTGTGCTGATCCTGCTGGCGGGTTACGGCATGCACCGCTACGTTCTGGTTTATCTCTATTACAAGCACAAGGAAAAGCGCACCACGGAACCGGCGGCGCTGTTTCGCGGAGTTGCCGCGCGTCACCGTGCAACTGCCTATTTTCAATGAGCAGTACGTGGTTGAGCGGCTGCTGGAGTCGATCTGCAAGCTGACAGTATCCGCGGGAGAAGCTCGACATTCAGGTGCTCGACGATTCCACCGACGAAACCGTCGAAGTTGCGCGCAATCTGGTCGAACGTTATGCCGCGCTGGGCAATCCCATCAGCTACCACCACCGCACCAACCGCGAAGGCTTCAAGGCGGGCGCGCTGGCCGAGGGATTGAAGACAGCGAAGGGCGAATTCGTCGCCATCTTCGACGCTGACTTCACCCCGCCGGAAGATTTTCTGCTGCGCACGATTCATCACTTCACCGATCCGAAGATCGGGATGGTGCAAACGCGCTGGACGCACATCAACCGCAATTATTCTTTTCTCACCGAAGTGGAAGCCATTCTGCTCGACGGGCACTTTGTGCTCGAGCATTCGGGCCGCGCGCGCAGCGGCGTCTTCTTCAACTTCAACGGCACGGCCGGAGTGTGGCGGCGCGAGGCGATCGACGATGCCGGCGGCTGGCAGCACGACACGCTCACCGAAGACACCGACCTTTCCTACCGCGCGCAGCTCAAGGGATGGAAGTTCATTTACCTGCAGGATGTGGAGTGCCCGGCCGAGTTGCCGGTCGAGATGACCGCATTCAAAACCCAGCAGGCGCGCTGGGCCAAGGGACTGATCCAGACCGGAAAGAAGATCCTGCCGCGCGTGCTGCGCAGCGACGCGCCGCTGCACACCAAGATCGAAGCCTGGTATCACCTAACCGCGAACCTGAGCTATCCGCTGATGATTGTGCTCTCGGTGCTGATATTGCCGGCGATGATCATCCGCTTCTATCAGGGATGGTTTCAGATGCTATTCATCGATCTGCCGCTGTTCCTGGCATCCACGTTTTCCATTTCGAGTTTCTACCTGGTTTCGCAGCGCGAACTCTTTCCCAAGAGCTGGCCGCGGGCGCTGCTATATCTGCCGTTGCTGATGGCCCTCGGCATTGGATTGACCATCACCAACACCAAGGCGGTGATCGAAGCGCTTATCGGCAAGGAGAGCGCGTTTGCGCGCACGCCGAAGTACCACGTGGAATCGAAGAAAGACAAAGTCGGCGCCACCAAATATCGCAAGCGGCTGGGCTGGGTGCCCTGGCTCGAGTTGCGATCGGCACTTACTTCGCGCTTACGGTGTACTACGCTTTCGAAAATGAGAACTACGTTACGATTCCGTTTCTCCTGCTGTTCGTGGTGGGTTACTGGTACACGGGATTGATGTCGCTGCTGCAGGGGCGGTTCGCCGGCGTGGCGCTCAGCGCCGAGACTCACACCAAGCCGTTCCCGGTGGGAGTTTATTGGTGAAAATACCACCCGAAGCCCTCATCCCTGGCGACGGACTGGTCGAAGGACAGTTTTGCGCCGATCCCCTCCTTCGTGGATACTGTTCTGCGCCGATCGACAAGGGCAATGTTGACTCGTTTCTGCAGGCAAAGCGGGCTGACCACGGTCAGAAGTAGCGCGAAGAATTTCTTATCGAAGAGCCAACACCGTCCAGGTGACGGTTGCGATAGCGCACGTCAAATCGAGGATGGATTACACGATGCGAAAGCAGTCTCTTTTTTTATCGTGAGTTGTCTCGCTAGCATTTTCTTTCTGGCTGCGGCTGGGTCGAGTTTCGCTTTCGACCGCCAGCCGAACTCCGACTATCACGCGCGCCGCGAGGCGCTTGCCAGGAAAGTGGGAGGCGTGGTGGTTCTGTTCTCGGCCACGGAGAACGATGGTCCTAACGATCTTTATGGTTTTCGCCAGGACGATAACTTCTACTATCTCTCGGGTTCGGCCGAAGCCGGGCGGGGCTTTGCTGATTGCGTCGGCCGCCGACGCGAAAGGTGATACGCCGGCGCGTGCATATACCGAGATTCTTTTTCTGCCTCCGCGCAATCTGACCCAGGAGAAATGGACTGGACCGAAGCTCGGAGCCGAGAATCCGGAAGCGCCAAAGATTACTGGCTTCGATCATGTCGAAGATATGGGGCAACTGCCCGATGACGTTGCCAGCTACGTGACCGGCGCCCACCCTGTGCTCTACACCGATGTCGATTCGGACGGGCGAGACTTCTGCTTCGTACAAGCCGCTGGCAGTTCATGAAGCGGTTCAACGCGTATCTGACGTTTCAGGACGTGAAGCCGATGATCTGGTCGCTGCGCACCACCAAAGATGCGGGCGAGGTGGCGCTGATCCGCAAGGCCGTCGATGCTTCGGTGGCGGCGCACTTTGCGGCGTTCAAGGCGGTGAAGCCGAACGTGAACGAGCGCGAAATTTCTGCGCTGATGCAATACGAGTGGGGAAAGCGCGGCTGCGAGCGGGTGGCTTATGCGCCCATCGTGGGCTCTGGCTATTATTCGACGGTGCTGCACTATTCGGACGACGACAACGTGATGAAGTCCGGCGACGTGGTGGTGATCGACGCGGCGGGAGAATATTCGATGTATGCCGCCGACATCACGCGCACGCTTCCCATCAACGGACACTTCACGGCGCGCCAGCGCGAGATCTATGACATTGTTCTGGGAGCGCAACAGGCGGCCATGGCGGCCTTCCAGTCGGGCAAGTCGCACCTTGGGCGCGGCGGCGAGAATTCGCTTTACCAGGTCGCGTTCGATTACATCAACACTCACGGCAAGGATCTGCATGGCCAGCCGCTGGGACAATACTTTATTCACGGCCTGAGCCACTACATCGGGCTCAATGTGCATGATCCCGACGACTACACGGTTCCGCTTGGTCCCGGCATGACTTTCACTATCGAGCCGGGAATTTATATTCCCGAGGAGAATCTTGGGCGTGCGCATCGAAGACGATTTCTACGTGGATCAGGACGGCAAGCTGATCAAGCTGAGCGGAGCGTTGCCCTCAGGGGCTGACGAGGTGGAGAAACTGATGGCAGGGAAGTGAAAAAAGCAGTGATCAGTGGCCAGTTGTCAGTGACCAGCAACGAGCCCGTATCACATACGAGTTTTTACTGACCATTGGCCACTGAACCACTGCTACGAGATGTATTCCCGGATGTACTCGTCCTGGGTGTGCGCCAGTTGTTGCAGGTCGCCGTCGAAAATTACTTTGCCGTCGCGCAGGATCAGAAAGCTCATGGGCACTTCGCAATGCTGGCCGGGCGGCAGCGGCACGATGTGGTTGGTTTGCTTGTCGAACTGATGCGTGGCCATGGTGAAAGCATCCTGCAGGCGGTGGGTGACCAGCAGGGCGCTGGTCTGGTACACATCGCGCTGCTTGACGATGAGTTCGATGATGGTGTTCGAGGTCACCGGATCGAGGCCGCCGGTGGGCGAATCATAAAGCAGCAGTTCGGGCTGCGTAATCAGCGCGCGCGCGATGGCCACGCGCCGCCGCATGCCTCCGGAAAGCTCCGAGGGATCGAGATCGAGCGTGTGCTCGAGTTCCACGAAGCGCAATACCTCGCGCACTCTGCGGTCGATTTCTTCGTCATAGACGCCGTGCTCTTCGGTCAGCCGGTAGGCGACATTTTCCTTCACACTAAGAGAATCGAACAGCGCGCTTTCCTGGAAGACCATTCCAATCTTGCCGCGCAACTGCGAACAGCTCTTTTTCCCGCATCTGGGTCACATCCTGCCCCAGCACGATAATGCGGCCGGAGTCGGGCCGGATCAGTCCGAGCGCCAGCTTGAGAATCAGGCTCTTGCCGGAGCCGGCCACGCCGAACAGCGCCTTGGTCTCGCCGCGGGCCAGCCGGAAGGAAACTCCGCGGAGAACCTGGTTCTCGCCAAAGGCCAAGGCACATCTTCAAACACGATGGCGGGAGCGGATTGTCTTTGGTGGTTGCGGATGGAGCGATCGAGCGGCAAGGTCGGCGCGGACATAAGAGTTAATGGTAGGCACAGCACGGCCATCAGGAACCGGGTAAGGAACAAATCGCACGCCAGGATCAGAACGGAAGCTGCGACCACGGCCTGCGTGGTGGCGCGGCCCACGCCCTGGGTTCCGCCGCGCGCGTTCATGCCGTAGAAGCAGCCGATGGTGGCGATAATGAAGCCGAACAGAACCGGCTTGAGCAGTCCCATGAACACATCCTGAAACACCAGCGTTTGCCAGGCGTTGTACCAGTACTGGCGGGCATCGAGACGGAGCAGCACTTTGGCGATGAACAAGCCTCCGGTCAGGCCCACCAGATCGGAAATGATGGTCAGGAAAAACAGCATGAACACGGTGGAGGCCACGCGCGGCGTGACCAGTTTCTTCATGGGATCGGTGCCCAGGGCGCGCATGGCGTCGATTTGCTCGGTCACCACCATCGAGCCCAACTCGCTGGCCATGCCGGAGGAATTGCGCCCGGCCACCATCAGGCTGGTCAGCACCGGGCCGAGCTCGCGCACCATGGAAGTGGAAACCAGTTGCCCCACCAGAGTGATGGAGCCGAAACGCTCCAGCGTGTTGGAGGCCTGCAGTGCCAGCACGGCTCCGGTGAAGAAGCCGGTGAGCACGACGATGGGCAGGGAGCCCACGCCGATGGCGTCGGCCTGCAGCACCATGTCGGCAAAGTACAGCGGTTTGCGAAAGAGATTCGCGATCGCCTGACCGCAGAACAGAACGTAATCCTGAACCGTCTGGATGTTTTCTTTGGCGAGATCGGTGGGCGAGGTGAGTTCCATGCGGCTCGGATAGCGCGGCGGTCGGGTGCAGCGCTTTCACGAAACTATAACAGAACAGTGGTCAGGGGCCAGTGGTCAGTGGTCAGAAAGATCAAATGAAGATGCGGGGCCGAAAGTATCGTGCTGGGTCACTGACCACTGATCACTGACCACTGACCACTTTCTTTATCCCCGGGTCTTTTTCTTGATCTCGATATTCAGGCGGCGGATTTTCTGATTCAGGGTGGAGAGCGGGACTTTGAAGTGTTCGGCGGCTTCGGTCTGGTTCCAGTTGCACTTCTCCAGCATGTCGGTGATGACGCGGCGCTCTACGTCTTCCACAATTTCAAACAGCGAAGCGTCGACGGGTGGGTCCTGCAGCGCGAAGGCGGATCCCCGGCCGAGCAGATTGTCGGGCAGCAGGTCGAGGCTGATTTCCGGTCCAGACGAGAGCACGACGGCGCGCTCGATTACGTTTTCCAGTTCGCGTACGTTGCCCGGCCACGAATAGGACATGAGCGGTCGCAACGCTTCCGGCGTGATGTGCCGCACCGGGCGGTCATTTTCCTCGGCATACTTCTTCAGGAAGAAATCGACCAGGAGCGGGATATCTTCTTTGCGCTGGCGCAGAGGAGGAAGCTCGATGGTGATCACGTTGAGGCGGTAAAACAGATCTTCGCGGAAACGGCCTTCGCGCACCGACTGGCGCAGATCAACGTTGGTGGCGGCGATGATGCGGACATCCACCTGAATCTCCTGCACTCCACCCAGGTGCATGAAGCGGCGATCCTGCAAGACGCGGAGAATCTTGGCCTGGGTATCGAGGCCCATGGTGGCGATTTCGTCGAGGAACAGGGTGCCCCGGTCGGCCATTTCAAACAAGCCCTTCTTGGAGGCGATGGCGCTGGTGAATGCGCCTTTCACGTGGCCGAAGAGCGTGGACTCCAGCAAATCGGTCGGCATGGAGCCAGTATTTACGGGGACGAATGGCCGGTCGTGGCGCGGCGAGTTCAGATGCAGGGCTTTGGCGATGACTTCCTTGCCCGTCCCGCTTTCGCCTTGCAGGAGCACGGTGGAGCGGCTGTTGGCGACCTGGGCGACGAGGTCGAAGATTTTCAACATGGGCTCGCTCTTGCCCACGATGTTTTCGAAGTTGTAGCGCTGCTTGAGGGCGCGCTTGAGCTGGATATTTTCTTCTTCGGCCCGGCGCCATCCCACGGCGGCGCGCACATCGGCCATAAGCTTTTCGTTGTCCCAGGGTTTCTGGACGAAGTTGGCGGCGCCGGACTGCATGGCGCGCACCGCGTTCTCGACCGTGCCGTAAGCGGTGATCATGATGACCGGAAGGCGGGTTTCATGGGCGCGAATCTCGGCCAGAATATCCATGCCGTCGCGGCCGGGCAGGGCGAGATCGAGCAGAATCAAGTCGAACGGCTGTTCGCCGATGCGCTGCAGGCCGGCTTCGCCGGTGGCTGCAGTTTCCACGGCGAAGCCTTCCATTTCGAGCAGAGCCTGCAAAGACTCGCGAATCTCGGCTTCATCGTCGATGATGAGCACGGCGCCCGCCATGCCGGGCGGTCCGTTTAGCAGCGTGCGCGAGATGACGGCGGCATCAGACATATTCGGCCTTGGAGGTGACTGGTTTCCGGCTCATGGGGAAATCCAGGGTGAAGGTGGTCCCCTGGCCGGGATGACTCTCGACGCGAATCTTGCCGGCATGTTCCTGGATAATGCCGTAGGTGACCGAAAGGCCCAGGCCGGTGCCGCGGGCCTGGCCTTCGCGCGGGGAAGTCTTGGTGGTAAAGAACGGATCGTAAATGCGCTGAATGTGCTCAGGAGCGATGCCGGTTCCGGTGTCGGATACGCACACGCTGACGCTTTCGCCGTTGAGCGTGGCCACGCGCAGCGTGCCGCCACCCGGCATGGCGTCTTTGGCGTTCAAGAAAAGGTTCAGGAACACTTGCTGCAATCTTCCCGCATTGCCTTGAATGGGGGGCAACCTGGGTTCGAGTACGTTTTGCACCTGGACCTTGGCCACCTTGAACTGGTGTTCCAGCAGGGCGAGCGTGTCGGCGATTACTTTGTTCACATCCACATCGCCGATTTCGCTGCCGCTGGTGCGCGAGAAATTCAGCAGATTGTTCACGATCTCAGAGGCGCGGAAAGTTTGCCGCGTGATTTTCTCCAGCAGGCCGACCTTTTGCGGATCGTTCTGTAGCTGTTTGCCCAGCATCTGGGTGTAGGAGGAGATCACGGCGAGAGGCGTATTGACTTCGTGAGCCACGCCAGCCGCCAGCAACCCGATGGATGAAAGCTTATCGGCCTGGGAAAGCTGAGCTTCGAGATCGACGCGCTCGGTGATGTCATCCATGATGATGAGCCGTCCGATGACCTGGAAGGCGCGGGTCACCAGCGGCGCCATGGCCACATTCACGGTGCGGATTTCACCGGCCGGCGTCTTCAGACGGAACTTGTACAAATTGCGAATGCCGGGTTCCTGCCGCATGCGATCGAATTCCTCGACGAACTCCGCCGGGAAAATGGTTTTCAGGGGCTGAGTCAGGGTCTGCCAGCGCGGCACCGCGTACATCACTTCCATCTGCGCGTTCCAGCTCTCGATGCGGTCTTCCATATCGAGGGCCATCACACCCACGTTGATGGATTCGACGATGTTCTCGTTGAAATCCTTCAGGCGTTCGTACTCCGCTGCTTTTTGCTGCAACGAGGCATAGAGCTGCCCGTTCTGAATGGCGATGCCGAGATAGCCGCCCAGGGTTTCCAGCAACTCCATGTCTTCGCTGGAGAGGAAGTCGCCCTTCGTCGTCTTGCCCAGACCGAGCACGGCGACGGTCTTTTGCTGGGCGTGGCAGGGAATGTAGTAATTCAGATCGAGCCGCCCGATGGCCTGCTGCGCGGCGGGCGTTTCGCGCGGCACCTGGTGTGTATTCTCGAAAAAGAGATGCCCGGCCTGTCCCGGCCGTGGAGCGCTTAAAAATTCGAGGTCAATCTTGCCAGGCACGGACAAGCCGAAGGACTTGGCAAGGACAAATTGTCCCAGTCTTTCTTGTCCCGCTGCGTCGCCAGGCAGGAAAATCGCCATGCGATCGACCGCCAGGGTGCGGGATAACCGGTCGATCAGCACCGACAGCAGGGTATTGAGGTTGGTCTCCGAATTCAGCTCGCGGCCGAACTCGAGGAGGGTGCGGCGATAGTCATAGCGAGTGCGGTAGAAGAACTGGTCGATGCGGTCCTGAATCCATTTGCGAACCGGATCGAACAGCAGGGCGGTGACCACGACTGCCAGGATCAGACCTACAGGCCCGGAGTTGGGCCGCCAGTTGTGCACCAGCAGGGCCACGCCGGTTACCAGCCCGAAATACAATCCCAACACAATCGCGGCCGCGAGGGTGTAGACCACTCCGCGCTTGAAGATGAGGTCTACATCCATCAGGCGGTAGCGGAAGATGGCATAGCCGAAAGTGAGCGGCAACAAGCCGAGGGAAAGCACCGACACTTTCATCGCGGCTTGGGGAAGCCAGCCCATCGCGTGCGGGAAGACGTAGGGAAGTACGTACAACACGGTGTAGGGCGCGATCGCCAGAATCGTGCCGCGGGTGACCCACTTCAACTGCTGACGCAGGATGGTTGTGCCGGCGTGCCGGTAACTCTGCCAGAGCACTGCCGCCGCAACCAGGAAGAAGACTGCTCCGTAAGAGATATCCAGGCGATCCATGCTCCGGCTGAGGCGTCCGGTCGCCTCCAACCAGCGCATCGCGCCCAAGCGAATTCCCAGCAGCAATGTTCCGGGCAGGTAAACCAGCGCCAGCAGCCACGGAGCCTTCCGCACGAACTGGCGCTTCTCCGGGAAGGTCAATACAAAATGCAGGAAGAGCGCGGGCTGCAGCACCCACGCGACTATGTTGCTCCAATAGATGGTCCAATCGAAGTCGTTGAGCTTGCCGGTGTACTTGAAGGAATAAGCGACAAACGATACCAGACAGAAGATATAGAAATGCGTGGATCCAGGAGCAGTCCAACGGCGCAGCAGAACGTAGAGACCGATTCCGAGATAGATAAGGGCAATCAGCCGCAGCCAGTTATTAAGGGAGCGGTCGCCGGGGACCAGGATCACGCTGGAATCGAGAGAAACCGATTGCCGGACCACGGAATAGGTTGCCTTCGACCAAGCGCCGGCGCCATAGATCTGGCGCTCCAGGCCGGCCATATCCTTCACTTCCCGGCCGTTGACCGCGGTCAACTGGTCGCCGGGTTTGATACCGCCTTTGGCGCCGGGGCCATTGGGGTCGACGGCGTCGGCCGTTAGCCGGCCACCGTCCTCGACCCAGGTAACGCCGTCATCGGGAGCGGAGAATCCGCTTTCTTTTTGTAGATTGAAGCCAGCGAAGACGACCGCAGCCACGGTCAGGAGGAATAGAAGGACAGCAACGGAGCGAACTTGGCTCTCCCGGTTCATGGCTTTCGGCTGCGACCCGCCGGTGGGGTGCCTGGTGGGCCGCAGAGCACCTTCCGGCAACTCAATGCCTGGCTGACGCTCAATGAGCAACTTCGCTGCCATGTCGTTTCCCATCTCGAGACTGCTAAGTGCCCTATCTAAAGCAACTTCCAAGATTATAGATGGGTTTCAGGAAACTACGTACGTTTTTCTGGAGGTTTGTGTGGAATCTTGTATCTGGATGGATGGCAAATATTTACGGGCAAAGACGGGTTCGCAATTGAGGGCTTGGGGATCGATCGGGGGAGAAACCTGACACCGCCGAGCACGTGGGGGAGGGCGCCGAGGTTTGGGGGGTACTCCTCTGGACGTACTCAGCGATCGCGGCGGTCGGAGCTGGTTGCGTTGGGCAGTCTTAAGAAGGCCAGGCCGACGCTGGCTGGGGAGCCGCAGGACCCAGGCTGACCCGGATCACATTCAGCAATTCGTCGTTGTCCGCGGGTTTCTGGAAAAACGCAGCGGCCCCGGCCTTCAGGGCTTTTTCCTCGTTGTTTTGCGGATCGCGGGCGCTCAGCACAATAACCGGGATGCCGGCGAGAGCGTCGCTGTTCTGCAAACGATCGAGGACAACGAAGCCATCGCCGACCGGCAGGCCCAGGTCCAGAATAATCAGTGACGGGCGCTCCTTCTGGGCTGCGGCGATGGCGGCATAACCATCGGACGCCGTGGTCACTTCGTAGTTGTTGGCTCGCAGCCGCAGCCGCAGGGCACGCAATAGATCAGGATCATCATCGACCAGCAGAATCTTCGGTCTTGGCATTGGAGTTCTCCTTTTTGGGTTCATCGTTTGGATTTTTGGGTGCTCTTTCCGGCGCCCAAGTGGTTTCGTTCCATACTCGTCATAATCATGTGGGTTATGCGGTCAGCCACGTTTTGAACCTGCTGTTCTAGGCCGGCACTCGAATGGTGGGGCGGAAGCTCAACCGGAACCGCAGTGACGGTCAGCGTGCATTTGCCCTTGAGATTGCCCAAGCGCTCCATTTGCTCGCGAATGCGCATGGTCATGGCTCCGGAACCCTGCAAGTCAGTTGAGGCCACGACAAACAGAGTCTCGCTGGTGGCTGAGGTTCCCATGGGCGGCAGGACCAGGTCCTTGTCGAGATACACGCAGTGCCGCAGAATTTCCAGACACTGGCGCCAGGTATCTTTCCAGTTGCCCCGGGGAAGGCTGGAGAGGGGAGCGAGTTCGATGCGCACCAGCACAAAAGCCGGACGCAAACGGTCCTCATGGGTGACGACCGGGGCGAGCAGCTTGGCCAGGGAGTAGATGGGAAGAGTGAAGGTGAAGGTGCTGCCCTGTCCGGGCTCGCTCGAAACCCAGATGCGTCCCTGATGCAGGCGCACGATTTCGCGGCAGATGAATAATCCGAGCCCCAACCCGGAGCGGCTGTTGTCGACGGCATCGGGATCCTGGTAGAGGCGTTCAAAGATCTGGGCCTTAGCTTCCGGACCGATGCCGCGGCCGCTGTCACTCACCGAAATGTAGACATAGCCGGGGTCGGCTTCCACCAAGCAGGCCTTGACCATGACGGACCCGTCCTGGGGGGTGAACTTGATGGCGTTGTCCAGCAGATTGATGAGTACCTCGAGCACGCGGCTGGGATCGGCATGCACCAGAGGCAGCCTTTGGTCGAGTCCGACTTCCAGTCCGATTTTTTTCCCATCGGCGGTGGGCCGCAGCATGGTTACGGCCTGCTGAAGCAGCTCCCGCAGTGAAATGCATCGTGGTTCGACCCGCATCTTGCCGCTCTCGGCGCGGGTGGCTTCCAGCAGGTCGCGGATCATGGCGTGCAACTGATTCACGCTGCGCAAAACCGTCTTCAGATGGTCGGACTGTTCGGGAACTACGGCGCCCGCCAGGCCGTCCAAAATCAAGGTCACGTACTGGTGAATGCAGGTCAGCGGCGTGCGCAACTCGTGTGAGACGTGCGACAAGAACTGGTTCTTGAATTCCAGTTGCTGCTTTTGAGCGATGTCCAGGGCGCGCAGCAGCCCTTGCCGTTCCACGGCGTAGCGGATGGCGCGCTCCAGTTGTTTGCTGGAGATGTTGCCTTTGATCAGGTAGTCCTGCACTCCCTGATGCACCGCTTTGATGGCCAAAGCCTCATCGTCCTGGCCGGAAAGCACGACCACGGGCACGTTGGGGGCGTGTTCCATGACGCGGCGGAAGGTTTCCGCTCCGTGACTATCGGGCAGGTTCAAGTCCAAGAGCACGACGGCGGGCGTTTGCTTGCTTAGCGCAGCCAGGCCTTCGGACAGCCGGTTGACACAATTCACGTTGACTGGAGATTTGCCTTCGACCAGGCGCAAGCGGACCAGGTCTGCGTCTCCGGGGTTGTCTTCAATCAGCAAGATTTGCGTGGTCTGGTGATCCATTATTCTCCTTGTGGCGGCAATACCGCAGAGCCGAACCAGAATTCTTCAATCGACTTCACGGCGGAAAAAAAATCGTTCAGATTTACGGGCTTCCTGATGTAACAATTCGCGCCCATTTCGTAGCTGCGCACAATATCCTTGCGCAACTCGGAGGTGCTGAAGATCACGACCGGAATCCGGCGCAGATCGGGACCTGCCTTCATGGCGGCTAAAACCGACAGCCCGTCGCGCTTCGGCAGGTTGAGGTCCAGAATGACGAGGTCGGGCCGGACTGCGTCGGCAAACTTCTCCCGATGGTATAGAAAAGCCAGCGCTTCTGCGCCGTCCCTGGCGTTGTTGATCTTGATCTGATGCTTGCTTCCGGCCAGCGCCTCGCCGACCAGAGCCACATCGGCCGGGTTGTCATCCACCACGAGGAGTTGCAGCACCAGCTTCACGATTGCGCCTCTTTCTCCTCGTTACGGCTGTGGCCGGGCAGGGTGAATTTGAAGCTGGAGCCCGACCCGGCCTGCGATTCCACCCAAATCTTCCCGCCATTGTGCTCAACGATCTTCTTGCAGATGGCCAGGCCGATGCCGTTGCCGGGATATTCGCTGCGCCCATGCAAACGCTGGAAGACCACAAAAATGTTTTCCGCGTACTCCGGTGCAATTCCGATTCCGTTGTCGCTCACGCAGAACTGCCACAACTGGTCCGCTTTTTCTGCCTGCACGGAGACCACAGGCGGTTCTTTGCCGCGGAACTTGAGGGCGTTCCCGATCAGATTCTGAAAGACCTGCGCCACCTGAGTGCGATCCGCCCACACGGCCGGAAGCCCCTCGTGACTGAAGGCCGCGCCACTCTCCTGAATCGCCGCCGCCAGAGCTTGCAGGACGTCTTTCATCACCGCATTGCAATCGACGCTCTCGCAAACTTCCTTCCGTCCGACTCGCGAAAATGCCAGCAGGTCGTGAATAAGCACCTGCATGCGCTCTGCCCCCTCGCTGGCATAGCCGATGAACTTGTCGGCATTCTCGTCAAGTTTGCCGCGATAGCGTTCGGCTAACAGCTGGGTGTAGGCCGCCACCATGCGCAATGGCTCCTGCAGGTCATGCGACGCCACGTAGGCGAACTGCTCCAGATCGTCGTTGGAGCGCGACAGTTCAGCTATTTTCAAGGCCAAGTCCTCTTCCACACGGCGGCGCAGGCCACGCTCGGTTTTTTCCCGCAGGGCGCGGCGAATCACTTCCGGCAGGCGTGCCAAACCGTCTTTCAGCACGTAATCCGTAGCGCCTTGCCGGATGCATTCGACCGCAGTCACGTCGCCCAGCGCGCCCGAGACCAGAATCATCGGGATATCCAGACCTTCGCGGCGGATCACCTCGAGCGCCTCCATCCCTTTCCAACTCGGCAGGTTGTAATCGGCCAGTACCACCTCTGGCGGGTTGGCGCGAAGTGACTTGGTGAACGCAGCTTCATCCTGCACCACGTTGGCTGTGACCTCGAAACCGTCCTGGTCTAGCGCCCGCAGCGCCAGCGCCGCATCGAGCGGGCTATCTTCCACTACCAGGGCGCGCAGCTTGGTCTTGCTCTCGGCAGAGACTGGCGTTTCGAGCTTGGTCCCAGGGCTGCTCATTTCACCTGCCCGTCCGCTGCTGGCCTGCCATTGATTACGGGAGGCTGATTGATGGCCAGCCAGCGCAGCCCCAGCAACTTCACTATTTTCCGGAACTCTTCGAAGTCCGCAGGTTTCTGCAGTCCGCTCACACGGAGTGCACTCCCTGCTTTGGCGAGGCGAGATGCGTTAGCACGCTTCACGGGCCTGGTGACTCCTCAATTGCTTTCGCGAAGAGGGACGGAACGAGGGGGGAGCGATGCCGCTTAGGGCACAGCCTCTTCAATTAGGCTATCGGCGGCGCCGGGGCAATCTTTAGGCTGCAAGCGGGTCGGCGGCGGGCGCCGGAGAGCGGGGGTGCACGCCTCACTATGCCCCTTCGGATTGGGCCAAAGCGCGATGTTCCTCGGCACGGGCGGGGAACTGCTCGGCAGGATAAGAATTCCTTTATGGTGAAGGGGGACTAAAGAAACGTGAACCGGGTGTCGCAGGATTAAAGGGTCCTCATCCCGCTTTCCTTTCATCCTCCGCCGGCTCTGGGGCAGCCTCCTCTTCGTCCCACTCGAAGGAGAGCGCCCGGGCCGTGGTTTCGATGGGCTCAAGTTCCGGGATATCGTCGGCTACCGAGGCGCCGAGCTCAGCAAACTTGCGCGCCGAAACCAGCACCCGGCTTTCGAGCGAGCCCACAGCTTTGTTGTAAGACTCGACCGCGCGGTCGAGTCCGGTGCCCACCTGGGTGATGTATCCTGCGAGAAGCCGCAGGCGATCATGTAATTCTTTGCCCAGAGCGCTGATCTGCTGCGCGTTGCGCGCCAGCTTCTCCTGATTCCATCCGTAGGCCACGGCCTTCAGCAGCGCGATCAGCGTGGTTGGCGACGCCGGAATCACGCGCTGCATGACGCCTTGCTCGATCAATCCCGGATCCTGTTCGAGCGCCGCGCTGAAAAAGGTTTCGCCGGGAAGAAACATCACGACGAACTCGGGCGTGGGATCGAACTGCTCCCAATAATTCTTGCCGGCGAGTGTCTTCATGTGATCGCGAACCTGCCGCGCATGATTGGCCAGACACGCGCGCCGGGTTTCTTCGTCGGTGCTCTCAAACGCGTCAAGAAAGGCTTGCAGCGGCGTCTTGGCATCCACCACGACGTTCTTGCCCCCGGGCAGCTTCACCACCAGATCAGGCCGCAGCCTGCCGGTTTCTGTGTTTACCGACTGCTGCTCGGTGAAGTCGCAGTACGAGAGCATGCCGGCGATCTCGACCACTCTGCGCAACTGAATCTCTCCCCAGCGCCCGCGCACATTGGGAGTGCGCAGAGCCTGCACCAGATTGCCGGTCTGCGACTGCAACTCTTTCTGGGTCGTGATCAATGATTGCACCTGAGCGCGCAGTTCGCCGTAAGCGTCGCCGCGGGCGACTTCCATCTGCTGAATCTGCGTATCCACTTTATTCAGCGACTCGCGCACCGGAGCAACCAGATCAGCTACAGCTTTCTGCCGGGCTTCGAGGTCACCCCGTGCCTGGCTTTGGAAGCGCTTCAGAGTCTCCTCGGCAACCACCAGGAAAGAAGAGTTGTTGCTTTTCAAAGCGTCGGACGCCAGCGCCTTGAAGGCGTTGCGCAAATCTTCGTTGGCACGCTCGCTGGCGCGAGTCACCAATTCCATCTTTTCGCCGTTGATCTTCCGTTCCGATTCGAGAGCGGATTCCAGCCGGGCCTTGCCCGCGACGAGTTCCGTGTGGGCCTGCTGAAACCGTGCCAGATCAGCCTTTGCGGCCGCTAATTCCTTTTCCATCAAGGAGAAACGTGCGCTGAGCATAGCGGTTCGCGAGCGCAGCGCTAGCCAGGCGAGCACGCCGCCGAACAACAGGCCAATGACCCCTGCGATCCAAGGTTCCATAGCGAAAGTAACTTCTCAGGCTGGGTTCCAGCCTCTAGCCTAGCACCAGCGACAAGTTTTCGGCCTGAAGTCAGATCCCCCCAAGGGTCGAGTTGAGCAGGCCCAGCAATGCCAAGAGCCCGTAGAGTAATCGAGAGAGCGATCGACAGCAGGTTCGCGATGGCGCTTTTTCTAGCGATGGGCGCCAGCCTGGTACCGCCGTCTCGAGTAATGGCAGCTTCCGGGGGCGGCAATGGCGCTGCGAGCCAATCCTCGCAGCACGCCACTCTAAAGCCGGCTGCGGCAACCGCTCCCGATATTCCTTTCAGCGACTACGATCCCGCGGCCGAACAACAGCTTCTGGACTTGGCGAATCAGGCAAGGGCACAGGCCGGTGCGCCCCGACTGGCGCTCGATGCCGGCCTTTGCCGGGCGGCGCGCGCGCACGCGCAAGAGATGTTTGCAGCGCAACAGCTTTCGCACCAGTTCGATAACGAGCCTTCCCTGCCGCAACGTCTGGCGACTGCGACCCACGCGCGACTCGATCAGGAAGGCGAGAACGTCGCGCTCGATTTCGATGCCGAAAAGGGGCATCAACATCTCATGCTTTCCCCTCCGCATCGGGCGAACCTGCTGAACCCGGCTTATAACGTGATCGGGTTGGGCGTGGTCCGCGGCGGAGATCGGCTGTACATCGTGCAGGACTTCGGCCACGCCCTCCCCAATTACTCTGTAGCCGAGGTGAAAGACCGGATTGCGGCCACGGTGGCGCAAGCGCGGCATCAGGCCGACCAGCCCGATCTCACCCGCAGCGATCTGCCCAATGCCGATGAGGTGGCTTGCTCCATGGCGCAAGCCGACAAGCTTGGCGGCTCCGCCGTTCATCAACTTGCCCAGCGCTACACCGTGCTGACCTACACCAGCGTGCATCCCGAGACGCTGCCCGCAAACGCCGGGCACATGCTGGCGAGCCGCAATCTGCGCAGCTTTTCGGTTGGCACGTGCTACTCGCGCACCGAAACTTATCCTACGGGCGTGTATTGGGTAGTGTTGTCGCTGGATTGAACCCGGATCACTACTTCACTGGAACGCTGTAGTGCGAAGCCACGACCTGCCACTTGCCACTGTTCTTCATCCAGACATCCGTGAACCGGTCGTGATACTCGTAGCGTTTGCCGGTGGACTCGCCTATCTCGTGATACGTGCCAGTTACTACGGCGGTGTTCCCGTGCATACGAACCTTGAGGTCTGACATTTCTGCCACTTCCACGTGAACCGAAGGCTCAGCGCTGTGGCTGATATAACCAGTCTTGCTGTATGTGCTGCCGTCTTCGATGGTGATGACAAAGTCGTCGGCCAGCAGGGAAGCGAGAATGTCGACTTGGCGCTGCTTGTAAGATTCGGTCCATTGCAATTCCAGCGAGCGAATGTAGGCTGCGTCAGGTTTCTCCTGTGCCACCAAAGGGATGGCCATCCCTGCGAGCAAGCAGAAAGTCAAAACGTAAAATAAACGAGTCTGCATAGCCTTATTTCGCACAATCCGGTAGACCGCGCAAGTTCCTTCTCTGGGCACTCAGCGCGACGGATGCGTGAGGGCGCTTGCAGATGGGAGCCATGACTCCTCTCCGGCCTGTCCTGTGCTAATCTTGCCCCTGCCCTCCGTCTGCGGTTTCCTGTATGGAATCCTCGGCTCAAGTCCGTTTGCCCCAGGTTCACTCGAACGATATCCGCATCGGTACGGCAGGCTGGTCTTATAAAGACTGGGACGGCGTTTTCTATCCGTCGGGCATGTCGCGGCGCAAGCAGCATCCGCTGGAATATCTGGCGCGCTTCTTCGATACCACCGAGATCAACACATCGTTTTACGGGCCGCTGAAGCCGGAGTGGGCGAAGCTTTGGTGCCGCAAGGTTGCGGCCGTGAATAAGAATTTTCTCTTCACGGCGAAACTCTATCGTGCTTTCACGCACTCGCCGATTGCGGTGATGGAGCCTACTTCGGCCGCGACCATCCGCCCTACGGACGAAGACGAACTCCGAACCCGCGAAGGCCTCGATGCCATTGCCAGCGAAGGGCGGCTGGGCGCGCTACTCATCCAGTTTCCCGTGTCGTTCAAGAACACGTCTCTTAATCGCGAGTATCTCGACCGCCTGCTCCGCCAGTTCATTGAATATCCGCGCGTGGTGGAAGTTCGGCACTCCAGTTGGAACGATGCCGCGACGCTGGCGGCATTCACGCAAAAGGATGTCGGTTTCTGCAATATCGACCAGCCTTTGCTCGGACGGTCGCTCGCGCCTACCGAACACGTGACTGGTGCGATCGGCTACGTCCGCTTGCATGGCCGGAACTACGAGCACTGGTTTGCCGATCAAGGTTCCGATTCCGACAATCGCAACGACCGCTACAACTATCTCTACACCGAGCGCGAACTCGCGGGCTGGAAAGAACGAATCGCGAGCGTGGCCGAACGGGCGCTGACGACTTATGTGATTACCAACAATCACTTCGAGAGCAAAGCCGGGGTGAATGCGCTGGAGTTGAAGTCGATGATAAGCGGGAAGCGGGTGCTGGCCCCGCCTACGCTGATTCAGAAGTATCCCGAGTTGAGAAGAATTGCCGATCCGGCGGAAGATTCCGGCGAGGACCCAGGGCCGAGGTTGCCGCTGCGAGCTTAACGGTCGCAGAGATTGGTGCTCCCAATTAACTTAGACCCCGACGGCCGCATGGTCGGACATGCGCTGTTTGTTGTGGCGAAGCGCGACGTTCATAAACACATTGCCCATGGAGGTTTCAAAGCAGATCATGAGAGCTTCGACGTCTTCGCTGGTTTTGTCACCTTCCTCGCTGGTGAGCAGCATAGGAGGATGCACTCGGAAGTGGAAGCCCTGGTCATTGAGCGCGCAGATGGCGTTGCCGACGACCTGGTTGGCGAGTTCGAAGATGGTCTCTTTGATCAGCCCGTCGGATTCGGGCAGTTCCACGCCCGCATAGTGGCTGGCCACGCGCACCGCGGTTTGCGGCTCGAGGTCCAGAATGATGCGGCCCTCGATGTCGCCCGAGAGCGCCACCATGCCGGCTACGCCTTTCCGGCGATAGCCTTCCTCTTCCATCGCCAGATTGCCCACTTTGGTGGTGCCCGAAAGCCCTTGCGACAGCACGGCGTCAGCCGCGTTGATGAAAGGCTGAATCAGCTCCATCTTCATGCGATTAGACCCCCGCGCCGACAGCCCCAGCTACCGCGCCGTCTTCTCCCAGCACGTATTTGATGACCTCATACAGCACTTCGGGCTTCACCGGCTTCTGCACGAAATGGCGTGCCCCGCGCTGCAATGCGGCCACGATGTTTTCCTGGTAGCCCACCGAAGACACCATGACGACGCGAGCTTCGGGATGCGCCTGGACGATCTTTTCGGCGGCCTCGATGCCCTCCATCTGCGGCATGGTGATATCCATGAGTACGATGTCGGGATGCGTGCGCTCGAATTCGCTGATCGCAGTCAACCCGTCACCGGCCTCGGCCGCTACCTGCCCGCCGAAACTTTCGATCATGCGGGCCAGATTCTTGCGCGCGAACACGGAATCGTCCACGATCAAGTAGCGGACCGGTTGGCCGTCCTTGCTGCGTTTCACTGGTGCAAACTGCTCCATAACAACCTCCCCGTAACATTCCATCACGGCGGTTTCCCGCCGGCCAGATGACTCAGGTCCATAAGACCTGTGTCAGCAACTTGTTCTAGCGCCCGGCGCGGAATGCTTTTCCCGCCCCGCCGCTTTCCCCGTGACCCTCGTTGCGGCCACAAAGAGCCTGTAAAGTGGATGCGAGCACGTCCAAAGCCACTACCCGCGTAGCATAGCCACGCTCGATGGCGGCCTTGGGCATCCCGAAGACCACACAAGATTCTTCACTCTGCGCGATGGTCATTCCGCCGGCTTTCTTCACCGCGCCCAGACCCTCCGCGCCATCATCGCCCATGCCGGTCATCAGCGCGGCCACCGCGTGCGGGCCGAATTCCTGGGCCACACTTTGGAATAGAACGTCAACGCTGGGCCGGTGGCCATTGACGCGCGCTTCGTCGCTGAGCACCACAATGTCTCCCATGGTCAGGCGCTTCACTTTTATGTGGCGGCTGCCGGGGCAGACCAGAACACGCCCGGCCTGCAACGCGTCACCGGATTGCGCTTCCTTCACGCGCAACGAGCACAATTCGTCGAGGCGCCGGGCAAACATGTCGGTGAAGCCATCGGGCATGTGTTGCACGACCACGATCGTTCCCGGAAAATCTGGGGGCAATTGCGCCAGCAGGAACTCAAGTGCCTGTGGTCCTCCGGTGGAAATTCCGATCGCCACGAGTTTGCTGGGTGGCGGTGCGGACTTCCCGATCGAGATTTTTTCCGGAGGCGCCGCTGCCCGGAAAGTTCCTGGGCGGACGACCTTGCAATCGGCAGCTGCCTTGATTTTGGCGATCAACTCCGCCGCGGTTTCGGCCATGTGCGCCGAAGCGTCCTGAGGCTTGGTGACGAAGTCGAACGCGCCCAAGCCCAATGCCTTCAAGGTGACCGAAGCGCCATCGGTCGAGTGCGAACTGACCACGATGACGGGCAGCGGGTGGCGGCGCATGATCTCCTTCAATGTGTCGATGCCGTTCATGCCCGGCATTTGCAGATCGAGAGTAACCACGTTGGGTTGCAACTCTTCGATCTTCTTCAGGCAGAACGTGCCGTCCATGGCGGTGCCCACCACATCGATTGAGGGTTCGGCCTCGAGCATCTGCGGGATCAGCTTCCGCATCAAGGCGGAGTCATCCACCACCAGCACGCGGACTTTTTTCACGTCTGGTTTCATGCCCGGCCTCCCGCGCTGCTCAAGGCTATGCGGGCGCGATCGGCATGGTTCAGCAGGATTCCGCAATTGGCCATGCCCGCTGCTTCCGGACGTGTGCGTGCAACGTGTTCCACGACTGCGGGCAGATTCAGGATGAGCACAACCTTCCCATCCCCCAGAATGGAAGCGCCGTTTACCAGATCGGTGGCAAAGGTCTGGTCGTCCAGGGCTTTGATCACCAGTTCTTCTTCCCCTTCCAAAGCGTCGACGATCAATCCGTACTTCCGCTCCAGGACGGTGATCACCAGCACAAACAGCTTGCTCGATTTCCGGTCTATGTCGGGGGCGGAAGGTCTTCCCAGGCGCAGCAGCGGGAGCACCTGATTGCGCAATTGCAGCACTTCGTAGTTGTCGACCTGATGCACCTCAGATTCCATGGCGCGGGCAATCTGGCTCACCGCATTCAGCGGGATGGCATACAAGCGTTGTTCCACCCAGAACATCAGGGCCTTGATGATGGCCAGAGTGAGCGGCAGCTTCAGGCGGAACGTAGTGCCCTGGCCCACATGAGTCTCCACGTGAATCGTGGCCTTCAACCGCTGGAGCACACTCTGCACCACGTCCATCCCCACGCCGCGTCCTGAGACTTCTGTGACTTCCTCGGCCGTGCTGAATCCTGGCCGGAAGATAAAGTCCAGGGTCTCACCTTCGTTCAGCCGCCCCGCTTCTTCCGCTGTCATCATTCCCAGTTCGAGCGCTTTGGTGCGAATCTTCTGGGCATCGATGCCCCGCCCATCGTCACTGATCTCCACCACAACCTGATTGCCCTGGTGATACGCATTCAGGCGGATCTTTCCCCGCGGCGGCTTGCCCTGACTCCGGCGTTGCTCGGGCGGTTCGATGCCGTGGCTGACGGCGTTTCGCACGAGATGCGTCAGGGGCTCGGCGATAGCGTCAAGGATGCCCTTATCCAGGTCCGTCTCCTGCCCCGAGAGTTCCAGATCCACTTCGCGGCCGCACTGCCGCGCCACATCGCGCACGATGCGCGGGAAGCGACGGAATAACTGGTCCACAGGCACCATGCGAATCTTCATCACCGAGCGTTGCAGATCGTTTAGCACCCGGGCCTGAAAAGCCATGGCATCGGCGAACTTGCCGCGCAACAGTTCCTTGGGGTAACGTTTGCCAAACTCGCTGAGCGCCTGCTGCAGCATGGACTTGCCAATGATGAGCTCGCCCACCAGGTTGAGCACGTTGTCGATGCGTCCGGCCTCCACGCGCAAAATGTTTTCCCCCAAAGCCTGCGACAGGCCGGGTTCTGGCGCCTGGGCTCGTTCTTCGGCGGGAGCCGGCGGGGCCAAAGCTGGGGACACCGAAACCGGGAGCGACGGAGCAGACGCAGGCGCTAACTCCGCTGCGTGCTGGTCGATGGTTGCGGAGGCCCTGGCCGGCGCTGCCGCCTCGATCAGGGTGACGGTAACATCGCCCGCAATGGTCGGGATGTGACACTTGGCGGCAATCTGCTCCTGGGGCTGCGCGCTGGCATAAACGAATTCCACTTGCTTGGAGGCGGCTGGCGATTTTGCATCGGGACGCACCACCAGGACTCGCCCGATCCCGCTGATGGCATTTTGAATCAGTTGCCGCGCCGCGATCGGCATGGTGCAGTGAGGATCGATTTTCACCAGGATGTCGTACACTCCCAGGCCTGCAGCCTGAGCCTGGGCCAGAGCGCGCTTCTCCGCCTCCGTCCAGTCGTTGCCGGACGACAGTACGGGCGCGGCGGATTTTTTCTTACGCCGGGATTTCTTGGCCTCGGGGGCCGCGGTCAGCTCGTTGATTCTTCGCCGCAGATTCTCCGTGGCGGGCATCGAGCCCCCGCCATGGTAGGCCGCGAGCATCTCTGCAAAAACGTCGGCAGCGGCAAAAGAGATTTCGGCCAGGGCCGCATGGGCGGCTGCGCTTTCGAGCGTCAGGGCATCCTCGAACAAGTGCGCCAGTTCGCTTAACTCGCGCAGCCCGCACGCCGCCGAATCGCCCTTCAGGGTATGCACCGTGCGGCGAATCGAACGCACGATCTCCTCGTCGCCGGGATGATTCTCCAGCTTCAGGGATTCCTCGTTCAGCGCCTGCAGCAGTTCCTGCGAGGTCTCGAAAAATAGCTCGCGCAGCTCTGCTCCACGCTCATCGGGAGGATTCGTCACTCTCGCACCTCAATCCGCTGGTAAGCGGTTCCGCTGTCGCGGTGCACCATCTGGAATTTATCGGTCAGGCCGAGCAGGCTTTCCGCATGGCCCACGAACAGGTAGCCGCCGGGGTTCAGGCAGCGGTAAAACTTCTCGATCAACCGCTTCTGCTCCGCCTGGTCGAAGTACATCATCACGTTGCGGCAGAAAATCACGTCATTGCGCTGCGGCAGGTACTCCGTCTTCAGATTGTGAAAGTCGAAGTGAACCATTTCTTTCAGGGCTTTCTTGATGGCATAGCGCTCGCCCACTTTGTCGAAGTAGCGCAGGCGGAAGCTGTAATCCACCGTCGACATCTGGTGTTCGTTGTAAGCGCCTTCCTGCCCGGTCCGCAGCACCGAGTAACTGATGTCGCTGGCCAGGATCTCCACCCGCCACGGTGGCGGAATCAGCGGCTTGGGCATCGCCATCTCCACCGGCAGCGGATTGCGCAGGTAGTAGTAGGCCAGCGTGTCGGCGGCCATCATGCCCAGCGTATAGGCCTCCTGCCCTGTAGAGCAGCCCGCGCTCCATACCCGAATCGAATATTCCCGGTGCGCCTGCTTCCGTTTCAGCATTTCCTCCAGCACGAATTTCTGGAACAGGTCCAACTGGGCTTTGTGCCGGAAAAAGCTGGTTTCGTTGACCGTCAGGTTCTCCACCAGCTTGGCCAGTTCCGTCTTGCCTTCCTTGCTGATGAGCAACCGGTAATAGGAGTAAAAGGAATCGATGCGGCATTCTTTCAGCCGCCGCAGCAGCCGGTCTTGCAGGAAGTGGGTGCGGCGCTCGTCGAAGTGCATGCCGCACTCCTGATACACCAGCGCCTGCAGCAGCCGCAGTTCCGCTTCCGTCAATACAGGAGCAGGTGCGGCTCCGAATGTGCTCATGCTCTCTCTCGTTCCTTCGGCCCGAGTCTCATTTCTCTTTCGCCGGGCAGGCTAGCGGTACCCTTACCCGAACGACGCCCCCTGCAGCGTAGCTTTAACGCGCCGCTGCTCCCCGGGACTCCGCCTTGGCCTTCTTGATTTCCGCGCCCGCGCTCTCCTGCAACAGGCTGGCCGGAGCCAGCAGTTTGGTCATGTCGAGCAACACGATCAGGCGGCCTCGAACCTTGCCTAATCCCGTGACACAGTTCAATCCACCTTCCTGGAACACGGCAGGCGGGGCCTCCACGTCGGTGCTGGCGATCTTCAGTACTTCTGACGCCGAGTCCACGATCAATCCGGCCAGCTTGCCGGAGTGCTCCACTACCAGAATCCGGTTCTGCTTTTTCAGGGTGGCTTGCTTGTCGCCAAAGCGCTTGCGCAGGTCCATCACTGAAACGATCTTGCCCCGAAGGTTAATCACGCCTTCCAGATAATCTGGCGCGTCAGGCACGGCAGTAATCTCAGGCACGCGCACGATCTCGTGCAGAGAGGTGATGGGCACGCCATAAGTCTCGCGCCCTACCTGGAAGCCCACGATATGGAGTTCACGGCTCATCGTTCGTTGTTCACTTGTCCTAGTAACGGGCGGAGGCGGCCGCAGCCCGGCGCGCGTTCTGTGCTTTTTCGTCCGCCCCGGCCTGCCGTGCGCCCGCGGATTCCTCCAGTGCGAAGCGGTCCATGAATTCGAGCAGGCCGCGCGACATTTTCGACATCTGTTCCGCCGAAGCCGCCAGTTCGGTCGAGCCTGAGGTCGACTGCTGCACCAGTTCCCGCATCCGCTCCATGGCTTTCACCACGGCCTGCGCTCCGGAAGCCTGTTCTTCGACTGCCGAATTGATTTCGTGAGTAATTTCGTTCAGCCGCGTAGTGGCCCGCGCGATCTGCGACGAGCCATGGGATTGTTCGTTGGTGGCCGCCCCGATTTCCTGGGCGAACTTGTAAACTTCGGTGACCACGTTCGAGATCTTGCGCAGCGCCCCGTTCAGTTCGCCGCCCAGATCCAGGCCTTCATTCACGATCCCAGTCGAGCGGTCCATGTTTTCGACCGCCTTGCGCGCTTCTTTCTGAATGCTTTGGATCAGTTCGGAAATTTCCTTGGTCGACTGTGCCGACTTTTCCGCCAGCTTGCGGACTTCATCGGCTACCACTGCGAAGCCCAGGCCGTGCTCACCGGCGCGCGCTGCTTCGATGGCTGCGTTCAGCGCCAGCAGGTTGGTCTGCTCCGCCAGATCGTCGATGACTTCGATGATCTTGCCAATGTCATCGGCGCGCTGGCCCAGGGCTCCAATGATTTCTCCCGAGCTGGTAATCGTCGTGTTGATGCGGTTCAGGCCGTCGGTGGCCTTTTCCATGGTGGCGATGCCGCTGTGCACCTCTTCGCGCGAGCGGTTCGAGATATCGAGCAGCACCTTGGCCGTATCGGCCACGCGCTGGATGGAAGCCACCATCTGGTCGATGGAAGCCGAGGTCTCACTCACGCTCGAAGCCTGCACCTGCGTGCTCTTCACCATGTTCTGCACGTTCACGCTCATCTCGTGCATGGTGCTGGTAACTTCGTCGATGGCGGAGGAAGCCTGCAACCCGACCTTGGCTGAATCGTCGGAGGCGTTGGCCACCTGCCCGCTGGCGCTGGCCACCTGTGAGGAAGCGTCGCGCACGCTGCGCACCAGCCGCCCCAGCCCTTCCACCATCCGGGCAAAAGCATTGCCCAGGGTGTCATGCGGGGAGCGCGGCTTCACCTGCACCGTTAAATCTCCCCCCGCAATTGATTCGGAAACGCCCGCCATCTCCTTGAGATAAATCACCATCTTGGCGAAGGTGCGGGCAAGTTCTCCGATCTCGTCTTCGCGCGTGACGTCGATGTTGTGCTCCAGATCGCCGGTATCGCCGATTTGCCGCGACACTTTCATCAGATTAGTCAGCGGTTCGGTGATCGACTTGGCCGTGGTGATGGCGACCCAAATGCCCACCACCAGCGCGACTACCAGGGTCAGTGAGGAGAAAACAATGGTCAGCGTACTCGCCGTCTTATCCGACTTGGCCCGCTGTTCGACCAGATTGTGGTTTTCCGCATCGGCCGTATCGAGCGCGTCGGTGGAGTTCTTTACCCACGTGGAAGCATCTTTCTGGAGGTAGTAAATCTGCAATTCGGCTACGGTCGCATTCCCCGAATCCACATCCTTGCGCTTGTCGATCAGGGGCTGGGCAAACTCCTTGCCCCAGGCCTGCTCCAATTGTCCAACCTTGGCCAGTGCCGTGCGCTCCTGCTCGGAGTTGGCCAGCGACACTCCCTGTTGCAGCTTCTCGCCGAGCGTGCGCAGGCCCTCATTCATCCGCTCCACTTCCCGGGTATCGCCACTGAGCAGGTAGTTGCTCAGATAGAGGCGATTCTGCATCATCTGAGAGCGCACGTCGTTAGTAGCGCCCGCTAGGTCGAGCGACACTTTGGCTGCGTCCTTCGCGGCATGCTCTCTCAGCACCGCCACCAGGTTCACGATGAACAGCAGCACCACCATGATGAGGATGATTCCGAAATTCTTGTACAGCTTCTTGCCGATCGTCATGCCGTTTTCTCCCGGCTGCCTGTTTGCCCTTTTTCTAACGGATGCTCTCTACTGATGCGGTTCGAACTTGAAATTCACCACGCCTGAGCTCTCTACCGCAGCCGGCTCAAAGCGCCACTTCTTCACTGCCTCCAGTGCTGCCCCGGCCAGCAAAGGATGTCCGCCCACTATCTTCGCGTCCTTTACCGTGCCATTCGGAGCGACCACGATTTGAATCTTCACGGTACCCGTGATGTTCATCTTCCGCGCCAGGTCGGGATACACGGGCTGCACTTTGCTCTTGGCCCGGCGCGTGATTTCGCCTTGCACATCCTGCGCCCCGAGCCCTGCCGCTCCCACCCCGGTCGTTATCGCCAGAACCGCCAACCACATTCCTGCCTTCCGCAAAGACACAGTTCCTCCCGCAACAATCCCGGTGACCCAATGGAGCAACGCCGGGGCCACGCCTCGGCTTTTGAAAAAACCAAGGTAACTTTCGGGATATAACTGAAAAACAAAGACTTAATTCAACTGCAAGACCTTCTCCTCACCCATGGTTCAAGATTAGCCTTGTCTCATCTTCGGCCTTGCCTACAATCAATTCTCACAGTGAGATCAATATCCGGCGTCTTTTCTCGGGATTTCACACTTAGGCACCCGCTGACCCATTTCCCTTGACTCAAATTGAGATGGCGGGATAGTTTTCCATTAGATTCAATCACTTGTGAGAATCATGAAAATCCTGTGTCGGCCAGTGGTGATGTTCTGACGATGATCGAAGGCAATTCGACGCCGCCCCGGGAAGCCCCCACTCTGCCCAACTCCGACGACGCCTTTCAGAAACTCCTTCTGCGCATTGCCGCCAAGGCCGCGGAACGCGCCGACCCCGGCTCCTTGATCCAGCTGTTTTGCCATGCCAGTCGCGAGTTTTTCCAGGTTAGTGGCGTCTATTTCTGGCGCCGCCATTCCGGCGACGAACTGGTCGGAGAGCAGGCCGATGGCAAGCTGGCGGACCGTTTCGTCGGTATCCGCCTGCTCCCCCAACAGAGCGCGGTCACCACCGAGGCCGTGCGCGGCCGCCGGACGATCTTCATAAACCAGATGCAATCCAGCCCGACCGTTCCTGCATTGCGCCAGTTTGAAGCCCGCTCCCTGATGGCTGCTCCCTTGGTGGTCTTCGATGAAGTCATCGGCGCGGCGACCTTTCTTCATGACTCCGACGAAGGATTTTTTAATCAGGACCTCGCCGCCAAAGCCACCATCCTGGCCGGGCAACTGGGCAGTTTGCTCGAAGCAACCCGGCTGGGCGAAGCCTCGCGCGAGGAGCACCGCAGAGCGGAAATTTTGGCTGAGGTCGCCAACGCCCTGCACGGGACTCCAGATGTCGCCGCAGTCATCGAGGCTTTGGCCGATCGTCTCCGCCTGCTCTTGCGCACGCGCCTGGTCTCAGTTCTTCTGCGCCGCGACGGGCCCTTCGAACTTCGTGCCGTGTCCGCCGAAACCCCTCAACTGGCTAATTCTTTCCGCGCGGGGCACGACCGCCAGACCATTCGCTTCGCCGCCGAGCTGGCTCAACGCGCCGTTTCCGCCGGAGAAGCCATTACCGTCTCGCTGAGCAGCGATCAACACTCGCTCGGCGGCATGGTGACTCCTGGAATGCTGATCGCCGCGCCCTTCCGCACTTCGCGCACCCAAGGGGCGATCCTCATTTACCCGCGTCCCGACGGAGTTTTCACCGCCGAGGAGAGATCGCTGGTATCGGCCATTTCCGGCTTCGGTGCGGTTGCCGTCGCTCACGCAGAGCTCTGCGCTACGGCGCAAGGTCAGGCGCACGAACTGCACCAGTTGCTCGAGATCTCTTCCGAACTCAGTTCGAGCGGAGATCTCGAACATTTTCTGCAGGCCTTCGTGGTGCGTGCCACTGACTTTCTCGGTTTCGGCCGGTGCTTCATCGCCCTGCTCGAAGACGGGCAGTTCCACGTTCGTCATGCCGTCAACCGCGGTGAGCCGCAGCGCCTGGATACGGTTTTCCCGGAGGGCATCGCCACCCGCGCCCTGCGGGCCAAGGAGGTCTTCTGGTCCGACGACCTGAAACAACTCGCCGGCGTGAACTTAGAGCTGATCGCGCAACACCAGGCCCGCCAGCTGCTGGCGGTCCCGCTATTGGGCGCCGAGGGCCGCGTGCTCGGCATGTTCGGCGTGCTCGATCGGCTGGACGGCACAGGAATCTCCCAACAGGATATTCGCCGCGCCCGCGCCCTGGCCGCTCAGGTCGCGGTGGTCCTCGAAGTAGCGCACAACCTGCACCTGGCCGAGCAGCACCGCCGGCGCTCCCAGGCACTCACGCAACTGGCGCGGGAAATCGATGGTCTGCTTCGCCTGCCGGATTGCGCCCGCAAGTTTCTCGAGCGCGCTATCGAACTTGCCGGAGCCCGCGGCGGTGCGGTTGCTCTGTTTGAGGAGGGACGATTCCAGACGGTCGCGCTGCATCCACTGGCCCACGCGACGGCTTCGGCCTCGGGTCTTCCCAAACCAGATCACCAAAATCCAGATCGCCCAAACGAGGATCACTCCAGCCACGATCTCCCGGCCGCGCTCCATACCGCCACAACCTCTGCCCGCACTGAAGATCACGCGCTACAACAAAGATTGGCTCACGCCCTGTCCGGCCTGGTCAAGAACGAGTTGGTTAAGAAGCCGACCGAGCCCATCGTCTCTGGCTCCGCCGCCGAACTGCTCGGTCCTGCGCTGGCCGCGAGTCTGGGCTGGAGTGACTTCGTGGTGGTTCGTCTTCCCAGTTCCAATGGAGAACTCACTGGTTTGCTGTGCCTTTCCGGGTGCGCTCATCCTCTCGCGGCGGAGGATCGCGACCTGCTGGAAGCGATTGCCGGCCACGCCGCCCGGGTTCTGGAAAATGCCCGCTTGTTCAGTCGCATCGAACAGGCTAACCGTCATTGGCTGGAAATCTTTGATGCCATCACCGATTTCATCGTCGTGCACGACGAAGCCGATAAGGTTCTGCGCGTCAACCGCTCTCTGGCCGCCATGATCGGGGTCGCTCCCAGCGAACTGATCGGGGTCAACATGCGTGCTCTGCTGACTCTGACCAACGAAGCCACGCTTTATTCCTGCCCTTTCTGCCGCTCCCTGGGCGAAGACGGCGACGAATTTGTTCATCCAGCTCTGGACCGCACTTATCTGGTTTCCACTTCGCGGGTGCACGGCGCTTCTGGCGAAAGTCTGCAAACCATTCACGTGCTCAAAGACATTACGGACCGCCGCGAAGCCGAGCGCCGTTACCGTGAATTGTTCGACAACATCCAGGAAGGACTGTTCTTCAGCACGCCCGAAGGCCGCTTTGTCGAAGTCAACGACGCCCTGGTGGCGATGCTCGGCTATTCCAGCCGCGAAGAACTCCTGCAGATTGATATTCCCACCCAGGTTTATTTTTCTCCCGATCAGCGTGAGCGCCACGCCGAGGCCATGGAAAAAGACGGCCACATGCGTAATTTTGAAGCCACGCTTCGCCGCAAGGACGGTTCGCCGATCTACGTGCTCATCAATGCCTTCGGCATGTACGACAATCTTGGGCGCTTGCTGCAGATTCGCGGTTTGATGCTCGACGTTACCGGTCTCCACACCTACCAATCGGAACTGCATCGCGAGCGCGATTTCTCCGGCAAGATACTCAGCAACACCCAGAGCCTCATCCTGGTCGCCGACACCGCGGGCCTGATCAGCTATGCCAACCGGCGCTGGCACGAAGCCGGTTTCGAGCAGCGTGAACTGTTGGGGCGTCCATTGCTGGAGCTGGCCGCTCCCGGCTATGTCCGTCCTCTGTCGGATGCCCTGCAAGCCATTCTTGGCGGCGGGCAGGTTGACAACCTGGAACTGCAGATCATGCGTGGCAACGGCCATGCCGGCCAGTTCTCCGTCAACCTCAGCCCCATGCGCGATGAGCAGGGCAACATCAACAGCATCGTGGTGGTAATGACCGACATCACCGACTCCGCCGAACTGCGCGGCAAACTGGTTCATGCCGAGAAGATGGCGGCCGTCGGTCAACTGGTCTCCGGCGTTGCCCACGAGGTAAATAATCCGCTGACCGCGATTCTCGGCTTTGCCGATTTGCTCCTGGAGAATCCCGACCTTCCTGCGACAGCGTTAAAAGACCTGCGCGTCATCCTGCAGGAAGCTCAACGGACCAAACAGATCGTGCAGAACCTGCTCAGCTTTGCCCGCCAGATGCCGCCGCAGCGTAACCCGGTGCAGCTCAACCTCATTCTGCGCCGCACTATCCAGTTGCGTTCTTACGACTTCAATAGTCACGGCATCGAAATTATCGAACACCTTGACGAGGGACTGCCCGATGTCATCGGCGACGCTCACCAGCTGCAGCAGGTTTTCCTCAACATCCTGAACAACGCCTACGACGCCGTGCATGAAGTCGCCCGTTCGGCGCGCATCGAGATCATCACCACAAAAGCCGGCGATGCCGTCGAAGTTTCTTTCAGCGACAACGGCTACGGCATTTCCCATCCCGATCGCATCTTTGATCCCTTCTTCACCACCAAAGAGGTGGGCAAGGGAACCGGCCTCGGCCTCAGCATCTGCTACGGCATCGTGAAGGAACACGGAGGTGAGATTCTCTGCCACAACAATGCCGACGGGCCGGGAGCCACCTTCATTGTTCGCTTTCCCGCAGCGCCCCACACCGCTTCTCTGAGTGTGGCCGCAGGAGTAATACAAAAATGACAACCCCCGCCATTCAACGATCGTTCTTGCCTGTCCTGCTCATCGAAGACGAGCCTTCCATCATGGCTCTGGTGAGCGCCACTCTCGAGCGTAACGGTTACGACGTCGTGTGCATCGAGTCGGGCGCCGAAGCTCTGCGCCTGCTCGAAAAAGGCCAATTTCTCGGCGTGGTTTCCGACATGCGCACGCCCGGCGGCGTCGACGGCGCCCAGGTGCATACCTGGATTTCCGCCAATCGCCCCGATCTCGAACACAAAGTCGTCATCATTACCGGCGACTACGCCAACGAAGAAACCGTGACCACCCTGCGCAAGATTGGCGCTCTTTATCTGGAGAAGCCTTTCCGCGTGCAGGACCTCATCTCCGCCGTCGAGAAAACCATGGGGAAGGCACGATGAACCCTGCGCCTGGCAAGCCGCTTTTAGGCAAGACCACTGTGAGCCGAGACCTGAGCAGATCCGATCTGAGCAGACCCGCTCTCAGTAGAGAAGACCTCCGTGTCCGTCTCCTGATCGTCGACGATGAGCAGAGCATCCGCAAGCTCTGCGTCACCGTGGGTGAAGCCCTGGGCTTCATCTGCCTCGAAGCCGACAGCGGCGAGTCCGCCCTGACTCTGCTGGAAGAGCAGCCGGTACACGTTGTGCTCAGCGACATGGTCATGCCGCACATGTCAGGCCTCGAGTTTTTGGAAAAAGTGAAGAAACTTCTGCCCCGCACCGAAGTCGCGCTCATGACCGGACACGGTTCCATCGAAACCGCCGTTCAAGCCATGAAACTCGGTGCCTACGACTACATCACCAAGCCGTTTTCTCCTCTCGAGGAACTCCGGCTGTTCTTGCGCCGCATGGCCGAGAAGGTTCGGCTGGTCGAGGAGAACGAATTTCTGCGCGAGCGCATAGATTCCGAGACCGCGGTGCATGGCATCATCGGCTCCTCCGCCAAGATTCAGGAAGTGCTGCGCGTCGCATCGCGACTGAAGGACACCCGCACCGCCGTGCTTATTTCCGGCGAGAGCGGCACTGGCAAAGAGCTGATCGCCCGCGCCATTCATTTCCGCGGCGTTTTCGCCAACCGTCCTTTCGTGGCCGTCGATTGCGGCTCGCTCGTTCCCACGCTGATCGAGAGTGAACTTTTCGGCTACGAAAAAGGAGCCTTCACCGGCGCTCTGAAATCCAAGCAAGGACTGTTTCAATCCGCCGACACCGGCTCGGTTTTCCTTGACGAGATCGGCGAACTGCCACTTGAGTTGCAAGCCAAGCTGCTGCGTGTGCTGCAGGAAAAAGAAGTGCGTCCCGTGGGCAGTAACCAACGCGTTAAAGTGGACGTGCGCATCATCGCCGCAACCAACCGCGATCTCGAAGCCGCTTACCGCAACGGAACCTTCCGCAAGGACCTTTACTTCCGTCTGAACGTCGTCACCGTGCACGTTCCCGCCTTGCGCGAGCGCCGCAGCGATATCCCCATGCTGGTGAACTGGTTTTGCGAACGTTACGCTCCCGGCTCGGACTTGCGCGTCTCCAGCGCCGCTATGAAAGCTCTGATGAATTACGACTGGCCGGGCAACGTGCGCGAGCTGGAAAACTGCGTGGAGCGTGCCGTCGCTCTGGGCAACGGAACCCTCATCGACCTCGGCGATCTCCCACCCTCCATCGCTGCCTTGAACCTGCCCGCGCGTTCGTCGTCAGATTCCGCCCCCGAATTGGTCTCCGACCTCCAGGCCTCTGCCGAATCGATTTCCGGCGAGAGCACTGCCTCGGTTCCGATCTCCACCACCGATCTGGAAGACATTGAGCGAGCCACCATCCAGCGCGTCTTCGAGCAAGTCAAAGGCGACAAGGCTCTTGCTGGACGCATGCTCGGCATCAGCCGTGCCACTCTCTACCGCAAACTCAAACGCTACAACATCAGCGGGGGTGCAGGTTCTGGACCGTCCAGCCACACCTTGCAGTAAGCTCGGCCGTGTGCGTCGGCCGGGATCGATTCCTCTCCCACCTTTACCGCAACCCACGTAATCAATTAGACTCCGGCGGCATCAACTTCAAGGAGGCGAATGCTTATGAAGCAAGCGATTCGGTTAGCAGTTGCGGTACTCTGTCTTTCCTGGTTGTCGGTCGCCACGGCAGTCGCACAAGACCAATACACCGAGGGTGGAGTCACTCGGGTCACGTTGGTCCAAATATTGCCCGGACACTTCAACGCGTTCATGGACGATCTGAAAAACAACATCAAACCGATCTGGGACGCGGAGAAGAAGGCGGGGCTGATTGAAAACTACAGCATCTTCCTGAACAGTACGAAAGCCAATCCAGAGGACTGGGACATTGGCTTCGCCATCAGCTATAAGAACTTCGCCGCCCTCGACGGACTGGCACAAAAAATTCTCGATCTCCGCATGAGCCACTATGGCGACAAGAGTAAGGAGCAGCAGGTGATCGACAAGCGCGTGCAAAACGGACGAACAGTCACAAGCATCCTGACACGCGAGATCACGTTAAAGTAGACGGACAGAGATCCGGGCGGCGCTTCCTTAGTTTCAAGGATGCGCCGCCATCTCCGTAATTGCTCTACCCGGCAAAAAACACCCTGAGAACATTCAGGGTGTTCCGAACGATTTCCATGCGGCTTTCTGCGATTGAGCACTATTCACCCTGAGGCTTCTGCTGTTCCTTCTTCTGCCGTTCTTCTTCCTGCTTTCTCTCCTCAGGCGTCAGCGGCTTCTGTGGCGGTTTTTGAGGAGCCGCCGCTGGTTTCGCGGGAGCCGGTTTTTCAGGAGCCGGTTTCGCAGCCGCAGGAGGAGCTGTGCGCTCCGGAGGCGCCACAGGCTTGGTCGCCGCGGGAGGCGTGCGCTGCTCCGGACGCTCTGCTGGAGGAGGAGTCTGCGGGCGTGCAGCCGGTGGAGGCGGAGTCCGGTTCGGCGGAGGCTGAGTAGCTTCCGGCCTGGTTGGCTCCGGACGGTTGCTAGGTTGCGCTGGTTCCGCGCGACTCGGCGGTGCGGCCGGTGCACGACTCGGTTGAGCGGGAGCGGCCGCGGCGGGCCGTTCGGCCGGGGCAGGTTGATTGCCCGGTCGATTCATCGGCTGATTCGCGGGCGCTGCAGGTTGGCCGGGCCGCGCTGCATTCGGCAGGTTGGCCGGATGTCCCACGTTCGGTGTCGCCGGTTTCCCGGCAGGCGCTACCTTCACCATCGGCCGCGCCGCCGCAGAGGCAGCCGGACGCAGCGTCTGCACTTCGGTTCTCGCTAACGGTTGTCCGGGATGCGCTGCCAGCGCCTGCTGCTGTTTCGCAAAAGGTACCGGCGGCGGCGGCGGAGTCTTTTTGGCGACGACCTGCCGGCTCGCTACTGCTGCCGGAGGCGCGGCGACGTGACCTGCGGAAGCAGCCTTCGCCCCTAGCACGCTCGCTCGCGTCGGAGCCACGGAAGCTCTGGGACTCACTGACATGCTGGCGATCTGCTGTGCGTTCACCGTGACGGATGCTTTCATCACCGGCTGCGCGCTCACGAACGCTTGCTGCGGCACTACCATCACCGCCCCTTGCACACTGCGGTTCGCATACGTAATGTTCGTAATCGTCGTCGAGTTCTTGATGATAGTCGTGTTGTAAACGTTCGTCACCTGGGTGACGTTCACCGTAGTACTGCTGATGTTGACACGGGTCACGTACGCCTGGCTGACGTGATACGACGGCACATAAACTTCCCGCGGACCCAGCGCAAACCATCCCACATCACCGCCGAAGCCGCCCGGACCCCCGCCGATGAAGACCACCAGCGCCGGCGCATACACCGCCTGCACTGTTGCGGGACCGGCAACCCAGCCCCAGCGTCCGCCCACGCTCACCCAGCGTCCGTAGTGGAATGGCGCGTAGCCCCACGAGAAATCATCCACCCATGTCCATCCCCAGGGAGAAATCCAATCCCAATGGCCTGCGTGATATGGCGCCCAGCCCGCGGCAACCTGGCTGGGAAACCAGACATGGCCATAACTGGGATCGTCGCGCCAGTCGCCGTAGTCATCGAGGTCGTCGAAGCCGACCACGTCGCGCGACAGATACTGCGCCGAACGGGAGAAATCGTAGCGATGGTCGCGCGCCTCCGACCAGGTATCAAACTCATCGGGATCGTAAATCGGCTCGACGTCGGCATAGAGCGACTCCGTTCCGCTGAATGTCCCTCTCTGTCCCCCGCGCAGGGTAAAGGTCTGGCCGCCACCGGTCGCTGCGCCCTCGCCGGCGCGGACACTAATGACCGTGTAACTTCCGTCGGCGCTCGCCTCCACGCGATAATGGCCGGGCTGGAAAACGTTAAACGCCTGGTTGGGAGTATCGACCTCGAAATCCCCCTGGTCACGCAGCCACCGCACCGTAACGTTGATGGCACCTGAGGTGAGCTGGATCTGAACCGTATCGTCATCGAGGTTGAGGAAAGAGAAGGTAGTAAGCGGCGCCAGACGAATCACGGCCGAGCCCAATTGCACTTCAGCGCGCGAATTCTCATCGGTCCAGAGCTGATCGCCCGTGCTCATAGGCCGGTTGGGGACCGCTCCTACCCAGTCCGTTTCACCGGCCGGCAGAAACGAAACCGAACCCTGCAGATAGCCGAGCCGAGCGACGCGGCCGGGAGGATCGTCTTGATCTTGCGCAGCTGATCTGGTCGGTAAAACGATGGTGGCAAGCGCAATCCCGAGCACAGCGCTCCACCAGACTAACTTCAGAGTTGTTTTCATAGAAATATGCTCCCAAGCTTTCTTCGCAAGACCGGAGCCTCGCGGAATTCCTGTCAATCTTTAGGGACCGAGGTGGTCGCTGCAAACAGGGTTTCCACGAGAGTGCCCGGCAACGACCTGGGCGCGAGCGCTACGAACAGGCGGATACGCTCGGCCGACACACCCTGTGGATTGTTTAGTGGAGCACAAGCATAACAGATCGGTCGATGCAACGGAACGATCAACCTCTACCCCGCGGTCCCCTGATTTTGAGATGTTCTCACTTGAGCATTACGCATGTTCACCAGAGATTTTTTTGACAGACGCGCTGCCGACAGGCAACATGACCTCAATCATGACAGCTATGGGAAGCTGCGGCTCTACGGGACGGGGGGAGAACGTCCGCGACAAACTGCGCTCTGGACCTGTGCTGGCAATTGCTGTCGCTATCGCAGCACTCGGTACGCGTTTCTTTCTGGTTATATGGAAGTACTCGGTCAACGTTTTCTTTTACGACCAGTGGGAGTACATGACACCGTTCTTCCGCCATCGGCCGAGCATTAGAGAGCTCTTTTTCCTGGAGCCGGCCGGAGGGCCGATCCGCGAAGGGCTCGGCCTTCTTCCCGACAAGTATCTCTATCCCTTGACCCACTGGAACGTGCGCGGCGATGCGTTCATCGTCGGCGGCAGTATTCTTGCTGCCATGCTGCTCGCGCTGCTGCTGAAGCGCAAGCTGTATGGCCCGCTTTCGTATTCCGATATCGCGATTCCAGTGATCTTCTTGACCTTGCAGCAATATGAGGCAATGATCGGCACGCCGAATCCCGGCTACAGTGGCCTTCCCTTGTTGATGATGATGCTGTACTGCCTTGCCCTCCTGATACGTAATCGGTTGCTGGGATACTCATTAATATTCGTGCTGAATATCCTGCTCATCTATACCGGTTGGGGCTTCTTCATGGGAGTGGTCACCATTGGAGTCTTCCTGCTCCAGTGCTACTGGAGTTGGCGCCACCTGACATCCGTTCCCTTCGCCCACGCCTTTGCTGGACTACTAGTGGCGGCCGCCTCTTTCGCCTCTTTCTTTATCCATTACACTTTTTTTTCCGGAGTGGATTGTTTAGCGATTCCTTATAGTCAGTTTCTGCGGTATCCCCAGTTCGTCACCTTGATGTTCTCAGCCTTCGTGGTGCCAAGGCCCCTTCATGTCTCGGCAACAATGACGGCCCTGGGCGCGGCAATCCTCTTGCTTGTGATCGCTATATTTGTCTGGCATATCCGGCATTTGCTGGAGGGTCCGCGTCATGACGCACACCTGATCGGCGCCGTACTCTTGAGCTATTCTCTGCTCTTCTCCATGAATGCCGCGATCGGACGCGTCTGCGCGACCATGAAACTGGCATATTCTTCCCGCTACGTCACCCTGCTGATTCCGGCCTTCCTCGCAATCTACTTCTACCTGCTTTCGAAGTCGTGGCATGGCAAGCGGAATCTCGTCCTCACGTTATGGGTCCTGCTGCTCCTGCCTGCTACGGTTCGCAAACCGTGGGAGGATATCCGGTGGTATTCCAGCGGCAAGCGCGACTGGGCCAACTGCTATGTGCGGACGGAGAATATCCGCCTCTGCGACCAGATCGTCAACTTTACCGCGGACCCCTATCCCGGCCAGCCCGGATTCCAGGAGAAGCTGGACTATCTTAAGCAGCATCGGCTGAGCCTCTTCTATGAACCCAGTCCTAAGTAAGGGCTGAGCTGGCACGTGAGACTTTGTCTCAGCTTGAGACAGAAGTCTCGGCGACTTCTTCCCAGCTATCAGCGCCGGCCTTCTAACCCACTGAAAAATCTAGCGCCTGAGTGCTAGTCCTTCCGTTCCACACTGTGGTCCCGGTCGTGCTTCTCTTTCTCGCGTAACCGCGTGTTCCGGCTCCCCACTGTTCTTCCTAACCGGGAAGAGAGGGAGCCCAACCGCATTTATGCCGGGCTCTCCCGGCGGACAGCCTGGGAGCTTGCCCCGAGCAGCGGCTGTCCTACAGGAGCGCAGGGAAAGGGTCGAAATCGTTTGGCGCAACCAGGCACAGCTCAATCGCGGTCGGCGCAAACCAGCACGGTCGCTGAACTGGCGCGCTTTTTTCCTGAGGCCACGCCGGTTCGCATTCCGGTGCAGTTGACGCGCGCGAGCAGTGACCGCCAGGCGGGCCGTGCGGTCGCGCAGGCGGTCGTTCAGGAAAGCACGGTCATCGAATTCGGCACAGAGCGTGAAGTTCTGTTCGCCTGCTCCACGCCGCTGGAGTTCGGCGACGTCCTGCGGCTGCGCAACTCCGACGGCTCACTCGACACCGAAGCCTCGGTGGTTGCGGTGCAATATCATCCGGGCACAACCGTCGTGGCAGCTCGCTTTGTCACCTCAGTTCCCAACTGGATCGTGAAACCATGACGCAACCTTCGTCACCACAACCGTCATCTCCACAGCCCCCGGTGCCTGCTCCAGATCTCGCGGCTGTCTGGTCGAGCGCGCGCCGTCTTCATCCCATTTATTCCGAACTGGCGCGGGAGTTCGTCATCGACATCCCCGGCTGCGCCGATCTCGAGGCTCAGGCGGATACGCCGGGGCGCGAGTCCGTCGAGCAGGCCCAGCATTGGTTGAACGAGATGGATGACAAAATCCAGGTTCACCAGTTGCGCCAGTTTCTCCAAACCAGTTCGCTGGTGGATCCCGACGGCCTGGTCGCACTGCTCCAGCACTTCCTGGCCAAGACTCCTCGAAATGATTCCGCGCGCGACAAGATTGATTTCCTGCTGGTGCAATATTTCAGCCAGGGCGCTCCCACTGATCTCGACGACAACAGCGCCGACCTCGCTTATGTGGCCCAGGGCCTGGAGCCCGTCCTCGGCAAGGTGGAACTCAAGAGCCCGGTGTGGTTAAACGCTTTGGACCGGGTGCTTGACTCCGCCCGCCGCTGCCGTTCGCTCGACGAACTGCTGCACGGCGGCGTGCTCGAGCAGGGACGCAAGGCCAAGGCTCAGGCCGGTGATCTGTTCTACCTGCCCATCGCGTTGGTCGCATTTACCCGGTTCGGATATTTGATGCGGCGTGTCTTCTTCCGCCTTATGCTCGCCGACCTCAACAGCATTCTCGACGGCCTCACCGAGCTGGAAGAAAAAGGCGTGGAGACCATCGACTGCCGGCGCGCTCAATTCTCCGCGCAGGAACCGATTATTCGCCTGCGCATGATCTGCCAGTCCTGGAAAGTCATGTTCCAGGCGGAGTACTCTTCCGGCCAGCCGCTGCGCATGCTGGTGGACCTGCGCGCGTCCGTCGAGGGAGCCCTGGGTCGTGGTTCAGCCACAAAAGACGCAGCAGCAAAAGGCGCCGGAGCTGCCTCGTCCCCGGCCGCACCACGAGCCGCTGCTGCTGCCGCTGGTGCCAAAGTTGCGAAGCCCGCAGAAGTGCGCCAGAGTCCACCAAAGACTGCCATAGCTAAGGAAGCTGCACCTGAGACGGCTGCGAAGCCCAAAGCCAAGTTTGCCGCGGCTGACGCGGATGTTGCTGAATTCGATGTATCCGCCGCACCGCAGGAATGGAATCCGGATGCGGACTCGCAGCCCGGCAAAAAGAAGTAGGCACAAAAAGGAAACTGGCAAGTGGATCATCCGACCGTACTCGTTATTTCCGACGACGTGGAGTTCTCCCGCAGCATCACCGCACGCTGGCAAATGGAGCGCCACGTGCCCACCTTCACGCTGCTCAGCGGAGATCTCTGGCCACGCTCCATCGATAACTTCGCCGTTGCCATCGTCGGGCCGCTGCGCCGCGAGGTGCTTTCGGTGGTCCTGGAACCCTTGCACTCGACCCAGCAGCCCTTGTTCTGCATCTGTCACGACGCTCCGACCGCGCAACTGGTGCGCGAGCGTTGGCCGCGCACCTCGGTGCTGCGCTCTGACGAAAACTGGCTGAACGTCTTGATTCCGGCGGCCGGCGAAGCCGTTCTCCGCGCCGGCGCCGAAGCCCGCGCCCGCGCCTCCGAAGAGATTTGCGTCACACTCGAACGTCAGGCCATGCTCGGCCGCTACATGCTCGAGATGCGCCACGGCCTGAATAACGCGCTCACTTCGCTTCTGGGAAACTCCGATCTGCTGCTCATCGAACCCGGCAGCCTTTCGGCCCAGGCCCGGGCGCAGATTGAAACTATTCGCAACATGACGCTGCGCATCCACGAAGTGCTGCAGCGTTTTTCGTCGATCGAAAAGGAAATGAACGTGGTGGCTCAGCAGGTGGAACGGGACTCGGGCAAGTACCGCGCCGCCACCGCTGCGGGCAACTGAGGCAAGAACTGAGAACCGGTTACCTCCCCCCGGCAAATATGCCGACTTGATCTAGCTCGGCGAGCGCATGTTTTCTCATGTGCGCTTGGGGAAAGGCTCTATGCATAAGCTAATCGCGACCAGCACCATCCTGGAACACGAGCTCTCGGAGTTGCGCCTGCTGGTTGAGCGCCAAACCGGAGTCGTTCTTGACTGTCCCAACAGCGCGCTGGCTGCGCACGTCGCCGAGTACATCGACGCCCAGGACCTGGGATCGTCCACCGCAATGCTGGAACGTCTGCGCTCTTCCGACCAGGATCCCTCCAGCCTTCCATCCCTGCTCGATGGGCTGGTCAATGTCAATACCGGTTTCTTCCGTCATCCCGGAGCGCTTAATGCTCTGGCGCGGCATGTGGTGCCGCAGCTTTGCATTCGCAAGTCTGTTGACGGTACCACGCCGCTCCGCATCTGGAGCGCGGGCTGCTCTACGGGAGAAGAGACATACTCGATTGCCATGGCAGTCTGCGACGGTTTGAGCCACAACGGCGCCACTGCCGGGAATAACGGAAACGCCTCGAACAATGCGAGCGGCAATGGAAGCGGCAGTGGAAACGGAAAGTCCACCACGCGCAGCGGAGGCATCGCAGATCCAGCGCCGGCCCCTTCCGCAAACCTCGGCGCAGGATTGTCGATTCACATCGTGGGCAGCGACTTGCTGCCGCAAAACATTGAAGCCGCCGATCGTGGCGTATATCGGCAGTCCGCTCTGGATGGCTTGCCGCCAGCCACCATTCGGAATTATTTTTCGAAGATCAGTTCGCCGGCAGTTCCACAGAATGGCGGCCAGAATGATCCTCAGGACGAAGCTCAGACCCAGAGCCAAGCCCAGAGCCAGTCAAAGAATGGCGCTTCCAACTCATCTCAGAGTGTCTCCGCGCAGTCCGGCGCATCTGCTGGTGAAGCCTCGGCTGCGCAGCCTGGTCACTTTCAATTGCATGAACCTGGCCCGCCCCGGCTACATCGGACGCTTCGACTGCATCTTCTGCATGGACGTGTTACCGCACTTCTCTCGCGCCCAGCGCATTGCGCTGCTGGAGCGCCTGCATCTCTACCTCGAACCCGGCGGATACCTTTTCCTGAGCCAAACCGAAAAGCTCTGCGCCCCCAACCTGAACTTCCGTTCAGAAAGCTTCGACGGATATACGTTTCATCGCAAGCCGCTGGCGGCGAGCGCCGCCTATGGACGGTAAAAACAAACTATTCTCGTATCAGCTCTACGCCTGTTCTAACGCATGCTCGGATCAGATCCTCGTCCAAGGTCGCCACGGGTAGGCAGTTGGTCTGAGCGAGATCAAGATAGGCGGCGTCGTAGGTGGTCATGCCATGCTCGCGGCTGAGAGACTGGATCCGGTCGAACACATCGTCAGCCCGCATTTCCTGCAGCAAAATCGGAAGCGTCGCCAGGTCCGTAAGGAAGGTGCGGATGAGGTCAGCGGAAATCCGCTTCCGTCTTTCGCCAACCAGCAACGCGTTCAGCACTTCGTGTGGCCAGAACGAAGGGGCGATCGCCGATTCGCCGTCCTTGAACAATTGAGCGACTCTCTGGGCTAAGGCAGATTTTTCATCGGGGAAGCACCAGGTTAGTACCACCGACGCATCCACCACAAACCGGCTCACCGCCGTCCTTCATCGATCAAGTCTTTGATCTTGAGCCCGCGCAACGAAAGGTCATGCCGCTTGCCGAAGCCAGCCAATCGCTCCGCCGCGTCGGAGACGGGACTCTTGCCAGAAGGCTTTCCCATGCGTTCTTTCAGCAACTCACCCAGCAACCGGGAAACGCTGGTATCCCGCTTAGCAGCTTCGATGCGGGCCCATTTGGCGACGTCTTCTTCGAGCGTGACGGTTACGTTGCGCAGGCGGTTCGTGGATGACACGAACACAGTGTAACACAAGAATCGTGTATTTGTGAGATTTAATCTTCCGCGATCTAGTGGCCGATCGGTTCTGTCCGTTCCGCCGCTACGCGAACAAAAACTCCTTCGTCCTCAACTCCTTAATCGTATCCCTCAACTTCGCCGCCTTCTCGAACTCAAACCGCTTGGCCGCTTCGCGCATGTCGCTTTCGAGCTTGACGATGTAGGCGTCCAACTCTTCCTGCGACTTGAACTCGGGCATGCCTTCGGCTTCGCCGCCGGTCAGGTCGGTGTAGTCGGCGGCGACGATGCCGGCCAGCGTCATGTCCAGCGGACGCACGATCGACTCCGGCGTGATTCCGTTCTCCTCGTTGTAGGCGGTCTGAATCGCGCGCCGGCGCAGGGTTTCGTCCATCGCCCGCTTCATCGAATCGGTCATGCGGTCGGCATAGAGAATCGCGCGGCCCGTGCAGATGCCGCGCGCAGCGGCCGATGGTCTGGATCAACGATCCCCGCGACCGCAGAAAGCCTTCTTTATCCGCATCGAGAATCGCCACCAGCGAAACTTCCGGCAGATCCAGGCCCTCGCGCAGCAGATTGATGCCGATCAATACATCGAACTCGCCCTTGCGCAGATCGCGCAGAATCTTCACCCGCTCCAGCGTCTCGATCTCCGAGTGCATGTAGCGGCACTTCACGCCCACCTCGGCGTAATATTCGGCCAGGTCTTCGGACATGCGCTTGGTCAGCGTGGTCACCAGCACGCGCTCGCCCTTCTCCACGCGCGCGCGAATCTCATGCAGCAGATCGTCGATCTGCCCCTTCACCGGACGCACCTCGACTTCCGGATCGATCAGCCCCGTCGGCCGGATGATCTGCTCCACCACCACGCCCGCCGATTTCGTCAGCTCGTACGGCCCCGGCGTCGCCGAAACATAAACCAGTTGGTTCGTGCGATGCTCGAACTCCTCAAACGTCAGCGGACGGTTATCCAGCGCCGACGGCATGCGGAAGCCATACTCCACCAGCGTTTCCTTGCGCGAGCGGTCGCCGGCATACATGCCGCGCAACTGCGGCACGGTCTGGTGCGACTCGTCGATGAACATCAGATAATCGCGCGGAAAATAATCCAGCAGCGTCGGCGGAGGCTCGCCCGGCATGCGCCCGGTAAAATGCCGCGAATAATTCTCGATGCCGTGGCAGTAGCCCATCACCTTGATCATTTCCAGATCAAACTTCACGCGCTGGTGAATGCGCTGCGCCTCCACCATGCGCCCCTGCTTCTCCAGTTCCACTTCCCACCACGCCAGCTCTTTCTTGATCGACTCCACGGCCGATGCCCGCGTCTCGTCCTTCATCACATAATGCGTCTTGGGATAAATCGGCAGCCGCATGTACTTCTGCTTCACCGTGCCAAACAGCGGATCGATCTGCGCCAGCGACTCCACCTGATCTCCCCACAACTCGATGCGGTAAGCCATGTCGTCGTAAGTAGGGAAGACCTCGATCACGTCGCCGCGCACGCGAAACGTTCCGCGCTTGAACTCGCCGTTGGTGCGCTCGTAAAGAATGTCGACCAGCTTGTGCGTGATGTCCTCGCGCGTGATCTTCTGGCCCTTTTCCAGAAACAGCATCATGCCGTAATAAGCCTCGGGCGATCCCAGGCCGTAGATGCAGCTCACCGATGCCACAATCAGCGCGTCGCGCCGTTCGAACAGCGACCTGGTCGCCGAAAGCCGCAGCTTGTCGAGTTCATCGTTGATGGTCGCTTCTTTTTCGATGAAAAGGTCGGCGGCCGGAACGTAAGCCTCGGGCTGGTAGTAGTCGTAATAAGAAACGAAATATTCGACCGCATTGTGCGGAAAGAAATTCTTGAACTCGTGATAAAGCTGCGCCGCCAGCGTCTTGTTATGCGCCATCACCAGCGCCGGACGGTTCACCGCCTCGATCACCTTGGCCATGGTGTAAGTCTTGCCCGACCCGGTAACGCCCAGCAAAACCTGATGCTGCTCGCGGTCATACACGCCGCGCAGCAGAGACTCAATCGCGCGCCCCTGGTCCCCCTGCGGCTTGTAATCGGAAACGAGTTTGAAGTCCATAAAAACCAACTCTTAAGCTGTTAGCTCCTAGCCCTTGGCCAAACCGTATTTCTCATTCCGAGCGAAGCGACGAACCTGCTCTCCCCGCCGCCGTCCAGACAGACGGCGTTTTCGATGGTAGAGAATCTCTCTATTATAAACGCTGTCACCACAGGTAGGACTCGCGGCATCGCCCTCTAAATCCAAACTCCCCGCAACTGACTAACTCTCACTCACTTGTGAATCTCAATCGCCGTCACTGCAGCCGGACCGTTGCTCGCCGAATCCACATACTCAACCTTAGCCGGCCTTCCTTCCAGGTCCGCGCAAGGGTCGAGGTTCCCTTTCAGCGTGACCCCGAGCGTGCTGTATTCGATCTTGAAATAGTCGCCGGAATGCAGCCCCAGCGTTTTCCCTGCGGCAATCACATTCAGATCAATCGCCGGAGTATTGCAATGCACATCTTTCAGCACACCGGTCACAAAATGGTGCGCTCCATTGGGAAGAGCCTCGTCATGCACCGCGGAACCTCTCACTTCTGCGCCACGACTGTCGGTTTCTGTCCCCGGATTTCGCGTCTTCAGTTGCTGGGTGAAGCGCTCGCTCTGTTCCTGCGCCTTCGCATATTCCTCCGCATGTCGCAGAAAGTCCTCGGCCATCGCGGTTTCCTGCGGAGAGCTGGCCAGTTGCATGGCATTGCGAATCACGGTCACGGCATCTTTGCCGCGCTCCATCTGCAGCAAGACATTAGCTGTCTCCATGCGGTAGGTTAAGTTTCTCGGCTCCAGTTCAACCGCAGTCAATGCCATCATGCGTGCTTCGTCGAGGTTACGGTGATGCATCGCCAGGAATGCCGCCAGCCGGTCGTAACTCGGAGCGAAGCTTGGATTCAGCTTGATGCTGGTGCGCAGGCTGCTCTCCACCTGCGCTTCTCCCGCTGCGTCCAACACTCCGTTCATGGAAATAGCGGCAAAATAATAATGCGCCAGGTAGCTTTGCGAGTCCAGCTTTACCGCCTGAGCGTACCAATTCCGCGCCTCATCGATATGCCGTTCCTGAAATTCCAGAAATCCCATGGTTTCATGCGCCAGTACATTGTTCGGATCTTCCTGCAAGAGATGGTCGAGAAGGGCGCGCGCGTCCGCAGTTCTCTGGTTGTAAGCTAGAAAATCGGCCCGCACCGCCTCAGCCTGAGCGTTGCCCAGCACATGAGACTGGAAGGCAGCATCGTCCACATCCGTCGCCCCCGGTATTCTGAAATATTGGAAGCTCCCCTGCCGAACATACCCGTCCAGTGCCGATTGCAACTGTTTCAGGTCCCCGAACGCACGCGTCGCGGCAGTGACCGCGTCAACCTTCTGGGCCAGCAGTTGCGCGTAATCGGTTATGCGATGAGTGTTGTTACGATAATCCTTCATTTGGAGATAGTGCGTCAGTGCCCAGGATTCGCCGTAAAAGATCGAACCTTTGTTTTCCTCGTGGTAGTACGGCGACGTACGGTCTATGGTAAACAGCGCCGCCAGCGGCAACAGCGGGCTCTTCCGCAGCAAATACAGATTCTCCGGACTCGGCTCTCCCAGTTCGACTTCCTTCTCGCGGATGTCCGTGTTTTGGTAAAACTCCGCCAGACCCTCATTCAGCCACAGCGGCATCCATTCCACTCTACTCAGTAGAAAATGTGTGTACTCGTGATACACCACCGCATACGGATGCTCGCCCTCGGCATCGAGGCGCAGCAGAACGTAGCTCCTGTCTGCTCCGCGCAGGAACAGCCCGCCAAGCTTGAGCTGTCCCTTGGCCAGATATGCCGCCGGTTCCAGCGCGCGGAAATCTTTCTCATCTTTGATGGCTAACACTGTGATGGAACCGAGGGTATCGATCTGTATTTTCGGGAAGAGCGTATGGAAAACAGACCGCATGCGCTCGAACTGATCGGCCACGCGCCGGGCCTGTTTCTCATTTGAGTTGCTAACCACAGAGAAATGCGGACTGCGGACCTCGACCCAGTTTTCCGGCTTATCCCGAGCCGGCGCCAGCAGAGGGGAAACCACCACGACCAGAAGAAAAAGACGTCTGCACATCTCGGGGCTGCTTCCGCGTAACAGCCCAGGAGTTTACATGCTAATCGCCACGGCTACAACTCCGCCAGCACCCGGTGCACCAAGGATATCGCGATCGATCCTTCGCCCACGGCGGCGGCCACGCGTTTCACATTCCCGGCGCGCACGTCGCCCACGGCAAACACTCCAGGCAAGCTCGTCTCCAGCATGAACGGCACGCGCGAAAGCGGCCAATGGAAGCCGTGTAAAACTGGATCGAGATCCCGCCCGGTAAGGACGAACCCCTTGCCGTCCATGGCCAAGCATCCCTTCAGCCACTCGGTTCGCGGAGAACCTCCCGCCATGATGAATAAATGCCGCAGATCATGCGTCGAAATCTCTCCGGTGTTCTTATCCTGCCAGGTCACGCGCTCCAGTTGGGTATCTCCGTCGAGGCCCACAATCTCTGTGCGGTAGTGCAGTTCGATCGCCGGATTCTCCTCGATCCGCTGGATCAAGTAGCGCGACATCGTGTCTGACAACTGCCGCGCCCGCACGACCATATGAACTTTGCTTGCCGTTTGGGATAAATAGACCGCAGCCTGTCCGGCTGAGTTCCCTCCGCCGATTACAACCACTTCCTCGTTCCCGCACAACTGCGCTTCGATGTAAGTGGCGCCGTAATAAACGCCTTGGCCTTCAAACTTCTTCAGGTTATCGATCGCCGGCTTGTTGTACTGCGCGCCGCTGGCAATCACCACCGTGCGCGCGCGAATCGTTTGGCCGCAATCCACACTCAACTCATAGGGACGCCGCTCGCAATTCAATTTAGTCACGCTACTTGCGACCAGCACTTTGGCGCCAAACTTCTGCGCCTGCGCAGCAGCACGGCCCGCCAGTTCGTTCCCCGTAATTCCCATGGGAAAGCCCAGATAATTTTCGATTTTCGAACTCGATCCCGCCTGCCCACCGGGAGACTCCGCTTCGATCACCAAAACGTTCAGGCCTTCCGACGCGCCGTAAACCGCGGCAGCCAGACCCGCGGGGCCGGCGCCGACAATTACCAGATCCCGCACTTCCGCAGCTGTAATGTGCGCGTTGAGCCCCAGGCACCTTGCCAGTTCCTGGATCGACGGCCCGCGCAGCACGGTCTCTCCGTTGCAGATCACTACCGGAATTTCGTCAACCGTGACGGCAAACCGGTCCAGCAGTTCTTGCGCTCCCGTGTCGGTGTCCAGATCGATGTAGGTATGGGGATGCCCGTTGCGAGTGAGAAATTCCCGCAGACGCAGCGTCTTAGCCGAGTGCCGTGAACCCAGCAGAATCACGTTCCCGCTGCCGGATGAAATCAGCATCACCCGGCGCAGAATGAACGCCCGCATAAAGATTCCGCTCAACTCCTCGTCTCGCGAGGCCAAGAGCCGCAGCGCTTCCGGGCTCAACTCAAGGAACTCGCCGGCGGCCGTCACCCGGCCGCGCGCCAGTGCTCCGCGGCCCGAGATCATCGTCATCTCGCCGGTAAAGCTTCCGGCCTGGTGGGTAACGATCAAGCGCTCGCCCTGCACGGTGAGCTGCACGATCTCCAGCGCCCCTGAAAGCAGCACGAAAAAATGCGCGGCCGTATCCCCGGGCTCAAACAGAATTTCTCCAACCGTCGTCTGTCGGATCCGGCCGAACGGGCGGATTCGGTCGATCTGCGAAGGCGTGAGCGCAGGAAAAGCCTGCTCTTGATTTACCGGTCCGCCGGAAAACATGGGACTGGCGCCACCGGAACTCGAGCCAACTGCACCGATGATGACCGGAGAAGACATGTTTCACCTGAGAGAGGTAGAGTATACGGGTCGCGGCTGCCGGGCAGTCACGGAAGTTGATTAGATGATACAAACCCAGCCGAGGGTCCAGGCCGGCCGTCGGCTACGGCTTCACGTCCCCCACGCTCACAATCTTCGCCGTCGCCCGGAATTTTTTGTAATCGCGGTAGGTCTGCTCCAGGTCCACATCGAAGTTCTTCAGCAGCGCCAAACGTACATCGATCTTCGCCGTGACATGCAGCGGCAACCACACTTCGTCGTTTACCCGCGTCTGTTCCAGCATGAAGCGCGAACCCTTGTGAAAACGCGCCAGGAACAGTCCCCAGGAGATCGTGTCCAGGCATTCCACGTCCATCTTGGCCAGTTGTAGATCGTTCTTGTCGATCCACGCGCGCCCGCGAAACTTCGATAGATACTTGGACTCCTTCAACTGAGGCACAAATCCCGGACGCGGCTCGCCCTCAATCACCCACGCCTCGCGCCCGCCCAGCGATTCCGTACCCACCAGTGTGAAATTGTAGGCGTCGGCCACCTCGCGCACGAACTTACGGTCCTCTTCACGATCTTTCTCTTCTTTTTCTTCCCGCTTTCTGCGATCACCTTCCGATTCGTTCTTGCGCTTGTCTATGATCTTCTGAATCTTTTCTTCCTCCTTGGCTGCGTCCTTCTGGTCGAGCGCTTTATCGTCCTTCTCGATCAGCCGCTGCACCTGTTCGCCATAGAGTTCCATCACGTCATAAGTCTTAACTTCCGTGGACTTCACCTGCCCCTTTCCATCGACCTTGTGCTCCTGGTCGCGTTCGATGTAGGTATAGTCGCGCAGGCGTTTGTCGTTCTCGAGGTCCTTGTCGGCGACAATGCGAAGCAACTTTTGCATCTGCTCCTGAGAAAGCTTGCCGTTGGCATCGGGCTTCAAATCGGGCAGAGAAGCGGCGCTGGGCGAGGTGCCGGAAGCAGCCGGGGCGGATTGATCCTGCCCAAACGCAAGCAGACGAGCAAAGAGAATGATGAGCAGAGAAAGCGGAGCGAGACCCAGTCTTCTCATGAGGGGTATTACGTCCTTAGAAGGCAGACAGTTCCCTAAGGATGCAAGAAAATACCCCGTTACCTGCCGCCAGCCTTGTACGCTTTCCCCAGGCACTCTCCCTGGAACAGCCGCTCGTCCACACGATGCAACGCCTTGGCCATGGCCGGTGTGATAAGCGGGTAATGCTTAACCTCGAACAGGTGATACACGATGAACCACACCGGCTGGTCTGTAGTCATCCAGTTCTGACGATCGAAACGCTTTAAATTCACGGGGACCGAATAACGCCGCAGCGTGCGCTCCCGCCGCAGGTTGAAATACCCGTTGAAATAAGTAATCGCCAGCTCGCGCAGCGTGCGATGGATAGGCTCACGCCAGCGGCATCCTGTGTAGTTCGATTTGGCGACGGCGCCCCAACCTCCGTTCTGCCGAAAGATGGCTACCACGTGATCGGTGTCGTGCTCAGCCTCAAAATCCAGCAGCAAGGGAGGATATCCGTTGGCCCTCAGCGCGGCCGCAGCGAAGATGGCGCCCTCAAGGCAGTGCGCCGTCTGCTCGGCAAGCACCCGCCGCGGCGACCACGCCGTATCCGCCAGGTGATAGGGAGCATCGTCGAGAAATTTCTGGATGCCGTACGGATCTTTCATGCTGCGCAGCTTGCGCAACTCCGACGCCGTGAAACCACCCGTGGATTCGCTCATCGTCGCATGAGTTTACATGAGACCGCCCCGATTTTGCGTGGTGCAGCGCTTCCAAGCCAGCGATTCGGCGGATCCGGCTTACATCGCTCCGCCTTGAAAGGGCGCGGCTTAAGCCGCGCCGCCTAGGGCCAACACCGACGCGGGCATTAGCCCCTGAGGTGCTTAAACAGATCTAAGCGAACACTTTCGCTAGCTCGTGGGGAGTATCCACCAGCACGTCCGGCGGCCGCTCCCGCAGGCGTATGCGGAGCAAAGCCATAACTCACGCCCACCGTCCACAAGCCAGCGTTGAGCCCGGTTTCAATATCGACGTGCGAGTCGCCAATGATCGCGGTCTCTTCCGGGCGCGTGCCGTTTTCCTCGAGCAACTTGCGCGCTCCTTCCGGATCCGGTTTCTTGGTCGCAAAGCTGTTCCCGCCATAAATCTGGGTGAACGGTCCCAGTCCCAGCGCTTCGACGATGGCCCGCGACGGGACGACGGGCTTGTTCGAGAGCACAGCCATATTGCGAGGTTTCCCATTGGATGTGCCCTGAGGTGTGCGTCGAATGGCGGCCAGAGCTTCCTTTACGCCGGCGTAAACCGTGGTGTGGTCGAGTTTGTGCTCCCGGTAGTAAGACAGAAAAAACTGCAAGCCCCGGCGAACGACTGCTTCGTCGACTGCCTCACCGCCGAGCGCCCGCTGAATCAGAATAGGTGCGCCGTCGCCCACGTAGCTGGCAATCACATCATCCGGCAGCTCCGGACGCCCGATGTGGCGCAGCGCCGCGTTCACCGAATGCACCAGATCGAGCCGCGAATCGATCAGCGTCCCATCCAGATCGAAGATCACCAGTTTAATCAAGCCCGGATCAAAAGCCCGGCAGGTCTGAATCATGCCCTTTCAGGATAAATGATGGCAGCGTCCTGCCGTCCGCACTAAGCCTTTGGCCGGACGTGCGGGTGACTAAAGTTCCCGGAATACCCCGGGCAAGAACTTGCATGTTTTCCAACGCCCAATTCCCGTTTACAATGCAACCTGCCGGTTAATATTCAGCACCGTATTCAAAAGCTGGCATATTCATAACGCTTTCATCAGGGAACCGGATGGCGACGACAAAGACCGACCCTAAACTCTCCCTTGCCAACGGCAAGAAGTCCCAGACCTACGAGGGACTTACGCGCGAGCAATTGATCGAGGCCTACCGCATCATGTATACCTCCCGGCGTATCGACGACCGGGAAATCCTGCTCAAGCGGCAACAGAAGATCTTCTTCCAGATGTCCGGGGCCGGGCATGAGGCCATCGGCGTGGCCGCCGGAATGGCGCTGAAGCCGGGCTACGACTGGTTCTATCCTTATTATCGCGACCGCGCGTTGTGCCTGGCGCTCGGCGCCAAACCCCTGGACATGTTTCTGCAGGCCGTGGGCGCAGCCGATGATCCCAGTTCCGGCGGACGCCAGATGCCCTCACACTGGGGCTACAAGCGGCTGAATATCGTGACTCAATCGTCCCCCACGGGATCGCAGATTCTGCAGGCCGTAGGCTGCGCCGAGGCCGGACGCTATTTTTCGCACCGCCCCAAAGCAGCTGAAATCCCGCCCAAGACTGTACTGGATTATCGCCAGTTCAAAGACGTCGCCTTCCAGGGCGACGAGGTTTCCTACGTTTCTCTCGGCGACGGCACCACCAGCGAGGGTGAGTTCTGGGAGGCGATGAACGCCACGGCTCTCGGCAAGCTGCCCGTGATTTTCTGCGTGCAGGATAACGGCTACGCCATCTCCGTACCGGTCGAAATACAAACCGCCGGAGGCAGCATTTCGCGACTGGTCTCAGGCTTCCCGAACTTCCATTTCGAAGAAGTCGACGGCACCGATCCCGTGGCCAGTTCGGCCGCATTTCAGCGCGCAGTCAAATATTGCCGCGAAGGCCACGGGCCGGCGTTCGTGCATGCCCACGTCATCCGGCCGTATTCGCATTCGCTCTCTGACGATGAACGTTTGTATCGCCCTGACGCTGAGCGCGAGCGCGATGCCGCCCGCGATCCGGTTTCACGCACGCAGATGTTTTTGCTGCGCGAGGGAATTCTCGACGAGAAGGGCATCAATGAACTGGAAAAAAAGGTCGAGGAAGAGCTGCAGGTTGCGGTGGATCTGGCTCTGGCGGCCTTGCCGCCTCGCGCCCGAAAGCGTCCTTCAGTATGTGTATTCACCTGATTTGGAACCCGCCTCTGCCGCGTTCGAGACCCAGCCTGTGGTCGGGCCCGATACTGTCGACGGTAAGAAGCCGGCCGCAAAAACGATGGCCGATTTGATCAATGCAACCCTGCGCGACGAAATGAAGCACGACGAGCGCATCGTGATCTTCGGCGAGGATGTGGCTGATTGCAGCCGCGAAGAATACCTGAAGCGCAAGCTGGTAAAGGGCAAGGGCGGGGTCTTCAAACTGACGTTCGGTTTGCAGAACGAGTTTGGCCCCGACCGCGTCTTCAACTCCCCGCTCGCCGAGGCGGCCATTGTGGGCCGCGCTACAGGCATGGCCACGCGCGGTCTGAAGCCGGTGGTGGAGATTCAGTTCTTCGACTACATCTGGCCGGCGATGATGCAGATTCGCGACGAACTGTCGGTGATTCGCTGGCGCTCGAACAATGCCTTCTCCTGTCCGTTAGTCATTCGAGTAGCCATTGGCGGATACCTCACTGGCGGCGCCATCTATCACTCGCAGTGCGGAGAGAGCGCATTCACCCACATTCCAGGATTGCGTGTCGTGTTTCCATCCAACGCTCTGGATGCGGCAGGACTGCTGCGCACCGCGATTCGCTGCGATGATCCCGTGCTGTTTCTGGAGCACAAGCGGTTGTACCGCGAGACCTTCGGGCGCGCCCCTTATCCCGGCCCGGACTTCATGATTCCGTTCGGCAAGGCCAAGATCGTGCATCCTGGGACCGACCTAACCGTGATCACCTACGGCGCGGTCGTGCCCCGCGCCCTGCAGGCGGCGCAAAAGCTCGAGCGTGAACACGGTTTCAAAGTGGAGTTGGTCGATTTGCGCTGTCTGAATCCGTTTGACTGGGAGACAATCGCAGCATCGGTTGGAAAAACCAATCGCGCGCTAGTGGCCTACGAAGATACCTTGAGTTGGGGTTATGGCGCGGAGATAGCGGCCCGCATCGGCGATCAACTCTTCGATCAACTGGATGCGCCCGTGCGCCGCGTTGCCGCCGCCGACACCTTCGTGGCCTATCAGCCGATTCTCGAAGACGCCATCCTGCCCCAGACGAATGATCTGTTCCGCGCCATGAAGGAACTGGCTGAGTACTAGAACCAGCGGGCAGTTCGGCGACCCTATTCAGCAAACCTGTTTACAAACCTATTCACCGAATAACGCCCGGTAAATTCCTCCGCCCAGCGCGCCGCCAATAAGCGGGGCCACCCAGAACATCCACAACTGCTGCAAGGCCCAGCCGCCGGCGAAAATCGCGGGGCCAGTGCTGCGGGCAGGGTTTACCGATGTGTTGGTCACCGGAATGCATACCAGGTGAATCAGGGTGAGGCACAAGCCGATTGCGATAGGAGCGAACCCTTGGGGCGCGCGGCTGTCGGTCGAGCCCATGATGACGATCAGGAAGAACGCGGTCAACACCACTTCCGCGACAAAGCCTGCGAGCAGGGAATAGCCGCCAGGAGAATGCAGACCGTATCCGTTGGAAGCGAACCCGGCATGCACATCGAAGCCGGCCTTTCCGCTGGCGATGACGAACAGCACGCCCGCGGCCGCGATCGCCCCCAACACTTGCGCAATCACGTAGGGAACGAGTTCAGAACCCGGGAAGCGTTTGCCCACAACCAAGCCAAAGCTGATCGCCGGGTTCAAATGGCAGCCGGAAATGTGTCCGATGGCAAATGCCATGGTGAGCACAGTCAGACCAAAGGCCAGGGCGACGCCCACGAATCCGATGCCCAGCGTCGGGAAGCCAGCGGCCAGCACGGCTGCGCCACATCCACCGAAAACGAGCCAGAAAGTTCCAAAGAATTCTGCGACGGCACGTTTGGTAAGAGTCATAAGATTTCCTCATCGCGAACGAGATTGACTTTTCAATTGCCGAACTTGTTATCGCGACGCGGAAGGTTAGCACAAAGTGTGGCGGTCGTGCTCCATGAGTCTGTCGTTTTGCACTCCCCCGCCTGGCGTGAGAGATCGGACACGTTACGAAGGCTTTTCTTGCAAGCCGATCAGGATTGCCCGTTCTCAGGGGCGATGCTAGGCTGCAAATAGGTGAGCTCTGCATACCCCAATTCCGTCAACGTGAGCCCGGCCGCGAGCGTCCGCGCGGCGGTGTGGCTGCAATCGGCCACGGCCGAAGTGTGGCTAAAGTTTCTGTTGGCACTGGTTGGCTTGGGCTTGGCCTTCGGAGCGGCGTTGCTTTCAACGGCGGCCGGCGAGGCCGGCAATCTGTGGGCATCAGTGATTCTGGCGTCCCTCGCGCTCTTGATGGCGGCCTTTGTGGGTTTGGTTACGGTGCCCTACTTGGCGCGACGGGTGGCGATCGAGCGATTGCGCCAAACGTTTCACTACGAGGTCACGAAGGCAGGCGTGGTCTATGTGCTGGTCACGCTGGTCATCGGCATTGCGGCGCTGAACACGGGAAACAATCTCTTATATATCGTAGTCGCGGCCATGCTGGCAGCCATCCTGGTTTCGGGAGTGGTTTCCGCTCTGGTGCTGCGCGGCCTGGAATTGCAGGTTCGTCTGCCCGAGCATGTGTTTGCCGGGCGCCCGGTAGTGGGACGGATCGCACTGCGCAATCCGCGCCGATTCCTGCCCTCGTTTTCGATTCGCGTCGTTCCCGCTCGCACGGAAAAAGAAGGGAAGCCCCGCAAGCAGTGGCGATGGGAGCCCGCGACCTTCGCTTTTCCGCAGAACCGCGCGCCCGAGCATCAGTGGGTGAGGCTGCGCGATTGGCGGGTCAAGCGAGTAGATGTGACTCCGCCAGCGCCAGGAATCTTTGAAGGAATGATTTATTTCCCGTACTTGCCGCCAGGAGCCGATCTTACTGCCGATATCGAGCTGCGATTCGATCGGCGCGGGCGTTATTGTGAATCGACCTTTGGCGTGGCCACGCGGTTTCCCTTTGCCTTCCTCACCAAAACGCGCGATGTTGCACTGGAGCGCGAGATTCTGGTCTATCCCCCAATCGAGCCGCCCGACGAGCTGTTTGAAATCCTGCCACTGGTGCGCGGAGAGTGGGAAAGCTTTGTCCGCGGACGGGGCTCCGACCTGTATCGCATTCGTGAGTACATGCCCGAAGATTCGGCGCGCCACGTCGATTGGAAGGCCACGGCCAAATCTGGTTCGCTGAAGGTGCGTGAATTCAGCCGCGAGGATGAGCGCAAACTCTGCATTGTCTTCGATAACCCAGCACTTGGAGTGATTTCACCTCAATCCTACGAACGAGCCGTGAATCTGGCAGCCTCACTGGCGTGGCACTTCTCTTCGCAAGATGCGGAAGTCTCATTTGTCGTCCCCGGACACGACCGGAGTGTCGATATGCACGAGTTCCTGGCACGGTTGGCCGTAATCGCACCGGGGAAGATCGCGCCCCAGAAAGAAGCTCAGGCGATCCTAGGGCCGCAAGCCGGTTTGCAAGATGTAGACTTGGGCGGCACGGGTGAATACAACATCGTTCTCACGGCGCGCCCGCGAGGAAGTTTTCCCACAGCACTGTGGAACTGCTCATACTTCGTCTTTCTGGGCGGCGAGACTACCCCCGATGTGCGAAAGAAATAGGGCAGCTTTACTTCGCCCATGTTTCGCCGTGGTTTCATGCGCCATTTTGCTGCATAATTTGATCGAGAAGCATCATGAAGTCGCATAATGCGCGCCTGCTTCCACTCCGTCTCGCACCCCCAGAGTCCAACACGAAAACCCATCTCAGGCCGCAGTGTAGATCCGGTGTTTGAACCCGCCCGCCTAGATATGGCCCGAAAGTAACGTTACTTTCGGTTACCTGAGTACATTGAACACTTGGGTCAAAAGGTTTAACTTCTCTCTTATTAACAATCGTCCCGTTTGAAGCGGTGCCGCGAAGCGGGCTCTGGCCGCCAGTATTGGTTCGCAAGTTAGATTGTTCCAATGAGCGAGAAAATCAAGATTCTCTATTACGCTCTCTGGCTCGCACACCCCGTTCTCCAAACGGTCATCGCCCTAGCTATGCTCCGTCGCGGCCAGCAGCGCGAATTCAAGTATTTCTTTGCTTACGTCGTCACCCAGATTGTGACCTTCGCCGTCGTATTTCCAACCTGGCGCTACAACTACTCCGCCTGTTTCTATCTTTCGTGGTTCAGCACTGCCATCAGCGTGGTTCTGGGTTTCAAGGTGATTCACGAAGCCTTTCTCGATGTGTTCCGCCCCTTCCACACATTGCGCGACCTGGGCACGGTCCTGTTCAAATGGGCAGGTCTGGTGATGCTCTTGGTGGCTGGCGTGGTTTCGGTTTCCACCAACTCTTCGGATACAGTGCCCTGGGTGCAGGCCATCACCACTGCCCAGCGTTGCGTGCGTATTATTCAAGTTGGAATGGTGCTTTTCCTGTTGTTCTTTGCCCGCTACCTAGGTGTAAGCCGCCGCCAGCACAGCTTCGGCATCGCTCTCGGCTTTGGAACATTTGCCGTGGTTGAATTGGCGTTAATTGCATCCTGGGCGGGTGACCACCTGAGCAGTCTCGCGTTGAACCTGATTAATATGGGAGCCTACAACGCAGCGTTGTTCATTTGGCTGGGCTACACGCTGTCCAAGAGTCCTGCCCGCGACGCCGCTTCCACGTTGCTGCGGCCCCAGCGCTGGGAGCAGAGCCTATCGGATATTCAGCACCCGCTGCCCGCCGACTCCCTGATCCCGATGTTTGAAGGGATGGTGGACCGGGCTCTGTCGCGCACTCGCGTCTCGCCATCGCTCACACCAGAAAACGCTGGCGTCGCGAAGGCGGCCACTCGCGCCACTGTCGTGCCCATGAGCTCATTGAGTATTTCCGATCTGGTTGAGCGCGTCGGATCTAAACGTTAACTACACGACCAGCCGTACGCCCCTGGGCGATCAGTTTCCCTCGATCTCGTTGCGTCGAGCGCAGCCATTCCGGATTTCGTAAATAATTCGCCGCTGTCGCCGGCGTCCAGGCTCCGCGCATCCTGCCAGTTTCAGCTAAGGTAAATACCCTATAAAAACTACACTTTGCCCCGTATTTGAGCGCTTCCTGAAGCCGAACGGTGCTGCTTTGGAGTAAAGGATAGTCGACGACGCAGGGAATTCTTGCGGCGGAGGTTGACTCGTGCCTTATAATTCTGCTCCACGTCAGAGCGTCTCAACGTTGGGACGCTAAGGCGCGGAAGGAGCAAAACCCATGAAGCAAGCAGTCAGGATTTCGATCCTGATGTTTGGATTAGTGGGCACGTATGTCGCAGCCGCCGTTCCGCAGGTTCCCGCCCCGGACGGAGGCCCGATTCTACTGTGCCCACCTCAACAACAACTGGAAGGTAAATGCATCCAAGGCACCGGCTTACCGCCGATGGCGAAATAGCAGTTAACCGGATGTCAGAGGTATCTGCAAGGTCACCAAAGTAACCACCAAGTAACTTGGGCCGACCACTTAGGGCTCGCAATCTTCGGGCTGACGGACTTCATACATAAACCGTCAGCCCCGTTTTTTTGCTACGGTTGCTTCTTACGACTGCTTCCGAAGGGCAGATTCCAGCGCCCGCCGCAGCTCGGCAGGATCCCTAACCGGTGGTTGGCAGGCAAAGCCCGAGCACACGACCGCAAAAGCTTCGCCCGAGTTCAACTGAGGCAGGTTCGGGATGGTGGCAGCCAGACCGGGAGGAAGGTTCTCGGCAACCGCCTGGTTCGTCGTCAGCCGCAGCACGCTCTTATTGAAGGCGAATGCAGCGGCAGCGACCGCGGCAAGGCTCTTTGCCCTTTCGTCCCGTTCATGGTCGGCGATCACAACTACCTGCACGGGATTCTCCAACAGATGCAAGACCGCGATCCCGTAGGTCGCGACAAAGATTCCAAATTGCTCGGCCACGCCGGCAAAGGTATCGAGCGTTTGCTCCGCTTTATCCCGATACGCGCTGTCGCCGGTGTAGTGGTGCAGGCGTAGCAGGGAAATCGCAGCCATGGGATTTCCCGCCGGCGTCGGCGAATCCTGTAGCGGCTTGCGCCGCGTTGAGAGCACGCCCAGGCTTTTGCCCTCGGCCGCCGGCTCGGCATCGAAGAACCCTCCCGACACCGCATCGAAGAAACCCGCAATCATGGCGTCCCCAATGGCCCGTCCGAACTTGAAATAGCTGAGGTCGGCCGTCGCCTCATAGGCGTCGAGGCAAGCCAGCACGGTCGCAGCATAGTCATCAAGCAGACCAGAAACCTGCCGATGTTTGGCATCAGGATCGGAATAAGCAACCACGTGCAAAAGCCGTCTGGATTGTGTAGAGCGGGCGCCCTCGCCCGCAATCTCCCGCTGCGGCTTCCATGCTTCCGCCAGAATACGATCCAGCGAGCGCAAAGCGAAGTGCCGGGCAGACTCCAGATCAAGAACCTTCGCCGCTTCCAGGTACGCCGAAATACACATACTGTTCCAGCCCACATAAACCGTCCTGTCGACATAAGGCGTGGGCCGCTGCAACCGCGCGGCATACATTTTCTTCTTAGCGGAATCGAGCAGGCTGCGCACCCGCTCGGCGCTAATGCTCATCCGCCGCGCAATTTCTTCGATCGGCGCTCGCACGTAGAGCACGTTCTTCGCCGGATTGTGGTGCATCTCGCCGATCTCGTTGATGTCGTAATGCAGTGCCGCAATCTGCGCTTCTTCTTCCGTGAGCACAGCGCGAGCCTCGTCCAGCGTCCAGGTGAAGTAGTCGCCATCGTCATCCATGGAAATGTCGGCATCTTGCGAAGCATAAAACCCGCCGCGCTCGCGATCGCTGAGCCACTCGTCCATCCATCGAATAATGTCACGCGCCACACTCGCAAAGAACTCCGAACCCGTGGCCTGATAGGCGTGCACATAATTCTTCAGCAGCTCGGAGTTGTCATAGCACATCTTCTCGAAATGCGGCACCACCCACCGCTCGTCCACCGAGTAACGGTGAAATCCCCCAGCCAGTTGGTCGTAAACCCCGCCGTTGGCCATGTGCTCAAGCGTGGAGACGACTAGGTTGCGCTGGCTCTCGGTGTCGTTGGCCAGGTCTATGGGGGGACGGCCGCCCTCGGCCGTCCGCCCGAGCGAAACTCCGGCTGCCGTTCTCGCGTACCGTTCGATCAACAAATCCAAAGCCGAAGGATGCGGAAACTTCGGCGCCTGCCCAAACCCTCCATGCTGCGGATCAAACATGCTGAACGCCGACTTCTGAATCGCAGCAATAATGCTGCCTGAAACCCTCCCACTGCGCCCCGCAAACGACTCCGCCTGCGCGATCGCACTCTCCACCATCTTCGCCTGCTCCACCACGTCGCCATGTTTTTCCTTATAAGCATTGGCGATGCTCTTCAGCACGCGCTTGAAGCTCGGACGCCCGTACCCATCGTTCGGCGGAAAATATGTCCCCCCATAAAACGGCTTCCCGTCGGGAGTAAGAAAAGCCGTGAGCGGCCAACCACCCTGTCCACTCACTGCACTGATCGCAGCCTGGTACCGGCTGTCAATGTCAGGCCGCTCGTCGCGGTCCACCTTCACCGCAATGAAATGCTCATTCACGATGGCCGCAACTTCAGCGTCGTCGTAAGACTCGCGGTCCATCACATGGCACCAGTGGCACCACACCGCGCCAATATCGAGCAGCATGGGCTTGTTCTCGCGCTGCGCCAAAGCAAACGCCTCCTCCCCCCACTCATGCCACTGAATGGGTTGGTGCATAGCAGAGCGGAGGTAAGCAGAGGAGGCGCGGGCGAGGGAGTTGAGGGTGGTCGTGGTCATGATTCTAAGTGTACTGCGGCACGCCCCTCATGGGCTGTCGATGGCTGGGCTGCCCGACTGTCATGCTGAGCGAAGTGGGATCGTCCAAAGGACGATCCCACGCAGCCGAAGCATCCCATACCCGCCGTAATTGCCTCAAGCTCTAACAGGAGTTCTCATGGGGAAGGTCTGTTACTGCATAGGGTGGCGGATGAGCCTACTAAACGGACTCATCCTAACGCGCCGTCAGCGCGTCCAGTCGCGCCAGCGTATCCGGGTACCTGCGCACAAGCAGCACTAGAGCGGCCGCCTGCGGATTCGGTTTGGCGCGCCCCTGCTCCCATTTCTCCAAAGTTCTTTCATTAATCCGCAGCTTCCGCGCAAACACCGCCCGCGAACACCGCAGCTTCTTTCGCGTATCGCGAAGCAGCTTCGAGTCCACTTTGGGCAGCGGCGACACTTCAACCTTGCAGCTGCGCAGGGTGAGCTTGCCTTCCCGATGACCTTTCATCGCGGCAACTCCTTCCATCATTTCGCTGAAAATGTCCCGCTTCGCCATGATGTGCCCTCACGTCAAAGTATACGCTGTTAGCGTATATAGCTCATTTCGCCGCAAAGCATTGCCCGAGGATTTCCACAGCCGTCCCTCGGTCATCCGTCACATTCGCCCCTACCAATTTTTCGTTAGCATGGTGAGTGCGGCCTCCGCTGCCCGTTCCCCAGCTCTTTGACATCCAGGCTCTAGACTCAGTCACCCAGTCGGGGCTAAGTCATTAAGATTGAATATTTTACGATTAAGCTCTTTAGAAGCAATATTTTAGCCAGATTCGAGCGGGATATGGCCGATCTAAACCATTGCAGGTCAATAATGTAGCGGACTTGATCTGTGATTTTTTTGATCCAGATCAACTTGTGGTTCCGTACAGAACGAACTGATCCGTTGTGTGCAGTCTCCTCAGGCCCCAGCCCTCACTCAGCACATGCTCCAGCAGCGGATTGTGATAGAGCACATACACCGCCCGCGGGTGCTCCCGCAGACTCTGCTCCAGATTCGCCATCATCCGTCGCAGCCCCGACTCCGGAAACGGATTGAAGAGATAAAGCACCATCGGCTCAGCAGGAAAAGGGAACTCCGTTGCATCCCCGCAAATCGATTCCAGCGCAAAGCACTTCTGCGATTCGTTTCGGTATTTGCTGAGGTTCTCCCGAGAGGCCGAATGCAATGCAGGCAGAAGCTCCACACCCACGACCCGGCGAAAGGGATAATCCGAAGCCATCAGTAGAGTGCGTCCTTTACCGGATCCAAGATCGATAAAGACAAAGTCGTGGAAATCGGAATCACTTTGCTGACTCAAAGCCTCCAGCATTTCATGGAACAGATCAGGTTCGGTGGGTTGATAAGGCGAGTGGAAAACTCCCAGCAAGCGATCGCGCCAACTTACCGCGGCGCTGGTCGTATTGACGCGCTGTTCCCAATCGTATTCGGCATCGCCGTAACGTTGGCGACGGCGCTCCGGAGTGGACTCGCGAACGAACTCCCACAACGCCGTCAGCAATTGGCGGCTTGCCGCGAGCCGGCCTTCGCGCGCTGCAACGTCATTCCACCATTTCCAAGCGGAACGCGGCAGACTGATTCGCGACAACGCGGAGGGATCAAGGCCGCACATTCTCCGTCATCATAAGCGATGAGACAGCGATGATGAGACTACGGCTGCGGCGAATCGAACGTCGGCAAAGGCTTATACCCAGGAGGCAGACCCTTGGTAGCGAAAGGAAAGTCCTTTGGCACGCGAACTTCGATTCGTCCCTCGGGGGTCATTTTGTAGGGATGGCCATCGGGATCGACGGGAGTTCCCGGCAATTCCTCTGCGGCTACGAGTTCAGCCATGCTTGCAGGCAAGCGTCCGGTGCGTTCTCCGAAACGGGTTACCGCGGCTTGCAGATGCTCGACGTCTTCATCCACGCGGAGCGCGCGCAGATGGTCAACTGCGTTCTGCTTGATCAGCTTGTCATGGGTGTTTTGATAGCTTGCCGACCATAGCATCCGAGCGGTCTCATAGTCGCCGGCGTGCTGCGCCATCTGCGCGGCCAGAACTTTCAGGAAGGGATGAGAGTTCGGCACCAGCGATCCGCGCGCGAACGTCTCCGCGGCTTTCTTGTAATCCTTAAGCTCGGTGTAATAGACGAAACCCAGGTCGTAGTAGAGCCTCCAGTTGTCGGGATTATTCTGGATGCCGTATTCCATTAAGTCGATCGCGCTCTTGGGCTGGCCCGCGCCAAATGGCGGCTTGGGCGCGAGAAAGCTGCTGCCAAACTCGTAGGCAACTACGAGGTGCGGATCGAGGTGAGTCGTGATTTCGAGAAGCGGCGCAAGCAAATTGTAACTGCTGGCTTCGTAATGATGCCGATAGCCGAAGTATTGAACCGCGCGAGTCCAGTAAATGCAAGCCATCAGGCCGTCATAACCGAGGCTGGCGCGCTTGATCACTTTTGGCGAACTGAGGAAGAGGACTTCATCGAGCGTGGCTTGCGGGCGAAGCTGGTCGACGCGATGAAGCACAAACGAACTGGCAGCCAGCGACAGGACCAGACAAGCACCCGCGGTGATCGAAATTTTCTGGCGATGCTTCATGTCAGGCCGTTTTCATTTCAGATCATGTTCACTTCAGATCTGTCATTTCAGATCATTTTATTTGAGATCGCGGTACTCGAAGATCAGCACAGCTCCGCTCAGGGCCATGATGGCGTAGAACAGGGCATAGAGAGTGTTCTGCAAGACGAGTTGCCCGGCCACCGGCTGTTCATGGGCGATGGAGCTGATCACGTTGAACGCGGAAAAGTTCGGCACCAGGTAGGCCGCGCCCGTGGCCAGCCAGCGCGTGAATCCGTGAGTCATGCCGGCGAAATTGCGCAGGTCCTCGGCGAAGCTCCCGATTACGAAAAGCGAGAAAGCGAATACGGCGGAAAGCAAGGGCGAAGAAAACGACGAGAACAGCAGCGCCAGCGAGCAGATGATCAGGAACTCGAGGACGATGAAGTATAGAGCGACCAGAATCAGGGCATCGGCGCGCACGAATTTGTGAGAAATGTAGAACAACGCGGCGAACACGCCGATCGCCATGAAGAAAGTGTTTACCACCAACGTGCCTGCCAGCCCGAAGAACTTGCCGACAATGAACTCCCAACGGCGGACGGGACGAGACAGCACCGTGTAGAGGGTTCGCTTTTCGATTTCTTTCGAGACCAGACCGATGCCGATGAAGATTGCAATGACTACGCCGAACAGAGAGACCGCGGTGAGCCCGAGGTTGATGACAACCAGCTTCTCGATCTCAATCGAAATCTGGCCGACGAGGATAGCCGCTCCTGAGAGCAGCAGGGCGAAAGCGATCAGGTTGTAGAGCACGCGGTCGCGAACCGCTTCGCGGAAGGTGTTGGACGCGATGTATGCGATGCGGGTTCTCATGCCGTTATCCTCATGCCGTTGTACCGGCTGTGGTCTCGGCGCGCCGCAGCTTCTCGACGAAATAGGCTTCAAGCGAAGTGCGAACGGGAGTAATTGCGATCAAGCGCTGCCGCTCGCGGTGCAGCACATCGATGACCGCATCCTGCTGCTTCTCATCAATGATGGCGCGGACGCGATCTCCGGTTACATGGCATTCCGCGCCCAGCGCCTTGATCGACGCTGGTACCTGCGAGCCCTGCCAGATCACTTCGACCTTGCCCTGAACGCTGGAGGTTAGATCCTCGATCGCACCCACGCCGCGGAGTTCTCCCTTATGAATGATGGCGACGCGGTCGCAGAGGGCTTCGGCGTCGGAGAGAATGTGGGTCGAGAAAAATACGGTTTTGCCTTCGTGCTTGAGTTGCTCCATCAAGTCGCGCACTTCGCGGCGGCCCATGGGATCGAGCCCGGACATGGGTTCGTCGAAGAATACGAGCTTGGGGTTGTGCAGGATGGCCTGCGCGATTCCTACCCGCTGCAGCATGCCTTTGGAGAACTTACGCAACTGCACACCCTGCACGTCGCGCAACCCGACCTGCTCGAGCACTTGGTCGACGCGCGGTTTGCGCTGTTTGGCGGGAACACCGGAAAGCTGTCCATAGTATTCGAGCAGTTCATGAGCCGTAAGATAGTCGTAGAAATAGGGCTGCTCAGGAAGGAAGCCGATCTGCGCCTTTACCGATGGGTCTGTCCATTCCCGGCCCAGGATGCGCGCCGTTCCGGCAGTGGGGAACACCAGTCCCATAAGCAGTTTCAAGGTGGTGGTTTTTCCGGCGCCGTTAGGACCGAGGAAGCCGAAGATCTCACCATCTTCTACCGTCAGCTGCAGCGGACTGAGCGCGCACTTGGGCCGCTTGCGCCAGAACCCGACCATATAGGTTTTTTCCAAACCAAGAATTTCAATCGCGGGCATGGCACTCCGACAGAGAGAAGGTTGGAGACTGCCTTCGAGACAAATTATAAGCAATGAGCTTAGGTTTTGGGATTGAGTAGAGTGTTACGTCCGTCACCTGAACGAGGAAAATGATAAGGAAGCGAGCCGAACGCGGATTATTGCATCGCAAAGAACCCTTCGGTCGCTTTTCGCTCTCTCAGGGCAGGCTGCGACGCTTTGCGCGGCACGCCGGGATCCTTCGCGAGACAAAATGCGTCTCGCTCAGGATGACAAGCCGAGACGTGGTTTTATGAAAAAGGGCGACGTCGGCAAGTTATTGCATCGCCGACAGAGTTGAGCAGACGTTGTAGCTGGCGACCAGGGTGATCGTGCCCGCGGGCTGGACGCGCAAGACGGCGTCCTCGATGGAGCAGTAAGCGCGGGTGCCGTATTGAGTGCTTAGAGGCGTGCCGGTCGAGTAGAACTGGTTGTTGACCAAGCTGCCCGCGCTAGCCGAGCCGGTGGCGGTAAAGCTGTAGCCGCTCTTGCCTGCGCCAGCGCCATTGGTGGCCAAAAAGTTGTCGATGAGACACCCGGCAGCAATGCTTGGAGTGCAGGGAGACGCGCCGCCCAGAGTGGTGAGAGCCGCCGGGAACCCGATTGTTGGATAAGCGCCGAAATAAGCAATTTCTCCGGTGTTGATGGTGCGAACGGAAGCGGCTGCGGAAGAATCATTGGCTGCCATGCGGGCGCGCAGGAGATTCGGAATCGCGATAGCCGCAATGATCAGGATGATGGCTACCACGATCAACAGCTCAATCAGCGAGAACCCCTTGTGTTTCTGCATGGCGCTCTTCTTTCTCTTTCCCCGAACTTAGCTCTCTCCCCGAACCTAGTCTCTCCTCGAACTTAGCCGGGACCAACTCCTAGAGGCTTAAATCCCTCGGGACCTAAAGATTTGTGGCATGCGGAGGACCATCTCGAGTCATCTGACACTTTGGTTACGATCCGGAGAAATGCCTTATTTTCAGACTGATGCAGTGCTAGCCAAAGATGTATAGCAGGCGAAAAGCCAGATGGGAACCATGCCGGTTCGCCGTTCTTGACAAATTGTGTCACTTTGCGACGAAACGCACTCTTTCGGCCCGTGACTCTGAACCCACTGAACCAGGAACGAGCACAAACAAGAAGCGGAACAGCGAAGGCGGCTTCGCTGTTCCCGGCTTGTACGCAACGCGAGTCCTCTCTAACGACTGCTGTGAGTTAGTTCGCCATCGGGTTCAGGGCCTGGCAGGCGGCATAGCCGGCGACCAGCGTGATGACGCCAGGAGCCTGGGTACGAACCACGCCATCATCGAACGCGCAATATGCCTTGGTACCGGTCTGCGCGCTGATGGGAGTTCCGGTGGTCCAGAACTCGTTTGGAATCGGGCTGCCTCCGCCGGTCGCTGTGGTTGCGGCAAACATGTAACCGCTCTTACCACCGTTGGCCGGGGTACCGTTCTGAGCCAGGTTGTTATCGATCAAGCAGCCAGTCGCTACGGCTGGCGTGCAAGGCGACACACCACCGAGGGCGGCCAGACTTGCATAGCCGACCGTCGGGTAAGCAGCGAAATAGCCGACTTCGCCGGTGACGACGGTACGCTCGGAAGCGGCCGCGGACGAATCGTTGGCAGCCATACGGGCACGCATCAGGTTAGGAATCGCAATCGCTGCAATGATCAGGATGATGGCAACCACGATCAGCAGCTCAATCAGTGAAAAGCCCTTCTCTTGTTTCGGCATCTCGATTTTCGCCTCCGCAGGTACTATCGGCAGGAATGCGACGGGACATTAGGGACGAATCGGCACTCTGCCCCATTATCCACCGTCCCGGAGGCAATGCTCGTCGAAGGCGCCGGGAGAAACAAAAAGGGCAGCGGATCTGCATCCGCTGCCCTCGGGTTTTGTAACCGTCGTCAGGTACTTTGCCAGACTGCTACTAGTTCGCCATCGGATTCAGGGCCTGGCAGGCGGCGTAGCCGGCGACCAGCGTGATTACGCCAGGAGCCTGGGTACGAACCACGCCATCATCGAACGCGCAATATGCCTTGGTACCGGTCTGCGCGCTGATGGGGGTCGCGGTCGTCCAGAACTCGTTTGGAATCGGGCTGCCTCCGCCGGTCGCTGTGGTCGCGGCAAACTTGTAACCGCTCTTGCCACTGTTGGCCGGGGTACCGTCCTGGGCCAGGTTGTTGTCGATCAAGCAGCCAGTCGCTACGGCTGGCGTGCAAGGCGACACACCGCCGAGGGCGGCCAAAGCAGCATAACCAACGGTCGGATAAGCAGCGAAGTAGCCGACTTCGCCGGTGACGATGGTACGCTCGGAAGCAGCCGCGGACGAATCGTTGGCTGCCATACGAGCGCGCATCAGGTTAGGAATCGCGATAGCTGCAATGATCAGGATGATGGCAACCACGATCAGCAGCTCAATCAGTGAAAAACCGCTGGCCTTGCTCTTGGTGTCTTTGCGCATGTTTGTTTTCCCCCCGGTGTTCATAGTTCCCGCCCCTCAAAAGTGGGCATTTTAAAGAGAATCTAAAGAGAATCTAACGATCTCGCCTTTCACTATTGCACCTTGGGGGCCAAATGGACAGCTCATTCCACACGTGACCCAAACCAGGGATTGTCCTTTATTTCCAAGCGGTAAGAAGGATGCGTTATTTGGCGGTTATCGCGGGGATCCCGCGCAGCCACGAATAGTCAGTTTGGGATGACAGAAGTTGGCAAGGTGTTTTGAAGCGGTCGGCGGAATAAAGGGAGAAGCAAAAAAGAAAAAGGGAGCAGCGAAGTTGCCTTCGCTGCTCCCTGGCTTTGTACCCTCTCCAGGTACTTTGCCAGACTACTAGTTCGCCATCGGGTTCAGAGCCTGGCAGGCGGCATAGCCGGCGACCAGAGTGATGACGCCAGGAGCCTGGGTACGAACCACGCCGTCATCGAACGCGCAATATGCCTTGGTACCGGTCTGCGCGCTGATGGGAGTCGCGGTCGTCCAGAACTCGTTCGGAATCGGGCTGCCTCCGCCGGTCGCTGTGGTTGCGGCAAACATGTAACCGCTCTTACCACCGTTGGCCGGGGTACCGTTCTGAGCCAGGTTGTTATCGATCAAGCAGCCAGTCGCTACGGCTGGCGTGCAAGGCGACACACCACCGAGGGCGGCCAGACTTGCATAGCCGACCGTCGGGTAAGCAGCGAAATAGCCGACTTCGCCGGTGACGACGGTACGCTCGGAAGCGGCCGCGGACGAATCGTTGGCAGCCATACGAGCGCGCATCAGGTTAGGAATCGCAATCGCTGCAATGATCAGGATGATGGCAACCACGATCAGCAGCTCAATCAGTGAAAAACCCTTCTGTTGTTTCCGCATCTCTATTTCCCCTCGTTTTGGACTTTTGTTGAACTCATGCTGGTCATGGAATGACGCAGTCGGGATGGATATTCGCACTTGCCGGGCCAAAACCGATGGTTACCTTGGTTCGGAACTGAATTCTAACAATTCCCTTATTTTCAGCAGAAGGCCAAACTAAGGTATTACTTGCAAGGCTTTCCCCAGGTTGCTCCGTGCCAAAATGCGTCGCGATTTCTGACAATTCGTGTCAGTCTGCAACACGCGCTACCTTCTATGGCAGAACGAGGATTAGGAGGTTGCTTGCAGCAAAAACAGTCCGGTGGAGATGGCGTCGAGCTGCGCTCAACTGACAGCCGGGGGCGGCTGTCTCCACATGAACCTCTCTGCTTCGAAGGCTGCCGTAGAATTATCCTGCTGAACGCTTCTTCTGAACTATCCTAAATCCGATTTCTATGGCTAATGCGAAGGATGTCGGTTCCGTCGATTCCGATATTGCTCGGGCGTGGACCCTGCCCTCTCATCTCTACACGGAGGAGGCTGCGTTCGCGGCCGAGAAAGAAGGAATCTTTGCACGGAGCTGGCAGGTGGTGGGGCATCGCGACCAAGTGGCGGGTGCGGGCGACTACTTCACCACGGAACTGGTGGGCGAGCCGCTGCTGATTGTGAGGGGCAGCGATGGCGAACTGCGCGGGTTTTATAACGTGTGCCGCCACCGCGCGGGACCGCCGGCGGAGGGATGCGGTTCGCGCAAACTGTTTCGCTGCGGCTATCACGGCTGGACGTATGGTCTGGATGGGTCGCTGATTAGCGCGACCGAAATTGAAGGGGTCGAAGGATTCCGTCCCGAAGATTTTGCGCTGGTTCCGGTGCGGGTTGAGGAATGGTTTTACTTTATCTTTGTGAATCTTGATCGCGAGGCGCGAGCCTCTGCGCGAGAGCCTGGGCGAATTACCGAAGCAGGCTGAGAAGTTTCACTTTGCCGGGATGAAGCTGTTTGAGCGCCGCACCTACGAGATGAACTGCAACTGGAAGACCTATGTGGATAATTATCTTGAAGGCTATCACCTGCCGAGCGTGCATCCGGGACTGAATCGCGAGCTCGACTACAACGCTTATGTGGTTGAGCCGCACGCTGGGTATGTGCGGCAGTTCAGTCCCATCCGGGGGGCGCAGCCGGGGGATGAGACTCCGCGGCGTTACCAGGAAACGAGTGAGGATCTGACTACCGACTACTTCTGGATTTTTCCTAACTGGATGCTGAACTGCTATCCCGACAATGTTTCACTGAACATCGTGCTGCCGCTCGCGCCCGAGCGCTCGCTGGCCATCTTCGAGTGGTACTTGCCGGAGAAGGACCACGGCAGCCCGGCAGCCAAGGCTTCAGTGGAATTCAGCGACCAGATCCAGGTGGAGGACGTGGCGATCTGCGAACGGTGCAGAAGAATCTGCGGTCACGCAGCTACTCGCGGGGACGCTTCAGCGTGAAGCAAGAAAAAGGTGTGCACGCTTTTCATCGGATGTATGCGGACGCAATGAAAGAGCATTAAGCGCCGAGGGCGCCGAGAAACATATCTGACGTTCTTGCGGTGGTACTTCTCGGCGTTCTCTGCGGTGGATTGCTTTCCTCACTCGGCTTTTACCAGCAGGCAGGTTACGTCATCGTGCTGCGGGGTTGAGCCGACGAAGAGATCGACCTCAGCCATGAGGCGTTTGAGCATGTCGGGTGGGGTAGAGGCGGCGTTGGCCGCGATAGCGCCGAGCAGGCGGGTTTCGCCGTACTCCTCCTGGCGGGCATTCTCGGCTTCCACCAGGCCGTCGGTAAAGATGATCAGCCAATCGCCGGGCGCGATGGTGACGCTGGCTGACTCATACTTCGCTTCGGGCTGAATGCCGAGAGGTAATCCACCGACATCGAGGCGCTCGATCGATCCATCGCTGCGGCGCAGGATGGGGTTGTTGTGGCCGGCATTGATGTAATTGAAGACCCGGCGGGGGGCGTCGTATTCGGCCAGAAAAGCAGTGGTAAAGCGCAATCCGCCCTGGCTGTTGGAGCAGGCGTACTTGTTCATGTTCGCGACCAGCTCGGGCAGGGCGACCTGCGCCGTGGAAAGGGTCTTGAGGCTGGCCTGAAAGGTGGCCATCAGCATGGCCGCGGGGATGCTCTTGCCGGCGACGTCGGCCACGGCGAATACCACACGACTTTCTTCTTGAGTTTTGCCGGGGCGGGGGAACACGTCGTAGTAATCTCCGGCGACAGTATTGGCGGGACGTGTGGTGTAGGCCAGCGAGATGCCTGGAATCTGCGGCGGAGCGCCGGGCAGCAGCCAGGTTTGAATTTCACGGGCAATCTGCAGATCGCGCTTCATCACGACCCGGTCGGCAATCTCCAGAATCAGCAGCACGAACAACAGAAGTCCGCCCCAGAAATGGAAGTCGAGTTCGACGACGTGGAGTTCATCGCCGGAGCCGCGATAGCTGAAGCCGCTGCTAGGAAACACCAGCATGATCAGCGCCGCCAGCAGCAGGACGCGGCGCGCGGGGGAGAGTTTCTCGAGAACTGCCCAGAAGAATTCCCGAACTACGTGCAGACGATGGCCGCGCCGGGTGAGACCCTCAGGCGTTTTGGCGGCTACATCGCGCGAATAGAGACGGTAGCTGGTGCGTGCGTCGGTTTCGAACTGCGACCAGAGCTGGGCCAGTTCGAGCCCTTCAGTGACCCGCTGCCAGAAACGGCGCAGCCGCAGCCGGAGGGGAAGGCGTTCCGGAGGACCGGGTTGGGCTGGTGGGGAAGCTGTTGCCATGCGGGTCAAGTGATTATAGAGCAGTGGCCGGTGGCCAGTGATCAGTGTTCAGTGGCTAGCCCAGCGAAGTTTATCGAGCCAGGCCACTGATCACTGATCACTGATCCCTGCCTTTCAGAACAGCGCCAACTGCTCTTCAGAGGCGTGCGCGGGCCACTTGCCAGCGTAGGTGGTTCCCCGCGGGTCGGCGCGGCGGATGCCATATTTCTCGCGGAAGTGCGTGATGAGTTGTGCTACACGCTTGCCATAGGAAGGTGGCAGAAATGAGCGATCCTGATAGCGCTGGCGGTAGTTCTCCACCAGATGCGGGAAGTGCTGTTCGAGAAAAGGAAGAAAAACGGCTGCCGAACAGGGCTTCAGGAACAATGGTCCGGCGAAGATGTGGCGTGCTCCGGCTGCGGCGGCTGCTCGCACTACGGCCTCCAGATCCTCGGGCGAATCGGTGATACCGGGCAGGACGGGCGAGCAGCTCACGCCTACGGTGAGTCCCGCTGCGCTGAGCTGGCGCACGGCTTCCATCCGCAAATCCGGGCGTGGGGCGCGCGGCTCGAGAATGCGGGCCAGGTCGACGTTCAAGGTGGTAACCGTGATGTGAAGCGACAGGAGGTTATTTCGCGCGACTGCGCGGAAAAGATCCACGTCGCGGACGACGAGATTTGATTTGGTGACAATCCCCAGCTCGAAGCCGCGATGGCGGGCGAACTCTTCAAGAATGCCGCGCGTGACTTCGTAGCGGCGCTCGGCTGGCTGGTAAGGATCGGTCGCTGTGCCGAGCGCGATGGCCTCGCCCGGCTTGACCCGTCGCAGGTCGCGCCGCAACAAGTCCGCAGTGTGCTGCTTGACGTAAATCTTCTGCTCGAACTCTGCGCCCTCTCGCATTTCCATGAACTCGTGGGTGTAGCGGGCATAGCAGTAGCGGCAGGCGAATTCGCAGCCGCGGTAGGGATTGATAGTCCAGGCGAACGGCAGGGCACGACGGCTCACGCAGCGGTTGAGCAGGGATTTCGCCGGGAGAGTGAAGTATTCAACGTTATGACCTTCGCGCAGGGATTCACCTTCGGACGCGAGGCGGGCGATACCGACCAGCGGAGATTTTGCGGGAAGAGGGAACAAGGGCAAGCTGGGCATATTCGCCTTTTGTTCGCCTATAGTAAAGGCTTTGGATTGCCCCTGTCAAGAGGAAGGGTGGTCTGCAAAACAAAAAGTTGTGAGTGCCGGTCAATGAGCGTAATGGGGATAGCGACAGTTGACAAAAAACGCGCCAGAATCGTCCCTGGCGCGCTTCAGAAGGAAAGGTGCCGCTTGCAACCCTCCCGTGCAACTTCTGTTTCACTCAGCTTAGTCCCCTGCATCGGCGCAAGAGCAAACGCCAGTGCCGGTGCCCAGTGACTGCACAAAGCTGCAGGTCTCTTCAAGGTTGTAAATCCATTCAGTTCCCGAAAGAACCGAATCCGTCAGAGGCGTCTCAGTGAGGCTGAACGTACCCGCGGTTGCCGCTTTCTGGACGTGAGTGAGCCAGCCTTTGATTCCATTCTCCAGGATAATAGCGGTGGGGTTGCAGACCCCGGAAGGAGGAACGACACCCGAAAGCTCCTTGATTATGCCCCGGGTGGGCTTGGTACCGTGGTCCAGGATGTTGTTAATGAGATTGGTGTTCACGGAGAGGTCGAGGTACCCGTTGGCGGTTACTTCGCAACTGCAGCATTCTTGCATCTCTTCGGCGGTGTCGAAGACATAGATGCTTGCGCAGAGGTTGGCGGCGGATTCAGCGCCGTCGTTGGTGAGCCGCAAAGGCGCTGGGCGATCCTGACGCATTGGCATTCGCAAAATAGCCCACATCGTAGTCGGAGTCCTGCGCCGCGGCGGTGCCCACTCCGAGCACCATGGCAACAGCCAAGGTAAGCAATGTGCAAGCAAGTTTGTTCATGCGAATTCCTCCTGAAAGTCGCGCCCGTGGCTGGCGGGGGAGGGAATCAGCTGAGGACGCGCTGGCGCAACTTTAGCCGTTGGTGCAATCTCAAGAAAGTCCCCACGTTGTCTAGGTCGAATACATTAGGCCTCAAAGCTACTTCTATTGGGTTAGTTCCGTCGGGTGCGTTGCGGTTCATGTTCCCAAGGAACCGCCGATGACTGACACATCCCCATTCAGAGAGGGGTCCCGTCAAGAGGAAGGTGCCTACGAAAGATCGTGAGCTCAGAGACTTTTTTTCGGAAAGGCTTGACAGGAGCCCGTTCGCATCGTATCGTTACCGGAGAATTATGAAGTAAGTCTATTGGTGTACTGTAGTATGATTTCCTTCCCCTTCCTCCGACCTGTTCAGACGGAAAGGCGCTGGATTAACCCTTTCCGTCTACCGGGTGGCTACTTCGTCCAGGAGCCTTTACAGAATGGGAAAGCTAATACTGGTGCGACACGGACACACCTGCCTCAACGTGCCCGGCAAAGACGAGCGACTACGAGGCTGGCTAGATATTCCGCTCGATGATCAAGGGCTGAAGGAAGCGGCTGAAACCGCCGAGCGCCTTGCAGATTATCCGGTCGATGTCATCTATTCCTCCGACCTGCGCCGCGCCCGCCAAACGGCGGAAGTGTTGCGCCGCCGTACTCACGCACCTCGAGTCACAACCACCAAAGAACTACGCCCGTGGAATCTCGGAGTATTTTGTGGCGAGAGAGTGATGGACATCCTTCCGTTTCTCAATCTATTGAATCAACACCCCGACCTCGCTGCCCCCAGCGGAGAGTCCTTTTATCAGTTCTATGGACGTTTCTCGCGGCGCCTGGGGGACCTTATGAACCTGGCGCTGGAGTCTTCCCGCTGCATCGTGGCCGTGACTCACGTTCGAAATGTTTTGGCTTCCCGAACCGTCATTGAGCATGGCGACCGGGACCGCGTCCCGGTTCATGGTGGACCACCCACTGGAACACTCGTCGTCATCGAAAAACAAGACGGAGTTTGGCAGATGAGAGCTGACGATGGTAAGCACGGGATCATCGCTCAGCCCATCGTCACACCCGATATCCCTCGAAGCCGGGTGGCACAAGAGGTGCGTACATAATGTCTTACCGATCAATACGGGCTCGCGCTGCTCGCGCCGGGTTGCATGCGCCAGTGGCGTGGCTTCGACATCGCGGCCTTGACTCCAACGATGTGCTCATCGCCTCCCACGGCCGAACCGGCAATACGATGATGCGGTTCATTCTGGGAGAAATCCTGAGCGGTGTTCCATCCTCATTTGACACCATTCAAAGGGTCGTCCCTGAGATGGGGCTTCAAGTAAATGCCACTTCCATACTGCCCGGGGGCGGACGCCTGATCAAGACCCACGAGCCTTACTGTCGGCTGTACAAGCGAGCCATCTACATGATTCGCGATGTCAGGGACGTACTGCTCTCAACCTTCGCGCGCGAAACGGCCGCGGATTGCATTCACACCAGCCTTGATGACTATATCCGCCCCTTCATGCAGGGCAAGATGTCGCATTGGGGCTCCTGGCAAGCTCATGTTGAAGGCTGGATAAACTCTCCCCTTGCCCAAAGCGGAGACCTCCTGGTGGTGCGCTTCGAGGACATGAGGCAAGACCCTGAGGGCGCGGTGGCGCGTTGCCTGGAATTTCTAGGTAAGCAGGTGGATGCATCGGTCATTCAAAATGCGGTTCGTAACAATTCTCTCCAAGGAATGCGAGCCAAGGAAGACCAGTCGAAAAAGTTTCCAAAGGTTCCGGGAAAAGAAGGCCGGCAGATTAATCAAGGCGTGATCGAAGGTTGGCGGCAGAAGCTGACAGAGCGGCAACTCGAGATAGTAGACGAATTTGCGGGGGATATATTGGCGCGCCTCAATTACCCCAGCAGTATCAGCAGTCGATCGGCGGAGCGAAAACCTGCGGAGAGCATCAGGCAGCCGCGAGTGAACCCTGCAAACATCCAGATCCACTCAGGCGGGACCCCCCTTGCTTGGAGCCTGCGGCCGGTTTCAGGCAACCTCCAGGCGGATAGCCACTCATCGGAGAACCGTGCTCTGCGCACCCGGGTTGGGGGGCGGATCGCGAATTTCTTTTGCTGGTATCACTATTGAGCTTGCATACGCCACCCCATCCCGGCGGGGCATTGTTTCGGTCGGAGACGTTTCGGTTCGGCTAAGGCGTGAAGGAGGCGTGCTCTTTAGCGGGGCAAGCTTCAGGCTCGTTTTCGCTTTTTGGCTCGGCGTTCCATCTCCCGCTCGTATGCGTCCCGGCGTGCCAGCCGTTCACGCTCACTCTCGCGCATGTTTACTTGCAATTCGAGTCTGACTCGGCTGGTTCTTCTGTCACCCCGTGTTCCCAGCAAGCAGATGAAGAAATCGCGATCGGCTGCAGTCGGATCCTGGGGCCTGATTCTGGCTTCTTTCGTGCCGAGCGGCAGAGAGAGCCGCTTCTGAGGAGGATCGACGTCGAGCTTGCGCGCCTCCGTGGCGATGAAATTCGCGAGTACCTGTTGAGTATATTTGAGGGTAATCTCGGTGCCGGTCACAGAGGATTGGGCCAGGAGACCGATGAGCGCAGTTTCCAACGCACTGGCATTTGACCGGACATTCTGTGCAATGTAGAGCGCGACATCGATTGGGAGCACTACTTTTTGCTGGCCCGCTCTTTTTTGCAGAGCAGCGACTCTTCCTGCGAGGTCGCGAATCTGCGGGATGGGAACACTCTCCTCCCCCACGTGGCCTCCTCTTCGCCTGCTGAAGATTGTAGCGCGTATCTGGAATGGTGGGAGAAGCCAATCGAGCAATTCCCAACGACACCGGACTTTTCCTAGTTATTGCAATTTCGCGTATTCCGCTCTGGCTTGCTTGAGGATGGGGATGTCGGGGTCAGCGTCTTTCCAGCGGGTGAGGAAATCTTTGTAGGCGGCAAGCGCGCGGGCGTGGAGCTTATCGGCATCCGCGCCGTGGGAGGTCTTCGCTCGCAGAGCGTCCGCCCGAGTGACTCCCAGATGCGCCAACGCTCCAGTCCAGCAGTTCCACACAATGCCGCTGTGGGCGAGAATCTTCTGGAACTCGCCGGCGGCAGCACCGACCTGTCCGGCCGCCAGGTAAGCTTCTCCTCGTACATAGACCGGGTAGAGGCAGGAGATATTGTTGACGAACGGAATTTGCCCCAACTCGACACCGGAAGCAGCTTGTAAAATATTGAGGGCAACCGCCGGTTTCTTTTTATCCAGGGCCAATTGCGCTTCAATCGCCGGCAGCCAAAGCGACTGCACCTGGGTATCCAGTGGGAAACGCTTCATTAAGTCTTGAGCCAAGGACTCGGCTCGCGCTGTGTCGCCGGCCATTGCCAAGGCAAGGGCGGCTTCGCTCTCCGCTCCCTGACTAGCGGGAGCCAGCTTTAAACTCTCCAGCGCTGTCTGCCGGGCTTGCGTAGCATTGCCGAAAGCGGCTTCTCGCTGAGCAGCAATCGCCAAATAGACTGCCGCATTTTCTTTGTTATCGGCGCGTACCGCGGAGTTAACTGCCCGCTCGGTCAGTTCCCGGGCCTTGCGAAGATGACCGGCATAGGCCTCGGTGTCGGATTCCAGCGCAAGTCCGACGTTGTCAAACTCCGCCTTGCTGGCAAACCACTTTTCTTGTTCAGCCATGGCCGCGGGGTCTGCCCCGACAAAAGCAAGAGCATAAGAAGCATTGTGCAATATGAAGTCATCGATATTTCGCGATTGCGCCTCGTGGATGACTTGCCGGGTTTCGTCGTAGCGCTGCAAGGCAAGAGCGTAGTTGGCGAGATTCTCGTACTCACTTACCGCATCCGGTGCACGGCGTGCGACTTGCGTAGTGATCTCCGTGGCTTTCTCATACTGTCCCTGTGCGGCGTACACCAGGCCTAAGTTGACGTATGCGGCATCTTCCCGCGGGTAGATCTCCATCTCTTCCTGAAACGTTTGGGCCGCCTTATCCAGTTCGCCAGTGGCATACGAATAATAGTCAGCGCTGATCGTCAGCCGTTCCCGCTCGCTGGCATGCTCCCGCAGCTCGAATGCCTTGCCGAAGTACTGGCTGGCTCGCCCTAGCTCGCTGAGAGTGGTGTAGTCGATGCCCACAGCCCGGTAGGCCATGGCAAAGTTCGGATCAAGCGCGATGGCGCGTTGATCGTAGGGCAGGGCTGCAGCGGGACCTTTGTCGTCGGACGCCTTTCTGCCAAGACTCAGCGCTTTCAGAGCTTCGAGCGAAGACGTAGTGGCCTGCACCAGCGGAACATCAAATTTCTGCACCGTAGCCAGGGATTCACCCAGTTCGCCGCGCAGCCTCGATGCCGCCTCGCCTAGCGCATCCAGCACCTTCTCCTTTGACACCGCGGTCCTCTGATCTTCGGTCAGCGTATCTCCGCTTTGGCAATTCACCGCCTTCAACCCCAGCACGTATTCGCTGCCCAGAGTGCCGATCGAGCCGGCAAGATAAGCCTTGCTGCCCGCGCGCTGGCAAACTTCGCGGGCCAGTTCGGGTGTGAGCTTCGTGCTCGCCGGGCGGGTCATCTGTTGCAGGGCCTTGGTGATTTCGCTGTCAGAGAGCACATTCAAGAAAGGCGATTGCCGGAGGGAAACGTTGAGCGCCGTCTTTAGCGTGTCATCGAACACCACATCGCCGGTAGTATTGGAGAAATCGGCAAGAACGATGGTGTCCTTGGGAGTGATTTGGAAAGCAGGACGGTGAAAACGCCGGTATCCTCCAGCCGCCGCAGCGGCCACGATCAGAGCGACGGCGGGCCAAAAATAACGGCGTCGACCGGCGCGAACCTTGATGGGAGCTTCGGTGATTGGAGCTTCGGTCCCAAGTTCCGGCGTCGAGGCCACCGGAGCAACAAAGCGATAGCCTCGGCGAGGAACGGTTTCCAGAAACCTGGGATTGTCGGCCGAATCGTTCAAGGCCGCGCGCAGCTTCCGCACGGCCGTGTTCAACGCGTCGTCAAACTCCACAAATGTGTCGCGCGACCAGAGTTTCTGCCGGATTTCCTCCCTGGTGACGACCTGACCGGGGCGCTCAAGCAATAATGCAAGAATCTGTAGAGGCTGCTCTTGCAGACGAATCCGGATCCCGCCCTTGGTGAGCTTGCCTTCCCCGAAATCAGCCTCGAATGATCCAAAACGAACAATCCTGCCCGCTGGTCTACCCTGCTGCATACAAAACCCACCCACCATGGACGCCGGAGATTTTAGCATGGCAGATCAGAAATTCGAGTAACTGCTTTTTCTCCAGTGCGTTAGCTGGTTAGCTCGAATACGGGAACAGTTTTGTTGCCTTTTATTCAGAGTTCAAGCAAATTGCGGGTGTGGTGAACGCTGGCCAGCGCCAGACGGTGTCGTTACGGCGTAGCATCAAGCCGCAACTCCGTTATGCGCACCGGCGGTCTCATAATCAAGGGGGTAAATCCGAGTCGGGAGAACTGCTGGGGGAGCGGTTCTCCCGATCCGCGAAAAGATCTGAATGTTGGGTTGCTGCCGACCACTCAGGTCGGCTGCCAATATGAATCACAGGGAGGGTTGCCGATGTTTGCCCGCAAAGTTGCTGCAAGGCTGAAACCGAACTCACTTACGGAGTTTACGAATCTCATTGAGCGTGAAATCCTTCCCTGGCTACGAGAGCAAGAGGGTTTTCTGGATTTGATCATCCTGGCTGTCCCCAACGGCGGAGAAGTCGCGACTATCAGCTTCTGGGACCGCAAAGGCAATGCCGACGCTTACAACTCAACTGGTTATCCGGAGGTGTTGAAGACGCTGGGACGACTCTTGGACGGGAAACCTTACCTTAAAACGTTCGATGTTGTCAGCTCGACCCTGGAAAGGATCTGCCCAGCGTTGCCATCAAAAAGCAGAAAATTTGATCCAAGAGACCGGTTCCAGACAACATCGGTGTGACTCATACAAGACAACGGCCTGACCTCTACCAGAAAAAAAGTGAGTGGGTTCAGTGCCGCCCTCTTCCTTTCCGTTGAAACCCGACTGCCTGCGCAACAGCATGCACCGACCGATCAAGTAACGCATGAGCTAAGATACGCGTGTCGGAAGGAGGGCGCTGTATGAGAGGGATCGCTTACCTGCTTGGTACTGTTGTAGCGCTGACCGGCATTGTCGTCTGGATGGCTCACGCCTCAGGATACTCCGATGGAGAGGCTACCCCGATCTTCGGAATCAAGATCCCGCCCGGATACCGCGATTGGAGGTTGATCTCCGTCGCCCACGAAGAAGGCAACCTGAATGATTTGCGTGCCCTTCTGGGCAACGACGTAGCGATCGCGGCCTACCGGGAAGGAAAGCTTCCGTTCCCGGACGGCACAGTCATCGCCCGGCTAGCCTGGAGTTATGTTCCTTCAGAGGAAAACAACAGAGTCTTTGGCCGTGCCCAATCTTTCGTGGCCGGGACCCCCACGAACGTTCAATTTATGGTCAAGGACTCAAAAAAATACGCCGCGACGGGCGGCTGGGGGTTTGCTCAATTCAACAGCGGCAAACCTGCCGACGAGGCGCTGCTCAAAACCTGCTTCCCCTGCCACGAGCCTAACAAAGCTCGCGACTTTGTTTTCACCCATTACGCACCCTGATACTCAAAGCGAGAGTTCAGGGTTGGTTTGCTGGTTTTTCTGGCGGCTTCTCGAACAACTTCGGATCGACAGCAGGATTGAATTCCAACGACGTGTACTCCGACTTGCTTGAATCCTGACCGTTCTGTTTGTTGTGGCGCACGAAGGGAACGTTCACGCCATTCACCGATTTCCAGTCTTCCATGTCGGTTTCGCCCTGCGCTGGCTGACCCTGGTTAAGGGTTCGATAGGTTTCTTTTAGAATGTGACCGCTCTGTGGGTCGACAAACCACCGGATGGCTGTGCCTGCGGCATTCACATCCACGATGCGGACCTCGGTGTCTCCAACCTTCTCTGTCGCTCCGGCGCGGAAAAACACATTGGGGTCTTTGGCGTGGGAGGCGATGAAGATGGGATCGCGCTTGATCTGATCCAGCGTTTCCGCTTTTTGGGAGGCAGGGAAGTCGCGCATGCCTTGGCCGGGAATAGCCATGAAGGCCGCGTCGGGCGTGACCACAATGTTCATGGTTCCACCCGGAGTTTGCATTTCCGCGTGCAGGTGATCGGGGTAAACGATAACGGTTTCCATTTGCATGGGGAACTCGCCCTGCGGAGTCTTCTGGGTGAGGGTCACCTCCGCTTTTACGGCCTTGATTGTCGCGAGTTTAGCTTCTCCACCCATCGCGGCCACCACCTTCGCCGCCAGCGCCTGGCCTTCTTCATTGGAGGCCGTGAGTTTTGCGTTGTCTTCTTCCTTCGTGCCCGGTGGAGGCGGAATGGTGATATCGATTTCCTTCACTGCTCCGAGTGACGAGAGAGGCTTGTCGAACTCTTTGGTGTTGCCGACCACGAGCACTGCGAGTTGGTCCCGGTGTACATACTTCGCGGCCACGCGATTCACGTCGGCGGCGGTCACTTTCTGGATCTCTGCGGGAAACTTGTCGAGCCAGTCCGCGGGATATCCGTAGTACTCGTAGGTCAGGCGCTCGGAGAGAACCTTGTCAGGCGAGTCGAGACGGAAGATGAAGGCGTTCAGGATCGCGTCTTTGGCATGCTTGATTTCTTCGTCGGTGATGGGTTGTTTGGCTAGACTGTCGATGTCCTCATCGAGCGCCTGGATCGACTCGATCGTGCTCTGGCTCTTGGTGCCGATGACGAATTGTTCTATGCCGGGATGCCCGAAATTCGTACCGATTCCGCCGCCCACGTTGTAGGCCAAGCCGCGCTTGGTGCGAATATCGTTGAACAGGCGCGAAGAGAATCCGCCGCCAAACGCTTCATTGAACACGGCAATGGCGTAGTAGTCGGGATTGTTGCGCGTCGTGCCCAGCGCGACCATGCGGATGCTGCTCTGATTTACATCCTCCTTGGGGATGAGGTAATAGCCGGGCTGGGCGGGCTGGTACTGAATGTCAGCTTTGGGGAGGGCTGGACCTTTGGGCCAGGACTCGAAAGCCGCGCGCAGCTTGGCCTCCATCGCCGCGACGTCGAAGTCTCCACTTATGCCAAGGATGATGTTGTTCGGATGCACATAAGTATGGTGCCAATCGATCAGATCCTGACGCGTCACCGCGCTCACGGTCGCGTACTCTGGCACGCGGGCATAAGGATTATCGGAGCCATAGGCCAGCTTGGTGGATTCGCGTGCGGCAATCTCTCCGACTTCATCGTTGCGCCGCGAAATGCCGTCGTCCGCTTGCTTCTGCGCCAGGTCGACCTTGTCGGCGCGGAATTCGGGATTCTGTAAGAGGTCGACGAAGACTTTGAACACGTCGTCGAAATCGCCTTTCAGGCAACTCAAACTGATGGTGGTCGAATCGGAATCGCCGCCGGTCTCAACCTTGGCGGCGCGCACTTCGAGGAAATCGTCGAGCAGATCGCCGGTTTGCGCCTTGGTGCCACCGGTGCGCCAGACTTCGCCGAAAATATCCACCAGTCCAATTTTGTTGGCGGGTTCATTGCGCGAGCCGCCGCGGATGCGGGCCGAACCCTCAATCAGGGGCAGTTCGTGATCTTCTTGAAGAAAGATCACCATGCCATTCGAGAGCTCAATGCGCTTCGGCTGCTGCGGCTTGAACGCGGGAAGAGGCGGGATGGGGATCTGCTGCCAGTTGGTTGCCTGTGCTGCGACTTCGGGAAGCGGAGCGAACGTGATGACTGCAGCCACAAGAATGATCAGAAGAGGAATTCGATTCGCTTTCATTGAGCACCTCCCTGATGCGCCGCGACTTGATCTGGCGAAGCCTGCTCCGATGCACCCTGATTTCCCGAACCTTGCTCATCGCTTCGTCCCGCGCCGGTGAGCGTTTCGATCACGCCGACGGTACGGTTGGTATCGTTGAAGGTTTGGTTGGCCACACGCCGAATGTCGGCCTTGGTCACTTTGTCGATGCGGTCCACCGAACGGAACAACTCGCGCCAATCGCCATAACGAGTCTGGTAAGTCGCCAACTGGGTCGCCAGGCCCTCATTGTCGCCGAGGCCGCGGATCAGGTTAGCTTTGGTGCGAGTCTTGATCATCTTCAACTCGTCGTCGCTGATGTCTTCCGTCTTCAGCCGTTCGATTTCAGCGTGAATCGCGTCTGCCACTTCCTGCGTCGTGTGCCCCGGCAGCGGGAAAGCATAGAAGGCGAACAGGTGTGGGTACTTAGTGCCGGGCAGCCCGCTGAATCCGGCGGAGAACGAGGCGATCTTTTTATCACGCACCAGAGCGCGATAAAGGCGCGAGGTACGGCCTTCCGACATGAGATCGGTGATAGCATCGTACACCGCGTCGTCTTTTGCCATGTAATCGGGCCGGTGGTAACCCTCGAGATAGAGCGGCTGCGATTTCTCTTTCAGTACGACCTTGCGCTCGGAGTTCTGTGGGGGCTCGGTAGTAGTGGTTTCGTCCGGCTTGTGGCTGGCGGGCAGGCGTCCGAAGTATTTTTCGAGAAGCGGCATGATCTGTGAAGCCTTCACGTCACCCGCCACTGCGACTACCATGTTCGCGGGCACGTAGTATTCGTTGAAGAACTTTTTCGCGTCCGTGGCCGAGAAAGAATTCAGGTCGGACATCCATCCCACCGTCGGCCGGTGATAGGGATGGGCCTCGAATGCCGCGGCGTTAAATTGTTCCAGAAGCCGGCCAATCGGGTTGCTATCGGTGCGCAGGCGGCGTTCTTCGATGACGACATTGCGCTCCTTGTAGAACTCGCGCAGCACCGGGTGTAGAAAGCGCTCCGACTCGAGATAGGCCCACACCTCCAGACGATTGGCGGGCAGCGAGTAGTGATAGGCGGTCTCGTCGTAAGTGGTGAAAGCGTTGAGGTCCTGGCCGCCGCTCTGCTCGATGATCTTACCGAACTGGTTGGGCACGACGTACTTGTCGGCGTCGGCGATGGCGTCTTTCCAGGCCTTTTCGAGTTGCTTGAGTTTGGTCTCGTCACGGCCAACATTTTTGTCGCGCTCCGCGATGTAGGCGGTGTAGGCGGTTTCGACCTTTTCCAACGCAGGTTTCTCGGCGGCGTAGTCGGTGGTGCCGACCTTATCCGTGCCTTTGAACGCCATGTGCTCGAACATGTGGGCCAAGCCAGTCTTGCCCATGGGATCCTGCGCGGAGCCCGCATCGACAAGAGTAAAGAAGGAGAAGACGGGGGCCTCCGGCCGCTCGCAGATGAGGATGGTCAGGCCATTCGGAAGTTTCTTGACGGTGATGCGCTTTTCAAAGGACGCGACATCCTGGGCCGTGGCAAGCGCAGTAAGAATGAGAAGTGGTACAAGAACAAAAGGCCTCAGGATTCGGTGTTTCATCGGACCTCCGGAAGTTGGACGTACGCTTTGAACATGCTTGGACCGCCATGTTTGGACGAATATGCAGGGCAGAACTTTGAAAGTACGTGGCGGCAAGGGCGGTTGTCAAACGGCTCCCCTGTCCGGTAGTGTCCTAACACTTGGGACGCTACCGGTCGTCCTGATTCAGGCGGGTGCGGGGAGAGGCCGACATTTTGTGCTGGGCGTGGTTTGATGCACAATGCCTGCGGGGGCTCGAGCGATGGATTCGACGATTGAAGTTCAGGGGAAGCAGCTCAAGCTGTCGAATCTGGAAAAGGTACTGTATCCCGCAACGGGATTCACCAAGCAGCAAGTCATCGACTACTATGTTCGCATTGCCCCGGCGATGGTGCCGCATTTGGCTGGACGTCCGCTGACGCGTAAGCGATACCCCAACGGAGTGGACGACGAGTTTTTCTACGAGAAGAACGCGCCTCAGTACCGGCCGGACTGGGTGAAGACCGCCCCCATCTGGAGCGGGAGAAACCGCCGAACCATTTATTACATTCTCGCCGACGATCTGGCTACGCTGGTCTGGCTGGCGAACCTCGCCGCGATTGAGCTGCACCCATCGCTTTCTCTTGCGAAAGACATCACCTGCCCGACGATGATGGTTTTCGATCTTGATCCGGGCGCACCGGCAAACATTGTGCAATGCTGCCAGGTTGGGCTGTGGCTGCGCGAGATCTTCGAGCACTTTGGATTGCAGAGCTTTCCGAAGACTTCGGGTTCCAAAGGATTGCAGGTCTATGTTCCGCTCAACACGCCAACCACCTACGAATCGACCAAGACTTTCTCCCACGCTTTGGCGCAGTTGCTCGAACATGAACATTCCGGAGTGGTTGTGTCGGACATGAAGAAACAGGTTCGGACCGGGAAGGTTTTCGTGGACTGGAGCCAGAACGACGAACACAAGACCACCATAGCCGTGTACTCGCTGCGGGCGCGGGAGCATCCTACGGCTTCGACGCCGGTGACGTGGGAGGAAGTGGAGCGCTCTCTCAAGAAGAAGGATGCGAGCCTGCTTGTGTTCGAAGCGAAGCAAGTGGTTGCACGAGTTGAAAAGATGGGCGATTTGTTCGCCCCGGTGCTCACATTGAAACAGCGGTTGCCGGACCTCAAGGGATTTGCCGGGCCAGCCGCTGAAGCAAAGCCGGTGATCTCGATTGCCGCTCAAGCAGGGGAAGAACCAGAGCGCGTTCGCCAGCGCGCTGTGAGAAAAACCGGGCCGAAACCGAAAGCACGCAAGGAACGACGCAAGATATAATCGCGTCCGCCGCGGATTCTGCTTCGAGACCCTTATTTCGAGAGCTCTCCATGCCTCAACTGTTCGTCGGAACTTCGGGATGGGCGTACCCGAGCTGGAAGCCTGACTTCTATCCCGCCAAGCTTGCACAGAAGAAGTTTCTAAGTCACTACGCCACACAGCTCAATACGGTAGAAGTGAACTTCACTTTCCGGCAACTGGTGAAGGAGACGACGATCCAGAACTGGATTCACGAAACCCCTACGCACTTCCGCTTCGGCATCAAAGCACACCAGGTGATCACGCACATCAAGCGGTTGAAGGGGACGGAGGACTTTGTTCCGCGCTTCCTGGGGACGATCGAGCCATTGGCTGCCGCCGGTAAGCTGGGGCCGGTGCTCTTTCAATTGCCGCCGAATTTGAAGGTAGATGCCGCGCTGCTCAAGGATTTCCTCGCGCTCTTGCCGCGGGTGCTGCCGGCGGCATTTGAATTTCGGCATGACTCATGGTTCAACGATTCGACTTGGGAACTGCTGAAGGCGCACGGAGCGGCCCTGTGTGTAGCGGAAACCGAAGAGCGAACCACGCCGGATGTGGTCACGGCGGCCTTTGTCTACTACCGATTCCGCAAGCCGAATTACACAGGCGAGGAGCGCCGTTCCATGGTCGCACGCATCGGCGAGCACATGGGGGCCGGCCGCGACGTTTTTGCTTACTTCAAGCATGAGGAAACGCCGGAGGGGGCGCTGTATGCGGTGGACCTGCTCCGTGGTGCTGGCCAGACGTAGCAAGCTACGTCTCTACTAGGCTGCTGTGGCTCTCCGAATGAGCATCTGCCTCGTCACTTTTGCCAGCGTCCGATAACGGGCATACTTTTTTCACTCCTTCTTAATGACTTCGGAAACCAACTCCCGCGTGCTCGCCAGCTTTCTCGACTATTTGCGAATCGAGAAGGGATTGGCGGCGCTTTCCATCGGCGCTTACACGACAGATATCTGCCAGTTCTCGGAATTTCTGGAGAAACGCAAGCGCGTACTACTCACCGCCAGACGTATCGACGTGCGCGACTTCCTGCAACAGCTCTTTTCCCATCAGGTGGATGGCCGTAGCGTGGGCCGAAAACTCTCGGCGCTCCGTCATCTTTATCGCTACCTGTTGCTCGATAAGAAACTGGAACATGATCCTACGCTGAATATCGAATCTCCGAGGCAATGGAAGGTCCTTCCCAAGGCGCTGGCTCGCGACGAAATGGAAGCCACGCTGGCTGCTCCGCTCATGCTGCGTGGCAACTCCGCTCGCAAAGGGAAAGCGTCTGTGGCGTTGGCTGCCCGTGATAGCGCCATGCTGGAAGTGTTCTACGCAGGCGCGCTACGAGTCTCGGAAGTCACCAACGCTAAATTGGAAGACCTGAAGCTCGAAGCTGGCTACATGCTGGTGCGCGGCAAGGGCGACAAGGAACGTGTTGTGCCGCTCGGAAGATCAGCGCAGGAAGCGCTTACGCAATATCTCGCAGAGTCCCGCCCCGCATTGGCGGCGGGGAAGCGGAGCGAAGCAGGCGTCGCGCCTTCCGCTACGAACTCGCGTCTCCTATTTATCGCGCGCGGTGGGCGCAAGCTGACGCGCCAGCGCGTGTGGCAGATGGTGCGGGCTGCATCGGCCGTTTCCGGGCGCACCGCTTCTCCGCACATGCTACGCCACTCCTGCGCCACGCACATGGTGGAAAACGGCGCCGACCTTCGGACGGTGCAAACTATCCTGGGCCACGCCGACATTTCGACCACTCAGGTCTATACGCATCTGGCGCTTGATCGCTTGAGAACCGTGTATCAGAAGCATCATCCCAGGGCGAAGGCGAGATGACCGAGACTATGCAGACTAAGACCATCGTCGGCAAAGCCGTCGCCGACTTTCTGCGCCATCTGCGCGAGCGCAACGCGTCGCCGCACACCATCAAGGCTTACAGCCGGGATCTGTCGCTGTTCGCCGCCTATGCTGGCTCGCGTGGATGGAAGCAAGTTGACCATATCGCGGTGCGGGGATTTCTCTCGCAACTCTACGAGCAGGGATTGAGCAAGACTTCAGTGGCGCGGGCGTTGGCCGCGGTGCGCTCGCTGTATCGCTGGCTGGGACGGGAAGGCGTGGTGGAGCAGAATCCGGCAAAGCTGGTCGCCACCCCGAAACTTGCCAAGAAGCTTCCCCGCGTGCCCACGATTGAAGAAATGAATTCTGTGATTGACGGCCAAATGCCCGAGGTGGCGGCTTTCCCCGAGCGCGACCGGCTCATGCTGGAACTGCTTTACGGATGCGGCATCCGCAATTCGGAACTCACGGGAATCAATCTTGACGACATCCGGCTGAGTGCCGAGGCCATTCTCATCCGTGGCAAGGGGAAGAAAGAACGTTACGTTCCATTCGGAGATTCGGTGAAAGCCGGGTTAGTAGCCTATCTCCCCGAACGACAAAAACTTTCTGTCGGCGCTAGCAAGCACTCTACCGCGTTGCTAATCAACCTGCGTGGCGGCCGGCTTACCACGCGTAGTGTCGGCCGCATCGTTAAGAAAATTGCCGTCGCCAAGGGCCTTTCTCCCGACGTCCACCCGCACACACTGCGCCATGCCTTCGGGACGCACATGCTCGAAGAAGGCGCTGACCTCCGGGCAATTCAGGAATTACTCGGTCACGAACGACTCGCGACCACGCAGCGTTACACGCAGCTGTCGATGAAGCACGTGCTGCAGGTCTACGACCAGACACATCCACGCGCGAAATAACCCGCTCCGTCCGTCTCCAAAACAAGGAGATCCTCAGTCGATGCCATTCTTTGCGACTTCTAATCTCTGGCACGTCCGATTGAGGATTACGAAGGCAGATGTTCCTCAGAGTCTGTCGGCCCGCGAAGAAACGTATTAGTGTCTAAATCAGAGGCAGACTTGTGAGTAGTGAATCGGTACCCCGGGCCAACGTTTCAGAACGTCTGGCGAGCGCCATTACTGAGTTGCGCGCGCTGCAGGAACCGCTGCTGACCGCAAAAGTAGATCCCCGCGTTCTGACTGATTTCCGCGACGCGCTGAATCGCATCCGCAACACTGCGTGGGCGGCTCAGCAATCGGCGAATGCCCCGCTTTTTGATCAAGGAGCCACCACCGTAGCTTCCTATCTGACGGCCGAGCGCATTCGAGCCACCTACCAGCTTTGCCGATCCCTGCATGACGATGTCCGCCGGAATGACATTGAATTTCAAAAGGGACCGCTGGTCGAGCTCTATGGCGCCGCAAAAACTCTGGTTGAGGAACTGAAGGAAAGGCTCTAAATCAGTTTTCATCGAAAGCCTTACTCCGCAACTCGTCCCACATTTCGACCACCCGCACCTTCAACTCTGCAGCTAGCTTCTCATAAGCCACCTCCGACGCTTCACTCTCTGGCGGCGGAAGAATCGGATCGCCAAACACCATCTTCAGCGGCGTGAACCCCTGGAAAGACTTGTTCCGCGGCCAGGCCTCGTAGAATCCCTCGATGGCTATGGGGACAACCGGCACTTGCATGTGAATGGACAAGATGGCAGCGCCTTTCTTGAAAGTTCTTGGCGTGCCGTCAACCGAGCGCTCGCCCTCGGGATAAAGAATGAGCGGACGCCCCTGTCGCAACCCGAACGCGCCGGCGCGCATGGCCGGAATCAGGTTCGCGTCCGGGTCCACAACCACAACCCGCAACGAACGCGCCAGCCGCAGCATGAATCCTTTCCCGAAGATTTCGCTTGTTCCGACCGCGAAGACCTTATTAAACACATCCGGAGGCAGAATGCTCGCCAGGATGACGGGATCGAGATAGCTCTGATGATTCGATGAGAGGATGTAGGCGCCACTTCTCGGCAGTTTCTCAATTCCACGCACATGCAAGTCAAAACGATCGAGCGCGATGACCTGGATCAGGCGGGAAACCATGTACCAGAAGGCCTCGCTGAGCGGCTGTGATTGGGCCAGAGAAAGCACGGCAGCGGCATCCGGCTCTTCGGCCAGAATCGCTTTCCAGCCGGCAAATGCAGTGTGTGTCCCCGCGCCGCTGGCTGCGCTTTGCAGAACAGCGTCGACCAGATCGCGAACCGTATAAATCTCAGCCAGCTGTGACTCTTCGACGTTTCCACCCAATTGTTCTTCGACCTGGCTAAGCAGCTCAACGCGCTGCATGGAATCGAGCCCCAGGTCGAGCTCCAGATTGTGAGTGGGCCGCAAGCCAGGCGGCGCCGTGCGCGCGGCGTCACGGATAACCTTAATTGCCCGCTGCACCTCCGGCTGATCGAGCCATGCGCCTTCGTCGGCAGTCAAGGGTCGTTCCGCCGGCAGCTCAGAATCGTCCACGCGCCGCGACTGATTCGCTTTCACGCGCTTCTCCACTTCGAAGCGCTTGATCTTGCGGGTGGTGGTGCGAGGCAAATCTTCCTGCCAGATCTCGTAACTGCCGATGCGTTTGGTGGTGGCGATCTGCTGCGACAGGCCTTCGATGTCGAACCGGATAACCTCCCTGGCATTGACAATCTTCTTCTGCCGCAACGCATCGAAGTTGGGCACGATCACGGCGTGCAACCGGTCGCCACCCTCGCCGGGCTTGCCCTCCAGTCCCATCACTGCCAGTTCTTTGATGTAGGGCGACTTCAGGTAGTGTGCCTCAACCTCTTCGGGATAAATATTCTTCCCGTTGCTGAGCACGATCACTTCCTTCTTGCGGCCTGTGAGAAACAGGTTACCCTCGGAATCGAAGTAACCGAGATCGCCCGTGTAAAACCATCCATCCCGCAGTACCGCGGCGGTTGCGTCCGGACGGTTCCAGTAGCCCTTCATCACGACCGGACCGCGCAAGGTGATTTCGCCCGTGGCGGGCCCGCCGTCTTCCTGCGGTTGCAAGTCGACGATCCTGGCCTCGACCCCTTTCATGGCTTTCCCCACCGATCCGATCACGTTGTTGGCGGGCGAATTTGCAAACACGGCTGCAGTAGTTTCCGTCAGGCCATAAGCCTGCAGCACGTCAATGCCGAGATCGTGAAAGTCTTTCGCGAACTGCGGATCGAAGCGCGACCCTCCCGTGACCAGATAGCGCATGTTCTCGCCGAGAGTGTCGTGGACCTTCTTGAAAAGCAGGGGGCCGGCGTTAATCCCCGCCTTACGGAGCGTGCGATTCAAACCCACAAGGCCGTGAAACATCTTTTGTGCTAACACGCCACGTTTTGCGACTTCCTGGAAGATGCGTTCGTGAATCAGATAGAAGAATTGCGGCACCACGGCGAACACGGTGATGTTCCGTTCACGCAAAGCCCGCAAAAGCTCGGTCGTGTTCAGAGTCTCCAGATAGACCACGCGCGCGCCTTTGACCAACGGCAGAAGCAGATTGGCCATTTGCGCCAGCACATGAAACATGGGAAGCACGCCCAGCAGCGCGTCTGTCGATCCGATCTCGACCCAATTGAACACCGCCTCCACTTCACCCAGAAAGTTCGCGTGCGTAAGCATCACGCCCTTGGGGTCGGCGGTGGTTCCGGAGGTATAGAGCAGGGAGGCGAGGTCTTCCACTGCGGAGGGTGCAGGTTGAAATTTCCCAGATCCTCCGTCGAAAATCGCCGGCAGGTTTGCCAGCCAGTGTTGCTCGATGGAATGGTCGGTTATGCGGTCCGGATCCATGAGCACGAGGCCGATGTCAAGACTCCCAACCGCTTCCTGGGCCGCTGCCGCATGCTTTACGTCGCAGAATAGGGTTGAGGCCCCGCTATCCCTTAACAGCTTCGTCAGTTGGTCGGCGTGCAGCGCGGTATCGAGCGGGACCACCACACATCCCGCCGCAATGATTCCCAGATACGCCGCTACCCACCGGGGATGGTTATCCGCCACGATGGCCAGTCGCGATCCGCGAGCGAGTCCGTTTTCGGCTATCCATCTGCCCACGGATTCGGCCATCCGCTGAAGCTCGGCATAGGTGCAGCTCTCGAGGTGATCGTGGCGCTGAATTTCCAGAGCGACGTTGTCCGGCCAGCGCTCTGCGCATTCGATAAAACGGTCGTAGAAAGTGGACATGAGTCGTGTGGAATATACACGAAAAAGTAACGACGCACGACCGACCGGCTGGTCTAGGTCCGAAAGAAGGCGAGCGTTGTTTGCACAAACTGAGACGCCGCATCCAGAAAGACGGGTCCGTGGTTGCCATTCGGTACGACCCAGAGCGCGGATCGCGGGATCGCACGATATATCTCGAGCGCCATCTCGACCGGATAAAGGAAGTCGCGGTCCCCGTAGACGATCAATGTTTGGGCTGTGATTCTGGACAAGTGCGGCGGCGTGAGATTCATGTCGTCATAGCTGTCATTCATCCCGCGCATCCATTCCCACAGGGCAATGATCTGCTCGTCACCGAGATGGTGGCGTTTGCGCATCGTTTCCCACTCTCTTGTTGGTTGTTGATCCGGCGCCGGGGCTTGGCGCATGACCGCCCGGGCCTGCTCCGGAAAGTACATGGTCGCGCTGACCAGAACCATAGCTTCGATTCGATCAGGTTGCATCGTTGCCATATGGAGAAGCGTATTTGCCCCAAAACTCAACCCTATCGCTCGACATTTCTGGATGCCGAGATGGTCCAGCAACGCGAGGGCGTCTAACGCACACTGCCGGTGCGTGATGGTTCGCTGAGGGTTGGTTGATCGGCCGTGACCCCGTGCATCAGGCTTGATGAGCATATACTCGCTGACGAGTTGATCACGTCCGGCATACACCCAGTCATCGTGACAACCGGTTCCGCCGTGCAGAAGCAGGAGAGGATCTCCCACTCCTTCTGTCTCGTAATACATCTCGATGCCGTTTAAGCGAGCGCTTTGGGCTGTCATGGTGTGGATTATTGATGCCGGCACGCAAAGAAACAATCTGGTAAATGCGCGTGATATAATCCAGAATCCCCTGACAGCAAAGTGCGCCCTGCAAGCGTGGCTACGATTCCAGACACGTCTTACCCTTGTCCTTAACGGCCCATCGGACACAACAGACTGCTTCCCCCGCATCGCGCATCCAATATGCTAGGCTAAAAAGGGATAAAGCAGAGTAGTTCTCGACCTGTGAAGGATTTCACGTTTGATTAACACTCTGATCGGCAAGGTCTTTGGGACCAAGAACGAGCGGGTCATCAAGAGCTTGATGCCCAAGGTTGAGGCCATTAATGCCCTCGAACCGCAGATGCAGAAGCTCACCGACGCCGAACTGCGCGCCAAGACAGACGAGTTCCGCCAGCTCATCCAGGAACGGCTGAGTCGCGTCACCGCTGGTGCGACGCCCGAGCCCGATGCCGAAGCAGAAGCCGATCCAGACAACGCGAAGCAGTTCGAGAAAGAGCAATACGAAGCTCTGCAGGAGGTTCTGGACGAGATCCTGGTAGAGGCCTTCGCTGTAGTCCGCGAGGCTGGACGCCGCGTGCTCAACATGCGCCATTTCGATGTGCAGTTGATCGGCGGAATGGTGCAGCATAAGGGCATGATTTCGGAAATGAAGACGGGCGAAGGCAAAACCCTGGTTGCCACGCTTCCGGTCTACCTCAATGCCCTCAGCGGACGCGGCGTGCACGTGGTCACGGTCAACGACTATCTGGCCAAGCGCGACTCCGAATGGATGGGCAAGCTTTATCGTTTCCTCGGCCTTACCGTGGGTGTGATCGTTCACGACCTCGACGACGAGGAGCGCCGCGCCGCCTACGCCGCCGACGTCACCTACGGCACGAACAACGAGTTCGGCTTCGACTACCTGCGCGACAACATGAAGTTCGATCTGAAAGAGTGCGTGCAGCGCGGCCATAACTTTGCCATCGTCGATGAAGTCGATTCCATCCTGATCGACGAGGCTCGCACGCCTCTCATCATCTCGGGCGCCAGTGAGGAATCGACCGACAAGTATTACAAGGTCAACCGGATCATCCCCAAGCTGGAGAAGGGCGAAGAACTGGAGGTCGCCCCTGGCGAACCTGCGCAACTCACCGGCGACTTTGTAGTCGACGAAAAGCACCGCAACATTACGGTCACCGACGAGGGCTGGACGAAAGTCGAAGGCCTGCTCGGCATCGGCAACATCGCCGACCCGGAGAACTGGCCGCTCAAGCATCACGTCGAAACGGCGGTTAAGGCGCACGCACTCTACCGCCGCGATGTGGAGTACGTGGTGAAAGACGGCGAAGTCATCATCGTCGACGAATTTACCGGGCGCATGATGCCCGGCCGACGCTGGTCTGACGGCCTCCACCAGGCGATTGAAGCGAAAGAAGGCGTCAAGATCGAGCGCGAGAACCAGACCCTCGCCACCATCACTTTCCAGAATTACTTCCGCATGTTCAAGAAGCTCTCCGGCATGACGGGCACGGCGGAAACGGAAGCCACCGAGTTCGAGAACATCTACAAACTCGATGTCGTGGTCATCCCTACGAACAAGCAGATGTTGCGGCTGGAGAATCCCGACGTCGTCTTCCGCACGGAGAAAGAAAAATACTTTGCCGTCGCCGACGAAATTCAGAAGCTGGCCGAGAAAGGCCAGCCCGTGCTGGTGGGCACCACGTCGGTGGAGAAATCCGAGCGCCTTTCCGAGTTGCTGAAGAAAAAAGGTCTCAAGCAGCACGTCGTCTTGAACGCCAAGTTCCACGAGCGCGAGGCTGAAATCGTGGCCCAGGCCGGACGCAAGGGCATGGTCACGATCGCTACTAACATGGCTGGCCGCGGTACCGACATTCTGCTCGGCGGCAATCCCGAATTCATGGCCAAGCAGGAGATGGTGAAGAAGGGAATCGCGCAGCAACTGCGAGTGGCCCAGGGAAAGATCGAGGGTCCGCAGGAAGACGGCACGATTTCAATTTTCTACTACAACGGCAATGAATACACGGTCCCGACTGACAAGTGGACGGAGGCGCTGAACCGCTACAAGGTGCAAACCGATAAAGAGCACGACGAAGTCACTGCCGTCGGCGGCCTGCACATTCTCGGCACCGAACGCCACGAGTCGCGCCGCATCGACAACCAGCTTCGCGGCCGCGCTGGTCGCCAGGGCGATCCCGGCTCGTCGCGTTTCTACCTTGCGCTTGAAGATGATCTCATGCGCATCTTTGCAAAAGAGTGGGTTTCGAAACTGCTGGAGCGCCTGGGAATGGAAGAAGGCATCCCCATCGAATCGAAGCTGATCAGCCGCCGCATCGAGACGGCGCAGAAGGCGGTCGAAGGCCAGCATTTCGAATCCCGCAAGCATCTGCTCGAATACGACGACGTGATGAACAAGCAGCGCGAGGCCGTGTATGGACTGCGCCACCGCTTGCTCGAGGGCATGGACCAGAAGAATCTGATCCTCGAGGACTACGTGTCAGCGATTCTAGGCGATCTGATGGAAGAGTACTGCCCGCCCAAGGGCCACGCCGACGACTGGAACATCAAAGGATTGAAAGACGCGGTCTTCACCCGCTTCGGCGTCGATTTCATCGCGGAAGGCGTGAAGCCAGAAGCGTTGAACCGGCAGGAACTGGGCGACGCGATTTTCGAGAAGCTGAAAGAGCGCTACGACGCGAAAGAAAAGCTGATCGGCCCCGAGGCCATGCGCCATCACGAGCGCATGATCATGCTCAGCGTGCTCGATTCGCAGTGGAAAGACCACCTCCTGAGCATGGACCACCTCAAGGAGGGCATCGGCCTGCGCGGCTACGGCCAGCATGATCCGCTGGTTGAGTACAAGAAAGAATCGTTCGAGATGTTCGAGGCCATGTTGCAGCGCTTTCAGGAAGACACGGCCCGCTATCTCTACCTGATGCAGATTATCGAGCGCCGCCCGACGCAGGCGCTGGTCCGCAGGGAGGCGAACCCGGCAGGTCACGGCCCCGAGACCGGAGTACCGTCGCAACAGGGAAGTGGAGGAAACGGACATCGTCCGCCGCGCCTGGTCGCAACTTCCGCTGACGACCTGGAGGAAGCCTTCATGCGCCGCAAGCGCCGCGAACTCGAACAGGCGCGCATGGCCGGAGCCGGCGACGTCCAGCCCGTTCAACAAGTTGTTCGTGGGCAAGAAAAAGTGGGCCGCAACGATCCTTGCCCCTGCGGTTCTGGCAAGAAATTCAAGAAGTGCCACGGCGCGTAAGTGGAGTGTCATGCATGCAGATGAGTCAATTCCCATTCGAGACCACCGACTGGTCTGGAGTTGAGTGGACAGAGCACAAGGGCGAGACCGGTACTGCTTATTGGCGGACGCGGAACTTCGCGGATATTCGGGTTCGGTTGGTTGAATATACGCCCGGGTATTTTGCTGATCACTGGTGCTCGAAAGGGCACATTCTGCTGTGCCTGGAAGGTCAGCTGCATCTTGAGCTCAGAGATGGCCGGGAATTTGTTCTTAAGCCGGGTATGAGCTATCAGGTTGCGGACAATGCCGAACCCCATCGCTCCCATGCTCCGGAAGGAACCAAGCTGTTTATTGTGGACTGAGAAGCTGGGCTTGTGATCGTAGTCGGGGACATCAGACATCCACCGAGATAGCGTCTGCCTTGGCGCTCTCGCAGACCACCGAGAAGCCGCTTTTAGCGGCGGAGCGTACTTACAGTCTTGAATGTCATTTCCGCCGCAGCGCTCTTCGCCCCAGCCTTCCACTCCAGAAACAATCCCGCATAGTTCTTCGTAATGTAATCCTCTGCAGTTACGCCGAGTCTCTTCGCAGTCGCATCAATCCAACGCGGCGCGCCTTCGATCTCGCAGAAATTTCCGATGGGTGTCTCGTCCACGACAACCTGGCCTTTCCCATCGGTCCACTCGGCGCGAAACTTCTCATAGCGGAAAGAAGGCGAGTACCCCAGAGCGCGCAAGATCAAATCCATCTTCTTGCCGTCGGCGACGCACGTCTCAAGCTCAACGCGAGCGCTGTGCCGCCCAACCTTGCCCTGGGATTTATGCGCCAGCGTCCACTCGGAGCCATACTTCCGGATGCGCAGCAGTTCCTCACGTCCACGCAGAACTTCTCCAGGGAGGTCGTACAGAATGTTCGACTCGTGTGTTCGCGGCGTCAGCAGACGAAACCCAGCCGCTCGCAGACTGCGCGCCAGCGCATGCAAGTCGGCAACTCGAAACTTGATTTCAATTTCCCGGTTCACTCAATAGAAGTGTATTACGGCCGCGCCGCATCCGTCGCCCGAGAAACAGAGGGCGATCTGCTGATCTTCTTTTCCCAATCCACCGGCTCGATCGGACCCACGGCAAAAACCCAGCTCAGGGTACCGACCCAAGAGATGATCGCGGCGATTAAAAAAGGCCAGTAGAACTGGCCTGTGCGGCCCAGCAGGTGTCCCGTTAGCGCTGGCGCAAACGCACCAGCAAAGTTCCCTGTAAAATTCTGCACTCCGGTCCAGCGCCCTGACACCCGCGGTCCAGCAAGGGTTTGAGTGACGGCCCAGCAGTGCGCCCCGTTTATGCCCAGGCAGACACCAGCTAGTGCCAGCGCCCAGATGAAAGCGATGTCGGGTGCGACCGCAGCCGCGGCGAGAGAAACTCCTAAGCCTGTCATGCCCAGGCCGAGCGATGTCTTACGCACCTGTGTCGCGGAGCAGCCTGCGGCGATCCACCGATCTGAAAGCTTCCCCGCCACGATCGCCGAAACCGCCGCCAGGAAAAAGATCAATCCCCCAACTCTACCCATCTGGTTCATTGAGAGATGGCGGCCGCGGACCAGATAACTAGGTAGCCATGCCACCAGAAAGTACAGACCGTAGTTGATGCAGATCTGACCCAGGCAAGTGCCCCACGCCGAGCGCTCGCGGAAAATGTCGAGAATCCGGACTTTATGCTCCGAGGCTGGGGCAGCTGAGGTTGTGCCGCTCGGCATCCACGCCAGCCACGGAATGAGCCACAGCAGGCTACCCAGGCCCAGCACCAGAAAAAATGGCCGCCAGCCGAAGCGGCCAACCACGGTTCCTCCCACTAACATGCCGACTGCCGGTCCCAAAGAAAGCCCAGCCATAATCGCTGCATTGCCGAAGCCGCGACGACTCTCGGTGAAGCAGCCGCTGCCCAAAATCTTGGAATACGCTGGAAAAGCGATCGATTCGCCTATCCCAAGAATCACGCGAATCACGATCCAGGCGGCAAATCCATGCAATATTGCAGTCGTTGCTGTCGCCGCTGACCAGACGAAGAAGCCGGCTGCAAACACCCATTTCACTTCGAAGCGATCCACCAGCCAGCCGGCCGGAATCTGCATGCAGCCGTAGGTCCAGAAGAATACTGAGAGCAGCTTGCCGAGTTGCCAATTCGAAAGGCCAAGCTCATCTTGCAGGAGCGGTGCTGCAATCGAAAGATTGCTGCGGTCGATGTAGTTGATGAAAACCGAAAGAGCCAGCAGGAAGACTACCCGGTTCATTCCGTCGTGGCGCGATGCATCGTGGGTGATGTTGTCGCTCATCGTGGCAAGCCCGACAAATGCTACATCATCCTCGTCGGTTCTTCGGAACTTATCTGGTGCCTTAGCGTCCGAAAATCAACGCTGATGCTATGATCTTCAGCTTCAGTCCAAAAGGAAGGCTTTCAGAAATGCAAAATCTTTTTCAGCCCGAAGCCGCGGCGGAAGTGATCTCGCGTATCGACAAGCTCCAACCCGCGACCCAGCACCAGTGGGGCAAAATGGATGTGGCTCAGATGATGGCCCATTGTTCCGTCGCGCTCGATATGGCTTCCGGGCGCGTCGTTTTGCCTCGGCTGCTCATCGGCAGGATACTTGGCCCGTTCGTCCGCCCCGTCTTTACGAACGAAAAACCTCTTTCCAAAAACGCCCCAACGGACAAAAAGTTAGTGATCGCCGACGAGAGAGATTTCGCTCGAGAGCAGGAACAGCTGAAGGTGCGCGTTCGGCAGTTTCATCAGGGAGGTGAAGCGCAGTGCACGAGGCATCCGCATCCCTTCTTTGGTGCACTCACGCCGCGGGATTGGGCTACTGGGATGTACAAGCACCTCGATCATCACCTGCGGCAATTCGGTGTGTGACGGAGTATGTGTGACGGCGCCCGGCAGCGCTAAAGCTTGGCGACTCCAACTAGCTGAAAGTCGGCAGCTTCACCAGATCGTCCTGCGGCACCGATTCCAGCGGTTCGCCGGCTTTGCGCCAGGCGGTCAATCCGCCGACGATCACGAACGTATTGAATCCTTTTTCCCGCAGTAGAAGCGCCACCCGGGCGCTGGTCGCTTCGCGTGCTCAAGTGCAGTAAAGATAGATATCCTTGTCCTTGGGAAGGTTCTTGATCTCTTCCTCAAGATTGTTGGGTTCGATGCGGATCGAGCCCTTGATCCGCGCCGACCCTCCGTCGTAGTAGCCGTGGCTGCGGACGTCGACGATAAGCACTTTGTTTCCCTCATCCGAGGCCAGGAGCGCCGCTAGTTGCTGCACCTGAATCCGTGGCACCACGCGATACATCCGGTGCCTGCCATACTGCACAATGCGGTAGATCGCATACCCTAGCACCGCGGCGACCACCACCACTTCCATTGCCAGCCCGGCCGTGTGAAATCCGCGCAAAAGGGCTGCGAGGAAATCACGGGAAAGATATCCCAACGAAAGATAAGTGATGGTGTACAACAGGGCTCCGGCAGAATCCAATTGCAGAAACTGCCAGAAGCGCATCTTCATGCTGCCGGCGAGTGGTGCGGCCATGGTGTTGACCCCGGGAATGAACTTCGCGATCACCAGCGTGGCTTTGCCGCGCTTGTAGAAGGACTCCGCGGAGCGCAGAATGCAGGTCTCCGGATTGATCGACACGCGGCATAGGAACCCCAATAGCAGCCAGCCCATGTACCGTCCCAACCAGAACTGCACGGTGTCGCCCAGCAGCAAAGCCACGATCGCCGCAAGCAGCACATACGGACCCCACAGTGCGTGCGCGGCTACCGCAGCGCCCGCCGCCACCAGGGCGATCGCGGCCGGGAAAGGAAGCCCGATCGCCTCCGCCAGCAACAGACCGAAGATCCAGGCGTATCCGTGGCGCGCCATCAGCGAATACAGATCCATAAACACTCTTGGATAAGAAAAGTCAGGAAAGGGTTCAGGATAAACGAGCGAACGCGTTTACTTCTCTCTTGCCACCACAAACTCTGGCGCCCACAGCAGCGCACGCTTGATCTCGGAATCCGGAAAGCTGAAGATCGCCTTCCGCGCGGACTCCGCATACCGCGCGGCGCGAGCGCTCGCGGCTTCCAACGATCCGTAGCGTTGCAGAATCTCCATGATCTGCGCGTGAGTCACCCCGTTGAAGGCGCGATCCCGCAGGATTTTCTCAATCTTGCCGCGTTCCTCGAGCGTACAACGTTCCAGCGCGTGGATCACCGCCATCGTGACCTTGCCTTCGCGCAGATCGCTCGCCACCGGCTTGCCCAGAACATCCTCGGATGCCGTCAGGTCGAGCACATCGTCGACGATCTGAAAAGCCATCCCGAGGTCATGCCCATACTGACCCACAGCTTCTTCCTGCGCTGCCGTTGCTCCAGCCAGAATGGCTCCGAGCCGCATGCACACCGAAAACAGGCAAGCCGTCTTGCGGTAGATCAGATCGAAATGCTCGTCGAGCGTAATCAACTGCCCCAGTTTTTCCATCTGCAGCAATTCGCCTTCGACCATCTGCTGCGTCAGTTCAATCAGCGTGTCGAGAATGCGGAAGTTCCGCTCCTGCACCGCCACCTTGAAAGCCTGCATGTAGAGCCAGTCACCCGCCAAAACGCACTTCGAATTACCCCACTGGGTATTGGCGGCGGGCCGTCCGCGGCGCGTCTTGGCCTCGTCGATAATGTCGTCGTGCACCAGCGTAGCGGTATGAATGATCTCGACCACGGCGCCCAGCCGCACCGCGCCAGTTCCTTCATAATGGAATAGTTTGGAAGAAAGAAAAAGCAGCGCCGGGCGAATCCGCTTGCCGCCGCCGGCGCGCAGATACTCCCCAATCTCCGTGATCGCTTGCACTCCCGAAATCGTATCGTGCCCGAACTCGCCCTCAAGCGCCGCGAGGTCATCCCGCAGCAGATCGAAAACTTCCTTTCCGTTAATGACGGCGGGTGCGCTCAAAGATGCCTTCGTCTGCTTTCCCTTGCGTCCTCCGCGGCAGCCGTCCACGTTCTCTGCGTTGAAGGTGTGCCTAGTTCGTTCTGTAATTCGTAAACTGCAAATCAATGCCAAAATCGTGTCCACGCAGCATCGCGATTACTTCCTGCAGCGTGTCCCGGTCCTTGCTGCTGATCCGCACCAGGTCTCCCTGGATCGAAGCCTGCGCCTTTTTCTTGGAGTCCTTGACCAGCTTCACGATCTCCCGCGCCTTTTCGATGGCAATGCCCTGTTGCATCGTGACTTTGCGCTTGGCCGTCCCACCCGCCGCCGATTCCACCGCGCCGTAAGTCAACCCCTTCAACGAGACTCCGCGCTTGACCAGTTTCTGTTGCAGGATGTCGTTCACTGCTTTCAGCTTGTACTCATCAGCCGAGTGCAGCACGATCGCGTCCTTTTCCAGTTCGATATTCGACTTTGAATCCTTCAGGTCGAAGCGCGTATGAACCTCCTTCAAAGCCTGCTGGATGGCGTTTGACACCTCCTGCAGGTCAACTTTGCTCACGATGTCAAAAGTGTTTTCGGGCATCGGATTTCATTTCTTTCTGAAATGATGGAATCTGACTCTTGAGGGTACCAGAAGACGCCCTTCCCGAGGAGGGTTAACCTGCAGAAACTTTGCTTTCAGCGGTTTCAGCCAATTTGAAAAAATTGTAGAAATTGCGGGATGTCTGCTGGCCAACTTCTTCCGCCGACCGCCCGAGTAATTCGCCCAGTTTCTTCGCCGTTTCCTTCACGAATGCCGGCTCGTTGCGCTTGCCGCGATGCGGCACCGGAGCCAGATACGGCGAGTCCGTCTCTATCAGCATGCGCTCCAGCGGAACTTGAAGCGCTGCTTCGCGAATCTGCTGCGCTTTGGGAAACGTCACATTGCCGGCGAACGAAATCATGAACCCCATGTCGAGCGCGCTCTTCGCCTGCGGCCAGTTTCCCGTGAAGCAGTGCAGAATTCCTCCCAGCCCCTTTGCCGCCCAATGCTCGCGAATCAGCCCGAGGCAATCTTCCCACGCATTGTCGCTCGCCTCCGACGGGCGGCAATGAATTACGATCGGCAGCTTCGCGGCTGCCGCCAGCTCCATCTGGCGCGTAAAGACTTCCTTCTGCACCTCGCGCGGCGAATGATCATAATAATAATCCAGGCCGATCTCACCCCAGGCGATCACTTTGGGATGCTTTGCCAGCCGCTCCATGTTCTGATATGCAGCTTCATTCGCAAGTCTGGCTTCGTGAGGATGAATACCCAGGGTCGCATAAATGAAATCGTATTTCTCTGCCAGCCGGATTCCGCAATCCACGTCCTCAGGACCATCCCCGTTGCCGATGGCGACGATCGTCTGTACCCCGGCCTCCCGGGCTCGAGCGATGATCTGCTCGCGGTCAGAGTCGAACTGCTTGCCATCAAGATGTGCGTGAGAATCAACGAACATAAAGGTTCCCAGAAAAAACTCATGCGGGACAGCTGCCTCGGCTGTCCCGCCAGAGCGAAGCTCGGCCGTGCCTACTTCAGTCTCGCACCAACGGGAACATCCTCCAGGAACCCAGCCAGCACCGGTTTTCCGTCTTCCAGCGATGCCGCCACGATCATCCCATTCGACTCCAGCCCGCGCAGCTTGCGGGGAGCAAGATTGGCCACGATCACAACTTTGCGCCCAATCAGTGTTTCCGGCGCATAGGCCTCGGCGATTCCGGCCAGCACCTGCCGCACCTCAGTTCCAATATCAACCTCAAGGCGCAAGAGCTTGTCGGCCTTGGGCACTCTCTCAGCGACCTTCACCATCCCCACCCGCAGCTCGATCTTGGCGAAGTCGTCGATCGAAATCTTTTCGCCAGCCACTGGAACTGCTGGAACCGCGGCCGGAGTTGTCTGCGGCACACTCGCCAGAACCGGCGTCGCTGCCGGAGCCTCTGCCACCGACACACCTTTCTGTTCCTCTTCCATCTTCTGCATCCTTTCAATCGCGCTTTTGTCGGCACGCGGAAACACCGGTTGCACCTCGCCCAGCTTCGTGCCCAACGGCAGTTGCCCCCAAGCCAATTCGCTTAGAGCCAGTTTCTTGATGTCTCCCACCCCCAACTGCGACCAAATCTTCGCGGTCGCGTCCGGCATTACCGGATGAGCCAGCGCCGTCGCAATGCGCAACGCTTCCGCCGCGGTATAAAGCACCGTCGCTAAGCGTGACCTGCTGTCTTCATCCTGCTTCTCGCCCAGCGCCCAAGGCTCATTCTCAACGATGTACTTATCGACCGCCGCCACCAACGCCCACGCTGTTTCGAGCGCCCGTGAAAATTGGAACTGATCAAACAGCGTCCCAAACTCGCGGATCGTCTTCCGCGCCACCTCGGCGATAGCATCGTCCGCGACGGTTTTCGACGCGCCGCGCGACGGATACGGCACCTCGCCTTTGAAATATCGGTTGATCATGGTCAGGGTGCGGCTGGCCAGGTTTCCCAGCCCATTTGCCAGATCAGAGTTGTAGCGCTGCACCAAAGCGTCAAACGAAAACGATCCATCCTGCCCGAATACGACCTCCCGCAGCAGAAAGTACCGCAAGGCATCCGCGCCCAGCACGTCGAGAATCGTCTCCGTGCGTACGATGTTGCCGCGCGACTTCGACATCTTGCTTTCTTCAAACAGTAGCCACCCATGCGCCACAATCGTTTTCGGCACCTCCAGACCCGCCGCCATCAGAAACGCCGGCCAGTACACGCAATGAAAGCGGACAATTTCCTTCCCGATCATCTGTACATCCGCCGGCCAGAACTTCTTGAATGCCTCCTGCGCCCCCGGGTGCAAGGATCCGTAGCCAATGGCCGTGATGTAGTTCGCCAGCGCATCCAGCCAGACGTAAATCACGTGCTTGGGATCGTCCGGCACCGGAATGCCCCACGTAAACGTCGAGCGGCTGATCGACAGGTCGCGCAATCCCGAGCGCACAAACGAGATCACTTCGTTCCGTCGCGCCTCGGGACGAATGAACTCCGGATTTGCATATAGCGCCAGCAGCTTGTCCTGAAACGTCGAGAGCTTGAAGAAGTAGTTATCCTCTTTCACAGTCTCGGTGATGCGCCCGCACGTTGGACAAGGATCGCCGGGCTGCGCGCCATCGACATAAGCCTCATCAAGAAACGCAATACTGTCCCGTGTAGGTGCCCTTGTAGATGTACCCATTGTCGCGAAGCTTCCGGAAAAGTGCCTGCACCCGCTTCTTGTGCCGATCTTCGGTGGTGCGGATGAAGTCGTCGTTCGAGATGCCCATCCGCTTCCACAGCTGGCGGAACTCGGCCGAAATCGTATCGGCATACTGCTGTGGAGTTTTTCCTGCAGCCTGCGCCGCCCGCTCGATCTTCTGCCCATGCTCATCCGTTCCGGTGAGAAAAAAGGTTTCCGCGCCCAGCAGCCGTTGCCGCCGCGCAATCGTATCGCACGCAATCGTCGTGTACGCGTGCCCAATATGCGGGTGTGCGTTCACGTAGTAAATCGGCGTCGTGATGTAGAACTTTCTTGTCATTCTTTGTCTTTCAGGGATTCGTTCGCAAAGCCTCGGTCACGAAACAGTTTTTGTCATTCCGAACCGGTGCTAATGCGGTGAGGAACCTGCTTCTCTTTGCTACGGACTCGCAGGTAGCCTTCGACTGCCTCCCCCATCACCGTCTTCAGCGGCACATGATGCTCCGCCGCGATGCGCCGGCAATCTTCATATTCCGGAGCGTAGTTGGTGACCGTCCCATTCATGCTCGCGATCTTGATCCTCACCTCGCCCCACCGCGTCCCGACGCTCTCCCACCGTCGTGCTAGAGTCTGCCGTATTTCACCGCGCCGCCGCACGCCCAGCGTCGTCGTTTCCGTGAAAATCAATTGCGCCAGCTTGCCCGCGTCTTCGGGCTTGCACAAAACCGTCAACAACATTCCCGGACGGTTCTTTTTCATCTGCACCGGCATGCCAAAAGCATCGAGCGCGCCTTCTTCGAGCAATCGATCCATCACATATCCAAAGACCTGCGGATTCAAATCGTCGAGATTCGCCTCCAGCACTGTAATCGTTTCAGACGCAGTCTTTGCAGCCACAGTCGAGGCGGCTTCTCCAATCGTCAACCGCACCACATTCGGATGCCCGGGAAAATCCCGCGATCCCGCTCCATAACCCGACTTCTCAATCTTCATCTCCGGAAACGCCGCGAAGCGCGAAGCCAGCCCTTTCACGATCGCCGCGCCCGTCGGGGTAACCAACTCTGCCTGCAAGCCGGAGGAATAAACAGGAGCGTCCGCCAACAGCTCCACAGTCGCCGGAGACGGAACCGGAAACGTTCCATGCGCGCACTTCACCATCCCGCCGCCCACGTTCAAGGGTGAACACACAATCTCATCCACTCCCAGTGCCTCAGTCCCCGCGGCAGCGCAGACGATATCCACCATCGCATCCACCGCGCCCACTTCATGGAAGTGCACGCGTTCGATGGAAGCATTATGAATCTTAGCCTCTGCGCGCCCCAGCGCCTCAAAGATGGCGATAGCAGTTTTCTTTGCGCCTTCTGGAATCGAAGCCGCAGAAATAATTTCCCGAATCTCACTCAGTCCGCGACCGTGCTCGTGGGCGTGTGAATGTGGCGCGGGCGTCACCGCCCGCGAACTCTCACCAGGATGAGAATGCGAATGCTCCTGATGCTCATGAGAATGTTCGATGCCTGCCGCTCCCAATACTCCTCGCGCGGCAACTCCTTCTCTCCGTCGACGAAGACATCGACCTTGGTAGCCGAAATCCCGCTGCGCACCACTCGCGAAATCTCTAGCTTCGCTCCCACCCCAAGTGCTGCCACGGTTTCCTCGAACACACGCGCCGGAACTCCAGCATCCACCAGCGCGCCCAGAAACATATCGCCGCTCATGCCGGAAAAACACTCTAGGTAGGCTATGCGCATAATAATGAAGCTGATTTTTTATCATAGGGAAGCGTGCATCCTGCGTCAAACCAGCGTCCACGCGCGCTCTGCTAGAATCACTATCTTCTTAAGCAGCGCAGAGGGAAGCTTTGTATCGTTATCTCGAACATGTTCTCGCCGGACGCATCGTAGAGTTTCTTCGTCGCCGTTATCCGGACGCAACTCTACCAAAGGTGGTAATCGAGCAGCCACCCAAGGTTGAGCTTGGCGACTTCGCGATTCCTCTCTTTCCTTTCGCCAAACCACTGCGCACCGCTCCGCTCAAGGTTGCCGAAGCCGTCCGCGCTGAAATCGGTCCGATCGAGGGTATCGCTGAAATGCAGGTGGCGCCTCCCGGCTATCTGAATGTAAGAATCGATCGGGCCTGGATGGCCGCCGCGCTCGCCGCCGATCAGACGCCGCTCGCCGACACTCCCGCAGGAAAGATTCTGGTCGAGCACACCAGCATCAATCCCAACAAGGCCGCCCACATCGGCCATCTTCGCAACGCCGTTCTCGGTGATACGTTTGTCCGCCTGTTGCGTTACGCGGGCAGAGAAGTCGACATCCAAAACTACATCGATAACACCGGCGTACAGGTCGCCGACGTGGTTGTGGGTTTCACGCACATCGAGAAAAAATCGCGCGCCGAAATTGAAACCCTCTCAAGCCAGCCCCGCTTCGACTACTACTGCTGGGATCTCTATGCCCGCGTGTCGCAGTGGTACGAACAAGACAAACAGAACCTGCAAGTCCGCCTCCAAACGCTTCACGGCATCGAAGATGCCGCTAGCGAAACCGCTGCTATCGCCGACCTGATCTCGACCGCCGTCCTTCGCCGCCACCTCGAAACCATGGACCGCCTCGACATCGAGTACGACTTCCTTCCCCGCGAGAGCGAAATCCTGCATCTGCATTTCTGGGATGCGGCTTTCATCAAGCTGAAAGAAGCGGGCGTGCTAACTTACGAAAACGAAGGCAAGAACAAAGGCTGCTGGGTAATGCGCCGCGCCGGGACCGCCTCAGCCACAGAGGCGACAGATGAAACTGAGAAGATCTCCGAAGAAGATCAAAAAGTAATCGTCCGCTCCAACGGCACGGTCGGCTACGTTGGCAAAGACATCGCCTACCACATGTGGAAATTTGGCCTGCTCGGCCGCGACTTCGCCTATCGAAAGTTCTACCGCTATCCCAATCAGCACGACTGCTGGATCTCAGCCATAAAAGGCGATAAGGATCACCCTCACTTCGGCGATGTCGCGGAGATCTACAACGTGATCGACGCCCGCCAGTCCGAAGCGCAAAACACAGTAATCGAAGCCCTGCGCGGATTAGGTCACAATGAAGCCGCCGATCACTACACTCACTTTTCCTACGAAATGGTCGCCCTTACCCCGCGCTGCGCCGCCGAACTCGGTTACACGCTCAGCGAAGAAGACAGGACCCGCTCCTACATCGAAGTCTCTGGACGCAAAGGCTTCGGCGTGAAAGCCGACGACCTGCTCGACCGGCTGATCGCCTCAGCCAAAAGCGAAGTCGACTCCCGCCATCCTGAACTCACCGGCGGCGAGCGCGTCTCCATCGCAACGCAAATCGCCATCGGCGCCTTGCGTTACTTCATGCTCAAGTTCACCAAACAGTCGGTAATTGCTTTCGATTTCAAAGAGGCCCTCAGCTTCGAAGGCGAAACCGGCCCCTACGCACAATACGCGGTGGTACGAGCCACCAGCATCTTCAAAAAAGCCGCAATCGATCCCGACTCTTTCTGCAGAGACGTTGCTCGCAACGTCTCTGCCGCAGAGCTTGCCAAATGTCTGGAGGGTGAAAGCGGAAATGAATTCTGGGCGCTTTGGCTAACCGCAGCGAAGACTTCATATGTGATCGACCAATGCATCGCCACCACCGAACCCGCCCACCTCGCCAAACATGTTTTCCAACTGGCACAACTTTTCAACACTTTCTATCATCGTAATCCCATCCTGAGCGAGCCGGATGAAAAGCGAAAGCATTTCCTCCTGGCCACAGTAGCGCTAGTCCGTCGAGAGCTGATTCGCACTCTCGCAGCGATGGGCATCACCGTGCCGCCCGTCATGTAGAATCCGCAAAGCGTGGCGCGGGCGCCCCCGCCCGCGTACTCTTGCCCGGCAGACGCACATGCCCGAGACCCAGAGTCCCACGACCATTTCCCAATCGTGGTTTCGTACCGCGGTTCGCGTGCTCATCACTCTGACCTTTACTGTCCTCGTCGTCGGTTTCCTCTATGAAAACATTTCCGAGACTCGCGAGCGTCGCTTCCACCCCATGCCCGGACAGCTTGTCGACATCGGCGGCTACAAGATGCACATTGACTGCACCGGCCAGGGATCGCCCACAGTCATCCTCGATGCCGGCCTGGGCGATTCCTTCCTCTCCTGGCAGAAGGTGCAACCTGAGATCGCAAAGTTCACTCGCGTCTGCTCCTACGATCGCGCCGGTCTCGGCTACAGCGACTCCAGTCCGCGTCCTCGCACCACCAGAGTGTTCGTCGATGAACTGCACAGGCTTCTACAACACGCTGCTATCGTAGGTCCGCTCATTCTCGTCGGCCACTCCATGGGCGGATTCGATATTCGCCTCTACGCCAGCCTTTATCGCAGCGAAGTAGCGGGCATGGTTCTCGTAGACTCTTCCCACCCCGAGCAGCAGAATCGCCTGCCGCCTGCGATAAACGATCTGGACGCAACCTGGCTGCGGGAGCAGCAGTTGTTCGAATCCACGATGCCTTTCGGAATCCCCCGTCTCCTGGGATTCTGCGGCAACGACGATGCCATCCGCGCCGTCGATTGCAACTTCCACAGCGCGCGTGAAAGCGTCGCCGAATTGAAAGCAATTTCCGAAAGCGCCGCCCAAACGGCTGCCACCGGCTCTCTCGGCGACATCCCTCTGATCGTGCTCTCACACGATCCCGACACGCCCCAGCCCGATCTCCCCGAAGTCCTGGTCGAGCCAACCAATGACGTCTGGCAACAGATGCAGATAGAGCTAGCCCATCTCTCGACCAGGGGCAAGCAGGTGATTGCGAAAAACAGCGGACATTACATTCAGCTCGACCGCCCAGACATCGTGATCGAAGCCGTCCGCAATATCGTTGATCAGGCTCGTCAGGCGCAGCCTGCGCCCGAACCCAAGCGTTAGGAAACAATCAGCAACCAAACCTGCTAATGTGAGCTTTTTCCCCAGCCAGTTCCAGCAGTCCTGCCCTGGAGGATGAACATGTCTTCGCTCCGCAATTGCCGCGGCCGTGCCGCGCGGCTCTGTTTCTTCCTGCTGGCACTGTCCAACACGCTGACCACCGCACAAGATTCGCCGACTCAACCGCCCGACCAGCATCCAAGCCAGCAGCCTGGCCACTCTCAGCCCGCCCCTCGTCCCCGCATCGGTCTCGCCCTCAGCGGCGGCGGCGCTCGTGGCCTGGCGCACATCGGCGTCTTGCAGTGGATGGAGGAAAATCACATCCCCGTCGATTCCATAGCTGGCACCAGCATGGGCGGTCTGGTCGGCGCCCTGTACGCCACCGGCCGTTCACCCGCCGTGATGCGCCAATTCGTCGAAGCCATTCATTGGGATGAAGCCATGGCCAGCGAGCCCAGCTATCCCCAGCTTTCCTATCGCCGCAAAGAAGACCGCCGCACTGACCAGATACCAGCTCAACTCGGTCTCAAGAACGGACTGAGCGGTCCCCTCGGCTTTACCGCAGGCCAGGGCGTCGGCTTGCTTCTGGATCGCATCGCGTTCCCCTATTCCGCTGTCACCAGCTTCGACGATCTGCCCATCCCTTTCCGCTGCGTTGCCACCGACATGCTTAGCGGAGATGCTGTTGTCCTCAAGGACGGCTCCCTGGCCCAGTCCTTGCGCGCGACCCTGGCCATTCCCGGCCTGTTCACGCCCGTTGAACTCAACGGCCAGGTTCTCGCCGATGGTGGTCTGGTCGATAACATTCCCACCGATGTCGCTCGCCAGATGAACGCAGACGTCGTAATCGCTGTGAACATCGGTACGCCTTTAGTCGGACGCAAGAATCTCGAGAGCATAACGAGTTTTCTGACCCAGGCCGTCGACATCATGACCTTGGGAAACGACCGCCGCGCCCTGCGCCTCGCCGATGCCCAGATCGCACCCGACCTGGGTGCGTTCACCGTCCTCGACTTCTCGCACGCCGACGAGATCATCCGCCTGGGATATCAAGGCGCAGCCAGGAACGCCGCTGAATTGCAAAAATACGCTCTGCCGGACGACGAATGGCTGCAGTACCTCGCGCAGCGCGAAGCCCGGAAACGCAAGCCTGAAGCCTCTGCTGAACTTCTTCAAGTCTCCGGCGTGAGCGGCGACGAGCAGAAGCACCTGCAACGGCGCCTTCAGCGCTTTCTCCATCAGCCCCTCAATCTGGATCAACTCGATACGCGCTTGACCCGCATCGCCGGCGACGGCCAGTTCGAGAGCCTGGGCTACGAAGGCTTCGTGCAGAACGGCGTTCCCGGATTGCGCGTCGTGGCTGCCCAGAAAAACTACGGCCCGCCCTTCGTGGATCTGGCGGTCAACGTCGACGGCTCCGGCGTGGCTGCCTTCGATTTTTCCGCCGGCGCCCGCGTCACGTTCATGGATGTCGAGCATCACAACGGAGAGTGGCGTAACGACCTCCTGCTCGGCTCCAGCAACCTGGCTGCCTCCGAGTTTTACCAGCCTCTCGGCAACACCCATCTTTTTGTCGCGCCCTATGCCTTTGCTTCCAAATTTCCCCGCAATGAGTTCACCGGCGAGACCCGCGTCGCCGTCTTCGGCGACGAGCGCGCCGGCGGCGGTTTCGATCTCGGCTATAACACCGGGCGCCGCAGCGAATTCCGCTTCGGCTACGAAATCTTCAGCGGAAAACTCGCGCCCTTGATCGGCAGCGCGGGACTCTCGTCGGTCAGTGGCAGCACGGGAGAATTGCGTACCCGCTACGTGTGGGATGGCCAGGATAGTCCCGCGGTCCCCAGCCGGGGAACGCGCCTCGTTGCCAGCCTGTCGCGCGTACTGCAGAGCCCGGGTCTCGTCCATCCCATCGACCAGCTCGACGTGCAAACTTCCACTTTCATTCCCACGGGCCCCAAAACCTCGCTCTTTTTTGTTGCCTCGGGTGGAACCACCTTCCACGGCGCCGCCGGTCCATTCCAGGTCTTCACTCTGGGCGGAGCATTCCACCTCGGCGCTTATCTTCCGCAGGAATTTGTCGGCAACCACTATGCCTACTCTTCGCTCGGATTCCGCCGCGAGTTCTACCACTTGCCGCAGCTCGTCGGTGGAAAAATCTACTGGGGTGGATGGTACGAGGCGGGCAGCGCTTTCAACGATCCCAATACGATCGTCGTCCGCGGCACGTTTAATCTTGGAGTCATTGCAGAAACGATCGTGGGGCCCATCGCCCTGGCAGGCAGCGTAAGCCCCACTGGAGAGTCGCGCGTGAACTTTTCCATAGGAAGACTGTTTTAGCAGGCCGCGGAAAAACTCAATGTTGGACTTGATCTTGCGCCGCGCCTCGCTTCCACTGCGCCAGCCGGCTCCTTTTTCAGCAGACGGCTTCAGGCTCCGAACTGCGCAAAAGTGAGGACGTGCCCGGCTGGATCTTTCACCCCGATCTCGCGGGCGCCGTAGAAAGCCTTTCGCTCTGGCATAACCACCTTGGCGCCTTTCGTGGCCGCGATCACGTCATCCAGGCTATCGACCTCGATATAGAGGAACGTAGGCCCCTTGGCATAACCCTGGGCTGAGAATGAATTATCTTTCTCGACGCTGGCATAGCTCTGATACATCAACTCGACTCCCGCCTTTTGCAGCGAAACGAACCCGATCTTGTTGCCCTCGGGAACTTCTATGGCCACTTCGAAGCCCAATCGTTCTTTCCAGAATCTAACGCAGGGCTCGATCTCGTCTACCAGCAATACGGCTGTAATTTTCTTAACCGTCATCGGGTTTCTCCTTTGCTAAGTGTCGACCTCAGAAGAGTAGGGCAGCTTAATTCCTCCTTGCCAGGAGCCACTAGTCTTATTTAGACTAGCTACGTTATAAGAGATTCCGAACTTCGTCAAGCAAGTTCGTCAAGGAGGTTTTATGACTAGCGAAAACCGGCAGTTGAGCGATCTGGTTTCGATTGGCCCGGCGATGCTGCGCGATTTCGAACTCCTCGGTGTTCGCACCGTGGCGCAGTTGGCGCGGCGTAATCCGGAGAAGATGTACGAGAAGCTCTGCCAGGTCACCGGTCACGCGCAGGACATCTGTTGCCTGGATGTATTTCGCGCGGCGGTAGCGCAGGCGAAGGATCCGAATCTGCCGAGCGAGCAGCGCCTGTGGTGGCAGTGGAGCCGCAAGCGCAAGGCCAGCCATGCCGGCCACTAGAAAGCGCGAGCTCACCACTCCCGACCTTGTGCTCCTCAGCCTGCTGGCGGAGCGCCCGCTGCACGGCTACCAGGCCAACGCAGAGCTGGAACGGCGTGAGGTACGCGATTGGGCGGGCATTTCGCGGCCCCAGGTGTACTACTCGATCGAGAAGTTAGCAAAGTTCGGCCTGGTCCGAACATCCGAAGCTGATTCGCCGGCGGCGGGTCCTGAACGCCGCGTCTTCCAGACGACCGCCAAAGGCCGGGCGGCTCTGGCCGAGGCGCTGGAACGCGAGGAGTGGACGACGCATCGTGAGCGGCCACCGTTTCTTACCTGGATCGCTCTCTCGTGGCAGGCGAGGCCCGGAGTGTTCCGTCAGCAGGTCAAGCGCCGCCGGAAATTTCTAAAAAACGAATTGTCACGGGAAAAAGCGACGCTACTATCGATCAAGAAAGAAGTAGGCCACCGGTTTCATGAAGCCGTCTGGATGGTCAGCCTCATCATCGAGCAGTTCCGTGGCGAACTGCGCTGGCTGCGAAAACTGGAGCGCGAACTTCCGCGGCGCGCTGCCGCGAAACACACAGAGTAGGCCTTCTTGTTATCGCTCCGGAGCTCGCTCCAGCCCATCCAGCATCGAGAAGGTCGTTCTGGTAAAGTTCGTGCTGTGTGTCAAAATAGTGTCTTTCGCATTGCTTGTAGGTTCACGCGTTGAGGTCATTCTGGTGAGGTCATTCTGAATGTGCAGGAATATCAAAACTCTCTTCAACTTCGATCCGCCCGTAAATGCCGACGAGATTCGAGCCGCTTCGCTGCAGTTCATCAGAAAGATCAGCGGCTTCAACAAGCCGTCGAAAGCGAATGAAGCCGCGTTCCTCGCTGCGGTCGATGAAGTCGCGGCCGTCTCGGCTCGCCTTCTCCATTCGCTTGAAACCAACGCGCCGCCGAAAAATCGCGATGACGAAGCCGCCAAGGCGAGAGCTCGCGCCGCAGAGAGATTCGGCGCGTGAGCCTATCAACAACCCGTTGGTCGTGCCAGTTGCTGAAACACAACATAAGTTGTTGGTATTATCTCGCAGCTATAGCAGAAAAATACTCCCTCGCCTGAATACCCCAGAACGCCCGCGCTTTCTCTCGAGAGTCCTGAGGTACCACCGCGATCCACTATTTGCCTTTTTGAGCCAAACTCCTGCTTAGAAAAGGGCATTCCGGGCGAAGAGCAAAACCGCCAGTGTTGCTCCTCTAGTGCTCTTTTCCTTCAATATCTTCCAGTTACAATAGATTCAATGACTTAGACAGAATTGTGTTCGAAGCGTGCAACGCTCCTGAGGTTGCGACCATCTAAGTTATTGAAAAGGCATCGATCCCGGTGAACGTTATGAATATGAATATGAATATGAATATGAATATGAATATGAACTTGAACATAGAAAAGACTGCTACAAAAACCAAGGGCGCTGTGCTGGCCCTCGTGTTGTTGACGGCAACGCTGGCCATTGCCGCACCCAAGTCACCGAAAGTTAGCTCTCCCCCAAATATTCCGGCATTTCCCGGAATACTGGTGAACGCTCGTTTCGTATACGTCACCAGCTACGACGGTGACCAGTTCAACCCCAACCTGTTCCCTGATGACCGGCAGGCCATCTCCACCGTGCAGGACGCGGTACAGAAGTGGGGCAAGTTCATCCTGGTGTATGAGCCGAACCAGGCCGACATCATTTTGATGGTTATGAGCCGCCCGTCCGAAGACGTCCTGGCAGTTTACGACGCGCACGGCTGGCCGCAGAGTCAATTCCTGTGGCGCATGACCGGCCGCAGTGGCTTGCAGCCCAGCGAAGCTCCGCTGATCACGGATCTGGAAAAGTCGTTCGAGCAGGCAACAGCGAAGTAAAAACAAGCAGGCCACGGATTTTAACCGATCCGTGGCCGATTTTCTTTCTGGCAGCTAGCTCTTCCCGCCGGCGATCATTAATCCAGCCCCGACGACTACTAAGACAATGCTCATGACCGGCGGAACCTTCTGGTCATCGTGCGTCGTGATACCCACATGTGCGTCGCCGACGCTGACGCCGTGATGTTCGGAATGCGGGAAAGGCACAAAAAAAGAAAGCACTCCCAGCACTAGTACTACGACTCCAACCAGCATCAGAGGTTTCAAGGAATGCCTCCTGAATCAGAATTATCGGAAACGGACTGGCCGTTCCGAGCGCATAGGATGCCGATGGTAGCGAAATGGCTGTGAAGAAAGCGCGTCTTTCTTAAAAACTCTAATCACCGCAAAAGCTTTAATTGGGCCCAGCTAACTCGCAAAACTCTTCACGAACTCAACCAGGCTGCGCAGCGCGATTCCCGATGGGCCTTTGGCGATCCAGGGCTTTTGATCTTCCATCCAGGCCGTGCCCGCGATGTCGAGATGAATCCATGGAGTATCTTCGGCAAACTCTTTCAGGAACATAGCTGCATTGATGGCTCCGCCCCAGCGTCCGCCGGAGTTGACGATGTCAGCGATGCTCGACTTGATGTTGTCTTTGTATTCGTCATCGAGCGGCAGCCGCCACATCTTTTCTCCAGCTTCTTCATTCGCTTTGTGGAAGCGTTCGTACATGGCATCGTCGTTGGCGAAGACCCCTGCGTTGGCATAGCCGAGCGCGACCACGACTGCTCCGGTCAGCGTGGCCGCGTCGACCAGATGCGTGCAGCCGAGTTGGCGCGCGTAGAACAGACCGTCCGCGAGAACTAGGCGGCCTTCCGCGTCGGTGTTTATGATCTCAATGCTTTTACCCGACATGGCAATCTGCACGTCTCCCGGTTTCTGCGCCTTGCCGGAAGGCATGTTCTCTGTGGCGCACACAATGCCGATCACCTTCACTCTCGGCTTCAACAGCGCGATGGCGCGCATGGCGCCGATCATGGTCGCGCCACCGGCCATGTCGTACTTCATTTTCTCCATGCCGTCGGCGGGTTTGATCGAAATGCCTCCGGTGTCGAACGTAATGCCTTTGCCGACAAGTCCTAAGACGGGTTTTTCCGGCGCGCCCGCGGGTTCATATTTCATCACGATCAGCGCCGGCGGCTCGTCGGAACCTTGCGCGACACCCCAGAATGCTCCCATCTTCAATTCTTTGATCTTGTCGGCGCCGTACACTTCACATTTCAAACCAACTTCCTGACACATCTTTTTCGCGCGGTCAGCCAGCATGGTCGGAGTCATACGGTTCGAGGGCTCATTTACCAGATCGCGCGTGAAATTCTGCGATTCGCCGATGACCTGCGCTTCGTTCGCGGATTTTTCGAGAGCGGCTTTGTCGCCCGCGACGAGAATCGTAAGCGCATCAATCTTCTGATCCTTGCGGTCGCTGCGATAGTAGTCGGGATCGAAGTTGCCGACCAAAGCGCCTTCCACAATCGCGCTCACCGCTTCTTCTGCGGAAATGCTCGGCGGCGCGACGAAGGCGAAGCTCCGGATTCCGCGCGACTTGAGGGTGCGCACAGCCGCTCCGGCCACACGGCGCAGATCGTAGGTGGCAAACTTTTTCGCCGCTCCGCCGCCGATGAGCAGCAGACGCTTCGCTTTCACTCCGGCAGGTTTATGCAGCAAATTAATTTCAAACGGTTTGCCGGTCAATTCACCACTAGACAGCAGATCAGCGGCGGCCGACGATACGGCCGCGTCGGCGGTCGCAAGTTTGAGCTGAGGTTTTGTATCCTTGTTCTTTTCCTTTTGCGCTGAATCAGACTGGTCGAGCACAACGGCGACCAGAGATTCGGTTTCGAGCTGAGCGGGTGTGGAGACGGAGATTATTGTTTTCATGATGTCGTCTGGATATTATCGGTGAACCCTCCAGTATCGTTGGCGACGAGGGGATTGCGCAAGCGGAACGCGGCCCTCCAGTCATGCGGTTTTCGATTTGATCACAGTCCCGATCTTCTCCAGCAATCCCGCGACCGCTTCGCCGGCATCGCGAGTCGAGAACTCGCTGCCGAGTTCGATGACCGACAGCTTGGCGCAAACGGAGTCGAATGCTTGCCGCGTGGCGGGAGACGCGGCGATGTCAGGGCCCATCAACAGAAGATCGAAATGCGTGATGCGCATCAGGATCATGGCATCGCGCAGGTGACTGCTGGTGTGAACGTCGTATCCTTCACGGCGCAGCAATTCTCGCAAGTAGGCGAGCACATCGGCATTGCTGTCGAGACATAGAACGCTGCGGCCCGTGGGGGCAGGCGCCTCGGCGCTGGCTCGAGGGCGGTAAAATGCGGCGACCGCGTTCTCCTCTGATTCGTGCGTGTCGAATAGCTTTGCCAGATGCGACAGCTCCAGAATCTTGTTCACATGTGCGGGCACGTTACACAGCTTCAGATCTCCGTGCACCTGGCGAGTGCTGGTCAGAGTGCGGACGATAGTGCCGAGTCCGCTGCTGTCAATGAATCCGACCTCGCCGAGGTGCAGAACGATTGAGCGGCGGTCGCGCAACAACCAGGCTACGTGCGCGCGCAGAGACTCGCTTTCGCCACCCGCGACAATCCTACCGTTGCAGTGCACGATGGTGACGCGTCCGACATCCCGAGTGTCGAGCGAAAGGCGCAAGGGCCTCCGATGCGGCTGAATCAGGCCGCGAAGTCGCAACATTATACGCCGAGGAGGTGTCGTCACCTCTATTACAGTAAGACGATCGTGATACCCCGATTGCGGCGGCCGAGATCGGAGTCGCTCTTGAGTTCGGGGTGCGATTGCATGAGTTTCCACGTGGCGTCGTCTGATTTCGACCAGTTCTCACCGAAAATGCAGCCACGAATCTGCCCGTCTTGCGTCATCTGCAGCAAACGCTTTTGCACTGCGATGCAAATATCGCCGCCCACGCCCGTGGAGCCGTAGCCGTGGACCAGCTTCAGCAGGGTCGCTTTTTCCTGGCGCGCCAAGGCCAACTCGCGTTCCATACGCTGCAGGCCTTCGCGGACCTGCGGCATGTCGGATTTGAGGTTCACGGTTTTCATGTAAGAAAGTAGTCGGTGGGCAGTGAACAGTGACCAGTTCTGATTTTTATTGCCGCCGATCGACGGCCACTGACTACTTTCCCTGTGGATTCCGGATGGAAAATAAAGTTCAGGGCCTTGTTGCGGCGGGCGTTGGATGGCTGGCTGCTCCGCTGAAAATCGGGGTACCCCCCTCCCCCCTCCCATCTCTGGAATCATCACGTTAGCAGGAAATTCCCTGCAAAATCCGGATTTCAAAGAACTTAGATACTAAAATCCTTGAAACAAAGGACTTCGGGGCGCGACGGGTTGGCTTGTGCCAACCGTCACGGCCTCGACCATGATCGCGCAGGAGATGGGCTGTGGACAAGGATGGATGTCACATCGGGCTTGTGGAAATTCGCTGGAAGCGTGCGGCGAGAAGGGAGCCGCTGGCGCGACAGCGCCGAGCCGCGGGAGATCCTTCGCGCCGCCTGGAGAACGGCTGCGCTCGGGATGACGCAGCCAAAATCAGACATCGCCTTTTGGTCACTATCCCGGGGGCTTGGGCGAGGTCACGATGCTCGCGCCGTAGCGTCCGGTGAGCCGGCCGTCACGGGCAAAGTCGCGGATCATGGCGAAATAGCCATCAGCGTTGCGCGTATCGTCTCGCTCGCCGTCCGGATTGGTCTCGAACTCGTAGATGCCGTGTTCGGCATGGGGGAAAATTGCCAGCGTAATCGGCCGTCCTTGAGCGCCCAGCGCCTTGATCCGGCTGGCAGTCGTAGCGCTGGGGGCTTGAAGATCGTCTTCACCCAGAATCCATAGCTGCGGAGCCTTGACTGCGCGAAGCGTTGGCATGGGGTCGTAGCGGAAAGGCGGCCTTATTTCAGCAAAATCGAATGCCTTCGACTCTCCGCCCAGCGCCGCACCGAGAGCCGCATTAGCCTTCTCACGCAGTTCGGCACCGCTGTAGGGCAATATAAAGTAGGTGTAATTGCCGTGGACGTCCTTGTACCAGGGTTCGCCGCGGTACTTCGCTCGCACCGCGTCGAAGCGTTCCAAGCCTTTGGTGAAGCCGCTCTCGAACACCGCCTCGGCGGCGGCGGCTACTTCCTGCGCCTTGGCGATCTCTTCGGGGCTATGACCCTTCAAGCGCATCTCGAGCGCGACCTCCTCTTGGTCCTCGTCGATTACAGAGACGGCGAGGCCGTATCCTACGATGACGAAATCGGCTGGAGCGCGCGTAGCCGCTATTGGCGCGACCCAGCCGCCTTCGCTCCCACCGAAATAGCCGATCCGACCCGCCCGCGCGCCAGCCAGCCGCCGGGCCTCGCGCATCGCCGCCACGGCATCGTTGGCCAGCAGACTGAAATCTTGAGTGTACTTGCCGCCGGAGGCGCCGGTGCCGCGCTTGTCATAGACAAACGCGCCCACCCCTTCCGCGGGAAGCAGCCGCTGCAGGGGGAAGGTGTCGCGGGCAGAGTCAGTTTCGGAGCCGTGGATCAGCACCACGATCGGCGTCCGGCCGCCACTCTTGGGCAGCACAAGGCGACCGACAAGTTTGACACCGTCGCCTTCGAACGTGGTCTCGGTCACATCGAAAGCGATACGGTGGCCGTTGATACCGTTGAAAGAGATGTCGCCTTTCGCGCAGTCGGAAAAGGTCACCTTCTTGCCGTCCGGCTTGTCAGTAAAGCCCAGAGTGCTGTTCCAGCTTCCGTCGGCGTTCTTATGCAGCTTTCCGGTGGTCCCATCGAAACGGCGCCACCGCAGGGCGTCTTCGTCAGACGCGCCAACGTCAACGACGCTCCCGTCGGTCAGGCGGTAAGCGCCGATCCGGCAGTCGCCAACTGTATCTGCGGCGCGCGCGAAGGCGGGAAGAAACGCAGTCGCCAGGGCAAGGAGCAGAGCCGAGCGGCGCATCTTCTTGCCTGGGCACCGCACAAATGTGCGGACCTCGTCTAGTCGGCCGACTTGCTTCAGAATCCTTTTGAACACGATGACCTCCGGGAGAGTGATTGCATACGGCTGATCCAAGGCTGTATACAACCAGCAAAGCAATTATAGGGGCGTCTTCCCTCCCGGCATAACCGTTGGTAGGGGTTTGTGTTGCTCTTCGAACAGCTCGGGACGTGGCAAGGGCTTGCGTGGCAACATCTGATCGCGCATCGCAGCGTTGTAGAGGAAGATGGCTTCAACTACGGCAGCCTGCTTCAAGTCTCCGGCAGAAAGCCGCTCGTAGACATCCTGATTGGTGTGAACGCTTCGAGTCTCATAGTCGCGAGGATCCTGAATGAACTGAAACCCGGGAATACCCGCCTGATCGAAGCTCTCGTGATCGGTTGAGCCGGTCGGGCGCATGCTCACAGTCGTTACACCGAGGTCTTTGAGTGGCGCGATCCACTGCTCAAAAATTGGAACAATCGCCGCGTTGTTTTCAGCATAAATTCCCAGAAGCTTGCCACCGCCATTGTCGAGGTTGAAGTAACCGGAAATCAGCGAGTGCTCCGGTTTCAGAGTTAGCGGACCCACTTGTTCGCGTAGAAAATCCGGGATGGCCAATTCCTCGGGATTGGTAGAGAGCCCGATTGTGGCGAAATGGTTGCGGACATAACCAAGCGAGCCCATTTCACCTTGTTCTTCACCGCTCCACAAGGCAATTCGGATCGCGCGGCGGGGATGCGCATGCACGGCGGCAAGGATTCGCATGGCTTCCATAGCGATGATTGCGCCCGCACCGTCGTCAGTAGCTCCAGTACCTGCAATCCAACTATCCAGGTGGCCTCCGACCATGACCACCTGGTCCTTCAACTCAGGATCGGTACCGGGGATCTCGGCGATTGTGTTATAGCCCTGCTCGTGATCGCCAGTGAACTCCGTTTTGATATTGAGGCTGACTGTAACCGGCACCTCATGTTGCAGAAGGCGAGAGATTCGCCCAAATCCTTCATTGGCCATAACTGCGGAGGGTATCGGCTGTTTGTGATCCGGCAGGTAGACAAACAGGCCCATAGACTCGCCATTGTCATCTTTCATGATTCCGCCATCGCCCGCATAGCTGGAACGTAGAAGAGCAACCGCGTGCTCATCGGCAATGAACTTCGACACCTTCTCCCTGAAATTAACTCTCTTGAAAACGTCCTCCCAGTGTTGGGGTCCTCCGGAAGATATGTGTTGATCCTTCAGATCGCCGTCGAGAGGGAATTCATAGATTTGCTGAAGTCTGTCGGCATCGTAATGCTCCAGGAGCGGAGCAGGATCGGGGTTAATCTTTGGCGCATCACCATACAGCACGATTTTCCCCGCTAGTTTGCCCTTCCACTTGTCGAAATCCTTCTCTTCCTTCAGAGTTGGCACAGCTATGACTTCCGCCGTGACTTCTCCGGGCGTAGATGGCGACCACGGAGTAGCTTGAGCGATAAAGACCGCCGTGTCAGGCGTGGCCAGATCGACGTAGGTTCCTATCTGACGCCATCCCATGCCGAATTCGCCCCAACTTTCCAGATGCGCGTTCGAGCAGCCCATGGCGGTAAGTTGATCGCGGGTCCAGGCATTCGCTTTTGCCAAGTTCGGCGAGCCAGTGAGCCGGGGTCCAATGCCGTCAAATAATGCGCTTGCGTATTCCAGGATGTGGGAATGGCTTAACCCTTCTTCGCGGATGCGCGCATACATGGCTAAGTCAAGATTTTCCGTCAATGGTTGGAGCGCAGGGTGTTCGTAATCATAGCCATGCTGGGGTGCGTTTTTCTCAACGGCCATTTTCTTGTCCGCAGCACGGGCTGCGAATGTCGGATAGAAAAGCAGAAGGGCGCAAGCAAATGCAACTAACCCAGGGTGTTTAATCATAAGGGCTCCGTTAAATGCGGGGAGTTGCGGCTTGGCTTGCTCGCGGCTTGTTCCTGCTCGAGTTCCGCAGCCTCGCCATCGCTGTGCCGCCTCGCTCCCAGCCTGGTTTTTTCCCCGGCTAAATCTGGTCCCGAAGTGTCAGCGGAATCACGCGGCTACCACCTGCGTTTTTAATTGTGAGATTGATCACTGTTCCCGGTGAATCGTCTCGCAGTTCCGCGCGAAATTCTGAAAGCTTGCTTGATTCAACCGGAATGCCGGCGACCGCGGTGATCACGTCTCCAACTTTAATACCGACATTCTCCGCTGGTCCGCCGGATGTAAGGCTCATCACCTGAAAGCCGCCATTCTCGGCATTGATCCACATGCCGGAGCGGTCAAATACACCCGTGTCAGCGACAGGTTCCGGAAGCCGCTTCAAATACATCACCTGATTGCCATAATCAAAGGTAACGTCGAAACGTTTAAGCAGCGCGCTGCCTACACCCCCGAGGTAGTTCGGGTCGGAAAACGATCCTCTGTTATGAGTAGAAAGGCTGGCCACAACATTCCTGACGTTGACTCCGCCAAGCTGCAAATCCGAACCACGCGTCACGTACGACTGAACATGTCCGCCCACGCCCCACCCGTCGGTTGCCAACACTCCTTTGCTTTTCTCGCGGAGAGAATAGCGGTCGACAAAGGGCTTTGTGATATTCAGTTCAGTACGAGATCCAGTATCGATATCGAATTTCCCGGGCAGCCCTTCAAATGCTCCATCCACTTGAGGAATATTGTCGTAGATCGTAAATTTGATCGCAACAGCGTCCCTCGGCGGCTGAAACGCGGCTGGCTTGATCAGCGTCAGAGTTTTCTTTCCGTAATCGATGTGCGTCACGAGCCGGCGAAACACCTCAAATCCAATCATTCCATCTCCAGGAAATCCTTCCACCGCGTCCGGGTGGAACTGCAGGACAAAGACTTCTTGGTTTCGGATTACAGCTTCTCCTATCTTGATCTCGTTCACGTGAGCGTAGCCGGACACCGCGGTTTCTTGGCCAGAGCCTGTTGCCGGACTCTGCCCGGTTACCTCTAAACCTAGTGTCTTTGCTGTGCGAGGCATCAAAATATTGTGGCCGCCGGTGTCGACCATGAATCGAAATGGCCCCTTGTTATTGATCGAAACGTTCACATAAATATGATTGTTCAGAAGTTCGAACGGAACCGTCGTTTGTGCCGCCTCTCCTTCAATCATTGTGTCGTTGGGGACACCGCTGCGCATGCGAAAGGCGGACTCGGGACGCGCAGGTAAGAATTTTGCGCTGAGAAGGGTTTGCGTCTGCAGGCCGTCGGGTCCGCTGCCATCGTCAATGACGACTTTGTGAGCGATCATCACGCCATCTGTGGCGCGGTAATCGCTATACTTTGTCGTGGAGATCAGAAACTGCTGCATTTCGACGATACGCGCCAGCAAATGAGTATCCGCGTCGAACCACGCTTCAAAAGATTTTCCTTCTGTGGGAGTCACCGTAAGCACGTCATAAGTATGACCGTCGGCCTGCTTGGACGCATCCCGTTCGATTTTTGCGCCGCCGCGATCTGCGCGCCACCACTCCGCGGAATCGCGATAAGCTTCGTTCACGGCGAGTTGACGTTTATCGCCGCCGGCCTCTGGAGTGATGGCGCCGGAAATATCCTTCATCCATGCGTGAGACCCATCAAAACCGTTGGCTTGGTGGGTGGGCCCAATATCGTCCGTGTCAATGAACGCGCCAGTCTGCAAGTCCTCAAGCGAATCGACCTCGCCATGTAGTCCTTGCCCCGCGTACGAGAAACGCAGTTTGAGCGTCGATTTTCCAGACCACGCCTGACCGCCGCTGGCTGCGTGATTAAGATTCAGGATCGTTTCGGCAGAATCTTGAGCGGTAGGCGCAGCAAATATTGGCAGAACCGCAGTAAACAGAATTATCGCAGCGGCGGCGTGAGCAAAACTCTTCATGATTTCCTCCAGAAAGAATTGCCTGGGCTTTGGGAAGACTGAGTTATCCCGGCCTACTTGGACCAGTGCACAACCTCGATCGTGTGTCCGTCGAGATCGCGGATCACCGTGCCGAAGTAGTCGGGACTAATGTCCGGGCGCTCGCCGGGAGCGCGAACCGTGGTTGCGCCTCGCTGCCGAGCGACTTCGTGGAATCTCAGGATCTTCTCTTGCGTATCGGCACTCACGGCGATGTGGCAACGCGCACCCACAGGCGCTTCGCCGGAAGGGACCGGATAAAGCCAGAAGATCCGATTCCCGTCCGGACCAAACGCGGCCTCCTCTGATGTGCGATGTGAAAGCTGATAGCCAAGGGGAGCGAAGCACTCCGAGTAAAACTGAATCGCCTCGTCAAACCCACGGGTTCCGAGAGAAACGTGATCAATCATAGGTAGATCCTTCGAGACAAGCTTAAGTGTATACAATGTAGTATAACTTGTATACAATAAAAACAGAGATAAAACTATTATGCTGAGCTCTTCTGCAGGCCCACGCATATCTGCAAGAACGATCGAAGAAGCCCGTCTTCGCATCGGTGCTGAATTTCTCGACTCGCGGCAACTGGAGCACCAGGAACTGTCAGGGGCGACTGGCGTTCAACTGATTTGCAAAATCGAGAGCGAGAATGTTGTTGGTTCTTTCAAAGGACGCGGCGCGGACTCCTTTGTCAACGGGCTGCCTGCGGGTGTGAAGGCGCTGGTAACCGCCTCCGCGGGCAACTTTGGACTGGCGCTGGCTTATGCGGGGAAACAGCGCGGAATCGCGGTCACCGTCTACGCTGCAGAAACGGCCAGTCCAGGCAAAATCGAACGTATTCAGTCCGCGGGTGGTGCAGTGAAGCTGATTGGACGGGACTTTGATGAGGCCAAGAACCACGCCCGGCTGGCCGCAGAGCAAATGAACGTTATGTATGTTGAGGATGGTCGAGAGCCAGCGATTGCCGCCGGCGCTGGAACCATGGCGATGGAGATTACGCGTTGGGCCCGTCCGATTAGCAGCATGCTGGTTCCTCTAGGCAATGGGGCGCTGCTCGCCGGCGTTGGTTGTTGGTTTCGAGCACACTCTCCTCAGACACGCATTGTCGGCGTTTGCGCTGAGGGCGCGCCTGCGATGGCACAATCGTGGCAAACTCACACCGCACTGAGCACGCCGAGCGTGGACACAATTGCTGACGGCATCGCAGTTCGCGTACCGGTTCCGGAAGCACTCGGGGACCTTGAAGGGGTTGTGGATGACATCGTTCTGGTCAGCGACGAAGCCATGAAACTGGCTCTTCGTCTCATCTACAAACATCTGGGCTTGATTGCTGAACCGTCAGGTGCGGCAGGCATAGCTGCCTTGATTACCCATTCCACGCTTGCCCAAGGTGTAGTCTGTACTCCCATTACCGGGGGCAACGCAACCCGGGAGCAACTGCTGGCGTGGATTGCCCAAATTCAATGAAATCGTTGCCAAAAGTGGCTCCATCGACAAAATCGAGTCGTCTACGACAGGACCTGCGCTCAACTCTTTTGCGCAGGATTGTTGTGGGCGAATTGGAGGCCGGAAAATCGGTCAACGAGTCGCATCTGGCCACACAGCTGAAAGTGAGCCGCACACCATTGCGCGAGGCGTTGCTGCAATTGGAACAAGAAGGGTTCATCCGTTCGGACGAACGACGGGGATTCTCGGTTGAGCGCTTGTCCGCGCGCGAGGTTCGAGAAATTTACCCCATGATTTGGACCTTGGAAGGACTTGCGCTGCGTTCCAGCGCGGTTTGCGCGCATTTACTTGTACCGGAACTGGCGCGCATCAATTCGGAATTTGCCAAGACGCGCAATCCGCGCCGGGCCCTTGATTTGGATACGCGATGGCATGAGCAGCTGACAAGCCAATCACAAAATCGGCGATTGCTCGAAACAATTTCGGCATTGCGGCTTGGTATACGCCGTTACGAAACGGTTTACATGGCGGACACTCGACTGCTTCCGGAATCGGTGGCTCAGCACAACGCGATCATCAATGACTTGAAGGAACACCACATAGAAGCCGCAACGAGGGGTTTAGAGAAGAATTGGCGCTTTGGGATGGAAGTGCTCATCAGAAAAATGGGCGAGGAATAAAGGGCTGGGCCGTCCTCCAATGTTCATACAGCATTTGCTGTAAGCCAAATTTTCTTGGTTCCTCGACAAAAACTCCCGGTACTTCACCGCATCGGCAACCGATCAGCTGCTTATCCGCACAAAATACAAGGCGCAGATGAATGGCTCGACGCGTGCAGTCACGACAACCGTCTGAGGGTGGAGAAGAATATGCTGAGTGTCCATATTGAAAACATCGGAGAAATGGCGGTAATTGAGTGCGAAGGCCGAATTGTGCGGAGCGAGGCGGCTTTCGAATTGCGCAAAGCGGTCAACTTACAAAGCGATGCGCGAATCATTGTGCTCGATCTTTCGGAAGTCACCGCCATCGAAGGCGGAGGACTGGGCATGCTCGTCTTTCTGCAGCGATGGGCTCACGACCATGACATTCGACTCAAGTTGTTCAATCCCCGCCCATCGGTGCGGGACAGGCTGGAGCACGCGAGTTCGATGCGAGAGTTCGACATCGCTACGCTCGACGAAATGATGGCTCTGCTGGCTTGTGCCGATGGCCGATACGCACACGCTGCGTGACTGTGGTGTGTCACAATCTTCTACAGAGTTTGCCGTATTGCTGAAGATAATTGGATCGCATAGGATCGCTATGTAATTTCGCTTCGGGCGGTCATGGGTTAGCGTCAGGTTGACTGACATTCCGACCCTTACGACCGCCTTTTCGGCTCTCGGGGACGGGGGCTGGCCCGCTCTACTTCTACTTCTTCCGGCTTCGGATGGCTTCTCTGGCCTCTTTGTCTGCGGTCCGGCGGCGCTCGGTTTCGCGCTTGTCCCAGAGCTGCTTGCCTTTGGCCAAGGCTAGCTCCACCTTTACCTTTCCGTTCTTGAAGTACATTCGGACGGGAATCAGGGTTAGTCCCTTCTGCTGGGTCTTGCCAATCAGTTTGCGGATTTCCTCCTTGTGCATGAGCAGCTTACGGGTGCGCAGGGGAGCGTGGTTGTGGATATTGCCGTGCTCGTAAGGGCCGATGTGGGCGTTGAGCAGCCAGAGCTCGCCGTCTTTGACCAGGCCGTAGGCGTCCTTGAGGTTAGCGAGGCCGCCGCGGACTGATTTGGCCTCGGTTCCGGTCAGAACGACTCCGCACTCAAATTTTTCCAGCAAGAAGTAGTTATGTGAAGCGATCCTATTAACGGCGGCGTCGCGTTGGCCGGAGGCTGTGGGTTCGCGGCGCGGGGATTTCTCCGGGCTGGGCTTGGTCTGGTGTGTTGACTGGCGGGGCATGGATTCAGATCAGATTCAATCTTAGCAGCGTGGAGCAATCTGCGGCAGGAAAGGGAAGCGAGCCAAACGCGCGATTATTGCGTTGCAAACGAACGCGACGCTTCGCGCGGCTCGCCCAAGTCCTTGGGCGGGCAAGAGTCGCCCGCCTCAGGATGACAATCGCACCTCGGCTCGAAGCCGGAGGCTCGACGGGATTAGGACTAAAGAGTGTAACTGCCGTGGGTGCAATCACATGGGGAGATGCGAAACCCGATGTTATAATCGCGATAAAGCGCTCTTTAGTAGCGATCGCGTGTAGCGATGGGGCGCAGCGTTCAGGTTAATCCCAGGTTCGCTGGCGACGGGGTAAAGACTGCTTTTCCGGCGACGACTTTGAAGACGAGGAATGACGAATGAGACGTCTGATGCCTGCGGCAGTATTGCTGCTGGTTGTGCTTGCCATTCTGCCCGCCATCGCCGACAAGGCCAAAAGTATGTACGACAAGGGCCAGGACGCCGAGGCTCGGCAGAATTACCAGGCCGCTTACGACTTCTATAAGCAGGCTTACGACCTGAAGCCGAAGGACCTGCGGTATCGCACGTCGTTCGAGCGAATGCGGTCCAAGGCTGCGATGGTGATCGTTCATCACGGTCTGGGACTTCGGGATGAGGGCAAGTTGCAGGATGCGCTGGCGGAGTTCCAAAAGGCGGCGCAGATCGATCCGTCGCTTTTCAGCGCGCAGCAGGAGTTGCAGCGCACGCTGCAGATGATTAACGACGCCAGCAATCCTCCGCCCCAGGCCGCAGGGCCCCCGAGCAACCTGGAACGGAGGATCAGGGACGCGCCCGGACCGGTAGAGCTTGCCCCCATCTCGACCGTTCCGATTACCGTCAAGCTCACCGAAGATTCCAAGGTGATTTATCAGACAGTTGGGCAATTGGCCGGGATCAACGTTCTGTTTGATCCCGACTACACTTCGCGACGCATCAAAGTCGAGCTGAATGGGGTGACGCTGGAAGAGGCGCTGGAGATCACGGCGCTGGAATCGAAAACCTTCTGGCGGCCGGTCACTGGGAACACGATCTTTGTGGCGCAAGATAATCCGGCCAAGCGCAAGGAGTTGGAGCAGAGCGTCCTCAAGACTTTTTACCTTTCGAATCTTTCGCAACCGACCGAGTTGCAGGACGTGGTGAACGCGATTCGCGCCGTGCTGGACGTGCAGCGCGTGCAGCAGTTGCTCTCGCAGAATGCGCTGGTGGTGCGGGGCACACCGGACCAGATCGCACTGGCGGAAAAGCTGGTGGATGACCTGGATAAGGCGCGGCCGGAAATAATCGTCGACATCGCCGTGCTGCAGGTGAGCAAAGACAAGTCACGCACGCTGGGAATGAACTGGCCAACCAGCGCCACAGTTGCTCTGCAAAGCAATATCAACACGGCCACTCCTACGACGACGACTACGGGAGTAAGCAGCGCCTCAGGCACGGGCGGACTGGAGCTGAACACCCTGGGCAGCCTGAACGCGACTGATTTTCAGGTGACGATCCCTTCCGCCAACCTGTCAGCGGTGATGGGCGATAGCGACACCAAGATGTTGCAGAATCCGCAGGTTCGGGCACTCGATAACCAGAAGGCGTCGCTTAAGATCGGCGAACGCGTGCCGGTGGCCACGGGGTCATTCCAGCCCGGAATCGGCGGTGTGGGTATTAACCCGCTAGTGAATACGCAGTTTCAATACCTCGATGTGGGCGTGAACATCGACGTCACACCGCACGTACACGCGGACCGGGAAGTGACTTTGAAGATCACCATGGAAATCTCTTCGGTGGTGGGGCAGTCGAGTATCGGCGGCATCAGCCAGCCCATCATCGGGCAGAAGAAGATCGAGCATGAAATCCGGCTGAAGGACGGTGAATCTAGCCTTATTGGCGGTATCTTTGACGATTCGCAGACCAGGTCGTTGAGCGGCATTCCAGGGTTGGCGCAGATTCCGATCTTGAGATACCTCTTTGGTCAGGTGACGCAGGACAAGTCGCAGGACGAGACTGTGTTCGCCATTACTCCGCACATCATTCGCGGAAGCGCGATCAGCGAACTGAACCAGCGGCAAATCGAGATTGGAACCGCGAACACGATTGCGTTGCGGCATGTCACCCGTGCGCAGGTTGCTCCAGCGGCGCAGCCTCAGGCACCGGTGAACCAATCACCGGCCAGTCAGTCCCCGGCCGGTCAGCCTCCGGCGAATCCGGCTCCAAACCAGGCAGCGAGTACGACGCCAGGGGTTACGAGCTTCCTGTTTGATCCGGCACAGATCACGGCCGTGAAAGGCAACACGTTTGTCGTGAACCTGCTGATTTCCGGGGCGCAGAACGTTTATTCGGTGCCAGTGCAGATGAATTACGATCCGGCCAAGCTGCAATTGGTGAACGTCTCTAATGGCGGGTTCCTTTCGCAGGATGGGCAGGCCGTGGCCCTGGTGCACCGCGAAGATGAGACCACCGGAACTTTGCAGATTACGGCCACACGGCCGCCGGGTGCGGGAGGAGTTTCCGGGCAGGGCGCGGTGGTCACTTTGACATTTCAAGCGAAGGCCAGCGGCCAGACTCCTCTGGCCATTACCCGGGGTGGAGCGCGCGATCCCGCGCAGCAGGCCATCACGGTGAATGGAGCGCAGGCGTCAGTGACGGTGCAATAAGATCGTCGCGCGGTCCGCACAGTCCGGGATTCTTAAGATGAAGCTACACCGATTGCATCGCGGGCGGAGTACGAGACCCGAGCTGGGTTTTACCCTCCTGGAGTTGATCATCGCCACAGCCATTCTGGTCGCTCTCTCGACCATGGTGATACCGCTGGCGCGGCTGACGATCACGCGGGAGAAGGAGCGGATGCTGCGAAATGATCTGTGGGAGATGCGCGATGCCATCGACCGCTACAAAGATGCGGCCGACCGGGGCGGGTTCCGGACCAAAGTGGACAGTCAGAACTATCCCCCTGATCTGGAAACGCTGGTGAAAGGTGAAGATGTAAATGGCAAGAAGGTGCGCTTCCTGCGGCGGATTCCGATCGATCCCATGAGCGGCACAACCGATTGGGGGCTACGCTCGATGCAGGACGATCCGGATTCCGACTCCTGGGGCGGCCAGAGCGTGTTCGACGTGTACACCAAATCGCAAGGCACGGGGCTGGACGGCACGAAGTATAAGGACTGGTAAATGGTAAGAAGGCTAACAACGGGGCGGAGCTTCGGGTTCACGTTGCTCGAAATGATGATCGTGATCATCATTATGGGGATCCTGTTGTCGATTGCGCTCCCCATTTATAACCAATCGGTCGTGCGTTCGCGGGAGGCCGTGCTGCACAACGACTTGTTCGAATTGAACAAACTTGTCCAACAGTACACACTGGACAAGCAAAAGGCGCCGCAGTCCCTGGACGATTTGGTGCCCACCTACATCAAACAAATTCCCAAGGATCCGATGACTGGTGGAACGGACTGGGACGCGCCCCAGTGCGACACGCTTGATTCGGTGGACCAGCAGGATCCGGGCATCTGCGAGGTGCATTCGTCCTCGACTGCGATTTCGACCGAGGGCACGGCGTACAACACGTGGTAGGGCGAGTTTGTCTTCCTTTCGACGTTGAACACTTCTGTGCGCAACAAGTAATATCTGTTTATGCCCGTCGAAACTGAAATTCAGGCTCCTGCCTCGATTCGCGCGGCGCGCGGAAACCAAATCACCTGCAAGGGCTGGCAGCAGGAAGCTGCCATGCGGATGCTCATGAATAACCTCGACGAAGAGGTCGCCGAGCGTCCCCAGGATCTGGTCGTCTACGGCGGAACGGGGCGCGCAGTGCGGAGTTGGGAGGCTTACCACGCTATCGTCGCAACTCTGAAGAAGCTCGAGAACGACGAGACTTTGCTGGTGCAGTCGGGCAAGCCCGTCGGGGTGTTCAAGACGCACGATCATGCGCCGCGCGTGCTCATTGCCAATTCGAATCTGGTGGGTCACTGGTCGAACTGGGAAAAGTTCAACGAACTGGAGCGAGCTGGGCTGATGATGTACGGGCAGATGACGGCGGGTTCGTGGATCTACATTGGCTCGCAGGGAATTGTGCAGGGGACGTTTGAAACTTTCTCAGCGGCGGGTGAAAAACATTTCGGCGGCGACCTTGCGGGCAAGCTGATCGTCTCCGGGGGCATGGGCGGCATGGGTGGAGCTCAGCCTCTGGCCGCTACCATGACGGGCGCGGCGTTTCTCGGGATCGATGTCGATCCCGAGCGCATCAAGAAGCGGCTGAAGACCGGCTATTGCGACTTCATGGTGAACTCGCTCGATGAAGCGCTGCGCATTCTGAAGAATGCGGTGCGCAAGAAAGAGAATGTATCGGTGGGGCTGGTGGGGAATTGCGCCGACGTTATTCCGGAGTTGGCGGCGCGCGGCGTGGTACCAGACATTCTCACTGACCAGACTTCAGCGCATGATCCGCTGAATGGATATGTGCCGAACGGCATGACGCTCGCCGAGGCCGTCGAGCTACGGAAAAACGATCCCAAGGCGTATCAGGAGAAGTCGCTCGATGCGATGGCGCCGCACGTCGAAGGCATGCTGCGGCTGCAGAAGATGGGATCGGTCACGTTCGACTACGGCAATAACATTCGCACGTTTGCGTTTCAGCGCGGCGTGAAGAATGCTTACGATTTTCCTGGGTTCGTGCCCGCGTATATTCGTCCGCTGTTTTGCGAGGGGCGAGGACCGTTCCGCTGGGTTGCGCTGTCGGGCGAAGCGTCGGACATTCATGTTACCGACGATCTGGTTTTGGAGTTGTTTCCCTGAGAACCGCATTCTGCGGCGCTGGATTGATCTGGCCCGCAAGCGCATCAAGTTTCAGGGACTGCCGGCGCGCATCTGCTGGCTGGGCTATGGCGAGCGCGCGCAGTTCGGCCTGGCGATGAATGATCTGGTGAAGAAAGGCAAGATCAAAGCGCCGATCGTGATTGGGCGCGATCATCTCGACTGCGGCTCGGTGGCGTCTCCATTCCGCGAGACCGAAAGCATGAAAGACGGCTCGGACGCGGTCGCCGACTGGCCGCTGCTCAACGCTCTCTTGAATACTGCCGCGGGCGCTTCGTGGGTATCGATTCACAACGGCGGCGGCGTGGGCATTGGCTATTCGCTGCATGCCGGGCAAGTCACGGTGGCCGACGGAACAGATGCGATGGCGAAGCGCATCGAGCGCGTGCTTGACGACCGATCCGGGGATGGGCGTGATCCGCCATGTGGACGCGGGTTATGAGCGAGGCCAAAGAATTTGCGAAAAAGAACGGCGTGAAGAGTGCCGATGGGCGAAGCAAATGAACCGTCGTTCGGTCACGCTCAGGCTGGAGATTCCGCGGAGGCACGGAGACTGTCTGCGGAGGTCTGAGTGGGCCTAAGGAATCGGCACCGCTTTTTTCGTCAATATCGGCCAGCTGCTCACACTTCAATCTTCTTGCAAGCCCGGCCCGCGCCGCGGCCCCGACCTCAAAGAACTGGGCGTCATCGAAGACGGTGCCGTCCTCTGCCTCGGCGGGAAGATTGTTTCTGTCGGCGACAACCAAAGACGCCCTGCGCGATCCCTGGCTGAAGAAGAATCGCAAGAAAGTTCTTGAGATCGACTGCGCGGGCAAAGTCGTTCTGCCTGGCTTCGTCGATTCGCACACGCATCCGGTGTTTGTCAGTCCGCGGCTGGTGGATTTCGAGAAGCGCATCGAAGGCGCTTCCTACGAAGAGATTGCCGCGGCCGGCGGCGGCATACGGTCGAGCGTCGAAGATGTGCGCAGGGCAGGGAAGCGGGTTTCTCGACAGAGAAAGTTTTGGCCGTGCTGCGCGACATGGCAGCGCACGGCACCACCACGGTCGAAGCAAAGTCGGGTTATGGGCTGACAGTTGAGTCAGAGCTGAAATCCCTGGAGGCGATCCGCGAAGCCGCCTCCCGCTGGCCGGGAACGGTCGTAGCGACTCTGCTGGGGGCGCACGTGGTCCCAAAGGAATTTCACGGTCGCTCACAAAAGTATGTTGAGGTTATCTGCAAGCAGATGATTCCGCAGGCAGCGAAGCGGAAGCTCGCCCAGTTCGTCGATGTTTTCTGCGACCAGGGAGCGTTTACCGCGGACGAGACGAAGCAGATCTTTGAAGCCGCGCGAACAGCACGGCCTGAGCGTGCGGGCGCACATGGGCCAGCTTACGGAAACTGCGCTGCGGCAGTTCTTGCGTTTCAATGCGGCGTCCTTCGATCACATGGACCACGTAAGCGAAGACGACATCGCGCACTTGGCAAAGCACAACACCGTCGCCACGCTGGTTCCGGGGGCAAATTATTTTCTCGGGCTGAAGGAATACCCTCGGGCTCGTAATCTGATTGATGCGGGCGTGCCGGTAGCGTTGGCGACGGATTACAATCCCGGCACATCGCCGACGCTGAGCATGCCGATGGCAATGTCGCTGGCCTGCACGCACCTGAAAATGTCGCCGGCGGAAGCCATTGCTGCGGCCACGATCAACGGAGCGTGGGCGCTGCGAGTCGCGGACCGGAAAGGCTCGCTCGAAGCCGGCAAAGATGCTGACCTGGCGGTGTTCGCGGTCGATGACTACCGCGAGATTCCTTACTGGTTCGGAATCAACCGATGCCTGATGACGGCGATGCATGGGACCCTGATATAACCTGCGCGGCCGGTGACATTGAGCGAACTCGCGGCCATTGCTATAATCGAGAGCGTTCCGCACGGGTTCGGTAACGAACCATTTCATTCAGTTGCAATCCCGCAATCATCAGGGTGAAGGGAACAATCCTCGCGGCCCGCAATGGCTGAGCGGGTTTCGAAACGTGGCCAGGTAGCTCAGGTGGTAGAGCGCAGCCCTGAAAAGGCTGGCGTCGGCGGTTCAACTCCGTCCCTGGCCACCACATTTCAAAGCAGTTACATCGAATCAGCAAAATCGCTTCAGTCCGCATTCAGTCCGCTGTTAGCGGCAGTAGCGCCGCCAAGAATGGCCTGAAGTACCTCCCCTTGCGCCGTCATCCGGTCCGCGCTGACGCTGTGTGCATAGAGCTGCAGCGTCGTCTTCACGTCCGAATGCCGCAGAATGCTTGCACCGTCTTCGGGTCGGTCTTGCTGCGGACCAGAAACGATGCCAGCGAATGCCGGAGATTATGGAAACCGAACCGGCATGGATCGCCTGCGGCGATCACTCCCGCTTTCACCGCTGCTGGCCGGAGATAGTCTTCCACCAGCATGTTTGCTGCCCGTGGCTTTCTACCGTCTAGTCTGAGGCTGGGGAATACCCAGTCTTCAGGTTGTGGGTAGGGCGTGCGGATTTGCCACGCCCGCATGAATTCTGCCAGCAGAAGATGCATCGGAACCGGAGCTTGTGACGCCTTGCTCTTAGGTTGTCCGACCTTTCCCCAAGTCCAGGTACGCCGCACATGGATGAGCGATCCGTCGAAGTTCACATCCAGCCATTGCAAGCCCAAGCACTCGGAGATGCGTAGGCCCGTACTGGCAGCGAGCAGCGTCAGGGTTCTTTCCGGTTCCGGCAGATCAACCAAAACTGCGAAGGCCTGCTCCGGACTCAGAATCACCGCTTCGTAGTTGCTGATGGTCTTGCAGCGGACAAAGCGTAGCGGGTTGCACTCCTCTCGACGCGAAATGAGACCATAGCGCTGGCCGTGTTTATAGACCAACGACATGACCCGTCTCATCTTGTCGAGAGTTGGATTTTCCAGCAGTTCCTCTTCCTTCACCGCAGAAAGCCACTCTTCGACTTCCAACGGCTGAATGCTGAGCGCCATTCGCTTGCCCCATCGCGGTAGCAGACGATTGCGTAGCACTCGTTTGTATCCTGCGATGGTTGTGTGGGCTTTCGGATCAACAATCGCACTCCGCCGCTCGCCTAGCTCGTGCTGTTGGTAGTGCTGAGCCAAGTCCGCAAACGTCGCGCGCTTCCGAAAGTCCGGTTTGTTTATCTGGATATGCTGTCTTTCCACTTCCGCCCAGGCCGAGGCCTTTGTCGGCAAGTCGTGGACGGTTCCTACCGCAACCTTTTGTTCAACTCGTTTACCGTCGGATTCCCGAGTTGTGCGGAAAAACAGCATCCAAGTTTCGCCGTCTTTGCGTCGTTCTTTTTTCAACCAACCACGTTGATGTCTCTGTGCCATTTCAGATTTCTCCTCTAGGCACGTGAGACTGCCGTTCGCATTGTACCCTGCCTGCGAACAGAGACGAGCAAGTTCTGAAAGGCGGAATCGCCACAGGTGGCGAGGGCCACTGCCAAGTGGATAACCGGGAAGAACGCCACGCCGTGCTAACTCAAGGATGCGACGCGGACTCACCTGTAGAAACTCAGCAGCCGCGTCAGCGTCAGCAAGCGGCTCCATTTCGCCGCCGATTGTGAATTGATAGCTGCTTTGGTGGGAAGACGGGTTAGAAGTGGGAGGCTGGGATTGGGAACACATGTTGACTCCGGCGGGACGAAGGCTGTGACATTTCGATTTTCTTCTTTCGCTTCCATAGTGGCGGGTTGGGTTGGAACTGCGAAGGTTCAGTCAAGGGCGACCGGAGGGAGCCGCGCCAGCGGGCCTGCCCCTTGACGGGTTCTTCGCAGTTCCGGTTGCGTTCATGTGGAAGCGAAAGAAGACGTTGGATGCGTGGGATGTTGTTCGGGTGCTTCATTGCGCCGCCTCATCCTTCGATGTGGACTTACTTTGAATCTTGCGGGCAGGGTGAGTTGTAGTGGTGCTCGGCGCTGCTGCCTCTGGCTTTGATGGAACCACGACCGTGTTCGGGGTTGGTTCCGGTGCCGCTGAATTGATCCAGCGGTAGTACAGGGTTCCCAGCGCAAATCCCACGGCCAGAGCCACACTGCACAAAACGAGGACCGACCACTTGTATTCGCGGAGGAAAGTGTGCGTTAGATCGTGTGCTGCTCGCTTCGCGGTGGCCGTGGCATACTCGATGCTTCCGCGTATTTCATCGAGCGCCCTGCGGGCATCGCTGGCAGCGCCTCGATAGGAATCGGTCAGTTGCTTGGACGAGCGGTCAAACTCTCCCGCGACTTGCTTCGTTTGTTTCGAGATGACGGCTAGGGCTTGTGCTGTTTCGGGAATGCCACTTGCCACAAACTGTTGGCGCAGACTCTCGCTGAGTTTCGCGGCAATAGCTGCGGGACTGATGCCCTCGGAGATTTCTGCTGGCAATTGCGCCAGCCGCTCTTCGAGTTGCCTGATGCAAAGCGACTGCATCTTGTCGGGCGGACTGAATGGCCTTGATGCTGTGGTCCAAGATCGTGGCAAGCTTTTCTCGCTCCGTGGCGATCTGTGCGGGAGTTTGCCGCGTCACCAATGCCAGAAAGCCCATAGCGCGGGCAATCCGTAGCATCTCGTCATCGGCGGGCAAGCGGCGCAAGTGCGCCATGTCACGATACCAAAGCGGACGCTGTTCGGCGGGCAGCAGTTCGGCGATGTCGTCGATGAAATCGGACTCAGCAGATTGTTCTTCTACGAGTTTGGGCTGGGGGTTCACGGCAAGAGCAACCCCTTGGCTTTGTCAATTTCCTCAAAGAGCCGCCGCCGATAGCTCTGAGCGCGGATGACCAGTGAGGCCCTCTGCAGCTCCGGGACTTTAAGCCGGCGTTCGACGATCTGGCCGAGTGTGACGCCGTGTTGTCGGGCGGGGTTTTCGAGTTCCGGCAGACGAAACTCCATCGTGAGGACAACTGGCTGGAAGACCGTGCGAAATTGCTTAGCTTGCTCGCTGTCCCGCCAGTAGGAGAAATCTGCTTGATGTGTCATGGCGTTCTCAACCACAACGTAGTTCACTCTGTCTTGCAGACGGGCAGCCCAGCTCAGAATGCTTTCCACGCTCGCCGGGTCGGGAGTGACGATGCCGATGGCCGTGAACGCCACACCGGTAGCTGCCACATCCTCAAACATGCTGTCGAACCACTCGTGAGTCACTTGCCCGGAACTCGCGCCCATATCCGCAAGGATGATGGGAGCGCCCTCTGCCAAGTGGTCAACGAAAGCGTCAAGGCCCGCAGCGGTGTGAATGTTCACCTTGGTCACCCTGCCGTCGAAGTAGTGCTTCAAGCTTCCGCGAGATTTGTTTTCGGTGTCCAGGTCGAGAAGCGTTACCGGAATCTCATGGCTCTGGAACCATTCGGCGAGGGCAAGCATAAAGCTGGTTTTGCCGACTCCTCCTTTTCCTCCCATGGTGAGAATCACGCGCTTGGACGGGGCGGTGGACGAGACGACAGAAGGTGAATCGGAATGTTTTCCGTTCGGCTGTTGCAGCGGTGTTGGAGTCGTACATATATGGCTACTCCTTCGTTCTTTGATTACGATGAAGCCGCAACGGTTCGTCTGGGTTGTATTCAAATAAAAGTTTTTTCGCCCGCGTTTTCAGCGGTCGGTCTTTCAATTCCTTAATCGTCTTTGCAATGCCTTCCAGTGCCTTCTGAGGCCTTCCAGTGCTCTTGTGAGCCTCTGTGTCCTTATAAGTACCTGTAAGTCCTTCCATGTTCTTCTTAGTCGCTGTTGTTCTCGAACGTCGAGAGCGACGGCTTCGCTTTTGATTTCGACCGTGCGAGCACGAAGTCATTCACGGTGCTCGTGCCCACCTTGAGGCCACAAGCTTTCTTGAGTACCTGCGTGATTTCTCGATAGCTGTGACCTCGCTTTCGCATCTCAGTGATTAGCTCGCTGTACGGTTCCAAACGCGAGCGCGGCTCTTTCGCAGGCAGGCTGTTGAGTATGGCTTCAAATTTGGCGTCCACAATTTCCTCCGAGAGCGTCAGGCGAGATGGACTCCGGCGAAAGGCCGTTACTGATAACAGACGCCAAACGGAGGTCAGAGGATGGCCGGACAAGTCGCCGGACAGATGCCGGAAGTACACCGGATGAGGCCGGACGCACACCGGACGAGATTCAGGTCGCGCACGCGACACCGGACCTAACGCGGAGCGTTAGGGATGGTGTCTTCTTGCAAATGAGACGTTAAAGGTCTTCAAACATGCTCACCATTCGCGCCATGTCCAACGGAGCAGGCTACTCCGCACGCCATTTGCAGCACAGCGACTACTACGCCGAAGGGGAGCGTGTAACGGGTCAATGGCAAGGCCGGGGAGCGGAGATGCTCGGCTTGGCAGGGGAAGTTCAGTCGGAACAATTCGAGGCGCTGCGCCAGGGCGTCGATCCCCAGAGTGGTGAATTCCTCCGGCAACGCCACAGCGCCGACCGCACAGCCGCTGATGGCACGACCCAGAGCCGAGGCCGAAACCTGTACGACTTCACGATATCGGCTCCGAAGTCAGTTTCCATCATGGCCCAACTGGGTGGGGACGCACGACTTGTGGAAGCTCACAAGAAGGCCGTTGGAGAAACGCTGAAAGAACTGGAGCATCGCGCAGCAAGCCGCGTCCGAAGGGACCAGGGCGAATGATAACCGCACCACGGGTAATCTTGTATTGGCTGTCTACCATCACGACACGAGCCGCGAACTTGATCCCCAGCTTCACACCCACGCGGTTGCCGCTAATCTGACCTACGACGGCGCTGAGGGCCGCTGGAAGGCGCTGCAAGCCTCCGATATCTACGAGCAGCGGGCGTACCTGACTGAAGTCTACCGGAACGCGCTTGCCCGCGAAGTGCGGTCTCTGGGCTATGAGATCGAGGACCGGCGCAGCTCCAAGGGCAAGAACCTGGGTTTTGAGATCAAGGGTGTCTCCGATGAATTGCTCGAAAAATACAGTCAGCGTAGCGAGCAGCGCGACCGGGCCATTGCCGAGTTTGTCGAGAGTAAGGGTCGCCAGCCCAGCGACAACGAAATCGCCGTGCTGGTTCGTGAGTCGCGGGCCGATAAGCTGGTTGAGATTTCAACTGCGGAGGTGCACTCGCGCCAAACGGCTCGATTGACCCCAGAGGAGAGCCTAACCCTTGAACAAATCCGCGAGGCAGTCCGGGAGAGATCCCAAACGCAGCGACTAGAACCAGAGAGTGCAGTTCCTTCCCTCGACTACGCAAAACAACACGTCTTTGAGCGCGTCTCTGTGGCGCTCGACCATGAACTGTTGACTGAAGCACTCCGTCATGGCCGGGGCCGGATCGACTTGGCGGACCTGAAAGGTGAGTTTTCACTGGAAGAAAGCAACGGCAGAATCCTCCAGGCTGGGAAGGAAGTCGCCACACGCGAGAGTCTTGACCGTGAGCGCGACATGATCGAGCGGATCAATCGTGGAATCGGTCAGTTTGAGCGGCTAGGTGGGCAGCATGAATTCGCTGATTCCGCCTTCCTCCGCCCCGAGCAGAAACAGGCAATCGAATTTGTTCTCGATTCCCGTGATCTGGCCGTGAACATTCGTGGGGCGGCAGGCACCGGGAAAACCGCCACGCTGCAAGAGCTGCAGCGCGGCCTCGAAGAGAGCGGTCGCGAGGTGTTGGCGGTGGCTCCCACGATGAGCGCAGTTGAAGAACTGCAGAAAGTCGGCTTCTCGGATGCCATCACGGTGGAACGGTTGTTACAGGGCCAGAGTGCGCAAAGGGATTTGTTCGGGAAAGCGCTGATCGTGGATGAAGCGGGCATGGTTTCCGGTCGTCAAATGTCCGAACTACTAAAGCTGGCCGACCAGCAATCAGCGCGAATCATTTTCAGCGGTGACACCAAGCAGATTCGGAGTGTCGAGGCCAGCGATGCCCTTCGTGTGCTGGAAAGAGAATCTCACTTGAAGAGTGTTTCGCTTAGCGAAGTGCAGCGGCAAACTGCCCAAGGCTATCGCGAGGCGATTCAGGAATTGCGCCGTGATCCTGAGCGCGGCTTCGACAAGCTGGAACAAATTGGTGCTGTGCGTGAGGTTCCCTGGCCCGACCGGGCACAGGCGGTTCAACAAGCCTACTCAGAAGCTCAGGCTCAAGTCAATGCGAAAGGGCAACCACGCAGTGTGCTGGTTGTCGCCGCCACACACGAAGAGATTGGCCATATCACCGAGGCTATCCGCGCTGAGCGCACGCGCACAGGGGAACTGGGACAGAGTACCCACCAGCAGCACCACGTACCACTGAACTGGACGAGTGCGGAGAAAAGTGACATGCGGAACTATGCTGAAGGCCAGGTGCTGGAATTTCATCGGGCTGTCAAGGGCGTTGCGAGGCATGAATCGCTGGAAGTCGTCGGAGTGGAAAACGGCAAGGTCATTGCCCGCAACGCACGCGGCGAAGAACGCGAGTTCACAGCAAAGCAGGCGAAATGCTTTGAAGTCTATGAGCGCCGCCCCATTGAAATTGCTCCCAATGACAAGTTACTGCTGACAGCAAATCGGCGGGAGCCGGGTTTTCGCGCTACCAATGGCGAGCTGGTGACGGTTTCCCGAATTGACGAGCAGGGCCGCATTCATCTGCAGGATGGTCGCACTCTGCCGGAGAACTACAAGCAATTCACACACGGCTACGCTGTCACCGCCCATCGCAGTCAGGGGAAATCTGTCGATGCCGTTGTCATCTCCGCTGATGGGATGCGGAAAGAGCTGTTCTACGTGGCTGCTTCGCGGGGCCGGGAGAGCATCACGGTTGTGACCAGCGATAAAGACCTGCTGCGGGAGTCGGTAGCACACTCAGTCGCGCGGCAATCCGCTTCCGAGTTGTCGCGCAAAGCGCAAGAACCTTCCTTGGAAAGGCTGAACCCGTCTTTACGCGAGCGTGAACGCCGAGAACTGCCGATTGCCCGCGAGCAAGGGTACGGTAACGTACCCGAAGGAACGGGACCACTAGGGAAAAGCTCCCACTCCCGAAACAGTGCAGACCATCGACCGGGAGAAACCGACTCACGAGCAGAAGCAGGAACACATCATAGAACCGGGCCACTACTTTGGCATCGGCAGATGACTCCGGAGCTTTTCATCGCGGGAGGATAGATTTGGGGCAGGGCCGTCGTCGAGGCGCACTCTACCCCCAGACGTTACAGAAAGCGCAGCAGCAGCGAAGGAGGCAGTGTGGAAGACACCCCCAATACCTGTCGCATTTATTGCAACTCGTGCAAGCAGCACACGCATCACAAACTTGCTCTTTCGCACGCCTATGACCATCGGACAGAGGAAGAGAGTTCAGAGGTGTACGGCCAATTCAGATTGTGGTTCTGTGCAGGTTGTGACGCCTGCACAATGGAGGATTATTACACCGCCGACTACATGTTTTCGCAGGTCGGTGACGGTGAATTTTCACAGGAATACGCTAGCACCTACCATCCCAAACCCACGATTGGTTTTCGGCCAGAGAAGCGGTTCCATAAATTGCCGCCGAAATTGAAGAAACTCTATGACGAAGTAATCCGCGCCCACAACGACAAATTGCATCTGCTCTGTTCTGCGGGATTAAGGGGTCTGATAGAAGGGATATGTGCTGACAATAATATCTCGGGTGGGAACCTTGAAAAGAAAATCGATGGCATGACGGCTGTGCTCCCTGCACACATTGTTGAGAACCTCCACGGTTTTCGTTTCATCGGAAACGACGCTGTCCATGAGCTTGAGGGTCCCACCGAGTTCGAGCTGACTCTGGCACTCGATGTAATTGAAGATGTTGTCAATTTTCTGTATGCACTAGACTACAAGGTGAGTCTGCTAGAAAAATTGAAAGGCAAGGAAACAAGAGGGAAGACTAAGGGCGGGGCAGGAACGGATAAATCCTGACATCATTTCTTGCCCTATACACCCGACGTGCATCTGTCGTTGGACAGGGAGCATGGTAAACGGCTACGAAGATTGGGTCTGTGATCCTTGCCACGATCATGTAATGGTTAAGAACTAGGGAAGGGGCACGCCGGACGGACGTGCGGCTTGGAAGCCAAGGATCGGCTGTTTCTTTGGGAACGCTCTAACCATCGGGAGAGGGTGGGAAGCAGCTATTATGGTACCAGTTCGGCCCACCGTGCAAGAACGCCCCGTCTTGACGGCTCACTGTTGACTTCAGAAACTCTCTGTCTTGCCCCCGCACAGAGTTATCGCGTGCTGCAATGCCTTCGCGAACCGTTCCGCGAAGGGGTACGACATGTTGAGGAAGATCGGCAAATCACTGTTGTAGTGACTGAGCGGCCTTGCTGTCAATGTTGCAGTGGGATTGATGTACTCCGTTCCTTTGGGCACCACAATTTTCTGGTAGGTCGAATCGGCCATATCCTCGGTTGTCAAGTCTTCCTGCGCGTTCACTCGAGGGTCGTAGTGCTGTAGGTTAAACGTCTGAATTCCGTTGAACGTCACCTTTTCGGGCGCATCCCAGGGATTCGCCACCGTTCCCGTCGAGGTGCTGCCCGTCCAAGTGCTGGTATCATCGAAGCTGTCGACGGTCATCGAGCAACCCTCAAACTTCAAGTCGTAACTTCGGTACACTCTTCGCCAGTCGTGGGGCTTACCATCCCTGACGTTAACCGATGGTCCTACCGCCGGGACTGCATATAGCGGGGGGCACCCATACGAACATAAGAAGTTCCCCGAGGATGGCTTCACGATCTGACCGTCGTCAGCGAACCATGTCATCGCTTGATTAGACCACGCACCTACGCCGATATTGTCCTTCATCCACTGCTGAGCATCTTCGAGCGATGGAGAGCCATCAGCGGGCGCGGCAGCCTCTTGCCCAACTGCCGGCGCTTCAGGTTCATTAGGAAAAGCAACGAGCGCTTGCGCGGCTGGCAGTGCCAACAGCTTTTTCACATCGTCGATCGGAACTGCAAAATTGAGATTCTCTCCCCCTACAAGAGCCGCAGTCGTGATGCCGACAACCTCTCCTGCCAAATTGAACAGTGGGCCACCGCTGCTGCCATGAGAGATTGGCGCGGTGATCTGCAAGAGCCTGCGACCATCGTCGCTTCGGATTCCGCTCACGATGCCGTTTGACACGGTCGATTCGAGCGAAAGCGGACTGCCGATCGCCACAACCTCCTCTCCGACTTGGAGTCGGTCGGAATCCCCCAAGGCCAGCGTCTGGAAGTTGCCCCCATGAGCCTTGATGACGGCGACATCGTGGCCCTTATCGAATGCCAGCACCCCATCGATAGCGAAGAAGGCACCGTCAGGAAGTTTGATGACAGCAGAGGCCCCGTTCTTGATAACGTGGTAGTTGGTCACGACGCGGCCATTTTTGGTTACGAGGAAGCCGCTGCCCTGGGCGAGAGGATGGCCATCCTTATCCGACATGACTATTGAGACGATCGACCCATTCGCTTTCCGGGATATCGCCGGGATATCTAGATGGCGTCCTTTATTCGTGGTCGGTGCGTTCTGCGCCGACATCGCCGCCAGCAGCAACGGCACCGCTGCCATGTACCTGAACATGAGGGCGTCCCCCTACGCGCGCAAATTTGCGTTCTCCCCTCATTGAATTCCATCACGTTATCGCGGACCGCTCTAATTACGGAAGTCATCCTCGGCTTCCTTCCGCGCACCAGCACTCACTTGCGGCTGCTGCGGAGGAACACTTTTTTACCACCGTGGCTAAAAGCCGATTCTTCTCATTCCTAACGCGGTTACGTCCGTAATTATCAGAAGAACGAAAGGTCGGGCTATGCTCCGAATTGACCGCGAATCGGCTGGGTGTGGCGTCAACGAACAAGGGAATTCTGAAATATTGCGTGGGTCTGCGCGGAAGAAGGAAGAGGCTCGGAATGGGTCTGAAGCAACGTTTCAACATCGTGCTGATTGGAATGATGAAGGCAGTTGGAGGGCTCGCCATACTTGGGCTCATGTGCGCCGCACTATCCCTGAGCGCAGATGCGCAGGCGGTGGTAGCCACCGTCGCCGCTGGGTCGGTCCCCTTTGGGATCGCGGTAAACCCGAATACGAACCAGATCTATGTCGTCAATCAGGACGCCAACAACCCCGGTACCGTGACGGTGATTGACGGAGCGACGAACAAGACGACGACTGTCGCCGTTGGAGCCGGACCCCAAAATGTGGCGGCGAACCCGGTCACGAACCAGATCTACGTCGCCAATGCCAACAGCAACCCCGGTACCGTGACAGTGATTGACGGGGCCACGAACAACACGACGACCGTCGCCGCTGGGGGCTTCGCGATCGCGGTGAACTCGGTCACTAACAAGATCTACACCACCAATTTGAACAGCCCCGGTACCGTAACGGTGATTGACGGGGCCACGAACAACACGACGACCGTCGCCGTTGGAATCTTACCTTCTGCCGTGGCGGTGAACTCGGTCACGAATCAGATCTATGTCGTGAATTCCAACCCCGCACAGGCCAGCACCGTGACGGTGATTGACGGAGCGACGAACAACACGACGACCGTCGCCGTTGGAACCAATCCTTTCGCCGTGGCGGTGAACCCGGTCACGAATCAGATCTACGTCGCCAATGGGGGCGTTGGAGGAGCCAACCCACAGCCCAGTTCCGTGACAGTGATCGACGGGGCAACGAACAACACGACGACCGTCGCTGTATCCGAGGTATTCAGTGGAGGCGGACCTCAGGCCGTGGCGGTGAACTCGGTCACGAACCAGATCTACGTCTCGAATGGTGAAGGCGTGACGGTGATTGACGGAGCGACGAACAATACGACGACCGTTACGACCCCCGTCGACGCTGGATATACTTCTCGCGGCGTGGTGGTGAACCCGAACACGAACCAGATCTACGTCGTCAATCGGGACACCGGTAACGTGACGGTGATTGACGGGGCGACGAACAACACCTTGCCTGTCGCCGCTGGGTCGGTCCCCCTTGGGATCGCGGTAAACCCGAACACGAACCAGATCTACGTCGCGAACTCTGGAAGCAACAACGTGACCGTGATTGACGGTAACGCGCCTTGGTCGGCTGACTTCGTTGTGTTTGATGGGGAGGGGGCAGGGAATGGGCCGACGATCACAGCCGGGCAATCGGGGACAGTCACAATAGGGGTAGAGCCGCAAGGCTCGTTCACCAGCTCAATCAGCTTCTCCTGCACCGGATTGCCTGCACTGGCAGCCTGCACTTTCACCCCTGCCTCGGTCACCCCTAATTCCAGCGACGTAACCACGACGCTGACTATCACTACGGCGGCCCCCACTGCGTCCCTAGCACCGCCTTTTGGTCGTCGTTCGAGTCCTCTGTACGCGATCTGGCTGGTGGTCCCAGCCATGCTGCTGGGCACGGTGGGGATGGCTGTGCCTAATAAGCGCAGAAAACTGCTGAGCTACTCCATCGTGTTCCTACTGGTCAGCGGTTGCTTGTTGCAGGTGGCTTGCAATGGCGCGAGCAACAGCGGCAGCGGCGGTGGAGGAGGCGGCGGCACAGGTGGCACTCCAGCTGGCACCTACACCGTCATGGTTACTGGCACGGCGGGCGCAACCCAGCACACGACGACGGTGACATTGACGGTGCAGTGACGCCCGAGCCGATCTCGCACACACCCTGAACCTTCAGCGAGGAGCATCAGATGTTTGAGACAGGCGATACAGTACGAGTTGTCGGTAGTGGAGAAATGCGAACGATTGTAGGCATTGGCCCCGGTGAATTCTTCACGACTCAGATCGGGAATGACGCCAGTACGGTCAGGCCGATCAAAGGGAGTGATCTGGAATTGATGGCAAAGGCCGCCAAGCCCGATGCTGGCCCGCGCTTTGTGCCAAGTCGCTCGATTATGGAATAACTTTCCCGGTCGGTTGGATTAATTAGCGCGTGGGGTGGTAAGTGGAGCACTTTCTCATATGTCAGTTGGCGGCGATGTACGAAGCAGGATCAATACAGTTGAGGTGGCTTTGAAGGATGCTGGTACGGAGAACGCGGTCAACGCAATTGTGGACGCGCTCAAGGAGATCGCTAAAGCGCTGGATGCGGTAGAACGGCGAGCCAAGGCTGCAAAATCTAGTGCCTAGGCGAACCGTCTCTCAGGTTCTAGGGTAGCAACTTTGAGACGAGGAGAACAATAGCATGAAGTTCGAAAGACAGATGGGACGATTCATCATCAAGTTCATACTTGGAGCGGTGATTCTAGTCGCCTTGTGCCTGGCAGCCTTCGCCTACGGGCAGGTCGTTCGAGGTCGTGGCACCGGCAAACCCGTGTCGGAAGCCGTCAGACAAGCGAAGGACGATGCTGCTAGGCAGTGTGCAGCCTACAAAGGGGTCGAAGACGTCATCATCACCAAGCAGGATTGCCGTGATAATGGTTATTGCGATGTAGAGATCGAAGCCACCTGCAAAGAGTAAGATTCAACTAGCGTGGGTGTAGAATTCACGGGCGCAATTTGCGCGGAGGATTCTGCGAAAGCAAGAGGTCGGTGATGGCGTATTACAGATGTGAAGTAATCTTCGAGGGTGGAGTGGTCAACGTGGACAAGGACCAGGTCGAAAGTGATGTTGCTGGAAAGACTCACCACGTTTTTTACCACACCGATGACAAGAATATTGAAAGGGTAAGAACCCTACTAGGAGCGGGCTTCGAGATGAAGCCAGTCAGCGGGGATGTTGTGATTTTCCTGTCGCACGCCGAGGCAGCTAAAGTCGTTTCGCAAAAGTTAGCGTCCGCCGAAAAGTAGGCGCGAAGAGCGGGCAAGTGAGCCTGTGTCACAAATTGGGTCACAAAACTCTGACAAGTGTGACCATTTGATGTCATTTGACGCCGCGCTAGACTTGCTATCTCATTGAATCTTTTTTCGCGAGAAGCGGTGTTTCCTTGGACGGAAATGTTGGTTTGTGTGGCGATAGAGACTGCAATCTGCCCACGGAATGACGGTATAATCGTGACATGGCTGACCATGTGATCCATATCACGGAAGCGGAAGCCGCCAATGACTTTGCTGGCCTGCTCGCGCGGGTGCGTGCGGGCGCTGAAATCGTGATCGAGAGTGGGAAGCTGCCGGTGGCGGTGATCCATGCACCAGCCCCGCCGCGCCGGTCCATCTCGGAGTGCATCGCGCTGCTACCCGAGGACTCGACGGCGACCATCGACCCTGACTTCGCTAAGGATGTGGAAGCGGCTGTCGAAAGTCATCGTGAGCCGCTCGAACCGCCCGCATGGGACTAATCCTCGATTCCAGTGTGCTGATCACAGCCGAGCGCCAGGGGCAAAACGCGCGGCAGATGCTTGCCGCAATCTCGGGCAAGGCAGGGAATACCGATATCGCCGTCTCCGTGGTTACTCTGATCGAGCTGGCCCACGGGGCAGCCCGTGCCAATACGTCGCAGCGAAAGGAGAAGCGGCAGCAGTTCATTCAGGAGCTTCTCACGGCCCTACCTATGCATCCGGTAACGGTGTCTCTTGCCCTTCGTGTCGGACAGATCGATGGCGAGAACCAAGCGAAAGGCATTCGTCTTCCGCTATCCGATCTGTTGATCGGGGTGACGGCCTTGGAACTCGGCTACAGCGTAGCCACGGGCAATCTCCGCCACTTCCAGATGATTCCCGGATTGTCGGTCGTGCAGTTTTAGTCGCGGGATTCTGCAATCACTTTGCAATCTCTAGCGGCGAGGTAGCCTTTTGCCACCGAAGCTAGCTGGCCACTTTTAACCGCAAATGTACCCACGCGTCGAGATCGGATGCGCGGAAGCGCCACAATTTTCCGATCCGCATAGCGCGTATCTCGCCTTTACGTGCGAGACGTTGCAGTGTCTTCGGATGGATTTGCAGCAAGGCTGCCGCCTCGTGCGAATCGAGGAACCGCTCGAAATGAGGGACAGGCTGGCTGACTGGTGTTGCTTCGTGCATCTCGCTCATAAAACCCCCTACAGCGAGAGTCGAGACCGGACTGAAATCACGGCGTCGTCCGAAGGTCGGCTGTGGCGTCCGACCTCGCTCGACAGATTTCGAGTCCATTCACTACTCGGCTGGCGTTAGTCTTCGCGTCATGGGCGGACGAGAACATATTCGTATAGAAACCTTACAAGACGCATTTTGTTGCTTCCTTTCAAAGAATCTTTTTTCTTATCCACTTCAAGATAACTTCTCAAGAAGTGCTTAAAGTGCCTAAAGTGCCTACAAGTGCTTTTAGGTACGTTTGGGGAATCCACGGGAACAGAGCGATGGTTGCGCCCGACCACCCCAGTTCTGGTCGAGGGTTCCATTGATCGTCGGCGAGATTTCCCCCTATGTATGTAAGGAACCTGCAGCAGAGAAAAAGTGTCGAAAAAAGTTTCGGCGCAGTTCCGACGGAACTGCACAGGATGGGATTGGAAGAAGGAGGAGGTGCGATCCCTTGTCCTGCGGAAGAACCTGAACTGTCAATCACTCCTGCTAACAGTTTTTTTCTTATGCAGAATCCCGATTACTGGTCCGCAGTTCCAGTCCGCACTCAACGCGTCTTGCAGCTACTTACAAGTACTTGGCAGTCCCACGTGTCCTTGTAAGTTATTAAAAACACTGGTTGTACACACTCTGAAAAGGCTGGCGTCGGCGGTTCAACTCCGTCCCTGGCCACCACATTTCAAAGCAGTTAACTGCACTTTTCATTTTGCGTATTACCCGCAGTTTACCCGCAGTTGCCCGCACTACTGCACCAAACCCGTCACTGGAGCCGTTTTCTCCAGGTTTTTGACCGGATCGGGTTCAGCCGCCTTCCTGCCGCGGAATAACAACTCCAGGAACATTCCCTGCGCTTCGAGCTTGTCTTCGGTCACCGCCTTCGCGTAGACCTCAAGGGTCGTCTTCAGATTTTGGTGCCGAAGCATTTCCTGCACCAACTTCGGATCGACCTTCAGTTTGACCAAGACCGAAGCGAGCGTCCTTCGGAAAGTGTGGAATCCGAAGGTGCGCGGCGGAGCCACGACTCCCGCCTTCTTGGCAGCCACGCGCAGGTAATCGGCAACCAGCATGTTGGCCGCGGGAGGCTTGGTGCCCTTGGCGCGAAGACTCGGAAAAACCAAGTCTTCGTCGGAGGCGTAGAGGGTTTCCTGACGCCAAGCGAGCAGATGTGCCGCCAGCAGAGGATGCATCGGAACCGGAGCCTTCGAGGCTTTCGATTTCGGAGCTCCAAAACGGCGGTACACGTAAGCCCGGCGCACCCGTATCAGCTGCGCCACGAAATCCAGATCCTTCCACATCAGGGCCAGAATTTCGCTGACACGCAACGCCGTGGCCGCGTCCGTTAGGACCATAGTGCGGCGCATCAGATCCAGATTGTCGAAAATATCGAGTACCTGGGGCAGGGTGAGGATCACCGGCTCGAAGTCACTCTTGGACGATTGACGGACGAAATGAATTGGGTTCCCCTCGTCGGAACGAGGAAGAAGCCCGTATCGCTGTCCGTGTTTGTAGACCAAGTTCATGACTTTCCGGATCTCTACTAGAGTTGAGTTTTCAAGGCCATGTTTCTTCCTGAGCGCCTTGAGCCAACGCTCAACCTCAATCGGCTCGACAGTGAGCGCTGGCGTCGTCTCCCAGCGGGGCAAGGCCCAACGTTTGAGATAGCGCCGATACTTGAGGATCGTCGAATACGCTTTCTCGATCTGGGCATTCTCCTGGTTCTCTGGGAGTTCGTGTTGCGTGTAGTGCGCCGCAAGCTGACCAAATGTAGCCTGCGGGCTGACACCGAACGTTGATTGATTGGGATTGAGTCTGAGTTCTTCCACCCGCCGCCAGGCGGTTTCCTCGCTGGGAAATTCCTTGAGGGAACCTACGCGGATGGGTGTGGCTTCCACCCACTTGCCATCCTCTTGACGCCGCTGGCGGTAGCAAAATAACCAGACCTCCCCGGATTTGCGATGCTTCTTGCGAAGCCATCCGTTCTGAAACCGTGCCATCACTTCTCCCTTCGAGATGTGGCACGGGTGGCTGGTACAGAGTGTTGCTGAGTGCGAGCCCACTCGTCAAGCTCGCTCAACTTGTACCGCCATGTAGTGCGTCCTTTGCGGGCGCCGGTTAGGACCGGGTGTGCGGGAATTCTGCCCTCTCGCGACAACCGTTGTATCGTCTTGCGATCGACAGAAAGGAATTCCGCGGCCCGTTTGCAATCAACGTAAGATTCGAAGGAGGCTGTGAGCGCCGGTATGACCGGCCATGGCTGGGTCGACATTGCATCCTCGTTAAGCTTTCCTCGCGGAGTTTCGTGTTCGCGCGGTGGTTTATCCAGGAACTGGTCGAATCGACCAAGTGACGGACAGTCTGGCGAGCCACGCAAGCGCAGCCCATCTCCATTGATTCGCAGCGAAATAGTAACTTTGGAACCCTCCCCATAGTTCGACGCTATATAAAGCCTGTAGCGCGAGGTTTCTCTCCGTCGGCCCAACCAGAAAAAGCCACCGATCTAGACCAGTCCGATCCGCGAATTCTATTTAAGCTGAAAACGGATTTCGGTCAAATGGCCTCAGCGACCTGTGTCCCACTCTTGTCGAAGTTCATGATTCCCGTTGAATAACCTCTTGTGACGACACGCTTTAGCGCCTTCTGTCAGCAACCTCCGCAGGCAGGTGTTTGAGTTACACGCCGGAAGACCAAATTGGCGTTGAGAGGTCAAAGCGACTATCTCATTGTCACGCTTAACTATGTTGTCCCCCACTGTTTGCGGGAAGTAAGGACACCCAGGAGTTGGCAGGCGCTATGACGAACCGACGCAGGGAAGCACAGAGTCACCACCCATAGTGTTCTCAGTTGAAAATTCCTTTCGATGTCTGGTATCGGGATTCATGACCATGAAGGGGCCTGCCACCATAAGCTAACTTAAAACAAGAATTCCTCGGGGGTGGGCCGTGATCCATTGGAAATCGGGAAATTCCGGAGAATCTGCCAGCTTCCGCTTTCCCTCCAGATTTTCGGCGAAGCGGTGAGGCGGAAGTGAGGACGGCAATGCGGTACGTGAATTCTTTCAGAAATCGACTCGCTCACGCTCCCATTTTTGGGCAGAATCTATATAAGTTTCTGGTTTCCGATGATCCGGACGGAAACCTGAAGCTGACTTGATAAGCTCGCGCAACATGCAAGATCACTTCGACGCGCCCACCGGCTTCACCTGGTCGTATTCCGGGTTTTTCCACAGCGCACTGTGATACTCCAAAAGGTCGGCGGTGACCTGCGCTACCTCAGTGCCGTAGTATCTCGCAACGACGTGGAGTGCCAGATCAATCCCCGAAGTCAGGCCGCCCGCAGTTGCGATTTTGCCATTCTCGACGAAGCGGGTTCCACTGACGAAGCGCACAGCAGGAAATTCCTTCTGCATGCTCTGCTCAAAGGAGTGATGCGTAGTAGCAGTTTGGCCGTCGAGTATCCCATACCCCGCCAGCACCGAGGCGCCGGTGCACACCGACATGGTGACATCGGCGGTGGCCGAATTGGCGAGCAGCCATGCTTTCTGGGCCGCGCCGCGTCCGTGCTGCGCGGGAATCACGATAATCTGCGGCTTGGGCGCATTGTCGAAACTATAGTTAGGTACGATGGTCAGTCCATTTGCATCCACCGGCTTCAGCGAATCAGAGACGGTGTAGACGTTGAACAGCATCACCATGTCGTCACCGTCCGATGGGTGCCATGGCTTGCCTTTGGTTGTAAGCATGGAGTCGCCGAAGACCTCCCATGGGCCCGCGATGTCCATGACGTCCGCGCCCTCCGAGATCAGGAACGCTACGTTGATCTTGCCCGTAGCGGGCGGCTTCAGTGAGCCGGTTTGTTGCGTGGAAGATGGTAGTTTGTTGGGAGCCTTCCCGTGGCTCACGAGAACCATCAGGTTCAGAATTACCCCGATTACAGCGGCCATCCATATCCCTTTAGTTGCTCTGCGCATACGACCTCCTGAGGAACTGCTTGCGATAGGCATCGAGTAAAGCATTTCTTGTTCATCGGTTCCTACTGTCTTGGTTGGGATGCTTGGGCTCATTGCGATTTAATGCTCCACGCGCTAATAGTGGAAGCGGTAGCGGAATTCGGCGTAGATTTGACGCGGTTCGTCCCAGTGGAATCCGCCGAAGGTGAGGCTGTTGTCGAGCTGCACGCGGCGGTTCGCGACATTGATCGCGGTCACGGAAACCGTATAGTTCTCGGCGAAAGTCTTGCCCAGCGAAAGATCCACAGCGCTGTGGCTGGGCAGATAGTTGCCGGGATATTGCACGCCGGGCAACCCGTTGGTGAATCCTGATCCGTAATACACGTTGGTGGAGGCATAGGCATGCCCCGGCAGGCTTCCGTTGAAACCGACGTTCAGCGTATTGCGCTGATCGTGGTCCACGGGAGAAAGACCGTAGGGGATATCGAGGCCACAGGATGGAGTGATCGGCTGGGGGCAGACTAGACCGCCGGTGATGGGCGAGGTTGCCTGCGCGATCTGGTTGGAGTAGGAGAGATGGAACTGGCCGTGATGCAAAACGTTGGGCGAGCGTAGCGTGAGTTCCCAGCCTTGAATCTGGGCATAGGACCACGTGATGGGCCAGAAAATATTCGACTCGCCAATGTTGTTGTGGTCGAGCCAGTTTTTGGCGCGGGTTTCGAAGTTGTCGGCGTCCAGAGTCCAGCCGTGATAAGGGATGGTCACGCCGAATTGCCACTCGATGTCGCGTTCACCGTGCAGTGGAGCGAAGGCAAAGCTCTGACCGGCGGCCAGAGTTTGCAGCTGAGTGGTTGGGGTTGAAAGCGGCGGAGCCTGGTAGAAGTAGCCGTAGAAACCGCGGAAGACCCAATTGAGGCGAGGAATCCGGATTGCGGCTCCAAGACGAGGATCGGTGGCGTTTTCGGAGATGGTGGAGCTGAATGCGGTTTCGCGAAGGCCTGCAATGAGGGTGAGCCAGGGCGTGACTTTGAATTTGTCGTTGATGAAGAAGGCGGCGACACCTCCATTGACTCCGATCGAAGAGGGGGAGACGTTGGGTGTGCCGTCGGTGTAATCGTTGAAAAAGTAGTTGTACTGGTGCTGGGCGAATCCATAGACGCCAGCCTGAATATCATTGCGCTTGACGTTGGCATTGAGCGCTAGCTGCGCTCCTCCATATTGGGCGGTCTGGGTTACGGTGGAGATGACGGGAAAGTCGTTGGGCCCGCCGTGATAGTCGGCGCCGTTGTAGTGATAGAACGGAGAAACGGTCAGCAGAGTATTTGGATCAAAGGTGTGAACCCACGAGAAGGTGGCGTAGCCATCGGGCTCGACCTCGGCGTCATGCAGGCCGGAACTGGGGTAGTAGACGTTGGTGATGGAGTTGGGATCGGGATCGATGGGAATCTGATAGTAGTCGCGGCGGAGAGAGCCTACGACTGCGGAACTGGTTTTTGGGATCGGGATTGAAGATGAGGGAAGTGAATCCGCCGAAGCCGTTGGCGGCATCGTTGACGGTCTGCGGAATGGGCGTTTGCAGGCCGTATTGGCTGCGGTTGCCGTTGAGGCTGGCGTAATAAGCGGTGCGGGCGGTGTGGCTTCCGCAACTGATCTGGTCGTTGGTCTGGTAGAAATTGCCGGCGGTAATGACGAAATCGCATTCACGATCGCGCTCGAATCCGGTGCGGGGCACGATGTTGAAGATGCCGTAAGTGCGGTCGCCGTAGTCGGCGTCGTAGCTGCCGCGCTGGACTTCGAGATAGTCAATGTCCTTGGGATCGATCTGAGGTCCGAGATTGTTGGCGATGTTGGTGTTGGGGATGGGAACGCCGTCGATGAGCCACTCGACCTGATGGCCTCCGCGCATGTGGAGCATGTCGTGCACGACGTAGGCGGCGGGGACGTAGTCGGTGATCATTTCCATGCCGTTGGTGCGGTCGGCTCCCGGAGTCTCCTGGATGTCGATGCGGTTGAGCATGACGGTAGGCGTGATGCTTTGGGTCGTGGCTTCGACGGGAATCTCTGAAACTTCAACGTGCTCGTTCCCTCCGGCAACAACCATGGCAAAATGAAGCACGGGACTCGTATCGGACTGAACAATCACATCCTGTTGCATCTCCCGGAAGCCCTTCGAAGACACCGTGACGGCGTAATCGCCAACAGGAACTGATGTGAAGTTAAATTCTCCGGTGTCGTTGGAATCGGAGGAGCGCGTCCAGTCCGAGTGTTGAGCCTTCAGCGTAATGTGTGCGCCTTGAATGGGACGGTGCTGGGGATCATGGACCACGCCGCGAACGGAACCGAAAATCGTGGCGAACGCAATAGCACCGAAGAAAAAAACAACTGCTGTCACGCTAGTAACCTGCCTCATAAAAGGTCTCCATTCTCTAGGGGGTTTACTTGGCCGCGAACAAGGGCCGCTACGGAGACATTCCGGCCCGCGGACTTCGATGGCAGGAAACTCCGTTTATTTTGAGCTGGCTAGAGCCAAAAGGCAGGCGGTCCACGTTGCGAATTGCAAGTGGCGAGGCGTGAATTGGAAAGGCGAGAATCTACTGCGAGAAGAAGAGCTATGAACGGCAGTTCCAGAGCGGAGATTGTTGGACTTTGTGCTCGTGGCACACCCGTAGGCGTTGCTATCTGTGAACGATAACGGCAATCAGAGGGTCTGGCGAGAACACTTGCAAGTCCGTCGGTGGATACCGCCGACGTGCCTGACATGCAGTGATGCTTCCCGTTCCGACGACAACAGGCCGGCGCATCCCGTCCGGTAGCCGCGAGAGCAACTGGACCCACGAAGCTCCAGGCCATCACCGCAATCACGAGACTAGCAACAAGCCGCCGCATACGATTCCGTGAACGCTACCACATCACAAGCCTATGTGACAAATTTGGATAATGCGTAGTAGTGGGGCTAGCCGGAGCGTGAAGGCTGGCGCAGCTTACGCAGAGCCTTGGCTTCGATCTGGCGAAAGCGCGCGCTGGTCACGGCTTACCCACTCGATAACTCCCGGATGGTCGGCAAACCTTACCTGACCGGTTTAGGTAAAAGTAGTCCGTCAGTCGCCCAGAACGCAAAAATGGAATAAGAGCAAGAGTTGCTCCTGCCCTTAGAATTCAATTCTTCCCTGAAACGCAATCATGCGCGGCGAAGTGTCTCCTCCGAGTCCCACGCCAAGCAGTCCGGTAGGCGGTGAAGTCGTGCTTTGCAGCGTTCCGAATCTTGATATGGCCGAGCCGGGCACGCCTGCCTGCACCGTGCTGGGCAGCGCAAAGTTCGGATGATTGAATGCATTGAACATCTGGCCGTCGATGCGCAGCTTGATTCCCTCCCTGATCGGAAAAGTCTTCGTGATGTACATGTCCGAATATGTGAAGTGCGGTCCGCGCACCGAGTTGCGGCCTGAGTTGCCGAACTGGCAGATCGTTGGATTATCGTTCTGCACGCCGAGTACGCCGGTATAGCATGCCCCGGTCGTCGGATCGACAACCGAGACGAACGCATCGGGGTTGAGCCACTGTTTCGTTCCTGTTACGGTGACGCCGGGATAGGGAGTCTTGCGATAGAGCGGCACGCCAGGAACCCTGTTCGCATAGTTCGGCACGGCGAACTGGATCGTCTGCGCGGGATTAGATGCCTGAAGGACGCCATTGCCGTTCGCGCTATATGGCTGGCTCAGCACGCTGAAGGGCAGTCCGGAGTGCAGGAACGCCGTCTCCGAAAAAGACCATCCTCCGAAGACCTGACGCAGTATCGGGTTGCCGGAGTGAAACGGCACCTGATACATCCCGAACGCGGAGATGTTGTGCCGCACATCGTAGTCGCAACTGGCATATTGTCGGCTTAGTTCTCCAGGCAAGGGAGACTCCAGCCCCTGCGTGGAGAACGCGAGCAAGCCTCCGTTCGATACTTCGTCCAGGCAATGGCTGAAGGTGTAATTGCCGCGCAGAGTCAAGCCACCCCATTGCTGCGTGTAGACAGTCTGCAATCCGTTGTAGATGCTGTTTGCGCCGGTCTGGAACTCGGTGACGTTTCCAAAGCGCTGATCGAGCGGCTGCTGGTATGGAAATGGCGCAAAGCATCCGTTGCAGACGTTCTGATAGCCGTTGAGCTGTACCTGGTAGGGTTCATGCAGTCCACGGGTACCCACGTAGTCGGCGCGCAGGTTGCCGCGCGAGCCGATCTGCTGCTCGATACCGAGGTTGTACTGGTAGTAGTACGGGGTCTTAAGGGTTCCGGTGGGGAAGGTATTCAGGCTGACGGCCAGCGGACAGGTTGCGGCGCCTGGCTGGATGCCTGCGCAAGGCGCGCCACCAGAGCTAAAGATTGTCTGAAACGACTTATTGGCGCTGGCCGCGGCATCGACGGCGCTTCCGGGAACACCCGGAGCTATCCCAATGCCGCCTACCTGCCCGCCGAGACCACCAGTGAAGCTGGGATCATTGGGAGCGTTCATCAGACCGCTGTCGGCAATCTGCTGCGGGATGATGTCGTTGAAGACGCCGAATCCTGCATGGACAGCCGTATGCGGACGAAGCTGGTAGGCAATCGAGGCGCGTGGCTGGTAGACGAACAGCGGCGTTGCCGCAAACAGGTTATGAACATTGCCCAGAACGACCTGATTCAGAGGCTGATTGGTTTCATGCGAAGCATCCAGGAAGGAGCCGGCCGTGCGGGAAAAGAGAGCCTGCGGACTGGTGACGTTGGTATTCCAGGTCACGCGCATGCCGTAGGTAACGGTTGCCTTCGGAGAAGGCTTGTAGGTGTCCATCGCGTAGTATTCGAGGTTGCCGACTCCCACTCTTTCCTTTAGAGAGACCGGGAAGTTCTGCTGTGCGGTATATGCGGCCCCGTAAGTGAACTCCGCCAGGTCGTTGTAGGTAACCGTCGGCACAATGCCTTCCCCGAGGTCGTAGTCGCTTGTGTCAACACGGCGCGTATTGATGCCGAAGTGCAACGTGTGCTGTCCGCGCGTCCAGGTCAGGTTGTCGTTGATCTGCCACTGCGTGACCTTGCGCCCCTGCGGAAACGTATTGTTCAGGCCGCCGATTTGGGTGAAGGGCACGCTGTCGCTGCCCGAAGTGAGCACGATGGGGTACGTCTGCTGCACCTGGGAGTAATTGTTCGGCTCGAAGATGCTGGAATACCAGCTTGCTCCAGGATTGAACTGGTTCACGAGGGTTGGACTGAACAGATGCGTGTAACCCACGACAAGGGTGCGCTGCGGCTGCGGCGAAAAAGCGTTAAAGATGGAGTTGATCGGATCGGTCCATTCTGCCTGCAGGCCCGTATCCTGCTGGAAGCGATACCAGATGCTGTCTTTGGCGTTGATGGTGTGATCGATCTTCAACACGATGAGGTTCTCGCTGTCGCTGTTGTTCAGAGACCGCTGCCGCTGGGTCGCGCAGCCGCTGCCATCGAGCAGAGTGCCATTTGGCGGAGCGGGCAACAGATTCCCGGACGCATCCAGCGGGCAGGCTGTGATCGCCACCGGCGATCCGCCAGGAGCCGGCAGCAGCGAGAACATGTTTTTATAGAACGGGATTTCCGCGGGTTGGGCCGGAAGGTGAGTACCTGTGACCGGGTCAGTTTCCACCCGTAGCAAGCTGCCCCAGCACATACTGCTGATAGGCGGGCGTGGGCAAGGTAGTTGGCGTGACGATCGGCAATGCGATGCGAATGCCCTCATAGTGGGCAAAGAAAAAGAGCTTGTCCTTGCGAATCGGCCCTCCCACGCTGACGCCGAATTCATTCACTACATCACGCGGCTTTTGGGCGATGTTGCCCGGCGTATCGTTCGCATGAAGAAAATAGTTCTCCGCATTGAACAGCGAGCCGTTCCATATTTCGGACACGTCGCCATGAAATGCGTTCGTGCCGGACTTGGTGATGTAGTTGACCTGGGCCACGGCGTATCGGCCCTGATCGACGGAAAAGGAATTGGTATTGACGGTCGCTTCCTGCACGGCATCGAGTCCGATGACAAGATTTGTGGAGAGACCGATATTCAAACCCAGCCAGGGGTCGTTGGAGTCGTATCCATCGAGAATGTAGCCGTTGGAAGTCGCAGGCAGGCCATTGAACTCGACGTTGCCGTAGCCGCCGGGGGCCTTCGCATCGCTCGAAGAGCCAGCGGTGTTCATCAACGCTCCCTGCGCGAACTGCGCAAGATAGGTAAGATCCTGTCCGGGATTCGGCAGGTTCTTGATCTCCTTCGCTTCGATGGTTGTCGTCGTATTCGGATTGTCGAGGCTCAAAAGTCCCTGCTGTGCCGTGACCTCGACCGTCTGGGTTGACGACTGCCAGATGAAGTGAAAAGTTCAATGCCACGTTCCGACCGACCTCGACCGGCGTCGGCTCGGAAGCCGCTGCAGCGAAACCTGAGACCTGCACCGTGACTTGGTAGGTGCCAGGATTCACCTGGGAAAAAAGATAGTGTCCGCTAGCATCTGTTTTCCCGGTGCGGATTGCTTTCGTATTCGTCTCGGTCGCGGTGACCGAAACATTCGGAACGACGGCACCGCTCGGATCCGTCACGGTGCCAGAGATGGCGCTGGAGGTTCCGCTCTGCGCATGCAACAAACATGAGTTAACTACGGTTAATACCAACAAAAGAATGAGGTTGTATTTCCATCCTCGAATTGCGCGCATATCGGCCCCCGGTTGTTCTGTGGGTGTTTTGCTTGGAAGGAATTCGGGAAGACAACCCCTCAAAAAGACATTTTAGGCTTACCTAAATTAATTAGGTACGCCTAAAATAGAAGGATGTCAAATCGGAGAAATGGGAACTGAGCATGACAACTCGCCGCGTCAACCTGAACACGGAGTCCGTGGACAACTACCTGAAGGCCATCTTTGCTCTGGGTGGACCGGAGGAGGAGCGCGTGACGAGCAACGCGCTGGCGGAGCGGCTTGGGGTCGCTCCGGCATCGATCACCAACATGCTGCAAAAACTGTCGTCTTCTTCGCCCCCGCTCGTGGAATACGAACGGCATCGGGGTGTTCGCCTGTCAGCCGCCGGGAGACGGCGAGCGCTTGAGGTGCTGCGCCATCATCGCCTGATCGAAACATTCCTCTACGAAGTCTTGGAGTACCCTCTCGAAGAGGTCCACGAAGAAGCTGAGCGCCTGGAACATTTCATCTCGGAGCGGTTCGAAGAGCGCATTGCTGCAAAGCTGGGCCACCCAAAGTTCGACCCTCACGGCCATTGCATTCCTGCGATGAACGGGAAAATGCCAAAGCAGGTTTCTAAGCCCTTGACAGACATTGAAGAGGGCGGGAAATTTCTTGTGGACAGCGTTTCGGATCAGGATGCGCTTCTGTTAAAGCAGCTCAAGGCTCATGGCATCACTCCGGGCGCGCGTTTGCAGGTCACTAGCCCATCCCAGGAAGAATTTGTTCTGCGCGCAGGCAGCACTTCGAAGGCATTACGCCTCTCTCGTACTCTCGCGGGCGCAGTCCGAGTCCGTTCCGCGGATTAAAACGAGGGAATCACTTAGCCACCTCAAAGCTCAGTCCGCATCGAGGCGGAAAACCCCAAGCAGCCACAGCACAACCATGGCAATCATTCCAGCGGCGATCAGAGCCATCATCCAAAGCCCGTTACGGATCGTGAATTTCTCGACGGCCTTCTTCCTGCCCTTTCCTGGCGAATAGCTTCTCATCGCGCTGCTCCAACAAAAGCCAGGCAGGCGACTCTAGATGCGCATCCCCGTTCGGACGCTCAGTTGGTGCGGGTCGCCTTCTGCTGTACTCCATTGAAAACGGGCCCCGGTCGTACTTCTGCCGGGGCCCAGTCGCACGATGGGGGTTAGAAGTGGAACCCGAGTTGAGCTGTTAGGGCGCGCGGTGTGACGTAATGCGTGCCGCTGAAGGTGGAAAGGAAGTTGTAGAGCGCATAGTTGTTTGCCAGATTGATGGCCGTCAATTGCACACTCCACTTATATTTGTCGCCGTGAAACAGGTTGTCATGGCCCACCGACATGTCGAAGAGGCTCCGGTGTGCGATGCGCGGCGGCTTATGGTCGTCGTTCTCAGTACCTGGTGGAGGTACGTTTATGAGCGCAGAGCCGAACGCCGATGCGGGGCAGTTGTAAGGCAGTGGAACCGTCGGAGTTGCTCGGACGCCACTACAAGTGAACCCGGCTTCAGCCTCTTGATCAGCTGAAAGCGGAACCTGGCCCACGTTGGCAGCCATCATGCTTACGTTCGGCACACCGCCGATGAGGACTGATTGTGGACAATCGTTGCTTGCACTGATCCCGTAGCATGGAGTTGCGCCTGCAACCAGTCCGGTGTCATACCGCCAGTTGAAGCCCATCCAAGGACCGCGTTTCCAGGGTTGGTACTGGAAGTGGGTCGTCTGGTTGAAACGTTCGTCGTGGTCTATGCGAAAGGGAGTGCCCGGCGCCCCCACAGTCGCGCCCGCGCCGGCAATCTGCGGAGGGAAGAAACGTGCCGCCACGCTGGAGAAGACCATGAGTGCCGAGAATCCGTGGACTTCAGGCACACTCACGCGCCCCGCATATCCCGGAATCTTCGAGTTGTGCCACTCAATGGGGTAAGTGATCGGCGTGTTGCCGAGCACGCTGAAGTCGAAGCCGTTGTGCGTGTACTTCGAAATCCACTCGCCGGAAAAGACCAGGTACTTCCCGAAAGCCTGCTCCATGCCAGCGTGAAATTCGTTGCGAAAACCAACGCTCAAAGGATTCGTGGCCGACGAAGAACAGAGAAGCAGAGGGTTTAGGACAGCGTTGCCGCATCCAATGCTGGAGAGGATGAGGTTCTCATTGAAGGGAGATTCCAGAGTACGGGCGTAGGAAACCCGCAGAATCGTGTTGGTCTTCTTGATGTTGTAGGCCACCCCAACTCGAGGCTCGACTTGGTTCCCGCTGGTGATCCCGTTGTAGAGATCGCCGCGTAAACCGAGGTTCAAGGACCAGTTTCCTTTGGTGATGTTGTCGCGCACGTACAGGGCGAGTTCCTTGATGTCGGTGTGGCCACTGAAAACGTAGGAGACTCCGCCACGGGTCAGGTCGTACGGAGCCAGGGTCGTACTGTAATAAGGGTAAAGAGCGTTGCCGGGCGCGTTCGGGTTGGAAGCGATATTTGCCTGCAACGGGCCAGTAACGCCGGGGCAGTCCGCGGGAGTGAGTCCGGGAGCTGCGACCCACGGATATATGTTCACCGCACTCGTGCCGTAAGCGTTAGTGATGCAGGGTGCGTTGTAGGTAGGATCGACGATCCCGATGGGCTCGTTCTCGTTGAGAAACGTTTGTTGGTAGACGGCTCCCGCCTTGATTTGGTGAATGCCTTTGACATAGGAGAGATCGGTCCGCAGTCCCGCGTTGGTGAGCGAGCGGTCCTGACCGACCGACTGTCGCTGAAGACTCGGCGGCCCGAGGTCGGCGAACGGATCTTTGCTGCCATAGTAGTTGTAGTCGTCGCGGCGCACGAACGCTCCCAACGTGTAGACCGCGTTCGTATTGAGCACATGCGTCCACGAAGGCGCGATGTTGAATGTTCCAATTTTGGAAACCTGGTCGGTTGGTCCCACCGGATTTCCGTCCGGGCCTATGCCGGGTGCGCCGAAGGCTGCAGCCATCTGCGGCTCAATCCCAAAGAGTCCACTCCAGGGTGTCGCGTTTTCGGCATCTAGGCTATTCGGCGTCTGAAACCAGCTCCGGCTGTAGCCGAAGTTCAGGTGAATCGAGTCGGCGCTCGTGAGTTGATAATCGACGCGGTCGAACAAATTTTCTTCGTTGCCCTTGTCGTGGAACACTACGAATTCCGGAGGATCGAGAAAGCGGCCAGTGTTCAAACCGCCTACGGAGATGAAGTTCCCCCAGTTCTTGCCACCGTACGCAAGTTCGGCTTCCACGTTGGATGTTCCGAACGTCCCGTAAGAAGTGCTCACACTGCCGTGAGGCGTGGTCACACCCTGACCGGACCGCGTGGTCGCTACAATCACAACGCTGGTCTTGCCGCCGTATTCCGCCGGCGGCGCCCCCGAGATCACTTCCAAGGATTCGATCGAATCGACGGGAAGCTGGTTGGAAAAGACCTTGCTCTGCTGGTCAGTAATTGGCTGGCCGTCGATGCTGAACGAATTCGAGGCGTGGTCGCCGATCCCGTGGAAGAGGCCATTGGAATCGGCAGCAATTCCTGGTGTTGAGAGGGTAACCAGAGAACTCAGACCCGATGTAGTGCTCTCCAGGGGAAGCTTGTCGAAATAGCTTTTGTCGATGTCGGAGTGGAAGGTGGAATCATTCTCCACTAAGTCTCCGCCGGCCTCGACAGTCACTGTGGTGGACGAACTCGAAACGTGAAGATTGATCTTCAGGCTGACCGACACGATGGACCGGATGTCTACATCCTGAGCATTCGGAGCGAATCCGGCTGCGGTCACCGAGAGATGATATGGATTGAACGGGATATTAGAGAGACTGAAATTTCCCGACTTATCCGTTGTGGTTGACCGATCAAAGTGACTCACCGGGTTGTGAATTTCCACCGTGGCATTGGGAACGACGGCGCCTGTGGGGTCAAGCACGGTGCCGTTGATGGAGCCAGAATTGCTGCCCGACTGCGCGTAAGCCTGAAAACCGGGCGCTAAAAGGAAAACCACCAGAAAAGTCGCACGAAGCGACTTCTTGCAAGAAGCCAGCATGATTCCTCCATAGAATTTAGTCGAAAAGATCAAAGAAACGGCTCGTCGAAACGAACCGGGCCTGTACAGGGCTGAAATTTAATCTTTAGACGCTAGGAGGGGGGCGGACACACAGAACAAATACCGTCAGGCGCTGCTTGGCAGAAACTGGCTCCGGCTGAAAGGTGGAAACAGAAACGAACATCACCCTTTGCAAGGTGGTAGTAGTTTTGGGGGAAGCTGAATGGGCGGCGATACAGACGGTGCAGGTTGTCGACTCGGTAGCGCTCGAATGTTGATGCGCGGCGAATGCGATTGCTGACCACAAGGTCAGCAACACACATAGGCACGCTATCCGCTTCGATATCGACCGCATGAAGGCTACCCCACGGGAGCTTCGCTCGAATACAAAAGGCGCACGAAGCGACTTCTTGCAAGAAGCCAGCATAATTCCTCCGTTGAATTTAGCCGAAAAGATCAAAGAAACGGTTCGTCGAAACGAGCCGAGCCTGTGCAGGATTGAAATTTGATCTTTAGACGCTAGGAGGCGGGCGGACAGAGAAGGCGAAGGCCATCAGGCGTTGTTTGGCAGCAGCTGCCTGCGACCGGAATGTAACGACGCGACGGAAGCACCGTCCGTGTTATTCGATGCGGTCGCCATAATTCTCTCCGACGAGGGCGCGCAGGCGCTGTCGAGGGATAGTGCCGCAGTTGATTTCGTGCGCGACGCATTCGGCCATCTCAAGGCAATTGCTGCCGACAAAGGTGCGCAGGCGCTTTTGAAAGCAGCAAGTATCCGAAACGATCCCGGCGTGGTAAATGCCGACGACGAGGATGCGTTCATTGCTGCCGCAAAGACGCGGCAATGGGATCGAGAAGAATCTGTTCGGACGCTGGCTTAAGTCAAAATGAGCTTAGATTTGCGAACTGGTCGTCCGGTATGGCTCATAAACCGGACACACATTGCTAACCACAGAAAGCTTGCAAGAAATATCCACAGCGAGATCGCAGTCGTGGGCGGCGGCGTATCTGGCGCGCTCATAGCGCACAGGCTGGCAACTCTAGGGAATCTTATTCCTGACCTGATTTCGCTGACTAAGTATTCTGATGCTAAGTTATTTCGATTCGATCGAAGGTCCGGATAGTGTTTGGGAAGGTAGGCGCGTTCATTCGCGTACCCTGCAGCGGCGAGAGTCCATTTCTAGGAATGCGTTGCCACTTTTTTTTCTAGGTCTTTGATTCTGTTGGCTAAGACTTCTGCTTGGCGGGCGGTTTTCTTGGCTCTGTCCGCTAGCGCGGTTGCCTCCTCCCGAAGTTCTTCAATTTCATTTCGTAACGACGCGAACGGTCTTCCTTTGCCATAGTGGAGATCGTACACCCAGCTAACCCTTCCGAGGGAGCTTCGCGTGAGGTTTTCTTTTCAGTGGATCGAACAGCGCGGGCTTTCGCAACAGAAGCCCTGGCACGGATGATTGTAGTTGTTTTGTAGATCCTTCTTTCCCGTTGTTTCGTCATGTCTCAGGCGGTTCGAATAGTCTTCTCTGGCAACCGGCCAGGAGGAGGCTTCAATTTGAATCGGACGCAGAGTTGATTCTGGGATGGCCGTTCCTTTGCAGCGAGTGCAAATAGCAGTCCTCATGGATAAGCTGTCTGCGCTCGTTAGTCTTCGCAGTCTCAATCAGCGCGAGCGTAATGCAGAACGTACATTTCATTTCGGGGTAAGTCGCTGCCACAAAACTCCTCCCGAGCTTGCCGAAAGGGCATGAAATTAACCGACTAGAAACTACCCAGAGAGGTAGGGTTTCGTCAGGTGCTTGCCTCTCTGGCAAGAAAGGTCCGAATCCTGGCAAAAGCACCAGTGCTAACCCGTGACCGCCCATGACGAGTCATTTTAATCAAACAATGGGACAACAAGTATGGCAATCGGGAGAATCCTGTACCAGGGGCCCTAGTGGCGAACCCAATGGGGTCTAGCATGCGCCGATGTGAGGTCTCTCGGTTATGCTACAAAGATTAGATACTTCTGTTCGCTGTTTTTCACACTTCCCTCCAAAAAAACTAATTTCTTTCACGCCGCCCGTGCGTCGTTTTGCAACTAACGCGCAGAGGTTAGAACAGAGTATTTTAGGCCACATACGTTAGGAGGTTTTATGACGGACGAAAAGCAGAACCCCAAACAAGAGTCTGGATCGCAACAGCCGAAACAACCCCAGTCTAGCCATCAACAAGATCAGAAGCCTGGTCAGGCATCTCAGCAACAGGAAAGTGAACGTGACCCGAAGAGCAAGGACCCGCAGAAGATCCAGCGAGGATCATCTGAAGGCGGCTCTGTGGATCAAGACGAGCGACTCGATCCGTCAAAGGACCGAAAAGCTTCCTAATTGTTCCAGCAAATTGTCCGGACGGGGCCATCCCAGCCCCGTCTGGATCGAAAGAATGGTGAATCACGATGAGCAAGTTTTTCAAATCGGTGCTCAAGACGGCGGCCTACTTGCTTGAACAGTCCGACCGCGTCGCAGCGGACGTGCGGGATTGCGCCGCCGAAGGTGTAGACCGAGCTAGTGATCGGGTCTCGGATCTCCGCGATCGAACCCGGAATCTCTACGGTCACGAGAGTCACATGCTCCAGAGAGCGATTAGTTTTGCCGCCGGTGTCGTTGTCGGAATCGGTGCCGGCATGCTATTTGCCCCCGCTAGCGGAAGGGAAACCCGCGATTCGATAGGGAAAAAGGTCGGGGACATCGGTGCCCCGATGCGGGACCGTTTCGCGTCAGAAGTTTCGAAGGCCACGGGAACTGATGGTTCGTAGCTTCAGCCGCTGTTGAAGAGTCAGCCATCCCTAGGGAACAGAAAGCGCCGGAGAAATTTCGCGTATTTAAAGCAGTAACGGCTATTTCCGTCGGCCCCCGCGCTGATCGATCTCGCGTAGTAATTCAGATGGAACGCTGAACGTCCCTACGATTCCCTTGAATACACCCGCCGCATTGTGCATCGGAGTTCCCTGCACATCGACCCAAATAGCCGAGCCGTCCTTTCGGCGCAGCTTGAATTGAAACGGCTTGGTATCGCCCCGAGCCTTCGCATTGAACAAACGTTGAGCTTCGCCTACATCTTGTGGAAATACGTAAGTAAACGACGCGCTACCGACCATTTCCGAAGGAGATGTTCCGAGAATTTCAGCCATTCGTTCGTTAACGTAGGCGGTTTTGGCATCTGTGTCGATGATCCATATGCCGTCATCTTGTTGTTTTTCCATTTCGAACCTACCCAAAAATAGCTCCGTGTTGTGCAGATGAGCCTGATTGTATGCCTGCATCCTGAGCCGGCAGCAACAATGAGTCCCAAGGCAACTGAGTCGGCGTCTCCAGGTATCTGAAAAATGAGAAAAAATGGCGTATTCAGTCTTCTGCATCTGCCTCGTCGGCAGCCAATTGGACACCGGTCTTGGAAGAATATGAAATGCCCTCGCCACAAAAACGGGATCTCAGGGCCGCCTCACCAGACGCCCTGCGTGTGGGCGTTTCCGAGTCGCGTTTTACGAACAATCGCCCCCTAGGGAGACACTTGCTGCCCATGAGATAGGCAGGATCTGAGCGATGGTCGCCAGGTCAAACCGGATGAGAGAAGGAACTGAATCGACTTCACTCATTCCACTGATTCCTCACCGCAGTGGCGATGCCCGTTCTCTCCCCGGTCACTGTGAAGTATTCCCGGCTTCTCGTAGTGCCGCAGGGCTCGGGCGCTGACGGAAGTTCAGGATGCCAATTCTCCAATGAGCATCCTTCAAGGTTCCTTGACATTGACACCTGTGTCGAGGTTAAAGCTTTTGGTAGGAGAACGATATGAGCAACGGAAAGATTCGAGTGGGCATTATCTGTGGGGCGGCTGGGCAAAATACGGGCATATTCCAGCGCTGCAAGCATTGAAAGAGGACTTTGAAATCGTCGCGGTCGCCAGTCGCAAAAAAGAACTTGCTGAAGAATACAAGGCCAATGAACAAAACGCCCCTCTGCTGATTCAATTTGGACCCTAGAAATCTGGGGACGTTAAGGGGACGATAAGAAGTGACGTTCAGTACCTTATGGTATCAAGAGATGTCCGCCGACACCGTTTGATATCAATCAGTTACATTTCATTGTTGCCCTGTCACGGCAGAGGCCGCGGGTTCGAGTCCCGTCGTCCCCGCCATTCTTTCAAGCACTTGCAACCCTAACCTCCAGTAAATCAGGGGATGTTAGGGGACGATAAGCGCCGAACTAGAATGGTCCCATCCGAAAATGGTTTCCAAAACGCTAACTGGATAGGTTTGTCTTCGGCAAAATACCCTTCGGCAAAACGCGTTCAACCAATTTGTCCTACGCGAAAGTTTTATTATCACGAGCGCGTAAAGAAGTATTGGAGCGATGTAAGTAGATGGTGTCTCCATCTTTGGCGCTCACTGCCTCAGATTCGCTGATTGCGCTCAGCGACGCTGCTCCGGAGGGTCTGTTATTCCGCAGGGTCGTAGTTCAGGTTTTGCCCAAGCCATCGCTCGACTTCAGCTACGCTCATTCCCTTGCGGTTGCTGTAGTCGGCGACCTGATCGCGGTCGATCTTGCCGAGGCTGAAATATCGCGATTCCGGATGGGCGAAATAAAGGCCACTCACGCTCGATCCGGGCCACATCGCAAACGATTCCGTGATCAGCATCCCTGTATTCGCCTGGACATCGAGCAAACGCCAGAGCGGACCCTTCTCTGTGTGATCCGGGCACGCCGGGTAACCTGCAGCCGGCCTGATGCCGCGATATTTCTCTTGAATAAGATCCGCGTTGCTCAAGCCCTCTGCACAACCATAACCCCATTCATCACGCACGCGTTTGTGCAAGCATTCGGCGAAAGCCTCAGCCAGGCGATCGGCGATGGCCTCTGCCATGATCGCGTTGTAGTCGTCGTGCTTGGCTCTATACGAGTCGCACAGCTCCTTCAAGCCGATCCCGCTGGTTACCGCGAACGCGCCGATATGATCGCGCAGCCCCGTTTCCCTCGGGGCGATGAAGTCGGCGAGAGACCGGCACGGCTCGCTGCCCTCCCTATTTGATTGTTGGCGGAGGAAGTGGAATCGTTCGAGCACCGTCTCGCGTTTATCGTCCGTGTAAAGTTCGACATCGTCGCCCACGGCGCTGGCGGGAAACAAGCCATATACGCCTCGCGCTGTGATGAGTTTCTTCTCGATGATGAGATCGAGAAGAGCATTGCCTTCGCTGAAGACTTGGCGCGCCTGGGCACCGTGCTCTGCGTGTTCAAGAATCCGAGGATAAATTCCTTTCAGTCCCCAGGTATGGAAAAATGGGCTCCAGTCAATGAACTCGCGCAGCGTCGCCAGAGGAAAGTTATCCAGCACGCGCACACCGGTGAACGAGGGCGTGGGCAGGTCTTCCGCACGCCATTCGATCGGAGTCCGCCTTTTCCGGGCATCGCCAAGCGAGACGACGCTTAGCTTCGGCGCGGAGTGGGCTTTGCGAAGCGCCTCGTAATCGGCGCGATGCTGCTCCACGAATGCAGATTTACCTTCGTCGCTCAGAAGGCTGGTAGTGACGGGCACTGCCCGGCTGGCGTCGAGGATGTGGACTACCGGCTCGCTATAATGCGGCGCGATCTTAACGGCCGTGTGCGCCCGGCTTGTGGTTGCCCCGCCAATGAGCAGCGGCAACTTGAAGCCCTGACGCTCCATCTCGCGGGCCACATGCACCATCTCGTCGAGAGAGGGAGTGATCAGCCCACTGAGTCCGATCATGTCCGCCTTTTCGGCCTTGGCGCGTTCGAGGATCTTTTCGCAGGGCACCATCACGCCCATGTCGATCACCTCGTAGTTATTGCAGGCGAGGACGACACCGACGATATTCTTGCCAATGTCGTGAACGTCGCCCTTGACCGTCGCCAAGACGATTTTTCCCTGCGCCTTGACTACTTCGCCAGCCGCAGCCCTGGCTTCTTTCTCGGCTTCCATGAACGGCGTTAAGTGCGCCACGGCCTTCTTCATCACCCGCGCAGACTTGACCACTTGGGGCAAGAACATCTTGCCGGCTCCGAATAAATCGCCGACCACGCTCATGCCGGCCATCAGCGGCCCTTCGATCACCAATAGAGGGCGGCCGAGCTTGACGCGAGCTTCCTCGGCGTCAGCTTCAATATAGGTGTCGATGCCCTTGACCAGCGCGTGAGAAAGCCGCTCCTCGACCGTGCCATTGCGCCATTCTTCTGCCTTCTTTTCGTTTACTGCCTTGCCGACGCCCTTCAGCTTTTCGCCGTAATCCACCAGTCGCTCGGTCGCGTCAGGACGGCGGTTCAGCAACACGTCCTCGACCAAATCCTTCAGCTCCGGCTCAATCTCTTCGTAGACCTCGAGCATTCCGGCATTCACAATGCCCATGTCCATGCCCGCCGCGATGGCGTGGTATAGAAATGCAGAGTGAATCGCTTCGCGGACCTTGTTATTGCCGCGAAAACTGAATGAGATGTTTGAAACGCCGCCGCTCACCTTCGCGTGCGGCAGGTTGGCCTTGATCCAACGCGTGGCGTTGATGTAGTCGACCGCGTAGTTGTTGTGCTCCTCCATCCCGGTAGCAACTGTCAGGATATTCGGATCGAAGATGATGTCTTCGGGCGGAAACCCGACCTCGTCGACCAGGATGCGGTAGGCGCGTTCGCAAATGCGGATCTTGTCTTCGTAAGTCGCGGCCTGACCCTGTTCGTCGAAGGCCATCACGACTACTGCCGCGCCATATTTCAGAACTTTCGCAGCGTTCTGGCGAAACTTTTCTTCGCCTTCTTTCAACGAGATCGAATTGACGATGCCCTTGCCCTGCAAGCATTTCAGCCCGGCCTCGATGACCTCCCATTTCGAGGAGTCCACCATGAAGGGCACCTTGGCGACTTCCGGCTCACTCCCGAGCAACTGCAGGAAGCGCGTCATTGCGGTGACGCCGTCGATCATGCCCTCGTCCATGCAGATGTCGAGGACATTCGCACCATTCTCGACTTGCTGGCGGGCGACGCTTACCGCTTCTTCATATTTGCCTTCCTTGATCAGCCTAGCGAACTTCGGCGAACCGGCGACATTGGTCCGCTCGCCGATCATGATGTAGACACCTGGCTGCTGGGTGAAGGGTTGCGATCCCGAGAGACGGAGTGGCTTTGCCTTCGCAGGCTGGGGAGCGCTTGTGCTGTCGGACTCGCTCACGCTCGACTCTCAATCTCGGTCTGGCGAGTGAAGGATTCCTCAGTGGGTCGTGCCCCACTTTCGCGGAGGCTGGCCTTCGAGCGCTTTGGCGATAGCCGCGATGTGCTCAGGAGTATTTCCGCAGCAGCCGCCGGCGATGTTGATCAACCCTCCCCGTGCAAAGTCGCCCAGATAACGGGCCATGTCTTGCGGACCCAGATCGAAGCCGGTTTCCGACAGCGGATTCGGCAGACCGGCATTGGGGTAGCACGAGATCGCCACGTCCGCCTTTTCCGAGAGCTCCTCCAGAAACGGATACATCAGATCGGGACCGAGAGAGCAGTTGAGGCCCACCGACAACGGTTTCACGTGCCGCACCGCGTTCCAGAACGCCTCAGTCGTCTGCGCCGAGATCATCGTCTCGCCGCCGCGCCCAACCGCCGCCGAGATCATGACCGGCAGTTCCTTGCCGTCCTTATCGAACACCTCACGGATTGCGACGAGTGCGGCCTTCGCGTTCAGCGAGTCGAAGATCGTCTCGACCAGCAGCAAATCTGCTCCACCGGCGATGAGCGCGCGCACCTGCTGCGTGTAAGCGGCTTTGACCTGATCGAAGGTGACCACCCGAAAGCCCGGATCGTCGGCATCGGGCGAGTTCGAAAGAGACACGGTCAGCGGCCCAATCGCTCCCGCTACGAACCGCTGACGCGAGGTTGCGGTCCCGACACGATCGGCCCATTCGCGGCACTGCCGCGCCGATTGCTCGTTGATATCCCAAGCCAGGCTGCCGAGAAACGAATCGTCGACAACTTTTTGGTAGAACGCGGGATCCTTGCGGCCGCCGCGCTCCCGCGGATCGTCGACAAAGAATTCGCTCTGGGTGATGCTGGTTGCCCCGAAAGTATTGGTCTCGATGATGTCCGCCCCAGCTTCCAGAAACCGGCGATGGATGTCGCCAATCATCTCTGGCTTAGTCAGCGAGAACAGGTCACCATTGTTCAGCAGGCTCTTCGTCGCGTCCTTGAATCGCTCTCCTCGGATGTCCGCTTCCGTCATGCCATAGGTGCGGATGGTCGTGCCCATCGCTCCGTCGATGATGGCGATTCGACTCTCCAGGATCTTTTCCAGAGGATGCTGGTGAACTCTCTTCATGTCTTTTTGATGACCTTGAGCAGCCTTCGATTCGGCCTTAACTTGGCGACATTCCGCAAAGTACAGGCTCCTTTATTATAGCGATTGCCAGGATATCCAAGCTCTGAGCGCGTGCGATCACTGAAGTAATCGTGGTAGCGTTAAAGCTGTCTTCGGACCCGAAGGGGCTGACAGAGAAAGCCTTCATCCTGAGACCTTGACGGCAAGGCTTTCCGCGGAGAATTGAAAAGAGTGCACACGACAGCCATTCAAGTCTCACACCAGCCGAATGCCATTTGTCGCAGCGGGCGCGGTCACAGGCATCGGCAGCCTGCCTCTGATGTCGATTTCGGCAGCTGTTCGTTCAGTCGCCGAATTCTCGCCGGAAGTCCCTTTTTGGCCTCAGTTGCCTCAACTCTCAGAACGAGAGAGTATCGTCGGCCAAGGCCTTGGTATTGTGGAAAACCTGATTGAGCCTCGTAATGAAGGCTACGGTTATCAGGTAAAAGAAGGCCAGCTCGATTCGGTGCTCGAAATCCTTCACCGGAGTAGTGGGGAGTTGACATCGGCAAACGCGGCAGGCTTCGGCGCGTTCGAAGAAGCATTGTCATCCGGTCTCTTCAGCTCTGCAGTCGCCGTCAAGGGGCAGATCGAGGGCCCAATCACGCTGTCGGCGTATCTGTTCCACAAGGGCCGGCCCTTCCTGTCCGATCCAGCACTTTTTGCAGCCATCGCATTTCATGTCTCGCAGATCATCGGCTGGCAGATTGATCGCCTGAAATCAGCTGGCCTGCCTGTGCTGTTGTTTGTTGATGAACCCGCCTTGTGCCTGGACGCGCCTGTCGCGAACGCTGTCTCAGAGGAGCAAAGGCTCAACGCATTGGCGGCCACGCTCGAGGATGCTCGCAGTTCGCGGAGCCTATGCCGGACTGCATTGCTGCGCAGCGCGTCCCTTCGAGCGCATGTGCCGCGTGCAGCCAGATATCATTTCCTTCGATGCCCATGAAGGACTCGACTTGTTCTTTGCCGATTGGCATGCGCTCGACTTCATGCAACAGGGTGGAACGGTTGCTTATGGAATTGTGCCCACCCGGCCAGGAGTGAACGCCGATCGATTCAGCGAGCATCTTCGTTCGCTGGCTGAAAGCCGCGTCCCTGGCTGGTGATCCCCAGAAATTTGCCCAGCGCGCGATGATCACGGCGACCTGCGGACTTGGGACTGCTCGATACGTCCGCGGTCGCAGAGTCATTCAGCGTCGCGCATAGCGTCAGCAAACTGATCCGGTCCCTGGCGGGTTCGCCAGAACTGGATGAAGAAGTCGCAATTGGAACCTAGTCTCGATTTCTTTCGAAGGGTTTCTCAATACCGCGGGTTCGGGTCCCGTCGTCCCCGCCATTCTCCTCAAGCGCTTGCGCGGAGAGGACGGCTCCCCTGCTACCGCGTGCGAGTGGCATCGCTTGCAGGCAAAATGCAGTCGCCGCCAGCGAGACGTGTCTTCCAGTTCGAAAATTAAATGCGGCACCGCCGGGCAACAGGCGGTGCCGCTTTAGTGTGGTTGACGCTACGACTTTCCTGGCACTGGAGTGGCTCAAACGCCGCTTCCAATCATAAGTTAGAAGCGAACCCGAAGTCCGACCTCGATCTGCCGGTTGCCTCCTGGTTCCTCCTGCGCCGAGCCTCCCGTCAGCGCTCCGAAACCATTGGGCCCTGACCCGCTGAAGAGACCGGTTTCAAAAAAGCCATTTGGATCCAGGAACTGATTATGATTGAAAACATTAGCAAAGACGCCTTGAATTTCCATGCTAATGCCTTCCGCCACTCTGAAATTCTTCCGGACGCTCAGGTCCATATTCCAGTATGGCAGCCCAGGGATGCAGCCAAACCCGCAGTCCTTGTTATCCAAGCCTAAAATCGGATTACGGAAGTCGTTCACTGCAGCCGGCCCGGCTTTGAAAAGATTGGGATACTGGCCTCCGGGTTGGGAGTACGCGTGACCGCTCTGGGCGTGGGCAACCGGCACGATGTTTTCGTTGCCAAAATAGTTGCTGTTATCCCCGGCGCCATACTCCTGACCATCTCCGGTGGAGGTAAAAAGCTCCACTGGCGATCCGCTGCCGGCAGAGAAAACAGTCGAGAACGTCCAGCCCCCGAGCGCTCTCCCCAGCAGTCCCGACTGGCCCTTATAGAAGGGCGGCTGGTACACAAAGAAGAAGTTATAAACGAATTTGCGGTTAAAGGTCTGATACCCGTACTGCGTCCCTAAATTGAACGGATCGTCAGGAGTAAATTCGCTGGTCGCCTGAACTTCCGCTCCAGTCCCTAGCGCTTTGGACCAGGTGAAGTTGGACTGCATGGTCAAGCCCCTCCAATCGGCCATTTTGAGGGAGGCAAAACCAGCGTTGTAGTTTCCGTAGCCAGTGCTGGCGTTATCGGCAGCGCCGGCCGTCATCTGGGGCGAAGTAGCCCCGATCGCTGGGTTGATGTTGTTCATCATGGTGGTCCCGAAGGCGAAACCTTGACCGGCGCAGGCCGCGCAACCCACGCCACCATCCATGTCACTCCACAGGGTCCAGACTTGAGCCGTGGTCAAGTTTGCGAGTTCGTTCGTCACCACGGCAGCGGTGCAACTGGTAGCTCCGGCACAATAGGCCGGGTTCATGGCGTTCTCGAAGAACGGTTGCGGCGTGATGCTGCTGGCCGCGAGGGGTGCGCCCGCGCCATTGCCGTTGCAACCGCCGCCGGCGAGACCTTGAACGCCGCCGCACAATTGCAATACCACATTCTTATAGGCTTGAGCGAATTGCTGGCTGCCCTGCGTCATCATGTAGGGCACGGCATTGAGGTTGACGGGCTGGTACTCATGGGTAATTCTGCGCCCGATGTAGCCAACTTCCAATATGACCTTGCGGGACAACTGACGCTGAATGGTGAGGTTCACCGAATCAGCCTGGTTGGGCCGGAAATTTGGATCCAAAACTGAAGCGGTGGCGGCCGAAATGCCATTGACTCCGGCAAAGTACGGTTGGGGCAGCGTCGCTGACGGTTGCTGGAGCGGCGCGGTCAAACCATCCACGCCGATGCGGAAGGCGGTGGAAGCCGTATTGGAGCCTGCTACGCCGCAAGTGCCGTTGCTGAGGCCGGTACGACACTGCGTGGGCTGGATGAGGCCAGGTCCCAGTAAAGGCACCAATACCAAATCCACACCGTTCAAGCGGCCAAAGATGCGGCCATAGCCGACACGAACGACGGTATCTTCATGGCCGAAAAGATGACCTATTGCGGAATCACTGTCGAAGTGTGGGCTCCAGGCCGCAGCCACACGCGGGCTGAATGAGCCGTAGAACGGGTTGTAGGGATATTTCGGCCCATTGGCGGTATTGCCCACCAGGGCAAAACCGATTTCGGGATTATAGTTTTGGCCGAGCAGCGCCTGGCGCTTTCGAGTGTCCAGATAGGCTGCGCCCGAAATTACCTCGTCCGATGAGTCGACCAGGTCGACCTGCTTGCCATTCTGTTCGACCGGCGGCATCTCCAGCGTCCAGCCCAGTCCGTAAGTCAAGGTGAAGGTCGGCTTCATGTGCCAGGTGTCGCTGAAGTAGACGTTGTAGTAAGGGATGGTGCTCTTGTCGAATGCCGGGGATCCAATTGGATTCAACGTCAGATTCGCGCCGGAGCGGGTATAGGCGACTTGCGAGATGGAAACCATGCCCAGCGCCGCGGCGCTGAGGGAGCTGCAGTTAGAGATAGCTGGAACTGTGGTCGGAGTCCCATTTACCGTTACACTGTGGGTCAGGGAGCAAAGTGGTATGTCTTGCCCGAGTCCCGAACCGGTAGTTCCATTGCCTAGCTCGTAGACGATTTGGTTGTTGATGCCTCCGCCGTTGTCGGTACGTTGGTGGTAGTCCCAGTTGTGTTCGTAGGTGCCGCCAAACGTGAACAGATGGTTGCCTTTCAAAGTGGAGATATCGTCGCGCAGCATCTGATCGTGCCCATCCCAAAAGCGATTGCGAGTGTCCGCCGTGTTGACGTTGTAAGGACCGAGATCCTCAGTCTGTCCATTAACCGCACCGCTAAAAATTTCGAGCGCTCCCCCCAGCGTGGCTGTCTGCGGGGTATCTCCCGTCCGCTTCCATTGCCAGAAGTTGCGCAGGAAACTGTAGTGCAGATCGTTGGTTGTGTTCGTGCTGACGTTTGTGGTCAACCCTGCCGTCCACAAGAATGCCTGTTGCGGAAGATTGGATTGGGAGGTCGGGGTGCCGAGCGTATCTCCGGAGAAGAAGCCGCCGATATCAACCTGGGCTTGCGCGGCGGCTTGCAGTTTAAACCAACGATAGCTCGACATGAGGTGCCACTTCGGCGAGAAATCGTGGTCCACGCGCCCAACGGTAAATTTGCTGGTCGTGGGCTGGGCAAGATTGGCCGAGAATCCTTCAATGTTCGAAGTGGTTCCAGCCAGAGGGTGATCGCACAGGAGTTGCGTGCAGTCCGCATTCGATTGTGGTTCGTAGGTGTTCCATATCGTCTGGACCAGGGGATTGATTCCAATCGGAGTGGGACGTGGATCGCAAGCACCCGTGCAACCCTGATTCGGCTCATAAGCGACGCCGTTATAGGTCACGGAATACGGGTTCAGATTGTAAAGGGTGCCAGTCACGTCGTCGGTCAATAGCCCCAGGCGTAAAGTCGGCGATGGGACGTTTCTAACGATCGTCACGGAGTTGGGGAAATTGAAGCCCTCATAATTGAAAAAGAAGTAGGTCTTGCCCCCCAGAACTACCTTCGGGATAAGTGGTCCGCCAATCGCCCCGCCATAACGACTGTAATGGAAACTGGGAATTGGAGTGATGGGATCGTTGTGGTTATTCTGCCAGCTATTCGACGACCAGTTGTTGTCTTTGTAATATTCGTATCCTGTACCGTGCCAGGCATCGGTGCCGCGCTTGGTGACCACCTTCACCTCGGAGCCGGCAGAGCTATTGAAATCGGCGGTCTGGCCAGCGGTATTTACTTTGAACTCCTCGACGCTATCCTGGGGAGTGGGCAAGACCCCCGTCGCGCCACCCACGCCCGTTCCACCCACCGATGGTCCGACGCTATTTTGATTCGCCACGCCCCCGGTCGGGTCGCCGGCGAAGCTTTTCGTGTAAACGTTCATGCTGCCGTCCATGTCGTTGGTGTTGTTGCCGCCATCGAGGGTGAAGTAGCTTTGGTCGACAACTGCTCCAGCAACGGAGCCATCGGGGCTGACGCCCGGCTGCAGCGCGATGAAGGTGCTGACGTCGCGGCCCAGGCTCGGCAGGCTGTCTATGGTTAGATTCGTGATTGTGTTGCCCACAGTTGCATTCATAGTCTGCAACTCATTGCCGACCGCCGATACCTCCACAACCACATTGGCGCCGCCCACCTGCAGAGTTAAGTTGACTGTGATGCTGGCTCCGACCTTTACCTCCTGGTTTTCAGTCTTCGTGGTTTCAAATCCCGCTTTATTCACTGTGAGGTTGTAGATGCCGGGGTTAACATCCACGTAGACGTAGCGTCCGGTTGCGTTGGTGGTGGTGGGTCGTGCAATGTTTGTCGCGGTATCGGTCAAGGTAACTGAGGCGTCCGCCACTACCGCACCCGACGGGTCAGTGACCGAGCCGGCAACCGTGCCAGTCGAGGTTGATTGCGCCCACGCGGACAGAGCACTGCCCGCCCAAACCACCAGAAGCAGAACCAGAGACAACTTCGCGCTGCGGACCTTCATTGCTTCCTCCCACCGAGAGATTAAGTGTTGCCTTTGCTAACGGAAAAACGTTGACTGCGAAACACGCATAACCCCTGCTCACTTCCGCCATGTGAGTGTTAGCAATTAGCTAACCAGAAGGTGGTCATTGAGTTTTCAAGCGCATACGTCAACGATCAGGTCTGAAGTTATGAAATGCGGGAGTCGACTCCACGGGTGTTCGCAGCGCAAGTCTCGCGCGTGAGATTGTGTCCGTTGTAGGACCGTCACGGAGTCTTGTAGGAACGCATCAAAGACGAGAGGAATTCGCGCAAGTACAGATTTGTGGAGATTTCTAGAGGTGCAAGTCCCTCGGCTTTCGAAGCAAGGAAACGCGCTCACCAGAGTTTGTTTTGTAAAGGCAGCTATTGCAGATGGTGTCTACTCGGAAATAAAACTGATGCCGATCCGTGAATCCGCAAGGAACTGCAGCAGTCCCGTGTGGGTGGAGGAGCCGGTTTACCGCCTGGCGCAGCACGCCTTCGCCTTGAATGGCTGTCGTCTCGTACCTTGGCCACAGATGGTTCGGTTGCTTCGTCAACACTGGTTCGTCAACGCACGGAGTAGCGTCGGACCATGAGCGAGATAGGCAGTCCTACACAGAGGATGTGCACGACTAAGCCAATCACCATCAGCCTGAAGGAAAACGGGTGTCGCCGGGCGCCGGAAAGTGGCACAACGATGCGATTCATGAAGAAGTAAACGACGACGCCATACAGCGCACCCGAAAGCACGGCGTGTTGAACGAGGAAGCGCATTCTGCGGCTGACCGCAAAGAACACACCAGCTGCAGAGAATGCGATCGCGAAATGGCAGAGCAGACCGAGAAACGCGGTCGCGAGTCCGCCGGCAAAGGATCGTGGCCCCAGCAATCCGCTGGCGATGCCTTGCAACATACGGATCGGCGAAACTCTCAAGAGGCCATTCACAACTGCGGCGGCCGTAATGTCCATGATGCCGCACGTGAGTCCCGCCCAGACGATGGCCCGTCGGGCCTCGAGCTTCGGGCAGGGGATGGTTGCTGCGGAATTCATCGGTACTGTGCCATGAGCCGCGCGAGCCTGCATATGTTGTCTGCACTCTACTGCAACTAATGGTTGTCCAATGAATATTGTGACCAAGTTACGGGCGGGCGCAGTGACTCTCCCGCAGAGAGGGATGAAAAGTAAACGTGATCTCCACGCGCTTTCGATCGGACCGACAACTGCGCAAAGGCAGGCTATTCCGCCAGGAACGCACCACTCCCAATCCAGAATTCTGCGAGGCATTTCAGATTTTTCTTATATGTACGAGTGACGGTGTATTCCTTCCCGCCTTTCACGCGTAGACCGTACTCTCCCGTCAGATATGGTTTGATCTCTTCCACCAGCGAGGTGTTGACGAGTACGGATCGATGGATCCGAATGAATCCGTAGGGCTTCAGTTTTTCTGCTACCACGGAAATCGATTCGCGGAGCAAATAAGAACCCGAAGCACGCTCCAGCAACACATAGTTCCCTTCAGCCTGAACGGCAACCAAATCATCTGGATCGACGAAGAGAATCCTTCCCTTGGTTTTGATTGCGATCCTCTGCTGCCGCGGACGAGATATTTCCTGCCAATGCGGCAAAGCCTCGATCAGCTTCGCGGCGCGCTCGCCCTGAGTTCTCCGAAAAGCCCGGTCCAAGGCTTCATCAATCCGCTCATTGGAGAAGGGTTTTAGCACGTAATCAACAGCATGCTTCTCGAAGGCAGTGACTGCGTGCTTATCGTGCGCCGTAACGAACACGATGGAGGGCAGCGGATGGCCGCGTTCTCTGAGTTGGTCCACGAGTTCAGTCCCCGAAAGTTCAGGCATGTTGATGTCGAGAAGCAAAACGTCATAGGGATTCTTCGCGAGCCGGTCGAGCGCTTCGACGGCATCCTTGGCTGAATCGAAATGCTCGACGTCGTTCCGCGCAGCAAGAATATTAGCCAGAGCTGTCTGAGCCAGCGGCTCATCATCCACGATCAACACGCGCATGGTTTCCCTCATCCTCGACCCTGTCCGGCGTACACGGATCGGCGAACCGCTCGAGACCGGAACCCAACGCCGGCAACACGATGGTTGCGGTCGCCGTGTGGTCCTCAGCCTCGGCAAACTTAAAGGCCGCTTCGTCGGAATACAAAAACCGCAGGCGAGCATCAGTGTTTTTCAGGCCAACTCCCATGCCTACAGTCCGCTTGCCCCCGATGCTATTGCGAATACGAAGTTCAAGATCGCCTGCGTGCTTCCGGGACATAATCTGAACCCAGCCGCCGTCGCGCGAACAGGCAATCCCGTGGCGGATAGCGTTTTCCACCAGAGGCTGCAGGATCAACTGGGGAACCAGAGTGTGCTCGGTAGTAGGATCGATTAGCCAATCCACAGTGAGACGGGGACCGAGGCGCATCTTTTCAAGGTCAAGGTACTCGCGAACGAACTTCAATTCTTCCCGCAGCGGAATCAGATCAGAACTGCTGTGCTCCAGAGTGCAACGCAAGAGGCTGGAGAGCTTAACGACCATTGCCTTCGCGCTGGCGGGGTCGGCGCTAATCAATGTAGAAATGCCATGCAGTGTGTTGAAAAGAAAGTGGGGATGAAGCTGCATTTTGAGAGCCTGGAGTTCGCTCGCGGCCAGCGCCCTCTGGAACTCGGACCTTTCCACCTCCTGGTTGCGAACTCTCTCGAAGTATTGATAAGCGTGAGCGGCAACCACAATGGCGATGTACATCGTGATCTGGTCGGCAAACCCCGAGTGAATCAACTCCAGCGGTCCGTGCGAGCTCCGGGGAACATACTGCTGAAGACCCGGGTCCCACGGGGGAAGAACCGTCCACCGAATGCAGGCGTAAAGGAACATGAACGGTCCGGCTCCGAGACAGTAGATGAATATGTACCGAAACCGGTCCCTTGCGCCGCCCATGTAGCGCCGAGCCAGATAGAAAATTGGCGGCGTCAGCATGGCAAAAGCAAAGCCTCTGGATTCTGCAAGAAGGATCATGTCGGAAAGAGAGGTTTGTATATTCAGTTGCTTATCGAAAACGCGGTACTGCACACCCGTCAATAGGGAAAGCCCGCCCCATAGGATGATAGAAATGCCATAAGCACGAATGACGGGTTGAAGTCTTTTCAGTTTCATAAGGCGCATTCTATCCCCCTTCGTTACGTCCGTTGCCCCTGAGAGACGAAACGACAAGGAAGCGCCATGAGCATACTCGAATTGGATGCGGGACGGGTTGAACGAGTCCTCGAGGCAGCGATACCGGTTTCGGGATGATCTGTAGTCTCACCCAGCCTGCGGACGGGAATCGCTAGAGTAAGTTGGAACTAGCCTGTCTTTTTCCAGACCACGTCCTCGTTATTCCGGCGATCGATCAGCGCATCTACTCTTCCCATGTCGTTCCGGCGAAACAATTGCCGACCCTCCACGCCTTTGCGAAAGAATATGTCGGGCGCTTCGGGAATGAGCAGATTCTTCGATCGGCCTGTCCTCTGCGAAAACAAGTCTGCACCTTCCATCGACACCGTCAACAGCTTCCCAGGTGCGAGCTCGTACGTGCCCACGTAATCTGGATATCTCTTGGAATCCGTCTTTCCTGGCGCAGGATCTTCATAGTATCGAAGCACTTGTTCTGCCACGATTTGCCATTCCCCGTTGCGGCGCTCCCAGGTGTCCGTTTCGTGATAGCGGGCCTTATTCTCTTGTCCAAAAATGGTTTCCGTTTCGTTCAGGTCGTAACTGAGGATTGCGGTCTCGCCCAGAATGCGGCTATGTGGGTTAACCACTTTGATGGACCCCAAGTATCCCGGCGGCAGCGGCGATTGGTCGGCGACGAAGGCCTTCTTATCCATGCTGCGTCCTTTTTCATCAAAGATCATGCTGTCAGCCGCGAAGTATTTTTCGAAAGGTCCGCGATCGCCGGACGCCACGGCGTCGACAATCTCTTGTGTTCTGCGGACCAGTTCGTCTTGCGTGATCGTCCCGCCCCTGCCCGAGCAACTTGCCGCACTCAGCGTAATTGCCACCACTACGCACAAACAAGCCAGCTTATTCATGGTTTTCTCCAGTGAAATCGATTCACCAGCGACTGCTGCTTCCAGATTGGGTTCCTCAACACCTGCTGCAAAATGCTTCCATTGTGAGCTTATACGCTGGAAGAACACGTATAGTCATTCCCGTCTCGGGAGTTTTCCCGCCCTCCTCGTCGTATGTGCCACAAGCTTTGATTCAAAAGACGATCAATTCTGACCAGCTTTCCGAAGCCTGAACGCTGATACTTACCATTCATAGGGTTCTGACGACCAGAGCCTCAAGACGTTAGGTTGGAAAAGGGAAGAACTCGGAAAAGGAAACCACAATGACGACGAATCAGCAGGTTAAGTGTGCCCATCTACCTTGCCGTTGCTTGGTCCAAGCCGGCGACAAATACTGCGGTCAGCTCTGCAAAGATGCAGGATCTAAGGAGGTCGAGATTGCGTGCCAGTGTGATCACGGAACTTGCCCGCTTACCGCATGAAGAACGGTAACTTTTTGAGGTGCAGGATGCCACATCGATTGGTCAGGAATGTCGCCTTCGACGTCCGGCGAATAATACTCTTGTTGCTGGCAACCTCTGCCTTCGCGGTTCTGTCTTTGCCGGCACAGGGGCAAACCCTGGCCGATTCGTCAGACCCCTCCAGCCCGGGCGCTGTTGCAAGCACGACGCCATCGCCACCGGACCTGACGTACACGCGCCCGACGGAGGCGACGAAGCTCCACAACTACATTTTCGACGCGTTTGGACCGTATCCCATCGCTGGCGCCGCGTTCGCAGCTGGGATTAACCAGGCGTACAACACTCCGCCAGAGTGGAAGCAAGGAGCTGTGGGCTACAGCAAACGCTTTGGGTCCGACTTTGGCATCGCAGCAGTGACCACTACGACGCGCTATGGGCTGGCCCAGGCTTTCCACGAAGACACGGTGTACTACCGCTGTGAGTGCAAGGGTGTGTTTCCGCGGCTGCGCCATGCTGTGATCTCGACTTTGACAGCACGCCGCGGCCAGGACGGCCACAGCGTCTTCTCTTTCCCGGCGCTGGTCGCGCCGTATGCCGGCACCATGACTGCCGTTTACGCGTGGTATCCCAACCGCTATGCCGCCGAAGATGCACTCCGGATGGGCAACTACACTTTCCTCGTATATGTGGGCGGAAACATCGCCCTGGAATTCATCTACGGCGGACCCCACTCCTTACTTCATCGCATGCACCTCCCGAATGGGCCCGCCGCGCCAACTCCGGGTTCAAACCCATGATCGACCAGCAAGCAGTTGCGGTCGCAAGCTTTGACCCTCCACTTCCGGGACCAGAGACCGCAGTGCTATCCCCCACCGCGAGCCCCTCCAAGGGCTTGATCATCCAGTTTCTCGAGTGGTTCGGCGATCTTGGAATATTCTTCTGGCAAGTAGTGCGGGCCGCGGTGACGCCGCCGTTTGAGTTTCGCGAACTGTTTCGACAACTCGACGAGATTGGATCGAAGTCCCTGCCGCTGGTCGCCTTGGCCGGCGCTGCAACGGGTGTCGTTCTCTCGATGGAAGCTCGTTACAGCCTCACTCGGTTTGGGGCTAAGTCTTTGCTTCCCGCCGCTATCGTGTTCTCCGTTATCCACGAGACCGGCCCCATCATTACCGGTCTGGTAGTGAGTGGCCGCGTGGGCGCAGGCATTGGCGCGGAGTTGTCGTCGATGAAAGTCACCGAGCAGATCGATGCCATCGAGGCCTCCGCGGTAAACCCTTACCGGCTGCTGGCCGCCACCCGCATCCTGGCTTGCATTCTGATGCTGCCCTTGCTGACGCTCGCCGCTGATTGTTCCGGCTTGGTGATGGGTTGGGTCGCTCAGGCCGCGGTTGAGCCGCTCTCGTTTCATCAGTTCATCAGCAGCGGTTTCAAAGGCGCTGATTTCAACGATTTTCTCCCCCCGACGGTCAAGACCATGTTCTTTGGCCTGATTATCGGCTTGATCGCGTGTTTTCAGGGGATGCGGACCCAGGGAGGCGCCGCCGGTGTGGGGCGTGCGGCTACCAGTTCTGTGGTTTTGTCGTCGCTGTTCGTGATCCTGGCCGACGTGGTACTGGTGAAACTAATCCTTATATTTTTCCCATGAACATTCCATAAACACCCGGCGAAACAATTATGGAAACAATCGATCAAATTGCGCTGAAGCAAGGAGAAGCCGAGGAAGACGGCAGCGCGCCAGTTATTGCCGTCGATGACTTGCATAAATCTTTTGGAAGTCAAACGGTTTTGAATGGGATAAGCCTGACCGTACACCGCGGCGAGACGCTGGCCGTGCTGGGCCGCAGCGGTACGGGCAAAAGCGTATTACTGAGGCTCGTCATCGGCCTTGAGAAGCCTGACTCCGGATCGATTCGCATCCACGGTCAAGACACCGCAGGTTTGGCTCTCGACGAGATGGGCGAGATCAGGAAGAAAATGGGCTTTGTGTTTCAGCAGGCGGCTCTTTACGACTCGCTGACCGTTGAGCAGAACGTGGCCTTCCCCCTGCAACACCATAAGAAGGATATGTCGAAGTCTGAGCGAAGCGACCGGGTCAAACAACTGCTGGCGGAAGTGGGCATGGAAGGCAACCTTCGGAAGATGCCTTCGGATATCTCAGGGGGCATGCAAAAGAGAGTAGGTCTGGCACGTGCGCTGGCTTTAGAGCCGGATGTTCTACTGCTCGACGAGCCCACCGCGGGTCTGGACCCTATCAGTTCCGGGGAAATCGATGATTTGGTTCTCAAGCTCCAACAGAAATATCACATGGCGTCCATCGTGGTGACTCACGATCTGCACAGCGCGAAGGCGATTGCCGACCGTCTTGCCCTGCTCAACGAAGGAAATGTCGTGATCGAAGGCAGTTTTGAAGAACTCCAGAAGAGCGATGACAAATTCGTCAAGGAATTTCTAAAGCAATCGTAGGAGAACATTATGTCGAGAGCGGCGCGGTTAGGAGCTTTCATCGTTGCGACACTGGCAGTTCTAGTGGCCGGCATTTTCATCATCGGGGGCAAGCAGTATCTTTTCAGCTCCACGTACCAATTGAAGGCGCAATTCGACAACGTCGTGGGCCTTGACGCTGGCGGCGATGTGCGAGTGGGCGGAGTTCACGTGGGAACCGTGCATGCTATTGTGCTGCCCCACAAACCCGGCGAAAAAGTCACCATAGTCATGGATCTGAGCAAGTCAACCCACCAGATCGTCAAGCAGGACTCGGTGGCCACAATTGAAACCGAGGGATTGTTGGGCAATCAGTATCTGGCGATCTCGTTTGGATCCGCAGGAGCAGCCGACGTGCGCGATGGCGACATCATCGCCAGCCAGCCGCCGCTGGAAATGTCAGCCCTGTTCAAGAAGACAAGCGACATCCTGGACAGCAGCCAGCAAGCCATCCAGAACACCACACGGGTGACCGCGAATCTACAGTCGATAAGCGCCAAGATCGATGCGGGTGACGGAACTGTAGGGGCGCTGGTGAATGACAAGCAGCTTTATGACAACCTCCAACAGACGACGATCGCCATGAGAGACACGATGATGCACGCGCAAGCCGGGGTTACCGACTTCCAGGAGAATATGGAAGCCATGAAGCACAATTTCCTCCTGCGCGGGTATTTCAAGAGCCGAGGCTACGAAGATTCTGGCGAACTCGGCAAAAATGAGATCGAGGGGCTGCCGCAAGGCACTCCGACAAAGCAGTTTACCTACTCAGCAAAGCAGCTTTTCGATAAGCCGGATTCGGCCAAGCTGAGGAACCAGAAAACTTTAAACGCTGGCGGCGACTTTCTGGCAAATAACCAGTTCGGGTTTGCCGTAATCGTGGTCTCCGCTGGTATGGAAGGTGACACCCAGAAGGACTTGGTGCTAACCGAAGCGCGGGCAATGGTGGTTCGCGAATATCTGGTCGAGAACTTCGGGTTCGATGATAGTCAGCTCAAAACTCTGGGAATGGGCAAGCAGACAGACACTAATTCGGATGCGGGCTGGGGCGCGGTGCAGATTGTCATCTATCCGGCCGGCACCGAAATCCCACCCAACAAGGCACCCCAGGCAGGCATCGCATCCAAAGCAACCCCAGACCAACCAGCTCAGGCTTATGCCGCCACCACACCGAAGCCACAGTAGAAGTTGCCGGAATTCCATCTCGGGGAACACCCCGACGCCGCTCATTGGGCTCCGCCGCTAAGGTTCGGAGACCGTTGTGCCGATGGACAACGAGTGACCACCCCTTCCTCTGTACTCAAACCTGGTGAAGAAAAACCGGGACCCCAACCCGGAACCCATTTCGTCGCCCGCCAGCCGATTCTCACGACAGATGAGAAGGTTTTCGGCTACGAGCTCTTATTTCGCGACGGCATCGAAGATTTTTTTCGGAGCCCGGATTCCGACGCAGCTTCGCGCAGCACATTGAACAGTTCGATGCTGCTTGGCCTCGATGTACTTTGTGACGGACGCAGGGCTTTTGTAAACTGCACCCGCGACATCTTGCTTAAGGACTACGTCACGTTGCTGCCCGCGGGCCAGACGGTCGTCGAGGTTCTGGAGACCGTCCCCGCCGATGATCTGGTAGTCGCAGCCTGCCGGCGGCTGAAGGAAGCCGGATACATGATCGCGCTGGACGATTTTGCGGTGAACGACGAACGAGAAGTGCTCACCGAACTTGCCGATATCATCAAAGTCGACCTCAGGGCAACCTCGATCGCTGATGCCACTGCGATGGTGCGCCGCTACGGGCCTTGGCGCTGCCGGCTGCTGGCGGAAAAGGTAGAAACGCGCGAAGAGTTCATCGCCAGCACGAAGGCTGGCTTCCTCTACTTTCAGGGCTACTTTTTCCGGCGCCCGGAAATACTCACCGCGCACGAAATTCCCGCCAACCAGCTCAACTATCTGCGCATGCTGACGGCGGTTTCGCAACCTGAGTTAGATGTGCGTGAAATCGAAAATCTGGTCAAGGGCGAGGCGTCGCTGTGCTACCGTCTGCTCCGCTATCTGAACTCCGCTGCCTTCGGATTCAAGGCTGAAATTCATTCCGTGCGGCACGCACTTTCCATCCTGGGCGAAACGGAAGTCCGCCGCTGGATCCGTCTGGTGGCCAGCCTGGGAGCTGGCCAGGATAAGCCGAGCGACCTGGTGCTGGCGGCGCTGGTCCGCGCCCGTTTCTGCGAGCTGCTCTCACCCAGAGTTCAGCAGAACTCTCGGCACAAAGTTCAGCCTGAAGATTCCGACCTGTTCCTGATGGGTATGCTTTCGCTGATGGACAGCATTCTTGAGATTCCCATGCGCCAGGTGCTCGACAACGTTCCCATCGATCAGGAGTGCAAGGCGGTGCTGCTAGGCGCGACGAGTCGCCTACGGCCGTTTTATCAGCTTATGCTGGCCCAAGAATCCGGAGAGTGGACGGCTGTCAAGGAGCTTGCCACCCAGCTTCAGCTCAGCGAAAGCGACGTTTCGATTTCTTACTGGCAAGCCATGCAATGGGCGCGCCAGGTAAGCTCGGGGACTTAGCCGATCTTAATCAGTCGAATACATTTTGCTCGATGCTTGGAGTTATCTGCTAGTTCGGTCGTATTCGGGGCGAAACCAATTGGGATGCTGGTTCGCCCGCTTCGAGTCTCCGCAATCGCTCACGTATGTCACGGCGAAGCAGCGTGACGGAAATACCGCCAAAGGATGCCGGATAACGGTCGAGCCTGCGCAACGCAGCTTGCAACAAGAGCCTGGTCCCCAGCGGATTGTTGCGCTGCAAGTGATGAAATGCCGCAGTCACCTGAATCAGTCCCTGCAGGAACGTTTTCTCCGGCTCTGGCAACCCCAGCCAGACACTCTCCCACGCCTCATGTGCGGTGAAGAATTCGCCCGCATCGTAGAGGCGTAGGCCTTCCGCCAGCGCTCCCTGGGTCCAATCGAATTTCGTCATTTCCCGTCCATGTTAGAAGCTAGCATGGACTCCCTCTTCAATCCCTTGACCTGGCGGGGCCAGGACAGGTGTACACTGGCTGGCAGCATTCGAGCCCACGGAACCCTGCCTGTGGGCACCTGACTGAGTCCGCCCTGCCTTCCCCCGGCGATGGCTGGAATCTTATGAGGAGTTCCCCGGAAGCCAAGCGGCCTGTCGCACCCAGCAGTGTGAGAGCAGGCGTGTTCTGCGTCCGCAAACTGGTTGCCTGTTTTCTGCTGTTCGTGGTCTGGCTTTGCGCCGCCCCCACCACTGCGCTCGCGCAGGATGCTTCACAGCCGGCTCCTGCTGCAAGCCCCGCCCCGGCTGCCGAGACTAAGCAGAACTCCGCAGAACTTGCTTCTCACGACGAGCCCACCACATTCAAAGTGAACGTAAAGCTGGTGGTGGCGCGCGCCGTGGTTCGCGACTCCCAAGGTCACGCCATCGGGAATCTTCGCCAGGAAGATTTCCAGATCTTCGACAAGGGCAAGCCGCAGGTGATCACTCAGTTCGAAGTGGAACAGCCTGGAACTTTGGCGGCGAGGGCGCATCAACAGTCGGTTGAAAACTCCGGCGACACTCCTTCCGTCGATACCTCCTCCAATACCGGGAACGTGCCTGCTGTGCCCGAGCGCTTTGTGGCTTACCTGTTCGACGATGTGCACCTGGAATTCGGCGATCTCGCCCGCGTGCGGGAAGCCGCGGAACGCCACTTTGCCGCGTTGCGGCCGACGGATCGCGCCGCCATCTTCACTACGTCAGGCCAGACCACACTCGACTTCACCGACGATCGCGCCCAGCTCCACGCGACTTTGCTTCGTCTCCAGCCCCGCCCCATCGCCCGCGGCTTTGGCCACGATTGCCCCGATATCAGCTACTACCAGGCCGACCTGATCCTCAACAAGAATGATCCTCAGGCTACGCAGGTTGCCGTCCAGGACGCGATGGCGTGCAACCCAAGCCCAAGCGATACCCTCGCAGCTGCGACGGCGATGGCCACAGCGCTGGTGCAAGGTCTGAGCCCAAACGTATTGAGCGCTGGTGACCACGAAAGCCGTATCTCTCTGGGTTTACTGAGCGATGTCGTCCGCAACATATCCAGAATGCCCGGCCAGCGAAGCGTCGTCCTGGTTTCTCCTGGATTCATCACTCCGCAACTGGAGTATGACTACACTGAGATCATCGATCACGCCGTGCGCTCGCAAGTTGTCGTCAATACCCTCGATGCTCGCGGGCTTTATGTCCCGCCCTCGTTCGGAGATTCGACTCTAACGCGCCCGCCCTCTGGCGGCAAGATCTTGATCGAGACCGCGGCTGCTTCCGCTCAGGACGACCTGCTCGCGGTTCTGGCGGACGGCACTGGCGGTGTCTTCTTCCACGACAACAATGACTTCGACGAAGGCTTCCGCCGCGTTGCCGACACGCCCGAGTATTCCTACGTGCTGGCCTTCGTCCCGCAAAACCTCAAACTTGATGGCAGCTTTCATACCCTGAAGGTGACCCTGAAGAACCCGCAAAGGTTGACGTTGCAAGCCCGCCGCGGCTACTACGCGCCTAAGAGCTTTACCAACCCCGACGAGCAAGCCAAGCAGGAAATTGTGGACGCCATGTATTCCCAGGAGGAGTTGCACAATCTTCCAGTCAACCTGCACACGCAGTTCTTCAAAGCGAGCGATCAGCAGGCCAAACTTGTCGTCCTCGCCCATGTGGACGTAAAACGTCTGCGCTTTCGGAAGCTCGAAGGCCGAAACAACAATGTCTTGACCTGTGTGTCCGCCGTGTTTAATCGCAATGGCAATTTCGTTCAGGGAACGGAAAAAACTGTGACCATGAATTTGAAAGATGACACGCTGCAGCACAAGCTCGACTCCGGTATTACGCTCAAGACCAGCTTCGACGTAAAGCCGGGAAGCTATCTGGTGCGGCTGGTCGTAAGGGACGCGGAAGGGCAACTGATGTCCGCGGAAAATGGGACGGTTGAGATTCGTTAGACAGGCATCTTGGAGGTGAGTTATGCGCGATCGCCGGCTGGTTCTTCTGATTGGCCTGATCTGTATGGCCAGTTGCTGGATATTCCTCGAATTACTCTCGAACAACCCCGTGGCGTACGCCCAGCAGTCCGCGGCAGCCGACACGGCCGACGTCGGCGTGATCCGGACCGAGACCCGTTTGGTTCTCGTGGATGCCGTCGTCACCGACAAGAAAGGAGGATACGTACGCGATCTTGCTCAGAAAGACTTCAAGGTCTGGGAAGATGGAAAGGAGCAATCCGTCACCAGCTTCTCTTTTGAGGAGAGCACTGGTTCCGCCAACCCAAAGCCCCGCTACCTGGTCCTGTTCTTTGACAACTCAACCATGGATGTGGGTGACCAAGCCAGAGCCCGGGATGCAGCCGCAAAGTTCATCGATGCGAATGCCGGTCCCGACCATTTGATAGCCGTTGCGGAGTTTGGCGGCACCGTGCACATCTCGCAAAACTTCACTGCCGATGCGCAGCGCTTGAAGCAAGTGGTGGCGGGTTTAAAGGGATCGTCAGTTTCGCCGAACGCGCAGCCACCGGTCATGGTGGCGTCTCTGGGAACTCCATCCCTTGGGCCGTCGCTGGGGAATGCCGAGGCTGACTTCGGCGTCCAAACCGTGTTGCTTGCTCTGCGCAGTCTGGCCAAGGGCCTTTCCACCGTGCCCGGCCGCAAGTCGCTTGTCATGCTGACTTCGGGTTTTCCCTTGAGCCCCGAATACGAGTCGGAACTGACTGCAGTTATCGATACCTGCAACAAATCGAACGTCGCCATCTATCCCATCGATGTCCGTGGTCTGGTGACTCCAGACCTCACGCCACCGCACAGCCGGCTGACGCTGCCTTCAACCCATTCCGGATCAGGATCGTTCGTTCCTGCCGCATTTCACTATTTGGGGACGGACTCTCATCAGCCAAAACTCAGGCCGGTGGCCTTTGCTGAACTGAACGCGCTTCCCGTGCAACACGGCGGCGGAGGTGGCGGCGGAGGCGCTGGCGGTGGAGGCGGTCACGGTGGTGGCGGAACCGGCGGCGGCGGGACCGGAGGCGGCGGGACCGGAGGCGGCGGAACCGGCGGTGGTGGTACCGGCGGTGGAGGAACTGGAGGGGGTGGCAAGGGGGGCGGCGGGTCGCCTGGCGGCGGGACCACCGGTGGCGGCAGGCCCGGCGGAACACCAGGCGGAACGGCATACAACAGTAACCTGAACAACCCCTACAATCAGCCTAGGCAGATTGTCCCCCAATTTCCCCCGAGCGCTTCTACCAACCAGCAGGTTCTCTATCAACTCGCCGACGGCACCGGCGGATTTGTCATCATCAACACCAATGATTTGCTGGGCGGTCTGGATAGGATCGCTAAGGATCAAAACCAGTACTATCTTCTCGGTTACAAGCCCGCAGTTTCGCTTGAAGGAAGTTGCCACATGCTGAAGGTCAAAGTGGAGCGTGGGGGAACCAATGTCCGCGCCCGCAGCGGCTATTGCAACGTCAGGCCGGCGGATCTTCTAGCCGGCAATCCCATTGAGAAAGACCTGGAAACCCGCGCCGGCGGCGAGATGCAGGGCAACGTTACCGCCGTGATGCAGGCGCCTTTCTTCTACACCTCGCCCAACACCGCTCAAGTCCACCTGGCCGTGGAGATTCCTTCGGCAGCGCTGAAGTTTGAAAAGGTGAAGGGGAAACAACATGCAGTCATCAACATTCTAGGTATCGCATACAAGCCGGACGCCTCCATTGCCGCGCGTTTCAGCGACACGGTGAATGTTGACCTCGATGACAAGAAACAAGTGGAAGAATTCCAGAAACAGCCGTTCCACTACGAAAACCAGTTTGATGTAGCCTCCGGCAATTACAAACTAAAAGTCGTCTTCAGTTCCGGCAACGAGAGTTTTGGCAAACTCGAAACACCACTCCTGATTGACCCGTACCTCGGTCAGGAATTCAGCATGAGCGCTGTGGTGCTAAGCAACAACGTTCGCCGCGCCGCTGACATCTCCGGGGAACTGGACAGCCAGCTGCTGGAAGACAGGACTCCTTTGGTGGTGCAGGGCATGCAGATTTCACCCTCCGCGTCCAACCATTTCAAAAAGACTGACACTGCCGCCGTCTACGCGGAAATCTACGAGCCGCTCATGAAAAATCCCAAGCCTCCGGAGATTGCATTCGAGCTCCGAGTTGTGGAACCGAAGAGCGGAGAGGAGAAACTTCGCATTCGAAACCGAGTCCCCAAGGGAAAAGATGGGGTCCCGGTGATTCCGCTGGGAATCAAATTGCCGGTTGCTCAGCTAGCCTCAGGCTCCTACCGCGTGGAGCTACGGGCTATCGATTCGGCGGGCGGCACCAGCAAAACCCGCACGGCAGATTTTGAGGTGGAATGACGGCCGCCGCGCTCGACCTGCAAGAGGCGCTTCGCATATGATTCGGGGATGATTCTTGCGAATGCGGGTTGCCCCGGACGCGGGTCCGCTCGATGATCATCACCCGGAGTCCGCTGAGAATCTGCCTCGGCGGCGGTGGTACCGACCTCCCGTCCTATTACCGGCAGCATACTGGCTTTGTCATCTCGGCCGCTATCAGCCGGTATGTCTACATCACCATCAACGAAGCGTTTCGTCCGCGGATTATTGTCAAGTACTCCAAGTTCGAAGATGTGGAACGCGTCGATGAGATCCAGCACCCCATCATCCGCGAGGCCCTGAAGTTGACCGGCGTCACCGGGCCGTACCTTGAAATTGTCAGCCTCTCCGACATCCCTGCCGGTACCGGAATGGGGTCTTCCGGCAGCTTCACCACCGCTCTCTTGTGCGCTCTGCATACGCTAAAGCGGGATTTCGTACCCCCGCGAGACCTCGCGGAGCAGGCGTGTCACATCGAACTGAAGTTGCTCAACGAACCCATCGGCAAGCAGGACCAGTACATCGCCGCTTTCGGCGGCATCACCTCGTTCCAGTTTCTGCCGGATGATCGCGTCCTCGTCGAACCCCTGAAGATCCCGCCCGAAACTCTGGCCAACCTCGAAGACAACCTGCTTTTGTTCTTCACTGGAAGCTCGCGCAATGCATCCGACATCCTCCGCGATCAAGATTCAAGAACCAAACAGAACAACTCTGCGATGCTCGAGAATCTTCACTTCACCAAGCAGTTGGGCATGCAGAGTCGGGACGCTCTACTAGGTGGTGACTTGAGAAAGTTCGCAGACTTGATGAATGTGCATTGGGAGCACAAGAAGAAACGATCCCCGGGCATGAGTAGCGGTGAAATCGACCACCTGTATGAACTCGCGAGAGCCAACGGAGCGCTGGGCGGCAAACTGATCGGCGCCGGAGGAGGCGGATTTCTCATGTTCTATACGGAAGAGAAAACTCGCCTCAGGTCGGTGATGAGAAGTGCGGGGCTCCGGGAAGTCCGTATGCAGTTCGATTTCGCCGGAACGACGGTGGTGGCCCATTCGTAGGAGAATCCGGTCTTGACTCCAGAGCCGAATCCATTGCCAACCGTTGCGATTCTTGCCGGCGGTCTCGCTACCCGCCTGCGGCCCTTGACCGAAACCGTACCGAAATCGCTGCTCGAAGTGAACCGCCAGCCCTTTGCTGTGCATCAACTGCGCCTGTTGCAGTCGAAAGGCATCCGCCGCGTTGTGTTCTGCGTTGCGCATCTAGGGGAGCTGATCCAGCACGCCATCGGCGACGGCGCTGACCTGGGCCTTCAGGTAGACTACTCGTTTGACGGGCCTGCCTTGCGGGGCACAGCCGGGGCTATCAGAAATGCCTTGCCCAAACTGGGCGATCCTTTCTTTGTCATGTACGGTGATTCCTATCTTCCTTGCGACTACGCGGCAATTGCCCGAAGCTTCGAATCTTCTTCTATGCGCAGCAGCGGCGTGTTGGGAATGATGACGGTCTTTCGCAACGAAGGAAAATGGGACACCAGCAACGTAGAGTTCGAAGCCGGAAAGTTCGAATGGGGAACGATTGTCGCGTACAGCAAGACCGACCGCACTCCACGGATGCGGTACATCGACTACGGACTCGGAGTTTTTCGTGCCGAAGCCTTCCAAGGTTTGCCGGCCGACAAAGCCTGCGATCTTGCTGAGTTGTACGCCGACCTTCTGCGACGAAAGCAACTGGCGGCGTTTGAAGTGCGGGAGCGCTTCTACGAGATCGGGTCGCCGGCGGGATTGCGGGAGACGGCCGAATTCCTGGCGACGCGGGGAGTGAACCAGTACTAATTAAGTAAGGCTAACAAGTAATGACCACGAGGAATACATTTGCTCAACAGTTTCTGGCGGAAGCCAAAGCAGTAATCGACCGCCTCGACGCCGCAACCATCGAAAACGCTGCCTCTCTGCTGGCGCTAACTCGAGCCGCTGGCGGACGTTTGTTTATCCTCGGTGTAGGAGGCAGCGCCGCCAACGCTTCCCATGCTGTAAACGACTTCCGCAAGATCGCAGGAATCGAAGCCTACGCGCCCACGGATAATGTTTCCGAACTAACGGCCCGAGTAAACGATGAAGGCTGGGCAACCGTATTCGAGTCCTGGCTGCGGGTAAGCCGGTTGCGCGCAAACGATCTCGTGCTGGTGTTCTCGGTGGGTGGCGGGGATCTCGAAAAGAATGTCAGCCCCAACCTCGTCGCTGCTCTGCAATACGCAAAGACTGTAGGCGCGAAGATCTTAGGCATCGTCGGCCGCGATGGTGGCCACACTGCCAAGGTCGCCGACGTGTGCATCCTTATTCCTACAATCAATCCCGCCCACATAACCCCCCACACGGAGGCGTTCCAGGCCATCGTCTGGCATCTGCTGGTTTCGCATCCCGCGGTGAAGCAGCAGCAGACCAAGTGGGAATCAACCGCGCCCGACAGTGAGCAACTCCGCCCAGCCGTTTTCCTCGACCGCGATGGCGTCATCAACCGCGCTGTGGTGCGCGACGGTAAACCGTTTCCGCCATCCGGGGTGGAAGAACTCGAACTGCTGCCCGGGGTCGCATCGTCGCTGCTCGACTTGAAGGCGCACGGATTCGCTCTGTTTATCATCACTAACCAGCCGGATGTGGCGCGTGGCACGCAGACGCGAGCGGGCGTGGAGGCCATTCATCAAGCCCTCTCGTCTTCGCTGTCGATCGACGATATCTTCGTCTGCTATCATGACGATGCGGATCATTGCGCTTGCCGCAAGCCACTGCCTGGCCTGTTATTCGAGGCGCAGCGCAAGCACAATATCGACCTCTCACGCAGTTTTTTCGTGGGCGATCGCTGGCGCGACATCGATGCCGGCCACGCCGCAGGTTGCAAAACGGTTTTGATTGATTACGGTTACCGCGAGCGGAAGCCTGCGCAACCTCCGGAAGCTACCGTGCGATCGTTGCGCGAGGCCGCTGACTGGATCATCTGCTCTAGCTTGAAGGAGTCTAATAATAAAGATGAAGTCCGTGTCTGAATTGACCGTTCAGGTGTTCGCCGACGGAGCCGACAAGGCCAGCATGCTCGAGCTCTATCGGCAGCCCTACATCAAGGGTTTCACCACCAATCCAACCCTGATGCGGAAGGCGGGCGTCACCGACTACGAGCGCTTCGCCCGGGAGATCCTCCACCAGATTCCCGACCGCCCGATCTCCTTCGAAGTGTTCGCCGACGACGAAGCCGAAATGGAGCGCCAGGCCCGCAAGATCGCCCGCTGGGCGGCCAACGTGTATGTAAAGATTCCGGTCACGAATACGCGCCGGGAACCGATGTACAAATTGATCCAGCGCTTGAGCGCAGACGGCATTCAGGTGAACGCCACCGCAGTTCTAGCGCTCGATCAGGTGCGCCACATCGCGAAAGCTCTTCTGGGCGGCGCGCCGTCCTACATCTCCGTCTTCGCCGGAAGAGTCGCTGACACGGGCCGCGATCCCGTCCCTCTCATGAAATCCGCCCTCGAATTGATGGCTCCCGAGCCCAACACGCAGCTGGTCTGGGCCAGCCCGCGGGAACTCCTGAACATCTTCCAGGCTGACGAAATTGGCTGCCACATCATTACTGTCACCTCCGACGTGCTCAAAAAGGTCAGCCTGATTGGGAAGGACTTGCAGGACTACTCGTTGGAGACTGTGCAGATGTTCCACGACGACGCCGCGAAGTCCGGATACACACTAGAACTCGCGCGCGAAGAGCGACCGGTTGGATCGATCAGTTCTTAGAGTTTCTGCCAATCAGCATTAGGACAGTTCCATAACTGTTTTGCACGCTCTCCGGCTATTGCAGGCTTAGGCCCATCTGGCCACTGCTATCGAAGTTGACCCGCAACATCGTTTCCTTGCCGCTGGCGAACTTTCCCTCGATTGTTCCGGCCTGCTCAGAAAGACCGGTGCCAGAGCTCACCTGCACCCTGAGAAGATGTTTCCCGGGTGGGATTTGCACTGCATGGAATTCGTGGCCTTGCACCTGGTGGAACATGACCAAATGTCTCTTTTCTGTTCCTTCCAAAGTATGCGAGTAGGTCAGCAGATCATCTACCCAGATCGACAAATGCGCGTTGACAAACTTGTGGTCTACTTCGATTTCCAGCAGTGCGGCAGGGATTCGAGAGCTTAAACGGCGCCCTTCTGTAGGAGAAGGATAGCTTCCGCCTGCAATTGGATCGAAGTTCGCTTTGAGGCGAGAAGTGTCCGCAATACCTGGTGCAGGAGGGACTGTATGCATTGCTCCCGAAGATAACGCCTCCTGGTGCCAGGCGAGATCCCACACGCGGAGTCCAAATACAAGAAGTCCGACCACAAGCAGGGCGCCGGCGAGAGATTGCTTTCGCACCGTCGCCAGCAGGCTGTCCGCCGCTTCGCGCTGCCGCTTCGAAGAACCCTGGTTGGAGCGGAGCCCGGCTGGACCCGCCAGCGGGCCCATGAACTGGAATCTGCCGGTGGCAGTGGCCGATTGAAGAGTACCTCCGGCGGAATCTGGTTGCTTTGCTTTGCTCCATGGCTCGCGTCCCTGCTGCAGATCCTGAATATCCAGCACCATTTCCATCCCGCGCTGGTAGCGTTGGCTCGGATCCTTCGCGATAGCTCGCATGATGATGTAGTCGAGCCCTGGCGGCAATTCGGTATCAAGAATCGTCGCCGGCACCGGGTCGCGGTTGACTACTTTGAATGCGACCGTGTGGGCGCTGCTTCCTTGAAACGGCCTGTAGCCCGTCAGCACCGTGTACAAAACCACACCTAGAGAAAATAAGTCCGACCGGCCGTCCACTGCTTCGCCGCCTAATTGCTCGGGCGACATGTAAGCGGGTGTGCCTAAAACACGCCCTCCTGACGTGTAGTTCGCGAGGTTCAGTTTAGCCACCCCGAAGTCGGCGATCTTCACGTGGCCGTCTCCCGTGACCAGAATGTTCGCGGGTTTCAGATCGCGATGAACCACGCCTTGACCGTGCGCACAGTCCAGGGCCTCCGCCAGCTCGAGCGCTACTTGAAGCGCTACCTCCGGCGGCAACTTATTGTCGTTGCGCGCGAGCAGCACCTTGTCGAGGGACTGCCCCGCAACAAATTCCATGACGATATAAGGAGCGTGCGTTTCTGGTTCCTCGCCTACATCGAAGATGGTTACAATCCCAGGGTGCGACAGGCGGCCCGCCGCTTCCGCTTCTCGGAAAAACCGCTCGCGATACTCGAGTTCCTCTTCAGGAGGCTGACCAGCCAAGGAAATCGTCTTTACCGCGACCACACGATTGATCTTGGGGTCACGCGCTTTGTAGACGATACCCATCGCTCCCCGGCCCAGCTCGGCCAGGATCTCGTAGCGCCCAAAACGCTCATTCCTGCGATCTTTCATAGCGAGTGCTTCTGCTACCCACTGCGCGCACAACTCTCCCAACGCCCGCGGAAAACGGGCCTTGCCGTACGAATATTGTCTACTCAATGATTCGGAGGTGACAGGTTACTGACGTACTCTCTCGAGCGGCATCTTCTCATCCGCTGATTTGGGAATGGTGAAGTGCTCTTATCCCGGATACCTTCCCGTGATGTAGCCTTCCAATTCCTGAATAGTCTGAGCCTGATCCGACACGATCCACTTCACCAGGTCGCCCAGCGAAACCACACCCAGCACGGTGTCATTGTCTCCGATCACGGGAAGATGGCGAAAATGGTGCCTGGTCATGATCGACATGCACTCGTCAACCGCTTGCCGCGGAGTCACGAACACGACCGGCGAAGTCATGATGTCGCGTACCAGAGTCTCCTTGGAAGAACGACCCTTAAGCGTCACTTTGCGGGCATAATCGCGCTCCGACAGGATGCCAACCAATTTGTTGCCGGAAATAACCAGCAGTGCACCCACGCTCTCTACCGCCATCTTCTCAACCGCCTCATAGACAGACTGCTCGGGCGTCACCGATAGTACTCTGCTGTTGTCCTTGCTCCTCAGTACCAATGCGATGGTGTCCGTAAGTTTCATGACGCCCCTCCAGCCGGGCAAGATTATACGCCTCACCGTTTCCGATCCAATCGCAGATGGACCTCCGGCGCGGCCGGCGAACGCTAGCGTCGATTACCGAGTTCGCCTTGGCCCTTGATGCCGCCCGTCACATTTCCCGGATTCTGCATCCAGGTTTGCGTTTTTGTGCTCGCTCTTGTCTATAATGACCGGGGCACGGCGCGGCTTCGGTCCTCCCGGCAGGGAAGTTGGCTTCGCGCTTGTCAAATTGATCGCCCGCGCGCTGCCGGTCGAGGTTGCGAAGGAATGTCTGTTGACTGCATGAATGTGAGACCCGGAGTTGAAGTGGCCAGCCTCACCGATGTGGGCTGCCAGCGCGATAATAACGAGGACTCCTGCCTCTACTGGGAACCAGCCAGCGACGAAGAATTCCAGCGCAAGGGACGATTAGCCGTGATCGCCGACGGCATGGGCGGACACGAGGGCGGTCAGGAAGCCAGCCGCCTGGCAGTCGAAACGGTTCGCGCAGTCTATGATCAGGCCGTGGGCGACGATCCCCAAGCTGCCTTGGTTGAGTCCCTGACTGCAGCCCACGCGCGCATTCAGGATTTTGCCGAGCGCCATCCGGTATTCCAGGGTATGGGGACCACCTGCACCGCCGTTGTTCTCCGCGGTCGCCAGCTTTATTTTGCCCATGTCGGAGACAGTCGCCTCTACCTCGTTCGCGGCGCGCGCATCTTGCGCCTCACTCGCGATCATTCTTACGTTGGCCGGCTGGTGGAGAGCGGCATCGTCCGCGCCGAAGATGCGGAAAAGCATCCCCAGCGCCACATTCTCACTGCCGCCTTGGGAGCGGGAAGGGAACTGGCGGTCGATGGCGCCAACCAGGGGTTAGCCTTGCAGGAGGGAGACGATCTCCTGCTCTGCACCGACGGCCTTTGGAGCGTCGTGACTGAGGAAGAGCTGGAGACTGCGGTGAGCAGCAAACCTCCTGCCGAATCGTGTGCAGCGCTGGTGAAGCTCGCGCGGCAACGTGGTGCCCCCGACAACGTCACTCTGCAAGTCCTGCGCGTAGGACCGGGGTCGCAACCCTAGGCCAGGGATCAGCTCGTGTACCGCAGAATTCGCTTCCGAAAGTGCAATGGGGTGCACACCCTTCTCGCCTGCCGGCCGGCAGGGATCTGCGTAAATTGCTGAACAAGCTGGTATTAACGTGCCTTTGAATCTCCCGTAGAAACGGACTCGCAATTGCTATCCTCGTGATGTCCAGAAAGTCTACTAATGCAATGGACTTTATGGCATAATCGCTGACCATGAAAATCTCTCAAAAGGGACTCTACGCGCTGCAGGCCATGATGATGCTTGCCCGCCGTCACCATCAGGGCGCCATCAAGATCCGAGAGATCGCATACGAAGAAGATCTTCCGGAGAAATTTCTTGAACTCATCCTCCTCGAGCTGAAAAACGCCCGCATGGTTGAGAGCGTGCGCGGAGCCAAGGGCGGCTACCAGCTCCGCCGCGATCCGGCCGAAATCCATTTGAGCGAGATCATGCGTTTGATCGATGGTCCGCTGGCCCCATTTGCCGACGCCGAGCAACTGCGCGTTCTGATCAACCGCGATCTGCCGCACCGCGCCCTCTATCAGGTATTTCTCGATGTGCGCGATGCCGCTGCCAAGATTCTTGAAAACACCACGCTGGCCGACCTGATCTCCGGCACCGCGCCTCATTCCACGAAAGGCAAGCGCTCAGCCAAGAAGAATGAAAAAGAAAAGGGCAGCGTGCTCCCGATGGTGGTCGCAGGGCCGAAGAATGAGTAGGCGAATTCCTATTGGCCTGACATTCGACCACCGGACTGGTCGCCTTCATGATTCTGATCATCGCCATCGGCTGCGTCGTAACGACGCGGGCTTCAACTCCAGAAAGCGCCGGTTGGCGCGTCGGTGGGGGTTGCCTCCTTGTAGCTAGGCACCCGCCTGCAGGAAAACTCCCCGTAGTTTTCTCCGTAATTTAACACTGTCTTAACAAAGAAGGAGTAGCTTTGCTTGTTCAAATCACTACTAAGTTGATTGTAATTATGGTGACGGCTGGGTGAGCAAAGCACCACTCGTAAACACCGGCCGGCTAAGGCGAAGGCCGCAGAGTCGCGACCTCCGATTGCGATGAAGTCTCAGTTATTCCCAGGGAAGTATCGTCTGACCAAAACTTAAAAAGGAGAGGATTGAATTCCATGAAATTAACTAAAACCCTGTTTATCACCGCTCTCACGCTGGCGGTTCTCACCGCCGGCGCTTGGGCAGAAACTCCCGGGTCAGGTGCGCCGGCCGCCAACTCGGCCGCCGCAGCGCCCGCTCCGCCAACCGTAGTTACGGCTGCCGATGTCCAGGCGTTGAAAGATGCCGTGGCTGCGCAGCAGCTACAGATCCAGCGGCTCACCGATCAACTGCAGCGCCAGCAGGCCTGGCAGTCACAACAATCTGCAGCGACGGCTGCGGCCAAGAGCGATGCAGCTCCAACTCAAACCGTTCCGCGGCAGTTGGCGGAAGCTAATACCAGCGTTGCCGTTCAGCCAGATGCCGCGCAAGGCTCCGGACCGAACACGCAGGATGTGAAGAACGTCAGCCCGGAGTGGGAGACGCCCCTTTCGATCCATCTCAAGGGCGTCACCATTACCCCGGGCGGCTTCGCGGCCGCCGAATTTGTGCGGCGTTCGCGAGAACTGGGAGCCGACATTATCACTCCCTTCAATAACCTCACCATGCCCGGCGCTTCCCAGAGCACTCTGCCGGAGTTCTTCGGCACCGCCCGGCAGTCACGGCCTACCGTCTTTGTCGGGGGAAAATTGAAAGATGTGGAACTTTCCAGCTACATATCGGGCGACTTTCTGTCTTCCGGTACCACCTCTAACAACAACCAGAGCAATAGCTACACGTTTCGTCTCCGGCAGGCGTGGGGCCAGGCCAAGTTTACCAATGGCTGGAAATTCCTCGGAGGACAGGCCTGGAGCCTGTTGACCGAGAACAGAGCCGGAATCGGCCCCAGCGACGACACCGGCAAAGTCAACGATGCCCGGCCTATGACGATCGAGGGCCAGTACTCGGTAGGCTTCACCTTCGCGCGTCAGTACGGGATTCGTCTGACGAAGGACGTTAACCCTCATGTGTCGATCGCTTTCGCAGTGGAGAACGCGCAAGGCACGCTCACCACAACCAACAACGCGGACAATTTCCTGCTCGGCGAAGCGGGCTCTACCAATGTCAACAATGCCTTTAATGGCACTTACACGGCTAATCCTGCGCCCGATCTCATCGCCAAGGTCGCCTTCGATCAAGGCCCAGGGCACTACGAGATCTTCGGTTTGGCCGACCGATTCGCCGATCGAGTTTTCCCCTGCGTGGAACCGGGAACCAACCCTGTATGCACAGGTACCGCCGCAACCGGAGCCTATAACGCCTCCAAGGAAGGCGGAGGGTTTGGCTTCAACGCCCGCTGGACCGTCTTCGACAAGCGCCTCGTTTTTGGCTTGCATGAATTCGGAGGCACCGGAGTGGGCCGTTACGGGGCAGCCTCGCTCTCCGATCTTTCCATTCATGCCAACGGAACTCTTGACCTAATCAGGGACTACCAGGGCCTGGGCACGCTCGAGTATCACGGCAAGAAACTCGACGTCTACTCCTACGCCGGAGTCGAATATGCCGGTCGGGCATATGACTTTGATCCCAATCCGAACGCGGCGGGGACAGCACCAGTAGGCTACGTCGGCTACGGAGCGCCGGAGTTCAGCAATGCGGGCTGCTATACCGAGGTGGCCCCCGCCGTGAACACCGGCTTCAGTCCGAGCGGACTGGCTCATTGCACCGCTCAAACGCGCGCCATCATGGAGGGCACGCTTGGCTTCTGGTACCGCTTCTATAACGGACCGAAAGGCAGGTTCCAGTTCGGCACCCAGTACTCCTACGTTACGCGCCACACTTGGTCTGGTGTCGCTGGGCCAGGAACTTCAGCATCGCCCTCGGGACTCGACAACATGGTCTACACCTCGTTCCGCTACTACTTGCCGTAAAACCAAAAATGGTCCCGCGTCAGCTTCTGACGCGGGACCACATCGTCTTAACAAACCGGTTCTAACGAATCAGGTTCGAACCGACAAGTTGCAGCGGACACTCAGCTTTCTGAGGGGGCGCCTTCCCCTTCGGAATCGCCGCCGGCTCGGTTTTGGCTTACTCTCCTTTTCCGGGCCGGTGGTGTTAACTTATTTAGGGTAAGACCTCACACCAGGCTATCGGGTAGAGGTCTTGGGAGGAACCTGGCTTCAACTCTGCCGCCTCCGCTAATCCCTGAGAGTCTATGAACTCCAGACGCGATTTTCTCAAGCACATGTCGGCAGCCGCGCTCACTGCAGGGGCGGCTCCCTCGATCTTGACCTGGGCTCTTCCACAGGGACAATCCGTCGAGGTTCCCGGCGAAGACGGCATGATTCTTCGCTCCTTCCGCTTTGTCGATCTCGAATCTCCGGTCGAATATTTCAACTCCTGGCTCACTCCCGTATCTCACTTCTTCGTACGCAATCACATGCACGAACCGAGCGAGCTCGATCCCCAGGACTGGCGTCTCTCACTCGGTGGAGAAGTCGAGAAGCCGCTCACCCTGACCCTGGCCGACCTTTCCAAAATTGAGACTCATTCAGTCGTCAACACTCTCGAATGCGCCGGCAACGGCCGCAGCCTGCAGCGCCCCCAGGTCCCCGGCATTCAGTGGGGCAAGGGCGCGGTCGGCACCGCCCGCTTTTCCGGCCCACGCCTGCGCGATGTGTTGCAGCGCGCCGCGGTGAAGCCCATCGGCAAGCACGTCATGTTCCGCGGTCTCGATGAAGTCCCTGGCAAAGTTCCTCCCTTTATTCGCAGCATTCCAATCGAGAAGGCGCTCGATGCGAACACGCTAATCGCCACTCACATGAACGGCTCTCCACTTCCCAAACACCACGGCTTTCCAGCCCGCGCGCTCGTCCCTGGCTGGATCGGCGCGGCGTCCTGCAAATGGCTCACCGAAATCAAAGTGCTCGACGCAGAATTCGTCGGCAATTTCATGAGCCCCGGCTACCGCCTTCCGAACCAGCCGATACAACCCGGAGATGCCGTCAAGCCCGAAGACACCCATGCGCTCACCGCACTGAACGTGAAGTCGGTAATCGCCGGGCCCACCGACGGCGCCAGCCTGAAGCCAGGCAGAGTCTCCGTACACGGCGCAGCCTGGGCCGGTGAAGCGGATATCGCGAAGGTCGAGATCTCCACCGACGCCGGTGCCACTTGGAGTCCGGCAAAACTGGGCAACGAGCAAGCCCACTATGCCTGGCGTCTATGGAGCTACGACTGGAAAGCCGCCAGGAGCGGCGACTATACCGTCCTGTCGCGCGCCACCGACAGCCAGGGACGCACTCAACCCTCCACCGCACTCTGGAATCCCAGCGGCTATCTCTACAACGTCGTCGATCAGGTGAAGATCCATGTTTCCTAAAGCGGATCTACCGTGCCAGCGCCCTGCCACGAATTGTCATCCCGACCGGAGCTACTCATTCCCGAAGGGAATGGGAAGCGGAGTGGAGGGACCTGCTATTCTCGCAAGGCTTAACCGCTTCCGCCGAGCTTCCATCCTGACCGCCGCCCTTCTCGCGCTGGCGGCGACCTCGCCGTTCTGGGCCCAGGCCCAGAAATCCGCAGGAGCCAGCGTAACCGCCGAACTACCTGCCGGCACAATGAAGCCCAAGGCCACCACAGCCTGCCTGGAATGCCACGAAGCCCGCATCATCCTTCAGCAGCGTCTCAGCAAAGCCGCATGGACGAAAGAAGTAGACAAGATGGTGAAATGGGGAGCAGTAGTCGATCCCGCCGACCGCGATGCTCTCATCGATTATCTAAGCGCCAACTTCAGCCCCGACAAGCCCGCGTACGAACCCCCGCGCACCTCAGGTGCTAAAAGCGTTTCCGGAAGATAGTCGAACTGGAGTGACTCGCAAAGGGCCCGACTTTAGTTCTTAGCCTGCCCAGAGCAATCGAAGCGCGCCGAAGAGTGCAGTCCCGAGCGAAGATGGACGTGGGCCTCAGCCCTGAGTTGTTCGGCCCTTGAGTCAAGGATGGCTTCCAGAAAAAGCAAAGCGCTGCCGACCCAATGTCCAGAGGTTTTACAGACATTACGGCAGCGCCGCCACTACTGAGCCCAAAAACATAAGAAAAGTATAGAAACACGCTTGCCCTATTTCTAGTGCATTGTAGGGAACGGGGAGCCGGTGAAGTGCAAACTACTGCAACGCGGATTGGGTCAGCTTGACCGCACAGTATGCCGCAGTGGTTCCGCAAATGGAGTTTGAGGTCGCCAGAGTGCCGAAGTAGATGCTCGACGCCTGCCCGGCGGTGGAATCATTGTCCACGATCATGCCGCTTGTCCCGCCCGCGACATCGGCGGTATTCGTCGCCGCACTCGTAGGCGCGGCGCCTGAAGCAACCAAAAGCGAGTTAGGCAAAAGGAAGGAATATAGTTCTGTCGGGTTTTGATTCACTCCTACAAACATGTAGTCCGGTCCACCCGTAGCGGTCGCGCCGGTCACAGTGCATCCGGCGCCCGTAGTCGCCGTGGGGATAGTGCCGTTGAACGTGAAATTCGTTGCCGTCGCCGAAACCACGGTTTGCATTCCGGCAGTGATGGGGGCGATGTCGCCTGCTGCGCAATTGGCGTTAGAGGTTACACCCGAGACCGTCACCAGGTCATTGATGGCGAAAGTGTTGTTCGCCGTGACCGTGACTACAGTTGTAGATGCCGTAACCCCAGTCACGGTGAACACCCCCAGGGGGTTGTAGAACTCGGTAAGCGGCGAGAGCGGCGAAGCGCCCGTGCCCGTTTGAGGTTTATCGCTGTTTTGCGGCGTTACCTGCATCGCGGAACTAACGAACTGTAATTCTTTGAACTGTTGGCCGCCGGTGCCCGAGGCGGCGCCGATTATCTCACCGTTGTTCGCGGCAGTAGCACTGCTAATGCCCGTGGCATAGTAGCGCTCGTCCGGGGTAGGAGCGTAGATTGGATAGCCCGCAACCGAGCAATTTTGATTTGCGCCTGTGTCGAGACCCGCTGTCACATCTGCGGTCAGCGTGTTGCTCGTGAATGTGAATTGGACTAGGCTGGCGTTGCCCTTTGTTCCTGTGTCCTGCTCACCCGTAGTGTTGGGGTTGCATGCTGTTGCCACGTACCCCACTCCATTCGTCGAGTCGATTACGACGGCGTCCCGAATCCCGCCGTTGACGGCGCCCAGGTTCGTAGCCCCGTTCACGCCAAGAGCAAGCGCCGTCGCCGCAGTAGATCCAGCCGACGTCAATGCGTACAAGTTAGAACTGCTATCGCCCACAAAAATGTTGTTGGTATCACCCACATCGACCACCGGGGCCGCGAGAAAGTTAGATCCCTGGGTGACAGTTGCGCCGGTGAGAGTGCACCCGGTGCCCGTGGTCGCGCTGGGTATCGTTGCGGCGAAGGTTAACTGGGTTGCGCTCGCCGAAGCAGGGATCTGTACTCCATTAATGGCAGCGACGTCACCCGCGGTGCAGCCGTTACCGGTGTTGGCGGTTATGCCCGCAATGGTGACCAGCTCTCCGATGCTAAGCGAGTTTGCCACGGTGACCGTCACTAGCATTGTGGTTGCCGTCACTGCTGTCGGGGTGGCTGACGCAGGGGTGGTGGCATTTACGTGCACGGGAAAATTCCCCCCCGCATACGCTGGCGTCCCCTTGAACGTCGGGGTGATGGCATACAGGTAGCCGTTGTTATCGCCGACGTAGATAGTGTCGTTGGCATAGTCGGTGAACGGGGATGAGAAGCTATCCACCGCTCCAGCCACCCCAGTGGCTGCGTTGGCGGCGACCAGGCCCAGAGGAAGCATGAAGTCCGTAGCGGTGCTTCCCGAAGTGCTTCCCGGGATCACCGGGTTGGTCGCGCAGGTCGGCAGCGTGGCTCCGCCGTTGTTGTTGCTGGCGCACCCGGTGCTGCTTCCGTACTCGGTACTGCCGCTCGCAAACGTCAGCACGTGCAGGATTGCTCCAATGTTCGGGTCATTCTCCACGTAGGCGACTTCTGTGCCACCGGTCGAGAGGCCCGGCGAGGTAGCGACCGGTCCAACCCCGGAGGCGTAGGAAAAGATGAATTCCGGATTCGTCAGACCACATAGCCCTCCGGACCCGCTGTAAAGATGATTGAACGCGACGATGTTGGCTTGGGCGCCGTTTGTCCCGGCAGTAACCGTGCCCCAGCTGAAATTAGTCAGCGTGTTGGCGTCAGTCAGCGTCACACGGGTTCCTGGCGTCAGCGCGTACACAGTAACCGTAACTCCCGACGCAACCGCCGCCACACGGTCGATAGCCGTGCTACTGAGATTGCGATTGATCGCCGCCGCCAGATTCGCCGCATTCGTGGCAACCGTGCTGGAGATTTCAAAGTCCAGCCCTGTGTTCGTGGTGGCCGATGAGGTTAGGGTCAGAGTGACCGCGGTCCCACCGCTCGGAGTTATGGTGATGGCCGCAGTGTTGCCAGCCGCCGGCTCGGCGCTGAAGGTGCCGGTAACACTGGCGCGCGTGTTCCCGGTCGACGCGTTGACCGGGAATACTACGAAATCGGAGGTGCAACTCGGCGTCGCGTTCACGTCGAAAGAGTACTTGGCGGGAAACATTCCTTGAGCGACGCCGCCGGCGCCCAGCGAAACCGCCCAGTCCCTTGTCATGCCGGGCCTTGAACGCCTTCTCCACGGCCGCCGCCAGTGGCGGCGCTCCAGGCCCGAACCTGCCGGCTCATTCCCATGCAGAAGCCACCCCGCATAGGCCCGTGGCTCGCTCCACATCTTCGCCGCCTGCTCCGCGGTGAATCCCGCGGTGAAGACAACATGTTTCGAGCTCCAATCCATCGGCACGGGAACTGAACCGTCCGGCCTCTCAAAGCCCTGGCCGAACGCCACTGCCGCAAAGCCAATCGCCAGCCCGAACCCGGTCAGCAGGAGCGCTCTAAATTTTGCAGGAAAGACCACGTTATGTCGCTGCGGAGCTTTGAAAACATTCATTGTCTATACGCCTGCATGCCGCGATTCCGCACATAACGGTGTCGTCTTGCGAAGGTGGATAAAACCTCAGACACTTCTAGCTCTGAGGGAGGGCCCTGCTTGCTTACAGTGTAAGAAATGAACCAGGGATTGTCTCGCTTTGCGCGTACGAGTGTTCCGTGGTAGTACCCCCCCGCTACCCTGTACGAACCGAGGGGCGAAGGTGCCTGATCGGTGTTCCTTTACTTGGCCTCCAGCCGGCGGGCGGGAAACTCCTTTTGCCCGTAGCGGGTCGTTAGGCCGTTGACGGCGCCTCCCGCATCCTTCGACATCACGACGTGCCCGAAGAAATTGCGCTCCAGGAAGTCATTTTCTGCGAGAGGAACGACCGGTGTGCGAAAATCGCCCAATTCCAGCAGCAGGTAGCCTGACTCGGCAGTCAGAGTGAACTTCGCATTAGGCGCAAAATACTCTGGCCCGTACTGGTACGTGCCTGCGTAAGACGTGAGCGTTGATTGCGGGACCGCAGCAGCGCGCATGACTGGAGGGGTGGTTGCTGACCAAAGACAATCGCCGCAAGAGCTCCAGCGATCGGATCTTGCGAGACCGTGGAATGGCTGTTACTGAGCAGAATGATTGTGACATCGTCGTCCGGAAAACGGTCCAGTTCAGACGCGAAGCCTAGGACTGCGACCTTTGCCTGAAATTACGCGATGCCCAAGGCGTTTGCCGATGTACCAGCCGTAGCGATTGCCGGGGCCTTCGACGAAGTACTTCTGGCGGGTGGAGGCTTTCAGTAGGGCATCAGTGTTCAGAGCGCGGTCGAAGCGGTAGAGGTCATCAACGGTCGAGTACAAAGAGCCGTTTCCCGTCTTGGTTGACCAATCTAGATAGGGCGCATTTTCGTAGTCGGTGATGCCGGCGGGTTCGTATCCGGAGGCAGCCAGGGGAATGAGCTGTAAGGCATCTCCATCGTGCCCGGAATCCTGCATCCCGAGCGGATCAAAAATATGCTTGCGGAGGTACCCCCCGTAGCTCTCTCCTGTAACTTTTTCCAAGACAAGCGCCAGCAGATTGTAGTTGGAGTTGCTGTATTGGTAGCTGCTCCCCGGTTGGAACTCCAGAGGTAAATTGGCGAACTTGGCAACCAACTGCGCTATTGTGTGAGGGCTTCGGGCAAACGTGTCGTAGTCAGAGAGATCGTTGATGTCGGGAATGCCGGAGGTATGTGTCAGTAAGTTATCCAGGGTAATCCGGTCGCCGTTGGGGAAATCCGGAACAAAACGTGACAAGGGGTCCGCAACACTGAGACGTCCCTGCTCCTGTAACTGGAGGATGGCCGCGGCCGTAAACGCTTTCGAGACTGAGGCGATATGAAAGCGAGTCTCGGGCGAATTTTGAACCCGCAACTCGTAATTTGCCATGCCATAGCTGTGGCGAAACAACACCCGGCCCTTGCGGGCGACGAGCACCGTGCCAGTGAGGTTTCCGGTCTCAACAAAGGGCTTGAGATAAGCCTCTACACGATTCGCAATTTGACCGTCAGGCAGGTCTTGACAGCACCCAATACCGCTAAACAGAAGCACACATACGATTTGCAAAACGCAACTGAGCGGTTTCATTCGCACCCCCCGGCTCTTTTGAAGACGAGCCAACCAACTGATGGTAAGCAGATGCTACCCACATCTGTCCTGAGACCCTGACGAAGTGCTACAAATCGGCCCGAGTGAGGGACGAGTGGCTTTGGCGTTTCTGAGGCCGCTTGTAGCCTTCGTTCACTAGCAGGCTGCGGAAAAATTCCTTTCAAATACAGGTTCGGAAAGGGCAAGGCTTCCAGTCGTCCAGCCAGTGCCAAAGATCAACGCGGCTCCAGTCGGTGGGGGCTCGCCGTGGAGGCAAGTAGGTTTCAGCAGCCCTGCTGATACCACTTTGGATTTCGTTGCGTCTACTTAGTACCCTTATCTGATGCTTCCCGGCAACTGCGGCAATAAGTAACTGCATCGAGACCAACAACCTCTAGTCCGAAAGGTAAGCTCATGACGTTCCGCGCGACGTACCGTGCCACGCTCCGCACGACGTTCCGTACTATGCACCTTCTTCTCTGTATCTGCCTTATCGTTTTCGCGGCTGACGCCAGAGCCGGCTGCGATCGTCCGGCGCTTGCCCATCAGCGGCGAGATGCCGCCACCATTCAGAAACTGGAAAGTGCATGGACGCTCGCCTACCTGAGTGGCGACACCGAGTTTGAAACATGCCTCCTGACACCGGACTTCACCGAAATCATGAGCAACGGAAGCATCAATCATCTCAGTGAGGAACTGGCGCTTGCGGAAAAGAATAAAGGCAAGGCAGTGACGCCTCCCAATATGCCCGCGATTACTATACACATTCACGGCGACGTGGCCGTCGCTTACGGAATCTCCTCGGAAAAGCTGATCGATGGCAAGCCCCACAAGTCCTATTTTGCCGACTACTACGTCTGGAAGAATGGGGCATGGCACGTGTATTTCGCGCAGCAGACATCCTTCGCAGTGTAAAGGTGCTGGGGCAAACGGCGGGGGACTTGTACGTACAATATCGTCAATTTTACCGGAACATTCCGGCCCTTTTGCTCCCTTTCGAGCCACCTATCATCCCGCCCCCAACCTCTCTGGATTCTTGGATTTAGGAGTCATTGTACACACACTGCGATACGCACAGAATTGCCATGATAAAGGCCAAAACTGGAACATTCAGTACGAATGTTCCAACTGGAACACTCAGCCCCAATGTTCCCACCGGAACATTTCGCCATTAAGGACAGTCTGCAGGCCGCCGCGTCCTACCCTGTGTCCTCAGTGGCCTCTGTGTTAGAGGTCTTTTCCGGCCGCAGCAGCGGAAACAGAATCACGTCGCGGATGGTGTGCGAGTCAGTCAGCAGCATGCATAGGCGGTCCACGCCCACGCCCACCCCGCCCGCCGGCGGCATCCCATACGAAAGCGCCCGGATGTAGTCTTCATCCATCTGGTGCGCCTCGTCATCGCCGCGCTCCCGTTCCTTCAGCTGTGCTTCAAAGCGCCGCCGCTGATCTTCCGGATCGTTAAGCTCGCTGAACCCGTTCGAAATCTCCATCTGTCCCGCAAAGATTTCGAAACGCTCTGTCCACTCCGGCTCATCCGGCTTCTGCTTCGACAGCGGCGACACTGCAGTAGGGAACTCGTAGATGATCGTCGGCTGCGTGAGGTGCTCTTCAGCCACGGCGTCAAATAAACTCGCAATCGTTTTGCCCACTGGTTCCTTCGGATCGTAAGCCATGTGCGCGTGCGCCTGGTTGAAGCGCTCGACCAGCCTCTTCACCCCATCATGAGAAGCGAAGTCGCTCATCCCAGGCTTCGCACCCGCCGCCTCCGGCCAGTAGTGGATGATGGCCTCGCGCATGGTGAGCCGCTTCCAGTTCGCCCAGTCGATTTCCTGCTCGCCCCACTTCGTTTTCGTTCCCCCGCTCACATCCTTCGCCGCCTGTGTGATCAATTCCTGCGTGAGACTCATCACGCCCTGATAGTCGGTGTACGCCTGATAGAACTCCAGCATGGTGAACTCAGGATTCCAGCGCCAGCCCAGCCCTTCGTTGCGGAAGTTCCGGTTGATTTCGTACACCCGATCGAACCCGCCCACCACCAGCCGCTTCAAGTAAAGTTCGGGTGCGATGCGCAGATACAAATCCATGTCGAGCGTGTTGTGGTGCGTCACAAAAGGCCTTGCCACTGCCCCGCCCGCAAGGGGCTGCATCATCGGCGTCTCTACTTCGACAAATCCGTGCGCTTCCATGGTGTGCCGCAGCGAGTGCACCAGCTTGCTGCGCTTCAGAAAAACTTCCCGCACCTCAGGGTTCATCACTAGATCAACGTAGCGCTGCCGGTAACGCAGTTCCACGTCAGTAAGCCCATGAAACTTCTCGGGCAGAGGCAGAAGATCCTTGCTGAGGAATGTGATCTCCTCCACGTGAATGGTCAGCTCGCCAGTGCGGGTGCGAAACAGATACCCGCTGACGCCAATGTGGTCGCCCAGGTCGAGCAGCTTGTACAACTCGAAGCCCTTGTCTCCGACCGCGTCTTTCTTCACGTAAATCTGCAGCCGCTTTCCATCCTGCTGCAGATGGCAGAAGCCGGCCTTGCCCATGAGGCGGATCGCCATGATGCGTCCGGCCACGCGCACGTTGACCCGCGGCGTTTCTAGTTCCTCAGCACTCTTGTCGGAGTACCCCAGCAGAATCTGCGGAATCGTGTGCGTGAAATCGTACTTGCTGCGGTACGCGATCTGGCCCAGCGCCTCGATCTGTTTCAGCTTCTGGCGCCGCAGTTCGTAAATGCTTTCGTCGAATGCCAAGAGAATCCTTTGACAGGGAATTGCGCCTTACTGGCGTGGAAGACGATGCAACGTTGACACGCGATTATAATCGGCCTCGCGACTTTCAGGCAGCAACATCGTACTCGCTCTTGACCAGGCCACTCGGATAGTGCTGCGTGGCTACGTGACGAAGCCGCACATCCTTCAGCAGCGAACCAAAGAGAGGAATTCCTTCTCCAATGAGCACCGGCACGCGGGTGATGATGAAGCGTTGAATCAAGCCGGCGCGCAGGAACCTTTGAATAGTGATCCCTCCATCGACGTAGAGGTGATGGGCGCCACTGGCGGCAAGTTGCGCGACGATCTCAGCCGGAGGTCCGGACGTCTGCTCGACCACCGCGCCGCGCGCCGCGGATAAGTCGAGCGGCCGGCTGCTGAGCACCACCACCCGCTTGTCACCGTAGGGCCATTCCGGAAAGGCCAGAACCGTCTCGAAGGTCTTGCGCCCGATTACGATCGCATCGATGCCTGCGATGAACTCGTTGTAGCCGTGGGGCTCGCCTCCGCCCTCAGGGAGAAAGTCGAGGGCGCCGTTCGGTCGCGCGATGAAGCCATCGACGCTGGTTCCGATAAAGACAGACACCGTCATGGCTGAGTCCTCACCTGTTTACCAGGATGCCTCTCGTGATTCCTCAGTATAAACAGCACGTCCAACGGAAGGTCCAGCGGAGGTTGACTGGTACCTTCATATATTGGTACATTGGTACATGATGATCGACGATCAAAAACTGCTGGTGGAGCGGGTGCAGACCGGCGTGCGCATGGAGAAGCGCCTGCTGAAGGTGCTGAAGGCCTTTGCCGAGTACCACGACATGACTCTTGGCGATCTTCTGGAGGGCATTGTCCTGCATGCTTTTGACGGGAAGACGCCGTTCAACGCCGCCTCGCTCGAACGCATCCAGGAGTTGAAGCGGTTTTACGATTTCGACCTCGATTCCAGCGCCAGCCATCGGCTGAAAGAAATCAAGGCGAAACCCGTGCGGAAACGAAGTGGGGACAAATAGTCCCTCAGGGGTTGAATCCCCGATCGAAAGGCCTGCCTTGAACGCAGGCCTGGAAGGCCTGCTCCACCCGCTTGTTCTTCGCGAAATTCCATGACCAACGAAGAACTCATCCGGCGCTTCGAGAGTGATGTCATTCCCGAACAGTCTTTCCATCATGCCGATCACGTCCGGCTGGCTTTTGCCTATCTGTGCGAATATCCCGTGCTGCAGGCGCTGGAGAAGTTTGCCAGCGCCTTGAAGCGATTCGCCGCCGCCCGCGGGAAGACGCAGCTCTACAACGAAACCATCACCTGCGCATATTTCTTCCTGATCCGCGAGCGCATGGCTCGCTTCGAGTGTGCGGATTGGGAAGAATTCGCACACCATAACCCCGACCTGCTGATCTGGAAAGGTGGCATCCTCGGCCGCTACTATGAGGAAGCAACTTTGAAATCCGACCTCGCCCGCGCCGTTTTCTTGTTTCCTGATAAGTTCTCCGGATAAGTGCCGATGAGGTTTCGGCAGTCCTGTCGGTTCCCCTGGGTCGACTCAATCGCTCTCGATAGCGTAGGATTTCTCGCACGACCTGACGCTCGACAGACGCCTGGTCGGTACACCACATAAGGAACACAACAAAGGAAGCCGATGAAACGTCTGTTGGTCCCAGTTCTTCTCACGTTGACGCTGGCGCATGCGCAAGAGATCCGAAACGGCGAAGCGGTTTTAAAGGCGATGCATGATCGCTACGCAACGTCTTGGTACGACACTCTCACCTTCGCTCAGAAGAGCACAACCTACAACCCCGACGGCACCACGAAGGTTGAAACCTGGTACGAGGCAGCGCTGCTGCCGGGTAAGTTGCGCATCGACGTTGGCCCGCCTAGCGATGGAAATGGTTATGTGATGGTCGATGGGATCGTGACGATCGTCAAGGATGGCAAGGTAACTGGAACGCGGCCGCGGGTGAATATGCTGTTAGTCCTGGGGTTTGACGTCTATCGTCAAGAGCCGCAGGCCACGATCGATGCGGTGAAGAGTCAGGGATATGACTTGACGAAGTTGCGCGACGATACTTGGCAGGGCCGCCCCGTCTATGTGGTGGGCGCAGACAAGGGGGATTTGCAGTCCAGGCAATTCTGGGTGGAAAAGGACACGTTGCTGTTCGTTCGCGAGATGGAGCCTGCTCGAAATGATCCCAAGAAAGTGGACGATATTCGCTTCGCAGATTATCGCAAGTTCGGCGGGGGGTGGGTGGCCGCGCGGGTTGAGGTGCACGTCGACGACAAGATGGTTTTCAGCGAAGACTATTCAGACATCCAGGCGAACGTGAAGCTCACCCCGGCCGCTTTCGATCCCAACCAGTTCAACTCAACGCACTGGGAAAAGCAGTAAGAAGAGTAGTAAGAGAAGCGGTAAATAAGGGATTGCGAGCCTCGCCGTTCCGTTCGATCACAAGAGCCTTGAAGCCAGGTGCAGACGGCGATACTATGGGTGGGCTTGTTGCCCGGTAATGCGCAAGGCACACTATGCCGCAAAACTACGTCCCTATCTTTATTTTCATGGCAGTCATCGGCGTCCTTCTTCCGCTCACGTTGCTGGCGGCGAAGCTGGTGCGCCCGGACAATCCCAGCAAGACCAAGCTGATGCCCTACGAGTGCGGCATTGACCCTATCGACAGTGCGCGCGGCCGTTATACCGTTCGCTACTACATTGTCGCGATCCTGTTCGTGGTGTTCGATGTAGAAACGATCTTTTTGTTTCCCTGGGCGGTCAAGTTCAAAGCTCTCGGCCTGTTCGGACTGCTGGAGATGCTGATTTTCCTGGTTATCCTGATTGCCGGTTACGTCTGGGTTTGGGCAAAAGGCGCGCTGGAATGGGTGTAACGCCGCCTACGCCCGCCGCCGAGTCGCCGGTCGAGACTTTTACCGCCAGCCGCTTGACCCAAGGCAACTTTCTGTTTCCGACTCGGCTTGTGATTAGCCCCCTGCGTGTCAGCCGCGTGAAATCGAGGTGGTTTGGCAGTAACGACGAGAGCATCGCCATGTCGAAGATTGCCTCGGTGCACATCTCGACTGGTGTCCTCTGGGCCGAGATTCGGATTGAATCCACCGGTGGCACCGACCCCATCACCAGCCACGGTCATCGCAAAGGAGATGCGCAGCGCATCCGCGACTTGATCGAGCACTATCAGGCGCAGGGGCGCGTGTAGTAGGGAAGCTAGCCGAACGCGCGATTATTGTCTCGCAAGCAGCGCGACACACCGCGCGGCTCGCCCAGGTCCTTCACTGCGTAAAGAACGCTGGTTCAGGATGACAACTACTTCTCGCCAAGCTCGTTGACACCGTATCCTCAAGCTGATAAAAGTTAACGTTCTCTCCGTAACTCCCTGAGCCGGAGGTTTGTTTGTTTCCGAGCTATGCCGGACGAAACCAAATCGCCCGCTTCACCACCGCCGGATGGCGAGCCGAAGCCGGCGGCGCCAGCTGCGCCGACCGCAGCGGCGCCCGCTAAACCTGCTGCTCCCGCCAAGCCCGCCGCACCCGTTCCTACTCCCTGGGACTCGGCGATGATCGCGAAGCTCAAGGGCAATTACGGTTCGGGTATCGAGGCTCTCACATATGCCGGGCAGAACTACATGGTGGTCGATCGCTCGCTGATTCCTGAGATTCTTCAAGTTTTGCGCAATGAGGAGCAGTTCGATTACTGCGTGGACATCACGGCGGTTCATTACCCCACGCGCGAGAAGCAATTCGACGTGGTGTGGGTGCTTTATTCCTTCCCGCGCAACGAGCGTATCCGCGTTAAAACGCAAATCCGGGATGGCGAGAGCCTACCCAGTTCCGTTCCCGTCTGGCCAGGAGCGAACTGGCTGGAGCGAGAAGTCTACGACATGTTTGGCATCAAGTTTGACGGACATCCTGACATGAAGCGCATTCTGCTGCCTGATGGCTGGAAGGGACATCCCCTGCGCAAGGATTACGGAATTCTGCAGCAGGATAATGAGTGGGTGCAGATTAACCTGGGCATTGAGAGCGGGCAATGAAAGGCGCCAGTTAGAATCGGCGGCTAAATCAGGCAGTGAAATCAGACAGTGAAGTCAGAATGACCGACCCCAACACCACGCTTTCGCCGCTGGAGCTCGAAAGCCACGACAAGACTTATCTTGATGCCAACGAGTTGGTCATCAACATGGGCCCGCAGCATCCCGCCACGCACGGCGTGCTGAGGGTGATTCTGCGGCTCGACGGCGAAAAGGTTCTCGGTCTCGAATGCGTAATCGGCTATCTGCACCGCGGCGTCGAGAAGATCGGCGAGCACCGCACTTATACGATGTTCAATCCCTACGTAGACCGCATGGATTATGTGGCCGCGGTCTCAAATGGGCTGGGTTATTGCGAGACGGTAGAGAAGCTGCTCAACGTAGAGGCGCCGCCGCGTGCGCAGCATGTACGCGTGATCCTCACCGAACTCAACCGCATCGCCAGCCACCAGCTCTGGCTGGGCACGCACGCCCTCGATATTGGCGCCATCACTCCGCTGTTCTATACCTTCCGCGACCGCGAGGAGATTCTCAAAATCTACGAAAAATATTGCGGCGCACGCCTCACCACGCACGCGTTCCGCATCGGCGGCCTGCAGTACGAGACTTATACCGGGTTCGAAAAGGAAGTGAAGAACTTCCTGACGTTCTTTCGCCCGAAGATCGATGAGTACGAAGAATTGCTCACCACCAACCGCATCTGGGTGGAGCGAACTAAGAATGTCGGAACGATCTCGGCACAGGATTGCATCGCGCTTGGCGTGAGTGGCCCCGTGCTTCGCGCCAGCGGCGTCAAGTGGGACCTGCGCAAGGCTCAGCCCTACGCCAACTACAAGAACTTCGAGTTTGAAATCCCTACCGGGCAGAACGGCGACACTTACGACCGGTACCTGGTGCGCATGGCTGAGATGCGGCAATCGGTGCGCATCATCGAGCAGGCGGTGGACGCATTGCCCGAAGGTCCGATCATGGCGAAAGTGCCGAAAGTGATGAAGCCGGCGGCGGGCGAGGTTTATCACTCGATCGAGGCGCCGAAGGGTGAGCTGGGATATTTCATTGTCAGCGATGGCTCGACGCAGCCTTACCGCGTGCGCGTGCGGCCGCCGTCGTTTGTGAATCTGCAGGCGCTCGATGTGATGTGCCGCGGACAACTTGTGGCCGACGTGATTGCCGTGATCGGCACGCTCGACATCGTTCTCGGCGAGGTGGACCGCTGATGGGCGGATCAGTCATGGGACAGATCATCCAATACATTCAGTCGTACCTCTCGAGCGATAAAACGCCGGGCGCCGCCGGAAATATGTTCTGGGCGCTGGTCTATATCATGCTGGTTTTTGGCGGCCTGTCGGTCGCGGTGATCGCGATGAACTGGCTGGAGCGCAAGATTCTCGCTCACATGCAGGTGCGCCTCGGTCCCATGCGCGTCGGTCCGCACGGATTGTTGCAACCCATCGCCGACGCCATCAAGCTGTTGCTTAAAGAAGACATCATGCCCGCCGAGGCGGATGGCTTCGTTTTCTGGATGGCGCCGCTGATCGTGGTGCTGGCAGCGTTTACCGTTTTTGTTGTGGTCCCGTTTGGTCCTACGCACGCTATCACCGACATGAACATCGGAATCCTCTTTATGCTCGGGGTGTCGTCCTTGAGCGTGCTGGGCATTGTGATGGCGGGATGGGCTTCGAACTCTCACTATCCTTTGATGGGCGCGCTGCGGTCGAGCGCGCAGATGGTGTCGTATGAAGTTGCGATGGGACTGGCCGTGGTTTCGGCGATCCTGATGACCAGCCTGAACGCTAGTGGAACCGGAACTCTCAGCATGATTGGCATTGTTCAGGCACAGCAAGCGCAGGGGGAATGGTTCATCTTCAAGTTTTTTCCGCTTGGATTGATCGCTTTCTTCATCTTCGCCGTCGCCATGGTTGCCGAGACCAACCGCGCGCCGTTCGATCTTGCCGAAGCTGAATCTGAGTTGACTGCCGGTTTTCACACGGAGTACAGCGGCTTCCGCTGGTCCTTGTTCTTCTTGGCCGAGTACTCTGCCATGATCGCGGTCTCGTCCATCGCGGTGACGCTCTGGCTGGGAGGATGGTTGCGGCCGTTTCCGAATATGCTGAGCGGTACTCCCTGGGATCGGATTTTCTCTTTGTTCCCAGGTGTCACGTTTCTTTTTTTCGCCGCGATTTGCTTTTACAACACCGTCCGCATGCCGAAGCATCCTCTGTTCCGCATTCAAACCATCGGACTCGCGGGATTCGGCGCGGTTCTTGCCTTAATCGGCTTGGTTCTGTTCGTTCCGCCGGTAAGCATGCGCATTCAGGACATTTTCTGGTTCTCGGCGAAAGTTGCCGGGTTTATGTACATGTATATCTGGTATCGTGGCACGTTCCCGCGATATCGCTTTGACCAGCTCATGCAGATGGGATGGAAAGTCCTGTTGCCCATGGGCTTGGGCGTTCTGATTCTGACGGCTAGCGTTGCACTGCTTCAACAGAAGATATGGCACCCGTAGCCACACCATTTTTCTTTTACCTGCTCGCCGGGATCATGCTCATCGGGGGCATCCTGGTGATCACGCGCAAGAACGCGGTTCATTCGGCGCTGGCGCTGATCGTCGCGTTGCTGGCGCAGGCGTCGATTTATCTGATGCTCTATGCTCCGTTCGTGGCTGGCGTGCAGATCATTCTCTATGCCGGCGGCATCATGGTGTTGTTCTTGTTTGTGATCATGCTGGTGAGCATTGAGCGCTCCATGAAAGAGCGGCAGTTCAATAGTCAGTGGGTGGTCGGGATCGTTGCCGCCACGGCTTTGGGGGGATTATTTATCGCTGTCTATACAAAGGGCAGAGACATCTTTCCCGACGGCGCGCCCACCATGATGGAAGGCGATAACACGCAAAAAGTAGCCAGCTTACTATATGGGCAATACATGTTCGCCTTCGAGATCGCCTCGTTGCTGCTGCTGGTCGCGATCATCGGAGCGGTGGTGATGGCAAAAAAGAGAATCTAGATGTAGAGACGTAGCTTGCTACGTCTTGCTTGCAACTTATGGAATCCATGCTCCACATCACGACGCTGCACTACTTAATCCTCGGCGCGGCCTTGTTCCTGCTGGGAGTAATCGGGGTGTTGACGCGCCGCAACGTGGTCATCGTCCTGATGTCGATTGAACTGATTCTGAATGCCGTGAACCTGAATCTGGTGGCTTTCTCACATTATTGGCAGGGCATGCCCGCCCGTTTGGGTGGCGGACCGTTAGCCCTGCACGGCCAGATCTTTTCCATTTTTGTAATCACCGACGCCGCCGCAGAAGCCGCAGTCGGTCTCGGCATTCTGATCGCCTTCTTCCGCAATAAGGAGACGGTCAACATAGACGAAGTGAATTTGCTGAAGTGGTAGGAAGCTAGAAGCCGAAATTATGTTTTTTCTCGATCCACATCTGGTGGATTCCGCTGCTGCCGGCCTTCGGCGCTGTCGTCATGTTTTTCTTCGGCCGCAAACTGCAGAAGGCCACGGTCAGCGCGGTCTGCGTTGGCACTATCGTGCTGGCGTTTCTCATGGCCTGCGGTGCGGTCTGGCAGTACTCAGCTTGGTCGTCCACTCCCGAGCATTTTCACCAGCCTTATCAGACCATCCTCTACACCTGGCTCGGCACCGACACCGGCCACATGAATTACATCACACAGGATGGGTCGCAAGCCGCATTCCAGGCCGACGCCGGCTTTCTGCTCGATCCCCTCTCGAGTATCTGGCTGCTGTTCGTCACCGGCGTCGGGATGCTGATTCACATCTATTCCACCGGATACATGGCGCATGAAGGCGGCTACTACCGCTTCTTCGGATACCTCAACCTCTTCATGTTTTCCATGCTGACGCTAATCCTGGCCAACAACTATGTGCTGATGTTTGTCGGCTGGGAAGGCGTGGGCCTGTGCTCGTACTTGCTGATCGGGTTCTATTTCCACCGCAAGTCCGCGACCGATGCGGGAAACAAGGCCTTCATCGTGAATCGCATCGGCGATGCCGGATTTCTGCTGGGAATGTTTTTCATCGCATGGTACTTCGGCTCGCTGCGCTTCACCGACGTCACCCACATCGCGCACAGCGGACGCTTTGCCATCGGCGATCCCATCATTACCGCGGCTACCTTGCTCCTCTTCGTCGGAGCCTGCGGCAAATCGGCGCAGCTTCCGCTCTATGTCTGGCTGCCCGATGCCATGGAAGGCCCCACGCCCGTTTCCGCGCTCATCCATGCCGCAACCATGGTCACTGCAGGTGTATACATGGTCGCGCGTTCGAACGCACTGTTCGTGCTCGCGCCCACCTCGATGAAGACCGTCGCCATCGTCGGCGCGCTCACCGCCATCTTCGCCGCGTCTATCGCCCTGGTGCAAACCGACATCAAGCGCGTGCTTGCCTATTCGACCGTCTCGCAGCTCGGCTATATGTTCCTCGCGCTCGGCGTCGGAGCCTTCTCCGCCGGCGTCTTCCACGTATTCACGCATGCGTTCTTTAAAGCGCTCCTATTCCTCGGCGCAGGAGCCGTCATCCACTCGATGAGCGGCGAACAAGACATGCGCAACATGGGCGACCTGGCCCATCGCATTCCCATCACCTATCGCACCATGCTGGTCGCCACGTTGGCGATCGCTGGCATTCCTCCCTTCGCAGGGTTTTTTTCAAAAGATGAAATTCTCTGGCAGACATGGACCAAAGAGAGCGATGCCTATCGCCTCTTGTGGTTTATCGGCTATGCCACCGCGCTGATGACAGCGTTCTACATGTTCCGCCTCATCTACCTCACGTTTTTCGGCAAACCGCGCATGAGCCACGAGGCCGAACACCATATTCATGAGTGTCCGCACTCCATGGCCGTGCCGCTGCTGGTTCTGGCGTTGTTCTCGCTCTCCGCTGGATGGCTGAGCTGGCCGCCGAGTCTCGGCGGTTCCGCCAGGTTCGAGAAATTCCTCGATCCGGTTTTCTCTAAAGAAGCGCAGGTTTTCCAGGAGGAAGGGAAGGCCAGACAGCTGGCCGCCGGAGAGAAAGAAGCTGAACACACCAGTCCTTACGAATACGTGCTGATGTTTCTTTCCGTTGCGGCCGCAGCTGCCGGCTGGGGCATGGCGAAGCGAGCCTACAGCCACGCTGACAAAGGTTATGCCGAGCCCATCGCCGTCGCCGCGCCGCCCCTCTATAACGTACTGCTCCACAAGTATTACGTGGATGAAGGCTACGACTACGTCTTCACCGGACGCCGCAAAATAGGAGACGTCCGCCTCGGCGTGCTTGGATTAGGCGAAGCCTCCGCGTGGTTCGACACAAATGTAGTGGACGGCGCAGTAAACGCCGCCGGCTGGATCACGCGCTTGACGGCAACGATTTCCAGTTGGTGGGACAAGTGGATCATCGACGGCCTGTTGGTCAATGGCGTGGCATATGCAACGATCCCGTTCTCATGGTTTGCGCGCTTGTTCGAATGGGGTCTGGTCCAGTGGTACGCACTGGTAATGACCGCGGGCTTGGTAGGTTTCGTGTTCTATTACGTGTATCACTGAAAACAGCTCCTGGCTTCTAGCTCCTAGCTTTGAGCTAGAAGCCAGTAGCTAGAAGCTAGAAGCTGAACTTCATGCAAAACCACATACTCTCGATCATCCTCTTCACGCCGCTGGTCGGCGCGCTCATTCTCCTGTTCGTCCACAAGGAGAACAAAGCCGCCATCCGCTGGATTGCGAACTTTTTCGCGCTCGGCGGCTTCCTGGTCTCGCTGCCGCTGGTGCCGATGTTCTGGTCGCAGATGCAGAGCGCCGACCGCTTCAAGTTCATCGAGGGCGTGCCCAACAACTGGATCCCCTCCATCGGCGCGGGCTACGTGATTGGCATCGACGGCATTTCTTTCCTGCTGATCATGCTCACCACGCTGCTGGGCTGGATTTCGATCCTCTCTTCCTGGACCGCCATCGAGAACCGCGTCAAGGAATACTACGTCTGGTTTCTGATTCTTCAAACCGGCATGCTCGGCGTCTTCATGGCGCTCGATTTCTTCCTCTTCTTCGTCTTCTGGGAGGCCATGCTGGTGCCGATGTACTTGCTGATCGGCATCTGGGGCGGCCCGCGCAAACTTTACGCCGCGATCAAGTTCTTCCTTTACACTCTGGCCGGGTCAGTGCTGATGCTGCTGGGCATCCTGTTCCTCTATTTCCATCACCATGCCTTGACCGGAGTCTACACATTCAGCCTCACGGCGCTGTACGAAACCGCGCCGAAGATTTATTCTGACCCAGCCTACGGTCCCACCATCGCTACGCTGCTGTTCTTCACCTTCTTCTTCGCTTTTGCTATCAAGGTGCCAATGTTCCCCTTCCACACCTGGCTGCCCGATGCCCACGTGGAAGCTCCGACGGCGGGATCGGTCATTCTGGCCGGCGTTTTGCTGAAGATGGGAACGTATGGCTTCATCCGGTTCTCGCTGCCATTCTTCCCCGATGTGCTGATGCACACGAAAGTCCGCGGCTGGATGATTACTCTCTCCATCATCGCGATAATCTACGGCGCACTCGTTTCCTTGATGCAGAAGGATATGAAGAAGCTGGTCGCCTACTCCTCGGTCAGCCATCTCGGCTTCTGCACCTTGGGCATCTTCGCGCTGAACTCCGCCGGCCTGAGCGGGTCGGTCTTGCAGCAGATCAATCACGGCATCTCAACCGGCGCGCTGTTCTTGATCGTTGGCATTCTTTACGAGCGCCGCCACACCCGCGAGATCGCCGAGTACGGCGGCATCTCGAACGTGATGCCGGTCTACGCCACCATCACCATGATCATGTTCCTCTCTTCGATGGGACTGCCGCTGCTCAACGGTTTTGTCGGCGAGTTCACCATTCTGCAGGGCGCGTTCATGGAGAACTGGCGGTGGGGCGCATGGGCCGTGCCCGGCGTGGTTCTCGCTGCAGCGTATCTGCTGTGGCTCTACCAGCGTGTTTTCTTTGGAACGGTGACGAATCCGAAAAACGAAAAGCTTCACGACCTGACGCCACGCGAAGTGCTGACGTTCGTGCCGCTGCTCATCATGGCTTTCTGGATCGGCCTGTATCCCAAACCGTTTTTCCAGATTCTTGAGCAGCCCGTGAATCAAATCGTGCAGAACGTGCGATCCCCGCAGGCGGGATGGCCGGTGAATGCCTCGATTCACCCGGCGTTCGAACAGGCGAAAACCGCGCCTGTTGCGACTACAGCTTCGGTAGTCAATCGGTCTGCCGCGACGCAACCAAATGAGGGGAAGAACTAGTGGGCCTTTCTCCCCAATTCGGTTTGAACGACTATCTGCTGGCCCTCCCCATCACTCTGCTTACGCTGTTTGCTCTCGGCATCCTGCTCATCGATCTCATGCTGCCGGCGGAGGAGAAGTGGGTCAATGCGGTCACGGCTCTGGTCGGAGTGCTGTTCGCCGCCAGGGCGGTGTATAACGTCCAGGTCTGGATGCAAGCCAGCGGCGTGCCTCGCGTTTCAGGTTTCATGGGCACCGTGCTGATTGACCGCATTTCGATCTATTTCTTTTATCTGTTTCTTGCGGGCACGGCTATCTCGATCCTCATGTCGATGCGCTACATGAAGACCGAGCATGAAAACCACGGCGAGTATTACACCCTGATGCTGCTGTCGGTTGTCGGCATGATGACCATGGCCGCTGGGTTCGACATCGTACTGATTTTCATCGGCCTGGAGCTGATGGCGATTTCCACCTACGTTTTGGTGGGATTTCTGCGCCGCGACCGCCGCTCCAACGAAGCGGCACTGAAATATCTGTTACTCGGCGCGTTCTCGTCCGGCATTTTTGCCTACGGTCTGTCGCTGCTGTATGGCCTGACTGGCAGCACGAACCTGGCTGTCATCGCCAACCAGCTCGCTCGGATTCTCATAAGAGAGCCCGCACAATCCGGTCGCGATTGTTGCGTTGCTAACCACGATTACCGGTCTTCTGTTCAAGATTGCGGCCATCCCGTTCCACCAGTGGGCGCCGGACGCTTACGAAGGCGCGCCCACCTGCATCACGGGATTCATGTCCGTCGCCGTCAAGGCCGCAGGATGGGCGATGCTGTTTCGCATCCTGATCGGCAGCATCGGCACCCCGTTCGTTCCGGGCGGACTTCTCGCCATGCGCGCTACTTGGGTTCCGGTACTGGTCTTCGTCTCCATCGCCACCATGACTGGCGCGAACTTTGCCGCCCTCACTCAGACCAACACCAAGCGCCTGCTTGCCTACTCTTCCATCGCGCACGTCGGCTACATGCTGCTCGGCCTGATCGCGGGAACTCTCACCCAGCTCAATCCGGACGGCATCAAAGGTATCCTGATCTACCTGCTGGTCTACACTTTCATGAACCTTGGTGCCTTCGGCGTGATCACGTCGCTGCGCCATCGCAACGTAATCGGCGACGAACTCGACGATCTTAATGGCCTCTACTCGCGTGCTCCGGTCGAAGCGGTGTTGATGCTGATCTTCCTGCTCTCGCTCGCCGGCATTCCGCCCCTGGCCGGCTTCTGGGGCAAATACTTTATCTTCCTCAGCCTCATCGAAACTGGACACTACGCGCTGGCATCTCTGGGCGTGCTCTATTCCGTCTTCGGCCTGTATTACTACCTGAAGATGGCCAACGCCATGTTCATGGGCCAGCCCGAAGAACGCGGACTGCTGCCGGTGAGCTGGAGCATGAGGGTCGCTCTCGCCGTGACGGCGTTCGCCACGCTCTTTATCGGAATCATGCCAGAGCGCTTCATCCATCTGGTGAACTGGTCGCTCGGGATGGCCCAGAATCCCACGGTGGCGAAGCTGATCCGCTAAACCCTGAGTCTGCTAAACCCCGAGTCTGCTAAACCTTGAGTCTGCTAAACCTGGATCAGAATGGCGATGCAAACCCCTCCCCCGGATCCATCCTCCGACCGTCAAGACTCCGGTCGCAAAGAAAATTTCTGGGTTCAGGTGTCCGGTATAGCCAACTCGCATTCATCCTCCCCGCCGCCCTCGTCGTGGGATGGCTGGTGGGTGCGGCTCTCGACCGCTGGTTGCACACCACTTGGCTCTACCTGGCGGGCATTCTCTTGGGCATCGCTGCCGGTTTCTTCGAGCTGATCCGCACTGTTTTGCGGGACACGAAGTGACCAGGGTCGCTATCCAGTAGCCACGATGTCAGATCAGGATGTCAGACCAGATGTCAGATCAAGATGCCAGACCAACTACAAAACGAGCCCAAAGCAGCACAGGCCGGCGCGGCAGAGCACTTCTACTCCGGCGCTCTACCCCGCATCGGACGCTTCATGGCACTGCTCGCTCCATTGCTGGTTTTGGGCGCCTGGTGGAAGTTCGGCTGGCGTTCTGCCGTCGGCCTCGCCTGTCGGATGTGCCATCGCCTACGTCAATTTTCACTGGCTCAAGCGTGTGATTGCCGGCTTTGTCGATCGCGCCACCGGAGCCGCCACGTCGCAATCAGGGCAGGGGATAGTCTTTCGGTTCCTTCTGCGTTACTTTTTGATGGCCTTAGGCGCCTATGTTATATTGACTGTTTCACCCGCGAGCCTGAATGGGCTTCTTGCGGGCTTATTTTTGCCCGTTGCCGCCATCGGCTGCGAAGCGGCTTACGAACTCTACGCAGCGCTGGCTCGAGGAGTCTAGCGGGAAGCTGGCTTGCTTATGAAAGAGCTGGGAGCTAGAAGCTAAAAGCTTTTTATGCCTGAACAACTCTGGTTCACCGCCATCCTGAATCGTCTGTTCGCAGGCCCAGTCACGGCGTTACTGCGGGCATTGCACGTTCAACCCAAGCATCCCACTGCCCCCATCCCAAACTCGCTTGCCATGGAGGTTTTGGTTTTCGGGTTCCTGCTGGTTCTGTTCCTTCTGGTTCGTTCGCGCCTTTCTGTGGACCGTCCAGGCGCGTTACAGCACGCGTTTGAAGGCGTAGAGGGATTCATTCAGGGACAAAGCGACGAAATCATCGGGCATCACAGTGAAGGGTACACAGCCTTCCTGGCCACGCTCTGTTTCTTCATCTTGTTATGCAATCTCATCGGCGTCATTCCCGGCTTTGAGTCGCCGACTGCCGTGCCCATTGTTCCCTTGGGATGCGCTCTTTGCGCCTTCGTGTACTACCAGACTCAAGGATTCAAGCACGCTGGAATCGGCTACCTGAAGCACTTTCTGGGACCATCGGACCCCACCATGTCGATCTTCATCCGGCTCCCTTTGGCCCTACTGATGCTGCCGATCGAACTCATCAGCCATTTGGCGCGCGTTCTTTCACTGACCATCCGTCTGTTCGCCAACATGTTTGCGGGAGATATGGTCACGCTGGTTTTTTTCTCCCTGGTACCCCTGGGTGTTCCAATATTGTTCTTGGGTCTCCACATCGGCGTGTCCTTGCTGCAGACCTATATTTTCGTTCTGTTGACTACCGTCTATCTTTCGGGCGCGGTTTCGCGAGGAGCACTAGAGTTTGCATGTCTGGAATTGTTTTGAATGGAGTTAGCCGCAAGCGTGAGGGCGTCTGCACGGTATGACGTCAACCACCCACTGGCGGTATTTCATGCGAGGAGAAACACAATGGGTAAATTAAGTAAATTGTTTATGGTGCTGTCCGTGCTGTCGTTTGCCGTCCCCGCCTTCGCGCAGGGCGAACCCGCGGCGGAGTCAACTGGGTTGCTATCGCCGCCGGATTTTCCATGGCCTTTGCCTCCGGCATCTGTGCTCTGGCGCAGGGCAAGGCGACCGCTTCCGCCGCCGAAAGTCTCGCCCGCAATCCCGCCGCTCGTCCTGGAATTCAGCTGGCCCTGATTCTGGGCCTGGCCCTGATCGAGTCGCTCGCGCTTTACACCTTGGTCATCATCTTCGCCAAGGTGAAGTAAGCATCTCCGTCAAAATGTCCGGAAGAAAAAGCCTCTGCCCGCAGGCAGAGGCTTTTTTTTGTTGCTCCCTTAGGATTCACGCCGCTTAGGTCTTCCGCTCCCCGCTCCACTGCTGCTCCTTGTTCTGCGCGCTGCGGCTCATCGCCTCCACCAGCACCCGGCGCAGGCGGTAGCGGCTTTCCAGGTCGGTATTGACAATCTCGAACCCCACCTCGTTCACACGTGCCCGGCGCAGCAAGACATGCGCGCGAATCTTCGACCGCATGCCCAGAGAAATCTCCAGATCGGCCTCGCTGCCGATGCGCAGATTATCTTCTTTTGTGCCCATGCCTCCGCCCAGGCTCAACTCGCGGATCAGAATCTTCGACTTTCCCCACGAACTGCCGATGGAGGCGCTGATCGTGCGCGCCAGCACCATGCGTTCGTAGCGCCGCTGCCGGACCCAAGGACATGCCGGAGCCGTATCCAGGGGCGCGATTGCCAGTTCCGCCGCCTCGATGCCGCTATCGGAGAGAATCTGGCCACTGTAGCGCGGGTCGGTCTTGGAGAGCGACTGCGCCGCCGCAATCCGCAGTTCGCGGTGATGAACCCAGCCAAAAGTCTTCTTTGTCTCGACAATCTCCCGCAACAGCGACACCGCCTCCGGATCACGCAGCCGGCCCAGTGATTCGACAGCCTTCAGTTGCACGAACGGCGAACGCGAAGCCGCTTCGCCCGGCTTCGCCATCGCGATCAGCGGCGGTGCAGCCGTGATATCGCCGCTCATCCCGATTTCATCGATTGACTCCGGCAGTACCACCGCATCCAGCACTTCCGCCAGTTCCAGCAGGGTTCGCCCGCGGTCCGGAGCAGCTCCGTACGCGATCTGGCGAACCACAATGTCGTGGTAAAAACGGTTCCATTCCGGCAACCGCGCCGGCAAGAGTTCCAGCAACGTGTTCACATCCAGACGGCTCAACAGTCCCACCACCGCCGAGGCTTGTCGCGGCTGCCCGGTCCGCAAAATCTCCCGCAGCTGCGTCAAAGCCGGGCTTCCCATCTCCTTGACCAGTTCGACCATGCGGTCGCACTCGTCACGCCGCATGCAGCGGAAGAACCGGTCGGCCAGATGTTCGGCTCCCGATTGGCAGGTGCGCCGCAGGACCAAGAGCAGGTCTGCGGGCACCGGCTCATAATGCAACGCCTCTTCAATGAACTCCGGAATCCGATTTTCCACGCCCACCCGTGGGCGCAAGTCGTTCACCATGACCGGACGTTGCTGCAGCAGCATCTCCATCCCGGCGCATACTTCGTTCACCGCTTGATAATTCTTGGCCTCGCTGGCCTCCTGGCTCAGGCGCACAAAGGCCGCGCTCAGCAGGCTTTGCAGTTCCGGATCTTTCTCCACACACAACTGCTCACTTACCTTGTGGATGGCCGTGCCCATGGCTTCACCACCCAGCCGGGCGTAAAGGTCAGCCAGCTGGCTCAATCCAATCGCCGTCTTGCGCCGCGGTTCCTGCTCCTTACTGACGATGCAACCAGAATAGTTGTTCAGAATTTCAGCCGACGTTTGCTTGTCGTCCCGGTCGAGCAGCACTTCCAGGAACTGGCGCAGGTTTCGCGGTGGCACGCACGGAGCTTCATTCGAGAGCAGCACCGTCTTCTTTCCTGACTCCGGCACTTCGGCCCAGAACATCCGGTCCAGGATGTCGGCGTGCGACTCCACCAGAATGCCCGCCTTGTTCATCTTTTCTTCTTGCAACTTCAGAATCCCGCGCAGCGAGTCCATCTGCCGGCTCATGTGCTCCATCATCTGGTGCACGGCATTGACCTTCACTTCGCCTTTCGAATAGCGCTCGAGCGCGAAGCGGATTGCCATGTGCTCGGCTGCCTTCATCAGCAGCGGCGTGTCTTCTTCCTGAGTAGTTGCCGCCTTGGCCGCCAGGCTTCCCAGCAGCTGCTGCAGGTTCAACCGCGTGTTCGGGTCGACTTCGGTCAGCTCTTTCTGCAGAGCCTCCGGATTCGCATTTGGATCGTCCTGCACTTGACCAAATCGCGTCAGCAGACGGATAGCTTGAATCACTTCGGCTTCCTGCAGCGGTACCACTCCGCCTTCCCAGGCCGGAGCAGTCCCTGTCCCAGTTCCCGCCGGGGTGGCGCCGGTTGCTGGTCCCGCAACCCAATGGCCGGAAGCGTTCGGCACGCTTCCGAACGGAACGACGGTGCCGCCAGGCTGGCCTCCGCCCCCTGAGTTGGCGCCTTCCGCCGCTGCGATCAATTGCAGCAGCTTCTGCGGATCGTTCAACCATTGCTTGAATTCCGGTCCCAGAGTTTGCGCCGCGATCTGTGCCGCCACGCTGATATCGCCGGTCAGCGGGTCGGCCGCTACAAATTTCACTTCATTAATCTTGATCGTGCTCTGTTTGCCTCCGCCGCTGAGAGCTTCTTTGATCTGCTTGGCCACGTCCTGGGCTTTGGAGCCGGCCAGGGTGAAGGCCCGCACCAGGCGGGCAAAGTCTTCGACGGTTACATCTTTGGAGAAGTGCAAACTAGCTAGGCCGGCCGTGCTCAAGAGCTGACCAAAGCTGCGTTCGGTCTGTCCGGCTTCCAGCGGAACCCCATCCAGCAGCAACTTGTTGTCGGAAACGCCCAGCAAGAAGCCACCCTCTCCCGCTGCGGGTAGACCATGCTGCAATTCATTCCAGGCGGTTTCGAACTGCGCCTCGGTCCGCTTGTGATCAGGGCCGTACATGCGCGCGTACTTGATTAGAATATTCAGGCTGTGGACAAAAGCCCGCGCAGAGGCCGCTCGGTTTGCGTGAAATGTGGTAGCGTCGCTGATAAAACACCCCTCAACCCGCAGTTCTGGCTCTAGATACCTATAGGCAATAAAAGGTTAAATCGAACAGGTAAGGGGTTGCACGTTACGGAGGTAACGGGCAGAATTGGCAAGAGCATCCTCCGCTCCCCGGAACCTTAGTGTTTTCCTCAACCACTCACAGCACACGCGCCAAGAAAACGACGGGCCTGCGCTACTGGATGGTGCGTGTGTTAGAGGAGTGCGACCACGTCGCCGCCGATTTCAGTCCAGATCCCGTTCACGACCTGCGCGTCTGCTTGCGCCGCTGCCGCTCCATGGCCGACGGGCTGAACGCCCTCGACCCCGATCCTAATTGGAAGGCCATGAGAAAGGCCGGCAAGCGCCTGTTTCAGCGGCTGGGTGCCTTGCGCGATATCCAGGTCATGATGGAGTGGATCGAAAAGCTGGGCCTTAACGAAGCCGCTGTGGAGCGGGCACCCTTACCCGCTTTGCTTCCATCTCAACCAAACAATGAATCCATTTCAAACGCCGATCCCGCCGCCCAGGCCCTGCTCAGAATCCTCGCCGCGCGCGAAGCAGAGCAAAAGCTGGAAGCCCACGCCGCTCTCGAAGAATTCGACCATAAACACTGGCGTCAGTGGACCCGCTCTCTTCCGGCGCGTGCCGCCCACGTCCGGTTGGGCAGTGCTCTATTCAAGCATCTGGCTCTGGAGCGCTGGACCCAAGCCCGCGAACTCCACCATCGCGCCTTGCGCAACCGCTCCCAGACCGCGTTTCACAGTCTCCGCATCGGCATCAAGCGTTTCCGCTACATCGTTGAGAATTTTCTACCCATCGAACACAAGGCCTGGAGTAACGACCTCAAAGAAGTCCAGGACTTGCTGGGCGAGGTCCACGACCTCGACGTGCTCTGGGCCACCGCAATCTCTTGCCACATTTTCCCTGACGCAGATTCGCGTCGGTTATGGCATGAACGAATTCTCTACGAGCGCAACCAGCGTATCGAACGCTATCGCCAGAAGATGGTCGGCCCTGACTCTCTCTGGCAAGTCTGGCGCGCCGCCCTGCCGCAAGGCAAGCAGATTCATGCGCTAGCCATCCGCCGCATGAAGCTCTGGGCGAATGGCCTCGATCCCGATTTTGCCCATTCTGAGCGCGTAGCCGGCCTCGCCCTTCAGCTCTACGACGGCCTTCTAGCCTCCGGCTGGCAGCTTTCGGTTGACGGCCCTTCTGCCCGCTCCAGCCTGCTCGCAGCTGCCCTATTGCATGATGTAGGCAAGTCCAAAGGCGACAAGGGACATCACAAAACTTCGTTCGACCTGATTCGCGCGCATGGCAATCCGTTAGGCTGGAAGCCCGCAGACCTGCAACGCGCCGCCATCGTCGCCCGCTTTCACCGCGGATCCCTCCCCACCAGAAAGCACAAAGCCCTGGCAGACCTCCTCCCCGACGAGCAGAAAGCAACCATCCAGCTAACCGCTATTTTGCGCCTGGCCAACGCGTTGGATGCCGGGCACGACGGCCACATACGTCGTATTCAGATTGGAGACACTCCGAAGAGAAGCGTTCAGATTAAAGCCGAAGCCGATCGCAAGAAATCCAAGAATGGATTCCTGCGCAAATACACCCCAGCCTTAGCAAGGAACGAAGCTCTAGTAATATGTGCTGAATGCTATTCGCCGCTCGGACCATCCGCCCGAACCATCGCTGCCGAGCGCCATCTGCTCGAAACTGTGCTGCACCGCCCGGTAGTCGTCAAGCCGATGAAGATCGCAGCAAGCATGCCCAGGGCCCAACGCGCCCTTTTCGGCAATTTCTAGGATGGACTCAAGGCGGCGATCACGCATATTGTATCCATAAACCAAACAGCTCTCGCGAAGGCTCAGTGCTCCGGATCTCCTGGCCTCGTTGGCCGCATCATCGTTATGGAAGCTGGAACGAAGCAAAATGAAGGGTAGAGAATGCCATCGCGTTCGGGTCATCGACTCCCATACCGGGGGCGAGCCGACCCGATTGGTAGTGAGCGGCGGCCCTGACCTTGGAGCCGGCCCGCTTGCTGACCGTTTGGAATGCTTTCGCCGTAACTACGACAGTTTTCGCTCCGCCGTGGTGAATGAGCCGCGCGGTTCCGACGTCATGGTTGGCGCATTGCTCTGCGATCCTCTGGATTCCACCTGCGCCGCCGGCGTCATCTTCTTTAATAACGTCGGCTACCTCGGCATGTGTGGTCACGGGACCATTGGCCTCGTCGCAACATTGGCCTACATGAACCGCATCGAACCAGGCGAGCACCAGATAGAGACGCCGGTCGGAACTGTAAGCGCAGTTCTGCACGAAAGCAGCGCAGTTACCGTCAACAATGTCGCAAGTTATCGCAGCGCGGCCAATATCGCAGTCGACGTACCACGATACGGCCAGGTGCACGGCGATGTGGCCTGGGGTGGGAACTGGTTTTTCCTCGTGCACAATCACTCCATGGAACTAACGCTGCGAAGCGTCGACGAGCTGACGGCTTTCACTTGGGCGATCCGCAATGCCCTTCGCGACACTGGCATCGCCGGCGACGATGGGAAGGAGATTGACCACGTCGAGCTGTTTGGTCCATCCCAGCTTCCCGGAGTGGACAGCAAGAATTTTGTGCTCTGTCCAGGCAAAGCCTATGATCGCTCTCCTTGTGGAACCGGAACCAGCGCCAAGCTGGCTTGCCTTTATGCGGACGGCAAAATCCGCGAAGGTCAGACATGGAAGCAGGAGAGCATTGTTGGCAGTGTGTTTGAAGGCAGTGTGAAAGTACGGGATGGCAAGGTGTATCCCAGCATCAAGGGATCGGCCTTTGTGAACGCTGAGGCCGAACTGGTGCTGGATCCGTGCGACCCACTCTCCGTGGGTATTCGCGCATGAGCAGGAAAACTTATCACGCAGTCGCTTCGCCGGAGTGAAAAAGAATGAGAACCGCCAAACTAGCCCGATCCTACCGCGTCGACGATGGCAGGCATTTACACCTGAAGGATTTCGATCCCGCTGATACCGGACACTGGCGCTCGGTAGAGCATGCGCAGGAAGATCTGCAGAAAGATATCGCCCGTATGGCCGACTTGCAGGCCAAACTCTACGCCCAGGATTGTTGGGCGCTGCTGCTGATTTTTCAGGCCATGGACGCTGCCGGCAAAGATGGGACGATCAAGCACGTCATGTCTGGCGTGAATCCAGAAGGCTGCCAGGTCTACTCGTTCAAGGTGCCCTCTGAGGCCGAACTGCAACATGATTTTCTGTGGCGCACGACTCGAAATCTGCCCGAGCGCGGCCATATCGGAATATTCAATCGCTCCTACTACGAAGAGTTGCTGGTGGTGCGCGTACATCCCAAGGCGCTTGAGGACGAGAATCTTCCCGCATCCTTGGTGACCAAGGATATCTGGGAGGAACGCTTCGAAGACATTCGCTGCTTTGAGCGCCACATGGCGCGCAACGGCACCGTGATCCGCAAGTTTTTCCTGCACCTTTCAAAAAAGGAACAGAAACGGCGCTTCCTGGCTCGCCTCGAGGAACCGGGGAAGAACTGGAAGTTCTCCGCGGCAGATATTCATGAACGCGAATATTGGGACGATTATCAGAAAGCTTACGAAGACATGATCCGCAATACTGCCACCAGACACGCTCCGTGGTATGTCATTCCGGCGGACAATAAATGGTTCACGCACCTCGCAGTTTCAGCGGCCATTGTCGAAACGCTCGAAGAACTCAATCTCGCCTATCCCAAGGTGGACGCCGCCAAACGCAGAGAGCTTCAAGCCGCCCGTCTAACGCTCGCGAAGAAATAGAATCAGGAACTGATGTGTGGCGTCGCGCGTTTCCCATTCGACTTGCCTGCTGCTGCGATCCGGATGTTCCCTGTCCGGATGCCCTCGATGCTTGCTAATAATGATGCATGCTGACGAACCCGCTCACTGAAAAGTGACACTTACGGCCGACTCTTGCGTAATGCACTTGCGGGCCATGCCGTATTACTTCCGTGCCACCTGGATGGCACGGACGGGCCTTGTCCGGTCCGCCCCCCACTGCTATTTTGCCGATAGTGATGCTGATCCTCCCCCTAAGCTGATGGCCGATTGAGACGTTGGGGGTATCTATGAGGTTCATGCATCTGTGTTATGCGGCTCTGGGCTTTGCGGTGGCACGTTGGGTATTCCGGCGGCAGCCAGTAGCCGATCCAGTCTCGCGGTTGCGGTCTTCGGGTCTTCTTTAGGAAGCCTGGAGTTTAGGTTTGGGCGCGCGCCCCGTTGCGCCTCCATTTCGTCAGCGCGCGCCCTCTCTTTTTCTTCTTCTGGGAAGTTCCAGTTACTAAAGTTCGCCAGGTAACCTCCGCTTCGCCGCCCCCTCTCACTACAATTGCTATGGGACGTTTGGTTGTCATCCTGAGAGAGCGCGTTCTTTGCGCGAACGAAGGACCTGGGCGAGCCGCGCGACTCGCCCGCGTTTTTTGCGGGCAAATTAATCGCGCGTTTGGCTCGCTTCCTTATTCCCTGTGCGAGTATTTACCCCAACCCGCCTCAAGTTCACCCTGCTGCTCTCGGGAATTCTCCTGTTGGCGCTGCCCTCCTGGGTTAGCGCACAAGAAGATCCCGGCGACACTCCGCTGGGGGATGTGGCGCGCAGCTTTCGGAAGAATACTGCTTCGTCCGAACCGGTTATTGATAACGACAATTTCTCACAAGCGATGGACGACGCAGAACGCCGCCGTGCGGCTGGTCCCTCGCTGGTTTTCTCGCCCGAACCCGCAGCGAAGAGCATTCACCTCGCCTCGCCCGATGTCAGCTGCAGTCTGTCGTTTACGGCGAAAACCACTTCACTGCTCTCCGATCCCTTCTTGCTGGATGAATTACCGCGCAGCGAACTGGCCAAGCTGGAGGGTCCGGCCACGATCGACGGAGATTCCCTGCAGGTTTCTATGCATAACGGAACGCTATGGGACCTGCGCGAGGTGGTGATCGGTCTCACCATCGTGAAACGCCCCGAGCCCGTCGACGCCGTTTCGCACTTCGGCCAGGCACGCATTATTCCCGCGGCGGCGGGTGACGCGTCCCCACAAGTTCCGGACTCGATCCAGAGGCAGCCTGATGTAACCCTCCTGCTGCACGTGAAGGGATCAGCCGCTCCGTCCACGACTGCGATCTTCCGCACGCCTTTGAACTTTGCGCTCTTTCCCGACCAGGAATGGCACTGGGCAATCGTGAGGGCAAAGGGGATTCCGCCCCCGGCGCCTCCTGAAATGACAACGATCATGCAAAGCGAAGCCACCAGCCACCCCGCCGCTGCCGAGCCCGACGCGAGCCCAAAGACCGCAGCGGCAGCCAAGCCTCCGTCGAACTAGATTCCCGCTCCGGAGACGGCGGCCCCGCCGCCTGCATGTTCCCATCGCCCTGGCCAGACACTACCCAGAATCATTCTCCAGGCACAGTGATTTACCACGAATTACTGACTCGCACATCGTGCTTTAGTGGTGATGCATGTCTTCGTCGTGATGAGTCTTCCAAGGGCCCATGGCAGTACCGATAATGATGGTGTCCACGTCCGCGCCCATCGTGTGCTCTACGTTCGCTGGCACCAGGAGGAAGCTTCCAACTGGATAAACCTTCGCTCCTTCCTTGTCGAGTTTGGGTCCGATCGCAACCTTGAGTGCGCCCGAGACGACGGCCACTCGGGCGTCTTGGTTATGGGAGTGGTGCTCCCAGTATCCGGCAGGAATGTAGAATGCATAGGTGAATGCCTTCCCCGGTGCATCTTTGTCCCCTTCCAGTACCGACCACTTGGTTCCGTCCGGATAGGTGCTCTGCCAGATAATACTGCTGGGATCCCAGGTTTTGACCGCTGCAGATTGCCCCATGGCCAGCGTTCCAAGTAAGGCCATCATCACCGCAATGAGAGTTTTCACTTTTTCCTCCTACGTAGAGTGTGTCTCGAGCGCCGAAACGCTTCCGACTCGATGATCGTAGGCTCGCACGTCGCAAGTCTTCTATCCGATTCTTGCGGCCGAATTATTGCGCGAACGAAAGTGTATCTCGGACCTTCAGGTGAACTCTCTTCTTCGTCGACGCGGACCTGCTCGTCGACCTGGAAGATCGCTCGAGCACTCGTAGTTTAGACACAGGCTGCTAGCCCACTCGCAGATCAAACAGTCCCGTCGGCCCGGCGAAATTATGCCAAAAGATTTCCACAGGCAAACCCCGTGACATCTGACCTTGCGCACAGCCCACAATTCGTCGCATGATTGCCTAGGCAAAGGCAGCAGAGCCCGCTGCGGCGCCCGAGCAAAAATCGGGGCTTAACTCCTTTGTTTTGCGGATTATGACCGCTAAGTCCTTTGCTATGCGGATTTTGCGGGGAATTTCGCGCTAACTTGATGATTCCATTACACCCCAGGGGGGAGGGGGTACCCCGTTAGAAAAAGGTAAACCCACTCGGCGGCTGAAGCCGCCGGCTAAATTTATTTTGCGGCTCGACCGCAGCGCCGCACACCCAAAACCGGGCGTGCTAAACTGACCTCAAATCCCAAACCTAAGGATAGACGACAGGCGATGAAATTTGGAGTCATCATCTTTCCCGGCTCGAACTGCGACCACGATGCCTACTGGACCATTCAACAGGTGGCTAAGCAGCCCGTGACTTTTCTCTGGCATGAATCGCACGATCTGGAAAACTGCGATGCCATCATTGTCCCGGGAGGTTTTGCCTTTGGCGACTACCTCAGAACCGGCGCGATCGCGAAGTTCTCGCCCGTAATGGAATCGGTGCGCCGTTTTGCCGATGGCGGAGGCCTGGTGCTGGGAATCTGCAATGGCTTTCAGATCCTGTGCGAGTCCGGCCTTTTGCCCGGAGCTTTAATGCGGAATACTGGACTGAAATACGTCTGCAAGCCGGTACAGGTGCGGGTGGAGAATGCTGCCACTCCCTTCACCAACGCCTGCTCCCAGGGAGAAGTATTGACGATCCCCATCGGCCATATGGATGGGAACTATTTCTGCGACCAGGCAACGTTAGATGAATTACATCGAAACGACCGCGTCGTGTTTCGCTATGCCGCTCCCGATGGTGAGATTTCGTCCTCGGCCAATCCCAACGGTTCTCTGGACAACATCGCCGGCATCTGCAGCGCTGGCGGCAATGTAGTCGGCATGATGCCTCATCCCGAGCGCTCTGCCGAACCTGAACTCGGCTGCACCGACGGGATGAAGATTTTCCACTCCATGGTGGGCGCGATGGCGAGCCGGTAACGTCTCCCTTAAAAGTTTGAATAACTTTTCGTTTGATAATTTGCCGCCTCGGTGATAGTGTCTCCGCGAAAGCTGCTTCCCCATTTCGCCCCACTGGAACTAAGAACGTTCAACCAAGTTGAGGGAGGAGTGTGCTCGATGACGGCGAAGCAGATTCTCGATTCCTTTTCTGAAACGTTAATGCGGGATGAACGAATCCTGAGCCCGCAAGAGCGGGAGTTGCTGATGAGCCTCCTGCAAAACTCCAGAGCAGCTTCCAGGCGTGACCCGCAGACCCAATCGGCAGTAAGCGCAGCCATAGCGCGATCGGTGGGTGAAACCGTTGCCCAGCGCGCCTTTGCGCTGTTGGGCGGCAGCATTGTGGAACAAATCCTGGCCCGCTCGGGAATTCCGGCGGGGACTGACGAGACCATGCCTTCCGCCTCGGTTCAGTTACGTGCTCCGGGGCCGCAAGGCTTGCCGCAACCACCCGCGAAGGCTCCGGGGCCGCAAGGCTTGCCGCAACCACCCGCGAAGGCTCCGGGACCGCAAGGCTCGCCGCAACCACCCGCGAAGGCTCCGGGACCACAAGGTGCACTGCAACCCGACCGTCTCCGACCATTGAATGTACCGGTGCAGGAGTGGGCACAGCGTAGCCACGTCGAGCCGGATAACGGAGTCGGTGTTTTGGACGCGCCTGAGACCGTTCGAGCGCAATGCGTTGTGCTCGATGAATTCCTGGCTCCGCAAGAGCTCGACGAACTTGTTTCGTACACGCTGCAGCGTGAGGCCGAGTTCCAGAGCAGCGAGGTAGTGTCGCCGAGCGGTGGACCGGGAGAGGTCGACTACAACCATCGCCGCTCGCGGGTGCTCACGGATTTGGGAAGGCATAGGGAAGTCATACTGGAGCGAATTCGGTGGGTGCTGCCGAGGGTGCTGGATCAGCTTGGCATCGAGGAGTTTCCCGTTAGACACGTGGAAACTCAGATTACAGCCAGCAATGACGGGGACTTTTTCCTCGCGCATAGCGACGACGCACAGGAAACGATCGCATCTCGCACGATCACATTCGTTTACTTTTTCCATGGCGAACCCTGCCAGTTCGAGGGTGGGGAGTTACGCCTCCACGATTCGAATGGGAGCGGGGAGCGGCAAGTCGGCACAGGCAGCTATCAGACCATCGCACCGCGGCAGAACCAGATCGTGTTTTTTCCGTGCTCGCTGTTGCATGAAATCACTCCCGTAGAATGCCGCTCAAGAGCATTCGCGGACAGCCGCTTCACAGTAAACGGATGGCTTCACAAGTAAAAGACGCGGCGTGGCTGGAATGGATTGCTGGCCTGATGGGGGTGGAGTCGCGGCAAAGGGATAGCGCGACGCTGCCCCCAGGCCAGTTCCATTGTCTGCTCGACGAGTTGCCGCTGCACTTGATTCCGCCGCGCCAGCTCGAGTCCCAATGCTGGTGGCAGAACCTGTCTCACCAGCAGCTATTCCTAAACCCGCAATGTTTGGTGCTGCCCCCCGGACAATTGCCGGCAGAACTGGAACTTCATCGGCACTTGCTGGAGAACTTCAACTTGCAGGATTCGATGGCCTGGGTGCGTGACCCGGCCAGCGGTTCTCTGCATCCCTTTTGGTTGGGTCCAAGGTTGGAAGCGGTGGTTTCACGTCTTCGTGCAGGAGAGCCCGTGCCTGCCTCCGTTCCCAGAGACATTCGCTGCTTGTTGGCTGGCGCAGGCATTGTGACGCCGGAGGAGCAGGCCGAGCGCCGTCTTGCGGAGTGGGCTGAAGTCGTCAGAAAAAGCGCTCGCGGGTTTCGAGAAAAAGGATACATGCCTGCCGCCAACTTGATTCACCCTTTCAATCTTGCAGCTTTGCGCCGCTATTACCGGCATGCCATCCGGCGTGGAGCCATTCGTCTCGGCGATGAGCAGAGCCCGCGGCGCTACACGTCTCACAATGAGAGTGTGGCGCGCTTCTTCCATCACCAGATTACAAACGCGGTCAGCGCCATCGTGGGAGAAGCGCTCAAGCCTTCTTATGTGTATCTGGCTTCTTATTTAAGTGGCGCCGAGTTGAAGAAGCACACCGATCGGCAACAGTGCGAGTTCAGCGTTACCCTGTGTCTGGATTTTTCTCCCGAGCCGCAGTTGGCAACTTCGTGGCCCATATGCCTGGATACTGCTGAAGGTACAGTCACGGTTTATCAGGCGCTGGGCGACGGTCTGGTTTATCGGGGAACGAAGGTGCCTCATTATCGCAGGTGTCTTGGCAGAGGGTTATACCTCGACATCCATCTTCTTCCATTACGTGCCGGAGAATTTTTCCGGGCTACTTGAATAAGCAGCCCCGTTTGGCGCGGTCGGGTTACCGCAAGCCCGAAATCAGATAAAGCACAGAGAAGACCTGGTAATAGCTATAAGCGAAGCGTGAACCGTCGCGGGTCACAACCACGGGGGCAATGTAGACCACGCCTGTGGTAGTCGTCGGCTGCAATTCCTGGATAAGTGTCTTTCGCCAGTCACCAGGTTGACCTTGTACACCTTGGTTGGAACCTGGCCACGACGAAACCCATAGACTGCCGAGTTGTCCTCCGACCACTGGAGCGGAGAAAAATCCGGTTCGAGATTGGGGATGGTATGAGGCGCACCTCCAGTGATGGGATAAACCGCGACCGGGCTCCCGCATCGTTGGCTCGGAGAATGAATTGGCCGTCGGGCGAAACCAACCCGCCGGTGATGCCTTCCGGCGTGATCGGTATTGGTTTTCCTCCGTCCAGATCCACCAGATAACATGCGCACGCCGTGGCCGGCTTCGTTGGCGTTGAGCGTGATGTGTTTTCCATCGGCCAGAAAATGAGCATAGCCGTTCTGAATGTGCTCCAGCCCGGGTAACGCAATCGTACGAGGCTGACCGGCGACCGATGGGAAGCAGCGTTACCCGCCCAGGACTACCCGTGAGAATAGAAATCGCCCATTTGCCGTCCGGTGAAAGGCCGCCCGCGCTGCCTTCGCCCAATTGCACCGGTGGAGTGCCGTCGATTCTTCGAATGGCAACGGAATAGTGAGGCCCAGCCGCTTCGCTGGAATCTTCGAACAAGACCGACTTCCCATCGCCGAAATGTCTTTGGCAATATTCCAATCGTGCCAGGAAAGATCGACGCTCTTGCCGTCCCGCGCAGTGGTGGCCATGGCAATGCGTTCGTCATCCAGGCTCACCAGTACTCGGCCGTCCGGCGCCACATCTTCTAAGGTCATGCCAGCCGGTAGATCCAGCATCTTCCGAATCCGTCCAGACATGTTCACCGCGAGCAGGTCACGGTTGATACCCCTTTCGACGCCGGTAAACCAAACTTCTTTCCCATCGGGACTCCAGGCCAGGCCGTCCTCGGATTCCCATTCCGTGGTGAGCACTTTGCACGTGGCCGCTGAGATCGATCACAGAAACGGACCCGCGATCATCCCACTCGCGGGTGATCCATAAACGCGATTTTGTCGCCTTGCGGAGAAAAACGCAGGTGGCTGATCCAGCCGTTGCTTTGGTACAGAACATGACCGATTGGGTACTCAATTCGATCACGGCCCTCGAGCATGGTGAACGACAGCCAGTTCACCGTTTGCATCCCAGTCTGCCCACGAAACGTCTTCGAGGACTTCCCGCGGAGAGCCTCCGGCCAGAGGCGTGCGGGCCAGCGTGCCGCCTGCTGTTTCCAGATGTGCCAGGTGAGCCCCGTGGAGCACCACCGCCAGTTCTCCGCTGCGAGAGATCGCCAGCAAGTTCGCGTCCGTAACGTTGAGCGGCTGAGCTCAGGAGGGAATCACCGACAGTGGAGAAGAGCTGCAGCGGCTTGTCCGTTCCAGGCCGCACCGTACACGATCGCCCGATAGTTGGGTGCGAAGCGCGCCGAGTACACCGTGCCCTGTTCGAAGGTCAGACGCCGGTAAGACGGAGCAAGCGCCGGCCGTCGCCACTGATTTACGAGGAGCAGCAGCGTCGACACCAGAAGAACAGCCGCCACCGCCCAGGGAACCAGCTTTGCTTGCCGCCGGGAAACTCCGAGTCGGGTTGCTTGCCCGCCAGTAGCGCTTGAAAGAGTGTCCAGCGCAAACCCCAGATCGCGCGCCGATTGAAAGCGGTTCTCCGGTTCCTTCTCCAGACAATGGCGCACGATTCTGCTGGAACGATAAGGGAATGCTGGCCTGCTCCAGATTGATTTCGAGGAGGATCTTCCCGGAGCACCGCGGTAATTGTGTCTACCTCAGTCTCGCCGCGAAAGGCTCGGCGCCCGGTCAACATTTCGTAAAGGATCGCGCCCACGCTGAAGATGTCGCTGCGGTGGTCCACTGCCTTGCCCCGCAGTTGCTCGGGCGACATGTAGGCGACGGTGCCGATGACAGCGCCGCTTTTGGTGACCGTGGTTAACTCTTCGACTGACCGTTCGGAGTCTTCGGGCGAAGATTGCAGTTTTGCCACTCCGAAGTCGAGAATCTTGACCCGGCCGTCGGTGGTCACGAACAGGTTTTCCGGCTTCAGGTCACGATGAACGATGCGGTGATCGTGCGCCGCGATAAGCCCCTGCACGATTTGCAGCGAGTAATCGACGGCCATGCGAACCGGCAGTGCTCCTTCTGCCAGCCGTTTGCGCAGGGTTTTGCCTTCCAGCAATTCACAAACGATGTAGGGAGACCCCTCATTAAAACCAACGTCATAAACGGCGACAATGTTGGGATGATTCAGCGCTGCTGCGGCGCGAGCTTCCAGTTCGAAACGGCGCAGATGGTCGGGGTTGTCGCTGGAAGCCGGCCGGATCAGCTTCAGTGCGACGTCGCGTCCCAGCCTTTCATCACGGGCGCGGAAAACCTCTCCCATGGCTCCGGAGCCGATTTTTTCGAGGACTCGGTAGTGACCTATAACATGGCCAGTCATGCGGGAGAATGCCCCGCTGGCATGTTAGGGGCGTACGTCTATTGCCGTCAATAACCCGATCAGGCCGCCGCTCGGCAATGAGGGAAGGTTGCCTCGGATCATTCGACCCGTTTTCGAGGGACGCCGCGACCAGCAGAACGGTCTCGTGCTATAATCCCTTTTCGCCTGCATACTTTCGAGGCAGCCTGTGATCTTTCTACGGGCGAATCCCGCGTTCAACCGACATCATTAGCTACGAGGTCTAGCCATGTCCGGCCATTCAAAATGGGCCACAATCAAGCACAAGAAGGGCGCGCTGGACGCCAAGCGCGGCAAGATTTTTACCCGTCTCATCAAGGAAATCAGCATTGCCGCGAAGAATGGCGGCGGCGACCCTGATTCCAACCCGCGGCTGCGCGGCGCCATCGTCGCCGCCAAGGCCGAAAACATGCCCGCCGATAACATCAAGCGGGCCATTCAGCGCGGCACCGGAGAACTGCCCGGCGCCACCTACGAGGAATTTTCTCTCGAAGGCTACGGCCCCGGCGGCGTTGCGGTTCTGCTCGATATCAATACCGACAACCGCAACCGCACCGTCAGTGAAATCCGCCACTGTTTCGGCAAGAACGGCGGCAACATGGCGGAAGCCGGCGCGGTCTCCTGGATGTTCCACAAGAAGGGCGACATCGTCATTCCGAAGAGTGCGGCAAAAGAGGACGATCTGATGAACATCGTTCTCGAAGCCGGCGGCGAAGATCTGAATGACGACGGCGAGAATTGGGAAATCCTGACCGAACCCTCCGCGTACGAGACCGTGCTCGAAGCCGTGAAGAAAGCCGGGATCGAGCCGGCGTCTTCGAGCGTTGCGATGATTCCTCAGAACTACATCAAGCTTGAAGGCCAAGCCGCCAACACCATGATCCGTCTCATGGAAGCGCTCGAAGATCAGGATGACGTGCAGAACGTGCACTCCAACTTCGACATTGACCAAAAGTTGCTGGAAGAAGTGGCTGGCTAAGGGCCATTCGAAGATTTCCAGAGCCGCCCCCGTCGGGCGGCTTTCTCTTTGAATTTCTGAAGCAGGCGAAGGCGAAAAAGTTTTCAACATAACCGTGGAAAATTCTGTGGAAAAACACGACCGTATCTTTGTAAGTGATTCAGCGAGAAATGGTTCAGCATTTTGCACCGCCGCGAGTGCTGGCACTTTCGTGGTCCGACTGCAAACCAACCTAGTTGCCGCCACAACTCTGCGATCTTGTGTCGACCTTGAAACTCAGACTCGACAAACTTCTCGTCGAGCGCGGGCTCGCCGCCTCGCGAGAACGTGCCCAGGCTCTCATTCTCGCGGGGAAAGTGTTGGTCAACGATCAGAAACTCGACAAGGCTGGGGCTCAAGTTGAGCCCGAGGCCGCGATTCGCCTGCTCGGCGAAGATCTGAAGTATCGTGAGCCGTGGTGGACTCAAACTTGAACGCGCTCTGGAACACTGGCAGATCGATGTCGAAGGCAAGTTGTGTCTTGACGTCGGTGCTTCAACCGGCGGGTTCACTGATTGCCTGCTGCAGCATGGCGCTGCTCGTGTGATCGCGGTCGATACCGGTTACGGACAAATGGATTTCAAATTGCGGCAGGATTCTCGCGTCCGCCTCCTGGAAAAAACCAATGCCCGGTACGTGACTGCCGAGGTTATCGGCGAGAACGTGGACCTCATCGTGATAGACGTGGCGTTCATTTCCGCGACGCTGGTTCTGCCTCCGGTCGTCAAGGCGGGCTTCCCGCAGTCTCCAAGCGAGCGCCGCGGGCGGCAGATGATCGTCCTGGTGAAACCTCAGTTCGAAGCGGGAAGGGAATTCGTTGGCAAGGGAGGCATCGTCCGCGACGAGGCTGCGCAGTTGGCGTCGGTCGAAAAGGTTAAGAGAACCTTGCTGGACCTGGCTTGTTCTCGCACGGATGTCATCGAATCGCCGATCCTCGGGGCGGAAGGGAACCGCGAATTCCTTCTTCTGGGGGTCTTCTAATCACGCTGTGCTCCGGAGCGTGCCCTGAGCGCGATGGAAGGCGCGCCCTGGTTAAAGCTTTTTTCTTCGAATTCTGTACAATCTCCTTTTCACTCGTCCAACATGGCAAGTTCGCGCTCATCTGCACGATCGAAAGTTGCGGCCATTATCTCTCGTCCAGCGCGGCCGGAGGTTGCGCGAACCGTTCCTGAACTCCTGGCATGGCTCGAAGCCCACAGCTATCAGGTCATCGTAGATCCGGAGACTGCAAAGTATTCCCGAGGTCAGGAGGAAGTGCTGCGTTCGCAAATGTCCTCGCGGCCTTTGGACCTGGTGGTAGTGCTCGGCGGCGACGGAACGCTGCTTTCAGCCGTTCGGGCCACCGCTGAAGCCGATGCTCCACTGCTCGGCGTGAACCTGGGTTCGCTTGGCTTCCTCACCGATGTCCCGCTTTCCTCGCTCTTCTCTATGCTCGATGCGATTGTGCAGAGCCGGGCGCATGTGGAACATCGTTCGCTGATGCACTGTGATTTGCTGCGCGGTGAAGAGATCCTGGGGAGCTACATGGCGTTTAATGACGTCGTCGTCAACAAGACAGCTTTGGCTCGCCTGAATAACTACGACCTCTTCGTCGACAAAACGTTCGTCTCCAGCTACCGGGCCGATGGAATGATCGTGGCTACGCCCACGGGTACGACTGCGTACTCTCTCTCCGCGGGCGGCCCAGTGGTGATGCCGACGGTCAAAGCTTTTGTGATCACTCCGGTGGCGCCGCACTCGCTTACGCACCGCCCGCTGGTGGTGCCCGATTCAGCCGTCATCGAGATATTGCTGCGCAGCGACGAGGAAGTGGCCTATCTCAGCCTGGACGGCCAGCCCGGTCTTGATCTGAAGGATGGAGACCGGGTGCGCTGTCGCCGATCCGATCACAAAGTCAGCCTGTACCGCACTGATTCGGATTTCTTCCACGTCCTCCGCACGAAACTGAAGTGGGGAGAAAGGTAAGTCACAGCGGGGGAAGGGCTGCTCCGCCTACAATTCCGCAGAGTACAGTTCGTGCACCTTTTCCCGGCGCCGGATGAGCTTGACCGACTTCCCGCTCACCAGCACTTCTGCGGGCCGCGGGCGCGTGTTGTAGTTCGAAGCGAGCACCATCCCGTAAGCCCCAGCATCAAGAATCGCAAGCAAGTCGCCCTCTTCCACACGAGGCAACTCCCGATCGCGTGCGAAGAAGTCGCCGGACTCGCACACCGGACCCACGACATCGACAGTTTCTTTCTTCGCCGACAACCCTTTGGATTGCACTACGGGAACAATCTCGTGGTAAGCGTCGTAAAGCGCAGGCCGAATTAAATCGTTCATGGCCGCATCCATCACCAGAAACTGCTTGCCATGGTTTTCTTTTTTGTAAAGAACAGAGGTGATCAGCACGCCTGCCGGACCCACAATCGCCCGTCCCGGTTCGAGCAGCAATTGCACGTCCAGTCCGCGCAAAGGTTTGGTCAGGGCACGCGCATACGCTGCAACGTATCCGGCGAACTCTGGCCCCATTCCTTGATAGGCAATCCCGAGTCCACCACCTGCGTCGACGTAATCCACGCTATGCCCGTCGACGCGCAACTCGCGAACCAAGTCGGCCACTCGAGCCACGGCTTCCGCGAAGGGCGCAACATTGGTGATCTGTGAGCCAATATGAACCGAGACTCCTGCGACTTTCAGATAAGGCATTCCCGAAGCGGTGGCGTAGAGTGCGCGCGCGTTGCCGATTGGCACTCCGAACTTGTGTTCATGCAGACCCGTAGAGATGTAGGGGTGAGTATCGGCCGCCACGTCTGGATTCACGCGAAGAGCCACGTGCGCAACTTTGTGCGAACACGTCGCGCATTCTGCCAGAGTCCTGAGTTCCGATTCACTCTCCACATTAAAGAGCAGAATTCCGGCCTTCAACGCCGCCGTCATTTCGTCGCGAGACTTTCCCACGCCGGAGAACACAATCTTTTTGGCGGCATGGCGGTCGGCAGCCAGCACCCGCTCGAGTTCTCCGCCCGAAACCACGTCAAACCCACATCCCTGCCGCGCCAGCAAGCGCAGAATGCTGATATTGGAATTTGCTTTGACGGAATAGCAAATGGTGTGGGGAACATCGCGAAACGCGGTTTCAAAGGCCGCCAGCCGAGCGCGGATGGCGGTTGCCGAATAAACGTAGAGCGGGGTTCCGTAGCGCTCCGCCAGTTTGGTCAATGGAACATCATCGCAGCGTAATTCAAGGTTTCCGCCACCGCGCAACGACCCTTTTCCGCGCTCGTGAAAGACGAACCCCGGCGGCCGCTCGAAATAATCGTATGGAGGTCTCGTAACTTCACTACGCCGGGTCATTTTCGCTTGGAAGAACTGGGTGCGGCGCCGTCCTTGACCTTGATAGCGACCACGGTTTGGTCATCGAAAGTCTCGACCCCAGCAGAATGCTCGGCCGCTGCCTTAAAGAGACGATCCACCACGCAGTCCGCCGATCGGCCGGCGCATTCGGCGATGATTTTCTCGGCCCGTCCACGGCCAAAGAGTTCGCCGCTCCGGTTCCGAGCGTCCAAAATGCCGTCGCTGAAGAACACGAACATGTCTCCAGGCTTCATCTTGAATCGGAACTCATCGTACTCCGCGTCGTCGAATAGCCCCAGTGGCAGACCTGTCGCCTCGATTACATCGTTCTTGCCATCGTGAACGTAAACCGGGCGCGGCAAGCCCGAATTGGCCACCAAGAGGGTGCGGTGCTCGTCATCCCAAACCGCGTAGATGAGTGACACAAATTGTGCCTCGATGCGCCGCTCTGCCAGAGACAAATTTACCGCGGAGAGCATCTCGGCGGGTCCCGGCTCAATGGGCGCATGCGAACGCAAGATCCCGCTTACCAGCGCCGCGTAAATGGCGGCAGGCGCTCCCTTCCCGCTGACGTCGCCGATCGCTATTCCCAGCCGCGAAAGCGAGTAGGGAATGAAATCGTAAAGGTCTCCGCCAATGGCCCGTGCAGGACTAAACTTCGCGGCTAACTCCAGGTGCGCAAGCTTCGGCAGCGTTTGCGGGAGCAGTCGCATTTGCAATTCCCGGGCCAGCGCCAAATCCCTTTCCAGCCGCCGTTCCTGCCGTGCAATCTCCTCATACAAGCGCGCGTTTTCGATGGCAATCGCCACCTGCGCCGCGAGCGTCATCACGGTTCGGCGATGGTCGTCGGTAAAAAAGCCACGCCGCGTGTGCTCGAGATCGAGTACTCCGATCACTTTGTCTTTGTAGATCAAAGGCACGACCAGTTCCGATCGCGTTTCCGGATTGCTCTCAATGTAGCGAGAATCTTTGCTCACGTCGGGAACCAGAATTGCATGTCCCGTCTCCGCCGCCTGTCCCACCAAGCCGCGCCCCAGCGGAATTTCCTGCTTCACGTGGACATTCTCGTTAAAGCGCAATGAGAAGCGATGCTGCAGCTTCTCGCCGGAAGAATCCAGCAGCAGGATGCTGAACATCTGAAAGTCAATCAAGCGCCGCAGGAGCTCGGCAATCCGGCCGAACAATTCGTCCAGGTTCAGGATCGAGGTCAGCTCGCGCGCGATCTCGTTCAACAGCAGCAGAATTCTCGCCTGCTTGGTGGTGCGCGTGTAGAGTTGAGCGTTCTCGATGCCGGCCGCCATGCGCGAAGCGATCAAGGTCAGCAGGCGCTTGTGTTCTTCGTTGAAGTAGCCTGGGTCCCGCGCCTCGAGGTCAATCACCCCAATCACGCGGTTCTTGGTGGTGAGCGGCACGGCCAATTCCGAGCGCACGTTGGGTACGGCAGAGATGTAGCGGGGATCCTGCGTCACATCATCGATCAGAACCGCCTGCCGCAATTGGGCTGCCTGCCCGGTCACTCCCACGCCCACTTTGATTCGCGCGCGCTCGGCGAACTCCGGGGGATATCCCACCTGAAAGCGAATCCGCATTTCCTGGGTTTTTTCGTTCAGAAGGAGGATGGCGAAGATTTCATAGTCGATGACTTTGCGCACGACCTCCGCGACCCGGCGAAGAGTCGTATCCAGGTCGAGCGAGGTCGACATGACGTCGGACACCTCGAGCAACAGAGGATCCACCGGCACATGCTTTTCGTGCTTGTTCAAAACAGAACCCATGGTTTTTCCATGATAGCAGCCGCGCTTGGAGTACCTGGTGCTCAGTATCGAGTACGAGAATTGGTTCATTCCCGCGGCACGATACAGACGTCGGCCAGGTTGCGGTAGCGTTCGGCGTAGTCCAAGCCATAGCCGACGACGAACTCGTCGGGAATAGTGAAGCCAACGTAATCGCCTTGCAACGGCAGTTTGCGCCGCGAGGGCTTGTCGAGCAGAGCCGCGATCTTCAGCGACCGAGGTTGATGCGCCAGCAACAGTTTCTTCAGGACTGTGAGCGTCAATCCGGTATCCAGAATGTCCTCGACCACAATCACGTTCTTGTCCTTCATCGACTGATCGACGTCCTTGGTCAGCTTCACTTCGCCGGTGGAATCCCATCCGCTCTTGAGTTCCTGAGTCGGGCTGGGACGGTTTCCGTAGCTCGAGACGCCGATAAAGTCGAAGGTCGCATCCAGCTTTATCTGCCGTGCCAGGTCCGCTAGAAAAATCGCCGAGCCCTTCAGTACCCCAACCAGGATCACGGGCTGACCCACGAAGTCACGTGTAATCTCGGCGCCCATCTCGGCGACTCGTTGCGCAATCGCTTCGTGAGAAATCAACACCTTGAGTCCTGTCATGGCGTTTCATATTAAACTAACAGTCAACCCCCAGCCACGTTTGCCGGCTTGCCTTCGGCGGAATTGTTTGGCAAAAGTGGGTGTCGGCTCGGAGTTCTCATTCATGAATCTCAACGGCATTCAACTTACCTGGCTGGGCCACGCGACCTTTCGCCTCGTAACTCCTGGCGGCCAGACCGTTATTATCGATCCCTGGATCATGAACAACCCGATGTGCCCAGCCTCCGAGAAAAATGTGAAGAAGGTCGACATTCTTCTGTGCACTCACGGCCACGGGGATCACATTGGAGACGCTGTCGAAGTCATCAAGCAGCATAATCCGCAGGTTGTCGGCATCCCCGAACTGTGCGGATGGTTGGAGAAGAAGGGCGCCAAGAGAATCGCCATGATGAACAAGGGAGGTACGCAGAAGCTCGGCGACATCAAAGTCACCATGGTGCACGCCGACCATTCCTGCGGCATCCAGGACGGCGACCAAATTATTTACGGCGGCGAAGCTTGCGGTTACGTCATCGAGTTCGAAAACGGCGTCAAGATCTACCACGCGGGAGACACCAATGTTTTCGGAGATATGGCCATCATCCGCGAACTTTACGCGCCTGAAATCGTCATGCTGCCTATCGGCGACCACTTCACCATGGGACCGCGCGAGGCCGCGTACGCCTGCAATCTGCTCAAGCCGAAGACGGTCATCCCCATGCATTTCGGTACCTTCCCAGTGTTAACCGGAACTCCGGGGGAACTGCAGAAGCTCGTGCCGGGCACTGAAATCGTCTCTATGAAGCCCGGTGTGACCGTCAGTAATTGAACAGCAATTGAATGACTAACAACAACTCTCGAGGGAGACAAGTGGCCCAGAATAAACTGAAGCAGGAAAACAAACCGAATTGGCGACACCATAACTTCGTCACTGCCGGCCCGGTCGACGACTATCTGTATTCCATGCTGCCCAAGCGCGATGAGGTGCTGACGGAGATGGAAGGCTACGCGTCCGAGCACAATATCCCCATCGTTGGCCCTGCGGTGGCGCGTATTTTGCAGCAACTCGCTTTGACCATCAATGCCAGGACGGTTTTCGAGCTAGGCTCAGCTATCGGATACTCAACCATTTGGTGGGCGCAGGCAGTCGGCGAGAAAGGTCGCGTCATCTACACAGACGGCGACCCGAAAAACGCTGAGCGTGCCCGCCGCTACTTCGATCGAGCCGGAGTGGCTGGCCGCATCACTCTCCATACAGGTGATGCTCTAGAATTTCTCTCCGAGCAGAAACAGGAGTACGACATCATCTTCAACGATGTCGACAAAGAGGACTACCCGCGCGTACTGCGCCTGGTTTTGCCACGCCTGCGCAAAGGAGGCCTATTTATCACCGACAATGTCTTGTGGAGCGGCCGGGTCGCGGAGAAGAATCCCAGAGAGGCGCAAACCAAAGCCATCCTCGAGTTCAACCGCTTGCTTTACAACTCCGAGCATTTCTATACGACGATCCTGCCCATTCGTGACGGATTAGCGGTTGCGCTGAAGAAGTGATGGAACACGATTAAATCGACTTCACCGGAATTGCCAGCAAATCCTCCACTAGCCCGACTTCTTTCTGCAAGAACGGCTCGGCATATGTCACGCCGCCCAGCATGCCGTAATAGCGGGCCATTGCGTCCACCCGCGCGCGAATCTCGTCGTGAGCAGGGAAGAGATCTTTGCCGGCTTCCTGATCGCTGAACTGCGACTTGTAGGCCAGGATGGAAGCGAATTTCTGCTCGAACTGCTGGCTGATGTCCACCACAAATGTCGGACGCACGTCGTAATAAAGCGTGGCATAGATGATCTTGAACGGACGATGAGGAGGCAGCGGTCCACCCTTGTCCGCGCCGGAATCGGTTTGGCTGAGACCTGACGGCTGAGAGCTGAGCGCTAGTTTCGACAATCCTGCCAGGAAGCAAGCCTCGTATCCCAGCACGGAACACGTGTAGTGATCGGGATGACGCCCCTTCCAGTAAGGCAGAATCACCACGCGCGCCCGCGTCTCGCGGATTACACTTGCCACTTTCAACCGATTCTGCCAGGTGTTTTCGACTCGGCCATCGGGAATATCGAGCGCTCTGCGCCAGCCTACGCCGAGAATTCTCGCCGCCTCAGTCGCTTCGCGCGCCCGCTCTTCGGCCGTGCCCCGCGTCCCCATCTCGCCTTGCGTCAGGTCAAGCACACCGGTGCGCTGACCGCGTTGCGCCATCTTGAACAGCGTGCCGCCGCAGGTCTGTTCGACGTCGTCGCGATGCGCTGCAATCGCCAGAATGTCGAGGGGGGTCGAAGCCATGTTCATCGAAACCGCTTTCTTACAAGACTGAGCTGCTCTTACTTTTTCCGCTCCACCAGATATCGTGCCAACTCCTTCAGCCGTTCCGCTCGCTCGCCAAAACCTTCCAACTCAGAAAGTGCCGCGCTCACCAGCGAATCCGCCTTGCGCTCGGATTCTTCAATCCCAAACAGCGCCGGGTAAGTTACCTTCTGCGCGGCGGTATCCTTGCCGGCTGTTTTGCCTAGTTGCTCAGAGGTCTGGGTCACGTCGAGCACGTCATCCACAATCTGAAAGGCTAGGCCAATGGACTGCCCGAACGCCCGCAGCTTCTTAACTTCGCTGTCCTTCGCTCCAGCATAAAGTCCACCACTGACCAGGCTAGCCGTGATCAACGCCGCCGTCTTCGAGCGATGAATATACTCCAGCATCTCCGCCGTGGGCTGTGCGTGTTCCGCTTCCAGATCCACGACTTGTCCGCCGATCATGCCATCCACAGTGCCGGTGCCGCGCGCGATCTCTTCGATGATTCGAACGCGTGCTTCCGCCGGACATTCCAGCCGCGACAGAACCTCGTAGGCCTGTGTCTGTAATGCGTCTCCCGCCAGAATGGCCAGGGCTTCCCCGAACACCTTGTGGCAGGTAGGACGCCCGCGGCGCAAGTCGTCGTTGTCGAGCGCCGGAAGGTCGTCGTGGATCAGCGAGTAAGTGTGCAGCATCTCCAGCGCCGCACCCAGTTCCTCGATTTTCCTCGGCAACGATCCCGCCACCATGCGGCCTGCCTCCATGCACAGCACCGGCCGAAGCCGCTTGCCCCCGGCAAACACACTATGACGCATGGCCTTGTGAATGGATTCCGGATGTTGGCTTTCCAGCGGAATCAGCCGGTCCAGGGCTGCGTCAGTTCGCGCCTGCCCTTGCTCCAGAGTTTCTTGCAACATTGAGCAGTGAGTATAACAAGGCATCCGCTGAAGCGGAAAAGCGAGGATGCTGAAAGCATCCTCGCTGAGTAAAGGTGGAAAGATTCAGGCGGCAGCGTGGTTAGCTATAGCCACGTTCCGCAAAACGGAACTCAAAACATTCGGCACATCGTCAGCGGGGCACACGTCGCTGGCGCCGGCCTCGAGCGCAGCGATCCACAACTCCTCATCCGGCACGCGGTGGGTGCAGACGATCGGCAACGTGGGGAAATCGCGGTGCAGGTTGCGCACATCCGTCAGCCGTGAGTATTCCATATCGAGAATCACAACCTCCGGCCGGTTCTTGGCAACGCGCTCGCGCAGTTCTTCCCCGGAGCGCGTCAAGTGCACGGAATGGAAGTGCGAAGAAAGCCCACCGGCCAAAGACTGGGCGACCTTAGGATCGCTCTCGAGAACGACCACACTAAAGCCCATAAATCCTCCTGACTCGCTGCTGTCAGCTACCACGGACTAGGGCTGCGGGGAAGGGTTCGGAACCGCCACTCCACAGACATTACAACTGACAAGCACCACCGACGGTTAGCCGCCTACCTGCGGGCAGGCGCCTTTTCCGTCAAGGGCTCAAACGGCTCGGCCTGGAGCTTCCCATTCTTCTTCAGCAATATCTCCACCTTGCCTTCGGCCTGTTCCAGTTCCTTCCGGCAGGTGGACGAGAGATTCATACCCTCTTCGAAGAGGGTAAGAGACTTCTCCAAAGGTACGTCTCCCTTTTCCAGCTCCTGAACAATCTTTTCCAGGCGCTGAAGGCACTCTTCAAACTTAGCCAACGAGTTTCGCTCCTGTTCTTACTGTAATGCTACTATTTGCGCGAAGTGTCCAGTATTTTTTTGTAAAACGCTGTTGAAATCGACTCGCTCTTCTCCACAAAGGGAATTCTATGCAGTAGCGGGACTATTCGTCCCCAGCGCCTCAAGCACATCGACCGCTGAACTGTAACGCCCCTGTGGCGCGCTAATTTGTGCCCCCTGCACGGTGTGCCGAACCGCGATTAGCATCTCGCGGGCAATGGCCACGCCTTCAGCCCTCGCCGCCTCCGGCGTCTGTGCTCGTGCCATGCGTTCTAAAATGGAGTCTGGCACCGAGACCCGGAGCTCGTTTTTCATAAACTCGGCATTGCGCACGCTGACAAGCGGCCAGATTCCCGCCACCACCGGTACTCGGCAGTGCTCGATCCTCTTCACGAAGTTCTCCAGCAGACGAATGTCAAAGACCGGTTGCGTCACCGCGTATTCCGCCCCGGCCTGCACCTTGAATTCAAACCGCCGGATCTCTTCATCCAGATCGGTAAGCCCCGGATTCGCTCCCACGCCGATCACAAAGCCCGTACCCGCACCGATGGGGTTTCCCCCCAGGTCCAGCCCACGGTTCAAGTTATGGACGATATTGACCAGTCCGATGGCATCCACATCAAAGACCGCCGTGGCGTCCGGATAGTTGCCCATCTTTGGGGGATCGCCAGTAATGCAGATCAGATTCCTGATCCCCACCGCCGCCGCACCCAAAAGGTCACTCTGGATGCACAGCACGTTGCGGTCGCGGCAGGTGTAGTGCAGAATCGCCTCGATTCCCGCTTCCCGCTGCACCAGCAGAGAAAGCGCCTGATTGCTCATGCGCGCCGAAGCCCGCGGACTGTCAGGAATGTTGACCGCATCCACTCCCACTGATTTCAGGAATCGTGTACCTTCCAACTCCTTGCGAATGTCGGTTCCCTTGGGAGGAACCACCTCCACCATCGTGACGAACTCCCCGCGGGCCAGCTTCGCGCCTAGAAGGGATCGTTCCGCTAAAGGCTGGGTGGGCGCAGCCATTGGTGTGGCCGCACTCGCAACCTGCGCCGAAGCCACTTTCCCCCTGGCCTCTCCAACCCGTAACGCCGATTTCATCACGCGGATATGGTCAGGCGTCGTTCCGCAGCATCCGCCCACGATCCGAGCGCCGGCGGCCACGAACTTGCGCGCATAGCTCGCCATATATTCCGGGGAACACAGGTAAATGTTTCTGCCTTCCACCGAGCGGGGAATGCCAGCGTTCGGCTGCGCTGATAACGGCAGGGAAGTGACGGCCCGCACCCGCTCGATGGCATCCAGCATGGCGACCGGGCCCACGCTGCAGTTGCAACCAATGACGTCAGCGCCCCACTCTTCGAGCCGAGGCGCAAAGGTCTCCGGATCGGAACCATCCAGGCAGTTGCCGTCTTCGTCAATCGTAACCTGCACCACCAAGGGCAACTTTGCGCCGACGTCTTTGGCCGCCAGCATGGCCTGATGGAGTTCCTCCAGGTATCCGAAGGTTTCCAGCATGAGCAGATCGACGCCGCCCTCGGCCAGTGCCGCAATCTGTTCGCGAAATGCCTGGCGCGCCTCCTCGAAAGAGGTTTTTCCTAAGGGCTCGATTCTGGTTCCCAGCGGGCCAACCGATCCCGCTACCCAGACATCGAAGCTCTTGGCGGCTTCGCGGGCGAGGCGTGCTCCCGCGCGGTTAATGTCACGCACTTTGTCGGCGATACTGTGCCGCCCAAGGCGAAAGGTATTCGCCCCGAAAGTGTTGGTTTCGACGATCTCTGCCCCAGCTTGCAGGTAGTCGTGGTGAATGCCGCGAATGAGGTCGGGCTGGGAAAGATTCAACTCATCGTAGCAGCGGTTGATAAACACGCCGTTAGCGTACAGCAGCGTTCCCATGGCTCCGTCGCACAGCGCGGGGAACTGCTTGATCCGGGTAAGAAGGTCAGACGCCATATGCTTTTGGTCAAACTACAGTCAGAATACAGGATGAGCGCAGTTTCTTGTATCCGAAGGGCGAGGCGAGCGAGGGGTTTCCTCCACCCGCGGAACCGAAGCGAGGTGGAACTGTGACGCTCTGCTATAATCCCCTATTTCGCACTTAAATCTCCGGTTTTCCTGTAGTTAGGAGCCTCACGTTTGAAGAAATCCGCTCTCTTGCCGGCTGCGCTCGTGATCGCTAGTTTCACCTTGGTGTCCTGTGGATCGTCCCCCAGCAAGCTGACCACCCGCGTTCTCGCTTCGCAGAGCGTATCCAGCCCGACGGCGTCTCCCGGTCTGGTGCTCATCAACGGAGAAGACGACACTCTCGTGAGGGGTGCAGTCAGCGCTGGCAGCTCACCGGGCCTCATGACGCTAACACCTGATCGGACGATTGTGCTGGCCTTCGATTCGGTCAGCAACAGCGTCGAAGTCGTTAACGGCTCAAGGGGGACGCTCTCGGGAAGCATACAACTCGGCGGGCCGACCAGCAGCATGGTCGCGCTGAACACCGGCTTTGGCTACGCGGCAGTACCCACCTCCTCGTTTGCATCCGGAGCTCCCGTCGGCGCTGTTGAGGTAATGAACATTACCTCTGGCGGGCTCGCATCTTCGATCAGCGTCCCCGGTGCCCAAACTGTGGTGGCAAGTCCGGATGAAAGTCATCTTCTGGTCTTTAGTAACGACTCCGATGCTGTGACCGTCATCAATCCCCTTCTGGTCAACATAAGTAATCCGGTCTCGGCAACGGTGCCTGGCTTCGATCGCCCGGTGAACGCGGTTTTCAGCGCGGACGGCAGTACCGCCTATGTCTTGAATTGCGGTCCGGAGTGCGGCAGCGGCAGCGCCAGCGCCAGCGTGCAGACTTTGAACATGACAACCTTAACCGCGGGAACTCCGGTTGCAGTGGATGGCGCAACGATCGGCTGGCTGAGTGGTTCAACCCTCTACGTCGCCGGCACTCCAACCGCATCGGTCAGCAATCCAGCGCCCAACAACTCGTGCCCCCCGACCACCGCTGCTACGATTTGCGGCCGCCTCGATCTCGTGGACCTGGGTTCCACGACTTCCACCACGATGACTGTCACCAGCAGCAACATCATCACCGACGGCTACCACGACCGCATCGATATGAGCGTCAACGGCCAACTCTTTGTGGGCTCTTACACTTGCTCCAACATCGGCAATGTCAACAACCCGCAGGGAGAAGTGCGCGGCTGTCTTTCGATTTACAACACCACCAACGGGGCCGTCGTGATCCCGCCGGACAACGGCAACGTCACCGGTTTTCAGAGCTTCACCAGTCGGGATGTGGAGTACGTCGCCGAAGGCGGCAACCTGCGCGTCTACGACACCCTCATCGATAGTTTGCTGTTGGATAACAATAACAACCCAAACCTTCCTGAGACCGGAACCATCATCGTCACGGGCTACATCATCGACGTGAAGGCCATCGATTTCTTCTAAACTAAGAGTGACGGCGACGTAGCGCCGCCGTCCCGGCGGCTCTTGAGATAACCGGCGCCGCCGAGTGGGAACGTTGGAGCCTGATCCAAACCCCTGATCCAAACCAGTGACCGCGGGTGGCCCGCTCAATCCAGTAAACTAGATTGCCTCATGCCCTGGGGATCAACGCATTTTCATCTAAGTGGTACAGAGCGTTCCACAGCCCAACCTTGTGACACCTGACCTTGCGCACAGCCTCTGATCCGTTCCATCATTGTCCCAGCAGAGGCAGCACCCGCAGCAATATGGGCAAGGACGCGCGTGGTCGAAAATCGACCCGCAAATCCCCTGCTTTCAAGATTTTGACTTATAAGCTCTTTGCTATGAAGATTTTGCAAGGAATTTTGCAGGTCGCAGCCGGTAAGTCGCTGATTCCAGATATTTTGAGAAATCGAGGGGGGAGGGGGTAGGGTAACTGAAAGATCAACGTACAACCCAGAACGGGACGCCCTTTCAGCGCCCCGGTTCCAGCACCAGCCGATGCGCACCAGCCGCTGCCACCGCCTGAGGCGTGAAAGGCAACGTGAAGGTCGAACCTTCGTACCAGGCCTTCCACTGATCCACGTAATAAGGGCTCAGGAAGTTTCCGCCCTGACCAGTGACTATGTTCAACGTGGATTGGTCGAGGTCCGCAAGGTTCGCCGTGAAGCGCTCGGAAGGCCCGTGGTGGCGTGTCACGGCTTTTACGGTGTATCCGCTGCCGGATTGCTCCCTGACTCCCGGAGCCGCCCAGCGCCGAACCAAAGGAATCTTACTCAGCACCGGGTGATCAATCTCCACTGCATTTACGCTGCCCCAGTGCCAAGAAGCGAGATCCGTAGGCGCTGCCGGCCCATTCACCGCAGCTTCCACGGCGGCGGTCAGCAGTTCATCGTAATTCGGATACTTGTCCGGCAGCCAGCGCTTCGGCTGATGCAGCAACACATTCTGCAGCCACACCGTTCGCATCTCCCAGTGATAGGTCTTCCAGCTCAGCGATTCTTCCTGTTGCTTCGGATCTTCCGGGGCCGACCCCAGGCGGGGCTCGAGCAGCAACCGGGTCAACTCCTGAGCCGAGCGCACGGCGAGGGTCGGTGCCGTCGAGGCGCCAAGCATCCGCCCGTCCCAGTTGCGCATGAGATCCGCAGCCTGCTTTGCCCGCGCAGAGGGTTTGGAGGCATGGTCAACGGCGTAGACAAAACGTTCGGCGGCGAACAGGTCAGTTTCGGAGTGAACATCGTTCTCCAGCGCAAGCATGTCCACGGCCGCAAACTTCCGACCCGATTCCAGCACGTGATAAATGCGTTCTGTGCGCCACGGCGCCTCCCACTCCGCGCTGATCGAATTGGGGTAGCCGTCGGGCGTGATGCGCCCGTTAGCAGTCGCGATCACTCCCGAGGGAGGATTGTAAATACTGGGCAATTTGTCGAAAGGAATGTAGCTCGTCCATTCGTGGGCATCGTCCGCTCCGCTAACCGGCAGGCTGCCGTCGCCGGCGGCGCGAATCGGAACCCGGCCCGTGGTCTGGTAACCAATGTTTCCGTCGACATCTGCGTAAACCACATTCTGCCCTGGCGCATCCAGTTGCGAAAACGCCTTGCGGAATTCTTCCCAGTTCTGTGCCGTGTCGACATCGAAAAACGGCATGCGCAAGCCGTCATACAACGTCCAGCGCAGCGCAATCTGCCGTGTCTCACCGGGTAATAGGTCGGTGACGATCGGCCCGTGCCGCGTAGTCTTCACGTCCACGGTTACGTCTGACTTATCTTTGATGTGGATCACCTCGGCCCGGTGTTCCGGCTGCTCCCAGCCCTGCGGCGTCTGGTAGGTGCCTTGCCCGTTGAAGTTCTCGATGAAGGCATCTGCCACCGTCGGCCCGACATTGGTGAATCCCCAGGCGATGCGTCGATTGTGGCCCACAATCACGTAAGGCATTCCGGGCAGCGTGACCCCCGCCACATCCAGATTGCTGTACTGATTGCACTTCAGATGCGCCTCGTACCACAGGTTTGGCATCTGATGCCCGAGATGCATATCGTTCGACAGCAGCGGTTTGCCCGTAACCGTGTGCGCTCCGGAAACCACCCAGTCGTTTGATCCATTCACCGCTTCCGGAGTGTGCTGGGCCCATATTTCGCCCCCACTACCTCTCTGTTGAGTGACTGAGGTATCAGGGCCTGAATCATCGTCGTCATCTTCATCGTTGGAATCGCCCTGATTCTCCTGATCGTTGAGGGCTTCTCGCATCACCGTGGGCGGGCGATCGTGCCAGGAACGGTTCACATATAGATCAGCAGTTAACTCCGGCCCCAGCTTGGCTAGAATCTTCTCGCGGGCAAGCGTGTCCTCAAAGCTGTAGTAGTTGAGATCCTTCACCATCTGGTTTGCGATGACGATGGAGTCTTCCGGCTGCCACGGCTTTGGCCGGTATTTCAGAATGCGGAATTCAATCGGAAGGCTGCTGCCGTGGCTCTCGATGAATGCGTTCACTCCACGCGCGTATGCTTCAAAATATGCGCGGTCTCGAGCGCTCGCCGTCTGCAACCCCTTCCTCGCCGCCGCTCGCAGTCCCAGAATCCGCTGCTCGCGGTCGATCTTGAGTGTGTCGTCGCCCAGAATCTCGGACAGTTCCCCGGCCGCGAAGCGCCGCATGATGTCCATCTGCCAGAGCCGGTCTTGCGCCGTGACATAGCCCTGCGCCAGAAACAAATCTTCCAGAGTCACGCCCTCGATGGTGGGCACGCCGTGGCGATCCCGCGTCACTTTCACAGCCGCCGAAAGACCCTTTACCTGAAGTTTTCCATCAAGCTGCGGCAGGGCAGAGCTGGCGATGAAGTAGCCGAAAGCGACCACACCTGCAGCCAGCAGAACGAGAATTAGTAGCAGCCATAAAAGAATTCTTACGCCCTTCGAACGCTTGGAGACAGGAACGCTGGTTGCAGCAAGTGTGCTCATGAGCAAGTTCGATTCTAGCAGCCGTTTTGAAAAGGCGCGGCTTCCAGCCGAGCCGTAAAGCCTTGCGAAATCGACTGCGGCTCTTCTCTGCCGGGCTCGCGTCTCACTGAAAATGAATTTCATTTTCAAGATGCCCGATGCTATCCTTGCCCTTCATGTTGCAGAAGCGCATCGATGACCAGCCCTCCATCTCTCGCGAGATGGTGCGCGAGGCTCAGGACATCCTCCACCGCCATCTCAAGCGGGTCGGACTGAAGCAGACGGCCCAGCGGGACACGATTTTGCGCTCATTCCTCGAAACCCGCGACCACCTCTCCACCGACGAACTACACCGCCTGGTCCAGAAGAAAGACGTAGGCATTGGCTACACCACCGTCTATCGCACTCTCAAGCTGCTGGCTGAGTGCGGTCTGGCCAGCGAAGTCGCCTTCCACGACGGCATTGCCCGCTATGAGCACCAATATAACCGGCGCAGCCATCACCACATGGTCTGCACCGAGTGCGGCAGTTCGGTGGAATTTTTTTCTCGCGAAGTGGACCAGTTGGAGCAGGAAATCGGGCGAAGGCATCATTACGCGACGACCCGTCACACCTTCCAGATTTACGGTGTTTGTGAAGACTGCCGCAAGAAACGCGCTGCTCCGCAGCCGGTTTGAAGGAACGCATGCCCATCGCCTGTCCCCACTGCGCCGCTGCCATGCCCGATACTGCTTCTTACTGCCCAGGTTGCGGCCACGCGATGGGTCCCGTCGAGCGCGCGCATGGCATGGTGGGCATGCTTCCTGAGAAGCTGGCTGGTGCCCTGGCTTACTTTCTTGTGCCGGCAATCGTGTTTCTTCTGGTAGAGCCCTACAACAAGAACCGCTTTGTGCGCTTTCATTCTTTTCAATTCCTCGGGGTGTGTCTGGCGGGCGTGGTCATCGGAGCGTCGCTCAGGGTTGTGGGTTTCCTCCTATTTTTCATCCCTGCAATCGGCCACCCGCTTGTCTGGCTGGTCTCCATGGTGGTCAGTCTTGCATTTTTCATGGTTTGGGTGGTGCTCGTGGTTAAGGCTCTGCAAGGCGAAATGTTCAAACTTCCTCTGGTGGGCGACTTTGCAGAACGGCAAGCTCTTGCGGGCTGAACTCACGCCCTTCGGCCCAACTTGTTGATTGCTTCCAATGCGCTTTTCTGGTATTTTGCCGCAACATCGCTTGGCGCCGAGCTCGTGTGGTTTAGCTGAATGCTCGTGTGCAGCACGAAAACACTGAGGGGGATTCCAATGGCGTTTTGCAATATGTGTGGCGCAAAAATTGCCGATGGCACGACCACGTGCGCGGCGTGCAGCGGCCGCGCCGCAGTTCCGCCCGCCGCCTCTACCTCCGGATTGGCTGACAACGTTGCCGGAATGCTGGCTTATTTCACCATCATCCCTGCCATCATCTTCCTCGTGCTGGAGCCCTACAACAAAAGCCGCTTCGTCCGCTTCCACGCGTGGCAATGCGTGTTCTTCAACGTAGCGTGGTGGATTCTGTGGATTGGGCTGCGCATCGTAGTTCATATCCCGCTGCTGGGGTTTCTCACCCTGCTGGTCTGGCCGCTCGTCGGATTGGGCGGTTTCATCGTCTGGATCATCCTGGTGCTGAAAGCCAACCAGGGACAAATGTTCAAGCTGCCCGTGATCGGTGACTTGGCGGAGAAGCAGGCTGGCTAGCAAGATGTTTGCGTGGGCGACCGCGGAGCTCGCCCTTGACTTTCTTCCTCTAAGCTGTCAATCCTATTAGCTTTTACCCTGCCCACCGGAATGTTTTGGAAGTGGCCTGCGGGCGGCGGGGATTCTTGGCCGATTGGGGCGTTCATTGAAAGTCAGAGTCTTCTACCACGACAAGTGTTTCGATGGAGCTTGCTCCGCTGCACTCTTCTCCCGTTTTTACCGCGAGCGGATCCGCGAAGACGCCGACTTTGTTTACTCCGGCCTCTTGCATCGCGCAGGCGCGCTCTTTGAGGAATCTCAGTTTACCGGCGACGAAAATGCCATCGTCGATTTCAAGTACTCCAGTTCACCCAGGATCACTTGGTGGTTTGACCATCACGAAAGCGCATTTCTCTCACCTGCCGACGCCGCCCACTTCGAGCACGACGAGAGCAATCGAAAGTTCTACGATCCGGAGTTCAAATCCTGCACCAGTTTCATCGCCATGATCGCGCAGCAGCGCTTTGGCTTTGACCCCGCTCCAGTGGCCGACCTCGTCCATTGGACTGACATCATCGATGGCGCCCTCTACTCCGACGCCAAGACTGCGGTGGAGATGCAGGCGCCGGCCATGAAACTAACCATGGTCATCGAGTCCGCGCCCGATCAGTTTGTCCCCAACCTGATTCCGCTCCTGGCTACCAAGCCCCTGGCCGCGATTCTGGAAGAACCTTTTGTGGCTCCGCTTCTCCCCCCACTGCTTCGACGTCACGAAATCTCGATCGAAATCCTGAAGCAGCGCACTGATTGCACCGACGGAACCATTTTCTTCGACGTCACCGATCAAGATCTCGAAGGCTACAACAAGTTTGTTCCCTATTACCTCCATCCGGAATCGATCTACAGCGTGGGACTCAGCAAGAGCAGTTTCCGGGTGAAGGTTTCGGTGGGATCGAACCCCTGGGCTCCGGAGGAACCTGTGGTCAACCTGGCCAAGATTTGTGAGCGCTACGGAGGAGGCGGCCACGCCCGTGTAGGCGCAATCTCCTTCAACGTGAATCAGCACGCCGCCGCGATCAAGGCCTCTCGTGAGATCGTGAACGAGCTTCGCGCCGCAGTTCGCAGCCGAAAAAGCTAAAGAACTTTCAGGACACATCGCTTTCCCGATGCCGGCTTCGCGAAAAAAAGAACGATGCAGATAGTCGTGGTAATCTGAGATTACTTGCGCGCCGCATGCTATCGCCGGCTACGAAAATCGATTTACACCGCGCACAGAAGAATCTGCTGCGCGTGGTTGCTTCCTTCGAATTCACCAAAGGCATTTTCGTCCTGTTGATCGGGTTGAGCGCTCTCCTGCTGGTGCACAAAGATGCCTGGGTAATCGCCGAGAGCCTACTGGCCCTGCTGCACGTCAACACCGACCGGAGATGGGCGCAAGACTTCCTCGATTTTGCCGACCGGCTCACCGATGCCCGTTTGTGGACGGCGGCGCAATTCGCCTTCGCCTATTCCGTGCTGCGGTTTGCCGAAGCCTACGGCTTGTGGAAGCAGCGTACCTGGGCTGAATGGCTTGCCTTCGTGTCTGGAACTCTATTTCTCCCTCTCGAGATTCGCGGGCTCATGCGGGGCATCACGGTCCTCCGCTCGACGGTGTTCGTGGCCAACATTGGAATCGTGCTGTACATGCTCTTCTTGCTGCAGTCGGAACGCCAGCGCCGCCGGCGAGCACGCCAATCGATTGCGCCCGAAAGTCTTGACCAGAGCGGCAATTAGGGTCCAACGACTCTGGCGGCGGGCAGTTCCTTTGCTTGATAATTAACTACGACTGCTGTCACGCTGCGGAGGCTTCCATGCGCATCTCTTTCTATTGCTTGTTTTGTTGCGCCCTACTCATAGTTTCAACCTCAGGAATAGCGTTCAGCCAGGATACGAACTTTGCCACGGGCCCGCAGTATTTGATGAATAACGGATCTCCCTTGCTCGCGCGTCCCATTTCCACGCCGTCTATGTCCCTGGCAGGTCCGCCCCCTGAGGTTGGTGCCAGCGATGCCACCGGCGTCCTGAGCGCCGGCGCGGGCGATCAGAACGTCCTGCTGCCAAATCCGGACGCCCTGCCCAAAATAGATTTATTTCCCATCTATTACGGCGGACCTCCCGTCGGCGAAAACAGCCAGATCAGTTTTTCTTACCCGGCGGAGCCATCTTCGTTGCCCGCTGAAATCCCGCCCAGCATCTCGGACAGAGGAGTCTGGCAGATGACCTCGGCTCAAGCACTGCGGGAGCGTGGTTATGGAATTACCCTGGCCGAGGCTGCGGCGGAAGGCAAGGCTAGAGGCCGGCGCGCTAACCGCATCTACACCAATGCCGATATCGAACGGCTGCACGCGGGCAGCTAGAGAAAGCTTCCGAACCCAACGCAGCGCTACGGTGCGTCAGGGCTGACGGGGGGGCTCACCGGATTTTCCCGGCATAAAGCCCAGCAAGTGACTCCGACGATCACCGCAACCCCCACTCCTTTGGCCCAAATACTATCCAGGATGGGCCGGTTGCCGTCGGGGGTCTTGGGCGCTTCGCCGCATCGGTCCTCGTGGGTTGCCTGCCCGCCTTGATATACCGTCACGTCCGCTAATTCAATGTGCTTTGACCGCCATGTAGCCGGACCGCTGTAGTGAATCTTGACATCGTTCTGATGGGCCAGCACCAACACCTTTCCGTCTACGTCGGTGACGTCGTAGCGGGCCCACTCTTGCGCCGGGGGATTTACGGTCACACAATTTACCCGCACCCTCATTCCTCGCCAGGTGTTCACTTGCAGGCTGCCATGCTCGAGGATGAGTTCGTCTCCTTCAAATTGAACAATGGTTTCCGGTTCAACGGTGACCGTGGATCCATCCGCGTCGATTCTCGCCTTATTTTCCTTCTGGGTCCGTACCAGGTCGTGCGGAAAAATCGCGGAAGAATTGGGTGCTGAGTTCCCATTCAGCCAGACTCCTCCCTCATTGTGCAGCATCGCCCCAGCGGAGTCCTGGGCCATCAGCGACATTGGCAAGATCACAACCATCACGCCGCAAACGAGATTGCGCCATTCCAGCAAACAAGCTACCGCCCTTCCGCACTTAACTGCTTTTGCCAGAATAACTTGCAGAATGGTTGCTGGACTATTGCCTTCCCTGATGACCGGAACGGGGAGGCATCACTACCGGGATGGACTACGCGCGCGCAAAGTCAATAAAGCCGCGCTGGGGATCGGTGCGAATCAGTTTGACCCGAAACTTGTCTCCGACGTCGACTCCTTGCTGCCCTTGCGCCAGCAATCCGTCGACGCGCGGTTGCAGCAGGCGAACAAAGGTTCCCTTGGGAGTGACGCCGGTAACGATGGCGTCGAAGATGGCGCCGATGCGATGCTGCAACGCGACCGCAGCCAGCCGTTTCGACATTTCCCGCTCAACTTTTCGCGCCGCGTCTCCCTTCTCAGTGCAGTTGGCGGCGATCGCGGAAAGTTCGTCATCGGAGTAAGGATTGGGTTGTCCTGCCAGCATCGCCTTGACCAGTCTTTGTGTCACGATGTCAGGGAATCGGCGATTCGGAGCGGTCGAGTGCGTGTAATCCTGCACCGCCAGGCCGAAGTGGCCTGCTACTGGATCGCCTGGACGCTCCAGAACGTATTCTCCGGGCCCGATCAACTTGATCACAGCGAGCGAAAGATCGGAAAAGTGATCCGGATCCGCCGCCTTGCGCTTGAGCAGAAAATCGTTGAGCGCTTTGGAATCGGGGTCCGCGGGAAGTTTGTCGCCCGAGTTTGCCGCCAGTTGAACGATGCGATCCCAGCGCTCAGGCTGCTTAACAATGCGCCGCAAGGACGAAACTTTTTCCAGCATTCGCGCCACTACCCCATTCGCGGCAATCATGAAGTCTTCAATCAATTCGGTGGCATGGTTTTTCTGCTGGTTCACGACATCGACCACCTGCGCATTCATCATTAGGGGATAGATTTCGTCGGTTTGCAGGTCGAGCGCTCCGTTCTCATAGCGCCGGCTGCGCAACTTCTGCGCTGCTTCGCTCTGCAACCGGAGTTGCGCCTGCAGATCGGCGGAAGCTGCCACTTTCGGCGGCGGCGGCGCCGCGTTTTCCAGCCACGCTCCCACAGAGTTGTATTGGAGTTGGGCCTGGTTGCGAACCACAGCGCGATAGACATCGCTGGTAGCTACGTGGCCGTCGCTCTCCACCACAAACTCGATGACCACGCTCAAACGGTCCTGACTTTCCAGCAGCGAAGTCTTACCCGTGGAAAGCTCTTCCGGCAGCATGGGGAAGTTTCGGATTCCGGCATACACTGTCGTCGTCTCCCGCGCGGCATGCTGATCGATCGCGCTCTGCTTGGCGACGAAGGCGTCCAAATCAGCAATGCCTACCAGAACCCTCACATTGCCGTTCGACAATCGCTCCGCAACCTCGATCTGGTCGAGGTCTCGCGACGTGTCGTTGTCAATTGACGACCACAGTTGACTCCGCAGGTCACGTACAGCTCCTCCAGCCGTGATCGCCGGAGGATGAGCCCGCAATTCCATGAGCTGTTGCTGCACTCCAGGTGAAAAGTCTGGTTCAAAACCGTGCTGCCGCATGATGTCTCTCGCGACAGCTTGCAGGTCTACGTGAGAAGAGTTGGTATTAGGCATAGTTTCGTCAGGATTAAGAGGATCAATGAGAAGGTTGCACCGCGCGGAGGTACAGAGAAGAGCTGTTGTATTGTTGTGCCTTTGTTTTCTCCGTGTCTCTGTGCCTCTGTGGTGAAGAGCTCGCGACCGGACTACTCAGTAACCACCGCCTTTACCAGATTTCGCGGATGGTCCACGTTGTATCCCTTTTTCGTCGCCACATAATATGCGAACAGCTGCAGAGGAATCACCTCGATGATGGGCAGCAACAATTCAGGCGCGGGCGGAACAAAAAACACATCGTCAGCGACCTCACCTACCTCCCGATCGCCCTCGGTCGCGACCGCCACCAGTTGCCCCCGTCGTGACCTGACTTCCTTCATCACGTCGAGAGTCCGCTGGTACCGCAGCACCGAGTCCGGGTCACGCTTGTCGCAGGTTGCCAGCACCACGACCGGAAGATGTTCGTCCACCAGTGCGTTCGGCCCGTGCTTCAGTTCTCCCGCAGGATAGCCTTCCGCATGCGCATAAGAGGTTTCCTTGAGTTTGAGCGCTCCTTCCCGCGCAATCGCATAATGCACCCCACGCCCGAGGTACAAAAACTTTTCCGCCTGAAAATGCTTCTGCCCGAATTGCTCCGCCAGATCATCCCAGTCCCTAAGATTCTTTACAATCGCGTCCGGAAGCCGCTGCAGCCGCTGCAAATAGGACCGCGTGACCTCCGACGTCATCCGGCCTCGCCTTCGCGCCAGAAACAACGCCATCAAATAGAGAACCGTAACCTGCGTAGTGAAGCTCTTGGTTGCGGGCACGGCGAGTTCGGGACCAGCTCCTGTGATCAGCGCCGCACTGGCCTCGCGAGGAATCGTGGCATCAGCCACGTTGGAAACCGCGATGGTCTTGACGCCGCGGGTCAGGGCCTCGCGCTGCGCCGCAATGGTGTCGGCAGTTTCCCCCGATTGCGTGACCACCATGACGATCGGGTCCACTGCCGCATGCGTCGAGCGGTAACAATACTCGCTCGCATATTCCACGTCCACGGCAACGCCCGAAAGGTCTTCGATCATGATTTCGCCCGCCAGACCGGCATGGCGGCTCGATCCGCTGGCGGCGATGATCAGCTTCTCGAAGGTCAGCAGCGCTCCATCAATCGCGTGCAGTTCGCCAGGGAAGAGAATGTCGTCCTTCAGATGCTGCTCAATGGTTTTCGCGATGGCCTGGGGCTGCTGGTAAATTTCCCGGCGCATCGCGTGCGAAAACCCGTCGGTCGCGGTGTTGGAATTGGCCTCGATTGGATTCATGATCGACTGCGGCGAGAGTAAATCATTTGCCGCGGCCGGAGCAAACCGGACTGGGATGTATCGAAGTAATCAGTGGACGATCCGTCCAAATCATCATGAGATAATGAACCTACTTCTGCGGCCCCGTAGCTCAGTTGGATAGAGCAGCGGTTTCCTAAACCGTTGGTCGGCGGTTCGACTCCGCCCGGGGCCCCCATACTTTCAGTCACTTACATCGTTACTATCGATTACTCCTTCCGGTTCTCATCCCCCAAGCTGCTGCACCGAATCCTGTGCTATAATGACTTTCAACGCTACTGCCACGGTTTGCTCGTGACGCGGTGATCCTGTTGGATCAAGATTCATCTCCGCTTTTCCTGCCCGCCGTTTATTCAGCGTAAATCAAAACATAAGAGCGGCATGGAAACCCACGCTACGTGTGTAACATCAGGCCCCTCCAGAAAGAACAATTACGAATGACAAGCTTTACCGAACTACCGCTTTCTTCTGCTTTGCAGCAGAGGCTGGCAAATGCTCAATTTATTACTCCAACGCCCATTCAAGCGCAGGCCATTCCTTGCGCCCTTGAAGGCAAAGACGTCCTGGCTACGGCGCAGACTGGTACCGGCAAAACTCTCGCGTTTCTGATTCCGATCATCGAGATGCTGCAGCGCGAACCGTCGCAGAAAGTCCGCGTGCTGGTTTTGCTGCCGACGCGCGAACTAGCGATTCAGGTCAATGAAGAGTACGAAAAGCTGCGCGGCAAGCAACTCTCCAAGGCCGCGCTGGTAATCGGCGGCGTCTCCGAGAAAACTCAGATTCAGGCCGTGCGCTCTGGCGCCAGCCTGGTGATTGCAACCCCCGGCCGCTTGCAGGATTTCATCACCCGCAAACTGATCGAGTTGCGTGAAGTCAAAATCCTGGTACTCGACGAAGCCGACCGCATGCTCGACATGGGCTTCCTGCCCGCTATCCGGCGAATCCTCGCGATCTTGCCACAACGCCGGCAAACCCTGTGTTTTTCGGCCACGCTGGAGCAATCCGTTGCCGGCCTGGTGAACGACGCCATGCGCACTCCCGTACGCGTGGCAATCGGTTCGGTGCTCAAACCAGTCGAGAGCGTACGGCTGCAAGCCTACGAAGTACGCCCCGCCGAGAAACCCGACGTGCTGCGGCAGTTGCTCTACGCCGAAAAAGGACAGACGCTCATCTTTGCCCGGACCAAACGCGGCACCGAACGCCTGGCCAAGGAACTGGTGCGCGAAGGCTTCTCCGCCGCCATGATTCACGGCGACCGCTCCCAATCCCAGCGCAACGCAGCGCTCAACGGATTTCAGGAAGCACGCTTCCAGGTGCTCGTCGCCACCGACGTGGCGGCGCGAGGCCTGCACATCGATGACGTCGCTCATGTGATCAATTACGACCTCCCCAAGATGGCCGAGGATTTCATCCATCGTGTGGGACGGACCGGACGCGCCGGATCGGAAGGTTTGGCTACAAGTTTAGTCGCGGGCGGCGAGGTTATAGAACTGCGGCACATCGAGCGCACGTTGAAGCTGAAAATCGAACGCAAGCAGGTCGATTGGTCCAATGCCGAGAAGTCTGAGCATGTAGTCCAGAACACGCTGGCCAGCCGAACCCTGACCAGGTTGCCCGGCGAAGTATTCGCTTAACGAGAGATTCAAGGAAGAAAAAGCAGCCAACCAGTCAAAAAGGGCGCGTCACAAAGACGCGCCCCTTTTTCTCGGATGCACCGCTATCTCGTAGATCTAGCTAAGATTCCGATGGTCTACGGCTCCGTTTTCTCCGGAACGCGTTCGCGTGGAATGCTCGAAATGTCGCGGTCGTCGTCTCCCATTTGAAAAAGTGCAGCTTGCTCGGCAGCGTGCTTTTGCAATTCGTCCAGGTCCAGTTCGCTGGAATCACCTGGTGTGCCCGAGGGCTCGTCCTTGCGCTGGATGCGGCGTTCGGCCTTGTCACGCTGTTTTTGCTGGCGCGTGTGTTCTTTCTGGCGTTTGGTAAAGCTAGATCGACCTCGTCCTGGCATACCCAATCTCCAATCGTCAATTTTGGCAATAGCGGCTGGCGCTTTGCATTTTGGTCAAGTTCAAACAGCGGCAGACGCGTCTGCAGGTGCGGCGTGTCGCTACCAGCGGGGTTCCCGGGGCTGGCGTGCGTGGCCCTGATAGTCGTCGCGACTGCCGCCCCCGCCGCCAAAACGCTGTCCTCCACCACCCCGCGGTGAATCAGTCTTCGGTTTCGCCTCGTTGATCTTTAGCGCGCGGCCGCCGAGTTCAGTTCCATTCAATGCCGCGACTGCCTTATCGGCTTCCGCAGGGTTGGTCATTTCGACAAAGGCGAAGCCGCGGGCGCGGCCGGTTTCGCGGTCCGTCACAATGCTCACGCGTTCCACCGCGCCATGCGCTTCGAACAAGCCGCGAAGTTCCGGTTCCGTGGTGCTGTGGGGTAGATTGCCGACATAAAGGTTCTTCATAGGAGTTCTTCTCTCTCTGCTGCGGTTGCGAATAGCGGTTGAGGTTGGGTGACTTCGGGCGCGGAATGCTGCTCAATTGCTTCCGCCCAACGGGAGGGTCTGGGCGTTTCCCGTATCGCGCGAGAACGAGCTTCGCTGACCGAGCGCACGCTCGATATTTTTCTGCAGGCTTCCAGAATTCCCCATCGCTGCTGCGACGGGTTGTGGGAACCCTGCGCCAGCAGCGCGGCAATCATCTGCTTGTCGAAGGGCCCAGCTCCCACAGGCGCTTCGTCGGATTGCGGTGCCGCCGCGAGATACTCGGGACCGCCCACAAAAAAGGCAATCTTCTGCGGTGGATTCGCACTCCGAATATCAGTACAGAACCTATCCCGGCTGTCGATTTCCCCAACCGCGCTAATCAGCACCAGATTGTATAAATCGGCTCGCCACCAGCATCGCGCCTCAAGCACATCGGCCGCGCAATCCACCTCGATGCCAAGCTGTCTCATAACGTCCGCCCGCAAGTCGCGCTTCGTCTGCGAAGTGTCCAGCAGGAGTACCCGCCGCTTCTTCGGGGGAATGCCTTCCGGCGTCGAAAGCGGCAATGCAATGACGGGCGTGGTCATGCCACTTTCTCCTTGAGATTGGCTGGCTTCGCCGGCGCTACCAGGTTCTTCTCAGCCAGGGCCTTCAACATCTTTTCATTGCTCTGGCGGCGGCTGATCTTTTGCCTGCGCCGACGGTTGAATCGGGCTTTATCGCCGTTGATTCCGGACATATTCATCTCCTGCCTGTGAGCTCGTTGTGTGCACGTGCGCTGCCGCGAGATTTCCGCTCCCGCACCTAAAGTCTAATTTGCGGCATTCTGGAAATCCCGGTTACAACCGAATCGTCGAATCGGCCACACCGCATGGCCGTTCTTGCAACTCGATCTCATGGGATTGAAGGAAGACTTCCAGAGGGTCTCAGCTTCGACACGTCACTCGCCTTTCAGGGAATTTCTCAATCGCGAAGGCGCAACGTGCTGTTCAGGGTGTCTTCGAGGTCAAGACCTTCAGTATACGCTCCATCGGTAGATCCTGCTCAGGTTTTGCCCATGAAGGAGGTGACCGAAGGTATCGGACAATTCACACAAAAACTATTTTGGACGTGCGCGACGCATAGATTCTGCAGGACCAACATATCGAGCCCGTCGTACTCAGGGTTCGGAGGGGCTGACGTTGCTGGTCCCCGAGCCTCTGCAGAGAAGCAGGCAGAGCACCAGAACTCCACCACCGATGGCGCCGCCGATCTCGAGCCATTTCGCATTTAGCCCTTCGCCGGCCCCTCCGGGACGAGTCGCGGCTCCGCACGCGGTCGATTCGTCGCGGGTCGTTTGCTGCCCTTCGTGGACGACAGCGGATAGAGAAGAGCCGCCCTGGGGATGTGTTTTTTGGAGGACTCCACCTGCCGTGATGTTCACGTCGTTCTTTCGCGCCGCGACCTGCACCGTGCCGCTGACGTCGGACACTTCATATTGCGTCCGTTCGCTCGAGACGGGCTCCACCTTGAGGCAGCTCGCATGCACGCTGAGGGACGTCGAGGTTCCAACCGACACGCTTCCATGTTCCAGGCTCAGGAACGTGCCTTGGAACTTCACCACCGATTCCGCCTGAATCAGTACGGACGATCCCTCGGCGTCAATATTGGCGACCGATCCGGGTCTGGTCTCCAGCACGTCTCCGGGAAAGACAACCGTGGACCCCGCGATCTCGAACCCGTTAACCCAAACTCCTCCCTCACTGTGCAATACGGCCGAGCCCGTGTCCGCCGCCGCGAGCGAAATCGGGCACAGGATCACCATCATCCACGAAACAAATTTACGCAAAGCAGACACACGCATAGCCATGCCAATTTCCACAAAATCTCATGAGAATCGTAGCGGCAGCGGGTCTGATCGTCTATTAGCTCTCTGGATGCGGGTCTTGGCGGAGTAAAGCAGGAAACGCTGGGGGTGAAATGTCGCGAGCAGGTCTATTCACTCCTTCGCTAGCCATACCAAAGCCTCCTCGCGAGTCTTAAATGCCGGAAATTCGCGGCGGGAGAAAATACTCAGGTTCTCAACGAGGTTCTCCGAGACCACCTGAGGAAACTTCGCTTTTCCAGTCCATGCGGATTTCTTGACATAGGGTTTGTCAAAGACGGCAGTTTCTTTCATGACCCGAATCGCTTCCAGGTCAAAAGATGCTCCCGTGTAATCGCAAAGTATCAAGACTGAACCGCGCTCCTGTGTGGTGACAACGTCCGGCACTGCTCGGAAGATCGTTTCGACCTCAGCCGCCGAACAGTTCGATAGGTCAATTAGGAGAATCTTCTTATCTTGATGGGCAATGAACCGAATACGCCGGATCATGTATCGCTCTACTTCCTGCCCTGGGAGTAAGTAGAGTCTGTCACCGCGACTGCTGAGTGTCAACGAATTCAGCCATGAAACAATGCCCTAATCTCAAGTCCGTTTCAAATTAGGAAACCACCAGCCACCACGACCCATTGGGTTGCTCTGCTGCCCTCGGCTCGCGAACTCCGGTATGCTTGGCGAGCGTGCTTTGACCGGGCACGGTTCGACAGAGTTGGTTTGGATATGGAACCAAATCTTGGCCAATAATTCGGTGATTGAATTCCGCGACGTTGCCTACGTACTGCCCAACGGCCGGCCGTTGCTCTCTGCGATGAATCTGCAAGTGCAACGCGGCGAAACTCTTGTCCTGCTGGGACGCAGTGGTTCCGGGAAAACTACCACGCTGAAGCTGGTCAATCGGCTGTTGATTCCCACCAGCGGTGGTGTGTGTGTAAATGGCAAGCCGACTGCCGAAAGCGACGTGATTCGCTTGCGGCGCAGCATCGGCTATGTGATTCAGGACGTGGGCCTGTTCCCCCATTTCACCGTGGAACGAAACATTGGCCTCGTCCCTCGAATCGAGGGCTGGCCGGCCGAACGGATACGTCGGCGTGTCGCGGAACTGTTGCAGATGGTCGGGCTGGAGGCGCAAATGGCTTCGCGTTATCCACACCAACTCTCCGGCGGACAGCGGCAGCGAGTGGGAGTGGCTCGGGCGCTGGCCGCCGATCCTGCAATTCTCTTAATGGATGAACCCTTCGGCGCGCTCGACGCGCTCACTCGCGACCAGCTGCAACGCGAGTTTCTCGCGCTCCAGCAGCGGCTGAATAAGACAGTGGTGTTCGTCACGCACGATCTCCGGGAAGCGTTGCGGCTTGCTTCGCGCATCGCGCTCATGGAAGCCGGCCGCCTCGTTACGGTTCTCCCCCCGGAGGATTTCCTGCGATCCAGCGAACCGTTGGCTGCCGCCTATGTGCGGGCTTTCAGAGATGGCCCGAACTCCTTAACAAATCGAGGGGCATCATGAACTTCTTTCACTTCCTTTTGCAAAACCATGAGCAGGTTCTGGAACTCACTCTCGAGCATCTCTGGCTGGTTGGAATCTCCACGCTGCTCGCGGTGCTGGTTGGGATACCGCTAGGCATACTGAGCGCGCACCGGCCGTTCTGGAATAAGCCGGTGCTGGGAACCGCGAACATCATTCAGACGATTCCAAGTCTCGCCCTGTTTGGCTTCTTGCTCCCGGTGCCGTGGCTCGGCGCTCGTGCCGACCGGCTGGCGATCCTGGCCCTGACTCTCTACGCCCTGCTGCCCGTGATTCGCAACACCTACACTGGAATTCGCGGCGTCGATCCGGCCGTAGTGGAAGCCGGGCGCGGCATGGGCCTCACCGGCAGCCAGCTCTTGTTTCAGGTGGAACTGCCCCTTGCCTTGAGCGTGATTCTCTCCGGCGTACGCGTGGCGGTCGTCGTCTCGGTGGGACTGGCCACCATCGCTGCCGCGATTGGTGCTGGAGGCCTGGGCGAGTTCATCTTTCGCGGTCTCGCCATGGTCAATAATCAGCTCATTCTAGCCGGAGCCATTCCCGCCGCCGTTCTGGCGCTGTCCGCGGATTTCAGCCTGGGATGTCTGGAGAGGCGTTTGCGCCCACAATGAAACAGCATCGGCACGAAGGGCATTGCCGCGTTTTCGAGGCGCGGCGCTGGAGTTCGGCCTGCTTGATTCTCGCAGCTTTGCTGTTGTCCTCTTGTGCATCCTCGCATTCCGATCGCATTGTGGTTGGCTCCAAGAACTTTACCGAGTCGCTGATCCTGGGCGAACTCGTGGCCCAGCAGATTGAAGCGCACACCCACCTGAAGGTGGAGCGCCGCTTCTATCTAGCGGGTACTTATATCTGCCAGCAGGCGCTGCTGGCCGGGCGCATCGACATCTATCCTGAATACACGGGCACGGCTCTGACGGCAATCCTCAAGCAGCAAGTTAGAGGCGATAGGGCTGAAGTTTATCAGCAGGTCAAGAGCGAATATGAAGCGCACCTCGGCCTCACACTCAGTCCGCCATTCGGGTTCAACGACACGTTTGCGATGGAGATTCGCGGAGACGATGCGCGCCGCTTGAATCTCAAAACCTTGTCGCAGGCGGTCGCATTCGCTCCTCGATGGCGAGCTGGATTCGGCTACGAGTTCATGGAGCGTCCCGACGGATATACGGGTCTGGCCGCCGCCTATGGCCTGCACTTCGCCGCGCCACCCCGCATCATGGATCTGGGCTTGCTCGCCCCAGCGTTAAAAGATCATCAGATTGACATGGCCGCCGGCAACGCCACCGACGGGCTGATTCTGGCTCTCGATTTATTTGTTCTCGAAGATGATCGTCACTATTTTCCTCCCTACGAAGCGGTCGCAGCAGTTCGCCAGCAAACTGAGCGCCAGCATCCCGAAGTTGCCCAGGCGATTGCCGAATTAGGCGGCAAGATTTCCGATCAGGAGATGCAGCAATTGAATTACGCTCTCGACGGCCAGCACCGTGACGTGAAGGACGTCGCACACGAATTCCTGCGGAGCAAGGGATTAGTTCGCTAGGTCCTGTGGGGACTGCCACCTTGGCTGTCCAGCGGAGCACAGCGAAGGCTTTCTGCGGCGTTTTCCAGGAGGCTTCAGTCAGATCAACTCGTAAGGCACTTCGCGAAGCACGAAGACCGCTTCCGAAAGATTGTTTTCCGCTGCGACCGCCCGCAGCAAGCCGTCATCTAACCACGCTGCGAGAGCATAGATGGCAGCGGGATTGCCCCTGAAAGGCTTGTCCGTGACGGCGTTCACGTGAAATAGGGCTAGGGGCATTACCCTATGGTGCTTGGGGACGCCGCGGGCATAGAATCCCCGGACTGATTCGCTCACGCCAGCCGCCGCTGAGTTGTTTCGTCCGCTCATCGCTGGATTAGGAGGTCTGAATGCTAGCCACGCAGCACGACTCTGCGATCGGACACACGCTGAGCGAGCGACTCGCGGACGCCCGTCAACGCACTGATGACCTGTTCGCTCTGGTCAAACTCGATTCTCTCTACGCTCGCCCGATTGCCGAGCGTCACCGCATCATCTTCTATATCGGACACCTTGAGGCTTTCGATTGGAATCTGTTCCACCAGCGCGTTTTTGAACTGAAAGCCTTTCATCCCGAGTTTGACCGGCTGTTTGCCTTCGGCATAGATCCGGTTGGAGGCGGACTGCCCACCGATCAACCTTCGGATTGGCCTTCCATTGCCGCCGTACAAGACTACGTCAGCAAAATCCGCGCCGTTCTGGACGACAGACTAACTCACGCACTTCTCGATTCCGATCTTTCCGCAAGAGACGGCTTTCCCCTCAGCACTCTCCTCAACGTGGCCATAGAGCACCGCCTCATGCACGCCGAAACGCTCGCCTACATGCTGCATCAACTGCCGCTTGATCGCAAAAAGCCGCATGCGGAGTCGCTGAGCGTAATCACTCCTCCCGTGGTTCACCGCAGCATTGAAATCCCCGCCGGCGCCGTTACACTCGGCCTTCCGCGTGGCACCGATTCGTTTGGCTGGGATAACGAGTATGAAGCTCGTACCATCAACGTCGGAGCGTTCGCTATCGATCGGTACAAGGTAACGAACCGCCAATACCTGGAGTTCATGACCGCTGGCGGCTACGAAACCCGCGCGCTCTGGGGTGACGGTGACAATGGCAATAACAACGGCAATAACGATGACTGGAATTGGAAGTCCGGTCAGGGAGTTTCCTACCCGGCTTTCTGGAAGCACAAAGGCGATCAGTGGCTGTATCGCACAATGTTCGACGACGTTCCTCTGCCACTGGATTGGCCGGTATACGTGAGCCAGGCTGAGGCAAAAGCCTATGCCCGCTGGGCAGGGAAGTCGTTGCCCACCGAAGCCGAGTGGCAGCGCGCGGCCGAGCCCGCGGAGCAACTCGGTAACTTCGATTTCGCCCGTTGGAGTCCGGTGCCGGTAAACGCGCTTCCCCAAAGCCAGAGCGCCTATGGTGTTCACGGCATGCTGGGCAACGGTTGGGAGTGGACTTCTAGCCGGTTCGCTCCTTTCCCCGGATTCGAGCCGTTCCCGTTCTACCGCGGCTACTCCGCCGATTTCTTCGATGGCAAGCATTTCGTCATGAAAGGTGGATCGGCGCGCACCGCGGCATGCATGTTGCGCCCTACGTTCCGCAACTGGTTCCAGGCGCACTATCAATTCATTTACACCGGATTTCGCTGCGTAAGCCGCTGATCATTACGAGCTGCTCACGCCGCCGCCGGCCAGCAAGGAGTTGCCAAATGCTGATTCAAACCATCACCCCGAACGCAAGCTATGAATTCGCAGCCGACGTCCGCACCGGACTCACCAAGCCGGGCCAGAAAGAGCTGCTCTCGAAGTACTTGTACGATGACGTAGGCTCGGCCTTGTTCGAAGTCATCAGCCATCTCCCCGAGTATGGGCTCACTCGCGCCGACGAACGCCTGCTGCGGCGGCACAGTCACGACATCGTCGAGCGACTGGCGACTCCCATTTCCGTGGCCGAACTCGGCAGCGGCAGCGGCCGGAAAACTCGCCACATCCTCGAAGCTCTTTGCCGCCGCCAGCGCACTGCTTACTATCCCATCGAGATTTCCCCGTCCGCTCTCGCCATGTGCGAACGTGAGCTCCGAGACATCGAGTCCATCAGCATCCTGGGTTTCGAGCGCGAGTACCTCGACGGATTGCTCGAAGTGGCCGCGCACCGCTCGACCGGCCAACATCTCCTCGTATTGTTCCTGGGAAGCACCATCGGGAATTTCGATCGCCCCGCCGGCATTGCATTTCTAACCGAAGTTCGCCGCATTCTGCAGCCCGGAGATTCCCTTCTGCTCGGCACCGATCTCGAGAAATCCAGCGCTCAACTGCTCCATGCCTACGACGACGAACTGGGAGTGACCGCTGCCTTCAACCTGAACCTGCTGGTCCGCATCAATCGCGAACTCGACGCCGATTTCGATCTCGCGCAATTCGAACATGTGGCAAGAATCAATCACCAGGACCGCAGCGTGGAGATGCATCTGCGCTCCATGTGCCGCCAGACCGTGAATATTCCGGCCGCCGAGCTCACCCTCAATCTTCTTGAGGGCGAAACCATCTGGACCGAAAGCAGCCACAAATACTCGCCCGAAGAGGTGTCTCCCATGGCTCGCTCCGCCGGTTTCCGCTGCGAGGCGCAATGGATCGACGAGCAATGGCCCTTCGCTGAGAATCTTCTCATCGCCGACTAGTCGCTTAGCAAGTCTCGGGATGTTTCGTATGCCCTCTTTCCCGTTCCTGCCTCACGTGTGTAATGCGTTGTTCATCTTGAGGTAAAACTTTGTAAATCCTGCGGTTTTGTGCAATGCGCACTGTAAATTAGTAGGAGTCGTATGAACGCAATTGCCAACCGAGTTTTAACGATCGCACTCTGCACAGCGAGCGTAGCCGGCCTCTGCCTGGTGCCGTCCGGCTATGCGCTGCCTGCTGGCCAGCAACCGCAGCAGCCCACGGGCGCGAACACGGCCAACCGCCGGGTAGGCTCTATTAAAGCCATCAATGGAATGGCAATCACACTGATTCAGGATTCCGGCCCCGACCTTAACGTCATGGTACAGGCCACAACCCGCATCCTCCGCGTCGCTCCGGGCGATAAGGATCCGAGGAAAAACGCTACGCCCATCCAGTTGCAGGATCTCCAAGTCGGCGACCGCATTCTGGTGGCGGGCAAGGTTTCTGACGATAACCTGTCGTTCGTAGCTTCTTCAGTTGCAGTGATGAAGCGCACCGACCTGGAAGCCCAGCATCAGCAGGTTCTGCAGGACTGGCAGAAGCGCGGGGTAGGCGGAATCGTCAAGGCCGTGGATGCCGAGGCGGGAACTGTCACGATCTCTCTAACTAGCTTTTCAGGAAGCAAAAACATCGTCATTCGTAGCTCCAAAACCACCGTGATTCGCCGTTATGGGCCGGATTCCGCGCAATTTGACAATGCCAAACCCAGCACGTTGCAGGAAATTCATCCCGGCGATCAAGTCAGCGCCCGCGGTGACCGGAACGCCGACGGCACCGAGCTGGCGGCCGAAGAAATTGTTTCCGGTTCATTCCGCAATATTGCCGGAACGGTTAGCTCCGTCGATGCAAGTTCGTTGACTCTCAGCGTTCACGATCTGTTGTCGAACAAAACAGTGCTCGTTAAGATCACACGCGATTCACTGCTCCGGCAATTGCCCCTTGAGATGGCTCAGCGGATTGCGATGCGCTGGAAGGGATCGGCTGCCGGAGCCTCATCTGCAGCTGGTTCCAGCGCCGCCCCAGGCCCGGGAGGAAACGGCGTAAGCGCGCGTCCCGGTGGCGCTCAGGATTTTCAGCAGGTGATCAACCGCATGCCGGCTGTCACCTTGGCCGACTTGCATAAAGGCGATGCGGTCATGATTGTCTCGACGGAGGGTACACCCTCGGAGGCAGGTACCGCGGTCAAACTCATCAGCGGCGTCGAGCCGATTTTGCGGGCTGCGCCCGACGCCAACGCCGCCCAGGCTGCGATGCTGGGGTCTTGGAATATTGGTGCGCCCTCAGGCGACGCCGGCGGTCCATAGCTTTTGCTTCTACCCCCGCGGATGCTGCACGTAACTTCTAGCGAAGACTCTTAGCAGAATGGAATAACGGAATGATGGTTCGGAAGTCCCTTTTTCTAGTACTCATCCTTTTATCGCTGCAATTGTGCGCAACGCTCGCCGCTGCGCAGACCGCCGCGCCGCAAACCGCCGCGCCCCAGGCCACAACACAGACCGTAACAACTCAGACCGCCGCAGCACCGGCAGCCGCCGGTACTCTGCGCGGCCAGGTAACGGACCCTTCCGGCGCCGCCATCGCCAATGCCAACGTTGTCATGACTCCGGCTGCCGTATCCTCCTCGCCCCTCACCACCCAAGCCAACGGGCAGGGCCTATATGAATTCAAAGGGCTGGCCGCAGGCCCGTACACTCTGACCGTGGTCGCCCAGGGTTTCTCCGTCTACGAAAACGACACCGTGGTCATCACCACGGATCAGCCGCTGCGCCTCAATGTCGCGATGGCCATTGAAGTCGAGCAGCAGAAAATTCAAGTCTCCGATACCGCGCCCACTGTCGATGTGAATCCGGAAAACAACGCCGGGGCCATCACCATCTCGGGCAAAGAACTGGAGGCCTTGCCCGATGATCCCGATGAACTGCTCACGGATTTGCAGGCCCTGGCCGGGCCCTCCGCCGGCCCGAATGGCGGCCAGCTTTATATCGATGGCTTTACCGCGGGCCAGCTTCCTCCCAAAGAGTCGATTCGTGAAATTCGGATCAACTCGAATCCGTTCTCCGCCGAATACGATAAGCTCGGCTACGGCCGCATCGAGGTCTTCACCAAGCCGGGCACGGATAAGTTCCACGGCCAGGTGATGGCCGACGGAAATGATTCCGCCTTCAACTCGCCCAATCCGTTCGGTGGCGCCGATCAACCCGGTTACGATTCCACTTTGTTTACCGCCAACATCGGCGGGCCGCTCACCAAGAAAGCGTCTTTTTTTCTCGACGCCCAGCGCCGGAATATCCACGATCTCAATGAGGTGAATGCCTTAACGCTTGATCCCACCACTTTCACCGGGACGCCCATCATCGAGGCGGTCCCCTTTCCTAGGCATCGAACCAATATCACCCCGCGTCTCGACTACGCTCTCAGCAAGAACAACACCCTGACCGTCCGCTATCAGTTCTACCGGGATATCGAGGATAACGAGGGTGTCGGTCAATTCAACTTGGCTTCTCAGGGCTATAACTCCGACTCTGTCGAGCACACTTTACAAGTCAGCGATACGCAGGTCCTTGGCGCAAAGGTCGTAAATGAAACGCGCTTCCAGTACCTGCGCGAGCTCGATAATCAGTTTGCCGTGAACAGCCAGCCCACCCTCAACGTCCTGGGTTCGTTCGGCGGCGGGGGCAACAACCAGGGCACCCAGCGTGACCATCAGGACCATTACGAGTTCCAGAACTACACTTCCATTATCCACGGCAATCACACCGTCAAGTTCGGAGCGCGGCTGCGCGGCATCCGCGACGCAAACAGCTCCACTTCTGGATTCAACGGCGAATTTACATTCTCATCATTGCTCACTCCTTCGCAGCAGACCCCCTGCGTGCCTACCGCTGGGCAGGTTCCTTGCCCAATTTCTTACGAGTATGCGGTTCAAAACAGCGGAAACACGACCACACCCACCGCAACCCAACTCACTTACACGGTCGGTACTCCGCCTCTGGTGGTAGGCAATTTCGACGCCGGACTTTACTACCAGGACGATTGGAAGGTGCGCTCAAACATTACTCTGAGCTACGGTCTGCGTTTCGAAACTCAGACCGGCATTCGGGATCACGACGATTGGGCGCCGCGCCTGGGGTTTGCCTGGGGCGTCGGAGGCAAAAGCGCTCCGCCCAAGGTTGTTCTGCGCGGAGGCTTCGGAATTTTCTATGACCGTTTTCAGGAAGGGCAAATCCTGGAAGCGCAGCGCCTGAATGGCATTACCCAGGAACAGTTCGTTATTAACAATCCGCAGTGCTCGAGCCTGACCGATATTTCTTCCTGCTCTGGCGCCGCCGTACCCTCCACCCCCACGATCTACCAGATCAACTCCCGTGTGCACGCGCCTTATCTATTGCAATCGGCCATCAGTGTCGAGCGGCAAATCACCAAGTCCGCAACTTTAAACGTGACCTATCTCAACTCCCGCGGTTTTGACCAGTTGCTCACCACCAACGCCAACGCTCCCTTTCCCGGAACTCCTTGCAGTCCCTGCCAACCCCCACCCCTGGGCAATCTCAATCTCTACCAATATGTTTCCGAAGCCGTCTTCCGGCAAAGTCAGTTGATGGCCAACACCAACGTGCGGATCGGGTCGAAGGTTCAGGTCTTTGGCTACTACGTGCTGAACTATGCCAACGGCGACACTTCGGGAGTTTCCAGCTTTCCCTCGAATTCTTACAACATCAGCGCCGACTACGGCCGCGCGTCCTTTGATTACCGGAATCGTTTTTTCTTAGGCGGATCGCTTGGCCTTCCCTTCAACTTCCGGCTTAGCCCCTTCATCGTTGCTTGGTCCGGTTCCCCTTTCAACATCACTACCACCAACGACCTCAACGACGATTCCATCTTCAACGATCGTCCGGGATTTGTTTCGACAGCGACGTGCCCGACCACCGTAAACACCTCCCCGTCGACCGTCTACTGCACTCCGCTCGGAACCTTCGACTCAGCACCCACGGCTGGCGAAAAAATTGTTCCCATCAACTACGGCTCCGGTCCGGCGCACGCTACGGTGAATCTGCGGCTCACGAAGACATTTGGTTTCGGCCCCAAGACTAGCCGCCCTAACGGCAATCAAGGAGGCGGCCCAGGCGGCGGCGGTAGCGGTCGCGGCGGCGGTCCGCGCGGTCCTCTCTTCGGCGGCGGCCCCGGCGGAATGTCCGGCCCCGGCTCTGATCGCCGCTACAGTCTCAGCTTCGGCGTTTCGGCACGCAACGCTTTCAACAAAGTCAACTTCGGGGATCCCAGCGGCATTCTAGGTTCGAGGTTTTTTGATACGCCGAATGGGCTCGCGTCGAACGGACCTTTCTCGAATGGTGCGGCCAACCGGCGCATCGACCTGTTCGCCACTTTTAATTTCTGAATCGCGGATGCGGCACAGCGCAACCGTGCTGATTTGGGTCCCTGCCCGGACGCAGGCCTCGTTTCCGTATGCGCGAGATCCCTCCGGTCGGTTATTCTGGAGGTGCGCATGTGCATGCCTACAATGCCGGCAGAGTGATTTTCGTTTGCCTCTTATTCCCACCACAAGACGCCAGTTTCTTTGCCGGGCCGCCGCCGCGGGCACAGTCGCGATCGCCGGGGATGCCCTGCTCTTCGCGCCGAATTATCCTCGCATTGTGCGCCGGGACTTTCTCCTGCCGCGCTGGCCGCTGCGGCTGGATGGATTCACCCTCGCCCTGCTCAGCGATTTCCACTACGACCCTTATTTCTCGGCCCATCCCCTGCACGCCGCCATTCCCATGGTGAACCGCCTTCATCCCGATCTGGTCGTGCTCACCGGGGACTTTGTTTCTTTCCCCTTCTTCGGAGACGAAAGAAAAGCAGCGTTCGCAGCCGAGCCCTGCGCTCGCCTCCTGGCCCAGATCACCGCGCCTCATGGCCTCTGGGCTGTCTTGGGAAACCACGATGACGCCACCGACCCCGAACACGTGACCCGTGCACTTCAGGCCGAGAACATCCACGTCCTCGCGAACCAGTCCCAACCAATCGAGCAAGACGGCGCGCGCTTTTGGCTGGCTGGCGTGAATGACGTCCTCAGCAGCACCGCCGACCTTGCCAAGACGTTGCGCCGCGTCCCCGCCAGTGAAGCCGTCATTCTGCTTGCGCATGAACCCGACTTCGCCGACGAAGCCTCGCGATTTCCCATCGACTTGCAGCTTTCAGGACACTCCCACGGAGGTCAGGTTAGAATTCCGCTGCTCCCTCCGCTTTACCTGCCAGACATGGCAAAGAAGTATGTCTGGGGCACCTACCAGGTGGGTTCGCTCTCGCTCTACACCAACGCCGGCATAGGCACGATCGGGGTTCCGATGCGCCTGAATTGCTCTCCCGAAGTCACCCTGTTGACTCTGCGCTCCCCGGCGAAACTATAATTCTAACGACGAGCTTGTGGCCGGCTTCAGCGTTGCCCTCGGCATGACATATGCAATCACCTTCACACCGAAGTCGTCGAAACCACTGTAGACCGCCCACAATGGACTGATAACAAGATACTTAAATCGCCCTACCGCTGGCACCAGACGTGCCCTTAAAGAAGCGACAAGCAGCGGCCCCCGTTCGGATTTGAAAGGTTCCTCATGCTTCGCGTCTGGCTTTTGTTTCTGGTCGTCGCAGTTCCCGCATCCGGCACGGCTTCCGTGCAGTTTCCGGCTTCGCGCCTGGGTCAGGCCGTCTTGACCGAGCGCGAACACCAGGTCTTCAAGACTCCTAACCGCGCCGCCGAATTCAGCGACGTCCCGCATGTGAGCGCTCGCGCGCAGTGCGCCGACACCCACCCGCCCGAAGCCCTGACCACTCCCGACCCTCTGCTCGTTCCCATCGAAGCCGGCCTCAAGGTCAAAGTGAGCTTCATCGTCGGTGCCGACGGCCGCGTGCATAGTCCCCTGATTTTGCAGAGCGTCGGCCTCGCCGGCGACCGCAACGTGCTGCAGACGGTTCGCGCCTGGCGATATCGTCCCGCAACCTGCAACGGCGTCCCCACCGAAGCCGAAGGCAAGATCGAGTTTTCCCGCCGTTAAGATCCCCCCTGCGCAGGCTGGCCTGCTTGAGCTAAAATGACGCCAACGGTCTGAATCGTGGACAGGGAAAAGAAACTCGCCAAGCCATCCGGTTCCGCTGCCTCGCAGGATTCCGGCGACGCGATGCCGAGCATCGGCCCTCACAATCCCGCTCTCGGCGAAATCTATCAGCGCCTCTATCCGGAAATGCGCCGCCCCAAGCCAAATCAAGAAGCCATTGCCGCGGCTCTGCAAGCCATGCAGCGCCTCACCATGGAATCGGATTCCGAAACCCCCGCTGAAGACGCCACACTCGAAGTCACTTCCGGCCGTCAGCACCCCTGCCGTGCCTGTGGACATCACAATCGCGAAGGCAACAAGTTCTGTGGCAGTTGCGGCCTTCCCCTGGGAGCCGCGTCATCGCCAGATGCCGCATCACCCTCTGCCTTATCCGCGCTCGACTACGACAACCCGCGTCTGCCCCAAACTCCGCCGGAAGCCCCGCATTCCGGAGGCAGGGATGAAGTGCACCCGCCGCACGGTGCACCGGCCGGCACCCATCACTATCACCATCACTACCATCACCACTACTTCCAGGGCGGACACGATGCCGCTCCCGCCCCGCGCCCGAACGCTCCCGAGAGCGCGCGGGAAGCCGATCGGATAAGAATTGCCGCCGCCGCCAAGGGTGAACCCATGAGCCGCAGCGAGGCTGCCGTCCGCCGTCTCACCCAGGAATGGGTCTTGGCCTGCAACACCCGCCAGCTCGATGAACTGATGGAACTCTATGCTCCTGACGCGCTGGTGCTCCGCTCGAATCTTCCGACGATTCGCGGTGCCGTCGCCGTACGCGAGTTCTTCTTCGCTTCGCTCGAAGCCGGCTTGGGAGAAGTCTCCGTCGAACCGATGCGCGTGGAAGTCCTGGGCGATCTGGCTCACGAGGTGGGACGCTACAGCGCGCTGGTTCCCGGAACCGCCGGCAAACGCCGCGAAGAACGCGGCAAATATCTCTGGGTCTTCGCCAAGCAAGCCAGCGGAGACTGGAAGCTGGTTTCGGAGTGCTGGTCCAGCGACCTCACGCTTTCCGGCACAGAGTCCGACGTCCCCAAATCGTCCATCCCATCAGCCAAGCCCCAACCGCGCAGAAGCTAGTGGGTCAGTGCCCAGTGATGAGTGGCGAGTCCCACATGCCAAGTCCAGAAAGCCTAAGACTGATCACTGGCCACTGCTCACTCCCAACTTCCCCAACTCCCCGCGCAACTGTTCCAGCGTCTGCATCTGGATCGTCCGCATCCCCATCTTGGCGGCGCACTCCAGATTCAGCGCCCGGTCGTCGATGAAGCAGCACTCCTCCGGATCGAACTGCGTAATCTCAATCGCCAGCCGGTAAATGCCGCTCTCCGGCTTGCGCAGTCCCACGAAGCAGGAGCTCACAAACAGCCGTAAGATTTCCCGCAAGCCATACTTCTCAATCCGGTACAAGTTCAACTCGCGGGACTCATTGTTGATCGTTCCCATAAAGTACTTCCCCGAATCGGCCAGCGAGCGCGCGAAGCCCAGAACCTCCGGCATCGGCTGCGACAACGAAAACATATAATTCCGAAACTCCTCGCGCGTAAAAGGACGTTTGCAGTAAAACACGGTCCGATCCAGATATTCGTCCAGCGAAATCTCGCCGCGCTCAAACGACGACACCACCACCTCGTGCCGCGAGTGAAATTCTCCTTCGTCCAGATGAAAATGTTCGAGCGCGTCGGCTCGCTCAGTGTGGTCCCACGCGTTACTTAGCAGCACTCCCCCAACATCCCAAAAGATGGTATGAATCGCAGACACGTATAAGTCCTCCATTACTTCTTGTCATTCCGAGCCGCTCGCAGCCGCGCAACGCGCGGAGAGAGCGAGCGAGGAATCTGCTGTCGCTCTTCTCAGGGTTGAAACGTTCCTCCCGATCAAGCCGATCAAGAGTGCCGATCAAGAGTGTAGATCAATCGCGAACAGAACCGTCCCGCCCTTCACTCTTCCGGCTCAGGCGCCGGCCCCGCGGCTTCTGCAACCTTCGGCTGACCCGCAACGATTGCCTGCCAGTTCAGGATAGCGTTCCACAGCAGACGCTGATCTCCGCGGTTCAGATCGCGATGCATCGGGTTGAAATTGAAAGACACAACGTGTCCTTTGCCGACAGGCATGTCCAGAATCGCAGGCCGTCCAACTAGATTCTCTTCTCCCCAGGCTTGGCCGCTTTCGACGAACGCCTTCCCATCGGTATCGCCCCATTCCATCACCACACCGCTCCGGTCTTCAGGACCGTCCAGGCACGTCGTGCAATAAGCCATCCGCAGCCACCGCCGCGGGATCGCGTACAGCGGAAAGTTTTGTCGGAAGACATAAGTGTGCGCGGGATAGCCGTATGAGATCGGGTGATCGGTCCGGTCGAAGGTGACTCGAACATGCGCGCCCGGCGTCCGCGTAGCTGCTTGCTGCGAGGCAGCCGACGAGGCGCCACCTCCCCCGGCCGCGCTGCGTGGAACTCCTCCCGAAGACCGCCGCACAAAGCGTACCAGCCCGCCTTCGAGAGCCAGCATGGTTCCGCTGCCCAGCGTCACCATCAGCCCTCCCTCGCCAATGAAGCGCTGGATCTGCGCCAAGCCCTCATAGCCAATTCCACCTGTAATGTCGTCCGATTCCGCAGGAGTCCCGAAGCTTGGCGTCTGCGCTGTCTTCTTGAAAGCCATGGGCGACCAGGTCTTCGGCAGACCTTCAATCTGTTCGGCGAGTTCTAGATCAACATGTCCATAAAGCAGGACGTCGATGCGTGCGTGAAGATTCCCGTTGCGAATATCCTCGTCGCGCAGATACAGGTACGGAACTTTCCGTTGGTCCAGCGAGTAACGGATCCATCCGATCGAGTCAGTGTCAGCCCATGGCACCCACAAGCCTATGCGCGGCGCCTGCGCTTTGTGGGACGGCACCTCCGGTACGGCCGAGACCTGCGTGAAGTCGAGTCCAAGTTCCGCCGCAACCGGCGCGATAGCCTCGCGCAATCCCCCTTGGTTGGCAAGAATCCAAGTGCCGGCGGGAAATTTTGTCCCGCCTGCCTCGAACTCGCGTTCCGCAATGCGAATTTCAAAGTTGGCCAAACGAAAACGCGCGGCCAGAAACGATTCCTGCCCGGTGTCCTTCAACAAATAAATCGCTCCGCTGCCTGTGACGTGCCCCGCCACATGCGGCGCATCCTTCAATTGGACAACCGCAGCCTCCCGGATGGACGCGTCCGCCGTCGGTATCGCCTGCAGGTGATAGTGCGCCGGAAGCTCCCAGGAGACATCATCGTAAGGCGCTTCTCCATCTTTCGGATAATGCTGCGGCGTCAGCAGATCAACCGCGTAGTTGCGGTACGGCTGATCGAGCCGCACCACGTACGTTCCCGCAGGGAAGCTTCCTTCCTTCAGCTGAATTCGGTTCTGCGCCTGCGCAACTTCAATGTGTTGGCCCATCAGCCGCTCCACCATTTGCGCCACCCGGGCCGGGTCGCCTTGATTCTCTGGAATCATAAACGCATAGGGCGGCTGCGTCAGACCCTTCTGCCACGAATCCCATCCCTTCCTGTAGAAGTTGCGCAGCATTTCTTTGGATTGGCTGGCCGTTTCGTCCAGTACCGCCAGCGCGCCCGTTTCCTGGTAGTTGAGGTTGTCGCGGGCCGACCATGTCACCTCGCGTGGCGCCGGGAGCGGACGGTACCACTCCATGGTTGTGGAGGACTGCGAAATCGATCTCTCCTCCGTTTCCGCGCTGCCGTTCCCGAATGTCTCGTAGCCCCGTCCAATGCTGTTGTGATTCATGGCTACCGAATCCAGATAGAGGTGAGCGAACGCCTCCCCAAAATTCCATGTCGAAACCCCGGGCATACCCATTGCAGTAAGAACCTCCACTTCGTGGAAGCTAAGCTCCAGAAACTCCGTATAGGTGATGGGGTCAATGTTGGGGTTGTAAGGGCCGGTCCCGTTCCACGTCATCATCAGAGGCACGCCCTCATGTAGATCGTGCACCACCGTGGGATGCCATTCATGAAACATGCGGTGGACGGCCTTCGTGGTTTCGTGCGTCTGCTGGTGCGTGTCGCGGTTGATGTCCACGAAAGTGTATTTCGACCAGTAAGGTGGCGACTGGCGCGGCAACGTGTTCCGGTCAGTCTTGCCTTTGAGATAACGATAGAACCAGTCGACCATCTTGTCCCGCCCGTCAGGATTCGAAATGGGATTGATCAGCACCACCACCCGCTCTCGAATCCGCCGGATCATGGGCTGTTCCGACACTGCCAGCCGGTATGCCAGCTCCACCATCGCTTCCGTCGACCCGGTCTCATCGGAATGCAGCGCCGCATTGAAGTAATAAATAGGACGCGAGGTTTCGATGAGTTTGTCGGCCGCTGCCTGATCCGTACGTCGCGGATCCGCCAGCGCCGCAGTCGCGCCTTTCAAGCGATCCAGATCGCGTATACCGTCCTCGTCCGCGATCGCCAGCATCAGGATTTCGCGCCCCTCTTCGCTGCGCCCAATCGTGAACACGCGAACCCTCGGGCTGGCTGCAGCCAGAGCACGGGCATAGGCGTATGTCTTCTCCGTCCCCAACAACTCTCCCGGAGCGCCCATGATCCGCCCAAAGAATTTCTCCGGAGAAGGAACTGTGTTTGACGCAGGGACGTAAGAAACCCAAGGCGAGACAAAATGGGCATCGGTGGTAGCCGCCGCGATAGCCTCGACCGACCTGCGCTCGGGGATGTCCGGACTCTGAGCAGCCGCAAAGACGGGCAACAGCGCAAGCGACAACATCCACAGCAGCCCAAGTCGAAACATGAACCCTCCTGAGGTCGATTGACGCGAAAGTTTAGCACGCACTCAACCACCAGAATCTTCCACCGCGCCAGAGTTACCTGCCTCAGTTGTCGACTTTTTGATTTTTTCCCACTTCGCGAATTCACTCCCGTCCTTCAGGCCCTCTAACTCCTTTATTTCATCGTTCTTACAGCTAAGTCATTAAAACATAATGACTTACACGCTCGAATTCTTCGCGAACGCTTCCGCAGCCGCTCGATAGCCGTCTTGTAAGCTCAAAGCTATCAGTTTGGAGGTGCCGATATGTCGGCACCTCCCCAACCCACAGCAGGATAAGCCCTTGGCGCACACAATAACTAAGAGTAACTAAGAGCGATCCTCCCAAAATGTTCCAGTTGGAACATTACGCACTATGTTCCGGTTGGAACATTCAAGCGATTCTGCGCGGTCCGGACCCGGCGATTAGACATTCTTGACTCGTAAACCCACTTTTCGTTTACTCTGTGTACCACTAAGGCGGTGCCTCTATGCCGGCAGCTTCAACCACAGGTGGAGAACACCACCTCGGCGGCACAATGCGGCGGGATGCCTGGTGGCTCGAGTTGGTGCCACCCATCCTTCTGCTCAGCGCATTCGGAATCTACGCCACGCTCCGTGCCTTCGAAGGAAACTATTACTCGTGGGGGCCATATCTTTCTCCGTTTTATTCTCCGCTCATTGACCCGCATCATCGCTGGTGGCCGTTCTCTCCCGCGCTGCTGATTCTGATTTGGCCCTTGGGGTTCCGGGCCACCTGCTACTACTATCGCAAGGCTTACTACCGGGCTTTTTTTCTCGATCCCCCCGCATGTGCGGTCGGCGAGCCCAAGAGGCATCACTACCGGGGCGAGACTGCGTTTCCATTTATTCTGCAAAACCTCCATCGCTACTTTCTGTATGCGGCGTGCATCTTCCTCATCTTTCTCTGGCGTGACGCGTTCCGCGCGTTCTTCTTTGACGGACGCATCGGAGTGGGAGTCGGCACCCTGGTTCTGCTTTTCAACGTAATCCTGCTGACGATTTATGCTCTGTCCTGCCACTCGCTTCGCCACCTGGTAGGAGGAAAGCTCGACTGCTTCTCCTGCGTCGCCTTCGGAGGCCCGCGCCATACCGCCTGGCAGCTGGGTGAGCGTTCTCAACGGACGCCACATGCTGTTATGCCTGGATCAGCCTGATCACAGTGGGGCTTACGGACCTTTACGTCCGGCTGGTGGCGAGCGGAGCAATCACTGACTTGAGACTCTTGTGACCACAGAATACGAAACCCACGAACATGATGTGTTGATCATCGGCGCCGGCGGTGCGGGCCTGCGAGCCGCCCTCGGAGCCCTCGCGCAAGGTGCGAAGGTGGGAGTGGTTTGTAAATCGCTCCTTGGCAAGGCGCACACCGTGATGGCGGAGGGTGGAATCGCCGCCGCGATGGCCAATGTAGACCACGCCGACAACTGGCGCACCCATTTCCGCGACACCATGCGCGGCGGCAAGATGCTCAACAATTGGCGCATGGCGCAAATCCACGCCCAGGAAGCTCCCGAGCGCGTGCGCGAACTGGAACAATGGGGAGCGCTCTTTGATCGAACGAAGACGGACAGATCCTGCAGCGCGCCTTCGGAGGTCACACCTTCCGCCGGCTCTGCCATGTGGGCGATCGCACAGGCCTGGAGATGATCCGCACTCTGCAAGATCGCGGCGTGCAATTAGGGATCGACGTTTACATGGAATGCACGATCACACGCCTGCTGAAAGATGGGGATCGCGTCGCTGGCGCGTTCGGCTACTGGCGCGAACAGGGTCGATTCGTGGTGTTTCGGGCCAAGTCGATTGTCATGGCCACCGGCGGCATCGGCAAGGCTTGGAAGATTACTTCCAATTCCTGGGAGTACACCGGCGACGGCATGGCGCTCGCGTACAACGCCGGGGCTGAATTGATGGATATGGAATTTGTGCAGTTTCATCCCACCGGCATGGTGTGGCCTCCGGGGGTGCAGGGGATTCTGGTTACCGAGGCGGTTCGCGGCGAGGGAGGCGTTCTCCGCAACAAATTGGGCGAACGCTTCATGGAGAAATACGATCCGAAGAAGATGGAGCTTTCCACCCGCGACGTGGTGGCCCGCGCCATCTACACGGAAGTGCGCGAGGGCAGGGGCACGGAACATGGCGGAGCCTATCTCGATATCTCGCAAAAGCCTGCTGACTATGTGAAGAAAAAACTGCCCAGCATGTATCACCAATTCAAGGAGCTCGCGGATGTAGACATCACCAAGGAGCCGATGGAAGTGGGGCCGACGTGCCATTACATGATGGGAGGCATTCGCGTGGATGGGGAAACCGCGAAGTCATCAGTGGCGGGGCTGTTTGCCGCGGGCGAGGCGGCGGCGGGGCTGCATGGCGCCAACCGGCTGGGTGGTAATTCTCTTTCAGACCTGCTGGTCTTCGGCCGCCGGGCGGGGTTGGCGGCCGCCGAGCACGCGAACAAAATATCGACTACAGCCTCCGAGTCGGGGCAGATCGAAGAGGCCGCGCGCGAGATGCTGGTGCCTTTTGAGCGCAAGGATGGTGAGAATCCTTATACGATTCATCGCGATTTGCAGGAAACCATGCAGAATCTGGTGGGCATCTTTCGTGATAAGGAAGACCTGATACGCGCACTGGAGGAGCTTGAGAAATTGAAAGAGCGGGCCGGGCGCGTGAGCGTTGAGGGGTCGCGGTTGTTCAATCCGGGCTGGCATCTGGCGCAGGACCTGAAGGCGATGCTGACGGTTTCCGAGGCGGTGACTCGCAGTGCGCTGGCGAGGGAAGAGAGTCGCGGAGCGCACAGCAGGATTGATTATCCTGGCCTGGACGCGACCTGGGGAACGAAAAACAATGTGATCGTCCGTGAGGGAAGCGCGATGACGCTGCGGCAATCACCGGTGCCGGAATTGCCCGTGGACTTAAAGCAACTTCTTGTAGATGAGAAATAGCTTGTGGTGCCGCCATCCCGGCGGCTGTCCGGCGGGCGCCTCGCCCGCTGCGGCAGTAGCCGGCAAGATGCCGGCGCTACCTGGAAATGGGAGGCGCGATGGCGGAAGCAATCTTTGAAGTGTTCCGGGGAGACCGCGAAGGTGGACAGCCCGCCACGTACCGGGTCCCGATTGCCCCGGGAATGGTGGTACTGGACGCGCTGCACCATATCCAGGCGCACCAGGCGCCCGATCTGGCGGTGCGCTGGAATTGCAAGGCGGGTAAGTGCGGCTCGTGTTCGGCCGAGGTCAATGGCCGGCCGCGGCTTACGTGCAAAACCCGAATGGATGCACTTCCCCTGGACAAGCCCATCACAGTTCAGCCCATGAAAGCGTTCCCGGTGATCAAAGATCTGGTCACCGATGTTTCCTGGAATTACCGGGTGAACAAGAAGATTCCGCCCTTCGAGCCCCGCCCCGGCAGCGACTGGAAAATGTACCAGGAAGATGTGGATCGGGCACAGGAGTTTCGTAAATGCATTGAATGCTTCTTATGCCAGAATGTGTGCCACGTTCTCCGCGAGCACGAAGAGATGGAGCAGTTCGCGGGACCGCGGTTCTTCGTCCGGGTGGCGGGGCTCGAGATGCACCCTCTCGATACGAAATCGCGCACGCGCATGCTCAAGGAAGAGCTCGGGCTCGGGCTGTGCAATATCACCAAGTGCTGCACGGAAGTGTGTCCCGAGGAGATTCACATCACGGATAATGCGATCATTCCGTTGAAGGAGCGCGTGGTCGACGAATTTTATGATCCCGTGCTCATGATGGTGCGGAAGATTCGAGGGGCAACGTGAATGGGAGCAATATTAGGTATGGCAGCGAAAGAAGAGTCGGGCTGATGTTAAAGGAGGTTTCTCATGGAGTTCAAGCTGAAGACCATCTCGAAAGCCGGCATTCCGGAAGCGATCTCGAAAGTGGAGCTCTACCGCTCACTCAATGAACCAGAGGAGGCTGAATCGATCTGCCGCGACATCCTGGCAGTCGAGCCCGAACACCAACTGGCGCTTCGCCTGCTGGGCCTGGCGATCACCGACCAGTTTTGTGGAGACTGCGTCGGATCGCTCCGGAAGAAGCGGAAAAACTTTTCCAGAGACTCAGCCGACCGCTACGAACGCCTCTACTACACCGGTCTGCTGCATGAACGGCGAGCCAAAGCACAAATGCGCGTGGGGCGCACGCCGCACACTCTTGCGCCACTTTTCGCGGAGGCGATGCGCTGCTTCGCGGAGGCTGAAGTGATTCGGCCCACGGGGAACGACGACGCCATTCTTCGCTGGAACCGTTGCGCGCGGCTGCTGCAAAGCCATCCTGGGTTCATTGAAGAGAAAGAGTCAGAAGCATTTGACGCCTTCGATAGTTCGCCAATCTGAAGTTTGCTGTCCCACGGAAGCCACCTGCAGGGGAAAAGCAGGTTCCTGACCGGGCTTTCAGCCCGGCTCGGAATGAAACCCGAATGTAAGAGCGCGCACGCTAGTGTTTGTAGACCGTAGTGTCGGGATGGTAGTTGCGCCAGTCGAACCAGTAGTCTTTTAATGCGGGGATGCGGTCAAGACATTTTCCCTGCGCGGGGCCCGAGGTGGCGCAACCCTGAAAGTTCCACTGGCTGGCGGTGGTGGTGTCGAGCAGAGTCCAGTCCTTTTTCCCGGCCGCAGCGTCGGCTGTGGTGTCGCCCTGGAGAAAGAATTCGGCGTCGTGGCCGTCGATGCGGCTGACGAATACGCGGAAGGACTTGCTGTCGGGGCCTAGAGCCAGGAGCAGTGGGGTGCCGTTGACGCGATCGAGGACGGGAGATTGTTTGGCGAAAGTCTCCCAGGGGTAGGCCCGGGCGGCGCCGTCGATGGTGAGCCCGATGACGACGTCGCGCGATTTCAATTCCGTGCCGGGGAAGCTGATGACTACCGGCAACTTGGCTACGTCCGGTTCCCAGTTGGGGTCGTACTCTTTCACGTATTTGGCGACGGGCGCCAGCACCCGTCCGGAGGGGAATTCAGTTCGCCACTCGCCAAAAGTCAGTTCATCGCTGAGCACGAGTTCGAGCGCTGCGCCTTGCAGCGGACCGTAGATGGCCTTGCCGGTGATCTGCTGCCACCAGGTTCCGGTTTCCTGATCGCGCATGAGGAAGTTCTGGTTGTTGATGCCGGCCAGATAAAAATGCAGCACTCTTCCGTTCACGGTTCGCGTCCACACCAGACCGGTGTGACAGAGCGTTCAATAGGTGACGGCGATGGGCACGCCTGCGACCACGTCGTTGAGGATGTGATGGTAGGCCATCTGGCTGATGGGATAGGCGCGGGCATCGTTGCCGAAGCGGACAGCCAGGATCATCTCTTTGGGGTCAAGCTTGCTCCCGGATTGCGCCAGGAATTGTGCTCCAGCGATGGGATGAAACATCCACTCGAAATAGTTTTGACGCGCCATGACTGCTGAGAAAACGACGAGCACCAGAGTGAGCACGACCAGGGCTTTGCCCCAGCGGCTGGCGGTTCTCCAGAGCGCGAAGGCGAGCACAATACACGCCAGGCTCGCGATCAGCGTGCCCAGAGGAGCGCGCTGGCGCAAAGCCATAGCTACCAAGAGTGGGTGCGGGGCCTGGTGACTGAAAGGACGAATGATGAAAGCCGGAATGAAGAACAGTCCGATGGCGGCAATCGAGCCCAGGAAGAACAGAGTCCAAAGCCAGCGTGAAGTCCGTCGATTGGCCGGACTCTCGAGTGGAAAGGCCGGTGTGGAGGAAGTGCTCATATATTGACTGGCCCGGAAAGCCGGCACGATTTTAATCCGCAATGGTACGAGAAAGCGGGTGGGCGAAGGAATAGTACAAAAAAAGACCCCGGTCCGTGGAACGGGACCGGGGTGCTGGTTGATGGTTCGTGTCTATTGTTGAGGTGTGAAGTTCTGGTGGAAGCCCAAACTCACCACATCCTGGAACATGGGTGTTCCGGGAGGCAAGTTCACGGGGTTCAGGAATTGCGTGTCGAAGAAATAGTTACGTGTGGGTGCGCCGTATACGGCGTTGCAGCACTTGAATATGCCAGTGTCGTACTGCGAATAGTACATGCTGATCAGCGACCCGACATAGTTCACGGTTGCGCCGTTCGCACCCCGGTTTTCGAGGTAGCGCAGGAAGTTATGCATACCGCCATCGGTGCCGAAATCCTGCATCGCGGCCGCAATAGCCCAGCCCGGCTCGGGGAACGGAACGCTCTTACCAGCGGCAACCGCGACACGGTAGTAGCTGGTGTTTCCCGGGCGGCTACCCGCCACCCCTGGATATTCGAAGCTTTCAAGGTCCGTCCAGCCCGTGTTCGTGGTGGGCGTTGTCGCCGCCGACGGAGGGTTTGAGAGCAGAGTCACGGTGTCCGCGATGATCGCTGCTGCGGAGTGGGGAGTCGTACCGACGGCTCCGCTGGGCCAGAAGGGATCGGTAGGGCCGGTGTTGTAATCTCCCCATACGTAAACCGGTTCCTCTGAACCCACAGTGAAACCGTTTCCGTCATTCGTGTTGCCAGTCGGTGGCAGATAACTGCTGGCGGCTCTATTCATACCGCCATCCACCAGGCGCAACACGTGCCGGGGTCCGGTCACCATGTTCCACTCGGCCGTCCCGGCTGCGGGATTGCCAGGGACGGTCGAGTAACATTGGATCGCGTTATTCGTGATGGTTCCGTAAATGTAATAGGGCTCGGCCATGTTTGCCGCAGCAATGCCAAAACCGGCACCCAGGTTAGCTTCGCCCCAGTTGTCGAGGAAGCCGTTCTCTTTCGCGGCCACATCTTCAGGCGAGTAGGCGTAGTAGGTCGCGGGTTCGAGCGTGCCGTCGGGCACGCCACTTGCCGACGTGCTGTTGACGGTGTCGTTCAAACCAGACATGCCCGAGATACCGTTATAGAAAGCGGCCAAGGGATGCTGATCCCTGATCATGCCTCGGTGGTCGGCGAAATAGAGTATGTATCCGTTGTAGTTGGAGGAGTTCACAAGGGTGCCGCTGCCTCCGGCATACGGTCCGGAGCCCTGGAGCCAAAGCCACAGATTGCCCACATCGATTTCGACGGCGTTCATGATTCCATTCGGACTGCACATGGCCTGGGGATCGCCGCTGGGCCGGCTATCCCGGGGCTCGCCTTCGCGGGCATCGTAAAAGTTGATGGGGATCCAGTTGTTGGCCGTCCCGGCGCCGGTGGCGCTGGCCACGGACACGCCCCTTTGGAGTTGCTGCAGGATCAGGATGGCAGGGCTGATTGGGTTCTGGCACTGGGCTGCTGGGAAAGTGGGGTATTGGGTGCAATATGGCGCGGTGGCAGAGGAGGCATTGTAAGGTTCAGTGGGAGGCGTATTATAGCCGCGGCCAAACCCGTAAGCGAGCCATTGCTGGGTGATGCCAACCCAGGCTCCAGCGTTGTTCATGTATTCGACGCGAAGCCAGGTGCCCTGGCAGGTGTTGCCCGCGGCGGTGACCTGCCCGAACAACGGCCAGGAGGTTAGAGTGCTGGTGCATCCCGTAGGCGGAGTCGAGGACCAATTGTTCGTGCCCGAACCTTTCAGAGCGGTGGCATAGTACATGTTTCCGGCGGGCACGCCGTTCCCTGTATTCGGGGCCGGTACGTCAGTGTACGGAGCGGCGTTCGGAGTGCCGAGCTGGACGTCGTTTGCGTCAAGCGCGCCGGCGCCTCGCTCGGGGTGTAGATCGCCGACAGTATCAGCCAGCAGAACGCGGATTGTGGCCTTGTTATAGAGTCGTGAAGCGGTCAGCGTAGGAGTATCGCTGCTCGCCGGCCGGCGGATGATTTCAATTGCCCCAACATTGGACGACTGCACGAAGGGCAACTGCAGCTTGGTGGCGCCGGTCAATCCGTTCTCAATGAAGTTGTGAAAGGTATTGGTGGAAATTCCTTGCCAGCCGGCATTCGCAGTACCTGCGCAATCGGCGGTGCAGATGGCGGGAGCCGGAGGCGGCGGAAATCCGCCCGACCAACTGCCGGCGGAAAGCGCCACGCAGTTCGCGGCTGGTCCTGCGCCTGGGGCATTGGGACAGCCACCCGCGGCATTGGGCACGTAGACGGTTCCGGTGTAATTGGTGGAGGTCGGCCATCCATTCTCGAGTTGGGTGGTGACGACCTGGCCGACGGCGGCGATCTTGTCGGTAAAGGTTAATGTGTTGCCCGAAGCCAGAAACAGATTTCCGTTGGTGTGGACGCGGCCGCCGAAATTGAACGGAGGACCCGCGAAGTAGTCGCAGTCGCCATCGCAGAAAACTCCGAACTCGAAGGCCGGAAGCAGTGCAACTTCCACGGTGCGCGTCAGGTTCACGGATGCGCCTGTGGCAATGATAGCAGCGTTGTTCGTGGCCTCACCGGCGGAGGAAGCACGGGTGGCAACTACGCTCAGGTTGAATTGGATGAGAGATGCCACCATCCCCTGGTTCGAACCGGAGCCGACGATGTCCCACACTCCCGTGGGATTGCCAGCCGGGTTGGAGACCGGCCAGGTGATGGGGGGCTCGAAGTAGTTCATGTTGGTGATATTTGAGCCGCTAACCGAGGTCGGATAATTAGTGGAGGCGGTGAGAGCCTGAATGGCCGCGGCATTTGGAGTCTGCGAGGACTGATACAACTGGGAGAGCTGGGCAGTCAGGTTTTCAATGCCAGACTCGGCGCCATAGTAGGCGAGGTTGCCTTCCAGGTCGTTGCCGCCCATGCGTTGTTCATTGCTGACCATGTACAAGAGTCCTACGGCGACGGCCGACAACAGGACGGTCAGCAAAAGCGCCGCAATGAGCGTGAAGCCTCGTGAATCTCGTGTACTCTTCTCCATATATATATTCCTCTTCTCACCTGAACACAGAGCTCAAACACCCAATCATTCAATTACTCAAATCATTGGCAAACAGTGCCGCTACTGCTGTAGGAATTGCAAAAACTCATATTGCCGGTGCTGACGGAAGTCGCCAGATACATGCTTTGGGACTTTTTCCCTTTCTGAAGCAGGCTTTCTCCCATGAGCCATATGTTGACCTTCTGAATCAGGGCGGGGGAATCCCCAGCTGCGATGGGATTGGACAGATTCGCATTCATAAGGCCGCTTGTAGAACTGATCACGTCATAGCTGAATTGCAGGTTGATGATGCCATCCGCCACCGGCACGGCGGTCAGGCCGTTGACTTGGCGCATCAGGCGCGGAGATTGCACAGTTCCACCTGCGGGGGGAACCTGCAGGAAATAAGTAACGGCGTAGAGGCGGCAGATATTAACCGTGTTGCCCGAACCTAAGTTGGAACCCAAGGTGGTAACGGCGCTGGCCAGACTGTTGGCTCCAGTCTGGTTGAAATTGAGGGCGTCGGAGCTGGCAAAGTCAATGGTGGCGCTGTTCGGGAGGCCGGTGATCTCGGCGACTGCCGTGGCGGTTTGCGCCGAACTGGTACCCTGGCTGCCCGTGCCATTGCCCGGAGTACTCACGGAAATAAGCATCAGGTCGCCTACGTTGAGGCCGCCTGGCGCCAGGATGTTAGTGGGCAGGCCCGCCGTGATAGTGGTTGCCGGGCCCACTGTGGCCGTGGTTGTGGTGGGGAAAGTAAAGCTGAAATTGGTCAGCGGAAAGTTGTAGTCGCAATAGATCGAGGTGATGCTGTCGTTCACCGCCGCGGGAGCGGCGGGAATGACTGCGCTGCTCTGAACGCCGTTGCCGAAGCCGGGCAGAATGCCATACATGTAATTCTTGACGCCCGTGGCGCTGAGTGGGTAAGCGTCACCGGGAACGTAGCAAATGCCGGTTTGGTTGCAGGCGACCAAAGTGGACGCACCGCTGGCCATCTGCAGGCCGCCGGAGGGCAAGCCTGCGCCAGCCAGGCTGATGTCCTTGGTCATCAACTCGATGCCGGCGCGCATTTCCTCCTGCGTCTCGGCGCGCTGGGTCACGGTGAAGGTGGCGTTCATACCCATGTCGAACAGTTGGGTCATAGCCATGATTGCGATCAGGCCAATGGCAGAGGCGATGAGCAATTCCACCAGGCTGAACCCGCTTTGCGATTTTGAGATAGGCATCTTCATGTCGTTAGTCCGGTTTAGTGGTAGCTGGAAATCAGCCCATTCACGCTGTAGCTGCGGGCGGGCCAGCCGGCCTTGGTGTAGGAAACGGTGACGGTGACGGCGATGAGATTGGTATTGAGACCGCCGGTGGGCAGAAACACCGAATTAAAGGTGATGCTGCGGGTGAAGTTGGTGAGGCTTTGGGTGACATCGTCGGCGGTCCCGAGAATGCCATCGGGCCCGGGAAGCACCAGACATTCCACTCCGGGTGGCGGGCAAGCCGCGCCGGTATCGGGAGCGGTGCAGGGCGCGTCATCCGCAGTGCCAACAATGCCGTCGGTTCCGGCGCAAAGCAGAGGCAGGGCTCCGGGCAGAAAGATTCCGCCGGCCGCGATGTTGTTGATGGATCCAAAAGGAAGCTGCTGGCTGTTGCGTGCGGTGTAGATGCTCTCCATGGCATCCAGCGCCTTGTGGCGGGCTATGAGATCTTCCTGCGCCGATTCCGTGGCCCGCACTGCAACCGCGAAGCTCGCAATCACAGCGAGCATCCCGATGCTCATGATGGTGATGGCGATCATGACTTCGAGCAGGGTGAAACCGCCCTGGCTGCGACGCGTCTTGGCGAATTTATTTTCTGGTCTCATTGTTGCACCCATTCGGTAGCGGCGCCCACTTGAGTGAGCCGCCATCCGCGGATTCTGCCGGTGGCGCCCCAGACTGTGATCGCCCGCGAGTTGTAAATGCTGTCGCCGACACGCGTCATGTAAACGATGCCGCTAAGAGAGTTGCCGAGGCCGTCCTGCGCGGAACCGTCGGGGTAGAAGACGACGTAATTGAGGGGCACGCCTGCCTGGGTAAAAAAGTCAATGGCTGTAATACCGGAGCCAAAGCCGTCCGGCGTAGCGGCGGGGAATCCCGTCTGCACGGCAAAACTGACATCTGCCGGAAGAGCGTAGGTATTGACTTGCTGGATCGGTTGCGCGATCCCTCCAACCGGCGAAGGCTGCCACTGGACCTGAATGGTGCCGGCAGGAAACCCACCCGGGTTGAAATTGACGTAGTACTCGTTACCCTGCGTGATGGCGAGGTTGCGAGTGTTGCGCAGGGCCATCAAAGCGGTGTCGTATCCAGTGTTCAAATGGTTCTGATTCAGCTGGGGTGTCAGGTAGATGAACGTGACCCCGCACATAACGAGGCCAAGGCTGACGGTAATCATCAGTTCGAGGAGCGAGAACCCGTTGTTTTTGCGCGATGCCATAAGTTCCTTACCGGTTGAGAACCTCGTATCGTCCAGTGATGTCAACCTAACTTAACCTCATGCCAAAGATTTCCAAGAGCCCAACCGGACAGAGAAAACCTGCAACCGTTCGGGGAGCAGGCCAACCGGCCCTGCATACGGTGGGGCAGTCTTCATCCTAGGAAGGCGGGGAGGTGGCGTCAAAGCACCACGGTGCAACGAAGGACTATTGGTCTTTTGTAATCGTAGTGGTGACTGAGGTCACCGGGTTGAGGGCAGTGGAGTTAAGCAAGCTTCCGCGAAAGTCCGGGGCAGTGGGCGTGACCGCGGTAACTTGTCGGACGAACTAGGGTGATCCTAGGATCATGAAGGTATGACTCTCTCATCGCTCTTAGTTTGCGGGGACAAAGCAGCAGTGGAAGTGCTGCGGCACGTCCTGAAAGAACTCGACATTCAAGTGGAGCTGTGCGCGGACGCCGTGCGCGCGTCGGTGAGGCTGGCGCAAGAACGCTATGACTTGATCATTCTCGACTGTGAAACGCAGGCGGGCGTGGTGGCGTTATTGCACGAGAGCCGGTCTTCGCGGCTGAACGATTCGACGCTTACGGTGGTAGTGGTCGCGGGGCAGGAGAGCATTCGGGAGATGTTTTCCCTGGGAGTGAACTTCGTGCTGTACAAGCCGGTGTCCCACGAGCGGGCGTTGAGCACACTGCGGGCGGCCCAAACCGTGCTGCACCGGGACAAACGCCGCAAGTCGCGTGCCGCCGTGCATACCCACGCGACCATCGACTATGCCGGAGTGGAACGCGCGAAGGCGACGCTGGTGAATCTGGCGGAAGATGGCATGGCAGTGAATTTCGGCAAGAAGTTGCCGCCGACCTGCAAAGTTTATTTTCAGTTTCAGTTGCCCGGCCAGATGGCAAATGTGCGGCTCTCGGGCCAGGTGGTTTGGCAGGACTGGAACGGTCGTGCGGGAATTCAGTTTGTGGATGTGCCGCAAGGTTCGCGACGGGTTCTGCAAGAATGGTTGAAGATGAACGTGGCGGAGATGCCGAACCAGGAGCCGACTTCTGAGGCAGGGAACGTGAAACCCTCCGTCCAGCCGAGTGAAATCACCGTGGTTGCGCTGCGTGAGCAGGGGGCGAGGCAAGAAGCGAAAGGCCTCGACGGGGAAGCCGGGGCACGACTGCGCTCTGAGCCCGACAATCGCCGGGGGCAGACTCGGTATGCATGTCGTCTGGGAGCTGAGGTTTACCAGAAGGGAAGCTCGGTGCGGAATTATTGTCATCTAAGCGATCTGAGCCCAGGAGGATGCTACCTGGAAATGCCGCTGGCGTTCGCGCAGGGGTCGCCAGTTGAGATTGTGGTGCGCACGCACGAGATGAAGTTGCGGTTGAGCGGCGAGGTGAAGGCTTCGCATCCTGGCTACGGGATGGGGGTTTCGTTCAGGCTGAACACGAAAGACGAACGCCGCGGGGTGCAGCAGTTGATCGACTTTGTGGCGGCTACGGCGCAGAGCAGCGAGTAAGGCAGTTTCCAGTTCTTCCTACCTCGGGGCGGACTACTCCGGTTCCGGACTTCTGAGCGAAAATAAATAGCGAAAACGCGAATGGCCCTCCTTTGCGAAACCTGCAAAGGGAGGGCCATTCGTCTGTCTTCATACTTGTCACTTGGTCTTGGAGTTATCGCTCTTGAGGATGAAAGCTGCCACGTTATCGTGGATCGCTTTCAGAGAGGCCTCGTGGGCATAGACCATGTGGCCGGATTCATAGAACTTGAATTCGATATTCTTCTGCAACTCCGGCGGAATCGGCAAGTGCTGCATTTCATAGACGCCCTCATAGAACGGGGTTGCAAGATCATAATAGCCAGCGTTCAAAAGGACTTTGAGCTGCGGGTTGTACTTCATGGCGACGGCGAGGTCGAGCATCACATTGGGTGTCCCCGGTAAGGCGAAAGGAGCGCCGGGAGGCTTGTGCGTCATACTCCACCATTTAAAGACCTCAACTTCAGGCTTATATTCCCGGTTCTCGCCGAATTTCAGTTCCTTGCGTACATAGTCGTTGAACGCGGAAACGTAGGCTGAAGAGATTGCCGCGGATTGCGGATCATAGTCGGCTTCTTTGCTGAGGGGATCAATGGTAGGGCCGGAGAAGCGGGTGTCGAGCCGGCCGGTGGTCAAGTTGCTGTCATCCTGCAGATTCTTCTCGAACTCTCCGCCATTGATACGAAGGTCAGCTTTCTCGATGTAGGTCACGGGAAGGCCCGTGTATTCATGAAGCTTGGCGGCGATGGCGTGGCGCTGGTCCGCAGGAAGGGAAGAGCCGGCTCCAAGAGCGAGGGCGTAGTCGTTCATGGCGAAGTGCTCGACCTCGGTTATCAGAGCTTGAAGGTCGGGGTGCTGATCTGGCAGTTTGTGGTGATACCACGCAGAGGCGGCGTAGGTGGGGAGAGTGAGTTGGTACGCCACATCGACGCCGGGATTTACTTCGGGGATGTCTGAGTCGAGCGAGAAATTCAAGATCTGGGAGAGGAGAATCACACCGTTGAGGTCGAAATCGCGTTCTGTCTCGAGGATATTGGCGAGCACGGCGGAGCGCGTGGTGCCGTAGCTTTCGCCAAACAAATACTTCGGAGAATTCCATCGTCCATACTTCGCCAGGAACTGCGAAATGAAATCGCCGAAGGCCTCGGCATCCTGGTCGACACCGTAGAAGGCTTTTTCCCGGTCTTTGCCGCTGAGGCGGCTGAAGCCGGTTCCGGGCGCATCGACAAAGACCAGATCACTCACGTCGAGCAGACTGTATTCATTGTTGACGACTGAATAGGGCGCGGCGGGAGTATGCGAATCATCGGCGGTGACGACGCGCTTCGGTCCGAATGCTCCCATGTGAAGCCAGACGGTCGAGGAACCTGGACCGCCGTTGTAGAGAAATGTGATGGGGCGCGGGGCGCCTTTGGTGTCACTTTTCATATAGGCAACGTAGAACATGCTGGCTTCCGGACCCCTGTTCTTGGGATCGGGGTCGGCATTCTGCGGGACATCGTCCCAATCCTTGGGATGGACGACGAGCGTACCGGCATATGCGTCGTAATTAACGACAGTTCCGCCAATCGTGACCGAACCTTTGCTGGCCTGTTGTTCCGGTTTGAATTGTTCGGGCTTTGCTGAATCGGTCTTGGTGGCCTCGACCTTGACGGTTGAAGTTTCGTCTTTCGCCTGCGCGTGAATCAGCATCGTGGGTAGCGCAGCGGCGGCAATCGCCAGGGTAACGATTCTGAAGATGAGGGTTCGCATCGAGCGTTTTTCTCCGTTCGTGGAAATAGACTGGGATTTTCCTTCTTGGTTAGCGAAGGTTAATGTTAGCGAAAGTCAATTTATCACGTTCCGTCAGGGGAACGCTCATCGGTTCCGCAGGGTATGAGAATAGGGATGGGCTGTCGCACTCGTGGTGGAGAGGGCGGCTGAACATTCCGGCATCTGGGAACGATCGGGGATAATTGTCTGGAGCTTCGTCGTCTCCGACCTTCTGGGAGCTCATGCGTGCTTGTGGATTTCCCGCTGAAAATAAATTCTCGTTGATGATTCTTGAACGCTGGTGCGTGCGTGTATGAAAGGGGTACCCCCCTCCCCCTATACCTCTGGAACCCTTGTGCAGCGCGGGTTTCGCAAAAAGGGTGTGGCAAAATCTTGAGGTCAAAGAACTTAGATATCAAAATCTTCAAAACAAAAGACTTCAGACTACGTGATTCGGTCTCACTGGACCGTCACTGCCTCGACTATGATCGCGCAGCTTCGGGGGTGGGTGCAAGGTTGGATGTCACAGGCGGTTGTGGAAATATCCTATGCGGTCGTGGCCCGCTGAGAAAGTCAACAGCAGGTTCCTGACCGTTAATTTAGGACCGACAAAGGCTGATTTTAGGTTGGTTACTTTGCTGTGGCGGCTTCTTCTGCTACGGCCTTCCGGAAATAATCCAGTGACATACGGAGGCCGGCTTCTAGCTGAATCTTTGGCTCCCATCCTAACAACTGCCTGGCTTTGGTGATGTCGGGACGGCGCTGTTTGGGATCATCCTGCGGCAAGGGTTCGTAGGCGATCTTGCTTTTCGATCCTGTCACTTTGATTATGTGCTGCGCGCACTCGAGGATAGTGAACTCGTTCGGATTGCCGATGTTTACCGGCAGATGTTCCGAGGACTTTGATAAACGGATGAAGCCGTCGATCTCGTCGCTGACGTAGCAGAAGCTGCGAGTCTGGTTGCCGTCGCCGTAAACGGTGAGGTCTTCGCCACGCAGGGCCTGCTTCATGAAGTTGGGGACGACACGGCCGTCGTTGAGTTGCATGCGGGGGCCGTAGGTATTGAAGATTCGCACGATGCGCGTGTCGACCTTGTGATAGCGGTGATAGGCCATGGTGACGGCTTCGGTAAAGCGCTTGGCTTCGTCGTAGACCGAGCGCGGGCCAATGGAATTCACGTTGCCCCAATAGGTTTCTTTCTGGGGATGTTCGAGCGGATCGCCGTAACACTCTGAAGTGGACGAGACCAGATACTTAGCTCCGTACTTGAGTGCGACATCGAGGGCGTGAAAGGTTCCGAGCGATCCTACTTTCAGCGTGGGAATTCCGTGGATGGTGTAGTCGACTGGGCTGGCGGGACTAGCGAAGTGGAAGACGTAATCGACCCTGCCGACGTCGAAGGGTTCGCAAATGTCTTGTTCTACGAAATCGAAGCGGGAATCGTTGGTTAGGTGGGCGAGATGATCGAGATTGGCGCGGCGGCCGGTGAGCAGGTTGTCGACGACAACAACACGCCAGCCTTCGCCGAGGAGGGCATCGCAGAGATGGGATCCCAGGAAACCGGCGCCACCGGTGACCAGGGCGCGTTGTGGGCTCATGCTTTCTTGGTGCCGTTGCGTAGAGCAGCGGCGGGTACGCCGTCGGGATGAGAGGCTGCGCGTCCTACGCTGTAGTAGGTGAAGCCGTGTGCCGCCATCACTTCGGGATCATACAGGTTGCGGCCATCGATCACGATGGGATATTTGAGTTCCTGGTTAAGACGGCGGAGATCGAGGTTCGCGAACTCCTCCCACTCGGTGAGAATGAGCAGGGCGTCAGCGCCGCTGGCGGCTTCGTAAGCGGAGTTGGCGTACTTGAGACTCGAGTTCATTGCTTCCTGGGTGCGCTCCATGGCCGCCGGGTCGTAGGCGGTGATCTTGCAGCCTTCCTGCAACAGGGCCTGCACCAGGAAAAGGGCTGGCGATTCGCGAATGTCGTCGGTGCCGCCCTTGAAGGCGAGGCCGAGTACGCCGAGGTGCTTGCCGCGAAGCGTCCACAGAGCGCTGCGCACTTTGCGGAGAAAGCGCTCGCGCTGGTCTTCGTTGATGCGCATGACTTCATCGAGCAAGCGGAAGTCATAACCACACTCGCGGGCGACGGCGCGAAACGCCATGACGTCTTTGGGGAAACAGGAGCCGCCGTAGCCGATTCCGGGGTTCAGGAATCGCGGACCGATGCGGGAGTCGGTGCCGATGCCGTGGCACACCTGATTGACGTTGGCCCCGACGGATTCGCAGATGGAGGCGACCGCGTTGATGAAGGAAATCTTCATGGCCAGAAATGCGTTGGAGGCGTGCTTGATAAGTTCGGCGCTCTTGGTGGTGGTTACGATGATGGGAGCGGGAATGGAGGCGCGGTCAGGTTGCGGGATGGCATCAGTGCGTTCGTAATAACTGCCGCTGGTGAGTGGTTCGTAGACCTGGCGGAGAGCCTCGGCGGCACGTCGGCTGTCGCAGCCGATCACAATGCGGTCGGGAAAAAGAAAGTCGGTGACGGCGGTGCCTTCACGCAGGAATTCGGGGTTGGAGGCGACATCGAAGGATTCGGGGTCGGCGCCATTGCGCAAAATGATCTTGCGAACCCACTCGCTGGTATAGACCGGGACCGTGCTTTTCTCGACGATCACTTTGTACCCATTGATGGCGCCGGTGATTTCGCGAGCGACGGACTCGACGTAAGACAGATCAGCCTCGCCGCGCTCGGTGGGCGGAGTGCCGACAGCAACGAAGATTACGGAACTGGCCCGAACGGCTTCCTGCAGATCGTCGGAAAAAGTAAGACGTTGCCCGCGGTGGCGGCTCAAAAGCTCAGGGAGAAAGTTCTCGTGGATGGGGACTTGTCCGCTGGTGAGGGCGAACAATTTGCGTTCATCGTTGTCGACGAGAATGACATCATGACCGAGGTCGGCAAAGCAGGCGCCAGCAACTAATCCTACGTATCCGGAACCAACGACAGCGATCCGCATGTTTCAAACTCCCTGGATTAAAGGTCTTGGAACGGCTTTGTTTTCGGGTTGTTTTCAAAGAGAAGCCACGGGGAGGAAGCCACAGAAACGAACCTGGGAAGCATTTTCACTTACCCCAAGATTGGTTAATTCTAACATTTTCCTGGACGAAGAAGAAGATACAAAATACTCGAGGACAGGCGTCCTATTGTGGTTTTTCTGCCATTTTGGGACGTGAGGCAGCGAAAAAGCGGGCTGGCCAGGCGCTGGTTGCGGCAGGCTCTGCGACCGTGCCCAGGGCGTGTTTTGCAGGCTTTTCCCTGGTGCGAAACGCCACTTCCGGGGCGTGAGCTGATTCTCGGGGTCGGTGCAGGATTCCTAAGCCTCCAGAAGAACCTGCGCGGACAATGGAGTGTTGAATCCATATTGACAACCCCCTGGTTTGGGGAGAAACTCCGCTACAGAAGAAAGTTTTTCCATCGCTGTTCCTCTCGGTATGGCACACAATCCAATATTCGGGTCTGATCCCGTAAAGCCAGCTTCTTCGAAGGCGGATAGGAGCGCAGAGAACGTTGCGGCTGCGCGCGCGGCGAGGGGCGGGGAATCGGATCTGGCGGAACTGGCAGCGCAGTTAGCCGCGCACGGAGGCGGGCGAGTATCGCCGGAGCTTTCGGCAGACCTGGCGCTGGAGATTCTGTTGAACGAGGTAGTGGAACAAGCCCGCCTGGCGACCGGGGCGAGCGGCGCAGCGATTGTGCTGGGGCGCGACGGGGAATGGGTTTGCCGGGCGAGTGCAGGGGGCAACGCTCCGAACCTGGGAACGAGGCTGGACACGGCCTCGGGGCTGTCGGGGGCGTGCGTCAAGACGCGGATGGTGCAACGCTGCGACGATGCGCAAAACGACCTACGCGCGGACATCGAGGCTTGCCGGATTCTGGGAGTGCGCTCGGTGACTGTTCTTCCCCTGCTGCAGAATGGTGAACTGGTGGGCGTCTTCGAGGTATTTTCAACATCGCCGGCGGCGTTTGGAGAGCGCGACGAGCGGACGCTGGAAGCGCTCTGGCAGCGAGTGCTCAGGAATCTGGAGCGGGGAGCTGAAGCGATGGCCGCCGCTGCGGAATCTTCCAACGGTACGGAGTCGATCGCGGAGGGTCTTCTTGCTGCTTCTGACGGGAAGTATGGTTCACAGGACCTACCGTCGTCACAAGCGGCGGGCAAGGCTCCCTTCGGTCGAGGGATGAACCTGATGACGTTGGCGCTCGGCGCAGTGGTGCTGGCGTACGCCGTACTGCTAACGGTGCTGGTCGCTCATCGCCTGAGTGGAGGGAAAGCTACGGTGCGTGTGCGTCCGCCGGCTGCGATCGCTACTTCCGCAACCGGAGCAGAGAGTTCCCAGGCAGGGGCTGCAGGAGCTCTGGGTTCTGTTGCTTCGGGAAGCCAATCTACTGGGAGCGGCTCCAGCGCACCGGGTTCCCTAACACCGGGCTCCCGAACACCGGGCTCCGGAACAACGGGCTCCGGAACACCGCGCTCCGGAACGCCGGGCTCGGGAACTATGAGTGCGGCTCATGCTGCGGGAGCATCTCATCAGCCTGCCTCGCCGCCGAGCAGCCTGCTGGTTTTTGAAAATGGAAAAGAAGTCTTCCGCATGAAGCCGACCCCGGAACAAGTTGGGGCGACCGGTGCCGGGGACATAAATCGAACCGATGTAACGAGTGTGGGCGGAACCGAAGTGCAGAGCGCGTCCGCCGTGGAGCCGGCGGGAGTTCTAGAGCTGCCGGCGGAAGTGGCAGAAGGCAGCCTGCTTCATCGGGTGGAACCGGAGTATCCGGAGGCGGCCCGGCAGCAGCAGATCCAGGGCGGGGTAGTGATGGACATCCACATCGGGCAGGACGGGAGCGTGCAGGAGGTCACAGTGGTGAGCGGGCCACCGCTTCTTGCCCAGGCTGCGACGGCTGCCGTGAAACAGTGGAGATTCAAGCCCCGCCTGGCGGGCGGGCGTCCGGCGGAAATACAGACGAGGATTATCCTTAACTTCGGATTGCCTCGGTAAGAAATCCTTCCGGCAACAATGTTTATGGGGATCGCTTCGTTAAGGGATTGCCTGGTTAAGTGGATCTCTTGCGGATCGCGACGGACATTGCTCCAGGTTTGGCGGGAACGGAAGCCACGGGCCGAGATCGTCCGCTGGTGGACGAAGCGTTTGTGCGGTGCGTAGCGCCGCCGCTCAACGCATAGAGCACTACCTCCACCCGACTGGAGACACCCAACTTGTCGAAAATACGAAACAGATAATTCTTGACGGTGTGTTCGGTGAGCTTGAGACGGCGAGCGATTTCGCGGTTGCTGAGACCCTCGGCCAAACATCGAACAACATCAATTTCGCGGGCGGAAAGCAGCGATCCGCCATTGCTGCTGAGGTGAGCGAGCGCAGGTTGAGTCAAGGCTTCGAGCAGGAACTGCAGTTCGGTGCTGCTGGCCCAGACTTGACCTTGTTCCACGCACTGAATGCACTTGGCCAGCAAACGGAAGGGCTCTGTCCGGCAAAATACTCCCTGGGCGCCCGCGCGGAAAGCCCCAATGACCGCGGCCCGTTCGGAAGAGTCGAGCAGCATGATGACCCGCGGTGAAGAAGACTGCGCGCGGAGCTCGCGAAGCAGATCGAGGCCCCCTGCATGGTCTTCGCCCATCTTCGCACTGATCACCACCACTTGCGGTTTCTCGCGCTCGACCAGGTTAAGAATTGCGGCTGCATCGGAGGGACACTCGATCATCTGAAACTGTGTGTCGCGAGCCAAGGCTTCAACGAGAAGCTGTGTGCTCATCGCCGTGCTGTCGGCAGCTAGAACACGAAGCCGGTCCGGTTTAGGAAGAGCCGTCAAATGAGCCATATGATGACAACGTTTGAAACAACAGCGAGTACTTCAGACAGAAACAAGTGGCGGCGACACGACGCTGGCACAACACCCGCGAGGGAGTGATCCGAAACACTTAAAGACATCGGGCAAGACCCGCCAGCCATTTCTCAAGGCGCCAGGTCCACAGCACTTAGTGATAACGGTATAGGAAGGAAGTCTCAGAGTAAATGGCACTATGGTGCAGGTCCGAAACGGCGGCAAGTCGAGCCCTACCAGATATTTGGGGGTAGGAGAAGCCACAAAAGTTGCAAGTCTTTGCAGCCTTGCCAACTACCCACTGCCCCTAAAAGCCCGGCGCGCTCCTGAGGTGATCGCTTTTTCTCCTTTCCAGGCGAGTGGTCGCGGGACGGTTCGGGGAGCAACTCGGGACCCAGGGGTGTCGAGCTAGGTACTCCGGAGGACCCACAAGTGGGCCGCGGAGCACTAATAATTGACCATTTTCTCGGTAGAAGGCAACTAAGGTAAATGATTTATTTTCATTTGGTTGAATGTGGTTACATGAGAAATGAGGCGAAGTCCAGGGGGTCTTTCTTCTCCCCTCTTTTCACCTCTTGCACGTTTTTGCGCAGCTGTCTAGAATCAGCACAATGTTTCAGGGGTACTGAAAACCCTATTGTCAATCTTCAGATTAGTTGTCCCCCCCCACTTGAGTTAGTAAACCGGGCGACTGGCTTGCAGCTAGACGACGGTGCCGGAGGTCTCTTTCCCGGAGTCACGGAATGTGACTCAGAGGGCGAAGCTATGAACAGCGGTCAAGCACTTCCGATGGGTTTGGGCGCCGTTGATCCGGACCCGCTTCCCGAGCTGCCCCAGTGGTACGCGATCCGCACGCGATCCCGCCACGAAAAAATGGTGGCCGAACAACTGGAGAGGCAGGGCATCGAGAGCTTTCTTCCTCTGGTGAAAAGAACACACAAGTGGAGCGACCGAAAAAAGGAAGTCGAACTGCCGCTGTTTTCCGGCTACAGCTTTGCGCGTTTGGCGTTCTGTTCTCGAGATCGCGTGCGGGTGCTGCAAACTCACGGGGTCGCAGGTTTCGTGGGAGTGCGGGGGGCAGGGATTCCGGTTCCAGAAGGACAGATTGAAAGTTTGAGAACTCTGCTGGCAAATCAGATCCCGATGCAGGATCGTCCTTTTCTGCAAGTAGGCCAGCGTGTACGTATCAGGGGAGGGGCGCTGGATGGAATCGAAGGGATCCTCGCCGCCCAGGATAATCGCAATCTAATCATCTCGGTTGAGCCAATCCATCGCTCGTTGTCAGTGTGCATCGAGGGATACCGCATCGAACCGATCTAACTGCAAAATTCCCCTACGTAAGCCAACATGTTTCAGACGGGACGCGACGGACGTCCTGTGGACAAGGATCGTCGAAATTCAGGGTCTGTGGGGTAAATATGAATAACACCGAAGGCAAGGGCGAGAACAACGGTAATGTCAGTACACGGTCTGATGGGTGGCAGTCTAGCCGCGGCGAGATGGCGGCGGTAGCAGCTGGTCTAGAGCCGGCGGACTGGTCGCTGCGTAGCCATCGCAACGAAGCGGAAGTCCACGCGATCAATTATGCGCTGCAACAGACTGGCTGGAATCGAAAGCGAGCTGCCAAGCTTTTGAGCATCAGCTACCGTTCTCTCTTGTACAAGATTCGCCAGCACAACATCACGCCTACCGTCGAACACGGCTAACCAGTTGTGCAGCGGGAAGAAACAGCATAAAGAGCTTTCCGGAGTGGCTGCTTTTCTTCTTCCTTACGGCGGCGGAAATGACGGCGTCAGCGAACGCCAGCGGACCACTATCCGAATTTCTCTACGCTCTGTTCGGCAGGAAAGCTTCGACAGGAAACAAGTTTTGGGTAGAAACGGGTAAGGACGGGGAAAAATGTTTCTAGAATTTTATGGATTGCGGGAACAGCCTTTTGGGGTTACGCCTGATCCTCGCTTTTTGTATCTGAGTCCTGCGCATCGCGAGGCTTTGGCGAGTCTGTATTACGGGGTCGAGTCCGGGCGCGGTTTTATGACGTTGATTGCCAAGCCGGGGATGGGAAAGACGACGCTGCTGTTTCAGCTGCTGGAGAAGTTTCGCAGCACGGCACACACCGCGTTTCTCTTCCAGACGCAGTGCAGTTCACGCGAGTTCATGCGCTTTCTGCTCGCCGAACTAGGCTCCGAAGGCCATGAGCAGGATTTTGTGCGCATGCACGATGAATTTAACAAGCTCCTGTTGCAGGAAGCGCGTGCTGGAAGGCGCATGATTATCGTGGTAGACGAGGCGCAGAACCTGCATCCCTCGGTGCTGGAGACGATTCGACTGCTTTCGGATTTCGAGACTCCCAAGGCCAAGTTGCTGCAGATCATTCTTGCCGGACAACCGGAACTGGCCGATAAGCTGGCCAGCCGCAAACTTTCGCAGCTGCGGCAGAGGATTTCCCTGCTGAGCGGCCTGACGCAGCTCTCGGTGGCAGAGAGCAGCAACTACATTGAGCATCGGCTGCGCATCGCGGGGTATTCCGGCGCTCCCTTGTTTGCGCCGGCAGCCAGGCACGCCATCGCGCAATTCACCGAGGGAATACCGCGTACGATCAACAACTTCTGTTTTAACGCGCTCTCCCTGGGTTGCGCTCTGCGCGAACGGGTGATCAGCCTTTCCGTGGTAGAAGAGGTAATCTCGGATCTCGACATTAAAAAGCATGTCACGGAGATAACTCCCAGAGAGGCTTTGGATCCGGAGCTGGTCATGGCGGCGTCGAACCGGCGCACCGCTGCGTCGCGGACCAGTTCGTACAGTGCCGATAGCGAAGTAGACGGCCCGCTCACCTCAACCCAGGCCAAGGCCTACATGCAACAACTGGCCGTGCAATTACGAGATTGGAAGAAGAACCTCGATTAAGCGGACTGGATTTTGGCAGCTAGGAGAACGCCAATTCCTTCGCTCTTTGCGTCGCCCTTACTACTGCCTTGATGAGCGTTACACGCAATTTACCTTCTTCCAGTTCCATGATTCCGTCGATGGTACAGCCCGCAGGAGTGGTTACGGCATCCTTGAGCAGTGCGGGGTGGTCGCCGGTCTCCAAGACGACTCTGGCGGCACCTAGCGTGGTTTGCGCCGCCAGCAGGGTAGCAATATCCCGAGGCAGGCCCACTTTTACTCCAGCTTCGGCCAACGACTCGAGGATGATGTAGATGTATGCGGGACCGCTAGCCGATAGACCTGTGACCGCGTCCATGTGCTTTTCATCGATTACAACCGTCCGGCCGACTACATCGAACATCCTGCAAGTCATGGCAACGTGTTCAGCATCAGCGTATTTGCCTTTGCACACCGCCGTCATTCCGCTGCCGATGGAGCAGGGCGTGTTAGGCATCGCCCGAATGACGGGAATCTTTTCGGGAAGGCCGCTCTCAATCATCGATGTCGGCACCGACGCCGCGACGGAGACGATTAGCTGGGCCGGAGTGACTTGCCCGCGTATTTCGCGTATGACTTCCTGCACGACTTGCGGCTTTACGGCGATCAGAATGATGTCCGCTCCCTTGACGGCGGCGGCGTTATCGGTTCCGACCTTGACGCTCAGTTTTGCGCCAAGCATCCTGGCGCGCTCCTCATGTTGCACGGTGGCGCGGGTGAGTTTTGGTGACAGCAGGTTGTTCTTGAGCAGGGCCTGGAGAAGGATTCCACCCATTTTGCCGGCGCCCAGGACCGCGACGCGTTTTTCCCGGAGTTCATTTCCGCGGAGTTCATGTCCCATAACATTGCCTCTACTGAATCAGGAGCGGGTTACGTCGCTATCGCCGACGGTACTGAAATCTTACAGGATGCCTTCAGTTGCCTGGCGGCGACGTTGCATCCAGTCCCAGGCAGTGGAAACGGAATCTCGCAATGATCGTTTAGCTTTCCACTGCAAGAGACTCTCGGCGCGGCTGGGATCGGCCACCAACGCGGGTGGATCCCCGGGACGGCGGGGACCCAGGCGCAGGGGGACTGGATTGCCAGTGACTTCTTCCACGGTGGTGAGGACTTCTCGAACCGAATGGCCTCGGCCCGTGCCCAGGTTCGCTGCGAAGGATTCTTTTCCGGCTTGCAGATGCTCGAGAGCCTTTACGTGGGCCTGAGCGAGGTCCGTCACATGAATGTAGTCTCGAATGCAGGTGCCGTCAGGGGTGGGATAGTCGGAACCAAAGACCTGCAGTTCCGGTCCGGCGCCCGCTGCCGCCCGGAGAGCGAGAGGGATGAGGTGAGTCTCAGGCAGGTGCAGTTCGCCGATTTCTCCGCTTTCGTCGGCTCCCGCGGCGTTGAAGTAGCGCAGACTGGCGAAGCGTAAACCGTAGGCACGATCATAAGCTTCCAGCGCATGCTCGAAGAAAAGTTTGGAAACGCCGTAAGGATTGACGGGCTGCCGGGGCGTATTCTCGGAAATAGGAACGCAGGATGGTTCTCCGTAAACCGCACAAGTGGAGGAAAAGATTATCTTTTTCACTCCGGCATCCACGGCGGCGTTCAGCAACGAAAGTCCTCCTTCGACATTGTTGCGGAAATACTTTCGCGGGTTAGTGACCGACTCACCTACGTAAGCGTGAGCTGCGAAGTGCATAACGGCATCCACTCGTTGGAGGCAATCGAAGAGGGTTGATTGATCGAGGATGTTGCCTTCAATGAGTTCGAACCCCTTCGCCAGGAAGTTATGGCCAGTAGAGAGATTGTCATAGATCAGGGGCGTATAGCCCAGGCGGTTCAATTCCCGGGCAGTATGACTACCGATGTAGCCGGCGCCACCAATTACCAGGACGACCATGTAGCGTCCTTAATCATGATTCAAAGAAGTTCCAGACGGACAAGAGCAAGGGCGTCAGGGACAGTCATTTTACACGGGGCTGGAATAAAATCGAAAGTAGTGGTTTTGCCGGCGTTGGTTCAGGAGACGCAATGAATAAGAGATGTGCAGGAATGCTATTGCTCGTGGCCGCTGCGACGGCGGTGTGCCTGGGGCAGGCGGGCTCGAGTCCTTTGAGCCAACCAACCGCTCCAGTGGAGGGGGCCAAGAGTGCGGCGGTCTTATCCAACGACACCACGGTGGGGCCCAGCTTTCAGCAGCGTTATCCGCGGTATAAGTTGGAGTTTGGCGATCAGTTCGACGTTTCGTTCGAACTGAGTCCGGAATTCAATCAGGCGGTGACCGTGCAGCCGGATGGCTACATTACGCTTCGAGGGGCCGGGGACGTCCATGTGGCGGGTCAGACGGTACCGCAATTAACCGAAACGCTGAAGGAGGCGTACGGCAAGATCCTGAATGACCCTGTGATTTCAGTGGTTCTGAAAGATTTCGAGAAGCCTTATTTCATTGCCGACGGGCAGATTGGTAAACCCGGAAAGTACGAACTACGAGGGGACACCACTTTGACCCAGGGAATCGCCATCGCCGGTGGCTTCCAGGACAGTGCCAAACACTCCCAGGTATTGCTTTTCCGGCGAGTCAATAGCGATTGGGTTTCCGCCAAGATTATCAATGTGAAAGAAATGGAGAAGAAAGGGAACCTTCACGAGGATCCCTTCCTACATCCCGGGGACATGCTGTTTGTGCCCAAGAACCGCTTCTCCAAGATCAGACCGTTCATGCCGACTGCATCCATGGGCACTTTCTTGAATCCCTACTGAGAAGCTGGGAAACTGAGAAGTTGAGAAGTTTAAGAAGCGAGGACATGATGAGCGAAGACCTAGATCCAGTCAACGGCAAGACCACCTTCAGTTTCAGCCTGCGGGACGCATTGACGATTGTATTTCGTCATAAACGTGTCGTAGTGCTCTCCTTTTGCGGGATTCTGACGGGTACGGTCTTGGCGGCGGTGCTACATGCACCGGAGTATCGAGCCTCCACCAAATTCCTGATCGAGCGCGAACGACTGGATCCGGTGATAAGTCCTGGACAGAGCAGTACTGCGGAGACTCCCAGCGAGGTTACCGAACAAGAGTTGAACTCCGAGGTTGAATTGATCGAAAGCGAAGACGTGCTTCGCCAGGTGGTGGTTTCCTGCGGGTTGTATCAGCGCAAGGGGCTTCTGACATCGCTGTTTGGTGCGGGAGACGAACCGACGCGGATCGCGCAGGCCGTCAAACGCCTGCAGGGTGCTTTGAAAATCGAAGTAGTCCGCAAGAGCAACATCATTGCAGTCGGTTATGTAGCTGACGATCCGCAGTTAGCGTCCCGAGTGCTGAGCACCCTTGGGGAGGCTTACCTGAAAAAGAATGTGGCGGTCCATCGGCCGCCCGGGCAATTCGAATTTTTTGATCAGGAGACAGAGGCCTACAAGAAAAATCTGGCCGACGCCGAGGCCAAGCTCAAGACGTTCTCCAGTGAAGAAGGAGGCGTAGCTCCCCAAATGGCGAGGGACATCACGTTGCAGAAACTGAGCGAGTTCCGCGCCAGCCTGCAGCAGAACAGAGCCGAGATCGCCAGTACAGAAGAGAGAATTCGGGCTCTGCAAAAACAGGCGGATACGACCCCGGAACGTTTGACCACGCAGGCAAGCCAGACCGACGATGCCGCGGTTCTACAGGGCCTCAAGAATACGTTGATGACGCTGGAAATGAAACGTACTGAGTTGTTGACCAAATACCAGCCAACGTATGCCCTGGTGCAGGAGGTAGATAAGGAAATTGCAGACGCGCGGGCCTCGATTGTGACCGAGGAAAGCAGGCCCATCCATGCGGAAACAACCGACCGTAACCCAACTTACGGCTGGATCAATGAGGAACTGGCCAAGGCAAAGGCCGACTACAGCGGTCTGCTGGCGCGCGCGGCCGCAACTCAGGCGATTGTGGCCAGCTATGAGACAAATGCCCGAGATCTGGACCAAAAAGGACTGGTCCAGCAGGACCTGCTGCGAACGATGAAAACCGACGAGGAAAACTACCTCATGTACCAGCGCAAGCGAGAGGAAGCTCGCATGACGAATGCGCTGGATCAGACCCGTATTCTCAATGTCGCGATTGCCGAACAACCCAGTGCGCCTACGCTTCCCTCGAATTCTCCGTGGTCGTCGTTGTTCGTGGGGGGTCTGCTCGCAGTTGCGGTGAGCCTGGGGACGGCATTTACCTTGGATTATATGGACACTTCCTTCCGAACCCCTGCGGAGGTGCTTACGGAGTTGAATATCCCGGTGTTGGGGACAGTGTCGCTAAAGCACAGCGGCTCCTACAGCCGCTGGAACGTTAATGGCAACATAGGGCATAGAGTTGAAGTTGACTCTGCGGGGGAAACCGGCGAGGCCGAAGCCACAAGTCACGGGTCAACCGCTTAGAAGCTATGGGAACTTCTGAGTTTCCAGGATTCTTGCCGTTTTGAGCGACTGCTGTTGGAATAAGGTATTCAGGAGGCTAGGTTGAGCAGAAATTTCGAACTGTTACAACAGGCGGGCGATACGTTGGAACTGCCGGTTCGACCGGAGGAGGCAGCGGAACCACTGCGTATGCCTCTGGTCGAGACCGGACCCTCCACCCCTGCGCTGGACATTGCCGGAAAAGTGCGGGACGAAATCGCCAAACTGGTGCTCAATCTATTCCAATTGCCGGGGGCGCAGGGCCGGCGGCAAGTCATTTTTGCAGGCGCGGAGGCGGGCGCCGGATGCAGTTGGATGTGTGCCCGTGTCGGTGAAGTGCTGGCCTCTCAGGTTCGCGGGTCGGTCTGCGTGGTGGACTGCAATCTGCGCTCCCCGGGTTTGCACCGGCAATTCGCGATGGACAACCACTTCGGGTTGTCCGATGCCCTGCTTCGATCTGACCCTCTACACCAATATGTGCGCCAGCTCTCACGAAGGAACCTATGGCTTTTAAGCTGTGGGTCGACCACCGAGAATTGGCAGGACAAAGTGGGATCAGGAAGTCTGCGACTCCGCCTGGCGGAGTTGCGTGCTCAGTTCGACTATGTGCTCATGGATGTAGCCTCCACGAACACTTGCAACGATGGGATTGTTCTGGGAAGCTCGTCCGATGGCATCGTGCTGGTTCTGAAGGCGAACTCGACCAGGCGGGACATTGCGCGGAAAGCATTGCAAGAGTTTAGAGCCGCCAATATACCGATCCTCGGAGCGGTCCTGAACCAGCGAACATTTCCTATCCCGGACAACATCTACAACCGGCTTTAGATACTAATAACCGCCGCTTCTCCCCCGTTTTCAACCCGACACCTGCACTTCCGACTGGCCTGGAAGTGCTATATGGGCAGTTGTTTGTGAAACGGACCCGACCCTGGCTGTGAGGAGTTAGCATGATTAGCCTTAAGCGCGAGATTCTCTTAAGCATTCTTAAGTTGTTCGATTTGGCGGTTCTGGTTCTCACCTTCGGACTGGCCACGGTTCCTGCGTTGGGTGTGGGCCATACAATCTCAGTGGCTGACTTTTTCTCCATGCGGGTGAAGGTGGGGAACTTATTCATTTTTCTTGGCCTGATGATTCTGTGGCACGCGTTATTTTCGGTCTGCGGTTTATATGGTTCGTACCGTCTCTCCGGTCGCGCCCCCGAAATCGTCGACGTAGTGAAGGCAACCTCGCTTGGAACCTTGTGCTTGTTGGGCGTGTCCCTCATCTTTCACATTCGTATGGCATCCCTGCCTTTCGTGGGGGCGTTCTGGGTACTCAGCACGGTAATGCTCATTGGCAGCAGGTTGGCACTGAGGACTGCGCTGGCACAAACCCGGTTGCACGGACGAAATCTTCGGCACATGCTGATCGTGGGCAGCAATGCACGCGCCGTGCAGTTTGCGGATAAAATCCAGGCCCGACCGGAGCTTGGCTACCGGGTGATTGGGTTCGCGGACCAGCCCTGGGAGGGAATCGGTCAACTCAGCAAGAACGGGTACTCCCTGGCCTGCAACCTGGAGAGCCTTCCGGAGTTTCTCCGGAAGAGTGTGGTGGATGAGGTCGTGATTGCTTTGCCGATACGTTCATTCCACGACCACGCCTCTCGAATCGCCGCGCTGTGTGAGGAGCAAGGGATTCTTTCCCGGCTCCTGACCAACATCTTCAACCTGAAGCTGGCTCACTCGCGCGCCGAAGAACTGGAAGGAGATTCCTGGATTACACACTCCACTGGAGTCAGCGAAGGCTGGCCTTTGGTTTTGAAACGAATCCTGGACTTCTCGGTAGCTCTGATAACCGCGATCATCCTCCTCCCGATCATGCTTCTGGCGGCGGTATTGATCAAAATTTCGTCTCCGGGTCCCGTTCTCTTTCCGCAGAAGAGGGTCGGACACAACAAGAGAAAGTTCACGATGTATAAGTTCCGAACCATGGTCGTTGATGCGGAAAAGCAGATGGAGCAGCTGCAACACCTGAATGAAGTGAGTGGGCCGGTGTTTAAGATCAAAGACGATCCACGGATTACTCCGATCGGGAAAATCCTGCGAAAGACGAGCATCGACGAGCTGCCGCAGTTGTTCAGCGTGTTGAAGGGTGACATGAGTCTGGTGGGCCCGCGTCCACTCCCGGTCCGCGACTACGAAGGCTTTAACGAAGACTGGCAGCGCCGGCGCTTCAGCGTGAAGCCGGGAATCACCTGCCTGTGGCAGGTTCAGGGCAGAAGCTCTATTTCGTTTGAAAAATGGATGGAGTTGGATCTTCAGTATATTGATAAGTGGTCTCTGTGGCTCGATCTCCAGATTCTGGTGCAAACCATCCCGGCTGTGCTCAAGGGCTCGGGCGCGGTCTGAGCTTCGCCTGTCTGCTTTTCTTCTTGCGGGATGCATCAATCTAATCATTCGCGCCTGGTGTCATCCGATCATTCTCCACGCCGGAGCGGGAGTTTGCTTGAGGTGAACAACACGAACTTCGGGAGTGCGCTGCGCTGCGAAGTCGTAAGTGACTTCGGCGAGCTGGAAAAGCTTTCGTCGGAGTGGGAGCGCTTGTGGCAAAGCGACTGCCGGGCAGAGATTTTCCAGACCTTTGCATGGGCCCGAGCCTGGTGGCAATCGTACGGACATGATTTCACGCTTTGCTGCCCGATCGTCTGTGAAGGGAACAAGGTCGTTGGAATTCTTCCTCTGGTGAAGCGCGGCCGAATCATTCAGTTTCTTGGGATGCCCGAAGCCGACTACACCGATCTCCTGTGTGAGGAAGCGCGAGAGAAAGAAGTTCTCACGGTCGCACTCGGAGCTCTGTTTCAGGCGGTCAAGAACTGGGATGAGTGCGTTCTCCAACACCTTGCGAAAGACGGCCGGATTGTCCGCCATTGTGAGGAATTGCCTCGGAACCTGCGCCGGCGGATGAAACTGGTCTCCGCTGGACGCTATCAAACGATCCTTCTCCAGGAAAACCGCGAGGAGATCTTCAACTCGCTGCTGGGGAAACACCACACGCGGCGGCGCCACAATAAGCTGAAGAAGGCAGGCCAGGTAACCCTTCGCCGCCTGCTGGACAAGTCAGAAGCGCAGCAGCATCTCGACTATTTCTTTCTCCACCACATTCGACGTTGTGCTTTGCTGGGCAGGGAAAGCACTTGCGCCCGACCTGAGTTTCGGCAATTCCTGCGAGGCATTGTTGAGGAACTCGGCGTTCGGGAAGGCGATCCCAACGGCGGGTTGCGTTTCGAAGTTCTGGAGCTGGATGGCCGCCCTTTCGCGTGGCACTTCAGCTTCCTGGTAAATGGAAAGTTCCTGCTGTATCAGCACACCTTTGATTTGGATAGCTGGGACTATGCTCCCGGAGAGGTGCTGCTCTCCCACCTGCTGCAGTTCGCGCAGGAAAACGTTACGCGGGAATTCGATTTCGGGTCTGGCGACGAAGCCTACAAGGGCCGGTTTGCCAGGCACACGCGAGAAACATTCTCACTATACGTCGAACCTCAAGGTCTCAAAGGCAGTCTGCGCAGATGGTTCCGCGCGGCCGAAGGCTTTTTCCATCCTGCCCTCAGTCATTTCCAGCAAAGAGCTAAAACCCATAGCAGCACGTTTCGATTGCTCCGGGGGATTCGAATATCCGCGAGCGGGATCATGAGTCGCATTCGGCTGGCCAAGAAAGAGGGCAGGCTGGTGCAGTATGGGCTTCGCGGGGCCGGGCAACTGGTTCGCAGGATTGCATGGGGTAAAGAGGAACTGGACGTGTTTCCCTGGGAAAGATTTGTGGGGCCCGATGGAGGGCCGATCAGCGGCGGTTCCGGCAATGACAAAGCAGAAATTACAGTGGGACGGTTTGGCGACCTGGTTGACCTGGCCACGGAACGTCCGGATGCGGTCGCCGCAAACCAACTTCCAGGATTTCGGCAACGTCTGAAGAAAGGCGACCGAGTCTACATTGTCCGGAACTCGGGTCGTGTGGTGCTTCTTGCCTGGACCTCGACCGGCAATGCCGGTGACGTTTTGACCAACGAACTCAGCCAAGCTATCAGCCCTGAAAGGGCGACTCTAGTGATGTACGATTCCTGGATCGCGCCGGGTCTGAGCGTGGGGGCATCCTGCCGGAAATTTCTGTCTACTCTGAGGCGTGAAGCGTCCAGCAAGAAACTTGACCTGTTGATCCGGTGTCGCCCCGATCAAGCGACATTCCGAACCGAACTTGAACATCAAGGTTTCCTACCCGAGTATCGAATCGTTCGTTACAGTTTGTTGCACTGGCTAGGGTGGACTCGATTTTTCCGCACAAAGCAGATCGTCACTGACCGGGCGCTGGTGGTAGGAACGGCCGGAACTTAAAGTTGTTATTGTCTGACCATCCGAAACACTCCTGTGCTGGTACTCTCCCGGTCTCCCCATGTTGCAGAGAACCGCTGCTTGTATGAGTGAAGGAACTAACACTTTGGCACGCGTTGCTCAGATATCCGAACCAACACCCCGCCAGCTTACGGGAGACGGGTGCCTGGAGGCTTCCCAGGGCACCGCGCCACATATTGCTCGGCGATCGCCCGGAATCTTGCCACCCTTGTCTTTCGCGCAGCAACAGGTTTGGCTCCATGCGCAGCAGGCACCGGATGTCCCCCTGTACCATGAGATTCTGATTCTCAAGCACACCGGTCCGCTCGATCGTGCGGCTTTGGAGCGGAGCTTAAGTGAAATCACTCGCCGTCACGAGATTCTGCGGACAATTTTTCCGGTCGTAGATGGGAGCGTGGTTCCAGCGGTGGCCGAGCCTCGACCCGTGGAACTTTCCTTCACGGAACTAAACGCCTTGCCGAACACCTTGCATGGCCAGGAGCGCTCGGCTCAGGTCTCGCAGATTGCGACCGAGCAAGCGCGGCAGCCCTTCGACTTGGCGAACGGGCCTCTGATGCGGGCGTGCCTGCTGGATTTGTCCGAGGAAAATCACGTTCTGGTGCTGACTCTTCATAATTTAGTTGCCGACGAGTGGTCGCTGAGCGTGCTTGCGCGCGAACTCGATGTTCTCTACCAGGCGTACTCGGCCGGCGAGCTGTCTCCCCTATCGGATTTGCCGGTGCAGTATGCGGATTGTGCGCATGGACAGAGGGTCTGGTTCGAGGGTGATGTTCTCGAGCAGCACATCTCCTATTGGCGGAAGCGGCTTGCAGGCGTCTCATCAGTTCTTGAGCTTCCGACGGATCGGCCACGGCCACCGCTTCAAGGATTCCGCGGTGCAGGTGAATCCCTGGCACTCTCGAAAAGCCTGAGCGAGTCTCTGAAGGAGTTAAGCGAACGTGAAGGAGCGACGCTATTTGAAACGCTCCTGGCCGCCTTCCAGACACTGCTTTCGCGCTACACCGGACAGTCTGACATTGTTGTAGGTGCAATTGTCCCTGGCCGCGACCGAGTTGGCACGGAGGAGTTGATCGGCCTTTTTGCCCACACGGTGCTAATTCGCACCGACATGGAGAGTGATCCTACCTTCCGGGAGTTGTTGTGGCGGGTCAGAGACCTCTCGAGGCGCGACCGCGAATATCAGAGCATGCCGTTTGACCGGCTCGTGAGCGAGCTTCAACCGGAGCGCGATCCAAGCCGAAACCCTCTGTTTCAGGTGCTGTTTTCCCTGACTCCCTCGACATCGGCCGCCGAACTGAGTTGGCAGACGGCCAATTTCGAAGTACACAGCGGTGCGGCGAAGCTCGACTTGCAACTTCAACTCACCGACGGGCCGGAAGGCATCTCGGGCCGCTTTACCTACAATAGCGAGCTCTTTGACGCTGCCACGATCAGCCGGATGAGCGGTCATTTTCAGACCTTGCTGCAGGGCATTGTTGCCAATCCCGATCAATGCCTTTCGAGATTACCGCTTCTCGGCCAGACTGAGCGTCAGCAACTGCTGGTGGAATGGAATAACACGGCGGCAGACTATCCCCGGGACCGGTGCGTTCATCAGCTCTTCGAATTGCAGGCGAAGCGAACTCCTAACGCGACTGCAGTTACGTTTGAGAACGAGCGCCTGACCTACGGTGAGCTGAACGGGCGAGCCAATCAGCTCGCGCATCATTTGGCGAAGCTGGGCGTAGGTCCGGACGTGCTGGTAGCGATCCTGGTGGAACGCTCGCTCGATATGGTCGTGGGGTTGCTTGGAATCCTCAAGGCCGGAGGCGCCTATGTGCCGCTTGACCCTGCATATCCTCGCGAGCGGGTCGCCTTCATGCTGGAGGATTCCGAAGTTCCGGTATTGCTTACTCAAAGCCACTTGCTGGGGAGCGTTCCTGAGAGCCGCGCGAAGGTCGTGGTTCTGGACAGCGACTGGCGCGAAATCGCAAAAGAGGAAGCCGGAAATCCGGTCAATGAGGCGGGACCGAAGAACCTTGCCTACGTGATCTACACCTCGGGATCGACCGGCAAACCCAAGGGAGTGCAGGTTCCGCATCGCGCCGTAGTCAACTTCCTGACCTCGATGAGTGGGAAGCCCGGCATGACGGCAGAAGATCGACTGCTGGCTGTGACTACCCTGTCTTTTGACATCGCCGGGCTGGAGATTTATCTGCCGCTGAGCGTTGGAGCATCCTTCGAGATCGTGAGCCGACAGGTGTCCTCCGATGGAAGCCGATTGCTGGCAAAGCTGGGCAGCTCGAAAGCGACGGTGATGCAAGCCACGCCGGCGACCTGGCGGATGCTGCTTGAGGCGGGATGGAAAGGCAGCCCTGGTTTGAAGATTCTGTGCGGGGGCGAAGCGATATCGCGCAAGCTCGCCGACCAGTTACTGCAAAAGTCCGGTTCCTTGTGGAACATGTACGGTCCGACGGAAACTACCATCTGGTCGACCACCGCCAAGGTTGAGCCCGGCCAGAATGCAGTGTCGATAGGACAACCGATTGCGAACACCCAGCTTTTCATACTCGACAAGGTGCTGCAGCCGGTACCCATCGGTGTCGCCGGCGAATTGCACATCGGCGGCGCTGGTCTGGCCCGAGGCTACCTCCATCGTCCCGACCTAACGGCTGAGAAGTTCATCTCCGATCCGTTCAGCCCGGACCCCGAAGCGCGTTTGTACAAGACCGGGGACCTGGTGCGTTATTTGCCGAACCGAGACATCGAGTTTCTTGGACGCATCGACCATCAAATAAAAATCCGTGGCTTCCGCATCGAAATGGGAGAGATCGAGGCTGTGCTGAGACAGCACGGCGCGGTGAATGAAACCGTTGTCGTAGTGCGCGAGGACACGCCGGGCGACCAGCGTCTGGTGGCGTATTTCGTACCAGCGCAGGAACCGACTTCGACCACCAGCGACTTGCGCGAGTTTCTGAAGGAGAAGTTGCCGGAATACATGGTGCCGTCAGCCTTCGTCACGCTCAAAGCGATGCCGTTGACGCCGAACGGCAAAGTCAACCGGCGGGCGCTTCCGGCGCCGGATCAGGCAAACCTCGCGCCCAAGGCAAAGTTTGCCGCGCCAAGAGATGCAATCGAATCGCGATTGGCCCAGATATGGGAGTCTGTGCTGGGAGTGCGACCGATCGGCGTCAGTCATAACTTCTTTGAACTCGGTGGACATTCACTGGTGGCGGTCCGGTTGATGCACCGCATCGAGCAGGCATTTGGAAAGAACTTGCCAATTGCCACGCTGCTTCAGGCTCCCACCATCGAGCAATTGGCCGCGATTCTTCGCCAGGAAGGATGGGAGCCTTCGTCGTCGTGTCTAGTGCCGATTCAGACGGGCGGCTCAAGAACTCCTTTCTTCTGTGTTCATGGAGCAAACGGCGCGGTGGTGCGGTTTTACGATCTCGCACGGTACCTCGGTGCGGACCAACCTTTTTACGGACTGCAGCCGCGCGGATTGGACGAGAGAAATCCGTGTGACACGCAAACCGAAGTCATGGCGTCTCGCTACATCAAGGAAATACGGAGCGTTCAGCCGGAGGGCCCATATCTTCTTGGAGGCTACTCCTTCGGCGGAGCGATCGCGTTTGAGATGGCCCAACAGTTAACCGCCCAAGGCGAGGAGCGGGTAGTGGTGGTCCTGTTTGACACTCTCTGCGCGGCTCCGCAGGGAGCATCCGCCTCGTCTGCATTCGCCGAAGTCTTCCGCATCCCGGTACTGGAGTGGCCGGCTTATCTTTGGCGAGTGGCCACGGCCCCGGTTCGGAGCATTGGCAGGTGGCTGCACGTTGCGAGACTGCCACGCAATGTGAAGAGGGTCCGAAAGGCCTGTCTGCAGGCTGAAAAAGATTACGCGCTCCGGCCTTACCCAGGCCGGGTCATTCTTTTTCGTTCGAGCCACAAGCCCCTGGGGCAGTCGACTGATCCGCGTGCCGGCTGGAGCACATACGCTACCGATGGGCTGGAGATTTATAGCATCGAAGGAAATCACGAGAACATTCTTCTCGAGCCCCAAGTTCGATTTGTCTCCGAGCGACTGAAAAATTGTCTGGATGAGGCGCCGGGAACCGGCCGCGCGGATGACGTCATGAACAGCGCGGAAATCTCGCTCGCCAACACGTCCCGATTGGAAGGGGCGGTCTAGTGAACGGACTCGGACTGCAGGAACCCACATCAGGGGTCAAGCCTACGGCAGGAGAAGGCGGTGCCGGCCGATTCTCTGTGAGTAGGATCTTGTCAATCGAACGGGGCGCGATACAGCGGAAGGTCATCCCCTGGGCGATGAAGGGCGGGCTGGCGATCCTGGACCAAGGAATTTTCACGGGTTCTAATTTTGTAATAAGCATCCTGCTGGCCAGGTGGTTATCGCCCGAGCAATATGGGAGTTATGCAGTCGCGTTTGCAGTCTTCCTGTTCATTCTAAGTTTCCACCAGGCATTGCTGCTCGAACCCATGTTGGTGTTCGGCGGTTCGGTCTTTCGCAATTGTCTCCGGGGTTACATGAAGGCGTTGCTTTTACTTCACTTGGCCATGTCCTTGGTGATTGTCCTCGTTCTGGGGGTCGCGGCCGGGGTGGCGTTTAAGCTGTCACAAGCGGGCAGCTTGCCCAGCGCGCTCGTCGGTATCGCCTTCGCAGCACCGTCGATCTTGCTGTTCTGGTTACTTAAGCGAACCTTCTATTTAAAGCTCTCACCGGCGCCCTCGGCCGGCGCAGCTCTTCTCTATTGCGCTCTAACCATGGGGGGCCTAGCCGTGGTTTATAAGCATGGCCTCCTTTCTGTATTTTCCGCTTTGCTGCTCATGGGCGTCGGCAGCTTGGGAGCCAGCGCCGTATTGCTCATCTACCTGGGATTGCGGCTTTCCTCAAGCGAGGATGCGCCCACCCTACTGGACATTGGGCTTCGGCATTGGCGTTACGGCCGGTGGGCTCTAGGGGCCAACGCCATGATGTGGGTTCCGATCAACCTGTTTTACCCAGTGCTAAGCAGGTTCTCTGGGATGGCCCAGGCCGGCGAACTGAAGGCCTTGATGAATTTCGCCTCACCCATGTTGCAAACATGTGCGGCACTTTCGTCGCTCATGCTTCCTTATTCGGCGCGCGTGCTAGAGCAGAGAGGCGGAGCCGGCGTTAACATTATTCTGAAGCGAATGACTCTGCTTTGCGTTGCTTGTGCGGTTCCATATTGGGTAGTGCTGCTAGCGTTTAAAGGGCCTGCTTTCCGCATGCTTTACTCCGGCCGGTACACGGAGGTCACCTATTTGCTGCCCATTGTTGCATTAGTATCCATATTTGGCAGCGCGTTTTTCGGACCGTCAATTGTGTTGCGGTCCCTGGAGTCGCCAGGTCTGGTTTTTGGCGCCGTTACGGCTTCGAGTTGTGTTGCCGTCGCCGTGGGCATTCCTCTTACTCGGGCTCTGGGCGTGAAGGGGGCGGTATGGAGCATGGCTTTGTCAGAAGCACTGGCTTTTGTGATGGCCGTCGTTTTGCTCCGTCGCAAGGCTCGCAGGTCCGCCGAGACCGTCCCACCTTTGCTAGCGCTGTCGCCGAGTGAATAGCGAGCGCCAAGTGAGAGGCTAGATTGTGCTCCTGGAGAAGGCATCTGGTCAGTCGCACTTCGACGTTTCACTCTTTACTGTGTATTGCAGCTGATGTTTTCAGAGTCACGCTGAGTCTTCTCGGTAGTAAGGAAGATAAAGCGTCCGTTCAAGAAGATAGCTTCACGTTGATATAGCAAGAAATTCACTCTAAGGAAATGTCACTATGATGGAGATTATGCAGACCTTCAGACGAGTTCGAGCCAAGGCGGCAAGAAGCAAAATTCGCGTCCCATGGGTGTGGTCCTGGCACCTAGGGTTGAAACCCCAAGATGCATTTCTGGCTTCCTATCCACGCTCCGGGAGTACCTGGCTGCGCTTCATACTGTTCGAAGTATTGTCTGGGGAGGACGCGGGATTTCGAAAAATCGAGCAGCGGCTGCCCGAAATCCACGTGCATCGAGGAATCCCGCCGATTTTGCCCGAGGGCGGCCGGCTCATCAAAACCCATGAGCAATATCGAAAGGAGTATAAGAAAGCCGTCCTGTTGGTCCGCGATGTGAGGGACGTTTTCCTCTCCGTTTATGCTGCGTATGGAGCTTTGGGCATGGCTCCAATTGTGTCAAAGGGAGATATTGACAGCTTTTTGTTGTCGTTCCTGGAGGGCAGAGCCCTTCAAATGGGCTCCTGGCAGGAACACTCGCGGTCTTGGCTGGAATCCCCACTAGCGAAGGACGGTAATTTGATGGTTATACGATATGAGGATCTGCGGAAGAATCCCGAACAGATGGTGGCACAGTTGTTGCAGTTTGTGGGTATCACACCTGATCCTGTAGCGATCCGAAGGGCAATCGCGAACAATACCTTGCAGCAGATGCGCGCCAAGGAGGATAGCGCCAAGAAAGCTGGGGAGCATTCGATCTTGCTGGGACGGCGCACGGGCGGCGAAGAAGGGAGCCGTTTTGTCCGTAAGGGAGCCGTCGCGGGATGGCGGGGCACTCTGACAGATGCCCAGGTGAAGATTATCCTGCAGCACGCGGGCGACACGCTTGCCGCCGTGGGCTATGAGACGGGCCTCGTGAAGGAGGTTGTGTACTGACACGCGGCGGCCTGGTGTCCGTCTACCCGAACAACCGAGGACGCTTCAGGAACGGCCGACGGGTTTCTCCGGGACATCCCGCAAAAGCGTTACACCGCGAAAACATCACACGAAGATGGCAAAGATGGTGACTAATACGAGTGCAAACCTCAAATGGAGTCCTCGCCTGTCGAAAATTGGCCAAGGCGATGTCTTTCGGTTTTCACTCTTTGTATTGATAGGCAGCTTGGTCATTCTTCGTCCCTGGTTCGTCGTGGTTGGCCTCGCAGTTGCAGCCGCACTGGGATTTTGCTGGTGGGCGGCGGGAAAGATGCGGAGCGCGGGCCTGGAAGCCTGGCAGGTGCTGGCGCTGATTGCCCTGACCGGTTACCTGTTGCTGAATTATGGGTTCGAGAACCTGTCTATTCACATCGGCGGGTTTCCCATAATCGTAAGCTACGGGCTGATGTTCGCCTCTTTGGCTTTGGCAGTTTACGGCCGTAAGCATCTGCTTGCAAAAGCCCTAAGGGAACCTGCCATACAGTGCGTGTTGGCTTTGCTTGTCTTGACCTTTCTTCACCTGGTCGTAGACCTTCCTGCATACGGGATTTGGGCAATACGCGACAGTTCAATGTGCCTCGACGGCATTTTCATGCTCCTGGGGTTCCTCTGGGCGATGAAGCCAAATAGTACGGTGTTTTTTGGAAAGTGGCTGATGATCGTCTTCGTGGTGAACATGATTTACAGCTTTACCCTTCCGTGGAGTGAGAAGTTCTGGTCCTGGTCCCCCCAAAGCGGTGTTTTTCTTAGCGTGCCGCTTCTGGGAAATTTCGATGGCACAGGGGACGTGCTATTGGCTGGCGCCTTGTTTTGCATCTGCGTCGGGGGCTACGTCATCACGCGCCGGCATTGGACGATGCTCTTTCTAGCTTTGGCACAATTTCTTGGAATTGCGATCATGCAGGTCAGACAGATGTACGTTGCAACTGCGGTTGTTCTTATTATCCTTGTCCTCCTGGGCGAAACCAAGAAATTCGCGAGACTGTTCATTCTGCTTCCTGCGGCCATAATAGTTATTTTGCTGGCAACGACTGTTGGGGGCCTTGAAATATCAGGCCGCATCGGCGTGATAAACCTGGAATTTTTCAAGGACCACATTCGCAGCATCCAAAACTCTGAGGGAACACCAGGAAGCAGCGTTGAGAGTCGCTACAGCATGGCCGACGAAGCATTCCAGCATTTCCTGGCGCACCCCGTGGTAGGCGAAGGGTTCGGTCAGCCACTGCTTACCGTTGTTGACGAGACCAACAACACCATTACGCGAATGCCTCACAACTCAAGTTTAAGCTATCTGGCGCGACTGGGGATGATTGGATTCGCTCTTTGGATTGCGTTTCATTGGTGCCTGGTGAAAAGATTTATCTACGCGCTGCGGCGACGACATGGTGGCGATGACAAGCGATTGCACGCCTTCATCTTGTGGTTTTTTCTCTTTTACGTGCTGTTTATGATCAGTAGTTTGGTCGAGGGGGCTTTCGAGTTTCCCTCAGGCGCTATTACATTCTATTTCCTCATGGGGTTCGCCCTGGGCTTGATGCGTTGGCAATTGTCTGACAAGAACAAAAGCGAACGCCCATTGAGTGCATTCGTAAGTTGATCTCGGAGGCCTGCTGATCATGATGGGGCAACACGACCGTTCCGAAGCGCTGTTCTACTACTTCCGTCTGGAAGATCAGGTTCCTGAAACCCACCTGCTGCGGCTGATCGACAAGCACATCAGCTTCGAGTTCGTCCTGCAGCAACTGAAAGACAGCTACAGCGAAACAGGCCGGCCGTCGATCGATCCTGAGCTGTTGCTGCGCATTCTGCTGATCGGCTATCTCTACGGCATCACCAGCGAGCGCAAGTTGGTGGAAGAACTGCGCATGCATCTGGCCTGGCGCTGGTTCACTGGGCTGGGCTTCGATCAGGAGATTCCGCATCACTCGACGTTTTCGAAAAACCGGCATGGGCGATTTCAGGAGTCGAAGCTGTTCGAGCAGTTGTTCGAGCAGATCGTGCGCCAGTGTGTGGAAGTAGGGTTGGTACAGGGCAAGGATCTGTCGGTCGATGGCAGCTTCGTGGAAGCGAACGCAGCCAAGGAGAGCCGCATTCCACGGGAGCAGTTAGCGGAAGCGGCCCAGGTTCATCACACCGTGCGTCAGTATCTGCGGGAAGTGGAGGAGCAGAACCCTGTGGAAGAGCCGGTGCACGAGCAGGATCAGGTGTCGACCACTGATCCCGATTCGACTTACGCCACCAAGGGCGGCATGCCGGCGCGTCTCGGTTACTACGACAACTATCTGGTGGATAACGGTAGCTGTGTGATTGTCGGGGTGCAGGCCACAGCGGCACGCATGAGTCAGGAAACAGTGGCGGCGCAAGATATGCTGACTCGTTTCGGCGAGTGGCAAGGGCGAGCGCCCGAATCGGTGGCAGCCGACACAACCTACGGGAATGGGGAGTTCTTACAGTGGTTAGCGGATCGCAACATCACTCCCTATATGCGGACCCGTGACAGTATTCACAGAAAGAGGAGTCCATTCTTCGGCCCTGAGCGTTTCACTTACGAGCCGGAACACGATCGCTATCTCTGCCCCGCCGGTCAGCCATTGAACTACGGCGGCCACAGTCATCGCAATCACTCCTGGACCTACATCGGGACTCGCAAACGCTGTGGCCCGTGCGAACTCCGACCGCAATGCACGAGTTCGTCTTTCCGAGGCCTGGTCATTCATCAAAACGAACCGGCGCGGCAACGCGCACGGGAGTTAGCGAACACGCCTGAGTTTGCCAAAGCACAGCGGCAAAGGAAGAAAGTAGAAGCCCTGTTCGCAGAACTCAAAAATCAGATCGGACTACGCCGTCTACGCCTGCGACGATTGAAGTTCGTGCGCGAGCAGTTCTTCCTGGCAGCGGCGGCGCAGAACATCAAGCGACTGGTCCGCTTCCTAAGCCAACCGACTGCACCACAGGCTCTGACCACCTAGGCAAGAAGAAAAAAACTCAGTAATACCCTCACCCCGCACAAGACCGGTTCAAGCACACTGAGTTTTTCAACAGCCACGTAAGTTGAGAGGATACAGAAATTGGGTTCGCGGTCCTTCCCATCAAAAGGCGTGAAAATACTCCTGTAGAGGTGTTTCAGTAGCATGGAAAAATTGAGAATTGTAACGACGAGCTGGGATGACGGCGACCGCGCTGATCTGAGACTTGCCGAAATTCTCCGAGCCCGGGGGATCGGAGGCACTTTCTACGTTCCGATCAATCCGCCCAAGGCACGCCCTGCGCTTAGTCACGCTGAGTTGAGAACCTTGTCGTCCGAAGGCTTCGAAATCGGCACCCATGGCTTCTCGCACAAGCCCCTCTGGGGGCTCTCAGCGGGAGAACTCGCCAAGGAAGTAAATCCCTGTAAGCCCATCCTTGAAGACATCCTCGGAACGGAAGTTCGGATGTTCTGTTATCCCAATGGCCGATACGACTCGAACGTCATACGCACTCTAAGGGAGACTGGGTACTGGGGGGCGCGAACGGTGCGCATGTTGGCAACTCGGCTCGACTTCGACCCGTTCGAAATGCCCACGACCGTACAGATATCCCCACATCCCGCGTACAGCTATATCAAGAACGTGGCAAGGGCGCGAAAAATGGAAGGTCTGCAAGCTTGTTTCACTCACCGGACAAGGCTTGGCAACTGGCTCGAACTCGGCAAGACGCTCTTTGATTCCGTTATGGAAAACGGCGGGATCTGGCACCTGTATGGTCATTCACGCGAGATCGAGGAGTTGGACATGTGGAAGGATCTGGAAGACATCTTGGAATACGTCGGCCAGCGGAAAGGGATGATGTACGTTCCGAATTCTGAGGTGATTCGGCTTCGATCCCCGCTAGGCAGCCACGCCCGGAACGGCAAGTCGTGAAGATCGTCCTGGTTCATTGCCAGTACCAGCAGCGGGGAGGCGAGGACGTCGTATTCGAGCAGGAGCGCCAACTGCTTGAGCGCGCTGGACACCAGGTCGTGCTTTTTCGCCGAAGTAATTTTGAGGCGGATTCTTATCCTGGGGTCAAGCGGTTGGTGCTGATACAGAAAGCGATCTGGAATGACGATGCGCGAAGAGAACTTGCCGAACTATTGCGCGCGGAGAAGCCGGATATCGTCCACGTCCATAACACGTGGCTGATGATTTCGCCGTCGATTTACATAGCGTGCCGCGAAGCGGGTGTCCCGGTGGTGCAAACGCTCCATAATTACCGGCTCTTATGCCCACAAGGAAGCTTTTTTCGGGACGGCGCGGTCTGTGAGGAATGCATGGACCATACCTTGTGGAGGAGTCTCCGCTACGGGTGTTGCGAGAACTCTCGAGCCCGCACCGCCGCTGTGGGCCTGATGCTGGCGGTGCATCGCGGCCGTCATACCTGGGAGCGGGAGGTGACGTCCTACATTGTCCTCACGCAGTTTGCCCGGAGCAAGTTTCTTAGCGGAGGGTTGCCGGCGGAAAAAATGTTTGTCAAACCCAATTTCGTGTATCCCGACCCGCTGCCGCGAGGTGACAATGGCAACTCTCCCTCAGCCGCTGACAGAAACTACGTCTTATTTGCAGGTCGACTCTCTCCTGAGACCGAGAAGCGGGTCAGAACGTTGCTGAGTGCATGGACCCGCCTGCGCAGCCCGATTCCTCTCGTGATCGCCGGCGGAGGGACGCAGCGCGATAAGCTGGAAAAAGAAGCCTCGAGCCACAACCTTAGCACGGTCACTTTCAAGGGCTTGTTATCTCACGACCAAACGCTGGCGGAAATGAGAGGAGCACGCTTCCTGGTCTTTTCCAGCGAGTGGTATGAGACTTTCGGGCTCACCATGGTCGAAGCCTTTGCCTGTGGTGTTCCGGTGATCTGCTCGAGAATGGGAGCAATGCAAGAAATCGTTGACGACGGTCGCACCGGCTTGCACTTCACGCCCGGGGATGCCCAGGATTTAGCGGAAAAAGTCGAGTGGGCTTGGAATCACCCGGAGCGTATGCGGCGAATGGGGGAAGAAGCCCGCCGGGAGTACGAAAGCAAATACACCGCGGAGAAGAATTATCCCCTGCTGATGGAAATCTACCGAGATGCAATTGCGGGACACGGTTCGCAATCGCGGGGCTTGAGTTCGGAAGCAAATGCGTCCGAAGGTGAAAAAACCACATGTCTGTAATAGGATTGTCATCATTCGATCACGACACTGCGGCAGCCCGGCTGCAAAGTGGCCGCATTACCTCGGCCATTGAAAACGACAAAATGGCTCGCACCAACACGCAGGGCCCGCCGGAAGCTGCCATTCGTTTCTGCCTGGAAGACGCGCAGCAGGGTTGGGAGGATGTCGCCGCGGTGGCGGTAGCCAGTTCGGCGATCCCGGGATGGTTGCGGCAATCCTGGTCCGACGCAAAGCTGGCGATGACCGCGCCGTTCGCCACCGCTTATCACCAGCTGAATGCAATTGGCGATCTCACGCGCCATTTGGACCGCCTGCGGGCGCTCCGACGGATGGCTGGCGGCAAGATGCGGCTCGTCGCTTACGATCACCATCTCTGCCATGCTTCCAGTGCGTTCTACTGCTCAGCTTTCGAGCGGGCGCTGATCGTGACCATGGACGAAAACGGGGATGGCTGCTGCGGTATGCTCGCCATCGGAGAAGGAACCCGACTCCGCGTGTTGCGCCGTATTCATTTCCCTGATTCTCTGGCGTGGCTCTACTCGCAGGTCACCGAACTGGCCGGGTTCGTTCCGCATAAAGAGGAACACAAAGCGCAGTGGTTCGGCCTGGGAGGCGAGCCTGAATTCAAGGGGCTGTTGCTGGAGATGCTTCGCGCGACGCGCTCAGCCGTCCCGCGCCTGGATCATCGTTTCGTGCGCCGTGGCGTGGACCGTCGCCTGGCATTGTCACCGGAGTTCTATCGCCGCGCGGGTTTGCCCTCCGATCCCAGTCAGCTTACGGAGCAGCAGCGCCAATCGCTGGCGTGCAGCGTGCAGGAAGCTTGCTGCGAGGTGATTGTGAAAGTGGTGGAGCAGTTGCGCCAGCAGCACGGCGAACTGCCGGTTTGCTTCGCGGGCGGCCTCTTCCAGAATTCGCTGCTGGTCGCTTCGCTCGAGAAGAAGCTGGGTTCCAGAGAGGTATTCGTGCCGCCGGCACCTGGCAACAGCGGAACTGCCCTGGGCGCAGCCTATCTCGCCTGGCACGACCTGCTGAAACAGCCGCGCGTTGATCCTGTTTCCTCTCCTTACTGGGGACCGCGCTTCAGTCCTCAGCAGACCAAGGATGTCCTGGATAACTGCAAGGCCCGGTATTCGCTGCAAAACACTGATGACCGGAAGGTGGAAACCGCCATCCGACTGCTTGCGGCCGGCAAGATCGTGGGTTGGATGCAAGGCGGCGCCGAGTTCGGACCGCGGGCGCTAGGCAACCGCAGTGTCCTGTCTTCGCCATGGGCGCCTTACGTGAGGGAAAACCTCAACGACTTCATTAAGCATCGCGAGTGGTTTCGTCCCTTTGCCATATCTGTTCCCGAGGAAGACTGCCCGCGCTACTTCGAGGCCTCGCAGCAGTGCCAGTTCATGAATTCGCTGGGTACGGTGCAGCCCGGTTCTGTCTGTCTCCCGGAAAGCTTTCTGCTGCCCGGTGGTCAGGTACGCCTGCACGTGGTGAAGAAAGAGAGTAACCCTCTGTTCTGGAAGCTGCTCAAGTCTTTCGGGGAACACGCGGGGGCTCCTATGCTAGTCAACACTTCCTTCAACCTGTTTGGTGAGCCGCTGGTCGTAACACCTCGGGATGCGGCTCGTAGCTATTTCTGTTCTGGGATCGACGCCCTGTTTATAAACAATTTTGTCCTTGCGAAGCCTTCGTCTGCGCACTTGCTCGAACCGGCATCAGCAAAGCAATTTACGAATAAGGCGCATTCACCGGTTCCGGTTGCTTCATAAATACGGACCGGTTGGTGCTTCGACAAGAGATCTGCGAATGAGTTCGGTAAACAATGCTCAAGTGGTGGGAAGCGAAACTCTCGCGAGAGGCAGAGCGTTCAAAGGTGACACTATCGACCTGGTGACGATGCGGTGGTACTGGTCGCGGCTGGCCTCAATGGGGCCGGCTGAAATCATGTGGCGAGCCCGCTCCGCCGCAATGCTGCCTCGGGACTGGGCACACTGGAAAAAAACGCCAGCCGTGCCGGCGCCCTGCTGGAAACCGCTGAACACGGCGTCATACCCAATCCACCTTGACGATGGCGGCGCGGCGATGGAGCGCATCCACGTGTTCGATCTCGAGTTACCGCTGGATTTCGATTTCGATTGGCATCAGGATTACCGTTACGGCCGGCAGGTCAAGCCCCGTTTCGCCGGTGCGCTGAACATCCGCGATACCGCCGTGGTGAGCGATATCAAGTACGTCTGGGAACCCAGCCGGCACCAGCATCTTTCTGCATTGGCATTTGCCGCGAACGCGCAACAGCACGCCGACTACATCGTACGCTCGCTCGATTCCTGGCTACAGGCGAACCCGTATCTTCACGGAGTGCACTGGACCAGCAGCCTGGAACTGGCCGAGCGCGTCATTTCCTGGGCACTGTTATACCCGCGCATCGCGGATCAGGTCGCAGGCGATCAGGATTTCCGCCGTCGCTGGTTGGACTCAATCTACCTGCACCTGGCGCGCATTGCCAGCAAACTGAGCCTGTACTCATCGGCCAATAACCATTTGCTCGGCGAACTGGTTGGATTGTTTGTAGGTGCGTCCTGCTTTGACTTCTGGCCAGAATGCAGCGCCTGGCGCAGTCTTGCACAGAAATCGCTGGAGCGAGAAATTCTGCTCCAGGTGGGGGAAGACGGCGTGAATCGCGAGCAGGCGATGTCGTATCAACTCTTCACGATGGAGCTTTTCGTGCTCGCCTTCGCCATCGGCCGCAACACCGGATGTCGGTTCAGTGCAGGATATGGGGAGCGGTTGTGTGGAATGGCCACCTTTCTCGATACGGTCGCCACCTCGAGCGGAGATTTACCGTGGTACGGCGATTCCGATGATGCGCGCGGGTTCGCGCTATCGGAGGACGAGACCGCGCTGGAAGTCACCATGCAAATGGCTGGACTGCTTTTTGCTGAGCCGCGATGGCTCCGTTTCCGTAGCACGGCCACGGAAGCGGCTCGAGCGCTAGTCCCGGACTTGCTTGGAAATCTCGATCATGGGATGCCCGCCCCGGCCGTACCATGCGACTTGTTTCCTGAAGCCGGGATCGCCTGCGTGCGTACCAACGACGGCAGCGTACGGTTATTGATGGATTTTGGTCGGCTGGGGCTTGGGAGTACGGCCGCGCATGGCCACGCCGACGCGCTGTCGCTTTGGCTATCCCTCGACGATGAATACTTCCTGGTCGACGCCGGCACCTACGCCTACCACTCGCATCCCGAGTGGCGCAGTTTTTTCCGCAGCACCGCCGCGCACAATACGGCATGCATTGATGGCCGCAGTCAGTCGGAGATGGCAGGACGCTTTCTCTGGAGTTCCAAAGCGACGGCGCGGCTGCTGCGGTTTGAAGACAGCTCCGGAAAGGCGACGATCGAGGCCGAACACGATGGCTACATGCGTTTGCAGGATCCCGTGAGCCACCGTCGTACGGTCGATTTCGACCGTGCCACGGGGAATATCTCCATCGAGGATGGCTTTCGATGCTCCGGCCGGCACGAAGTCGAATTGTTCTTCCATATGCACGAAGAAGCTGTAATCCTCGGTGTAAGTGATGGCGAGGCGCAGGTGGACTGGCGGGGACGTCGTATCATTTTCTCCTCGCCGGACCGCAATGCTCGCTGGGAGATCATCAGGGGCGCCGACAATCCGAAACAGGGCTGGCGCTCGCGCCGGTTCAATCAGAAACAGCCCATCGCTACGCTGCGCATTCGCGCGGAAATCGATGGTTCCAGCAAACTCCGCACTCATCTAAGGGTCAACTCATGAACATCAGCATCGCAGGTCTGGGTTATGTGGGCACTGTTTCGGCAGCTTGCCTGGCCGGCGCGGGACACCGTGTCTGGGGCGTTGACATCAACGCCGACAAGGTACGCATCATCAACGAAGGCCGGTCTCCTATTGTGGAGAGCGGTCTCGCCGAAAAAATTGCACAGGGACGAAACGCTCAGCGCCTGAGCGCTACGGTAGACATCGAAGAGGCATTGCGCGAGACAGAGCTGTGCTTCATAGCGGTGGCCACTCCCAGTCGTCCCAATGGTCAGATCGATCCCGCTCATCTGTTTCGTGCCTGTGACCAGATCGCCAAGGCACTCTCGAAGCTCGGCAAAAAGCAGATCGTGGTGATCCGCAGCAGCGTGTTGCCGTCGATCTTCGACGACTGCCGCGGCATATTCGAGTCGGGGGCACCTGGACTGGTGGAGTTGTGCGCTAACCCTGAATTTCTGAGGGAGGGTACGGCGATCCGCGATTTCGAAGAGCCGCCATTCACCATTGTTGGAACGGAGACTGCGGCGGCCGAAGGTACATTGCGCTCGCTCTATTCGGAGCAATCTGCTCCCATCTTTGTGCTTGAGCCGAAAGCCGCGCTGATGGTGAAATATGCCAGCAACGCCTTTCACGCCTTGAAGGTTTCTTTCGCCAATGAAATCGCCGCTGTATGCCAGCAGGCTAATGTAGACGCAGAAGCGGTAATGAACGTCTTCTGCAACGATACCAAGCTCAACATCTCGAGACGTTATCTTATGCCTGGCTTCGCGTTCGGTGGTTCGTGTCTGCCCAAGGACGTGCGCGCTATCCTTCATGCCGGCAAGGAACTTGACCTGAATTTGCCGCTCATTGCAGCCGTATTGTCGAGTAACGAACAGGTGATCGAGCGGGCATTCCAAAAGATTCGTGCGACGGGCAAGCGGCGCATCGGGCTGATCGGCCTCAGCTTCAAGTCGAACACGGATGACCTGCGCGAGAGTCCATTTGTTGAATTAGCCGAGCGACTGCTGGGTAAAGGCTATGAACTGTGTATTTATGACCCAAACGTTATCGCGGCGCGATTAACCGGCGCCAACAAGCAATACATTGATGGGGTGATTCCGCATCTGTCTCGCCTGCTGGTGCCCTCGCTCGACGAATTGCGCGATGTCGAGTTAATAATCATCGGGCATCGCTTCGAGGGGCTGGATCAGTTGCTCAGGAACACGTCGGCGTCTGTCATCGACCTGGGCGCATACGAAACTGGAACGCAGGCTGATGCATCGGAAGGCGAGTTGGTGCCCGCAAATGCAAGATAGCCGCAACATCCTGATCATCGTGCAGAACCTTCCGGTGCCCTTCGACCGGCGCGTCTGGCAAGAGGCTACCAGCCTACGCCGCCACGGCTTTGGAGTCGCAGTGATCTGCCCGAAAAAGGGGTCATGCACTGCCAGTTACGAGCGGCTGGAAGATGTGGATATTTATCGCTACCCCCTGGTTTATGAAGCCAACAAGGGCGTGCTCGGCTATTTCGTTGAGTTTGTATATTGTTGGCTGGCTTCTCTGTGGCTGGCGCTGAAGGCATACTTGCACCGCCCGTTTCACGCCATCCATGCCTGCAATCCGCCCGACACTTTTTTCGCGCTGGCGTTGCTCTTCCGGCCTTTGGGTGTGAAATTCGTTTTCGATCATCACGATCTATGCCCGGAAATGTTTGTTGCCAAAGGGCGCAGTCGCACAGGGCTGCTCTACCGCGGCCTATTGATGCTGGAAAAGATGACACTGAAGTCAGCAGACGCGGTCATCGCGGTGAATGAATCCCACAAAGAAATCGCGCTGCGCCGCGGCGGTATTTCCGAGGCCAACGTCACCGTGGTGCGGAGCGGGCCCAGAGGGGAATGGGCCAATATTCATTCCCCATGCCCCGAACTGAAGCGCGGACGCCAGCACATGGTCATGTACCTGGGCGAAATGTGCGAGCAGGATGGCGTCTCTCACTTACTGCGCGCAGTCCAGACTTACCGGACCATCGCCCCTGACGACACCTTGTTTGCCTTTTGCGGCGGCGGGCCCGATCAGCCGCGCATGAAAGCGATGGCCGAGGAGATGGGCTTGGGACCGGTAGTCCATTTCACCGGACGCATTCCAGACCAGCACTTGTGGGATTATCTTTCCACTGCCGACCTATGCGTCGATCCTGATCCCTTCACCGAGTGGAGCAACATGTCCACCATGAACAAGATGATCGAGTATATGGCGTTCGGCCAGCCCATCGTGGCTTTTGACCTGTTAGAACACCGCCGCACCGCCGAAACGGCGGCTGTTTATGTGGAAGGAAATGACGATGCCGCGCTAGGGCGCGCCATCCGGGAGTTGCTGCTCGATGCCGATCGCAGACAGAGCATGTCGACCTTCGCCCGCGCCCGTTTCCGCAAGGACCTGGCGTGGGAAAACTCCGAGAAGCATCTGATTGCGACGTACCGCTACCTGCTGAATGGTCAGGCGCATACCCAGGCTTTAACCTCCAGAGCTGACAGCAGCAGGGTGTTATAAGATCGACCGGTTTTGGGATCGACGCCTCGAGTTGATCACAGGTAGATTGCAGGAAGCACAGCTTTTTCTGTAGCAACTACACTTCATCTTATGTGCGGAATTGCAGGAATCATTAACGGGGGAAACGCCGAACTGCTCAGGCGCATGAGCGATGTTATCGTTCATCGCGGGCCCGACGACTCTGGACTGGAGTGGTTTGCCGACTCCTCGTCCGGTTTGGCTTTCCGGCGCTTGGCAATTATCGATCTCACCGCCGGTGGCCATCAACCGATGTCCAACGAAACTCGCGATCTGTGGATCGTCTTTAACGGAGAAATATACAACTACAAGGAACTTGGCGAGGAATTGGCGGCGAAGGGCGTGCGGTTCCGGTCGCATAGTGACACGGAGATTCTGCTGTACGCGTATCAAACCTGGGGCGAAGACTGCCTGCAGAAGCTGAACGGCATGTTTGCGTTCGCGATTTACGACACGCGCAAGCGGAAGCTGTTTGCGGCGCGGGACCGGCTGGGGATCAAGCCGTTCTATTACCACTTCAAGAACGGCTGCCTGGTTTTTTCATCCGAGATCAAGGCGATTCTGAACTCAACGCTGGCGCCCAGGCAACCCGATTTGAACGCCTTGCACACGCCTGCCCGCTTCCAGGTTTCGCCCTGGACAGGATTTCAAGACATTCTGAAACTGCCTGCGGGGCATTGCATGACCCTGCAAGACGGCAACCTCGCCGTGCGCGAGTATTGGAGCCTGCATCCTTCTGAACTGCCGGCCAACGAAGCTGGTTTGATCGAACAGCTCGACGGATTGTTATCCGACGCGGTGCGCTTGGAGATGAGGGCGGATGTTCCAGTCGGCGTGTTCCTCAGCGGCGGGCTCGACTCTTCGATCGTCAGCGCGCTGATGCGGGTAAACACTGAGCAGATGGTGCATGCCTTCACCATCAAGTTCTCCGCGGAAGATCAGAAGTTCGAGCAGATGACGCCGGACGAGGTCTATGCCCGGCAGGTCGCGAAGCAGTTTGGTTTTACCTATCACGAGCTGGAAATCCAGCCGCAGATCGAAGAGCTGCTGCCCAAAATGGTTTGGCATCTGGACGAACCTTTGTCCGATCCTGCTGCTATTAATACCTACCTGATCTCGCAGGCCGCGCGCGAGTTGGGAATCGTTGTGCTGCTGAACGGCATGGGCGGCGACGAGGTGTTTGGCGGCTATCGCAAGCAGTTGGCGTGCTTGACCGCAGAGAGCTACCAGGCCATCGTGCCCAGCACGGTCCGGCGAATAGTACAGTACGCGGCTGACCGAATTCCCGTTGCCACGTCGACGCGCGGACTGAAGCAGATTCGCTGGGGCAAGCGGTTCCTTTCGTTTGCCTCGGCCCCGCGAGACGTGCGCTACCTGATGTCTGATCTGTCTGTCGCGCCTAACCAATTCTCGCAGATGTTCGCCAGCGGGATGTCGTACTACGACTCGCACTTTTTTAAATCGCAAGCGCCGCGCTTCAACGGCAATGGGCTCTCATACCTTACGCAGATGTGCCTGAATGACACGATGGTCTTCTTGCCCGAGCATAATCTGACGTATTCCGACAAAGCATCCATGGCGGCCAGCGTCGAGAGCCGCCCGCCGTTGATTGACCACCGCATCGTCGAGTTCATGTTCTCGGTTCCTCCGCGGGAGCGTATCCATGGGGCGACCCAGAAATATCTGCTGAAGAAAGTTGCCAAGAAATATCTGCCGGATAACATCATTTACCGGCCGAAGGCTCCATTCGCTTCGCCGTTACGGTCCTGGGTTCGGGGACCGCTCGCGACCATGGTCGGCGACCTGCTTTCGGAGCAATCTCTCCGCAATCGAGGGCTATACGATCCGAGCTACGTCGCCGGCCTGATTGCACGCGATAAAAGCGGACTTGAGGACAATTCCTACCAGATCTGGACTTTGCTGACGAACGAGATCTGGTTCCGCACCTTTTTTCAGAATTAGCGAACCGTCGAATTGCAGGAACACGAATTGCTGGAACACACTCTGCTGAAAGACGCTTGAAAGGATTCATCAATTGCTTCAGATAATCCAATATCAGAAAACCGGTGAGATTACCGTCGACGAGATGCCCGCGCCAAAGCTTCGTCCAGGCTGCGTGCTCGTTCGTAACGTGTTCTCGCTGATCAGTGCCGGAACGGAGCGGACGTCGGTGGAAACCGCCCAGGCATCGATGCTGCAGAAGGCGCGCTCCAGGCCAGATCTGGTTCGCCAGGTGCTCGACAACTACAATCGCGAAGGTCTGATGGCGACGTACAAGAAGGTCCGTGAGCGTCTCGACAATTTCAAGGAGCTGGGATATAGCTCAGCCGGCGTGGTTATCGAATCCGCAGTGGATGACATTAAGGTAGGGGATCGTGTGGCCTGCGCGGGTGTGGGCTATGCCTCGCACGCGGGGATCGTCTCGATTCCGCGCAATCTGGTAGTCAAAGTACCGGACGACGTTGGGTTCGATGAGGCTGCGTTCACCACGGTCTCTGCCATCGCGATGCAAGGCGTGCGCCAGGCTGACGTACGCGTTGGGGAGCAGGTAGTTGTCATCGGCTTAGGCTTGATCGGCCTGATGACGGTTCAGTTGTTGAAAGCCAGCGGATGCCGAGTGATCGGGATGGATGTTGCTCCACGAAACTTCGACCTGGCCCTCACGCTCGGCTGCGATCGGTGCGTGATCAGCAACCACGATGCAGTCCTCGAAGTGCAAACCTTCACCCGCGGTTATGGCGCTGATGCGGTAGTAATCACTGCGGCCACCACCTCCAACGAGCCTGTAGAATTGGCCATCCAATGTGCCCGCAAGCGGGGGACGGTAGTGGCTGTGGGCGCGGTCGGAATGAATATTCCGCGTTCTCCCTTCTACGAGAAGGAAATCAACTTCCGCATGTCCTGCTCTTACGGTCCCGGCCGCTACGATCCCGACTATGAGGAGCGGGGCCAGGACTATCCCGTCGGATTCGTTCGCTGGACGGAAAACCGCAACATGGAAGCTGCCCTGGATATGATGGCCCAGCGGAAGCTCAACGTTGGAGCGTTGATTACGCACAAAATTCCAGTCGAGGAAAGCCTCCGGGCATATGACATCATCACCGGCAAGGTGCAGGAGAGCTATCTCGGCATCCTTATCCAGTACTCCGACACTAGCGACCCAACTGTGGGCCCTCGGCGTATAGACTTGCGTACTTCGGAGCCGACGGCTTCCGGGCGTCGAGTGGCTCTGGGATTTATAGGAGCCGGTAATTTCACGCAATCAGTGCTGATGCCGCCGCTGATGAAACTTGCTCCACGCCTTCGGGGTCTCGCCACCACCAAGCCCGTAAACGCCAAGACTACTGCGGAAAAGTATAAGTTCGAATTCTGCGCCACCGACGCGACCGAGATCATTCATGACAAGGATGTGAATTTAGTGTTCGTCACTTCACGTCACGACTCGCATGCGCGCTATGTGGCGGAGTGTCTACGCGCCGGCAAGAGCGTGTTCGTCGAAAAACCTCTGGCCCTGAACCATGAGGAACTCGATGCCATTCTGGGTGCGTACGCCGAGGCCGAACAGTCGAGAACGGCGCCGCTTGTGATGGTTGGCTACAACCGGCGTTTTTCCGAGCCCGTCCGTGCCATCCAGCGACTGTTTGCTGGGCGCACGGAGCCTTTGGCGATGCACTATCGCGTGAACGCAGGCTTCACCCCGTCCACGCACTGGATGCAGCATCCCGACCAGGGAGGACGCTTCATTGGTGAAGGCGGGCACTTCATCGACGTGATGCAGTTTCTTTGCGGCGCGCTTCCCACCAGCGTCTACGCCGTCGGCCCCACCGACGGCGCGCGCCGCTACAACAACGACAATATCTTGATCTCGATCACTTTCGCGGACGGTTCCGTTGGCACCATTCACTATTTGGCCAACGGCGCCAACGCGGTCGAGAAAGAATATCTGGAAGTGTTCGGTGACGCAAAAACGGCCCGCATGTGGAACTTCAAGAAGGTCGAATGCGCGGTCGGCCGGAAAAAATCGAGCACTTCGTTTTCTGGAGACAAAGGACACGCCGCGGAGATGAAAGCCCTGATTGACGGTTTTGAATCGGGCAGCGGTTCGCCTATCGGCATCGACTCCTTGGCGGCAACCTCGCGTGCAACGTTCGCCGCGATGGAATCCGTCAGAATGAACTGCCTGGTGCACGTACAGCCGTTAACTTAGGACGCGGGGTTTGCTTCCTGGGCCTAAGCTGCGCAGAACTTCGGTTTCGAATTGGACACAAAAAACATGTTGACCTCGACAACTGCTAGCGAGCAAGACATCCGGGCCTTCTGGGATGCTCACCCTTGCGGTGACCATCAGGTTGAAAGTCTCAACGCGGATTACGAAGCGTTTTTCCAGCGATATGACGAATTTCGCTACCGTCGCGAGGGCCATATTCTGCGTCGCCTAGATGCAATCGACTTCAAAGGAAAGCGCGTCCTTGAGATCGGCCTTGGGCAGGGCGCCGATTCCGAACAGATAATTCGGCGTGGCGCCATATGGTCCGGGCTGGATTTGACGCCTGAAGCCATTCAACGGGTCTCTAAACGTCTGCAGTTGAGAGAGCTGCCCTACGAGCGACTGGAATGCGGGAGCGCCTTGGCAATACCCTTCGCCGACAACAGCTTTGACATGGTTTTCTCACATGGCGTCCTGCACCACATCCCACAGGTGAGAAAGGCGCAGAGCGAAATCGCCCGGGTTCTGAAGCCGGATGGGCGCCTCGTCGCGATGCTCTATGCCCGCCGCTCCCTGAATTATCTTGTGGCCATCGCGATCGTGCGCCGCATTGCGGTCGCCTCGCTCTACATGATTGGCGCTAAGCCTGGCGGCATAGTCGGTGGGCATCTTGCCAACGCCAGAAGGGAAGGGCTGTGGCATTATCTGAAAATGTCGAACTTTATCCACCGAAACACGGACGGGCCTCTGAACCCCTACAGCAAGGTTTACGATCTGGCCGCCGTACGGGCTGATTTTCCTGATTTCCAGATTGAACGGAGCTACCAGGATTTGATGCACGCGCCGCCGCTGCCAGTTGCGCCTCTCAAGCCGCTCGCAGCCATAATGGGCTGGCATCTCTGGGTGCACTTGGCGCCGCGCAAAGGAAATGCTAAGGGACAACCGTAGTCTGGCCGCTTGGCTGTTGGCAGATTATTTGTTTTAAGGACGCGTTTTTTAATGGCTAGGCTGCACTTGCCCTGATCTGGTTGTGGATTTACCTGATTCGTTGTTCACGAGCCAGATTCTGGAGAAGGTAAAAATGAGAAAGATGCGATTTCGATCATCGAATTGCCGATCCTTGATTCTCGGCCTGTGCCTTGCGGCGGGGTCGTTCAGTTGGGCGCAAGTTCAATCGAAGGCTGTCGTAGTGAAGGCCGCCAAGCATGCTTTCGCGCCTCCTCTGAGCCAGCTTGTGCCCATTCCTCCGCGATCTGCGGCTCTGCGTTCGCTTCCCAGCGAGAGCGGCCGGCTGCGAATGCCTCGCCACACCGGCAGCCCGGTCCGAGATTCGGTTCTTCAGTCGTCATCCGACGCAGCCGTTCCCTCTGTCCTGTCCGCGAATTCGGGACTGAACATTCTCGGCGTCGGGACCGGCTTTGACGGTTTCGGTATCCAAGCCACGGTTGCCGTCCCCAACGGGGCCGCAGGGCCGACGCAGTTTGTGCAAATCGTCAACGACTCCTTTGCGGTGTTCAACAAAACCAATGGCACTGTGGAATATGGTCCAGCTGATGGGAACACCCTATGGCAGGCTCTAGGAGCACCCTGCTCGACCGCCCCTAACATGGACGAAGTCGCCCAATACGACAAGCTGGCACAAGTCTGGGTGATCATGATGCCACTTTACGCTGAGCCAGACACCCTGTGCATTGCCGTGTCCACCACCTCGAGCGCAACCAGCGGGGGATGGAATCTCTACGCGTTTGAAGTTCCAGTGACCGCATTGTGCGGCGGCGGCGGCTGCCGGCCAATGTCGGACTACCCCAAGCTGGCCGTCTGGCCGGATGGTTATTACATTACTTACAACCAGGGAGGGACATCCAGCAATTTTCTGGGTGCGGCAGCCTGTGTGGTAGACCGCGCTGCGATGCTTACGGGGGCTGCGGCCACCATGCAATGCTTCAACGAGATTCCCGGCAGCAGCTACGGCACTCTATTGCCTGCAGACGTGGATGGGACCACCCCGCCTCCCGCCGGCACACCGGAGTACTTTGCCAGTTTTGACTATAACGATCAGTCTCTCGACTTTTGGCAGTTTCATGTGAATTGGACAACCCCTGCCGATTCCACCTACACCGGCCCCACGAACATCCCAGTGGCGGCATTTCTGGAGCCCTGTGGCGATACTGTCACGGAAATGACCCCAAGTGACAACTGCGTCCCGCAAGCGGGAACCGCGGAGATGCTGGGTGCTTTCGGCGACCGCCTCATGTATCGCCTGGCCTACCGCAACTTCGGAAGTTACCAGTCGATCGTCGCTAACCACACGGTGCAAGTCGGAACAAGCAGCAACCAGACCGGCATTCGTTGGTACGAGCTGCGAAACACTGGCGCAGGGTTCGAACAATACCAAGAGGGGACCTACGCGCCGGATTCCAGCTATCGCTGGATGGGCAGCATCGCCATGGACAAATTGGGTGACATGGGGCTCGGTTATAACGTGTCCAGCAGTTCGCTGAGTCCCTCCATTCGGTACACGGGCCGTTTGGCCACCGATACTTTGGGTCAGATGGAGAGTGAGATCGATGTCTTGTCCGAGGCGAGCGTGGCACACACTTCGCAAACCAATACGGTCCGTTGGGGTGACTTCAGCAGTATGGCAATCGACCCCACGGACGACTGCACCTTCTGGTATACGGGTGAATATCAGACGACGACTAACAGCAATCACTGGAGCACTCGAATTGCCTCCTTCAGCTTCCCGGCTTGTACGCAGAGCTTTCCGCTCACGGTGAACGAGGTGGGGCAGGGAACCGTGACCAGCACAGACGGCAATATCAACTGCACCAACGGTAGCGGTACCTGTAGCGCGGTTTACGCAAGTGGCAGCTCGGTTACCTTGAACGCCACCGCGGCCAGTGGTTGGACATTTTCGGGATGGAGTGGGTCTTGTAGTGGGAGCAATCCCTGCAATCTGGTCGTGAACAGTAGTACGAGTGCAACGGCTACGTTCACTTCGCCGAACTATACGCTCACCGTGAACGAGTCGGGGCAAGGAACCGTGACCAGCACCGACGGCGAGATCAGTTGCACGAATGGTAGCGGTCACTGTAGCGCGGTTTACGCGAGCGGCAGTTCGGTCACCTTGAACGCCACCGCGGCCAGCGGTTGGACATTTTCGGGATGGAGTGGGCCCTGCACTGGGAGCAATCCCTGCAACCTGGTCATGAATACTAATCTGACTCCGACGGCGAAGTTCACGGCCAACGCCAATTGGACCCTGGTACACGAGAAATCGAATGGTGGGGCAATCACGAACCTGACGATTCCAGCCACCGGCACCGGGCATTTGGTTGCCGTAGCCCTGATGTTCAATGGGAAAACGTCGGTTGCCGGCGTTTCTGACAATGCCACCGGGGGCAGCAACACCTATGTCTCAGCCGGCGCCAGATCTACGGTCAGCACGTGGTCAGTAGAAATCTGGTACGCCGTGAACTCGAAACCTGGGGCCACCGTTGTAACGCCTACGTTTGCTGGTTCGCCTACGAACGTTCAGATCACGGTTTGGGAGGTTTCAGGCCTTGCAACCTCGGCCCCTGACGCAACCAACATCTCGAGTGGAAACGTAACCCTCAATAACACTGTGGGACCGATGGTCACTACCACGCAGCGGGGTGATTTTATTGTGTCTGTCCTGTTAGCCAACGCTGCTGATTTCACAGCGATTTCCAGCGGCAACGAGTTTACGGATGACTTTACAACTTTTGGAAACGGATGGGCGCATATCACCAGCGCTTCCGCCACCGCAGGGACACACCAGGCTAGCTGGAATACCGCTGCTCCTACTGGCGTGTATTGTGCCAGCACGGTAGCCTTTCTTTCGAATTAACGACCCACGATGTGTGCGAGCGCAGGAGGGTTTCAGCGACCGTGGCACTCGAAGTCGTACCAGCGTCACGGTTCGGGGCGAGTGCAGGAGAATATATAATTATGTGAGCAGGTAGCGATCCAATGACTCGCCGTTTGATCATCGTCTTTTTTTTATTAGATTTAGTCAGCTGGGCGCAGGTCACTTTACGCCCGACCGACGACGTGCCCAGGATAGTCAGTTCCAGGCCGGCAGGCACGACCTTCATCTTTACTCCCGGCACCTATCGTTTGTCTCAGTCAATCAAACCCAAAGACGGTGATCATTTCATCGGTCAAACCTCGTGCGCTCCGCCGGCGACCTCCTGTCCGGCAATTATCAGTGGCGGAGTCGTGATTGGTCCTTCTGCCAGGTTCGACGGAACCAATTATGAGGTCGCCAAGCAAACGCAACAGGGCTCACGGGGCGTCAGCACTGCGAACTGTGATCCCGGCTGGCTGGCCTGCATTTACCCCGAGGACTTGTTCTTCGACGGCGTACCCCTGCAACACCTGTACTCCTCCACGCTTCCGACCATCCTCGCCGGCCAGTGGTGGTTCGACTATACCAACCACATCATCTACTTCCACGACAATCCGTCAGGCCATACGGTCGAGACCAGCGTGCTCAACAACGCCTTTGGCGGTCCCGCCAACAACGTCACCATCCAGTACCTCACGATCGAAGAATTCGCCAACATGTATCCGTTCGGGGCGATCGGTGCACCGCAAGGCGCTAATGCGTTCACCCAAGGCGCAAACTGGACGGTTGAGAATTGTGAGGTGACGTTGAACCATGGCTTCGGGGTGCGAATCGGCTACCGCATCCAGATCCTCAACAATTACCTTCACGATAACGGCGATTTCGGAGCAGGTGGAGGCTTAGGAGTAACTTCGGCTCCCGCAACTGAATCCGCTAATTCAGGCATTCTGGTCCAGGGCAACGTCATCAATCACAACAACTATGCCCACTTCAATCCCGGTTTCGGGGCAGGAGGCTTCAAGGTCGGAGCTGCCAGCGGCATAGTTCTGCGAGGCAACACCATCCAGCACAATGAGGGTTCCGGTATTCACTTTGACGAAGACAGCCAGAACGAGTTAGTGGATGGCAACACTATCACCGACAACTCGGATGCGGACGGGCTGGTGCAGGAGATCGGCGAGGGGATCTCGACGTTCCGTAACAACATAGTGCTGCGGAACGGTGCACAGTCAAACAGCTCCAATTGGAGCTTTCAGATCGCCGTCCGCGCCAGCTCAGGGGTGAGCGCTTACTGCAACGTAATAGAGATTCCGAGCGGTGGGCCAGCCATCGGAGGATTGGCCATAGGTGCGGCGAGCCGAGGGTCGAGCCGCTATCCACCCTACCAGTACCGGGCAACCACCGGGAACTCTTTCCACCACAACACAGTGATCTGGGATTCTGGTGCGGCCGGAGCTGTCGGGTTTTTCCAGAACGATCCGGCCAACCAGCCCAACTTCTTCGCCGACAATTCGGCGCCAGATTACAACAGCTACCACCTGCCCAGCCTGTCTGCGGCCCACTTTGTCTACGACAACGACAACTCTCGAAGCAACAAGCCCAAACCCTTTGCCCGCCACCAGGCGGCGCGTGCAGATGTTCACAGTACAGTGGACACGCACTACTCCGGCGGCTTTCCGACGGTGGCGATTACGTCTCCGGCGGACCAGTCCTCGGTCACCAGTCCAGTTACGGTTGCGGCCACCGCGTCGGACGCCAGCGGGATCAGCAAGGTGGAATTCTATGTCGACTGGACCCTGCGGGCGACGGTCGGCAGCAGTCCGTACAATTTCGATTGGACCAGCCCCACCAGCGGGGCGCACACGGTCGCAGCAATGGCCTACAGCAATGCCGGGATTCGCGCTTGCTATGCGGTTACGTTAAATGAGCCGTGACCGGGCTCGATAAATGGCATGGCCAGGCGTGGTTACGGTTATACAGACGGGTGCAGCTTAAGGCGGAGTTTGTCAACACATGCCTACACGCAGATGCACTCCTTGTCGGGCTTCTCCTTCAGGGGCCAAACCCGCTTTCAATTCTCGGGCTGCAAGAGCTGAGAAAGTAGCGAACAATCGGAAGATCTGATTTTCTGGAGAAAAACGGCGATGATCAATACTGCAACACCACAGAAGACAAACAGTGAAGGGGCAACTCCGCAGCTTTCGTGGGGGAAGCGGCTCGTTTTTCGGTTAATCGCTATCATTTTAGGTTTGGTTGTACTTGCCTGTGCCGGAGAGGTCCTACTGCGAGTGCTGCCCCTGGGGCGGTTCAGGAGTGCTCCGTTTCGTCAATATGATCCAGTGATAGGAGTCTCGCTGATTCCGAATATGAAGGTTGTGCATAGCCGTGGATGTTTCACGGGTTTGGTAGAAACCAATCGCTGGGGCTTCCGCGACCGCGATCGCACGCTTGAGAAGCAACCCGGCGAATTCCGCATTGCACTGATCGGAGACTCGAGTGTCGAAGCTGTGCACGTTCAGCCAGACCAGGTCATGAATATCCAAATGGAGAAACGCCTCCAGCAACAGGGCTACAAGAACATCGAGGTGATGAACTTCGCAGTGGAGGGGATCGGAACGACCCAGGAGTTGCTCCTGTACCAAGAGCGGGTGCGTCAGTTTCATCCGGACCTGGTCTTAATTCTGTTCAATGACAACGATATTTGGAACAACTCGTCTACGCTTCAACCAAAGATATACGGCATTCACACCTGGTATGCACCCTATTACGACTTAGATCCGAATGGGAATCTGGTGCTTCGTCCCGTCGAGTCGAGACCGTTCAATTCTTTACGCTCCTACTTAGAACGCCATTCCTACTTGGTCTATTATTTCGAGCGGACCTGGCTCAGAATCGATCCCACGCTATACAAATGGCAAGGCATCCCTGTGGTCTACGAACTCTACGCTGATGATCCGATGGATACGGAGTGGACACAGGCATGGTCGGTTACTGAAAAGGTACTGGCGCTAACGCGTCAGACCGTGGAAGCTGACGGAGCGAAATTCGCGCTGGTTGTCCATCCGGACTCTTATTCGATCGATCCGCAGTGGCGCAAACACATGTTTCGAAGCGAAGCGGAAATTCCTTCCCAGTTTAATCCGCCAAAGGTTTATGAACGTCTGAATGAGATCACGGCCAAAGCGGGCATAACGCCAGTATCCGTTATCCCTTACATGCAAGCCTATAGCACGGAACACCACTTGCAGGCTCCCTATTTCTCATTGCGGTGCGACCCGCACTACAGCGCGTTGGGTCACGAGGTATTTGCAGACGCCCTGGTGCAGGGGCTACAGAAGGATCACCTGATTCCCTCGCCGCCGCAAGCCGCGCAGTAGGCGGGATTTGCCCAATGCGGAGTCGACTTCGTCTTTATGGAGGCTTTAGATCATAGACCTTTTTCTCTATCCATAGTGACGAATAAGCTGTTAAAGTAGTTGCACTGTCGATTGGTGCGGGGCAGAGCCTATAAGATCGACCTCCCTAGCCTTTTCTGACCCAATAGCCCGGTTGCCCCCGAGCGTAGCGATCCGGCTGAGTCGGGTGGAATTTTTCATCCCTGTTCTGCTACAGCGGGAGTCAACTGCGCAACAAAACGGCCAAAGTGCCTTCTGAAGGAGAACCCATGAAGTTCTTGCGAAATACAACCCGAAATCTTGGCGTGGCTGGGGAGCTGTTTTCGTTTCTCGTGAGTAACAAGCGTTGGTGGCTGGTACCCATGATCGTGGTACTGTTCCTGCTGGGAGCATTAATTGTTCTGGCCCAGAGTTCGGCGATTGCACCGTTCATCTATACGTTGTTCTAGGAGCCGCGATGTTGAGCCTATTGAAGCGCGCCTGGCAGGGTTGGAAGAAGATTGCCCACAAGATCGGCAATTTCCAGGCGCGCGTGTTGTTGACCGTTTTTTATGGGGTGCTGGTCCTGCCCTTCGGACTGGCCGCTCGCCTTTTCTCGGACCCCCTCCGGATCAAAAAGACCCCAACCGAATGGCTGGATCATCCTGAAGAGGCCTACGGCCTGGACTGGGCTAGGAAACAATAACTGTGCATATCCTGGGAATCTCTTGTTACTACCATGACGCCGCCGCCGTGTTGCTGCGCGACGGCCAAGTCGTCGCGGCCGCTGAGGAAGAGCGCTTTTCGCGCATCAAACACGATTATGGCTTTCCCAAGTTGGCTATCAAGTTCTGCCTGGAGCAAGCTGGCATTCGGGGCGAAGATCTCGACTACGTTGTCTTTTTTGAGAAGCCCTTCCGCAAACTCGACCGTATTCTGATGACCGCGCTGCAGACCTACCCGCAGTCCTGGAAGGTCTTTCGCGAGTCCATGATCTCCTGGATGCTGGACAAGATGTGGGTTGCCACTACCTTGCAGAGTGAGTTGGGCATCCCGAAGGCCAAGGTGCTGTTTTCCGAGCACCACCTCTCGCACGCGGCCAGCGCGTTTCTCTGCTCGCCTTTTGACGAGGCCGCCATTCTCACCGTCGATGGCGTCGGGGAGTGGGTCACGGCTACCTACGGAGTGGGCCGCGGCAACGAGATCAAGCTGAACAAACAGATCGAATTTCCGCATTCGCTCGGTCTGCTGTACAGCGCCTTCACCGCCTTCCTCGGTTTCGAGGTGAACGAAGGCGAATACAAGGTTATGGGTATGGCGCCGTATGGCCAGCCTCGGTACGTGGACAAGGTGTGGAAGCTGATCCGCCAGAACGTTGATGGATCGTTCGCGCTCGACATGGATTATTTCTCTTTCCATTACTCGACGGACCGCACCTTCAACAAGAAATTCGAAGCGCTGTTCGGAGATCCTCGGCCAACCAAACTCAATTTCTTCACTGAAGGTACGGGATACCCGGAATATTTCGGCGCCAAGCCTTCTAATTATCAGGAACTGTGCAAACTCAATCAGCATTATGCTGATATCGCCTCCAGTATTCAGAAGGTGACCGAAGAAGTGTTGCTGGGGATGGCGCGAGCCGTTCAGAAGCAAACCGGGATGAAACGGCTGTGTATCGCCGGCGGGGTCGCGTTGAATAGTGTGGCAAATTCTCGCATCCTGCGCGAGACAGACTTCGAAGAACTTTACGTTCAACCCGCAGCCGGCGACGGTGGTGGCGCGCTGGGAGCTGCACTTTGGGCGTACAACACGCTATTGGGCAAACCTCGTAACTTCACCATGAAGCACGCCTATTGGGGGCGCGCCAACTCTGAGTCGGAGATCAGCGAATTCCTCACGCAAAACAATATCCCCTTCCGGAAGATGAAGGATGAAGACGAACTTATCGACAATGTAGTGGACCATCTGACCAATGCAAAGGTGGTTGGCTGGGCGCAAGGACGCTTTGAGTGGGGACCGCGCGCCCTGGGCAGCCGCAGCATCATTGCCGACCCGCGCAACCCGGCGATGAAGGATATTGTGAACTCGAAGATCAAGTTCCGCGAACCCTACCGTCCTTTTGCTCCCTCGGTTCTGGCGGAGAGTACGGAAAAGTATTTCGAACTGCCGCACGCAGCTCAGCATTATCCAGCACGTTTTATGTTGTACGTGGTTCCGGTCGTGGAGTCGCAACACAGCACGCTTCCGGCGATCACGCACGTGGACGGCACTGGCCGCCTGCAAACCGTATTCAAGGACCAGAGTCCGCGTTACTACAAACTGATCGAGCGGTTTGGACAGGCCACCGGTGTGCCGGTCATCCTGAACACCTCGTTTAACTTGAAGGGGGAACCGGTGGTGAATACTCCCGCGAATGCTTTCCACACCTTCCGCACGAGCGAGATGGACACTTTGGTGCTGGAGAATTTCTTGGTAGAGAAATCCTCACTCTAAAGGCCGATCTACCTACTCAAACATGCATTTCTGGGAGTTCGTCCGGAAATGCGTCTTCGCCTTAACCTCTGCCCGGAAACTTCGCTCGGAAGATTCAAACCACCGAAACTCGCCCGGTCCACCGATCCATGAGGGTTAGGCCTGCCTAATTAAGCGTGGAGGTGCATCTGCCAAAGGACTGGCAGCCTCAGCGGGAGTAAAAGCCTCGACCTTGCCCTCAGGAGCCTTGCGACCGATCATGACGAATAGCGCGCCGTCGACTCCTCCCTGCAGCAACATTCCCACCTGAGTAAAGAATCGATCCGACTTTGTTCCCTTACTGTGCGGTTCAAAAAGCCGTTCGTTGGCCTTGAAAGGATCGGACTCGGTCTTCGGGATGCTGAACGTAAACTCGAAGCCATTCGATTCGAACCAGGCGATTACCTCGCCGTACGTATGCTTGCTCTCGTGCGGATGTTTGTACTGGTCGAGGAACCATGCACGCTTGCGCGCCTCGTTGTAGTTGGGATTCCGGACGTGCGCATCCAGAAACTTCAAGCGGTCTCCCGACAGGCGAAACAGGAACCGCCTGAAATCGGTAGTCCACCGTCCGATCTTGTTGTACAGGCCAATAATGATAAAGCCGCCTGGCTTCACCAGGCGGGAAATGGATCGGAACCCGCCGAGCGGATCTGCGGTGTGATGCAAAACGCCATTACAGACCACAACGTCAAACGCGTTCCGCCGAAGCGCCGGACGGAAAAGATTCATCTGCAAAAATCTGGTGTTCTTAATCTTGTTGCGCTCCCGAAAGGCGTTCCCCAGCCGCAGCGAATTCAAGCAGAGATCTGACCCGAAGACCTGGCGATTCCAGGACATCCCAAGAAAGTTTGTGAGTTGACCGGTGCCGCAACCGACTTCTAGCACGGTTGCTCCCCCGCGAATCTGTTCGTTCAGCAGGCGAGCGAAAACTCCCCGCTCCGCCTTTTGCACCAGGCTGTGCGAGGAGTCGAGGTCGTCATAGTTGGGAAACGGATTCTCTTCATAGAAGCCCTTGACGATCTCGGTCACGTCCCCCGTCTGGCCCTCGTTGGGTACAAAAAGCAGCGGAATGCCATCTTCAACGGCGTAGCAAGCATTGCAGTCAGTACATGCAACTTTGACGCTGTCAGGTCGGAGACAACCTTCACACACAGGACAGACAAGATGGCCGGAGTTCCACAGGAGGTCTGGCATCGCTTAGCCCCTTTCGCGTTCGTGCAACGCAGACAGCTGAGGCTCCGCGCCGGCAGTCGGGCGGGATGAAGCTTGACCTAGGGAGCGCCACAGAACTATAGCCCAGGATTTCCGCGAGTGTCAACATGAATCTCCTTTTTGCTGGTGGCTTAAATGAAGTGGTGCTGTAAGACTCACACGATTTCCACAGACCGCGGTAACCACAGTGTTTAAGAGATTACCTCCCTCTGCACTTCAAGCAAATCCGTGTGCGGTGGGTCAGCTTTCCTTCAATCCGACGCCCGCCCGAACGACCACGGGACCGCAAGACTGATCGATTCTTCGGATCTCGCCGAGCATGAACGCCAAAACTTAGGAAAGGGTTTCGGAGCCTTTTCAGGCTTCTCTGCGATCAACCATGCGCTTCGGTTGCCAACAACGGCAGCCGAGACGTGCCTTACCCGCTAGGCCCATGACTACCTGCGGCAACGATGGGAAATTGGGCATGTACCACTGAGACCTACTCGTTTCGGAAGGAGGTGAATATAAGAAAACTAGGCAGTCCAACCGGCTTCTGCAGTTCAAGAGCACTGACAGAGTCGAGGGCCGCTAAAAAGAACACCGACAGAGGTGACGAGAAATGTCCTCCCCCGTGTACCGATTGAGCAGGAAAGTCTCAACGTTAACCCTGATTGCCTTTTGCGCTGTGGCCGCAGCTGTATGTCAGGCCGCCACAGTCGACATCCACCCTGGAGAGGATATTCCCAACGTGGTGGCGGCGAATCCCGCCGGAACGACCTTCCTCATTTATCCCGGCACGTATCGGCTGCAAGCGCACATTGTTCCCAAAAACGGGGACAGCTTCATCGGTCAAACCGCTTGCGCGCCGCCAGCGACTTCGTGCCCCGCGATCCTGAGTGGATCTATCGTCATCGGACCGTCGGCTAAGCTCAATGGGTCAAACTACGAAGTGACCGGCCAGACGCAACAGGGTGCTGTGCCTTATGCCAATACGGTATGCGAGCCCGGCTACCTCGCCTGCAACCGGCCGGAGGACCTGTTCTTCGACGGCGTGCCCTATCAGCATCTATACGCTAGTTCGTTGCCCATGATCGGTGCTGGCCAGTGGTGGTTCGACTACGCCAACGACATTATCTACTTCCATGACAACCCGACGGGCCACACCGTCGAGACGAGCGTGCTGGATACGGCTTTTGAATCTACAGCCAATAACATAACCATTCAATATCTCACCATCGAAGGCTTCGCGAGTCCACTGGCGCGCGCGGCGGTAGAAGCGACCAATGGCAATGCGAGTCAAACGTCGAGCCTGAATTGGGTCGTTAGGGACTGTGAATTGTTCAACAATCACGCGGCGGGTGTCCGAATCGCTTACGGGACACAGGTGTACAACAGCTACCTCCACGGCAATGGTACTTTGGGAGTTGGTGGTGGCACCAACTCGACAAGCCCCTCTGGTGTGATTATTCAGGGCAACAAAATCACTTACAACAACTATGCCCACGCACTTCCTGGCTGGGGGGCTGCGGGAGTCAAGTTTGGTTACACGGCGGGCGTTGTCGTTCGCAAGAACACTATTACGAACAACGGAGGTGCTGGGATTCATTTTGACGACAGCAGCTCGAGTGCGCTCATTGACGGCAATACGGTCACCGATAACGCTGGAGGTCCTGGTGTTGCGTACGAAGTCAGCTTGAACTCAGCGCTGGTCCGGAACAACGTGTTGTTGAGAAACAACCTGCCGGGTCCGGTTGCAGCCGCTAGCGCAGCGGTAGGCAGCTACGCTTCAGAAGGCGTAAACGCCTACTGCAATGTAATAGAAATTCCTGAAGCGAGCGGATCCAATGGACTTACGTATGCTGCAAGCAAACGCGGCTACAACCAATTTCCTCCGTATCAATATTTGATGTCCACCGGGAACAGTTTTCATCACAATACGGTGTTCTGGGATCCCGGCGCAAACGGAGGCGTCGGGTACATTCAAGGGGATGCCGAGACTCAACCCAATTTCTTCGCAGACAACACACCGCCTGATCACAATACGTACCACCTGCCCAGTTTGTCGGCAACCAGCTTCACCTACGACAACAACAATACGCAGAAGAACACGCGCAAGACATTTGCTGAGTTTCAAGCGGCCGGCGCCGATGTTCACGGTACAGCAGACACGAACTACACAAACGGCTTTCCGACGGTGTCGATTACGTCTCCGGCAGACCAGTCATCGGTGACAAGTTCAGTCACGGTCGCAGCCTCAGCGTCGGACGCCAGTGGAATCAGTAAAGTGGAGTTCTATGTGGACTGGGGCCTGCAGGCAACAGTCAGCAGTAGTCCGTACAGTTTCAATTGGACCGGCGCCACCAGCGGGACGCATACAGTGGCAGCAATGGCCTACAGCAACGCCGGGATTCGCAGTTGCTATGCGGTTACGTTGACGAAACAATGAGTGGTTAGCAAATGGCCGTCTATTTGTAGGGAAGCATCTTGCTCCTGGTAGACTGGGCTAAATGACGCGAGGGCGTCCGCAACGGCGGACGCCCTCGCGTTTTGATTTGTGCCTGACCCCTGTGATCGTCGTGTTGTCCGCGATGGAGGTGACCACACCAGGCTGTTTGAGGCATGAGCCGAGAACATTCCCCATTCGTCCGTTGCCCACCAAAGATCGCTCCCTCGCCCATCATAGATGTCGCCGCAAAATGCACGGAGCGTACCGATCACAACTTGACGGGGGTCTCAGTGGTGGACGATGGCTCAATCCATCGGCGACCGAGAAGGGCTACTGACGTCCACTTTCGTGGACTTGATGGTGGCGAAGTCCGCAAGCGCGACCTATAATTAAGGTGCTCTAGGCTGAGCGCTTCTGCGTGTGAAGGGTCGCATCCGATCGCGGCGAGAAAAGAGGGAGTAGTGGACGAATTTTTTTGCCAAACCGGCGACCTGCTCAGTCCCTCCAAGCGCTACCCGCGTGTGTTGACAATGTTTTATCAACTGCGCAGTAACTTGAAGGAGCATGGATTGCTTGTCACCGGCAAGAAGGCATGGTCTAAGCTGTTCTTGAATGGTAAGTCGATTGGGCCTCAGCAAGTGCTGCAGCCAGTAGGAACCGAGGACTACAGCCAGGTGTTGCATCTGCAACCCGGAGAAATTGTCGAAGTGAAGTCTGCGGAAGAGATCCAGGGAACGCTAGACGCTAACGGAAAAAACCGGAACCTAGGGTTCATGCCGGAAATGTGGGACTACTGCGGCCGGCAATTGCGTGTGTTGAAGAGAGTTGAAAAGATCTGTCTGGAAAATGAACCTCGCACCGTGCGCCGGCTCGAAAATACGGTGATCCTGGAAGGAGCGTTCTGCAAGGGTAGCGGCATCGGTTGCGATCGTGCGTGCTTTTACTTTTGGCGTGAATGCTGGCTCAAGAGAACATCGGGCATCGCGATCGAGCCCAACTCTTACATCGCCACTAGTAAATGCTAGCTTATCAAAAAACAGCCCCTTCTTCGTTCGATAGGAGTAGCGCGCTGCCCGAGCAAATCCAAGCCCTCGATGAGTCAGCTGTGAAGTCTGCGGATCGTACTGACTGCAACAAAGGTTCGCACTCCTTGATAGCCCGAAGTGAACGCGGCACCGTTGAATTGCTGGATCGGATCGGGGATGAATGGCGTCAACTCTGCCAGGAGGGTGCATGTGACCAGCCTTTCTTCCGTCCCGAGTGGATTGCCTCCTCGATAAGAGCTTTCGCCAGCAAGCACAGCGTGCTGCTGATTACAGTACGCGATGGAAGCCGCCTGAGGGCGGTGCTGCCATTACTGGAGGAGAAGGTCTGGGCATACGGCTTTCCCGCCAGGAAGCTTCGCAGCGCTGTGGACCACACGCCCCGATTTGACTTCATCCACGGCCAGGGCCCAGGTATCGAAGAGGCGCTACAAGCGGGATGGAAAGAGCTGAAGAACCAGCATCAGTGGGACCTCATCGAACTCACGAATGTGCCGGAGGGAGGGGCGGCCGAGCGCCTTCTCAGCGGCGCCAGAGAGGATGGATTCCTCACTTACCAACACCTCTGTGCACAGAGCCCATATATTCCTCTGAACAGGGACAATCCCGTTAAGGATTTTTTCCAGTTTGCCCGGAGCAGTCGATTCCGATACAGGTTGCGCCATTTTCGGCGGAAGCTGGAGGAGACTGGAAACATTTCTTTGCGCCGGGTGGAGACTGCCGATCCGGAGAGTCTTCAGCAATTCTACGGTTTAGAAGAGAGCGGGTGGAAAGGCAAAAGAGGAACGGCCATTGCGTGCCATGGGGAGACCCGGCAGTTCTATGATTCCATCGCCAATTATGCCGCACAGTACGGCTATTTATCTCTTTATTTCCTGCATCACGGTGATTCAGTCCTGGCCGCGCACTTTGCCTTCACTTGTGGTGGAGGGTATTACCCGCTCAAAGTTGCCTACGACGAAAAGTACAGCCGATACGGACCGGGACATCTGATAATTGGCGCGGTATTACAGGATTGCGTGGCGCGCGGTCTCCCCGAATTCGATTGCTTAGGACAGTGGACCGAAGCGAAAGCAAAATGGGCGTCTCAGATCCGACGGCACAACGTTTGCTATATCTTTCGCAGAAGCCCGGCGGGTTGCATTCTGCAGGCTCATACTCGCCTGGGTCACTGGTTAGGAACGGCCATGCAAAGGCTAAAACATTCGCTTGGGATTGTGCGACGAGGACACACGCGTCCCATTGAGAGTTGAGAGTTGAATTACTCGTGACATTTCCAGCTGGGCGCAACCGCAATCGTTCGTTGTTTCGGAGACCTGTCGACGGCAGGGGATGAGCTGCGGGTGAAGTTGCACTTAGGCGCTACCGCTCTTACTGCTTATTCAACGTGACCGCGTAGCAACTGCGAATCCCGGCGTTGCTGTAGGCCATCGCTGCGACCGTATGCTTCCCGCTGGTGGCACCGGTCCAATCGAAATTGTACGGACTACTGCTGAGCGTTGCCTGCAGGCCCCAGTCCACATAGAACTCCACCTTACTGATTCCGCTGGCGTCCGACGCTGAAGCTGCGACCGTGACTGAACTTGCCACCGATGACTGGTCTGAGGGAGATGTAATCGCGACGGTCGGGAAACCGCTCGTATAGTTTGTGTCTGCCGCGCCGTTAATGTCCGCCCCTGCGGCTTGATATTCTGCAAACGTCTTCGCCGTATTGCTTCCGCTGTCATTATTCTCGTAAAAGAAATGTGTGGCTGAGAGCGTCGACAGGTGGTAAGTGTTGTAGTCGGGTGGAGTGTTGTTGACAAAGAAATCCGGCTGGTTTGTAGGGTCGTTTTCTATATACCCGACAAACCCAGTAGCGCCGGAGTCCCAAATCACCGTATTGTGATGAATGTAGTTTCCGGTCGAAGTGAGGTACTCATAGGGCGGGTTCCGGTCGTTCCCGCGATCTGCCGAATTCACGACAAAACCGTTTTCACCGGCAAGATTGCCAATTTCAAAGAGGTTGCAGTACGCTTCCACTCCAGTGCTGTTTGCGCTCTGCAGGCCCCATCCTGGACCGCTGAAGGAGCCTGTGGCACCATTGCGCTGAAGAATGTTGTTGCGGACCAGCGCGGATATAAGGCTGATTTCGTAGACGATCCCGCTCCCGCCGATGTTGTCAGTGACTGTGTTGCCGTCGATCAGAGGCGACCTACTGTCGACATCAAAGTGGATGCCGGCGCCGTTATTATTTGTGACTGTGTTTCCACGAACGACCACACCGAGGGTGGTCCCAAATTTAATTCCACCCGCACCGAACGCGGGAACCACTTTCGCGTAATTGTTATACGAAACTGTGTTGCCGGAAAGCACCACGCCCGATTGGACTGTGCCTGAGCCTGTCCCACCCCCGATCCCCATCTCTCCGTTGTTGTGAACGTAACTGTTGAGAACTTGTATTCCATAATTTATATGGACGCCGAGTCCGTGATTCAGGAGAAGCTCACAGTTCTCGACCACCCAATCGATACTCTCGTTTGAACGCCCACCGCCGGCCGACGTCGGGTCAATCGCTCCTTGGGCGAGCGGCGCGGCAAATTCCTCGATCGTCAGATACTGAAATGTGACGTTGTTCGCACCCGTCCAAGCCGGCGATCCGGCTAACGTCGGTACTACGCTGGTCTCTACCTTGTGACTGTTTGGGCTATCGTGAAAGTAAATAACATGGTTCGTGTAGTCAAACCACCACTGGCCAGTCAGGATAGTCGGTAGTGAGGCTGAGTACAGATGTTGCAGAGGGACGCCATCAAAGAACAAGTCTTCAGGATAGAAGCAGCCTGCCCAACCGGGCTCACAATCAGCCGTGTCTTGCCTAAGCCCCTGCTGTGTTTGTCCTGTCACCTTGTAGTTCGTTCCGTCGAACGTGGCCGAGGGACCAATCACAGCGCCGCCAGTAATAATGGCTGGGCAGGATGTTGCGGGCGGCGCGCAGGCTGTCTGACCGATGAAGCTGTCACCATCCTTGGGCATGATTGAACTTTGCAGGCGATATATCCCCGGCTGCAGCACAAATGTTGTGCCCGCGGGGTTCGCATCAATCACGCTCTGGATCGCGGATCCGGGACTGATGCTCACGACAGACCCCGAATAAGCCGTGAAGTTCTCTCCCGTGACATTAGCTCCGCTAACTTCCACTTGCAGGCTGGTTGGACTGAAGGAGAACCCCTTCTTGCCTGCCGTTACTGCATAGGAACCATTGGCGAGGCCGGTAAAGCTGTAGCTACCGGCACTATTTGCAGTGGTGGTGGCGCTGGCGGCGCCACCGAGCGTCACTGCGGCCCCGGACCCGTTCGCTGCCGGACTGAGAGTGCCTGAAATGCTAAACGTAGCCGGTGGCCCTGTAGAAGTCGTGCTGGAAGCCGTGAAGTTTACTCCTGTGACGCTGGCTCCGCTGACTGTCACTGGTGAACTGGACGGACTGAAAGTGAATCCATTTTTGCTAGCCGTCACTACGTACGAACCAGCGGCGAGACCGGTGAAGCTGTAGCTACCGGCACTATTTGCCGTGGTAGTGGCGGTAGCTGCGCCGCCGAGCGTCACTGTGACCCCAGACCCGTTCGCCGCCGGGTTGATGGCGCCTGAAATGCTAAACGTAGTCGGTGGCCCTGTAGAAGCCGTGCTGGAAGCCGTGAAGTTTACTCCGGTGACGTTGGCTCCGCTGACTGTCACTGGTGAACTGGACGGACTGAAAGTGAACCCACTCTGGCTGGCCGTCACTGTGTAGGAACCACTGGCCAGGCCGGTAAAACTGTAGTTACCAGAGCTATTCGCCATGGTAGTGGCGGTAGCTGCGCCGCCGAGCGTCACTGTGACCCCAGACCCACTCGCGACCGGACTGATGGTGCCGGAAACACTAAACGTATTCGCTGAAGGATTTCCCGGAGAAGTGGAAGCATTCTGTTTCGTGGAAAGCCCTTGGCAACCCACCATGGCGATCAGCATCAGTAACACAGTCACGTGAGCGACGCTGTTCCGTTGTAAGCCCAAGTCTTCCACGGGGAGCCTTTCGTGCCGCATTGATCTAAAGCGGCGAGCGAGGTTCTGTTAATTCGCGGTGCCTTCCACCGAAGATCAATCTAGCGCTGGTGGAGAGGAGAGAACACGTCACCAAAGGTCGTGCGTAGCACGCTATTTTTGTCTTACTCCATCGTCCTTTTGGCCATGATCGGGGGGGTATGAGGGGGGCGCCGCAGGCGCTGGGCGAGCCTCTAGCGGGCTGCATGGTACTGCAAGAAGAGCATTCGTAAAGTTGGCGGGGTAAGAAACATGTTCCGGGTACTGGGATTAGGCCCCAGCAGCGCAAGCGGCGCTAAGCGGTAAATTGAAGGGAGAACTCTTCGGCCGGCTGTTTATGAGTGCCGATCCGCTGTCGATAAAGCAATCGCGCGATACCGGGAAGTGTCCACTTAATGGGGCATCGGGACCTTCGAATATGGCGATCCGTCCCATACCCGCCAGAATGCGTGCATTTCGTCCGGGAGACCCAGAGAGACACGGATGTAGGTATCCAAGGGCGGGAAGAGGCGTCCGATCAAGACCTTATTCTGGCGGAAATGCTGAATCACTTCGTTAGCGGGACGGAATGCGTTCATCATTACAAAGTTGGCATGCGAATCGATGGGCTTCAGCATGCGCGCCAGGGCTTGATTGAAAAACTCCTGGCGGTCGTCCGTGTTGCGCTGAATAGACTGATTCAGTCCGTCAGAGTCGTTCAGCGCGGCCATAGCGGCCTGGGTAACGATTGCGTTGATGTCATTTTCAGTGACGAACTTTCGCATTTGTTGCACTAGCTTCGGCGCGGCCACCGCGTAGCCGAGCCTCAGCCCAGCCAGACCATAGACTTTGGAGAAAGTACGAACCACGATGACTCTCTCATCGTGGAGCGGATGATCGATGAACGAAGCATAGCTTCCGGACTGTCCTGCGTAGTGGTGATACGCCTCGTCGATGATGACGAGAGAGGATGCGGGTAGCTTGCCAATGAAGATTTCCAGGTCTTTACGAGGAGTGAGGGAAGCGGTCGGATTGTTAGGGTTGCACACATACACAAGGGTCGTCGACGCAGTGGCACGCGCCAGCATGCCTGCAAGATCGTGAGAGAATGCCGGGGTCAGACGCACCGAGGTCACTTCCGAGTCGGCCGCGCGTGCGTAATGCTCCACCGCTTCGAAAGTGGGAGAGGCCTGGATCAGTTGCTTGCCGACTCCCAGAAAAGCGAATGCGGCGACGCGGAGGATTTCAGTAGATCCGCAGCCGAGAAGGATCTGCTCCGGCTTCACATTGTGGAGTGCCGCAATTCGTTCGGTAAGGGAATCGTATTCGCCACGCGGATAACGGTTCACGTTTCCGATGGAAGACTTAATGGCGTCGGCCACTTTCGTTGATGGCCCGTACGCATTTTCGTTGCCGTTGAGGCGAATTAAGCCGTCATCCAGATTGAGCCGCGAGGGCTCGAAAATGGCAGTTCTGGATGCCCCCAGCACGGAACACGGCATGGCTGCGCCGGCGGCGGCACCGGCGCCGATCAATCGAAGAAAACCTCTACGCGATGTAGCCATAGTTTCTCAAACACTGAATTTCCGGTGGACACTCTAGAAGCCTGCTTGGAATCGCTCACGGGAAGCAAGACACCCAAATCTGCAGGGGATATTGCTCACTGAAGAGCAAAGAAACAGCCAATGTTTGGAATCGGCTACTGCCTCGCCAGGGTCCCGGTTCCTGTCTCCGTTTCGCACTTGCCCGTAGCACTGCCATCGAGAATGTAAGAGGACTTCAGAGCTGTACCCGTTTTATCGACCGTGCCTCGCAGTGTAATGTTATCCCCCGCCTCATTACCACCTGCGAGCACAATCTCCGAGCCCGTTACCTTGACCTGAAGTTGCGCTTCTTTCAGGCAATTGGAATTCAGGGTAGAGCTGCCGATAAGATGTCCGTGCGAGTCCTCGTTAATGACCACCGTCATCGTGAAGGAACCAGCGTTTGAATGCTTCGAAACGAACGTACCCGACCATATCCCTCTGAGGTCGATTGAAGGTTTCGAGGTCGAGCCGGTTGCGGGCGGGGTCCGGTCGATCGGCCCAGTGGCCGCGCTCTGAGTATTAGCGGGTTTGGTCTGGCCAATCGTTTGAGCTGCCACTCGCGCCTGCGTGAACCTGCCCGAGGTCGACTGGGTCACCATCGAGGAAGATTGCGTGGCTAATACTTCGGAGCCTGACGAAGCCGTAGTCATTTGGACGAACGGCGCCACGGAAGGCACCCCGGAACTGTTCAAGAGAAACAGCATGTAGTATCCCGGCGGAGCAATATTGCCGTTGGGAGGAGCGGTCACGGTGAGGGATCCATCCGACGCAGTGAACGACAGGACCACTTCACGCTGATCCATTCCGAAAGCGTGCGTCACAGTCCCGTTACGTATCAGAACCACTGAGGCAATGTTAGCAGCGTCCGGGGTCGTCACCGTGAAGCTGCTGCCATAAGAGATCGAACTCGGCGCGCTGGTGATGGACGGTCGCGTCGCCATTGTGCCGTTGGAGTTGAAAAGGTACGCCGGTTGATAAATCTCCATGTGGTTCTCGTAGCTGCCCTGCACAGGATTGCTGCCGGCGACCCAGACCGTAGCATCTGGAAGCAGCAATGCCACTGAGTGATACAACCGCGGGAAGGCACCGGCACCGGCTGAAGAAAAGGTATTGGTCGTCGGATTGTAAAGGTCCGCATTCAAGCTGGCCGTACTCACATCTTCATTATTTAGAGAGCCGCCCAGCGCCAAAATGCTGCCAGTGGGGAGAATCAGTGCATTCATCTCGATGCGCGGTTGGCTCATGTTTGGTCCGTACTGCCACGCCGGCGTAGTCGCACCTAGGTCGATGATCTCGGTACTACTGGTAGCGGGGTTCCCGCCACCCAGAATCATCACCTCGGGATCATATCCGTTCGCCGGTGTCAACGGAAGCAGAACGGAACTGCCATACAAGCGTGATCCACCGTAATTCGTGGTAGCGAAATTCGATATCCAGGTGGTCGTCGATGGATTGAAAAGCTTGGATGTAGGAGTCGCACTCGAGTAAAACACCGTGCCATTCGGCAGAAGATGCAACCGCGGATAAAGGTCAGGGGTAAAAGGTGCGATGTACTGGGTGCTCCAGCCAGAGCCTTCGGTGTAGAACTCTACTGCAGGGTTGGTGATGCCTGTCTCGTTCAGTCCGGAAAACGTCATAATCGTCCCATCGGCCAGAGTCAGCACGGTGGGATACCAGCGCCCGTGCGCCATGTTCGGGACGTTGGTGAAGGTGTTCGTCGCGGGATTGAAGATTGCCGCCTGTGCCAAACCCATGAACGGGTTGTACTGCAGGTTGCCACCGGCGATCAGCACCGTTCCATCCTGCAAGAGTGCCATACCGTTGCAAAACATGTCCCAAGTCACGGAAAATTGGGCAACCACTTGCCCGGTGACGGGATCCACAAGCAAAGCCCCGGAATTATTCGATGGGCCATAAGGAGGACCCGACGGACAACCAGCGATATCGGGCGTGCAGTTTCCCGAACCGGCAACTATCAGCACCTCGCCGTTGCTCAGCTGCGCCGTATGGACGGGATTGATAGGCATCGTATTTGACAGGGTGTTCCATTGCCCGATCACATTGGGCAACCCCACCGTGAGGCTTGCCAGCCCATTGATACTTCCAAGGGTCGCATTAATACTCGTCTGACCTGCTGCCACGCTCGTCGCCAGTCCGCCTGAGGACACCCCAGCAACATTCAGTTTGGAGGAACTCCAAGTTACGCTACCGGTCAAATTTTCGGTCACGCCACTGAGGTAGCTTCCGATAGCACCGAATTGTTCAGTCTGTCCAGTCGTGAGCGAGGCAGTCGCGGGCACGATCGCAATCGAGACGAGCTGGTCCCGCACGGTCAGCGTCGTGGAATCAGCCAGCCCACTATAGGTGGCGGAGATTGTCGTGGTGCCCGTTCCTATGCTGGACGCCAACCCAGGTGAGGTCGTGCTCATTGTGGCGACCGTCAGAGCTGACGAGGTCCATTTGACGCTGGCGGAGATGTTAGCCGACGTCCCATTGCTGTAAAGTCCGGTGGCCGAGAATTGCTGACTGCCTCCGATGATTGCGGAGGAGCTTTGCGGGCTGATCTGAATCGCGGTCAGGACGGCGGTTGTGACCGTAAGGCTGGCGGTTCCGGTAACGGATCCTAATGTGGCCGTGATCGTCGCCGCGCCAGCGCCGACGCCACTTACTGCCCCGCCTGAGGCAACGGTTGCCACTGTTGAAGATGAAGAGCTCCAATTCACCGACGTTGTCAGATTTTGCTGGCTTCGGTCACTGAAAATACCAGTCGCCGTAAACTGCTGGGTTATGCCCGAGGCGATGCTGGAATTCGAAGGGGTCACGGCAATGGAGGAGAGGGTTGCTGAAGTCACCGTTAGCAGGGCGGACGTATTTACCGAACCGGCCGTTGCAGTGATCGCCGTCTGGCCGGAAGCCACGCTCGTGGCGATCCCGTTGGAGCCGATGGCTGCAACGGCTGGCAGAGAAGTAGTCCAGCTTACGGACGTGGTCAGGTTCTGCTGGGTTCCGTCCGAGAAGGTGCCAGTCGCTGTAAATGATTGAACGACTCCAACAGGGATCGAAAGACTCGGTGGAGTTACCTGTATAGAAACGAGACTTGGCTTCACGGTTAGCGTGGTTGATCCTTGAGCCGAGCCCAGGGCAGCCGAAACCGTGGTGTTGCCGGTAGCGACGCCCGTTACCCGTCCACTCGGATTGATCGTAGCAACACTTGTATTGGCCGAACTCCAGGTTGCCGACGTGGTCACGTCGTGCGTGGTGGCGTTGCTGTAAGTTCCCACCGCATCGAACGGGAAGGTAAGTCCGGGAGCGAGATTGGGGTTCGCGGGGTTGACGGCAATGGTTTGCAGAGTGGGTTTGCACATGCCCGCGCTGAAAGAATCGTAGATCTGGCGGATTTGCTGCGCAGTCAGGACCGTATTGAATACCGCGATTTCATCCATGGAGCCGACAAAAGACGGCTGCGCCGCACCCAGGTAAGCCCCGAATGCGACTTGCGGGTTCCAGGAAGCATTCGCGTCGGCAACTTCGTCCGCTACCAGGACTCCGTTCAGATACACACTGACGGCGGTTTCAGAACCTGACGTGGCATAAGTCAGAGCCACGTGATACCACTGATTGGGGCTTACTTGCCCGATTGACTGGGCGTTCAGGTTCCCAAACTCCCAGTCCAGATTTCCTCCCGAGTCGATCAAGAAACCGGGAGCCTGGTTTTGAGCACCGGCGGAGCTTCCTGTTAAGGCTCCGCCTCCGGTCGACAGAAACCAGAATATGAGGGTTCCGGCCGCCGGCGAGTAGACGGGAGAGTTGACGAGCACCGAACTACCATTCCCCGCGAAAGTGAAAGCTTGGGCGACTTCTCCGCCGCCGTAGGCGGCGTTTTGGAGTGTTCCGGAGTTGTTGCCTGCGAGATCGACAACATTGCCATCTCCCGTCCACCAGTCAATTAAACCGGCCGGGGGCACGGTACACGAAGGCTGGGAGACGGTGAGAGTCGTGCTACCCGTCAAAGAACCCAACGACGCCTGGATGGTCGTGCTCCCGGGAGAGGAAGCGCTGGCCAAACCAGAGGGACTGACCGTGGCAACTGCAGTAGAAGAAGACGACCACGAAACGGCACTGCTCGAGTCGTTCGTGGTGTGGTTGCTGTAATGGAGAATAGCGGAGAACTGCTGATAGGCGCCCACCGGCTGGGTCGGTTTGGCTGGGGTCACCACGATCGAGCTCAGAGCCGGCTCCGCTACGTCAACGTTGGCTTGCGCGGTGTACTTTTCGTAGCCGCTAACGACGATTATCGCTTCGCCGGCGGCCAGAGCCTGCACCAAGCCCGTAGAACTTACTTGCACAAATGCCGGAAAAGAGGATGACCAGTTCAGAAGGTTGGTGACGTTAAGCGTCGACCCATTCGTGAAAGTCGCTGTAGCGGTCAACTGTTCCTGACTCCCGGCGAACAAGGACGTGGTGAACGGCGCGACAGAAATCAACGTGAGACCAGGTAAGCCGCCCGACCCTGTCAGGCTTGCCACCTGCGGACTCGAGCTGCCACTCTCGGTAACCGTCAGGGTCCCTTTTATAGTGCCAAGAACAGTCGGGGTGAACGTGACAGAAATCGTACAGCTTGATCCGGCGGCCAGCGTGTTGGGCGATAGGGGACAGGTCGATGTTTGCGCGAAATTACTCGAGGTCGAAATGCCGGTAATCGTGAGAGGCACGGTCTGAAGGTTCTTGAAGGTAAAGGCCTCTGAGGTACTAGTGGTGTTCACCAATTGGTTGGCAAACGTCCACGTCGCCGGCGAGAACGACACGGCCGCAATGCCGGTGCCGGCTAGTTGCATCGTCTGGGGCGAGTTCGCCGCGGTGTCGTTCACGGTCAGCGTTCCACTGGCGGCTCCAACCGCCGTGGGCGCGAACGCGACGACGATGGTACAGGTGGCTCTTGCGGCTAAAGTATTGGGCGAGACTGGGCAATTGTTCGTTGTGGTGAACGGGCCAGTGGCTGCCACGCTGGTGATGGTCACGGGCACCATCAGATAATTCGTGACCACGACGTTGCGTGACGTGCCGACCGTATTCACCGCCTGATTGCCGAGGCTATAGCTGGCCGGGGCGACGGTAACCGGAGCGACGCCGACTCCGCTCAACTGGGCGGCTTGGGGGCTCGTCGAAGCGTTGTCATTCACTTCTAAACTGCCGGTCTCAGTAGTCAAAACGGTGGGCGTGAACGTAACCTGAATCTGGCAGGTTGCTCCCGCTGCCAGGGTCTGTGGGGCGATTGGACATTTAGAAGTTTCTGCGAAATCACCGGACGTTGCGATGCTGTTGATAGTCAGGGGAACGGCCAGCGTATTACTTAGGACGACGAGCTTGGGCGCGCTCGAAGTGTTGATGGCTATGTTCCCGAACGGAATGGTTGTCTCATTCAGGGTCTGGGCCATTGCGGTGAGAGGTCCCGCGAGCAACATAGCCAAGACGAGTACTGCCTGCGGATAAAATCTAGGTTTAAGCTTCGGGCTAGTCATTAAACCACTGCAGTCAAGCCGATCCAATTTCAGCGATTGGGGCATGTCTCCACACGTCAAGTTTTGGCAAACCCTGGTGGAAGGGCTTCAATATACCACCGGATCAGCGGTTTCGCCGGGGCGTTTTTCTAATTAGGCCCTTCTGATTACTCCACGCGCGACTGCACTCGTGTCTTTTCGCTGTTCTCTGGCCCGAATCGAGTCGATCTTGCTTAGAACGAATATGGTGCAGCGGGAATTGAACTTCTACGGCGTAGGTTTTAGAATCCATGCCAGTTATCCACGACTTGACGAGACCAGCGTAATCTCAGCCGGGAGGCATGCTTCGAATGCCGTCCGATAATTCTGCGTTGACCGAGTGGAAAGTTCGGCGGCAGGGTTCATGTGTGGAGGACTGCGCCGTTTTGCGTAAAGGGACGTCCCACCATGAATCGTCTGGCATTGCTGTCAATCTCGATCCTGCTGCTCGGTGCTGCAGGATTTCTCCTTAGCTTGAATGCCTGCGGCGGCGGCGGCGGTAGTGCGCGTGTTACCTCTACGGGTACAAACTTTAATTTGCCGCACGTGGTGATCATCTTTCAAGAGAACCGCACGCCCGATAACCTGTTTCAGGGACTCTGCCTTCCGCCGAACGGGACCAGCAGTTCCTGCAACAGCGTAAACCCGTCCGCCTCGCAGTACGACATCGCCAGCAGCGGAACGAACTCAAAAGGCTCGAACATCCCGCTCAGCCCTCTCGACCTGGGCACAGCCGGCGCTAACCCGGATACTTACGATGTGGATCACAGCCACCCCTCTTTCGTGGAAATGTGCGACTTGAACTCCTCGACCGGGATATGCACGATGGATGGCGCCGACCTCATCCCGACCGAGTGCGCCGGGGGAGCTCTTGGTTGTGCGCCTCCGTTCCCGAACCCGCAATTCAAGTATGTGAGTCCGGCGGACGTTCAGCCCTACTTCACCATGGCCGGGCAGTACACGTTTGCGGATCACATGTTCCAGACGAACCAGGGCCCAAGTTTCCCAGCTCATCAATTCATCCTGGGGGGGACTTCGGCGCCCACAGCAACCAGCAATTTGTTTGCGTCAGAGAACGGAAGTAGCGGTTGCATCTCTCCACCCACCGCGAGAGTCGAGCTGATCGATCCCGCGGGCAGTGAGACCAGCAACGCGCCGATATACCCTTGCTTTGAGCACCCGACGCTGACTGACTTGCTCGATGCGGGGAACGTTTCATGGCGTTACTACGCGCCGTCAGCTGGCTCCATCTGGACTGCGCCGGACGCGATTCAGCACATGTGTGGGCCTAATGCCCCTCCGCCCAATGCCACCGCTTGTGTGGGAGCGGATTGGACGGGTGCCGCGCCGAAGGTTGTCATCGGGCAAACGCAGAGTAATGCCCAGGTCCTTACCGACATCGCCAGCGGTCAACTCCCGCAAGTGACCTGGGTAATTCCCGATGGGCAGGATTCCGACCACGCTGCCCTCAACGATGGCTGTGGTCCATCCTGGGTGACGTCGATCGTCAATGCCCTCGGCAACAGCCAGTATTGGCCCAACACAACAATCATCCTCTCATGGGATGATTGGGGAGGTTGGTACGACCACGTGCCACCGCCACAACTGTTGTCGGACTGCGCGCAGTGGGGTTGCGGATACGTGTACGGATTCCGCGTGCCGCTGCTGGTGATTTCGCCCTACGCCAAGCCGGCTTACATCTCACACGTCAATCATGACTTTGGGAGTATTTTGAAGTTTATTGAGACGAAGTTTAACCTGCCGTCGCTGGGCTACGCGGACGCACACGCCCTCGACGATCTCTCTGACATCTTCAATCTTAGCCAAACCCCCAATGTCTTTCAGCCCATCACGCCGCCGCCCAATGACGCCACCTGCAAGGCTGATACGAGCCCGCCTACTGATCCGGATGATGATTGACGTGAAGGCCTGGTGCGCGAGAAGGATGTTGAGGCGATAGTTCAGCAGGTCATCGAGCGCGTCCACGGCCTGGGCGAGGGCCTCCGGGCTGGTCAGCCGATTCCGCTCCCGCCCTGTCAGTTCCTGCTCGACCTCCGATTCCGGTGGCTTTCTCCACAAATCCTAATTTGGGACTATCGTCCGAAAGGACAATGGGGGGTTGCTGTACTCCCGGAATCTAGCCTCCAGGCCCCAAGAACCTCAAACTAAGGGGTATGCGAGTCCCCCAGTCGATCATCCAATCGCTCTCGTTCCGCACCGTCAAACTTCTAACAATCAGCATGGGTATCGTGCTCCTCGTCATGGCGCCCTCACGGGCCAGCGCAGCGACCCGACAACTGACCTGCTCACCCTGGATCCTCCGTTTTGGCGGTGTCGTCGTCGGACAGACGCGGACCATGATGGTGACTGTAACGAATAGTGGGCAGACGAGCGTCACCCTCTCCGGATTCGCGGTTAGCAACTCCACTTTCACTCCGTCCAGTTTGAACATGCCGTTGGTCGTGCCCGCAGGACAGAGTTTCGATCTGAATGTAACCTTCGCTCCCACGGCGATGGGATGGACGGGAGGGAAGATCGACTTCTCGAGCGACGCCTCCGACCCGACCCTCGTACTGGGGATTGAAGGTACGGGCGAGAGCAGCACGTCCATGACCGCAAGCCCTTCGGTTGTGTCGTTTGGCCAGGTGGCAATGGGAGCCAGTGCCACTGTTCCTGTCGTGCTTACGAACACTCTTTCGCAGAAGATAACCCTCGCGACAGTCCAGATGATGGGCGGCGGATTCTCGTTCAGTGGGCCGACTTTTCCTTTGATTCTGAACGCCGGGCAAAGCATTACTGTGAATGTGACCTTCGCCCCCCCAGCAGTCGCCACGCAGGGAGGCAACCTGTTTATTGCTGGTCCAGGAGTCGTCATACCGCTCACGGGGACCGGTACAACAACAACAACAACAACAACGCAGTACAGCGTCAACCTTTTCTGGAATGCCAGCTCAGGCGTGGCGGGTTACAACGTTTATCGCAGCACCGCCGCGAACGGGACGTATTCCAGGATCAATTCCACTTTGGACCCGAACGCCGCGTTCACCGATGGCACAGTCGTGTCTGGCCAGACGTACTACTACGCTGCCACATCGGTGACTTCCAGCGGAATGGAGAGTTCCCCCTCGACGCCTCCGGTGCAAGCCATGGTCCCATAGCTGTCCGATTCATACCGAAGACGGAACGACCTCATCTTTGACGTATAACGCGAGGAGCAAGATGTCACAGAGTTGGTCGACTTCGGAGATCGCGATCAGCTAGCAACTCCGAGATTCTCGCTCGCCATCTCCACGATGGCGCGCCCAATCAACAGGGAGGCGGTCGCGGCTGGGGACGGAACGTTAAGGACGTGCAACATCCTTTCCGATTGCACAAACTGGAAATCATCCACCAGAGTGCCGTCACGCCTGAGTGCTTGGGCGCGAACCCCGGAGCCGCCGGGTACCAGATCTTGCTCGCCTACTTCGGGGACCAGTCGCTGCAATGCTCGAACGAATGCTGGCTTGAAAAAAGACTGGTGCACCTCGTCGAGGCCGCTGCGCCAGTGCTTTGCGGCCATTCTCCAGAATCCGGGAAACGCGAGCCATGAAGCCAGGTCTTTCAGATTGAAGTCGGTGCGCCGGTAGCCTTCACGGCGAAGGGCGAGAACGGCGTTGGGGCCGGCATCCACGCTGCCGCTGACGCGGCGCGTGAAATGAACCCCGAGAAAAGGAAACCGCGAATCGGGGACGGGATAAATGAGGGCACGCACCAGCGACGCCCGCTCGGGAATGAGATCATAGTACTCGCCGCGAAAGGGAGCGATCATAACCTCCGGGTCATCACCAGCCATGCGGCTGATGCGGTCGCTGAACAATCCAGCACAGTTGATCAGATAGCTAGTGGAGAATACCGGGCCGATGGTCTCTACCACCACTTCACCCGGCAGACGCCGTAAGCCGGTCACGGCGGTCGAACTAAGAATGGTCCCGCCCTGCGCCTGGATTAAATCCGCATATCTTCCGCAAACCGCGGAGTAATCGGTAACGGCGGTTGAGGGCACGAGCAGGGCGCGCAGTCCGCTGGCGTGGGGTTCGATCTGCCGCAATTGTTCCGGCTCGATCAACCGCAGCCCGGTGAGCCCGTTCGCCTCGCCCCGGCTCCGCAACTCTTCCAAACGCGGAAATTCTTCTGGGCGAGTGGCCACGATGACTTTGCCGCAGACATGGTGCGGGAGATCATGCTCGCGGCAGAACTCAATCATGGCGCGGGCCCCGTCGACACAAAGCCGAGCCTTCAGCGATCCCGGTTTGTAGTACACCCCGGAATGAATGACGCCGCTGTTATGGCCGCTCTGATGCCGGCCCACGCCGTCTTCCTTCTCGAGCACCAACGGCAGAAGACGAGGGAATCGCCTGGTGATCTCGAGTGCCACGGCGAGGCCGACAATGCCTCCGCCGACGATGATGACGTTATGGCGGGAGTTAGTCATGGCCGAATAATCGCGCTGCGACGCCAGACCTCGCCGCGCATCTCCGCTACTAATTCACGATCAGAGTTATGGTGGAAGGCGCTGGGTGACTCAGAGTGCCCGAAGTGCCGGTCACGGTGATGGTATAGGTGCCGGGTTGCGTGCCTTGCTGCAGGCCGCCGCCACCACCGCCGTCAGTGCCGCCGCCGTTGCGTCCTCCTCCACCACAAGATGGTAGCAAGAGTGCCAGCAGAAGCAATCCCAGAAGAAAGGCGGGCAGGACGAACCTGGTGTGCTCTTTGCGGAATCGGGTTACAAGTAGCGCAAGCCAAGGCAGCGCCAGACATAGGGCGTAAGAGAAGACGGCCCGGTCCGGCTTGGGCGGAAAGAGGCTGGCTGAGCTGGACGTCGTAGTGATGTTCATAACCACCGCGGCGGAGCTGTTGCCCGGAGTCGCTGCGTTGGGAGTGAAGCTGCACAGCGAAATTGCGGGGGTGCCTGAACAGGAGAACGTTACAGCATTGGCGAAAGAGACACCAACCGGCAGCACGCTGAAATTGTAGCTGGCTGACTGTCCTGAGGTGATGGTCTGGGTGGCCGGCGTCGGCGAGCCCAAGGTGAAATCCTGGATTACCGCCAGCGGGAGTTGCAGGTTCTGGCTTGGCTCTCCCGATGAGTCGGTCACTGTCACGTTGACGTTGTAGGAGTTAGAAGGCTGCGGCGCTGCGCTGTCTGGGATATTGACGGTAAAAGTCAGCGCGGTTGTGGTTCCCGCGCTGATCGGCACGGGATTTCCCGGCGTAACCGAACATTGACCCGAAAGCGCGCTGGCATCACACGCGGCATTGACCGAGCCGCTGTAGTTCGCTGTGACACCCACTTTCGCAGTCGTCTGTGAGCCGGCATCAACGGCTGCAGGAAAGGCCTGAGCGGCGGCGAGCTGAAAACTGTCGGCTGGAGCGGGCGGCACGGTTACAGCAAACGGGAAGCTATGGTTGGGTGTGCCGGATGTGTCCTGTGCAGCGAAAGTCATGTTGTAGACCCCGATGGCAGCGCCGCTGGGCACGGTGATGGTGGCGGTGACGGGCACAGCAATTCCCTCGTTCACTGAAATTGGATTTGCGGCGGCCAGAGTGCACTTTGGGCCCGCGAGTGTGCTGGGATTGCAGCTGGCGTTGACCGATCCGACATAGAAAGTGGAAGGAGTGATGGTAAGGGTTGCCGTGCTTTGGGAGCCGGCATTGATGCTTATCGATGGCGCGCCCGAGAGTTGATAATCCCCGACGTTAAAGGGAACGGTCAGCGTGTTCGCGATCGAACCCGACGTACCCACGATGGCCATCTGGTAGCTGCCGGCGCCGAGGGTTGTGGCGTTTACCGTCACGTTTGACGTTGCTGGAAATGCGCTCACCGAGGTTGGGTTTGCGCTGCAACTGCCGCTTCCGGAGATCAGCGAACACGACAAGTTGACAGTGCCGGTAAAGCCGTTTATGGAGGCGACACTGATTGGTCCTTCGGTGGTCGTGCTTCCCGCGTTGACCGTGGGGAAGGGGTTCGGTTCCGTGAGACAGAAATTAGGGCTGCTATTAGGCAGCGGCAAGCTGAACTGCCATATCCCACGACCGTAGGTAGAAGCGCGCAACAGTTTCTGGCACGGGGATTTGAAGATCGCCAGGGCGGTCACGGCCACGTTGGGCAGGAGCCCAGTGGAGACGCCCTGCGGGTCGGATGCCGGACCGACCTCGGTCCATGTGGGTTCGGACGTGCCGGGCGTGGTGCTCGTGGGACTCTGGAACGTGGGACTTTGGAACACGCCGACGTCGGTGCCGACATAAACAATGTGCGTATCGCGATCAACGACCACGGCGTTGACCGGAGAATCAGGAAGGGGAGCCGACTTTCCGAAGCCGGTCCAGTCCGTCCATGTGGTCCCGGCATCTGTGGTCTGCCAGACATGTCCCGGGCCGCCTGTGAAACCCATCACGGTGACGTAGGCCCTGTGGCCGGTGGAGGCCGTGTCGCCGGTGGCGTCTGAGGCATCGATCGCGACGCTGGAAATCGGGAACTGGTTGGGATTGATGCTGCTGCCGCTGGGGCCGTTCAGGGTGAGGTTCGCGAAGTTGGAAACGGTACCGGAAACCGCGGTCGCATTCGTCGTGCCCCAGACATTTCCGCCGACGGGCGTGGATAGATCGTTCGGGCCAAGGCCGTCGGTGGTGGCATAAATTACCTGGGAGCCATTCGCGTCGAACGGACCGCCAGCGGCCAGGGCGCGAACCACATTGACCTCGGTGCCCGTGCAGGTGCCGGTGCCGAGGGTATCGAAATTGGGGCTCAACAATGTAAACGCGCCGCCCGACCGCGGCCCGCTCCACACCCGGCAGGTTCCCACCAGCAGCGAGGTCGCCGACTGCGGATCGAGAATGTAAGGAAAGTAGAATGCTCCGTCGTCGCCCCGGACGCTGCTGCTGCTTACGACTACGTTGAAGAGGCGGTCGTCGCAGCTCACTCCAAACGGACATTCCTGAATGTTCAGCGTGCCAGATCCCGTGTCCGGATTCGAGGCAAACCAGTTGCCGGTGTTCGGGTCGATGGCGCTGTAGCCGCCGTCGCCTCCCAGAACATTTCCCCAACCTGAACTCGTTGTGGCCGTCGCGGTTGCCGGGGAGCCGTTATCCTGCGTGCCTCCCAAAAGCGTGTCGGGATCGGTCGCATTCTGGGAGAAGCCGACGAACTGGGTCATAGAACCGAGGTTCTGATTGAGATCGTCGAATTGATTTGTGCCCGAACATGAGCCGGTGCTGAGCCCGGTGAATCCATCTAGCGCGCGGTAAACTCCGCCGTCGTTTGCGAAATACATCAGGTCTGCTCCTGACGGCGGGACGATGTACGCCAGCGCGTGCTGGTCAGGATGAACGTGCGCCAGTGCTGATAGCGGGTCGCAGCCATAGACGTGCGTAAGATTCATGAACGGCGTGTTGGCACACGTCGGGTTGCTCGTGTTGATGGAACACTTGTAAAGATTGATCGCACCCGCGTAGAGGTCCGTGGCCGCGGTGCCGTTAGGAACGGCCAGCAGTTCCAGGTTGTAGAATCCCTGCTCGACGCCGCAGCCCGGCTCGTTGGAACCGCAATTAATGATGCCGCTGTCGTTGATTTGTGTCCACGAAGCGCCGCCGTTCGTGCTCTGCCAAATGCCTTCATCCGCCGGGTTGTCAGTCGAACTCAGGGAAACAAACCACACATACATCTCATTCCGCCCGGGCACGACAGTGATTTCGCCGCGATAGATCGGACAGGTTGTCACGTAGTTTTGAGGGCAGGCGGTCGTGCTCAGCGAACCCGCGCCCGGCTGATTGGCCAGGAGCGTCCAGGTTAGGCCGTCCGCAGAGGAGTAGAAGCCGTGATAGCGCAAAGCGGCAAAGAACAGACCCGCAGCAGCGTTGTATACCACCGAAGTGGCTGAGGTCGCCTCGCTGGCTCCGGAGAAGAGAGCATTGTAGGTCCAGGTCTGGCCGGCGTCGGTGGACGTATAGAGGCCCCGGTAGGTATTGCTGGTCAGAGCGCCATCGGTTACGCCTTCCGCAGTTGCGGCCATGGCTGCGACTACCGTGCCGGTCTGCCCGCTGGCGGTGCTGAAAGCCATGCGTGTGGCGCCAAGGCCGCTGAAAGAGAGCGCACCGCTGTTCGCGGTGGAAATAATCGGCGCCCAAGTGTTGCCGCCATCGGCGGAACGCAGCATGCCGAGGCCGAAATAAGAGTCGGCGGAATTGTCCGCCTCACCCGTGCCCACCAGAACCACGCTCTCCGTGGGATCGGTATTTCCTGGCTGAATCACAATCGAGCCGATCGAGAGTGTCGCCTGGTCGTCGGTGAGGGCTGTCCAAGTCACGTTGTTGGCCGTGTCGGCCGCATTGACTGACTTCCACACCCCGCCCTGCGCTCCGCCGATGTAAAGCGTGTTTCCGGTGGGATCCGCGGGGTCAATCGCTACCGCGGTCGCGCGTCCCGAAACCTGGTGGTAGTCCTGGAATCCGTCGCCGGTAGCGTCGGAGGCCAGCGGCACCGGGCCCAGTGGCGTCCATGCGCCGGGGGGTGGAGGTTGAGAATTTGGGTGGGCCAGGCCAGCACCGGCCAGGCCAGCACCGGCCAGACGGGCCCTGCGTGCTAGCATCTTCGCTTGATAGGCGTGGTAGCGCAGTTCCGCGGAAGACTTCCCGGGAATTACACGACCGCGCAGGAACCATTCCGAGCGCTCCTTCTCGTGATCGGAATCCGCATCGGCGATGGGCGTTTCAGGCACAGTTTTTTTGGCGCCCTGGGCTCGTGCGATAGAGAGCAATGAGAATGGCAAGACTACGAGCAGGGAAGCGCGAACGGCGCGGCGGAACCTGGGAAGGGTCATAGACGCTGAACTATATTGTTAGAGCTATGTTGTTAGTATCGGAGTGTCAAAAGGCACGGGTCAAAGCAAAAAGCGGGCCCCAAGCCCGCTGCAGACCATTTCGGGAAGTAGAAGGGACGGCCAGTCAGCGGCGAATAGACGATTGCCGCGGATTCTGCGCTGCAGCGCAGGATCGACATCGTGCCTGTACAATCTCAACGGATTCTTTGTATCGATTGCGAGTTGCATCGAGGTACCTTCCCATGTTGATGCGCCGTTTTGTATCACTAAGTTTGATTGCTTTTCTGGCGCTGGTATCCGGGGTGTCGATCCCGCGGGCTGACTCCGCCGATCGCGAGATCAACGTGGCAGCGGCAGCGGATTTAAGCTCCGCACTGCAAGAGGTTGCCAACAACTATGAAAAGCGCACCGGCGTGGTGGTGAAACTCTCTTTCGGAGCGTCCGGCGCACTGACTCAGCAGATTCAGAATGGCGCACCCTTTGACGTTTTCTTCTCGGCGGACATGGACTACCCCAGACAGTTGATTGCCGGCGGACAGGCCGAGAGCGCATCGTTGTATCGTTATGCCGTAGGACGATTGGTACTGTGGGTACCGGGAGATTCGCCGCTCGATGTCGTCAAGGGAATGGATGTGCTGCTGGATCCCTCCGTGAAAAAGATTTCAATCGCGAACCCGCAGCATGCACCGTACGGCCGAGCGGCTGTGGCTGCGCTGAAGCATTATGGTCTGTATGAAAAGGTGACCGGCGAGTTGGTGCTGGGGGAAAATGTTTCGCAGGCGGCGCAGTTCGTAGAGTCGGGTAACGCGCAGGCCGGGTTCGTGGCCCTGGCGCATGTCATGGCGCCCTCTATGCAAGGTAAGGGGAAATACTGGATGGTCCCGGCTGAGGCGTATCCTCCGCTGGACCAGGGCGCGATATTGATTTCGCGCTCGCTCCATCGGCAGGATGCAGCGGCGTTCCTCGAGTATGTGAAGACCGCGGAGGTAGCTGCGCTGCTGCGGCGCTACGGGTTCAGCCTGCCAGGCCGAGACGACGACCAGAAAGACAACCAGAAGTAGGGAACTGGGCGAGAAAATGTCCATCAATTGGCAGGCATTCCGCCTCACCGTAGAATTGGCGGTAGTGGTGTCGGCCATCCTTTTTGTGCTCGGCCTGCCTCTCGCCTACTGGATAGCCTTCTCGCGGCGGCGATGGAAGTTTTTCGTGGAAGCATTGGTCGGCTTGCCGATTGTGCTGCCGCCAACCGTGCTCGGCTTTTACGTACTCGTCGCTCTCGGGACCCGGAGCCCGTTAGGGCGTTGGTGGCAACTTTTGACGGGACACACCCTGGCGTTCACCTTCACCGGACTGGTGATCGGCTCCATCCTCTACAGTTTGCCGTTCGCGGTGCAGCCTTTCGCGGCTTCTTTCTCTTCGGTCGACCCTAAATTGCTGGCAGCCTCGGCCACGCTGGGAGCTCCGCCATTACGCACTTTCTTCCAGGTGATATTGCCGCTTTCCGTGCCCGGACTGGTCACGGGCGTGGCTTTGGCATTTGCTCACACCATGGGCGAGTTTGGAGTGGTGCTGATGATTGGAGGCAATATTCCTGGGGTAACCCGCACGGTCTCCATTGATATTTACGATCAGGTACAGGCCTCCAACTACGCCGCAGCCAATGCAATGGCGATGCTGCTGCTGGTTTTCTGCTTCGTCGTGCTGACGGTGGTCTACGGGCTGAATCGTGCTGCACCGAATCGACAATCGCCGAGTCGCGAAACTTGGGCGATGGGTCCGGTCAAATAAGCGAGCCTCGATGCCCACTCCTGCGGAACCAGAACCCGGCAAACCAGAACCCGGCAAACCGGGGCCCGCCAATCAACGACCCTCCAACCCAACACTGACCGTACGCATTCGCAAGACCTTTCCTTCCCCCGAGCGCCCGTTCTCTCTCGACGTGGAGTTCGACGCCGTGCCGGGCTTCACCATACTGTTTGGTCCTTCAGGATCGGGTAAAACCACACTGCTCGACTGCGTGGCCGGTCTGGCTGCTCCAGATGACGGAAGAATTGTTGTGGGTGAGCGAGTCTTATTCGACGCGGGCTTGCATGTCAACACTGCGGTGGCGAAGCGCGGCGTGGGATATGTCTTGCAGGATCTTGCTCTGTTCCCGCACCTCACAGTCGAGCAGAACGCGGAATATGGTCTGGCCCATTTGCCTCGATCCGTTCGCAAGCAGCGGGCTGCCGCGATGCTGGAGGAGTTCCGCATTGCGGATCTCCGCCAACAGCACCCTGGAGAAATCTCGGGCGGCGAGCGCCAGCGTGTGGCGCTGGCGCGAGCTTTGGTGACTAACCCATGCGTGCTCCTGCTCGACGAGCCTCTGGCGGCTTTGGACGCGCCTACCAAATCGAGGATCCTCAACGATCTTCGCCGGTGGAATCAGGCGCACCGTGTCCCGATTCTGTACGTCACGCACGCACGCGAAGAAGTGCTTGCTCTCGGGGAACGCGTGCTGGTGATGGAAGAGGGCCGAATCGTTGCCCAGGGAACGCCGCATGAGGTGCTGGGCGCTCCGCTCCAGGAAAGCGTGGCGCAGTTAGCGGGTTTTGAAAACATTTTTGACGCCACGGTGGAGTCGATCCACAAGGATCGTGGCACCATGACTTGTCGAATAACGACTGGTTTGCCGGGTGACGATGCAGGAGGGTTCGTACTTCTGGAAACTCCTCTGATTCGTGCGGACGTGGGTTCTCGCTTGCGGGTGGGAATCCGTGCGGGTGATATTCTGCTGGCCATCGCAAACCCGGTGGGAGTGAGTGCCCGCAACGTCCTCAGCGGACGCCTGGTATCACTGGAAAGGCGCGACATGACGATTTGCGCGCGCGCGGATTGCGGCGTGGAGATGGAAGTTTATCTGACCCTGGCGGCCCGTGACTCCCTGACGCTTGCCGAGGGCCGCGAGGTATGGCTGGTTATCAAAACTCATTCCTGTCATTTAATGCGCCGCTGACATATAATTCCGGTGCGCCCAGGCTGGCTCGGAGCGAAGGCGTCGGACCCCCCCGAGTCTTGCTTGCAGTGCTCCCCCACATCCGTTGCCGGAGTTGTTTCTTGAAATCTACGCCTCAACTTCTGTCATTTAATTCTGCCAGACGCCGGCTTGCCTGGGTCGCTGCTTTCTGGCTCTCGGGTCAGATCGTTGCCCTGGGGCAGCTACCCGGCATCAATACAGGTGCGGATTCCGCGATGTCGCAAGTCGACTTCGCGCAAATATATCTCGAAACCGAGAATCGGCGACTCAAGAACATTGAGCAGCGTAAGGCGCAGGATAAAGAGTTGGTTGAGTCCGGCGCCGTGTCGGCGCTCGACCTGGATGCCCCTAATAACGCTGTGGAGCAGTTCAACCGCGCTCGCTCCTTCTTGAAGGCCCAGAACTCGAAAGAGGCGATCAGGCATCTGCAAAAGGCGATCGCGGATTATCCCAAGTTCGTTTCAGCCCACTTAGGTCTGGGGCTCGCCTACGTCGACCAGGAAGACCCGGCTCGCGCCAAGGGTGAATTCGAAGCGGCTGCCAAACTCGACGACAAATTTCCCGGATCGTTCCTGCATCTTGGTCGGCTGGCCTTGTCGCAGAACGATTTTCCGGCCGCGGAATCAGCACTGGAGAAAGCTGCTTCCCTTCGTCCCAAGGACGCTACTATCCTCTCGGCTCTGGCGTACGCGCAGAATGGAACCCATCAATACCGGCATGCTCTGGAAACAGTCCAGCGAGTGCATGCGCTCGACCACAAGGGAATGGCGAATGTGCACTACGTGGCTGCGTCCGCCGCCATGTCTGTCAACGATTTTGACACCATGGAGCAGGAACTGAATTTCTTCCTGAGCGAGGATCCCACCAATGCTCTGGCTCCGGTCGCGCGCCAGAATCTGACTGTCCTCGCCCACAACAAAGCAGTTCGGGCTGCGGGCCCTGGCAATCCGCAGTCAACAACAACTGGGTCGGTTTCGCAGCCGATGCAAACTTTCCCCAACACCGACAGGTTGAAGGCGCAGCTCGCTACATTAGGCGATGAATCCGATAGTGTGACATGCAATGACTGCGGCGACCTGGCCGAGGCAGATGCTCCCAAAATGGGAGGCAACAACGGCGCAGCCTCGGATGCGCCCCGGAGTCCCTCCACTCGCATCGCTGGGGTATGGACAATTCGCAAGAGCGTAGATGATGTGGCCCTGTTTTTCTCCGTCAGTAGCCATGGACACATGGTGAACGATTTGGATGCGTCCGATATCCAGATCCGTGATGACAACAAGCCTCCGGAAAGAGTCGTACAATTTGCTCCGCAGTCGAAGCTTCCTTTGCGGCTGGCTCTGCTGGTAGATACCAGCGGCTCGGTGCGCGACCGGTTTTTCTTCGAAAAGGGCGCCGCGACGAAGTTCGTTCAGAAGGTGCTAAGCAATCCTTCCGACCTCGGATTTATCGCAGGCTTTGCGACCGAGCCCAGCGTAACTCAGGATTTCAGCGCTGACCCAATTGAGCTGGGAAAGGGAATTGATAATCTTTCCAACGGAGGCGGAACCGCTCTCTTTGACGCGGTGTCATTCGCGTGTAGAAAACTGGGGGAGTATCCCGATGGCGAGCGGGTGGCGAGAGTCCTGGTCATTCTGAGCGACGGCGAGGATAATTCCAGCCACGGCAGCCTGAAGCAGAGCATTCAGGTCGCAGAAAAAACAGGCGTGACCATCTACACCGTCAGCACCAGAGAGGCCATGGGCGACAAGACGGCGGCCGACAAGGTGCTAGAGGTGCTGGCAGAACGTACGCGGCGGGGAAGCGATGTTTCCGGGCGATTTGCATACCCTGGGCTCCTCGCTCGACAAGCTGCGCGATTTGATCCGCAGCCGCTACTTCATCGCCTATAAGCCTTCTGATTTCCAGCCGAACGGAAGCTATCACACCATCAGCATCATCGCCGAGAGAAACGGCAAACATTTGCAGGTCCGGGCTCGCAAGGGCTACCATGCCCGCCTGGAAGCAAGTCCCAACTGAGCGGAAAGCGAGACGCTTCTTCCACCCGCTCCATCTCAATCACCGCAACCCACTGCCCCGGGCGTTGTTCCGAGAATACGATGCGGCCGCCGAGAATCTGCGCGGCGGCGGCCGGCGGCAGGTCGCGGTGAAAGCCGAAAAAGCGGGCCTTCAGTTCTGTCCAAGTCCGCCAGTGATCCCATGCCGCTGGCCCAGGCTCGTATTTCGTGGAGAAGATCAGGGCGACTTCGTAGCTCGAGCGCAATTCGGCTGCGGAAACTACTTCATTCAATGAGAAGTTCTCGATGCGCACCACTCGCATCGGCCGCGTAATGTAACCGAGCCATGGGCGGGTTATTTCGTCTGACACAGGCCACGCCGTGAGCACCCGCGCCATGGGGTAGCGAGCTTCCAGAAAGCGCTCGCTATCTTCATGCAACACAATGTAATCGCGGTAGGCCAGATTGTCCTCAGGGGAGAATCCATAGGGAGGATTCCAGAACCAGGCGACAACAAAAGCCAACGCAACACAGGCTACAGCCACGTGCCAAAAATTCAACCTGCGCCAGAGCGTTGACACCGAAACAACAATGACAAGGGGAACGGCGGGAAGCATATAGCGAGCGAGAACCGCGCCTCCGATCAGCGCCATCGCCACCGCATAAGTGACTATGACGACGTAAAAAACCATTTGCACCGGGAGGCTGATCCGCGAACGCTCGCCAGTGGAGTCGCGCCGCGGCAGCACCAGACACGTCGCAAACAGCATCAACAGGGTCAACACCCACAAATGGAGATAGCCGCTGATCTGCCAAAGCCGCATAGCCAGCGCCAGAAGAAATCGAGTGAAGCTGAGAGTTGCAGCCACGTTGTAACGGAAGAATTCAGGATTTCCGAAGACATATCCAGTGCGCGCGTAGTGGTAGACGTACCAAAGAACGAGTGGCAACGCGGAAATCAGCAGCGAGGCAATGCGCCGCATGGAGCCCCGTCTCGATTCGCGGTCAGCGCCCTCGATCCACAGTTTTCGCCGCAGGCTCCGGCGTGCAAACATACCCATAATCTCCCACCCGGCAAGCGCCATGGGAGCGAGAATCGCAGTTTCTTTCGCCAGGCTTGCAAGAGCGAACCAGAGCATCGTTACGACGTATTGACCTTCCACGTAGGCCGAGAGGCCCCAGAACGTAAACCCTGCGGCTGCCAGGTCCACCTGCGCGAGAGAGCTTTGCGCGAAGAACACGGGATACAGCGCAGTGCAAAGCGTGGATGCGACCGCGACTACCGTGTTGGCGACGCGTTCGGCCAGCCGAAACACACCCAGAAGCGCGAAGGCAGTGACTACCAGCATGGCCGTCCGTGTCACCAGAGGAGCGTAGCCCACCAGTTTCCAGCAAAGAGCCAGCCAAGCCATTACCAGCGGCGGGTGCGCGTTCGAAACCGTCGTATGAGGAATCAGACTTCCCGAGAGCAGGAGATCGCGAGCGGCCGGAACATAGTAGCCACCCTCGTCCCAGAAGTAAGGTAGCTGCAGCAGAGGCGCGTGCAGCAGAAAGATGAATACAAAGATGACCGCAAACACCAGCGCCGGGTAGGCGCGTGACCATTGTGCTGGACTACTCCGGTCAGACCGGTAATCTCTCGGCATTTCGCTCCTGGCCGTGTGCTGGATCGATCTCCAGAACCGTTCCTAGTGCACCGGCCCAGTCGGAGTCAGGCGCGGATCCAGTTTGATCTCGCCGAAAGCGCTCTCGTAGCCGGTGATGTTCTGCTGCAGCAGCCCGAGCAGGGCCTTGGCCTGTTGCGGGCTGAGGTAGATGCCCTGGAAGTTGCGAATCTCGACTTGAGTTTCGCTTTGTTGTTGCAGGGTGCCAAAAACCATGAAGAAGTCCCAGACATTCACCCGCATCTGCACGCTATTGGCGTAGGCTTCACGGTAATCAGGAGAATTGATCACCTTGACGTTAGGTTGCGCAGGAAGACTCATAGAGAGGCAGTGTAATGACTTAGGGGCCGCAAAGGGAAGACGCGGCGGTGGAAATTCGCTGTTCTCGCGCGAAAACCGTGGCCACGCAGTCGGAAGGAGAAGGGGCCCACCGACAAAAAATGTCATTCTATGTGCGGGTTTCTGGCTGGATGGCCTCGAAGGGCTTGCCGCGGAAGGTCATGGACGTTGGCTACTTTGCTGAAACCAAAGGGGTTGTAGGATATCACTACAAGCGTCGTCTGGCGTCTAAAATGCGACACTTGAGGCGGTTCTTAAATTGATTTTTTGCGAGTCACTCTATGACCCATACGCCTGAAGACGGGGCCATTGAAGAAATCATTCTCCCGGAAAATCTGCTTCCCTTGGGAGCAGTGCTGGGGGAGGGCGTCACGCCGCTCGACATCAGCATGGTGCTGGCGAAAGTGTTTAAGGTCGGGTACGCGGAAGTCGCGTTGCTTCGACTCGAAGGCGGCCTGCTTAAGTTCGTGTTTCCTGAGCACCTGCGGACCACCGGAGCGATTCCGATTTCCAGCAAAGCCGTCGCTGCTCATACTGCGTTGAGCAAGAAGGCCGAGATCTTCAACAACTTTGCCCGGGTAAAACATGCAAGCATCTTCGAGACCATCAAGCCGGTCGGAGCCGAAACCGAGGATCCCGCGCCGCCTGCTCCCATCCAGAAGCTGATGTCGGTGCCGATTCTGGATCAGCATTTGACGGTGCTGGGCGTGATTCAAATCTCGCGCAAAGGATTGGATCCGCGTTTCACTCAGGACTTCAGCCGCGAGGATCTGCACGATCTTGAGCTTGCTGCCGGGGTACTGGCTGCTTCGTCTGTGATGCTGGCCAACTGAAGAAGGAACTTCAGACGTTAGATGACCGTGGGCTTGAAAGAATCGGCGGCCACTCGCATTTTCAACGTCGGCGCGCCGCAGTCCTCGCGCTTCCCTGAACGGATTCCCTCGAGGTTCCTCCGCATGGAGAAACCGGACCGCATCGAACTGCACCTGGCTCACCGAAAAAGCATTATGAGCCTGAATGCAGCAGACCAGCTCGTTCTAGCGCCAACTCCCGTGCCGCATGAACTGCCTGCACCAGTTCACGAGCCGCTTGCGTGATCTTCGCCAGATTCCCATCGCGCAAGGCGGCTGCATTCACCAGATCCCCGCCCACGCCCAAGGCGAAGGCTCCAGCGGCAATGTAGTCGGCAGCGTTCGATGCATTCACGCCGCCGGTCGGGATCAGGGCAGCATTCGGAAACGGACCTCTCAACGACTGCAAGTACTTCGCGCCGCCGACGTTTCCGCAAGGAAAAATCTTGATCAGCTTCGCCCCACTGTCCTGGGCATGCATAAGTTCTGTAGGGGTCAGCGCTCCGGGGATTGCCAGCTTCGCGCAGGCTTGCGCCACTGCAAGCACCTGGATCGAAAGCCCCGGGCTCACTAGAAATTCGGCGCCGGCTCGAATACATTGCTCGGCCTGTTCGCCCGTAGTAACCGTGCCCGCCCCAATGAGCGCCGTACTCCCATGTTCGCGCACCACATGGCGAATCACAGACGTCGCATCGGGAACGGTCATGGTTATTTCGACAATCGGAATGCCTCCGGCACAGATGGCCTCAACCGCCCGGGTTGCGTCTTCGACGGTCGCGGCCCGTACCACGGGCACGATTCCAATTTTGCTGATCCTGCGAATCACGTCCTCGATGGTCATAGGGAAGCTTCGTTCACGGTCCGTTCTAATCCTGATTCTCAACCTGCAGCGATCTCAGCGTGCGTTGTTCATCGTGCGTCGTTCAGCGTGCCTTATTCAACGTGCTTTACTTAACGAAGAATGCGCGCCGTTTGCGCCTTCATCGCTTGCAACACTTCTTCCAGTGTGGCCATCGATGTGTCGCCCGGCGTGGTCATTGCCAGCGCGCCATGCGCAGCGCCGCAGTCGACAGCCCACTGCGGCTCTTTCCCTGATAGAAATCCATAAATCAATCCCGAAGCAAAAGAGTCGCCTCCGCCCACGCGGTCGTAAATCTCAAGATTCTCGCGAACTCGCGCCTGGTAGAACTTGCCGTCGCAGTAGCACATTGCCCCCCAGTCGTTTATGGTCGACGATTTCGCATCTCGCAGAGTCGCGGCGATGACGCTCAATTTGGGAAACTCCTCCACGACCTTTTCGATCATCCTCTTGAAATTGTTCGGATCGAGCTTGGAGTGGTGCTCGTTGAGGCCCTCTACCTCAAACCCCAAAGCGGCGGTAAAATCCTCTTCATTCCCGAGCATCACATCGACTAGCGATGCCAGTCGCCGGTTCGTCTCCTGAGCCTGGGCTTTCCCTCCATTCGATTTCCACAGCGACGGACGGTAGTTCAGATCATAGGAAACGATCGCGCCGGCACGCTTTGCCGCTGCCATCGCTTCTAGGGCCACGAGCGGTGCAGTCTCCGAAAGCGCACAAAAGATTCCGCCGGTGTGAAACCAGCGCGCTCCATCCTTGCGGAAAACCTGCTCCCAATCTATTTCGCCGGGCTTCAGCTGTGAGACTGCTGTATGCCCGCGATCCGAACAACCGAGCGGAGCGCGCAGCCCGAAACCCCTCTCGGTAAAATTCAATCCGTTGCGGACGGCCCGTCCCACTCCGTCATAAGGCACCCAACGCACATATTTCTGACCAACCCCTCCCTGCAGCATCAAGTCTTCGACAAGACGCCCAATCGGATTGTCCGCGAGAGCCGTTACAACCGCCGTATCCATCCCAAAGCAACGCCGAAGGCCCCGGGCAACGTTGTACTCGCCTCCACCCTCCCATGCGCGAAAATGGCGGGTCGTCGAGATGCGCTCATCCCCGGGATCGAGTCGCAGCATGACTTCCCCTAGGCTGACCAGGTCCCACGTGCACCCATTCTTCGACTTAATATTCAGCTTCGCCATAATCTGATTTTACAAACTCGCGCGCGCCACCGGTGATCGGCCGCCAGACTGATCCGACGGTTGTTTAGAACTCTGAAGCTGCACCGCGCCGGCGTTTGCTGCAGAAGCCCTGAGCTGCCGTGTCGGGTCGACCACCAGCCAACTCACCGCACCCACTACGCACAACCCCGCCGCCACCAGAAATGAAGTCGTCCAACCGAATCGGGCAGCGATCCAGGGAGTAAGAGTAGCCGTGAGCGCGGCTCCGATCTGATTTCCGGTGTTCATGAAACCTGATACCGATCCCGAAGACGCACCCGCAATGTCGACCGTCACCGACCAGAATGAACTCTGCGACAAGTACAGCGCACCGGCTCCGCCCGCCAGCACCACGCTCGCGAGACGCGCGCTTTGAACCTGCGAACCGAAGGCGATCAAGATCCCGGCGACAGCCATCGCGAATACCGCCGGAACACAACGTCCAACCCTGGGGCCCAGCCGCTTGCTGAACCGGTCGTTGAGAGCTCCCCCCAGAAGACTGCCCACCAGCATCGCCACCGGGGGCAACATGGTGTATAGCGCGCTCGCTTTCAAATCGAGGCCCCGTACTTTGGAGAGATAACGATAGAACCAACTGAAAAAGATCCACGCCACGTAGCCATAGCAGAAATAGCTGAGGGTAACTGCCCAGACTTCTTTGCTTTGGATTACGCGCCCCCATGGCATAAGCGCCTTCGCATCTTGATTCGGCTCCGCTTGCGTCAGCCCCGAGCGAATCAGCGCCAACTCAGAAGCAGAAACACGAGTATGCTCAGCCGGCGTGTCGCGTGCAACCAGGAACCAGACAGCTCCCGCGCCAAAGCCGATTAAGGAGCAGACCCAGAACGACGTCCGCCAGCCGTAACGAACCATAATGTGCGTAATGAGCAGCGGCGTAAGACCGGCGCCCGCTCCCACACCAGCGAAAATCCAACCATTTGCAATACCACGTTCCGAAGTCGGAATCCACCGTGCAACGAATTGATTGGCAGAGGGATAAATTACCGCCTCGCCCGCGCCCAGCAGAAAGCGGACTACGACAAAAATCAAGAGCGCCCCTGCAATGGTTGCCGGGACCATCGCAGTCAAAGCCGTAAAGATTCCCCACCACACCACTCCCGCGGCCAACACCCGGCGCGGTCCGAAGCGGTCCGCCAACCTTCCGCCCACCGTCTGGAACAGTGCGTAGCCTACCAGCATGGCGCTGAACACTTTGCCCAGTTGCACGTCGCTCAAATCGTAGGCCTCGGCGATAGGCCCCACTGCGATGGAAATGTTTACCCGGTCGAGATAAGACACGGCGCTGAGCACGAACAGCCAGAACACTAAAAACCAGCGGACATGGCTTGTTCTCGTACCGTTCATCGCAGGGGCTTCCTCGCTTATGCCGCGTGTTCGCGCAGGAGGCGCGAAAGTTGCTCGGCAACGATCTTGTCTTCGCCGGGTTGCAGCATAAACGAGTTCATGGCTAACCCAGGCCGTTCTTCGCCACTCCCGATCACGATGGATGGCTTCGAACCTCGCAACAGCTTCGACGCTTGCTGAGGTGTCAACGAAATGCGCGCCGCATCCCAAGTAATGCTCATGTGCGGCACGTGATTAGCGATGTCAGGGACGAAGAAAGCCGTACTAACTCCCGGAACTTTCTTGATCTCACGCGAAATCCCTTCCAGCCGGTCCTGCCATTCCTTAGCCAGAGCCTCATGGTCTTCCGCGAGAAAACGTTCGAGCGCTTTCACCATGCCCACGATTTCTTCTTTGCCTACCTTCTGACTGCGGCCGAGCGTGTCCTCGTGCGGACTGTTGTTGAGCAGCGCATTTGCCACCATCTCCTTGCGTCCGATCAAAAGCCCGGCGCATTGCGGCCCCCGAATCGCTTTCCCGCCGCTGAAGGTTACCAGGTCGTATCCCATGTTGGTGTAGTCCCAGAGATGAGACACTGGCGGCGTATCGGCCGCGGCGTCATTCATGCAAGGCACGTTGTATTGCTTCCCCAGCTTCACCCACTCATCCACTTTGATTTGTCCTGCGGCATTGGCGAAGTTGCTGAAATGCATCATCGCCGTCCGCTCGTTCACGGCCGCCCGCAATTGATCAACCGTCTCGATCTCAATGAGCTTGATTCCGGTCGATCGCAACTGGTGATCAAAAGGATTACGATGCGCCTTCTGGATGATCACCTCCGACTTCATTCCGGTAAGATCGGGCAATTGCCGGATTCGGGCTTCATCCCCGCCAGTCAGAATGCCCGCCAGACCTGACTGCATCGCCGCCGCCGCGCCCGAGGTCACCAGCGCGCTATAACCCTCCGGCAACTTCAGCATCTCTGCAATACGCTTGCCCGCAGCCACCTCTAATTCCGGCATGCTCACAAAATGGCGCCCCGCCATCGTCATCACGGTCTCGAGCTCCGGGTGAGGAAGGGAACCGCCCAGCATGGTCATGGTCCCTTCGCAGTTGATCACCGTCGCAACTCCGAGCTCTTCGTAAGGATTGCCCGTCTGTCCAAAACCACTTACCCGAGCGCCAGCGCTGGCAGCTCCGCGAGTCGAGGAAAACACTTTGCGCGGCGCCAGAATCGAGCTCGCAATCACCCCTACGCTTCCGAGAAAACTGCGCCGGTTCCATTTTGAATTGAGTCGCATGAACAAAGCTCCTTTGCCGCTCACTTGCCGGCAACCGCGGCGATGCAATTGATTTCCACCAGCGAGTCGCCCGGCAGCGCCGCCACCGCAACGGTTGTCCGCGCCGGGCCGCCATGCGGAAAATACGTCGAGAACACCTTATGCATTCCATCCCAATGCTCAATCTTCACCAGGAAGACATTCAGTTGAAGAATGCTGTCCATGGTTCCTCCGCCAATTTCCACGTGCTTCTTGATCTTGTCCATAACCATCGTGGTATGGGATTCAATCGTCCATTCCTTGGAATCTCGCGAATCGTGCGCACCCTGCCCAGCAACATAGATCAAGCCCTGGTGGACAACCACCGGCATGATGGCATCTTTCTCGCTGCCCGGTTTGCCTTCGCTATTGAGCTTGCGGATACTGCCCGCATCCTGCGCGGCGGAGCCCTGAGCCAATGCGCGGTTAGGCAACCCTGCGGCTGTAACTCCCAAAGCGGAAAGCACGGAAGCGCACCGTGCGGCAAACGCTCTGCGTGTGAAAGTCAAATTCATATACACCCTCCTTCCAATTTAGCCTCTGAGATCCGCAATCAAGGTAACGCGAAGCTGAACACGTCACTACCCTCGGCAATCGCCACATACTGTTTGCCGGCGACCGCATAGCTCAAGGGTGATGCACTAATGTCTTGCCTAGTATTGAAATGCCATAGCGCCTTGCCACTTTGCGCATCGACCGCCTCAAAGGAGCCCGCATCATCCCCGAGAAACACCAGACCACCCGCTGTCGCCATGGTCCCGGCTGCAGAGCGTCACGCGCCGATTTGCGGATATTTCCACGCAATCGCACCCGCGTCCAGGCTGAATGCGACCAGAACCTTCTCCGAACCTTCGCTCGGAATGCGTTTCGCTCCAGTGTCACTTCCGGCCCCAACTGCCAGCCAGGCGAAAACGACTGCGCTGAGCGCTGCCATTTTCATGCCAGGAGTCCTTCTGCAGCTAGAGTGGGAACCTCAGCTCCGAAAAGCCTCGCGCCACTCCCCTCAAAGAGGTTTCGCAATCGCCGCCTCCCCGGAACCATTTTTTCGCACTGGCGACCGGTAGCCAGCGGTCCGATACCCTAACTCGCGTGAAATTTGCAGTCCCGCTGTCTGAATCAACGGTGCGAGCTGCCGTAAACGGGTAACCGCCATACGCACCACTGGCGCAGTAATGCTCAGGCTGGCATTCACGCCGCCGGCGTGATCCCAGATTGGAGCCGCGACGCATCGTATGTGAAGTTCGTGTTCCTCAAGGTCGCACGCGTAACCGTTCTTTCGGACCCGGTACAGCTCGGCGTCCAATTCCTGAAGGTTGCCCACCGTGTTCGGCGTCAAACGCTTCAGTCCCAACTGCGGCACAATTCCTTTCCGCTCGTCGTCCGGCATGTGCGCCAGCATGACCTTGCCGACGGCTGTGCAATACAACGGAACAGCGGCGCCGATGCGGGAATGAATGCGCAACGGTTCGGGTGAATCCAGCTTCTCGACGTAAACCGCGGACAGCCCGTGCCTCACAGTCAGATGAATCGTTTCCCGCGTCTGCCGGTTTAATTCTTGAAGATAAGGTAGGCTCACCCGCCGAATATCGAGCTGGCCCAACGCCGCCTGGCCGATTGCGAAACACGCGATTCCCAGGTGGTACACGCTGTCCCCGCCGCAGTTCAAAAAGCCCGCACCTTCCAGATTCGCCAGGAAACGGTGCACGGTGCTCACGGGCAGCCGGGACCGCCCTGCAACTTCCTTTGCAGTCAGCCCGTGAGGTGACTCGCTGAAGAGCTGCAGAAGACGCAACCCACGCTGCAGTGCCGTGATGTTGTAACTTCGCTTCGGAGTATCAACCATGGGAATCGGCCAAAGTCAGCCTATACAAACTGCCGATACAAAATGAAAGTGCGAATTATCTGATGAAAGTCGATTTTATGCAATAGCTCTCTTTTCTCTATAATCTGCCGAACTTCTTAACCGCTTCCACAATCGACTTCATCTGTTCGATCACGGCATACATCGAATGCTCTTTAAAGTCCATTTGTTGCGCCAGGGTTAACACTTCCTGCGCCTGTGCCCGGGGCACAACCACCACGCCATCGCTGTCTGCCGCAATGATGTCGCCCGCATTCACGGTCACGCCGTCACAGGTCACCGGAATCTGCGATCCTCCAAATCGATAGTGATGCACCGAGGTCGACGGCACGATGCCGGTCGCATACACGGGAAACCCGATCTTGCGCAAATACGCTACATCGCGCACTCCTCCATCGATCACCGCACCGGCATACCCACGCGCTGCCATCGCCGTGCCCATCAGTCCGCCCATTCCCGCGATGTCCTCTCCGTCTTCGACCACCATTACGTAAACCGAATTGGTGGATCCTTGATCAATGGCTGCCAGCATTCCGTTCAGCGCGGCAGGATCGCTATTGCCCTCATCTTTCTTAAGCAAGACCGTCCTTGCGAAGCCGGCAAATTTTGTGGTCATGATCGGATGCATGCGGTGACTCATATACATACGCTTGCCCGTAAGTTGCTCCAGCGCATCGGAAACAGAAGCCACTTCGACGCGACGAAAATCCGCAATCAAGGCATCGTCCGGCTGTGCCGCATTTGCTCCGCCAACCGCCTGCGCCCGCACAAGTCTCTCTCCGCCCAGGACGGCGCAAAAAAGGACGATGGACACCAGAGATACCGCAATCGTGTGGGATTTCACAAACCTGTGAAACTTGTTCATTTCCCCCTCCTGGATGTATATATGTGCGCGGACTCTAACACTGTTTTTCGTCGGGTGGAAGAGCCAATCCATTTATCGCAAAGGGGTACGAAAAATGAAAGTGACAATGCAGACCAAAGCATTCCGGTTGTTTCTGTGGGCTTTCGCGATTGCGCTAGCTATTGGCGTTTCCGCGCGGCCCAGCTACGGCCAGGAACGGAAAGCGATCAATTTATCGCCCGCTCGAGGACTTCCGTTCAGCGACGGCATCGTAGCCGGCAATACTCTCTACATCGCAGGCCAGGAGGGTTCCGATGATTCCGGCAAACTGACGGCAGGGGGCATCGGCCCCGAGACTACCGCGGCCCTCGACAATATCAAGAAGGTCCTCAAAGCCGCTGGCTTCGAACTGAACGACGTGGTCAGCGTAACCGTCTACCTCGCCGACATTCACGAGTTCCCGGACATGAACAAGGTTTACAAAACTGTCATGCCTGACCCTAAACCTGCACGCGCTACCATTCAGGCCGCGGCCCTGGTCAACAATGCCCGAATCGAAATCTCGGCCATCGCAGTGAAACAGAAGTAGCTAGTCCCACTCCCGGCGAAGCTGCCATTTCCTGCTTGTTGCCGGAGAAAGTGTGGCCCAGAAAGCTTGTGGGTTTTCTTGGTCTCACCCAGAATGCAAAAAGGGTCGACAGGCCAACTGCGCTTGGGATAAGCCGTCATCCATACCGTGCCTGTTAATTTCAAAACCCGACAGGCAAGTTTCACTGGATGAAAGTGTAGTGTCCGGGTGTTGAATCGCGCGAAGGCCTCGCGCAGGAGCGTCTTCGGCTGCTCCATGACGAATGGTCGATGAGACGTTGGTCAAAGATTCCACTCACAGTTTTGCTTAAGAAAGAAAGACGTTCTCATGAATCGCAGCATGAAAGTCCTGCAAGTCTTCATCGTCGCGACCGTAGCGCTCACCGCGGTCAGAACAGCTCTTCTGGCCGTCCCGCGCGCGCCTCTGGAGTTTAAACTGCAAGCCGAATCGCCACAGTTCTGGGAGGTGGTCGATCAAAACGCCAAACTCGGCCTCGTAGCCACCGGCTTCGGATTCACCGAAGGCCCGGTGTGGGATGAGGCGGGCTTCCTCTATGTAAGCGACGAGACCATCAACAAGATTTTCCGCCTACATCCCGATGGCAAAAAGGAAGAAGTGATTGCGCTCGGCGACCCGGACGGCAACACCTTCGACCGCCGGCATCGCCTGATCGATTGCGCCAGCGTGTTGCGCGCCATCATCGAAGTAACTCCCGGCGGACAATACAAAATCCTGGCCGACCACTACGACGGCAAGAAACTGAACAGTCCCAACGACGTCGTCACCGGTCCGGATGGAGCTCTCTATTTCACCGATCCGACGCTCGATCTGGTAGCCGGAGAAAAGCAGGAAATCCCGTTTCAAGGCGTCTACCGCCTCGACGCCAAAGGCAATGTGAAGTTACTCACCAAGGATCTCACGCAGCCGAACGGCCTCGCGTTTTCGCCTGACGGCAAACGCTTCTATGTCGACGACAGCGAACAAAGAAACATCCGCGCATACGACGTTGCTGCCGACCGGACCCTAACCAACGGCCGCATCTTCGGCGAAGAGCCAGGCGGGAAGGGCGATGGCGTGCCCGATGGAATGAAGGTGGATAAAAACGGCAACCTCTTTGTCACCGGCCCCAAGGGCATCTGGGTCTGGGACGCCAAGGGCCACCATCTCGGCACCATCGTCATGCCGGAGCAGCCCGCAAATCTGAACTGGGGCGACAAAGACTATCGAACCCTTTACATCACCGCCACCACGTCAGTCTACCGCCTCGAGATGAAGACGCAGGGTTTCGTGCCGTATTGAACTTTTCCAGCTACCTAGCACAGAACCGTTCGGTAACCCGCAGTTGGTGACGGTACAAAATTGACGCGCACCCTCCGGCTCGGTTATTGCCAGCACGCTTATTGGATGATGACGACGTTCATGCTCCATGGAGTGAGAGTCAAGACAAGAGGCAGGGTCTGCACGCCCATGCTGGTTGTAATTGGTGCGGCCCAGGTGCTCGTCCCTGCCGGATCGGGCGGAGTGCCGGTCGGCGAACCTGACAGGTAGTAGATGGCCTTGTCGTAAGTCATCACGTTCACGCTGGAAGAGGAGCTTTTGCCCGAAAGCGTGACCAGCACCTGCTGAGACGTGGTCTCGTTGTCGTTGAACAACAGCAGCGCCGTGCCGTTGGGATTGGTGGCCGCATAGGCGCGCACGTCGGTAGTGTCGCCGGTGACGGTCGCCGTCAGCACCGTCTGGCCGTTGACGGCCATCTGGCTGAACAGCTGAAACGCGCGCGCCGTCGGAGACATGGTGCCGATGGGACCCGCGCCCGGGCACCCGGTATCGGACGGTCCATCGGAGAAGACGTTGTAGGCTCCGAAATCCTGCCATCCATAGAGCGTCGTACTATCGTTTCCGCTGGAGCCGTTGCAATTGCCGAAGCCGATCCACCAGGTCAGGCGCGAGACTCCGTCATTCATCATCTCGCCCAGCACCTGGCCGGCATACAAACCCTGGGTAATCGACCAGCTCTGTTTGCCCGGATTGGTGTAAGCGCCTCCAATCTCGCCCACGTAAATGGGAGTGTCGGGAGTTCCCCACTTGGTCAACTCCGACCTGAGGGTGTTGATGTTCGTGGTCAACTCCTGCGCCGCCTGCTGCACGATGAAGGTGTCGCTTTCCTGGCCGGGCGTCTCCGGATAATAGTGATATTCCACGAAGTCGTAGGTTCCCTTGGCATTGGCGAGCACGGTGTTATCCCATCCGCCGGTCGCGTTGTCCGCATCCACATCGACACCGACCAGCGTGTTCGGGCTGGCTTTCTTAATTGAGCTGTAGTAGCCGCTTGCTCCCACCACAGCGGCGGCATAGATGGTGGCGTCGTTCGGAGTCGAGTGCAGGTCGTACTCCCAGCTGCCATACTCCTCGTTTCCCACCGTCATATGGCTCGGGGTGATGCCGTCGGCCAGCGCGGCCGTCACCCAGGCGGCGGCTTCGCTTGGTTCGCCGCCTCCGTTGCAGGCCGCGTTCGAGCCATAATTCGCCGTCAACGCCACATCGAGGTTCGCGGGAACGGCCATGTCGTTGACGAAATTCGTGAACGTGTCATTCGTATCGGAATACCCGCCATCGCACTCAGAATTGGTCACCCAATGGTAGAGGTCGGAATCCGATCCTCCGGGCCAACGCACCTGGGTGATGCCGGCAGCCTTGAAAGCATCCACAATTCCGGTCTTGTTAGAAACCAGGTCATACCAGACGGCCATGTTCATTCCCAGCAGCTTATCGGTCACGGCGGGGCCGCTGCTCGACAGGTCCACCGCCACCGTGGTAGCGGGGGTTGCAGTTACTGTTACCTTGGCCGTCGCGGTGACGGCTGTACCGCTGGCATTGGTCACGGTGAGAGTGTAGGTGGTGGTCGCCGTGGGGCTCACAGTCACGCCCGCACCGCTGGTGGCGGCCAGATTGCCCGGGGTGATAACGCCGGTGCCGTTCGCGAAGACTCCTGTCAGAGCTGCATTAGATCCTGTCGTTATGGTTGCCGGAATTGCGCTGAAGCTGGTGATCGTCGGTGCAGGGTTCACAGTGACGGTGACGGTCGCGGTCGCCGCCGTCCCACTCGTGGGAGTAACGGTCAGGGTATAGGTAGTGGTCGTCGTGGGACTCACGGTTACGGCAACGCCGCTGGTGGCGGGAAGATTCCCGGGTGTGATCACGCCTGTGCCGGTTGCGAAGACGCTGGTCAGAGCCGCGGTTGATCCATCCGTAATGGAACTGCGATTCGCAGTGAAACTGGTAATTGAGGGCGGCGGCGGATCCGACGTTTGGGTGCTCGACGACCCAACGCCGCAGCCCGTCAAAGCTGCCAGGCCCAGGCTGAGAGTGATGGCCAGCCGAGTTAGAACAAGAAGGCGTTTCATGGGATTCCCTTTGTCCAGGTCAGGTGCAAGCCAGCCCCCGCCGCCTCAAACTTCCAGGCCGGGTTATCCCGTGATTCCACCATAGGGGCAGGCGTGACGGTAGTTACCGAGGATACGAACGATCACTCGCTCTGATTCCGAATTGCCGGGTGCCCCAATTACCCACTCTCCCAAGCACTTTCGCGTGCGGCAAAATTGATTGCGAAAAATTGATTGCGGAACACTGATTGCGAAACGATGATTACGCCGTGGACGGTCAAACCTGGATGGGCACAAAATCGTGGGCACAAATTGGACACAATTGAAAAAGGGCCGATTCAAGATCGGCCCTAAACATTTTGGTGCGAAAGGGGGGACTCGAACCCCCACGGTTTTACCCGCCAGATCCTAAGTCTGGTGCGTCTGCCAATTCCGCCACTCTCGCATGCTCACAATTATACAAAGTGGAGGGAGTCTTTCAGAGTGTCCAGCGGAACGGGTTACTCAGGTCGATACACGCGGTCGCTGCATCAAGCAGTCGCGGAAAACGCAGTCGACCTCGGCCGAGACCCTGGCCGAGGTGCGCCCACCTTGCCGATCGGCAGTCGGCCTATTGCACTGCGTTCAGTCCCTGATAGATGAACATGCCGGCGAGCACCAGCAACAGAACTCCAGAACCGGCGCCAGCCACCCAGACCGGGACCGTCAGCCGGTTGACCTTCACCAGCAGTTCCGTTTGCTCCTGCTGCATGTGCTGGCTCGCATCGTCGAGGTACAACGACTCTTCCTCGTGCATGGTCAGCGTGCTGCGGTAGATGAGGAGAAGGATCAGGCCGACCGTGAAAACACCCCACACGATCGCGAGCCCAAGTGTTAACGGAGTCCACGTCCAAGTCATAGGCCACCTCGCCAGTTTGCAAGCCCGTTGGGCAGCTCCACCACGCCGAAGGTGCGGGCCTAAGCCCACAATCCTCAACCTGGAGGAAGGCCTAACGGGAGCATTATAGACCACTTGGCAAGCGCCGCGGGAGGAATCGTGGTCCTCGGATTGGCATCCAATGGCTTGGGGCTCGGCAGATGCGAATCCAGTTCGATTACGCTGCCAACCGCTTGCCACGCTCTGCTATAATCTAGGTACTTTAAAGCCAAGGAGATACGAATGGCCACCACAACCGTTCCCGATGTGAACACCAACGTCCCGGAAGTGAAAAAGACTCCGCCCGTTTCGCTCACGGCCAGCGCGGTTTCCAAGGTAAAGGAGATCATGGGACAGCAAAATCCCGTGCCTGCCGGCCTACGCATTGGCGTAGTCGGTGGCGGCTGCTCCGGCTTTTCATATTCCATGCAGTTTGAAAATGCTGCCGGAATGATGGACAAGACCTTCGACATGGATGGACTGAAGGTGTTCGTTGATGCGACCTCAGTGATGTACCTGAATGGCTGCATCGTGGACTATGTCGAAACCCTCGAAGGCGCCGGTTTCAAGTTCGAGAATCCCAACGTGAAGAGCACCTGCGGTTGCGGATCCTCGTTCAGCGTATAAGCTTCGGAGTGTAAGTTCGTCGTTTCCCGGCAGACTTCCACGCGAAAACATTTGTGAAAGGCAAAACGGCCTCATCCCACGATGAGGCCGTTTTTACGTAGGCTGGGCACGTGGAAAGGTCGATTCGAACCGCCTCACTGCTGTTGTGGCGGATTAGAGGGTGGCTGCGGGGGCGACGAAGATCCGCCGGGATTCGCATTGTTGCCGACGCCTGAAGACTGCCCAAACGAATTGCTGTTCGAACCACCAAACGAGGTGCTGTTTGAACCACCAAACGGGCTGGTGTTGGCTCCCGCGGGTTGTGCGCCACTCAATCCGGGGGTTCCAAATGACGCCAGTGCGGGCTGATAGGGCGTCGTGATCAGACCACCGCGGTCGGTGGTGGGATCGTACACAAACTGCCACTCGTTATACTTTTTCTTGTGATTAAACTCGCGAATTGTGGTTTTCTTGCTGAAGCTGGCCACGCCTACGATCGGACCGCCGACCACAAGCTGCTGACTGCCTGAGCTGTCGTTTCCCTGGCCGGTGACCTGGGACGAAGCCTGAGTCGCATCAGATCCTGGCACCGAATTCGTTCCCTGCTGACCCGAGCCGCTTTGCGAGTTGGAGCTTGCTCCGAACCCACTGTTCGAGCTTCCGCCAGATCCGGACGTCTGCGCGAACACACCTGAACTATTAACTCCCGAACTGTTGCCGCCGCCAAATCCCGAACCACCGAAGGACGAGCCACCAGATGCCGAACCACCAAATCCAGAACCGCCAAATGCCGAGCCGCTGGTTCCTGCACCGTTCATCCCTGCAGGAGAGCCGGCAGGTGTTGCCCCCGGAATGCTTCCGCCACCGATGTTGAAGCCGGCGCCCAGCGTTACACCCGGTTCGCCGTAATGGAGCAGTCTGAAGTCCTGGTTCTTATTGAGCGGATCTTTGTAGTGCTTGCGCAGGTAGCGCAGGTTGCTGGTGTTGTCGAGGTCCGCCAGCTTCGTGGGGTAGCGTTGGTTTTTCTTGTAATAGGCTTTGATGGCGCGCGAGTATTGCACCCCGCGGTGGATCATTTCCTGTTCCTGATCCCGCTGCATTTCAAACTTGATCGGGATAATCACTCCCATGGTGAATATGGCCATCAGAGCGACCACAAGAAGCAGCGTGAGCAGGATGTATCCCTCTTCCTGGGGACGACTTGCCCGGCGTCGACTTTCCTGGCAACGAGAGCCGGCAGCCGTCCGCGGGTGCAACCCGGACTCGCGCGTCTGTGTTGCAAGCCGGTTCACGATGGGTTCCCCAGCGTCAGCTGTATGCTTTGCGGCGGGCCGCTGACCACCAGGTCCTGGATTTCGACAGATGTAGCGGAAATCCTTACAACCCTGTAGCGGCGGTCGATAATCTCGCCCTCGCCCGCGATGAAAACATCATCGCCCTTGGAAAGAAAAACTTTCTTAAGTTCTCCCGGGCGGTTGGCAAAACCGAAAAACTTAAGCGGAATCGGTGGCGGCGGCGCCTGCGGCGGTATCTGCATGACTGCACTGTTGTCTTTACCGCCCTTGCTTTTGTCCGTCGTGCCGTTGCCTTGCGGAATTGGAATCACTGCATCCGCCTGCGACACGAAAATGTTTCTTCCCGAGCCTTCGTATTTGATCTGCTCAGTCGAGGCCAGCAGCTGCAGGTGCAAGGTGGGGTCGAGGCTCTGCGGCGGGCGCTCTTTTTTTGCCGATGTGGACCCTGAGCTATGGTGCGTCACCGAACGGGCAGCGCTCGGCGCAAGCCCGTGCAGGTCGGTCGCGCCCGTCGCCGGGCTCGTCGAAGCGATGGTCGAAGACGACGGCAGGAACCAGTAGGCGATGATGAGCAGCGCGACCACTCCCAGCGTGGCCGCCACGATCACCTGCTTCTTGTTTTCGATTCCCAGGTTCACTACGCCCCTGCCTTTAGATAGGTCTCAAGTTTCACTTGCAGCTTGATCGGGCCCTTTTGTTCGCCGGCCAGCGTGATACTGCTGATGATGAAAAACATATCATCGCGCTCCAGCGCATTGATAAACCTGGCCAGCGAAACGTAATTGCCCGAGAGGTTCGCTTCCAGTTCAACCGGACGCAGTCCGCCTGTCTCCTCATCGTCAACCTTGTACTTGGCCTGCTCGATCGTAACTCCATTGGCGACCGCCAGCTTGCCGAATTGGGTGGGAATCTGCGAGTCCTGGGTGGGAAAGCGTTTCTTATAGAAATCCGTAATCTCGTGGTTCGCCGTGATCACTTTCTTGTCCAGATCCTTCAGCGGCGCGACCTGTAGAGTTTTCGCATGCAATTCGGTGCGCAACTGGTTCAGCTCCTCCCGCCGCGAGTCGGTCGAGCCCACCAGCGGCGAAAACAGCACCGCCGCCGCCACCACATCCACGGCCAACAGGACCGCCAGGGCGGTCTTGATGTTCTTCCGGGTCTGCCGCAGGTCTGGCATCAGGGCGTGCTCCGCTTGGAAGTCTCTGTCTTCGGCGGGGCCGGCATGGGCGCTGTCGCCGGCGCGGGAATGTAAATCCCGTCGATGGCGAACTGCACACTGTCCCCAGTGCCGGTCGTCGCCGGCGTTTCCGTCTCCACATAAGTCTGCGTGAACTGTCGCGAATCCTCCATGCGGCGTGCCAGTTCGAGGGCCCGGTCGCGATCGCCCGCCACCACCATCTTCAACGTCAGCTGATTGTCCGAATCCAGTTCGGGATGAATCGAAACCAAATGCACCCGCGCGGGCATCACTTTCTCGAGATCTTCCAGCACACGTGTCCAGGAAAGCGACTTGCGTTCAATCAATTCGTTAAGAAACTGCGACTCGTCGCGGGTAGTGCGATTCTGAGGCTGGCTGAGAAAAGTCTCAGCCTGCTGGCGGGTCTGGTCGCGCTGGGCGATCTGGGCGTGTAACTCGGAGATCTGGGCATGGTCGCGCCGGGCCGCAAACCAATCCGTGCTCGTCAACGTCAGCAAGGCCAGCGTCAGGATTGCCGCCGCCCCCAGAGCCGTCCCCCAACGGAGCCAGAACTGCCGTGCGTCTTCATAAGGCTGGCTCGCGAGATTGATGTCCAGGCGCATATTTAGTTCAGTGGCCAGTGATCAGTGTCCAGTGGTCAGTAGATCTTTCTGATCACTGACCAGTCATCACTGGCCACTGCAGTTACGAAATCAAGGCTCCCACCACCCCTGCCATTCTCCACCGCGGTACCGAGCCTCCGGTGCTCGCTCCCAACTGCGAAGAACTTACCAGCTCCTGCACGTCAGCCCCGGTTTGCGCGCGCAGCGCGGGAGCTGCGCCGCCGGTGTCGGAAACTCCCGCGACAAAAATCTTTTCAATGTTCAGATGATAAGTATCCTGAAAGAATACTACCGAAGGGTAGACTTCCTCAGCCAACTGCTCTCCCGTTATCGTAACCCCCCGCGTGTTTTCAAGCGTCCGGAAGAGCTGGAGCTGTTCCGCATTGAGGATAGCGATGCTGGTAGTGCGGGCATCCACCTTCACCACCAGAGTGGGGTGCTGTCCCTCCGCAGCGCCCAGCGCCGCCAGCATGGAAGGCAATACAACTCCCGGGCTGAATCCGGCGTCGCGGAAAGCGGCCTCGTAGTCTTCCACCACGGTGGCCAGTGCAACCGCCGCCACCACGCGAACCCCATCATTTGATTTCTGCGAATGGTAGGAAACTCTGGCCTTGTCAACGTCGAACGGCAGAGACTTTTTCAAACGAAACCTCACTACGCTGGCGGCTTCATCGGAATCGCTGGGCAAGGTATCGAACTCCAGCAGCACCACCCGCACCGCGGCATCCGGCACCACCGCAATCACATCGTGGGAACGCCCCGCCACACTGCCCAGGGCCGCTTCCACTGCCGAGCTCACCGCTCCCCGCTGGCGCAAGTTGCTCTCAACCAGATCCGGAACCACACTGCCCGGAGCCAGTTCACGCGCCGCGCACGCTTCCAGGTTGCGGCCGTCTTCGCCGAGCCGTCCCACCAGCACGCGGTCGGCGGCGATTTCACACGCCAACCGGGGTTTCGCCTTGTTGGAACCGGAGTTCATTTCAGGAGTCAACTCTCTTTAAATCAGTGGTCAGTGGCTAGTGGTCAGTGGCCGGCAATTCAAAACTCGGCCACTGGACGCTGAACCCTTCCGTCACATCTTTATAATTCAAACGCCATCGCGTGTTATTTGCAATACCTGACAGGGCAACTTCGGCAGCGGTCAGTGGCCACCGGTCTAGGGGGCTCCGAACTAAACTGGCCACTGACGACTCATCACTGGCCACTGTCTTTACCGCATGGCCTCGATAAAGGTGACCTTGTTGATCTCTTTCAACGTGGTGAGGCCAAGCCGGACTTTATCCAGAGCCGACTCACGCAGGAACCGCATGCCTTCCTCCCGCGCGGCGCGCCGGATTTCCGAAGTCGGCTTCTTGGCCAGAATCATCTCCCGGATGCGGTCGCTCAAATCCAGCAGTTCGTGAATCGCGGTTCGGCCGCGGAAGCCGGTGCCCGCGCACTCGATGCATCCCGGTCCTTCATACAATGCCACCTTCGACCACTGTGCGTAATCCAGTCCGCTGGCCTCCAGCACCTCCGGTGGATAATTCACCTGAGTGCGGCAGGATTCGCAGATCAACCGCACCAGGCGCTGCGCCAGAATGCAGTTCAACGCCGAGACAAAGTTATAGGGCTCGACCCCCATGTTGAGGAACCGTCCGATCACATCGACCACGTTGTTGGCGTGGACCGTGGTAAAAACCAGGTGGCCGGTCAGCGCGGACTGAATGGCAATCTGCGCTGTTTCCGTGTCGCGGATTTCGCCCACCATGATTTTATCCGGGTCATGGCGCAGGATCGAACGCAAGCCGCGGGCAAAGGTCAATCCTTTTTTCTCGTTCACCGGAATCTGCGTGATGCCGCGCAGTTGGTACTCGACCGGGTCTTCAATGGTGATGATCTTGTCTTCGTCGGTCTTGATCTCGTTCACCGCGGCATACAGCGTGGTGGTCTTGCCGCTGCCTGTCGGTCCCGTGACCAGCACCATGCCATAAGGTTCCTTGATGTAGCGGCGGAACTTGCGCAGGTCATCTTCATCAAACCCAACTACGTCAAGCGTGAGCGTGCGGAACTTCTCGCTCATCGATTCTTTGTCGAGCACGCGGAGCACGGCGTCTTCGCCATGAATCGAAGGCATGATGGAGACACGGAAGTCGATGGCGCGCCCGTTATATTTCACCCGGAAGCGCCCGTCCTGCGGCACCCGGCGCTCGGAAATATCCAGTTCGCTCATCACCTTGATGCGCGAGATCACGGTGGAATGGTGCTCTTTGCCGATGGGCGGCATGGCCTGCGTGAGCACGCCGTCGATGCGGAACTTGATCACCACCGAGTCATCGCGGGTCTCAATATGAATGTCGGAGGCGCGCCGCTGCAGCGCGGTGAAAATCGTAGTGTCGACCAGCCGGATGATCGGACTGGTGTCGCCCGCCGCCGTCAGCTTGTCGATGGTCAGCGTTTCTTCGGCGCCCGTGGCCTCGTCTTCCCGGATGATCTGGAAGCCCTCGCTGGCTTCTTCCAGAACGCGCTGCGACTGCTCTGTCTTCTTCAGAATGTCCGAGATCTGCTTCAGCGTCGCCACTTTGGTGACGATCCGCTTCTGCAGCAGCAGGCTGATCTCGTCGATCATCATCAGCTGGCTGGGATCGGCGATGGCAATGGCCAGCTTGCCGTCCGCCGTCTCTTCCAGCGGCACGAAGTTATAACGGAACATCAATTCCGGAGAGAACTTCTTGAACAGCTCATGGTGAAGCTGGAAGTCGGTGAGATCCACAAACTCGCAGCGATAGCGCCGCGCCACGTCCTGGGCGCGTTCCAGGTCGGTGATGGGATTCCCCGTCGTCACCACCTGTCCGCCGTTCTCGCCGTTTACGAAAAGTGATTTCTTTTCTGCCATTGCCATTTCTCAAATCCCCATTGTCATCCTGAGGCGGCGTGGTTTCCGTCGCCGAAGGATCCGGGCTAGCCCCGCGAAGCTGCCTGCCCTGAGCCTGCCGAAGCGTCGCGCTTTTTGCGACGCAATACTCGAGCGTTTGGCTCGTTTCCTAAATCACCCGCCTCAGTGCGAGCTCTGCATTCCCAAGCTGAAGATCGGCAAATACAGCGAAATCATCACCACGCCCACAAAAACCGCCATGATGATCAGAATCATCGGTTCTATCAACGCCATGGAAGCGCCCAATGCCGTCTGCACGTCTTCTTCATAGAACTCGGCCACTGAATTCAGCATCGCCGGCAAAGCGCCCGTGGATTCGCCCACTTCGAGCATTTCCACCGCCAGGTCGGGAAAGACGTTCTGTTCCTCCAGGCTGCTCGCCAACCCCTGCCCTTCGCGAACTCTCACGCTGGCCCGCATCACACCCTTCAGGATGCGGCGGCTGGACATCGAACTGCCCGCCGTTTCCATCGCCGGCACCAGCGGCAGCCCGCCCTGCAGCAACGTGGCCAGCATCCGCGAAAAAGTCGCCACCTGGTGCTTCAGCCGGATCCCGCCCACCAAAGGCAGGCTCAGGATCACGCGGTCAATCTGGTCCGCTCCGCTATCGGTCTTCCGCCATTGCCAGAACAGAAACCCCGCCAGCACCCCCCCGATCACGATAAAGGGAAAGTATTTCTGCGCGTTCACTCCCACCGCCAGCATGAACAGCGTGATCGCCGGCAGTTTCGCGTCCAGGCTGTTATACAGCTCGGCGAATTTAGGCACCACATACGTAAACAGAAACATCACCATGATCGTCACCACGGTGACCAGCAGCGCAGGATAGATCAGCGATACGGCCAGCTTCTTGCGGAAGCTCATCGCCAGGCGCTGAAAGTTGATGTACCGGCCTAGCACTTCATCGATGTTCCCGCTCTTCTCTCCCGCCATCAGCGTCGTGGTATAGATCTTCGGCACCATCACATGTGCGGCGAAAGCATCCGACAGCAACTCCCCGCCTTTTACCCGCTCCCGCACGTTTTCCAGAATCTGCCGCAAATTGGCATCCTTTTGCCGCTTGATCAGCAGATCGAGCGAGTTCAGAATCGGCAGTCCGGCCTTGATCAGTGTCAGGAACTGCTGGTTGAATACCAGAAACGAGCTCTGCTTCAGTTTGCGCCCGCCGCGCATCGCGAAGCCGGTTGAAAACAGTCCCTGGGGCTTCACCCAGTGGACCAGATAGCCCTGCGAAGCAAACCGGTCGCGCACCTCTGCCACGGAATAACCTTGCTCCACCTGCTGGTGGGTGTGACCCCGTTCGTCCGCGATTTTTACGACAAATTCCGCCATTTATGTCATTCCGAGCAAGCGCTTTTTGCGCAGCGAAGAACCTGGGTGAGCCGCGCGACGTGTCGCGTTTTTGGCGACGCAATAATCGCGCGTTTGGCTCGCTTCCTTACAAAAAGCCGCCGCACACCCCGTCGACTCAGTCTAACATTCCCGCTTCCGATCCAGACCTCAGATCATCACACCCCCCGGTCTCTCCAGTATCGCAAGTAACCACAGGGGCTCTGCCGCAAAAGGGCGCAGCGTGAAGCTCCAGTCGACAATAAGTCTATGTCCATCAATGCGATACGCCAATTCCAGCATCCAACAACTCAAGGCTCAATCCCACCCTCAACCGTCTCCGTCCCCGCCGGCGGATTGAACTGAAACCTCTCCTCGGGGATAGCCACATCCTCTCTCTGCTCGCTAAACCTGTACTCGGTCGCCGAACCATCCACCTCGTCGATCACAATCCGCGCAATCCTGTGCTCCGGAGTCACCTCCAGCAGAATCTCGCTAACTCGCTCAGCCAGAGCCTGCGGTACCCCCCGCAGCACAACATCTCCGGCCGCCACCGGCGCGACATCCGGAGCCAGCGACAGCCCTGACAACTCCTTCTCCAGCTTGCTCTTGCCCAGCAAAAACGCCAGCGGAGAACGGACATCGTCCAGCTTCCGAGCCTCTGTTCTGCGTGCCTGCCGGTCGCCTGGAACGTAAAACCACGCATCTTTCCCATCGCTGACAAACAGCTTCTCCCTCGGAGAACGGTACTCCCACCGCATCTTGCCAGGTTTTTTCAGGCCACCCTTTTCCAGCCAAACCGTCCCCGACTCTGTCCGCTCCATCCCCGCCCCGCGATACTCCTCGGTAAACTCCGCCTGCAGGGTGCGCAGGTGGTTGTAATGCTCATCCACGGCTGCAGCGATAGAATGGACATCTTCTGCAACCCCGCCAGCCAAGGCAACCACAAGCAGCAATAGTGAGCCAACAAACTTGATCATCCCTCCGATTCTACGCTGAGATTCTTCTCTTGTTCCACACACGCCAATGTGTAACAATCTACACATGGCCACCAACCTAGCTCTGGATGACAGCCTGATCGAGGAAGCCCGCCGCGCCGGCGGTCACAAAACCAAGAAAGAAGCGGTCACCGCCGCCCTCGCCGAATACGTGAAGCGCCGCAAGCAGCTTCGTATTCTGAAGGCCTTCGGCTCCGTCGATTTCGATCCCCGCTACGACTACAAAGCCGAGCGCCGCGGAAAGCGCTCCTGACTATGCTGGTTTTGATTGACACTCCCGTCTGGTCACTGGCTCTGCGGCGGAGAACTACGAATCTGAATGCACATGAGCAACGCCTGACCGCTGCCCTGCAAGAAGTCATCCGCGATGGGCGCGCTCAGCTCATAGGCCCGGTCCGCCAGGAATTGCTTTCCGGCATGCGTCAGGAAACCAGCTTCAGGAAACTGCGCGACCACCTCCGCGCCTTTGACGAACCCCGCATCGAGGTTGCCGATTACGAGGCAGCCGCCCACATCAACAACCAATGCCGCTCACGAGGCATCGCCGGATCGGCCATCGACTTCCTGATCTGCGCCGCCGCTTCTCGCCGCGACTGGCAAATCTTCACCACCGACCAGGACTTTACCCGCTACGCCTCGGTAATCCCGTTGAATCTCTACCAGGTAAACTGAAGAGTGCGGCGAAGAACTTAGCCATCAGCACGCTCATGTGGGGACAGCCGCCCTCGGCCGTCCTTCGAGCATAGCTCGACGTTTCTTTTGCCGCCCGCGAATCGCTTAGAATGAAACCAGCTTGGCGGGTGATTGTGCCATGACTGAAGAGCGAAGAGACAATGAGTGAAGAGACAATGACTGAAGAGACAATGACTAATGACTGAAGAGACAATGACTGGAGAGACCATCACCATCTCGCCCGGACCGCGCTTTCGCACGGCCATGATCCTGGCCGTCATTGCCGACGCGCTGCAGATTATCGTTTTCCCTGCATTCGTCGAAGGCGCCATCTCGCCAGCTGACGACATCCTAGATTTTGGCATTGGAGCCGCGATGATCAGCCTTCTCGGCTGGCATTGGGAATTCTTGCCGTCGTTCCTGGCCAAGCTCGTACCCGGCGTAGATTTAGTTCCTTTCTGGACGCTGGCGGTTGTGAACGTCTATCGCAAATCAAAGCGGATGGCCGCGACCACGGAAGAAAGCCATCAGGAGCACCCCAAACTGGAAGACCCGCAACGTCCCTGACGTTTTCCTTGAACTCCTCCCGCGTTGTCATGAAATCGATTTCACTTATCGCCCACCCAATCCCCTATTCCAGCTCCCTAACCCAAATATTCCTGAAGCTGATAGCCGGACTCGGATCGCCGTGGGCTTGAAGCTTGATGGGTGCACCGTCGAACTTCTTGTAAAAGGGCTGGCCGATGTACCGCGTCTCGCCCTTCAACTCGAAGTGGTTCTCGACCAGCACCCCGTTAAGAAAGGCGGTGACGTAGGCAGGACTCTTCAGCGAGCCGTCCGCATTGAACGTGGGAGCCGTCCACACCACGTCGTAGACTTGCCACTCCCCGGGCTTGCGCATCGAGTTGGCCAGCGGAATGCTCTGCTTGTAAATGCTCGCGGCCATGCCGTTGACGTAGGTCTTATTGTGGTACGAGTCGAGTATCTGCAACTCATATCCGGCGTCATCGGGACCGGTCGAAGCCAGGAACAGTCCGCTGTTGCCGCGCAACTGACCGGAACCGGTGACGTTCTCGGGAATTCTCCACTCCATGTGGAGTTGATAGTTCTTGAAGGTGCGCCTGGTCTCAATATTCCCCGCCGACTTATTCACCGTGACCATGCCGTCGGCAACGATCCATTTCGCCGGGGCAGACCGATCCTGCGCAGACACCCACTCGTCCAGGTTCTTCCCGTCGAACAGGATAATTGCGTCCGAGGGAGCCGTGCCGCAGTCGGCGCCGGGCGTCGCCACTTTCGGCTCCGGCTGCCAGACTTCCGTGTCTTCCGGCTTGGCAGATTCCTGACCCGCAGTCTGCGCTCCGAGACCAAGGGCAGTGGCGGCGACAATGGTGCCAAACATTGTGATCAGACTTAACTTTTTCATGTGATATCTCCCCCTGCCGCTTCTGAGGGTGTCGCATCTCCCCACCGAAGTCAATGAGTGTAAACGCCTGTGGCTGTTGAAAAACTCAGTGTGCTTGAACCGGTCTTGTGCGGGGTGAGGGTATTACTGAGTTTTTTTCTTCTTGCCTAGGTGGTCAGAGCCTGTGGTGCAGTCGGTTGGCTTAGGAAGCGGACCAGTCGCTTGATGTTCTGCGCCGCCGCTGCCAGGAAGAACTGCTCGCGCACGAACTTCAATCGTCGCAGGCGTAGACGGCGTAGTCCGATCTGATTTTTGAGTTCTGCGAACAGGGCTTCTACTTTCTTCCTTTGCCGCTGTGCTTTGGCAAACTCAGGCGTGTTCGCTAACTCCCGTGCGCGTTGCCGCGCCGGTTCGTTTTGATGAATGACCAGGCCTCGGAAAGACGAACTCGTGCATTGCGGTCGGAGTTCGCACGGGCCACAGCGTTTGCGAGTCCCGATGTAGGTCCAGGAGTGATTGCGATGACTGTGGCCGCCGTAGTTCAATGGCTGACCGGCGGGGCAGAGATAGCGATCGTGTTCCGGCTCGTAAGTGAAACGCTCAGGGCCGAAGAATGGACTCCTCTTTCTGTGAATACTGTCACGGGTCCGCATATAGGGAGTGATGTTGCGATCCGCTAACCACTGTAAGAACTCCCCATTCCCGTAGGTTGTGTCGGCTGCCACCGATTCGGGCGCTCGCCCTTGCCACTCGCCGAAACGAGTCAGCATATCTTGCGCCGCCACTGTTTCCTGACTCATGCGTGCCGCTGTGGCCTGCACCCCGACAATCACACAGCTACCGTTATCCACCAGATAGTTGTCGTAGTAACCGAGACGCGCCGGCATGCCGCCCTTGGTGGCGTAAGTCGAATCGGGATCAGTGGTCGACACCTGATCCTGCTCGTGCACCGGCTCTTCCACAGGGTTCTGCTCCTCCACTTCCCGCAGATACTGACGCACGGTGTGATGAACCTGGGCCGCTTCCGCTAACTGCTCCCGTGGAATGCGGCTCTCCTTGGCTGCGTTCGCTTCCACGAAGCTGCCATCGACCGACAGATCCTTGCCCTGTACCAACCCTACTTCCACACACTGGCGCACGATCTGCTCGAACAACTGCTCGAACAGCTTCGACTCCTGAAATCGCCCATGCCGGTTTTTCGAAAACGTCGAGTGATGCGGAATCTCCTGATCGAAGCCCAGCCCAGTGAACCAGCGCCAGGCCAGATGCATGCGCAGTTCTTCCACCAACTTGCGCTCGCTGGTGATGCCGTAGAGATAGCCGATCAGCAGAATGCGCAGCAACAGCTCAGGATCGATCGACGGCCGGCCTGTTTCGCTGTAGCTGTCTTTCAGTTGCTGCCGGACGAACTCGAAGCTGATGTGCTTGTCGATCAGCCGCAGCAGGTGGGTTTCAGGAACCTGATCTTCCAGACGGAAGTAGTAGAACAGCGCTTCGGAACGGTCGTGTTGCCCCATCATGATCAGCAGGCCTCCGACGATCAGAATCAAACAGAGCATGTGCGAATGCTTTCTTCTAACATGCTTCTGCCGAATCTCATCCCGCTAATCGATGTGACTTTTTCAACACCCACGCCTGTTCTCGACAGCTGACGATTCTCGGTGGCATTATTGGCCAGCATGGATATCCAAACCTTGGTTTCCCACGTCGGCTTTCTCGTGGAAAAGTCGCTTGGTATCTGGTTCGTCTTCTGGGCGATTCGTAAGAAGGCTGACTGGGACTACAAGCTCAGCGGCAATGCCAAGGCAGTACGCTGGACCGTGGTTGGGGTTGGCTACGTGCTCGCCGCATGGTTGCCGGGACCCGCTGCTGTTCGTCTAGTTCCGGGACTCACGGGCATTTGCTTTCTTTGCTGGCCGAATCTCGCGTACCACCTAACCACCCTGTTCGTCGACTGGCCGACGATCGAAGGGCGGGTGGGTTCTGCCGCACAAGATGGCTCGCACTCAGTCATCACCTACAGCTTCGAACTAGGCCAAAATACTTTCGGCGGTGCCACAACACTCAAGTCAAGCGACGTGACGCGATATTCGCAAGGGCAGCGGGTAACGGTCGCGTACGACCCGCTCAACCCTGACCAGTCCAAAGTCTTACCCAGCATAGCCGGGGGACTGCGACAGTTGACGTAGCGTCCCTATCCCACTCATTGGCCTCGGGTAAGGGGGTTTTGAGTGTAATCGCCTGATTTCGACAGTTATCGCCAGTGCTCCCGGCGCACGAACCGGGAGCTGAAGCCGGAGCGCGGAGCTAACCCAAACGTAGTAGCCTCCGAGGCCTAGCGCATTCGACTAAGCCGCCTGGGGACTTGTAAACATTGCACTAGCCAATAGAGTGCTAGGCGGTGCGTCTCTTAGCTGACTCCCCCCATAGGCGCCACCTCAGGAGAAATTCGGCATGAACAAAGTTGGTTGTACGCTGCTTTCCCTACTGTCCATTGCTCTGGCGCTCGGAGTGGGCACCGCTACGGCGCAAGACTATTGGTACGACGTTGGCTACTTTGCGAATGCCAATGCATCAGGCGCTCCCAGTGCCCATTTGCGTCTCACCAACGACGGTGATTATTCAGCCCGGAACCAGTGCGCGAACATCTATGTCTTCGACAACAACGAAGAGATGAAGGAATGCTGCAGTTGCCAAATAACAGCCAATGGGTACCTTGACCTCTCCGTCAACACAAACCTCCTTGGCAACATCCTGGATAATGGCACCAAGCCCACGAGGGGCATCATCAAGGAGGTTTCAAGTCTTGTTCCTGACACGCCGCTAATCTGCAGCCCGCTCAACTACGCCTTCTATGGTGGAATCAAAGGCTGGCTGACTCACGTTCAGAAAGCATCCGCGACCACGTTCAGCCTCACCGAGACGCCTCTGACGGATTCGTATCTCTCTGAGGAGGAGCTTGGGCTCAATCTCCAAGAAACCTGCTACTTTGTGCAGACACTGGGCACCGGCACCGGCGTTTGCTCTTGCGCAGACGCAGGCGACTGAGCTGAGTGAAACTGGTATTGGAACGCGCCGGAGAGGATTCCCCGGCGCGTTTTTCTGTCAACTCTTGTTACATCGCCATTACACTCACTGGCCCTCGGCTGAGGGGGGTCGAATGTAATCGCCTGTTCTCAACAGCTACTGAACACAGCCTCTGCTGTCGGAGTGGTGCCGCAAAAGGCAGATATCGTTTTGAGCTTGGGAGACCGGCTTGCTTGGGCTATCAAAATGTACCATCAGAGCATCGCTGGTTATGTAGGGCGGATTTGCTTCCGGATGCAAATACCGTTTCGTAATGAGATAGAAGAGCCACTTGTCTCCAGATTTGATCTCGGGAAGATTTTGGGGCATACAAGCTTGATTGACGGTGGCTGTTATTTTGCCTGCAGCATCACCGCGGAGAACCTCATCCGGGATGATTTCGAGTCGCTTGTCAGTATCCGTTATCTCGACTACAGACTGCACCGTTCCCGTGAACACCTGCTCATAACCTAGAGCGCGGGTGTACACTCCTTGCGCACTCTGGGCTATCCACGCCCCTCCGTGAACGCACGCGACCCTCTTGCCGTGGTACAAAGCGTCACAAACATTTCCACAACTGCTCTGTGACATCCAACCTTGCGCTCGGTTCTGAACTAGACCAGAATGGTCAAAGCGGAGGCGGTACGGACAATCGAGAACCCAACCGATGCAAGTCCTGTGTTCTCTAGATTTTGACCTCTAACTCCTTTGCGCTCCGGATTTTGCGAGGAATTTCTCGCTAACCCGATGATTCCACTAGACCCCCGGGGGGAGGGGGTATCGAGACAACCACCCGAATTCGCGAAAAATCGAAACCGCTCCTGGCCCCGGAAACAGCACCGCTCCCAGAATATTCCAAATAGATTTCCACCCAGATTCAAAAGAAAGCTAGGAGCTAGAAGCTGAGAGCTGAAAGCCGACAGCCGAAAGCTACAAACTGAGAACCGAGAACTAAGAACTGAGAACTGCCTTCGCAATCGCGCAATACAAATCAATCGCCTCAGCCAGTTGCTGCTTCTCGATAAACTCGCCGTCAGTGTGCGCGACGTGAATCGATCCCGGACCAATCAGCAGCGGCTCGCCCCAATTCGTGAGCCGAGGAATATCAGTGGTGAATGCTGCAATCATCGTTGGCAATCCCTCAACCGTGCGAAAGCGCAGAAAGGGAAGTTCCAGCGGGAATTCGATCTTCACCGAATCGCCCGCGGTTGCAACAATCTGCCGCCGCAGATCCTGCGAAGGACCAACCAGACGATAAAGCAAGTCGGCATGAGCATAATCAGGAATCACGTTGGGCGCTCGTCCACCTTCGATCAATCCAATGTTCAGCGTGCACGGACCAATCTCTGGATCCGAAGGCAAAGGCATCGCGCGCAAGCGCGTGAGAGCCTCAAGCAACTTGTCAATGGCAGATTCGCCGAGTTCAGGGTAAGCCGAATGCGCCATGCGCCCGGAAGCGGTGACCTCAACCCGCAACGTTCCCTTCGACGCCAGCGCGATGCGGTTCTCGGTTGGTTCGCCGTTGACCAAGTATTTGCATGTGCGCGCGGGTTCACTCGCCGCAAACTCGTTGGCCGCTTGCGCGCCCAGGCTGTCGCGCTCTTCGCCCACCACAAACAGCAGTCCGACGTAAACCTCCTGCTGGCGCAATCGTTCCGCGGCGGCGATCTGCGCCGCAATGATGCCCTTGGCATCGCACGAGCCTCGCCCGTAAATGCGGCTAACGTCTTCGGAGGAGGGAATGAAAGGAGGAACCGTATCCATATGCGTGGAGAAAACCACCGCTGGACGCGGCTCTTCCGCGGACGTGGCATAAACGTTGAAGCGATTCTCTTCCACCGGCATTCGCCGCGTCTGGTAGCCAATGCGGCAAAGTTCTCCGTAGAGATAATTTCCGACTGCGGCTTCATTGCCCGTAATGGATTCAATGTCGACCAGTTGCCGGGTAAGCGTGATAGCGTCCATGGGAAGAGAATAACCCAGAGCCTTCGCAGCCGCAGCGATTTGAACCGATCATGTAATCTGAATAGTGTGATCGCACCAACATCCACCATCCGATCGCTCTTCCTCGAAGGCCCAGCAGGAAGACTCGAGACGTTGCTCAATGCGGGTTCCGAGAGCGCGACTCACGCCGCAATCGTTTGCCATCCGCATCCGCTGTTTGGCGGGACGCTGCATAATAAGGTCGTGTTTCATACCATGAAGGCGCTGAACAGCTTTGGTTTTCCGGTGCTGCGCTTCAACTTCCGTGGCGCCGGACTCAGCCACGGCGAGCACGATCATGGAAACGGCGAAGTCGATGATGTGCGCGCCGCTCTCGACTGGCTGGATGCGGAGTTCCACCTGCCGCTGCTGTTTGCGGGATTCTCCTTCGGCGCGGCGGTCGGGTTGCGCGCCGCATGTCCCGACGCTCGAGTGGCGGCCGTAATCGGCGTGGGAGTTCCTGCGATTCCTGTCGCCGAGGATACGGAAGCACCGCGCACTTATCAGCTGGATTTCTTGCAGGATTGTGCCAAGCCAAAGTTGTTCGTCAGCGGAGCACGCGACCAGTTTGGTCCGCGGGCGAAGCTGGAGGCTCTCGTTGCTTCGGTTCCGGAGCCGAAAAAACTTGTGCTGATTGAAGGCGGAGACCATTTCTTCGAGGGACGGTTGCGCGAATTGAGAGAGACGATTGAAGGTTGGGTCCGGGAAGAAATCGTGCAAGGCCTGTCTATATGATGCTGCCCATATAATCCTGCCCATGTCTGACGCTGACCGCGAATCGCAGTTTCATGAAATGCGAACCACCGCTTGCGAGATCTTTCGCTACGCGCTGGCCGAGGCCTCGATTGCCAAGGCATTTTCGCGGCACGTGCACTGTGAGCGTGGTGTATTGCGCGTCTGTGAAGATCTTTACCATCTCGATTCTTATTCACGCGTCCTGGTGATCTCCATCGGAAAAGCCGGACACACGATGGTCGAAGCGCTGACACAACAGGTTGGCGAGTCTGCACTCGAAGGCATCGTAGCCAGTTCGGTTGAACCATCGGCTCAGGTACGCGGCTTCCGCTATTTTCGCGGAGGACATCCCGCGCCCAATGCTGAATCCATTCGCGCCGCCAAGGCGATTCGGACGGCGCTGGACGCGCAAACCGCGGCCTCGCTGATCATATTTCTGCTCAGCGGCGGAGGGTCGTCGATCGTCGAGAAGCCCATCGACGACGAGATCTCGCTGGATGACCTTGTCGCGACCTATGGTGCGCTGGTTCATTCAGGAGCGCCCATTGCTGAAATTAATGCCATCCGCAAACATCTTTCGTCGGTCAAAGGCGGACGGCTGGCGCAAGCGGCTTTTCCGGCGCAGCAGGTTTCGCTGCTGGTCTCCGACGTTCCCGACAATACTCCCGATGCTCTGGCGTCCGGCCCGACAATGCCCGACTCGACCAGCGTGGAGGATTGTTATCGCATTGCCGAAAAGCATGGCTTGCTGCCGCAGTTCCCGCTTCCCACGCGCGAGCTTTTTGAACGGCACGCACTGGAGGAGACACCAAAGTCCGACGACCAGGCCTTCTACCGTTCGCGCTGGTGGACGATTCTTTCGAACCAAACGGCAGTAGAACAGGCAAAAGCAGCGGCCGAGCGCGCCGGATTTGCCGCGCAGGTGGACAATTCCTGTGACGATTGGGACTACGTGCGCGCGGCTGAGTACTTGTTGAAACGCCTCGGCGAGCTAAGAAAAAAGTCTGAGCGCGCGTGCCTGATTTCTGGCGGGGAAGTGACCGTTAAAGTTACCAACGGAGGCATCGGCGGACGCAACCAGCATTTTGCTCTGGCATGTGCCGCAAAGATTGCGGGAGAAAACATCACCGTGCTGAGCGCAGGAACGGATGGAGTGGATGGAAACAGTCCGGCCGCTGGCGCAGTCGCGGATGGAACCACGCTGGAACGGGCGCGGGTGAAAGGGCTCGATGCCGTCGCGGCGCTCGAGAAGTTCGACGCGTATCCATTCTTCAGCGCGCTGGGCGATGCGATTGAGACTGGGCCTACGGGAAACAACCTGCGGGATTTGCGGATTCTGCTGGCTTACTGAGATATGGTGCGAGACGTGAAATAGGAATCGACTTCTTTGATCAAGAGGTTCGAATTTCCGGACTGACTCATTGTGATCCATATCCCCTCGAGCGAAGGGTGCTCCTTGCCTATGGGGCAAAAATGAGCACTCTTGCTCAGGACACAGAGCAGTGCCCGAAGCTGGCTAGACAAGTTTGAAAAAAGACAGAAACTAAGAGTCGTCACAAAGCCCCTGGGACGAAACCTACCCATCATCCAGCGGAAGGAAGGTGTTGTTCGTGGGCCGCGGCGTAATCGTCGATAGCACGATATAGCTGATTTAAGGCGGCAGCACCAGCGCCACTCCTCTGCAGCAGTAGACGACATTCTGCAGCGAGTGCCCGCATCTCGGCTGCTGCATTGCGAGAATGTCGAGCGAAAACCCATTCTGCCACGGAATTTGAAAAAAAACGATGCCAGTAGTGAACCGCAAATGGACGTGGAAGCCAAGTGAAGAGCACCTTGAGCGCAAATGGATGAACGGGCTGCCCAAGGACGCGCAGCGCGTGGAATCCTTCGCGCACTCCGTTGACCATCAACTCCAGTAGTGGTTGGCTACGGCTCACACGTTCGCAATCACCACCGGCCAGATAGATTGCCCCGCTCACCGACGTTACGAAAAACGCATGCGAACTTAGCCAGGCGTCCATATCATTATCTATCCGGGTTCGAAATCCGGCTGCGCGGAATACTTTTGCCAGAGAGCGCACCCGGGCGGTTTGATTTCCGTTCGGTCCTCCGAGCGTAGTTGGTTGTTGCGCGATCACGGCGTAACGAACAACATCGCGTTCAATCGCTCCACCGACTCCGGAAAATCCGAGTAACACGCGATCCGCTCCCAGAGCTTCGACCAGAGGGGCCGAGCCGCGAGGATTGTTCAGCATAAAGAGTACCGTCGGAATGTTCCCGTTTTGGGCAAGGCCCGGCATAATATTCGATAACTGCTCCCATCGGACCGCAATCAATGCCAAGTCGTAACTGTCTTCGGAAGACAGCCGGTCGGCGATTGCTACATGAGTAGCCGATCTTGCCCCGCTGACGACATCTTCAAGTACCAAGCCATTGCGTTGAATGGCTTCCAGCCTTGGAGAGCGAGCCAATACGGTTACCTGATGCCCAGCCTGCTGAAGTCGTGCCGCATACAACGTGCCGATGACTCCTGCTCCATAGACCAAGACCTTCACAGCGCCATCATATAGGTGGCAGGCACGCACGAAGCGCCTTTGGGAAGCAAAATCAAATGTGATCAATTGTGAACAGTTTTTGCGATTGTCAATATTGAAAATAAATCTCTGAGTAATCGCCAACAGCGACGAGGAGAAGCGTCATCGCGCTAAATACTTCTAGGCCCTCTCTTTTTCTCCTCTTGCTGTTATTTTGTTTTCTTTGCGCCGCCTTTACCTTTGCTTCAGGGCAGGCCACCCCACCAGTTCCGCCTAAGAATACTGAATCCTCCAGTGTGCCGGCGGCCAGTGTACCGACGGCCAGCGTGCCTTCTTCCGGGGCTTCCAAGTACCTCGGCGCCGAAACCTGCAAGACTTGCCACGAGGATATCTACAACGCCTGGGAGAAGACTCCGCACTGGAAGACGACTCTCGATACGAAAGGCGGTCCGGCGAAACAAGGGTGCGAAGGCTGCCACGGTCCGGGTGCGGACCATGTGGCGGGGGGCGGCGACAAAACCAAGATATTCCTGTTCGAGAGCGCTCCCGCGAAGGAAATCAACGCGCGGTGCCTGACCTGCCACGCGGGTGGCACGGAGCACATGAATGCCATCAACTCGATACACAGCCAGAACAACGTCAGTTGCACCTCCTGCCACTCGCCGCACCATTCACAGACCAAAGAGTTTCTATTGTTGAAAGCACAGCCTGAGCTTTGTTATGGCTGCCATTTGCAGCAGAAGTCGCAGTTCCAGATGCCGTTCCACCATCGCGTAAACGAAGGCCTGGTGCAATGCTCGGACTGCCACGACGTGCACGGCACGGTTGGACCGAAGCAAGTGCGAACCTCGGCGACACAGGATGCTATATGTTTCACCTGCCATACCGATAAGCAGGGACCATTCGTCTTCGAGCATGAGCCTGTGAAAGTTGAAGGGTGCTCATCCTGTCATATTCCTCACGGTGGCGCCAATGCTCACATGCTGCGGGTCAGCAATGTCAATTTGCTGTGCCTGCAATGCCACACCAATGCTGCTCCCGGCGGGAAAACCGGTGGAGCGCCAGGGGCTCCTTCATTCCACAGCCAGCAGACATTTTTTAAGTCGTGCACGCTGTGCCATAGCCAGATTCACGGCTCCAACTTCGACCAGACGTTTTTCAAGTAGAGACCGCCCATGAAGCTTGTCCAACAGCGCAATCTGTCGATGGCCGACACGATGCAGAGGGCTCGCAGGCTAGCTTTGCTTTGTCTCGTCACGACGCTATTGGCTTGGTTGCCGCGGTCTCAGGCTCAAAACGGCTTGGGAGAGACTACAGGAAAGAATTCGGGAGGCTACAACGTCCAGCAGTCCGTCGAGGCTGGAGGGCGGACTAGCTCGATCAACGGGAACATAGATACCTACGATACCTTCGTGAATCTGGGCCCGGGGTTGCGTCTCTTCGATTACACGCTGGATATGCGCTCGCTTGACCACAACGGTTTCCTGTTCGACAACCTCAACTTCACCAATTTTGGTTACGGCGGGGACCCGAATGATGTAACACGCCTGCGCCTCGACAAGAACAAATGGTATGACTTTCGCGTAATGTTTCGGCGAGACAAGAATTTCTGGGATTACAACCTGCTGGCAAATCCGCTGAATCCTTCAACATCGGCGCCAGCCGTGGGAATTGCAACTTCGCCACATTCTCTGGATCTGGTTCGCCGCATGCAGGATTACAACTTAGCTCTGCTGCCGCAATCGCGGGTGCGGCTGCGGCTGGGTTTTTCGCACAATCGAGACGAGGGACCAGGATTCTTTACCACGGACGGCGGAACCATCCCCCAGTTCAATGAGACCTACAGTTACACGACCAATTCTTATCGTGCGGGCGTAGATTTCCTCGTCTTGCCCAAGACGACAATTTCCTTTGACCAGTTCCTCAGTTATTACAAGCAGGATAATGTGGTCACGGATAACCCGGAGAATTCCGGCTACCAACTCGCCAACGGCACCCCCGTTGACTTGGGCATTGTCTGGAGTACGAACGGGCCAGTGGAGTTACTGCCGTGCTCCTCTGTCCCGCCCAATACCGGGCCCTTTACCCCTGCGGGGTCGACCATCGTCAATCCCAACTGCAACGGTTATCTCTCCTATAGCCAGGCGGCCAGCCCGCGAAATTTCATGCCGACGGAGCGGCTGCGGTTCCAGTCGAATTACTTCAAGAACTTTGAAACCTCGGGTTCGTTAGGCTACAGCACTGCCAACAACTCAATTCCAAATTTCAATGAGATCGTAAACGACTACGTCCAACGGAACGGTTCGCGGGGAAGCACGACGGGGGGCCCAGCGGACGCCAAGCGTGTCTCCGTGAATGCCAACTGGTCGGGGGTTTATTCGGTCACCGACAGGTTCCGCATCCTGGATTCGTTTCGTTACGATAACTGGCGTACGCCCGGGCTCTGGAATACGGCTGAGACAAATATATTCGGCCAAAATGAGCCGACAGGATCAGCCCTGGTGGGTTTGGCGGCGCCGCAGGCGTTATTTACATCGGCGACGTTCATTTCCGTCTGCCCCCTGCCGTACACTGCGGTCACCTGTCCCGGTCATACCTCAGCTTCGTCCGCCGATATAGTGAACGGCCCCACGTCGACTTTCCTGGGGCAGAACATCCGCTCAAACACTTTCGAACTCCAGTACGACGTTAGTAGCCGTCTGACCGCCCGCATCGGTTATGAATACACCAATCGCACGATTGCGGATTTTAACGCGACCTTTTACACGGCGGAAACCTATTTCGCAGGAGGCGCAGGCGGTGCGGCGGCAAGCTATTACTTCGCGGCGCGCGGGGCCTGTGCCCAGCCCATTCTCAGTCCCGGTCCTCCTCCCGTGTTAGGGCCCGTGCCTGCCGCTTGTACCGAGAACGTAGATCCCGCGACCGGCGATCTTATTTCGCTGACTTTTTCCGGTCCTGCGGCCGGCAATGATACGTCTCGCAACCTAACGGGGATCAGTGAGAACGCATTGCTGGTTGGCATTATCGCGCGCCCCATGGACACGCTGCGCATTACGGGCGATTTCCAGTTCGGATACAACGATTACTCATTCACGCGGATCAGTCCCCGGCAGGTGCAAAGCTACAAGGTCCACGCGAACTACAAACCACGCGCCTGGATCAACCTCGACGGCGCAATCGACATCCACGAAAACCGGGATAATGTCTCTACAGTTAACGATCTTGAACACGACAGGAGCTACAGTTTCGCCACTACATTCATGCCCAATGCCAAGCTGTCCTTCGATCTTGGGTACACCTACACGAACATCTATAACCAGGCGGAGATTTGCTACTACCAAAACGCCTCCGGCCCTCCCCCGGGCACGCAATGCCCGGCCAGTTTGGGCTATACGCCGCCAGCGGTTCCTGGTTCAGGGGCCTACTCCAGCAACCAGCATTTCGTGTATAGCAACATCATGTGGAAACCAACTAAGAGAGTGGCTACGATCATCGGTTATGTGAGCACGTTTGTTGGGGGGAGCACGACCACAATCGATCCGCTGCAGGTTCCCGGAACGCTCGCCTTCAATTATCAGAAGCCGTACGCAACGGCGATTTTCGATGTGTACAAGGGCCTCAGTTACCGAATGACCTGGAATTACTACGGATACAACGGCAAGGGGCTGGCGTCGAACGCGATACCAGGACTGGCGGCAATTCCGACACAGGATTTCAACGGGAGCACGGCCGAATTCGCATTCCGTTACGTCTTCTGATGTAGGGGCGAAGACTGAGACTTGCTATGGAGGAGACTCGAAAATGAAACACAGGAATATCCAGTTCTCTACGTTCGTAATGGTGTTGGCGGTTGCACTTATCGTGCCATCGGCAGTTCGCGCGCAGAATGCCGCCGCAACCTACAAAGCCAAGTGCGCCGGTTGTCATGGCGCGGATGGAAAGGGAACTACAGCTCCGGGTAAGGCGCTCGGAGCGCACGATTTTGGTTCCGACGAAGTGACGAAAGTGAGTGACTCGGATCTAATCACAATCGTCACCGCCGGCAAAAACAAAATGCCTGCTTACGGCAAGACCTTGAAGGACACGGAAATCAAGGATCTGGTGGCCTACGTTCGGGAATTGGGCAAGCAAAAATAGTACGGAATTGGAAGCCAAACGCTTAACGCTAATGAGCCACGTTAGCTCTCAGCGGGACGGAGCAATCACCCAATGATAGGACCCCAGACTCTCGTGTTTCTTTTGATTGGAGCCAGTATCCTGCTGATTGTAGTGGTTGTGATCCGGCCCTCTATCACGGCTTCGCGCGAGGGCAAAATCGTTGCGTTTCTTGCCCTCTTCGTGGTTCCAGTAGTGGCGGCAGGGCTTGGAGCGTCGGAACATATGGAACGGTCGGAACAGACGCAATTCTGTCTTTCCTGCCACATCATGGAGCCCTACGGACGAAGCCTGTATGTGGACGATCCGGCCTATATTCCAGCCGCTCACTTCCAGAATCACCGAATTCCGGCGGACAAGGCCTGCTACACCTGCCACACCGATTACGCCATGTTCGGCACCATTCACGCCAAGCTGGAGGGTTTGCACCACGTCTACGTGTACTGGTTCGGAACACCGATGAATCCTATCCGCCTTTACCAGCCCTACAACAACCGGGAATGCCTACACTGCCATTCCGGGGCACGCTCGTTTGAAGAGAGTCCCACGCACACGGCGATGATGGGGGAGTTAAAGTCGAATAAGGTTTCCTGCGCCACCAGCGGCTGCCACGACACCTTCCACAATGTCGACCAGCTCGGTCATGTAAAGTTTTGGAAGCCCACAGAATGACGGGAGAAGGGGAGGAAGAGCGATGCTGCGCAAGCTGCGACTTTCTGGAATTCTATTGATCCTTGGCCTGATCGTTGAGGCACTGAGCCTCTGCTGGAACAATGCGTTTTCCTTCATGTCATTTGTCGTAATCGGCGGGTTGCTGTTCGCATCGGGCATTCTGCTATTCCTGTACTCGCTCGTTTCCTCCAAGACATCCTCTCTCAACAATTAGAGTCGTCGCTATCTGCTTCTGCAATTCAGCCGCTCGAGCTTGAGAATCTCTGCCCGTGTCAGCTTGGCCGCTACAGCAGAGGAACCTGATACGCGCCTTACGGCTTGGATTCTTCCAAGAGCACAACGTCGGAGTCGGTGTGGCCGCGGACCATGCCCAGCTTGGTTCCGTCGAAAGACCAGTGAAAGTCGGTGATCTGCTCAGACTTGAAGTTGGTGAGCTGCTTTCCCGGCGAACCGTCGATAGGCTGAAGCCAGAGGTTTTCAGTGTCCTGGTCACGAAAAGGATAAACGACAGCCTTGCCGTCATGGGTGAAGCGGGTCGCCCCCAGGCTTGTGGTTGGGCGTTGCAAATCCAGAATCTTCGTGTTCTGCGGAAAATCGAGCGGAACCAATGCCAGCTGCTTTTTGGCGATGCCAGCAGACGCAAAGGTCGCGAAAGCCGCCAGCTTGCTGTCGGGAGAAATGTCGAACCAGTACGCGGGAAGATCCGAGAGTCTTTCGGGCTTTCCTCCGTCCAAAGGTACCCTGGTGAGCTTGCCGCCATTGGCTGCGTCCGAGTAATATACCCACTTTCCATCGGGGGAGCAGACTGGATACCAATCCCGGTTTCCATTGCTCAGCTGCTTGAAGTTTCCACCGCCAGAGTCCATGCGCCAGACTGTCTCCGCCTTCGCGTTGGCGCGACCGATAATCACGGACACAACGTAGCGGCCGTCCGCGCAGGAAGAAGGCCAGAATGCCACGCCATCCTGCTTTGATGAGGTCAGCGGCGTGCTATTTCCAGTGTCTGGGTGAAAGAGGTTCAGGCCGTCCTGATCGATAATCATTTGGCCATCCGGCGTCCAGGTGAAGCTGCGCACCCGAGCCCCGGTGGTGAGTTGCTGTGTCTTGGCGCTGTTCAGATCAGACGCTGCCGCGACGTAGATGTCGTAGTGGCCCTGGCTCAAAACGGTTGCCAGCATGTGCCCGTCGGCGGAGAGGCTCAGGTCGGCATAGTTGTTGATGTCGTGCGTGACCGCGCGAACTGTGTGGTCTCGATAAGAGATTTCAACAATCTCACTACGATTGAAATTGGTCTCTTTGCCGAGATATCGGGCCAGCAAACTGCTGCCATCGGGCAACCACGCGGGGTCAAACAGGGGACCGTCTTTGGATTCAAAGACAACGTTTTGTTTGCCGGTGACTGCGTCAACCGCGACCAGTCCACTGATTGCATCCCCGGTTGTGTAAACAACACAGATGATGGTCTTGCCGTCGGGCGACCAGGCTGGGGCGTATAAGGCTTGGCTCATGTTGCCGGTGACCAGCGTTTTCCCCTCACCCGTTTCCAGCGAATAGGTGACCAGGCGGAACTTGCCGAGCTCGGGGTTGTTCATGACGGAATAGGCGAGACTGCGGCCGTCAGGAGAAAATGTGATGTTAGTGTCCACGTCGGAGACGAGCTTTTGCGGAGTGCCCCCCAGTACCGGTGCGCGATAAAGGAGTTTCAGTGCTTGTCCCGGCTCTCCGCGGACAAAGTAGAGATAATTTCCATCGGGAGAAAATCGCACCCCAAGGTATTGCACCGACTCGGGAGGCATGACTTGCGTGTTGCTGTTGGTGGGTACGTTCCGCAACCACAAGCTCTGCTGCCCTTTGTCCTCCACGACGCTCAGGATGTATTTGCCATCGGGAGCGAGGGCGACGAACCTGGCCTTGCCAGTCTCGGTAACTTTATTAACGGAAAAGTTTTGAAACGGAACCAGCCGGGTGCGTAAAAAGAAAGCGTAAGCACCATAGGCAGCCGCTGCCACCAGCAAGAGAACGATTGCGCTGATGACTCCGGTGCCCAACTTGTTCTGCCGTGCGGCGGCTACTACCGCTGAACTGCTTGAGTGTGCGGGCTGGGCAACGGCTGGAGCATAGGTTCCTGATTCCGCACTCACGGTGGAGACGGAACGGCTGGAATCGGTGTCCCGCCTTAGACGTTGCAGTTCCGCTCGCATTTCAGAGGCGTGCTGGTAGCGCAGATCGCGGTCTTTCTCGAGGGCCCGGTTGATGATGCGTTCCAATTCCCCCGGCACGTCAGGGTTCAGGCGCGTGGGAGATACCGGAGGGCGGTTGAGAACGGCGTCAAAGATTATGCCTGAGGTGTCACCCCGGAATGGCAACATCCCGGTTGCCATCTCGTAGAGCACGGCTCCGAAGGAGAAGAGATCGGTGCGGGCGTCGAGCTCCTTGCCGCGCACTTGTTCGGGCGACATGTAGGACACAGTGCCCAGGGCAGTTCCCGGACTGGTCAGATGAGGTTCGTCCGCGGTGCCTGTCATTGTTCTGGCTGCAGCAATCTGGCTGGAAGAACTGGCCGGGCTCGTAACCTTGGCCAGCCCGAAGTCGAGAACCTTGGCGTGGCCGCGCTTGGTGACAAAGATGTTGGCGGGTTTGATGTCGCGGTGGATGATGCCCTCTGCGTGGGCTGCGTCGAGGGCGTCGGCGATCTCAATCGCCAGGCTGAGCAATACTTCGGACTCGACGGGCTTCCCGGCAATTCGATGCTTCAGCGTCAGTCCATCCAGAAACTCCATGGCGATGAACGCTTGCCCGTGCTGGTCGTCAATTTCGTAAATGGTGCAGATGCTCGGATGATTCAGTGCCGAAGCAGCCTTGGCTTCACGCTGAAAACGGGCTAGGGCTTGCGGGTCTTTGGCAACGTCATCGGGCAGGAACTTGAGGGCTACGAACCGGCCGAGTTTGACGTCTTCGGCTTTGTAGACGACACCCATGCCGCCGCCGCCCAGCTTCTCGACGACGCGGTAGTGCGAGATGGTTTGGCCGATCAATGAAAAAGGCTCACCCCGTGCGCGATCATATTAGGAGCCAATCCGGGACACGTCAACGCATTATGCAGCTTCGCCCTTGACCTGCACTCCCGCCCACTTTTCGAGCAGAGTCAGAGTTGCGGCGTAGTCGAGATCGCGGTGGCCCTCTTCAGTCGCTAGTTCGTAGATCTCTTCCACGGTTTCGAGCGCGGGGAGCTTTACGCGGGCTTCTTTGGCGGCTTCGAGCGTGAGCAGGATGTCTTTGTGCATGAGGCGCAGTGGAAAATTGGGCGTGAAGTCGCGCTGCAGGACGAACGGCGCTTTGTATTCGACGACGCCGGAGTGCACCATGGTGGCTTCGATCAGCGACACCAGTTGTTTCGGGTCCACACCGAGTTTGGTGGCGAGAGTGAGGGCCTCGGCGAAGCCCTCATAGATCAGGGCGATCTGCAGGTTCATTGAAAGCTTGGTGGCCTGGCCCTTGCCGGTCTCGCCCATGCGGAAAATCTTCTTGCCCATGGCCGCGAACAGGGGATTGAGGCGATCGATGGTTGCTGCGTCTCCACCGACCATGAAAATCAGCGTGCTGTTCGCGGCGCCGATTTTCGATCCGGTCATGGGAGCGTCGACGTAGGCTACGCCGCGGGCGCGAACCCGCTCGGCAAACTTCACGGTAGCGGAAGGCGAGATGGTGCTGGAATCCGCGATGATCATGCCCTCGGCCAGCGACTGCTCGACGCCTTCGGGACCAAACAATATTTTCTCGACCGCGGCAGTGTCGGAAACGCACAGCCACGCTACTTCGGCGCCTTGTGCTGCGGCGGCCGGAGTGGGAGCGATGCCAGCGCCTTCCACCAGTTTGCCGGGGGTGCGGTTCCAGACGGTTACTTCGTGGCCGGCCTTGACCAGATTCGTGGCCATGGCGTGTCCCATGATTCCCAGACCCAAGAAAGCGACTCGCATTTCTGAAGTTCTCCTCGTGACGAAAGGACTTTTCGGATTAGATATGAGCGGCAGGATCGAGGTCAAGCAAGCTAGTCGGGACTCGATTCTTAAATCAAGTTCGTTCGCCTTACTTGGCGGGGCGATTCCAGGCCGGTATCGAGGGCGGCTACCTGGGGGAACCGTGGGAATTACGCATCTTTCTTTGCTGGTCTGAACTAGAATGGAGCCGTTGGCTCGCAGCACTCATCAAACAGGTAGGGCATTTAGAACGATCCATCATTAGATCGAACCGTCGTCAGGATGATCAAACAGACGCTTCGCAATCCGGCACTTCGCAAGCGCGCGTCGCAATTCGGACGCCTGGTGCGGCACTCCGCCGTGACTCCGCTTTGCGGAGAGACGCACACCCCGCGTCTGGCCTCGAACGGTGAACTAGCTGTTACTTTCATCGGACACTCCAGCTTCTTCGTGCAGATGGGCGGGCAGAGCGTGATGATCGATCCCAACTTCGCGCGCTGGCTGTTTGTGCTGAAGAGGTTGCGGCGTCCGGGGCTGAGAGTGCGCGATTTGCCGGCCATCGACCTGGTGCTGGTGACGCATGCGCACTTTGATCATCTGCACCGGCCGTCGTTGCGGGCGATCGTGCAGAACAATCTGCGAACTCGGGGAACTGCCCCGGCCATCATCATTCCGAGCCACGTAACGGACTTGATCTCCGATCTGGGCTTCTCCGAGATCATTGAACTCGACTGGTGGAACAGCTCGCGGCACAGCAGTCTGGAAGTGACGCACGTTCCTTCGCGGCATTGGGGAGCGCGGATTCTCAAGGATTCGCACCGCGGATATGGCGGTTATGTGTTGCAGGCGGGGAGGCACTCGGTTTATCACGCCGGAGATACGGCTTATTTCGCAGGCTTCCGCGAGATCGGCCGGCGCTTGTCGCCGGAGCTGGCACTGCTTCCGATTGGCGCCTACAACCCGCCCAGCTTCCGCAACGTCCATACCAGTCCGGCCGATGCCACCCGCGCCTTCCTTGACCTGAAATCACGTTGGATGGTGCCGATGCATTACGGGAGCTTCCGGCTGTCGCACGAACCGGTGGATGAGCCGCTGCAACTGCTGGAGCACGAAGCGCGCTCGGCGGGGATCGAGGACCGGGTCGTAGTCATGGAAGAAGGGGTCACCAGGTTCTTCTGAGCGCTGCCTGAGAAAGCCGCTGTAACACTCCTCTGAGGACCGATGCGCACTTTATTGATGTAAACCATTTGGTGTAAACTTCCTGCCGCCGGATTTCCTACTAGGAGAACAATTATGACCGTAAAAGCCGTACCTGAGGGTTATCACACCATTACTCCGTATATGACCGTTCGCAATGCTGCTCGCGCCATCGAGTTCTATAAGCAGGCTTTTGGCGCGGTGGAAAAAGGCATCATGAAAGGACCAGACGGAAAAGTGATGCACGCCGAGCTGCGCATCGGTGACTCCATCTTGATGCTGGGGGATGAGTTCCCGCAAATGGGCGCTTTGTCGCCGCAGAGCACCGGCGGCGCTGGCATGGGACTGCACATTTATACCGAAGATGTAGACTCGGCGTTTGAGCGCGCGGTGAAGGCCGGAGCGACCGTCGAGATGCCGGTGGCTGACATGTTCTGGGGCGACCGCTACGGAAAGTTGGCCGATCCGTTTGGACACAAGTGGTCGATTGGAACTCACAAACGAGATGCGACTATGGAAGAGATGGAAGCAGCCATGAAGCAGATGCCGAAGAGCGCTTGAGGCTTGATCGAGTAAGTGACTTTGGATTGCGTTGGTTTCGTCGGGCGCGGCTTCGGTCCGCGCCCACCTTGTTACCTTCCTCTAGTACCTCCGTAATGCCCGCCCATCTTGCTATTACAGAAGTATTACAGTGCCTTACCCCGGTCTCTTGATACGTTAGATCAGGCGTCAGAGGATTCGAGACCAGCCAAACGGGGAACTACTTTGGACATGCAACTGGAAAGCCTGGAAAAACGACAAGCAGCAAACGGCGAAGTTAACTGGGTGACGGCGATCTTCATGGGCCTGTTCCACGTGGGCGCCGTGGCGGCACTTTTCTTCTTCACATGGAAGGCTCTGTTCGTCGCCATGTTCCTGTGGTGGGTGTCGGGTAGCCTGGGCATCGGCATGGCTTATCATCGCCTGCTCACGCACCGCGGCTACAAGACCCCGAAGTGGGTTGAGTACTTCCTGACCGTTTGTGCCACGCTCGCTCTGGAAGGCGGGCCGATTTTCTGGGTAGCCACGCACCGCATTCATCACCAGTATTCAGACCAGGATGGCGATCCGCATTCGCCCATCGAAGGCAAATGGTGGGCCCACATGGGCTGGATTCTCATGGGCAAGTCGATGCACCATGATACGACCACGCTGGCCCGCTACGTTCCTGACCTCGCCAAAGATAAATTTCACGTCTGGATCACCAAGTATCACTATGTTCCCATGATTGTGCTGGGAGTCATCCTGTTCGCTATTGGTGGACTTCCGTTTCTGATGTGGGGCATCTTCGTGCGGACGGTGGTTGGCCTGCATGCGACCTGGCTGGTGAATTCGGCCACGCACTCCTGGGGGACACGTCGTTTTGCCACGCGCGATCTTTCCACCAACAGCTGGTGGGTGGCTTTGCTGACTTTCGGGGAGGGCTGGCACAACAATCACCATGCGCATCCGACGGCGGCGCAACACGGCTTCAGATGGTACGAGGTCGACGTGAACTGGTACGGCATTTGGTCGCTGAAGACCCTCGGGCTCGCCTGGGATATCAAGCGCGTAAGGCTGGCTGACCTTGAAAAGGGCCTGATAGCTACGCCGAACGGACAGATGATTACGGCTGGTCTGGCCGAGAGTGCGGCGGCAGGCGACTAGATCGCCCCAGGATTGAGCGCCAAAGTTTTTTTCGCTCGATCCGGACGACTATACTTCAACACCCTGTTCCCTCAAAAAGACGGCCAGTCGGCTCACGGGCAGGGCAGTTATAAAATTGTAACTGCCCGAAACCGAGTCCGCGAAGCGGAGAACTCCGTCGCCCTCGAAAGCTCCCGCAAACCTTAACACAGGATATCTGCCGACGTAATCGCGGATTTCGCGTTCTATCAGCTGGCGAAATCTGATCTCCGAAGTCTCGACCGTCGACAGCATTCTCCTCGTATCCGAACGGATTACGGTGAGCGACGTCACGAATTGGAACACGCTGCCGGAAAGCTCGTGAAGAAATGCCGCCGCTTCATCGTAGCTTTGCGGCTTCTCAAAAATCTTTCCATCTTTCGCGGCCACCGCATCGCCCGAGACCACGACAGCGTCATGACAGACGCTTGCCACTTTCCAGGCTTTCACTTCTGCGAGCTTTCTCGTCAGAGCGGCAGGGTCGGAGTCTCGAATCGACTTCTCATCGATTGCGCTCGGACATACTTCGTAGGTGAGTCCAAGGATATCAAGTGCCCGCTTTCGCGATTGCGATTCGGATGCAAGAACCACTCTCATTCGATGTCACCTCTATGGGAACAAGTCATGCGTCTCGACAGCTATGCAATAGTATTCTTTCACATTTCTCTGCCGGGCTCTCTGGCCGCCTGGGAAGGCACGTCTCTTTCACGATGCTTCGCTAACGCAACCCGCAAACGCGCTAAAATCAGGCTGACGCCATGCGCATTACGAGCCGCCGCGGAACCATCGTGTTCTTCCTCTTCCTAGGCATCACCCTGGTGGCGCTGGCGGTTGCCCTCAATGTCGGATGGATCATCCTTAACTGGCGCGAGGGAGTGCTGCTGTTCTTCGGCGTCATCTTTTTTGCCCTGATCATCGCGGGGATGATCGTCAATACCAGCTTTCTGGTTCGCGAGCTTCGCCGCAGCGAGCAGCACGACAGCTTCATCAACGCCGTTACTCACGAATTGAAGACGCCAGTTGCCTCCATTCGACTGCATCTCGAAACCTTGCAGCGCCGCGACTTGCCGGAACCGCAGAAGCAGGAGTTCTACCGCGTGATGCTCAGCGACACCGACCGCCTCACCGAGACCGTGGAACAGGTGCTGCGCGCCGGCCGCGCCGGGGACAAGAGAGCCGGGCGGGAGAAATCCGCCGTCGACTTCCGCCAATTGGTGCGTGATTGCATGGACGCTGCCCGTACTCGCCATCATCTGCCGCTGGAGGCTCTCCACTACGAGGAAGCTTCGGGCAACGGTACAGGGGTCCGGGTTCTGGGCAGCGATGAAGACCTTCGCACCGCCGTGTTCAACGTCCTCGACAATGCCATCAAGTATTCCGGGGAGCATGTGGATGTGCGAGTGCGCCTGGCGGTACCGGACGAAAAGCGCATCGTGCTCAGCGTGCAGGACCGCGGGGTCGGCATCCCCTCCGACGATGTGAAGAGTATTTTTAAGCGCTTCTATCGCGTCAACCACCGCTCGCTGGCGCATGTGAAAGGGACTGGGCTGGGTCTGTTCATTGTGAAATCGATTGCACAAAAGCATGGCGGCAGAGTCTTTGCCGAAAGCGCGGGTGAAGGCCACGGAACCACGATTACGATGGAGCTGCCGAGGTCTTTGTCATGAGGGCGATCGCATGAGCCGCGTTCTCGTCGTCGAAGATGAAGCCCATCTGGCGCAGGGGTTGCGCTTCAATCTGGAGGCCGAAGGCTACTCTGCCGAGGTGGTGGGAGATGGAGAAGCCGCCACCGAACGTCTGCTCAGCAAGAAAGAAAATTTTGACGCCATCGTGCTCGACATCATGCTGCCCGGCAAAGATGGTTTCAGCGTGGTTTCGGAACTGCGCGCGGCACGGAATTATGTGCCCGTGCTCATGCTGACAGCGCGCGGCCAGCCCGAAGACGTGCTGAAGGGCTTTGCTGCGGGAGCGGACGATTATTTGCCCAAGCCTTTCGACTTGTCCATTCTTTTGGCACGCCTGCAGGGGCTGCTGCGACGCAGTCAATGGATGCGAGCCGGCAAGGTGAGTCCGGACGCAGCTCAGGCCGCATCGGATTCGGGCGGCGTCAGCGATTTCGGAACATTTTCCTTCAGCGGCAGGACCATCGACTTCGGCAAGCTCGAATTGCGGACTGCCGACAATGTCGTTCACCTCACGCTGATGGAATCAGAACTGCTGCGCCATCTGGTGCGTAACGACGGGCGCGTGGTTTCCCGCAAGCAGATTCTGGAAGAGGTTTGGGGACTGCACGAAGACACCGACACCCGCGCGATTGACAACTTTATTGTCCGGCTGCGGCGTTATATCGAAGACGATCCTGCGCAGCCCCGCCACTTGTTGACGGTTCGCGGCGTGGGCTACCGGTTCCTGGCAAATCCGGAAGAGAAGTGATCTGTGGCCAGTGATCAGTGGGCAGCGGAATTCAACTGCTCCGCGGCACTGGCCACTTCTGTGTTTACTCAGCACGAATGTCTTACTGCTTGTCGTAAAAGGAAGTGAGCTCGATCTTCATGCCCATTGAATCCATTCCACTCACATTGACGGTTCGGCTCTTGCCGTCAGCCGCGATTACGGCCTTACCGGTTACGGTGACCTTACCGGCTTTCTTGACTGTCAACTGGTAGTGATGGTCGTCGATCTGCTTGATCGCCCGGGTGCCTGAAGTGGGATCGCCGGTGACCGGATAGTCTTTGCCGTCGAACTTGCCCGTCCACTCGGTGTGGGTGGGCTTCCCTTGACTGTCGACACCGTCGATCGTGCCTTTGATGCTGTCGCCAGCGGCCTCGTACGTTACCGTAAGATTCTTGGAAGATCCAGCAGGTATTTTCGATTTGGCTTCGTTGAGCTTCCAAGTTCCCAGGCTTGGGTTTTGAGCGGAGCACATCGCCAAGCCCACAAACAGCATTACGAGCGTCAATCCTACGCTTCTTGTTTTCAAGTTGCCTCTTTTCAAGTTGCCTCCAGGGTGAGAAACGGTTGGCTCGCGAGCGAGCAACGCATTCTAGGCTCTACGCGACCGCTGGCGCAACTCAGAGTGATTCCAGGTTTTGGCGGTGGAGACGAACTAGGCGCGGCATAACTCAGCTACGAGCGTTTCCCGTCGATCCTGGGCCAAGCCATCGATGCGGTTGAGAATCATTGTGATAAGCCGAGAGTGAAACGCTTGCCAAGGCCAGCAAGATCGCGGTCGCGATCCAGAAGTTGCCGTACAATCGCGCAATCCAGAATGCGGCGACTCCCACACCTACGACGAAAATTTGCATGCCCAGGCTGATCAGTACGGTCGTTTGAGAGGCGCGCTGACGTCCGAACGAGGAATAATCGAGTTTCTTAGGCGAATAGATCGAGAGCAGGTTGCCTGCGGAGAAATTCACCGGCGCAGCGAACAACAGGCCCGCCAGTGTGGCAATCGTGACGTCGAGTCGCGGGCCGGCCGTAGAGAAAGCCGACTGCGATCCACGCCACCAGCGTTTCCAGAGCCAGGATGCTGGCGTGGGTGAGATTCTTTGCCAGCACAATTTCACGGAAACTTACCGGAGAGGCGTAGAAAAACTGGATGCCGCCGGCGTCGCCACCGAAGTTGTTGTAGGCCAGATTGGTCAGCATCAGCAGCGTGTAGGCCGCAGCCGCGGGAAAAGCCATGTCGGGCGTACGCGCCAGGAATGCTCCCGGAGTGCCGCGGAGAGTTCATCGGCCCCAAAACGGAAGATCGACCAGCACAAAGATCGGCATGATCAGGGTGAGCAGCATGGGGCCGCTGCGGAGAAGATAACGGATTTCTTTTTCAAAGACCGCCGCCACCGGGGCGGCGAATCCCGGCAGATTCCAGCCCAAGCGCAGCGAGCGATCTCTCGGGAGAGCGGATGCGACGGCGACTTCGCTCAGATTCTCACCGCGATACTGCGCCAGCAGCCGCACGTGAAGGCAGTAGCCGTGCAGCAGCGCGAAGGCGCACAACAGCGCCAACGAACTGAAGCCCGCCATGAATCGCGAAAACACTGCTTCGAGCGATGGCGTCGGCGGCAAGCCCGGGCGGAAGGATGCCCTGCACCGGAGCCGACGAATTCGACAAATCGTTGCACATATTGCTGCGCGCTGGGATGCGCCTGCTTCTCGAAATATCCCGCCAGCGGCCCGATCAACTGAAAACTCAGCATCAGCAGAACAAACAAAACGCCCATGATCTCCCGGGTGCGGCGCCGCGCCAGCCAACGCTCCACCCAGGCGAATATCATCTGCATCAACAACAGATTGAAAGCGGCAAACGTCAGCAACACCAGCAGCGTCCAGGGCAGCAGCACTGGTTTTGCAAAACCCACGCCCACCAGAATTCCGAACGACCACAGGCTCCCCAGAGCGGTTGCCGGGTCGAATGCGCCATACGCCATCCGCACCAGAAAATACGAGCGGTAGCTGAGTGGGAAGCGCAGTAGGTCGGAGGAGTCCGGGTTATTGGTGAAGGCGGTCGCCATGATGGGGAAGACTTGCCAGAAGACAAACACGGCCACAAGAGCAGCGCGAGCATCTCCGGCTTGCCTTGGCCTCGATCAACAAAGCTGCCGCGAAGCCCATGCCGACCGCCCCGCCGAGTCCGCCGATGGCGAAAGCGAAGGACACGATAATTCGCGAGAGCAATTCCAGATTGCCTCGGGTGGTGCGCAGCGAATTGACGAACATCCGCCAGCGCAGTCCAGCAATGGCGGCCAGCTGGTCGCGTGTGTGCGGCTTGTTATCGGGCTCACTCATAAGCAAGGCCGGGGATCTGCAGGATGGATTCTTCCAAGCCAACTTCGTTATCCCAGCCAGGAAAGCTCCTGCTCGGTGCGGCGCGCGCCGCCCACGGTGCGCAGGAAAATCTGTTCCAGAGTCATCTTTTCGCCCGACGGCGTTGCGCCGTTGCCCGAGCCGTCGCCCGAGTCATTTTGCAACTCATCTCCCGCGACAACGGGCGTCTGCGCCTCCACTCCGGCGCGCAGTTCCTCCAGCGATCCCTGCGCCACCAGCCGTCCCTGATGAATGATGGCGACGTGGCTGCACAGCCGCTCCACGATTTCCAGCACATGCGACGTGAGAAAAATCGTGGCGCCGCGCGCGATCATGCCTTGCAGCATCGCCTTCAGTGTTCCGGCGGCGATGGCATCCACGCCTTCGAACGGCTCGTCGAGGAACAGAACCTTCGGCCCGTGAATCACCGCCGCCGCCATCGCCAGCTTCTTCTGCATGCCATGCGAGTAGTCGGTGACCAGCTTCTTCGGCTGGTCGGCAAGCTGCATGAAGTCGAGCAGTTCCGCGCTGCGCTTGGCCGCGGTTTCGCGGTCCAGTCCATACATACGTCCCGCGAAGTTAAGGAACTCCGATCCAGTCAAGCGTCCGAACAGCGCCATGCCTTCGGGAACCACGCCGATTTGCCGCTTCACTTCGACGGGATGCGCAGCGAGGTCCAGCCCGAGGATTTCGATACGCCCGGAGCTGGGGGCAAGCAGACCGGTGAGCATCTTGATGGTCGTGGATTTCCCGGCGCCGTTGGGGCCGAGGAAGCCGAAGAACTGTCCAGGCGCAACGCGCAGATCGATGCCGTCCACGGCCAGTAGTTCTCCGAAGCGCCGAGTCAGGCCCTGGGTTGCGATGGTGGGAGCGGAGTTCATCAAGCTTGGTCCATCAAACATCCGAATCTAGCACAACCGCCGACTTGCCGCCGGTTATCAGTCTGCGCCGTTCGAGTCGTGGTCTTCGGAAACCAGAACAAAACTAACTCTGAGATTATTCTTTCGGTGGGACATGATAGACTGCCGCTCTTATTTCCGGGCATTTTGGTCTCTCACAAAGAAGCCATATGGCCAAGAATATCGTCATTTGCTGCGACGGAACTGGCAACGAATACGGTGACCACAACTCCAACGTGGTCAAGCTCTACAGTGTGCTCGTTGTCGACGGGAAGCGGCAGGTTGGATACTACCATCCAGGCGTCGGCACCATGGGTGCGCCGACCGCACATAACAAGATTAGCGAAGCCTGCTCCGTGGTGATGGGCCTGGCCTTCGGAGCTGGCCTGCTGGCGAACGTCGGCGACGCCTACCGGTATCTGATGAATGTCTACGAAGACGGAGACCGCGTCTATCTGTTTGGTTTCAGCCGAGGCGCGTACACGGTACGAGCGCTTGCAGGGGTGATTCACATGTTCGGATTGCTGTGCCCCGGCAATAACGGGCTCATCCCTTACATCATCCGGCTTTACGCGAAGCGAACGCGAAATGCCGCGGGAATGAAAAGCACGTTCGAAGTCGCGGAAGGGTTCAAGGCTACGTTCTGCCGGGATTGCCCTCTGTATTTTGTCGGAGTCTGGGACACGGTTAGCTCGGTGGGCTGGATTTGGGATCCTCTAAAGCTGCCTTATACGGGACAAAATCCAGAAATACTTAACGGGCGGCACGCGGTTTCGATCGATGAACGGCGCTGTTATTTTCGAAACAATTTATGGGGAGATCAGCTTCCCGGCCAAAATATCAAGCAAGTCTGGTTCGCCGGCGTTCATTCGGATGTCGGTGGATCGTATGCTGCCGCCGAAAGCGGCCTGTCGCAAATTGCTCTCGAGTGGATGCTTTGTGAAGCAGTTTCTCTCGGGCTGCTGGTTGACCCGGCAAAAGCTGACCAAGTCCTTGCCAGGGTTCCTCTAACAACTATTCCGCCTCCCCCGCCTGTGCTGCCGAATCCGGCGCAGAAGACTCACAACTCGCTGACAGGGGCTTGGTGGATTCTGGAATTCCTACCGCACAAGTACTACGATCCTGTCGCGAAGAAAGCGAAATGGCGTATTCCCCTGGGAGCGAGACGGCTGATTCCAGAAGGCTCCGTGCTGCATGAGACGGTGACGGAGAAACTCAAGGTCGATCCTGACTACAAGCCGTCGAACTTGCCGCAGAGTTCGAGCGTCGAGCCGAGGAACGCTTGCCGGTTTTCTTGACGAGATGACGCAGGTGGCCGCAAAGCAAAACGGCCGGACTGCAGGCCTAGGAGTCTCTCGAATCGGAACTGCAGAGTTCTAGAAGAGATTCCACAGGAACTGGTTGTAGACGTCGTGGTGATACTGCACCTCGGGAGCCTTCACAAAAGTTCCCAGCAGACGCGGGCAGCGGTCCGCACCGGCCTGCTTCAGGTCGGCATAGCGGCCTTTCACGTCTTCGCCGAGAAGCTTTGTTGTCCACTGCGCTTTGCGGAAGTTGGCGAGCGCGTCGTAGATGTTATCGGGCAAGTAGCGTTCGGCCTGGCGCAGGTTCTTGATCTTCGAAGTTTCGCCATCGATGCCGCTCTTGAAGATCGCCAGCATCACCAGGTACGGATTCGCGTCCGGGGCAACCGACCGCACCTCCACCCGCATACTCTTTTCGTTGCCGATGGGGATGCGGATCATCGATCCGCGATCCACGGCGGAAGCCTTGATCTGATTCGGCGCTTCGAAGTGCGGATCGAGACGGCGGTAGGCGTTCACGCTCGGATTCAGCAGCAAGCAAATGTCGTTGCCATGCGTGAGAATGCGATCCAGAAACGCCCATCCCATCTTGCTGAGCTTTTCTTCGCCTTTGGCGTCCCAGAACAAGTTCTTGCCGTTCTCGCTGATCGAAACGTTCGTATGCATGCCGCTGCCGTTCACGCCCACTACCGGCTTGGGCAGGAAAGAAGCAGTGAATCCCAGGTTGGTCGCGACCTGGCGGCAGATCAGCTTGTAAAGTTGAATCTGATCGGCGGCGGCCACCACTTCGCCGTAACCGTAGTTGATTTCGAATTGCGAAGGCGCAACTTCAGGATGGTCCTTCTCGTTCTGGAAGCCCATGGCGCGCTGCACTTCGGCGGTTGTGTCGATGAAAGTGCGCAGCGGATCGCCGGGCAGCGAATGATAGTATCCGCCGGTATTTACGTATTCGAACTTACCGGTTTCGTGATAGCGGCGTTCGGCGTCCGAGCCTTGGAACAGAAAACCTTCAATTTCGTTGGCCGCGTTGAGCGTGTAACCTTTCTTTTTGTGCAAAGTGCCGGCATAGCTCTTGAGCACCCCGCGAATATCCGCCGAGTACGAGGTGCCGCCTTTGTCGATGACTTCGCCAAACACCAGCACCTTGCCGGAGCCAAAAACGTCCGCCGGCGCCCAGTAGAACGCTGCCCAGTCGATTCCCAGCCGCAGATCGCTCTCGCGCTGTGCCGTGAACCCGCGAATCGAAGAGCCGTCAAACGTGAGGTTGTCCCAGCTCTTGATCAAAAACTTCTTGTCGTAGTCGAGCATGTGCAGCCGGCCCTCGAGGTCGCTGAAGAGCACGGTGACGGCCTTGATCCGCTTTTCGTCGGTCAGATACTTCAACCGCTTTTCTTGGATCTTGCCGATGGGGACACGGTTCCTGCGCTGCTCCTTCGCCTCCAGATTCAGGTCCTCGAGTTCGTCGTAGGTGAGTGCCAGGAAATTACGCAGTTCGTTGGGCATGGATATCTTTCAGTCTCCTATTCGTCGTCAGCAAGAATGATGTCGGCACCAAGGCTACGGATACAGGCTGTTGAACGGCTGGGTTTCAACAGTGAAGAATAGCGCGAGTGCGGGGGCCCGAACAATCGAAAAACCTGATCGAAGGCATAAAAGAGATTTATTCAGAACCACCGGGAGGAAGCGCCTCCGGCCAAGACCGCGTAGAACAGGGGAAGAGAATCGGAGGGGGGAATTCTCCGCAGTCAAGCCGGCACATCGTGGAGCGGCGAAAGTGTGAGTTGCTTATTGTCTGTGCGCTGAGGCTCCGGTAGCGATCTCGCGCAGAGCGCTGACGAATGTCGCAGCCGACTCTGGATCGGCCAGCGCTTCCAGTCGCACCGTGGCCGAAAACTGGGGTGACTCCGGACGGAAGTGCACCTGCAAAATGTCCTGCCGCCGGGCCGACATCAGCGCGTTCAGTTCCGCCGTGGGATCCTGTTTCCAGTGTGTCCGCGTGGTCAGGATGATGGGGCCAGGCTCGTAGAGATCCCACTCCCGTCCGTCGCGCTTGCGCGACGTCGTCCCCCGGCTGTGCGCGCACCAGCGATGCCGCACTACTTCCAGATGAAAGGTCGGAGAACCACCCAGATCGGCTTCGAAGGTCAGAGTTTCTTTCTGGTGTCGCCAGCAGCTCAGCAGCCAGTGCACCGGGAGCGCTCGCGGCCTGAACTTCACGGTTACGCGCGCATTCTCAAACCAGCGGGAAGCAAAATGCAGCCGCGCCTGCAGACGCGAACTTCCCACCCAACGCGAATCCACTACGCGTCCCTTGTCGGCGCACGCGGTCTGCACCCAACGCAAGGCCGTGGCTCCTCTTTTTCGATTGTAGGTGGAAAACACCAGGTACCACAGTCCCAGAAGGGCGACCGAACCGGCCACGTCAATCAGCAGAAGGCGTCCCACAACGCTTCCTCTGTTGCACATGGTACGTCCGGGGGGGCGCTCGAAGCAAGGGGACAAAGGTCTCAATTCATCCCTCCGGGTGGCCAAGCTTAGATTAGCTGTGGAAAACTCGGGAGCTATCGTTCCAGGCCTGCTCATGGGCCGTCCCGACATCTTCCGATCCCGGCCCAGCGCCTCCCGCTACAATGGCTCCGTGCCTTTCACTATTCGGGACTTCCAGGCCTCCGATTTCGATACGCTCTGGCGCATCGATCAGGATTGTTTTGCTCCCGGCATCTCTTACTCGCGGACGGAGCTCAAGCTCTACATGCGCCGCCGCGGATCGTTCACCCTGCTCGCCGTCGATGCCGTGCCGTCGGCACCAGCCACCCCCGTTCCCGATTCGGGAAAGGCCACGAAATATTCTTCAGCCATCGCCTCGGCCTCCGTTGCCGGCTTCATTGTTGCCGAAGCGGACGGCCGCGGCCACGGTCATATTATTACGATCGACGTAATCGCCGCCTTCCGGCGCTCTGGTGTGGGGTCACTTCTCCTGCACGCTGCTGAAGACCGTCTGAGCACCGCTCATTGCCGTTCGGTCGAGCTCGAAACCGCGGTGGATAACGTTTCCGCCTTATCGTTTTACAAACGCCACGCCTACAGCGTGATCAGGACGTTCCCCCGGTATTACTCAAACGGCGTGGACGCGCTCGTGCTTCAGAAAGACCTCATTTAGCCTTTCAATTTGCACTTTGCCCCATTCTCCAGCTACCTTCCCATGTAATGAAAGGCGCCATCAAAGTTGCCATCCAGGGCGAACTCGGTTCTTTCAGCCACGAGGCCGCGGAACGCATGCTGCCGCGCTGCACGGTTATCCCCTGCGCGCGTTCCGTGGAAGTGTTCGACCGCTTGCAGCGCGGATCAGTCGCCGCCGCCGTTATCCCCATCGAAAACTCGCTGGCTGGGACGGTGGCTGAGCATGCTGATCTTCTAGTCGCCCGCGAAGTTTTCATTCAGAGCGAATTCCTGCTGCGCATCGTGCACAACGTGATCGCCGCTCCCGGCGTGAAGTTCGACCAACTGCGCCAGGTGCTCTCACACCCCGTGGCCCTCGACCAGTGCCGCGACTTCTTCCGCCGCCATCCCCGCCTCGAGCCGGTTCCTTTCTACGACACCGCGGGCAGCGTGAAACACGTCGTTGCACATCGTCTTCCCGGCGCCGCCGGCATCGCCAGCCGCCACGCTGCCCGCGAATATTCCGGCAAGATTCTCCAGGCCGGCATCGAGGACGACAAACGCAACTTCACCCGCTTCTTCCTGATTCGCAAATCTTCGGGAAAACCAAGAAATCCTTCGCGGCAGAAGGGAAGCGCTGCCTCCGCACCCGGCCACCACCGCCTCATTCCGCCCGGCGCCAACAAGACTTCCATCGCCTTCAAGGTCAAGAACCTGCCCGGCGCGCTCTTCAAGTCGCTTAGCGTCTTCGCTCTGCGCGACATCAGCCTCAGCAAGATCGAGTCTCGCCCGCTGCGCGGACGCCCCTGGGAATACGTCTTCTACGTAGACTTCCTCCGCGGCGACGACGAATCCGCCCGCAACGCCCTCCGCCACCTGGGCGAGGTGGCAGAGTTCGTCAAAGTGCTGGGGATTTACCGCGCAGCTCCGCTGTGAAAGGGTGCTGGCGTCAAAATCAGAGAGGCTTCCTGTCTGCTTGAAACGACTACCTCACTCCCTCGACCAGGAACAAATCCGACAGCTCTCTAGAGAACGAGTAACCGTAAGTCTTGCCGTCGGCCGTCATGCGCACGTTCACGATGGTCGTCACTCCAGCAGGGTCGCTCGGAGCCAAGGTCGTAATCAGTTCCCGCTTCCCGGTCGCAAGCTCAAGCCTGTAAAGAGGCGCCGAAGTTTTGTCGTCGTGATAGACGTAGATCGAGCGTCCGTCAGCGGCCCACGCAACCCAGATGTCCTCCGGCAACCAGCCCGGAATCACCCGCGGATCTCCGCCCGCTATTGGATACAGCCCGCCCCGCTCGCTCAGGTCACGGGAAAAAAATGTTCGGCCATCCGGCGAAAGGTAGTGACCTTCAAAATGGTTCCGCTTGACCGAAATCGCCGGGGACACGCCACGCGGGGTACCGCCGGGAATGTCCTGGATAAACATCTTCCATCCGTGGCCGTCGTCGCCGGCGTAATAAATTGCTTTTCCATCCGGCATGAAGCCCATCGAAGTCGTTTCCTGCATTCCGGATACGCCGACTTGCTGGATTTCCCCCACGCCAGTGGGCAACAAAACGAAACCCACCAGGTTTACGGTCGCGGTGTTGCTCGCCAATACCTGCTTGGCATCTGGCGAGAGGATTGGCTCGCCGTACTGGCCGAGTTTTATCGCAGGGGATCCATCGGTTTTTCGCAGGAAAGCCAGGCCTGAAGCGCCCGCGGCCGAACCCCAGTCGTCGAACGAAATCCAGCTACCGTCGGCCGAAATGTCCCGCAAAGTGGCATAGTCGAGCCAACTGAGGTCGCGTTCTTTCTTGTCGGCCGGCCCACGGAATTGCAATCCGCTTCTCCACGACTCTTTCGAAAGCAGCACTCGCCCGTCTCGCGACACATCGTGAAGCCGGAGAACGCCCGGCAGCCGAAGAACGACGCGCTCTTTTCCATTGAGTCCTAGACCAACCACTTCGTTCGCCCATCCCTCCGTCCGCGTGGCCCCAGCCCAAACCTCGTCACCGGAAGGAGCCCATGCCACGCCCTCCACACTGACGAATGTTGGCGAGCGGAGCAGTTGCTTTCCGTTGCGGTCGACGGCTAGCACCCACCCTGCATCGCCATCGACCGAACTAAATTCCCCGAACGCCACCGCGTTGCCGCGTGGTGCGATTCGCAGATATCCCAGCGGGTGCGTGCTTTCGTAAAGCATCTTCCCGCGGGGGAACTCCACCCGATACTTTCCCGCGACCTGAAGGATCAAAGCCATCTCGCTGCCATCGGCGCTCCAATCGGCGGCCAGCACACCGTCGGCAACCTCCCGCGGCGTGCCGCCGGCAGGGGGCACCAGCCCCAGTGTGCCCTGGCAAAGCCCGATATAGCGGTCCTTGCAACCCATCGAAATCGCCAACTGCGAGGCAGATACCGCGAACAGCGTAGAGTTGACGAGATTTAATGGGCGCGATTCGGGATTGTCGGACTGCGTAGAATAAAGCTGGACCGGCTCGCCGTTCCAGCTGGCGCTGTAATAGATCGAGGGGCCATCCGGTGCAAAGCGTGCGGCATACACCAATCCGCGCTCAAACGTGAGCTGATGATACGTTGGGGGAGGAACCGAACGGCTGTCTGCTCCCAGCATCCAGCTTCCCGCAAGCAAAAGCGCGAGCAAAAGCGCTCCTGCCGCAAGCATCATCATCCGCTTGCCCGACGTCTTCTTTTCGCCGGCTGCAATCCCAACGCCAGCAATCACGCTTGTTGCACTAGTGGAAGAAACTCCCGTCAGGCCTTCCAGATTGAAGGCCAAATCCCGCGCCGATTGAAAGCGCTGCAGGGGCTTTTTCTCGAGGCATCGCCGGACAATGCGCTCCAACGCAGGCGAAGTGGTTTTCCCCGTAAGGCTTAACTCCGGCGGATCCTCTTTCAGGATTGCAGTCATCGTCTCGGCCGAAGTATCGCGCCGGAAGGCGCGCTGCCCGAACAGCATTTCGTACAAAATCGCCCCCAGCTCAAAAATATCGGAACGGGCGTCGACCGGCTCGCCCCGAACCTGCTCCGGAGACATGTATCCCGCCGTGCCGAGCACGATGCCGGTCGAAGTGGGCCCGGCATCCAGGGTTGCGACCTCGTCCGAAGACGCCTCCGGCAGCACCAGCTTCGCTATTCCAAAATCAAGAATCTTTACCCGCCCGTCGCGGGTGACGAAGACATTTTCCGGCTTTAGATCGCGATGAATGATTCCTTTGTCGTGCGCCGCCGCCAGGCCCTGTGCGATTTGGGTGCCGTAGTCGACGATTCGCCGCACCGGCAACGCCGAACCGCTCAGCTCCATCCTCAGGGTTTGACCCTCCAGGCACTCAGAGACCAGATAAGGCGCGCCCTCATAGGTGCCGATGTCGTGAATAGAAAGAATGTTGGGGTGGTTCAGGGCCGCAATCACCCGGGCCTCGGTTTCAAATCGCTGCAGCCGTTCTGCGTCTCTCGCCAGCTTTTCCGGCAGGACCTTAATGGCAACATCCCGGCCCAGCCGTGTATCTTTCGCACGGTAGACTTCGCCCATGCCGCCCGCGCCGAGCGGCGATTGAATTTCATAAGGCCCGATTTTTGTGCCAGGGGCGAGCGGCATCAGTGCGCGCAATTATAGCCCGCCCGTAATCATGCGGCTAATTGGGAATGCGGACCCGTGGACAAACCCGATGATCGACAAGAGCCTCTAGAACACCTCTCATCACTCTGGACCGGACCCCTTGCTGGAATCGGCGATGACAGGTCTGGGATGACAGGTCTGGTACGACGGATATCGATCGGGAAGTTCAAGCCAGGGAGCACCCGTGCGTAAAAACCCATAAGATACCGCCGGAGCGGTAAATCGGCAAAGCGGAGATCCCGCGGTGCTCACGAATCCTTCAGCAGACCGATTTCTCCACTCGAATCGAAACTTATGTATAATCCGCCGATGCAAGGCATACCGTGGAGCACAATTGTGCTCGGCTCGCTGTTGCTCATCTCGGCCCGCTCTATAGGAGGACAGGACGTGCAATCTCCGCAACCTGAAAAGTCGAAGGTGCCTGTCAAAGTGGAGCAGCGCGGGCGCATCCTTGGAATCGGCGGTGTCTTCTTCAAATCCGCTGATCGTGATCAGATGCGCGAATGGTATGCGAAGCATCTTGGACTCGCTGACAAAGGCCAAGGCGCGATGCTTCCGTGGCGCGAACACGACGACCCGCAAAAGGAACACGTTACAGTTTGGACTGTTTTTCCCAACTCCACTAAGTATTTCGATCCCAGCCCCGCACCTTTCATGATCAATTACATCGTGGACGATATGGACGCTTTGCTCGACCGCTTAAAACAAGAGGGAGTAAAGATTGACGCCAAACGAATGGATGAATCCTACGGTCGCTTTGCCTGGATCTATGACCTGGATGGGAATAAGATTGAGCTCTGGCAGCCGCTGCCCGCAAAGCCCTAGGGCTTTCCATTGCACTTACTCAATCATTCTTTCCCTCGTGGCTGCCCTTATCGCGAGCTATCCTTTCGCCGTCGCCGCTCGCTCTCCCTCATCATTGCGCTGATATCCGCCGCCGGACGTATCTCGATTGTTCCACACTTCAACTTCACTCCTGGACATTGGGAAATGAGCTGAATTGCGTGATTCAGATCTCGCGCTTCAAGCACTTGAATTCCACCCAATTGCTCCTTCGTTTCCGCGTACGGACCGTCTGTCACTGCAACCTTTCCGTTCTTCCAAGACACGGTCACCGCCGTGTTGGCGGCCTGAAGAGGTTCCTCAGCGACCAAATGTCCGTTCTTCCGCAGTTCGTCGTTGTAGCTAAAACACTCGTCCAGCGTGGTGTTGCGCTCGCTCTCAGACATGTTTTCGAACTTGCCCGGCTCGATGTATCCCAAACAGATGTATTTCATCCATTCCTCCCCGTTTCCTGTGAATCCTTGTTTGCTGTCCCTCAGAGCCGTAGCTCCTCGTTCTGTTATCAGATAGTCGTTCGGGAGACCGAAAATCGACAGCTACTCCATTTTCTTTATTTCAGCTGCCCGGAATGTTGTCAAACCGGGGACGGAAGAAGGCAATCTCGAGAATGGCCGGTTTGCAGAGCTTCAGGAGAACTGAGATGGCAGTTATTGTTCAACGGTGCCAAGGATGGGAAACCTCAGTGTACAATCTTTGCAATTTTCGAAGTCAAGAAGGAAATTCTGGATTAAAGTCCTGCCGAAACCGACTGTGATTTTTGATCTGCAATTTGTAAAAGGAGTGCAAATGAACTATTCACGTCTCGCGCTGGCGGCGCTTGCTGGCACGGTCGCGTATTTTGTCTTTGGTTTTCTAGTGCTGTGGCTGGTGCCAGCCCTAATCAATGAAGCCCACAAGTATCCGGCCGTATTCCGACCTAAAGAAAAAATGATGACTGTTATGCCAATTGGAATGGCCGCAACTTTCATGGCGATCCTGGTTGTCGCCATAATGTTCGCAATGATACATCAGGGCGGATCGGGCACTGCGGAAGGTGCGCTCTTCGGCGTTCTCATTGGTTTTTTCGTGGTTTGCGCATTTGTGCTGCACAACTATGTGAACCTGAACATCGGGCTGAAACTCGCTCTGGGACAGGCTGTGGTTTACTTCGTCCAGTGGACTATCGTCGGAATAGTCATCGGCCTTATTTACAAACCCGTCACTACACCATAATCGCGAATATACCTAGTTGGTTTTGCTTCTGAAGCCTTTTCCCGAATGTTTATAGACTTCCGGGTGGGACTGCGCCTCCACGCTCGTGATTCACGATAATGACGCCTTTCGACTTGACTGTGCTTTCCGTCAGTTTGAATGCCGCCGTGATCGTGCCATCGGCCACCGCCCAACGTTATCGGAAATTTCATTAGCCCGAACGCATCGACCAAATCATGCTTGAGGAGCGTCTGGTGGCCGTTGAAACAACAGGCGCACCTCGACCGGCGCCCGGCAAGCGACGGCAGCCTTGCGCCCCCACGCCAGTGCCTCCTCGAGGTCAGCCGCCTTCAGGACCCAAAAACCGCCTATGTGCTCCTTGGTCTCCAGTACGGCCCGTCGGTGATGAGCACATTGCCATCGGGCTTCGCCCGCAGCGACTTCGCGTTGCGGGCCGGGGAGAGGCCGCCGACGAAAACCCTTACACCGGCAGCCACCATCTCGCGGTTGAGCGCGTGGATATCGCGGGACATCGCTTCGTCCTCGACGGACGGGTCGTAATCGTCGGGGTGGTGAATAGCAACCAAATATTGCGCCACGATTTCTCCTTCTTCTGTAATGGTCTTCTTTCTGCAACGGTTTTCTTGCGGGTCGATTCCCCTGCCTTCACGATATAGTCGAACGGCCGGCCGGAATTCGACAATTTGTCCAAGAAATTTTGTTTCTACCGGCGCGTAGCCCGCATCTCCCATTCGCGACGCATCCCTCAAGTGAGGCGCCCGGCGGTTTCAAACGCGGCAACGACAGCGTAGAATTTGTGCCAATTCCACGGAGAGCGAAAAACCATGCGCCGGTACCATCACATCGGAATTCCCACTACCGAAGCGAAGCCTGGCGAGACCCACTTGAAACACCTGAAACTCTTTGTCGTCAGCCACGAGAAAAGCGAATTTGGCGTGGAGTGGATGCGTTTCGAAGCGGACGCGGCGGTCCCTGATCTCGTCCGGCAAGTTCCGCACGTCGCGTTTGAAGTGGCTGATCTCGCCTCCGAGCTGGCTGGCCGCGAAATCCTGATTCCTCCCAACAGCCCATCCGACGGCGTCCGCGTCGCCTTCATCGTCGAAAACGGCGCGCCCATCGAACTGCTCGAATTCACCGACCCCAACCATCCTGCCCGCCGCCAGCAGAGCAAGATGTTAACCCCGTGATTTTAAAGATTGAGGGTCGAGGGGACGGGGGGTACCCTGTAACCGAGTGGTAAACTCCAAGCACCCAAACCAAGACTCCTGCCGCAAGTTTATTTTCGAGGTGGTTAGAAACCCGGGACAGACGGAACGTTCACCAATTCCCCTGCCAGCGCCGTCCCGATTCGGCACCACGGCGGGAAATTAAACAGCTGTGCTCTTGTAATTGCCACCGCGACCTCAGACACTTCCCACAGTGGCCCGTGGTGCAACGGGTAGCACGGCTCTCTGTCAAAGTGCAGATGCGGGTTCGAGTCCCGCCGGGTCCACACTCCCGTTTCTGTGGAGGAGCCGTTCTGGGGAGAAAATACAGAGATAATCTCTCCAAGTAACTTGACAGCGTCCCCGTGATCACCCAATACTAAGAATCGACAGAGAGCCGCACCACGTTTTATGGCCCCGCCAATGCGGGGCCATTTCTTTCAGCTCGCAAATTTCTCGATGAGCTTTATTTCAATTCCTCGAGCCGCCAGGCGAGGAATTGCCGCTCTGGTTCCTGTTGGGTCAGCGCCAGCGCCTTCTCATAGGACGCGCGAGCCTCAGCTGTCCTGCCCAGCCTGCGGTACATATCTGCACGGGCGGAATGAGCCAGGTAGTAATTGGCCAATTCGCCATGTTCCAACACCGCGTCGATGTGCGCCAGACCAGCCTCTGGACCATCGCGCATGGCAATGGCCACGGCACGATTGAGCTGTACAACTGGCGAAGGATGAATTCGTAACAATCGGTCGTAAAGCGCAACAATCTGCCCCCAGTCGGTCACAGCGACCGATTCCGCCTCGGCATGAACGGCCGCAATCGCAGCCTGCAGTGTGTAAGCGCCGAAGCGGCGCGACTTTTGCTGGTACTTCAGGGCTTTCTCCAGCAATGCCACTCCTTCCGCGATCTGCTCCCGGTTCCAGAGCGAGCGCTCTTGGTTCTCCAGCAAAATGAGCTCTCCCGTCGAAGAGGTTCTCGCGGCGCGACGGGATTCTTGTAGCAACATCAGGGAAAGCAGCCCCATTATTTCTGAACCCATGACTTCCGGGGCCATGACTCCCGGCTCTGGCCCGAGCTTGGTCAGATGAAGTTCGGCCAGCAACCGGCCCAGTCGAATCGCCTCGCCGGTTAGCTCGGCCCGCGTTACCTCCGCTCCCGCCGCAGCCGAATAACCCTCGTTAAAGACGAGATAGATGACCTGGAGCACCGCACCCAGTCGCTCCGGCAATTCCTGCAGCGTCGGCACCTCGTACGGAACCTGTGTGTCTCGAATCTTTGCCTTTGCGCGCACAATGCGCTGCGCCAGTGTACGCGGAGTGATGAGGAAGGCCTTTGCGATCTCCTCGGTCGTCAACCCGCACACCTCACGCAAGGTGAGCGCAACGCGCGCTTCCGGCGCTAGAGACGGATGACAGCAGGTAAAAATCAGGCGCAGCCGGTCGTCTTCAAGAAACTCGTCCCCAAGGCTGTCCTCTTTATTTTTATTGGACCTATCCGCCGAACTCCATTGCGCTTCGAAATGTCGCGCGAGCTCGTCCTGAGACGCATCAAATCTTGCCCGTCGGCGCAGAGTATCAATGGCTTTGAATCGGGCCGTCGAAATCAACCATGGTCGCGGGTTGTCGGGTACTCCGCTCCTCGGCCACAGGCTCAGCGCTACCGCAAAGGCTTCGTGCATCGCCTCCTCGGCAACATCAAAATCACCGAGCAAGCGGATCAGAGTTGCCAGGATTCGTCCCGACTCCACGCGATAAAGGGAGTCGAGCAATTCGCGTATCTGCTCGCTGGAACACTCGGAAATGACACGCTCGGAAATGACACGCTCGGACATGACCACGACCTTAGCAAACCACCTACCCCGAATCAATTCGGCAAACGGCAGATCGTGCCGCCCAGCCGCTAGCGTCAAACTCGACGAGCAACAGTTCGGGCCTCCACGACGTCACCCCCGAGGGCAAGAAAATCCTGCTGAATCTGGTTTTTCAGCAGGTCAGCAAGGCCGTCACCGTGGTTACGAACTTTACCGCGGGTTTGAAGAAGTACGTGAAACCGAGCCTTGAGGTACCCCATTCCCAATTTGGAAGCCTTTGTTCCGGAGAACTTTCTCCGAAAATGGGTGTCCCCCTCCGCAATAGCCGTTGCACCTTTGATACAGTGCGAACAGTCCGCAACAGGAATAGAATTCACTTCGCGGGGAACTACCGGGAGTCTGAAACCTTTCCGGAAGACGATCATCTAAGCTTGAGTGAGTTACACTCAAGGAGAGCCAATGAGCCAGCAGCCGCTTTCCGAGCAGGTTCCTAAGCATCGGGAAACAAACGAAGTACGGGCTTTGCCCGTGCTTCCAGTGCGCGATACTGTCCTGTTTCCGCACGCCGTCCTTCCTCTTACGGTGGGCCGGGAGAGTTCTGTCCAACTGATCAATTCCTTGGGCGAAGACAAGACCATCATAGTCGTCGCCCAGCGCGAGGCCCGGGTCGATAGCCCGCAGGCCAGCGATCTCTATACCGTCGGCACTTCCGCCGTCGTCCACAAAGTGGTCAAAATGCCCAACCAGAGCCTGTTCGTGTTTGCCGAAGGCCTGGAACGGGTGCGCCTGGGCGAATTCACCCAGTTAGCTCCATTCATGCGCGCCAAGGTCTCTACTATTCCTGAAGCTATTCCTCCGGACAGCTCCGAAATCGAGGCCCTGCAGCGCAACGTCCTCACCCTGTTCCAGCAGATTGTCTCCGGTTCGCCCACGCTATCGGATGAACTCTCCACTGTGGCCTTGAACATTGACGAACCGGGCCGCCTGGTAGATTTCATCGCTTCATCTTTGCCTTCGCTCTCCACGCCCGACAAGCAGGACACGCTTGAAACCCTCGACATCCGCGTGCGCCTCGAGAAGATCAACCAGCACCTCGCCAAGGAACTCGAAGTGCAGCAACTGCGCAACAAGATCCAGAGCGAAGTGCAGGACCGCGTGCAGCAGACCCAGCGCGAGTATTACCTGCGCGAGCAGATGAAAGCTATTCAGAAAGAATTGGGCGAACAGGATGAAGGCCAGCGCGACATCGAAGACCTGAAGAAGAAGATCGACGACGCAGGCATGCCTGAAGAAGTAAAAAAGGAAGCGCTCAAGGAATTGGGACGCCTCTCTCGCATGTCTCCCATGGCCGCCGACTACTCACTCACGCGCAACTACGTCGAGTGGCTGGCCGTGCTGCCCTGGAATAAGACTTCCGGCCAGGAGATCGAGATCATCAAGGCCAAAGAAATTTTGGATACCGATCACTATGACCTGGAAAAGGTCAAGGATCGCATTCTCGACTACCTCTCCGTGAGACGGCTGAAACCGAACATGAAGGGCCCGATCCTGTGCTTCGTCGGACCTCCGGGCGTGGGCAAGACTTCGCTCGGCAAGTCGATCGCGCGCGCTCTGGGCCGCAAGTTCGTGCGGCTATCGCTCGGCGGTGTGCACGATGAGGCCGAAATTCGTGGCCATCGCCGCACCTACATCGGCGCACTTCCTGGACAAATCATCCAGGGCATTCGCCGCGCCGAAACCAAGGATCCGGTTTTCATGCTCGACGAAATCGACAAAGTAGGCCGCGATTTCCGCGGCGATCCCGCTTCGGCTCTGCTCGAGGCGCTCGATCCCGAGCAGAACGCGACCTTCCGCGACAACTATCTGGACGTGACGTTCGACTTGTCGAAAGTTCTTTTCATTACGACTGCGAACATGCTCGACCCCATTGCCGAGCCGCTGCGCGATCGCATGGAGATCATCGAACTGCAAGGCTATAGCGAGGAAGAGAAGCTGCACATCGCGCGACGTTATCTGGTTCCACGTCAGGTGGAAGAGAACGGCATCACGGCTGAGCAGATCGAGTTTCCTGATGAAGCTTTGCGTTACGTGATTCGTCACTACACGCGTGAAGCGGGCGTGCGCAGTCTGGAGCGCACCATCGGGACCATCTGCCGCAAGCAGGCGCGGCGGCTGGCCGAAGGCAAGACCGAGAAGCTTGTGGTCACGCAGGAAATCATTCAGGAATTTCTGGGCGGCATCAAGATTCGCGGCGAAGGCGAAATCGAGGAGCGAACCGAGCGTCCCGGCGTGGCGGTTGGCCTGGCCTGGACTCCATCGGGCGGCGATGTGCTCTTCGTCGAAGCCAATGCCATGAAAGGCAAAGGCGGATTCACCATGACTGGACAGATTGGTCAGGTGATGCAGGAGTCGATGCAGGCGGCTCTGACCTGGGTGCGTTCGAACGCCGCGCAGCTTGGCATCAAGGAAGACTTCTTCGCCGACCATGACATTCATATGCACGTGCCGGCGGGGGCGATCCCGAAGGATGGTCCGTCGGCGGGCGTGACGATGGCGACCACGTTGGTTTCGTTGCTGTCGGGGCATCGCATCCGGCCGCTCACCGCGATGACGGGCGAGATCACGCTCAGCGGCAACGTCCTTCCAGTGGGAGGCATTAAAGAAAAAGTGCTGGCGGCCAAGCGTGCCGGAGTTACGACGGTGATTCTGCCCGCGGAAAACAAGATGAATGTTGAGGAGGATCTTACGCCTGAGCAAGTCGAGAACCTCAGCATTCACTATGTGAAGACGATTGAAGAGGCGTTGCGCATCTCGCTGCCAGTGGTGGCGGAGGCGCTAGCGGCGAAGGCGACTCGGCCAACGCCGCCGAAGGATTCCAAGCAGGAAGCTCCCCCCACGCGGTCTATCCAGGAGCCAGCTGTGGTTCACGACAAAGTTGTGACCTGGCATTCTTAAGGGCAGTGGCCAGTCCCTAGATGCGAAACCGAATCGCTCCAATGTTCCGATTGGAACATTGGAGCGTTTTTGCTTAAGTGTTCCAACTGGAACATATGTGAGTTATGTTCCAACTGGAACATTTGTGCATGCAGGAATGTCTGTATCGAAATGTACTTATAACAACTCCCAAGTGTATCAATCTAAAGATCTTAGTCGGAGTCCAAAGCCGAGGGCTCGTTTTGAGTCACCGTTGGAGCGCGGCTGCAGGAGATGGATGAAAACATTTCCTGCGCGTAACTCACTTCCCCAAGCGATAGGTCCAATCCACGAGATTTTGCAGCAGCAGGTGCATGAGTTTCCTAGCGGCTTCGTCGGTTAAATTGCCGTTGGCGTCGAACTTCTCATTCGCCCTGGCGATCATGACCTCGGGTTGGTTAACCGGGTGCATATTCAGATACGTCAGCAATGGCCGCAGCAGCAACTGCGCCCGAGCAGTCCCTAGAATTCCCGGCGACGCACCCATGATGGCCACGGGCTTGTCACTCCACGCGTTGTCCCCATAAGGACGCGAAGCCCAGTCGATGGCGTTCTTCAGGACACCCGGGAAGTTATAGTTGTACTCCGGGGTAGCGAACAGGATGGCGTCGGCGGCACGAATTTGCTTCTTGAATTCGACCACGGCGGCGGGTGGAGTTTTTTCGTGGTCCTGATTGAACAGTGGAATCCCGTGCAGATCGAAGATCTCGATCTTTGAGCCTGAGGGAGCCAGCTGTTGCGCCGCTTGTAGCGCCAGACGGTTGTAGGAGCCTTGCCGCAGACTTCCGGCTATGCCGAGAATGGTCAGGGGAGGGTTCATGGTTGGTCGGTTCCTCTTGCGTATGTGTGCCTAGTTCGATTCGACGGAGGGAATTTCGGTGCAACTTCCTGGAAACGCTCGGTGCGGGTTGGATGACGAAGCGGGGAGCCGATCTCGCGTTAAACTGGGAAGCGGTCTCGTGCTCGGAGGGGCAGTGTAATACCTCAGGGGCTAAAGCCCTGATTCTTACTGGCGGATGGCGGCACGGCTGAAGCCGTGCCCTTCCCGAGCTCTTCGCTCAGGAAGTCGAATACGAGCTTTCACGAAGTGGAATACGAGCGTTGATGTGGCAGGTGACTGCCTCGATTTGCTCTCATGCGCGTGCGGGTTCTCTTTTTCGGGGGGTTGAAAGATCTGGCGGGCAAGTCCAGTGATTTGCTGGAGCTGCCGGAGGGGGCGTTGGTGCGTGATGTGCTGGCGCACTACCTGGCGCAGGTTCCGCGGCTGAAAGAATCTCTGGGTTCGCTCGCTGTGGCGGTGAATCAGGAATACGCTGGGGCGGAGACTGGGTTGAAGTCTGGCGATGAAGTGGCTTTGCTGCCGCCGGTCAGCGGCGGGTTGGAGGGCGAGACGCCTTCCCGACAGCCGGCGGGACGCTACGGTTCGGATTCCCGATACGCTTTGATTGTTCGGGATGCGATTGACACGTTTGGCGTGCTTCAGCGTGTCAAGAAGGGCGAGGACGGGGCTGCTGTGGTGTTTGAGGGTGTGGTGCGCAACCAGACGCGGGGGCGGCGGACGCTTTATCTCGATTACGAGGCTTATGAGGAGATGGCGCTGCGACAGATGGAAGAGCTGGCTGAGCAGGCGCTGAAACAATTTCAGGTGCGCGAGGTTGCGCTGATACACCGGCTGGGGCGGCTGGTGATCGGCGAGACCAGCGTGTTGATCGTGGTCGCATCGGCTCACCGCGCGGCGGCTTTTGAGGCTTGTCGCTGGCTGATTGATAGGCTCAAGCGTACGGTGCCCATCTGGAAGAAAGAATATTTCGAGGATGGTGCGGTGTGGGCAGATGGCGAGGCTTTTCCTGAAGAAATTCGAGGCGGAAATTCGCTGGTTCAAGGCAGCCCCGGAGCGGAAGGTGCATCTAAGTGAGCGGGTTTGAGTTTGCCGGTGCGCTGCGGGGATGGTGGCAGCGCCGGCAATTGCATAGATCCCTCGCTTCGCTCAGGATGACAACGTTATTTTGGTAGGCAGGCATTGAGCGCCGGAGCAGCTCGCTGCGCTCGGCGGGACAGCCGAGGCGGCTGTTCCCACGGGGGCCGAATTGCGCAGGTATACTTCTTCTACCGAATGAGAAAATCCGTTACCGCGACTCTGCTGGTGCTGGCCTGCGCTGCGTCGTACCCGCAGCCGGCCGGGGCCCAAAACCAAACGGCGACGGACCCGGAAACTACACTCAAAGTTGACGTCAAACTGGTGAGCGTTTACGTCACCGTGACCGATGCTCATGCGGCGCCCGTGGGTGGGCTCAAGAAAGAGAATTTCCTGGTGCAGGAAGATGGCCGCGAGCAAACGATCTCGGTCTTCGACAAGGAGTCGGCGCTGCCGATTTCGATTGCGCTGGCCATCGATACCAGCCTGAGCACGCGGCACGACCTTCCGCTGGAGGAGGCTTCGGCCAAACGCTTTGCTCATGACATTGTGCGGCCGATCGATGCTTTGTCGGTGTTTAGTTTTAGTGAAGCGGTGTCGCAGTCGCCCTTTGGATACACCGCCGATCTGAAGCACATCGACGAGGGGATTGACCATATCCGCCTGGGCGCGGCTACGGCGCTTTTCGACGCCGTCTATTTAGCCTCACGTTCGCTCGACCGCCGACAGGGAAGGAAAGTGCTGGTGCTGATTACCGACGGCGGAGACACGGTCAGCAGAATCGACTATAAAGGTGCGGCACGCGCCGCCGAAGAGGCCGAGGCGCTGGTTTACAGCATAATCGTGGTGCCCATCGAGAACAGCGCGGGCCGCGAAATAGGGGGTGAGCACGCGCTGATCCAACTCTCGGAGGATACGGGAGGAAAGTATTATTATGCGACTTCCATGTCGCAACTGGACAATGCCTTCCACCAGATCAGCGACGAACTACGCACGCAATACCTGCTGGCTTATTATCCGGCGCAACGGGCGGCGAACTCGCAGTTTCGGCGGATTCACGTGGGAGTGTCGGGGCCCGCGGATGCGTCGTCTTACCATGTGCGACACCGGTCCGGCTACTACACAACGAAGTCGGATTTCTGAAGGCTCTCTCTTGAATGATATCTTGAAAGGCTGGGCTACAAGGCAAAGTGCTGCCGGGAGTTGCCGGCCGGGAAATGATGAAAACGCCGGAGAGAGGTTCTGTGAAGATTGGGAAGGGAAGGTTAGCGATCTTGAACTTTAATTCCGCTCGCCGTTTTGCCGGGCTATTGGCAGCAGCGGCCCTGCTGTTGGCCTCGCCGTGGCTTCTGGCCCAGACCGTGGGTACGGGCAGTATCGTGGGAATCGTGATGGATCCGCAAGGGAAGCCCCTGGCCGACATCAAGGTGGGTATCACGAATAAGGCCACGCGGGCGCGAATTCATGTGATTACCTCCGCGGTGGGATTGTACTCGTCGGGGCCGATTCAGCCGGGAGACTACGTGCTGCTGGTCGAGATTAAAGGATTCAACCCGACATTGCTACCTGTGGTAGTTCAGGTCGGCAACGTGACTCATGCTGATGTGACGATGAGAGTGGGGCCGGAAGCGGGGCAGGTTCAGGTTCAGGGTGGCACGACGGTCAACATTGAACAAGCCACCGTGCAAAGTGTGGTCAGCGGCGACGAGATGGAGAGGCTGCCAATCAACGGCCGAAATTTTCCTGACCTGGCCCAGATCGAGCCTGGAGTACAGATGCAAGACGGAGGCGTCTTTACGGGAAAGAATGGGCTCCCGACGATTTCATTTCTCGGACAGTACGGCCGCTCGGAGAGAATCGAGCTGGATGGAGTCGACATCAGTGAAGAGACGGTGGGCGCGACTACGCAGAACATTCCGGCGAGCGCGATCCGGGAATTTCAGCTGTCCCAGTCGTTGCTCGACCTCTCGACGGGGCTGACGTCCTCAGGGGCGGTGAACGTCATTACCCGATCCGGAAGCGATCAGATTCACGGAGTGGTATTTGGAGTGTTCCGGGGCAATCAGGGTGCGGCAGAACTGCCTGGCTCCACGGCGACTTTTTTGCCTTCGTTTCAGCGGGAATTGTTTGGCGGCGATGCGGGAGGAGCGATTATTAAGGATAAGGTGTTCTGGTTCGCTGACGCGGAGCGCGCGAAGCAGGATCTCACGACGGGCGAGGCTTTTGGTTCTCCGTTTGATGGACTGGAGGCCACTCTGGCCGAGCCTTACCGGGAGTTCAACACGGATGAACGCGTGGACTGGAACATGAGGGGTAGCACCCGAGCGTTCTATCGGTTCAATTTCTTCCAGAACAGCGATCTGCGCCCTAGTGGCTCCGCGAGTTCCACACAGCAGTTTCGCGACACCAACAACACGGCGACTAACGCGTTGGGCGTCGACTTCAGCACTGGGGTCTACGCGCACAGCCTGCGCTTTGAATATCTCAAGCTTCGAAATGAGATGGAGGATGCCTCGGGCAGTCTGGGCGGGGTGGATAATCCTATCCCTGGGTTGGGCATTAATATTGGCGCGTCTACGGCGGGGAATTGCATTCTTAGCGAGGGTGGAAGCTATTGCGGCGGGCCAAGCTGGCTGGGGCCGCAGCAGACCGTTCAATCTGACAAGCTGGGGAGGTACGACGGGAGCAGGATGATGGGCAAGCACATCATCCGCTACGGGTTTACGTTCAATCGCATCGACGGCGGGCGGCTGTCGGCCTACTCGGCGTTTCCGCAGGTGGGGACGACTTCGCTGGTGGGATCGACATCTTCCGATCCAACTTCGTATCCTGCAGATTGGGTTAGCCTAGGCAATGGCATTGGATTCTCCACTGCGAAAAGTTCGTTTGGCTTTCCTGGTGGAGGACTGGGTCCGGACAACCGGGTCGAAATCTATGTGGGAGATGGGTGGAAGGCCAAGCCGAAGTTGACACTGACTTATGGTTTGCACTATGTGCGCGACAGCGGGCGCACGGATAGCGGGCTGGGAGCGCTGCCGGATTTGAATCAATGGGGCGCGGGATTGGGCGAGAGGATCCGCAATCCGAACGAGAACTTCGCGCCTCAACTGGGATTCGCGTGGGATGCGGGAGGGAACGGCAAGACGGTGATCCGCGGCGGGGGCGGATTGTTCTATGAGAACTCGTTCTGGAATAACACGTTGTTGGACAGCCCGTCCCGGCTGGCGAAAGGAAGTTTCAGTGACGCTCCGGAAGTTTGCCAGGGCGGGGTAGCGAATGCGTTCAACTGGCCGACCAGTCCTGGAACGGTAGGAACGTCGATTGCGGGTGCGGCTACGGTTGTGGCAAATCCTACTACTGGAGCCTTGCAGGTGTTGCCGAACTTTTGCGGGGCGACGATCTCGACGGTTGCGCCTCAGATACTGGCGCTGAGCAGCGCCTTTCAGGCGGCGGCTGGGAGCGTGACGGGGCAGCAGCCGAATGGCAACTTTGTGGGCACGACGCTGACGGCGTTGAATCCCAGCTATGACCTTTTCTATCCGGGCTACCGGACGCCGCGTTCGTGGCAGGCGAACCTGGGCATGGAGAAGGAGATTCGTCCGGGGACGGTGCTTAGCGTGGATTACGTGCGCAACATCGGCGAACACTACCTGATCGGGCAGGATATCAACCACAGCGGAGCGGCGCGCAGCTTCAATCAGGCGAATGCGGTTGCGGCTCGGGATGCGGCGCAGGTGGCCAATGGTTGCGCCCGCGGATTGGGTGAGGTTACCTGCATGATCAACTCGACGTTCGTGAATGGAACGCCTTTGGGAGTAGCGGGGGCGCAGGCGGCATACTCGAGCGCGGGATTAGATTCGAATCTGCAGGCGGCAGGGGGCGGACCTTGCTCCTACTGCGCGTTTCCGGGCACGAACGCGATCACGGGAAATAACGGAGCGCTGGGCGGAGTCGATATGCTGTATCCGGACGGGCGTTCGGTGTACAGCGGCGTGCAGATGAGACTAGTGACGCGGATCGATAAGCCGGTGCGGGGCGTGAAGACTGCGAACTTGCAGGTGTCCTACGCGCTCTCACGGCTGGTCAGCCAAATGCAGGACCAGGACTTTGTCAACCTGGCAACGGACAACGATGATCCGCGGCGCTTCACTGGACCGAGCGCTTTGGAACGGAAACATCAGGTCTCGTTCGCTGGGACGTTCGATCTGCCGTTCTATACGAAGTTCAGCATGATCGGACATTTCTACAGCCCACTTCCACAGACGCTGCAATTGCCGGAGCTGACCAATGGAGGCGAAATCTTTGCTACCGACTGGCTGGGTGCCGGGCTGGGGGCGGCCGCGGCTCCTGAGCCCGTGCCGGGAACTCAAGTCGGCGGGTTCGGGCACAGTATCACCATCGACAACCTGCAAAGCGCAATCAACACGTACAACCACACTTTCGCCGGATCACTTACTCCTGCGGGGGATTGCCTTGTGGGAAATAACATACAGTGTCCCGGGCTGATTGCCGGTACTCAGGTTATGACCGAGGCCGACATGGCTGCTCTGGGCTGGATCATGCCTACACTCGGTTCTGTGGCCCCCCATGCTGTGGCTACGCCCTGGCTGAAAACGATGGACTTGAGAATAGCGTGGCCACTGAAAGTTAAAGATCGCGTGACTATCGAGCCGAGCGCGAGCGTCTTTAACGTCTTCAACTTCGCGAATGCATTCCAGCCGGGCAACGTGCCGAGTGGCTCCTTGTTACCTGGGTCGAACGGGGTGCTGGCGCCGAATGTGTTGGGCGGAGTGACTCCGGGCTCGAGCTATACACCGTTCCGAACGAGTTTGCAGTCGGGAACCTACGCGCTGGGAGCTCCGCGGCAGTTCGAGTTCGGGCTGCGCATCAGTTTCTAGAGCATGGCGCACAGCGGCCGTGGCGCACGACGCCACGGTTTTTTTTCGTGCCGGGAGGGTAAGTCAGCGCGAAAGCGGCTGCGTGTACAATGCCTGCATGCCTTTCCACGCGCAAGGAAACTCCAATGCCGCCAAGCGTGGCCGGACTCCTCCCCCCGAGGAAACTTTCGAAGAAGCCAGCTTTCTCAAAGATCTGGGCGAGAAGCAGAAATCAGTGAGCGTCAAGCTGATGGATGGTCAGACGGTGAGTGGCTGGATCGAGTATTACGATAAACACATGGTGCGCCTGACGCGCGAAGGCGCTCCTAACCTTTTCATCTTTAAGCACGAGATCATGTATATCGCGGAAGACGGCGGGAAGAGAAAGTAGGGCGGCAGCTACAGCCGGCCGCGAGCACGGGCAGTGATAGAAATGCCTTGCCGAACTGATGGCAGCGCCAGAGAGCATGGGATCCTTCGACTACGCAGGCGCTTGCGCTAAGCGCGCAAGCGCTTGTTCCGCTCAGGATGACAAAGTCTTATAGTTCCGGTAGCTTTCTCCCCGCCATGTCGGCCATCGCTCGCGAAGCGGGTGCTTTGCTGATGCATCACTTCCACCAGCATCTGAAAATCGAATACAAAGGCGAAGCCGATCTGGTGACGGCGGCGGATCGCGCTGCCGAGGTGTTGATCCGTGAACGCATTCGGCAGCAGTGGCCCACGCACGACGTTCTGGGGGAAGAGCAGGGGCTCAGCGACCAGGGCAGCGAGTATCGCTGGTATGTCGATCCGCTGGATGGAACGACGAACTTTGCGCACGGATTTCCGGTCTTCTGTGTGTCGATCGCCCTCGAACACCAGGCGCTCGAGGTGAAAGGCAAACGCATCGCGGCGGTGATTTACGACCCCACTCGCGATGAACTGTTTTCCGCGGAGCAGGGAAGAGGCGCACAGCTCAATGGCGAGACTATCCATGTTTCGAAAACGGCGGCGCTGAAGGAGAGCCTTCTGGCTACGGGATTTCCCAGCCATAAGCGGCATAAAAATCCGAACATTTATTTTTATCACCAGATCACGCTGCACTCACACGGAGTGCGGCGGGCGGGATCGGCCGCACTCGATCTGTGCAATGTGGCTGCGGGCCGCTTCGATGGGTTCTGGGAATTCAATCTCAATCCCTGGGACACGGCGGCGGGAGTGCTGATCGTGGAAGAAGCGGGTGGGAAAGTGACGCGCTTCAACGGCGCGCCGTTCGAGATCAACAGCCGCGAGACGGTCGCCTCGAACGGACTGATTCACGAGGCGCTGCTGCGAGAGTTCGAGGATGTCTTCGCGGGGCGAGGGCTGGAGCCGCTTCCGGATCCGCGGGTGTACAAAGGATGAAGCAAAACCGTGAGAGATATGGAGGGGTGCAAGCGATGCTTAGGAAATCCATGCCGCGGGTCGCGGTCGCGGTTCTCATGCTGGGATCGGCAGTTCTCGTCGTCGGAGCGCCCGTCTCTTCCCCGGTGGTTCCCGATGCGGCTTACGTGCAGTCTTTTGAGAAATGGAAAGCGGAGCAGATTGACGACCTGAAGCAAAACTGGCTGCCGCTGGCCGGATTGTTCTGGCTGAAACCGGGGGTGAACAGGTTTGGTACGGCGCCGGGGAATGCGGTGGTGTTTCCCAAAGGTGCGGCGCACGCCGGCGAGTTCGACCTTGACGGCAAGGACGTGACCATCAAGCTGCTTCCGTCCGCGCATGCAACGCTGGCGGGTGCGCCGCTGACAAAAGCGAAACTGGATCCCGACGTTTCGGGGCACGCCTCGCTGGTGGAGATGGGCACGCTGCGCTTTCACGTGATCGTACGCGGAGAACGCGTCGGGATTCGCGTGAAAGACCTGGAGAGCGCCTCCGTCGCTAACTTCAAGGGGCTGATATTTTATCCGCTCGATTTGAGCTATCGGGTGACTGGCACGTGGGAACCGGCCGATGGCAAGGCGACGATCGACGTGCCCAATATTCTGGGCGACGTGACTTCGGTGCCGGTTGCGGGGACAGTCATGTTCAAGATCAACGGCCAGGAGCAGAGGCTGACTGCGCTGGGAGGAGATCCAGCGAACGGACTGTCGTTTGTGTTCAACGATCTGACGGCCAAGAGCGATACTTATCCCGGCGGGCGTTTTCTCGATAGCGAGCCGGTGGTGAACGGAACGGTGGTTCTGGACTTCAACCGTGCCTACAATCCTCCGTGTGCGGTGACTCCTTATGCCACTTGCCCCTTGGCACCGAAGGAGAACCGGCTGACGGTGGCGATTCCCGCGGGCGAGAAGTTTGACAAGGCGGCGCACGGGCACCACTAGCATCTCGCAGATCGTATGTAGCAGATCGAGGGATCACGTTTCCTCTGCCGCGTTACAATAACTGGGGACGGCTGTACTGGCTCTCCCGGCTGGTCCCAAGTTCTCTAAGTCCTACAGGCTAACGTGATCAATTCTCTTCTGGAACGCAAAATCGAAAAGCGACCCGACCGAGTGCGGCTGCAAGGACGCATTCTTTTTCTCACCGAAGACCCGGATCTGATCAAGCGGCAGCTTGCGGGTGAAGATCTGTCCTGGGATACGAAGAATCCTGGGAATAATCCGAAGCTGCGCGACGACATCTCAACCGACGAGATCACTCCGGCGCACTACTGCTTTTATTTTGACGAGACGCTGGGCGAGATTCCTTACCTTGGCTTGAAGTGCGGGAATGTGACGCCGATCGGGCGTGGCGAAGTGAAGCGCGGCGGATTTGTGTGCGCCGTGAGCGGCAAGCGGCGGGGCAAAGGCTCGAGCCGCGAGCAGTCGCCTTATGCCGAGATGTGCGCCGGCATTCGGGTGGTGATCGCAGAAAATATTGAGCGCATCTACAAGCAGAATTGCCAGAACCTGGGAGTGCTGACTTCGACCGACTTTTCGCTGATTGACCGGATTCGCGGCGGGGAAGAGGTTGCGCTGGCTGAGTTCACCGCCGGGGAAGATGAGATCACCCGGCAGGTGATTGAATACGGCGGGCTGTTTCCGTTCAATGTGGCGCGGATGCAGGGGAAAGTGTTCTTGCCGCCGATTAAAACTGAGGAACGCCCCATGACTCTAGCCGAGAAGATCTTTGCGCGGCACATGGTGAACGAGAAGGGCGGGATCGGGGTTGTTAGTGTGAAGCCTGGGGACACCGGATTCGCTCAGGCCGACCTGCGGTTTAGTCATGAGTACGTCACGCCGATGGCAGCTATCTTTTTTGAGCGCTATGTGGGCAAGGATGCGAAGGTTAATGATGCTGCGAGCATTATTTTCTTTCGCGACCATCTGACGTTTCTTGATGAAGTGATTTCGGAGGAAAAGAAGAAGCTTGGGCTGCTCGATCTGGCTACGCAACTCAAGTTTAAGCAGCAGGACTTTGCCGCGAAGCAGGGAATCAAGCTGCATGGAGAGCTGAAGGATCGTAAGGGATCGGAGGGCATTTGCCATTCGATCGTGCTGGAAAGCTACGCGCTGCCGGGGCAGTTGAACATTGGCTCTGACTCGCACACGCCGCACGTGGGTGCGATCGGCTGCGTGGCTTTCGGTATTGGTACCACCGACGTTTTCAACAGCTGGATTACCAAGGATGTGCGGGTGAAGGTGCCAGAATCGGTAAGGATTGTGATTCGCGGCAAGAAGCATGCGAACGCCACGGCGAAGGATTTCATCCTGAAGATTCTGAGTCTCGACTACGTGCGCAGCGGCAAGGCGCTGGCGAAAGTGATGGAGTATGCGGGCGAGGCGATTGAGGAATTGAGCGTGGACGAGCGCGCCACCATGACCAACATGGCGGCCGAGATTGGCGGATTCACCGGCATAGTTGCGCCGGACAAGAAGGCGGTCGATTTTCTGGTGGAGCGGCGCGGCATGGATCGAAAGAAAGCCGAGGCCATGATCGAGGGCCTGTACAGCGATCCGGAGGCGTCGTATGCGCATGTGATCGAGCTGGATGCGGCGGAGATTACGCCGATGGTCGCGACGCCTGGTGATCCGGGCAATGGTAAATATGTGCGCGAGCTGAATACGCCTGTGCCGATCGAGATCGCTTACGGCGGCACTTGCACTGCGGGCAAAAACGAGGACATGGACATGTACGCCGCCGTGCTCGCCGATGCGTTAAAGCAGGGCAAGCGAGTGGCTGATTCGGTGAAGTTTTATATCCAGTTTGGATCGCAGGAGACCCGGGAGTATTGCCTGCGCAAGGGCTATCTTGACGTGTTTCAGAAAGCAGGAGCGATTGTGATCGAGCCGAGTTGTGGAGCCTGCATCAATGCCGGGCCAGGAGTTTCGACGCGTCCCGATCAGGTGGTGATCAGCGCGCAGAACCGCAACTTCCCAGGGCGGAGCGGTCCGGGACAGATGTATCTGGCATCGCCTTTGACCGTCGCGGCTAGCGCCGTGGCGGGGTACATTGTGGAGTACGAGCCCAGCGAGGCGCTGGTGGGGGCATAGGGATGGTCGGGACGGTTCTGCTTGCAAGTGGTTGAATTCAGGCGGGGTGGCTGAAATCAGCCACTGGCGAAACTGCAACTTTTTTTCGGGATCCGAGTTCAAATACATAGGCGCTTCAGATTGAAGCAAGATCTGGAAGACCTGGCAGATCCGGTAGGTTCTGAAGTTAGAGCGGCGGATCCGAGAGAAGGGGGAACACCATGCGGTATATGAAATATTTGGCTTTGGTTGCGGTTCTGATGCTGCCGCTGGCCTACTCGCAAGCGCAGGTCGCTGTCGGCGTTGGAGTGGGGTATGGGCCTCCAGCTTGCACCTATGGCTACTACGGATATTATCCTTACGCCTGCGCGCCTTACGGCTACTACGGACCTGACTGGTTCGCGGGTGGTCTGTTCATCGGGGCCGGCCCGTGGTATGGCTGGGGACGGCCTTGGGGCTGGGGCGGTTGGGGCCGCGGCGGTTGGCGGACTGGTTTGTGGCGGACGCGGGTTTGTTGGCGGACGCGGGTTTGTTGGCGGACGTGGGTTTGTTGGTGGACGTGGGTTCGTCGGCGGACGCGGATTTGTGGGTGGACGCGGATTTGCACGTGGTCCGGTTGGCGGCTTTCATGGGTCGGCGGGTGGGTTTCACGGTGGCGCTGTCGCCCACGGTGGTGGAGGGTTCCACGGTGGCGGCGGAGGGTTCCACGGCGGAGGCGGTGGACACGGCGGCGGTGGCGGACACCGGTAATCGTGGCAGATCCGGATTCCTGATCCGGCGACGAAAGATGAAAGAAGAACGGCTGGCAGCAGACGCTGCCGGCCGTTTTTTTTCTGCCCAATAGTCGACCCAGCAGAAAGCGGGCTGCCAGCCGGCTTTGGCCGGGCGGGGGCCAATAAATCTATACTGCGGCCCGCGTTTCTTGCTAGAATGTGCGGTTCGCGAAGATGGGCTGTCGTAGTAAAATAGCTGCATCGATCTCAGGAGACTGACACCTATATGGCCTATGTGATTGCAGAGCCTTGCATCAACACCAAAGACACGGCGTGTGTGGATGCGTGTCCGGTGGATTGCATTCATCCCAAGAAGGACGATCCCGAAGTATGCGACGGAGCCCTTGCTTTATATCGATCCGGTGGAGTGCATCGACTGCGGCGCGTGCGTGCCGGTGTGCCCGGTATCGGCCATCTTCGCGCTCGACGATCTGCCGGAGAAGTGGAACGAATTCACCGCCAAGAACGCGGCGTACTTCGGGCGGTAGGGCAGTTCTCAGCTTTCCGCCATCAGTTATCAGGAAGATCTCTTCCGGGGCTTGAGGCGAATTCAATGGCGTGCATCCACGGGTGCACGCTTTCTTGTTTCTGATGGCCGAAAGCTGACGGCTGATAGCTCTTCCACTAGAATCATCGCTGCACTGCGGGTTCCCATGGCACTGATGGAGTCGGAGGCGATCGTGCTGCGCACGTATCCGCTGCGCGAGGCCGATTTGCTGGTTACGCTATTTACGCGCGCGGAAGGGAAAGTGCGCGGAGTGGCGCGGTCGGCGAAGAAGTCGAAGCGGAGGTTTGGCGGGGCGCTGGAGCCGATGACCTATGTGCGGGCGTTTTATGACGTCCGCGAGCGGCAGGAACTGGCACGGCTGGATGCCTGCGAAGTGCTGGAGTCTCCACTGGCCACCGAGGTGAGTTATGCGCGGGCGGTCGCGCTGGGGCATGTGGCCGAGTTGCTGGACGAACTGTTGCCCGATCGCGAGGCCAATGATGCGATCTTCCGGCTGACGCTTTCGGTGCTGCATGTTTTGACCGGGCCGGAAATTTGGATGGCGGTCACTTATTTTGATTTGTGGCTGACGCGGCTGGTCGGTTTCTTGCCCGAGCTGACAGAGTGCGTTGTGTGCGGGCGCAGCTCTGAATGGGAGCCGGGCCTATTTTCATGCGCTGGCGGATGGGCTGATGTGTCCGGAAGATAAGCGGCTGGCGTCTTCGGAGATTTCGAAAGACTCGCGGGAATTGGCTGCGCTGATGTTTCGCGCGCCCGTGGAGAGCTTTGCGGGAAAGCCGTGGCCCAAGGCGCAGGCAGCCGACTTGCGAAAGTTTCTGATTCAAGCTCTGCAGCGGCACATTGAGAAGAAGCTGGTAACGGCGGGGATGCTGGAGAAGGGAGCGTTTTAGACTTCGCACCACGCCCATGCTTTATCGATGGTTCCGCTAGTTCCGGTCACCAAACCCGTGCTTGCCACGGCAGAGCTTGCAGTAGCGCGGCAGCTCGGTATTATCCACCCGGTGCTGCACCGGCTTCAGCGTTCGCAGATACGAGAAGATTGCTTTCAAATCATCGTCGCTCAGGTTGCGGAAGAATGCCCAGGGCATAATGTTAGCCAGAGGCCGCGCCTTGACCGAACCCGTGCGAATCACTTCGATGAACATCTTTTCATCGAAATAACCAATTCCTGACGGGTCTGGCGTCAGGTTCAGGGAAGCGACTGTAATCACCTTCTTCGGGTCTGGCCCCCAGGCCCCGATGAGCGGGACGCCGCCACTAAAATCCAACCCTGGCAGGTTATTGCCTTGCTCATCCTCAGGTGAGTGGCAGCCATCGCAATGCCCCACCGTCACCAGGTACTTCCCGTACGTCACGCGATTCAAAGTGTCTGGTTCCGGCACATGCCGCAACGGTGGAAGGGGCTGAAGTGCCTTCTTGATGTCGTCGGTGAGCAGCGTCTTTGGCCGCTCAATGTGCACGGGCGCCAGCGAGCGCTCGTAAACGATCGTCGAGGCCAAATCCTCATCCGAGAGACTGCGGAAGTACTGGTACGGCATCATTGGGTAAAGCGTCCGCCCATCGCGACCAATCCCCTGGCGCAATGCCCTCACAAAGTCCGCGTCTTTCCATTTCCCGGCACCATATTCTGGGTCAGACGAGATATTCGGCGCCACCACGCGGTTGGGCTCGGGCATCCCCATTTCGACGTTGGTAAAGACATTGCCAGCGCCCTTCTTGCCCTCGTACTGGCCGTGCGGGACGCTGTGTGAAATCAAACTCGGAGTGGCAGAGAGAGCATTGCAGCAAGCCCTCCACCAGGTACTTGCCCCGCGCGAGCCGCGCCGGGGTGCGCGGTATTGTTTCCATCTCCAGAACCGATGCCGGCGATGGAGCCGCGTTTAGGGTTGGCGCCTTCTGGCAGCCACTGCCCAAACACACCAGGAAAAACGCAGCAATCCCAGCTGCAATCCCCGGAGGGACCGACTTCGACGTTTTCATGGGTTCCGCCCCAATTAACAGACCGAAAGAAAAGGACCGCACGTCCGGTTTGCGCGAGAGTATACGCTACAAGGTCAATCTGTGGCCAGTTTTCCGTGGTCCGAGGCTGACGGGCACCGTCCGCTTCCAGTACAATCGATGGTTAAACTGCGGCGGTTCTTCCGCATTGCACGATCCATCTCCCGGCACTGGGACATTGGAATACTTCATCCATGACTTCATCTCACTCGAACTCGCTGACGTTTCAGGAACTCATCCTGCGGCTGCAGGCATTTTGGGCGGAGCGCGGGTGCGTGTTGCAGCAGCCTTATGACGTGGAAGTGGGCGCGGGAACCATGGCGCCGGAGACGTTTCTGCGCGTGCTGGGGCCGAAGCCTTACAAGGTGGCTTATGTGCAGCCTTCGCGGCGTCCGGCGGACGGGCGCTATGGGGAGAATCCGAACCGGCTGTTCAAGCACACGCAGTTGCAGGTGATCCTGAAGCCTCCGCCGGAGAATGTGCAGGAGTTGTATTTGGAGTCGCTGGGTGCGATTGGCATCGACCTGCGGCAGCACGACATCAAGTTCGAGGAAGACAACTGGGAGGCTCCGACGCTGAGCGCGTGGGGCGTGGGCTGGCAGGTGATGCTCGATGGACTGGAGATCACGCAGTTCACCTACTTCCAGCAGTGCGGCGGGCTGGATTTGTTTCCGATTTCGGCCGAGCTGACTTATGGGCTGGAGCGCATTGCGGCGTTTCTGCAGGATGTGGATTCGATTTACGACATCGTGTGGGCGCGGGATCCAAGGAGACGCGGGACACGAAGTTAAGTATGGCGATGTGCGGCTGGCCGATGAGCTGCAGTTTTCGGTGTACAACTTTGAAACGGCGGACGTGGAGAGCGCCTGGAAGCACTTCTCGTTGTATGAGGAGGAGTGCAAGATCTGTTGATTAGCCGGATGTATCAAGTTGAGAGCACGGGATGCATCGAGGAGAAGTCGCGCTTTCCGCTGCTGGCAGCTTACGATCTTTGTTTGAAGTGCTCGCATTTGTTCAACATCCTGGATGCGCGGGGCGCGATTTCTGTGACTGAGCGTGTGGGCGTGATTGCGCGGGTGCGGGCGCTGGCCGTGGGGATTGCGAAGGCTTGGGTGGATCAGCAGAAGAGCGAATCGGCTAGCCTCGGGAACAAGTCCGACGAGCCTGAGCCTGTGCGAGAAGCGAGCAAGAAGCAGAGAGCTGTCGCCGGTTGGATCAGATCGAATCTTCGTGATGTGATGCGCATCACATTTGTATGAGCTGAAGTTTTGAGAAGCTTGCAGGTTTGAAGGGCATGCCAGACTTTCTGCTAGAGATCGGGTGCGAAGAGATTCCGGCGCGGATGATTGACGCCGCCTCGCAGGAGCTGCGCGAGCGCGTCGGCGCGCTGCTCAGCCGGGAGCGGCTGGCACCGGGGAGCGATTTCTTGCTTCGATACGCCGCGACGGCTGGCAGTGATGGCGGCTGGCATTCGCTGCGGCCCAGCCGGACGTCACCGAGCAAATGACCGGGCCTTCGGCGACGGTTGCATATAAGGATGGTCAGCCGACGCCTGCGGCGCATGCGTTCGCCAAGAAGGCTGGAGTCGACGTTATCGCAACTGGAGAAGATCACGACACCGAAGGGCGAATATCTGGCCGCGAAGGTTACCAAGAAAGGCCGACGCGCCGCTGAGATTCTTGCGGAGAATCTGCCGAAGGAACTCTCCTCGATCTACTGGCCGAAGAGCATGTACTGGCGCAAGCCGCACGAGCGCTTTGTGCGCCCGGTGCGGTGGCTGGTGGCGATGCTCGATGGCGAAACCATTCCGCTGGAGTTTGACGGGATCTGGGCGGGGAAGACTTCGCGCGGGCACCGGATGTTGTCGCACGGTGAGCGTCGACGATTCCACGGGCGGGAGCTGGCTTATGTCGATGCGCTGCGCGCGGCGAAGGTTCTGGGACGTGGGGAACGTGAGCAGCAGATTCGCAAGGCGCTGGACGCGGCTACGCGCACGATTCCCGGAGCGCGATGGCGGGAAGACAAGTCTCTGCTCGATACGGTGGTGAACCTGACGGAATTTCCGTCCGTGATTCTCGGTGGATTTCGATCCGCAGTTTCTGGCGCTGCCGGAAGAAGTGCTGGTCACGGTGATGCGGGATCACCAAAAATATTTTGCGGTGGAAGATGCGGACGGCAAGCTGCTGCCGCATTTTCTGGCGGTGCTGAATACCGATGGCGATCCGCAGGGATTGATCCGGCATGGCAACGAGCGGGTGCTGCGGGCGCGCTTCAACGACGCGCGATTTTTCTGGGAGACGGATCAGAAGCGGTCGCTGCTGGAGCGGCTGGAACTGCTGCGGCACGTCACTTTCCAGAAAGATCTGGGCAGCTACTACGAGAAGACGCGGCGGGTGCAGCGTTTGTGCAGTTGGCTCAGCGAGATCATCAAGCAGAGCGGGATGGCGGTGCGTGCGGGCGTGATCCACAAAGCGGCTTGCCTGGCGAAGACTGACCTGACCACCGAACTGGTGAAAGAGTTTACCGAACTGCAGGGCATTGTGGGCGGGCTGTACGCGCGGGCGCAGGAGCTTGATTCGAGCTTGCCTGAGGCGACGCGATTCGCGATTGCGGATGCGATTTACGATCAGTACAAGCCAGAGTCCACCGAAGACGAGGTGCCGCGGTCGATGGAAGGTGCGGTGCTTTCGATCGGCGACAAAGCGGACACGATTGCCGGGATGTTTTCGCTGGGACTGGTGCCGAGCGGGTCGAAGGATCCGTTTGCGCTGCGGCGGCAGGCGAATGGGATTGTGAAAGTGATCGCAGAGAAGAAGCTGCCGTTGCGTCTGAGTGACTTGATGCGGGATGCGCGCGCGGGCTACCAGGGATCGGAAGCGGAGAAGAAGTTTGTCGACGATGGCGAAGTTTGTCGGAATCGGTGAGAGACATTCTTCCGCGAGCGGCTGGAGTTTTATCTGAAGGATGTGCGCGGATATGCGTATGACGTGGTGAAAGCCGTGCTAGCGGCAGATGCAGACGACGTAGTGGACGCGCTGGCGCGGTGCTGAGGCGGTGAAACAGGTTTTGCATATGCCGGAGTTCCTGGCGATTGGCGCGGCCTGCAAACGCATGCGGAATATCCTGAGGCAAGCGGAAGAGAAGGGAATCGCTCCGGCAGTGACGTTCGATACTTTGCCGGATTCAGCTCCTGAAGAGAAAAACCTGGCAGCTTATATCGAGGTCAACGGACCCAGGGTCGAAGCGCTGCGGAAGAAAAAGGAATACGGCGACGCGCTGATGCTGCTCGTCGACCGCGCGCGAGCCGGTCGATGCATTTTTCGACAAAGTGATGGTGATGGTCGAGGATGAGAAGGTGCGGGCGAACCGGCTAGCGCTGCTGCGGACCTTGCTGAAGGAATTTTCCACGATTGCCGATTTTTCCGAGATCGTGACAGAAGGAAAGGCATGACTGCACAGCCGAATTCCAGACCTCGAGTTTAGATGTGCCGATTGCCGGCGGCACGCCGGCGCTGCGAAATCGAACTACAAAGGACTAATCATCATGGCGACAATTACTCTCCCCGAAGCTGGAGTTCAGGAAAACAAGAAAACCACAACCAAGTACGTTTACTTTTTCGGCGGCGGCAAGGCCGATGGCAACGGCAAGATGAAGGATGATCTGGGCGGCAAGGGCGCCGGCCTGGCCGAGATGACCAACGCCGGGCTGCCTGTGCCTCCGGGATTCACGATTCAGACCGAGGCCTGCCGCGAGTATATGCGGAGTGGGGGCGTGTCCAAAGAAGTGGACCGGCAGATGGAGGAGGCGCTGGCCAAGCTGGAAGCGCTGCAGGGGCAGAAGCTGGGAACGGGCGAGAACCCGTTGCTGGTGAGTGTGCGGTCGGGCGCGAAGTTTTCCATGCCGGGGATGATGGATACGATTCTCAATCTCGGGTTGAACGACAAGAGTGTGGAGTCGCTGGCGAAGCGCAGCAATAATCCGCGGTTCGCTGCCGATTCCTACCGGCGGCTGATTCAGATGTTTGGCAACGTTGTGCTGGAGATTCCGAAGTCGGCGTTTGATGAAGTGTTCGATGCGAAGAAGAAGCAGAAAAAAGCCAAGCTCGATACCGAACTCGATGCCAAGGCGCTGAAGGAAGTGATTGAGGAATACAAGAAGGTCGTCAAGAAACATGCCAAGCGCGACTTTCCGCAGGATCCGCACGAGCAACTGGTGATGGCGCGGGACGCGGTGTTCCGCTCCTGGCAGAACGAGCGCGCGAAGCATTACCGCCGCATCAATAACATCGATGACATGCTCGGCACCGCGGTCAATGTGCAGGCGATGGTGTACGGCAACCTCGGCGAGACCAGCGGCACGGGCGTGGGTTTCACGCGCAATCCGGCAACCGGCGCGAAGGAATTCTACGGCGAATTTCTGATGAATGCGCAGGGCGAAGATGTGGTTTCGGGCGTTCGTACGCCGGTGCCGATCCTCGAACTGCACAAAATCATGCCGGATGTGTACGACCAGCTACGCGAGATCACAACGCGGCTGGAAAAACATTACAAGGACATGCAGGATTTCGAATTCACTATCCAGGATGGCAAGCTCTACATGCTGCAGACGCGCAACGGCAAGCGCACCGGGCTGGGCGGCGGTGCGGGTGGCGATTCAGATGGTCGAGGAAGGACTGATCACGAAAGAAGAAGCGATCTTCCGCGTGGAACCGAATCAGCTTTATGACTTTCTGGTACCGCGACTGGATGAGAAGAGCACGAAGGTGGAGGTGCTGGCGACGGGCTTGCCGGCGTCCCCGGGCGCAGCGGTAGGGCAGATCGTTTTCACCGCAGAAGAGGCGGTGAAGAAGGCGGGACACGGCGCAAAGAAGAATCCGGTGATTCTGGTGCGCGCGGAAACCACGCCGGAAGATATTCAGGGCATGGAAGTGGCTGCCGGCATTTTGACCTCGCGCGGCGGCATGACCAGTCACGCCGCGGTTGTGACGCGCGGCATGGGGAAATGCTGCGTGGCGGGCGCGGGCGATATTCAAGTCGATGAGCGCGCCGGCACAGATGCGCGTCAAAGGCCAGGTGTTCAAAGAGGGAGACTGGATCTCGCTCGACGGGACCAGCGGCCGCGTGATCAAAGGCAAGCTGAACACGCTCGATGCCGTCGACCGGATGATGCCAGACCTGCAGAAGCTGCTGGGCTGGGCGGAACCGTTCCGCAAAATTGGAGTGCGCGCGAATGCAGACATTCCGCGCGATGCGATTCAGGCGCGAGGCTTTTGGGGCGGAGGGTATTGGCCTGTGCCGTACCGAGCACATGTTCTTTGCTGCGGACCGCATTCCGCACATGCGCGCCATGATTCTTGCCGACAATGAAAAAGACCGGCGCATCGCGCTGAAGAAACTGCTGCCGATGCAGCGGGCCGATTTTATTGGGTTGCTTAAGGCGATGGACGGGCTGCCGGTGACGATCCGCCTGCTTGATCCGCCGCTGCACGAGTTCCTGCCCAAGCGCGAGAAGCTGATGGTTGATATCGCCAGCCTGCCCAGGGCCAATGCGAAGCAGAAGAAAGCTCTGGCAGAGGAATATCGCGAGTACGGCGCGAAGGGAGCCGGTGATCTGAAGAAGATTCTTCCTGCCCTGCTGGCGAGGGTTGAAGAGTTGCATGAATTCAATCCCATGCTGGGGCATCGGGGATGCCGCTTGGGGATTACTTATCCGGAGATCACCGAGATGCAGGCACGGGCCATTATCGAAGCAGCCGCGGCCGTGGAGAAGGAAGGCATAAAGACCCACGCGGAGGTGATGATCCCGCTGATCGCGACGGTGAAGGAGATGGACAAACCAGGGGGCGATTGTACGGCGCGTGGCGGAGGAAGTGTTCAAGGAAAAGGGAAGGCATGTGCATTACCTGGTGGGCACCATGATTGAATTGCCCCGCGCTTGTCTGGTGGCGGACGAGATTGCCAAGGAAGCTGAGTTCTTCTCATTTGGCACCAATGACCTGACCCAGACCACGTTCGGCTTTTCACGCGACGACGTCAACAAGGTTCTGCCGACGTATCTGGCCGAGGGAATTCTGAAGCAGGATCCGTTTGCCGCGATCGACCAGGTAGGAGTGGGTGAGCTGGTGAAGATCGGGATCGAACGAGGCCGGAAGACGCGTCCTGGCCTGGAGGTCGGGATCTGCGGCGAGCACGGCGGAGAGCCAGAGTCGGTCAAGTTCTGCCATCAGGTTGGAATGGATTATGTTTCGTGCTCCCCGTTCCGGGTGCTAACGGCGCGGCTGGCTGCGGCACAGGCCGGGGCGTCGGATACGCTGAAAGTTGAGGGCGGTAGGACGAAATAAGACCGGTTGAACTTAGAGGATGCGGCCGGCCTACCAGAGTTCTCCGCGTCGCGAATTACGGCACTTTGTGCAGGCGGGCGATTAGTTTCTGGGCCAGGCTCTCCTCTGAATCCGACCAGAGGAGGCGGGTGCTGGTGCCGCTATTTTTCTCCACATTCGTGGAGAACTGCACCAGCTTCCCAACGTTGTCCCGGATCTTGGCGCGAGTCTGCTCGGTGAGCGAAGTCTCGGGCTGGAGAAAGTACGAATCCGGGCCAAAATCCACCTGGATGTGCCCCGTCTGCTGATAAGCTCCTTCGTCAAATTCTTCTCCCTGGACGATGAACTTCACGGTTGCAGGCTCAAGCACCCAGTTCGCGTTCGATTCGTCCGGCGTCCACAGATCCCAGTGAGTCTCGAAGACATAAGCGTAGTCGTCATGAACCTGTTCGGCGGCAATTAGGGTGGCCTGCCCGGGATCGATTCCGCCGGGGAATCGGCGCTCCAGCACCGTGGCCTCATCCCAGGAAATGGGATGCAGGGCAGAGTAGGTGATCCCCGGACGCTGCACCGAGAAAGGGAACTGCTGCAGGACGGCAAAAGCGTGAGGCAACATTTCCGGGCCAGAGAAATCGGGAAACCAAAGACTGAGATAAAGTGGATCAGACACAATCGCCTCGAATGGTGGTAAGCGTCGTACAGGTTGCGGTCTCCCTAATTCTAAATTGTCCTGGGATCGTGGGAAAGAGACCGGTGCGACGCAAGAGTCCGCGGAAACACAATCGGAAGCATGGAGCCCGCGTTTTGACAGGGTTGAGAAGGGCTTGCTACGATCAACTGGTGCCTCAAAAGCACGCCACCTCACAACCGTCCCCGTCGTCTAGCCTGGCCTAGGACATCGCCCTTTCACGGCGGTAACACGGGTTCAAATCCCGTCGGGGACGCCAACAAAATCAAGTATTTGCAGGAACCCCAGTTTCCGACGCGGTACGCATTACGGTACGGTCTTGTTTGCGAGTGACCAAGCGAAGCACCTTTCTGTGCGCCATCTGCTTCTCGTCCGACATCGCTTCATCGTAGATGTCCATCGTCACTTTGATGGAGTTGTGGCGCAGCAGCCCTTGGACGACCTTCGGATCGCCGTTATTCTGCCGCAGCAGTGTGGTATAGGAATGGCGTAGCGTGTGCCATCCCTTGATTTCGATTCCTGCCTCGCTTGCCGCAGGTTTGATGTGGTGCTGCATGATGCGACTCATCCAGTACGGTTGTTTGCCCTTCATTTTCGGGCTAGCGAAGATGTAGTCACTGTTCTCGGCATAGGGGGTCTCCTGTCGCCAAGCCAACAGTTCATCAAGGAGGTCATCGTCCAGGGGAATGGAGTTCTTGGACTTCTCTGTCTTCACTGCTCCCACGTGCTGCTTAACAATTGAGCGCCTGGGGGTGAGCTTCCTTTCGCCGAAGTCGATATCTTCCCATTTGACGCCGCTCAACTCCCCTCTGCGGAGGCCCGTACCGAAATCGAGCAGCACCATGATGCGCTCCCTCGGTTTCAATACTTCGAAAATGAGCTGGGATAACTGATCGACGTTAAGACGGCTCGGAGTCGACAGACGCTGTCCACCCTGGCGAACGGCCGAGATGGGATTGTGGTCAATCCATTCGTAGCGAATGGCGTGTGCGTAGAGAACGTGCATGAGGTCTCTGATTTTCTTCTTGGTCCCTGGAGCCAGAGCCTTCCCGTTCGGCTTTTTGAGTGGTGAGAGCCAATCTTCCACAGCGATTGCCTTCACTTCCTCAAGCGCTACCTCACCCCATCGGGGAACGATCCACCTCCGCAAGTAGCTTCGGTAGTTGTCCTTGGTTGAGAAAGCTCGCCGGCTCTTAGGATCTGTTTCCATTGAGCACTCTTTCTGCAGCCAGTGATCCACCAGTTCCTTGAGGGTGCTAGGACCATCCCCAGATCGGCGACCCAAGCCAAGACGCTGAACCTCTCTCCGTGCCGCGGCCTCGCTTCGAAAGTCTTTAGCTAAGCCGAGTACACGCTTGCGTTCAGTGGGCCGACCATCAGTTCCAGGGTCATACCATCGATAGACCAAAACAGCACCGGACTTCCTTTGGATCGTGCTGAGGAAGCCCTTACTCGTATGCCTCTTTCTCATTGAAAACCTTCCCTTTCAGAAAGAGGCGGGCGGCGATCCGAGTGTAGCTTTCTTTTCATCCACTCGTCTAGCTGAGAGATTTTGAAGCGCCATATCTTGCGCATTCCATTTCCCCAGGGGTATGCCGGAACCTCACCCTTGCGTGCTTTCTGCATAAGAGTTTTGGGTGCGATGTCGAGATACTCAGCGGCCTTCTCAACTGACACGTAGGGTTCAAAGTGTGTCGTAAGGGCTGGCGTTGCCGGACCTGGCTGCGTCGACATTTGGGGTCCTATCCTCGCGGACTCCTTGAGTTGCCCGCGGTGAACGCCCGTCAGACCCGTGACGCGATTTGCCGGCGCGATGTGGCGACCCGGTTATGACGACCGCTGGCTGGGAGCGCGCAATTTGAGTTGTTTTAGACTGGAAGAAGATTTCAGTCAAACGCACTTCGTAGCGGACGCTCATTTCCAGCCATAGCGAGGCAAGCCAGGACAATAACCGCTTGGATGCCTTGATCTTAGCCTCCGCCATAATCCCTCGATCGAAGCGGCCGGAGTGTTACCACCCAAATTGTTCTCAGTTCAATATTCCTGTGTATACCGTGAACCGGTGATCCTGCTGAGATCGCGAAACTCCCGGATGAATCCTTCAACTTCCAATTAGCCCGTCACTCTGGCACGATCGCGCCAAGCCCGCTAGTGTATCAAGGAGGGCGCTCGTAAAGTAAAGCCGCCGAAGCACAAACCCTGGTGCTTCGCCATTGACCTTTCGTGAAAAACAAGTGATCCCGGAAATGCTACGATCACGCCAGCCTGACTCAGTGGGCCGAATGAGGGAGATATAATGGGCGCAGATCATCGCCCGCTCGTCCTGTTAACGGGAGCGTCAGGCTACATCGGGGGGCGCCTACTCAAGGAGTTGGAGAAAGCGGGCTGGACCATTCGCTGCCTGGCTCGACGCCCTGATTTTCTCAGACCAAAAGTTGCTGCTTCCACGGAAGTCGTTAAAGCAGATTGCCTGGATCGCAGTTCACTAGTATCGGCGATGGCAGGAGTGCAGACGGCGTATTACCTGGTCCACTCCATGGGGTCTTCGGGTAAGTTCGAACAAGAAGACCGCGAAGCCGCCCAAAATTTCGCCGATGTAGCGCGCGATTCTGGAGTACGACGCATCGTCTATCTGGGTGGCTTGGGGAACCAGGACCAAGGCGCTCTCCGCTCATTTGCGCAGTCGTCACGAGGTTGCAGACATCCTGCGAAGCTCCGAGATCCCCACCATCGAATTTCGCGCATCCATCGTGATCGGATCCGGCAGCCTGTCATTTGAAATGATTCGCGCGCTGGTACAGCGGTTGCCGGTGATGATCTGCCCGCGCTGGGTGGCCGTCAAAGCCCAGCCGATCGCGGTCGAAGATGTGGTTGCATACCTGATGGCCGCGCTGGTGTTGCCGGTGGAACAGTGCGGAGTTTTCGAAATCGGGGGCACCGACCAAGTCAGCTACGGCCAGATCATGCAGGAGTATGCCCGGCAATGCGGCCTCCACCGATGGATGATCCCGGTTCCGATCTTGACGCCTCGGCTCTCAAGTTTGTGGTTGGGCTTAATCACGCCTGTTTATGCCCGCATTGGCCGAAAGCTCATCAATAGTATGCGCAACCCAACTCTGGTGCACGACAACTCCGCTTTGACCGCCTTTGACATCAAGCCGAAAGGTTTGCGGGAAGCGATAGAGAGAGCTCTTCACCATGAAGACCAGGAATTTGCCCTGACTAGTTGGTGCGACGCTCTTTCCTCGGCGGGGAAGCCGCAGTCCTGGGGAGGCACGAAGTTTGGCACCAGGCTCGTCGATTCTCGGACCGTGCAACTATCGGTTCCGCCAGCGGCAGCTTTTGCTCCGATTCAGCGCATCGGAGGTTTGAATGGTTGGTACTTTGCCAATGTTCTTTGGTGGTTTCGAGGCGCAGTGGATCTCCTCGTTGGCGGCGTGGGACTGCGCCGGGGCCGTCGCGATCCTCACACTCTTTCCGCAGGCGACGCACTGGATTTTTGGCGAGTGGAAACCTTTGTGCCGGATCACGAACTCGGTCTGGTCGCTGAAATGAAAGTGCCGGGCCGCGCGTGGTTGCAGTTCGAGGTGGAAGCAAATAGCCGAGGCTCCGTCATTCGGCAGACCGCTATTTTTGATCCTGCCGGATTGGCGGGGCTTCTCTATTGGTACATGCTTTACCCTGTGCATCGCTGGATTTTCGGCGGAATGCTCAAAGAGATTGCAGCTGTCGCAGGACGGAGGACAACTACTTCCTCACTCGGGGCATGACAATCAGTTTCCACAGAATCCCTCACAGAATTAAACACCCGGGCCGTATGAAGGTCACCCACAGAACCGGCGGTTCGCGACCCGATTCGAGCCATCGAATACAAGTCCCGGTGTGTCGGCAAACCTTACCTTACGGTTACTTCAGAGTGGCCCGTGATCCGTCCAGAATCGATGCGAGCTGCGGAGATCACTTCCTACAAGCCGACTTGAACTAAGCCGCTTTGCGGCGGACGCATTCGCGTATTGCAGAGCCGACGGTGGAGGTGATCTGAGTTAGTTTGTTGTCGCAGAGGAGGAACTCTCTGTGACCCATCTACGCCAGATCATGCTTGAGGAACTACGGCGCCGGAACTACGCCGAGTCCACCATCGACGCTTACATTCACACGGTCGAGCATTTCAGTCGGCACTTCCATCGTTCACCCGATCAGCTTGGCCCCGAGCATATTCGCCAGTATCAGGCCGCGTTGTTCACGCGCTGGAAGCTGGCCCCGAACACCGTAACGCAGCGCTTGGCCGCTTTGCGCTTCTTCTATGTCCAGGTGTTGAAGCGCGGCTGGAGCGTTGCCGAGACACCGTATCCGAAGAAGGTTCTGCACTTGCCGCAGGTGCTGAGCCAGGACGAAGTGGCGCGTCTGATCGACGCGGCAGAGTTTCCCTTTCAGCGCATTCTGCTGATGACCCTCTATGCCACGGGCGCACGTCGCGCAGAAGTGGCGCACCTGAAGATCAGCGATATCGACAGCCAACGCATGGTCATTCATATCCGGGGAGGCAAGGGACGCAAGGACCGTGATGTCATGCTCAGCCCCAAGCTGCTCGATGCCCTGCGCGTCTACTGGCGCGGGCTGAGGCGCAAGCCCACCGATTGGCTGTTCCCCGGCAACCGATGGCATACGGCGAGTCATCCGGTCTCCACCAAGGCTCTCTGGAACGCCTGTCAGCAGGCCGCCGAACGCGCCGGTCTTGAGCACAGGCGCATCCATCCCCACACTCTGCGCCACTGCTTTGCCACGCATCTGCTCGAAGCCGGTGCCGACCTGCGAACCATTCAGATGCTGCTGGGACATCGCGACCTGGAGGAAACCACGATCTATCTGCATCTGTCCCGGCGCCATCTCAGCGCCACCGGCAGTCCGCTGGATGTACTCCCCATCCGAGGAGAAGGAGAGCCGACACAGAGTGCATGAACCGGCCTCCTCTGGAGGTGGCCGACATCGTTCGTAGTGCCGGGCAGTCCTTCGTTGAGCGCAGTCGCAAGTGGATCAACGGGCAACACGAAAAGGTGTTGCTGGCCATCACGCGCTGCCGCACCGCCGCGTTAGGTGGACATCGCGATCAGTGCTCGGACTGCGGACATACTGCCATCTCGTACAACTCGTGCCGAAACCGGCACTGCCCCAAGTGTCAGGGTAACGCCCGCCTGCGCTGGCTCCAGGCGCGGGAACGAGAGTTGCTGCCCGTCCGCTACGTGCACGTCGTCTTCACCTTGCCACGGGAACTGGCTCCGCTCGCCTTGCAGAATAAACGGCTGATCTATAACCTGCTGTTTCACACCAGCGCTGCAACTCTGCAGGAGATCGCTCGCGATCCACGCCACCTGGGAGCCGAGATTGGCTTCTTCAGCGTGCTTCACACCTGGGATCAACGCCTGCAGCATCATCCCCATGTCCACTGCGTGCTTGCCGCCGGCGGCCTCGCTCCGGATCATGCCCGCTGGATCTCCTCGTGCCGCTCCTTCTTCCTTCCCGTCAAAGTACTCAGCCGTGTCTTCCGCGGCAAGTTTGTCGCCGGACTCAAGACCGCCTTTCATGCGGGCGCACTCCAGTTCCACGGACATCTCTTACCGCTTGCGGAACCGCGCGCCTTCGCCTCCTGGCTGCGGGTACTGTTCGGCCACGACTGGGTCGTCTACTCCAAACGGCCTTTCGGTGGGCCAGAACACGCGCTGCGCTATCTCGGTGCCTACACCCACCGCGTTGCCATTTCCAACAGCAGGCTGGTTGCTCTCTCCGAGGGCAACATAACTTTTCGCTGGCGCGACTCCGCTCACGGCAACAAGAAGCGGCTGATGACTCTGCCCGTCGATGAGTTCCTACGCCGCTTCCTCCTGCACCTGCTGCCGCGCGGCTTCGTGCGCATCCGCAACTTCGGATTTCTCGCTAACCGACGGCGAGCGGAGTTTCTTCCACTCTGTTTCCGGTTGCTCCAGCCATCCGATCAGCCAGCAGCAGACGCCACCTCGCCCGCGCTGCCCATTCACTCGCTGTGGCAATGTCCGCTTTGCGGCGGAACCATGCAGGTTGTCGAGCACCTCTCCGCCGCCCAACTCCTCGTCCGATCTCCGCCTCATCTCAGCCGGTGCGCCGCTTGAATCCACATCTCCAGCCTCGAATCTCGCTCGTGCTTCGGCGCGCAGACTGGTTCTGTGTCTCGCATTTGTCAGAATGCAGTATGGTGGTGCGATTCAGACTCTCCGATGCGCCGCCCCACGCCCATTCTCTCTGCGACCCGCTGCTGATACCCAAGCGCTCTGACCGCAACGGCAAACTCGCAAACGATCAAGACCGGCTCATCCAGATACAAATCCCATAGTCCCCCGGGGCGGCTTCCTTCAAGTCGCTGTATCTGAAGCGCCCCTTCACAGCGCATCGGAACGATTGATCTTCACTCGTGGGCGCTTCAGATACAGCACTAAGACTTCTCGTTACTAATCTGGTATCGGTGAGCGCAGCGGCGATTTTGGCACTCGTCCAGACGCATAGCCCCCGAGACGTGAGTCAGATTTGCTGGCCAAGAATCAGGGGCACATAGCTTCGGGCGTCTTCCAGCAATTCCTCGCGAGTGATACCAACCTTGGCGCGAAGCTGCAAACCCTGCAGCAAGTCAACGAGCAAACGGCCTCGCACCTTGGCAGAGGGTGTGCGAGTCAATCGCCCCGCCTTTATCTCCTGGTCGAAACGTTTCGCGAAAATATCAGCGGATCCGGTCAGGCCCCTCTTGAGCCGGGAACGGATCTCCGTTACCCGCTCCGACTGTCCCAGCGCAGCAGCGGCCATCATGCAGCCGCTGCGAGCCTCGCCAGTACAGGAGTCGACGGTAGCCTCGCAAAAGGCGGTTACGGCCTTGTGGATGTCCGGCTCCGCTTGAAATGCCGCCATTTTGGGAGCTCCATAGATCAGCGCATAGCGCTCGACCGCCTTGAGCAGCAAGGTGGACTTGTCTCCGAAGGCTCGGTATAGCGCGGGTTTGGTGACGTTCACGGCTCGCGCGATCCGATCCACGTCGACTCCTTCATACCCATGCTCCCAAAACATCTCAACGGCACGGTCGAGTGCTTCGCCAGGGATAAAGCCTTTTGGACGTTCCTGGGAGACGCTTTTTCGCAACATTAGTTACCATCGAGTACGAAACTCCTTGCATTGCATCTATTGGTATCGTACTCTTGCGTATGTAACGCTGCAAGACAGTAAATACCAGAGACGCCCATGGAACATTCGATCGCGCTCGTCACCGGCGCCACTTCCGGGCTCGGCAATGCGGCAGCCCGCCTGCTCGCCAAAGAGGGCTGGCACGAGATCATCGTCACCGGGCGCAGCCTGGCCGTAGCCCAGCAAGCGGCCGCTCAACTCGCGGCTGAGACCAAGAAACAGGTCTTTACGCCGCTGGAACTGGATCTGGACGCGCCGTCCAGCGTTCAGTCCGCCCTCGCCGAGTTGGGTAAGCGAGGTCGGTCGATCGGTTTCTTACTGCTCAATGCAGGGATGGTCCCAGGTAAGAAGCGCGTGCTCACTTCGGAGGGCATCGAGGCGGCTCAGGCCCCGCTCATTAGCCATCATCAACTGACTGTCGGATTGCTCCATTCCCCAAGTAACTAACAACCTAAGAAGGAGAGAAACATGACCGAAAGTATCTTGATAACCGGAGCAAATGCTGGGCTTGGGAAAGAGACTGCCCGACAGTTCGCCTTGAAAAAAGAAACAAGAAAGGTAATTCTTTTTTGCAGAAATCGTGCGAGAGCAGAGGCAGCAAAAAAAGACCTTGAGCAGAAAACGGGGGGGAAGGTTTTTGAAATTGTTATTGGGGATGTTGCGGATGCAAATTCAGTAAGAAAGGCTGTAGAAGAAATAAAGGAACCTATTGATGCCATCGTTTTAAATGCAGGTGGAGTAATTGGGAAAACGGCTGCGAAATCTACACCTTCCGGCATGAATCAATTAGCTGCTACGAATATTTTAGGCAATGTAATTCTAGTGGAGGAATTGATTAAACGGGACAAGTTGAGGAAAACAGTCCTATCAGTCAGTGCGGAAGCTGCTCCAGGCGTAAAGATGCTCGGAGTAAAACCAGTTTCAATGAGGACTTCTTCTGTAGATGAGTTTGCTGCTGTTCTTGATGGATCATATTTTGGTAAGAAGTTCAACGCATTGCAAGCATACGCATATGTCAAGTATGCGGAAACCATGTGGACGTTATCAATGGCAAGAAAATATCCTAAGCTCAAGTTTGTTGTTGTGAGCCCAGGAAATACAAAAGGAACTCAGGCGCCAGATAGTCTTCCCCCGCCGATGCGGTTTATGTTGAAGTTTGTGATGATGCCTATCGTATTCCCATTGATGGGCGAAATGGTGCATACGCTGGATGTAGGTGCAAAACGCTTTGTAGATGCCATTTCGGATGAGCGGTATCAAAGCGGCGTTTTTTATGCCAGTAAAGAGGGTAAGTTATCAGGGGCCATGGTGGACCAGAGCACTTTTTTCACTGATTTGAAAAATACTTCATTTCAAGATAACGCCAACGAGGCAATTCACCATTTCATAACTTAGGCGCTCGGAACCGACGTCTCAGGGCAATCCTTCGCCTCGGCGCAAGGGAAGTTCTCAGGCCCAATTGAGGCGCAGCGCTACCCACACCTCTTCACGACCGGCGCTGAACTTCCGGTCGATGGCGGCTGGTCTCAACTCTAAGGCGTGCACCGTCCGGAGAGGGCAAGCTGGCATCGAGAACGGTCTTCAATGACTCGCATACCGTTGCGCACTTTATGCAATAGCGAACGCAGTGGCGGCGGCTCAGTCGTCGCCACTGCGCGCTCCGCCCAAGAGGAAACATCGTGTTCGGCGCGAGCTTTACGATTGGCGCGGAACTCCCACGGTAAAGGAAAGAGCAACAAGATGCATAACTTGGTAGTGGGCTGTTTGGTCGTTGCTTATCTCTCAGCGAACGTATACGCCATCGTGAAGGTGCGGGTTTTTGAGTTAGCCCGTTCGCGCAAGCATCTCCTACTCTATGGCGCCCCCTTCATATTGTGGGGCTCTCTCATCCTGTTGGGATGCAAGCTCATGGAGATCATGCGCCGATTCGATGAATGGGCCGCCTGACCAGGCGTTCCCAATTGAAGAAAACAGGCTAATGCTCTCATTGTCGGCGAAAGACCATCGTCGTGATGACTCCTGATAAACGTTAGGGTCCTATCGGGACTGCCCCGAAAGAAGAAGTGCGGGGGTGCACAGGTCGTGTGGTCGGGGCAGTTTCGATAGGACCCTAACGTTTCTCGTTATCTATTATGGCGAGGTGAACACTGTGGCGTCCGCTGGCAATAGTTCACATCTTAGGAAATGACGCGCCTCCGACAATCAGCCCCAGGCTGTCTTTATACCGTTGCTCAAAGCGATCGAAAAGGATCGCACCGCTCTGCCGCAGGATAGGGAATTTTCTCGGGTCTAGTTTGGCATTTCGCTTGTGAAGGTCATACGCAGGTGAGCGTTTGCCTTCCACAGGAAACACAGCCTGCTCCTCAATAACGAAGCTGATGGTGAATGTGTATACGGTGCTGAGCAGCACAACCGTCTGTCGAACCGAAAACCCGGCTTCGACCAGGCGCCTTCCGATGCGCTCGGCGGTCTCCATGTAGACGGTATCGGTGAGGCGTGATCCCGCAACCACGCGGGCGCCGTCTCGATACTTGAGCAATGTTTGGCGTAGTCCCATACCAAAGGCATTGACCCAGACCTTCCAGCCACTGGCGCTCTTCTTGGGCACGAGACTGGGAGCGCCCTTGGCCAATACCAGAGTTGCCATCGCGTCAATCAGTTCCTCTTTGCTCTTGAAATGCCAATAAAGCGTTGGCGCTTGAATCTTCAAGTTCTTGGCCAGCCTCCGCAGAGTCAGTTGCTCCAGTCCAACCTCATTCAGCAGATTCAAACCGGCTTCGACGACGATTTCCCGATTCACCTTCATGTCAATAGAGTAGCAACACTTGCGAATTAAATCTACCCGTGTTAGAGTTAATCTAACAACGTTAGAGTGATGCAAAGGTGATCCCTCAAAGCGAATTGACGAGATCGAGAACGTCGAGACGGTGTTTAAGGCTGGGATCGGCTACGATTCCAAGAAGTTGATTGACAGCGTGCGAGGACAGGTCGGAATTCGATAGATCGCACCCACTTCGGTATTGCCAGCTTGCCACTGGCACGATTCCGGGCGTGTGGTCGGCTAACAGGAAGTTATCCGAGTCTCCATCTCATTGCCCGTCATCCGCCGGCAATCGCGGATTTGGCCCGGCCACTCTAGGGCAAGTGCAACGGGACATTTCAGAACAATCCTGCGCCTCCCGCAGTCATATCCTGTCTATAGGGTTGTATCTTCTCAGCTGGGCTCGGTCTCGATTCAGACAAGCGTCAGTGGGTGTCGCTGCCGACAAAAGTGGACCACGGGCTGCCTCACAGCGGCAACGTTCGCAGCGCCATCTCGACTACGCGCTGTAATTTACTTCGGCTTGCACCGCCCGCTGCCTGAACTGCCATTCCGTAGATGACCGTCGCGATGTAGCGAGCAAGATCAGCAGGGTTCACATTGGCCGGTAGGTCACCTTCTGATTTCGCACGCTCGAAACGGCGGCGCACTGCAGCTTCACCCGCCAGGCGGCAGGCGGTCAGTTCCTGCCGGATGGAATCGGCCGCCTCGCCACACGCAAGCGCACCTTGCACCGTGAAGCACCCACCGGGATTGCGCCGGGCTGTGTTCAAAGCGGCCGCCCCCAGCAACAATCGTTTCACGACTGCGCGGGCGGTCGACTCCCTCAATGCTTCTCGGGTGTAGGCCGCCGGCCCCTTCAAGTACCGGTCGAGCGCCTTGCGGAACAGCGCTTCTTTGTCGCCAAAGGCGGCATAGAGACTCGGTCGATTGACGCCCAGAGCTTTGGTCAGGTCCGACAGAGACGCGCCCTCATATCCCTTTCGCCAGAACACCATCAGCGCGCGGTCCAACGCTCGGTCGATATCGAAGGAGCGGGGACGTCCCATTCGTTTTGGGGATTTATTCCATTCCATATCTATCTATGATGCCTCTTCCATACCTATCGGTACAAATATTGCAACCAGTCAGTCACCCATGACATCTGTACCAGGCAGTACGGAAATATGGAATGGGAAATAGGAAATCAACCAGGAGAAAGCTCATGAGTAAGCTGGAAGGAAAAGTAGCAGTCATCACAGGAGGCAATAGCGGAATTGGTCTTGCTACGGCACAACGCTTCGTTGCAGAGGGCGCGTACGTCTTTATCACGGGTCGGCGTCAGAGCGAACTCGACGCGGCAGTCAAGCAGATCGGTAAGAGTATAACTGCGGTGCAGGGCGACGTCTCAAACCTTGCAGATCTCGATCGTTTGTACGCCACAGTGAAGCAGCAGAAGGGGCACATCGACATTCTATTCGCCAACGCCGGCACCGGACAATTCGCCCCGCTCACCGCAATCACCGAAGAGCACTTCGACAACACTTTCGACGCGAACGTCAAGGGTCTACTGTTCACCGTGCAAAAGGCGCTTCCGCTCCTTAAACAAATTCGAGTGTTCCCGGCCTAGTGATCATTTGCTTCTTACTCGCTTTGCGCAGTAATCGCCGGTGAGCCTGTTGAATCGCGCGGTCGCTCTTTCGTACTGCACACAACCGGCCCGCAAACGCCGAACCTTGACCATGAAGAACAACCCGCCATTCGCCCAGTTGCCCCACTTTGGACAAAGTGCGTAGTCGCGGCAGGAGGGAGAAACGTCTGCCGCATGTAGAGTACGCAACGAAACTCTGAGGGTTGACGCGAACCATCACATCAGCACCATGTTGCCAAACATACTCGATGCCAGCGACTGAGCAGTAGCCGGCATCGGCGAGAATGAGTTCCTGCGGACCCACAGGCAGACGGTTCAAGGACTCGCCACTGCCTTCGCCAATCGTGGCTGTTACCTCGAAAAAGTCACACACCAAACTCGGCAGTCTGATGCTGTACAGAATTCTCCATTGGCTCCCCGTCTTGCCTGGTTCTCTGACGATCGTGCCATCCACAATCCGGATCGCGCGACTGGTAGCTTCTTCGAGCCGGTATGGTTTTCGCCGGCATCAACATTCCCGACACGGCTCTGGTCCGCGACGCGGTTGACCTATCGCGGAGTTCATTAGAGCCATTTCTTTTTAACCATGTCATGCGCTCGTGGCTTTTTGCCGTTGTGCTTTCCGACGGTGCTGAACGCCCTCCAGAGTCGGAGCTTTTGGCTGTAGCTGCAGTTCTTCACGATATGGGTTTGACCGATCGCTACACCACTGAGAATCGCTTTGAGGTAGACGGCGCGAACGCGGCTCGCGCCTTTCTGAGTGATCGTGGAATCCCGACGCGGCAGATTCAACTCGTATGGGACGCTATCGCACTTCACACCACTCCCACACTCGCTCTCCACAAGGAGCCCGAGGTCGTAATGACCAATTCAGGGATAGCCGTCGAGGTCCTAGGCGCCGGTCTAGATCGAATCCCGCAAGATAAGCAGCGTGCGATTCTGTCGGTGTTTCCCCGCTTGGCCTTTAAGGATCAATTCAAGGGATGCCTGTGCAGCGTCGTTCGTCAGAAACCAATGACCACGATTGACAACATTCTGCGAGATTTCGGCATGGCGCCCACTTCTTCAAGAAGATGGGGCTTTGTCTCCGGGATTCAGGCTGCTCACGAATGCGGCTTTTTAGGGGGCGTTAATCGCGATAGGCTAAGGCCTATTGACGTATAAAGATACGATAGGCTATGATCTATGACTACAACCAGTAACGATAGGCTGTGACCTATGACTAAAGCTAGACTTGCTGCTCAGTCCCGCTCGCAACTCGATGAACGATTCAGGGAACTGGGGCCGGCAAAGCGTTATACCCCGCCCGTCCGCGGCTGGATCAAGGCTCTCCGGGAGGCGCTCGGCATGTCAACGGCGCAGCTCGCGAAACGGTTGGGGATCAGGCAGCCTTCACTGGTGGCGCTCGAACAGTCGGAAGCAAAGGGCACCATCGAGCTGGCGACATTACGACGCGTAGCTGAGGCGCTCGATTGCACGATTGTCTATGCGCTCGTGCCCAACAAACCGCTAGAAACGATGCTCCGCGACCGCGCGCGCGCGTTCGCGCGGCGGCGGCGGGCGCCGGTCGAGCACTCGATGTTGCTGGAGGACCAGAAGGTGACGGCCAAGGACGCCGAAGCGCGCCTCGATGAAATCGTGCGCGAGACGAATCCGCGGCTGTTCTGGGATTAACGCGTGAGCGACCTTTTCGAGCAGCCGGACGATGCCACACCGCTGACACCGGAGGAAATGCGCGATCTGATCCCCGCGCATATCGCCTATCGGCGCGAGCTGAACGAAGCCGAGCAGGAGAACATCGCTCGCGCGCAGGACTGGGCGCTCAACCGCCGTCGTGATCCGCTGAGCGAGAAATTCGTAAAGGATCTGCACCGGCGGATGTTCGGCGACGTATGGCGGTGGGCGGGCAAGTTCAGGATGAGCGAACGCAATCTGGGGATTGCGTTCCATGAGATTCCGGTCGCGCTGCGCCAATTGCTTGACGACACCAGGGCGTGGATCGAGTACAGGACGTATCCACCCGACGAGATCGCGGTGCGCTTCCATCACCGGCTGGTGCAGATTCATCCGTTCCCGAATGGCAACGGCCGCCACGCCCGCCTCATGGCGGATCTTCTGGTGATGAGGCTCGGGGGTGAGCGGTTTTCGTGGGGCAGCGCCAATCTACAGGACGTTCGGGACCGTGCGCCAGCGCTATATCGGCGCACTGCAGGCCGCCGACGATCACGACATCGGCCCGCTCCTGGCATTCGCGCGCTCATAGTTTCCGATGGCGTTGCGGATCGCCACCCTCATCAGCAGCGGCTCCACCAGCAGCAACGCCACCACCACCGGCGCCGTGGCAAAAGGCCGGCTATGCGCCGGCCTCTGACCTGCTCCCCGATTTCCGAACAAGTCCGAGTATGATTTCGGACGAAGGAAAGGGGAAGAAGTATGTCGAAGAGCAAGCACACGGAAGCGCAGATGATCGGGGCACTCAAACAGGTGGAGGCGGGACGGAAGGTGGAAGACGTGGCGCGCGAAGTGGGGGTGTCGAAGCACACGCTCTATGCCTGGAAGGCGAAGTACGGTGGGATGGACGTGAGCCAGGCGCAGGAGGCGAAGCAACTGCGGGATGAGAACACGCGCCTGCGGAAGCTGGTGGCGGATCTGAGTCTGGACAAAGATGCGCTGCAGTGGGTGATTGAAAAAAACGGGTGGAGCTCGCGGTCCTGAAGGCGACTGTCGAGCAGGTGCGGGAGGAGTATGCCTTCAGTGAGCGGCGAGCGTGCCGGGTGATGCGGATGGCAGTGACGACGTACCGCTATCGGTCGCAGCGCAGCGATGAGCCGCTGCGGACGAAGCTAGTGGAGTTGGCGCGATAGAAGCCGCGCTTCGGATATCGGCGGCTGCATGTGCTGCTGGGACGAAGTGGAGAACGGGTGAACCACAAGAGGCTGCATCGGATCTATCGCGAGGCGGGGCTGATGATTCGGCGGAAGAAGCGGGAGCATTGCGTGCGCGAAGGCAAGCCGCTGGTGGCGCGGACGGCGGCGAATCAGGAGTGGGCGCTGGATTTTGTGCACGATGCGGTGGCGTGCGGGCGCACGATTCGAGTGTTGAGCGTGGTCGATGCGTATACGCGGGAGTGTTTAGCGCTGGAAGTGGATACGAGTTTTGCCAGCCGGAGAGTGACTCGTGTGTTGGAGGGGATCGTGACCGAGCGCGGGCAGCCCTTGGCGATCCGCTGCGACAACGGGCCGGAGTTGACCAGCCGGCATTTTCTGGCGTGGTGTGTGGAACGGCAGATCGAGTTGCTGCACATTCAACCGGGCAGGCCGACGCAGAACGCGCGGGTGGAGAGTTTTCACGGAAGATTTCGAGATGAGTGCTTGACGGTGAGCTGGTTTCAGAACCTGTTCGACGCGCGGAGCAAGATCGCGGCGTGGAAAATCGAGTATAACGAAGAACGTCCGCACAGCAGCCTGGGATACCGCACGCCGAAAGAATTTGCGGCGGCGCAGGCAGCAAATTTCTACATAGCTGAGCGAGGGGCAAGGGACTCAAACGCCGTCCCTTGCCCCTCGCGCTCCCCCATCCCGGCTGAAACCGGAGAGGGAACAGATGAAAGTTGTCGTATTCTTACGTGAACGGAAATTGGGGGCAGGTCACCTGGTTGCAGGGGAGACGACAGCGTGTCGCTATACCTTTGACCGATTTTTGGAGGCAGAGGCTCATCAAGACGGTGGGCCGAAAATCCGTACCGTATCTTGCTGGCTGCTCCTTGCCCGATGTTGGCGATTTCATACTCGAATTTCCAGGGGTGAGCATCCTGTTTCCCCGCAGTGGGAATTTCCGTTCCGCGACAGATGGCGATTTTGCGAACGATGAGATGTGGACGCAAAGTTGCAACCAACGTCTTATTCGCAATCGCGGTCTGTTCAGCAATGGCGAGAAGTGTCAGCAGAACTGCCCATGTTGCAGCCCCGTCCGGCCATCGGACGAAGCCATACCAACGCGGAGCGTTCCATTCCCTATGTGCTGAGTCTTGAACGGGGTGTTTGTCTTGCACGGACACATAGACTGCCAATGCAAAGATAAGAGCAAAGCTGGCAATATATTTTTTCATACACCACCACTCCGTTCTCGTGACGGAAACCGTGCGTCAATCTCCCTCATAATCTCCTCAGCCCATCGTACCGCGTCCGCAATCGCGGCGACGGTCGCAGGCACCCGCTTCCCGCCGTCCCATTGCGCCAGTTTCCGAGCAGCCAGAATCGCAGCCATGACGCCGATTACACGTTTGCGGCCTTCATCCATCCGAGCATCGTACACCATTTCGCTTTTTATTCGCTACTAAGAATGTGCTACGCTTTCGACTATTGACGAGTGCAGACGGCTGATTCCCGCAACTACAATGTATGGCATGATTCCACTCGGGGGTAGGCTATGGCAGAACTTACGGCATTAGGGTTTGAGTACGCCGACCGGACGGGCAACACACTCGATGGCCTGACGGCGGCCCGAGAGAAATTGGCGACGGCGCTATCGCAGAACAATGAACTCCAGACCATGTTGAACAACGTCATCTGGGCTTCTGGTTCCGTTGTGGTCGTCCTGTGCTGGCTCAGCCTGAAATGGAGAAGTGACGTTCTCCGTTAGGGTAGATTCCGCCCCTGCGGGGCGGGGATTTTCAAGGCATGGGGGTCTATCGTCCGATGACTGTTTCCATGCAGTGCACAGCGCGAGAGGATTGGCTCCCGCGCTGCTAGACATCGGCTCGATGAGCCCACCAGATTATCCCTCGGCATGGTTGCATCCCTGCAGAGCCCGCGTCTGTTTCACCCGGCAGGTTTCATTGTAGCTCCTGTAGCTCCTAATACAGTCAAACCCGGACCTCTCGAAGGTGTTTTGGTGGCGGTGATTCGGTGACCCTCGTTCCCACGTAATCAATATGGTGGCCCGGCGGAATTAATGGAGAAGCTGCCAGTTATGGCTGTTGCACGAGAATGGCAACGTTGACACCCATTGTGACGGCGAGCCCGAGTCTTCCGCTGCCATTGAAATCGCCAACCGCGATGGAAGTTGGTGGGGAAGGCAGAGCAAGTGGCGAACTGGCAGCTGGTGTAAACGTACCATCGCCGTTGCCGAGCAGAATAGACAGCGTGTTATCGGTGGGGTTTGCGACCACGAGATCGAGTTTGCCATCGCTATTGAGGTCGGCGGCAGCCAGTGCGTATGGGTTCCTTCCGACGGCAACGGGGGAGCCGGAAGCGGGCGTGAAGGTTCCGTCGCCATTCCCGAGCAGAATGGTCAGAGTGCTGCCGCCCTGGTTTGCGATCGCAAGATCGAGTTTGCCATCGCCGTTGAAATCGGCGGCCACGATTGCCCAAGGATCGTTACCCGTCGCTAAAGTCGAATTCGGAGCGAGACTGAAGGTTCCGTCTCCGTTCCCCAGCAGGATCATCACCTCGTTTACGGTATTCAGTCCGTATCCTCCTCCAGTGAGTGCGATGTCCAGCTTGCCATCGCCATTGAAATCGCCAACTGCCGGCATGTAAGCGCCGGTTAGATTGCCAGCCGGTGGGAAAGGTCCTTGAATGAACCCTCCATCTCCGCAGCCCAGGATAATATCGGCAGGGCCTTCCGGCGAGTTGGCTACCACTAAATCGAGATCCCCGTTTCCAAGGAAATCCCCGATTGCGACGGAGTTGGCGTACATGCCCTCGCTGTTGACAAATGAGGTTGGAAGCGTGAACGTTCCATCTCCATTTCCCAGCAGGATCGGCACACTTCCATAGAGGTTCGCCACCGCCAGGCCCAGCTTTCCGCTGTTATTGAAGTCTCCCGTCGCAAGGAAGACCATCAGAGGGTTTACCACGATATTCCATGGCATTCGCGGAACAATGACCGGCGAATCCGCCGCTTGGGTAAACGTTCCGTCGCCGTTGGCGAGGTAGATGTACACCTGAGGGCCGTTCTGCCCGATCGCTAAATCGGGCTTTCCCTGGCCCCGGAAATCGCCGGCTACGACATAGTCAGGGACCTCCATCGAGATCGGAGATCCTGGGGCGTTAGAAAAGGTCACGTTCGCTTCAGGGGTCGACACCGGAAAGTAGACGGCATTCGAGCTTCCACCGCCCGGCGACGGGTTCACGATAGTAATGGAAGCCGTCGCGGCTGTGGCGATGTCGGCGGCGGGCACCACGGCAGTAAGTTGCTCCTTGCTCATGAAAGTTGTCGCGAGCGCGGTTCCGTTGAAGTCGACAGTCGAAGTCGGAAGAAAGCCGGTTCCGTTTACCGTTAAGGTAAATTGCGGCCCACCGGGCGCGACAGCATCAGGCACGACAGACTGGTTGAGGTATGGCACCGGGTTGCCCGCGGGGGTATTCGGCAGTACCTCGATGCTCAGAGAAGGTTGCACAGCCGTCGCACCCACGCCATCGGCCAGCTGCACCCAGAAATACCACGTGCCTCCTTCTGCTAGCGTGCCGCCGATCGTGCCGGTGCTGGCGCCGAGGCTGAGTCCGTTGGGCAACGCTCCGTAACCAGCCGACCACGAGAGCGTGGACCACGTGAACGGCGGCGTGCCACCGGACTCGGTCAACGTCTGACTGTAAGCGGCTCCTGCCGAGCCTCCGGGCAAGGAAGTAGTCGTGATGGATGGCAAAGGGTTGATTGTGATTTTTACCGACGCTGTCTTCACGTTGTCCGCGATCGACGTAGCAGTGATGGTCGCGCTCTGCACACTCGACCCGCTTGAGGTCGCGGTATAGGTAACCGACGAGGTAGTCGGATTTGTCAGCGAGCCCGGCCCGTTCAGACTCCACGATACGCCACGCTCGGAAGAATCGTTGGTGACCGTGGCTGTAATGTTCACCGATTTGCCTTGGTCGGTTTGCGTCGCCGAAACCGATACCTGGACGGAGATTGGCGGCGTTGGCGGCGCGGAACTGGAACAAGAACATGCGAAGGCAAGGGCGAGGAACTGAGCGAGTGCGTTAGCCAGACGAAGCTTTCCCATTTTGAAAGCCCTCAAATTACTAATCACAGTAACACGGCGATTCGCGAAATGGTGCTCTCGCCTCAGCGGCGTTGCGTCTCAACGGGCGGCGAGAAGCGCTTCAGAGAGGCGAGATTTTCCTCGGGCAATTTTCCGGTTAGGGGCTACTCAATGTCAGCGATGCCACTCACTTCTTTTCGGGTAGAGTAGAAATCGACACGTTAAGTTGCAAAGTTTTGCGCTGTCCTATGGGACTCAGCCTATCCATATCTACATAAGCCGCCCGTCGCCGAAGTTGCCGCTGATGGCGAGCTTCTTCCAGCTTATGGTCGCGCTGGGCGTGTACTTCTGCCTGTCGCCCGGCAAGCATGTCGCTCGGCGTGACATAGCCGATGGCGCTGTGCAGCCGCACATAGTTGTAGCGGTCCACATACTGTTGGATCAGGCGTTTTGCATCTCCCAGCGACAGCGGCGTCCCCGGCCGAATGCACTCGCTTTTCAGCGATTTGTGCCAGCGTTCTAGCTTTCCATTCGACTGCGGATAATTAGGCGAGGTTCGGACGTGCGTCATGCCCGAGATGCGCATGAACTCCTTGAAATCGCGGGCAATGAACTGCGGCCCATTGTCCGAGATGATGCGCGGCTTCGCCTCCGGGTACTTCTCCTTGGCGCGTTCGAGAATTACTTCGACATCCGCTTCCCCCATCGCCTCGCGCAAGTCCCAATGCACAAGGAACCGACTGAAGCCATCCAGAACGCTGCACAAGTAATAGAATGTGCTGCGAAGATTGATGTAGGAAACATCGATATGCCAATGCTGGTGCGGCTGCAGCGGCTGCTCGAAACCACCCCCCTTGCGCGACGAGCGCCTTTTCCATCGGGATAACAACCCCGCCTGCTTCAACACTCGCCAAACGCTTGCCGGACTCACTGCCACAACGTCGGCGTCAAGCATCATGAACGTCAGCCGCCGATAACCCTCCAGCGGATTCTGCCAGTGGAACCCGATGACAGCTTCTTTCTCCCACGGCTCCAGCCAGAAATCACGGGGAACCCAACCGTTGTGCTCATTGACGCACCCGTACCGCTGCCGCCAGTCATAGAACTTGCTGGTGGTCACGCCCAGCCAGTGGATAAACCGTCCGACACCGATCTCAGCCTTTTCCGACCAGCGCCGGACGAAATCGACAACTTGGTCCCGCACATCATGCGGCACCCAGCTCCCGGTCAGAGTTCCCCAAGACTTTTTTTTAACGCGATGTGCTCGGCCATCAACTCAGCCAAGACCTCGTCCTTGGTCCGCACCTTCTTCTCCAAGAACTCGATCCGTTTCTGCTTCTCCTCCACTTGGCGGTGCGGACGCTCCTGAGACTGAAAAGCTGCGGCTCCGTTCTCGAACAGTTCCTTCTGCCAGCGGTAGAAGACTGTTGGCCGCAGGCCTAGTTCTTCACACAGCTCCGAGACTGGCACCTTGTCCAAAAGATGCCGCCTCAGGATGGCTACTTTTTCTTCTGCGGTGAAATGCTTGCGTTCCTTTTTCATACGTTCGCTCCATTATCTTAACGGGAGGAACGCTTTCTCCATTTCCAACTGAGGCAAGACACTTTTACTCAGCTTGGAAACCTCGGTCGCAACTCACTGCGCGGTCCGTCCAAGTATCATTTAGTAGTTTAGACCGGTCGCTCCCAAGAAATGAAGGTGGACACACCTGAGGTTGAATCCAGCAGAACTGAATCCCAACTCAGAGGGGCCCACCTTCCCCGGACAAATCGGCGCTGCGTTGTGTTACATCACAACGAAAACGGCGACCCGAACGCCGGGGTGAAGCAAATCAAACAGAAAATATTCTCCATCGATGTAGTCGATGTAGCATTCGTCGGTATAGGCCCAGCCCACAGGCCAGACATCCACGAGCTGAAAGCTGTAGCCGCCATACTGAAATTGCGCTTGACCTTGCACAATTACCGTTTTTGCGGTGAAAGTGTGGCCGCGGCCAAAGTGAGCGCGGAACTTGTCGTCGGGAATGTGGCCGCTCTTGCCCCGAGGCCCTGCGTTCCCCGCTTGCTGTTCCGGATGTCCTTTTTGCTCCTGCTTTTGGTCCTGTTTTTCTTCCTGCTTATCTTGTTTTGAAGGCTTGGCCTCGTCCTGGTGAGGTTTCGCTTCGTCCTGAGGTTGGGGCTTTGCCTCGTCCTGCTGCGTAGGTTTGTTGTCCTGTGGCTTGTCATCTTGTGCGTAGACAAGGGCCGAACATCCGACCAGCACTGAGAGAATCGCTAAATTCAGAAACCTGAAAGCTCGCATGGGCATCCTCCAAAGCAATCCTTATACGGTTCTAAGCTCTGCCACTCTCTGTCTGTTCGTACCGCAGTTCGCGGGATTGCCGATGTGAGATGCGGCACCCACGAAGTCCGAATTACGGATGAGCCAGTAGACTCTCGCCTGAGGAGCTGCATAGTTCTATGCTCCCAGTGGGCGAGCTTGGACAGTCGTTTGTTTTCCAGGTTATTCACCATCCCCGCTCCTCTTCCAAACTGTCGGCGTCGGATCGGATACTTAAGCCACAGTACTCACTGGAAAAACTCGGCTCTTCATTCTCTCGTTTTCACTGGCAATCTTTCGCCTCGCGTCGCGCTCGTCTAGCGCCCTGGTTATCTCGGCAATAAGAGCCATCAGCTTCTTCGGGTCTAGCTCGTTCGCAGCTGCTTTACAGAGTTCCCGCCAATCCTTAGCGTGATCCTGATCCATGACGTGCCTCCGTTCGGATACAGAATTGAGGTGCAGAGCAGGTCCTGTCTTGAAGTCAAATGCACGCGAGTTTCCAAGATGAGAAAAACCAGTAATTACAATAACTTCGATGAGATTCCACCGCCTAATCGGAAACGCAAATCTTCTGGTTGTGCGTAATTTTGTTACGCCAGGGGCCGCGTGCCCTGAATACAGGAAAATCTGTAGGGCAGAGGGTAACGGCTTCAGCGTGAATATCCACACGGAATAACGCCGAGGCCGGAGTGTGGGAAACTAGGGAGCATAGCAAAGGCGGAACTGGTCGTAGAGTCCAGGCCCGAAGGAACAGAACGATGTCGTATCAGCCTATCGAAAATTACGGAATCATCGGCAACATGCGCACGGTTGCCCTTGTGGGCATCAACGGTTCGATCGACTGGCACTGCTACCCACACTTTGATTCGCCAAGCATTTTTGGGGCGATCTTGGATGACAAAAAGGGAGGTCGGTTCCAAATTTCTGCCGATGCTGACGGCGTGCGGCACAAGCAGTTCTATTGGCCTTCCACCAACGTATTGGTGACGCGCTTCTTGCTCAAAGAAGGAATCGCCGAGCTAGAGGACTTCATGCCGGTGGGCCTACCGTCCGACTCGCCTGAGTACCATCACGTATACCGCCGCGTTCGCTGCGTCCGGGGAGCAGTCCACATTTGTGTCGCTTGTCGTCCGGCTTTCGATTACGGACGACAAGCGCACGACACGCTGATTGAGGCTAACGGGGCGATATTCAAGGCAGACGGCATGACCTTGGCTCTTTCAACTACCGTGCCACTCATGGACGACGGGCAAGGTGGGGTATCCGCCGAGTTCGTGCTCACCGAGGGAAAGTCGCAGGTCTTCATTCTTAGGGACGACTGCGGCGAGGGAGGCCTGCCTAGTCCGCCGTCGGATAAGGAGGCTGAGGAGTTGTTGCGGAAGACTGTGAAATTCTGGCAGGACTGGCTCTCCGCCTGCACTTACCCCACGGTCGTTGGCGGGATCAGGTGCAAAGATCAGCCCTGGCGCTAAAGCTTCTTACGTTCGAACCCACCGGAGCGATTATTGCCGCCCCCACCACGAGCCTGCCTGAAGTCATCGGAGGGACTCGCAACTGGGATTACCGTTACACCTGGATGCGCGATGCCGCATTCACGGTCTATGCATTTCTGCGCATCGGATTCACAGATGAAGCGGCTGCCTTCATGCGCTGGCTCGGGGATTACGCGTCCAAGCACGCCCGTCCGAAAGCATCCGGCCCAGTCGTCTTCACGATCGAGGGCGACAACCAGCTTCCCGAGCAGACGCTCGATCACTGGGAAGGGTATCGCGGATCAAGGCCGGTTCGTATCGGCAATGCGGCTATCTTGCAATTCCAGGGAAGACATCTACGGCGAACTCATGGACGCGTTTTATCTATCCAACAAGTACGTCAGCCCCACGTCCTACGACGTTTGGGAAAAGATCCGCAATCGTCTTGATTGGATCTGCGAGAACTGGTGTCCTGCCTCAGCTGGAAATGGAGAAAGCGTTCGTCCGTTAAGATAATGGAGCGAACGTATGAGGAAAGAGCGCAAGCACTACACTGCGGAAGAGAAGGTTGCAGTTCTGAGGCGGCACCTTTTGGATAAGGTGCCAGTTTCGGATCTGTGTGAAGAGTTGAGCCTGAAGCCGACAGTGTTCTACCGCTGGCAGAAGGAGTTCTTCGAGAACGGAGCGGCTGCCTTTCAAGCTCAGGAGCGTCCCCACCGTCAGGTGGAGGAGAAGCAGAAACGGATTGAGTACTTGGAGAAGAAGGTGCATACCAAGGACGAAGTCCTGGCCGAGTTAATGGCGGAGCACGTCGCGCTAAAAAAAACACTTGGGGAACTCTAACCGGCAACTGGGTGCCGCATGACGTGCGGGACCAAGTGGTGGATTTCGTCCGGCGCTGGTCGGAGAAGACCGAGATCGGCGTCGGGCGATTCATTCAATGGCTGGGCGTAACGGCCAGCAAGTTCTATGACTGGCGAGAACGCTACGGGTGTATCGACGAGCACAATGGTTGGGTTCCTCGGGATTTCTGGTTGGAGTCATGGGAGAAGGAAGCTATCATCGGTTTTCATCTGAAGAATCCGTTGGAAGGCTATCGACGGCTGACGTTCATGATGCTGGATGCTGACGTTGTGGCAGTGAGTCCGGCGAGCGTTTGGCGGGTGCTGAAACAAGCGGGACTCCTGTCGCGATGGAAAGGCAAGCCGTCGCGCAAGGGGGCCGGCTTCGAGCAGCCACTCCACCCGCATCAACATTGGCATATCGATGTCTCCTACATCAATGTCTGCGCGACCTTCTATTACTTGTGCAGCGTTCTGGATGGGTACAGTCGGTTCCTCGTGCATTGGGATCTGCGGGAGTCGATGAAGGAGGCCGATATTGAAGTGATTCTCGAACGGGCCAAGGAGAAGTACCCGGAAGCGAAGCCGCGAATCATCTGCGACAACGGGCCGCAGTTCATCGCACGCGATTTCAAGGAGTTTATTAGAATCTCCGGCATGACGCACGTCCGAACATCGCCTTATTATCCGCAGTCGAATGGGAAGCTGGAGCGCTGGCACAAGTCGCTGAAGAGCGAATGCATTCGACCGGGAACGCCGCTATCGCTAAACGATACGTGGCATTTGGTTCAAGCGTACGTCGAACATTACAACAACATCCGCTTGAACAGTGCCATCGGCTACGTTACGCCGAAGGACATGCTCGGCGGACGCCAGCAGGAAATTCACGTCGAACGGGATCGGAAGCTAGCAGAGGCCAGGCAGCAGCGGCAGATCCGCCGGCAACAAGCGGCCTCGAGAGGGAGCCTATGCGTCTGTTTATCGCAGTGATACTTCTCATTGTCGTGCCGATGACGCTTCGGGAAATGGCGGTTCCTGCCGCTGCTTCCGAGAGTGCTGAAAAAGCCGTCGCCCTTTACGATCCAAATCCCGCACACATCTGGAACCGGCTCTATGACGCTCTACTCATCCGCGAAGATTCAGCGGGCGCCAAATACGGTAAGGATTCGCTTGACCCGCTACTATGGTTGAACTCAGAGCATTTGCTGGCACAACCCTCCCACCAGCGCGCTTTGCACGTTCTTGATGAATTCCTGCAGAGCCACGCTGAAAATCAAATTCACGATCCGGTGAAGCGTGCCATCCTGCAGCGCGATCTGTGGGCTGTGTTTGACTGGTCAGTGCAACAAAACCCTTCCTATCAAAGACCGCCTTATGACGACGAGAGGCGGGAACTGCAAACCCGATTGGCCGAAGTGCTTCGCCGCTTGGCGCTGACTCCGGAGGAGATCGCATTGCTGCCCGCCAACTATGGCCAGGCGGTGGCATCGGGAGCATTTCCCAAGGAGTACGATCCCGCTCACCCGGAGCGGACTTTCCTGCCGCCCGACTTGTTCGATCCGCTGGGAGCATGGGTCTGCATTAACGGAAACTCTTACTTTGGCCAAACAGCTGCCATCGAGCATCTCATTACTTTTTCCGGACGCTCCCGTTTCCTTGTATTTGTGCGCCTGCCCGCGGGACGGAAGGCCACGCTGGAGTACTTCCGCGCGCTGTGGAACTTTCCGCAACCGTGGGTTCAGTCCGACCCTCGCGGGCAAGCCGACGTTAACCCCGATTTGCCCTCGTTCCCGGCCGGGACGCAGGTATTGCTGCTGCGGCAGATGACACTTTTCGACAACCATGGCAACCTGGCGGAGGCTCCAATCACAGAAAGTCTGCAGATACGGGTGTATCGCGCTATCACCCCGGCTGGCCCGAACGGCCCTGACATCACTTCCCTTGCCGCACTTGGCGAACGTAGCGGGCAGACTTTCTACGAAATTAAGCTCAGTCGCCCGCAACTTTTCGCCAACAAGGCAGGCGGACTAAGAGCAACGAAACCCGATGAAATTGAGTTCTTTACCCTACGGCAGGAAGGTGACGATATTTTCGAATGGTGGGTAATGAACCGCAGTCGGCCGGGGATGGAGCCGGCTTTGCAGCAGTGCGCCATCTGCCACTCTAGAGGAGGAATCAACTCGCTGAATAGCCGCGCCCACCTGCTTAGGCCAAATGGTGCTCAACCAGACCCAAACGAAGTCCATGCAGATCGCCCGAGGGAAGCGGCAACGCAGTGGTGGGCCAGCGATAACAATGAAACGATCGACTGGAAGCACGACCGCTACGACTGGGGTCTGCTAAACGGATACTGGAGGTCCGGGCACGGACTGCACTAACGCCTTTGGACCAGCCTTCGAGAAGATATATAGTCATTGAGACAGTCGGATCGAAAAACCCGATGCCTTGAAAATCCCCGCCTGAAGGGGCGGAATCTACACTAACGGAGAACGCTGCTTCTCCATTTCAGGCTGAGCCAAGACAGGACAAAGCCTGATTCTATGCCCGGAAAACCTGTAGGATTGCATCGAGCGAGTGCTGATCGCGATGGCGGAAGAGAGTTCGGGATCGACGGCGCGGCGTGCCAAATACGCCACTCGTCGGGATCCCTACCCAACGAGATAATATTATCTTCTGCGTGAACCAGCCCATACACACTCGCTGCTGTATTGCCGGAGGCGGTCCCGCCGGCATGATGTTGGCTTTACTCCTTGCGCGCATGGGCGTGGATGTGTTCGTCCTTGAAAAGCACGCCGACTTCCTGCGTGATTTCCGCGGTGACACGATTCACCCATCGACGCTCGAGATCATGCATGAGCTTGGCATCCTCGACGAGTTCCTTAAACGTCCCCATCAGGAGATACGCGAGCTCGCCGGCCAGGTTGGCAATGACATGGTCACGATTGGGGATTTCACGCATCTTCCGACGCACTGCCGCTTCCTTGCGTTGATGCCGCAGTGGGACTTCCTGAACTTCATCAGGGACCAGGCGAGGCGCTATCCCTCATTTCATTTGAAGATGCAGGCGCAGGTCACCGATCTAATCAAAGAAAATAACACGGTGGCGGGAGTGCACGCAGAGACGCCAGAGGGACCTCTCGAAATTCGCGCCGGTCTGACGATTGGCGCTGACGGCCGTCACTCCCTGGTTCGCCAGCGGGCAGGTCTCGATGTAATCAATCTGGGTGCTCCCATGGACGTGATGTGGATGCGAATAAGCCGCCGCCCGAGCGACCCGGTAGAGACCTTTGGCCATGTCGATAGGGGCAAGATTCTGGTGCTGCTGAATCGGGAAGACTATTGGCAGTGTGCCTTCGTTATCGCCAAAGGCACGGCCGACGAACTCCGGCGAGGAGGGCTGGCATCTTTCCGCCAAGAGATTGCCGCGCTTGCACCTTTCCTGCGCGACCGTGTAGAAGAGTTGCGTGACTGGAAAAGTATTAGCCTCTTGACCGTCGCCGTCGACCGACTGGCGCGATGGTCGCGGCCTGGACTCCTTTGCATCGGCGACGCGGCGCATGCCATGTCGCCGATCGGAGGCGTCGGAATCAATCTGGCGATTCAGGACGCGGTGGCAACGGCCAACATTCTAGGCCCAAGACTTCTGCAAGAAACGCCCTCCGAAGGCGAGCTCCACGCCGTCCAGCGGCGTCGGAATTTCCCGACTCAAGCCACGCAGCGGCTGCAGATCATCATACAAAACAAAGTGATTCGCCGGGTTCTTGGCGACGCTAAACCTCTGACCCTTCCGGGGGCCCTGAAGCTCCTGCGCCGCTGGCCAATTTTGCGGCGAATTCCTGCCCGATTGATCGGGGTCGGCTTCCGTCCGGAACACGTGAGAACTGCGGAGGTTTCCACTTCGACGAGTGTTGACGCACCGGGTAGCGGCTAAACCATGCACCGACCAACCGCTCGCGCAGCGCTTGAAAACACAATCCGCTTTGTTGTTTGCCTGTACTGAGAACCGGACAAAATACAGCGTTCACAGTAGCGTCCCTCGCTTGCGCCTTGCATCACATGGTCGGGAATTCCAGCGATGGCCTCTTCCACGGCAGCGGATCTCAGAAGTGTGCGGAAAACCAGCCAGCCCGCTTCAACTGTCTTTCTAGTCCGCTTCTTCGAGTGGTTTGGAGATATGGGCCTCTTCTGCTCCCAATTGCTCCGAGCCGTCTTCCTGCCTCCGTATGAGTTCCGGGAATTCGCACGTCAACTGGATGAACTGGGCTCGAAATCGCTGCCGCTCGTAGCATTAGCGGGTGCGGCAACAGGCGTTGTTCTCTCTCTTGAAACTCATGACAGTCTGGTCAGCTTCGGTGCCAAGTCTCTCCTCCCTGAGCTCCTCGTCTTGTCCATCGCCAAGGAGAGCGGCCCGATCATAACCGGGCTGATCGTCAGCGGACGAGTGGCTGCAGGCATCGGCGCAGAATTGGGTGCCATGAAAGTCACTGAGCAAATTGACGCAATGGAAGCCTCGGCCGTCGATCCCTACAAGTATCTGGTGGCGACACGTATTCTGGCCTGCGTTCTAATGCTGCCTCTGCTCACACTTGCTGCGGACTTTTGTGGCATCGTTCTTGGCTGGATCACGACCGCGTTAACGGACCCGATTTCGCTTCGACTCTTCATCGAACATGGCTTCAAGGAAGCAACCTTCAACGATTTTCTGCCGCCGACGTTCAAAACTGCTGTTTTTGGGCTGATCATTGGACTGGTCGCCTGCTTTCAGGGGATGCGGGCGCGCGGGGGCACGGAGGGCGTCGAGCGCGCGGCGACCAGCGCGGTGGTGATCTCGTCGCTCTTAATCATTCTCGCCGACGTGCTGCTGGTGCGGCTGATCCAGGTGTTCTTCCCATGACAGACCTGATGACAACCAAAGCCGCAGCGGCGCCGATTCAGGTAAAAACTCTGCGCAAGTCTTTCGGCCAGCAGAGAGTGCTGAAGGGAATCGATCTGGAAGTTGCCAAGGGCGAAACGTTGTCGGTCCTTGGACGCAGCGGGACGGGCAAGAGCGTGTTGCTCAAATTGATCATTGGACTACAGCAACCCGACTCCGGGTCCATTCGCATCCACGGACAGGAAATCACCGGCCTTTCGCGCCAGCAATTGAACGAAATCAGGAAGACGATGGGATTCCTTTTCCAAAATTCGGCGCTTTACGACTCTCTGACCGTGGAACAAAACGTGGCCTTCCCCCTCGAACGTGCCGGTGGCCTATCTGATGCCGAACGAAAGAAGCGCGTCCGCGAGCTGCTTGCGACGGTCGGGATGGAGAAGGATTTGGACAAGCTGCCCGGACAAATCTCCGGAGGGATGCAGAAGCGGGTCGGTCTGGCGCGAGCTTTGGCTCTTTCGCCCGACATTCTGCTCTGCGACGAACCAACAGCGGGACTCGATCCCATCACCGCGTCGGAAATCGACGCATTGATTCTGAAGATGCAGAAGGAAACGAAGCTTACTTCGATTGTGGTCACCCACGACCTGCCCAGCGCACGGACGGTTTCAGATCGTCTGGCGCTGATGCGCGATGGAGAGATTTTATTGGAGGGATCGTTCAAAGACCTACAAGCGAGCAAGGATGAGTTTGTCGTTCAATTCCTGAACCGAGATTCTTAGGCGGTCATCTATGTCGCGTGCATTTCGATTGGGCTTGTTCATCGTGACGACGCTTCTTATCCTGGCAACGGGAGTCTTCCTGATCGGGGAGAAGCGGTTCTCGTTTCGGCGTACTTACAGGCTGGAGGCGGAGTTCCAAAACGTCGCCGGGCTCGACAACGGCGCCGACGTGCGCGTCGGCGGGATTCACCTGGGGACGGTGAAATATATCTCCCTGCCCAGCGGCCCGAGCGGGAAACTAACTGTCGTGATGGATATGGCCGACTCGACCAAGAACATCATCCGGCAGGATTCCGTCGCCACGATCAAGACCGAGGGTCTGTTGGGCGACAAGTATGTGGAGGTCTCCTTCGGATCGGAGAAGGCGGGAGCCATCGAGAGCGGCGAGACAATCAAGGGCGAAACACCGGTAGATTTCTCCGATGCCGCTCTCGCCGTCATGAACCAGAGCAAGACTGCCGTCACCTCGTTCGCTGAAGATGCGGATGCCCTGAAACAGAATTTTCTGTTCCGCGGCTTCTTCAAACAGCGCGGTTACGAGGATCCGACCGAACTCAGAAAGAACAGGATTTCGCAACTGCCGTCGCAACCCGGCGACAAGGAATTTGCGTATGACGCCAAAGACATCTTCGACAAATCCGACAATGCAAAACTCAAGAATGAAAAGAAGATCGACGAGGCCGGTAAATTCCTGGAGCAGAATAAATTCCGCCTCGCTGTCATAGCGGTCTCCGCCGACATTGGCGACACGGACAAGGATCGTGTGTTGACTCAAGCCCGCGCGAAGGTGGTCCGCGATTACCTGGTCCAGCACTTCAAGTTCGACGACACCCGAGTGAAAATCATCGGCCTGGGGAAGTCCCCGCCAGACGAAACCAACAAGGTCGAAATCCTCATCTACTCTTAGGAACTCAGAACGACTCTAGCGAGTCCGTCATTTTCCTTCATGCGATTCTCAGCCGCGTGCTTTCCTCTCCCTAAGATAAATCGCACTCTGCGCCTACAACAGGCCCTCTCGCGCATAGGGTCACCATTGCCCTCACTACATTCTTAATCTCTGTTTCTAATTTCCCGACAAAGCGCAGCGAGGCGAAAATTGGCTTCCGGGAGGTTCCACAGTCGATGAATAAGTGAATAGATGCAGCAAGAGGAGCTCCATCAACGGTTTTGCAGAAGAGAGTGTATGACTCCGGATAGTCGGGTGCTTCCTTCCCCTTTTTGCAAAACCGCGTCAGCACCTGCCTGCCTGCTTTCCCATTCAAGCTGAGGAGAGCTGTTCAGTGTGAAAAGTAAAATGGGCAGAAGTGGCATTAGCCTCTTTATTCTTCTTATTGCTTTCAAGCCATCCATCACCGGCATCTGAAAATCTATAACGGCCACGTCTGGGCAAGATTCCTGAGCTTTCTCAACCGCTTCCAGTCCGTTTGCTGCTTCGGCACAAACCTTCAGCTCTACGTCCGACTCAATAATGCCGCGGATTTGTTTTCGTATCAACGTGTTGTCGTCCGCAACCAGAACGCGTATTGCCATCGAATCAGACACTGCGGACTCCATGATTCAGTGGCAACTCAATATTGGACTCAGTGGAGATGCAAAGATATGGGGCAAAGAGTTGAGTTTCTAAAGTCATCCGCTGTAGGGGTATCCCCCCGCCCTCCGGGATTCTGGTTCCCGCGATAATGCCGTTAGCCCGCGATCCTGGCCTCATCCCGGAAAGCAAAAGCGTAGTCGAGCGCAAACTGATCGAAGGTGATCGGCTTGCGTCCGGTGAGTCGCTCGAAGTCGTCCGCCACTAGACTCGCTTTGCCCTCGCGATACAGACGCTGCAGATCGATCAGAGCGTCCGCAGACCATTCAGGCGTGCCCGTGGACAGGATGCCCTTCTTCAATTCGGCTGCCGGCAAGTCCACATAGCTGATTTTGCGTCCCGCAACGCCAGAGATCTTTTCTGCAACTTGCTCGTTGGTAAGAGCCTCGCCTCCGGTTAATGCGTAGGACTTGCGTTCGTGTCCGGTTGCGGCGAGAACCATCACTGCCACTGCGGCAATATCTCGGATATCAACTATGCTGACAGCACCGTTCCCCTGGCATCCGTAGAATGCGTTACGAGACCTGATCGTGCCCGTGTGGTAGTTGACCAGATTTTGCATAAAACCGTTGGGACGAAGAAACGTGTAGGGCAGACCCGATGCCTCAATGTTCTCTTCCGAATCCCGATGCCCACTCGGGAACATGGATTCCCGTCCACCTAGAGCCGAAAGCTTCACAATGTGCTTAGTCCCGGCCGCCTGCACCTCATTGACGAAATTCGCTTCCAACGCTGGCAGGTCTCGAACCGGCGGTCCAACCAGAAAAATCTTTTCTACCCCGTGCAATGCTGGGCGAATCGTCTCCGGTTTGGCGTAATCCATGATCACGCCTTCCAGTCCCGCAGGGGCTTTGGCTGCTACGGCAGGCGATTGGAAGGTGGCACGGATGTTCAGCCCCAAAGCCAGCGCTTGCTTTACCACTTCACGACCGACGTTTCCACTTGCTCCGGTGATCAAAATCATTGCAGTCTTCCTTTTCGGCTCGCTGTTTCTTACATCGACCTGATGCGGCAGGTCAGCAGCCTGTTGCAAGAAACCATAGACCTTCTATCGTGGCTTTCTGCGTCCTGTCGCTTAAATATCAACGTCTGTCGGGCTGACCTCGCTCACCGTTTCTCCTGGTCTTGGTTATTTTGGCGGTGGGATGTGGTTTCGGGACCGCCGTTCCACGAGGAATGGATAAGCGCCGAAACGCTTGCGCAGGCGCTCAGTGTGCTGGTGCAACGCGTCCCGAAGGTCGACGAGTATCCGCCCGTGGTCCTCGTCACCTCTTGTGGTAAGAAGTTCAGAGCACAGTCTGCGGATCCTATCTTCTATACGAGGCATTGGGCGCCTGGGGGCAGACGTGCAGCAGCGCCCTGACAGAATAACGGGACGTTTCCGGTCTACACAATACAGCACAACCCTTACGCCCGAGACAAAACCATCAAATCCTCATCGCAGCCGCTCTGTCCCATACAGGTTGACAGTATCGTGACGCCGCGCAGAAATTTGGCAGAATGCACAAGTGCTGCTTGACACGTTTTCTCAGGACCAAAATGTCCGCGTCGCATACAGGACAAACTGCGTCAAAGGGGGAACGCATCGAATCATGACAATGAAACCGATTAAGCGTTTTCCGAATCCGCATGGTGCATTTGATTCCCCAACCCGCCATTTAGCTTATTGGCGTAATTTCGCGAACCTGGAGTAATATCCTGGACGCAATCAAGTATTGCCCGACCGCTCGCTCGCGTCGCGCCACTAGGTCGATCGTTGCAAGTGTCGCGCTATTCTTAATTGGCGGAGTGGTTTCGTGGGCGCAAACTTCGACGCCGCCCCAGCCGCTGAAAACTCCGGGGCAACAGAGTTCACAAACCTCACTGAATACCTTGCCGCCGATGCAACTCGATGGCGCTGCCGTGCTGCATCACCTGAACCAGGTCGTCAGTTGGTACCGTCATTCCACAACAGGCGTTCAGTCTGTCGGGTTGTCCAGCGACGCCATCTATCAGGACAATGCGCAGAGTCTCGAAGCTGAGGTCGTGCGGCTCGCATTTCAGTCCGCGAAGGCCGAGGCCGAGCTGATCAGGACCCAGCAGAAAATCAGCGGTGCAACCCAACCGTCCGGCGAATCAACTCAGCAGCAGAAATTGGTCGAGGCGCAGGCAAAGACTTCTTCCCAGATCGATCAATTGCAATCGCAGATCGAAAATCTAGACACGCAGATTGCTAAAATACCGGCCGCCCGGCAAGGCAACCTCATTTCACAGCGAGACGCCCTTCAGGGCCAATTGGAACTACAGAAGGCTCTGCTCGATGCCACTCAAAAAATGGCGGCGTTCGTGGAAACCAACGGCGAGATCGCCGGGGGACTCGAAGGCAGTATCAATCAGCTGGCCCGATCGATCCCCGAGGTTCTGGGTTCGAGCACAAACCCTCAAAAGACGGTCACTCCGCCCATGCCAGCTAAACCTTCGCTTGCCAACTCCGGAGGTCTGATCAGCGAGGCAATGACGCTGTATGACTACATGAGCGCCGCGCACAGGATCGACGGAGCCGTCAACGAAACCAACTACGCGCGCGAGGTGGCGGACCAGCTGCGGACCCCGCTCCGAAACGCGTTGCGGGCAACTATTCAGCAGAGTCAGAACCTGGCCAATCAGCCGCCAGCCACCGACCCGCAACAGCTTCAAACGGAACGGCAAAACTTCCATGATCTCACCGAGCGCTTCAAACAGCTCTTCGGTGCGCTTCTTCCACTCAGCCAGGAAATCGTCGTGCTCGATGATAGCAAGACGAATTTCGAGGAATGGCGAAATTCGATTGCCCGCGAATCGAAGTACGTTCTTCGCTCCGTACTCTTCCGAGTCGGTGGAATTGTCCTGGCGCTGGCAGTGATTCTGGTTCTCTCGGAAATCTGGCGCCGTATCACGTCCCGGTATGTAAGTGAACCTCGCCGCCGCAGGCAGTTTCTGGTCCTGCGCCGTGTAGTAATCGGTTTCTTAGTTGTCATTGTCCTGACCGTGGGCTTCGTCAGCGAGTTCAGTTCTCTGGCCACATTTGCCGGATTCATCACCGCTGGCATCGCCGTAGGGTTGCAAGCCGTCCTTCTTTCCGTTGCCGCGTATTTCTTTATCATCGGGCGGTATGGCATCCGGGTCGGCGACCGAATCAGCGTTGCTGGCATCACCGGCGACGTTGTCGATATCGGTCTTGTGAGGCTGTACCTGATGGAACTGGCGGGTACGGGATTGGATTTCTATCCTACGGGACGCATCGTTGTGTTCTCAAATTCCGTTCTTTTCCAGACGGGCACACCGCTCTTCAAGCAGATTCCAGGAACCGAGTACGCATGGCACGAAGTCGTGGTGATGATTGCGCCCGACGGAAATCACAAGGCAGCGGAGGAGAAGCTGGTGGCTGCGGTAAACGCTGTCTATTCGCAATATCGAGAGGAGATCGAACGCCAGCACTACGCCATCGAGCGCCACGTCGATATTCAGGTGGAGGTGCCGCGCCCAGAGGCACGTCTTCAGTTCGCCGATGCGGGCCTGGAACTGCTGGTGCGCTACCCAGTAGAAATCCGCAACGCACCGGATGTTGATGAGGAGATGACAAGAAAAGTCCTGGATCTGATCGAAACCGACGAGGCGCTGAAAGCCGCTGTCTCGGGTAACCCAAAAATCCGCTCGGCGGTGAAAGGATGAGACGGTGGGTACAGACTTGATCCAAAGATGGACCTCCCTGTAGACGACGTAAAGGAAAACTCTTGCCCGTTTACCATTTTCAACGTATAGCTCGCTCAATGTGGATCGGGGGAACATGGTGGAGCGCAAGCGCTGCCATTCGCAGCGTGCGAGGAGGAACTTTTGCGTGGCAATACCGGCCGGAGCTTAGATCGAACCAATGCTGTGGGTGACGGCCGTCCGTTGCGGCAACTATATCCATTTCTAGGAGGCCCCATGAAAAAGAGGATATTCGCGTGCGCAATGAGTGCATTGTTGCTTGCAGTCACCGGTTGGGCAAACGACAAAGAAAAGGACGAGGATCGTCTGAAGAATGCCAGCACGGTGCTGACAGAGATTCTGAATATTCCAGATGACATTCCTCAAGATCTCCTCGATAAGGCCGACTGCGTGGTTGTTTTTCCATCGGTTCTCAAGGCCGCGTTTGTGGTCGGTGGTAGCTATGGCCGCGGTGCCATGACCTGCCGAACGGGCGAATATTTCAATGGCCCCTGGGGCGCACCCTCCATGATGGCCCTTGAGGGTGGCAGCGTAGGCTTTCAGATCGGCGGGCAAGCGACGGACTTCGTCCTTCTCGTGATGAATGACCGCGGTGCAAATGGAATCTTGAACAGCAAAGTCAAGCTCGGAGGGGATGCGTCGGTAGCAGCAGGACCAGTCGGCCGTGACGCGTCGGCAGAAACCGATGTCTCGATGCGCGCTGAAATATTGAGCTATTCCCGTGCGCGGGGCCTATTTGCAGGCATTTCGCTTGAGGGATCGACCATCCGACCGGACAACGACGCGAACAAGAGAATCTACGGGGAGAAGATCTCGGCGAAGGATATTGTAATTGCTCACGAGACGCAGGTCCCCCTCGCAGCAGAGGGCCTTGTCTCTACGCTTAACGCGAAGACGCCGAAGCACAATTCGCCATAGTAGTTATTTTAATTAATATTCTTCGACTGTTCGTTTAACGTTCGAAGCTCGGCTTAACCTTCGAGGTGAGGAAAATGACTCCTGTCCGCTTACCGCGCTTATTAGGCTGGTTGTTACTGGCACTGGTGGTATTGGCTGTTCCCGGCCGCTCATTCGCGCAGGGTATCGCCGTCTCTATCACCATTGCGCCGCCAGTTCTGCCGATCTACACACAACCCGTCTGTCCCGGCGAAGGCTATCTTTGGACACCCGGCTACTGGGCTTGGGACGATGGCGACTATTACTGGGTTCCCGGCACCTGGGTTCTCGCCCCCGAGCCCGGTTTCCTCTGGACTCCTGGATATTGGGGCTGGGGCGACGGCGCCTATCTCTGGCACGAAGGCTATTGGGGAGCAAATATCGGCTTCTATGGTGGCGTCTACTACGGATTCGGATACATCGGCACCGGCTTCGAGGGCGGATATTGGCAAGGCGGAAACTTTTTCTACAACACTTCGGTCATGAACGTAAATGCCACGATCATCCATAACACGTACACGAAGACGGTGGTTAACAACGTGAACGTAACCCGCGTCAGCTATAACGGTGGCCACGGTGGAACCACTGCGAGACCGACACCCGCACAAGAAAAATACGCGAGCGAACGACACATCCCGCCCACGGCCGAGCAAACCAAACATCTGCAAGCCGCCGCTGCCGACCGCAGCCTGCGAGCGTCGGTAAATCACGGAAAGCCGCCTGTAGCGGCAACCTCAAGAGCCGGAGATTTCAAGACTGGAGTAGTAGCGGCTCGAAGTGGAGGCACATACAAAGGCACTGCGACAAAGGGTGAGAGTGCGAAGCGTGAGAGCGCATCTAAGAGTTCCAAGCCGTCACGCGCGGCAACCACCGAACATGCAAAGGCGTCGCGAACGGAATCCAAACCAACCACTACGCATCGTGAAAGCACAGCTAAGACTGAATCCAAACCAGCCATGCCCGCGACGACAGAACATGCGAAAACGTCACATACAGAAACCAAATCGGCATCTACCCATAAGGAGAGTACGGCTAAGACCGAGCCCAAGCCCAAGCCCACGCCATCGAAGCCCGCGGTAACCGAACACGCGAAGGCGTCACACACCGAAGCTAAGCCCGCTGCTACGCACAAGGAAAGTACGTCGAAAGCTGAATCCAAGCCTGCGAAAACTGAATCGAAGTCCGCAACAACCGAACACGCGAAAGCGCCAAAAACTGAAGCCAAACCCGCTGCTACGCATAAGGAAAGTACGTCGAAGGCTGAATCCAGGCCATCCAAGCCCGCAAAGACCGAACGCGCACAGGCGCCAAAAACGGAGTCCAAACCCGCCGCTACGCATCAGACTGTCGCGCACAATGAAAGCGCGCCGAAACCTGAGCATCAAAGTGCCCCTCGCGCCCAGAGCAAGCCGGCACCAGCACCGAAGGAGGAACGGAAGCCGCAGAGATAGCCATCCGATAGATCGAGCGTTTCTCCATTAGAACGCACGGAGTCGCGCCCTTCCGCCAGTGATGACAGTTTCTACTCCGGTCCTCGCGAACATCGCCGATTTACTTCGCGTGCGTTTCAACGCTGTGGAGGTGCGTCACGAACGTCAGACGGCGGTGAGGCGGCACTTGCGTCCGTCTTGACCAGGGGCCCCGCCAGAGGAGCGCCATTCTTGACCAAGTCAGTCTTAATTTCAACATTCTGATTAGCGAGCGGATTAATGTCCGTCTCAAAAGTTTGGTAACCGGGAAGGGCGATTCTGATCTGATGTGTTCCCGGCGCCAATAGCATCCCTCGACCCAGGCCCTCAAACTCGCCGACGTGTCCAACGAAAAGGCCGTCCAAGAAAACTGCGGCCCTCGAAGGATTGACCGCGATCTTCACCGTGGCCGTCACATCAGGAAGCGGTCCCGTAGCAGCCTTCTCCATGGCCACGCGAACGAACTCCTTCTGTCCGGGCTGGACAAGAATTCCTTCGGTGAAGTCTTGGTAGCCGTCCTGACGCACGGTAATTACGTGTTCGCCAAGTAGAAGAAGAACCTTCTTCGATCCCTTGAGTTCTTTCAGATAGCCTACGTACTCTCCGTCCACCCAAACCCCAGAAGTCTTTTCGACATGGGATTTTCCTTCAAATTGAATCTCTCCCATCACATCGTTTTGGGCGTACATCGAAGCGGGTGGAAGCAAGGCACAAACCAGGAGCACAACCCACAATAATGGATCTAAACTTCGGAGTGCTTTTTTCATACGAACCTCCATAACTCGTAACTAACGCAACTCGTTCCTTTGCCTCCTCTTGTTGATGCAACCTTGCAGTGCGCCAACTATCGATTCCCTTGTCTTGCTTGATTCCCTCAAGCGTGACCCTCTGTTTCGGATCGAAGAGCATAGCCAAAGCTGATCCGATGCCTAGCAGGCTGCGGAAAAAGAGATGATGCGACTTAGGCTCTCCGGTGCTCCGCGATTGTGTGACGGAGGGAAGAGTTTTGGCCACATCCGCTAGGGCTCGCGCGGACGTTTTTTCGGGTTCTCGAACACACTTCGACCGTGGCTTAGGTCTCTTGAATCGCCAGATTCCGCATACGGACGAGGTTATAGGCGGCTGCAGCAAAGGTGAAGACCCATCCGACCTTGAAGATTCCGCGGTGCCGAACCTTCCGCAACAGCGCAATTGTCTTCAGCCACCATATGCAAGAGATGCTGGCCGTCTTTTGTGCGCAAGGACCAGATATTCGGGCGAAGACCACTGTCGATTCGTTTGAAGACGTTGACATCTATCCTCTGATAGCCGCCATTCTTGGGCTGCGAATCGGCCCGATCGATGGTGGTCTAAGCATTGTAGGGAGAGTAATAGAACCCCACTCGTGAAAACGACATACCACTACGGAGCGGTGAAAGATAGTCGCACGCTCCAAGTATCCTCACGTCCTGGGCGAACGTATTAGCAACAGGCAGGAGCTGTTTGAAACGTGAAGACACCAGGCACACACATGTTCCTAATTGCGTTCGATGCTCGGGCACTGGCAAGCTGAAACGATGCCGAGGGCGAAACAAAGGGTGCTTACTTCACGCAGGCGTTTTCGCAGGAGGCAGAAAACTATGAATACGGTGCAAGCATCGAAAACGGCCACCTCGATCTTCATCGGCAGGTGGACGCCCAAGGTTTTGTTCTCGCTGAGACAACGGCCATATCGACACGGACAGTTGCGCCGGCAACTGGGAAGCATTTCACAACGAATGCTCACTAGAACTCTTCGCAATCTGGAATCCGCGGGTTTAATCGCCAGGCAAGTGACGCAATCGAGGGCCATTGCTGTCGAGTATTCGTTAACTCAACTTGGAAGGACAATCATTGCTCCACTCGGAGGCATGTGCCGCTGGGCAAAGCGGTACGGCAGGAAGGTGAGCGCTGAAGTGGAACTTCGGGAAGCCGAATCAGGGTAAAAGCAGGATTTGTTGTTGAGACGACGTATCCTCCCCGCCGAGCGATGCGTAATAGCAAACAGAAGGTCAAAGATCGAAAGGAGAATGGTATGAACATCGAAAACAAGACAGTTTTGATCACCGGCGCGAACCGAGGCATCGGACGCGCACTGCTTGAAGAGGCCTTGAGGAGAGGCGCGAAGCGGGTGTATGCGGCTACTCGCCAGCCCTTTACACATTCCGATGGGCGCGTCATACCACTGACCCTGGATGTGACCAACAGCGCGCAGATCGAGCAGGCGGTCAGTGAGGTCGGGACGCTCGACCTCCTCATCAACAATGCCGGTATTTGTGAACCGGATGATCTGAGCAGCCCCGAGCTCATCGAGCGACATCTGGCCGTTAACTTTTTCGGGTTGTCCAATGTGACGAGGGCTTTCTTGCCAATGCTGAAACGGTCCAAAGGAGCCATCGGCAACATCCTGTCCTTGGCCGGGCTGGCTCCCGTGCCTGTGTTCGCAGCCTACTCCATTTCGAAGGCCGCCGCGCTCAACATAACCCAATCATTGCGGGCGTTCTTGGCGCCCCAGGGCGTGACAGTCCATGCTGCTTTGCTAGGACCGATTGACACCGACATGATTCGTGACTTGCCGATACCGAAAACTTCGCCCGACTCCGCCGCTGTGGGCATCTTCGTTGGGCTGGAGAACGGCGAAGAGGATATTTTCCCCGATCCAGTGTCCCAATCTATTGCGGAGTCTTGGCGTACTGGCCCAGACAAGGCACTGGAGCGCCAGTTCGCAGCTTTCCTGCCGCAGAGTTTGGAGAACGTTGCCTGACTGCATCGGACGAAGTCAGACAACTGAGGAGCAACGCCAGCGCGCCGCACCGACGAGTAGATAGGCAGACCGAGACTAAACCTCGATGCTACGAGATGCATCGAAATGTAAACGACACCCAAAGGAAGGAGCTATAGCGATGACGACCATAACCACAGAGACACACAAGATAGGAACCCATGAGAAGTGGCTTGCAGCACGACTCGAACTGCTCAAAGCGGAGAAAGAACTCACGCGACTCAGCGACGAAGTGGCACGTCAGCGGCAGGAACTGCCCTGGGTTCCTATTGATAAGGAGTATCGATTCGATACCGAGGAAGGAAGCGCCTCGCTTGCGGACCTCTTCCGGGGCCGCTCGCAGCTTCTCGTCTACCACTTCATGTTTGGGCCCGACTTCACAGTGGGGTGCCCCTCGTGCTCTTCGATCGCGGACGGGTTCAACGGCATCGGCGCGCACCTGCGAAAACATGACGTGATGCTCTGGGCGGTGTCGCGGGCGCCGCTTCCGAAACTGGACGCGTACAAGCGGCAGAAAGGCTGGACGTTTCCCTGGGCGTCTTCCTTCGGCAGCGACTTCAACTTCGATTTCCACGTCTCGTTCACCGCTGAGCAACTGCGCGATGGGGCCGAATACAACTTCCGCCGCGATGACCCCGTGATGAACATCGGAAAGGCCGGAACGCCGACCTCTACGCCTGCTAAAAACGCGGCCACGACCGGAACCGACGTGGGCACGTATACGCGCGAGCGGGAGGGCATGAGCGCCTTCGCGCTCGAGGACGGCATCGTCTACCACACTTATTCCACCTACGCGCGCGGAGTGGACGCCATCTGGGGCAAGTACCCCTGGCTCGACCGTGCGCCCAAGGGACGCAACGAGGGGCGTCTGGTAGCGCCTCCACGATGAGTACTACAAGTTGAGTACTACACGTGATGAGCGAAGTAGTGCTTCTAGCGACGCTTTTGCGGGAAAGGAGATCAAAGCCCATGACTTTCGAGCGGACTTCACAGCCAGCCTTCTTCGGCACCTCAGCGCTGCTCTTTGCCGGAAGCGCGGCGCTGACGACCCTCTGGTGTGGCTCCATGTCAGCCATGGGAGAGATGCCGATGCCAGGCGGGTGGACGATGTCGATGGCATGGATGCCGATGCCAGGGCGTACATGGCTGGGCGCCGCTGCATCATTCATTGGCATGTGGGTCGTGATGATGGTGGCGATGATGCTGCCGTCGTTCGTGCCCACACTGTGGCGCTATCGCCAGTCGGTTGGCAAGGTGGGCGAATTGCGTCTGAGCTGGCTGACCGCGCTTATCGGCATCGGGTACTTCGTCGTCTGGACTGTTTTCGGAATCGTTGTTTTCCCAGTGGGCGCGACGCTGGCCGAGATCGAAATGCAACGGCCGGCGCTGGCGAGAGTTGTTCCGATCGCGGTGGGTGTTATCGTCGTGATCGCCGGCACACTCCAATTCAGCGCGTGGAAGGTGCATCACCTTGCCTGCTGCCGGGAGACATCGCAACGCGTGCGTTGCTTGCCGGCGGACGCTGCCACGGCTTGGCGACACGGGCTGCGGCTCGGCCTTCACTGCACGTACAGTTGCGCTGCCTTTACCGCGATCCTCCTCGTCATCGGGGTCATGGATCTGCGGGTTATGGCGCTAGTCACGGCAGCAATCACTGCGGAACGTCTCGCATCGAATAGCAAGCGCGTCGCACGAGCCATCGGGGTTGTCGTGGTCGGGGTAGGGCTGCTCTTGATTGCGAGGGCAGCAGCCGGGCTCGGGTAATGTGTCAAGATATCGACCTTGCCTTTCGAGTCTTGCATCGCTAACGATATGGGGTGAGTTATGGAGTTGACAAAGCGCAGTGAACTTCGACGTATGCCCGCACGTGGATCCCACGAGTGGAGCACGATCAGCCACATTTTGGACGAGGGTTTCCTCGCGCATGTCGGATTCTCGGTCAACAATCAGCCGTTTGTGATTCCCACGCTGTATGGCCGTCGCGGAGAAACACTGTACCTACACGGTTCGGCCGCCAGTCGCCTGCTGAGGGAACTTGAAACCGGGATCCAGGCGTGCGTAACGGTAACCCTTGTAGACGGCCTCGTGCTGGCACGATCGGCTTTCCACCACTCCATGAACTATCGATCCGTGGTCGCATTTGGAAGGGCAAAGAAGGTGGAGGATCCGATCTACAAGGCTCAGTCTCTGCAAGTCATTTCCGAGCACCTCATCCCTGGCCGCTGGGCTGAGGTTCGGCCTCCGAGTGCGAGCGAACTGAAGGCCACAACGGTGCTTGAATTCTTAATCGAGGAGGCTTCATCGAAGGTGCGAAGTGGACCTCCACTGGAGGATGAAAGCGACTATGCATTTTCAGTGTGGGCGGGTGTGTTACCGCTAGCGCTTCGATCGCAATCGGCCATACCAGATGTCCGGTTGCAAGCAGACCTTGGTCTCCCCAACTATGTATCGCGATACGATGCACGACTAGTTCGGGGAAAAGAAACCAGTTGAGCCCAGAAATGTATTGAGAACCCTAACTCCGAGGAGAAATGATATGGCAACCAGCAAAGAAAGAGACAAGGTGCAACCGAAAGAGCATGTGGCGATGAAGACACCCCCGATCGTGTCGCAGCAGGAGTGGGAAGCTGCGCGGCAGCAGCTCCTCGTGAAGGAGAAGGCCTTGACCCGCTCCCGTGACGCGCTGGCCGCTGAGCGTCGACGAATGCCGTGGATGGCGGTAGATAAGAAATACGAGTTCGACGGCCCTAAGGGTAAGGTTAGCCTGCTCGACTTGTTCGAGGGCCGCAGGCAATTGATCGTCTATCGCGCCTTCTTCGAGCCTGGTGTCTTCGGCTGGCCCGAACACGCCTGCCGCGGCTGCTCACTGGGTGCCGATCAGGTCTCCCACCTCGCTCATTTGAACGCTCGTGACACTACCCTAGCCTGGGCCTCACGCGCGCCGCAGCCGGACATCGCGCGTGTGAAGGCGCGAATGGGTTGGGAGATGCCGTGGTACACCATGATCGACAGCTTCGACAAGGACTTCGGCGTCGATGAATGGCACGGCCACAACGTGTTCTTCCGCGACGGTGACAAGGTATTCCGCACATACTTCATCAACAGCCGCGGCGACGAGGCGATGGGGAGCACCTGGAGCTACCTCGACATCACGCCGCTCGGCCGTCAGGAGACATGGGAAGACTCGCCCGAGGGTTATCCGCAGACGCCGCCTTATAAGTGGTGGAACTGGCACGACAACTACGACGCCGAACCCTCGCCTCATCCGAAGTGGGTCGATATCATAACCGATCCTGAGGGAGCCGCCCGCCGAAGGCGCGAGGAAGAGGCGAAAGCAAGCTAAAACTATGGGCGCCCATGGATAGGCCCGTTAGAGGAAGCTTAAAGCAGCGCCCGAGTCGCGAACGGAGCGAACGATGCCGTACTTCATGAAAGACGAACCTGCAGTTCCTAAGATCGTAGACCGGAAAGCTTTCGAAACCCAGCTGGAGGCATTACGGGTTCGAGAGAAGGCGCACACTAGAGAAGGTGACGCCATTGCGGCAGCTCGCCGGCGGCTGCCCATGGTCGAGGTAGATGGCAAACTCCAGCTGATCGGGCCACACGGGCCCCTGACCTTGCTCGACGCGTTCGAAGGCCGTCGGCAGTTCATCGCCTACTACTTCATGTGGCACACTGGCCGTCCGGCGCCGGAGCAGTGCGAAGGTTGCACGTGGGTCACCGCCCAGGTCGGGGAGCTGTCCTACCTTCATTCACGTAACATCACTTACGCGGTCTTCTGCCAGGGGCCTTACGACGAAAGTAGCTGCTACCGCGACTTTATGGGCTGGCAAATGCCGTGGTACTCGGCAATGCCCTCCCTTGACACGCTCCTCGTCGGACGCCAGGTTGGCCTGTTCCACCTCGTGTGCTACCTCCGGGACGGCGACCGCGTCTTCGAAACCTACTGGACGAAACGCCGTGGGGCGGAGGTTATGGACTACAGCTACGCGCTCATGGACCTCACTGTGTATGGGCGGCAGGAGAAGTGGGAGGACTCGCCGGCCCGCTGGCCGCAACAGTGCACCTACACGCGGACTAGTAGCGGCTCGCCTACTTGGGAACCAGAGTGGCCGGGCGGACGCCCCATCGCCCAGTGGTCGCGCCTCGAAGCAGGACGCTCCGACGACCTGGGCACCGGCAGGCGCTGAACCGGGTGTCTAGGCGCGAATTGGCTTCAATGACAGGAACTACGTGGTCACCTAATTCCAGCTGTAGTCGTGGAGTGGAGGTCGATGGAAGGCGTGATGAACCGCATGGATAGCCGTGAATATCTCGATGGCTCCGGCCGGGTCGAAGCGCGCTACCTTGCCTTCCTCGAGACGGTCTCCACGCTTCGCCCGAGTCTGCACCGCTACTGTACCCGGATGACGGGTTCGGTCATGGACGGGGAAGACGTCGTGCAGGAGGCCTTGATCGAGGCTTATCGGAAGCTGGACAAATACGACGAGAGCCGTCCAATGAAGCCATGGCTGTTTCGCATCGCCCACAATCGCTCGATCGATTTCCTGCGACGAAAGGGAGTGCGGGACGAAGCCGAGGCGACCGCTGCCCCGCCCGAAGCACTCTCACCAGCCGAACCAGCCACACTAGGGATCGGCAAAGCAGTGGAACACCTCGTCGAGTCCCTGCCTCCGAAGGAGCGCGCATGCATCCTTCTGAAGGACGTATTTGATTACTCGCTGGAGGAAATTGCGGAGCTCGTCGATTCCACCGTTGGTGGCGTTAAGGCAGCGCTCAACCGCGGCCGAACGAAATTAGCTTCGTCTCCTGCTTCGTCGCCGTCAGTTCGAAGTGCGAATCCCGAGCTAGCACAAATCATGCAACTTTATGTGGATCGCTTTAATCGACGCGACTGGGACGGCGTGCGTGAATTGATCAGCGCCGACGCCCGGCTCAACGTTCTCGATAGGTTCGCCGGGAAGTTCGCAGACGCACCATACTTCTTCAACTACGATCGGTGGCCGTGGCCCTGGAAACTGGCGCTGGGCGAGGTGGATGGAGAACCGGTGCTCATTGTTCTCCAACGCGGTGCCGACACATGGACATCACACTCGGTCATTCGCATGAAGGTGATCGGCCAAAAAATCGAGCAAATTGTGGACTACATTCACTGCCCATGGATGATTCACGCAGCCGCCTCCCTCTCGCTCGCTGGAGGTCACGAGACTCGCGCGATTTGACCCGATGCCCTCGCCCCAATTGGCAACACTAATGGCTAGAATGACTGTGAGAACGCGTTTCCAGAAATTCGCCAAGCTTGGCGGTCGCCTTTGACTTGCAGAATCGATGCCGTTCCCTTAACGCTGACGTGAACGCGTTCGAGACACTCCAGATCGTTCGCGGCTCGCATCCACATTAAAGGTAAGTTGCGACTCCTGGTACCAAAGAAATGAGGCTTTAATGTCGTGCACGATAGAGACCATAAGGAGTGGAATAACCGCTAGACTTAAAATCTCGACCAAGTCCCTATTCCGTCTCGCTGCAGTACTGGTGCTACTCGCACTTCCGGGTTTGGCCGGGGATACTGCGGCGCCGAAGCCGTTCTCTCGCGCCGAGGCCACCGCCATCATCGCCAACGCGCGCAAAATTGTGACTCCGAACGGCATTGAGCGGCTGGAAAGAGTTCGCATCGGCGGTATCGATCAGTGGGTCTCGATTCGCGGCCGTGACAAGCGCAACCCCGTGCTCCTGTTCATCCACGGTGGGCCGGGCTACGTCTCGATGCCGATGAGTTGGTGGTTCAGCCGTGATTGGGAAGAATATTTCACTGTTGTTCAATGGGATCAGCGTGGTGCCGGCAAGACCTACCTTCTGAATGATCCAGCGATGATCGCGCCCACATTGACGCTTGAGCGCATGGTAGATGATGCAGAAGAGATGGTCGATTGGACTCGCAAGGAATTGGGGAAGAAGAAGATCTTCGTCTTGGGGCATTCCTGGGGCAGTTACCTAGGCTTGCAATTGGCCAAGCGCCATCCGGAATGGTTGTACGCCTACATCGCTGTAGCCCAACTGACCGATGGGCCTGAGAGCGAACGGCGAGGTTGGGCATTCGCTCTCGACGCTGCCCGCCATGCGGTTAACTCGGACGCTGTACATCAATTGGAGGCGATTGCTCCTTACTTTTCGCCGGGCCACCCCTCACCTCTGAGAGACATATACACGCAGCGGAAGTGGCTGGATCTGTATGGGGGAGTAATGGCGCACCGTGACGGCAATTCCGCCGAGAGCGGTCTTGCGCGCCTGTCGCCGGATTATACGGATGAGGAGATTTCTCGTATTTGGGAAGGCAACGATTTCTCCGAGCAATATCTTCTTGCTCAGGTCCTGAGTCTCAATTTGACCGACATTCGAAAACTGGACTGCCCATTGATCATTTTTGTCGGCCGTTATGACGTCAATTTGAATTCCCAGGTAGCGGCTGAATGGTTCGCGAACGTGAACGCACCATCCAAGCAACTGGTGTGGTTCGAAAACTCGGCACATCTTCCGATGACCGAGGAGCCCGGAAAATTCTTGATCTCTCTGGTGCGCTACGCTCGGCCGATTGCCGAACGCCTCGGCGACGCTCCATCCAAAGAACCCTAGAGTTCCCATATTGTGCGTCTCAAGTTCGCTTGAGAGTTACGTGCGATTCGAACAGTCCGTCGTAGCCGAACTCGTCGTAGCGCTCGCGCCAACGCCGCATGTGCCGGTCGTGACCTGCCCCCCATTTTTAGTCCAGGGATAATGAGACTTTCTCCGGTTTTTGTTCGCCCCGCAGCGTAGCGGGGATGGGGTCTGGGGCAAGGGGCCGGCGTTTGAGGCCCCTTGCCCCAGTCCAGCAATGTAGAAGCCTGCCTTCCACGAAGCGGCAAACTCCATGGGTGTTTTGTATTCCAACGCCGAGTGTGGTCGCACGTGATTGTAGTCCGCCTTCCACTCGGCGATCTTACGACGGGCATCCGCCAGATCGAAGAACCAGTTTTCGTTCAGGCACTCATCGCGGAACTTGCCGTTGAAGCTCTCGATATAGCCGTTCTCCATCGGCCGCCCCGGCGTGATGAAGTGCAACTGGACTCCGTTCTCGTAGGCCCACTGGTCCACCACCTGACTGACGAACTCCGGCCCGTTGTCGATCACGATCATCTCCGGTTTGCGTCCCTGCTGTTTCAGTCCTTCCAGCATACGCACCACACGCGCTCCCGGAAGCGAGGTGTCGGGCTCGATCTCCAGCGCCTCGCGGGTGAAGCCGTCCATGAGATTGAACGTCCGGAACTTGCGCCCGCTGGTGAACGCATCGCTGGCGAAGTCCATCGTCCACAGTTGATCGGGCTGCGTCGGGCGCGGCGGCAGCACCAGGCGCGATCCGGCGCGTCGGCGTCGGCCCCGCTTCCGACGAAGGCTCAGCTTTTCTTCGACGTACCGCCGGTACACGCGCTTGTGATTCGCTTTCCATCCTTCACGCAACAGCGTTCGCGTCAGTCGGCGATATCCGAACCTTCGCCGCTCCGCCGCCAGCTCGCGTAACCGCAGCTTGCAACTCTGCATCGCCGTACACAGTGATGTCGCCTGGGCTGCCTTGCGGACCGACAACGGACTGCCCATCAACGCCATTCTTGCCATCGGCGCCATTTTGCCCATGACAATGTTGGTCAAGATAGCTTTGCAGGTCCGCCAGCAGCACAATCCGCAGAGCTTTGTTCGCCGATTCCAGCTCCGTAACGCGAGTCTGCAAAGTGCTGATGCGGGCGTTAACGCTGTACTTGTTGTCTGTGTGGGTGCTCATGCTTTAGCCCTTCGTGACTGTGGTCACTTCTTTTAATTGGAGGATTTCTCCGTCGTCATCAGTGAACTCGTGAATTTTCACCACATGTTCGCGCCCAAGAGCCTCTTCAATTTCCTCTTGGGTCAATTGGCGCCCCTTTGCGCGAGCAGCTTCTCCGAGCTTTTGCACTGGCGCGATTCGGAAGTTGAGCGGACTGCGCCACGCGGCCGCAACGCAACCCGCTTTTAGTCAAGGCCGAAAGACTTTCCGGATTTTCGCGATGGGGTGAACACGCTGCGCAAATAATCGCCCGTCTCCCGCGGGCGCGGGTTTTTCAACAACGGCGGACCAGGGCGGCTGGCACCTTACCCCAGTCAAGTCTGATCCGCTTTAGGCTGCGCTTGACCTTGGTCCGCGCTCTCTGCGCGGCCGCGATCTTTCCCCGGCCCGCTGCTGAAGTCGTACGCTCCGACATATCGACATGCCCAATCTATAACAGAGATTTCCAGACCTGACCGTAGCTTCAAAACCATGCCCGCCCTTGCCCGCTCCACATCGCTGTATTCGGCGAGTTGGAGACGTAACGGCAGCCGCGACCTCACCCGGAGAAACCGCTTTGAGTGCCAATGACACTGAGTACCAGCACCAACAGTTGTGCCATCCAAACTCTGCTCTGTAGCCAAGCGGAGTATCCCAAGGATAAAAAACGGCGTGCATGATCTGTGCGTCGGGATCGCGTAGGATCTTAGCAAATTCATCAACCGTCATGTCGGTACTACTCACTTGCCGGCTAAAAGCCTCCGACTATATGTCAACAAGGCTGCCGCCCGTGGTTACTTCGAGGATAACCGACGAGGGTATATTTAGGATGGCGGTGACGGAGAAGGGCGAAAAGCTTGGAACGGAAGGGCGGGATCGAACCGCCTTCTCTGGGATGGAGTTGCCGTCTGACTGAACGGCAGCCCATCACGGTTTTTCTTGTGCTCCCACCAGTTCGTCTAGACCTGCTGATTGTTGCTATGTCCGGTTGCGCCGCAGTCGGCACACTTGAGGTGCACGAACGCTACTTTCTGGTCTCCACATATCGCCCGCACCACGAAACCTGTGCCGCCACAGTCTTTACAGGCGTCCGGGCCCGCGTCGTAACCGGCTTCACGCAATGACTGCACGAACTCTAAGCCGTGCCGAAAAACATTGCGATTTCGGACAATGGCCCTGGTGCTTACTGGCACCGCAGGCAGTCTGATCTCCACTTCTACTGCCGTTCCAATCGGCAGTTCAACCGGCAGCATCACTGCCATGCCAGATTCACTTATGTCCTGAACACGACCGGGGACCAACTTACCCTCTGCACGAATTGTAACGTCTGCCTCTAGACGATGCCGAGTCTGCCGTGGCTCCTGACGATCCGTGGTCCGCCCTCCTCTGTTCCGTCGGATTCTCGCAGACTCCACGAACACCTTCTGACTAAGATGACTTCTGTTACGAAATCCGAACAGGCGTTGCCTGCCGAAATATCGGCGCAGGAAGAACCTGCGATTTCTTGTTTTCAATGCTGGGCGGCTGGCTCCGTGTGTGCAAATGCATTCGGGCATGACCGACACAACCTTGACTATACGGTGTCCATATCGCATGGCGGGATTCGGATTCCTATCGATGATCGCCACTGTGAATGGCAATTTAGCGCTGGCCCGCACCCTTCTGGCGAGTCTTGGCGGAAAGGAATTCGACGCGGTTCCTGCCCTTCTTCTTGGCAGCGTACATGCATACATCGGCTTCGCGCAGAAGATCCGACACCGGGCATTCGCGGTTGAATGCTGCGGTAACTCCCAGACTGACGGTGGCGGTAGTTGTACCAAAGGGAGTGAAAATCGGATCTTTCGCGACTAGGTTACGAATCTCGTCGGCGCGCCGAGCACCTGTGGTCAAATCGCAACCAGGTAAAATGATGAGGAACTCCTCGCCACCGTATCGTCCCACGACATCGTAGGGGCGCAAGTCTGACTTCAACCTCCGGCCCACTTCTTTCAAAACCTCGTCTCCTGCCGCGTGACCGAGGGAATCGTTGATGCGCTTGAAGTGATCGATGTCAGCCATAATGATCGTGGTGGGTTTCCCCTCCCGTCCACCGCGCGAACGCTCTCTATCAATCGCTGCCAGTATTTCTGAGCGGTTCAACAGGTTAGTCAGGAAGTCATGAGTAGCAGCGAAACGTAGCGACTGCTGCAGATCTAGAATCCTCCTGCCCGCCATAATTCGAGCCCGCAATTCCGAAGGATCTATCGGCTTGGCTAGGTAGTCGTCGGCACCGGCTGCCATGGCAATTAACAGATCCTGCTTGAGGCTCTTCGCGGTCAGCATCACGATGTAGACGTAGGATCCACTCGCTCCAATCGTTCTGATGCGGCGGCACACGTCGATGCCGTCGAGATCAGGTAGCATCCAATCGAGCAAAACCATGTTGGGAGGTTCGGAACTTTCCAACATGGCGACGGCTTCTGTCCCGCTTGCGACAGCGACAAAATCGAGTCTCCACTCGGTTAAGTAACGGCTAGTCTTGTGTCGTTCGAGGCGGGAATCTTCAACCAGTAGGATCTTCATAACACTCCACCCTGGATGTTGGCAGCCCTTTCTCAGCTACGCAAGATAACGACAAGAGAACGAAGGACCGTACACCTCTGCGCGGTGTGGTTCCTACAAGCGAGGGAGGAACGCCCCGATGATAAGCACGGCGTCCCTTTGATTTAACTCCTCAAAAGGTCCTGCCGCTGCCACGACTGGACTATGCAGCGAATTTCTATCCGTTTGCACCCAACAACTGCAAAGAAGCGAACGCATCCAGACAATGGCAGTGAGCCATTTTGTGGTTGGGGCAACTAGACACTTACGTTCACGGCGTACACTCTCTTGCGTAAGGTAAACTGTGTTTGGAGCGGCTTGTTCGTTTTTCGTAACAGAATCCGAGTGGCTGTGACCATTCGCAGACTCTCCCATAGGCTGGCGACATGCCCGCAGCAACCAAAGGATCTCCCCGAGAGTGCCAGCCGTACGAGTCGCCGCACTTGCGAATTCTAACCTTTGAGCAGGCATCCTTGTTTCTGGTTGCGCGTGCATGGACCGGCAACCACGGCGCGCAGGACTTGCTTCGGTTAATGTTCCCACGGCCTGGTGAAGAACCATCTGAGGAGAAGTGACATAATGGCAAGTGAAGAGAGCATCTATGAGAAACTTTGCACACGCAATCCCATGTTGTCGCGATCTCTCTGCGGGAGTAGCATGATGGCTATGCGCCGGGGTTCCATCCCGGAGATGACGGTTCGATCCCGTCCTCCCGCCCCAAGTCTTCTGTGGTGTTGTGATGAGAAGAATTTGGTTGAACGGCTGCCCTTACTGCCTGAGCTCTGAAGCGTACCGTTCGCAGCCAGTGACGTGGCTTGAACGAGCGTGTGCGTTCTTCCTTCTCCAACTGGTCAGGTGCCACGTGTGTTTGCGCCAGCACTACCGTCCTCTCCTCTTCCACGCGCCCGAATTCCCCGCTCGATCCGGGACGAAATCGGCTCTGGCTCCTGCTAACGAGGAAAAGCGGAAGCGCTCGGCGTAGGAGTGGGGAAAAAGGGAACGCCAATCGGAGGCAGCACAAATCGCAAGTTCTTCGCCGGAGGGTTCGTCCTGCAAGTCAGACACCGACAGTCGCATGACGGAAGACCAAGAGCGGTGTGCGCTGCGTCGGCGCACTCTGGTAGAACGTCGACTGAACGCCGTTGGGCGCTTCGCAGGAATTCTGGCCGGTCTCATCCGTAGCTTCTGCGTCGCCTTACCTGCGTCACACGCACCCTACTATAACTAGATGAGATACGATCGGCGCGCTATAGAATAGAGCACGGTCGATGGAAGATGAGGACGGCTGCATGCAAACGCTGAAGGTGCTCGTCGTAGAGGACAACATCGCAAGCTTAGAACTAATGACTGAGGTCTTCATGTCACTAAAAGCCGAAGTCCGTCCCATCAGCGACAGCGAGAAAGCAGTCGCAATGGTCAATCAGGAGAAGTTTGATGGGATCTTCCTGGATTTGGAAATGCCAAACCTGAATGGTTTCGACCTCGCGCGCCTCGTCCGCAAGTCGTCATGGAACAAGTCAACTCCCATCATCATTGTGACCGGGCGCGATGAGAGGCAAACCATGCAAGATGCTTTTGCGATCGGAGTGACCTTTTTTCTCCAGAAACCAGTTGACAGGCAGAAGCTGAGCACCCTGTTTCGCACGGTGAGTGGTGGGATGTTGGAGAACAAGCGCAAGTATACCCGAGTTCCGATCCAGACCGAGGTCGCCTTCACAGTGGGCTCGCGAACAGTCCGCGGGACAAGTTGGAACCTCAGCCAAGGAGGAATGCAGGTGGAAGTGGATGGCTTGAAGCCTAAAGACGCCGTCCGCGTGTCATTTAAGCTACCAGTTTCCGGCGTGGTCATTGACGCCGCTGGCGTCGTCGTGTGGGGAAAGGAGAACCGGCAAGGCATCCAATTCACCAGTGTAGGTGCGCAGAGTCAGCAGTCGATTCGCGAATTCATGGCCGAGGTTGAAAACATGGAACGTTAGGGCCCTACCACCTGACGCGCTTCTAAGCGTCGCTGCCACTTGCACCCGCAGCCTGGCCTCTTCTCCTATGTTTACCATCAGGTACCCGATCTGATTCTGTTGGCTGACTACTTTTAGCCAGGACGCGATCAATCTCCTCGGTGAGGGAGGACGGATTGAGCGGTTTCGACAAGTAGCCATCAAACCCTGAATTGAGGATTTTTTCCCGATCACCTCGCATGGCATACGCCGTCACCGCCACGACTGGGAGTAGCGCGGAGCGAGGATTTCCGCGGATACTCCGTATGACCGCAAATCCATCCAGCACCGGCATGCCGATATCCAACAACAGCAATTCCGGTTGGGCTTGTTCAATCATGTCAAGCGCCTCTTGACCGTTGCATGCTTCAAGAACTGTGTATCCGCGCGCTTCCAGCAACTCGCGGAGCAGTTCTCGGTTAACGGCATTGTCTTCCGCAATGAGGACCTTGATCATGACTGCCCCACCGACTTGGCCAGCTTGTGGCCTCGAATTACTCTGTCAACCTCGGTAATGAGCTGCTGCTTCCAGGATCCGCCTTTTTGTAGGAGCCCTTGCGTTTCCCTGTTGAGAAGAGCAATCTCATCCGGGCTTAGGTTCTTGGCTGTCATGACGAGAATCGGTAGTTCCTTTAACGCCGGCTCCTGCCGGACATGACGAATGACCTGAAAGCCGTCCATACCCGGCATCAGCAAATCCAGCAGGATTGCGCCCACAACTTTGTTAGCGAGCACCTCCAAGGCTCGGGTCCCACTGCGCACGCCTTGAGTCTCGTATCCGGCGGAGCGCAGGGCCTCCTGTAGCAGTTCCAAAGTCTTGGGGTCGTCGTCCACAAGCAGGATGGACGAATCCTCGTCAGTCGGCAACGGCACATGCCTTCGAATCGTTTGCAGCAGCGTTGGTTTGCGTATCGGCTTAATGAGATAGTCAGCCGCACCCAAGGCGAAACCTACCTGCTTTTGATCCACAATGGAGAGGATGATGACTGGGATGTTAGTCGTCTCAGGAGTCTTCCGCAGCGCTACCAGAGTCTCGAAGCCATTGCTGCCGGGCATCATCACGTCCAGCGTGATGGCGTCGGGCCGCAATCGCTGGGCTTCTCTAAGAGCTTCGGCGCCCGATCCGGCCATCGCTACCCGGTATCCTGGTTCGAGGTAGCTAGCCAGAAGCTCACGGGCCGGGAGTTCGTCATCCACGATCAGCACCAGCGGCGTGAGACGGCCTGAAGGCGTCGCGACCGGAGCTCTTGCTGGCTCTTCAACCCGGCCAGCCGCGACCGGCGGCTCCACGGCGATAAGGGTGAAGCTGAACCGACTGCCTTTTCCCAATTCACTTTCCAACAAAATCCGACCTCCTTGTTGCTCCACTAGCCGTTTCGTAATGGCCAGCCCCAATCCCGTGCCCTGCTGAGTGTCGCCGGTAGTTCGCTCGACTTGCCGGAACTCTTCGAAGAGGGCCTCTTGATCTTCAGGCCGGATGCCGATGCCCGTGTCAGTTACAGACACGTGGACGAAGTCCCAATCGTCGACGCACTCAATAGTGATCTGGCCCCCCTTGGGCGTGAATTTGACTGCGTTGCTCAACAAGTTGTACAGGATCTGCTTAAAGCGGACTCGATCTGCCTTCACTAGGCATTTGCTCTTCAGCTTCTGCTCCAATCGGATGTTTTTCGCCATTGCCAGAGGATCAATGGTGGAGAGCACCTCAGGGAGGGCGTCCTTCACGAAGAATTCTTCACTATGCAGCTCGAGTTGTCCTGCCTCAATCTTGGAGAGGTCAAGGATGTCATTGATCAACTGCAGTAGGTGAATTGAGCCTTGTTTGATGTGATCCACGAATCGCTTCTGCTTAGTGTTCAGAGCGCCGGATGTTTCCTCTGCCAAGAGGTCCGAGAAGCCCACGATCGCATTCAGCGGGGTGCGCAGTTCATGGCTCATGCTAGCAAGAAACGCGCTCTTCATCTGGGTAGCACGCTCCACCTCGCGGTTGCGAAGCCCAAGCTCTTGATTGGCAGCAGCCAAACTATCCATGAATCGGAGCTTTTCTGCTTCGTCACGCTTTCTCTGCGTAACGTCGACCGCCACAACAACGCGCGCGAGTCGGCCCAAGAAGCTCATAGCGTAAGAGGTGTTCTCTGTCTCGATAACGGTCCCGTCCTTTAGTCGATGCCTCCAGGCGCCGCTGCTTTCATTTCCGTCTCCGAGGGCTCTCACCGTCTCGAGCAGCGCGGGAACATCCTCGGGCGGGCGAATGTCTTTGAGGGTCATGGCCAGAAATTCGTCCCTGGAATAGCCGTACTTGCGTACTGTGGCAGCGTTTACCGCCAGAAAGCGGAGCGTCTCCCGGTCAAAAACCCAGGTCGGATGTGGATTGTTATCAAATAATTTGCGGTGCCGCTCTTCGCTCTCCCGAAGCAACGCTTCAACCCGCTTGCGCTCGGTAATGTCGCGGGCCACGGCATAGATCGCTTGTTGCTCCGCTACGGAAACAGCATTCCACAATAGCCACTTGTAAGAGCCGTCTCTGCACAAATAGCGATTTTCAAAGGCGAGAGTGGTTTCCCCCCTCCAGCCGGTCGCTTTCTACGGAGGTCGCTGGGCGATCGTCCGGATGTATGAACTCCAGATATGGCTTCGCCATAAGTTCTTTCGTGGTGAAGCCCAGCGTCTTCTCGAAGGAGGGGTTCAGGTTCTTGAAGAATCCGTCGAACCCAGCAACACAAAACAGGTCGACTGATAGATCCATGAAGCGATTGCCGGTTTCCAGCTTGGAATAAAGCGAGCCCATGAAACCGTTGATCACAAGGCCGACAACCAAGGCGAACAGCAGGGAGACGAACAATACCGCAACGACGATTAGGGCGTAGCTTCTCAGCCGGTCGTTCATCGCTCCTAAGTCCGAGCGGATGTACACGGTTCCTGTGGTTTTGTTCTGGAAAATGATCGAGCGCGCCATCCCTAGATCCCCGTCCTTGAACCAATAGCTCTGGGTTTGGCCGGCAGGAATAATGGGTAGCACTCTGGCTTCGCCCGCACGATCACGCCAGTATCCCGCGAAAGGCTGGCCCTCACGCGCGTAAATCTGAGCGTACATAACGTGTGAGTTGGCTCGCAATGCTGATAACGTCTTCTCCGCGGAGTGCGGATCGTTGAACAGCAGCGCAGAGACGGTATTATCTCCTATGATTTGCGCTTGCATGGAGATGTTACGTACAAGCGCCATGCGAAAGCTGTACAGGTCATAAGCGCAGAAGCCACCGCTAGCTAGAAGCAAGGCCACAACGCTCACCAGCATATTCATCAAGGTCAGCTTCTTGGAGATCGAATTTTGACGGTTTCTGGGCATTGTGTGTCAATCTCCAGGCTGGGGATTCTTTCTGACGACGGTCGCCACCTTGAGGAGCTCGGAGCTGAGCGTGAGGCCCGCGCGCTGTGTCGCGGTCAGGTTGACCTCGAAGCGGATTCGATTTTCTTCCGAGACAAACTGGATCATGCCTTGATGCTTCGAGAACTGCGGGATATCACTGACAGTCAGGACTGCGTTCTTATCTAATGCCCCGATGATCTTGTTGAGCCGGTTAGCTTCCGAAGAACTTATAAACACAATCTGGCAGTCGACCGCCATCTGGGGACTCGAGATTCGTCGCGCGGTCACCCTCTGGTTCCCTATCGTTTCCCCTGCAAGCGTCGCATCCAGAGCTTGCCCAAATGGATCCTCGCCGAGGACGCAGATGGTAAAGGATCTGTTCTGGGGGGTCGCGCCTTTCGCGGGCCATTCGACGAAACGGCCAAAGTTATAAAGGTAGGCAGCTTCGACCTGATATTCACTCGGCCTCTGTTGCCCGAGGGCACTTGAACCGGCGAAGAGCAGGCACACCAGAGCGGCAATTGCGCATTGCAGCCAGACGCCGCGATCACGCGCCAACCCGCCATACTCCTGGGCGGCAGCAGCCTTGTGACTTTCGTGCTTCATGGGTGTTGCTTCGCTACCTCGCCCCGTATTTCCGCGTCCTGAGACTGGAGGATTTACTGCGCGACCAACGAAGCTCAGCGTCGGATGGCTTGCTAATTGAGCTTCGCTTTCTCCCGTCGTGCTTTTGGAGCCAGAAGATCGTCACGAGCGTCACTTCTCACCGAATCGCCAGACGAGCTTCGCGTAAACACTCCTCTTGACTTCAACCGGTCCGCCGGGATCGCCTCCGAACTGAGCGAAATGCGGTTGCAATAGATTCTGACCGCCGACCGACAACTCCAATTCTGGGTTGATATGCCAGCCGAACCTCGTGTCCATCGTCTGATAGCTTGCAACGGTTTGGGCGGGCAGGTCGCTGACGTAACGATACGTCTGGTCAAACTCCAGTTTTCTTGGCAGATTTATAAAGGACTGAATCACTACTTGATGGCGCGGGCTCGATCCGTTATATGCGGCAGCGGTGCCTGGATCGTTGCTTGTTGCCTTGTTTTCCAACTCCATATCCAAGTAGGAATAGGAGGCTCTCAGTTCCCAGCTGTTCACCGGTTTCCAATCTGGCGACACTTCGAATCCTTTGGTGTTGCCATGGATTCCGTTGCTTGTGAGCACTGGAATCACCAGAGCTGGCGAAGGCGAGGCCTCGAGGAGTGGAGCACCCACCTGAAAGCTGTAAAGATCGTTGTAGTCGTTGTAAAACAACGCGACGTCCACGTAACTGTGGGGCGTCACCAGCCTTCGATAGCCGGTTTCATAAGCAATCAATTCCTCCGGTTGGAACTGGGGGTTGCCGTTGACTTGCGTGTATACGGGCAGGCCTGAGATCGTTTCCGAATAACCTGTGTCTTCAAGATCTGTGTCGAAACGCGACGGAGTTCGAACCGCCCGGGTGACGGAGCCCCACAAGGACTCTCGCGGTGTACGGTTCCACAGCAAACGACCGCTCGGCTGCACCTCGAAACCGGTGTAGTTGTTATGTTCGAGTTTCGTTCCCACAGTCAGCGAGAGCCGGTGATTGAAGAAGGCAATTTCATCTTGCACAAAACCGCTATAGATCAAGTCCGTCTGCTGCTGGGGCAGGAAGTTGACCGAGGGGACGCTTTGTATGAAATTCGATGGGCTGACGCGCACCCCGAGTCCCCAAAGAAAGTTTTGCTGCCCCGGCAGTATCAGGTGATCGAGGAAGTCGACGTCGAAAGTGTCCCGAGTCTCTCCGATTCCAGGCTCGAAATGGTTCGTGCGGTCAAAGTAGGCCTGAACCTGGAAGTCCGATCCGTCGTTCAAAACGCGCTTCCACCGGCCGAGGAGATTTCCTCCCGTCAAGTCCGCAGTGCGGTAGGCGTTGACTTCAGAGGGAGGTGAATAGAGTGCATATGAGTTCACCGCGCCAGCACCCTCACGGTAGATGTCGCCTTGAAACGTGAACGTATCGCGAGCACCCCCATCCCAGTCTGTCCGGAACCCTGCTTGACCCATTCGCCATTCATCGAAGTTTGGGCCTGCCGGATGAAACTCACCGCCGCGATCGAAGCCCATGCCGTAGACGCGATAGTTGAAACCCCGACTGTTCGCTTCCCCGTAGCGAAAGCCGCTGTCGCCCTGATCAACATTGCCCCCGCCCACCGACACCAACGCCCCATGGGTATCTTTCGCGCTCTTGGTGATGATGTTGATAATCCCATTAACGGCGTTGGCTCCCCAGATGGTGCCGCCGGGCCCCCGAATCACCTCAATACGCTCAATGTCCTCGAGCGGAGTAGCCTGGGCTTGCCAAAAGACTCCGGCGTACAGCGGCGAGTAGACGCTCCGTCCGTCGATCAGGACTAGCAGTTTGCTAGACAGTCCGGCTGCAAATCCTCGAATGCCTACGGACCAGTGATCGGAGTCGATTTGCGCCACCTCAACTCCTGGCGCCAACCGCAAGACTTCCGGAATACTGGTGGCGCCAGATCGGCGAATATCGTCCTGGGTGATCACGAAGACTGCGGCAGGCGTTTTCCAAACTTCTTCCGGCTCTTTGGACGCGGTCGTCACTTCGACGCTGCCGAGTTCCGCCAAGCTCAATTGTTTGAGGGCCTCGCCATTCGCTTGGTCTGCTTGCGGAGCGGCGAAACTGTGGTTAACCATCCCCGCAGAGCACGAGCATGATGATGAGAGCAGCGCGCTGCGCAAATGTCATCACGCGACCACGCACCTGCGTCGGCCGCAACGCCGGCAGCGTCCTTCCTGGCTTTGGTAACGGGGCGCGCTCGCATATGTCATGACTGGCTCCCATCTGAGTCGAAATGATGTCCTGCCCTCTAGCTGTTCGCCCCTGCCGCCGCGCCGCGCGATAGGAAATCGGCTGTGCCGCTCCCGACAAACTGCTCAAACAGGTTGAAGATGTGCGGGTCCCACCATCCCTTGGCTACTTCCATCTTCATAGTCTGCAATGCGTCAGTGATGGAGAAGGCGGGTTTATAGGGTCTTACGGTCGTAAGCGCATCGTACACATCCACGGTTTGCAGCACTCTCGCAGTAATCGGTATGGCTTCCCCGCAAGTCCATCTGGATATCCGGAGCCGTCAAACTTTTCGTGGTGATGGCGAATAATTGGCAGTACTGAGCGAAACGACTTCAGGGGCGCACAGATACGCTCCCCGACCACGGGATGCTCCCGCATGAGTTTCCATTCGTCCGGGGAAAGACTAGTCGGCTTCAAGATAATCGCATCGGGTATCGCGATCTTTCCGATGTCGTGAACCACGCCCGCACGCCGGAGAGCAATAATCTGGTCTTCCGAAAGCTTGAGATGTTCTCCCAAAGAAGCTGAATATTCCGCCAAACGCTCGCAATGCCCGTGCGTGTAAGGATCCTTCCCTTCAATGCTCCGGGCGAGGGTGAACAGCACGGATTCGGCGCGCTCAAGCTCGTCCGTACGGAGCTTGAGTTTGAGCAGGGAGCGCACGCGGGCCAGCAATTCGGTACGGTCCACGGGACGAGTCAGGAAGTCATCAGCCCCCGCCTTGATACCTTCTATGCGATCCTGTTTGTCAGAGAGCGCCGTAATCAGAATTACGGGTATTAAATAAGTTTCGGGATTGGCCTTGATTTTCTCGCAGGTCTGAAAGCCGTTGAGATCGGGCATCATGACATCAAGGATCACCAGATCGATCGGAACGATAGACAATTGCTCCAAAGCGGCTGTGCCGTCTGAAACACGTCGCGACCTTGAATCCCTCCGCGGTGAGCAATTCCTCCAACAGCTCGCGGTTGGAGACCTGGTCGTCAGCGACTAAGATCGTGCCCGTGACGGGCTGCGGCGATTTACTAAACATCGAATACCTACTAACTTCAACAGAAGTTATCGCCAGCGTGGCATAACAGATTAGTAACTGCTAATTACCTAAGTCATTTCCCTGATCTTGTTCGGATTTCGTAACAAGAGTGGAAGTCAGTGCGCACGCGGAGCTTACTGCGAACTCTCTAGATGTGAAAGCCCGGAGCATGCTTCTGTCTACACGCACCGCCAGGCCCCGTGAAGAACTGTCGATTTGCGGTGTCTCACCTAGCCAATGACGAAGCTCTGTCTCTCATGGTAACTTTCACTTAGGCCGCTTGTTCAAGACCGGAAACACAATCGAGGCTAAATAATGGATCCCTCGCCCCGTGATGTGAAGATCCTGGTAGCGGATGATTCCCCGGTATATCGCAAACTCGTCGAGCAATCGCTTTCGCAAGAGCACTACACCGTTCTGCTTGCGAAGAATGGCCGCCAAGCCATGGATCTGTTTACCGAACATCAGCCTGCACTTGTAATCACCGACTGGAGTATGCCCGACATCAGCGGCATTGAACTATGCCAGTGTATCCGCCAGGACCACCAACAGTTCTATGCTTATGTCATCCTCGTTACCGGAAACACCGACAAGGAGGAAGTGATTGAAGGTCTGGCCGCCGGAGCCGATGACTACCTAACAAAGCCCTTCCATCCCGGAGAACTGCAAGCCCGCGTAAGAGTAGGCCGCCGCATCGTCGATCTCCACCGCGAAGTACAGGACAAGAACCGACAACTGGAAGAGATGGCCCTAACCGACCCGCTTACCGGCCTGCCCAATCGCCGGGCGATCGATTTCTGGGCAAGCCGCCAACTCAGCGCGGCTGTGCGTCACGATTTTTCCGTGTGGGTAGTCATGGCCGATCTGGATCATTTCAAGAGCATCAATGACACCCACGGACATGATGCCGGAGACAGTCGTTCTCAAGAGTTTCGCCCAAATTCTTAAGTTCAACACTCGTAAGTCAAACATTTGCGGCCGCCTTGGAGGCGAAGAATTTCTAGTGATCATCACGCATGTAGCAAAAGAGAACGTCGACGATCGCCATTGAGCGAATCCGCAAACAATTTGCGGCTCAGAAGTTCACCGTTGCGCGCCAACTTTCAGTGCGACCGCCAGCTTCGGAATTGCTGGCATCCGCGCAGCGGCTTGTTCCGATTTCGGCGACCTAGTAGCTCGGGCCGATGCAGCTCTATACTCCGCAAAAGTCAAGGACGTAACCGCGTGGAATTCGAAATAGAATCGGCTTTGTCGACAACAGCAAAGGATAGAGACAGGAAAAGAGCTAAGTCGTCAGTAAAAACTAACTGCACGGTAGCCTTCGCCGTTACATCTCCCATGAGGTAACTCCGCCGCCGCGGGAGAGATCCGAAATTCGGACTTTGTAACTTTCCATCCCTTTCGGCTCGTCTAGAATTAGTCTATCCCCAGAATTCCATCGTCCAGACCAGGCGGCCGTCGCTGTGAGTTCACAATCTCTGTCCGAGGGTCCAAAGCCCCCTCTCTCCGATTGCGGCAAGTCGAGGGTCGGGAGTGGTGGCTTTGGGGTTCCGCCGTCGCCGTCACCCTGGTCCTGACCTTCGGTATCCTTTCTTTAACCTTTCCCGGTTTTCACTTACCTACTGACAGCGTCTATTCGCTGAATCTCAAAGAGTGGGTTCGCGGACTGGCGGCTCTCGTACTGTTATTCGATATTTACACGGTTTACCAGCAGCGTGAGTTGCAGCGAATCCGCCGTCAGTTGGGGGAGCGCGAACATCTGTTTCAATTCATTACGGATAATGCCGCCGACATGATTGCCGTTATCGACCGCGATGGACAGCGCCTCTATAACAGTCCGGCATATCAGAAAATTCTAGGATATGGCCCCGAAGAATTAGCCGCAACTTCCTCGATGGATCAGATCCATCCTGAGGATCGCGCACGCGTGCTCGAAGCTGCGGAAAAAGCTCGCAACACCGGCCGGGGTGAACGGCTCGAATATCGCATTCGCCATAAAGACGGTTCCTGGCGCTTTATTGAGTCCACCGCTAGCGCTATTCGCAGCCCGGAAGGCGAGACTGAAGGATTGGTCATCGTAAACCGCGACATTACCCAGAGGAAGCGGGCCGAGGAAAAGCTGGACCACCTGTCCTTCCACGACGGCTTGACCAATCTCCCTAACCGCGCACTCTTTCTCGACCGGTTGCAGCGCGCAATTACTCAGGCGCGGCGGCACTCGGACTTTAGGTTCGCTGTGCTGTTCATTGACATTGACGAATTCAAAGTAATCAACGACAGTCTCGGCCATGCTGCTGGTGATGCACTGCTCCTCCAGGTCGCGGAGCGGTTAAGCGTCTGCCTGCGCGGTGCCGACACTATTTCACGCCCTCGCCTGGGCAATGCTACAGATCCCCTCGTGGGCGAGAGTACGCTAGCGCGGCCCGGTGGCGATGAGTTCACTGTTCTCATCGAGGAGCTTCATGACCCCAGTGACACCATTCGCGTCGCCGAACGCATTCACCAGAGATTAGCCGCTCCTTTCAATTTGAATGGTCAAGAAATCGTGTTGACGGTGAGCATCGGTGTCGCTTTCAGCGGCAACGCAGGAGCGGAGGCACAGGACGTCCTCGGCGATGCCGAGATTGCCATGTATCGCGCCAAGAGCACGGGCAAGGGCCGCTGTGAAGTGTTCGACCATGCCATGCATGCCGGCGCCATCAAACGCTTACAGCTCGAAACGGACCTGCGCAAGGCCCTCGAGTTGAACGAGTTTCGCGTTTACTACCAGCCCATCGTGTCCTTGCACAACGGCCAAATAGTGGGATTCGAAGCGCTAAGTCGCTGGCAGCGTCCCGAAGGTCTGGTTATGCCCGGGAATGTGAATCCTGCTGGGACCGGGAAATAACTAGGAGAGGAAAAAGGAGCAGCGAAGTTACCTTCGCTGCTCCCCGGCTCGTGCCCTCCCCCAGGTATACGGTGCCAACTTTGAAATCTCCTACCTCCTATCCCCTCAAGCGTTTGACCTGTGCTTCTCCCCGCATCGGGCAGGCCTCTTCGCAAACAGTCTCGCCGGATCACAACGCGAATACAAGATCGTCTTAGCAAAGTCGCTGGGAAGTGCCGTCATGGACTAGAGGCCCACATTACCTTCGTGTTCTGTACCTTCGTAACACCTTCTCGCACCCACTCCCGCGATCTCCGTATCATACAATCGGAAGACGCACACCTCAGAGCTGGGCAAGCACCAACACCAGCACCGTGACTAAGCTGGAAGACAATGAAGCTGGACAAGCACCAACACCAGCGTCGCGACCACACAACAGATTGTTTTTCAAGCAGCGAAGAGGACTTTCGCGTGTTTGAGCCGTTTCGGGGCGGATCACGGAAGCATCTGTACCGTCTTGCGCGCCGGGGAAGACTGTGACAGCTGCCGAAGAGCGACTGACAACGGCGGGGTTTCGATCTCGAGAGATTCACAACCGAGCAGCGGTCATTCACAACGTTATCGCAAAAATGGCGGTGGTAGGCGAGCTTAAGGTCGACCGAAAGACGAACCGCTAGGGCCTCCCGAAGAAGACTGACTTTGGAGCTGACCAAAGTTAGACCGAGCGGTTGAAGAGGCCGCAAAACCAGGGAGAGGTCGATCTAGTACGCACTCCAAATGTGATCAATGCTGATGCTGCCCAGGAAGGCGGGGGGTCAATATTTCATCGATTTAGTCGCGCTTGACAGGCTATCGCGTTTTCGTCGCGATAAGTCGGATAACAGAGAAACTCATGGAGCACAAGAAAAAACGAGCTGACCTCTTGCAAGAGGTTCCTGCTACGGT
>CAWDNT010000007.1:0-163502 GCA_963803795.1 uncultured Acidobacteriaceae bacterium | reverse complement strand
TGATCTCGAACGTGCGAGCACGAAGTCGTTCACCGTGCTCGTGCCTACCTTGAGGCCACAAGCTTTCTTGAGTACCTGTGTGATTTCTCGATAGCTGTGACCTCGCTTTCGCATCTCAGTGATTAGCTCGCTGTACGGCTCCAAACGCGAGCGCGGTTCTTTGGCAGGCAGGCTGTTGAGTATGGCTTCAAATTTGGCGTCCACGATTTCCTCCGATGGACCTTAGGCCGAGATGAAATCTGGCCAACGTACTGATACAGACGCCGAACCGAGGTCAAAGGGATGGCCGGACAGTCGCCGGATACATACCGGATGTACACCGGACAGATGCCGGATGCACACCGGACGGGATTCAGGTCGCGTACGCGACACCGGACCTAACGCGAAGCGTTAGGGATGGTGTCTTCTTGCAAATGAGACGTTAAAGGTCTTCAAACATGCTCACCATTCGCGCCATGTCCAACGGAGCAGGCTACTCCGCACGCCATTTGCAGCACAGTGACTATTACGCCGAAGGGGAGCGTGTAACGGGTCAATGGCAAGGCCGGGGAGCGGAGATGCTCGGCTTGGCAGGGGAAGTTCAGTCGGAACAATTCGAGGCGCTGCGCCAGGGCGTCGATCCGCAGAGTGGTGAATTCCTCCGGCAACGCCACAGCGCCGACCGCACAGCCGCTGATGGCAGCACCCAAAGCCGAGGTCGAAATCTGTACGACTTCACCATCTCGGCTCCCAAGTCGGTTTCCATCATGGCCCAACCGGGTGGGGACGCACGACTTGTGGAAGCTCACAAGAAGGCCGTTGGAGAAACGCTGACAGAATTGGAGCATCGCGCAGCAAGCCGCGTCCGAAGGGACCAGGCGAATGATAACCGCACCACGGGTAATCTTGTATTGTCTGTCTACCATCACGACACGAGCCGCGAACTTGATCCCCAGCTTCACACCCACGCGGTTGCCGCTAATCTGACCTACGACGGCGCTGAGGGCCGCTGGAAGGCGCTGCAAGCCTCCGATATCTACGAGCAGCGGGCGTACCTGACTGAAGTCTACCGGAACGCGCTTGCCCGCGAAGTGCGGTCTCTGGGCTATGAGATCGAGGACCGGCGCAGCTCCAAGGGCAAGAACCTGGGTTTTGAGATCAAGGGTGTCTCCGATGAATTGCTCGAAAAATACAGTCAGCGTAGCGAGCAGCGCGACCGGGCCATTGCCGAGTTTGTCGAAAGTAAGGGTCACCAGCCCAGCGACAACGAAATCGCCGTGCTGGTTCGTGAGTCGCGGGCCGATAAGCTGGTTGAGATTTCAACTGCGGAGGTGCACTCGCGCCAAACGGCTCGATTGACCCCAGAGGAGAGCCTAACCCTTGAGCAAATCCGCGAGGCAGTCCGGGAGAGATCCGAAACGCAGCGACTAGAACCAGAGAGTGCAGTTCCTTCCCTCGACTACGCAAAACAACACGTCTTTGAGCGCGTCTCCGTGGCGCTCGACCATGAACTGTTGACTGAAGCACTCCGTCATGGCCGGGGCCGGATCGACTTGGCGGACCTGAAAGGTGAGTTTTCACTGGAAGAAAGCAACGGCAGAATCCTCCAGGCTGGGAAGGAAGTCGCCACACGCGAGAGTCTTGACCGTGAGCGCGACATGATCGAGCGGATCAATCGTGGAATCGGTCAGTTTGAGCGGCTAGGTGGGCAGCATGAATTCGCTGCTTCCGCCTTCCTCCGCCCCGAGCAGAAACAGGCAATCGAATTTGTTCTCAATTCCCGTGATCTGGCGGTGAACATTCGCGGGGCAGCAGGCACCGGGAAAACCGCTACGCTGCAAGAGCTGCAGCGCGGCCTCGAAGAGAGCGGTCGCGAGGTGTTGGCGGTGGCTCCCACGATGAGCGCAGTTGAAGAACTACAGAAAGTAGGCTTCTCGGATGCCATCACGGTGGAACGGTTGTTACAGGGCCAGAATGCTCAAACAGACTTGTTCGGGAAAGCGCTGATCGTGGATGAAGCGGGCATGGTTTCCGGCCGTCAAATGTCCGAACTACTAAAGCTGGCTGACCAGCAATCAATGCGAATCATTTTCAGCGGTGACACCAAGCAGATTCGAAGTGTCGAGGCCAGCGACGCTCTTCGTGTGCTGGAAAGAGAATCTCACTTGAAGAGTGTTTCGCTTAGCGAAGTGCAGCGGCAGACCGCCCAAGGCTATCGCGACGCGATTCAGGAATTGCGCCGTGATCCTGAGCGCGGCTTCGACAAGCTGGAACAAATTGGTGCTGTGCGTGAGGTTCCCTGGCCCGACCGGGCACAGGCGGTTCAACAAGCCTACTCAGAAGCTCAGGCTCAAGTCAATGCGAAAGGGCAACCACGCAGTGTGCTGGTTGTCGCCGCCACACACGAAGAGATTGGCCATATCACCGAGGCTATCCGCGCTGAGCGCACGCGCACAGGGGAACTGGGACAGAGTACCCACCAGCAGCACCACGTACCACTGAACTGGACGAGTGCGGAGAAAAGTGACGTGCGGAACTATGCTGAAGGCCAGGTGCTGGAATTTCATCGGGCTGTCAAGGGCGTTGCGAGGCATGAATCGCTGGAAGTCATCGGAGTGGAAAACGGCAAGCGTCGTTGCCCGCAACGCACGCGGCGAAGAGCGCGAGTTCACAGCGAAGCAGGCGAAATGCTTTGAGGTCTATGAGCGCCGCACCATCGAAGTTGCTCCCAATGACAAGTTACTGCTGACAGCAAATCGGCGGGAGCCGGGCTTTCGCGCTACCAACGGCGAACTGGTGACGGTTTCCCGAATTGACGAGCAGGGCCGCATTCATCTGCAGGATGGCCGCACTCTGCCGGAGAATTACAAGCAATTCACACACGGCTACGCTGTCACTGCCCATCGCAGTCAGGGGAAATCTGTCGATGCCGTTGTGATCTCCGCTGATGGGATGCGAAAAGAGCTGTTCTACGTGGCTGCTTCGCGGGGCCGGGAGAGCATCACGGTTGTGACCAGCGATAGAGACCTGCTGCGGGAGTCGGTAGCACGCTCAGTCGCGCGGCAATCCGCTTCCGAGTTGTCGCGCAAAGCGCAAGAACCTTCCTTGGAAAGGCTGAAACCGTCTTTACGCGAGCGTGAACGCCGAGAACTGCCGATTGCCCGCGAGCAAGGGTGCGATAACGTACTCGAAGGAAAGGGGCCACTTAGAAAAGCTCCCGCTTCCGAAACAGTGCAGGCCATCGACCGGGAGAAACCGACTCGCGAGCAGAAGCAGGAGCACATCATAGAACCGGGCCACTACTTTGGCATCAGCCGGTAAAGCCAGGCAGCTTGTTTGAAGAAGGGGTAGCGAAATTACCAGCCACGGAATGGACTCCTCTTTGCGAGGGGAATTCTTAGTATGGCGGAGGGGTAGCCAATGAGGCTTAGAATGACTTCGGAAGTTCGGAGAAGCCCATGAAACGCAAGGCATTAGAATGAGCACCATTAGCAGGGTCAGTGTCGAGCGTTTCTTCATCACGGTGCGCTCCATTCGTCCAACAGTCGAAGGCGTGTGTCCAGGAAAGCACGCACGACACCCACGTCCGGCTCGTCAGATATGGGCGGCCCACTGCTGGAAGTGGTGAGCCTGCGGCTTGGTCGGTAAACGGTGTTGCAGCACAAACTCTTAATAGTCAGTGTGTTGCGTGGGTTCCGAGGGTAACGCGCCCCTGAATTTTGGGCGGCTCAATATGGTAAACTTAGAGTACAAATGTCTACTGCAGCGGCACCCAGAGCCATCACGGTTTCGGAAGGCCTTCTCCGGCGCGAAGCCGTGGGGAACGCGGTAGCAGATCTTCGTCTAGAAGGCCTCGCGCCCGCTGCCAATGTGCAGCTCCTCTTTCAACGGTTTATCGAAGGAGATCTAACCGAAGAGCAGTTGATCAATGCTGTCCTCGCTTGATGAGCGATCCCTACATCGATCCTCAGTCCGGGATTCTGCGAAACAAGTTTGGCCTGACCAATCAGGAATCACTGGACCGGGCAGAAGCCAACGCAGTGTCGGCGCGTTCAATTTTGCTTCAGCTCAATCCACCGAAGGGCAATTTCGATTCCGAGCATCTCAAGGGAATCCATTCCTATCTCTTTCAGGACGTCTACACCTGGGCAGGGCACTTCAGAACGATCCCACTGGCAAAGGCTGACTACATTCAAGGCGGGGGAGTCACGAAGTTCACGGCTCCAGATTTGATTGAGCAGGAGTTGAAGCAAGTACTCGACACACTAGCCGACGAGCATTATCTTGAAGGCTTTCCGCGAAGAGAATTTTCGCGCAGCGTTGCGGTTCTGCTCTGCGAAATAAATCGTATCCATCCCTTCAGAGAAGGAAATGGTAGAGCGCAACGGCAGTTTGTGCGCCAATTAGCTGATAGTTTGGGATACAAGCTTCATTTCCAAGTAGTCAGCAAGGAACGTCTCATTCAGGCGAGCATTCTGTCGGCAAACCGGGATGTGGCGATGATGGAGCGTCTCCTGGACGAAATCTCGGACACAGAGCGCATTCAACCGCTGGCCAAAGTCATTGCGCATCTTGAGAGAAGTCAATTTGGCTGGAACGATGTCTACCTGGCAACGACCACGCCCGGACAGAACTATGCCGGCACATTCGCCGGTAGCGATGGAGCCAACTTTTTCTTTCGCGATGATGAGAACCGCATCTTCGTCGGAAATCTCAAAGACCTGAAGAGACCGCAGGAATCGGGAGAGAAAATCAGATTCACTGCTTCGTAACTTTTGCAACTCACGTTGCATCTGCGCTCCTCTGCGACTCTCTCAGCTGGCTAACTTTAACCTCAAATGCACCCACGCGTCGAGATCAGATGTGCGAAAGCGCCAGAATTTTCCGATCCGCATGGCGCGTATCTCGCCCTTGCGGGCAAGTCGTTGAAGTGTTTTGGGTGGATCTGCAGCAAGGCTGCCGCCTCGCGCGAATCGACTAACCTCTCGAAATGAGGGAACGGCTGGCTGACTGGCGTTGCTTCGTGCATCTCGCTCATAAAACCTCCTGCAGCGAGAGTCGAGACTGGGCCGAAATCACCGGCCGCGGCTAACCTCAGTACCTTTTTCCCAGAAGCAGGCACTTGTCGTCAGACTATGCCCAAAGTGCAAACGTGATATTCGACGGAACGTGTATTTTCGGCACGTCCGATCATGCCGTGGGGCGATGTCACAGAGGGATAGCGGACGATTAGCGGCCCTCCGTCGGCCTCATTCCTTTACTCGCATGTAGGTGATGATCCTGTTTGTTTCCCATGTCTTGCCCCCATCCACCGAGAAAGCCTGTTCCCACCGGGGCGCATCAGCAGAAGGCACCGTCCATAGATAGCGGACAAAAATGCTTTGGCCATTGAAGTCTTCCTGGTCGAAGAACTCGCCGCGTCCATCCTTGAACTTTCCCACCGTAGGGGGAAGTGAGAATGCGCCATTCTTCGAATTTGTCCAATAGATGCTCCACTGGTGGGATTGGGGATTGTAGGTTTGCACCGTCAATCCGTCACGATGGCCCGAGGCACTGTCAGCTTCGTATTCTTCTGTATTGGAGCGGCCTCCCCAAATCGGTCGTACCACGCTTGTGCCGTCAAACTCCTCCCATTCTTCTTTTGAGCCTGTTAGTGGACGCAGCAAATGCCGGTTGTGGACCTTCCAATGACCGAACAAAAAGTCAAAATCATGTTGACCATCGCGTTCCGCGGGTTTCAGTGCCTCCGAATTCTGCTGTGCGAATCCTGGAATCGGCGGCAAAGCCATTACCATGCCGCACACCAGGAGCAAAATCCGAATGTGTTTGAGGACGTTCATCTTATTTCCTTCGATTCGTCTATCTATCCTGCTTAAGTCGACTGCTTTATCCCTGATCTCAAGCGGCTGCCAGCTGACATAGAAATCGGACACGAGCGAGAAAGCTCGCGTTTCGAAATTGAGCTGGTCGATTCCAGCTGTGCCATCTCTTGCCTGGGCGGAATTTAGTTCGTCTTGTGAGATTCATCTTGCGCTCGTGTAACGTTCGAGATCCAATTCACCTCCCAAGTTTTGCCGCCGTCATCCGAGAAGGACTGCTCAAAGTGGACAGAATTCGGGGTGATGTCCGACCAAACATATCGCACTAGGATGACTCTGTCATGAAATGTGTCCTGAGAGAAAAACTCGCCGCGTCCATTCTTGAATTCACCGACATTGGGTGGGAGATTTAAAGTACCAGCCTTGCTGTTGGCCCAATAGAGGCTCCACTGGTGAGTTTGAGGGTTGTAGAGACGCAGGGTCAGGCCTTCGATGTGCCCGGTTGTACCCTCGCCCTCGAATTCATTTAGATTGGCGCGGCCATCCCAAACCTTTCGGGTGACGATAGTGCCGTCAAATTCGGCCCAGGTAGTGGAGCCCGTTAAGGGATTCATAAGGCGCTTTAGGTGTTGTTTCCAAGTGCCAAAGTAGAAATCAAAATCGTGTTGCCCATCCTGGACGACTTGTTGAGACTCAGTTTTCACTGCCTCTGAGTTCTGCGGTGTGAGCGCTTTGTCAGCTTCATCGTTTGCCCGTGTTTGGTCCGTAATCCAGTTCACCTCCCAAGTCTTGCCTCCATCGTCCGAGAAGGACTGTTCAAAGTGGGGCGTATTCGTAGTGGTGTTCGACCAAACAAATCGAATGTAGATAGCTTTGCCATTCAATGTGTCCTGGCCGTAAAACTCTCCGCGTCCACTTTTGAATTCTCCGATTTGGGGTGGAAAGATGGGGCCACCTTTGGCGTTGGCCCAATAGAGGCTCCATTGGTGGGATTGGGGATTGTATAGACGGAGGGTCAGACCCTCGATGTGGCCCGCCGCAGGGCTATCAGTTTCGAACTCCTCAAGCTCAGCGCGGCCAGCCCAAACTTTTCGCGTAACCGAAGTGCCGTCAAATTCGACCCATGTCGTGGAGCCGGTTAAGGGATGCAGGAGGCGCTTGAGGTGAATTTTCCAGCTACCCATCTCGAAGTCAAAATCGTGTTGCCCATCCCGCTCCGTAGGAGTCTGCGCAGCGCTGGTCGTCGACGCATCTGAATTCTGCTCTGCGAATCCCTGAAGGGACTGCAAGGCGACAATCAAGCTGCACACCACGAGATAAAGCCGAACGGGTTTGGTGTTCATCGCTTCCCCCTTGAAATCGTCTGTCTATCTTGCTTAAGCGGGTTGCTTCGTCGCGAGCTGAGGACGGCAGGCGGTCGCCGTAGATTTGTCCGAGTGCTAGCGATGAGCAGAAGCGTGATGTCTAATTCCCCCGCAGCAAGCTGAGCCTGCCTGTTACCGCATGATGAAGGCATCATAAACCCGCTCGACACTGAGTCTAGACGTTTGCGGACCACGCTCCCAGAATCGGCAACCGGCGCGGAGAGCGTGGTCCGAAAACGTCTAGAATGTTCAGCAGGGTCGGTTATCATTGGCTGGCGAAAAGAAGACATGAATCTGGATTGGCAGGTATGTTCGCGCGAGCACGGCTGTCACGTGATGCGCGATTCGATGGCAAGTTTTTTATAGCTGTGCTTAGCACACGAGTCTACTGTCGCCCGATTTGCCCCGTGCGCACATTCCGCATTTGGTCTGCGATGGATCGACGCAGATAGGAGGTTTTCCGTGAGTGGGGTTCAAACAAAAGTACTTGGTCTGGCGCTGTTTTTTCCCCTTCTAAACACGGCTTTCGGTGAGAGACCAACCATTACTGGGATACCAAACGGTCTTGCTTGGCAGAACATACCGGCAGCTTGGCACGTTGATCATGGAGCAGAACTCACCATTCGCTCCGGCAAGGAAACGGACTGGTTCGTTGATCCGTTTGACGGCACGGTTCACAACACAGCGCCCATGCTTCTCTTTATGCCGGCAGATGACTATATCTTCAGTGTGAAGGTGAAAGTTGGGTTCAACACAAAATGGGATGCGGGCGCTCTCATGGTTTGGGCGGACGACCATAATTGGGCAAAATTGTCTTTTGAACTCTCGCCAGCGAAGCAACCAACCATGGTGACCGTGGTCACGCGGGGTGTATCGGACGATTGCAATTCAATACCAATCTCGGGCAATACGGTCTACATACAAATTGCCAAGAGTGGTCCATCGTATGTGTTTTATTTCTCAAACGACGGGAAGAATTGGCAGGTGCTCAGGGTTTTCAACTTGGGAAACGGTCGGAAGGCTAGAGTGGGCTTTGAATCGCAATCTCCGGCGGGCGACGGTACAGAGGTCGTTTTCTCTGAGATTCACTACAAGACGAAAAAGATCACGGACATCTACGACTATAAAAACGAAGGCTTCTAAACACCGGGCTCCATCGCCGTAGATTTGTCCGAGTGCTAGCGGTGAGCAGAAGCGTGATGTCTAATTCCCCACAGCAAGCTGAGCCTGCCTGTTGCCGCATGATGAAGGCATCATAAATCCGCTCGACGCTGAGTCTAGACGTTTGCGGACCACGCTCCCAGAATCGGCAACCAGCGCGGGGAGCGTGGTCCGAAAACGGCTGGAATGTTCAGCAGGGTCGGTTATCATTGGCTGGCGAAAACAAAATATGAATCTGGATTGGCAGGTATGTTCGCGAGCACGGCTGTCACGTGATGCGCGATTCGATGGCAAGTTCTTTATAGCTGTGCTTAGCACACGAATCTACTGTCGCCCGATTTGCCCCGTGCGCACATTGAAAGAGAGCAGTGTACGTTACTACCCGAGCGCCGCAGCGGCGGCGGAGGCGGGCTTTCGCCCTTGTCTGCTTTGCCGTCCAGAGAGTTCGCCTGGAACACCGGCATGGTTTGGAACATCAAACACAGTTTCGCGAGCTTTGCGTTTGATCGGTGAGAGTGGGCTGGAGGGCGGCGGAGTCGAAGTCTTGGCGGAGCGACTGGGAGTCGGCTCGCGGCACCTTCGGCGCTTGTTCTTAAGACATTTGGGTGCCACTCCGATTGCCGTGGCTCAGACACGCCGTCTGCACTTCGCGAAGAAGCTAATCGACGAGACGACTTTGCCAATGAATCAAGTTGCCCTGGCTTCGGGATTCGGTTGCGTTCGGCGATTCAACGCGGGCATCCGCAAGGTCTATCATCGAACCCCAACTCAAATTCGGCGTCTGACACGCTGGACGGAGATCCAGCCTGATAATCAATACCTCTTCCGCCTTCATTTCCGGCCACCGTACCACTGGCAGGGCATGTTGGACTTTCTGGCCGAACGAGCTACACCGGGCGTCGAAGTTGTGGAAGATGGCAATTATCGACGCACCATTTCGTTGCATGGCCGCGACGGTTATTTTGAGGTTTCCCTAGACGAAGGACGCGACGCACTTCTTGCGCGGATTTCTTTCGGCGATCCCCAGCCCCTCTTCTTCATTGTAGAGCGTGTCCGCGCGATGTTCGATCTGAACGCGGATTGGGCGGCCATCGTGCAAAGTCTTAGAACCGATCCAGTGTTAATCGCAAGAGTAAAAGCCGATCCGGGGCTTCGGGTACCAGGCTGTTGGAATGGTTTCGAGCTGGCGACGCGGGCGATTCTCGGCCAACAGATCACCGTCAATGTGGCCTCAGACCTAGCAGGTCGCATGGTACGAACTTTTGGGCAGACTTACTCTGCGGCGAAAGGTCTTACCCATCTTTTTCCAGCGCCCGAAAATCTCGCTGAGGCGGATCTGGCCGGCCTCGGTCTGCCCAAGGCACGAGCCGAAACCATTCGGGCCTTGGCACGGGCAGTTTGCGATGGGCAGATCAGCTTTGAGCGGATCCCGGACTCCGAAGTCTTCCTGGGTCGCCTATGCGAAATCCCTGGGATTGGAAAGTGGACAGCACAATACGTGGCGATGCGAGCGCTCAGCGAGCCTGATGCGTTTCCCTCCAGTGACCTCGGCCTACTTCACGCCATGGCTCTGGCCAGTTCTCACGAGCTTGAGCGACGCGCCGAGGCTTGGCGACCCTGGCGAGCTTACGCTGCGATGTATCTCTGGAATGTCGCTGTCAAACGTAAAGTCCACAGCAGCAGACGAGTTTCTTCCAGGAGCAAAGAATTAAAAGAAGTAACAGTTGAAGAAGCCGTGTCCGCCAGACCCTCGTCTCGACTTCCTCATCACGCGGGTGACTTCTAGACCCAACTCACTCTCATCCTCAGATGTGCGTCACTGCCTTTGGAGCAGCGCCCACATAGTCGGCGGCGTAGGAGTCCGTTTGTCCGTTTGAGAGTCAGCATCCACCCCTTGGGCAATGCCCCGGGCAATGCCCTTATCGGGATAACTCTTTGGTGGTCTGCTGGAGCACCAGTCATCACAACGAATGCCCGCTTTTCGTAACAACCATGTCGGCACAGCGGAATCGCATTCCAATACTAAGGTCGCGGATTGTGACTTCCACAGTGGGTTCTGGACCGCTAAGAAAATTCTCTACTCTACTTGATTCTTCAAACGCTTACCGGGCCATTCGTGTCCGTATTTTTCGCTGCCGATTGCGTGTAGCCGTACAGATAGAAAATGTGGCTCAGGTCAGCCGTCCGGCGCAGAAAGGAATTTGTCGAGCTCGACGGCGCAAAGAATTCCTGAAAGGTGACTTCGGGTTCAGTGGGATTCGGCGTCCCATCGATTTGGAGAAACATCTTAGGGTGAGTAGTGATGCACTGACAGGGCGATGGGCAGACCGACGCCGAACCAGTGCCAAACGAATTCCGCGGCAGCATAGGTCAAATGCGTGTCACTAGGCGGAACCGCAGAAAGCGGTAAGACGATCAGATGCATGAAGAGATAGACCGCGGCACCGTACGACATGCCGAATAGAATGGGACGGCGAATCAGGAACTTCAGTTTGCGGCTGGCGAGATAGTAGACAGTGGCAGCGCCGAAGGCGATAACGAAATGCAGGACCATTCCCAAAGCGGCGCTGGCCATACCGTCCTCGTAAGATTTTGCGCCGAGCACGCCGGAGGCAATGGTCTGTGGAACAAGAATGGGATGATGCGGAGCGTACACGACGATTGCGTAAGCCAGATCGAGCAGGCCCACAATAAGGCCGCCGACGCCAATGGCCAGAAAAGGCCGCTGGTTCGCAAGCGATGAGGATGCGAAAACTGTATTTGTGGGGTTTGTCATCGCAGTCTTTTTTCCTTTCTGACATCCAAGCCATATGCGGCAATTGATGTCGCACCGCTTGAAGTTTAGCTGTGAAAATCGTGCCACAACACTATCCACTTTTGATTAACTCAAGCTGGCCACTAATACTGAATTTGTTGATTGTTACGTCGAACCGGATGCCTTTGTTACCCGCCAATCCAGATTCAAGGTGAATCCACCTGCATGGCCACCAAGCTCATTGGCTCCGCGACTGATGATAGTTGATTCGGGCCAACAGACTGGACGTTCTCAGACCACGCTACCCAAGGAACAGGGTCCGAAAATGTCCGACCCGGAGGGAGGCAAGTCCGCAAACGTCCGACCCCTCCGCATCCATTTTGCTATGGTCGAAGCCGCACTCGCGTAGTTTGTGTTGATCGTCAAGAAATGACAAAAGCGCAGACCGCCAGTTCAGTTCTTCGGCTTTCAGGAATTCATCCACAATGGAGGCAACATGCAACCCAGGATCAGAATATTCACCTATATCACCGCAATCGCTGTATTCGCCGCTCTGACGGTCCCAGTTCGACTTGCCGCGCAAGCCACGCAGAAAAACAAACAGCCGCCCAAGTACTACGTATTCAATCTCGGCCAACCGCTCGGCGGAATTCCCGAGCCGGTTGCCATTAACAACCTGGGTTGGATCTCAGGCACGGCCAATCTGGCGACGAATACCAGCGAGCACGCCGTACTATGGACCGGTGTTCCGCTGGACCTCGGTACCCTCGGGGGACCAAACAGTGCGGTGGAATTCCCCAACCACAGTACCAAGGGTGAGATTATTGGGATCGCTGAAACCGCCGATATGGATCCGCTAGGTGAGACTTGGAGTTGCGCTCCTTTTTCTTTGGCCCCGATGGCTATGTATGTCGCGGGTTTGCCTGGCAGAACGGCGTGATGACCGAGCTTCCCACGCTGGGGGGTATTAACGGCTACGCCACATCCGTGAACAACAAGGGCCAGATCACCGGGTGGGCGGAGACTACCTATCACGATCCATCTTGCGTAACCCCACAAGTCCTCCAGTTCGAGGCGGTAATCTGGGGGCCGAACTTGAACGAGATGACGGAGCTTCCCCCGCTCTCCGGCGACCCAGACTCGACAGCCAACGCCATTAATGACAAAGGCCAGGTCGTCGGGATCTCTGGACTCTGTTCAAACGCCTACGGAGGCGCAAGCGCCTTACATTCTGTCATTTGGGAAAATGGCCAACCCACATACATGGGGAACATCGGAGGCGCCGCCTGGAATACTCCGATCGCGATCAACAATAACGGCGTGGTCGTCGGCCTGGCAAACACGAGCGGGGATCAAAACCAACCACTTAATCCCGCAGCTTGGATCTGGACAAAAGGATCGGGCATGCAAGAGATTTACCCGATTGGGCCAGACACGAATGACGTAGCCTTCGACATTAACAACAACAACCAGGTGATAGGCCAGTCCTTCAACGTGAACACTGGGCTTTTTCGAGCGTTCCTGTGGCAAAACAATGTGATCAACGATTTGAATGCTCTGGTTGTCCAGCCTACTAGCCTGTATTTGACCTTGGCCCAGGGCATTAACGATAGCGGTGAGATTAGCGGAAGCGCAATCGACACAAGCACCGGTGAGATAGTTGGTTTCCTGGCGGTGCCAGTGTCCAACGGAAGCGGCACGCCCCCCTCAAAAGCGCCGGAGCGGAAGGATTTGAGCAAGCTCGTTTCTCCTGAAAGCGTCCGCCAGCAGCTTGAGCGGCAACCGGGTCTTGCGGGCGTTGTGGCTAGGGCCATGGCAACAAAATGACCTTCAAAAGAAGATAGCGGTGGCCAACACTCGAGAAGCAAAACTTCGCGAACTGCAAACCGAGTGAGGGTAGGACCTTCCTCCTGCCCTCATTCTCGTTCCGGATTAACGTCCGCAAACGTCCAATCTGACTCGATCTACGATTTATCTTGAGGAGCAACCCGTATGCCGGCGCGTATTCGACATTGCGTTGAGTGTCCGGAATGTTTCACTCGATATCTGATTGGCTTCAGTCCTTACCGTAACGGCTCGTACCTAGTGTCCTTCCTTACCGAATCTTCGGAAGAATACAAATTGTTCTGTTCCTGCGGCAGGCCCCCGATTTCCAGTCGCTGGAGATGGAGCGAGTTAAATTTATATTCGGTCTCGAATCAAGCTTACGATCGCGGCTATGGTCCACCTGATGAGATCTTGCCCGGCAGCCGTTAAATCAGCTGGGACGCGAGTCGCGACGTAAGGCCTTCTAAATCCTATCGTTCGAAAGAGAGAGAAAGTAAGGTCAAATGAACACAAACACTCCGCGAGTTAAGCTCGCTATTCTGGTATTCCTCGTCACAGCACAAAGCCTGCCAATTAGCCCGCTTTGTGCGGCGGAGCCGCCGAAACATGGCTTCTGTGTAGCGCCCGAGTACCGGCAGTTTGATTTCTGGGCCGGTGATTGGGACGTGTTTGACGTTGCCAACCCCACCACCAAGGTCGCTCGCACTCGGGTGGATCGCATACTCGACGGGTGCGTCTTACGTGAGGATTATGAAGGTGCGGACGGACACAAGGGTCAGAGTTTCAGTATCTACGACGGGTCGAGAAAGATCTGGCACCAAAGCTGGGTGACGAATCGCGGTGAGATGCTCGTGATCGAAGGTGGTCTGCAGGCGGGGGAAATGGTTCTAAGCGGCGTCGATCACGCCGCGGATGGGAAAGAGAGGCACGTACGCGGCAGGTGGAAGCCAGTGAGCGGAGGCGTTCGTGAGATCGCGGTAACCTCGACCGACGGCGGCAGGACCTGGAAACCGTGGTTTGATCTCTTGTTCCGCCCTTATAGGCCGTGACTTGCCGCGGAACATTGCAGGAAGCATCTGACTGAGTGGCGATCCTACTCAGTTAAGGTAAATCGAAACCCCGAGAAAGGATTTCAGTTGGCCACGGACTATCACCAGTTGACCGAGAACCTTTGTCGTTTCTATGATTTCAGCGGGAAGACCGTGCTTTTTGTCGGAGCAGGAGGTAGGCAGCTTCTCGACCCCTCCATCAAAACGAGGAAGCTGTTCGCCATTGATCAAGATGTCGAAGCCCTCAGGGAACTAAAGACAAATGTTGCGGCAAAAGGCATGCAAGATTGCGTCGACATTGTCGGCTCCAGCTTCGAAGAGGTCGCATTACGCGGGGACGTGGTCTACTTCGAATTCTGTCTGCATGAGATGGACGACCCGCAGAAGGCGCTTACCCATGCCCGGACGCTGGCACCCGACATTGTTGTATTTGACTATTTGCCCGGCTCCGACTGGGTCTTCCATGCTGCGGAGGAAGACAAAGTCCGACGCAGCGCCGAGGCCATGGAACGCTTTGGCGTTCGACGCCGTGAGACGTTTTGCACCGAGCAGCGCTTCCGATACTATGCTGAGCTCCTCGCCAAGGTGGCTGGGCAGGGGGTGATAGCAAGCCACCGTGCGCAGCGCTTCGCCGGGGCCACGAACATCGCTATTCCCATGAGCTACGAACTGGCCCTGGTGTAGCAAACGACACGAGTTTCCCACGGACCTTTTCGTTGGCATTTCTTGACGTTGTCCTGTTAAAGCAAACTCGATTTTAGAGGTAATGATAGATCGAAACAAGGAGACGAAATGACGACATCGATTGCCATTGCAACAAGAGTGTTACGGAGTGCCGTTTGGAAGGCTGTGGAAGCTCTGGGCGAGCGCTTTTGGCGGCAGCCATTGCCGTCATTTCTTGCAGGATGGTTGGCAATTAGTGTACTCGTAGGGATTGCGGTGCATAGCGCAAACGCGTTTGCTGGCGACGACAGAAGGATCGTCGCTGGGCTGGATACCGAGTACCAGGCAGCGGTCAAGAGCAACGATGCCGCAACTATGAGTCGGATTTTGGCGGATGATTTTGTCTTAGTGACAGGTTCGGGTACGTCCTATACAAAATCGGATTTGATCAACGATGCACGCAGTGGACAGAAACTCTACGAACACAACGAAGAGCTTGAACAGAAAGTTCGTGTCTGGGGCGATACGGCGGTTGTGACTGCCAAGTTGTGGGAGAAAGGAACGGACAACGGAAAACCCTTCAACCATACGCTTTGGTTCAGCGATACCTATGCGCGAACTCAGAACGGATGGCACTATGTGTTTGGCCAGTCGTCGCTGCCACTTCCAGAGACTCATCAGTGACCAGAGGTTGGGAATTCGAATGCCTTCCAGTCCAGCATTGGTGGTGACGATCAAGAATTCGCAGAAACCCGGGTAAATCCACATTGAGCAAAATCGGCATTTACGTTTATGGCTTGGCGACATTTACGGCCGGCCCCTTCGATTTCATCTGGGGCAATTTTCCCATCAGCCCATCCAGGCGTGGGGCAACAACATTCCTGGGGCAAAACACCATCAGTCAGGTCAAAACTATGAATGCGTGCAGACCGATTCGGCAGTTCCTGGTCGGGCAGTGTGCTGATGGCCTTGTGCTCACCACCAGGAACCGCGGTGCAAGGTTTCGGCGGTTCGAGTTCAGCCGCTTATTGGTGTGTTGTCTTACACTTTTCATCACCGTCGCAATCGCCCAAAGTCTTCGGGTTGCGTCTACATCGCGAACGATTGGGCCAAATCTCGCAACGAATAGAATTTTGATATTCTCGATTTTCTTCAGTACCGGGACAAAGGTCGCGGACGGTTGCTAGCGGATCGGCTGGCAACGCTAGAATCGTAGTGCAGGATGAACATGGTGAGTGAGTCTTCAATGATGGCTAACCGAACAATCCGATTGGGCATCGACGATGCCCCGCCTGCTCCGATGCAACTCGGCAATCCGGACGCGGGCGATTTTCGCGGCTATGAGGTCGACCTGCTAGAGGAAATCGGTCGGCGGGTCGGCTTTCGGCTGAGTTTTCGGCGGGCGTTATGGAGTGTAATCCTCCATGAACTCAAGGCGGGCGATGTCGATCTGGTTTGCAGCGCAGCGACCGTTACCCCAGAGAGAGAGCGAGAAGTGGATTTTTGCACCCCCCATCTTACTTTGGCACTGTCTGTAGTGAAGCGTGACGGAATCACCGGAGACACCGCGATCAAAGGCCTTCGGGTCGGGGTGCGACGAGGAACCACGGCCGAGGACTACGCAAAGGAGCACGGGATACTTCAGCCAGCGCAGATAGCGGAGTCCAACGAGAAACTCTACGCCTCGCTCGCGGCCGGCGAACTTGATGCCATAATCGATGATTCACCGATTGCTAAGTACTTTTCTCAGTCCGTGGCAGGTCTTCAATTCGCGGGTGTGTTGGAAGGAACCGAAGGGGCTTACGCCATTATGGTACGGAAGGGGAACACTCGACTGCGGGCAGAAATTAATAGAGCGCTCGAAGATATGGAGAATGACGGGACTCAGCAAAGACTTCTTTGCAAGTGGTTTGGCGACGACCAAGCTGAGGAGAGTATATGATAGCCCGAATTTGGCATGGCAAAACGAAGGCGAGCGATGCAGACGCGTATCTCGACTATCTTTTTCAATCTGGCATTCCCGCCTACCGTACAACGATTGGCAATAGAGGGGCTTGGGTTTTACGCCGGATGGACGGGGATACAGCGCACTTCATCACACTTAGCTTTTGGGAATCTAGCGACGCAATCGTGGCTTTTGCTGGCGCCGACATAGAGGTCGCCAAGTATTATGCAGAAGATGAGAAATACTTGCTGGAATTTGAACCAACAGTGACGCACTACGAATTGTTTCCGTAATTGAGAATGGTTGCGGAGGTGTGCAAATGGCTTTATCCATGTACGGATGCCTTGCTCAAGATCGGAAATAATGCGCTCGGTGACGCGTGTGTAAGAGTCTTTTCGGGTTTCGGTGCTGCTCATCGTCTTTGCTCCTTTGGACTGAGGGTGCATGCACATGAGCTCACCGCAAAGAATCCGCTTCTGCAGCCTGATCTCCCTCCAGACAGTCCCACCTTGAACTTTGCACACACAATCACGATGGGGTTCGAAAACCCGGCGAGAAGTTTGTTCCTAGGGGGAAAGCCGCACCGGGAGCTTCAGGAATTGCTAGAGCGCAAAGGATTAAAAGTTCTAGTTTGGCCCGCCGATGACTCTTACCGCTTTGGTAAAGACGATGATTGGCCAGACCCCTACAAACAGCCTTTGATCTCTGTATACAAGGACGATTCTAGGGACGGAAGACCGGTCCCAGACTATCTGATGAAGTCCAGCTCCGAACTCAAGGACTACTTGGAATCATCGCCGGATGTGATGAGGAGTCAGCCAATGACGGAAGTAAGGCCGAGTTGCAAATGCCACGGAACTCGCACAACCGGGCTTTACACGCACCAACGCGTCGGTGAAATTACTCTGCAATCTGCGAAAAGCTGCAATCACTTTGCAATCACTTAACGTGAACTAGGATGTACTTCTATGTCCTTAAAGCGCCGTCCGTGCTCTGTAAGTCCTTGCATTGAAGTTTTGAGGTGGATTCGAATCCCAGGCACCAGCCCGTTATCGATGTCTAGTGATCAGCCTCGATTCTTCCCCGCGCACATGCACATTCTTGTTTTCGCAGTTGTGTCCATCTGCAAAAACGCTCATATCCGCTCATAATCTGCCGTGACTGAGTTGAACTGGCGGTGTTTTTGAGAACCTGAATCATCCCGTCCGTGCTTCAGATTCAATGATTTAACTTCAAGCGGTTGTTCTCATAACCCAAAGGTCGGTGGTTCAAATCCACCCCCCGCAACCAACCTCAAGCACTTCCCCTTCAATCACTTGAAGCTGTTTGCGGCAATCGTGGAAAACTGAAATCGGCTCCCATTCGCTGAAATCTGCTGTTTAGGCGCTATTTTCCCGCCCGAAAGCACCATCTCCACAACCTTGCTGTTCGCGGCACGCTTCGGATCCGTGACCGCCTGCGCATAAATGTTCATCGTAGTCTGGATGTTGGCATGTCGCAGCAGCTCCTGCTGCACCTTGATGTCGGTGCCGGCGCTGCGCAGCATGGTTGAGTAGGTGTGACGGAACGTGTGCCATCCAATCTTTCCGATGCCCGCGCGTAGTGCTGCAGGTTTCAGCTGGCGTTGCGTATAGCACCTCGTTCCCGCATTCCGGCTGCCGAACCTGCTTCAGCGGTAAGTCTCCACTCTTGGAAGTAACTTTCACCTCCTGGAAGGCATCGGAGTGGGCCAGAGGAATCCAGACACGCAAGCGCTCGCCGGGGCTGACATTCTTCACCGTGAATGCGTAATGAAACGTGAAATGGCGTTCGTTCTAAGCAAGAGCCGGCAGAGACGAGAATACGAGGAGCAGAAAGAGCAGAAGTCGACGCATCATGACGTATCCTTTCGACGAGGATCGCGTTTGTTTAAGCGCTCTGTGACCGGCAACGGCCAGCGGACGTTCCAGGCGGGGCTGTCGTAAGCGAAACCGCAGCCGCGCGGTCGCGGTGTGCATCTCATGGTTCGAAGCGCACGTTCGCAGTCTGCAGGTTGCGGCAGCGTCCTGTCAAATCCCGCCCTCGATTGCAAAAGCCACGCACCAAAAAGCGCTACCGACAACGTTGACCTCCACTGGCAGGAACAGGCCGCAACCGTTTAAAATACCGGCACCTTTCTATTTCCCACCGCAAACTTGCGGCATCTATTGGGTGCGAGGTTCATAACGATGGCGAACACGGGCCCGACGCAAAATTCAGCCAACCAATCGCCCGCGGCAAATGGGCTGGCAATCGTTCGTGTCACGATCGGCGCGATGCTGGTGTGGGTCTTCTTCGAGAATCTGGGGAAGGGTCTCTACAGGCCGGCGGGCTACGCAGGCCTGATCAACTACTACATAAAGGCGAGTCACTCGCCGGCCGCGTGGAAGGCAGTGATGGGTTTGGCGGCGAGTCACGCCGCAATGGCCGCTCCGATGCAGGCCGTGACTGAGATCGGTCTCGGAATCCTGCTGGTCATCGGTCTGCTGACCCGCCCTGCCGCCTTTGTCGCTTTTCTATACTTGGGCAGCCTTTGGGTCTCGGAATGGGGCACGTCGTGGATTTGGGAGCTGCTGGTTTCGGTAATGGCTGCGCTTTCGCTCGTGGTTGGGCGGGCCGGTCGTGCCTGGGGTGTCGACGCCTGGCTGGCGCGGCGCTGGCCATCCTCCCCATGGTGGTGAGTTGAGCGTTCTTCACTTGAACCAGGGTCCAGTGCGAGTGTCGGTTGTCATTCCTACACATAATGAAGCGCTGTCCATCGGCCGCGTCTTAGGTGATCTCCCTGCTGACATTGTCACGGAGGTCCTGGTCGTAGATAGCAATTCAACCGACGGGACTCCCGAAATCGCCTCAAAGATGGGAGCCCGCGTCCTACGCGAACCTCGCCGCGGATACGGGCGCGCCTGCTTGACCGGACTGGCTGAAGCAAGCAGCCCTGACATCGTGGTGTTCCTCGACGGCGATTACAGCGATCGGCCGGCTGAGCTGCCGCTTCTCCTCGCTCCAATCCTTGACGGACGCGCGGATATCACGCTCGGTTCGCGCCTTCAGGAACCGGGTTCTGGGGGTGCGTTGCCGTGGCATCAGCGGTTCGGGAATCGCCTCGCCGCTGGCCTGATCAGGATCCTGTATCGACTAGACATCAGTGATCTCGGTCCGTTTCGCGCGGGCCGCGCAGATGTACTACGCGCGCTCGCGCTCGAAGAAACCACTTATGGCTGGGCGGTTGAAATGATTCTCAAGGGTACGCTCGCGGGGTTCCGCGTCGTTGAGGTGCCGGTGAGCTACCATCCGCGCATTGGGAAATCCAAGATTAGCGGTACGGTGCGAGGCACAGTCGGAGCCGCGTGGTTCATCCTCTCGCTGATAATGCGCTATTATTTTCGGCATCGAAGAGCCAGAAATCCGCGGCCAGCGTAAATGTTGGCTCTGCGCTCCCTTATGGAATCCTCCCGCCAAAATACCGCGTGTTCGTCGAACGGGGGACGAACACTGGTCGTCATGGCAAAAGCACCCAAGCCGGGGATGGTCAAGACTCGTTTATCTCCGAGCCTTCCAGTTGAGGCGGTCACCGAACTCTATCGCTGCCTTTTGAACGACACCATCGCACTGGCGCACTCGTTGGAAATGGTGGACGTCGCCATTATGTGCCCGGCTTCCGATGTCGAAGAACTGACGAAGCTGGCGCCAAGTGTGTCGGGCGTATTGGGTCAGAAAGGACAAGGCCTTGCGGCAGGCCTCAACTCGGCATTTGCGCACTTTGCAGCCGTTGGCCACCAACGCATCGTTGCCTTCAACAGCGACAGTCCGCATCTGCCGGCGTCGATTCTTGAAAACGCGTTCGAGGCGCTCGCCGGCCATGACGTGGTTGTGGGACCGACGCACGATGGCGGTTATTACCTCGTAGGGGCGAAGGCTTCTCACCCGGGGCTTTTCGACGGCAACAGCATGGGAACCAAGAGCGCGCTTGAGACTCTACTGGCGCGCGCTCGCGCACTTCAGCTCTCCGTCGGCTTCACCGATCCCTTCTACGACATCGACGTGGCTGTCGACTTGACCCGGCTCGCCGCGGAACTGGAACTCGCTCCCGCTCGGGCGCCACGAACGGCGGTCTGGTTGAAACTGTGGGCGCCGGCGGTGGCACAGTTGCGGACAGGCACGGTAGGCCTGTGAAGGTCACGCCAGCCGGCAGATTGTACGGGCTCGGCGCCATCTTACTTGTGGCGCTTACGATCTGCTCACGCAACTTCAGCAGGGTGGGTGGACCCTCCTTCATCGTTCCGCTGGGCGTTGCCGGCATTGCGTATCTCCTTGCCATTCGCGAGCTCTTCGCGACTCCAAACTTTCCGCGCCGGGTCATCGTGATCGGTCTGTTGTTGGCCGGCCTGTGGCGTATTCCGTTTCTTTTGTCATCGCCGGGGCCTGATGATGACATTCATCGATATCTTTGGGATGGCCGCGTCCAGCGGTTCGGGTATAACCCTTATCTCCTGGTTCCCAGCGACCCGGCGGTCCGTGAGTTACATACTCCGGAAACCCGCACGCTGAACCATCCGGATTTACCGAGCCCATATCCGCCGGGCGCGCAGATGTTTTTCCGCGCCATCACCGCGATTCATGAGTCTCTCTTTTCGCTGAAAGTAGCGTTCGTGTTTTGCGATTTGGCAATTATTTTCGTTTTGCTCGAGATCTTGCGTAGCAGCGAGCAAGGAGCGCACTGGGTGCTGGCCTATGCCTGGCATCCACTGCTGGCAACCGACGTGGCAGGCAGCGGTCACATCGACATTGTCGGCGTGTTGCTGCTGTTGGTTTCCGCCGCCGCGCTCGGGCGGCGATGGCGTGCGGTTGCGGCAGTCGCATTTGGGCTGGCTGTCGCGGTGAAGTTTCTCCCGATCGTACTCCTGCCGCTCTACTGGAAACGTGTTCGTATCCGCGACGGCATGCTGGGGGCCGCCGTCGTTGGACTCCTCTATGTGCCGTTCTTAAACCGCGGACGAATTCCCATCGGTTCTCTCGGAACTTACGTGCAGAGTTTCCGCTTCAATGATCCGGTGTTCGCCGCGCTCGAGCGAGTTGCCGCTCCGCAGTTTGCGGTTGGGCTGGCCGTGGTTGCGGGATTTCTTGTCGCGCTCTGGCTGAGAAGCAAGGCCACCGAGCGGTCGCCCGATACGTTCGCGTGGCCGATGGCAGCATCGCTTCTCTGTGCGCCGGTCGTATACCCGTGGTACCTTCTCTGGCTCCTGCCGTTTGTCCGCTCGGCTTCGACGGTCCCGATCATCATCTGGACAGTCAGCATCATTCCTACTTACTACGTCTGGCATTTGCGCACGCTTGATCGTCCGTGGCTGGTTCCTGGCTGGATCATGGTTTTTGAATATGGATCCGTCGCAACGGCCGCCGCGATTATCGAATTTCGGCGATTGAGACGACGGTCGGCGCCACGATCCTCAATTGAATAGATGCCCACTCGTTCGCCAAACTGCTGAGAACCAAACCCGTTGTATAATCCGCGGCAAGCGCTGTGAATGCCTGGGACAGGCGAAGAGTAACTGTGCACAGCGACTCTTGTATCCGGAAGCCTGCACCGTCATCCAACACAGCATCCGTTCAATTCACCGAGGAGCGAACACTATGAGAAATGTCCGCCGTTTAACCATGATGGATCTTTTGCTTTGCGGAGTGCTGGCCCTTGCCGCACCCTCCTGGGCGCAGACGCGGCCGCCCATTCTCGAACAGATCGCCAAGACTTATGGTCTCGATTCGTTCGGGCAAATTGATGCGATCCGCTACACCTGGAACGGGGAAATCACCGGACTCTTCAAACTTTCTCGCACCTGGGAGTGGGAGCCCAAGACCGGCAAGGTTTCTTTCGAGGGGAAAGATAAAGACGGGAAACCGGTCAAGGTCACGTACATGCGCTCCGAAATCAACGACGACACGAAGAAGCAAACTGATACCGGCTTCACCAACGATAATTATTGGCTCCTGTTCCCGTTACACGCCTACTGGGACACGAGCGCCACCGTGACCGATGAAGGTATGAAGAAACTGCCGGCGGGAGCCGGATCAGCGACTCTGGTCTCGGTGAAGTATGGGGCAGAACTCGGTGGTTACACGCCCGGCGACACCTGGGACCTTTATGTCGGCAAAGACAATCGTGTCGAGTACCTTGTCTTCCACCACGGCGGGGACAAAAAACCAAGCCTCGTCAGGGCAACCTGGACAGGCTATAAGAAGGCTGGACCGCTGCTTATCTCAACGGAGCACCGCGGCACTGCGGATGGAAAGTCTCTGCACATCTTCATTTCGGGGGTGGCTGTCAAGCTGACGGGGTCAGACGCCTGGGTGGACGCGAAATAAGCGGCGATTCTATCTGGCGATCACTACGGTAGTGCAGGAACTTCTGAGCTTGGGCAGATCGCGGGTCGCGGCCATACGGACTTGCAGGGTTCGGTGTTCCCCGCGAACGATGGGACAGTAATAGTCAGGCTCGAGCAGCGCGCCTTGCAAGCGTCGACGTCCGGCACAGCCGCCATGACATGAGTCCCGAAACTCGCAAGGTTGGCATGCGGCGGGAAGAGTGCGGGCCTGCTCGAAGGGCGCGGAGTCTAGAATGTGCAGCCCCGTCGATATCAAATCCGACAGCGGCTCCCCCGATCCCGGCCAATAAACGCAGGGCTGTGTAGTGGCACGCGGAGTGACCCTCACGGTGCTTACCCCGCATCCTCCGCTGAGCGGCGGCAGGCCCGCCATGGCTCGCACCAGCGGCTCGCCAACGGCGATCACGTCCGTCTCCGCAAACAGATGCCGGAACCCCTCCCAATACTCTTCGTAGGACAGTGCATAAATGTCGGATCGCACCGCCTGGTACACGTTCACCCGCAGCGGAGCGTCAAACTGTTCAGCTATTCGCGCGACCTCCGCCAGACGCAGGTAGTTCGACCTCATCATGACCGCGATGATGGTGACCGGCACACCCAGCTTCACACACCGTTCTGCCTGCTGGTGGATCAGTTCCCAATTACCGTTTCCGCGCTGTGCATCCTGTTCCGCCTGCGAAGGGTAATCGAGAGAGAACTCAATGTCGTGAAACGCCCGCAACTCGTCGTCCTGCAACACTGCAACGGTCTGGCCGTTGGAAGTGATGGTGAGTTTGACCGGCTGTGTGTGCAGATACGCCAGAATCGCTTTAAAGTCCGGATGCATGCCGTTCTCCCCGGTGCCCAAATTCACCGAGCGGACGGGCAGTCGTTCCATGACGGACCTTACCTGATCCAGAGAGAGGCGATCCGTGCGGGCCGGGTCCCGATAGCAGAAAGCGCAGGCGAGGTTGCACTCGTTGGTAAGCCCGAGTCCGAGCGACATCGTGGCGTCAGTGGCCTTCGCGGCAGATGGGATGGATGAAGACTTGCCGGCGACGTCACTCATTGGATCATTCTCCATCAGCTGTCAAGTCAAACGCGCGAAGCATTGTGTGTAGCGGGCGACTGCAGCATACTGCGGCCGGCTGCCCAGCTTTCGCTCCAGGTCGAAAATCCGTTCGTAGTCTTCGCTGCGAGAAACACGTGGCGGCAAGTAATCCGCAAGGACACGTACGCCTCGCTCGGCAATGGGCACAAGCGACGCTGCTTTCAGCATAGTTCGCAAGCCATCGGACGTAAATAGTCGCACGCTGCCTCCATACAGGGATTCTTGTCCGCGCTCAGCAGTGAGGCCATCAGTGGCTGCAGCCAAATCACCCGCTTGGATAGCGGCCTTGAATACCTCGCCTGTCTGGTTGCGTACGAGAACCGACAATATCGCCGATGAATCTCGCAAGACGCGAGCTGCACCACGCAACACAGTACCAGGGTCCTGGCAATATTCCAGGATGTTGTGGCAAAGAATTACATCGAACGATCGAGTGTGGAACAAGTTCGCCAATTGTGTAGCGTCGCCGGGTTGCAGTACGACCTTGTCCGCAACTCCTGCTTCCCCTGCCGCGCGCTTCGCAATATCCAGCATTGCTGGAGAGGAATCCAGTAACGTGACGTGAATGCCAAGTTGCGCCAAGCGAACGGCGGTCGCTCCGGTGCCGCACCCGACATCAAGTGCACACAAGGAAGGCTGGGTCAGTGGGGGAAGAAAATCCTGTAGGTTGGCAAGGGCTAAGTCGGTGCGCAACCGGCCCTCTGGTGTCTTGAGGTAGGCGGCATACTCCTGTGCCCCACTCTGGAATCGTTCCTCGTTGCCGTTGGCGGGTACCGTCATGCGACAGGCGAAATCGTCCCCCGATCTGAACCGCGTGTCATGGGCGCGATACACTCAACCCATTCCGCCTGCACCCAGCTACTGTGCTGTAAATACAAGTGATACATACACCGGGACTGGATTTCGCAAGGACCAAGTTCGCGCCAGGAACAAGGGCCGTCCGTGCGCGTAATTATATTCTGCATGTCACGTCGCAGCCGATGCAACGACCCTGTGGGTGGTCTGCGATTCGGAGGTAATGCAGATTGGAACGCGGATCGGTACCGATAAGTCGCTAGCCTTGATCGGAAACGCCTCGGGCAGGACACTTCGCCGCGGAAGGAAAGTCGATCCGAGGCGTTTTCGATGAGGAGACTAGGAGGAAGCCGCTGGCGTTTGCGGCGGACGCGGTGCGCTATGGGATTTGAATGCTAGTTGGATGGCGAGTCGAGAGTTGCGAAAGGAGCGGCGAACGGAAAAGGCCGGGTGGGGATTGTTGACAGGGCCGCAGGTGTCAGTCGGAGTGTGCGCGGACAACGGCGTGAGAGCAAGTGGCAATGGGGTGAGCACACGAATGCGTCGGTGTGCCGAAGCACATCGCAGGAGCGGTGGTGAGACAAGCGCTACGACGAATCGAAGTAAGAGCATGTGGATAATTCCGCCGCCGTAAATCTCTGCATCACGATCATGGCCGCGCCGCAGCGTGGGCAATGCCAGACAGAAGAACTCTCCGCCGGAGCTTTGCAGGTTCTAGCCTCGACCAGGGTGGAGGAGATACTGGACAGCAGTTGTCGGGATAGTGCCAGGCGGGAGGCGCGAAAGCGATTGGCGAGGAATCCGAAGTGACGGATGCGCACGAAGCCTCTGGGGAGCACGTGCAGAAAGAAGCGCCGTAAGAACTCGTTGGCGCCCAGCGTCATCTTGCCTTGCTTGCCACCGTGGGCATAGTCCTTCCAGCGAAAGGTGACGCGCTCCTGGTCGAAGTTCAACAAGCGATGATTGGAGATGGCCACGCGATGGGTGTAGCGGCCCAGATAGCGCAACACCTGCATGGGACCACCGAAGGCGGGCTTGGCGTAGACGACCCAGTCGTGGCGGTGCAGGCGGCGGAGGAGTTTGGCGAACTGTTGCGGATCGGCAAGAGCGGCGGCGGGGCCGGTGCAGCAAAGTTGGTTGCGACCGTGCAGCCGTTTCAGACCAGCGATAAACTTGCCGCGGAAGACGCGGCTGAGAACCTTTACGGGTAAGAAGAAAGGATAGCGTGGGCGGACCCATTGACGGTGATCGAGTGAGAGTCCGCCCGCAGGAATGGCGCAGTGGATGTGGGGATGCAGGAGCAGGTTCTGTCCCCAGGTGTGCAGGATGCTGATCACGCCAATCTCTGCGCCCAGGTGTTTGCCATCGATAGCGATCTCCAGCAAGGTTTGCGCGCTGGCGGCGAACAACAAGTCGTAGAACAAACGCGGGTTCTCCAACGCCAGCACATTGAGTTCGTGGGGCACGGTGAACACGACATGGAAGTAACTGGTGGTCAGGAGTTCGCGTTCGCGGGCCGCCACCCAGCGCTGGCGCGCCTGCGTCTGGCACTTGGGGCAGTGCCGGTTTCTGCACGAGTTGTACGAGATAGCCTGATGACCGCAACTCGGACAGGCATCGCGATGACCGCCCAGAGCAGCGGTGCGACAACGCAGAATGGCACGAAACGCTTTGAGCTGCTGAAAGCCAAAGCTGGATCGATACCGATCCAGAAAGCACTCGCCCTGCACGCGAAGGATGTCGGCCACCTCGAAGGCGGGCCGAGTCATTTTTCGTTTTTCCGTTTAAAGCTGCGGCTGATGTTCTCGGTGCTGGAGAGCGCGAGGCCATCCAGCGGATTGGTCACCGCGTGCAGGTGCCGCTGCGACAGATGCAGGTACTGGGCGGTGGTCTCTAGGTCGCCATGCCCGAGCAGAACCTGGATGGTGCGCAGGTCGGTGCCCGCCTCCAACAAGTGGGTCGCCCAACTGTGGCGTAGCGTGTGCGGGGTGACGCGTTTGCGGATGCCGGCCCGACGCGCGGCCTCGCTGCATGCGATCCAGACGGTCTTATCAGAAATCGGTTGATCAAGTCGGCGGCCTAGAGTGCGCGTGGGAAACAGGTAGAGCTTCGGCCTGCGCCAGCGCCAGTACTCTCGTAGCGTTTCCAGCAGGGTTGGGCTGAGAGGCAAGTCGCGATCCTTGCCGCCCTTGCCCGCCACCACGCGGATGATCATCCGTTGGCTATCGATGTCGCCGATCTTGAGACGCGCCAGTTCGGCGCGTCGCATGCCGGTTCCGTAGAGCGTCATCAGCAGCGTCCGTCGAAAGAGGTTTCCGGCGGCATTGATCAACTGCGAGACTTCCTCTTGGCTTAGCACCGTCGGCAGCCGACGCCGGTCACGGGGGTACGGTAAGAACTCGCGAAACTGATGGCGCTTGAGCGTCTTGACGAAAAAGAAGCGCAGCGCCGCTACCCGGTTGACCACCGTGCCGGGCGTCAGCTTGCGCTCTGTCAGTAGGTAGGCTTGATAGGTTCGAAGTTCGTTGGGGCCGAGCTTGTCGGGGGACTTGCCAAAATACTTGGCGAACTCGGTTACCACCCGCAAGTAATTACGAGTGGTGATGGCGGAATAGTTGCGACGCTGGAGTTCCTCCAGCATCATTTTTCGTAAACGGGTCACAGGAATCTCCTTTCCCTATGACCCACACTATGTCAGCAGCTCCTGAACTCTCTCGGTCGATCCACGCGGTAGCGTCCGCCGCGCCAGCGGCTTAGTCCTTGTCGGCTAGCAGGAAGTGATCTACATTTGGCGTCGATTCTGGTCGGATGACGGGCTACCCCGGAAGCTATCCCCCGGACAAACTTTCAGCGACGCGGGCCAGAAGTCGGCTTGTGGGAAGTTTTCACAGCTGGCGGTGACCGACTTACCGACAGTCAGTCGTCGCGAAGTCAAGCACTGAGACGTTTTTCCCTGCAGACAATGACACTCGCGCTTTCGTACATTACCTGTCTGAGGAAAGGTCTTAGCTCGGCTCCATGGCAACCCATTTTCTGGGGAGCTCGAATTTTTGGTTCCGCCACTAAGCTCAGGCGTTTCGATTTTGCGCGGTCGGATTCCTGATCTGACGACCCTGCCGACTATGTTCAGGAAGAGCCATTCGGGTCAGACGCACCACCATTCTTGGACCTGGAAAACCGCTATCCATGACCTCCGAGGTCATGGACAGCAATTTCCCGTTCGTGGACACTGCGGATATCGCAAACGACCGCTGAGGTCGAGGGGAGTCAATAAATGAAAAAGAGCATTTTCAGCCAGGGGTTCGCAGTGTTGTTGTTCGCAGCTCTTGTATCGTGGGCAGGCTTTAGCATCAGGGACGCTGCGGCAAAGAGCCGAAACACACCAGTTGGAGATACAGCCGATATCGAAGCAGTCATACAGGTCGAACTAGATTTGGGAAACTTCCAAATATCGGGCGATTTCGACAGGTACAGTCAGCTCTATGCTGACGATTTCGCCATCGTCGGGTCCTCCGGCAACGTCACTAATAAGAAGAAACTTCTAAGCACAGGTTTCCCTGACAAACTCGAGTGGTTTGAAACTGGGCCTATAGACATACAGGTGTTTGGCAATGTTGCTTTGGGCCAAGGTGTTGTCCGTGAAAAACGGAACGAGAAAGGAAAAGTCACTAACCCGCAGCTTGTTTGGGCGGACCTCCTCGAGAAGCGCGCAGGTAAGTGGGTGGTCGTGCGCTCTTTATCGGGGGATTTGCCCGACTCGTTCAAAGCGGTTCCCGATCCGAGCGCTGCCGAGGAGATCAAGAAACTAGAACAGGATATTGGAGATGCAATGGTGGCCGTCGATCTGGAAAAGCTCAATCAGGCCTACGCAGACGATTTCGCCACGATCGGGTCGTCGGGCAAGCTTTTCCGCAAAGAGGAACTCTTAGACGATTTCAAATCCGGCGAGCACAAACTCGTGTCATTTGAACTTGGACCAGTGAATGTGCAGGCGTTCGGCAATGTTGCTGTGGCTCAAGCCGGTGTCAAGGAAAAGAGGATCCAGGACGGAAAAGATTATAGCGGTCAATTTGCGTTTGTGGATCTCTTCGAGAAGCGCTCAGGCAAGTGGGTAATCGTGCGCACTTTAAGCGCCAGGCCGAGTTGAGGGAATTGGAAATGTGGTACGAGACCTTCCCGCTTCCAGGACGAGGAATCTAAAACCATGTTGCCACTCAGGGAAAACGTTGCGGTTATAACTGGCGGGACTAGCAGGATCGGCGCTCGCATGGCCGAGGTCTTCGTCGCCAATGCCCAAAGCTGTGATTGCGGGCGAGCGGCCTTGAGGACAAGCCACAGCGTGAACACTATCTCGCCGAAGAAGGCGGGCTGAGAAGGCATTCAGGATGACCCAAACGATGCCCGCGAGGGCCAGCCACACGCCTGGGGCATACTATCCCCCGTCTCTGCCAAGAGTCCAGAAATAGATCCGGGGATGACCGTGGGCTACCGTTCCGACTCATGGCCATCAGCCCTGATGTTTGGGAACAATATGGAATGGATTGTATGTAGTCAGCTGCGTGCCGGACAGTAACTCTGTCTCGGGTGACTGCGCACCAGGACAATGCGTAGACCTTGACGTGACATCATGCGCGAGTAAGGGGCTCGACGGAAGTTTCAAGAGCCTCCGGGTGCTTATGGGTACGCCACTTCAAGAAAGCATCCATGTAAGTGTAGAACACTGGCGTAATGTAAAGCGTTACAACTTGCGCGAAGAGCAACCCGCCGACCACGCAAAGACCGAGTGGTCGGCGGGCGTCGGCATCGGCGCCAAAACCGATGGCGATGGGCAGGGTACCTATAATCGTGCAGGCGCTGGTCATCATGATCGGACGGAAGCGAATCATCGAGCCCTGGTAGGCTGATTCGCTGGCTGTGAAATCCCCCTTGCGCTCAAGGTCCAAAGCGAAATCGACCATCATAATCGCGTTCTTCTTGACGATGCCGATGAGCATGATCAAACCGACAAAGCCGTAGATATCGAGCTGCTCGTGGAACAGAGAGAGTGTGACTAACCCGCCGAAGGCCGCAGCCGGCAACCCCGTCAGAATTGTGATGGGGTGAATGTAGCTCTCGTACAGAATGCCCAGCAGTATATAAATGACCACCACCGTCATGATTAGCAGAATGCCCTGGCCGGCGATCGACTGCTGGAACGCCTGGGCGGTGCCTTGGAAGGTGGTATTGATTGAAATCGGCAGCATGGAATTGGCCAACTTCTGCACGTCGTTCACTGCTTGGCCAAGAGCCACTCCGGGTGCGAGGTCGAATGAGATCGTAACTGACGGAAGTTGCCCGGTGTGGTTGATGGTGAGGGGACCGACACCAGTGGTAAATTTCGAGACGGCCGCGAGTGGAACGAGTTGGCCAGAGGAAGAGCGGATATAAAGCTCCGAGAGCATGTCGGGATCGCTCTGGAATCGATCCTGTACCTGGAGAACGACCCAGTACTCGTTATTCGAAGTGTAGATCGGCGACACGAGGCGTTGGCCGTAGGCGCTGTACAGTGCGTCTTCGACCTGCTGTGGTGTCACCCCCAGAGCAGACGCTTTGTCTCTGTCAACCACGACGTTCGCCTGCGGGTTCTTGATCTGGAGATCGCTGGCAACGTCGGCCACACTCGGCAGCGTCTTCATTTTTGTTTCGAGCAACTGCGCGTACTTATAGAGCTGATCCGTGGCTGGACTCGAGAGTGTGAATTGATACAGGCTCTTGGTGAATAGGCCGCCGATGCGGATGGCGGGCGGATTCTGGAGAAAGACTCGCATCCCAGGGACCCTGTCCAACTGCGGTTGCAACCCGTGAATCACATCGTCGATAGTCATGTGACGTTCGAAGAGCGGACGAACGTACCGGAGCACAGTCCCGGCGACAAAAACATGACCATAGCGGGCAATGAGACGATCGTAGGCCGGGCTATCGCTCCAGGGACGGTCGGAACGGTTCTTCAAATGCAGGAAAGCGTAGCCATTGTTGAGGCCAGAGCCGTTCGAATCGGCGATGCCGGAATAGAACTGAACGACACTCGGGTCGGCTTGGAGTATACGATTGATAGCCTCCTGGTGAGCTTTCATCGCGTCGAAGGAAATGCCTTGATTGGCTTCGGTTGAGACGGAAATCTGTGCGGTATCCTCTTGCGGCAGAAAACCCTTCGGAATCACCCAAAACTCCCACGCGGTCCCCACCAGGATGAGAAAACCGAAAATCATAACCAGCACGCGATGCTGCATCGCCCGGCGAAGGCTCCATCCGTACCAGCGGAGCGACGTATCGAGAATGTTTTCCAACTTGCGATAGATCCATCCGTGCTTACTCTCATGTTCGGGGCGCAGGTAATATCTGCAGAGCATCGGGGTGAGGGTGACGGAAACGAAGCCGGAAACCAGAACGGCAGAAATGATGACGACGGCAAATTCGTGGAGCAAGCGGCCCAAGACGCCGGACATAAAGAACACAGGCAGAAAAACCGCAGCGAGCGACAAAGTCATGGAGAGAATCGTGAAGCTGACTTCCCTCGAGCCGTCGAGCGCTGCCTCGAACGGTCCTTTGTCCATCTCCTGGTGGCGCACGATGTTTTCGAGCATCACGATCGCGTCATCGACGACGAAACCCACCGAGAGTGTCAACGCCAACAACGATAAGTTGTCCACCGTGTAGCCGAGCAGGTACATGACCGCGAACGTACCCATGATCGACATCGGAAGAGCCAGGCTAGGGATGATGGTGGCAGATGCGTTGCGTAGAAAAAGAAAGATGACAAGAATAACCAGAAAAATCGCCAGCAGAAGAGTGAATTTGACGTCATTCACCGAATTGCGGATCGGAGCCGAGCGATCGTATTCGACCGAGAGGTTGATGGACGGAGGCACAAGCGCGTAGAAGTGTGGGATTAGCTTGCGAATGTTGTTGACGATCTCGATCGTATTGGTGCCGGGCTGGCGCTGGACGGCCAGCATAATTCCGGGAACGTTGTTGATCCAGTCTGCGACGTACAGATCTTGAATTCCGTCGTCGACCGTAGCGATCTGATCGAGCCGCACCGGAGCCCCGTTGCGGTACGCCACGATGAGCGGGCGGTAGACCTTGGCGTCGGAAAGCTGCCCGTTAGATTCGACGTTATAAGTCTTGTGAGCGCCATTCAGTGTGCCCATCGGCATGTTGACGTTGGCATTCTGAATCGCCTGCTCTACTTCGTTGATACCGATCTGCCGGCTGGAGAGAGCTTCCGGGTTTAATTGCACGCGCACCGCGTATTTGGCCGAACCGTTGACGCTGACCTGGGCAACGCCGGGCACCATCGAAATCTGCTCGGCGAGCAGATTTTCGGCATATTTATCGACTTCGTAGAGCGGCAGTGTGGGCGAGGTAACAGCCAGCAAGAAGATGGCCTGATCTGCCGGATTCACCTTTCGAAACGTCGGGGGCGAAGGCAGATTAGGCGGAAGCTGATTGGCGGCGGCCGAGATCGCGCTCTGGACATCGAGCGCGGCGGAATCTATGTTACGGCTCAGATTGAACTGCAGCGTAATTTCGATGCTGCCGAGCGAACTGGTCGACGTCATCGAATCCAGGCCGGCAATGGTAGTGAACTGTTTTTCAAGCGGTGTTGCTACCGAGGAAGCCATCGTCTCCGGGCTGGCGCCCGGAAGGCCGGCGTATACCTGAATAGTCGGGAAATCAACATTGGGCAGATCGCTGACGGCAAGGTCGCGATAGCCCAGAATGCCAAACAGAAGAATGGCCAGCATCACGAGGCTGGTCATGACCGGCCGGCGAATGAAAGGTTCGCAGAGATTCATCGCATTGATTCCAGCCCGGTCAGAGTCCCTTGGTGAAATATACTTTCGTCCCTGGAATTAGCCGCACTTGCCCGTCGGTGACTACGGTTTCCCCGGGTGAAAGTCCGTTCAAAACTTCGGTTTCGTTATTCACTGTTTGCCCGACATTCACCTGCCGGACATCAACGGTCATATCCGGCTTTGTAACGAAGACATAATCGCCCTGCTGTCCGGCCTGAACCGCTTGCGAGGGCACGACCAGCACGTTCTGTTGCTCGCCCAGCCGCAGCAGGACGTTCGAAAACTGGCCTGGCCAAAGATGCTGGTCGTTGTTGGCAAATGAAGCCCTAAGAGCGATGGTGCCCGTGGTTGGATCCACGGTGTTATCGACGAATGCCAGAGTTCCGATTTCCGGCTTGGAATCGCCGGTCGGGGTGGCTTGAACGGGTAAACGAGAGCGCATCATGAGCCGCTTGACCGATTCGAGGTACTGCTGCGGAACGGAGAAATTAACGTAGATGGGCGAAACCTGGTTGATCACCACAAGCACCGGGACGTCATTGGCCTTTACTGCTGCCCCCGGATAGACCAGCTGCGCTCCGGTGACACCGCTGATGGGGGCATAGATGGAGCAATAGGAAAGCTGAATTTTGGCTGTCTGGATGGCGGCCTCATCGAAGTTGACAGTGGCTTCGGCGGCAGTTGAGGTTGCCCGATATTGGTCGAACTGCTCTTTCGAGACAATACCTTGTTTGTAGAGCCCTTCGTAGCGCTCAAGTTGCGCCTGATCGAGTTGGGCCTGCGCGTTGTCCCTGGCAAGCGCCGCGTTGGATTGATCGAGGGCGGCTAGAAAAGGCCTCTTGTCGAGCGTGAGCAGTAGATCGCCTTCGTGGATGAATTGACCTTGCTTGTAATTCACTTCCTTGACGATTCCGGCAACTTGCGACTCCACTGAGACGGTCTTGAAGGCCTGGCCTGCGCCAATGGCGTGTAATTGCACCGGAATCGTGCTCAGTTCGACTTTCGCGACCGTGACCGGCACAGCGGAGGTGTCGCGCGGCCTCTCAATCGCTCCGCTGCCGCGCGATACCTGTACGGAGCTGGCGCTGTCTCCGCATCCCCCAAGTATGAGCGCGGACAGCAATGATGTGGATCCGAGGATCCTAAAAACTGTGGTCATGATCTCCAATTTCAACTCGTTATGTTAGACGTCCCCGACAAACTTACGGTAGCGCGAGAGGCATCGAATGCGCGTAACAATATAAACTCAACAACACGCTGTACCACGGTTGGCAAGGTATATTGAAAAGCAATGATCAAGAAACGCTACGATCCGGCGAACTTATTCCGTGTAAATCAGAACCTCAAGCCGAACTGAAAGAGGGACTTGAGATCAAATCCAGACCGGCGGCTCCCTACTGCTTCCATTTGTTCTCAATCCGCGGCGGGTGCTGTAGCGTTTGCATCACCACACAATATTGTTCCGTTTTGGCCTGCAGCGCCCTTAACTGCTCTGGCGTTGCCTGTGGTGCACGGATGTCGAAAGTGACGCGGATGCTCTGAAATCCGACTGGGGCTTCTTTCGATGTTCCTAGCGTTCCTTGCAGATCCAGATCGCCCTCGACTATGACATCGATCGCCTGTGTGGGTATTCCCATGGCAGCGGCGACCATTTGGCAGGTAATCTGGGCGCAGGCGGCTAGCGCGCCTAACAGCAGGTCTCCCGAGCAGGCTCCTGTACCGGCGCCACCAACTCCTTTGTGTGCTTGCGCCGCGTAGACTGCACGCCCCAAGTCCACAGAACAAGCGATCGGTGCGTCAGCCTGAGTGCCGTGAGCGGTCAGCGTGATTTGCGAACTGGCCGGGTCTTGCAGGTACATATCTTTCAGGGGCCGCTGGAGCGATCGAATATCCATTAAATCCCTTCGGAATTCTGGGATATTATAAGCCCACCAGGGGTGCTGCCTCGGGATCTGTCGCAGCCGCGAACGATTCACCTGTAATTGCGCAGTAGTTAAGAGTCCGCTTCGGCATGCCGAGAGCCGCTTCTGCAAGTTCCATGAATCCACCTCGCACTTCAGATTCGTTGTCATCCGCCCTGTCGCCGGGTGCGCGCTTTGGCAGTTACGAGATTCTTCAGCGACTGGGCGCCGGCGGGATGGGGGAAGTCTACCGCGCCAAGGACAGCCGCCTCGAGCGTGAGGTCGCAATCAAGACCCTTTCGCTCGACCACGTTTCGCATCCGGAAGCCTTATCGCGTTTCGAGCAGGAGGCGCGTTCTGCCAGTGCGCTGAATCACCCGAACATCGTGACGATTTATGAACTCGGGAACGAGAACGGCACGCGCTATATCGCCATGGAGTTGGTGGACGGAGAAACGCTGCGTTCGCTGCTCGCCTCTGGTCCGATTCTATTTCGCAAATTGGTTGCAATCGCGGCACAAATCGCCGACGGTCTCGCGAAAGCCCACGAGATTGGCCTCATTCATCGTGACCTGAAGCCCGAGAACCTAATGGTTTCTCGCGAAGGTACGGCCAAGGTGCTAGATTTCGGTCTGGCGAAACTTCTTAAACCCTACCGCGGCAGTTCGGATTCGAGCACCACCATCACCGAGCGTGGAACGGTGGTGGGCACTGTCGGCTACATGTCGCCGGAACAAGCGACCGGCGAGGAGCTAGATTTTCGTTCTGACCAATTTTCCTTCGGGTCAGTTCTTTACGAAATGGCCACCGGAACCCCCGCATTCAGGAAGAAGACGCATGCGGAAACGACGGCAGCAATCCTTCGCGATGAGCCCGAGCGGCTCGGCGCCAAAACACTGCAGGCGCCCGCTCCTTTCATTTGGATCGTAGAGCGTTGCCTTGCCAAGGATCCGAAGCAGCGTTACGCCTCCACCCTGGATTTGGCTCGCGACCTCGCTGCGGTGCGCGACCGCCTAGCCGATGTGCCTGTCCGCGAATCGGACCCTCGCCCCAACAATCTGCCGGTGCAGCGCACCGCATTCATTGGACGGGAACGCGAAACGGCTGATCTCCGCCAGCTTTTGAGCCGCCCTGGCATACACCTCGTGACTCTCACCGGCCCGGGTGGCATCGGAAAGACGCGGCTCGCTTTGCAGGTGGCGGGCGAAATGGCCGACCAGTTTCCCAATGGTGTTTGTTTTGTCGCACTGTCCGCGATTAGCGAACGTGGCTTGATAGTGCTCGCGATCGCGCAAGCCGTGGGCGTGCACGAGACCGGAAATACTTCGCTGCAAGAAAACGTTATGGAGTATATCGGCGGGCTGAGCCAGCCGATGCTCCTCGTGCTCGACAACTTCGAACACCTCGTCTCTGCCGCGCCGGTCGTGGCGCAAATGCTCACCGCCGGCCCCAAACTCAAAGTGGTGGTCACGAGCCAGTCACCGCTTCATATCTACGGCGAACATGAATTTCCGGTGCCACCGCTGGCGCTGCCCGATCCCAAGTCCATTCCGCCTCTCGAAGTGCTTTCCCGTCTTCCAGCGATAGAGCTGTTCGTGGAACGCGCGCGGGCGGTAAAGCACCAATTCGCGCTCACGAGGGAAAACGCACCAGCGGTGGCGGCCATCTGCTCTCGGCTCGATGGCCTGCCTCTCGCCATTGAACTGGCAGCGGTGCGCATCAAGCTGCTTTCGCCGTCCGACATGCTGACACGTCTCGAAAGCCGTTTGACCCTTCTGACCGGTGGCGCCCGCGATCTGCCAACTCGGCAACAAACTCTTCGCAACACCATGGAGTGGAGTTACGGACTCCTCAATGACGCTGAACAAACTCTCTTGCGGAGGTTTTCGGTGTTTACGGGCGGCTGCACGCTGGAAGCTTTGGAAGCCGTATGCGACACCAAAGGCGACTTGGGGCTGGACGTGCTCGACGGGATTGCTTCACTGGTGGACAAGAGTTTAGCCCAACAAGTCGAGCAGGTTGATAAAGAAACGCGTTTCATTATGCTTTCTGCTATCCGCGAGTACGCTCTCGAACGCCTCGCCGGGAGCGACGATGAATCTGTGACTCGCCGGGCCCATGCGGCTTATTATCTCGTCCTTGCCGAAGAAGGTGCCGAGGACATCGCCGCCCAACCCGAATGGCTCGACCGTTACGAGGTCGAGCGTGGAAACTTCCGCCAAGCGATTGACTATCTAATCAAAACTCGGGATGCCGAATGGGGCCTGCGCCTTGGTGCTGCCCTGTTCCGCTTCTGGGAAACACGCGAGCATCTCGCGGAGGGCCGCGATGCTCTCGGCAGGATCCTGGCAATGGAAGGAGCCGCGGCGCGTCCGAAGCTGCGCGCCCGTCTGCTGTTCGCTGCCGCGGTTTTGGCGGTGGCACAGGGCGATGACCGCTCCGGACGGCCACTGTTCGAAGAGAGCCTCGATACCTGTGTCGAGCTAAACGATGATCGCGGCGTTGCCGTCGCACTTAACGCATTGGCCGTCAACGCTCGCGATCGTGGAGAGCTCACTGACGCGTCTTTACTCTTCGAGCGCTGTCTTGCCATATGGAAGGATTTCGGCGATCCCGCTGACGTCGCCCGAGCCCTTAGCAATCTCGCCAGCGTGATGAAGTTGCAGGGCAGATATGAGCACGCCTCCTCGCTTTATGATGAGTGTCTGACGATGTTCCGTCAGGTCGGGGATGGCGCCGGTGTCGCTTGGACTTTGAACTACCTGGGCGACGTTGCTCGGGAAAAGGCGGACATGGTTGCCGCGCGTTCCTATTGTGAACAGAGCCTGTCGGAGTTTCGGCGACTGCATGATAGCTGGGGAATTGCGAGCGCGCTCTCCGATCTGGCAGCTCTAAGCTGCGATCAGGGCAACAACTCCGAGGCGCGTCGGCTGTACGAAGAAAGCATCAAGGTGTTCCAGGAATTGGGCCACAAACGCGGCATCGCGAGAGCGCTCGAATGTCTCGCTGTGAGTGCCGCAGCGCAATCTAACGCCGAGCAATCGCTGCACTGGGCTGGAGCCGCGGCGGCGCTTCGCCAACAATTGGGCGTTCCGCTTATGCCTGCCGAGCAACGCAGGCTGGAGAAAGCCCTGGAATTTGCACGCCGAACGCTCGGCAATGCCGCAGGCCTGACAGCGTGGATGGAAGGTTGGGCGATGCCGGTCGAGCAAGCCATCCAGGAGGCACTTAACACGGAATCAGGTTTGGGGACTCGAAACTCCGCTTAAGTCAATTAGCGGTGTTGGGATCGATCATCCGGCGCACTGCTGAGATGCGATTCGCCGGAAAACCCCCGCGACGTGCGTGTTCGCGAATCGTTTCCTCGTCTGGCGCCAGATATACACAATAGACTTTATCGCCGGTGACGTAGGAGTGGAGCCACTTGATTTCTGGTCCCAATTCCTTCAACACGACGACCGACTTTCTGGCGACGGCCTGCAATTCTGCATCCGTTAATTTACCTGCGCCTGGGATCTCCCGCTCGATCACGTATTGGGGCATGGCAACCTCACCAAACGGTCATAGTAGCAGATCTTAGGCCTGACAGTGCATCGCACCGCGACATGCAGGCGGTGGAGGCGGAGCTGGTGGTCGAGGAGCTGGCGGTGGAGGCGGTGGGGGGAGGCAGTGTTGGTTTCACCGTTACTGTACAGGCCAGCTCAGATAGTGTGACGAAGAACGTTGGAACAGTACAAGTAACAGTGCCCTGATACAGCCGAAGGCGAAAAGAATTTAAGAATTGGGGTGGAGGCCGCCCGACAAAAATAAGTCACAAGGTCGATTCACGGCCTCGGGCACACACCCCCCGAAAATGCAGCCAGTTGCTGACGATTGCGATAGCGCAGGGGACGAATTTCTCTCGATATGGCTTACACGTCATTATTCTTGAAACCCAATGGTCATGGAAGGAAAGCGCGGACTTCCCAATGAGGGGAGTTCCGCGCTGGCAGTGCTGTTGGTGAGCAAATCGTTCCTGTTAGAGAAGCCATGGCACAAGGCCCGAAACCGCATCTAAGACAGTCGTTCTTCCATTGCGACTCGAGAATCATAAGAACTGTGCTGCATTCAGTTGTGGAAGAGGACGAACACGCAACAAAGTGTCCTTGTTACCGGGGCTGTTGCCAGCTAACGCAACTCAGCATCCACGCCTCCGATCCTCTGGCATACAGTCCCAGTACAAGCGCGGCTGCTGCAAGCATGAGAAACACGACGGCCCCACTGAATGAGGAGTCGCGTGCGCGCAAGTGAGTGATGATGGCGGAGATAAAGAAGAGTATTAGACCGATTGCGGCGGCTGTCCCGATCAGTGGTAGACGAAAGCCGACCAGCATTCCAATTGCGCCCGCTGCCTTGAGGATGCCCAGCCTTGGCAGCCATGATTCAGGAACCCCCAGTTTCGCCATCATGAGGAGGATTTTCTTGTAACGGACAAAATCGAGAATGGCTCCGTAGGCATTGGCGGCGGCGGCCAGCACAGTGACAATGACATAAGCGATATACATGAGAGACTCCAATGATTGTTCCCGTTCCTTTGCATATTTTTTGCCGTCGAATTCGACCCTTGTCGCTCCCAGACTCTTCACGTCACATCTATCGGGTTTCATCCGTCATACTGATGACGGATCGCAACGAGAGAATGTGACAGATGGACGGCAGAGATTGGTTAGCGCAAAGATTTGAGGAGAAGCGGCGTCATCTGAGGACGGTAGCCTACCGCATGCTCGGCTCCCTGAGCGAAGCAGACGATGCAGTACAGGAAGCGTGGCTGCGGCTCAACCGCTCCAACGCCGGGGCCATCAAAAACCTCGATAGTTGGCTAACAACCGTGATCGGGCGAGTGTGCCTTGACGTGTTGCGCTCGCGCAAGGCGCGACGAGAGGAACCGCTCGACGCACATATCCCCGATCTGATTGTGAGCCGTGAAGATCGGATGGACCCAGAACGCGAGGCTCTGATAGCCGACTCAGTTGGCATCGCTCTGTTCGTTATCCTGGAGACGCTGGCTCCCCATGAGCGGCTTGCGTTCGTGCTGCACGATATGTTCGCAGTGCCGTTCGAGGAGATCGCTCCTATGGTGGGGTGCTCGCCGGTTTCTGCGAGGCAACTCGCAAGCCGCGCCCGCCGCCGGGTGCAAGGTGCGGCCCCGATTCCCGACGTAGACCTTAAGCAGCAGAGAAGAGTGGTGGATGCCTTTCTCGCCGCCGTGCGAAGCGGCGATTTCGATGCGCTTGTCGCGGTGCTCGACCCCGACATCGTCATGCGCGCCGATCACGGTACATTGCGGGAGGTCCGCGGGGCGCGGGTTGCGGCCGAAGGCGCGCTCAAGTTCTCTCACCTTGCCCAGTGGTGTGAACGGGTGCTCGTCAACGGCGCCCCTGGACTCTTGTCGCGGCTTCCTGACGGGCAGGCTCTTGCGGTCATGTGCTTTACCGTCAAGGGCAACAAGATCGCCAAAATCGATGTGATACGTGACCCGGAGCGTCTGCGCAGCTTGACTTGATCCTACTTGGCGACTAATCGCGAGCTTGACCGTCTGTGCCGCCAAGGACCGACTGAAAGGGATTACGAGTAAATTCGAGACGTTGCAGGCCCCCGCAACCCTTGCTCACAGTTCCCCTTATTTATTGAATGGAAACCTCTTGATTGGCAGGCCTTTGCAAGAGGCGTTGCACGATGGGCCGATTGGCCTTGCGCTTGGCCAGGGCCGAGGCGTTGCCGTACTGGTCCATTGTGGTTGCCAGACTGCTTCGTACCCGAGAGTCCGAAGGGCATTCACGGGAAAGGCTTGCCGCTCTGCCTTGAGCTCTTGGAGACTCACCACGTCCGGTTCAGCTTTCGCTAACCAAGCCAGGAGGCTGTCGAGCCGCTTGTTAATGTTGTTGACGTTGAAGGTGGCGACTTTCACCAAATCCTTTTCTGTTCCTGCGTTCTTTGGGTGTCCCAAAAGGAACAAACCAGTTCATTGTTCGGGCTCGCATCATTTTACCGGTGGAAGGAAATGAAAAAACCGAACCAAAACGCTAACCTAGTCCAACTGTAGAGCCGGGGCGAGCCCTCAGTGCCAACTTAAGGCTGGAATTTAGCCGGAATGTAACTTCCCAGGACGTCGTTTCAAGATAGCCTCCGAGTTGCCGACGACTCGGGACTCATACAGATACAGACTGCGTCTTGTCCATGCGCTATTCGGTCTTGAACGGCGGACGTGAGAGATGCGAGCACGCAGAGGCGTCGAGCCCCCGAACGGAGCCTTGATTCAGGAAACGCTGGTACAGCGTTTCGACACAGGGCGCCCACTCAGTGTGACCACGGTTGCTCATGACCACTTCGACGCGATTCTCGAAGCCGGGCGCCGCGTGCTCGATAAATGAGAGTGGTGTACTGCCATCGGAGTCACCCGACACAAACATCGTTGGGATTTGGGTGTGTATCGGTTCCCGGTAGCTCGTGGGAGCGACGAAGTGCGGCCACACCTTACAAGCTGCCTGCTGTTGGCGCAAACGCCAGTCTCCTAAAAAGGTGTTTCGGGTCGCAGCCGCCACTTCCTCCTGGCGCACAAAGGGCACGTCATCGCTACACGTGATGGACAGCAGCAGCCCAAAGCTCAAATCATCGTCCGCACCCCGCGCGCCCTCGAGAATTCCGCTCACAATCGGTTCCCAGTCGCCTTTACTGGCTCGATCGATTAGCCGAGGCAGGCGCGCCGCGCTCGATGGCCTGTATAGCAACGACCGAAACCATTCAGCGACACGGCCCTGGCTCAATGCAACCGTCCCTGCGTGCCCCGGAACTTTGACAAAAACGCGACCTCGTGCGAGGCGCTTCATGATCTGGGAAAACTCATCACGCAAGTGAGGGAAAGCAGAGCGGCACGACGCATCAGTCTCGCAGGCCGCGAACGTAAGCTCCAGTGTCGATTGTCCAGCTCTTGCGAAAGGCAATGGATCCGGAATGTCGATCGGATCGACACTCCCAAGGTAGATGGTTCGAACGCTGTTGGGGTAAGTTCTTACGAATACCTGCGCAGCCCGCGTGCCGGAAGAGAGGGCAAACAGATCTAAGGGCCCGTAACCGAGAACACGGCGCACCTCTTCGAGATCCTCGGCGAACCGCCGGTACGAGTACTGCATTAAGTCGGCGTGCATGGCGAGGTTTTTCGCACAACTCTTCACACGAGCAGGCGGAAATAGGTTCTGCAGACTTTCAGCAGGATCATCAGCTGAGAAAAAGTGACACCGCAGCGCGCCGGACTCTCCCGCGCCTCGCTGGTCTACTAACAGCAAATCTCGGTCGTTCAGCATCGGTGCTAACCGCTCCATGAAGATCTGCCCTTCCTCGATGGCAGCTTCCCCCGGTCCACCCGTCAGTGGGACGATCGGATCCGGAAGGGCGTGGCCCTGAGCTGCCAAAATCACGGCAAAGTGTATTTCGAGTTTTCGGGACCCAGGGCGGTCGGGATTCTCAAGGACTCTGATCGCGCCACACCGCGCGCTCCTCTCAACCCCGGGCACGGAGCACGACTGGAGTGCAACGGGCCCGATCTGCCCGGCGGCGAGGGTCGTCAATACAAACGCGAAAAGGGCCGAGCGAAGAAATCGCAAATGATGCGCGGGGGGCGGCAATGCCATTGACCTGTTTGAGAGGGCGCATGCCTGCAGGCGACTGGAAGGCTCGCCGACTCGTCTGGCGGAACTCTCAGTCGAACTATAACATGCTCTTGGCGTGATCGATCTCGTTTTTAGAATCACGAGTGACGCTAGTGCTGTATCGGACGCGCCCCGCCGCGACTCCCGAAATCAACGTGCCACTCACTACGGGGCGCGTCCGATACAGCTGTTTGAAGGAAGCCGCTGGTGAGGAAGCGTTTATGCAAATTCAATGGGGTTGCGGTGATGAGAAAGACTTGGGGAATCGGGTTATGGAGCGAATCGGAGCGCGGGCCGGACTGGTTCGATTGTAGTTTGCGAGCGAAAGCTCGAAGCCAGGAGCTTGGTGTGGGGCAACCAGGGCGCACCACGGCCGCAGGTGATGGGAAGCACCGAGGGAGCGAGATTGTGATTGGAGTTTCATGCAGAGGCTCCGGCGAGAAACGGTGGAGAACGGAGTTGGAGCTGGGCGGCGGTAAGTCTCTGGATGACCACCATGGGGCCGCCACATTGGGGACAGAGCCAAAGTGGGTTCAGCTCCTTGGCTGGCGAGGCTTCTGGTTCGGATTGCGATGGCTGGACTGCGTCGAGTAGTCGATAGCAAAGTGGCAGGAGAGTGGCGCGGCGGCGGTTGGCAAGGAAGCCGAAGTGGCGGATGCGGACGAAGCCTTTGGGCAGCAGGTGCAGGAGGAAGCGGCGCAGGAACTCATCGAGCGCTAGGGTCATCAACTTGTGTTCATTGTTGTGAGCGGAATCGCGCCAGCGAAACGTGACTTGGTCATCGGCAAAAGACACGAGTCGGTGGTTGGAGATGGCGACGCGATGGGTGTAGTGGCCTAAATAACAGAGCGCATGCTCGGCGCCTCCGAAGGGACGTTTGGAGTAGACGTGCCAGTCGTTTCGGAACAGGGTTCTTATCCAGGCGGAGAAAGCTTTGGGGTGAGCGAGGGGTTTCAGGTTGCCATGGAAGCCCAGCTTGCCCTGCCGGAAGTTGCGTTTGAGAGCGGACGACAAACTTACCGCGAAAGACGCGACTGAGCACCTTGACGGGAAGGAAGAAGGGGTAGCGTGGCTGGATCCAATGGGAGCGATCGAGCGACAATCCGCCGGCGGGCACGACACAATGGACGTGCGGGTGATGTTCGAGTTTTTGATTCCAGGTGTGGAGCACACTGAAGAAGCCGATCTCGGCGCCGAGATGTTTGGGATCGCGAGCGACTTCGAGGAGAGTTGCGGCACTGGTCTGCAGCAAGAGATGGTACAGGAGTTTCTTGTTCTGCAAGGCGAGCGGAGCCAGTTCATGGGGTAGGGTGAAGACAACATGGACGTAGCGCGTGGGGAGAAGCTCCTGACGACGCGCTTGGAGCCAACGGTCGCGAGCGTTGGCCTGACACTTCGGGCAGTGCCGGTTGCGGCAGCTGTTGTAGGAGATGGCCGGACGGTAGCCGCAGTCGGTGCACTCATCGAGATGCCCGCCCAAGGCGGCGGTGCGACAGCGCCGATGGCCCGCAGCACTTTGAGGTGTTGCCAGGTGATCCACCTGCGGCTGCGTTCGATGAAGGCGCGTCCCGCGGCGCGAACCAGATCGGCCACCTCAAGTGGCGGCCGGTTCATCTATTCGTTCTGCGGTACCTTCTCTTTCAGCTTGAGGGAGTCCAGCGGACTCGCGGTGGCGTTGAGATGCCGCCGCGAGAGATGAAGATAGATCGTGGTTTCCTTCAGATCGTGATGTCCCAGGAGCAGTTGAATGGTGCGCAGGTCAGCGCCGTTTTCCAGCAAGTGAGTAGCGAAACAGTGGCGCAGCGTGTGGGGATGAACCCGGTTCTGCAGGCCTGCCCGCTGGGCGGCACGTTGGCACGCATACCACACGGCTCGGGGAGTGATGGGACGATTGGAGGTGTGCCGGGACCCGCCCGGGAAATAACCATTCCGTGGGTTTGCGCTTCAGGCCACGCCAGTAGTCGCGCAAGGCTTCGAGCAGCGTGGGACTGAGCATGACATCGCGGTCCTGACGCCCTTTCCCACCGCGGATGTGGATCACCATGCGTCGGCTGTCGATATCGGAAATTTGCAAGCGCGCCAACTCTGCGCGCCGTGTTCCCGTGCCATAGAGCGTCATCAATACCATGCGATGAAATCGAGTCTGGGAGGAGTCGATGAGATGGGCCGACTTCTTCCGGGCTCAGGATGCTGGGCAGGGGTCGACGTCTTCTTCGGATACGGCGTATCGGCCACGCTCCAAGCTTTCTTGATCGTCTGCGTGTAAAAGAACCGCAGAGCCGCGAGCCGTTGCGTCACGGTGGACGCGGCCAGCTTTCTCTCGCGGAACAGATACGCTTGGTACTCGCGGATGTGCTCCGGAGTGAGCTGGTCCGGAGGGCGCTGAAAGTGCCGCGCAAAATCCTCGATCGTTTGGATGTAGCAGTCGATGGTAGTCTGAGCGTAATTACGACGCTCGAGTTCTTCGAGCATCATTTTGCGAAGGTGGGTCATAGGTGTTCTCCTTATGACCCAACCTTATCCGTTCACCGGCACGCCGCCGACACCGAGCACGCGAAAGCGTCTGCCGCTAAGGCTTCGTTCAAACGGGCAAGCCGGACGTTATGCCGTGCCAGAAGTCTGGTTGTGGGAAGGCCGGATCTCCGCAGTTAAACTCCGTAGATGTTGGGTTCGTGGATAATCTTCTGCCACATGTTTTCTACCTATAACGACGGCTTCGATATCCACCCGGCGAGTCGTTGCACAAAAGTCCTGCAAGACCTACGAATAGATCCCAGGCGCCTCATGTCCAAGCTTCTGCACATATTCAACATAGGAGCCAGGATAAGCAGTGGGATGGCGGTCCGTGCCGCTCTCACCGCCCAGTTCCAGCACACGTGAGCCGAGACCGCGAAGGAACATGCGGTCATGCGATACGAAGATCATGGTGCCTTCGAAATCCTTCAGGGCGTCCACCAGCATTTCCTTGGTTGCAAGATCCAGGTGATTCGTCGGTTCGTCGAGCACCAGGAAGTTCGGAGGGTTGTAGAGCATGCGTGCAATTGCCAGCCGCGACTTTTCGCCGCCGGAGAGTGCGCGGATCTTCTTGTCCACGTCTTCGCCGGAGAACTGGAACGCTCCCGCCAGGTTGCGCAACGACCCGAGACCGTCCTGGGGAAAATCCTGTTGCAACTGTTCGATGACGGTGAGATCGGAATCGAGCACGTCCAGGGACTGTTGCGCGAAGTAGCCCATATAAAGGCTGGCGCCGAGCCGCACGCTTCCCGCGTCTGGAGCACTGGCTCCGGCAATCATTTTTAACAGCGTAGTCTTGCCCGCGCCGTTTCTCCCCATGACGGCCCAGCGTTCTCCGCGGCGAATGGTGAGATTGAATCCTTCATAAATCACACGCGGGCCGTAACTCTTGTGCAGATTCTCAAGGACGGCCACCTGTTCGCCGGATCGCGGGGGGACACGAAAGTCGAACTTTACTACCTCACGTTTTTTCGGTAGTTCGATCTTCTCGATCTTGTCCAAGGCCTTAATCCGGCTCTGCACCTGGGCCGCTTTGGCGGCGTGTGTCCTGAAACGATCGATGAAGCGCTGTTCCTTGGCGAGCATGGACTGCTGCCGGGCGAACGCTGCCTGCTGATTGCTCTCTCGCACCGCCCTTTCACGCTCGTAGAAGTCGTAGTCACCCGAGTAGGTGATGATTTCGCCGCCATCAATCTCTGCGATCCTTGAGACTAGACGATTCATGAACTCGCGGTCGTGCGAAGTCATCAGCAATGCGCCAGGAAATGACTTGAGAAACTGTTCGAGCCAGATGATGGACTCGATGTCGAGATGGTTCGTCGGTTCGTCCATCAGCAGTACGTCCGGCATTCCGAGCAGGACGCGTGCCAGCGCAACCCGCATCTTCCATCCGCCGGAGAGAGCGCCCACGTCGCCGTCAATCTGATCGTCTTTGAACCCCAGGCCGTGCAACACTTCGCGGGCTTGCGATTCGAGCGCGTAACCACCTAAATGCTCGTACTCCTCCTGAACGTGACCGAAGCGATCAAGAATGCGGTCCATGTCATCAGCCTTGTCAGGGTCGGACATTTCCCGCTGCAAGGCTTCGAGCTCGTGGTGTAGATCGCCGACGCGTCCGCTGCCTGCGATCGCTTCATCCAGGACCGAACGGCCCTGCATTTCCTCGACGTCCTGGCGAAAGTAGCCGATCGTCAACTTCTTGGGGACAGAGACCACGCCCTCGTCGGGAGTTTCTTCGCCGACCACCATCCGGAAGAGCGTTGTCTTGCCCGAGCCATTGGGACCGACCAGCCCGACTTTTTCGCCGGGATTCAACTGAAATGAAGCATCCACGAAGAGCAACTGCTTGCCATACTGCTTATTGATGTTTGCGAAAGAAATCATTTTGAAGGAACAACTCGCGGCGCGGTGCCTCTTCCAGTGTAGCCCGGCCAGAAAATTGCCTGCCAACGCTGGCGTTGGATTATTTAAGGTTTGCCCGTTAATTAAGAATTGTACGCACTCCAAGAAAGTTCGCGGTAAGTCACCGGGAGATATAATTCAAGAGTTGTTGAGATTGGCTACCGCCGAAATTCAAAAGGGGGCATCGTGAGGTTTCATCACCGTTCAGTCATGATCGCGCTGCTAAGTCTGTGTCTGGCAGCACCTGGACAGTTGGCCGCACAATCGCACCAGAATTCGGGCCCCGGGATGAATCAGACCGAGAGTGCAGTCCCCGGTCTTCACGACTTCGACTTCCTGGTTGGTCAATGGCAGGCCCATCATCGAAAGCTGAAGCAGCGACTCGCCAATAACCACGAGTGGATTGAATTCGAAGGCACGTTGTTGAATCAACCGCTTATGGGGGGCTACAGCAATGTGGACGATACAGTGCTCAGCGTTCCCGGTGCTCCCTATCGCGGTGTCGCTCTGCGGTCCTTCGACCCGAAGACCCAGCAGTGGTCAATTTGGTGGCTCGACAGCAGGACTCCATCCGAACCATTGGATCCGCCCATGATTGGAGGCTTCCACAATGGCGTGGGCACTTTCTATGGGGACGATACGGTCAAGGGAAAGCGAGTTCGGGCGCGCTTCATCTGGTCCAACATCACTCCGACATCGTGCCACTGGGAGCAAGCGGCCTCGGCAGACGAGGGCAAGACCTGGGAGACTAACTGGGTGCAGGACATCACACGAGTTCGCTGATCGAGGGGATCGACAATAATTCCAGCGTGCGACAACCTATGCGGCAGGTAATGGCGCTTCGCGTTTCCAAAGCGGTTCTCGTTTTTGCAATCGCGTTTTTCTACACGATTCTGGTCCTAAACAACATCACGGATTACGGCTCCAACTATGAGTTTGTCCGCCACGTCCTGATGATGGACTCAACCCTTCCAGGGAACCACCTCATGGGGCGCGCCGTCAATTCGCCGCTAGTACATACGGTCTTCTACACCGGCATCATCGCCTGGGAATCAGTCACTATGCTTCTGTGCTGGTGGGTTGGTGTTGGCTTGCTGAAATCGTATCGTGCGGACAGGGCGCAATTCGCCACTGCGCTGAACCTCGCCGTGATTGCGCTGACGACGAGCCTGCTGATGTGGTTGGTGGCATTCCTCGATGTCGGAGGCGAATGGTTTCTAATGTGGCAGTCGAAAATGTGGAATGGGCAGGAAGAGGCATTCGGAATGTTTACTGTCGTCGGTGTGGTGTTTTTGGTTGTGGTGCAGGGCGAGCCAACTCCCGATTAGTCGGCAGTTCGGAAGTAATTCGAGATTTCAGGACCCGGGCACTTTGCGTCGCTCCGCCGGTTCCTCACCGGCTTAGCAGCCAAGAGAGGAATTTGAGCCAAGTACCGCTGGCGCCAACCAGCATGAACGCGGGGAAAGACGACAGAAGCACAGCACCGCCCCACCCAAACGCAGGATGCAATCGTCGGTGTTTGATCGTGTCGTAGAGAATGCACGTTAGGGGGGGAACTTCTGTGATGGCAACAAGTCCCCAAAGCCCAACTGTGTCAAATAAGAACGGGATGCGACCGATTGCTGGCAAAAGGATGCTGCAGGACGCCAGAACCATAACGCGCTTGTGGATCTCAGGACGGCGCCTCAAATAGAGTGCAATCGCGACAAGCACGAGGAACATCAGACTGGTTCCGAAATCCATAGCGAAGGGGCGTGTCAAATTAGCGAGAGAGGTCGGGTGAGCTAGAAATAATCTTCTACCCGCATTGAACGAGACTCGGATGGCCACACAGGCGCACAACGGCGCCAAAAACGCGCCCACAACGCCAAGTTTGCGGTGCAGATCGACGCGATGTCGGGCTACGAGCCGCACTTGAATAAAAAACAAGACGAACCAGGTCGTAAACAGGAACCCGTGCAGGTGAAGCAGACGAGGTAGCCCCTTGGTCTCGAAAACGAGTCTCAAGTAATAGGTATGGGCGAACCCAGCAAAGATGATTAGGAAAGCGCAGACGGCAAACCAGGTGTAAAAGCGCCGATTGATCGGTAACGCTGTAGGAGTCGCCATCAGTTCCTCAGAAGAGCTGTCGATCATTTTGTCGCTGCTATGCTTTCAGCAATCTGAATCTTGTACGGCTCGGGTTTGGTGCTAAGAGTAAGAGCCGTCCGTGCGCGCAATTATAGACTGTGCAGCACGTTACAGCGGGTTCGACGATTCTGGGTGGATGGTCGGCAACTTCTTTTGTGGGTACCTCCCGCTTGCCCGTGATCCAGGAGTTTCTGGAATCGATTCACTCAAGCCGGTTTCAGTACTGATTCCTCCAAGCATGCCTTCGCCGGCACTTGTCCGAGATGGTGAGACAGGATCGCTAAGGGACCGGAAGACGTGAAACAATCAGCTCGGGCCGCAGATGAACTCCCATCAACGCTGATAATCTACAGTGTTTTCTATCGGCGTTCACCCGTTTTCATTGGGGCACCCGTTGGAATTGCCCTAGAAAGACTACGAGATGCGAAAAGGGTTTACGAGAAAACCAAAACCGGACGAGCCCGCGACGCCGGTCAAGAACTACATCACGCCGAGCGGGCTCGAGCGCCTCAAAGATGAGCACCGGTTTCTGCTCACCAGGGAACGTCCGGCCGTGACGGAGGTGGTGGCGTGGGCTGCCGGCAATGGCGATCGCAGTGAAAACGCCGACTATCAGTACGGCAAGCGGCGGCTGCGGCAGATCGATGGGCGGATTCGCTTTCTCACGAAGCGAATCGAAGCCGCGGAAGTGGTGGACCCGGAAGCTCCGCGAGCGGGGCAGGCAGGGACGAAGACCAGGGCATTCTTCGGAGCGACCGTGCGCTATGCCAATGCCGCGGGAGTATCGCGAGTGGTGAGCATCGTGGGCACCGACGAAATCGATCTCGATCGCAACCACATCAGTTGGGTGTCACCTCTGGGGCGCGCGTTGATTAAGTCGGCAGCTGGTGACAGCGTAGTCCTTCAACTGCCGGGCGGCACGGAATACCTGACCGTGCTGGAAGTATGTTACAAGCACATTTCTGTGGAACCGTTCCGTGAACCCCCTGGATCCGAGGCCTCGGCAAAGGGACTTCCTCGCCGACGCCAATCCATTTGAGGAGTCACATCCACCTTCTTAGGGTCCGACAATAGCGCTCCGCGCTATTTTCACAATCTCCGATAATCGAAAATAACCGAGACTAGCCATTCGCGGCGAGGTGCGGGTCTCGACACAACTAAGATAAAACTGGTGCAACGCAATTAGGATAATAAACGTACAGCGCGATAGGGTAACTCGATGCATGTGCCGCTAAGCCGGGACGCAGTGAGGGACGCCATGCCAGGCGTTCTTCGACCTGCTGCGCCCTTCGCGGACTTCCTCGCCAGGCTAGTGAAAAAACGAGCCGTTGCCAGCGGTGCCGAAAGCTTCGCCCGTTGACGAAGGCTAGAATCTACTCCACGAGATGTTCGGCCGCATACGCAGTCTACCGGGAGGACCAATGGCAGAGACGTTCGAAGCATACCGAACTCGAGTCCTAAGCTATCTTGGCGATGAGGAGCCCATCGGTGTCCAACAAGCAACCCCATCGCAGCTCGATCGACGTCTGCGCGATGTCGCGCCCGAGGAGTTGATCCGGCGTCCTGCACCTGAAAAGTGGTCAATCGCCGAGATCGTAGCGCACTTGGCGGACGCGGAGCTGGCGATGGGGTGGCGATTGCGAAACATGCTGGCCAATCCGGGCGTGGCCTTAACGTGGTGGGATCAGGACGTATGGGCGGAGCGCTTGGGTTACGCGCAGCAAGAGGCGAGCCTTTCGGCGAAGGTCTTTCGAGCGCTGCGCGATAGCAACCTGCGACTGTTGGAGTCGGTCCCGCGCGCACGGTGGGTGGAGTGCTATGGGGTCCACGAGGTACGCGGACGGCAAACGGTCGAGGAGTTCGTCCGCTTGGAAGCGGCACACGACTTGAACCACCTTCGGCAGATCGACCGCATCTTGGGTGGGTGTATGTAGTGGTAGCCGTTTGGCTGCCAACGCCTCGGCGAGCGCACTCAGTCGGTTGTGGCGTTGAAAATGGGAATAAAAGAGCGTGAACGACTGTAGAGGTTTTCTTCTATGGCCTGTTCATGGACGAGGAACTCCTGCGTGGGAAGGGTCTTGCTGCCGTCCAGTAAGCCCGCTAGCCGAATTTGTTACCGCTTTCTTTCGAAGTGCAGGTGTCATTGGCTGGTTCTTGGGTGCCACGGTACGACATCCTTCTGTTCTTCCTTCGAGTAGGGCTTGCCAAAATATGGGAACTCTGTACGGATCCGATTGCAATCTTGCCCGCGTGCGTCGCGTTCGTTTTCTAATAGCTAACATACAAGCAGTATGTGTCTTGGTAACCAGCGTGAAGCTCGGCAGGAATCTACGGAGATCGGGATTGTGGAACATTTCTCTCCTGTTTGATGTAGTCCTACAGACTGCCGTCACAGTCAGACAGACACGCGACCTCACGTGCAGGACCACACCGTGAGAATTGTGTAGTTGGTATCCCGCATTTCATAACTTCACATCTCACCATCGATGTAACCGATTGAAAACTCGACGACCACAGTCTGGTTCACCAATTGCTATCAGTCAAAGTGGTGAAAGTGTTGAGCGACTCATCGATTGTTGGGTCAGCAGCGACACTCAATCTCTCGGTTGGAGGAAGCGATGCAAGTCCGCAGTGGGAAGTTGCCTCTGGTTCTGCTTTTGGTAGTGTGCGTGGGCAGTGCTCTGTCTGCGTGGGCGCAATCAACTTCTACCGGCACGGTTGCCGGTTCAGTCACCGATCCGTCGGGCGCGCTGGTGTCAGGCGCGGAGGTTACGCTGACCGATACCACGACCAACCTTGCGCGATCTACTACCACCAACGCAACCGGGCGCTACATCTACGTGGACGTTAACCCGGGCATCTACGCCATCACGGTCAGTAAGGCGGGATTCGAAACCACAAAGACTGAGAACCAGGAGGTAAAGGTCGGAGCCAGCCTCACTGTCAACTTATCGCTGCAAGTCGGCGGTGCGAATATCGTGGTAGAGGTGTCAGCGGTCGGCAACGAGTTGCAGACGATGAACGCAACCGTCGGGAACACCATCACGAACCTCACCATCGACAACCTGCCGAGCCTGGGCCGCGACGTGAGCACCTTCATCGCGTTGCAGCCGGGCGTGAGCCCCGATGGTTCCGTTGCGGGGACGGTTGTGGATCAAAGCGCTTTCTCGCTCGATGGCGGCAACAACTCCAATGACATGGATGGCAGCATGAACGTTTATACCAAGAGCTTCGCCGGCGACCCGAGCGGGGGTGTGGCGAATCAAAATAGCGTAGGGCCATCCGTGGGCGGCAAAGGCGTGGGTGGCGCGACGGGGGTCCTGCCCACTCCTCAGGATAGCGTCGAGGAGTTCAAAGTAAATACCGCCGGCCAGACCGCCGACTTCAATAGCTCTTCCGGTTCCGAGGTGAAGGTGGTCACCAAGCGCGGCACCGATGCCTGGCACGGCACAGCCTACGAATATTACAAAGACAACAACTGGTCGTCGAATAGCTGGCAGAATAACCACAACGACCCCATCACTCAGATTCCGAGCTTTCATTACAGCCGTTACGGCGGAGCGGTTGGCGGACCACTTATCCCCAAAGACGTTTTGGGCGGTAAGACCTACGCTTTTTTCAATTACGAAGCGTTCAATTTCCCCAACTCCGAAACCATTGCTAGAAACATCCCTTCGGCGGCCTTGAGGCTGGGGCTGTTGACGGACGACGTGACCGGCACCCTTTACAACCTGAACCCCTATTCAGTGACCTACAACGGTGTCAATTACCCGGCTAATGCAAATTGCCCGGGCGGCCCCTGCGATCCGCGCGCCACTCCTGTTGGAATCAATCCCCTGGTGCAACAGATATGGAACAAGTACGAGCCAGCTTGGACTGGCGCTAGCTGCACTCTGACGCTATGCGACAGTACGAACATTCAAGGATTTTCGGCCAATCTTGCCCAACCGACGACCAGCAAGTTTGCCGTCGGGCGGCTGGACCACGATTTTTCGTCCAAGTGGCACTTCATGTCGAGCTATCGTTGGTACGAGCTGAAAGCTGCTGCAGACTCTCAGGTTGATATCGGAGGCTTCTTCTCCGGAGACACGCTCGGCACTCCCGCTTCCCAGTCCAATCTTCCGCAACAGGCTTTCTTGTGGACGGCAGGTTTGACCACGAACATCAGCACCAATGCCACCAACGATCTGCACTATAGTTTCCTGCGCAACTTTTGGCAATGGAAGCGGATTGGAGATCCGGCGCAAACGCCCACGCTGGGCGGAGCGCTTGAAATCGATAGCGGCCAGTCAGCCGGGTTCGGGCAAGTTAACGATCTCGGACCCTACAATGTCGACACGCAGAACACGCGAAACCGTTTCTGGGATGGACACGATCAGATGCTGCGCGACGATATCTCCATGCTCAAGGGCAACCACCTCTTCACGTTTGGCGGCACCTACGAGCACAACTGGGATTATCACCAGCGCACCGACAACGGCGGAGGTATCAACAACCAGATCGTCTACGAACTGGGCAACGGAACCACTGGATCAGGTCTAGCGCAAGACATCCCACTCTGCTCTTTGACCCACATGGTCAACGGTAGCGCCGTCCCGGCCATTACTAATTGCAGCTCGCTAACTGCGGCGGCGCTGGGAATCGTTTCCATCGCGCAGGTTGCCTATACTCGCTCCGGCGCGAATCTGACGTTGAATCCTATCGGGTCCCCGGCATTCGACAAAAGCACCATCCCTTACTACAACGTCTACTTCAGCGACACCTGGCACATGAAGCCGACGTTCACCCTGACTTACGGATTGGGGTGGACGCTGGAGATGCCACCGGTCGAAGCCGATGGCAAGCAGGTGGAACTGGTGGACTCGTCAGACCAGCCTATTTCGGGCGCGGCCTACCTGGATGCTCGCAAGCGCGCGGCGCTGCTCGGACAAGTCTACAATCCCGAAATCGGTTTTGCCCTGCTGGGCAATACCGCCAACGGGCCGAAATATCCTTATAACCCGTTCTACGGCTCATTCAGTCCGCGTGTTGCCGCGGCCTGGAGCCCACACTTCGACAGTGATTCCGTTGCGGGCAAATTGTTCGGCCACGAAGACACGGTTGTTCGTGCTGGCTATGGCCGCATCTTTGGCCGCCTGAACGGTGTAAATTTGGTGTTGGTGCCCCTGTTAGGACCGGGTCTCCTCCAGCCTACGCAGTGCCTCACTGGCCTCAGTAACGGCACCTGCGGCGCCCCTGGCAGCAATACTGCCGCCACTGCCTTCCGCATTGGCGTGGATGGCTTGACCGCCCCGCTTCAGCAACCTTCGACGACGTTGCCTCAACCGTATTATCCCGGAGTCAACGGCATCTCAGCCGCCACCGCCTCGGCCCTGGATCCAAATTTCCGGCCCAACGAGGTTGATTCATTCAACCTGACCATTCAGCGTCAGTTGTCTCGCAAGGTCATATTGGAGGTTGGCTACATCGGACGCAAAATCACTCACGAGTACCAGCCCATCAACCTCAACGCCGTACCTCACATGATGACCTTGGGTGGTCAGAAGTTCTCCCAGGCCTACGCCAACCTGGTACTGCAATACTGCGGCGGCGTAGCGGGCCTGGCTGGTGGCGGCTGCGCGGGGGCGAGCACGACGGGTGCGACCCCTGTGACGCCGCAACCGTTCTTCGAAACGGCGCTTGGGGGCGCCAGCTCTGCCTACTGCAGCACTCCTGTGATGGTCGCAGGAACGCCGATCACTCCGACGAGCTGTACCCAGGCCGTAACCCTGAACGAAGGCGTTACGGGCAAAGGCAACCTCAACACCGCGCTAGTGTGGAATCTGTGGAGCGACTTGGATGCCGGTCCGATGCAGAATGCTAACGGCGGCCTCCCTGGACCCACCATGATGAATAACGTCAACGCAGCCATTGGGGGTACGTCGCCCCAGATGACGTCGGGGCCTGCGGATATCGGCAGCAGTGGCTACGGAAATTACAACGCCGGTTTTGCATCCCTCAAGATGGCCGACTGGAAGGGATTGACCTTGCAGTCGAACTTCACATATTCCAAGGCTCTCGGAACTGGAGCGCTAGTCCAGGCAACTGGCGGATACACTCCAGACGATCCCTTCAATTTGGGGACGATGTACGGCAATCAGACCTTCAACCGCAAATTCGTTTACAACTTCTTCTTCGTCTACCAGCCGCCCTTCTTCAAGGGACAGTCAGGGCTGCTGGGACACGCACTGGGCGGCTGGACGTTCTCGACGGTGTTCTCCGCCGGCAGCGGCTCGCCGGTCGAACTCTTTACCTCGACCGGAGATGGTCAGGAGTACGGCGCTGGTGATAACGCCAACTACTTCGGCAACGAAAATATCGTACCGGTGGCGCCTGCCACGAGCGGTCACCGCTACGACCAACCCAACGGCGAATTTCCTAATCTCTTCAAGGCTGGACCGGCTGCGGTGAACGACTTCCGCAACCCGATTCTGGGGTTAGACAACAAGGATTGCGGCTTTGGCTGTATCTCTGGTCTGCCTTACTGGAATATGGACCTCAGCGTCCGCAAGAATTTCAGAGTGGCCGAGGGCATCAGCATGGAAATTCAAGGCGTCTTTGCTAACGTCTTCAACCACGATCAGTTCCTGGACCCGAACGGCTTTTTCGAAACGGGCCTCTTTAGCGGTGGAGGGCCCGGCGGGTTCGGAACCCTCTCCGGAGGGTCGGCTCAGGAAGAACCAGGAGGCAACCGGCAGATCGAGGTGGGCGCCCGCATTCGCTTCTAACCTAGAGAACTCGAGGCGTCACCAGCATGGCGCCTCGAACTAACCCAATTCCACGGTGAAAATCGTAGCGACCTTTGACGCCGCCTGTCGCTTGAACAACGCAGCGCCACGGATCATGACGGGATGAATCGGTGTTCTGATAAGCGGTTGAAGAACCACGTAGAGTAGAGAATTTTCCAGATGGTTCAGACCACTGTCCGCGCAAGAAAGCCCCGCTCGCGAGAGCGGGGCCTTCGACTTGGGCTGGAACGGTAACGACTACACGGAACACTTAGCGCTTGCCGCCGTGTCCACCCGCGGGCATGTCCGCCGCTAGAGTGTCCGCCGCCATGCGAACCGCCAGAGCCTCCGTGCCCTGATGCCCCATGCGGAGCGGATCCGCGCGACTCACCGCCGCGGTTGCCGCTGAAACCACTAGCGCGCGGCGCGCTTGATCCGCGTCCAGCGAAAGCTCGTCCGCCGCTGGAGAACCCCCGGTTGCCGGCGTACGCCCGGTTACCTTCAGCGCCCCGGTTCACGGCTGCCCCACGATTGCCGCCGGCGAAGCCATGGGACTGGCCCGCGAAGCCTCGAGAGGCGCCAGCATATCCGCGACCTGCGGCTGAGCCAAACCCGCGCGCACCGCCGCGATCCGCAAATGAGTGCGCTCCGAATGCGGCATGCGCGGAAGAGAATCCTCGATAATTTCCGTGCACAAACGCGGCGTGGTTATAAAACGCTCCACTGCGGAAGGCATAAGGATGTCCGCCGAAGAAGATTCCACCATGGAAGCCCCATCCGATGCCCCATCCATGCCATCCCCAGCCGAAGCCGAAGAACGGCCAGAGCGGGAAGCCAAGGCCAAACGAAATGCGTGGGCCGCCGAATCCCCACCACGGATAGAACCCAGGCCACAGGCCTACGGGATATCCGTACACATACGCCGGGTTGTAAGCGGGCACATACACGACATCCGGATCAGCCGGCTGGATGTCTACATTCGGCCCCTCCTGGTACACGCGCTCTTGAGGCGTACTCCGCAGATTGCCCGCGGCATAAGCCTTGTGACGCATGCGCTGGATCGCCTGCGTCACGTCATCCGGCTGGTTCTGATAGGCTTGGCCCAGCTCGGAAGTCCACGACAAATCCCTGTCCATATTCGCCAGCACCGTGGGAAACTCCGCCAGGGCCTTCACGCTAGGATCCCAATCCTGCTGTTCCGTTTCCTGGGCCAGATCTTTTCCCTTTAGTTGCGGGTAGTCCCGTACCATCCGGTCCGCCTCTACAATCTGGGTTGGATACGCTGACGCGGCCAGTAGCTGCGCCACGAGCGCGTCGGGATACAACGCGATCGGAGCTACCAGCTCATCCAACTGGTCCGGAGGCAACGGTGTGTATTGCCGCTGAGCGGGCCCCGTTGGAGACGGAGGCGACTGCGCCTGGTCTTGCGGCTGACCCTGGTATGTACCTTGATCTTGCGGCGGTGGAGGCGCTACAGCCTGAGGCGCGCTCTCGTCCGGAGCGTTAGATGGCGGCGCGGTCTGCTCTGGCGGCGGAACTTGATTCACAGGAGCCTGATCCCCCGGAGCGCTCACAGCCGGTGAGGGCTTGTCCATCGACTGGTCCTGTGCCACTAAGGAGGTGGCAGTCCCGAGCGCCATTGCACTCGTCAGCACCGCGGTAAGAAGCGTTCTAGATATTTTGGTTTTCATAACGTCCCCCAGAATTCCTGCTACCTGATTGAACACCGGGGATGGGAGAGAGTTCCGTTCTTTTGATTGACTTACACCGGTTGATTTCAGCCAGGCAGTGGTGGATTTCGCGCAATGAGTGCAGTTGCGACGAGAGGTCAAACTGTAGTGTTTGTGCTGACGGTAATTGCAGAACAATATTCTTGCTCGATTGTACTCATAGCGAAGCCTTAACGTCAGAGTCAGGTTATCGTTGATTTGGTATTGAAACAAATAGCAGGCGTCTCAGAGACTCAGAAGCTCTTTCAGACTTCTGGATTGTCGCCGCGAAATCTCAACTTGCTTGCCGTTCCGCAGCTTGATACTCAACCGGCCGTCGATATCGTTTTCGGCGACTTCGATCCAGCTGAGGTTGACGATCTGGGAGCGGTTCGCCCGAAAGAATGTTGTAGGGCTAAGGCGTTGCTCGATGGCGGTTAGCGAGCGAAAGATGAGTGGAGCATTGCTGCCAAAATGGAGGCGCGTGTAATTGCCCTCGGACTCCAACAGGGAAATATCAGTAAGGCGCACGATCCAGCAGCGATCGCCGTCGCGCACAAAGATCTGATGAACCGCGGACGCGTTCTCGATGTTGGAGCGCTCTTTAAGATTCGCGGCCAAGGCCTTTTGTGCCCGACCTAAGGCCGCCGTCAGACGGGGCGCGGTGATCGGCTTCACCAAATAGTCGAGCGCGCTGACCTCAAAGGCCCGCACCGCATATTCATCGTAAGCGGTCGTGAAAATTACGACAGGCACATCCTCCAGTTTCTCCAGCAGATCAAAGCCGCTGCTACCCGGCATTTCAACATCGAGAAAGAGAACATCGGGTGATGCCTTGTTTATGGCGCGAATAGCTTCGTCTGGGTTCGCCGCTTCGCCGATGATTTTGACCTCGGGATGCGCACTCAGCAGCCGGCGCAATGCGCTCCGCGCCAACCTTTCGTCGTCAATGATCAACGCTCTCAAGATGGCAAACCGTTGGAACGAAGAGGTATCACAACTTCCGCCCGTACTGTGGAATCGCCGGCAGCTGCCAACGTGAGCGACGCACTGTTCCCATACATAAGGCGCAGGCGCTCACGCGCGTTGTCGAGGCCGACGGCGGATGAACCTTCGGTCGCGTCCGACAATTTACCAGTGTTAGTGATTTCGACGCGCAGGTTGCCTTCGAGTGCCTGCGTGACAACGGCTAGCTCGCCGCCTGCCGGTAGACGTGCGATTCCGTGCTTCACGCCGTTTTCAGCAAGAGTCTGCAACAGCATTGGAGGCAGCCTGGCTTCCAGACTCTGCGGGTCGATGTCAAAGCGTGTGCACAGCCGCTCTTCAAACCGAACCTTCTCCAGTGTCAGATAATCTTCGACCGCTGCGAGTTCTTCTTTCAGCGAGACCGTCTCCACACGGTCTGCCCGCAAGGTATATCGCAATAACGCAGAAAGCTGGTCGATAACCTGTTTTGCGCGATCGCGGTCTTCGTCAACGAGCTCGCGCAAGCTGTTGAGGCAGTTAAAAAGAAAGTGCGGATTCAGTTGCGAGCGCAGGGCGTGGAATTGGGAGGTTTGCGCAATTAGCGCCAATCGCAAAGCTTCCGTCTCCGCCGACCTGCGGTGGTTCACTTCGTTGGCGGTCAGCACCACCGCGCACCAAACCGAAAGGACTAGGACGCCTTGCACGTAATGCGCAGGCACCACCCAGCCGTGTGTCGATCGAAAGGGTTCATGGAACCATAGAATGCCTACGGCGGCGCGGGCAACGTTCATCACTGCCGACAGGATCAATGTCCCTACCACAAACGGAGTTACCAACTGGGACATGGTTTTCCAATTGCGGCGGTCAGCGTACCACGCTAGAAGGTGGGTGCCCAGCAACCCTGTGCCGCACCAGGCAATCGCGCCCATAGCAACAGGAAGGCCGCGTGGTTCCGGTGGAACTTCATACTGCAACAGCCCATATAGACTCCACGCAACCAAATTGCTGACGTAATACGTACGCCCGCCAACAAGCCGGTGAGCAGTTTTCTGGGGCTTCGCTATACCTGTGCTTTCCGAACTCATTGGAGACTTGCAGTATCCCACCGCACCGGGGGTCACGCAAACTTGCGGCCACTCGGTGCGACCGTTGGCCATACCGTTTTGACCGCTCATCCAAATGCGCGCGGGTGATACTCGATTTTCGGCCACTATGTCAGTGTGGACCGAGATACTGAGGGAGCAAACCACCTGACGTCGGATCTGTCTGCGTTGCGAATTGATCGCGAGGCCGGCGACTCGCACCGAGTGCGGCGAGGTCTGATTGGCGCCGTCTTACTCTTGGTAACCGCCGCCGCCGTGGTTTTGTACCTCGTACGCGGCCGAATCAGCACGCAAGAGGTCGCAATCGTTCGTCCCACGGTACGACGTTCGTCAGCCGCGCCTGCAACGCCAATCCTCAGTGCCTCTGGATATCTCGTGGCTCGTCGCAAAGCGGTGGTCTCGGCCAAGATTCAGGGGCGGCTCGCAGAATTGGACGTAGACGAGGGGAGTTGGGTCACAGAGGGGCAAGTAATCGCCCGTCTCGACAATGCCGATCTTCAGGCGCAGATTGAGGTTGCTCGGGCAGGAGTGCAGCAGGCGACCGCAGATCTCGGCGAAAAACAACGTCAATTGCGTTTGACACAGGGTTTGGCGACCGAAGGAGTAGTTTCTCAAGACCAATTACAGGCGGCCATGAGCCGTGTCCGAGTTGCGGAAGCTGCGCTGTCGCAGAGCAAAGCTAGTCTGTCCCTCGCCGAGGCCAACTTCCAGAACACCGTAATCCGCGCACCATTCGCCGGTGTGGTGGTGAAGAAAATGGCCGAGGTCGGCGAGAGCGTTGCGCCAATCCCGCCGGGGGTGAACCTCTCTACCTCCTCTGGCGCAATCGTAGGTATCGCAGACATGGCGACCCTCGAAGCCGAGGCCGATGTGAGTGAAACGAATATCGCCAAATTGCAGCGAAATCAGCCTGCCCGGATTTCACTGGACGCAATTCCCGATCACACTTATCGCGCGGTGCTCCGCCAGGTTATACCGACGGCCGACCGTACCAAGGCAACCGTCATGGTGAAGGTGCGGCTGCTCGAGAAGGATGCGAACCTGCGGCCGGAAATGTCCGCCAAAGTCACTTTCCTGGAATCCGCTAAAGAGTCATCGAGCACAGCTAGGCCGATCATCACGGTTCCGAAAGATGTTCTGGTTACGGGAAATGGAGGCTCGGCAGTGTTCGTATTGGACAGCAAGAAGAAAGTTCACCTCGTGCCAGTGTCCATCGCCGGAGAAACCCAGGGCGAGGCGATCATCGCCGAGGGGCTACTAGGTACAGAGACCTTGGTGCTGCGTCCGCCTGGCACGCTGAAAGACGGGGGCATGGTGAAAACCAAGAACTGAGGAGCCGAATGCCTGAACTAAACGTAGGCACTGCCCAGGTAGCAGTTAAGCTAGAAAATGTCTGCAAAACTTATCAGCGCGATGGTCAACCGATCCCAGTGCTGGAGAACATTGGGTTGTCTATCCCGCAAGGCCAGTTCATCGCCTTAATGGGGCCGTCTGGTTCTGGCAAGACAACCTTGCTCAATCTGATCGCTGGCATCGATCGCCCGACGTCGGGGTCGGTGCTGGTTAACGGCATGGACGTGACGACACTCTCCGAGGCAGCCTTGGCAAAATGGCGAAGCCGCAGCGTGGGCTTCATCTTTCAGTTCTATAACCTCATACCCGTACTCACTGCGGTGGGCAACGTAGAACTGCCCCTAATGCTTACCTCGCTGTCGAAGAAACAGCGCCGGGAACGCGCACTCATCGCGCTCCGCACGGTCGGCATAGCCGACAGCGCCGAGCACTATCCACGCCAATTATCGGGAGGCCAAGAGCAGCGTGTTGCCATTGCACGCGCCATCGTGACTGACCCACAGATTCTCGTTGCCGATGAGCCGACGGGTGATCTCGACGCCAAGAGCGCCGACGAAATCCTCGATTTGTTGCAGGCCCTCAATCATCAATTCGGCAAGACGATTGTCATGGTCACCCATGATCCGCGCGCTGCCAGTCGCGCACATTCGCAAAAACACCTGGAGAAGGGCGTGCTGCTGGGAGCTTAGCCATGAAATGGATACCCTTCGTCTTGAAACATCTCCAGCAAAACTGGATTCGTACCGCGAGCACAGCCGCCGGTATTGCCGTGTGCATTTTCCTCTTCTGCACCCTGCAGACATTCGTTGCGTCTTTACACGGATCCCTCAACCAGGGGGCGACCCGCTTGATCACGCGCAATAACGTCAGTCGCTTTTATAGCCTGCCAAACGCATACGAGGAGCGCATCGCGGCCGTGCCGGGGGTGACACGGGTCGCTGCAGCAAACTATTTTGGCGGCATGCGCGATGTAAACAATCCCGACAGTGAATTCGCCAACTTTGCCATTGAAGGTGAGAATTTCCTGGCTATGTATCCAGAATACATATTGACCGAAGCCGAAAAGAAAACGTTCCTGGAAGACCAGCACGGCTGCATCGTAGGCCGCGCACTCGCGGAACAATTTAACTGGAAGGCCGGCGATGCACTTCTGTTAACGAGCAATATCTATCGAACTGGAAAGCCGTTCGAGTTTGTCATCAGCGCCATCTACCAGACGGACCAGACACGCTACCCTGGCACGAATGAGTCAACGCTGTTCTTACATTACAAGTACCTTGATGAAACGACGGGGAGGAAAGCAGGCGTACGCACCTATCGCGTGGAGATCGCCGGCCCACGAGAAGCCGGCGTGATCAGTCAGGCCATTGATGTTCTATTCGAAAACAGTGACGCGCAAACGCACACCGAAACCGAGGAACAATACCGCGCCAATGCTGGGATGCTCGGCGGGAACCTTGTCCTGTTACTGAATGGGATCGGACTGGCTGTTATGTTTACCCTTCTGTTGGTCACTGCAAACACGATGAGTATGGCAGTGCGTGAGCGTCGCACAGAGATTGGGGTGCTGAAGACTTTGGGTTTCTCCGGTCGACTCGTGCTGGGGTTGATCCTCGCCGAAGGGGTCTTGCTCGGTGTAAGCGGCGCAGCGGTAGGGCTGCTTCTGGGCCGTTTTCTCGTCGATATATTGCCCGTCATCCCCATCATCGGCGATTTGGTTCGCAGATTCCCTAAGATGAACGTGCCGCCAACGATCGCGGGCGCGGGATTTCTTATCGGCGTGTCTCTGGGGCTGGTGGCAGGTTTGTTCCCATCCGTTTCTGCCTATCGCGCCAGAGTCACCGAACTGCTGAGGCAGACCTAGCATGGCACTACCGATTACATACAGCTTCCGCAGCCTGGGCGTCCGTTGGAAATCCACGCTCCTGGCCACGATTGGGATCGGACTGGTCGTTGCGGTTTTTGTCGGATTGCTTTCCATGGCTAGCGGATTTCGTCTTGCGCTACGCGCCAGCGGCAGCCCGGAGAATGCCATCGTGCTGGAAAAAGGAGCAATGTCGGAACTCGGATCTTCGTTCAGCAAGGCAGCCGGCGATTGGGTCGCAGATGATCCGCGGATCGCACGCGGTAGCGATGGAGCTTCTCTGGTCTCTCCCGAGCTTGTGGCCGTCGTCGCACTCCCCAAACGAAGCGACGGAGAGTTGACCAATCTCGGGGTCCGCGGCGTGACGCCCGCCGCATTCAAGGTGCGAACTGGCCTTACTATTATCGACGGACGCCGGGCGCAACCTGGGTTATTCGAGATTATCGTCGGAAAACAGACCCAGAACCGTATCCGCGGACTTCAAATTGGTTCGCGGATTTCCTTGATGAAACGCGAGTTCGAAGTCGTGGGAGTCTTTTCCGCTGAGGGCAGTTCGTTCGAGAGCGAAATCTTGGGCGATTTCGATGCCATGGCGTCGGCATTCAATCGCGCAGGTACGGAGAATTCGCTCACCGTTCGTCTGGTGGATTCCAGCGTACTGTCCGCCTTCGATCGAGAACTGGAAGCAAATCTGCAATATCCGCTCACGATGACGAATGAGCGTGAATATTATGAAGACGAGGCTGGTCCGCTAATCGGATTCCTGCGGGGTCTGGCAGCTTTCGTTGGAGTAGTGATGGGAATCGGCGCGATTTTCGCCGCCATGAACACCATGTACGCCATTGTCGCGAATCGCACCCGTGAAGTAGGCACGCTTCGCGCGCTAGGCTTCTCGCGCAGCGCCGTATTGATGGCGTTCGTGCTGGAAGGATTGTTCCTCGCTGTCGCTGGCGGTCTTTTGGGATGCCTGCTGTCGTTCTTGATTAACGGGATGAGCGCAAGCACCACAGCGGGCATGGGCGAAATCTCCTTTGCTTTTCGGGTAACCCCGGTTGATCTGGGTTATGGCCTTTTGTTTGCCGCCACGATGGGAGTCCTCGGCAGCCTTTTGCCGGCGGCCCGTGCTGCGCGGTTGCCGATCATCTCTGCTCTGCGCCAGGCTTGAGTCGTCTCATCGGGAAGAGGTCTCGCTGTTTACCCTCGGTGAACGAGTTACGCCCCGAAGCTGGTTCCGTTAGGTTAGTACGTGCGCGCACTGGCGGGATTTTCTGTGCCAGTTTGTGCTGCGGACAAGCCCCTCCTGGGTTTCTTGAGGTTTCAGGTTACATAAAAATTGTAACTTACACATTCCAAAGGAAGCTAAAGGAAGCTAAACGATTCAAATCCACCCCCCCGCAGCCAAATTCAATCACTTTCCCTTCAATCACTTGAAGCCGTTTGCCGCAAGTGTGGAAGACCCAAATCGGCTTCCATTCGCTAGAAGCTGCAGTCTAGACGCGATCTTCGCACCGGAAAGCACCATCTCTAGGATCTCGCTGTTCGCGGCACGTTTCTGATCCGAGATCGCTTGTGTGTAGATGTTCACCTTGGTGCCGGATGTTGGCAGTCGCAACAGCACTAACCGGCCCAGCGGACTAAGCTGAATCCACGGTAGATTCCATCTATGATGGTCCTCTGGGTTGGGGATCTCTTGTCCAGCCTGCTTACCGACCCGCGGCGCATCGATCGATCACCGTCATAGGAACAGATTTCCGTTATGTTTTCATGCGCTTAAGGTCCCCTGGAACCTTTGTGTAAACGCAGGTGACAGCTACGAATCGCGGATAATAGAGCGAGGACATTCGGAATGAATCCGATACGCGGAAGGGCAGCCGATCATGGGGTAAACATTCAGCAAGAAACCGCTTGTTCAGAGTAGACGAAATTCTGCCGGGTTGGCTATGGTTCATCTACGAACGTTTCGCCACGGATTTCCTGGGTGGAATGTTCTGATTCAGCCGGAAGAAGTTATTGGGATCATAGTGCGACTTGACCGCTGACCATGCGGTCCCATCGTTCCTGATAAGCCTCAGGCACGCGATCCTGCTCATCGCCGCTCATGAAATTTACGTAAACACCCGGTTTCATCGCGGGCCGAAGTTTGTTGAAGATTCCGCGAATCCAGGAAATATTGCCGGCATCAGCGGACGGCTTCCGACCAGTTCGCCAGCAAATTCAGAATGAAAGGAGCGCTGCGATCACCGAATGCGGTCTCGTCAGCGCCGATCCGCGCCGCCGCGCCACCAAGATAGGCAAGTTCGATCTGGGTTTCCGATGAGGGAATCGTGGCGACTGCCTCCACCATGCGATCAATCGTGCCGTCGTCGAGATAACGTGAAATAACCCGATTTCGTGTAATAGCGTCGGCCATGCGGGAAATCGGAATCCGCCATGGTTTGCAGATTTAGAAACGACATAATCTTGCTGCTCACGGAATCCGGACTGCACAGGGAAAGAGCGCGCTGCAAATAGGGACGTCCGGCTTCCGGATCACCCGTCCAAATCAAAGAACTGCCGGCCACGGGCCGCCCGCGGAGCTTCAACGGGCACCTTCTCTGTATGCGGAGCAAGGCGAAGATCAATATTCCACTTCAAGTCGAGTGGCGCTTCGGCCATGAAGTCTCTCCAGCATTCAAGCAGTCGCCGAATATTGGCCTCGGGAGACAGTCCTTCAGCGAGCACCACAGACGTCAAGCGGATGGAGTTTCACTTCGAATTCTGTCACCACTCCGAAGTTGCCGCCGCCTCCACGCAAGGCCCAGAATAAATCCGGATTCTCCTTTGCGTTGGCGCGCACGAGGGAACCATCCGCAGTTACAAGAGTGAATCCCTCGACGTTATCGCATGACAATCCGAATCGCCGAGTGAGCCATCCGGTTCCTCCGCCCAGGATCAGTCCGGAAGCGCCGGTGTGAGAGACGACGCCGGAGGGAAAGACCAGCCCCGCTTTCTGCGTTGCGGTATCAATCGACCCCAACAGACAACCGCCGGCGATCCTGGCCCGGCGTGCCTCGGGATCAACAGTAACCTGGCGCATTCTCGATAGGTCGATCACCAAGCCGCCATCGCACGTGCTGAAACCTGCAAGGCTATGCCCTCCGCAACGGACGGCGGTAAGAATTCCGGTCTCAGAGGCGGCCCGGATCGCGTTTTGCACATCGCTTACATCTGCGCAGCGCGCGATAAGGCCCGGTGCGCGAGCAACCATGCCATTCCAAATCGCTCGCGCGTCTTCGTAGCCGCTTTCGCCGGGGCGCAGCAAAGTCACCTTTGAATCGCCGGTGGAGCGAAGAGTAAACCTCTTCGCTGGCTTCGATCATCTCGTGACTCTCCATCGCAGAATGTCTATGTAAACAACGCGGGTGGCGGTCTCCTAAATGGTCTTGCGCCGCCGGCTTCGCAGGTACAAAAGCGAAATAAGACCCAAGAAAACAGAAAATGCCGGAACCGACCATTGCAATCCGTCCACGAAGAAAGTTGTGACCGAGATCGCGAGAAGCAACAGAATACCGACCACGGTGAAAAACGGATGAGCCCACAAGCGCATGGGCAAACTCAATAGCCGCTCGCGCGTGATGGCTTTGCGAAAACGGAGGTGCGTGTTGAGAATCACCAGCCATACGAAAAGCATTCCGGCGACTGCAGTCCCATAAAGCATGAGGAAAGCATTCTTGGGAGCAAAGATGGCCAGCAGAATGGCTGCGACAATCCCCGCGGTTGAAGCCAGCAGCGCGCGATGCGGCACTCCGTTGCGGCTCACCTTGCCCATCCATTCGGGGGCATAGCCTCCCCGGCCCAGAGAGAAAAGCATTCGAGTTGAAAGGTAAAGGTTGGTATTCACGCTCGAAAGTGCCGCCGTGAGCACGACGAAGTTCATGATCGCGGCCGCGAAGGGTATATGCGCGGCAGCGAATGCGGTGACAAAAGGACTGCCAGAAAGCGTGGATGAACCGCTGGTCTGGTTCCAGGGAACCATCGTCACCATAATCGCAATCGCCAGCACGTAGAACAAAATGAGCCGCCAAACGATGCTCCGCATGGCGTGAGGAATGGTAACTTCCGGATGCTCAGCCTCTCCCGCAGTGACCGCGATGATTTCCACTCCCATGTAACTGGTGACCGTGATGGTGAGCGAAAGCCAGACTCCTTTCCATCCCGCCGGCAAAAATCCTCCGTGCTGAGTTAAATTGGCCAAGCCAATCGCGCTGCCGGGAGCCAACGCCAAGAATCAAAGATAGTCCCACGATGATGAAGGCGATGATGGCCGCCACTTTGATCATTGCAAACCAATATTCAAACTCACCCAGGCGGTTGACCTGCATGGAATTGAGCGCCACCAGAGCGGCTGAAACCAACACCACCCAAATCCATTGCGGAACATTCGGAAACCAAAAAGAAATGTAGATGCCGGCGGCTGTGACTTCGGCGCCGATGGCAATGATCTGTGCGACTCCGTAAGTGGCTCGAACCGAAAAACCTGCCCAGGGATTGAGATACTTCTCCGCGTAAACTCCGAACGCGCCGGCGACCGGATGGACGACTGCCATCTCCGCCAGCGCATAGGACATGATCAGAGCGATGCCCGCTCCCAGAAGATAGGAAAGAATGACGGCGGGTCCGGCGAGCCGAATGGTGACGCTGCTTCCCAAAAACAAGCCGACACCGATGGCGCCGCCGATGGCCATCATGGTGAGCTGCCTTTGGCCCAACCGGCGGTGGAGACCTTCCACTTCCGGCATCGGAGGCGTCTCACCGGTAAGCGTGGCCCCGGCCGCGGAACGTGGTTGATCAGTCATAACTGCCAACGCTGGCAGGGTCAAGGACCATGAGATCGATATTCTTCTTGAGAACTTCCACGACTGCCTTCACATCGTCCATGGTGTTGTACACGTGGAACGATATCCGCAAGCCGTCGTGACGGTTCGATGCGACGATGCCGCTTTCAGCGAGCTTCTGCACCAGTAAGGTTGAATCCTTGCACTGCAATACCACCAGCGGCCCCGCGCTATCGGCGGGCGTTTTGGCGCGAATGCCCAGATCGCGGGCGCAGCCCAACAGCGATTGCGTGAGTTTCTTGATGTGGCCGGCAACATTCTCCATGCCGATTTCTTGCAGCAATTGGAATCCGGGCACCGCCGCATACACATTGGGCACGGATGGAGAACCTGACTCGAATCTTCGCGCGGTGGGAGATAGATCGAACATGTTGGGGATCGAAGGCGAACGGATTTGTTTGCGCAAACCATCCGGTGACCGTGGGAACCAGCGATGAAATAAGTTCTTTGCGGACGTACATGAAGGCGAGGCCGGGAGGGCCGAGCAGATATTTGAGAGTTCCAGTTACAAAAAAGTCCAGGTCCATGGCTTTCACGTCAACCGGGCGGGTTCCGCAGTCCTGGTAATCATCGAGCATTACGAGAGCACCGGCAGCGGTGGGCGATCTGTGTGATGGCGCTTACCTCGGAACGAAATCCGTTCTTGAAACAAACGTGCGTGAGCGGCACGATGAGCGTATTGCGGTCTACCACCTTTTCGTAATTGGCTGCCGGAATGCAGTTGCCTTCCGCTTTCACAAATTGCACTTCGGCGCCTCGAACGCGTTGCGCGAGCCAGACATGACCCATGGTAGGAAACTCGAACTCACCCATTACGACTTTCTTCCGTTCCCGGAAATTCAGGGCGCTGGCGACGCCATTGATGCCCGCCGAAACGCTGGTCACGATGGCAACCTCATCCGGGCTGGCGTTGATGAATCGCGCAAAAGCAGTTCGCGCCGTCCTCATACCGCTCCACCCACGTCTCCCACGGCGAGCCTTGCTCGTGCCAACTCGCGATATAGTCCTCCAGGCCGGTCTGCACGGCATCCGAGAGCGCGCCCTGGGAGCAAGTGTTGAGATAGATTTTGCGTTGGAAGATGCTGAAGCGAGAACGAATCTCCTGGATTTGCTTGTCGGTCAGCATGAAGTTCTTCTGTTCGAGAGTTGAATCATTCACTCGCATCTCGGCCAGCGCGCTTCCGAACCTGCGTACCTCTTCGACCGTATTGTAGTGGACGAGCGATGCTCTGACTGCGCCACTCTCTGTGGCGAGCCCCAATCGCTTCATCAGCCGCGGCGAATACATGTGGCCGTCGCGCACGCCGATATTTTGTTTCGCGAGCTCTTCGGTGACTCTGTGCCGGGGACATGTTCGGCAAATTAAAGCACAGCGTCGGCACTCGTTCACTGAGCCGCTTTGTCTCTGCTATCGCCGTAGACGACCGCGCCGCAATCTTTCAGCACCCGAAGCATTTCGAGCGAAAGCGATTCTTCGTAGACTCGGATTGCCTTGAACGCACGTTGCAGAGCGGCTCGCCTCGATTCAGATTTCGCCGTCTCCATCATTTCCGCTCATGCTTCTGCCCAGGGTTTCCAGGTAGCGCACGGCGGCATCCATCCCGGCTACATTTTCATAAATAAAAGTGCCGGCTTCAATTTTTCCCGGCGGCTCGTCGGGAATGAAATCCTCACGGAAGGTCGGGAGCTTTTGCAGCAATTCGCGCCGTCCCCAAAGAAATCCCATGTGAGGGGCGAAAATCTTGTAACCCGAACACACCAGGTAGTCGCAATCGAAGGCCTGCACGTCGATCAACCCGTGAGGGCCGTAATGCACGGCATCGAGAAAGATTTCAGCCCCGGCCGCGTGCGCCACTCTTGCCGCCGCCGCGACATCCACAATCGAGCCGATGGCATTCGAAGCCAGCGTGCATGCCACGAGGCGTGTCTTCGAAGACACCAGGGGGATGAGGTCCTCAACGTGCAGATTTCCATCGTCCCTCATTTTCCACCAGGAGAATTCGCGCCCGTTCCGCTCCAACGCCAGCCAGGTGGCGACGTTCGCTTCGTGGTCCATGTCGGTTACGATGATTTCGTTCCGCTTGTCGAGAGTTTGTCCGATCGCAAGACTCACCATCCGAATAAAGGAAGTGGCGTTCATGCCAAATGCGATTTCAGCTTGCATCGCGGGCATTCACAAGATCAGCGACGCTCTGCCGGGCCCGCAAAATCGTCTCGTCCACTTCGCGGCTTTTCGCGTAGCGTCCCCCTCGCTGCACGTTGCACTCGAGGAGATGATGATTCACCGCGTCCAGCACGACTGGGGAACCTGCGCACCGGCTGCATTATCAAAGAAGATGAATCCCGGAGGGCGGGTCAGCGCAGGAAAATCAGCGCGAACGGTTTCAATAGGAAAGGTCGCATTCGATGTGCGGAGGGATTTCGGGGTTGAGAACACCTTGGGATTCGACCTCCAACTCTTGCTCCTGGTTACATCTGAAAAGTCGGCCATGGAGTCTTGCAAAATGACCAGTGCCAAACCTATACTCCGCTGCAACAGCTCGTCAACCTGAAAGCCAATCTATGCCGGTATCCGCGACCAACTCAAAGCTGATCTATGACGCTTTGAAGGAGTGCGACATCCGCCTGGTCTCAGCTCTGCCGGAAACCTGGCTGGTCCATCTCATCCGGTTGGCGGACGAGGACCCAGAGTGATTTTGGTTCGTCTGGCAAAGGAGGAAGAAGGGGTCGGCATCTCAGCCGGAGCACACTTTGCCGGAGTGAAGTCGGCCATGCTGATGCAGAACCACGGCTTTTTGGCATCCATTAACGGTATCGTTTCTTTCGCACATCTGTACAAGATTCCTCTCCTGATGCTCATCAGCTACCGCGGCTCCTTTGGGGGAGCGCGACCCGTGGCAAACGCAAGGCGGCAACGTCACGGAGCCGCTGTTGCGAGCGCTGGGTATCCCTTATTTTTTTCTGGACGCGTTGGAGACCGTCAAGAAGCGTATCCGGCAGGCGCAGACTCTCGCCGAAAGCAGTTTGCAGCCCGTCGCCCTTCTGTTGACGCGCGACCTGATGTGGGAGGAGTGATGCTGCGCCTCGATTGTCTTCGGTCGGTTTATTCGGAGCTGGAAGACTGTCTTGTCGTCACTATCATGGGAGCAGTCGCGGCTGAACTGCATTCTCTGGGTCACCGTCCCAATTTCTTCTACTTGCAACACGCGATGGGCCTGGCCTCATCGACCGGGTTGGGTCTCGCTCTGTGCCTACCGGAACAAACAGTGATCGTATTCGATGGCGACGGCTCGCTTTTGATGAACCTTGGCAGCCTCAGCACCATGGCGCGCTATCACCCCAGGAAGCTGATCCACGTTGTTTTCGACAACGAGAGTCTGCTCTCGGTCGGCGGTTTCCCAACGGCGACCGAGCACTGGTACAGACCTGGAGGGCATTGCGCGGGCCTCGGGCATTCCCCGAGTGACTACAGTCCGTAGTGTGGAAAGTTTCAAAGCCGCTGTGAGCGAAGCCATGCAGAGCAACGAACTCACAACCATTGTCGCCAAAGTGGAAGCCAAGGGCCCCGCCGCCTACGTTACTGACCTGTCGTTGCTGGAGAATCGGTTTCAATTCCGCCGGCATATCCAGTCGCTTAAGAGGGGACTGATGATGAAGCGGCGGTAGCATGCCGAACGCAAAGTTTGTGAGGAGCGCTGATGTCTCTTGTCTTGTCCAAACTGCTTGAGGAACTTGCTTCCGGCCGGCTGCGGGTTGTGGATCTGACCCAGCCGTTATCTCCGCAGACTCCTTTGCTGCCTCTGCCGACGCAGTTCAACAACACGCCTGCATTCAAAATCTGGGAACTGTCGCACTATGATGAACGCGGTCCGGCCTGGTACTGGAATGGGTTCGAGACGGGCGAGCACACTGGCACTCATTTCGACGCTCCGGTGCACTGGGTCTCGGGGAAAGACCTTCCGGACAACACCGTGGATCGCATCCCGCCGAGAAAGTTTGTCGGACCCGCTTGTGTGATCGACATCAGTGCGGAGGTATCGAAAAACCCAAACTATCTGCTGACGCCAGAGCGTATCGGCCAGTGGGAAAAGCAGCACGGCCGTATTCCGGCGGGCGCATGGGTTCTGCTACGTACCGACTGGTCGAAGCGCACCGACGCCAAGGACTACATTAACCTGAAGGAGAACGGACCCCACACCCCTGGGCTGGCCAAGGAAAGTTCTGCTCTCCTTGCGGAGCAGCGGGATGTGCTAGGCGTCGGCGTGGAAACGGTTGGGACCGATGCTGGCCAGGCCGCTACTTTTGATCCACCCTTTCCGAATCACTATCTGATGCACGGCAGCGGCAAGTTTGGTTTAGCGAGTCTCGCCAACCTTGACCAGCTTCCGCCGACTGGCGCCATCGTTGTCGCCGCGCCACTGAAAATTGTCGGTGGCTCTGGCAGTCCTCTGCGAGTCATTGCCATCACAGCCTGAAGAACTGCGAACTGATGAACAACAAGCTTGGCCCAACGTGTCTCGTTTAGTCTTGCAGATCAGCGTACAGCCGATCAGCGATAGGGAATACAATCGGCGAGATAGTCGGCACTCCCTGGTGTGGGTTGACCGGCTTCAACATACCCCACCCCGTACAGGACGATCATCTAGTTATGCGATCTCTCAGTACTGCTCAACATCTTCGGCTCCTTGTGGCCTTATCAGTAGTTCTTTATGGCAGTTTGCTCTCTGCCCAGCAACCCTTTCTTACGGAGGCGCAGTGGACGCAGATGCGCGATGAGGCGAGCGGCACGGCTCCGTATGAGAATTTGCGCAGCTTGACGCGGCTGCACCGGGTACCGGCGACGCCTGAGTTCGACCAAGCGGCGGAGTTCATGCTGATGCGCGCCAAGGAATACGGGCTGCAGGATGCGCACTCGGAGCAGTTCCCGATCGATGGCAAGATTCACTATGGGCTCATGCGCTCACATCTCGCCTGGCGTGTTGAGGCAGCCAGTCTGTGGGAGCTTCAGCCCGAGCACACGCTGCTGGGCGACTGGGCAACGGAGCCGATCCGGCTGGCCGACTACAGCCACACCGCGGACGCGGACGCGCCGCTAGTCGATGTGGGCCAAGGGACGAGCGAGTCAGACTACGCGGACAAAGACGTGCGAGGAAAGATCGTTCTTGCGGATGGTGTGCTGGCGATGGTGCAGCGCATGGCGGTGATGCAGCACGGAGCGGTGGGGATTGTGAGCGACATGCCGAACCAGACGACGGCGTGGTCGGGGCTCGACACTAATATTGTGCGCTGGGGACACCTGGATGCGCTGCTGCCGCAAGGATTTGCATTTATGGTGTCGCGAGCAACGGCGACGGCACTGCGGGCGCAGCTCACTAGTGGGCGGACGGTGACGCTGAGCGCGCATGTGAAGGCGGAGGTGACGAACGGGCACTGGACGGTGGTGACGGCAACCATAGCGGGTACGGACCCGCGCGCGGGCGAGGTGGTCTATAGCTGCCATCTCGACCATCAGCGGCCGGGAGCGAACGACAACGCGAGTGGGTGTGTGACCATCCTTGAGTCAGCGCGTGTGCTCAACCGCCTGATCGGAGGCGGCAAGCTACCACGACCTGCTCGAACTCTGCGGTTTATCTGGGGACCGGAGGTCGAGGGGACGATGGCTTTCCTGAGCGAGCACTCTGATATTCGGCGCTCCCTGCGTGCCGATGTGCACATGGACATGGTCGGTGGCGATCCGTACAAGAACAAATCTATTCTGCACGTGACGGAGACGCCATGGTCACTACCGACCTTCGTGACCGATGTGGGCGAGTTATTCGCCGAGACGATCCGGGCTGGCGCGACGGCGTATGCCGGGGACGGCAACCATGCCGAGGCTGCAGTGCTCGAAGATCGTAACGGCGCTTCTGGAACGCGGAACGAGTTTCTGGCCGACCGAACGCCGTACGCCGAGGGCAGCGATCACGACGACTATGACTCGTCGACGATTGCGGTGCCGTCGCTCTACCTGCGAGACTGGCCGGATATCTATATTCACACCGATCACGACACGCTGCAGCAGATAGATGCTACCAAGCTACGGAGAGTCGCCTTGCTGGGGGCAGCTTCGGGATACACGTACGCGGCGGTCAACGCCGATGAGGCCAGTTCCCTGCTTCCGTTCTTCGCGGCCCGCGCACAACAGCGGTTGGCAGAGGGCTTCGAGCGGGCGCAGGGCCTGGTGCAAGACAGCCAGTTGCCGCCAAACGAGGCGTGGTACGAGGCTCGCAATCTGATGACACAGATGCTTCGGCGTGAACAGGCGGAGCTTCGATCTTTCTCAACTTACACTCAGAGCGATCCGGAGAAAGCGGCGGCGTTCGGGAAAGATTTGGATGCTCACGCTGCGATGCTGAATAAATGGCTCGAGCACAGTGCGGAGATGCGCGGGGTTCACGACTTCCAGGCGCTGGCGCCCTGGCACGCCGAGCCGGACGCGTCGCGGGTTCCAGTGCGCACGGCCGAGTTTGGACCACTCACCTACCAAAACGATGACGTGCTCTTGGACCGACTGGGGAGCGAGCGCGTCGGGAAGATCAAGCTGTTAGGCGGCGGGACGAGCCGTCTTTTGCGCGTGCAGGACCAGGGAGCGCTCTATGCCTATGAAATCGTCAACTTCGTCGATGGGAAGAGGTCGGTGGGCGAGATACGAGACGCGGTGGCTGCAGAGTTTGGGCCGGTCCCACTCGAGGTTGTGGCTGATTATCTGAAGGCTTGTGAAGAGGCGAAGGTTGTGGCGCTGCGCTAGGGCCTCGCGTGGCTTTGCGCTTTGTCGAATGGATTATTTCTAACTACAGGAGGCAGTACAGATGAGCCGATGGGAATCCGGACTTCGCTATGGTGTTTTTCTCTTCGTAGCCATTTTCATCCTAGCGGCTCAACTGCCGTCTCAGGGCGGCGCCGGACCCGCGCAGGGCGCGCTCGAACTTACCTCCGGTCTCGGGCGCAAGCTGTACTCGCTGCCGGATGACGAGAGCGTTATCAGTGCTCGCAAGAGCCTCGCGGCAGATCCGAAGAATGTGGATCGGGTGCTGCAGCTTTCTAAAGCGGAGGCGGGGCGGAGGCAGTACAGAGAAGCGGTGGCAACATCCACCGAAGGGTTAGCTTTCGCTCCAAAGAGCGCGGAGCTTTACCTGGAGCGGGGTCACAGGGAGCTAGGGCTCCGGGAGTTCAAGGCAGCCATGAACGATCTGGAGCACGCAACACGGCTCGCTCCGGAGATGCTGGATGCTTATTATCACCTGGGGCTCGCGCATTATTTTCTGGGTGAGTTCGATGAGGCGGCGGTGTCGTTCGACAAGGCGCGGGCGTTGGCGAAGAGCAATGACAGCCTGATCGATTGCTCGAACTGGCTCTATGTTTCGCTGCGTCGTGTGGGGAAAGAGCGAGAGGCGGCACAGGTTTTGACACGCATCACGCCCGAGGTCAAGAACACTGAACCACACCTATATTTCTATCTTCGTCTTTTGCATTTCTATCAGGGGCAGCTCACGGCAGAGGCAGTGTTGCCGCCTCCGCCTGCGGGGCCAGAGGATCTCGAAGGCGAACTAGCCTTTGACACGGTGAGCTACGGTGTCGGGAACTGGGATCTATATCATCACAATCGCTCCGAGGCTGTTGGCCTGTTCCGGAATGTGGTGAAGGGCGAGGCGTGGAACTCGTGGGGATTCATAGGCTCTGAACTGGAACTTCTCCGCGAGGAGAAGTAACACAATCGCCGTTTGTGGCATAAGATTTGTAGCCGAAGGCCGACGACTCGGTATCGAGGGAATAGACTATGCATCGGATTTCTCGAAGAACTTTCTTGATGACTGCCTCAGCCTCAGCTGCCGGCGCAGCGTTGTGGAGCAGCCTACCCCGACTCAGGGCGAATCCTCTGGGATTGCCGATTGGGTTACAGCTTTACTCGGTGCGGGACATCCTGCCCAAGGACTACGAGGGAACGCTGGAGCAACTGGCTGCGCTTGGGTATCGCGAGGTGGAGGCCGCGGGCTTCTTCGGTCACAGCGCCAGCGAAGTGAAGCAAGCGATGGATCATGCGGGCCTACGGTGCGTTAGTGCGCACTATCCGTTGAGGGATCTGCTGCCGAAAATGGACGAAGTGATTCAGTTCGGCAAAGATCTGGGGCTCAAGTACATTGTCTGCGCTTCGCCGATGCTGAAGGATCCGTCGCGCGTGAAGGATCCCGCGTCCCGCGCGGCACGGGAATCGATGACACTCGAGGACTGGCGGTGGAACGCGGAGCAGTTCAATCGGATCGGAGAACGTGCGCACGCAGCGAGCATTGGGTTTGCTTACCACAACCATACGGCGGAGTTTCGGTCGGAGAACGGCACAGTGTTCTACGACGAACTCTTGCGCTCGACCGATCCGGCAAAAGTGACAATGGAGATGGATTGCGGCTGGGTAGTAGTGGGCGGCAAGAACCCCGTGGACTACCTGACACGCTACCCGGCGCGTTTCTCCATGCTTCACGTGAAGGACTTTAAGATGGGTGGCGCGGCATACACGAACTCCGAGCCGCCGCCTTCGACGGAGTTGGGACGCGGCAGTATTGACTATCATCCTATCTTCGAAGCGGCAAAGAAGGCTCCTCTCGAACATGCGTTTGTGGAGCAGGAAGAGTTCGATATGCCTCCGATGGAGGCTCTCAAAGTCGACGCTGACTACATGCACGCTTTGACAGTGTAACGAGGTGCGCAGAGTCACGGTCTAGGCAACGAGCAGACCTCGTTCACCTGCTCTTCAAACAAGCCAATGCTCACCATCTAGCGGTACGTGTGGAGCTATTTTTCTTTTCGGGGGAGCTTTCGCGGCCAGCTTTTGGATTGGAGGTAGCTGTCGTCATTTTTTCTTCGGTCCTGCGGTGACGGGGGTACTCACCCCCGCCATGGCAGCCAGCACATCGAACATGCAGGCAAAATCGTATTTCGTCCAGCCCATGCCGCGTGCCGCGGTCAGAATCTCATTGCTTACTGCAGTCGAGGGCAGAGGCACATCCAGCTGGCGTCCCAGATCCATCGCAAGAACCATATCCTTCTGCATCATGTTGACGTCAAACCATGCTTCTTCCGGCTGCTGCAGGACGAAGGGTCCGCGATACTGAATCATGGGCGACGCGATTGCGCTGTGGGTGAGCACATCGACGGCGGTTTCGCGTGCGATGCCGCTCTTCTCGGCCAGCAACACTCCTTCGGAAAATGCCAGCATCTGCACCGCGAGACTCAAATTCACCGCAATCTTCATGGCGAGCGCCAGACCGTTGTCGCCGACATAAGTGACCTTGGGGCCAATGTCGAGCAGCAGCGGTTTCACTTTTTCGAAAGTCTCGGGGCGTCCGCCGACCATCACCGAGAGCTTGCCTTCCTGCAATGTAACCACGCTGCCTGAGACCGGTGAGTCAACCATGTCGGCGCCCTTTTCGCGGACCTTAGCGGAAAGCGCGCGGCTCACAGTGGGACTCACCGTGCTCATGTCGATGAATATCTTGCCCGCACTCAGCCCCGCCAGCATTCCATCGGGACCTTCAGTGATGGCCGCGATGGCAGAGGCATTGGTGACCATGGCAAAGGTGAAGTCGGAGGCGTTTGCGGCCGCGCGCGGCGAGTCGGCCCACTGCATGCCTTTTGCAACCAGCCACTCTGCTTTGGTCCGGGTGCGGTTGTAGCCGGTGACGCTGTGACCTTTGCTCAGCAGCCGGTTGACCATCTGGCTGCCCATGACTCCTAAGCCGATGAAACCGAGTCTTGCCATCCGCCTCCAACCTTTTGAACCTTTCGTCGGCAGTGATCAGCACGCTGCGCGCGATTTCAGGATCGCGCCGCTCCATAGCCTCGAGAATTCGTTTGTACGGAAGTGATTATTCCGTGGCTGGTGAAAACGCTGCAGCCTCCGGCAAATTAGAAGATCGCCTCTCTTACCATGCGCATTCCAACTCAGAAGATGAACTTCAAGCCGAACTCTCCGATCCGCGGCATATGAACACCATTGGGGTGCAGAAAGTTGGTGGGCGCTTCTCCATTTTCCGCGTTACCGTTAATACAATCGTTCGAGCCAGAGCTTCCTGAGCCCGAGTCGGTCACATAACCACAACTGCTGTTGTTTACGCCGGTCCACTGCGGATGGTTGAAAACGTTGAACGCCTCCGCACGGAACTCCAACGCCTTCGACTCCGTGACTTTGAAGCGCTTGAACACTCCCATATCGAAATTGAGACGGCCCGGTCCGGCCAGAGAATTACGCCCCGAGTCGCCAAAGGTGAGACCCGTGGGCTGCGTGTAAGCTCCGGGATTGTATAACAAGGGGCCATACACAATTCCCGGTACCTGGTTGAAGGTAGGTTTAGGACCGTGCGGATCTCCCGCAAGGTCGGCATAAGAGCCCGAACCAACGCTATTCCCTACCCCGGCATTGTCGTAGTACCCTCCATTGCTAATCGTGGTCGGTTCACCCGACTGAGCCGTCGTGATGCCCGATATTTGCCAGCCTCCCATCAACGATCCCTTTAAGCCTGGCGAATGCCGGAAAACCGGCAGATCGTAAATGTAGCTGACAGTAAAGATATGGCGCTGATCGAAGCTGGAACTGGCACGATAGGAGGCCAGATTATAGGAATCGACGAACGAGCTGTCGTACCGGTCGGAAGAATTGTCAATCGAGTGGCTGTAAGTGTATGCGAGTGTGAGTTGAAGTCCGCCCGCATTTCGCCTGCCAGAGACTTGCAGGGCGTTGTAGTTGGAGTTCGCCCCTCCGATGATGCCGTAGATAGAGTCATAGCCCTGGTAGGGACGAAACAAATCCGTAATTACGTTGCCGCAGGCGTTGTTGAGATTGATAAGGGCCTGACCCAAGACTGGAGTTCCGTTCGCGAGGTTGTTAACTCCGTTCGACAGATTCTCGCAGTCAGCGTTGGTAATGAATTGCCCCGGCAGGTACGGATTTTCGCTGGCGGGAGTGGAATGGATTTGATTGCGATCGAGTTGCTGTGAGAGATGAGTCCCCTTGCTGCCGACGTAAGCCACGGTCACGATCGTATTGCGGGCCAATTCGCGCTGGATGTCGAAATGGAATTGCTGGATGTAAGGCCACTGCGTGATGGTGGTTATAGAGGTCAACTGACTGACACCGCCGCCCAGGGGATATAACAAAGGTTGATTGTCCGTGGTTACGCCGCCAATGCTCGTGTAACCCGATATGTACTGCTGCACCGGCGCGATGATGCCTGGAGGATTTCCTTCCAGCGATTCTGTATTGGCGTCATTGCCGTTCGCGTGCTCAAAGAAAATACCGTAACCTCCGCGGAATGCAGTTTTCCCGTCCCCCTTCGGATCGAAAGCGAAACCCATCCTGGGTGCGGGGTTGAATAAGTGATCGGACTGGCAACTGCGGTGCACTCCGTTGTAGCCGCAGTGCACCATTCCGGTCATGTTGTTGACGCTTTGCCCGGGACCGAAGTCAAGTGCTCCGGTATTCGGGTCAACCACTGGCGCGTCGGCTGCTACGTAGGCGTTAGGATCGAAGTTATACGAATTTCCATAGCGCTCAAAATAGCTGCCGTACAAACTCACCCTCAGACCGAGGTTCAGCGTCAGCCGCCTGCTGACTCGCCAATCGTCCTGCACAAAAGGTTCCAAGACTTTATAACGGTTGTAATATTTCAGGTTTTGATTGGGTTGAGAGAAATTACTGATGTACCCTACCAGCAGATCGGCGAAAGGATTACCCGTGCTGGAAAAGGGCCCTCCCGAAGGGCTCGCCTCATTGTAGGCGGTGCCTGCGTTCCCGCCGAAACCCAGGCTTCCGTTGGGTTCCTCTTGGGCGGGCTCGTTTTTCTGGATGGCTGCGAAGTAGGCTCCGAATTGCAGATTGTGCCGGCCCTTGATCCATGTCAGATTGTCGTGATAGGCATAAGTGGGATTCGAGTTGTTCCAGGGCAAATAGCCTGGATCCACGGAGAAGTAGAAGTTTCCGTTACCGCCGAGGCTAATCTGCGGAATCGTTCCGTTAAAGCCGTTTTCAAAGATCCCTGTCATGGTCATACTGGCTGGGCGCTGCCATGCTGTTCCCGTGTTGAAAAGATGCAAGTGATTGGATCCGTAGCTGAAGACAAACTCATTCAGCAGCGTGGGAGACATGGTGGCCGTCAAGTTCGTCACCAGGCTGATTCCGGGGCCCTGCAGCGTTCCGCCGATCGCCGGCACATTCGTAGTCTGATCAGTCCATGGCGAAATGGGAAAGCTCTGCGTCCACGAGTCATGGATGAAGCGGATGTTCGCCCGCAATTTGGAGTTGATGTTATCGTCGATTTTGATCATTTCTTCATGCCAACGGATGGGCGCAGCAAACGTCCCCACGAAAGCATGCCCGTCATTCGGCAAGGGAACATTTGCCATCAACGGGTTGGTGTTGGCAGGATCCATGAGATTGGAAGGAATCGTGTTGTTGGGAAAACCCAGATAGTAATTATCGCCATTCGAATCCTGACCCGGGGAGGTGTATGCGGGGCAATTGGGGCTCACCGCCTCCAGGCCAATATTAGTGATTACAGGAACAACGCCTGCTCTCACAAACGGAGTGCCCACAGCCGGACAGTCTTCACTGAAGTTTCCGGCGCGCTCGGCAGCGTCAGGGAGATACAGGGTGGGGTTGTTGTAAACGTACGGGACATTTTCCCGGCGAAATTCCTGTGACCAGAAGAAGAACAGTTTGTCCTTCTTGATCGGTCCACCAAGGATGTACCCAAAATCGTTCTTGTTGTAGTACGTTTTTGCCTGTCCGGGCAGGTCGAAGTAGTTGTGGGCGTTGAAAGCGGCGTTACGGATGAACTCGAAGGCGTCGCCATGGAACTGATTGGTGCCGGATTTCGTGACGGCCTCGATGGTGCCGGCGCCGTTGCGTCCATACTGCGCGCCGTAAGTCGAAGTAAGCACGCGAACTTCCTCAAGCGCATCGATATTGGGGTAGACGTTGATATTGGCGTTGCTGCCCGTATCGAGCACCTCGCCACCGTCAATTTCCCAATTATTGAACTCGGTGCGGCCACCGTTGACGGCATAGGACACACTCCCTTGCGGCCCGACGGTTCCTTCATCTTGTCCCGTCTGATCGCTGACCCCAGGGACAAGCTTGATGAGCGTGGTGAAATCGCGCCCGTTCAACTCCAGTTGGCTGATTTGTTCTCCTGTAATCGTGCCCGCTAGCTCCGAGGATTGAGTCTCGACCTTGCCGACCGAGCTTCCCTCCACGACAATCTCGCTGGTTACTCTGCCGATCACCAGCTTCGTGTCTACCCTAAGCCTTTCGCCCACCCGGAGAATAACCCGCTTAGCTTCAAATTTCTTAAAGCCGGGTGCTGTGATGGTGACGTCGTAAGAGGCGGCACCGAGGCCGGCAACCAGATATTGGCCGTCTGAGTTGGACGTGGTATTTCGCTTGAAACCTGTGGCCGGATCGCTTAACGAAACCACCGCTCCAGACACCACCGCACCACTATCATCGAGAACCGTGCCGGTGATGGACCCAGAAGACTGCGCAAACAGAGGGAGCGCAGCAAGGACAATATACGACAAAGCGCATATCGACCTGGACCTTAGGTTCGTGCTCCGCCGTGAACGCAGGATCATAGAGAATCGCTGTAAATTAACGGTCCATCGTGGGTTAAACCAGTATTCCCTGTCAAGACAAAGTTCCGACAGGCCAGTTACATGCCCCTAGGACGTCCCGTTCGGTCGCTCGAAAGTGTCTGCTGAGCGAGTGCTACTGTTTTGGGGGAATATGCTACGCTAATCGCTGGTTCTCGGACGAAGAAAGGTGCTGGATGGGAAATCTCAGCCGCATCGGAGTATCGATCGATTCAGAACTACTGCGCCGGTTTGATTCGTTCATAGGAGACCAGGGCTATGAGAACCGTTCGGAGGCATTCCGCGATTTGATTCGTGACCGGCTGGTAGGTTCGGTCGTGGTCGCTGGAAATGCGCTTGTGGTGGGCACGGTGACCCTGATCTACGATCATCACACGCGTTTGCTGCCGGAGAAGCTTACCGATCTGCAGCATGAGCATCATGCAATCGTCATTTCGACTCTGCACGCGCATCTCGACCACGAAAGCTGCCTGGAAGTAGTCGTGCTTCGCGGCAAGTCGAAAGATGTCCAAAAGCTGGCGGATCGACTCATCAGCACAAAAGGCGTGCAGCATGGGCGCCTCGTCATGAGTTCTCCAGAGACCCTGTCACAACATCCCCACCGGCAGCGCTGACGGAACGACCGGGAAAGCCCCATAGCGTAGGCGGGGAAAGTCCTCTAGAGCCTAAACACTTCGAATAGCTCCGCATTTAGCGTTTAAGATTTATGCTACCTTGTAGCACGATATTGAGAGTCGTGTTATGTCTGCAGTAGCACGACTTGAGAGAACGTGATATGCGAAGGATTCCATTGAGCAACCAGGCAAGACGTGGAGTCGCTGCGGAGGTAACTCTAGGGCTGTTCTTGATGCTCATACTCTGGTTTTCGCTTCCGACGATCGCGCAAGAGAAGCCGCCGGTCGCCACGAGTGATAAAGCTTATGCGCCTCAGATGTCAGGAACTGTTGTTGACACATCTGGCGCCGTGATTGCCGGGGCTATCGTGCAGGTTCGAAGCGCGAACGGCGCTGTACAAGCAACGACTCAGTCGGACAAGAACGGCTCCTTCATTATTTCTGGACTCTCGACAGGTGATTATCGACTCGTGGTATCGAAACCCGGTTTTGAAACTAAAGAAGTGCCAGTGTCCATCGTAGCCACCCAGTCCCCGGCTCCGCTGCGCGTCTCGCTGGCTGTGGGCGCGGCGAGCACCAAAATAGAGGTGCGGAGCCGGGCGGATGACCTCGTCGGAATTGCCGCTTCCGCCGGGCAAGTAACGGTGGGCGCACAGGAACTCCAAAATCGTCCGATTCTTCGCTCGGGAGAGATTTTGGAGGCGCTTCCCGGTCTCATCATCACGCAACACGCCGGCGGCGGCAAGGCCAACCAATACTTTCTGCGTGGCTTCAATCTCGACCACGGCACGGATTTCGCCATTTTCGTAGACGGCATGCCGCTTAACCTGCCGTCGCACGCGCACGGTGAGGGGTACTCGGACATGAACACCGTCATCCCGGAGTTTGTGGAACGGGTAGATGCCGAGAAAGGTCCTTATTACGCCGATGTCGGCGACTATGGCTCGGCGGGAAATGCCCGTGTGGTTTTTTACAAGACGCTGCCCCGGAACTTCTTCCAGGTCGACGGCGGCATGTACCAGTTTGCGAGGTTCATTTTCGGCATATCGCAAAAGCTCGGCAAGGGCAACTTGCTGTATGGCGGAGAGGCATATCACGATGGCGGCCCATGGGTGCATTCGGACAACTATTACAAATTCAACGGCCTTGTAACCTACAGCCAGGGAACGGCGGCCGACGGTTTCAGCATCACGACCCGCGCCTACGATGGCGCTAGATGGAACTCGAGCGATCAGCTCCCCTATACGGCCATACCCGTCGTCGGCTTCTTCGGCGCACTGAACCCGACTGACGGTGGCAGATCACAGGGTTATAGCTTGCAGGGCGAATGGCATCACAAGGGCGCAAATTCCGAAACGACACTCATTGGCTATGGGTTCTATTACGATCTCAATCTGGTCTCGGATTTCACCTACTACCTGGTCGACCCCTATAAAGGCGACCAGTTCGAACAACAGGACAGGCGATGGGTGGCTGGGTTCGACATACGCCATACGATTTTCGGACACTTCTTCGGCCACAAGATGGAAACCACGTTGGGCATTCAGCTCCGCAACGATTGGATCCACAACGGTCTTTTCCGGACGGAAGATCGGGTGCGTACGAGCAAAACTGATTATGTAGCCAACTATCTGGATGTACCCTCCTCCCTCGATCAGGTCGCGGTTTTGCCCGCGGACACGGATTTGAATAAATTTACGGAGACAATAGCAAGTCCCTGGGTGACAAGTAAGATCCAGTGGGCGAGCAAATTCCGCTCGATCCTGGCCCTGCGCGGCGACGACGGCAAAGGTGTCATCACCAGTTTTACGAACCCCACCAACCCCAACTATCCCAACGATCCCTACCCTGCCAACTACAATCCCGATGCCCACCAGTCGATCAACAAGTTCCTGCCCAGCCCCAAAGAGAGTTTGATCTTCGGCCCGTGGGCCAATACAGAGCTCTATGTGCAGGGCGGATTCAGTTACCACACCAACGACGTGCGTGGATCAACGCAACTGTATGAACCGGTTTCGCCGGCCTATCCTTACTACAACACGCCGAACCCCATTAAGATTCCCTTCCTGGTCCAAACCAAAGGAGCGGAAGTCGGCGTGCGCACTGTGGCAGTCCCACAACTGCAAAGCACCGTTGAGATCTGGTATCTCCACAGTAATTCCGAACTGCTGCAGGATGGCGACACCGGAGGCACGAGTGCTTCCGTTCAGTCGAGCAACCGTTATGGCATAGAAGTTGGAAACTACTACACCCCGACTCAACATTTAGTTCTTGATGCTGACTTCGCAGACTCCCGCGCCATTTTTACTCAAAACGATCCATACGATTCGACGTTTTACACCTCAACCCCAGCGGGTCCCGAGCTTTGCGCAAGAAACTCGACTTGCTTTGAGCTTATTCCGGGCGGGGGCGGCACTTACCAGCAAAATCCGAACGGCAAGCAGGTGCCTGAAGCAGTTCGGTGGGTGGTCGCAGCGGGCGCTACACTGCAGGATTACAAAGGCTTTTCGGCGAGTTTGCGCCTGCGCTACTTTGGCCCGCGCCCTTTGACCTCCGACGCAATTTATACTTCACCCTCAACGGCGCTGGTCAACCTGGGGGCCAGTTATAAAATCAACAAGAACTGGAGCCTTTGGGGCGAAGTTTTGAATTTGCTTAACCGCCGAGATCACGACGTTGACTACGCCTATGTATCGCAAATAACGCCAGCAACCGGGCTGGGGTTACCAGCAACACCGCCAACGACTTTAGCAGGGCAGGCGCTGGTTGCGAGTGTTGTGAATGCTGACGCGGCATTCACGAGGGTCATGCACCCCGTCGAACCGGTTCAGGCGCGATTCACTTTACGATACAGTTTCGGTCGTTGAAGCAAACACGTTTGCCGCCGGGTCCTTCTTGAACTTCGCCAGCTTGAAATGTCCGCTATTTATGCTGTGAAGAGGGCCGGGATTCACGTTCCTGGCCCTCCTCTTCGATTGTCGTGTCATCTTCAAGTTGTCGGCAGATTAGAAGCAGAAAGGAGAGCTGCTGCAGAGAAAGCGCCTACATGAGCGGGCTGCAGCTCTTTCTCTTCCAGAACCGAAGGCTTATGATGTCGTCCACGGAGTAACGGATGGCGTTCGCCCCTAACCATAAGGACGCGGTTGCCGAGCTCGATGTCCTCTGGATTACCGCCGGCCTGGGCTGTGATGGGGACACGATTGCGATGACTGCAGCTACTCAGCCGAGCATTGAAGACGTCCTTCTCGGGCAAATTCCGTGGATTCCAAAAGTAACCCTGCACAATCCTTTCCTCGGGCTAGCCAACGGCGATGACTTCATGAAGCCTTTCCATCAGGCCGCAGAAGGCAAGATGGAAAACTTCATTCTGGTGATCGAAGGGTCGATCCCGAACGAGCACAACAAGGAAGAAGGTTACTGGGCTTCCCTGGGCACAGACGCGAAGACTGGGCAGCCGATCACCACGTGTGAATGGATTGATCGTCTCGTTCCGCACGCGTGGGCAGTAGTGGCGGCGGGAACCTGCGCCACCTACGGCGGCATTCACGCCATGGAAGGAAATCCGACAGGATGCATGGGGCTTCCCGACTATCTGGGATGGAAGTGGAGGTCGAAAGCGGAGATTCCTATCGTGTGCGTGCCGGGGTGCCCGGTGCAGCCCGATAATTTCATGGAAACGCTTTTGTATTTGCTCTACATGGCGTCGGGACGCGCGCCCATGATTTCCCTCGATGAAGCGTTGCGGCCTACCTGGCTTTTTGGCAACACGGTGCACGAAGGTTGTGACCGCGGGGGCTTCTACGAGCAAGCGCAGTTTGCCGATGAATACGGATCTCCGCTTTGTATTGTGAAGCTGGGGTGCTGGGGACCGGTGGTACAGTGCAATGTTGGAAAACGGGGCTGGATGGGCGGGATTGGCGGATGTCCGAATGTCGGCGGCATCTGCATTGGATGTACCATGCCCGGCTTCCCCGATAAGTTCATGCCTTTTATGAATCAGCCGCCGGGGTCTCTCTTGTCGTCGGCTGCGGTTCAAACTTATGGGCGCGCCATTCACGCCTTGCGCCGCTTCACGCAGTCGTCGCTGAACAAAGAGCCCAGTTGGCGCAAGCCGACCCATCGTTGAGGTGTGGGGATGGTTTCATTTTCATGGCCGGGTAGTAAGAGCGACGTGACCGACGACCGACCGTCGGACGATCGTCCGGCTGAGGTTGCCGGGCCGGAGATGAGTCCTGGGGCGGCTGAGGAAATCCTCCAGGGCTTGGCCGAAGTCTTCAGGCGCTCCAAGAATCCCGCAACTGCGAGACACGTCGTTTATCCGCCGGAACGGCCCGATCAGGGATGGTCCAAGGATGAAGCTGCGCAGTTCCCGAATCTCGAAGCCCGATATCGGGCTCTGGTCGAGCAGATTCCTGCGGTAGTGTTCATGGCCTATCTGGATCGTGGGATCGGTGAGGCTTACGTCAGTCCTCAGATTGAGGCCGCACTGGGTTTTTCCCAGGAAGAGTGGCTGGAGGATCCCATCCGCTGGTACAGCCACATCCATCCCGAAGACAAGCAGCGCTGGAGCACAGAAGCGGCCGAGATGTTTCTCACCGGCAACCCGCTGCGTTCGTCCTATCGCGTGATTTCGCGCGATGGCCGCGTTCTCTGGTTTCATTGCGAAGCCAAGATGATCCGTAAGGAGGACGGCGAACCCTGGTTCATTCACGGCGTAGGCTTTGACATCACCGATTTGAAGCGGACCGAAGCAGCGCTGCAGGAGGAGCGCAACATCGGGAAACGGGCGGAGGCCAAATTTCGCGGATTACTGGAAGCGGCGCCCGATGCGGTCGTGGTGGTCAATCGAGAGGGCAGCATCGTTCTGGTCAATGCCCAGGTCGAGAAATTGTTTGGCTACCGCCGCGAAGAGTTACTTGGCCAGCCACTCGAAATGCTGGTGCCGGCACGGCTACGCCATAAACATCCCGAACACCGTAAGAGTTTCTTCGGAGAGCCGCGGGTGCGTCCCATGGGGGCAGCCGGGGAAGAACTCTACGGGCTGCATAAAGACGGCCATGAATTCCCTGTGGAAATCAGCCTCAGTCCGTTGGAAACGGAAGAAGGCGTACTGGTTTCAAGCGCGATTCGCGACATCACGGAGCGCAAACACCTGGAAAAAACAATTCTAGAGATCAGTGCCCGGGAGCAGCGGCGCATTGGACAGGATCTGCATGACGGTTTGGGCCAGCATTTGACCGGCATCGCCTTCATGAGCAAAGTACAGGAACAAAAGCTGATGGAAAAAGCCCTGCCCGAGGCTGCCGACGCCGGCAAGATTGTGAACCTGGTGAATGAGGCCATCCACAAGACGCGGGAGTTGGCGCGCGGACTGCTTCCCGTGGTGTCTGACGCGCAGGGACTGATGTCGGCCTTGCAGCAATGGGCGGGCGAGGTAGAAGATTTATTCGCAGTTACCTGTCGGTTCCAGTGTATTACTCCTGTGTTGATCCATGACGACACAGTGGCCACGCATCTCTACTATGTTGCCCGGGAGGCGGTGAACAACGCGATCAAGCACGGTCACGCCGGCCAGATCGTCATTCGCCTGGCCGCCGACCAGCATCAAGGAGCACTTACAATCCAGGATGACGGGTACGGAATCGGAAGCGCTGTTCCCGCCGATAAAGGAATGGGGCTTCACCTGATGAACTACCGGGCTAGGATGGTCGGGGGTTCTCTCGAAGTACAGCGCGTCCCGACCGGCGGCACTATGGTGACCTGTTTATTTCCGGTCCTGCCTCAGGAACCTACCTTCGGAAAATGAAACGAAGTGAACCATGAGCGTGACTTATAAATCGCAGAACCCTACATCACAGAGCCAGACTTCGCAGAACCAAGCTGTCACCAAGAAAAGGATTCTGGTCGTCGATGATCATCCCATCGTGCGTCAGGGTTTGGCACTGCTGATCAACCGGGAGCCCGATCTGCTCGTTTGCGGCGAAGCGGAAGAAGCGACGGGTGCAATGCATGTGCTGGCCTCGGCCCGGCCCGATGTTCTCATCGTGGACATTTCTCTCAACGGCCCCGATGGCCTCGATCTCTTGAAGAACATTCGCACCACTCATCCCACTCTGCCGGTTTTGATTCTCTCGATGCACGATGAGTCAATCTATGCGGAGCGCGCGCTCCGTGCCGGTGCGAACGGCTACATCATGAAACAAGAAGCCACGGAAAAAGTGCTGGTTGCCGTTCGTCGCATCCTGAGTGGCGAGATTTATGTGAGCGATTCGATTGCCAACAAGATGCTCAAGCATTACATCACGGGCTCTGGCACTCTGCGCAACTCCTCGATCGCCGACCTCAGCGACCGCGAACTGGAAGTGTTTCGCCTGATCGGCGAAGGTCACGGAACCCGGCAAATCGCTGAAGAACTGCACCTGAGCATAAAAACCGTCGAATCCTACCAGGCCCACATCAAGGAAAAACTCTCGCTGCGCAGCGCCCGCGAACTTATGCAGCACGCCATTCAGTGGAATATGAACGAAAAAGCCGTGTAAAAGTTTCCGAACCACGAACGCTGGCTCGCTGGGACTCCGTTCTTTCCCAGCCAGATTTGCAAGTTGTGATCCCTCTGTCATGTACTCCCTGGTCATCAGGGAATCCCCGATAGAAAAAATAGTGATACCTCGGAACCGAAAAAGTGGTGCTCCCGCTTGTGATCACGCTTGCGCGGGTTGATTCTGGGGGCGTTTGTTCAGCTCCCCCTTCTGGGACTGAGAACGAAAAACTGCTCCTTGGGGGGCGTTAGAAATGTTTCACGGCATCCTAAACGAGAATTTCGGCAACCAACGCCTTCGGTTTTAGTGAAACAGAGTTAAGGAGAGTCCAGTTATGGCAGCGGAAACAGTTCCGTACGGTCGAGTCACACAAAAACCATCGCCTGTCGCCGAGGTACACATACTCTGGATCACCGCCGGTCTGGGCTGTGATGGAGATTCGGTTTCAGTCACCGCGGCTACTCAACCCAGTATCGAGGACGTTCTGTTAGGAGCAATCCCCGGACTGCCCAAGGTGCATTTGCACAACCCGGTCCTGGCCTACGAGAACGGGGATGACTTCCTCAAGTTTTGGTATATGGCGGAGAAGGGCCAGCTCGAGCCATTCGTCTTGGTGGTCGAGGGCTCGATCCCCAACGAAAAGATCAAGAAGGAGGGATACTGGGCGGGGCTCGGAACCGATCCCAAGACCGGCCAACCTATTACCACTAATGAATGGATCGACCGTCTTGCGCCCAAGGCATTGGCGGTGGTGGCCTGCGGAACCTGCGCGACCTATGGCGGAATTCACGCCATGGAAGGCAATCCCACGGGAGCTATGGGGCTGGCGGATTATCTTGGCTGGGATTGGCGGTCTAAAGCCGGGCTTCCCATCGTCAACGTCCCCGGATGTCCCGTGCAGCCTGACAACTTCATGGAGACCGTTCTCTACCTCCTCTATCAAGTAGCCGGTCTGGCTCCCATGATCCCTCTCGACGATCAACTGCGTCCGACCTGGCTGTTCGGCAAGACGGTCCACGAGGGCTGCGATCGCGCCGGTTACTACGAACAGGGTGACTTCGCTGAAGTGTACGGCTCGCCCAAGTGCATCGTGAAGTTGGGATGCTGGGGGCCGGTGGTGAACTGCAACGTACCCAAACGGGGATGGATGGCCGGCATCGGCGGCTGCCCCAACGTGGGCGGAATCTGCATCGGGTGTACTATGCCTGGCTTCCCCGATAAGTTCATGCCCTTCATGGATGAACCGCCGGGAGCGAAGGTTTCCAGCGCGGCGGTTGGCGCCTATGGCCGCGCTATTCGCGCCTTAAGATCCATGACCCAGTCCACCGTTAACAAGGAGCCCAAGTGGCGTCATCCGCGCGCTGAACTGACCACGGGATACCATCCTCGATCTTATTGAGGGCGCGACGGGAATTCTTCAAGAGATCCACCGAAAGGACAAAGGAGCGATCAATGAGCACTATTACCGCACCGACCAAGGACATTCCCAGCAAATCGAAGAATCTGGTGGAAATGAATTGGGACCCGATCACCCGAATCGTGGGCAGCCTGGGCATCTTTACCAAGATTGACTTCGAGAATCGCCATGTGGTCGAGTGCCACAGCACCTCGTCCATCTTTCGCGGGTACAGCATCTTCATGAAGGGCAAGGATCCGCGCGACGCTCACTTCATCACCAGCCGCATCTGCGGCATTTGCGGCGACAACCACGCCACCTGCGCCACCTACGCGCAGAACATGGCGTTCGGCGTGAAGCCGCCTCCAATTGCTGAGTGGATCGTGAATCTCGGCGAAGCCGCCGAGTACATGTTCGATCACAATATTTTTCAGGACAATCTGGTCGGCGTCGACTTCTGCGAACAGATGGTGAAGGAGACCAATCCCAAGGTCTGGACGAAAGCTCAGTCAACACCGGCACCGCACTCCAATCTGCATGGATTCAAGAACATCTCCGACATCATGACCGCGCTCAATCCATTTACCGGATCTTTCTATCGCGAAGCGCTGGTCATGAGCCGCATGACGCGGGAGATGTTTTGCCTGATGGAAGGCCGTCACGTTCATCCGTCCACGCTGTATCCTGGTGGCGTCGGGACTGTACCGACGATTCAACTCTTTACCGACTATCTGGTCCGCTTGATGAAGTATGTCGAATTCATGAAAAAGGTTGTGCCGTTGCACGATGACCTGTTTGACTTCTTTTACCAGGCGCTTCCCGGCTACGAGGAAGTTGGCCGCCGTCGTGTGCTGCTGGCTTGCTGGGGATCGTTTAATGACCCTGATGTCTGCGATTACACATACAAGAACATGACGAACTGGGGTCGCGCCATGTTTGTGACTCCCGGCATTGTGGTCGACGGCAAGCTGGTGACCACCGATCTGGTTGATATCAACCTGAACATCCGCATTCTGCTGGGAAGCTCCTATTACGACGAGTGGAAGAATTCACAAGTCTTCGTAAAGACAGATCCTTTGGGGAATCCGGTGGACAAGAATCATCCGTGGAACCAAACTACGATTCCCCGGCCGCAGAAGCGTGACTTCGGCGGCAAGTACACCTGGGTGATGTCGCCGCGCTGGTTCGACAAGCGGACGGGCGATCATCTGGCGATGGACACGGGAGGCGGTCCGATAGCTCGTCTCTGGACGACCGCGCTGGCTGGGTTGGTTGACATCGGATATATCAAGGCTACCGGTACCAGTGTGAAGATGTACCTGCCGAAGACCACTTCCCTGCCCGAGGTCGAGTTCGAGTGGAAGATCCCCAAGTGGAGCAATGCCATCGAACGCGACCGGGCACGAACCTATTTCCAGGTCTATGCTGCCTGCGCCGCTTTGCATTTCATGGAAAAGGCGCTGGCGGAACTGCACGCAGGTCATACCAAGACCTGGACAGAATTCAAGGTACCTGAGGAAGCCATTGGCTGCGGCTTCCACGAAGCGGTTCGCGGTGTACTCTCGCATCATGTGGTAATCAAAGAAGGCAAGATCGCCAACTACCATCCGTATCCTCCGACGCCCTGGAATGCCAATCCACGAGACATTTACGGCACTCCGGGTCCATACGAGGATGCGGTGCAGAACACGCCCATTTTCGAGGAAAACGGTCCGGACAAGTTCAAGGGAATCGACATTATGCGTGCGGTGCGAAGCTTCGATCCTTGTTTGCCTTGCGGTGTCCATATGTATCTGGGGAACGGCAAGGTGCTGGAGACGCACCATTCTCCAATGTTTGGTCTTCAACCCTGAACCTGCTCCGTGGTTGACTAGGGAGTGAGGGTGGTAGCTGTTAGGAATCGCCAGATGCGCTGGCTAACGACGCAGCTGGCATCTCGAAACTGCGCTCTCACTCCTACTTTTTTGAGTAGTCTTGTTTGACCGAAGCAGAGTTTGCCGAGGAGCACCGTGACTGACAGCAGGGATTTTCGAGGGGATATCCAGAGGATCGGGGGGCTGGTTCAGGAAATAGAAGCGATCGCCGATCTGGCAGTACGGGCTGCTACGAAGGACCTGGTGCAGTCGCTTATGGACCTGCACGGCGCGGCCCTGGAGAAAGCGCTCGAAATCGTTGCCGAGACCGGAGAGCCGGGAATGAGCATCATCGACCGGTTGGGCCGCGATTCGCTGGTGAGCAGTGTCCTGATTCTTTATGGCCTTCACCCGCAGGACTTCGAGAGCCGGGTGGTGAAAGCAGTGGAACGAGTGCGGTCGCACCTGCGGAAGCAGGGTTGTGAGGTTGAGCTGATTGGCGTGAACGATGGTGCAATCCGGCTGCGAGTTGAAACCGGTTCGCATACGTGTGGTTCAACCGCGAAAACCGTGCAGGCCACCCTGGAGGGAGCCATGTATGACGCTGCGCCGGACTTGACCTCTCTGGTAATTGAAGGTCTTGAAGAGAAGCCCGCTTCAGGGTTTGTGGCTTTGGACGAGTTGATGGGCGGCGTTTCCGGATCATCTGGAGCTTTGGGACCGGCGGGCACGGATTAGAAGCGAGACATTTGGGAATTTGAAGTCATGGGTGAAGAGCGATTTAGTCAATCGGCCGATGGTTTTGGAACGTTGCGACAACTGGCGCGGCGCGAGCGGCCGCTTGAACGCTGCGAGCTGTGCAGCGTGGGCCTGCGGCCCGATCATCCGCACCTGATTGAGGTGGCGCAGCGCAAGCTTCTCTGCACTTGCGAAGCCTGCGCGATTCTGTTCAGCGGCCAGGGAGTGAAGTTCAAGCGCGTGCCGCGGCGGGTGCGGTCCCTTCCCGGCTTCAATCTCAGTGACGCTGAGTGGAATGGACTGATGGTCCCCATCAATATGGCCTTCTTCTTCAGAAGCAGCCTTGAGGACCGCGTCATCGCCCTTTATCCCAGCCCGGCGGGGGCGACCGAGTCGCTGCTGGCTCTCGAATCCTGGAACGACATTGTGACACGTAACCCGATTCTGAACGAAATGGAATCCGATGTGGAAGGTCTGCTGGTGAACCGGTTGGGTTATTCCCGCGGATATTCAGCTGCCGAATATTACCTGCTTCCGATCGACGAATGTTACAAGCTGGTGGGCCTGATCCGCATGCATTGGAAAGGGCTTTCCGGCGGAACGGAAGTGTGGAAGGAACTGGGCGAGTTTTTCACCAATGTGAAGGCGCGATCGGTTGAGATTTCCGTCGAAATCAAAGAGGCATCGCGGATGGAAGAGGAGTCGCATGCCTGATTTGAGCTTTCAAGTCGAGGGAGCCGAGGTTGTCGCCAATGCGGCCTCGCCGCTGCTGGCCTTCAAACTACGCCTAACCAATGCCAATCCCGAGCAGACAATTCACACGGTTGCGCTGCGATGCCAGATCCAGCTTGAAGTCACCCGCCGCAAATACACGGCGGAGGATCAAGAGCGCTTGCTCGATCTGTTCGGCGAACCCAGCCGCTGGGGCCAAACCCTGAGAAGTCTCTTATGGACCCACGCTAGTCTGGTCGTGCCTTCATTCAAGGGAACCACTCTGATCGATCTTCCGGTTCCCTGCAGTTTCGATTTCAACGTGGCCGCCACGAAGTATTTCGACGGGCTGGCAGACGGAGAAGTTCCGGTTTGCCTGCAATTCAGCGGCACTGTTTTTTATGCGAATGCCGAGGGCGGGCTGCAGGTCGCGCCTATCTCTTGGGACAAGGAAGCTCGATTCAAGTTGCCGGTTAAAGTCTGGCGCGACATGATGGAGTCCTACTATCCCAGTAGTGCTTGGCTGTGCCTGCACAAAGATGCCTTCGACCGGTTGTATCAATACAAAGTTCAGCACGGCATTCCCACCTGGGAAGAAGTGCTGGAGAGCATACTGCCGGTGGTCGAGGAGAAGGCAGAGAAGGTGATGTGATGAATCTCGCGGCGGTGGACATGATCGCAAAAGCGGTGCTCTACGAGGGATACATGCTCTATCCCTATCGCCCATCGTCGGTGAAGAACCAGCAGCGCTGGAACTTCGGCGTGCTCTGTCCGCAGTCTTATAGCGAGGCGCAGAAGGGCAGCGAGGCCTGGACCATGCAGACTGAATGCCTGGTCGAAGGCAGTTCGCTGACCGGGCTTGAGGTTCGAGTGCGGTTTCTCCAACTGGTCGTGCGCTCTGTTGGCGAACTCGTTAAGCCGGTGAGCGAGATGCCACTGGGAGACGCTCCAGAATTTCATTTGGTAGCGAGACTTGAGGTCGCAGGCCATGTGTACCAGCACTGGCAGGAAGCGTTTGAGCGCGAAGTGATCCTGCCTGTGTGCAGCGTTCAAGCTCTCGTTGATGCTCCGCTGTCTCAATCGTTCATATTTCCTGCCGAAAAGAAAGTTGAGTACCTGCGAGATGGAGCAGGTTCGGTCTCGGGCCTGATCATCCGCGAGCACAACTCGCTCCAAGGAATGCTCGAGGTGAGAAGCGAATACGCGGGCGACCACTCGTTCAAAGTCTGCGTGCGCATTCGCAATCAAACGCTCTTTGCCGATGCGCACCAAGCCACCCGTGAGGACGCTTTGTTGAGCTCGCTGGTCTCGACTCATAGCGTCCTCGGCGTGCACGACGGCAAGTTCGTCTCCCTGCTTGCGCCTCCGGAAGAAGTCAGCGAAGTCGCGGCCAGTTGTAAAAACGAGGGAACATGGCCGGTTTTGGTCGGCGAAGAAGGACAATGCGACACCATGCTTTCATCCCCGATCATCCTCTACGACTACCCGCAAATTGCTCCGGAAAGCGCTGGAGACCTGTTTGATGGAACCGAGATTGACGAGATTCTCTCGTTGCGCATCATGACCCTGACTGACGATGAGAAGCGCGAGATGAGCCAGTCAGACGAGCGTGCCCGGCAGATGCTGGAGCGCACGGAAACCATGCCGGTAGAACAGTTCATGAAGCTGCATGGAGTCCTGCGCGGACTGCGCCCAGTCGATCCTCGGTCACTCGATCCTCGGTCACCCCAGGAGGAGACCCCATGAACGAGTGGGAGTGGCAACTCCTCGAGGAGAAGACGACTATCGATCGCCTGGAAATTTCAGGAGTCGAGGTGAGGACGGGAAGCCGCGTTCGGTTGCGGCCCCGTAGGGGCGGCGATGTGATGGACATCGCGCTCGCCGGGCAGATTGCCACCATCGAATGCATCGAACAGGATTATGAGGGTAAACAGCACGTCTGTGTTGTTCTGGACAACGATCCTGGCAAAGATATGGGGTTGCTTCGTCAGCCCGGTCATCGCTTCTTCTTCGACGCGGAAGAAGTGGAACCTCTTTCACCGGATGAGTTCCCGCAAACCTCCGCGGTGCAGAAACCAACCATACTTGTTGCCGGCATCGGCAACATCTTCCTTGGGGATGACGCGTTTGGTGTGGAAGTGATTCGTTGTTTGGCTAACCTGAAACTGCCGGATAGCGTACGCGTGGTCGACTTTGGCATTCGTGGTTTTGACCTGGCCTATGCGCTACAAGACGGCTACGAAAACACAATTTTGGTGGATGCCTGTCCGCACGGCGAAGCTCCGGGCACGCTGTACGTAATTGAACCGGACTTAGGGGCGTTGGATGATCCGGAGACTCCGCAGGCTCTGATCGAGGCCCACGCGATGAATCCTGTGAGCGTGCTGCGCATGGCGCGGGCGATGAATATCGAAGTCAAGAATGTGTTGCTCGTCGGCTGTGAGCCGGAAACTCTGGGAGGCGAACAAGGTCAGATGGGGCTCAGCGCCCCGGTTGAAGCTGCCGTGGAAGAGGCGGTCGCGCTCTTAGAGTCGCTGATCGACAAAATTCTGGACAAGGGTGGGCAGGGTTCAGCCCAGTAAATATCCTGCGATAAAAGGAGACTGCCGTGGCAATGGAAGAGAATGGCAATGGAACCAGCGATAAAGACACGTTATTCATGCTGAGCGGAGTGGCTCTGGTGGTTTTCGGGGCAGGCCTGATTCTTTCGAATCCGATCGCACGGCGCTATCTGGGGCAGTTCGGCCTGGGGAATCTGGCTCAGGGCGCCCTGCCGGATCTGGATCGTTATTTGAAATTGCGCTCCATGTAGCCAGGCTGGCTGAAGAGCAGGTCGCTTCATTCGGAGGGGGCACAGCGGACTGTGACGCAGTTACTGGCACGGTCCCGGAGGAAAACTTCGATGACGACGAGCGTCGCCAGTGTTCGTTACTTGATCGATGCACGAACGAGCCAGTTTACGGTGCAGGCTTTTGCCAGCGGTTTGATTGCGGCAGTGGCTCACAGTCCGAAGATCGCGATTCGCGATTGGAATGGGACGGTCCAGATGGCCTTCAGCAACCTGGAGAATGCTTCTCTTCAGGTTCGTGTGAAGGCAGCCTCCCTGGAGGTGCTGGACGAACTGCGGGACGATGATCGCCGGGAGATTCACCGGGTGATGAACCAGGAGGTGCTCGAAACGAGGCGGTTCCCGGAGGTGGCGTACGACAGCACCGCGGTACAGGCCGAGAAGCTGAGGGACGATCTTTACCGTCTCAATGTGCGTGGGAGATTGCATCTTCATGGCGTTTCCAACGATCAGGACTTTGTGGCTCAGGCGTCTCTGGGAGTCGATAGCGCCCGCGCCTACGGCACCTTTACCCTGCTGCAGAGCGATTACAACATTCGCATCGCATCGATCGCCGGGGGCACCTTGAAACTTCAGGACGAGTTAAAGTTTTCGTTTTACGTGGTGGCTCGCAAAGCGGAGTGACGGTCTTGAATTCTCTGAAAAGGACATCTTGATTCCCGGGAGGTTTCTCTAGTGCATTACGCCATAGAACCCAAAATAAAGCCGGAGGGCACCACGGTTCACTACATCATTGAAACGAAGGGAAGCACCTTTACGGTCAAGGCGTTTGCCGCGGGACTGCTTTCTGCGCTCGGTCATAATCCGACGATTTCGATTCCTGATTTCAAGGGCGAGATATTCCTGAATTCTGACGCAGTAGAACAGAGCTCCCTGCGAATGCTAATTCAATCCGCTTCGCTAACCGTCACCGACGACATCAGTGCGAAAGATCAGGAGGAAATCAACCGCAGGATGCACGGAGAAGTCCTTGAGTCTGACTCCTATCCAGACATTACTTACGAGTGCTCTCGCGTGTCCGCCAGCAAGACCGGGGAGGGACAATATTGGGCGGCTTTGAATGGAGAGCTGACGTTGCACGGAGTTAAGCGCGCTCAGCCTGTGTCGGCGCGCGTCTCGGTGAACGGTGCGACGCTCCGGGCGGCCGGAGAGTTTTCCGTCCGTCCGAGCGACTACGAAATTGGCCCAGTTTCCGCGCTGGGCGGGGCTGTGAAGCTTAAGGATGAACTCAAGCTGTCGTTTGATATTTCGGCTCGCCAGCAGGCGTGATCCGCGGGCACGGGATTTTCAAAGATGGACCAGAATGGACCGAATCATGACGTCGCGGGAGGATGCCGCATGTGCCTAGCCATACCGGGGAAGATCATCGAGATCTCTTCCGACAACCAGGATTCTGCGCTGGTGGACGTAGTTGGCGTCCGCCGCAAAATTGATCTAGGTCTGCTGAAAGATGACAGGCCGACTCCCGGCGATTGGGTGCTCATTCATGTGGGCTTTGCCATGAGCAAGATCAGCGAGCAGGATGCCGCCGACCAGATGAGCACGCTCCGGATGTTGGGAGAGATTGACGGAGCGATGCAGGAAGTCCAGGGATACGGGCTTGAGGACGTGAATTGACACCCGCCCGTGTTCAACACTTTAGGAAGGGATCGGCATGAGATTCGTCGATGAGTTTCGCGAGCCGGAACTGATTTCGAGGACGGCTGAGGAGATTCGCCGGCTCGCCGGTCGGCAACGCCACTATCGCATGATGGAGGTCTGCGGCGGACATACTCATGCCATCTATCGGTTCGGCCTGAAAGACATCCTTCCAGAAAATATCGAACTGATTCACGGCCCCGGCTGCCCGGTCTGCGTGCTCCCCATGGGAAGAATCGACGATGGTCTTTCCATCGCGCAGCAGCCGGACGTTATCTTCGCCGCCTTTGGCGATATGATGCGCGTCCCTGGCACCCAGGGCAGCCCGCTTGAGCACAAGGCCCGCGGCATCGATGTTCGGATCGTATATTCACCTTCCGACGCTCTAAAGCTGGCGCGGCTTAATCCCGAAAAGCACGTGATGTTCTTCGCCATCGGCTTTGAAACTACCGCGCCCTCCACTGCGCTCACGATGATGCGCGCCCAGGCCGAGGGCATCCATAACTTCTCTGTATTCTGCAACCACGTCACCATCATCCCGGCGATCCGGGCCATTCTGGATTCTCCCGACATGCGGCTCGACGCATTCATTGGCCCGGGCCATGTCTCGACCGTCATCGGCTGCCGCCCCTACGAGTGGATTGCACAGAATGAACGCAAGCCGATCGTGGTCTCGGGCTTCGAGCCGCTAGACATGCTGCAATCCATTGTGATGCTCCTGCATCAGTTGAATGCGGGCGAGGCCAAGGTGGAGAATCAATACAAGCGCGTTGTTCCCTGGGAAGGCAATCGCGCGGCGCTCAAGGCCATGGCCGAGGTTTTCCAGTTACGTCCTTATTTCGAGTGGCGCGGTCTGGGGTTCATCTCGCAGTCAGCCCTGCGGATCAACGACAAGTACGCTGAATGGGATGCGGAACAGCGCTTTGCGGTTCCCGGCATTCGGGTCACCGATCCTAAAGCCGCGCAATGCGGAGAGGTGCTGAAGGGCGTGCTGAAGCCCCATCAGTGTAAACTGTTTGGCCGCGAGTGCACGCCTGAGCATCCTATTGGCGCACTCATGGTGTCATCGGAAGGATCATGCGCCGCATATCACAACTACGAACACCGCAAGGCAGCAATGGTAAGTCTAGGCTCGATTGCCTGAGCGCTCCGGCCACCATGCTTGCCGAATTCGTACCCACACGGTTCCGCGATCCGCAGATCGAGATGGCTCACGGAGCCGGAGGTAAAGCCAGCCGAAAACTCGTCGAGGGCCTTTTTGCTCCCTTGCTTTTCGGTTCCTCCTCCGGCCCACTCGGAGATGCAGGGCGGGTGGAGATCAACGGCACACAAGTTGCGATCACTACGGATAGCTTTGTAGTCAAGCCTTTGAGTTTTCCCGGCGGTTCCATTGGTGAACTTGCCGTGAATGGCACCGTGAACGACCTCGCGGTTTCAGGCGCGAGGGCAGAAGCCCTGGCGGTGACCTATGTGCTCGAAGCCGGCCTGCCCACGCAGGTTCTCGAAGCCGAAGTTCGCGCCATGGCAAAAGCCGCGCGGGACGCGGGCGTTTGCATCGCTGCCGGTGACACTAAGGTGGTCGAACACGGCAAGGCGGATCAGATGTACGTCACCACGACCGGCATCGGCCGCTTGCTTCTTGGAGTGACCATCGATCCTCGCTCGATGTGTGTCGGCGACAAGATTCTGCTCTCGGGGCCCATCGGCGACCACGGCATCACCATCCTGCTGGCGCGCGGTGAGCTTGATTTCGAAGCCGATCTTCGATCTGACACGCGATCCGTGCTACCGCTGGTGGAATCTCTGGTGCACGCCGCCGGGCCCGGCATTCGCTGGATGCGGGATCCAACTCGTGGCGGTGCGGCGACATCCCTGAACGAATTGGCTCGCGATTGCGGTCTGGGGATGGTTCTTTTTGAAGATCAGATTCCGGTGCGCGATACCGTACGCGGCGCATGTGAGTTGCTCGGACTCGATCCGCTGCACATCGCCAACGAAGGCCAATTCCTGGCCGTGGTTTCCCCGGAATACGCCGATGCCGCGATCAATGCGTTAAGCCTGGCTCCGGGTGGAAGTGAGGCGCAGGTGATTGGGGAAGTTCGCGAACAGCCTGCCGGCACGGTGCTGGTGACAACCCTTTACGGGGGCAGCCGAATCGTAGATATGCTGGTCGGCGATCCTTTGCCGCGCATTTGCTAACGGAAGACTGAAGAAGAATTGTTAAGAGACTCGCTATGGCAACGACCTATAAACTCGCGAGCCAGGTCGAAGAGCATCTGCTCGAGCGGAACCAACTGTTCGAGCGCTTCTTCTTGCAGGAGGCGCCGCGCCTGGCCGAAGCTTGCCGCGAAATGTCGGAGCGATTCCTGCACGGCGGACGGCTTTTGGCCTTTGGACGCGGGCCCTACGCCACCGATGCGCAGCATGTGTCCGTCGAGTTCGTTCATCCCGTGATCGTGGGCAAGCGCGCTCTGCCTGCGCTGGACTTGTCGGTTCTCTTCCGACCTTGGCTCGAGGCTATCCTGCGCCCTGAAGACATCGTCATGGGATTCGGCCCACCCGAGGGCGATCCCGAGGTTTGGGCCACGCTGCAGCAGGCGCATAGTCACGATGCAATGACATTTGCTTTGCCTGGGGTTGAAGGTTCCTATGCTGTGGATGCAGCCACCCATGATCCGTTCATGCATCAGGAGATGATCGAGATCCTTTATCACACGCTCTGGGAGACCGTGCACGTCTTTTTTGAACATCGCGAACTGGGACATGAAGTCGGAGCGTCGGGATTTCTTTATCCATTTCTAGGGACCGAAAAACAGGGAACCGGCGATCTGGTGGCTGAGATAGCATCCTCCATCCTGATGAAAGTGCACGATGATGCCGCGCTGCGCGCGCAAGTGGCTCGTGAGGAAGCCGAGCAGATCAGTAGCACCGCGCTGGCGATTCATGAGCGACTCCTGCGCGGCGGCAAGCTCATTCTTTTCGGAAATGGCGGGTCAGCCACGGACGCCAACGATTTCGCAATCGATTGTGTGCTGCCACCGCCTGGGTACCAATCCGTCCCTGCAGTGTCACTCTCGCTGGAACCAGCGAACATCACTGCCGTCGCTAATGACATTGGTACGGACGCAATTTTCCTTCGCCAGTTGATCGCACAAGCTCGTACGGAAGATGTAGCAATTGGCATTTCCACCAGCGGCGGATCGCGGAACATCATTATGGCTCTGGAAGAAGCACGGAAGCGGAATATGCTGACCGTGGCGCTGCTCGGCTATGACGGAGGCGAGATCAAGCGCAAACACCTAGCTGATTTTCCCGTGGTCGTGAGCTGCGACTATATCCCCCGCATTCAGGAAGTGCAGGCTTCGATTTACCACGTCATCCGGGAATCGTTAGAGGTATTGAAGCGTGGCCGGGCTTGAACTTTAAGCTTGAATTTTATGCTTGAACTCTATGGAACGGCTCGCTGTCCCCACACCGGCGAAATGCGCGAGTGGCTGGAGTGGAAGAGCAGCGAGTTTGTCGAGTACGACGTGGAAGCCGACCCTGTGGCGCGTCGGCGCATGCGCGAGATCGCGCGTGGGCAGCGCACCGTTCCAATCCTGGTCGAGGATGGAAAGGTGGTCCAGGTGGGGTGGCAAGGGCGCGGTTGCATCGTCGAAGATTGAAGGTTAACGAGGCACATAACAGCCGAAATATGACCAGCGCCTGTTCCATTCGAGTCCGGGGGGTAGTGCAGGGCGTAGGATTCCGCCCTTTTGTATATCGCCTGGCCTGCGCCAATACTCTTAAGGGATGGGTGCTGAATGCAGAAGAGGGCGTTGAAATTCATCTTGAAGGCGCCGAGACCGGGCTGGAAGCCTTTCTTCGGGACTTGAGAGCGCAGCCGCCCTCCGCAGCCAGCATCGCGGAAATCGATGTGCGGCCTGCCGAGCCTGTCGGCCTCCAGGATTTCACCATCCGGGCGAGTCAACGCCGGGAACGCCCGACTGCTCGGATTTCACCGGATCTGCCGGTTTGTGAAGAGTGTCTCAGGGAGCTCTTCGATCCGGCAGACCGGCGCTATCGGTACCCTTACATCAACTGCACAAATTGCGGACCACGCTACGCGGTCGTGCTGGCCCTGCCTTACGACCGTCCAAACACCACGATGAAGGACTGGTTGCTCGACGACTATTGTGCAGGTGAATACTCCCACCCCGCCAATCGTCGTTTTAACGCCCAGCCCGTCGCCTGTCCGGTCTGTGGTCCCAGCTATTACCTTCACTCCCAACTTCACCCGAAACTTCCCCCGGACAATGACGAGACCACGGCGAAAAGCGAGGGTTGCATCCGGAAAGCAGCTGAGCTGCTTAATGCCGGAGGGATTCTTGCCATCAAGGGACTCGGCGGCTACCACCTGGCATGCGACGCCCGAAATCCCGCTGCCGTCGCGGCTTTGCGGGATCGCAAGTACCGGAAAGAAAAACCTTTCGCACTGATGGTCCGGGATATTGAGATGGCGCGCTCTTTGGTCGAGCTTTCTTCTGACGCGGAAACGCTACTCACTTCCATCGCCCGTCCCATCGTGCTCGCGCCCGCGAGAACTGAGCTAAGCGGAGTTGCTCCGGAGAACAATGAACTCGGCGTCATGTTGCCTAACACGCCGTTGCATCACTTACTATTCGCGGCTGGCGCGCCCGAAATCCTGGTTATGACGAGCGCGAATCGCTCGAGTGAACCGATCGCGTACGAGGACGAAGATGCCCTGCAACGTCTCGCAGGTATCGCCGACTCGTTTCTGATTGGGCAGCGGCCCATCGCGCGCCGGGTAGACGATTCTGTGGCGCGCGCCGGCGCTTTCGGTCCTGTGATTTTGCGACGTGGCCGTGGTTACGCTCCGGGAGCGGTTGCAGCCCTTCCGGCCAATCGTCCTATTCTCGCGGTGGGGGCGGATCTGAAAAATGCCATCACGCTGGTGGTGGACGGCCAGGCCTTTGTGAGCCAGCACATTGGAGACCTGGATCATTACCAGTCGCGTCGCGCCTTTCAGGAGACCATCGAGGATCTGGTCTCGATGTACGCAGTTCGCTGGGACGAACTGCTTCTGGTTCACGACCTTCACCCGCAATATCTCTCAACGGCTCACGCCGCCACTCTCGGGCTACAGCAAAAGACTCGACAAAGCGATGCGGTGCAACACCACCGCGCCCACGTGGCGTCTGTGCTCGCGGAACGCGGGGAATGGAAGAAACGAGTTGTAGGAGTAAGTTTCGACGGCACGGGATATGGAGACGACGGGTCGATCTGGGGGGGCGAGATTTTCGTAGGCAGCGTACAAGAAGGCTTCAGGCGCGTGGGTCATTTGCGCGGCGCTGCGCTCGCGGGCGGGGACGCGGCGGCGCACTCTCCAGTGCAGGCGGCGGCTGGGTTTCTCGTTCAAGTGGATGGCTTGCCGGATCTGCTTGCCGCTCCATTCGGCTTTCCGGAGCGTTACGTGAGTGCGATGGCGCTGGTACGAAAGCGCGTGCGAGCGTTTGACACAACCTCTGTGGGTCGCCTGTTTGACGCCGCGGCAGCGCTGCTCGGGTTTACCCGTGAGGTCACTTTTGAAGGGCAGGCCGCCATGTGGCTGGAGCAGCTCGCGCGCAGCGCGTCCCTAACGGAGCCATACCCCTTTCCCTTCGTCGGCGGTGAACTCGATTTTCGTCCGCTGCTGCTTGCAGTCACGCAAGACCGGGTTCGCGGCCGCGATGTGCGCGACATTGCTCGATCTTTCCAGCGCGGAGTCGCCCAAGGTTTACAGGATGCGGTGGAGGAAATTTCCAGCAGTCACAGATTGAATACGATTGTGCTTTCCGGGGGTGTCTTCCAAAACGAGTTGCTACTGGAGGACTTGAAGTCCTTGCTGGCGGGCGGACCGCTGCAGATCTGGACCAACCATAAAGTCCCGCCCAATGACGGCGGCATCAGCCTGGGGCAGGCGGCACTGGCGGCGTTCGACCGCTTCGACCCCATCCAGCAGCCGGGCGAGCCCACCACCGAGTCAAGTTATGCATGAACTTTCCATCGCGATGAGCATCGTTGAGCTTGCTGAAGAAGAGGCAGAGCGCCGTGGCGTTCAGGTGACCGCCGTGCATCTGAAGCTGGGAGCTCTGTCTGGCGTCGTGAAAGAGGCTCTCCTCTCCTGTTATGAAATGGCCTGCGAAGAAACCCCCCTCCAAGGTTCGCGATTGGTGGTGGAAGACGTTTCGGTCGCGATTTTTTGTCCCAGTTGTCGAGCACAGCGCCCTGTCTGCTCTGTGCAGATGTTCGGTTGTGCGGAATGCGGTACCCCCTGCTCTGAGATCGTGCATGGGAAAGAACTCGAAGTGGTTGCATTGGAGATACAGGAATGCGTTCCGAACCCCGTTTGATCGAAGTTCGAAAGAATGTACTGAAGCAAAATGACGTCGTGGCGCGGAGCTTGCGCGAGCGCTTTCGCGCCGCCGGAGTGTTCGTGGTGAGCCTGGTCTCCAGCCCCGGCTCGGGCAAGACCGCATTCCTCGAAAAAACCCTCACTCGGCTGCGGACAAATTACCGGGTGGCTGCTCTGGTGGGGGACCTTGCAACCGAGAACGACGCGCTGCGTTTGGCGCGCAGCCAGGCCCCAGTCAAGCAAATCACGACCGGGACTCTCTGCCATCTCGAGGCCGCCATGGTGCAAAACGCGCTGCAGGAATGGGACCTCAACCAGCTGGATTTTCTCTTTATCGAGAATGTCGGTAACCTGGTCTGTCCTTCCTCCTATGACTTGGGAGAAGACCTTCGCCTCGTGCTCATTTCCGTGACCGAGGGCGAAGACAAGCCGCTCAAGTACCCCACAATTTTCAACAGCGCCGACGTTGCGGTCGTCACGAAGGTTGACTTGGTGGCGGCAGTTGAATTTGACTGGGCAACCGCGTACAACAACATCCAGGCTGTACGCCCGGGCATGCCGGTCTTCAGGCTCTCCGCCAAGAACGGTGAGGGGATGCAAGAGTTCTTGGAATTTCTTGCGGCGCGCCTGACAGAGTTGCGGCAGGCAGCAGCAGTCTAGGCAATCGGTCCCAGTAACCAGGTCAGAAACCATGATCAGCTTTCTTTCCATCCTCGCCGTAGGATTTTTTCTGGGGATGCGCCACGCCACGGACCCTGACCATGTGATTGCGGTGACAACCATCGTCAGCAATCAGCGCAATAGCATGCGGGCGGCCCTGATCGGGGCATTTTGGGGTGTTGGCCACACCGTGACCATCTTCGTGGTCGGCGCCGGAATCATTCTCTTCAACCTGGTTATTCCGGTGCGGGTCGGGCTCAGCATGGAGTTATCCGTCGCAGTCATGTTGATTATCCTGGGCCTGGCGAATGTAGCCGGGTTTCTGCGGTCGATGCCTATCGAATCAATGCCTGCCGGATCGATTTCCGCTCGTGATCGAGCGGAAGTCATCCACTCTCATCCCCACAGCCACAGAGACTACGTCCACAGCCATTTTCACGCTCACCTAGCGGAGTCCCATCCCCACGCGACCGACCACACGCCGTTGGCCTGGATGGACCGGGCATTTGGCAGGAGCGGACTGTATCAATATCTTCGGCCGTTCGTGGTGGGCGTGGTTCACGGACTTGCGGGTTCGGCGGCGGTAGCGTTGCTGGTCCTCACCACGATTCGAAACGTCCATTGGGCGATTGCGTATCTGCTGATCTTTGGAGTGGGCACCATTGCGGGCATGATGCTGATCACGATGAGCCTGGCCTCCGTGTTCACGATGGCGGGAAAGGGTCGCCAGAAGTTTTCCCGTCGATTGGCATTTGCTTCGGGTGTGCTGAGTCTTGGCTTCGGTCTTTTCGTCGCGTACCAGATCTGTTTCGTTTACGGCCTCTTCACGACGCATGCGCGATGGACACCGCAGTAGGACTAATTGCCCCCAAGGATCAAAGACCTTAAAGGTGCGCATGCATCTAATTGAAACTAAGCACGTTGCGTAGACTGTGGGCCACGGCTCAAACCCAAGCTCTCCGGAATTCAGGCTCGCTGCGGGCAATTCCCTCTTAGCGTCTTGACAGCTGAGTCGGAGGGTGGCAAACTAACATCCACAGCCGTTCTTCCCCCGAGAGAGCATCCGTCAGCTTTGATTTAGACTCCCTTCCGCTTACTCTTAGGTTCGGCAACATTAGTGAAATCCCGACGTCAATCACCGGTCGAGCACGGAATCTCAGCAGTTGAGCCTTATGCTTTCCCGGCAGGCACCGAGCGCAACGACTCGAAGTCCAGTGGCGCGAGATTTTCTCCGCCAGCCGACCAGATAGTGCGAGCAAACCCAGCGCTCGATTTGGCGCTGGAGCAAATCACCCGCCAGGCGCGCGTTGCCACGTGTGCGACCGGCGCCTTCATCGGTTTGTTGCGCGATGGCCGGATGGTTTACTGCGCGATGAAGGGATCGAACTGCGCTGAGTTTGTCGCTTATTTGCAGCGTGACCCACGAATGGTGGATGGTTGCTTGCGCACGGCTTCGACGCAGTTGTGTCGTAATTCCGATCACTGCAGTGAACTCGATGCATCGCTTTGCCGCAGCCTGGGCGCTACCTCTGTTCTGCTTGTCCCTGTGCTCAAGGGAACGGAAGAGCAACTGGGCGTTCTCGGCATTTATGGTCCTCAACCCGATGCATTCGCGGCTGCCGATCTTGAGGCGATCCAGTCGCTGTCGCGTCGCGTCGCTGACACGGTCGCGCAGATGGATCGACTTGCGTACGACTCCGCGGCCAATGTCCCTGTTCCGGCGCAACAGCTGAGCAAGAAACCAGTCCGTAGCCGCGTCGAGTACCTAAAAGCCCAAGTCGTCGCACTCGGAGCGGGAGCGCGAGGATCGCTCGGAACCGCTCTGATGGTAGGCGCTTTGCTTCTAGTGGGTTGGGCACTCATGAGAAGTGACGCTCGCGAAAGACTACGACCATCCGCCCGGAATTCCGCCGTAGCCGTGCCACAGGCTTCAGTAACCGCAGAGGCTTCCGCCGCTGCTGCTCCGCCGTTTGTGCACCCTGTTGAGCCCAAAGTCGTCGTCCCGGTTCCGGCCGAGACTCCAAGTCACGCGCCAGTTGGCGCAAAGCATCATGTGCCTGATTTGCGGGTGGAAGAGACACATGGCGGAGAGTCGCCGGGGATTGTGGTGTTTGGCACAGAAACGAAGTCCCCATTGAGGACATCAAATGATTCGAGTGCCCCGAGCGCCTCTGCACCATCGCCTGCCGTCATGATTCAGGAGAGAGCGGCCCTCGAGCAAGTTGTGGACCGTGTCGAGCCCAAATATCCCGACGAGGCCAAGGCACACCACGTGCAAGGATCGGTGGTGCTCGACGTTCTTGTTGGTAGGGATGGACGGGTTCAGAAGCTTGGTCGCGTGCAGGGAGATGTTGGGCTGATAGCTGCGGCTGGCGATGCGGTCCGGCAATGGCGATTCAAGCCACTCATTCGGAATGGGCATCCCGCCAGCTTTGAAACTCACATCACCTTAACTTTTGCCTTGCCATGAGACTACTGCCACAGCGGCGTCACACACGAGCGGGAGGTTTCGGTCTGATTGTGTGTTCGCTTACCACTGCGCTCACGGCAATTTCCTTGTTTACCTCTCCTGCTCTTCCACTGGCCCAGGACCCTTCGAAACAGGGTTCGCAGGAGGAACTCCCCCGCTTCCGGACCTCTGCGACAGTGACTCACTTAAAACTCTTGCTGGACGATGGCCCACCCGCGATAGAGATTATAACGACGGCTCCGGTGAGCCCGAGGATCAGCAAGCTAGATCCCATGCGTCTGCTTATCGATTTGCCGAACACAAACATGTCGGTTTCGCACAAACTGGTGCCGGTGGAGGGTCAGGACATTAGCGCGATTCGTCTCGAACTGAATGCCGCAAATCCGCCGACGGTCCACGTTGAAGTCGATTTACGCAAACCCATGGATTACACCTGGGAGGCGGCAGGAAATCGCCTCTTGGTGCGCCTGCATACGATCGACGTCAAGTTGAAGCCCGCGTCAGCTCCGGTTGACTCCATAGACCTTAGCAATATTGTACCTGTTGACCGGCTGGCGTCAGGCGCTTCTATCACTGCCTCGTCCGACACGACCGTGCTTCGCTTGCGTCGCGGCGGAGATTTTTTTGTCTGCCCCCGCACCACAGTCTCGGTTACCCATTCTCGGAATGGTCCTGACATGATGCTAGCGATCAGTACTGGCGCCCTGGAGGCACATGTCACCCTGGACAATTCTGCGGACGAAGTGATCACCCCGGATTTCCGCATTCTGCTCCGTGGCCCGGGGAAGTTCGACTACGCGATCCGCGCCGATTCGCAAGGCAATACGTGTGTTCGAACTCTTCCCGGGAACACATCCTCCGCGATCATTTATGAACTTACCGGAGACGGTACGTTTGAATTCCAACCGCGGGATCAGATCATTTTTCACGCGGGACGCTTAAGTCCCGAAGATACCGCTCTCCACTCGGGATCTACAATGGTTAGCGATACAATCCTGCCTGTAGACTGCGGCTGCCCTCCACCTACTGCCCCGCCACCAGTGCTTTTGGCTTCCAACGCCGATGCGAGTGGGCGATCAGACCCAGAAAGAACTTCTTCCTCTTCTCTTACAGGGCCCGCCGCGCCATCCGAAACCGAACCTTCGCAGGAAGCGACGGCAGCGACCAAATTCCCTGACCCGGGAGTGGAGATGCCAAAACTGCCGGTATATCTGAAGGATCAGCCTCACGCGTCAGCAGAGGCTACCCTAACCTTCACCCCTTCCCAAACGTTTACCGCGCCTCTGCCGCTATCAAGTCGCCTTACCCCATCTCCAGTCATGCCTCTGCCACCTCCGGTTCCGCCGCAGGAACGAGTGCCTGCACACAAGAAGAGGTTCGAAGGTGTGCGCCATTTCTTTGCAAGGATATTTAGCTAACCGATAGTCCGGCCGCAGGACCTGGCGCCTTTCAGAAGGGTTTGCCAAGGACCTCAGAACCGCTCAGGGCAACACTTTTCGGCCAAATCTATTAAGATGCTAGGGTCCCGCAGCCGGGGTGCGCCATGGAGATCCCCGCTTCACCGAAGAAACTTGCAGGCCGCTACGAGGTCAGGCAGATCCTCGGCCAGGGCGGGATGGGCCTCGTCTACCGGGCCTACGATACCGTTGTGCGCCGGGAAGTAGCGGTCAAGACCATCCTCGACATTCCCGATCCGGCTTCGCTGCAGTTGTTCTACAAGGAATGCGATGTGCTCGCCTCCATGAGCCATCCCAACATCGTCGAGATCTTCGACATCGGAGAATTCGAGGAAGACGGCAAGAAGAAGCCCTACTTCGTCATGCCGCTGCTGCCCGGCACCACGCTCGAATATTTCATCCGCAAAGCCAGCCATCGGCTGACAGTCGAGCGCACGGTTGACATCATTTCCCAGACCTGCCGCGGCCTGCAGGCGGCGCACGAACGCGGCCTGGTCCATCGCGATCTGAAGCCGAGCAACATCTTTGTGATGGAAGACGACTCGGTGAAGATCATCGACTTCGGCGTCGCTCACATGGCCGATGCGCATACCACGCGGGCGCAAAAAGGCACGCTGCTCTACATGTCTCCCGAGCAGATCGAATTGAAGCCGTTGACGCCGGCCTCCGACATTTTTTCTCTCAGCGTGGTCTGCTATGAAGCCTTGACCGGCCGCAACCCGTTCCAGCGCGCTCGGGCCGATGAGGTGGTCGACGCGATTCTTCACCACATCCCGCCTCTGGCGTCGGAATTGAATTCCGCCGTAAGCCAGCCCGTCAGCCGCGTGCTGCACAAAGCCATGGCCAAGCAATCCTGGCATCGTTTCGCGAGCGCCCGCGATTTCGGCGACACGCTCAACAAAGCGCTGCGCAACGAGCCTATCGAGTTTTTCGATCCCGAGCGCACTCGGCCGCGACTGCAGCGCGCCACCAAGGCGCTCGAAGAAGGCGACTTTCAGTTTGCCGGAGAAATCCTCGGCGAACTCGAGGCCGAAGGCCACATGGATGCAGTCCATAGGCTCGCTGCGCCGCAGTCTCGACGGCGCAGTCCGGCGCAAAACCCTTTCCCAATTGCTTGATGCCGCCCGGGCGCGGTTTGAAGAAGAGGAAGACCCGCTCGGCTCTGCAGAAGCTGCAGGAAGCTCTGCAGATCGAACCTGACAACGCCACCGCGCTGGCGTTGAAGAGCAGGATCGAAAACCGGCGCAGCGAACGCCAGATCGACAATTGGTATCGCCTGGCCCGGCAGCACATCGAGAATCACGCCTATGCGCATGCCCGCGAGGCTTTGCAGAATGTTCTCCAGCTCCGGCCCCAGGAGGCTCGCGCGCTGCAGCTGCTGGCCGAGGTTGATCGGCAGGAACAGGAATATAAGAAACTCCGCCAGGAAAAAGAGCAACTCCATCGTGCCGCCGTGGATGCCTGGCAAAAGGGCGATGTTAGCAACGCCCTCGCCAAGCTGGGAGTGGTGCTGGATCTCGACCGGCGCGCCCCTGACTCTGTGAATCGCGAGAGCGGCGCCAACTACCAGAGCTTCTACAACGAGGTGCGTTCCGAACACGACGCGATGAACACGGCATACGCCGAGGCGCGAAGAAACCTCGCCGAGCAAAACTTCGGCAAGGCCATGGTTGCCTGTCAGGCATATCTAACCAAGTACCCGACCAACGCCATCTTCCAGGCTCTCAAGTACGACATCGAGGAGCAGCAGCGGCAGGAACTTTCCGCTTTCATCGCCTCCGTCGATCGCCGGGTAGAAGCGGAACTGGATCTGGACAAGCGCGTGAACATTCTGCGCGAAGCGCTCGACCAGCATCCCGGAGAATCACACTTTGAACGCGCCTTGCGCCTGGTGCAGGACAAGCGCGACCTGGTCAACTCCATCGTCGCCCGGGCACACCTTCATGAAGAGCAAGCGTCGTACAGCGATGCGTTGAACGACTGGGAGATACTTCGCACCATTTACAACCAGTATCCGGGCTTGAGCTTTGAGGTCGAGCGATTGCAGAAACGACGCGATCAGCAGGCCCGGATCGAATCGAAAGCCCGTCTGGTCGAACAGGTCGACACCTGTTTGCATTCCAGCGACTACGCCAGGGCTCTGGATCTGTTGCAAGGCTCAGCCGCTGAATTTCCGAACGACGCGGAACTGACGGAGTTGGAGAAGCTCGCTCAGGATGGCGTAACGCAGAACGGCCGAAGCTCAGCGCCTTATGGCTGAAGGGCAGGAATTGTGCGCGCGCCAGAATTCGGCCGCTGGAATCAAGCTGTTGCGCCAGGCCTTTGAGCTGGATGAGAACAATTCTCTGGCCCGCGCGGTTCTGGCCAATGCCCTGGTCGAACAGGCGCACTCCATCGTAGAAAGCGATTGGCGGGAGGCCGAGAAACTGGCACGGGAAGCTCTCGACTTGAATCCCGGGCATCCAATGGCCAAGACCATTCGACTTTTGATCCTCGATCAGAAAAGAGAAACCTTCGTCGAAGAGTGTGTTTCACAGGCGCGCAAGCAGCAGGCTGCCGCCGATCTGACCGGAGCTTTGTCCCGGATCGACGAGGGATTGTCCACTTATCCGCGCGAGCCCCGGTTGATTCAGATTCAGGAGGCAGTCCAGCGGGATCTTCACACCCAGCGCCGCCACGCGCGCCGCCGCGAGCTGGAAGAGCTGCGGCGGATGGAGAGTGAGATCGATGTTGCCACGGATGCTGCATCGAAGCAGGCTTTAGGGGAGCGAGTGCGGGCGGTGGCAGAGAAATACTCGAAGGACGGAGAAATCCTGTCTATCGCGAATGGCTTTCTCCATCGCCTGGGCTTATTGGAAGTGGCTCAAAGAAATCCGCAGGGGATCGCCCGACACCGACAGTGCGACTTTGACCTACAACACTCCGCTTGCCCGCGTCCCGGAGTCTGCTTCGGCCGGGACCAACGCCCCCGCCTCGCCCGTGACGCCGCTTCGACCGCCTGGATTCGTTGCCACTTCCGCGGCCAAGCTGTCTGCAAGTCCGCCCAGAGCCGAGTCTCGGTCCTTACCTCTATCTCCGCAATTGATATCTACGCGTCTCAAGCAGCTCGTGAGCTTAGCGCAGGCTTATGTGACTCCCGTGCTGGCAGCGGTGCGACCGTATAAGGAGCCGATTCTTGTTTCCGCTGCCGCAATAATCCTGGCCGGGGGGATCTTTCTTTTCCTACGAAGACACGAGGCACCCGTCGCGACCCAGCCACCCGAGCCTCCGCCCGCAGTCTCAGCCCCGGTAACGCCACCGGAACCAGTTCTGCCCGTGGTGAAACTGTCTTCCGATACCAGCGCGGGAAAAGTGACGTTCGATGATCAGCCGCCGGCTGAATTTCAGGATGGACAATGGGCTCTCGACAAGCTCCCCACAGGGCAACACACGCTGAAGATCGAGGAACCGCAGGGGGAAGCATCGTTTACCTTCTCAACCGATGCCGGAGCAGTTCCGGTTGTCAACGGCCGCATCGTCTCGAAAGGGGTAACGGCGATAGTTGTGAGCAGCATGTCCGAACATCTTCGCGTGTATTCCAGCGATCCTGCGGCCAAGGTTAGTGTTGATGGTCACGCTGCTGTCAACGTTGGGCAAGACGGTCTTGACCTTCCATCCCTGTCAGCTGGAGCTCACGAGCTAGCCGTTACTCGCGGCCCCGACGAATACAAACTCGACGTTGATGCGGGGGCAGCTCCGACGTTGACTGCCTTCCTCGAATCCGGCCGGAATCTGGGCACCCTCCTTGTGGTTACCGGTCAAGACCAGGCAAGAGTCTTTCTCAACGGAAAACTTCAGCAGCAACTCACGCAGGGCGGCCAGTCGCGGATCCCGAATCTCGAACTCAAGGACTACGTTGTCCGTGTCTCCAAGAGCGGATTCCAGGATCTTCCCGAGCAGAAGATCCGGCTTCGCAAAGGCCAGGGCAAACTGATCTTCAACCTCCAGCCCATCCCTGTTTTAGCTGCGCTGACCATCCAGGGCGGAGTTCCAGGAACGGCCGTTCTGATCGATCAAACTTCCGCGGGCACAGTTCAGCCCGATGGAACGCTAACCGTGGCGACGGTCACTCCAGGAGATCACACCGTCGAACTCCGCAGAGACCGGTTCAAGCCGAAACAGATTAAGAGACACTTCGTGGCTGGAACAGCGGTATCCCTGGCGGCCGCGGATGTAGCACTAGACGTTGCTCCGGGGGAGTTAAAGATAACTTTCACACCTGCGGATGCGCAGGTCACCCTCGCCAAGGCAGGAGAAACTCCCGCAAAAGTAAGCAACGGCGGCACGGTGGGTCTGGCCGCCGGTACCTACACTCTCACGGCCAAGACTCCGGACAACGTCACTCGCTCGACGACCGTGGAAATAACTGCCGGTCAACCCAAGACCTTGGACTTGAATCTCGCCCCCAGCGGCATGTCCAAGTGGGACGACCCCTCAGGCTGGAAGCAGGAGAAGGGTTCCTTCATTCGCAAGGGCGGCGATTTCGTGATGTACACCTTGTCTCCCACGTCAGGCACGTTTGTTTTTTCGGCCATGCTCAGCAAAGGCCACCGTCTGCAGTGGATGCTCAACTGCACTGACGCCAACAACTATGTCCTCTTCCAAATGGACGACAATAACTTCTACCGGACGGTAGTGCGAAACGGTCAGAAGGGAGACGAAACCAAAATCCCGCACAAAGGTGAAAAAAAGAGCTTCCAAACCCTTCAGATCCGTGTGGGTTCGAACGAGATCGTCCACCAGATCCGGCAGGGCGACGGTTGGGTGGTCCTGGATCGCTGGACTCAGTCTGGAAGCAATCTAAGTCTGGGCAGGTTTGGTTTCTACATTCCGGGAGGCGACCAGGTCGCACTCTCGAGTTTTGGTCACTACGCCGATCTCAGCCCACGGTAGCGGCCAATCGTCCTGAGAATCCGTCCTAAGCGCAGCGACGTTGTGAAGGCTGAAGAACTACGCGTCCGGATTACCACGCCCGATATTTTTCCATCTGCCCGTGGCTGCTGCGATTCTGATCCAGGGACAACTTAATCGCGGCCTGCAACCGGGCTTCGTCGTCGTGGCAAAGACTGACGAACTTGAACGGCTGGAGACTCCAGGAGATGGGAGTCAGCATCTCCGCCGCTCCCAGCACCGATCCTGTGCAGGTCAGAAACATCAACCTTACCTCGGAGCCCTGATCCACGGGTTGGGATAAACAGAGCAAACCTCCCGTGATAGAGATGATTTGCAATTTACCCCGCAAACGACGACCGTCCCGGCATCGAAGGACAGCAGGAGTGGTTTCCGAAAACCACATCCGAGGAGGGCGCGGCGAAACTTGCGGTAAGGGAAAGTACGGCATGGCGGCGGAGTCGAGTATGTGCCCCGTTCACAAAGAATGGGGGACAACGGAGCGACTAATCGCTACCCGGCAGGCATCTGCCGCCAGTAACCGATCAGTCCGTCGCATTATGCTCCAGTCATATTCGTAGGCAGTGCCGCAAAGCGGGCATATCTGGTAGTGACGGCCGTTGGCGTCGATGCGCGGCCAGGTGAACCGGTGTGAGCAACCTTGTCCGAGAAGCCGCTTCAAGAAATTCATTCCTTCACCCCTTCATTATGCCTTCTCCACATCTCGAGCCATCGGCTGAAGAATGGCTTAGGCTGTCTATCCAGTAGATCGCGAAGTGTGGATAAGAGAATCTTTGGCGGCTGGGACTTGGACAGGAAGGTATCCACCGCCTGCAACTTCCGGTTCGGCAGCGGCCCGTAGGCGGACAACAACATGATCGGGACGTGCGACTTAACCCGCTTCATCTTCGCGGCAACCACGTCACCGTTCATTCCCGGCATTTGATAGTCGAGGACCACCGCGTCCACGGGGTGCGAGAGGAACAGCTTCAGGCCTTCGTCACCGCCAGTCGCTTCCAGGACCTCATAGCCGTCGTTTTCCAGCAACATCTTGCGGCCAATGAGTCCATTCAAGTGGTCGTCAATGCAGAGAATCGTTGCTTTGAGCCCAGACATCACTGCTTCCACATCTCCGCTTCGGCCAGGGTTAATTGTTTTGCAGAGGCGCGCTTCTCTCCGTGGGCGGATCAAAGCTGCCTAATGAAGTGGCGGGCAAACTCATTTGACTACGGCTGGAACATGCTTTCAAATTACCAACGTCCACTCGGGGGCCAGTTACCGGAAGAATCGTGGAAGCTAACTACTCGCGAGGAGGCACTACACTCGTCCGACCTTACCAATCTGGGATTCTCGATCTGTTTATGCAACTGCTTGTGTACACCTGCGGCCCCGCTGAGGGCGCCAGTCGCCAGTTCCGATGGCCTCACCGCGTTTCAGCGTCCGGTCAAAGAACCCGGCAGTCGCGGTATAAGCTCGCACCCAGTCTCGCCACATTAGAAACCCGTGGATCTCATCTGGGAGGATCAGTTGTTCGAAGGGCACGTGCTGCGCCCGCAAACGCTGCGCCAGATCCACTGTTTGGGTGAAGGGTACGTTGCGATCATCGTCACCGTGGATGAGCAGCACCGGAGATTTCCAGTTGCTTACGTAGGCATCGGGCGAGGAATCCCACGCCAGCTTCACCGCGGCCTCGGCATCGGGCGGGCGCAGCGCCAGATTGCCGAAATAGGGCAGCTCGGTACGAAAGACGCTCCAGTCATGCACACCGTGGAAATCCACCCCCGCCTTGAACAGCTCTGAATCACGGGCCAGACCCATCGCGGTCAGAAAACCTCCGTAGGAACCACCCCACAGCCCAATCTTCTCCCCGTCAACCTCTGGAAGCGATTGCAGATACATTCCTGCTGCCATCACGTCCTTGTAATGGAGACTGTGCCCACGAAGCCGTGGTACAGCCCGAGATCAAAGCAAGCCCGATCAAACCAACGGAGATGAAACCGAAGGCGATGTGGAAGCGACGGTTGGCAAACGGCATAGGCCGCTAGAGTAAGCGAAAGCCTGCGGGCGTGCCAATAGCCAATGTCGGAGTTTTGCCGAGACCGTTTGGGTAGGGCGCTCTTTCGCGGCGTCCTCAAGTCCGGCCGGGAACACCAACTTCACTTTCCAAGTTCCGCCGGGAGAGTTCACGGCATAGTGCTGCACCTCCAGCAATGCCGGCATCTGCGCCGTAGTGGGCCGTCACTAGCGGAACGTCCTGGCAATGCGAATTGACGCACCAAGCCGGTAGCCGATCACGTATTTCTCCAAAGAACGGTTGCAGCATGGAGGCCGCGCCGCCGCCGATAATCATGACGTCGGGCTCGAGCAGGTCCACTACATTTCCCAGCCACACGGTCAGAAACATCGCGGTTTCCTGTAGAACCTCTTTGGCCAGTACATCGCCAGCAAGATAAGCCCGGCCCACCATCTCACTCGTGATGTGGTCAAGCCGGCCCCCGGCCTGTTCCAGGACGGAAGAGGGGCGACCGGCAGAAATTTTCTCAGAGGTGCGTCGAGCAATCGCGGGCCCGGAAGCCAGGGCTTCAATGCAACCCAGCTTGCCGCATCCGCAGCGCGGACCGCGATAGTCGATGCTCATGTGGCCGCCCTCAGCTGCGGCGCCGGTGCGGCCGTGATAGATGCGGCCGTCGAACACGATGCCAGTTCCGATCCCGGTGCCGATGGTGGCGCAGAAAACGTTCCGATAACCGCGCCCCGCGCCCCACAATGCTTCCGCCAGAGCAGCGGCGTTGCCGTCATTATCGACTCTAACCGGCAGGCAATAGGATTTCGATATTAACGCGGCCAGGGGGAAATTACGCCAGCCGGGAAGATTCGGAGGATTGATGACAACGCCCGTTCGCGGGTCGAGCGGACCGGGAGCGCAGATCCCAATGCCAGCGACCAAACCCTGCAACTCTGGCTGAAGCCCGGTCGCAGCGCGGACCGAGTCGATCGCGGCGGTCACGGCAGCCAAACCAGCGGCTGCATCGGTTGCCACCATCGGGGTTCGCGTCTGGTGAGAGATTTCGCCGATCGCGTCTACCAGGCCAGCTGCCACTTTCGTGCCGCCGACGTCCACACCGATAAAGCATGCGTCTGAGACTTGCATCATGTAATTCGCCCAGGGCCTGGTACGCTTCGCATAGCATTCGGCTGTTCGGTTTGGAAGGACGCGTAGCGACGAATAAGACTATACAGAACTAAAGGGAGCCAATCCACGTACCTATCCATCAGGAGATCCGGAAGAGCTTTGCACTTGGCAAGAGGAAGGTCTCCTCAGCTAACGCTTTCGCCCCAGTCCTGTCCAATACAGAGGAGACCTTGAGACCTTGAACATCCGGGAGGTGTTGCGGCAGACAGCGACGTCCATGGCGGCTCACAAGCTGCGAACCTTCCTGACGATGTTCGGGATCATCTGGGGTATTACCTCTGTCATTTTGCTCGTCGGCCTTGGAAAGGGATTCAGCCGGGATCAGAAAGAGCGCCTGAAGACTATCGGCGTCGATCTAGCCATCATCTGGGGTGGGCGAACCAGTGAACAAGCGGGAGGATACGCCGCCGGACGCCCGGTGCGCCTCTCGATCAACGATGCCTATGTGATCAAACAGGAGGCCTATCTGATCAAGACCGTGAGCCCGGAATTGAGGCGCAACGTGTCTGAAGTAAGCCCCTACAACGCCGCATCCCGCCCCGTGCGCGGCGTATGGTCAGAATACCAACGTTTCCGCTCGCTCAAGGTGCAGGAAGGCCGGTTGATGACCGACGATGACGACAAGGAGGGTCGACGCGTAGTTATCCTCGGTGTGGAGTCCCGCGACCAGTTGTTTCCAGGAAAGCCCGCCATCGGGGAGATCTTGATGATGAATGACTCGCCCTATACCGTAATCGGCGTACTCGAGAAAAAAAAGCAGAATGGCAGTTATGGGAGTGGACCTGACAATACGCAGCTCTTCGTTCCTTATGCTGCCATGGCCCGTGATTTTCCTCCTTCGGAGCGGCCGGGCATCTTCAAGGGATGGATTAACAACCTCGTGGTTGAAGTCGCCGATCCGGAACATCACCAAGAGGCAATGCGGCAGCTTTACCAGATTCTGGGGCGTGAGCACCATTTCGACGCCAGCGACAAGGATGCCCTCTTCATCTGGGACACTCTGGAAGGGTCGAAACTGCTGGAGCGGATCTTCGACATCATGACCATCTTCTTCGGCGCGGTGGCTCTGATGACGCTCACTCTCGGCGGCATTGGAGTGATGAACATCATGCTGGTTGTGGTCACGGAGCGGACTCGCGAGATTGGTGTCAGAAAATCTCTGGGGGCGACGGCCGACGACATCCGCAACCAGTTTTTTGCCGAATCAGCCGCGCTAATGATGGTTAGCGGAGCCGTAGGTCTCGGCATCGGCATCGGAAGCTGCCTGGCCATGAACCAGCTACCGTTGCCTGACTTTGTTCCGCATCCCGTGATCTCTCCGCTGGCGATTGTCGCATCGCTGTTGACGCTAGGATTGATTACCATCGGCGCCGGCATGTATCCGGCGCAGCGCGCTGCAGCACTCAGTCCGATCGAATGTTTGCGTCAGGAGTAGTTAAATGCAGATAAAAGAATTGATCCTGCAAAGCTGGGACGCCCTGACCCGTAACCGTCTTCGTTCCATCCTGACTATGATGGGCATCGTGTGGGGATTGACCACAGTGGTGCTACTGCTCGGCTACGGCGAAAGCGTAAGCGAGGGTGTGCTCAATGCCTTCATCGGTATCGGCAACAGCGTCATCCTGGTCTGGGAGGGTCAGACCAGTATGCAGGCCGGCGGCGAGCGCGCCGGCAAGCGCGTTCACTTCAAATATGAAGACATTCAGGCCATCCGCGATGAAGCTCCGCTGGTTCGTCTGGTGAGCGCGGAATGGGACGATCCGTTCGCCTACAAGTACGGCGACAAAGTGATCTCGGTTCAGACTAAAGCGGTTCAGTATCCCTATCGCGAAATGCGCAAGCTGAATATCGCGGAAGGCCGTTACTTTGAGGAGAGCGACTTCAGCGAGCACCGTCATGTTCTAATCTTTGGACCCAACGCCGCTCAGAAGGTGTTCGGCGGTCGTGATCCTGTCGGGGACCATGTGACCATCAACGGGGAAACCTGGGATGTGATCGGATTGCTCCAGCTTAAGATACAGGACTCGTCCAACAACGGTCCCGACAACGAGAACGTGTTCATGCCCTTTGAGAGCATGAGGGATGTCAACGACGAGCGCGATCCCCATATGTTTGTGTTTCAGCCAGTCATGCCCCTGCTGCACAAAGCAGCGCTGGCGCAGGTACGGGAGGTGCTTGCCCGGCGTCACAATTTCAATCCCAAGGACGACAAATCCTCTCCGGAATGGGACACGGTGGATGACACCAAAGACATTGAACAGTTTGGCATCGCGCTTCGGCTAATTCTGGGCTTCATAGGGGCGCTGACGCTGGGAGTCGGCGGCGTGGGCGTGATGAATATCATGCTGGTGAGCGTCACTGAGCGCACGAAAGAAGTCGGTTTGCGGAAGGCGCTCGGCGCCCGCAATCGCGACATCGCGCTGCAGTTCCTGGTGGAAGCTCTGGTGCTCACCTTCGTCGCCGGTGCGCTGGGAATGCTGGTTTCTGTAGTGTTGGCCCATGCCATCCCACCCATGCCGCTCTACTCAGAGATGTATAAGACGGCCAATCACGAGGGCGACATCTTCTTGAAGACAAACTCCAGCGTGATGCTGACGGCATTCCTGATTCTTGCCTTCGTCGGGGTAGTAGCGGGCATGTGGCCTGCGTTAAAGGCCGCCCGCATGGAACCGGTGGAGGCTCTCAGGTACGAGTAGGTGCAGACAACGGCCGCAGCATAGTCACATTCTGACGCGCACGGGAATTGAGTTGTATGATTCAGGCATCGTTATGCCGTGTCGCTCTCCAGTTTCCGAACTCGGCGCCAAAGATCAGGAACTGATTCAGATCGTGGACTTCGCGTTAGCCGAGGCGGCGCGCCGCAGCGGCAAGTGGCTGGTCTGCCGAGCCGGATGTTCGCAGTGCTGCATCGGAGCATTTCCCATCAATCAGCTCGACGCTGTGCGATTGCGACGGGGACTTGCCAATCTTGAATCGCGTGCGCCGTGGCGCGCTGACGCCGTGCGATCGCGCGCGCGCGAGGCGGTTGGCCGCTTGTCCAAGGATTTTCCGGGCGATCCAGTGAGCGGTGTGTTGGATGAAGGGAGCGAAGCGGTCGAGCGCTTTGCCGATTTTGCGAATGACGAACCTTGCCCTGCTCTCGACCCCGAAACCGGCAATTGCGAACTCTACGAATCACGCCCCATGACCTGTCGGGTTTTCGGACCACCCATTCGCTCCGAAGAGGGCCTCGGGGTTTGCGAACTCTGCTACCAGGGCGCTTCGGACGAAGAGATTGCGGCGTGCGAAATGAAGCCCGACCCGGACGATCTGGAATCTACATTGCTGAAAACGCTCGAGGAAAGCACAAGAACTGGAGGACAAACGATCATCGCCTTCTGTCTGGCATCCTGAAACCTATCGAGCGATCAACAGATAAAGAGATGGAGCGGCGGCTCAGGCTTTCTTTTTCTCCAGCTCGGCCCAGCGTGCGTAAAGTGTATCTACCTTTTCCTGGGCTTCTTCCATCTCGGCGTGAGCACTGACCAGGCGGGGACCGTCGCTGACAATCCTGGGATCTTCAAGCTGGGCGCGTTTGGCTTGCAGCACCAGCTCAGCATCGGCAACGCGCTGCTCGATCGTGTCATATTCGCGCGCTTCTAAATAAGACAGCTTCCTTTTCCCCGGCGACTGCCGCGCGTTCTGTGTAGAAACCGCAACGTGCGTCGTGGAATGGTCAATGTCCTTCATCATTTGTCTGCGTTCTTCCACCCACGACTCCCACTGGGAGTAATCGGCGAAGAGTCCCGCACCTCCCTGCCCATCGAGCCCGAGAACAACCGTCGATACGCGGTCCAGCATGTAACGGTCATGGGTCACTAGGACCAGTGAGCCGCGGAACTCCAGCAGGCTCTCCTCCAGTATGTCGAGCGTTGGGATGTCGAGGTCATTGGTGGGCTCATCGAGCAATAGGACGTCGGCGGGCTGGAGCATGAGCTGCGCGATCAGGACTCGGGCTCGTTCGCCTCCAGAAAGCCGCCCCACCGGCTGATTGAGCTGCTCACCCGCGAACAGGAACTTTGCCGCCCACGAGGCCACGTGGGTCATGCGGTCCTGATACACCACGGAATCGCCTTCCGGCGCCAGCGCGCGGCGCAGAGTGACATCAGGATCGAGTTCGCGACTCTGGTCAAAATACACAATGCGCAGCCAATCGGCCCGGTGAATTTCTCCGCTTGATGGGGTTGACTCTCCGCGCAACAGGCGCAGCAGACTCGTTTTTCCGCTGCCATTCGGCCCCACTAACCCCACCCTCATCCCGGCGGTGATCACACAATTGAGGCCGGCAAAAAGAGTGCGGCCGCCAATTTCGCACGCAACGTCTTCCAGCTCGATCAGCCGCTTAGTCTTTCGATCGGTGGCGGAGAAGTCGATTTGGGCCGACCCGCTGCGGGTCCTGGCGTTCAGGTCCGCGAGTTCACCCATCAGCTCGCCTGCCTTGTCGATGCGCGCCTTGGATTTTCTTGTTCTCGCCTTGGCCCCACGGCGGAGCCACTCGATTTCCCTATGAACCAGGTTTTCCAGCGCCTCCTGGCGCTTCGACTGTGCATGCAGGAATTCTTCTTTCTTCTCGAGAAACCGAGTGTAGCTTCCCGACACCCGCAGCAGCCCCTCTGGATAAGTCCGGTTCAGTTCCGCCATTTCGGTAGCGACGTTCTCAAGAAAATAGCGGTCGTGGCTCACAACCACACAGGCGAAGGATGCGGCATCCAGCAGGGCTTCCAGCCACTCGATTCCCGCCAGGTCGAGATGATTCGTAGGTTCATCGAGCAGCAAGATGTCTGGTCCCTGAACCAGCGCCTCGACGATGGCGAGCCGTTTCTGCCAGCCGCCTGACAGAGCGGACGCCTCCGCTTCGAGGTTTTCGAAGCCGGCGCGGCCCAAAGTCTCAGCGAAGCGAGTGCCCCGTTCCGACTCCGGCACCGCGGCTCGCTCCATCGCGCTCTGGGCAACGGAGCGGACGGTGACTCCGGGCTTGAATTTCGAGTCCTGCTCCACATAACTAAGGCGGATACGTTTTCGGACTGCGATTTCTCCGCTATCGGGGCCTACGTCGCCGGCCAGAATCCGCAGGAGAGTGGACTTACCGGAGCCGTTTGGACCGATCAGCCCGATGCGGTCGCCCTCTGAAACCGTGAAGCAGATGTTCTGAAACAGCGGATTGGCTCCAAAAGCCTTCGAAATTTCCTGTGCATTGATGATAGGCGGCAACGACTAAGGCTCTCCCTTGACCTGAATTGAGATTATCAGGAAAACCAGATTGCGCACCCTGTGCCTTGGAGGAGCTACGTCCATTGGCGTGCTGATGCTGTCGACCATCATGACTACAATGAAGTGCTAGGTCTACGCAGGGGCGTGAAGCAATGGAGGACAGCGACCGAGATCGCTCCTTCCGCGAGGAGCAGCAGCCGGAACGGAGAGCGTGCCCACGCGTCAAAGTGAAGGTTCCGGTGGAGTTGTTTGCCCCCGGCAGCGATGTTCCCCAGCGGGGTGCAACCTCCGATCTCAGCGAAGCTGGTTGCTACATCGAAACGATGTTTCCATTTCCTGTTGGCACCACTCTCGAACTGAGTCTCCAGCTTGAAGGGACGCTGCTCGCGGTGGGCACGGTGGTCACCTGTGACCCCCAAGTGGGAAATGGGATCGAGTTCGCGAGGATGCTGCCCGAGGATCAAGAGGAACTTCGGGCCTACATGAAGGCCGCGCAGCAAACTGAGTGACTTGTCTTTCGGGCGCGCATCGCTCCATCCAAGACAAACTTCCCACGGTCGTTCATAATGTCGGCATGTCTCCGGATAAGACCATCCGCCGCCTGAAGACCTACGCCGGCACTCAGGGATACGTCTATCAGTATTACTTCGTGGGCCAGCGCCCCGCGCTCGCCAACGATCCCGAAGCTCCAGCTACGGAATTCGTCTTCGACGTCACCTCCGATCGCAAGCTGACCTATGCCATTAGCGTCTTTCTCCCAGAAAAGTCAGTGACTGCATGGGACACAAGCCACGGACGTCGGCTCACGGAGGCCGAACAGTACGCGGCGGCCAAGCTCCGCCTATTCCGCGCCTTCGACGAACTGGAGGATGTAAAGGCCAAAGGCCGCCGTCTAGTCATTGACGCGGCTCTGCTCGAGGAGGCGCTGGCCGGCCTGGGCGTGGAATAGGACGATGTGACCCGTATTACTGCCGCTCATGACCCTTCCCGTTTCCACCTGCCCGCCCTCCGTGCAGAATATAATGCGTGGAGGGGCGGGTCCTCTGGCTCCAGGACATACTTGCATTAAACTCAGCGGACTCTGATACTTACCTAGCCTATGGCTCTGCTTTGGTTGCGCTTCGCGCTGGCGTGCTACTTCATCGGGTTGATCTATGCCTTCTTTGCACTCAGCCGCACCAGCGATCTTTTCAGCCGCATCGCGCTGCACGCCGCCAGCCTGGGCATGGTCTTCCACTTCGTCTCGCTGGTCGAGCTCTTCCTCTCGGGCCATCTAGTCTGGGCCTCGGTGCATAACGGGGAGTCGCTGCTGGCCTTCTTTTCGATGACGTTTTTCATGATTATCTATGCCATTTACCAGACCACTTCGCCCGGAGTGGTGGTGTTCCCTATCGTGTTTTTCCTGACCTTTGTGGCGGCCATCGACCAGCAACCTGTCCTGTCGACGGCTTTCGTTCAGCACAAGGGATGGCTGATCGCGCACATCATCCTCATCTTCACCGGATACGCCGCCCTGGTTCTCAGTTTCGGCGCCAGCCTGCTCTACCTTTTGCAGGAGCGCCGCTTGAAAGCCAAGAAGCCCAGCAGCCTGATTTCTTTCTTGCCGGCGCTCGAAGTGATCGACCAGATCGGCTACCGTTCCTTGCTGCTCGGCTTTCCTTTCATGACCCTCGGTTTAATTACCGGGTCGGTTGTGGCCATGTCGGCCTACGGGCACATCGATTTTGAGGATCCGAAAATCCTGTTGTCGATCCTGATGTGGGCGGTGTACATGGTGATGGTCGTCACCCGCTGGAACTCGGGATGGCGTGGCCGCCGCGCCGCTGTGCTGGCGACCTGCGCCTTCGTGGCTGCCATCGTAGCCTGGGCAGCGAATTACTTCTCCACGATCCACAGGTTTGCCGCCTCATGAGATATCAGCTCATTGGCGTGAATCACCGGAGTGCGCCACTCGAGGTGCGCGAACGCCTGGCGATCCCGGAGTCGCGCCTGGCCGATGCTTGCCGCGATCTCGCCTCCCATCCTGGAATTGAGGAGGGCATGATCATCTCCACCTGCAACCGCGTGGAACTGGTCACTCACACCACCAACGGTTCGGCCGACCTGCGCGGTTTTCTGCACGAACATTTTCACCTCAACGCCGAGGATGTCGATCCACACTTGTATGAGTTCCGTGAGAAAGATGCCGTGCGGCATGTATTCCGCGTGGCTGCGAGTCTCGATTCGATGGTGGTCGGCGAAGCTCAGATCCTCGGCCAGGTGAAAGAGGCCTATGCCACCGCTCGCGCCGTGGGCTCGGTTCGCGGCCAACTCGATCAGCTCTTTACCCGCGCTTTTGCAGTGGCGAAGCGGGTTCGCACCGAAACGTCGGTAGGGTCGTCTTCCGTCTCCGTCGCCTCGGTTGCGGTGGAACTGGCCAAGAAGATTTTCGGCTCGCTGCAGGGCAAGAACGTTTTCATCGTCGGGGCCGGCAAGATGAGTGAACTCGCCGCACGCCACCTGATGGCTCACGGTTGCGCTTCGATCTTCGTCGCCAATCGCACTTACGACAGGGCCATCGGTCTGGCCGAGAAGTTTAACGGCCAAGCCATCAGGTTCGACGATTTGTACGACAACTGCGACCGCGCTGACATCGTCATCACCTCGACCGGCGCCCCCCATGCCATTTTTCGCCGCGAACACGGAGAGCAGTTCCTTGCCCGGCGCAAGAATCGGCCCATGTTCTTCATCGACATCGCCGTGCCCCGCGATGTTTCACCTGAAATGGCGAGGCTCGACGGCATCTTCGCCTACGACATCGACGACCTGCAGCAGGCCGTCGGCAGCCACGTCGCCGACCGCTATCACGAAGCTCAGCTCGCCGAAGCCATCATCGCCAGTGAACTCGAGCGCTTCGAAGCCCGCTTGCACACGCTCGATGTGGTCCCGACCATCGTCTCGTTGCAGGATCATTTGGAAACCATCCGGCAGGCGGAAATCGATCGCGTGCGCAGTCGCATGGGTCCTCTGACGCCAGAACAAGAAATGGCGGTCGAGGCCCTGACCCGCGGCATCATCAACAAAGTCATGCACACTCCGATCACCACGCTGAAGACCGCTGCGCGAGAGGCCGAGGCCACAACGGTGATCGACGTCGTGCGGAGGTTGTTCAATCTGCACGGTAAAGAAAAAGGGATGCCTTCGCAGCCTGACAGCGAGGAGGCATCGGGCGAGAACAAGCCGGATACAGGAGCGAAATCGCGTCGGTGATGCCACTCCGCATCGGCTCTCGTGGCTCGCAGCTTGCCCTTTGGCAGGCGAACCACATCTCTGAGTTGCTCCGCGTGCGCGGTCACGAAGTCGAGATCGAAATCATCCACACCACCGGCGACAAAATAACCGACGTTCCCCTGGCCCAGGTCGGCGCGAAAGGCGGACTTGGCAAAGGAATTTTCACCAAGGAGATAGAAGAAGCTCTTGCCGCCGGACGCGTCGACCTCGCCGTGCACTCATTGAAAGACCTGCCGACGGAGCTCTCCCCCGGATTTGAAATCGCCGCCATCACGGAACGCCAGGATCCGCACGATGCCTTCTGCTCGCGGCTTTATTCACGGATTGAAGATCTTCCGGAGAATGCCCGGGTGGGTACTTCCAGCCTGCGCCGCCAGGCGCAGCTCAAAGCCATCCGTCGCGATCTCGACATTCATCCTCTGCGCGGCAACGTCGACACCCGCTTGCGCAAGCTCGAACAGGGCGAATACGACGCCATCATTCTCGCCTGGGCTGGCCTGCAGCGCCTGGGCAAGACGGAATCGGTCAAGCAGATCATTCCCAGTGGAATTATGTGTCCGGCCGCCGGACAAGGAGCCCTCGGCATCGAAATCCGCGAAGGCGATGCGACGACGCGCGATCACCTGGCATTCTTGAACGACCCCGCCTCTCGCGCCGCCACCACCTGCGAGCGCGCACTGCTCAACCGCCTCGGCGGAGGATGCCAGGTTCCCATCGGAGCCCTCGCCGAAGTGAAAGATGGCAAGATGCATCTCGATGCGATCGTCGCCGATCCCGATGGCTCAAAGCTCCTACGCGAGTCGCGTGACGGAAATCCGGGAGGCCCCGAACAGCTTGGCAATGATGTCGCCGAAACCTTGCTGCGGCGCGGCGCCGACGAAATCCTAGAAGCCGTCTATGGCCGCGCTCTTTCACCTCCGCCGCAACCGTGATTGCCTATAATGGCCCTGAATGAAGAACCGCAGCGTTCTCCTGCAACTTCTCGGCGGCACCAAGGGTTCCCATCCTCTTCGGCGCTGGATCAACCTTTGGCCGCCGTTTCTGGGTATGGGGATTCGCATCCAGCGCATCGCGCCCGACATGAAGGCCGTCGATGTCGAGATGAAGCTGAGGTTCTGGAATGCGAACTACGTCGGCACCCATTTCGGGGGATCGCTCTTTGCCATGACCGACCCGTTCTATATGCTTATGGTGATGGCGAACCTTGGTCGCGACTATACAGTGTGGGATAAGGCTGCCACCATCCGCTACAGAAAGCCGGGAAGGGGAACGGTGCGGGCAGAGTTTCGTCTTTCCGATAGCCGGATCGACGACATTCGCGAGAAACTAAAGATGTTGCCAAAATATGAGCCTGTCTTCTTGGTGGAAGTGAAGGATGAGGCTGGCGTTGTAATTGCCGAGGCCGAGAAAATGCTGCATGTCCGGAAGAAAGATGTAAGAGCCATCTGAACAATAAGAAAGAGAATCAATCGTGTACATTCCTGACAGTTTTCGTGTGCGCGACCATGAAGACGCCATTAAGTTCATGCGCGCGAATCCGTTTGCCATCTTGATCTCAACCACGGATGCTGGACCTTTCGCCACGCACCTTCCGCTCTTCGTGCGCTGGGCGCCTCAGGAAGAGAAGATCGTTCTCCGCGGCCACGTGGCGAAGGCGAACCCGCACTGGCGCTATCTCGAACAGCAGCCCCAGTGTCTGGCCATTTTTCATGGACCGCACTCCTATATTTCGCCCAGCAACTACACTGATGGCGAAAGCGTTCCCACCTGGAACTACGGGGCGGTTCATCTCTACGGAAATGCGCAAGTGTTTTCATCACCGGAGGCGCTGCAGAGCGTCCTTCATGAACTCATACAGACCTTCGAACCGGCGTATGCCGCGCAATGGGCCAGCCTGGACGAGGCCTACCGCCAGCGCATGCTCAAACAGATCGTAGGTTTTGAGATCGAGGTCACGAAGATGGAAGCCAAGTTCAAGCTCAATCAAAATCGAAGCCGGGAAGATCAGTCGAATGTAATCGATTCTTTGGAAAAGGCGGAGGATACGACAGTCTCTGGCGTTGCCCGCCTGATGAAGGAGCAGCGACTTGGACTACGCAATCCGAAGAGAGATGGTGAATAACACGGTGTGCTGCGGGCACCCTTGCCATCCAGCCTGACCATGAAGAAGAAATCCACAGTTCCCCCCACTCTCGCCCTGAAGGGAGTGCGCGTGCTCGTGGGCCGCGCTCGGCCTCAGGCCAGTGCGCTCGCGAATGAGTTACGCAAACTGGGCGCGACAATAATTCAGATTCCGTTTATCGAGATTCGCAAACCAAGATCGTTCAAAGGGCTAGACTCGGCGCTCACTAATCTCGCCACCTACGACTGGCTCATCCTCACCAGCGTGAACGGAGTCGACGCCATGTGGAAGCGGATAGCTACTTTGCGCCTGACGAAAGCAGCTGTCCAGCACCTGCAGGTCGCGGCCATAGGTCCGGCGACGAGAAAGGCCATCGAACAGCACGGCCGCAAAGTGAATATCGTCCCAAAGGAATACGTGGCGGAGTCTGTGGTGCGCAGCTTGCGGCGGCGGGTAAAAGGTAAGCGCGTGCTGCTGGTGCGCGCCAAGATTGCTCGCGATGTGATTCCGCGCGAACTGCGGAAGGCCGGGGCGGAAGTCGATGTGGTGGAAGCTTACGAAACCGTTGCACCGCAATCGTCGCGCACGCGCTTGCGCAGCCTGCTGCGGGATCCACGACGGCGGCCGCATGTGGTAACGTTCACCAGTTCTTCTACAGTTCGCAACTTTGTGGCTCTCTTGGGCTCAAACAAGGCGAGCATTCAAGGCCTCAGCCTCGCGTCGATCGGCCCTGTCACTTCTTCGACTTTGCGCGAACTTGGTTTGCGAGTGGACGTTGAAGCCGCGGAGTTTACGATTCCCGGTTTGGTCGAGGCGATCCGGCATGCCAACGGCTATGCGGGGAGTCGCGCGCGATGCGGGCCGAGAGAGCGCGGCGTTTGACAGACGCGTCTAACTTTCTGCTAGATTGCCGGGATGAAACCGAAGACCGTTTACCTCGTACTCTGCCTCATCGGGGCGTTGCTTCCGTACTGGCAGTTCGTGCCGTGGGTTGTCGAACACGGAATGAATCCTTCGCTCTTTGTCCGGGATTTGTTCGTGAACCGCATCAGTGCCTTTTTTGGGATGGATGTAGTCGTGTCGGCCGTGGTTCTAGTGGTTTTCATGAGAATCGAGAATGCTCGCTTGGGCATTGGTCGACGGTGGCTCCCGGTATTGGCGGTGTTGCTGGTCGGAGTTTCGCTCGCGTTGCCTTTGTTTCTGTATATGCGAGAAGCCAGGCTCGAACAGCTTAAGCCCCTGGGAAACACCCCGACACCGGCGTAATTTGGCGAGCTTTCTATTCCGTCAGCGAACAACTGCAATCGGCTGGGACTACGTGTGCCAGCAGGAAGTCGGCGACGCGTTTGTAGGCATCGATCTGATTCTCCACCCGGGCGAAGCCGTGACCTTCATTCTCATAAATCTTGTAATCCACTGTGCCCCCGCGCTTCTTGATAGCATCGACCACCTGCTGCGTTTCTGACTTAGGGCAGCGCGGATCGTGTCCTCCGGCCAGCAACAGCAGCGGCGCTTTGATTTGATCAATGAAGTTGATGGGCGATCGGTCTTCGTATAACGCTTTATTCTTCACTACATCGCCCATGGTCGCAAGATCAGACTGTTGCAGCACCGGATCTTCATTCTCAATCTCAGTAAACCAGTTCACGAAAGGCACGATGGGTACACCCGCGGCCCAGACTTCAGGCGCTTTTGTCACTGACATCATGCTGAGGTAGCCGCCATAGCTTCCGCCCATCACTGCGATCTTTTTGGGATCGAGATGGCCGGTCTGCTTGATCCAGTCGACGCCGGCCAGCACATCCTGCAAATCGCCGCCGCCCATGTCGAACAGGTTCGCCTGCTGGAACTCCTTTCCGTATCCCGTTGAGCCGCGATAGTTGGGCGCAAGCACCATATAGCCTTGATTGGCCGCATATTGCACAAAGCGGTTAAATGAATTCATGGTTTGCGCCGTCGGGCCGCCGTGAATGTAAACGATGGCGGCGTTTTGCCCGTTGCGCGCCATGTTGAAAGGCACGTAGAGAAACGCCGAGATGGTCCACTTGCCATCGCGGCTGGGATAGTGCACCAAGTAGGGTTCGACCATGTCTTCCGAGCGCACGCCCGCGACCAGGGAATGCGTGACTTGATGCGACTTGCTGGTCGCCACCGTATACGCCCAGAGATCGCCAGGCGCGGTAGGGCCATTGTGGTAATAGAGCAGCTGCGAGCCGTCCTTGGTGAATGCGGAGTGCCCGCCGACAGGCTCGTTCACGCCTTTCGGGATGGATAGCGCGGTTGACTTGCCAGTCGCGAGATCGTGCAGATAGATATCTTCGTTGCCATCAACGTTCGCCGTGAAGGTGATGTGCTTGCCGTCAGGCGAGAACTCGCCGCCGCGGATTTCCCATTTGTCGCGAGTGAGCCAGGCGATCTTCTGGGTCGCAATTTCCAGCAGTCCGATGTTTTCATAGCTATTCGCTGCGTTCGAGGTGAACAGAACGTGTTTGCCGTCGGGTGAAATGTCGTCACCTGCATAAACCTGCTCGCCTTCGTGTGGCGTCAGGAGCGTGCTCTTCCCCGTGGCCACGTCGGCGACGAAAATGTTTGAGTCCGTTCCCTTGGCTTGTTCCTGCGTATAGACGATATACCTGCCGTCTTTCGACCAGATGGGATCCGAGTTGCCCTTGTCCTGGGGAGTGCCGGCGGTGATGTGCTTCACCTCGCGCATCACCATGTCGTAGATATCGATCTCGTGGGCCGCTGAAGTTTTTGGTTTCACCGGATAGGCCAGGTAGCGGCCGTCGGGCGACCAGGTTGGATCCATCTCGGCGATCTCGCGCGTGCTGGTAAGGTTCACGACTTTGCCGGTTTTCGGCGAGACCAGAAAAATGTCCCAAAGCTCATCGCCGTCATAGTCCGACTGATAGGCGATCCACTTCCCGTCGGGCGACCACGCGGGTGAAGACTGGCGCTGGTCGCTGACTGTGAGCTGCACCGGCCATCCCCCTTCGGCTGGGACGAGCCACAGGTTGTTGCGCCCACTCATGTTGGAGACAAAAGCAATGCTTTTGCCATCGGGCGACCAGGTGGGCCGGCCCACCTGGCGGGTCATATAGAGCTTCTCGATGGTCAAACTGCGCGGCTCGACCTGCGCGTTGGGTTTGGAAGCGATCTGTTTAGGATCGGTAACAGCCTGCGGCCTCGGCAAAGTTTGGGCGGCGATGGTTTCGGCGAGAACTGTGCTCATGAGTATGACCATAGCAAATGAGACGAAGGTGCGCATGGGAATTGGGAGCCTCAAAGGCAGGGTAGCAAAAGAAATTCTAGCAGACGCTCTCAAATAAAAGGGAGCACGGCCAGGGGTGTCGACTTCACTGGCTTAGGCCGTCGAAAGTCGCAGGACAACAAGAGGTTATGCTTTCGCGTTTTTATGCATGTCCACCGTGCTCCAGGTCTTGTCAGCGGCGTGGCAGAGATTCTCAAGTGCGCAGTCGACACACTTTGGCTTGCGCGCGATGCAGAGCTTCCGTCCGTGCCAGATGATCTGGTGCGCGAAGAGAATCCATTTTTCGCGCGGGATGATCCGCATCAAGTCCTGCTCAATCTTCTGCGGGTCATTATTTGTTGTGAGCTCGAGGCGGCGGGAGATGCGGTGCACGTGGGTGTCGACAACCACTCCTTCAGGTTTCTTGAACCATGTCCCCAGCACGACGTTGGCGGTCTTACGGGCGACGCCGGGAAGGGTGAGGAGTTTTTCCATGTCGTCAGGGACCTGGCCTCCATAGTCAGCGACAATTTTCTTCGCTGCGCCAACGACAGACTTGGATTTGTTGCGGAAGAAGCCGGTCGAGCGGACGTCGGGCTGGAGTTGCTCCGGAGTGAGCGCGGCGAAGGCTTGCACGGTCGGATACTTGCGGAACAGCTCCGGCGTGACACGGTTGACGTTGGCGTCGGTGGACTGGGCGGAGAGGATGGTCGCGACCAGAAGTTCCCAGGCACTCGAGTGGGTCAACGCACAGGTGGCTTCAGGATAGAGTTGGTCGAGGCGCCTCAGGATCTCGGCAATACGGTCGGGGGCTAGGGGGTTGTAGGCGGATATGCTGACTTTCTTTCGGCCCTTGGGCGCTGCCAGAGCTGCGCTTCGGGGACGGGTAGAAGTACCGGACCCAACCCGAACACCCTCCTGGCGGCCGGTTCGGGCGGGTTGTCGGGGCGTGCGTCCACGGGGCATGAGGGCAACATTTTAGCAGAGACCTCGGTAACCACGGAGATGATTGACTCGACTGATATCCCTCGGTAGTCTGGAGTTCAAGCACTCCCTTCAGAGAATGCCATGGCAGTAAGTTCGATCCAGCTCGGGCAAGTCTGGCGCAGCGACGCCGATGGCCAGGACTATCTGGTCACCAAGGTGTACAACGAAGTCTTCAGTCAGTATGCCATGCTGCGGCCGGCGGGCATCACCGCGCCGGATGCGCCTACCGTACGTGTTAAAGTGACCAAGAGCCCGCAAGGCGCAGGGCTGCCCGGCTACACTTTCACCCAGGACGGGTCGTTCTAGACGCGGCGTCTCCCCACCTGTTCCGATACACTAAAGCCGAACTTCTTCATTCATGACTGAAAAACTTCTCGCTATCATTTTTGTGTTCATCAGTGCTGTAATCAGCACGACCGGCTACAGCGGCGTCGCGCTGCTGATGGCGATTGAATCGGCGTGCATCCCGTTGCCCTCGGAATTGATCATGCCGTTTGCCGGCTATCTGGTCTACACGGGCGCGTTCAAACTGCTATGGGTGGCTACGGCAGGGGCGCTCGGCTGCAACCTGGGGTCGCTGGTGGCGTATGAGATTGGATGTTACGGTGGGCGGCCGCTGGTAGAGCGCTACGGGCGCTGGATTCTGATGGGCCGGCGCGAACTCAACTGGGCCGACCGGTTCTTCGCGCACTGGGGCTACCTGGCGGTGTTCATCGGTCGGCTGCTGCCGGTGATTCGCACCTTCATTGCGCTGCCGGCGGGAGTGGCGCGCATGCCGCGGGGACGGTTTCACATCTACACGTTCCTGGGATCGTGGCCGTGGTGCTTGGGTTTGGCGTATCTCGGAATGAAGCTGGGCGCGAACTGGCGCGAGCTGGGGAAGTACTTTCATAGGTTCGACGCGGTGATAGGAGTGATGCTGGTGGCGGGTGCGACCTATTTTGTTTGGACACATTGGCAGAATAGAATCAGCCGTCGACCGCCGGTACTCAACGACAGATCTTAGCCTGAGATCTTCACCGCCAAGCGCGCCGACGAGTTGCATAAGCCATTTTCGAGATTCAACGAAGCCCAGCGAGCCGTCTAGGCACCGTAGTCCAACTCCTGAGCACCTCTGTGGTCTCATTGGTTTAGAATGTTCTTATGGCTCCGGAATTGAACTTCGGCCCGTACGTCGACACCGAGAACGGCAAGAAAGTGGTTAAGGATCTAACCTTCGGCAATCCCACGCCCGAAGGGCTGGTGCTGACTACTCTCGATTCGGCGGTCAACTGGATGCGCAAGGGCTCAATCTGGCCTATGACGTTCGGGCTGGCTTGTTGCGCGATCGAGATGATGTCGATGGGCGCATCGCGCTTTGATATTGCACGATTCGGCGCGGAAGTGTTTCGACCGTCGCCAAGGCAGAGCGATCTGATGATCATTGCCGGCCGCGTGTCGAACAAGATGGCACCGGTGATCCGGCTGTTGTGGGAGCAGATGCCGGAACCCAAGTGGGTGATTTCCATGGGAGCCTGCGCCACCTCCGGAGGCGTGTTCCAGAACTATGCGCTGGTGCAGAGCGTCAACCAGGTAATTCCGGTCGACATTTATGTTCCCGGATGCCCACCACGTCCCGAGCAACTCATCTACGCCATCACGCTCCTGCAGGAAAAGATCCAAAAGGAGCGTGGGACCATCAAGAAAGCTCTGAATCTTACTTAGTGTTTGGCGCCGGACGACTCCTCCTGCCTTTTTCTCCGAAGCTTCCGCTGTGCATTCCTTGGGCATTTTCCTCTCAGAGAGCTGTGCAAATGTTTTACCAACATGGCCGTAACTGGCTCCCAGCAAGACACTTGGAGGGGCGAATCCCGCAATGGTCAGTTGTCACAACGAGGAATACGAAACCATTCTCAGCTGGGATGAATCTAATCGTTTGAGTGGTTGCGTATTGAGATTAGCAGTCGGTCGCAGGGGGCAGCACACTCAGAACGACCCAAGAAAAAAAACCTAGGGTGTGGAAGGTGCTCCATGGTGGCAAAACTGATTGATGTGTTTTTCGGTTGCCGGCACTCCCGGTACAGCTTTCCGGTAACCATTCGTGGCGTCACGCGCCGCCCTCAAGCCGCCTCATTGACAGGCACGTACGTGGCCTGCCTGGATTGCGGCAGAGAATTCCCCTACGACTGGCAGGAGATGAAGGTGATCACTTCATCGTCCGAGCGGCGCGAGTACGTAGCCTCGCTGGCCACGAAGCAAGCCGCGTAACGCCTAGCGCGCTGGAACGGTGGCTGCGATCCGCTTTTCCATTGGCACAAACTGGCGCTCTTCGTGTCCAGTGTAGATCTGCCGTGGCCGCGCGATCTTCTGCTCCGGATCGTTGACCAGTTCCTGCCACTGCGCCAACCAGCCGGCCGTGCGGGCGATGGCAAATAGCACTGTGAACATCTCCGGCGGGAAGCCCATCGCCTGATAGATGATCCCGGAATAGAAATCGACATTGGGATACAGCTTGCGCTTGACGAAATAGTCATCTTCGAGCGCGATGCGCTCCAGTTCCAGAGCGATGTCCAGCTTGGGGTTGCGTCCCGTAACCTCGAAAACCTGCTCCGACGACCATTTGATGATCTTTGCCCGCGGATCATAATTCTTGTAGATGCGATGTCCGAATCCCATCAGCTTGCCATGTCCATCCTTCACCTTCTTGATAAAGGCCGGCACGTTGTCTTTCGAGCCAATTCCCTCGAGCATCTTCAGGACTTCCTCGTTGGCCCCACCGTGCAATGGTCCCGACAGGGCCGAGGCCGCCGAAGCAAGGCATAGATAGGGATCGGTCTGGGCGCTTCCTACCGAGCGCATGGCGTTGGTACCGCAGTTCTGCTCGTGATCTGCATGCAGGATGAACAGAATGTCGAGCGCGCGAGACAGGACCGGGTTCGCCACATATTTCGGCTCGACCATCTTCCACAACATGTTCATGAAATTCTCGGTGTAGCTCAAATCATTGTCCGGGTACACGTAAGGGAAACCGACGTTGTGCCGGTAGGACAGGGCCGCAATCGAAGGAACCTTCCCGATCAGACGAACAATCTGGTGCATGCGGTTTTCAGGGTCGTGGATTTCGCGGGCCTCGGGATAAACGCTCGACAACGCAGCCACCGTGCTCACGAACATCCCCATGGGATGGGAATCGTAGCGGAATCCCTCCATGAATTTCTTGATGCTCTCGTGCAGCATGGTGTGGTGGGTGATGTCGTGTACCCACGACTTCAGTTCGCTCGCAGCAGGCAATTCTCCAAACAAAAGCAGGTAAGCAACTTCCAGGAAGGTGCAGCGCTCGGCCAACACTTCGATGGGATATCCGCGATAGCGCAGGATTCCCCGGTCGCCATCGATGAAGGTAATGCTGCTGCGGCACGATGCCGTGTTCATGAACGCCGGATCGTACGTCATCAATCCAAAATCTTCCGGACTAGTCTTGATTTGCCGCAGGTTCATCGCCCGGATCGTGCCGTTCTCGATGGGGATGTTGTACGTCTGACCAGTGCGATTGTCCGTGATGGTGAGTGTGTTCTCTGACATGACGGATCTGTCCTTTGCCCTAGACTAGCCTAGCTTAGCCTGTTTCGCTTCGGCAACCACTTGCTGTGATGATAGTCACAGATTCCGCGATTGTTGCCAAACTTGCACCGTGCACACACAAGAAACCGGCGGCCGCGGCCGCCGGTTCGCTGCTTCCTGAATTGTTCCACCGCTAGTTCGACGAATCATCACGCCGCTTCAGGGTCGGACGATCGTCATCAGTCGTCTGGCCGTTGCCTGTGTTGCCGTCGCTGCCTGCCGAAGTCCGCCGCAAGCTGGGCTTGTTGGCGTCTTTCGGATCCAGCACCTTGTGGCGATTCTCAATCGACGCCAGCCGTGCCTTGACCTCGTCGAATTCTGACGTGGTCACAACGTACTGCGGCTTCGAGGGCAGGATCTTTCGTATTTCCTCTTGTGACTTCTCAATGCGATCCGCAGTCGGCGGATGCGTTTCAAACGCCTTGGAGATCGTCCCTGGCTTCTTCTTCTCCATTGCCTGAATCTTCTCGAAGAAGGAAACAAACGCCGACGGGTCATACCCCGCCCGGTACATGTACTGCAGACCAAGGTAGTCAGCCTGCGCCTCGAAGGTGCGGGAGAACTTCAGGAAAGTCATGGGGATCGCCAGCCCTGCCGCTTCGTATCCTGCATAGCCAATCGCGCCGCCAATGAAGATCAATGGAATCGACGCCATCTGCAACAACTGCGCACGGGTCATCTCGCGTCCGTAGTGGCACGCTGCTACGTGGGCAGTTTCATGCGCCATCACGGCCGCCAGCTCGGCTTCTTCGTCGGCAGCGAGAATCAATCCCGAGTTTACGTAAAAAAACCCCCCAGGAAGCGCCATGGCGTTGACCACGTCAGAGTCAATCACCTTGATAGTGAATGGCACCTGCGCATCGGAGTTTCGCACGATGTTCTGCCCCACACGGTTCACATACTCGGTGATCACGGGATCGTTGATCATCTTCGTCTGGGACTCGATCATCTGCGCGTATTTGCGGCCGTCGGCAACCTGATGCTCTACCGTGTACCAGTTACCTACGCCGCGTCCGCAACCCACGTTGCGGTTCCCTACCGCATCGACATCGGCGGCTCCTCCGTCATGCTTGATCTGGCTGTCATCCTGCGTCGGCAGATTGGCCGGCGGGATCGCCGGGGCATTCTGTACATCACCCGCCTTGGGCTGGTCTTTGTCCTGATCCGAGACCTGTGCCGACGTCCAGGGCCCTGCGCTGAACGCGGCCAATGCCACCGAGATTGCCAACCAACGCGATTTCATGGGAACTCCTTTGTGCCAAACCGTACTCTTACCTAGCATTATACGCCCGGTGCACAAACCCTTAAGTTGCGAACTTCGCCCCATGGGTTAGACGCGCTTTTCCCCGGCCCGGGTTATCCGGAAGGGCCAGCCTGTAGTATGGATTTCTTGGTTCAAGCCCATAAAGCCTGGCCTCGCGGAGTTGTCATGGTGTCGGAAAAACTAACGTTCTTTGCAGTTCCGCCCAACGCGTACTGGAGTCCCGATACGGCCGCCAACCACTTCATAGAGGTAGCACAAGAGGAACCACCCCCGGAGCATTGAACCCAGGCGATTAGAGGGACATCAGTCATTCCTCTTGAGGATTCCCCTGTCCAGTCGTAACATAGCGCCTTCCGTCTTCCATTCTCCGGGAGGTGCTCTTGCTCGACCGCCGCCGCTTTCTCACCGCCACGACCGGCCTCGCCGCTACTTTGGCTTTTCGTGGAGATCTCATCGCCCAACTCGAAAAAGCTCCCACCACCCTTCCCAACCCAGCTCTCTTCGACAAGAACGAGGACGCCTACTGGGCCGAGATGCGCCGCCAGTTCCTCATCCCCGAGGACGAAATCTATCTGAACAATGGGACGGTCGGCTCTAGCCCCGCGCCTGTGCTGCGCGCCATTTTCGATGGGTACGCCACCACCGAGAAGATGAACCAGGAAGATCCCGAGGACTACCCCATCTGGGGATACGCTGCGTGGAACGAGTTTCGCGATCCCTTGGCCACCTTCGTCGGCTGCAATCGCGATGAGATCGCTCTACTTCGTAATGCCACAGAAGCTAATAGCTACATTGCCAATGGCATCGACTTGAAACCGGGTGACGAAGTGCTCATGACCGACCAGGAGCATCCCGGCGGGGTTCACCCCTGGAACCTCAAAGCCAAGCGCTATGGCGTAGTGGTGAAGAAAGTCCCACTGCCGTTCCCCGTGAAAGACGCTGCTCAGGTCCTCAATCTCTTTAACGACGCCATCACCCCCCGGACCCGCGTCATCTTCTTCAGCCACATCACGACGGTCACCGGCGTGGTGCTGCCTGCGAAAGAACTAAGCGCGCTTGCCCGATCGAAGGGCATCCTCTCTGCAATCGATGGCGCCCATGTCATCGGCATGATGGGTCTTAACGTTCACGACATCGGCTGCGACATGTACTCATCGAGCCCGCACAAGTGGCTGATGGCGACCAAAGGCACTGGCTTCCTTTACGTGCGCGACGAAGTCATCGACCGCCTCTGGAATACCATCGCCACCGAAGGCTGGGACGACCCCAAACTCCGCGCCGAACGCTTCCAGCGCATTGGCAGCTCCAACGTGCCGGCTCTGTGGGGACTGCGCGCCTCGATCAAGCTGGCCAATGACATTGGTTTAGACCGGATTGAGCGGCGCCATCGCAAGCTTGCCGACTTTATGCTCGATGAGATGAAGAAACGCGGTGCCGAATCCTGGACTTCGCCCGATCCCGCCCTGCGCTGCGCCATCGTGACGGTAAACGTCCCTCCAGTTCCTCGCATGGATTTGGAAAACTGGATGTGGAAGACCTACAAGATCCGCATCCGCGGCGGCGACCCCAACAAGCTGCGGCTGTCGACGCCTTACTATTTACAGAAAAAGGATATTGACCGCTTTCTCGAGAAGTTCGATGAGTACAAACGAGAGAAGAAGCTGGCTTGACGCCGGGATGAGAAGGAATCTACGCTGAATACGCTAAGACAGCGTTAGCGTGCCCGAGGCCTGGGAATACGACTGAAGGTGGATTAGGCCGGAGGTCCCTTAACGACAGTACCTCAATCGTAATATTCCAGCCCCAAGTGCGTGATCAGTTCCTCGCCCTTCAAATGCCGCAGAGTATTCTTCAGCTTCATCAACTGAATGAACAGATCATGCTCGGGATACAGTCCCGGCGCTGTCATCGGAGACTTAAAGTAAAAGCTTAGCCACTCCTGAATCCCGAGTCCCTTCAGCGCCGAGCAGCGCTTTGCCAGATCGACGAAAAGGACCAGATCGAGGACAATGGGCGCCGCCAGAATCGAATCACGGCACAGGAAGTCGACCTTGATCTGCATCGGATAGCCCAGCCAGCCGAAAATGTCGATGTTGTCCCAACCCTCTTTGTTATCACCACGAGGCGGGTAATAGTTAATTCGAACCTTATGGAAAATATTCCCGTACAATTCGGGATAAAGTGCAGGCTGCAGAATGTGCTCCAGCACCCCCAGCTTCGATTCCTCCTTGGTTTTGAAAGACCCCGGATCGTCGAGCACTTCCCCGTCACGGTTGCCGAGGATGTTGGTCGAGTACCACCCGCTCAGGCCGAGCAACCGCGCCTTGAATGCCGGGGCAAGAACCGTTTTCATCAAGGTCTGCCCGGTCTTGAAATCCTTTCCGCAAATCGGCGCTTCATTCTGCCGCGAAAGTTCGAGCATCACCGGCAGGTCTACCGTCAGGTTCGGCGCGCCATTGGCGAACGGCACGCCCTCCATCAATGACGCGTAGGCGTAAATCATCGAAGGCGCGATCATCTCGTCGTTCTCGCGCAGCGCCTTCTCAAACGACTTGACGGACTGATGGGCCGCGGTCGCCTCGATGTAGGACTCTGTGGAGCCGCACCACATGGTAATCAACCGGCTCGCTCCGCTGGTTTTTTTGAAGTCGCGGATGTCGTCGCGCAGTTGCTCGGCCAGATCCATCTTCGTCTTGCCCTTCTTCACGTTCGGTCCGTCGATCTTTTTCACATAGTTGTGATCAAAAACGGCCGCACGGGGCTTAACGGACGAAAGAAACGGCTTCAACTGGTCGAGCAGTCGCTGATCCAGCACGCCTGCATTCGAGGCCGCTTCGTACATGTTGTCTTCGAAGATGTCCCAGCCGGTAAAAACCAGGTCGTCAAGCCCCGCCAGCGGCACAAATTCCTTTATTTTCGGCGAGCGCCCGTCCGTACGCTTGCCCAGCCGCACCGTGCCCATCTGCGTAAGCGAGCCAATTGGTTTCGCCAGTCCCTTGCGAATGGCCTCCACTCCCGCGACAAACGTAGTCGCTACCGCGCCCATGCCGGGAATCATCACCCCCAGTTTCCCTTTTGCAGGCTGGATCGTGCCGTTGTGCCGCGAACCTCCCGGAGCCTTCCGTTCGAACTTTACTTCTATGTGGGATGCCTTCGACGCCGTCCTTGCAGACTTGTTCCTTGTCGCCATATTTTGGCCGCTTCCTCAGTAAGAATCTGTATGGATGTGCAAACCCAGTATGTTCTCGCATCAGGCAGGACTTTTGCAAACTGCGGCAGCTAAACGCGCAGAAAATCAATTCAACGGGGTGGCAGCATCATCAAGCGGCGAACCACCAGACCTTCTGTGGAGACAGGCACCGGGCGAAGCTGGGCGGCCCAACTCCACTCCCCGGCCTTCTATGATGACCATGATTAATATTTTGCGTTGGATTCCAGCGCCAACATCCTTCATAGTGGAATCACTTCGCAAACCATCTCCGTTGCCGGTCCCGCGAAGCTGATGTTTGCATGCCAGCCTTGCTGCTGCATCGCAATTCTCCTGACCCTGTTGTTCTCCACTCAATCTGAGCCCACGCCACTCGGCCTCGCGCCGATTGTGTGCTCTTCAGACTACGAATAAAACAGGAGATCCCATGAACTCGATTCGCAGATTCGTCTACACCGCTGCTTTGGTTTTGAGCGCTCTGAATTTCACACCCAGCCTCGCCTCGGCCCAGGATGCGGCCGGAACCTTCACCTTGGCCCACGAAGTTCGCTGGCAGAATGCGGTCGTGCCACCGGGAAAGTATCGATTCACAGTTGGGGCCAGCGGTCCCTCGGAGATGCTCACCCTGCGTAAGGTCGATGGCAGCGCAGGCTTCATTTTGTTGGTCACAGATACCGAAAACTCCCGGCCCGCAGACCAAAGCCAGCTCGTTGTAGTCTCCAGACTCAGTGGGAGTTTCGTCAGCACGATGCAGCTTCCTGGATTCGGCATGACACTGCACTTCGCGGTGCCGTCCGAAACTCGAGAAGTGGCGCAATCAGTCGGAACCTCGACTATAGCTGGCGCCCGCTAGCCCATTACGCTGCGAAGCCCGGGCGTGGATAAAGCTATCCACTCTCGGGCTTTTGTGATTGTCAGCAAGCGTTCTTTGCGAGCAATAATCGCACGTTTGGCTTCCTCAGGTCAGCTTGGACGAAGGCGAGTTCCCTCTTACCTCGTCGCTCAACACAATTGCTTCGGCAATCTCCTTCATCGCCTTGCGCTTCTGCCGGCTCTGCCGTTGCAACGTCAGATAAGCCTGCTCCTCGCTTAACCCAAGATCGCGCTGCAGGATTCCCTTGGCGCGCTCTACCACTTTTCGCGTCTGCAATTGTTCCGATAGGTTGGAATTCGCATCCTCCAGCCGCGCCATCTCAATCTCCGCGCCCACCAGAAACCCGACGGTCGAGATCAAACGGATTTCGCGACGGCGGTAAACATGATGCTGGCGATGCTGCAGGTTGATCACTCCCATCACCCGCCCTCTGCACATCAAAGGCACCGACAGGAACGCTTCGTAGGTATCTTCGGGGAGTTCATGGAAAAACTGAAAGCGTGGATCCTGGGCTGCCTTTTCCGCAACCGCCACGGACTCCTGATGTTCCGCTACCCATCCCGTAATTCCCTGCCCCACGCGCAGTTTCAAACGATCCACAACTTCCGGATGAGGATTCTTAGAGGCGCGCAGAACCAGTTCGTCACCCTCCAGCACATAAATCAAGCAGGAGTCGCACTTCACCAGTGCAGAAGCAAAATCGACCACACGAGTCAGCACTTCGTGGAAACCGTCCGCCGTCGCCAGACGGACGCCAATCTCGTGCAGCAAATCAACATGTGAGTCCTCAACTGATAGTAAGGTGTCCATGAATAAGAGTATGGGCTCTTCTTGCGCTCTGTCTAATTCCAAATTTCAATGACTGCCAGAAAGGATTTCCCGCGTGATTGTTACCATTCTTTAACATCTTTTACGAGGGCTCTGCATCGCGGGGACTAGCTTTTTCAAGCGCCTGATTACGCCAACATTCCCTGGCCGCGCTCCCATCTTCCGTGTTACAACCTTTGCGGACTCATTTCCATGCCTGACAAGGTCGCTCTCATCACCGGATGCTCCAGCGGTTTCGGCTTGCTCACCTCAGTCGAACTGGGTAAGGCCGGATTCCGGGTCGTCGCAACGATGCGTGATCTGGGCCGCCGTGATCGACTTGATCAGGCCGCAACCGCCGCAGGGGTCGCCGGCCAACTCGACACCCGCGCGCTCGATGTCACCAATTTCCATGCCCTCCCCGGCTTCGTTGACGCCGTTGTCCGCGACTATGGCCGCTTGGACGTTCTGGTTAACAATGCCGGATTCGCGGTCGCTGGATTTGCTGAAGATATCAAGCTGGAAGAACTCCGCTACCAGTTCGAGACCAATTTCTTCGGCGCCGTCGCCATGACCAAAGCCGCGCTGCCCACCATGCGCCGCCAGCACTCGGGACATATCATCATGGTCTCCTCCATCGCCGGGCTGCTTGGCTCGATCACAGTCAGCAGCTATTCCGCATCAAAACACGCACTTGAAGGCTGGAGCGAATCGCTTCGTATGGAGGTACAAGCGTTAGGGATTAAAGTGGTGCTGGTCGAGCCCGGAGCCTACCTCACCGACATCTGGACGCGCGGGGCGGTGATGGGCGAGAAGGCCACGCAGCAGACTTCTCCAAACATCCAGCGCAGCCTGCGCATGCGCGATCGCATCCAGGCGCTCCCCAAACGCGATCCCATCGAAGTAGCGCGTCTGATCGCCTCCATCGCCCAAGAGCCCCGCCCTAAGCTGCGCTACCTAGTCGGCCGCGACGCCAAAATGCAGCTCGCGATGAAGCGCATCCTGCCCTGGAAGTTGTACGAGAAGATCATCGCAAATTTCCTGAAGATCGATTCGGGACCAGTACCGAGTCCCGATTAGCGAGTACCAAGAAGTCACTCACATCTCGGTACTTGGTACTAGGTACTACTTCTCCAGATCTACCATCTTCACCGGCAAATCCCAGTGTCCGTCGAGAATCTCAAACCGCCGCTGCTCTTCGCGCTGGAAGGTCTCCTGATCGGGATACATCTGCTTCTGCAACGTCGCTTCGTCGAACGGTTCGTTGGCCACGGTCGCATTCTTGAAGATAATGGTCACGCGGAAGTCCCAGCGCCCGTCTTCGGTCGTGTGGTAGCGCGGCTGATCCATCCAGACCTTTGTGATCCGCCCCATCTCCATCTCCTTCTTGAGCACAGGGTAGTGATTCTGCTTAAAAAGCTTGAGAAACTCTTCGGCATGCCCCCACTTCGCCTTGTAGTAATACTCAACCACAAAGGGCCGCTCGGGAGTCGCGGAAGCAGATTGAGCGTAGGCGGCGATGGGTAAGGCAATTGCGACGGACAGCAGTAGAGCGAAAATGCGAAACGTTCGAATCACAGAGTCCTCCTCGTAAATACCAGCTTGTACACTATCAGGAAAGCATCGTAGAGACCTTGCTCGCGACGTCCGTGCCAGCGCCGGGAACCGTCGCAAGAGAGATACTGCTGGGTGATCTGCCGGAAGGAGGCAGATGCGGGTCAAAAACGACATGCAGCAGATCATAAGACTGTTCGAAGACGGCGACCGAGCCCTGATCGCCGGCGACCTCGCCGAACTCTCGCGCATCTTCGCCGACGATTACATCCAATACGACGAGACCGGCAGACCCTCCACCAAGCAAGAGATTCTGAACAATCTGGAGTCCGGCTCGATTCGCTACATCTCGATGGTCTCGACCGGGCGCCGAATTCGTCTGCTGGGAGAAGACGCAGCCATAGTCAATGGCTCCGAAGAAGATGAAGTCGAGCAGGCAGGCAAGCGCTTCCTCGTCCGCTATCTCTATATGGATGCGGTTGTGAAGAGCCACGGCAAGTGGAAGATTGTGGCGTCACAATTGGCCAAGCCAGTCGAGATTCACTGACCTTGCTGTCTTAATCTGCCCTTTTCACTGCGAAGCGGGAGATCGCACTCCATCTTGATGCACGTAGCGAATTACCTCCACCTCAGACATCGCGATCAACCCCTCGGCCACCATCTCGTCCAGCACCGGCAGCAGCTTCTTGATGTTCTGCTCCGTATCGACCACAGACACCATAATCGGTCGATCAGAAGACCAAAGGAGATGTTTCTTGTGAATGAGCGTGCTGGCACCGTAGCCTTCAATCCCGCGGAATACCGTGGCCCCGGCGATATCGAGTTCCCGGCACTTGACCACGATCGCCTCGTACAGCGGCTTGCCCTGCCACTTGTCATCCTCGCCAAAGTGGATGCGCAACATTCTGGCTTTCCCTTCAAGTTTCATTTCCGTGTCTCCTGCCGCCGCTCGGCTTTTTGATAATCGTGGGCATACTTGATGACTTCCGCGTCCGATAGCACGACCAAACCTTGCTGCACCATCTGGTCAAGAATGGGCATGAACGCCTTCAGCTTTTCTTCGGCATCCACTACCGACAGCAGGATGGGGCGATCATGCGAGAGACTAAGCGCAGCGTCTTTATGAATTCTGCGATTGGCGCCGTAACCCAGAATGCCGCGGTAAACCGTTACCCCCGCAATATCGTGAGCCCGCAGGCCGTGGACGATCGCTTCATACAAAGGCTTGCCACCCCACTTGTCGTTTTCGCCGACATAGATGCGCATCATCTTGGCTTTGCTTTGGCTCTTCAACGCCGGCCGCTCTGGCGCGGTCTGCTTCTGTTTCTTCTGGGCCGGCTTTACGATGGTCGTGTCGTGCATCTCAATCAGTCCGGTACCTGCCATCATGTGCAGCTTGGGCAACAGCTCTTCTATTTTCTCCGCAGTCTCGATGAATTCGATCTTGACGGGCATTCGCGTCGCCAGATCCACCAGACGATCCGTGTGCAGATGGTGGTCGGATCCAAATCCGGCGATTCCGCGAGTGACGGTCGCCCCCGCCACCCCACGGAAGAACAGAAAATCCAGGATAGCGGCAGAGGCCGCGCTCCCGTGGTATTGCTGGTCCTCAGCCACGTAGATGCCGACCTTCTTACCGGGTCCCGCTGTGAGCACGTTGCCCTCCTGAAATTAGAGCCGTCGCTGGCCAACCGCAAGTTCCACTGCTAATACTTCAGCGTTCATGGAATTGCTCTCCCTGCGATCATGCCTCCCCACACCGCCACGAACCCCACCACCACACTCGCTGCCACGTAGAGCAGCCCCAGCCCGATCTGCCCATCCTGTATCGTTCGCAGCGTCTCATACTCGAAGCTCGAAAATGTCGTGTAGCCTCCGATGAATCCAATCAGAATCAGATAGCGCCAGTTGGGACTCCACTGAGTTTTCGCCGTCAACACTGCAAAGACCAAGCCGATCAGAAACGATCCCGTGATATTGATCACCAACGTTCCGTACGGAAAGCGAGTTCCCATTTTGTTGCCGATGTAGCTGCCCAGCCAGAAGCGCAGAATCGACCCCAGACAGCCTCCAACACCAACCATCAGGTATTTCAGCAAGATCGCTCCGTTCCTTTCCACTCCATACTAAGTCTCCACGACCGTCCCGCCGCTTCCAATCCGACCGAAGTCGATTGGGCGGAGGAACGCGCAACGGCAAGAAGAAAATCTCCGATTACGGAGGCCCGTCGCGGCGTCCATGCAGTTTCACTTCTACTTCTGCGGATCCTTGCCGGTGCCATGACTCCGCGACAAACAATCCGCTTGTCAGGAGTCATCAGCTGTGCCCGGCATGAAGAATTGGGACAGCGGTTCGCGGTGAACCCCTTCACCGTGGCCACTGCCCCAAGTACAGCAAAAGGTACCTGTCAAAGTCAACGGCATTCGTGGCAAGTGATTAGAACGACACCGCCCAGAGTTTATCCGCGAACTATATCGAGGCGGGTGGTCGTCTTGAGAGTCAAGATGGCTCAAGAATCGGCGTAGGAAACATGGGCGATTTACCGGACCCCCCGGCGACCGAGAACCTGCGGTGGTAAACTACGGCAACTTCAATGATTCTGAAACAGTACTATCTGGGTTGCCTTGCCCATGCCTCCTATCTGCTTGGCGACGAGGCCAGTGCGACCGCCATCATCGTCGACCCCCAGCGCGACATACAGCAGTACCTCGCTGACGCCGAAAAATTCGGACTACAGATCCGTCACGTTTTTCTCAGCCACTTCCACGCCGACTTCGTCGCCGGTCACCTGGAGTTGCGCGACCGCTGCGGCGCGACCATCCATCTCGGCTCCCGCGCCAAAGCAGAATACGCTTTCGCCGCCATGAAAGACGGCGATTCTATCGAACTCCCCGGACTGCGCCTGCAGGTGCTGGAGACTCCCGGCCACACCATCGAGTCGATCTCGATCCTGGTGTTCGATCTCGACAAGGACCCGGCGCGACCTTACGCTGTTCTCACCGGCGATACGCTGTTCATCGGCGACGTGGGCCGCCCGGATCTGCGCGCGTCACTGGGGTGGAGTGCCAACGACCTCGGCTCCCACCTTTACGACTCGCTCCACAACAAACTTCTAAGACTTCCCGACGAAACCCTCGTCTACCCAGCCCACGGCTCCGGTTCGCTGTGCGGGAAGAATCTCTCCTCCGACACAGTTTCCCCCCTGGGAGTTCAGCGGCGGATGAACTACGCGCTGCAGCCAATGACGAAGGAGGAATTCATTCTGCTGGTCACGGCAGACCAGCCGGACGCTCCTCCGTACTTTACCTACGATGCCATTCTTAACACCCGCGAGCACACTTCGCTCGACGAGAATCTCGAACAAGTTCTCCGCCCTATCGAACTCGATGAAGTCCTGCGCATGGGAGACGCAGGCGCTCAGATTCTCGACGTCCGCGACGCCGCCGAATACGCGAAGGGTCACCTCGCGGGCAGCATCAACATCGGACTCGGCGGCCAATACGCCACCTGGGCGGGTACGGTGCTTGACCGCGCCAAACCCATCGTGATCATTGCCGAGCCCGGACGCGAGAAAGAAGCTGCCCTGCGACTGGGCCGCATCGGCTTTGATCACGTCACCGGCTACATGCGAGCAGGTATGGAGGCGCTTGCCGGCCGACCCGACCTGGTGTGGCCAACGGAGCGAATCAGCGCCCCCGCGGTGGCGGAGGAGCTGGCTAACGCCCGTCCGCCTCTGTTACTTGATATCAGAAACCCCCGCGAGTGGGCGGCCAAACACGTTGACGGCAGCCTGAACATCCCGCTCAACCACCTGCAAGAGCGCATCGGCGAAATTCCGCGTGACCGCCGCATTGCGATCCACTGCGCAGGCGGCTACCGCTCGTCGATCGCCGCCAGCATTCTGCAGCAGTACGGAATTACAAATCTAACTGAGATGGCCGGAGGTCTCGCCGCGTGGGAAGCCGCCAAACTGCCATTGGTTTCATGAACCTGGAAGCGGACAGAGATAGTTCAACCTTGTTTCAACAACTAAGGGCGCTGACGCATCAGAGCGGGTCGGGAGTTGCTCCTGGCGTCGAAGCCACCGATGGGCCCTCAAATGGTTTGCATTGTGGTCTTGATGGCCGCAAGCAGAGCCGCGTCATTGAATGGTGTGAGCAGAAACCCCGCTGCGCCTTGCTGGAACACTCGAGTACGAATCGTCTCATCTTTTTGACCACGGAAATGCTTATGGTCTGAAGGAAGCATTTCATCTGCTGGCGACCCTATAACCAGCGGTTAGTGTAGGAGAGATTCCCAGTTGGCTGGTATCTTTCCCGCGGGTCCAGGTGCGGGCTGACTTTTTGGATGCGAATGTGGGGGAAGCAACTCCACACCTTTGATCATTGACTGCTTCTCGTAATCGTAGAACCAATCCTCACCGGGCTCGAAGCTGGCAATGATCGGATGCCCTGTCGCGGTCGCATGCTTTGATGCATGCTGGCTCGGAGAACTGTCACAGCATCCGATGTGCCCACACTCCGCACACCGGCGGAGATGAAACCACCAACCTTTCGCTGACGCTAGGCATTCCACACATCCTTCGCCGCTCGGTTTCGAAGCGGGGTTGATACCGCGCAGACCTTTTTTCACTTCCGATTGCCCTTTCGTGTCCTCTGTTCGCACATAATGTCAAGCCACCAGCAAGATCTTCCCGACACCACCCTTCTCTGCCTCTGCTTGAGCCTCGGCTGCTTCACTGAGTGGCAGTTTCTGGCTAATCGGGATTACTAGCTTGCCATCTCGCACCGCTTCGGCCATGAACTCGAGCGTTTTCCTGTCGAATTTCGAGAATACATGAACCAGCTTTACAGATGGGTACTTCGCAGCGTTCTGCGGTGCCTCCACAACCGATGCATACACTCCTCCCGGCTTGACCTTGGCGATCAGCTTCTCGGCGGTCCTTCCGCCGACCGTATCCGCAACCGCATCGAGCGGCGGAAGATTCGCAATCGAGGTGTCGTCGTCGGTTGCGACCACCTGATCCGCGCCCACAGTCTTCGCTTCATCCATCTGCCTCTTCAAAACTCCCGCGATCACAGTCGCCCCGCGCGCCTTCGCAGTGAATACCGCCGAACGCCCGACATTTCCTGCAGCACCTATGACCACAACCGTCTCGCCTGCTTTGATTCCAGTTGCGGACCTGAGCTGGTTGCCGGTCACCGTCACCAGCGGCAGCGCCGCCGCCTGGACCAAATCGAGCCCCTTGGGGACTTTCGCCAAGACTGCTGCTTTCACGACACAAAGCTCGGCGTAAGTATTGTCCGCCATGGCGAACACTTGGTCGCCGACGGAAAAGCCGTCCACTCCCAGCCCAATCTTGACCACAGTCCCCGCCATATCGACTCCTATGAGGCCCGGGAACTTGAGGGGATAAAAATCCTTCGTTAATCCCGCACGGCGCTTGTAGTCGACAGGATTCACGCTCGCGGCGGCGACCCGCACCAGCACCTCGCCCGGACCCGGAACGGGGTCAGGGTACTCCTCGAACTTCAGCACTTCCGGACCGCCATATTGGTGGACAACGATTGCTTTCATGACTCACCTCCAAGTTGGACAAGCAAGCATTAATGAACAGTTAGATGAAGAATATCGGGATTGGTCGCGGCGCCGCGTTTCGATTGGGTGCTCGTGCCCCTCCAGCGAATCAATTGTACGATGGTATTGGCGATACCTTGGTATTGGGGCCCCGTGGAATAAAATACGCACCACTCTGTGCCCATGTGTCCAACCCGTACTTTGGTGATAATCGATACGTTCGTCCAATAGATTTGTCATCGTGATTCTGGCCTAATCGACCGGAGGCTGACGGAAGAAATTATGAACGCTGCGGCGAGGACATCAGCGGGAGTATGCAAAACTCTCGACAGCGATTTGGCTAACGAATAAGGAGGAAATATGGCAACTCTGCGTGCGTCTTTGAACAGCGAGCCGATCAGCGGCGCTGTTGCTGAAAGAGTAGGTATGAAGTTCGAGGCGGTCGTCATACCGGTCGCGGACGTTGACCGCTCGAAACAGTTCTACACCAAGCTCGGGTGGCGACTCGACGCCGACTTTCCCTTTGATAACGGTTTCCGGGTTGTTCAGTTCACGCCTTCCGGCTCAGGGTGCTCGGTTCAGTTTGGTACGAAGATTACAGCCGCGGCGCCGGGCTCAGCGCAGGGTCTCTACCTGATCGTCTCCGATGTTGCGACTGCGCGTAAAGATCTTGTGGCACGCGGTATTGATGTAAGTGAGGTGTTCCACCCAGGAACGCCAGGCGCTCAGTTCCAGATCGACGGCAGCGGTCGCCTCAGCGGCCCAGCACCCGAGCATGCCACCTACAACTCCTTCGCCACGTTTCGTGACCCGGACGGCAACGGATGGCTGTTTCAGGAAATCACAACGCGGCTGTCTGGCCGAGGACTTGGTAATTTGGATGTCGCGACGCTGACCGAGCTCTTGCAAGAGGCTGAGAAGCACCACGGCGAATACGAACCTACCGCTCCAAAGCACCACTGGTCGAACTGGTACGCTGCCTACATTGTCGCGCGTCAGGACGGCAAGACCCCCGAAGAGGCGGCCAAAGATGGCAAGATCCACATCGAGGGGGCACAGTGACCAGTGCGACGAAACACTTCGACGCAATTATTATCGGGACCGGCCAGGCGGGACCACCACTGGCAGCGCGGTTCGCGGGTACAGGCAAGACCGTCTCTATTATCGAAGCCGCGGTGATGATGGTTGAAGCTGCCCAGTTCAACGGAATCGATTCCGCCCAAGCAGGGTCGAGGAGAATTCTATCTCCTCACTCGCTCAGAAGCGATACGCTGTAACCTTCTGTGTATTGGATTCGAACATTTAAACCGAAAGGTCACGTATGTCGGGCAAGAAAACAGCAATCATAACCGGAGCATCCGGGGGCATTGGCGTCGGTTTAGTCGAAGGGTTTCTGGGAGAAGGCTATAACGTCGTCGCAACCTCTCGTGCTGCCAATCGAAAGTTGACCGCCTCAGGCAGCCTGGTGTTCGTCGATGGCGACATCGGCAAGCAGCAAACGGCCACCGATGCTGTCGAGGCAGCAATCAGCAACTTCGGAACCATCGATGTTTTGGTGAACAACGCCGGCATCTTCCTGAACAAACCTTTCACTGACTTCACTACCGAGGACTTCGAGGCCCTTGTCTCCACTAATCTGCTCGGATTCTTCTACACCACTCAACGGACTGTAAAAGAGATGCTGAAACAACAATCGGGATGCGTTGTAAGCATCACTGCGGCGCTTGCTGATCGTCCAATCGCCGGCGTAAATGGCTCCGTTTCTATGATTACGAAGGGTGGGTTGAATTCAGCTACCCAGAATCTCGCGATCGAGTATGCAAAAGATGGCATTCGCTTTAATGCCGTAGCCCCCGGCGAAGTGGATACACCGATGCATCAGAATGATCCGACACTGAAGCCGGTCATGAAAAAGGCAACGGTGAAGGATATTGTCGATGCCGTGCTTTACCTGGCACAGGCAGGCCACGTGAGCGGAGAGATCCTCCACGTGGATGGTGCCGCTCCGGCTCGTCGTTGGTAGCCGCCGGAAAACTCAATATTGGTCCGGCCGCGTGCCCACCAGTTATTTGTGCTGAAGCATTTGGCTTCTTGTCAAATTGAGGGCTCAAGATGAACGATCAACAAGAGAAGGAGCAGTATTCTGGAGTGCAAGATCAAGAGATCCGAGCGGCACTGGATCAGCATTCGGCGGCGTCCGATGCCAACGATTTTGAAACTGAGCACCGCATCTATCGCGAGGACGCAGTCCTGGATTACCCCGCATTCAGGCGAGCGAACCCGCGGTCGAAGCAACATACAGAACCAACGTGCCAGTCAGCCGAGCAGAAAGCGGTTTGTCGTCCGACGAATCATTGGCCGCAGTGACCTTTGGGTCACCGAACTCATCTTGACATATGACGGCAAGCCGACCCACACCGTGAGCATCATGGAGTTCAGAGGCAACAAGGTTGCGCGGGAAACACAGTACTTTGCGGATCCATTTGTGGCTCCCGCATTTCGCGATCAGTGGGTCGAATGGATAGGCACATAATCTCGAGGCGCGAGAATTCGCTAAGGTCACACAGCACATCCTCCGATGGAAGGACAAGAGATGGATTGGAAATGGTTGGTCCAGTTTGCGCTGCAGGGTAGCGGTGATTTGGAACAATACTCTGTCCTGCTGGTACGCGTATCGATCGGGCTGTTCTTCGCCATCTCCGGGGCAAACAAGTTGTTTGTCCCCGGCGGCACGAAACCTGTTTACGAAATGCTCGTTAAGGCCAAAGTCCCGTTTCCCCACCAGACGGCTTATTTCGTGGCCGGTGTCGAGTTCGTTTGTGGATCCTTGCTGACTGCGGGGTTTCTTTCGAGCCTTGCCTGTGTGGCCTTATTGATCGATATGACTGTCGCCGTCCTGACCAACTCGCTTTCCACCATGCCTAAAGGACTTTCGCCTTTTAACTGGCTCGACGATTTCCTCTACCTTCCGGAAGTCCTGTACGTTCTCTTCTTTGTCTGGCTGATCTGCTCTGGTCCGGGAAAGTTCAGTGTCGATTACTGGCTCGCCGGCAAGTTACTGACGTGATCGATCGACAGAGCAGCTTGTTGCCAGACGAAAGCTTGATGGTCATTGCCAGAAGTTTTCAGCCGCCCGCTTGCACCCAAATAAAGGATCCTAAAACCACACGCACCCTGATGCAAAAGCCAATACCATCGTCCAATTGTTTCGCATCCGCGCTTCTGGTGTGATGCGCTCACCCCAGCCGATGCAATCGGAAAAGGCGCAGCGAAGAAAGGGCAACCCACCATGATTCTCGAAACGGTACGGCACGACACGCAAACCGCTAAGAAGGAGATCACCGTGAACCAACTAGATACTCTGCAACTCGAAGCTGTGCCGCAGACGGCGACAGCAGAAATTCGTCCCTTCCACATCAACGTTCCGCAAGTGCAACTGGCGGACCTGCGTCGGCGAGTCGTCGCGACCAAGTGGCCTGAGCGGGAATTGGTCAATGATGCGACCCGAGGGGTACAGCACCCGCGTGAATGTGTTCGCTTTTATAATGCTCGTATCATTTCAATTGCTCGCCCAATCTCAGGTCTCGGGAAAGGAACTTTCGATGAAATATCAAACTTTCTACCGCACGACAAAGATCGACGGAATCTGTATTTTCTACCGGGAGGCCGGTCCGAAAGACGCACCGACGATTCTGCTGTTGCATGGATTGCCTTCTTCATCGCGAATGTTCGAGCCGCTATTTGCACGGCTCTCCGATCGCTATCATCTGGTTGCTCCCGATTATCCTGGATTCGGACACAGCGATTGGCCGGATCCGAAACAATTCGCGTATACGTTTGATCACTGCGCCGACATCATGAATCACTTCACCGAAACGCTCGGCCTTTCGCGCTACACCCTTTATATGCAGGATTATGGCGGTCCCGTTGGCTTTCGCATGACCCTGGCGCACCCCGAGCGCGTAGAGGCTCTCATCGTGCAGGATGCTGTGTCTCATGACGAAGGCCTGGGCGCGAATTGGAAGACGCGGCGCGCTTTTTGGGCCGATCGCGCGCCTAACGAAGACGCACTGCGCGCAAATCTAACCTCGCTGGCTGCGACGCGTACGCGCCATGTCGGAAACGATCCGAATGTGGATCGCTACGACCCGGATCTGTGGACCGATGAGTTTGCGTTTCTGAGTCAGCCCGGGCAGGCCGAGATTCAGAGCGACCTGTTCTACGACTATCGCACTAACGTCGCCGCGTACCCAAAATGGCAAGCGTGGATGCGCCAGACGCAGCCGCGTCTGCTCGTGATCTGGGGCAAGTACGAACTCTCATTCGACCCCGGCGAGCCGGAACGTTATCGTAAAGACGTTCCGAAGGCCGAAGTTCACGTGCTCGACGGCGGTCATTTCGCACTGGACACGGCTGCGGACGAGATTGCCGGATTAGTCCAGAGCTTTGTGGATTCTCTACGTGGAGACCTCGCGTCTCGGCGTGCTGGCTAGACTCACGGACCTCTAGTGCCGCGCATTGAACCCTTCGTCGAGGTGGCTCGACGGCGAGCCACTTTGCTTCAGGCTCGAAGATTTTCACGATCATCATCTATCCCTAAGTATGCTGTTCACTTTTGACCAGCAAGCCCAGTGCTTGAGTTTTACCCTTAGGTGTAGAGGGCAACTCATCGATCGGGATTGGTAGGACGTGATCTGCAATGGAGCGACTGGGGCCACGCTATCGCCGGCTCCCAGACAGCCCTTGCGCGTTGGGAATAATGGGCTAGGAGAATGAGATGAAAGTGGACCCTGCTGTGTTTGAGAAGATGCTCCCTGCCGAGCAAGTGTTTGAGGAAATGCTGCCTTATCTCGAAACCCTTGACGCTCAGATTGGCGGCATCATCCAACTATTGAAAGACAAAGGCATTACCACAAACGCGGAATTTGCCCAGTATGCGCAGCGAGGTGACGATGCAGGCAATGTGAGGGAGCGTGGTATGCGCGTGAGAATGGAATATTTATTTTCCTCGGCCGCGAAGCGAACTGACGACTAGCAACTGCATCGTGTCCGCTCGACTTGACCGGGAATTGTGGATTTTTCTCTGGGCTGAAACTCCGCTCGCTTGTCGTAGATCCCAATGTCTCGGAAGAATAAGTACGGCTTTTAAACGAAACAGTGAGGTGTACCGGTGATTGAACGTCTGAAGGAAACTGGGGGAATCGCGTTCGGCTTTAAGGTCGTCGGAAAGCTATTGGATGAGGAACTCAAGACATTCGAGCCGCAGCTTGAGTTCTTCATTGCCCAGCACAAAAAGCATCCGATCGGAATCCTGGTGGACCTGACGGAAATGCACGGAGCCGAATGGAAGGCACGCTGGGATGATTTGCGGTTTCTCCAGAAGCACACAAGTCACATCGCTCGTGTGGCAGTCGTCGGAGCCCACCGTTGGGAAGAGCTTGTGGAGCTCTTTACTGCCGGAGCCGCTGTTCTCCAGTCAGAGACGCGCTACTTCGAATCCTCCGAAATTCAGCACGCCTGGCAATGGGCGAGGACCGCGAAGCACGCTGAAGATGCTCCCGTCCGTGTGATCTCGCCGGCTACGGGGATTTGGAAGGATTACCGTCCCGAGTTTGCGGGCGTGTAATCCAACACCGAACTCAGCACTGATACTGAGCAATAGGGACCAGTCTTCGCGTATATGCGTTGTCATACTGCGAGTGGGAACCTATGTTGGGTTGAAGAATTCCGGCAGTAGCCGAGGAGATTAACAAATGTCTGTAGAAAATTCAGTTGTTGCGATTTATCACACTCATACGGATGCGGATCGAGCGGTAAAGGAACTTCAGCGCGGCGGAGTCGACATGCACAAGTTGTCGATCGTCGGGAAGGGATATCACACAGATGAGCAAGTGGTCGGCTACTACAATACCGGCGACCGCATGAAATATTGGGGCAAGGTTGGTGCGTTCTGGGGAGGCTTTTGGGCGCTCTTATTTGGATCCGCAATGTTCGTGATCCCGGGGCTCGGCCCAATCTTAGTGGCTGGACCTCTGGTGGCGTGGATCGTGGCAGGACTGGAAGGTGCCGTAGAGGTAGGTGCGTTGGGTGCTTTGGGAGCCGGTCTATTCAGCATAGGCATCCCCAAGGACAGCATTGTAAAGTACCAGACGGCGCTCACGACAGATCAGTTTCTGCTAATCGCCCATGGCACGGCTGCAGAAGTAGCCAAGGCGAAAGAGATCATCGAAAGCACGAATCCCGCGCACTCGGCACTGCATACCGCGGAAGCTGTGGCCGCGTAGCAGCCCAACGCTGCGGAGGGCTGCTCCGCGAAAATGGCAGCCCGTGATTTTCGCCTACAGGATGGCACCCCACCCTCGATTTGATTCGGAGACGAGCATGACCATGCACAATACCGAACATTTGCATCCGAACGGCGAGAGTCATCGTAGTCATGGCCAGACTCCGTACTGGCGGCGTGCTCATCATGATTGGCGGTTCTGGTTCGGACTATTCGCCATGCTCGTTGCAATCGGCATTTACGTCGGAACCAACGACTTGTCGATGGTGCCTTCTGGCCGCCAGAAGCAGATGCCGACTGGCAGCCGGGTTCCATGAACTTCGAGGCGGCGATGTATGAACGTAAGAAAGCTCTTTGATCAAACAATCCGGCAGGAGATCAGCATGCATATCCAAGTCAATACGGACCACACAATCGAAGGTCACGAGGCACTGGCCGATCAGATCAGGGGCATAGTGGAGAATGCTCTGAGCCGACTGAGCGATCGCATCACGCGGGTGGAAGTCCACCTAACCGACGAGAGCGGCCCTAAGAACCGCGCGAATAACAAACGTTGCATGATGGAGGCGCGCCTCGAAGGCCGCCAGCCCATCGCCGTCACCGACGAAGCCGCGACGGTGGACCTGGCTGTCAACGGCGCCGCAGATAAGTTAGCCAGATTGATCGAACATACCCTCGGCAAATTGCACGATCAACGGGCTCACAGAACTGATCCACCTCCGCCCGAGCCGACATTCTCAGACCAGTCATGATCGACACCACCGTCAGCCTGGCTGTCGACGACAGAGAAGGAGCATCGGATCAGACCCTTCTGTATCCTCTTCGATTCGAACCGATCTATCAGTATCGGCTGTGGGGTGGCCGGCATTTGGCCAGCTTGCTCACCGCGCCCCTGCCCAGTGGCCCCGTCGGAGAAGCGTGGTTACTTAGTGATCGCGACGACCATCAGAGCCGCGTCACGGATGGACCTCTAAAGGGGCAGAGCATCGGTCAATTGCTACAGCAGTTCCCAAGGCAAATGATGGGAGAGCTGGCCGCACGCTTCCCCCGATTCCCCCTGTTGCTGAAGTTCCTCGACGTTCACGAGATGCTTTCGGTCCAGGTGCATCCGACGAAGGCGAATACGAACCTGCTGCCAGCGGGCGAGACTCCGAAGACCGAAGCTTGGGTCGTGCTGGAAGCCGGGATACAAAGCCGCATCTATGCGGGCCTGAAGACGGATACTACGGAAGCCAGTCTGCGGCGCGCGCTCACCAATGGCACGGTTGCGGACCACCTCGCATGTTTAACGCCTAAGCCCGGTGACGCCATTTTCCTGCGCGCAGGCACGGTTCATTCTCTGGGCGGGGACCTTGTGGTGTTCGAGATTCAGCAGAATAGCGACGTGACATTTCGTCTATACGACTGGGACCATATTGATCCAAAGACAGGAAAGCCGCGGGCACTCCAAGTCGACAAGGCGATGGCCTGCATTGATTTCGCCGAAGGTCCGGTCGGTCGGGTCACACCCGTGGTGGAGACAACGACACCAGTGGAACGCGAGAGACTTTTTCATTGCGAACATTTCTTGTTATGGCGGCTGCGCGGACAATCGCCGTTTACAGTCGGTGCAGTCGATTTACCTCGTGTTCTGGTATGCGTCGAGGGCCAGGGGCAAATTGAGCCTGGCAGCGCCACTTACGCCGTCGGGAAAGGCGACGTATTCCTATTGCCTGCGATGATTGGTACGTGCGTTTTTCGGCCCCGCGGCGCAGTGAACTTGCTGGAAATCGCAATCCCGGATTGAGATCGCGAGACTTTAGAAGGTGGAGGCATAGTGAAAAAGCTGATTGTGTTTGATCTCGATGGCACACTTGCAGACAGTAAATCGGCCGTTGATCCAGAAATGTCGGGACTTCTGCATGACCTTCTCGGTATTGTGAAAGTGGCGGTGATTTCCGGCGGCGGTTGGCCGCAGTTTGAAAAGCAGCTGGTTTCGAATCTGCCCCACGACAAACTCCTGGCGAATCTATCTCTCCTTCCTACTTGCGGCACAAAGTTTTACCGATACGAGTCAGCAGATTGGAAAAAGATCTATTCGGAAGATTTCACTACAGATCAAAGAGAAAAGATCCTCGGTTCCCTCAAGAAGGCGATCGGAGTTGCAGACTTCAAGATCGAAAAGCTCTGGGGCGAGCAAATCGAGGACCGCGGAAACCAGATAACATTTTCTGCCTTAGGTCAGCAGGCTCCCTTGGAGGAAAAGGAAAAATGGGACCCCGATTTCGCCAAACGGAAGAAGATCAAAGCTATTCTTGACACTTTCATCCCTGAGTTTTCCGTCCGAATCGGGGGCTCGACATCCGTTGACATTACCAAGCCTGGCATTGACAAGGCCTACGGCATCAGAAAACTGCGAGACCTGCTCGGTATTTCGATAAAAGAGATGATCTATATCGGCGACGCCTTGTACGTGGGCGGCAATGACTACCCTGCTGAAACAGCGGGAGTGGATTGCATCCCGGTTAAGGATCCCAACGAAACCAAGCGGGTTATTCAAACCATCATCGCCTGTTTAGCAGGCGGTAGTAAGGCGGCGTGAAGTTATGGCAATCGCCGAAAAGGATTTGATCAGCGGGCTTAGGCTGCAACGGCTAGGAATGTTGATGGAGCCGGAGCCGGGGAACGCGCAAGAGGTCGAAGGGGTCCTGAATCCGGCTGCTACTCGTGGCCCGGACGGTGAGCTCTATCTGTTCCCGCGGCTGGTTGCGCGGGGGAATTATTCGCGGATCGGCATTGCGCGAGTGCGATTCAATGAAGCCGGCGATCCGGCAGGCGTCGAGCGGCTCGGCATTGCGCTGGAACCGGAAGCTGACTATGAGCGCCGGCCCAATGGCGGTGGTGGCTGCGAAGATCCTCGCATCACCTTCGTGGAACCGCTGGACAGCTACATGATGACCTACACGGCTTTTTCGCCCAAAGGCCCGCGAATCGCTCTAGCTTTATCGAAGGATCTGTTCCACTGGAAACGTCTCGGGCTCGCGACCTTTGGTCCTTACCATGGCGTCGAGTGCGGCGACGTGGATGACAAGGACGCCAGTCTCTTTCCGGTTGCTATTCCTAACCCATCCGGGCACCCGGAGCTGGCCATCCTGCACCGGCCACTTTTTCCTGGCACTCGTCCGGAGGAAATCGTTCGCCATCACGCGGCTCGTAAGGTTGATCTGGATCGGGAAAGCATCTGGATTTCCTACTGCGTAATGTCCTTGGAGTCGCGCGAATCAAATCGCCTCGGTCGGTTCATGTCTCATCATCGGCTGGCGACCCCCGTGTTGCCCTGGGAGCGCCTCAAGATCGGCGGTGGCACTCCGCCAATCCTGACTCGGCACGGCTGGCTGATCGTTTACCACGGTGTCAGCGAGCTGGAAAAGCCCAGCGCCGGCGGACACCAACTGCGCTATTCGGCAGGCGTGATGGTGCTTTCGAAAGAGCACCCGCAAGTCATCCGCTATCGCTCGGTCGAGCCGGTGCTGACGCCAACGCTGCCGCAGGAATGCAGCGGGACCGTCGCCCACGTCGTTTTTCCGACCGGCATCGACCGGCGCGACGATCTCGGCCTACCCAATCGCTTCGACGTCTATTATGGGATGGCCGATAGCCGGATTGGTGTCGCGCGTCTTGACATGCCGGACGTGTTGCCGGCTGGAGGGGTCGCCGACTCGCCGGAAGCAAAAGTGTGACTCGATTGAATTTGTGTATCCAATATACTGGCAACGCTAATAGAGAAGTTGTTTGAAATCAATCCCGCTCTGATCACGAGATTCCAAGCCGGGCAAAGACAGGTATCTTCACTCCGTCTAAGATCAATCCGAAAATGATGGCCGCTCCAAACTCGCACGCCAGGACGGGCACAGGCAGTGGTGCCATCGCAATTCCGCGAATAGCCAAGGTCGAGATAATGAGAATGTCGGCAACCGAGGAAGCCACCAGCCATACCGTGGGGCGCAGTCCCCAGAGGTGGCGACGCCCTCGCAGGGCGTAAATGGTGGCTTGGCCGCCGTATACGATGGCAACGACAGAAAGCGTTCTCAGGGCTTCGATTCCGAATTGCATTTCGAACTTGCCGACCGCTACGACAGCTACACAGAACGCCAGAAAGCAGCCTCCCAGAGTGACCCCGGCTATGGTAATTCTGCCGACTTGCCAGGAATTTGGCATGGGCGAGGGCTGTACTCTGTCAGTGGTCAACGCCATGGCCAAGAAGTCGCCGGTGATCATCACAATGATCATCAGCATGGGTGTCAAAACCGCATGTCCGGTCATGACCAGGCCAATTGCCAGCAAAAGCACCTGGACAATCTTCTTGAGGACGGAGTTCAGTGTGTAGGTAAGAATGCGTTGAAAGGTGATCCTTCCTTCTTTTACGGCGGCGACGATGCCGCCAAGCCCAGCCTCCGTAAGCACAATACCAGCTGCCGATTTGGCGACATCGGTTGCGGTCGATACGGCAATCCCCATCTGTGCCTGACGGAGCGCGGGTGCATCGTTGGCGCCATCGCCGCACATCCCAACCGTATGCCCGTTCTTCTGGAAGGCCTTGACGAGTTCAAATTTTCCTTCGGGAAGAATACTTGCGAAGACCGCAAAATCCTCAGGTTTTACGCCTTCGGGGATCGCTCCGGGCGGACATACCGCCCCATCCAATCCGACCGCGTGGGCAACAATTGCCGCCGTAGCCGGAGCGTCACCAGTCACCATGACCGTGCGCACGCCTAGGGTTTTGAGCTCGGAGATCAGAGAGATCGAGTCCTTACGGGGCGGATCACTGAGTGCAATTAGGCCCAAAAGCTTCAAAGCTGTTGCGGTGCCGGCAGCTACTGCCAACACTCTGAAGCCTTGCTTTTCAAGTTCGTCGGCTAAACCGGCTGCGGTGGGTGATGCGGAGGTGAGGCTCGCTACTACCGTGAAGGCGCCCTTCACGATGCGCTCTACGCCCCCCTTTGCATCGGTTGCCGTTGCCTCTGAAGTTTTCTTGGCAGGGTCGAATGGCACAAACGCGATTAGCTTTGGCATGTCCGACGTCGGCTTCTCTTTGGACGCAGAGCGAATCGCCGCATCCACAGCGTCATCTCCGCCGTCAGAACTTGCGAGGGCTGCCATGCCGAGAACGTGGGCTTCGTCAAAGCCGGGCATCGGCTTAACGCTGGTGACCGAAAGTTCATTACGGGTGAGCGTTCCAGTCTTGTCCGAGCACAACACATCAATCGTTGCAGCCTCATCCACAGCCGATAACCGCGTCGGCAGTACGCCCAGCTTCGCCAGAGATCGCGCTCCTAGGGCCGCCGCCAGCGTGAACGTTGCTGGTAATGCCACGGGTATTGCAGCAAGAACCGAGGTGAGCAGCAGAGGAATAATCTCGCTCCACGGCATCGCATGGAAATAGGCATACGCTCCAATAACAAGGATTACGACGCCGTTGAAAATAGCCAGATTACGAACGATGCGCAGCACAGCATTCTGCTGCGAACTTGCGGCGTGTGCAGTGCGCACGAGTTCAGCGGTCCGGCCAAATTTGGTATGAACGCCAGTGGCTGTAACCACTGCGGTCGCTTCACCACGCCGCACCAGTGCTCCTGCATAGGTATCAACGCCCGGACCGGCCTCAATGGGCAGAGATTCTCCGGTAAGCATGGATTGATCGAGCAGGATGGATCCCCCAATCAGATGCACATCCGCGGGCACCACACCGCCAAGCGACAATTTCACGAGATCGCCACGCACCAACTCTGCGGCCGCCACTGTCTTCCAGGCCCGATCGCGCTCAACGGAGGCATTCAAGGCGAGACGCGAGTTCAAAGCCTTCAAGGTAGCCTGGGCGCGACCCTCCTGAAAATAGGCTAGTACTGCGTTGAAGATTAGCAGGCCCGCAATGACCGCAGCCTCGGCATACTTATGAAGCACGACCTGAAGGACAATCGACGCTTCGAGCAACCAAGGGACAGGCGCCCAGAACTTGGCCAATGCGTTTCGAATTGGATGGGCGGAGACATCGGGCATTGCATTGGGCCCGTCTTTTTGAAGACGGCTCCGTGCTTCGGCGCTCGTGAGTCCGGACGAGGATGTGGTCTGGATCGGCTTCGTGGAAGAATTCGATGATGCGACTTCGACAATTGCAGCCATAAGAACAAGGCAAATTTGATGCTCGACGAGCCACCATTGATCGTCAGAGTACGTGGGTTATTTCGTTTACCTCCGTCGGCAGCATTTGCCCGTTTCGCTTCATTTAGCTGTCGCTGAACAAACCTGCGTGAGGATGTCCCTTGGCCAGCGGCGGAGGTGCGCTCGGCTCGCTGAAGTCAGCTGTCCAGTGCCAGTTCCTGATCTCCGGCATGTCTTCCAAATGCTGTCTGATGTAGTCGTGGTGTTCGTACAGCTTCCGGTTGAATGTGTCGACTGTGTCCGAAACCTCTGAGCGCAGCCTTGAGACATACTTCAGGGCATCGACAGCAAGATGAAAACGGCTCATCTTGTTCAGCACTACCATGTCGAACGGCGTCGTGGTCGTACCCTGATCCATATAGCCGCGCACATGGAAGCGACTTTCATTGGAGCGCCCATGAACCATGGTGTGAATGAGCCAGCGATTGTTGTGGAAGGCGAAGATGACAGGTGCGTCTTTGGTGAATAGAGCGTCGAAAGACATGTTATCCATGCCATGCGGATGATCATCCGGGCTCATCAAAATGCTCAAATCCACCACATTGACAACCCGCACCTTGATGCCGGGAACATACTTCTGCAGAAGCCATGATGTCGCGCAGATTTCGATGGTTGGTACGTCGCCGGCGCATGCTAATACGACGTCCGGCTCTCCACCTCCGTCGTTCGTCGCAAACTTCCAAGTCGAAGCACCTCGTGAGCAATGTTCGAGAGCTTCATCCATGTTCAGCCATTGAAGCTGCGGCTGCTTTCCACAAGTAACGATGTTGACGTAGTTGCGGCTCCGCAAACAATGGTCGAAGACGCTTAGGAGGCAATTGCTGTCCGGCGGATAGTAAACGCGGATGGTTTCGCTTCTGCGCGCCAGCGCGTTGTCTACGAATCCCGTCGCCTGATGGCTGGAGCCGTTGTGATCATTTCGCCACGCATGACTTGTTAAGAGAACATTCAACGATGCGAGCGGCCTGCGCCAGGGGAAATCTCGGCATTGCTCCAGCCACTTGGCATGTTGCGTCAACATTGAATCCACGACTTGCGCGAAAGCTTCGTAGGAAGACCACATGCCGTGCCGCCCAGTCAGCAAGTAGCCTTCCAGCCATCCCTGGCAGCAATGTTCGCTCAATACTTCCATGACACGGCCATCCGGACTCAGTTCGTCATCAATCGAAACAGTCTCGGCCATAAAGCAACGTTTGGTAGCTTCGAGGACGGAATTCAGTCGATTAGAGTTCGTCTCATCGGGACAGAACATGCGAAAGTTCGTCGGATTGAGCTTGAAGATGTCTCTGAAGAAGTCTCCGAGCTTTCGTGGAGCTTCCGCGACTACTTGACCCGGCCCTGGGATCTCCAGCGCATAACTTGTAAAGTCTGGTATATCGAGGGCGGTCAGCAGTCGGCCGCCGTTCACGTGAGGATTCCCTCCCATGCGACGATCGCCAACCGGCGCGAGTTCTGCTAGCTCGGCAATGAATCTCCCCTTTTGATCGAAGAGCTCCTCCGGCTTGTAGCTTCTCATCCAGGCCTCAAGGATCTTGAGATGCTCCGGGTTTTCGCGGACCGTGGCGAGAGGAACCTGATGAGCACGGAAGGTACCTTCAATCGGGATTCCATCCACTTCTTTCGGACAAGTCCAACCCTTGGGCGTGCGCAGGACGATCATCGGCCAGATTGGCTGCTTCTTGAACCCACTCTGACGCGCCTCCTGCTGGATGGCTCGAATCTCGGCATAGCAATCGTCCAGTCTTCCAGCCAAGAGTTGATGCACGACTTCAGGATCGTCGCCTTCTACAAAATAGGGCTTGTAGCCGCGTCCGATGTACAGAGCTCTTAGGTCTTCGTCGCTCGTCCGTCCTTGAACGGTTGGTCCGGAAATCTTGTATCCGTTGAGGTGCAGAATCGGAAGGACAGCCCCATCCCGCACCGGATTTAGAAAGTTGACGGACTTCCAGCTTCCTTCAAGCGGACAGGTCTCGGATTCTCCGTCGCCGATGATGCAGGCAACGATCAGGTCGAGATTATCGAAAGCGGCTCCGAATGCGTGAACCATCGAATAGCCGAGTTCCCCGCCCTCGTGCATGGAATTTGGGGCGTGCGGTCCGCAATGGCTCGGCACACCGCCTGGAGTCGAGAACTTCCGGAAAAGAAGTCGTAAGCCGTCCTCATCTGGCGTGATCTCCGGGTGTACTTCGGTATAGGTGCCTTCCAGATACGAGCACGCATTGAGCGATGGACCGCCATGTCCCGGACCGGCAATGTAAATGATATTGGCATCACGCTCTTTGATGAGGCGGTTCAGATGAATGTAAATAAGATTCTGTCCTGGCGAAGTTCCCCAGTGTCCGAGCAGCCTTGGTTTGATCTGTTCGGCCTTAAGAGGCTCTCGCAACAGGGGATTTTCGAAGAGATAGATCTGACCGATGCACAGATAATTTGCGGCTCGCCAGTAGCGGTTCATCTTGCCGAGCATTTCGGGCGTCAGCGGACCGTCGGGCTGCGGCGCTTTGGTTGGCCGTTGGCCGTTGGCGGCGACAGCACTAGACAAAGCCGCATCGAAGACAAACTTAGAGCGCTCAGGAGTCCGATCTAAATTCTTTGGCCGCGATTTCGAGCCGGCCTCGTCAACCTCTATCGTTTGTTCTTTAGTAGGCATACAAATTATTCCTCTCGACTACTTCGTGGTTATTTAG
>CAWDNT010000006.1:0-97971 GCA_963803795.1 uncultured Acidobacteriaceae bacterium | reverse complement strand
TGGCCTCGCGCTCTGCTTTACCCAAGTCTGGAGTCTCGGCGCCGGCACCCGAGCCTGGCTGATACGGCGGCGCTTGCCAGGGCTGCTGGTCTCCGAAAGGCGGTATCGATCCCAAAGTTCCCGCTCCGCCCGCCACCGTCGTCCCCGCCGGCTTGGTCGCAGTTCGCTGTAGATCTCGTTCGTTTAAGAAGCCTTCGTGAGATTCTTTGGTGACAGGCCGGCCAGAATCGGTGATCGGAAATAGGCTCTTGTCGTTGCTCGCGGTGCCGCTCTCCAAGGCCAGGTCTTCAGCAGCAGTGGCACCACGACTCTTCACTTTCTGCGGCAGGCCCCGATGGGGCATAGACGTAGCAACGAAAATCAGCAGCGCGATGACGATCGCTCCAGCCCCGATGATTACAAAGCGGTTCTGTTGGATCTGCTGCCTGGCTCTCTGTTTTGCTCTTGTTGCGAGCCCAGGCAGTGGCGCGGTTGCGTCCGCAGGGAGTGGCTCGTTGTTTCGAACCTCATTTTCCGCACGCTCCTGAATGACTGCAGCGTTGCCGTTGTCGCTGTGTCCGTTTGGATGAATCACTTTGCACCTCCCGAGACCGGAGCCACAAACGCAATCGGTGCCAGGACAGGACGGTCGACCTCTTCCGCTTGGGCGACCGCCAGCAATAGCCGTTCCCTCGATTCCTTGAAGACAGGCCGCTCGAACACAACGATGCCATCGGCCCTAGCGCCAGACGCGAGTCTACGCGAGGTGATCCAGTAGTCTTTGATCGGCACCGGCTCGGCCTTAATCGCCTTTCGATGCTTGTCTTTCGATGTCCCCGCAAGCTGTATTTGCGGCGGCAGTACTTCAATAGTCCGTGCAGAAGAATTCAGAACGGCGAACGGCACGGCCATGTGTTGCTCTTTCTCTATCGCCTGTCCTACCGCAACCTGCAGTTGCTTGCCTTCCCAATGTGGATTCTCAATCCGTTCTGCCCTGAGCAAATCCTGCGCTTGTTTGCCAGGCTTCTCTGGGGCAGTGCTGGTTGGCTGATTTTCCGCAGCAACGTTTTTTGTTTCGCCCACCACAAACACGGGATGAGTCGAGGCAATCAGAAAGCTACGCGGGCGTTCATAGTTGAGGACATAGTCCACGGGATCACTACGGTCTGACTTGCCTTGGCTCACCAGGCTCAGCGAGATCTCATGGCCTCCTCTGGTGGTAATCAGGGCATTGGTTTGCGCAGGTTTTACGCTGGTTGCTTTGAAAAACACCAACTGCGGTTCGGCTTCGGAGTGGTCAGCCCTAAAGGCTCCCGGATCACCCAGCACGACCGAACTCACCTCCTCCAGCACCCGCACCGAACTGACATATCCTGGCCGCAAGTGCAAGACCACAACCTGTTCTGGGTCAATACTCAAGTTCACGATTCGTGCCTGCGGCAACTCGGTTTGCGCCGAGGCCATGTGGAAAGGCAGGAAACAGATCGTTATCAGATGCACCAAACTCAAACATTTGTTCATCTCACATCTCTTTTCGCAATGGTATTTTTACTTTGTGATTCAATCCCCGCTTCGCGAAGGTAAGTTGTTCTAATTGCTCGGACGTATGTAACGACATGTAAATTTCGGTAAGCAAGGCCTCGCCTCGCGATCGTGTCTTCACCGACGTAATAAGCGGCAGCTACGAGCCTGAGATCGTTATGAAACCGTCGCACCAACCAAGCGAGATAGCGCACACCACCTGAGACGTTGTGATCGAGATTGCAGCGGTCGGTCACGCCCAACCGCTTGGCAGTCGCGGGCATCAACTGCATTAGCCCCACAGCGCCTTTGGGAGAGATCACGCAGGGCTGCCAATTGGATTCGCGCACGACAAGAGCCCGCGCCAGCGCAACGGGTACTCGGTAGTGTTGCGCGTAGGCCGTGACGTAGTATTCAGCTTCGTTTCATGTTGGTGCCCTACCCGATTGCGCCCAGCCGATCGAGATCGTACAAAGCATTTCCGCCACGATGAGTACCAATTTCATGCTGTATTCCCTCGCAGAGCCTCGGCGCTGTACTGCTGCGCGTCATAAATCAGACTGGCAAATCCGTCGCGCAAAAGCAGCTTGCGCCGATCAGCTTCGGTCTTAGCCAGCAGGGGCAGTAGAGTGTCTCTCATCTCCGCTGTAATTTGTTCGCTCCCGAGAAGTTTGAGCGCCTGGGCGAGATCGAGAATTTCGGAGACAGATGGCGGTTTTTCCAGGCTCCAGCCACGCAAAGCCTTTGCGAGCCCTGCCATTCCTGCGTGGAATTCTCGACTGGATTCTGGCGTCCTCAGCGCCACAATCTCTGCTTCGCGCTCGGCAGTAGGGTGTTCAACCCGAAGATAAAAGCTGCGCCGGCGCAGCGGATCCCCGATACGCCGCTCTTCGTTGGACGTCAGCACAACGAACGGAATGCTCTTAGCCCGAATCGTTCCGAGTTTCGGAATGCTCAGCGTCCAAACGCTAAGGAGTTCCAACAACATTGCTTCGAACGCATGGTTTACTTTGTCTAGCTCATCGATCAGCAAGACGCACGGCTTTTCGTGTTGCAAGGCACTTAACAATGGCCCCGCGCAGAAGAACTGCTGGCCATGCAATTCGGTCTGCAGGCACTCCCAATCGATGCTACTGGACTTAGCCCTCAACTCGACGCAGAGCCTCTGCAGCGGCTCATCGAATTTTCCAATGGCTTTCTCTTCGTTGACGCCTTCGTAGCACTGCAATCGCTCAACACTTGTATTTGCAGCCTCAGCAATGGCGTAGGCGAGTTGAGTTTTGCCGCTTCCGGCGGGCCCCTCCAATAACAGTGGTTTGTGAAGTTGTGCAGCGAGATAAACGGTGATGATGGCGACTGGGTCGGCGAGATAGCCGGTGCTCCGTAGGCGTTTGCTGGTGTCTTCTGGAGATTGAAACATCGAGTGACCTCGAACGAGAGAGTGAGCCACCATCGCGAGCGTCAGGAACTTAACCGCAAACGAATTTTCAGTCAAATCCCGAGAGCAACGGAGGGGAACCGACGGAATCGCATTGGCGCGCCTTTGACTGAATTTTCGTTGTGGGTTAGAACGAGCCTCAATAAGTACGGGGCCTTTGCGCAATTTCATGCCGGAGCCAAAACAATGCCAGCCAATCACCAAGACGGACGAGGAGATGGAGAAGTCCGTATGCGGATTAGGAACGACGTTCCCAAGGCGTCGGCCAATATCCAATCCGAAGAAAGGCGCGCCCAGACCTCAGACGAAGGGGCACGAACCCAAGGCGCGGAGGGGACAGGAGGAATCGTAGGCTACGAATTTATCGACTGTGGCGAACTTGCTCGACGGTGGGATGTGCCGGTTTCCTGGATTCGCGATCAAGTGCGAAGGCGCGCCGAGGATCCTTTGCCGCACGTAAGCTTAGGTAAATATGTGCGCTTCTTGTGGGGCAGTCCGGAACTTCAAGCGTGGGTCGAGCGGCGTATAGTGGTGGGGAACAACAGGCGTGTGGGACGGGTTCATTAAAAGGAGGAGTATGAAAAGAACCCGGCACCACCAGTCAGGATACGTGTTCCTGAAAGGCTCAAATTGGTACCTCCGTTATCGCGAAGACGTCACACGACAGGATGGCTCGATCGAGCATATTCAGAAATGTCGACAGCTCGCAAAGGCGGAAGGGAAGTATCGTTCCAGGCGCTCCGTCGAACAGCTAGCCGAAGACATCCTTCGACCGCTGAATGACGGAACGTCTACCGCAGAAAGCACAATGAGCTTGAATCAATTCGTCGAAGAGTTGTATCTCCCATACGTTGAAGAGCAAAAGCGCCGATCGACATATTGTGGCTACAAGAATCTTTGGCTTCGCTACATAAAAGAGGATGGGCAGTTGGCGTTGCGTGACTTTAGGACTCTCGATGGCCAGCAAATGTTACGGTCCATCGCCGCGCGTGAGGACTTGAGTCGCCCAACCCTAGGCCATATCAAGCACTTCTTGAGCGGCGTTTTTCGTTATGCGCGACGTCAGGGAGTCCTAAACAGCCCAAATCCAATGCACGATGTTGAAATCCCCAAAGGCCGTCCTGCGGGGGAAACCTATGCCTATTCGCTGGAAGAAGAAGCGCTGATGCTGACACTTCTTCCCGAGCCCGCTGCGACGGTCGTCGCTACGGCGGCTTTCACTGGGGCACGCAAAGGAGAACTCCGTGGATTCTTGTGGCAAAACTACGATGGCACCGAGATACGGGTTGAGAAATCCGTCTGGCGTAGCCACGTTGAGGAGCCCAAGCGTCCGAAGAGCAAGGCATCGATTCCAATTGTGGCGCAACTCAAAACGCTACTGGATCGGCATAGAGCGGAGTGCGGCAACCCAACCCGAGGCTTCGTCTTCGCCAACGCCAAAGGGAACGCGATGAATCTGGAAGCGCTGGCTCGAGATGTCATTCGGCCTGCGATTAAAGAGTCGGGTCTCAAATGGCATGGCTGGCATGCGTTCCGGCGTGGCCTGGCGACGAATCTTCATCGCCTTGGCATCTCCGACAAGGTGATTCAGCAAATCCTGCGTCATGCAAACGTCACCACGACGATGAATATCTACGTGAAGACGGTAAGCCGCGACGCAACCGCTGCCATGAAGACGCTCGAAACCATGTGTGCAACTACTGTGCAACCACTGCCTTTGGCCAGCACGCGGGTGATGTAGAAATGCACTGGGAACACAACTCGCAAGACTCTGCGCTGGATGGAGTTACGGGAATCTGGCGGAGAGGGAGGGATTCGAACCCTCGGTACAGGTGTTAGCCCGTACAACGGTTTAGCAAACCGCCGCATTCGGCCACTCTGCCACCTCTCCGGCGTGCGATTTTCACTAGCTTAACACAGGTTTTGCGTGGAGGGTTTTTGCGGCGGCGGGCTCGGCCTTCGCAGGGTGGTCTTAATTTGTTTTCAGGTCCAACCTGTTCGGGTTTCGTAACAGGATTAACTTTGTGGCAGTGCGAACGCAAATTGGTGAAAAACTTCTTAGCAATTGAGGGGGAGGAGTGGATCCGAAAGACTGCCAGCGCTGCGGCGGTACCGGATATATTGCGCGACCTGCGGACATCAGCGGCAAGTCCGAGGGAGTTGCTTTTATCCGCTTGAAGTGTCCGGCCTGTGCCGGCAGCGGACGGAAAAATTCAGCGCCCCCCACGACCGCGGGCTGACCGCACGGCCTGTGGTGCTTGCGAAAACGTACGAGCCCGGGGCGTCAGGCTCCCGCCGTGAACTGGCGATCCGGGCCGCACGTTTCCTTCGAAAAAGATTCGCTGGGCGCGCTTCAGGCGATGCCAGCAGCTTTGGTGCGAGACCCTCTACGGGACGCAGTTTCGATCCGGTTTCTTCCAGCAGCTTTGGCGCGGTAAAGGGCTTTGTCGGCTGCCTGGATGACCTCTTCGGCAGATGAATTTTCCCGCTTCGAAGTTGCAACTCCGATGCTGGCAGTGACCGAAAGTTCGTCTGACCGGGATGGGCGAGAAAGCTGCCGGATGGCGTGCCCGGTTTGGGCGCGGCCGCGGGCGCGCTGGTTGCGGCGGTCGGGACCGCGCGCCTCCTGACGGCGGTCTGGGCCGCGCAAGTGAAGCTTGCTGGCCTCGATGTCGGCGCGCAGGTTTTCCAGATGGTCCAAAACCTCGGTGGTAGTTTTGCCGGGAAACAGGATGGCAAATTCTTCTCCGCCGCAGCGGTAGGCTTGCCCTCCGCCTGACACTCTCGCCAGCCTTGACAGCCACCATGCGCAATACCTGATCTCCAGTGTCGTGGCCGTAGGTGTCATTGCATCGTTTGAAGTGATCGATGTCGACCATGGCGATGGAATAGGGTGGTTGGAGTCGAAGCAGGGCATCGTGGAAGGCGCGGCGGGAAGGCAACGTCGTGAGTTCGTCGTGATAAGCGAGAATGTAGGAAGTCTCGACGATGGCGCCTGCCAGGATGAAGGCCGCGGCTGCGAAGTAAGCGGTGGGGATTCGTCCAACGCCTCCAAAACACAAAGAGAGAAAGCAAGCCGCAAGAGCCCAGAGAAGCCCGCTCTCCGCGGGCTTGTGGAACAGCAGAAAACGCGTGAGCAACATTACCGCCGCGGCTGCGAAGGCAAGGAGGGCGGCGAAAGGCAACGGAGGCGGCAGCAGAGGATGGTGCAGAGCATGTTGCGCGGCGGCCAGGGGCTGAGGCCGGCACAACACGCCCACAACGACGGACTCAACGAATAGCAACAGAGTTGGGGGCGCAATGCTGGAGAAGGAGAATCCCCTTTCTCTGTAGAGCGAGAGAAGAACGAAGTCGAGAGGCAAGAGCAGGCCGACCGCGGCGAGAGCGGTGCTGCCGGGGCCGCTGCTTGCGACATGGCCTGAAGTTAAGGAAGAAGAAGAGAAGTAGAAGATTGCCTGCCGCGCCAGCAACAGAGCCAACAGAGCGAAGAAGATGCGGCTGGAATGAAACCGCCAGGCGAGCAGCAGGCCCGCGACCGTTGCGGTGTAGAAGGCGTAGGTGAGGATGGTTGGGCTGGGCGCGACCAGGCCCGTGTGCAGCAGGGCCGCAACGGCAAGCAGACAAATGCCGGGCGTGAGCAGGGACTTCATCGAAGTTTGGTCCCGGCGTTAATAGGCACGTCCTTAGGCTCGCAGAGTCTACTGCGAGTGTCGTCTTTCTATTATCTCTGGAGGTGCGGGGCGGCAGTAATTGACCGATTGGGTTCGGCTGGGCTCGGGGTCCGGCAGCTCCGCCGAAAACCGGTGCGCAAGCGATCCAAGATCTCGAGGCCGTGGGGAGATTCAGGTCCTTACGACGTAGGCGTGGAAAATGGGCGGCGGTTTCTAAGGGTGCAGGTGAAGTCGACGAGCTTCAGACTCGGCAACGGCTATCTCTGCGGATTCAGTTCCAACCAAAGGAGCAAGCAATATACGAGGCGGCAGGTCGACTTTTTCGCGGCGTATGTAATTCCAGAAGATGCGTGGTACATGATCCCGGCGGCCGCCGTCCTGAAAAAGAAGGGCACCGAGCTAATGCTATATCCGCTTCAGACCATGCGAAGGGATCGCTATAAGTATGAGGTTTACCGGGAAGCTTGGAATCTGCTGCGAAGCGGGACGAAGAACGATTAGCGCGAAGAGCGCGCTTGTCATCCCTTGGGCAGGCTCAGGGCAGGCTTTGAGGCAGCGGAGTCCTCGGCGAAGCCGAGAACTACCAACGAAGAGCCCTGGGCTTGCCGAAGGGACCGGTGAAACCTGCCGGCATCAGCGGCGCTGCCGGCGAGTACATAGGTCCTTCGGCCCGCACAAACCGCGGACCTCAGGATGACAGGGTCGTTGCATGGTACGCCGCAGCGGTGGGGGCTCACTTGGAAAGGCTGTGTAGGAATTCTTCTAACACGTGGTTGAATTTCTCCGGGTCGTCTACGAAGAGGGCGTGGCCGTCGCCTTCGAAGAGTTCGAGTTGGAGCTTGTCGCCGAGTTTTGATTTCAGGAAATCGGCGGTCTGCTGGGATTCAGGCTGGTAGGTGAAGAGCACCGGCCGGTTCGTCTTCATTTCGGAAAGACGGGCTAAGCCGGGTGAGAAATCCTTTACGGCAAGCATGTCGTAAATAAGTATGACTGCGGTGTCGGCTGGAACCTGGACGGAGGCGTCGATGACGCGCTTGAGGTAGTCCTCCGGTTGCGGCTTTTTGTACATACTGCGGACAAAACCATCGGCTTGTTTCTGGCGATCCTCCTGGAGTTGGTTCATCCATCCGGAGATGCCGACGAACATCTCAGGGTTCGGCTTATCTGAGAGAAGGCCATCCACCAACACTAAGCCGCCAATATTGGCCGTGCCGAATTGTTCGACATATTTGATCAGCTCGCCGCATGCCATGGACCAGCCGACCAGGACTGGCCGCTTCAGAGCAAGTTCATCGACGAGTTCTTTATAGTCGCGGGAGCGGGTTTCGGGGAGGTGGCCGTACGGCGGCTTGTCGCTTTCCCCCTGGGAACGCGGATCGACGGCGATGACGTGATAGCGCTTCGAGAACTCGTCGATTTGCTTTTGCCAGATCCAGGCAGGCATGGTCCAGCCCGGGATGAAGACGATGGGGCGGCCGCTGCCGGCCTCGAGGTAGTGGATGCGGATGCCGTCAGAAGTCCTGAAGAAACCGCTCTTGGGTATCGCCGCTTGTGCTATGAGGCTTGGGACTGACGCGATGCACAGCAGGATGACGGCTAGTCTGGTTCGCATTTGCTCTCCTTATTATAGGGCTGGACAATGGGCTTTTAGGCGTAGAGGAACGGGCGTTCACCGTGGCTTCTCCAGAAGTAGGCGAGGATGATCACGCTGGCGATGGCCGCGTAGGCGCACCATAGCGACGTGAAGGCGTAGCGTTTGACTTCCATTACAACCAGGAGGATTACCAGGTTAGCTGCGCCGAAGATGATCATCGGCTTGATCTTCGAGAAGAACAGTGATCCGCAGGTTGCGATCACATAGATGACCGCAACGGCCTCGTTGTTGGTCGCCTGATTGATGTAGACGATGCTGTTTGCCTTGATGTAGATCTGCGTTGGGAATGCCGTGAGCGCCCATAAGATGTAGAGCGTGGTGGCTCCGCCGAGCACGAGGAGTGGGAGCATGCGCTGACGACTTCTGGCCGTGGGCTCGAACAGGAACACGCTTAGCGGCAGAAGGAACGGGAGGAGTCCCTGGGCATAGAGCATGAAAGCGGCGCCCATGTCGTGGGCGACCGCGGGCGAGAGAATACCATCGAGGCCGAGCCAGACGAATCCCTCGATGAACTGATGAATGGCGAATAGCGAAGGCAGCGCGGCGAAAAGGAGTTCGCGGCGGTGCTTTACCCTGGTCAGAGTGACTACGCCGACAGAGGCCAGAACTCCGCTGCCGACGAAGTTCGCTGTGGCTGAGAAACACATAGGTCGATTTCTCTCTTGCGAACTTTACACCGGCAATGGCGGAACGCAAAAGAGTTTTATGAGGCCGGTATCTTTAATCTGCTTAACTCCTTCAGATCTGACGATGTCAAATGTGTCATGTGTGGAACATTCAACCGTTGGCCTCGGCCGGAAATCAGTCCGGATTCTTAATTTCCGATTAAGCCCAACTAAAGGGAGTATTCTGGGGGTGTCTTCTCTAGCAACTTTCCGCCGCGCCCGTTAGGGTGACGGTTCCTTGCAAAATTTGACAGCGAGTCTGCTGCGCAAGGAGCCGTTATGGCCAAGTCTTCTTCTACCCGCACGACCCCAGCCTCGAAGCGAGCAGGTGACAAGCGCGCAAACGCTTTCTCAAGAAGAGATGGCGACGGTAATCACATTCACAACGAGATCCTGCTTGCCCTTCCGCGCGTGGAATCGGAAGTGATTTTGCCGAAGCTGGAATTCATGAGATTGAAGCTTCATCAGGTTCTTCACGAAGCCGGTGAGACGTTTAAGTCGGCGTATTTCTGCGATTCCGGTATGTTCTCGGTATTGAACGTCATGCCGGAGGGGAAGAGCGTGGAGGTGGGTTTAATTGGCAAGGAAGGTTTTTCGGGCACCCCGTTGGTGGCGGGCTTTCGCACGAGCCACACTCGAACCGTGGTTCAGGGTGATGGCGCTGCCTTCAGAATAGATGCCGATGCCCTGCGGGCCGCGCTGCCAAAATGCCCAACGCTGGAGCGGCAACTGAACCGGTATGCGCAGTTGCTGGCAGTGCAGGTCACGCAGGTCGCTGCCTGCAACCGGCTGCATGACGTGAATGAACGACTGGCGAGGTGGCTGCTGATGACGCAAGACCGAGTCGGTTCCGAGAATCTTCCCCTGACGCAGGAATTCCTGGCGCAAATGTTAGGAACGCGACGCTCCAGCGTGACCGTTTCGGCGGGTGCGCTGCAGAAAGCGGGATTGATCAGCTATACGCGGGGGAATGTGACAATCCACGACCGGCGCAGGCTGGAAGAAGCGTCCTGCGACTGCTATGGGCTGCTGCAGCTGCAGGTCAAAGAATGGCAGAGCCAGGACGCATAGAGCTTCTGCAGGCAAGCGCACATCCATAAGTTTTTCGACGTGCCGACTGGCTTCGTCTGCGGGCTGGCGGGCATTCTCGTGTCTGATCGGGCGGGTGATTTTCTTCCTGTTGTGAAACCTTCTTCGAACCGAGTTCCGTTTCTGCAGACACACCCTTTCGTGCAGATGGGTTTCGGCCCCAACTGAGCTTTCTCTAACTAGAATCGGGCTGTGATTAACGGCGACTTATGAGAATCCTGATAGCAGAAGACGACGCTGCTCTGGCCGGGTTTGTGCGCCAGGGACTGCAAGGCGAGCACTATGCGGTGGACGTGGTGGAAGATGGGGAGCAGGCGCGGGCCATGGGGACGGAGTTCGACTACGATCTGGTGATCCTGGATCTGAACCTGCCGAAGCTGGACGGTGTGAGCGTATTGCGGCATTTGCGGCTGAAGCGGCCGAGCTTGCCGGTGCTGGTGTTGACGCAGCGCAGCCGGGTGGAAGACCGGGTGCAGTGCCTGGATACGGGAGCCGACGACTATTTGCCGAAGCCGTTCTCGTTCAGCGAACTCTCGGCGCGCATTCGCGCCCTGCTGCGGCGCAGCCATCTGCCGTCGGAGTCGGTGCTGGTAGTGGATGATCTGCAACTGGATCGGGTGGAACACCGCGCCGAACGGGCGGGGCGGAGGATCGAGCTTACCTCGAAGGAGTTTGCGCTGCTGGAATACTTGATGCGGAATGCGGGGCGGCAGGTGTCGCGGGCGATGATCATCGAGCATGTGTGGAACCTGACTTTCGATACAACCACGTCCGTGAGGGACTTTGACTGGGCCCGTCTCACCTTCGAGCTGGATTCCTACATGGACGAAGTCCACAGCCTGGTCCGGGCAATCTATCGCACATGAACGACAGGCCTAACGAGTCGCGAATCAAGGTGCTCATTGTGGATGACAGCGCCTTCATGCGCATGGCACTTTCACGCATGCTGGCCTATGACCCGGGCCTGTCGGTCGTGGGTTCTGCGGCCAACGGGACCGAAGCCCTGCAGAAAATTGTGGCACTCGACCCCGACGTAGTTACCCTCGATGTGGAAATGCCGGGTCCCGATGGTCTCGAGACCCTCCGCCGCATCATGGCGCAGCTTCCACGCCCGGTTATTATGGTGAGCTCAGCCACTTTCCAGCAGGCGGAAATCACTTTTAAAGCGCTGGCAGCCGGGGCATTCGACTATGTGCCTAAACAACTCTCTCCCAACTCTCTGGACATTCATCACATCGGTGAAGGTCTGGTTGCCAAGATCAAGGCGGCTGCAGAATCGTGGCATTCGCGGGATCGTCTCGCCCTTCTGCGGAAGCCTCCCCGAAGCGCGGTTCCGCCCACGAGGGAGGTTTCGCACTCGGCCCCTGCGGTTATCGCGCTCGGCGTCTCGACCGGAGGCCCCAGGGCCCTGCAGGAGATGCTCCCGACTCTTCCCGCCGACCTTCCGGTTCCAATTCTGATTGTGCAGCACATGCCAGCCGGCTTCATCGCTCCTTTTGCCAAGAGGCTGAACAGTCTATGCGCGGTTTCGGTATGCGAGGCTTCCCACGGAGAGGTGATTCAGCCAGGAGTGGTTTATCTTGCTCCGGCGGGATTGCATATGACAGTGAGCCCTTCGAGCAATTCGCGCACGCTAATTTCCCTTTCGGACAAAATGGAGAATCAGGTACACATTCCCTCGATCGACGTCATGATGCTATCGGTTGCCTCCGCGTTTCACTCCCAGGCTATGGGAATCATTATGACCGGCATGGGGTCAGACGGCGCGCAGGGAATGAAGGCCATTCATCGCGAGGGCGGTCTTACAGTGGGCTAGGACGAGCCCAGCTGTGTGGTCTACGGCATGCCTCGGGTTTGTGCGGAGATGGGGATCCTTGATCGGGTTGTTCCCCTGTCCCAGATTCCCTATGAGATTCTGCAAGCCACGCACTACCGCAAAGCAAACGTGATTTAGCGCGTCCTTCCGATACAACCGGCTGGTCCAACACTTCGCGGACCTTTCTCAAAAGCATGCGAATCGAAAAAGGCTTGGCCAGATATTCCCTGCCACAAGGGGACAACTCACACCAGGCTAGCTGTTCCACGTATCCACTCATTAGCAGAACCCGCGCGTGGGGATAGAAACTTTCGAGTTCAGTCGCCAACTCGAGACCGCTCATCCCTGGCATCACGATGTCGGCAAGAAGCAGATCGAGCGGCCAGAAGCACCCGTGATAAGCCTCTAGTGCATCTGCCGCGCTTCTGGCAATCACCAGTCTGTATCCCGCCGACCCGAGGACCTCGGCAACCACGTTTCGTATGAACCCTTCGTCTTCTACCAGAAGAATGGTCTCCGCCCCGCCCCGCTTTCCGGCCGCAGCCAACGCAGACCCTATGCCAGGCAGATTCTCTGCTGCGCTCTCTTCGATTCCAGCCTGGGCCCCTGTATGAGAATTCAAGTTTTCGCTCCTGGATTGCCCTCCATCCAGCAGCTCAAATGCCATCCTCTGTTTTCGGCGCAACGCGGCCGCAAGAGTAAAGATGATCAGTCACTTAGCTCTGCAAGACGCATTGTGTGAGTGATGACTCTGACGCTACCTCATCGCCCATTTCGGGAAGCGAAAGCACGAACGAGTTCCGGTCCGGGAGTTTCGTTATTTCGGACTGGTGAGGATGGTTCCGTTTGGATCCAGCAAGAGCTTATGCGTTCCCAGCGGAGCGGATAGGCGAAACGAAGATTCGGGCCCGTCGGCAAACACACTCCCGACCAGCACCGGAGTCTTGCCAGAAACGACTGCATAGATAGGAACGAACGTCACCAGATCTTCCGGCGCGTCCTTTTGCAGTATCATCCCGCTTACAACCGTACCGTTCGCCTTGGCTGCGAGTTTGACCGCCTGCAACTCCAGCTTGGGCAGAGCAGTGCCGTTTACCCAGCCCTCCAGAAACCAGTCGAGCGAAGCCTTGCCTTCATATCGCAACGACGGGGGTAGATCCTCCGCAAAGACGTTAAGCAATTCGCTGGTGCTGATGGTTCTTCCTTCGTAGCGCTCGCGAACTTTGCGCAGAGACCGTACAAAGGGTTCTTCTTCGACCCTGCCGCTCGCGTCTTTTCTCCCACCATTCTCCGCAGCTTCCTGCAACATCGAGCGCAGCATGTAGAACAGCCACGTCCCGCGTCCATAGCTGATGGCTTCATAGCCCTCCGGAAAATGAGACGAAAAAAGGCGACTCCCCAAGGTTACGGGTCCGGCGTTCATGGCAGAGTTGCCATCTTTGTTTTTGTCAGTCAAATCCTGCCGATATTTCTCCATGACCTGGCGAAACCCTGCCGGATTTCTCTCCTGTAGCATCATCAACGAGCAATAATTTGCCAAGCCCTCCGAAAACCATTGATCGCGATAAGTAGCCCATGTGACCAGGTCCCCCCACCACTGATGTGCGGCTTCATGGGCGGGCACCAGTTCTCCAATTAATGCGCCGGCAGCATTCATGTGGAGACTTGCTCGATCTTCTCGATCCAGGAAAGCATAGGAGGACAGGAAGATCAGCCCAGGCCAACCTTGGCTCTCCCGGCCCGGCAGCTGAGTCAAAGCCAGTTGACTGTAGGGAAACGGACCGAATCGATCAGCATAGTAACGAATGGCCCGAGCTGTAACCTCTGCGACAGCGGTGGCGTTCCGTGCGGGTGAAGGTGACAGCGGAGCCATCAACGATGGAGGGGAGTAGGGCGGCGCAGCGGGACTCGGATCTATTGCCATGGCCGCGGAAGGAGGGTTGGGGAAGTCTCGTTCAACACCGCCGGTGGCGTAGCTTTCAACCAGGACATTTCCGGCTTGCGCCGTGCCTCGAACGTACTTACCGAGGTTGAATCCGGCCACTGGAATAGGCCGCTCCGAGACCCAGTGCGCCACTTGCTCGTCCCCTGCGTTCTGCGGCGAGGTTTGTGAAGGCAGAGTCGGGGGCGCGGAGAGCGACGTTGGTTTGCCCGTCGCCAGAAGGGTCCAGCCCGGCGGATAGTGGAAGGTAAGATCGAAATCCGCCATGGCCATTCCGCGATTGGGGTACCATGTACCACGCGCCCCCACATAGAGCAGGCCTCTTCCAGCCTCAGCTAACACTTCTCCCCCGTAGACGAAACGCAGAGTGATCTTTTGTCCCTTCCGCGCCGGTTCAGGCAGAATCACGGCCACCAGGTCGTCACCGCTGCGTGCCAGCCGCGTGCCTTCCACGGCAGGGTTGTGGATGAATTCCACCGATCTTCCGTCTGCCTCAACCGTGTGGACCTGCAGAAAGCGCGATAGTTCGAACACTAGAAAGCGCGATCCGCCGCGCGCCACGTCGAGCTGCAGTGTCACCTCCGCATCCAGTTCTTTGGGCGGTTTCACCTGGGCATCAATAACGTAACTGCGCATGCGAACCGGGTCTTCCCGAGACTCGGTTTCTGCCAGCAATGTTTGGGGGATTTCTTTCTGGCGCACGGGGCTCGGTCTTCCACTCACGGTCGAGAATGAGGTCCAGACGTCGTAATAGACGGTTCCGTTTTCCCCGGTTTTGGTTTGTCCCGCCTGGATTTGTTCCACTGACGTGGAGTCGAAAAAGATGTCGAAAACGCCGAGTTTGTCCCCCTGCAATCGGGCGTGCAATATCCGGTCGTCAGGATCCAGGGTCCGCATGGGCGGCGAGTCTTTGGAGAGGCTCTGACCTGCAATGGGCAATGTCCCGCTGAAAGTCGCCAGCAACCGCATAGCGTCGGTCTGCGCCAGGGTGCGGGCGGTCTCGCCCCAGCGGGTGACAAACTCTTGTGCATCTTCCGGAGCCCTGAGACCCGGCTGCAATTCAGTGGCAGTATTGTCGTTGAAGCGAAAGTAGGCGGTAGAGAAGCGTTCCTCAAGAATTGCCATCCCCGTGAAGAGGCTCATGGATCTTCGCTCTACATCGTTGGGGGGCGTCAGCAGCAGTTCTCCATCGCCTTCAAAAAATGCCCCGGTAATCCTGCCCAGCACGTCCTTGGTGAAGGCGATGGTGCCATCTTCGAGAGTGATATGGATCGCGGCTCTGTCCAGCGCCGCGCCGCGCACTTTGAATACCCGCCCGGGATCAAGCCCGACGCTACTGAGCTGCAGGTAAACGGACTCAGCCGGTCCGGGCTGCGCTTGTGTCCGAGATGTCTGCGCCGGAACGGTCGGAGCTGGAGCAACCTGTGCACCCCATGCCGACGGGAGTGTCGAGGCTGCAAGGCATAGGGCCAGCATGATGCCTGCTCTGCGCGGTGTTGCTGGTACTTTCGTTACGTGGGTGTGTGCGCTCACTATTGCTAGAATGCGCTTCAATGCGGCTTCGTGTCACTACTCCGTTAGCTATGATGCTCATGTTTGCCTGCGCGGCGGCATGGGCTGACACGATCCATTTGAAGAATGGCCGGACCATTCTCGCTGACCACGTCCGCGAAAATGGAAACCGCTATGAATACGACATCGGCGACGACAGTTATGCCATTCCCAAGAGCGCGGTAGACCGCGTCGAAACCGGTGGCACGCCGGCGATTACCTCGTCCGGCGCTCCCAAGGGTGCTAGCGATCTCCCCGTTTTCATCCCGGCGGATAGTGTGGCGAGTGAGGGTGACCTTCCCAAGACAATTGTGAAGGATGGCAAGGTTGACCCTGACGCTCTTGCGAAACTTGAAGGCAAAGGAAACTCGGAGTTAAGCGCAACCGCCGACTTCATCGCCGGCAAGTTTGAATTCGAACACGGCAATATCGACCAAGCCCGCCGCTATTTCGACAGCGCCCTGCGCTTCCAGCCGGAGAACTCAACGGTCCTTATCTATTACGCCGCCCTGCTGGTTCGCACCGGGAACCCTTCGCAGGCGCTGACCTACGCCCAGCGCGCCGTGCGAGCTGCGCCCGAGTCGCCCGATGCCTACACCGTGCTGGGCTATGCGCAGCAGGCTTGCGACCGCACCAAAGACGCCGTTGCCTCATGGAAGCATTCCCTCGAACTGCGTCCGGACCCGGCCGTTCAGCAATACCTGGCAAAAGCGCAGCGGGAACAGAACGTTGAGACTGACTTCGCCCAGCGCGAAAGCAGCCATTTCGTCCTGCACTACGAAGGCAAGCAGACCTCCGAAGCATTCCGGGCACAAATTCTGGACGCGCTCGAATCGGACTACGACGATCTGGTGCGCGATCTGGGCACGCCACCGCGCGACAATATTCTGGTGACGCTCTATACCGAGCAAGATTTCTTTGACGTGACACGCGCTCCTTCCTGGTCCGGAGCCCTCAATGACGGCAAACTCCGCATCCCCATCAACGGCCTCGCTGCCATGACGCCCGAGTTGGCCAGGGTCTTGAAGCATGAACTGGCCCATTCATTTATTAATCAGCTTTCCGCCGGACGGTGCCCGCCCTGGCTGCACGAGGGCATTGCCCAATTGCTTGAACCGAAGTCCCTGGGCAGCGACGGACACCTACTGGCGCAATTGTTCAAGTCGCAGCGCAACATCCCAATGAATGTGCTGGAAGGCAGCTTTCTCAGCTTCTCTGGAGGCCAGGCTTACCTGGCATATGCGGAATCTCTGGCTGCGGTTTCCTACATCAACGATTCTTACGGGATGGGCGACATCCAGCGAATTCTGCAACTCCTCAGCCAGGGCAGTTCCACCGAAGCAGCCCTGCGTGCGACTATCCACTCCGACTACGGCCAACTCGAGTCCGAGGTTGGCAAGTACCTCAGCGACAAGTACGGCGAATAGGCCGAGTATCTGCGTGGGGTTCGATACATTTGCCCCCCGCCATCTCTTGTGCTAGTTTCGGCTCTGAGTCTACGCGTCGAATGTGCCCTCTATTTCGCTCCCGTGCGCCCGAGCCTCCGCCAGCGCTGGAGCCTGCTCCGGGGGAATTCCCGAAAATTGAGGGCGCGGAGATCGCTGCTACCACCTACGGAAAGAGGGTCGCCGGCGACTTCTACGACTCTCTTCGGGTCAGCCCCGAGCGGATTTTGTTCGGCTTGCTCGACGTTGCTGGACGTCGCGAGAGCAATCGGCAAATCCTCTCGGCCGCACAGAAGATCTTTCGCACTCTTGGAGCAGAGCTCTTTGCCCCGCCTGACATCAACGAAGCCGAAGCCATGACCACACTTTGTCTCCGGCTCAACCGCGGCATTATGGAAGCCGCCGCGGGCGTTCACTCCTGCCCGGCATTTGTCGCTTGCTACCACGAGAGATTTGGCACTCTCTGCTATACCAACGCGGGGCATACTCCGGGACTGCTCCGCGACAGCACAGGCATTATCGAACTCGCATCCACAGGCCTGCCGCTCGGCCTTTTCTCCCATGCCACCTCCGACGCGCCCACCGTAGCTCTGGAGAAAGGCGCCGTTCTCCTCCTGGTTTCGCGGGGAGTGGTTGAGGGCAAGTGCAAAGATGCGAAGGCCGACGACCTGGAATTCGGCTTGGAACGAGTAAAAGAGCGTCTGCAGAACAATCCCTCTCGCAGCGCCCAGGTTCTCAGCGCTTCCATTTTGAATGCGGTCGGGGAGTTTACCTGCGAACCGCTGGTTCCAGACGACATGACGGCCCTCGTCTTTGTGCGGAGCCCCTAGCTCACACACATTCCAGCAACCTGCCAAACGCGCTAGCGCATCAAACTATGCCGGGTGTCCGGTGGGAAGTAGTAAAATGCCTATAAGGCCTTCGCCCCAGGTCAGGGAACGACGGGGCCAGCGAAAAATCCTATGAAGAGACTCACCCTGATACTCATTGTTACGGCATGGCTGCCCGCACTCGCGGCGAGCCAGGTGGTAGAAGAAATTGTCACCCGCGTGAACAGTCAGATTATTACCCGCTCGGAGTTCCAACGGAGCAAGGATCAGCTCAGGGATGACGTCAAGCAGCAGGATGCGGCAAATGCCGACAAGCTCTATGCCGAACGCGAAAAGGACATCCTGCGCGATCTCGTCGACCAGCAGCTCCTGCTGGAAAAAGGTAAAGACCTCGGCATCACCGGCGATACCGACCTGATCAAGCGCCTTGACCAGATGCGCAAGGACATGAAGCTGGAAACCATGGAAGAGCTGGAGAAAGCCGCCACTGCCCAGGGCATCTCTTACGAAGACTTCAAGCAGAACCTGCGCAATCAGATCATCACGCAAAAGGTGATCGGCGAAGAAGTCGGATCTCACCTGAGCATCAGCAAAGAGGAGGAACAACAGTTTTACGACGAGCACAAGAATGAGATGGAGCAACCCGAATCGATAAAACTCAGCGAGATTCTGGTCACCCCGCAGAAGCCTGCTTCCGATAAATCCGCTGCCGGAAATCCGGCCGGTGATGCTTCCGCCACGGGCGCCGACGCTGCCAAGCAGGCTCAGGAGGCTGCAGCTCTGGCGGCGGCCGAAGCCAAGGCTGGAGATGTGCTCAAACAGATTCGTGCCGGAGCCAACTTTGAAGACATGGCGAAGAAGTTTTCCGACGGCCCTTCGGCGGCGCAGGGAGGAGACCTCGGATCGTTCAAGCGCGGCACTCTCGCCAAAGAGCTTGAAGACCAGACGTTCGCGATGAAGTCCGGCGAAGTCACGGACGTGATCCGCACCAAGCAGGGATACGTCATCTTGAAGGTTACCAGCCACCAGATGGCCGGCATTCCATCAATGAAAGATGTCGAACCCAAACTCCAGGACGCCTTGTACTACCAAAAGCTGCAGCCCGCGCTGCGCGCGTATCTGACCAAGCTGCGTGAAGAGGCCTACATCGACTACAAAGAGGGTTACGTCGATTCCGGCGCCAGCCCGAACCAGACCAAGCCGATTGAAACCGCTACGGCGAAAACGACCGACAGCAAGAATTTGAAGAAGAAGAAAAAGAAACTGCTTGGCGTTCCCATCTAGCGCGGAAAGACTCTGATTTGGTTCCCGTGACGTGACGGACGCCTCGGGAACCTGCCCTGAGCGAAATCGAAGGGGGGCCTGCCGGGCCCAGCGAGTCGTTCCACGTACCTTCCCTGCCGTCCTCGTGCTTTCTGATTTACACTGATGGGTAGATGAAAGAGTTTTACATCAGCGACTGCACTCGCCACGAAAACAAAATCATCACTTCCAACTTTGTCGTGGTCAGCAAGCAGATTAAGCCCAAGAAGACTGGTGAACCCTATCTCGCTCTAACCCTCGGTGATCGCAGCGGGCAGCTCGAAGCCAAGATGTGGGACAACGTTGAAGAAGTGCTCAACGTCTTCGAGCAGGACGATTTCCTAAAAATCAAAGGCTTAGTCAACAAATACAAGAATCGCTTCCAACTCACCATCCACAAGCTGCGCAAGCTGGGCGAATCGGAAATCGAATTCTCCGACTATCTTCCCAAAACCACCAGGAATATCGACGAACTCTGGCAGACGCTAGCGGACTTCGTCGGGTCCTTTCAGAATCCTCATCTCAGGTCTCTGGTGCAGGCGTTCATGTCCGACCCGGATATCGCAGCCCCTTACCGCAACGCTCCTGCCGCCAAGACCCTGCATCACGCCTATATCGGCGGCCTGCTCGACCACGTGGTCTCGCTGTTTCGCTCCTGCGACCTGGTCAGCCGAAACTATCCTCAGGTGAATCGCGATTTGCTGCTGACTGGCGCATTTCTTCACGACATCGGCAAGATTCACGAACTTGCCTATAATCGCTCGTTTTCCTACACCACGCGCGGCCAATTGCTCGGCCACATGGTGATTGAACTCGAGATGTTGCAGGCGAAACTCGCGCTGTTCCCGGACTTTCCGGCCCAGCTCAAGACTCTCCTGGAGCACCTCATCATCAGCCACCATGGCGAGTACGAATTCGGCTCACCGAAGTTGCCCATGTTTCCCGAAGCACTCCTGCTTCACTACATGGACGACCTGGATTCCAAGATGGAGGCCATGCGTGCCCACTTCGAGCGCGAGGCCGACCTGGAGAGCCCCTGGAGCAGCTACAACGCGTCTCTCGGACGCCCATTGCTGAACAGCGCCAAGTTTCTTGCTCCGAAGGCCGCCGCGCCGCCCCCCGCCGTTCCGTCCGATGATTCTTCCTCTGTCGTTGAGGTTGAGGGTGAAGCGGAATACGCCAGTGAGTCCAGCGAGGAGACCCCAACACTCCCCGGCTTCAAGCCGTAGCCCTCGTCCCAGAGGAGTATGCCAACACCATGCTCGATTTCGACCGCTTCGAACTTCTCACTTTCGATTGTTACGGGACTCTCATCAACTGGGAGGAGGGAATTCTCCGCTGCCTGCACCGCATCCTCGCTTCCCACGGCAAGGACACCGACGACGCCACCATCCTGCAACTCTACGGCGATTTCGAAGCCCGCGCTGAGCAGGGAGAGTATCGCCGCTACCGCGAGGTTCTCCAGTCCGTCGTGCGGCAGTTCGGAGTGAACCTCGGATTCGCGCCCACCGACGAGGAAGTCCGGTCGCTGCCAGAGTCACTGAAAGAATGGAAGCCGTGGCCGGATACCGTAACTGCGCTGCGCGAGCTCCACAGCCGCTTTCGATTGGCCATCATTTCCAACGTGGACGATGATCTCTTCGCTGCCACGAAGCCTCAGCTTGGAGTGGAATTTGATCAGATCATCACGGCACAACAGGCAGGAGCCTACAAGCCGTCACTGAAAATTTTCGAACTCGCGTTGAGCCGCGTCGGCGTTCCTGCCCACCGCATTCTGCACGTCGGCCAGAGCGTCTATCACGACGTTCTGCCGGCCCAGACGCTCGGCCTGGCCACGGTCTGGGTCAACCGTCCATCGTCGCGAACCGGAGTGGGTGCAGTCAAAGCAGTGAAGGGTCGCCCGGACTTGCAGGTTTCGAGCGTCGCAGAGCTTGCCGCTGCTTGCGCCCGGTCGTGAACCTCTAGAAGTTGGCCGGAATCTTCACAACCCTTTTTTGAATCGCCCACATCACCAGTTCAGCCTTGTTGTGGATGCCTAGCTTACGCATCAGATTGAACTTATGCGCGTCCACAGTCTTGCTGCTCAACCCCAGAACGGTGGCCGCCGCGCGCACCGTCTTTCCCTCCGCCAGCAGCTTCAGCACTTCCCGTTCGCGGGCGGTGAGAGAGCGTTCTCGCGGAAACATTGTTTCGGTCGAGGGCCGCGGGTCACGCCGCGAATACGCTTGCGGCTGGTTCGTCACGATATGGTTTGTCGCGACATCGTTCGTTCGATCGCCGCGGTGCGAGTTCCGGACCATCTCTACCAGTTCTTCGGCGGAGGTCTGACGCACCGTGCAGCCTCCCGCTGGCGTTCGCTGGTCCCGGAACGGGGAATTGGTCTGTTCCTGAAGGCTCAGCAACACTATCTTGGTTTGGGGAGACTCCCGGGCCACAAGAAGCTCCGCTTCGGCCGCAGGCAGCCCAAACGTCCCGGCATCCACCACGAGCACATCCGGCCGGAGCTCACAAACCTTGCGCAGGCACTCCGCCGCGTTGCCGGCTTCGCTGACCACGTCTATGTCCGGCTCGTCTTCCAATAAACGCCGCAGACCTTGCCGTAACAGAACATGGTCGTGCACGAGCACACAGCGGATCACGCTGCCAGGAAAAACTACTTCCTTTGAATCTGTGCGTGGGGGCACACAGTATCTCCTTTGTTCGGCCAGAGAGTATGCAAAATGACGCGGACGACTGGGCGGAACTCAACCATCGAAATAATAAGGACAATGGCTTATTGTAGCAATCATTTACGCTCCTGAGCGCATGAAAATCGACTGGAGGAGACCTTAATTCCTGCTGCCGGTCCGGAAACGCGACACCTTTCTCAGCCCGGAAGACCAGAGGTACGCCGCATCAGGTAAAATCGAGCACTTATGCTGCGCTACTTCACTGCCGGAGAATCTCACGGTGAAGCTCTGGTTGCTTTCCTCTCGGGTTTGCCCGCCGGGCTCAAAGTGGACCAGGCTTTTCTCGACCGTGAACTCTGGCGAAGGCAGCAGGGCTATGGTCGCGGCGGGCGCATGAAGATTGAGCGTGACACGGCTCACATCCTCTCTGGCGTGCGTCACGGCATAACCATAGGCTCGCCCATTTCTGTCCAACTTGAAAACAGAGACTGGAAAAACTGGCAGGAGTCCCTGCCCGTCGGCGAAGGCGACCCGGCCCGCCACAAGCGGGTAGCGTCTCCCCGGCCCGGACACGCCGACCTGGCGGGCGCTCTGAAGTACAACTTTCCCGAGGCCCGCTATGTGCTCGAGCGTGCTTCTGCTCGCGAATCGGCTGCGCGCGTCGCCATCGGCGCCCTGGCCAAGACTTTTCTGCGCGAACTCAGAATCGAGGTTCTCAGCCACGTGGTCGCCGTCGGCGGCGTAGGTTTGCAGCAAGAAGTTCCTTGGGAGCAGGTTCAGGCTCTTTGGAAACAGGAGGAAATCCTGCTGAATTGTGCCGACTCGGAAGCGGAGCAGCGCATGAAAGACGAGGTCGACAAAGTTCTCAAGACCGGTGATTCCCTGGGAGGAGTCTTTGAGGTGGTTGCTCAAGGGGCTCCGCCCGGCTTGGGCACTTACGCACAGTGGGACGAGCGCCTCGATGCGCTGCTGGCCGCCGCTGTCATGTCGCTGCAGGCGGTGAAGGCGGTCGAGATCGGCTCCGGCGTTACCGCCGCTGCTTCTCCAGGCTCAGCCGTGCACGATGAAATCGGCTATGACAAACCGGCGAGCTTCAGCGGGTTCACCCGGACTCGCAACAATGCCGGCGGAATCGAAGGGGGCGTTTCCAACGGGCAAGAGATCCGCGTGCGGGGCTACTTGAAGCCTATTTCCACTTTGCGCCGTCCGCTGAAATCAGTGGATTTCTCCACGCGTCAGCCCGTAAGCGCTGCGTATGAGCGCTCTGACGTTTGCGTGGTCCCGGCCGCCGGAGTCGCAGCCGAGGCCATGGTCGCGCTGACTCTTGCCCGTTGCGCGCTCGACAAATTCGGCGGCGACTCCATGGGAGAAACCTCGCGCAATTTCGAGGGTTACTGCTTGCAACTGAAGAACTACTGATTGCAACTGACATGATCTATCCCATCGTTAAGTTCGGAAAGGCCGTCCTCGAGAAGCCGGCCGAGAAAGTCACCGTCTTCGACGACGACCTGAAGAACCTGGTCGATGACATGTTTGAGTCGATGTATGCTGCGCGGGGTGTGGGGCTAGCCGCTCCCCAGATCGGAATCTCGCGCCGCATCGCCGTCATCGACGTCACTTTCAAAGAGGATCCAGACGCCAAACTCGTCCTCATCAACCCCGAAATCATTCACAAGGAGGGGCGGCACGCGCAGAGCGAAGGATGTCTGAGCATTCCCGATTTCCGTGAGAACGTGACACGCGCCCAAGTGGTTACCATCCGCGCCCAGGACTTAACCGGGAAGGTCTTCGAAAAGACCGGCGACGACCTTCTGGCCCGCGCCTTCCAGCACGAAACCGATCACCTCAATGGCAAGCTCTACATCAGCCACATCAGCGCGCTAAAGCGCGACTTTATCAAGCGCAAAATCCGCAAGCTAGTCAAAGCGGGAGAATGGTAGACCATTGAGTCATTCAGAGATTGAGCCATTGAATCGTTGAGAGATGGATTCAATGACTCAATGTGTCAATGACTCAATCCCTCAATCTCGTGTTTTGCGCGACGCCGGGGTTTGCCGTTCCCACCCTCGACCGGCTGGTCGAGGCTGGATTTCACATTAGTCTCGTAGTCACCCAGCCGGACCGTCCCAAAGGGCGCGGCCTCGAGGTTGTTTCGTCGCCGGTCAAGCAGTGCGCTCTGCATCTGGGTTTGCCGATCATCCAGCCTGAAAGCATCAAGAACAACGACGCTTTCCGCGCGCAGCTCACGGCCCTCAAGCCCCAAGGCATCATCGTGGTCGGTTATGGCCGGATCATCCCGCAATGGATGCTCGACCTTCCTCCTCTTGGCAACATCAACCTGCACGCCTCGCTTCTGCCGAAATACCGCGGAGCTGCACCGATTCAGTGGGCGATTGCGCGAGGCGAAACCGGGACCGGCGTCACCACAATGAAAATTGACGCCGGCCTCGACACCGGCGACATTCTCCAGCAAGAGAAAATCCCGATTAGCCCTAACGACACAGCAGAGACTCTAGCTCCGAAGCTGGCGGCCGCGGGCGCGAAGCTCATGGTCGAAACCCTGCGCGGGCTGCAGGCCGGAACCATCCATCCCCAACCGCAAGATCACACGCAACCCACTCTCGCGCCCATTCTCAGGAAAGAAGACGGTTTCATCGATTTCTCGCGCCCAGCCAGTGAAATCCTGAACCGTATGCGCGGCTTTCAGCCCTGGCCGGGAGCATATTCGAGATTCCGAAGCAAGAACCTGCAAGTATGGAAAGCGGCCGCGCTCGATCGCTTGCTGCCCTCGTCTGAACTGCAGGTGGAAGGCGATCGTCTTCTTGTCGGTTGTGGTCAGGGTACAGCAATCGAACTTCTCGAAGTGCAACTGGAAGGCAAGAAGCGGATCTCCGCTTCTGACTTCGAGCGCGGCTATCGCCCGCTACCCGGCGAAAAGCTCGGCTCCTAAGGCAGCATAAATTCTTCTGCCGCGTCGGCCGCTTCCGTCATACTGGCCAGAGTGAAACGATGAAACGAAAAGCTCAAGACTCGCGCCCAGCAGTTTCTCCAGCCCGTGCTGCTGCATTCGATATCCTGCTTCGCGTCGAGCGCGAGTCTTCTTACGCATCCGAACTTCTTCATTCCCGGACCTACGGCCGCCTCACGATAGTCGATCACTCCCTGGCAACGGAATTGGTTATGGGCGTTCTGCGCTGGCGATCGCTGCTTGATTCACAAATCGCAACAAGCTCCGCCTCGCCGCTCTTCAAACTCGATCTCGAGGTTCTCACCGCACTCCGCCTCGCTGTGTACCAACTGTGCTGGCTAGACCGCATTCCCGCGCACGCTGCAATTAGCGAGAGCGTCGAACTGGTCAAGCGTGCCCGGAAACGCTCTGCGGCGTCGTTCGTGAATGCTGTCCTGAGGAAGCTCGATGCAAACCTCTCTCACGGTAACAGCTCACGGAGACCCGCGATCAGCGATGCTTCGATAGAAGCTCTCGCTGCCAGCAGCGCCCACCCTGGGTGGCTCGTCGAACGCTGGACCCAAGCCTACGGACTCGATTCCGCGTTTCGCATCTGCCAGTACGACCAATCAGTACCTGTGACTGCAATCCGTGTCCGCCACCCGGAAGCAGAAGCCCAACTGCGCGCTGAAGGAATCGAACTCGCTCCCGGCGAACTCCTGGCCTCCGCACGACGAGTACAGCACGGAGATATCGCGGGATCCGCTGCTCTCCGGGCGGGTCTCTGTGTTATTCAGGATGAAGCGTCACAGCTGGTTGCAGCTCTCGTCGGCCACGGCACGCGGATTCTCGACTGCTGTGCCGCTCCCGGAGGGAAGACTCTGGCCATCGCAGATCGTAATCCAACCGCTGAGATTGCTGCCGTCGAGCTTCATCCTCACCGCGCACGGCTGCTTCGAAGATTGCTGAGGGCAAATGATCCGAAGACCGAGGTGAAAGCCCGCGTGGTGGCCGCCGATGCGCGCACTTTGCCATTTGCCCCAAACTTTGACCGCGTTCTCACCGACGTGCCCTGTTCCGGCACCGGCACACTCGCCCGTAATCCGGAAATCAAGTGGCACATCGTGCCCGAAGATCTCGCCGATCTGCAAGCCCGGCAGCTGGCGATCCTTCGTTCAGCCGTAGCTCATATTGTTACCGGAGGGCGTCTGATCTACTCCACCTGCTCTTTGGAAAGAGAAGAAAGCGAAGACGTCATCGAGCGCTCGTTGGCAGAGAACCCAACGTTCCGCGTCCTCGACTGCCGCGCTGAACTCGAGCGGCTTCAGCAGGAGCGCGAATTAATCTGGCCTGACGTCTCCTCGCTTACTCGCGGCGCCTACTTGCGCACGCTGCCCGGTGTCCACCCCTGCGACGGTTTCTTTGCCGCAATCTTGGAGAAGATCTAACTGAGTCAGAGATTTACCAGAGGCGATCCTCGCCCTCACCGCACTTCGAAGTTCACCACCGCTCCAGCCAGGACCTTTTGCCCGGGCGGAGGCCACTGCGTAACGATCATGCTGGCTGGCGAGGGCTGCTCCGGGGGTGTGGGTTCGGACGCAGCAGCACTTGGTGCCGCTCCATTCTCTGCCGGCGGCGGAGCCATGCTGACCGTGCCCAGCTTGAAACCTGCGTCCTGCAGCGTGCGGCTCGTACTGCCTAAAGGCTGCCCTATGAAACTCGGCATCACATAGGCCGGCGGATCGGCCGCAACCGTCACCAGCAGGCTGGTTCGTGGGGCTGCCACCTGGCTCGCGTTCGCCGGCGGACTCTGCGCCAGCACCTGGTCGGCGAGCGTTCCCGGCAACTGCATCTCTGCCGTCGAAGCCACTTCCAGCCCGCGCCGCTGGAGATTCCACTCCGCTGCACGCTCGCTTTGCTTGGTTACGTCCGGAATCACCACGCGCTGCGGCCCCAAACTCTGCGCCACGCGCAGCTGCCATCCCCGCCGTACCTTCGCCCCTGGCAGCGGCAACTGGGTCATGATTCGTCCCTCAGGAATCTGCGGGCTGTAATACTGCCGCTCCACCTCGATCTGCAACCCCAGCCCGGCAACGGCTCGTTCCGCCTCAGGAGGAGTGAACCCGACCACGGCGGGCACCTCGACTACCTGTCCATGAATGGCAAATCGCATCGCCGTCAGCGCCGATACCAGTGCCACAGCCACCAGCACCAGCGCCAACAGCGCAAATTTGAAGAAAGATTTCATAAGACGACGCGGATTTATAGTTGGATCAATCATGCGCAAGGTCCTCAAGTGCTAAATCGCCGACCGATTACGCTCAGTGCGTTTCATCCGCGCCCGGCGACGTATCTGGCGTATCCACTTTCTGTACTACGGTCACGGGTACATCGGGCGAAGGCTGGAACTGCCCTGGATCTTTCCCCGCCATGGCTGTGCTCATGAAATTCATCCAGATCGGCAGCGCCGCGTGCGCTCCTGTTTCCTTGGCTCCCAGGGATCTCTTCTCGTCGAATCCCATCCACACGCCGCAAGTCATCGTGGGCGAGAATCCCACAAACCACGCGTCGGTGAAATCGTTCGTGGTGCCCGTTTTTCCGGCGACCGGAAAGGACATTTTCGCTGCCGCTACCCCGGTCCCGTGCAGCACAACCTCACGCAGCATCCCGGTCATGATTCGCGCCGTGCGTGCGCTGATCACGTCCTTCACTTCAGGATAGTCCTCTTCCAGTACGCGCCCCTCGTAGTCGGTCACTTTCGTGATGTAGCGGGGCGTAACGCGCACGCCGTCGTTCGGAAACACGCTATATGCGGAAGTCTGCTCAATCAAAGTGATTTCGGCCGACCCCAGAGCCACCGGCAGATACGGCGGCAACTTGGCAGTGATTCCGAAGCGCTCTGCGTAGTCAATCACGCTCTTGATTCCAACCTTATTAGCCAGCTTCAGTGCCGGAATATTCCGCGACTGCGCCAGAGCGCGCCGCAGCGTGATGATCCCTTCGAACTTCTCGTCATAGTTATGCGGCGAGTAAGGCCCGGAGCCGGTCTCGAAAGTGACTGGCTCATCGAGGATCGTGTCGTTCGGACTTCCGCCCCGGTCAATCACCGTGGTGTAAACATAGGGCTTGAACGACGATCCCACCTGCCGCAACGCCTGAGTCGCACGATCGAATTTCGATTCGCTAAAATCCCGTCCACCCACCATCGCCTTGATGCCGCCCGTCGCATTGTCGATTGCCATAAGCGCTCCCTGCGCGCCAGAATCCTGCTCCAGGCTTACTCGCGCCGACCCGTTGGTGTTCAGCGCCAGTATTTTGACGTAGCAAATGTCTCCCGGCCGCAGCAGATCCTGTACCTTGCCCCTCGTCCATACCACGTCTGCTTGCCCCAGAGCTGCCGCATAGCGTCCAAATTTCAGAGTCGCAATCCCGACTCCGGCCGAAGTCACCAGCGCGTGGACGTAGCCATCCACTTCCGGTTCATCATCCCAATCGGGATGCTCATACTTGTCGATCGCGCTTCCCTCCGCCACCACATTCTCCAGATGCCCCTGCCATCCATGGCGCCGTTCGTATGTCGCCAGCCCATCCAGCACCGCCTGGTTCGCTGCTTTTTGCAAATCAACGTCAAGCGACGTATAGACCTTCAGCCCGCCCTCATGCACCTGGTCCGCCCCGTACTTGTTTTCCAGGTACCGTCGTATTTCCTCAACGAAATATGGCGCCAATGAGTTGGGATCGTGGGCCAGATGCAAAACTATCGGCGCCAACCGTGCTTCCTCCGCCTGGGCCGCTGTGATCTTTCCGTCTTCGAGCATGGCATTGATCACCAGATTCCGCCGCTTCATCGCCCGGTCGGGATGATTGATCGGAGAATAGACTCCCGGTCCTTTGGGTAGACCCGCCAGGAGCGCCGCCTCCGCCAGCGTAAGCTTTCGCGCCGGTTTGCTGAAGTAGAACTCCGACGCTGCCTCGAACCCATAGACTCCGTGCCCCAGGAAAATCTGGTTGGCATAGAGCGCGAAGATTTGCGGCTTGGTAAAGCGCCGCTCGATCTGAACTGCGAGCATGGCCTCCTGCACCTTGCGATGAAATGAGCGGTCCGGGGAAAGAAAAAGATTACGCGCCAACTGCATGGTCAACGTCGATGCCCCCTGCACCTTCCCACCGGACTCAATGTCCCGGTATGCCGCGCCTACAATCCGCCAAAAGTTGATTCCCGAATGCCGGTAGAAGTCCTTGTCTTCAATCGAGACCAGCGCATCACGCAGCACCGGAGCAAAATCATCGTAGCTCGCTACCACCCTGCGCTGCAGAGCAAATGATCCAATCACTCGCCCGTGATCGTCATATAACTCCGTAATCGAACTGGGGCGGTAGGCTTCCAGTGCTTCCACCTGCGGCAAATCTGTTGTGTAGACGAGCAGAAGCCCAGTCGTCGCGCCCACCAGAGCGGAGACCAGCACCAGCAGGGCAAACAACACCTGGCCCACAAACTTCCGCCCGGCAATCTCCACCGGTGGAAGATCTTCATAGAGCGATTTCATGGCGAGATGGGATCAGGATAGCAGGGCGTCAAACACCCCGATAGTCGCAAGCGCAGGACGAAGTGGATGTTGGTTGCTGGTGAAGACTGAAGGAACCGCAAAAGAAACCGCGCACCTCGCGGTGCGCAGTGAAATGCCTGGGTAAGAACAGCGGCTAGCTACTCCGGCTCTTCAGCACCTCGATAGCCTTGTGCAACTGATCATCCTGCGTGTTCTTGGGCTTGGCTTCCGGTTCGGCCGTGGCGGGCTCCTGGTCCTCATCGTCGGAGATCAGGTTGTCGGTATCGTCAGCCACCAGCACGTTGGGGGTCACTGCGGTTTCCTGAATCGCTTTCCCGCTGGGCGAATAGTATTTCGCCACCGAGAGAATCAACGCCCCACCGTCCGGTAGATCCAGCGTTTTCTGCACCGATCCATCACCGAAAGTCTTGTCCCCCACCACGTCGCCTCGGGCATTCTCAAGGATCGCTGCCGCTACAATCTCAGCCGCTCCCGCCGTCCCTTTGTTTACCAGCACTGCGACTGGAAGCGAAGTCACCGCCTTCGCCGCATCCGCATTGAACGCTTCTCGTGGAAACTTCTGCCCTTGCAGATAGGTGATCGTGCCGTGGTTCAGGAAAAGATTGGCGGTGGCAACGCCTTCGCTCTCCTCCCCCTCCGACGTATTCCGCAAATCGAGTACCAGCTTCTTTGCTCCTGACCTTTCCAGCGACTTGATCTTGCTGGCAATTTCCTGTGCCTTGCCCTTGGTCAGAGCGTCCACTTTCACGTAACCGACGCCGTCTTCCAGCATCTTGTCAGAAACTGGTGGAATGCTCACCACATCCCGCGTGATCACTACCTTTTGCGGTTCCGCTCTCCGTGCCCGGACGACCGAAACACTCACAGTCGAGCCTGGCGTCCCCGCCAGTGCGCTGCGAATCTCTGGCAACGACATATCCCGCGTGCTCTGGCTTTCAATCGATTCGAAGATATCCGTCGCCTCGATTCCTGCCTTCTCTGCCGGCGACCCCGGCAACACAGAAACCACGTCCGCGTATCCAAAGCGCTTCGAGACGGTTGCCCCGATCTCACCTTTGGCTTCCGACTTGTGAGCCTTGTAGGCCTTATAGGCCGCAGCCGTCAAGTAGCTGGAGTTCGCATCCAGCGACTCCACCAGACCGTGCAGCGCGCCGTCTGTCACTTTGGGAATGTTCGGGTCTTCCACGTACTCGCTCTGTACGCGCGACAATACTTCGCTATATACCTGCATTTGGCGGTAGGAGCCGTCGTTCGAGGAGGCATGCACGCCCCCCAGGGAGCCGACTACGACGAACAACAGCACGGCAAAGGATGAAACCAGGATCGCTGCTTTAATTTTCATGGACATCGAATTCTTCTTCTGGAAAGGACTCACTTCCTGAGGAGCTATTTGTCATTATATCTTGTAGATGCCGCTTTTTGTCTCCTGGCTGCCCAGGTTCAATCCCTTCGGTAACTTCGGCGGAACGCGGGCTCCCCGCAAGGTTAAGACGATCCGGCGCAGGTTTCGTCACCAGGCGGCTAAGCCGGTGGTTTAAAGTTCAAGGTGATCACGCTCTGTATTGATACAGCGCGGCCGTTCATGGAATAAGGCTTGAAACGCCATTGCTTTACAGCCTCGATGGCAGCCCGCGCAAATACCAGCGAGCCCTGCAGGAATTTTGCATCCTGCACCGCGCCATCGCGCCCAATGAATACTTGCAAAACCACGCTGCCGCGCTGCCCGCTGGCCTTCGCTGTGTCTGGATAAACGGGATCAACGGGTTGAGCCAATAATCCCAGCACCGCAGACTCCGGCAGATTCACAGGCTCAATCGATGACATTGCGGCCTCGGCTGGCATAGCCCCGCTGGCTTCCGGAGTCGTGGAAGCAATCTGCGATTTAAGGCTCGACGGAATGCCGGCGTTGTTGCCTCCGGAAGAGGGTGGCTGCGGGGCGGCCGAGATTGGTACAGGCGGCGCGACCGGGCGCGAAGACGGAACTGCTTGGGCAACCGGTGCATTCGCCTGTGCTGGCGCACCGGCGGGCGCCGAACCAGGTGTTGCCCCCGCCGCATTCACAGGCACACCACCGACGCTCGGTGGGGCCGGATCCTTAACCAGACTCTCACCAACTTGCGCTTGCCCGCCCTGGGTTTGTCCAGGCTGGCTTTGATCAGGCTGAGTTTGGTTAGTCAGAGCTTCATCTGTGGGGTTGCTCTCGCCTGTTGCGGCGGGCGACCCCTGCCCGCTGTTCGCGTCCGAACCCTTCTGGGGCTTCGCGGTTGGATCAACCACTGGAAGCACACGAATCTGGGAAGGATCCGTCGTCGCATCCGGAATATTCGCGACCACCGGAAGATTGTATTCATCACCTGACTGTCCAAAACTGTCGTGTTGCGGCACGGCCTGTGGCACAGGGGCAGGCGGTGGGTTCAGCCAACTGCCTCCCGCACGCACGGCACTGCGGTAGATGATTCGCAAACTTTGATGGGTCCGGGGTATCGCCACCAGAGCCACACATGCTGCCAGGATGCCCACTAGCAAGATTCTGCCGGCCTTAGACTGCGGTTCCTTTGCCGCCGGCGCGCTCTTTTCCGGTTCTCCTGATATGTAGGCGAAAAGAGCAGCTTCGGGTCCTGATTCCGGTTGGGCCCCCTGCCTCACGGGTTCCTTGCTTTCTTCTGCTGCCGGTGCCGCCGGCTTCACCACGTGGGCGGCGGGCGTTTCCGCGTAGGAAAGCAGTTCGCTCTTTGCCGGAACATCTTCGGGTGGCGGTGGCGAAGTTCTCGTCAGGCGGGCCTGCAAAGCCGCCCATCCCGTCAGCGGTTCCTGCGGCTCGGGTTCCGGAGTCGGAGGAGCTTCTACCGCGGCGGCCATTGGCTCCAGCTCCGTGAGCGCGTCAACTTCCGCAGCTGCGGACTGTTCCATTGAATTGTGAACTTCACTTTCTGTATCAAATTGCGCCCCGGGCGTGGGACCCCCTGATTGGAGGAACTCTCCCGCCCGAAAGGCTTTCTCAGGAACTTGAGTTACAGTGACCGGCACGGAAATTCCGGCAGCCGAGGCCGCAGCCGCCAAAACGGTTGTTTCGGGTGCCCTTTGGACCACGGGCGCAGACTGCAGGGTTCCCGGCTGTTGCTTTGCCCGAAGCAACTCGCACGCCGTACTCATCGTGTCGCGCACCTGTTCGGTGCGAATCGGTTTCACCAGAACTGAATTGGCGCCCGCCCGCAACGCCTCGGGCAGCCTGCCATCATCGCTCACAATGGCCAGAGTCAGCGGGCGCTGCGCCGCTTTCAATTCCCGTGCCGTCTTCAGCAGGAACCCGGCTTCAGGTTGATCGTCCCAATCGGTGATCACAATTTGGAATACTTGGGTGGTGACCTTCTCCACCGCATCCACAGCGCTCTGGCAGTACTCTCCCTCGATCCCAAGATCGGCGAGCACCTGCCAGATGGGCTGAACCATCTCCTCATTCGACGAAAACAGGAGGCAGCGTAAGGGCATACTATTCCAGCCTAAGCAGGCGCGGTAACCACGGCAAGTTACCGAGGTGGTCAACTGCGCGGACCTTAATTTGCCGAGGGACATGTCCTCAGGTCACCGTTCCGCCTTTGTCTGCTCCGCGTCGTCGTGACTGTGATTTAGAATGCTACGTCTCTCTCGCGGACGCATCTGCGGTTTCAAACCTGACATGACCCTGCGCGAACACAACTACTGGCTCACCACTGCCCAGATGCCCAGCACGGACGCCTCCCACCCTCTACCCAGCCGAGTGGACGTTGCTGTAATCGGTGCGGGCTTTACCGGTCTCTCGGCCGCCCGGACTCTCGCCCAGCGTGGCGCCACAGTTGCCGTACTCGAATCGGAAACCATCGGCTGGGGAGCCAGTTCCCGCAACGGCGGCATGGTGCTTACCGGCATGAAGCTGGGCGTGAACCGGCTCATCTCCAGGTACGGACGCGATCTTACCCGGCTCATGTATGCGGCGTCGCTCCAGACCATTGATTGCGTCGAGCAGATTGTCAGAGAGGAAGCTATTGACTGCGACTTCTCCCGGTGCGGTCACCTTGAAGTGGCTTGTAAGCAGAAACATTTCGACGACTACGCGCGGCAAGTCGATGTGATTGCGCACGAGTTCAACCACCAACTGCACGTCGTGCAGAGAAATGAGTTGAACACTGAAATCGGATCGGGCATTTATTACGGTGGTATGGTCGATGACGTCAGCGCTGGATTAAATCCAGCGCGCTATGTCGCCGGCCTCAGCCGCGCCGCGATAAAGGCCGGCGCCGAAATCTTCGAGCACACGCGCGTCGAAGGCCTGCAGCGCGAACCCCGCCAGGCCGAATCAGGCTGGAAGATCACAACATCACGAGGCCCGCTGTGGGCGCGCGAAGTCTTCGCCGCAACCAGCGGCTACACCAGCAAAGCCACTCCCGCGCTGCAAAAGAAGCTTATCCCCATCGGGTCGTTCATCATTACAACCCAAGTCCTCCCGGAAGCGCTGGCCCAGGAACTCAGCCCGCGCAACCGCATGATCTACGACTCGAAGAATTATCTCTACTACTTCCGCCTCACGCCCGACCGCCGCATGCTGTTTGGCGGCCGCGCCGCATTCTTCCCAGAGACCGACCAGACCATCCGACGCAGCGCGGAAATCCTGCGCCGCGGCATGATCGATGTCTATCCCCAACTCCGCGATGCGAAAATCGACTACGTCTGGGGAGGCACGCTCGACTTCGCCTTCGACATCATGCCCCACGCCGGCCAGCTCGACGGCATGTACTACGCCGTAGGCTACGCCGGCCACGGCGTGGCCATGGCCACGTATCAAGGCCAGAAGATGGCACAGTTAATCGCAGGCGATAAGCCTGAGAATCCCTTCGTAGGCATCCCGTTCCCCGGCGCACCCCTCGGCCTATATAACGGCAAGCCGTGGTTCCTGCCATTCGCGGGGATATGGTACAAGTTTCTGGATTGGGTGAGCTGAACCTATGAGTTGGATTCGCAAGAGCCCTTTCGCTGACGGAGACGATCCAACGGAGCATATGCTGACGTTGATCGCCTCTGAAGCGGACAGAGCGGGAACTCCGCTAAGCGAAGCTGAGAAACAAATGCTTCTTGCCCGCCGGGATCCGAAGAATATTGTTCCAGACGATTTTCGAACTAAAGCAAAGAAGCTGATTGAGCAGACCTTCGACCACGAGACAGATCCCGACAGTCCTCTGAGCCTGGGGAACTCCGTCGAGTGGGCGGGTGATGGCGCCTATCCAACCATCGTGGCGCTGACCGTAGAGGTCATGCTTGAAAGGAACGAAAAGTTCCCACGGCTAAGGGGACGAAGGCAGATAGTCGACCTCATCCAGCTTGTCGGGTGCGGTGTCGTCAGCGTGATCCTTTTGATGCTGTTTTCGGCATTTATTATTTGGCTATTCGGACACAAGTGATGGCACGGCTAGTTGGACGGCCTGAACGGATTCCTAATCGTCAACCGATGATCGATGACCTGCCCGTCTTGCATATCTTCCGAGTACAAGATCGCGCATCGCCCTTCCAGGGCAGAGGCGACGATGAGGGCGTCATAGATTTTGTAGCCATATCTTTCCGCGATGGCTAACGCCTCTCCGTGAGTATCAAGCGTGATGGGAAGCGGCTCGGGACAGAGGGTCTTGATGCCGTCTAAGGCCCGACGAATCTCGACCCAGGGCATCTTGCTCTTCCTGCGTACCAGTGCGGCAAACTCGCTCAGGACCTGCACGCTGATCGTTCCGCCCCGGGCAATCAATTCTTCAGCGCGGTCGGAGCGTGGATCATTTTGGATGATGGCATACACAAAGACGTTCGTGTCGAGGAACGCCTTATCGCTCATGGCTCTTCACTCATTGTCCTTGCTTCCTCGTTCATGTGCTTCTTCGCGGTCGAAAACGAATCCGGGAGGGAAAGGACGACGGAGCTTGCGCAGGGTCTCCAAAGCGCGTTGACGGCTCTCGTCGCGGCCGACTTCCATCTCACGGCTACCGGCGACGCGAATCTCGATGTTGTCGCCTTCTTTCAGCTCAAGGGCTTTTACGATTGCGGCGGGCAGGCGAATCGCCAGGCTGTTGCCCCACTTCGAAACCTGCATAGGCTCTCCTTGGATATACATTATGATTGTATATCTACGACGGACTTCGGGCAAGCGCGGATGAGTCGGCTCTATCCGCACAGATAGTGAGGCAAATCACCCCAACCAACTCATTCGCAAGCGCTTGCGCGGGTCTTGTCCTGTGCAAAACAAGGCCCGTATCCCAATGAAAACGCTGCACTTAATTCGCCAAGATAAACCGGTTTATCTCGCCTGCCAGAGGACTCGAAACGGTTGATTCATACCAGTCCGGCCGTATGTTCGTCGGCCCCGGAGGGCCCCTTAGAATCGGCGGACGGGGCATCTCTGTCAGCGGTCGCCGTGAGCCCGAGTCAAACCGTGCGGCCAACGTCTCTCCGCCGAACCGCCGCATACACCACCGGGCCCAGCACCAGCGCAATCGCTCCGCCGATCGTCGCATAGCGGTCGCTTCCGAGCAGCGCGACCAGACTCATCACCACTGGCGCAGCGACCACGTAAGCCAATCCCAAACGCCCACCGGGGATCCGAAATGCCCGCTCCATCTCTGGCCGCGTCCGCCGCAGCTTCCACGCTGAGAGCACAGTCAGCACGGTCGTTGCCGAGCGCAGCCAGATGTATACCGAAATAAGCTGCCCAAGACTCTGCCAGGCCAGCAACGCGTAGATGACCGCAGACGTCACAATTGCCAGCCAGGGCGTTCCATAACGCGAGTGTTTGCGTGTAAGCGCAGCGGGAAGATATCCATCTTCCGCCATGGCAAATGGCATGCGCGTGGTGGTGAGGACGGTGCTGTTGAGCAGCGCAACGCTGGCGACGATTGCTGCCAGGGTCATCCACATGCCCAAGCGCGGACTTCCTAGTGACGACTCGCCGATCCGCTTCGCCGCTTCCGTGAAGAATCCCGTGTGCCAGTCCTGCCAGTCTCCTGCCGAAGCCAGACCTGCCAGTGTGGGCAGGAAATACGCCGCAATCGAAAGCGGCACCACCAGCGCCAGCGCCCACGGATAAGTCCGCTGCGGATTCTCCACTTCCTCAGCCACAGTCGAGAGCTGTTCGTACCCCGAATACAGCCACAGGCCCAGAGCGAGCCCCACGCCAAAGATTTTGAAGGTGGGCTGGTGCGGTGGGATCCACGGCACAAACGGATTGTGGCGCCAGTGCGTAAGCCCCAGCACAACCATCGTCCCGACCGGGATAAAGATAACGATCTCAAGCAGGGTGGCAACCCGTCCCACCATCTGGATGCCGCGCACATTGATCCACGCGATCAAAGCAATCAGCGCGACCGAGACGAGGTAGTGCATCCCGGCTGTCGAGCCGGGAAAGAGATAATCGGCGAAGAGTACGGCGTACACTCCGCCCAACAAGAACGACGCCGACCAGTTCCACCAGCCCACCTGAAATCCCCAGAAGTCGCCAAATGCTGCACGGGTCCAGCGGTAGAATCCGCCCTCGACGGGCATTGCTGTCGTCAGCTCTGCCGTGACCAGCGAAACTGGAATGCACCAGAAAAACGGCAGCACCAGGAGATAGATCAGCGTCATCCCCGGGCCCGAGGTGGTTACCATGTCTTCAAGTCCGAAAGGCCCGCCGGTCGTGTAGGAAAACATCACGAAGACGAGATAGAACAGTCCCGCCTTCTGCAGCGCGGAGGATTTGGGTTGAGTCGTCAAAAGAATGGTTGATTTATGATTTCTGATTGTTGATTAAAAACCTCGCGACCGCAGGGTTTCAAGCAACAATCAACAATCGGAAATCAACAATCTCTACGCCGCCAGCGTCCCGCTCAGCGCGCCTTCCAGCTCGAGCAGCTTGCGCTTCACGTCGAGGCCTCCGCCGTAGCCGCACAGCGTACCGTCGGAGGCGATCACTCGATGGCAGGGGACCACCACCGCGATCGGGTTGCGATTGTTGGCCATGCCCACGGCGCGATACGCGTTAGGCTTGCCCACGGCGCGGGCAATGTCCGCATAGGTGCGCGTCTCACCATAGGGAATCGCCAGCAGTGCCCGCCAGCAAGCAAGCTGGAAAACCGTGCCGCGAAGATCGAGCGGAAAGGTGAACTCGCGGCGCTTGCCGGCGAAATACTCTTCGAGCTCAGTGACGTAGGGCCGCATCAGTTGAGCGGAGTTTTCGAACCCTAAGCTCCTGTTCTCCTCGCGAAGGTGGCGGGGGTTCGGGCGAATCGATTGCTGTTCCGGCAACCTGGCGTCGAACTCCAGTGCCACGAGTCCATGGGCGGAAGCTGCCAAGAACAAAGGCCCAATGGCCGAATTCATGTTTGTGCAGTGCAAGGTTTCCATGACGCTCGATCCTCCGGCAGCAGACAACGATACCAGACCATCGGAAATTGTGTCCTACCAAAGATTCTCTTCCCCCCACCCTTAACATCTGACCGGAGTTGACAGAACGAGGTTTTTAGCCGAAAGTGTCTGCGGCGTGCTTATGCCCCTACCTCTATTCCCCATGAAGAAGGGCCTTTTCATCATGGTTGCCGTGGTGCTGGCCCCAGTCCTGCTCGTTGGACTGGTCGCGCTGGCCGCGGGAGACTGGCGGGAGGTCGGCGCTACCCCCGGTGGCGATCAGGTTTTGGTCAGCTCGGTTACCGTCCAGAAGAACGGTCTGCGGACGGCCTGGATTCGGGTCGAATACAAAGAACCCACGAAACTGCCGCAGGGTGGTCCGTTTGTGGAGCTGCGCGCCCGGGTTCGCTTCAACTGCACCAGCGGCAGCGCGGCGCCGGGCGTTGTTGCAAACTCGGAATGGTTCTACTCCCGCGACCACGGCAAACTTGTGGTCAGCAAGAAGACTCACCGCGACGATCAGTTCGGGCAGGTTGCGGAAGGTGATTTCGGCGACATGGCTCGGGACTTTGTATGTAAGCAGAAATGAGAGCATTGGCCCGTGGCCAGCAAGCACAACGCGCCTGGATTTGTCTTTACTGGTCACTGACCACCGAACCCTGGCCACCGCTTTCAGATTTCCACAGACTGGCACCTCGGTAACTCCTCACCCACTTCCGCCGACGCTGCTTCCGTCATATGCTGATAACGACACTGCAGTTGGCAGTACGCCGCTGCGACGTTACTCCCTCAGTATGGATTCAGTTCGTCTTTACTCGCTGATTGTCGCCGGTGGCAGTGCCGCTGCTCTGGGCGCCTACGCGCTCTTGCGGCGTAAGCCCAAGGGGCCGGCCGAACTGGAGCGCGAGCGCCGCACCTGGCTCGACGGCATTGGACGCATCACCGACGGCACCGTCATCGACGTGCAGGAATTGCCTGTCAGCAACGGCCATCACGCCGCCGTCTTGCTCATCTACAAATATGACGTTGCGGGCGTTTCCTACGAATGCTCGCAGGATGTCACCTACCTGCGCCAGTGGATTAACCTGCATTCCTGCCGCCTGGGCCTGCCCACGTCGGTGAAGTACGATCCGCATAATCCCGGCAACTCGCTCGTGGTCTCGGAAAGCTGGATGGGGTTGAGACAGTAGAGCAGTGTCCAGTGATCAGTGGCCATGAAGCCAAGCGCGGCTGACTCGTTCTTACTGGCCCCTGATCGCTGATCACTGATGACTGGCCACTGCTTTTCAAATCTGGTAGTCGTCCTGAAACAGCTCCTGGGGAGAGATATTCGGCGTCGGCGTTCCTTCGTCGATCGTCAAGTTAGGTTCCGCGCCCAGAGCTGCGTGGGAGTGCTGCTGAAATTTCTGGCGCAGCTCATGCACCTCCGCAGCCAGCTTGATAATAACGTCCGACAGCGGGTCGCGGATGTCTTTGGGATCGGTAATGACGACGCGTTTGCCGTCGCGGAGCACGATATGTCCGGGGACGCCCACAATCGTGGAATTAGCCGGCACGCTCCGGAGCACGACCGAACCTGCGCCCACGCGACAGTTGTCTCCAATTGTGATGTTGCCCAGGAGCTTGGCGCCGGAGCCGATTGAAACGTTGTTGCCCACCGTGGGATGGCGCTTGCCTTTCTCCTTGCCGGTTCCGCCCAGGGTTACACCCTGATAGAGCGTAACGTCATCGCCAACGATAGCGGTCTCGCCGATCACCGTGCCCATGCCGTGGTCAATGAACAGACGCCGTCCGATCTCCGCGCCCGGGTGAATCTCAATACCGGTGAATAGGCGCGCTACTTGCGAGACGAATCTCGCCAAGAAGCGCAGGTGGTGGCCCCAGAACCAGTGGCTCAAGCGATGGGCCCACACTGCCTGCAGGCCCGGATATAAGAAGACGACCTCGAAGGAGGAGCGAGCGGCAGGGTCGGACTCGAGGACTGCTGCAATGTCCTCGCCCACCGAGCGGAAGAAGCTGATCATGTGCAGTTCCTTCGTTTCCCTTTACATGAACGTAGCCTAGCGAGGGGAAAGAGTGCAAGCCCAAGACCCGAGAGGTAGCCTTAGCTGCCGGTCTGAAAGCCACCGGTCACAGCGACGGTCATGCGGAGGTATTTATAAGGATTCACTGGAGTGTCGTTGATGCGGACTTCGTAGTGAAGATGTGGGCCGGTGGAACGTCCACTCGAGCCAACATAGCCGATGGTGTCGCCCCGATGGATCTGCTGCCCAGTAGTGACCGCGAAGCCGGAAAGGTGGCCGTAGCGGGTGGAGATGCCGTGGCCATGATCCAACATGATGGCCTTGCCGTATCCGCCAAGGAAATCAGCAAACGTGACCACGCCATCGGCGGGAGCGACCACCGCGTGGCCGTAAGTGCTGCCAATATCAACCCCGCTGTGAAACGCCCCTTCGCCGTTAAACGGGTCGATGCGCTCCCCGAAGCTAGCCGTGACCTGGCCTTCGACGGGCCAGAGGTTGGGTGCGGAGTTCGCCCGGAACCAATCGGCCGTAGTGGCGTTGCGAGTCATACCCAGACTGATGCCGACCGTGGCGGCGCCGGTTAGGGCGGAAGTGCGCAGAGCCCCCAGTTGATCAAGCGAGGAGCTGACGTCAGCATCCTGGATTTGCTGCTGCGAGGCCGTGACCAGCGCAGGCTGCGACTTCAATCCGTAGAGAGCCGATACTTCGCTGGCGATTGAGCCCAGAGAAGCCACCTGCACATCGCGTTCCTTGGCTACTTGTTCCAGCTGAGAGTAACGATCTTTGAGTTGCTCTTTTTCTGTCCGCAATTCGTCGTAGCGCGAGACCTTTAGCAGCATGCGCGCATAGGAACTGGCGATACCGGTCAGGCTGAGGAACCCAATCGCGGCGCCAACTACGAATACATACAGGTAGTGGACGGGGATGGGAATCTTGCGCAGCTGGCCGTCATCCCCTCGAGCCACAAAAAGTATGTAGAAGCGTTTTCGCAAATGCCATCCTTAACTTCAGCTTGAAATGTTCTTCCACGGTTTAACGATCAGGGCCGGAACTCCAGGCAAAGTTCTGAGGTTGCAGAAAGCCTGTTCGGACCAGATCTTTTCGGGCTACGCTTCCCCTCTTGGGAACGGAGACTTCTAACGCCGCCCTGCCCCTACCGGAACCGAGGACCTGGCCGAAAGCCACTTGTCTGCAATTCCCACAGGATGCAGAACTTACGCTTGTCCAAAGGGTGTTGCGCTCGCTCGGCCAAAGGTTTCGTGAATGACTGGTAAAAGGTAACAAACTGGGTTCCCCCTGTCAACGACGCCACAGGGCAGTTAAGAGTTACTTAAGACGCGGTAATCGGATGTAACAGCGTACCGGTTACCGGAGCGTATGGACACCGGCCGGTATTGACCAAGGGGCCGATACGAGTCGAGCCTGGCACTTGGCGTGGAAAGATCGCCCCCGAACCCTGCAGATGGCGTCCCGATGTTGACAAATGCGGACCGAGACTCGACTGGAGTTTCCCCATGGGCCGGTTCGGCGGCATCGTTAGGCGAGCCTCGCTTATAGTAGTGGCCGTGGTAATTGCCGAGAAAGCGCTGATCGACCGTGTTCGCCGTATGGCCGGGACGGGGGCAAATCCCGCCGTTCTGACTGGAATTGGTGACGACTGCGCCGTGCTGCGACTTCTTCCGCGCTCGCGTAAGGGCCGAAGTAGGGCCCGAGCTGGGGAAAACGACACACTGGTTACCACCGATTTCACCCTGGAGGGAATCCACTTCCGCCGGGACTGGCACTCACCGGAATCGGTTGGGCACCGTTGTCTTGCGCGAGGACTGAGCGACATCGCGGCCATGGGTGGGGAGCCGGTCGCGGCGTTTCTTTCGCTGGCTCTACCGCGGGACTTGCCGCAGCCATGGGTGCGCCGCTTCGCCCGCAGTTTGATCAGCCTGGCTGAGCGATACGGAGTGACCCTGGCAGGTGGCGACACGGCGGAGTCACCCAACGGAATTCTCGCGGATATTGTTGTCGTGGGGGCTGTGCCGAAAGGCCGGGCTGTGTTGCGATCGGGGGCCCGGCCCGGCGACCGCATCTATGTAAGCGGAGAACTTGGCGGCTCGGCGGCGGCCCTCCGCCAGGGGCAGAAAAATCCCAGGCGTAAACTTAATCTGCGGGACTATTCCCGGCATTTCTTCCCGGAGCCGCGAGTCGAGCTGGGGCGCGTTCTGCGCGAGAAAGGCCTGGCCTCGGCGATGATCGACACCAGCGACGGCCTCTCCACAGACCTGGCACACATCTGCGTAGAAAGCGGCGTTGGGGCGGAGCTGCACGCGGAGGCCATTCCACGAGCCAGCGTGGGCAAACCGGCGCAGGAAGTCGATCTGCAATTAGCCCTGCACGGCGGAGAAGACTACGAGCTTCTGTTCACCGCTCCTCGGGGCAAGCGAATTCCATCTCACATTGGCGGAGTGCAGATTACTCTGATTGGACACGTGACGCGGCTCAAGAAGATATTCCTGATGGATGAGAGCGAGGCGGGCCACTTGGGATTCGAGCTTGAGCCTCAGGGCTGGGAACACTTCCGCAAGTAGTGGTTACTTTAGTGACCTGTCACCATTAGTGTCTATACCCTCCTGGGAAAAACGGTACTAGAGTAGGGGCATGTCGTTCTCCCCATTCGTCTCCCTCCGCGTTCTGATAGTCGTGCTGGCGTTCGCTGCCTCGTCCGTTTCCTTCGCTGGGGACAAGAAGCAACCGCCTCCGCCCCCGGCGCACGCCACCACACCCTCACCCGCGGTTACCGATGAGTACATTCACAAAGAGTTTGGCGACGGCTGTTCGGTGATGGCGGACGAGCCACAGTTTGTCGGCGATCTAGACGGCGACGGCGTAAACGATCTTGTAATCGCCGCCCGCTGCAAGAACCCCCTGGCTGATCAGTCGGAATACGCTTTTCGCGTGACCGATCCATTTGACAGCGCGCTGGGCTACGGCGACGTCAAAGTCACCTCCGGCTTCGCCTCGGACGATCCCGAGCGAAAAGGAATTTGTCTTCTCATTGTGCACGGTGTGGGCCCTCAGGCCTGGCGCTCCGACAAACCCAAGCCCAAATTCGTGCTGATTAACTTGCCCTTCAAAACCCTCACGGTAAAAAAGCTGGCCACGAAAAAGAAGACCTTGCTCGGAGTCTACATGGAAGAAAAGGGCGAAGGCGAAGCGACCGCCTCGGTGGTCTTCTGGGATGGAAAGAAGTATCGCTACCAGGTGCTGGGATCGGACTTGGAGTAGGGTTTGGCCACGATCTCCGCCACCTCAAGTTCCATCACTTCGGCCGGGGCCGAATGAGCGATTTGACGGGCGCAAGTTGTTGCTCCTGGCGTATTTGCTCTGCAACCACTTCGCCGCCGCTTTTGTAGACCCGATAAGCCCGTGCATTGCTTTTCGAACTGATCACCTTGTAAAGCCGGCCATCGATGAACTCGATCGCGCAGTTGTTCTCAAGCGCGATTCCGATGCCCCCGGTCTTCCGAATCATGTCCCGGAAGTGCTTTCTCCGAGGAACTTCCCGGGTCATACCGTCGTAGTGCGGGCAATGGATCGCCTTTATGAGCCCTAGACCTCTCACGTTTATGTACTTCCACTTCCGGGGGTTGTAAAAAGACATCGAATCGGAGTGTCCGGAATCGAACCAGCCGATCGAGCCCGCACTGATGCCAGAAAGCACAGTCCCGTTCTCATAGGCCGATACCAGAAGGTTGTCGACGCCGAGATGCCGCCAGAGGCGCATCATCATTTAGCGTATTTCCGCCGCCAACGTAAATGATATCTGCCATCGAGATCTTCCTCCGGATCTGCTCCTTGGAAGGTTGCTCCCTGATGAGGAAGAGGACGTCGGTTCTGCATTTCAGGAATTTGCCGAAATACTCTTGGACGTGCTTCCAATATCTTTCGGAATCCGAGCTTGCGGTTGGGATAAAGAGAAGCCTCGGATTCTTCTTGTGCGAGAGCCGGATAATCTCTCGATCAATCGCAACCGTGCCTCTTGTTCTTATCTCACCGCCGCCGATGGCAACGATCGTCCTTGGCATGCGTTCATCTTAGCCTGTCTCTAATGGCAAGGTGGCCCGGCGCAACCTGCCTGCCTTCTCACCCGCTATAATCTTCCGCACATGAATCTCGAAGAAAAGCTTGCAGAACTGAAAAAGCGCAACCGGCTCGCCGAAGCTGGCGGAGGCGAGAAGCGGCGCGAGCGCCAGCACAAGGAAGGCAAAATGTCGGCGCGGGAGCGCATCGAGTTCCTGCTCGACGACACCACCTTCGAAGAGACAGACAAGCTGGTTACGCACCGCTGCAACGATTTCGGCATGGCCGAGCAGAAATTCTACGGTGACGGATTCATCACCGGCTACGGCCGTATCGAGGGTCGGCTGGTCTATGTCTTCGCGCAGGACTTCACGGTTTTTGGCGGGTCGCTCTCGGAGACGAACGCGGCAAAGATCGTCAAGATCATGGATCTCGCGGCGAAAATGGGTGCGCCCGTGATTGGATTGAACGATTCCGGAGGAGCACGCATTCAGGAAGGCGTGGCCTCTCTGGCCGGATACGCCGACATTTTTCTACGCAATACTTTATACAGCGGAGTGGTGCCACAGATTTCGGCGATCATGGGCCCCTGCGCCGGCGGTGCGGTCTATTCGCCCGCCATCACTGACTTTGTCCTGATGGTCGACAAAACTTCCTATATGTTCATCACCGGTCCCGACGTAATCAAGACGGTGACGCACGAGGAAGTCACGAAAGAGCAGCTCGGCGGCGCGGTGACCCACAACGAAACCTCGGGTGTGGCGCATTTTCTCGCGCACGATGATGCCGAGTGCCTGTCGATGGTGCGCGAGCTGCTGAGCTTCATGCCCTCGAATAATTTGGACGACCCGCCGCGCAAGTCCAGCACCGACCCAATCGATAGAGCAGATACCGCGCTCAACAGCATCGTGCCCGCGCAGTCGAATCTGCCTTATGACATGAAGGACGTAATCCACGCGGTGGTCGATGACGCTTACTTCTTCGAAGTGCAAGAGCATTACGCGAAAAACATCGTCGTCGGGTTCACGCGCCTCGACGGGCGCTCGGTGGGAATTGTCGCCAACCAGCCGGCCATGCTCGCCGGAACGCTCGACATCAACGCCTCGATCAAGGGCGCGCGCTTCGTTCGCTTCTGCGACTGCTTCAATATCCCGCTGATCACGTTTGAAGATGTTCCGGGATTCCTTCCGGGTACCGCGCAGGAATACGGCGGCATCATCAAGCACGGTGCCAAGCTGCTCTACGCCTTCGCTGAAGCCACGGTGCCGAAGATCACGGTAATCACGCGCAAAGCCTACGGCGGCGCCTACTGCGTGATGGCGTCAAAGCACATCCGCACTGATGTGAACTACGCATGGCCGACGGCGGAGATCGCCGTCATGGGCCCGGAAGGAGCGGTGGACATCGTCTACAAGCGAGAACTCGATGGCGCGGCCAATCCGCAAGATCGCCAGGAATTGCGGCAAAAGAAGATCGAAGAATTTCGCGACCGCTTCGCCAGTCCCTACGTCGCCGCTGATCGCGGCTTTATCGACGCCATCATCCAGCCCCACGAAACTCGCAAAAAATTGATCCAGGCCTTGGCCATGCTCGAAACCAAGCGCGACAAAAACCCGCCGAAGAAGCACGGGAATATACCCCTGTAGGGGATGAGCGTCGAAGAAGTCTTGAAGCGGGGAAGCTGGCAAGAAATAAAGAGTTCCGAGGTGGTGTTGGGTCCATTCGTCTCGGCCAGTAGCTCGCTTTTAGACCCTTGCTTGACCTGCTGTCGCAGCTTCCCTTGCGGGGTGCTACGCGCGATCTTCGCTCGGGCTCCGGGCTTACCGCCAACCGGAAAAACCTACCCAACGCCTCGGAACTCTATCCTGCCTTCGACGTTTCTTCTTGTTCTCCTCGACCAGCGCTTTGCTATAGACCCTTGCTTGCCCTCCCTAGTCATTTTCATGAAGAGGGTGACTGCGCTTGAGTCCCGGACGCTGCACCAACCGGAAAAACTCTAGAAGCTGTCAAAGAACGATTCTGTTTGTACTCCTTCCAGTTTCAGAGTCAATGAAAACTTTGCATTTGTAACTTGCGTATTTTCAGCCGAGTGCAGACCGTCCACAGGCGGGTGACCGGAATTGGTGCAGGTGGCGCGGCGAGATCGTGCAGAAGGCACGCCGGACAAGGGTTTTCACAGTTCAAGATTGCGGATCATAAAGCTCTGGAGTTTCATCTGATTTCTTCGCGGCGTGTGAAAATCAGGCAGAACCCTTGCTGGACAATGGATCATAAGACTGGTCCATTTCCTGCCCGGACTCAATCAATCTCGATTTTCTCGTCAATGAGTTGCTTGTCCGCCTCGTCGGAGCCGGCAAGCTCAAACGAGTTTGTAATCGCAGCCTTCCTCTTCTCCACGCTGGTGATGACGTAGGAGCAGCCGAACCAGTGCGCCTCGGCGAGGTCGGTTGATGACCACCGGGGCGGATGGTCAGGGTGGGAGTGATAGAAACCGACAATATCTTCGCCCCTCTCGCGGCCCTCGCGCTGAATGCGCACCAGCTCGCGGGGATCGATGTTGTAGCGGTTCTGCGGTGAGTCCGTGCGGGTGTTGCCGCAGCGCGCCGTCGAGGTCACGATGCGAACGCCGTCGTCGTCCATGCGACCGAGCAACACGCCGCAGCACTCATGAGGATAGGTCTCCTCACCGTGGCCGCGGAGAGCTTCATAGTCTTTAGGCGTAATCTTCAGCATCGATTCATGTTGTTCAAGCTGGGGATCACATTTCGCCTGATTAACGAGGAGCTTCAACGCTTATCTGAGCGACGTTCTTCACTGGAAAATTCACTGAGTTTGCGATGAAACAAAGATGGTGAGCTTGTTCGTGAAGCGATAGAGCCTTGGTCTCGTCAGAGTCTTCTGAAATCGTTACATGGGGATGCAGAGTCACCTCGGAAAATGCTGCTGAACCATCCGGGAGTTCGTTCATTACGCCCCGGGCGTCGTCCTGATATTCGGTGACTACTATTTTATTGACGGCACACAGGTGAAGGTAGGAGAGCATGTGGCAAGCCGAGAGACTTGCCACCAGAAGGTCCTCGGGATTGTACCGTGCGGGGTCGCCGCGAAACGCCGAATCAGAGGATGCCAATACCGGAGGCTTTCCGGGAGCTGTAATCGTGTAGTCGCGCTTATAGGTCGCGTAGGTCTTTGTGCCTTGACCTTGATTTCCGGTCCACGCAACTTGAATCTCATAGTGGTGCTGCTTCATGATCCCCCGTTTGAATTGTGCGGGTCGGATGCAAATAACCTATCCTTCGGTCCAGAATCTCTCACTCAAATACTTGTCGCCGGAATCGCAGAGGATGGTTACGACTATGGCCTGCTGCCCTTTCCGTGGTTCAAGCTGCTCCAAGATTTTCAGGCTGCCAACGATGCCGGCTGCGGCAGAGATTCCGAGCAGCAGTCCGCAATCGCGGCCCACGCGGCGGCACATGGCATAGGCATCTTCGGTTCCGATCTCAAGATTCGCATCCGCCAGCCGCGGATCGTAAATTTTCGGAACGATGGCGCTGGCCATGTGCTTGGCGCCTTCAATACCGTGAAAAGCGGAATCGGGCTGCAGCGAGATGCAGCGGATTGAGGGATTGAGTTCCTTCAGACGCCGCGACGTGCCCATGAATGTGCCGCTGGTGCCGAGCATGGCCACGAAGTGAGTGATGCATCCTTCGGTCTGCTGCCAGATTTCGTTGGCTGTGCCCCGGTAGTGAGCCATCCAGTTGGCGTCGTTGGAATATTGATCAGCGTAGAAATATAAATCAGCATGCTTGGCGGCAAGTTCTCGAGCCATGCGGATGGCGCCGTCGGAACCTTCGCCAGGATCGGTATAGAGAATGTTCGCGCCATATGCACCCAGAACCTTCTTTCGTTCAGTGGAAACATTTTGCGGCATGCAAAGCGTGACTGGAAATCCCTCAGCTGCGCCCAGCATTGCATAAGCAATCCCGGTGTTGCCGCTGGTGGCGTCGAGCAGAGTTTTGCCGGCACCGAACTTACCGCTGCGGCGGCCTTCGGTAACGATGTTGGCCGCGGCGCGGTCCTTCACGGAGCCACCGGGGTTGTGCCATTCGGCCTTGCCCAAAAGTGTTACCCAAGGCAGATTCGTAGTGAGGGAATCAAAACGCAGGAGCGGAGTATTGCCGATGCGTTCGAGCAGATTCTGCCCCGGGCGCGGGACGGCGGACTCCGGACGATCATGCGCCGAAAAAGTTTCCGCGTCCTTGGCTGAAGTTTCTCCCATATCGAACTATTCTCTCGTGACTATCGTAATATGCACGAAAGAGCGAAACACGCTATGTAGTATGGTGTCTTTAGATGACAAAGTTTGCAAGTCGATGCACCGCTTAATGACCGACGCACAGTTTGCGCGCAGCTTGCATCTAAGAGAGAGATTGGAACTTATAAAATGTCGAAAGCAATAGAAGCACGAACTTACGAGGAAGCGCTGGCCTGGTTGCGCGATCACGGTTTCGATGTGCTCGAAGCGCCGGGCACGAACGGACGCGTTTTCCTCCGAAAGTATAACGTCTCTGCCGCGATTCAGAAGACGGCCGAAGATGGAGTGAAGATTTTTGCCTATCCCGGATACCTGATCGGTAGCGAGATCTCGAAGCTGGTCAACCGCGGCTATCAGCAGTTCTTGAAGAATTCGAAGACAGAAATCCCGGCCACTGCCGACCACCTCAAAGCCTTGCAGTCGTTTGCGGAAGAGCTGAAGGTTGCGCTTGGACTTCCCAGCCTATACAACGAGTCGCTGGGGACGGTGAGCGACTCCTACCACTACGATCGCCTTAAGGACGATGACAAAGCCCCGGTCGATCGTCCGAAACGTCCCTGGGAAGTTGCCGGCAAGGCGGTCGCCGTTAAAAAGGGCCGAGCGTAGTCCTTAAGAACGGTACTCCGAACACAAACCCATAGTCTTGCCATTCCGAGGAGCGCAAGCGACGAGGAATCTGCCTTCTCTGGCGTTCGGCAGGAACCAGGATTCCCTTTCCGAGCGCTGTTCTTCGGACGCGAACTTGTGCGAAACTGGGCGCTCTGCTGAACCAGATCTGGAGGTTTACATGCGCAGCAGGTTCTTCCTCCGTTTGCTTTTTTTCTCCTGCCTTTTGCCGATCCCGTTCCTCGCAACGAGCCCTCAGGCCCTTGCCCAAGACGAAGGAGGAGTCTATGGCAACTACGCGAAAGCCATCGAGCGCGTGTTGCGTACACAACAGGAAGCCTGGAACCGCCACGATCTGGAAGCCTTCATGGCTGGCTACTGGCATTCACCCGAGCTGACCTTCTTCTCCGGCGGGAAAGAACAGGACGGATGGGAGGCAACGATCGAACGTTATCTCGCCAAGTATTCCGGTCCCGGCCAGGAGATGGGGAAATTGGAATTTTCCGGTCTGCGCATCGAAATGCTGAGTCAGGACTCCGCCTTTGTTCGCGGCTCGTGGAAGTTGACCATGTCCAACGGTAAGACGCCGCACGGATTGTTCACGCTCGTGTTCCGCAAGTTCCCCGAGGGATGGAAGATCGTGCACGACCACACTTCTGCGGCGGAGTGAAGCACCTCCTGGCTCCTAGCCACGTCCCATGCCTTTGTCCATGGCTTCATTGGCTAGCCTGTCGGCTTCCCGATTATGTTCGCGGAGGGCGTGACCTATCGAAAACCATTCCAGTTGAGCAATCAATTCTTTGGCGCGGCCGTGAAGATCCTTGAGCGTCGCGTTCTTTACCTTGTAGATGCCTTTGATCTGGCGGACCAGCAGTTCGGAATCGCTGATCAGCTTGAGGGCTTTGGGACCATGCTGCAGAGCGTATTCGAGGGCTGCGATCAGGCCCTGATACTCGGCGAAATTGTTGGTCTGGTGGCCGAGGTACTCGCTGAGCTGTGCAACTTTGCGTCCCGACTGATCCTGGATGACTACGCCATAGCCAGCTGGGCCCGGGTTGCCGCGCGCGCCACCGTCGCTGTGGGCGATCAGATGGTGCTCCGGAGGAGTTTCGCGATGGGAGTCTTCGCGATGGGAAAAGAGCGATCTGGTTCCGACGCCGCGAGGTGAAGACATGTACCCGAGTTTACAACGGCCGCCGTCCGCGAGCTTAGCGGCCGGCGGCGAGGCGCGTGGCCAGGCGCGCGGGCAGGTTGGCGGAGAGGATCCGATCCTGCGCGGCCTTCAGGTTGTAGGGCGCACGGTGGAAGTGGACGACCTGAGCGTCCGTATCGAACAGGGCGAAGGCTGCACGCCAGTCTCCGTCGCGCGGTTGTCCGACCGAGCCCGGATTGATCATGTAACGCGTGTTCTGTCTCAGCTGCAACGGGACCGACTCGGCTTGCCCGACGGTACGGTATTCGGGACGGAAGCCATCCGCACTGGAACCATTGGCGAAGAACCCGCCCTGCAGGTGGGTGTGGCCGAAGAAGGTCAGCGGCGTCGTAAGCGCGAGTAGGGGAACCAACGCATCGCCGATGGAAACAATGTAGGCATCTTCGTCGCCCGGCGAGCCGTGGACCAACTGCGCCTGAGGAAAGCCTTCCAGGGAAAGCGGGCCTTGCGGAAGAGCGTGCAGCCATTGGTGATGCTCGGAGGTCAACTGATCCCGGGTCCAGATCGCGGCGAGGGCAGCCAGGGGATTGAAATCGTCCAATTCGAGCAGACCGGTCGCCGCCTTGTCGTGGTTGCCGCGGACGAAAACCTTTCCCAGGTCGCGGGTGCGCTCGATCACTTCATTGGGAGAAGCTCCGTAGCCCACGACATCGCCCAGATTGGCCACGAAATCGAAAGGCGGAGCTACCGCCAGGCAGGCCTCCAACGCTTCCAGATTGGCGTGAATGTCGCTAAGCAGCAGTATGCGCAATGAGCACCAGACAAAGTGGCGATTATAGAACGAGCAGGAACGGAAGCGATACACGGACGGAATTTATTCCGCCATCGTTATTTTCGCATTAACCACCGGGCAGCGAGCCCAGTGGCCCCGAGCAACCTCTACCAGCGGCGGCAGGGCACGGGCGCACTCGGGAACGCGGAATCCGCACCGCGGCTCAAACGCGCAGCCCGGGGGCATCGCCTGCAGAGGTGGCACTGTGCCTTCGATGGTGCCGAGCGGTTGCCCACGCTCCGTCTTCAGGTCGGGGACCGCGTGCAGCAGGCCGCGAGTATAAGGATGTGCCGGCGCCTGAAAGATTTCGCGCTTGGCTCCGAGTTCCACCACGCTGCCGGCATACATCACCGCCACGCGATCGGCAACCTGTGAAACCACGGCAAGATCGTGCGAGATAAAGAGCATGGCCAGGCCGAACTTAGCGCGAAGTTCAGCCAGCAGATCGAGGATCTGAGCCTGGATGGTGACGTCGAGCGCAGTCGTGGGCTCGTCGGCGATCAGCAACTGCGGACGGTTCACGATAGCCATCGCGATCATCACCCGCTGCCGCATGCCGCCTGAAAGCTGGTGAGGATAGTCGCGAGCCCGGCGGTCCGGCTCAGGGATCGAGACGTCGGTCATGGCTTGAACGGTAAGCCTGGCAGCCTCGCTCCTGGAACGCGCACCGTGAGCCCGCACCGCTTCGGAGATCTGGTCGCCGACCCGCATCACGGGATTGAGCGCGGTCATGGGTTCCTGGAAAATCATGGCAATCCGCGATCCACGCAGTTGGCGCATGGAGTCATCGGGAATGGTTGTGAGACTGCGGGGCGACCCGTTCTCGGCAAAGAGGATCTCGCCGGAAACCTGAGCCTGAGGCGGAAGCAGGCGCATGATGGCTAGAGAAGTGATGGACTTGCCGGAGCCGGACTCACCAACCAGACCTAAGACTTCGCCGGAAGCGATAGAGAAACTAACGTCGCGGACGGCAGGAAGGGCATGTTTGGGGACAGGTGCGCTCGGCTGTCCGCCCGCCCGCAGGGCGGCGGGGAATCCGATGCTCAAATTGTGGATATCAAGAAGCGGAGCCACGGTGCCATGGTAGCAGCGTCACAAGATCGTCGCCCGCGGCGACGGGACAAGCCAAGGGGCTGTCCCCGCATGAGCCATATTGCTTTCCAGCCGAGGAATTACTGTCCCAGAATCAGCGGCAGCCCATTCTTGCTGTTGCCGATGACCACGACCTTCGAATTCGCGCTCTTGGCTAGGTTCTCGGTGGCTTCGATGCCCTTCCACTCCAGCAGTGACGGCGTGATGCCTTGCGCCACAATCTGCTGGAAGTCGCGGACACCGGCGGCTTCGATGCGCTTGCGCTGCGCCTCCTGCGTTTCCTTCTGCAAGCGGAAATTCATGGCTAGCGATTCCTGCTCGGCCTGTTGCTTGGCTTCGATTGCCGCTTTCAGCGTGGCCGGCAGCTGGATATCGCGCAGCAAAACGTTCTCCACCGTCAGGCCGCGCTGATTCAGTTGGGCGCTGACCTGGTCGTAAATCTGCTTGGCTACCATCTCGCGTTCGCCGGTGTAGAGAGCGTTGGCGGTGTGGGAGGCGGTTGCTTCACGAATGGCAGAGCGGAGGGTAGGCTCGACCACCACGTTTTCGTAATCGGCGCCAATCTTCTGGAAGACTTCCGCGGCTCGGTCAGGGTTGAGATGATAAATCAGCGAAGTATCCAGGCTCATCATCAGGCCTTCACTCGAAGGCACGCTTGCAGATTCCTTCAGCGTCTGCGTCTGGATGGAAAGTTCATTATTAGTCTTCAACGGATTGATCAGGTGAATGCCCTCGCCCAGAGTGTCACCCGTCTGCACTTTGCCGAAGAGCGTGAGCACGCCAACGTGACCGGTGCCGACCTTGGTTACGGCACTGAAAAGCAAAATCACCAATAACAACGCGATTACCCCAAGTCCGATCAGTCGCAGAAGTCCGCCTGCGCCCCCGCCGCCGTCAATAATTCTGCCTCGAGCTGGATCAAAAATCGTCATGGTAGTTTCTCCCTTGTCTTCCTAATAACGTCTTCCTATAACGCCTTCCTTTGTCGTCTTCGGCTTCATTTTACGGCAGGTCAGCTCTCGTCGTATTTGACTGCTGTAAGGTCAAATCGCGCAGTCTTGAATCTTCCCATTCTTCGCCGCATCTTTTATGCTTAGGCCTATGAGCAAGATTCACATCCCTACGCCTCTGCGGCAGTATGTGGACAAGCAACCTACCGTCGATGTTAAGGCCAGCACCGTGGCCGAAGCCATGACCGCGCTGGTGGCAAAGCATCCCGACCTGCGCCGTCATCTTTACACTGAGGACGGCAAACTACGCGCTTTCGTCAACCTCTACGTAAACGACGAGGACATTCGCTACCTGCAGAAAGAGGCGACCGCAGTGAAGGAGGGTGATAACATTTCGATTGTGCCTTCCATCGCCGGAGGAGCAGTCTGATTGCGGATTTTGCGGGAATCACAAGTCATATTCACGGATCGTATTCGAGGGACCAAGCGTTGAAACCTTCCGCCACAAATCGCTGTTGTATGTGTCCTGCCTGTTGTTAGTCCCTAGATTCTGACGATTCCGGAACCCCAAATTCAGATTTCCACCGAGGACTTTATGGCTACCATCACCGAGATTCCTGTGACACTGAGCAAGGACGAAATCCTGCGCTACTCGCGCCACCTGATCATGCCGGAGGTCGGCATGGAGGGTCAGCAGAAGCTAAAAGCGGCGCGAGTGCTGTGCATTGGCACGGGAGGGCTGGGCTCGCCGCTCGCGCTCTATCTTGGGGCCGCGGGCATAGGCACCCTCGGCTTGGTCGATTTCGATGTGGTGGATTACACCAACCTGCAGCGCCAGATCATCCACTCGACAGCCGACGTGGGGCGGAAGAAACTCGATTCGGCTGCGGACAAGCTCACCGCCATCAATCCATTCTTGAATCTGCAGAAGTTCGACATGCGGTTGAGCAGCGAGAATGCCCTCGAACTCTTCCGCGAATTCGACATAATCGCCGACGGCACCGATAACTTCCCTACGCGTTACCTGGTGAATGATGCCTGCGTGCTCACGGGGAAACCGAACGTCTACGGTTCGATCTTTCGCTTTGAAGGGCAGGCCAGCGTCTTCGCCACCAAAGATGGCCCATGCTACCGCTGCCTGTACCCTGAGCCGCCACCGCCGGGTCTGGTTCCATCCTGTGCGGAAGGCGGAGTCCTCGGTATTCTGCCCGGACTGGTCGGCGTAATGCAGGCGACCGAAGTGATCAAACTGATTCTCGGTGTGGGCGAGCCGCTCATCGGGCGCTTGCTGCTGATTGACGCGCTGGGCATGAAGTTCCGCGAACTCAAGCTGCGCAAAAATCCGGAGTGCCCGGTCTGCGGCACGCATCCCACGGTAACAAAGCTGATAGACTACAACGAATTTTGCGGCATTCGCGGGGAGGAAAAACCGGTGGGAGCAGGACTTCCGGAAATTCAAGTAGAAGAGCTGAAGCGCCGACTTGACGCGAAAGAAGACCTCTTCGTCCTCGATGTGCGCGAGCCCCACGAATATCAGATCTGCAACATTGGCGGACATCTGATTCCACTGAACGACCTGGCTAATCGCGTGCACGAACTGGATTCCAGCCGCGAAATCGTAGTCCATTGCAAAATGGGAGGACGCAGCGCGAAGGCGGTAGCGTTCCTCCAGCAATCGGGCTTCACGAAAGTCCACAACCTGGCCGGCGGAATCACAGCGTGGTCAGATCGGGTAGATCCGAAAGTGCCGAAGTACTGAAAGGCAGTGGCCAGCGGTCGGTGATCAGTGATCAGTGTCCAGTCTTCTCTTGCCTTAGTTTTACTGGGCGCTTGCGCTTAAGGTCCGCGTTGGGTCGGCGTCCGAATCGGTTGACATTTGCCCTGCGGGGCGGATAATACGCTTGTTCGTGAGTTTCGGGAACGTTACGGAACTTGTTACCGAGGGAACTGCACGCTCAAAGCCTCCGGCAAAGGAGCCTCCCGTGAAACGATTTGCAGTGGTGGTTCTTTTCTTGTCAATCGTAGCCGTCCCGTCGTTCGCCAAGACTCACAAAGACGAGTATTCGGTCTCCTGCACCGTATTGTGGGCCACCGTCAAGGACACCCTCCGCAACTCGAGGAAATACGAGATCATTGGCATCGACAACACGAGATGACCGCCTCATTCAACATCGGTGGGACGCTCACCGGGAAGCGCACCAATTCCGTTCTGCTGAACGCTAAGGGAGAGGCCCAGCTAGAACCGATTTCAGCTCTAGAAGCGAGAAAAAAGGGAGCACTCTATGTGCTCCCTTAATATTTGCGGAGTGTATCGCATTGGTTACTCGAGTTACTTGCTCGAACCTGCCTGCATGCTATCGCTGGCTTCACCCAGCTCAAGAGAAAATCTCTTGCCCTCGAAGCGGAGGGCGGCTAGTGTGTTGGGGCCGCTGTCACTCTTTCGGGTCACGGCAGCGTCGCTGACGGCTGGCGCTTGCAGTTCAACCACGCGGGCCGGCACTTTTGCCACCACGTCCTTGCCATGCAGAATGCTCAGTTCCACGTTGGGACCGCTACCCTCCCACTGAACTTTGTAATCGCCTGCTTTCAGGGTTGTTCCGTTGACGACGACAGAGTTGTTGAGCTGCAAATTGGCCTTGGTCGCGGCAAAAGCGCTCGATGCGAACAGCAACGCTAATCCCAGAACCAGACTCTTCGATACGGTCGCGAACTTCATGACTGCTCCTTTATTCTTCCCCGAATCTCGTCGGAGAGCGGTTGGGGCGGCCCGGTTCACGACTTGCGCGAGAAAACCGTTGTGTTTTGCCGCGAATCGCCTACAATGCAGCCGTTGGGGTTTCAGCCGGCAAGCCGCAAGGCCAGTCGCGCTGTGCAACGGGGGTTTTCTCATCTGGGCCGCCAAACCGAGTGTGAGGGAATCCCCTAACCCCGCAGAACCTACCTCGAAAAAATCCTGCCAGCATCACCTCTGCGCCGGCTGGCTTCCTCTACTACTACGGAGCGGCTTCAGCGAAAGTTCCACATCTTCGATCACACGTGTTTGGACGAGGAGTGCGCACTTCCGGTAGCAAGAAAAATGAAGTGAACAAAAAGGTGAATGGGTTTTCAACAGGATGGAACAGCTGTGGCGTGTTCTGTCTGGGTGGGCCCAGGAAACGATCGCTAAAGCCTAATCCGCGTCGCCGTGCTGGCGCTCGACTGACCAGATGCTCGCCTGATCTTTTTCGAACGGGTAGACGTGCACCATCCAGTTGAAGATTACGGGATGAAAGGTTCCGCCCGCGGCATCGCAGGCTTGCTGCGTGGTGATCGATCCCTTTAAGCCGAACTGCGGATGCGGCGCGAACCCTTCCCCGCGACGATCCGGAGGCGCGGCGCAGAAATTCACGTGCTCGTGCCATTGCGCAACGCTCAGCGGAATGCGCTGGTCCAGTTCATCTTCGCCCATGCGCTTGGGGGCGGTGTACATTACGCCAATCAGTTTGTAGTCGTCGCCATGCTTTTCGTAGAGCAGCGAGGTCGGGTGCTCGGGATTGAAACGAAAAGCCGCTTCCATCGCGTATCCGTAGTTGGTGAAGTGATACATCTTCTGGGGAAACTCAGGATGGAAGATCTTGAAGCCCTCAGCTAGCGCAACGTGATAGTCGAGGTATTTCTCTGAGGCTTTGCGCGCTTCCTCCACCACTTCCTTGGCGCGCTCGGCGTCGCCGGGCTTCGCCGGACGCAGGGCCGTCATCTTCATGTGCGGGCCCATGTCCATGTGCCCTTCCATCGAATGCATGGCGTGGGCGCTGGCTTCACCGTCGCCCATGGGCATGTCTTTCATGTTCATATTCGAGGTGTCATGACCTGACATATCCATCCCAGGCATGCTCTGTTGCGCGCCCGCAGGAGCAGTGCTGCCGGCAGGTTGCTGCTGGCTCCAGCTCAGGATGGATAACAGGAAAAGCGAAGTGCCAACGATGATTCGGTTGCGCATGAAAATCTCCTACAGTCAGTTTGTATTAACACTGGCGCAGGCAAGTTGTTTCTGCAAGGGCACTCAGGTTACCTGCGATTACAGAGGTAATCGCACGGTCGCGGGAAAAAGCCTTTCGGTCAGGAAGTCGTGCTACTGCAATGGCTCAGAGACGTGTTCGTGAACGATCAGCCACTTGCCGTCCTGATTCTCAAGAACCACGGTCCAGCGGAAGTTGCCCATCTCGACCTTGCCGGCTTTCGTCGTCATCTGCTCGCTAACCGTCGCAGTCGCCCATACCAGATCTCCATGCGGATGGATGGCGAGGTCGTCGTTCAAGGTGAACTTCGCGCTCTTATAGGTCGACACGAGAGCCTTCGATCCCGCGGCATATTCGTCCCAGCTTCCGTACTTCAACGGGGCGATGTCGAAGAAGGCGTGCGGGCCGCTGGCGTAGAACTTGGCGACGTTAGCGGGGTCGAGGGTGGCCCAGTTATCCCAGATTCTCTGCAGATAGGCTCTGTCGGGAGGCGCCGGGGTCGCGGGTTTCTTCGCGGCTGCCTGAGGCGGCTGCGCGATGGCAGAAAGAGTGAAAGCGAGCAGGCACAGCAGAAGGGAAAAGTGCTTCATGATTGGGGTCCTCCCAGAGTTGAAGATTTGCCCGAATTTTCGCACACCGACCTGCAATCTGCCAAGAAAGTGGGTCAACTCGACTTCCGCTTGCTCAATATCGAAAAAGCTAACCAACTCAACAGATACCACCACAATGTGCCGAGCGTGGCGAACCAAAACACAAAGTTGTCGTTGCGCCATCCCAGCATTACAAGTATCAACGAGAACGGAAAGTCAACGTAGATCATGTAATGCACACCAGATTCCAGGTTAGCGAGCGCGATGGTTGCACAGGCGCCGAGGTGGAGGAGTGGCAACGGCAACAGACAAGCCAAAGTGGGGCATTTAGCGATCAGGTCAGCCAACTCCCTTTCCGCTCTTTTTCTAACTGCTTTCAGAATAATGCCATGATCAATACGCTTCGTTGAATACTACTTCCGCGAAGCTGCGCATTGACCGATTTCCACAGCGCACGCTAGAATGGTTGAGTTTGCCTGTACTTGCCGACCCGTTCTGGGGAGGCTCGCCCCGGCTTCAAGCGCCGCGGCGGAAAACACAGCAAGCAGAAGAAGTTCAGCAAGACGTTCACGCGGGAAGTTTACCGCGAAGCTCTGCGGACCCCAGGAGTTGCGCCCGTGTGCGCATGGGTTCGGTGGGTTGCTGACTTTCACGACATTTTGACGGAGGCAGACGTATGTACGCGGTTATCCGCGCCGGCGGCAAGCAATACCGGGTGGCGCCCGGAGACGTGATTCGAGTGGAGAAGCTGGCTACGGGCACCGATGGCCAGGTGGAGTTCCCCGAGATACTGGCGGTGTCGGGTGGAGAAGGCCAGATCGGCAAGCCGCAGGTGGGAGCGCGAGTGGTCGGCCAGCTCGTGGAACAAGGACGCGGCGCGAAGATTCTGGTTTTCCACTACAAGCGTAAGAAGCAATACAAGAAGCTGCGCGGACACCGGCAGTCCTACACTGCCGTGCGCATCACCGAGATTGCTTTTGACGGGCAGAGCTTCAAGGCTCCGGAGTTGGCGAAGAAACAACCGAAGCCGAAGAAAGCCGTGGCGGCGCACGAGGAAGAGCACGACGCTGAAGTGAAGACCGCGAAGGGACATGCCAAGAAGAAGGCTGCGCCTAAGAAGAGTGCCGCTAAAAAGGCTGCAACGAGGAAGAAGTAAGAAACCAGGGCAAAATGCCCTCGCGACAGCCGGCGGGACGCCGGCGCTACTTTTCGAGGAACTATGGCACATAAAAAAGGACAAGGCACTTCACGAAACGGCCGCGACTCGAACGCGCAGCGGCTGGGATTCAAGGCATTCGGCGGGCAGATCGTGCCCGGCGGGACGATCATCGTGCGGCAGCGCGGAACTCGCGTGAAACCGGGGCTGAACGTTGGCCGCGGCAAAGACGATACTTTGTTTGCTAAGATCACCGGACGCATCAAGTTCCTGAACAAGGGCTCGATGGGTAAGTTCGTGATGGTCGAGCCGATGGAAGTTGCCGAATAGTTCGCTTCCGCCGCCGGCAGTCGCGGGCGGGGGCGCCCGCGCCACGCAGCCTCGCCTTCAGGACGAGGCTTTTTATTTTGTAGGAATTCCATGTTCATTGATGAGGCAAGAATTCGAGTGAAGGCGGGCGACGGCGGCAACGGCTGCATGGCCTTCCGGCGGGAGAAATATGTTCCGCGCGGCGGGCCTTCGGGCGGAGACGGGGGCAAGGGCGGAGATGTGATCATGGAATCCAGCGAACGGCATAACACGCTGGTTCATTTTCGTTTTAATCCTGAATACAAGGCGGAGCGCGGACGCCACGGCGAAGGCTCGAATAAAAGCGGGCGCGAAGGGGAAGACATCCTTCTCAAAGTTCCGGTCGGGACGATCGTGTACGACGAAGAAACGGGCGAGAAGGTTTTCGATTTTTCGGCGCCCGACCAACGCGTGGTGATTGCCCGCGGAGGCCGCGGTGGGCGTGGCAATGCGCGTTTTGCAACTTCCGTTCACCAGGCACCGCGCGAGCACGAGGATGGACGTCCCGGCGAAGAACACAACTACCGGCTCGAACTGAAGTTGCTGGCGGATGTTGGCCTGGTCGGCTATCCGAATGTGGGCAAGTCCACGCTGATCTCGCGCATCTCAGCGGCGCGGCCGAAGATTGCTGATTATCCTTTCACGACCTTGCAACCAAATCTCGGAGTGGTTGCAGTAGGCGACCCTAACGACGAAATCAGCTTTGTAGTGGCCGATATTCCGGGCCTGATCGAAGGGGCGCACACGGGTTCCGGCCTGGGTACGCAGTTCCTGCGGCACATCGAGCGCACGCGTCTGCTGGTTCATCTGGCCGATGTTTCGGATGCGAGCGGACGTCCTGACATTGTGAAAGATGTGGAAGTGATTCTCGGCGAACTGGCAAGCTTCGGGGCTCACCTGGAAGAAAAACCCATGATCATGGTTGCGTCGAAGATCGACGTGGCCAATAAAGACAAAGTCGCGGCGTTGAAGCGCTACTGCAAGAAACACAAACTGAAGCTTTACGAGGTTTCAGCCGTGACCGGCAAAGGAATCGAGGAACTGAAGTTCGCCATGGCGAAGGAAGTGGATGCTTTGCGCGAGCAAGCGCTCGAGAAGGCCGAAGCCGCGGAAGGCTAGTACCCAGTACCGAGAAACGCGGTTTTACTGGGTACTAGGTACAAGGCGCTGGATTCACGCTCGCGGCAGTTGCGATCCGTGCTGAAAGTGATACTGAAGAATCTTAGCGGCTAACGCGGGAGGCATTTTTTCGCCGTTCGCCTCGACAGTACGCACGACCTCTCCCTTGCAAATGACTTCGGTCGGCGAAAGCCCGGCAATCTCCGCGGGCAGCACCAGGTTGATTTCCAGGATCACATTTGGTTGCAAGGGATCCTCGGCCTGAAACAGCAAACCGGAGCGGCTGATGTTTTTTGTTTCTCCGGAGTGCCATTTTTCTTCGTCGAGACGGCGGTACTTTAACGGCAGGTGAAGTTGAAAACGTTGCGCGCGCGACGAGGGCAATTGGTGCAACCCTTGCGTCGCCTTGGCGTGAGCGGTTTGAACTGACATGGCGGTCTCCAGGGGGAATGGGGTTGAATCGAGCACTTCGCGAACTTTGCTTTTCAGGTCGCGAAGGGTAAAGGGTTTCTGGAGGAGGCGTACACCCGCGTCCAGCGTGCCATTGCTGCCGATCACGTTTTCGGTGTAACCGGACATGTAGAGCACTTTCACATTGGGGCGAATTTCTGAAATGCGCTGCGCCAGCTCGCGGCCGTTCATCCCGGGCATGATCACGTCGGTCAGCAGCAGATGAATCACTCCTTCATGAGCGACTGCAATCTGCATAGCCGCTGCGCCATCCGCCGCTTCGACGACCCGATAACCCTGCTTCTCGAGGAATTGCCGGGCGAGGTAGCGCAGGTTGGCCTCATCCTCGACCAGCAGAATGGTTTCGGTGCCCGGCTCAGTGGCAGCGGATTCTGCGGGAACGGCAACCTGGGCGGGAGCCTCGACCGTGTCGGCGACGCGGGGCAAATAGACCTTGAACGTCGTGCCTCTGCCCGCCTCGCTGTAAACCCAGATGTAGCCACCGCTCTGCTTCACGATTCCGTAAACAGTAGACAACCCAAGACCCGTTCCTTTCGGGCCCTTGGTGGTAAAGAAAGGCTCGAAGATGTGGGACTGGGTTTCGGAATCCATGCCGGCTCCGGTATCGCTGATGGCGAGCATCACATAGTTTCCTGGCCGCAGGGGCGCGTGAAAGCGGGCATAGTCCTCGTCGAGGGATACGTTTGAGGTCTCGATGGTCAGCTTGCCACCCGCCGGCATGGCGTCGCGCGCGTTCACAGCAAGATTCATGATGACCTGTTCAATCTGTCCCGCGTCGGCCCGCACCGTGCCCAGCTCGGCTGCCGGAACCATCACGAGTTCGATGTCCTCGCCGATCATGCGGTTGAGCATCTTCAGGTTTTCCGTGACGACGCTGTTCAGGTCAAGAATCTTAGGCGCGAGCATTTGCTTGCGGCTGAAGGCGAGGAGCTGGCGGGTGAGCGAGGTGGCTCGCACGGCTGCGCTGGCAATCTCCTGGGCCGGACCGCGCAGCGCGGGGTCCGGGCCCAGGCGGTCGAGCAGAAATTCCGAGTAGCCGGAAATCACCATGAGCAGATTGTTGAAATCGTGCGCAACGCCGCCCGCGAGTCTTCCTACCGCTTCCATTTTCTGTGACTGCCGGAGTTGCTGCTCGAGGGCGCGGCGCTCGGTTACATCTTCGGCGAACAACTCGAAGGTACGTCCTTTCTTGCCGTCGGACACTGCCCGACCGGAGACGCGAACCACCGTGCCCGTCCCGTCTTTGCGCTTCCACTCGACGATGAGCCCGTTGAAGGGCGTCGCCGAGAGCAGGTAATCCGCTAGCTGGAACCACTGCTGTGAGTCCGCGTAGAGTGCTCCGAGATGTTTCCCCGCCAGTTCTTTGGGTGAAGAATATCCCAGCATCGCGAGCAGCGCCGGATTCACGTCCAGCAGTTGGCCTGCTGAATCACAGCGGCAGATCCCGTAGGGAGCATTGGTCACCAACGACCGGAAATTGATTTCGGAGCGCCGCAACCCCTCCTGAGCGCCTCGCAGAGCGGCGTTAAACCAGCAGATCAGCATAGCCAACACAACAAACAGAGTCAGCCGGATCATGGTCGAGCGGTATTGTGCGGGCGTGTGTTCTCCGGAGAATGAGAAGTAAGCGCTGACGGTGAGCGCGAACGAAGTGGCGACCAACCCGGGCTTCCAGCCGCCATACCACGCGCTCACCATCACGGCGACGGCGAATACCGCCAGGCGGCTTTCCGCGATGTTGGGAAGCAGCAGCACCGGGATCAGCGCCAGAGTGGTGCTGAGTACCGCGACTCCGTAGCGCAGGATAGACGCACGGGCGGGTTGGATGCGAAGTAGGGGGAGGGTTACTCGCATGTAAACCATGCTAGCCCCAAGTTTATGGAGACGCGAGATTACAGGAGTTCATTCCGGATTCCCGGAATAACTGTTTCCTCATCCGCCACCTCCCGGCCAAACAGACAACCCTGGCGGTGCACTATCGGCCAATGCCCCTGCACGTCGCGCAGCACCGGCACAGAGACAGAACGCCTCTCCTGCACCGTTGACTTGCCAATCGAGCCTGCAAACGAAGACACTAGCGACTCATGAATATCGGTCTTTTCGGCGGTACTTTCGATCCGATCCACCGCGGGCATATGGCGTTGGCCCGCGCTGCGCGCGAACGCTGCAGCCTCTCCCGCATACTTTTCGTGCCCGCCAACGCTCCGCCGCACAAGCAGCGCCAGCCGCTGTCGTCCTTCCCGCATCGCTATGCCATGGTTGCCCTGGCTACGGCGCACGGAGAAAGACTTCGCTCCTTCGCTGCTCGAGGCGCCTGAGGATTTTGAGTTCGGCATCCCGGGCAAGGAGAAGACGGGCCCGGCAAGGCCGAACTACACCGTCGATACTGTCAAGCGCCTTAAGCAGTCGTTCAAGAAAGCGGACCGACTGTTCCTGCTCATCGGCATCGATGCTTTCGAGGACATCGCGAAGTGGCATCAGTCCGAGGCACTGTTTCGGGAGTGTGAGTTTGTGGTGGCGAGCCGGCCGGGATTCTCGCTGGCTGACGTGGCGAACGCCCTGCCTGCGAGCCTGAGGCCGCGGCAGGAAGTGACGCGTCCGTTTCAAAAGCAGGCTGCTACGGGGGACTTGGTGCTGAAGGGTGTGACCATCCATTTGCTGGACCAGGTTTATCAGCCGATCTCCTCCACGGCGATTCGTCAGGCAGCGGCCGCCGGCAAGCCGCTTGGCCGCTTCGTGGAACCTGCTGTTGCGGACTACATCAAGAAAATGGGACTGTACAAAGCAGTCGTCTAGCCGTTCAACCCTACAGTCCCTCCCGTCGTTTACAATTGAACTTCAGCCTGCGCTGAGTAACGAACTGATCCAACGAACTGGACCAACGAATCACGACCAACCGACTCTCTGCATGAAGAAAAGCGAACTGAAGCTACAAGTGGCAGCCGCCATTCAGGCCTGCCTCGACAAGAAGGCGGAAGAAGTTTCCATCCTGGAAATGGAAAAGGGGTCGGGAGCGTTTACCGACTATTTCGTGCTGTGCAGCGGCACCAACCCGCGGCAGGTCCAGGCCATTGCGGACGAAGTGGAGTTGCGCTTGAAAGCTGCGGGGGTGCGGCCGGCGCAAGTCGAGGGCTACAGTCAGGGCGAGTGGATCCTGGTCGACTATGTCGATTTTGTGGTGCACGTGTTCTCCGAGAAGGCGCGCAAGTTCTACGATCTGGAGCGCCTGTGGAAGACCGCGAAGCGGCTGGAACCTTCGGAATTGAAGCCGAAGCCCAGGTCGAAGCCAGCGTCAAAGGCAAAGACCAAGCCGCGTAAGCGCACTGCCGCGGCCGCTCGTCGTCGCAAGAGAGCGTAGTCTCGTTGTCGTGCTATCTTTTGTGAAGATCAAAATCGCGTGGATGGGAAAGACGAAAGAACCGGCGATCCAGTCGCTTACGGACGAGTATCTGAAGACGGATTTCGCATTACGTGCCGGTGGAAGGGCTGGCGCTGCGGGATGAGGCGGCGCTTCTGCAAATGTGCGGGCGGGCTCCCCTGGCTAAGGCGAGCAAAACAGCGAGCTCTAGAAAGTCGACCCTGGTGCTGATGGACTCCCGGGGTAAGCAGTTCTCGTCAGAAGAATTCGCGCGGTTTCTAGGGGACTATCAGGATCGCAATCCGCTGCCGCTGGTTTTTGCCGTGGGGCCCGCGGATGGATTCAGTGAAGCGGCGCGCGGAGCGGCGCAGCATACCATCTCGCTGGGCAGGATGACGCTGGCTCACGAACTGGCTCGCGTGGTTTTGCTGGAGCAGGTCTACCGGGCGTTCACTATTCTGAAGGGTCATCCTTATCATTCTGGGCATTGAATCAGCTGCGCCACTGGGCTCACTGCGTGACCGTGGCCTGGTAGCTGACGGTTTGCCAGTGTCCGTTGCGGCGGACCCAGACGCGGGTGTAGCGATAGGGTCCGCTGAAGTCTTCGCCCAAGCTGATGGCCTTTGACATCAGCGCGGGCGGTAACGACTGCAGTATCGCCATAGAGGCGGACCACCATGTCGGTGACGTTCATGGACTTCGTAACGAAGCTGACCGCTGCGGCGGGCGGAAATGGTTTCCTGCTTGGTGGTGACCTGTGCCGAGCGGGGTGATGGCAACGTAGTCGTCGGCGAGGGTGCGCAGGGAGAAGTCTGCATCGCGGCGGAGGCTGGCTTCCTTGCATTGACGCTCCATGTCGACGATCTGGCGAATGACTCTCCTGTTCGCCGGAATCGAAGACCGGGTCTGGGGTGAAGGGCGACGTGCTGGGCGGAAAATGCAGGTAAGGCCGTGAGCACGCAAAACAATAACATTAGACACTTGTCGATCACGAGGAGACCTCCGCAGTCTGCCAGGCGGACAGAGATCTGCTTGCACCCGAGTACGCAGGGTTGGATGCAGCGAGTTCCGTGGAAAGACGTACTTTCGTAAAACGTGTCAAAACTCATAACCGGGAAGGAATGCCGCAGGGTGATGAGAAAGCACGTCATGACGGAGAAGAGCAGTGTTCCGGGCGTTTCATTGGCTTTTCTGGTTGTAGACCCGACTTTCCCGGAACTTAGTTCGCCCATCCTCGTATACAGAGACTACAGGTGGGGGTGTGTATGAAGGGTCTCGGTTTTCTGGCTTGTCCTGCTGGTTCCTGGCTTGCTGCAGGCTCAGCAGGCTAGCGATACCTCGGAACGATATTCGGGACAGCATTCTGCACGGCAGGAATTTGTTTCGGGAGGCACGATTCGCTTGCACCTGGAGGCCGGCGGCTACACGATCCGTCCGGGCGACTCTGAGACATCGTTGTGACCTGCCGCGCACATTCGGAGGAACAACTCAAGCGCGTCAAAGTAGAGATCAAACGGACGGGCGCAAGCGCCGACGTTTACGTTTCCGAAACCCCAAACAACAATTTCGAGGCCACCATCGAGGTTCCTCGCCGCTCCAATCTTTGGGTCAGACTGTCGGCGGGAGAACTGATCGTTGAAGACGTGGAAGGCGATAAGGATGTTCGAGTTTTTGCGGGCCGCATTCAGATCGACGTTCCCCACCCTGAGGAGTATGGTCACCGCGATGCCTCGGTGATGACCGGCAGCATTGAGGCCTCTGCATTCGATGTCTCCAAGGATGGTCTGTTCCGGTCATTCGAACAGGACGGCCCCGGGAAGTACCGGCTGCATGCTCACGTGATCACGGGAGAGATCGAACTGCGCCGGAGCAGGTCAACGAAAGGTTAGGGAGTGATCCCGAAGATGGTCGAGCTTCGCTGGACCGGACAGCCGAGGGCGGCCGTTCCCACTTGAGCATCGTTATCCAGACGAACGTTCTTCCAAGCCATTCTTCCAAACCATTCTTGCGAACTAAGACGCCTCCCAGCCTTCTGTCGTTCGGGAGGCTTTCTAGTAGAATCAAGCATCCTGCAATCATGGCTGACGTACGTCGCGGTCTCATCATCGTGAACACTGGGCCGGGCAAAGGGAAGACGACTGCGGCGATGGGGACGGCCCTGCGTGCGGTGGGCCAGGGGATGCGGGTGCTGATGCTGCAGTTTCTGAAAGGCTCGTGGCATTACGGGGAACTGGATGCGGTGAAGGCCTTCGGAGACAAGTTCGTGATGAAGCAGATGGGACGGGGATTTGTGAAAGTGGGCGCGGAGAAGCCGGACCCCGAAGATGTGAAGATGGTCGAGGAGGCGTGGGCGGAGGGGGAGAAGGCAATCCATTCGGGGGAGTGGGATCTGGTGGTGCTGGATGAGATCAACTACGCGATCAGCTATGGCATGCTGGACCCGGCGAGAGTGGTGGAGAGCCTGAAGAGGAAACCGGAGATGGTGCATGTCATCTTGACGGGAAGGAACGCACACCCCACAATTGTCGAGGCCGCTGACACGGTGACGGAGATGCGGCAGGTGAAGCACGCGTACGAGAAGGGCGTGATGGCGCAGAGAGGGATCGAGTACTGAGTTGAGTAATTTGGTAATCGGGTAATTGGGCAATTTTCAAACCCTGTGTTTCAACGATTTGGATTAGCAAATTACAAAATTGCCCAATTACTAAATCTCTTATGGCTTGGTTCAAGCGCGAATCCGGGGAACTGAACACTTCGGGCGCGAAGACGGTTCGCACTGAAGGGTTGTGGGTGAAGTGTGAGAGCTGCCGGCAGATCATCTGGAAGAAGGATCTGGAAGAGAATTTGAATGTGTGTCCGAAGTGCGAGAAACACTTTCGCATCGACGCGCGGACACGGCTGGGGCTGCTGCTGGATGACAATGAATATGAGACGTTTGACGAGAATCTGTCGTCGACCGATCCGCTGAAGTTTGTGGATTTGAAGCCGTACTCGTCGAGGCTGCGGCAGGCGCAGCACGACACCGGGCTGAGGGATGCCGTGATCAACGCACGCGGCAAGCTGCTGGGACGTCCCGTGGTCGCCAGCGTTATGGAATATGCGTTCATTGGCGGCAGTATGGGAGCGGTGGTGGGCGAGATGATTACGCGGGCGGTAGAGCGGGCGCTCGATTCGCATACTCCGCTGATAATTGTGTCGGCTTCGGGCGGGGCGCGGATGATGGAGGGCGTGGTCAGCCTGATGCAGCTGGCCAAGATTTCGGCGGCATTGGCTCGGCTGGATAAAGCGAAGGTGCCGTACATTTCCGTGCTGACCGACCCAACGACCGGAGGCGTGACCGCGTCGTTTGCCATGCTGGGGGATTTGAATATTGCCGAACCTGGCGCGCTGATTGGATTTGCCGGGCCGCGGGTGATCGAGCAGACGATCCGGCAGAAACTGCCGCCGGGATTCCAGCGCAGCGAGTTTCTGCTGGAGCATGGCATGCTGGACGCTGTAGTACATCGCAAAGAACTCAAGCCTTATATTGGGCGGGCGCTGGAGTTTATGGCGGCGTGAGAAAGGCTGTTAGCTGTCAGCCAAACCGACGCAGCCCCGCCCTCCTCGAATCCTATTTCCCGACTTGATAATCTGAAGGTACAAGCTGACGGCTGATAGCTGAGAGCTTCTTCATGTCCTACGAAACCGCAGTCGCGCGCATGTTTGCCCTTGGCCACGAGTTGGCGCAGACGCCTTCGCAAAAATTCGATCTGGCGCACGTCCGAGTGCTGCTGGCTGCGCTGGATCACCCGGAGCGGCGCTTCCCAAGCGTGCTGATCGCGGGCACGAATGGGAAAGGTTCGACGGCGGCTACGCTGGCGTCAATCTTGCGGGCTTCGGGAGTGAAAACGGGGTTGTACACTTCGCCGCATCTGGTGCGGATCAACGAGCGCATCCAGGTGAACGGCGAAGAGATCAGTGACGACGATTTTGCGTCTCTGCAGGGCGAGGTTGATAAGGTTGCGGAGGGGTTGGTGGCGCTAGCCGAGTTGCCGTGGCATCCCAGTTTTTTCGAGATGATGACTGCGATAGCGTTCGAGCATTTCGCGCGAGAGAAAGTGGAGCTTGCGGTGCTTGAAGTTGGCATGGGAGGGCGGCTTGACGCTACCAACGTCGTAGAGCCTCTGGTCAGTGTGATTACCGATATCTCGCTCGATCACCAGAAGTTTCTGGGGCATACGGTGACCGAGATTGCGCGGGAGAAGGTCGGGATTATTCGTGCGGGAGGCGCGGTGGTGACGCTGCCGCAGCAGCCTGAGGCGAATGATGTGATTGGCAATACGATTCTGGACTTGGGGGCGCGAGCGGTGAATGCGGTTCCCTATGTGCCGCCGGTCTCGCCCGGCAGTCCGCGAGTACCTGGTATCCAGTACCGAGCGAGGCAATCCTATCTATCGCTATCCGCTGCAGGTTCTGGGAGAAGAGATTCTAGTGGAGACTCCTCTGGTGGGGCGGCATCAGTTGCGCAATGTGGCGCTGGCTGTTGCCGCGGCGGTGGAGTTGAAGCAGCAGGGATTCGGCGGCATCACCACGAAGAGCATCGAGCGCGGATTGCGCGAGACGCGCTGGCCGGGGCGGTTTCAGGTAATCGCGGCGCGGCCGGGATGGCCTGAGATGGTGATTGATGTGGCGCACAATCCGGCGGGCGCGTGGGCGCTGCGTTCGGCCCTATCGGAGCGGTATGAGGACCGTCCGCTGATTTTTGTTTTCGGGGCGATGCGGGATAAGGCAATCTCCGAGATGGCCGAGATTCTTTTTCCGCTGGCGGAGCGCGTGATTGCGACCCGGCCGGAGAATCCGCGGTCGGCGTTGCCGGAGGAGATTCGGCGGGCGGCGGGGCGAACTGGGGTTGAGATTGAGCCGGCCGAAGACGTGCAACGCGCGGTGGCAGCGGGCTCGAGTGCTCGCGAAGGCGGGCACGGTGGTTGTGATTACGGGATCGATTTATCTGGTGGGAGAAGTGATGCGGAGTATCGGCGTGGAAGTTTAGAACGGTGCGTGCCCGGCAGCAGCAGTTGTAAGTAAGCGAGCCAACCGTGCGAGTAAAGCGTCGCGAAAAGTGCGACCGTTCGGCGGCCTCAGGGCGGCCGCTTTGCGCGGCTCGCCTGGATGACCGGGAACACGGGTTTTCCCCTAGAATGGAAGTGTGCAGGAAGTGAATTCATCATCTTCGGTGGAAGTGGAGAGCAGAGCGGAGACTGCGCCCGTAGTTGCGCCGGGAGGCAGTCCGCATGAGATTCCCGGGAAGACGTACGGCTGGTTGAGCCGGTTGCGGTCGTACTTCATCCTTGATCCGCTGGTGTGGGTGTACACGCTGGCCATGGGAGTGCTGGCGCTCCCTGGTGGTTTGTTTGACCGCGACGGAAAGCGGCTGCACTGGTTTTCGCGGGCCTGGTCGTGGCTCATCATGAAAACGATCTTGTCGCCGGTGAAGGTCACTGGCCTGGATGAGATCGACACGTCGAAGCCTCATGTCTACGCGGTGAATCACGCCTCGGCACTAGATATTCCAGTGCTCTACGTTTATCTGCCCTTTCAATTCCGCATTGTCTTCAAAAAGGAATTGTTGGCGTATCCGATTGTGGGCTGGCAATTGAAGCGTTCGGGGCAGGTCTGCATCGACCAGCAGAAGCCGACCAATTCGATTGCGGCGATCCGGTCGGCGGTGAAGAGTTTGAAAGCCGGGATGCCGCTGGTGATTTATCCGGAGGGCGGACGCACACCCGATGGTGAGATCAAACCGTTTCTGCCGGGAGCTTTTTTTCTGGCGATCAAGGCACAGGTGGATATTGTGCCGGTGGCGCTGGTGGGAACCTACGAACTGCTGCCGATGGATACTTACCACATTAAATGCCGGCCGCTGGAGATGCGCGTGGGCGAGCCGATTTCGACTGCGGGGCTGACGATGCGGGATATGGAGGGGGTGTCGGCGAAGGTGAAGAAGGCGATGGAGGATTTATATTACGCGCCAGCTTCGCTCTCGACCTAAATTTGCCCCTATCTTCGTGTGTGCGTGCCGAAATCCAGATTAAAAAATTTCCAGATCAAAACTGCTAAATCTTTGGATTCAGGGAAGTTACGGAGCCTCGATCTGTTTGGGATCCAGCTAAAATCTTGAATCGAAAGATTTTATCCGCAAAATATTGCGGACAAAGGATTTAGATGGCCCAATTGAATTTTCAAAGAACAGGTGCTTATTTGGGTCAATGATGACGCAGATCATCGGTACGGCGCAAGGTTGGATGTCACATAAGGCCTGTGGATTTGTGGCGCGGCGGTTGTATGGCTCGCCCGCGTCTCGCAAAGTACGCTAGAAAATCGGGCACCCGGCGGTTTTCCTGGGGGCAGGATGTATAGCGTAACTTTTCTTCTTCCCTGCCGTTATCCCTGTGTAAGACTACTCCGCGCGGAGAATCTGGTTGAAGGCTCTGACGGCTCGGAACAAAGAACGCCAAGCGGACGAGCGGCTTCTGGTCGAGGCGGCGCAGAAGGACCCTGCGCGCTTTGCGGAGCTTTACGAAAATAATTTCGAGCGAGTGTATGCGTACGTAGTGCGGCGGGTGGGGAATCGAGCGGAAACCGAGGATTTGACTTCCGAGGTGTTTCATCATGCGCTGGCCAATTTGCAGCGGTTTGAGTGGCGGGGGATTCCGTTTGCGGCGTGGCTCTACCGGATTGCCGCGAATCTGATTTCAGACCGCTGGCAGCGCACGAAGCGGGAGCAGGTGACGGACGAGCGGGGACTGATCGAATCCGCGCCGGCCAGCAACGCGGAGTTCGAAGAAGTGGAACGGCGGGCTACTTTGTTTCGCCTGGTCGATACGCTGCCAGCCGAGCAGCAGCGTGTGGTGGTGCTGCGGTTTGTGGAGCAGAAAAGCATTAAGGAAGTGGCGCGGGAGATCCGCAAGACCGAAGGCGCGGTGAAGCAGTTGCAGTTCCGCGCTCTCAGCAGTCTGCGGGCGCGCATGGAGGGTGCCGATGCCTAAGCGCTCTCTGAATACGGGAAGCAGCGACGCAAAGAAGGTTGAGCAACTGAACCGGGCGGTGGAAGTGTTGCTGAACCGGGCGGACGGCAGGCCGGCGAAGGTCGAGGCCAGCGTCGAGCCGCTGGTGCGCGTGGCGGCGGACTTGCGCGACCTGCCGCGAGAAGAATTCAAGGCACGACTTAGGTCTGAATTACTGGGAGGGAGAAAAACCATGAGCACCGTTGCTGAACCCATTGTCGCTGTTCACACGATTGCGACACCGAGATTAACTTTTAAAGATGCGGCCAAGGCGATCGAGTTTTATAAGCAAGCCTTTGGCGCGAAGGAGGTTATGCGCTTCGAAACGGAAGGCGGAATGCCCCATGCCGAGATAAGGATCGGCGATTCATCGATCATGCTTTCGGATGAGTGGCCGGAAGGCGGAAGATTCAGCGTGGAAACGCTGGGGGAACTCCGGTGCAGATGTCGCTCGTCGTCGAAGATGTCGATTCCTTTGCGGAACGGGCCGTGGCTGCTGGGTTGAAAACGATTTTACCGATTCGCGATCAGTTCTATGGCCACCGTGAGGGACGCTATGTTGATCCCTTCGGTTACATGTGGAACATTTCTACGATCAAGGAAGAGATGTCGGTGGAAGAGATGCATCGGCGCATGAAAGGAATGACAACCGGGCCCGAAGGCGGAAAGATGTCCGGGAAGGACGAATTGAAAGTGGATCCCGTGCCGCGCGGCTTCCGCATGGTCTCGCCGTATCTGGTGGCCGAGGATGGTCCGGCGCTGCTGGAGTTTGCCAATAAAGCTTTCGGGGCGGAAGAACTATTCCGCACCGCAACGTCGAGCGGCGTGCACGGGGAGGTCCGCATTGGCGATTCCATGCTGATGATCGGCGGCGGCGTTCCGGGGCAGAAATTCCCCGGCACGCTGCATCCCAACGCGCTGCACGTCTATGTGGAGGACACCGACGCGGCGTTCAAGCAGGCGCTGGCAGCGGGCGCGACTTTGATCGACGCGCCGCGGGATCAGGATTACGGCGAGCGCTCCGCCACCGTGAAAGATGCCGCGGGGAACGTCTGGTACCTCGCGACGCATAAAGGAGAAAGCTACATTCCCAAGGGCCTGCACAGTGTAAATGTGTACTTGCATCCGCGACGTGCCGAGCCGCTGATCGCCTTTCTGAAGCGGGCGTTTGGGGCGCAGGAACTGGCGAAATACGCGTCGCCCGACGGCGTGGTATACCACGCGCAGATTCGCATCGGCGATTCGGTGGTGGAGATGGGCGAGGCTCACGACAAGTATGAGCAGATGCCGGCGATGTTTTACTTGTATGTCCCGAACGTCGACGCGGTTTACCGGCAGACGGTGGCGGCCGGCGCGACATCGTTCCAGGAACCGACCGACCAGCCTTACGGCGACCGCCAGGCCGCGGTGAAGGACGCGTTTGGAAATACCTGGTACATCGCGACCCATATTAAAGACGTGGCGATGTAAAAACTGATGTTTAATGCGGAGGGCGGGTCAGCAGATCCGCTTTCTGCTTTTCCACTTCGGCCGGCCTCGGTTTGACCCTCCAGAATCCCTCCAATAAACTGAAAGATTCAGTACGCCCGCAGGGTTCGACTTTATGGCAGACAGCATTCATGTAAAGCTTCCGGATGGGAGCGTGAAGGATGTTCCGAAGGGGACGACTGCGCTTGATATTGCGAAGTCGATCAGCCCCGGGCTGGCGGACGCTGCTCTGGTGGCGAAGGCTAACGGCGACCTGATTGATCTCACCCGTCCTCTCGAGAAAGATACCGATCTTCGTCTTTTGAAGGATAAAGATCCGGAGTCGCTCGAGGTTTATCGGCATTCTTCTGCTCACTTGTTGGCCGCTGCGGTGCTGGAACTTTTTCCGGAGACCAAGCTGGGGCACGGTCCGGCAACGGAGAGCGGATTCTTTTACGATTTTTACCGGCCTACCGCCTTTACTCCGGAGGATCTGGAAAAAATCGAGAAGAAGATGCAGGAGCTGGTGCAGCAGAATATTCCTTACGCGCGCGAGTTTCTGCCTCGCGACCAGGGGCTGGCGGAGTTCAAGAAGGAAGGCGACTTCATGAAGTGCCATTTCATCGAGCAATTCACCAAGCCCGATGAAAAGATTTCGATTTACCGCACCGGCAAGTTTGTCGACTTCTGCCGCGGCCCGCACATTCCGTCGACTGGCAAGATCAAGGCGTTCAAGCTGCTCAATATCGCGGGCGCTTACTGGCTGGGCGATGAGAAGAATCCGCAGCTGCAGCGGATTTACGGGACTTCTTTCTTTTCGAAAAAGGATCTCGATGCGCACATGCAGCAGGTGGAAGAGGCGAAGAAGCGCGACCATCGCGTGCTGGGGCAGCAGCTTGATCTGTTTTCCATTCAGGAACTGGCTGGGCCGGGGCTTATTTTCTGGCATCCGAAGGGCGGGATCATCCGCAAGCAGATGGAAGACTGGATGCGCGAAGAGTACCTGAAACGCGGCTACTCTCTGGTTTACACGCCGCATGTGGCGCGGCGGCAGTTGTTTTTTACCTCGGGACACGAGGGCTATTACGCGCAGAACATGTTCGACGCCATGGAACTCGACGACGCCGAATACCGGCTGAAGCCGATGAATTGTCCCGGGCACATTCTGATTTACAAGGATTCGCTGAAGTCGTATCGCGATCTGCCGGTGCGGCTGGGCGAGCTGGGAACAGTTTATCGCTACGAGCGTTCGGGAGTGATGCATGGGCTGTTGCGGGTGCGCGGGTTTACTCAAGATGACGCGCACATTTTCTGTACTCCAGAGCAGATTGAGGATGAGATTGCCAGTTGTCTGGAATTTGCCCTGGATGTGCTGAAGGATTTCGGCTTCGACCAGTTCCAGACGGAGCTTTCAACTTGGAATCCTGATGACCGGAAGAATTTCGTGGGCAGCGAGGAGCAATGGATCCACGCCACCCAGTCGCTCGAGAAGGTGCTGAAACGGAAGAATGTCGAATACAAGACCATCCCGGGGGAAGCGGCGTTTTACGGGCCGAAGATTGACATCAAGCTGGTGGATGCGATCGGACGATTGTGGCAGCTCTCGACGGTGCAGTTCGACTTTAATCTGCCACAGCGCTTCGGCCTTGAGTACGTCGCTGAAGATGGTTCGCGCAAGCAGCCGGTGATGGTGCATCGTGCGCTTTACGGATCGGTCGAGCGATTCTTTGGCGTACTGATTGAGCACTATGCCGGGGCGTTTCCGGTTTGGCTGTCGCCAGTGCAGGTGGCGATGATTCCGATCAGCGAGCGGCATGTGGAGTATGCGAACAAAGTTGCGGATCAGCTAAAGGTTGCCGGGGTGCGCGTCACCGTGGATGCGCGCAACGAGAAGATGAATGCCAAGATTCGCGAGCATGCGATGCAGAAGGTGCCGTTCCTGCTGGTGGTGGGAGATAAGGAGGCTGAGGCTGGGAAGGTGAATGTGCGCACTCGTGGGAAAGAGAAGACCGAGGACATGGCGGCGGGAGAGTTTGTGGAGAAGATTCGGAAGCTGATCGCTGAGAAGAGTCCGGGGCTGTAAATGCCCAGCTGGTAGAGCAGACTAAGAATCTGAATGCCAACGATTCAATGTTTCTGGGCGCCTCGGGCATTCCATTCTTCGGCTGTGATTTCCCAGATTTCTGTCGGTAAGCGTCCGGAGACGTATTCATGCTCCTCCCTTGCAACCAGGCGCATGCCGCTTTTTGCTGAGATGCGGCGGGATGCAGTGTTGGCAGCCGCCTTGGGAGCCCGCAACACCGTGAACCTGAGGGTATTAAACCAGAAGTCAGTGACGGCTTCGCAGGCCTCGGTCATGAGGCCTTGTCCGTGCCAAGGCAGTCCGAGCCAGAATCCACGATTGGTTTTTTCTCCGTTGATGAGGGACACGCTGCCAATCAGCCTGTCTGGTTCAGTCTTCAGCCTGAGAGTCCAGTGCCATTGATCTCCGCGATCCATAGCAGGAAGAGCTGCATCGCGATAGTAGGTGTAGGCGCCATCCGGCGGATACGGCCAGGGAACAGTTTTCGCGAGATAGCGAACGATCTCCCAATGCGGAAATAGAAGCTGCGTCTGGGGGGCGTCAGCGAGCTCCAATGGACGCAGGAAGAGGCGCGCTGTTTGCAGATGAGGGACCACGTTCTCAAAATGATAACGCAGATGCGGCGCGTCTAATCTCGCGCTCTCCGCGCCGCCCTGATGATGCACGATGTACCATGTTGCCGTGCATGAACTAGCGGAGCGCGTGTTGGGGCATATCCGGCAGGAGGAATTGCTGCGGGCCGGGGATCGGGTTGGGGTTGCTGTATCGGGTGGGACTGATTCAGTTGCGCTTTTGCGGCTGCTGATTGAGTTGCGTCAGGAGCTTGGCATCGTCATCTCTGTTGTTCATTTCAATCACGGACTGCGTGGGGCGGAGTCGGACGGGGATCGGGAGTTTGTTGCGGGACTGGCTCGGGAATATGGGTTGGAGCTTCATGTGGCTGGAGGCGATGTGGCAGGGCTGGCTGCTGAGGCACACTCGGGGTTGGAGGGAGCTGCTCGTGAGCTGCGGTATGGATTCTTTCGTTCGCTCCTGGGATCGGCTGAAGTCGATGAGATTGAGTTAGAGGTCCCTCAGGAGCTGAATCCCGAATCCTTAGGCACGCCTATCGGCGCGGCTGAAGCCGCGGCCTTTCAAAGACAAAATCAGGAGAAGACTCTAAACAAGATTGCTACCGGGCACACGCTCGACGATCAAGCTGAGACCGTACTCATGCGGATGATTCGCGGGACCGGACTGCGAGGGCTGGGAGGGATTTATCCGCGCATTCTCGTGGAGCGTGAGGATGAGGAAGGTCATGGGGAGATCGTCCGGCCGCTGCTTGGGACTCGGCGGCGAGAACTGGAGCAATATCTCTTAGATCTTAAGCAGGCGTGGCGTGAGGATTCGACGAATGCCGATTCGAAGTTCACGAGGAATCGCCTGCGGAAGCTTGTGCTTCCGCTGCTCGAGCGGGAGTTCAATCCGGCCTTAGTTGAGAGCTTCGCTGAACTGGCAGAGATTGCGCGCGACGAGGAAGATTATTGGGAGAATGAAATCTCGGGGTGGCTGGGGACGGTGGTGCAGTGGTCGCAACCGGAGTGGGCGCGTGGGCTGCCGGGTTTCGATAGTGCGCAAGGGTTGGTGCAGATCGGGCCATCGCTCCCTAAGCTTCTCGACCCTAAATTAGTGGAGCGGCTTGAGCAGCCCGGCCCGGCGGTGATGAATGCTTCGGTGAGCCGGCCGTGGCTGCTGACCGAGCCGCGGGCGGTGCAGCGAAGGGTGGTGAAGGCGATCGGGGAGCAAGCGATGATTCCGCTGGAGTTCAAGCATATCCAAGAAATCCTGCGGTTCGCGGCCGAGGATGGTCCATCGGGCAAGGAGTTGTCACTGCCTTTGGGATGGAAGATTCGCCGGGAGCCGGAGGCTATGGTTTTTCTCACGCCTGACTTGCGGAGTCAGGAGCGGATCCCAGACTACGAATACTCCTTGCCACTGCCGGGACGTGCTATGGTGCCGGAGGTTGGGGTAGTGATCGAAGCGCTGCTGGTTACTCCACAGGTTGCTTCCCAGGGCAACCCGGAGATCGCTCCGGAGACGCAGGTTGCGGAGTATAATCCGCAGGAACTTCTTCGGGCAGAGCTGTTGCCGGACCGGCTGATGGTGCGGAACTGGCGTCCGGGAGACCGGTTCTGGCCGGCGCACACGAAGGCGGCGAAGAAGATCAAAGAACTGCTGCAGGAGCGGCATGTGGCCCAGCCCGAGCGCAGGCTTTGGCCGGTGGCTGCGAGTGGAGACGAAATTGTTTGGATGCGCGGCTTTCCGGTTCCTGCCAGACTGCGCGCTGAAGCGGGGCAGGCAGCGGTGCTGATCCGGGAGACGCCGTGGGCGGTTGAGGAGCACGCGATTTGGGGCCTGGTCTGAATAGTAGGGCGAGTCGTCGGTAAATCGGGAGGTACGCCACTTCATGAACGCGTTGAAAGCCGCGCCCCTTCGCCAGGTAATTGGGGCCGAGCAGATCCAGAAGCGGGTGAAAGAGCTAGCGCGTCACATTTCCGATGACTATGAAGGACAGACGATTCAGGCGCTAGCCGTTCTGGAGAATGCCTTCATGTTCATGGCCGACCTGGTACGGGCGCTGGAAGTGCCGGTGGTGTGCCAGTTCATCAAGCCCAAATACAGCAAGCAGTCAAGCAAGCGGGAGGGCGACCGGGCGGGGGAGGTGGTGGAGATCTTCTTCAGCCATGAACCCGACATTCGCGGCCAGCATATCCTGCTGGTCGAGGGCGTGGTGCATTCCGGCGTGACCAGCGAATTCCTGATGAGCGATCTGCGCGCGCGGGGCGCAGCCTCGGTGAAACTGGTAACGCTGCTGGACCGACAGTCGGCCCGCCGCGTGGCCTTGCAGCCGGACTATTTCGGTTTTCTGGTGGATGAGACCTTCCTCGTGGGCTATGGGCTGGGTGCGGCGGAGCAAACGAACAGGAACATCCCCTATCTGGCTGCAACCCCGGTCCCGCAGATGACTTAAGTCACGCAAAGCTCGACGCGCCTTTTTCCGTGGGAAAATGTAGAATAGTGGTCTTAGGGAGTTTTCCTATCCTAATCGGCTGAGCCGCATCTAACTGAGAGGTAGGAGCCGCGGGGTCTGTGGTGGATGGTAGGGGCCCCGTTTCTACAGGAGCTTTTTGGTGAATTCAACAGTAAAAACCGTACTCTTCTGGGTGGGGATTGGGGTGTCTGCCCTTGTGTTGTGGACCGTTATTCAGCAGGGGCGTAATGGGCAGAAGGACGCAGATGTCAACTTCTCCCAGTTCATGACGGACGTGGATGCAGGCAAGGTGCATGATGTCACCCTGGACGGGCAGCAGGTGAAGGGAAAGTTCGGCGACGGCTCCGCGTTTCATACCGTGGCTCCTCCGGCTTATCCCGACATGATCAAGTCGCTGCGCGACAAAAACGTTGTGGTGATCATCAAGGACGTCAATGGCGGGAGTTGGCCGCTGCAGTTGCTGGGGACTTGGGCTCCGCTGATCCTGCTGGGCGCGCTGTGGTTCTTCATGATCCGCCAGATGCAGACGGGCGGCAACAAGGCGCTGTCGTTTGGGAAAAGCCGGGCGCGGCTGCTTTCGATGCAGCAGAAGAAAGTGACGTTCAAGGACGTGGCCGGAGTGGAAGAGGCCAAGGAAGAGCTGCGCGAGATCATCGAATTCCTGCGCGAGGCGCAGAAGTTCCAGAAGCTCGGCGGCAGGATTCCTAAGGGAGTGCTGCTGGTTGGGCCTCCGGGAACCGGCAAAACGCTTTTGGCTCGGGCCGTCGCCGGCGAAGCAAACGTTCCTTTCTTTTCGATCTCGGGTTCGGATTTCGTGGAGATGTTTGTGGGTGTCGGCGCCAGCCGCGTGCGCGATCTATTCGAGCAGGGCAAGAAGAATGCGCCCTGCATCATCTTCATTGACGAGATTGATGCCGTGGGACGGCATCGGGGCGCCGGCCTGGGCGGAGGTCACGACGAGCGCGAGCAGACTTTGAACCAGTTGCTGGTGGAGATGGACGGTTTTGAGTCGAATGAGGGTGTGATCCTCATGGCGGCTACGAACCGGCCCGATGTGCTCGATCCGGCGTTGCTGCGGCCGGGGCGCTTTGACCGGCGTGTGGTGGTGAGCCGGCCGGACGTTCGCGGGCGTGAAGAAATACTGCGCGTGCATACCCGCAAGATTCCTTTGGCCGAAGATGTCGATCTTTCGGTGCTGGCCCGCGGGACTCCGGGATTTTCTGGGGCAGACCTGGCCAACATGGTGAACGAAGCGGCGCTAGCTGCGGCGCGGCAGAACCGCAAGGCCGTGCTGATGTTCGACTTCGAAGTGGCCAAGGACAAAGTTCTGATGGGTGTGGAGCGCAAGTCACTCATCCTATCGGACGAGGAAAAGAAAGTTACGGCCTACCACGAAGCCGGGCACGCGCTGGTGGCGGCGAAGCTGCCGGGTTCTGATCCGGTGCACAAGGTCACGATTATTCCGCGAGGCATGGCGCTGGGCGTGACTATGCAGTTGCCGATTGATGACCGGCACAACTACACGCGAGAATATTTGAAGACTGATCTCGCGATTCTGATGGGCGGGCGTTTGGCGGAAGAACTCTTTCTCAACCAGATGAGCACCGGCGCGGGAAACGACATTGAGCGGGCCACGGAAATGGCGCGCAAGATGGTCTGCGAGTGGGGCATGAGCGATCTTGGCCCGCTGACCTTCGGCAAGAAAGAAGAGCAGATTTTCCTTGGCCGCGAGATCAGCCAGCACCGCGACTACAGCGAAGACACTGCCATCAAGATTGATGGCGAAGTCCGCAAGTTGGTGAACCAGGGATACGAAACCGCGAAGAGCATTCTGGAAGGAAGTCGCGACACGCTGCAGAAGATTGCGGCAGCCTTGCTGGAACGGGAAGTGCTGGATGCTTCCGAAGTGCTGCTGCTGGTGGATGGCAAGGAACTGCCTCCGATGAAGTCTCCAACGAAACCGGATGACGGCGTGCAGCAGGTATTGAAGCCGGAGCCGGGACGCGGGATCGTGAAGGGCGGCGAGAGTCCGGCACGCGCCTGAGAATCAGTTCTCAGCATCAGCTCTCAGTTAAGGGTGGCCTGACGGCCGCCCTTTGATTTTTTTGCGCGGGAATTATCCGTTCACGATCTTCATCATGTGTTCGGGATAACGGTCGCCTGCGGCTGCGCCGGTGGGGAATATCTCTTCGATGCGCCGCAGGTCTTCCTTTGTTAGCTTCACGTCGATTGCCGCTACATTCTCCTCCAGATATTTGCGGCGCTTGGTGCCGGGGATGGGGACGATGTTCTTGTCCTGAGCGAGCACCCACGCCAACGCCAGCTGAGAGGGTTTGCAGCCTTTCTCTTTCGCGATTTCCTCGACCCGGTATACGAGGTCGAGATTCCTCTGGAAGTTCTCACCCTGAAAGCGCGGAGAGAACCGGCGGTAATCGTCTGCTGGAAAATCCTCGAAGAGCCTGAACTGGCCGGTGAGAAATCCGCGGCCGAGTGGGCTGTAGGCGACGAAGCCGATGCCGAGTTCGCGGCAGAGGGCCAGGAGTTCGTCCTCCGGGTCACGGCTCCAGAGCGAATATTCCGTTTGCAGGGCGGTGATGGGATGGATTTTAACGGCGCGGCGCACAGTTTGCGGCGAGGCTTCAGAAAGGCCGATGTGGCGAATCTTTCCTTCCCGCACAAGCTCTGCCATTGCTCCAACCGTTTCTTCGATTGGAGTGGCAGAATCGACGCGGTGCTGGTAATAAAGATCGATCGATTCAACTCCGAGCCGGCGCAAACTTGCCTCGCAGGAGCGTCGGACGTAGTCGGGCTTGCCGCTCACGCCGCGGGTCGCCGGATTCGCGGGATCGCGGACGATTCCGAACTTCGTGGCCAGGATGACCTGATCGCGCTTGCCCTTGATGGCGCGGCCCACTAACTCTTCATTTATGAAGGGACCGTAGACATCTGCGGTGTCGAGGAAGTTGATGCCGAGTTCGAGGGCGCGATGAATGGTGGCGATGGATTCGTCGTCATCGCGGGGACCGTAAAACTCCGACATGCCCATGCAGCCCAGGCCGAGGGCTGAGACTTTCAGGCCGCTGCGTCCAAGTTCGCGAAATTGCATGATGACTCCTGGCAAAAGACAAAATCAAGGCTACTGCCTACCATCTAAGAGATGCGCCAACCCCGGCCTTCGATGGCAGGAATTCGTGAGTCGTACGGTGCGGCTACGCATCTTTCACCTGTTGGAAGTCATCCCTCTGAACGTTGGAAATCCATGAGTCAGGTGCCTGTCTGGTTTCAACGCAAGTTCGAGTTCTCGTTTCCTGTGGAGCTGTATCCGAATTTGCTGGCGCGCCTGCGCGGCACCCCGATACGGCTGGAAGAGTTGCTGCGCGGGCGTTCTCGGGAAGTCCTGATTAAGAAGCCGCATGATAAGTGGTCGGCTCAGGAACACGCTGGACATTTGCTTGATCTCGAGCCGCTATGGCTGGCGCGCGTAGGCGACTACGTGGCGGGAAGCGCTCAACTCACAGTCACAGATTTGCAGAATCGAAAAACCGACGAAGCCAACTACAACTCGCAACCGCTCGAAACGATTTTGGCTGGGTTCCGCAGCGCCAGAGCAAAGCTGGTGACCCGCGCGGGCGAACTGGATTCCTCGCTGTTTTCGCAGGCCATTCCGCATCCGCGGCTGAAGACGCCGATGCGGCTGGTTGATCATTTGTATTTTGTCGCGGAACACGACGATCACCATCTGGCGCGAATCTGGGAACTGATTACCGGATCATGACTGCTAAACATGGTCACTGAATCACGATCAGTGGCTTGGTGCGGGCTACGACTTCGCCAATCTGTACTGCCGGCACCTTTGCCGCGTTGAGCGAACGGGCAAGCTTCGCCGAGTCCTCGGACGCGACCGAAACCAGAAGGCCACCTGCGGTCTGGGGATCGAAGAGAAGAGTCCTTAAGTCTTCGGGAACTCCGTCGTCGTACCCCACGACACATTCAGCAAAATCGCGGTTGTTGTTCAGGCCGCCGGGAATGTAGCCGGCGCGAATGCACTCCAGGGCTCCAGGGAGAACGGGGATGTTTTTCGAGGAAAATCGCAACGCGACTTTGCTTGCCAGCGCCATTCCGCGGGAGTGCCCGATCAGGCTAAAACCGGTGACATCGGTCATGGCGTGAATGCGAAATTCTCCTTGCCGAATTACTTCTGCCGCTTGCTTGTTTAGCGTGGTCATCGAGTCGACGGCAGCATCGATCCACGCGGGCTCCGCTTTTCCTCTCTTGATCGCAGTACAAATCACGCCCGTGCCCAGCGCCTTAGTGAAGATGAGAGCGTCGCCCGGCTGGGCGCCGGCGTTGCTGAGAACCTTCTTCGGGTGGATGAGTCCAGTGACGGCGTATCCGAACTTGGGTTCATCATCGCGAATACTGTGGCCGCCGATTACGAAGCATCCGGCCTCGATCATTTTCGAGAGACCGCCGGCGAGGATGCGCTCCAGAATCTCCAGGTCGGCTTTTTCCGGGAAGCAGACTAGCGCGAGAGAAGTGATCGGACGGCCGCCCATGGCATAGACGTCGCTCAACGCGTTGGTGGCCGCGATCTGGCCGAAGGTGTAGGGGTCGTCGACGACCGGGGTGAAAAAATCGACGGTTTGCACGAGCGCTTGATCGGGCGCGATTTGGTACACTCCGGCGTCGTCGGCGTGGTCGAAGCCAACTAAAACGTTGGGGTCGTGTTGGCGGGCTAATTTCCCTAGGACCTTGTCCAGCGCCGCCGGACTCAGCTTGGAGGCGCAACCTGCGGCTTTCACCGACTCCGTGAGACGGAATGGCTTTGTTTCGGTCATGGCCTCATTGTACCGAGTTGCGAGAACGGCGCAGGTCAGGCCCGATTCAGAAGCTGGCTCAACCGCTCTTTTGCGCCCGGCCACTCTGCCGCGATGATCGAATAGCGAACCGAGTCGCGCGGCGTAAAGTCTGCGGCCATCCGATGGGCTCGAAGAATCCCTTCGAACTTTGCACCGATGCGTTCGATCGCGGTGCGCGAACGCTGGTTGCGCGCGTCCGTATGCAGGCAAACACGGAGCACTTGCCAGGTTTCGAACGCGTGCGCGAGCATAAGCAACTTAGCCTCGGTATTCGCCCCGGTCCTGACAGCAGAGCTGGCAAGCCAGGTGTAGCCGATCTCGCAGGCATCGAGAGCGCAGCCGTATCGCGGATGGCTCTGCGGCCACAACCAGCGCTCAATATTCCAAAACCGCGTCGACCCGATGACGGTTTCGTCCTGCAATCGGACAATCGCGAATGGAACGGCGCTGCCCGCGTCGCGCCACGCTATCGCCGTTCCGACGTACGCTTTGGCGGCGCTCTTACCCTGCGGCACAGGGCTCCACAGATACAACGATGGATCAGCGGCAGAAGCCGCGACGAGGCCCTCGACGTGGCGATGTTCGAGCGGTTCAAGCCTGATGTGTTCGCCCGATAATAAGAGGTTTCTGGTTTCCACCTTGCGCCTGTTTGTCTTCGTTGGAAGACAGGGTTACTTTACTGCGACATCGGTGACTTGTATTTCGGGATACTGATGGTTCCACTGCGCGGAGATGCTTTCAAACGTCAGCCGAAAAGGTTTGCTTTGACCAGGACCTAGCGGTGAGACGCTGAAGTCGACGGCTTCGGGATAGGGGCCGGTCGTCTTTAGTACCTGCATTGGGATGTCTTCGCGTTGGGCGAGTTGTCCCATATCGTCTTTGAATAAAACTTGAACGATCACATGCGTGACGGTCTTGTCAGCAGTATTAGTGATACTGCCGTCGACGTAGCTGACGGTGGCTCCGACAAAGTTCTCGGCCGCACTCATCTTAAAGTCGGAGAGCTTGAGGCTGGCGGCGTAGGGAGGCGGTCCGGATGCAGTTTTGGGCTGGCTGCGCAGAAGAAACGCGAAGATCACAGCGATGGCAATGACGACCGCGACGGCGATCGCGATGGTTCGCCGGCTGGAATCAGGATCTTCGGCTACCGGAGTTGGCTCGATCAGGCCGCCCATGCCAGTCGATTGTACTCTGGACGCTAATTGCCGGTCTTCGACTCGCCGGTCTTGAAGAACGCGGCCAGGAATAGCGCGCCGAACAGTACATCGACGCCGCCGAGCGCGAGATCCTGCGGGTGCAGGCGATTCTGCAGAAAGAGCACGAGCAGGGTAACTCCGTAGCCGAATTTCTCGAGCACGGCAGGAATCATCATGGGGCGAAGGCGCACCGGATCTTTCGCGATTACGAAAAATGCGATCTGGAAGGCCAATCCCACGCTGACGAAGCCGTAGTAGAACGCGGGATGAGTGATGAGCGGCGGATCTTGGCGGCCGATCATATCGAAGATGAAATACAGGGGCGTTAGCACCAGAACGCCCCAGATGGCTGCGATCCAAAAGACGATCTTGGCGAACTTCATGGGGCTTCCCGATTATTCTCCACCCACGGTTAGGCCGTCGATGCGCAGGGTTGGCGAGGCGACCGAACCGCGGAACTCGAGATCGCTGGCGATCTCGGAAATGTTGAAGAACATCTCTTTGAGGTTTCCGGCCACAGTGATCTCTTCGACTGGGTAGGCGAACTCTCCGCCGGAGATCCATAGGCCGGAGGCGCCGCGGGAATAATCGCCGGTAACGAGGTTCGCGCCGTGGCCGAGGAACTCGGTGACGTAAAGACCTTCCTTGACATCGGAAATCATTTGCTTCGGCGTTCTGGTTCCGGGCTGCAGGAAGTAGTTGCCAGGGCCGATGCCGGGCGTGCCAGCCAGTCCACGGGAAGCGTTGCCCGTCGTTTTGAGGCCCAGTTTTTTTGCGGTGTACGTATTCAACAGATAAGAACCCAGCACGCCATTTTCGACGACCACCGTGCGGCGCGTCGGGATGCCTTCGCCGTCGAACGGGCTGGTGCCGAAGCCGCCGGGGATGGTGCCGTCGTCGATGATAGTGACGTTGTCGCCGGCGATTTTCTGTCCGAGCTTGCCGGCTAGAAACGAGGCGCCGCGATAAACCGAATCACCGTTCACGCCTTCGAAAATGTGTTCGAGGATTGAGGTGGCGACCATAGGGTCGAAGATGATCGGCACTTGCGCGGTCTTCGCCTTGCGCGCGCCGAGGCGGCGCAGCGTGCGTTCAGCCGCGACTTTTCCGACCTGTTCGGGTGATTCGAGTTTGCTCAGCATGCGCGCCACTGAGTACCAATAGTCACGCTGCATCGCGCCGTCTTCAGTTTGTGCGATGGGAACGGCGGAGACGGAGCAGTACGACCGGCGGTATTCGCCGACGAAGCCGTGCGAGTTGGCTAGAACCTTGTGGCCAGTGGCGGCGTCGAAAGATCCGCCTTCGGAATTCTTGATGCGCGGGTCGAAGTCGAGTGCGGCTTTTTCGGCACGGCGGGCGTAGTCGATGCGATCGGGGCCGGGGAGTGAATAAACGTCTTCGTGATAGAGATCGAGATCGCCGGTGAGCGAGCCTAGTTGCGAAGCTTCCGGGATTCCGCCGAATGGGTCTTCCGACGTGATCTTTGAAAGCTCGAGCGCGGACTTGACCATGCGGTCCAGGGCCGCGGTCGAGAAATCGCTGGAGTAGGTGCTCGCTGCGCGCTGGCCATTGAAGACGCGCACGCCGATGGATCTTGATCCGGATTCTTTGAGGGTCTCGACCTGGCCTAGGCGGACGAGCGTCGAGAATTCGTCGCCTTCGCGGACTACGCACTCGGCTGCAGTGGCTCCGCCGTTCATGGCGCGGCGGACGATGTCCTGGGCTAGGGAGCGGAGGTCAGTTTGCAGTTTTGGGTTTCCAGTTTCCAGTTGAGTAGAGGGCATAAGAATTCTCTACCACGGAGTCACGCAGACACAGAGAAAAGCAAGAACTAGAAAAACCTAGCTCAAGAATTTCTCTGTGACTCCGTGTCTCCGTGGTGAACTCGATCTTACTGCATGAAACCGCCGGGATCTTTCTTCGCGGTGCCGCCGACGGTCAGGCGATCGATCTTGATGGTCGGAATGCCTACGCCTACTGGGACCGCTTGTCCATCTTTGCCGCACGTGCCGACGCCTTCGTCTAGTTTCAGATCGTTGCCAACCATCGAGACTCGCGTCAGAACATCCGGGCCGTTGCCGATCAGCGTTGCGCCTTTGATGGGCGCAGTGATCTGGCCGTCTTCGATCATGTAGGCTTCGGAAGCTCCGAAGACGAATTTACCGTTGGTGATGTCGACCTGGCCTCCGCCGAAATTCACCGCGTAGATGCCGCGCTTCACTGAGCGAATAATGTCCTCGGAATTGTCCTGTCCGGCGAGCATGTAGGTGTTCGTCATGCGCGGCATGGGGATGTGCTCGTAGCTCTCGCGGCGTCCGTTGCCGGTGTCGGCGATGCCCATCAGGCGCGCGGAGAGCTTGTCGCTCAGGTAGCCCTTCAGAATTCCTTTTTCAATGAGCACGGTTTCCTGCGTGGGCTCGCCTTCGTCGTCTACATTCAAGGAGCCGCGACGCCAGGGCATGGTGCCATTGTCGATTACGGTGCATTTCTCGCTGGCTACACGCTTGCCGATCAGGCCGGCGAACGCAGAGGTCTTCTTGCGGTTGAAATCGGCTTCCAGGCCGTGCCCGACTGCTTCATGGAGCAGGACCCCGGGCCAACCCGGGCCCAGAACTACTTCCATTTCGCCTGCGGGAGCTTCGCGGGCGTCGAGTTGCAGAATCGCCTGCCTGGCCGCTTCTTTGGCGAAGAACTCGGGATTCTTGTCTCCGAAGAAGAAGTCGAGGGCGACGCGTCCGCCGCCGCCGGAACCGCCGCGAGCCGAATTGTTTTCGGTCTTAGCGATACAAGACACGTTCATGCGGGCCAGCGGCTGGGAATCTTCGGCGAAGGTTCCATCGGAAGCTACGACAAGAATATTTCGGAGCTCATCGGCGTAGCTGGCGCGGACTTCCTGGATGCGCGGATCATAGGCGCGCGCGGCCTTGTCGGCGCGCATCACCAGTTCAACTTTGGCGGTGATCTCGGCATCGACTGAGGGCAGGGTGACGGGATACAGGCTGCGAGCCGCGGTTTGTTGGAATCCAGCCACGGGCGTCTTGGCCGGAGCGCTGGCTATCAATGCCGCGGTGCGGGCTGCGTGCAGGATGCGGTTGGCGGAAAGATCGTCAGTGTAGGCGTAGCCGGTGCGCTCGCCGGAAACCACGCGCACTCCGCAGCCGGCGGAAATCCCCTGCGAAGCGGACTTGACCATGGACTCATCCACCAGCAGCGAGGTGGAGGAGAGATATTCGAAATAGAGGTCAGCATAGTCGCCGCCGGCGGAAAGAGCCGCCCCCAGGTAATGTTCGAGGTCGTTTTCCGTGACCCCGTAGTGGTCGAAGAAGAAGCGCTGCTTATCCGCTAAAGATGGTTTATGCAAGCTTTTGTTCACCTGAATTAGATGCCGCCGGGCCGGAGGCAGACTCAGTTGGGCGAAACATCCATTATCCCATATGGAGGGTGCGAGGACGGGCGAAACATCCACAGGAGAATTGTGACGATGGTCACATGTCACAGACCGGGAAGTTGCAGAGGCTAGAGAATGCAGGTTAGAGAATTCAAATGGATGCCTCCAAATGCCGACGGTGACGCCGCAAGCCCTGACTCGCACCGTGCAGGATTTCCTCTGCGAGGCCGCGGGTGCCGTGGTGCTGGAAAACGGCACCGTGGCCTTTGATCTGGCGCAATCCAAGTACTCGATTTCCGGCGAGTACAACCGGTGCCTGCTGCATCTGTGGTCGGCGGAGCGCAACGCCGTGCGGCGGGTGCTGGATGCCGAGGTGAAGAATGGCACGCTGCGGCTGGCGGTGCAGAAGCTGGGGCAGGCTCGGCCATCGAGGCTGGAAATTTGCCGCGAGCGCGATCGTCGGTCGCCTACAGCTCGACGAGCAGCCCGCGCGACTTACGAGCACAAGCTCCGGAGGACTTTGGAACGACACTTTCCTGAGTTCAAGATCGCGAGGTTGACGACAGGGGTGGACCTCGAGAAATCCTTTGGGCCGGTTTACACGCGGGGAGTGGTGCGGCAGGGACGATCGGCGTTTGCGTTGATGGGAGTGAATGCGCAGGAGACGCAGTCTTCTATTGATGCGGCGCTGACCTTTGGCATTTTATGGCTCGATGTTTGTCGGCGGGCGCAGGCCGCGAATGTTCTGGTGGAAGGGTTGAAGATGTTTGTTCCCGCCGGAACTTCCGCGCTGCTGCGGGAGCGGATGGCGAACCTGAACCGGAACGCCGCCAAATGGCGACTGTTCGAGCTGGATGAACGCCACGACGCGCTGGTGGAGATCGATTGCGCGGATCGCGGCAACGTGGCGACGCGGCTGGTGCATGCGGCTGACGATCAGGCCGCGCGCGAGCGCTTCGAGCAGTCGATTGCGAGAGTTCAGCAGATTTTGCCGAATTGCGAGGTTGCTGTGATGTCGGCGGCGGAGGTTGCCTTCCGCTGGCGCGGATTGGAGTTTGCGCAAGCGCGGCTGGGCGGCATTCCGGGATCGTTTCGCAGCACTGAGGAGGTTGTGTTTGGCGTGGGCGCTGAGGAACGAATTCTCGAGCCAGGGAACGAAGACGCATTCATGGAGCTGGCCCACGGTTTGGGGATACCCGCCATCCTTATGGACCGCGTCAACATCCGTTGTGGCGGTTGCGTCCGGAGAGATGGCTGGAGTCGCTGGTTGTGGGTGACGTGAGCGTGCTGGACGGGCGCCTGGAGCCGGCCTGCCGGTATTCGCAGGTTCCGGCATTTTCCGCGTCCGACCGTGCCATGATCGATGTGCTCACGGCCACGCGCGCGGGCCGGCTGGCGGTGGTAGAACTGAAAGCCGATGAGGATATCCACCTGCCGCTGCAAGGATTGGATTATTGGTCGCGTGTGGAGTGGCATCACGCTCGCGGCGAGTTTCGTCGGTTCGGATATTTTGAAGGCAAAGAGCTTTCTCCTGAAAAGCCTTTATTGTTCCTGGTAGCTCCGGCGTTGCACGTGCATCCGGCCACAGACGCGCTGCTGCGCTATTTTTCGCCGGAGATTGAATGGGAGTTTGTGGGGATTGACGAGCGCTGGCGGGAGGGAGTAAAAGTCGTGTTCCGGAAGCGGCCTGATCGGAGCACCCGACGTGGGTCTGAACTACTCATCCGTGCAGCCAGCTGAACTTGGCGGCGTACCTCGCGCCATGGTTCGGGCCTTCCAACCTCCCAGAAGGGAATATAGCTCCTCCAACTGGCCCTCCGACGCTCTTCCCGTTCTTGAACTCCTGTTTTCGTAACGGCTTTCAAAAACTCTAAACAAAACACTTGACCTGCGTTAAGATGCCGGGACTATCACCTCTGCAGGGACGGCTAAGGGCCGACCTTTGAACGCTCAAGAAGAAAAATCGAAAGGATTAAGAACATGAAAAGTACTCCTCTCTTGCCCAGACTGGCTGCGCTTGTCTGCGCGGCCGCGTTCATGTTGATCACAATCCCAGGACAAGCCCAGCCGCAGTCCCTATTGACGCGTCATGTGCGCGACGCGGTTGCCAATGGGCAGGCGCAGTTCGTCGAGCAACTCCCGGCAACCCAGACCCTGCGCTTCGACATTGTATTGCCGCTGCGCGATCGTGCAGGTTTGCAGAATTTCGTGCAGGAAGTGCAGGATCCTACAAGCCCCTCCCACCACCAGTTCCTTACGCCGCAGGAGTTTACCGCAAGGTTCGGCCCCAGCCAGGAAGATTGGGACGCCCTGGTTGCTTTCGCGAAAGCGAGCGGCTTTGAGATCATCAGCGGAGACCTCAAGGGCAGGGATCTAAGACTCACCGGCACGGTTGCGAACATCGAGAAGGCCTTCCATGTGACCATGGGGACCTATCGGGACCTCGCCGAGGACCGCACATTTTTTGCCGTGGACCGCGAGCCCACCGTGGACCTTCCCTTCCAGCTTTGGCACATCACAGGTTTGGACAACGATTCCAAGCCACATCCCATGTATGTCAAGAAGAGCGACTACGCGAAGGCCCATGGGATCGATGCCGACAAAGTCGTGCGTCATGCCACCACCGGCTCGGGCCCTTCGGCTTCGTTTTTGGGTAGCGACATGCGCGCGGCCTACTATGGCGGAACGGCGCTCACCGGGTCCGGCCAGAACATCGCCCTGTTCGAATTCGCGGGCACCGATTTGGCCGATCTGACCACATATTACAAAAACGCCGGGCAAACGGAACCTTACACGCCCACCCTTATTTCCACGGGCGGGTACGCCACGACGTGCGTCGATAGCGGCAGCAAAGCTTGTGACGATACGGAGCAGACCCTCGACATGACGCAGGCGATGGGGATGGCCCCTGGCTCCACAATGCTCTACATGTACGTGTGCGGAGACGTCCTGGCCAGTGGATCAGGAAATATCAGCGATACCGCGTGTATCAGTGCGATGGTTACGGATACGGACGCACCATTGTCCAAGCAGATCAGTTGCTCGTGGGGCTGGACACCTGCGGATCCCAGCACTCTGGACCCATACTTTGAGCAGATGGCGTCGCAAGGCCAGAATTTCTTTGCCGCCTCTGGAGACAGTTCGGCTTGGTCTGCGTCGAATGAGGCTTGGCCAGCGGACGATGCGAATATCGTCTCGGTCGGCGGCACGGACTTAACAACCTCGAGCGCGGCTGGCCCTTGGAAATCGGAAACCGCCTGGGCAGACAGCGGCGGCGGCATCTCCCCGGATTCCATCCCGATCCCTTCATGGCAGAAGCTCTCGGGCGTGATTACCTCGTCCAACAAGGGATCCACGACTTTGCGGAATGGGCCGGATGTGTCAGCCAACGCGAATTTTACCTTTTACGTTTGCGCCGACCAAACCACCTGTACGGCTAACGACTATGGCGGAACCAGCTTTGCGACGCCCATGTGGGCCGGCTACCTGGCTCTGGCCAATCAACAGGCAGCAGCCAACGGGGACACGATCGGCTTTATCAATCCGATCCTTTACCCGGCGGCTCTGACCTCAAGCTATGGCACCTATTTCCACGACATTACCAGCGGTAGTTGCGGCACCTTTTCGGGAATAACCGGCTACGATCTGTGCACCGGCTGGGGCAGTCCGAATACGACCGGGATCATCAATCTGTTGGCTGGATCTGCGACGCCGAGCTTTACGCTTTCGGATTCGCCGAGCAGTCTGATCGATTACCCAAGGCGGCAGCGGCACCAGTACCATCACGGTGACTGACGCTGGCGGATTCACGGGCAGTGTAACGCTGGCGGCGTCCGGCCTGCCCAGCGGCGTGACCGCGGCATTCGGCACGAATCCCACAACCGGGACCAGCGTGCTGACGCTGACGGCAAGCGCTACGGCGACTACCGGAACATCGACGGTGACCATCACCGGAACCTCCGGCAGCCTGACCGCAACCACTACGCTTGCCCTTACGGTGAGTTCGACGGCGACGCCGAACTTCACCATTGCTGCCTCGCCCACTTCGGTGACCGTAACCCAAGGCGGCAGCGGAACGAGCACGATCACCATCACCAGCACGGGCGGCTTCAGCTCGGCAACCACGTTGAGCGCTACCGGCCTGCCTACGGGCGTGACGGCGGCGTTCTCGACCAACCCGGTGACTCCGGCGGCGAACGGCAGTGTGACCTCAACCCTCACACTGACTGCTTCCGCAAGCGCGACCGTCGGTGCGGCGACGGTGACGGTCACCGGAACCTCGGGCTCGACCACTCACAGCACAACCATCGCCTTAAGGGTGAATGCCTCTTCGGGGACGAAGAACTTCACCCTGTCCCTGTCGCCTTCCTCTTTCACGATCGATGAAAGGGGCAGTGTCTCCACCACTCTCACGGTCACCAGCGTGAATGGATTCAACTCTGCTGTTGACTTGAGCGTAAACGAATTCCCCACTGACGTATCGGCGACGGCTTCGGCTAACCCGGTCACGCCTCCGGCAAATGGCAGCGTAAAGGTAACGATCACGTGGAGCGCTACCAGACGCGCGCCAACCGGAACCACAACCATCGAGCTGATCGGGACTTCCGGATCACTCACTAACGAAACACCCGTCACCATAACAGTGGCGCCTTGAACTACTGATCATGAAGTACTGATCAGTTTGGTGAAGCACGCGAGCCGGCCCGAAAGGGCCGGCTCATTTCTTGAACGACACCCGATAAGCTTGGCGTCAGCCCTTCCACCCTCCGAGCAAACGGCGCACGTCGACTAACTGGCCCAGGTGATACGCGTTGTGGTCGGCTAGGAGTAAAGCCTCACGCAGAACAGTTTGGCCGTCGCCCCAGAGGATACGGGCATACAGATCAATTCTTGGATTCGCAACCAGGGTCTGCATGGCTTTCAGGTCTTTGCGGAATTGCTGAATGCTTCTATTCCATGCGGCCGCATTCGGCGGCGCTTCCGTCTTGGGCCAATAGCCCTTGGGCCAATCGGGAGATGTGTGTTTGGAGTTGCGGCTGAACTCAAGAATGTCCCACTGCGCCAGGCGAAGGTGCTCGACCAGCATCCATGCGGAGTGCGGAAATCCGTTGGGCTTGTCGCCGCGCAAATCCTCTGGCAGGTCTTTCACAACGTCGTCAAAGCGGGCGTGGGCTCCGCCGCCGTTGAGAAGGTAGAGCACGTGTTCACGGAGAGATTTGTCGTGTGAATCTTTGATCGCCATTTCGCCCTTCTTTCTTCTTCAACACCTTACCTCGTTCAACCCGGGATTCCCGCTGCTCCCTCTCGGGTCTGCGTCCAGACAGAGGGATCACTTTCCAGTGCTTCGCCTCTTAAGACGCGGCTAATGCCGCGAACGATGCGGCGCATGGGGAAAACACCTTTGTCATCTGCCGGAAATGCCTCGCCGATGCGACGGCCGCGGTAATACCAGCGCTTGACGAGCGCGAGGTGCTCCATGATTTCGAGCGCGGGCCGTGCCTTTGCCGGCGGAAACGCATCGAGAGCTCCCTGCACCCGCGACTCCATGGATTGTGACTTTGTGTGCTCGGCAGCTTGAATAGAGAATGCCGCGGGCCCCGAGATTGCTCCGCCCTCCACACGGAAGAAGTTGACTGAGCCCGCGAGACGGCTGGGCTGGATGATCAACGCTGAAAACCGGTCGAGGCGGCGGACGATCTCGGGGAACTGGCTTACGACGGGCTTCAGCTTTTCCATGCGGGCGTGAATGGATGCGGCTTCTTCGAATGCGAGATTAGCTGATGCGGTGTCGCGTTGCGCCGAGAGCTCGCGGGCCAGAGACTCTCCTCCGGAATCGAAATATGCTTGCACGCGGTTTACTTCGGCGGAATATTCCTGGTCAGTGCAGCCTTTGAAGCATGGAGCAAGGCACATCTTCATCTCGGAATAAATGCAGCCGGGAAACTTGGGATCGGGGTGCAGGTCGTCGACGCAGCGACGCATTTTGAAGAAGTCGAGGGAGTCGTTCATGAACTTCTCAGCTGCCGTGCGGGACTGGAATGGGCCGTAAAAGAGATTATGGCCTTTAAGGCGTCCCAGGCGGGTGGTGATCGAGGCGCGAGGATATTCGTTTTCGAGATGCAGCTTGACCAATGGCGCGAAGCGGAAGCGCATGCGGTTGCCGTAGGTCTTGGGGAAAGTTTCGCGCAGGACTTGGTAGAGCAAGAAGCTGGATTCGAAGTCGGAACTAGTCGCCCCGTAGTCGATTGAACGGACGCGAGCGCGCAGATTTAATTTCCTGGTGCGTTCTTCGACTGGGCCCAGCAGGCGTTGCAAACGGCGGCGAAGGTTTGCAGTCTTGCTCACGTAGGGCTCGGCGCGTGCGTCGTTGCCGCGCAGCAGGAACACGGCCGGCGCGGGTGGGACAGCGGCGAAGATCTCCAAGTCGCACTCAGGCGCGAATTCCAGGCGTTCGGTCAGCACCGAGACATTGTAAGCAACTCTTCACCACAGGTCTTATGGAAAACGGAGTTCACACCCCCCCATGGAGCCGTCCGAAGTAGTGAGCAAGGTTGAGCGACATGATCAGGATGCCTGCCCCAAGGACGAGTACGTGCGAGGTCTTGCGCAGATCGAAGCTGCCCACGCGACAGACCAGCAGGTAGCCGATGGCCAGGTTGAAGAGGCCCCAAAGGACATTGACTACTGATGAGGACAAGCCTACGCCGGGTGGTGAAGCGAAGGGGCTTTGGAAAGCATGCCCCGAAATTCCATTGCCGAAATGGGGCAGGGCGTTGGCGAGGAATACGCCTCCGAAGAAGTACGCCACATAGTGGTACCAGCGCATGGTTGCTCCTTATCTGACTGTAGATCTGTCCGCAGGTCCGGGGTCAAGAATTACCGAAAACTCGCGCTGCGGAACTTCTGGCGGAAGTCTTCGCCTTCCATTTTGATGATGCGGCACATTTCGTGGAGGCGCGAGCGCATTCGTTCACCAATGCGGTCGCCGAGAGTTTCGGAGCGCGAGGCGGCTCGGGCTGCAGAAACGGAGCCATTTACGCCAGCCGCCGGCTGATCTTCGAAATTTGTCGTGATGATCGTGGTGCGATTGTTGTTGTAGCGCGTGTTGAGGATTAGGCTGACGGTATCCCAAACCCATTCGGTAGGCTTTACCGCGCCCAGTTCGTCGAGAACCAGGACGTCGGTTTCAAACACAGGACGAAGAACGTCCAACTCGGTGGCTTGAACCGCGGCGTTGTACGAGTTCTGGATTTCCTTCAGCAGTTCGCGATAGTCGTAGAACAGGCAGCCAATGCCCTTGGTGAGGATGAGTTCCTTGGTGATCCCAACCGCCAGATGTGTCTTGCCCGTGCCGATCTGGCCGATGATCAGCAGGCCCATGCCGTCGCGAGGATCGTACTCCTGCGCGAACCTGGAGGCGGAAATCTGGGCAAACGCAAGTGAAGGGTGGGCGCCCGGAAAGTCCGTGGTATAGCTGGCGAGTTCACAATGCTCGTAACGCGGCGGGATGCGTGCCGCGGCCAGCAGAGCCTGACCTCGTGCCTGGAGTTGGCAATCGCAGCGCGCGACTCGCCGGTCTTTATTATTCCGGTCTTTATCATTCTTGTTCTCATTATTCTCATTCTTGTCTTTGTCTCTGGGTGCGCCCGGGCTGGCGGGAAGCGTCTTCCAACCCGTACCCTGGCATAGCGGACAAACATCCGCGCCTCTTTTGGCTAACTTCAGCCCTGCTTCATGGATGCTTCTCAAATCGACCTTCTTAATTCAGGACTCTTCTTAAAACTATATCTATTGACTTTGCACCCAGACATCGGGTTCCCGCAAGTGCGAAACCGCAGAAGCCTGTGTACAAACTGTGAAGGCACGGCCGAGGCTGTGGAGAGCGGAGGAAAACCGCTCCCAGCTTGCATTCTGCCGCTGTACCTAGATTGGCATACCGCTTTTCCACCGCTCTCCCCGGCCCAGAACCCGCCCCCTCAGTCCCAATCCGGGACATGGGGATGCGAAACAGGCTTCGGGCGCGGATTTTCACAGTTGACATTCTCTGCAGAGAGAGGAGAATACCAGCCGTCAGGTTTCCCAACTCAGCCACAAGCTTTTGTCATCCCGGTGTGCGCTGGGTATGAACGAGACCTGCTAGGAGAAACTATGAATAAGGCCGATCTGGTTGACAAGATCGCGGGCGCTTGCGAAATCAGCAAGGCGCAGGCTGCGACAGCGATTGACACCGCGGTGAGCAGCATTACAGGTGCCTTGCGGAAAGGGGATCGCGTAGCTTTGATAGGTTTCGGCACGTTCTCGGTATCGCAGAGAAAGGCGCGGAACGGACGCAATCCGCAAACCGGCGCCACTATCAAGATCGCTGCCCGCAAGGTCGCGAAGTTTACCCCTGGGGCGGAACTGAAGAAAACCGTCAACAAGAAGTAGCCAAAACAGAAGTAGCCAAAACCTAAGACAAGAAACTAACTAAAAGAGAGTCTTGGATTCTACGAAAACGGCAGGGAGGTCGGCCCTGCCGTTTTCGCTGTTTTGGCAACCGTGATCGGTGATCGGCCGTCTGCGGCTACAATGGCCTGTACATGATTGCCCATCTGCGCGGAAGACTGCTGGCGAAGCATCCCAATCAAATCGTAGTGGAGACGTGCGGCGTCGGCTACGAAGTCAACATCAGTGTGCCGACCTTTTCCGAATTGCCCCGCAACGGATCCGAAGTTGCTCTCCACATCCACACTCACGTGCGCGAGGACTTGATCGCGCTGTACGGGTTTCTCCGTCCCGCGGAGAAGGAGTTGTTCGAGAAGTTGATGACGGTGAGTGGCATTGGAGCGAAGCTGGCCATCACCATTTTGAGCGGGATGGCGGCCGACGACATGGCGGGCGCGATTCGCCGCAATGACGTGGGCCGCCTGACCCGGATTCCGGGCATCGGCAAGAAAACTGCGGAACGCATGGTGCTGGAGCTTAGGGATAAGCTGCCTGCGGCGGCGGGAGCCTCCACGGTAACCGCACCGGTGATGAGCCCAGCGGAAGAAGATGTTCTGTCTGCTCTGGTCAACCTGGGCTATGCGCCGGCCGCAGCGGAAAAGGCACTGGCAAATGTGGTGAGGAATGGCGTGGGCAAGAGTGATGGAATCAAAACCGATAGGGTCAAGACCGAGAAGACGGGATCATTCGATGCTATGTTCCGCGAAGCATTAGCTAGCCTCTCGAAATAACGGTCTGATCTATCGGCGGAGTTGGATCACGGCTTTGCGGCCGGCGCCTTGCTTCCCACCTAGTTACCCCTCCTGTTCGACGTGCCGCGTACCCGGTCCAACGGGGCATTCGAAGCGGTTTGGCTACTGAAAACCATATGGTTATTCAACAAACCGGAGCGCGGCCTCGCTAGAGTTTCTGTAAGTTTAACAAACATAACAGTTTCAAACATAGAACTGTTTGGAACGACAGTTGCACTCAGTTGGCTCGCCGTAGGGGTCTCATACTCGTCAGGCTATCTTCAGCAAGTTCAGTAGAAAGTTCAGTCAGCAGTTAACATTTCAATCTCTCGGTTGGTGGAGGAAGCAATGCACACTCGCAGCTTCAATTTTGCTCTGGTTCTCCTGTTGGTCGTTTGTTTGGGCGGTGCGCTGCCCGTGTGGTCACAATCGGCGGCATCGGGTACGGTTTCCGGCTCAGTGGCTGACCCATCGAATGCGGTGGTGTCGGGTGCCACTATTACGCTGACCGATATCTCGACCAACATCGCGCGAACCGCTAACTCCAATGCATCCGGGCGGTACTTCTTTGCGGACGTTACCCCGGGCACGTACACCCTGACCGTCTCCAAGGCGGGATTTGCCACCACGAAGACCGATAACCAGATCGTGCAGGTCGGAGTAAATCTGACGGTCAATTTGTCTCTGCAGGTTGGCGGCGCGAATGTGGTTGTAGAAGTCTCGGCCGTCGGCAACGAGTTGCAGACGATGAATGCCACGGTGGGTAACACGATTAACAGCGTCACCATCGATAACCTGCCCAGCCTTGGGCGCGACGTCAGCACGTTCGTCGAATTGCAGCCCGGCGTAGGTCCAGACGGCAGCGTCGGCGGCGCAGTTCTCGACCAGAACTACTTCTCGCTCGACGGTGGCAATAACACGAATGACATGGACGGCAGTATGAACGTCTACACCAACAGCTATGCTGGCGATCCAACCGGCGGTGTGGCTACTCAAAATAACCTCGGAGCTGGGACGGGCGGCCCCACGGGCGTGATCCCGACTCCGCAGGACAGCGTTGAGGAATTCAAGGTAAATACTTCAGGCCAGACGGCCGACTTCAATAGTTCCGCCGGCGCCGAAGTGAAGATCGTGACCAAGCGCGGAACCAACGCATGGCACGGCACTGGATACGAGTATTACAAGGACAACAACTGGTCGTCGCAGAGCTGGCAGAATGATTTTAACGGCATTGCCCTTCCCAGTTTCCATTACAGCCGCTACGGCGCGGCCATCGGGGGTCCAATCATCCCGAAAGAGATTCTCGGCGGCAAGACCTACTTCTTCTTCAATTACGAGGGCTTCAACTTCCCCCAATCGATCACCGTCGCAAGGAACGTCCCGTCAGCAAGCTTGATGGCAGGCAACATCATTGACCCCGTGACGGGCGTCTCTACTCCACTGGCGAGCATTGATCCGCTTGGAATCGGCCTCAATCCCCTGGTCTCACAGATATGGAACCAATACGAGCCGGCGTCGAATGCAGCCTGCGCTCAGTCGCTTTGCGATGGCACGAATGTGCAGGGGTTCTCGGGCAACATTGGCATTCCAGAAACCACCAAATTTGTAGCTGCGCGCCTCGATCACGATTTTTCGCCCAAGTGGCATTTCAATGCCACCTATCATTTCTTCAAACTGACGGAATCTACGACTGACCAGGTCGACATCGGCGGTTTCTTCCCCGGCGACACAAAGGGTGTGCCGGCCTCGCTGTCCAAAGATCCGGCCCAGCCGCAGATGTGGGCAGCCGGCCTGACCACCAACATCACCTCAAACACCACCAACGATTTCCATTACAGCTTCCTGCGTAACTTCTGGCAATGGATTCGGCAAGGGGATACCCCGCAAATCGCCGGCCTGGGCGGAGCGATCGAGATTATGAGCGGCCAAACGCAGGGCGCGGCTAACGATCTCGGCCCCTATAACGTAAACACCCAGCAGACCCGCACCCGTTTTTGGGATGGGCACGATCAGATGGTGCGCGACGACATTTCCAATCTGAAGGGGAATCACCTGCTGCAATTTGGCGCTACCTATCAGCACAACTGGAACCAACATCAACGGACGGATAATGGCGGCGGAATCA
>CAWDNT010000005.1:0-86575 GCA_963803795.1 uncultured Acidobacteriaceae bacterium | reverse complement strand
AGAGGAATCACCAGACCGTAGAGAAGCTTGAAGGATATCGTCGGGACTACGAACAGATCGATTGCTGCGATTTGTAACGCCCGGTCAGTTGCTCTCGAGCCTTTCTTGGCCTCCGCGTCCAAGGCGAGCGCCCATCACTACCTGGCGTGTTTAGATGGCCTGCTGACCGCTGAGATAAAGTCGCCCGAGAGTTCGAATTCACCCTGCTCCGCCAACCAGTCCTTAGATTTGCCCTACATTTTGGAGAAGCCAGAAACTTCGCGCGAAATTCGCCGTCTTTTTCTACCCGCAGCGCACCAGAGAGAGCCACCTCACGCCGAACTCGCCCGATTCGGCGAGCATTCTCTCCGTGCGAAATAATAACGGTTCGCTTAAACAGCCTGGAAGCGTTCGCCCAAGCATCGCCTCTCCAGGGGACCGCTCAAAACTTTAGGTATTCCACGCGCTGGGTGATCTTTTTTAGTGGGCGCAGGTCACGTCGCGCTTGCTTCGCAAAGGCCATGCTATTGATGGACGGTTCCATTTTAGGCAACCCGACCAGCCATATACTGAGATCCAATGCTTTCAATAAACTCAGGGTACCTATGGGCGGTCATTAAATATTTTCATGAGAGTTGTGTGAGCTCTAACAATCCTGGTCTTCATTGTAGGATTTTTTGTTGAACCGCTGTTGCTTTCGACGTACCGTCGCGTCGATGTGGTGGGATGGCGGAACGCAGGGCTAGCCATAGTATATATGTGACCAGCAGCTTGGGCATTGCTTGCATATCGAGGCCGAAGGCCAAACAAAACGTTTGCTTTTTGGCTCGATAGTAGCGCTTGCGATATTGGTTTTTATAACGGCAGTTCTTGGGCGCTTGCATCCTCAATTCGCCAGCGTGCTGCACCATCCCGTGGACACCGTCCTCGGATATCTTTTCGGGGTTCTGGTTGCGCTGGCTCTCGTTCTTGACGCTCGCCGTCGCGACACACGATAGAGCAGAAGACACGACGCCGCGTATGATTGGCCAAGATGCTCGCGGGTGCCCAACCCCCACCTCGCAGAAATTCGTGAGTCCGGACCTGATCGGCTGAAGAAAAGAAACCCTTGACGACTTTGCTCAAGACCCTTTGTATTCTTGAGGGGTCTCCTCAACGTCTGCTTTTAGAACCCGATTCGGCGAGCATTCTCTCCGTGCGAAATAAGAACGGTTCGCTTCAGCGGCCTGGATGCGCTCTGGGACGGTGTTCACCCAACCATCCGCCATTCCGGAGATCGACCGCCTTCATTCGGTCTGACTGTCCGAGAACGACCCACGTCAGATCGACAGAGCTGAAAAAACCGACCTTACCCGATATCCAGAACGTTTGCGTTTCGCCGACGCCGACTATTGCACCTGGCGCCGCAACGAGAGGGCGTCCTGGTCAACGGACAGCCGGTAGCCGCGCGGATCAGTGAAGCGGCTCCGCACGTAATCCTCCACTCTACGACGTGTGACGTTTCTGCCCCAGTCAGGATAATCGCTAAGAAATAATCTCGTAAGCGTGCAGGCGGATTCCAGGTCATCTACCACGACTTCGCAGTTCTGTGTCTGCATCGCGATCTCGAAATCGTTATGGCGTGCTTTGAATTCCTGCACAGCCGGAGACAGGTCGATATTTCCGCCAAAGAAATCACGAGCCAGTGCGATCACGTCGGCGTTAGAATTTGCGAGGAGCACCACCGCAACGCCGTGCAGCTCCAAGCCATGAGGTCAACCGTTCCAGTGTGTCGGTCCAGTCGTGTTGCGGGATGTAGTAGAGGACGTGCGAACAGAGCACGAAATCGGCGGCAGAGGCGATCCTCGCATCGCCGAGTGGCGCCCCTATGACTTCAGCTTCCGGGCAGCGTCGCGCGACTTCCGCCCGCAGTGCGCTGTTGGGCTCAATGGCGATCGTTCGATCGAACAATTTAGCCAACCCGGCAGTCATGGAACCGTCACCCGCCCCTGCGTCAACGAAGAGGCTATTTTAACAACTGTCCGTGTTCACTGTGCAAAATAGACCATTTTTCCCTTTGCTGATTGCCGCATCATGTCATGAAGGCCAAGAAGCCTATTCTCAAACAGGCAGAAGCTGTCCCTTATTCGACCTGTGGCGCTCCCACGGGGGAGAAAGGGCGAACTCAGCACTGGCCTACCCCGCACAGAGGCTCATCGTGATCGATCATTGATTGCAACCAATTGATGTCTGTGGAGCGGGATGGAGGAAACTGACATGCTGAAAGCCGTGAAGGACTCGGTTCACAGAATGACGAGCCATCTACAGCTCATAAGTACCTACCTAGAAATGGGGGACTACACCAAGGCACTGGGGAAGACGAGGGAAACCATACAGGAATTGCACGCGCTGGCCACGAGTCTAACGGGACTGGCGAACGTGGGGATGACCGTGCCGCAGGATGGCGCGGTGGTGGTTCCGCATGGCTCGACAGTGGTGAGCTACGAAGACGTGAACGTGGACGTTGACAAGGATGAAGTGCGGGCAGTTGATAAGAATGAAGTTCTCGCTGGGCACGGGAACGACAATCCGAGAACGAAGTGAGAACTTTGATTGTTCCGTCGCGAGTGTAATTGAGGCGATTTTTCACCATATTGACAGCCAAACGGAGTTCGAGCTTCACTACGTTTCGGACTTGACCGCTCGTCAATCCCTGTTAACAGGCGATTACACTCATTGACTCGCCACGGGCACCACGCGTGCGCGGGCGGGCCCGGGCCCAAGTCAAAGTCAAAATCGGGGTACGGGTAGGGGGAGGGAGTAGCACAGACTTCCCAGTCAGGTGTCGGCAACATCCTGCAAAAATCCGCTCCTGGGACGCTCAATGCGCAAAATGAGGAAAGCGTGGAGGGCCTAGCTTAACTGAAAGAGCTCGGTATTTGTTTGCTGTTCTGACTGTCGCGGATATCACGTATGCCTTGTCCCAACGTTCTAATATCCTCTTCAATAGCGTGTGATAAGTGTTTGAGTCCTTCCAACATGTCGATGATACCCTGGTCAGCGGTACTGTTTCTGGCCTTCTCGAAATGATTTCTCGCTTCGCTATAGCTCATTAGGTTCCTCCTCTGAATTCCATTTGTCTTCAAGGGGTGAGCAATTCTGAACAGCGCCGACAGTCCTACGTAGTCGCCAACGCGGGGAATTGGCTTGCCCCAACTTCCTTCTGAGCAACCAAAAAGTCGCACCACTGCCCTTCATCGCCGAGCTCCGGACGCCACACGCGCCGATAAGTGAGATCGAAGATCACTTCTGAGCGAGATCCGCAGGGCGACTGGATGCGACGGATTGTGTAATACGTTTCAGATGCCATGCCGCACTGCCTTTCATTGCTTCTGGCGAAATGCTCGTTTAACGAGCGCGCCATATCTGCGCACCAGGCGGTGACACTGGTATGGGGTCGCCGTGTGAAGCCGTGGCGTGCTCGTTCATTGCCCCCGCCGCTTGGGTACGGCAGCTGCCGTTCTGGCTGCTGAACTCCCGTGTGGTGACGGAGTGCTCACAAAGTAGGCACTTGAACGTGCTAAAGCCGGTCATTCTTTTGATGGTGTAATGTCTCATAGCTTCAAGTCTAGTCGCTTCTCTCTGTATGACTCCGAACTAAAGTACCCGCTACCTTCCGGCTGGTGTGATCGTCATCACGTTCCAGTTACCTTGCTGAGAGTTTGAGAGACGGTGCGACCTGAACGGTTCTGGGAATTCTTACGAGCAGCGGAGGACGGAATTGAGAACGCTGTTTTCAAAAGTAGCAAACCGACTCGCGTCAGCGCGTATTAGAAAATATCAGGGATTGTTGAACGGCAAGGTCGCGGCAGGTGCGGCGAATGACTTCGTGCATGGAGTCTGAGTCAACGAATTCAAAGCCGTAGCGAAAAGCATTCTTTTGGCGAACCAACGCACGAATTGTCACTGGGCCAAAAAGGAAGGTTGAAGTCCAATTCCACAACTTCACCCACAGGAGCTCCGGTGATCAGTATGGCTGCGATCCCAGATTCGCTAATGTCCGCGCTATACCCCTTCAGCAGATCGCAAGTCTGAGATTTGACTCTGATATCAACCTCGAATTTAAACCGGGGTTGGCGACGGGCGTCCGCAATGGTTCGAAGAGCGGCGACTGCGCACTGATTGTCAGTTTCCAGTTCCGACTCTCTCCCCTTGTCAAGGTTGTGCTCTACCCGGACCACCGGGAGAACGGGTCTTACATTCGGCTTCTCCATAACACAGTCTCTTTGTAGAGCACGAGTAGAATTTATTCCTGACTTGAGTTAGGTCGATAGAATCGGTTGTGCTGATCCCGCGTCCGACCAAGAACTCCACACACGCGACACAGTGCTTCCAGCGTTCATATAGCTATCCATTGTCTGTGTCACCACGACCACCTCATTCGCGAGGTCAAGGCACCAGGCAACAGCAAGCCGAGATCCAGAGTGGGTCAGACGCTCTGCAACCTGAGTCGAGCCTGGCATCCCAAGAATGTACCCTTGGAATTGTTCATCTCTGCTATGACTGAATAGGGGAATGCCCGCCATTTGAGTTCGGGTGCCATAGCTAGGCCGCCGACACGGAGACCGAGCTGGGTTCGACATAGCTGAGCACGGCCTGCTTCAATTGCGAATCCACTTCATCCGCGATGGTAATTACGTCGCCCAGCACCTTGCTGAAATCCACTTTATTTAGATTCTTTCGTAGGGTGTTGAAGATACTGACCTGCAGGATACGCGATTCCTCGACCACCATTGCTGCAGTGTAGCCTTGTTGACGGCGCAGTTCTCCGTGCTGGCGTGCTGGGATAGAGATGTCTGCTTTATCACATGGAGGGAGGCGCAAGCGGTAAATCAGATCAGCGATGAGATTGGGAAGATGACCTGTACGGTCCTCAAAGCTCAATGGGATACAAGTCAGCTCTTCGTCGCATTCTACCAGTGCGAGCCAGTCCTGAATCGTTACTTCAAGGTCTTGCTCCAGTATGGAGGCAACACTTTGCGTGGGCGACGCCCAGTAGGGTGCGGGGTTGGCAAGTTTTCGGTGGATACATTCTCGGAGTAAGGAGATTTCGATTGGTTTTACAAGGACGTCGTCAGCCTGTAATCGGATGGCAGACAGAGCTTCGTCAAGCTCTGGGTACCCGCTGAGTACCAGCGTAGCTGCCTTCGGGTGCATGTGTCTCATGGCGCTGACGACGGTAAAGCCATCACCGGCATGGGGCATGTGCAAGTCAGAGAGAAGTGCGTCGAAATCATCTGCAACGATGCGGGTGAGCGCTTCGCGTACATTTGATACTGAGACTACTTCGAAGCCATCGCGTTCCAGTGCCACCCGTAGCATATCGCGTACAGCGTCGTCGTCCTCTGCCAGTAGAATTTTGGGCATCCTCGTTACTTCTTTCTGCCCCCTTAGAAACGTCGTACTTTAGGTTTACCCAAAGAAGGTAGCGGAATGCTCAACTCTTGTCTGTTCAAAACTGCACAGTATTAGGTGCAAGGCTACTTACACGATTGGTCGTTTGGCGCCCTTCCCGCTAAAGATTTCCTTCCTATCCTTACTGACCGTTCGACTCCAGGTAGCGGGCCCTAGTTTCTGTGCAACAGCGGGGGGGGGACGGATTTTCTTGTTCGGATTTCGTAACAAGCCTGATTTCGGTTTTGCTTTTCGTCGCAATCGGGCGCACAATTCTCGACATCGGGGTTTCCCGTGCGGAGGGTTGTATGTTGTCTGCCGCCAAAGCCCGGACATTCGATCCGAAGGCATTTCTCGCCCAAACCGGATTGGGAAGAACAATCCTGCAATATCCAAAGAACAAAGTGATCTTCGCGCAAGGAGATCCTAGCGATGCCGTTTTCTATATTCAAACAGGTCGAGCAAAACTCACGGTCCTATCGGCGCTGGGTAAAGAGGCTACCATCGCCCTTCTAGGAGACGGGGACTTCATGGGTGAGGGGTGTATTGCTTCTGACCAGCCTCTGCGAGCTGCGTCTGCCACCGCTATTACAGATTGTTTTGTCCTAAGAATTGAAAAGGATGCGATGCTGAACGTGCTTCACCGTCAGCATGTGTTTTCGGACCTATTTGTCGCGTACCTCGTTGGTCGCTACAGTCAGACTCAGGCAGATTTAGTTGACCAGCTTTTCAATTCTGCTGAGAAGCGGCTGGCTAGGACACTTTTGTTGCTGGCCCGCTTTGGAAAGGAAGGGAGATCGGAGAACGTAATTCCGAAGATAAGCCAGGAAACCTTGGCGGAAATGGTCGGTACGACCCGAGCTCGAATTAACTTCTTTATGAATCGGTTCCGACAGCTAGGCCTCATTGACTATAACGGTGGCTTGGAAGTTCACAGTTCGCTACTCGACATCGTGCTCCACGAGTAACTTCCTCTCTTGGAAGAATCCGGGAGACTGTGCACATTTGAACAGTTCCAGGATTCATGAATCAGTTCAGGTGCAAACAGCTCAAGCGCACAGTGGTCTTGGGTTTCGAGACTCTTGCCATCGTTTTTTGCACCGTTCCTGTTGAAAAGCAGTCTCCTTTCAGGCGGAGACGACTGTTCAATTAAGGACATGTCACATTCACACCAACCGAAACAGTTCCGGAATTACCAGCGCAATCGCTCCACGGCGCGGGCGGCCCCCAGGGCCAGAACAACCCCCGGACGGGTGTGGGAGGGGAGGGGCCATTTTGCCGTCTGTATATACCTACCCCGTCAAACGTGCGAGGGGTGAGAACGGGACGGGAGGGAATATGCACCCCCCTTCATTTTCGTAAATACAGAACGAACTGGAAGCTTGGATGTACAATGCCTGCTAACCCCGCGCCGGAGCAGAGGCAGGAATTTTTCGCTGGAAGCCCAGTGGGACCAAATAAGGCCGCTGACGCCAGGGAGGGTGCGTCATCCATGGTGAACGAGGAACTTGATTACACGATTCCAAGTCGTCCACTGGTTTGCGCATGGGTGTTGCTAGCCTTTCTCATGACATCGATTGGGATCTGGTCCTATCCTCTAAACGTTCGCGACAACGTTGCAGCGCGCCCGCCTTGCTCTTAGCCCCCCGGCCCTCCGCCACCCCGCGCCGATCCCCGACCGCCCCCTCGCCCGCTTCACTTTCAACGCCGCCCCGATCGCCTTGCTCCGATGATCCCGTAGCGCCCGCCCGGCGCATGTCCCTCTGTTTACCACATGGTTACTACGGAGGACGGACTTTTTTTCTCCTACCTCCTATCCCGTCAAACGTGCGAGGGGGTATTACGCGTTGAGGGGAAAATGCTACACCCAACCCCCGGGGGGTATGCGTGCGAGGTGTGGGAGCGGGAATGCCCGACGATGGCGCCTGATGGGATGCGCGGGGGAGTGGGGCGAAAGCGGGATGTGGCGGCGGGGGGCAGCCCGAAACACGAATCGCGATGGTGGATGGACCCTCGCTACTTTCCGTCCATTTTATTGACGAGTTTCCATAATCCATTAAGAGGAGTCGGCTGTGGCGCGGGGAGCAGGTGTCGGCATTTTACTACCGTGACATTTAGCGCGGTGAGATAGACTTCGTAGCTTTGTAGGAAGGGCTTGTTGTTGTACTCCTTGATAAAGGCCGCTGGATCCTTCAGGCGAGCAAGCCTCTGCTCCGCGATGTATTTAAAAATCGGCAGTTGCACTTGCACAAGAAGGTTAACCTCGTTCGCAAGCTCTGGAAAATGGAGCGCCTGAATCATTCGTACTTCGTCTAGTGGATTCGGCTTGTCGTGATTTTCGTCGCGAAAGATCGTCACTTCTTGCTTTTCGTCAAGCCACTGATTGTGCGCATAAAGTGCCTTAACGAGAGACTCTAAGCGCTCCCGCCGAAGATTGCGCTCGTCGCGGCTGATGGACAGCCAATGCGTGACGACCTGGGCGATTACGCCGCCGCCCACGGCCAACAAACCGCCAATGACTACCGGGATAGCTTGCGCAATTTCGCTGAATATAGAGGGATCGGCCATTCGGGCGTGCCCCTTGCCAACCTCTTCCATTCTACAAGCGCTCTAGGGCGCCCCGAGGGATTGAGGTTGGCCATTGGCATAGTAGCGCTGCGCGGGGCATGCAGGATAGCCGGGGTATCCCAGCGTCGTGCACGTGTGTTTGTTCAACTCATCGAAAAACAGGCCGTGCTGGGTATCGTAGGTTTGCTTCGTTAAGCGCCAACCGTTGAAGCGTTCTCTGTCCCACTGCGCCTGCGCTTGCCTCTCAGCCTCTCTCTTGGGCGCATTAAAGCAGGAGTCATAGGCAAGAAGCACAGGCCAAAAACCCCGACCGCGATCCATTTCAAGATCATTACCGGCAGTGGGACATTCGTGCGGTAATAATGCCGTGCCATAATTTGTTTTATCCCACACAACTATTTGTCACAGCTATGATTCTTAACATCAGAAAAGTATGCCTTTAGGTGTCGTAGGGCGGCATCTTCTCGGCCACTCAACGTGTCCAGTGACGCAGCGGTTGCAGGAGTGGGTGCCGTCGTATTTTTTACGATTGAGAACATGTCGTTCAGCACTGTCGTATAGTCGTTCAGCGCGGGGCCAAGCTCAACAAGGGCCAGCTTTTCGCAAATGTCGTTCGCCCCGAGGTTCGCGTCCCGTTCTGCTGCCACTCGGCGCTGGAATTTGTCGTTCTGCGCATCGAGGTCAAGCAAGTAGGGTGCCCTAGAGAGCATTTCTGATCGATATCCAGCCCAGTTCTTGCTCTTGGTGTCTGCTACCAAAGCTGCTACATCTTCCGTAAGCTTGGTCAGGGAATATTCGGTATCGGACTCATCAGAAATGTCGCCGTTGTGCAGCTTCGCGTTGATGGCTGGCGCATGCCTCTCCACGAACGCAACGTTGTAGTATGCCGCTATCCCGAGCCCAATGACACAAACTATCGCCCCGTAAATGAGCTTGAAAGTGAAGGAGCCAGAACCAACCGAAGGGGCTGTCGAACCAATGGGCGTATTCATCGCAGCTATGCCCGGACTCGGCAGTCGGAGTGCGAGCAGATACCGAGTGATATTGTTAAGCAGGATGAATGGAGTCACTGACCTGCCCCCCATTTTTAGTCCAGGGATAATGAGACTTTCTCCGGTTTTTGTTCGCCTCGCAGCGTAGCGGGGATGGGGGTCTGGGGCAAGGGGCCGGCGTTTGAGGCCCCTTGCCCCAGCCCAGCAATGTAGAAGCCTGCCTTCCACGAAGCGGCAAACTCCATCGGTGTTTTGTATCCCAACGCCGAATGCGGTCGCACGTGGTTGTAGTCCGCCTTCCACTCGGCGATCTTACGACGGGCGTCCGCCAGATCGAAGAACCAGTTTTCGTTCAGGCACTCATCGCGGAACTTGCCGTTGAAGCTCTCGATGTAGCCATTCTCCATCGGTCGCCCCGGCGTGATGAAGTGCAACTGGACTCCGTTTTCGTAGGCCCACTGGTCCACCACCTGGCTGACGAACTCCGGCCCGTTGTCGATCACGATCACCTCCGGTTTGCGTCCCTGCTGCTTCAGTCCTTCTAGTACACGCACCACACGCGCTCCCGGCAGCGAGGTGTCGGGCTCGATCTCCAGCGCCTCGCGGGTGAAGCCGTCCATGAGATTCAACGTCCGGAACTTGCGCCCGTTGGTGAACGCATCGCTGGCGAAGTCCATCGTCCACAGATGATCGGGCTGCGTCGGGCGCGGCGCTAGCACCAGGCGCGATCCCGCGCGTCGGCGTCGGCCCCGCTTCCGACGAAGGCTCAGCTTTTCTTCGACGTACAGCCGGTATACGCGCTTATGATTCGCTTTCCATCCCTCACGCACCAGCATTCGCGTCAATCGGCGATATCCGAACCTTCGCCGCTCTGCCGCCAGCTCGCGCAACCGCACGCGCAGTCGCGGGTCCTCGGGCCGTGGCACGTAGCGATACGTCCGGCGATAGATCTCGATCAGCCCGCAGGCGCGTCGCTCTGAAACCGCTACTTCCGAGCGCATCACGACCACCGCCTGCCGTCGCAACTGCGGGCTCACCATTTTTTTGTAACCACCGCCTGCAATGCGCGCTTGTCCAGAAGCAGTTCGGCCACCGCGTGCTTCAACTGCCGGTTCTCCTCTTCCAGCGCCCGCAACCGCTTCGCCTCGCTCACTTCCATCCCGCCGTACTTCCCCTTCCACCGGTAGAGCGTCTGCGACGCGATCCCGTGCTTGCGGCACAGCTCCGGCGTGGCTACTCCAGCCTCGGACTCCTTCAGGATGCCAATGATCTGCTCTTCCTTGAATCGACTCTTGCGCACGACTCCTCCTCCTGGCCCTGGGCGGGCCATTCTAAATGGGAGAAGTCACATTTCGACTGGACTAATTTCTGGGGGGCAGGTCACGCACCGGGAGCCTTTTTGATCTGTGCACTTTCTCTTTGCGAGGCACAACATGGGGAGCCATTTGATGTTTCGCAATGCTTTCCTCAAATGCTGGTGGACCACAAAGTGGATGTTTCACATGAGACCCTTCGGTATGCTTTTCTCTCGCAATGGAACAAAGAAATCTACGAGGCAGCAAAACAAGGTGGGCAACTTGATGCTCTCTTAGGTGGCGGCGCACTCGGCTTGACGTACGAGCAGAGCGACGAGCAGCGCATCAAGGAAATGTATTCACAAAAAGAAAGCCTTGGCTATGACCACGATACTGCATCTGGAATTACGTTCTTGGACCCGCAGGCGGGCCCGGCAATTAAAGAATGTTTGGATGCAAAGTCACGGCACAGCTACGGCTTTACTTATGCTGCCTACACTGATACTCCATGGCGAACGACCTTGGAATTGATTTGGGTATGGGCACCTTCAGATTCGCCGATTCAAGTCCACACAAAAACTATCAGCAACGCAAGAGTCATTGATGATGAAGGAAAACATCCCAAGAAGCTCTTGGGTGGTCAATATTGGGGATTGTCAGATTGGGGGAGTTTTTCCCCACCGTCTACTTTGGTCACGCTGGAAAGAGAAAATGCAAATAATCCCATCATCATAAACATCGAGACAAACCCTAACGTAGGAGCCCTGCACATAGTTGTTCCGCCGGTCAGCCCGAAGGATGACTGCGCGCCAGTCACGCTGTCGACCGATAAGTACGGCACTCCCTATACGCAGCCTATTCACACTCTAGCGAACGCATTACCCGAAACATCCGACGATGGACACGGGCACAAGTTCTTTGACTATTCTCTAGACATTTCTACACTTTCGAACGGCAAGGATGGGGTCATTTCATCAGTCAGTTGCCAGAAGGTCGGTTCACCGCAAGATTACATGGAATTCACGGGAAAAATCTCGCAGGGAAGCGTAGCCCACTGTTATGGATGGTGGCAAGAGCCTGGTCGGTCAATAGAAATGACCGTGAACTGGTACAAAACTGGCTACGCCTGTAAACCACCTGTACCATGGCCTACGCAGAACCCCTCGAAGTGAATTGCGAGGCCGAGTTCAAAACTTCCACGCTGAACCCATTGCTGCTTTTTGGCCGAAATGACCGCTAGGCAGGTCAATAGTGAAGAAAACCAATACGGCGAAACGACCTTCTGTAGTTAAGAGCCAAATTTCAACCACTGCAAAGCGAAGACCCTCCAAAGCCGCTGCGGTAACTGAAGCAACCCGCAACGTAGTGAGCAGTCGGGGCGACCGTCGTTTTGCACAAATGGCAATCGACGAAGCGCTTAAGAGCGTCGCTGAAGACAGTCGACCACACCCTAAGGTCGGCGCGGTTGTTGTGAAGGACGGCAAGGTTATGGCCAAAGCTCATCGTGGCGAATTTCCCAAAAGCCACGCTGAATACATAGCGCTGGAGAAAAAGTTGGCAGGCAAATTCGTCTCGGGGGCTACTGTCTACACGACGCTTGAACCCTGCACAGTCCGAAATGATCCAAAGATTGCTTGCGCTTTCAGGTTAGCGGAACGGAACATATCGAGGGTGGTAATCGGGATTCTGGATCCGAACCCCGTTGTGTCGGGAAAAGGCTGGCAAATTCTCGCTGATGCTGGAATTGAAACACAGTTTTTCCCGCACGATCTGATGAAAAAAGTGAAGGAGTTGAACCGAGACTTCATCAGAGACCAAAAGAAAAAGAGCAAATTAGGAAACAACGTGCCTCCGTCTCAGTCCGGCACAGTCGCGGTCAAGTGGACACCAAATATCTCTCAATTAACATACATCAATGTTCCTCGCATCTCGCAAATCGCAGGCTTAGAAGGTGTTCAATTGGCCCTGGACAGCTTACCGCCATTCTCCTTTCTCAATGAACTCGGATGGGAACTTAATCGCGTCATGGTTGCCGCAAGTGAAGCGATTAACAAGCTCCAACTTGAGGCAGTGCCTGTCGAGAAGATTAGCTGGGATGACAAAGGTCTGGTCGGCGCCACGCTGTCATTTTCGACCGTGTTTCGAACAAAAAACGGGTCGAAACTCTGTAAGGCACGGGATAAGCGGAAGAGCCTAGCGTTCTCAGGTGATCTGGAGGAAGATCCTCACATCTACAAGAAATGCGGATCGGCGAAATTAGTAATGATGATCGATCCCCGTTTGGTAACAAGTAATACTGCGTTTTTCCAGTTTGCTTCTGGGCAGCAACGCTTCGCAGGTCTATGTATTGTGAACAGAGTCGAAAAAGGGCTGATAATCGCCTCTCCGCTTATTCTCGGCACGCCAAAGAGCCTGTGGGACGAGGCGCGCGGGCGGGCCCTGGGTCCAGATTTTGTGGCGGGGGTCGGGGTGTAGCATTTTCCCCTCAGCGCGTAATACCCCGTCAAACGTGCGAGGGGGTGAGAACAGGACGGGAGGGAATATGCACCCCCCTTCATTTTCGTAAATACAGAACGAACTGGAAGCTTGGATGTACAATGCCTGCTAACCCCGCGCCGGAGCAGAGGCAGGAATTTTTCGCTGGAAGCCCAGTGGGACCAAATAAGGCCGCTGACGCCAGGGAGGGTGCGTCATCCATGGTGAACGAGGAACTTGATTACACGATTCCAAGTCGTCCACTGGTTTGCGCATGGGTGTTGCTAGCCTTTCTCATGACATCGATTGGGATCTGGTCCTATCCTCTAAACGTCATGATCGTGTTCTCCGCCGTCATTGTACTTTGGATGAATCTCTATTCAACCGTTCTTCATTACGCTCTGGACGCCGAGGAGTTCACAAGACTTCCGGTTGTGGGCCAATCTGTGGTTACCTTTCAGAGCCATCACTTTCCGCGATGGATCAATACCATCCACCGCAAACCTGTCGTCGATCTGTTGGGGGAGCTGACTGCAGTTGCGATCCTCAATCTGCTGGTTCCGCTTCTCGTATTCCGATTCCGATATCGAGAGGTATTCGTGGCGTGGGGGACTCTCATGCTTGCTGCATGTTACGCAACTCTTTGTCATCGATGGGCGCACCAGCCTGCTGGTGTAAGGCCAAGGATCGCGACAACGTTGCAGCGCGCCCGCCTTGCTCTTAGCCCCCCGGAACACATGAGACATCACGCCCTGGCGACCTCCGCCCAGGCCAGCTTCATCCCAAATTTTGATGTTTCGTTCGGATGGAGCAACACGTTGTTCAATCGCGTATTTCAAGCGTTGCCGAGTCCGCGACTATGGCTCGCAGTCCTTATTGTTAGTACTTTCACCCAAGTATCGGGGCTTGCCATGTTCCTGCATTGGCTTCGGAGCTAATCCGCGCTTTGCCAGACGGGGAGAATGCCCCCAATTACTGACATGAAGGATTCAAGTATGTCTTACCAAAGCCGCCGCAAAGCCCGAATCGCCATCGCAAAACCAGGGGACAGACCTGGAATTTACGCAATGCGGCACGAAGTATATGCGCAGGAATTGGGTCAACACCAAACCAATCCAGACCACAGCCTTTCCGATTCCCTGGACTCCTTCAATGAGTACATCACCGCGCACATAGATGGCCGGCTGGCAGGCTTTATCAGCATTACCCCGCCTTGCTGTGGCCAATATTCTATCGACAAATACATCTCGCGCGATGCTTTGCCGGTGCCGTTTGACGATACCTTGTACGAGCTGCGAATCCTCACGGTCGCAAAAGAGCACCGCGGCAGTCGCCTCGCTGCCATCCTGATGTATGCTGCGTTTCGCTGGGTAGAAGAGAGAGAGGGGAAGCATATCGTCGCCTTGGGCCGCACCGATGTGCTGAGTATTTATTTGAAACACGGCTTGCAGCCCCTGAATCAACGGATTAAAGCCGGAGCCGTAACTTTTGAGCTGCTGACCACAACCGTTAAACAATTGCGGGGATTCGCGGAGCGTCACCATCGTTATTACAAGAAGCTGTGTAACGAAGTTATATGGGACGTTGACTTTCCGTTCTTCAAGCCCGCCTGTTGTTTTCACGGAGGGGCTTTTTTCGACGCGATCGGAACAACCTTCGACTCGTTGGAGCGCAGAAACAGGATCATCAATGCCGATGTTCTCGACGCATGGTTTCCGCCTTCCCCAAGGGTGTTGGATACCATGCGTGAACACCTACCGTGGCTGATGAGTACCTCGCCCCCGAGTCCCAGTGACGGCTTGAGAGCGGTCATCGCCCGGTTCCGGGGGGTCGATGAGCAAAACATTCTACCCGGCGCCGGTTCCTCTGATTTGATTTACCTGGCTTTTCGACAGTGGTTGGACGCCAACTCGCGGGTTCTTATCCTGGATCCGACGTACGGTGAATATGCTCATATCTTTGAAAACGTAATCGGTTGCAAGGTTCACCGCCTCGTGTTGCAGCGACGTGACCAATACATTCTCGACCTCGACGAACTCGCATCGCAGATCCGACGGGGCTATGACCTGATCGTTCTCGTGAATCCGAACAATCCTACCGGGCAGCTCATTCCGCGTCACGCTCTTGAAAAAGTCTTGACCGGCGTCCCAGCGAGTACCAGGGTTTGGGTGGACGAGGCCTACATTGACTATGCTGGGCCCGGTGAATCGCTTGAGCCCTTTGCCGCCAGAAGCGAGAACATTATTGTGTGTAAATCGATGTCCAAAGTGTATGCCCTAAGCGGAACGCGGGCCGCGTACTTATGCGCTCCCATGCATCAACTCGCGGATCTCATCTCGATAACTCCTCCTTGGGCGGTTAGCCTGCCTGCTCAAGTTGCCGCTGTGAGAGCCTTGGAGGACGAAAACTACTATGCAGAACGCTACCGAGAGACCCATCTCTTACGCGCTGAGTTAATCGCTGGTTTGCGAAGCATCGGCATCGTGGAAATCCTGCCCAGCACGGCGAACTTCGTGATGTGTCATCTTGAACCGTGGCATTCCACAGCGGCGGTCGTGGTAAGCGAAAGCAGAAAATATGGCTTGTTTCTTCGCGATACCGCCTTAATGGGCAGCGCACTCGGATCACGCGCACTAAGAATTGCTGTAAAGAACAAAGAAACCAACGCAATGATTGTCCAGACACTTGACACAGTACTTTGTGCTGAACGGTTGGCCCGCGCCTAAATCTTAGCCTCACAATCATTCAGATGCGTGGCAAACCTTTAGCCTGTTCGGAAAACCTAAACGGAGCGCAAGGAAGGGGTGCATATTCCCTCCCGTCGCCTTTTCGTCATCCGAAGCGGCTTCTTGCGGGCCGTCGAAACGCGCCCATGAAATCGTCTAATTCCTGAAGAGAGAAGGGCTTTTTCAGGACCGGCGATGCGGTGATGAAGGCGACGTGTTGGTTGGGATTCTTCTGGCGGAGGTTATCGATAAGCTTGGCACCGCCGGCGCTGGAACTGCGCAGGAATTTCAATGCGATGAGGACAACATCGTGGGGTCCCTCGTCGCAGTAAATGCGGAACGCCTCGTTGCAGTTTGGGGCAAGTCCAACTTCGTAACCAAGCTTGTTGAGCATGATGCCGGTAGCCTTCAAGACGGCATCTTCTGCTTCGACCACCAGAACCTTCATGGATTCCCCCTCGGTCACGCGGTGCATCGGGTAAAGTGTAGCGCGCCTTGACGGATGTTTTAGTTATGCCTGGAGTCTTGCGCACCGCTGACTCTCGCGTGACGCCCTTAAGACCATCGCCTTACTTTTTCTCCGACATTTTGCGGGAGATCTCTTCCATGAGCTTGGGGCGAAGATCGGCCAGCACGCTGTCGACGATGCTGGCAACGTTGTTCTGGTCACCTTCCGGCTTGGCGGCCGAGGCTTCCTGCAAAATCCGCTCCGCGCCCGCGGCCACGGCACGGGCGGCAGTCTCGGCTGGGGCTGACTGGGCCGTGTCCAATTCTCTGGGTTGGGCTTCGGATGCCTCGGCGCCTTTGCCGGTATCGCGGGTTTGACGCCAGCTCGCCCAGGCGGCTGCCGTGCTCTTGACCGTTTCGGGATCCAGTTTCGGTTCGGCTGCAGCTTCGGCCGCGGTGGCTGCGTTCGCCGCCGCGGTTTGCGATTCCAACCGAGACTGCGACTCCCGCGCCCCAGACGCAGCGGCGGGCAGCGGCTCTGGACTCGGTTCTGAGAACGCTACGGCGGCCGGGGACGTCTCGACCGGCACCGCGACCGGCGCAATCTCTGCCGTGATGGGTGCCGGAGCAGCGGGTTGCGGGCTGGACGCGTCGACAGGTTCACGAGGACTGGCCTGCTCAGGCAGTTCCACTGCAGATTGTGCGGCTGCAGGAGAATTCCCGGCAGCTGCCAGCTCAGCCTGCGGAATAGCTACACCAGCGGCAGAGACTGCAGCCGCAAAGGCGGAATAGGCCTTCTGCATTTCCTGGTCGAGCGAGATGGCAGACTCGCTGCCCTCCAGCGCGACCGATACCGCTGTCCATCGCGTGCCGCCCGGGTTCGCGGGCACTACAGATTCCGCTGTGGACGCCATGGTCACGGGAACATCGCGCGTTTCTTCTGAGCTCGCATCGCCCTTTCGGCGATGGTATACCTCAGCCGCGGCAGGATCACCGGCAGCGCTGTCGAGCTTGGCTTCCTTGCCGTTGCTTTCTGCCGAGCCTTCCGTCTTCGCTTCCATTTGCGCCGCGAGGGCGATGCCGCCCGGACCCTCAGCTGCGGATGAAAGGTTACCTCTGGCTCGATCGGGAGTCGGCTCTAAACTTGTTTGATTCGTTATCTGGGCAATCTGGGTTTCATTAGCCGGGGCCGCAGAAACTTGCTCCCCTTTGATCGCCGAGACCACCATCTGCATCTGCGCCGCTGCGGCGGCAATGGCCGCAACTTCTTCCGCAGTCACATCTTTGGGCAGGCCGGCCGGCGCGAGTGCCGCCATATCCAGGCTTGTCTCGGCCGCTTCTGCCGGTTGCTGCGACTCTTCCTTTTTCTCTGTCTTCTCCGCGGAGGTCTCCACCAGAGCGCGGCTTACGGAAGAGACCAGAGCTTCGTCGGCGACCTTCTGCTCCGGTTCCGTCTTCTCTTTGGGAAAGCCGATCCGGCTCTTCCATCCATTCTCGTCGCCCGGTTGGCTGCGCCCGCCGCGGCTGGATTCTTCCGCCGCCGCGATCGCGCGCGCGAAGCGCCCGGGCTTGGAGGGTTCGGCCCGCGGCACCACTTTGTCTTCCAGCTTCGACAGGGTTCCCAACAATTCGCTGGCTTCAAAGGGTTTGACGATAAAACCTTCGGCGCGCACCCGCTGCGCTTCTTCCGGTTTGAAAGGTTCGAGCTTGCCCACGGTCAACAGCACCGGAATCCGCGATGTTTCCGGCGATTCCTTGAGCCGCTGGCACACCTCCAGCCCGCTGTAGCCGGGCATATAAACATCGAGTATGACCAGGTCGGGTTTCAGTTCGGCGATCTTTTTCAGCGCGGCGGAGCCGTTGTTGACCGCAATCACCTCATACCCCGCATCGGCGAGGATTTTGCGGCCCATGTTCTGGGCGGTCACGCTGTCGTCGGCGAGCAGTATCTTCCGGGCCAAAGGAATTCCTCTGATGAGGGGAGATATCGCGAAGGTAACCTGACCGTCGACGTAAGTCAATGATCAGGCGGCATGTTACCAGGTTACTAGTGGTCAGCGCCTACCGCGCGCAGGAAGCCGCTCCGGGGCGGGAATTCCCCAGGCCGGAAGACGATACCCATCGGAGAAATCCCCGAAAAATTCAGGGCTGTCTAACTCTTCCGCTGAAACCAACGTCCGGGGAAAGTCCGGCAAAAGCGGAGCAAATCGAAAGGGATTTGGATCTAACTCCGGTCGCTCATGCTTCAGGCGCAGAGCGCTCAAGCGCAGACCGCAACCTGAGGGGTTGCCATTCTCGCGCGGAAATCGACGTCGTACAGGCGCTTTCAGAACGAGAGGATCTTCTTCAGTCCCTTCTTTTTCTTCTTCTTGCTGCTCGAAATATCCTTGTCGCTGGCCAGGTTGGAGGCGGCACTGGAACTCGCAACAGCCTCGCCGCCAGAAGTCGCCGCTCCCTGCTGGATCTCGTTGACCTGCACGGGCGGCGGCGCGGCCGCATCGGTCACTGCCGCATTTTGACTCCCCGCCGTCGGCTTCAGCTCGTTCGGATCTGGAGCGCTGGGCTTCAACTCATTGGGATCGGGCGCCGCGGCCGGCTTCAGTTCATTCGGATCTGGCGCATTTGCGGTATTTGGACGGGCAAAAGGCTCGGCGTTCGCCACAGGGGCGGGCGCATCGGAACGCGGAGCCGCCTCGTTCGCCGCTGGCGGGCCACTACTCTTCACGATTTCCCCGCTAACACCATTTTCGCCGCCGGCAGGAAGTCCCATCGCCTGCCGCATGGTGTCTGCCGCCTCCTGGTTAGCTGCCACTGGAGTGGGGTCCACCAACGTCGGCTCTCCCACTTTCGCTGCCTGCGCCACGTCGGGCCCCTTTTTCAATAAGCCCATCGCCCGATCCAGCGTGCCGGCCTCCTGCCGGCCTTCTTCCTCAGCTTTGTTCTGCGCTACTGCGGCCTTGGTCGGACGGGGAATCGGCTGATGCAACGCGGCCAGCCGCCTCTTCGCGTCATCTTCACGAACCATCACTGGATACCGCGTAATGATCTGCGAATACGACGCTGATGCATCCTTGGTCAGCACCGAAATCATGCTCCCTTTGGCCGTTTCGCCCACGCAACCCGGAGGAGTGTTGAACGCCTTGCAAGTCGGCCTTGCCCGTATCTGCGCGATCTGCCCTTCATAGTTCTGACCGAGGAGAAACAAAGCCTCATCGGCCCGGCTGTACAACGGATATTTCTCCATCAGGGACTTCAGCCGCGCGATCGACGCCGCATACGACATCCGATAGTAATAGAACTTTCCAATCCCAAACTCCCGGTCGGCCAGCACTTCCTGCACTTCGAGCAGCCGCTTCTTGCCTTCCGCCACTAGTTTCGGGTTGTCCGGGTACTGCATGATGAGGTTCCGATACTCATCCTCGGCCCGCTTGGCGTGGGTGTAATCGCGGTCCGATTTCTCCATCTGCTGGTACTGGATGTTGGCGATCTTCAGCTGCGCCTCGGCCGCTTCCGGCATGTTGGGAAAGAAGGTCTCGAAATCGCGGTACTCCTGTTCCGCCTGCTCCAGAGAAGCCGTTCCACCCTCCGCGTACCAGGAATCACCCACCGCCAGCTTCGCCCGGGCGATATACTCCGAATCCGGATAGGTAATGATCAAGGTCTGCAGCGTCATGCGCGCCACGTCGAAGCGGTTGTGCTTCATCGCGTCCATGGCTTTGTCGAACAGCACCTTATCGGGCTGCTTCGTCCCCACATTGGCCAGCGGATTGACGCTTTTCTTATTGGTGCAACCGACAGTAAGCGCCAGCAAGATGCTGAGCGCCGCAATCAATGAGAATCGACGTGACATAAGACCTCGAGAATGATTATGTGGGGACAACCGCCGTCGGCCGTCCGCCCGAGCGAAGCTCGGCGTTTTTGCTGCTGCTAGACTTTCAACAGCGCTGCTTCCGTAGCCGCCTTCAGCAGCCCTTCGGCATTCTTCTTTGGATCACCGCTACCGAACACCGCGTTGCCCGCCACCAGGATTTCTCCGCCCGCGCGCACCACATCGCCCACCGTGTCGTGCCCCACACCGCCATCCACTTCGATGCGGTAAGTCAGTCTGCGCTGGCTGCGAATCTCAGCTAATTGCCGCATTTTGTGCAGCGTAGCTGGAATAAACTTCTGTCCGCCAAAGCCCGGATTCACCGACATCACCAGCACATACTCCACAATGTCGAGCACCTCGGTCAACGCATCCACCGGCGTAGCCGGATTGATTACCACACCCGCCATGCAGTCGCGGCTCTTGATCAGATGCAGCGTACGGTTCAAGTGCCGGCAAGCCTCCTGGTGCACCGAAATCCAATCCGCCCCAGCTTCAGCAAAAGCCGGAATGAAATCGTCCGGATTCTCGATCATCAGGTGGCAATCGAGCGGCAAATCGGTCACCCGCCGCAGCGACTTCACCACCGGCGGCCCAATGGTAAGGTTCGGGACGAAATGCCCATCCATAATATCCACATGGATGACACTCGCGCCACCTTCCTCCGCCGCGCGCACCTGCTCGCCCAGACGGGCGAAGTCTGCCGAAAGTATCGAAGGTGCCAGTTCGATCAAAGGATGTCTCTTAGGCGTTGTTTCTTAGAGCGTTGTCTGTTAGAACGCTGTCTCTTGGACCCTAGCTTGCAGTCGGAACCTTCAAGAAGTTTACCATCCAAGGCGCCCCGGATACAGCAGATTGTAGCCTCGGCAAGGAGGCCCGATTCGAGCCCGGTGAGCGGGGCAAAATTATAGTCCGGGTGCCCCACTTCTCGCGTTCTTTGCGAGAAAGCCTGCCTGAGCGGAGCCGAAGGCTGGGATTGCGCAGACCTCAACATGCCATTCCACCCGTGGACCCCAGCCAGCGCATGTTACCCTCGTCGGACATGTCCGACGCGCCCCAATTCGCGACCGCCGCTTACGGCATGGCCGGACTTCGATCGCTCCTGCTCCTGACGGCAGTTACATCGATCCAACTCGTGAATGTTGCGTATGCTGCGAACGTCATAGGCCGACCTGCTGTCGTTAACTCTCTTGGTGAAATTAAGCTTTCCTCCTGTAGCCTTCAAGGCGTCCCACAATTGGCACGCTGCGGTTGGCTCGAAGTCCCGGAGAATCCAAATCATCCAGTTACGCATCGGCTCCGAATCGGCGTTGCTGTAATCCCCGCGACCAATGCGAAGTCGCTTCCAGACCCGATTGTCATATTAATGGGCGGCCCGGGTGAAGATGCGATCAGCGCGGCCGCGATTTACGCCGAGCAGTTCACAAAGCTGCGTCAGGATCGCGACCTCCTCCTGGTAGACCAGCGGGGCACCGGGCGCTCGGGCGCATTGAACTGCGCTCTATTCTCAGCTCAAGAACCTGCCGCGAGCCTACGCGATGTTTTCCCGCCTGCAGCCGTCGAAAGGTGCGAGCAAAACCTTCGTGTCCGAGCAGACCTGACCCAGTACACCTACGATCGCTTCGCCAACGACCTCGAACGGGTCCGACAGGCTCTCGGCTACGGACCGCTGAATTTGTTCGCGGGCTCATACGGAACTCGAGCGGCGCAGGTTTACCTGCGCATGTACCCCAAAAGCGTGAGGACTGTGTATATGGGCAGTGTCGTTCCGATTGACGTGCCGGGACCGCTTCCTTTTGCGAAGACGGAACAAGCGGCGCTGGAGAAGATGTTCGACGCGTGTGCCGGAGATCTCGCCTGTAACGCTGCGTTCCCTCGTGTGCGAGAGGAGTTTCGCCAGATATCCGCGCGTCTCTCCTCGGGATCAGTGCGCGTCGCCGTACAGGGGCACACCGGCACCGTGCCGCTGGATCGCGGTCGGGTTGCAGAGTGGTTTCGCTCGGAGCTTTATCGACCTCGAAGCTCCACAACAATACCCTGGATGATTCACCGAGCTTTCCTTGGGGACTGGAACCCAATTTCCGAGGGCATTCTATCTGATGCCAGCGATGACTCACCTTTCAGCTTTGGACTCTTCTTTGCGATTACGTGTAGTGAGGATATCCCGTTTATCAAGGAAGACGATGTTAAAGCCGAAACCCAGGGCACTTTCTTGGGTGACTATCGCGTGCGCCAGCAACAGGCTGCCTGCAAGTTTTGGCCGCGGGCCTCACTCCCGAAAGACTATCGCGAACCCATTCGGTCATCCGTGCCGACCGTATTTGCCTCTGGTGATGCCGATGGAGGTACGCCGCTTTGGTTCATGCAGCACGCGGCCCAGGGTTTCTCGCATCGGATTGAGGTCGTGCTCCGTGGGCAGGGGCACACCGAGTGGAATGATTGCATCGCGCAGATTTATAAGCAGGTCGTCACTTCTGGCACAGTAGATGGGCTGAGCATATCGAGCTGTCCGGCGGTTCCTCGACCGCCATTCAAAACGCAGTAGGATTCGATTCGGAATTCAATTCAATTCGGCGGCGGTCGGAACATGCCGTATTTCGGTAGTGGGCTAATGGCATTAACCCCTAGCCGTATCCCCGTATGTCTATGCAATTGGCACTTGTCGATGCCGATTGCCAGTCTCGAGACTAGCTGTTCACTGCTTTCTCTTCGCCCCTGAGTTCTTGTGCCGAGATATCGGCACCTGCCTAACCCTACCCACATCAGCCACTTGCCGCCAATAAACTATAGCTTTAAGGTGGTTTTCCGAGTTTTCCGAGATTTCCACAGTGTTCCGGTAAAACCGCAATTATGTTCCAACTGGAACATTCAGCCGGAGCATTGGTACGCGCGATCTCGCCGCTCCACCCCCCAACCCACAGCATGTTACCCTCGTCGGACATGTCCGCGACACCCCAATTCATCACCGCCGCCTATGGAATGGCCGCAGTCCTGGCCTGGGGCACCAGCGACTTTCTCGGTGGCTACGCCACCCGGCGCGCCAACGCCTTCCTGTTCACGGTCGTTGTAAACCTGGGCGGCCTGCTCGTGGTAGGCACACTAACCTCAGCCACTCATGCGCCGATCCCCTCCGCGCGCAGCGCGGCCTGGGTCCTGGCCGGCGGCCTCTCCGGAGGCGCTGCTTTGGCCATCTTCTATCGCGCACTTTCCTCAGGAAGAATGGGCCTCACTGCCCCGGTCGCCGCCGTGCTGGGAGCCGCGATCCCAGCGGTTTTCTCCATGTACCACGAAGGCCTGCCCGGCAAGATTCCTCTTCTCGGCTTCTTCTTCGCCGCGATTGGACTCTGGCTCATCACCCGCACGGAGGATGGCGGCCCTCCTGAGGGCATCGGCCTTGCCGTCCTCGCCGGCATCGGCTTCGCCAGTTTCTATCTGTGCGTCCGCCAGGCCGGCGACGCCTCCGCCTTTTGGATTGCGTCTATCACCAGGGCTGGCGGCTTGATCATCACGGGCCTGATCGTCCTTCTGCTGAGGAATTTTACCGACATCACTCCAGCCGGCGTGCGCTGGGGAGTGCTCACCGGCTGCATCGACTCCCTAGGCACCATACTCTTTGTCCACGCCAGCCAGACGGGGCGCCTCGATGAAGCTGTCGTTATCTCGTCGCTTTATCCCGCGGTAACCGTGTTGCTGGCCCGCTTGTTTTTGAAAGAACACCTCACTCGCTGGAGGTTTGTTGGGCTACTCGCTGCGCTGGCCGCGGTGCCCATGATCGCAGCTCAATAGGTCGTTCTGTATTCTAGAATTGATAATACAAACCATGCCGCTCGTCGAAATACGAAATCTAATCAAGATTTATCCGCAAGGCGAATCTGCGTTTGGGAGGAAAGCTCACGGCGAAGTCCGCGCCGTCGACGATGTCTCGCTCGACATTCATGGCGGCGAGACCCTTGGCCTGGTGGGCGAATCGGGATCGGGCAAGAGCACGCTCGGACGTTTGCTTCTCCGCCTGATCGAGCCCACTTCCGGCAGCGTGCGCTTTGAAGACCGCGACCTGCTCGCGGCCAGCCCGGGCGAGATGCGCCACCTCCGCCGTGATATGCAGATCATCTTCCAGGACCCCTTCGCCTCGCTCGACCCCCGCTTCCGCGTCGAAGACATCATCGCCGAGCCGCTTCTTATCCACGAAAATAGAAGCTCGAAAACTGGGATTCGATCCCGCGTCGTCGAACTGCTGCGCGCTGTCGGCCTCGACGAATCCATTCTGCCGCGCTTCCCCCACGAATTCAGCGGAGGACAACGCCAGCGCATTGGCATCGCCCGCGCCCTCGCCCTGCATCCCAAGTTCATTGTGGCCGACGAACCAGTCTCCGCGCTCGATGTCAGCGTGGGCGCGCAGATCGTCAACCTGCTCGCGCAGCTGCAGCGCGACTTGGGTTTGACCTATCTTTTCATCTCCCACTCCATGCCGGTCGTGCGTTATCTCTCGACCCGCATCGCGGTGATGTATCGCGGCAAAATCGTCGAAGTCGGCGCGACCGAGCAGATTACCGAACGCCCGCACCATCCCTACACCCGCAGCCTGCTCGAAGCCACTCCGGAAGTGGAGCTCTAGGAGGTGCATGCGGAGACGACCGGCTCCTATGCCATACTTTCCTGATGTCAAGTCTCAGTCCCAGCCGGGCCCGAGATCTCGCCGAGCTGATTCTCGGCTACGGTGTGATTGTCGGCGTCATCTGGACGCCTGAGCGCCTGGAGCACGGCTTCTCGCCCATGGTTCTCGTGCTGACGTTGCTGGTGGTGCTGTGGCAACGCCCAAGTCGCGATGAACTGGGTCTGGGTTGGCGCGGCCTTATTCCGTCGCTCTGGATCTTGCCCGCCGCCATCGCACTCGCTGCCCTGAGCATGTTCGTCGCAGCGAGAATCGGCACTCTGCATCCTCTCTATCAAGCGGATTTCACGCACGTCGCCGGCTACCTGCTCTGGACCGTCTATCAGCAGTTTCTTCTGCAGGACTATTTTATGGACCGGCTGTTACGCCTGGTCTCGAGTGAATCCGCTGCGGTGGTGCTCGCCGGTACCCTCTTCGCCGCAGCGCACCTCCCCAACCTTGTGCTCACCGGAGCCACGCTGGTGTGGGGCATGGTCTCGTGCGCGCTGTTCCGGCGTTATCGCAACCTCTGGGCGCTCGGCCTGGCCCAGGGACTGCTCGGCCTCTGCGTCGCGATCAGCGTCCCTGACGCGCTTCATCACCACCTGCGTGTTGGTTTGGGATATCTGCGTTACCACGGGACGCAGCCGGTTCCGTAGACCGGGACACGTTAGTTACCTTGCCGCTCACCCCGATCCTCAGTCATGCTCAGTACGATGGCGGAAATCGAACAGCTTGCGGGCCTGGACTCGGCGGATAGCACTCCCGATTCGATTTGCGCCAACGTGGCCCAGATCTTCCGCGTAACGGAAACCGAGGTCGCTCTGCTGGAGCTTAGCGGAAGTCTGCTGAACTTCCTGTATCCCGCTGCGTTGCGAGCAGCGGGCGCGATCCCTCTCTCCAGTTCAGCTGTCGCGGCCCGCACCGCGCGGACCAAGCAGGCGGAACTCCACAATGGCTTCACGCAGGTAAAGCACTTCAGTGTTTTTGAGCTGGTCAAACTGGGTGATACCGGGCTGGACGATCAGGTAATCCAGAAACTAATGTCCGCACCCGTTCTCGCTAAGAACGGAGAAGTAATTGGCGTAATTCAAATCTCCCGCAAGGCTCCACGCCCAGCCGCAGCCGGGCCGGACTTCACTCCCGACGATCTACAGAGACTCGAATCAGTTGCTCGCTTCGTGGGAACCCTGATGGCAAAAGGCAGAGGTATAGCCCAGGCAAGCTCAGACTAGATCGACTTGGGAAGCTGAACAATCGCCATCAGCGCCGAACGCATTGCTTTTACTATTTGAGAGGCGCTGGCCGCATCCTCTAGAACCATAACCCCCATATCCAATCAACGCTGGCATGAATAATCGTCGAAGCTGGCACTCGCCGTTGCTCGCGCCACGCGCGTCCATAGAACATTCCCGCGACCGTCGCCAACAGAACATAGCGCCAGTTGAAATGAGCGGAACGTTTATTGAAGTGCGACAGCCCAAACAGAACCGACGCGATCACCAGCGCTGCCCGCCGTCCCATGCGCCGCTCCAGCAGGTTCTGCATCCAGGCGCGAAAGAAAAGTTCTTCCGGCACGGCAGTGAAGAAGAATATCCCCGCCCAGCGCAGGAGCGCGCTGCCGATTCCCGGCAGGTTACGATGCGGATGGATGAAGCCCAACGCGAGTCCCAGTGCCAGAACGAAGGGTGTAAAAAAAGCGAGCTCCCGCAGACCCGTTTTCCAGTCGCTCGATTTCAAGTGGAAGTCGAACCCGGTCCCGCTTAGCTGCCGGATCGCCAGAAACCCGTACAAGCCGGCATCCACCAGAAACAATTCGTTCAGGGCTCGCAGACCGCTTGGCCACGCGCGGTCGAACCAGCGCAGATCCACAGCCAGTCCCAGCACCAGCAGAATCAGCGCGTCTCGCCAGTCGCCGCGCTGCCCCGAGTCAGCCTCCGCGGCGCGCTGGAGCAACCATGCAATCGCCACGGGCAGCACAGCGTAAAGCGCAAACCATCCCCACCGGAACATGTGACCGGAGATCGAAACCATCGCATAGGGGGTAACGAGGAACGCCGGAAGAAGCATGCGCGCAGCCAAGGGCCAGCGCCCCACGGCGCGCGTCACCCGCTCCGCAGCCAGGCCGAACAGAACCGCCGGAGCGAGTTCCAAGCCGAGCGCCGCAATCGCGATCGGCGTCACGTTCTGCATGGATTTATCTTACTTGCACTTCACGAACTTGCCCTTCACGCTCTCGCTTGTCTCCGAGGCGCATCCCGGATAGAATTCCTTGGCATTTCGCCGGAGGCAAGAACATGGCTGCTGCTCCGCTCCCACCTGCATCCGTTCCCGCGCCCGAAAACGCTCCACTTTCCCAAGGCGCGCGCATCATCAACACTTTCATCGCGCCCTCGAAGACCTTCACCGACCTGCGCCGTAGTGCGGCATGGTGGGCGCCATTTCTGCTCATGGTCGTAGTCTCGACCGCAATGGTGTACACCGCCGGGCAGAAGATCGGCTTCCGCAAGATCATGGAGAACCAGATGCAGGCGCAACCTAAAGCGCAGGAGCGCCTGGAGAGGTTGCCCGCCGACCAGCGGGAACGGCAACTGGAGCAGGGGGCGAAAGTCACCCAGGTCATCTCTTACATTTTTCCGGCCATCACGCTCATCATCTGGCTGATCATCGCTACTGCCCTGTTTGCTACCTTTAAACTTGCCGCGGGCGCAAGCGTTTCGTTCAAGGTCTCGCTGGCAATCGTGGTTTATGCCGCTCTTCCCCTCATGCTTAAGACACTGCTGGCTATGGTTTCGGTGGTAGCAGGGATGAGTCCGGACTCATTTTCCTTTCAGAATCCCGTGGCGACCAATCCCGGCTATTTCATGAGTCCAGCCGGGAATGTGTTTCTGTACAGCGTGGCGACCAGTCTCGATATTTTCATGATCTGGACCCTGGTTCTGACCGCGATCGGTTTCACCTGCGTGAGCAAAGTGAAAAGCGGCACCGCCTATGCCATCGTCTTTGGCTGGTGGGCGGTGTTTACGCTGGCCGGGGCAGCGATCAGCGCTGCATTTTCATAGACTACAGTTGAGGTATGCTTAGACGTTCAGGAGGCTTCCCTTGAAACTCACACTCGCAGTTCTGGCTCTTTTCTGCAGCGGATTCGCTTTTGCCCAGGCTCCATCATCGGCTATGGCGCCGGCAGCCGCCGGTCCGGTGAAAGATCCGGTGGCGACTTCCATCCGCATGCTGCTGCCGCGGTCGCGGAATAACATTCTCGGCGCCATCTCCGCCATGCCTGCCGACAAGTTCGGCTACAAACCCACGCCCGAGCAGATGAGCTTCGCACATCTGGTCGTCCACATCATTGGTTCGAACAACAGCGGATGCGCCAAGGCGGCGAACGTTGACGCACCCAAAGTCGAGGAAGTCAAAGAAACCGACTCGAAGGAGAAGCTGCTCGCTGCGGCCACGGCTTCGTTCGACTTTTGCGCCGATGCGCTCGCCAAAATGGATGACTCCAAGCTGGGCGACAGCGTCGAACTCTTCGGAGGACACCAGTTTCCCCGGGCCATGGCTTCACTGGGCCTGGCCAGCGGATGGGCCGACCATTACGCAGCCGCCGCCATGTATTTGCGCCTGAACGGAATTCTGCCGCCCTCGGCTCAGCCGAAGAAATAGGCGGCGGACGAAACGGGCCTAATGCCCGATCTGGACGAGCTCCGTGTCTTGTGAGGGGATGCTCCGCGCAGGATGCTGGGGCGCGCGCCAGCCGTCGAAGATTGACACCTGATGCACGCAGGAAACCGTGCAATGCGGCGCGCAGCTTTTCTCGGTTAGATATTCGCGGCGCATATCGTCGCGCGTGTAAGTCGCCAGGGGCACTCCGGGATAGCCGCGCTGCTGCGAGCAGTAGTGCACCAGCCCGTCTTCACAAATATAGAGATAGCGCGCGCCGGCGCGGCAGCGCCACTCATTCGGCAGGCCCTGCGCAATGTTGTCCTGAAAAGCGTTGATGCGGGTGAAGCTGCGCTTCTCCCACGACTTCATTTCGTCGTAGATGCCGCGCTCTTCTTCATTGAGAGGCTGCACTTGCCCACTGCCATCGTGAATGATGCCGATGGTAGAACTGAAACCGAGTGCGACGGCGCGCTTACCGATGGTCAGCGCATCCTGCGGATTCGCGATGCCGCCGCCGATCACGGAATTGATATTCACGTGAAACTCTGCGTGTTCGGCCAGCCACTGCAGCTTCTTGTCCAGAACCTTCAGACTCTTCTTCGAAACCTCATCGGGATTCACGTTGTCGATGGAGATCTGCAGCCACTCGAGGCCCGCTCGGTTTAGCCGCTGAATGCGCTCGGCCACCAGAAAATAGCCGTTGGTGATCAATCCGGCAATCATGCCGTTCGATCGGATGCGGCGAATCACGTCATCGAGTTCAGGATGCAGCAACGGCTCGCCGCCGGAAATTGTAACCACTGCCGTTCCCAGCGCGCCCAGCTTATCGATGCGGCGAAACATCTCTTCCATCGGAACAGGCTTCGAAAAGTCGTCGAACTCATTGCAGTAGGTGCAGGCCAAGTTGCAGCGCCGAACGGGAATGATGTGCGCTAACAGAGGGTGGTCGGTCGAAGCGAGCGCGTGCGCGGCCATGGAGGCTCCGCGCAGGTTGCGGTGTAGAGCTTTGGCGCGGCGGCGCAAGGTTGTAATGGCAGACGGCATAGACTGACTGATCTCTTATTACTAATCTCTTATTACAGCATGGATGCGAGGTAAGTGCAGGCTTTGCGACAGCGATCGGCGAATTTGCCGGGGCGAATGGCGCCCAATGCGCACAGAACGTTCAACCCTCCACGGCTTTGCGCAATGCAGCTCTCGCCAGCAGGCGCGTGGAATCGAGCATGGGCAAGGGCGACTGCTCCTGCGTCATCAACAACGGGATCTCAGTGCAGCCGAGGACTACGGCATCGCAGCCCTCGTCATTTAGACCGCGGATCACTTCGGTGAGATAGGCTTGCGTGCGCGGCAGGAATACGCCGTTGACGAGTTCGTCAAAGATGATGCGATGGATGCGCTCGCGCTGCTCCGGACCGGGGATCCGATGCTCGATGCCCGCCGTCTTCAGCTTCTCGCGGTAGACCGGGCCCTCCATCAGTGCCCGGGTTCCGAGAATTCCAAGGCGCTTGTAGCCGTGACGCCTGGCTTCGTTCGCAACCTCGACCGCAATGTGGAGCCAGGGCCGGGGCGAACGGTGTTCCACCAGGTCGAAAGCCTGATGCACGGTGTTGACGGGAGCAATCAGAAAGTCCGCCCCGGTTTTGGCCAGCTTTTCGGCGGACGAAAGCATCAGTTCGGCAACCCCGGCCCAGTCATTGGCATTGATGTACTTCACGTAGTCGGCGAAGTTATGGCCGTGCATGGAAACTTCCGGGTGGCCGTAGGGACCGAGCAAATCCGAGCCTTCGACGCAGATGGTGCGGTAACACAGAGCGGCGCCTTCCGCGCTGCAAGCGACGATGCCGATGTGTAGAGACATTTCAGTTGCCGGAAGCCAGTTATTCTCAGCTGTGAATCATTCAACTTTCGATTGTAGCTGGAACGGGGGCGTACGGGCTGCCCTGGCGATGCCGCTTCTCGAATTCTTCGCGGGTGCAGAGTGTCTTCATGTCGGCAATACGGTCGACGGCGAGGATGCCATCGAGGTGATCGACTTCGTGCTGCAGAAGCTCGGAGAGGTTGCGCTCGTCTCCGGCACGAAATTCGTGATTTTCACCCTTCATGTCTTGATAACGGACCGTGATTTCCCGATCCCTTTGAACTTGCATGAAGATCGAGAGGAAACTGAGGCAGGCGTCCCAGACGATGATCTTCTCTGCACTGCGTTCAAGAATTTCTGGGTTGATGAGCGGCCAAGGCTTCTCTCCAGGCAGTTGCAGAAAGATGAGACGTTGCGGCACGCCGAGTTGCGGTGCGGCGATGCCCCGGCCGTATCCCGTGGTGGCACGCCAGTACGCGAGCGTGTCGGCGAGGTCTTTGATGAGCGTAACCACTTCGGGAGCAGAAGGATCCTCGACCGGCGGTGCGACCTCTCGCAGGCGCGGATCGCCGAGTTGCAGGATAGTCTTGACCGCCATGATTACCTCGCGGCAGCGGCGTCGAACAGGTTCAGAAACTCCAGCTTCTTTTCCGCGGGCAGAAATGACGCTTCAAACGAATTGCGAGCCAGTTCGCGCAGGTGCTCGTCGGTGAATCCGAAAGTTTGCTGCGCGATCTGGTATTCGCGCGCCAGCGTTGTGCCGAACATGGCCGGGTCATCGCTGTTGAGCGTGATCATCACTCCGTGGTCGAAGTAGTTTTTTGCCGGATGATCCGCAAGATTGGGACAGAGACCAGTACGCAGATTGCTGGTGAGGCAGATTTCTACCGGAACCTGGCGCTGGGCAAGCTCTTCGACCAGATCGGGATCATGGAAGGCAGTAAGCCCGTGGCCGATGCGTTCGACGCGCAGATTGAGAGCTCCCCAAACGGATTCCGGCGGTCCAGTCTCGCCGGCGTGCGCTGTAAGGCGCAAGCCATGGTCGGCCGACCAGGCATAGGCATCACGGAAAAGCTCGGGCGGCGCCTTCTGCTCATCGCCGCCGATGCCGATGCCGACGACGTCGCGGTCGTGATAGCGCACCGCCAGCTCGAAGACCTTTTGTGCCGCCTCAGCGCCGAACTGCCGAACAGCGTCGAAGATCCAGAGCAGCGAGATGCCGAAGTCGCGCGCGCCGCGGGCGCGGCCGCGATCCAGGCCTTCGAAGATGGCGGCGAAATCCTGTTTTCGCCAGAGGCAGACTCCGACCGAAACGTAAACCTCGGCGTGCAGCACGTTTTCTTCTTTCAGGCGTTGCATCAGGCGGTAGGTGATGAGCTCGTAATCGTCCGCGGTTCGCAGGTGCTCGGTGATGTTCTTGAACGCGAGCAGGAAACCGGCAAAGTCTTCGTAGCGATAGAGCGCATCGATCTCGGCCCGGGTGGGGCGTTCACCGCGGCGCTGCCGCAGTTCGAACAGCGTGGCCGGGCCGATCGCCCCCTCGAGGTGCAGATGCAACTCAGCCTTGGGCAGAAGTCGCAGGAAACTATTCGGCGGCCGATCAAGTGCGGAGGACGTCACTTCCTGATTGTAGATTCTTGCCGGAAGATTTGCGAGAGGAGCTTGAGCACCACGGAGACACAGGGGCGCCGTGAAGCGCGTTCCTCAACTCGTGTGACGGACGAGTGAGAAAATCCATGACAGCGCGGTTTTGCTGATGGCTGAAAGCTGACAGCTACTTCTTCGCGAACTCGCTGCGATGGCGGCTGTAGAAGACGTAAATCAGCAGGCCCAGGCCGAGCCAGATCACGAAGCGCAGCCAGGTGATGACGGTGAGCCCGAACATCAGGCCGCCGCAGAAGAGAATCGAGATCAGCGGGAACCACGGCACAAACGGGACTCGGAACGCGCGCTTGCGATCGGGCTGGCGGCGGCGCAAGATGATCACTCCCAGCGAAACCAGAACAAAGGCAAACAGCGTCCCGATGTTGGCGAGGTCGGCGGCATCTCCAATGTCCACAAGGCCTGCGGGAATTCCTACGGCGAAACAGGCGATCCAGGTGGAAATGTACGGCGTCTTAAATCTCGGGTGTACCGCGGAGAACAGCTTCGGCAGCAAGCCGTCGCGCGACATGGCGTACCAGATGCGTGCCTGCCCGTACTGAAACACGAGCAGAGAAGAGATCATTCCGGTCAGCGCTCCGATCACGATGACCGAGCGAAACAGCGGGTGCACACCCAGATACTTCATGGCGTAGGCCACGGGCGCTTCGGCGGCTTCACCCGACACGAAGGTTGTGTACTTCATCATACCGAGCAGGACGACGGCAACGCCGACATAGAGCACTGTGCAGACCACAAGCGACATGATGATGCCGAAGGGCAAATCTTTTTGCGGATTGCGCGATTCCTCGGCGGCGGTCGAGACTGAATCGAATCCGATGTAGGTAAAGAAAACGATGGCCCCTCCGGTAACGATTCCGGCGAAGCCTGAAGGCGCGAAGGGCACCCAGTTCGCGGGCTTCACCAGCATTCCGCCAACTACCAGAAACGTCAGGATGGCGCCGATTTTGACCAGCACCATGATGTTATTGGTCTCCGCCGACTCCTTCACTCCGCGCACCAGCAGCAGCGTGAGAATGAAAACGATGAGGAAACCGGGGAGATTGAAATAGGCGCCCGTCCACTGCCCGCCGGCCCAGACCGGACTCGCAAATTTTTCGGGCAAGTTGAGGCCGAAGACCGCCAGTTGCGCTTTCGTATATCCGGCAAAGCCAACCGCGACTGCGACGTTCGAGACTACGTATTCGAGGATGAGGTCCCAGCCGATGATCCAGGCAAAAATTTCGCCCAGCGTCGCGTAGGAGTATGTGTAGGCGCTGCCGGCGATCGGAATCATCGAGGCCAGTTCGGCATAGCACAGTCCAGCAAAACTGCAAGCGATCGCGACCAGCAGAAACGAAATCGCAATCGATGGCCCGGCCGGCGGGCGCCCGTGCATCAGCGCTCCCGCCGTGCTGCCGGTACGCAGTAGATTGATGATTACGTCGAGCGCCTGCGCATGCAGAATGGATGGGGCCTGGAAATATTCGCCAGCTGCCGCGGTGCCGGTAAGGATGAAAATTCCAGAGCCGATGATCGCGCCAATACCCAGCGCAGTCAGCGACCAGGGGCCGAGGGTCTTTTGCAGCCGTTGTCCCGGGGCCTCGGATTCCGTGATCAGCTTGTCGATTGACTTGCAGCAGAAAAGCTGATTGTCAGACGTGCGCACGGTGGCGGTGGGTTCCGCGGATGGTTGTGACAAGAGGTGGTTGTCTCCTCACAGCGGGAGTCGGGCATGGGCGACGGCCCATGCCCGTAATTCCGAGCGTGCGGCCTACCGCTTCGACTGGCCGCGAGCCAACTTCTTCACCTTGCGCTTCTTCGATCCGCGAGCGTAATCGCGGGGCTTCTTCGGCTTTTCTGCTTTGGTCTTCTTGCGTGAAGCGCGCTTTGCTTTCTTGCGTTCTTCTTTGGTCAGTGTTGCTGTGTTTGCCATGATTGCTTTCTCGGATCTCTAATTTGTAATTTCGTAATTGGGTAACTTTGTAATTTAAGGCAAGCTCGCCGTAAAGTTATCAAAATTCCCCGATTACAAAATTACCAAATCGCTCACGCCCGCTCCAACTGCGCATACTTCTCCACCAGCTTCTTCAATCCGAAGCGAGGGAATTGTACCGTAATCTTGGCTTCTTCGCCTTCTCCTTCTCGCTGGTAGACCGTCCCTTCGCCATATTTCGGATGGCGGACCTTTTGCCCGGGACGGAATCCGCGCTTGCCGGTGGGCTGTTCGACCGGCGTCTTGGGAACGCTGAATTTCTTTCCCCGCGAGGCAAAGAACTCGGCGATGTTCTCGATCGAGTTGTAAGGCTGAGCCGGAGCAGTAGGCTTTTGGCGGCTTGCGCTGGCCGGAACGCCGCCGCGGCCTTTCCAGCTTGCGCTCTGATCTTCGTCTTCATAGGAATAGTGGGTGTCGGCATCATAGGCAGCGGGGCTGCGCCCCGCTGGACGGACAAGTGTGTCCATCCCCACACGGGCTGTGCTGCCACGCCGTCCGCCCAATTCTTCGATCAACTGCATCGGCACTTCTTCCAGGAATCTCGACGGCACGCTGGCTTCGGGCAGGTCGGTGCCGTATCTCCGCCGGTAGACCGCGCGCGTGAGGATGAGCTGATCCATGGCACGGGTCATGCCCACGTAACACAGACGCCGCTCTTCTTCCACATCGTCGGGCTGCAGCATGGTGCGTGAGTGCGGGAACAGCCCCTCTTCGAGGCCGCTGAGAAAGACCAGGGGAAACTCCAGGCCCTTGGCGGCGTGCAGGCTCATCAGCGTGATCTGCGAGCGCTCATCATAGTCGTCGGTGTCTGCAATGAGCGCAGCATGGTCCAGGAATTCGTCGAGCGTTTCCCCGCGGTCGCGGGAATCGGCGGCGGCATTCACCAGCTCGCGCAGATTCTCAATGCGGGAGAAGGCGTCCGGCGTGTCTTCATCTTCGAGCAGCTTGATATATCCCGTGCGGTCGATCAGGAACTTGAGCAGCTCAGCGGTTGTAGCGCCGGCATCTTGCTGGCTTGGGGTCGGCTGCGATGCCGACTCTTCTGACAAGACAACCGGCGGGACGCCGGCGCTACTGTCAGCGGCGATCTCATCTCCGGAATACGCTCCACCGAAGTCGAATACTGTGTTCTCGAATTCGGTGGGATCGAAAGCTGCCGCATCTTCTCCGGCAGACGGCTCCACCTCGACTTCGACGGACGCGGGCGAGGGCGCCCGCACCACAGTTTCCGTTCCTGCGGTTTCTTCCAACCTCTCGACAAACGTTCCCGACAACATCGTTTGTGCGTCCACAATCAACTGCTGAAAGCTCTTGAGAGCCGCAAGCGCTCGCGCCGGCAGCAGTTGCCGTCGAATGGCTTCTCCCACCGCGCCCCACAGCGACAACCCGGTTTCAAGCGCCAGTCTTTCGAGGGTCTCGATGGTGCCTTTGCCGATGCCGCGGGTCGGCGTATTGATCACGCGCAGCAGCGAGATCGAGTCGTCGGGATTCTGGATGACCTTGAGATACGAGATCATGTCTTTGATCTCGGCGCGCTCATAGAACGAAAATCCGCCGACCACTTTATATTTCAGGTCGTAACGGCGCATGGCTTCTTCAAACAACCGCGACTGCGAATTGGTGCGGTAAAGCACAGCGGCGCGCGGACTCTCGCCTCGCTCGTTTTCAGCTCGACCGGCCTCGCGCAGATACTTGGCAATGTGGTCCGCGGCGAAAAGCGCTTCGTTTTCGCCGTCCGGAGCCTCGTAGTAGCCAATCTTCGTTCCACCCTGCCGCGAAGTCCAAAGATTCTTGCCCTTGCGGCGAATATTGTTCGCCACCACCGACGACGCGGCCTCAAGGATGTTCTGCGTGGAGCGGTAGTTCTGTTCGAGACGAATAATCTTCGCCTCGGGAAAGTCTTTCTCGAACTCGAGAATGTTGCGGATGTCGGCGCCGCGCCAGGAATAAATCGACTGATCCTCGTCGCCAACTGCACAAACGTTATGCCGCGCTCCGGCAAGCATGCGCATCAGTTCGTACTGTGGCCGGTTGGTGTCCTGGTATTCGTCGATCAGCAGATATTGAAAGCGCCGGTTGTAATACTCGCGCACCGGCGCGGCCGTCTTGAGCAGGCGTGTAGCTTCCAAGAGAAGATCGTCGAAGTCAAGAGCGTTGGCCCTGCGCAGTTCCTTGCGGTATTCCTCGAACAGATGCGCAATCTTCTCGGTCTTCGGATCAGCTGATTGCAGGTAAAGCTCCTGCGGATCGAGCATGTGATTCTTCGCCCACGAGATACGCGAGAGCACGGTGCGCGGCGTGAGTTGCTTGTCGTCAACTCCAAGCCGCTTCATCACCGACTTGACCACGGACTGCTGATCGCTCTCATCGTAAATCACAAACTTCTTAGTATGGCCAATCGGCGGCTGCCCAGGCGTGGCTGAAGGAATCTGCAACGCCTCAATATCACGGCGAAGCACGCGCACGCAGAAAGAATGAAACGTAGAAATAACCGGCTTGGCGACGCTCAGTCCGCCGACAAGCTTTTCCACGCGCTCGCCCATCTCGGCCGCGGCCTTGTTGGTGAAAGTCATCGCCAGAATGGATTCCGGCATCACTCCCATATGCTCGATCAGGTAAGCGATGCGGTAGGTGATGACGCGCGTCTTCCCGCTCCCCGCGCCGGCAAGAATCAGCACCGGCCCCTCGGTAGTTTCGACGGCCTCGCGCTGCTGCGGATTGAGTTGATCGAGGAAAGACAATGCGGAAGTGGCTCCAGTGCTGATGATTCAATTTTACAGGGGATTCGGGGATTACGATTGTCCAAGCCGCGTCCCTTTTCGGAACCTCACAGGTTGGTAATCCACCTGCAACCGGGTGCATTCTGGCGAATTGCGGATAAGCTGTTAGGCGGGCCCGTAGTGTAACGGCAACACAGCACCCTGCGACGGTAGCAGATGCGGGTTCGAATCCCCGTCGGGTCCACGCTCCGGTATTCGGGGCGCGGGTTCTGTGGGGAGCAAAGCAGGGATAGCTTCCCCACAAAAGTAACTTGATCGCAGACTTGGCGGACTTAAACTGAAATCGTCGCAGGGTGCTGTAGGTGCCCAGATTTGATCGGCCCCGAGCAATCGGGGCCTTCGTTTTTCCGCATCAAAAACTCACCGCTCCTGTCTCACACCCACGCCCTCCTCAAATGCGCTACCCGCGCCCTAATACCGCCACGAAGTCAAGTCAGCCCCCGCCGGCGCAGTTTTCTCCATGCGGTCGAGAATTTTCGACAAGTACATGGTGTGGTAGTGCAGCCGCGAAAGATAGTTAGGAAGATTGGGGTCGCCGTTCCAGCAGTGCTCCGCGCGGTCGCCGTATTTCACTTCTCCTCCGTAGGGAGGGTTCGTGGTGGTCTTCAGAAAATCCTCGAGATAGTAGACGGCGTCAGTAAGGAAGTAAGTATCGGCGCTGCCGACATAAACATTGAGCTTGCCCTGCAGCTTGGGACCTAACGTGGCCCAGTCGCGCTGCAGAATCGCGCTCAGGTCGTAATGCTCCTTCCAATAGGCGGCAACGGCAGGATCAATCACGCCGGTTTCTTTGTCGAAAATCGGCTGGGGGTAGCCGTCTTTCCCGACCGGACTATAAACCGCCTGCCAGATATCGAATTGCTCTCCCGAACGGCCCCGCGATCCCAGGGCCAGCTCGTACTGATTGACGCCCTGCATGGTGATCAGCGTGCGTCCGAGATAGTCGCGCATGCCAGGCTGCGGAATATCGGCGTGCGCGCCCTGCATGTAAAAAGCATTCTTATCTTGGTAAAGATTTGCAGTAATAAACGACCGGAAGTCAACCGGATCGGGACAGGCGATGAAAGCTCCGTTGTAGTGGTCAGGATAAAACATCTGCACGGCCATGGACTCCCAACCGCCCGTCGAACCGCCGTAGGCAAAGCGCGCCCAGCCCTGCCCGATGCCGCGAAACTGTTTCTCGATCGCAGGGATTAACTCAGTCTCAATAGCGTCGCCGTAAGGGCCGAGTTAGCGGAGTTCACGGCATAGGAATCATCGTAGTACTGGTTCGCGTGGTTGATTTCCGCGATGAGCACACGGGGAAATCCGGGACCGCTCCACCGCTGATAAAACTTGTACGCTTCCTGCTGCTGGATTCGGTTGTAGCCGGAGATGTGAAAGCGGTCGCTGTAGTCCGGCTTCAGGTCCGGATCAGGCGGCTCGGTGCGAAAGCCGGCAAAGTCAGCGTTGAAGTGATCCTCGGAAATAATTACGGGATAGTGAACCTCGGGATGGGTGTCGAATCCCTCGGGCACCAGCACATTCGCGCTCAAATAAATGGGCCGTCCCCAGAATCGCGTGAGCAACTCGCTTTGGATCTTGAGGTGCCGGATATATTTCGTGTCCTGCGGAGGCGCGATGGGTGGAATTTCCTGGTCGAGCACGACGTGGATGGTTCCAGAGCCTGCGCTAACCGTAACCTTGCGAGGAGTGGAACACAAATTACCGGGTGCGATATTCCAATGCTGGCCCTCACCTCGATCCATCGGAAGCTTAACCGTGTGCCCGTCGGCGCGGTGGAAAGTTTCGTAGAGGTGCAATACAGCCTGCACATAGTAGTCGCCCGGCGGAACGTCCCGGAGACTCTTGATGGGATAGCCGGCAGCGGATGCGTCCACGATGCGGGTCTGGCCGGGCAGCATGCCGTCAACGTCGATGCCGAAGATGATCTGAGTCTTCGGCGTGTCGTTGATCTGCATGCGCGGTTCCTCGGAAGCATCAGTGGAAAGAATCAGAAGGATGCGGCCGTCGAGAGGCTTGTCACTGCGGGTCTTGGGAAACGAAACGGAGAAAACCGTGGCGTTCGCCGCCCCGGCCGGGCATATCGCGCCCAGCACGGCAAGTGCTGCGAAAATCGTGAGGAGGACAGTACGCTTCCGATTTGGCATGAGATTTCCTTGGTGAAATCACTTTGGCAAGACTAGGGATTGTATCGCACACTGGACCTGCGGCGGGTCGCTTCATAACCCTCACACCCAAGCCCCCATCAAATGTCCCAACCCTCCGCGCACCAGCAGCCCATCCTCGCGGTCTTTGAAGTACCGCGCGTTGAGTTCCTTGCCCTGCAAGAACTCCGTCCGATGGAATCCCAAACTCTTCAACTCGTCCTGCAACTTCGCCGGATCAAAGAACAGCTGAAACGGCTCACCGTATCTGGCCACGCGTTCGGATAGCGCATCGAGCGCCTGCCTCTGCCCCGGATTCAGCAGCGCCGGATCCACCGCAAAATCAAATACCACTCCGCTGCCCGCAGGCATTGTCGCAATCAAACTCAAAGTCGACATGCACGCTTCGCGCGTGAGATAAGGAGTCACACCCAGCCAGGAGAAAAACGACGCCGCGCCCAAGTCGAATCCAGACTGCCCAAGCCCATCCACGAGCCTCTGCCGCTCGAAGTCAACAGGCACGAAGGTCAAAGCCGCTGGAATCGCAATACCAGCGCCCTGCAACCGCTCGCGCTTCCAGGCCTGCGTCGCCGGATGATCCACCTCGAACACCCGCAGGCCAGTATGAGGATTGCGGTAAGCAAAAGTGTCGAGTCCAGCGCCGAGCACCACATATTGCCCGACGCCCTGCGCCACAGCGCGAGCCAGTTCGTCCTCAGAATAGCGGCTGCGCGCCGCCATGAACGCCCGGAACGCCCGCGAAAAAGCATGGTGCTCTTTAGGATTCGATCGCAGCTCTTCCGCTGCGTCAGAGCCAATGATGAGCAGGGCCAGAGGATCGTCCAGCACACGGGGCTTGTCCAGCAGCTGATGCGCCGCCCGCCGAATCGCTACCCGCTGCGCCGTTCTGCTGAATTTACCCTCTTGCATCAGCGCGCGCCCGGTCCTTTACTCAGCTCCCGCCCGCGCCGCCTTGCATTCCTCACACGGACAAACTTCGCGCAGCAGCTTCCACGAATAAATCCCGAGGTCGTGATCGTCGTTCCACTTGAACCGGATCGCATATTTCCCCATAGCTTCAGCAGAAACCGGCTTGGCCGCAGGTTTGAACATAGGCAACGCGCCGGGCGCCAGTTTCGCGGGCTCTCCCGGCTTCCGTCGAGCCTTGTCGCGCTCTTCGTTGCACATCGCACAAGGGCACGCGTCGCGCAGATACACGAATCCGTAGTGCGAAACATGCCCGTCGGCCCATTCAATGTCCACACCGGTGCCGGTGGTGAGGTTTACCTTAACCGACTTGGGGTCCGTAGCCGCGCTCGGCGCCTGAAGCGGGGACTGCATAGGTCAAGTATCGCATAGCACAATGCCGCGGATTGTCCCCAAGAGCATGAATCCGGTAGAATAGACGTTTCCGCTAAGGCCTCTGAAAGGATCTACAGCAGTCATGGCACAACAATGTGATATCTGCGGCAAGAAGCCGCAATTCGGAAACCGCATCAGCCACGCCCATAACGTTACGAAGCGGCGCTGGAACGTCAATCTCCGTCCCGTGCACGCCCGCGTAGGTGCCACTACCAAGCGCATCCGCGTGTGCACCTCCTGCCTGCGCAGCGGCAAAGTAGTTAAAGCGTAAGCGATCCTCCGAGGATCGCCACACACCAGGAAACAATCTTCAACTCTGGATCAGGAAATTTCTCGGCGCTCTCTGCGTGCTCGGCGGTGAACGCCTCTACTGCACACCCAGCAGCTTTATATCGAAGATCAGAGTAGCGTTCGGCGGGATCGGCCCTCCAGGTGTCCCGCCGGCGCCGTACGCCAGATCAGGAGGAATGCGCAACTGCCGCTTGCCGCCCACCTTCATTCCGGCAACTCCCTCTTCCCATCCCTTGATGACTTCGCCGTTGCCAATGGTGAAATCGAAAGGCTTCCCCGCATCGACTGAGCTATCGAACTTCTTGCCCGTAGTGAGCCAGCCCGTATAGTGCACCCGCACATGGCTGCCTTCTTTCGCCACGTCGCCGTTCCCCACCCGGATATCCCAATAAATCAGCCCAGAGGATGTTTTCACCCCATCACCCGTAACCTTGGTGGGAGCGTTGGTGTTGGGAGCCGCCGGCTTCCCGGCTGTGCTCTGCGCCAGGACGAAAGCCGCCGTCAGCGCGAGCAAAATGGCAATCGCCGCAACATATTTAGTCATTCTTGTCTCCTCTAAGAACATTTAACTATAGGAAGCCGAGAGCTGCACATAGGTTTCCCGGTCCCCTGCCAGTTTCACGGTGAGTTGACCACGACCACGCTCGGGAAGAGCACGACTTCCAGTCGTGCCGTTCAGAGCGAATAAAGACGAGGGCTTTAGCCCCCTCAGGTTCGCGCGGTCGAGATTCCTACGCTAGCGCGATCACATCAATTTCCACCAGCACGTCCTTAGGAAGCCGCGCCACTTCCACCGTCGTGCGAGCCGGCGCATCAGAACTGAAATACTGGCCATAAACCTGATTCATCGCCGCAAAGTCGTTCATGTTCTTCAGAAACACGGTCGACCGTACAACCTTCCCCAGCCCGCTGCCCGCAGCCTCCAGAATCTCCGACAAATTGCGCAGCACCCGGTCCGTCTGCGCCGCCACGTCTCCGGCAACCACCTGCTGCGTGGCCGGATCAATCGCAATCTGCCCGGACGTAAATATAAACCCGTTAGCCTTGATGGCCTGCGAGTAAGGCCCAATCGCCTGAGGAGCATCTTTGGTGGAAACAACTTCGCGCATGAACCCTCCGCCGTCAATTAACGCAGATGCACTCCGATGAAGTCAAACCAAGACGAGCCGAGCAGTCGGAAGCCCGAGCAAGTCCCGAAGGGACAGCACGGTTCTCCACGCACACTCTTCAACCTATGAGGCCCTCACTGGCCACTGCCCACTGGCCACTGACCACTGACCTTAAAGTTCTGCAGCAACCAGCCGATAGAGAGACTAGGGGTCTCCTATTTCGCGAGCCATCCAGGCCGGTCGTGAGGTTGAATCAATGGAAGAAGACATGGGGATGAAGTCAACGCTGATTAACGAACGCGTCCTAAGCAGCCGGGGAAGCCTTGCCGGCGACGCTCCCGGACTCAAAGTCCAAGTTCAAAGTCGGTCTGGCCAAAATTAACCAGGAATTATGGCTCGTGCTCTCCCTCTTCGTCATCGCTGGCCTGTTCAACTGGCTGGTAGCTTCTCACCGCATGATTCTCGGTCTGTACACCTTGCCCACCATCTTCTCCGCCTATGTCTATGGTCGCCGGCACGCCGTGCTCACCGCCAGCGCCAGCATCTTCATGGTCCTCATTCTTCTTTGGAAGAATTCCGGCCTTTTCGCCGGCTCAGCTCCGTTCGCGCTGAATTTCGATCAGTGGTCCGAGCTCGTCACCTGGGCATGCCTGCTCCTGATCACCGCCTACGCCATGGGAACCCTCTACGACCGCACCGAACGCCATCTGGGAGAACTCCGCCAAACTTACTTCGGCCTCCTGACGATCCTGCAGCAGTTCATCTCCAACGACAAATACACCCACAACCACTCTTACCGGGTCGCGCTCTATGCCTCATCCATCGCCACGCGCATGGGGTTTACCCAGGACAGAATCGACGACGTCCGCGCCGCAGCCCTGCTCCATGACGTGGGCAAGCTCGAAACCAGCCGCGATCTCCTCCACAAAGCCGCCAGCCTCACCCCGGAAGAGATGGCGGAGATGCGCCAGCACGTCCAGAAGGGAGTTGCTTTGCTCGAACCGGTCGGCGGATCGTTGCGCCGCGTTCTCCCCATCATCCTCGCCCATCACGACAAGTTCGACGGCTCCGGCTACGGTCCTTCCAAAGGCGACCGAGATACCCATTGAAGCCAGAGTCCTGGCCGTGGCCGATGCCTTTGACACTCTCACCAGCGATCGCCCTTATCGCCGTGCCGTTACTCCATTTGAAGCCCGGCAAATCATCGTCTCCAGTGCCGGAACAAACTTCGATCCCGCCGTAGTCGATGCATTCGTCAACGCCTTCGAACACGGCGAGATGGAAATCCCCGAGGCCCTGGTTGTATAAGCGACGCCGTATGAGGGACGCCCTATGAGGAACGCCGTATGAGCGAGACCCTCGCCCACTCGACTGAATCTGGACAAAGACAAAGAACCGGCTGGATCGAAAACGGCTGGATCGAAGCCAACGGGATCAAAGAAAGGCCCACCCCCCACCATCGGCGTCCGCGTTCTGCTGGTAAGCGCCGACATTCAGACCATCGACACTCTTTGCGAGTCCATGGGAAAGATGTCGATGCACGTCGATATCTGCTCCGACTTCGCCCCGCTGCCTACAAGCTTTGCCATTCCAAATTCGAAGCCCTGGTAGTCGATTTCAAGAGACCGCGCCGAGGCCCTGGATCTTCTCAAAAAGTTACGTCAGATGACGTCTCACAAGTCCTCCGTCGTGCTGGCCGTCCTGAATTGCAACGAAGAAATGCCCAGCGCATTCCGCGCCGGCGCCAGCTTCGTGCTGGTCAAGCCCCTGTCTCCCACCGTCCTGATGCGAACTCTCCGCGTCTCCTATCCCCTCATGGTGAACGAAAAAAGGCGCTCCTTTCGCTGCCCCGTGCGGGTTCCCGTCTATGTCACGATCGGCTCCCAGCCTGAGTTTATGGCCACCTCCGCCAACATCAGCGAGGTCGGCATCGCTCTCACCAACGCGCCCGGCCTGCAGGTAGGCGACAGAATCACCCTGCGCCTGATGCTGCCCCACACCCAAGCCGACGCCAAAATCACCGCCGAGGTCTGCTGGTGCAAGCCAACGGGCTCAGCCGGATTGGAATTCGTCCAAGTCCCCGCCTCCATCAAAGAGCAGCTAGTCTCGTGGCTAGCCGCCCGTCTAGAAGACTATCTCCGCGAAGAAACCGCCGCCCTCAGACGCTGAAAGGCAGTGGCCAGTAGGCAGTGCCCAGTGTCCATGCCGTGATCGACCAAAGTCGCGCCAGCAGAGCCTGCCCTGAGCGGAGCCGAAGGGCCATTCATTAGCCCCGCACGTAAGTGCGGGGTAGGCCCGCGAAAGAGGAACCGAGTCCCGAAGGGACGGCACCTCACGCACACGCTTCAACTCACCATGTCCACTGATTAATGTTGCCCGGCACTGGCCACTGATCACTGGCCACTGACCTGAGGGGCCGAGGGCCATCCAGCCACGGAAGGGGCAACATGTGAAAGCCCGGCACGGAAGTGCCGCGTAGCAGTCGGAAGCCGAACCGAGTCCTGAAGGGACGGCACCGGGCATCACGCACACTCTTCAACTCACCAGGTCCGCTGATTAATGTCGACCCTCACTGGCCACTGATCACTGTCCACTGGCCACTGCCTTCTAAATTTTCTGCAGCCTCTGCACCTCATGCACGCCCGGAATCTTCCTCAACCCAGCCATGATCTGCTCCAGATGCTTGAGGTCGGAAATGTCCAGCACAATCTCCACGCTGGCCTGGCTGTTCGCAGTATGCGCCCCAATGTTCCGGATGTTGCTCTGAGCATCGCCAATCACGCTGGTGATGCTTTTCAGCATGCCGAAGCGATCGTCGCAGTAGACCGTAAGCTTCACCGGATAAGCCGTCGGCGTGCTCTCATCGCGCGCCCACTCCACATCGATGCGGCGTTCCGGCTCGTACATCAGGTTGGTCACGTTCGGGCAGTTCACCGCGTGCACCGCCACGCCCTTGCCGCGCGTGATGTAGCCGACAATGCTCTCTCCGCGAATCGGATTGCAGCAGCGCGCGCGGTAGACCAGCATGTCGCCCTGGCCCTTGACCATGATGGCGTTGTGGTCGCCAAAGACGCGGCGCACCACGCTGGCGATCGCGCCCGGCTGGTTCGAGAGTCCCTCGGCCTCAATGTCGCCCGCCATCGAAGGCGTCGCGCCCGCCGGCAACAGCCGCGCCAGCACCTGCCGCGCCGAATATTTTCCGTAGCCGATGCCCGACATCAAGTCGTCAACCTTGCCCAGCCCGTATCCGCCGGCAACTTTCAGCAACTCTTCATCTTTAATTTCTTTGAGAGCGATGCGATACTTGCGCGCTTCTTTCTCAATCAGCTTGCGGCCAATTTCAATGGAGCGCTCGCGCTGATGCACGTTGAGCCAGTGCTTGATCTTGTTGCGCGAGCGCGACGACTTGACCAGCCCCAGCCAGTCGCGGCTGGGCTTGTGCCCGGCCTGCGTGAGGATCTCGACGATGTCGCCGGAATGCAGCTTGTGGCGCAGCGGCACCATGCGCCCGTTCACCTTCGCGCCGACGCAGGTGTGCCCGACTTCGGTGTGAATGGTGTAGGCGAAATCGATCGGCGTGGCGTCGCGCGGCAGCACCACGACCTTGCCTTTGGGAGTGAAGGTGTAAACCTCTTCGGGATAAAGATCGACTTTCAGCGCCGAAAGAAATTCATTGGGATCGCTGACGTCGCGCTGCCACTCGACCACCTGCCGCAACCACGCCAGCCGCTGCTCGTCCTGCGCCGAGACCGGACCGTCTTTATATTTCCAGTGCGCGGCGATGCCTTCCTCCGCCATCTTGTGCATCTCTTCGGTGCGAATCTGGATTTCGAACGGCGTGCCATCTTCGGTGATCACCGAGGTGTGCAGCGACTGGTAAAAATTCGGCCGCGGCATGGCGATGAAATCCTTGATGCGCCCCGGCACCGGCCGCCAGATGTTGTGAATGATGCCGAGCACGGCGTAGCAATCCTGCAGCGAGCGCGTGATGATGCGCATGGCGAACAGGTCGTAGACCTGGTCGACCGAGATGCGCTGCCGCTGCAGTTTCTTGTGGATGCTGTACAGGCGCTTGATGCGGCTCTCGACCTTCGCCTGGATGCCGGCCTCTTTCAGCTTGTCGTTGATGATCGCCTGCATCTTCGCGAGAAAAGCTTCGCCCTGCTTGCGGCGCGCGTTGACGGCTTTTTCGACCTGCTCGTAGCCGGCGGGATCGAGAAAGCGGAAGCCCAGATCTTCCAGTTCGCCGCGAATTTTTCCCATGCCCAGGCGGTGCGCGATGGGAGCGTAAATCTCCAGCGTCTCTTCGGCGATTTTGTGCTGGCGCTCGGGCTGCAGGTGTTCGAGCGTGCGCATGTTGTGCAGGCGGTCGGCCAGCTTGATGAGCACCACGCGGATGTCATCGACCATGGCCAGCATCATCTTGCGCAGGTTTTCGGCCTGCGCTTCTTCGCGCGTGGCGAAGTCGATTTTGCTGATCTTGGTGACGCCTTCGACGATGTGCGCGACCTGCTCGCCAAATTCTTTGCGAATGTCGACGATGGTGACCGAGGTGTCTTCGACCGAGTCGTGCAGCAGGCCGGCGGCGATGGCGACCGGGTCCATCTTCATTTCGGCCAGCACCAGCGCCACTTCCAGCGGGATGCACCAGGTAAGGCTCGCCCGAAGCGCGGGTCTGGCCTTCATGATGTTTCAGGGAGTAGTCGTAGGCTTTCTTGACGATGGAGAGATCGTCCTGCGGACGGTTTTCCTGGATCCGCTTCATCAGGTCGCGGAACTTGGTGAGCGTAAGAGCGGTGGTCGCGATCTGTTGGCGCAAGCTCGCCATGTAGGATTATAGCTCGCAGTGTTCCTGCCGGAACATTCGACTGAGTGTTCCAGTCGGAACATAACTCACGTTTTACCGGAACACTGTGGAAAATTCGGAAATCTCGGAAAACCACCTTAAAGCTATAGTTGGTTGGCTGGAGGTGATTGGGGTAGTTGGGTTTAGCCAAGTGCCGATATATCGGCAGTGAAATCGTGGGGCGAATGGAAGGCGAGGAAGCTCTGCGCTCGGAGCTGGCAGTCGGGGGTGGTGAGTGCTAATTACATGGACTTAGGGCGTTTCGGCCGTACGTCCGTCTGATGCGCCGAGCAGCTGCCTGGCAGCTTCGGCGATCTCGCTCTGTTCGCTCGCGCTCAGGTGCTGTAGCTCGGCCTGCAGATCCTGAACCAGCTCGACGCGTTTTAGCTTTGATATGAACTCGAGAGCGCGGGCCTGTTCCTGCGGCTCGTTGGCGGGTCCCAGCAGTCTACGGCAAACAGGGAGCCGCCTTGACCGTGTCGTCCGCCGTCAGGCGGAGCGCTCCATGCGAACAGCAGGTTCCTGGCTCGCCTGCGGCGCGCTTCGGAATGCCAAGGTCTTAAGACATAGCGGCGCCAGAACGAAGGTCAACGTCACAGGCAGCGGGCGAGGGTGCCCGCTCTACACAGGCTGTCAGGGTTTAGCTGAGTCGTGCTTGGTGTTTGTGGTGAGCTTTCGCATCAGGAATTCTTCGACCAGATTGGCGGCGGCGGTGGCGCCGATTCCGATGGCGGCGTTTTCGAAGGTTAAGGTTGCCCCATTGCGATTTTGGGATGGATAGTAGAGATTTGAGATGCCGCCAGCGGCCAGGTTTCCGAGGACATTCGAGTAATTTGGCTGCCAGTGTCCATTGTCGCCTTTGCAGATGACGGCATTGGCGATGGCATAGAGAATCCGTGCTCGCTTGCTGCCGGTTCCCTTGTAGAAATACCGGGGATCTTGTTTCAGAAGCGAGGGCAGGATGGCGCTTCCGATAAAGGTGCCTATAGCAACGTCGGCATAGGAGGCGCCGTAGCGTTTGGCATAACCTTGTGCGCCTTGGCCGTATCCGCTGAAAGTATTTTCCGCCTGCTGAACTCCCGCAATGCCTCCCACGATGGCGAAGGTGACTGGATCGATTGTCGTCTTCCAGGCCAGCTCGAATTTTTGCTTCGAGGTAAGAGCAAGTGGATGAGGGTCGTAGGTGACGTAGAAATTGGGAATGACGCCGAGCACACGCTGCTTCTCTTCATCCTTGACCTGCGCTTCGGCCACCTGGACGCGGGAAAGTGCGACCTGCACATCGGTGACGTTGGCGGCAACGGCCAACGCTATTTGCGGGACGAGGTGGATCGTCTCCCGGGAGCCAGGATTCCAGAGGATGTTTGCGTGGCGAAGCCCGCCGATGTGATGGTGAGTTGAAAAGCGCCGGGAGCGACGTTGGCAAAGGAGAATTGCCCGTTGTCGCCCGATAGTGCCTCCTGGTTTGGGGATTGATGCTTCCCCGGTAAGTGTCACCTGGGCTCCGGCGACGACGGCTCCACTTTGATCAACGACTGTTCCGCTGACACTTCCGGGCGCCGGATCGGTCGTGGGCTGGGGAGGTCTGCCCTAAGCAGAGACGACGTCCAACTCAGTGCAGCTAAGGCGAGAACTATGCGTGCTGACTTGAATTGGAAGGCCATGAATAAAGTATTTTCTTGTCCCGCTCACAGCAATGCCGGTTCGTCCTGTGCTGGATACGTGATAATCGTCTGGCGTAGGAGAATCCCTGCACAGAGATTACACTAACTATTCCAACGGATTGCCAAGGGCGAGCCCTTTGGGAGATAGCTTATCGGGCCTTCTCACTTTTCGCTGGTTACGAAGGTTTCAAATCCTTCTGAAGTTTGTTGGACGCTCTGACCAGTTGGTAAAGTTGCATGCTGTGAGCATAAGTCATGAATTCCAGAGTCCTGGTTAGCGGAGCCTCGGGGCTGATTGGCGCCGCTCTTCTTCCTTCGCTCAAAGCGAGTGGATGGTCAGTGGTGCGACTGGTGCGGGGAGCGGCTGGGGGCGACGGGCAGATTGCGTGGGACCCAGGGGCACCGATCGCGCCGGACGCGGTCTCCGGATTCGACGCGGTGATTCATTTGGCAGGCGAAAGCATTTTTGGACGATGGACCGCGGCCAAGAAGAGGAAGATTCGAGACAGCCGCGTGATGGGGACAGTGAATCTGGCGGGAGCTCTGGCGCGGGCGGAACAGAAACCGAAGGTTTTTGTCTGTGGGTCGGCGATCGGCTACTACGGCAACCGCGGCGATGAGGCGTTGTCGGAGCAAAGCGTGGCGGGGACGGGATTTCTGGCCAAGGTTTGCCGGGAGTGGGAGGAAGCCGCGACGCCCGCGGTGCAGGCCGGGATTCGCACCGCGCACCTGCGGACGGGGATTGTGCTTAGCCCCAAGGGCGGGGCACTGGGAGCGATGCTGCTGCCCTTCAAGATGGGATTGGGTGGCCGAACCGGCGTCGGGCGGCAGTGGATGAGCTGGATTGATGTGCAGGATATGGTGGGCGGGATCCACCACATTTTGAAGAGCGACCTGCAGGGAGCGGTGAACATGGTCGCGCCGAAACCGGTAAGGAACGCGGAGTTTGCCGCGACGCTGGCCATCGTGCTGGGGCGTCCGGCGATTCTTCCCATGCCCGCCTTTGCGGCGAAATTAGTGTTTGGGGAGATGGGTGAAGAACTACTGCTAGGGAGCCAGAAGGTGGAGCCGGGGAAGCTGATTGCGAGCGGGTATCCGTTTCGGTATCGGGAGCTGAGGGCTTCTCTGGAAGGGCTGCTGAGGCAATAGGAAAGCAAGCCAAACGCGCGATTATTGCGCCCGGGTCTTTTGGCGGACAAAAAGCGCCCGCCTCAGGATGAAAAGTTAAGGCTTAATTTGGCGGGGCGTCGTCGCCTGAGCGCTTCATCTCTTCCAGCAGCTTTTGCAGGAGCTGGGCGCGCTGTTCGGTACTCAACTCGCGCTGCAGTTCTTCCAACGCCAGGGCGACGATGTGGTAATGGTGCGCGCCGGCGAACTTGGGGTCAGTTGTGATGTTGAGCCAGAGCTTATGCATGAGCTCGACATCCTGGGGGCGCAGGCGCGGGGTGTGCGGGCCGATCGTGTATTCGCGGACCGTTCCGTCAGGAGCGACGACTTCCAGGCAAAGACGTGGACGGGGCTCGGGCATGCGCTCCCAGGCGTCTCCGGTAAGCTTGGCTTGCTCGTCGGCGGTGAGTTTGTTGGAGAGACCGCAGACCACGCGCGAGGAATCGAGGCGCTGCGCGGTCACCATGATGGCGTCGAAGACGTCTGCCGCCGGGACCACCAGCAGAGAAATCGGCTTGCCTTCTTTTTCGGCTACGGCCACGGCGGCGGTGAAGAGTTCCTGCTCGTAGTGGTCGAAGACCTGGCTGGCCTCCATGACCGAGCTGCCGCCGAAGCTGGGCTCGCGACGGTAGAGGCGAGCGCTCATCACGACGACATCCTGCTTCACGGTGTTAGTCTGGGCCAGCACCTGGCGCAGGTAATACAGGTTGCGGGGATCGCGCACCGCGACCAGAATGTTTCCCTCACGAACTCCCATGGCGCCGCTGCCCAGTTCCTGGTTGCCGTAGACGCGGAACTGGTCGAGCTGTTCGGGTTTGCCGTGGCGTTCCCTGGCGACGTGGTGTTCCGAGAGAGTGAAAATGGTGTAGAAGACGGCGCTGAAGATCACTCCGGCGATGGTAGCCTGGTATTTCGTGAACAGATTCACGACCGCAGTGATCAGCAACACTGCGGAAATGAGAATCAAGCCCACCGGAACCTCAGTCTTGCCGAAGTGCAGGTTGCCAGGCACTTTCCAGTCCCGCTTGCCGGGCTCGGTGTAGCGCAGCACGAGCACGGCGATGGACTTCATGGCGAAGCTCCAGATCACGCCGAACGCGTAGAGCGCGGCCAGCAGATAGACATTGCCGCGACTGAGCACGATGGTGAGTATCTGCAGGCCTACGATCAGGTTGATGATGCGAAAGCTGGTTCCGTAGCGGTGGTGCGGTTTCTGGAACCAGCTGGTCAGGACTCCATCTTCGGCTACGCGATTCAGAACGCCATTCGCGCCTACGATAGAAGTATTCTGCGCGCCGGCTAGAATCAGCACGCCCACCAGCACCACGAAGGCATGAAAGAGCAGCTTCAGGCTCTCTGGCCCAACCAAGTACATGGCGATGCCCCCGATCAAGTTGGCGAAATAATCGTGCCGGACGTTGTCAGGAATGATCATCACTGCGAAGAACGAGACCAGCGACGTAAACAGCAGGCTGTAGATGAAAATTACCAGCCCGGTCTTCTCCAGGTTCTTCAGCTTCGGGTGTTCGATTTCGCGGTTGACCTGGGCCAGGGTCTCTTCGCCGGACATAGCCAGCACAGAGTGCCCGAAGCCGACGAAAAGGATGAGACTGGTGAGAATGCCGAGAGGCAGGTGCCTGAACCACGTCGTATCCAACCAGCCCAGCGATTCTTTATTCAGCGGCACCACGCCTGCGTGCAGCGGGTTGGGCGGCAGTTGCACCGGAGCACGCAGGACCGTGATGGTGCACCAGATGATCAGGATTACCACCATGACAGTGGTGATTGCCATGATCTGCAGGGCCTTCTGGCTGGACTCATGCATGCCCTGAGTATTCTTCCACCAGAAGTAGGCCACAACGATCACTGCCACGCCCGCGGCGAAGTGGTCATCAGAGAAGTGGAGCGGGCGGTGCATGTATACGCCCATGTCTTTGATGAAGCCAGCCAAATATTGGCCGGCAGAGACTGCGCTGATGGGGCCGGTCAGCACGTAGTCGAAAAGCAGGGCCGAGACCGAGAACTTGGCCAGTGTACCGCCCATGGCTTCTTTGACTACGCGGTAGACGCCGCCGCGGACGAACATGCTGCTCGATTCGATGTATAGCGCCCGCACGCAGTAGCTGAACAACATGACCCCGAGAATGAACCACGGTGCGCTCTTGCCGATGACCTTCTCGGCGTCGCCGCCGGCGTAGTAAGCGGAAGATGCGAGGTCCGAGAGAACGATGGCAGAAGCCCGCCAGAAGGAGATGAAGGTCAGCATCACCGTGGTGGCGACGAAGACCTTTATGGCCGGTTTGGAAGATCCGACAGAGGTAGCCATGCTTCGGAGAAATTGTGCCGACTGCCTAACAGCGTAAACCTATTGAAGATAGCATAGGGGAATGGGAGTAGCGGGACGGTTTCTGGTTTGCCCGTGACTCGGGAACAATTCGCTACACAGAACCAGGCGGACTCTGCAAGCAACCTGTCGAAGATCGCGAGAGTCGATTTCAGATGAGTTGTGGCTACGGCTATATCCCGTTCTTTGAGACCATGGTTTTCGCACGGGCAAGGTCAGGGCGTTCGGAATTTCTTCCGTCGTCGCAGTTCTTGAGTAACTGAGAGTAATAAGTGTTGGCTTTTTCGGTCTGGTGCGCCATTTCGGCGGACCGGGCGGCGCCAGCGAGTCCGTTGAATCGATTGGGATCGATCTTCAGTGCGCTCTCGTATTCGGCCAGAGCTTCCTGCGGCCGGTTGAGCGTGAGCAGCATGTCGGCCAGCATCTCGCGGGCGGGAATGTCGACCTCGCGTTTTCCTACCTTATCCTGGAGATCAGCTACTTCGCGCATCTGGCGCAAAGCGTCGTCGTTCTTTTTCTCCGCAAAAGCCAGCCAGGCATGGACTTCTCCGCGGGGAAAGTCCGGCCCGTCAAGGGTATAGGCGTTTTTCGTTTTGCGAGTCGCTTCTTCCGCATCATCGAATTTCTGTGCGTTGCTACGCGTGGCTTCGACGTCGCCCTGTTGCGCAGTCCCGATCGTTCGAGCCCAGTAAGTGATGCTCTGCAGATCAGGGGGCGCGCCGGCTGCGGGCTCAAGGGCTGCGAGGTCGGACCAGTGGCGCATCTCCAAGGCGTAGAGTGCCGGAAAATGAGCGTTAGCGAAGCCATAGTACTCGAGCATCCCGTTGTCGTCGCCGGTCTTGGGGGCGCTGGCAATAATCTGCTTTGAATCGTCCACCACACGCCTGGCCGCCTCGTCTTGTCCGGTCTGCAGATAGGCGTAGATGAGAAAATGCATGGCATGGAGCTCATGTCCGTGCATGTACATCTCGCCAGCGGGATGGGCGAGCGCCACTGACTTCAGATTCGCGTCGATGTCTTCTTGCCAGAGGCCGAGCCGGGCAAAGATGTGACTGGGCATATGAACGGCGTGCGCCGATGAGGATGCAATGGCGGCATAGCGGCGGGCGGCCTCGAGTCCTAAGGGAGCCATTGCCGGGGAATCGCAGGCATGGATGATGTAATGCGCCAACCCGGGATGGTCGGGTTGCCGCAGGAAGAGTGGGTTGAGCACGGCGACGGCTTTCTTTCTTGCCGCGAGTGATTTGTCGGCCGGGGGTTCAGCAGCCAAGAGCGACAGGCCGTAAAACGCTCCCGCCTCAAGGTCGTTGGGATACTTCTCGTACAGCTTCCCCATTGCATCCGAGTAAGCGGTGGCGCGCTGCATGTGGTCGCGGGTGCCGTAGTCGCGGTAGAACTCGGAGAGTGCTGAAATATAACCCCGCTCGCGGTCGGTCTTGGCGCCGAGCTTCTGGGCTTGTTCCATCTCGCTCCAGCCACGTTTCAGGGACGCCTCATCCGGACGCTCCCAGATCTGATGGAACAAACTCAACGCAACTCCCCAGTGCGCCATGGCGCAAGCAGGATCCTTCTGCGTGAGCTCGACGAACTGGGCTTCGGCTTCTTCGTAGCCGAAGGAATGCATTAGCGCGACGCCGCGCTCGAAGGGCTTTTGCGAATCGGGCGCGCACGAGATAGGAAACGAAATGTTGCCAAGTTTCTCGCCGGCATCGTGATGATGGGCGGGTGTGTCATCACCGAGCGCGGATCCCTGTAAAGAAAACAAAACACACACGCAGGCGAACAGGTAGGCAACCGCTCTCCCTCTGACCATCTTTACTCCCTCCGGATGCGCTACCTACTTTACACCGAAGGCAGCGCGGAAGGCCAAAACGCAGCTCCAAACCTGCGGACGACTTCGAGCCTAAAGCACAAGGGTTAGTCGGTAGGATTCCCGGGTGTTGTTGCCACGTGGCGCTTCGGTGCGAGGTAGGTATGCGTAATGCGGTCGTGCCAACAGAGCGAGTCTTCGTCGAGGAAGACCCAGGCGTATCCCATTCCGAGCGAAGCGGCTGAAAGGAAGGAAGCGAGGACACGCCAGCGGCGGAGACTGCGGCTGGCAGCACTTCCATCGAAACGAGCCAGTTCGAGGCGCGCCAGGCGTAATCCCGGCGTGGCGCCCGAGTAAACCAGAAGCAGGTATTGGTAGGCGGCCCAGAAGAGGCCGGAGAGCCCGGCGGAGAGCCCGATAATCTCGAATCGTGGCGGACGGATTGCCGTCAGTTTCCAGAAAATGAAAGCGAAGAGAGTGCAGGCCGCCGCGATGACGGCGCCATCGATGACGGCGGAGAAGATGCGCCGCGCCAGCGACGCACTCTGCAGCGGGATGTCAATGCCGGGACGCTTCTCCACTTCCGGTCGCTGGGCGGGCTCGATCGTGATTCCGCCCAGAGCCGGAGGCGGCGGGAGAACTTCCGGAGCCTCTAGGATGCGAGGACGATCACGGTCCCAGACCGGCTCGGCCAATTCGTCGAGCGGCGCCGGAGCGGGAGTCCAGGAGCGCGGGAACTCAATGATCTTTCCCTTCGCCGTGGTTGAGGCTGCGGGCTGAGGCTTTTCTACGGCTGTAGTTTCCGGTGACACTTGAGCATCAGGCAGCGCTCGCGGTGCGGGTGCTGGACTTTCGACGGCATCAGCGACGATGTCGGCAAACTCATCCAAGGCCAGAGCGCGGTTGAAAGCCGGAGCCATTCGGTGCGAAAAAGGCGGCGGCTCGACCGCGCTGTTACCCGCCGCGGCGGGTGCATCCTCCTCGAAACGCAATCGCAGTGAAGGATAGCGGGGCGGACGCGGCTTGTGCCGGGCCTGATAACGATTCAGCCGGGCCGCGACCTCCTGGCGCCAGGTTGGAGAATCTTCAGGACCAGACTCGTTGCTGTTGCCGGGCGCCGTGGCTTCGACTGCGGGAGTCAGGGTCGGGGCATCCGCTCCCGGCGCTTCGGGCTCAGGCTGCGGCGGAGCGGCGGCGGGGAGCGCGTCGTGATCAGCCAGCCAGCGCGGCGGGGCAGCGGAGGACGCGTCAGAAGAACAGCGGCAGATGTCACCACAAAGCGGACAAGGCATGAATCACGGTCTTAACTAGGAGCCAGAATCCGAAGCCAGCCGGATGACCTACCCGCAAAACCCGGCCGGATAACCGCAAAGACGGTGTCGGAATCCAAGAATGCGTGGCGGCTTTTGCCTCCCGAGGCGCAAGCGTGCTAACTTCACCACGACTGCCGCCGGTAGAAGCGTCCGTGCGCGTTTTTCATGCGCTTCGGATGATCTTGTTCCGACGATATTTGTCGCGGCAATCTTTGTCGCTGCAATCTGGTTCCGATGACTCTTCGCAACAGATTCCTTATCACGGCAGCGGTGCTTTGTCACCTTCTTCTCGTCCCGCCGTTAGTTACCAGCCAGTTGCCGCCTGCAGATGCTGCTGCCGCGGAACCTCGCACCAAGACCTCGGCGGAAAAGCCGGCGACTGCGCCGTCGACGCCCTGCGCGCTGGCAGCCGCGGCCCAGAAAGAAAAAGGAGAAGTCCACACCATCTGCGCTATCCAGCAAGAAGAGGAAGGCTCGGTTTACAAGTTGCACGGAGCGGTTGAAATCTACTACGGCGGCTATATCCTGCGGGCCGACGAGGCCACCTACAACTCCGACACAAAAGAAGCCACCGGAACCGGACATTTCGCGCTCGACGGCGGTCCCAATGACGACCACATTCGGGCCACGCACGGCACCTACAATCTGGCTCTCGAAACCGGGCGCTTTTACGATGTAACCGGGACGACCGGGCTGGTGTTTCGCGGCAACCAGGTCATCCTTACTTCCACCGCCCCGTTCGCTTTTACGGGGAAGATTGTCGATAAGACCAGTCCCGACCATTATGTGGTCTGGGACGGCACCATCACCACCTGCGAGTTGCCGCATCCCAAGTGGCAGTTCGACGCTCGCAAAGTGATTGTTGACGCAGGCGGCAACGCCCAAATCTACCGCAGCACATTTCTTCTGCACGGAATCCCCATGCTGTGGTTTCCTTACGCAACCCATCCCGTCGAGAGGGAATCCCGGCAGTCCGGGTTCCTGATGCCTTCGATCGCGCGGTCTTCCACCAAAGGCAATGTGGTGGGCGACGCCTACTACTGGGCGATCAATCGCATGATGGATGCGACCCTGGGCGCCGAATACTTTTCCCTGCGCGGCTGGTCGCAGCGGGGGGATTTTCGAGCGCGGCCCAGCGAAACCTCCTACGTGGATCTGAACTATTTCGGAGTGATTGACCGGGGCATCGGCACGCCTCCGCTCAAAGAAGGCGGCGAAAACGCCCGGCTGAACGCCGCCGGGAATATCGACGGCTTCCGCGGAGTGGCCAACATTGACTACTTGAGTTCGTTTCTGTTCCGGCTGGCTTTTAACGAGGTTTTTAGCCAGGCCGTGTATTCGGAGGTGAAATCGCAGGCTTTTCTCTCGAAATCGACCGACGGCTTCAGCATGAATGGATTCGTGGAGCGTTACCAGAACTTCCTGAGCACGACGCCGGGGCAGGTGGTCACGATCTCGCATGCCCCGAGCTTTGATTTCGCCGGCGTAGACCAGCAGTTGGGACGTTCGCCGCTATACTGGTCTTTCGACTCGTCGGCCGGGGGCTTGTCACGCAGCGAACCCCCTCCGTGTTCGTTGATCCTCCTTCCGCTTTGCAGGCAGCCTTTCCGCACAGGAAATTTGCTCGCACGATTCGACTTGAACCCGGAGATCTCTTTGCCGCTGCTATTTCGAGGATGGTCTTTGCGTCCTCAGCTGACGTTGCATGAAACTTATTACACCGAAAGGCTGGTAGGAGAAGACAAGGAAAGCCCCGGACAAGCGGTCAGCGATCCGATTAACCGCCAGGCGCTGGAGACAGCCGTGGAACTGCGGCCACCCGCGCTGGAGCGCGTGTTCGACAAGAACTTCCTGGGGAGAAAGTGGAAGCATGTCATCGAACCGCTGGCGGTCTATCGTTTTGTGACCGGCGTCAACAACTACGCCAACGTTCTGAAGTTTGACGAACGCGACATCCTTACCGATACCCATGAGGTCGAATATGGCTTTGTGACGCGGCTTTATGCCAAGCGCAATTCGGAGAAGCCGGAGGACTGCGACCCCATCATGTCGGCGCTCATGGTCGGCGGCGCCGCGCCGGAATCGAGCATCCCCTGGCAGCATGCCAACACGCTGGCCAATCGGCGATGTCCGCCCGGGCCACAGGTGCGCGAAGTCGTGACCTGGGAGCTGGCGCAGAAATACTTTCTCGATCCTACATTCGGGGGGGCGTTGACTCCCGGGCAACGCAACGTGTTCACCACCACTGTTGACCTCACCGGCATCGCGTTTCTCACCCAGTCGCGACATCTTTCACCCCTGGTTTCGCGATTGCGCGTGGAAACCAGCGCGCGCACCGACGCGGAGTGGGACCTGGACTACGACTTTCAAAGCAATCGCATCAACTCCAGCACTCTGCTCGCCAACTACCACATCGGGCAGGTGACGATTGGCGGCGGCGATGCATTCTTGCAGATACCCGTGCAGACCGCTGCTCCGTTTACGAATTCACCCGCGCGCTTCAACCAGTTTCGCGCAGCCCTGGGGTACGGACGCCCCAACAAGCGCGGTTTCAGCGCTGCCAGCAGTTTTGGCTTTGACGCGGAGGCCAAGCTGTTGCAGTTCATCAGCGCACAGACCACTTACAACTGGGATTGCTGCGGCGTGACCATGGAATACCGCAGCTATACGGTGGCCAACGTGCGCAACGAAAACCTGTTCCGCTTTACCTTTACCCTGGCAAACATCGGCGGCTTCGGCAGTATGCGGCCGCAGGAACGCCTGTACTAGAAGCAGTGGCCAGTAACTAGTGGTCAGTGTTCGGCAAAGCGAAGACCTCCCCACTGGCTAATCTTCGTGACGCTATCCGCTCGCGCAAGCGCTCGGGCCTGCTAACATAGTGTGCGTGTCGGCCGTGGGAACAGACGTCGAGGCGAAGCGCGAATTGCTGCAGGCGCATCTGCGCAAACTGGGTCGTGTTCTCGTCGCTTATTCCGGCGGCGTGGATTCTGCCTACCTGGCGTGGGCTGCCCATCAAACGTTGGGCGATCACATGCTGGCAATCATCGCCGACTCTCCCAGCCTGGCGCGCACTCAACTGGCCGACGCGATTGCCTTCGCCCGGGAGCAGGCGATTCCGCTGGAGGTGATCGCGACCTCCGAACTCGATCGGCCGGAGTATGTGCGCAACGATGCACAGCGCTGTTTCTTCTGCAAAGACGAACTGTTCACGCTGATGGAAGACCTGCGCGCGGCCCGCGGCTTTGATGCCGTCGCCTATGGTGTAAATCTCGACGATCAGGGTGATTTCCGTCCCGGGCAGAAGGCGGCAATCGCGCACCAGGTAGTGGCTCCGCTGCTCGATGCGGGGCTCGGCAAAGAGGAAATTCGCGCGTTGGCACGGAGCGCCGGCCTCCGCATCTGGGACAAGCCGGCCTCCGCTTGTCTGTCCTCCCGCATCGAATATGGCCGTCCGGTTACGCGCGAGGCGCTCGAGGTGGTGGAAAAAGGTGAAGACGCACTGCGCGCGCTGGGATTCCGGCAATTCCGCGTGCGTCATCACGGAGACATCGTGCGCATTGAAATCGCTCGCGAGGAGTTGGAGCGAGCGCTCGATCCCGACATGGCGGCAGAGTTCGCCAGGATCTTTAAGACGCTGGGCTTCAAGTTTGTGACCCTCGATCTGGAAGGCTTCCGTTCCGGGTCGATGAACGCTTTGCTGTCGGCTGAGGAATTGTTCCGGCAGACGGGTTAAGGCGGAAACTCGTTCGCGCGCCCTGCTGAACTCCAGTGTTTTCAGCCCAATTCCTTGCGGCGACATCCCGCGTCCCGCCCGGCGCTGTGAGATAATCAACCTTTAACTCGTGATGTTAAGGCGGTTTTTGGTGAGTCTAATTCGACGTTCTTTTCTTCTGCTGCTCGTCGTTTGTCTGGGCTGTGTGGCCCAGACCGCTTCCCCGGAGTTATCCAGAAAGATCGAACGCCAGATCCGTTCCTATTACAAGATCCCTCCCGAGGCGCACGTGGTCGTGGGCGCGCCGACGCCCAGTTCCGACTTTCCTAACTACGATTCGGTGGTTGTAACCATTGATAGCGGAGAAAAGAAGCAGGATCTCAAGTTTGTGGTTTCCAAAGACGGTTCTTCGCTGGTGCGGACCATCAAATTTGACCTGAGCAAGGATCCGTTCGCGGAGACGATGAGCAAGATTGATGTCAACGGGCGGCCTACGCGGGGAGCGAAGGCATCCAAGGTTGTAGTGGTCAACTTCGACGATTTCGAGTGCCCGTTCTGCTCACGTCTGCACCAGACGTTGTTTCCGGAGATCCTCAAGGAATATGGCGACCGGGTCACTTTCATTTACAAGGATTATCCGCTGGTCGAAATCCATCCCTGGGCGGTGCATGCCGCAGTGGACGCCAACTGCCTGGCGGCACAGAACAGCGATGCCTATTGGGATTTCGCGGACTACATCCACGCCAACCAGCGCGAGGTGAGCAGCGAGAAGACGCCGGAAGCGCGGCTGGAGGCGGTCGACAAGCTCACAATGCTGCAGGGCCAGAAGCACAACCTCGATGTCGTGAAACTGCAATCCTGCATCAAAGCGCAAGATGAGAGTGCGGTGAAGGCGTCCATGAAAGAGGGGGACGCGATTGGGGTGGAGGCCACGCCAACGATGTTTGTCGGCGGCCAGGAGATCGACGGCGCTGTGTCTATCAGCAAACTGCGTGCTGCGCTGGATCTCGCTTTGAAGGATGCCAATTTGCCCGTGCCTGATCACGGGGCAGCGACACCGCCGGCGGCGCCGGCTTCCAAGTGACGTTGCCAGGCGGGAGAGATATTGGCTGGTCTTGGTGCGCTTACAAATGCGCCTCGGACAGCCAGTTTTGGGGGAAACTCGTTTGAAAAGAAATGCTGAATTTGCCCGGCTTGCAGCACTGCTGGCTGCATCCGTTGTGCTGGCAACGCTGCTGGGGTGTAAATCGCAAGTCAGCGGCGACGTGATGGCGACAGTGGACGGCCGCAAGATCTTCCGTTCCGATGTAGACAAGTACTACGACAATTCGGTGGCCAGCGCCCAGCAAACGCCCACCGGAGAGCAAGCCACGATTCTCCGCCTCAACATTCTCCACCAGTTGATCGAAGACGAAATGGTGATGCGCCGCGCAGAGAAGCTCGGATTGCTGGCCACTGAAGAAGAAGTGGACCGCAAGCTCAACGAAGTCAAGTCCCCTTACACGCAGGAGGAGTTCGATCAGCGGCTGAAGGAGAAAAAGATCACGCTCGAAGATTTCAAGCGCGACATCCGCCGCTCCATCACCGTGGACAAAGTGATGAACAAGGAAGTTTCCTCCAAGATCAACGTAACTGACCAGGACATTATCGACTATTTCACCGCGCACAAATCTGAGTTCAACCTGATCGAGCCGCAGTATCATCTGGCGCAGGTCTTCGTGACTCCCGCGCCGAATCCGCAAGTGCACAATCAGAACAACAAGGCGCAGAACGAGGCCGATGCTCGCAAGAAGATCGAAATGATTGCCAACCGGCTGGACAGCGGCGACGACTTCGCCACCCTGGCGATGAATTATTCGGAGGATCCGGAGACTTCCGGCAATGGCGGCGACCTGGGAACGCTTCCCGAGTCCTCGCTGCACAACACTGATCCGGGGACTCGCGACACTGTGATGAAGCTAAAGCCCGGGCAGTACAGCCCGATCATCACAGTAGTCAATCCCGCGACCAAGCAGGCTATGGGGTTCCGCATCGTGAAGCTGGTGTCGAAAGAGCCCGCGGGACAACGTGATCTGTCGGATCCCCGGGTGCAGCAAGCCATTCGATCGCAACTCCATGACCGGCGTGAGCAACTGCTGAAGGCTGCTTACTACGAAGTGCTGCGCGATTCCGCCAAGGTCGAGAACTTCTACGCCAAGAAGGTGCTGGATAGCAACGGGCTGACGAAGTAGGTCGCGTCACTCCACGATGGCCAGAACATCGCCTGCGTTCACGGCCGCCCCTTCGCTCACCAGAATCTTCTGGATGGTGCCCTTTTTCGGTGATTTGATCTCGTTCTGCATCTTCATGGCCTCGACTACGGCAACAGCGGCACCCGCTTCCACCTGATCCGACTCGCGCACCAGCAGGCGTACAACCTTGCCCGGCATCGGAGCGACTACCTTCCTGGGGCCATGATCGTCACCGGCGCGGCTGCGGCCGCGCAGAGAGCGCGGGTCGCGCACTTCAACGGCAAAAAGCGTACTCCCGACCCATAAGCGCAGTTCGTTTGAATGCCGATCGTTCGCCACCCGCTCCGACTTAACTTCATACGCCAGGTTCCCGATGCGAAGCGAGAGTACATGCGGGCGAGTGAGAACGGCGTCGACCTCAAAGTCGCGGCCGTTGAGGCGGCAAGACCAGCGTCCCTCGACCCGGTTGAGGTCGAGCCGGTAGTTCTGGCCGTCGATGGTTACGTCGTAGAGCATGAGAACCGGTGGTCAGTGGCCAGTGTTCTTTGGCCAACGATCAGTGGCCAACGATCAGTGGCCAGTAATTGAACTTGCGATCACACTTTCTCAACGGAGAGCTTCGCGGCGGCCTATATCCTTCCAGTTTGAGGCTGCCTCTTCAGCCGCACCTTTCGAACCGCTCCCTGCAGCGCCATTTGCCTTGCCTTGCTCGGTCGAGCCGAATGCCGCGAACAAACCTGCGGCGATCGCCGCCACCTCTGGCGCTCTTGAATCGACCGGCTTGTCCTCTGGTCGCTTCAACATCCGGTCGAGGAACCCGGTATCCAGCTTGGCGGCGCGAAAATCTGCGTCACGCAGGACGCGACGAAACAACGAAATGTTCGTCTTGATCCCGCCTACAAAGGCTTCGCTGAGGGCTCGCGTCAGCCGCGCGCTGGCCTGCTCGCGGTCCGTGCCGTAGCCAATCAACTTGGCCAGCAGCGGATCGTAGTCAATGGGCACCTGCCAGCCTTCGTACATGCCGCTGTCGATGCGGATTCCTGGACCTGAGGGTTCCAGCAGCAGCATAATCTCGCCGGGGCTGGGGAAGTAATTATTGTCGGGATCTTCCGCGTAGATGCGGCATTCAATGGCGTGGCCGCGGAGGCCCACGTCGTCCTGCTTGAAGGGCAGTTGCTCACCCGCTGCGATGCGAATCTGCAGGTGGACGAGGTCCAGGCCGGTGATCAGTTCCGTTACCGGATGCTCCACCTGCAAGCGGGTGTTCATCTCCAGAAAATAAAACTTCTTCTCTTTATCCACCAGAAATTCGACTGTGCCGGCGTTGGTGTAGGCGGCCGCTTGCGCCACACGGACCGCGACCTCGCCCATCCGGCGCCGCATGTCAGGGTCAACGATGGGCGAAGGCGCTTCTTCCAGAACCTTCTGATGGCGCCGCTGCAGCGAGCATTCGCGTTCCCCTAGGTACACCGTGTTGCCGTGTTCGTCCGCGAGCACCTGCATCTCGATGTGACGCGGATTGACAATAGCTTTCTCGACGTAAACTTCACCGTCGCCGAAAGAGCGTTCAGCCTCGCTGCGGGCTGCTTCCAAAGAAGATTTAAGCTGCTCGGGAGCGTGCACTAGTCGCATGCCTTTGCCGCCGCCACCCGCAGCCGCTTTCAGCATTACCGGAAATCCGATTCTCGCGGCGACTTTTTCGGCTTCCTCGAACGACTCGACGCCGCGCGAGGTGCCCGGCACTAAGGGAACACCTGCTTTTTCCATGGCCTGGCGGGCGCGGGTCTTCGATCCCATGGCTTCCATCGCGGCGGCGGTGGGCCCGATGAATTTCACTCCCGCGTTGGCGCAGGCTTGGGCGAACTTTGCATTCTCCGAAAGGAATCCATAGCCGGGATGAACGGCATCAGCGCCGGAGCGCTCGGCGACGTCGAGAATCTTTGCAATGTTGAGATAAGACTCGCTGGCTGCAGGCGCGCCGATGGGATAGGCTTCGTCGGCTTTGCGCACGTGGAGAGCGGCACGGTCCACGTCGGAATAGACCACGACCGCGGCGATTCCCATTTCGTGGCATGCGCGGAGCACGCGGACTGCTATTTCGCCTCGATTCGCAATGAGAATCTTCTTGAACATTCGTGAAACATCGGTGCTGGCGAACTCAAGATTCTACAGGAGATGGAGGAGCCAACCAAAAGCGCAAAGAGCGCTGAGATTTCATGACGCGTCTTCTGTCTGGGAATAGAGTGCCCACGCGGTGGATAAGTCCTGGACAACATGACCGAGCGACTTGTAGACCGTGATTTCCTCCGGGGATCGGCGTCCCTCGATGTCGCCCGCCAACACCTGGCCAATTTCAGCGACGATGTGGTCATCGCCGATTAGACCCGCGGCCTTGGCGCGGAGGAACTCGGCGCCTTGGGCGAGAACGCCCTCCCGGCTGTCGGCGATGAAGCGCGAGCGGACGACCAGATCACTATCCACCTCCACCGGCCCTGCGTGGCTTGAGCCGACAAGATTCAGGTGCGTGCCCGGCCTCACCCACGCGCCTTTCAAGATTGGTTCAGGTGCGGAGGTCACAGTACAGATGATGTTGGCCTCGGCAACCGCCTCTTCGACGGTTTCAGCGCTCGTTACCGGCACGGCGAGTTCCGCATGCATGCGCTTCGCGAAGACCTCGGCGCGTTCGGGCGAACGTCCCCAAATCGCGATGGATTCAAGGTCGCGCACCTTGCTGATGGCGCGCGCGTGGGTCGCGGCCTGTTCGCCATAGCCCAGGATCGCCAGGCGGCGGGCGTCTTTACGGGCCAACGCGCCGGTGGCGACCGCACTAGCGGCCGCGGTTCGAATGGCTGTAATCTCGCCCGCGTGGACGACGCAAACGGGCGCGCCGTTCTCGGGGTCGAAAAGAATAACCAGTCCCTGATGCGACTGTATGCCGAGCGCGAAGTTCTCCGGGAAGACGCTAATTAACTTTGCGCCGAACGGCGCACGCGCGACGCCCATTGCACCGGGCATGACGCCGAACATGCGGCCGTCGGCGAGGGGAATGATCGACCGCAGAAGTTGCCGGGTTTTGCCGCGAGAAAATGCGATCATCGCATCGCGCACGATGGGAATGCACATCTCATAAGTGAGTCGGCGGGCGACTTCTTCGCGGTCTATGAATCGCATCAGATGCTTCCTTTTGTATCGAGCGATGTGAGAGCTCGAACTTGGCGGCGAACGTTCAATTCTAGCGGAGATTCAGCAGGCGTCGTCTTGTAACTCAAACCCTGTGGATATCTGCCTGAAGAATATTTCGGCGGGTGGTTTTTGCGGCTGTACGTGAGAGCAGGTTCCCGAGGTCTGGGGCCTCGGAGAGTGGGGTACCCCCCTCCCCCTATATTGCTAATCGCCAGTATTCATGCGGCTTTCCGCGATTGCAAATGCGCACAGAGCGCATTAGATCTTTATTTCAAATAGCTTACGGGCAAAATCTTGACAACGAAGCACTTAGCTCTGCTGCCCAGGGGATGACTGTACCGCCTCCGCCTTGACCATGCTCTGCTCATTCCGCTCGCGCCGCAAGGTCAGATGTCACACGGGTTTGAGAAATTCGGGGTTGGAGCCGGGTCTGGTAATGCGAACGGGCGGATAGGTTCGAGGTACGCGCTGGAGAACAGCAGGTCCCTCCACTCCGCTTCCGGTCGGGATGACAATTACCAGCGTGCGCTACCTATCGACTTTCTTCACTCTGCCGGAACGCGGGAAAAACTCACCGCAAACGGAGCGTTGGCGGAGACTGATCTTGCCCAGCGGGCGCGGCGGGTTAAGCGGTGGCGGAGGAGGGTCCAGATGGCTAACCAGCCATCGGCGTGGCGAATTTTCTTGCCTTCGCCCACGGAGCGCGGGGCGTAGGCGATGGGAACTTCCGCGATCTTTTCGCCCATGCGGCAGAGTTTTGCGGTCACTTCGGGACAGAACTCAAAGCGCCGGCATTCCAAAGGAATCTGTGCGATCAACGAACGGCGGAAGACCTTATAACAGGTGGCCTCGTCGTGGATGCCCGCGCCATAGAGCAGGTTGGTGAGATGGGTCAAAAGCTTTGCGCCCAGAAAAAAGCGGAGGCCGCGCTCGGGCCGGTCGGGGCGGACGCCATAGACCACGTTCGCCTGACGCTGTGCGAGTGGCCGCAGCAGCGCGGGATAGTCTTGCGGGTCGTATTCGAGGTCGGAATCCTGGATGAGAACGTATTCTCCGCGGGCGTATTGGAGCGCGGTTCGGATAGCCGCGCCTTTGCCGCAGTTTTTTTCGTGGAAGACGACGGTAACGTCGTTGATATCTGCAAGCGGCATGGCCTTGAGCTTCTCGCGCGTGCCGTCGGTGGAGCCATCATCCACGATGATGATTTCCTTCTTAACCGGCGAGGCGTGGATGGCATGCAGCAACTCGTCGACGTGTGCAATCTCGTTGTAAACGGGCACAATCACGGACACGCATCCCGCCCATCGGTCATTTACGGGCAATCCATTTGAGGATGCCGCGACCGCGGCGTTACTGCCCGGTGATGCTCGCAACGATGCTCCAGTCATGGCCATGAAAAATCGTGGTCGCCAAGTATCAAATAGTACCATCTAGAAGGCGCAGGTTCGCTCAACGCGGATCGGCGGTGCTTGCGGCACAGGCTCACTGCACGCTTCGTTCTTGATGGTTAGGTCAGGGGTTCGCGCCGCCAGGGCTGGGGGATAGCAAGTTCCGGAGCGGCTGAAGCCACGCCCTTTCAAAACGCTGTTGCCGTTTTCGCCCTGGGTTCCTTCGGTTGGTCCTTACTTCGGTTGGTCCTTACTTCGGTTGGTCCATGGTGATGCCTTGCTGCCCGGGCTGCTTCTCGGCTTTGGCCTTCTTGGTGATCAGGGTCTGGTCAACCCAGTGATCGGCAGTCTTCAGATCTTCCTGGCGGGCAGCCATGTCGTCGCATTCCACGTCGGCCTTTTCACGATACATCAGGTTCAGGTAGGCCATGGCATCGTCGTAATCCGGGCGGAGACTTATCGCCTTATTCAAACTGTCAATACCTTCCTGGATCGAAGGCGCGTTTTTCACTTTCAATTCGGCGCAGACCTTTTTCTGGTCTTTATTCTTGGGATTCAGGTTCTCGTCCGGCTTCAGGCCTAGCTTGGCGCGCTCTTCCATGCGCGGCTGGTAGCAAGCTGTCCAGTCGATGACGCCTACTGAGTAGTAGGGCTCGGGATCATTGGGATCGATATCGGCGGCCATGCGGTAATACTTCTTGGCGTCGTCGAACTTCTTCATGTTCAGGTACAGGTAGGCAATTCCCTTGGCGGAGTTTACTTTCTGATCGCGCGCCGGATTCATGTCGAGCACGTGCTGGTATTGCTCGATGGCCTGCTCGGCCATTTTGTTGTTATCCGGAGTGTCGGCTCCGGGGATGTACTGCTGGGCGAAGGCGGTGGCGAGGTACATCTTGGCGTTGATCAGAGTCGGGTCCAAGGCAACGCTCTGTTGGAAGTGGTCAATGGCCTCTTCGTACTTGGCGTTCTTATAAGCGGTGACGCCCTTGTTGAGCTGGTCACGGGCCCGCAGTTTGCTACAGCCCACGGAAGAGAGCAGCGCGAGCATAGCGGCCGCCAAGGTTAGCAGTCGAATCTGTTTATTCATTGCGGTATAAGTCTCCCTTGCCACACAGCATCCTAGGCTCACAGGCAGCCGGTTGACAAGCACTGGCTGCGGGGTCCCTGGCAGAAGCGGCACAGGAACCACTGGCTCCCGTGCGCGGGCTGAATGCGATGCGCGAACGTCCGGGGGCGTCTTTACGGCTACATCTTAAGACTTGGGCGTGCCCTTAGCCGCCCGCTTCGATCTTCGCGGTAATCAGACCGACCTTATCTACTCCGGCAGCATGCGCGATGTCAATCACGTTGGCCACATCAGCAAAGGGGATAGCGTCATCGCCCTTCACGAACATGACTTTCTCGGCGCGGGTTTTGTAGATATCGGCCAGACGCCCCTGCAGGTTGTCCCAAGTGGCATCTTCCTGATTGATTTTCAGGCCGGGATCCTGACCGGCGCCGCGATCAATCAGCTGCACCACGATGGTACGGTCCGGCGTATTGTTCTTGGGCGCGTTCGGCGGGGGCGGCTGAGGAACCAGCGCATCCAAACCTTTCGGCGTCAAAGGCGTGATCACCATGAAAATGATGAGCAGCACCAGCAGCACGTCAATGAGCGGAGTAACGTTAATGTTCGCGCTTTGGCCTCCGCCGGTTCCAACTGCCATACTCATAGTCGAATCTCCTCTATTGCCCAGGCGTTGGAGCGGTGGGCGGTGCGTTTGGAGTGCTTTTCCTCTGGTCGGTGAGCAAGCCCAGATCATCGACGCCAGCGGCGCGCACGGCGTCCACCACCTGGACGACGTTGCCGAAATGGGCGCGGGCATCTGCCTTGAGGTAGACCTCTTTGTTCGTATGACTGGCCAGGCGATCCTTCACCTTGCCGGTCAAACTGTCGACCGCGATCTTGTCGGAGCCGAAAAATACATCGCCGTTTCGCATGACCGAGACCAGCAGCGCGTCTTCCTTGTCGGCGTCCTGCATGGGCGTCGGATTATTTACTTTGGCCATGTCCACGCTGATGCCCTTCTGCAACATGGGCGTGATCACCATAAAGATGATCAGCAGCACCAACATCACGTCCACCATAGGCGTGACGTTGATGTCAGAGTTTACGTTGGCCCCTTCGTTCCGCTTGGCTAATGACATAATTTCTCCGTAATACAGTTGTTGCGCCTGAAGTTGGGAAGGCCGGCGCCGGGGACACCCAGCGCCGGACAGCAACTCATGGCGGACAACTTCGAGACCCTACTCCGACGTCCTAGGACCGGCGAACGTCGCGCCGCTTCAGGAAGTAGTCGATCAGTTCGCTCGACGAGTTGTCCATCTCCACATCGAACGCTTCTACGCGTCCGGTGAGGTAGTTGAACATCATGACGGCGGGAATGGCCACCAGGAGCCCGAAAGCTGTGGTCACCAGCGCCTCCGAAATGCCGCCTGCAACTGCGCCCAGACCGGTCGCCTTCTGTTCGGAAATGCCCTTGAAGGCGTTCAGAATGCCCATCACCGTGCCGAACAGGCCCACGAAGGGAGCTGTCGAACCGATGGTAGCGAGTCCGCCCAGACCACGCTTCAGTTCGGCGTGGACGATGGCTTCGGTGCGCTCGAGAGCGCGCTTGGAAGCCTCAATGGTCTCGCCGGGGATGGCGCCGGGGCTATCCTGGTGAGCCTTGAACTCCATGAGGCCGGCGGTGACAACCTTGGCCAGATGGCTCTTCTTGTTGCGCTCGGCGACCTTGATGGCTTCGTCGATGCGGCCATCGCGCAGCGCCCCGGCTACGGCGGGAGCGAACGCGCGAGACTGCTTGCGGGCCGCGTTGTATGCCATGGCGCGGTCAATCATGACACCGATCGACCAGCCTGACATGATGAACAGAATGATGACCACGATCTTCGCGATGATACCCATCTGCTTCCATAGCGAAATCGGATCCCATCCCACTGCGCCACCTTCCTGCACAATCCAGGCGGCTGCCCTAGGCACATGAAGAAGAACTGCTGCTGCCACATTAGCTAACATGAGTTGCTTTTCCCTCCTCGGAACTTCTTAGACTTTGATGCGAGATCTGTTCGCCCTGCAAGAACCTGACGGCGGAAAGTTTTTCCGCATTCGCGTACCTGAGATGAAAGGTACGGCGGCCGCGCCGGCAAAAGGGGGCTCTCCCGGCCACCGTTCTTAGAATAGGAGGGGAGGGCCATCCTGCTTTATACACTTTCCGACCTAGCTCCGTCACGCACTGCTGCGCCACACTTGCCCTGGGTTTAGCCCCCGGACAGAGTGAAATTGACCAAAACTTCGGTATCCACTTCGACCGGTTCGCCGTTCAGCAGATAGGGTTTGTACTTCCACTGCTTGACGGCGTCGATGGCCGCGGGCGCCAGCATGGGATGGCCGCTGATCAGGGTCAAATTCGCGATCGAACCATCTTTGCTGATCACCGCATGCAACACTACCGTACCCTGGATGCGGGCCTGCCGCGCCAGAGGCGGATAATTCGGTTGCACCCGCCGCACCAGCAGTCCCTGCGATACGCCCTGGGACACGCGTACGCGCTGCGGGGTAGCGACCTTGGGGACAGCTACCGGGGTCGAGCTGATGATACCGCCGATCACACCGCCCATCTGGCCGCCCGGAATGCCTCCCGGAACGCCACCCACCACGCCGCTCGACGCCATCACCGGTGGCGGAGCTTCGTCTTCCTTGATCATCTGTACTTTCTGAGGAATCTTGGTCGGTGTGCGCAATTCGCCGTTCACGATATCGGTCTGAATCTGCTTCACGATTTTCACCGGCGCTGCAGCCGGGGGTGGCGGCGGAGGCGGGGGCGGGGGAGCCACCAGGAAGGTCATTAACTGTTGCTTGGGCAGGGCTTCAGTAAAGATAAGAGGGAGCAGAACCATGAAGCCGACCAAGACTATCTCAAGAATGATAGCGAATGTCGTCGTCCGTCCCCGCTTGGTCTTCAACCTGCCGCCGGATTCCAGAAGGCTATCTTCAAACATAAGAGTTTCTCCCTACTTCAGAGCCTACGTAAGCTTAGACACCGACTGCTTCCCCTTTGCTCCCGAAAACGAACTACATCGCCAAGGATAGCCATGCACGCTCCTGACGCCGAGCAACAGCTTCCAAACTTAAGCAAACAAATGCCTTACGCGATGACCGCCGGCGTGCTACCGGGTAACCACCTGGCCTGGACGGGCCGCCGCACCTGGCCGTCTGCCCTTCTCGATCCTCCAATCCTGATAGGCCACCAGAATCGGCGCCGCGATCGCGATCGACGAATAAGTCCCAATCAAGATGCCAATTACGAGCGCGAGGCTGAACCCACGAAGCACCTCGCCGCCGAACAAATAGAGAGCAAGTACAGTAAGGAAGGTTAGCCCCGCTGTCAAGATGGTTCTACTCAAGGTTTGGTTAATGCTCCGGTTGACGATTTCCGAGAGCTTCTCACGCCGCATGAGTTTAATGTTTTCCCGGATGCGGTCAAATACCACGATCGTGTCGTTATTAGAGTAACCAATCAGGGTCAAAATGGCGGCGATAACGGTGAGGGAGATGTCCTTATTCAGCAGCGAGAACGCTCCCACTGTAATCAGGGTATCGTGAAACACCGTGACCACAGCGGCAACTCCGTAGATCCACTCGAAGCGGAACCCCAGGTAAATCAGCATTCCGGCGAGCGAATAAGCGGTTGCCAGCAGGGCCTGTTTGCGCAATTGCGCGCCCACCTGCGGGCCCACAATCTCGACGTTTCGCACTCCGAAATCGGAGAGGAAGAAGCCATCTGGCAGCGAAGCCACCACTGCCTGATCTACTGTGGCTTTGAGTTGATCGAAAGAACTCAGCACTCCGCCTTGGCCCTTGTCACGGGCATCGACGATCGCCTGGACTTGCTGGGTATATTTCTGGTCGGCATCGGAGCCGAGGTGCATGGGGTCTTTGTCCATCAGGTAATTCTTGATGGCTAAAGAGCTCGAATTGTTCAGATCGCTCTTGCCGGCGGGAACGTTGGTCTGCAGCGTACTGATGATCTTGTTCTTGCCGTTGTCGAGCGCCTGCTCGCTGGTTTCCTGCACGTCGAGGTCAATCAGAACCTCGTTGTTTGAAGGCACGTCGTAGCGCTGAATCTTCGCGTTGTGAAGGCCGGCGCGGTCCATGGCAGCGCGCAGTGCGTTGTCGTCGGGCGTATGGGAGAACTTCACATAAACCAGGGTGCCGCCGCGGAAGTCCACGCCGTACGGGATGTGGTGCCAGAACAACATGGAAAACAGGCCTGCCACACTGAATACCAGTGAGAAGGCGAGGAAATACCACTTCTTGCCGAGGAAATCTATGTTGGTATTGCGAAAGAACTCCACCAGGCTTACCTCTTATCCGATTTATGATTTCGTTGAAATTGAGCGATTGAGGCTCAATTCCTAAATGCTCAGCGCTTCGCCCCGCTGCTTGCGGCTCAAAATCCAGTCGAAGATGGTCCGCGAAACGAAAACAGCCGTGAACACGTTCGCGATCAAACCGAACACGAGCGTGACGGCAAATCCCTGCACCGGGCCAGTGCCGAAGATGAACAGAATTGCCGCTGAGACGATCGTGGTGACGTGTGTGTCAACGATGGTCACCCAGGCGTGGCCAAAGCCCTGATCCACCGCCGACGGCGGAGTCTTGCCATTTCGCAGCTCTTCCCGGATGCGCTCGAAGATCAGAACATTGGAGTCCACGCCCATACCTACGGTGAGAATCACTCCGGCAATTCCGGGCAGGGTCAACACCGCCCCAACGTAACCCATGAAGCCGAGCAGGATGACAAGATTCAGCAGGAGAGCAATATCGGCGTTGATGCCGGCGGCACGGTAGTAGATCAGCATGAAAATCAGCACGACGAGCATGCCGATAATGGCGGCATTCACTCCGGAGCGGATCGAATCCGTGCCCAGCGACGGTCCAACCGTGCGTTCTTCGAGATATTTGATACCTGCGGGCAGGGCGCCGGAACGCAGAATCATCGACAGATCCTTGGCCTGTTGCTGGCTCATGCTGCCGCCGCTGATTTCACCGGTATCGCGGATGGCTTCCTTAATATTCGCGACTTCCTGCACTTTGCCGTCGAGCACCACTCCCAGGCTCTCGCCCACATGCGAGGAGGTAAAGCTGTAGAAGCGTTGTCCACCTTCGCCGGTTAACTGGAAGCGCACGTTCGGCTGGCCATTCTGGTCGGTGCTGGGCTGTGCATCCCGCAAGTCCTTTCCTCTTACCGCAGAAACCCGCGATACGAGATACCAGACTTGTTCATCCCCAGGAGTTCCGGGAGCAGGGCGTCCAGGCATGAGAATCGCATCCGGCGGCAAAACTCCGTTCTTATCTTGTAACGCGGCGGCTTCGCTTGGGTAAGGTCCACCCAGCACCTGCTTGATCTCAAGCATGGCGGTGGATTGCATAATGCCCTTCACGCGTTCAGGATCATCGACACCGGGCAACTGCACAAGAATCTGGTACTGGCCGAGGCCGTGTTCCTGGATGGTGGGCTCGCTCACGCCCAGCGAATCGATGCGGTTGCGGATAGTCTCAATCGCCTGGCTCACAGCCTTGTTCTTCAACTCGCTGAGCGTCTGCGGCTTCATCGTGAGTGTGTAGGTATTTTCCGCTCCCGAACTCAGGTTGTACTCGGGCAGTCGCTCCGAAACGATATCCAGCAGGTCTTTGCGACCCTCCGTGGGTACGCCCTTCAGCACTACCCGGTCGGGATTGTTCTGCGGGTCGGGTTTGGAGACGTCGGCGAAGGCAATCTTGCGCTTGTTGAGTTGCTCCTTGAGGATTTCGACGGCGTTGTCAGAATCAATGTTTACCGCGTCGTTGACCTGCACTTGCAGGATCAGATGGGTTCCACCGCGCAAATCCAGTCCCAGATGAATGCGGTCGGTCATGGCCGTGAGCAGGCCCTGGCCGGAAAAGCTCTGCGGAACGCCGAATATCCCAAACAGGAACACGAGCAGGGTTGCGACGATGAGCGCTAATTTCCAGAGAAGAGTCTTATTCATGACGAAAACGAGTCCAAATGCTTCGGGTCGTTGCTGTTATTACTTGGTCTTCACTTCCTCATCCGCAGTGGTCAATTGCGCCACTGAGGCCTTGGTCACTTCCAACCGCAGGTTGTCCGGAGGCACCCGCAGATGGATTGAGTCTTCCTTCAGAGCCACCACGGTGCCGCGCAGGCCGCCGGTGGTGGTAACTTTGTCGCCGGTCTTGATGCTCTCCAGCATGGCTTGCCACTTCTTCTGACGGCGCTGCTGCGGCATGATCACGAGAAAGTAAAATACGCCGACCATCAACCCCATCGTGATCAGGAAGGAGAAGCCGCCTCCACCCGGTAACTGCAGCGCGAGCAAGAATTCCATATTCACCAGGGCCATATTCACGAAGCTGTGTTCTTGCCGGACTTCCCGCACTCAATCCGCGAGCCTCAATCCATGAGCGTCATTCCGCAAACAACCGCCCACGCCTACAAACGCCGCGGGCCTGCCATTTCACGACGGGAGTTCTGATCGATTCCGGCCGGATCATTTACCGCTCAGGCTTGAATCCGGGGAAGGTCTTCGCAGATAAGGTCACGGATACGGCGAGACCAGCCGCTAGAGAAAACAGGACTCTTCCCCAAGTCGAATAGAATGACGCACCCGCCGCATAGTGTCAAGGTAGAAACTCAGGTTATGCAGGGTATTTAAGACCTGAGCCAGCACCTCGTTAGAAGCATAAAGATGGCGCAGGTAGGCTCGGGAATATCGCTGGCAAACCCGGCAGCCGCAATTGGGATCGAGCGGCCCGGCATCTCTAGTATAGCGCGCCTGCTTGATTGAGACTTTGCCCTCGGAGGTGAACAGCAGGCCGTGTCGCGCCGCCCGCGTGGGCAGGACGCAATCCATCATGTCGATGCCCAGGCGGGCGTACTCGACGATCTCCTCGGGCGTTCCCACCCCCATCAAATAGCGCGGCTTGTCGGCGGGAAGATGCTGAAGGGTGGACTCAACCACCTCGCGCGTCCGCTCGCGGGGCTCGCCCACGCTGAGCCCGCCTATAGCATATCCGGGAAAGCCGATCTCGATGGTGCGCTCCGCGGATTCCTTTCTCAATTCGAGATCCATGCCGCCTTGAATTATGCCAAAGAGGGACTGAGTGGAGCCGTGGCCAGTGGTCGGTGGCCGGTGGCCAGTGTTCTGCATTTTGCCGTTCCCTGCTTCACCTTCCTTGTCATTCCGAGCGAAGCGAGGAATCCTAGCTGGCTGAGAACTGAGAGCTGAGAACTGGGAACTGCTGTCGCTAGCCACTGACCACGGGCCACTGGCCACCGCTTTCCACGGTACCTCATGCTTATGCTCTTCAAAATACTTCTTGCTGCGCCCCGCCCAGCGCAGGGTTAATTCCATCGAAGCCCTGGCGCGCGCGCGATCGGCGGGATACTCAGTGCATTCATCAAACGCCATGATGATGTCGGCACCCAGCCCGATCTGCGCTTCCATCGCGCTTTCGGGACTAAAGAAGTGAGACGAGCCGTCGAGATGCGAGCGAAACGTCACACCTTCCTCGGCGACTTTACGAAGCTCGTTCAGGCTGAAAACCTGGAAGCCGCCGGAATCGGTCAGGATGGCCCGCGGCCACGCCATGAAACCATGCAACCCGCCCAGATTGCGCACGGTTTCGACCCCTGGACGCAAGTAAAGGTGATAAGTGTTTCCGAGAAGAATCTGAACTCCGAGTTCTTCGAGAATGTCCTGCGGCATGCCTTTTACGGTCGCGACCGTGCCGACCGGCATGAACACAGGGGTTTCAATCTCGCCGTGTGGGGTGAGCAAACTTCCTGCGCGAGCCTTCCCGCTAGCAGCCTCGATGCGAAACTCGATGGACATTGTTTGGATTGTAACGTCTGGATTGTAGGAACGGTCAGAAACTGGCGCCCGTTGCGGAGAGCGCGAGTTCCACGAGTTCGCCTCGCACTCCGCTGTCTTGAACGATTAACCGGCCAACGCTCACCGGCAGTTTGAATCTTCGCGGTCCCGCGCTGCCGGGATTGAAATATAGCACTCCGTCGCGCATCTCTTGTTTAGGAACATGACTGTGGCCGCTGACCACGGCGGCAAATCCGGCCGCTTTCGGCTTGAGGTCCAACTGCGCCAGATCGTGCAGCATGTAGATAGAAATGCCGCCCAGTTCAAGCACTGCAGTTTCCGGCAGTTTCCGGGCCCATGCACTCTTGTCGACGTTGCCGCGCACGGCAGTCACCGGCGCAATGGCCGCTAGATTTTCGAGAATCTCAGGCGAGCCGACATCCCCGGCATGAATGATGTGTTCCGCCCCGCGCAAAGCTGCCATTGCCTCCGGACGCAGCAAGCCGTGGGTGTCAGAGATAACGCCGATCAGGATGGAGGGCATCGCACCTCAGGTTTCAGTTCTCAGATCACGCGAGTGCCGCTAGTCTCGATCAAGTGCGAGCCATCGCGACCGCCCGGTGCAGACACCGAACATCCTCCTCGAGCACTTGAAAGCGCTGGTACTCACGCTCGTCGGCCGTCCCCATCGAAAGCTCTGGATTGCGGTGGAGCATCGGACTGCCAACGGGACTCCTCAGCCCAACGTGAATTTCTCTCACACCCGTCTGTTCGATGATGCTCGCAACATTGTGATGGTTGATGCCACCACAAGCCATGATCGCGATACGTCCACGCGACGCCTCGACCAGCCGGGCAATCGGCGCAACAGCCTGTAGCGCGGTTTTCTCTCCGCCTGAGGTCAGCAGCCGGTGCGCTCCAGTCGCACAGATGAATTCCAAAGCACGAAAGAGATCTGCGGACATATCGAAAGCTCGATGGAAAGTGACACTGAGAGGCGGCGCCAGATCGACCAATTCCCGCGTGCGCTCAATGTCCACGTCGCCGTCGGCCCTGAGGATACCCACAACAATGCCGTCGGCGCCCAACTTCTTGGCGGCTATGATGTCGCGTCTCATGGTCTCGAACTCTTCCGGCGTGTAACAAAAATCGCCGCCGCGCGGCCGAATCATCACCTGCAGGCCGATGGATGTTCTGGCCCGCACCAGCTCAATCAATCCCGCGCTGGGAGTAACGCCGCCTTCGAGCAAATTGCTGCACAGTTCTACACGTCCGGCTCCGCCGCGCTCGGCGGCGACCGCGGAGGCAACAGAGTCGATGCATACTTCGATCAAAATCCGATCGCTCATCACTTTGTCTGCACCTGACTTATCTGGACATGGAACGGAATCGCCGACTCCCGGGTTTTCTTCACTTCTCTTTCGTCTTCTCGACAAGCTTGGCGACGCTCACAATCGCCCGGCCTACGGTGCCTCGCCCGATTTCCTGCGCATCGTCGCGCGCGGTCACCCGGAAAGTGTAAAAGCGTCCATCAAACGATTCCAGCACGGCCTCGGCTGTGATGTGCGCACCGACGCCGCTCGCAGCACGGTGCTGAATGTTGATAGCAGTTCCTACCGTGATCTCGTCGCCCTCGCAGTAGGGCTGGAGTGCGAGGAAGGCCGCGGTCTCCATCAGGCGAATCATGTCGGGCGTGGAATAAACCGGCGGAAGCTCGGGATGGTACGCGGTCAGAGTGTGTTTGAACTCGACCGTCTGTTTAGCTTCGCCGCGCGCCCCGAGCGGCACTTCCTTCGCCATACTGCTGCCTCCGGCGTGACTGACTACTATACGAGCGACCTCCCGGGCGGGCAATCGCCGATCCGGACGACTTGTTAGAATGAAAGCAGACATACCCTGGAAGCAGGGGAGTCTCGCTCCAATCCTTCGGTGCAGCAGTTCACGGAACAATTCGATGTAGTGGTCGTAGGCGCCGGCCATGCTGGATGCGAGGCCGCGATGGCCGCGGCGCGCATGGGGCTGAAGACCGCTCTCTACACGCTCAACGTCGACCTGATTGCGCAGATGAGTTGTAATCCGGCAATCGGCGGCATCGCCAAAGGGCACCTGGTTCGCGAAGTCGACGCGCTCGGCGGCATCATGGGCGAGATCACCGACGCTGTAGGCATCCAGTTCCGCCTGCTCAACACTTCGCGCGGCCCGGCAGTATGGTCGCCGCGCGCGCAGTGTGATAAGCAAGCCTACCGGCTTAAGATGCGCGAGGTGCTCGAGTCGCAGCCGAATCTCAAGATCAAGCAGGCAGAGGTGGCGAGTTTGATAGTCGAAGACGGTCAGACTTGCCATCCTGAGCGAAGCGAAGGATCTCCTGCTCCCCGGAAGGTTCTAGGAGTCAGACTCCGCGACGGGCGCACCGTCGGCGCGCACGCCGTGATCATCACCACTGGAACTTTTCTCAACGGCCTGATTCATTGCGGCGAGCAGCAGTATCCTGCCGGGCGTTCCGGCGAACCGAACGCCGTTCTCCTCGGAGAAGCTCTGAAGAAGCTGGGCCTGCGCGGCTGCCGACTCAAGACCGGAACGCCGCCGCGCCTTGACGGACGCACCATCGACTGGTCTCGCTTCGTCGAACAACCGGGCGACGCCGATCCAACTCCCTTCAGCTTCCGCACCAGACGCGTGGCCCACCACGATTCGCAGGTGCCCTGCTACATTGCCTCGACCACACCCGACACTCACCGCATCATCCGTGAGAACGTGCATCGCTCGCCGATGTATAGCGGACAGATCCAGTCGATCGGTCCGCGCTACTGCCCGTCGATCGAAGACAAGATCGTCAAATTCCCCGACAAGGAGATGCACCAGCTCTACCTCGAGCCCGAAGGCCTGAACACGCACGAGATCTACGTCAACGGCATGAGTACCTCGCTTCCGGTGGACGTCCAGCTCGCGATCCTGAAGTCGATCCCCGGTCTCGAAACCGCTGAGATGCTGCGCCCCGGCTATGCCATCGAGTACGACTCGATCGATCCGACCGAGCTGCATCGCACTTTGGAAACGAAAAAGTTTGCCAGCCTGTTTCTTGCCGGCCAGATCAATGGCACGTCGGGCTACGAGGAAGCAGCCTGTCAGGGCCTGATGGCGGGCATCAACGCAGCGCTACAGGTGAAAGCGCAGCCTCCGCTCATCCTCGACCGCACCGAGGCCTATACCGCGATCCTGATCGACGACCTCATCTCCAAGGGCACGAACGAACCCTACAGAATGTTTACCTCGCGGGCGGAATTCCGCTTGCACCTGCGCATCGACAACGCCGATCGCCGGCTCACCCCGCACGGCCGGCACGTGGGCCTGATTTCCGATGATGCCTGGAGCGATTTTCAAAGTAAGCAGCATCGGCTGGAGGCAATAAAGAAGTCGCTCGAAGGCACAAAGTTGACCTCAGCAATGCTGGACACCATCACATCTCGTCATTCCGAGGAGCGCAGCGACGAAGAACCTGCTATCGCCGCCGGCGCAACCGACCTGGCTCGCAACTGGAGTTCCGCAATCGGCCAAACCTGTGCCCAGATGCTGAAGCGCCCTGAGATCGTCATCGAGAGGTTGGCGCCCATCCTCCGGGAGCTGGATCCGGCGTTCTTCGCAAGAGCCAGAGAAGAAGAGGGAACCCGTGCAGTTGCGTGCGAATCTGCGGCGACGCTTTCTTCCGAAATCCGAAACGAACTCAAGTCTGTGGAAACCGAGATCAAGTACGAGGGCTATCTGCTGCAGCAGCAGCGCGCCATGGAGCGAATGAAAAAATCAGAACAGCGGTCCATCCCTGGCTGGTTCGACTACTGCTCCGTCAGCGGACTCTCGAGGGAAATGCAGGAAAAGCTCACCCATGTGCAGCCGCGCACCCTGGCCCAGGCCTCACGTATTCCCGGAGTGACGCCGGCAGCCGTGTCACTGGTCAACGTCTTCATCGAAATCCAGGCCCGGCGCCGCGAACAGGCCGCCGCGATTTAGAAAAGCTCCCAAATTAACACTGCGTTAACAATCGACTATTACGCGCAGGTTAAGATTCCGGGATGCCGCTAGAGTCCCTCCGCATTGAAGATCAGCCTGGAACGCTGCCCGGACAGCGCATTCTTCGCCTGAATGGAACGCTGGTGATGACCACGATGTTTGAGTTCCAGGCCATGGTGCGCGCCGACGCTTCCCGCGCGCTGATTATTGACTTCACCAACGTCCCCTACTTGGATTCGGCCGGCATTGGGGCGCTGGTCGGCGCCTACGTCACGCGCCAGAAGGGCGGGCGCAGTCTCGCTCTGGTGGGGGTGTGTGATCGCATCCACAACGCGCTCAACGTCACCCGGGTCGAGCAGTTTTTCCGCTTCTTCGATTCTGTCAGCGCGGCCGAACAAGCCTCTGAGTAGTAAAGCGGCCAGTGGCTGGTGTTCAGTGACCAGCAAAATCGGAAGGGTTCTACTGGCCACTGGTCACTGACCACTGTTCACTGTTCACTGTTCTTGCGTTTGACTGCCTTCGTTATCCCTCCTAAGATGAATTCCCCAAGCGTTCTACGATCAAACAGATATGATCGGCCAGACCATCTCGCATTACCGCATCACCGGCCAGCTCGGCAGTGGCGGGATGGGGATTGTTTACGATGCCCAGGACCTCGATCTGGGACGCCGGGTTGCGCTCAAGTTTCTGCCCCCGCAGACTTCCCACGATCAAAATGCACTGGACCGCTTTCTGCTTGAAGCTCGCACCGCCTCGGCGCTGAACCATCCCAACATCTGCACGATTTATGCGGTCGAGAGGGCAGGTGACCAGTCGTTTATCGCCATGGAGTTGCTGGAGGGCGATACGCTGGATCGTCGCCTGGGAGCCGGAGCGCTACCGCTGGATCGACTGCTCGACTGGGGCATTCAGATGGCAGATGCGCTTGACGCCGCTCACGCCAAAGGCATTATCCACCGCGACATCAAGCCGGCGAATATCTTTGTGACCAAGCGTGGACCGGTGAAGGTGCTAGATTTCGGCCTGGCCAAGCTGGCGCATCCTGAGACGGCGATGGACACCATCGGAGCTACACAGGACGATCCCAATCCCGCGCATCTGACCAGCCCCGGCGCGACCGTCGGCACCATCGCTTACATGTCTCCGGAACAGGCGCGGGGCTTCGAACTCGATACCCGGACTGACTTGTTTTCGCTGGGGGCCGTGATCTACCAGATGGCAACCGGGCGTTTGCCCTTTGCCGGCGGCACCTCCGCGGTGGTCTTCCATGCCATTCTTGAACTCGATCCCGTTCCGGCGCTGCAATTGAATGCCGCGCTGCCGCCCAAACTGGAGGAGATTATCGCGAAGGCTCTGGAAAAGGACCGCGATCTGCGCTACCAGTCAGCCGCGGATCTGCGCGGCGATCTGAAGCGGCTGAAGCGCGATACGGAGTCCGGGCGCAAGCCGGCGCAGGCCGCGGCTTCGGCGCCGGCCTCAGTCACCGCACCCCCCAGTGACGGCTGGTTGGGTGTAACCGCCGCGGGATTGCCCGCCGCCGTTGCTTCGCAGAGTGCCAGTCAAACCTCCGCCGTAGTGGCCGCAGCGGGCCGTCACAAGATCGGAACGGGCGTGACCGCCTTTGTCGCCCTCATCGTTCTGCTGGCTGCCGGCTTTGGCGTCTATTCGCTGGTGAGGAAAAACAAAACCCAGCTTTTTGAGAATTTTTCTGTCGCGCAGGTAACAGAGAGCGGCAAGGCGGCACAGGTGGCGATTTCTCCCGACGGCAAATACCTCTTGATCCTGATGCGAGAGAACGGGCTGAGCAGCCTGTTGCTGCGCAATGTGCCAACCAACAGCATGACCCAGGTACAACCGCCTGCTGACGTGCGGTACAACGGATTGCGCTTTTCTCCGGATGGAAACTATTTTTATTTTGTGCGGAGCGATCCCGGGAACGACGAGTTGAAATTCCTGTACCGCGCGCCATTGCTTGGCGGAACGCCGGAGAAGCTGGCGGAGGATGTGGACTCGAACGTAACGTTCTCCCCAGATGGCCGCAAGGTAGCGTTCACGCGCTTCGACAATCCGAAGCCAGGCCAGTATCAGCTGATTGTCAAGGATCTACAGGGCGGTGTCGAGACTCCGCTCGTCAGCGGTCCGATCAGTCAGTATTTGAGTTACGCAGCGTGGTCCCCTGACGGGAAGGTCATCGTCTGTTACATCATCCAGCCTCAGGGAGCGCTCACGGGGCTGGAAGTTGTGGATGCGGAGTCCGGGCAGCGGAGGGCATTGCTCCGGAGCGAGAGCGGAATTGTAAACCTTTCGGAGTGGCTGCCGGATGGCAGCGGCCTGCTGGCTCTCAACCGGGACGCCACTTCCAATTACAAGCGGCGCCAGATAATTCGAGTTTCGTATCCCGGAGGCGCCACCACACCGGTCACGCGCGATGCCGGTGATTATTATGCGATCAGCGTGGCGCGCAGCGCCCCAATCCTCGCGGCTGTGGCCGGCGAACAGCGCTGGAGCTTTCAAACCGCCGGCGGTGGCGGCGTGCGAGCGGATGCCAAGGACCTTACCAAAGCCAGCGAAGAGCTGTTTTTCTCATGGACGCCGGACGGGAAACTGATCACGGACAAGGACAATCGATTGCGCCGCGTTGATGCGGAAAGTGGAGCGGAGTCGATTTTCGGGGCTGATCCCGGTGTGCCCGAGATGCAGCCCCAGACCTGCCGCGATGGCCGCCTCGTATTCGTGAGGTACGCGCAGGAAACCAAGCAGCTCAGCGTGTGAGCTTGGATTCATCGGGCCAGAATCCCACAAAGCTAACCAATGGGGCTCTTGACTATTATCCCCAGTGCTCTCCAGATTTGCGTTGGATCTATTACGAGGATGTCACAACCGCCCTGCTGATGCGGGTTCCGCTGGAGGGCGGTGGCACACCCCAGAAAGTTTCCAGCCTGCAAGTGCAGGGTTTCTTCGACATTTCCCCGAACGGCGCGACGGCACTGTTTCCTACCGTGAGCCACGCGGAGGGGCACAAGGAAAGAGTCGTGGAAGTCTCCGTCGAAAGCGGACAAGTGAGCCGCAGCATCACGATGCAGAAATCGCATGCCGACAGGATCCAGTATTCCTCCGATGGAAAAGCTCTTGAATACGCGGTGCGCGAAAACGGCGTCGACAACGTCTGGCGCCAGCCTCTCGACGGTTCTCCAGGAAAATGGGAGACGGAGTTCAAGTCCGAACAAATCGGCCAGTTCCGCTGGTCTCCGGACGGCAAACGGCTGGCGATGGTGCGGGGGCACACTGATTCGGACGTGGTGTTGATGCGGGATACGCCGAGGTAGAACACAATCGCCCAGTGGCCGATTGCCAATCACACAATGAAAAAGGCGGCCATCTCTGGCCGCCCTCTTTGCGGATTGTTAGCGAAGTGGTTTATGCACCCTTCACGTTCTCGGCTTGCCAGCCTTTGGGGCCTTTGACCACGTCAAACTGCACTTGCTGACCTTCCTGAAGGCTGCGGAAGCCGCTCGCCTGAATGGCTGAGAAGTGCACGAATACATCCTCACCGTTCTGGCGGCTGATGAAACCGTAACCCTTGGCGTCGTTAAACCACTTCACTGTTCCTGTTTCCATGGTGTTGCATTGTTCCTTTTTCTTTGATGTAGCGCTGAAACTTTGGAAGGCTTCTTCTGCAGGCAGGTCACGCGCTGGTTGGCGGAGAAACTGGATACTGCGAAAGAAATCTAAAGATCAAACGCAAATAAATTGTAAGTGACTTACCGCAAAAAAGCCATAATATTTCACCACTTACACGTTTAAGTGTATGTTATATCAATAGCTTACAAGCATTCGCACCGTCGCCTGCGGCTGCCGGGATTTGCCAGCGGAGCCCCAGAAGATACATCATCAAAGAATACACGGCAGGGTTAGGTGATGGGGCTAGACGAGGTTAGATGATTAAAGACATGCATCTGGGGAAACTTCTGATTTTGATCGCGCTCGCGACTCCAGCCTGGGCGGGTATTATCGAAGACGTCCGCACGGCGCTGGCTCAGGACAATTTCAGCACGGCCGACTCGTTCCTAAATTCCTACCGCACCAAGAACGGCGTCACGCCCGAATATATCGAGGCCTACTCCTGGATGGCGCGCGCCGCCCTCAGCGCTCGCAACTATGATCAGGCTGCAGTCTACGCGAAACAAACCAGTGCTCTCGCGCAGGAGCAGCTCAAGCAGCGTTCGCTCGATGCCGAGCCTCATCTGCCGCTAGCGCTCGGCGCCGCCATCGAGGTCCAGTCGCAGGCGCTGGCAGCTCTCGGCCAGCGCACTCAAGCAGCCGCGGTTCTGCAAACGGCGCTGCGCACTTATGGCAGCACTTCGATCCGTGCCCGCCTGCAGAAAAACCTGAACCTGCTCTCGCTCGACGGCAAGCCAGCGCCCGCGCTGCGCTCAGAACAGTTTCTCGGCTCGAAGCCACCCGTACTGGCTCAACTCAAAGGCTCACCGGTGCTGCTTTTTTTCTGGGCGCACTGGTGTGGAGATTGCAAAGCTGAAGCTCCCATCATCACCCAACTGCGCTCCGAGTTTGCGTCAAAGGGATTGGCGGTCGTAGGTCCCACGCGGCTTTACGGCTACACCGCGCAAGTCGAGAACGCCACGCCCAGCGATGAACTCGCCTACATCGACGCCGTCCGCCACCGCTTCTACGCCGGTCTGCTCGACATGCCCGTTCCCATCAGCAAATACAACTTCGACACATATGGAGCTTCGACCACGCCCACGCTGGTGCTGCTCGACCGCACAGGCAAGGTTGCGTTGTACCATCCCGGCGCTTTGCCTTACGACCAACTAAAAGCCGAGATTGAGAAGGTGGTGGGGTCACCCACTACAATCGCCCGGTGAACCTCGACGATACGATCGTCGCTATTGCGACGCCCCCCGGCCGGGGCGGCATCGGCGTGGTGCGCATTGCCGGGCCGCAGGCGCGCCAGATCGCCGGGCCGATGTTGCGGATCAAACATCATCTGGAACCAGGCCGCGCAGTCTTCGCGGAGCTAATCGAACCGTGTGCAGCGAGCTCTCCTTTAACGACGGATGAAGCCACTTCTGCTGGCGGGGGACAATCAGAAGGTCCCCGGGAAGCCGTTAAAGATGGAAGCAGGCGGACAAGAGTGTCCGCCCCACACGAGCCTGCGCCACACGAACCTCGCATCGATGAAGTTGTGGTCACTTACTTCGTACAGCCGCATTCCTACACGACCGACGACATCATCGAGATCTCCGCTCACGGCTCTCCAGTCGTACTTCGGCACATTGTCGAGCTCTGCGTTGCCGCCGGAGCGCGCCTCGCCGAGCCGGGCGAGTTCACCATGCGTGCCTTCCTGAACGGCCGCATCGATCTTACGCAGGCCGAAGCCGTCCGCGATCTCATCGACTCCCAAACGCTTTACCAGGCCCAGATCGCCTCCCAACAGCTAGAAGGCGCTCTCTCCCGGCGTCTGCAGCCGGTCAAGAAGAAGCTGGTCGAGCTGATCGCGGTGCTCGAAGCCGGCATCGACTTCGCCGAAGACGATGTCTCTATTCTGCCCGACCCAGCCATTCTCGAACGCATCGCCGCGGTCCGCGAGCCGCTCGGGGAACTGGCCGCCACCTTTGCCTACGGCAAGATCGTGCACCAGGGACTGACCCTCGCCATCGTCGGACGCCCGAACGTCGGCAAATCAAGCTTGTTCAATCGTCTGGTCGAGCGTGAACGCGCCATCGTCACCTCCGCTCCCGGCACCACGCGCGACCTGGTCAGCGAAACCGTCGCCATTGGCGGCATCCCAATCCAGTTGGTCGACACCGCCGGAATCCGCCAGGCTCTTGATGAAGCCGAGTCCATCGGCATCCGCAAATCGATGGAAGCCTTGGCAGACGCTGATTTGGTGCTGGTCGTGCTCGACGCGTCACAGCCCGAACATTCGGAGGATCGGGAACTACTGGGTCACGCACGGGGTCGGCCGACCATTGTAGTTGGCAACAAGTGCGACTTGGGAATCGCCCTGCGCTTCCAGCCCTTGATCTACGCCTCTGCTGTAACCGGCAAGGGTATCCCTGAACTGCGAGCCGAGATTCTGCGCCACATCGGCGGAGACACGGGAGCCCAAGCCGAAGCCGGCTTTCTTACCAACGTCCGCCACCAGGGCCTCGTGCAAGACTCACTCGCCGCGCTCAACGCCGCGGCCGACGCCGTGGCCGCGAAAGTCCCTCACGAAATGCTGCTGCTCGATCTCTACAACGCTCTGCGGCCCCTCGATGCGGTCACCGGGGTCACCACAACCGACGACATCCTCAACCTGATCTTCAGGAGGTTCTGCATCGGAAAATAAGCGACGCCGCTCCGCAGGTCGGGGCTCGATAGGCGCCAGAAAAAAGAACGACCGCACCTGAGAGGTGCGGCCGGAAAGAAGGTTGCGATTTTCGGTTCCAGTTAGAAGCGAACGCGAGCGCCGATCTCGATCTGCCGGTCGCCGCCGGGCTGTTCCTGCGCCGAGCCACCCAGAGCGCCGAAAGTGGAGGGACCGAATAGCCCCATGGCGTTATTGCCCACTGGATCCAGCCACTGGTTATGGTTGAACACGTTAGCAAATACACCCTGCAGTTCCACGCTAACGCCTTCCGCCACAACAATATTCTTCCGCACGCTGAAGTCCATGTTCCAGTAAGGCAGGCCGAAGAAATTGCCATTGCCGCCGTCCTTGTTGTCGAGACCCAGAATCGGATTGCGGAAGTCGTTAATGGCAGATACGCCTTGCTTGAACAAATTGACAGGCAACGCACCGGAGGGGCTGTTGTAATAGGCGTGACCTGACTTAATGGGCCCAATCTGAATCGCGTTTTCATTCCCGAAGAAGTTGATGTTGTCCCCGGCGCCGTACTCTTGGCCATCCCCGGTCGAAGTGAAAATCTCAACCGGTTCGGCACTGCCAGCGGTGAACACGGACGCGAAGGACCAGCCGCCCAGCGCCCGTCCCATGAGACCATGCTGTCCCTTGAAGAACGGGGTCTGGTATACGAAGAACGTGTTGTAGACGAACTTCCGATCATAATCCTGGTAGCCGTAGGTCGTCCCCAAATTGAAAGGATCATCCGGAGTAATTTCGCTGCTGGCCTGAACCACCCCTCCAGTTCCCAGCGCCTTGGACCAAGTGAAGTTCGACTGCAAGGTCAAACCTCTCCAGTCCGCCATTTTGAGGGAGGCAAAGCCAGCGTTATAGTTTCCGTAACCTATGCTGCCGTTGCTTGCAACGCCAGACGAGAATTGGCCGGAGTTGTTCAACATTGTGGGCCCAGAGAGTGGACCGCCGCCGCCGCCGCTAGCGATGGTCTGCATTGGACCGGCATCCAAGTCACTCCACAGGCTCCATACTTGAGCAATGGTTAGGTTGCCGGTGGCGCATTGAACGCAGTTCGTGGCCGGGGCGCCCTCATGCAATAGGACGGCCTGAGTGCAGCTTGTCGGAGTAACACCATTAAACGCGGTGCTGCAATAGGCAGAGCCAGTGCCGCCGAGCGCGGCTTCGAAGAACGGTTGGTTGGTGACAGCGCCTGCATTTGCCGCGCACCCACCGCCGGCCAGCCCCGCTATGCCGCCGCAGTACTGCAACACGGTGTTCGCGTAGGCTTGCTTAAACTGCTGCCCGCCCAGCGTCATCATGTAAGGCACCGCATTGAGGTTGATGGGCTGGTACTCATGGGTGATTCTGCGCCCGATGTAGCCGAATTCCAGCGTGACTCTATGGGTCAACTGGCGCTGGATGGTGAAGTTAAACGCGTCACTCACATTGGGTCGGAAGTGCGGATCCAATGCCTCACTGGCACTGCCCTCCGTGGAATTGATCCCTGTGAAGAGCGGTTGCGGCAGGGTTGCGCTGGGTGTCAGGTTCGAGGCAGTCTGGAGCGGCGCGATCAGGCCATTTTCGGTGGCGCCAATCCGGAAAGCAGTCGACGGAGTGACCGTTACGGCACCAGACGGACACGAACCGTTAGCGAAGTTATTAGCGCATTGCACAGGCTGGATGGGTCCAACGCCCAGCAACGGTACCAGTGCCTGATCCACACCGTTCAAGCGGCCATACACGCGGCCGTAGCCGCCGCGAATGACCGTATCTTCATGGCCGAAGACTTTACCCATCGCGGAATCAGCGTCGAAGTGCGGGCTCCAGGCCACGGCGATACGCGGGCTGAATTCGGCGTAGTACGGGTCATACACCCGCCCTGAACCGTCTCCAACGTTATGCACCAGGGCAAAGCCGAGCGCAGGATTGTAGGCCTGGCCGATTAGCGCCGCGGCTTTGCGCTGCGCCAGATAGCCACTCATTGAAACCGGCGTGTCGTTCGCATCCACCAGAACATCCTGCTTGCCCGTGGCTTCGGTCGGAGGCTGTTCCAGCGTCCAGCCCAAACCGTAGGTCAGGGTGAAGGTGGGCTTCATGTGCCAGGTATCGCTGAAATAGGTGTTGAAATAAGGAATAGTGAGCGTGTCTTCGGCCGGAGTCAGCGGATTATTCAGGGTGAGGCTTGCTCCAGCTCGGGTATACGCAATCTGCGAGATGGAAACGATGCCCAAGGCCCCTGCAGTAAGAGCGCCACAGTTTGGGATGTCGGTCGTGGCGGTGCAAATCGGTAAGTCGCTCGCAAGCCCCGATCCGCTCAAGCCCAGGCCAAGCGCATAAACCGGAGCGTAATT
>CAWDNT010000004.1:7500-434396 GCA_963803795.1 uncultured Acidobacteriaceae bacterium | reverse complement strand
ATCTTTTAGTTGCAATGTGTTGTGAGCACTCGCTATGCAGGGAAAGACCCCTCACGAACATCCCCGTAAAGCCAAATTGTCATGAAATTGTAATGGTTGCTACTGGACGGAGCCATTAGCGAGCTTCATGGATTGTTCTTCCCGAGATACGTGAGCGCCCCTTAGAATTTCCAGCTTGTGAATTGCGTCCCTCCGGTATTCGTCAATGGCGCGGGCGTAAGTGCTCAGGATGCTCGTGCTGGAGTGTCCGATGATCTGTGCTACGAAGACCGGCGATACCCCTGCTTGAGTCAATCGTGAGGCAAGCGTATGGCGCAAGTCATACAACCAGAAGTATTGCAGGCCGGCATCCTTCAGCGCCTTTGCCCAGCTTCTGCGCAAATCCTTGAGCGGCTTCGATGGGGCGCGCATGCTGGGGAATACGTAGGGAGAGAATTCCGGGCCGATGACGCTACGCCAGCGCAACAGTTCGGTCTTGCACCTGTCCGAGATGGGGATGGTGCGCTCTCCAGCTCTCGTTTTCGATTCTCGCACGCGGATTAGGTTGTTTACGAAGTCCACATTGCTCCAAAGCAGGGACAATGCTTCCCGTCGTGACCGCATACCCGTCTCAAGAATTAGAACAGCCAAGGCGTGAATGTGAGGTGCTGCAGCGGCGAGCACACGATCCTCCTCTTCAAAGGTAAGAATGTGCGGGCGACGACGTTGCTTGCGTTCTTCGAGGAAGTCCACATCTCGAAACGGGCTCTCGTTAATGAGCAGCTTGCGTTCAGCCAGCCTCATCATCCGATGGAGCACAGCAAGGTCGCGATTTATGGTAGCGGTGCGGACGCCAGCTGATAAACGCTTTTCCTTGAAATCCTCGATCGTGCCTGCTGTGATCTCTGAGAGTCTCACATTCCCGAAGCAAGCGGTGAGGTTGCGGACTGATGATCTGTATCGTTTCTGGGTGTTCGGATGTTGAACGGTTAACAGGAAACTGCGCGTATATTCGTCAAAGCGGGGAGCATTGGATTTTGTCAGCCTCAGTCTTCCTTCTCTGGCTGCACCTTTGCGGATTTCTAGCAGTTGCCGAGCGTCTCGTTTCTTGGTCGAACGCGAACTCTCGAAGCGCTGACGACCTCCAACAAAGTAACTGATCCACCACGTTTTCCCTCGCAGGTAAATTCCCATGGGTTTAGCCCCGTTTCCCACTACACAACTTGTGTACCGTCCAGACCGATAATCCGTATTTCGTGGCCAGCGTCCTGAACGGCGCTTTGGTTCGCGCACGTTCCTTCCGAAGCCTCGCAATGTCCTCTGCCGTTAGCACGCGAAGCGGAGGGCGCCCGAGGCGTTTGCCAGCGCGCCGAGCTTGCGCTATGCCTGCTCGCACTCTTTCACCCATGCGAATCCTTTCCTGCTTGGCCATGGTCGCCAGCAGCGAAACGACAACGTCCCGGAAGGTGCCGCAAGAATCCAAGTACGGTTCCGTGAAACTTTTGTAGCCCACCTGGTACGAAGTCAGGCGCTCAAGATATTGCAACGTGGCGAGTGTCCCCTCGCGCGTCAGTCGGTCCAGCGCCCAGAAAAGCAACACATCAAATTTTCGCTGGGAAGCGTGGAGGAGCATTTTTTGGAATTCGTCACGCGTCGAGATTGAGCCAGTCTCGTGGTCGATGTACTCGGGAATGACGAGTTGCCAGCCTTGCCGCCGGCAGAATTCTCGAAGTTGAGCGAGTTGATTCAGTGTTTCTTGCTTGTCGCGGGTAGACACGCGAGCATAGATCGCGCACTTGGTTCGAACGGTTTTCATCGTTATCCCATTAGTATTATACGCATCATTGTTAATATCTACAAGCTATATACCAAGGCTCTCCTTTCCAGCCAATCGCAAACCAGGCCAAAACGAAGGGAAACCGGAGCACACAGCTAACCGAAACCCGAGTGTGCGATTAAGCGTGCAGATCGCGTGACACAACAGCGCTTACTGTTGTTTACCGGCCGCCGCCTTGTCCTTTTCGACCAGCATCCTGCAAACTTTCCTGTTCTCGTGAGAAGTCAACTCCCCCGTCAGGCTTGCGGTCATGGCTTGCAAGAGCAGCGTGCGTATGTGCTCGCGCAGTTGCGTGCGTTCGTCACTGCTCAGTGCGTCCACTTCGATCATTTGCAAGTGTGCGACTTTCGTTGCCCACTCGGTTGTCATGCTGCCTCCTTTGCCGGTTCGCTGGGCGTGTGTAGCTCCGAAGTATGTCGCGCACGCAGCTCCCCGGGCACATGGCGACCAGTAGCACAGGCGCTCTACAGCGTTTTGGTTCGCGAACTCGGTTTGAATCGTTCAAACCTCGTACTATGCAGTCGTGCAGTTCTTTCTGAATCGGCATCGGCGTTTCTAAGCTGATCCAACAGTTGCTGGACATCGCTTTCCCTGAAACGCACACATCGTTTGCTGAAACGGATAGCTGGCAAGGAGCCGTCTGCCAGCCATCGATACACGCAAGTCGGGGTGACGCGGAGCCGTTCCGCCAATTCTCGAACAGTGAGCAGTCGATCCATAATGGGATGTCCTGGCTGCAAAACTTGCAAAACTACAAAACTAAGAAGATCTACTTTTTGCGCCGATAGACGATCTCCTCGCCAGTAATCGGATGGAAAATTCGAACCGTCTCTTCCAAATGCAATTTCCGGAAGAGCCGCTTTGGGTCGGGTACAAAGCGAGGCGGCGGCACAGCCTGGTACAGTTTGAGATTTGCTTTTTCCGGTTCATTTGCCCGTTCAATAACGCCTGCGTTTTTCGCGCTACGCAGCACTTGATAAGCACGATCCATGGAGACTCCGCGTTCACGGGCAACGTCCTTGGCGCTCACTGGCTTCCCCGTTTGGGCAGCAAGACGGTCCACAAGGTCCCGAATTGACTCGTTCGGACCTTTACGCAGACGTAGGCTCTCAACGAAAACCCGATCAAAAATGAGGGCCGTGATCGCGAAATCCGCAAATTCTACCGTTAAGCGAGTTGCTTTTGACGTGTTTCGCGATTGAAAGGATCGAATCAGGCAGACTGTCCGGCATGCCTCAATGAAGGCCACGTAGTAGCGGCGAACCCGCAGGTCGTCAACGAAAAGCCAATCAGCCACTTTGTCGAACCACTCGGGAAGAGTAATTTCAATTCCCATCCTCTTCTCCAGAAGGCGTTGAACCATGTGCCAGGTTCGTATCTCCTGTCGACTGAGGCCCTTGGTCTGTGGCCTGTAGGACTTAGCGATCTTCCTTGTCTGTTCGGGGGTTTCGTCGAGCGAGAGCACGATGTGTCTAGTTTGATCATCGATCTCGAGCTGTTTTGTGCCGGTCGAGATCGACGCGACCGGTCCATAGGCCACGTATTTCTTCGTCGATAGCTTTCCATCCTTCCATCTGGTAACGCGACGAATTATTTTGTCTTCGCTTATCAAGAGGCGCAGGGGGTGCACATCCCCGGCCGCTTCGTTGCGTTCTTGCAAATACACGACAGTGTGGCGCAATCGTGTTCCCATGTAATTCCATGCTCTTTCAGAAACGCTGGTGATTTCTGAAATAGCGTGCCTTGGGAGCAAACGGAGCACTTTATTGATCAAAAAGTTCTTACCCGCTGAACTCCGAGCCTTCACAAACGCGTTCAGTGGACGCAAAAGCAACCGAGACACCACCACGATGAAAAGCACTAGCGCGGTCTGTTCCTCTCCGACAAGACCATCCTTCTTTAATGCAAGTAGCAATTGATTGAAGAAGCGTCGGGATTTCAGCAGCTTTGTGGCGTCGCGTTTCGCCCGTTTCACTTCAGCCCGACTTCCTTTGCGTTTGTGCCCACTCATGAGGCAGCCTCAAACTGTCGAATCCACCTGGCGAACGCACGATCGATCTTTGTGTTGATGGCATGAGGCACGAGAAAGCGATGAAAATTCGTGATGCCGTTCCTTCGCAGGTAACGACGCAAACGAGAGAGTGAGGTTCTTCGTTGCTGGGCTCCGGAAATCAGGGCTTGGCTATTGCGCTTTCGCGTGAGATTTCGCTTTAGGCGATCCCAATCAACGTCGACAAACCGAAAGTGGTGCGGGAAAATCACTTCTGGCAAGCCGTCAAAATCCTCCAGCGTGGAAATGTGTTCATCGCGCAAGAGCGGTGAATGAAGCTCTGGTTCTACACGATAGGTCGCCAGTTCTTTTTTGTCGTAACAGCGGACCAATTTCTCAGACTTTCTACCACCCCAGTAGAGGATGGAGTTCTCTTTTCTACGTGAGCGGCGACTCTTTCCGAAAACGGCGTGACGACGCACGAATTGTCTGTCCACTCCCATCGAAGGACTGAAATCTATGGCTACCTCGATTATGAGAAAGCGGTAAAAGCGACAATGGCCCAGTACATTATCGATCTGCTCGTAAGAAAGACCAGTTTTGTCGTCGGCAACGATTGTGATCTTCCAAGGCTTGAGCCAACCTTTTAGGCGCTCATACTGCCAATAGATTTTGGTGTCATCCTTCAAACTCTTGTACTGGCGACACCTCGCGTATGTGGCTGTTGTCGTCTGGCAGCGCACAAAGCAATCACGTGTGATAGCAAAACCGTTCAAGAGCGGTGGTTTCCGGCCTTGCGGCGCCCACGATACGAGCTGTACCCGATCCAGGCGGACAACTATCTTGGACATTAGGAACTTCCTTTCCAAAGGTCTGCCGGCAACGGTTCGTAGGCGCTTTCTCGTTCAGCAAGTATCCGTGCGGCCTCGGGGACCAAACGCTCGAGGGTTTCTAAATCCGTGCGGTAGAAGAATTCGACTACATCAGCAAGATCGGCCATAAATACCTCCGTTGACAACTCAGAAAGCTAAGCCTAAGATTCTGGTGTCAGGCTGAAACGTATATCGTCATGCACTCTAGCACACAACTCCGGAATGCAAGGCCCTCGAAGCTGAACTCAAGCAAGAAAAAATCACATCGTGATCTAGCAGGCTCGTCTTTGGCTAGAGATGCGAAGAAGTTGCTCGAAGGGTTGGCGAATCTTCCGGACGGCGACTGTGGATTGGCATGGCTACGATCCAATGTCCCGTATTTTTTGGATGAAATTTCTCCTGTGGTACGCAAGGAGACGTCTGCATCCACCGCTGATGAAGAGACCTTCCCTTACTATGCGGTCGCTAAGACTGACGAAGACAAATACAAGTATTGGGTTTTGCGTTTGCGTGCGACCTTGCGCGCGATTTGGCGGGCCCCAGACCGGCGAACAAAAGAGTGGGGCATGTTCAGAATTTCACAGGATTTTTATGGACAGGGAATCCGGGAATTCGTCGATCATCCTTACAGCAACGAAGCCGATTTTCTACTTTTGGGATTGAAGCCGCCCAGCCGAGGCGAACGGCTTTTGCTTGAGTTCATGAGATGGGCGGAGCTCACCCGCTACTGCGGTAATCCAGACTGCCCGGCACCCTATTTCATTGCAACCCGCCGAAGTCAGAAGTATTGCTCTGATGCATGCTCGAAGCCAGCACAGCGCGAATTCAAGCGAAAATGGTGGGCAGAAACCGGCAGCCGGAGGCGGTCCTTAAAACAACAGCGCTAACGTAATTCATGTCGAACGCCACGATCCACTCGTAATCGTCAATGTTCTTTTTGCACGCATCGAAAACACAAAAACACTCGCACTCGGCGAGCGACGAAGTGGAACAGCCAACTGAGCGAACTCGCAAGCGTCAAAGTCCCTTCACTGGTGCTCGCCTCTTCCCAGGCAGGGATCCGCGAAGTGGTGCTTCTCACAAGAGAATTCGTATATTCAAATCATCCACCCACCAGGTCAATCAGCCGAGTGCGAGTGTTTTTGCGTGGATAGTATTTAGCCCTAGTGGGACGCGCTAGTATTCAGAAAGTCGTGATCCCGAAATCGTACGATTCGTCCAGAGTCTCCGCACCTGAAATCATTATTGGGATCGTCACAACGCGGCCTAGAATGTCTCGATGTTCAAGAGTCTTGACGTGATTAGAGCGAAGGATCAAGGTATACGCACCCGGCACTACGTCGTTGATCTCGAAGTTTCCGTTGCCATCCGCGATAGTCCGTTTAGCCGTTGCGTATTTAGTCGCAACTTCTGTATCTGAATTGATAAGTACGATCTCGTCCGAGCGGCCTTTTATTTTCATCTGACTCGCATCGTCATAGAACATGTACTGTGGTGGAATGTCTAGACCTCCAGCCACCAGCAGTATTTTGCTCCCAGAGTCTGGCCGGTTGCCATAGTTCGAATTGAAATAGTAGGTGAGCGTTCCGCGTATTCGTGCCGACTCGACCATGGGCACATCGTTCGTCGTTGAGGCCGATTGCGGCTCGCGCAAAGGGGCAGGCTTCTCGAAGATTTTAGGATCGACTGTCGGATTGATCTGAACCGAGCTGATCTGTACGTTTTCTTTACCGTCGTTGAAAAAATAGGGAAGCGTCAATCCGTTTTCGGTCTTCCAGTCGTCAAAGTCTGTTTTGACGATCGCGCCTTCCCTAGAGTGAGCCTCACGCAAGATACGTCCAGTTCGCGGTTCTACGAACCAGCGCACCGAGACCCCAGGTCCGTCAACGTCAACCATTCGCGTTTCTGTCCTTCCAATCTTTTCCGTTCCCACCTCGGCGAATGTGAAGGCCGGATCATTGAGGTACTGCCCCACGTAATAAGTGTCTTGCCGAGCTTCGTGCAACATGTCCATCTTTTGTTCGGCTGTCATGTCCTGCAATCCGATATCACGTGTTGACTCGAACGCCGCCTCGGGGGTGACCACGGCTGTAAGCCGCCCGCTGGGTAACTCTTCGTCAATGCGAATGCGATCTGGAAAGACCTCAATGGTTTCGACATGCACCGATTTCTGCCCTGGCGGAGTTGCCGTAGAGTCTATCCGAACCGACTTAATGGACTGCAGTTTCCATAAGCCCCCCATATAGTCCACCGCCCTCGCTGCCAATGCCTTTCCATCACGATTGGAATCTGAATCAACCTCTTTACCTGCTAAGGAGGCGTGCGGATTTATCATTGCTTTCAGCACTGAATTACTCACCTTGGCTGCTTTGAGCGACCTCAGGCCGGCGACGCTAGTATCGAAATTCGTCGCCGCGACTGATTGGATCTTCTCGATAATCACATCATCAGAGAGACCGAGAGATACCATTTGGATCACATCATCATTTGAAAGCGGCTTCGACTGAGTTTGTGCCGCTGCCACGATACACAGCAAGGAGACGAACCATAAGTACATCAGCAGCGACTGCTGCTTCCGGGTGAGCCAGGAGAATCTCTCAGGACCGAACCATCTCATGCCGCACCTCAACAGAGCAGTTCGTCCGTTTCAGAAAAGCTTCGATGGGGAACTCCATCGAGAGTGATCGGACAGGCTACTAGGGAAGGGAGGCTGAATTGTAGCCCCCGGTGCTGGATAACCGCAATATTCGATTTTGGGATATCCCAATTCGGGATTGTAAAAGCTGCTTCAGAGACATCGAGGCAGCGACTGAAGACCAAAGACTACATTCGGGAATATAGGCTGTTCTTGAAACGGCTGAAACAGGCGAGACTCAACGCAGGAATGACCCAGGCGGAAGTCGCCAAACTTTTGTCGCGGCCTCAGTCTTTCATTTCCAAATCCGAATCTGGAGAGCGCAGAGTGGATTTTGTCGAACTCCAGCACTTGGCCAAGATCTACCGGAAGCCGCTCGCGTTCTTCGAGAATCGCTGAAGGAATTCTTGGGGATGCGTTTTGGCGAAATGCAATATCAGTGAACAAAGAACCCCCGCTGCCCCTTGCGAATTGTCCGGACGGTGAACTGCGGAATGCTCGTAACCCAAACAAACAGCATGATTTAGCTAAAAAGTGGCTTGGGCGGGGCGTCCCAGATTAGTGCGCCCTTGCGTTACCGCGGTCCCAGAGCGATGTTTACGTTCCGGGTGGGGGTTAGGTAAGGGGGTAGTTTTGGACAACTATTGCGTAAGTTGCTGAAACCGGTATATTTAAGTGTAATTCTTGGTTGTTTTGGACGTTTTGAGCGTTTTGAGGGAATTTTGGCGCTGGCTCGTCTCCGAGTCTCTACGCTTCCCCCCTTATTCGCGACATGGAGAACAAAAAGCGAATATGCTAGGATCTCTTGGCATGGCCAGGCGTCTCGATCGCGACGAAGCTGAAATTCTGAGCGAGAAGGACCTCAACGAACTCCGTCACAACCTCGCGCACCTGAGTATCCAGGCCGTACGGGACTTTTACGATCAGGCACACCGAGATTGCCGGCTGATCTACCACCAGCTCCCGAGTCCGAAACAGATGCAGACGCTCGTGCAGGTTTGGAAGCAGCTCTGGAAGTGGCGATGAGCCTACCTCTTAGTGCCGCGCTTGGCGAGGCGAGCCTCGATCATCTTCCAAGGAATGATCTTCCTTATGGCAGCACTTTGGGCCTGAAGCTTGGGAGGCGCAGAAAGAGCAGCCTCCTTGGCCTTAGACACTCTCGCTTTCGGAATACCTGACGCTTCAGCAAGCCACAACACCATTGGTGGGCAGACAATATGGTTGTAAATGAACTCCGCCGATCGATGTGAATTCTTTCTGCCGTAATAACCGGGTCCCCCATACTCGGATAGCCAACCTAGCCAGTGTTCCTTCTGTGAGGTATACCAAACACCATCTCTGCTCCAATTGCCTCGCCTGGCGATAACATGCTCAAATTCAGTAGTTATCCGAGCTCGTGTGCGCAGCTCGCGAATTCTAGCCGAAAATTGAGTCGTCGTCATTGCCATCTGGGCTTGGTCCTCTGCGAAGTTAAGCGGCCGATCCGCCGCAGCAGTGATGAGAGATCTTCGCCGTCCACAAATTCCATGGAGAGGAAGAGCCTGCCCTCGCTCTCCCCGACGTCATACACGCGACAGACGTTGGGATGGGAAACTTGCCGCGCCATGCGCACTTCGGCAAAGAACTGGTCGCGCCAGCTGTGGTCCTTTCCACGTTCCGTGGGCAGAAACTTGAGCGCGACCCGCTGGCCGAGTTTGAGATCATCGGCGCCGTAGACTTCGCCCATACCGCCACGCCCGAGCAACGACACCACGCGGTAGCGATCGGCGACCATGCTACCGGGAGCGAAGTTGAACGATCGAGACCGGTTGTGGGGGGAGACTCGCCCTACGGCTGTGCGCCGGTCATCTTCGGCTAATTCATCAGGTGAAATCGACATGGTTGGAGATGCGGCGAGCCTTGCGCCACAACGTTGGCACACTTCGATCGATTCGACGTTCTGAGTTCCACAAACCTGGCAGCGAGTAGTCACTTTGAACTTTACGGAAGAACTTGGCCCGACCGATTCTGCACCCGGACTTGCTGTGTGTAAAGCATCAGCGCCATGGCAGCTTGACACATTTGCGATGTGGGCGTCATCCGGTCATAATCGGTGGAAACGATTAGCGATTTCCTTTCTCGCACCCCGAGTCTTACTTGCCTTCAATGGGTAAAGGCAGGTCCGAACTGAACGGTTCTCAGACGATTTCCAACTCCCGTCCGACTGTTTTCTGCAAACCGTGAGCCACTTACCCCGTTCATTCTTCGGTTTGCCGGTCTTATGGATCAATCATGGGCAAACAACCCTCTGTTGATTCATGCCAATGATTGTCTTCTCGGTCAGTGCAGGCTGAAAACGGGCATACAACACCGAATAGGTGTCCGTATTTTCTCCGTCTTTGCCGGGGCTGCCGGTGATGGAGACGATCAACGTCCCATCGGTTTTGTAGTAGGTATCTTGCGAGCGGTTTTCGGCGTAGGCGTGCGTCTTCTTGAATCCCGGGAGGTGGGCGTTATACCAGGCGAGTGTCACATTCACCTTGGAGTCGTAAACCGAGTAGAAATCGACCTGCATTTTACTTTTACAGACCTGCGATTCCGGCAACTGAGTGGGCTCATTGCCCAAGTGAAGACGGGAGTCTGTGGCGGGATAAAGAGGAAGGCCCGTCAATGGGTCTGCGGTCAGCAGCTTCGTCCCGCCCGAGGCTGCAAGAACAAAGATCGTGATGGAGATTGCCACGAAGGCAGCAGAATGCGCAGCTCTCACGGGCGGCCCCCCCCAGCAAGCGCGGCGGTGCCGCAGAAGAATAAGACCGATGACAAAAGTAAACCGAAAACGGTGTATCTCATGTGGTGGCTCCTTGATATAGCTGCCGATCATCGGCAATCAATGTTTCCTTGTGTCATACCAGCGATGGTTTTTTCGGAGAGCCCAGGCTGATACCGTTCATAGGCCACCGAATATGCATTTGTGTTCTCGCCTTTAGCACCAGAATCTCCGGTCACAATAATCACCAGCGTTCTATCAGAATTGTAGAAAGCAGCTTGCGAACGGCCGTTTTCATATCCCTGCACCTTTTTGAAGCCGGAAAGATGCGAGGAATACCACTGAACTACCGCATCGACCTTAATGTTGTACAGAGAATAAAAATTGGCTTGCATCTTGCTTTTGCAGACTTGGGCGTCGGGCATTTTTGTGGGTTCGTTGCCGAAGTGGTTCCCGGGGTCCGTTGCAGGAATTAGCGGAAGGCCGGTCGGCGGGTCATTCGCCAGCATTTTTCCCTGGCCGGTTGCGTTTGTGAGAAAAAGAACCAGGATCGTTGCTGCTAGAAGAACCTTTTTCATTTGAGACTCTCCTTTTGAAAGATGTGAACTTGCAGTGCGCTTTTCGGAGCGCTGGTCTCCGTGCATGTTTGTTTCACGTGGGCTACAGCGCGTCCGCGATTTCCTTGGCCAGAGGCTTCACGGCCTCGGTATTGCACGGGCAGGCAATGAACATGATGCGAACGAAATTCTTTCCCTTGCGCATCATGATTATTCCGTCCGCCGAAACAAACGCCCGATCGCCCAGACCGGGCAAGCCTTCCTGGTTGCCTATGACGCCGAGCATCTTTTCGTTGAGGCGCATCTGTTCCTCCGCGGCTTTGATCGACCGAAAACGAGAACACCGGCACTTCCCCGGAAGTGTCTTGCTCCGATGCCGGCTGTTCGCTCTGAAATGTTTTGAACATGCCTCCGGCAAACTTCTGGATCGTCTGTTGCGTCTGTTTGTCCGCGCCGCGGGCGGCCAACATTGCGGTCGTATGTTTTGCCAGCATGTCCGCTTTATCGCCCTTCGCGATGTAAGAACACGAATTGTCCCCAGGCTGCGTGCGGGCGATCTCAACCCCGACCGCGCGGCCGACGTCTTCTTTGCTCAACAGGCGGCAAGCGTCGATCCCGCCCACGTTTCCCGAGGCTGTTCCGCCGCTCGAGGAACCCGGACTGGCGGAACCTGAGCTTGATCCAAGAATGCTCCCTGCTTCCTCATGAAGTTTTTGACTGATTCGGTGGGCGGCGTAATAAAGACCTCCGACTGCGAGTGCGCCACCAACGAAGACGACTACGACCGCTGCGATCCCAAGCTTGGCCAGCGTCGCTCATTCCTTGCTTCGCGGGCGCCGGCCCGGTGGATGTCGGAGCCGCTGCTGGTTGCGGCGTTTGGGCCACCGGAGACGGCGATCGTGGTGGGGGCGGCGTGCCGACATTGCTCATGTTCGCGCCGCATTTCACACAAAAAGGTCCACTGCCGAGCGGTGCTCCACACTTCACGCAGAATGTCGCCATGAGTATGACTCCTTAGTTAACGGCTGTGGAATTTCGCGAACCGCAACGGGCTGTTTACATTGGCGGACGAAATTTCCGTACTCGAAGCGGGTCGAGCGGTGCTCCTTTCCGTTCTCCCACAGTTGTACATGGAGCTTTGCAACGACCGCTATCGCTGTACTTTCGCCTCTACATAGGCGGTGCCTGCACGTTGCTGTACTCGTAACGAACTGAGTGGTGAATCTTGCTGGGGTCGCCCATGTCGATGTCGAGTTCCTGGCGCAGGGGCAATCCCCTCTTGGAAATCCATACCTGCCCATCCGACTTCACATCTTCGTTTTCGCTATGAACGCTGTAGACGGCCGCAGCTTCGCCGCTCACTACTTCTTCACGCAGGTAGCGACAGGTTGCGGTACCATGTTCTCGATTTTCTTTCTCCTGCTCAAGCATTTGTTCCACGGTCATTTTGCTGCGAATCCATTTGTCGTTGAGCTTCACGTAAATAGCGCCGCCAAAATAGATTGACTCGCTCTGCGGTTTCGCGCCGGCCCGCGTCCCGGCGCCTTCCGTGGAAAAGACGTGGGAAGGGGTCACGAGCACTTTGTTCATAGCGTCGAACACGGGCTCGCAGGAATCGGTCGCCATGGCATAATGCGAACCCATCGAGGCAAGTATTAACAGGATGCAAACGACAGAAGCATTTCGAAACATCGCGATTCTCCTTCCATGGCAAATTCTCCGATTGTCGATATGGGGTATTTGCGTTACGGCTCGACCTTGTAGAACGCCATCATCCCGGCTTCCATGTGGTCATCAAGATGGCAGTGGAACATCCAAGTGCCCGGATCATCGGGGACCATGTCCACTGTGACCATCTGTGCTTGCATAAGGGAAACCACATCGGTGCGTTTGCCGTCTTGAAGCACGACATTTCCGTGCCAATGCGGGGTGTGAAAACTAAACCCCTCGCCGAGACCGACGAGATACCAGCGAACGCGCTCTCCCTTTTTCATGGTCATGACGGGCCCAGTTCCATAGATGTATCCGTTAATCGCGAACTTTCCATTGGCGACCGAAAAGCCGGTGCCGGCGGGAGCCAGATTTCCGTCGGCGTCGACTGGAACGAACTCACCCTTATTCACACCCTTAGGATCGCTGGTGTAAGTCTGAATGTTGTGGTCCAGATACCAGCTCTGGTTTTCATCGAACAGCATGAATAAGCAGACGAACTCCCTGTCGACATCTTTGGGTTTCCCGGAAGCATCGGCGGCGCCGCGACGCGAGATGATGATTGCGCCCACCAGTCCGCTTTCGACGTCTCTCATTTCATAGGCATGTGAGTGGTAGAGCCACACGATCGAGCTTGGATCATTCGGTCCAGGCCCGGCCCGTTCCGGCACTTCCCATGTGTAAACGTGAGTCTTGCCGGGCGGTACAGCGTCATCGACTTTGTCCGAACCGGACGTCCCGTCCTCGTAGAGCGCACCCTCTGAGTCTTTCTTATAGAAGACGCCATGAGGATGCATGCTGTAGGGATGCGTAGCGTTGTTCTTGAAGACGACACGGATGGTGTCGCCGACTTCGGCGCGCAGGATCGGACCGAGAATTCCGGAGGACTCCCACTCTGCAGGCCGGGGCTTAAGGTGGGCAAAGCTTTCGTCGGTATATTCGCGATACAGCGCCTTGCGATAGATACTCCCAATGCGATGCGGGCCGCGCTCGACAAAGACTTTCGAGTAGCCATCAAACTTCATGCCCATCATTTTGTTGACGCCGCCGGGAGCATAGTCCCACTCCACCTCGTCCGCGGCAATGTAATACGTGCGAACTTTCGCAGTCTGCGTCTGCCCGAAACAGGCGGGAATGGCCAACAGAATTACGACAATTAGGATTCGTTTCATCATGATTTTCCTTACCTCTCAAGTGGCGTCCCCAGGTGGAAGTTGGCATCCCCCCGATGCCACTTCCCCCTGATGGCTTGTGGGCAGCCTTCCGAGCTGGTGATCGCGCGAATCGCTGCCCTGCGAGCGTCAATCTGCAGGGACTTGTTCGTCAGGTCAATGAAACTGTCCTTTAAACGTGCTTTAACTGATAAGAGTCAGGTTTCTATAGGCTTAGACCCTGTTCTTAACTGGGCTGTGCTACCATTTGTGGCCAAAGGGAAGCGCGTGCTGCCTGGGGAACCTCACAAGAAGACCGTATACAGGTTTGGTCCGTTCCAGCTTGATTCCAGGAAAGCCACGCTCACTCGCAACAGCAACCAGCTGAAGTTGCAAGATCTGCCCTACCGCCTGCTCGCAATTCTGCTAGAAAAACCAGGAGAAATCGTCTCCCGAGAAGAGGTGCGCCAACGCCTTTGGCCCCAAAACACCTTCGTAGAGTTTGATAACAGCTTGGGAGTCGCGATCCGGAAGATCCGTGATGCACTCGGAGACAATGCGGACGCACCCTGTTACGTGGAAACGGTACCGCGGCGAGGCTACCGGTTTTTGGCGCCGGTCACTACGGTCACAGAGTCACAGGATCCGGTCCGCCCCGTCACACCAGAGCCTGTAAGGGCGCCGATTTCGTCGCTCAGCTCAGAAAAACACCTTGCCATTTCAGGCCGGAGGTTGCGTTACATAGCAATTGCCGCATTCCTTGCGCTTGGGATCGGTGGTACCGCTTATCGATTCCACCTTCCGCGGACCAGGATAGAAAATAAGACCGTGGCCGAGACCAACCTTCCTCCAGTGCACGTTCGACGATCTGTAGCCGTGATGGGTTTTCGCAATCTGCCGGGACGTCCCGAGGACAACTGGCTCTCGCCGGCCTTTGCGGAAATGCTCGGTACCGAGCTCGCCGCTGATAGCGCCCTACGTTTGGTCTCGGGTGAGGACGTGGCGCGAGCCAAACGGGAACTCCCCTTGACCGACGAAGACAGCCTGGCGAACGAAACCCTTAAACGGCTCCGTGCGAATCCCGGAGCAGATGTAGTCGTACTTGGCTCGTATACACCGTTGCCCGGAAAAGGAGAAAGGCGGATTCGTCTGGACGTTCGCATTCAAGACACCGAACATGGCGAGACCATCGCCGAGCAGGCCTTCGTCGGAAACGAGGATGATCTGTTTGAACTCGTCAGCCAGGCAGGTGCGTCCCTGCGGCAGAGCCTGGGAGCGACGCCGGTTTCAGGAGAAGCAATCGCGCAGGCACGAGCCGCTCTGCCTTCGAAACCCCTTGCGGTCAAGCTGTACACGCAAGGACTGGAGCGTTTGTGGGCGTTTGATTTTGTAAAAGCCCGAGATTCTCTCATCCAGGCTGCAGCCGTCGAGCCCGCGTTTCCCTTGACGCACGCTGCTTTGTCCGATGCATGGAATCACCTCGGCTACAGCCTAAAGGCCCGGGATGAGGCGGAACGGGCCCGCGGTCTTTCCGGGCACTTGGGGCCAGAAGATCGTCTGCTGATCGATGGTCAGTACTATGCCACGATCCAAGATCGGATGCGAGCCATCGATTCGTATCGACAACTTTTTATCCAGTTCCCGGACAGTTTGGACTACGGCCTTCGCCTCGCCGATGAACAGCGATGGGTAAATCCTGCAGATGCTTTGCATACTCTGGAAACTCTCCGGCATCTGCCGCTTCCTGCTGGCGGCGACCCACGGATCGACTATCTGGAAGCACGCGCTTGGGTTAATAACGATGTCGTTAAGGCGCAGGCCGCTTCCCGGCGCGCCATCGAAAAGGGCAATGCTCAGGGGTTGCAACTATTCGTCGCACGGGCTTACGGAATTCTCTGCCAGATCGGCAACGGTGATTCCACCGCCCAAGACTGTGATTATGCTCGAAAGAGGTACACAGCGATTGGTGATCGCGACAATGCAGCTCGCACTACAGCCGATTTCGCCATCTTCTACTATGAACAGGGCGACCTGGATCGTGCAGAAGCCATGTATCGGGAAGTGATCAAGGTCTTTCGTCAGATCGGTGATCTCGAGGGCGTCACCACCGCCTCCGCTAACCTGGGCGATATTTCTCTGGCTCGCGGGAATCTGGCGGAAGCGGCACGCGGGCTCTCGGACGCGATTCCAGGCTACAAGGAAATGGGAGACAAAGACGGCGTCGCGCTTACCCTCGCCGATCTGGCCAAGATTGCGAGACTGCGTGGCGACCTGAAAGCAGCTCTTGTCGGTTACAAGGAGGCCCGAGCCATTGCGCAGGAAATTGCTGACAACCGTGCCGTGGCCTATGCGCTAGCTGGAACCGGAGACGTGCTTGCGGATCAAGGCGATTTGCAGGCAGCTCGCAGCTCACACCAGGAATCGCTGACTCTCTGTAAAGAGATTGGGGATAAGCAAGCCGTCGCGGAAACGGAACTCGCCTTGGCGCGGCTGTCGATTGAGCAAGGCCATGCCGCCGACGCCGAAACCGTGATCCGAAAATGCAAAGAACAGTTTCATCAAGATCAGCAGGCCGACGACGAATTAGCCGCCAGCGTTGTGCTGATCGATGCCCTGCTGGCCGAATCCAAGCTTCCTGAAGCCGAGTCTGAGGAGGGAAAGGCTAAATCACTGGCCGACAAAAGTGCGAACACCTTGTTCCGTTTGCAGTTCGAAATGATGTCTGGTCGCGTGCAAGACTTGTTAGGCCATTTCCCAGCGGCAAGCGCACAACTACAGAAGGCACTTCAAAGCGCCCATTCTCATCATCTCTTGGAGCTTGAGTTTGAGACGCGACTAGCCATGGCGGAGTTGAGAAACAGGACAGGACAGCCGGTCGCGGCCCGTGCAGAATCATTGAGCTTAGAGAATGCCGCCAGAAAGAATGGGTTCGGGCTGATAGCGAGTAAAGCTCGGTCTTTTCGCAATACTCTTGAATAAAGCTCTCCTCTTCGAGTCTATGAATGCTGGGCGACCCACACAGCGGGAGTAAGATCTGGAAGGTACCGGATCTGGCGATCAGCAAGCCCGGCAAGAACCGCGGCCAAATACTCACGAACTGGTAGTTTTAACCTGCGGCAGCTTTCCACTATCGAAAGGATCGCCGCAACCTTCGGTCCTGCATGTGGACTGCCGATGTGCATCCAGTTTTTTCGACCCAGCGCCACGGGACGCATGGAATTTTCCGCCAGATTGGTACTTAGCTCTAATGCGGGATACTCCAAAAAGCGGGTGAGCTTCTTCCAGAGCGTGAGCGCGTATTGGCAAGCCTTACTGAGTGCACTGGAGGGCAACGCAATCGACTGCGCTGCGGCGATCTTCCTACGAATATCGTCGAGAAGAGGTTTGGCCGTTTCCTGACGCCGGATATGGCGAGCCGCATCAGTCAGCGCTTTGCGGCGAGCTTCCGCATCGACGGCAAACAGTTCGTCCATTCGCGCCACAATCGGAGTTGCAACCGGGTCTCGTGGATTCAGCTGCACCACCTCGAAAAACTGTCTTCTAGCATGCGCCCAGCAGCCCGCGTGAACCATTCTCGTCCCGCCGATCTGATCGTAGGCGGTATAGCCATCCGTTTGCAGAATGCCTTCGAACTGTCCCAGGAACCGCTTCGGTCCGTCCCGTCCTCGACCCAGACGGAAGTCGAACACCACAGTCCCTCCGGGGCGACTGTACTGCCAGAGGTATGCTTGGTGGTTCTTCCCGCGGCCCTCGCGCATCTGCACATCCACCGGGGTTTCATCCGCCTGAATGTAAGTTCCACTAATCAACTCCCGCCTCATGGCGGCGACCATAGGGATCAGCAACTCGCCGACTTTGAGAACCCAGCCGTCCAGCGTCGCTCGGCTGATCTCCAATCCGATGTCTCTTTCCAGGATCACACTCTGCCGATGCAGCGGCGTGTGGTTGCAATACTTGCTGACGACCGTGTCGATGACAATGCGGTCACTCGCCAGGCATTTCTCGATGATCCTTGGTGGCAGTGGTGCTGAGAACACCCCTAGCTCCTCACACGACCGGCAAGCCCGCTTCTCCCGTCTCGTGACCAGAACGAAATACTTCGCCGGTTCCATGTCCAGTTGAGAACTCTCCTCGTAGCCGATCACCACTGTTTCTTTTCCGCAGCGTTTGCACACGCGCTGATCCGGCGCGCATGGCAGGATGCGCTCCACGCGCGGAAGATTCGCCGGCAACTCCTGGCGACCCGGATGCTTGACGGATTTCTTGGTCGACCGGTGCGCCGGCGTGTGCTCACTCTCCGCCTGCTCGGTCATTTCACTGACGACCGTCTCAATCTCGAACAATTGCATTTGCGCCTGCGAAAGTTTTTCCCCACCTGCTCCATACTTCTCGATCCGCAGCAACCGCAGTCGCTCTTCCAGTACACGAATCCTCAACTCCGCGTACTGTAGCTTGCTCTTAAGTTGTGCGATGAGTTCCAGGTCGGCTGGCGATGAAGGGATGGAAGCTACACTCACAATGGGTTAATGATTTACCAGAGTCGATCGAAACGTTCAAACAACCACGTAACTTATGCGGCAGCGTGTTCCTCAGGGGAGGCCCTCCGGTACCACCGCTTGTGCTTCGCTTTGGTCAGATCGATCCCACCCAACAACAGCGAAAGCTCTTCGTGGCTCAGGACGACCTTGCCCTGCGCATCACCGGATTGCGGCCAGGTAAAACGCCCTTTCTCCAACCTTTTAGCACAGACCCAGAGTCCGCTTCCGTCCCAGACGAGGACCTTCAACCGATTGCGCTGGGCGTTGCAGAACAAGAACAGGTGCCCGCTCAGAGGCTCACACGACAATCGATCGCGCACCAAACCGTACAGCCCATCGAACCCCTTGCGCATGTCGGTGACCCCGGCGGCCAGATAGATCCGTGTAGCTGGGCCCAATCCAAACACGGCTTACACCCGCTCCAGGACGCCCACCAGGCGTTCGAACGTACTCGTATCAAAATCAGGATGCACCTCGATCCGGCGCCTGCCCGGCAGCACAACGGCCAGCCCGCAACTCGGTTCCTGCTGCGTCGGCGATTTCTTGGCCGCCAACTCCACCTTCACCAACTGGCCGGCTGTAGAAACTCGTGTACGCCTTCTCTTCCAACGCCGCTTTCTCAGATGGCGATCCAGCGTGCTCAAACTCAAACTCCGACCCTGGCAAAATTCGCTCCGCCGCATACCGCTATTTACAAACTCAGCCACTAACCGCTGAACTTCCGCTCGCGTACGTCGTTTGGGCGCTGACAACTCTGTTTTCGCGTTCATCACGATAATTCAACACAAACCCCGCCCCTCGAACAGGTGTGTTGGTCAGACGCTTACCGTCCACTACTTCTGTGGAAAGAGTGGCGATGGGGATGAACTCGAAGATAACGAACAGAAGCGTGTGGCGCTATACAAAACCGTAGCTGCTTTGCTTCGCGCGTACGCCGATCTCGCGAATGAAATCACAGACGCGGGATATAGCGAGAAAGAAGCACAGGAGATAAAAGAGGAAGTTACGTACTACGAAAAGGTTCGTGAAGAGATCAAGCTGGCCAGCGGTGATTACGTCGACATGAAGATGTTCGAACCCGCAATGCGTCATCTCCTGGACACCTACATCAAGGCTGACGAGAGCAAAAAGCTTTCGGCCTTCGATGACATGACGCTTGTGCAACTGGTGGTGGACCAGGGTGAGCGCGCCATTGAGAAACTGCCGGACGGCTTGCGCAAAGATCCCGACGCCATGGCGGAAGCAATCGAGAACAACGTACGGAGGCTCATCATCGACGAGTCGCCGGTAAACCCCAAGTATTTCGAGAAGATGTCGGAGTTGTTGGAAGCACTGATCAAGGAAAGAAAAGAGCAGACCCTGCACTATACCGAATATCTGGAGAAAATCGTGGCCCTTGCAAGGAAGGTCCAGAAACCAGAGAGCGCAACTTCGTATCCGTCCGCAGTCAATACGGGAGCACTTCGGGCTCTCTATGACAACCTCGAACGAGACGAAGAGCTTGCGGTCCGCGTGGATGCGGCAATCAGGGCGGTTAAGAAAGACGGATGGAGGGGTAATCGGTTCAAGGAACGTGAGGTTCGAGGAGCCATAAAATCTGCTCTCGATGGCAATGACGGCATTCTCAACAAGATTTTCGAAATTGCGAAGGCGCAGCGTGAGTACTGAAACACAACGCGTAGAGATCCGGGGACTCCAGGTCGAAGTTGTTCGCAAGGACATCAAGAACCTTCATCTCGGGGTCTATCCCCCAAATGGACGTGTTCGGGTCGCGGCGCCTACTTGTCTCAGTAATGATGCGGTCCGGCTGGCCGTGATTAGTCGCCTCGGCTGGGTTCGCCGGCAGCAAGCGAAGTTTCAGCAGCAGGAGCGCCAGTCGGAAAGAGAGATGGTCAGCGGCGAGACGCATTTCGTCCAGGGCAGGCGTTACCGACTTGAAGTGATCAAGAAAGACGAGGCTGCTAAAGTGGTTCCTCGCAACATGCGCCGGCTAGAGCTGTTTGTCCGCCCCAGAGATGGACGAGAGTGCAGAGAGCAAGTGTTGGATCGCTGGTATCGGGAATGCCTTCGCGAGGAAATAGCGGAACTTGTGGCGAAGTGGGGGCCGCGGATCGGTGTGCACGTGAAGGAATGGGGCATCCGTAAGATGAAGACCCGATGGGGAACATGCAACCGAGAGGCGCGGCGAATCTGGGTAAATCTAGAACTAGCTAAGAAGCCGCCGTCCTGTTTAGAGTTTATCGTCGTACACGAAATGGTCCACCTGATCGAGCGGCACCACAGTGAGCGTTTTAGAGAATTGATGGATGAGGTTTTGCCTCCGTGGAGGCAGTATCGAGACCAGTTGACCCACGCTCCTTTAAGCCATCAGAGTTGGCGATATTGAGACAGTAGCCGTTAGCAGCCAATCCGGAATCCGGCGCAGGCTGCTGCTGTCCGCTTCGGTGAGAATTCGATTGTTCTTGTCGTGTTAGAAAACCCTTTCAAAATATAGTTCGTCGCAGCCGCGTAAAGATTGGAGCTTACCGTCATGAGTTCTGGCGTTAGGAAAGTGTAGTTTTCTAACCCAGGAGGGTTGCTTGGACTCTGTGAAACTCCTGGCCAAGGATCAATGCGTGTAATGGGGATGTTACGCCAACCAATCAACTACCAGCAGTGCGAGGAAAAGTTGTCAACCAACATTTCCCCGCTAAATCGTTCAGCGTCTTTGACTACATGCTGGCCGTCTTGGAGGAGAACCCCGTCTACGGACCGCACATTGTAGCTATGCGTACGACCAAAATCCGAACAAAATACTTTTCTCGTTGACACTTACACAATTTAGAAGTAGCGTACGCCCCGATCAGCGAACGGGATACGCCAAGGGGGCGACGGATTCTCTGGTTCCGTCTGTAATCCTATTCGCTGCTTCCTCTGATTTGTAGAGAATGATTTCTGCGCCAGGATTCTGTGTCTGGTGCCGGGCGGTATCTCGCCCCACCCGATTGCAGTACTGGTGCCGAGATTCTGCTCACCCATCCCTGATCATTGAATTCTTGCGTTGGAATCGCCAAGGCTGGCCGCAAAGTGATTGGAGATTCGCGTGGACCCCCGCATCCGAGTCACCTTGAGAATTATCGAGGAACGCAATGCGTCAGTTCGGTTGAATCTAACGGAAACGAGCACCTTGCTGGGACTATCGGAGGCACACTTGCTTCGCCTATTCCACCGCGAAGTCGGGAAGACATTTCGAAAGCACTTGCGGGATGTAAGAATGATCCGAGCCGCCGAGTTGGTAAAACACACCTCCCGCCCCATCAAACAGATAGCTCTTGAATGCGGCTACGATGACCTGAGCAACTTTTATCGTGACTTCAGAACTGTCCATGCGACCACCCCACGAGAAGTTCGCCTCAGAGAGATGACGACACTAGTGGCGTGCCTCAAGCCCACCGTGATGGTCGATCCACATAGTCCCTAAACCGAGCTTCATGTTTTTATTCGTTTCGGAAAACGCCCTTCTGCTTTTTCCACAAAGCGTCGCGTTTCGACAATAAATCACAGATCCTGACAATTGCTTCCCACCTTGAGTTGGCGCATTTTTTCGTTTGTATACCAACGAGCTGGCCTGATTCTTTGGGGTCTGGCTTCTTTAGTCCAGTCCAAAATCTGGAGATGGAGGCAATTCATGCAAAGACTTTCCATGTTTACTCTCTGTGTGCTCTTTGTGTGTCTTGATGCCGCCGCGCAAGGAAGCGGGCCAGGGTTCCCTGCAACTGTTCCGCAGTACTGCATCGGCAAAGTCTGCACGAACCTACAGAACTTTGCCCAGACCGTGACCATTCCAGTAATGTCGAAGAGTGGCGCTTTCCCGTTTAATTTTTCCTTTTCTGCCAACTTCTATGAGTTTGAAGGAAACACCCTGTGGGAACCCTCGATCAGCCAGAGGTTGGGGCAGTTCAACACCAATGCTTCTGGATTCGGCGTAGTCACTGGCTACGGTACTACGGCCAACACCACCTGCCCTGGCGGTTCGCCAGCCACGGTTAAGTACACAAACTGGTATGTCCTTGATCCGAGCGGCACCGAGCATCCGCTTCCCGCGTCTGACTACGCGGACAGTCAAGGATGTTTGAGCGGCAGCGGCTTTACCAGCCAGACCATTGACAACAGCAGCTACACGGCGACGGTGACTGCGGGCGGGTCAGGAACAGTAGAAACCAGCGGCGGTGCCTCGATCAACGACATCAGCGTCACTGATTCCAACGGCAATGCGGTTACGCTTGCGGCTTCAACCGGAAAATATACGGACACGCTTGGCATGACGGCGCTTACGTATTCGACCACCGCCAGCACCCAGACGGCCACTTGGACAGACACACTCGGAAATTCGCAGGACGTGAAGATCACCGACACCACGGGCCTGACAGTTCGGACGAATTTCGGATGTACCGGAATCTCGGATTACTATATTTCTGGGTACACCCAGCCTCTACCGACCAGCATCAGTTTCCCTGATGGCAGTTCGATGGTTCTCGCCTACGAAGGGACGAACGGATACCCTGGCGATTACACAGGCCGACTTTCGGAAGTGACGTTGCGCAGCGGCGGCACGGTTCAATTCAACTGGAATCCCAATTCCGGGGCCAACGACGGAATGGATTGCGTCACCTTTATTCCCAAGGCATTGAACATAACGACCAGCGACGGAACGATCAGCCTCACTTCAAATGGCGGAACGGTGACCACGAAACTCGACATCGGACAAAATAAGAGCTATTACAACTTTTCGAGTTCCGGCCTACTCACAGAGTTTCGATATTTCCCGAATACCGGCACGATAACGAGCCCAACCTACGCCGCAACTCCGGCCAACCAGGTGACCTACTGCTACAACAGTGGAGCTTCTCCGACAGTAAGTTCCTGCATTACGGCCACGGTGACCGAACCAATTACGCAACTCGCAGTGTTCACGTCCCCGAACGGACTATCGCCTTCCGAAAGCTACCAAACCTTCGACAATTATGGAAATGTGACTTATTCGGCCCAGTACGATTTCGGCGGCACGAGCCCTCTGGTTGCAACTACGAATACGATGGCCAAAAACGGCTCAGGAAGTTGCAGCGGAATCGGAGCGACCATCAACAATAAAATCTGCTCTTGGACGACAGCAGTCCTCGGCAACACGGTCGCGGCCAGCAAGTACACCTACAGTGCCACAGGAAATCTGCTGACGACTTCCGTCTCCCCAAATGGCGGCTCAAGCTATTTGGGCAATACCACCTCGAATTCCTACAATGCCAACGGAACGCCCTCGGTGCTCTACGATCTGCTGAACAATCCAACCGCTTTCGCCTATTCCTCAAGCTATTACACAGACTGCGGAAGCTGTACCCAGTATCCATTTGCCACGTCAAGAACTCAGGGTGGCCTCACCACCTACTCCTATTACAACGGCTACGGTGGAGTGAAAACCGAAGACGTCGACGCGAACGGAAACGACACGTTCTACTGTTACAACAATACGAGCGGAACGACCTGCAACGGGACCACGGCCGATCCCTGGTCACGCATCATGGCCGTCATTGACCCGCTCAACAATGAAGTGTTCAAAACGTACTCCGCGACCAGCCTGACCAGCGACTTTTCTTTCAATTCCGGCAGCTCGGTAAGCGACGTAACCACGACGCTCGACGGGTACGGACGAATAACCAATATGCAAAAGCAGCAGGGGCCCTCCTCTTCTAATTACGACACAGTGAGCACCTACCGGGGATTTGGTTCCATCATTCCAACGGTCGAGACGACGAATCCCTGCACGGCGGGTTTAGGTTCCCAGTGCGGCACAACGTATGGCCCGACTGCGGGTGGGTCGGTATCCTCGGCCGGACTTCTGTTGAGCACGTTGACGCAAAGCGGGTCGAATGCGACTACCACTACTACTTACAACACGAACTATGTGACCTCAATCCTCAGCCCCGCCCCGTCCGGAGAAAATACGAAAGGAGCACAAAATATCTATAACGGGGCTGGCTGGCTGACAAGTTCTTGCGCCATATCGAGCACTGTTAGCGGAAACGTTTCATGCCCCGGCGCGCTTGCCAATGGCATTTTGACTACCGTCACCTACAGCTCCTCAACTGGAAGTCAAACGGTGAAGAGCTGCCGCGGCCCACATAATCAGCAATGCCGCACGTCTGTAACCGATGGCCTCGGCCGCGTCACCAGCAAAACCACTCCCGAGGGCGGAACCTGGACCTATTCCTACGACACCGCCTGCTCCTCCGCTTACACGAATGTCACGGGAAAGCTCGCCAAAATTGTCGATCCGAATGGAGACACGCTCTGCTACAGCTACGACACCCTTGGCAGAATCTTACTGGTCGAGGCGACGAACGGAACAACCTTGTCCTGCCGCTGGTTCTACTACGACAACGGCAAGGGTCAGGGAATCGGCTCCGGTGGCTACACGGGAACGGTTCCCACGGGAATCACTCTCGGCAATCAGTACGGGAGAATGGTCGAAGCCACGACGGACGCCTGCACCGGAGTCGGAAGCCATACGTCTACAACGCTGATCACGGACGAATGGACCGCCTACGACAAAGACGGTCATCCCCTGAATGAATGGGAGCTCACGCCGAACTCGACCGAGTATTACAACTCCACGGCCAGCTACTACGGGAACGGGGCGGTCTACCAATTATCCATGACGACCTTCGGTGGCACGCCCAGGGCAACGTATGAACTCGACGGCGAAGGCCGCCCCTCCATCTTCTACATTAATGGAAGCAGCAACACCGTCACCAGCGGGGCGACATACAACGCCGCCGGCAGACCCACCAACATCTCGCTCGGAACCGGAACCGACTACGACGGCTATGCCTGGGACGCAAACACACTGAAGCTGACGGGCTGGACCTTCCAAGTGAATTCGGTGGACGAAAGCGCGACCCTGAGCTGGAATCCGAATAATACCCTGAAGCAATTGGCGATCACGGACCACTTCAATACAAACGGGTCAATGACGTGCAGCTACAACTCCTCGCTGGTGACAGGAACCGGCTATGACGATCTTGGACGCTTGATCGGCCACAGTTGCACAGGACCAGGGGGAACATGGAGCCAGGCCTTCTCTTTTGATCAGTACAACAATGTGACGAAATCCGGCACCGGCTTCACGCCCTGGAATCCCGGCTACTCGGCGACGACCAATCACTATGCCTGCTCGGGGTGCACCTACGACTCGAATGGCGACGTAACGAATGACGGGACCAACTCCTACTCATGGAACGTCTTCGGCAAAATGGCCTCGGTCAATATGAGCGGCTCAAATTGTGCGACCAACGGAGACTGTATTGTCTATGACGCTTTAGGGCGCCCGGTAGAAATCGACGCGGGCTCCGGCAAGACGGAAATCTGGTACACGCAACTGGGAAAAACTGCGTACATGAGCGGAGCCACTCTCAATTATCTGCGCTTCCCCGGACCCGGCGGCGGCAGCGCGATGTACACCGCCTCCACCGCTCAAGTTTACTGGTATCACCCGGACTGGATGGGCAGCGCGAGAATTGTTTCGCGGCAAGGCGCTTCGCCCGCCGTCGTAACCGATCAGGCCTTCGCTCCCTACGGAGAGCCCTTCAATATTTTCGGAAGCGCACTGCAGAACGAGACGATGTTCACCGGCTTAACCCAGGATATTTTCTCCGGCATGTACGACACACCGAACCGGGAAGTCACTTCCACTCAATCCAGATTCATGTCGCCCGATCCAGCAGGAGCAGGATGGAATCAGTATGCGTGGCCGACGAACCCGAATAATTTCAGCGATCCTAGCGGATTGTCTTTCGGGCTACCGGGGACGTTCCCAAATCCCCAACTTAGCTATGCGGCAATAATGGGGCTGGGGGCTGGTTACCCGGGCGTGTGTACGAATGACGATGGTTGTGCGGGCGGATCGGTAGCAGCAGACGGCGGTTCGATAGCGGCGGAAGCGTCCGCTCTTCCAGTCTCATCCCCAGGCTGGCTCGCCCTCGGGGCTTCTCTCTCTGATTATGGTATTGATTACCTCGGGCCAAATGGTGATGAGGATTCCGTATCTCAATCTCTCATAAACGTCTTCAACTATTTGGGACTTATGGGTAACAATGATTCATCAAACATGGACCCTAATCTCGCGTTGGCTCTAGCCGCCGCGAATGGAAAGGGGACCTTGATAGGAGAGGCGACCGATGAGTTGGAATCGATATCGACGAGCGGCTTTGACATAGGGGAGGACGAATTCAATCATGTCGTCGATGAGCACACATTGGGAGGAATCGACTCGACGGATAACAGCATCTTCCTCGGAACCACTCAAGACGTGGCAAACCTGATTCAGAATAGCCAAACTAGTTGGTCAGTCGTGCAGGGCAATGGAAATTTCGCCTACGTTAACTATACGAATGATACAGTTGGGATTCTCGGTGCTACAACGGGGTCGCCTGGGCAGTTTACCAATATGTACACTGTTATCGTGAGCCCTCAGGGAGGTTTGGTAACTGCTTTTCCGGGTGTTCCGAACCAGTATTGAAGATAGATGATAGAGAGGATATGTGGGAATTAAAGTAGCACTCCAAACAATTCATGGAAAGGACCTAGGCCTGGTCTCCAAAACCTGGGGAATGCTGGATCGTGTGCTCCCCATAGGGAACCCCCGGTTCCCCATGCTGCGATACATCGACCCATATGGAAACACCATCTTCAATGGAGACCAGATGTATCCGCTGCTGGAAGAACTCGATCGGCTTGCCGCAGAGGTTTCGAACGAAGACGGGAAAGCCCTCCTTGCACAGATTCGTGAGCTTGCAATCCATTGCCGCGATCATCCGCACGAGTTTCTAAGGTTCATCGGCGATTAAGAACGCTTGTAGACGTCATGGCAGTTTGATCAGTCTCCAAGCTGCGTTGAGACTCACCACGGATTTGCAATAGGAAGCCCTCTGGCGAACGCAAAGCGAAGGTCTCGTGGGTCAGGCCAAGCGCCTGCCCTGCGTCGCAGGGCAGGCCCAAAGCGGCCAGCCGCGCCTATGGGGGGAAGACGGTATCGAGCCAAGAGGACCCAGGTAAAGAAGGGGCGCGCTCCTGGGCGATCCGGTCCAGAGGACTTTAACCAGGGAATTTCAATACCGCAAACGCCGCCATTGGATCTGCTCAGCTCCGGCCCGGAGCCCTAAAGAGAGCAAGGCACCACCTTCGTAATTCATTCGCTATGGCCCAAGCAGGCCTCAGGACTGAGGCTTGGATCTCGGGTGAGGGGTAGGATGGTCCAAATCGTCCAGGAGGCTCCTAGGCGGGTTTCCTAAGGGATCGGCTAGGCATCTCGCCAGGGGGCCTCGCGGATCGCCACGGGAATGCCCCCGTATGCCAAGCGTCAGGAATGCAATACGTCTGCCCCCGAGCCGAAGAGAGCCTAGGGCCTTTAGGGGTGTACTGGCCACCTAAACGCCCCTAGGGGATCGCTAAGCCTTTGCTGTTCATTCGCCTAGCGTTCCTCTGTTCTCCTCCTGCTCGTCCGACTCTCGACTGAGCTGGGGATGCGGAGGGGTTTGCAGAGCAGTAAACAGATGCTAGGCGAACACTAGGCGAATGTCCCGCTAACGCATTGATCCTGCCCCAGTTACAAGAGGACTAGTCAATCTAGAGAGAATGACTAGGGGCATGCCGTGCAATTCCTACGCGATTACCGGGCGATCTACTGGGCTCCGGGCGACGCGGACGGCTGAGCTGGATGCCGTGGGAACGCGACACGGACGGTCTAGGCGTTGGCTACGCGGACGCCTCGCGCATGCGCCAAGGGAAGGCTCACCGAGGATTGGAGACGAGAACACAAGTGCATCGAGTCTGCTGCCGATCTGCTTCAGATCATTAAGATGGATGCAAAAAGCGATAGAGTCACGAAGCAGAGCACTGCGGCCAGCCAGCTTGATGCTGATCCATTTGAATTACCCCCAACATGGACTTGGGCAGGAGTCAACGAGGTGTGCAGCACAATCACTGACGGCGACCATCAGCCTCCACCGAAAGCGCCGAGAGGTATTCCCTTTCTAGTGATCTCAAACATCAATAAAGGCAAGGTGAACACGGAAACACAATGTTTGTTCCCACCGAGTACTATGACCGTATCTCCGATGATCGCAAGCCGCGCCGGGGCGATATTCTGTATTCCGTGACAGGCTCATTCGGTATCCCGGCCCTTGTCCTTACCGATACGCCCTTCTGCTTCCAACGTCATATTGCTCTCCTTCGGCCACACTCCAGAGTCTCCAGTTCATACCTGTTTCGAGCGATGGCTTCTAATCTCGTCTACAGACAGGCGTCTTCAGTCGCAACCGGGATCGCACAGTTAACCGTCCCCCTCTCTGGACTGCGTTCCCTTCGAATACCTGTCCCTCCTGCAGAGGAGCAGGGCGAGATTGCCCGTCGAGTGGACAAGTTGTTTCTCCTAGCGGATAGCATCGAACGGCAAGTCTCTACCGTTGCTCACAGATGTAACAAACTTACTCAATCCATCCTCGCCAAAGCCTTCCGTGGCGAACTCGTCCCGACTGAAGCTGAGCTGGCTCGACGCGAAGGCCGGGGGTATGAGCCAGCGTCTGTGCTGCTGGAGCGGATTAAAGCAGAGCGTCTCGGTGAGACGAAGCCTTCCAGAACGAAACGCAGCATGAGAAAAACCAGTGCTCACGTTTGACGTTGTGCTCCACACGAACGGTGGAATATTCAGAGAGAATGCCCAACAATTATCAGCGGCCTTCCCTCCAATCAAAGATCGCGTCGATCTCGGGTCTGGATGTTGGGTGGGGCGACTGGATGGAGACCTAGCTATCAGCTTGATGGACACATGCGATCCGACGTGGCTCGGCATTCCAAGACCTGTACGACAATATGCGCAGTTTTACGCCTATGTCCATGAACTTGGTGACAACGCCTAGTCATCATCATGCTAGACACGATCAGGCGATGTCTGTTCCGAGATGCTAGACCGATTGATACAGCCATGCTGATCGTGGAAGTTCTCGTTTTAGTTTTGATCCTTGCTGAATTCTCTTGGAAGATTTGGGACTGGTATCAGGAGCATTTCAGAATAAAACGAGCGTTGCTCACGCGCCTAGGATTCTTAAATCTCTCTGAGGAAAGAGCGCTGGCTGGCTGGGTTCTGCGTGGGCAGCGTCCCGCTGATGATGTTTGCCGTTCTTTCACTACCGATCTTCCAAGCCTAGCTGAACGCGATTCGTTGGAAGGTTGGGTAATCCCAAAACAATACAGAGGCGAGATAACTGCATGGATCAAGAAACGTGCCAAGAAGCTGAGGGATTAGCCTAGGGACTACCACGGGTCCGGCCCCGCTTTAAGCCTCGCACGGGACGGGGCAGGAAACCTCTACGTATGCCCCGGCGTAGGAAAGCATTCTTTATTTCAGGGGTATGCCCCGTCAACGTTTTCTAGAACTGAATGGCCTTAGCTTGGTGAATGCTACGCGAATGCTAGGTGTGAGTTGTGCAGGCGCACTGCGTTCAGAGTTCGTAGTCAGCCTTAGAACATCTAACAAAACCACATTTCTCCGGCAACCAGTGAAAGGGTCGAAAACATCTTTGTGGACGGGAGCTATCCAATGGCCATCGAACTCTTGCCTGACCGATTGTGGGAACTGGTTGAGCCGTTTATCCCAGTCACTAAGGCGACGCCCAAAGGCGGAAGACCGCGCTTAGCAGACAGGGCATGTCTTACCGGCATCTTATTCGTCCTGCGCAGCGGAATTCCTTGGGAGATGCTGCCGCAAGAGATGGGGTGTGGCTCTGGGATGAGTTGCTGGCGACGACTTCGCGACTGGCAGGAGCGTGGTATCTGGCAATTGCTCCATTTCGTTTTGCTAGACTGGCTCGCGCGTTACGGACAAATCGACTGGTCACGGGCCGTCGTGGATGGCAGCTCGGTCAGGGCAGTTTTTGGGGGCTTCAGACGGGACCAAATCCGACTGACCGGGCCAAGCTGGGCAGCAAGCGTCATCTGATTTGCGACGGACGCGGAGTTCCGCTGGCAGTTCACCTCACCGGGGCCAACCGTAACGACTCGCAGCAAGCCCTCGCGCTAGTTGATGCAATCCCATCCTTACAGGGAAAACGCGGACGACCGCGCCAGCGTCCTGACTGCGTGTTTGGCGACCGTGGTTATGATGCCGAAGCGATCCGACAAGGTCTGCGGGACCGAGGCATCATACCTTTTCTTGCGAAGCGCAACGCCGAACATGGTAGCGGACTGGGGCAATGGCGCTGGGTCGTCGAGCGGACGTTCGCCTGGCTGAATCAGTTTCGGCGACTGCGCGTGCGCTACGAAAAACGGGCGGACCTTCATGAGGCTTTCCTATCGTTGGGGTGCGCTCTGATCTGCTGGAACAGCCTTGCAAAAACGCGGGGCTAGGCTGCAACGGCTGGCAGGGCACGTCAGAGGCGATGTTGCGCAGGTTGGGCGGCAGACTCGACAGCCTGGGCTTTACGCGCAATGAGCTCGAAGCCTCTAGATCGCGCGTCGCTCTTGAGGGCTTTCGCATGGAGTTGAGCCCACCCTTGGATCGTTCCTGGCTTCGATTTCGCACATGAGCAGGCGTGCTTCCAGTTCGATCCCGAAGTAGCCTCGCCTCCTGGCTTCAGCGACGATGGATGCAACTTGCTTTGAGGCTACCCGCCGAGCAGGGGAACTGGAAGACATGGAACGGTCTAAGGCTTGCGTACGAGCCGCGACGATTGCTAATTCCATCCGAATTTCAAAATGCGGGCTTTTACCGGAAAGCGGGAGAGCCTCTGCGGCGGCATGCTGAGCTTCTTCGAATTTCTGCTCCGCGAAGAGGGCACGAGCGAGGAGCGCCCCCGCCAATGCCTCGTCGTCCCATGCCTTTTCTTTTTTGAAATCTTCCACAGCTTGCCGGGCATTGGTCTCCACCTCGGACGGGGCACGACCTTCCTCCAGCGACAGGTTGGCAAGTTCCAGTTGAGTCTCTCCGAGAAGGACTTTGTCCTCACCCTCTTTTCGCATGGCCAGCGACTGTTCGAGTTCCTTCCGTGCACCCGCGAAATCCGACTGCGCCAATAACACCTCACCCAAGCTGAAAAGAGCGTATCCCGAATCGTAGGAATCTTCGTCCTTCTGCCACTGCCTCAGCGATTCCTCGAATCCGGCCTTGGCGGCTGAAAGATCCCCGCGAAGTTCTTGAATGATTGCCTTGCCGTAGCCGACGTCTGCCGCTGCCCCGGCGTCACCAACTGCGCGATCCAAGGCCAGCGCTTCATCGTAAAACTTCAGCGCGCCCGGCAGATCACCCTGTAACACCCGGTCGTCCCCGAGATTATCTGTGACCACTCCGGCGGTTGCGGTGTTGGCAATTCGTCGGAAAACGGTGAGCGCTTCACGATGCATTTTTTCGGCGGCGGTGGGGTCTCCTTGCAACGCATAGAGCAACCCTAAGCTGTTCAACGTGCTTCCCAGCCCCTCCTCATCTCCAATGCTGCGGGATATATCGCGAGCCTGGCGATAGAGATCGATGACTTCAGGCGGGCCCTCACGAACCCGTGATGGGCCTGGCGGTTCGGATTTCCTGATGGCGTCGCCCCAGAGGCGCAGAGCGCGACCCTCGCCCGACCGGTCGCCGGCGGCGGCATAGGTCTCGCGCGCTTCGCGACAAGCGGCCACGGCATCTGCCACACGTCCCAGGACGAAGAAGCTTCGGCATTGCCAACGAAGTGTGCGGGCCACCAGGAGACGCGCCCCTTGTGCCCGGCCTTTTTCCAGCGCGTGCTTCAGGGGTTCCTGTGCGCGCTGGTCGTTCGATATCCAAATCCAATCTGTTGCTTCCTGCAGGTCAATACGAGGATCGGTGGACGCCGGGGACGAAAGCTTTCGCAAGTCCGCAATCGTGGCGAGAGCATCGTTTGATTTCGACCCAAGCTGTTGCGTCTCCGCCAAACGTAAGCCGTAATCGAGATTATCGGGAAAGAGGGTGAAGAGCGTGCGGTACACGTCGACGGCTTTTCCGTACTCATGATTGGCCCTTCGATAAGCTCCTTCGACGACCAGTCGATCTTCGCGCGAGAGGTTGGTCGACAATTGAAAAGCGTTATTTGCTTCTTCCCTGGCTTTCTTGTCGTAGCCAAGAGCTGACCATGCTGTCGCGAGGGCAGCTCGGGCCAGCGGATACCTGGGGTCGGCGGCAACCGACTGCTGCAGCAGATCGCGCGCTTGCAGCGCATCGAACACGCGCAGCTTGGTCAGACCTTCGGCATACAAACGGGCGGCTTCAGCATTCGCCGGCAAAGAAGCCTTCACGCTTACCGCCTCGGCCAGGGAGACGGCTGCCACGCCAAGTTTCTCGCGCAACTGCGCTCCGGCCCGCGAGACAAGATCGAACAGGTCGTCCTCGGTTCCCGTGGTCGCCACCTCAGCGACGGTTTCTCCAGCGACCGTGTCCTGAAGCCGCAGGTCCAGTCGAATGCTGCCTTTTGACTTGCCTCCTAAACTGGCATACGAACCCAGGACTACTACGTCGGTCCCGAGGCTCTTGTGCACTCGCACCAACGTGTCCTTGGAGAGGCTCTCCGCGTCCGGTAGAAGCAGGTCGAGTTTGGTGCGCGCAACATCCTCACCCGAAACCAGACGAAGCTTTTCCCCCGCAGCTAACTCCGTGTGCAACATCTCAGCCAGAGCGGTGGAGAGCCAGGCATCTTCGGGCCGTCCCGAAAGGTCGCGGAAACCGAGAACGGCCACCGAGCGCCTGGCCTTGAGCGCGGCGGCAGCGGGCATCTTGACCGATTGCTCCACGCGGTGCATGAGATAGGTCTTGTAACCCAGCAACCCGGCGGCAAGCACTGCGCCCGAAAAGATAACCCCCCCAATGATCAGGGGCACGCGGGACTTCGTTTCCTCGAGCACCAGCGCGGATCGCGAGTGGCTCTCGACCACGATGCTTTCATCTTCCGGAAGCGCGTGTACCTTCTGAGCGAAGCGGTAGCCCCGTCCAGGCACGGTGACGATGTAGGAAGAATCCTGCGATCGATCTCCGAGAGCTTTTCTGAGTTGAAAAACGTGCTGGCCGAGGTTGGACTCCTCAACAAATGTGTCGGGCCACAGGGTCTTCATCAAATCGTCCTTAAGGACGACATGTCCGCTGTGCTCCAAGAGCACCAGCAGGAGATCAAAAGCCTTTGGGGAAAGCGAAACGGGCTGCTCCTCGCGCAGAAGCAGGCGTTGCTCGGGGTCCACTCGAAACGGACCGAACTCCAGCAACTGCTTGAACCCATTGCCCATAACGCTCTTAAAAACTATTCAAAACTTATTAACCGCGCCTTAAGGACTTTCAGGTCGCGGGCCGGGCAGGATTGCGTCCGCTCAACGGTGCGGTCTGAAAGCGAACCAAACTTGGCCAACAATCTAGCACGGTTTCGGCGCTGGTCAAAGGGTCTGATGGAAGCCGTGATCGGTCGAAAAAGGACCGAGGTGACCATTGAAACCGATGTTATTTTGACGATCCGGCGGAAAGGCCGCGCGCGCTTCTGGTGCCACCGGTGTGGCTGCGAGGTGGAGGTCGTCCAGGCCCAGGTTTTGGCAGGCATGGCACAACGTACTCTCGGCGACGGCTCCGAGGTCAGCGAATGGCATTACCTCGAAGGGCCGGACGGGACTGTGCTGGTTTGTCCGAAGTCGCTGCGGAAGGCGATGTGAGCACGGTGCGGAGGATTCGCAAGTCCGCCGTGAGCCGTTACCAGAGATCGAAGGATTAAAGGAGGAGGCGCTTATGAGACAGGTTCGCGTGATCATGCTCTCACTGTCGATAGTGCTGCTGTGCGGTTTGTTAGGACAGGCTCAGCAAAGCGTGGCGACGGCTACGAATGCTACGGTGCCGCCGTTGATTCAGTTCTCCAACGTAGCGACCGACGAAGGCGGCAACACGTTGAGCGGCGTGGTGAGCATCACGTTCTCGCTCTACAGCAGCCAGCAAGGTGGCGAGCCGCTTTGGACCGAGACGCAGAATAATGTCCCACTCGACTCTACGGGTCATTATTCGGCGCGACTCGGCATCACCAAGCCGAACGGCGTGCCTGCAACTTTGTTCACCACGGGCGAAGCGCGCTGGCTGGGAGTGCAGATCGCTGACCAACCGGAACAAGCGCGAGTGCTGTTGCTCAGCGTGCCCTACGCACTGAAGGCTGAGGACGCGGCAACAATTGGGGGATTGCCGCCCTCGGCCTTCGTGCTGGCGGCGCCTGGGACGGCTTCGATCTCCGCGCCCACCGCTTTCGTCGAATCGGGCCCGTCCTCGGCAGATGCCCCTGCGGGTACCGACGTGACCGGTTCGGGCACGGCGGACTTCATTCCGCTGTGGACCACAACGAGTAACCTCGGCAACTCGGCGCTGTTTCAATCGGGATCGGGCACGACTGCGAAGATCGGCGTCGGCACGACCACACCAGCCTCCACGCTCGACATCAAAGGCGGCAGGACGGTGCGCGGGGCGTTGGGTCTGCCTGCAACCGGCAACGCTACGGCCACGGCGGGCAGCGCCGCAAGCCAGCCCGATCACGCCCCAGCCGCCACTTCGAGCTGTAGCGCAACCCTTGGCCGCCCAACCCAAATGAGCAGAATTGACGACAACGGATTCTGAAACAGAACCAAATTCAATTCTCAGGAGGATTCCCATGAAGCACGTCCGTGTAACGTTCGCAATTACGGTTTGTTTTTTGCTGACTCAATTGGCCGCCGCTCAGGTGTTGCCTTCGAACAACACCACGAACTTCGGCATGATCGGGATCACACGGGGTCAGACCCTGCAACTTAATCTGGTGGCGATCCCGACCGACCCATGCTTTGCGCAGCTTGGTTTTCAGAACAGCGCCGGGAGTCCTGTGGGCCCGACGTTGAGCGTTGCGCTGCAGGCGGGACAATCGGCATCGCTGGCGGTGAATGGAAATTCGCTGACCAATGTGCCGGGCCAGCGTGTCGAAGTGCTGCCCACCGTCGTCGTGACCGCGGGTACAGCCAGCCAGTGCGATGCCTCAGCCGAAGTCTTCGACAATATCCTGGAGATCTCCAGCGTTGTCGTCCCCGGCACGCTCGGTTTCGCACCGGTTCCCGAGTTCGGCATGTTAGGACTGACGGAGCTTCAGACGGCGCGCCTGAATGTGGCGGCGATCCCGACTGACCCCTGCATCGGGCAGCTCAGTTTCGTCAATAGCAACGGCGCTCCGGTGGGAAGCACGTTGAATGTGCAACTTGCTCCGGGCCAGGCTGCATCGCTCGACTTGCCCGGAAACACGCTGGTGACCAAGCTGGGACAACGCGCCGAAGTGCAGCCCATCGTGTCCGCGCCCAACGGAGGCTGTGTCGCATCGACTGAAGTCTACGTCACCGCGCTCGGCGTCACCTCGGTGTATATCCCAGTTGACCCGTGCGGTCCATCGAGCAGCAGTTGCACCGCGTTCTAATGTTCGCAAGGGGCAGAATTCTTCGGTAGTGGTGTTGCCTGAGGCGCACCACTACCGGAGCGAATCTGCGGCTTTAGGAATCGGCTGATCCTCTAGATCTTGCCAGCGTTTGGCACTGTCCCCGGACGCCAACTGCAAGGAATCGACTGAGTCGCGGGTCATGGATTCTCTGTGCACCCCACCGGAGCTGCCGCGCAGATCAGCGCACGGCTCACCCAGTCAGCCGGGTTTATTGCGGCCTCCCGCGTTCCGCGCCTTACCTTGCGCTTCACTCAACATCCGCAGCAATCTCCAAAGTCATGGTGAAGTAGGTTTTGTTACAGGCTCTTAGGAGTTCGCAGGGCGTGCGTGTGGCTTCGTGCGTTGGGATGGTCAGGAGAGCGAGGTGGGTAAGGCTACTCCATGTAATCAGCGAGGCTCTTGCCCTTCACCACCTCACGCTGTGGCTGCTGTGGCTGATCATCCTCAAGGTCAGCACTTGCTGAACGTCCACGCAATGGCGCTGGTTTGGGCTGTACAGTGTGCGTGGGGATCGGCGCAAGAGCAGCAGGCTTAGAAGCAGGAGCAGACTTTGCTTGACGCCACAGCGTTGCTCTGCTTGGCTCACCGGCTTTGTACTTACGATTAGGCCCACGCTTCTTCCACGCTTCACCTGCTGCCTTCAGTCGAGCAAACCCTGCTTTGGTTCGGTCACTGACCCTGATGCGCTCCTGTTGCGCCATGGCAGCGAGCAGGCCGATGATTGCGTCACCGAATACGCCTAGCGAGTCCACGTATTGTTCGGTGAACGATTTGAACTTGATGCCAGCATCAGTCAACTGCTTCAGGTAAACGTGAGTCTTGAATGTGCCTTCACGGGTCAGCCGGTCGAGTGACCAGAACAGCACAACATCAAAGCGGTGCGCGGCGGCATCAACGAACATCGCCTTGAAGCCCTTGCGCTCACCGTTCTTGGCGCTGGCTTCGTCGGTGTATTCCTTCACAACCTCCCAGCCCTGCCGCATAGCGAACTCCCGAAGTTGGAGCAGTTGGTTCAGTGGGTCCTGTCCTTTGTCATCCGTCGAAACCCGAGCGTAGATCGCACAGCGTAGTTGTTTCATTTGAGGTGTCCTTTTCCGAGGGCAAAAGTCCTTTGCTTCCAATCCGGCCAACCACAGGAACAGTGTATCATTTGAGGGTCCTCTAATGCAACACCTATTCGGTGCCCAGCCGGGGTGCAGCAGGCCATACCGGGCGTCCAGCGCTGGCTTCGCGCTGCTCCTGCCTCCCCCCAAGAACGAGAAACGGCCTTAGGAGCCTCTGGGAGCGCAGGACAGGCCGAACCAAGGCAATGGGCGGGGTTGAGCAGATCGTGTAGCATGGCAAGCCAGACGTGCGGCGCGGGGCATCCTAAATGCCACAGCGAAGACAAGGCGAAGGCTACGGGTGATCCCGTGCGTAATCGGGGTTCAGGATGCACAGTTTGAGGTGGCTTTCTGGTTTCTTGATCTAATCGTGCAGATTCCTCATTACTCTTTCCACCACTTCTTCAAATGTTGTGAAGCCGTGTGACCTGCCCCCCAGAAATTAGTCCAGTCGAAATGTGACTTCTCCCATTTAGAATGGCCCGCCCAGGGCCAGGAGGAGGAGTCGTGCGCAAGAGTCGATTCAAGGAAGAGCAGATCATTGGCATCCTGAAGGAGTCCGAGGCTGGAGTAGCCACGCCGGAGCTGTGCCGCAAGCACGGGATCGCGTCGCAGACGCTCTACCGGTGGAAGGGGAAGTACGGCGGGATGGAAGTGAGCGAGGCGAAGCGGTTGCGGGCGCTGGAAGAGGAGAACCGGCAGTTGAAGCACGCGGTGGCCGAACTGCTTCTGGACAAGCGCGCATTGCAGGCGGTGGTTACAAAAAAATGGTGAGCCCGCAGTTGCGACGGCAGGCGGTGGTCGTGATGCGCTCGGAAGTAGCGGTTTCAGAGCGACGCGCCTGCGGGCTGATCGAGATCTATCGCCGGACGTATCGCTACGTGCCACGGCCCGAGGACCCGCGACTGCGCGTGCGGTTGCGCGAGCTGGCGGCAGAGCGGCGAAGGTTCGGATATCGCCGATTGACGCGAATGCTGGTGCGTGAGGGATGGAAAGCGAATCATAAGCGCGTATACCGGCTGTACGTCGAAGAAAAGCTGAGCCTTCGTCGGAAGCGGGGCCGACGCCGACGCGCGGGATCGCGCCTGGTGCTAGCGCCGCGCCCGACGCAGCCCGATCATCTGTGGACGATGGACTTCGCCAGCGATGCGTTCACCAACGGGCGCAAGTTCCGGACGTTGAATCTCATGGACGGCTTCACCCGCGAGGCGCTGGAGATCGAGCCCGACACCTCGCTGCCGGGAGCGCGTGTGGTGCGTGTACTAGAAGGACTGAAGCAGCAGGGACGCAAACCGGAGGTGATCGTGATCGACAACGGGCCGGAGTTCGTCAGCCAGGTGGTGGACCAGTGGGCCTACGAAAACGGAGTCCAGTTGCACTTCATCACGCCGGGGCGACCGATGGAGAATGGCTACATCGAGAGCTTCAACGGCAAGTTCCGCGATGAGTGCCTGAACGAAAACTGGTTCTTCGATCTGGCGGACGCCCGTCGTAAGATCGCCGAGTGGAAGGCGGACTACAACCACGTGCGACCGCATTCGGCGTTGGGATACAAAACACCGATGGAGTTTGCCGCTTCGTGGAAGGCAGGCTTCTACATTGCTGGGCTGGGGCAAGGGGCCTCAAACGCCGGCCCCTTGCCCCAGACCCCCATCCCCGCTACGCTGCGAGGCGAACAAAAACCGGAGAAAGTCTCATTATCCCTGGACTAAAAATGGGGGGCAGGTCAGTCTACACAGCGCTACCCGCGCACTGTCATGAAATTGTAATGGTTGTGCGATCCCAACCAGTCATTTCCAAGCAGAACGGATCAAATTGACTGATTTGTAAGCTATTGAAAAGAGGAGTAGAGTAGAGAATTTTCCTAACGAATCAAAACCCACTTGTGTATTGCTAAACCGTTGTACGGGCTAACACCTGTACCGAGGGTTCGAATCCCTCCCTCTCCGCCAGATCACTCGTAGATAGGCACTTAACTACTCCTACTGCACAGAACCCCCGCCGCGAACTGTGGCACGGCTACGGGCCCGTACCTTACGCTCCCGAGCGCCAAGTACGATGCGGCAAGCCGTCCGCTCAGTGCTACCTACGGTAATGGCATTGTGGCGACGGCCGCTTATTCTCCTCAAACGGCCGAACTCACGAGTCTCAGCTATGCCAACGGTTCCACGACCCTTTTCGGACTGAACTACTACTATCAACAGAACTCGACCAATTGCTCCACCGGCAACTCCGTCGGCAACAACGGTCAAATCCAGTGTATTGGGGATGTTTCCTCGGGCACGGGAGATTCTGGACGAAGCGCGGCTTACACTTACGATGCACTCGGGCGGCTGCTGACGGCTAAGACGACGGGGTCTACACAATATCCAGCGTGGGGGCTCTCATGTCGGTCGCGTCAGACTTGTACAAGGGTGGTAGCCCGTTCACTTGCTCTAGCCTTGCAAGCGCGAAAACTCTAGACGCTGCGATTTTACTGCTAGTCCTATTGGGAGCAGCCATCGCCCAAGTTAAACGAGATCCGCCATTTCTCGGAAATAGCTACTCGAATGCAAGCCTTGGTTTACGCTATGTTCCACCCGGCGGGATGCGAGACAAGACTGAGCGCTTTCGGTTGCAGATTCAGGAACAGGCGAATGCGCAGGGGACGACCCAGAAACTCAGGGCGCTGCTGGCAATGTCAACCGGACCAGACAGCGACGCTCCCGGCTGGAATTCGGTGACCATCGAGACCTATCCGCGCAGTGCCGTTCCGGAGCCAGACGACGCGAAGGCCGAGGCCCAGATGAGCGCATGGGTAGCCCACAGCAAAGACGCGACCGCCATGCCCAAGTCTGTGGTCATTTCAGGGCAGAGTTTCACTGTGTCTGTTTTCGCCCTGCAAAACGGAACGGTCAAGAAGGGCGCGGTAGTGTGGACCACGGTGCGCAAGGGGAAGCTCCTGTCGTTCGCCTTTGCAGCAAATTCTCCCGAGCAATTGAAGGCCCTGGCAGAAACGATGAAGACCGTTCAATTCTCTTGAGATCCGCGAAGCTGACATCTTCGGGGGCGCGGTATTCCAGCTTCGATCACAGGAGCCTGCCCGCCTCGGAGGACTCGTCTCTACGCTTTCTTTGCGAGACTTATTCGCGAAGCCTGGATAGGCTGATTCCGTCAGAAGTAAGTCCATTTGGATGTTGATTCTGATCTCTTGCGCTGCGAGTCTTGCGCCAGCGCAGGATTCTTCTGCTCGCAGCAGCCCCAAGAAACAAGCTACTCCTGCGACCTCTCGTTCGAGTCTCCTCAACCAATCGGGACTGACCGCGCTGGGCCGGTTCCGCGGATGGCGGCACACTCACGTAGGCGCCCTGCCATACCAGGTAAACCGATCGCACCCTGTCGCTCCGAGTGGCCCCGTCGCCACGCGCCGACGAAGTTCATCCTCCAGCCAGACCACGCTTCGGCTTAACGGATTCGGATTTCGTCCTGACTTGCCCGCAGGAGAGATACCGACAGCCGTTGCGGCGGCTGACTTCAACGGCGACGGAAAACTCGATTGGGCCGTCTCAAACGGGGAAGACAACACGATTTGGCTCTACTTCGGAAACGGCGACGGCGCGTCCGTCGTTCAATGTCGTTTACTCCACCACCCCTGGGCCGGCTTTGCAAGTTGATTTGTTAACTGCTCCTCTCACCGGTACGACAGGGACGGGACGAGTAGTTTTGAACGTGCCGGCGGTGACCCCGACATCAGTGTCGTTCGTGACCAGTGATCCAAATGTAACGGCTGCCAACGTGACTGTTCCGGCCGGATCGGTGAGTCAGGATTTCACCTTCTTCGCGGGAGGCGGATTTAATCCGCTCACAGTTTTTTCGATTGAGGCGCAAGTTGGCGGCGCCACAGCGACAGCCTACGATTATTTCTTGGGTCCACCGCCGCTGCCAATAATTGATTCACTCCTTCAAAGCTGTTCTTTCCCGCGGTAATCGCCGGTGGAACCAGCAGCGCCCTGCCGGTCACGGTCACACTTAACTACTCCTACTGAACACAGCCCTTGGCCTCGATGTCCCCATCTGGAGCACAATAAGGCTTCGGAGAACTGTCTCATTGCTGCGATCGCATCAGGCGATGCGGTCTTGATGTAGTGGTTCCGCGTTGTTGCTACCCGTGCTGTGTCGCAGAATGCGCTGGATCACCGAATCATCAACGCCCAGGCGATTCAGATTCGACGCCAACCCTCTGCGGAACCCGTGCCACCACTATGCAGTCAAGGCTTTCCAGCTGAATGCCCTCGACTACCTGTTGAAGTCGTTCGATCGCGAGCGTTTCAGCCAGACGTCGATCGCGCCAAAGCGGAAATTGCCGAGAGACGAGAGCATGAAATTCGACGACCGTCTGGTGGCACTGCTCGAAAATCTCCAGCAACAGCGCGGTAAACCGGAATGGCTGGTCGTCCGTTCCGGAGGTCGGATCTTTTTCCTGCGCGGAAGAGATAGATTGGATCGAAACCGCCGACAACTACAGCAGCCCAGTGTTAGGATGCGCTTATAGATGGCTACAAACCCACAACTTCAAGTCAAGTGCGCTATCTGCGGCAAACCCATCTTGCCTGAAGACTTTAATGTAACCGAAGCGGGAAAGCCTGTGCATGGGGAATGTTGGTTGGCGAAGGTCAAGGAGCGAAAATCGCACGAACCCTAAATCTAGACCGAATGCACACTGATTCTGAGTTTGCGTATTCCGTCCTGAATTTGCCGCGGGTTGACCCCTCCGTAACCGAGAATCAGGCCTCCTCTCTTAGGTGCCTTGAAGTAACATGAGGACAAGGGCATAGCGGAAATGCCATTTTGAGCAGCGTGCTTCGACACAGACACATCACGTATCCCCTGCGGCAGCAATGCAACCAGATGCATGCCGGCATCGGCTCCGATCACTTCAAGGATCTCGCCCACCTGAGATCGGATTGCATCAACGAGCGCTTTGCGACGATCCATGTAGAGCATTCGCATTCTGCGGATGTGGCGCGCGAAGTGTCCCTCGCCAATGAAATCGATCAAGACTGCCTGATAGAGAGTGGATGAAAAGATATCGGCGGCATCTCGAGCAGCACGGAAAGCTGCTAGCAGATCCTTCGGAACAACCATATAGCCTAACCGAAGCGACGGGAACAGGACCTTGCTGAATGTTCCGATGTAAATGACCCTACCATGTACGTCCAAGCCCTGCAGAGATGCGATCGGGCGGCTTCCAAACCTATACTCGCTGTCGTAATCATCTTCAATGATCCAGGCATCCGAGCGCACTGCCCACTGCAGTAGCGACATGCGGCGCGCAGCACTCATTGTCATCCCTAAGGGGTATTGATGAGACGGCGTTACGTAGGCAACACGCGCATGGCGACCTCGACGGCTGATTTCTGGGACAATCATTCCCTCACTGTCTACCGGAGCGGGAATCAACTCGACACCAGCGGCTGTGAAGGCCAGACGGGCGCCTGGATACCCTGGTTCTTCCATCAACACCTGGTCCTTGGGGTTCAAGAGAACCTGCGCAGAGATCTGCAAGGCCTGTTGAGACCCGGTCGTAACCAAAATTTGCGACGAATCGCACCGGACGCCGCGAAACGTACTCAGATACTCCGCGATGGCTTCACGGAATGGAAGATGCCCCATGGCGTCGCCATAGGCCATGACGGACCGCGACAGCCTTCGAGAATGTCGTGCTACCAGCTTCGACCAGATGTCGACTGGAAACTGATCGAGAGCGGGCAAGCTCACTCGAAATGGGCCCAGGTTGTGTAACCATGTTTCCGAAGGTGCCTTCAGCAGGGCCTCTGCACGAGCCGACAACTTGCGCGGCCCCGACTCCCTTATTACTCGCTCGGAGCCTGTCCGCCTGTGCGGTGGTACAACGCCGAATGCATCATCCGGGATCGTTGCGGCCACCCGAGTCCCCGATCCGGAGAAGGTTTCCAGATAGCCTTCAGACTGCAGCTGCTCGTATGCGTTAAAGACCGAAATGCGAGAAATCTGCAGTTCCGCCGCCATGCTGCGAGTAGACGGAACACGTTGGCCCGAGCGCATTCGGCCTTCGGTGATCGCGCTTCTGAACCAATCATAGAGTTGGCGATAGAGCGGACACATTCCGCGCTTATTGAGGGTGATCGGTGGAACGAGGGCTGCAGATATGCGTTTCATCCAAAACTCGGTCAAGTGGCCTTAGCATAACACACGAAAGTGGCTATTGTGGCTTGCCACTTCAACCCGTTATTGTTCTCTCAAACGAAAGCGCATCTCTCGGCGTTGTCAGGTCAAAAGGTTGCGAGCACGTTGTCGAGCCGTTCAGCGGGCGATCTAGACGTGAGAGGAAGAAAGGACACAGTTATGCGAGGACTCAAGTGCGTTTGGTTGTATCTGATTCTGTACGGTACGACTGTCCTCTTTCAGCCACTGCAGGCAGCGGCTCCGCAGAATTCCGGGACTTCCAGTGCGAGGCGACAACCGGAAGGCGATGGTCAGCACAATTTTGATTTTGAGCTTGGGACTTGGAGAACCCATCTCAAGCTGAACTCCCGTCTGGGACATCCGCTTACCGGCACTGATACCTGGAGCGAGTACGAGGGCACTTCCGTTGTTCAAAAGATTTGGAACGGAAAAGGCAATATTGTGGAACTCGAGGTGGACGGTCCTACCGGTCACGTGGAAGGACTGAGTCTACGCCTATACAATCCCCAATCTCACCAGTGGAGCCTGAATTTCGCGAACAGCCGAGTTGGAACCGTAGGCGTGCCAACCGTTGGCGAATTTCAGAAGGGTCGCGGCGAGTTTTACGATCAGGAAACAATTGATGGCAGAGTGATGCTGGTTCGGAATGTTTGGTCCGACATCAGCCCCAATTCTTGTCATTTCGAACAGGCGTTCTCCGATGATGGAGGCAGCACGTGGGAAACAAACTGGGTTGCAACAGACACACGTGTGACAGATGAATCGGCGACAGTGGAAACGAGCCCTCCAAAAAGTGCCGCGGAACGGGCCGGCCAACACGATTTTGACTTCTCGTTCGGTAATTGGAAGACCCACATAAAACGGCTGCAGCATCCCTTGTCCGGTTCCACTACATGGATGGAATATGAGGGAACTTCGGTCGTGCGCAAAATCTGGAACGGCCATGCCGGCCTGGGGGAGACCGAAGCCGATGGTCCAGCGGGTCACCTCGAAGCGATGTCACTGCGTCTATACGCTCCCGAAGCCCATCAGTGGAATCTCACTTATGCGAGTGGCCAAGGCGGAACCCTGAGCGTGACGTCGAGCGGCGAGTTCAAAGACGGGCGCGGCGAGTTTTTCGATACTGAACCATTCAATGGGAGAAACATTTTGGTTCGACAGGTCTGGTCGGATGTAACTTCAAGTTCGTGCCATTTCGAACAGGCATTTTCGGAGGATGGGGGCAAGACTTGGGAAGTGAACTGGATCGCAACCGATACGCGGGTGAGTGGTGAATCTGACAAAGCGCAGTGAGTCTCTGCCGCATACCTGATAGAGGATCACGACTGAGATACGACCAAATTTGGTCCGAACTACTCTGGGAGGTCGGTATGAGCGATGTGGTTTTTGAAACAACGAACGCGGAGGCAAAGCAGTTCGATTTTCTCGAAGGCGAGTGGAACGCCATCTGCCACTTTCATCTGTCCGATGGATCCTGGGGCGAGGGTCCCGGTTCCCTAACGGCAAACAAGGTCCTGGATGGCTGCGTTTTCCTGGAATTCTTCGAGGGACCTTATCAGGGAACAATCATTAAGGGCCTTGGCCTCCGCGCCTTCAATCCGCAAACCTCCCAGTGGGAACATACATGGACGGACACTTCTGCGCCAGGCGGCTTCCAGTTCTGGTGTGGACGATTTGAAGGCAACGCTATCGATCTTCACGGCCAGTGGGAGGATGCGACTGGGCAGCGAGTTCTTTCGCGGCTCACCTGGTCTCAGATCACCGAATGTTCTGCGCACTGGGAGAGCCATCGCTCCATGGATGCAGGCAAGACTTGGACCAAACACTGGGTGATCGATTTCACGCGGAGACTGTGAAGCAACTTGCGGATTTCGCCTCAAGGGCAGCAACTCAATCCGAGCTAAGGACCGGGGTAGCTGGGACCATGGCGGAGGAATCGTAAGAAGGATTTCGATCAAGCATTTTCGGACGACCGAGGCAAGACGTGGCAAGTGAACTGGATTGCGATCGACACACGGTTGAGCGATGAATCTGACAGAGCGCAGTGAACTCCGACGCATACCGGTCCGAGGCTCGCACGATTGGGAAACGGTTGCCCGAATCTTGGACGTGGGCTTTCTCGCCCACGTGGGGTTTTGTGTCTCTGGTCAGCCCTTTGTGATCCCGACGCTCTACGGACGAGAAGGATCGAAACTCTATTTGCACGGCTCAGCCGCCAGTCGAATGCTCGGGGAACTGGAAATCGGAATACCCGCCTGTGTCACGATCACACTTGTGGATGGGCTGGTCTTATCGCGATCTGCCTTCGACCATTCCATGAACTATCGCTCTGTTGTCGCCTTTGGAACGGCAAAGAAGATCGCGGATCCCGGCGAGAAAATCACGTCCTTGCGGGTCATTTCCGAGCACCTCATCTCGGGCCGCTGGGCAGAGGTCCGCGGACCCAGCCAGAGCGAGTTGAAAGCCACCAGCGTGCTGGAATTCTTGATCGACGAGGCTTCAGCCAAGGTGAGATCCGGGCCGCCTTTGGACGAGGAGAACGATTACGGATTGGCGGTGTGGGCGGGCGTACTGCCGCTGGAGATGCGATCCACGCTGCCAATCCCAGATGACAATTTGATTGGCGGTGTTGCTGTTCCCGACTACGTGCTGCGCTATGACGCTCGGCTGGACGGCGCACCTTGGCATTCAAAGGATCGCTAGTTGCCCTCCCTGCTTCTAGATGAAGCTGGTCTGGTTTTTGCTCAGATCGATCTGGAGTGGCGCGCTTGACAAATCAGGTCTGCGAGAGGAGTTCGTCGTTAACGACGAACTCCCGCAATCGATCAAAGCGCCGCAAGATGTCCTTTGAAGAGCGACCGACACTATTGCTGCCATTGCCCGGGGGAGAAGCCCTTGGCATGGGAACCACTGGGACAGCATCAGAGAAAAGAATGAAACTACCCCGATATTTCAGGCTCCGTTTCTCGTGGGCTGCGATGTTCCCTATTCTTCGCGTAACGACAAATCCACGAACCGGCGCAAGCCGTAATCTGTGGGCGGACCGCGGAACTCGGTGGCGGAACAAGCTATGTGAAAGCGCCCTGAAACGGGCGGTCCGCAGCTTTCGGTCGGAGATATTGCTTACGGCTGTGATCCTGGTTCCATGCCGGGCGCCAGTGTGGCCCCAAATCAATTCGGGGGGTTTGAAAGCAGAGGGCGAAGTGGGCACGAGAGCAACACTCCTCACGGAGAATGACACTACCGTTCTCGGAGATTTTGAAAACCAGACCGGAGATGCTGTTTTTGACGACTCTCTGAAGCAAGCTCTGGCAATCGAGTTGGAACAGTCCCCCTTTCTAAACCTTCTCTCGGACGGAACAATCAAAGAAACCCTGCGGACCCTGGGCTCTTCCTCGAACGCACCCGTAATCGCGGAGCTGGCCCGGAAAGTATGCTTGCGCACAGACAGCAAAGTCATTCTGCACGGAACCATCTCAAACCAGAATGGTCGTTACATGATCGACCTCACTGCTCGCTCCTGCGGCAGCGGGGACACGTTGGCCAAAGACCATAGCGAGTCAGCCAGCAAGAAAGATGTTCTAAATGCTTTGAGTCAAGCTTCTTCCGGCCTGCGACGAAAATTGGGCGAAGCGTTGTCGTCAGTCGAACGGTTTGATACTTCTGTTGCTACCACAACGACCTCTCTTGAAGCGTTACAAAACTACGGCATTGGAGCATCGTTACAGCGCCAAAAGGGAGACACGGCGAGCATGCCGTTCTTGAAGCGGGCAGTTGAACTCGACCCCAACTTTCCCATGCCGTATGCGGCCTTAGCCGGCGTATACCGTAATCTTCAAGAACCTTCTCTGGCGCTCGAATGCGCTACGAAAGCTTACTCGTTGCGCGATCGGGCCAACGAACGTGAGAAGTTGCGCATTTCCGCAGCTTATTATTCGGCCACCGGAGAAATGGAGAGGGAAATCCAGACCTACGAACTGTGGAAAACAAACTACCCTCGAGATTTCGTTCCTCACAACAACCTGGGTGATGACTACTTTGCGCTGGGACGCTTAGACGAGGCTCTGGTTGAATAACAGGAAGCCGTGCGCCTGGCACCGACCGTCGCTGGTTATTCCAATGTCATGGGAGCGGACCTGAGCCTGAACCTGCTTGATGAAGCCAAGGCAACTTATGAGGCGGCGTGCGCGCGGAAGCTGGATGGCAGGTATGTCCGCCAGACTTCCTATTGGCTCGCTTTTTTGCAGCGTGACGTCGCTCAAATGGACGAACAACTGGCTTGGGCTGCGGGCAAGCCGGGAGACGAAGATTTTCTTCTTTCGCTCCAATCCGATACTGAGGCTTACTACGGGCGTCTGAGCAAGGCGCGGGACTTCACTCGGCGGGCAGTGAATTCGGCAGTTCGGGCGCAGTCCAAAGAAACCGCGGCGTTGTGGCAAGTAAACTCCGCGCTGCGGGAGGCTGAACTGGGCAACGCTGCCTCGGCAAAGCAAGGGGTAATGTCGGCTTTGGGACTATCTGCCGGGCGGGATGTTGAACTCATCGCTGCGTTCACGCTGGCACAGGCGGGCGACACCCGAGCGAAGGCCATGGCCCTAGAGTTGGAGAAGAATTACCCGACGGATACCTTGATGAAACTCTACTGGTTGCCGGCCATCAATGCATCCATCGAGCTCAACCAAGGCAACGCTTCTCAAGCGCTCAAGGATCTGGAGATCGCCCGGCCTTACGAACTGGGTGGCGCAGGCACGACTATCAACTATATCTATCCAGCCTACTTGCGCGGCCAAGCTTACCTTTTGGCGCACAACGCGAATGCCGCGGCGGGCGAGTTCCAGAAATTACTTGATCACCGTGGCATTGTTCTGAACTTTGTGACCGGGACACTGGCTTATCTTCAACTTGGCCGTGCGTACGCAATGGCAGGTGACACCGCCAAAGCAAAAACGGCTTATCAGGACTTTTTTGCTCTTTGGAAATCAGCGGACCCTGATATCCCGATGCTCAGCCAAGCCAAGACGGAGTATGCAAATTTGCAATAAGGCGAGATGATACGCACAGCTGAAGACCATTTTGTTACCTGAAGACCAGCTTGTTAAAGCACCTGATGATCAACACCAAGATTTCTTGAGTCAGACGAGAGATGAAACAGAAAAAGAAGTGCTGCGACCACGAAACCTCCAGGCTCGATTCAATCTATAGGAAAAGCAAAATCTCATTTCTGCCGATCGTAATCTGGCGAATGGCGCAGGCCAATGCAATGCGATCACAAGCCGATGATGTGGCGAAACCGATTTGACTCCTGCCGGTTTGCAGCCGAGCCTTGATGGCGTCATCAGGATTTCCCGGACGCGAGCCAAGCCTCCACACGGGCTGCGTAGGTTTGGCCGGATCGGTGTTCGCTGCCGTCTGAAAGTCTCACTATGTACTCTCGATTGTCGATGCTCCGCGCCTCCTCGATGAGTTCAAGTCGCACAATCCGGGAGCGATGAATGCGAAGAAACTCTTGCGGGTCCAGCTTATTCTCCACCGAATTCAAGGTTTCATGCAGCAGATGCGAACGTCCTTTGCTGCGGAGTTCCACGTAGTCTCCGGCTGCGGCAACCCAATCGATGTCATGCGCACGAACTACTTGAATTCGCGGACCAACTCTTACAGGGAAACGTGTGACGTAGTTTCGCGAGTCTTGCTTCAGTAGTTGCAGGAGCCGGTGGGCCATTTCGATCTTGGAACCGGAGTGAGCGGCGCTTCGCGCACGCTCGATAGCGGCCGCAAAGCGCTGGTCATCGACCGGTTTGAGCAAGTAATCCAGCGCGTGTACCTCAAAGGCGCGTACTGCATGATGTTCATAGGCAGTTAGAAAGATCACTTCGGGCAGACTCTCTTTGGGCAAAGCGCGGAGGACCTCAAAACCGTCCATGTCGGGCATTTGCACGTCCAGAAAAACCAAATCCGGAGACAATTCCATAATCTTCTCGATCGCTGACGAGCCATCCTCGCACTCTGCTATGACTTCAATGTCCTGAAAGTTTGCAAGCCTTATCAGGACACCCTCCCGAGCCAAAGGCTCGTCGTCGACGATCACAGCACGCATGAGGTTTCCTCGGTGCGGTGAACGATCTTGCTAGAGGCAATCGGACCGTTATCTCGCAACCTCCGGCGTCAGGCCACTGGAGAGTGAAGTCGTATTCGGATCCGTAATGTCGTTTGAGTCGCTCCGTGGTATTTGCCAAGCCGACGCCGCGGCCATTCTGAACAAGACCGGCATCCGCGCTATCTCGCGGACCGGAATTCCTGACGACCAAAAGCAGTCGATTGCTTTCGCCCGATGCCCGAATTTCTATGACTCCGCCTTCGCGGAGACGCGCAACTCCGTGCTGTACGGCATTTTCGAGAAGCGGTTGCAGCAGCATGCTTGGCACAGCCGCATCCAGACACTCAGGCGCGATCTCGAGGACAACTTGCAACCGCTCTCCCAGTCGACTTTGTTCGATCGCAAGATACTCCTTGGCAAAATCCAGTTCCTGCGCCAAGGCGACCTCCGCAACAATGGGACCATCCAGCAATGCTCGCAACAGCCCCGCAATCTGCGAAAGCATGCGTGTCGCTCGAGAGGCGTCTCCTCGTAAGACCAAGGTCGATACTGCATTCAGCGAGTTGAATAGGAAGTGGGGATTCAGTTGGTATCGCAGGGCGCTGAGATGGGCATCTCGCGCCTCGCTTTCGGCACGCAATAGCCTTTCGCGTTCCAGGGCTGATTGCTGCCATAGTTTAATACTGAAGTACAACGTACACCAGAGAAAGAGCATGACCGACATTTGCAAAACATTCACGAGCAAGTCGGTCCAAAGCAGCCTTACGACCCGCAGGATCGCCAATTCGGTAACAAAGGCTGCAACTGTCCCGACGGCGGTGGACCAAACCAAGGCCCGTAGTTCCATGGCGATCCAAGGAAGTGAACGACGCAGAAGTGACCGGCAAACAGGTCGCAGCAAGCTGCTGGCCAGGAACAAGGCTCCGCACCCAATCGTCTGATTGCGGATTTCTTCCAGTTTGCGATAGGGGAGAACAGCAAGAATCAAAACGAAATAGAAACCCAGCCAGCCCATCAATTGCAAGTGCCAGAATGAGGGCACTCCGAGTTCATCGCGCTTGAGCACGATTCGTATTCTATTGGACAAACGACAACTTTCATCCGCGATTGGTCGAGCAGAATCCTCAATTCGTCGAATTCCCGGTGCGGTAAGCCGAATTGCGTCAAAAAGGCGAGTCCGGTTGGGATAGCGTCTCTCCTGTGGACGCGTTTTCGACCTAAAGTCGGATGCCCAACCACTGTTTTTGGGTGAAATGCTCGCTATGAGAGACGCGTTTCGGCAGGTTCACTCGCCCAGTCCCTCGTCAGCACAACCCATTTCACAGTAGTGGGGAAAAGCCGGCGGACGACCGCCTGAGGAGGGTTAACAATGCCAGTCCCAAGCACGGAAGAGCATTTGCAAGTACGCGAAGGGGTGCAAAACTTCGACCGTGCGACCAGCGGTCGGCCATGGTTATGGTTCGCGTTGGGCAGCATTCTGCTCTTCTTCTCATACGGAGCGAACAATATTGCACTCGCGGCGTGGCTGTCGCCAGTGTTTCTACTCCATTTCGTTCGCAAGCAAACATGGCCAGTGTGGATGCCGCTCCTGCTGGTGGTGCAGACAGCCGCCTCTGCGTTTCAGTTGCGAGGAATGGTTCCTGTCATCGGCACGACTTATTACCTGTCGCTGGTCATTGGCGGCCTGCAGTCATTAATTCCCTTTGCCGCAGATGCATGGCTGGCCCGGCGAATCCGAGGCATCGCGTCTACACTGGTTTTTCCTTGCACATGGACCGCCCTCGACTACCTTACTTCTTTCGGATCGTTCGGTAGTTGGGGAGCGGCAGGGTATTCGCAGTATGGTGAGCTTCCCTTGCTGCAGATTCTTTCGGTCACCGGGTTGTGGGGTCTGACCTTTCTGATCGGTTGGTTTGCGTCGGCCTGCAGTTATCTCTGGGATGAAGGTTACAACTCCAGACCTGCTCGCAACGCGGTGTACTTGTGCTTGGCAACCATCGCGGCGGTCATCTTGATCGGCGATCTTCGGCTTTCATTCTTTCCACCTTCTTCAGAAACTGTCAGGATCGCCTCTCTCTCAAAACGGCCGATCGGAGCCGAACCTGACGGACAATCCATGGATCGTCTCCTTGCGAATAAAGCCGCATCTGAAGATTTTACTAAAATCCGGAAATGGACCGAGGGCGTTAACGATGACCTGCTAGTGCGCGCTGACCGCGAAGGTCAAGATGGAGCGAAGATCGTCTTTTGGGCTGAGGGCAACGCCTTAGTCCTGAAGCAAGACGAAGCGACACTCCTGGGTCAGGGATCGAAGTTGGCCGTGAAGGATCATATTTATCTAGGGATGGCGCTGGCCGTTCTGAATCCGGGCGAGAGTAAACCGCTCGAGAATAAGTTCGTTGTCGCAGGACCTGACGGGAAAATGGCCATGGATTACTACAAGGCGCATCCGGTGCCGGGCGACGAAGCGGCAATGTCTGTCACCAAAGATGGTCGCCTCCAAGTCATGGAAACACCGTTCGGGCGCATCAGCGCAGTGATCTGCTTTGACGCGGACTTTCCCCAATTGCTTGCACAAGCTGGCGCCCGGAAGGCCGACATCGTGCTGGATCCATCTAATGACTGGCGAGCTATCGATCCCTGGCACACCGAAATGGCGAGTTTTCGTGCCATCGAGGAGGGCATCAATCTCGATCGCCAAACCAGCCATGGACTGTCTGAGGCGTTCGACTATCAAGGTCGCACGCTCGCGGCGCTGGATTACTACCATTCGAGCGACGACGCCATGGTCGCCGACCTTCCTACAAGAAGTGTTCGGACGATCTATTCGAGATTCGGAGATTGGTTTGCGTGGCTGACTATCGCTGGCTCGCTGGCCTTGATCGTCGCGGCATTTTGTTGCCATAGCGGAGCGTGGAAAAACCGTTCCAAAAGTCACTCTGGCGGACCACCACTGGCTAAACCTGACAACGCCTTCCGGTATTCGTGGAGTCGCATCGCGAAGAAATCGGAGGTTCGACCTGAGCGAGCGTAGCCGTGGCTCTCGTAGAATTGGATCGCCCGCGTGAGTGGCTCTGTCGTATCGAGTGTCACGTAACTACACCCGCGTCCCAGAAGTTCCTGTTCAGCCGCCGTGAGTAATGCCGACGCCACTCCCCTCCCTTGCCATTCGGGGAAAACGGCCATCCCGCGCAAATGTCCCTCCGCGCCATTTACGCTCCAACTGATCGTTCCCACAACGCGTCCCTCAGCGATTGCCAAGAGCACGCACATCTCATGCAGTCGCCGTTGGACAGTTTCTGAATCGAGCACGGTATCCGCGAATGCGCTGGCACTGTACTGATTCCTAAACTCTTCGAACGCGGCGGCCAGACACGCCAGAATGGCGCTGCCATCGTTCGCTCCAGCCTTGCGTATGCGCAAAGTCGTGACCGCTGATTTCATCGTCCTCGCTAGAACTATTCTCAATAATAAGATAATATATCCAATCAGAGAACGGCTGTAAACGGGCAAGAAAAATGACAAAGGGCGACGGTAAGAGAGAGGGTGGCTCGGTCACGCTCGAAGAACAACCAGAAGGCGGCAATTCAGGCGTCACTGCCCTCGACCGCCAGATTGCCCGCCGGCTTTCCAGTTTACGCGCTGAGCGAGGCTGGACACTCGACGAACTCGCCGGCCGTACAGGAATCAGTCGAGCCAGTTTGTCTCGCCTGGAACGCTGTGAATTGAGTCCGACAGCTACAATGCTGTTCAACCTGTGCGGGCAGTATGGATGGACACTCTCGCGCCTTATGGCTGAGGTTGAGGGTAGGCCACCTTCCGTCGTCCGCGCGAAGGATCAGATCACTTGGAACGATCCCGAGTCAGGGTACGTTCGCCGCGTCGTATCGCCTCCGCACCCAAACCTGAGGGGTGAACTTGTTGAGATCTCATTGCCTGCTGGCTCATCGATCGCTTATGACACACCTGCAGCACCTGGATTGGAACATCATCTTTGGATGCTAGAGGGTGTGCTATCGCTTGAGGTTGACGGGATCGAGTTTCACCTGCGAAAGGAAGACTGCGTGCGCTACGTTCTCTCTTCACCGACTCGGTTCATGTGTAAGGGCCGGTATAGCGCTAGATATCTCGTCTCATTGGTGCATGCATGACGTGTCCTCCACACCCATGGACCGCCAATGAGATCGCTTGGTGGAAGAGACGCTGGGCAACGCCGGAACCGGTTCATGTTGGAGCGTAGCTCCACTTTGCGATGAGCACGACAGGCGTATGGCCAAATTGGAATGGTCTGAACTCGACCGTGACCATTGGATCGGTTGATTGGACATGAGTGTACCCGAACTTGTTCAACAGTTTTACGAACGCGTCTGGAACATTGGCGATCTCGATGCTGTGGTCGATTAACTGCACAAAGAATTTTTGTTTCGGGGACAGAAGGCCGCAATGATCATGGGGCTTACCGCGACAGCCGCTTTATGCCTTCTTGAATCGCACGCTCCGGAAGAGCGGAAAAGCCAAAGATGAATTCATTCCCCGGCGATTGTGTAAGGTAATAGCCGTCTGCGCTTACCAAGTCCACCTTGTTTTGCATGGCTCGCCGCATGACACTCTTATCATCGAACCGTACCATCGCGTGCATTCCAGCGGCGTCCCCCATCACGTGCGCGCCGTCGCGAAAATGTTTCCACAAGGAATTTAGCAAAGCCTCTCGCCGCAAGCCGTAGAGCCGCCTCATCCTTCTGATATGCCGCTCCATGTGGCCTTCGGCCAGGAACTTCGCGAGCGCAGCCTGTACGAGCATCGGAGTCTGTGTATCGGCCAGCCACTTCGCTCGTTTAAAGAAAGGAACGAGCGATGGCGGCGAAATAATGTAACCAATTCGCAGGCCGGGAAACATCACTTTTGAGAATGTTCCGACGTAAATGACCGCCGCTCCACTCGCCACCCCCTGCAAAGATGGCAACGGTGGACCGCTATAACGATACTCGCTGCAGTAGTCATCCTCGACGATGACGGCGCGGGAGTGCTTCGCCCATTCGATTAGCTCCAATCGCCGTGCCAGTGACATCGAGACGCCGGTCGGATATTGATGGGAAGGGGTGACATAGACAAGCCGCGTCTTTCGATCAAGCCCGCGGACAACGACTCCGCTCGCATCGATCGAAAGGGGTCGCAACCGTGCGCCATGGGCAGTGAACGCATGCCGTGCGCCGCGATATCCGGGGTTCTCGAAACCCACCTCGTCGCCAGGCTCGATCAGAAGCCGGGCAGACAGGTCCAGTCCTTGCTGCGATCCACTGACGATAATGATCTGCTCAGGCACGCAGCGAACTGCCCTGAGTCGGCTGACATAGTTGGCGATTTCCGCACGCAGTGCCTCGTCGCCAGCCGAATGTTCGATGTAGTCGAAAGCCGCAGGCGCCAGTCTCCGCATCTGTTGCCCCATCAATCTCCGCCACAGCACGACAGGAAAGTGCTCACGATCGGGAATACCTGGCGAGAAGCGAATTACCGCGCGCCCGCTTGAGACTCGTGGCCAGTCTTCCGTGAGCCTGGCACTGTAGCCAGACAGCCTCACGCTAACTTCGCCCGAAGCTTTGGCGGAGTCTGTGCGCCGTGAAAGCACAAGATTGTCCGGCAGGTCCCGGCATACGAACGTTCCTGAGCCTTGCGCGGTCTCCAGATAACCTTCCGCCATTAACTGGTCCCAGGCTTCTGAGACGGTGCCGCGGGAGATCGATAGAGAAGCGGCCAGTTCGCGAGTGGAGGGCACTCGTTCGCCGGCACGGAAACGTCCCGTCAGGATGGCCTCGCGCCATTGTTCGTAGAGCTGCCGTCGGAGGGGGACTGAAAGCCTGCGATCGATGACTGTGGCAAAATGCATAGAAAAACCGGACCACTCAAGAATATACGAACTGGCTCTTTTGGCCAGCCAGTTGAGACACTAGACTTGAGGGGTATGGATCGCTCCTCGCTCCTCGAACTCGAACAAATCGGCTCCCGTCGCCACCGTCCGGGTACTGTTAACAGGCCCCAGATGGCAAAGCGCTTCTGCGCCGCAGCGCGTCGAGATACCGCCGCCACTCAGACCCCTCCAACTCCCTTCCGTTTACCATGGAGATGGCTCCGCGCCATGCACCTATGACGACTGCTTCTCCGCCTCCAGCCCCCATGGATGCTCCCGCGCCTGTTCCGGCAGCGGCAACGACGGCCTTTCGAATCCTGGCCGCAGTCAGTGTCTGCCACATGCTCAACGACATGGTGCAGTCGCTGCTGCCCTCGATCTACCCCATCCTCAAGAGCTCGTTCAGCCTCAACTTCGGACAGGTCGGCCTGCTCACGCTCACTTATCAGGTCGTCGCCAGCCTGCTTCAGCCGTTGATCGGTCTCTATACCGACCGCCGTCCCATGCCTTACGCGCTGGCCTTCGGCATGGGTTTGACGCTGGCGGGAATCGCCACGCTGGCCATTGCGCCGACGTTTGTCCTGCTGCTGGTGGCCGCGGCCATCGTCGGCGCGGGCTCGGCCATCTTTCATCCCGAGTCGTCGCGCATCGCCCGCATCGCTTCCGGCGGACAGCATGGACTTGCGCAGTCGCTCTTTCAGATGGGCGGGAACACCGGAAGCGCAATCGGGCCGCTGCTGGCGGTGTTCATCGTACTGCCGCAGGGCCAGCATGGAGTCGCCTGGTTCTCCATCGCGGCCATCGCAGGAATCTTCATTCTTTATCGCGGCGGCAAGTGGCGGTCGCACCATCTTTCGAGTGCCACGCCAACGCATGTACAGGTCGAACCCCGCCATCATCTGCCGCGCCGTTCCGTCATTGCCGCGCTTTGCATCCTTGCGGCACTCATCTTCTCCAAGTATTTCTATCTCGCCAGCCTTACCAGCTACTACACCTTCTACCTCATCAGCCGCTTCGGCGTGTCGGTGCGCAGCGCGCAGTCGCATCTGTTCGTGTTTCTGGGCTCGGCAGCTGCGGGCACGTTCTTCGGCGGACCGATCGGCGATCGCATCGGTCCCAAATACGTGATCTGGGGCTCGATTCTCGGCGTGCTTCCCTTCACGCTGTTGCTGCCGCACGCCAATCTCTTCTGGACCGGCATCCTCTCCGCGATCATCGGCTTTGTCATTGCCTCGGCGTTCTCGGCGATCCTGGTCTACGCCCAGGAACTGATGCCCGGCCGCGTGGGCCTGGTCTCCGGTATCTTTTTCGGCCTCGCCTTCGGCGTGGCCGGCATCGGCGCCGCGGTGCTGGGCCGCATCGCCGACATTACCAGCATCTCCTTCGTCTATCGCGTATGCGCCTGGCTTCCGGCCATCGGCCTGCTCACCGGCCTGTTGCCCAACCTGGACCGGCAAAGGTCATGAGCACGCGCGAAAGCTCCATCAACGCCTGAAGCCGGCTCCGCCAGCGCCGCCGTCTGTTTCGAATACCTTGCCCGCCACGTCCTGCTGATGAAGGTCACCGGCACGGAAACGTCCCGTTAGGATGGCCTCGCGCTATCGTTCGAGAGCTGACGTTGGATGGGGATTCAAAGCTTGCGATCGATGACGGTGGCGAAATGCATACCAATGACTGGACCACTCAAGAACACAAGAAGTGGCTCTTACAGTCAGCCAGCTCATTTACTAGACTTGAAATCGCTATGCGGGCAATCGCTCTCACAATTCGTACCCAGGTACGCCGTCACGCCGAGCGCGCAGTCTACGACCTCGAGGGCAGACGGCTGGCTCTAAAGAAAAACGCTCCTGCCATCTGCCCCTAATAGCCAGACTCTTATTTTCCAATCTGGAGGCCTTATGATCTCGCGACGGCGGTTCTTCAAAGTGGGCGGTGCAGCGGCGGGAGGCGCCGTGGCGCACCCCCTGCTGGCATCGCGGGCAACAGGGAAGTCTGACGACTCTTCCCTGCCGCCGTCTCTCGCGCGCTTGACGTCGCGGAAGAGTGAAGCCGTTCCCACTACTCGCGAGGAGCGGCACGAGCGCCAGGAGAACGCCCGCAAGCTGATGAGCGAGAGCGCGCTCGACGCCATCGTGCTCATGGGTGGCTCGGAGGCGCAAGGAAATGAGAACGACGAAGGCACCTCGCTGAGATATTTCACTGGCATTCGCTGGTGGGGCGGCGAACGCCTGTTCGCGCTGGTTCTGCCGGCGAAAGGTGCTGCGTTTTGTGTCTGTCCGGCATTTGAGGAAGGCCGGGCCCATGAGCAGATTTCCGCCGCGCCCAATGAGCTACGTGCCGACGTGCGCACGTGGCAAGAGGACGAAGATCCATACCAGCGCGTGGCCCAGGGCCTGAAAGAACTTGGCATAGCCAGCGGCAAGCTGGGCATTGAAGAAACCGTACGCTTCATGTTTTCCGATGGAATTGCCAAGGCAGCGCCACAAATCAAGCTTGCCAGCGCGACTCCGGTCACGGCCGGCTGCCGCATGATCAAAAGCCCCAATGAGATTGCATTGATGCGGCTGGCGGCGCAAGTGACCCTGGCTGCGTACGAAGCGGTTTACCACGCGCTGCGCGAGGGCATGACCCAACAGCAGGCGAAGGATTTGATTGCAGCCGCCTACGAACAGCTTGGCTTTCCCGGCGAGGCCAACGTACAGTTCGGTGAGTACTCCGCGCTTCCGCACGGCTCGACCACGCCGCAGGTGATCCGCGAAGGCTCGATTGTCATGCTCGATGACGGCTGCACCGTCGAAGGATATCAATCCGACATCACGCGCACGTTCGTGGTGGGCAAAGCTCCAGAACAAGCCGGTGACAAGATGAAAGAAGTATTCGACATTGTCCACCGCGCGCAAGCGGCGGCGCTGGCTGCGGCGCACCCCGGTCAGGAATGCGGTGCGGTTGATGTTGCGGCACGAAAAGTGATTACCGACGCGGGGTATGGACCGGACTACAAGTATTTTTCTCACCGCTTGGGCCACGGCATCGGCATGGATATGCACGAGTGGCCCTATCTGGTGCGCGGCAACACGACCAAATTGCAGCCCAATATGACCACCAGCAACGAGCCCGGCATTTATATTCCAGGAGAATTTGGCATGCGCCTTGAAGACGATATGCACGTCACTGAAAACGGCGCCGAATTGTTCACGCCGCAGAGTCCGTCGCTGGAAGATCCGTTCGGGAAAGCATAAGAATTCGCGCCAACAACCTGCGTGGGATCTCCTCGAGATCCCAAAGTCATGACGATTGCCATCCCTTCCGCTTTTGAGAGCCCATTTTGCTGTTCTGCCTGACGGCATGCAGCGCCTGCAGGACGGCTGCCCAGAAGCGGAGTAGACCCAACAGTCCATTGGAAACTTAAGTCCGAAAGAGATCGCCATCGCGATTGACTTTTGCCAACCTCTTAGAAACTGAGTTCCGCAACAAGCGAAATGGTTCTGTAGCCTCAAGGGCGGGTGGTAATCCGGCGGAAAAACCGATAACTTACGGTTTGGCCGTCACGTGGGAAGAATGCCGACCCGTTGTTGAGAAGACGGCGCTGTTCTTGCCGGAGTATCGAGGCTTCCCAACCCGGACCGAGTTCGTCTAATCACGATTTGCGGGGGGAGTTCCTGTCCATACCAATTGAAGATTACGCGATGATCGGCGACTGCCATACAGCTGGCCTGGTGTCGAGACAGGGTTCGATCGATTGGCTCTGTCTTCCGCACTTTGATTCGGGTGCCTGTTTTGCCGCGCTGCTTGGAACTGCTGAACATGGGTACTGGTCGATCTCACCCGCAGAGCCGATCCGAAGCATTCGCCGCCAGTATCGGGACGGAACTCTGATTCTGGAGACCGAGTTTGAGACTGAAAGCGGATCGGCAAAGCTGATCGACTGCATGATGTCGAGAAAGGAGATGCCTGAGCTTCTGCGCGTCGTCGTCGGGACTCGAGGGCAGGTCCGTATGAAGTTGGAACTGGTGATTCGATTCGACTACGGGTCTGTGGTGCCCTGGGTTCGGCGGATGGGGAATGGGATCTCCGCCATTGCCGGTCCAGACATGGTCCGGCTGAGGGCGGATGTGCCACTTCACAGTGAGAACATGAAGACCGAGGCGGAGTTCACCATTGCGAAAGGACAAAAGGTTGGGTTTGATCTGACCTGGTATCCCTCACACCAGCATGAACCTGTGCCGGTGAACATTGACGAGGCGATTCAGAACACGGAGAAATGGTGGCTGGAGTGGTCGGATCGCTGTGCTTATCAGGGTGAATGGCGGGACGCAGTACTGCGCTCGCTGATCACGCTCAAGGCTCTGACATTTCTGCCCACGGGCGGGATCGTAGCGGCGCCAACAACTTCATTGCCTGAACTGTTGGGCGGCGTGCGGAATTGGGATTACCGGTTTTGCTGGGTGCGCGATGCGACCCTGACTCTGCAAGCGCTGCTCAAGGCCGGATATCTAGAAGAAGCGCGAGATTGGCGGGAATGGCTGCTGCGCGCTGTCGCCGGCAGCCCTTCCGAACTCAACATCGTTTACGGCCTTCGGGGCGAACGTAGGCTCACCGAGCTGGAATTGCCGTGGCTGCCCGGATATGAGAAATCTGTCCCCGTCCGAATCGGGAATGCCGCTTACAAACAATATCAACTGGATATTTTTGGGGAAGTGACCAACGCGCTTTTTCAGGCGCGCAAAGCCGGGCTCGAACCCTCCCAGCACGGGCGCCATGAAGTCGCCCTGGCGATGCTGGAATTCCTGGAAACGGGCTGGGAGCAGCCCGATGAGGGCATTTGGGAGGTGCGCGGTCCTCGTCGGCATTTCGTCCACTCCAAGATGATGGCGTGGGTCGCGGTCGATCGCCTTGTGAAACTGGCGGAACTGGGCCGGTTCGCCATAGACACCCCACGATGGAAAAACCTTCGTGATGCCATCCATGAACAGGTTTGCGGGCAAGGTTTCGATGCGAATATAAATTCCTTTGTGCAATATTACGGAGGCAAACACCTCGACGCCAGCCTGCTGATGATGCCGTTGGTGGGTTTTCTTCCGGCCGACGATGCACGTGTGATCGGTACAGTTAAGGCTGTGGAGGCCCGCCTAGTGGAGAACGGCTTCGTCGGACGGTACACGCAGGATCCCGCCGTAGACGGTATGCCCCATGGAGAGGGAACGTTTCTGCCGTGTTCATTCTGGTTGGCAGACAATTACGAGTTGCAGGGGCGCCATGCAGACGCAATGCGGATGTTCGAACGGCTGTTGGACATTCGGAACGACGTCGGTCTTCTATCCGAAGAATATGATCCAATCGCAAAACGCCAGCTGGGCAATTTTCCTCAGGCGTTTTCTCACGTTGGCCTGGTAAACACTGCCTTCAATCTGAGCCGACGGTCGAGCCTGCCTGCTGGGCAGTGAAACAAACCGATGCTGGCTGAGTCTGCTGCGGTGCGCTTAGGTTTCCGCTCCCGGTTCAGGCGGACGGATGCTTCAGAACGTCTGCCAGTGCATGCATTCGCATCGAGTCGGCCGGGGTCTTCGCGGTGGCTGCGCTCTTTTCCAACGAAGAAGCCACACCGTTTAATTTTGCCATGCTGCTCTTGTTCATGTGCGACGCCTCTGCGCTGGCGATGGTTCTTTGCAGCTTCGCGATTCGGCCTGGGGGTAGAGCTTGTGACCTCGACAACTGGTCCACGTATGCCTTCGCGACCACCAGTTTCGCAGGCCACTCGATCTTTTGCTGGTCCTGTACGTTCAGGTAAGCTACCTGAACTGCCTTGGCCGCGTCGATTTCGTTCTGCGTGAGAAATTTTGTCGGGGTCAGTTGAAACACGTCCAAGCCGCGCGCAATCTCCGAACCGTAAATGTAGCCGTTGTACCAATACGCCGACCAATCGCCTCCGAGGATCAACACTTTCGGGTCAATGGGCCCGCGATCGAAGTAGGCGATCTCGAAGGGATTCACCGGGTCGGTGAAGTCCATCACCGAGATTCCGCCCTGGTACCAGGCCTGCACTTCGATATCGCGGCCGGGAACCGGAATCAGAGAACCGTTGTGTGCCACGCAGTTCTCCGTATCGCCCTGCGCGGCCGGCAGCTTGTAGTAGTTCGCGAAACTCAGCTTGTCGTCCTTCAGACGGAAGATGGCATCGGCACCCCACTTGTTGGGGTCGTTGGGACGGCAGCGCGCGCCCAGTCCACCGCCCCACTCGTCGGTGAACACGACTTTGCTGCCATCGTTCGAGAACGAAGCCGAATGCCAATAGGAATAGTTCGGATCATTCACCGCATCCACTCGCTTCGGATTTACGGGGTCCTTGATGTCCAGCAGAATTCCGTTTCCGGAGCACGCGCCCGCCGCCAACCCGATCGCCGAGTAGACGGTGATGTCATGACACTGATCGGTGTCCTCCGGCTTCTCCGGGCCCTTCTTGCCATGGGTGCCGCCATTATTCAAGCCATTGATTGCGCCCGTGCGCGGATCGATAAATACCCGCGGGCTCGTCACGACCTTCGCGTCCTGCGGCGCGGCCACTGGAACCTTGATCACATCGATGCGAAACAGCGCCGTATTCGGATCTTTGTCGGGCTTTTCTCCAGAGCACCCGGCGAGTTCTTCCGGCTGACGCACAAACGAGGTTCCCGACACATAGATATAGACATTTTCTTTGTCGTTCGGATCGGTCACCAGGGTATGCGTGTGCGATCCGCGGCACGTCTGTACCGCAGCCACCTGCTTGGGATTGCTGATGTCGGAAATATCGAAGATTCTAACGCCGCGGAAACGATCTTTTTGGGCCACCGGGATGTGGTGCTTTTTTTCCTTTCCCTTATCATCTTTGTCTTTGTTCTGCTCTGCGTCTTTGCTTTGGTCCGTGTTCTTATCGTTATCTTTGACTTTGTCTTGGTCTTTATCTTTCTCTTCATCTGCGGGCGGAGCAGGTTCCGGCGGAAATCCCTGAACGCCGCAATCTAGACGTCCATTCGGCATTTCCACGGACATGAACAGCAGATTTTTGTATACCGACACATCTCCCTGTCCGCCCGGGCAAACCAATGACGTCAGCAATTTCGCGCTGGCTGGATTGGCGATGTCATAGATACTCACGCCATAGAAATTTCCCTGGAACAGGTGGCTGCCCTCGAAGGCAAGGTCCGAGTTGGCAAAAGCAAGTTGGGCGATCAGCAAGTGCGCCGATTTCGGAATCTTCTTGTTGTTCCCCATGCCGAGACGCCCAACTATCGTTTCCACCTTCGGATCATTAGGATCGGAGGTTCCAAGTTGAAATGCGTCCGGCTTCTTCAGCAACAGAAGGTGCTCGATGCCCATCGAAGCTTCGCCTGCGTCATAAAGTCCCGGTGCAAGCTTGGCGCGCGGATCATTCGCATCCGACCCCGTCATGCCCGGCGGCAGCGCCGGGGCAGGCTCGGGAGCGAACGGGTCCTTCATTGCGCCTTCATCGCCCTTTTTCGCATCGTTCTCGGATAGCGAGTTTGTGGGCTTCTGTGCCTGTTCCTGTGGCGGAGCCGCGGGCGACTCTTGTGCTTGGGTTCGGTTTCCAGAGAACAAGAAAAAGAAAAAGGAAATAAGAACAATCCACACCACGCCTGGGGCAAGACTGGGCACTCGCACTCGCTTCATCGTTTCTCCTCGGGTATTTTTTTCAACATGGTTTCCATGATCCGAATCTCGACTCGTTGGGTATTGTCGGCATCAGTGGCAAAGTTGAACAGCTCGGCGTCCTGTCCAGCGCCAGCGGTGTCGAACAGATCCTTCACCATGGTCAATGCCCCGTTGTGATGTTGAATCATCCCAACGAGAAATAAGCGGTCAAATTCGGCGCCCTTTGCCTTTTGTAGCGCTTCCATCTGCTGTGGCGTAAGCATTCCGGGCATGAGTGCCATGCTCGCATGTGATGCGTTGCCCGACATATCCATGCCCGGCATTTCCGGCATCGCCTTTTGCACAGACTCGCCCCGGGCAGCCAGCCAACGCTTCATCAACTTGATTTCGTCCGACTGGGAGCTACTGATACGCGCTCCCAATGACTGCAACTCCTTGCTCCGCGTATGCGACGGAATCATCGCCGTCATCTCCACTGCTTGTGCGTGATGCAGGATCATGCCCTGCATGAACTGTACATCGGCTGACGACCGCGGTGGCAGAGTTGCTCGCGTCGACGACGGGAGAGGTTTGCTTGGTTCACCCGGTGCACCCGGTTGCACCACCACAGGCTTCGCGAGATCAGTCTGCTGTGCGCGTGCAGCAGGGGAGAAGAAAACTGCGGAAAAGCTCGCGGCGAGCAATGCCCGCATTACAACTCCTCGCACAGACCCAGACTCGCCCTTGCAGCGAAAATGAACCTGCCTCCAGTCGGGTGTGAGGGGGAAGATCTTCATTTGGACCTAGGACTGAATCTTTTCACGAAACAAGAGATTTTCATAGGGGGAAGAGCAGAGCCCGTACGGCGCCAGTCGCGTTTATGGTAGCTCTCAGGGCTTCCTTCTACGTTGTTTCGCGCACCCCATTCCAGCTCAGATCTGGGATGGAACTGATCTTATTTGAACCAAGCTAGGGGCACGCCATCACGTGCCTCGTAATTCGTCCCTTCGTTTTAGCAACTGGTCAGCATTGAGCTGGTGTCCATCCCAGGAAATCTCGTGTGATGCTGGCGGCGTTTTACACCAATGTAGTCTATCTCCACGCGTGTCCTAATCGAGTCCACTGGGAGGTTGCAAATGATTGCTTACGTTCAGGATGTAAGTTGAGACTCGGGCAAGGCGATCCGGCCACGACCGAATCAGGCAGGAGGCGAGGAATTCGATTACGCCGATTCTTTGGTAGAAATCGTCTACATTTTCCAATCTTCGCCCGAATTCCCAGTAGAGCATGGGGTTTATAACGCAGGGTGTTTTCTCGGCGAAGGAGCTAATGCCTCCTGTCGTTAGAGATGACTTTAGGAGCAGAAACATGGACGGATTGAAGCAGCGGCTGGTTGCTGTGACTGTGTTGGCCTGTCTTCTGGTTGCCGTATGCGTGGAAGTATCCCGCGCCAACGATCCGAAAGATGGTCACCAGCCCAGGATACAGGGCTCAACACTTCCCCTGAATTCCATGGACGGTCTGGAACTGCAGGGCATAAACGAGCCAGGCGCAGAGCCCGCGAAGATCCAGGCCGAAGTCGCCAGCTATCGTGGGCGTCGTGCGGTGCGCATGGTCGACGTTGAGGGCCAGGGCGTGCAGATTGGAGAACAGGGTCTTGCGATCGTTAAGACCTCTGACTTCAAAGATGGCACGATTGAAGCCGAAGTGGCTGGCGTTCCTCGGCACGGGGCGAAGCCTAGCACGCGCGGGTTTGTCGGCATCGCCTTCCGTGTGCAGGATCGTGGTTCCCAGTTTGAAGCGTTCTATTTGCGAATGACCAATGGACGCGCTGACGACCAATTGCAGCGCAACCACTCGGCGCAATATGTGTCCTATCCCGACTTTCCGTGGAAGCGTTTGCGCGATGAAAACCCAGGAATGTACGAGTCCTATGTCGATCTCGATGCGGGCGCGTGGACGCGGATCAAGATTGTTGTCTCCGGCAGCAAGGCACAGCTCTACGTCAATGGAGCCGATCGGCCCTGTTTGATTGTGAATGATCTGAAGCTGGTTGAGACTCATGGCCGAGTTGCGCTTTGGACTGGTTCGGACACTGAAGCGTACTTCTCGAATCTGACGATTCGGTAACGCAGGCGAGCGAATATGTTGCGCGACGGAAGGCCGAGCGCTGCGGATCCCCAATGTTCGGCTTCGGCAGCAGCATGACGAGTCGGAACTGGTGATGTTGGTCAGCAATATCGGCGCTGGAGGATCAATTTGCCACTTAGAGGACTGCTTGGGAAACTAAGCTGCGCAGGTCATCAGTCGGAATGGGATTTGCATTCTGCGATTGTATACACGTGCTCGCACGGCCGCCCGTTCCGTTGCAAAACGCTAAGGAGAAAACGAATGTACCGCCTCATCAGGATTGCCTTATTACTGTGCTTAGCGATTGGAATTGCCGCGCATGCAGAGGATCAGGGTCAACCGAAGGTGGTAAAGATCAACGACTCCATCTACATGGCTCCTTCGACCGGCAACGTCTATATGGTCACGACGCCAGCCGGAAATGTGATCATCGATACTGCCAGCAAAGACCAGGCTGCTGCAGCCAGGAACCTTCTGGTTGCGGAAAACCATGGACCCGTGAAGTACATCATTTTGACGCATGGCCATGCCGATCACATCGGCGGAATATCCCTTTGGAAAGAACCCGGAACGCAGATCATCGCTCAAAGGAACTACGTTGAATTTCTTAATTACGTCACCAGGCTTAATGGCTTCTTTGCCCCACGCAACGGCGCAACGTTCCGTCGCACCTACCAGGCAACAAACTCTTGGGCAGGCAACTACGGAGCAAAGATCGATCCAACCATTTTGTTCGACGAGCACTACGAGTTTACGTTGGGAGGAGTTGAATTCCAATTATTCAGCACGCCCGGTGAGACTCCTGATCATCTCACGGTGTGGCTGCCTGCTTACAAGGTTGCCTTCATGGGCGACAATTACGCCGGTATCGGAATCCCCGAACCGATGTCCTTCCCGAACATCTATGCGCTAAGGGGCACAAAGCCTCGTTGGGCTCTGGATTGGATCAATTCGATTGACAAGGTGCTATCACTCAAGCCCGATGTCGTGCTTTCGGGCCACGGCGATCCGATTCTTGCAAACGAGGAGATTACTCGGCGGCTGACCCGGTATCGCGACGCCATCCAGTATGTTCACGATGAAGTCGTAAAGGGTATGAACGCCGGCAAAGATGTATTCACCTTGATGCAGGAAATCAAACTCCCGGCAAGTTACAACTTAAGTGAAGTATTTGGAAAGGTCAGCTGGTCAGTTCGTGGAATCTACGACGGATATGCAGGCTGGTTCGACATGAATCCAGCAACCATGTACGAATTGCCGCCTTCCTCGGTGTATCCGGATCTCGTCAAACTCGCCGGAGGACCGGAGCCCCTGGTGCGGGCGGCACTGGAGAAGCTGGGAGCCGGCAAACCGGTAGAGGCGCTGCACCTGACCGATGTCGTTCTCGCGTATGACCCGAAGAATAATGCCGCGCTGAGCGCTCAGCTGAAGGCGCTGAGTTACCTGCAAGAACGCAGTCAGAACTACATCGAGTCCGGCTGGCTAGACTACGGGATCAGAACAACGAAAGAGAAGCTCGCATCAAAATAGGCCTTCGAGCGAAGACTTGGACCGCACCTATGTGGTGAAAAGCTTTGCCGCCGATCCACAGTTTCGGAAGGAGATTATTTACCGTGAGAATCACACGATTTGTGCCAATTGTTTTACTTGCGTGGCGCCTTTGTGCCGCCGGACAAACCGGAATGACCAACGAGGACCGGGAGCACTTACTAGTGCATTTCGAAATGACCGGGCAAATGTTGGCCGAGCAGGTGCATGGGCTTTCACGTACTCAGCTTGAATATCGAACCGCGCCCGATCGTTGGTCAATCCGGGAATGCGTTTCTCATCTGGCAGTGGCCGAACCCGATTATTGGCGCGACCTGATGAAGGCGGTGAAGGCGGCTCCGGATATGAAGGGCAAGAAATCGGTGAATACTGACGCGGATGTCATGTGGTACGGCATCGATCGCGTTGTGCATACCAAAACGGGTGGCGGTCACGAGAAGGTCGATACTTATAAGGACCTCGGAGAGGCTCTCGCAAAATTCCAGGCACTACGCGCAACCATGATCGAATACATCAAATCAACCGACGACGATTTGCGCGCCCACAGCTTCGGAACGAGAGAACCGATCGATTGTTGGCAGTGGATGCTGGAAATCTCCACCCATGCCGAGCGGCATATTCAACAGATTCGCGAGATCAAGGCGGACCCTAACTTTCCAAAGAGTTGAGGCGAACCTCCACAGGGCGATTCCTTGGCGGTTTCTATCCGCCAACTTGTGCGTCTGACTTGCGTCGCCATGCCGCCGCAGTCAAAACCGTTGTGAGGATGATCTATTGTCTTGGGTGACAAGAATCAGGAGATCAACGAAGGTTACGACGGAAGTGCTTGGGAGTACTATGCCGATCCGGGAGTGGCTTTCAGCAGAGTTTCCTCAACTCGTGATCGGCCACGCAGTGACGTATTTGATGCGGCAATCCAGGCTCTACATCGGAGCCTGAAAGACTGCGAGGCTGATCCCACCCAATCGCCTGCCGCACAGAATTCTGCTCCCGTCAGGCGACCATCGCGGATTGACGAACTCTCCAGGCGCATCCGTCAACTGGCGCACGCGAGTGCCGTCCCGATTCATCACGAAGATCTGGAATCCACTCCGCAGATGGCGTGAGAATATGATCCTGTTGCCGTCTGGCGACCATGAAGGCCATCCGTCCAACGTAGAAGATCCCGAGACATTGTGATCGCCCGAGCCATCCGAACTCATGATGAAAACCTGGGAAACCTCACCGTGTTGGCGACGATGAAGGATCCACTTTCCGTCTGGCGAAAAAGAGGCATAGGTATACCCCCCGCCGTGAGTGATCCGCTGCAGGTCGCTTCCATCGGGCCTTATCTTAGCCAGATCAATCGAATCGTCCCGTTTCTCACCGATGACCCGCTTTTCATCGGAAGCTTGATCGGTCTGCTGGCCGGATTCCCCGAAGAACGTAGTGTTGAATAGAATCCGCGAGCCGTCCGGAGACCACATTGGATGGATGTTTTGACCCAAATTGTGCGTCACTTGCCGTACATTGCTGCCGTCCGCGTTCATAACAAAGATGTCAGACACGCGCTCGTGAACCGAAACGAATGCAATCTGCCTGCCGTCCGGCGACCAGGCGGGCGAATCGTCCTCGTTCGGACCACTCGTGATCTGCTGCATATCGCTTCCATTGCCGTCGCTGCCGGCGTTGAGAATGTGCACTTTCATGCCTCCGTGCCGGTTGGAAATCAGCACAATCTGGCGGCCATTGGGGGACCAGGCAGCCTCATAGTCCACGAGGTGGGTGAGGAGCGGAACCTTCTTTAGAGGAAATTCCTGCCCTGCCGCGAAGACGGTAATGGTGCACGACAGCAGTGCAAGGCTCAGGCGTTTGCCCCACGTCGCACTCTTCTCTGTTTGGGCTAGCAATAGTCCGGTGCACCAGCCAATGGGTAACGCGACCACACAAAAGAGCCGCTTATTCATAATATCTCTGACGACGCGGGCCTCCGGGTGCGAGTCGGAATGTGGAGACACATCCCTCGTATCCGGGGGCGCCGCTCAACTGGTGACAAGTTACCACTACACTAGTTGACCTGGGAATCGGGGGCTTCAAAAGAACAACTCGCCGAGACAATCTGAGGATTGGTATACTTCGCGCGCAGCTTTTGTGCGAAAAGGAGGACCAGCGGTGCCCTCATCAACCCTACGGTTCGTTCTGGCTTTATTTGCAATCTCCGCTGCGGCGCAGCAGACTGCCCCGCAACCGCCGCCAAAGCCGATCTTCAAGCTCGAGGAAGTCATGGTTCCCGTGCGCGACGGCGTTCGCCTCCAGACCGTCATCCTCACTCCGGTCGATCGACCCGGCCCGCTACCTATTCTGTTTCGCCGCACTCCCTACGGCGTCCCCGAGAAGCCGCCTGAACAGATGCCACCCTTCATGAAAGAGCTCGCCCAGGACGGCTACATTTTCGTCATCCAGAATCTCCGCGGGCGCTTTAAATCCGAGGGCACGTTCAATCTTTCCTCGTGGGTCGACCTCAGCGATCCCAAGGCCACCAACGAGACCACCGACGCCTACGACTCGATCGAGTGGCTCGTGAAAAACGTCCCTGACAACAACGGAAACGTTGGCATGTACGGTGTTTCTTACGACGGACTGACGACCGCGCTCACCCTTCTCCACCCGCACCCGGCGCTGAAAGCCATCAGCGAGCAGGCTTCGCCCGTTGATCAGTGGATGAACGACGATGACCACCGTTACGGCGCCCTGCGCGAGAGCTACGACTTTGAATACGCCGTGATGGAGCAAGCCGACAAGAACAAGAACACTCATTTTGATTTCGAGACTTACGACACCTACCAGTGGTATCTCGATCTCGGCCCGCTCTCCAATATCAACGCGAAGCATCTCCACGGATCCATTCCTTACTGGAATGCGAGTGTCGACCATCCCGACTACGACGACTTCTGGAAAAAAGAAGCCTGGGTGAACCAACTGCACGCCTCCAGTGTTCCGAATCTCAACGTTGCCGGCTTCTGGGACCAGGAAGATCCCTGGGGCCCGTGGCAAATCTTCCGCCACGCTGAACAGAGCGACCCGCAACACGACAACTTCATCGTCGCTGGGCCGTGGTATCACGGCGAGTGGTGGAGCGCTAAGGGCGACAGCATTGGCCTTGTTCCTTTCGCGGGACACGAAACTGCCCGCGAGTTCCGCGAGAACATCGAGGCCCCATTCTTCCGTTATTACCTGCACGGCAAGGGCGAGAAGCCGGCGTGGCAGGCCAGCACGTTTCAAAGCGGTTCGAACACCTGGCACACCTACCCAGAATGGCCTCCCAAGAATGCGAAGCCCACCAACCTCTACTTGCATGCGGACGGCACACTCTCGTTTACCGCGCCCGAGGAGTCGAAGAACGGAAAGGCCTATCGCGAGTATGTTTCCGATCCCGCCAATCCCGTGCCCTATCGCCAGCGCCCCATCACCCCGACGTATCCCGCCGGTGACTGGCGCACCTGGGAAGTTGCCGACCAGCGCTTCGTCGATCACCGTCCTGACGTGCTTTCCTTCGTGAGCGATCCACTCGACCACGATCTAACTGTTACCGGACCGCTCGCCGCCAAGCTGTTCGGCGCAACTTCCGGCACTGACGGCGATTTCATCGTCAAATTGATCGACGTTTATCCCGACAACGCGCAGAAGAACGACTGGAACCCAGACGAAGGCCCAAAGCCCGGACAATACGCACAGTCGCTGAATGGCTACGAGCTCCCCATTGCCATGGAGGTGCGCCGCGGCCGCTATCTCACGAGCTACGAGAAACCGCACGCCCTCAAGCCGAACCAGCCCACGGAATGGAACATCCCGCTGCGCGACCACGACCATGTTTTCCTCAAAGGCCACCGCATCATGGTCCAGATTCAATCGACGTGGTTTCCAGTGATCGACCGCAATCCACAGAAGTTCGTGCCCAGTATCTACCAGGCCACGACGTCTGACTATGTCCCAGCAACACAGAGAATCTATTGCTCCACCGCGATGCCTTCGCATCTGGTCTTGCCGGTCGTGCCCTGAAACGGCAACCCTGCTTAGTTTCGAAGGCAGAGGAAGTGGGAAACACATTGAACATCCGCGGATTGTCGCTGGGATGTCCACCCAGAAAACATTTGGTGGTGAAACGAGAGGTGGTTGCGAGGCATCTCCTTACTCCCGCGTGGAGTTGTCTGGTTTCCTGCCTTCCGGCCAACTTGGGACGTCTGCATCAAGCGGGATCTTTGCGCCCTTGACGAAACCCGCCGCCATCCGCCAGAAGCCACCGATGAGCAAGAGCTCCACCAACTCTTCGCTCGTAAATGCCTTTTCCAACGCCGCCCACGTGGAGCGTGCGACTTCAGCGTGTTCGTGCAACTCGTCAGCGAGGTCGAGCACCGTACGATCGGTCTCGCTATACGCATGGCATCCCTGTGGATCACGTACGCCCAGGATATCCTCGTCAGGTATCCCGAGCTCGTGTGAAAAGCGTACGTGGTTGCAAAACACATACTCGGAGCCTGTGCGCCAGCCAATCCGGAGGATTATGAGCTCGCGCGTGCGCGCCGCGACTTTGTTGCGAAACAACAAAGCGTTGAGTACCCCATGGAAACCGGCCGCAGCCAGTGGACAGTTGAGTAGGCCGCGACCCACGTTCGACGTAGCAAACCAACGCTCGATTCCAAGTTTCTCGCCAAGCCGAGCGGATTCATCAATAGATATCAAAGGCAGTCTCGAAACCGAAGTGTCATGCGGCGACTCGGCGCCCAAGGCACTCATTGCCCCAAACCCGTACTGGCTCGGACAAACTTCCTACCGTCCATTGCTTTCCATCTCTTCCAGATCGAATTCTCTGCGAATCGCGACATAAGAAAATCGGCCTGTAACGGCTTCCTCAATGTCGCATTCTCCGAACCCCGCGGTTATTCCGCCGTCACTCGCTTCAAGAAGCGATAATAAAAGTCCACTCCTCCAAGAAACCAATCCACCCGCTCCCGCTCATCCTTCCCATGCGCTCGGATATCATCCCAGTCGAAACCCACGCCCGAAACTGCATAGGTAGGCATGCCCGCCGCGTTCGTATATTTGCCATCGGAAGCGCCAGTGGCCATATCGATTATCACGGGTGTTCCCGGCCACATCTCGCTCACTACCTGGTTGAGCGGGTCAAAAACTTCTTTTCGCGGAGGCGGCGGCTCAAAGCCGCGCTGGTCCGGCGCATGATCCACCAGGGCGCCGCTGACCTCGCGGAACTGCACCTTAATCTTCGGATCAGCCACCACCCTTTCTAGGTCGAGCCGGACTTCTTCGAGTGAGTGCCCGGGCAGAATGCGGCAATTCACATTCGCCTGTGCCGTCTGCGGCAGCGCATTATTGGCGTGGCCTCCGTCCAAACGTGTCGCCACACACGTCGTGTGTAGCGTCGAATTGTCAATCGGATCCTTCGACAGCCGGCCCACCGCTTCGAGATCCGCAGGATCTTTCAGGATGGCCTGGATATCCGCAGTTCGCTGCCCCTTTTGCGACTTTACCTGATATTCGTAATATGCCCGTGTGGTGTTATTCAGCTCGAAGGGAAACTGGAACTGCGATATCCGCATCAACGCCGCCGCCAGTTCATAGATCGCATTGTCTGGCACAGGCAGGGAACTATGTCCGCCCGCGTTCGTCGCCGAGAGCCCAAAATCTCCATACACTTTTTCTGCCGCATCCACTGCCATAAAGGGAACCTGGCAGTGAATCAAACATACTCCACCGCCATCGTGGTTCAGGACGAATTCCGCGTCGATCAAATCGCGGTGGTTATGGATCAACCAATCCACACCATTCGAAGTGCCACCTTCTTCGTCCGCGGTCATTGCCAGGATGATGTCACGGCTCGGCACGTAGCCTTCCTTCTTCATCCGAATGAGCGCAGCGCTCATGATGGCGTCGCCATCTTTCATATCAGTCGTGCCCCGCCCGTAATAGTAGCCATCCTTCTCGACCAACTGAAACGGATCGGTTGTCCAGTCTTCACGTCGTGCCTCTACGACGTCGAGATGCCCAATCAGCAGGACCGGTTTGTGCTTTCCTGATCCGTGCAAACGCACGACGACGTTCTTCTTCCGGTCATTCGGACCGAGAACAGAAATGTCGCTTTCCGGAAACCCGGCATCGCGAAACCGTTTCGCCATCGCCTCGGAAGCCGCCGTTACGCTGCCCACTGAGTCGGTCGTGTTGATCTCGATCAATTGCTTGTAAATATCGAGTGCCAGCCGGCGAGTAACCTCATCCTGCTGCGCGGAGGCAGATACAATGCACGAAGGAATGAAACAAAGGAATGCGATAAAGCAAAGAAGCCTCGAACAGTTCAACTGGGTCCCCCTTTGTTTGCTAAGCCCCTAGAATGTTATTGTGCGCCGACTGCTCCGTTGGATTGTACAATCCGTCGCTCGTGTTCGCGCAAACGGACTCGAAAGGTTTCTAATAACCATGACAGTCGCGGACTTGCGATATATAGTAGGCTCGGGATCCCGGAAAAGTCTGGTCTTCTAATTCCCTGACTTCATCGCGCCTGCGCTGCGCACGACCACCCATTTGCCAGCGCGCGTTTTTAGAAGATCCATGTAAACACCCTCACCGTCAACGTCTTTTCCGTCCCGGATCCTCTTTTCGATGACACTGCCATGGGCCACAGCTACATCGCCTACCACCTGCACGTCCATAGGCCCTAGTTCATACGACACGAGTTTGTTCTTGCCGGATTTAATATAGTGTAGAACGCTCTCCTTAGTCACAATCTTGCCGGAGGCTGAGACGGTTGCTCAATCGGCAGCGTAGATCTGATTGAGCTTGTCGATATCGACGGCTACCATTGCATCCCCCATATCCCGTTTCGACTTTCGTCACAGTCTCGATATCGGTTGGATCACCAGCAGGGGCGCTGTTGACCTTGCTCATTGCCGCCGCTTCCCTGATGCTAATGCTCGCCCACCATACTAAAGCTGAGAACAACAACAACACCGCGAACCACCGGTTGAAAATGCTCTTTTTCACTTTGTTGCCTCCCTAGCGGTAATTGCCACGTCCGCAGTATCCGAGAAGGGAAAAACGCTGTCCATGACCTTCGAGGTCATGGGTAGAAAATGTGCGATCCAGATGGTCCCGCCGTTAAATGCAGATCACTGCTTCGCGGCTATTGGGCGGCGATCAGCGCAGCGCGCGTGGCTTCATCGGCGGGGAAAAAGCTTTCGATGCGCATTTCCTGGAGGGCAACATCCTGCGCCGTCCCAAAGGTTGCAACCGTTGCAAATAACCGCAACGTGGAATCCTTCCATCTGTAGTTGATGGTTAAGAATGGCGGAGGCGAATCCTCAAGATCCAGAGCGCGCCAGCGGCTGGGCACTCCCGGATAACTCAGCAACTCCCCAAGGAAGCACTTCATCGTCTCGTCCGACGGGTTGGCCGCAGCCTCACGATGCACCCGCTGAATGATGCGTGCTGCGACGCTCTCCCAATTGGCGATGAACGGCCGGAGCCCTTTAGGATGAAATACAAGCCGGACTCCATTGTGTGGCTTCACCGAATCGCAGATAGGGAAGCGCGCCAGGAAGCGCTTTGTTCCGCAATTCATCCTCAGCGTGTTCCAATATCGGTCGGTGACAATTACGGGATACGGCTCCTGTTGCTGCAGGAGAAAGTCCACGGCTTGGCGCGCTGCTTCCATCTCCGGAGCATCGAGGCGGGTCTGGCGATAGAGCGGTGCGTAACCGGCCGCCAGTAGAAGTGTATTCCGCTCGCGCAGGGGGATCTCTAGCGCCTCGGCTAGACGCAGCACCATCTCCCGGCTTGGCTGCGCTCGGCCTGTCTCAACACAGCTCAAGTGACGTGTTGAGATATCGGCATCGAGCGCCAGGGTCAATTGGCTAATGCGCCGAACAACGCGCCACCGGCGCAGCAGAACTCCAAAATATGCTCGAGGTGTTGTGTCGGAACCGGGAGCCGAAGAGGTCACGTTCAATTATAAGAACAATCGCTCGTCGCCCGCTACAAGCAGCGGCCATTACTCACGCGTTTCGGAGTAACGCCGAGGAGGCGGAAGAGTCACCGATCCGCTGACGGCGATCGAGAATGTCTGTTCTGCGGATTTGCCGTCAAGGCCTTCAGCCGTGAACCGCACCGTGTAGTTTCCGCCGGCAGTATACGCGTGAGTCAGGATGGCGCCGTCGGCGACGACTCCATCGCCGAAATCCCAATGACAGGCGAGTGCGGGAACTCCGTCTTTGGACACTGTGCCTGAGAACGCAATCTCTTCCCCAATTCTCGCCTGAGTCGGCACCTGGAAGACAATCGAAGGCGCGGCGACCGGGATTGAAGTGTCAATGATTTTGACCAGCTTGACGGAGTGCGCAGGCTGATTGTCCAGGCGGAGCGTTTCGCCGCGCATTGCCAATGGCCGATCAGGCGCGAATGAGTCAAGCAAGTTGTACGAATGCCCTGCAGCGAGGTTCAAGTCGGAAAGAGTGAAAGTGTGGGAACACGGCCGCTCCGTCCAGTTAAAAACCGTCAAAATGGACTGCCGCTGGTCTTCGCGCAGCAGGAATATGCTGGGCTGCTCATCTTGGGCTGTATACGTGAGGAGGTCCAGAGGTAAAGCAGCCCGCCCAAGTTTCGCCATAGCCAGCAAATCAGAATTCTTGACCAATGCAAACCTTTCCGGGTCGCTGCCGAGGGTTGGTAGGTCGTCACCAATTTCGAACATTCCTCCAGAAACGGCTGCCAGCGCTATCGACACCTGGGCCTCGCTCAACGTAACAGGAGCTTGAATGGTTCGCTCCTCCAGGAGTTGCCGGGAAACCGTGAACGCGTCCGGGTCGGTGATGAAGAAGTTGCGATGCATGTAATAACGCGCCGCGATGCCCGGCGCAGCTTCCTTGCTACGCTGGAACGCATGACCGGTATCCTGAGAAATACGGCCTTCATCCACCAGACCAACCGGATTCAACATCGGACTTCCGTCTTTATCGAGAAGCACATCCTCGCCGACAGTCTTGCGGATAATCTCCAGTCCGATTCGTTGCGCTTCCAGCGCCGTTGTGTTCGGACGATGGTAATAGCCCTCGATTGCGGAATTGTCCATGAAGTCGAGCTTGATGTAGCGTGCGCCCCATTCCCGAACTAGCGTGCGATAAGTCTGACGAAGATATTCCTGCGCATCGGGGTGAGTCACGTCTAAGACGAACAGACGTTCGCCCTGGACCTCTTCGGCGTCTCCAATTGGGATCGGATCGTCATGTGCGTTGTGCACCAGCCAATCTTTATGATGCTCGTAGATCCACGCGCGCTCGCCCACCTCAAAGGGAGCAGTCCAAACTCCTACCTTCAATCCCAAGCGGGAAATGCGGTGAGTTAGATCCCACATGCCACGGGGGAATTGTGAAGCATTGGGCGTGGCATATTCACTGCGATCGTAATCGTAGCCCAAGTCGAAATGAAAGTAGTCGTAGCCCAGAGCCTTCAGATGCTCAGCCAACCATTGAGCGTTCGTCAGCGCCGTGCCTTCGGTGATCTTTGTATAAAAGGCGGTCCAACTCCACCATCCGAGCATATTGTCTGAGCCGACGCGACTGTGATGCAGCTCTCGAATCATGGCGCCATAATTCTCAAGCTGCGAGTGGTAGTTTCTTCCGGCGGCAAACATCACTCGTTCTGAACCTATTGATTCGCCGGCGGGTAGAGGAATGTTTAGCTCGATTAGATTTTCCGGAGGTCCTTCGCGCAGGCCGGATTCGGGATCGGTCGCTTGAATTTCGGTGGTTCCGGTTGAATCGACCGTGAAGGAGGTAATGCTCGGGCTGTTTGGTGAAGAAGCTTGCGTCTGCAGATGAATGATGGTGAGGAAGCGGTCGGAAGTAAGAGCCCCGAGTAGCAAGCTTTCCTTGGTCTCGCGGTTGTAGACAAGCTGGCTGCCTACGGCGCGGTGCATGCCCTGAGCAGCTTTTCCCAAATCGTAGATCTGCAACGGGGGCCAGTCTTCGCTGAAGCTGTCGGAGAGAACCCGATCGGCGCTCTGCGGGCTGCCGAGATCGATGATGGTGTTCCCGAGGGCCTCGACACTTCGAATACTTTGGATTGTTACGGCATTGCCAGCATGATTTTGTACCTCGGCGTCGATCACACCGAAAGCTCTCCCTTCATAGATCTGTAAGGTATATGCAAGATCAGGGAAACTCGGAAGCCCAGACGAAGTGACTTTAATTTTCTTGCCGCGTCCGAGAGCATCCTCAAAATTCGATTGAGATATCTGGTGTTTCGGATAATCCGTCGATTTGACCCATTTATGATCGATCTGCGCCGCGACTCTTGCTTGAATGACAGTGTGCGCCCCGTTTTCTGTTCGGATTTCGTATATGCCACTGCCGGGCTGAATGACCACCGACAAGCCCTCGACGTCCGAGACTGCCTGAGAAGTCCCCGAGCGAACAGAAGATCCCAGGCAACCTCCCACCAGGACCAGCAGGCAAGTGATCAAGAAGCTTGCAATCTGGTCTGGGCGGATTTCTCTGGCCAGTTTTGTGGCAAAACGAAACCTGCGACGAGTATGTGACATGATGAAGCCCTTTCGCTATCCCCGAGGTCTTGATCTCTCTCTCACACAGAATCCTGATTCGAACTGAAGGGCCAAGTTGCTTTCCACTTCGCCCAGATGAAGAAAACCAGAAAGCCGGTCAGAAGCGTCAATAAGCCGATTTTGATGTAGAGCCAGCCCGAGGTCAGAAAAACAAAGGCCCACCCGAAGAAAGCAATGACAATCGGCACGGGATAAAACCACATCTTGTAGGGCCGCGCGCTGTCCGGAAACTTTCGCCGCAACAGGGGAATGGCAAACAACTGCCCCAGAAACTGTACCAGGATCCTGGTAGTGATTAAGGCACTGACGAGTTGATCAAGCTTGAGGAAAGCGGCAGCGATCGATACGCCGCCCAGAACCAGAAGAGAAACCTGAGGATAGTTCTTCGTAGGATGCAGTTGCGCAAATGGGCGGAAGAAATAGCCATCGATGGCAGCCGCATAAGGAATTCGGGAATAACCCAAAAGAAGCGCAAACACGGCGCCGAAGGCCGACCAGAGGACAAAAACTGTTAGCGCGATTGCGGCGCCCCTGCCGTACAGGTGCTCCATGAAATCCGAGGCGATGAAGTTCGAATGAATTCCTTCCCGCCAGGGCACCACGCCGATTAAAGCGAGATGGAGCGCCAGGTATCCGACACAGCAGACGGCGAGCGAATACAGAATCGAGCGCGGCACTACGTAGGCAGGATTCTGCACTTCATCCCCGATATAGCACACGTCGTAATATCCCAGATAGTTGTACACGGCGATTAGCGTGGCACTGCCGAGACCGAGCACGAAGCCACGATTGAAAGCCATTGCGCCCGGAGGAAAATCGAATGCCAGATGAGGATTGAAGTGGGAGAAACCGGTGACGATGATGGTTACCATCGCCAGCGCCGTGCCCACCCAGAGAGTGAGAGTGACCTTTCGCAGAAATGTCATTTGCCGGCATAACAGGAACAAAGCAGCAACGCCGGCGCCAACCGCCACGTATTGCTGGCCTCGACCACTCAATCCCGGCCAGAGATATGTGGAATAGTTTCCGAATCCAATCATCCCGGATGCGATTTCCAGAGGACCGCTTAGGACAAATTGCCAAATGAACAGAAACGCCATCAGGCGGCCCCAAGTTTGATGGCCGTAGGCTTCGCGAAGAAAATGGTAGCTGCCGCCGGAGCCTGGCAGCGCCGCTCCCAGTTCGCTCCATATCAGACCGTCGGAAATCACGATGAGCGCCCCTGTCAGCCAGCCCAGCATGGATTGGGGACCGCCCATGGAAGCCATCATTAGTGGAATGGTGATGAAAGGCCCGATGCCAACCATGTTGGAGATGTTCAGGGCCGTGGCATGAAGTAAACCGAAGGCCCGCGTCAGGTGGGGGTTTGATTCAGTCTTCATCGCCATAGGCGGACCGGTGGGCTAAGACCTGGGTCGCGACTGTCACTTTACAATTGCGCGAATCTACCGATACCCTGCTTTTTTGTCAATCGGATTGTTTGTTTGTGATCGATTGTTATTGTCAGAGAGCTATTTTGTACGTTACAAATCGCCCATATCCCAAATACAATTGGTGCGCAGAACCACTGATCTGCACCAGGTGAAGCAGCCGGGAGAGCGCAAACTTCATGCTCGCAGAAGAGCGTAGATTTCGCATTCGAGAAATTCTTTCCAGTCAACGCACCATTACTGCTTCCGACCTATGTTCCGCCCTCGGAGTCACGGCAGCGACAGTGAGGCGAGACCTGGCAGCCTTGGAACAGGACGGCGTACTGGTCCGTTCTCACGGAGGAGCGGTTTCTCGCATGTCCAGCACCAATTTTCAACCTTCCTATGAAACGTTGTCGCATAGCCATAGCAGTGAGAAGCATGCCATTGCGCGCGAGGCTGAACACTTGGTGCTGGACGGTGAGACGGTCTTTCTTGAGGGAAGCACCACGGTGTACGAGCTTGCCCGTGGGCTGAATCAGCGGCATCGGCTAACTGTGGTGACAAACTCGCCCACCATCGTTTGTCAGTTGCAAAGAAGCCCCGGCGTGACTGTCCTTTGCACTGGCGGCGATCTACAAAAGGACACATTCTATTTCTCAGGCGAGTGGGCACAGCGGGCGCTCTCAGAAATTCGGTTGGACAAAGCAATCTTGGGAGTGAGCGCAATCGATCTTTCGTATGGAATCTCTACCGCAAACCACGCCGAGGCACAGATCAAAAAGATGATTTCGAAAGCCGCCAAGACCAGGATCGCGTTAGCCGATCATAGTAAGTTTGGCACCCAGAGCTTTGCCTATGTCGGCCCGGTAGCGGACATCGATGTGCTCGTGACCGACTCTGGCACAGATCAAAAATACATCAAGGGCCTGCGGGAAGCGGGCATCGAAGTGGTTGTGGCGGAGCTGCAAGAAGGGCATAAGCAGCCAAATAAATGAACATATAAGAACAAATAGATTGACAATCGCTCATGCGCTGGATAATTTGAGTCCGTCTTACGTTAGAGTTGAGCGCTGCTCTTAACGTAACGCCAACGGCAGAATTGCAAGCGATCAAGAAATGACGACAGCCGGTTCCCAGGCGCGGGTAGCTTGGCGCAAACAGAACGTGATGGACGGCCGCTCCGGATTTCGCCTCCGGGCGGATTGGGGATATGTTTCAGTTCTTGAAGGCGGGGGGCATATCTGCGAGTTGAACGTGAATGCACATTCGGGTGTGAACCCGCTGTGGCGGCCGCCGTGGGCGACGATCGATCCGTCCAAGTACAAGAGTGCGAAACATGTGAGGAGGTATGGGTCGGCACCGGATGGTAGGCTGCTCGCCGGTATTGCGGGACATAGCCTCAGCTTTGATCACTTCGGTCCGCCTTCGCCAGAGGAGACGGCAGCGGGTCTGACTACCCATGGTGAAGCGCCCGCGTTGAAGTGGGAAATCCAGAAGTACGCCAAGTCGCCGAAGCCGTATTTGCAATACGGCCTGACGCTGCCCGAAGCTAGGATCCGTTTCAGCAGGAAACTAACTCTTGACCGCGTGAATCCGCTGATTTACTGCGAAGAAGAGGCCGTCAACCTTAGCCCTTATGACCGGCCGATTTCGTGGAACGAACACGTCACCTTCGGGCCGCCGTTTCTGGAAGCAGGAATTACTTGGTTCGACATGCCCGCGACGCGGGCGAAGGTTTGTCCGGCAAGCTACAGCACCCGATTGTCTCTTCAGCCGGGTGCCGAGTTTACCTGGCCCAACGCGCCCACAAGAGAAGGTAGACGGATGAACTTGCGCACTACCCCGGTGCTACGGTTCGGACACTACACCGCGCAATTACTAAATCCGGAACTTGAGATTGCTTTCATCGCGGCATGTAACCCGCGTCTGGGGCTTCTGGTCGTCTATGCATTTCGACGCGCAGATTTTCCCTGGGTCGGCAACTGGGAAGAACGGCACAACCGAACCCATGCACCGTGGTTTGGAAAAGCATTCTGCCGAGGGTTGGAGTTCAGCACAACTCCGTTCCCGAATCCGCGACGCGAGATCATCGATCAAGGCCCGCTCTTCGGAGCACCGACATATCGCTGGCTTCCGGCCAAGTCCAAGGCTCAGGTTCGCTTTCTGATCTTGTTGTTCGAAGTACCGGAGGCATTTCGTGGTGTAGCCAGGGTTTCCGTTGGCAAGAGAAGGATCGATGTTGTCGAGTCTGGAGTGCGTGGCCGGAGGCTTTCGGTCGCAGCAGATAAATTCCTATAAACGGCGCCAATAATTGAGGGATTCCGAAAAAACGATGCTTTGCCTTGGACGCCTCGTGATGTGTCCCGACGGTGCGATTGAAATGTTGTCGCACTAAAGCAAGCAAGAATCTAAAAACCATCATGAGTTTGCTTGCCATCGATATCGGCTCGAGTAGATGCAAAGCGGTGGTGTTCGCCTCTACAGGCAAGATACTTGCACAGCACGCCTGCGCCTATACGCCTGACTTCCCCGCTCCTGCGCAGGCAGAGATAAATGCCGAGCGTTTTTTGCAGGCAGTGTGTCAGTGCTCACAAGCGGTATCCAGGGACCTTTCTGATCCTGTCCGCGCACTGTGCCTCAGTTCGCACGGCGAGACATTCGTGCCAGTCAATGCACGCAACGAGGCAATCGCTCCAGCAATTCTCAACCAGGACACTCGAGCCACGGAAGAAGCTGCGTGGCTCGAAAGAACTTTCGGAAGAAAGCAGCTTTTCGAAATCACAGGCCTGGTCGCTCATCCCATGTATCCGGTCCCAAAAATTCTCTGGCTACGCAAGTACCGGCCGGACATTTTTGTTCCCTCGGTTCGTTTCCTTAGTGTGATTGGTTATGTTCTTTCGCGACTCGGACTAAATCCTTATATCGATTATTCCTTGGCCTCTCGCTACCTGGCATTTGATATCCGGCGGCGCCGGTGGTCCGAAGAAATTCTCAGCGCCACAGGGATAAATGCAGAATGCCTGCCAGTTGCGGCGCCCGCTGGAACGGTAGCAGGAGAATTAAATGCAGCAGCAGCCGGCCAGCTCGGTCTTCTACAGGGAACGATGGTGGTGATGGGAGGGCACGATCAACCCTGCGGGGGCCTGGGTGTTGGCGCTATCGGTGCAGGTCGCGTCGCCGACTCGATGGGAACTTACGAATGCCTGCTGGCGGCCTCCGATCAGCCCAGCTTAACGGATGTCGCGCTGGCGGCTTCGCTCAACACTTATTGCCATGTCGTTCCAGACAAGTTCGTCACGTTGGCGTACTTTCCGTCGGGAATCATGATCAAGTGGTTCCACGATCTGTTGTATGGAGATCCGTGCGGTGAAAGCGTTATGGAGGGCGGGGATGCATCGGACGTGGAGTCCCTCCATTACGCGACGCTGGAACGGGACGCGCCAGCGGGTCGAACGGGTCTATACATCACTCCCAATCTCATCGGTACCTGCAATCCTGACTTCAACCCGCATGCACGCGGAATCATCTCTGGCTTGGGAACGAATGCAACCCGCAGCCAGATTTACAAAGGCATTCTCGAGGGACTCGCCTGTGAGATGTCACATATGACCGACATACTGGAAAGCGCTGTTGGAGAATTTCGAGACGTTTATGCCACGGGGGGAGGCGCACGGTCAGCGCTCGGTCTCCAGTTGCGAGCTGCTTTGTCGGGTCGGCGGCTGCATGTAATGGAGTGTCCAGAGGCAGTCTGTCTTGGCGGAGCCATACTGGCCGGCGTGGCCTGCGGAGAATACGGAACCCTGCAGCAAGCCGTCGAAGTCGTAGTCCGTGACGTTTCGGTGGTATTACCCGACGATGTGGTTGCAGCAACCTACGGACAACAAGCCAAGCGATACCGCCATTTGAGTTCAGCGCTCTCTGCGATTACAGGCACTTAAAGTTCAAGGGCCAATTAGGAGGAATGGTGATCCAAGCCACAATCGGATTCATAGTGTTCGGCGTTCACAAAGATGGTCTACGAGACCCAATAGGCACGCCGTTCATTGATGATGCCTTGGTTCGGCGCGCCAAGAGCGCACTGGTTGCGGCGGGTTTGAAAGTTATCGAGCATGGCGTTGTGGTCGCCAGCAAAGAAGAAGCTCGGGCCGCATTCAGGAAAATGAAATGCGACGATGCTGTCGATGCGGTCGTCCTATTTTCCGGGACCTGGGTGTGGGCGGCAAACATGGTCGGCGCGATTCGCGATTACTGCGCCAGCGGCAAAGGCTTGCTTCTGTGGACGCACCCAGGCTCTCAAGGCTGGCGGCCGGTTGGAGGATTCGTGCTCCACGGCGGTCTCCTCGAAATCGGTGTCAAACACAAGTTCGTGTATGGCGCGATCGAGGAGGCCGACACCGTAGACAAGATCGTCAGCTATGCCCGGGCTTCTCATCTGAAGACCTTCTTGAACATGTCTACTATAGGCACATTTGGCGGGCGTGGGATGGGACAAACTTGCGGCGCTGCCGATCCTTCGCAATGGATGAGAATGTTTGGCATCGATATCGACTCCCGCGACACAACGGAGTTGAAGCAAACTGCCGAAGGGATCTCGGCAAGCGAGCTGGATGAACTTCAGCCCAGGCTGAAGCAGTTATTTGGCAAGCCCCCGGAGCGAAACGCGGTGACCGAGCGTTCCATGCGTCTATATCTCGCACTAAGAAAACTTGTTGCGAAGGAAAGGTTCGATTTCTACACGATTCAATCCTTTCCCGGTCTTGCCGGCGACTACTCAGCTACTTGCTTTGCGCAGAGCATGATGCTCGAGGATGGAGTTGGCACTTCTACGCTGGGCGACTTCAATACCGCGTTGACCGTTCTCCTGCTGACAAAGTTGAGCAAGGAGAGAGTGTATTACGGCGATTTGCAGCACATTGATAAAAAGACGCGAGAAATCAAGATCATCGGGGACGGGGCCTGCCCACCTTCGTTGGCCAGCAATCTGGGTCCAGCCGGATTTTCTGAACACGGTATCCCTACGGAAGGCGAAGCGGGCGGACTCTCCGTAAAGCTAATCTGCAAGGTGGGAGAAGGAGTGTTAGCCCGGCTGGGCAGAGTGAATGGCGAGTTTGAAATGGTCATTACTCGAGCAAGCATTTTCGAGCCCGCACCTGATCAGATCGAAAGGCGGCTCAACGAATGTGGCATCCCATTCTGGCCTCACGGTTTCGTAACGGCGCATTGTGATATCGATGTTTTGCTGCAGCATTGGACCAACGAATATGCTTGCCTCGGCTATGGCGAAGAGCTATATCCGGCGCTAATCGATTTTTGTGAGATCACCGGAATCAAGGCGATCCTCCCCTAAACTTCCGGATCGTCTTTTAGAGGTTCAGGTCGGCCAGGGACAAACAAATAAACAAAATGATTGACAAACGAGCACATTATCGGTAATCGTTGCCTTTCGAATCTAAAACGAAACTCCAGTAAATAAAAAGAAATAGAACGCAAGGGTGAGAAGAAAGTCTCCGGAGGCGGTGGACCATGAAAAGAACTTGCCTGAACTTGTTGCCATTTGTCCTTGCTGTAGTGGTAGTCGCCATGGCCGTGCCGCCCGTTGCACTCGGGCAAAAAGACAGCGGTGGAGTCGCAGGAATTGTGCGTGATCCAGCCGGGGCGGTAGTTCCCGATGCCAAGATCAGCGTTAAGGATGTTGAACGTGGCACGGAGACGGTGGTCACAACCAGCTCGCAAGGAGAGTACGTTGCCAGTCCGCTCAAGATTGGACGCTACAGCGTCACCGCCGAGAAGGCTGGCTTCAAGAAAACGGTGGTAGGACCGATCGTGGTGAATATCCAGGAGCACCCGGAGGTCGACATTACGCTGACGGTGGGCAGCATCCATGAGGTCATGACGATCACATCCGAGGGGCCACAGCTGCAAACGGAAACATCCGAGCTCGGAGATGTAGTGAACGGCCAGGAGGCCACGACTCTTCCGCTGAACGGCCGAAACTTTGCGCAGTTGGCGCAGCTGAGCGCAGGAGTAGCTCCGGCCGAACCCGGTTCGCGAATTAACGGCAGTTACGGATTCAGCGCAGGTGGAGCGCGGTCGGCACAGAACAACTTTCTGCTGGACGGGGTTGATAACAACTCAAACCTGGCTGATTTGCTGAATGAGACTAATTTTGTCATCCAGCCTTCGGTGGATGCCATTGCGGAGTTCAAAGTGCAAACCAGCGCCTACACCGCGGAATTCGGTCGTGGAAACGGAGCGATTCTGAATGCCGTGATCAAGTCGGGAACCAACGGCTTCCACGGCGACCTGTACGAGTTCATCCGGAACGAGAAACTCGATGCGCGCAACGCGTTTGATGCATTTGGCCGTCAGCCTTACAAGCAGAATCAATTCGGGGCCACGTTGGGCGGACCGATCATTAAGAACCGCACCTTCTTTTTTGGCGACTACGAGGGATTGCGGATCCGGCAGGCAACGCCCTTTTTGGAGTTGATTCCCACGCCTGGGGAGATCCCTCAGTTGGCCGGGGGCGTGGTTGTTGGCGGAGGCGATTTCAGCAGCAACCTGGCGGGTCCAACGACCTTTCAAGACACGACTGACCAGTTCGGCACGCCGAATATGGTGTACAACGTGCTGGATTGCAATAATCAACAGACGTATCTTGGAGAGATTTTCAATACTCGACAGACCCAGACCCGACAGACCCCGCAAAACATGCCAGTCAGCGGGAACTTTCCTACTGGTTTCTGCGGAGTTCCGATCGGCGGGTATGCCGGGGGCCTACCGACCAATATATTTCCCGCGAATATGGTTGATCCGCTAGCGGCCGCCCTGTCACAGTATTGGCCAACTCCAAACACCACTCTTCAGGGCAACAACTTTCTTTCTGATCCGCACCGGCAGGAAACCCGCAACAACTTCGACGTCCGCATCGATCACAAAATCAGCGACAAGGATAACGCTTTCGGCCGATTCAGTTACGAGAACCAGCCCAGCTTCATTCCTCCGCCTTTCAACAACCTGCTGGATGGCGGCGGGTTCTTCGACGGTACTGAGGATAATTCTTACCGCAGCGTGGCCTTAAGCGAAGTTCACCTCTTTAAATCCACTCTGATCAATGAATTCCGGCTCGGTTACAACCGGATCAATTCGCACCGGTATCAGATCAACTCGAACGAGAACATCAGCGCTCAACTGGACTTTCCTAACGTTCCGTATGGTCCAAACAACGGTGGCTTGCCGAACATCACCTTCGGCGATGGGACGGCGGGAATCGGAAGTTCTACCTACCTGCCTTCGATTGAGAAGCAAAACAGTTTTGTTCTCACTGACAACCTGACCTGGATCCGGGGACGCCACTCGGTGAAGTTCGGCACCGAAGTGCGAATCGAACAGTTCACGATCTTCCAGCCCGCCGAAGCGCGCGGCGCTCTGAGTTTCGAAAACGACTTCACTGACAACCCCGCGGCGCCAGGCACCGGCGGCAGTTCCTTCGCGACGATGTTGCTGGGCATTGCGGATGGTGGTGGGATCACGAGCCTGCATAACATTGACTATCGCCGGCAGATTTACGCGGGCTTCGCACAGGATGACTGGAGGACCAACGATCGACTGACCCTCAATCTGGGTCTGCGCTATGAAGTCTTCAGCACGGTCAAGGAGCACAACAATGAGGAGGGAACCTTTGTTTTCGGCCCCAATTCGATGCTTGTTCCCAGCGGACAGAATGAGACTCTCACCCCGACGTTCGGAGCGAGCATACCGATAACGCACGGCGACCGCGGACTGATCAGTCCTGACCTGAATAATTTCGCGCCGCGCGTCGGCTTTGCCTACCGAGCCCGGACAAACTCGTGGTCCGCAGTGGCTACGGGATTTTCTACGGCGGGCAGGAGAACGGGCCTTACTCCAATCCCAGCCCGGGGTTCAATCCTCCATTCTTCTCCGCCGAGTCATTTTCGACGCCATGCGGGAACCTGGCTGCCAATCCGACGGTCACACCCGGGCAGCCGCTCAATTGCTCGGTTGCTTCCCTCAATATTGGCGGGTCGAACACCTTGGCCAATGGATTCCCATCGAACGCGCTCTCTGACCCCAACACTCCGGAACTTTATTCCATCCAGCCCAATCTGCGAACTCCCTATAACCAGCAGTGGCACTTTGGCGTGCAATATCAAATGCCTGCCGATACGATGCTGGATGTTTCCTACGCTGGGTCGCGCGGCTTGAAACTCTTTGGCTTTTACAACGGCAATGAGGCGGCTCTTGCGACCCTCCCACAATACGCAGCGCTTTGTACTGCAAATTTTGGCGGCGTGCTGGCTTGCCCGACTGCTGAGCGGCGGCCTGCTCATGGGGTGGCTCCTGGCGCTCCTCCGGGATCTACCTGCAACTTGAGCCCCACCGATGACTGCGATCCCGTGTTTGATACTTCCATTGCAACATTTCGCTCGAACGACGTCTCCAACTACAACTCTCTGCAGGTGCGTTTCGAGAAGCGCCCCACTCACGGCCTGCAATTCCAGGTAGCCTACACCTGGAGCCACGCCCTCGATGACGCTTCCAGCGCCAGCCTGGGGTCGCAGAATGCGGGTGACTTCCGCCTGCAAAACGATCCCCTTCTGGAGTACGGAAATGCGGATTTTGATGTGCGTCAACGGTTCGTCCTGAGTTACGCCTACGATTTACCGTTTGGTAAGAATAAGGCGTTCGGGGGGAACGCTTCCGGGGTTTGGAACCAGATCATCGGCAATTGGCAGGTTGCAGGCATCACGATCGCAACCACAGGAAACTGGTATACGCCGACCGACATTGCCACCAACTTCTCCACGTCGGATGGTGGCGGAGAGGTCGCCAGCGCATCGCGGCCCAACGTGGTCGGAAATCCCAATGGGCACCCATGTGTACAAGGAACGCTGTTTAACACCTGCGCCTTTACGACGAACACAATCATCGGCTCATTTGGCAACGCAGGCCGAAACATTATTCAGGGACCAGGCACCCAGAACTGGGATATCTCTTTGTTTAAGATGTTCCCCATCAGCGAACAAAAACGGCTCGAGTTCCGGGCAGAGTTCTTCAATGCTTTCAATCATTACGATCCGGAGTTCGACAATCCCAGCAGCTTTAATTCAAACATTGCTACCCAGCACGGGTTCGATGAAACCGCGGCGGAGACCGGATGCTCGAATGGCAACCCAAATTCGAATTGTGCGTTCGGCTTCGCACAAGCAGCGCACGATCCACGGTTCATCCAGTTTGCTTTGAAGTTTTATTTCTGAAACTCAACTCGCCGGGAAGCAGTTCTACGTGATGGAAGGAGCTGTTGATGACGGGTTTAGCCCGAACTATCGCTCGACTCGTACTGGTTCTCTCGATCGCGCTGTGTTCCACAGCTCAAGCACCATCTTCTACATCTACTCGTGCAAAACCCGCGGATGACGAAGCGGCTCTCCGCGCGTTCTCAGCGATTCACCCCATTGATGTCCACGTTCACGTTTTCAAGACTGATCCCGCATTTCAAAAGATGCTCGAACAGCTAAACCTGAAGCTGATGGATATCCTCGTGATGGACGACTCAAATCCCCATCGCAAGCAGTTGCAAGGCCAGATCGACGATGCACAGGCGCTGGTGCGGTCGAGTCACAACCACGTCGCCCTGTGCACCACTTTCGACCCCTACAAATTCGCTGACGGGTCATTCAGTGCCGACGCCATCCATCAGATCGACCGTGACTTTGCGCAGGGAGCAGTAGCGGTCAAGATTTGGAAGAACATCGGAATGCAAATCAAGGACGGTAGCGGCCAATACGTGATGGCCGACGATCCGAAGTTCGAGCCGATCTACAAAGACATCGCCACGCATGGCAAGACGCTCATGACGCACCAGGCTGAGCCCGATGTGGCCTGGGGGCCACCGGACGCGGCCGATCCGTCCTGGTCCTACTACCAAGAAAATCCGCAATGGTACGTCGCCAACCGGCCGGGGTTTCCATCGAAGCAGAAGATTCTAGAAGCGCGCGATCATGTGCTGGCTGAAAACCCCACGCTACGCATGGTTGGAGTCCATTTGGGCAGCATGGAGCGGGACCTCGACAACATTGCGAGGCATCTGGACAAGTATCCGAATTTTGCTATCGACACAGCAGCGAGAATGGAATACCTCATGTTGATGCCCCCGGAGAGGGTGAGCGCATTTCTGATCAAGTATCAGGATCGCGTTCTGTACGGCACTGATCTCGATTTACACGCGGACGCCGAGATCGCGGATGCGCTGACTGAGTGGCAGTCCACTTACGCGCGTGACTGGAAATTCCTAGCGACTGGCGAGACTCTTATCGTGCAAGGCAAGCAGGTACATGGATTAAGCCTGCCTCGGCCGGTGCTGCGGAAGATATTTCGCGACAACGCTACCCACTGGATTCCGGGATTGTGAGCAAGCGCAGGAAGGCGTTTCAGACGGGGCACGACCCAACGATTGGGTCACGCTCGCATGATCAGGTTAGCTTAGCGGTCGGTTGGCTCTATGAAGCGTCGATTGTCGGTCAGGTTAGAGTGGGCCTTTAGATTGCCGGTTACCTTGACGGAAAAACTCTTTTGGGCCGGCACTCCGTCCACTCCATCCACGGCGAGGCGGATCGTGAACTCTCCTGCGTTGGTGTAGGCATGAGATACCTTGGGGCTGTCCGCGCTCGTTCCGTCGCCAAAGTCCCAGTGATAAGAGACCGCGGGCACGCCGCCAGCTTCGGCCTGCGCCGAAAGCGCCGAAAGAGTGATCGTGTCGCCAGCATTTGCCGCTGCGGGCACCTGCGCTGTCACGGTTGGGGCAGCCGCGGCAACGCTGGTGTCGATCAGCTTGATCACCCTCACCGACTGGGGCGGCTGGTTCTCCAGTCGCACCGCGCCACCCTCGAGCGTAACCGTCTCATTCTTGTTCAGCACGTCCGTTGCCGCAAGCGTGTGGCCGGCAGGAAGGCCGAGGTCCGCCAGTTTTAGCGTGTGCGAGCGCCCCGCGTTCGTCCAATTGAAAACCGTCAGTATGGCCTGTCGTTGATCTTCGCGGAGGAAGAAAATACTGGGCTGTGAGTCTTCAGGCTCGTAAGTCATCAGATCTACCGGCGTGGAAGCTCGGCCGACTTTGGGCATATTCAGCAGCTCTCGGTTCTCAACTAACGCCAGCCGATCCTTTTCTGAGCCCAGGATCAGCATGTCGTCGCCAATCTCGTACATGCCCCCGGATACTGCGGAGAGCGCGATCGACGCCTCGGCCGCGCCCAGCGTAATCGAAGACCGTTCGTGGGCGCGCTCCATGAGATGGGTTGCGGTGACGTTGAAGGCGTCCGGATCGTTGACGAAGAAATTGTGCTGCATATAAAAGCGGGCAGCGATGCCAGAGGCGGCATTCTTCGTCCTCTCAAAACTGTGGCCCGTATCCGCGGAGATGCGGCCTGTATCTACCAGCCCCACTGGGTTGAGCATCGGGCTTCCGTCCTTATCGAGGATCACCTCATCGCCCACAGCGCTGCGAATTATCTGGAGGCCGATGCGTTGGGCTTCGAGGGCTGTGGTGTTGGGGCGGTAATGGTAGCCCTCGATTGCGCTGGTATCCATGAAGTCGAGTTTAATGAACCGGACTCCCCATTCGCGGGCGAGTGTCCGGTAAGTGTCACGCATATACTCCTGGGCTCCGGGATGGGTTGTGTCCAGCGCGTAAAGCACATCCGTCTTCTGGTTCCAGACGTCACCAATAGGAATTGGATCTCCCTTGACATTGTGCACCAGCCATTCTTTGTGGTGCTCATACACCCAGGCCCGCTTTGTCACTTCGAACGGCGCCGTCCATACGCCGAAGGTCAGGCCTTTTCCGACAAGGTAATGCCCAACAAACCGCATACCATCCGGAAATTGTGTCGCATTCGCAGTTGCAAATTCACCGCGAGCATACTGATAACCTTCATCAATCTGGAAATACGTGTACCCCAATGACTTCAGATGAGCGGCTTGCCAGTCGCCGTTGGAGAGAACTTCGCCTTCGTTGATGGCGCCATAGTATACGGTCCAGCTCCACCAACCGATCGGAGTTTCACTGGAAACCCGCGCATGGTGCAGACGACGAATCGCATCACCGTAGGCTAGTAGTTGATCGTGGTAATCAGGTCCAGCCTCGAACATCAATCGCTCTGAAACCATGTCTTCCCCGGGCTTAAGGGGAAGGCTCAACTCGACCTGATCGTCCGCTGGAGAGTCCTTCAGATCGAAATCTTTCTGGATCTCCGTGGTTCCGGTAGATTCAACGGTATAGGAAGCGATCTTGGCCTTCGCCCCCGTACCCTGAACTTCCAGATGCATCACGGTCAAAAATCGGTCTGAGGTCAGCGCGCCGAGAAATAAACTCCGCTTACTCTCCCGGTTGTAGATGAGTTGGCTCCCCGCACCGCGATGCATTCCGCCGGGCGCTTCCCCAAGATCGTAGAGAGTCAGGTCCGGCCAATCCTCGCTGAAACTGTCGGAGAGAACCCGGTCGGCCGGTTGATCCCCACCCAAATTGAGGATGGGATCACCCGTGGCCTCCACGCTGCGAATGGCCTGCACAGTTGCTTCTTTTCCCCCGCTGTTGTGCACCTTTACCTGGATGGTGCCGTAAGGGTGCTGTTTGTAGAGCTGTAGCACGTAAACCAGATCGGGTTTGCCGTCGAGTCCGCTGCAAGTGACCGTCGCCTGCCGGCCGGAGCCGAGATCATCTTCGAAAGTAGACTCCGAAGCCTGGTGCCGAGGGTAATCGCTCGAGCGCAGCCACTGGTGGTCGACCTCTGCTGCCACACGGGACCTGAGCACGGGCCCACCGTCATGCGATGACAGTTGGTACGATCCCTCCTGCACGTTAACCGTTAGGGACAGCCCGTCGTTCGTCAGTTGCTGCGCAACACACGGCAGCCCGACCATCAGTATGCCAGCGGTAACCGCCACTCCAAGTCTGAAAATCTGTTTTCGTGTTCTTTTCGGCACGGTAGAAATCTCCACATTGGCTTGAGCGTCACCGCATACTACTTCATTCGGCAACCTCAGTGAAGCGAATAGTCAGCTCAAGAATCTATAATGAAAGTGATGAACGGGAAGTTTAATCCCGTCGAGACAGATCGCCCTAAGGTAACCGACGGCCCGACCGAATATCTGCGAAGCATCGTCCAACGAAATCGCGGCGGTGGGACTGTCGGCAGTTACGCAGTTTGCTCCGCGCACCCGCAGTGATCGATGCAGCCATTCAGCAAGCGCTCGAAGACGGCAACTGTCTTCAGGTGGAGTCGACTTCCAGTCAAGTTAACCAGTTCTCCTGGCGTTCGTACTACCACGGCAACGAAGACGAGTTGCGCCTCTCGCGCGCCTTCAGTTTCAGCGACCGCTGTCGTTATTACTGGCTTCAGCCCCCCATTCGAGAGGAAGTAAAGCGCCTTCTGCACAATCTCGGCCCCTGTTCATGCCCGCTGACGCTGCTGAGCCAGTATCACCCGCTCGAATACGAGGCGCCGTTCCGCGCAGGAACTGGTCGTTAGAACTAGAACAGAAGCGATCAGCGATCTATAGTATAGGGGACGGTCGCTAAAGATGAGGTCGGCTGCATGCAACCACTGAAACTGCTTGTCGTAGAGGATCACATCCCAAGCCTGGAACTCATGACTGAGGTCTTCATATCTCTAAAGGCCGAAGTAAGCCCCATCAGCGATAGCAAGAAAGCGGTCGCAATGGTCAATCAGGAGAAGTTCGATGGAATTTTCCTGGACTTGGAGATGCCAAACCTGAACGGGTTCGACCTCGCGCGCCTCGTCCGCAAGTCATCATGGAACAAGTCAACTCCCATCATCATTGTGACCGGACGCGATGACAGACAAACCATGCAGGATGCGTTTGCGATTGGGGCGACATTTTTTCTTCAGAAGCCGGTTGACCGGCAGAAGCTTAGCGCCCTGTTCCGAACGGTGAGTGGCGGGATGTTGGAGAACAGGCGCAAATCTACCCGCGTTCCGATCCAGGCCGAGGTCGCCTGCACAGTGGGCTCGCGAACAGTCCGGGGAACGAGTTGGAACCTCAGCCAGGGAGGAATGCAGGTGGAAGTGGATGGCCTGAAGCCCAAAGACGCCGTCCGATTGTCGTTTACACTGCCAGTTTCTGGTGTGGTCATTGACGCCGTCGGCGTCGTCGTGTGGGCAAAAGAGAAGCGGCAAGGGATTCAATTCACAAGTCTGAGTGCGCAGACTCAGCAGTCGATTCGCCAATTCATGGCCGAGATCGAAAACATGGAGCGCTAGATCAGAGGCCTGACGCGCCTATTCTAGGCGCCGCTGCCACTTGCGCGCACGGCTCGGTCTTTCCCCCCAGATCCATCCTCATGGCCCTGACCTTGGTTTGCGGACCGAGGATTCTTAGCTAGGAGGCGATCAAGCTCCGCGGTGAGCGATGACGGGTTGAGCGGTTTCGACAAGTAGCCATCAAATCCTGAATCGAGGATTTTTTCTCGATCCCCTCGCATGGCATATGCCGTGACTGCCACTACGGGCAGTGGCGCCAAGCGAGGGTTCTCGCGAATTCTGCGTATCACTGCGAATCCGTCCAGTACCGGCATGCCGATATCCAGCAGCAACAGTTCCGGCTGGGCCTGTTCAATCATGCGAAGCGCCTCTTGACCGTCGCACGCTTCAAAGACTGTGTACCCGCGCGCTTCCAGCAACTCACGGAGCAGTTCACGGTTCACGGCGTTGTCTTCGGCAACAAGAATTCGGATCATGACTGTCCCGCTGACTTTGCCCGCTTCTGGCCTTGGGTCACTCGGCCAACTTCGGCGATGAGTTGTTGTTTCCAGGAGCCGTCCTTTTGCAGGAGCCCTTGTGTCTCCCGGTTTAAAAGAGCAATTTCCTCCCGGCTCAGATTCTTGGCGGTCATGACGAGAATGGGCAGATCTTTTAAGGCCGGTTCCTGCCGGACATGGCGAATTACTTGAAAACCGTCCATGCCAGGCATCAGCAAATCGAGTAGGATTGCGCCCACGACCTTATTAGCCAGCACCTCCAAGGCGCGAGCACCGCTACGCACGCTTTGAACCTCATATCCGGCCGAACGCAAAGCCTCCTGCAGCAGGTCCAAAGCTCTAGGATCGTCGTCCACCAGCAAAATGGATGAGTCCTCGTCGGCCGGAACCGGCACATGCCTGTGAATCGCTTCCAGCAATATTGGTTTGCGAACTGGTTTGATGAGATAGTCGGCCGCACCCAAGGCGAAACCTACCTGCTTTTGATCCACGATTGAGAGGATGATCACCGGGATATCGGCCGTTGCGGGGTTCTTCCGGAGTGCGACCAGAGTCTCGAAGCCATCGCTGCCGGGCATCATCACGTCGAGGGTGATGGCGTCGGGCCGCATTCGCTGAGCTTCTTTGACAGCTTGCACGCCTGACTCTGCCATTGCCACCCGGTATTCCGGCTCGAGGTAGCTGGCCAAAAGCTCACGGGCCGGCAATTCATCATCAACGATCAACACGAGCGGCGTGAGGCGCCCTGAAACGCCCATGAGCTGCGATTTTGCCGGTTCGTCGATTGGCCGAACCTCGGATCTCGGCTCGACGGCTATAAGAGTAAAGGTGAACCGGCTGCCTTTTCCCAACTCGCTTTCCACCGAAATCCGGCCTCCCTGTTGTTCGACTAGGCGCCTGGTGATGGCCAGTCCCAACCCTGTGCCCTGCTGAGTGTCGCCAGCATCTCCCTCGACTTGCCGGAACTCTTCGAAAACTACCTCTTGATCTTCAGGCCGGATGCCGATCCCGGTATCCGTTACAGACACGCGAACGAAGTCCCAATCGTCGACGCACTCGATGCTGATCTGGCCGCCCTTGGGCGTGAACTTGACCGCATTGCTGAGCAGGTTGTACAGGATTTGTTTAAAGCGCACCCGATCTGCCTTCACCAGAGACTTGCTCTCCAGTTTCTGTTCCACACGGATGTTCTTGGCCATGGCCAGAGGATCAATGGTGGAGAGCACTTCCGGCAGGGCGTCCTTCACACAAAACTCCTCGCTATGCAACTCCAGTTGCCCTGCCTCGATCTTGGAGAGATCAAGAATGTCATTGATCAACTGAAGCAGATGAGCTGAGCCTTGTTTGATGTGATCCACGAACCGCTTCTGCTTGGGGTTCAGTGCACCCGAAATTCCTTCTGCCAGAAGGTCCGAGAAACCCACGATCGCATTCAGTGGAGTTCGTAATTCATGGCTCATGCTGGCGAGAAACTTGCTCTTCATCTGGGTGGCGCGTTCCACCTCGCGGTTGCGAAGCCCGAGCTCTTGATTGGTGGCAGCCAGGCTCTCCGTGAATTCGCGCTTTTCTGTTTCGTCCCGCTTTCTCTGCGTAACATCGACCGCAACAACCACCCGCGCAGGCCGGCCCAAAAAGGTTAGAGCGTAAGAGGTATTCTCTGAGTCGATGATGGTTCCGTCCTTGAGTCGATGCCGCCAGGCGCCGCTGCTCTCATTTCCCTCCCCGAGGGCTTTCACGGTTTCGAGCAGGGCGGGAACATCCTCAGGTGGACGAATGTCTTTGAGGGTCATGGCCAGGAATTCGTCCCTGGAATAGCCGTACTTGCTTACTGCGGCTCCGTTTACCGCAAGAAAGCGCAGCGTCTCCCGGTCAAAGACCCAGGTGGGATGGGGATTGTTTTCAAACAATTTGCGGTGCCGCTCCTCGCTCTCCCGGAGCAATGTTTCGACACGCTTGCGCTCGGTGATGTCGCGCGCCACGGCATAGATCGCTTCTTGCTCAGACACGGAAACTGCATTCCACAACAGCCACTTGTAAGAGCCGTCCTTGCACAAATAACGGTTTTCAAACGCAAAAGTGACTTTCCCTTGCTCCAGCCCGTCCTTCTCCACGACTGTCGCCGGGCGATCATCCGAATGTATGAACTCCAGGTAAGGCTTCGCCATAAGCTCCTTCGTGGTGAAGCCTAGTGTCTTCTCGAAGGAGGGGTTCAAGTTCTTGAAGAATCCGTCGAACCCGGCAACGCAAAACAGATCGACTGATAGATCCATGAAACGATTGCCGGTTTCCAGCTTGGAATAGAGCGAGCCCATGAAACGGTTTATCAAGAGACCGACAACTAGGGCCACCAGCAGGGAGACAAGCAATACAGCAACGACGATTAGAGCGTAGCTCCTCAGCCGGTCGTTCATCGCTCCTAAGTCGGAGCGGATATACACAGTTCCTGTCGGTTTGCCCTGGAAAACGATCGCACGCGCCATTCCCAGATGCCCATCTTTGAACCAATAGCTCTGGGTTTGGCCGGCAGGAATAATAGGGAGGGCCCTGATCTCACCGGCTCGATCACGCCAGTATCCTGCAAAAGGCTGGCCGTCACGCGTGTAAATCTGGGCGTATATGAGGTTGGGGTTGGCACGCAACGCCGAGAGCGTCTTCTCCGCGGAAGGCGGATCGTTGAACACCAGCGCTGAAATAGTATTGTCGCCAATGATCTGGGCTTGCATGGAGACATTGCGTATCAGGGCCAGGCGAAAGCTGTACAGGTCGTAGGCGCAAAAGCCACCACTTGCTAGAAGCAACGCCACTGCACTCACCACAACGTTCATCAAGGTGAGCTTCCTGGAGATCGAATATTGCTGGGTTTTAGGCATGATGGTATCAATCTCCCGGCTGAGGGTTTTTTCTGACAGCGGTCGCTACCTTTAGCAGCTCGGAGCTGAGCGTCAGGCCCGCGCGCTGGGTGGCAATCAGGTTGACCTCAAAACGGATTCGATTCTCTTCCAGGACGAACTGGATCATCCCTTGACGCTGCGAGAACTGCGGGATATCACTCACGGTAAGGATCGCGTTCTTATCCAATGCCTCGATGATTTTGTTGAGCCGGCTAGCCTCCGACGAGCTGATAAACAGGATCTGGCAGTCGGCTGACATCTGCGGACTCGAGATTCGCCGCGCCATCACTCTTTGGTTTCCTATCGTTTCCCCTGCGAGCGTCGCATCCAGAGCCGGTCCAAATGGATCCTCGCCCAGGACGCAGATGGTAAAGGAGCTGTTCTGATTGGTCGCGCCTTTCGGGGGCCACTCAACGAATCGGCCAAAGTTGTAGAGGTAAGCCGCTTCGACCTGATACTCACTCGGCTTTTGTTGCCCGAGGGCGATCGAACCGGCCAAGAGCAGGTACACTAAAGCCGCCATGCATTGCAGCCAGACGCCGCGACCACGCGTCAACCTGCCACACTCTTGGGCAGCAGCAGCTTTTTGACTTTCGCGCTTCATGGGTGTTGCTTCGCTACCTTGCCCCGTAATTCCGCGTCCTGAGACTGTAGAATTTGCTGCGCGACCAACGAAGCTTCGGACAGATGACTTGCTAGTTGAGCTCCGCTTTCTCCCGTCGTGCATTTGGAGCCGGAAGATCTCCACGAGGATCACTTTTCACCGAACCGCCAGACGAACTTTGCGTAAACACTCCTTTTGACTTCGACCGGCCCACCGGGATCGCCTCCGAACTGAGCGAAATGGGGCTGCAACAGATTCTGACCGCCGACCGACAGCTCCAGTTCTGGCTTGATATGCCAGCCGAATCTCGTGTCCATCGTTTGGTAGCTTGCAACCGTTTGCGCGGCCAGGGCGCTGACGTAACGATAAGTCTGGTCGAACTCCAGTTTTCTTGGCAGATTTATAAAGGACTGGATCACCACCTGGTGGCGCGGGCTCGATCCCTCATACCCTGCCACGCTGGTTGGATCATTGCTGCTTGCCTTGTTTTCCAACTCCATGTCCAGGTAGGAATAAGAGGCTCTCAGCTCCCAGCCCTTCACCGGTTTCCAATCCGGCGACACTTCGAATCCCTTGGTGTTGCCCTGGATTCCATTGCTCGTAAGCAGTGGAATCACCGCATGCACCGGCGCGGGCGAGGCCTCGAGGAATGGAGCGCCCACCTGAAAGCTGTAAACATCGTTGTAATCGTTGTAAAACAGAGCCACATCCAGATAACAGTGGGGCGTTATCAGCCTTCGATAGCCGGTTTCGTAGGCGATCAATTCCTCGGATTGGAACTGGGGGTTGCCGTTGACTCGCAGGTATACGGGCAGGCCTGAGGTTGTGCCCGCAAAATCTGTGAGTTCAACATCCGTGTCGAGACGCGAGGGAGTTCGAACCGCCCGAGTAACGGAGCCCCACAAAGACTCTCGCGGGGTACGGTTCCACAAGATACGCCCGCTCGGTTGCACCTCGAAACCGGTGTAGTTGTTGTGTTCGAGTTTCGTTCCCACCGTTACCGAGAGCCGGTGATTGAAGAAAGCAATTTCATCTTGCACAAAACCGCTATAGATCAGGTCCGTCTGATGTTGCGGCAGGAAGTCGATCGAGGGGACGAGTTGTACGAGATTCGACGGGCTGACGCGTGCCCCCAACCCCCAGAGAAAGTTTTGCTGCCCCGGCAAGGTCAAATGGTCCAGGAAGTCGACGTCGAAGGTGTCCCGGGTCTCTCCGAATTCAGGCTCGAAATGGTTGGTGCGGTCAAAGTAGGCCTGAAGCTGGAAGTCCGATCCGGCGTTCAAAACGCGCTTCCACCGGCCGAGCAGATTCCCTCCTGTCAAGTCCGCAGTGGCGTAGGCATTGACTTGAGAGGGAGACGAATACAATGCGTAGGTGGTTGCTTCACCGGCGCCCTCACTGTAGATGTCGCCCTGAAACGTGAAAGTGTCACGGGCGTTCCCGTCCCAGTCTGTGCGGAATCCCCCTTGCCCCATTCTCCACTCATCGAAGTTTGTGCCTACCGGATGAAATTCCGCACCACGGTCGAAGCCCATCCCATAGACACGATAGTTGAACCCCCGGCCGGTCGCATCCCCGTAGCGAAAGCCGCTGGTGCCCTGATCAACGTTGCCCCCGCCCAGTGACGCCAGCGCCCCGTGGGTATCTTTCGCGCTTTTGGTGATGATGTTGATAATCCCATCGACCGCGTTCGCTCCCCAAATGGTGCCGCCGGGCCCTCGGATCACCTCGATGCGCTCGATATCTTCGAGCGGAGTAGCCTGGGCTTGCCAATAAACTCCGGCAAACAGCGGCGTGTAGACGCTCCGTCCGTCGATCAGGACGAGCAGTTTGCTGGCTAACACGGCTCCAAATCCGCGAATTCCGACCGACCAGTGATCGGAATCGACTTGCGCCACCTCAACTCCCGGCGCCAACCGCAAAACTTCCGGAATACTGGTGGCGCCAGACCGGCGAATATCGTCCTGGGTGATCACGAAGACTGCGGCAGGCGTTTTCCAAACTTCTTCCGGCTCTTTGGACGCTGTGGTTACTTCTACGTTGCCCAGGTCCGCCAGACTCAATTGCTTGAGGGGCTGACCATTGGCTTGATCTTGCTGTGGAACGGCGAAACTGTGGTTGACCAGCCCCGCGAGCACAAGCAAGATGATGAGAGTAGCGCGCCGCACGAGTGTCATCACGCAGCACGTGCTTGCCTCGTGCGCTGCGTCGGCAGCCTGCTTCTTGCCGTCGGTAGCGGGGCGTGATCGCATATTCATGACTGGTCCCATCTGTCGAAAAGATTTCTTGCTTCTAGCTGTTCGCTCCTGCTCCTGCCGCCGCACCGCGCGATAAGAAGTCAGCGGTGCCACTCCTGACAAACTGTTCGAAGAGGCTGAAGATTTGCGGGTCCCACCATCCCTTCGCCACTTCCATCTTCATGGTCTGCAATGCGTCAGTGATTGAGAAAGCAGGTTTATAGGGCCTTACCGTCGTAAGCGCATCGTAGACATCCACAATCTGCAATACTCGTGCTGTAATGGGTATCGCCTCTCCTGCAAGTCCGTCTGGATATCCGGAGCCGTCAAACTTTTCGTGGTGGTGGCGGATGATCGGCAACACGGAGCGAAATGATTTCAAGGGGGCACAGATACGCTCTCCGACCACGGGATGCTCCCGCATGAGTTTCCATTCGTCGGGGGAAAGACTGGTCGGCTTCAAGATAATGGCATCGGGTATTGCGATTTTTCCGATGTCGTGAACCACGCCAGCGCGCCGCAGAGCAGTAACCTGGTCTTCGGAAAGTTTGAGATGTTCTCCGAGGGAAGCCGAATACTCCGCCAAACGCTCGCAATGACCGTGCGTGTACGGATCTTTCCCCTCAATGCTCCGGGCAAGCGTGAAAAGGACTGACTCCGCACGTTCAAGCTCGTCCGTACGGAGCTTAAGTTTGAGGAGCGAGCGCACGCGCGCCAGCAATTCGGTACGGTCCACGGGACGCGTCAGGAAGTCGTCAGCCCCAGCCTTGATACCTTCGATGCGATCCTGTTTGTCAGAGAGCGACGTAATCAGAATCACGGGTATCAAGTAGGTTTCGGGGTTGGTTTTGATTTTCTCGCAGGTCTGAAAGCCGTTAAGATGGGGCATCATGACATCGAGGAGCACCAGGTCGATGGGGACGATAGACAGCTGCTCCAGCGCAGCTGCGCCGTTTGAAACGGTCGCTACCCTGAATCCTTCCGCGGTGAGCAATTCCTCTAACAGTTCGCGGTTGGCGACTTGGTCGTCCGCGACTAAGATCGTGCCCGTTACGGGCTGCGGCGATTTACTAAACATCGGATACCTACTAACTGCAACAGAAGTTAGTGCCAGCGTGGCACAACAGGTTAGTAACTTCTAATTACGGAAGTCATCTTTGTGGCCTTGTTCGGATTTTGTAACAGAATTGGACTCAGGGTGCGGGCGGGAGCGAACCTCGAAACCTCGTATTTGTGAAGGCCCGGAGAAGACGTTCCAGCCTAACAAAACTGGGCCATGGGCGAGCCAGCGGTTTGCTGTGTCTCACCTTAACCAATAACGGAGCCTTGGTTCTCATGATAAGTTTCACTTATGGCACTTGTTCGAGGACAGAACTAACATCGAGGCTGAACAATGGACTCTTCTTCACGCGAGGTGAAGATCCTGGTAGCGGATGATTCTCCGATATATCGCAAACTGGTGGAGCAATCGCTCGCGCAAGAGCACTACACCGTTCTGTTGGCAAAGAGCGGCCTCCAGGCCATGGATCTGTTTATCGAACACCAGCCTGCACTTGTCATCACCGACTGGAGCATGCCGGACATTAGCGGCATCGAACTGTGCCAGCGAATCCGCCGGGACCACCAGAAGCTCTACGCGTATGTCATTCTCCTTACCGGCAACACCGACAAAGAGGAAGTCATCGAGGGTCTGGCGGCCGGGGCAGATGACTACCTAACAAAGCCCTTCCATCCCGGAGAACTGCAGGCCCGCGTAAGAGTCGGCCGCCGCATCGTCGATCTGCACCGCGAAATCCAGGACAAGAATCGACAACTGGAAGAAATGGCCCTCACCGATTCGCTCACCGGCCTGCCTAATCGCCGTGCGATCGATTTCTGGGCAAGTCGCGAACTCAGCGCGGCGATGCGTCACGATTTTCCCATTTGGGTAGTCATGGCCGATCTGGATCACTTCAAGAGCATCAATGACACCCACGGACACGATGCGGGAGACATCGTGCTCAAAACCTTCGCCGAGATTCTCAAGTCCAACACTCGCAGTTCAAACATTTGCGGACGCCTTGGAGGCGAAGAATTTCTGGTGGTCCTCACCCATGCGGAAAAGGACAATGCCGCGATTGCAATTGAGCGTATCCGCAAGCAATTTGCCGCCCAGAAGTTCACGGTTGCAGGCAGCACTTTCGGCGCGACCGCCAGCTTTGGAATGGCCGGCATCCATGGCACGGCGTGTGATTTCAGCGACCTCGTCACTCGCGCAGATGCGGCTCTGTACGTCGCGAAGCGTCAAGGCCGCAACCGCATCGAATTTGAGATAGAACGGGCTTTGTCAACCTAGCGAAGGATAGGCGCGGGAAGAGCGGTAAGTCACTAGCCAAGCTAGCTGCGCAAATAATCTCAGGATCTATCTCAAATGCCGCGCCTAACTTACCCGCGGCACGGCGGACCTACCACGGCAGCGCGAATGTACTGCGTAAGCGAGGGCTGCAAATGCTCCAAACCGCAACCGCTCGCCATCTGCATCTCTCAGCAGGAATCGCTGAAAAGGAGCCTGAAAGGTGGGAGTCAACATGGAGATGCGCAAATTCTCTAGCACGGCCTTAAGAGTTGCGCCGCCGGCGATCATTTCCGAGTGCCCCCTGCGAGCACGCCCAACGGGTCCAGTCGCTGATTGCGGTTCAGAACGTGAGTGAAGACTCCTTGCAATAGCCAGGCGAGGCGTATCAGGCACGATTGAGGTCGGATCCCGAAGCCCGAGAAACTTTTGCCAAGGCGCCGAGCAAGAACCTGGTCCTCCGAGAGAAATGTCGTTGAATTTGACGGAACTTTCTTCACCTCGCTCAATCCCACAGAGGTTAAGATAACCTTCACGATGACACAAGCGGAGAAGCGCCATGCGTTTCGCTCGATCTTCAGCGTGATGGCGCATTCATTATCCCAATCCATGGGACGTCGGTACGACGCGTCTTCGGAGCGACTGGGCTTTGAGGCTGCGCATGATTGCCAGCGTCCATGAATTGGAGAGAAGGGAAAAACCAGGACATGGAAACGCAGAATGCCCAGCAGGTTTCGTCTCGCCTGCGGGAACGACTCTCCGAGCGTGCGATGCTCGATCTTACGAAGCGGCTGATCGCGATCGCATCGGAAAATCCACCCGGGAATCACTACGAGGAATGTGCCTGCACTCTCTTTGACGAACTGGTGAGACTCGGGTTCGATGACGTGAGACGCGAAGGTTCGTGCGTACTCGCGTCTGCGGGAACCGCCCCTCGAACGCTTTATTTCAGCGGTCACTACGATGTTGTTCCAGCACAGAGCCGCGATCAGTTTCAGCCACGGGTCGAAGGTGCAAATCTGTTCGGCCGCGGCTCGTCGGACATGAAAAGCGGTTTGGCAGCGATGATTCATGCAGCGGCCGCGGCTCGCGACGAAGGGCTCCTGAAGACCGGCCGCATAGGAATCGTGCTGGTACCGGATGAAGAAACCGCGGGTCCGCGAGGGTCTCGCGATTTGGAGGCCCGCGGGCTGCTGGGGAAAGACGGAATCGGCATGCTAACGCCGGAGCCCACCGGCGGCGTGATTTGGAACGCCAACCGCGGAGCCATTTCGCTGCGCGCCACCCTGCATGGGAAGGCAGCCCACGTCGGCCGGCAATTCGAAGGTGTGAACGCGTTCGAACGCGCGGTGCCGGCAATGGCGCGACTTCTAGAGATCAAGAAGGAAGTGGAGTTCCGCGAAACACAATACAATATCGCTCCCGACGCGGCGCGAAAATCCATTCTCATGCTCGGCGGGCGGGTTGAGGCAGGCACAAATTTCAACGTGACGCCCAACTTCTGTTCCTTCACGATTGACCGCCGCATCAATCCTGAAGAAACCCTCGAAGAAGAAAAGCGCCGATTGCGCGATGCGCTTGAGGGTTTCGAAATCGATACGCTTCAGGAGGAACCCGCCGCGGCGACTCCCGCGCGAGACCGGCTCGGCATAGTTCTGTCGCGTCAAATAGCGAGCTTGACCGGCAGAGAACCCGCTTTCGAGATGTGCCCAGGCTTGCTTGAAACGCGATTCTATGCCGCTCGGGGCCTTCCCGCCTACGCCTACGGACCGGGATTGCTGACCGTGTCCCATGGGCCGAAGGAGTTCGTACCGATCCCCAACATTGCCCAATGCGCGGCGATTTACGCGCTCACGGCGGCGGAGATGTTGCTCACTAGCTAGGTGTGCCTCAGCTGAGAAGCGAAACACTTCTCAGTCAGGGATGCTTTCGCGGAGGCGAGTAAGGCTCGGCAGAAAAGCATCGACCTTCCGTGGAATATCGACTTGGCCAAGGAGCGCTCTTCAGTAAGGCGATGCCCGAATGCACAGTACTTTCGTACCCGTGTAGCTCTCACCTAGGCAGGTTAGACTTGGCTCTTTCAGGAATACAAATGTACAGGCAGACCGAAAGCGTTCTTGCGCGTGTGGGCCAGCAGCTCTCTCAGCTCGAAAGGCGCGATTGGGAGCTGTGGCTGATTGTTTCGCTTACCGGCGTGCTGGTTGCCACCGGACTGCTGGCACTCCTCTTTCCGGCAGCTTTCCTGAAGCAAGACAACGTCCACTTCGAGCTCACCGTGTCCAGGCCTTTGGCTCTGGGGCTTATTGCCCTCTTGGCGTTACTCAACACTTATCTGGTATCAAAACGCCTTGAAATTCGTCGAGTACGCGAAGAGCTCATCTCCAGCACGATTCAGCGGGAGCTAGTCAAGCAGCAATCCTTCACGGATCCTTTGACCGAGATTTATAACCGGCACTCGCTGGAGGAGATGACGGGACGATTTATCAGCCACGCCAGACGTTTGAAAAGCTCACTCACCTTTCTGTTGATCGACATCGATCGTTTCAAGGACGTGAACACGAGATTCGGCCATCTGACTGGTGACGTGGTACTGGCAGATACGGCGGCTTTGCTAAAGAGTTCAGTGCGGGGCTCGGACGCGGTGTTTCGCTATGGCGGAGACGAATTTCTCGTCGTGTTGGCGGATACATCGCGCGCCGGAGCTGCGCGAGTTGTAGAAAGAATTGCATCCTATGTACTTGAGTGGAACCGGGCGGAAAACCTTCAAGCGTTCGAGTTAAGCTTGAGCATTGGTGTTTCGGAATGGTCGGACAGTATGACTCTGGATCAATTGCTTGATGAGGCCGATCGAGAAATGTATGCGGCGAAGGCTAATCACCAGCTGAACAGGCAGACCAGACCTAACCTGGCTGGTGCCGTGGCACAGAAACTTGGCTTTTGAACGCTGCCGCGTTGCCACCGCGCGCGAGAACGGCCAGAGTCGCACTTTCGTCGCCTGGCGTTCTTGAAGCGAACCGCGTTGACCTCGACACCGCAGAATTTCTTCGTACTAGCGCTCACATCGTCACAAACCTACGAGGCCAGGTTTGTCTTCATGCGGATGTGGAAGTAGCCTTTTTCGCCCGCCCTGCTGAGACGCAGGCCGCGCGGTTCTTACCCAAAAGGAGCTCAATTGTCTCGGCATCGGCCGGCTTAGAGTAAAAATAACCTTGGGCCAGTTCGCAGCCAATATCCTTCAGCAGGTCCACCTGCGCTTGTGTTTCGACGCCTTCCGCAACGACCTTCAGACGGAGGCCGTGGGCGAGCATGACAATGACACGAACGATTTCATGGGTTGCGAGGTCGGTATCTATGCGTGAGATGAAGGCGCGGTCGATCTTTAGCGTGTCCACGGGAAAACCCTGCAGCCGGCTGAGGGAGGAGTAGCCAGTACCGAAGTCGTCGATATCCAGACTAACGCCGAGCGCTTTTAGCTCGGCGAGCACAACGGCAGACCTCTTGGCATCGGCCATGGCGATCGTTTCCGTGATTTCCAAATTGACACAGCGAGGATCGAGTCCGGTCTCCTGCAAGGTCTTGCCAATCTGCGAAGCCAGCTCGGGTTGCGCAAACTGTTTGGGCGTGATGTTTACATTGAGCGTGAGAGGCGGATCGGAGGGAAACAGCGCCTGCCAGGCACGGAGTTGCCGGCAAGCGTCGTAAAGCAGTTGACGGTTCATGGGCAAGATGATGCCGGTCTCATCTGCAACTGCAATGAATTCACCCGGCATGACCAAACCTTCGGGACGTTGCCAGCGACTGAGCGCCTCGAACCCCACTATTTGGCCGTCATGCAGGGACACGATGGGCTGGTAGTAAACGCGGAACTGGTTCAACTCGAGGGCCTTGCGCAGGTCGGTTTCGAGCTGCAAACGTTTGATAGCGCCGGCATGCATGGCATGGTCGAACACTTCACAACGGCCCTTGCCAGCGCTCTTGGCGCGATACATAGCAATCTCGGCGTCGCCGAGGACGTCCGGTGCCTCCGCCCCGGCGTTGCCGCTGAAAGCAACACCGATGCTTACGGTCAACACGATCTCTTGACCATTCAAATCGAAAGGAACGGCCAATTTCTGCTGAATACGCTCGGCAACGCGAATGGTGTCGCTAGGGTCATGAAGTTCCTCAATGAGAACAGTGAACTCGTCCCCTCCGGGCCGGGCCAGGGTGCTCTCGCCCAAGAGCGGCTCCGCAGTGTCGCCCAGGCGGGGACGCGAAACAGTGTCGGCGCCGCGAAGGCACACCGTTAAACGCTGCGCGATCTGGATGAGCAGTGCATCACCGGCGGCATGGCCGAGACTATCGTTGATGACTTTGAATTCGTCAATGTCAATGAACAGCACGGCGAATCTGAAATCCGCGTGCCGCCGCGCCTGAGTAATGGCACGTTGCAACCGGTCGAGAAAGAGCGCGCGGTTAGGGAGATTGGTCAAGCCGTCGTGGAAGGACAGGTGGTCAAGCTTTTCCTCAGCCCGCTTCCTCTCCGTAATGTCGCGGTTCACGATGACCAGCCCTTCAGTCTCGCCTTCCGGGCCGCGAATAGCACTGGCTGTGGACTCGATGAAACGCCAGGAACCATCTTTATGGCGTATGCGATATTCGAGGCGTTCGCCCCGGCCCGTGTTGCGGGCTTTCTCCGCAGCCTCGAGCACGCGTGCGCGATCGTCCGGATGAATCTGATCCATCGAAGAAGTGGCAGCCAGTTCTTCGGCGTCATACCCTAGAATTTTCTGATACGCCGGGCTGTTATAGAGGCGCTGTCCGTCGCAATCGATCACGGCAATCATGTCGGCGGCGTTTTCCGTAATCAGTTGAAACAGGCGTTCGCGCTCCCCCAACTGGCGGCGGATCCGCTGAAGCTCCCGCTGCTGGTAGACAGTGTAAATATCGAATAGCAGGACGAGAGCAGCCAGTCCACGGACCCACTCTTTGAGATTCAGTGAATAAGCGCTGTCGGCTGGTAAATGAAGACCGGGAAAGGTCAAAGAAAGGATGCCGAAGGTGAGGACCAGGGTGACGGCTACGGCGGAACCCCAAAGCCACCACTCCCGTCCTTCGACCTGCCTCATTCGCAGAGCGGGACGCTTTGTGCCCCCGGACACAGGTTGTTTAGTCACAGCGAAGCCCCCTGCTCGCTTTCTTGGAGAATTGGAATTCAGGGGATAGATTGGATTCTAGACGAGCAAAGACAGAGGGAAAGTTACGAAAGTCTGAACTTACTATCTAGAGAACTAAGGTTGCGATTCTTGGGAGTTAGAATTTCGCAAATTCGCTGTATTTCTCTGGGTCAGCAGGGAATGGTGTCGAATAAGAGTTAGCGCACGGCTATGTTTTGAGCAAGTTGCGAGGCCTGCGATTCGCACTGCAGTTCGTTGGTCTGAACTGCTCAGTGCTAGCCCAACAACACTAGAGTGGGCTTGCGCCATTTCATACGTCAACCCGTCACCGTACAGGTTCATCGAGGTACGAATGTCGGTTTGCCGCGTGAGCTCTTGCTGCGCAGCGATTGGAGTTCCTACGTGGTTTACTATTTGTCCCGCGCACCGGCCGCTTCGTCCTACGCCCGCTAACCTTTCTCGGCGGCAATCGTCACACCCGACAGAAGACTGTTGTCCTGTGAAAGGACTTTTGATGCGCATTGGCCGCTTCGGTGTTTGTGCAGTCGCCTTAGTGTTCGGCTGTTTAACAACCCGTCTTGCGGCACAACCGCCGCAAGCGAAACTCATCGTCCAAATCACCATGGACCAGCTTCGCGGCGACCTGCTTCGAGATTACGTCCCGGCTCTTGGTCAGGGCTTTCGCCGGTTGGAGAGTGGTGGCTTCTGGATCAAGCGCGGAGATCTCAATTACGCGATAACTGTATCGTTCCCGGGTCACACCACTCTGGCCACAGGGATGTATCCGTACCATCATGGATTAGTCGCAAATGAGTTCTGGACCCAGCGTGAGGGCAAGTGGGTATCGGTTGACTTTTCAGATGACGCCAACTTTCGCATGCTCGGTGATCCGGCTGCGGTCGGAGCGTCGCCCAAATTCCTGCTCTGCCAGACTCTCGGCGAGTGGGTGAAACAAGCCGATCCTCGCGCTAAAGCAATATCTCTTGGGAGCGGCGAGAACATCCCAATCGCATATGCCGGCCGCAAGTCCGACGGAGCGTATCTTTTCGATGCAGCTGCGAACAGCTTCACGATGTCCACGTTTTACGCCGCAAGTATCGCCGACTGGGTAAACGCGTTTAACCGGACTGAACTCCCTCGTTACCAGCAACGGACTTGGAATCTGACTGTCCCAAAACAATTTATTTCTTTGGCGAGTGCAGAAAGAACCAGCCTCCGCGGCAAACTGAACCCGCAGTTTCCTCACGTCTACGAAAATGAAAGGGCCAGCCAGCCGGATCACCCTCAGCCCTACCCTGCATGGTTCAACTCAACTCCTCTGAAAGATGAGGCGCTGTTTGCGTTGGCGGCGCGCGCGGTTGATGCGGAGCGACTGGGCCAACGCGGAGCCGTCGACTATCTAGCCATCGATGTTGACAGCACCGACCAGGTCGGCCACAAGTTCGGACCACGAAGTCTTGAGCAACTGGATACGCTGGTTCGCATGGACCACGCGCTAGCCCGCTTCCTCGGCCATCTGGATGCGGTTGTGGGAAAGAACAACTATGTCGTGGCACTCTCGGCGGACCACGGCGCCGCCGATCCTCCCGAATCACGCGCCGGTGGGCGGCGGATTACGACGCCAGAAATCGAAGCGGTCCTGGATAAGGTTGAAATAATCGCGAAGGCGAACCCCGGCACTCCAGAGGAACTCGCCGATCGCATCGCAGCCGAACTCAAGCAGGCAGATTTCATCGCCGATGCATACACTCCGGCGCGTCTATCGGCGCCATCGAGCGATCCTTTTGTGCAGCTCTATCAACGTTCGTTTCGACCGTCATTTACTACTGACTTCCCGCTCTGGACGACCAAACCTCGCGAATATCACCCGGCGCGATATGGCGTCGTCGTGCGCTTCAAGGAGGGAATGATCTTTGACTGGGCCGTTTCAGTGCACGGTTCTCCGTATGCGTATGACCGAGATGTCCCGATCATCTTCTATGGTGCGAACATTCGCCACGGATCGCAGCCGGATGGCGTAATGACGGTCGATGTGGCTCCGACTCTAGGCGCGGCTGCGGGAATTCGTCCGCCAGCGGGGCTGGATGGACATCCCTTGCCATTCGTCTTCATCACTGAAGTTGACGGGGCAAGATCAACCCCGAAGTGAGTCCAGTTTCAAACGCTTAGCTGTCTCTACCGACTCCCTCGTGGCACAAGCCAGGCCCGGAGCCCGGAATTGTCGGCTCAACAACTCTGCCCAACAATCCCTTGCAATCCCGCCCGGTAGCCTCGACTGCAGGATAGTTCCTTTCCGCTCTTCAGGACGACTACATACTCTCCACTGTTCACAGGTATCAGTTCCTTGATCTTGCTGATGTTTACGATCATGGAACGATGGATGCGGACGAAGTGGTTTGCGTCCAGGCGTTCGGAGATCCCGCCAAGCGTTTCACGCAAAAGGTACGACTCTTTCCCGACATTCAAGCGCACGTAGTTGGCCGCAGCTTCGACCCAATCGATGCTGTCCAGGTCCAGAAACACAACCCGCCCGTTGACCTTAATCACCAAACGGTCGTTGCGCGGCGACGCAGGATTCGTCATCGGCCTGACCTGCGATAGCAGGCTCAGAATGCGATGCGTGATCTCGCTGTCGCGCGACTTGCGCACTTCAGATCTGGCCCGGTCAACCGCCTGGTGCAGCCGCTCCTGGTCGAACGGTTTTAGCAGGTAATCCAGAGCATTTGCTTCAAAGGCGCGAATGGCGTACTCATCGTACGCCGAGGTGAAGATGACGACGGGCATTTCCTCCGGAGGGATTTTCTCCAGTACCTCGAAGCCATCCAGTTCTGGCATTTGAATGTCCAGCAGCAGCAGTTCGGGCCGGAAATTACGGATTGCGGACACGGCTTGCCTGCCGTCCCGGCACTCAGCGACCACGTGTACCTGCGGTTCCGAACCGAGCAGGAGCAGCAGCTTTTGGCGTGCCAGTCGCTCGTCATCGGCAACGACGGTTCGCATCACCGATTGTCCTTGCGTCGGCAAACCAACAGAATGTGGGATCATCGGCCTCCTCACAGTGGACTAACAGTGGATAGACGGAACAGCCTGAAAATGGTTGTCTAGGATGGGGCGTTGGGCTCGTTATTTATCCCGCAATTTCGGCACGTGTCCCCTGGAATGCATCGTCTTGTCCCCATATTGAGTGCTCCAGTCCCGTTGATACAGGCCTGATTGTGAGTTGCTCCGATCGTTTCGGGACTGTACGTGCATCAGTGTACCCGGCTGGGAATCCCACCAGTCTGTCCCTGAGCCCTCGGAGTCTGTCCCTAGACTTAAACAGGCTAAGGAAAGTGAATATAAGCTCGATGACCGGTCGTTTCACGGCCTCCGAATTCGAGGCGATGGTTACGATACAGATTAAGACAGTCGATGCCGCCGCAGCTTGCTCGCACGACACCTACTGGAAAGGCAAACGAGGGGGAAGAGATGTTTATGGAGAACACCATGCCGTCGACCCAGACCGAAGCGGAAGACGTCGCGAAGCTCCGCCACATGGCCAGCGAGTTTGCTGAAGGCTTCAACGCGGGCGACGTGGATCGCATCATGCGATTCTGCGGAGACCTTTACGTTGACATCAATCTTCGCAATCCTGTTCAATCCTGGCAGGAGCGCCGAGAATACTATAGTCAAGTAATCCGGAATCGCGGTCTTCGTGTGCAGGTGCACCCTGATGAGATTCTGATCCGAGGAGACTTTGCCTTTATCCGCGGTTCAATCGAACTCTCACGTGCCTCAGTGTCCAGTGATATCGGAAGCACGGAGCTTCGTTACCTCGAAATCGCCCGGCGGCAACAGGACGGTTCCTGGCAAGTGATGTGGGGCATGGACGGCCCTGTCCAGGAGTACACACCATCTCCTTGAGATCATCTTCCCCAGTTAGGCAACCACACGGAAGTTCGTCATAAAGCCAGACAGACCCTTGGGTCGCTGTTCTCGATACCGGCTCCTTGCTAGAGGAGTTTTCTTCTGGGCAAACTGCAAGATATGGCAAGACGGCGAATTACATGTTTCGTGGGGCCTGAGACTTCTGCAAACATCCCCCGCGATCTATATTGGTTCGGCTGGATTGGTCCGGCTGTACAAATCAGCTCATGATGTGAGCGGCGTCAAGTATCACGGGGACCAATGAAGTTGGACAAGTTGATTTTCTGGCGAGGACAACATGTTGTCGCTGAAGGCGCTGTGAAAATGAAGAACGGTTGTGAAGAGTGCGGGCGAGCTCTGCCACCTGACAGCATGGCCTACGTGTGCTCTTACGAGTGTACCTTTTGTCCGACTTGTACCTCGAACATGAACAAGATTTGCTCGAACTGTGGGGGAGAGTTAGTTCTGCGCCCGCGGCGGGCTGCGACTGTGAACGCGGAGGAGAAAACAAATACCAATTTCCTTTGGACCTTTCGCCCTGCGATGGTCTGGGGCTTAAGCTTCGGCGTGTGGACGTTTATTGCTCTAGCCTACGCCATAACGGTCTACCAGTTGTTCCGCTCGACCGGCGAGTCTATGAGCTTTCTGAGCGTTCTAGGCCTGCAATCCAGCGTCGTACTCACTTACGCTCCACTTACTCCCTTCGTTTTCGCGTTCGCGAATCGTTATCAAGTGCTGCGCAGCAACTGGGCAGAGCGCTCGTTAGTGCTGCTGGCCGGCAGTTTGGTGTTTACCGTGGCTCACGTGGCCCTCAGGAGTCTGACTCCTTACGCGTTTTGGGATCCTGGAGTCAAGGGCTGGGCCTCGGCCATCTGGGATTCTCAAGCCCATGCATTCCGAATCCATTGGGATGCTTATCGCACACTGTTTCTTCAAAGCGTGGTTGACGATGTGGTCACCACCTATTTCCCGATCGTGTTGATCGCACACGTGGCGTCATACTACCGGCGGTTTCGTGAGCGAGAAGTGCGCACTTCACAACTTCAGGCGCAACTCGCGAAAGCGCGTACGCAGGCGTTAAAGAGCCAGCTCCAACCTCATTTTCTCTTTAATACCCTGAACTCAATCTCGGCGCTGATGTTAACCGACGTCGAAGCTGCCGATCGAATGATCACGCGTCTTGGCGACCTGCTCAGAATCAGCCTCGAAACCGCCGAGACGCAAATGACAACATTGAGTCGCGAACTTGAGTTCGTAAATTGTTATGTTGAGATTGAGAAGGTGCGCTTTGAAGAGAGGCTTAAGATAAGTATTGACGTGGCTCCAGAGACTCTCGACGCAGTCGTTCCGCACTTGTTGTTGCAGCCTTTAGTGGACAATGCGATCAAGCATGGAATTTCAAGGCTGGCGGCGGGAGGTGAGATTCGAATCTCAGCTACTACAGACAATACGGATCTTCATCTGGAAGTGCGAGATAACGGACCCGGGATGCGCGAGCAGGGGCGCCACCAATCGAGCGGCGTCGGACTGAGAATCACACGTGAACGGCTTGAAACGATCTATGGCCAGCACCAGAGTTTGGAGCTGCTGACGTTGCCTGAGGGTGGAGCAGTCGCTCGGGTGAGTATCCCTCTTCATGCGGGAGCGGGAGGACGCAACAACTTTGATTTCACCCCAGAACCTCCAACAGAGACAGCAGAGTCATAATGCCCGAAGATTACCACCTTCACCTTATTCCAGAATTAGCCCAAGGCGCGGCACGGTTTCTCACTGATGCTTCGATTTGGTCGAGCAGCGAGGCGCCACACTGTGGCGCCTCGAAATGAGCTGAGTTAGAAGCTAACGCGAACACCCAACTGGATATTGCGGGGCGTCGACCGTAGTGCTCGTTCTCTTCCAAGATGAGCCGATTGCGCGAATAATCTACCTTCAGATCGAATTGTGACAGGACGTCTGGTCCGATCAGCCCTGCCATCGCTGAGGATGTGGTCAAACCTGTCTTCTGTGTCGAGAGCCTTATGACGAGATCACGCACCACAACCTCACCGATTCTTAGTTCCTTACACTGAATTCTGGCGGATCGAATGACTACCGAAGTCTCTCAGCTTCTAGAAATGAGCCGCAACGCGGTACTTGCTGACGGAGCACAAAAAGTCAAAGGTCCGCCTCAATGGTTCTACGTCGAATTGCAGCTATGGCCTGATTTATGAACTGACTCAGATGGTCCAAGGGGCTACGACCACCGAGAGCTTCAGCTATGACGGCGTCGGCAATAGAGTTTACTGGGGATGAGCTGGCATAACTATAACCAATCTAACGAGCTGACTTCGACGCCGAACCGCCGCCACACGTGTTGCGCGAACGGCAACACACTGCCTGGTGCGAGCGGGAAGATGGACTCTGGGGGCCGGCTGACTCTTTGCGCGCTGGCCCTCGTTATATTTGCCTGTTTCGGACTGGCGGGTTGTGGCACGCCGAGTTCGTCCCCTGGAAAAGAGTCGCCGCCGACGATCACTTCCTTTACGGCGGCTCCCACAAGCATAAACTCCGGCACAAGCAGCACGCTGAGTTGGGCGGCAGCAGGTGCGACGAGTATTGCCATCACCCCGGGCACATTTACCTCCACATCGGCAAGCGGCTCAACCAGCATGACCCCAACGGCGACGACCAACTACACTCTGACCGCCACCAACGCCGTCGGATCGAGCACGTCTACACTAACCGTTACCGTAAACGCGGCCAGCAAACCAGTGATCAGCTCTTTCACGGCTAGCCTCTCCAGTATTACCTCGGGCTCCAGCAGCACGCTGAATTGGGTAACGACCGGGGCGACCAGTCTTGCGATTACGCCGGGAACATTTACTTCCACATCCGCGAGCGGGTCAACGAGCGTGAGCCCAACGGCAACGACTACCTACACATTGACTGCGACCAATGGCGCGGGCTCGACCACAGCCACGGCAAAGGTGACTGTAACGGCGTCCGGCGGTTCGTTGGCGATAACAACCACTTCATGCCCAAGCGGAACACAAGGCAAGACGTATGCAGGCTGCACAATCGTCGCCAGCGGCGGCTCTCCGCCTTACACCTATTCGGTAAGCACGAATTCCAGCTTTCCTCCATTACCTGAGGGGATGTCTCTCGATGCAACCACGGGGAAGATCAGCAGCTCACTGATCGGCGGTCAAGGTACCTACACGCCCGAATTTGTAGTTATGGATTCGACAAGCGCGCAAGGGACTCAGAGCATCAGTATCGCCATAAACGGCAACAACGCGTTCCTCGCAAACATTTTCCCGTCAACTTCCATCTTTCATCATCGAGTGGATGCAGCCACGACAGGCTTGCCGGTCGACAGTTCCCCCGCAGCGCCTATGTATAGCGGTTATTTGTCGGCGACGGTGAAACCATTCTTCGGGAACAATTCGAATGCTCCCTTTCCGAACGGAATACCAGCCGTTGAAGTTCCTTACAACCAGACGGACGAATCGGTCACGACGACCCTGTATCAATCCTACTTTACCTCGGGCCCAATTCCAGCGAATGCGCCGGTGGAAGGCACCAGCAACTCCACGGGAGACAGACACGTCCTGGTCTATCTGGAGGCGGGCGGTGGAAACGACCCAGGCCTGTACGAGATGTGGCAGGGAATATACGAAGGCGGTCCCTGGACCGATTCTTCGAACGCGCTTTGGCCCGACGTGTCTTCGAATAACCTAACCCCGCAAGGGGAGGGGACTTCCGATGCTGCAGGACTTCCGGTAGCGCCGCTGCTTGCTAATGCCGACGAGGTAATCGGCGCCGGGACACCCAGCGCTCCGAGCGGCACCATTCAGCATCCCATTCGATTCACGCTCAACCATATGTTGAACTACTGGGTCTGGCCGGCTACAGAAACGGCAGGAGTGGGGAGTTGCACGGAGACGGGAGGGAGTTCCATTCCCGTGGAATCGCTCATTTCTCAATCTTCTCCTCCCGCAAGCTGCACCATGTCCGGACCCGCTGGCGAGATTTATCGACTAAAGGCTTCCGTGGCGACTCCCTCTTGTGCCTCCGCGAGTCCACAAGCGGCCATAATCATCACCGCGTTCCGGAACTACGGCATCATCCTGGCCGACAACGGAGACAGCGGCGGGCTCATCGGAACACCCGACGCTCGCTGGAACGATACCGATCTTGAGTGCATCACGAATCTCACCTTATCGGACTTCGAGCCGGTGAACGTGTCGAGCCTCATGGTCAGTAATGACAGCGGCGCCACCAGCCATTAGCCAAGCTACGTGGTAGAGGACGTACGTCCCGAACGGCCTAACACATTCACCTTCCGTCACTCCGGTCAGTAACCGCATCGCGGCTTCAGGAATTCGGTACGCCGCCTGCATTCACGCCCAGAACAATTCAATATTGCGTTTTCCAGTAAACTGGCTATTCGGGAGGGATTGCCACTTGCACAAACTTAGGTCGCGTTTTCACAAGAGTTTCATCGCACTCTTCCTTCTTTTATTTGCCGGCTCGGCCGTCGCCCAATCGGTTTCTCCGCAGGTGATGAGCGGCCTGAAATGGCGACTTATCGGCCCATTTCGTGGAGGTCGCGTGGTTGCCGTGGCTGGAGTGCCGGGCGACTCGACAACTTTTTATTTCGGGGCGGTCAACGGCGGCGTCTGGAAAACCACCGATGCCGGAACAGTCTGGAGGCCGATCTTTGACAAACAGCCAGTGGCCTCGATCGGGGCGATCGCTGTAGCACCATCTGATCCCAAGACGATCTACGCGGGAACTGGCGAGTCGGATATTCGATCTGACTTGTCTTCCGGTAATGGGGTTTACAAATCCAGTGACGGTGGCTCCACGTGGGCGCACATGGGCTTGGAGGATGCGCGACAAATCAGCCGAATCGTGATTGATCCGCGAGATCCGAAAGTGGTCTATGTGGGTGCTCTCGGTCATGCTTATGGACCAAACGAGGAACGTGGGGTTTACAGATCAGTAGATGGAGGCGTCCATTGGGCCAAGGTTCTGGATGAAGGATCCGAAATTGGCATTTCAGACCTGGCGATCTGTCCGGGCAAACCGCAGCTATTATTTGCCGGCACATGGAATACGCATCGTCCTCCCTGGAGTACCTATGCTCCTATCGACGGACCCGGCGGGGGCCTCTACCGCTCTCAAGATGCGGGCAAAACATGGTCTCGCCTCAACAATGGTCTGCCTGAAGGAGATTGGGGACGCATCGGAGTCGACGTTGCGCCAGATGGTAAACGCGTTTACGCACTCATCCAGGCAAAGAAGGCAGGTTTATATCGCTCCGACGATGGTGGCGATACCTGGACTTTGGAGAACGCCGATCCTCGTCTCACCAGCCGCGCCTGGTACTTCAACAGCATCACTGTCGACGGGCAGAATCCTGATGTGATCTACATTCCGAATGTCGCTCTTTATCGATCGATAGACGGAGGAAAAACAATTTCAGTTGTCCGGGGCGCGCCCGGGGGCGACGATTACCACGAGATCTGGATCGATCCCAAGAATTCCGAGAGCATGGTTCTCGGAACGGATCAGGGCACCACAATCAGTCTCGACCGCGGCCAGACCTGGAGCACATGGTACAACCAGCCCACCGCGCAGCTCTATCATGTCATCACTGACAACCAGTTTCCTTACATCGTGTACGGCGCGCAACAAGATAGCGGAAGCGCTGCCGTCCCCAACCGCACTGATCATGGCCAGATCACTCCACGTGATTGGTTTCCCGCGGGCGAAAGCGAGAGTGGATACATGGCGCCTGATCCCAAGGATCCGAACGTCATCTATCTGAGTGGAACTTACGGCACCGTTGACCGTTACAACAAGCGGACTGGACTCAGCCAGGACGTCACTCCCTGGCCGGTGCCGACATTTGGTTCCGAGATCAATCAGCGCAAATATAGGGATCCTTGGACTCCAGTTCTCGTTTTTTCTCCCGCTGACTCCACAACGCTGTACCTCGGGACGCAGTATGTGATGAAAACTATCGATGGTGGCCTGCACTGGGAGACCATCAGCCCCGACCTCACCGGAGCGACGCAGCAGCGGGGAGACAAAGCGGAAGGAGCAATTACGAACGAGAACGCGAGGCAACGAGGCTATGGCGTAGTGTTCACGATTGCGGCATCCGCTCTGAACGGCGGCACGATCTGGGCGGGAAGCGATACAGGGATGATTCATCTCACGCGCGATGGTGGGAAAACCTGGAAAGATGTCACGCCCAGCGGCCTGACGGCCTGGAGCAAGATCTCGTTAATCGAAGCTTCGCATTTCGATCCCGCGGTTGCTTACGCGGCTGTAGATCGCAGCCGGCTGGATGATCAGACACCTTATATCTATCGAACCCGCGACTATGGAGCTACCTGGCAACTGATTACCAACGGCATTGCGGCAAATGCCTTCCTGCGTGGCATTCGCGAAGACACTGAGAGAAAGGGACTGCTCTTTGCCGGAACTGAATTGGGGGTTTACGTATCGTTCGATGACGGCGGCGATTGGCAGTCTTTGCAACTGAATCTGCCGGTGACTTCCGTCCGCGACCTCGCGATCCACGGCGATGACCTGGTAGCCGCAACGCACGGCCGCTCTTTCTGGATTCTGGACGACATTACGCCGCTTCGCCAGGCGTTCGATGCCGACAACGATCATGCATTCTGGCTTTACCATCCGGCGCGAGCATTTCGCATCGATAATGACTCCTTCCCGGGCACTCCACTTCCGCCGGAGGAACCGACGGCCGAGAACCCGGCTGCCGGTGCCATCATTGACTATTTCCTCAAGTCCTCTGCCACCACTGTCTCGCTGGAGGTTATCGATGCTCTACAGGCACCAGTCCACAGATTCTCTTCGGAAGACAAACATCCGGAAAGTCGCCCGCCACTTCCCATCGCCGAACGTTGGTTTCCCAAGCCGGAAGTCCTCGAAACCAATCCTGGCATGCATCGCTTTGTGTGGGATCTCAGTTGGAGCAGCTCCGGGGGGCCGAGCGTAGACGAAGAATCGGAATACAGCAATCCCAAGGGCCCTAAAGTCGTGCCGGGACTCTACACAGTCAAACTCACAGTTGACGGAAAGGTGCAGACTCAGCCTCTGCAAGTCGTCATGGATCCCCGCTCCCCGGCCACTCCCGAGACACTTCACCAGCAGTTGCAAATCGGTCAACAGATATTTGCCGAAACCGGGGAAGCGCGTCGCGCGCTTGCCGAAATCGCCTCTTTGCGAAAACACCTTGCCGACCTGGAGCAGAAGGTTGGCGAGAACAATTCGGCTATCAAGTCGGAGCTAGTGGATGCTCAGACTGAAATTTCAAAGATAGAAACCAAGCCGGGGGCCGCTCCGGGGCAGACTTCAGGTCTGCAGGACGCTTTCGCCGATATGGCATCGGCACTACGTGTCGTCGAAGGCGGGGATCGCGCCGTGCCTGCGCAGGCGATCGCCGTTTACAACGAGTCCGACCAGCGCGTCAAAGCAGGCATTGCGGAATGGAACGAGTTCAAAACAATTAAACTTCGGCGGCTTAATCAGAAGTTGTCTGAAGCAAATCTCGCTCCCGTCGCGATCTCGGAAATTGAACAGGGAGTCCAATTTCTAATGTCACGGTGAACCGTTTGCCGCCACGCAGACAGTGGCAGAATCCCTTTGGCTTACTGCTCGATGGTCGTCTCCGACTTGGCCGGTTTTTGCGTTACTTGCCGCGGGCTTGGCAATTGCGAACGATCCCAGCCGCCGCCCAGGGCCTCCACCAGTGCGACCGCAGAGGTCATCTGTTGTACCTGAAGACTGGTCAGGATCTGCTGGTCTGCCAGCAGAGTGGTCTGGGCAATCAGCACGTCAAGGTAGGGATCGACACCGGTGTCGTATCGCGCTTGTTCGAGCTTGAGGTCGGTTTGTGCGGAATTCACGCCCTGCTGTTCTTGCTGAATTTCCTTGGACAAGATGCGGACTTCCGCAAGACCATCTTCCACCTGTTGAAAAGCCGTAAGCACTGTCTGGCGGTATCCGGCGAGATCGGCGTTGTAGGTCGCTACGTATTGTTGGACGGTGGCACGGCGCAAACCAGCATCGAAGATGGTTTCGGGGATCGAGGCGCCAACGGACCAGAAACGGCTCGGCCAGGACAGCCAATTATGGAAGGCGGAACTCTCAAATCCGCCTGCGGCGGTCAAAGTCAGGGTCGGATAATAAGCCGCGTAAGCGATGCCGACTGCTGCGTTAGCTTCGGCCATCGTTCGCTCGGCGGCGGCGATGTCAGGCCGGCGCTCGAGCAGCTCCGAAGGCATTCCGACCGGGATCGGCGGTGGGGCAACCGTCATCGGCTTCGCGGGAATAGAGAAGTCAGAGGCGGCCTTGCCCAGGAGTAAGGCGATCGCGTGCTCAAACTGGGCTCGCGCGATTCCTACATTGGTTGCGCCCGCCTGGGCACTTCGTAGCGTGGCTTCAGCTTCGACCACCGAGATCTTGTCGTCGATGCCGGCTTCATAAAGCGCACGAGTCAGGTCGTAGGCCGCTTGGTCCGCCTCGACAGTATCGTCAAAGATTTTTTGCAGTTGGTCTTGACCGCGAATCTGGAAAACAAACTCGGCCAGGCTGGCCTGCTCGGTGAGACGCTCGTTCTCTAGATCGGCCGCGCTGACTTGTGCCGCGTACTGGGCTTGGCGCACCGTATTTCGAACCTTGCCAAAAAGGTCGGGCTCCCAGGACGCTTCGAGCGGCAGAGAGTAGACGGTACTTTGGAGTTGTTTGGCAGCGGTGCCCGTGCCGGAGGTATTGACGGGAGCCGTGTTCAGATTCCCCGAGGTTCGCGAGCGGGTGAACGAGGGCGCGACCGACAAAGTAGGAAAGTATTGCGAACGGGCTTCGCGCACTATCGCGCGGGCTTCCATGAAGTTCTCGAAGAATTGTTTGATGTTCTGGTTGTTGATATCCAATTGTTCTTCGAGTGTGTTCAGCTCGGGATCGTTGAAGATCTCCCACCACTTGCCACGCAGCTTTGCATCCGCGGGCTGTGCCACAGTCCAGTCCCCGTTATCCTTAAACTGGGTGGGGGATTCTTTGTAGACGGCCGCGGGCGCCGGCGGTGCGGGTGGGTGGTACTTCGGCCCGACGACGCATCCGGTTAACGTTAACAAAAGCGCAGTCGCACACAGCCGAATCATGCCGTTCACTAGTTTCCGCGTGAGGATCTTCATAGCGTCTCTGCCTGACCAATTTTTCATCTCAATCCACCTTGCTAGCTGGTCTCGGGGACCGGCAAGGGATGTCGCGCTGTTTTCCCTTCCATGCGCAACCGCAGCCGGTCGAACGCCAAATAGACGACTGGAGTCGTATAGAGCGTAAGCAACTGACTCAAGATCAGCCCTCCCACAATCGTGATGCCAAGCGGCCGGCGGAGTTCATATCCCGTGCCCGTCCCTAGCGCTAAAGGTAAGGCGCCCAGTAACGCAGCCATCGTGGTCATCAGGATCGGGCGGAAGCGCAACATGCATGCTTCAAAAATCGCATAGATCGGCTTCTTCCCTTCCTCGCGTTCCGCCTGCAGAGCAAAATCGATCATCATGATGGCGTTCTTTTTTACGATTCCGATCAGCAGCACAATGCCGATGATGGAGATGATGTTCAGGTCCTGCTTGAAGAGCATCAGTGCGAGCATGGCGCCTGCGCTCGCCGAAAAGAGCGTAGAGATAATGGTCACAGGATGGACGAGGCTCTCATACAAAATTCCGAGAATGATGTAGACCGCCAGCACAGCAGTCGCGATCAGCCATGGTTCGGTGCCCAGAGATTGCTGGTAGGCCTGCAGCGTGCCCGCGTAAAAACCTTGCAGCGTGGAGGGCGCCCCAATGCTCTTCTGCATCTGTGCGATTCTCAGGGTGGCATCGCTCAAAGATACGTTCGGGCCCAAATTAAAAGACACGGTGACCGAGGGAAACAATCCCGTGTGGTTAATGGCCAGCGGGGTCGTATTGGCGTGACCGTTGGCCACGGTGAGCAGAGGAATGTTGCCGCCGCCGGATTGCAGGTAAATATCTTTCAAGCCTTCCGGACTTTGCCAATATTGCGGAGCAACTTCGAGCACGACGTAATACTGGTTCAACTGAGTGTAAATGATCGACACTTCTGACTGGCCGAACGCGCTGTACAGCGACGAATCCAGTTGCTGCGTGGTGAGACCGAGCTTGGCGGCGGTCACGCGATCATAGTTCATCACCTCATCAAGACCGCCATTCTGCTGGTCGGAACTCACATCCTGCAGACCGGGGAGGTGCTGCATCGCGGCCAGGATGATCGGCGCCCAGTGCGAAAGATCCTGCACATTGTCGGATTGGAGCGTGTATTGGTACATCGCGTTGCTGGAGCGGCCGCCGATACGCAAATCCTGCACGGCCTGAAGAAACGCAGAAGCCACGGGCAGACGGTTCAATTGCGGCCGAAGTCGGTTGATGACCTGCGCGGCGCTGACCTTGCGGTCCGCCAGCGGCTTGAGGGCAACATAGATATTGCCTGTATTGGTAGCCCCGCCGCCGCCGGTAAACGCGATCACATTCGCAACGGCAGGATCTTTCTTTATTACCGCTCCGATCTGCCGAATGGAGTTGTCCATCGCTGGAAAGGATGAATCCTGCGGCCCACGGACGCTGCCGGTGATCGCTCCCGTATCCTCCACCGGGAAAAAGCCCTTGGGTATCTTGACGATCAGCACAACATTCAGCGCGATTGTAATGAACAGCACGCCGAGGGTGAGGGTGGGATGATCGAGCACCCAATGCAGGCTGCCGCGATACAACGAAAGGGTCCCCTCAAAGAACTTTTCGCTGGCCATGTACATGCGGCCATGTTTTTCCGCGCGGTCACTCTTCAAAAGGTAGGCGCACATCATCGGCGTCGTGGTCAGGGAGATGATCATGGACACGAAGACTGCCGTCGAAAGCGTGACGGCAAATTCGCGGAAGAGACGGCCGACGATTCCGCCCATCATCAGAAGTGGAATAAAGACGGCAATCAACGATATGCTGATAGTGAAGACGGTGAAACCGATTTCTTGCGCGCCCTTCAGCGCTGCGGCAAAGGGCTTCATGCCATCTTCCAGGTGGCGGGAGATGTTTTCCATCACCACGATGGCATCGTCGACCACGAATCCCGTCGCGATGGTCATGGCCATCAGGGAAAGGTTGTCGAGGCTGTATCCGAGCATATACATCACGGCGAACGTACCGATCAGCGACACCGGTACCGCGACCGCGGGAATGAGCGTGGCGCGGCCGTTGCGCAGGAAGACAAACACCACAAGAATGACCAGGCCGATGGAAATGAGCAGTGTCCGCTCCACGTCGCTGACCGAGGCGCGGATGGTGATGGTCCGATCCAGAACGATCGTGGTATCGATGCCGAGCGGAATCGACGCCTGGATATACGGAAGCTGCGCGCGGATGCGGTCGACCGTCTCAATGATGTTCGCGCCGGGTTGGCGGAAGATGATGACCGTTATCGAGCGCTTCCCGTTCAAGTAGCCAGCCGCACGGACGTTCGCCACCGAATCTGTCACCTGAGCGACGTCGGACAAGCGGACCGCTGTACCGTTCTTGTAACCGACGATGAGTGGCTTGTAGTCCGCGGCGTGCGAAATCTGGTCGTTGGCCAGTATGTCCGCGGTGACCACGCCGTCGGTGATTTGGCCCTTCGCCAGATCGGCGTTCTGCAGACTCAGCACCGATTGCAAGTTCGCAAGGGTAAGTCCGTAACTGGCCAATTGTGCCGGATTTGCGTCCACGCGCACGGAGGGTAACGCGCCGCCTCCGACCGCGACCTGCCCCACGCCCTGGATCTGCGACAGCTTTTGCGCCAGAACGGTGGAAGCTTCGTCGTACAGTTTATCGGGGCCGAATTTGTCCGAGGTCAGGCCGAGAATCATGATCGGCGAATCGGCGGGATTGACTTTGCGATAAGTCGGATTACCCGGCAGATTGGCTGGCAGATAGGTTCGCGCAGCATTGATAGCGGCTTCCACGTCGCGGGCCGCGCCATCAATGTCACGGCTGAGGTCGAACTGAATGGTGACTGATGTGCTACCCAGCGTGCTGGAGGAAGTCATCTCAGTGACCCCTGCGATATGACCAAACTGCCGCTCCAAGGGGGTGGCGACCGAGGACGCCATAATTTCGGCGCTACCCCCTGGCAAGCCTGCACTAACCGAAATCGTGGGAAAGTCGACTTCCGGCAAGGGCGCTACAGGCAACACCTCAAACGCAATCGCCCCCGCAAGTGCAACTGCCACCGTGAGCAGCGTGGTCGCCACTGGACGCCGAATGAAGGGTTCGGAGATGTTCATTGCGGGTCCGCCTGTTCTGCATTTCCAGGTTCCGGCTGTTTCGATTTCTGCCCAAAGCGCTGTGCCAGATTGTCAAAAAAGATGTAGATGACCGGGGTGGTGTAGAGCGTCAGCGCCTGGCTGAGCAGCAATCCACCCACCATGGCGATGCCCAACGGCCGGCGCAACTCAGAACCGAAACCAGTACCGAGCGCCAGCGGCAGTCCGCCCAGCAACGCAGCCATCGTAGTCATCATGATGGGGCGGAAGCGCAGCAGGCAGGCCTCGTAAATCGCATCCTTGGCATTCTTGCCGTGCTTCCGCTCGCCTTCGAGCGCGAAATCGACCATCATGATGCCGTTCTTTTTCACGATACCGATCAGCAGCACGATGCCGATGATCGCTACCACGCTTAAATCCTGATGAAAGAGAATCAGCGCGAGGAACGCCCCCACGCCCGCCGACGGCAGCGTGGAGAGAATCGTGATCGGATGGATAAAGCTTTCATACAAAACCCCAAGCACGATGTACACCGTGACGAGTGCGGCGAGAATGAGCAAAGGCTCATTGGCCAGTGAATTGGTGAAGGATGCCGCGGTGCCTTGAAAGCCGGCTTGCAAACTGGCAGGCATGTGCATGTCTTTCTGCGCTTTATCGACAGCCGTAATGGCCTCGCCCAGCGCGGCGTTCGGCGCCAGATTGAACGATACGGTGATAGCGGGGAATTGACCCTGGTGGTTGATGGAAAGCGCTTCGGTCGTGTTCTCAAAGTGCGCGAAAGCACTCAGGGGCACAGCATTGCTCATGGCAGAACTGGTGGAGCCCGCGGAGTTCGCTCCATTATTCGATGTTGAAGGCGCGGTCGGCGAAAGCGCGTTCGCAGGAGGGGTAAGTGTATTCGCCGACGGAGTGTAGAGCGCTGAAGCCGTCAACGCGTTTGAGCCCGCGGAGGATGCACCGGAGGACGCGAATGAGGAAGAGGCGCCGGCACCAGTCGCTCCCGCAGAGGCATTGGACTGAATGTAAAGATGGTTCAGCTTGTTTGGATCCAGCTGAAACTGCGGTTCACTCTCGAGCACAACATGGTACTGATTCACCTGGGTGTACATGGTGTTAATCTGCCGCTGGCCGAACGCGTCATACAGCGTGTTATCGATGGTTGTCGGCGCAATGCCGAAACGCGAAGCCGTGACCCGGTCAATCACCAGAGATACAGCCAGCCCACCCATTTGCTGGTCGGTAGCGACATCTTCCAGCTCCGGCAGCTGTTTCAGGCGACTGACGAAGCGGTTGGTCCAGTCATTTAGCTCATTCGCATCCGGGTCTTCGAGCGTGTACTGGTATTGCGTGCGGCTCACGCGATCGTCCACAGTAATGTTCTGCACCGGTTGCATGAACAGCTGTATGCCCTGAACCTGGTCCAGTTTTGAACTGAGCCGGCGAATTACATCAGAAGCATTCAACTTGCGCTGGTCGAGCGGCTTTAGATTGATCGACATTCGGCCGCTATTCGTCGTTGTATTGGTCCCGTCCGCGCCGATAAACGATGAGAGGCTTTCCACCGCTGGGTCATCCAGAATTACTCTTGCCAGCTCCTGCTGCTTCGCCGCCATGGCCTTTGATCCGATCGTCTGTGGCGCCTGCGAAATGCCCTGGATGACGCCCGTGTCTTGCACAGGGAAAAATCCCTTAGGGATGATGATGTAAAGGAAGATTGTAAGCATCAGTGTGGCCAGCGCGACCAACAGCGTAATGGTCTGGAAGCGAAGGACAAACTTCAACGTCCGGCCATAGAACGCGATCATTCCCTCGAAAGCGCGCTCCGTAGCGCGGTAGATGCGCCCTTGCTGCTCTTTAGGCTGGTGCCGCAAGATTCGCGCGCTCATCATGGGCGTGAGCGTGAGCGAGACTACTGCCGAAACGACGATCGTGACCGCAAGGGTGACGGCAAATTCGCGGAACAGGCGCCCCACCACGTCGCCCATGAATAACAGCGGGATCAGCACGGCGATCAGTGATACGGTCAGCGAGAGAATGGTGAAGCCGATCTGCTCCGCACCCTTCAGCGCCGCTTCCATGGGCGGATCGCCCTCTTCAATGTAGCGCGAGATGTTCTCAATCATCACGATGGCATCGTCCACCACGAAGCCGGTGGAGATGGTTAGCGCCATCAGTGACAAGTTATCCAGGCTGTAACCCAGGATGTACATCGCCGCGAAGGTGCCGATCAGTGACAGCGGCACAGCGACGCTAGGGATGATTGTGGCGTAGAGACTTCGCAGAAAGAGAAAGATGACCAGAACGACGAGTCCGACCGTCAACAGCAATTCGAACTCAACGTCGGAAACCGATGCTTCGATGGCGGTTGTAAGATCGGTAAGTGTGGTCACCTGAATGCCCGTGGGCAGATTTGCCTCAAGCTGAGGCATGAGTTGCTTGATGCTCTTGACCACGCTGATGGTGTTGGCCCCGGGCTGGCGTTGGACGTTCAGAATCACGGCTGGGGTCTGGTTCATCCATGCGGCCTGATTGTTGTTCTCTACGCCGTTCACGATCTGCGCTACGTCGGTCAGCATCACCGGCGCGCCGTTACGGTAGGCAACTACAACTTTCCGGTAGTCGTCGCTGGTAACCAGTTGATCGTTGGCGTCGATCTGGTAATCCTGGCGTGGCCCATCGAAGTTTCCTTTGGCGGCGTTCACACTGGCTTGGGTCAGGGCGGAGCGCACGTCTTCCAGGTTGATGCCGTAGGATGACAAAGCCGCGGGGTTCGCTTGAATTCGGACTGCCGGCTTTTGGCCGCCACTGATGGTCACCAGGCCGACCCCGCTGAGCTGCGAAATCTTGGGCGCGAGGCGCGTGTCTACGAGATCCTCAACCTGAGAAAGCGGCATGGCGCTTGAGGTAATGGCCAGGGTCAGCACGGGAGCATCGGCTGGATTCGTTTTGCTGTAGATGGGCGGCGCGGGCAAAATGGATGGCAGAAGACTCTGCGATGCGTTTATGGCAGACTGCACCTCTTCCTCGGCGACATCGATATTCAGAGAGAGGCTGAACTGCAGAACAATCACGGAAGTGCCACCGGAACTGGTGGAGGTCATCTGGCTCAGACCCTGCAGTTCGCCGAATTGGCGCTCCAGGGGCGCAGTCACCGTCGTCGCCATCACGGTTGGGCTGGCTCCGGGATAAAACGTGAGCACCTGAATGGTCGGATAATCGACTTCCGGCAAAGCGGAGACCGGCAGTTGGGTATAGCCAACAATACCGACCAGGAGGATTGCAGCCATCAGCAAAGAGGTCGCAACCGGCCGCAAAATAAACGGACGAGATGGACTCACTGGGTGCTGCTCCCGCTCGTGCCAGCAGCGGCAGGCTTGGTCGCAGGCTGGTTCGAAACCACAACCGCGGTCTTGTCCTGCAACTTATCGAAGCTGCTGTTGGCGACAACGTCTCCGGGATTGATGCCATCAACCTGCGTGACTCCGCCGGTTGTAACTCCCGGTTTGATACTGCGCATGTGAGCGATATTGTTTTGAATCACATACACGAACGACGCCTGGCCATTCTGTTGAATGGCGGAAGCCGGAATCAGCGTTACCCCTTGCAACGTATTCACCAGCAACCGGGTATTCACAAACTGGTTTGGAAAGAGCGCGGCGTTCTTATTGGCGAAGACGGCCCGCGCTTTTACAGTCCCGGTTGTGGTGTCAATCTGGTTGTCGAGTGTCAACAGCTTCCCGCTGGCAATCTTGGTCTGCGCAGTGCGGTCGAAGGCATCGACGGCGAGCGAAGCCTTTTTTTGCAATCGAGCCTCAACTGGACCCAGACCGTCTTCCGGGATTGTGAAAATTACGGTTATGGGATCCAGCTGGGTAATGACAACCAGGGTAGTGGCTCCCGAAGACTGCACCACGTTGCCCGGATCCACCAACCGTAACCCGACGCGGCCCGCGATGGGCGCAGTAATATGGCAGTAGTCGACCTGAATCTGGTCAAATTGCACGGTTCCCTGGTCGTTCTTTACCGTGCCCTGATCCTGCAGCACGAGTTTTTCCTGGTCGTCCAAAAGTTGCTTCTGGATTGCGTTTCGCGCCCAGGCGGTGCGGTAGCGTTCGAGGTCCATCTGGGCCTGGGCGAGCAGATTTTCGTCTCGCTCCAGAGCGCCTTGCGCCTGCAAAAGAGTCGCCCGGTAAGGACGCGAATCAATGTCAACCAACGGATCGCCCTTACTTACCAGCTGACCCTCCGTGTAGTGCACCGCAACGACCAGGCCATTCACCTGGCTGGTGATCGAGTCGGTATAGACCGGAGTGACCGTACCGATCGCGTCGAGGTAAACGCCAATATCTCCTTTTTGAGCTGTCGCAGTTGTAATAGTGATCTTCGGCGGAGGGGGCGCGACTTTCTTCCCTTCCTCGTCGTGGCGCCAGAACAGGACGATGGCGAGTACAAGGACGAGCAACAACACAATCCCAACTACGATCCACAACGTTTTATGCCGGTGAGAGTCCGAACCGTAAGCCGGGAGTTGATGGTCACGCTCGACGTGGGGCTTTTCATTCGTGTCAACGGTCAAAAGGGGTCTCCTTTGTCGGCTCCGAATTGTTCAAAATTATAGCTGCGGATTGAGGATTCCAACGCGCAATGTGATGCCCTACGCCGTGTTTCAGCGATTGCCCGAAGTGGGAACAAGTCAGGGCCTTCACACGCTTAGCACCGGAATGGAAGCCTGGTTTGGAGTGTAACGCAACTGCGGCCGCGGATTTGGGGGGACCTACGTCCCCTGCCTTAAGAACGGATCGCCCTTGTGGGTGGTTAAGCAAAGCCGGAAAGGAAAATGGGAAAGGTCTGAGGCGCGAGCGGATGCCCGCGCCTCAAACAAAACATCAGACTAGCCCTGCGTGGGATGCAAGACGCGGAAAGTGCTTCCGGCATTAGACCAGACCAGCACCAGGGCATCGACATCCTTGGGAACGCTGGCAAGGGCCCTCTGCACATCGGCTGCGGAATGCACCGGCTGGCGGTTCACTTCCGTGATCACTTCACCCTGCTGCAGACCGGCGTTATCGGCCGGGCTGCCGGGGGCGACTTGCTCGATCACGGCGCCGTTAACGTTGTCGCCGGCTTGCAGTTGCTGCCGCACGTCAGGCGTCAGGTCTCCCAGACCGAGGCCCCAGCGCGGCTTGCCGTGACTGGCGTCGCCGCTTTGGTTATCGTGCTCCCCTTTGTTCATTGCCTCCAGCGTGACTGGTACGTCGACCGAGTTGCCGTCGCGCAGGGCTTTGAGGTGCAGCGTGGTGCCGGGCCGCTGTTCTCCCACTTCGACTTGCAGCGCACCGGCGTCGGTCACGGGTTTCCCGTCGAGGTCGGTGATGACATCGCCGACCTTCAGTCCTGCTTTCGCGCCCGGCGAGTTCGGCTCGACCTGGGTGACGACGGCTCCAGAAGCGTTGTTCACATGGAAGAAATGCGCCTCATCCGGAGTAACGTCGCTGATGCCGATGCCGATATATCCATGACTGACTTTTCCGTACTTGATGAGATTTTCGACCGTAGGCTTCACGATCTGCGCTGGAATAGCGAACCCCATGCCGGAAAAACCGCCGGTCTCGGAAACCAGAAACGTGTTGATGCCCACGACTTCGCCGTGCGCGTTGACCAGCGGTCCGCCGGAGTTGCCAGGGTTGATAGCCGCATCGGTCTGGATGAACTGGCCAGGCGAACGGCGGTCCGCGGCTAATGGATTGGGGCGGTTCAGCGCGCTGACGATCCCGCGCGTCACCGTGAACTGGAATCCCAGAGGATTACCGAACGCAAGCACAGTTTGCCCCGGATGCAGTTGCGTCGAATCTCCCAAGGGAACGCTGGGCAGGTTGCTGCCGTCAATCTTGATAACGGCAAGATCGGTGAGAGGATCGGCACCGATTAACTTCGCGGGCAGAATTCGCCGGTCCGTCATGGTGACGCGAATATCGACTGCGCCGTCAATAACGTGGTTGTTGGTCACGATGTAGCCATCGGGTGAAATGATGACACCGCTGCCCAGACCGTGCTCAATGTTCGATTGCGGGCCCATGTTCTGGCCAAACCCGTGTTGGCCGAAGCCGAACTGGCGACCGAACTGTTTCCCAAAGAACTGCTGCAGGCCGTTAGAATCGTCATCGCCGTCGTTGTCGCCGCTGCCGGCTGGGTTCGCTGCAATGCCAGACTTTTTGGAGACGACGGTTACGTTGACGATGGCCGGAGTGACGCGTGCGGCCAGTGTCTCCATCGCGCGGTCAAGCGAAAGCAACGCGCTGACGCTGTTATCGTCGAGTGCCGCGGCGGCCACCGCTGGCGCCGCCGCCCTTACGGGATTGTCAAATTCATAGGCTGTGAGCGACAAGACCATCGCCACCGCAGCCAAAGAGATTAGGAAGCGCCGGTTGAGCGCCGCCTGGCAATACGTGATCCAACTTTTCATGGTGCTTTTTCTCCTTGATGAAACTAATTGTTTAGTTGATGAAGACAAAAAATTTACTCGCTAGATCAGACCCAGAACCAGGGCTGATTCCCACTGTTGTTCTGCCCGACTTTCTCCTCTTACTTTCCAAACGCACAGAGTCCAAACCCGAGACCCAGAGGCGTCGTAACGCGAGGTTTGCAAAATGACAAACGTTTCCCGCGCGGGAACATCCTTCGGCGCTGCTTGTGCGCGGATCAGCAACGACTTGCGAGGCGTCGTTTCTTTCAACCGCACCGGCACGCCTGCAGTTCGCGTATTAAAAGCGGCCGGTATTGCTCTGGGGGACGCAAACCTAGGTGGCGCAATATCCGCCGCCGTAGTGTGGCTCGTGGCGGCGTCAGCGGTTCCCGTTGGCGCTTCGTTCTTCGCCACCTGCTGTGCCGGTTGAATCTGCGCATGACGCAAACTCGATTGGGACTGGAAGGCCACGACCCGCGGTGCGTAAGGAGCCGCGCCCAAAACCACCACCAGCAGGCCCGCACTCACACCCAGAACCGGCGTCCAAAGGCCTTTGCGGTACGGCCGTCGCGCATCGAGGATGTGCGCCACGCGCAGCGACATCTGGCACGCTCGACTCACCAGAGCTTGCGCCAGAGCCAGCCCTCGGGCATTTCGCAACTTCTCTGCGAATGAGATCAGAGAAGAGGCGTAAGCCTTGGGGCTTGCAGTCTGCGCTAAAACAATGTCGTCGCAGGCCATCTCCCGCTCGAGCGTCAGGCGGTTTTCGATCCACCAGATGGCGGGGTGAAAAAAGAACACAGCTTTCACGATCTTCTGACCGAGATTGCTCCAATCATCCCGGCGGCGAAGATGGGCGAGTTCATGGAGCAGAATTACCATGATCTCGTCGGTAGAGAGTTGCGGCAACAGCCCGGCAGGAAAAACAATGGCAGGCTGAAAGAAACCGATGGCAGCGGGAACGGCCACGTCGCTGGAAACGCACAGTTTCACTGGGCGACGGGACCTAAAGCCGCGAAGGATCTCGGTAATCGCAGGATCGAGAGAAGCAAGATTGACTTCGAAGCACTGCCTGCGAATTTGCCACACACGCCAGAGTCCGACGCTCAGCCCCAGAAGCGACAACCCGGCACCGGCGCCCCACACAGCGAACAAGTAATAGGCCCAGGAATTGGAAAGGATGATTTCTCCGTGCTGGTTTGCGAACGGAAGAGCCAGGCCGTGTGTGCCACTGAGGCCCGATCCCGAAAGAAGTGGAAGCGCGACAACTGCCAGAAGCGTCGAAAGCCAAACAGCAAAACGGGTTCCGGAGTTCTGCCTGCCTACGATCCGAAGCAACAGCCATACCGTCCCGACCAAAACCATCCCTGGGACGGCAGAATTCAGCGCCCGTTCGGTGAGGATTTGCGCCAAGGCTTGCAAGTGCAGAACCGTCATTTCGCGTCACCTCTGACAACACTCAGTTCCAGCAGCTCGCGTAAGCGTTTGAGATCGGCAGCGTCAATCGCCTCATCTTGCAGAATGTTTAGTATCAGCGCCTCATGGGAGTTGCGGAAGAAGCGGCCAACCAGGTGCCGAACCTCGGAGCGGGTAGCCTCCTCGCGTCCGATGATCGGCTCATAGACGTGGGCACGGCCATCCTTTACATGCCTCACGTGGCCCTTTTTTTCCAGTGTGCGGATCGTCGTTAGAACCGAGTTATAGGCCAGAGCAGAGGCCAGCCAATCCAGCACCTGCTGGACCGTGCCAGAACCCCTGCGCCAGAGCACTTCCATGATTCGAAGCTCGGCTTGAGTCAAGGTTGCGGACTGTTTCGGCGGCACTCTAGCTCTCCTTCCTGCGTTTAGACGGATGAGTCTCGGAAAGGTAACTAGTTATTTAGTTGCTGGCCGGAATTACTGGGTTGCCTGATGGGCGGCATTTGGGCGGTTGACTCGGACAGCAGCCGAGCGCATGTGGCGAAGGGCTTAGCCGGCGGTAAAGCCAAGTCGGTTGTTACAATGGTACCCGGTCGTCCGGGATGCGCCTCGTTAGTCCAATGCTAAAGCACGCAGTGTATCCGGTTTTGCATCACATCGGATGGCTCGACTGGGTTACGCCCCTTGGCGATTATGCAGTCGTGAACTATCATGGCGTCGTTCCAGCCGGCCATTCGGGCGGCGAAGCTTTTCTCGATGGAAACCTGGTACACCCGGAAACCTTTCGACAGCACCTTCAATTTCTGAAGCGTCACTATCACCTCATCCACCCAGAGGACTTTCGAGCCTGGGTAGAGCATGGCAAGCGGCTCCCTCCACGCGCGGTTCTTCTGACCTGCGACGACGGTCTGGTTAACACGTTGACAGACATGCTTCCATTGCTGCAAAGCGAGGGCGTGTCCTGCCTTTTTTTCGTGACCGGGGCTTCGTGCGGGACTAAGCCAGCCATGCTTTGGTACGAGGAGCTTTACCAATTAATGCGCAGCAGGCCGCTAGACGGGCTCGACTTGCAGCTTCCGGTGGAAGAAAACGCGGAACCTTCAGGGAGTTTTCAGGCCCGGTGGTGGAGCACAGTGAGAAGAGCTTCGCGATTGGACGCAAGAGCCCGCGCGGATTGGATGAGCCTGGTGCGCAGTCACTGCGATGTGACTCAGGTTTCGCATTCTGAGCTTCGTTCCGAAAGACGATGGCGCCTCCTGAGTGTGGCTGAACTTAGGGCGCTGGCTGAGGCTGGAATGAGCATCGGAGCGCACACTTTGTCACATCCCGTTCTGTCGCTATGCTGCGAAGAGGAAGCCCGCCGCGAGATTCAAGAAAGCAAGAACGAGATAGAACGAGCGCTGGGGCGGCCGGTCTGGGCGTTCGCCTATCCCTTTGGCACCCCTTCCACGATGGGGGAACGTGAACTGGGCCTTGCTCAAAAAGCCGGGTTTGCATGTGCGTTTCTCAACGTCGAGCATTGGCGGCGGGGGCCTTCAAATCTCTTTGCGCTGCCGCGAATCCATGTGACCGTGAACACGACGCTACCCGAGTTCGCGGCCCACTTGAGTGGGCTTCACGCTCGCCTCCAGCGCGCCGCGGGAGGCTAGAATCGTGGTTGTCTTGCGTCTGCAGCAAGAATACGGCATTCTTTACACCTGTCTGCAGATCTCTCAGTTGGAAAGCCTGAAAACCCGTGCGCACAACGGCCCTGAAAAAAATCGTGGAAGATCCGAACCTTAATACCTATAACAGTCCGGAGGTCACGGCCTATTATTCGTCTCTGAACTATCTCACCCCGTGCGAGCGATTGTTGTTTGATGAATATCTCAGTCTGGGGATGACGATCCTGGATCTAGGCGTGGGGGGAGGACGGACAACTCCATATCTATCTTCGATCGCCACACGGTATGTCGGCGCGGACTATGCTGCCGAAATGATTGCCGCTTGCCGAAGCAAGTTTCCGGGGCTCGAATTCGAAAATGTAGGCGCAGCCGATCTCTCGATATTTGCCGCTTCAAGCTTTGACGCTGTCGTTATGGCCTTCAACGGCATAGACTCGGTGATTCCCGACGAATCTCGCTATCGCGCTCTACGCGAGATTCACCGTGTGCTGAAACCGAAGGGCGTTCTGATTTTCTCCTCCCACAATGTGCGGTCGATTCTGGTGCGACCATCCTGGAATCGGCAGCGGCTGGAAGGCATTGCGAAGCAGCTGGTGGGCGGTAACTCGGCTTTGTATCGGCCTCTGCTCTGGAGTCTCACCGGCCTGAGGATGGTGATCGCGGCCTTTCAGTCACTCGGGAGATCGCTACCTCGGGTCATGCGGAGAATTCCAACACCTGCGTTTTGGATCGGGGAAGGATACCTGATTGACGCAGCTCATGGCGGGATGAGAATCCACTTGGCAACTCCCGAAAAAGCCGAGCAAGAACTCAATCGATTCCGCTTCCGTCTGCTGCGTGTTCTCGGGGACGACTACCCTCAGACCAGTCGTCTTTATGTCACGGACTGGTACTACTATGTCTTCTCCAGAGTGGAAGCCCCGGGGGGTAAGTAAGTTTGCGAATAGTAGTGCTCAGGAGAATTCCGGAAGAGTCTTCTCTGCAGCGGCGCTGGAACGATTTGGTCCTGCACATGGAGCGGCCCAAAGTTTTCTATACCTGTGAATGGGCTCTCGCCGTGCAATCTGCATATCAAGCCTCTCTGAAGCCGTTGCTATTTCTTGGCTACGACGGCGATGAATTGGTGGGTGTGGCCTGTCTGGGGGCGGACCCTGATGAACGGAATGTGAGCTTTCTCGCCGCCACTACTGGGGACTACTGTGAATTCCTGAGCCATCCGCAGCGGCGAGCAGAGTTCATCGACGCAGTTTTCGCTGAACTTCACAAACTGGGGGCTGGCACTCTTGTGCTTGCCAGTTTGCCGGCAGACTCAGCGACCCCTGCCGCCCTTCGGTCCGCGGCTAAGAAGTATGGTTTTCACCTCTACATCCGACCAGCGTCCTTGTGCCCCCAGGTAGAGCTGGGTTCGGCAGAGCAACGCCAGGAGTTGAAGACCACTGTCATGCGCAAGAGACAGCTCCGCCGCTGCCTGAAAGCGATGGAGCGTGAGGGGCCGGTGACGTGCACTTATCTAAAATCGTGGGCCCAGATTCGGACTGTCTTGCCGGATTTCGTCGATATCCAGGTGGCGCGCTTCCGGGCGAAACAAGGTGTCAGCTTCCTCTCCGCGCCGGAGCGCCAGTTTTTCATGGAGGATCTTGCGCGGAGATTCGCCGAAACCGGGATCGTTACTTTGACCACGTTGAGGATCGGGGAGCGGCGGGTTGCGTGGAGCTATGGCTTTCAATTTCACGGAGGCTGGTCGTTGTATCAGACGACTTTCGACACTCGTGACGAAGAGAATTCACCTGGCTACTGCCTGCTCGCGAAGATTCTGATCGAAGCCTGCGAGACGAACACATTTAGCGTGGTGGACATGGGGTTAGGAGCAGAGGCCTACAAGGAGTGGTTTGCCAACGGCACCCGCCAGACTCTCTACGCCACGCTCACAACATCTCCCTTGCGCCACTGGGGCGGGATGGCAAGGTATCGGATCGCGACCGAGGTGAAACGCTTCCCGAGACTCGAAGCCGCGATCCGAAATACGCGATCCAGATTGGGGATGTGAAACTTCATCTGCTTGCGTGAGGGGTTCAAAATTCTCTGGTTAAGATCATCTTGCCTGGTTGTGGGGGAGCCATTCTAGTCATCATCAATTGCCCCATTTCCCTTGACCTAGTTGCGGTCAGGCAGTAATTCTCTTCTTTGGGAAACTAAGTTAACGAAAATTAAAGAGAGTTGGAGTGATCCACTTGGGAAAGAGCTTGCTTCCTGATGATGTTCGGAGTGCGTATCAGGTCGAGGAGTGGCGCTTCCCTGCTTGGTCGAAGACTCTCATGGAAGTCCTGCATGAATTTAAGCTCCGCAAGAACGACATCGCCAGCAAGTGGTGGGACCAGATCTCGGATATAGGACGCACTGAAGAACACCAACACAGAAGAACAAAAGCGACTGACTATTCAAGAATGAACTATGAAGAACTCCGCAAGATCGCAGACAATGACCCCGTTGCCGACAGTATGTCGAGTGAAGAATACGAGTCTTTATCCATAGAGCTGTGGAGAAAGTTCAGTTTGGAGAAAGGCTTGAGGTAATCTCATTCCTAGTTGCCCGCTATCCGCCCAGTAAATTTCCCGCCTGTCCGTGTTCCGAAACAAAAAGCTGAATCGTGGGGCGCCACACCCAGGCAATCACTAAATCCTGCTTGCCCGAAGTTTCTCAAATCGGCCACGCGCTCAAGCCAGAAAACACAGCCAAATCCAAATGGGGTAAGATTCACGCTGGTCAAAACCGGAGGTATTCCAGTCATGGTCAGCAGAACACTTGGGCTCTGTTTTGCCTCGATTGCAATCTTGGGCAGCGTGGTGTCGGCAGTTGCGCAACAGCCGGACTCTGAGCAGGAAGACCAGTTTCGATTCCGCTTCGTAGGCCCAAAGGTTGGGAATCGAATTGCTGCCGTGGCCGGCGTGCCGGGAGATGCCAGCGTGTATTACGCCGGAGCGGCGTCAGGAGGGATCTGGAAATCGACGGACGGCGGAAATCGCTGGGTGCCGATCTTTGACAAGCAACCCGTCGCCGCCATCGGCGCTCTCGCAGTAGCACCGTCCGATCCCAGCACGGTTTGGGCGGGGACTGGCGAGGCTTGGGCGATTCGCGACAGTGACATGATGGGCAATGGAATCTATAAATCGATCGATGCCGGCAAGACGTGGAGCAACATGGGTTTGCCGGAGTCCGGCCGCATCGGACGGATTGTCATCCATCCTTCGAATCCTGACATTGTGTTTGCCTGCGTTTTGGGGCGCACTACCGGGCCGCAACCGGAGCGTGGCGTCTTCCGCACGACCGATGGCGGCCAGCATTGGGAGCGTGTGCTCTTTGCCGGAGAAAATGTAGGCTGCTCCGGGTTAACCATGGATGCGCACAATCCGCGTACGTTGTTTGCCGGAATGTGGCAAGTCGAGATACATACCTGGGGCGAATTCAGTGGCGGTCCGGGGAGCGGGGTCTACGTTTCACACGATGGCGGAACGAAGTGGATTCGCATCGAAGAACACGGCCTGCCGCATGCCCCGCTAGGCAAGATCGATGTCGCCGTTGCTCCAACGAATTCGAATCGTGTCTTTGCTCTGATCCAGACCAAAGACCAGGGATCAGTCTGGAGATCCGATGACGGAGGAGAACAATGGAAGGCCGTCAATTACCAGCGAGCGTTGATTGGACGCGCGGGCTACTACATTCGAATCGCGGTTTCGACCGGCAGCGACAATGAAGTACTCGTGGCTAACAGCTCCTTCCACCAGTCATTGGATGGAGGCGAGAATTTTCACGAAGTCCGCTGGGGCGGAGACACGCACGACATCTGGATCGATCCTGCCAATCCCGATCGTTTTGTGATTACAGATGACGGCGGCATGCTCATTACGTCTGTCCACGGCCGCGGCTTTCACCGAGTTACTTTACCCATAGGCCAGATGTACCACGTCGCCGTGGACAACCAGATTCCTTACTACTTCTACAGCAACATGCAGGATGACGGGAACATGCGAGGCCCCAGCGTGCCTGTGGATTCCCAGGAAACCGGTTGGGACCGTGAGATGGGGGGCTGCGAATCCGGCTTCACCGTTCCCGACCCAGTCGATCCCAACGTGGTGTGGGCGACCTGCTATGGGAACACCGTCACCCGCTGGGACGCGCGCAACAAAGAAGCGCACTCCGTCAGCCCCTGGATGCACACCCTGGACTCGCCGCCAAGCGATTTGAAATATCGCTGTCACTGGACACCGCCGCTGGCGATCGATCCCTTTGACCACAACACGGTCTATTACGGCTGCCAGGTGATTTTCAAAACCACGAATGCCGGCCAGAGCTGGTCGGTCATCAGCCCGGATCTCTCCACGCAAGACCCGTCTCATCTGGCTCCCTCGGGAGGAATCGTCGGAGATAATCTGGGGCAATTCTACGGAGAAGTCGTCTTCGCAATCGCTCCCTCCACGATTCAGAAGGGACTCATCTGGGCCGGAACCAATGACGGTCAGGTCTGGTACACGAAAGACGGCGCTGCGAACTGGATCAACGTTACCAAGAACATCTCGGGACTTCCTCCGTGGGGCACGATTGCCAGCATCGCGCCTTCGAGCTTCGATGCTGCCACCGCATATATCAGCGTCGATCTCCATCTCGCGGATAATCGCGACCCTTTCATCTACAAGACCACCGATTTGGGGAAGACCTGGAAGCTGATCAGCAGTAATCTTCCCAGACACCCTTTGTCTTATGTGCGCACCGTCGCCGAAGATCCGAATTGCGCGGCCCTGCTGTTTGCCGGTACCGGAAACGGTCTGTATTACTCGCTCGATGACGGAGGGCATTGGACCGAGATGCAGACGGGGCTGCCACATGCACCTGTGACCTGGACCGTCGTACAGAAGGAGTTTCACGATTTGGTGCTCTCCACCTACGGGCGAGGGCTTTACATTCTTGACGACATTACGCCGCTCGAGCAACTTTCCAGGAATCGCTCCGATGCGACCGTCGTCTTGTTTGAACCGCGCCCAGCGTACCGCTTTGTCCGCGCCCCTCAGGCCATGCTCAACTTTTCGCTGAAAACCGAACCGAAGGTCGAGGCTAAGGCGGAAGCAAAGACCGAAGCAAAGACCGAAGCGAAGCATCCAATCGAGTTCGAGATTCTCGACTCGCAAGGCAAGGTAATCCGGAAGCTCGAAACCCAGGGTCACGCCGGCATCAACCGCGTGAAGTGGGACCTGCGTTATGAGTCTCCGCGAGTGATTGCCCTGCGGACGGTGGCGCCCGACAATCCGCACATCTGGAAGGAACCGCGCTTCCGAGATTCCGACTCGCGGCCGATCACCCACTGGGGCACAAAACCATCAGAGGTTGGTCCGATTGTGGCTCCGGGGAAATATACGGTGCGCCTGAGGGTCGAGGGCCAGACCTATACGCAATCTCTTACGGTCTTGCGCGACCCCCGCTCTCCTGGATCAGATGCGGACATCGACGTGTCGGTGAAGACTCTGCTGCGAATCTGTGACAACATAAGCCGCGTTTCCGACACGGTGAACCAAATCGAGTGGCTCCGCAAACAACTTGAAGTTGTCGAAACCATGCTGGGGCCGCCCAAGAAACAGGAGAAGCCAAAACCCGTCCTGGCCGAGCAAGGTGACGAGGATGAGGCAGAGCCCGCACCCGCCCCTCCCCCAGCATTGGATGAGTCTCAGACAAAACAAAAAGCCCAGCTTCTGAAATCCGCGGAAGACCTGGACAAGAAGCTCCAGGCGCTCGAGTTTAGGCTGGTTTCCCAGGCGCTCCAGAACAGCGATGACAAGTACTTCGTCGAACCTTACAAGGTTTATCTCAACTTGCTTTGGCTGAACGCTGAGGTCGGTACCGGAGGCGGGGACGTCGCTGGAAGTGCCGACTTCGCGCCCACCGAAAACCAACTGCAGTTACTTAAGACCTATGAAGCTGAAATGGCCGGCGTGGAGGCGGACTATGGAAAAGTTCTGAAAGATGATCTTCCCGCGTTTAATCACTCGCTCGAGGGCAGCGATTTCGCACCTCTGGCTGCTCTGGTGAATCCCGAGCCAGCGAAACGGCAATGATCGAAGATTCCCTTGCCGTCTACTTTACCGCGGTTGGGCAGGATCCAGAGCGGAGCTGGCAGCTGCCTCGGAGGTTAATGTAGCGTTGTGCCAGTCGCTAATTTGCTCGATCGCCTGCGCCAGCGAGGCTACGACTCGGTCGGGCCGCGTGCTTCCAAAGCGTTCTTTGGCCTTGTCGAGGTCGCCGGAAAATCCCCAGATGCCGGCTAGGATCCGAATCTGAGGCAAGTGTATGCGGATGCGCTGGCATAGCGTGCGAGCTTGCGCGAATGCAAAAGGAGGAAGAGCGGAGATGCAGACCACGTCCTGGGGTTCGGGCAGAAGATTCGTCAGTATCTCCTCGAACGGGGAGCCGACAGGCAGCGAAAGGACGCCGTGGCCGGCGCGCTCCAGCAATTGGGCGAGCATCGAGGAAGTGATCTCGTCAGCCTGATCATTCGCTGCCAAACAGAAAATGCGAACGGTTGAGGGCACTTGCTCCGTTTTGCTTGAGGGCAACTCGTGCTGCGCGGTCGATATCCAGCGAGACTTCAGCTTTCTCGGTTTTGCCGAGACTTCTTCCGGCCGGTAAACCGCCAACTCAGAAACGATTTCACTTACGCTGAGAAACAGGAACGACTCCCGTGCCTCGTCCAATGCTCCTTTGTGCCGGTCTTGTTCAGCCAAAGTGAGGGCGGGAACCAGGACCTCGTCATACAGCCTCACCAGGGCGTGAGTTTTCAGAAAAGTATCCGCGATGGCCCGAGCATCTTCCTGGTCCAGAGCCAGCAAACGTTGATAAAACTGAGCCTCGACGGACAGGGCGCTTTCGTCGCCCAGAAGAACATGGAGGAAAGACATCCGCGGTACATAGCGCCCCAGTACAATCGCGACCACCGTAAGTGGAACCGCCAGAACCAAGCCGGCCCATCCCCAAAGCATGGTCCAGAAAACCGTGGTTACCAACAAAGCGAGAGAAGAGATTCCGGTGCGCGCACCGTAGAGCAAAGGCTCCACGAAATTTCCTGCGATCAATTCCAGCAGCACGAATAGCAGAATCACCAGAACCGGCGGTCCCCAACTATTGAATAAGGCCAGAGCCATCACCAAGGGGAAAGCAGTCGCCGTGACGACGCCAGCGTAAGGCACGATTCTGAAAACACCCGCGATGACCCCCCAGAGGGGGGCGTTCGGAATACCAATAAGGAAGAGGCCGACCCCGAAGCAAACCCCGTAGCAGGCATTTACCAAAAACTGAACCACCAGGTAGCGGCTGACGCGGCTGGCTGCGTCATCCAAAGCCAGCGTCATGGTGTTCAACTGCGCTACCCCAGCGAGACGCAGAAAGCGGTTGCGCAGGTCCACCTGTTTGATCAGGATAAACACGGTAAAGATCAGAACCATGCCAGCGGTTCCGAGCGGCTGGAGCACCGTACCCAACACCTCGCGAAGGTATTGCAAACCACTTGCGGGAACCGCGACAACTTGAACCGGCACCGGCCCTGCCGGCGGCGTGGCGGTCTTGACCTGGGAACCTTGTACAGGCAAATCGGCCGACGGTGCTGGACTGATCCTCGAGTCCGTAAGCTCCTCGCCGATTTCTTTGACGCTTGCCGCCCCGCGCTCGAGTGTGCTGTTCGGGGGGAAATGAAGGGCTTCGATCTTATTGTGGATATTCAGACGATACTTGGGGAGATCGTTCGCCACTTCAAGCAATTGATCTGCGACCACCCAGCCCACGCCTCCGACGACCGCCATGGAAATTAGCATCACCAGCGCCACAGCAGGTACGCGCCGCATGGGGAGCTTTTGGAACCACATCACCATTGGAGTCAACAGGAAGTTGAGGGTCAGGGCGAGAGCGAGAGGAATCAGAACCGGGCGCGCAAAATATAGAATCAGAATGACGCCAGCCAGGGTCACCAGGGGGTTAAACGTCGACGAATCTGGTCGAGAACGACTCATATCCTTTGAAACTTTACTCCAAGTCCGGCCCAAAATCGCTCCGATTCTCGCCTGCTTGGGGTGCGGACAAGCATGGCTAGATCCAGGCTAGGCCAGGGAACAGGGACAAGAGTCCAGAAGTTTTTCCCTACCCTGTATGGCCAGTTTGCCGGAATTCTCACGGTGCGAGCGAAGCCAAGGCTTTACGGTGCTTTCGCGAACCATTCCTCGAACCACTCGATCGTGCTGTAAGGTACAGTCGCGCGCATCCCTCCACGGCAATCGCGTGAGAGGAACCCCCATCGGCGGGAATTACCGCGAGTTGCCCATTCACGATAAAAGCGACTTGTGTTCCGTCAGGCGAGAGCGCAACCTGATCGATCTTCCTGGCGTGTCGCATGGAGTCAAACACAGTTGCGGCGTGAGAAGGGATTGCATCTTGCACAAAAAGGGAACCGCAAGTCAGCACCAATGCGACAGCGCAAAACAGCACCGAATAACGGGAGCGTGGGTTCGTTCGTGCATGCATAGCGGAAGGAGTATAGCTGGTTCTCAGCCTGCATGCTGAAGCGGTTACTCGTCCAGGTAATGCCGGGCCGGCACATCCCGCAACCATAGTGCTGCTGTTTCAGCGGTGATGTCCCGCTGCGGCATGGCAAGCATTTCGTATCCCACCATGAACTTTCTTACCGTCGCAGAACGCAGCAAGGGCGGGTAGAAATGCGCGTGCAGATGAAATTCAGGATGAGCCTCGCTGTCAGTCGGCCGCTGATGAAAGCCCACGGTGTAGGGAAACGAAGTCCTGAACAGGTTGTCGTATCGAACCGTGGTCTGTGAGAGTATGTCGGCGAGCGCGTTGCGCTCCTCATGACTCAATTCGTGCAGCGCTGACACAGATCTCCGGCTGACCAGCAGTGTCTCAAAAGGCCACACCGCCCAGTACGGCACCAGCACGACGAAGTGCTCGTTTACGCAGACCACGCGCTCCTGTTTTTCCAGTTCAAGTGCCAGGTAGTCTCCCAGCAAGGTCGAAGCATGCGACCGGTAGTAGTCCCCGAGCGCAGCCAGTTCTCCCACTAGTTCATTGGGCAGCGCTTGGTTGGCCCAGATCTGCCCGTGCGGGTGCGGATTGCTGCATCCCATCATCGCGCCGCGATTCTCGAAGATTTGAATTGATCGGATGTTTGGCCGGCTTCCAAGTTCACGGAACTCCTCGGCCCAGGTGTCGACCACCCGATGGATTTCCGGCACGCTCATTCGTGCCATCGTGAGATCGTGCCGCGGTGAATAACACACCACACGACAACGCCCCGCTTCACTGCGAGCGACTAGAAGCCCTTCTTCACGAGTTTCTTCGGCGGGAGTTTCGGGTTTCAGGGCCGCGAAGTCGTTGTCAAAAACAAACGTCGCAGTGTAGGTGGGGTTTCTCGCTCCGCCGGCTCGCACATTACCTGGACAAAGATAGCAGTTGGGGTCGAAAGCCAGCTGCGCCTCGGGCGGAACGGGTTCCACCTGCCCCTGCCAGGGCCGCTCCATCCGGTGCGGAGACACCAGCACCCATTCCCGCTTCAGTAGATTGAAGCGACAATGAGGATGCGCATTCAGATCGGATGAACTCATCAGCGGACCTTTTCCATCGTAATCCACACTGGGACACGCGACCTGACCTCTTCTTCAACGTCGAGTGCGTCAGCATGCCAGCCGCCTGAGCGGCAACGGCACATGGGTTGTACAATGCGCATGAAGCCGTGTCAAGAAAAGCTGCCGGCTGCGCTGCGCGGTTGCGCAGAACATGGGCAGACCCACTCCCAAGGGAGGAGCACTCGTGGCAAACCGTCGTTTTATCCCATTGTCGATTCTGGTCTTGTCTGGGGTGGTTGTCCTCTGCGGTCTATTTGCAGCTCAAACGGCTGGCGTTTCGTCGCCCGCACTACTCGCTCCGACTCCGGTGATGGGTTGGAACAGCTGGAACAAGTTCGGTTGCAACGTGAGCGAAAAGCTTATCCGCGAGCTAGCCGACGCCATGGTCAGCAATGGGATGCAAGCCGCGGGCTACCGCTACGTCAACATTGACGACTGCTGGCAAGTCAGCCGCCAGCCCGACGGAACCATCGTTGCTGACCCCCAGCGTTTTCCCAACGGCATCAAGAGCCTGGCCGACTACGTCCACGGCAAGGGACTGAAACTCGGCATCTACACCGACGCTGGCCGCATGACCTGCGAGAAACGGCCGGGCAGTTTCGAACACGAGGTGCAAGATGTCAACACATACGCCTCATGGGGCGTGGACTATGTGAAGGTCGACTGGTGTAACGCGGAGGGACTCGATCCGGAAGTGCAATATGCGAAAATTCGCGATGCCCTGGCGCAGTCCGGTCGGCCAATCGTTTTCAGCATTTGCAACTGGGGCGTAAAGGCGCCTTGGCGCTGGGGCCCCACGACGGGAAATCTCTGGCGCACCACGGGAGACATTAGCGATAACTACAGTCGCATGTCTGAAATTGGATTCTCGCAAAATGGTCTCGAAAAGTTTGCCGGTCCGGGGCACTGGAACGATCCCGACATGCTGGAAGTTGGCAACGGCGGCATGAGCCGCGACGAATATCGCACTCACGTGGCGCTGTGGGCAATCCTTGCGGCCCCCTTGCTCGCGGGAAATGACCTGCGAACCATGAACGCCGAAACCGGCGAACTCTTGATCAACTCCGAGGTAATTGCCGTCGATCAGGATCCCAATGGCGTTCAAGGCCATCGCGTCTGGGAAGAAGGGCCGCTGGAAATCTGGGTGAAGCCGCTCGCCGACGGGAGCCAGGCCGTTGGGCTCTTCAACCGTACCGAAGCTGCGTTCAGAATCCGGCTCGACTCCAAGCTGATCGGTGCCTCGCCCTCGGCAAAGTTACGCGACCTGCTCGACCACAAGGATTTGGGCCCGATCAAAGACTCCTACACCGCGGAAGTCCCGCAGCACGGCGTGGTCATGCTCCGGGTTTCTAACTAAGCTCCCTAATATGGCCACTCGTTACTGCGTAATCCCCATCTGCGTCAGAAGAAACGCGTAGTCGAATGCCGACTCTTTCAGCCGATCGTAGCGCCCTGAAGCGCCTCCGTGTCCGGCAGGACTCAGGTTTGCTTTCAGGATGAGCACGTTGTGGTCCGTCCTCAGAGCACGCATCTTGGCCACGTACTTGGCCGGCTCCCAGTACATCACCTGGCTGTCGTTGAACGAGGTCTTCACCAGCATGTTGGGATAAGCTTTGGCCTCGATATTGTCATAAGGAGAATAGGTAATCATGTAGTCAAAGGCCGGCTTCTCCTTTGGGTTCCCCCATTCTTCGAATTCGGTGACGGTGAGCGGCAGCGACTCGTCGAGCATCGTATTCATCACGTCGACAAACGGAACTCCAACCAGCGCCGCCCTGAACAAATCGGGACGCAGGTTGAGAACCGCGCCCATCAGAAGTCCACCTGCGCTTTCGCCTTCGATCACCAGCCTATCCTTCGACCCATACCCCTGCGCCACCAGGTATTCGGCACAGGCGATAAAGTCGGTGAAGGTGTTTTTCTTGTGCATCATGCGCCCGTCGTCGTGCCACGCTTTCCCCATCTCGCCGCCACCGCGAATGTGCGCCACTGCGGCAACCACCCCACGATCGACCATACTGAAGAGGTCAGAATCGAAATCGAGATCGATGGAGTCGCCATATGAACCATAGCCGTACAGATACAGCCCCTTGCCATCCAGACGGGTACCCTTCAGACGAACCACTGAGATGGGGATTTTTACGCCGTCCGCTGCGGTGGCGTAGATTTGCTCCACCTGATAACGTGTGCGGTCATAGCCGCCGGGCACCTCCTTCTGCTTCTGTAAAACGGACGTCGCGTTTCCCATGTCGTACTCGAAAATCGATTCCGGCGTAATCGCTGACTGGTAGATGTAGCGGAACTTGGCCGTGTCGTACTCCCGGTTTATGTATTCGGAGACGTCGTAAGCCGGCTCCGGAAACTCAATCCGCTTCGATTGTCCACTGCTCAGATCAGTCACGCTTATCTGCGGTAATCCGTTCTCGCGTTCGTATCGGACGTAGTAGTTCTTAAAGAATGTGATGTCATCCAGCATGATGCCGGGTCGGTGACCAACCACTTCTTGCCAGTTCTGGCTGCGCGGATCGCTGACCGGCGCCCTCACCAGCCGAAAGTTTCGTCCCGTGTCGTTCACCCGGATGTAAAAGAAATTTCCGTTGTGGTCCGGGTAGTATTCGACATCCTGCTTACGCGGCTCCATGACCTTCCAATCTGCCATCGGCTGGTCGGCAGAAATGTATCGGACCTCGGTAGTAGTGTGACTGCCGGAAATCAAAAAAATGTAGGCCTTACTGAGGCTCTTTCTGGCCTCCACATCGAATCGCTCGTCTTTTTCCTCATAAACGAGTTTGTCGGGGCCCGTCGTCCCAACCACATGGCGGTACAAGCGGTATTGGCGCTTAGCAGCATCTTCCACCGTGTAGAAGAGGGTCTTGTTGTCATTCGCCCAGACCACCGACCCCACCTTCTCAGCATGGTCGGAGAACACCTTTCCGGTGCGCAGATCCTTCACCCCAAGCACGTATTGTCGAAAGCCGGTGTTGTCGGTCGAGTAGGCGAGCAGGTTGTCGTCACTGCTCACCGCGAAAGCGCCCAGAGCCATGAAAGTTTGCCCCTTTGCCAACTCATTGACATCGAGCACCACTTCTTCCGGCGCATCCATGCTGCCATTCTTCCGGCAGTGAATCGGGTATTGCTTCCCGGCTTCAGTGCGGGAATAATAAAAATAGTCACCTTTCTTGTAGGGGACGTCCACGTCGGTTTCCTTGATGCGGCCCAGCATCTCCTCATACAGCCGCCTTTGAAACGCTTCGGTAGGCTTCATCACCGCATCGGTATAGGCGTTTTCGGCCTCAAGATAGGCCCTCACCTCGGGATTTCTCTTGTCGCGCAGCCAGAAATAGTTGTCCACCAGCCTGCGGCCGTTCACCTCCGTTGTCTTTGGCACCTTCTTGGCGACCGGCGGTGCTGGCAGCGGAGCAGCGGTATCTGCGGCAAGAATGCTGAGAAGTGAAGCGAACAACAGAACGAGAAGCTGAAGACGTCTCACACCGTTCGAATTTGTGCACGACCGACTCATAGAGATGTTCCTCATGTTGCGCAGGAATAGCGGCGCAAGTATACCGAACTCCAACCGCAATCGTAAGCCGGGTTAGAATTCCGCCTTCACCCGCGTTTTGTCTGCACTCACGTACTTGATCGTGGCCAACACCGCTTGCTTGATGGTTAATCGCGGCCGCCAACCCAGAGCGCGGATGCGCGAGCAATCCAGCAGAATAAAGGGACTGTCCCCAACCCAGCCGCGTTCACCTCCCGAGTATGTGAGCTTCGGATGCAGCCCGAGATGCTCGCAAATCCAGCCGATGGAGTCATTCACCTCGCAATACTCGTCGGTGCCGAGATTGAAGATGTTCACTTTGTCGTTCGCCCGGTCGATGGCGGTAAGAATCGCGTCGATGCAATCCTGCACGTACAAATACGATTTCCTCTGATGGCCGTTGCCCAGCACGTGGAGATGTTCCGGGTGCTCGGCAAGCTGCTGGTAAAAATCGAACACATGCCCATGCGAGTATCGCTCTCCCAGAATCGACACGAAGCGAAAAATGTAACCCTGCATTCCGAAGCCTTCGCAATAGGCCTGAATCAGGCCTTCCGCAGCCAGTTTGGAAGCTCCGTAAAGTGAAGTCTGGATGGGAAAGGGACACGTCTCAGGCGTGGGGAAAATCTCCGGCTCCCCGTAGACTGATCCCGTCGAAGAAAAGACAATCCGTTTGCAGCCTTTCTCGCGCATGGCCTCCAGCACGTTCCAGGTTGCGATCGTGTTTTGATCCAGATCCTTGCGCGGATGTTCGGTGCCGAAGCGCACGTCGGCATTGGCGGCGAAATGAACCACCAACTCCGCGCCCTCCATCGCCTGCGCCAGACTCTTGCGGTCGAGCAGGTCTGCCTGATGAAAACTGAACTGAGGATGCGCCATAGCGCCTTCCAGAAACCGCCGCTGTCCGGTCGACATGTTATCGAAACCGACGACGCTATGGCCCGCGGAGAGCAGGCGATCGACCATGTGACTGCCGATAAAGCCCGCCGCACCAGTAACTAAAACGCGCAAAATAACCTCCGCTGAAACTGGAAATCGAAACCTGGATCAGTTCCATAACGTCGACGCTAGGAAAAGTCTATCGGCTATCTCGAAGAAGTCTGCCGCAGCGCGATTCGCGTTCCCTTTAACTCAAAGCGGCTGTCGCGCCAAACGTAACGCAGGTTCAAGTAGCTGGCGAACCAAACCAGCAAAACCGAGCAAATCGCGCAGCGGATAAAGCCAGGGCGCGCGCCGTACCTGCGGATCACGAACCACCATCCAGCCCACCAGCCACGCTTCGGCCAGCCGGTTCAGCACGGCCACGGCCAGCAGAAGCGCTCCAATTCCCCAGTGTCCCAATCCCGCGCCGCAAGGAACCCAAGCATGCCGTAAGGCATGGCAAAAATCAGCCCGCTGCCAAAGTGGCCTTTGGGGCGCGAGTAGCGCGTGGTTTGCGCCCAGCGCAACTGGTTTTGCCACATGCGGCGGAACGATTTCTGGTTCACCACGTGATCGATGACGTGGCCCGAAAGCACGACGCGGTAACCCGCCTTCGCCATCAAGTTGCCGATGGCGAAGTCATAGGCAATGTAATCCTGCAGCGCGGTGTAGCCGCCAATGCTCGCCAGCGAATCCTTGCGCACCACGGTCGTCGGCCCCAAGCCGAACTTCATTCCTTCGAGCAGATTCGCCACCAGCACTCCCGCAGTCATCTCCACCGACATGCCGATGGCCGTGAGCCCAGAGAAAAATCCCGCCGCATTCTTGCCGCGATACACGCACGTCACCATGCCGACCTTGCGGGTCCAGCAAGGGCGGCACGATTTCTCGCAGATATCGCGGGTCAACTTCTACGTCGCTGTCGGTCGTAACCAGAATGTCGTGCGCCGCGGCTTCTGCCATGCAGTGAAACGAATAGACCACCGGGTTCGGCCACGGCGTGCCGGTTACCAGCACCCGGCTTCGGATGTGCGGATAGCGGGCACAAACCTCCCGCACCACTTCCAGGGCCGCATCGTCCGCTTCGTCCGCTGCAAACAGAATTTCGTAGTCGGGATAGTCCTGCCGGAAGAAGCTCTCAATGTTCTCCTTAAGCCGCGCTTCCAGACCGTGCACCGGCTTGAGCACCGAAACCGGCAGGCAGGCGCGCATCGTCCGGAATTGAGCTGAATTGCTTCCGCGCATCCGCGCGAAACCGGATTACTCCCAGTAGCGCCAGGCCAAGGAAAACGGCCGAAGATAATGTGCCAATCAGCGCCACACCCAAAACGAAATATAGAATCAGCCCGATCAAGTTATATTGTCCGCGCGGCCGATTGCCAGCTTATCACAGTCAGGACGGCAACTCACACTATACATTTCCGTGACTTCCAAGGTAAGTCTTCTGAGCTAACCGAGCAAGGCAAGTTGGAGGCAAGCCGGCAGGCGCCGGTCACTTCGAATCTTCGCGTGCGGTCTCACGAGCCGCGCAGTGGCGCAGCTTTTGTGATTATGTAATCTTTGTACTCAATCGAAAGAATGGCCCGCCCTCCCAGCCGGATCACACTCTCCGTATGGTTCTCGGCGGGAAGCCAGAAATCGCTCACCTTGATGTATCTGTGCTTGACTTCCGTTTTCTTGATCCACAACGATGGATTCCTGGCCGGTTCTCCCTCAATCCGCACCACCGCGAAGTCTTTCGCATCAACCCAGATTTTTCCGCGATAGAGAAACTTGTTCTTGTTCCTGGGCAGCAGGTTGAGCATGTATTGCGCGCCATCCGGCGTGGTTTCATAACCGGCGGACGTAAACTCGTAATTATCCGTGCTCAGCGCGGTATTCCGCCGGTTCTCCTCATCCGCGGCTTCCTGCTCACCCTCCAGCAATTTCTTGAATACATGGTCGATGATGAACTTGGAACCCAGTCTGGGACACCACGCTAAACTCCTTCGCGTCGGGCGCATGGTAGCTCACGTTGACCACCATTTCGGCGTCCCGATCGCTGGGGAACCCGCGATATTGCATGCGGTAGACGCGTGTTGCCTTGAACTGATCCAGCGCCGCGGCGCGCTGCGCATTATTCTCCTCAAGTTTCCTGGCTACCTGCTCGGCCGTCAGAGGACCATTCTGCCCGGCGTACGACGATCGTCCTGAACCCCCCTCGGGAAGAGGGTCTGGCAGGCGGCCGCCAGACTCCAGCCCAGAGCAACAGACCAATCCCAACTCGACGTTCTAACCTGTGTACGCCGCATGCCTACTCCTGAATGCCGAACCGCCGCTCCCAGTCTACGCCGGAATAGGTGGCCACTAAAACTCGCATTTCTCAGTATTTTGATGTTCTTTCCCGCTCCGGAATTGCCGGGCGGAGACCGATTCACCGTCGGCAGCTCGGCAAAGAAGCGTTGCTGGTTACCTTCGTGCCTCACTCATCGGAGCTATTCCGATCCCATGGGTTTTGTCGCAGACTGTCTCCAGGTCCATATGCCAGCAACCAGTGTCAAAACCAACCGCCGTCGGCAAGATCGCATTCAGGCTGTGCTTCCCGTGCGAGTTCGGGGAACAGACTCTTCCGGCAAGTCGTTCGAAATTCTGGCGCACACTCTCGACCTCACGTCGAACGGGGCGCGGCTAGGGTGCGATTCGCCACCAACTCAAAGAGCTCGACACGCTGACCATTTTTTATCGCCAGCGCCGAATGGAATTCACGGTGGTGTGGACAAAGTTGCTGGACGGAAGAAGCGAATACCAGGTTGGCCTGCGGGCCTTTTCGCAGGAGAAAGAAGGCTGGGGCATGAATCTTTTCATTTCCAGCACACAACCTCTAACCAGCGCCTCAGCGACGTCGGGAACGGTCTGAACCGGGGAACATTATGCGCTATCTTCTAATCAACCTCTGGTCAAATGAAGAAGGGCAGGACATCGCCGAGTATGCCGTCATGCTGGCAGTCGTTCTCGTCATCGTGACAAGCACCATCCGGCTGATCGGAGCCAACGCCGGCAACGTGTTCTCAACGGTCGGCAGCGCTATCCAGTAAGCAGGATCTTTCCAAAACCTCTGCGCTCGATTTCACTCTCATCTCTTGCGTTCGTTACAGTCCCAGGGCGAGATTGAAGCCAACAGCTTCAGGGAAGCGTCCGGGAAAGATTGGCAGGAGCGTCACCGTCTAGCGAACGCTGGACGATTTCAGGGCCGCGACGCGTTGCCCATCATCAGCGCAAACAGCAGAGGAAGATAAATGACCGTGGCTTGCAACACATGCCGAGCCAGCATTTTGGATCGCGGCGCGTTAATGGGCAGTTTGAGAAACGCCAGCCGGGCGCCGAAATAAAAAAGCGCGACGCCCAGAACCACGGCTCCCACCAGATAGATCTTCCCTGCCATCCCGAAGAAGCTGGGCAAAACGCTCAGCGGAATCAAGATGAGCGAATAGGCCACGATGCGCCGCGCCGTCGACCGCCCGTCTTCCTCCACCACCGGCAGCATCCGAATCCCGCCTCGCGCGTAATCTTCCCGGTAAAGCCACGCGATGGAAAAGAAATGCGGGAACTGCCACACAAAAAGAATGGCAAACAATATCAACGTCCCCCATTCCAACCGGCCGCGCGCCGCCGCCCAACCCAAAACCCCCGGCATAGCTCCAGGAAAAGCTCCCACGAACGTGCAGATAGGCGAGACCCGTTTCAACGGTGTGTAAACCGCCAAATACACCACGGAAGTCAGGAACGTCAGCAGCCCGGTCAGCGGATTCGCAAAGACGGCCAGATAGATCGATCCACCCAAAGTAGCCAGCAGCCCGGCCGTCGTAGCATGACCGAGACTCATGCGGCCCGCCGGCAGCGGACGCTCTGCAGTCCGCCGCATCCGCCCGTCCACCTTGTGTTCCATCACTTCATTCAGCGCAGCCGTTCCGCTGGAGACCAGCCCGATCCCCAGTAAGGCATGCAGCAGCCCCCACGACAGCGAAGAGACCCCGGCTTTCTGCGCGCCGAAGTAGTAGCCGCACCACGCCGTCATCACAATCAGACTGGTCACGCGCAGCTTCATCAATTCGGCATAGTCGCGCAGAAGAGACGTTGCCTGCTTGCGAAACAAGATCACCGGTTGGGTCATCGCGCTCATGGAAGAATCAGTGGTGTGGTTGTCGTACCGTTTTCCTTGCGCTCCGACAAGCCTTTCGAGTGTAGCAAGGAGAGCAGCCGCTGCAAAGCCGCCCGCATACTCAAGAATTGTATGGGTACTCCGATGGCTTTCGAAAGTCAAGTCGAAACTCCGGAATCGACCGGCGCAAAAAAACCATTGAACGAAGCAACCACGTAAAGACGTAGCTTGCTGCGTCTCCCGCCGCGAAACCTTCGCGCAAAAAGAAGCGGGTGGAGCAGGCCTTCAGGCCTGCGTCATGAAGCCCTCTAAGTAGTGGGCGTCAGCCCTGATGTACCCCATCTTCCCAGCGCCCCGCAGCCTAACCCCCCAGCGCCAGACTCTTCAACTCATCCCGCAACGCCTTCTCCACTTTCCTCTGCATCTCCACCGTCAGCTTCTTTCCCCCGGACGTTAGATAGAACGCGTCAATCGCCATCTGTCCCTCAGTATCGATCAACGCAATTTCAATATTGCAGCGCTGCTGCGAAAGACACGAACTGATGCGGTGTAGCAACCGAGGCCTGTCCTGCGCAATCACCTGCAACAGAGTGCTAGTCGAGGAGCATTGATCGTCAAAATCAATCCGGGTCTCTACCACAACTTTAACGCGCGCTCTCTTCTCGCTCCGTTGACGATCGCGCAGCATCTTATCCAGATCCGCGGCCCCCGCCAAAACCGCGGCGATGCTCCGGTTGAACCGCTCCCACTCTGACATGTTCAACTCCAGAGTGCGAAAGCGGTCCGTAAAGTAAAGCGTATCCACCACAGTTCCGGCCCGGTTTGAAAACGCATGCGCCTTCACTATGTTCATTCCCCACGCCGCCAGCACTCCAGTCAAAGTAGCGAACAACGAAGCCCGGTCCTTCGTGACCAGGGTCAGCTCATACCAATGCCGGCCCCGCTTCAAGTCCACCTGCACCGGATCATGGCCAAACTCCTCCGCCATTTCCATGTGCCGCATCACCTCTTCGGCGGAGTGTACCCGCAAATATCTCTGCGGGAATCCTTCCACAAACTCCTTGAACTTCACGCTCATCACCGGAGCCAGACTGCGCAGCCGCGCCAGTTTTTCCCCGTTCGCATCGTGCACCCGCTGGTCCGCGCTTCGGTTCAAATAGTTTGCCGTGCCAATGTAGAGCTGCCACACGTTTTCCGCTTTCCACGGCGTCAGTGCCTCCGGATTCACCGCCTTGATGTCTGCATACGTCAGCAGGCACAGCATTTTCAGCCGCTCCGGTGTGCCCACTTTCTCCGCAAAAGCCGCCACCGTCTCCGGATTGAAAATGTCTCGCCGAAGTTGCGCCGACATTTCCAGATGGTTGCCGATCAAGAACAACACCACCGCGCGTTCTCCTGCATCTACGTCCAGCCGATCCAGGCAGCGCCCGGCAATCTCCAGGCTCGCCTCCACATGATTGCTGCCCGGCACTCCTTTCCCCGTGTCGTGCAACAACAGCGCCAGATAGAGGAGTTCCGGATCCTCCAGCTCTCCCAGCAACTCCGCATACCGCTTGTCCCATTCCGATTGCGATTGCTTCAACCGGTGCAGGCTCTCAATCGCCAGAATCGAGTGCTCGTCCACCGTGAAGCGATGATAGAAATCCCGCACCACCAGCGAATCAATGGGCTTCAGCTCCGGCAAAAGCAAAGTAAGCAGGCGCAGCGAATGCATGGCCCGCAGCGCCTCCGCGGCATGCGGCTGCAGCAGCGTTTCCTGCAGGTAAAGCCAAAGTTCCGCCCCCCGTGGCGGAGTCACTGCCAGCGCTGGCAGCTCCTGCTCGATCCTGTGCTCGGTAGTCGCGCTCAATCTCAGCCCGTGATGCGCCATAAAATGAAACAGCCGCAACAGCATCTCGGGATCCCGCAGCGAAGAAGACTGCTGCAGGAAAATCATCCCATCCACCACCGAAAAGTCCGGACTCGACGGCCGTGACCGCCAGCCCTGAAATTGCCGCCGCAGCGATGACCACGCCTCCGGAATCTCTTCCTGTAACTGCATCACCGTGCGTTGCACCGCTCGGGCATGCCCGAAGTAAATCCGCATCCAATCCGCCGCCGTCAGCTCCGCCGCATCCGAAGCTCCAACCTTCCGCTCCGCCGCTTCGTCCTGCGCCTCCCAGCTCAACGCGTTGTCGTCGCGCCCATGGCGGAAATGCAGAAAACATCGCGTCGCCATCAGGAATTCCAGCGCTGCCTCCAGCTGCTTCCGCACCGGCGCCCGCAACGAGCTGGCGTCCGGCCACTCGCCCAGCTTGCCCATGGCGGAAATCAGCGCCAGCCAGCAAGCCACGTTGTAATCCCGCAGCCCGCCCGGCGTCTCTTTCATATTCGGTTCCAGGTGGAACACCGTCTGCCCAAATTTTCCATGCCGCTCCCGCGTCACTTCCGCCAGCCCCTGCAACAAAGGTTTTGCTTCCCGCGTCACCAACTTCGGAATCACTTTGTCGTGCAGCCGCCTGAACAACTCCTGGTCGCCCGCTAGGTAGCGGCAATCCAGAAGTGAAATAGTGAACTCAGTATTGCTGGGATCAAACCGGTCGCATTCCGCCAGCGTCCGCGATGCCGGACTCAACTTGAGTTTCAGATCCCAAAGCTCCTGCGAGAACCGCCGGATCGCCTCCTTGTGGGCTTCCTCGCCCCGGCGGTCGGCATATAAGAAGAGAAGATCGACATCAGAATAAGGAAACAGCCACCCTCGCCCGAACCCTCCGGTCGCCACCAGGGCGAAGTCCTGCGGCCCCGCGCCGTCGGCCGACACCAGGTCCCCCCACAGCCGCTTCAAAATGTTTTCGATCAGGCGTGTTCGTTGCGCAACCGCGGCCCGCCCGTCTCCCGACACTGCGAACTCGCGTGCCGTTCGCGCCGACTCCCCGGCGAGACCATCCTGCAGTTCACTGATCAGTGAAGATGCTGCCGTCATGACCATGTGTCAATGAATCGACGTTCGCTCGATCGCGGTTCGGTGAATCAACGATCTCGAATCAAAGCTCGCCGCTCCCGCGTCGCATGTCGTCTAGGAGAGGGCGGGTGACACGCTGCTCTTTAAGATGCAGCCCGTTCACTTCCCGCTGGAATCCTCACTAAAATCTCTCTCTTACAATGCTCCCTCGCCCCGCTCCTCATTGCGAATGCGAATCGCGTCATCCACGCGCGTCAGAAAAATCTTCCCATCACCAATCTTGCCCGTGCGCGCCGCCACCAGTATCGCCTGCACCGCTTTCTCCACCATGGCGTCCGCCAGCACCACCTCCAGCTTCGTCTTGGGGATCAGGTCCACGCTGTACTCGCGGCCGCGGTAAACCTCGGTGTGCCCCTTCTGCCGCCCATGACCTCGTACCTCGATCACCGTCATGCCCTCGACGCCAATCTCTTGCAGCGCGCCCTTCACCGCCTCCAGCTTGGAGTTTTGGATGACTGCCTCAACCTTGGTCATGATGTTGTTCTAAACGGTCGTTTCCCCCTGAAGAGCGTTCCTGCCTCAGTGCCCGCCGTCGACTCGAAACAACCCGGCACGCGCTCACTCTATCGCCTGCCGCCACTTCATGGAAATCGAAACTATTTATCCTTCCTATCAGGAATTGTTATGCAACCAGTGCAGAGCGTTCACTTCGCCGGACCCTTTTGCCCTTCTGGCGGCGCCGCGGGCTTGGCAAATTTCGCATCGTCCACCGGAACGTTCTCTTTCACTTCGCTCACCTGAATCGTAAATCGCCCGCCGGGCCGCGCCAGCGTCCAGCGGAATGGAATCTTCACCCCGCCCGCGTCCCGATAATCCGCATAGTCGATCTGCGTCGGCATCCGCCCCAGAGGCGTCTCTCCGTATCGAACCAGCCGCACCAGCAGGCCAGACTGCTCATCAAAATAGAGCTGCAGCGGCGGTTTCCCCTCTCGCTGTCCCACCACCAGATAGGCATTGCGCTCACCCACCTTGTCCGTACCCTGCACCTTCGCTTCGCTCATCATCCCCTTCAAGTGCGCCGCAAAGTGAAGGTCCGCATCCATCGACGCCGCGTCAATATCGGCCCCATGCATCTCCCTCACCCGATGCCCCGGAAGCCCCAACCAGCCTTCATGCCCGTCAAATGCGGTCACGCTGTCTCCGTCAGGAGTATGCGTGAATGATATCCGCTTGTCAGGGTCCTTCGAAAAAATCTCGATCGGAACATTCCTGTCGCCGAAGCTGATCGTACCCTTCATCACCCGGCTCGAAATCTTCTCAATTGCCGCAGCTCCGCCCACAGCCTGCAAATACTTGTCGAGCAGTTGATCACCCGTCGGTCCACTCCAGTCCTTCCCTTCCGCGCCTTCCATTGACTCGGCCCTCTTCGCTTCGCCCACGCCCTTCGGCTCTTCCCCCATCACCAGCGGCGTTCCCAACGGATCGATGCTGCCCCGGTGGCAGGAATAGCAAGTTACTTCGCGATGTCCCTCAAAGTTCTCCTTATTGATGGCGAACATCATCTCCATCATCTTCCGCGCCGTTTGCTTCGGCTTCTTGTCATCCTTCTCGAACGCGCCCTCCACGTGGCAAAACTCGCATTCCACCCCCAGTGACGCTGCGATGAACTGCATCGCTGGAATCAATTGATCCGCCGGAATCCCCTTGAGCGTCTGAATGTTCTTGAACTGCTCCTCTGCCTTCTTCGGACCGGCAGCGTTCGCCGCTGGAGTAGCACCCGACTGCGCCTTCGCGTCGCCCATCACCACTCCACAAATCGCCAGCAATACGACCGTCACAAAAACCACCGCAAGGTTCCTCTTCATCGATTGGCGCCTCTGTAGGAAAATGTCAAAAAAAGCCCTCACTGCCGATTACTGTACACGTACTTCCCCGAAACCTCCGCAATAACAAAGACAAATTTCGCCGGCAACAGTCCATCGACCCTCGCCTTTTCGTAGGGAGGCACGAACAGAAAAACCCGCTCGCTCCCAGCCCAATCCCGCTGCAAATCGGCATCGCTCAAATAGATTTTCGGAGCATCCGCAAAAGTCGAACCGAACCACATCGAAGTCGTCCGTCCCTCCACCAGATCAATCGGCCGCCGCAGATAAAACAGCAGCGACGACCCGAACGCCTGATCGCCATAAATCATCACCCGATCCTCCGGCTGCGCCCGCGCCGCGATCTCCTGCGCCAACTCCTTCGAAGATAGATACGGACCAAACCGCCCCAGGGCAATATGCGCCGCCACCAGGAACACCGCCATCCCCGCCCCCAGCACCCAGGTCGCAGAATAATGCCGCCGGAATACGCGCAGAATGAATGACATCAACGGAGCCGCCAGCAGCACCACGGCCGCCAGCGCTGCCGGCAGCCGCAGCGCCGCAAACGACGCATAGCTCAAATCCAGCATGTGCGACATCGAAAGCTGGTATGCGTTCAGATCCTGCTTGCCCAGAACATTTCCGATGTCCGCCTCGAACGGCAGGTTCCGCGACTTCCACAACCCAATCCATAATGCGGCGCTAGCCGCGACTCCAATCAGCGCCAGAAATCCCGCGGAGGTCGTCAGCCGGCCCGCACGCACTCCGCGCTCCCACTCCGTCCGCTCGCACTGCGCCACCCCGTCCGCCAGCAACAGCAAAAGCGGTAAATATGCAGGGAAGGTGTAGTACTCCTGGTTGGTCGACAGAGCAAAAAATATCAGCACCACTCCCGCCCAAATCCAGCACAGCAGCCGCGTTCGCGCGGCAAAATCGCTGCGCCTCCGCCCGCCACTCTGCACTCCCGAGCCGCTGCGCTGCCCCCTCCACGCGTCTCCCGCCGTCTTCACCGCCGCCGGCAGATACAGACTCCACGGGAACAACCACACCAGATGCAGCGCCCAATACAGCGTCGCAGGAAGCTTGCTGTAATCCCGCGGATACCGCTTCCCCAGGAATCTCAGGAAGTGTTCATTCACAAAATAAAACCAGAAGAAGCCGGGATGCGCGGCGGTCCCGGGGTTCCGCAAACCCGCCAGAATGTGCCATGGCGCGGCGATCGCCAAAAATAAACTCACGCCAGAAAACAGCCGGAACTCCCGCCACCGCCGCCATTCTCCCGTAACCAGCAGAAAGAAAAACGCCGCCCCACCCGGAAACACCAGCGCGATCAGCCCCTTGGTCAGCACGCCCAACGCCATCATCGCGTATCCCGCGTACCATCGCCAGGCCGCGCCTTCCGGCTCCAGCGCCGTCAGGAAAAAATACATAGCCGCCGCAATAAGCAGGCTCAGCAACACATCCGGGATGAGAACTCGCGTGAACAGGTACACACCCGCGCAGGTGTAGACGAACAATCCCGCATAAATCCCCGTCCGCTCCCCGAACGCGCGACGTCCCCAGCAAAAGGCCAGCGCTCCCAGCAGCATCACCGACAACACCATCGGCAGCCGCGTGCTGAATTCGTTCACTCCCAAAACCTTATAGCTGATCGCTACCAGCCAATACGGCAACGGCGGCTTCTCCAGATACCGCACCCCATTGATGTGCAGCGTGACGTAGTCTCCCGTCGCCACCATCTCGCGCGCCGCCTCCGCGTGCGTGCTGTCCGCATCATCCAGCAGTCCGGGCGTAAACATCGAGCCCACATAAACCGCCAGAAACACCACGGCCAGCGCCCAGTACGCAAGTCTAGGTCTGCGTCCACGATGCTTTTCTATTCCTGTGAGAGAAATCGGGTTCGCGATCAAGTAGATGAGCCCAACACAGTCTTACAAATACCGGCCCAGTCAGCAATAGCAGCGCAGCAAGGACATGTGGGGACTAAGGCTCATGTGGGGCGAGCGCAGCGAGCCGATCAATGTTTCTCTCCCGTTGCCCCACTGCTCCGTATAAAATATCGCCACTTGTCCATCCCCGCCGGCACCGCCACATCAAAAAATCCCACCATCATTTCCTGCGACGTCTGGTCGCCCCAAGTCACCATCTTCTCCGGATCAGGATTGTGCGGATTGTTCCTCGAATTGTCATACCATGCCACCGCACGCAACTTTGTCCCCGCCTTCAATTCCCGCGGCTCCGCCAGCTTATAACTCAATTGCCAATGAAAGTGATAATTCACCCGCAGCAGCGTCTCCACGCTTCCATCGTCATGCACAATGTCATATTCAAACCGCTTCCCCCGCAGGTGCATATGCGGGAAAAAACTTAGCAAGGTGGCATCATTCGGCAGCGTCCCGTCCACTTCCACGCGAAAGTCCTCTGCCCCCGGCGGAATCATCAGTGCATGATTATTCAACTGCAGCGTGATTACCCGTTGTTTCGGCGGACTCTTCGCGAACACCAGCCCAACGCTAGTCTCATCGCTCGCCGCCTCGCCGTTCGTCGTGTAATGCATCTGAAACACCAGATCTGATCCCGCCGGAACGAACTTCGCCATCCCCTCCGCCCACCGGTCCGGCGCACTCCCCGGCGCATACACCAGCAGCAAATCGCTGGTAGTCTCGTGCGCCTGCCGCCGTTCCTCCGCATCCGTCAGCATCGAAGCCGTAAACGGCTCGCCCACCGGCGCATGCCGCAGCCACGCCGAATCCGGCGGCCGGATGTACACCACTGCATGGTGCACATGCGCCGCGCTCGAAGGCCGCACTTCCGCCATCTGCACCCACTTGTCCTCGGTAAAATGTGTAGGCGCGATCTCGTACGTATACTCCACGTCGCCGCTCGCCGGAATCCGTACCGGCTTCGGCATCTTCACGACCACATCCGGCTGTGGAATATTCCACCCTTCACTCCACATCCTCGCCGCAGGCGCATCGCGCGCATCCCCGGCAGGCGCTCCGGCATTCGCCCACGCCGTGATAGTCGCAATCTGCTCCGCGCTCAACGACGGATCATTGGCAAAATGTCCGTACCGCGGATCGGCAAACCAGGGCGGCATCATCTTCATCTCCACCGCATCCGCAATTTTCGCCGCCCAGGGCCGCGCCTGCTCGTAAGTCACCAGCGCCATCGGCGCAGCTTCCCCGCTCCGGTGGCAACTCTGACATTTGTCTTGCAGGATCGGAACCACATCCTTATAAAAGGTAGGCGGAGAAGTTTTCTCGCCAAGCCCAGCAGCCCCACCCGGAATCCGCCACGCCGCTCCCGTCACCAGAAGCGTGACCGCCATCGCGAGACCTATCCCCAGATTCTCCACCAGCGCACTCCGACTTCGTCTTCTTAGTCTCGCACAAACACTCCGCACCCCCGGCTCACTCCTGCAAAAATGCTACAGTTATCGCTTCATGTCTGCGCCCGATTCCATCTTCGTTCGCGCCTGCAAATCCCAGCCCGTCGACCGCACTCCAGTGTGGTTCATGCGCCAGGCTGGACGCTACATGCCCGAGTACCGCGCCGTTCGCAAGCACCATACTCTGCTCGAAATCTGCAAGAAGCCTGTCCTCGCTGCCGAAGTCACCATCACCGCCGCTGAAATTCTCCGCGTCGATGCCGCCATCATTTTCGCCGACCTTTTGCTTCCACTCGAGGTCATGGGCCTGCCCTTTCATTTCTCCGCAGGAGAAGGTCCGGTGATCGAGAAGCCCGTCCGCACCCAGCAAGACATAGTTCAACTCCGCACCGACCGCGCCGCCGATCTAGGTTATGTTTCCGAGGCCGTGAGCCTGGTAGCGAAACATTTTGCCGGAAAACTTCCCGTCATCGGCTTTGGTGGAGCGCCCTTCACCCTGGCCAGCTACATGATCGAAGGCGGCGGCTCCCGTCACTACCTCCACACCAAGAAGATGATGTACAACTCCCCCGTTGACTGGGACGCACTAATGCGCAAGTTGGTGGATGTCACCGCCGAGTACTCCATCGCCCAGACGCACGCCGGCGCCGACGTCATCCAGATTTTCGACAGTTGGGTCGGCTGCCTCAGCGTAGAAGACTATCGCCGCTACGTCCTGCCGCACGTGACAGACTTGGTCAAGCGTCTGCAGAAGGCCGGATCACCTGTAATTTATTTCGGCACCGATACCGCCGCGCTGCTTCCCGCAATGAGTCAGACCGGAGCCGAAGTCATCGGCCTCGACTGGCGCATTCCACTCGACCAGGGCTGGAGCGATCTCGAACATCGCTGCGCCGTACAGGGCAATCTCGATCCCGTGCTTCTCTTCGCGGATTGGAAAGAGTTGAAGTCTCGCGCCGAACACATTCTTCGCCTTGCCGGCGGTCGCCACGGCCACATCTTCAATCTTGGCCACGGCATCCTCCCGGAAACCCCGGTAGAAAATGTGAAAAACCTTGCCCGCTTCATTCAAGAGTATTCGGCCGCAAATTCGCAAAGCCGAAGCCCGAAAGCCGAAGCCCGAAGCCCGCATCCATGATTCGCATCGCCATCATCGGCGGCGGCATCTCCGGACTCACCGCCGCCTTCACCCTTGAAGAACACCGCCGCGCCGGCGCCGTCGAATATACGCTCTACGAATCCTCGCCCCACGTCGGCGGCGTTCTCCGCACCGAGCATATCCAGGGCTGCGTCGTCGAAGCCGGCCCCGACTCTTTCATCAGCGAAAAAACCTGGGCCGCCGACCTCTGCCGCGCGCTCGGCCTCGGCGATCAGTTAATCGGCTCCAATGACGCCGATCGCAAAACTTACATTTTGGTCCACGGCCGCCTCATCCCCATGCCCGACGGCCTAATGTTCATGGTCCCGACAAAAATCCTTCCCACAGGACTGTCGCCGCTCTTTTCCTGGGCCACCAAACTCCGCATGGCACAAGAACTGTTCCATCCCCCGCATAACGCCGACACCGATGAAAGCGTAGCCTCTTTAGTCGAGCGCCACTACGGCGCAGAAATGGTCGACCGCCTCGCCGACCCGCTCCTCTCCGGCATCTACGGCGGCGAAGCCGCCAGCCTCAGCGTGCGCGCCGTTCTCCCCCGTTTCGCCGAAATGGAGCGCACTCACGGCAGTTTCGGGCGCGCCATGCTGGCCGCAAGAAAAAAAATCCCGCGCTCCCCAAACGAACCATCCATTCCTCTCTTCACTTCCCTCAAGAACGGCATGCAGCAACTCAGCGAAACCATTGCCGCGCGCCTGAACCCATCCTCCCTTGTGACCAACACTCACGCGCAGTCAATTCAGCCCGATGCGGGAGGCTGGACCGTCGGAGTTCATCCCGAGGAACGAACGACTGGCCTGAACTCCGGCCACTTTGACGCAGTAATCCTCGCCGTACCCACGCACGCCGCCGCGCAGCTACTCTCGATCAGCAGCCCCCAGCTCTCCGCCGAGCTTTCCGCCATCAACTACACTTCGTCGATAACCATCAGCCTCGGCTACGACCGCCAAGTCCGCCAATCCCTCCCTCCTGGCTTCGGCTTCCTCGTCCCGCGCAGCGAAGGCAAGCGCCTGCTGGCCGCAACCTTCCTCCATAACAAGTTCCCCCACCGCGCGCCAGAAGATCGCGCCCTGCTCCGCTGCTTCTTTGCCGGATCGAACGCCGAAAACACCTGGCAGCTTTCCGACGACGCCATCATCGCTGTAGTCCGCAACGAATTGCAGCAGATCCTCGGCCTCCGCGCCGATCCCCTGTTCGCCCGCGTCTACAAATGGAAGTCGGCGATGGCCCAGTACGGTGTCGGCCACCTCGATCGTCTCGACCGCATCGAGCGTCTCCGCCAGCAGTTACCGAACCTGGCCCTGGCCGGCAACGGCTACCGCGGCATCGGCGTCCCCGACTGCATCCGCTCCGGTCAGGAAGCCGCAAAGCAAGTCCTGAACCCGAAGAGCTCAACAACGCTCTCCGTAGAGACGTAGCTACCTACGTCTCTGCCGCCGCCACCTCGGTTTTCGCCATCCTAAGGATCGCCGCCACCAGCCTTGGGCTCAGCCACAGAAGCAACGCTTCACACAACTACGCCGGAACATCAACCTTATTCACCCGCTGCTCCCTCCGCACCCGCGCCACCACCAGCCGAATCTCGTCATAGGTAATCTCCGGAGGCAAAGCGTCCTTCAAAGGCTTCAACCCGTTGATCCCGAGTTTCCCGCAAGCCGCCTCAATAACAGCCTGCTTGTTCCGATCAATCCAACCCGGCTGAAATTCCAGATCGCCCCGTTCCACCAGATTCGCCACGGCGTTCACCACCGTCGCCACCTGTCGCCCCCGGATTTTCGCAATGTCCTCGAAACTATTCCCAGCCACCAGCAGACGCATGGTCTCCAGCGCAGGTGCAGTCTTCTTTTCAGGAATCTCCGAAGCGCGAGCACCGTCGCGGTAGCGCCCCAGAGCAGCCAGTATCCCTTTTCCGTACACCTCAGCTTTCCGCTCACCAATTCCCGTGATATTCAGCAGATCGGCAATCGACGAAGCCCCCCGCCGGCAAATCTCCTCTAGCGTCGTGTCATGCAACACCACAAACGCAGGGACGCCCTGTTCCTTCGCCGTAATCCGCCGCCACTCCCGCAAATATTCCTGCAGTTCCGCGTCCACCGCAGAAACTCCAGCCCTCACCTGCAGCCGCGATTCCTTCCCCGCATAACTCACGCCACGCGCAGCCGCCGTCATCCACTCCGTCGCGCTCCCGCACACATCACAAGCCTCGCAAGTCTCCCACTTCGGAGCCTCCCCAAAGTGTCCGCAAATCTGCCGATGCCGGCAGCGCTTCGATTCCACAAATTCCCGGATAACCCGGTACCGCTCCCAAGCCCGTTCGCGTTCCGCCGCATCCGTAATCTGATTGGCAAAGAATCCCAGCAGCCCGGCATCTTTTTTCTGCCACAACAAAACACAATCCGCACTCTCGCCGTCGCGTCCCGCCCGTCCCGCCTCCTGGTAGTACTGCTCGATCGACTTCGGTAGCGACAAGTGAATCACCGCCCGCACCGCCGCCTTGTTAATCCCCAACCCAAAGGCAATCGTCCCCACCAGGACCCGCACTTCATCCGACATCCACCGCTCCTGATTCCGCCTACGGTCGTCAGCTCCCATCTTGCCGTGATATCCCACCGCAGCAATATCCTGATCTCCCAAGAAATCCACCGTCTCCTCCACCCGGTTAATCGTCGGAGAATAAACAATCACGTTGCTCCCCGCATAGCTGCGCAGAGCCTTAACCAGCAATTCCATCTGCTCCAGCCCTTCACACTCCCGCACCAGGTAGCGCAGGTTCGGCCGGTAAAAGCTGGCAATGTATTTATCGGGATTGCGCAACTGCAATTGCGCCAGAATGTCATGCCGCACGTGCCGCGTAGCACTGGCCGTAAAAGCCGCAATGGGACGATCCGGAAACTTCCCCCGCAACTTATTCAACTGCCGGTATTCCGGACGAAACTCATGCCCCCACTCGGAAATGCAATGCGCCTCATCAATCGCAAAAAAGGTAACCGGCACCTGCTGCAGCCAGCCCATCGTATCGCCCCGAGCCACGCGTTCCGGCGACACATAAAGCAGCCGGTAAGCCCCCTCCCGCGCCCGGCTCATGACCTTCCCCTGCTCGCTTTCACTCAAAGTGCTGTTCAACACCGCAGCCGGAATCCCCATCTGCGCCAGCTGCGCCGCCTGATCCTGCATCAGCGCGATCAGTGGAGAAATCACCACCGCCGTTCCTCCCGAAACTACCGCCGGCAACTGATAGCACAGCGATTTCCCCCCGCCCGTCGGCATCACCACGCAAGCATCGTGCCCCGCCAGCAGACTCCGCACAATCCGCTCCTGCAGCGGACGAAACGTGCTGTACCCCCAATACCTCCGCAGCAGCGTAAGCAGATCGGTTTCCGCGCTCATGAAAAGAAGTATAGGCCGAGGCGAAGATTAGGAGAAAGTAATTCAGCAAGTCTCTGAAGAAGAGTTTCCAAATAGGGAACCCAGGTGAAACCATGTGGGACGGGCGCATTCGCCCGTCCAGCGAGCAAAGCGAGCCGTTCTGCACTCAGCCTACCTACTTCGCGGCAATAGCATTGTGTTTTTTCAGAAGATCGATAGTTTCCTGCAGAGGCAGTGCCTTAACCGTATGCCCGTTCCCCGTCACGTCGTGCGCCTTGAACATCGAGTTATAAATTGCCTCTTCCGTAGCCTCGATCACAGCTTCGAACAAAGGAGACATACTCTCATTACCCAATAACTCCTTGGGCCGATATACGGGCTCGCTAGCTTCAATTCGCACATCTGGAGAACTCGAGAAAGCAATAACGTAATCCCCGCTCCCATTGCTTTCGCTCGATCCCGTCCGCGCCAAGCCCATCATCGCGCGCGCCGCCAGCCGGCTCAGATTGCGATGGTCGAGCGGAGCATCTGTCGCAACTACAATCATGCACGAGCCATCCACCGTTTCCGGCCGTGCCCCGCGGCCGGGAGCTTTGTCTCCATCGTAGGAAATCTTCGGATAAAACTGTCCCAGCTCGTTGCCAATCGGCACCCCTGCCACGATCAGATTCCCGCCAAAATTTGTCTGCACCAGCACTCCCACCGTGTAGCCACCAAGCGAGTCCGGGAGACGCCGCGATGAAGTTCCAATTCCTCCTTTGAATCCAAAAGCGACCGTCCCAGTCCCCGCGCCCACTACACCTTCTTGTACAGGACCTCCCGTTGCATTGTTGATCGCGGCAAACACATCCTCGGGCGCGATAGGCCGCGATCGAATGTCGCTCAGCCACCCGTCGTTAGTCTCGCCCACCAGCGGATTCACCGACAGTACATTTTCATTTCCTTTGAGGTTGAACGTGTAGGTGATGACAGCGTCCGCCACCCTGGGCACGGAATCTGTGGCGGTCAGCAAAATAGGCGTCTCGATTTCGCCCATCTCGTTCACCTGCGTCGAACCCGCCAGTTTTCCATACGCATTGCCCAGGAAAATCGCCCCCGGAACTCTCTCCTTATAAAGATTGCCTCCATGCGGCACAATCGCCGTAACCCCAGTCCGAATGTTGTCCCCGCGAATCAGCGTAGTCTGTCCGACCTTCACCCCGGCAACATCGGTGATGGCATTCAGCGGCCCCGGAGGCAACACTCCTACCTGCACCCCCAGATCCCGAACCCGCGGCCGGGTTTCGGTTTGCCCGAACGCCCCTGCACCTGTAGCCGATAGCAAAGCAATCAAAAAAAGAGACTTGATGCCCATGAGAGATTCTCTTTCCTTACTGGTCAGCCGAGGAACTACCCTGTGATCCTCTCTGTCCCCTCTGTTAAAGACTTGTCTTCCTCTGCCCCATACTTCACTTCCCGATACCTCCTCGCAAACCCCACCCCCACCAGCGCAATCACCACAAAGCAAAGCAAACTCCCCTCCGGCCCCACCACCCCTCCCGTAAGCCAATCCGGCCCTTGAAACGACGTCTTCAGCAAATGCCCCGGAAACAGCATCCCGCTGTCCGGCACCGAATAAACAAATGTCTCTCCCCAATCCCAGGCCGCATGAAATCCCACCGCAAACCACAAGCTCCCCGTACGCCGCAACGTCAAACAAAAGAACAAACCAATCACCGCCGCCGCCAGCAGGCCCGTCAATCGCTCGCCTTCATTCAGGCGATGGCTCCAGCCGAAATACCCAGAGAGCAACAGCGCCGCGGGCCAGAAGCCAATCCCCCTGGTAAGCGTGAACTGCAAATAACCACGAAAATGAAAGTCCTCGAACAGTCCCACCAGCAGGAAATACACCGCCCAGAACGCCGCAAACTTGACGCTGCGCATTCCGTGGATCGCCAATTGCCCCACGTTAAACACTCGCAACCCATACATCGTTCCCAGCAGCAGCGTGATGCTCGCGAACCCCCACACCCCGCCCACCCAAAATAATTTCCCGAACGCCCGCCGCCCCGGCAACCCGTACGCTCCCCACGGCCGTTTCTCAACTCTCGCCAGCACCAACGCCGGAACCACCGCCGCCACAAATACCCCAAGCTCCTCCAGCATCATCGACCACAGCCCATCCGCCCTCAGGCCCAGCGACCCAGCCCACCAGATGGCCAGCGACTCCAGCAAATAAAACATCGCCACATAAAACGCCACTCCCCATCCCGGCCTCAATCCCTCCCCATCGAAAAACACCGTCCACGCATACGATGGCTGCACCGCCGCCCCAAACTCCGGCGCACTACCGGCCGGTTTCGGAGAAATGTCCGTCCCTTCATCCATTCTCGCTCCCGCCCCAAACCCTTGTCATTCCGAATCGGGCCGGAGGCCCGCTGAGGAACTTGCTTTTCCCCCCGCCCAGAAGTTTCTCCGAAAGACTCTCGGTCATGGTAAAACACTTGTCCTGCCTCATGACCCGATTTTTCACCCGCGAACGCTTCGGCCGCCCTCAGTTTCTAGCCGGTCTACTGCTGCTAATCTTCCTTGTGCAGGCTTGCTGGCTAGTCCATTCCGAGCTGCGCGCCGTCCGAGTCTCAACCACCCGCTGCTCCCGAAGCCTCCGAACAACTCCGCATCGCCGCCGGATGGCGCCAACTGCACGGCGCCGGAATCGCCGGCGCACCGTTCCCAGATCCATCCTCGCTCCCCATGGAAGCTTCCACCGAAAACGGCTTCGACACCGAACACTCCCCGCTGCTCTCCCTGCTAACCGCCGCGCCCCTGCTGGCCTGGCCCCAGCGCCTGCTCAATCCCGAATCTTCTCCCCACTGGCGCTGGTTCCCGCGCCTTCCCTTTCTGGCCTTCGGAATTTTCCTCGGCGCCTCGCTCTGGTACGTAGCCCGCCGTCTCTGCGGCAACACCGGAGGATTCCTGGCCCTAACCCTCTACTGTTTTTCCCCGTCCATGATCCAGGCCAGCGCCGTCTGGCACACCGAGCCTGAAATCCTCGCCGCCTGGGGATCGTTCGGCGCCATCTTCACCGCCATCGCCGTAGCCCACACTCTCTACGCCCCGCGCGAAGTAATTCTCTGGAACGCGCGCCGCATCGTTTTATTAGGAGTATCTCTAGCCATCGCCGTCGGATCCCAGTTCTCCATGATCATCGTTGTCCCCCTGGCCCTGGCCTTCCTGCTCTATCTCGCTCCCATCCGCCGCGCCGCAGCCCTCACCATCTGGATCGCCGCCTGCCTCCTCGCTACAGCGCTGGTCTTCGCCACCTATTTCTTCCACCCCCACACCTTTTCCGAAGCTATGCAGCACGCCTCTTTCTGGGGAGCAACCTGGCGCAGCTTTACCGTCCCCGGCGTCTATCGCCAAATCGGCATCCAGATCCTGCGCGCCTGTCCCGCCCTGGCCCTGCTTCTGCCAGTAGCGGTCACAACCTATATCCTCTGGCGCCGCACCCGCTACTTCGGCAACACCGCTCCCGGCCTAATCGCCCTCCTCTTCATCGCATCAGGCATGGCCCACCCCCACGTAGCCGGCGCGGGATTCCTCCTCGCCTCCATCCCCTTCATCCTCATCTTCGTCTCCGGCGTTCTAGCCGACCTGATGGAAACCTCCGCCCGCCCCTTAGTCACCGCCTCCGTCTGGGGATTAATAGCCGCCTACATCCTCTGGAACCTCCAAGCCCTAACCCAAGTCCCCCGCGGATAATTTTGCTGCCGATGTGGGGACGGGCGCATTCGCCCGTCCAGCCAAGCGCAGCGAGCGCTAGCACCGCCTGCTCGCCCGCCACAACACTTCCGTAACTCGGCTCCCCCTCCCCATCGTTGCTAAGCTCCTATCAGAACTCCCCGCGGAGACATAGCTCATGCGATTCCCAGTCGATGTCGATCTAGCGGTGTTCCTCTTCGTGACCGGCAAAATGCTATTCACGGCACTGCCCCGTATGCGTCAAAGCGTGCCGCACGTCCCCGCTCGCTACCAGATCCAAAACGTCCCCGAGGCCTCTCTCACCCCAGCGCAAGCCCGTTATTTCGCACCCTATGACGAAAAATTGGCCGCCATGAACTACCGCCCAGTCTGCACCTATCTCGTCAGCAACTTTGGCAAAATCCTCACCCGCCAATACGTCAACCCTGCCGAAGCCTCACGCTGTGAAGTGGCGATCCAGGAACTGGTTCAAACCGTCGACGGCAAACAAGCCTTCACCAGCTGTTGCGTAATACACTTCCACACCCGCTTCACCGACGACCGCGTTCTCACCACCCGCAACATGAAGCTGAAGAGCGTCCTCGACAATCCGCCCTACTGGGTGCTGCAGGAGTGTCCGCAGATCGATGATCCCGCAAAGCTGAAGCGCATCCACGACGCCCGCGCTCAGACCATGGGATCCCCCGTCGCCCCTCTCACCGACCCCGACCGCATTTTCAAATACGTTCAAAGCGAACATGAGCGCTACAGCGCCTATCAGCTTTCCGTGGGAGACTACGAGCCTCTGCCCGGCGAAGACAGCTATACCTTCTCCGACAAAGTCTACCGGCGCGGCGTTCGCAACTATTTCAATCCTTTTGCCCAGGGCATTTCCGCCCGACGTTTTTTCCCCGTGGCAATCCTGGCAGCCGCCTTGACGGTATTCGCCCGCCTCGAATACGCCCCCGCTGCCGCTCACGCCCTCCGTATTCTCGGCCTCCCTGGCGAATTCGCGGCTCAGGCTGTAATCCGGCTCTGCTACATCGTCGCGGGAGCTCTCATCGGCTACGTCCTGGAAAGCGAAATCTTCCTATGGGCGTTCCTGCTGACCTACCTCCCGGTCCGACTCTTCACTAGCGGAAGCCTCGGCCCCATTCCCTACAGTGCTCTCGCCGCAGGCGTAGCCTACTGCGTAGCCCAGTTCAAGAAACGCCGCCGCGCCGTACTAATCCCCCAAGCCGCTCCCTGATCAGGATCAGGGTAATCGCGCTGCAAGAGACTTTCCTCTGTGAACCTCTGCGTCCCCTGTGTTTAAGCCTTTGACCTTTGGATCCCCCATCACAATTCTCTACAATTCCCCCGCATCAACCACACCGTCCCGCGATCTAAACTGTAGACAGTCGAGGTACGCCATGACCCATCCGCTGGAGTATCATATTCCCGTGCGGCCTCTGATTCCGGCTTCGCTAGCGCTTCTCGGGATGCTCCTTCTAGCTCCCATCTCCCCGGCTCAAACCAACGGCGCCGCTCCTTTTGCCCTCGGTCACGCGGCTAGCGCAGCCTCCACTTCACCCAGCCACAACGCGCGCACCTCAGCCAGCTCTGGCGGAACTTCTTCGGCCCATCCTCCGCGTTCCACGAATAGTTCCCCCAACAACACACACTCGCACCCCTACCCCGGCGGTTTCTACTTCCCGTATGTGTACCCATTTCCCGTGCCGTACTCAGCAGACGTCCTCGACAACGGCGCCTCCGACGACAATGATCCCAACTACCAAGGTGGCCCCACCGTCTTCGACCGCCGTGGTGACGGACCATACTCCTACATTCCCCCAGGCTACGAATCGCCGCTCGAACCGAAGTCAGAAGCGGCACAAACCGTATACGCGTCCACTGCTGACTCCGATCCCGATCCACCCACCGATCCCACCATCCTGGTCTTCAGAGACGGTCATCAACTCGAGGTTGATAACTACGCCATCGTCAGCCAGACGCTCTACGATCTAACTCCCGGCCATCCCCGCAAGATCGCTCTAGCCGATCTCGATCTCCCGGCCACCCAAAAACAAAATGACGACCGCGGCATAACTTTCGAATTGCCGTCCTCAACCCAGGCCAACTGACATGCGCCCCCAAACACTCCTCGACGGATTAATGTGGCGCGGGCGCCCTCGCCCGCGAAATGCCGACAGCAAGATTGCCCAGGCAGGAAATTCCTGCCGCCGCCTCGTCCTAGCGATCTGCGCACCACTGCTGGCTCTAGTACCAAGTGCCCAAGCCCAAAGAGCCGCGCATGCAGCAGCTCCGCACCCGGCAATCCCGCACTTCGGCTCACCCGCGGGGAGTTTCGCTCTCGGCCGAGCCGCGAACGCATCCATATTCCGCCGATCCTTCCCCTACACATCTCTACCCTTCCCCTTCTTCGGAGATTCCTTCAACCCCGATGACATCTATTCCACCGGCTACCCGGTAGCCTCTCAACCGCCAATCTTTCTTCTACAAGCCGCACGCGCCCTGGCCACTCCCGCGGATTATCCCGGCGCCGAGCCCTCCATCCCACAGCCCCTGGTTATCGAATTCCAGAACGGCCACTACGTCCGAGTCAGCAGCACTCCAGCCAATGGCGAACCCCTGCCGCTCACCTTAGCGCCGGCACCCCCGACCGCTGCTCCATCTCCAGCACGCGACCTGCCTCCGGCACTTCTAGTCTTTCGCGACGGGCATACCGAAGAAGTCCACGACTACGCCATCGCCGATGGCATCCTCTACGCCCGCGGCGACTATTACACCGACGGATACTGGACCAGAAAAATCGAACTCTCCACCCTCAACCTGCCCCAAACTCTAGAAGCCAACACAGCCCGCAACGTAAGATTCATCCTCCCAGCATCCCCTAACCAGGTAATCACCCGCCCCTAGCGCATCTCCGGCCATGCGCAAGCAATAACTATTTGGACGGCAAGGGTGAACCCGTAACGAAGACTCGTACGTAACGAAGACTCGTGCGTAACGAAGACTGACGTGGGAGAGCGGCGCTTCAGCGCCGCGTCACGCTCCACCGAATGGATGTGGGCTTTAGCCCCGGCGGGGAGTACCGAAACCCCTATCGGCTCGAGGAGCCAGACTTTCCTTTCGCGGCGCCGCCACTCTTAGCTGCCGCTTTCGCTTTCCGCACCGCTTCAGGAAGCCCAAACACACCGTCATCCACGTCATCGTAGGTCACTGAAGTAATCGTGAACGCGGAGACATCACCGCCATCGCGCGATGTATCCTTTACCGGCATGAGCACGCCTCCAAAATCCTTGTAATCCTCAAAAGTTTCCGTGGCATCGCCCTTCCCGCCTCGCCATGCCGTGTTGAACGCATAACCCAGCAGCAGCCCATTCTCCTTGTCGTAGAACTGTTCATTCGTCCTGCCCCAGTTGTTCACGCCTTTCAAGTGGTAGCACGGACGGCTGTTGAACTCCTTCACATCCACCACTTTCATCGTCCGGAAGTAATTCAACACATGCAAGTGGTAATACATGTCCGCATCGCGCGCGATTGTCTTGACCTCGTCCCCCTCATGAATGGTCACTTTGCCGCCGGCGTCCAGATCCCAAGCCGTTTCTCCGTCGTATCCCGAAAGCTCTACCTTCCCGCCCGGAAATGTGCTTTTCTGCAGCATTTTTCCATCCTTCGTGTAAAGCACACCCTCCACCCGCACATTCTTGGCCGGCGCCTGTCCGTAGCCATGAAGCGTCATCGACTTGTGCCGCAACAACGCATCTCGCCCGCCAGTAGCCGCCACGTAACGCTCCAGCACGTCCTCGACGCTCGGAAGCTTCTCGGCGGCTTGCGCCCATACCGGCGTGGTATCGAAGAAGCCAAGGCCCAGCACGACCGCAGTCAAGACAATCGCAATGTTCGAGAACCTCGCCGCTTGCTTCCTCATTCCCGAGCCCCCTAGAAACATAGAAACCTCCCAAGTCGAGCGACTGATAACATAGGGCCATCCGAGCGCCAAGTCTTGTAAGGAATTAGCGTTTCCTTAACGGAGGGTCCCAGCAACGGAGCAGTCCCAGCGATTCCCTCCGCCCAGTAACCGATTCCGGCCCGCAGCGTCTAAAGCAAGCATGGAGCCCCCGGCCTTTCGCCCTGCGGAGAATAAACTCATGCCACCATCCGCAATCCCGGCAAGCGGACGACCATCATTTCTATACCCCGGTGAATCTCGACGCGTTCTCGATGAACTCGAAACTCCGACGGTGAGAATGGAAGAGATGGTCTACGCTCCAGGTCTCTGCGTAGCACGCCACACTCATGACACTTCTAATTTCATTTACGTCATCGCGGGAGCGCATTGGTCGGGACACGGCAGCGGCGGCGATACCTGTGCTCCCCGGACGGTGCGCTTCCTTCCCGCCGGAGAACCTCACGAAAACTACTTTCCCGTTGGCTCCCGGTCTCTTAACATCGAACTGCGTCAGTCCATCTTGCAACTTGCCGCCGAGCATGGCCCCACCATTTGCTCATCCGGCGAGCTCGCCCCTCCGTCCGCGGCAACCCTGGGCGCGCGACTTCACCGCGAGTTCTGCCAGAAAGATGACGTTTCCCATTTGGAAATCGAGGCAGCGATCCTGCAGCTCTTGCTAATCGGCAGCCAGCCCTCGACACCCCGCCGCAGCTCTGCTCCCCGCTGGTTGCTGCGCATTCGAGAGATGTTGCGGGAACAGGAACACCTACGCCTTAGCCTGGCGGAACTCTCCCGTTCTGTCGGGCGGCATCCCGTCCAGATCAGCCGCCAGTTCCATCTCCATTTCGGCTGCACCATCGGCGAATATATGCGCCGCGTCCGCATTGCCCAAGCCCAATCGCTACTTTCCAACCGTGACCTTGAGGTTGCAGAAATCGCTCTGGCCTGCGGATTCTCCGATCAAAGCCATTTCACAACCGCCTTCCGTCGGCTCACTGGCATGCCACCCCACCGCTACCGCCTGCAGATGAACCGCCGCAGGCAACATTCTTCCCCAGACCTACTCTCCACAACCTAGCAGCGTGCTACAATATTATTCGATCAAATCCCATTAAACGCCTGTAAATGCAACCGTTTAGCCCCAACTTCGCAAACACCAAGGGACCCCGATTCGGCAGTCCCAACGTGAAGACAGAGAAAGCTAGAAGCCAGCGGCTAGAAGCTAGAACCTAACCATGCCTGACGATCAAAATCCCGAACTCCCTCTGACCCCACCGCCCGGCGGCGGCGAAGGCAGTCCCGGCGCTCTCCACATTCAGCCCGTCAACATTGAAGACGAGATGCGCAAGTCGTATCTCGACTATTCCATGTCGGTCATCATCGGCCGCGCTCTCCCCGATGTCCGCGACGGACTCAAGCCCGTCCACCGCCGCATCCTCTACACCATGCAGCAGATGGGCCTCCAGCCCAATCGCGCCACCCGCAAATGCGCCCGCATCGTCGGCGACGTAATGGGCAAATACCATCCCCACGGAAATCTAGCCGTCTACGACGCGTTAGTCCGCTTAGCGCAAACCTGGAGCATGCGCTACCCACTAATCTTCGGACAAGGAAATTTCGGTTCGGTCGACGGAGATCCGCCAGCAGCCGATCGCTACACCGAAGCCAAGCTAGCGCAAGTAGCAACAGCGCTCTTGGAGGACTTAGACAAAGAAACAGTAGACTTCCGCCCCAACTACGACGGCAGCGAAGTCGAACCCGACGTTCTCCCCACCAGAATTCCGAATCTCTTAATCAATGGCTCCGACGGAATCGCCGTAGGCATGGCGACAAAAATTCCGCCGCACAACTTAACCGAAATCGTCGACGCCACCATCACGCTGATCAACGATCCCAACGCCCAGCTAGCCGAAATCCTGAAATTCGTCCAGGGCCCAGACTTCCCGACAGCCGGCGTAATCCACGGACGCGCCGGCGTCTTCGAAGCCTACCGCACCGGCCGCGGCCGCTTCATGATGCGCGCCAAAGCCTCCATCGAAAACATCTCCAAAGATCGCCAGGCCATCATCGTCACCGAAATCCCTTATCAGGTAAACAAAGCCCGTCTGGTCGAACGCATCGCGCAATTAGTCAACGACAAAGACATCGAAGACATCTCCGACATCCGCGACGAAAGCGATCGCGACGGCATGCGCATCGTAGTCGAACTTAAGCGCGGAGCCGAGCCCCAAATCGTTCTCAACCAGCTCTACAAGCACACCGCCATGCAGGAAGGTTTTTCCATGATCCTGCTAGCGGTAGTCAACAACCAGCCCCGAGAAATGGGACTGATCCAGGCCATCAAGCACTTCATCAATCACCGAGTAGAAGTAGTCCGCCGCCGCACCGCCTTCCTCTTGCAGAAAGCTCGTGACCGCGAACACATCCTCGAAGGCTATCTGAACGCGCTCGACCACCTCGACAACGTAATCACCATCATCCGCGCCAGCGCCAACCGCGCCGATGCCAGAGAAAACCTGGTCGCTTACTTCGGCGGCAAGAAAATCGACATCAACACCACCGGCCGCGCTCCCAAGCTCAGTCCCGAAAAGCCCTTCACGTCGCGCCAGGCCGAAGCCATCCTCGAACTGCAACTGCATCGCCTGACCAGGCTCTCGATCGATGAAATCTCCAACGAGCTGAAAGAAACTCGCGAGCGCATCGAAGACTACGAATCCATACTCGGTTCCGAAAGCAAGCTCCGCAAAGTCATCATCAAGGAACTAGAAGAAGTAAAAGAACTCTACGGAGACGAGCGCCGCACCCGCATCGAAGACGAAGCCGCGGAAATCGTTCTAGAAGATTTAATCGCCGACGAGCAGGTGGCCGTTACCTTCAGCCACTCCGGTTACATGAAGCGCACGCCCATCTCCACCTACCGCATGCAGCGCCGCGGAGGCACCGGCCGCACCGGCATGAAGACCCGCGAAGAAGATTTCGTCGAGCACCTCTTCATTGCCTCCACTCACGCCTACATCATGATTTTCACCAACAAGGGCCGAGTCTACTGGCTCAAGGTCTACGAAATTCCCGACGTAAGCGCCGCCGGCCGTGGCAAGCATATCGGCAACCTGATCGGCCTCCAACCCGGGGAGACCGTCCGCACCATGCTCGCCGTACGCAATCTCGAAGAAGAAAATAAGTACATCTTCTTCGCCACCCGCAACGGCCTGGTAAAAAAATCCGAACTCCGCGAGTTCATGCACGTCCGCTCCAACGGCATCAACGCCATCAACATCGAAGAAGGGGACGAACTGGTAGCCGCCCGCATCACGAACGGCAACCAAATCGTCTTCATAGCCTCCCACGAAGGCGCAGCCATCCGCTTCGACGAAAACCACGTCCGCCCCATGGGCCGCGCCGCCTACGGCGTAAACGGCATCAACCTCGAAGAGCGCGACTACGTAGTAGGCATGACAGTAACCCCAAAACCAGAAGCCGAAGGAGTCGAGAAGGACCATGTGGAGACAGCCGCCTCGGCCGTCACGGGAGCGACAGCGACCGAAGGGGAAGCAAGAGCTGAAGGCGAGATCCCGCCCACCGAAACCGTAGATCTAACTCAAAAAGGCACTCTAATCCTCTCGGTCACAGAAAACGGCTATGGCAAGCGCACCCCCGCCGACGAATACCGCCTCACCAACCGCGCCGGCAAAGGCGTAATCAACATCAAAACCACAGAGCGAGTAGGAAAAGTAGTAGCGATCGCGCTGGTAGACGAAAACTCCCAGGTAATGTTAATCAGCCAATACGGCAAAATCATCCGCATGGATTCCAAAACCATCCGCGAATCCGGCCGCAACGCCCAAGGCGTCCGCCTCCTCCACATGGAACCCGGCGACCGCGTAGCCGCAGCCGTGGTGTTAGCCCCAGAAGAAGAACCAACCGGCAACGGAGGCACGCTACCAATTCAGTAACCAAAATATAGAGAATATTTTGTCATTCCGACCGGAGCCGGAGCGCCAGCGACGGCGCAGTGGAGGAACCTGCTGTTGGCCGACGTCACTACTGTTCCGGACCGCCAACCCCAGCTACTAGGTACTACTTCACTCCCTGCTTCCGATTAATCTCCCGCGAAAACTCCGTAAAGAAGTTCAGCAGCGTCCCCCACCCAATCTGCTCCACCGCAGCCTGTCCCCCTTCGGCAAACGGATTGTGCGCCCCCGGCTTCCAGGTTGTCGAAATCATCCCGCCGGCAAACGCTCCTCCATACAACGCCCACTGCGGCCTCAAATGCTCCTCGCTGCGATCATAAGTCACCAGATTCCGGATGAACGCATGCCGCGTCCGCGGCCACAGCCCTTGGCACTTGCACTGGTCGTAACGCACTTCGTATCCCAGCATTGCGTTGCCCGCAGCCGCCAGCGTGTTCGCCGCCACAAACTGTCCTTCCCGCGACGCAAACCGTTTCCCATACCCTTCCCATCCGCCGCCCCACTGCCACGGCGTCCCGCGCGCCTGATCAATCCCCGCCGCGAACATTCGCTTCATATAAGCTTCCGGAGTCGTCAGCGTTTCTCTCAGATAAATCTCCTCCCGCTGTTCTCGCGTCGGACTAACCAGCTTCCGGTTCCGTCCCACATACTCTCCCGCAATCCACCCCGACTCCCAGTCTCGCGCCTTCTTCAATCCCGCCGTAGCCGCATCCTTAGTAATCACGACCGGATTATCACTCTTCTTCTTACTCTCGTCCGGCGCATCCGGAAGCTCTTTCCCCGGCGCCTGCTCCGCACTCTGCGCAGGATTCTGTCCCGGCTCACTCCCCTGCGCCCACGCCGGTCCATGAGCTATCGCCACTAGCAAACACACCACCACCACCACTCCGCCTTTGCTCCGCGCCTGCCCTGAGCGCAGCCGAAGCAACGATCTCCCGACCCTCCGCGTGAAAGCCTTTGACTTTCTCACCAGCACACACCCCGGTACCAGACTTCCTTGGATGCAGATTCAAGTCAACGTGAGGTCGATTTCTATCTACCCCCTTTCAAACGCATGCTTCTTTTCCAACGTCTCCACCGCGCTCCGCATCGCACCCTCAAACCGCTCTGCCTGCCCCATCAACTTGTCAGTGGCGACCGCCCACTCCCCCTCGGTCCGCACCAAACCATCTCCCGCCAGCCGCCCCGCTATTTCCAGCAAATGCTCCGGCGTACTCTCCAGATACTGCGCCTCCGCAGGATCCCCAATCCAAACTCGCGTCTCTGCCGGTTCCGCATCAACTGGGGGTGCCCCATTTCTCGCGTCTTTTGCGAGCAGTGGGGACTCCAATGCGAGAAGTCGGGACTCCAACTTAGTCCCCCAATAAACCTTCCGCTCAATGAAAGCGGCAATCGCTTCATCCGTAGCCTTCCCAAACACCCACTTCCCCCGCTTGAAGTCATAATGCCGGCTCGAAAACGCCACCGGCTTCAGCTTCCCCGATTTCACAAACTCAATCTGCCGATGATCCACTTCCTTCCGCAAAGCATTAATCACCGGAACCTCCACATCGACCGGCTCCAGCGTAGCCACCACCTCTCTTACCGTAGCCGACAAGTTCACCGCCACCGGCGCATGCAGCCCATCCGAATTCTCCAACCGGATATCCCCATGCAACACCCAAAAGTCGGCCCCCGAAGTCGACCGGTGAAAAGGCCACTCCAGCGTAATCGTCAAAGGCAACCCGCTCAGAGTCACCCAAATCTTTTTCTCTCCACCAGCCTGCGTCATCGTCAAACCTACCTCGTCATCGCACCAAAATTACTCTGTCATGCTGAGCGAAGTGAGATCGTCCAAAGGACGATCTCACGAAGTCGAAGCACCCCATACCCGCCGCCACCATCACGAGCCTGTATAGGAGTCTCCGTTCGCACTCACTAGGTACTAGCTAGCTACTACTTCTTCCTCACCTTTTCCCCCATCCGCAACAATTTCCTCACCGTCCCCGTAGGCAGCCGCTTCATCTGATCATGCAACTCCGTCACCGCCTCAAAAAATCCCGCCATAGCCGCCAAGCGTTCACGCGTAAACTCTGCCCCAGCTTCCTTAGGATCCAGCTCCTCCAGACTCCGCCGCAGCATCTCCCGCGTAGGATCAATCTCCCTCCGCTTCCTCTGCTCAATCACCAGCCGGAACATCTCCCAAACATCTTTCATCGACTCGTAATGTTCCCGCCGGTCCCCCAGCACATGCACCGCCCGCACAATCCCCCACCCCTCCAGCTCCCGGATCGACGTACTCACATTCGACCGCGCCACACTCAATGTCTCCGCAATCTCCTCCGCCGGCAACGCCCGCGGCGACAAATACAGCAGCGCATGAATCTGCGCCACCGTCCGGTTAATCCCCCACCGCGTCCCCATCTCCCCCCAGTGCAAAATGTATTGCTTCTGCACGCCAGTCAAAGCAGCCATGTCAGTTCCTTCAGTTCAAACAGAATCTACAGAACAATCAGCCGCCCTGTCAACACAGGGATCTTTTGTCATTTCGAACGAAGTGAGGAACCTGCTTCCCGCCGGCGCTACCTCCGCCCAGCAGTCCCTCCGAGCCGCCTGCAGTACCGTGGAAGAGCGGCGCTTCAGCGCCGCGTCGAGTCCCCGAGGAATCGGGCTTTAGCCCCGGTGGTCGCACTCGAAGCCCGCGCTGAACCGGCCCTCTACTCGCTACCAGGTGCTCGGGACTCCCCACTCGCCTTAGCCACCTTCTTCTTAGGAACCTTCCGCTCCGCCTCCGCCCGCTTCCGCTCCTGATGCCGCCGGTCATGAAACGCTTGGTCCGACCCTTGTTTCTTCATCCCTCCAGCTTGCCACACCCACCCAAACATAGCCAGCCCAACAAAAAGCGGGAGAAAGCTTGTGCCGACCGGGGGCCGGGCTGCTCTCGATGCATGCCACGCCGGGCCTGGGTTTGGCGCGCTCCCGAGAAATGCCTGCGGTCTGTTTCGATTTCGTAACAGTACTTACGCTCCCACCCGATGGATTGCTTAAGCGGATCGCTCAGGCAATAGTGAACCGCAGTTCAAGCTGAGCGTTCGGCGCAAGTAGTTGACAGCAAATATTCTCGACCGCTTAGTTGCGTCGCCGTCGAGCGCTGACTGCACTAATTTCTCTCCTTACCCGTTACAGAATCCGGAATTCCACAGCCAGGTCGGAGCGACACTACCAATTTATGTGTATAGCCTTTTCCCAGTTAGTAGTGATTCAGCACGAAAAACGCGATCTATAAGCCCAACTGATCCATTTCCGATCGTCGAGTTCATCACGGCCCATTAACAAGCAACCGCCAGGTTTGCAAGGAGAATTTTCGATGAATACCTTTGTGCGGTCCGCCTTTGGCCACGCCATAGACCATGTCTACTTACTGGTTGCCCTGGCCGCCCTGACGGTCTCCTCAATGGCACAACACGCCGAAACCACCACCCAATCGTGGGCGGGATGCCCCGATACCGTCTCGAAGAACAAGACCACCTACAGCAACTGGGTATACACAGATTCCGCAGGTGTAACGCACTACTTCAGCGGCAACGACTACAAGGAGGTCGAGGAGACATACGCCCTGGACGGACACGTCGACCATTGCGGCGTCACCTTTACGAGTTCCCTGGACGCCTACTCCACTGACGGTCTGTATTACCTGAAAGCCACAGGATCCGTCGGCGGCGTCACGCTCGTGGGCAACCCGGGATACGTCAACCCCAAGTATGTCGTAGTTGGGGTCGAGTATTCGCCGCCGGGGTCAAGCAGCAACGTGTCATATACGAAAGATACCGTCGCTGGCAACACTACAATGACTGGCGGTTCGTTCACTAATAAAGTCAGCGCCAGCGTTTCACTCTCGAGCACGGCAGGTATTCCCGGGTTCTTGGATGGGAAAGAAACCACCACCATATCCGGCTCCTACGCTCAGATGTCGGGCTATTCCAATACCGTAGCCGTCAGTCAAACGGTCTCTAACACCACCGGGCTTAACGGATACACGGACCCCGTTAATGGAGTCAATCACAATTATGATTACATTTTCGTGTGGCTCAATCCGATCTCAATGTACAACGACTACACTGACACCGGCGGCACGGTGCACGTTGTGTGGACCGGCTATGGTTACGACCTGACCGACCAAAGGGTGTACAACGACATGGACGTGATCGGCATTCCCCTTGGCTGCATCACCGGCTACCTTCAAGCGCAGTCCTCAAGCTGGGTAACAACGTGCAACGACATCGCTTCGGTATACGCGCGCACTTGGGCAATGAACAACGTGGACGGCTCGGGCCCCGGCCTTACGAGCACCGACCTGACCAACATACTCCATGCCGACCCGTTTTACACCACCTACACCCCAACGCTGGCGGCTGGCTCCTATACGACCACAGACGGGCGCTTCACCGAGTGCGATACGTCGGGGTGTACGCAGGTTATAGATTTCGAGCCAAATCTCTCCGATAAATACATGCAGGGCTATACCACCACCACAACCAACACGAATAACTACTCCCACACGGAGACCTTTGCCATAGAACAGCAGTTTTCGAGCTCTGCCTTTTGGGACACCTTCAGTCTGAGCTTGCAAATCACAGACGAAATGACATGGGTGTACTCGAGCAGTTACTCTGTCAACAATTCGCAGGGCCAGATGGCCGCGTTCACAATTGTGGGTCCTAACCCCGGCTACGGGGGTCCTCTGCAGTTCGTGGCCTTCCAGGATAATTATTTCGGAACGTTCATGTTTTATCCATAGGGCTTGGCTCAGGTAGCCCCCCCAACGGGTGGGCTACCAAGCATCTCATTTCCTCGATTCGCTACGCGCTCCCCTTTCCATTTCCCGCAAAGTATCTCGCTTGCGCCTCGCCCGTGTACGACTTCTTCACCCGCGCCACCTGCTCCGGAGTGCCTTGGGCTACGATGCGGCCTTCTTCGCCGCCTTCGGCGCGGGTGGCCCATTCAAGCCGTCTTTTGGCTTGAGTGGGGAAGTTCCCATGCAGCCTGCACGCACCATCACCGCCGCGCACCTCATTGAAGGATTCTCTTCGCGCCGTCTACAATCTGATCTCCACATGCACCCCGCCCGCATCGGCGAACTGCTCCAGCCCTTCTTATCAAGTCCTTGTCATTCCGAACCGAGCCGAAGGCGCGGTGAGGAACCTCCTGTCCTCTCCGCGACCCAACTCCAAAGTATATCGACGTACATCGATATACTCCTCCACTGGAACGCCCGCATCAACCTCACCGCCATCCGCAACGAAGAGGAAATAGTGACCCGCCACTTCGGCGAATCCCTCTTCGTCGCAAGCCGTTTATTTCCTCGTGTTTCCTCCGCGTTCTCCGCGCCCTCTGCGGTGAAAAATCTTGACGTTGCCGAGGCCCGCGTGGCCGACCTGGGCTCCGGCGCCGGCTTCCCCGGCGTCCCCATAAAACTCTGGGCCCCCAACATCGCTCTCACCCTGATCGAATCAAATCAAAAGAAGGCAACCTTCCTCCGCGAACTATCACGCACCCTTACATTGACGGACGTCAATATACAAAACGTCCGCGCCGAATCCCTCCCCCCCTCCACCTTCGACGTCGTAACCCTCCGAGCCGTAGAGCGCCTCCCCAAAATCCTCCCAATAGCCGCCAGCCTCCTGACCCCCTCCGCTCGCCTGGCTCTCCTCATAGCGTCCAACCAACTAGACACAACCCGTTCTTCCCTCCCCAACCTGTCCTGGGAGCCACCAATACCCATACCGCAGTCCCAATCCCGCCTTCTCCTGATCGGATCCGCCGAGAGCCAGAAAGGTAAACAGGTGGAGTGAGCAAGCCAAATAATCGTGACAATTACACCACCCAGTCTTCGTAAATCGCTTCCGACTGCTTGAAAGTGGTAAATCGTGGTCACAGGCGCCGATCATCCCCTCCCACAAACGCCCCAAAAACTCTCCAGTGTTCCAACTGGAACATTCAACACAATGTTCCGACTGGAACATTTCGACGATATGTTCCGGTTGGAACACGATGACGATATGTTCCAGCTGGAACATTCAGCAATGTGTTCCAGCCGGAACACTTAAGCAGTTCTCACTTCAGCGAAAGTCTCTCAAGGAACCGCCTGGATGTTCCGACTGGAACATTGGACGCGTTTTGCACACAATTCAGCTTGCGCGTGGTAATTCGACCTTGCATTTGAAACGCGAATCGCACTATTCTGCCAACAGCTCTGGCTCCTCGACAATTTTATGGGACGCGTCATCGCTGTTGCCAATCAGAAGGGCGGCGTGGGCAAGACTACGACTGCCATCAACCTAGCCGCGTCCTTCGCCGCGGCTGAAGTGAACACACTGCTCATCGATTGCGACCCGCAATCGAACGCGACCAGCGGCCTGGGCCTGATGAAGGATCCGGAACGCATGTCTACCTATCACCTGCTGCTGGGCGCGGCGACAGGTGAGGAGGCCCTGGCGGTGACTGCTCTGGAACAGCTCTGGCTGATCCCCTCACACAAAAACCTGATCGGGGCAAACCTAGAGCTGGTAGAAGCAGAGCGGCGCGAGTATCGCTTGCGGGAAGCGATCGCGCCTCTGCGCGATCGCTTCCAGTACATCGTCCTCGACTGCCCGCCGGCGCTCGACCTGCTGACGCTTAACGCGCTCGTGGCGGCTGACTCGGTGCTGATTCCTATGCAGGCAGAGTACTTTGCGCTCGAGGGCATCAGCGAGCTGCTGGACACAGTGGAGCGGATCCGCGTGGCGTTGAACCCCGGGCTTGAGATTGAGGGTGTGGTGCTGACCATGCTGGATGAGCGGACCAACCTGGCGCAGCAGGTGACGGCTGAGCTAAGAAAGTTTTTTGGGGACAAGGTGTGTGCGGCAACGATCCCGCGGAACATACGGCTAGCGGAGGCGCCTAGCCATGGCAAGCCTGCTCTGATGTACGATCCTCGGTCGCGGGGGGCGGAGAGTTATATACGGCTGGCTAAGGAGCTGCTGGGGCGGCATCTGGCGGCTGCGGGGGATGCGCCGGCGGCGATCAGCGCTTGATTTATATATTGATAGACATCGATATATTACATTGATGGCTGTCGATGTACATCGCCCCGCGAAAGTGCGGCATGGGTTGTGGTGGCGGAGGGGACAGCAGGTTCCTCGACTCGCTTTCGCCGCGTTCCGCGGCTGCAAGCGGCTCGGAATGACAAGTGCAAAAAGAGGGAGCATTGATGACTACTACTTCGGCGGTGGAGAAGCGGCGGGCTTTGGGGCGGGGGTTGGAGTCGTTGCTGCCGGGGCCGCGGGTGGTGGTTCCTGCTGCCGAGCCACGCGTGGCCGACGCCGAGCGGGGCGGTGAGGCGGGCGGTGGTGGCGGCGGCGAACAGCAGGTTCCTCACTTCGTTCGGAATGACAAGGCTTTCTCTAGTGACAAGGCTTTGTCTCATGACAGGGCTTTGTCTGCGGAGTTGCTGGCTTCTGGAGAGATGGAGGCGAGTCGGACAGGAGTGTCCGACCCACACGAGATGTTGCCGGACGACGTTTTGCCGGGAGAGGTGATCTCGATACAGGCGGTGGCTGAGACACGGGTGGCAGGGAACCTGGTTACTAATCTGCCGTTAGATGCCATCGACAAAAATCCTTATCAGACTCGGTATGTGTTTGATGAAGACATGCTGCGGGAATTGCGGGACTCGATCAAAGAACATGGGGTGGTGCAGCCGGTGGTGGTGCGTCCGGGGGAGGAACACGGGCGGTACATCCTGGTGCTTGGCGAGCGGCGGTTGCGGGCTTCGAAGATGGCGGGGAAGGAGACGATCCCGGCGTTGGTACGCCGGCTATCGCCGCAGCAGGCGGCGGAAATGACGGTGCTCGAGAACGTGGTGCGGGAGGATCTGAATCCGATTGAGCAGGCGGAGGCATTTCGGGTGCTGAGTCTGGAGTTCAAGCTGACGCAGGCGCAGATTGCGGACCGGATTGGAGTTTCGCGGGAGACGGTGTCGAATTACATGCGGTTGTTGAGACTGCCGCAGAAAGTGATGGAGTACCTGCTTTCGGAGCGGCTCAGCTTCAGCGACGCGCGGGAAATTTTGCGGCTGGAGAATGACGAGCACATCGAGCTGGTCGCGGAAGAAGTGGTGACGCACAAGCTGAAATGGGACCAGATTGAAGACCGGGTGATGCGGATTAATGGGTCGTTTCCGCTACTGCCGGGGCAGACCATGCCGGGCGAGGCGAAGAAGACAGGTGGGGCGCGGTGGATGGATCCGAATGTAAGGGCGGCGCAGACGGATATGGAGCGGACCTTGGGGATGCGGGTTCGGATTAAAGACCGGCATGGCAAGGGGAAGATTGTGATCGAGTATGCAACGGTCGATGATTATGAGCGGGTTACTGGGATGCTACGGGGGAAGAAGTGAGTGAAGCAGTGGCCAGTGGTCAGTAGTCAGTGGCCAGTTAAAACCGCTTGAGCAGCTGCCAATTGGAGCGGGCATCTGGGGAAGATTCGGGGCGCGGTGAAGACGGCTGGTAGTTTTCTGACCACTGGCCACTTTCATTTGTGGTTCAATGAGGCTAGTAGGCCGTTTAGAATCCGTCCGACCTCGGATGTGGCGGCGAGCAGAGTTTCGCTTCGATCGTTTTCCAGATAACCCAGGTCGCGCGCGATTAGAATCTGTGTCTCGACCTCCATCAGAGATCCCCCGGCGTTCCCTAGAAACTGTTTGAACTCGCATCTGCAGACTATGCGCCGTAAGCGGGATGTTGGAGTGTGATGTTCGTTACTAGGCGTCTGTGGATTCCCCCGAAATGGCAGTGGGTAGTGATCGGTTTGATGGTTCGTTTGCCCGTATGTGGGGGCCTCGCGGACGCCTTTTTTGTTTTTTTAGCGGCTATCGGGGGAATCAGAGTGGTAAGAGTGGGATGGCGGGTGGTTTCTTATTTGTCTTTTGCGCAGGTTATTCCATGTCTGCTTTCGGCTTCGGCAGGATAAGTGGGACAATTCTTGGAATGTTAACTGGTTTGGTTCTGGCTAATCCGATCTAGACGCTGGAGTCTAGCCAGGAGCCGTGCCGTCCCTGACGGGACTCGGTTCGTTTGTTGCTGCTTACCCCGCACTTACGTGCGGGGCTAGTGGATGCCGTCGCTGACGCGACTCACGAGCACTTGCGTGCGGGGCTGGTGAATGGCGTTGCTGGCGCGACTCGTGTACTACTCACATCCGTGCCTGATTTGTCGATCTGGCATCACTCAGGCTGCGAATAGGTGTTCGGCATCGTATGCGACGCCGGACTTGTTCAGGAGCGCTCGGAATTCCTCCTCGAAATTCCGGTGGCGATGATGTTCCTTCTGATTGTGAATGTAGGCCTGCACTGTGGGCAGCAAGGAGGGGCTTACGCTGAACGCTCCGTAGCCTTTTTGCCACTCAAACTCTCTGGTCTTCTCATGGAGCCAGCGCGAGGAATTGGCCTTGAGCTTTTGCACGGCTTCCGCCAAAGTCAACGCAGGCGGCAGGGCAATGAGAAGGTGGATGTGGTTCGGAGTACCACCGGCGGCGAGGATCTTGAACCCCACGTTATCGGCGATACCAATCAAGTAAGCGTGGAGGATCTCTTGAGAGTCAACGGGAATTAGATTGCGGCGCTCTTTGGTGCTGAAGATGCAGTGCACGAAATTGGCGGCATGCGTGTGCGACATGGGTGGCGTCCCTAAAGGGACTCTGCTCCTTACTCGCTTTCTACCCCGCACTTACGTGCGGGGCTAGTGAATGGCGTCGCTGACGCGACTCACGAATTCCGTCCGCTTCGGGGGCTGATGCGCGCGCTTTTTAGTTGCTGCGGCATTTTTCGCAATGTTAAACCTGTTGAGGGCGAGGTTGCGTGTCGTGTATCGCCAAATGTTCCGTGGAATTCCGCAAACGGGAATGGTCTTCCGCGGTGCGTCACGGTGCCGTCCCTGACGGGACTCGGTTCGCTTGTTGCTGCTTGCCCCGCACTTACGTGCGGGGCTAGTGGATGGCGTCGCTGACGCGACTCACGAGCGCTTACCTGCGTGGCTGGTGAATGGCGTTGCTGGCGCGACCCGCGAATTCGGTCCCCTTCGGGCTCAGATGCGAACCAATACACTTTGAGCGAACTCCAGTCGACCGATCAGGCGCGGCGCTGGCTGCGGTCGGGCTCCCGCCCAGGCCTGGACGGCCGAGGCGGCCGTCCCCACACAGCCCGTCCTCACACCAGCCTGCCCCCACACGAGCGTATCCCCCGTGCGCAGCTTTTTTGGTCCCTTGTTACTTGGCGAAGAAGTAGTCGAAGGATTTTATGGCGGTGAATTCGTCGTCTTTGATGTCGAAGACGGTGTAGAGCTTGGTGACCTGAACGACGTCGTGAACTTTCTTGGTGAGGCTGAGGAGTTTCAGTTCTCCGCCGGCGGTGCGGGCGGCGGTGTAGCCACTGACGAGTTCGCCTACGCCGGAGGAATCGAGGTAGTCGACCTGGGCTAGATTGAGGATGATTTTTTTCTTGCCTTGGTCAAGGAGCTGGTGGATGGTTTCGCGGAGTTGTCCGGTCTCGTCGCCCAGAGTGATGCGTCCGGTGATGTCGACGATGGTAACGTGGCTGACTTCGCGGGTGGTGATGGTCATGTGGAGTCGGGCTTCGGCCTTGCGGGGAATGTTAGAGTGCGTGGCTTGGTAAGTCAATGGGTGCGATGGTTAGGTAATGTATCAGTTTGAATTTTGTGGACTGCTAAGGTGTGCCGCGCATCCTTTGATGAAGAGCGCAAAAAATACGATGCTGGCGCAGAATATGCTTGCAATGAGTGGGGGCCAGGGCGATTTCCCTTGGGCTTTTGCAAGTCTCCAAACCCCGTACATGAAGGCCGCTTTGCCCCCGACCAAGATGAGCCAGAACGCTACGTAGGCCATGGTCCGTGTTCTACGCCGCGGCCAGTGGTGGTGTCCGCGGTTGCAGAGGTCCTTCTCTACGCATGCGCTCAGGATGGCAGGGCGTTAGTAGCTTAGCGAGTTGAAGGCGGCTGCGACGGGGCTGGGTTGGGAGTCGCGGATTTCCTGGATGGGTGAGGTGATTATGGGAGTGTCGTATTCGGGGTGGTGAAATTCGAGGTGCATACCGCGGCCTACGTACTGGAGCTTCAGCATGGACCCTCCCCAGGTGGAACCGGCGATGGCTACTTGCACTGGATGGGGACAGAATTCAGGATGGCCGGAGATTAGAGCGTCACTGCCGCCTAGAAGTACGGCGGTGTAGCAGTGGTGCATGGTTTGGATTTCTAAAACTGTGGAGGGTGGGAGATCGTGGAGAAAGACTCCGCCCTCGATTTCAGACTGGATGATGGCGTGGTTAACGTTATCCGCGAGGTTGGGGTGCGGGGTGAACATGGGCGCTGCTTACTAGATGCTGACTAAGGGTAATGGGTTTCGGGTGTGGGGGCAAGGGGGAATGGAGTTTTTGAGGGCACGTTTGGAGGTGGACTCTTGGGGGGGTGGGGCGGTGGGCCGTGGCTGTCCGTGGTGGGAACTCCCTGATGAGCCGCCGGTGGGGGAAAGCTGCAAGGGGTCCTTCGACTGCGCTCAGGATGACAGGGTTGTGCTGCTGCTCACGATGACAGGGTGGTGGTGATTTATTGCGGCCGGGCGGTGCTGACGGTTTGTGGTTTTGTTTCTTCGGCGTTGCTGCCGATGGCGTCGCCGGAGAGGATTAGTTCTACGCGGCGATTTTGCTGGCGGCCTTCGGGAGTGTCGTTGGTGGCGATGGGCTCGGTCTTGCCGAATCCGTGGGCTTCGACGTTGGTGGAGTTAATTCCCTGCTGGACGAAATAGTCGCGGACGGCTTGGGCGCGGCGTTCGGAAAGTTGCTGATTGTAGTCGTCACTGCCGACGCTGTCGGTGTGGCCTTCTACAGCTACGTGCAGAGTGGGATAGGCGAGGACGATTCCGGAAACCTTGGCCAGGCGCTCGCGGGCTCCGGGCAGAAGTTCGAAGCTGCCACTACGGAATAAAACGTCAGACATGTTGGCGATCAGGCCGCGGGCGGAATCTCGCGTGGCCAGGATGCTGTTGAGTTGCTGCAGGAGGCGTGCGCGGAGTTCCTGCTTTTCATTTTCTGCCTGCTGACGGAGCGCGTCGGATTGGGCGGCGGCTTGTTTTGCCTTGTCGGTTTCGGCGGCTAGAGCCTGCTGCTGGGCTACGGCTTCGGCGGTGGCTTTTTCGGCCTCGGCTTTCTGGCGCGCGGCTTCTGCGCCGCGGCTTCGGCTTCCTGCTTCATCTTCATCGCTTCGGCTTTGGCTTGTTCGGCGTCGGCGCGGGCTGCTTCCGCTTCGGCGCGACGCTTGGCTTCGGCATCGGCATCGGCGCGGGCTTTGGCTTCGCGGGCGGCGGCGGCGGCCTGGGCTTCGTCCTCAGCTTTTTGCTTTACGGCCATTAGGCGGGCTTCTTCGGCGGTTTCGGTTGCTTCTTTGGCGGCGGCTTCTACGGCGGCTTTGTTTTGCTTTCTGACGGTAGACGTCCTCGGCGTGCATCAGTTGCTGGCCGGCTTTGGAAATGATGAAGGCGGCGTATTTGTCTGCGGCGGCGATGCGGGCGATGCGGAGAGCGTTGCGGGCTTCGAAGAGTTCGAGGGGAGTTTTGCTGTCGATGCCGAAGATGGCGTCCTGAATATGGGTGTTGGTGGAGGAATAGGTGCCGCGGCTTACCAAATCATATTTGGCTTCGATGTTTTCGGTTCCGGCGGCGCTGACGGGAGCGCTTTCCATTACGACCATGTTGCCGGGTGTGGTCACGGCGAAATAAGGCTCGGCGGTTACGATCATGCCGAAAGTCTGCAGGTCGGTGCAGGCTTTCAGGTGCGCGGTGTTGCTGTTGTGGTCGATGGTGACTTCACCCAGATTTACGGGGCGGCCTTGCGGAGAGACGGCCCAGAGAACGTAGGTTAAGTATTCGAGTCCGAACTTGGTGGCGTCTTCGAGGTTCTGGAATTTTACTTCGATCTGGAAGTTGGTCTTCTTGCCTTCTACGCGAGCTTCACCGGATGCTCCCTGGAGGAGATCGGTGCCCTGGAAATCTACTTTGGTCGGGCCACCTTGCAGGCGGTAGTGGACGGCTTTGGTGGTGCGGGTTACGGTGGCTGCGTGCGCGGGAGCTGGCGCGGTTTGGGCGGACGCAAGCGTGGCGGCGAATAGGAAGATGGCCAGAGATAAGTTTTTCACGGTGTTCTCAGTCTGGGGGAGACTTTGCTTCTTAGTAATGCTTAATCATCTTCGTTGAAGATTGTGGGAGGGACAAGGACAGGAAGGACTATGTGGAGATGGGACTTTGGTCACGTGAGTTGGTCTACGGGATTGTGGCGATGGAGCCTTTGGGGCCTACGATTAGTGCTCCGCGTTCGGGATAGGGGCTTATGGCGTTGAATTGGATGCCTGATTTTTGGGTGGGCTGATTCGGGTGGGGTTTCGGGGCGCGTGGAAGTCGAGGATGAATTTGGGGGCGACGATGAAGAGGCGGGGATGAACCTGATTTTTGCTTCTGCGGTCGTAGGCTACGGCGGAGAAATAGGACTTGGGGATAGATGCGGGATAGAGTCCAGATTTTGCCGCCGTCGTTGGTGAAAGCCAGGTTGGGGCCGTCCTGATCGGGATGCTTGTAGTCGCCGCCGGCGATTACGCCGTGAGTTGGGTCGCGGAAGGCTATGGAGAAGATTCCGGCGGAGTCGGGGCCGTGGAGAATGGGAGTGTGGAAGACTTGCCAGGTTTGGCCGCGGTCGGGGGAGTGGAAGACGCGGGCGGCTTTGCCGCCGGTGGCGAACCAGATGTTGGGGTCGTTCCTCGGGGCTGAATCCCCGTCTTTTGTGAAGGATTTGTGGCACGCTGAAGTCGTGCCCTTCCTGATCTTGCCCGTCCCGAGTGGCGAGGATGGTGACGCAGGTGTTGCTGGCGGCGAATGCGCCTTCGCCTTCTGCGCTGGGGGAAGTTGAGCGGGCGGGAGTTGGGTCCAGGTTTGGCCGTCGTCGGTTATGAGGAGTTCGAATTTCAGGTTGCCGGTTTGCGTCGGGGATGGGATCGCCGAGGACTATGCCGTGGGTTGGGTCCCAGAAAACCATGGAGTCGAAGAAGCCTTTGGGATTGCGGTTGGTGAATTGGAGTTGCCAGTGCCGACCGGCGTCGGTGGTGTGGTAGATGCGGGATTGGTCGCCGGGACCCGCGGACATCAGGAAAGCTTCGTCGGCGGAGAAAGCTACGACGGCGCGGAAGTCGAGAGTTGCGGCGTCGGGGACCTGAGCGGGGATCCAGGTGCGGCCGGCGTCGATAGTGCGGAGGTAGGTGCCGTGCGTGCCGGAGGCCCACGCGATCTTTTGCGAGACGGCACTAACGCCGCGGAGATTTTCGGTGGTGTGGGAAGGCTGGGTTTGGATCTGCGAAAGGGCGGTGGTGGTTGCCAGGAGGACGAGCAGGGTGCGCATGGGGAAATTGTCTCAGAAGAATTGTCTCGGAAAGCTTCCAGAGCGCTACTTGGCGATGAAGGTGGCGAACGAGGCGGTTTTGCCGAAGTAGATGCGGAGAGTGCATTTTTCGCCGACGTGGGCGAAGGCTACTTCGAGGGCATCGGCCGATTCGGAATCTGGTCGGTCTCCATTGGGGAGCGGGCGATGTCCTGCTTTTCGTCGTAGGGGGCGCCGGGAGTTACGTTCTTGTTGACGACGAGAGTCCATGCCTTCGCTGGGATGGGATAGACGGTGTAGGCGCCGATGGGGATGGTTGACACTGCCGAATGAGTTGGGCTTCGGTGAAGAGGGTCATGGGAGTGCCGCCGGGAGTCCAGGGCTTGCCGTTGGGAGGTTTCTCGCTCTTGCCGCTGACGGGGTTGTAGCGGATGTAGACCTGGCGTCCGTCGTCGAGATTGCAGCTGGCCGTGGAGGGCTCGGATTGCGCTGACGCGATGGCCGTGAGAGCGAGCAGGGAAAGAATGGCGACGACGAAGCGAGCGCGGAACATGGGAGACCCCTCTGGGCAAAACAGTTTAGCGCCGAAAGAGGCTAAGGGGAAGGGAATTTGGAGAGCTGATTGCCGGGCGGGCAGATTTGCCCCCGGTTGTTGCTGGTCTTCGGTGATGTACTCAGAGGGGTGGGGCGTTGCTACCGTGAATGGCGAGGACCTACACTCATGGCGAAAGCAGCGAAGCTGAAGATTCTTTATGGCGAGGGGGATGCTGAGGAACAGGCGGTTACGGCAACGGCCTTTGAGAAGGCTGGGCACACGGTAGAGAAGGCCGTGGGGCGAAAGGCCGTGGAGGCGGCGATTGGCAAGGGCCGGTTCGACCTGGTGGTGCTGGGGCCGACCTTGAGCCGGAATGACCGGCATCATCTGCCTTATATGGTGAAGAAGGCGCAGGCCGAGGCTAGCGTGCTGGTGATGCATGCGGATGGAAGCCGGCATCCTTATGTGGATGCTTGCACCGACACGGGGGCCAGTGTGGAGAATGTGCTGGCGCGGATTGAAGGGATGGCGATTGCCGGGTTGATTCCCGCGGCGGCGGGGGTGGCTGCTGGGAGGTAGTCCCTAGTACCTTGGAAATCTAGTTTGATCGAGGAGCGGCTTTGCAGCCGCTCTTTCTTTTTGCGACAAAGAACCTTTAAGACAGGGGGCACCCGGGAATACGGGTTGATACGAATCTTGGTGGTTAACGGGTGGGATGGAATCGGGAATGAATGGCTTCCCTATCTACTGAATGAGTGATTGCCTGGATGGAAGTGGAACTTTCGATTTGAGAGAATGATCGGCTCCGGCGGGAACCTGATTAGTAATAGTGGAATGGGCTAACGATTTTGTTCGGCTATTTCGGCTGCGGAAGATACGGATGGCGCTTGCTCGGGGCTTGTAGTGGGCTGGCTCCGGGGGAGGGTGCCGTCCCCTTCGGGGACTCGGTTTCTTTTTCGCCTGGCCTACCCCGCACTTACCCTTCGGCTTCGCTCAGGGCAGGCTCGGGCTAATGAATGGCGTCGCTGACGCGACTTGCGATGTTCAAGGAACTTTTGAGAAGCGAAGTGGGGGCTGGTACATCCAAAAGCGATGTGGGCTGGGATGGTCGCTCGCTTCGCTTTGCTGGATAGCCGAGGCGGCTGTCCCCATGTGCAGCTCTAGTTGCTTTGTTATTCAAAACCTTTCAGGAGGGTGTTATGGGGGTTAGTGCGGAGTTTTTGCCGGAGTTTGATGTGGAGATGGCGGCGGCGCGGCGGACTTTGGAGCGGATTCCGGAGGACAAGCTGGGCTGGAAGCCGCATGAGAAGTCGATGACTTTGGGGAGGCTGGCTGGTCATATTGCGGAGCTGCCGGGGATGGGCGTTAGTGTGATGAAAGAGGATGATCTGGATTTTGCCAGCCGTGCGGCTGGGGAGCCGGCGCGGAAGCCGAACGTGGCGGAGTCGCGGAAGCATGTGCTGGAATTGTTCGATAAGAATGTTGCGGCGGCGCGGGCTGCGATTGTGGGCGCGAGCGATGAGCGTTGGGCCGGAAAGTGGACACTCTCGGCGGGGGAAAGAAAGTTTTACGAGGGATCGCGGTTCGGGGCGATGCGGCGGATGATGATGAATCATGTGATCCATCATCGGGCGCAGTTGGGAGTTTACTTGCGGTTGAATGATGTGGCGGTGCCTTCGGTGTATGGGCCTTCGGCGGATGAGGGACGGTAGAGCTGATTTTTGCGCTTATTGCCGCTCAGTTCGGGCGGCATACTTGTCCCGGTAATCGGAGCAATGACGAGGCTATTTGGGCTATTTTAAAGTCTCAAGCAACAAGATGTCATCTTAACGAGAAGCCTTCTTGTGGGATAGCTTCCAGAGCTGACGTCACTGGGAGAATGTGGGGCTGGCTTAGGGGACGGTGGCGTCCCCTTCGGGGACTTGGTTTCTTTTTGCCTGGCTACCCCGCACTTACGTGCGGGGCTAATGAATGGCGTCGCTAGCGCGACTCACTGCATCGGAAACTTCCATGTTATCCAGGGTTGCGCTGCTGGTTTGGTACATGTCCTATTTCGTGGTGGGGAGCGACGCGTCGCTTACTTTGAAGAATCAAGGAGTTCTGCGGGGTAACTTGGGGAGGTGACGAATGGCACATTGCGGCGACCGTGAGCACACTCTAATGTCGCGATCAGAATGAACCTGAAACCTGTACATCCCCATTCGAATCCGCGTCTGAAATCGCACCGTCCGGAGTTGGCTGCTAATGCAACCGCCACGCGCAGCCAGACTGCAAAACGCCGCAGCAATCGGATGGCGCTCCATGCTTCGGTCGGATTATCCGGGGAAGATCGGCAGAAAATTGCCTTTACTATGCCGGCCAAGGCCACGAAATTGAATCGGCACGGCGCTGCCGTTCAACTCCGTCGTGAGCTTCTGGTGGGTTCGTTCGTCACTGTAAGCAATAAGCAGGGCGCCGCGCTGTCGGCCCGCGTAGTTGCTCAGTTGGCGGGCCTAGAGGGTGTTTCCACGTACGCAATCGAGTTTGTCGATCAGGGCGAACGGGCGGAAACTTTCTGGGGAATTATCTTCCCGCCGAACATCTCAAACTGCTAACCCCGTGGAGACTGGCTCGCTTCGCTCGCTGGACGGGCTCGTGGCGCAGGCAGTTTGCATAGATCCCCTTCGGCAGGCTCGGGATGATTCATCGGCGGTGGGCAATCCAACCGCTGCTCAGGCAGCGGTATAACTCGGCAGAGAGAATACAGAAAAGTGCCGAGGCAACCAGGAATCTTCGCTCTCGGGTGGAGCGAGTTGCCAAGAAAGCAACGCAGGCACAGGCCAGCACAATCAGCAGGGTTCTACCGAGGACAAGGTCGGAGTACAAAGGGCTCTTTCCAGCGAACCACTCGAATGCGCAACGCCAGTCCAATCCGAGGCCGATGACGGCAAAACACCATGCCACCCACCAGGGCTGCGCATTGATGCGGTCTTTTATTACCTGCTGTCTTCTCGGATTCGATCCGTGTTGCCGAATCGATTCCAGAAGAGACTTCGGGCGACCTAGGTCGGCATACCTCGCCTCGTAGCACTCTGAACAGAGTGTTTGGAAGGGGGGAAGATCACGCGTGCAATCTGGACAGCGAGGCATGGTTCGGGCACTCGTAACGCCCTTTGGGAATTAAACCATCCTCGTACCGAATCTGCGGCTTACGACAGTAACTGCTGGAATCAGAGAACGCGCCTCTCGGATGACAGGGGGATGGGGGTGGAGACTGCTCGCTTCGCTCGCTGGACGGGCGAATGCGCCCGTCCCCACGTGGTTATTGCAGATCTACTTTCATATTCAGGTTGTGGGCCAGGAAGGACCAGGTGTCGGCGGTTTCGTCGATCAGCTTGGTAATTGACTTGCCGGCGCCGTGGCCTGCCTTTGTTTCGACGCGAATTAAGATTGGGGCCGGGCCGGCCTGGTCAGCTTGCATGGTGGCGGCGAATTTGAAGCTGTGGCCGGGGACTACGCGGTCGTCGTGGTCGGAGGTGGCGATTAATGTTGGGGGATATTTTGTTCCGGGCTTCAGGTTGTGGAGCGGGGAGTAGGCGTAGAGGGCTTTGAATTCTTCGGGGTTGTCGGAGGAGCCATAGTCGGAGGTCCAGGCCCAGCCTATGGTGAATTTGTGGAAGCGCAGCATGTCCATTACACCGACTTCGGGGAGGGTTGCGCCGAAGAGATCAGGGCGCTGAGTTACGCAGGCTCCGATCAGGAGGCCGCCGTTGCTGCCGCCGCGAATTGCCAGCTTGGGAGTTGAGGTGTACTTGTTGGCGATTAGCTATTCGGCGGCGGCGATGAAGTCGTCGAATACATTTTGCTTTTTCAGTTTCATTCCTGCCTGGTGCCACTCTTCGCCGTATTCTCCGCCACCGCGCAGATTGGGTTGAGCATAGATGCCTCCCATTTCGAGCCAGACTACATTCGGGACAGAGAAGGCTGGGGTGAGAGAGATATCGAATCCGCCGTAGGCGTAGAGGAGCGTGGGATTCTCGCCGTCGAGCGTGATGCCTTTCTTGTAGGTGAGGAACATGGGGACGCGGGTGCCGTCTTTGCTGGTGTAGAAGACCTGTTTGGTTTCGTAGCGGGAGGGATTGAAGTCGACTTTGGGCTGGCGGAAGATCGAGCTCTTGGCGGCTTCGAGATCGTAGCGATAGACGGTGGTTGGCGAGATGAAGCTGGTGAAGGCGTAGAAAGTTTCTTTGTCTTTGCGTTTGCCGCCGAAACCTCCGGCGGTGCCGATGCCGGGCAGGTCGACGTTGTGCAGGAAGGCTCCGTTGAGGTCGTGGACGCGGACTTCGGTGCGGGCGTCTTTCAAGTATCCGAGAAGAAAAGAATTGTTCACTACGTTGGCGAACTCTAGTTTGTCGACGCCCTGGGCGACGACCGTCTTCCAACTGGTGCGCTGGGGATGGCGGGTGTCGATGGCGATGAGGCGTCCGCGGGGAGCGTCGAGATCGGTCTGGAACCAGAAGACGGGGCCATCGTTATCGATGAATAAGTATTGGGCGTCGAAGTCGTCGAGGAGCTTTACTACCGGAGAATCTGGTTGGGTGAGGTCTTTGTAGTAGAGGCGGTTCTTGGGCGAAGTGCCTTCGGAGACGTGGATGATCAGATAGTGGCCGTCATCGGAAACGTTGCCGCTAAACATCATCTCTTTGTTGTCGGGACGCTCGTAGATTAGTTCGTCTTCGGATTGCGGGGTGCCGAGGCGGTGATAGTAGAGCTTCTGGAAATAATTGGTGTCGCGCATGGCGGCGCCGGTGGGTTCGTCGTAGCGGCTGTAGAAGAAACCTTTATTGTCTTTGGTCCAGGAAGCGCCGGAGAATTTAACCCACTTGATATCGTCGGCGAGATCTTTGCCGGTATCGATGTCGCGGATGTGCCACTCGGTCCAGTCGGAGCCGGAGGTGGCGATGGCGTAGGCCATGAGTTTGCCGTCGTCGGAGATAGCCTCGCCGGCGAGCGCGACGGTGCCGTCTGGCGAGAGAGTGTTGGGGTCGAGCAGGAGGCGGGGTTCGGCGTTGAGGGATTCGGCGACGAAGAGGACGTTCTGCTGTTGGAGTCCGGTGTTGTGCAGGAAGAAGTAGCGGCCACCGTACTGGCTGGGAGTGGTGAAGCGCTCGTAGTTCCAGAGCTTGGTGAGGCGATCGCGGATGGCCTGGCGGTAGGAAATCTGGTCGAGATAGGCGAAGGTTAGTTTGTTTTCCGCTTCGACCCAGGTGTGAGTTTCGGCGGAGTCGGTGTCTTCGAGCCAGCGGTAGGGGTCGGCGACTTTGGTGCCGTGGTAGTCATCGACCTGGTCGCTGCGGCGGGCTTGAGGGTAGGTTAGCGGTGCGGATTGCGCGGCGGAGAATAGGGCCAGCATTGGGAGTACGAGTGTGAACAGGATTATTGCCTGGCGCGCTAGATGCATGGGGACCTCTGGAATGAGTGAGCGATCCATTTTGCCTGTCCTAGTAGGTAAGACGCAAGAACCGGCGAAGTGGTAGCGGGGCCAGCGACGGCGCCGGCAAGTTGCAGAGGTCCTTCGCGTGGTGCTGCCGGCGACGCTGGAGCACGCGGGGCTCAGGATGACAAACGTCTGTGTACGCTAGGGGAGGGTGCGGCGGGCCGGCTTGGGGGCTGATTTGTAGTCCGCGGGGTAGAGGACTACGCAGCGGTTGAAGCCTTCGCCGTCGCTTTCGGTGCGGAGGTCGGTTTGATCGCGGAGGGCGAGGTGGACGATGCGGCGCTCGCGCGAGGACATAGGAGCGAAATGGAATGGGGTTCCGGTCTGGCGAACTTTCCCGGCGGCTACGGTCGCGGACATGCGGAGTTCCTGGAGACGGATGGAACGCTGATTCTTGCAGTCGAAGGAAATCTTTTCGTGCTCGGCGGAAGGTAGATGGAGGATTTCGAAGGCTAAGAGTTCGAGGGCGCGGAGAAGTTCAGCGCCGCGATCCAGGAGAAGAGTGGAATCGGGGCCGGAGAAGTCGACGAAGATTTCGGGCTTTTCCCAGTCAGTGGGCGCAGGCGGGTCGACTACTATGCGGTATTTCAGGTGGAGTCCTCCGTTGGTGACTACGGATTGGAGGAATTCGTTGATGCGGTTGGCGGCGGCTAGTTTATCCATAGGGGAGCTCTCGCTTGAAAACTAAACCTTAAACACAGAGCACACAGAGGTTCACGGGGTAAATCTTCATTTCTCTTTCTTGCGGGCGCGTTTTTCCATCATTTCGCGCATTTCACGGCCTAGCTTGGTGCGGTTCATTACGGCCTGCTGCGCGATCGAAATCAAGTTGCTCTCGGTGTAGTAAAGATTCAAGCCTGCGGCCAGCTTAAAGAAGATGAAGCCCATCATCAAGGGCATCATGACGGTCATCATTTTTTGCTGAGTGGGATCCATGCCGGCTTGCGGGGTCATGCGCTGTACCACGATCATGCTGACGACCATCAAAAGGGGCAGCACCCAATCGGAAGCGGACAAATCGGTGATCCAGAGCCAGTGGGCATGGCGGAGTTCGAGGGCGACCCCTAACATGCGGTAATAGGCGATGAGGAACGGGAACTGGATCAGCATGGGCAGACAGCCGCCGGCGGGATTTACGCCTTCCTTCTTATAGAGCGCGCTGATCTCTTCGTTCATGGCGGCCTTGCGCGGGTCGCGGAGGCTATATTTCTTGTATTTCTCCTGGATGGTCTTGATCTGGGGCTGGATGCGCTGCATCTTCAGCATCGACTTCATCTGCGTGATGCGCAGGGGAAGCAACGCGACGGTGATGATGAGGGTCTGAATAACGATGGCCCATCCCCAGTTGGGGACCATGTGGTTGTAGGTCCATTTGAGCCAGAGGAAGAGCGGGCGCGACAAGATGCCCCACCAGCCGAAGTTGACGATGCCGCGGAGATCAGGGCTGTCGTTCTTGATGGTGGGGACGGGAACGACGTCGAGCACGGCCAGCTCTTTGGGGCCGACGTACATGCGCTCGGTGGTGGGGCCGCGCAGGTTGCCTACAGCCGCGCCGAGTAGATCTACGTTGGCGGTGTCTTTGGAACCGGCGCCTACGGGATTGAAGCCCGGCTTTTGCGGAATCTCCATAGCGCCGTGGAGGGTGACCATGGCAGCCGCGGCGGGATCGTCGGGAATAAAGATGGCGGTGAAATATTGGTCGCCGGTGCCGGCCCACTCGAATGGACCTTTGATGGTGTTGCCGCCGCTGATGGCTTTGACCGAGAGGCGCGAGACATAGTTGGGGAAGAAGATGTAGCCGCTGCGCTCGGTGGAAGCGTCGTTGTGATAGTCGATGCCAGAGGCGGCGTAGGAGGCGGGCGCGACCTGATCGCCGAATCCGGCGGGCCACGCGGGCGCGGCGAAGATCTCAGCGCCTTTGTAGAGGACCGAGGTTTCGACTTTCAGGACGTAGGTGTGGTCGAAACTGAAAGTCTTGCGGATGACGAGATCCTGATCGGCGTATTCGAAAGTGATTTTAGCGGGGGCGGTCAGGTGACCTTCGCCTGAGGCTACGTAGAGCGCTGAGTTGATACGCGTGCGCAGGGCCTCGTCGTAGGTGAAGAGAGAAAGCGGATAGCCGAATCTTTGAGCGGCTGCGTTGTTCACCAGTTCGAGCAGGCCGTTCTGGGCGTCGTTATCGAATTTCTTGAGGATCCAGGATTTTACCTGGGCGCCGCGGTTGGTGAAGGTGATTTGGTAGAGATCGTTCTCGATTACGGTTTCGGTTTCAGCGGAGGCGTGCTTGGTGACTGCGGACGGTGTAAGGGGCGCGGCCATGGCGGCGGGGGCAGCGGAAGGTGGTGCGGCTGCCGGCTGCGGCTGGGCGGGTTGATTCTGCGGCTGGGCGGGCAGCGCGGGCATGTATTTCTTGAGCAGCGGCTGGAAGACAAGCAGGACTACGAACGTTATGACAATGACGACGAGGAGGCGGCGCTCGGTGCCGGGTTCCTGTTGAGGATTTTGATATTCGGCCAAAATTTACCTAATTACCTCGGGGGCTAAAGGCGTGAGAATCGATACCTTCCCTGAAGGGACTCGTTCCCACTTTCCTTTTCCACCCCGGACTTACGTCCGGGACTAATGAATGCCGCCCCTGAAGGGGCTGTACGGTTCAGCATTCTGAATCAGAGTTTTCCGCAGCCGGTTGCCTGCTTTACCACCGGGTCGTAGCCGGAGCGGGCAAAAGGTGACAGCGCAGGATGCGGGCGAAGGCCAGCCATCCGCCGCGCAGGAGCGCCGTAGCGCTCGACGGCCTCCATGGCATATTCGGAGCAGGTCGGCACGTAGCGGCAGGCTGGGGGCAACATGGCGAGACCGCCCACTTGTAGGCCCGCAGCAGTTGCAGCGTGACGAATTTGGCGATGTTGCTCAAGAGCGGCTTTCGGGCTTCGGCTTTCGGCTTTCGGCCAATCTGTTCGTTGCTATTTCAGGGTACGTTTTAGCTGAGAGCTTTTGCTCGATTACGGCGAAGGCTCGGCTGACTTCGTTCTGCAATGCGGCGAAATCGACGGTCAGCAATGATTTCTTCGGATTGATGACCACGTCGGCCGCAACTCCCGCGGGCGGGCGACAGGCGAACTGCTTCGCGCAAGCGGCGCTTCATGCGATTGCGCTGCACCGCGCCGCCCAAGGCGCGGCCCACGGTGAATCCGATGCGCAGGCCGGAGGCTCGGCGTTTCTTGGCTTCTGGGCGCGGCCAGTAGAAAACGGTCATGGACGCGGAAAAGTGGCGGCGTCCTTGTTTGTAGACGCGCTCGAAATCCGCATGGCGCAAAAGGCGCGCGCTGCGGGGAAATCGGGCTGTTGGCTTCGGCGGCATGGCGAAGTCCGGCCGAGTTCTCAGCATGGCATTAGCCAGCGTTACTTTGGCCATCATGCCCGCGTGCTGCGACGGGCGGCTGAGGGTCTCGACTGTGGAAGTGAGCGGCACCAGAAAAGCTACTCGCGGAAGCCGGGCTTTACGGAGACCCGCTTCCGTCCCTTGGCGCGGCGGCGGGAAATCACCTTTTTGCCGCCCTGGGTCTTCATGCGCGTGCGAAAACCATGCTTCTTGCTTCGCTTGCGCCGGTTGGGTTGGAATGTACGCTTGGGCATGAAAAATAGCTGCTCCTGATTCCGTCGACAGTGTTAGGGCAAACGGTGAGTATAAATGACGGGGAGGGGTGAGGGCAAAGGGCGGGCTGAGTTTCAGTTCCCAGTTCCCAGTTCTCAGTTCTCAGTTTATGGTTCGCCGTCAGCGGTTTTCGATTGCGGATCGTGCTGCATTGTGATGGAGAGTTTTGACAGTTCCAGTGTGGGAAAGAAACTGTTCGCGAGTTTGCACCTTGGCCGTTGCAGTTACATCCTCGACACTTGACAGGCGCGCGGCTTCGGGTTCCGAATAGTGTTCGCGAAAAAATTTGCGCGCGAAGATTTCCGTCACGACGAAAAAATTTTGTGCTACTATGCCGCACTGTCGGGTTTGAAAATCTCATTCATCATTGGCAACCGCGCACGACACAAGTGGCGCATTCCGCAGTACACTAAGAGTTCCATCAGCGAGTAGGTAAACAGCAGTTTTAGACAGGCGCCCTCAGCCAGCCGCCGGGACGCCGCGGCGGGTATTTCATAATTATGTCAGCTCAAAGCACAACACTCTCCCCCAATCCGTGGACGCGCATTCTGGATGCGCTGGAAAAAAAAATCAACCGGCACTCCTACGACACCTGGCTGAAGCCGACGCGCTACAGCCACTCGAGCGGCGGAGTTTTGTTCGTGCGGGTGCCGACGGCGGAGTTTCGCCACGCCGGCGACAAGTATGCGGACCTGATCCAGGAAGCGATCGACAACCTGGGCCTGGAGTTCAACGACGTGAAGTTTGTGACGCCGGAGGACGATCCGGCGGCGACGACCGGTGCGGCACGACGGCGGGCTCTCGGCCGGTCCGGTTCCGGTGGCGGCGGCTCCGGCGCAGTCGCGGTTCGACTGGGATGGCGCGGCGCAACTGAACCCGCGCTACACGTTTGACGCGTTCGTGATCGGCAGCGGAAACCAGTTTGCGCATGCGGCGTGCCAGGCGGTGGCGGAGCGTCCTTCAAAAGCCTACAACCCGCTGTTCCTGTATGGCGGCGTCGGCATGGGCAAGACGCACCTGATGCAGGCCATCGGGCACGAGGTGAAGCGGCGGCAGCCGCAGGCGGCGATCTGCTACGTATCGAGCGAGAAGTTCACCAACGACATGATCAACTCGCTGCGCTACGACAAGATGACCACCTTCCGCGACAAGTTCCGCAGCGTGGATGTGCTGCTGATCGACGACATCCAGTTTCTGGCGGGCAAGGAGCGGACGCAGGAAGAATTCTTCCATACCTTCAACGCGCTGCACGACACGATGAAGCAGATCGTGATTGCCAGCGACCGCTCGCCGAAGGAACTGGCGGAGATTGAAGACCGGCTGCGCAGCCGCTTTGAGTGGGGATTGATCGCCGACATTCAGCCGCCGGATCTGGAGACGAAAGTCGCGATCCTGCAGAAGAAAGCGGAGCAGGAGAAAGTGACGCTGCCGACCGATGTGGCGCTGTATGTGGCGCAGAATATCCGGTCGAACGTGCGCGAGTTGGAAGGCGCGCTGATCCGGCTGGTGGCGCATTCGTCGCTGATCGGGGCGGAGATCACGCTGCCTTACGCGCAGCAGGTGCTGAAGAACTTTATCGATTCGCAGGCGCGCAAGGTCACGATTGAGTCGATCCAGAAAATGGTGGCGGAGCAGTTTGGGCTGCGGCTGGTGGAGATCAAGGCGAAAGACAATTCGCGGGCGATTGTTTATCCGCGGCAGATTGCGATGTATCTGGCGAAGCATATGACGGAAGCGTCGCTGCCGGAAATCGGGCGGCAGTTCGGCGGCAAGCATCACACGACCGTGCTGCACTCGGTCGAGAAGATTGAAGAGGTTCGCAAGAACGACAAAGATTTGAACAGGCTGCTCAATAAGCTGACCGAGCAATTGGGCGGATAAGCGGCAGTTTTTTGGCGTTTTGCACCGAATCGATCAGTCTTCCTTTTCCGAGCTGTGAATGAGATGTGGAAGCTGTGCAAGGGTCGGGGGAAATGGGAAAAGTGGAAATGTTGTTGTAGGGTCTCCGCCAAGTTTGGGACCGATTTCTCACACGAAGGGACGCTTCGAAGGTGGTGACAATAGGTCAGTTGGTAAAGTTTTCCACTTCTGCGAGGCGCCTACTGTTACTGCTGGTTTTATAGGTTTTGTATTTGATATAAGGGAAGTAATAAAAGTAGCACGCGGCAGGGGAGACAGAAGTTTATGCCGGTGGAAGCGGCGGTTGCAGTGGGGGCGGCGGTGGGGACGATGGAGATCACGGTCAGCAAAGTTGAATTGCTGCGGGAATTGACGGCGACGCAGGGCGTGGTCGAGCGCAAGACCACGATTCCCATTCTTTCCAATTATTTATTTGAGGCGGCCGAGGGCAAGCTGTCGCTGACGGCGACGGATCTGGATCTTAGCCTGCGAACTTCGTGCAATGCGAAGGTGAAGAAGGAAGGATCGTGCACGATTCCGGCGCGCAAACTGCATGACTATGTGAAACTGCTGCCCGACGCCGATATCACGATCAAACTGCTGGAAAATCACTGGGTCAGCATTCGCTGCGGGCGGTCCAACACAAAGATGGTGGGGATGGCGAAGTCGAATTTCCCCAGCTTGCCGGTGTTTCCGACGGCGGGAGTGGTGAAGATTCCAGGGCAGGTGTTGCGCGGGCTGATTGCGCGGACCGGGTTTGCGATTTCGAGTGAAGAGTCGCGCTACACGCTGAATGGCGCGCTGATGCTGCTGAAGCCGGAGTCGATCACGATGGTGGCGACCGATGGGCATCGGCTGGCGCACTGCGAGCGCAGCGGAGAAAAGTTTGAAGGCGTCTCGGGCGAGATGAAGACGCTGGTGCCGAAGAAGGGGATGGACGAATTGAAGTCGCTGCTGGATTCGACCGACGCGGAGACGGTTGAGTTTGCCAAGGATGAGTCGACTCTATTCTTCCGCATTGGATCGCGGCTGCTGACCTCGCGGCAGCTTACGGGACAATTTCCGAACTTTGAGGCGGTGCTGCCCAAGGACAACAACAAGAGCATTGCGCTGAACAACTCTGATTTGAACGCGGCGATCCTGCGCGTGGCGCAGTTTGCCGATGAGCGCTCGCGCGCGGTGCGGTTGAAGCTGGAAAAAGGCGAAGTGAAGATTTCGGCGTCGTCGACGGAAGCGGGCGAGTCGGAGGATTCGATTGAGGCTCCTTACGACGGCGAGACGCTGACCATCGGCTTCAATGCGCAGTACCTGGTCGACTTTCTGAAAGCCGCCGGGACCGACGAAGTGCGGCTGGAGTTGAAGGATTCGCAATCGGCGGGGCAGTTGCGGCCGGCTGAGGGCGATGATTATAAGTACCGGTATATTGTGATGCCGATGCGGATCTGAGAGAGTGGCCGTCATGTATTTCAAGATCACGCAGATTCGCAGTGGTTTCGTCCCTGAAGGGACTCGGTTCCTCTTGCGCTAATCTACCCCGCACTTACGTGCGGGGCTAGTGAATGCCGTCGCTTTCGCGACTCAGAGTCTAGTCTTCCGACGGCATGTCTTTCCCTCGCAGCTACCTAACTTGATCGTACTGGGCTTGACCTGCGCGCCTTCCTGTCATACATTTGCGGCCATCGTTTTGGAGGCGTCTATGCTCGACGGGTTCAAGAAGTTCATCCTGCGGGGCAATGTTGTGGATATGGCGGTGGGCGTGGTGATTGGCGCGGCTTTTGGCGGCGTGGTCACTGCCTGACCAAGGGTCGCTGATTACTCCGCTGATCGCGGCTACTGGTGGGCAAGCCGGATTTCTCTGCCTTATCCGTCAAGTTCGGGCAGACGCCTTTCCGGTGGGACTTCATCAATGCGCTGGTGCATTTTTGCTGATTGCGGCGGCGATTTATTTCTTTGTGGTGACGCCGGTGAACGCGCTGGTGGCGCGGATGAACCGGGGCGAGAAGCCGCCTGATCCGACGACGAAGAAGTGTCCGGAGTGCTTGAGCGAGATTCCGATTGAGGCGCGGCGGTGTTCGCACTGCACGCAGCCGGTGATGGGGCGGGCGGCGTAGATGACGGGCACGAGGAAACAGGCTGCTGCGCTAGCAGTGCTGTGCGATCGGCATCGTCGGATAACATTGCGGTATGAGTTTCCGCCGGAATCCTCATGCGGGACGTCTTGTCGAGTTGTAGTACCTTGCAATGCCGTCGCGCTGGCGCTGCTGCGTTTCTGGCGCGGCTGCCGCGCAGTCTTCGTCCTCTTCCTCTGCTTCTTCGCCAAGCCGCGTCCGAAAGCCTTCGTCAACCGTGATTCTCCGCTGGATTCAGGGTCGGTGAGCGCCGGAGTCTACCGCAATCCTGCGTTTGGATTCACGTGCAAGATTCCGGCGGCGTGGGTTTTGCGGACGGAGGAGATGAATGCGCGGGATGAGGAAGGCGCGAAAGCGGACAGCGGCAAGACGGCGGTGGATCGCAAGGCCGGGCGCGTGCTGCTGGCGGCGTTTTCGCGGCCTCCGGAGGCTCGGGCGGAGGATATGAATTCGTCGATTCTGATTGCGGCGGAGAGTGCGGCGGCTTATCCGGGGCTGAAGGATGCGGCGCAGTATTTTGGACCGGTGACGAAGTGGCGCAGGCTCAGGGTTTCGAGGTGGTCGAGGAGCCTTATGAGTTTGCGATCGGGACCAAGAAAGTGGTGCGCGGAGATTTTCAGAAGGATGTTGGGTCGCGGGTGATGCGGCAATCGACGCTGGTGGTGCTGGCGCGCGGGTATGCGGTTTCGTTTACGTTTATTGGAGGGACGGAGGATGAGGTGGAGGAGTTGGTGCGGCGGGCTGAGTTTTGGTGCGGCGAAGACTGTTAAGTGACAGGGAACCTGCGGTAGTAGTGACGGCGGACGTGACAGCAGGTTCCTCGACTTGCCGTCGCTTTCGCTCCGGACTGCGCTCGGAATGACAAAGTATGCGTGACGGGCGAACCTGCAGGGTGTGATGGCGCAGGCAGGAAGCAGGTTCCTCCACTCCGCCCGCGCTTGCGCTCGGGCTCCGGTCGGAATGACAGAGTTTATCGGGGGTTTTCGGCGGAAATCAGTCTAAGGGTTCTGGTTCGAGGGCTATGTTGGTTTCGCCGGCGGCTTTTTTCTGGGCGTATTTTTTCATCCAGGCTTCCCAGCTTTTTCCGGCGGCGGTGTCGCGTCCGGTGAAGGCGAGGGCGGCTATGTCGGCGTAGGAGATGGAGATTTTTTCGTTGGCGTTCTTCGGGTAGAGGCGGACTATGGAATCTTTCAGCGTGGCGGCGGTGCGTCGGTCGAAGAGGTAGCCTTCGATCTTTGATCCGTCTTTGCGGGTGATGGTTACGTCGCCGCGGTAGTCGAAGGCTTTCTCCAGCGCGACTTGGATTTCTTCTTCGGTGGCTAGTTGAGGGATCCAGCCTTCGAGTTTTTCGTGGGCAGTGCCGGGGGCGACTTCCAGAGTCTCAGGATTGGCGTGGGGCACGGCTTGGGCGGCTTCGTGATCGATGTGGCCGGATTCTTTGCCTGTCATTGTCTCTCTTCGTGGGAAGTGTGCCGTCCCTTTCGGGACTCGTTTACATTTCCCTGCTAACCCCGCACTTACCCTTCGGCTTCGCTCAGGGCAGGCTCGGGCTAATGAATGCCGTCGCTTCGCGACTCAGCCGGACAGCCGAGGGCTGTTCCTACGTAATCTTACTTCAGCCGCATTCTTCTTACGCGCGGGTTTCTTGCAGAGAGTCGTTTGTCGCGATCTGCACCAGCGGGTGCACCGGGGCTTGCGGTTCGTCGAGCAAACGCAGCGCCTCTTCGTCGCGATAGCCGTCGAACAGCGTGGCTTTCACGGTGGCCAGGAATCCTTCGAGCGAGCTGAATGTGGCGTTCACCGCGGAGGCTTCGTAGCCGCTGTGGACCATGCAATTGGCGCAGGCCGGGTTGCCGGACTCGGTGCCGTAGTTCGCCCAGTTTGTGGTCGAGAGCAGCTCGGCGAAAGTTTCGGCGTAGCCATCCTGGAGCAGGTAGCAGGGCTTCTGCCATCCGAAAACGTTGTAGGTGGGCATTCCCCATGGCGTGCAGGGGTAGGTGCGCTTGCCCATCAGGAATTCCAGGAAAAGCGGCGAGAGATTGAAGCGCCAGTTCTTTTTGCGGTTCGAGAGGATCGCGCGGAACATGCGGCGGGTGCGGGCGCGGCCGAGAAAATGCTTTTGGTCGGGCGCTTTGTCGTAGGAGTAGCCGGGCGAGAGCATCATGCCTTCGAGGCCCAGCTCCATCATGTCGTCGAAGAAGGCGCGGACGGATTTGGGGTCGGCACCGTCGAACAGCGTGGTGTTAGTGGTGACGCGGAATCCGCGAGCAAGCGCTTCTTTGATCGCATCTACTGCGATGTCGTAGCCGCCCTCGCGGCAGACTGCCAGGTCGTGCTCTTCGCGCTGGCCGTCGAGATGCACGCTGAAGGTTAGATATTTGCTCGGCGTGAAGAAGTCGAGTTTCTCTTTCAGAAGAAGCGCGTTGGTGCAGAGATAAATATATTTCTTGCGCGCCACCAGGCCTTCAACAATCTCGGCGATCTGTGGATGCATCAGCGGCTCGCCGCCGGGGATGGAGACCATGGGAGCTCCGCACTCGTCGACGGCGCGGAAACATTCTTCGGGAGAAAGATCTTTCTTCAGGATGTGGGCCGGGTACTGGATCTTGCCGCAACCGGCGCAGGCCAGGTTGCAGCGGAACAGAGGCTCGAGCATGAGCACGAGCGGGTACTGCTTGCGGCCAGCTAATTTCTGGCGCAGGACGTAGGACGAAACGGTCCACATCTGTGAAACGGGTACTGGCATTTATGGGTCGGTGACTCCGGTGCGTCTATCTTATCAGGGTCAGGATGGTTAGATGGCGGCGAAGTGGCTCGAGGTGCCGGGAAACGAAACCTTTGCGGCGGGAGTTTCGGTCTTCTGACCGTTGTCGGTGAAGCCGCCGGGAGCGAGCCTGGAACGGGTTCAAAATGGGAGGTTTACTGAGCCGATTCGGGGTGCCTGGAGGGTCGAAAAACTGGGCGTTTCATGGTATAATTTTAAGAATCGCCGAACGAACCTAAGTATAAGATATTTCAATCACTTGAAGTCGATTCGTGGGCGCAGTCCAGAGGCTGGGTTGAGGCGGGTTTTCGGGCTCATTTTCGAGGTCTAGCCGGATCCAGTTCTGAAAGAAAGTCGGGGCATTCTCCCGCGGAGCGGAATGGCCACCAAAGAGATCAATACTCCCATCGTCGAAACCAAAACAAAAAACGGAGTTGTGACGCCGATCACCGCCGGAAACGGCGGAGGCAACGGCGACTATACCGCTGACTCGATCAAAGTGCTTGGCGGGATGGAAGCGGTGCGCAAGCGTCCGGCGATGTATATCGGATCGACGGGCGATCTTGGGTTGCATCATCTCGTTTACGAAGTGGTCGACAATTCCGTGGACGAGGCGCTCGCCGGGTTCGCGACCAAGATTGAAGTCACGATTCACATCGACAACAGCATCACTGTGGTTGACGACGGGCGCGGCATTCCTGTGGATGACATGGTGATCGATGGGGAAAAAGTTTCCGCGGCGCAGGTGGTGATGACTACCCTGCATGCCGGCGGAAAATTTGATTCGTCGACCTACAAGGTTTCAGGCGGACTGCATGGCGTGGGTGTTTCCTGCGTGAATGCGCTTAGCGAGGAACTCGATCTGGAGATCTGGCGGGATGGGGCGACCTGGCAACAGACTTATTCGAAGGGCGAACCTACCAGCAAGATGGCGAAGGCGGGCGCCACTAAGAAACGCGGGACGAAGGTTCACTTCCTGCCGGATCGAAGTATTTTTACCGGGACTGTGGAATATAACTACGACACGCTGGCGCAGCGGTTGCGCGAGCTGGCGTTCCTGAACAAGGGATTGCTGATCACGCTGACCGATGAGCGCTCGACCGATGCTAAGAGCGGCGAGGCCAAGCATGCTGACTTCAAGTACAACGGCGGGATCGCGGAGTTTATCAAGCACCTGAACCGGGGCAAGCAAACGCTTCATGAGAAGCCGATTTACATGGAAGCGGAGCGCAGCGGCGTGGCCATGGAGATTGGGCTGCAGTACAACGACGGGTATTCGGAGTCGGTGTTCAGCTTCGCGAACAACATCAATACGGTCGACGGGGGCACGCATCTATCCGGCTTCCGGATGGCGCTGACTCGCACGATTAATTATGCTGGGCAGCAGATGGGCCTGTTCAAGGACGTTAAAGAAAACCTGACTGGCGACGATGTGCGCGAGGGCTTGGTGGCGGTGATCAGCGTGAAGCTGTCGCAGCCGCAGTTTGAAGGGCAGACCAAGGGCAAGTTGAATTCCGATATTGCCGGGATCGTCCAAGCCTTCATCAATGAGCGGCTGGGCGCGTTCTTTGAGCAGAACGCTACCGTGGCGCGGAAGATTATCAACAAGGCGGTGGACGCGGCGCGGGCGCGGGAGGCGGCGCGCAAGGCGCGGGATTTGACGCGGCGTAAAGGAGCGCTCGATTCGGGCGGGTTGCCGGGGAAGCTGGCGGATTGTTCGGAGCGGGATCCGAATCGGTGTGAATTGTTTTTGGTGGAGGGCGAGTCGGCCGGCGGAACTGCGAAACAGGGACGCGACCGGCGGTTTCAAGCGATTCTGCCGCTTAAGGGAAAAATTCTTAACGTCGAGAAAGCCCGCTACGACAAGATGCTGGCGCATGAGGAAATTCGCGCCATGATTACGGCGCTTGGCACTGGCATTGCGAAGGATGATTTCGATCCGACGAAGGTGCGGTACGGGAAGATCATTCTGATGACCGATGCGGACGTGGATGGTTCGCACATCCGGACACTGCTGCTGACTTTCTTTTTCCGGCATATGCAGGAGTTGATCAAGCGCGGGAACGTGTTTATTGCGCAGCCGCCGCTGTATTCGATCAAAAAAGGCAAGTCCATGACTTACATCAAGGACGACGATGCCTTTGATAAAGTGACGCTGAAACGCGGGGCCGATGGGGTGACGGTGCGCTATGGCGAGGGTGCGGCCAAGCTGGAGGGCGCGAACCTGAACCGTTTTATGACGGTGCTGAAGGAGTACCTGAACTTTTTTGACAAGGTGAACAAGCGGCTGCGGGATGAGAGCGTTACGGAACTGCTGCCTCGGCTGGATTTTTCGAAGCATGCGGATTTCGAGGGGGACAAGAAGACTCCGCCGAAGAAGATCGAGAAGCTGGAGCGGGAGCTGAAGAAGCTGCAGAAAGACCGGAAGTTCAAGAGCGTGGAGTCGCGTTTTGATGAGGAGCACAACCTTTGGGAAGTGCGATTTGTGAGCTCACAGGGCTCCGAACATGTAATCAACTGGGAGCTGGCTTCGAGCGCGGAGTGCCGGCAGTTGATTTCGAAGTTCAAGCAGATTGAGCCTTATCTGGAGCCGCCGTTTGTGGTGGAGGCTGTGGTCAAGGCTGGCGCGGCTGGCGGCAATGGCGATGAGGCTGCGGAAGATGAGGCCGACAACGGGTCGGGTGAGTCGGATGGAAAGTCGGGTAAGAAGGCTGCCAAGGCTGCTCCCAAGCACAAGGCTGTGATTGAGCCCGTCGAGAAGGCTACGGCGCGCGAGCTGTTTGAGTATGTGAAGAAGGAAGGCAGCCGCGGGTATGATGTGCAGCGCTATAAAGGCCTGGGGGAGATGACGGCTCCGCAGTTGTGGGAGACGACGATGGATCCGGAGCGGCGGACTTTGCTTTCAGTGAAGCTGGAAGATATTGCCGAGTGCGAGACCATCTTTACCACGCTGATGGGTGAGGATGTGGAGGCGCGGCGGAAGTTTATTGAAGAGAATGCGCTGGATGTGAAGAATCTGGATATCTAGGCGGGGCGCGCGGGCTAATGAGTACTGCCCTTGAAGGGGCTAAGTGCAGAGCATTTACGCCGCGCTGAAGCGCCGCTCTTCCACGTCACCGCTTGCGGTATGGGATGGTCTCCATGCGACGGCATGGGTGGATGTTTCTTGGTTTCTTTATTGACGCAGGCCTGAAGGTTTGCTCCTCCTTGGCGAGGCGAGCGTGGTTGCCAGTGCGAGCAGGGTGATTAGCGAGATGTCGCCGAGGGAGATTACGCAGTAGATACACCAGACGCCGAGGACGTGGGCTTCGATGCGGGCGAGGTAGAGGGAGAAGGCTAGTCCCACGAGGGCTGCGGCCAGGACCAGGCGGTAGGCGCGACGCCAGGCGAGGACGCCGATGAGGAGATATCCGGCGATGCCGAGGACGGCGACCGGAATGCCTGCGAGCATGGCGTACGGGCTGTGATTGACGATGCCGCAGTCCCAGCGCTCGTTGATGCTGCAGGGGGAGTCGCCTTCGGTGCGGTAATGCTCGCGCAGGGCTAGAGTGGAAGCGACGATGCCTAGGGTCGCGAGTAGGACCAGAATGTATTTCATGCGCCTTTCCTCTTTCTTAAAGCGTGTTTCATAAATTCCGTGGCGATGGTCTGCAGGCTACCTCAGGGGCTAAAGTCCGATTTCTTGGAGCACTATACGGCACGGCTGTAAGCCGTGCCCTTTCCCTTTCAGACCTATCTACAAAACATAACCTGCTTTAGTCTCGCAGCATTTTTCCCACGGTCAGTCGGGCACTGGTTTTCCGGGAGATGGGATGTGGATGGCTGCCGTGGGCTTCGCGGCGGGAGTGTTCGAGTGTCCGGTAACTTTTACGTTCTCGAGCCAGTATGAGGTGTCGGGCTGGACGACGACGTCGGCCGTAATGGTGTCGCCGGGCTGGAGTTGATCGAGCATGGCGGGAGGCTTGATGGTGTAGGGCATGACCATCGGGTCCATGAAGCCGGCGATGGGTTCATTGTCGATGTTGGCGGCTCTGGCATTCTTGTCGATGGAGATGACTTTGCCCTTGAAGGCATATCGCCTGACCGTCGGGGAGTTTGGAGCGCCGGGCTCTGAAGCGCCGCCGTTGCAGGCGGCGGAGAGGGTGAGCAGGGCGCAGAGAGAGAACAATGCGAGACGCTGCGATGAATTGCGTGAGCTTTTCATATCCGGTCTCTATTATCTCCGATCAGGGCTCGGCGGGCGTGTTTCTCCGATCAGAAAACCGTCGAGCTGCGCTCGACGGACAGCCGAGGGCGGCTGTGTCCACATGACGTCTCCGCGGGCTGAGATACTTTCGCCCTCCCTCAGTAGTGGAAGCGGTAGCGAAGTTCGACGTAAATCTGGCGGGGGAGGTTCCAGTGGAATCCGCCGTAGGTGACGCTGTCATCGTAGATCACGCGGCGGTTGGCTACGTTTAAGGCGGTGAGGGAAGCGGTGAAGTGTTCGCCGAAATCCTTGCCCAACGAAAGATCGAAGGTGGTGTGGCCGGGGAGATACTCGCCCGGGTAGGGCCAGCCGGGGACACCTTGCTGTCCGTTGCTGAATCCGGAGCCGTAGTAAATGTTGGTGGAGGCGTAGGAGCGCCAGGGGAGGATGACGTTGCCGCCCACGTTGAGCGTGTTGCGCTGGTCATGATCGAGCGGGCAAAGGTAGGGTTCGATGTTGGTGACGGAATTGGGAGTGCAGACGTCGCTATGATTCAGTCCGCCGGTGATGATACCACCGCCCTCGGCGATCTGGTTGGAGTAGGCGAGATGAAGCTGGCCGCGGTGGGCGATGCGGGGAGAGCGCAGCGTAAGTTCCCATCCGCGAATCAGGGCTTGGGAGACGGTGAGGGGAAAGAAGATGTTAGAAGCTCCGATGTTGTTGTGGTCGAGAAAATTGGCGACGTTGGTTTGAAAGTTGTCGGCGTCGAGGACCCATCCGCGGTAAGGGATGGTGACGCCGAACTGATGTTCTTCGTCGCGCTCGCCGTGGAGGGTGAGGAACTGGCAGGCGTTGGCGGGCTCGTCACAGAGAGATTCCAGCTCGGCCGGAAACGGTTTCGATGGGCGGCGCCTGATAGTAGTGTCCGTAGAAAGCGCGGAAGGTCCAATGAATCTTTGGAATGGTGACGGTGGCGCCGAAGCGCGGGCTGATGGCGGATTCGGAGACGGGCGTCTCGGGTGAACCGGCAGGGAAAGTTGCCTTCGGAGAAACGGGTGGGGCGCATGCCGGCGGAGAGCGTCAGCCAGGGAAACGGGTTGAACCTGTCGTCGATATAAAAGGTTTCGAGATTGGCGGTGGGGCTTTCGCTGATGTTGAAAGGCGGATTTCCGCTGCCGTCGTTGAAGATGGCGCCGAAGACCTGGTGATCGCTCTGGTAGAAGCTGAGGAAGCCGACCTGCAGATTGTTCTTGTTGTAGTTGGCGGCGAAGCTGGCCTGGCCTCCAACGTAAGTGGAGCCGCGGTTTTCCGTGGTGGCGATGGGAATGTCGTTGGGATTGCTGGCGTAGTCGCCGCTGTTGTAGTGGTAGAAGGGAGAAACCGTGGTGAGGAGATGGGAATTGAAAGTGTGCAGCCAAGTGAAGAGGACGCCGGTGTCAGCCTCGGTTTGGCCATCGCGAAGATCGAGGCTGGGGTACAGTCCGGTGAGCTGTCCATTGACCAGATTGTTTTCGATGTCGTTGGGGTTGGGATCGTAGGGGATCTGGTAATAGTCGCGGCGGAGGGAGGTCATCAGGCGGAGCTGGTTGGAGGGATCGACGTTGTAGATGAATGATCCGAAGCCGCCGACGCCGTTGACGGCATCGTGCACGACCTGGGGAACGGGCGGTTGCAGGCCGAGATTGCTGCGGTTGCCGTTGACGCTGGCGTAGTAGGCGAAGCGGTCTGTGTGGCTGCCGAAGCTGAGGGCGTCGTCGGTCTGGTAGAAGTTGCCGGCGGTCATGTCAGCTCGGCTTCGTTGTTGCGTTCGAAACCGGTGCGGGGTACGACGTTGAAGACTCCGTAGGTTCGGTCGCCGAACTCGGCGCTGTAGCTGCCGCGATTGACTTCGACGTAATCCAGGTCTTTGGGATCGAACTGGGGGCCGAGATTCTGGGCGATGGCGGTGTTGATGACGGGAATGCCGTCGAGGAGCCAGGTGATCTGGTGGCCGCCGCGCATGTGGAGCATGTCGTGGGTGACGTAGGCGCCGGGGGTGTAGTCGGTGATCATGGCCATGCTGTTGGTGCCGTCGGCGCCGGGGGTACGTTCGATGTCGAGGCGGCTGACGAGGGTGATGGGAGTGAAGCTGTCGGTGGCGACGACCGCGGGGGCAGCCGGAGACGGTGACCTTTTCGTTGGCCGAGGCTATCTGCAATTGAAAGTGGACGACTGGCACCGATCCTGAGATGACGATGACGTCCTGCGACGTTTGGGCGAAGCCTGGGCTGGCGACGCTGACGGAGTATTCGCCGAGGGGAACGGCATTGAACTGGAATTCACCGTTGGCGTCGGTGGTGGTGGTCTTGGTCCAGTCTGACGACTTTGGCTTTGAGCATTACCATGGCGCCCTGAACGGGGCGATGCTGCGGGTCGTGCACGACGCCGCGGATGGCGCCGTAGTCGTTGGCCAGGGCGGACAGCGACAGGGCCAGGATAAGGAGAACGGTGTTGAAACGAGCAGTGTTCCGAATCATCTCTTGTCTCCGTGGAGAACCGAGTCAGGGCGGTTCGCTGCGCCGCTATTGACGGGCGGGTGCAGCGAGACGCTCCGACGAAAATGCCTTTATGCGTTAAGTCGACAGAGTTAATGCAAGCTGGGAAACGGCGTCAGCAGGAAGGCGGGGCGCGGGTGGATTGGAAACGGGGAACTTCTGTGTTTGCGGGGACGGAACTTGACTCGCCGAGGTAGGCCTCGATATGCCGCACGAAAGAAGCAGACGCTCGCGACTGCGCGTGAGCCCATCGGGCGGTGGTAACAGCGCGGCAACAGTCGTGATTGCAACTACCGGTGTCGCGGACGATAAGCTGTCCGGTTTCTGAGACCTGTTCTGAGGTCAGGGAATCATGACAGCGATGAGCGGCTTTGCGGACGCAGCATGCATGGGGCGCGGCGGTGGCCGCCAAGGCCAGCGGGGCGAAGTTCCCCACGAGCGCCACGAGCAGGAGGAATTTGGCGATTAGTCGCTGCATGCTGGATTCGCGATGCTCGAAGCTTACCAACTTGCGGTTGACGAAAGCAAGAAACGAGGCTGCGCTCAGGATGACAGATCCTAAGGCGAGCCTCAGGCTTTGCCCTGGATCTTGGCCCACCACCAGCGGACGCCGACGAACAGGAAACGCCAGTCGCTGAAAAATTCCGGGGGCTTACCTTCGAAGGCGTGGCCGATGAATTGTAGAAGCCACCCGAGCAGGAACAGGGCTAGGGCGTAAGGCCAGAGGCGATGGACGAAGATGCTGGCTAAAAAGACTGCGATCGAGAGCACGATCGTGGGGATGCCCAGGGTGTGGCAGAGCCGGTTCACGCGGTTCTGGTGGCTGGAGGAGTATTGGGAGATCCACTGCTCGTTAGTGCGGTTGCCGAGCATGCGGAGGATGATACAACGGCGGCTGGTTGTTTGCACCCTGGTCTACTGGTTGAGGCGTCTGGTGGGCGCGTGGTAGCATCCTAGGTTTTGGCAGGTAGGTTGGGCTGGCCTGTATACTGCGCTGTTCTTCACTCTGAAGTCTGGATTCTGATTCTGGGCCTTCTCTTTTTCCACGCCTGCGAAGGAGCTTACTGGTGAAAGTCTATACCGGAGAAAACATTCGTAATGTCGCGATGGTGGGGCATGGGCATGCGGGGAAGACCTCGCTGCTCTCGGCCATGCTTTATACCGCGGGGGCAACGCCGCGGCTGGGGCGGGTGGATGACGGTTCTGCGACTACCGATTACGACGAGGAAGAGATCGCGCGGAAGATGTCGATTGCGGCTGCGGCGGCTTACGTGGAGTGGGGCAAAACGAAGATCAATGTGATCGATACGCCCGGATTCAATATGTTTGTCCATGAGGCGCGGATGGTGCTGCCGGTGGTGGATGCAGCGATTGTGGTGGTTGACGGCGTGGCCGGGGTGGAAGTGGTGACGCAGCGGGTGTGGAAGGATTGCGAGGAGTACAAGACTCCGCGGCTGATTGTGGTGAACCGCATGGACCGCGACCGGGCGAATGCGGAGCGCGTGCTGGAGTCGCTGGTCAATGCTTTCGGGCGGAATGTGATTCCGATTGAGCTGCCGATCGGGAGCGAGAAGAGTTTGAGTGGCGTGGTCGACCTGGTGCGTATGAAGGCTTACACCTACGAGTTGGGAGGGAATGGAAAGGGCAAGGAGACGGAGATCCCGGCTAACATGAGGGCGCAGGTGCAGGAATCGCACGAGCAGCTGGTGGAGCTGGTGGCTGAAGGCGACGACAAGCTGATGGAGGAGTTCTTCGAGAAGGGAACCATTCCCGAGGACGACTTGATTCCGGCGCTGCATAACGCGATTCGCGAGGACAAGCTTTTCCCTGTCGTCTTTGCTTCTGGGCTCGGAAACATTGGGGCGGACCGGGTGATGGATTTTATTGTGGACTACACTCCGGCGCCTTCGGAGCATGAGTGGGTGCAGGGCGAGCCGGCGTCGTCGGGAAACGGAGACGCGCCGAAACGGCATGAGACGGATGCGGAACCAGTGTCGCTGTATGTGTTCAAAACGATTTCGGACGCGTTTGCGGGGAGGATTTCGTACTTCAAAGTTTTTTCCGGCGTGCTGAAGAATGAGGCGACCATGCAGAACTTTTCGCGTGGACCGGCGGAGAAGCTGTCGCATATTTCCATCATGCAGGGGAAGGCAGCGGTTCCGGTTACGGAACTGCATGCTGGAGATATTGGCGCTGTGGCTAAATTAAAGGAGACGCTTACCGGCGACACGCTAGGAGACAAGGCTGCGCCGATTCAATATCCGCGAGTGAAGCTGCCGGAGCCGGCGATTACGTTTGCGATTGAGCCGAAGAGCCGTGCGGATGAAGACAAGCTGGGGCCGGGGATCCACAAGCTGATGGAAGAGGATGCGATGCTGCGATTCTTCCGGGATGCGCAGACGCAGGAGTTTCTGATTGCGGGCACGGGACAGCAGCATATTGAGGTGGTGGTGGCGAAGCTGAAGAAGAGATATCACACGGAAGTGGTTTTGAAAGCGCCGAAAGTTCCGTACCGGGAGACCATCCGCGGCAAAGCCGATGTCCAGGGCCGGCACAAGAAGCAGACCGGCGGGCACGGACAGTACGGCGATTGCAAGATCAAGATGGAGCCCATGGCGCGCGGGGGACAGTTTGAATTCGTGAACGATATTTTTGGCGGGGCGATTCCAAAGAACTATATTCCCGCGATCGAAAAGGGAATCAAGGACGCGGCGGCGCGCGGATACCTGGCGGGATTTCCGGTGGTGGACTTCCGGGTAATCCTGTACGACGGGTCGTATCACGATGTGGATTCGAACGACATGTCGTTCCAGATGGCGGGGCGCATCGCGTTCCGCAAAGCGATGGAGCAGGCCAAGCCAACGATTCTGGAGCCAGTGATGTCGGTTGAGATCACGATACCGGACGACTTTGCCGGGTCGATCATGGGCGACTTGAACAGCCGGCGGGGACGCATCCAGGGTATGGACAACAAGGGCGGCAACACCGTGGTGAAGGCTGAAGTGCCGATGGCGGAGATGCTGACTTACGGCGTGGATTTGACTTCGATGACGCAGGGGCGTGGCAGCTTCAATATGGAGATGCACCACTACGACACCGTGCCGGCAGCGCAGCAAGAGAAGATTATTGAGAAGGCTAAGGCGGCGCGGGGTGAGGTGAAGGAAGAGGAAGAGTAGGAGACAAATTGAGGTTGGGGTTACCCAAGGCGTGCGCAGTGGCTATCCTTGCTCTAAGCCTAACCACACTTGCCTTTTCTGAAGTGCCGCAAGAAGTCTCAGTCTGCGAACTTAAGGCAGACCCTGCTGCATTCAATCACAAATTGGTGCAGGTAACCTCGTTCCTCTCTCATGGATTTGAAGATTTTTCTCTTCAGGAACCAGGTTGTGACTCCACGTTCGATATTTGGCTCGAGTATGGCGGCAACTTCGTCTCCGGAACGGTCTATTGCTGCGGAGGCGCGGGTGAGCGAACTCGCCCGAAACAGATGGAAGTCGAGAACATATCGATACCACTGCTGGAAGACGAAAACCTTCACAAGCTCGATCGTCTGCTTCGAGTGCCTCGCGTCTACGCGATAGCGCATGCCACGTTGGTCGGCCGTTTCTTTGCTGGGAGGGAGATTCCTGACCCGGAAGGCAAGCGGTGGGGCGGGTATGGACACATGGGGTGTTGCAGTTTGCTGGTTATACAGCAGGTCCTTGCGGTGGATCCTCACGACCGCGATGACCTGGACTATGAGTCATTTGTCGACCAGCCAGACATTGACAAGTTAAAATGCGGCGGCTATCGGGACTTGATATCGATCCTGCCGTACCATGACATGCTCGAAGCCGAGGAAAAGGCGGAGACTGCCGAGGGCGGGTGGGCCTTTGACGACCCTGAACGGGTAGCCGTAGACGGGCTAGCGAAGTTACTGAAGCTTGATGAAAAGTCGGTTACAGGAATGAAGGAAACGCGGAAGTCACAAGGCAAGATTATCTACGAATGGCATGCGCGAGGAAAAACCAGATACATGGTCGTGGTAAAATCGTCCCTACTGGCTCTCCTTTTACTCCCATAAGCAGGGCAGAGTTGCCTGGGTTTTGGCCGCGGCCTACGAGGAGTGTGTCGACTAAGGGGTGTCCTTATTCTGTTCGCGAATTGACTCACGAAGTTTTCATCCCCTGCGCCTTGGCCAGCTTGGCCTGGCGTTCGTCGAACGTCCAGAATCTCTCAGCCGTGAGTTCCAGCGCGCAGGCGACGTGAAGAGAATCGAGCGTTCGCATGCCGAGTTCGGGCGCGTAGCGGCGGCCGAGATCGGCACAAACTTGAAAGGCAGCTTCGGGCATTGCCGTCTCGATCCACATGCCATCGGCCCTGTCGCGCTTCAGCATGGCAAAGACGGTATCGGCCTCAGCCTGGGAAATCTTGCGATAAAAAACCTGTTTGGCGATGGCATGGGAACATTCCGCAGAAAGAAGAGGGGTAAACCAAACACGAGGCTTCCCCTTCATGCGTTCTACTGCGGCTGCAGAATGAGCGTCTCGCACGTAGAGGGACGCCAGAAAACTGGTATCGGCGTAGACAGTCAGAAACGGCCTCGGTCCTTAATCAAGTCATCGACGATAGTAAGCACGCGATCGCCAAAAATTTCCTTGGCGCGAGCCTCGAAGTCAGGATATTCGACTGGCTTTCCCTCCTGTCTTTCAGGAACGATGCGGGCAATAACGCTATCCCGCTCGCGCAGTTCGACCGTCTTTCCCGCCCGCAGCCACGCCTTAAGCCGGCGGGTGTCACGGAGCTCGCGTAGATTAACGGAAGGCATCGATGACATTGTGACACATTATGTGTCACAATGTCCAATCACTTTACGAATGAGGTCAAGCATGAAACTTGCATCGATTCTTATCTGCTTTCTGATGGCTATGGTTCCGGTTGCGCTGGGCGCGGCTGAGACGCAAGTCTTTTCTACGTCCGCCGGGCCGGTCAAGATCACTCCTCTATATCACGCGAGCACGCTGATCGAGGCGGGAGGGAAGACGATCTACCTGGATCCGGCCAAGCCTGCGAAATTGGCCGGGCTTCCGAAGGCAGACTTGATTTTGATCACCGACATTCATGGCGACCACATGGATCCGGATTCGATCAAGGAAATCAGCAACGCGGAGACGGAGATTCTGGCTGCGCCGGCGGTGGTCGCAACTGTCACCAGCGCCAAGCCTATTGCTAATGGAGAGACGAAGAACTGGCAGGGATGGACGATTGAGGCTATCGCGGCCTACAACCTGAAGCGCGGCCCGGCCCCGGGAAAATTCTTTCACGACAAGGGACGCGGCAATGGGTATGTGCTTACCTACGGCGGCAAGCGCTTTTACTTTTCGGGCGACACAGAAGGTATTCCGGAGATGCGGGTGCTCAAGAACATTGATGTGGCGTTCGTGTGCATGAATCTGCCTTACACCATGCCGCCGGAAGAGGCGGCTGACGCGGTAAAGGCTTTTCATCCTAAGATTGTGATCCCTTACCACTATCACGGGTCTGATCTGGCCGTGTTTCAAAAAGGACTGGAAGAGACCGGCATTGAGGTGAGGGTGCTGGACTGGTATCCGAAGTAAGTTGAGACTGGAAGCAGGTCTCGCTGCGCTCGCTGGACGGGCGAATGCGCCCGTCCCTGCATAGTTCGTGGTAACATCCGGCGAGTGGCTACTGCTAGAAACAATCCCAACCTGAATTACAGCCCTGAGCGGCTGGTGTCTGCCGCGCCCGTGGAAGACGATTCTTCGTTTGAGCTGAAGCTGCGGCCGCAGCGGCTGGGCGAGTTTATCGGGCAGACCAAGGTCAAAGAAAATCTGGCAGTGGCGATTGAGGCGGCGCGGTCGCGCGGCGAGGCCATGGATCACGTGCTGCTGTATGGGCCTCCGGGGCTGGGGAAGACTACGCTGGCCAACATTATTGCGAACGAACTTGGGGTGCACTTTCAGCCGACGGCAGCGCCGCTGCTGCAGATCAAGGGCGACCTGACGGCAATTATCACCAACATGCAGGAGAAGCAAGTCCTGTTCATCGATGAGATTCACCGGCTGCAGCCGGTGCTGGAAGAGCTGCTGTATTCGGCGCTGGAAGACTACAAGCTGGACATTATTATTGGGCAGGGGCCTTCGGCGCGCACGCACACGCTGGAGGTGAAGCCGTTTACGTTTGTGGGGGCGACTACGCGAGCGGGATTGATTTCAGCGCCCTTGCGGTCGCGGTTTGGGATCGTGCTGCGGCTGGAGTTTTATACTCCGGAAGAGTTGCGCGTGATCGTGGAGCGTTCGGCGGAAATTCTGGGAGTTCAAGTCGACGGCGCGGGGGCGATTGAGATTGCCAGCCGGTCGCGGGGAACGCCGCGCATTGCCAACCGGCTGCTGCGACGGGTGCGGGACTTTGCGCAGGTGCGCGGGGCGGGCAAGATTGATTTGCCGACCGCGCAGGCGGCGCTGCAAATGCTGGAAGTGGATAAATACGGGTTCGACGAAGTGGACCGGCGTTTGTTGCTGACGATTATCGAGAAATATCAGGGCGGGCCGGTGGGTGTGAATACGCTGGCGGCGGTGCTGGCAGAGGAGCCGGACGCGATTGAAGAGATCTACGAGCCGTTTCTGATGCAGATTGGGTTTTTGAACCGCACTCCGCGCGGGCGAGTGGCGACGCAGCTGGCGTATGAGCATTTTGGGATTACACCTAGCCGGCGGCAGAGCTCGTTGTTTTGAATCCACCACGGAGACACTGAGGCACGGAGAAATGCAAGTCAATGCTCGGTTGATCGTCTGCCTGCCGGCTGTTTACCCATACTCTGACTATGTTCGGTAAACCTTAGAGCAGCGCCTTTCTGTTTTAGGAGGCGCTCTCATGGTGTATCTTGCAGGATTCCTTGTCAGAGACGGGGAGCCGTGAGGGCTGTGTGCGCTCGGGTCGAACTCGGGGTCTTCCATTCAAAGGGTTTCTGAGGTTTCTGCTGGCAGGTGTGGTGATTCTGCCGGGAATGGTGGAGTGCGCATGGGGCTCGGGTGCACGGCAGAAGGCGGTAACGGCGCAGGCAGCGGCCCCGCCGCCACAAAGCGCCGCCGGACAAAATGCTCAGCCCACTCCATCGCCGTCGGCGCAGTCGCCTGGTGGCCACGCGCTCGCTCCACCGGCGCTGACGATTCCGCGTTTGAGCCGCGCGCCCGCGCTCGAAGACTTTCTGGGTATGAAGCCCGAGGGCGAGATCGCTCTGCAGATGGCGAAGGTGACGGGTTTCGTGCAACGCAATCCGCACGATGGAGAAAAAGTCTCAGAGGAGACCGCTGCCTACATAGGCTACGACCAGAAGAACCTGTACATCGTATTTGTGTGTTTCGACGATCCGAAGAAAGTGCGGGCGCGAATGTCGCGGCGCGAAGACATTGGAGACGATGACGAAGTCGCGGTCATGTTCGATACCTTTCATGACCGGCGCCGGGCCTACGAGTTTCAGACCACTCCTCTGGGCGTGCAGTGGGATGCGATCTATACCGAAGTGTCACGAGACGAAACCGGCGGCAACTGGGATACGTCGTGGGACACGGTGTGGGATTCGCGGGGCAAGGTAACCAGCCGCGGTTTTGTGGTGTGGATGGCGATTCCATTCAAGAGCCTGCGGTTTCCGACGGCGAAACAACAGGAGTGGGGAATCATTCTGTATCGCGGAATCATCCGCAAGAACGAGGATGCGTTCTGGCCGGAGGTCTCGTCTCGAGTGGAAGGGCGGCTGGGACAGGCCGCGACATTGTACGGGCTGGAAGGGATTTCGCCGGGGCGTGACATCGAGCTGATTCCTTATGGAATCATGCGTGGATTTCGATCGCTGGACGAGCGCGATCCTTTTAATCCGTACTTTCAGAATGCGGTAGCGCAAGGGCAGGCAGGGGTGGACGCGAAGTTTGTGATCCATGATCACTTCGTGCTGGATCTGACTGCGAATCCGGACTTCAGCCAGGTGGAATCGGAGGATCCGCAGATCACGGTAAACCAAAGATTCGAGGTGTACTTTCCAGAGAAGCGGCCGTTCTTTCTGGAGAACGAAGATTATTTTCGCACGCCGTTCGATTTATTTTTCACACGCAATATTCAGGATCCATCGGCGGGAATCCGGTTGACGGGGAAGGAAGGACCGTATTCGGTGGGCTTGATGACGAGTGATGACCGCGCGCCGGGGCTGGCCGTGCCAGGCTACTGCCTTCCCTCTGAGACGTCCTCTATTTGTGCGGATAATCTCTTTGGCGTGCGCTCGTACTTCACGATTGCGCGGGTAAGCCGCGACATCTTCAAGCAATCGAGTGTGGGAGCGGTTTACACCGATTGGGAGTGTCCTGCGACCGGCGAGTTTAACCGCGTGGGCGGCCTGGACACGCGCTTGAAGTTCAATGCCAACTGGACCATGGAAGGTCAGGCGGTAGTAAGTTCGAGCAACTTGCAGGGACTGAATGCATTCCTTTCCGGCAACCCGGAGAGCACCTGCGAGTACAACCTTTTCCCTTTCAGCTCAGGGAACGACAACAAGGTCAGTGCAGGCAATGGCAACTATTATGCGGGCCCGGCAGACAAGCTGGATCTGAAACGCGAGGGGCTGCACTTTTCGTACGAGGGCATCTACGACGACATCAGTCCGGGATTTGTGACCGTGCCGGGATTCGTGAACCGCGTGGACATTCGCGATCTCTACCACACGATCGACTACCGCTTTCGTCCGAAGCAGGGCTGGATCGTGGACTGGGGGCCGTCGCTGAATCAGCGCTACGTGTTCGATCACGAAGGAAACCGGCTGGACACATATTATGACCCCTATTTCGCGATTCAAGGGCGCGGACAGACAGTCATCTATTTGCTTCCTTACGAGGAATTGCGGGAGCGGTTGCGGCCGCAGGATTTTGTGTTCATCGGTCTGCCGGGCGTAACCCAGAACCAGGACTACCACGAACATAGCAGCGGAGCTTCGTTTCAGACCGGGTACTTTCCGAAGGTGACGGTAGGCGCGAACTACTATTGGGGAGACGGAGTGAACTTTGTGCCGGAGGCGAATGCGCTGCCACAGTCGCTGCCACCGTTTCTTCTGTCGCGGTTGGATACGGGTTCGGCGACGTTGACACTTCGTCCCGTGAAGCCGCTGAAGATTGAAAATACCTACCTGTTTGAGCGCTTGCGGGCGACGGAGAGCGAGTATCTTTTTGCGCTTGCGCAGGCGCCGGCCGGGGCTTCCATTGGGAAGGGCATTTTCGACAACCACATTGTGCGCAGCAAGTGGAACTGGCAGTTTACGCCGCAGCTTTCGCTGCGCGTGATTCTGCAATACAACTCGGTTCTGGCAAATACGCCGGGAAATACGTTTTATCCGTATACTTACTTCCCGACCGAGAAGCAGTTCAACGCCGATTTCCTGCTTACTTACCTGGTGCATCCGGGCACTGCTATTTATGTGGGCTATAACAGCGATCTGCAGAACCTTGACCATGGGTTGATGCAAGACCCCGCGGGCATGGCAGGATTGTTCACGGCGAAGAGGTATATCAACGACAGCCGGCAATTCTTTGTGAAGGTTTCGTACCAGTTTCGCTTCTGAAAGCGCTCTCAGCTATCAGCTTTCAGTTTCCGAGTCCGCCTGGCTGATACTGAAAGGTGAAGGCTCCGAGATTGCTGAATCCCAGGGCATTCCGGTAGAATCTAAGGATTCGTGTCGAGGTCTGAATCCATATGAAGCCTGCAATTCATCCTGCTTATAACGAAGTGCGAGTACATTGCGCTTGTGGCAACGCGTTTGTTACCCGATCTACCCATAAGGGAGATATCAGCGTAGAAATCTGCTCGGCCTGCCATCCCTTCTTTACTGGCAAACAGAAGCTGATGGATACTGCCGGGCGGGTGGAGCGCTTCCGCCGCAAGTACGCGAAGAACGCGCCCAAGACCGAACCTGTTAAGACCGAACCTGCCAAGGTGGAGCTGGCTAAGAGCTAACTGCTTTTGCCGTGATTTGGCACGAAAACTCTGGAAATTAAGCCCTCGCTGCGGCGGGGGCTTTTGTTTGGCTGGCCAAGTAGAATAGAAACGTGAAGAAGTTCTGGGACAACTCGGAGCGGACGGGTGAGTCGCCGATCCTCGGAACCGTGGCGGCGCGAGCGGTTCCGGCACGAGTATTCATTGGCGGGCTGGAGATTGCTCCGGCAACGGTGCTTGCTCCGATGGCTGGCGTTACTGATACGGTTTTCCGGCGCTTCATCCGCAACCTTGGCGGGTGTGGGCTGATCATGACGGAGTTTACCTCGGCTGATGGCGTGCTGCGTAAGAAGGACGAGAAAGCCAAGCGCTATCTTCATTTCTACGAGGACGAGCATCCGATTTCGGCGCAGCTTTTTGGCAGCGATCCGCGGGTGATGGCGGAGGCGGCGCGGATGGTTGAGGGGCTTGGGTTCGATCTGGTCGACTTGAACCTGGGATGTCCGGCGAAGAAGGTTGTGAAGTGCAACGGAGGGTCGGGGCTGCTGCGCGATTTGCCGGCGATTGGGCGCATCTTTGAGGCGGTGCGAGCGGCTGTGAAGGTTCCGTTCACAGTGAAGTTTCGCGCGGGGTGGAGCGACGACGAGATCGTTTGCGTAGAGCTGGCGCGCATGGCGGAATCGTGCGGGCTGGCGGCGGTCGCGTTGCATGCGCGGACACGCGAACAGGGGTATAGCGGGAACGCCCGCTGGGAGTGGATTGCGGCGATCAAAGACGCGGTGAAGATTCCGGTGATCGGGAATGGCGACATCCGCACGCCTGAGGATGCTTGTGCCATGGTCACGCAGACTGGCTGCGATGCGGTGATGATTGGGCGGACCGCACCGTCGAATCCGTGGATCTTTCGGCAGATTCAGCAATATTGCGCGGGGATGGAAACCTCGACATCTCCCGAGCCCTACGACGAGCCCAGCGAGGGTGACCGTTACCAGATGATTCGCACTTATTTCGAGATGCTGATTGAAGAGGAACTGCCGGACGCTGTCGGCAAGATGAAACAGTTCGCGTCGTGGTTCACACACGGCGTGCCGGGCGGAGCGGGGCTGCGCAAGGCGATCTACGAATCGAAGAGCGCGGTGGAGATTCTGGGGCGGGTGGAGGAATTCTTCGAAGCCCGGCTGATGGCTTCAGCAGAAACGCTTTCGCCGTCCATCTAGCTTTGGCCGCTACTCATCGCACCCCCGCATCCTGAGGACCCGCCATTCCTGAAAACCGGAACCTCCACGGATTTCTGTTGACCTTCGAAGCTTAGGGTGTAATATTGCCGCCGAAAAATCTTCCCCTTCCGATTCAGCCGTATTGGGTAAAGCCACGTTTTTCGGATTTGCGTCCGGCATGGTGGCGCGAAAGACGCGGGCAAGAACTTATTTGTCTGCGCCTTATGCGACTCGCGACAGGGAGGAATTTGTGAACCTATTCGAGGGACTCTATTCTTACGAGATGGTGCTCCTGGTCCTGGGAGTCATACTCTTTCTCACGTTGCTGGTTGCCCTGGTCCGTAATGTCTTCAAAGACAAGCCTTACGCAGCATTGGTTCCGGCGTTCTTCATTCCCATTGTGATGATCGGATATCCCTCGGTCCAGTCGATTAAATACCAGAACGGATTGATCGAGATCGAGAAGGCCACCGAAGCGGTTCAAAATGAGCCTTCCAATCCGCAGGCGCAGGCCCAACTCCGGGAACTGCAAGCAAAGGTGAACAAAATCGCGCCTCGTGCGATGGCCGATCCCCGAGCGAACGAAATCCTTACCAGGGCGCACCTGGTTCTCGCACGTCGAGCGATCGAAGGCATCAAACCCAAGGTCATCGCACCAGAGTCGCCGCACTAACGGAACTACACTTCCCTTGCCATCATTCTCCCTGACTCATCCTTCTCCACATACGCCCACGGCACCTTGGGATCGTGTGTGAAAACCGTGAGCCATTTCTCTGGAAGCGCCTTCGCGTAGTACTGCTTCTTGCTCTCGATGGTTTGCAGCGGGTAGAGGTCGAAGGACATACCCCAGGTGAGGTCGATGTGCGCCGTGGTGGGGATGAGGTCGGAGATGTAGCAGGCGGTGCGACCTCCGCTTTCGACGATTACGGCTTGCATGTGGGCGGTGTGGCCGGGGAAGGTTCTCACCGAGATACCGGGGACGATTTCTTCGCCGCCTTTGAGCAGCGTCATCTGGCCGCTTTGGACTAGCGGGTCGTAGTTTTCGGGGATGTAGCTGATGGCGTCGCGCTCGCTGGGACGGCGGGCATATTGCCATTCGCCTTCCGGCGCGTAGTATTTCGCATGCGGAAAGGTTGGAACGATCTTGCCGTCTTTGCCGCGGACGGTGTTCCAGCCGCAGTGGTCGAAGTGAAGATGCGTATTGATGACGATGTCGATGTCTTCTGGAGCGACCCCGGCAGCGTTGAGATTTCTGAGCAACTCGGCGGGCTGGCCGTAGAACCTGATCATGCGCTCAGAAAGCTTGTTGCCCATGCCGGTCTCTATCAGGACGTTTTTCTTTCCGGTGCGGATGAGCAGCGAGTTAAGGCCCGCTAGGACATAATTTCTTTCGTCGGCAACGACCCTGCGCGACCACATGATCTTGGGAACGACGCCGAAAAACGCTCCGCCGTCGAGCGGGTAGATGCCGTCGGAGAAGATGCTGAGTTCGAAGTCGCCAAGAGCGAGGCTAGGCATGAATCTAGTGTGCCACAGACCTGATCGTCATTTCTCATTCGGAATTGCGGTACTCTCGTCGATATGGAACGCCCCGCCAGTGTCACGGTGATCGCGGCTCTGTTTTTTCTGGTTGCGGGATATCTCGTTACGATCGGCATCATCGAACTGATAGCTCCGGGTGCGCTGTCGATGATGCTGGGAACGGGGATCACGTACGGGCGGGAGCTGACCGGTCCACAGACGGCTCTATCTGTCGGTGCAGGATGGGCGTTGGTTGGTTGGGGCCTTTACCGGCTGCGCAATTGGGCGCGCTGGTGCGCGATTCTCCTCATGGTGATAGGGATCGCGGGATCGGTACCGGCAGTTTCTGCGGCCGCGAGGGATCTGACCTGGCGCTTCTTTTTTTACGGCGTCCAGATCATGGTGCGAGTCGTGATCGCGTGGTACCTGGCGGCATCGCCCGAGCTGACCGCAGCTTTCGTGCGTAAGTAAGCTTTACCGTCTGGCTTTCGCAGCTTCTTTTTCTCCCACGCGCTTGCTGACTTCGAATTTCATCTTGCCGGCTTTCTTGTCGGCATCTACCACGACGTGGTCGCCGTGCAGAATTTCTCCGTCCAAAATCTTCAGAGCCAGCGGATCCTGCACCAGCTTTTGGATGGCGCGCTTTAGCGGGCGCGCGCCGAAGTTGGGGTCGTAGCCCTCGGTGAAGAGCAGATCTTTGGCGGCGTCGGTGAGCTCGATTGAGATCTTGCGATCGGCGAGCAAACGGCGCACATCTTCGAGGCGCAGCTCGATGATCTTGACCAACTGTTCCTTGCCGAGCGGCGCGAAGACGATGATGTCGTCAACACGGTTCAGGAATTCGGGCCGGAAGTGGCCGTGCAGCGCGTTCATTACCTGTTCGCTGGCCTTCTCGAACTCTTCCGGGGTTTGCACATGGTCGGCTTGCAGATAGCTGGAGCCGAGATTCGAGGTCATGATCAGAATCGTATTCTTGAAGTCCACGACCCTGCCTTTGCCGTCGGTGAGGCGGCCGTCATCCATCACCTGCAACAGGACGTTGAAGACATCGGGATGGGCCTTCTCGATTTCATCGAACAGCACGACGGCGTAAGGGCGTCGGCGGACCTGCTCGGTGAGCTGGCCGCCTTCTTCGTAGCCGACGTAGCCGGGCGGCGCGCCGATCAGGCGGGAGACCGAATGTTTCTCCATATATTCGGACATGTCGATGCGGAGCAGGGCGCGCTCATCGTCGAAGAGAAACTCGGCGAGGGCGCGGGCGAGTTCCGTTTTGCCGACACCGGTGGGACCAAGAAAAATGAACGAGCCGATGGGGCGCTTGGGATCGCTCAGTCCGGCGCGGGAGCGGCGGATGGCGTTGGCAACGCGTTCGAGAGCTTGATCCTGGCCGACAACGCGGAGGCGCAGGCGGTCTTCCATGGTGACCAGCTTTTTCACCTCGCCTTCCAGCATTTTGGAGACGGGGATGCCGGTCCACTTGGAGACGATGCGGGCGATGTCTTCTTCGTCCACTTCCTCCTTAAGCATGCGGGGCGCGCCGGTGCCTTTGCCGTCGATTTTGGCCGACAGTTGGGTTAACTCTTCTTCGGCCTGGCGCAGCAACCCGTAACGGATTTCGGCGACGCGCTGCAGGTTGCCCTTGCGCTCTTCGGTCTGCTCCTCGATCTTGAGCTTCTCGATTTTCTCTTTCAGCTCGCGGGAGCGGGCGATCAGATCCTTTTCTTTTTTCCAGTTGGCTTTAAGGGCGTTGGATTTCTCGCGGATTCCGGCTAGTTCCTTCTCGATGACGGACAGACGCTCGCGGGAGTTGGTGTCGTCTTCCTTCTTCAGGGCCTGCTTTTCGATTTCGAGTTGGGTGGCGCGGCGCTCGAGCTGATCGATATCGGTGGGAAGCGAATCGATCTGGATGCGGATCGATGCCGCGGCTTCGTCGATGAGGTCGATGGCCTTGTCGGGCAGGAAGCGGTCAGAGATGTAGCGATGCGAGAGCGTGGCGGCAGCGACGATGGCCGAGTCTTTGATGCGCACACCATGATGCACTTCGTATTTCTCCTTCAGGCCGCGAAGAATGGCGATGGTGTCTTCGACGTTGGGCTCGCCGACGAAAACGATCTGGAAGCGGCGTTCAAGGGCGGCGTCTTTCTCGATGTACTTGCGGTATTCATTGAGCGTGGTGGCGCCGATGGCGCGCAGTTCGCCGCGGGCCAGCGCGGGCTTGAGCATGTTGGAGGCGTCGATAGCGCCTTCGGCGGCTCCGGCGCCGACCAGAGTGTGGAGCTCGTCGATGAAGAGAATGACCTGGCCCTGTGAGTCTTCGATTTCTTTTAGGACGGCTTTGAGGCGGTCTTCGAATTCGCCGCGGTATTTGGCTCCGGCCAGCATCGCTCCCAGATCGAGCGCTACTACGCGCTTGTTCTTGAGTACTTCGGGCACATCGCCCGAGATGATGCGCTGGGCGAGGCCTTCGACGATGGCGGTTTTACCTACGCCTGGTTCGCCGATGAGCACGGGATTGTTCTTGGTGCGGCGGGAGAGGACCTGGACCACGCGGCGGATTTCTTCGTCGCGGCCGATCACCGGGTCGAGTTTGCCGCGGCGGGCCTGCTCGGTGAGGTCGCGGGCGTAGCGTTCAAGGGCCTGGTACTTGGCTTCGGGATTCTGGTCGGTCACTTTCTGCGAACCGCGGACGGCGATCAGTGCTTTCAGAATCGCGTCGTTGGTGGCGCCGTGCCGGGCAAGGATCTGCTGGGCAGCGTCCTGCTTGAGGTGCGTGATGGCAAGCAGCAGGTGTTCCGTGGAGACGTATTCGTCCTTGAAGTTTGAAGCTTCTTTGAAGGCCTGCTCCAGCAACTTGTTGGTGGCGTTCGAGAGTGTGGCCTGCGCCGCTTCTCCGGAGACTTTGGGGAGTTTCTCGATCTCGCGATAGAGGTCGCTGAGAACTGCCTGTGGGCCGATGCCGATTTTTTCGAGCACGGGCGCGACGATGCCCTCTCTGTCTTCGAGCAGGGCGGCGAGCAGATGGATCGGCAGAAGCTCGGGGTTGCCGTGCTCCGAGGCAAGGTCATTGGCGCGCTGAACGGCCTCTTGTGCTTTTACGGTGAATTTGTCCCAACGGATAGGCATGGGGAACTCCTGTTTCTAGTTTCCAGTTACTTGTCCGCGGCGAAGACTTTCGCCACGACAGCCGGCGGGACGCCGGCGCTACAACAAAACGGGAGGCAGACGTGCCGCCTCCCGCTGATTGTAAACCGTCGAGCTTCGCTCGGCGACCGGGTTCCCTTCGACTTCGCTCAGGACAGGCGCCAGCCGGTCCTACACAGCACAAGCCTTACGCGGCTTTGCTGGCGGCCTTAGCTTCGAGGGTCTTCTCGTTCTCCACTTTGGCCCCGCCCACGTTGACTTTGATCTGCTTAGGCTTGGCTTCGGCCTTTTTGGGTAGAGCGATCTTCAACACGCCCTTGTCGTAGGTTGCCGAGACCTTCTCGGAGTCCACGGTGGTGGGCAGGGTGAAGGTGCGGGTGAAGCTGCCGTACTGGCGCTCCACACGGCGGTAGTTCTCTTCTTTTTCTTCCTTCTCGATCTTGCGCTCGCCGTGAACGGTGAGGGTGTTGTTCTCGAGGCGGACGTCAATGTCCTTCTCGTCGATGCCCGGGACTTCGATCTTCAACGTGACGTTGTGCTCGTCTTCGTAGACGTCGACTGCGGGAGCAAAGCTCGAGGTGGTCAGGGATTCATCCTGACCTTCTTTGTAGGACTCGCGGAACACGCGATTGATGCGATCTTGCAGAGTGGAAAACTCGCGGAAAGGCTCAAAACGGGTAAGTACGGTCATGGTAATGATCTCCTTCGTGTGCTGATTTCTAGGAATTCGGCAGTGCCGTTCAACAGCTTAGATGCATATTAATCACAAACGTATCATAAAATATGAGTGTTACATTATCAATACACGTATAGCTAATATTTTCATTAACTTACGATAGCTATAACACACTTAAGGTAGGCAGTTTCTGGGATATTTAGGAGGATAGGGTGATCCTTCGCCTGTCCGCGAATCTCGGCCAGGCGTAAGGTTCGGCGAGCATCGCGGGCGGCGTCGGCTAGCATTTGCAGGAAATCGGTCTGGCTGACATGGTAGGAGCAGGAGCAGGTGACCAGGATGCCGCCGGGGCGCAACATCTTGAGGGCGCGGAGATTGAGTTCCTTGTAGCCGCGGAGGGCGGCGTCGAGGTCGCGCTTACTTTTGGCGAAGGCGGGAGGGTCGAGCACGATCGTGTCGTAGCCCTGGCCGGAGGCAGAGTAGTCCTTGAGCAGGTCGAAGGCGTTGGCTTCGACCCATTCGATCTCCGGTTGATCGTCGTCGCGGTGGTTGAGAGCTGCGTTCTGGTCGGCAACTTCGAGGGCAGGCCGGGAACTGTCGATTCCGGTGACGTGGGAGCAACGCGGGGCCAGATGAAGGGCAAAGCCTCCCTGATAGCAGAAGACGTCGAGGGCATCACCGTGGGCGTATTGGGCCGCGGCGGCGTAGTTTTCGCGCTGGTCGAGGAAGGCTCCGGTCTTCTGGCCTTCGAGGGCGTCGAAGTAGAACTGAACGCCGTTCATGGTGAAGATCGTCGAAGTTTTTTCGCCTTGCACCAGACCGGAGCTGCGCGGCGGCAGGTCCTCGAGTTGTCGGACGCGCGGGTCCACTCGCTCAACGATTGAAGCCGGGTGAAGGCGTTCGGTTAGCTCGAAAGTCAGGGTTTGGCGCACGATCTCGGAATCCATGGCCTGGGTCAGTATCTGCATCGAGAGAATGTCGTTGTAGCGATCGACGATCAGCCCAGGAAGGAAATCGGCTTCGCTGAAGATCACGCGGTAGGCATTGGCATCCCGAACGGCTCCCTCACGATAGGCGATGGCATCGGCGATGCGCTGGCGAAGCAGCGCGGGGAAGTCGGCGATGGGATCTTGCGAAACCAGGCGGATGGCGATTTGTGAAGAGCTGGAATAGAGTGCGCTGCCCAGGGATTTGCCGCGATGATCCACTACGCTGACCAGTGAACCCGCGGGAACACCCTCGGCCGATAGAATGTCGGAACGGTAGACCCAGACGTGTCCATCCTTCAGGCGGGACGCTCCGCGGGGAGAAACCTTGACGATGGGGGCGCCTGAACTGCCGGTCGTCTTGGACATGAAGCAATCTTAAACGCACCCGCTAGCTGGCGGCTTGCTCGGTGGGAATCGGGGTCGGAGATCCGGACTTTGTGGATGGACGCGAGTTCATCTCGTAGCGGGCGGCTTCCAGATCGGTGTGCAGGGAATCAAGCGCCGTCATGGGCATCTCGGTGCCCCAGGTTTCCATTTCACGTTCCGTCCAGTTTCCGTTCAGGCGGATGGCGCCGGTAATGTCTTCCGGGAAGGCGTGACGAAAATCTCCTTCGCGGACGAGGATATCGCCAACGAGCCGGCCGGTATGCATATCGAAGACGCGGCGGCTGGCTTGGCCGGCGGCATTGGTCAGGCACAGGAAGACTTCGCCGGCATCGGCGAATTCCTGACGGTAGTACCAGGCCTGAGGAGCGTCGATTTTGGGATGATGGCGGCGGGAACGCTTGTGCTCGGGCTCGAGGGCTTGCATCTCGTGGGCGGGATTGAAGTACAGGATGCGCTGGCAGGAATCGCAGACCACCGTCTGCTGGCCGGTGCGCACATCGTTGTAGGTCTGCGGCCGCAGCATGACCTGGCAACCCATGCATTTGTGATCGAGCACCTCAGAGATGCCGCTGCCGCGAAATTTTGACACCCGCTCGTAGTGGCGCAGAAGGTCCTCATTGACGCCGGCCCGCATCTGATCGCGCTTGCCGCTCCAATCAGTGAGCTGCTTTTCGTCCTCGGCAGTGCGCTGGCGGGCTTCAATCTTCTCTTTTTCGATTTCAGCGGTTTCCGCCTTGAGTTCGGCCTGCGCTGCTTTAACTTCCTTGTCGCGTGCGTCGGCATTTACCATCAACTCAAGGATCTTATCCTCGGTGGCGGCGATTTCCTTTTCCGCAAACTGGATCTCGTGCAACAACGCCTTGTATTGCTCGTTGGTTTTTACGTCGAGCGACTGGTCGCGGTACTTGGAAATCTTGCTGCGCAGGTCAGTGATTGCGGTTTCATATTTGCGGCGGGAGGCTTCGTCGGCTTTGACAGCGGCTTGAGCTTTTTCCAGTTGGGACTTGGTGTCGGCCAGCTTGTGTTCGATGGCAGCGACGCGTTTGGGGAGTTCGGCGATTTCATCCCGCAGGCGGCGGATTTCCTTGTCCGCTTCCTGCAGGCGCAACAGGTTTTCTATTTCTAGAAGCATCCAGAGGTGACTCAGCCTCAATTCTAACACGCGGAAACCTCGATCCTCTCTTGATGTTTGGTCCTGTGTCGCCGCGCAGGGAGCCATTCTGGGTGTAAACTTTTCGTTCGCACCGTGCGCTTTTGTTCTTAACTTTCAGCACCTGGGGTTTCACTGTGAAGAAGCAGATTTCATTTGCCACTCTGGTTCTCATCCTTCTGACTGGTTTGCTTGGGCCGCTTGGGGCGCAATCGTCCTCGCCGGTGAAACCGCTTACCATTGAGGCGATTTTCGCGCCTGGGGGGCTGACCGGACGCGCTCCGGAAAACATGGAGTGGAGTCCGGACGGAACCAAGCTCTCGTTCGTGCAGCGCGACGACGAGGGAGAACATGGTGAGTTGTGGTATGTGGACGCCGCCACGGGTGAGAAGAAGATTCTGATCAGCGCCGCCAAGCTGGCCTCGCTGGCGCCCGACGCCACCAAAGTGAAAGACGAGCGCGAAAGGGAGCGCCTGACGCGCTATCACGTGGCCGCCTACCTCTGGGCGCCGGATTCGAAGCACCTGATTTTCGACTCTCAGGGACAGCTCTGGCTTTTTGATTTGGCGACCAGCACCGCGGTGCAGTTCACCTCGGCGCCCGAGCCCAGCATCGACCCCAAGTTCTCCCCCGATGGAAGCCATGTTTCCTACGTCCGCGGGCACAACCTTTTTGTTCGGCCGGTGAGCGGTGGGGGCGAAAAGCAGCTCACCAGGGACACAGGGGAGAACTTGTTCAACGGCGACATCGATTGGGTTTATACGGAAGAACTGGCCGTGCGCAGCAACTACTTCTGGTCGCCCGACAGCAGGCAGATCGTCTTCCTGCACATGGACGAGACCAAGGTGCCGAGCTATCCCCTTGTCAACTTGACTCCGACGCATCCGACGGTGGACAACGAAAAATATCCCGAGGTAGGGGATCCAAACCCGGTAGTGAAGCTGGGCGTGGTGGATGCCGACCGGGATAAGGTTCGCTGGATTGCGCTGACCAATGACGAGGCTTACATCCCACGGTTCGGCTGGGTCCGCGACGGAGTGATCTGGGCAGAAGTTCTTAACCGCAACCAGGACAAAATGGATCTGTATTTTGTGGACGCCAAGTCTGGGAAATCGCGGGTCGTCTTAACCGAAACGACCCCCGGCGCGTGGATCGACTTTGATCATGTGGAGGTTCGCTTCCTGAACTCGAGTGGCGGGTTCCTGTGGCCGAGCTGGCGCGACGGGAACATGCATCTCTACTTTTACAGCTTCGATAAGCATAACCCGCTTGCCGCGGAGGCGAAGCTGGAGCGGCAACTCACACAAGGTGACTTCGAGGTGCTGGGAATTGATGGAGTGGATGAAGCGGCGAGCACGGTTTTTTTCTCTGCCAACAAAGATGATCCCAGGCAGCGGCACATTTTCTCGGTAAAGCTGGATGGGACTGCGGCGCAGCAGCTTACTCATGAGGAGGGGCTTTACTCAGCGCAGTTTTCCGAAGATGGCAAGCATTACGAGCAGACTTTCAAGGGTCCCCTAACGGCCCCGAGGATGTCGCTTTGCGCGGTAGGCGGCTCTTGCGCTCCGGTGTGGGCGGCGCGCGATGAAGTCGCGGAATATGGACTGCGGGCTCCGAAGTTTCTGGAGTTCAAAGCGGAGGACGGCACAACGCTTTACGGACGTTTGCTGCTTCCTCCAGATGCAGCGGCGAGCGGCAAGATTCCCTTGATCGTTCACATCTACGGCGGGCCAGCGGCCCAGACGGTTCTGAAGGAAACGACGGATCCGTTCGATGAGATTCTGGCGCGCAAAGGCTTCGCGATCTTCTCCGTTGATAATCGCGGGACTCCGGGACGCGACCGTAAGTTTCAGACTGCGATTCGCCACGAGTTCGGCGCGATTGAGTTGAAGGATCAACTGACAGCGCTCGATCAGCTTTTCGCAGATTACCCGCAACTCGATAAAGACCGCATGGCCATTTGGGGATGGTCGAATGGCGGCTCAATGACGCTCTATGCGATGACCCACTCGGACCGGTTCCGCGCGGGTGTTGCGGTAGCGCCCGTGACCGATCAGATCAACTACGACACCATCTACACTGAGCGCTATATGGGCCAGCTCAAGGACGATGCGGCCGGGTACGCTCAGTCCGACGTGACGAAGGCGGCTGCTAATCTGCATGGAGCGCTGTTACTGGCTCACGGAACAGGCGACGACAACGTCCACTTCCAGAACAGCGTTCAGATGATCGACGCACTGATCGGGGCGGGCATACAGTTCCGATTGATGATTTATCCCAACAAGACTCACGGCATCTCGGGAAGCGACGCGCGCGATCATCTGTTTCACATGATTGAAGATCACTTTGAGCGGGAGCTAAAGTAGGAACGCCTACTTGCGCTTGTCAGGTTTGCGCGAGGAACTTACTCTTGTCGTGCTTTCTCTCGCCGAACCATCTCTCGTCGAACCATCGCTCGCCGAGCTCTCTTTGCTGGAACTCTCTTTCGAGGAGCTGTCCGTAGATGAGCTTCCCTTTGCAGAACTCTCCTTCGAACCTTCCGACTTAGACTTCGAGTCCTTGCCACCGCCGTCGGAGCCTGGCGCGTGGGACTTGTTGGCATAGTCGGTAACGTACCAGCCCGATCCCTTGAACTGTACCGCAGGCGCGGAAATCATTTGCTCAACCCGGCCGCCGCACTCCGGGCACTTCTTGACCATCTTGTCGGAGAATTTCTGGATTTTCTCGAAGCGGTGACCGCACTTCTCGCACTCGTATTCATAAAGAGGCATGGGTTTTGGGACGGTTGTGAGAAAAAATCACTTTCACCTTGATTTTAGGGGCGGCGATTCGATTGCGTCAATTGAAGCCGGGGACCGCCACCCCCAAGGAATCAGTTTTGACTTTGGGCCGGGGGCGTGCGAGTGCGGAGCGGGGACGGGAGAGAGTCAATAAGTGTAAACGCCTGGTTATGTCAGCTATCCTCTGGCATCCTTACTGACAGTGGGCGCAAAGTTGTTTCGATGTGAAAGAAAGCTTGGCTTATCGTGCTGCTCCTACATCGGGGTCGAATTCTAGCAGGGGCTCCTATGGAGCATTAGATAACAGAATCCTGATTTTGTTTGCAGACTTATCCCTTCCTCAAAAACGCAACACAATGCCCGTCGACAGGCGCACGTTGTTCTGCGCGGCGCCGAAGAAGCGCGTCTGCACATAATCTCCCTGGAATCGCCAGGCGATTGGACGGATAATCCTGTAGTCGATGCCGCCGCCTAACGCCGTGGCGAATGAGGTGTCGGAAGGGCCGCTATGGTTGACACTCACGTGCGCGGCCCCAAACAAGGCCTCGGCAAACGGACGAATCTTTCCTACGGAAACTGACACTCTCGGGCCAAACAGATAGTTGTGTTCACTGAAACTCGCGTTGAATGTGCATGCTCCGAGAGGGCAGAGTGTCGGAAAATTCTGCGAGCCATAATGGCCGTCAAAATCCCCCACGATCCCGACCCAGGGGATAATCTTCCCTTCGACCGTGGCCTCCCATCCGTTCGTATTGGCGCGGTCGACCAAAGAAAGATTCGTATTGTAAAAGGAGTAACCGAAAAAGACGTTGCCGCTGACAGGAATCTGCGCGATTCCCACACCGGCGAACAGAAGCAGCGCAACAAAGATCAAACCGATTTTTCGCATGACAAGATGACCCTACCTTTCCGAGTGATCTGACAGCGTGAATCTAATGTGACTTCTGTTAGATGCTCGCAGGCACGGCGTCTCGTTGAGATTGATGACACGAATCGTCACCCTCTGGCCGAAACTGGAGGGGTTTACGCAGCACAACAACAACAGGACGAACCACCGGATACATCCACCTCTCATCACACTGATGAATTGTATTCGAGTCTTGCGACGGATCGTTGGTGAAACATCCCTAATTACACTCATTGACAAATTGGGGCTAATGCCCTTAGGAGTCTTCCGGGAATTGTTCCGCGAGGCGACTGGGAGCAGTGTTGCGCCACGCCGCAGACATTGCTTGCCGCAGCGCTTTCTTGCTCACGGTCTTGAGGTAGACACTGGTGGCGCCGCGGCGTCCCCAGGCGCCCTTCACCGGCACGAACACGCCCGGATTGTCCTTTGAGAAATAGTGCTGCTGCTCCGGTGTGAGCTTGACCATCCCCCAGCCCTTTGCAGGATAGCCGAGGGTGGCGAAAATCTTCCCGCAGACACGAAAATCCGGATGGTCCATGTGAGCGCGTTCTGCTGTTTCAGAAAGAGCCAGGGCCAAACCTCGAAACTCATTAGCGGTCGCGATGGTGTCTCCAAGGATGGAACGTGCGTACCATAGCACAACCGTTCGCGAGGCTACGAAGTTACGGTCGGCGCGGTGGTAGACTCCGGCCATGAAGGATGCTGGCCGCGAGCCCGCCCACAGAGCCGCCTTGTCGGAGGAATCCTCTCATGTCGCGGGGCCAGCCCTTTATCTTGTAGGCACGCCTATCGGTAATCTGGAGGACATCACGCTCCGCGCCGTGCGCGTGCTGAAGGAAGTGGATCTCATAGCCTGCGAGGACACTCGGCAGACGCAGAAGCTGCTCAACCATTATGGCGTCGCGTCCCGCACTGTCAGCTACCACGAGCACAATGAGATGACGCGCGCGGCGGAGCTAGTCAAGGAAATGCAGGAAGGGGCGAGCGTCGCGCTGGTGACGGATGCGGGCATGCCGGGGATTTCCGACCCGGGATACCGGCTGATTTCGCTGGCTATCCGGCACCAGTTGCCGGTGGTGCCGATTCCGGGGGCGTCGGCGTTTCTGGCGGCGCTGGTGGCCAGCGGACTGCCCACGGATTCGTTCAGATTCAGTGGCTTTCTTCCGGCGAAGCGCGGCGAACGGCGGGCTGCGCTGGAGGCGGTCAGAACTTCACCGCGCACACAGGTTTTCTACGAAGCTCCGCACCGGATTGTCGAGGCGATTTCGGACGTTTGCGAGGTTCTAGGAAACACCCGGCATGTGGTGATCGCGCGCGAAGTGACCAAGCTGCACGAAGAGTTTTTGCGGGGGCGCGCGGGCGAGATTCTCGAGGTGTTGAGGGCGCGTGATGGCGTTAAGGGCGAGATCACGCTGCTGATTGGCAAGGCCGAGGAGTCGGACTCGCGGGCTTTTGCCGCGCCGGGGATGAGCGTCCGCCAGAGGGTTGAGCAGATCATGGCTGAAGAGAAGGTTGACGAGAAGGCCGCGCTGAAGAAAGTGGCGAAGGAGCGGGGAATTTCGAAGAGCGAGGCATACCGCGAGTTGCAGAGGAGCAAGTGAACATGTGCCTAGAGCGAGCCTATTTCCCCGCCAGCTCCCGCTTCACAGCCTCGCTGACCATCTTTCCATCCACGCGCATCCCCGCGCCCGAGAAGCGGGCCATCGCGTTCTTCATCACAGTGCCCATTTCTTTCATGGTCGGAGATCCCATCTCGGCGATCACGGCCTTTACTCCGGCGACTACTTCGGCTTCGCCCGCGGCTTTCGGCAGGTAACTCTCGATCAGGACGATCTCAGCGGCTTCTTTGTCGGCCATCTCCTGGCGTCCGCCTTTGGTGAACTGCTCGACGGACTCTTTGCGCTGTTTGATCAGCGTGCTGAGAACGGCCTGGGACTCCTTGTCGTCAAGTGGCGCCATTTTCTCGATTTCGCGGTTCTTCAGCGCGGACTTGACCATGCGTAGGGTGGAGAGGCGCTGCTCGGCGCGCGCTTTCATGGCGGCGGTGATGTCTTTCTGAATCTGTTCGACCAGGCTCATAAGGGGATTATAGACGGTGGGTACCGCCGATTCCTGCGGCGACCTTGTCTTAGATGGTTGGGACGTGTCCGGCGGCGGCAAGACGTAGCAAGCTACGTCTCTACGTTGGATACAGCACGGGACACGCGGTTTCGGTAGACTGATACTTGTCTCTTTATAAGGATTCTTTCCATGCTACGCAAGAATCGTCTTTTTACTCCCGGGCCAACGCCGCTGCTGCCGGCGGCGCAAACGGCCATGGCTTCCTTTACCGCGCATCATCGCACGGCCGACTTCCGGGCGCTGTTCCAGCGGGTGCTTGCCGACATGAAGGAATTCATCGGCACGCAGAACGATGTGCTGGTGCTGGCTTGCTCGGGCACGGGTGTGATGGAGGCCTCGGTGTCAAACCTGACCTCGCCGGGCGACAAAGTTTTGGTCCTTACAGCGGGAAAGTTCGGCGAGCGATGGACGGGGCTCGCCAAAGCGTTCGGCTGCAACGTGGACGTGCTCAGCGCGCCGTACGGCGAGACGTTTTTGTTGAATGATATTCGCGCGAAGCTTACTCCCGACATGCGCGCGGTGTTTGTGCAGGCGACGGAGAGTTCGACCGGCGCGCGGCATGATGTGGAAGGTATTGCGAAGATGGTGCGTGCCAACGGTAACGGCGAAGACACCATGCTGGTAGTGGATGCGATCACTGGTATGGGCACGACCCATCTCGATGTGGATGGATGGGGCGTGGATGTGATTATCGGCGGGTCGCAGAAGGCGCTGATGATCCCTCCCGGCCTGGCGTATTGCGCGGTGAGCGAGCGGGCGTGGCGGCGGATGGATACGACTACTTCTCCGCGCTTTTACTTCGATTTGCGCAAGGAACGCAAGGCCGCGGCCAAAGGCGAATCCGCCTACACGCCGCCGACTTCGCTGTTTGCGGCTCTGGGAGCGGCGCTGGAGTTTATCCGCGGAAATGGGAAAGGGTGACTTGGCCAAGGGACGCGAAGCGCTTGGTCGACAATGCCGAACTCTGCGCCGAGATGACGCGGGCAGGCGTGCAGGCCGTGGGATTGAAGCTCTTTGCAGCCTCGCCTGCCGCTGCGCTGACGGCGATCTGCCCGCCGGAGGGAATCGATTCCGGCAAGATCATCAAAGAATTCCGCGAGTCGTTCGATGCGGTGGTGGCGAATGGACAGGGCGAAATGAAAGGCCAACTCTTTCGCATCGCTCACATCGGCTACTACGACTATCTGGACACGATTGGCATTCTGGGAGCGCTGGAGCACGTGCTGGCGCGCTGTCACGGGAAAGACTGTCGAGTATGGCGCAGCGCGTGCGTGCGGCGCAGGAAGTCTATGCGCGCGGCCTGTCCGGCAACGGCAACCAGTTGGAGCCTGAGGAGCGCGTAATGCGCTCCTCGAGCTTAGTTGATGGTAAAGTTCATGGGGGCGGATGTCTCCGCCGACGTGCCACCGCCGTATATCCGCCGCCAGTGCCGGGATTTGTCACCGTGACCGTTGCTGTACCCGCAGTCGCAATGTCCGCGCTGGGATCGTGGTCATTAACTGGGTGCCAGCGGCTACAACGGTGGTGGTTTGGGCCGTGCCGTTCCAGTTGATGGTCGCGGTGCCGCTAAAGTTGGTGCCGTTGACCGTCAGTACGAATGCCGGACCGCCGTGGGTGATGCTGGCAGGGGCAAGCTCGGCTATTGTGGGCATGGTTCCGGCTGCGGCGGGGCGTGGTGGCCGGCTTGCTGTAGCCGCACGCCAGGCCTGACCGCGAGAAGCGCGGCTATAGATACTGACTTCGCAATCTTCATAAAGGTTCTCCTTCGGGGCGAGTGAGGCCCGATGAGAGGAAGTCTAGGAGAGGCGCGCGTAGGCGTGTCAGAAGGATGTCATTTTGGTGTCAATGTTTTGTCAGTGCAAAACGCCTGATTAAAGAAGGATCGAGTCTCCTTGAAAATCGTCATTGCGGAAAAAATCTCAGCGGCCGCCGTCGAGCAATTGAAAGAGCCGGGCTGGACCGTCCTTACCGCGGATCAAGTGGACGGCAAGCTTTCGGACGCATCTGGAATCGGCCGACGCGCTGATTGTGCGCTCCGCGGTGCAGGCGGATGCGGTTCTGCTGGCGCATGCCAAGAAGCTGCGCGTGATTGGCAGAGCCGGCGTGGGCGTGGACAACATCGATCTGGATGCGGCCACGCGCCAGGGCATCGCAGTGATGAACACGCCCGGGGCGAACGCCGTGGCCGTGGCGGAACAGACGCTGGGTATGATGCTGGCCATGGCTCGTCATCTCTGCCGCGCCGATGCCCTCATGCACGCCGGGCGGTGGGAAAAGAAATCGCTGCAGGGCACGGAGCTACGGGGCAAGACGCTGGGAATCGCCGGGCTCGGCCGCATCGGCATGGAAGTGGCGCGGCGGGCGCGCGCCTTTGGAATGGAGATCGTGGGGCATGATCCGTTTGTCTCCGTCGGCGTGGCCAAGGAGCAGGGGATTCGCCTGGTGAGCCTGGACGAACTTTATGCGGCGGCGGATTACATCACGCTGCACGTGGGCCTTACCCCGCAGACCGCGGGCATGATCAATCAGGCGCGATCAGGAAAATGAAAAAGGGCGTCCGGCTGGTGAATTGCGCGCGCGGAGAACTGGTGCATGAGGCTGACCTGGTGCAGGCGCTGAAAGAAGGTCACGTGGCCGCCGCGGCGCTCGATGTTTTTAACGAAGAGCCTCTGAAGAACTCGCCGCTGCAGACGATGGAGAATGTCATCCTTACGCCTCACATCGGCGGCGCGACGTACGAGGCGCAGGAGGCCGTGGGGGTGCAGATTGCGCAGCAGGTGCGCGAATACCTGAAGCACGGCGTGATTCAGAATGCGGTGAATGTGCCCTCGGTTTCCGCCGAAGAGTATGCGGAGATGCAGCCTTACATTGTTCTGGCAGAGCGCATGGGAGCATTTCTAGCGCAGATTTCCGAAGGCTCGATCGAAGAAATCTCGCTGCGCTATAGCGGCCATATCGCGGAGTGGAAGACGGAGCTCATTCGTAACGGGGCGATCAAGGGCATTCTCAACCAGGCGCTGGAGGAAAAAGCCAACCTGGTGAATGCCGCGTCCCTTGCCGATCTTCGCGGGCTGCGCATCCATGAGTCGCATAAGGCGAAGGCTTCCACCGGCGGGGCCGGCAGCGTGCTCTGCGTCTTTCTGAAGAGCTCGACAGAAGAACACATGGTGAAAGGCGCGGTTCTGCACGGCACCGCGCCGCGCCTGTTCACATTGATGGCATCGACGTGGAGGCGCCGCTGGAGCGCAACCTGATTTATCTGCGCAACCGCGATGTGCCGGGCGTGATCGGCAAGGTCGGCACGATCCTGGGCGAAGGCGAAATCAACATCGCAGACTTCTCGCTGGGACGGCGCAGCGCCGAAGCATCGCCGGAGCCGCGCGAAGCTATTGCCGTCGTCCACGTCGACGGACGTGTACCCGACGAAGTGCTGAAGAAGCTGGAGGAGATTCCGGCAGTACGGCAGGCGAAAGCGGTGCGGCTGTTCTGAGCCAGGAATGGGGATGCTTGTTAGGAGCTCGCCTCGTCCCGCCGCAGCTTCTGCTCTCCGCCAGCAGAGCCATCGAATGCATCAGATTCTGCAAGGTGACAATGCCCACCAATCGCTGATCTTCGACCACCGGAATGATGCTGAGATTGCGTGACGTGAGCTTGCGGAAGGCGGACGCCAGCGACTCCTGCCGCACCGAGACTTCGAAGATCTTATTCATCACGGCCTGGACGTAGCCGTTGCCTTCGACGCGTAGCGCTTCCAGAATGCGCTGCCGCGAAATCACTCCCACCATGTCGCTGCCCCGGACTACGGGGAAGTCGTCCTGCAGAGAGTGCACTGCCTTTTCCAGTGCGTCCTCCAGCGTGTCCGCGGGGGAGAGAGTGGCGAAGTCGGTAAGCATCACTTCTTCCAGACGCACGTTCTCCAGTACCGACTGGAAGATGACGGCGCGTTCCTCAAGTTGCGCCGCCGAAAAAATAATGATCCCCACCATAGTGAGCCAGGCATTGCTGAACAAACCGGCCACCATCAGAATCATTGCGATGGCGTGGCTGATGGAGACGGCGCGGCGTGTGGCCGCGGCGGGATCGATGCTGCGCGCGAAAAAGGCGCGCAGGATGCGGCCTCCATCCAGAGGATAAGCCGGCAGAAGATTCAAGCCAGCCAGATAAAGGTTAGCCCACACCAGGCTCCGCGGCAGATTGCTCGACTGCAAGAAGGGCCACTGCCACAGCTTCGCCCCAGGAACCGTCGCGAAGATCACGCCGGCCGCGATCGCTGCGAACACAAGGTTCACCAGCGGTCCGATGAGGGCGATGCGGACATCCCGCCTCCAGGCCGCGGCATGGACTCCCGCGGTTCTACTCGGGATTCGTCGAAAACGGTTACGCCGCTGAGCGGCAGAAGAATCACTGCCTTGGGAATCAGTCCGGCGCGCCGCGCCATGAGCATGTGCGCGATTTCATGGGCCGCGACGCAGGCCAGCACGATTCCAACAAGGGCCAGATCGCGCGGGCCATTGGCCGAGCCGTGGCTGTTGTATTCCGTCCAGAAAACAAACAGCGGCAGGATCAGGAAAGTCAGATGAAGCCGAACCTCAACTCCGAACAGGCGTCCGACGTGAATGGAGAAACTTCGCATGAGGTTTGGCTTGCTACAGTTATTTTACATGGTTGGATATATTGGCTCCGGGAATCGAACGTACAGAGCCATGCGCGTGATCGCGGGTAAATACCGGGGGCGCCCTCTGCGGTCGTTGCGCGGCACCGACATCCGTCCCACTTCCGACCGGTTGCGCGAAACGCTATTCAACGTGCTCACCGCCGGCAACCCCGCAGCCCTCGAGGGTAGCGTGTGGCTGGATCTGTTTGCGGGCACCGGCGCTGTGGGCATTGAAGCGCTCAGCCGCGGCGCCAGGCAAGTTTATTTCGTGGAGACCTCAGCTCCAGCGGCGAAATTGATTGAGCAGAACCTGCAGACGCTGGGAATCGTGGAGGGATACAAAATTCTGCGGGATGATCTTTCCGGAGTTCTCTGGCGCCTGCAGCGTGAGCATGTCGTCGCCGACGTGGTGTTCCTCGACCCGCCTTATCGTATGCAGCATTTCTACGAAGAGACCCTTAAGGCGCTTTCTGATTCATCGCTGGTGTGGGCTATGTCACTGGTGGTCGCCGAACACGAGAAGAAGTTCGATCCCGGCGATGAATTCGGATCTCTGCGGAGAATCCGCAAGCTAGTGCAAGGAAACGCCGCTCTCAGTTTTTACCGCATCGGCGGACGGCCGGATCTGAGCGCTTGATTGGAAGGTAGGAATTTCTTGAGGGTGGCCCGGCCAGGCTACATGATCAGCTCGCCGCTGCGGCGAACGATCGGGTGCTGCATCTCCTGCAGGTCGTTCTTCACCATGTTGAGGCCGTAAACGCAGCCTTCGAACTCGCGGGAAAGGTGAGCGAAAACCGGCGCCACTTTGGCATATTCGAAGTGCTCGAACTTCGACACGATGTAGTAGCTTTCTTTTCCGGCCTTCATCCACTCCACAAAATTTTCCAGGCGATGGCGGCGCAGGCGGAAATGGTTGATGCTCTCGGGAAACATCCCGGTGAAGAACAACGCGTAGTCGCCAATATGCTTGCGCACCTGGCGTTCGCGGTCAAAAGAGGGAGCGGGACCGTAAACCGGGTCGGACTCGAGCAGCATCTCGCCGAGGTCGGTCAGTGGGCGGTCGGCAGCGTCGTGAATCTTGAACAACTGGTCGGTCTCGCAGAACTCCGCCAGCAGGTGCGAGACATAGGCGACGACCTGTGGATCGCGAATACCGATCTCCTCGGCGTAGTGTCGTCCAACCAATTCCTGGAAAAGCTGCCGCAGCGGATGAGATTCCGGAATCATGCCTCTTTGGGCTCCCTGAAAGCCGTGTTACGCACGGGCTTTCCTATGCTCGTAGTAACTAGTTACTCCTAGTTGATGCAAAAGCAAGTGACTTTTGTTTATCCTCCCTATCATTTTTCGTAATCATTGGTAGGATGGTGGAGCTTGCAAGGTTGGCCCAGGTTTTTGTTGGCAGATTCAAGCGTCGGCTGCTAATCACAACAGGTTGGTGGTAATAGAATTAGGGTTCTCGGGAGGAAATCAAGCAAATGGAAAGACTGAACATCTCCAGCGGCGCACCTTGGGAACCGGTAGTGGGTTACTCGCGTGCGGTGAAGGTTGGACCCTACATCCATGTGTCGGGAACCACAGCTACGGGGCCTGACGGCAAGATTGTGGGCGTGGGAGACGTCTACGCCCAAGCCGTGCAGACGTTGAAGAATATTGAAAGGGCACTGCAGAAAGCTGGCGCCAGCATGAAGGACGTCGTCCGGACCCGCATGTTTGTGACCAACATCGCCGAGTGGGAGAAAATCGGCAAAGCGCACGGAGAGTTCCTCCGCGATATCCGCCCCGCAACCTCGATGGTCCAGGTGAGCGCTTTGATCTCGCCCGAGATTCTGGTCGAAATCGAAGCCGATGCTTACGTCGCGGAGAAGTGAGAGTAGAATTCCACCATTCCAAAGCCTCTTCGGCAACCGGGAGACGCCAGGTGAAGAACTACGTGTGGATACTGCTTCTTGCGGCCGTGATTCCAGCGGCCGCGCAACAGAAAGACAATCCTGCGTCCGAATCCTGGACGGTCATTCGCGCCGGATCTCTTATCGACGGGAAGTCCGCCGCACCCCGTCGCGACCAGATTATTGTCATCCACGGCAACCGCATCGATAGCGTTAGTGACGCAAGCGCCGCCAAGATTCCCGCCGGCGCGACTGTGATCGACTTGTCGAAAGCCACGGTTCTGCCCGGCCTCATCGATTCCCACACCCACATCTTTTTGCAGGGCGAAGATCCCGCGCAGGGCGGATACGATGCAAACATCCTGAATGCTCCGCTCGCGCTGCGCGCGGCGCGGGCCACCGTTTCTGCACGGCGGGCGCTGGAACAAGGTTTCACAACTCTGCGCGATGTAGAAACCGAAGGCGCTGGTTACGGCGATGTCGGCATTAAAGAGGCGATCGAGCAAGGTTATATTCCGGGGCCGCGCTTGTTCGTTGCGACCCGTGCCATCTCGACCACGGGCGGTTATCCGCTGGAAGGCTACGCTCCTGAGCTCGATATGCCCAAAGGCGCACAGATTGTCGATGGCCCAGTGGAGGCGCGCAAAGCGGCGCGGGAGCAGCTCGATCATGGCGCCGACTGGATCAAGGTCTACATGACGCATCGTTCTTGGGTGGGCAAGAACGGTGAGCTGGTCTCGCAGCCCACGTTGACGGTCGAAGAGCTGCGGGCGGTCGTGGATGAAACTCACGGCTGGGGCAAGAAAGTCGCGTGTCACGTTTATGGCGGCATCGGCCTGCGACGGGCTCTCGATGGCGGGTGCGACTCGATCGAACATGGTCTTGATCTGGACGACGCCGCGATTGCCCAGATGCTGAAGCAAGGCACCTGGTATGTGCCGACGATCAGCGTGTATTACGGTGACTGGGCCCCGGCCGACACGCCAGCCGGACAACGCGACCGCCTGCGCGCTTCGGTGCATGAGCAGTCGTTCAGAAAGGCGCTTAAGGCGGGAGTGAAGATTGTCTTCGGCACTGACATGGGCGGAATTCCCTGGACCGAGTCCATCGCACAGGAGTTCCCGCGAATGGTGGACCTGGGTATGCAACCGATGGACGCCATTCAGAGCGCAACCTCGCGTGCCGCCACCATGCTCGAGATGGACGGAAAGATTGGCATGATTACGCCGGGAGCGTTTGCCGACATCATTGCGGTCAACGGCGATCCTCTGCGCGACATCAAGGTGCTGGAGAATGTGCAGTTCGTGATGAAGGACGGCAAGGTCTTCAAGAGCGAGAAACCGTGAGAGAGATGCACTTTTCATTTCTCTACCCCGGTGAAATAAAGATTGCCCATATCGCTTCAATTCACTTGACAACGGCTCCGCCGCGAGCATAATTCATCAATCCCGTTCTGGTTTGGATCGTGGCCCCGGCTCAGGGGACGTTGTGGAGAGCCGGAGGAGGTGTTTATGAGCGTGTTGGAGCTTTGTGACCGGGAAATCGCGGCGGTGCCGCTCGATGCCAGTGTAGCCGACGCCATCAACAAGATGCTCGACCACCATGTGGGAGCCGTCGCCGTGGTCGATTCCGAATTCCGGGTCGCGGGGATCTTTACGGAGCGCGACGTCCTGCGCAAGATGGCGCTCAGCCGCACCGACCCGAAGACCACCTCGGTTCGCGAACTGATGACCACGCCGGTGGAGATGGCAACGCGCCGCACCGGGGCGGGCGAGGCGCTCACCACCATGCTGGAGCGCCACTTCCGTCATCTTCCCGTAGCCGACGACAACGGCAAACTCCTGGGGATTCTTTCTATCCGCAACCTGCTGGAGTGGCGCGTCGACGACCTGAGCCGTGAACTGGAGTCGCTCGAGCAGTACGTATCCAACGACGGGCCGGGAGGCTAGCGGCAGATTCCGCGGGTCCAGTGGGCGCGGTCAGTGTGAATCAAAACGGTCCAAGCACGGCGGAACGAAGAGCCGAAATAATTATGGGCGCCATCGCCATTATTGGGGCTGTCATCTTCGCGGCTTGGTCCCGCTCCTGGTTTGCCGTTATACTCGCCGTTTTGGTGATCGCACTCCTTCTCATCTCCTTTCTGAGATCGCGCAGGATAGATGAGGCGGAAATGATCCGGCGTCAGGACGAGGCAATGGGAAAACTCAAAGATGACCCGAACGAGATGGCGCGCTGGGTCCCATAAATTCAAAAACCGCCCACTGTCTCATTTCCGAACGAATGGCCAACCCCTCGTCGTCTGTGGTAAAAAACTGCACTGGTGTGGGCCACTGCGGTTTTCTTTCTGCTATTTCCGTGCCATACATGCGCTCGATCGCACAACTTCAATCGCTTGAGCATATGGGGAGATACTTGTGAAGAAACTTCACCGTTCGCCGATGCTGTTTTCGCTGATCGTGGTTGTCGCGTTGCTTCAGCTGGCTGGGCAGCCATCGCCCAGCAAAACTCCAAAAGCGTCGTCTATCCACGCCGGACATGTGCTCGATGTGAAGACCGGCAAGCTGCTTTCGGATCAGACGTTCGTTATCGAAGATGGGAAAATCGTGAGCGTCGGAGCCTCCGCGGAGGCGAAGCCGCCAGCGGATGCGGTCCGCATCGACCTGCCCAACGCAACCGTTCTGCCGGGATTGATCGACGCGCACACGCACCTGACCATGGATCCCAAGTTCGGTTATGAGGAGCTCGGCCTTTCTATGCCGCGCGAAACTCTGATCGGCGCCAAGAACGCGCGGGTCACGCTGCAGGCGGGATTCACCACCGTGCGCAATGTGGGCGCGGCCGGCTACAGCGATGTTGCCTTGCGCGACGCCATCAATGCCGGCGACGTGCCGGGGCCGAGGATGCTGGTGAGCGGGCCGCCGCTGAGCATCACCGGCGGACATGCGGACAATAACCTGCTGCCGTTCGAATATCACGCGACCTCTGACGGCGTGGCCGACGGCGTGGACGGCGTGCGTCACATGGTTCGGCAGAACATCAAGTATGGCGCGGACTTGATCAAGTTCATGGCCTCGGGTGGGGTGCTCTCGAAGGGAGACAATCCGCAGGCGTCGCAGTACACGCTGGAAGAAATGAAGGCGATTGTGGACGACGCCCACCGCCTGGGACGCAAAGTTGCCGCCCATGCCCATGGAGCGCAGGCCATTCTCTGGGCGTCAGAGGCGGGAGTGGATTCGATCGAGCATGGCTCCTACATTGACGACGCGGGCATCGCGGAGATGAAGAAGAATGGCACCTATCTTGTGCCCACGCTCTATCTGGGCGACTGGTTTCTGGAAAATGCCGAGAGAAATCATGTGCCCGATTTCCTGCTGGTCAAGGCTAAAGCGGTGATGCCGGCTGCGCGCGCAAGAACATTGCCCATGCCTTTGCCAGCGGAGTGAAAGTCGCATTCGGCACCGATGCCGCGGTTTATCCGCACGGACTGAACGCGCATGAGTTTGCGGTGATGGTGAAGCTGGGGTTGACGCCGTTGCAGGCGATTCAGGCGGCCACGGTGAATGCGGCGGATCTGCTGGGATGGTCGGGGAAAGTGGGCAGCCTTGATCCTGGCGCCTGGGCCGATATTGTTGCGGTGGATGGCGATCCGCTGAAGGATGTGACTACGCTGGAGCGCGTGAAGTTTGTGATGAAGGGCGGCGAGGTGGTGAGGAATGAATACGGGAAGTGACTAGAAGCGATCGCGGATACTTTGGAAGGGCATGGCTTTCGCCGCTGAGGGAGTGACGGCTACTTTTTCGCTTTCCGCGCCCGCTCCGTGACCCAGTCCGTCCAGAAAGATGAAGCTCCGCTAGCCAGCAGTGGCGCTTTGCCTTCCACCGCATCCACAAAGTTCTCGATCATGGGATAGTGCACGTTGGCGTGAGGCGGCAGATTCTCGCGGCCGCCGGGATAAATCAGATCGGGACCATTCAGCGGAGATAATTCCATTTCGCCCTCGGTGCCGCGGATGCGGCATTCATCGCGGCTCACTTTCGAATGCCAGCGAACATCCACGATGCCGCGCACGCCGCCGGCGTAGTCGATCATCACGGTCGCATTGTCTTCCACTGCGTAGTGATGAACCGCATTCGAAAGATGGCCGGTGACGCGCCGCGGCTGGCCGAATAAGAAATTCAGCACGTCGATGCGGTGCGAAGCGATGTCGAAGAGCGGGCCGCCTCCGGCCTGAGCGGGATCGATCAGCCAACTGCGATGGACTCTCCGTTTCGTCGAACCATCCGTGGCAGGTGAGTTCGGCGAGAACGGGCTTGCCGATGGCGCCAGCCTCGAGCAGTTGTTTCGCACGCTGCACCTTGGGATAGGCTCGGCGATAGTAGGCCACGCCGAAGGTGCGCCCACTCTCTTCTGCGGTCTGCACCATCGAGCGCGCTTCGGCTTCGTTCATCGCCATCGGCTTCTCGCACAGCACGTGCTTGCCCGCGCGCAAGGATTGGATGGTCTGTGGCGCGTGAAGGAAGACGGGAGTCGCAACGTAGACCGCGTGAACTGCGGGATCGGTTAGAGCTTCATCGAGAGTAGTCCAAACCCGAGCGTTGTAAGGCGCGGCTTTCGCCGGATCGCGCGTGACCAGGCCATACAAGCGGCTTCTCGGCTCGGCCTGAATCGCGGGAATGACGCGGCGGATGGAGATATCGCCGATTCCGATCACGATCCAGTTCAGCATAGGGGAGCGAAGTGCAAAGTTGCGGAAAGTCAAAGGCCGGCCTAAGCCGGCCTTCGGATCAATCTGAATGCAAAACTATTTCTTGGGAGCGATCGCGTCCTTCGCGGCCTTGGCGACGCGGAACTTCACCACGGTCTTGGCCTTGATCTGGATGGGCTCGCCGGTCTGCGGATTGCGGCCGATGCGGGCCTTGCGGTGCGCCTTCACCAACCGGCCGAGGCCGGGCACAACGAATACGCCGTTCTTCTTGGTTTCTTTTACCGCGACGTCGGCCAGCTGCTCGAGAAATGCCGCCACGGTCTTGTTGGGAAGTTCAGTTTTCTCGGCCAGATGACGGACGAGTTGAGTCTTGGTTAAACCTGATGCCATTGTTTCCTCCTGGGGAAAGATTCGAATTTTAATTCCAGCGGGCTTGATCTTATATCACTGCCCTGTGGAAAACACCCTTATTTTACGCGGGTTCCATAGGGAGAGCACTCGGAAAGGGCCATTTTTACATGCTCATTTGCAGATGAAGGTCCCGAAATGGCCCAAACATGGGTACCCGCAGCGGCGATCGGCAGTTAGCAATTGGGCAATCAGACTGGGGCCTTGATAGGTCTAGAGTGACCACGCGGGCCAATTGCTGAATGCCCGCAAGCTTGCCGTCATCCGGTGCCATAATGCTTAGAAGAGGAGAATTCGACTTGAGTTGCGCGATCTGCGAAATTCGCAAGGAAAAACGCTTCTGTCCCGCCGTCCACGGGCGCATTTGCGCGCAGTGTTGCGGCGAGCAGCGCGAGGTGACGCTCGATTGTCCCGAGCGACTGCCCCTATCTGCAACAGGCGAGGGAGCATGAAAAGCCGCGCCCCGCGGACCAGTTCGACCGCGCGTCGTTGTTCCTGCAGGTTGAGATTTCGGAGCAATTCACCTACGAGCGCGAGCATCTGCTGATGGGGCTGAGCTATGCTCTGGCGAAGGCGGCGCACGCTGACCGCAGCCTGAATGATCGCGATCTGATTGCCGCGCTCTCGGCCATGTGCACGAGTTATGAGCGCCTGGTGAACTCCGGGCTGCACTATGAGCAGCCACTGACCAGCGCCGCGCAGCATGCGGTTGCGGCTCAAGTGGAAGAGATGTTGAAGCAGTTTCGCGAGGCCGAGCAGAAACAACTGGGATACTCCACCCTGCGCGATTCCGATGTGCTCAAGGCTCTGGTGTTTCTGGTTCGGCTGGGCACGGACGCACCTCGGGACGGCCCAAATCGCGGGCCTTCATCGATTTTCTGTTCGCGCAGTTTCCCGAGAAGCAATCGGCCGTAGTGACGCCGCAGGAAGCGGCAGCCGGATCATTGTGCCGTAGAGCAATGTTGCCATTTTCACGGATTCCACGGATAATCCGTGGCTCAGGTTTTCTGCTTTCGCACTATCTGCCCCGCGGGCAGCGCATCGCGCAATTCGCGAATTGTCTTCTTGAAGCACCGGATGCAAAACTTCCGGCGCAATCTCCGCCAGTGGCTCCAGGACGAAGCGGCGCTGGTGCATGGCCGGATGAGGAATGGTGAGGTTCCGTCGAATTCGCATGATCGATCCGTCATCGAACAACAGAATGTCGATGTCGATGGGCCGCGGGCCCTTTTTCTGCACCCGCCGCCGGCCCATCTCCTGTTCGATGCGGAGAATCGCGGTCATCAGTTGTTGCGGGGTCTGGCTGGTTTCAAGCGCAACCGCGACAATTCAGAGAACCACGGCTGCTCGGTGAACTCCACCGGCTCGGTTTCATAGAAGGACGACACGGCAACCACACGACCCGCTGCGCCGAGCCTAGCCTGGGCATCCCGCAGTTGCGCCTCGCGATCGCCGACATTTGATCCGAGCGAAAGATAGACGAGCCTGGGCATGGCGTCACCTAGTTTCAGGCTTTATTACGCTGGTTTCCATTGGAAATTTCTCGCGGCGTTCGCTTTGACTTCGATTCGTCGTGTTCCGGCACCCTCAGGCGAAGGTTTCGCACCGCACTCCCCCTTGTCTTTGCCCATAAAACCCAATACCTTGGTCACCTTTCGGCGCGTTCTGGCGAACGCTAGAATCACGACCATGACGTTGGAGTCCCTTACTTCTGAGCCGCGATGCCGAAGTGGTCCGGGTGCTCCGCCCGACGCTGGAAAAGCTATCGATTGAGGTCGAAATCTGCCAGGAAGCGAAGAAAGCCAGCGAGATTCTCATCGCAGAAAAGTTCGATGCTGTGATTGTAGACTGCGACGACATGCAAGGCGGGCTGGAGGTTCTGCAGGGCTTGCGCGCCACTCCCAGCAACAAGAATTCCGTAACCTTTGCCGTTCTGAACGGCAAGAAAACCACCACACAGGAAGCTTTCGGCATGGGCGTGAATTTTGTTCTGCAAAAGCCCATCAGCACGCTGAATGCGTCGCGCTGCTTCCACGCCGCGCTGAGTTTCATGGTACGCGAGCGCCGCCGCTATTACCGCCAGCCAGTCAAGATGCTTGTCACTGTCGTCCTTGGCGAAAAAGAACTAAGAGCCACCAGCACTAACATCAGCGAGGGCGGCATCGCGCTCATTTGCACCAGGCGCTTCCCAAGAGCGCTGCTCCTCGTTTGCATTTCACCCTGCCCGAAACCAAACTGGCCCTGAACGTGGAAGCCGAAGTAGCCTGGGCCGACATCAAAGGACACGTCGGATTGCGCTTTCTCAATGTGGCCCAGAGTTCCCAGGAACAGCTCGAAAAATGGCTCAACGAGCAGATGGAACAACAGCTTCCCGGCTCCAAAGCAGTCCGGCTCAGGTCACGCAGTAAGCCGGTCTTCCCCAATCGCCGTCAGTTCCCCAGGTATTCACCTTGTAACTTTGTACCTTCGCCCGTGCATGGCAATCTGAAGGGATACTGGAGAGCCATTGCCATGCTTCCTACCACGTACCGCATCGCCCGCGTGCAGAAAACCCTGCGCTTATTTGAGGACGATATCCCTTTGCTGAACATGCGGGTGAAGGATCTGTCAGCTGAAAGACAGCGGTCCGCCCGACAGTTCGCCGCGGCCCTTATCAGCCAGGCTCGCGCTGAACTGGACCGACTGCTCAAGGAACAGCCGGAGCCTGGCTCTGAAGCCGGCGACGCTCCTTGCGAACCCGCCGACTGACTGGGATATTGGATCGGGTCTAGGGTCGGATCGCCGACTCCGGATTCTCAGAGCCTGCCTGTCAGAACTCAGAGCGAAGGACTCAGAGCGACGAGCCCGCTGTGGCGTGAGCGCTGTGAGCACTTGCGGTGTCATTCTCTTCTTCGGGCAGCGTGACTTCCTCCCACAGCGTCTTGTCGCGCAGGATGCGGGAGACCAGAGCGGTATGCATGGCGTGGCCGGCGCGGTCTGCCACGATCTTGCCCAGAATTGGTTTGCCCAGCAGCGCCAGGTCGCCAACCAGATCCAGCACTTTGTGCCTTACGAACTCGTCGGGGAACCGTAATGGGCCATTTTCGACGCTCTCGCGAGTCAGCACGATGCAGTTCTCCCGCGACGCACCGCGAATCAGTCCCATGTTGCGCATCGCTTTTTCGTCCTCACGCGAGCCGAAGGTGCGCGCCCCCGCGATCTTGCGCAGGTAGCTGCCGTTGGAAAGCTCCACCTGAAAAGTCTCTTTCCCGATCAGCGGGTGGGGAAAGTTGATCGAGTAAGAAACAGAATAGTTGTCGGCGGGATAGACCGAGATAAACTTGTTCCCCTCCCGCATTTCCACTTCTCGAAGAATCTTCAGATACCTGCGGGGCCGGCGCTGTTTGCGTATGCCGGCCTTCTGGATCAACTCCACAAACGGGAGCGCGCTGCCATCCAGAATGGGGAGTTCCAGGTTGTCCAGCTCCACGATGGCGTTGTCCACGCCTAAGCCGATAAACGCTGAGAGCAGGTGCTCTGTAGTGGAGATCAGCACGCCCTTTTTCATCAGACTTGTGGCATAGCTGACGCGGGCCACGTTGCGGCTGACCGCTTCGATCTCGAAGCCATCGAGATCAACGCGGCGAAATACAATTCCCGTTCCGGGCGAACCCGGGAGAATTCGCATGGAGACTGGCGCGCCGCTGTGGAGTCCTACTCCACTGCATCCCACGGCTGAGCGGACTGTCTGCTCCTGGGTCAAAGGCGCCTGCGTATCTCTCGGTGAATGAATAGATTACAGCCACCTCCTCAGACGCGACTGTGGTAAAAATGCCACAGTGCGTGGCGTAAAGCCGATCGCGAACCATCCCGGTCAAGCCCCTGACTCCATTAAACACTGACGACTCAGTCAGTTATGTTCGGGACCAATGAGCTTCGAAGAGTTCCCATGGAGACGTTACCTCAGTGCTTCTTCGCAGGTTTATTTGGATTGTAGCCAGAATTGGGATCGAACATGGTTTCGTCGAATTCCGGATTGAAGTGAACTGAATTTACGAATCGCTCACTTTGCATATCCCCATTGTAGTAACGCGTGAAATTGTAGGGCGTCATCACCCCTTCTACAGGCCTGTAATTGTCGTAGATCTCTTCCTCCACGTTGAGGTCCCTGTCCACTGGATCGCGCCATTTATAGCTCTTCTTGATGGGCAGATGCGTGTCCGGATCGAAATAGAGACTTACCGCTTCATTTTTTGCGTTGATCATCGTCACCTGCTGGGCCGGAAGGTTGCCGGCCAGAGCATTGCCCTCATAGAAAAGCGCCACTCCCGGATCGTCGACCCAGGTGCGCAGCACCGTCTCGAGAGAGACCCTGCGGCGCCGCAAATAGTCATCGAGATCCTTCTTCTCCATTGCGTGTGGGCCCTTGAAAGTAATTTCATAGCCCTTGTTGCCGCTATATACATAGGCTACGTCCCTCTCTTTCGTGACTTCGATCCGTTCCTTGTCAGGGTATTCGACGAATCGCCAGAACAAGACGCCATTGCTGGTAGAGCGTCCGTGAAAAAGCGTGTAGGCACGTCCCTCCTGCTGCATACTGCGCATCTTCAGAAATGCCTGCCCGCCCAACGCCTGGATCGCCTGATCGAGCAGCACGCGCGCCTGGCGCGCGTTTTCCTGCAACGGAGGAATTGCCTGGCTGCTTGTGCCGGCAGATTGTGAAGGAGCCTGTACACTTGCTTGGGCGGAGGCCTCCCGCCCACCCCAGCCAGACATGGCCAAAGCAGACGCCAGCACAGATGCCACGACAACGATGAGAAGCAGATGTTTCATTTAGCCGGTCATATTCAACAGATCGGAGTGATGCCCAACAGGAAATTGTAGCTGCTTGCAGCAGAATTGCGGACTGCGGCGTGCAGTGCGGAGTTGTAACTTAGTTCCGCGCTATATTTTGGATGCAGAAAGAAGCGATGGTGGCGTCGCGCTTGGTCGGAATTTCACGCCTGCTCCGGCTTATCCCACCAGCACAGCTCCGCCGTTCACATTGAAGATTTCGCCCGTAATGAAGCCGGCGTAGTCGGTGCACAAGAACAACACCGGTGCGGCAATTTCTTCCGGCTTGCCCGCGCGTCCGAGAGGAATCGTCCGGCGAATCACGTCGCCGGCTCTTGGGTCGTCCAGCGCTGGTTTCGACATATCCGTATCTACCCAGCCGGGGGCGACGGAGTTCACATAGATCCCCGCCCGCGCCAGTTCCGAGGAAAGGCTCTTCGTCATGCTGATCAGGGCGCCCTTGCTGGCGGAGTAATCGCAGTGAAACGCTTCGCCGCGCTGGCCGCTGGTAGAGCTGATGAGCACGATGTGCCCAGTGGCGGAACCGGTTCGCGGCTGGGCCTTCATTTGAGCAACCGTGTGCTTGACCAGGCCAAACACAGCATCGAGATTGATCGAAAGAGTCGAGCGCCACTGCGCGTCGGTCATCTCTTCGATGGCTACATCTTGGGCGGGCCAGACCCCGTGATTGGCGACGAGAATGTCGAGCTTTCCGAAATGCTTGACCACCTCTGCAACGAGGGCGCGAGCAGAATCTGGACCGTCCAGGTTACTGGCGACCGCATGACAGTTCGTCTTGCCGCATTCCGTCGCCAGAGCTTCGGCCTGCGATCGCGCCTTCTGGTAGCTGAACGCGACCTTAGCGCCCGCTGCCGTAAACAGGCGCACCGTGGCTGCGCCGATGCCGCGTGAACCGCCCGTAATGAGAGCAACTTTGCCGGAGAGAGAAAGAGGAACGGACATAGCTTCCAGTTTCCGGTTTCCGGTTCCAACTTGCAAGTCGTCGGATCAAGGAGCGCGCTGAGCGCATCACTTGTGTGATCCCGATCTACCACCAACTGAGAAGATTGCGTGCCAGGTGGCGATTTACTTCCTGTTTGCCTACTACTCAAGAACTGGCTGTGTCGTAACACAATTAGGTCTTGGCTGCGAGGCGAGCCGGGTCAGAGGTATCGCAAATGCGCCCAGCCTCCACATCGGCAAGTACCGCGCCGAGCCAGCGTAGATCGAGGCGGCATTGTTCCGCCATGTGTTGCATCAAGTGGCGGCTACCGGTGGGCAACATCGTTACCCATTGCCGATGCAATTTCCGGATCTCCGCCAGCCGCGCATTCTGCCGGTCAATTTGGTTGCGCAGAGCCTCAGCGACGAGCTTGAGGTCGGCGAAATGCAAGAAGAGCATGGGGCCGTAAAGAGTCTGCCGAAGGTCGCCTTCAGCGGCAAATTGCGCGTGCAGTAGTTCACGAAAACGCTCGCGTCCGCGCGGAGTAATGCGGTACACCGTACGCATGCCGCCCCTAGCCACGCGCTGGCGGGTGACCGCGGTTAACAGGCCGCGTTCGGCAAGCTGGCGTACGGCGTAGTAGAGCGTGCCGACATCTACATCGGTAAAGCACTCGATCATGGCCTGGGTCAGACGCCGCCTGATCTCGTAGGGATGAAAGTCGCCGCGGTGCAGAACACCCAAAATATATAGTTCGGCTTTCATTGGTATAATTGTACTATTATAATTAGATTAAAGGAGAGACGTCTGATGAAGCGTTCCATTCTCGCCTGCCTCGCAGGACTCCTTACCTGGGCGGTCGTGGTCACGGTGATCAACCGCGTACTTCGCCTGAGCCTGCCGAACTACACCGCTGCCGAGCACACGCTTCAGTTCACGCTGGTCATGAAGTGGGCGCGCCTTTTAATGGCTATCGTGACCTCACTGGTGGCTGGCGCCGTAACCCGTTGGATATCCCCATCCGGCCGCTGGGCGCCGTTGATCGTCGGCAGCGTTGTGCTGGCAATGTTCGCGCCTTGGCATATCGCCAATTGGAGCAAATTTCCCGCGTGGTATCACCTGACATTTCTCCTGACAATCATTCCAGCCGTGCTCGTGGGTGCGCTGCTGCCACGGCGGCGGAACAAGGGCCTCAACGAGGCTTACTCCGCACCGAGATAAGGTTCATCGCCGGGCAAATCGAGCTAGCTACTGCCGCGTCCTATGGCTCGAGACAGCTATTTCCGCCGCGCCCATCTCGGCAGGGCCTTAGAAGCCATCCTTCGCCGACGACGCCCGTTCCGACTTCAACTCGCGCAGCAGCAACCGCACCAGCATCCCGTCGAAGCCGGTCCCGCTCATCTTGGCCAACTCATCGAGCGCCTGGTCGGGAGTGCGGGCGGCAGCAATCGATTGCTCGGTCAGCATGTTGGCGTAAGCATCGGCGAGAGCAATAATGCGCGCCCATAGAGGAATCTGCTCACCCTTGGCGCCATCGGGATAGCCGGTGCCATCAAAGCGCTGGTGATGATGTTCGATGGCCTGGCGCATCAGGGCGCTATGCGGCAGGATGCCGGCGATCTCGGCCCCGACGCGCGCATGCATCTTTACCAGGAAAAATTCGTCGTCGGTAAGCGGCCCAGGCTTATTCAGAATGCGTTCCGGCACGAAGATCTTGCCGACGTCGTGAATCCGCGCGGCATAGACCAGATCCGCGGTTTCCTCCGGAGGCAAATGGAGCGCCCGCGCCAGAACCTCGGTATAGCGTGCCACCATGTCGCCGTGGCCCGAGGTGCGCAATTCGCGGGATTCGGCGGCCCGGCTGAGCACCTCAATCGATTCTTTCAGCAGCGGCAACGTTGCACGCTTCCTCGCCGCCACAGAATTTCACCAGCATCGTGCCCAGTTCTTCCAGGTGCTCCGGCCCGTTATGCTCGCGCTGCAGAAAGCCCTCGATATAGCTCGAAATCTGTTGGCGCTGCGCCGCGAACTCTTCGCCTCCGGCAAACTCCTCCGCCGCTGACACCAGATTGCCGCCCGAACGCTTCGAAACATACATGCCCGCATCGGCCACGCGAATGATGTCTTCAATGGAAAAGCCATGGGTCGGGAAACTCGCTACGCCGAAGCTGCCGGTGATGTGGTGCTCGCTCAACATGGGGTCCGTGATAATCCACTGCCGCAAGCGCTCGGCCAGCACCTGGGCCTGCTCTGGCCCGGTTTCCGGCATGAGGATGATGAACTCATCTCCGCCATAGCGCGCCACCACGTTCGACTGCCTGGACTTTTGCTCCAACAATCGTCCCACGCGAGCCAGCACCAGGTCGCCCTCAAAGTGGCCCATGTTGTCGTTGACTTCCTTGAACTTGTCCAGGTCGATCAGCACAACCGAGAATGGACGTCCCGAACGCGAAGCGCGCTTCCACTCCGCTGACAAAGACTCCCAGAAGAAACGCCGGGTCTTGATTCCTGTCAGACCGTCGGTGATCGACTGCTGTTGCATCTTCTGGAACACGAACGCATTGTGCAGAGCCGTGGCCAGCAGGTCCGCCAGGGTATTGAGGATGAGAACGTCCTGCGGTGAAAACGCGCTCTCGTTGTGGCTTTCGATGTTCAGCGCACCCAGCAGCTTCTCGCCATAGGTGATTGGAATACACAGCACGGACCGCGATTCCGGCAGAATCGCGCCAATCTGGCCTTCCACGCCGTTTTGCACCAGAGCGCGCTCGCCCGTACGCGCGACCCGCCCCAGAATCCCGATCCCCAACGGAATCCGTTTGCCCATGGCATGCGCCGTGGCTCCCGCCTCCGCTTTAATTTCGATCTCCTTGGTTCCGTAATCGAGTAGGCCGATGCCAATGTGATCAAAGCTGAAGTTCTTCTGGATTTCCCGGACAATCTGTCCCAGCATGTGTACGGGATCATCGCTCGAAATAGCGGTGCGCGAGATATTGTTGAGGAAGGCCAATTGCCGCGAGCGCCGTTGCTCCTCCGCGAACAGGCGGGCGTTTTCGACGGCCACCGATACTTGGCCGGCGGCGGTCATCAGCACGTCCAGGTCGCGCTGTTCGAACACAAATTCCCGCTCTTTGTTCATCGCAACCATGACGCCGGACGGCTTGTTGCCCAGCAGAATTGGCGCTGCACACAGGCACCTGGCGGGATGCTCCGGCCGGTAGGTGACGCCCAACCGTGTCCGCGTCTTCTCCAGGTCTGACCGTATCAACAGCGGCTGTCCCGTTCGAATCACATATTCGGTGAAGGCATTCACCAGCTTGCGCGAGCGTTTCGGTAGGGCGCTACCATCTTCTACTTCCAGCTCGAAGCGGATTTCGTCTCCTTCCTGAAACGCGATATAGAAATTGCTGGTGTCGAAGATCTGCCCCAGCTCGGTGTGGATCGTGCGCAGAACTTCATCCTGATCCAGCCGTGAGCTGATGGCCTGCCCAATCTGGGTAAGCAACTCATATTCTTGCGTGCGCCGGTGGGCGTCGTGCGCGATCAAGTAGTTCTCGAGCGTGAGCCCGAGTTGCAGAGCCAACCCCACCATCAGACGCGGACCCGACGCGCCAAACGCTTTGCGCTCCGCATGGGGAAACAAAATCACACCGAACGCGTGTTCGCGTGTCTGCAGACTCACGGCAGTCATATTCCGGATCTCGGCCTCAGTCAGTACCTTCTTGAAGTCGGCGAATGTCCCTGTCGACCCAATCGCCAGCGGCTCCGGCATATGGGCCAGGTCGTGCACCGTGAACAGCCCACCTTGCCGATAGGCCTGTTCGCACATGTACTCACCGGCTCCGGTTCTGGTAAGAGTCTCCAGGAATTCCGAAGAAAATCCCCGCTCCACCGAGGGCAGCAAGCCACGCCAGCGCTCCGAGATGTAGATCACGGCCCGCCGCGCCGACAACGCGCCCGCCAGCCGGTCAAGCGCCGACTGCATGCTGGGCAGCAAGTCGTCGGCCGAGAGCAAGCGCCGCGGATCCACTCCCAAGGTCGACAACGCGAGCGTATTCTCCTGCACCGCGTTCCGCTCGTTCTCAAATAGCACCATCACCATCGCGATGCCCAGCAGCATCTGCGGGATCGGGCCAAGTAGGTTGCCGACGCTGCCAAACATTTCCACCCAGGGGTTGCTGGATTGAATCGAAGTCATCAACACAGCCCACAGCGCCAGCGCAATCGCCAGCAGCCTGAAGGCCGCCGAGCCCCTGCGATGAGCGTACAAGTAGAAAGCCGCCGAACAGTAAAGCAGAACAGCGCTCAGAAAGACCACGGCAAAGCTCAGCGAGCGCTGCCCCGAATGAACTCCGCTGATCAGCAGATTACGCAAGTCGACGCACGACGCGGCAACTCCGGCCGCAGCCAGCGCCCAGTCATACCAGCGGAAGCGGAAAGGTCCGCGCATCAGGCGCGTCGAAACAAAGATGCACATCGCCATCGCTACCGAGAACAGGGAGCTGAAAAAGAACGCAACCGGCGACGGTGGCCCGTAATACCAGAATGCGTCCAGTGCATAGTGGATGGAATAGCAGGCCCAGGCAATCTGCCAGGCGCGGAAGTAGGCCTGGCGGCTCTGCTGGTACAGATAGGTAAACAGCATGTACAGCAACAGGGCGACAACGCCCGGAATGATGACGATACTGGTAGCGATACTATTCATGAGGCCCAGCGAAGACTTCCCGCGGAGAATCGGTGCCGGCGATTTCAGGGGAGATGAATTACCTAATGTTTTCACAGCCGGGGGTGTGAAGACAACAGGTTTTAAGTACACGGCCTGGACCCTAGAATACCTAGAATCAGTCACTTAACTCAGAAATCGCTTACTTGGCTCGCTTGACGATACTTTTCTCGGACCCATACCATCGAACTTTGCCATTTATGCCTGAAAGCCTTCCTTCGACATCAGCCAAATCCAGGCCACGAGTGCGCTTCGCGCCGTCGCCCACTGGCTTTCTCCATGTGGGCAGCGCCCGCACGTTCATCTTCAACTGGCTTTATGCCCGCCACAACGGTGGCACTGTGATCCTCCGTCTCGACGACACGGACGTAGAACGCAACACGCAGGCCTCCGTTGATTCCATTTTCGACGGGTTGAAGTGGCTGAGCTCGGGCTGGGACACCCCAGGCTGGGACGAAGAGTACAAACAATCTGAGCGCATCGACCTGCACCGCAAAACCGCGTGGACGATCTTCGAGAAAGGCCTGGCCTACCGCGACTTCACCCCCGCCCACACTGGGGACGCCGAAAAATCGGGCGCGCAGGGAACGTGGCTCTGCAATCCCGGCGCCCGCGAACTTTCGCGTGCTGAGAGTGACCGCCGCGCCGCGGCAGGCGAACCATTTGCGCTACGTTTCCGCGTGCCTCGCGAAGGCGGGCAACTGGTGCAATTTACCGACGCGGTTTACGGCGAGCAAGTAAAAGCCGCAGCCGACATCGAAGACTTCGCGCTCCTGCGTTCCGACGGCATGCCAACCTACCACCTCGCCTCCTGTGCCGACGACGCCGACCTCCGCATCTCACACATCATCCGCGGCCAGGACCATCTCACGAATACTTTCAAGCACGTGCTCATCTTCGAAGCAGCCGGCGCCACGCCGCCGCAGTTCGCACACCTGCCGCTGCTGGTTGCCCCCGACGGCACCAAACTTTCCAAGCGCCGCCACGGTCCCGTCGTCAGCGTCACCACTTACCGCGACGCCGGATTCCTCTCTGAAGCCTTCATCAACTTCCTCTGCCTGCTCGGCTGGTCGCCCAAGGATAACCGCGAGAACATGTCTCTGCGGGAACTGATCGATGCGTTTTCCCTCGAAGGCATCAACCGCTCGAATGCAGTGGTGAACTTCAAGGAAACTGCCGCCGCCACCCCCCGTTGTGATTCCGACCCTAAGTGAAGCCCAAGGGAGGAACCTGCTTTTCGTCTCCGAAGACACCTTCGACCCCAAGGCTCTCTGGCTCAACGCAGAACACATCCGCGGCTTGCCGGTGGAGGACTTGAGCGCCCGGCTGCTGCCCATCGTGCGCGCAGCCGGATTTAACGTCACGCCGGAAAAGATGCTGCGAGTCACCCCGCTGATCCGCGAACGCATCAAACTGTTGCGCGACGTGCTTACTGCCGCCGACTTCTTTTTCGTTGACCATCTGCCGCCCTACGATCCGGCCGAACTCATCCCGCAGAAAGGAGACGCCGCCATGGCGCTGAAAGTTCTCACCCGAGCCCGCGAAGTGCTGGCGAACGTCGAATTCGAACATGACCCGCTGGATCAGGCTCTGCGCGTCTCCGCACAAGAACTGGGAGTGAAAGCCGGACAGATGTTTCAGCCCATTCGCGTCGCAGTCTGCGGGCGCAAGAACGCCCCACCGTTGTTTGAGACGCTGGAAGTTCTGGGAAGGGAGACCACGCTCGCGCGAATCGAGCAGGCCGTTCGGAAGATGCAGTAAGGGCCTGAACGGAACCGTTCTTGGAGGCAACTTGAAAAATCTTTAACGCCGCGCGTCAGTGGCGTCACCCCGAAGTCCCGCGTTTTCTCCAGCGGGACGAGGGATCTCCCCTCCCCAAACCGCCGCCCCCGGTGAAGTTATTCCACGGCACGCATGTGACATCTAACCTTGCCATCCACAGCCTCGCTAGCGGATCATCACCGCAGGTGAAGCGTGGAATAGCGGCTTTTGCCAACTTAGAATCCGGCTAAATGGTTTGGGCTCAAGATTTTGCCCGCAACTTACTGAGCCCAATAGATTATTTTGCAATTTCACGCTAACACCATGATCCCAATAGATCAGGGGGAGGGGGGTACCCCCTAATAACTACCCAGTCAACAGCCATTCTCCCAATTAGGGAGAGTCAACACCCGAAGCCCCTCCACAGCCGCAATCAGGTACCAGCGACGAAACAATCCGTCAGAAATAAAGTCTCCGAGTCATGACTCCCAGAATCCTTGTCAGCCGACCTTCCGCCACTCTGCTTGCGATAAGATCAAAGAGGCAATGAATCCATCTCATCCCCCAAGCGAAGCCGGAGAAAAAGCTGTAGCTGCCTCGCCGTCGCCTGCTCCGTCGAACTTCATCCGCGACATCATTCTCGAAGACCTCAAGACCAACAAGCACAACGGCCGCGTGCAGACCCGCTTTCCTCCCGAGCCCAACGGCTATCTGCACATCGGCCACGCCAAGGCGATCTGCCTCGACTTCGGCCTGGCCGACGAATTCGGCGGACATACCAATCTGCGCTTCGACGACACCAATCCCGAGAAGGAAGAAACCGAATACGTCGAGTCGATCAAGGCCGACGTGCAGCTGGCTCGGCTCCCAGTGGGACGGCCTCTTCTACGCCTCCGATTATTTCGACCAGCTCTACGAGTGGGCGGTGCAAGCTGATCAAAGATGGCAAGGCTTACGTCGACGATCTGACGCGCCGACGAGATTCGCAAGTATCGCGGCACGCTGACCGAGCCCGGCAAAGACAGCCCGTATCGCAATCGCTCGGTCGAAGAAAATCTGATCTGTTCGAGCGCATGCGCGCCGGCGAATTTCCCGACGGCTCGCGCGTGCTGCGGGCGAAGATCGACATGGCATCGCCCAACCTGAACATGCGCGATCCCGTGATGTACCGCATCCTGCACGCCGAGCATCACCGCACCGGCAACAAGTGGTGCATCTATCCGATGTACGACTTCGCGCACGGCCAGTCGGATTCGCATCGAGCACGTCACGCACTCCATCTGCACGCTGGAGTTCGAGGACCATCGCCCGCTCTACAACTGGTTCATCCAGCAGCTGGGCATCTTCCCGTCGCAGCAGATCGAGTTCGACCGCCTGAACCTGACCTACACGCTGCTGAGCAAGCGCAAGCTGCTGCAGTTGGTGCAGGAAGGCCGCGTGCGCGGCTGGGACGATCCGCGCATGCCCACGCTCGGCGGCATTCGCCGCCGCGGCTACACGCCGGAGGCGATGCGCAACTTCTGCGGCGCGATTGGCGTGTCGAAGACCAACGGCATCGATCGAGCTGGCCATGCTCGAACACTTCGTCCGCGAAGACCTGAACAAGCGCGCGCTGCGGGTGATGGCAGTGCTGCGTCCGCTGAAAGTTGTGATCGACAACTATCCGGAAAATCAGGTCGAAGAGATGGACGCGGTGAACAATCCCGAGGACGCGAGCGCCGGCACGCGGAAAGTGCCGTTCTCGCGCGTGCTCTACATCGAGCAGGATGACTTCCGCGAAGATCCGCCGAAAGGATATTTCCGCCTTTCGCCGGGACGCGAAGTGCGCCTGCGCTACGGCTACTTCATCACCTGCAAGAGCGTGGTGAAAAACGACAAGGGCGAAGTCGTCGAAGTTCACTGCACCTACGATCCGGCGACGCGCGGCGGCAATGCGCCCGACGGCCGCAAAGTGAAGTCGACCATCCACTGGGTCTCGGCCGCGCACGCCATCGATGCCGAGGTGCGGATCTACGAGAATCTGTTCACGAAAGAAAATCCCGGGCGAAGTGGAAGAAGGCCAGGACTTCACGGCGAATCTGAATCCGAATTCGCTGGAAGTAATCACGCACGCGAAGCTGGAGCCGTCGCTGGCCAATGCCGCGGCCGGCAGCCGCTATCAGTTTGAGCGGCTGGGATATTTCTGCGTCGATCCCGACTCGAAGCCGGGCAAGCCCGGTGTTCAATCGCACGGTGGCGCTGAAAGATACCTGGGCGAAGGTGGAGAAGAAGCAAACCTTGAAAAGGTGAGGCCGCAATGCACTTAGTCATTCTCGCCACATTTTTTGGGATCTCTCGCACGGTAGTCTCGATGTGCGGCGCCGGCATCGGGCTTTTCCTGATTGCCTGTGGGCTGCGAAGACTGATATCGCGCAGGCCCGCGGCCTCGACAAGGTCGTGGCCTTGAGCAATTTGTGTTTCGCCGCTCCCTTGGCGGTCTTCGGCGCGGAGCATCTTTCCGCGCGCAAGGTCCATCATGCTCGGCGTGCCCTCGTATATGCCCTGGCGTTTGTTTTGGGCGTATTTCGTCGGCTTTGCGTTGCTCGCCGCGTCCTTGAGCATTGCCACAAAAATTCAGGTCCGCTGGTCCGGCCTGCTGTTCGGAATCATGATGTTTCTTTTTGTGGCGATGTTGCATGTCCCGCGCGCTCTCGCGAGCCCCCACGATCGGTTTGCGTGGACGATTGTTATCCGCGAAATGTCATTCGCGGGCGGAGGCTGGATTCTTGCAGGAGAAGCCATGCGCGAGCACGGCGGCGGGCAAGGCGGAAGCAAGCTCATCACCGTAGGCCGCGTGCTGGTCGCGATCGCCGCTATATTTTTTGGGGTTGAGAACTTTCTGCACACAGCGAACGTTCCCGGAGTTCCGCTCGAAAAACTCATGCCCGCGTGGATTCCGGCGCACCTGCTCATCGGCTATCTGACAGGCGTGATTCTTTTCGTCGCCGGGGCGGCCATCCTGGTCGGCAGAAAAACGCGGATGGCGGCAACGTATCTTGGCACATGGCTGGTGCTGCTGGTCTTGTTCATCTACGGGCCGATCCTGATTGCGGCGCTGGCCGATCCGAGCACCGGGGTCAAAGTTGAGGGGATCAACTACTTCTTCGACACGATGCTGTTTGCCGGAGCGATTCTCGCGCTCGCCAGCGCGACGCCGCGCACCGATTAACAACTGACGTGCTAGTTATGCACGTGCGGGCTCTGCGCGGGGTTGGCGTGGTGCTCGGGCGGTTCTTTCACGACCTTCACTTCAAAACTCACGGGCAAATTTTTCGGCGGATAGCAGGCGGCGTTGTCGCAGGCCTGATAGCGCAGCACGCCGTGCATCACGTATTTTCCGGGCACAACGGAGTGCAGCGGATGCACTCCGACGGCAATGGTGAAGTCGCCGCTATAAACACTCAGCTTTTCGTCAGGCGAGAAAGGGAAACTCCGATCTTCGCCGGCGGGATATTCAATCTTTCCCAGGATGATGTCAGTGGGCACGTCCATCCTCAAGGCGGTCGGAATGAGGAACTCCGACTTCGGCGTGTTCGAGTTGATGTGGTAGCCCGCAGGGACGCGAAAATTCAGATTCACCATGGTCTGCGAGGCGCGCTGCGCCGTAGTCAGCGGCACCGCGGCGAAGGTGAGGGTTGGAGCTTTCCCGGGGTTTGCGCTGCCCCGGGAAGCGCAGTCAACAGCGAAGCAATGAGGAAGAACAATCCCACGTCGTTGGCTGTTTCTTGCATCGGCGGTTTGGCTTGTGAGTCATCTTTGCCAGCGCCCGAACGGACTCCGGGGAATGTGCGTAAGTGAAATAGTAGAACAATCGGCGCGCGTCGCGCTGTTACTTCAGAACAGGCCCGTTCTCGTGTACTCTACTGCATCGACGCTTCGGTCTTTGCTGTTGCCGGCTGGGTTTCGAGCGCTTTCTTGACCGCATCCTCGATTTCTGCCTTGCCCCTTAGTCCGATGATTTTGTCGACGATTTTGCCGTCGCGCGAGATCAGGAAGCTTTCCGGCAAGGCGGGAACGCCGCCATATTGATCGCCCACCGATTCTTTTCCAATCAGAATGGGATAGTTCACGCCCATATCCTTGGCGAACTTGCCGATGTCTTCCTTGCTGGCGTCATCCATGGCGACGCCGACAATCTGCAATCCTTGCGAGCCGTACTGTTTTTGCAAGTCGACGAACCAGGGCATTTCGATTTTGCAGGGGCCGCACCAGGTAGCCCAGAAGTTGAGCAGCACGGCTTTGCCGCGAAGGTCGGAAAGGCGCAGGGTTTTGCCGTCAAGCGACTCCAGAGAGAAGTCAGGAGCCAGAGTGGACTGGGTGAGTCGCGGCACCGAGCCCGCTCCAGTGCGCCGCGCCTGGTGATAGCCGAAGTACAGCATGAGCGCGACCACGAACGCGACCACCACAAGTACGAGAGGACTACGTTTCACGGGAATTCTCCATTCATGATGCTAGCAGAGGTTTCCGGGATACGGCTAAAGGCGAATCGAAAGCAAGCCGGATATCGCAGCGCGGAAGCGCCGCGCCACCCAACTGCAAGCCGAACATCGCAGCACTGAAGCGCCGCGCCAGCCAAAAGCGAGCCCGCGGATCTGGTTTTCCGGCAGCCTTCCTGAGCCAATCCGACCGCACAGGAAACCTCATAAAGCGAAGCGGTTCAGGAACGAAAGCCAATTCGAAATCAAAGTAAAGCGGCCGATCACGAGCAAAATTCCGAGCGCGATCAGCAGGCCGCCGCTGGCGATCTCCAAAGCATGCATATGGGAGCGGAAGCGGCTATAAAACTTGAGAAAGCGCTCCATCAAAAGCGATGTCAGCAGAAAGGGCACGGCCAGTCCCAAGCGAATAAACCGCAAGCAGCAGGACTCCCTTCACCAGCGTATCCTGCTCTCCGGCGACGGTGAGGATTGCGGTCAGAATCGGTCCCAGGCAAGGAGTCCAGCCGAAAGCGAAGGCGAAACCGATCACGAACGCGCCCACCGGAGTACTGCTGCCTTTCACACTATGCAGACGAGCATCCGTGTAGAGTGCTTTGATTTTGAAAATGCCGGTCAGGTGCAATCCAAAGAGAATGATGATCACGCCGGCGATCCGCGCGAGCGTGTGTTTGTAAATCCCAAGCACCTGGCCGATTTCAGTGGCGGCCGCTCCCAGTGCGATAAAAACTACGCTGAAGCCCAGGATGAACCCGATGGAGTTCACCATCACCCGCCGCATGAGACGGGCCTGAGGCGCCTTAAGTTCCTCCAGGCCGGCGCCGGAGATCAGAGAAAGATATCCCGGCACCAGCGGAAGCACGCAGGGCGAGAGAAACGAAATCAGCCCAGCGAAGAAGGCGGCGATGGGAAGTGGAAGGCTCGACATGCGTCCTTAATTGTACCTGCCGGAGTTCGTCTCTGTAAGCAATCAGACGATTGGAACGGTGTTTAGTTGCACGCGGCCGCAGATTTCCGGTCTAACGTGATTTCGCGGGCTCTTGAGTCGGCGCGGCGTCGGAGGGTCCGCTCAGCTCGGGTGTAGATCCGGACAGTATCTTGTGGAGAAACCCGAAGGGCATGACGGCGGTCAACACGGCGCGGTCGCTCTCTTCCCTGACTTTTAGACTATCGAAGAAGGCTTTTACATCGGGATCTGTGCCGTGGGTTCCAACTGAAGTTTCGGCTGAGTGGGTCAGGGCGACGAACAGAGTCACCTTATCGGCGATGGCGCGTGCTTCGTCGGGAGTCTGGGTAAAGGCTTCGGCGCGGAGGTGAACCGCGTCAGCTCTCAGGTGAAGCGGGCTGAGGTAGCTGCCGGAGACGACGAGGGTGGCCGGGCGGGCGAAGATTGTCTTCCAACTGCCGGCTTCGGGGGAGGAAGGATCAATGCGCGCCACCACCCAGGCCAGACTGGCCAACTGAACGTGCTTGTAGTACTGCCGCAACAGCGCCGGGCCTCCGAACGGAGAAGCCAGGCGCTTGGACCGGTCAACCATTCCTCGAATAACCGCAGGGTCGTCGTGGTTGGAGGCGGCCACGGAATCAGCGGTCAGCACCGCGACCCGCAACGATCTGCCTTCCACAAGAATCGTGAAGATATCAACCGAGTGATAGTTTTCGACCGATTGGGCGATCTGTCGGAGATAAGCGGCAAGTCGATCGCCCTGGAACTTTCCCACTAGTACTTCAGAGAATCGTATCTCTGGTGAGGGGCCGCCAGTTCCACCGCCGGGCCAGCTGGCGGGGTAATGGACGGCAAAGGCGGCTTCATCGAGATCGCGTTCGAACTCAAAGCCGGTTTCTCGGATGAAGCGTTCGTACTCCGGATCGTGGCTGACTGCGGGTAGTTGCTTGCCGGCGTTCGCTCTCCGTGTCCAGCCGAGATCGAGGTAGAAGAATGCGTCCCCCCCGGGCAGCAGACGGGCGGCCTCCGGGGGAGCATGCTTACGCAGCTGGACCGCGAGAGTCACGGCCGCAGCAATGACCACGACCACCAGGGCTATGGGGAAGGTGCGCCTAATTCGCATGGAATGCGGTCAGGGAAGAAATGATAACACTGCACGGAGGGCGTGTCAGAAGTCAGGAGATCATGGGGCGGCGTCGAACTCTTTCTTGTAGGCTTCCCAGCGCTGGCGGACGCCCGCCATTATTGATTGATACTCTGGGTCAGAGCGCAGGCTGTCGTAGTTTTTATCGCGTTCGAACCAGGGGTAGTTCACGTCTCCGAGATCGACCGTACGTTTGAGCCACTCGAGGGCCTGCTGGCGGTCGCCGAGCAGGGCGTAGATTCCTCCGAGCCAGTAGGCGGCATCGCCGTCGATAATCTGATCGGGGCGGTATTGGAATAACTTGTGGTCGATCTTTTCTCGCTGCTTGCGCGACGCGTAGAGGAATGCCGCCGCGATCGGGGGTACGTCGTCGCTCGAATTGGGAGCGAGTGCCAGCGAACGCTCGAGATTGATTTGGGCCTCGTCGAGCTTGCCTTCGTAATAGAGGACCATGCCGAAGTAGGCCAGGGCCTTGAATTGGTCTGGGTTGGCGGCAACCAGTTGCCGCATTTCCTTGTCCGCTTCTGCTGCCTTGCCGCTATATAGAAGCATGCGGGCGTGCATCCAGTGGGGCTGAAGAGGCATGGGGTTCAATCCAATAAGGCGGCGATAGGCCTGCTCAGACAGTTCATTGAGGCCGGCGTAATAGGACGAATACCCCAGGCCTTGCCAGGCGGCTCCGCTGTTGGGTGCGAGTGCAACCGCCTGTTTGAGAGTGCGAATTGCCTCCTGCTCCCGGCCTTCCTCACCATAGATAGTTCCCAGGGCAATCAATCCCTCAGCTGACTGGGGATTGATCCGTAATGCACTCTGAGCGGCGGCCTCGCCGCGCTTCAGATTGGCCCCAGCATCCTCTACGAAATTTGCGCTTTGAAATCCGTACAACTGTGCCAGCAGGGCATAGGCGTCAGCAAAATTCCTGTCCAGAGAAACCGCATGCAAGAGCAGGCGCTCGCCCTGTTCCAGGCTGTCCAGACGCGAATGCGTCAGATACTCATTCAGATAGAAACGGGCCTGCAGATAGTCGTTGTAGGCATCCACACTGGTGGTTGCGGGCTGCTCGATCGCTTTTTGCTCGGTGGGTGAAATTTCAATCTGGAGTCCCTCTACGACCTTGGTGGCAATCTGATCTTCGAAGCTCAATATGTCGGCGCTGCGCAAATCGTAGCGTTGCGACCATTTGGTGTTTCCAGTGCGTCCATCGATCAGTTGCACGGTTACGCGGATTACGTCGGAAGAACGCTGGTATGTGCCTTCAAGGACGGTTTCTACGTTCAGTGCCTTGGCTGCATCCGCCGGCTCGGGAGCATCCTTGGCGTACTTTAGAACCGATGTGGTTGGTCTGACTGCGAGATTCTGCAACGCGGTCAATCGACTTATAATTGCGTCGGTGATTCCGATGCCCCAACTGTCTGAGGCGGCGGCAGTAATGTCGCGGAAGGGAAGAACAGCAATGGTTTCGGGAGCTCTTGAAGCGGCTTTTTCCGCTTGCGGCGGATGAGAGGTCGGGCCGTAGTTGTGGATTGCGATCGCAGCCAGAACCGCTACCAGCAACGCTGCAGCGACCAGGATCGCTGCCTTGCGGTAACGTCCTGAGGGTGACGAGCCCGTGGTTTCAGGGGTAACGTGGAGCCGCTGCGACTCGGTGTCGCGCCTGACTCGCTTCAAGTCGGCTTTTAGTTCTGTGGCGGACTGGTAGCGAATGTTGCGATCTTTTTCAAGGGACTTGGCGATGATGTCTTCGAGCCTGGCCGGGACATCCGGATTCAAACGGACCGCTGCGGCAGGCTGGCCGTGAAGGATGGAATCGAAGATCACACCCGAGGAGTCACCACGAAAGGGCAGCGTGCCGGTCGCCATCTCATAGAGCACCACTCCGAAGGAGAAAAGATCGGTACGGGCGTCCAGATCCTTTGCCAGGACCTGTTCCGGGGACATGTATGCGACCGTTCCTAAGGTGCTGCCGGGGCTGGTGAGATGCTCCTCGGCTACCGCGGTTGCAGTGGCTTCGATGGCGACCGCTTCGGGTTTGGGCGTCACCTTGGCGAGGCCGAAGTCGAGAATCTTGGCGTGGCCTCGTTTCGTAACGAATATGTTCGCGGGTTTGATGTCGCGATGAACGATGCCCCCGGCGTGAGCGGCGTCGAGCGCATCGGCGACCTCGATGCCAATTTCCAAAACGCGATCGAGTTCCATGGGGCGGTTGCCGATCAAATGTTTCAGAGTTGCACCGTCGAGGAACTCCATGGCGATGAAGGCATCGCCGTGCTGGTCGTCGATTTCATAGATCGTGCAGATATTAGGATGATTTAGTGCAGAGGCCGCCTTGGCTTCGCGCTGGAAGCGGGCGAGAGCTTGCTGATCCTTGGCTACGTCGTCGGGCAGGAATTTCAGGGCTACGAAGCGGCCAAGCTTCACGTCTTCGGCCTTATAGACGACCCCCATGCCGCCGCCGCCCAGCTTCTCGACGATGCGGTAGTGCGATATGGTCTGGCCGATCATTTGGTGTGCCGATCACGGGTTAACCGATCACGTTTGACCGGTCTCTGGCGCAGAATCTTACGTTGGTGGAATAGGCAAGTCAACGGAACGCGAGATGTTGGCAGTGTGTCGAAGCGCTTGTTGGCGTAACGTCGCCATCGCATTGATTGACCCAGCGCTGCACTCCCGCAATGAGTGAATCGCCTGTTCGCATCGACTATGAATTCCCGGCGCCGTCCATCCTGCCAAACCGGTTTGGATTGGAGTAAAATGCGGGCCGAATGGAGGAACCCCTATGAAACAGTTCACATTCTTCCTGGTTGCAGCTGCAACCTTGGCCGGCCTTTTCGCGCTCGTTGGCGCTGCGCGGGGACACGCGGATGGAGAAGCCGCCGCGCCCTACGTTACCGAAATTCCTCAGGGATACCGCGACTGGAAGTGGATCTCCTCAGCCCATGAAGCAGGCAACCTCAACAGTTTAGGCGCCGTCCTGGGCAACGATATAGCGTTCAACGCCTTCCGCGGAGGGAAGCTTCCGTACCCAGATGGCACAATCATTGCTGCTTTGCATTACCGCAACGTGCCGTCAGCAGAAAACAACAAAGTCTTTGGCCAAGCCCAATCCTTCGTTCCCGGGGCTCCGACGAACATTCAGTTTATGGTTAAGGACTCAACAAAGTACGCCGCAACCGGCGGCTGGGGATTCGGTCACTTCGCGGACGGCAAGCCTGGCGCCCCGGCGTTTATGAAAAGCTGCTTCCCCTGCCACGAGAAGGCGAAAGCGACCGACCTTGTCTTTACTCACTATGCTCCTTAGGGTCTGAAAACTAGAGCGGAACGGAGTGAGACGATGGCCGCGAGTCGTGTGTCTGTAATGATTGGCGGAGCATCGCGACGACAGTCATTGATGAGGTCTTGATTGAACGTCGAGGATTGATTTCGTGGCCCTGCTGAGGCTCAAATACCGGTCCGGCGAAGAGATAAGAAAAGGCGACCGTGTGCGGTTCCACGGAAACGCCGCGGAAATCGATTTTGTGGCCTTTGATCCAAACGATCCAGACCCGGACGTTGCCTGGCACATGAAGGAATCTGGCGGCGGAGTGATGATCCTGGACCCGGCCGTCTCGGGCCGGACCTTCATTGGGAAAGACTCACTCGAGGACTACGAAGATTTGGAATTCGTTTCTCGGGTCCAAGTGTAGCCGTCGATAACTCGCCAGGGCGCGCATTGACCACGCCGGAAGGGTGGTGAGGACATTCACAGTACGTACATCCGAAGCATCCACCAGACAAGAAATATGGCGACGATGGCCCCGGCGATGTGAACGATCCAGTCGCCAGCGGTTTTTGGTTTGCCAAAATTGAACATGCGGCAATGGTAGCAGGCCTTGCGCAGGTCGCGTGCAGCTGAGGTGGCTATCGCCATAGCCCCCCTCGGAAGATTATCCCTGAGAGGATTACCCTTGCTGCGGATTTCCCCGAAGAAGCCTGAGGCTGGACACAGGCGGGTTGCGCCCAATTTGTCCATTGTGATACCTTAGTTAATTGTCCCGGACATCTGGAAGGGATCAAAGGGTATACTTGTGCCCGGAAGAGCACTTGTCCCCGCAATGCTGGCGTAGCTCAGTCGGTAGAGCATCGGTTTTGTAAACCGAGGGTCGGGGGTTCGAATCCCTTCGCCAGCTCCAGGATACGAAGATCAGTAAGCGAAAATCAGAACGAACTTCCGGCAGGCAGCGGAACTCTTGGGTGGCGCAACAGGTTTTTCCAACGCACTTCATCTGGAAATATTCCGGCGTGCAGTGATCTTCGCGCGGTAGATTCGTAGGCGCGATTCTTGGTTTCCCTGAGTTGCGAAGGTCTGGTTTGCGAAAATGTAGGTTGAGTGGACCCGAGTAGAAGTGTGCTGCCACGGTCTACGGATTCGCGAGCTGGCTGCTGGATGAAGCGCAATGGCTGCATCGCCCGGCGGTTTTGCACAGGTGGGTGAGTGGTTAAAGCCAACAGACTGTAAATCTGTCCCTCCTAGCGAGGTACGAAGGTTCGAATCCTTCCCTGTGCACCAGAATTATGTAGCACCAGGATTTGTTGAAACGGTTTCGAGTGCGGCGGGAATTATGAGTCGCTTGGCGATGGCGTTGATTGCGTACCTGGTTTTGGGTGTGCTGGCGTTTACCACGCTGAGTGATCCGCGGATTAGGACGCTGACGCTGCTGATTCTGGGGCTGTTCGCGTTCAAGAGCTGGGTCCGGCGCAAAGATGTGATGCATCGAGACAGCGACGGCGAATCGGAGTGAGTGGGCGGGCGCGGCGTGGAAGGTTTCTTGGCCGATGTAGCTCAGTTGGTAGAGCACTCCCTTGGTAAGGGAGAGGTCATCAGTTCAATCCTGATCATCGGCTCCAGAGATTGATGAAGAGTGAAGAGCGTCGAGGCAGTAAGGGCGGGAGTAACTCAGTGGTAGAGTCACAGCCTTCCAAGCTGTTGGTCGCGGGTTCGATTCCCGTCTCCCGCTCCAGAGTTTTGGTTAAGGTGCGAGGACAGTGAGTTTCGAACAGGCGACCATCAAGATCGAGAAGCAACAGGAATTTGCGAAGCTGCAGGCCGCAGTGGAGCAGGCGTTCTTGCCCGAGAAGGTGGAGCGTTTCCTGAAGCAGTTGGATCGCAAGGGAATTCGAGTTCGGGAGTTTGACGGAGTGCTGTCCGCTCGTGTGCTGGAAGACGCTGTGGGTGGTTCGGCAGTGAAGTCAGATTTAAGTGCTTGGCAGTTATACCAGGCGCTGCCGCTTTCGGATCAGGCGCAGATGCGAGAGTTTTATTTGTCGAAGCTGGAAACGGTGGACATCGCGCTGCGGCACAGATTTAAGAAGCTGTATCAGTATTACTGAAGAATAAGCGAGGCTCGGCAATTTTATGGCGAAAGAGAAATTTGATCGTAATAAGCCGCACTGCAATGTAGGGACGATTGGTCATATTGATCATGGAAAGACCACTTTGACGGCGGCGATCACGAAGGTGTTGCAGAAGCATAATCCGAAGATCGTGTTCCGGTCGTTCGATTCGATCGATAACGCTCCGGAAGAAAAGGCTCGCGGGATCACGATTGCCACGGCGCACGTCGAGTATGAGACGGCGAACCGGCACTATGCGCACGTCGACTGCCCGGGGCACGCGGACTACATCAAGAACATGATCACGGGCGCGGCGCAGATGGATGGCGCGATTCTGGTGGTGGCTGCGACGGATGGTCCGATGCCGCAGACGCGCGAGCACGTGTTGCTGGCGCGGCAGGTAGGCGTGCCTTACATCGTTGTGGCTTTGAACAAGTGCGATGCGGTTGACGATCCGGAGCTGCTTGACCTGGTGGAACTCGAAGTGCGCGAACTGCTGAAGAGCTACAAGTTTCCTGGGGACGATGTGCCGGTGATTCGGTTATCTGCTTTAGGGGCTTTAAACGGAGAAGAGAAGTGGGAGAAGCAGATCGACGCGTTGATGGAGGCGGTGGACAAGAGTGTGCCGCAGCCGGCGCGTGAGTTGGACAAGCCGTTCCTGATGCCGATTGAGGATATTTTCTCGATTCAAGGCCGCGGCACGGTTGTTACGGGCCGTATCGAGCGCGGGAAAGTGAAAGTGGGCGAGGAAGTTGAGATTGTGGGCTTCCGCGACACGCGCAAGACGGTGGTGACGGGTGTGGAAATGTTCAAGAAGCAGTTGGACGAAGGCATGGCGGGGGACAATGCTGGGCTGTTGCTGCGCGGCATTGCTAAGGAAGATGTGGAGCGCGGAATGGTGCTGGCGAAGGGTGGGTCGATTACCCCGCACACCAAATTTAAGGCTGAGGTTTACATTCTGACGAAAGAAGAAGGTGGGCGGCATACGCCGTTCTTCAAGGGATATCGTCCGCAGTTTTATCTTCGTACTACGGATGTGACTGGAGTGGCCGAGTTTCCTGCGGGAACCGAGATGGTGATGCCGGGGGACAATGTGTCGCTGGTGATTGAGTTGATTACGCCGGTGGCGATGGAGAAGGGCTTGCGGTTTGCCATTCGCGAAGGCGGGCACACGGTGGGCGCCGGAACGATTGCGGAGATTGTGCAGTAGGGCAGCTGTCAGCCATCAGCTTTCAGCCGTCCGGATGGTCGCAGGAGGCTGCATGCCAACTAAAGCAGAATGGCAGGCGATTGAAGCAGTAGGCATCTGGTTGTTGTGCTTGCTGCCGCTTGGCTTGTTTACGAGCTTCGCTCCAAAGTTATGGCGAACTTGGAAGGGCAAGCGGACGACGTTGAGTTCAGGAAAGTAGAAGATGCACAGATCCTTCGGCGACGAAAACCCGTCGCCTCAGGATGACAAGAGCTAAAAGCTGAGAGCTAACAGCTAAGAGCTGTTTTGGAGTGAGCGATGCCCCGAGAAATTATTACGCTGCAGTGCGGTGATTGCAAAGAGCGGAATTATTCGACCACCAAGAACCGGAAGACGATGACAGAGCGGCTGGAGCTTAAGAAATTCTGCCGCCGTTGTCGCAAGCATACGCCGCATAAGGAAGTGAAGTAGCAGTGTCCAGTGGTCAGTGACCAGTGGCCAGAATGAACGTCTTGATTTCTGGCCACTGATCACTGGCCACTGAGCACTGATTTTAGGGGCGTAAGCTCAACGGTTAAACTGCCGGTCTCCAAAACCGGACTTGGGGGTTCGAATCCCTCCGCCCCTGCCAGATTTTGGAAGGACGACGGAAAAGGGCCAGTAGCAGTATGGGAGTGGAGACTAAGAAGATGGCAAACTCGATCGCAACCGCCGGGGAGAATTTAGGAGACCGGCTTAAGTCCTGGCCGGAGAGAGTCAAGTCGTTTTACAACGACGTGCGCACGGAGATGCGCAAGGTCACCGCGCCGTCGTTTAAAGAAGTGCGCGCCACCACTGCGGTGGTTGTGGTTACGGTATTCATTTTTGGAGTTTATTTCTTCATCATCGATAACGTGATTCAGAGGTGCGTCACCTTCTTGTATAGCTATTTCGGGAACCACTAAGTCGAAGCGCAGGCTGGAGCTTAACTTGATCATGCAGGACGAAGAAAAAAACGAAGCTGCTGCAAGTAGCGAGCAGCCACCCAGCGCGGATGGCGTTGCCGCAACGAGCGAGCCGCCCCGCAATCCGAATATGAAGTGGTACATCATCCACTCCTATTCCGGGTTTGAGCGCAAGGTGAAGGAGTCGCTGGAGTCGCGGGTGCAGGCTTTCGGGCTGCAGGAGAAGATCGGCAAGGTGCTGATCCCGACCGAGTCGGTCACCGAAGTGCGCGGCGGCAAGAAGTACACCTCGGAACGCATGTTCTATCCCGGCTACGTGCTGGTGGAAATGGACATGGACGATCACGTCTGGCACGTGGTGAAATCCACGCCGCGCGTGACTGGGTTCGTGGGCACTGGGCAGCAGCCGACGCCGCTATCGGACGAAGAGGTGCAGCACATTGTCTACAAAGTCGCGGACAGCCGCGAGAAGCCCAAGTTGAAGGTGAAGTTCGAGAAGAACGAGACCGTCCGGATTTCGGAAGGACCGTTCGCGACCTTCCAGGGCATTGTGGACGAGGTGAATGAGGATCGCGAAACGCTGAAGGTGATGGTGACGATTTTCGGCCGCTCGACGCCGGTGGAGTTGGAATTCAACCAGGTGGAGAAGGTGGCCTAGGAATTTAATGATTGGGCGATTTGCGATTTAGTCATTGAACCCAAAAGGAAATCTTAGATGGCAAAGAAAGTTACAGGTTTCGTAAAGTTGCAGATCGCGGCGGGCAAGGCAACGCCGGCGCCGCCAGTGGGTCCGGCGCTTGGTCAGGCGCAGATCAACATCATGGAGTTCTGCAAGCAGTTCAACGCTCGCACGAATCAGAAAGAGATGGAGGGGCTGATCATTCCGGTTGTGGTGTCGGTTTATAGCGACCGTTCTTTCACCTTCATCACCAAGACGCCTCCGGCTTCGATTCTGCTGAAGCGCGCGGCTGGTATTGCCAAGGGATCGGGCACGCCCAACAAGGATAAAGTTGGCAAGGTTACGTTGAAGCAGGTGGAAGACATTGCCAAGCAGAAGATGCCTGATCTGAACGCCGCGTCGATCGACACAGCGGTCAAGAGCATTCGTGGCACGGCAAGGTCGATGGGGATTGAAGTGGTTGGATAGAGTCTCGATGGCTAGATGCCGGCGGGACGCCGGCGCTACGAGTTCGAAGTCGAAAACACTACGGCTCGTCGGAATAATGATGAGCGGTGGGAGACGAGGGAAGAACGATGAAAAAAGAAGGAAAGAACATCGCCAAGGCGCACGCTGCAGTCGAGAAGCGGCCTTACGTGCTGCAGGATGCAGTTCCGCTCTTGCAGAAAGTTAAGTTTGCGAAATTTGATGAGACGGTGGAGATCACCTTGCGTCTGGGCGTCGATCCGAAGCACGCCGACCAGATGGTGCGGGGCACGGTTGTGTTGCCGCACGGGTTGGGCAAGTCGAAGAAGGTATTGGTGATTGCTTCCGGCGACAAGATTAAGGAAGCTGAGGCGGCGGGCGCTGATTTTTTTGGTAGTGAAGAGATGGTCGAGAAGATCACCAAAGAGAACTGGACCGACTTCGACGCGCTGATCGCTACTCCGGATGTGATGAAATCGGTTGGGCGGCTGGGCAAGATTCTTGGTCCCAAAGGACTGATGCCGAATCCGAAGACCGGAACGGTTACGGTAGACGTGGCCAAGGCGGTGCAGGAAGTGAAGGCGGGCAAGGTTGAATTTCGCACGGACAAGACTGCGCTGGTGCATGTGCCGGTGGGGAAGATTTCGTTCTCGCCCGACAAGTTGATTGAGAATGCGACGGTGCTGATCACCAGTGTGATCAAGGCCAAGCCGTCGGTCGCCAAGGGCAAATACATCAAGGGCTGCACTTTGAGCTCGACGATGGGGCCGGGGATTTTGCTGGACACTTCGCCGATTGAGACTGCGGCGAAGGCTTAACGCTGGCGCTGAAGCGCCAGGACGGGCGAATGCGTCCGTCCCCACGCACACTAGATCATAAAAGGACTAAGCAATGGCGGTTACTAAAGCGAAAAAGAAGGAACAGGTTGAGAAGCTGAGTGCTGACCTGAAGAATGTATCTAACGCGGTTGTGGCCACCTACAGCAAGATGACTGTGGCCCAGGATTACGAGCTGCGGAAGGCTCTGCGCGGGGCGGGCGCGAAGTATCAGGTGGTGAAGAACACGCTGGCCGAACTTGCTGCCAAAGGCACGAAGATCGAGGAAGGGTTGAAGAATCTGACCGGAGTGACCTCGATCGCCTACACCACGGGCGATCCTGTGGCAATGGCCAAGGCGCTCACTAAGTACGCTAAGGACACGCCGGAGTTTACCTTCAAGGTTGGCGTGGTTGAGGGCCGGGTGATTTCGATCAAGGAGATCGAGGCGCTGGCCAGCATGCCGTCGAAGGAAGAGATCTACTCCAAGCTGCTGTTCCTGATCAGCTCGCCGGCGCAAAGGCTGGTTACGGTGATGAATGCCGTGGGGCGCGACGTTGCTGTGGTGCTGGGGCAGGGCGTGGAGAAGGGCAAGTTCAAAGCTGACGCGCCTGCTGAGGCGCAGGCTTAGGAGCCGGCGGGACGCCGGCGCTACGTTTCGGGATGGCGGAAGCCGTCCGAAGGGATTTGGTTATCCGAGGTCAGGGGTTGCGCGGTTCTGATCCAGGCGTTGTCTGGCGCCGGGAAAATGGGCCTGCCGCACTGGAAACCCGGCCAAAGATAACGATAATCAAGAAGTTCATACTTGAAATGGAGAAACGAACATGGCAGACCTGCAACAGTTGGAAGATTCGATCGTAGGGTTATCACTGCTGGACGCGGCGGCGCTGGTGAAGAAGCTGGAAGCGCGGCTGGGCGTCTCGGCGGCAGCGGCGGCTCCGGTGATGGTCGCTGGCGGCGGTGCGGCGGCTGCGGGCGCGGCTCCGGCCGAGGAGAAGACGGAGTTTACCGTCCTGCTCAAGGAAGTTGGCGCGAATAAGATCAATGTAATCAAGGCTGTCCGCGAGGTCACCAGCCTGGGCTTGAAGGAAGCCAAGGAACTGGTCGACGGAGCGCCGAAGAACATCAAGGAAGGCGTTTCCAAGGACGAGGCCGAGACCATCAAGAAGAAGTTTACCGAGGCTGGCGCTGTCGTTGAAGTGAAGTAGCAGTGTGGCGCTGGCTTCTGGCCGGCTGTCTCGCGGCGGGTAATCAGATCCGCGAGAGCCGCCGGGACGGCGGCGCTACTGCAAGCTTCAGAAATTTGCACGTTCTAGTTGTGAAGCCGGGGCGGTGGTGTTAGCATCAAATAACACCGCTTCCCCTGGCCTCACTCATACGCGGGCGAGACCCGCTTAGGGAAGCTTGGGCACTGTTCCGCGGGCAGGCGGGACGGAAACGGCCGAAGGAACTGGCGCGAAAGATTACAAAATCAGATTGGCGAAACGCCTTGGATGGCGTCTGCGGGAACAACTGTCCCTGCGGGCGCCCCGTCGTGTTTTCCGGGTTTAGTGTTTCCACGTTTAACTTTTCTACGTTCAAACAGGTTCGCAACAGCAGCTAAGCAGCGCGGCGCCCGAGGGCGCCCGGCGTTCTGCAAACCGCGGGTAATCGCAGCGCACGGCTGCGCCTGACATTGGGAGTTTCTTGACGATGAAGAATAATGCCTTCCGTAAACGTTTTGATTTTTCAAAAATTCCAGCCACCATCCAGATCCCTAACCTGATCGAGGTGCAGAAGCGGTCCTACGACCGGTTTCTGCAGATGGACAAGCTGCCCAGCGAACGCGAAGACGGCGGATTGCAGGCCGTGTTCCAGTCGGTGTTTCCGATCACCGACTTCCGCAACGTATCACAACTTGAGTTTGTGGATTACGCCATTGGTAACTGGGAGTGCAAGTGCGGCCACCTGAAAGGGCTGCATCACCTGCGAACCACGTGTAAGAACTGCGGTTCCACGGTGATTACCGATCCGTTTCATCCGGGCGATGTGCTGTGCGGCAAGTGCGGCACCTACAACGCCAACACGCCTGATTTCTGCAACAAGTGCGGCGATCCGGTCGGACTGCAACTGAAGTATGACGTGGCTGAATGCGAAGAACGCGGCATGACTTACTCCGCGCCGCTGAAGGTCACGATGCGCCTCACCATTTTCGACAAGGACGCCGAGACCGGCAACCGTTCGATTCGTGACATCAAGGAGCAGGAAGTATTTTTCGGCGACGTGCCGCTGATGACGCAGAACGGGACTTTCATTATCAATGGGACTGAGCGCGTCATTGTCAGCCAGTTGCACCGCTCGCCGGGCGTCTTCTTCGAGACTGCTAACAACCGCACTTACTTTCTGGGCAAGATCATTCCCTACCGCGGTTCCTGGGTGGAGTTTGAGTATGACCAGAAGAACGTGCTCTATGTCCGCATCGACCGCAAGCGCAAGTTCCTGGGGACTATCTTCCTGCGCGCTCTGGGCCTGCGTTCCGGCGAAGACATTTTGCGGACGTTCTATACCGTCGACCGCATTGCGATCAAAGACAAGAAGCTGTACTGGACGCTTGACGCGACCAGCGAAAAAGCTACGAACCTGTTGGGCATGAAGCTGGCACACAGCATCAAGAACAAGTCGGGCGATGAAATTGCGCATTCGGGTCGAAAGCTGAATGCGCAGACTCTGAAAGATATTCAGAAGGCAAAGATCTCCGAGATTGAAGTGGATGTCACCGATCTTGAGGGCGCCTGGGCCGCCGCCGACGTGGTCGACACGACTACCGGCGAAGTGCTGCTCGAGGCCAACAGCGAAGTCACCGCCGACAAGGTTTCGAAGATTCTCGACTCCGGCGTAGTGGAGATGAGCCTGTTCTTCCCGGAGCGCGACGACGTGGGTACGGTCATCAGCCAAACCCTGAAGCGTGATTCGGTGAAGACTCCGCAGGAAGCGTTGATCGAGATCTACCGCAAGCTGCGTCCTGGTGATCCCCCGACGCTGGATACCGCGACGGCATTGTTCCACGGGATGTTCTTCGATCCGCGGAAGTACGACTTCTCGAAGGTCGGCCGGCTGAAGTTCAACATCAAGCTGTTCGAGAACCAGGATGCCACCAGCCTCGACAAACGGACGCTTGATCCCGACGACTTCTACGGGACCATCGCTTACCTGCTGAAGTTGCGCAAGAATATCGGGTCGGTGGATGACATCGATCACCTGGGAAACCGCCGCGTGCGCGCGGTCGGCGAGCTGATGGAGAACCAGTTCCGCATCGGCCTGGTCCGCATGGAACGGGCGATTAAAGAAAAAATGTCTGTGTACCAGGAAATGTCGACGGCGATGCCGCACGACCTGGTCAATGCGAAACCGGTGATGGCTGCGATCCGCGAATTCTTCGGATCGTCGCAGCTTTCGCAGTTTATGGATCAGACCAATCCGCTCTCCGAGATCACGCACAAGCGGCGTCTCTCGGCTCTTGGGCCGGGCGGGCTCTCGCGTGAACGCGCTGGATTCGAAGTGCGCGACGTGCATCCTACGCACTATGGCCGCATTTGCCCGATTGAAACGCCGGAAGGTCCGAACATTGGATTGATCTCGTCGTTGAGCTGCTATGCGCGGATCAATGACTACGGCTTTATCGAATCGCCCTACCGCAAGATCAAGGGCGGGCGCGTGATCGATTACGTCAGCGTGGTCAACACGGGCGACAGTGATCACAAGGTCGGCGATCACATGGAGAAGCATGAAATCGAGAAGATCAACGCCGAATTGAAGGAGAAGCGCAAGAAGCCGGCGCAGATTGAGCCCTTCTCGTTCTACCTTTCCGCATGGGAAGAGGATCGTCACACCATCGCGCAGGCGAACGTGGAGTTGGACGACAAGGGCAAGATCGTCTCCGAGTTGGTCAACGCCCGCAAGGCCGGAAACTTTGTGCTGGTCAGCCGGGATGAAGTCGATTACGTCGACGTCAGCCCCAAGCAGTTGGTCTCTGTTGCCGCCTCGCTGGTTCCGTTCCTTGAGCACGACGACGCGAACCGAGCATTGATGGGCGCGAACATGCAACGGCAGTCCGTGCCCTTGCTGCGCGCGCAAGCGCCGATTGTCGGTACGGGAATGGAGGGCGTGACTGCTCGCGACTCTGGAGCGGTGGTTCTTGCCCGGCGCAACGGCATCATCGATTCCGTCGATTCCGACCGCATCATCGTGCGGGTTGAAGGCGAGCACCATCCCACGCAGCTGTCGCGCGAGGTGGGCTCGGACATTTACCAACTCACCAAGTTCAAGCGCTCGAACCAGAACACCTGCATCAATCAAAAGCCTGTCGTGAAGAAGGGGCAGCGCGTACTGAAGGGTGAGGTCATCGCCGACGGTCCTTGCACGGATCACGGCGAATTGGCGCTCGGACGCAACGTGCTGGTGGCCTTTATGCCCTGGCGCGGCTACAACTTTGAAGACGCGATTCTCGTCTCCGAGAAGATGGTGAAGGACGATTACTACACTTCACTGCACATCGAGGAGTATGAAATCGAGGCGCGTGATACGAAGCTTGGTCCGGAGGAAGTGACGCGCGATATTCCGAACGTCAGCGAGTCCATGCTGCGCAATCTGGACGAAGCGGGCGTGATTCGCATCGGCGCCAGCATCAAGCAGGGCGACATTCTGGTGGGCAAGGTAACGCCGAAGGGCGAAACCCAGCTCACGCCGGAAGAAAAATTGTTGCGCGCTATCTTCGGCGAGAAAGCCGGCGACGTGCGTGATGCTTCGCTTTACTGCCCGCCGGGCATTGAGGGCGTCATTGTCGACGTGAAGATTTTCTCCCGCAAAGGCCAGGAAAAAGACGAGCGGGCGAAGTCGATTGAGGCGACACAGATCGGCAAGCTGGAGAAAAACCTTTCCGACGAAATCCGCATTCTTACTGACGAGCGGCTCAAACGTCTGGAGAACATTCTTGGCGGCAAGGAAGTGCAGGCCGACCTGCACGACGAGCGCACGAACAAGCGTCTACTTAACAAGGGAAACATTCTTGACCGCGACGCGATCGAGCGCATCTCCACTCGCAACCTGAAGCGCATCAAGTATGCCGATAAGGATCCGCGGGTGAATGAGCAGATCGACGAGATCGAGGAAATGACCTCGCGCCAGATCGATGTGCTCAAGAAAATTGTCAACGAGAAGAAGGAAAAGCTCACCAAGGGCGACGAACTGCCGCCGGGCGTCATCAAGCTGGTCAAAGTCTACATCGCCATGAAGCGCAAGCTGAGCGTGGGCGACAAGATGGCCGGCCGTCACGGCAACAAGGGCGTAATCGCGCGCATTCTGCCGGAAGAGGATATGCCTTACCTCGAAGACGGAACGCCGGTTGAGATTGTTCTGAATCCCCTCGGCGTACCCAGCCGTATGAATGTGGGTCAGATTCTCGAAACCCACCTGGGATGGGCGGGCTACACCCTGGGCGAGAAGATCGGCCGATTGCTCAAGGAAAACACGCGCACCGAAGCGATTCGGCGCGAGTTGAAGGCCCTATTCAAGGACTCGAAGCTCGCTGACACCATCGGTGAAATGGGCGACGAGGAACTGGAAGCGTTGGCTCCCACACTGGCGCGCGGAGTGTATATGGGTTCGCCCGTGTTCGATGGCGCAAAGGAAGGCGAGATCAAGGCGCTGCTCGAGCATGCGGGCCTGCCGACGTCAGGCAAGACCACTCTGCACGACGGCATGACCGGCGACCAGTTCGAACAGCCGGTGTGCGTAGGGTACATCTACATGCTGAAGCTGTCGCATCTGGTGGACGACAAGATTCACGCGCGCTCCATCGGACCTTATTCACTTATCACCCAACAACCTTTGGGTGGCAAGGCGCAGTTCGGCGGACAGCGCTTCGGCGAAATGGAAGTCTGGGCGCTCGAAGCTTACGGCGCGGCATTCATTCTGCAGGAACTGCTGACGGCGAAGTCCGACGACGTTTACGGCCGCACCAAGATTTACGAGGCCATCGTCAAGGGCGAAGCTGCCATGGAACCGGGCGTGCCGGAGTCGTTCAACGTGCTGATCCGCGAATTGCAATCGCTCTGCCTGGATGTGGAGCTGATCAAGACCGGGGAGAAGAAACCCACGGCCAGCGCGGCAGCGGATTGAAGCAGTGGCGAGTGATCAGTGGCCAGTCACGGCGCTGATAAGGGCTGACTCTGGAATTTGGGCTTTTGAATAATGGCCGGCTGCGAAGCACCTGCGCAGTTTGGCCCATCAGGAATACTGGCCACTGGTCGCTGACCACTGGCCACTTTCCCCCAGGTGCCGTAAGCGGCAACGACACTGCCGCAGGAAGCGGAGGAACACCTTGTTTCGTTCGAGCCCGTTCGAAATGCAAAATACGATTGCGGATTTCGATGCCATCCGCATCAGCCTGGCGTCTCCGGAAAAAATCCGGAGCTGGTCGCATGGTGAAGTCACCAAGCCTGAGACCATCAACTACCGCACCTTCAAGCCGGAGCGGGACGGCCTGTTCTGCGCCCGCATCTTTGGTCCGGTAACCGACTGGGAATGCCTCTGCGGCAAGTACAAGCGCATGAAGCACCGGGGCGTGATCTGCGACAAGTGCGGCGTGGAAGTCACGCTGTCGAAAGTTCGCCGCGAACGCCTGGGCCACATCGAGCTGGCGTCGCCCTGCTCGCACGTGTGGTTCTTCAAGGGACTGCCCAGCCGCATCGGACATCTGCTCGATATTTCGCTGCGCGACCTCGAGTCCGTTCTGTACTTCGAGGCTTACGTGGTGGTCGAGCCTGGCGACGCGCCCGTGAAAGAGCGCGAAGTTATTAAGGACGAGGCGAAGTTCCGCGAACTCGACCAGCAATACCGTCCCGCTGGATTCAAAGCGATGATGGGCGCCGAGGCGATCAAGGAACTGCTCAAACGGATTGATACCGACGGCTTGGCCGTTGAGTTGCGCGAGAAGATGAAGAACGAGAGCTCGCTGCAGAAGCGGCTCAAGTATACGAAGCGCCTGAAGGTGGTCGAGGCTTTCCGCCGCAGCGGCAACAAGCCGCACTGGATGATCCTCGATGTCATCCCGGTGATTCCTCCGGAGCTGCGGCCTCTGGTTCCACTCGATGGCGGCCGCTTCGCCACGTCCGATTTGAACGATCTTTACCGCCGCGTCATCAACCGCAACAACCGGTTGAAGAAGCTGATGGACCTGCACGCGCCTGAAGTCATCGTCAGAAACGAAAAACGCATGCTGCAGGAAGCCGTCGACGCCCTGTTTGACAACGGCCGCCGTGGCCGCGTGTTGCGCGGTGCCAATAACCGTCCACTGAAGTCGCTCTCCGACACGCTCAAGGGCAAGCAGGGACGCTTCCGCCAGAACCTGCTCGGCAAGCGAGTGGATTATTCCGGACGTTCCGTCATCGTGGTCGGTCCCGAACTGAAGCTGCACCAGTGCGGACTGCCCAAGAAGATGGCGCTCGAACTGTTCAAGCCGTTCATTTATCACCGGCTGGAGCAGACCGGCAACGTCACCACCATCAAGCAGGCGAAAGAAATGGTGGAACAGCAGGAGCCCATTGTTTGGGACATTCTGGAAGAGGTCATCAAAGATCATCCCGTGCTGCTGAATCGCGCTCCCACGCTGCATCGCCTGGGCATCCAGGCGTTTGAGCCGGTGCTGGTGGAAGGCAAGGCTATCAAGATCCATCCGCTGGTCTGCACGGCGTTCAACGCCGACTTCGACGGCGATCAGATGGCGGTGCACATTCCGCTGTCTCCGGAAGCGCAGGTTGAAGCCAGCGTGTTGATGCTGGCCTCGCACAACATTCTTTCGCCAGCATCCGGACAGCCGATCACCGTGCCTACGCAGGACATGGTGCTCGGTCTCTATTACCTGACGAAATCAAAGCCGGGCGCGAAGGGCGAAGGCCGCGTCTTCGCGAACATTGAAGAAGTTCTGCTGGCGCTGGAAATGGGCGAAGTGGAAACGCTATCTCCCATTCGTCTGCGCTATACCGGCGAATTGATTGACCTGACCACCGCCTACGACGATCAGGACATCATTCACACCGAGCCGGTTCACATCGAGCGTGCCTTCGTTAATACGACGGTGGGCCGCGCGATCCTGAACGATCACCTGCCCGAGGGCATGCCCTTTATCAACGGCTTGCTCAAGAAGAAGGGCATTGGCGCGCTGGTCAACTACGGTTACCTCCGGTTCGGACTCGAGACCACGGTCAAGATGCTCGACGAAGTGAAGGAGTTCGGGTTCAAGTATGCGACCCGGGCCGGCCTTTCCATCGGCATCGACGACATGGTCATCCCGGACAGCAAGAAGACTTTGGTGAAGGACGCCGAGAAGCAGGTGGTCGCCGTGCAACAGCAATATCTCGACGGCGCGATCACCAACGGCGAGCGCTACAACAAGGTCATCGAAATCTGGTCGGCTATTACGGAGAAAGTTGCCGATGAGATGTTCGGACAGATGCAGCGTGCCGATAAGGAAGGCTTCATCAATCCGATTTACGTCATGGCCGATTCCGGCGCCCGCGGATCGAAACAGCAGATTCGCCAGCTCTCCGGTATGCGCGGACTGATGGCCAAGCCTTCCGGCGAAATCATCGAGTCTCCCATCACGGCGAACTTCCGCGAAGGTTTGACGGTGCTGGAATATTTCGTCTCGACCCACGGCGCCCGCAAGGGTCTGGCCGACACGGCGCTCAAGACGGCAGATTCCGGCTACCTGACTCGTCGCCTGGTCGACGTGGCGCAGGATGTCATCATCAGCGAATACGATTGCGGCACTGTGGACGGCATCTACGTCCAGGGTATCGTCGAAGCCGGCGAGATTATCGAGCCGTTGCGCGACCGCATTGTAGGCCGCGTATCGCTTGAGAAGATCAAAGACTACGACGGCAACGTGATCGTGGACATCAACAACGAAATCACCGAAGAACTCGCCGGCTCCATTCAGGCAGCCGGAATCGAGCGAGTGAAGATCCGTTCGGTGCTCACTTGCGAGTCCAAACGCGGCGTCTGCGTCATGTGTTACGGTCGCAACCTGGCTTCAGGACGGCTGGTTGAACTGGGCGAAGCTACCGGTGTGATCGCCGCGCAGTCGATCGGCGAGCCTGGAACGCAGCTTACGATGCGTACCTTCCACATCGGCGGTACGGCATCGCGAGTCTCCGAGCAGTCGCGCCTCGATGCCAAGAACAACGGCACCGTGCGCTTCGTCGGCCTGCAGACGGTGAAGTCGAAGTCGGGTGATCTGGTAGTGATGAACCGCCAGGGCTCGATCGCGATCGTGGACGAGAAGAACCGCGAGCGCGAACGCTACTCTGTTATCTACGGCGCCAAACTCAAGGTCAACGACGGCGACGCGGTGCAGCAAGGCAAGGTCATGGTGGAGTGGGATCCTTACACTTTCGCCATCCTTACCGAGATCGGCGGCACTGCGCAGTTCAAGGACTTGCAGGAAGGTGTCACGCTCCACGAGGAAGTGGACGAGGTTACCGGATTGTCGCGGCACGTTGTGGGCGATTCGCCCGACGAGAAGCGGCAGCCTGCAATCGTGGTGAAGGGCAAGAGCAGCAAACGCTACCTCATGCCTTCGCGTTCTCACCTTATGGTGCAGGATGGCGACACAGTTTCTCCGGGAGACGTGCTGGCGAAGATCCCGCGCGAAACCACCAAGACCAAGGACATCACGGGCGGTCTGCCGCGCGTGGTCGAGCTCTTCGAAGCCCGCAAGCCGCATGAAACCGCGGTCATCAGCGAAATCGATGGCACGGTGAAGTTCGGTGAGGTCTCCAAGGGACAGCGCAAAATCTATGTGCAGGCCGACAACGGCACGGAGAAAGAATACTCGGTGCCGCGCGGCGTTCACATTAACGTGCAGGAAGGCGAGCGCGTCAAGGCGGGTGAACCGCTGATGGACGGCCCGCTCAACCCGCACGACATTCTGGCCGTGCTCGGCGAAAAAGAACTGCAGTCTTACCTGGTGAACGAAATCCAGGAAGTTTACCGGCTGCAGGGCGTCAACATCAGCGACAAGCACATCGAAGTGATTGTCCGCCAGATGATGCGCTGGGTGCAGGTGGAGGACGTGGGCGATACCTCGTTCCTGCTGGAAGACAAACTGGACAAGTTCCACTTCCGCGAAGAGAACGAGCGGGTGATCAAGGAAGGCGGCAGACCGGCTACCGGACGGCCGTTGCTTCTAGGCATCACCAAGGCGTCGCTCGCGACCGACTCGTTCATCTCGGCGGCGTCGTTCCAGGAGACGACACGCGTACTCACTGAGGCTTCGATTAACGGCAGGGTCGATTACCTGCGCGGCCTCAAGGAGAACGTGATCGTCGGCCGTCTCATCCCTGCCGGCACCGGCATGGAGTATTACCGGAACGTGCGCCTCTCGCCAGAAATGGAAGAGGCCGCGGCCAAGGTGCAGGCGGAAGTGTCGGCGGCTTACGAAGAGGCCGAGCGCGCTCTCGAGATGATGCGGCACGAGGGCGAAACCGAGGAACTGGCAGCGGAATAAGCCGAACTACAACGGACATCGGGGGCGAACGAACCAGTTTCGCCCCCGAAGTTTTTGACAGCAAGCAGCATTCCCCCAAATGCACGCAAACGCAAAGCGATTGCCGACCGAGGAACCTGACCCGCTTCCCTCGTTGCAACCAGCGCCTTCAGGCCCTAAGCTAGGGCCAGCGATGCTTCGTTTCCTGCGACTTCTGCGGCTCGCCTTCTGGCGTTCCTTCCAGCACGACGCCTTCTCCATCGCCAAAGCTTCCGCCTATTCCTCCATTCTCACTTTTTTCCCTTCCCTGCTGGTCGTGGGCTCGCTGTTGGCCACCTGGCGCAAGGGCGCGCCCTACATACGCGAGATCTCTTACGCGCTATCCCGCATCCTGCCCGCCGGCAGCAACACGGCCATGAATTTTCTGCGGGGCGCGGCGCAGCGCCCGGTGGGCCTGCTCATCACGGCTTCACTGCTGACGCTGTGGACGGCCTCCGGCGTCATGATTTCCTGGATGGAAGGGTTTCGCCGCTGTTACGAGCTGCCGAAAATCTGGGGTCTGGTGCAGGAGCGCCTGATCTCATTCCTGCTGGTGATTTTCGCTCTTCTTCCCATGACCTTCGCCACCCTGCTGGTGGCTTTGGGCAGCAAGGTCGAAACCAACATTCTGTTCTACACCGCGCGGGAATACAGCCCGTACATTCTGGTAATGTGGGGCTCCATTCGCTGGCTGATTGCCACCCTGACCAGCATCGCCGTGATCGCACTCATCTATCACAATGCGGTTCCGCGCACTCAGCCCTGGCATAGCGTGATCCCGGGCGCAACGCTTGCGACCGCCATGTGGTTTTCGGCTACGCTGCTCTTTGGCTTCTATCTGAGACATTACGCTGACTACAGCATTATTTACGGGTCGCTCGGTGCCGCCATCGCGCTGCTGGTCTGGATGTATATGGTTTCGCTGGTCGTCCTGGTCGGCGCGGAATTTAACGCCATGCTGTTCCCGCGCGCCATGCTGGGAAAAGAACTGACTGCAATTAGCAACTCTAAAGTGTAAGCACGCTACAAGAAAACCACAGTGCAGAAAAAACAGAATCTACCGATTGAAAACTAGATTCTGGTCCAGAACCCATTGAAAGAACGCAAGTCACAGCCCGCAATCGAAGACTCTCCCCGTGCGGAGACCTCCCCTTCACCTCTGGTGCCGCGTGGAGCTTCCTCCCGCCGCGCCAAGATCATTTGCACCATCGGCCCAGCCTGCCATTCCGAGGCTGCGATGCGCGACCTGCTTCGCCTCGGCATGGACGTGGCCCGCCTCAACTTTTCCCACGGCACGCACGAGGATCACGCCCGCAACATTGAACGCCTGCGCCGCGCTGCTGACAAGGAAGACCGCACAATCTGCATCCTGCAGGATCTGCAAGGCCCTAAGATCCGCACCGGACGCCTGGAGCGCCACGAACCTATCGAGCTGAAAAGCGGCTCATCGGTGGTGATTACGCCGCGCGACATCGCCGGCACGCCGACCCGCATTTCCACCACCTTCCCTGATCTGGCCCGCGAGCTTACCTCCGGCACGCGCATTCTTTTGTGCGACGGTCTGATCGAACTACGCGTGCGCACGGTGCGCGGCAAGGATGTAGTCTGCGACGTCTTGAACGGTGGAACTCTGGGCGAACACCAGGGCATCAATCTGCCCGGGACCGCTTTATCGATTCCTGCCATGACCGAAAAAGATCGTAAGGATCTTGAGTTTGGCCTCAAGCGCGGAGTCGATGCAGTTGCGCTCTCTTTTGTGCGCTCCGCCGCCGACGTGAACATGGTCAGACAGATCGTTACCGGGCACGGCAGCGATACCCCTCTTATCGCCAAACTGGAGAAGCCACAGGCGATTGACCATCTGGAAGAAATTCTGGAAGCCTGCGATGGCGTGATGGTCGCCCGCGGAGATCTGGGCGTCGAAATGGCGCCGGAAAAAGTTCCGGTGATTCAGAAGCACGTAATCCGCCGCGCCTCCCAGTGGCGCAAGCCCGTGATCACAGCCACCCAGATGCTTGAGTCGATGATCGAAAACCCGCGCCCCACGCGGGCTGAGGCCAGCGACGTAGCCAATGCCATTTTCGATGGCACCGATGCGGTCATGCTTTCTGCTGAAACCGCCAGCGGCCGCTATCCTCGCGAGGCAGTGGCGATGATGTCGCGGATCGTCGTCGAAGCCGAGAGCAATATGGGAGAGTTCACACTGCCCCGCCGGCGCCGGGACCGCCACGGCCTTTCCATCGCCGAAACCATCTGCGAATCCATCGCCCACGCCGCCGAAGACCTGCCCATGGGCGCCATCGCCGTTTTCACCGAGACCGGCAACACCGCGCGCATGATTTCCAAATACCGGCCGCAAGCCGCCATCTACGCTTTCACTCATAGTGCCACCGTGGCCCAGCGCACTAACCTTTACTGGGGCGTGCATCCCATGAAATGTACCCAGGCGCTTTCCATCGATCACATGGTCGATATGGCCGAGGAGGAGCTGCTGAGCCGCGGCCTGCTAAAGTCCGGGGACGTGCTGGGCGTGGTTGCGGGCACGCGCCAGGCTTCGGGCTCTACCAACTTCATGCGCTTGCACACGGTCACCGCAGAAGAGGCAAACTCCGTGCCGCGCAGCAGACGCAAGCGCGCCGCCACGCGCAAGAAGCTATAATCTCGGAGTATGTCGCAGGAATTCCTGTCGCTCGCGATTTGGGAGCCTCTGCCTGGCATGGAAGCCGCTTCGCTGGCAACTATCCGCGAACTTAACGCCATCGTCTCCAGCAAAGGATACGGCCGCGATCTTCTTTACCGCAGCGGCGATTCTCAATACATGCTGCTTCGTTACTGGAACTCCGAGCAGGCGCGCCGCTCCGCGCAAGAGGATCCCGAACTGCTTCGCTGCTGGGCTCGTTTGGGAAACGAGATTCAAATCCTGAAAGTTTATGAGAAGCTGGAAGAAGTCGGCGTTTGAGATCGTGTGGGAACAGCCACTTCGGCTGTCGCCCTACGCGGAATCGAAAGGTCCAGCGAGGTTCTGATGAAGCTGTTACGGATCAGGAAAACCCAGCCATCCATGCCCTCGGAACCCGTGTCCCCGGACTCCAGCCCGCAAGTTCTTACCGATGTTTCAGTGGACCCGTTCGTGCGCGGTTTTCTGCATCGTCCGGCAAATCCGAATGGTGATGGCCTTGTCCTCACACACGGCGCGGGATCGAACTGCCAGGCTCCGCTGCTGATTGCCTTGGCGCGAGCTTTTGCCGAGGCCGGCTTCACCGTACTGCGCTGCGATCTGCCCTATCGGCAGGATCGGCCCTACGGTCCCCCGGGACCGGGCGACGCCAGGCGCGATCGCGCCGGGCTGAAGAATGCTGTCGGGGCCATCAAGCCCTTGGCCACCGGCCGAGTGTTTCTGGGCGGCCACTCCTACGGCGGACGCCAGGCCAGCATGCTGTGCGCCGAGCTTGCAGAAAAAGCTCCAGGAAAAGCCGCGAGTCTAGACAAGGAAGAACTGGCGGCCGGCCTGCTCTTGTTGTCGTATCCTCTGCACCCGCCGCGCAAGCCGGACCAGCTCCGCACCCAGCACCTTTTCCATCTGCGCACGCCTACCCTCTTTGTCCACGGCACCCGCGATCCTTTCGGCTCGATCACGGAAATCGAGCAAGCCTTGAAGCTGATTCCCGCGAAGACGAAGCTTCTGCCGGTGGAGGGTGCAGGTCACGATTTGGGATTCAAAGGCAAAGCCAGGCGGGAAGAGTTGTCGGCAAACGTCTTGGCGGAATTTCAGGCGTTCTTCGCGGACTAAACCCGTCTAAATCCACGGCGAACGGATTCAGTTCACCCAACCCGACTTCGACCCGCCGTTACCCTTGCGCGGGTCGTCATCGGGAGGGATGTAGTTTCCGTGTTCGTCAAACTCCACCTTGCGATCGTGCGCCCGCATGTAGACTTCAAACTTCTTTGCCGCGCGCCGCCGCCTCCAGCGGTAATAGTCATTGCGTGCGGCGTAGAACCGCTCCGAGAAGCGCAGGGAAATCCCTTTAGAAAAAAACACTGCATGCCATATGTATCCCGCGCCCAGTCCCAGTAGCATGACGCAGTAGAAAAGAGCGAAATGGCTGAGAAGTAAATAAGCTGCTTCAATCGCCGCAAAGCCCAGGACGATCCACTTCACCGGAATCTGAATCGGAAGCGGAAACAGCATCAGGGGCGCGTCCCGATTGAACAGATAAAACACCATCAGAATCGCATTGGCTGCTGCGCCCGAACCCAGCGCCGGGCCCCGCGCAATGACGCCCGTAAGCGAGAGAACGAATCCAGCGATTCCCGAAAGTACGATGCTGCTGAAGAACAGGCCGTAGAATGAGGTCCGGCCCACGCGTTCCTGCACCGCCGCCCCAAGAAAATAGACTCCAACCAACGACAACACGAAGTCCAACGGATCGACATACATGAAGGCGTAAGTTACGAATTGCCACAACCAGCCCTGCCGAATGTGCGCCGGATCCAAAATGCCGAACAGGAGCACGGTCTGACCGGCTGCCGGGGCAAAAGACATCAATAGAAGAATGACGACATAAATCGCCGCACTGGCGATGATGATCTCCCGGACCGCTCCGCGAAACGGCGGCATTGTCATTTCGAAGGAACTATTTCTAGGCATGATTGCTGCGCCGCCTCATAGGACTCATCCTAACAGCTTCCCTTTATCGTTCCGGCACCGGCACAACCGGCAGGCTCCGGTGTCCCTCGGCATCTACAGCCCTGACTGCAAAGATGACATTATCCTTGGAAAGTTTCAGCGTAACGCGCATAGCGCTTCCGGCCCTTTGGACATGCTCCCATTCCGGGCTGCTCGTGGCTCGCCACAGCACCTCGTACTCGACGACGCGTCCGCCCGGCGACGCTTCCCAGGTGAGCGTCGAGTCATTCTCCAGATCTTTAGTCAGCAAATGCACATTGGCGGGAGACGCCGGCGCCGATGCCAGGGAGGCCAGGGTCGCGGCGTTCAGCCGCGCCACGTGGGCTACGTAGTCGAAGTCCACAAACTTTGCCAGGTCGCCATATTCAATGCCATTCTCGCTGCGGACGTTCTGATGCTGGTGATGGAAGTCCTCGCGAAACTCGGTGAAGCGCACCGCGGCAAAGCCCTGCTGATTGAATGCAGAGTGGTCGCCGCCCCGCAGGTACCGATCCAACCGGAACACCAGCACCGGCTCCACGCCCACCTCATCCTTATAAGCCCGGTCGACATCGGCGACGTAGCGCGCCAGTTGCCGCGACCCAGAGTCATTCTCCCCGCCTAACGCGCGAATCCGCCGGACATCCTGCTCCGTGGCCGCGGCGGGCAAGCCCTCGGAGAACACTCGCACCATGGAGTGATCCTGCTCCGCACTCTTGTCGCCGCCCACAATGTCATTATTCAACACGGCCTCAAGATTCCAGCCTTGATCCTTTGCCACCTTCGCGAAATGATGGCTGCCATTCAGCCCCTGCTCTTCCCCGGCCACGGTCAAGAAGATAATCGTCGCCGGGAACTTCAGTTTGCTCAAAACCCGCGCGCATTCCAGGCTGACGGCCGCTCCGCTGGCATCATCATTCGCGCCCGGAGCATCACCCTTCACGTCCAGGATGTCGCTATTGCGTGAATCATAGTGCCCGGTCACCAGCACGATGCGCTTCGCGTTCTCCGCATCCGTTCCCTTCAAGACCGCATAAACATTGGTGATATCGGTGGGCTCGGGAATTCGCTCGGCGGCGGCTCGATGAAGGTGTCGGTTTTCACTTCCAGGCAGCCGCCGCAGTCTTTGGCGTAGTGTTCGAACTCTGACTTGATCCACTCCCGCGCCGCGCCAATCCCGTGTCCCGCCGCGATTGAAGCCGGGTCCTGCGCCGAGATGGTCGATCGCGTTCGAAAACTCGCCAGCTTCTCGATATTCGCTCGAATGCGTTCGGCCGAGACCTGCCGTAGCGCGGCCGAAATCTTTCTGTCCGCTGCCATGGGTTCGACGGCCGCGCGTCCAGGCCGATGTTGCGCAGGCGCTCCAATGCGAAACTCAACCCCAGCGAGACGGCCGCAAGCCACAGTATTTTTTCCATAGGGGAAATCATGTACGCTCTGGGGTAAAGAAATGTCAAGGACGAAGGCGGCCGCCTCAGGATTATAGCCTCCTGCTCGCCGGAGCCTCACCCCTTGACCTGCGGTGGGGGAAGAATCTAAATATTATCAAGGCTATCTAAAGGGTCATCGAATATGCTATCGAATGGAAGCGGAGGAATCATGGTTCTTTGCCCCGAATGCGAAACCAATCTGGATGTGGAAGAAGAAGAGGTCGACGAGGGCGAGATCGTCTCCTGCCCCGAGTGTGGCACGGATTTCGAGGTGGTGACTACCAGTCCGCTGGAGTTGAAAGCGGTTGAAGCCGGCTATGTCGAGGAAGACGAGGAGGTGGAGAGCGAAGACGGTGACGACTCCTAGGCTCCAACCTACGGTTCCACCTGTGCGCTTGTCCTCTTTCTGCCTTTTGCTGGTTTTCTTTTTCGCTGCTCTGGACCCGCACGTCTTGCCGGTGGCTGATGCATCTCCCGCGTCCGGTAAGCTGAAGCCGACAGATCCTTATGCTCTGATTTTCGGGACAGTCTGGGGGCCCGACAATCGCCCCGTTTATGGCATAACGGTGAGAATTCGCCGCGTGCCTGACAAAAAGCCCAAGTGGGAAGTCTCTTCCGATCATTCCGGCGAATTCGCCCAGCGCGTTCCCGCCGCCAAGGCCGACTATGTGGTGGGAGCCAATCTCAAGGGTGTAAAAACCACAGACGGCCAAACCTTGCATCTGGCGGAAGAGGTTCCGGTCCACGTAGAGTATGACGAGCGTGTGGATATTGGTTTGCACTTGACGAAGTAGAGGGTTCAGCAGTGGAAGAGGAATAAGGCTGGTATGACTTGCAGAATGTCTTTCAAGAAAGCTTTCGTCGCGAGCTTGCTCCTGCTCGTGATCTCGGCGGTTGCCCATGCTGCCCCTCAGAAGAACGATAAGGCGCAAGGCCGGCTGCTCTCCGGCAAAGTGCTCGACCAGCAGGATAATCCTGTGCCCAACTCAGTCGTCTACCTAACCAACATGCGCACCCATGCGGTGAAGACCTACATCGTCAGCCAGGAAGGCACGTATCGTTTTCCTGGCCTGTCCATGATGGACTATGAGGTCTATGCTCAATACAAGGGTCACAAGAGCGACACCAAGTCGGTCAGCCAGTTCGATGACCGGTCTCAGGTCTACATTGATCTCAGGATCGACATGCGGTGAGCCTTGCGCAAAGCGAAAAGAGGGCTTGCCACACAACTTTTGGGGATGGGAAGGGTTCAACAGGTAAAGATGGTCTTCTTTGGGAGGAGAACCTTGAACGTAATGCGCTTATTTCACAACAAGAATCGTTATGCCTTGGCTGCGGCAGCAGGGTTCGCGACTTTGGTTCTGATGGCCGCGGCAGGCATTTCGGCGGGTGCGCAACAGGGCGCCATGAGTCCTTACCAGGGCGAGGCCGACGGCGTCAGCGCCGGCGGCAAATGGATGGAGTTCCGGTCGGAAGACAAGATGACCGGCGCGAAGAAGGTCCGGTTCGAGTTGCTTTCGAACAATTTTCTTCGGGAAGACCCGGACTACAAGCCGCGAGTCGAAATCACATGCAGTGATGGCAAATACCAGCGCGCCGTCTTTAACCCCGGCGCCCGGCTGGGACGGCCCGACTATCCCGGCTTTTGGGGCCAACCGAAGATGGAGGTCATGGTCCGCACCGATGGAAGCCACGACAATAAGGGCTGGAATTGGGAAGCCGACCGCGTCCTCTCCATGGACAAGGGGACAGTTCGGGGCGCAATCGGAGCGCAGGTGTTCAATGTGGAGGTCAAGACCAGAACTGGTTATGCGATCGCCGAGTTCTCGCCCGGAGGTCTGAACCTGGACGAGGTAAGGCACGCGTGTGATTTGACTCCACACAAGCCCTAGAGCAGCTGTCAGGATTAAAATGGTTAGCATTCTGAAGGGCTGAGCCTGCGGGCTCAGCCCTTTTTGTGACTTTGGACGCAGCCCGGTCAGCACTTGCGTGCCTGCCCGGTCTGCTGTTTCACTTGGAATAATCGGAACAGCCGAGGTTGAGTTGGCGAGGTGAAGTGCCAATGGGCGGAAGCGTAATCACAGGGGCGGCGATCCTGCTGTTTGTAGTGGGAGTGTTGGTCTATGTGGTCATCCTTTTCAACGAACTGGTGCGGCTGCGCAATGATAACGACCGGGCGTGGGCGAACATTGATGTGCTGCTCAAGCAGCGGCACGACGAGATCCCGAACCTGGTGGAAACCGTGAAAGGATACATGCAGCACGAGCAGCAGACCCTGCTGGCGGTGACGCGGGCGCGGGCCGCGTCAATGAACGCGGCCAGCATCGGGCAGAAAGCGCAAGCCGACTTGACCATGACGGTCGCGCTGCGCGGGCTGTTTGCCGTGGCGGAAAACTATCCGCAGCTCAAGGCCAACGAAAATTTTCTCAAGCTGCAGACCCGCATCAGCGAACTGGAAGAGCGCATTGCGGACCGGCGCGAGTTCTTCAACGACGACGTCAACACCTACAACACACGCATCGGGCAGATCCCAGAGGTGTTTGTGGCCAGCTTCATGGAATTGAAACCACGTTCCATGTTCCAGGTGTCCGACGAGGACCGCAAGCTGGTGGAGGTAAAGTTCCAGGGCGCGGCCGGGGCGTAAGTGCTTGAGTGTTCCAGCCGGAACATTCGCTCTAATGTTCCAACTGGAACATTTTGTCAAGGCGAGTCTGTACGCCTGAATCTATACGTACAATGTGCCCTAAGTGACAGAAACTGCGGAAGTTCAGGGATGACGGCTGGAAGGCCCCCCAAGCCTTCGCGGGACGTAGTTTATGAAGACCCTATCGGCGGATGCTTCGACTCCGCATGACTGTCCTTCGGATGGTCATGCTCCGCTCGGGATGACAACCCGCGGAGGAATCTAGGCCAACAGCTTTGCGGCGTCTTTGGCGTAATACGTGAGGATAATGCTGGCGCCGGCGCGGTGGATGCTTTGTAGGGATTCCATCATTACGCGGTCGCGGTCGATCCAGTTATTTTGAGCGGCGGCTTCGATCATGGCGTATTCGCCGGAGACTTGGTAGGCGGCTAGCGGCAGGTCGAAACGCAGGCGGGCGGCGGCGATTACGTCGAGGTAGGGCAGGGCGGGCTTGACCATGACCATGTCGGCGCCTTCTTCGATGTCGAGGGCGATTTCGCGCATTGCTTCGCGGAGGTTGGCTCCATCCATTTGATAGGAGCGGCGGTCGCCGAACTGCGGGGCGGAGTCGGCGGCTTCGCGGAACGGGCCGTAGAAGCCGGATGCGAACTTGGCGGCGTAGGAAAGAATTGGGGTGTTGATGAAGCCGGCTTCGTCGAGGGCGCGGCGGATGGCGGCTACGCGGCCATCCATCATGTCAGACGGGGCGATGACGTCGATGCCGGCGCGGGCTAGCGAGACCGAGGTGCGAGCCAGCAGTTCAAGGCTGGCGTCATTGTCGATTTCGAACCTGGACACCGTCTGGGCCACGATCGACGCCAGTTCCTCGATGACCTCTTCTTTTTTCTGGTGTTTCCTCTGGGTCATCGTTCCGCGCGCTGCATTCAAAGCGTCTCGGGCGGCAGCGCCCAACGATTGAGGTGAAGTGCCGGGCTTTACGACTCCGCAGTGTCCGTGAGACATGTATTCGCAGAGGCAGACGTCGCCCATCAGAATGAGGTCAGGGACTTCGCGCTTCATGGCGCGGGCAGCCTGCTGCACGATGCCGTCGTCGGCCCAGGCCCCGGTGGCTACGTCGTCTTTCTTGTCGGGAAGACCGAAGAGGATAACTGCAGGCACACCCAGGGAATGAGCTTCCTGCGCTTCTTTCACCGCTTCATCCACGGAGAGGTTGAACACGCCGGGCATGGAGCGAACTGCCTTGCGGACACCTTCTCCGGGGCAGACGAACATGGGGTAGACAAAGGCATCGGGAGTGAGACGGGTTTCGCGCACCAGATCGCGAAGCTGGGCAGTGCGGCGGAGACGACGAAGACGTGTGACAGGAAAAGCCATGAGGCACCAAGTTACTTCACACGAAGTCACAGACCGAGGGCCGAGGCAGCGGCCGGGAGCCTGCTCCGAGCCTGGCGAAGCGGCGGCCGCCCTAGACTCGACACAATTCTAGCAGGAGCGGTGAGCTGGAAGGACTTAGTTGGCGCGGAACATGCCGAGCCGGGCGGTGGCTGGTGACTACAGTAACCCGCTGAGCGGGAAGCGAGCTGAGAATCTCTGGGGTTATCCATAAGATTGAGAAGCATACATAACAAAATTTAAGGGGCCGATGAATCGGTTCGGACAATATCGCTGGTTCGTGCTTGCGGGCGGGATAACGCTGGCGTTGGCCGGGGTGTCGGCGATAGCGCCGGGCGGTCCGGTACTGACTGGAAGCGTTGATGTTGGCTATCTTCTGCTGACCCTCGCCGTCGGCGTGGCTATGCTGGCCAACGCATGGTCGGGTCGAGGCGCCAACCGGCGCTTTTGGGCGCTGATGGGATCGGGGTGCATTCTCTGGTCGTTTAATGAGGCAGCGTGGGTTTATTTCGAGGTCTTGCGGCACACGGCTTTTCCAGATCCGTCGTTCATGGATGTGTTTTTGTTCCTCCATCCAGTTCCGATGATTGCTGCAGTTGGGTTGCGTCCGCATCGGAGCGGAGGCGAGCAGAAATTTCACGTGAGGACGCTGGATTTTCTCATGCTGCTGGTGTGGTGGCTGTTTCTGTACGCGTTCGTTGTGTTTCCGTCGCAATACGCATCAGTAAATGTGGCGGAATACGACAGGAACTTCGGCCCACTCTATTTGGGTGAAAGCGGCGTGCTCGTGTTAGTGCTGGGAATTGCAGCGCTGGGCGCATCTGCCGGGTGGAAGAAGGTGTACCTGAACCTGATGGCGGCGAGCGCGGTCTATGCGCTGGGTTCGGAAGCTGTGAACCAGGCAATCACGAAGGGATCGTATTACACCGGAAGCCTTTACGACGTTCCACTGATGGGCGCGGTGATCTGGATGGCAGCGACTGCGCTGACCGCGCGCCAGTGGCAGCCCGAAGCCGTGCCGCCCAAGCCGGAAGATAAATGGGGCGCAATGGCATTGCGGCTGGCGACGCTGGCCATTCTTTCCCTGCCGGCATTTGGACTGTGGGCCTACCGATGGGACGGTTCAACGGCCTCGGTGCGGACGTTCCGCCTGTTTACCGTACTGGCGGCGATGCTGGTGCTGGGCGTGTTCGTGTTTGTGCGCCAGTATCTGCAGGACCGTGCGCTGATCCACTTGCTGGAAGACTCGCGGCGCAGCTTCGAGAACGAGCAACGGTTGCAGAGCCACCTGGTGCAGCGGGAGAAACTGGCTTCGCTGGGCCAGTTGGTGGCAGGTGCGGCCCAGGAGATCGACCATCCCCTCACGGCAATCATGGAGTATTCGGAGAAGCTGTGGTCGAATCAGCGACTGACAGGCGAGCAGGACAGGCTGGTGCGCAAGATTGTGGACCAGTCCCTGCGGACCCGTGATTTGATAGCGAACCTTCTGAGTTTCGCGCAGCAAAGTTCGGGCGACAAGATGATGGTGGATTTGAGCATGCTTCTGCAGCGCAGCGTGCAAATGCGGGAACTGCAGCGGCACGATCAGAAAATCCGAATCGAAGTCATGATCGATCCGAACCTGCCGCGAGTGTGGGGAGACGGCCACCAGTTGTTCCAGGCGTTCGTCCAGATCGTGGAAAACGCTTTGGATGCGCTCGAGGAAGCTGGCGGAGGTTTGCTTCGGGTCAGCGCCCACCCGCAGGGAGAAGAAGTAGTGGTGCAGTTTTCCGATAGCGGCCCCGGCGTAAAAGAGCCGCTACGCGTGTTCGATCCTTTCTATACCACAAAGCCGATCGGCAAAGGCACAGGGCTGGGATTGAGTGCCGTATATGGCATGGTGCAGGAACATCGCGGCCAGATCACCTGCCAGAACAAGCCGGAAGGCGGGGCGCTGTTCGTGCTGCGCCTGCCGGTGGCGAGCGCAAATGCGTCGCGCGCGGTGGGAGCAGCCCAGTCGTAGAGCTCGTCAACCGTTTCGCATCTTGATCCTGCGTGCTGCCATTCCTGTAACATAAACTCCGATGTCTTCACCGCTCATCCACAACTCCGCGCGCGTGCTGGAGTTCGATGCTCTGCGCGAATTGCTGCGCGCATATTCGTCTTCGCCGCTGGGACAGGCGAAGATTGGAGCGCTTGCGCCTTCGACCGATTCCGCATGGATTCTTGAGCAACAGGATCTGACCGTGGAAGTGCGAGAGTTCAGACGGGTGGGCGGGCGCTTCGAGTTTTCAGGCCTGCTGGGCATTACGCGACTGATTGAGAAGTCCCGAATCGCGGGAGCCGCTCTCGAAACCACGGAGATTCGTGACGTCCTGCTGGTGGTGGACCGCGCGGCGGAGTGGCGCGAGATTGCGTTTCATCCTCCGGCGAGCATGAGGATGGAGTGGCGGCGAACGCGGACGCTTTCAGAAAGCGTGCCTGACTTCACGGAGTTCCTGCGGTTGTTTCGAAACAAGATTCTGCCTGACGGGACGCTGGAAGACCGCGCTTCTCCGGAACTGGCGCGGATTCGCCGCGAGATCGAAAAACAGAGGCGGGCGATTCAGGAATCGCTGCGGGGCTATTTGCGGCGCCTGGCCGAGGGCGGCGCGGTGCAGGATGAGCTGGTGACGATCCGCGGCGAGCGCTTCGTTATCCCAGTGAAGATTGAGCAGAAACGGCGTGTGCAAGGCGTTGTGCATGGAACGAGTTCGAGTGGGCAGACCGTCTTCGTCGAGCCACTTGAAACCATTGAGCAAAACAACGAACTGGTGCGATTGCTCGATGAAGAGCAGGCGGAGATTCGCCGCATTCTGCTGGAAATGACGCGGCGGATCGGGGAGCAGGCGGCGGCGATCCTGGCGTCGGCCGAGGTGCTCGCCGAGTTGGAGCTGCAATTTGCCAAGGCGCGCTTTGCCGAAGAATACAACTGCGTAGCCGTGCAGTTGAGCGGGGATCACCAAGGGTCAGGTGGGGACGGTCGCCCTCGGCGGTCCGCGAGTGACGCTCGCATGCTCTTGAACAATGCCCGGCATCCGCTACTGGAGCGAAACCTAAAGCTCAAGGGCGTGGCCGTAATTCCGGTCAGCGTGGAACTTCAAGGCGAGCGGCGGCAGTTGGTGATTACTGGCCCTAACACGGGCGGGAAGACGGTAACGCTTAAGACGGTAGGTTTGTTGGCCTTGATGGCGCAGTCGGGGATTCCGGTTCCCGCCGATCGAGCGGAAATGCCAGTGTTTGATGCGGTGCTGGCGGATATTGGCGATTATCAATCGATCGAGCAGAATCTCTCGACCTTCTCGGCGCACGTCACCAATATCGATTTCATTTCGCGGACGGCGACCGCCGAGTCGCTGGTGCTGCTCGATGAGCTCGGTTCGGCCACCGATCCAGAAGAAGGTGCCGCGCTGGCCGTGGCGATTGCCGGATACTTCGGCGGCATCGGCTGCATGACGGTGATTTCCACGCATCACACGTCTTTGAAGGTTTATGGGGCGAATACTCCCGGCGTCATCAACGCGTCGGTAGGCTTCAACGAGACCACCCTGCAGCCAACTTATGAATTGAAGATGGGAGTGCCGGGAGCATCGGCGGGAATCAATATTGCGCAGCGGCTGGGGTTGAATCCGGCGATCATCGAGGCGTCGCGGGGGCGGCTGGGCACGCAAGCTCGCGATGTCGGCGAATTTCTGGACAAACTTCATGCCGGATTGCGCGAGGCGGAAAGTGAGCGGCTGCGGCTGCAGACCCGCGAACAGGAACTGGAGCAAGAGAAGGCACGCCTGGCAGCGGAGGGCAAGAAAGAGCAGCAGGCTAAGATCCGGGAGATGGAGGAGAAGTTGGAAAGTGTGCTGCGCGACTTTGAGTATCACGCTCGCGAAGCTGTCAATGCCATCCAGGAGCGGGCTGCGGCACAGAAGCTTTCGAAAGATGCCGAGCGTCGCATCGCCAAGTTGCGGCGGGAGTTTCGCGAGCAGTTCGATTCCACCGTGGTGGCGCACGCCAGCGGAGCTGACCAGGGAGATCCGCATGCCGAGCCGCAGGTCGTGAAGCATGTCTCCGAGGGTGATAGCGTCAAGCTGAAGTCAACCGGACGTGCCGCCAGGATTTCACGCAAACTGGATGACAACCATTTCGAAGTGGAAGTGGGCGCGATGAAGATGAAGATTGCGCGCGACGATATTGCCGAAGTGCTGAGCAGCGGCGTGGGTAACGCGCGGGCGACGGATTCTCCGGTGAAGGCGGCACGAGCACGGGGGATTTCCGTGTCGATCGAAAACGAAGGTCAGAACGCGGCCTCCGAAATCAATGTGATCGGCTATAACGTCGACGACGCGACTCGGGCGGTCGAGAAATTCGTCGACCACGCATTTCTCGCCGGACTGCCGCGGGTGCGCGTGGTCCATGGCAGCGGTATGGGCATCCTGCGCAAAGCATTGCGGCAAGCGTTGCAGCAGCATCCGCATGTGGAGTCGGTGGCCGAGCCCCCGCAGAATGAGGGTGGCGGCGGGGCCACGGTAGTGGAGTTGAGAGTGTGAGCGACGGCTATAAGTGTGCAACATGCGGCAAGTCGCACGAGAGCTTGCCGCTGAGCTTCGCGGCGGATTCTCCGGACATGTACGCGAACATGAACCGAGATGAGCGCGACGCACGTTCCGTTCGCGGCTCCGATCAATACATCATCGATCAGAACTGGTTCTTCGTTAGGGGATGTCTAGAGATACCGATCATTGGGTCGAGTGATGTTTTTCTGTGGGGACTCTGGGCCTCCGTGAGAGAGCAAGTATTCGATGAGATTTCTGAGTGCTGGGAACTATCCGGCAGGAAAAGTCGCGGGGACCGTTCAAGGGCAAGCTCGGCAACTCACTGTCAATCTATCCCGAAACACTGAACCTCCAGGTGCAGATTCTCATCCAGCCCGTCGGTGAACGGCCGCTTCTTATAATCGAGGAAAATGATCACCAACTGGCGGCTGAGCAGAAATCGGGAATTACGCGAGCAAGGGCCTGGGAGCTCGCGGCGCTTCTTTTGCATCAGCAGCGCACCCGTTTGCCTGACGGTCTGTGACTGCCGGTTTTCCTGTGGCTTCAACCGACTAAGACCCGATTCCCACAGCTTCTCCACAGCAATCCGGCTCCGGTATATTCCTATCAGCGGCACTCTGGCTCACAATTCTACAGGGAGAAGTGTCACACCCGCGAAACCCCCTAATCCATCCATGCCCGCAGAAGATTTCAAAGAGACGGTGAAGCAGCAGGCGGATATTGTCCGCATCATCGGCGACTACATCAAGCTGAAGAAGGCTGGGGCCCAGAACTATTCGGGGCTTTGTCCGTTTCATGGGGAGAAGACGGCGTCGTTTTCGGTGCATGCCACGCGGCAGTTTTATCACTGCTTCGGCTGCGGCGTGTCGGGGGACGTGTTCAGCTTCGTGCAGAAGATCGAGAACACTACATTTCCCGAGGCCGTCCGGCTCGTGGCTCAAAAGCTCGGGATTCCGCTGCCCAAGGCTACATATTCGAGCCCGGCGGAGGCCAGGGACGCCAAGCTGCGGGCGCAGTTGCTCGATGTCCAGGAGCGGGCTGCCGCGTTCTTTCAGGAATGCCTGAAACGTCCCGAGGGTGCACGAGCGCGAGAGTATCTGGCAGGGCGCGGGTTGAATGAAGAAGCGCTTGCGCGCTTTCGCATTGGATATGCTTCCGATTCCGGCTTCCTGCTGCGCGACCGCTTGGCGGGCGAGTTCAGCGATGAGGTGCTGCGAGAGAGCGGACTGTTTTCGTGGAAGCAGGACGAGCGGCCTCCGACTTCCGGCGTCCGGCGTCAGGAAGGCGGCGAGAGCAGCGGCGCTGACGGCGAACCGCAGGTTCCTCGCGGGCTTTCGCCCGTTCGGAACGACAAAGCGGAAGGAAATAACGGTTCCCCGGAGGGCGGAAGCCGGAAGCCCGAAGCCCGCATGTATTCAAAATTCCGCAACCGGGTGATGTTTCCAATTGCCAACGATGCAGGAAGGATCATTGCCTTCACGGGACGAACGCTGGCAACCGACGAGAAATCTGGTCCGAAGTATTTGAATTCGCCCGAAACCGGGATTTATTCCAAGGGCCGGGTTTTGTTCAACCTTGACAAAGCTAAAGAGGCTATCCGCAAGCTGGATTACGCGATTCTGGTCGAAGGTCAGATGGATTGCATCTCTGTCTTCGCCGCCGGCTTTCACAACGTGATCGCCAGCTCAGGCACGGCGTTCACTGAGATCCAGGCGAAGCTGCTGGGGCGATTCAGCAAAAACGCGGTGGTCAACTTCGATCCGGACACGGCCGGAGCGAAGGCCACGGAGCGCACTCTGGGCTTGCTGGTGGAGGAAGAATTTCAGATCAAGGTGCTAACTCTCGAACAGGGGTTCGATCCCGATCTCTTCATCCGCCGCAAGGGCAAAGACGCCTACGGCGAAGCCCTGAAGCATTCGCAACGCTACTTCGATTATCTGATCGACCGTGCTCGAAGTCATTTTCCCGTGCGCAGCGGCGAGGGAAAAGTGAAGGCCGTGAACTACCTGCTGCCGCACATTCAACGTGTGCCCAGCCGCATCGTGCGCGACGAGCTGGGGCAGGAGATCGCACAGAAGCTGGGCATTGATTCTGCAGTACTGCGGCAAGAGCTGCGGCATGTGGCTTCGGAGCGTTCGGCGACGTCGGTGAAGGCTCCGGCGGAGGCGCAGGCTACTGACGCCGAGCGGATTCTGATCCGGGCGCTGGCTTCGGCGCGGCAGATGCAGCCGGGAGCCGGGCATCTCTCAGCCCGCGATGGCGCTGAGGAGGAGTTTGATCCGGCACGGCAGGCTCAGTATGTGCTCCAAAGTGAAGGGCTGCATCGCGGGCTGGCCACGGAATCGCTGGTCGAGGCTTTCCTCAATGCCGGGACCGATCTTGCCGATGTAATGGAAGTTCCCTGCTCCGAGGGCGAGCGCCGGATGCTGGCTTCCATCCTGTTGAAAGAGGACGAAGAACTGAGCGCCGAACGCCTGGAAGGCGCGGTTCGCGCCCTGCGCCGCATTCACCTGCGCCGCCGACTGGAGCATGTGCAGCGCGAACTCAACCGGCCTGGAGTTGGTGACGATAAAGTACTCAGGAACGAGTTGTTGCTGGAAAAAGACCGACTCAGCCGGGCGCTCAGGGATCCCAGCCTAGCCGAAGACGGGCTCAGAACGAATCCGGGAAACAAGAAGAGTGCCTGAAACAAAAGAACGACTAAAATCATCTAAGTATTTAGCGGAGTTAGAGATAGCGGGAGACGACGGGAAGCTTTTCGGGGCAAGTGATAGACCGGGCAGCACTTATGTGCTAAACTCTGAAGGTTTGTGCTAGGCGCACAACTCCGCGCTACCCCAGATTCCCACCTGAAACAGGCCGTATCACACGCTCCTCGCGGGCGAATTGAAGAATTTGAGGAACACCTCTTGGCTCTTGAAGACAAGTACGACGACATAAAAAAGCTGGTCGATGCCGGCAAAGAGAAGGGCTACCTGACCTACGACCAGGTCAACGAATTAATCCCTCAAGACGTTGTCAGTCCCGACGATTTGGACGACCTGCTCACGACCATCGGCACGCAAGGCATCGACGTGCTGGAGGGCCCAAAACTGCCTTCTGCCGCGCTCGATAAGAAATTTGAAGAAGGCGAAGAGGGCGAGGATGTTGAACTCGACCTCACGCCTGGAGCGCTTGAAAAAACCAACGACCCCGTCCGCATGTACCTGCGCGAGATGGGAACCGTCCCCCTGCTCACGCGCGAAGGCGAAGTGGAAATTGCCAAGCGCATCGAGCGCGGACAATTGCGCGTGCTCAAAGCGCTCTCGCGGTCGCCGATAGTCATCCATGAACTGCTGGCTATGGGTGAAGACCTGAAGAAGGGTGTGCGCTCCATCAAAGAAGTGGTGACCTTCGACGAGGAAGAAATCACCGACGAGATTCTGCAGAACCGGTTGAACGAATTCACCGGGAAGATTGACGCCATGGCCAAGCTGTACAAGAAGGCCGGCATTCTGCAGGAAAAATACGCCGCAATGTCGCAGAAGAAGCGGCCCAAGGACCATCGCCGTGCCCGCCGCAACCTGGCCCGCGGCATCGTCCGGGTTTCTCTGGCGGTGCGGAAGTTGGGATTCACCAACGCCGAGCGCAAGCGGCTGATCGACCGCGTCAACAAGACGGTTGACAGCATGCGTTCGCTCGACCGGCAGGCTGGGAACCTCGAGCGCAAGGCTGAAGCCACGCGCAGCGAAGAGCAAAAAAAAGAATATCGCCGGCAGGCCCGCGCCGTAAGAAGCGAGATTGAGAAGCTCGAAGTCGAAGCCGGACTGTTGTTCCAGGAGATCAAGCGCACGCAGCGCGAAATCATCCAGGGCGACATGGACGCGGAGCAGGCCAAGCGCGAGCTGATCGAGGCCAACCTCCGTCTTGTGGTTTCAATCGCGAAAAAGTACACCAACCGCGGCCTGCAATTCCTCGACCTAATTCAGGAAGGCAACATCGGTCTGATGAAAGCGGTCGACAAGTTCGAATACCGCCGTGGCTATAAGTTTTCGACGTATGCCACGTGGTGGATTCGGCAGGCGATTACGCGTGCCATCGCCGATCAGGCGCGCACCATCCGCATTCCGGTGCACATGATCGAAACTATCAACAAGCTGATCCGCACCTCGCGGCAGCTGGTGCAGGAACTGGGACGCGAACCTACCAGCGAAGAAATTGCCAAGCGCATGGATATTCCGGTGGCGAAAGTGCGCAAGGTGCTGAAGATCGCGCAGGAGCCGATCTCGCTCGAAACGCCGATTGGTGAAGAGGAAGATTCGCATCTCGGCGACTTCATCGAAGACCGCGCCGTAGTCTCCCCGGCCGAAGCCGTAATCAACGTGAACCTCAAGGACCAGACTGGACAGGTCCTGCGCACGCTGACGCCGCGCGAGGAAAAAGTGATCAAGATGCGCTTCGGACTAGAAGACGGCAGCGAGCACACTCTGGAAGAAGTCGGCCAGTCGTTCGCCGTAACCCGTGAACGCATCCGCCAGATCGAAGCGAAGGCGCTGCGCAAGCTAAGGCATCCCTCGAGGTCGCGGAAGCTGCGGGCGTTTATGGATGGAGTTCGGGACTAAGACGCAGCCACGGATTTGCACGGATCGACGCGGATTTCCATTAGGCACGGCTTCGGTCGTGCCTTTTTGTTGCGCCAAAGAATGATCAATACTTAGTGCAAGACTCCGCCCTGCTAATGATAGTCTTACTTCTAATATCTTGACGGACTTTGTAGATTGTGTCATACTCGGACACATGAGTCCGACTGAGAAGCTTGAAACCGTATGGTTCACGACGAAGGGGCAGGTCGTCATCCCCCTTCGCCTGCGCAAGCAATTCGACATCGAGGATGGGACAAAGGCCGTGGTCCAAGCCACGCCGGAGGGAATTCTTCTCAAACCCATGACCGCGGCGCTCATCAAGCGCGGGCGCGGCATCCTCAAGCGCACGCCAGGAGGCAAGCCGCTGACGGAGGACTGGGCCGAGCACAAGAAGCAGGAACGGGCACTCGAGGGGCGCCATGCCGGCTAAGGTGCTCGACAGCTTCGCACTGATCGCCTATTTCCGCGACGAGCCGGGCGCGGAGACGATGGAAGATATGCTCGTCGCCGCAGGCAAGAAAGACAACCCCCTCCTGATGACCGATGTGAACTACGCCGAGGTGAAGTACTCCATTGTGAAGAAAGACGGCGCGGAGGCGTGGGCGCAGGCCGCGAAGGTCCTTGAGGGCCTGCCGATTGATTTTCACTCGACCACCCGCGCACTGGCCGACACCGCCGCCGATTTCAAGGCGCGTTTCAAATTGAGTTTGGCCGACGCCTTTGCCGCCGCGCTGGCAAAGGAAAGGAAGACTGAACTCGTCACCTGCGACCCGGAATTCAGGCCGCTCGAAAGGGAAATCAAAATTCACTGGCTGAAATAATTACAGCCCAGGAAAAGTATGGGACAGGATGTGGAGATTACAGTGAGACCCACGGGCAAGGCGCATCGGGAGATGTCTGTCGTGGCAGGAGGGGGCTGGATCTAAATGGTGAACGTCCCGTCTGTCCCCGAATTTCCCGAATTTCACCCGTCTGTCCCCGAATTTCAGGTCTCCCAGATATTTGCGAAGAACCGAACCGAGCCGGGATGGGGTGGATTGTGCATGCTTATGGAGAGCCTTACCCAAGTGTAATCGGTCGATGCCAGGAAAAGCGTGCCTCAGGGGCTAAAGCCCGTTCTCTGGTCGGAATCTAGCGGCACGGCTGAAGCCGTGCCCTTCCCGAACTCTCGACAACTCGTTGCTCATTCCCGTTTTGGGAATCGCTCCCCCTTTTTTCTTAGAATTTTCTTGCCTTGGGCTTTTTATTCCTGTCGAATAAGAAGATAGGGCGGCATTCGCGAATTTTCCCCGAATGCCGCCCTTTTTCGTTCTGAGGGTTGGTCGATGAAGAAGCGGAAACCGAAAATCAGTGACAGGAAGCTGCGCGGCGAGTGGGCCGAGATGCATTTCATGGTGCGCGCGACTGAACACGGCTTGCAGGTGAGCAAGCCTTGGGGAGATTCCAGGAGCTACGACTTCGTGGTGGGACGCCCGGGCTACTTTGTGGCTGTGCAGGTCAAGTCCACCACCTTCGAGTTAGAGGATGGTTATGTCTGCAACGTGTGTGGCGGCAACAAGCCATATCCGCCGGGGTCCTTCGACTTTCTCGCTGCTTACGTCGTCTACGACGACGCCTGGTACATCATTCCCGAGGAAACGGTTCAGGGTCTGGCGAAGGTTACGCTCTACCCTCAGTCGGCGAGATCAAAGTACAGGAAATATCGCGAGGCGTGGCATCTGCTCGATCCCGGTGTCGGCGCCGTGAAAGGCAACATCGACAGCATTCAAGGCTGCGCGGAAGAGTTCTCATGCGACTCGCTTGAATGAAGGCACGCTTTTCCTCAGGCATCCACAAGGAAGGCTCATCGTCCACAGTTTCTGCACAAGAGGGAAATGTTTTTCGATTGCGGCACGCGGGAATCTGCCGCAGAGTGGTTGCATCGAAAACGTGGAATTCTCAAAGCTTGCCGGATGATGAATGCGGTGACACCGGTGGCAGCCGGCAATTCTCGAGGGTGAATTGCCGGGGGAAATTGGAAACGCGCGCGAGCGCGTACCGGTTGCCCGGGCTTTGCGGCCTTCCTCTACAGTCCGCTCTTTGAGCGGGCTGGACCACTGGCCCAACGCAGGGGTGCAGAGAGGTGATTCTCAGAATCATGACTCTGCAGCCAGTACCGGTAAGTGCGGCACTCCTGAGCGCCGGCAGACCGGTACCGTCGTCCCGACGCTCCTAGCGGCGGGAAGGCAAGGCGAGAGATCCACGAAACGATGCGGCTCGGGTGGCTGGCCCGGGCCGCATTTGTTTTTTGAAGACCTTTTTTGCGGCGGCGTGGCGTGGAGCGCGCGGATAAATCACGTCTCTCGATCGGGCGGCGGTGCTTTCTGTTAAGGACGGGTTTTCGCGGGGCTTCCACAACATAGTGCGGGGCTTCACAGCTTCTCCACAATTCATTTGGCATTTCGCTTTGTCTTCGCTTATGCTGAGCCAGGGATTACGACAAAGTGTTGCCCGGAACTTTGTACGGAAATCTATTACGGAAATATGGCGACCACTGATTACAGCATCAGCACCCTTCCGGCGAATGTAGAAGCGGAGCGCTCGATTCTGGGCGCGATCCTGCTCGACAACTTTGCTTATAACCAGGCGGCGGAACACCTGCGAATCGAGGACTTCTCGCTGGATTCGAACCGGCGGATTTATGGGCGGATGGTCGATCTGGCGGAGTCATCGCGGCCGATCGACATGATCACGTTAATCGAGGAACTGGATCGGCATAAGGATCTGCAGGCGATCGGCGATGTGGGTTATGTGTCGAGCTTGCTGGATGGGGTGCCGGACCGGCCGAGCATTGAGCACTATGTCAAGATCGTGCGGGACAAGGCGCTGCTGCGCGGTCTGATTCACGCGGCCAATACGGCGATTGCGCGGGCCGCTGATCAATCCGATACGGCCGAGGAGGTGCTCAGCGATGCTGAGGCTGCGATTTTCCAGCTTTCGGAGAAGCGCATTGGGCGCGGCTTTCTGGGAGTGCAGGAAATCGTCCGCGAGTCGTTTGGCTCGGTGGATGCGTTGCTGCAGCGCGGCCAGCGCATCACCGGGCTGGCCACGCACTACGAAAATCTTGACGAGATGACCAGCGGACTGCAGCGTTCGGAACTGGTGATCATCGCGGCGCGGCCTTCCATGGGCAAGACCGCATTCGCCATGAACATCGCCGAGAACGCCGCGATCAAGGATCAGCAAGTAGTGGGAGTGTTTTCGTTGGAAATGTCGCGCGAGGCCCTGCTGCTGCGGCTGCTGTGCTCGACGGCGGAAGTGGACGCGCACAAGATGCGAACCGGCTCGCTGTGGCAGGACGACACCAAGAAGCTGGTGCGAGCCATGGAGCAATTGGCGCACGCGCCCATTTTCATAGATGATACTCCCGGCATAGCGTTGAGCGAGATGCGGGCCAAGGCACGGCGGCTGAAGCAATCGCAGGGCAGGCTGGACCTGATTATCGTGGACTATCTGCAACTCATGTCGGGCGGGAGCAAGCGTTACGAAAACCGGACGCAGGAAGTGTCGGCGATTTCGCGGGGATTGAAGGCGCTGGCCAAGGAACTCAGCGTGCCGGTGGTTGCGCTCTCGCAGTTGAGCCGTGCGCCGGAGAGCCGCGGCGGAGATCATCGTCCGCAACTTTCCGATTTGCGGGAGTCAGGGTCGATCGAGCAGGACGCCGATCTGGTGATGTTCATTTTTCGGGAAGAAGTTTATAGACAGGACGACCTCGACTTGCAGGGCAAGGCCGAAATCATAATCTCCAAGCAGCGCAATGGACCGACGGGCAAGCTTATGTTGGCCTTCCGCAAGAACTGCACCCGGTTTGAGATGATGGCCGAAGGCGGATTGGCCTCGGAGGAGTGACTCCCCAGGGGGTACAGGAATGCCTGTAGTTTTTCGGGATAAGTACCTCAGGTGCTTTGGTTTGCGGTTCAGCCGGTGTGCTGTGGAAAAGCTTGTGGAATTGGTGGCTGCGAGAAAAATGTCTGTCGGTAAAAATTTGTCAACCATTGGCTGCGGCAAGTTTTCCGCCTCGTAAGGCCCTGAATAGTAACCAGTTAGGCAATTCACTCGGCATTAACAGAGGTTTAACCCCCAAGAAGCCAGCTCATTCCTGGTTTTGAGATTTGCACATTTTAGGGGCCTGGAGTTTTCGATTTTGCCTTCCCGGACCGAGGGAAAAGGCGCTCAATTGCTGTCTTCGCCGACCTTCAGCACGGCCAGGAAAGCTTCCTGGGGGATATCGACGCGACCGATGCGTTTCATGCGCTTTTTGCCTTCTTTTTGTTTCTCCAGCAGCTTGCGTTTGCGGGAAATATCGCCGCCATAGCACTTGGCGATCACGTTCTTGCGGATGGCGGAAACGGTTTCGCGGGCGATGATTTTGGAGCCGATGGACGCCTGGATCGCTACTTCGAACATTTGCCGGGGAATGAGCTGGCGCATTTTCGAGACCAGCAGTTTGCCACGTTCGTAAGCGAAATCGCGATGGACAATGATGGAGAGTGCGTCTACTGGTTCGCCCGCGACGAGGATGTCGAGCTTGACCATGGGCGATTCCCAGTAATCCGCCAGGTGGTAGTCGAGCGAGGCGTAGCCGCGGGAGACTGACTTCAGGCGATCGTAAAAATCGAGCACGATTTCATTCAGCGGTAACTCATAGTGCAACATCACCCGCGATGAACTGACGTACTCGAAGGTCTTTTGCTTGCCGCGCTTGTCCTCGACCAGTTTAAGGATTCCGCCGACGTACTCTTCGTTGGTGAGAATCGTAGCCAGGATCACTGGCTCTTCCACCTTGGCGATCTCGCTGGGATCGGGCCAGCGCGAGGGGTTGTCGACTTCAATCAGAACGCCGTCGGTCTTGGTGATTTTGTAGCGCACGCCGGGAGCAGTGGTGATGAGTTCGAGGGCAAACTCGCGCTCCAGGCGCTCCTGAATGATCTCCATGTGGAGCAGGCCCAGGAAGCCGCAACGGAAGCCGAAACCAAGAGCCACGGAACTTTCGGGTTCGAAAAAGAAAGACGAATCATTCAGCCGCAGTTTCTCAAGTGCTTCGCGCAGGCGGGTGTGCTCGTGGGCGTCGACGGTGTAGAGGCCGGCGAAGACCATGGGTTTGATCTCTTCGAAGCCGGGGAGCGCTTCGAAAGCGGGGTTGGCATCGTCGGTGATGGTGTCGCCGATTTTTGTATCGGCTACGTTCTTGATGTTGGCGATTAGGAACCCGACTTCGCCGGCTTTCAGTTCGTCGATTTCCACCGGCTTGGGGCATTGCACGCCGAGAGTTTCGGCGTCGAAGGTTGTGCCGTTCGACCAGAGACGAATTCTCTGGCCCTTGCGCAGCGTGCCCTGGAAGACGCGGGTGAGAATCACAACTCCACGATAGGCGTCGAACCAGGAGTCGAAAATGAGCGCCTGGAGACGACCCTCAGGATTGCCTTTCGGCGGCGGAACGCGCTTGACGATGGCTTCCAGCACGTCCGGCACGCCCTGGCCGGTCTTAGCGCTGATGAGCACGGCATCAGAAGCATCAAGGCCGACGGCGCTTTCAATCATTTCTTTGGTGCGTGGAATGTCGGCGCTCTGCAGGTCGATCTTGTTGATGACGGGAATGATTTCGAGACCGTTATTGATGGCAAGGTAGGCGTTGGCGAGAGTTTGCGCTTCCACGCCCTGGGAGGCGTCGACTATGAGCAGCGCGCCTTCGCACGAGGCCAGCGAGCGCGAGACCTCGTAGGAAAAGTCCACGTGTCCGGGAGTGTCGATCAGGTTGAGCTGGTAGGTGTGGCCGTCGTGGGCTGTGTACATCATGCGGACTGCATGGGCCTTGATGGTGATGCCGCGCTCGCGCTCCAGGTCCATGGAATCGAGCACCTGGGCTTGCATCTCGCGCGCGGTGAGGGATCCGGTCAGCTCCAGGAGGCGATCCGCCAGCGTGGATTTACCGTGGTCGATATGCGCGATGATGGCAAAGTTGCGGAGGAAAGCGGCGTCCATAGATTCAGTGGCCAGTTGTCAGTGGCCAGTAAAACCCGATCGGTCGGCAATAGGCAATTGCCAGCTGCTTTGAAACGCTACGGGCTAAACTTTGATTTTAGCAGGCGGGGAGTGGTTCCCACGTCCGGCGCTTATCGGCTAGCATGTTGGTGTGACTGAAGGTTCCTTCGTCGCGATCGATCACGTTCAACTTGCCATGCCTCCCGGCGAGGAACAGAAGGCTCGGGCCTTTTACGCAGGGCTGCTTGGCATGACGGAGCTATCGAAACCGCCGGAGCTTGCCAAGCACGGAGGTTGTTGGTTTGAGAGCGGTGGCGTGCAACTGCATCTGGGAACCGAAAGCGAGTTCCGTCCCGCCAAGAAGGCGCATCCCGCCTTGCGCTGCCGTGATTACGCGATCCTCGTACAGGCATTGCGAGATTCAGGAATTGAAGTGGTCGAGCCGCGCGATATCCCTGGAGTCATCCGCTGCCATGTGCACGATCCGTTTGGGAATCGCCTTGAGCTGATCAGCGGCTAGAACTTGCACTCGGCGTTCCGCGACAGCCTTCGATCCGTTACAATCTTGCGGCCAGAATTCTCCCAGCTGAGGTGAGTCCTATGCGGAAGGCGGTTTTGTTATCTGCGTGTTGTTTGATCGTAGCAGGCGTTTCCTCTGGTCAAGTCCTTTCGCCTCAGGTCCGTGGTTTTGTGAAAGTTGATGCGCCCGTAGTGGCGCTGACTCACGTGCGCGTGATCGATGGCACGGGCGCGGGCGCGCGGGACGACCAGACGGTCGTGATCTCGAAAGGGAAGATCGAATCGGTTTCCGACGCTGCGTCGGCGAACGTTCCTAAAGACGCGCAGGTGCTCGACCTCCGCGGATACAGCATTATTCCCGGACTGGTCGGCATGCACGATCACATGTTCTATCCAATGGGAAACGGCATCTTCGGCGAAATGGCGTACAGCTTTCCGCGTTTGTACCTGGCCGGCGGCGTGACGACCATCCGCACTACGGGTGCGCTCGAGCCCTATACCGATCTTGAGCTCAAGAAGCAGATCGATAAGGGCGAAACGCCGGGACCGAAGATGCACGTTACGGGGCCTTATCTGGAAGGAGCCGGCAGCTGGGCGCTGCAGATGCATCAGCTCACCGGGCCTGACGACGCGACGAAGACGGTCAATTTCTGGTTAGACCAGGGCGTCGACAATTTCAAGGCGTACATGTTCATTACTGCGGCAGAACTTTCCGCTGCGGTGGCTGCGGCCCACAAGCGCGGCGCTAAAGTTACGGGGCATCTTTGCTCGATTGGCTTTCGGGAAGCGGCAGCGATCGGCATCGACGATCTCGAGCACGGCCTGTTTGTCGATACGGAATTCCTCCCTACAAAACAGCCGGGGGAATGCCCGAACTCGCCTGACGGTCCTGATCTCATGGCCAAGCTCGACGTGAATGCAGGCCCGCTGCACGATATGATCCTTGACCTGGTGCGGCACCATGTTGCGGTTACCTCGACGCTTCCCGTGTTTGAGATGAGCCTGCCGGGACGTCCTACGATCCAGCGGCGCATTCTGGATGCTCTAACGGTCGAAGCCCGGAGCGCCATGCTCAACAACAAGGTTCGCGCAAGCGATACGAATCTTATTCAACAGCGTTACCACAGCGAGGCGTCGCCATGGCCGGCGGCTTTCAAGAAGGAGTTGGAATTTGAGTATGCCTTTGTACAGGCCGGAGGCTTGCTGCTGGCCGGGTTGGATCCGACCGGGATGGGAGGTGTGATTGCTGGTTTCGGAGATCAGCGTGAAGTCGAGTTGCTGGTGGAAGCGGGATTCACACCGCTGGAGGCAATTCATATCGCGACCGCAAATGGCGCGCAGTTCCTGGGAGAGATGGATCGCATTGGAACAATCGCTGCGGGGAAGCAGGCGGATTTGGTCGTGATCAAGGGCGATCCGTCGAAGAAGATTGAGGACATCGAGAATGTGGAGACTGTATTCAAAGACGGCATCGGCTACGATTCGGCGAAGCTGATTGAAGCGGTGCGCGGAGTGGTTGGGAGCCAATGAAGAGCAGTGGCCAGTGTTCAGTGGCCAGTCCGAGCCTTTAGAATCTGATTTGCATGATCGTTCTTGCTTCTGCCTCGCCGCGGCGCCAGGAGTTGCTGCGCAACGCCGGGATTCCGTTTACGGTGCAGCCCGCTGACATCGATGAAAGCCCGCTCGCCGGCGAATCGGCGCGAGATTGCGCCGAGCGGCTGGCGCGCGGAAAAGCGCTGGCGGTTTTTCAAAGCCGGCCGCGGGATTATGTTCTCGGCGCGGACACTATCGTGGTGGTTGGTGAAACCATCCTCGGCAAACCTCGCGATAGCGACGATGCCGCACGCATGTTGCGAATGTTGTCGGGGCGGACGCACGAAGTGATCACCGGAGTGTGCGTTGTAGGACCAGTGGCCAGTGGTCAGTGGTTAGTGGCCAGTAACGGGAACGCGCCGGTGACTGCTTCCGAGAGCACGCTCGTGACCATGGGCGAATTGTCTGATGAGGATATCCGCGACTACGTTGCCACTGGAGAGCCTATGGATAAGGCGGGAGCGTATGCGATTCAAGGTATGGCTTCGCGCTGGATTCCACGCATCGAAGGCGATTACAGCAATGTGGTGGGACTGCCGGTGGCGCTGGTGTATCGAATGCTGCGAGAGCGAGGAGCGCTCTGAAGGCAATTCTGTTTGGATGGAGCTTCGGCTAGGACTTCTTTTCTTCCTCTTTTTCCTTCTTTGATTCTTCCCCGTCCTTCATTGCAGCCTTGAAGTTGCGGATGCCTTCGCCGATACCTTTGCCGACAGCGGTAAACTTGGTGGTCCCGAAGAGCAGAAGGGCGATGGCTATCACTAACAGCCAATGCAGGGGCGAAAATTCACCCATAACTCCTCCAAGGGTCTTTCGGGCGTTCCGAAGGCTGCGCGGATCAGCGGAACTGCCTGTAAAAAGTCTAGGCTATGACAACTGCAGAGTCAAAAGAATGTGGGCGGCGAATTCGTTCTGCTCGGCGGAACGAATGCCTGGTGCTCACCAAGTTCACTTCTCGAGGTCTATTCTCAAAGGCATGGGTTTCAGGAGGTCCGCGGTGATTCACAAGAGTTGTGTTCTGATGCTGGCATTACTCGTTTCGTGCGGGACAGTCTCTCTCATTTCTGCTCAAGGGGCGGCACAGGCGGCGTCTACTCCGCAGGGTGAGCATCGCAAGACCAGCGAACCCTATACGGGAGACCTCTCGATTTTCGACTCTCCCGGGCGAGATGAGCGGCTGCAGGTGAATCGCGTGATGGACATTCTGGGCATCAAGGCCGGGAAGACGGTGGCGGATATTGGAGCCGGGTCAGGCTGGTTCACGGTGCGAGCGGCGCGGCGCGTGGGAGAGGGCGGCGTGGTTTATGCGGTGGACATCAATCCGGATTCGATTCGCTATGTCGACGCTCGCGCGCAGAAGGAGCAGTTGCGTAATGTGAAGACCATCCTCAGCAAAGCTGACGACCCGATGCTTCCTGCAGCTGCGGTGGATGCGGTTCTGATGCTGAAGACGTATCACGAGGTTGCGGAACCGGTTGCTCTGCTGCGGAACCTGCGGGCGGCGCTTCGCGCCGACGCCAAGGTCGGAATCATCGACCGCGATGGCAATGGCGAGAACCATGGAGTGGGCCGCGACGTCGTCCTCCGCGAAGCTGCGCAGGCGGGCTACCGGTTGCTCGAGCAGTATGACTTTGTGAAGGGCGACAAGATGGATTACTTCCTGGTCCTGGTTCCAAGAGAATAGCGTCCGGGAGTAGCTCCTTAGACTTCTAAGTTCCTCAGACTTCCTCAATCATTCCTGCGAGCAACAGTGCGCGCCGCGGCAGTTCGGAAATGACGATGAATTCGTGGACCGCGTGTGCGCCCTCGCCCACGCCGCCCATACCGTCGAGCGTGGGAATGCCCATACCGGCTGTGAAGTTGCCATCGGAGCCGCCGCCTACGGCGGCTTCTTCGAGCTTCCATCTGACCTGGCTGGCAATCGCCCGGGCCTTCTTGTAAAGTGCCGCTACTCCCGCGGTTCGCTCCATCGGGAGGCGGTTGATACCGCCTGTCATTTCGAGTTGGCAGTGCTTGTCGAATGGTTTGAGGGATCGCAACTTGCGATCGAGGCCGGAGGCTTGTTTCGCGCTCTTGATACGGACATCTATGCCTGCGGATGCTTCGGCTGCGACCACATTGGTGCGTGTTCCACCTTGAATCACGCCCGGGTTTACTGACACGCCTTGCCGCGAATTGTTCAGCTTGGCGACTACCGCGATCTGGCGCGCCAGCTCAAGGATGGCACTGTGTCCCTTGCCGGGATCGAGCCCGGCATGAGCCGCGACGCCCTTCACGCGGAGCATATATTCGCCGACGCCCTTGCGAGCGGTCTTGACGGCGCCTCGCGGACCGGCGGCAGGTTCGAGCACGAGCACTCCGGCGGAGTCTTTCGCAAGCGCCTCGGTGATCTTGCGAGAAGAATGACTGCCCACTTCTTCGTCGGAGACCAGAAAAACCGTGACCGGGCGCGGCAAAGCGCCGTGCCAGGCTTGCAGCGCTTCGATGGCGTGGAGCATGAGCGCAATGCCTGACTTCATGTCGAGGACACCCGGCCCGCGCAGGCGGCCATTCTCGATTTTGCAGGGCATCCCAGCCAGTGTGCCCAGGGGATAAACCGTGTCGTAGTGACCGAGCAGCAGAACTGGCCGGCGATCGGCTGCTCCCAAGTGAGAAGGCTCGCGGAAGTCAATTTGCAAACTGTTGCCGAAGTCGTTGCTGGGGTGGAGTCGAGTCCGTCCGCCAAGCGCTTCAAATTTGGATGCGAGGAACGTTGCGATGCGGTCGACCGCCGGCTTGTTGTCGCTGGGAGACTCGATTTCGACGAGGTTACGAACTGTGTCGACCATTCGGTCCAGATGTTGTGAGAAATAGCGCAGGCGATCCTCGCATGCGGGCTGGGCATTGCCTGCTGCCGAATTTCGTGTTTTCTTAGTGGGCACAATTTCCTCTTGCCGGCCGGAGTTGCCGGGTCCGCCGGGAATGCGACGCGGTACAGTATAATCTTCACGCTGATTGGGGCGAACTGGTTGAGATGAACTGCCTGAGATGAATCATGCTTGAGAGCACTCCACTCGTGACCGACGCTGCGGCATCCAAAACGGGGCTGGACATTCACGAGATCCTGAAAATTCTGCCGCACCGCTATCCTTTTCTGCTGATAGACCGAGTCCTGGAACTGAAGCGCAAAGAGCGCATCGTAGCTATTAAGAACGTCAGCATCAACGAACCCTTCTTCAGCGGCCATTTTCCCGGATTGCCCATCATGCCGGGCGTGCTGATTGTGGAGGCCATTGCTCAGGCCGGAGGCGCGTTGCTGCTTACCGAATTGGAAGACCGCAGTGGCAAGCTGATGGTCTTCACCGGAATCGAGCGCGCCAAGTTTCGCCGCCCCGTGAGTCCCGGCGACCAGCTGCGTATTGAGGTGGAAGTGAAAGGCTGGCGCGTCATCCCGCGCATGATCGCGGCGAAGATGCAGGGTTATGCGTATGTTGCGGGCAGGCGGGTGGCGGAAGCGACGGTGTCGTGCCAGCTCATCGACAGTTCACGCGGACGCGGCGACGCCCCAGATGACAGCGGCGATGCTGAGTAATGAACCGGAGTCGTGCTGCTAGCTGAGTCCATCCCTGATGATGCAATGACTCAATCATGAATGTTCATCCCACTGCCATCATCGATCCGCGAGCTAAAGTGCCGGCATCGTGCAAGGTCGGTCCCTACTGCGTGATCGGCGCCGAGGTTGAACTCGGCGAGGGCTGCCGCCTGGTGTCGCACGTGGCCATCGAAGGGCCGACGAGAATCGGCGCCGATAACGCGTTCTTTCCGTTCTGCGCCGTGGGCATGGACCCGCAGGATACTTCCTACAAAGGCGAACCGACGCGGCTGGAAATCGGCGACCACAACGAGATTCGCGAGTGCGTCACCATCAGCCGCGGTACGGTGAAAGGCGGCGGGCTCACCAAAGTTGGCAGCCACACGCTGATCATGGCTTACGCGCACATCGGGCACGACAGCGTGATCGGCGACTACTGCATGCTGGTGAACGGGGCGACGCTGGGCGGGCACGTGACCGTGGAAGAGTGGGCGGTTGTGGGCGCGCTTTGCCCGGTGCATCAGTTTGTGCGCATCGGCGCTCACGCCTACATCGGCGGCGGCACTACCATCACGCAGGACGTCTTGCCGTTTTCCATGACGTCGGCGGCGCGCGATACACACGCGTACGGGATGAATAAAGTTGGCCTTGAGCGCCGCGGCTTTTCGAAAGAACGCGTCCGCAAGATTCATCATGCTTACAAGACGCTGCTGGCGGCGAAGATGAACACTTCGCAAGCGCTGGAGAAGCTGAAGGCCGAGCCGGATGCCGGGGAAGATGTGAAGATGCTGATAAGTTTCATCGAATCATCCCAACGCGGCGTTATTAAGTAAAAGTATCGCAGAGACGTAGCTTGCTACGTCTCTGCCGCTGCCCAAGACGTTGCAGGCAACGTCTCTACAGCTTCTACTATGGAACGCATCGGGCTTATTGCCGGCAACGGCACGTTTCCTCTTCTCATATTGGACGCCGCGCGCGTTCAAGGATTCGACGTTGTAGTGGTTGCGATTAAGGAAGAGGCGTCAGCTGAGATCGAGGATCGCGGTGCGGCTTCGGTTCACTGGCTTTCGCTGGGCGAGCTTTCGAAGCTGATCGAAACTTTCCAGCGGGAAGGCGTCCACCGGGCAATTATGGCTGGACAGGTGAAACACAAGCAGATTTTCTCCGCCATCAAGCCTGACTGGCGCCTGGCCAAGCTTCTGCTCTCATTGACCACGCGCAATACTGACAGCCTGCTCGGAGCTGTGGCCAAGGTTCTGGCGGAGGAGGGTATCACTTTGGAGAGTTCAACCGCGCTGCTGGAACCGCTACTGGCGAAGCCGGGAACGCTTACGCTCCGCGCGCGGACCGAACAGGAACGCAAGAATATCGACTACGGACGCACCGTTGCCCGCCAACTGGCGCAGTATGATATTGGCCAGACCGTTGTAATCGCCGAGGCGGTTTGCGTGGCCGTCGAAGCCATGGAGGGCACCGACGCCGCCATTGAGCGTGCCGGGCACATTATGGGTTCGCTGCGTGGAGAGGCTTCCACGCTCAGCCGCGCCCTCACAGTGGTGAAGATCGCCAAGCCTAATCAGGATACGCGCTTCGATGTTCCCGTGATCGGAGTGAAGACCATCGAAGTGATGCAGGCGGCAGGAGCAACCTGCCTTGCCATAGATGCCGGAAAATGTCTGCTGCTCGATGGCGAGAAAGTTCTCGACGCGGCAAATGCGGCGGGGATGGCGGTTGTGGCGGACTCGGCCTGAATAAGATTTACTTGTATTCGCACGTCTGCTGTTGATCCTCTGGAAAGAAGTCAAGGGACTATGACCACTCCCAGTTCTGAACCTGCCCTGATTGCCGAACAGCTTCGCCGCGCATTTGAAGGCGATGCCTGGCATGGTCCCGCTCTGCTGGAGCTGCTGCGGGAGATGGATGCTGCGACCGCTGCGGCACAGCCTTTGCCCGATGTTCACAGCATCTGGGAGCTGGTGCTGCATGTTTCCGCCTGGGACGATGCGGCCAGCCGCCGGCTGGACGGAGAGAAAGTGCAGCTCACGGGTACTGCAAATTTTCCGGTCGTCCCCAAACCTACTCAAACTGCGTGGCGCGAGGCTATTTCTGATGCAAAACACACGCACGATTTGCTCGTGAAAACGGTTGCTGCTTTGCCTGAGTCGCGGCTGCGTGACCAGGTTCCCGGCAAGAAATACGATTTCTACTTTATGTTGCACGGCGTGGCGCAACACGCGCTTTATCATGCGGGGCAGATCGCCATTTTGAAGAAAGTGCAGGGGCATGCCACGAAATCCGGGAGTTGAGTCGGCCGTGCAATATGATTCCTGGTCAGCTCCGATCTGCGGGAGATCCCTCGCCCCGCTGTAAAGCGCGGGCTTCGGGATGACGCATTGATTTCCGGCCTACCACTGTTTGAAGATCACCCCCACCGCGGCCACAATCATCGCGAATCCGACGGCGTGGTTCCAGCGTACCGGCTGCTTCAGATAGAGCACTGAAAACACTGAGAACACGATCAGCGTAATGACCTCCTGAATGGTCTTCAGTTGCGCCGCGCTGAATTCGTAAGAACCGATGCGGTTGGCCGGCACCTGGAAGCAATATTCGAAAAAGGCGATCATCCAACTGATCACGATCACTTTGAACAACGGAACATCACGATATTTCAGGTGGCCATACCAGGCGAAGGTCATGAAGATGTTGGAAACGGTCAGCAGGGCAATGGTTCGCATGCGGTGAGACGCTCCTATTAGGCAATTGGGCGATCGGGTCATTGGGCATTTGAAAACCTTAAGGCTGTCGGGGGGTGCAGTTGTCCAATCGTCCGATTCCAAATTATTAAGTCTATTGCAGATGCTCTTTCCGGGCTTTACGTTTACAATCTGTTGTTCCTGCTGGCAACCGGCCAGGTGAGAGTTCCTTCCTGCGAGCTGAGAATCCGATTTCCGTCGCGGTGGTGGGGGTGGGCGTCTTCGGACGCAATCACGCGCGGGTTTACCAGGAACTGGAGCAGCAGGGCGAACCAGTTCGGCTGGTAGGTGTGGTCGATCCTAATCTGGATCGCGCTGACGCGGTGGCGCGCGAATTCGGCTGCCGCGCCTTCGGCTCGGTCGCGCAGATGCTGACCACGCACAGCGAGGTGCGGGCGGCGTCGGTGGCGGCGCCTACGGTGCATCATCTTGCAGTGACCCGCGCTCTCCTAGAAGCGGGCGTGGATGTGCTGATCGAGAAGCCGGTCGCCGCTTCGCTGGCTGAGGCGAACGAGTTGGTGAAACTGGCGGCCACGCATAAGCGCATTGCTCAGGTCGGACACCTCGAACGCTTCAACCCCGCGGTGCGTGCTACCATCCCGCTGCTTACCCAGCCGATGTTTTTCGAAGTGCACCGCCTCAGTGTTTTCACGCCGCGATCGCTCGATGTCGATGTTGTGCTTGACCTGATGATCCACGACCTGGACATCGTGCTTTCGTTCGCCAATTCTCCGGTGAAAGAGGTTCGCGCGGTCGGACTGCCCATTCTCTCCGGCAAGGTTGATATTGCCAACGTGCGGCTGGAGTTCGAATCGGGATGTGTGGCTAACTTCACTGCCAGCCGGGTTTCGACGGAACGCGTGCGCAAACTGCGGTTCTTTCAACCGCAGCAATATGTCTCGGTCGACTACGGAAGGCAGGAGGTTCTGGTCTTCACCGTTGGGGCCGATGGCGCCGCGCCGGGAGCTCCCACGGTCAATCCGCAGATTAAGGTGGCCAAACCACCGGTGACTTCGGAAGAACCTTTGCACGCGGAATTGAGGTCGTTCCTGCATGCGGTGCGGCAGCGCTCGATCCCGGTGGTGCCGCTTGAGGATGGGCGGCGCGCGCTGGCTCTCGCGCTCGACATAGTGGGCGAGATCCGGAAGCATGGGAAGAAGGTTGGCCTTACCGGCATGGCGAAAGCGAAAGTCTAGCGCGGCCGTTAATGTGGCACTCCGATGCAGACGCTGAATGTTGGTGCAGGTCGAACGGACGAAGAGTACAAGGCGGCAGAGGAACAGCGACGTGCCGACCTACTCGCCGAAAGCAGGAGCGATGCGAACTACTTCTTCTGGGCCGCGGGTCTGGCTGCGCTCAGCACCGGAGTGCTTCCGGTGCGGCTGAACATTCTTATCAACATTGGTACGTTCGATCTGTTGGGGGTTTATGCCAGGTCGCACAGCCCTCTGTATCCTTTCGCGATGTACGGCGCGGCCGCGGCGTGGCTGGTTATGTTGATAGCGCTGGGATTCGCCGCACGCGGTGGCCATCGGTGGGCGTTCCTGGCGGGCATGTTTTTGTATGGGGCTGACATGATCGCCCTTATGGTGATGTTTTCATTGTGGGCATTCGGAGTCCATGCTTTCTTCGTTTTCAGGCGGTTCCAGGGGCAAAAAGCGCTGAAAGATCTGGACGAAGCCGGCGCCTCGGTCTTTTAAAAGCGGCAATCCGAAGAGGCGTTTTACAAATGTTTACACAGGTAAGTCCCACCCCCACCTCGGGGTTCGCAGAATCCCCTGAAAGATGCGAAAATAAAGCTAGCTTGGCCGCGGTGGTTCGTTGCGTCATCCCGTGGGAAGCGGGATGCAACGTGGCGAGGGGGATCTGTGTCTAACGGACAAGGCTGGCTCGGAAAAGCTTAGGTCATGCCCATCACGCAAATTCCATTCCAGGATCCGGCGCCTCCTCCCGAGAAGCCTCAGCCGGAACAGCTTGGCCTGTACGATGCCCAGGGATGGGAAACGGCCTACCGGGCTCTGGACGACGATGCCCGTGTACCGCATCTGCTGATCCAGTTGCAGGACGATCTGGCGCGCTCGCGCCGCCGCGAAGCGGCCTGGATTTCCATCATCGTCCACCTGATTCTTATCGTCTTGCTGGTCAAGATCGAGAGCCTGGAAAAATACTTGCCCTGGCACTCGGCTGTCGCGGCAAAGAATCTGACGACCGGCAAAGATGTGACGTTCCTTGAGCTCCCGACAGACTTGCAAAAGACGCCGCATAAGAACTCGAATATCATTTCCGACAAAGACCGGGTCGCGATGACGCGGCATCCTCAACTGGACGTGAAGGAGCTGCGCAAGAGCCTGGCGACGCCGCCTCCTGGAGCGCCGGGATCGAGCGCACCCCAGACGGCAGCGCCGCCTCAGTCGTCCGCTGGGTTGGCGCAAACCCAGCCGGCACCCCAGGCAGCGCCTAATCCGCAGATCGCGCAGTTACAGACTCCCGCCACGCCCAACATCAAGAATGAATTCAGCAAGTACTCTGGTTCCATGTCCGCGGGCGATGCGATTCAAGAGGCGGCCCGGGCGGCGTCGCGACCGGGAAGCGGTCAGGGCAACGGCGGCGATTTCGGATTGGGGACGGGGGCGCATGGCCGCCAGGTGGGCAACCTGGAGATTCTCAGCGACACTGAAGGCGTAGACTTCGGCCCCTACCTGCAGCGTGTGCTTCATGATGTGCGTCAGAACTGGTACAGCGCCATTCCAGAATCCGCGGCGATGAAACACGGAAACCTAATCATTGAATTCGCGATTACCAAGGATGGGAAAGTCGCGGGCATGAAGCTGGTCGCCACCTCGGGAGACATTCCCCTTGATCGCGCGGCCTGGGCCGGCATCGTGGGCTCAGACCCATTTCCAGCTTTGCCCAGCGAGTTTGGCGGACAATATCTGGCGCTTCGCTTCCGCTTCTACTACAACCCCACCAAGGAAGAAATGGAATAGCCCCTCTCGAGTCGCCACAGCCTGAGAATGGCGACGACAGCAATTTCTTGCCTACCACACGCGGCAACGGTTTTGATTCACCATCGGCGATCCCGCCTTGCAGTGAAATGCCTCCTGGAATTCCGGCATGTTCGAGACCACGCCATTGGTACGGTATTTTTCGGGAGAATGCGGGTCCACAGTGGCCCGCAGCCTCTTGGTCTCATCGCGGGTTTCGCCACACCAGCTTTGCCCGTAGCCCACGAAGAATCTTTGCTCGGGAGTAAGGTCGTCGAGCGGCTGCAGGTTCTGCCTCCTGGTATCTTCTTTCCACGCCATATAAGCGAGGATGAGGCCGCCCAGGTCGGCAACATCCTCGCCCAAGGTCAGCTTGCCGTTGATCTTGACGTCGTCAACAATCGTGTAAGTAGAATACTGATCTGAGATGCAACTGGCCCGCTTGACGAACTTTTCCCCATCCTCTGCGGTCCACCAGTCTCGCAGGTTGCCCTGGGCGTCGAACTGACGGCCTTCGTCGTCGAAGCCATGCGTCAGTTCGTGCCCGATGGTGCCGCCGGTGTCGCCATAGTTCGGAGCTGCGTCCGAGGCAGGATCGAACGCCGGCGGCTGCAACACCCCGGCGGGAAAGTTAATGTCATTCATCTGTGGATCGTAGTACGCGTTCACGGTGGGCGGAGTCATTCCCCATTCACCGCGGTCGAGCGGCTTGCCGATCTTGGCCAGCTGGCGGTTGAACTCGAATCGGCGGGAGCGCTCCACATTGCCCAGCTCATCGCCGCGAACGATTTCGAGCTTGCTGTAATCCCGCCACTTGTCGGGATAGCCGATCTTGTTGGCCATAGCATGGAGCTTTACCAGCGCTTGCTGTTTGGTGGCGGAGGACATCCAGGGCAACGAGTTGATGTCCTGCTCCATGGTGGCCTCGATTTCCTTCACCATTTTCAACGCCTGCTGTTTCGCGTCCGGACTGAAATACTTCTCCACGTAAACTTGGCCCAGCGCTTCTCCCAGGTCATCGTCCACGTACTCCGTACAGCGCTTCCAGCGAGGTTGCAGCTCCTGCTGGCCCCGCAAGGTCTTGCCATAAAAGGCGAAGTTTTCGTTCAGGAACGCAGCCGAAAGAAAGGGAGCATCCGCATGGACGAGGTGCCAGCGCAGGTAAGTCTTCCAGTCCGCCAGACTTTCTTTTTCGAGTTCTTCGTTCATGACCTTGAAGAAGCCGGGGGACGCCACATTCAGCGAAGGCAGCGCCGGTAGTCCCACCTTGGTGAAGTAAACCTGCCACTGGAACTCGGGACTGATCTTCTGCAGCTCTCCGCTGGTCATCTTGTGATCAAGGTTCTTCGGTTCGCGTCGCTCGACCCTTGTCATCGACCCCTTGGCCAGGGCGGTTTCGATGCGCATCACGGTGTGTGCTTCCGCGGCCGACACCTCTGGCTGTTCGCCCAGCAACTCGAACATCTTCTGCACGTGTGCGACGTAAGCCTTGCGCAGCTCTACCGACTTGGCATCTTCCTTCAGGTAGTAATCGCGGTCGGGCAGGCCGAGGCCGCCCTGGTCCGCGTACGCGATCACTTGAGTAGCATCTTTGAAATCCTGGTTGGAATTGAAACGAAACAGGACATTGTCGTCGATCACGGTGGCTGCGACACCGGCAATTTCCGCTTTGGACTTGATCTTGGCGATCTGCTCGAGTTCCGGCTTCAGCGGTTCGATTCCCTTGACCTCGATGGCTTTCTCGTCGGTGCAGGAGGAATAGTAGTCGCCAATCTTCTGGGTAGCCGCGTTGCGATTGGGGTCAGGGGCGGCGGAGGCCTCGAGGATTCCGCGCAGCCGGCCCAGATTCTCGTCCTGCATCTTCGAATAGGTTTCCCATGATGTCTGATCGGGAGGAATCGGGTTGTTCTTAATCCACCCGCCGCAGGAATACTCGAAGAAGTCCACGCATGGATCCACGCTGCGATCCATTGAGGTCACGTCCAGTGCCGGCTCAGGCTTTGACGGCGCGGCAGCGGGTTGTTGTGCGCCGGCCGAGGAAAGCAACGATGCGACCACAAAAGTAATTACACAAATGCGAGGGAATACCATGAGAGATCCTCTTCCATTTCCTGCCTATCGTAGACACTCCGGGACAAAACGATTGGGTTTGGAAATCGAAATGTGGGACCAAAGAGTATAAAGCCTGGCGTCAAGCGTGGAAGCTGAAGCTCGCTAGCTTTTCCCTAGCCGGATCGATCCATCTCCGGTATGAATCACCAGCAAATTCCCGCCGCCGTTCAGCTTGCCGTGGATCTCGCCTTGACGAATCTTGCCTTCGGTGGTGACCGGCATATCGAGGTCGATATGGCCATCGCCGGTGTGCAGATCCAAGTCTGCTGCCAGATTTTCCGGCACTTCGAGCGTCACCGCGCCGTCGCCGCTTTCCAGCTTCCAGCTCGCGGCCAGGGCTGAGCCGGTCATCGCCTGCGCATTCACGTGTCCGTCCCCGGTCTTGAGATCAAGCTCGTCAAAACGTCCATTGGCGTGGATGTGGCCATCCCCGGTCGTCGCCCGGAGTTTACCGTCCACACGGTCAATCTCCTGCGAGCCGTCCCCGCTATGCAATTGCATTTCTCCTTTAAAGTCACCTAATTCAATCTTGCCATCGCCGGTGTGCAGGTCCACCCGGCCCTCGCGTGGCATGTGGATGTCGATGTCGACGCGACGATTGCCATGATTGCCCCAGTCGATGGTGACGCCAAAGCCGTGAGTGTGGGGATAGTGCACGTCGATCTCGACCATGTCGCCGGTCTGGTGCTCTTCAATGCGGATGCCATCGTCGCCGATCTTGTAGCGCGTTGTGGTTACCTTGGCTTCGATGGTGTTCTGGTCCCAGGTGGAGACGTGAATGTTGGCGTCGGAAGTGTCCACCCGAAGATCGGGCTTGCCGGTGAGGGTATAGGTCTTCGACCAATCATCAGCCCGCGCCGGCAGCGCGGCCAATGCGCAAACGAAAACGCCGAGAATCAGACCCGTAAACAACCACTGTTCAAGACCCATGCGTTTCATTAAAAGCCTCCGCCGGGCAAGCACACCTCTGTCCGTCTCTTAGACGAGGTAACGCGCGGTTTGTTAGTTTGGTTCCAGGAAAAACGAGCGGACCATTCTTTAGCAGATTTCCGGACGACCTCGGCAACAGCCACCCGGGTAACTGTCTATCGGATTGGGTCCTATTCGCGTTCTTGCCGCCTCATATAAGCCATGCGAATGAGGGTTCGTTCCGAAAACGGCACGTAGAGCAATGCCGCACTGGCTGCGAAAGCCGTGCCCAGCCCGATCTTCTGGATCAGCAGGAACGGAGCTACTGCCCACAACTCATCGAGCGCCAGAATGAAGGGAAACATCTGCTGGAACTTCTCCCCCAGGCGCTGGTAGTCGAATCCCGCTGCCGAGAGCAGGTAAAAGCGCAGCGGAATTCCCACTCCCGCGGTCACCATCACCGCGGCCACCAGCAAGGTTGCGCTCCATCCCGGCAAGAATGAATCGACGACTCCCTGCACCGCGTGGATCCGGGAAAGTGCGACCACATAGAAGATCAGGTACATCACTTGAACCAGGGCAAATAAGCCGCGCGTTAAGCCACGGCGGGGGATGGGAACTTCCAGTTCAGGATGCAGGGGGTTCGGGGAATCCTGGCGGACAGTTGCTGTCGCCGAGCTTCGCTCTGATGTCCCCACAATGGTTTGTACGGGTGCAATAAAACGATATCCACGTCGCGCCAGGGTCTCGATATAGCGTGGACTGGATGCGGAATCGCCCAGAGTCTCACGCAACTTGTTCACGGCGGTGTTCAGGCTATGGTCGAAATCTACGAAGGTGTCGGCGGGCCACAGCTTCTGGCGCAATTCCTCACGTGTGACCACATCGCCGACGCGCTCCAGGAGCAAAGCCAGCACCTGAAAGGGCTGGTCCTGTAGCCGGAGCTTAGTGCCGTTTTTGCGCAGTTCGCCTGCGGCGAGGTCGAGCTCGAAGACTCCGAACCGCGCGATTCCGCTGGAACGACTTCCTGGGAAAGCGGGCATGGGAAGACGACGCGTAGTGTAGCACCAAGCCGCGCGCTCCTTGTGGCGGAGCGTACAATATCTGCGTGCCTGACGCCCAGCGCCAGAACGACTCCGCCGGAAAGCACCGCCGGCACGCGATTTATGCCACGGAGACTTCCGGCTTGCTGCTGCTGGCCTTCCTGCTGCTCGTCTTAACCCTGATTCGCTACTGGCACGCCATTCGCTGGAGCGTGCGCTGACGGTGCAGCCTGAACCGCTGCTGGTGGTAGTGCTTGGCCCCACGGCCAGCGGCAAGACCGCTCTTTCTCTGGCCCTTGCGGAACGCTTCAACGGCGAGATCGTGAACTGCGATTCCGTCGCGATGTACCGCGAGTTCGACCTCGGGACCGCCAAGCCCACGCTCTTCGAACGGGGCCGCGCACCGCATCACTTGCTCGATTGCGTAGAGCCCACCAATCCCATCACTGCCGGTGAATATGCGCGCCAGGCACGCCAGGTGCTTGATTCGATCAAGGCGCGGGAAAGTTTGCCGATCCTGGTGGGTGGAACCGGACTCTACCTGCGTGCTCTGCTCGAAGGACTTTTCCCCGGTCCGCAGCGCTCCGAAGAACTGCGCGAGCGGCTGCGCGAGTCCAACAGCCGCGGCTCCAGCTACCTCCATCGCATTCTGCGCCGCCTCGATCCCGCGGCTGCGGAGAAGATTCACGCCAACGACACCCCCAAGCTCATCCGTGGCATCGAAGTGTGTCTGGCGTCGCGTCAAAAGATGACGGAACTCTGGCAGCAGCGCGGGCGCGAGCCGTTGCGGGGTTTCCGCATCCTGCGCCTCGGTCTCGATCCTGATCGTCAGGCCCTCTATGACCGAATCAATCGCCGCGCGCAGCAGATGTTCGAAGCTGGACTGGTCGAAGAGACGCGGCGTCTGCTTGCAAAGTACGGCGATGCGGCTGGGCCACTGTCTTCCCTGGGCTACAAGCAGGCAGCGCAATTCCTTCGTGGAGAACTCACGAGCGAGCAGGCACTTCAGGCCGCTCAGCAGGCTCATCGCAACTACGCCAAGCGGCAGATGACCTGGTTTCGCCGCGAGCCGGAGGTCCACTGGCTGCGTGGCTTCGGCGACGATGGGCAGGTTCAGGAGACGGCGGCAGGCTGGGTCTCAGGTTCCGGCTCCTAAACCGGACACCTGAGGGCCGTCCTTCTGCTATCGTTCTGGCATGCACCGCAAACTTGCTCTCCTACTGTTCTCGGTTGTGCTTACCACGGCCGCATCTGCAAAGGACAAATATCAGCGCCCGGGTCCTATTCGCCTCACCCACGACGGCGAGAAATGGGCCGAAAAGACGCTTCGCAAGCTAACCCTGGAGGAGAAAGTCGGGCAGGTATTCATGATCTGGTGCCGCGCCAGCTTTCTGAACGTGGAGAATCCCGAATACCTGCAGTGGCTTGAGGAAATGCAAAAATATCACGTTGGATCGTTCGCCATGACGGTGCATGTGGACGGTCCGTATCTTCTGCGCAGCGAACCCTACGAAGCCGCGGAACTTCTCAACCGCCTGCAAAGTGAGTCGAAGCTGCCGCTGCTGTTTGCCGCCGATTTCGAACGAGGCGTATCGATGCGCCTGATGGGAACCACGGTCTTTCCGCACGCCATGGCCTTCGGCGGAGATGGCAAGACAGAAGACGCCGAAACTTTCGGCAGCATCACGGCACTCGAAGCGCGCGCCATCGGCATTCACTGGAATTTCTTTCCTGATGCCGACGTGAACTCCAATCCCGCCAATCCCATCATCAACACACGATCGTTCGGGGAAGATCCCAAGCAAGTCGGCGATCTGGTCGCTGCCTATATCAAGGGAGCGCATGAAGGCGGGATGCTGACCACGGTCAAACACTTTCCCGGTCACGGCGACACGGCCACCGATTCACATCTCGGCGTGGCCAGCGTCAACGTGGACCGTGCCCACCTGGACTCCATTGAACTGCCGCCTTTTCGCCAAGCCATCGCGGCGGGCGTCGATTCGGTCATGGTGGCGCACGTGACTGTGCCTGTGCTCGATTCCGATCCCAACCACGTAGCCACAATTTCGCCGGCAATCGTTTCTGACCTGCTGGAAAAACAACTGGGCTTCAAAGGAATCATCATCACCGACGCGCTTGACATGGCCGCCCTGACCCATCTCTTTGCCAATGACATCGGCCGGGCAGCAGTTGAGGCGTTCAAGGCTGGCAATGACGTGTTGCTCATCCCCGCCGACTTCCCGGCTTCGTACAATTCTATGCTCAAGGCGGTGCAGTCGGGAGAGATCTCCCGCGAACGCCTTGACCGCTCAGTGCTTAAGATCCTGAAGATAAAGGCGTCTCTCGGCTTGCAGGACGCCCGCGCCGTGGATTTGAGGGCTATCGCAAACCTGGTGGGCAAGCCCGGGAACCTGGCTTTCGGCCAGCAGGTGGCCGATGCAGCAGTCACGCTGGTGCGCGACAACGGCAAGGTTCTGCCCCTCAAATCTCCCCTCAAGAACCAGGGAACCGCGAAGGCGGGACTTCCGTATACAACCCAGGAGGAGACACACAACCAGGTTGTTGCGGTGCTCTTCTCCGAGGACGTGAGGACTGAATCCGGGCGAGCTTTCGGCCGCGAGCTTCGCGCCAGAATTCCTGATGCGCGCGTACTCTATGTGGATCCGCGTTTCGCCGCCGGGATGAGCGATGAGGTGCTGAAAGCGGTGACCGAAGCCAAGACTGTGGTGGCCGCCGTTTATGTGGTCCCGACCGCGGGTAGGGTTGGGAACTCAGTAGCTATGGAGGATGCAAGTGGCGCGTTGCTGCAGGAGCTCATGAACCGCGCGGCCGAGAAAACTGTGGTCGTGGCCATGGGTAATCCGTATCTGGCGGCTGACTTCCCCCAGATCGAGAATTACATGTGTACCTTTTCCAACGCGTCAGTATCGGAGGTAAGCGCGGTCAGGGCGCTGTTTGGGGAAATCGCGATTCACGGGCATCTTCCCGTGAGCATTCCCAATATCGCCCAGCGGGGCACCGGCCTGGAGCGTCCGGTCCAAGTTGCCAGTGGAGGTTCTTAACATGCGCAGGAACAGACTCTATGCATTTGATGTCGCCGGAGCCGGCTTCGCCGCGCTACTGCTCCTGGCCGGGTGTAGCGTGAACGTGAAGAAAGAACCGAACGGACAAGACAAGCAGGTGGACGTCAAATCTCTTCTCGGTGACGTCCACGTCAGCCAACGGGCAGATGTTGCCGATGTCGGCCTGGCGGTTTATCCCGGCGCCCGCGTAAAAGAGAAAGATTCCGACGGGAGCGACAAGAGCGCCAATGTGAATATCTCAGGCTTTGGCTTCGGCATAAAAGTGATCGCCTTGGAGTATGAGTCCGACGACACACCCGCCAAAGTTCTCTCCTACTACAGAGATCAGTTGAAAAAGTATGGAAATGTCCTCGAGTGTCACACTTCCAGTTTGAACCTGGACATGAGAATGGAATCGCACGGTTCCAAGGATGATTCGAATGACTTGACCTGCGAAGGCAACCACGGCAACAACATCGAGCTCAAGGTGGGCAAGAAAGACGATCAGCACATCGTAGCGGTGGAACCGGAGGGCAAGGGATCAAGCTTCTCGCTGGTTTACGTAAGGACCCACGGGAAAGACACGGATATCTAGACGCGCGTCGGCAACCCGCGGCTCCCGTTCCTTGCACCTGCCCTCATCGTGCGATACCTTCAAGCAAGCTCTTCTCTGATTCCATGGATCATCCCTGCCACAAGTGCGGTAACAACAGCGAGGACGGCAAGCCCTTCTGCTCGCAGTGCGGCGCGCCCCAGATTCGTGTGGCCATGCCGGAGCCTTTGGTGCCGTCTGGGGCGGGGGATGTCCTGGCCGCTGACCTACCCGTTTTTTCCCTGGACCCGCCCACGGTTCCGGTGCCCCTGAGTGCTCGGGAGCTTTCTACGGGGATCGAATGGTCGCGGGCCATTCGAGCTTGTGCGATTGCCGCCTTAATCTCCGTTGTAGTGATGTCTCTGCGTCTAACAGTTCCACCGTTGGCCACGTTGGGTGCCGGATGTCTGGCGGTCATTCTTTACCACCGCCGAAACCCAGCCTGGAAAGTTAGTGCCCGTTCGGGAGCGCAAATCGGCGCTGCCACCGGTCTTCTTTCTGCTGCCGTTATCGCGGTCTTCCTGGCAATCTTGCTGGCAATGCTGCAGGCCGGCGGGCAAGTGCGTCAGCAGATGATCGAAGCCCTCCAGCAGGTTGCATCGCGCTCCCATGATCCTCAGGTACAAGCCACCCTCGACATCCTGAGAACTCCAGAAGGCTTGGCTGCCAAGTTGATCCTCAGCATGGTAGGTTTCTTACTGATCTCGGTGGCCGCAGGCAGCATCGCCGGAGCTTTGACTGGCGCCTTCCTGGGCCGGAGGAAACGGCCATAGGCCGTTGCTTTCCCCAGCCTTACATCGAGAAGCAATTGTGCCGCATTCTGCTGCGTGAAACGGGGCAGAAACCGGCCTTGCCGCAGGCCGCGCTGGCCGCGTATGATGCACCGTTTGAATTCTCACGAGATGAACAGACCAGCACGTGGTTCACTGCTCGGGATCGAGCACATGGAGGACGGGGAAATCCTGGGCCTGCTGAAGCTGGCCCGCCGGATGAATCCGCTCAGGGCTCGTCCGCTGCTGCGCAACCGGCGCATCGTGCTGCTGTTTTACGAAGCTTCCACTCGCACCCGATCTTCTTTCGAGATCGCCGCCAAGTCGATGGGCGCCGTTACGATCCTGGTGCAGTCCTCAGGCTCGAGCATTGAGAAGGGCGAATCTCTGCTCGACACCGCGTACACCCTGCGCGCGGTCGGCGCGGACGCAATCGTGGTGCGCCATCCCTCTGCGGGCGCACCTCTCCTGATGGCGCAGCACCTCGATATTCCCGTCATCAATGCGGGTGACGGCATGCACGAGCATCCTTCGCAGGCTTTGCTCGATGCCTTCACCATCCTGAAACACAAAAAAACATTCAAGGGCTTGCAGATCGCGATTGTCGGTGATATCTACCACAGTCGCGTGGCCCGTTCAGCGTGCCACCTGCTAAGCCGATTCGGCGCGAAGGTAATGCTCTGCGGTCCTCCCGAGCTCGTACCCGACTTCGCGACCACCCTTGCTCCTGGTTTGCGCGTCACCCGCCACATTGAAGAAGCCCTGCGTGGGACGGATGTGATCATGCTGTTGCGCGTGCAGCAAGAACGCCTCGCCGGGAGGAAAATCCACCTGCAGGACTACATGGCGCGCTATCAGATGACTACTTCGCGGCTGAAGTTGGCAAAACGGGATGCGATCGTCATGCATCCCGGGCCGATCATCCGTGGTCTGGAGTTGACTTCGGAAGTGGTTGACGGTCCCAGCTCCGTCATCGTGGACGAGGTTCGCAACGGCGTCCCTACGCGCATGGCGATTCTGGTGCGGGCGTTGGGCAAGGCCAGATGAAAGTAGGAAAGTAGCGGGGAAAGAGTTCTTAACTTTAGACCGAATGGCGACCGACAAATCCAAACCGCAATCTCTGCTCATTAAGGGCGGCCATGTCATCGACCCTGCGGCGAAGATCAACGCGTCCATGGACGTTTTGCTGCGCGACGGCCGCGTCGCCGAGATTGCTTTGCCCAACAAGGTGCGCGGCGGCGCTGATGAGAAGTTCGATGCATGCGGCCTGATCGTTGCGCCGGGATTCATCGACCTGCACGTTCACCTGCGCGAACCGGGACAGGGATATAAAGAAACCATCGCCAGTGGCACGGCCGCCGCGGCCGCCGGAGGTTTCACCTCGGTATGCACCATGCCGAACACTGTGCCCGTAGTGGACACCGCCGAGTGGGTTGCCTGGTTGCGGCATCCGGAGCGCGGCGGCGTGGTCAACGTCTTCCCCATCGCGGCCGCAACCCGCAACTCGCGCGGAACTACGCTCACCGACTTCGCCACCCTGCAACGCACCGGCGCGGTGGCTGTCACCGACGATGGCAAACCCATCCTCGACGACGAAATCATGCGCGCGGCCCTGATGCTCGGTGCCGAGCTGAACCTGCCTGTGGTGCAGCACGCCGAAGACACGCGCCTCACGGAGCACTGCTCCATGCACGAAGGCCCCACCAGTTTCCGTCTTGGCCTGCGCGGCATGCCGGCTGCAGCCGAAGCCAATCTCGTGGATCGCGACGTTACTCTCGCGCAGCAGATTCGCGAATCGCGCCTGCATGTAGCGCATCTTTCCACTTCCGACGCACTCAAGGCCGTACGCCGCGGCAAGCGTGCCAAGGCCCGCGTCACCTGTGAAGTGACGCCGCACCACTTCACCCTGCTCGACCAGGATGTGGGCGAGTACAACACGAATTTCAAGATGAATCCGCCGCTGCGCTCGGCCGCTGACCGTGAAGCGATTCTGGTCGCGCTCGCCGACGGGACCGTGGATGCCATCGCCACCGACCACGCCCCTCACGCCAGGCATGAGAAAGAGGTCGAGTTCGAGCGCGCCGCCTTCGGCATCACCGGACTCGAGACTGCGCTCGCCCTCGCCATCACAAAGCTTCATCGCGAGCACAAGATTCCGCTGACCCGCATTGTCGAACTCTTTACTGCCGGCCCTGCGCGCGTTTTCGATCTTCGCGGTCGCGGATCGCTCGCGCGCGGGAGCTTCGCAGATGTAACTATCTTCGATCCCAAGAAGCGCTGGACGTTTGAAGCGGCCAAGTCGCGGTCCTTGTCGCACAACACACCGTTCGACGGCTGGCAGTTTATCGGGAAAGTCGTCGCGACGATTGTGGCCGGGAAGATCGTGTACCGCGCAGACTAAGGAGTATCGAAGTAGTTGACTGGTTCAAGCTAGAATCCCGATCCTCTTCCCCACTCTCCCCAGCACCTCCAGCGCCTGCTCCAGCTCTTCCTTCGTGTGCGTGGCGGTCATGATGGTGCGGATGCGGGCTTTACCTTCCGGCACTGTCGGAAATGCGATGCCGGTGCCGAGCACGCCTTCTTTGAACAGTTCGCGGGAGAAGTCCATGGTCAGCTTGCCGTCGCCGATGATGATGGGCGTGATCGGAGTTTCGCTGGCGGGAGTGGCGCGGCCGCCGATGTCGAAGCCGAGAAGCCCGAGTTCTTTTTTCCAGAAGCGCGTGTTCTCCCAGAGTTTCTCCATGCGCTCGGGCTCGTTTTCCAGAACGTCGAAGGCGGCGATGCAGGTTGCCGCGACCGATGGCGGATGCGAAGTCGAAAATAAGAACGGCCGCGCCCGATGATAGAGAAAATCGATCAGATCGCGCGTTCCGCAGACGTATCCGCCGAGCGCGCCGATGGCCTTCGACAGCGTTCCCACCTGAATATCGACGCGCCCGTGCACTTTGAAATGATCGATCGTGCCGCGGCCGTTGCGACCGAGCACGCCGGAGGCGTGGGCGTCGTCGACCATCATGATGGCGCCGTATTTCTCAGCTAGATCGCAGAGACCAGGCAGCGGGCCGATGTCGCCGTCCATCGAGAACACGCCGTCCGTGATCAGCAGCTTCTTTGCCAGGTTCATCCTTGATGCTGGCAAGTTGCTCTTCGGCGTGGGCGACGTCTTTGTGGCGAAACACCAGGATCTTCGCCCGCGACAGGCGCGCGCCGTCGATGATGGAGGCGTGGTTCAGCGCGTCGGAGACGATGAAATCATCTTTGCCAAGCACCGCCGAAACCGTGCCCGCATTGGCCGCGAAACCCGACTGGAAGACAACGCAGGCCTCCACATTCTTGAAGCGCGCGATCTTCTCCTCCAGCTCCATGTGGATCTTCATGGTGCCGGCGATGGTGCGCACGGCGCCCGATCCCACGCCGTATTTTCGGGTGGCCTCCAGCGCCGCTTCGCGCAGCTTGGGGTGCGTGGTCAGCCCCAGGTAATTATTCGACGCCAGGTTGATGACCCTCTTGCCGTCGAAGGTGCAGACCGGCGCCTGCTCATCCTCCAGCACGCGCAGCTTGAAGTGCGTGCCCTTGCCTTGAGTTCGTTGAGTTGGTCGGTAAGATACGAGAGCGGATTGGTGCGAGTTGCAGTGGTCATGAAACCCTCGAACTTCTTTGCCACGGATTTATGCGGATCGGCGCGGATAGACCCTGATCAGTGTAATACCCCGAGGCCATCAGCCCTGAGACCCTCAGAACATAATCGGGTTTCCGGTCGCGATACTGGCCTCGCACAGTTGCTTCATGTTGGTGAAAAACTCTTTCTCGGACTCGGCCAGAATGTCGCTCGAGTGGAGTACGGTATCGACTTCCTTGAGCAACGCCGGAGACTCTTTTATAGGGATCCAGTCGCCGGTGTGCGTGCCGTCATAGAGAACTTTCTCAAGAAGAATCGGGAATCGCGGCCCGGGCTTTCCCTGCAGGTGACGCAGAAAGCTGCGCAGATTCCCTACCTTTGTTATGTTGCCCAGGAAGAACGAGAGGATAAACCCCTCGTGCTCGCAGGATTCCGCAAGCCAGCGGTCGTGAGCTTCCCATTCTTCGTCGCTAGGATCGCCCGTAAGCATCGGCTCGCCACTTTCGTCGAAGGTAAGGCGGTCGGGGAGCGGGTGGGGCTTGGCTTTGCCATCCCGGATGCAGGTGCAGCGAACGAATGCATCAAGGGCCATAATTCACTTCCATGTGCAGTGCTTATTCCGCGGGTGCGTCGCGACGCAGAGTTCGCGGGCAAGAGCGCCCGCGCCACACGATTCGTGCCGCACGATCATTTCACGCCGTTCGGATATACCAGTATTTTACTCGCCTCACCAGTTTTCAGCCGCTCCATGGCCTTGGAGAAATCCTTCATCGCGATGCGGTCGGTGATCACGGGATGCAGATCGAGTTTGCCGGCCTTGAGCAGCGCGGTCATCTGGTACCAGGTCTGGTACATGCGGCGACCGTTGATGCCCTGCACCGTGATGCCCTTAAAAATAATGTCTTCGGAAAAGTTCAGCGAGATAGGTTTCGAAGTCAGGCCCAGCAGGGAAATTCTTCCGCCCCGCCGCACAATATCGAACGCAGTGCGAATCGAGTCAGGATGCCCTGCCATTTCGAGCACGACGTCCACGCCCAGGCCGCCGGTCTTCTCCATCACAATGGCGCGCACATTTTCTTTCGACGGATCGAGAACGTAGTCGGCTTTCATTTCGCGCGCGATCTTGCGCCGATGCTCGTTTACTTCGATGGCGAATACGCTGGTCGCACCCACGGCCCGCGCCACGGCAATTGCAAATAGCCCGATCGGCCCGCAGCCCGTAATGGCCACCGTTTTCGCCGCGATCTCGCCCGCCAGCACGGTATGAACCGCGTTACCCAGCGGATCGAGAATCGAGGCATACTCCTGCGGAATGGCCGGGATCCAGTTTCCAGATGTTTGACTCGGGAATGACCACGTACTCGGCGAAGGCGCCATCGGCATCCACACCGATGATCTTCACGTTCTGGCAAATGTGAGCTTCGCCGGTGCGGCATAGCAGACACTTGCCGCAGGCCACGTGCATCTCGGCAGAGACGAAATCGCCTTCCTTGACGCTCGTGACCTCATCACCGAACGCGGCCACCTCGCCGCAGAACTCGTGCCCCGGTATCAGCGGGGGATGAATCCGGTTCTGCGCCCAGCGGTCCCAGTTGTAAATATGAAGGTCGGTGCCGCAGATGGACGCCACCTTCACCTTGACTAGCACATCGTTCCGGCCGAAAGCGGGAATCTTTACCTCGCGAACCTCGGCGCCCGGAGCGGCCTTCTCTTTAACGACCGCTAACATCGTGGATGGCATGACGGCTACCTTATGAATTCAGACTCAGACACAAAACGTATGATTTTAGCACCGCGGGAATTCGGATGCGTTTTAGCCGCTGGAGTTGCGTAGTATCAACGTTCTGCCGCCAGCCCTCGGTTAGATTTCAGCGCAACCGTTTTGTAGTTCTCCGACTTCCCTCGTGGAATACTCAGCGTCTTCCACCCGCTCGAGCGCAGGTGCTTGGCCAGGAAAACGATCTGCCCAGTGTGGTAGGCATAGTGCGCGATCTGGCGGTTGACGGCCTGCAGCACGGTGTGAGGCTCGCCACGGATGGTCACGGTGCGCATGACGTCCTCTGGCTTAAGCGACTCGATTGCCGCGAACACCCGCGCCCACCCGTCTTCCCACCACTTCATAAGCTCGGCGCGGGTGGTTGCAGGATTGAGCTCAAATTCGTGATCGCGAAAACGATCAGGTTTTTCGCCGTCGGTAGTGAGAAAGTCGGTAAAGCGTGAGCGCATGTTGCCGGCCATGTGCTTCACGATGACCGCGACGGAATTCGATTCCGGATCGAGCGTGATAAATAACTCTTCGTCTTTGAGTTGGGCCATCGCGCCCTCGGCCAGGCGCTTGTGACCACGCATCTGGCGGCGGGCTTCGTCGAGATAGTGAGCTGCGGCGTCAGTCATAAGTTTTGGCCCGTTACGAATTAGACGCTGAGCTTGCTGGCGGGATGAGCGGGTAGGGAGCGGTCAGAGCCTGCGGCCGCACCTCCATTTCCAGTTCGAACCCTCCCACCCATTTGGCAAACAGGTTGTAGAGCAGCGCGCCAATCGCGCCCATGACAAAACCCATGGCCCCGTAGAGCACCGGCGCGAGGACTGCAATGCCGATCCCAAAGCCGACGCCAAAGATTCCGGCTAAAGGACTGTTCTGCTGACCGAGAGCAGACCCCATCAGGCCCATCATCAGAAACAATGGCGCGATAATCAGGCCCATACATCCATAGATCAATCCGAGAATCTTAGCAACCGATAGCACTCCAACGGATTTGACGATGTGCATGGACCGCTCCTTATTTTCCAGGTTGAGTTGAACGTCCCCAGCCTCCGCCGCCCGGAGACTCGATCCGGATGCGCTCGCCTTTTCGAAGCCGGGTGCTGAACTTCCCGGGCAGCTGTTCGACCGAACCGCCGAGGCGAATCACGCTCGCCTTTCCCGGCGCGCCGGCCTCTCCGCCGGCAAGTCCCCATGGCCCATCGGTGCGCCGGTCGGCGAGAAGTGTGACCTCGCAGTCAGTCAGCACTTCAATCTCGCGGATAATTCCGTCGCCACCGCGATGGCTGCCACCTCCACCGCTCCCTGGTCGAAGTGAGTAGCGGCGAACCCGCAAGGGATAGGCATACTCCAGCGCTTCCGCCGGAGTGTTCAGCGAATTCGTCATGTGCGTATGCACACCGGAAACGCCCGACTTGCTGGGCCTCGCGCCCATGCCTCCCGCGATCGTCTCATAGTAAGCAAAGGGCAAACCCGTACGGGGGTCGATTCCACCGATGGTGAGGTTATTCATTGTTCCCGATGCCGCAGCTGGAATCTCATCCGGAAGGGCCTGCGCCAGCGCCCGCAGTAATACATCAACCATGCGCTGCGACGTCTCGACATTTCCTCCCGCTACCGCCGCCGGGGGCCTCGCATTCACAACCGAACCTTCCGGAGCGATTACTTGGACGGGGCGCATCAGCCCCGCGGTGGCCGGAACATCGTCGGCTAGCAGGCAACGGAAAACATAGAAGCATGCGGAGAAGGTGATCGCCTGGACTGCGTTTATGCTCCCCTGCACCTGGGCGTCGCTCCCTGTAAAATCGACGGTGACTTGCTTCTGCCCTACGGTCACCTTCACCGCGATCTTCACCGGCTTGTCGTTGATGCCGTCGTTGTCCAGGAAGTCCTCCGCGCGATAGACACCCGGGGCCACCCGCAGCAGAAATGTGCGCATCAGTTCTTCGGAATACTCCAGCAGTTCCCGCGCTGCACGCTGAACGCGTTCAATTCCGTAACGAGCGCAAACTTCCCGCAACCGCTCCGCCCCGGTGTGGCAAGCCGCGATCTGAGCGCCCAAATCGCCTTCGCGTTCTTCGGGTGTGCGCACATTGTTCAGCAACAGAGCCAGCACATCGCGCTCCATCACGCCCGCCCGCATGATCCTCACCGGAGGGATGCGGAATCCCTCCTGATAGATCTCGCGGCACAGGCCCATTGATCCCGCGTAAGCTCCACCCACGTCCGAGTGATGAGCCCGCGATGCGACATAGAAGTCAGGTGAGGTGCGCCTTAGCCGACCGCGCTCCTTCACATAAACCGGCGCTACCAGCGTGATATCCGGTAGATGGGTTCCGCCACGGAAAGGATCGTTCAGCATGACCACATCTCCCGGAGTCATCTCGCAAGCTGCGATCCCTGCCCTTACCGACATCGGCATCGAACCCAGATGCACCGGCATGTGGTCGCCCATCGCGATGACTTCCCCCGCCCTATCGAATACAGCGCAGGAATAATCGCGACGCTCCTTGATATTGGGGGAGAATGCGGTACGCCGCAGCGCCGCGCCCATCTCTTCGGCAATCGAGTGAAAAAGGTTCTTGAAGATTTCCAGTTCGATAGGGTCGCGCCGCATGAAGCGCAGTGTACTGGAAGCCGGAAGCGGGAACCAGTGCGAAGCCGTTGGCGGGTCAGAGCGGAGGTCAGGCGCGGCCCGCATTGCAGTTTGACCGGCTAAGCAACAACGTTCTCCGCGCCCATTCGCGGAGTCCGCCCGACTAAACAACCAACGCCAATTTCTTCGGTTCAGGAGCACAATTCTATTGACACTGCGTCCAGACTGCCGCAATATCTTGTGTTAAGAACGCTGCCCATACCACAAGTTGGATGGCGTTTTGCAATCGGATCTCGCAGCTAACATCCTTTGCAAGGGGAAATCGTTCACGGAGGAACCTTCATGGCAACGAAGAAGAAAGCAAAAAAAAAGAAGAAGCACTAACCGTCTGCGAAACGATACTTCGCCCGGGCCAAGATTTTAACCAGCCTCTCAGGAGAAGCACCTCTTGAGAGGCGTTTCTTTTTGCGGGATGGCAATTGGCAACCCGCGTTTAGACAGGGCCCCGAAGAGTCGAGTTCTGTTTCTCAGCTGGCTAGGCGCCATCGCCGTGTGCTGACTCCCGGCCGCGAAATTCTTCGTGTCGAATCTCCCAGGTGTGTCACAATTGTGGAACCTTGGGCTTCGAAGGTGGGCTTGAGCATGATTGCGAAGAACATGAGTGCCAGGAAGAAGAACGCGGGTAAGAACAAGCCGGATGAAATCTTCATCCCCGACAAGCTCTACTTCCGCATTGGCGAAGTGGCCACCCTCTGCCGGCTGCCTGCTTACGTGCTGCGTTTCTGGGAAAGTGAGTTCCCACAGCTCAAGCCGGTAAAAAGCAGCACCGGCCAGCGCATGTATCGCAGACGTGACGTGGAAAGCGTGCTGCGCATCAAGCAATTGCTCTATGAGCAGGGATTCACCATCGTAGGCGCCCGCCAGCAACTGCGTTCCGAAGCGAAAACCGATAAAGGGCAGTCCGCTATTCCATTCCCCGCGCAATCGTCGGCCGAGATGCAGCGCATCCGCCAGGGCCTGCGCGAGATTCTGAGTCTGCTTTCTACACGCCGCACGGGATAATGTTGTCGGAAACTTCTGTTCGAGGAATCCCTCGAAGAGATTTGTAATCCACCATCTGCGAACCTGTTCTTGTCTGCATGGTAGCCTCATAATCCGAAGGCGCATGGGTGTAAAATTGCGTCTGCTGCGGGGGACCTAATGGAGATTCAGCAAAGGAAGCAAGGTGTTGGTCGGAAGAATGTGGCACAGATCGTAGGGAGGAGTTCATGGGCTGCCTTGTTTTTACTGGCTGCCGCGGTCCTAATACCCACTGTATCTTCGGCTCAGGACGCAAACGGAAGAGTCTTTGGAACCGTCTACGACCCGCAGGGGGCTGTAATCGCCGCTGTGCAGGTTACCGTGACCAACACCGCTACGCAAGTCGTCCGCACCGCCGTTACCGACAGTCAAGGATACTTTCAGGTATTGGCGCTTCCCATCGGCAACTATAAGGTGAAGGCCGAGCACACGGGATTTCGCACGGTGATCAGCGCCGAACAGAAACTATTGATCAATCAGGCCCTCCGCATCGACATCAAGATGGAAGTCGGCGCGGCCAGCGAGACGGTCGACGTTGGCGCCGAGGCTGCGCCGGTAGAAACCGTCAACCCAACTCTGGGGCAGTCGATCACCGGAAGGACCCTCACCAACATGCCGCTGAACGGTCGCGACGCCCTCGACCTCGCCTTGCTTCAGCCCGGCGTAACGGAGAGCAATGACGACAATGGCGGCGCCGGCAACTACAGCATCGCCGGAGGACGCAGTGATTCCGTTACGTTTCTGCTGGATGGCGGACTGAACAACGATCTGCTGGATAACAGCAATCTTCTCGATCCCAATCCTGATTCCATTGCCGAATTCCGGCTGCTTACCAGCAACTACACTGCGGAATATGGCCGCAACGGCGGAGGCATCATCAGCGAGGTGATCAAATCAGGTTCCAACCAGATCCACGGCAGCGCCTTCGATTTTTTCCGCAACCGGGTGCTCGACGCCAACGACTTTTTCAACATCCCATTGGGTATTCCACGGCTCGACCTGAAACGCAACCAGTTCGGCGGCGACCCTGGGCGGACCCATCCGGAAGGATAAAGCTTTCTTCTTTCTCGCCTACCAGGGACAAAAGCAGATTCAGGCCGTACCTGACGTCGATATCCCGGTGTACACGCCGCAGGAACTGCAAGGAAATTTCTCCACTGTAGTAAACGGCGGCCCAGATCCCAACTTGGCATGTATCTTGGCCGGGTACGAGCCACTCCTCCGCTTAGCTCCTGCGTTGATAGTAATAATGATCCGTTGCCGGAGCAATCCATATTTTCATCGTCGAATCCTGCTTTAGCTGCACAGGCGATTATCGACCCCACCAAGATCGATCCCGTCACCCAGAATTACATCAACGCCGGCCTGCTCACGACTTCGCCCACGAACCAGACGGTTTGCAACGGTGATGGCATATGCACCGGGCTGTTCTCCACCTCATTGGAGCAGACGAACAACGCGGATGAGTTGACCACCAAGTTCGACTTCAATCTGAGCGCCAAAGACAAGGTCTCCGCTACAATCGGCGCGAATCGCACGCTGTTCCTGAACCCGTTTCCCTACGCCACCGTGCCGGGATTTCCCAGCCGCACCACCGCCGATTATTACTTTACGAACATTGGCTATACCCGGATCTTCTCACCGACTCGCCTGAATGAGTTTCACTTTGTGACTCATCGCAGCAATTATCTGCAGGATAGCGTGACCAAGCAGTTGCCCACCGGATCCAGCCTCGGCGTCCAGATTACGCCAGACCTCGCAACCGGCCCCACCAACATATTCTTCGACACGGGCTATCAATTTGGCCCGAGTGAGAATGGCCCCACGCGGTTTGTGGAGAATACCTTTTCATGGACCGATGCGGTTTCCTGGACTCGCGGAAAACACAACTGGAAGTTCGGCGCCGGATTCTCCCCCTATCAGGAGAATCTCATCTACGACTATTACACGAATGGAGAATTTGACTTCTATTCCCTTGGCGGTTCCACTGCCTCCGGGAATCCCTATGCCGATTTTCTGCTTGGAGCCGCGTCTGGCTATTTTCAGGGACCGCTTGCCGCTTCCAACATTCGCAGCAAGAGCACTTATGTATTTGGCCAGGATGAGTGGCACGTACGCAAGAACATGGTGCTAACGATTGGTCTGCGGTACGAGTACAACACGCCCAAGGCCGACACTGAGGGCCGCAGCTTTTCCGTGATTCCAGGATTGCAGTCGCAACGATTTCCCAACGCGCCGCCGGGGCTAGTATTTCCCGGCGATCCAGGAGCTCCCAGAGGAGTCAACTTTCCTGACAAAAAGAATTTTGCGCCGCGCTTCGGCTTTGCATGGGACCCGACTGGCAGCGGCAAGACCAGCCTGCGCGGCGGTTTCGGAGTTTTCTACGACATTCTGAAGGGCGAAGATAACCTGCAATTCAACGGCGAGGTCCCGTTTTATGCCGAGCCGGGTCTCTATCTTCAACAGCGTAGGCCCGTCGCAAAGCGGGCCAGTCGGTTATCTCGAGCAGCCGTATCAAAATGCGTGTATTTTGACACGAACGGTCTGTATCAGTTTGGGCCTCCCAACCCATTTCCCTCGACACCACCCGCAACCGATGTCAGTTTCGCGCAGTTTCTTCCCATCAACAGTAGTGGTGCCGTTTTCCTGGTCGACCCACACCTGCGAACGCCTTACGTCTACCAATACAACCTGAGCTTGCAACGCAATCTTTTCGCCGACACAGTTCTGGAAACAAATTATGTGGGCAGTTCCGGACATGGATTGACCTCGTTAAGAGACTTCAATCCCATGGTATTGGGAACCACCAACCGCACCTTGGATAGCAGTTGCTTGGGTTGTTTCGGCCAGCTTCCAGAATTCCAGAACGTATCGAATGCAAACTACAATGCTCTAGAGGCCAGCCTCACTCGGCAACCTAAGAGTTCCAAGCTGGGCACAACTTATTTCACACTCGCGTACACCTACGGTCACAATCTGGACAACGCATCCGGGTTCGCGCAGCGCAACTCGCAGGTGCCGGCTTACAGCCCAGACCTCTTCTACGCTTCCGGAGACAGCGATGTCCGGCAGCGAATCAGCTTCAGTGGAGGCTGGGACCTGCCGTTTGACCTGATGTGGGCCACCGGTCCAAAGCGACTGACCCGGGGGTGGAGCATTTATCCCATCGTGACCTGGCGCACCGGCTTCCCCTTCGACATTCCGGCCGGGTTGGGGGATACAACTGATCCCACAAACCCCGGAACCTCGGGGGCCGGCGATCCTATTCTTTCCCACGCCGCCGTCGTTGCGCCGATACGCACGTTCGACCCCAGGCGCCTGACCACGATCGTTCCGACCATCTACGGCAGCGACGCGAGCGGTAACTGCCTGATTTCAGCCGGACAACCGATCAGCGGTCACTTCATTTTCGATCCCAACAGTTTTTCCAACATTCCCCTGCAGAACAACACCTATTACGAGGGCGGCAACCCATGCTTCCCTGATCTGGATCCGGTGGATAATCCGGGGGATCGCACATACGGTCTCGCTCGAAACGTCCTGCGCGGACCGCGTCTGACGAATTTTGACGTGGCGCTGGCCAAGACAACGGCTATCACGGAGAGCGTCGGCTTGGAATTTCGCGTGGAATTTTTCAACGCCCTGAATCATCCAGAGTTCGCGCAGCCCACAGTGCTCGATGGGGCCACCAACATCAATGGTGCGACTTTTGGGCAAATTACGACGACGGGAAGCTTTCGAGGTGCGGCGCCGCGCATCGGACAGCTGGCAATGAGGCTGACGTTCTAGGTTTCACCGTTGTGCGATGGCGGCAGCAGCTATGGGATAGTGCTGGGTAACTCGGGAGGCCGGCGCTCGATCCCTCCCGGTCGACGCTTCGCCTTTATATGTTCACGCGGCGTGTTCCGGAGTTGGCTTCTTTCCCGCATTCGCTGCGTCGAGGCGGATGCGGCTGACGCGTGAAGTCTCTTGCACAAGGTCCTCGGTGACGGTCGCGCCGTCGCCTGCCATCACCGATCCTGCGGCCAAGGCAAAACGCAACGCGTCGGCCTGATCGTCGAAATACAGAATGACTTGCCCGGACATAGGAATTCTCCCGATGTGAACTTCTCCCAACTGCATCCGGCAAGAACTCGACGAGAGTGGCACGGCGATCAGCGTGCCCCAGATGCAGCTTTCTACGATTGTCGGGGAAGGGCACTTCCGGTCAAAGTACTCTTCTTGGTTCGCGGGTTGGGCCAGGGTTGGGACAAAAGCAGGAATTGAATGGTCGGGACGGGCAGATTTGAACTGCCGACCCCTCGCACCCCAAGCGAGTGCTCTACCAGGCTGAGCCACGTCCCGACTAGGAAGGAACCCGCTGCTTCGCATCCACAGCGGATGGGGTTACCAGAGAAGTTTATCACCAGCGCCGCAGTTTCGCCTGAATTGATTGTCACGTCCGCTTGCGTTTCGATTTGCGACCAGAGGGTCCGGGCGCGGGCCTTTGCGGGGCTTCTTCCAGGATCGCGAACTGGATTTTCTTCTCCACGGGATCGATGCGGTCAATCAAAACACGAATCTTTTGCCCCAGGCTGTAAGTCTTGCGCGAACGCTGGCCTATGATTTGCCGCGTATTCTCGTGGTAAGTGTAGGAGTCATCAGTAAGCGTACTCAGCGGGACCAGGCCTTCGACGAACAAGTCTGTGAGCTCGACGAAGAATCCGAACTTAGTGACGCTGGTGATCAGGCCGTCGAAATCTTCCCCCACGCGGTCCTGCATGAACTTGACCTTCTTCCACTCCATCAGCTCGCGCTCAGCATCATCGGCGCGGCGCTCGGACTGGCTCGACTCTTCGGCAATTTCGTGCAATTCTTGAACCTTGATGGGTCCTCCGAGCGGCTCGATCGTTTCGCGACTCACTCCGTGTTCGCGTCTCTTCGACCAGGGCGTAGCGCCGGCGCTACTGTTGGGTGCGGGAGAAACTCCAATCGGAACCTCGCCGTCATGGATCTCCGCCGAGTCGCGGAGCACTTCTTTCAGGATGCGATGCACGATCAGGTCGGGATAACGGCGAATCGGCGAGGTGAAGTGCGTGTAACTGGTTGCCGCCAGCGCGAAGTGGCCCAGATTTTCTTCCGAATAACGCGCCTGCTTCAGCGAGCGCAGCATCAGATAGCTCAAGATGCGCTCCTCCGGTTTGCCCGCGATCTTCGCGGCCAGCTTCTGGTACATGCGCGGAGTAATGTGTATGTCTTTTGGTATTTCAATCGGGCGCACCTGCTTGCCGGTTCCGCGAGTAGAGCGCCGGTCGGTCTTGAGCTGTACTCGGTGAATGGGCAGCGGGCCCACTCCCAACGAATATCCGAATGTCGCGGCGATTACTTCGAAATCGTAGACGCGCTTGGCGTCCGGCTTTTCATGAATCCGGTATAAAGACGCGACGCGTTTCGATTCAAGATAGTGCGCGACACATTCGTTGGCCGAGAGCATGAACTCTTCGATCAGACGGTGAGCAATGTTGCGCTCCGAGCGCCTGATGCTCTTCATCAATCCAAGTTCGTCGAATTCGATGACCGGCTCGGGCAGGTCAAAGTCAATCGATCCGCGGCGCTGGCGTTTGCGGTTGAGGATCAGGGCGAGATCGCGCATGAGTTCAAAGGTGGGAACGAGCGTTGCGTAACGTTCGCGCGCGGCAGCATCGCCTGCGATTACGGCATTGACGTCAGTGTAAGTCATGCGCTCGGCCGAACAGATAACCCCTTCGCTCAGTTCATAGCCAACGATTTCGCCGCGGGGATCAATCCGCATCACGCACGACAGTACCAATCTGTCGAGATTCGGCCGAAGGCTGCAAATGTCAGTCGAGAGTTCGAGCGGAAGCATGGGCACAGCCCGGTCGGGAAAATAAACGCTGGTGCCTCGCAGGCGCGCTTCCTGATCGAGCGCGGAGTCAGGCGTGACGTATTGTGCTACGTTGGCAATGTGGACCTGCAACTCAAAATTACCGTCGGGCAGATGACGTACGGTAACGGCGTCGTCGAAGTCGCGCGCAGTTTCACCGTCGATGGTGACGATGGGCAGGATGCGGAAATCGCGGCGGTGGCGAAGTTCGGTCGCCGGGATGACGGCTGGGACATTCTGCGCCTCTTCCAGCGTTGCTGCGGGAAAACGATGCGGCAAATGGAACTTCCGGATCGTGATTTCGACGTCCACGCCGAAGTCGTCCTGCCGGCCCAGAATCTCAACGACGCGGCCCCGCGGATTTTGCGTGGGTGTGGGCCAGTCAGTGATTTCTACGTCAACCACCACACCTTCAAGGTCATCCCATTCTGAGCGGCGAGCGGCCTCGTCGCCGAGCACCCGGTCGACGGATTTTCTTCGTAGCGCCTCACTGGCTTTTTTGGCGACGGCCGCCGGAGACGGCAGCGCTACAGTGGCATCCGGATACTCCAAACCCGCCGGAATCACGACATCCTGCGTGATCTTGCTGTCGATTGGCTTTACAAAGTTGTGGCGGCTGCCGTAGTGAAAAGTCCCGACTACAGTAGGATGGGCTCGCACCACCGGCCGCACGATGCGGCCTTCGGCACGGCCATCGGGACGAACCGCCATAATATCGACCAGCACGCGGTCGCCATGCATGGCGTTGCCGATGGCGTGGGGTGCGATGAAGATATCGCCCGCCAGACGCGCCTTGAGAGACGCACTCAGCGAACTCGCGTCGGGGATGACGAAGCCGAAGCCATCGCGGTGCATGCTGAGGCGTCCAACGACCAGGTTCTTGTCCGCGGCGGGTTGAGGCAGAGCATAACGATCGGAATTTAGTTGAATTAATTCTCCAGTACCAACGAGCTTCTGAAGGTGCGCGTCGAGTTCTCCGCGGGCGTCTCCATGCAGACCGAGTTCGCGCACCAGTTGCTTGAATCCGGCGGCGCGCTTAGGCTGGCGCGCGATATGTTTCAGGATGGTCGAATCGGAAAGCATCCGAAAAGTGTCAGCTCACAACCGTCAGCGCTCAGGATAACCGAAGGACTCGAGACGGTGCAGCGGACTCCTGCCGAGTCCTCGCTTCTACCAAGTGTCTCCGCCGCCGCGCGGCGGCCAGGCGCCGAGCGCGCGCCGGATCATCGCGATCTGGCCGGTGTGATAACTGTTGTGCGCCACCATCTGCCAGAGCACAGCCCCAAGCGTTCCCGCGAGTTTTGTATCGCCCTCGTGCACGGTTTCAATCTGGCGCTGCATTTCATCAGGAGAAGATTTCGCCAGCGCGGTGAAATCAGCGAGCAGGCCGGCAAAGCGTTTCCGCAGCCGATCCCAGTCTTGCGTATCGGCGGGCGACGGCGCAGGCGGAAAGCTCTCCGAGGAATGTTCCGGATATGCTGGCCGCTCGCCGCGAATGCGGCACACCTCGTAGTCCATCCAATAATTCATGTGGAAGACCAGTTGTCCGATGGAGTGAGGAAATCCCTCGACCGTACGCGCTGCGAGTTCTGCAGAAAGATCCTCCATGCAGGCCAGCGGATCAGCGTGAGAGCCTTTGCCGCGAAGCAATTCAGTCAGCGCGCGTGAAGACATGGGAACCAGGTCAGCGGCTCACCGCAAAGTATTTCTCTTCTAGAAGCTTGCGGTGATGCAGCTCATGACCCGCGATAATATAAGCCAGCGCCCGCACGCTCACGTCATTCTTGTTGGCGACTCCGCGCCGCATCCATGCCGCTTCGTCGAGAGTGCGCAACAGCGACAGGGTAGCGCGGCGTACGGCGCTAAACTCCTCGACCAGATCGGCCACCGGACGCTGCGCGAAAGGACCATGGCGGACGTAGTCGTCCTGCTCAAAGCCTTCAAGAGGCGTCGCGTCAGCGCGCGCGATGCGCAGGGTGCGGTAAGCGAAGATACGCTCGGTGTCGCAGACGTGGCCGAGGACTTCCTTGGCGCTCCATTTCTCAGGCGCATAGCGAAAGTTGCCTTCTTCCTCGTCGCGGCAGGAGAGCAGCAGCATCATTTGACGGCGCTGCTGGTCGAGCGTGTTGAGAATGTCCTCGCCCTGAATCAGTGAAATATAGTGTTCGTAGTAGGGCGCGTATTCGCCCACCTGGGGCCGGGCAACAGTAAAGGCTGAAGGAGTGATCACGGCTGGTTCTAACATGTTCCTGCTCCCTGCGAGGTTGAATTGCACCTTCGATAAATCTTCGATGCCAAGAGCATACTCCTAGCTTCGGTGGAACTGTTGCCCGAATGAGTTTATTTCGGGAATCCTTACACGGCAGCATGGCAGAAAGGGAGGCCGGGGGCTTCCCCACATCAACCTTCGAGGAGCACTGAAGTGCGTACCAAGGTAGGAAACTCTGTTGAAAATAAAGGCTTTTCCACAGTGCTCATTTTGAGACTGCGGAGTACAATTCGGTTTGGTCACGCAAGTGCGGCACGTGATCTCTAATCCCAACAAGGAAAGGAACTTTTCATCCATGTGGAAGCCGACGAATCAGCCTCAGACCCCCGGACGGCCAGCCGAGCCGGAGCGTCCAATTACGTCTACCCCGAATGCGCCGGCAATGATGGCGAATGAGCCTGCGGTTGGGCCACGTCCGGTGGCTACCACCACCACTACTGCGGATCAGGCGACCATCGGCAAATCGCTGGTCATCAAGGGCGAGGTGACGGGATCAGAGTCGCTTTATATCGATGGCCGGGTGGAAGGCTCGATCAACCTTTCCGGAAATCGTGTAACTGTTGGCCGCAATGGCGTAGTCGCGGCGAACATCAATGCGCGCGAGATCGTGGTGCTGGGCAAGGTGCGCGGTAACCTGACCGCCAGTGACCGCGTGGATATCCGCAGCGACGGATCGCTCACCGGCGACGTGGTGGCGGCCCGCATTTCGATTGAAGACGGCGCCTACTTCAAGGGCGGCATCGACATCCGCAAAGGTGGCCAGCCGGCGCAGCAGAAGCCCAACGGCGAGGACAAAGGCGCTTCCGTGCCCGAGCCGGCGGCGGTTGGCGCGCGGGCCTAGGTTCGCAGTAGAGACGTCTCAGAATCAGCGGCGGCGTTCGCAGGGAATGCGAATGTCGGCCGCTTTGTTTTTGGGGACCGCTTACTGCTCGGCCCGCACCGCGGCGACCATAGCAGCCAGAGAATTCCGCAGAAACCCCTTCTGAAGCCAGCGTGCCACGGGATACGCGAATTTCACCGCCCTGTTCCCCGGCCGGGAGAACGACAGGATGTCGTAAGAAACCACATTGGAGCCGCGATTCCACTCCAACGTGAAACGCTCCTCGCCCTGCTCAGCGTGTTCGGGTAACGTTCCATAGGCAAATCCAAAGCGACTGATCGGGCCGTCTTCGTCGAATACGTAAACAATCCTGCAGCAGTTGAGCGACCAAAACCCAAAATGGCTGACGAGGACCGCGACTGCGGTCTCACTCTGTATGGGAGCATCCGGCCAGCAAAGCCATACGCCTGGGATATCGAACATTTTCCATTGACGGAGAGCGGTCACCGACCGGTCGAACGTCTTCGAACCCTCGCCCAAGTCGACGCGGCCACGGAGCGCCGCGTAGCCAGCGGGCAGCTCGCCCCCCGTTGAGCCCACTTCCGGGTAAGAAAAGTCCCGGGCGCGCTGGCTGGCAAGAATTATCCGAATTAGGGACGGGTTAGGTTTGGAAAGAAAGAACATGGCGCGATTACGGCTGCGTACCCGATCCCAATATCTCCTTGCTTTCGCCTTCCGCCACTGCGGGGTAAGCCGTCGTTTTGCGTCGGCGCAAGTCATTGGGCAACTGCGAACGAAGCAGCCACAGTCCCACGGAAACCGCCGCCGCCCATGTGATCGAAATCAATGCTAGCTGCAGCAGGTCGGCGACGCGGCTGCCGTGAGCAGCCACGAACGATATGGAACTTCTTGCTACTTCAAGGCTGATGCCGCCGGCGACCCCCGCGGTCAGCGCGGACTTGCCCAGCTCATCCCAATGCAGCGTTTTCAGCGAAACCAGCTTGCGGTAGTGGAGCAGCAAGGCCAGCGCCAGCAGGTTCGCTCCGATGCCGATATCAGAAGCCCACGCCAGGCCAACGACTCCATAGCGGTGGAAGAGTTGCGAATACACCGGCAACGAAGCGCCGGTGATCGCCGTGACTGCTGCCATTGGAGTCAGCGTGTCGCCGGAAGCGTAGAAGGCTCGGGCATAGAGTCCCTGGGCGGACCAGAGAGCCAGCGAGAGCGAGAACCAGAAGAAATAGACGGCCGTGGTTTGCGTGTCGGAAACCAGGAATCGTCCGCGGCGGTAAACCAGATCGATCAGGGGGAAAGCAGCCGCCATCATCCATCCGGTGGCAAGAAACGACGCGGCTCCGACGCGGTAGACGGAATCGTTTACCGTGGTGGCGAACTCCTGCAGCCGCTTTTCGTTGAACAAGCGGGCGAAAAACGGCAACGAAGCCTGTCCCGTGGCCTGCCCCAACACCGCAATCGGCACCGCGAACAACCGCTTGGCATAGTTGAGCCGGGCGATGTCGCCAATGCCACTCGAAGCATAGTGGCGCAGGATCCAGTCGTCGGCCGTGACCAGAGAGACGCCGAGCATCAACGGGACCGAAAGCCGCACCCACTCGCGAAACGCGGGATTGGTGACCTCGAACGAAGGACGATAACCCGTGCCGATGCGGGCCGCGCCGATCACGCTGGCCAGAAATGGACCCACAACACTTCCCACTAGCGCTCCATAAGCCAGCGAGGCGATTCCGAAGCGGTGTCCGCCGATGACCCCGCCCACGATGATGAATACGTTGTAGAGCAGCGGTCCGAAGGCGGGAAAAAGAAACAAGCGATGCGAGAGCAGAACGGCGGAAACGACTCCACCCACATAGAAAAAGATCTGCGCCGGCAGCAGAATGCGGGTCAGGTGGACGGTCAGGTCCACCTGCGCGGGTGAGAAGCCATGAAACATCCAGCGAACGAACTGCGGCGTGAAGATTTCCGTAAAGATGGTTCCGGCGATCATCACCGTCGACATGACAGTGATGACGATCGAAAAGGTCTTCTGCGCGTCAGCTTCGCGCTTGTCCGCGAGGAAGCGGGTATAGATCGAGATGAATGTAATGGAAGCCGCGCCCCCGGCCACGATGTAATTGAGCCAGTCGGGCAAAGTGAAGGCGGCAACGTAGGCGTCGGTCTGCGGTCCGGCGCCGAAGGCGTAGGCGATATACGCTTCGCGGATGTAGCCGATGACCCGCGAGAGCATCACCGCCGACATCAGCAGCAGTGTGGCCGAGAAAGCGGTGTGCTGGTGCGAGGGACGGAAGAACCGGAGAAGTCTGGTCATGGGCCGCGGATTTTACGCCGGTAAACGCTGAAACTCTGGTTAACGTGCGCGAAAAAGTGAATTTCATTCAAAGCCTACCAGAGGCTCGCACCCGCGACTTACTTTATCCTCCCAATCGCCGCGATGGTTCCCTTATTGACACTGGCGCGCACGCCACCGATTCTCAGTTTGGCGGGAACGTCTCCGGCTGGAATCCTCGGCGCAGAGCGTAGTACTCGTTGATGGGGCGGTCATCGCTCAGTGCGGGTGTTGCGGGAGACGCCGCAACCAGTTGATCGATGGACAGTTCGTTTTGCAACAGCTTCGCAAACCGGACTTCGGCGTCGGGATAACGGTCCCACTCCACCAAATCGGCAGCAGCGGCGGCGGGAAGACGTTGCGCCAACTCACTTGCTGTGCGATTGGGCAGAGGCCGGTCGCTGGCCAGAAAATGAAATCCCCAGTCCCCTCCAAAAGCGAAGACTCGGACATAAGGGAACGAGCGGCGCAGCGCAAGTGCGACGGCCGATATGGTGGGCGCATCGCCAAGCGGCAGCCATTGTTGCAGAACGCCTCCTGGACGAAGCCGCTGCCGGAGGACGGAGTAGAAATCTTCAGAATAGAGCAGACTGGAACCCGCGGCCTCAACGGGTGGCGGCGGATCGATAGTGATCACGTCGTATTGCTGTGGCGTACGCTCCAGATAGCGGCGGCCATCGTCGATCACGACATGGGACAGAGGAGAGTTCAGAACCGCCTGGGCATCGCTGTGGAAATAGCCGAACAAACGCGGCACGCTGGGAACCAACTCCACCACCGTGGCTGGAATTCCCCAGGAGTGCAACGAGCGAAATGTTGTCCCCATACCAAAGCAAATTGCCAGGGCATCTTGTGGAGGACGATCGAGAAAAGCCAACGGAAGGTGCGCCATCATTTTTGTGATCGGCGTCAGTGAGGTCATGCCGTAGCCGTTCACCAGCAGCAACTTTTTCATGCCGGTTCCGGTTGCGATCACGGTGGCGGTCGAGTCTCGCAGCACCCTGCTGTTTTTCCCGTACTGATGTTCGTAGTCCTTGCTCGCCAGGAAAAGCCCCAGGGCCAAGGGTAGCAATAGATAGGACGCGGCGCGCTCGGCAAAACCAAGCGTCGAGCCGGACCGCCCCATCGGGCGGACGCCAATGACCAGCCAGGGCAGCGAGAGCAGCACCAGCGCCCAGCGCTCACTGATCCAGGGCAGAAGCACGAAGCCGGCCAGAAGCGGCCCAACGAGGCAGCCCAGAACGTTCACCGCGTACGCCTTCCCGGCCTTGGAGGGATTGCCACCCGCCCAGCGATCAACCAGCATAGGCGTCAGAAATCCGAGCAGGCCGGTGAAAGGCCCGATGCCGAACACCAGCCTGAGGACAGGCAGCGCCAGCAGCACGGGGCCTTGGAAAATAAGGAGAGGGCTGGCCGCCACTAGTGGGACCAGCGCGAACAGCGCGAGCAGTGTCCAGAGAATCGGACTTTCTCGATCCCGCCGCTGGCTCCAGCGGCGGTAGATGCGAGATCCAATGAAGGTAGCGGCCAGGTAGACGGCCAGAATTGACGCGAAGGCGTATACCACCGTTCCGAGATAAGGCGTGAATTGCCGGACCCAGACTACTTCCATCCCCATGCTTGTAAGACCCGTAGCCAACAACAGGGCTAGAAGAGATCCTCCGCCCGTTGCCGTGGCGGCAGATTCAGTCACGGTTCGCGGTACTTCTCCCACCTCGCTCCGCCGGACCCTCTTCGACACGATCAAGGCCAGAACCGCGATCAGGGCGTTGCAAGCAGCGCCAACCTTGAGAGTGCCATGAAATCCCAGCAACTCGATGAGGAACAACGGGAGAGCCGTTCCAACCACTGCACCCGCCACGTTGGCCATATACAAATAGCTGAACGACCGCGAAGATTCCCGGGGAAGCATTTGCTCGATGGCGAGCATGGCGACGGGAATGGTGGCTCCCATCAATGCGCACCATGGAATCAGGGTGAGAGCGACCCAGAGGCCGGAGACCAAGTAATACTCCGCCGAGGAAGTTGAGCCCATCCGTTCCAGGATGCCGTGCCCGAAGCGAAGTTCGTAGGGAACGAGGATTCCAGAGGCCCCGATCAGTAGCTCAATCGCAGCGTAAAGGCGGAGGGTCGGAAAGGTAATGGTCTTTCCGTATTGGCGTGTCCATGCCCCGCTACCCCACGAACCCAATCCCAATCCCGCCATGAAAACCGACAGCACTGTGGAGACCATGGCCGTGGTGACCCCGAATTGCGCCATGGACAAGCGCAGCCAGACCAGTTCATAGAGGACGCTGCAAGAACCTGAGATAAAGAAGAAGATGAAAAACCAAACCATGAATGCGCTCTTTAAGTTCTTGCCGTTTAGCGAGGCGATATCGGCCTCGCGAACTAGGCATCTAAACACACGCGCGCTGGACCCGGCAAGGCCTTTCTTGGCAGATGACTTCGCGCCGTAACGAACTGCGGATGAAACACTTGCCGGTTGATGTGGGATTGAGCCGCGTTTGATGCGGAGTGCATTGCCGCCGAACGCCGCCTGCGGCAAAGTGGGACATGGCTGGTCGTTCTGCAGGGAGCGCAGGTTCTCAAACCATGACAGAGTTTTGCGAGCAAGTGAACCCGCGCGTGCTGATGGAGATGAGGCGAGCGCGCCCTTTTCCGGAGATGCGCCGAATACAGGAGAGCTGGGTGGCGGCGCATGAAAGACGTGCGCTGGTGTGGCTGGCCGTGCGCACTCCGCAGTGGATTGGCCCTGATCATCTGACCGGGTTGGGGTTGGCGGCGCAGGTCGGGGCGGGCGTGTGTTACGCGCTGGCTGCGTGGAACCGGTACGCACTGCTGGGTGTGATTGCCTGCCTGACCTTGAACTGGGTGGGAGACTCACTCGACGGAACCCTGTGCCGGGTGCGGCAACAATTGCGTCCGCGCTACGGCTTTTACGTGGACCACATGGTTGATAGCATCGGCGCCCTGGCTCTGATGGGCGGGCTGGCCTTGTCGGGATTCATGCACCCCTGGATCGCGATCGGCCTGCTGATTGCGTTCCTCATGCTTTCGATTCAGTCCTATCTGGCGACCCATGCGCTCGGAGAGTTTCGACTATCGTTCTGGCGCTTCGGTCCAACCGAACTGCGCATCCTGCTGGCAGTGGGCAACCTGGTGCTGTTGTGGAAACCGCAAGTGCATTTTCTCGGCGGGTATTACAGACTTTTCGACTTGGGAGGCGTGGTTGGCCTGGCCGGAATGTCGCTGATGGTCTTGTTCTTCACCGCGCAGAACACCGTACGGCTTTATCGCGAGGAGAGGATCGCGAAGTGATAACCCAAGCTAGAGACAACCCGAGGACGAGCTTCCGCGTCCTCCTCGGCAGAGCGTTGCTTGGCAGGCACTCGAATAGCGCAGGCGCGCGGCGCGGATCCACCTTGCGCTGGTTGAAGTTCAACCTCGTGGGCGGACTCGGGGTCGCTGTGCAGTTGGCTGTGTTGCTCGGGTTGAAGAGTGGACTTCATCTCAACTATCTGCTGGCGACTGCGCTGGCGGTCGAAACGGCCGTCCTGCACAACTTCCTCTGGCACGAGCGCTATACATGGGCAGGCCGGGTGCAGCCGTCGTGGCAAAGATCGCTGCCGCGGCTATTGCGTTTCAATCTGGCGACCGGCGGGGTTTCCATCGCGGGCAATCTGGCGCTGATGAAGTTGATGGTCGGCCTGTGCCAGGTGAATTACCTGATTGCGAACGGTATCGCCATTGCGCTGTGCTCGCTGATGAATTTCCAGGTAAGTGAGGAGTGGATCTTTGTGGGTGAGGCAAAGAACGAGCAAGGAACGCTTGCTGTCCCGCGCGAGTGACTCCATACTCGAACCATGCACGGGCAGGGCGCAACCGTGAGGTGGGTGTTCGTAGCGGCGCTTGCGGCACTGGGCGTGACAGCATCTACAGCGCAGACAGTTTCATCATCCCCCTCCTCAGATCACTCTGTCCTCGCTCAGAAGCTCACGGTCACCGTTACTGACGAAAACGGGGTGGCTGTGAGTTCCGCTCGCGTTCAGTTGCAAGTGCCACCCGCCATCCCGCTCCGCTGCGAGACCGATTTCGCGGGGCACTGTGAGTTCACTGACTTATCTTCAGGAGCCTACGAACTGCGTGTGGAGAAGACCGGCTTCTACGCTGTACTGCAGCCCGGGGTACAAGTCGGTATTACCGCCAATGTCGACGTTACGGTTCGCCATCAACAGGAAGCTCGCGAGGTGGTGGATGTTGTGGAGTCGGCGCCGGCGATCGACCCCGCGCAAATCTCTTCCAAGGAGGAACTGACCGGTTCGGAACTGATCGACATTCCTTACCCACAGACCCACGACTACCACAGCGCGCTGAACTTCATCCCGGGAGTCACGCCCGATAGCTTTGGCCAGTTGCATGTGGCAGGAGCCGAGAACTACCAGACTTTACTTTTGCTGGACGGCTTCAACGTGAGCCAGCCGACGAGCGGCCAGCTGGCGGTTCGCACGAGCATCGAGTCGTTTCGTTCCATCGAAGTCGTGCCCAGCCGCGAGCCGGCTGAGTTCGGCAAGGGCTCCGGCGGTGTCCTGACCCTGAACACCGGGATGGGCAGAGACCGCTATCGCTTCACCTCGACCGACTTCCTGCCAGGAGTCGGAATCGCAAAGGGCGACCAGATTAACGGTTCATGGACGCCAATCGACACCTTTTCCGGTCCGATTATCAGGGGAAAGATGTGGTTTATCGACGCCCTGGACGGAGAGTTTGACGACGATGTGGATACCCAGCTCTTCCCCCAGCCAGATCGTGACTACGTCTGGCGCGTGGACAACCTGGTCAAGGTGCAGGCCAACCTGACCGCCCGCAACATTGTCACCGCCAGTTTTCTTTCGAACTACTATCACGATGAATATGCCGGGCTCGGATTTCTCGTTCCGCAGCCGGCTACTCCCGTCGAGGTCGAGACCGCTTATTTTGGCTCCCTGAAGGATCTGTACTACTTTCGCAATGGAGCGCTGCTGGAAACCGGATTCGGCGTGGACCAGTACAACACGACGCTGACTCCGCGAGGAGATAGTCCCTACGTCGAGCTATTCTCTGCCGGGGAAGGCAATTACTACCTTCACGAGGACGCGCTCGCGCGCCGCGTGCAAGGCTTTTCAAATCTGTACGTGCCACTGCATCAATGGCATGGCCGGCACGACATCAAAGTCGGCGTCGACCTGGACCGATTGAACTACGATGCCGAGTTTCTGCGGCAACCAATCTCATTCGAGCCGCAGGGGCCGGGACCGTCAGTCCAACCCTGTCCCACTGATGCGAATGGCCTTCCCGAAGTGCCGGCGATAAATTGCAGCCGTTATTCGGTTTTCTCGGGAGGCAACTACGCGCCGGTCTATAACACCGAGGCCAGCGCTTATGCTGAAGACCGCTGGCTGGTCACGAATCGCCTCCTCATTGAGCCAGGAGTGCGCTTGGATTGGGACCAACTGGTGCGCACTCCGCTACTGTCACCGCGTCTGGCCGGAACTTTCAGATTGGACGCGGAAGGTACTACCAAACTGTCAGCGGGAATTGGAATCATCTACGACACCAGCAACTTGGGGTTGATCCATCAACCCCTCGAAGGGCAGAGGGTCGATTACTTTTTCGATCCGAACGGCTGTCCGCAGGAAGCGGACGGCACCAGCGTTCCTTGCAATCAACCTCCAGCACCGGAGCCCGCGCCCGTGCCCCTGCCGACTACGTTCGTCGTCAACCGGAACACGCTCGCCGCCCCGCGTTATGTGAACTGGAGCATCGCCCTCGAGAAGAAACTGCCGGCAGCCGTTTTCCTGAAACTGGAGTTCATCGAGAAACGCGGTGTGCATGCCTTTGCGTACAACACATTGAACGGCGCGGAGGATGGAGTTTATCTGCTCGGCAACGGACGCGACGATCGCTACGATGCCTGCACGGTCAGTGTCCGCCACCACTTTCGCCAGCACTACGAAATTTTCGGAGCTTATACTCGCTCCAGTTCCCGCAGCAACCAGATTTTCGACTTCAGCCTAGATACCACGCTGCTTAGCCCGCAGTTGCGCGGCCCCTATGGGTGGGATACCCCGAACCGCTTTCTGAGTTGGGGTATTCTGCCGGGGTTCAATCTTCCCCTCATCCACAAGTTCGACGTAGTCTACTCGGCCGAGGCGCGTAACGGCCTGCCCTTCTTCGGGACTACGGATCAAGGCGAGATTGCTCCCGGCTACGCTCCGAGCTCATCTTTGCGTTTGCCAACCTACTACACCCTGAATCTGCAGATCGAAAAGCGGCTTCATCTGTTCAAACGCTATTGGGCTGTGCGCGCCGGCTTCGACGACATCACCAATCGCGCCCTCATCACGGGGGCCGTCGCGACCCTTGATCCGAGCCACCCGTCTCCCACTTTCATCGACAGCGCCGGGCGCGCCTTCACCGGGCGCATTCGATACCTGGGCAGGCATTGACTTCTTAAATCTTGAGCACAACCTTCCCGTAATTCTTGCCTTCCTGCAGCAGCTTGTAAGCTTCCACGGCGCGGTCGAGGGGGAATACCTGGCCGATCACTGGCGTTAACTTGCGCTGCGCGATCCATTCCGAGAGTTGCTTCCAGGCAGGTTCCATGATCTCGCGCTTTTGCGAGAGATAGGTCAGCCAAAGGCCCTGGAGGCTAGCAGATTTCGCATACAAAGCCCGCACATCGAGTTGCGGCGGCTTGCCGGTGGCCGTGCCGTATTGGATGACGCGTCCAAAGTCGCGCAGGCAGCGCAGGCTCTTTGCGGTGTGCTCCCCGCCCAGCATTTCGAAGACGGCGTCCACGCCTTCGCCGTGAGTGAGATTTTTCACGACTTCCTCGTAGTCACGTTGCTTGTAATTGATGCCTTGCTGCAGGCCGAGTTCTCGCACGCGCGCCAGCTTTTCGTCGGAGGACGACGTCCCGTACATTTCGACGCCGAGAATGTGCCCGATCTGCACTGCCGCCGTGCCCACGCCTCCCGCAACGGCGTGAATGAGCACACGGTGGGTTTTGCCGGTGACCGGCGGCTGGGTCATACCCGCTTGCCAGAAGGCGAGGTATGCAGTGAAGTAGTTGACGGGGAAAGCGGCGGCTTGTTCGGCGTTCCAGTGTTCGGGGACGGGCCACAGCGTGTTGGAGTGTGCGGCAACTTTCTCTGCGAAAGCTCCCCACTGGATGTAGCCCATAACTCGACGTCCACTGTTCGCTTCGGTGCCGGCGAATTCCCGTCCCGCGATCAGCGGTGGCGCCGGTGTTCCCGGGTAGCCACCTTGGGTGGTCATGAAGTCCGCAAAATTCAGGCCTCCGGCAGCCACGTGGACCAGTGTCTGTCCCGCCTTCAACGTAGGTTCGGCGGCGTCTTGGACAGCGAGCGCATCCGGGCCAGACGGGCTGGTGATCACTAAGGCTTTCATGGACAAAAGTTTAGCAGGGCGCGCCTGCCTTCGGACCAGTGGAACCCACAGTGCGATTGTGACCACCTAACGTTTCTTCGCTACCTATTTGCCGTCCGGTATATACTCTTGGCGTTGGTTTACTGAGGTCTTCCCGGCCACGCCTCCATGGGCCGGGACGGGGCGTACATTCATTCCCCTAATTCTTGCGCGCCCCATATGCTGATTTGCCGATTCCCGCCGGGGCGGCGAGGAAATGGCACCGGTGCATAGCGCCAGATGTCAAGCGAGCTGCATCCGGGGGAGGTCATACTGTGGATTTGATTCTTGTACGTCTTCTTTTTGTCATTGTAGTTTCTGCTACTTGTTACATCATTGCTCCTTTCGGATTGCCGCGTAACCTGGATGCCGGAATCGGCGCGCTGGTTGGGGCGGGGATAGTTCTATTCGAATGGAAGCTGCGCGGGGTGAGCCTGAAGCGGCTGATCGGCGCCGCGATCGGGAGCATCCTCGGCATCTGCGGGGCTTACCTGTTCGCCCTGGTGATTCGCAGCAGCGTGCCTGCCGGCAGCACCCAGAGTTTTCTGCAAATCCTGGTGATGCTGCTGATGGCCTATGTGGGCCTGATCGTGGGTGCGAGCAAAGGCGATCTGCTTAACTTGGCAGCGTTGGGCGGGATCTTTGGCGGCGAGAAGCAAGGCAAGAAGAGCTACAAGATCCTCGATACCAGCGTCATTATCGACGGTCGCATCGCCGACATTGCCGAGACCGGGTTCCTCGATGGCATCATCGTCACTCCGCAGTTCGTGTTGCGCGAGCTGCAACTCGTGGCCGATTCCGCCGACTCGCTGAAGCGCAACCGCGGCCGCCGCGGCCTCGACGTCCTCCAGCGCCTGCAAAAAATGGCTACGCTACAGATCCAGATTGTCGAGGATGATTTTCCCGCCGTCCGCGAAGTCGATTTGAAGCTGATCGAGCTCGCCAAGGTCTACGAGGGCAAGATCATCACCAACGACTTCAACCTGAACAAAGTGGCGCAGCTTCAGGGAGTTGAAGTGCTGAACATCAACGAACTGGCGAACTCGCTGAAGCCTATCGTGCTGCCCGGCGAGATCATGAAGGTATTTATCCTGAAGGAAGGCAAGGAATACAACCAGGGCGTCGCGTATCTCGATGACGGCACTATGGTGGTGGTGGACAATGCACGGAAAATGATCGGCAAAACGATCGACGTCTCGGTCACGTCGGTGCTGCAGACTACCGCTGGAAAGATGATCTTCGGCAAGTGGGATGAACGTGCCTTCGCCCGGACAAGCGGGGTAGTCCAGCCGGTAGTAGCGGCAATTCCAACCGCGGCGGGCCCTGCGGTTGTGCTCCCGAATACACTGCTGGAGACCAAGCCTCAGCCTTAGCGACCGCGATGGACTGCAGCGCGCTTGTATTTGAACTCCCAGGCTCCCACTCGTATACTTACTCCCCGCTATGAAGGTGTTAGTGATCATTCCGGCTGCAGGCCTTGGGACCCGCATGGCGCCGATGCCCGTTGGCGCAGTCGGCAATCAGAAAAAGGCGACGCCCTCGAAACAGTTCACTGAACTGGGCGGCACGCCGATTCTCGTCCATACCCTGCGCAAGTTTTCCGCCATCGATGCGGTGAGCGAGATTTGGATTGCTCTGCGGGAAGGCGAGATCGCAGGGTTTCGGGAGCGCCTCGAGAGTGAAGCCAAGGACGTTCGGAAGAAGAAAGTAGAACTCGTCGTGGGTGGGGAGCACCGCCAGCAGTCGGTGGGGAATGCCCTGAACGCAGTCACAGCGGCGGCGGATGATATCGTTCTCGTGCATGATGCGGTGCGCCCGTTTGTAACCGGTGAAATCATCCAGGAAGTGATCGATGCGGCGGAGAAATATGGCGCGGCGATTGCCGCCCTGCCCGCCGTCGACACGGTGAAGCAGGTTGAGCGAACGGCTGAGGGCGCACTGATAAAAGCAACGATTCCGCGAGCCGGCATCGTGATGGCGCAGACGCCACAAGGGTTTCGCTACGGAGTGATAAAGAAGGCGTTCGACGAAGCCTCAGCGGACGGATTTCTAGGCACCGACGAAGCTTCGCTGGTGGAAAGATCGGGGCACGCAGTGGCTGTCGTAATGGGCTCGCCCCGGAATATCAAGATCACAGCCCCGGCAGACATGGAGCTGGCGGAGTTCTACTTAAAGAAGTGAAAGACTTTCGTCGCGTAGTTGTTCGGCGAACGCAGGGGATGATGTTAAGAATTGGCTACGGGTTTGATTCACACGAATTTCGTCCGGGGATTCCGCTGAAGATTGGCGGCATCGTGCTGGCGCATGACAAGGGGTTGGGCGGGCACTCCGATGGCGACGTGCTGCTGCACGCCATTACCGACGCGCTGCTGGGGGCCGTGGCTGCACCCGACATTGGAGCACTGTTTCCGCCCTCCGACCCGAAGTGGAAGGGCGCGGATTCGGTGCTCTTCCTGCGCGAAGCGCTGAAGCGTGTGCATGAGGCGGGATACGGCGTGGCGAACATCGACGCCAGTCTGATTCTGGCTGCGCCCAAGATTGGTCCGCACGCGGCGGCGATCCGGGCGCACGTGGCGAGGCTATTGGGGGCAGGAGCCGATTGCGTCGGGTTGAAAGCTAAGACTCCAGAGGGGCTCAATCTGGAGAACGCGGCGATCGCGCACGTGGTGGTCTTGCTCGAGAAACGTCTTCCGAAGACGGGGAAGAAAGCGAAGCGGAAGACCAAGCTGCGTTGAGCTACTTATGCCGCGTTTCCGCTGCTTTGACCAGGGCGCGGAAGATGGCGGGGGAAGCTTCGTCTTCATCGACGGTGCGTTCGGGATGCCACTGCACCGCTAACACAAAGTGATCGGCCGAGGTTCCTTCCAGTGCCTCGATGATGCCGTCATCAGGACAGCGGGCCGCGACACGCAGGCCGTCGCCAATTACGTCGGCCGACTGGTGATGCGAAGAGTTCACTGGCACCACGAGTTTGTTTGTCCTGCCCAGTATTTCCGAGAGCTTGGAATCGCCCTCAATCTCTACGGCGTGTGCGACCGCGACCTTCTTTCCTGCTTCGTGATCAACTCGTGTGCGCAACTCTTCCGGCAGGAAATCCGGGATGTGCTGGATTAGCGATCCTCTGCGGTAGACGTTGAGGCTTTGCAGACCATAGCAGATGCCAAGGACGGGCTTACGCAGGTCGTAGGCGTCCTGCAGGAGAAGCTCGTCAACGGCGTCGCGGCCAGGATCGGCGGCAGCAGTGTGTGGCGAGCGCGGAACGCCAAACTTCGAGGGATCGACGTCTGCGTTGCTGCCGGGCAGGAGCACGGCGTCGCACCCCTCGATGATCTTCTCTACTTCGGCTGCCGTCTGGTCGAGCGGAATGCGGACAGGCTGGCCTCCGGCTTGTTCGACGGCGCGCTCGTATTGCGTGATCGCCCGCTCGGAGTATTCACGGTCGGTCGAGTGCGGCATTGGAATGGCGATGCGGGGTGGCATGATTCGGATTGTAGTGGCAGGCGACCAAAAACGCGACTCGGAACGCTCGACAGAACAGCCGAGGGCTGTTCCCACATCTTCTGAGACTCAGCTCATCCTCTCGATTGTAGCTAGGATCTTCGACTGGCGGTAATGGCGGATTTCCATGGTCAGCGTGATCACGAAGATGATGGTTCCAGCGACTATGGCCGCGGGCACGGCGACTTGGCGGTAGGCCACGGTCATATTGGGATGGACGCCTCGCAGGGCTGACACGATTACCGTCCCGATTATGCCGAGCAGCAGGCTGACTGCGAACGAGAGGAGCGTGCCGATGAACGTCAGCAGCAGGACTCGCACTGGAATCGCATACCAGTGCGGCGGACGCGGCTTCGGCGGCATGCTCACACTCAGCTCCCGACCCGGTTCGCACGGTGTCCGCCGAAGGCGTGAATCGTCCTGGTTCCAGCGACGACTTCGCCGCTGTGCAATACGCCGCGGGGTATGAAGTACTCCTGTCCCGCGGTTAATGGAACCCTCTTTGCATCGAGGATCAGCGTGTAACAGCCCTGCACAACCAACATGTATTCGTCGTAGTCGTGGACATGAGCTGCGGACGAGGCCGTTTCGGGGCAAGTCCAGAATGCCATCTGGCTCCCCTCCGCTCCATCGAAGACGTAGCCTTCCACTCCGGGCGTCGCCTGGCTGCTGCTCGCGATTTTGTTGGCTGAGTGTCTCATGAACTCCGGGAATTGATTCATGGCAGGCCGAATACTGACTCCTTCCGGCAATCTCTGGGATGCGCAGCGCACAGCCCAAAAACCCGATCCTAGCTAGTGTATAAGATAGTAAGTATGTCGCAGGCAGCGCCAGCAATTACGCGGAGCCCCGCAGATGTGGTTCGGATGACGCCGGTTTCGCAGGCGGCGAATGGGGTGTGCTATGCCGTCGCTGGCGAGACCTCGATCGGTTCGTTTGACCTGGACCGCATGATCGCCGCTGTGCCCGGCAAGATTGCTGCGGCTCTTAAGCGCAAGGCTTATTACTTTGTTCCGCTGACGGTTAGCCAGGGGGAGGAGATCCTGATCGCGGACCGCTATGATGTGGCGCTGAGCGACAACGCGGTTTGCCATCGCAACCTGAATCTGGGAGATTCGCAGTGTGTCTTCATCTCGACCCGGTTGATGGATGACAAGTTTTCCGTGGCGTTTGAGTTCTATATCAATGTGGGCCACGCGCTGGTGGAGATTGCTGGAGTTTCAGAGGAATTCAGCGAGTTGGCCTGGAAGCAGGTCGAAGCCGGGACGCGCGGCGAAACTTCGCTGGACGCTTTTGAGGCGCGCAAGCTGGCCACCGCGGGTGGGCCGGATGCGGAGCGCTTCAAAAACGAATACTTCGAGGCCGCGTTCTCCGACACGATCTCGATTTACCTGCTTTCGCTGTTCCTGGATGTGGATTACCACGATCTGCGGGAGCGGGACTATCCGCTGCTGGCTCCTTCGGCGCTGGCCGAGCGGCTGAGGAAGGTGGCGGAATTGTTTCCGGCGAGTGTGGGGTTTGAGTTTGCGGTGTTGTATAAGCGGCGGGGATGAAATTTCTTCTTGCCGCGGATTTGTGCGGATTCACACGGATTAAACTGTTGCTTTGAACCCTTGAGGATTGAAACCGGAGTAAAGCCTTCGGCTTCCTAGACGCTGCAAGCAGTTGGCGTCGCAAGAGTGCCTGCCCAACACAATCAAACCTGAATCCTACTAGTTTGGCCCGTATAGCGGGCTGGCCGGATTGTAGGCGTCGAGAGTGAGTACCGTAGAGCCGGCATGCGGCCTTCCGTCCGAGCGCTAAATCGTCCGGGCGCGCTCCCGTCTTCGAAGTGCTCCAGATTGTATCGCAAGGCATTGTTGTGTGATTAAATGCCGCTGTGCCCATATCCGTCCCATCGTTCGCGAAGATTAATCTCGGATTGCGCATTGGTGCTCTCCGGGAGGATGGGTTTCATGAGTTGCTGACTGTTTATCAGACGATCGGGTTGCATGACGTGATCGGGGTGAGTGTGGAGCGTGGGAGTGGGATTGAAATTCGGTGCACCGATCCCAAAGTTCCCAGAGATTCATCGAATACGTGTTATCGCATCGTCCAGAAAGCCATGCAGGCCTTGGGCGTCAGGGGGCATATTGTCGTCGACATCGAGAAACGCCTGCCTGTGCAGGGCGGGCTGGGTGGAGCTTCGGCGAATGCGGTGGCTGCGCTGTTGGGGTTGGAGCGAGTGGTGAAGAAGGCTCTGCCTCCGGCAGAGCGGCTGCGGATCGCGGCGGAAGTGGGGTCGGACTTGCCGCTATTTCTGCTGGGGGGAACGGTGCTGGGCCTGGGCCGCGGGGAGAGAGTGTATCCGCTAGAGGATTTGCCGGCGACGGCATGCGTGGTGGTGACTCCGGAGGTAGGAGTTTCGACGCCACATGCGTTCGCGAGGTGGGATCGAAGGATGGCGGGACAAGCCGAAACGTCAAAATTGACGGTGCCCAGGGCATCCGATAGAATGGTTGAGCTTGGCTGTGGCCTGTCGGCGTGGCTGAGCGCGAGTTACTCCGGTGCTCCTCGTCAGATTCAGCGTGTTGTGAAACCCAGGAGGGGCCGGGCCGAGAATCCGCTTCTCGAGCTTGTCCGGGCCGGGATCAAGAACGACTTTGAAGAAGTCGTCTTTCCTGAGTATCCCGAGCTGAGCGAAGGTAAGAGTGCGTTGGAGCACGCAGGGGCAAGCTATGCGTCTCTGTCGGGTTCCGGGTCGACGTTGTACGGCTTATTCGCCTCGAAAGAGGCGGCGCGTGCCGCGGTGACCAGGCTCCGGAGACGAGGATGGGCAGCACAGGCGACGGTTACGCTGACGCGGAAGCAGTACTGGCAGAAGTTTCTTGTTTCCAGTTTCTAGTTTCTGGTTGTTTAATAGGGTTATCACGTTTTCAACCGATGCCGGTATTCGGTTTCGGACTTTGAAACTGGAAACCGGAAACCCGAAGCTGCGGTACTGGGCCGTCGACTAATGGTAGGTCAAGTGCCTTTGGAGCACTTTGTCTAGGTTCGAATCCTAGCGGCCCAGCCAGAAAAACGCTGTAATAGCTGACGTCGAGAGCTGAAACACTATGGCCACCTTAGTCACGCCGGCGGAAAAGACGGATAAGGCCGAGAAACAGGTTCCACCCACGCCCGAGGAAAAGCCGGATCGCAAACAGCGTGCGCGGCTGGACGAGAAATTCAAGATTTTCAGTGGGACAGCGAACGAGCCGCTGGCGGACGAGGTTTGTCAGTTTCTGGGGATGCAGCGCGGGCAGGCGCAGGTGACGCGCTTTGCCGACGGCGAGGCGTATGTGCAGATCCAGGAGAACGTCCGTGGCGGCGATGTGTTCATCATGCAGCCCACGTGCCGGGTGGTGCACGCCGATGGCCGGAGCACCAGCGTGGATGAGCACTTGATGGAGTTGCTGCTGATGATCGATGCGCTGAAGCGGGCGTCGGCGCGGCGGATCACCGCAGTGATGCCTTATTTTGGCTACGCGCGGCAAGACCGCAAAGACAAGCCGCGCAGCCCGATTTCGTCCAAGCTGGTGGCAGACTTGCTTACCACCGCGGGAGCGCACCGGGCGCTGATTGTTGATTTGCATACGCCGCAGTTGCAGGGATTTTTCAATATTCCGGTGGATCACTTGTTTGCTTCGCCAGTTCTGGTGGATCACTTCAGGAAGCTGAACCTGCCGAACCTGACGGTAGTTTCACCGGACGCGGGCGGCGTGGAACGGGCGCGGTTCTTCGCGAAGAAGGTGGACGCGGCTCTGGCCATCGTCGACAAGCGGCGCGTCGAAATGAACGTGGCTGAGGTGATGCACGTGATCGGCGACGTGCACGGGCGGACCTGCTTGATCATCGACGATTTGATCGATACGGCGGGCACGCTGGTGAAAACCGCGACGGCATTGAAGGAGAACGGCGCCACCGAGGTGTATGCCTGTTCTTCGCATGCCGTGCTGTCGGGTCCGGCAGTGGAGAACGTTGCGAAATCGGTGATCCGGGAAGTGGTGGTTACGAATACAATCCCGCTGACCGAAGAGGCTAAGCGAGAGCCGAAGATTCGGGTGCTTTCGATTGCGGGATTGATTGGGCGGGCGATTCAGGCCAATCACGAAGAGACGTCGGTGAGTAAGTTGTTTATCTAGGCGGGGCAGTGGTGATTACGGCGAACAGCAGGTTCCTCCGCTCCGCCGTCCCCTTCGGTTTCGCTCAGGGTCCGGCTCCGGTCGGAATGGCAAATTGTTGGATGGGAATAATTTATGGCAACTACATTGGAACAGAACATTCTGGAGGCGCAACCGCGGGTGGCTGGGACCAAGAATCATGCTCGTCGGGTGCGGCGTGAAGGCAAGATTCCTGCTGTAGTTTATGGCGCGAGCAAGGATGCCGTGCCGGTTAGCGTGGATCCGCGGCATGTTCTGCGCATTTTGCGCTCCGACAGCGGGCACAACACGATTTTCGACCTGGCGCTGCATGGCGGTGAACGCACCAAGGCCATGATAGTGGATTGGCAATATGAGCCGATCAAAGGCCACCTGCTGCACATCGACCTGAAGCGCATCGCCATGGACAAGGCTTTGCGGGTCAATGTGCCGATCATGCTGCAGGGTGTGCCGCTGGGCGTGAAGACCGAGGGCGGGATTCTCGAACAGATCCTGCGCGAAGTGGAGATCGAGTGCCTGCCGGCGAACATTCCAAGCCACATCGATGTGGATGTGAGTGAGCTTACGTTCGGCAAGGTGCTGCGTGTATCGGATTTGCCGCATAACGAGAAGTTGAAGTTTCTCTCGGATGCGAACCAGCCCGTTGCCCATGTGACCAGCGTGAAGGAAGAAGTTGTGGCTGCGCCGGAAGCGGTGGCGGCGGAAGCTGGGGCAGCACCGGCTGAGCCCGAAGTCATCAAGAAGGGTAAGGCGGAGACTGAGGAAGAGGGCGAGGCGGCTGGCGCTGCCGAGAAACCAGAGAAGGCTGAGAAGAAGGCCGAGAAAAAGGAGAAGAAGTAACGCCGTGGCCGGGATGCGCCTCGCTTTGCTCGGCTGGACCCTTCGGCTTCGCTCAGGGCAGGCTCACGAGGCGGCCGTCCCCACAAGGGCCGTGCGGGCATCGGGTGTCCCCGCGTGGGTTGGGATGGTGGTGTGAAACTGATCGTTGGGCTTGGCAATCCTGGTGACGAGTATCGGTTGACGCCACATAACCTGGGTTTTCTGGTCGTAGATCACATCGCCAGGGAGCGCGGGGTTGAGATCAGGAACCGGCAGTGCCGGGCGTTGACGGCACGGATACAGGTTGGGGATGAGTCGGTGCTTCTGGCCAAGCCCGAAACCTACATGAACCTGAGCGGCGTATCGGTCAGGGAATTGGTGGCGGAATACGAGGCCAAGCCGGAAACGGACCTGATCGTGATTCAGGACGAACTGGATTTTCCGCTGGGCACGCTGCGGATTCACACGCGGCGAAGTTCGGCGGGGCATAACGGGATCGAGTCGATCATCGGAGCGCTGGGCACGCAGGATTTTTTGCGCATCCGGATTGGCGTGGCCCCGGAACGCAAGGTGGAAGACGGAGAGCGGTACTTGCTGGCGCCGTTTCGCAAGGCCGAGCTGGCGGTAGTGGATGGGATGCTCGACACTGCTGCTGAAGCGGCGATGGCGATTCTGACCGAAGGTGCGGCGGCGGCTATGAACCGGTTTAACAGGAAAGACAGTGATCAGTGATCAGTGGTCAGTGGTCGGAACTTACAAGGCTTGTGCCGAAAATGGTGTTCGCAGTCGCGGGTGATCACTGGTCACTGACCACTGATAACTGGCCACTGCTCAAGATTTGGAGACAGCGATGAATCGTACTTATGAGCTGATGTTTATTGTCCGGCCGGATATGGCGGATGAGGATCTCGAGAAGCTGATTTCGAACCTGGAGTCGACCATTACTGCAGCGGCTGGTTCGATCAAGAGCGTGGACCGCATGGGCAAGCGCCGTCTGGCATATGTCGTGCGCAAGTTCCGCGAGGGCGTCTATATTCTGCTGACCATCGAAGGCGCGGGCACGGTAGTGCATGAACTGGAGCGCCGCCTGCGCGTCACTGAGCCAGTGATCAAGTTCCTCACGGTGCGCATCGACGAAGAGCAGAAGCGGCTGGAGAAGATCAAGAAGCTGCGCGATGCGAAAAAGAAGGTGAGCGCGCAACCAGCGGCCGCGGCGGAAGAAGCGGCAGCGACACCGGCAGCGGAAACTCCGGCAACGGCGTAAGAATAGTGAACAGCGGTCAGTGGCCAGTTCTTATCGGCTAGTTCGAAGAGTTCTTGCTGGCCACCGGTCACTGACCTCTGGCCACTGATTTTAAGGAGCGTTATGACTGACGAGAACAAAGCACCAAGCGAGCGACCGGAGCGGCCTGCAGGGGATGGACCGCGCGAGTTTCGGCCTTCTGGGGACCGTCCGCGTTTCGGTGGCGGGGGCCGTTCCGGGCCTGGCGGTCCGCCGCGTGAAGGTGGGCGCAAGTTTTTCCGGCGCAAGAAAGTGTGCAAGTTCTGCACGGAAAAGATCGCCGACATCAACTACAAGGACTACCGGCTGCTTGGCCAGTTTGTGGCCGAGAGCGGCAAGATCGTGCCGCGGCGGTTGACCGGCGTGTGTTCGCCGCATCAGCACCGACTGGCCGCGGCCATCAAGCAGGCCCGAAACATCGCATTGCTTCCGTTTGCCGGCCGGGCATCGTAGAAATCAGCTTCTAGCTTCTAGCTCCTGGCTTTTGTCGTGCTGGAGTGGGGTTAGCTAGAGGCTAGCAGCTAGGAGCTAGGAGCTATCATGGAAGTCATTCTCAAAGAAGATGTGACCAAGCTGGGCGCGCGCGGCGACGTGGTGAAAGTTGCCGAAGGATATGGGCGCAACTATCTCTTACCGCGCAAGCTGGCCATTGAGGCCACAGCGGGGAACAAAGCCGTCATCGTGCAGATGAAGGCTGCTTCGGTGCGGCGTTCGGCCAAGGAGAAGTCGCAGGCTGAGGAACTGGCCAAACAGTTTGAGGGGCTATCGGCTACGTTCCAGAAGCGGGCGGGCGAGCACGATCAGTTGTTCGGGTCGGTCACTTCTGGTGACATCGCCGAAGCCATTGTGAAAAAGGGAATTAACCTGGACCGCAAGCAGATCCAGCTCCACGAGCCGCTAAAGACCCTGGGCGAGTTCACAGTGCCGGTGAAGCTGCACAAGGACGTGACCGCCCATTTGAAAGTTGTGATCGAGAAGGAAGCAGTCGTAGAGACGTAGCCCGCTAAGTCTCTCTCGCTATCGTCCAAACGCGAAGGCCTTGAAATCTGCGTTTGCACGAAAAGCGGGGCATTTTGCTTGCCAAATCGAGGCTCCGAGATGTTTGGCGCTGTTCTGTTTCTCCTAAACCATTACGACAGAATCACCTAGGCTCCATAAAAATCTCAACCAGCCTATAATTTCTGCTCACGGTTCCACTGACTGACCGTCTATTCCTGTGCAAGCCCGGGTACGGCATTGACACCGGGCAGTAGAGGACACGACGAAACATGCCGGCCGATGTTTGGGCAGTAACACTTGCGGTTGGTGAATGGGCCCACTCAAGAAAGACGGGAGTGGAGACGGTCAGCGGTTGCAGAGTCAGTGAGAAGATACTTACTGAGAATCAGAACCCCACACGGGGCCGCATGGCTGGGCAAGAACGCCGCATAGACGATACGATCCTCATCCGCGAGGCGCAAAGCGGGAACCGCGCCGCCTTCGAGGAACTGGTGCGTCACTACGATCAAGCGGTGTTGCGGCTAGCGCTGCATCTCACCGGGACCGAGCACGACGCCCAGGACGTTTATCAGGACGCTTTCCTCAAGGCTTACAAGAACATCGGAAGCTTTCGCTTTGAGTGCTCGTTTTACACATGGATTTACCGCATCGTGACCAATCTTTGCCTGGATCACCTGCGCAAGAAGAATGTGCGGAAAGAAGATGCGCCGGTGGCAAAGGACGCGTCCGGCGGAGAGTACGACCTGCTCGACCAGGTGCCGGACGTGCGTGCAGGCGCGAATCCGGAACGCGATTTGATGCGCCGGGAGTTGGGCACGAGGATCTCCGGAGCTTTGGAAAAGCTGACGCCGCGCGAGCGCATGGTATTTGAGTTGAAGCATTACCACGGTTTGAAGTTGCGCACCGTAGGCGAGATTTTGCATACGACGGAGGAGACCGCCAAGAACACGCTCTTCCGTGCCACGCAGAAGTTGCGGGGGGCACTGGCGGATATGAGATGAGGCGAGGTTTCAAGGCTTCAGAGTTTCGAGGTTCCGAAGACCTTGAAACGCTGAAATTCCTGAAACCTTGAAAACGGGGTTGCTATGAAATGCGAATGGGTTCGAGAAGATATCACGCTCCATGTTTATGGCGAGTTGGCCGACGACGCTCGTCATGAACTGGAGCAGCATGTGGCGCGCTGCGCCGACTGCGCCGCCGAACTGAAAGCTGAGCAGGAATTCCACGCTCTGCTGGCGCGGGAACGGGCGACGGAGCCGACGCCCAACCTGCTGGCGGCATCGCGAATGCGGTTGCAGGAAGTGCTGGAGACGGCCGAACAAGGCCGATTCTGGCATCGCCTGGCATTCGATCCGGCGAACTGGCTGCGGCAGGTGAGTTTCTCCCCTGCGCTGGCTTCGGTGATTTTGATCCTCGGTTTCGCAGGCGGAGTCGGAACTTCTTACAGGGTATTCGTTCATCCAGCGTCGAGTGCGGTCACCAGCGCAAGTCCTGCTCCCGCCGAGGCTTCGATCACGGGCATTCGTTCCATCACGCAGGAGCCGGGCACCAATAAGATTGACATCAAGTACGACACGGTTTCGACACTAGAGACGCAGGGCTCGATGAATGACCAGCGCATCCAGCAGTTGCTGCTGTTTGCCGCCCGGAACAACTACAATTCCGGCGTGCGCATGGATTCCGTGGATCTGCTCACCCAGAAGCCTGATGTTTCGCAAGTGCGTGATGCGCTGATTTATGCTCTACGCTACGACACCAATCCCGGAGTCCGGCTGAAGGCGCTGGATGGTCTGGGCGGCTTTGTGAAGGATGATGTACGCGTCCGCGACGCGGTGCTGGAAGCGCTGGTGAACGATTCGAACCCGGGAGTGCGCACTGAAGCGATGCATCTGATTGAGCCGGTCAAGGCGGATGGCAGCGTGCGCGGCGTCTTAATGACGCTGGCGGCTAAGGATCAAAGCCAGTACATCAAGTCGCAAGCCCGCACCATGCTGGCGCAGTTACCGGAAATTGATTGAATGAGATTGATGATGGAGATGGAAGTCTAGTTGGTATATACCGCTGACAACAGCGGCACAGAAACTGAGGTGGTTCACTTTGAAGCGTTCGCCACAATTTGCCGGCCTACTTTGCATGCTGGCTCTGTTTGCGCCCTTGGCACTGGCGCAGGAAACACACATTTCCCGTGATGGAGGGGGAGTCTGGAGTCAGGAAGTCAATGGTTCGCTGGCCGCGGTTAAAACCTTGCGGGTCAAAGTAGATGTGGGTTCAGTGATCGTCAAAGGCGGCTCGGAACCGGGCATTCGTTACGCCGTTCATACTCGTTCTTATACCTCGTCAGAGCAAGACGCGCGGCGCCAGTTCGAGTCCTACAAGGTCAACGCCTACGTGCGGGGTGACACAGCGTGGATTATGGGCGAGTGGGCGGGCGGGCGGCCGCGCAAGTTCTCAGGAGAATTTGCCATACACGTGCCGCGCGAGATTAACCTGGTAAAGATCGAAACCGAAGGCGGCAATATCGATACCACTGGAGTTGCTGGCCGCGTGGAAGCGGAAAGCGGCGGGGGCAGCATGCACCTGGATGATATTGGCGGCGGAGCCAGCGCAGAAACCGGTGGCGGATCCATCGATGTGGGGACGATTACCGGGGATATTAGCCTGCATACCGGTGGCGGCTCGATAGAGGTGCATCGCGCCAACGGGAAAATCACTGCGGAGACCGGCGGCGGCAGCATCGAGATCATTTCGGCTACGCAGGGCGCCAGCATCGAGACTGGGGGCGGAGGAATTGAGGTCCGCCAATGTACCGGCAAAGTGAAAGCGGAAACCGGAGGCGGCAGCATCGATCTGGGAAACATTGCCGGTCCGGCTGAGATTGAGACGGGTGGGGGCAGCATACACCTCGCGTCCGCCAAAGGGCATGTCGAGGCCCACACTGGCGGCGGCGGGATCGAACTTTACGGGGTTCCCTCGGCACGGGTTGAGACTGGAGCCGGCGGCATTGTTGTCAAACTGGTAAGAACCGGAGCTCCGCCCAGCGATTCCATGCTTGAGACCTCCGCGGGTGATATTACGGTTTACATTGCTCCTGATGTGGCTCTCTCTGTGCGTGCCAGCGTGGACTTAGGCAATGGGCATCACATCACCTCTGATTTCCCTGATATTCACATCGCAAGCGAAGGCAACCAGTGGGGTCCGAGGACGCTGAATGCCGAAGGGAAGTTAAACGGAGGCGGTCCCGTTCTAAAGGTGCGAACGACGACCGGCGATATTTGCTTCAAGCGGGCAAATCAATAAGGAAACGAGCTAAGCGAGCCCTTCGGTCCCTTGCGCTCTCTCAGGGCAGGTTTCGTGGATTCGCGGGGCCCGACTAGGTTCTTCGGCGGGCAAAAAGCGTCCGCCGCAGAATGACAAACAGTTCAGGAGGTTGGCCATGCGCAAACAATTCTTGACAGCTGTCGCTTTGCTGCCGTTGCTGCTCAACCTATCGCACGCCGCACAAAAGTGGCCGCTTGATTCCTCGCAACCCCTAGGTATTCCCAGCGAGGATTCGGGGACGAGCGCCTATCTGGGCGTGGATATTGCGGATATTACTTCCGACCGGCTCGGCGCTCTGAAGCTGAAGGAAGAACACGGTGTCGAAGTGACTATGGTCGACCAGGATGCTCCCGCGGGCAAGGCTGGCTTCAAAGAACACGATGTCCTTTTGACCTTGAATGGAACGGCCGTCGAAAGTAAAACGCAATTACAGAGGATGATCCGTGAAACTCCGCCGGGACGGGTGGTTACGTTTGGCCTGAGCCGCGATGGGCAGCCTATGACCATTAAGGTGCAACTGGGCGACCGGCGTAACGAATTTGCCCGTTTGCCCCTGAAAGATTTGAACAAGGAATACCATTTCGAGATGCCGCAGATGCCGAACATGCCGGATTTCGATGTTCCGAATGTCGGAGTTGTGGTTGTGCATTCGTCGCTGCGCAGCGGCCTGATGGTGGAGAACCTGACGCCACAACTGGGCGAGTTTCTTGGCGCGAAGAACGGAAACGGAGTCCTGGTCCGATCGGTGGAGAAGGGCAGCCGTGCTGATAAGGCTGGCCTGCGCGCCGGCGACGTCATCACTCGAGTCGGCGAGCAGACGGTTCACGACACTAGCGACTTCACCCGCGCCTTGCGCGCCCATAATACCGGGTCGGTTAGCGTGGGAGTGATCCGGGACAAGAAGGAACAGACTTTGACCATCACCTTGCCCGAACCCAAGGATACCGGCGAGATGATTGAGGAAAGCCTGGAAACACCCGAGCTGAATGCGGAAACGCAAACCGAGTTGAGTGAAGTGCAGAACGAGATCGCCAGACTCCGGCCGCAGATCGAACTGGCACGGGAAGAAACCCGAAAGGCTTCTACGGAAATGCGCAAGGCTTTGTGCGATCAGCAGAAACAGCTGAGGGAACAGGAAGAGAAACTGAGGCAAGAACTCCGGCCCAAGGTCCGGGAAGAACTGCAGAAGAGCCGCGAGAGACTGGAGCGAGAGATGGAACAGCTTCGTCGCCAGATGGCTGCTGACGCACTCGACATCTAGAAGACAGTGGCCAGTGAGACCAGCGATCAGTGACCAGCAAGGACGAATTCTGTGGCGATTTACTGGCCAGTGATCCTGATCACTGACTTAAGAGCCCGCCGCGTGGCCGCGCGCTAGCGTGCCCAGGCAGACTTTGTTCCGCCCCGCCTGCTTAGCGGCGTACAGGCCGGAATCTGCGGCTCTGACTAACTCATCGCGGGTGGTGCCCTGTTCGGGGAGAGCGGCGGCTCCAGCGCTGATGGTGACCGTCCGGGGCACACCAGGGAACAGCCAACCTTCCACCATCTTCCGCAGCTTCTCCGCGATCTTCAGGGCCTGCTTGCCGTTGGTTTGAGTCAACAAAATCCCAAACTCCTCGCCTCCGTAGCGGCACACCACGTCAATTTTCCGCAATTGCTGGTGAAACAGAGAGGAAACCTGGCGCAGCACCTCATCACCGAGCACGTGCCCGAACTCGTCATTCAGCCGCTTAAACTGATCGATATCCGCCATGATGACAGCCATACCCGTGCCGTAGCGCCGGGCGCGTTCAATCTCTTCCGTGATGCGCATTTCGAAAAAGCGGCGGTTGAAAATGCCAGTCAAACCGTCGAGGTAGGCAAGCTGCTTTACCCGCTCAACATAATGGGCGTTCTGGATGGCAGTGGCACAGATGTCGGCGACCGATTCCAGCGACTGCAGATCGCCATCGCGGAACGCATCCGGCTGCGCGCTGTCCAGCGCCAGAACTCCCAGCGTCTGTCCGAACGAGACCAGCGGAATGCACATACGCGAAGCCGATTCCGCGAAGAACTTCGTGTTGCTGGGCGCGACGCAAAGATCGGTTTCCATTGCCGTAGTGCTGCTGGCCAGAATGCTGGCCCAGGGTTCAGCACTGGCCGGGAATCGTCCGCCTTCCGGAACGCTGGGCGTGAGCGTTCCGTGATGAGCCCGGAGCACCAAGTCGTGGTCCTCCCGCAAGAAGAGCGAGACGTGCGATACCCGGAACGCGCCCTGAATTAGCTCACAAACTCTCGCCAGCAACTGTTCCAGGTCGAGAACCGCCGTGGTTTGCTGGGCAATAGCATTGATGGCCTGCAGCTGTCGCGTGCGCTGTTCTTCCAGCGAGTAGAGCCGCGCGTTCTGCAGGGCGATTGACGCCTGGGTGGAGAAAAGTGTCAGCAGATCGATGGTCTCGGAGTCGAAATGATTCAGGTGGTCGCTCTGACAATCGAGCACGCCCACTACTTCGTCCCGCACCATCAAAGGGATGGCGACTTCGGAACGGGTGGATTTGGCGGTACACAAATAGCGCGAGTCCTGGCTGACGTCGGGAGCATAGACAGGCTGCTTTTTGAGCGCCGCGGCGCCCGATATTCCCTGGCCGACAGGGAGCCGGGTCTTGTCCTGGCCTTCATCCCAGCCAATCTGCGAGCGGACGTACAACTCCTGCGACTGCTTGTCGAGCAGCACGATCGCCACATTCCGCAAATGAAAATAGTCGTGCGCGATAGCCAGGATGCGCTGCAGCACCTCGTCCAGATCGAAGGTGGAGAGCACGGCCTGGCCGGCATCGTACAGAACTGCGATTTTATTCATACTTCAGGGCATATCGTAACGTGACGGAGGCGTTTGCCAGAGGTTCCTAAAGTAACGTAGCGCCGGCGTCCCGCCGGCAGCCGCGTGGATGTCCGGGCCTGGGGGCCGGCGGTGCCTATTTCCACCTTCTGACAGTGCAGATCACGCCATAGGCAACCAGGCAGAACGAGAAGTCCACGACGAGGCCCGCGTCGAGATGGAATGGCCGGTGACGCGGCAGGGGTAGGGAGGACGCGAGGAGAAAGTATGCCACGTTGCCCAGAATAATGGCGCAGAGGGCTTGAATCAGACTTATCAGCAGTGAGATTGTAGACATCAGCTTCATGGTGTGTGGTACGGTCTGCAGGCACTTCCGAGACGTCTGAGGTCTACCCACTAAAGGTGCCCAAGAACAATGCTTGCCGTGATGTGCTGCCGATAGCTAGTATTCTCACGAACGGAACCAGCCGCGGCGCACCCTGCCCAGCTGCGCACCAGTTTGCCAGAAGACTCTTTGGCTTGCTCGATGGAAGCAACCCTGGGAGCCGACACCTTTTATGAGGAAAAATGTCTGGAGGGCCGTGATCGAGGTTGGTTTTATCATCTTCTTGTTTTATTCCAACCTTCTGATGGGAGAATTTGAGCGGTCAGGCATGGGACAGAAGAGGGGCATAGCCTGGGCGATCAAAGATGTGTTTACGGCTGCCAATTTTGAAATTGCCATGATAGCCGGGCTCATCGGTTATGTCCTTTTTGAGTTTCTTCGAAAGAGATTCTAAGCAAACGTGGATCTGATTCTTGGGTGCAAGAGAAACAGCAATAGCGCACCGGCGATGATCACGCCAGTTCCGCCGCGCAGCAAGTCGCCTCTGATGCAGTTAACGACATCCCCCAGAATCTGTGTGGCGATGATTACTACGGCTAGTCTCCATCCCCAAAGACGGCGTCGGAACCACCCGACTCCTGCCGTCGCGAGGGCCGTGCTGAGCAGCAGGAACAGAATTCCAACCGTGGCGCCCAGAGGCGCGAGCTGCTTATACGCTGTGGGGTTGAGCGTCCAGACGCGATCGAGAGCGGTGCCACGCCAGAGCAAAGTGATTGCGGCAAGACTTGCCATGACCGCACCAAAAAACAAGAAAATGCCTATGGCCGTGAATCCTGGCGGCTTGGTCATCGTCTCCCGCATATGTTGAATATAAGCCAACGCCGCGGCCACCTTCGGATCGTGGCTAGGGATCGCGATAAACCTCTGGGGCATGTACAAGGCGACTTGCTGCTAACATTCCTCTGGAACCTCTGCCATGCTCGAACTCACCACACCGGTACAGTACGTCAAGGGGATTGGTCCGCGGCTGGCGGAGATTGTAGCGACCAAGGGCATTGCCACAGTGGGCGATCTACTCAATTATCTGCCTTTTCGCTACGAAGACCGGCTGAATCCGCGGGGGATCGCGGAATTGCGCGCCGGCGAGATGGCTACCGTGATTGGCGAAGTGCGCAACTCGGGCTTGTTTCGCACCCGCAAGATGCCCATCTTTCAATTAACTGTGGGGCAGGGGCGATCCAAGCTGCGCTGCCTGTGGTTCCATGGCGCCTACCTGCGGGATAAGTTCAAGCCCGGCCACTTGATCGCGCTCTATGGCAAGGTGGAGCAAGACCAGCGCAGTGGAGAACTGCAGATTGTGCAGCCGCAGTTTGAAATGCTGGGAGATGCCGGCGGAAACGACGCCGATAACAAGGCGGCGACATCGCTCGAAGTAGGGCGCATCGTGCCTATCTACGAGTCCGCCGGGCAAGGCCGCGTGACCGCTCGCTGGTTTCGGCGAGTTATCCGCACGGCGTTCGACGATCTGACTCCCGACCTCGCCGAAACCATCCCGGCCGCAGTGCGCGATCGGCTGGCGCTGGTTTCACCGCGAGAGGCTTTATGGAAAGTGCACTGGCCTGAGGCTGGCGAGAGCTTGGCGGATTTGCAGTCGTCGCGCACGCCCGCCCACATCCGGCTGATCTTCGAGGAGTTGTTTTTTATCGAGTTGGGGTTGGAGCTCAAACGCCGCCAGCAGAAGACGCAAACCGGCATCGCTTTTCGTCTGGACGACCGGGTGCGGCAGGCGATCAAGAAGATTCTGCCCTTTCATCCAACGGCCGCACAGAAGCGGGTATTGAAAGAGATCGCCGATGACATGCAAAAGCCTTATCCCATGCGGCGTTTGTTGCAGGGAGACGTGGGCTCGGGAAAGACTATCATCGGCTTTCAGGCAGCGATCATCGCCATTGAAAACGGATGCCAGGTCGCGTTGATGGCGCCTACTGAAATTCTTGCGCAACAGCATTACTTCTCTGCGCGCAGGATTCTGGAGAATGCGGGATATCGAATCGTGCTGCTCACTGGTTCGCTGGAGGCCGACCGCAAGCGCGAAATTCGGCGACACATCGCTCAGGGAGACGCGCAGCTTGTCATCGGTACTCATGCGCTGCTGGAGGAGAAAGTCGAGTTCGCGAAGCCGGGGCTGGTGATCGTCGACGAGCAGCACCGCTTCGGCGTTCTACAGCGCTTGAAGCTGATGAAGAAGTCGGGTGAGGGCAGCGATGGGATCAAGGGAAGCTCCCGCTGAGCCGGATGTTCTCGTTATGACCGCAACGCCCATCCCGCGCACACTGGCGCTGACTCTTTACGGCGATCTCGACCTCAGCGTGCTCGATGAGCTTCCCCCGGGACGTGCGCCGATCGTCACGCGAAGAATCACTGACGACCGCTCGTCCGAGGTGTGGGACTTCGTGCGCAAGCAGGTCGCGAAGGGGCATCAGGCGTATGTGGTCTACCCCGTCATCGCCGAAAACGAGGAGACCGAACTGAAGGCGGCCATCAATATGTACCGCGAACTGAGTGGGAAAGTGTTCGTCGATCTGAAGGTGGGCCTGCTGCACGGACGCCTCGATTCCGAACTGAAAGACCAGGTCATGCGCATGTTCCAGAAAGGCGAGTTACAGATTCTGGTTGCGACCACAGTGATCGAAGTGGGCGTGGATGTGCCGAACGCGACGGTAATGGTGATCGAGCACGCCGAGCGCTTTGGCCTGGCGCAGCTTCACCAGTTGCGCGGAAGGATCGGACGCGGAGCGGCGAAGTCCTACTGCATCCTGATGACCGGCGGCAAGGTGACAGAAGAGGGCGAGCGCCGTCTCGATGCCATGGTGCGTACCAACGACGGTTTCCAGATCGCCGAACTCGATCTCGAACTGCGCGGGCCGGGGGAGTTTTTCGGCACGCGGCAGGCGGGCATGCCGAGCTTCCGCGTCGCTAACCTGATCCGCGACCGGAAGTTGCTGGAACTGGCCAAGCGTGAAGCCGCGGCAGTGATGGCTGGGCCTAATTCTGAAGTCACGCAAGTCGAAATCAGTCGTGCCCTGGTCGCCCTGCGCACGCGCTGGCAGCATACCTACGGTCTGGTCGAGGTGGGCTAGAAGGCTTGAGGGAGCGATGGACGTTCACCTGATCGACGGAACTTACGAATTATTCAGGTACTTCTTTGCCGTGCCCTCTGCGGCGGATGCCGCCGGCCAGGAAATCGGAGCGGTGCGCGGAGTGCTGGGGTCGGTCTTGTCAATGATCGAACGCGGCGCAACGCACCTTGGAGTCGCAACCGATCACGTGGTGGAGTCGTTTCGAAACGAGATGTACTCCGGATACAAGACTAGTGAGGGCGTGGCTCCGGAGTTGCTTTCCCAGTTCCCGATTCTTGAAGAAGGTCTGGAAGCGATGGGAGTGGTGGTGTGGCCAATGGTCTATTTTGAAGCGGATGACGCGCTCGCATCTGCGGCAGCCAAAGCAGCATTGGATGATCGCGTGAAACAGATCTTCATTTGCACTCCTGACAAGGATCTGAGCCAAAGCGTTGTGGGCACACGCGTGGTGCAACTGGATCGCCGGCGCAACCTGGTGCGCGACGAAGCGGGAGTGGTTGCCAAGTTTGGCGTGAAGCCCGAGTCAATTCCCGACTACCTGGCCGTGGTCGGTGACAGTGCGGATGGCTTTCCCGGCCTGCCGGGATGGGGGCAGAAAGCAGCCGCTCTTACATTGTCGCAGTATCTGCATCTGGAAGATATCCCGAAGGATTGGCGGGAATGGCATCCCTCGATCCGCAAGGCCCGTCCACTTTCCGAATCGCTGTTTGCGGGATGGAAAGATGCGCTGTTATTTCGTGAGCTCGCAACGCTGAGGCTCGATGTGCCGGTGTTTGATACCGTTGACGATCTTCGCTGGCATGGGCCGCGTGAGAGCTTTGAAGGATTCTGTGAACGAATCAGGGCTTCTGATTTAGTTCGGCGCGCCGCAGCGGTGGGGGGCGCGCCAGCCGCTTGAAAACAGGACGGGCAAATAGAAGCGATCAGTTTTGGTCTCCGGCTCCGTGCTTCCCCCGGCAAATCTTGCACGGCGTCGGAGGCAAAGTGTTGTCTACGCGATGATGCACCGGCTTCAAAGTCCGCAAATACGCAAACACTGCCTTGATGTCTTCATCGGTCATATTCCGCAACATGGGCCAGGGCATGATCGGATTCAGTAACCGCGCTCCTACTCTGCCGGTCCGCATCGCCTGAACAAATAAATTCTCGTCGTAATACGAAATGCCCGAGGGATCGGGAGTGATGTTGGAGCTGGTCACGGTTCCGAACGGGCCACTGAGCTCAAAGCCGCCGGCGAAGGCCAGAGCGGAGATGGGCTGCCCTTGCTTTTCCAGCGTGTGACAGTCGGAGCAGCCCGCAATCTGCACCAGATATCTGCCCCGCTCGACCGGATCAGTGGAATTGCCGGTGGGAACCGGCGAGGTCACTGGTTGCGGCGCATTGCGGATCAGGTAGTTTACGGGAAACACGATCTCTGTTCGGGGCAGCGAGTTTTGCACTGGTTGCAAAGAGCGCAAATACACCACGACTGAAGCGAGATCTTCATCCGACATGGTTCGAAAATGCTCGTAGGGCATCAGCGGAAACAAAGTTCTTCCGTTGGAGCCGATGCCTTCGCGAATGGCTCGAGCCAGCTGATCGTCGCTCCAGGAGCCAGCTCCGGTTGCGGAATCGGGTGTAAGGTTGGAAGCGACCACTGTTCCTGGTAAGCCGGCGAGCGGGAAAACCTGGCCGGCGCCGAGCTTGGCTTCAACCACCGGATCGCCGGGCGACTTCCAGTCGTGTTCCGAATGGCAGAAGATGCAACCTGAGACCGAATTGGCCAAGTACCGCCCGCGCGCCAGTCTTTCGGGCGTGGCCTCAAACTTGCGATCGGTAAGAGGTCTCGCTCTCGGGCCTAAGAACGGCCTCCAGCCGATCGTCAGGCTGATGGCGACAATCAAGACCATCGCAAGAACCAACAAACCCCGACCTGTCCACTTCCAGAACTTGTTCATCGCATGCACGCCCTAAGGTCGCCCGCATTCTATGCGGTCATGCGTCTCAGCTCAAGCCTTGAGTTCAAACTGGTAGAATCAAACGAATGGCCGGAACCTCTCAACTGATCCAGATCGAGCTTGCGCCGCCGCCGCGGATGCCCAAGCCGGACTGGCTGCGCGCCAAAGCTCCCGTCGGCGACAACTTTCACGAGCTTAAAAAGCTGGCGCGCGGATTGGGTTTGCACACGGTTTGCGAATCGGCCCAGTGCCCGAACATCGGCGAGTGCTGGAACCACAAGACCGCGACCTTCATGCTGCTGGGCGATATCTGCACCCGCCGCTGCGGATTCTGCGCCGTACCCAAGGGCCGTCCGGAGCCGATCGACTGGGATGAACCACGCCGCGTGGCCGAAGCTGTAGCCACGCTGGGTCTGAAACATGCAGTCGTGACCAGCGTAAATCGCGACGATGACAACGCCGGCGGCGCCAGAGTTTTTGCCGAAACCATTCGCGAAATTCGCGAGCCTGATTCCGGATTGCCGCGTCGAAGTGCTGATTCCTGATTTCCAAGGCCTGGAAGAGCCGTTGAAGATCGTGCTGGACGCGCAGCCCGATGTTCTCAACCACAACACTGAAACCGTGCCGCGCCTGTATCGCGCAGTACGCTCCGGCGCACGTTACGAACGCACGCTTACGCTGCTCGAGAACGCCAAGAAATTTTCTCCTGGCATGGTGACTAAGAGTGGAGTGATGGTGGGCCTGGGCGAATCCACGGAAGAACTGATCGAGGTCTTCCGCGATCTCGGCGGCCGGGGCGTCGACATTCTTACCGTTGGCCAGTATCTCCGTCCTTCGCGCGACCACCTGCCCATCGCCCGGTTCTACACTCCTGAGGAATTCCGCGAACTGCAGAACGAAGCGTTGCGCTTCGGCTTCCGTCACGTCGAGTCCGGACCGCTGGTGCGCTCCAGCTATCATGCGCATGAGCAGGCCGAGTCCACATCCGTGCCGCGGGTCGTGTCCTAGAGGCGACTTGCTGAGCTGCGCTCCGGCGGCAAAACAACGGTAAGACTGTGATTCCACCCTGCGAGCCGCAGCAATTCTCAGGCCTTCTGGGTTTATCGGTGGAGATCTGAGGCAAAGACTTTGGCGGCGCTGGCTCTCAGAAAATGTGCAGCTTGATGCTGAGATACTTCTTGGGATTCTCCCGGATCGCTTTCACCAGGTTCCGGCTCTCCTCCAGCATTTGGTTGGCATTGTTGTAGAGCGTCTCGTCCTTGAAGAGTTTTCCGGCCGTCCCCTGGCCCGCCTCAAGTTCGCTGGTCAGGGCCGCAAGTTTGGTCATCGTGGTGTCGATCTTCTTCCCCAGTTCCTCGTCTTTCAGCAACCTTCCCGCGGTTCCCTTGCCCGCATTCAGGTCTTCGCTTACTTTCTTCAGGTTGGCGACGGTGTCGTTGGCGTTGTCGTAGAGGGATGGGTCCTTCAGGAATTTTCCAGCTGTCCCCTTGCCCTGTTGCAGGTCATCCACCACGCCATTCATTTTGTCGAGGGTCGCAAGGAACTTGGTGTAAGCGTCATTACTGTTGATCAACTGGCCGAGGCTGCCTTGTCCCTTGGCAATCTCGTCGACGACGGTTTTAAGTTCTGCAACTGTCTGCGAGAAACGGTCGTACAACGTGGGATCGTAAATCAACTTGCCTAGCGAGCCCTTGCCACTTTCCGCAAAGGCTAGAATGCGGTCGGCCCGCTTGAGCAAAGCATCCATATTCTGCAGCGTGCTCTGGCTGGAGCGCACCACCTCGTTGAAGTCGGGATGCACGCTTGTGGGAAGCGTGTCGCCATCCTGTGCCGGCGGGCCGATGGCCTGAGAGCTGTCCATATCCATGAAGGTTTCGCCCAACACACCGGCAGTCTCGAGAGAAGTGCGGGTATCACGGCGCAGGTTGAAGCTGTACTTCGTGCTCACCTTCATGACTATTTCCACGGGAGTGAGCTGTTTGTCTCTGTCACGGACAATGAGAATCTTTGAGACGTTGCCGATGTCCACGCCGCTGAGCCGCACCGGCGCACCCACCCGCAGCCCTTCCGCGTTATCGAAGTAGGACACAAGCGTGATTCGCTTGGAGAAGAAGCCGCCGGTCCCGGACATAAGAAACAGAAGCAGCCCCAGCACTAAGCTCGCGAAAATCACCGTCACGCCGACGCGAAGTTCCGACCATTTAATCTGCTTCTGGCTCGGCAAATGATTTCCTCAAACCACAATCTGCGTTTTATTGGTGGTGCCCTGGAACAGCCCCAAACTGCCACTGTTCCCTGGCAGCATCATAACAAACCCGGAGCCCATCCTTAAGCGCGTTGCGGGCGAAGTGTCGGCAGCAGCAGCAGGGCGAGCACATAGGCCGCAACCCCGCAGGCCAGGGTGACTGTCAGGCCAAACTGGATCGCGATCACCATGGCCAGCACGGACCCCAACACGCTGGCCGCGGCATTCATCGCCCAGGCCCACTCCACGGCATTGTCTGCCCGAGCGTTATCTGCCCCAGTTCCTCCGCCAGGAACCTCGAAGAGGGGGCGTCCCGCGAGTGCGCGCAAGCCGGTGGGAAACGGCATTCCCATCACGAACCCAAGCGGTATCAGCAGCATGCCGCTAACCACCAGCCGGTAACCAAAGCTCAACCCAACCCAGGCGGGCAGCCCGCGAGGCAGAAGAAATACGTCACAGACCAGGGCCATAATCACCAGCGTGAGCGGCATCCAGGCCATTTCGACGCGGGCCAGCCAGCGTCGCGAAAGCAAGCTCCCGGCTCCGCTCGACAGCATCAGCAGGAAGATCACAACGGTCAGCGCATAGGTCGGGTGTCCCAGAAAAAGCACGAACCGCTGGATGAATGCTATTTCCACCAGAATGTAACCCAAACCTACCGCCACGAAATAAAGCAGCGGAAGCGGCGACTGACGCATTCCCCGGAGCGCAAGCGGCAGAATCAGAAACGTCAGCACCGCGACCACTGAGATGACCAGCACAAGAATCAGCACCAGCACTCCCAGGTTCACCTTCCAGTCAATTCCATGTTTCAGCGCCTGCGGGCCCAGGATTTGTCCGGCCTTGAGCGTAAAGAAGAAAAAAGGTGCGTTATCGCTGACCGGCGCCACATTGTAGGCGTAGCTTTGCGCGAATCGGTAAGGATCATTGCTCGCGATCAAGTCAGCAAAAGGATTCTGACCGGCGCGCGCGAATGCCGATTGGGATGGAAGGTAGAGCGGAGCGAGTTCGTCATACCGGTCGAAGTGAGCCTGCACCGCCGACTCTTCCTCCGCCGTAAAAGCCGTTTTCTTGGCCAGCACCACCACTGGTATCCCGTCTTCATCGAGCTCCCCCTGCGACGCTACGATAAAGTTGCGCGCCGGATTCGCGACGCCGAGACTGTGCAGCGCTTGCATCGCCACCGAGACTACGCGCAGCGCCTCCCGCGGCTGGCGGAACTCCCAGCGGGTGATGGCGACCATTCCGTCCGGTTTGAGGTGTTCGAAATATTCCCGGAAGGCTTCCACCGTGTAGAGATTGTTTTCGCTCAACGCGAAAGCGCCGGCCGCGGTCGAGGCCCAGGTATCCACCAGCGTCATTTGCACCACGTCAAACTGCTGCGGGGTGGAGCGCAGGTAAGAGCGGCCGTCGGTCACATGAATGTGCACCTCAGGCCGCTCGTAAAGATGCATCGCGTAGTCAGCGTAACGTCCGCGCATAATGGTGTCGGCAATGATGGGATTGATTTCAATGCCGGTCACGCTGGGGCTGCCATTGGCCACCGCCCGCAGCACGTCCACTCCACCGCCCGGCCCGATAATCGCAAACTCCCCCCGCGGACGCAGAACGTTGGCCAACGCCGGCGGAGCCGACATGAGATTGTGCTCCCACAGCGAACCCTGCCAGTGCGCCAGGTCACAATTCATGATGGAGGTGGACGCGTCGGCGTCGATAACGATGGCTTTGCCCCGGCCCCAGCGATCCACTTCCACCCGCGACAGAGCGTTCCAGCGGGCAAATTCCACCCAGGCGGGATCGCGAAAAACGCCCTTGGCGTAAATCACGTCAATCAGCCGGTTCGAGTGGTTGGCCGCTATCAGCACCACGAACAGAATGACCAGACCACCTGCCAACCGGCGCGCGGTCGAGGATGCAGCCCATACCATAGCGGCCGCCGCCATCACCACAGCCGACACCAGAATCGTATTCGGCCCTCCGATCCAGTTGAGCAGTGGAACCACAGCCAGGCACGCCAGTGCTCCGCCACTTAGATCTGCTCCGTAAAGCCGGGAGACGCGCCACGTCTCGCGCGCAAACACCACGGAGAACAGCAATCCAGTTAAGAAGAAAGGCAGCGCCGCCACCACATAGAGGGCAGTCAAGTGCAGGAAATTTCTTCCGGTGACCATCAGTGCCACCGGTACATGCAGCACAACCTCCAGCGCAACGAACACAAGGATCGAGCTATCCATGCACAAGCGCGCTGCCAGCGCGCGCGTATCGGCTTTGGCAAGGCGATGCTTGAATAGATAGGCAAAGACTCCGCCGGCGCCCAGCCCCAGCAGCGCAATCGAAATCGCGAGAAACGCGAAGTGATAGAAGAGCACCACGGAAAACAATCTGGTGAGCGCCAGCTCCAACAGCAATGCGGCGAAGCTCGTCATCCCCAGACCAACGAGAAGAGTACGTTCTGGAATTTCAGCGGAAGAAAAAACCGGCGGGGCGGTTTGAATGGTCGCAGACATGAATGTGGAATGCGCCAGTCTAGCAGAAGGAGCCAGAATGCGGTGTTCCTGCGCTTAACTTTCGAGAATAACCTGTGCGATGGCCTGCTCCGCAGTGTGCGAAAGTGAAAGCGCGGCATTCTTCACGCCCAGTCTGGCGGCAATCTCGCCGGCTTTTCCGTGAAAACTGATGGTCGGACGTCCGCCAGGCAAACGCACAACTTCGCAATCCCGCCAGCGCACGCCATGGCTCCAGCCTGTCCCCAAAGCCTTCATAGCCGCTTCTTTGGCGGCAAAGCGTGCGGCGTAGCGTTCCGCGCGGTTCACCTTGGAGTCGCAGTAGCGGATTTCGCCCGCGGTATAGATGCGCTGGAGAAAGCGATCGCCAAAGCGTTCGATCGATTGCTGGATGCGCGGAACCTCCGCGATATCAATGCCTGTGCCGACGATCATGTTTTTTCCGACACTCTACAGCAGCCGGTCGCCACGGTAAATAAGTTCGCCGTCCACCGTGCGCGCTTCTGCGGTCAGATTGTGAGGTCTTACCGGGCCGGTCCCGTCAATGTGCATCACTTCGTGTCCGTGCGCGACCAGCCAGTCCGAGACCAGCATGCGGTGGCAGCGGAAGTATACGCGTTCGGCACACATGTAGGTGGTGCGTGAGTTCGAGGCCAGAGCAACCATTTCGGCCATCGCATCGTTGAATTCCGTGGTCAGCATATAGTCTGCATAATTCCGGAAGCTCGCATTGCGAAGTCCGATGTTCGGGGAGTCTTCACGACTTTTCTTGCGATAGCCGCCAAGGGCTTTCATCCAGATATAGCTGATTCCGGCCACTGGCAAGCACTTTTCAAGAGACTCTCGATTAAATTGCGGCAGCCGCCGCGACCCCGGGAAGGCGCGGATATCCACCAGGGTTTCAATCCCGTGAGCCTTAAGCGTCTCGACTAACTCGTCGAGGGAGCGGGTCGAATGTCCGACAGTGTGGAGGAGGGCCAATGCTGTTTCGATGCGAGACGATCACGCAACGATGCGATGGAGAGCCGCCACCACCGCGGCATCCTGCTCCGGAAACACGGTCCGCAAATCCAGCAACACGCGTCCTTCGTCCACCCGGGCAATAATGGGCGGCTCCGAAAGCCGCAGCCGTGTGGCCAGTTCGTCCGCACTGAAGCCGTCGCAAGTCAGCGCGAGCGCGCGTGTGGGCAGAGTCGACGACGGTGCAGCGCCGCCGCCGAGGATCGATTCACCATCCACAATTTCAACCTTCAACTTCGGTGCTGCAATTCGCTCCGCCAGTGCCTCAGCTCGCTCGCCGATCGCTTCTTTCGAAAGCCGCATCATGCGCAGCGCGGGAACAGCATCGTGATCCTTCTGCATGTACGCGAGAAGGGTCGCTTCGAGCGCGGCGTAGATCAGCTTGTCCACGCGCAACGCCCGGAACAGCGAATTCGAACGCATCCGCGCAATCAACTCCGCGTTGCCGCTGATCAATCCCGCTTGCGGGCCGCCGAGCAGCTTGTCGCCACTGTAAGTAACGATATCGACGCCGCTGCGCAGGCTCTCCAGCACGCTCGGTTCGCCGCTGATGCCAACCGACCGCAGATCAAAAAGCGCGCCGCTGCCCAGGTCTTCCATCAGCGGAATGCCGCGGCTGCGTCCCAGCGCCACAAGTTCCGCCGTAGACGCCTCTTCCGTGAAGCCCATGATCTCAAAGTTCGACCGGTGTACTCGCAGCAGAAGCCGCGTCCGTTCGGTGATGGCGCGTTCGTAGTCGGCGGTGCGCGTGCGGTTGGTAGTGCCCACCTCGCGCAGAATAGCGCCCGATTTGGCCATCACGTCTGGAATCCGAAACGACCCGCCAATCTCCACTAGCTCGCCGCGCGAGACGATGACTTCCCCACCCTCCGCCACGGTATTCAGCGCCAGCAGCACGGCAGCCGCATTGTTGTTGACCACAATGGTCGAGACATCTGCTCGCGTGGAGGCGGCCGCCTCGGCTGTCGCCTCAGGGCGAAGCCCGCCGGTCTCCGCTCGGTCTTCCGTCCCCGTTATCCCACCACTCAGTAGCTTGCGGAACAGGCGGTCCACGTGCACATCTCGCTTGCCGCGAGCGCCAGCGGCGAGATCAAACTCAAGATTGGAATAGCTAGCCGCGGTTTCGCGGATGTGCTCGATCGCCGCACCACCCAGCGGAGCGCGGCCGAGATTAGTATGCAGGATGACGCCAGTGGCGTTGATAACAGGCCGCAGAGAATAGCCTAGCGCCTGGCGAAGCTGGTTCTCCACCGCTCCCGCCAGGCCCGTGAGCGCAAGTTGCAGACCACCATCGTCCAGCAGTCGCGAGGTAATCTCTTGCCGCAGTCGGGCCAGCACGACGCGACCCGCGTCCACGACGGAATCATGCCCGTAACTCGCAGTCAGCGCGTGAACTGCAGGGCTGCGCATCACATCATCGACGGAAGGTAGCTTGCGAAAAAGCTCTGATGTTGCGGTGGTTTTCACGGGGAGATTATCCCATGAAGCGCACGAACCACGCACGGCTGATTCCGCTCGCCACTGTCACAGTGTGTGCATGTAGGCCAGCAGATCCTGCATTTCCTGTGCACTCATCGCCTGGCTATAGCCCGGCATATCGGGCCGGCCGTTGCGAATAATGTCGCTCACGCGGTCGTCATTCGCGGGCAGTCCAATCTGGGGAAGATATGGATGTCGAAAAACGCCCTTCAATCCCGGTCCTTTTTTCCCCTTAGTGGAATCGGGCCGGTGACAGCGGTCACAGTAGTTGTCATAGATCTTGCGGCCCGCGGCCTGTTGGGGGTTAAGGCCGAGTTCCGCGTCCGATTTGCGACGTTCTACGTCGCAACCCGCTAGCGCAGCCAGCCCAACCCACGCAACCAGAGCCGCCCCAATCCAGCATCGGATGGGCGGCGTAGGCCTCTGGTCAGGCTGCTGGTCAGTCACTTTGATCGCTCGCATCTTTACCTTTACCTCGATCTCGATCATTCGCGTCCCGGCCACCAGCGCTCGATTGGCGTTTCATTTATGCCACGTTTCCCACAGCCGCCGCAATTGCACTCGCCTTATAATGATAGAGGAAAGCCCAAAGCCATGCCGGTCGCGGTGAAGCGGGTCTACGAATCGGTGTCACGCTCCGATGGAGCGCGCGTTCTCGTCGACCGCCTGTGGCCGCGCGGTCTTTCAAAAACTGAAATCGCCATGCATGAATGGCTGCGCGATCTCGCGCCCTCTAACAACCTGCGTAAGTGGTTTCACGAGCAGCCGGAACAATGGCAGGTTTTTCGCAAACGTTACCTGAAGGAATTGACTCGTCCAGAAGCCGAAAAAGATTTGCAGAAGCTTTACTCTCTGGCCCACAAGAGGAAACGCCTCACCCTCCTGTTCGCCTCAAAGAACCAAAAACGCAACAACGCAATCGTGCTCAAGGATTTGCTCGACGGAATGCGCAAACCGCCGACTGGCACCGGCCCGGGCGCTCTTCACACCATGGGAAAGCGAGATGCGGCTGTCCGGCGCCGGTAGACGGATCTCCTTATCGCTTGTGGACTTCCGAATTCCAAGTTTGGCTCGCTCCCTATAGAATCTGCCGATGAGAGCCGTCTTTCAATGGAGCCTCGGCGCGCGCACCCTGGAACTGGGCAAGCGTACGCTGATCATGGGCATAGTCAACGTGACGCCCGATTCTTTCTCTGACGGCGGCCTCTATCTCGATCCCGAAAAAGCTACGGCACATGCCGTACAGTTGCTCGACGAAGGTGCAGACATTATCGACGTGGGCGGAGAATCCACCCGCCCCGGCGCCAAAGTCGCCGTGAGCGCGGAAGAAGAACTGCAGCGCGTGCTGCCCGTGATCACCGCTCTCAAGAAACAGCGCCCCGAAACAGTAGTCTCCGTTGACACATACAAAGCCAGCGTGGCACGCGCTGCGACCGCGGCCGGAGCCGAGATCGTCAACGATGTCAGCGGGCTGCGCTGGGATTTGCAGATGGCCCGCACCATTGCTGAAATAAAATGCGGCGCTGTTGTGATGCATACGCGCGGCCGTCCCGAAGAGTGGCGCACCTTGCCGCCGCCCGGCGATATTGTTCTTCTGGTTAAGCGCGAACTCCGGGAATGGGCAGAAGCGGCAGTGCTGGCCGGCGTGCGCCGCGAAAGAATCGCCCTCGATCCTGGCTTTGGCTTCGGAAAGAGCTTCGAGCAAAACTATCCGCTGCTGGCCCGCTTTCAGGACTTTCAGTCCCTCGGATTTCCCCTGGTAGCAGGAACGTCGAGGAAATCGTTCCTCGGCCGCGCGCTGGCGAAAGATGAACAAGAAGCTTCCGTTGCAGACCGCCTTTATGGAAATCTAGCCGCTCACACCGTTCTGATTCTCAAAGGTGCGCACATCTTGCGAACCCATGACGTAAGAGCAGCCGTGGAAGCCGCCCGTGTGACTGATGTCATCCTCGCCGCCCACGCATAGAAATGCCTGTGTGGAATAAGAAATCCCTTATAACCGCCGGAGAAACGAGCACTTTTGAACAGTCGTAACTGGGTGGGTCGAGTAGCATTCAAGTTTAAGGTTTCGTCAGTTTCCGTACCTGCTCACCGGGTTTTTGGTGGTACCGACAAACGCAAGAAACAGCTACAGCTACAGCTGCGCTGCCTCTATGTCTTCTCCCACAAATCCCATAGCGAATCCACTTTCTTCTGCCTCGCGGGCAGCTGCCGCCGCAGCCCCGGCTGCGGCGCCCATCTCGACTCCCACCTTGCTGGCGGCCATGCTGAGAACTTCGTCGAAAATCAGCGACCTCTTTTTCTCGCCGGGCAAACCGCCACTCGTGGAAATCAACGGAAAACTCACTCCCGCCGGAGCCACGCGCGCCCTCACCAGTGAAGATACGAGGCACATTGCCTCTGACCTCATCGGAAGCAACGAAGATGCCAGAGAGAACCTGAAGAAACTGGGGTCGTGCGATGTGTCCTACAGTTTGCCGGGTTCCAATCGCTTTCGGGTCAACATCTTCATGCAGCGCGGCACCTGTGCCGTAGTGATGCGCGTCATTCCGGGCAAGGTTCCAGACTTCGAGTCTCTAAACCTGCCTGCGGAGTTGGGCAAGATTGTGGGCCTGCGCAACGGAATCGTGCTCGTGACCGGCCCCACCGGCTCCGGCAAATCGTCTACCCTGGCCGCGATCATCGACAAAATTAACAAAGAGCAGTTCTATCACGTGCTCACTATCGAAGATCCCATCGAGTTCCTGCATCCCCACAAGAACTGCATTGTTCATCAGCGTGAATTGCACGCCGATACCCCCAGCTTCGCACTCGCCTTAAGAGCGGCGCTGCGCCAGGCTCCGAAAGTGATTCTTGTGGGTGAGATGCGAGACCGCGAAACCATCGAGATCGCCATGGAAGCGGCGGAAACCGGTCACCTGGTCCTCTCCACGCTGCACACCATCGACGCTTCGAAGACGGTGGAGAGAATCGTGGGAGTCTTCCCCATGGCCGAACAGCACACCCTGCGAAACCGCCTCGCCAAAAGCTTTCGCTACATCATTTCCCAGAGACTCATTCCTCGCAAGGATGGCACTGGCCGCGTGGCTGCCATTGAAATATTGAGGTCCACCTTGCGCACTCGCGAGTACGTGGAGAAAGGTGAAGGGGAGGGCAAGACTTTGCTGGATGCGATGCGCGTCGGTGGTCAGGACGGCATGCAGCACTTCGATGGCGAAATCGAGAGAATGATCCGCGAGGGCATCCTCGATCTCGACACCGGACTCGCTTACGCCACCAATTCCGGCAATCTTCAGCTGGAGCTGGCTGACCTGGCGCAGGAACTCGCGGATCCCCTGTTGGAGACGAGCGTGACGTAGGAAGCGCGCGCTCCTTGACCTTGGAATCACCTTCCCCGGCTTAGTTCAGTGGAGGTGCAGCGGCAGGCAACTCGGCGACCCGCATGACGGTGCATTCCACTTGTTTGCCGTTGGCGTTTTTCACCTTACCCTTGTCGCCGTTGATCTGGTATTGCACGTCGCTGCCCACGACGAAATCGGTGGCCTTCAGGGACTCTTTCTCGACCGATCGGCAGGTGTAGAGCTTACCCACGGCGGCGAAAGAGAGATCGTACTGCTGATGCTTGTGGGTCTTCTTGTCGATGGTTCCGAACGGCTGAAAATCCTTCAGCGAGGTTGTGCCCTCGATCTTCAACCCCGCCACTGCTGTAATTGCAAACATCAATATCAGGATCGCAATCGCGTTGCCCTTGCGCATATAGTCACCTCCCGGTCGATTGTACGTTGAGGAAAGAGGCGGCTGCCAGAGCTTCCAGGTTACGCTCGTGCAACTTCAGACCTGCGCTCGCGTGCAATGAGATGGCCCTTTACTAAAACTCCTTGGCCGAATCCAACAGAATCGTCACCGGCCCCTCGTTCACCAGTTCCACCTTCATCATTTCCCGAAAGCGCCCGGTCTCGCATTGCAGCCCGGCGGCTTCAAACGACGGCGCACCTTGGCGAACGACGGAGAACTAGCGCGTTAGGGATCGGGTAGGATTCTAGCGTGCACTTGAAAAGACCGATAGTTCGAATAAGTGTGTTTGTCATGGAAAGTGTGTCCATTCACCTGCGTAGTGACCGCTACCTCACGGGGTAGCCACAAGGGTGAGACAAGCCCTGTGACTTGCGTGTCAGCAAACTGGGCCTCGGCCGTTAATTGCGTCAGGGGAAGGCCAGCGGCAGGCGAAAGAAGGTCCATCCGCATACGCACGATCCGAAAGTCCGACGCGTCGACCCAGGCAACGCCCTGGTAGTAAATGGGAATAGATTTGTCCTTGATTCGAAACGTCCCAGGCAATCGAACCGACCCCGGGTTTTGCGCAAAAGCCACAACCAAAGTGTGATGTCCATCAATCTCTTGTTGTCCAAGATAGCGGAAAGTCGATTCCGACCGGTTGCTCGGATAGAAACGGACCCACATGGCGGCGTAACCCTCGTTCAGAGGGGGACGTCCGACTGCCCGGGCATTAGCTCGCTGGCTGGCGCGTGCCAGGTCGTCCCAAGGTAACGAGGAGCCAGGTGCACTCGCCGTGCCTGGCTTCAAGGCATCATCCGTTTCCAACTTCGCACCCGTCTTCAAATCGACTCTAAATTCCGCGAGGGTGACGGCCCCCTGGCTCTGGTGGGCGAGCATGAGATAGGAAAAATTCTCCCGCCTTGCCTTCGCACCGGGCTCTGACTCGACAACCTCCTCGTGAGCAATCAGGTTGGGTGTCTTCCGGGAAAGCTCCCGCGTTCGGTCACCTATCTGATCGAGAAGCTTTGGCAATGCTTGTTCGTCCTCGGCAACTTCTAGTCCCCGCAATTCTGGAATAGTCTGCTCCAATTCTCCGACCGAAAAGGAAACAAAGTTCGTTGCGATCAGAGAGCCAGAGCCCGAAGCAATATGAGTCTCTGGAGGTGTAACGGCGGCTGGGTTTTCGATTTCGTCAGGCTCGGCTGAGGGCGGGCTTTCCGCGTGAACCGACGGAGCGTTCGACGGGCTATCGAGGACGACATGCGGATTCTTGGGCCCACCCAATATTTTCGGCTGCTCAAAGCGAGCATCGTCAACCGGGGCATTGACCTCAACCTCTCGCAAGATGGTCACGCGCGAGGAGTCTTGTATCTGTTCAACGACCATGAACGCCAGTTTTATTCCGCCCACATCGCGGTAATCGGAGTATGTTCGGTCGATCTCGAATTCACGTCCCTGGGTGGAAATGTCCGAGGGCCCGACCGTTTCCCACCGTAAGAGCAAGTAAGTTTCTTCATCAAAATAATAGGTATCGGTCGAGGGCGACTTGGGATTCTTCGACCGAACCACCCACGCCATCCCACCCGCGACTTTCTTTTCTCCCTTCAGTTGAAGGTGCACGTTCGGTGCACGAAACCCAAGCGGCATCGGCTCATATCCATTCTTACAGTCGTACTCGCTCCCAGGCTTCGGCTTGAATTCGTGCCGGGCGGCCTTCGCATCGATATACCACGCCACCGTCCCATCGCAACCGTGCATCATCGTCATTGCACTATTGCGCAGCACCCCAAAGCGAAGGTTTGGAGCCTTGAAGTAGAACTCGAAAGCTCCGTGCTCATTCTGCGGGGGCTGAGGGAAAGCGAAGAGCTGACCGAAATGGGTCAAATTTCCGGACAGTTCGCCCTTTTCGACAAAACTCGTGATCGATTCGATTTTGTCGGAGCCGCCGATTGCTAACAGATGGTTGGCAATGTTTTGGTCGACAGTGATGGGATTCTGCTGGCCGAAGACCGGCGCCGGCCAGGCGCCCAGCAATGCGCCCAGACTGGCTGCGATCAAGAACCACCTTCGGCAGAACACGTCTTTACTCCCGTACGCTTCTTTATCGATCCGAATCGTACACCCGGACTCATACGGAGAGAGAAAAGCTTTGCATCTTCGATAGCGCAAGCCGTGGCCGCTTTCCGATGGACGATTCCTAAAACGTCTTCGCCGAATCCAGCAGAATCGTCACCGGCCCTTCGTTCACCAGTTCCACCTTCATCATTTCCTGAAAACGCCCGGTCTCGCACCTTAATCCGGCAGCCCGAATCTGTTCCACAAAGAACTCGTAAAGCTGGCGCGCTTTCTCCGGAGGCGCTGCGGCGTCAAACGACGGCCGCTTGCCACGTCGCACGTCCCCATAGAGCGTGAACTGCGAAACCGCCAGCACGCTCCCGCCAACGTCTTGCACCTTGCGGTTCATCTTTCCCTCGGCGTCTTCAAACACTCGCAAGCCGGCGATTTTTTCTGCCAGGTAGGTTGCATCAGCCTGGGTGTCGTCCCGGCTGACTCCCAGCAAGACCAGCAGCCCCAGGCCAATCTCGCCCGCGATCTCGCCGTTCACTGCAACCTGAGCGCGGCTTACCCGCTGCACGACTGCACGCATAAAATTTTCACACTCTCCTACTATGGCGTCCCAGCCAGCATCGATTCATGCGCCGCCACCGCTTGCCACCGTCCATCGCGATAAACATAGATGTCGGTGAAGCGAACTCTGGCCAGAACCTTGCCCTGCGCGTCCACCGCCGTAGCCAGTCCCCGGATGTACCCGAAATCACCCTGCACGTGCGCGTGCAAATCCTTCAACTCATTGTGGACGGGCCGTCGGTTCGCGGCCTTAGCCAGAGCCGTGTCGCGATCCTGCAGCGACCCGTCTGGGCCCGCGTCTTCGAACTCTATGGCCAGCAAGCAACTCAGAGCTGCCGCGTCGTGCTGCTCCAGGGCCCGCGCCCAGGTCTGCTCGTTCTGGACTAGCGCGCTGCCGTCTTTCGCCTGACCTGCCGGACACGGCGCTGCACTCGCCATCGGGCACAGTATCAAAAACCACATCCACACATGTTTCACAGCGGACTCCTGTCAACGAGGTGGTAAAACCGTTCCATCATAACCTGCGCGCGGTTTGACCACGAGAACCGCCAACCGTTAGGATCAATTGTCCGTTCGGAATCGGCCAAGGGTTTGCCCCGTGTGGCAATCCCCTTCCTTTACACCAATTCACCGGGGCAATTACACTACACGTTCGCCTACTTTCAGTGCGGCAGCACCTGCGAGAAACAGAATCGCGGAGGGTCCGGGCAAAGGCCGGACGGGAATCGGAGACTGCGGTCCCCGAATCCCGGCATCGAATTTCAAATCAAATCGAGCTAAAGCGAGGAGAAACATGGCAGCCGTTGACGAGAAGGTAAAGCAGATCATCGTAGAGCAGTTGGGTGTGGACGAAGGCGAAGTTACCTCCAGCGCATCGTTCGTGGACGACCTGGGCGCCGATTCACTCGATACAGTCGAACTAGTAATGGCTTTCGAGGAAGGCTTCGACATCGAAATCCCCGACGAAGATGCGGAAAAGATCCGCACCGTGCAGGACGCCATTGACTACATCGGGAAGCATTCGAAAGGCGGCAAGTAGTTTGGGACGCAGGGTCGTAGTTACCGGCATCGGCCTGATCTGCGGCGTGGGCAATACCACCGGAGAGGTGTGGAAGGCCGTGCTCGCCGGTAAAAGCGGCGTGGCCCGCATCACCCAGTTCGACTCCACCAATTTCGCCTGCCAGATCGCCGCCGAGGTCAAGAACTTCGACCCCCTCAATTTCATCGAGAAAAAGGAAGTAAAGAAGATGGGACGCTTTATCCACCTGGCCATCGCCGCCGCGGATGAAGCGTTCAAGATGTCGACCCTCAAGATCACGCCCGAGAACGACGAACGCGTAGGCGTGCACATCGGATCCGGCATCGGCGGATTCGACATTATCGAACGCGAACACACCGCCCTGTTCGAAGGCGGCCCGCGCAAGATTTCTCCGTTTTTTATTCCGGCGGCCATCATCAACCTTGCCGCTGGCCACGTTTCCATGCGCTTCGGGGCCAAGGGACCGAATGAGGCCACGGCCACCGCCTGCACCACAAGTGCCCACTCCATCGGCGACTCCTTCCGTATCATCCAGCACAACGACGCCGATGTGATGATCGCCGGCGGGTCGGAAGCCGCTATCACCCCAATGGGCGTCGGCGGATTCGCCGCCATGCGCGCCCTTTCCACCCGCAACGACGATCCCGAAAAAGCCAGCCGTCCCTGGGACAAAGACCGCGACGGCTTTGTCATGGGCGAAGGCGCGGGCATCCTGGTGCTCGAAGAACTCGAACACGCCAAACGGCGCGGTGCGCCCATCCTCGCCGAGGTGGCCGGGTATGGAATGTCTGGCGACGCCTACCACATGACTCAGCCCGCTCCCGAACACGAAGGCGGATTCCGCGTGATGCGCAACGCCACTCGCGACGCCGGCATCAGCCCGGAAAAGGTCGATTACGTCAACGCTCACGGCACGTCCACGCCCATCGGCGACACGCTCGAGGCCCACGCCATCCGCAACTTCTTCGGCGAGCACAGACTTCCTGTCAGCTCCACCAAATCCATGACCGGTCATCTGCTCGGCGGCGCCGGCGGCCTCGAAGCTGGCATTACCGTCCTCGCCCTGCGCGATCAGATCCTGCCGCCCACCATCAACCTCGTCAGCCAGGACCCTGAAACTGCCGGCATGGATTTCGTTCCCAACCAGGCCCGCAAAGCCAAGCTCGAATACGCCATGTCGAATTCTTTCGGCTTCGGCGGCACCAATGGCGCGCTCCTGTTCCGGAGATGGTCCGAGTAGTAGCTATTTTTCTTTCTACAGATTGTTGTCCCACTGCGATTGACTTGCCGGTTCGCTCCACGTAAGATTCGCCACGAAATACTGAGGAGGCGGAGATGCAACTACGCCTGGAGAGCCGCCCGGTCGGCGATGTCTTGATCGTTCAGTGCCACGGACGCATCGTGGCTGGCAACGAAGTCTTTACGTTGCACTCCCACGTGGGAGATTCAATCCAAAAGCACGGCGACGTTGTGCTGCAGCTCGACCATGTTGAATTCGTCGACAGCAGCGGGTTGGGAGCCCTGGTGCGCCTGATGCAAGCCGCCAGATCCAAGGGAGGAGACCTCAAACTCACCGGTCTGCCTCCCAATGTCCGCAAGATGCTGTAGTTGACCAGCCTGCTCTCGCAATTTGAAACCTACGATTCAGTCGAAGAAGCCATCACCGCCGCCTACCTGGGCTCGCGCTACTCGCGCGGCAAGGCCGGCGACGCAAGGCCGCGCCTGCTTTGTGTTTTCGAGTCCACCGATGTGTGCACGTTTCTCCGCGAAGTCCTGTGCAGCGCCGGATACAATGCCATGACTACTCTGAGCATCAACGACGCACGAATCCTGCTCAAGGCAACCAAGGCGAAACTGGTGATAGTTTCTGCGCGTATGCAAACCATCCATAGCAAACCCACCGGCAAGCTGCTCGAAGAAATCGATCCCACCGTCTCAGTCCTCATTTTGGACGAGAACTTTGCCACCCAGGATCCCGGCGAGGCGGCGGAGAAGCTCCTGAGCAGTGTCAGCAGCCGGTTGGCCGTCCCCAACTAACGATCGAATAGTGCAGACCTGCACTTCCCGAAATACCGCCCAAACTTTGGTGCCACTCTGATGGCACGTTGGGGCGTTGACTCACGAAGTGGGCTTGGTTACCGTTAGTTACCGTTGAATCCGTACTGCTCCCCCAAAAGTAACTTTGAATGAATGGGTGTCGTCGATAAAATCCCGACATTTTTAACCGTTGGCGTGCTCGTCATCATTTTTGTGTGCCTTAAGCGCCAGGCGCATAGCGTCCGCCTGACCCTTTGGACCATAGGATGGGCCCTGGTGTTCGCGCATTTCCTGGCGCAATTGCTCGAGCCGGATCATGGCACAGTCAGCTCCCTTCTGCTAGCCGTCGATTCCGGGTCGCTGCAAGCCGCTGCGGTCAGTTTTCTCGTCTCGGTCTCTTTCGTTGTTGAAGACTACGCCAAGCGTGCTCTTCTGCTGCTGGTTCTGGGTGTGCCTTCGGTCGTCTATGTGGCATGTTCCTGCTATAACGTCCACGCCCGTTGGCCTTATGTCGTGTGCCTGCTGGCCTGCTTCGGCGGAGCCGCGTCCTTCTTTTTTCGCGTAAGCCGCAAATTGTCGTTATATCTGGTGGCCACGACTCTTCTGTGCTCGCTTGCAGGAGTGTGGGCGATTCGTGCCGCTTTTCACGGTTCCTTTGACGAAGGTGCGATCGCACTCCTCGGAATCGGGTTTGCTTTGACGGGCGTGTTCATTTGCCGGAACTGCCGGCGGGCGTCGCCTGCCATGCTGACCATCGCCGGCGGATTCTTCTGCTGGGGCGCGGTGTTTCCGCTAGGGTTGCTGGTCGATCGTCTCACTCCCAACCTGATTATCCCAGGAGAACTCTGGAACACTCCCAAGTTTTTCGTTGCCTTTGGAATGATTCTCGCCGTTGTGGAAGACAAGTCGGAATCGATCGCCCGAATGCAACACAAGGCCGCCCTGCTGAACCTTCAGCTGGAACGCTTCTCGGCGCTCACTTCCCGGCTGCTGGGTGGTGGCAGGCCAGACACTGTTTGCCCCGCTATCGCTTCGGCAATCACAGAAGTCAGCAACTTCAGCGTGGCCGTGATCCAACTCGAAGACGCCGAGCGCAGATTGCGAGTGGCGGGTTCCAGTGGACTCTCGTCAACGTCGCTGCAGAGACTGCAGGCTGAAACCCAGGACTGGACGCTCGACCACATCAAGACTCTCTGTTCGGATGGTCGACTCCTGGGAAAAAATCCCTACCTGCTGCCTCCGCAGGAAGCAATTCCTTTTCCGGAGCGCGCCAAAGCGCACTGCACCTGTCGCGAAGAACTGTTGATTCCGCTTTCCTCAGCCGGAGGCGCATACCTCGGATGCCTCCGACTAGCCGCTCCTCGAGACGCGAACACCCTAGATGCCCTCGAATTGTCGCGCATCGAAATGCTCGCAGCCGACCTTGCCGTGGCCGTTGAGCTCAAAGCCTTGCACACCCAGCTGGTCTGGTCCGAAAAGCTGGCCGCCCTCGGCCAACTGCTGGCCGGGGTTGCGCACGAACTCAACAATCCTCTGACCGTGATCATGGGATATAGCGAACTCATAAGCGAGGCCATCGCTGGGTCTCATACTCGGGATCAGCTCACGAAGCTGGTGAGTGAGGCCCGCCGCATGAAACGGATTACTGACAACCTGCTTCGGTTTTCGCGACAAAGTACGCGCGGCACCCACGCCGTACAACTCTCGCCCGTGGTCCATGAGGTGTTGGCTCTTCGCGAATACTACACTCGCACTCGCAGTGTTCGAGTTGCTCTCGACATCGCACCAAATTTTCCTCTTCTGGCCGTCAATGAGGATGAAATCAAACAGATCCTGCTGAACCTGTTCAACAATTCCAGCGATGCTCTGGAGGGTATGGCCGGCGCCAAACAGATCAGCATTCGCGCCTACCAGAGCGGCCCTCGGGCGGTGATCGAAGTGCAAGATACTGGCCCGGGTTTTGGCAATCTGAGCCGCGCTCTTGACCCGTTCTATACGACGAAACCCGTGGGCAAAGGAACCGGACTAGGTTTGAGCGTCTGTTACGGGATCGTCAAGGAACGCGGCGGAGAACTCAGAATCGAGAACGTGCAGCCACACGGCGCGCGTGTAACCATAGAGTTACCGGTCGCGGATTCCTCGGAGCAACCGTTTCTCGCCGCCGTGGCCCACGCCTGAGCTCAGTTAGCGCCCGCACTCCTCCCTGCCGCACCCACCAGTCCAACTCAGGTAATGACACTTTTGTACCTCCGCGCCCTGCCCCTTAGGGTCTTTCCATCTCCTCCCGGCACGCCACAATAAACTTTCGTACTGGAACCCGGCCCCCTGACATGGAAAAAGCCTTCGGCACTGCCCCGGCACGCATTCCCCCACCAAGAAGGCAGCGGCTCGCGTTGCCCTGGTCGACCTCAAAGAATCTTCCCGCGCCTGCTGCACGAGTGTTTCCGCCAGTTCGGCATCGAGACGGTGCTGGTCTCCTCCAGCGCGGCCGAGCGCCTGCGCCAGGAGAAATTCGAAGCCTGCGTGATCAATCTGGCTCCCGGCGCCGAAACGGTCATGGAAGCCGCTCGCACTTCTCCTTCCAACAGCCGCCTCGTTCTCTATGGCCTCGGCGGCAATGCGCAGGAAGCCATGCGTTATTCCAAGTACGGCATCAATGCCATGTTCCAGGAGCCTCTGGAGCGGCCCGCTGCGCTCAAGCTGGTCCGCGCCACTCATATGCTCGTGCTCCACGAATTCCGCCGCTACGCGCGCATCCCCATCATGACCGAGGTCACCGTCTTCAGCCCTGATAAACAGCGTCTCAGCGCCTCCAGCCTCGAGATCAGCTCCGGCGGCATGTCCCTGAAGAGCGCCGAGGATATGCCTTCCGGAACCAATGTAGAAATCTCTTTTTCCCTGCTGACTCTGCCTCGCGTCACCGTCCGCGCCCTCGTGACCTGGCGCAAGAGCAAGTCTTTCGGCATCCGTTTCGACCCCGCCGACGACCGCCGCCAAAAAGTCAAAAATTGGATCGACACCTACCTGGAAAGCTAGCCTAAGTGGAGGGTGGAGCAGACCTTCCAGGCCTGCGTTAAAACGCACCAGGAAATTGGCTGGGTATAGCTCCTGTGATGCCGCAAGGCGCACCTCACGAACCTTCCCATTACAATAACTGTCGTGACCGAAGCCAGCACGAGCGCAACCCCAGCCCGGAAACTGCGTCCGCCCTCCGCTTCACCCTCCGCCAGAGAATCATCCTCCGCATCATCATCGCCGCCGGATACTGCTTCATCCGCCTCATCGGCCCCACCCTGCGCGTCTGCGTCTCGCGAGAAGAAGGCGCGGAGAAAACGCTGGACGAGCGCCCGCTCATCACTTCTTTCTGGCACGCCTGCATCATCCCCGCGACTTATCTTTTCCGCAACTTCGGAATCCGCGTGATGAGCAGCAACAGCTACGACGGCGAATACATGGGACGCATCATCCGCAAATTCGGATTCGTCGCCGTCAAAGGCTCCAGCAGCCGCAACGCCGTCCGCGCCCTGCTCGGCCTCCGCCGCGCCCTGCAGGAAGGCTGGACCGTAGCTTTCAGCATCGACGGTCCCCGCGGCCCGCGCCAGAAAGTGAAACCGGCCCGGTAGCCCTGGCGCGCTCCTCTGGCGTCCCGTTGAGCATGTTTCACATAGCCGTCGAAAGCGCCTGGGTCCTAAACACCTGGGACCGCCTGATCATCCCAAAGCCTTTTTCCCGCGTCCTGCTGCGCTTCGGCAAGCTCATCCCAGTCCCGCCAGATGCCAGCGATGAAGACCTCGAGCGCTATCAACTGCAACTGCAGGATTCCCTCGACCGTGTACTGGAATTTGCTGAGGCCAACATAAGAAAAGTCGGCACGCCCGAATTCCCTTACAATGACTGACGTTCTCGAGAACTGGAGACCCACAGATGGAAACCGCGATGACTGCGACCTATGCCGCCAAGAAGATAAGTCCCATGCTGGCAGTTGCCGACATGGAAGAAACCCTCTCTTTCTATCACGACATCCTCGGATTCACTCCGGTGATGAAATCGCCAGAATATTCAATCGTCCAGCGCGACGGCCAGACCATCCACTTCATGAAGGCCGCATCCGAAGAAGTCATGCGCTGCGTCCGCGGCCACACCGAGATCTACATTGAAGTTTCCGACATCGGCCTCTCTGTGGGAGCACGTGAGGGCGTTCAAAGACCGGTACAAAATCCGCAATTTGTTCGACCGAGACTACGGCATGACCGAATTCCACATCGGCGACCCCAACGGCTGCCTCGTCTTCGTCGGAGAGCCAACCCACGAGCGAAAGTAAGTCGTCGGGATACAAGTTGACTCTTTGCGATTTGACTTCCACCGCTCCCACCCGCTAAATTCCTCACACCACTATTTTCCGTTCTTTGAAATGTCCTTCGGTTTGCGCGTCTTTGCCCAGGGCAAAGACAGGGAAGCGGGTGCAATTCCCGCGCTGCCGCGCAACTGTAAGCGAGAAAATCGCAGCCGTCCACTGGGAGCAATCCCGGGAAGGCCGCCTGCAACATCCGGATGCTCGAGCCAATTGCTAACTGCTAATTGCGGCCCGGTGCATCCTCACTCGCAAAGCCAGGAGACCGGCGTAAACCGTCCACCTTAACCCCTTTCGCGTGAAAAGGAGGATGGTTATGCGCGCACTTCGCGCCTCGTTTTTGCTCTTCGTACTTCTAGCGGCAGCATCCGCCGCCGACCTCAAAGTAAAGGTGATCGACCCTCAATCCGCCGCGGTGTCCGGCGCACAGGTTTCGCTGTTTTCCAAAGGCACAGACACGCCTCTGAAGATTGCCACGTCTTCTCCCGAAGGAATCGCCACCTTCGGCGAGGTGTCCGCCGGCAGTTATCAGATTCAAGTCCTGGCTCCAGGCTTCGCTCCGCAGACCGAGGACGTCGCCGCCGGCCATCCCGAAGTCATCACGGTCCAACTGCATCTCGCCACGGCGTCAGAGACGGTAGTCGTCACCGCAACCAGAACGCCAGTGCCCGCCGGAGAAACCGGCGCCAGCATTTCAACTCTGGAGAACCCGCAGCTCGAAACCATGCGGCCTACAGCAGCCGATGATGCCGTCCGTTTTCTCCCCGGCGCGGTGGTGAATACCGCCGGCCAGCGCGGCGGCCTTTCTTCCCTGTTCGTGCGCGGTGGGGATTCCACCTACAACAAAGTGATTGTCGACGGCGTCACCATTAACGAACCCGGCGGCACCTTCGACTTCGGCACACTGCCTCTCACCGAAGGCAATCGCATGGAATTCCTCCGCGGCGCCCAAAGCACCCTCTACGGCTCCGATGCCATGACCAGCGTTATTCAGGTCTGGACTCGCACCGGCAGCACGCCCACCCCCGAGCTCCGCTTCGGCGCCGACGGCGGCAACTTCTCAACCGCCGACGGCTACGCCTCTGTTGCCGGAGCAAACGGCCGCTTCGACTACAACCTCTTCGGCGATCAGTTCAACACCAACGGCGCTGGCATTAACAACGCCAACTCCGATTCCCTGGAAGGCGTCAACACCGGAATGGCGCTAAGCAACGAAGTCTCGCTCCGCCTGCACCTGCGCCACTCCAACAGCCATACGGGACTTCCCGGTGAATGGAGTTTCAACGGCGAGCCTCTTATGCCGCCCGATCCCAGCGAATGGGCCCAGCTTAACAGCCTGCTGGGCAGCGCCGAGCTTATCGTCGCCACTCCGTCGGGCTGGCGGCACAGTCTAACTGCCTTCGATTATCTCTACCGCTACAACGACGTGAACCTGAACGGCGATCCTGCGCGCGTCAGTCCGGTTTTCGGCCAGATCGATTTTCCAGCTCACGAGGACGATCACATCAATCGCGTCGGCGCCGAATATCAGGGCGATTATTCCGAGCGAACCTGGGCCCACACCACCGTCGGATTTCGCCTCGAAAACGAAAACGGCGTAGTAGGCGATCTGGATTTCCCTCCCTCGCCGTCCGGCCAGCGTTTGAATCAGGATGCATACCTGCAACAGCAGCTAACCTGGGGCAGGCTTTCGGCCATCGCGGGCGGGCGTTTCGTTCACAGCAGCGTGTTCGGCAACACCGGTGTACCGCGCGTCGCGCTCACTTTGCTGGCTCTGAAAGGTGGAGAGACTTTGTCGGGAACGCGCCTGCGCTTTTCCTACGCCACCGGATTCAAGGAGCCTCGCCTCGAAGAAACCTTTGCCGGGCCCCCTTATTCCATCCCGAATCCTGGCCTCAAACCGGAGCGTGTCCGTGCTTTCGAAGCGGGCATTCGGCAGGATTTCCTCCGCGGAAAATATGTCCTCAATGCCACTTACTTCAACAATCTGTTTCACGACCAGATCAATTACGAGACGGTGAACCCAACCACCTTTGTCGGCGAATATTTCAACGTCAACGAAGCGTTCGCACAAGGCGCGGAAGTGGAACTGCAGGCCAAGCTCCGCAGTCGGTTACTGCTCTCGACCGCGTACACCTATACTTCCACCGAGATTCTTGACGATCCCGCTCCCATCGATTCGCTCTACAATCCGGGCCAGCCTCTACTGCGCCGTCCCAAACACTCCGCCACCACGCTGCTGTCTTATCTCGGCAGCCGCTGGGGTATGAACCTCAGCGGGAGCTTCGTCGGCCGCCGCCCCGATGACGACTTCGACGGTTTCGGCATCAACCACGCCGCCGGCTACATCCGCGCCGACCTCGGCGGATGGTACGCCATCAACCACCGCATCACGGCATACGCGAATATCGAGAACGCCCTCGACCGCCGCTACAACGAAGTAGTCGGCTATCCAGCCCTGCCCATCAACTTCCGCGCTGGCTTCCGCTTTCGCATAGGAGGGGAATAACAACGCGCGGCATAAACAAAAGGCGCGAGTCGAAACTCGCGCCCTGACCCAATTTATTCGTAGAGACGTTGCTTGCAACGTCTCTGTCGCCGCTGGCAAAGACGTAGCGAATAACGTCTCAACAACCGGCAGCACCGTGCCCTAACTAACCTTCTCGGGTTCCCTAACCATTGCAATCGGCATCGACGCCGCCATCTTCCCGCCAAAATACTTCGTCCGTGCCAGCATCAGCTTCTCGATGTCAACCCCGCTCAGCGGTTGCTGCCGTCCCAGCAGGTGCGTCACCAGCGCAATCTGCGCAAAGTGCTCCACGGTTTCCATCTTCATGTAGGCGTGCTCAATCGTATCTCCGTAAGTAACCACACCGTGATTCGACATCAGGATGGCATCATAGTGAGGCACATACGGCTCCAGCGTCTTCGCCAGCTCCGACGTCCCCGGTGTCCCGTAACGTGCCAGCGGAATGCATCCCAAGCCCATCACCACTTCACAAACCAGGGGTTCAGTCAGCGCCATACCCGCGGCAGCGAATCCCGTCGCTGTCGGCGGATGCGCATGCACAATCGCCTGAATGTCAGGCCGCGTACGGTATACCAGCAAGTGCATCCCAATCTCGCTGGTCACGTTCCGCCGCCCCGCCATTCGCGTGCCCTCCAGGTCCACAATCACCATGTCCCGGGCTCGCATCGCTCCTTTGCTCACGCACGTCGGCGTCACCAGAATCCGCTCGTCATCCAGCCGAACCGACAGATTCCCGTCCATCGCCGCCACAAACCCGCGCTCGTGCAGCATGCGCCCGTAGCGAACAATTTCTTCCCTCTGTTTCCGTTCAGCGGACATGGAAATACTCTCTTAGGGGAGTGACGAAAAAGCGGCTAAAGCTACAGCCCCCGCATAGTACCGCACTTGGCACAAACAGACAAACAAATTTACCAAACGGACAAACGGGTTTCCCAAAGAAAAACGATAAACCACCCCCGTTTACGCCCCATCTCCGGCCTGCGTTCCTCCTATAATCGGACACCGTGTTGGTTTCCGATTTCCACTTCCACCTTCCCGACGAGCTCATTGCTCAGGACCCCCTCGCTGCCCGTGACGAATCCCGCCTCCTGCACCTGCAACGCAGCAGCGGCCACTATTCCGATCGCTTGTTCCGCGATTTCCCGGATATGCTGCAGCCCGGCGATCTCGTGGTCTTCAACAACACTCGCGTTTTTCCCGCCCGGCTGTACGGCCGCCGCGAAGGTGCCCGCGCTCAGCCCCTCAGCCCGCACAATGTCGCAGCCCGCGATTTTCTGCACGGCCGCATCGAGGTTCTGCTCACCCGGCAGCTCTCCACCGACCCCAACGATTGGGAATGCCTGGTTCGTCCCGGTCGCAAAATTGGCGTCGGTGAGCGTCTGTTCTTCGGCGAGCAAGACGAACTGCAAGCTGAGGTCCTAGCCCGCGCCGAGTTCGGCGAGCGCCACATCCGCTTCCAGCCCTTCTTTCAGACTGCGGACGATTTCTTCGCTGCCCTCGATCGCATCGGCCATATCCCGCTCCCACCTTACATTACCCGCCCCGACTCTTCTAGCGATCGCGAGCGCTATCAAACCGTCTACGCCCAACAGCGTGGATCGGTAGCTGCTCCCACCGCCGGCCTCCATTTCACTCAGGAAATCCTCGACCGCATCCGCCAGCGCGGCATCGAGATCGCTGAAATCACGCTCCACGTCGGCCTCGGAACCTTCCAGCCCATCCGCGTCGACCAGGTCGCAGACCACAAACTCCATTCCGAGCCTTATTCCATCTCCGACAATGCTGCCTCCGCCGTCAACCGCGCTCTCCGCAATTCAAGTCGCATAGTTGCCGTCGGAACCACAACGGTTCGGACTTTAGAGCACGCGATTCGCGTCGGCGCAGGAACAATTGTCGCCGGCCCGGCCGCTGCCGACCTCTTCATCTACCCGAATCCCGAAATACGTTTCGAATTCAAAGTAGTCAAAGCCATGCTGACCAATTTCCACCTGCCGCAATCGACTCTGCTAATGCTCGTAAGCGCCTTCGGAGGACTCGAAAACGTCTTGGCAGCCTACAAACACGCGGTCTCCCAACGCTACCGCTTCTACTCCTACGGAGACTGCATGTTCATAGAATGATCTGCCCCTACCCTGTGACCCTCCAGGCAACCTGTGTTCTAAGGTTTTCCCGACAGTCGCCCAACCCCACCTGCGTTATACTTTCCCGGGAGCACCCCATGGCCACCGCAGTAAACCAGGTCCCGATCCAGGATTTCTTAGCCCAACTCCGCAAGTTTCCCGAAGCCGCGTTTGACCAGACCGAGCAACTCCGCAGATTCCTGCAAGACAACCCGCTAAACCCCGATTCACTAGCCCCCTATCTAACCTGGGACCGCCAGCACTACACCCGCAACCTGATCGACAAAACTCGCCTCTACGAGCTGCTAGCCATCTGCTGGGAAGTAGGCCAGACCAGCTCCATTCACAATCACCGCGATCAAAATTGCTGGATGGCCGTCCCCATCGGCCGTCTGCAAGTAGAGAATTTTCACGTCGTGCATCAGGATCTCGCCCAGGGCAAATCCACCATCGAGCCCACGGACATCGTCGAGATGAATGTGTCTCACCCCTGCGCCGTCGACCCCCTGGCTCCCGTCCACCGCGTCCTGAATCCCCGCGAATTCAATCAGCGCGCCGTCAGCCTCCACGTCTATTCCCGTCCGTTCGACACCTGCGTCGTCTACTCCGCCGAGCAGGGCACTTGCGGCGAAATCCAGCTCCACTACACTACCGAATACGGAAAACCAAGGTAACTTCCCCACCAGCAGACACTGTTGGCACAAGGTCTCCCTGCGATTAGCTTATTGAGAGGGAGGATTCGACCGCATGCACAGGGTCTTCGCGTGGCTGTTGATGGGCGTAGTTTTGATCGGAGGCTACACCTATTACCAAAATCGCTCTTCCCACCTGAGGACCCAGGCCACCGAACCATCCCAGGAGCCGGAACCCAAGTCCGACGCGCAAGACCTAGTCCCGACAACCACCGTCCTGGGACCGGTGGTCAGCCCGCTCGCGGAGTTTATGGAGAAGGCCAACCCACTGCAGAAAACGGAAGACCCGCCGCCGCGTAAGCCGCATCCCAGTGACCTGATTGCCCCATCACCCGTTGGTACCGGCGCCGCCATCGTGCACAAGACGTTCGCCGTTACATCCACCGCGCAATTTCTCTTCCAGGTTCCGCCTCACGCTGCCAGCCCGCAACTGCGTGGGACTTACCACTCGTTTGCCAAGAGCTCCGGCATCCAATCCGCCGACCAGGACGGAGACATCGATCTTCTCCTGATGAATGACCAGCAGTATTCCGACTTTCTCAGTGGTCGTCCCGCCGACGTGGTTTACTCAGTTGACGCTTCCCATGATTCCGACGTGAGCCTGGGCCTTCCCCCCACACGGGATCAGCCCGTGCAGTACTACCTGGTCTTCCGCAACAGCGCAAGCAGCCCAGGCAAAAAGGTAGTTCAAGCAGATTTCCGCATAGATTTCTAACCGTAACAGCGGAATACAACAGCCATCGTAGAGACGTAGCTAGCTACATCTCTGCCGCCAGCACCACACCGCCGGGCAAAACCAACGCAGCCCACTCCGGCTGCTAAACTACTCCCTTGCCCCCCCCAACAAAATCCCGTCAGCCGAAATTCACCCCTACGGCTTCCACAGCCCCCGCCGCCGAAGCCCGCATCTTCCTCATCGACACCATGTCGTTCATCTTCCGCGCCTACCACGCCATGGCCCGCCAGCGTTCCATGTCCACCAAGTCCGGACTTCCCACCGCCGCCGTCTACGTCTTCGTCAACATGCTCCGCAAACTGCGCGACGATTTCTCCCCCAACTATCTAGCCGCCGTCTTCGACGTAGCCGCCAAGACTTTCCGCGATACCCAGGCCGAAGCCATCACCACCATCCGCAAGTTCGACATCAAAACCCAAACCTTCACCGAAGTCGAATACAAAGGCTACAAAGCCAACCGCGCCGCCATGCCCGAGGACTTAGCACAGCAGATTCCCTACATCCGCCGCGCCCTCGAGGCCTACCGCATCCCCATCCTGGAACTGGCCGGCTTCGAGGCTGACGACGTAATCGGCACTCTGGCTCGCAAAGCCGCCGCCGCAAAGCATCCCGTCTACGTAGTCTCCAGCGACAAGGACATGATGCAACTAGTCAACGACAATGTTCACATCCTGAATCCCCCCAAAGACAATCTCATCTGCGACGCCGCGAAGGTCGAAGAAATTCTAGGAGTCCCGCCCGAGTGCGTGATCGACATCATGGCCCTCCGCGGCGACTCGGTCGACAACATCCCCGGTGCCCCCGGCATCGGCGACAAAGGCTCGGTCGAAATCATCAAGCGCTTCGGCTCAGTCGAGCAGGCTCTAGACCGCGCCAACGAAGTAGAAAAGAAAACCTACCGCGAATCCCTCCAGAACAATCGCGACACCATTCTCTTCAGCAAAAGCATGGCCACCATCGACACCAACGTCCCCGTCGACTTGGATGTCGAAGCCATGCGGGCCGGCAGTCCCGATCTAGATCTCCTCCGCCAACTCTTCACCGAACTGGAATTCACGTCGCTGCTGAAAGAGCTTCTGCCGGATGTTCAAGTCACCGAATCTCACTACAGCGAAGCCCAATCCGCCGCAGATGTAGAGAGCGCCCTAATCTCCGTAGTGCCGGAAGCTGCACTGGCAATCGCAGTTGAGTCCGAGCAGACAGAGCCACCTCCAGAAAGCGAGGAAGAAGTCGTCGACGAGGTGCCGCAGTCAGGAATGCTTGCCCTTACGGACGACCACTCCCCCGCAGCAGCACCCGAGCCCGTTGCCCGCCGCGTAGCAATCTCTGGAGCTGCAGGTTCGGCGATTACTGTGAAGCTGGACTCCGCCAGCGCCGCGGCGAAACTTCGTTCCATTCTGACCGCGGACACACCCAAGGCAATCCACGACTACAAAGCAGCGATTCACGCGCTCGATTCTCTCGGAATTCATCTGCAAGGTGTACTGCATGACCCCATGCTCTACTCCTACCTGCTCGATCCCACCTATTCCTCGCATCGCCTCGCCGACGTAGCTCTCCGCCGTTTCAATCTCAAACTAAGCGGGGATCTAGCTGAAGCCGCCGACGTCACCGGCAGGCTCACGACCGCATTGAGGGAAGATGTCAAGCAAGCAGGACTAACCAGGCTCTACGAAGAAATCGATCTCCCGCTGGTCCCAGTTCTAGCCCGCATGGAGCAAGCCGGAGTAAAAATCGACACCGCCGCGCTCGCCAAAATGTCCACCGAACTCGAGCGCGAGAGCAGCGCCAAAGCCAAGGAAATTCACGAGCTCGCCGGAACCGAATTCAATATCGGCTCTCCCAAGCAACTCGGGGACATACTCTTCAATCGCCTGAACCTTCCGAAACCGATAAAGTATGGCCGAGGACGTGTTACATCGACCGCCGTCGATGTCCTCGAAGCCCTGGCGGAAGAACATCCCATCGCCAGAAAAGTTCTCGACTACCGCCAGCTAACCAAGCTGAAGTCCACCTACGTCGACACTCTGCCCGCGCTGATCAACCCCTCCACCCGACGCCTGCACACCACGTTTTACCAGGCAGGCACAGCAACGGGCCGCCTCTCATCCGCGAATCCCAATCTGCAAAACATTCCCATCCGCACCGAACTAGGACGCGGCATCCGCGCCGCCTTCATCGCCGAACCCGGCCACGTTCTTTTAACCGCCGACTATTCGCAGATCGAACTCCGTCTCTTGGCCCACTTCTCCAGCGATCCGCTCCTGGTCGAAGCCTTCCGACGCGGCGACGACATCCACACCCTCACCGCCTCGCAAGTCTTCGGAGTCCCGCCGCTTATGGTCACCGCCGACCATCGCCGCCAGGCCAAGGTAGTAAATTTCGGCATAGTCTACGGCCTCTCAGCCTTCGGCCTCTCGCAAAATCTAGGCATCGAAACTGCCGAAGCAAAACTGTTCATCGCCAACTATTTCGAAAAATACAAAGGCGTCCGCGCCTTCATCGACAAAACGCTCGACGAAGCCCGCCGCGACCTGAAAGTGAGAACCCTTCACGGCCGCATCCGCCCCATCCCCGATATCAACAGCAAGAATTTCACCCAGCGCGGCTTCGCCGAGCGCACTGCAGTAAACACCCCACTGCAAGGCACCGCCGCAGACCTGATCAAAATAGCCATGATCAGAATCGACGCGGCTCTGCAAGAGCAGAAACTGAAATCAAGAATGACCCTGCAGGTCCACGACGAACTAGTCTTCGAAGTCCCCGAGAAAGAAGTGGAATCGATGCAATCTCTAGTCCGCGAGCATATGGAAAGAGTCCACGAGCTAGCCGTCCCGCTGTTAGTAGAGATGGAAGTAGGTCCGAACTGGAGAGATCTGGACTAGCGGAATGGCAAGGCTCGTGTGGGTCGGACACTCCTGTCCGACAACTGCCGGCAGCAGTGTTTTCTGGATCTGCCCGTAATGACTGGCCTCCGGAAAACTTGTTGTGCATGTTATACTACAATATAACTAGGAGAATCGTCATGCACACTACCAACCTGCGCAAAGTCGGCGGCTCGGTCATGCTGGCCGTCCCGCCCGCGCTGCTCGACGTCCTGCAATTGCAGCCCGGCACCAGGGTCGGTATCGCGGTTGAAAAAGGCCGCCTCGTCGTGCAGCCACAGCAGCGTCCACGATATACCCTGGATGAACTGCTGGCCCAATGCGACCCCAAGGCGCGTCACTCGAAACAAGGCTCGAAACGAGCCTCGAAACCGGAGCGAGAATGGCTCAACAGCGGGCCCATCGGCGGCGAGCTTATCTAATGGACCGCACGAAGGAACGAGCGGGGGGACGAGAAATGAACCGCGGTGAAGTTTGGCTGGTCAGTCTCGATCCCACCTCGGGCCACGAGCAAAGAGGCCGCCGCCCAGTGCTAATCGTTTCCCCTGAGCCCTTCAACCGAGTCACCAAAGTCCCAGTAGTTCTGCCCATTACGAGCGGCGGTAATTTCGCGCGCATCGCCGGGTTCGCCGTGCCTTTGACGGGAGCCGGAATCAAAACGACGGGGATTATCCGCTGCGACCAGCCCCGCGCTCTCGATCTCGCGGCGCGCGGCGGTCGGAAGCTGGAAAGCATTCCACACGCAATCATGGAAGAGGTACTGGCGAGGATATTGCCGATTTTCGAGTGAGCGTTCCCTACACTCCCAGCCTCTTCTGTATCTCCCCCGCAATCCCGGCCGTAAGCGCCAACATCCGCTCCTCCGACTCCGCCTCCACCATCACCCGAGCCAAAGCCTCAGTCCCTGAATACCGCACCACAACCCGCCCATTCCCATCCAACTCGCGCTCAGCAGCCTCAATCGCCTGCTGCACTTCCGGCACCTGCGCAAACGGAATCTTCTCCCGCACCCGCACGTTCTGAATCTTCTGCGGAAAAACTTTCAAATCCCCAACCAACTCCGCCAGCGACTTCCGCGAACGCACAATCACATCCATTACTCGCAACGCAGTCAACAAACCGTCCCCGGTAGTAGCATCGCCATCTCGAAAAATGATGTGCCCGGACTGCTCCCCGCCCAAAGTAGCCCCAGTCTTCAGCATCTCCTCCAAAACATATTTGTCGCCCACATTCGCCCGTAGCATGCGAATGCCCGCTTTTTTCAACGCAATCTCAACTCCCATATTCGACATCGTCGTAGCCACAACCGTCGATCCGTTCAATTTTCCCCGAGCCTGCAAATCCCGCGCCGTCACCAGCAGAACGCCATCTCCATTCACCACGCGACCGGCATCATCGCAAAACAAAGCCCGGTCAGCATCGCCGTCAAACGTCACCCCTAAATCAAACTTCCCTCCGGACGCAGCCACAGCCTTACCCAAAGTCTCCGGATGCAGCGCCCCGCACCCCTCATTAATGTTTCGCCCATCCGGCGCCACATGAACAAACGTCGCCTTCACGCGCATGTCGCGAAACAACTCCGGAGCCTCCGCCGCAGCCGCCCCATTCGCGCAATCGACGAGCACTCGCAACCCGCTCAAGTCGGACGACACACTCCCCGCCAGCGATTCAATGTAAGCCTTCCGCAGCTCCACCTCTCCCGGCAGCGATGGCCCCGCAACTTTCAGGGCGGTATCGTCCAACGCCCCCGGCTTCGCCAGCAGCTCGAAGATTTCTTTTTCAATCGCCAGCTCCCGCGCATCCGTCAGCTTGAATCCGTCCCCGGAAAAAACTTTGATCCCGTTATCCGTCCACGGATTATGCGAAGCCGAAATCACCACTCCCGCCGCAAACCCGCCCGCCCGCGCCAGATACGCAACTCCGGGCGTCGTGATCACGCCCGCGCTATGCACCCCCACGCCCACAGACGCCAGCCCAGCCGCCACGCGGTCCGCAATCCACCCGCTCGATTCCCGTGTGTCCTGCCCCATCACCGCCCGCGCTCTCCGCGGCCCGCGAATCAAATCATGTCCCAGCGCGCGTCCGATCAGATACGTACTCTCCGCAGTCAGCGGAAATTCGCCCGCCACACCCCGGATCCCGTCCGTGCCAAACAATTGTCTGCCCTGGGTACTCATAGATTGTGCGGGTTCATAAGAAGAATCGACCGTCGAACCTGAATTGCTCAGCAGAATGAATATGATAGATGATAAATGAGAACCACGAAGCGGGTGGAGCGGGCTTTCTAGGCCTGCGTTCAACAGCAGCCGTTTGATTTGGGCTTTAGCCCCTGAGGCTCGCGCTCTCACCGATCCGAGATCACCAGAAACAACTCAATGCCCGTTCGCCGCAGGCGTACTCTGTTCCATGATCAACGTCACTCGCACCGGCACCACCTGCACCACTGCCAAATCCCGCGGAAGGTGAATCTGCTGCGCCGTAAGGTCAAACGTGTGCTGGCCCGGCTCCGCATCTTTCAATTCCAGATCCGCATGGATATCCGTCGGCCGCAGCTCCCTGATCATTTGCTCCGGCCCGCGCACCCGAACCTGCGCCTCAGGAGCGGTGACCGAACCGATCTCCAGTTGCGGGGGAACGTGTCGAAACTCAATCGGCACCCGCAATGTCACTTCCGCCGGTTCCTGATCCGGCGAAATCGCCAGCCACAATCCCGTAGCCAGCACCAACGACAGAACCTTCAGCCAGAAGTTATGGAGCACCCAGCGCCGCAAAAAGCTCATCATAGGGGTCGCTCCGCTTCCGGCATAGACTCCTCGTCAGCACTCAGCTGTGCGGCCGCCCGTTGCGGTAATCCCTCGCTCCCATTCTCATCCTCCGCCGGCCCCACCGTCGGCAGCGCCACCCGCGACATATACCGCCGCAGCTCGCTGCTCAGCCGCTCGCGCAATTGTTCCACCGTCAAATCCCGTTCGATCTTTCCACCCACCGCCACGCTGATCGCGCCCGTTTCTTCCGAAACAATCACCGCGATCGCGTCCGTCTCCTCCGTAATCCCGATCCCCGCCCGATGCCGCGTCCCCATCTGCGTCGACAGCACCGGATTCATCGACAACGGCAGAAAGCACGCCGCCGCCGCCAACCGGTCTTTCTGGATGATCACCGCTCCGTCGTGCAGCGGAGCGCTCGGCCGGAAAATCGTCGCCAGCAGATCGTAGGAAAGCCGCGCATCCATAGCCACGCCGCTTTCGATGTAAGTCCGCAGTCCAATCTCACGCTCAATCACAATCAATGCGCCCGTCTGATGCTGCGAGAAAAGATTCGCCGCCAGCACAATGTCGTCATACGAATCCCCCTCCACCGCCGTCCCGCGCAAAAAGCTAACCCGCCGCCCCACATCCGACAACACATGCCGGATCTCCGACTGAAACACCACAATCAAAGCAAACACCACATAAGGCAGCAAATGGCTGACCAGCCAGTTCAACGTAACCAGCTCCCCGATCCGCGCCAGGTAAAATGCCGCCGCCACCGCCGCCAGCCCAGCCAGCATCGGCGCTGCCCGCGTCCCCCGGATCATCACTAGCACCTGGTAGATGATCAGCGCCACCAGCAGTATGTCGAGCACCGTAAACGACACTCGCGACCATGGCGCCATCATATGCATCACGCGAATCTCCGTGTCGGACTCTACATTCTAATGCTAGAACCGGACAGAAGGATCCCTTGTCTATCGTCGCTGCCGCCAGCTCCGCAAGGCGTTTCCATCACTGCTCCTGTTTGCGGCGTCCCATCTTGTCGGTGCCCGCCTTCTTCACCACCGCCCGAATCTCCCCCCGCGCCACGCGCGCCGAAATCTCATCCCCCGCCTTCACCAGCCCTGCATCCTTCACCAACTGCCCCGCACTATCAAACACCAGAGCATACCCGCGCTCCAGAATCGCCAGCGGCGAAAGCGTTTCCAGCGCCCGCCCAAACCGCTCAATGCGCACTTTATTCTGCAAAAGCTGATTCCGCATCGCGGCCGCCAAAGCTGCAGTCCCGGCCCCTAACTCTCCGCGAATCCCCGCCAACACCCTCCGCAAATCGTAGTGCCGCACCGCCGCCGCCAGCGTTTCCCAACGACGCCGCATTAACTCCAGCGTCTGCCGTTCCCCGCGCTCCAGCCGGTAAGTAAGGTCATCTAGCTTCTGCTGCCGCTGCCGGATCAAGCCCATCATGCGTGCAAACGCCCCATGCTGCGCCCGTTCCATCAGCGCGTGCCGCGCCTCAAGCAGCCGCCGCTCCATCGCCCGCACCAGCCGCTCCCGCACCGCCTCCGCCTGCGTCTCCACCTCTACCCTCGATCGGATCACCAACTCCGCCGCTGCCGAAGGCGTCGCCGCTCGCAGGTCCGCCACAAAATCAACAATCGTGAAATCCGTCTCGTGCCCCACCGCCGAAATCACCGGAATTCCCGAAGCCGCCACCGCCCGCGCCAGCCCTTCATCATTGAACGCCGCCAGATCTTCCGTCGACCCTCCCCCGCGTCCCACAATAATCACTTCTACGCTGCGGCTCACGTCGCTTCGAACTTCATTGAAATACCGCACGCCAGCCGCGACTTCAGCGGCCGCCGCATCCCCCTGCACCTGCGCCGGATAAATCACCACATTCACCGTGTGATGCCGTCGCTGCAAAATATTCAGGATGTCCCTCAGCGCCGCCGCCTGCGGCGAAGTAACAATCCCAATTCGCCCCGGCAGAGTCGGAATCGCTTTCTTCCGCTCCGCCGCAAACAATCCCTCGGCGTCCAGCTTCGCCTTCAGTTGCTCGAACGCAACCTGCAACCCTCCCGCACCCTTCGGCTCGATGTACTCCGCCGCAATCTGCAACTCGCCGCGATCCTCATAAATCGTCACCCGCCCCCGCACCACCACCTGCATCCCATCCCCAGGACGAAATCGCAGCAGCCGCGCCTTCGAACTGAACATCACCACCCGAATCTGCGCATTCCCATCCTTCAGCGTGAAATAAAGATGCCCCGAATCCGGCGCCCGAAAATTCGAAATCTCCCCCTCCACCCACGCATCGGAATACTCCCGCTCCACATGAGTTCGCACTGCGGCAACGAGCGCGCGCACAGTCCAAACCCGCCGCTCCGGCGGAGTGAACCTGAACCCGAGCTGATCAGTCGACGCCATATATTGAGTGCAGTGTAGCCTTCCCACCTTGCGATTCCAAACCTATTACACCAGCTGAGAGTCGCCGATGCGATGTCGGGGCTGCACAATAGAAATCGAGCAGTTTTCCTAGCCTTGGTGCGTGATGGCGCGTATGCTTGGGCGGTCGCGAAGAACGCTGAAAGAGGACGCATGAGCCTCAGCGACAGGTTGGTTCACCAGATAGCCCGATACCAATTCCTTGTCGTCGCGGGAACCTAAACAAAGGGGAGCGTTATGAAAAGCATCATGAGCCTGCTTTCGGCATCGATTTTGATGGTCTTCGCCGCTGCTTGTAGCTCTTCCAACCATAGCGGAGCAGTGACATCCATGCAGGGGACGTGGACTGCAACTGGAAATCTCTCCGGTTCCGGGAGTGGATCCGGCACTTACCAAGTGGCACTGGTTTCAAGTCCGTGCAGCGTAATGACCCCAGTGGGTACGTTCTCAGTGCAAGGACCAGTCTGTTTTATCGCTAACAACAACACTGCCCAGGGCTCTATCTCCGGGACCGGATTACCCAGTACCTCCAACAATAATGGGCAGGGAGTTCTGATAGGGGTGGCTTCCAATCCAGTTCCCGCTAACGCATCATTCACCCTGGTCTTCGTCGCAAGCCTGAATGGCACTCTCGTTGAGTTCACGGGGAGCGGTACAGTTGCGAATGGCAAGCTGACCGGGACCGGATCCTGTAGCCCGAGTACGGCCGCCTGTCAGGGCGTGAGCGGTACATTCTCAGGAACCCTTCAGTAGTCGCATGCTTGTACCCTCACTTCGCCCGATACACCACTTTCCCCGCAACCATCGTCCACAAAACTTTCGTATCCCGCATCTCCTCCGGAGAAACTGTCAAAACATCGCGGTCCAGCAATACCAGATCCGCCCGCTTCCCCGGAGCAATGCTCCCAATCGAATCCATATTCATAGCCCGCGCCGAATTCCGCGTATACGCATAAAACATCGCTTCCCGCGGCATATCCTGCGACGCATCCAGCACTCCTTCCGACCCCCTACGCGTCTCCGCCTGATAAATCGCCCGAAACACGTTCGCCGTCGAAACCGGCCAGTCGCTCGCGCCCGAAATGATCCCTCCACTATCCAAAATCGACCGTGCCGGATATTGCCACTCATAAATCTCCGGATCCAGATAAGGTTTCAGAATCTCAATCGTGTCCGGACTCGCCTCCACCCAAAAAAGCTGCAGCGCGCTCACCACGCCCAGTTCCTTGAACCGCGGAAAATCCTCCGGCTGCACGAACTGTTCATGCGTAATCGTATGCGGCAACACGGAATTCCCATTCGCCCGGCGCGCCGCCGCAATCCCGTTCAAAGCCTCCGTCACCGCAGCGTCGCCAATCGCATGCACGTGAATGATCAACCCTTGTTTGTCCGCCGCCACGCACAACTCCGCAAACTTCTTCGGATCAAACAGCAAATCCCCGTACCGCCCCGTGTTCTTGTACGGCTTGCTGAGATGCGCCGTCTGTGACGGAAACTCCACCACCCCATCCGCGAACACCTTGATCCCGGTCACATGCAGATGAGGAACATTCTTGTAAGCCTCACGCGTCTTCTGCACCCCGGCAAGTTCCGCCGCCGGATCCTTCGCAAACACCTGAGGAAACGCCACCACCTCCGAAGTCAGTTCACCCCGATCCGCCAGCATCTTGTACGCCCGCAAAACATAATCACTAGCCAGAGGATCAAGCCAGGCCGTAATTCCCAGGCCGTATTCGTATTGCAAAGCCGCTCGCCCCGCCGCCAGCAACTTATCGGCGCTGAACGCAGGTAGCAGCGGCTCAATTTTCTCCATGCCGGCGTCTACCAGAAATCCGTTAGGCCGCCCGTCCTTGTCGATGCCGTAATAGCCACGCTCCTCAACCGAAAGCTTTTTCAAGAAATCAGCCGTGATGCCAGCCCGCTGCAGCAGCGCCCGGTTCGCCCAAGCCGTGTGCCCATCCATCCCGCGCAGAAGAACGCTCTGCTTCTCGTATGCTCCAGCGCTGAAATCAGCATTGAGCACGTCAGGATGCGACCAGAACTCCAGCGGCATGCCAAGAATCTCAAGAACGTCGCCGCGCATGTCCTTGCCCGTTTTCTCTGCGTCCGCCGCAAACCCCGGAAGCTGATCGAGTGACTCCACTTTCTCGCTCGCATCCGCAGAAATCAAGTTGAGTCCGCCGTCGATCGAGTGGCTGTGCGAGTCGATGAACCCCGGAAAAAGACTCTTGCCCTCCAGATCAATGCGCTCCGCCCTCGCCGGCACAGACTTCACCACCTCAGGAAGGTTGCCCACCGCCAGAATCTTGTCGCCGCCAATTGCAACCGCCTCCGCATAAGGATTCCGCGGATCGCCGGTGAACACCTTTGCATTAAACAAAATCCGCTCCCCGGAATTCTCCTGCGCCCAAATCGCGGAACCCATCAGAAAAAAGAATGGAGTGAACAACAGAAGCACCAGACAGCGGGGAAAGAATCGCCTCATGGAATCACCTTTCTCAAGCCATGCAAAGATTCAAATAAAAAGCCCGAATCCCTGTCACCTCACGCGTTCTCACTCATCGCGCGCAGTTGCACGGACCACCGGGCATGCTGTCAAGTCTTGATTTTTCGGCAGGCTCTCAGCCTGGCCAACTCCTACTTCAATCCCGTCACCACGTACGCCTCCGACAGCCTCCGCACGTAGAGATACGCGTACGCAGTTCCGTCGCTCGACAGATGAGGCGAGACCAGCGTCGCTCCCTGCGCCCCCAGGTCTGCTCCGAAGGTTTTCCACGGCTCCATTTTCCCAGTCTCTATATTCGCCCGATAGACCTGCACAATCTTCGCGCCACGTTTGACGGGAGCGACATACACCGACTCTCCGTCCAGCGTCCAGCCAATCACGTAGTCATTTGTCCCAAGCCCGGGTATCGGCTGAAACTCACTCTTTTCCAGCGACCAGATGCCGCGCTTTCCATCGGGCGCGCGCACGGCCACGCTCTTGCCATCGGGCGAGATCACCACGCCAGCCGTCCCCTCGGGCGTAACCGGTTTTGAATCTCCATTGCTCAGATCGATCACATAGTCGCGCCCACCGTGCCCGGCTTCAATCCCATAGGCCAGTAAGTGCTTGCCATCCGGAAAAAACCGGGCTCCGTCATAGCTGACGGCATCATGCGTAAGCTGTCTCGATTCGCCTGCTCCCGTTGGCACCAGGTTCAGCGGTCCGCCCTTCGCCCGTCTTGTAATCGCCCATTTTGTGTCCGGAGAGATGGCCATGGCGAGACCCTCACCAATGCGCGCCGGAGGCGAACCATCCGTATCGCGCAGATACACTGTGTAATTCGGACCTCCGCCATCGCCTTCCTCTTCAAATAAGATCTTCCGCCCGTCGCGGCTAATGTCGCGTAACTCCGACCACCCAAACCACCCCAGTTCATGCTCTTCTTTCTCGCCCGGTGCCATGCCCCGAATTGCGAGCCGCAGGTGATCCGCCACCGCCAGCACCGTTCCATTGCGCAGGTCTTCCAGCCACATCCCTCCCGGAACGTTCGTGATCGTCCGCTGCTTCCCCGAAAGCGTAATGGCGCGCGGGTTCGAAGCCTGGCCCGTGTTCGTCGATGTAAACCAGATCTCATCGCCCGCTGGAGACCAGAGAATTCCTTGCAACGAAGTCCAGCCCGAAGATAGTTTCCTCTCTGGTTCCTTGCCGTCCGCACCAATCACCGCCAGCGAACCCTCGTCGTCGCCTCCTGGATTTTCATGATCCGCAAAAGCAACCCACTTCCCGTCCGGCGAAATCTTCGGGTGGCTGATCCAGTTGATGGTGTCGAGTAAAACGTTCCCCGCGGGATATTCCAGACGCCAATGATTATTTTCTGGAATGTAATGAGTAATCACCATGCTCTCGCCGTTCGCCGACCATTCGGCGTCCCCCACATTGTCCAGCACCTCGCGCGGTGTTCCTCCACTCAGCGGAACCCGCGCCAGTGTCCCGCTCCGCGCGTAGCCGCCGTGATACGCCGTGTTCAACCGGATCGCCAGTTCTCCGCCCTTCGAAATCGAAAGCAGTTCCGCATCCTTAATTCCCAGTTCGCGCGACCCCGGATCATCCGTCCGCGACATATAAAGCTGCTCGTCGCCGCCATCCCACGAGGCGTTGTAGACGATGCTCCCGTCGGGCGTAAACCGCGCGTTCCCGATCCAACCCGTCCGAAACGTGATTTGCTGGTACTCAGCCATAGCTGCCGGTCCGTGTCCTCGACTGCCAAGCCACCACCCCAGACCCAGCATCACCAGCGCGACTCCCAGACCACCCGCGATCCCAGCCAGCAACCTGCCCCGCGGCCGCCCGCTCCCCACCGCCGCTACCGCCGCTCGCGCCGTCGTGCCCGAAACTCCTGTGAGATGTTCCAGGTCGAACGCAATATCACTGGCCGAGTGAAACCGCTGCTCCGGATTCTTCTCCAGGCAGTGCTGCACCATCCGCTCCAGCGCCGGAGAAACATTCCGATTCGTCTCGTTCAACTCCGCGGGCTCTTCCCGCAGAATCGCGCTCATCGTATCCGCGGCCGTCTCTCCATGAAACGCCCGCTTCCCCGAAAGCATCTCGTACAGAATTGCCCCAAAGCTGAATATGTCAGACCGCGCATCCACGGCCACGCCCCGCACCTGCTCCGGCGACATGTACCCCGCAGTTCCCATCACCACGCCCGCTTCCGTGGCCTGAGTCTGCGTGGGCAGCGAGGTCTGCGACCCGGCGTCAGGCTGCGTCAGCTTCGCCAGCCCAAAGTCCAGGATCTTCACCCGCCCATCCTTAATGAGAAAAAGATTCTCCGGCTTAAGGTCGCGATGAACAATGCCCTTCTCGTGCGCCGCCGCCAGCCCATGCGCCATCTGCAACGCATAGTCCAGAGTCTTGCGCACCGCGATCGCCCCGTCCCGCAGCCGCTCCCGCAGCGTCTCGCCCTCCAGCAATTCCGAAACTACATAAGGCGACCCGTCATGGGTCCCAATATCAAACACCGCCAGAATGTTGGGATGATTCAGCGCAGCGGTAGCCAGCGCCTCTTGCTCAAAACGGCGCAACCGGTCGGCATCCAGAGAAAATGCCTGCGGCAAAACCTTGATCGCCACTTCTCTTTTGAGTCGAGTATCGCGCGCCCGATAAACCTCGCCCATCCCGCCCGCGCCCAAAGGCGAAACAATTTCATAAGGACCAAGTCGCGCGCCAGAGGTCAGATTCATAAGCGCGCCGATTATAACCCAGATCGAAAGCAAGACCTCGCAATGCGGAGACGAGCGGGAAAGGTTCATGTGGGGACGGCTGCCCCGGGCCGCCCAGCCGAGCGCAGCGAGCCGCCGGCGCGAGGGTGGAGCAGGCCCTCAGGCCCGCGTCAGAATGCCCAGAAACTGAGCAGGGCTTTAGCCCCCGAGGTACCCGCCACTCCGCCAGTGCTACAATCCGCCGCATGCAACGCCAAATTTTCTTCTGCCTCCTCACCACCCTGCTAGCCGCCCAGGCCACAGCCCCCGAAGTCGAACTAAACGCCGAGCCCCACCACCACTTGACGCTAGAAAACAAATACGTCCGCGTCTACAACGTCGAAGTCCCGCCCCACTCCGACACCCTCATGCACTGGCACCGCCACGACTACATCTTCGTAACCCTCGGCCCAACCGAGGTCGTCAACGAGGTCAAGGACAAGCCCCCCATAACCCTCAAGCTCCAGGACGGCGAAACCCGTTTCTCTCCAGCCCCCTTCGCCCACATAGCCAGCAACCGAAGCGACCAGCCTTTCCGCAACGTAACCATAGAAATCGTAGCGGACGAAAACCTCCGCCACTCCACCCCGCATTGGGACGAAGACCGCGCCCTCGAAACCTTCCCCGGAGGCACCCAGCAAATCCTCTGGGTAAAAGACGGAATCCGCGCCTCCGAATTCGAACTCCAACCCGGCGCCGCAGTCCCTCCAGGCCATCACGCCGGCCCCCACTTAATAGTGGCCGTAAGCGACGTCTACCTGCACAGCGCGGTCGAAGGCCAGGCGCCCGGGCCTGAACGCCTCAAGTCCGGTGAAGTGAGATGGGTCCCTGGCGGTTTCCCCGCGGTCACCAACACCGGCCACAAGCCAGCCAAGTTCGTAACCCTCGAATTCCCCTAGGGTGGAGCGGGCCTTCTAGGCCTGCGTTAAAGGCCCAAAAGTTGAAGATCTAATAAAGCAATTCAGTGGGCTTTAGCCCCGAGGTACCCGAACCGAGCTGTCGGGATTTTCTTGTCAAGAGGCAAACCACCCTCGATTTGAACTATCCCTCTGATTCCACGGCAAATATATTTCTGCAAAAATGACGCTTTACCCCATTGCTCTGTGATATACTGAAACTAGAGTAGAAAAAACGAACGCGGCCTCCCAAGGCCGCGTTTTTTATTGCCCAGATTCACCACCCAACGCATCGGCGACGTGGAAGAGCAACGCATGCAGTGACGTGGAAGAGCGACCCATGCAGTGACGTGGAAGAGTGACGCATGCAGTGACGTGGAAGAGCGACCCATGCAGTGACGTGGAAGAGTGACGCATGCAGTGACGTGGAAGAGCGGCGCTTCAGCGCCGCGTAAAGTCTCCAAATTCAACCCAGGCTTTAGCCCCGGTGGTCGTACTTTGCTCGCCCAAAACGAGCCTCTACGCCACATTTCCGAATTGCAAAACGAACCGTTTCACCCCAGGGACCACCATGCCCAATCGCCCGAGCGGCCAATACATCCAGCACCCCAAACTCCGCGGAGAATGGGCCGAACTCCGTTTCCAACTCCGCGCCGCCGAGCACGGCCTGATCCTGGCCAAGCCTTGCGGAGACTGCGCCCCCTACGACTTCCTGGTAGCCTGCCCTGAGCGAGCTATCACCAACCAAAGAGCCTGCCCTCAGAGAGCGACCAGCGACCGAAGGGGCCACTTCCTCCGCGTCCAGGTCAAATGCACCCTCCAGCGCCGCGAGAAAAATTCCTACCGCTGCGTCATCGACCACAACGGCACCCCCTACACCCCCGCCCAAATCGACTTCTTCGCCGCCTACGTAATCCCCCCAGACGTCTTCTACATAATCCCCCTAGCCGTCACCAACAACCAACCCGACATCCTCCTAACCCCCCACCGCCAAAATTCCAAATACGCCAAATACAAAGAAGCCTGGCATTTACTCATGACGGATCGACCCAAACCATTGAGACGCGGCACCTAAAGTTCGGGGTTGAAACCTACTCGGTTACCTCAGTGCATTGGTCTTTTCCTGCCAGCTGAACGAAAATGGATGGTGACACACGAAGCCGGCTGTTCTATGCTTTTCCGTTCGCGTATGCAGAAGTTGCGACACAACGTGCTGGACATGGCGAACTACTCGCCGATGGAAGCAGTTCGTTATTTCCATGTTCCGTCCTCGACGCTCGCATATTGGACAGAAGAGCCGAATCAGTTGGTGACTTTGGCGTCGCAAGAGCCGCCATTGTTATCGTTTAAGAACCTAGTGGAACTGTACGTCCTTGAAGGCCTGCGGAAGATTCACGGTGTGCACACATCCAAGATTCGCACGGCCGTCAATTTCCTCTTGAGCACCGAAAGATCGCGACATCCTCTCGCCGACTATGACATCCGTACCGAGGGAAAGAACGTCGTGTTCTACAAGAGAGGGAAACCGCTGAACGCATCGCTGTGGGGTCAGTACGAAATGGAAGATATCGTTGGCGGATATTTTCGTCGAATTGACAGAGACCCGCATGGCGTTGCACTCCGAATCTTCCCCTATACAAAGCGGGCGCAGCTGACTAACAAAGAGCAGCCACCTCAGACGGTCGAGATTAACCCAGCCGTGTGCTTCGGATTACCCGTTCTGAAGGACTCAAGGTTGACGACCGGATTCTTGGCTACCCGCTTCCGCGGCGGAGATTCGGTTCCTTCAATCGCGCAAAGCTATGGTAGATCCGTGGCAGAAATCGAAGAAGCGATTGAGTGGGAGCTCGGGCGTTCCGTCAAAGAGAAGGCTGCCTAATTTAACTTTCTACCTTGACGAAAACTGGAACTGCCCCGAGGTCGTCGAAGAGCTCCGTAGAGGCGGAATACGATATCGCATCTATGAGCAGGACGTCCCCGCAAACGTAGGAACCGCCGACGAAGCCTTCCTTCCAAAAATCGGCCAACGCGGATGGATACTCATCACCGCAGATTGGCATCAACGATATCGTCCCAGAGAGATCGCCGACCTTCGTCGTTACAAAGTCAGGCATTTTGTAATGCCAGGAAATTTAGGAGCGCAGCCAATGGCCAAATTGCTCGTGGCGGCCAAGAACGACATTCGCGCCTGCTGTCGTGACAATGATCCGCCCATTAGCGCCAGCGTCCTTCGAAATGGCGGCGTCAAGCTCCTGATGGACGCAAAAGGTAACCTTCATGAACGCGCCGAAGAGAAGCTTTACCACAAGGGCAAAATCACGACTAGAATTCCATACCGTGGTTGAAGCCTTCCTGCCGTAAAGCGCCCATCTGGGAACCAAATCAGTAAACCACGCCGATCCGAAAACTCCCTCTTGCGTTTTCCTCCGCACTTCTGCTATAAACAATTCACCGAGAGCAGTAGTGTGGCTAGCCGGGCATAATTGTCTGCAACTCTCGTCGCTCGTCCGGCATCTAATGATTCAAGAGGGCGTGAAAGCCTTCAATCGTCCCGGCCACGGGACTTCA
>CAWDNT010000004.1:0-2500 GCA_963803795.1 uncultured Acidobacteriaceae bacterium | reverse complement strand
CCAGATCGCCTGCTAAGGTCCCAAAATACAAGCTAAGTGGGAAAGGAAGTCGGAACGCCCAGACAGCCAGGAGGTTGGCTTAGAAGCAGCCATCCTTTAAAGAAAGCGTAATAGCTCACTGGTCAAGCGGTCCGGTGCCGACAATTTAACGGGGCTTAAGCTTGTTACCGAAGCAGCGAATGCATCGATTAAGTTCGATGCGTGGTAGGAGAGCATTCTCAACAGTTTGAAGCTAGAGCGAGAGCACTGGTGGACGGTTGAGAAGAGACCCTGCCGGCATAAGTAGCGATAACGGAGGTGGGAACCCTCCGCGCCGAAAGTCTAAGGTTTCCTGAGAAAGGTTAATCCGCTCAGGGTCAGGCGGTCCCTAAGGCGAGGCCGAAAGGCGTAGCCGATGGACATCCGGTTAATATTCCGGACCTTCCTTGTTTTCGTTATACGATGGGGTGACGCAGGAGGATAAGCAGGCCGTTCTATGGCTATAACGGTCGATGCGCGTAAGGTGTCTTCGATAGGAAAATCCGTTGAAGAGTTATCACTGAGGCGCAAAGCAGTACTCCGTATGGAGGAAAGCTGCCGATTCCACGCTGCCAAGAAAAACCTCTAAGGAGAAAGTAAGGAAACCGTACCTCAAACCGACACAGGTAGACGAGGAGAATATCCAAAGGCGCTCGTGAGAACAGTTGGTAAGGAACTCGGCAATATAACCCCGTAACTTCGGGAGAAGGGGTGCCCCGGTAGAGTTCATAGCTCGAGGGGGCCGCAGCGAAATGCGCACTGCGACTGTTTAACAAAAACACAGGTCTCTGCAAAGTCGAAAACGACGTATAGGGGCTGACGCCTGCCCGGTGCCGGAAGGTTAAAGGGAGAGGTCAATCGCAAGATGAAGCTTCGAACTGAAGCCCCGGTGAACGGCGGCCGTAACTATAACGGTCCTAAGGTAGCGAAATTCCTTGTCGGGTAAGTTCCGACCTGCACGAATGGCGTAACGAAAGTGCGACTGTCTTGCCGACTGACACGGCGAACTTGTAGTGCCGGTGAAGATGCCGGTTGCCCGCAACTAGACGGAAAGACCCCGTGCACCTTTACTATACCTTTAGTATGAACTATGGCCCTTGCTGCGCAGGATAGGTGGGAGGCTTTGATTCCAGGCTCTCGGGCTTGGAGGAGCCAACGGTGAGATACCACCCTGCGAGATCTGTGGTTCTAACTTAGTCCCGTAATCCGGGACAAGGACATACTAAGGCGGGTAGTTTGACTGGGGCGGTCGCCTCCTAAACGGTAACGGAGGCGCGCGAAGCTACGCTCAGCCTGTTTGGAAATCAGGCGTTGAATGCAAAAGTATAAGCGTGGTTGACTGCGAGACCAACAAGTCGAGCAGGTACGAAAGTAGGCTTTAGTGATCCGGTGGTTCTGCATGGAAGGGCCATCGCTCAACGGATAAAAGGTACGCCGGGGATAACAGGCTGATCGGAGCCAAGAGTTCATATCGACGCTCCGGTTTGGCACCTCGATGTCGGCTCATCGCATCCTGGAGCTGTAGAAGGTTCCAAGGGTTAGGCTGTTCGCCTATTAAAGCGGTACGTGAGCTGGGTTCAGAACGTCGCGAGACAGTTCGGTCCCTATCTGTTGTGGGCGCAGGAGATTTGAGAGGACCTGTCCTTAGTACGAGAGGACCGGGATGGACGAACCTCTTGTGTTCGAGCTGTCATGCCAATGGCACCGCTCGGTAGCGAAGTTCGGTAGTGATAACCGCTGAATGCATATAAGCGGGAAGCACTCCTCAAGATGAGATCTCCCAACCCGTAAGGGATAAGAAGGGCCCAGGAAGACTACCTGGTTGATAGGCTGGAGGTGGAAGAGTGGTAACACTCGTAGCTTACCAGTACTAATCGCCCGTTCGGCTTGACCATAAAATTTACTCGGTGCAGAAACAGTTGCCAGCTATCAGCTTTCAGCCCTCAGCTAGAATCTGAGCTGGAGCGAAAGCAACGTTTCTTCTCGACCCGCCTGAACTTGGGTGGAAAGATGAAACACGCTGACAACTGTGCGCCGACGCTTTTTGACTCTTAATCGAAGAAGAAAAGCAAAGCCGAAGTACGGTGGCTGAAATTGGAAGTAAACAAAGAAGAAAGTAAGCCACACCCAATCTATTCAGTTGTGAGGCATTGTCCTCATGATCTTTGAAAGTTCGTTGGAGCTCGGAGTGCAAATCCGATGCTCTGACACCGAGATGGCGTAGAGATCCTTCGCGGGCTTTTTTAAGAAGAGCCGGCTCAGGATTTCGGCAGCAGGCTCCCGCGCGCAAAAGGCGCGCGCTCACGCCTGCTAGGCGCCTCAAGTTGTCGGTGATCTTACCGCGGGGGATCCACCCGTTCCCATCCCGAACACGGAAGTTAAGCCCCGCAGGGCCGATGGTACTGCACGCGCCAAGTGTGTGGGAGCGTAGGTCGTTGCCGGCATAAATAAAGGCCAGTCTGAGAAATCAGATTGGCCTTTT
>CAWDNT010000003.1:0-796419 GCA_963803795.1 uncultured Acidobacteriaceae bacterium | reverse complement strand
CCCGGGCCTTTTGTTTGCATCGACTGGTGGGAAATCAAACGGGCCGGCCTTTTCGGAACTTTTCAATAAACTTACTTCGGTTCGCGACTCGTTCCCCCACGCCTGAGTTCACGAGGTTCCTGACGGCAGACCGGTGGAGATCGTGAACGACGAGCCCTTCATATTTATACCACGGGAAACTGTCCTCGTCCTCGGGCCTGACTGGTGTCTGTGTTCCGAGCCCGCAAGCTTTCTGCGCTGGGTTCGCAGTTCGTTTCCGAGAAGGAGATCGGTGAGTGGCCGACGCGCGTCGGCAGCAGGCTCACTAGTTCATTGAAAGCGGAGACCCGAACATCCACATTCGTGCAACCCCGCCGGAGGGAAGCCTAATCTAACTGTCAGTGCGTACCAACCCGCAGAATTGCGGAGGTGGAGCCATGGGTAAACAGCGGTCTCGCTCGATGAATTCAAGGCTCCTTCTGGCCGGAGTGATGCTCACGATGTTCCTTACGGCGTTCCCGGCCCGGGCTTCGTTGGGTGGAGACACCGCCTCGGTCCAGGCGGATCAACTTTACATGCAGGGGACGCGGCGGACTATCGACGCGGAAACCTACACTGTCCACGAGGTTCAAGCGGCTACGGGAGCAGTGGTGAGGGAATATGTCTCGCCTGCAGGAAAAGTGTTTGGGTTGGCCTGGCACGGGCCTTGGCCGCCGAACATGTGTCAACTCCTGGGCAGCTATTTCGAGCAATACGTTCAAGCGGCAAAAGCGCAAAGCCGAACTCGGAGGGGACGCCGACCTCTCGTCATTGAGCAACCGGGATTGGTTGTGCATCTGGGGGGACATCCCCGGGCATTTGCCGGCGTGGCTTATGTTCCTGAGATGCTGCCGCCGGGTGTTCGCGCTGAGGAAATCCAATGAAAGATCTGCGGGTATTCTTGATTCTCGCGATTTTCCCGGCGTTCGGTTTTTTGGTTGCGTGCGGCGGAGGCAGCAGCAGCAGTACTTCAACCCAAACCATCACGTCTTCCGGGACAAACGTGGCGTCGATCTCGGTAAACGGCGGCCCACTTGGCAATTACGACGATGCAGCCTTCGCCAGCGTGACGGTTTGCGTTCCCGGGACCTCCACATGTCAAACGGTCGATAACATATTGGTCGACACGGGAAGTTCGGGGCTAAGGATCCTGTCGTCTGCATTAACGGTGTCGCTGCCTCCGCAGAACGCCTCGAGTGGAAATCCGGTGTTTGAATGCTTTCCCTTCGTGAGTAGCTATACCTGGGGGCCGGTGCAAACGGCAGACGTGGAGATCGCCGGCGAGAAGGCAAGTTCCACGCCAATTGAAGTGATCGGCACGAATACCCCAGTTCCCGATGGTTGCCTGGATCTCGGGCTGCCCTCGTCGGACACGCTCGACACCTTGGGCGCGAACGGCATCCTCGGTGTCGGCTTATTTGCGCAGGACTGCGGCCCTGACTGCCCTACATTCATTTATTATGAGTGCCCTTCCTCGGGCTGTCAGGGCATCAGCCAGAGCCTGGCGCAACAGGTACCAAACCCCGTGTCGTTATTCTCCACCGACAACAACGGAGTAATCGTCGAACTGCCGTCTGTTTCCGGAGGAGAAGAAGCAAACGTGAGCGGCTCGCTGGTGTTCGGCATTGCAACCGAATCGAATAACGCGCTGGGCGGCGCGACTGTCTACGCGGCCGATTCCAGTGGAAGCTTCACCACGACTTATAAAGGCGCGGCCTACAATGAAAGCTTCATCGACAGCGGCTCGAACGGCTTTTACTTCTTGGACAGCACCCTCGCCGGGATGCCTCTTTGCGGCGGCGATGAATCAGGGTTTTATTGCCCTTCGGGCACGGTGAACATCTCGGCTACGAATCAAGGAACGAATGGGACTAGCGGTACGGTCAATTTCAGCATCGCAAGTGCTGACGCCTTGTTCAGTTCGAACGATTCCGCGCTCTCCGATCTGGGCGGTGCATCCTCGGGCGCGAACTTGTTTGATTGGGGGCTTCCCTTCTTTTTCGGGCGCAACGTGTTCGTTGCCATCCAGGGCCAGAACGCGCCCGGCGGAACAGCACCCTACTGGGCCTACTAGCCACCACCGAATGACAAGTCGCGCTGTTGTGGAATGACCATGGGCAGATCGCTGCCGCCTCGATCTATTGATCTATTGATTCACCCGCAAAAGCATTAGCGTGCCAATATCCAGCTTCACGTTGCTCTTTCCGAAGTCACGATCGAACCTTCAGTCGTATTCGCATCTTAAATGACCGGTGCCCGGAGAGTCAGTTTGCGTGTCATGCGGTAATGACGGACGTCACTGAGATCTTTTTCCCATTCAGCGTTCCGACGATCCTGGCGCGTTGTCCCGCTACTCGCTTCAGCACCATTACATCGCCTTCCAGCAAATAGGTTGTATCGCCGTCGACGAGAACGAACTGTTCACCTCCTCGCACGCAAGCGAGCGTACAACCGGCAGCCGTCCCGCCTAGCGCGGCGGAATGCTTCGCACCGCAGTGCGTGTCTGTGACCATGCCCTCGTAGGTCCGGGTGATGGGCGATGGCCCGGATTGACCTGCTTCCGAATCCCCGGCGGCCGCCCCAGCGACAGCTCCCAGAGTCGCGATCACCAATGCGAAGGCGAAAGCGATACCGCTGACCAAGGCAATAGTCTGGATCCAGAAGCGCGATTTAGTCGATAGAAGGAATCGAGCCCGGTCACCACCCCGCACCGAGCTTGGATTTGGTTCCTTCGTGAGCACCTTAGGAGACCACCTCGATGCTGGTGATGTGGAGACTCTTGCCGTCCGCATTCAGGGCTCCGTCGACTTTTACATACTTATTCTCGTACTGCTTCGCTCTGTCTTCATCGTCAAGTTGATACGCGCTATCACTCGATACCTTCAAAACATACCTGGTGCCGCTCTTCATGATCGTGCCCGTGACCGTCGGCGCCGCTGATTGCTCCTGCCTGGCCGATGGGCCCGCCGGTTGCTCATCCGGCTGCTGTGTGCGTCGATCGGGTAGCAGCAGCGGTTGGGGAACCGGCTGTGGTTTCTGAATCTGTGACCAGGCGATTAGTTGAGGCCCGAGAATGTCAGATGGAAGCGCAGGACTCGGTTGTGTCTGCATATCCTGCGCGAACATCAGCGGTAGGGTCACTAATAGAAAGACCAACGTCGCTAAAGGGCTAGGCTCTCTTTTCACAACACACCTCCGAAGGCGAAGTCGGCCACATTTACACATCGCACCAGCGTGCCATCGCGGACCGTCGCTTGCATAAACCATGCGTTACCCAGTGGTGACATCAGGGAGATAAAAGCCCTACATCCCCCTTGCTTTCTTTCTATTTTCTTTCTACCCCGCAGTTGTGTTGGCGGTCTATACATCAGTTCCTGTAAGTACCGCAAACTTTCGTCTGATCAATTAGCGATTAGGTTTCAGGGTGATCAATTGCACGAGAATCCCTCCCAACCCTTGCGATCCCCTAGCGCAACTAAGTTCTAGTTAGCGACAAATTCAAAGGCGTGGGAAGTCTCGCGCTTTTTCAGGAGGAAGGTTCTATGGGAGACGATGTGGAGAAGAAAGGTCAGCAGGGCAACCAGCCCGGACAGCATGGACAAACCCAAGAAAGCGGCCAGCCTGGACAACACCAACCGAAGAAAGGTGGCCAGGGGCAGACGGAAGCGGACGAGGATGATCAGAATCGCGATCGTCAGCGCCGCGCTTCATAGTTGTCCTAGGGCAACGTTTGTTGATCACTTGGAAGTCCCGGCCAGGCTGGGACTTCCTTTTGTTCGAAATCGCCGCGGCACACAAGTGCTCGAAGCGCAATTTTAGGAAGGAACGCCCGCGAGGAAGCCAAATGGCAGCGAAGAAACAGCTTGTAAAACACGAGCCTCTTTTAACTACCGTCGCCCGCAAACTGGGGCGGGCGGCCGGCACGTTCACGAAAGTCACACAAGAAGTGACGGAAAACCTTTCGACGCTTCCCGAGAGTGTTGCGACGAAGGTCCGCGAAGCCGCCAGGGTCAACACGTCGAAGAAGCGCTCGCGGGTTCGTACTCGGCACCCCAGAAAAGAGATTCGCCGTGCGGCTCAGGGGCAGAGGACGAAGCGCAGGGCCATCGCAGAGAAGCGGAGGTTCCCGGCAGATAAATCGTAAGCTGACCGATCTTTCACAAGAGATTAACTCGAAAGCGGTACAACTTGAAGCCGGGAGTTCAAAACCCTCCCGGGATGGTCGCGGTAGCTCACAATCCGAGAAGCCGTGCGGCAGCATAACGTATCGCCCTCTGTTTCGTCCTTCGACCACCCTTTACCGCCTTGATATTGAATCGCAAAAACCTTACATCTTGTGCCCATGGCAAATAGGGAAAAGATCGCGGGCCAGCAAGGGCTTAACAGTATTGCTGGCGGATAGAGCTCACCTTATAGTGCGAAGAGTGCAGAAAGTTGAGTCCTCCCAATGGCACCTAAGATCGCAGGACGCTCCATTGAACCTTGTCGGTCGCTCTCGGCAGATGATCTGAGACGTGTGTTCGAGACAGCAGTATCGGAACTTCATGAGGCCGATCTCGCTGCTAGGAGGCGCTTATTGCGGCAGCGCACTCCCATCTTTCAACGGCGAGGCATCCTGGGCATTTCCCAAGCGAATGCGGACAAGCGCGCACTGACCGACGCTGCTCGAGCCCTAGCTCAGTTGTGGAAGATTTGAGCGAAATTCGCGGGCGTGGAAGATCAGCATACAAGACCGGGAACCGCCATCAGCAGCTTCGCCCACGAATTCTCTCGATCCTCGAAGCAGCTTTATCGTCAGTTCTTCTCACATTGCATGCTGTGGAGCGGTGGATTCAGACCACCGGGCTTCGGCCTTGTATCAGGCGGATCAACACAGCAACCACCGCCAAGACGAGTAAAATGTGAATGAATCCACCCAATGTGTACGAACTAACCATTCCTAACAGCCAGAGAATCAATAGCAGAACGGCTATGGTCCAGAGCATCGGCACTCCCTCCTGGAAGTTTGCAGCTAGCAACTGGAGACAAGTGTACGCAGGCGATATTGCGCGAGGTATCCAGTAAAGCACCTAGGCGAGGCGCAATCTCCCTTTACTTCGCGGCAGCCACGACACGGCAGGAACGTCCACATTCTCAATAAACCTGGACGATTCCGTTGCGCACGGCGTAGAGCGTAAGATCCGCGACGGAATGTAGGTCTAGTTTGCGCATGAGGTTGGTTCGGTGAGTTTCCGCCGTTTTGACGCTGAGACTAAGGACTGTGGCGACCTCCTTGGTGCTCTTCCCTTCGGCGACGAGCTGGATCACTTCCCTTTCCCGCGGCGTCAGAACACACTGGCCGGAAGTCTCGCTCTCGTTATGCGGACGCAGATACCCGTCGAGCATCATCTGCGCCACTCTTGAAGTGAAGAACGTCCGGCCGTATTGCAGCGCTTCCACAGCCGTCACGAGATCCCGGCCGGTATCGGACTTAAGCAAAAAGCCGCGTGCTCCGACGGCCAGTACTTCCCGTACCACCTGTTCCGAATCGTGTACGGTCAGGATCAGAATGCGAGCTTCCGGCATGACTGTGAGGATTTGTCGTGCCGCATCCAACCCGTTCAGGTTCGGCATACCGATATCCAGCAATAAAATTTCTGGTTTCAACTCGCTGGCAAACCCAACGGCTTCACGCCCGTCTTTGGCCTCGCCACAAACTTCCCATCCTGCATGATTTTCGAGTAGGGAACGAATACCTTTCCGTGCCACCTCGTGATCATCCGCAATTAGGATTCGAAGGCTGCTCACGCTTTCACCTCCCAGAACCAAGGACAACGAAACGCCGTCGGGATTGCTCGGCGAAACAACACCTGTCCGGTATCGTTGCGCTCAGCTAGGCGCAGTTTGCAACGAACGCGGGCAAGTTGAACGCGCTTACTCTGCGGGAGAACTCCATTCAACAAGCACGAGAGTTGCCAAATCTGGAATTCTTTGAATTCCAATGCCTTAGCGACGGCCTGCAAACCGAATCTGATGTAAGTTTTTCCCAGCGGAACGTCCAGTTGGTGACATCTGCCCCTCGGTGCACGCAGAATGTCAGACCGGAGTCCGGTGCAGGTAGAGCCCTCGTGGCAGCAGGATAGCCACGGCGGTCCGCGCAGGAACCCAGTATTTGTTCGACCGACTGCGCCCACCGAAGCGTGGCGGGGTTAATGCCGCTCACGCCACGGTCGTTTCGGTCGGGCGTTGAATCTGAGGCGGCATCTGGATCTGGATGATGTTGTTCTTGATAGCGTACACAACCAGATCTCGGATGGAGTGCAGGCTGAGTTTTCGCATGATGTTGCTGCGATGCGTTTCCACGGTCTTCGTGCTCAAATTCAGGACTGTAGCCACCTCCTTGGAACTCTTTCCCTCCGCGAGAAGCTGAGTAACCTCGCGTTCCCGGGCGGTCAGCGTCGGCAGATTCGGAGGCTCGTTCCGGGATATAGCATGGCCTTTTTCCAGGAAGCCTGCCAACACCAGATCGTTTACGCGCGGCGTGAAGAACATCCGTTTGCTCTGCAAGGCTTCGACTGCCGACACAAGATCGCGGGCAGCATCGGACTTCAGCACGAAGCCGCGCGCCCCGGCGTCAAGGGCCTCACGGATAATCTGGTCGGAATCGGTGATCGTCAGAACTATGACTTTGAAGTTGGGATCATGCTGCAGCAGTTGGCGGGTAGTGTCCAAGCCGTTGAGGTGCGGCATGCCAATGTCAACGATAACAACGTCGGGCTTAAGCTGCTTGGCCATTTCGACTGCTTCGCGGCCATCGGATGCCTCCCCACACACTTCCCACCCCTCATGTTTCTGAAGAAGCGCACACAAGCCTCGACGTACAATTTCGTGATCGTCGGCCAACAAAATACGTAGATTCATGGCATCCTCCACCTACAGCCTGAGAGATTAGACGGACTCGCTTCTACCCGGAATTCAACACGAAGCCTGTGGACCTCGCGCCAGTGCTGTAAACACGCGATGCTGGCTCACCGCTTCCACAGCATCCAGCAGATCACGGGCTGCATTCGACTTTACGACATACCCTCTGGCTCCTGCATCTAGAGCCTCACGCATCATCTGCGGAGAATCGTGTTGCGTAACGAACAAAACCTCAAGACCGGAGGCTTTCAGTTTCTGCTGAATTAGCCGACACGCCTGCAGGCCATTCATACGAGGCATGGTGATGTCGAGTACTACAACGTCGGGCTGCAAACTCTCGACTTTATCCAAAGCCTCGACCCCATCCGAGGCTTCGCCGACCACTTCCCAGCCAGGCCGTCCTTCTAACAGAGTGCGCAGCCCTTGCCTCACGATTGGATGATCATCCACCAGCAGTATGCGGACTGCCATAAGGTTCTTGGTTCTCTGAGGCAGTATCGTGGAAACGCTTCGCTAACGATTTCACGGCTGGCTCTGGTTGCATCCTTGCCTGTTCCTGCCACCGGGGTCGCTCGTACTGGGCAGAAACGCAAATGTTTAAGTGAATCGCCTTGAAACTAGCATGGTACTACTCCTACCCGAATACAGGGAATCCTGTATTTTCGCGCATGGGGCTGCGCCGCTGGGATCTTTAGTTGTCGACCGAACTCATTTTCGGGAAATAGGTCTTCTCGTGCAACAGGGCGTTTACTGCCTCGACAATCGAGCCCACATCTGATTTCGCGCAGGCTCCGCGGATCCCCACCCTGCGTGCTTCCTCGGCCAGCTGCCTGGATAGATGGATGGTGACCATGAGAATGGGAATTTTGGGAAATAGCCTCGCGATTTGCCGCGCGACGTCAAGCCCGTTCAGGTCCGGCATTTGAAAATCCAGCAAAATCACGTCAGGCGGATTCGTCTCTACCCGTTGCAGCGCTTCTCTTCCGGTCCGCGCCTCCGCGCAAACCTGCCACGCGCTTTGCTGCTCGAGCAGAGCTCTAAGATAGTGCCGGACCGCCGGGTTGTCATCTACCACGAGAATTCGAACCAATTCGCACTTCCCTGGGGCCTCTTTCACCCCTTGTTTCCGTCACTCAACCTTAGGATCTCCATCCGTGTTTCCGCAATACCGTAAACTCCTGAGCATTCAACAGAGCGCCGCCGCGAGTTACCGTATTCCCTTCTCTTGTCACTTCCTCTGCCTTCACTGCCGCCTCCAAGATGTGCGAGTCAGTTCTTTTAGTGAAATCCCTGCACAGTCGTCACTTGACTGCCCCACCATACGCCAGCGAAAGTGCAGGCCGTTCATGGTTGCTGTCGTCGCTGCTATCTGAAAACGGAGTTCCCGTTGCGTGATTTGCTGCGGGCCGCCGCCGGACTCTCCGCTTCGGAAATAGCAGGTCTCGCATTTTCATCTTCGCTTTGTGCAGTTGCGATTTTGAATTGCCCACTGAGCAGTCCAGCAGCTTGGCAATTTCATGATGCTGGTATCCTTCAACCTCGTGAAGCGTGAAAATCTGCCGGCACCCCTCGGGGAGTTCCTTCATGGCGCGGTGCAACGTAATACGGTCGATCGCGCCAGTCAGGTGCGGGTCCGCTTTCCCTATATCGCGCCGGACGGAAGGCGACTCTGACGACACCGGCTCATCGAGAGAAACTATCGCTGTGGACTTGCGCCGACGCAGCTTCATGAGCACTGTGTTTACAGCCACCCGGTACAGCCAGGTGGAAAAGGCGGAGTCTCCGCGGAACGAGCCGACGCTTCGAAACACCTGCAAGAAAGCTTCCTGCGTAAGGTCCTCCGCCTCGGCGATATTCTTCGTCATCAACAAGCAGACGGAATACACGCGCTTCTTGTGATTTTGGAAGAGCGTGGCAAAGGCCTGCTCGTCGCCACTCTGTGCGCGCTGCACGAGGCCGCGTTCGGATTCGGTTCGATTGGATTCTCTGGCTGGAATCATATTTGTTGCTGTCGTGGAAATCACGCAAGTCGCCACTGTAGTCTCCTTCGATCGAACTAGAGTGCCTGTTTGTGCTCTCGATGATTCCGGGAGCATTCAAGTTCCTACGCTGAGACTAGCGACAATGCGCCTCTCAACCCATCAGGACACTGCTGTAATTGGCTCCCAGACTTGCTGTACAACTCGCTTGGAGTCAAATGCCGAGGTGATGGTTTATTCGCGGCGCCAGGGTGAACCGATGAGGAAACTGGGGACACCGTAGCGCGCGTCGATCACGACGATCAAGAACAGAATGGCGGGACCGAATGCTCCCGCCATTCACCAAATCACCAACGCATCGGCTCCGGAAAAACGGATCGAGGCCCTCGGCTTTACAGCCGTCCGGCCACGAGCAGCACAAGTAAGACCACGACCACCAAGCCGAGTCCGCCGCTGGGGTAATACCCCCATGACCTGCTGTACGGCCAAGCCGGCAGAGCCCCAAGCAATAACAGCACAAGCACAATAAGCAGAATCGTTGACATGAAAGCCTCCGATCATCGTTGGTCCTTCGTTTAGGTTTAGGACCCGGCTTGCTAAACCAAGCCGGGCCTCACGAAGAGCTATCAGAAATCCTCGCCACTACCGGCTCACCGTATTTGGAATCCCGGCTGGCGGCTTCAGTTCGCCATGTTCTCTTGCCTGCCCTGAATATCTCCTGATCGCAGAAAGAAACGGTTCACTTGCCGCTCTCGCGGAGATTTTTCCACTCAAAATATCGGCGAACGGTACGAAACTTCCGTAGAGAATTCGAGTCTCGTCTTTGTCTTGCGTGACGACCGATCCGTTCAGGTCTATGCCTGCAAAAATGCCTCGCGCTCGAGAATAGGTCAGCACTTCTGCCCTCATCTTCCAGTCGGTGTCGGCACCGGCATCGCGTCCGACGGGGCCGGCGGCCGCCGAAGCATCCGCACCTAGCTTGAAGTGGCTCGATATCAGATGCTGCATTCCATCTTCATTCGTTACAATCATCACCAGGTCGACTGCCTGGCCGCCGAGCTGCAATCCCCAGCTTCCCCCCGTGATAGTGATCGGAGCCGGAGCGCTCCAGCCACCGTTTTCCATCCGGCATGTGGCGACACCCTTGCCATGGCTGCCTCCGAAACCAACGGCTATCTTCACCATCGAAGGAATCACCGCGACGCACTTCGCATCGCTCATTACTTTGTCAGGGATGGCTTTGTCCGGAGTGGCCATAATTTCGTTCAAAACTTTTGCAGACGCATCGAGGCGTTTGTCGATGTCCGACTGGTCTTTGCTATCCGCAGACCAGGACGTGCTGGTGAGGAGCAGAAGGCCGGCACCGAGCACTAGGAGACATCTCGGCAATGCAGAGCTAATTCTTGTCATGAGGGAACCTCTTCCGTGCTCGATGCGAGCAACTGTTTGATTTGTCTTGCAGAGCCAACCCTAACTTTGCTGCGCTTCCCGTTCCATCGGGTTCACGCTGTAGTGCGATCCAAGCGCACACCCGAGCAGCTACAGGCTTAGGGTCGATGATTTGGGAGACGTACAGTGCCGGCAGTAGTGACGACAACAGATCGAAATTGGAATAAGACAGTGCTCAGGCCGCCGGATTGGCAAGGCCCCTGGACTGTGATCTTGTAAGCGGCAGCACCTTAGAGCTCAGGCAACAGTTGTTTTACCTGCGGAAGCTTCGCCTGCAGATGTTTCGGATGGGGTTGTGTCTTGATAATCAGAGTAGTCAGGAAGCAATGTTCAACATTTCCGCGGAGACTTCTGACGAATGGACGTCTATGGGGAAAATCGCTGTGACGCTCGTGCCGCCGCTTCCAGACTCGATCTCCAGCTGTCCTCCCAACTGTCGCACTCTCTCTCCCATGCCCTGAATCCCTACGCCAGCACGAATTGGCATCGACATCCCCTTGCCTCGATCACGGATCTCGATCGTTACCTTGTGGGTGTCGCGGGTCATGACGATGCTCGCGGAGCTACTGCCAGAGTGACGGTGGATATTCGTGAGGCACTCCTGGACGATGCGGAACATTGCGGTCTCAAGTTCAGCCGGCAGCCGCCCAAGTCCGGGCTCCAGGTGCAGATCCACCTCGACTTTGCTTCGCTCGGCAAACCCTTCGACAAACCAGCGCACGGCCGACTGTAGCCCGGCCTCGTCGAGCAATGGTGGGTGAAGGAGATGAGACATAGTCCTCAAATCTCTGGACAACTCTTCTATAAGACGCAGGCTCTCCGTAACTTGCCTGGCGAGTTCAGATTTAGTCTTCTGGAGTGCCTCCTCCACTGGAACCAGGTTCAGGTTCAAAGCAACCAATATCTGGCCAGCAGTGTCATGCAGTTCGCGGGCGATCCGGCGCCTTTCATCATCTTGCATCTGCAGCAGCCGCGCTGAAAGCATGCGCAATCTTTCCTGGGCCTGATCGAGTTCGGAGGTGCGTTCCTTCACTCTTGCCTCCAATTGCTCACGGGCGTCCCTGAGGGCTTCTTCCGAACATTTACGTTCACTGATGTCGCGGCACACGCCCATAATGCTCTTGGGGTGGTTCGATGAATCGTAAATGACCTGTCCGTACGCCTCCATCCAGCCAAGACTTCCAGCTGCCCTTGCCTGGCGATATTCCACGTGATACTTGCCGTCGCCCTCAAGCGCCCGCTGAACTGCCTCGCTAACCCGTTGACGGTCTTGGTTGCAAACGCCTTCTAAGAACGCTTCGACATTTCCTCCGAACGATCCCGGTAGCTGCCCGTGGATTCTCTCCATGTTTTCCGACCAGCGGACACTCCCACTTTCAATGTCCCAATCCCATGTTCCGATATTCGCAGCCTCCAGGCAGAAACGCATTCTTTGTTCACTGTCTCGCAGCGCTTGCTCGATCTGCCTGATCCGGGTAACGTCGCGTGCTATCTTGGACGCACCCACGATCCTGCCAGAGGAATCTCTGACTGGCGAAACGGTTAGCGATACCAGAACTCGCGTCCCTGCTTTTGTGACCCGCACAGTTTCAAAATGCTCGATGCGTTCGCCAGATCTCAACCTGTGCAAGATGTCCGTTTCCTGAGCCCGTAATTCAGAGGGGATGATGATCGTTATCGGTTTTCCAATAACCTCATTTTCGGTGTAGCCGAAAATACGCTCCGCGCTGCCGTTCCAGTTGGTGATGATCCCGTTCAGGTCTTTCGCGATAATCGCGTCATCCGAACTCTCCACGATCGCTGCCAGCCTTGAACGCATCTCTTCGGCAGCCTTATTGTCTGATCGGGCAGTTTCCATATCCTTCTTATAGTCCTTATCGTACCCCTGCATCGACAAACTTCGGCCCTCTATCCAAAACGGCGCTTGCCTCTCGTAAGACTGAACTACAGGGAATCGTGAGTTCGACAAGGGTTCCAGGATGCATATTCGTCAGCCGCAATTCGCCACCAAATTCGCTGGCTCGCTGTTTCATGCCTCCGATTCCAACCCCAACGCTATCCGGCTGCAGTTCAGCAATTCTCTTGCCGATTCCTTTGCCATCGTCTCTTACGGCAACCACGATCATCCCATCTCTCTGAGTCAAAGTAATCCAAACCTTGCTGGCTTCGGAATGCCGGAAAACATTAGTCAGTGCCTCTTGCACGATTCGAAAGACCGCGGTCTCTACCTCCGTGGCCAACCTCGGAAACTCGCGGGGTTGAACGTCGAGCGACGTTTCGATGCCGCTGCGCTTTGTGAGTCCGTCTACATACCAGGAAAGCGCCGACAGCAAGCCAACTTCATCGAGCAAGGGAGGATGCAAAAGATGAGACATGGTACGGACCTGCTGAATAGCACTATCAACAATGTTGCTGGCCTGGACCCAAGCTTCCTCGGGGAACTGGGCGGTCTTCTGCAGCAGCATTTTGTCCAGGATCATCTTGGCGACGGCAAGTTCTTGTCCTAGTCCGTCGTGCAGATCGCGTGCCAGCCGGCGGCGCTCTTGATCCTGCATGGTCATCAGGCGGATTGAAAGACGCCGCAATTCGTCCGTCCTTCGATCGACCATTTTCTCCAACTCTGCGGCGTTGTCGCGAATCGATTGTTCCAGCAGCTTGCTGTCATGAATGTCGGAGCACGTTCCATACCATCTGAGGATCTTTCCATCACTTTGAATCGGCACCGCGCGAGCCCGGAACCAGCGATAATTGCTGTCCTTGGCCTGCATGCGATACTCCGCTTCGTAGTTTGCCCCCGAGTCAACACAGAGCAACCAGTCAGCCACGGCCCTTTCCTTATCCTCGGGGTGCACATAGTCCAGCCAATCGAAATCATTCGCCGAACCTGGGGCGGCGCCGGTAAATTCATAAAATCGGTCGCTAATGTAATCCTTGGAGCCGTCGGCCTTGCGACTGAAAATAATGTCCGGAGCCGTGTGGACGATAGCATCGAGTTCCTGATTCTTCCCCACCAGCTCCATGTTCAACTGCAACAGCAACTCCGCTTTGCCGGCCAGTTCTTCGGTCCGGTCCAGCACGCGTTGCTCGAGTTCGCGATTCAGCGTTTCGAGCTGTCGCGTCTTGCGGTGCAGTTCCGCGAATACTCTTACTTTGGCGCGCAGCAGTTCTGGCACGACCGGAACCGAAATGTAATCGACTGCCCCGTGCTCATAGCCTTTCAGCTGATCCAGGTCGGTCAGGTGCACGGCCGACACGAAAATTATTGCAGTTCTCTGAAAACGTGGATGCTGGCGAATCATCGCAGCCAATTGAAAGCCGTCGAGCTCGGGCATGCTCACGTCCATGAGCACCACGGCTATGTCATTGTTAAGCAGAATATTGAGGGCCTCTTTCGCAGAATTGGCTTTGATCAGCTTCTCGCCTAGGCCGTCGAGCATGACCTCATAGCTGAGCAGCTTGGCCGGCTGATCATCCACCATCAAGATATTGACCTTCTCGTTTCTGCTCATGTGTCCTGCTAAGTCCTCTCCGCGGGTCTCGCTCGCCGACAGTATGCGACGGTCGACGGCTATCTGTGAAGCCACATCCGCAACGACGAGAGCAGTTGCTCTGTATTAACAGGTTTGGCCAGGTACTCGGACGCTCCCGCCTCAAGGCATTTCTCGCGATCCCCTTTCATCGCTTTTGCGGTCAGTGCGATGATTGGCAATCGCCGGAACGAAGGGTTCTGCCGGATGACTTGCATCGTTTCGTAGCCGTCCATCTCGGGCATCATAATATCCATCAATACGATCGCAATGTCCAGGGTCGATTCGAGCTTGGCGATCGCCTCCCGGCCAGTTCCAGCGGTGATCACGGTCATGCCGCGACGCTCGATCACGCTGCTGAGGGCGAAGATATTGCGCACGTCATCGTCTACGACCAGCACTTTCTTTCCCACCAGGGCATCGTCGGAATGGTGCAACCGGTCTAACAGCCTCTGTTTTTCTACCGGAAGATCGGCGACGACACGATGCAGGAACAAAGCCGTTTCATCCAGAAGGCGTTCCGGTGATTCCACTCCCTTTACCACCACGCTGCGCGCCAGCGAATGCAGTCGAGCATCCTCCTCCGGAGAAAGCTCCTTGCCGGTGAAAACTACTACTGGCAGGTCGCCTAGTGATGGAGTGTCACGGAAGCGCTCCAACACGTCGAAACCTGATATGTCGGGTAGACGCAGGTCGAGAACCACACAGTCGAACGCCTGCTGGGTAACAGACTGGATCGCCTCCGAACCCGTGGCAACGACCGTAACGTCGATGTCGTCATAGCCCAACAGTTCCTTGATGCTGAGCTGCTCAGCTGGATTGTCTTCCACCACCAACAATCGCTTCCGCCGGGGAGCCGAGTACTCCTTGATGCGGGCCAACGCTGCTTCCAGCCCCTCAGGCGTGGTTGGCTTCGTAACAAATGCGAACGCACCACGCGCCAGGCCGTGGTGCCGATCTTCGTCCAGCGTCAGCATCTGCACCGGTATATGCCGGGTTGCCGGATCCTGTTTCAGGTGGTTCAACACCGTCCAGCCCAGCATATCGGGCAGGAAAACATCCAGCGACACAGCAGTCGGATGGTACTCATGAGCCAAGGCAAGCGCATCCGCGCCACGGGTCGCCACTAGAACCTTAAACCCCTTATCCCGGGAAAGGTCGCGCAACACTCGCGCATAGTGTGGATCATCTTCAACAATCAGCAACACAGCATCATCTGGTTGCAGATTCTCCCGGTCATCAGGAACTTTTTCGACCGGATGTTCCACAGATAACGGCACGGAAGAAAGGGATGATGGAGACTTTCGTTCGACCGCCGCGGCACCGGCCGTGGACGGTCCCACGTAGGTCTGCGGCAAATAAAGAGTGAAGGTGCTGCCTCGTCCCGGAGTGCTGCGCAACTGGATTTCTCCACCCAACAGACCGGCGAGCTCGCGGCTGATCGCCAGCCCTAGCCCCGTTCCGCCGTACTTGCGGCTGGTGCCGGCATCTGCCTGCTGGAACGCCTCAAAGATGATGCGCTGTTTTTCGAACGGAATGCCAATGCCTGTATCGGAAACCTCAAAGGCCACCACAGATGCGGCTTTCCCCAGGATCGGGTGATCCTCGCTCCAGCCGCTCTTGGCCGGAGAAATTGACAAGCGGACGCCTCCAACCTCGGTGAACTTAAACGCATTGGACAACAGGTTCTTCAATACCTGCTGCAACCGCTTCGAGTCGGTGACCACGCTCCGCGCCAGGTGCGGAGCGGTCTGCACCTCGAAACTGAGGTGCCGGTTTTCCGCTTCATGCCTGAAGGGACGCTCCAGCGCGTCCAGCATACCCGCGAAGAATACCTCCTCGGCCTCTACGGAAACCGTTCCAGACTCGATCTTCGACAGATCGAGAATATCCGTGATCAGGTTCAGCAAGTCTGTCCCGGCGCCATGAATCGTTCGCGAGAATTCAACCTGTTTCGGCGTCAGGTTCCCATCTGGGTTATCGCTGAGTTGCTGGCCGAGCACTAGAATGCTGTTGAGTGGTGTCCGCAACTCGTGGGACATGTTGGCCAGGAATTCGGACTTGTATTTCGAGGTCAAGGCCAATTCCTTCGCCTTCTCTTCCAAGGCTCGACGGGCTTGCTCGATTTCCTGGTTCTTGCGTTCAACCTCAACATTCTGTTCGGCCAGTTGTTGCGCTTTTTGCGCCAACTGCTCATTCGTCTGCTGCAGTTCCTTTTGCTGTACCTGCAGTTCGGTGGCCAATTGCTGAGACTGCTTCAATAGGCCTTCAGTCTGCATGGTGGCCTCGATACTGTTGAGCACGATGCCGATGCTGGCCGTCAACTGCTCCAGAAATGCCAGCTGAGAGGTTGTGAAAGCACTCAGCGAGGCCAGCTCAATAACCGCTTTGACCCGGTCCTCAAACAGCACGGGGAGGACAATAACATTTCTCGGAACAGCCTCGAACAGACCGGAGCGAATAGCGATCGTGTTTGCCGGCAGATCAGAGATCAACATCCGCCTTTTCTCGGCCGCGCACTGCCCCACCAGTCCCTCACCGAGCTTCAACCGCCGCAGATGTCCATCCTCCCCGTCGCCAGCGAATGCTGAGAGCAGCACCATCTCCGCTGATTCCTCGGTTCCCATCTGGTAGATCACACCCTGATGCGCGTTTACCAGAGGTGTCAACTCCGACAAAAGCATGCGCCCCACAGCAGTCAGATCGCGTTGCCCTTGCAACATGCCGGTGAAGCGGGCCAGGTTCGTTTTGAGCCAGTCCTGCTCCGTATTGCGATCGGTCGTGAGCCGCAAGTTGTCGATCATGGTGTTGATGTTGTCTTTCAACTCGGCCACTTCACCGCTGGCTTCTACTTGAATGGAACGAGTGAGGTCGCCCTTGGTCACAGCGGTAGCAACCTCAGCAATGGCTCGCACTTGGTTGGTCAAGTTGTCAGCCAGCAGGTTGACGTTGCCGGTGAGATCCTTCCACGTACCGGCGGCGCCAGGAACGTTGGCCTGGCCGCCGAGCCGGCCTTCGACACCCACCTCGCGCGCGACGGTTGTTACCTGATCGGCGAAAGTGGCGAGCGTATCCGTCATGTTGTTGATGGTTTCAGCCAGTGCCGCGACCTCGCCCTTGGCATTCACAGTAAGCTTCTGGGTGAGTTCGCCATTGGCGACGGCAGTCACCACCTTGACGATGCCGCGCACCTGTTCCGTAAGGTTGGCGGCCATCACATTTACGTTGTCGGTAAGGTCCTTCCAAGTCCCAGCCACGCCCGGCACCTGCGCCTGCCCGCCCAGCTTGCCTTCGGTACCCACTTCACGAGCCACGCGAGTTACTTCAGCAGCGAAAGCGTTGAGCTGATCCACCATCGTATTAATAGTGTTCTTCAGCTCGAGGATTTCACCTTTCACGTCCACCGTGATCTTGCGTGATAAATCGCCGCGAGCCACGGCAGTGGTTACCTCGGCGATATTGCGCACCTGTCCCGTCAAATTCCCGGCCATTGCGTTCACGGAATCCGTGAGATCCTTCCACGTTCCCGCCACGCCGGACACATTGGCCTGTCCGCCAAGCCGGCCTTCGCTACCCACCTCGCGGGCCACCCGCGTTACTTCGGCCGCGAACGAACGCAGTTGCTCGACCATCGTGTTCAGTGTCTCTTTTAATTGCAGAATCTCGCCCCGAACGTCGACCGTGATTTTCTTTGAAAGATCACCGTTTGCGATCGCCGTCGCCACTTCCGCGATGTTACGTACCTGGCCTGTAAGGTTGCTGGCCATGAAGTTGACATTGTCCGTGAGATCTTTCCACGTGCCGGCGACCCCGGGCACCTGCGCCTGTCCGCCCAGTTTCCCGTCGGTGCCCACTTCGCGTGCCACACGGGTCACTTCTCCGGCAAATGCATTGAGCTGGTCCACCATGGTGTTGATGGTGTTCTTCAGTTCGAGAATCTCGCCCTTCACATCAACCGTAATCTTGCGTGACAAATCGCCTCGAGCCACGGCAGTCGTAACCTCGGCAATGTTGCGCACCTGACCGGTAAGGTTTCCGGCCATCGAGTTGACCGAGTCCGTGAGATCCTTCCAGGTACCTGCTACGCCCGGCACATTGGCCTGTCCGCCCAGACGTCCTTCGGTCCCGACTTCGCGGGCTACGCGTGTCACTTCGCCCGCGAACGCATTGAGCTGATCCACAGTTGTGTTAATGGTCTCCTTGAGAAGCAAAATCTCACCGCTCACGTTCACAGTGATCTTCTTCGAGAGGTCACCGCTGGCGATCGCCGTGGACACTTCGGCGATGTTGCGAACCTGACCTGTTAAGTTGCTGGCCATCGAGTTGACCGAGTCGGTGAGGTCCTTCCACGTGCCGCCCACTCCTGGAACCTGCGCCTGGCCGCCAAGTTTTCCGTCCGTACCCACTTCACGGGCCACGCGGGTCACTTCCGATGCAAACGAGCGCAACTGATCGACCATCGTGTTGATGGTGTCCTTTAGTTCGAGGATTTCGCCTCTCACATCTACCGTGATTTTGCGGGACAAGTCGCCGCGAGCCACGGCCGTAGCGACTTCAGCAATGTTCCGTACCTGTCCCGTAAGGTTGCTGGCCATGAAGTTCACGTTGTCCGTGAGATCTTTCCATGTGCCGGCCACGCCAGGTACCTGCGCCTGTCCACCCAGCTTCCCTTCCGTGCCCACTTCGCGAGCTACGCGCGTCACTTCACCAGCGAACGCATTAAGCTGGTCGACCATCGTGTTGATGGTGTTCTTCAGTTCAAGAATTTCACCTTTCACGTCTACCGTAATCTTCCGGGACAAATCACCGCGGGCCACAGCCGTGGTCACCTCGGCAATGTTTCGCACCTGGCCCGTAAGATTCCCGGCCATCGAGTTGACCGAGTCTGTAAGGTCCTTCCAGGTGCCGGCAACGCCGGGAACATTCGCTTGTCCCCCCAGACGACCTTCGGTACCTACTTCGCGCGCCACTCGCGTGACTTCGCCAGCGAAGCGGTTGAGCTGATCCACCATCGTGTTGAGCGTTTCCTTCAGCTGCAAAATCTCGCCGCGGACATCCACAGTAATTTTCCGCGAGAGGTCACCGGTTGCAATAGCTGTTGCGACCTCAGCAATGTTTCGTACCTGGCCGGTGAGGTTGCTCGCCATGAAGTTCACATTGTCCGTGAGATCCTTCCAGGTACCTCCCACTCCGGGCACCTGGGCCTGGCCACCCAGCTTGCCTTCGGTACCCACTTCACGCGCCACTCGCGTAACTTCACCGGCGAACGCGTTGAGCTGATCCACCATCGTGTTAATGGTGTCCTTGAGCTCGAGGATTTCGCCCTTCACATCGACCGTGATTTTGCGCGACAAATCGCCGCGGGCTACAGCTGTCGTCACTTCGGCAATGTTCCGCACCTGAGCCGTCAAATTGCCGGCCATAGCGTTGACGGAGTCGGTAAGGTCCTTCCACGTACCAGCCACGCCCACGACGACGGCCTGTCCGCCCAGCTTCCCGTCCGTACCCACCTCGCGAGCGACGCGAGTAACCTCTGAGGCAAATGAGCGAAGTTGGTCCACCATCGTGTTGATGGCTTCTTTGAGCTGAAGAATTTCACCGCGCACATCGACGGTGATTTTGCGGGAGAGATCGCCGCTCGCAACCGCAGTTGCGACTTCCGCGATGTTGCGAACCTGGCCGGTGAGGTTACTGGCCATCGAATTCACGGAATCTGTAAGGTCTTTCCACGTCCCTGCCACGCCCGGCACTTGCGCCTGACCACCCAGCTTACCGTCCGTGCCCACTTCGCGCGCCACGCGCGTTACCTCGGCTGTGAATACACTGAGTTGCTGAATCATGGTGTTGACGATGTTGGCGGAGCGCAGGAACTCGCCTTCCAGAGGCCGTCCATCCACGTCCAAGCGCACAGTCTGGGTTAGGTTTCCCTGCGCAACGGCCGCGATGGCGTGGGTTACACCTTCGGTTGGCCGGAGCAGGTCCTCAACCAGCGTGTTGATCGAGACTTCCATCTCTCCCCACGCTCCTCTCGATTCATGGAAGCGGGTACGTTCGCGAGTCCTTCCTTCCTTCCCCACCACTTGGCCGACGCGCTTCAGTTCCTCTGCCATCTGCTGGTTGGCCGAGACGATAGAATTGAAAGTATCCGCGATTTTACCCGCCAAACCGGTCCAGGAGCCCGGAAGGCGGACCGAAAAATCGCCATCCCGCATGGTTTGCAGGCTGCCCAGAATTACGCTGAGATCACTCGAACCGGGTTCAGCAACAAGCACAGAATTCCCGTTATGTTTGCTCTCCTGACTATCACCGGACGTACCGTTGGCCAGGGCAATCGCCGGGCCTTGAGTGTTTCGCTTCATGGTCTGCTCCAGAACAGGGGGAGTACCTGGGGTTGTGATAAGCCCTTCATCGCTCGGCTTTCCATGCCTTCCTGAATCGGCAGTTGTCTCCGCCGAACGGCGGTGGCGGGACGAGAAAAACTTGCCTCACGCCGAGGCGCTGGGTCGGACGAACCGCCAAAATCAGCGACAGCTCAAACCATTTGTCTTGAAATGTTCAAACTCAGGAAACGTACTGACCAATATGGATAGGTAACACGAAAAACTGTACGGTGACTCTAGGGTCTTTACTGTATGGGCTGAGGGAAAGTGAGTTTCTGAGCCTAGACTGGCAGTAAGAACCCTTCGAAAACAGAGATCATGGTTGGGTGTGACAGACCGGCTTTAACTAACAGCTTCCAGTTCCTTTCACGCGACTGCGACCTCCAAAAAAGCTTCTTGTTCCAGCAACCCGGGTTCTTTAGCGCCGGTTCGGCGCAAAATCTCCACCGCCCAAGCCGCACTTGCGCTTTCCGCGCACGCCACGTAAACCAAGACCCCCATCTCGCGGAGTTGCTTCTCAAATCGTGCCGCGTCCCGTTCGGAAAAGCCCAATCCTGCAAGACATCCCGGGTTGCCGCTAGCCACTAGGGCATGAAGGAACACTCGCGAACGAATGAAGAAACCGACCGTCGGGATCACCACTGCACCGAACTCGAAGAGCCAGGCCATGAACTCCTCAGCGATTGCATCCTCCTTTCGCTCGGCGTTGAGAATGTTCGCCTCGCGCACGAATGTGGCGATGGGATGCCCGGGCGACACCATCATGCAGATATCCTCGTTGTCGAACCCTGACTGGTTCAGCGTGTGCACGACCTGGTGAAGCTCCTTGTCGTAAGAGTACATTCCGTAGGCGGCGGGCGGATTTACTGCCATGGTCGGATTCTCCGAGTCGGGATTGCACCACGGACCGCTAGTCTCGAACACCCGGAAGCGGCGAACCCTCGTGAAGAAGTGGAATTCCCGAAGAAGGGCTCCCGCAAATACGGGATTGACGGGTTTAAAGTACACAATCAAGGGAAGCCCGAAACATCGGGTAGATGCTGTAGCTCGGGGGTGTGCCGGGAAGGTTTTTGCAGAGGGACGACGCCCGGGTGGCAAGAGTTATTTCGCTTTGGCCTTCCACACATAGAACTTGCCATCGTCCGCAACCGTTTCGATGTTTACACCATTGGAGGCCGCTGCCCGATGCACTGCAGAACGAAGGTTAGCCAAGCCGACGCCGCCCACATCGGCTAGCGGAATCTCAAGGGCCGAACCCGCCTGCAGCGTCACCAATTCGCGAACGATCCCTTCAACCAGTTCGTGGTGCTTGCCGTGTCTGCCCGTCTTCAAGCCGGCTATTTCAACCTGCCGGTACTTCCCCGGGCGTTTGGTTTTCTGTTCGTTGGCCACATTCACCTCCCCTAGTGCCTCGCCAGCAAAATACCAGAGCGCAATCTCTAGGTCAAGTATATTTATGCACTTGACTACGATGCATTTCCATTCTAATGTATTTGCGATAATTCACTGATACGGTACTAATGCGTCTATTATACGTTGCGCTGATCATGCGATGCCCCAATTCCAGTTGTGCTAAGCGTTTGTCGCAGCTATGACAGACGACACCAAATAGTCCACCTATTTTTAGTGGCAAGGGTATGCTCAAACGGTCAGGAAGAAAGGTCCCCCGGTGACAACAAATCGCGCGTGGCAAGATTTGTACGCGGCGGCAATGCTCGAACTTGATCTCGCCAGCCTGCCAGGCAGGATTGAAGTCGCTCAAGCTGCTATACGCCAGGCTATGGAAGGGCTGGGAAGCGATCGCGAGGCCGCTGCTGAAGAGATGCAGGAGATGTCTGCAGCTCTGGGGAATCTGCAGACGCTGCGAAGGGTGGCGCTCAGAGGATTCAAACCTGCCGGGCAGGGGCCTGCTTCCGACGGAGGAGCTAGTTATGCAACGCACGTGCCGCAAGGTATCAGCGCCGGCTTGGCGCAGACGGCAGTTGGCGATGACGGAAGTGCTTCGTCACGCGAGAGTCGTGAGAGATCCAAACAAGCTGGCTTACCTGAATGCCGAAGTTGCGAAGCGTAAGGCAAAAGCCGAAAGCGACGCTTTGGGTCGTAAAACATGAACTACAACTGTAGGGACATTGCACTATTCTTGACAATTCGCCTTCGAGGAGACTCTGCAAGTTAGGGATCCGGGATGCCGAGTGATCATATTTCAGAGGTTGGCAATGTCTACGATGCCGTGTGCCGCTATGGTCTGGCAATTCTGGCGGCGACCGCTGCTTTGTTGCTCCGTCAAGTGCTCTCTCCCCTTCTGGGCGAGAGCAACCCTTATCACACAGTATGGGCAGCTGTGTTTTTCTCCGTCTGGTATTGCGGACTCGGCCCCTCCATTGTCGCGGCCTCGATCTCAGTGGTCGGTGTGTGGTATTGGTTCCTTCCGCCTTCTGGGTCGTTCGCACTTCGAGATCCCAAGACTGCAATTTCTGGAGTGGTCGGTTTCCTGCTGCTCTCCGGTTTGATCATTGCGCTGGGGGAAGCAAATCGCCGCTTTCTTGTCAGGTCCCAGTGGGCTGAGGAGCAACTGCGAAGAGCGCACGAACGAATTGGAGGTCAAAGTACAGGAACGAACCGCGGACCTGAAACTGGCGAACCAGAGCCTGCGCGAACTGTCGGGCCGGCTGCAGCAGATTCGCGACGAAGAGCGCCGGCACATTTCGCGGGAGCTGCATGACAGCGTGGGGCAATTGCTCGCCGCGCTCAGCATGAATCTTGCCGTCTTGCAGCATCAGTCCGATAAGCTCGATTCGACGGGAACCCGCGCCGTTTCCGAGAACGCAGCGATGGTGGAGCAAATCGGCCGTGAAATTCGCACCATCTCACATCTGCTGCATCCCCCTTTGCTCGATGCCGCCGGTCTCGCGTCCGCGCTTCGCTGGTACGTCGATGGGTTCTCGGAGCGCAGCCAGATCAAAGTCGATCTGCGTATCCCAGAGGAGTTTGGCCGGCTGTCAGACGAAATGGAAATCGCAATCTTCCGCATGGTCCAGGAGTGCCTCACAAACATTCACCGGCATTCTGGCGGCACTTTCGCGGCCATCCGCGTGCGCGAGGAAGATCACCGGGTCCTGGTCGAAGTTCAGGACCAGGGCAAAGGTATACCCTTGGAGAAACAGCTTGAGCTCAATTCCTCAAGTCGAATCGGAGTGGGCTTTCGAGGCATGCGTGAACGTCTCAGGCAGCTGGACGGAACTTTGGACATTCGATCGGATGGAGCGGGTACAACGGTGACCGCCACATTGCCGCTGCGAGAAACGGCGACTGCCAAAGGGGCAGCGTCAGACGTCGCCTGAACCCTTTCTCTTTGCTGCATGCCAATCTACCTGCCTTGGAAGCCTTTTTCGCTCGCGGGTTTCCCGCAACCCTAGGGTGATCCCCGTATGTTGCTGGCCCCCTCCTGGTCACTATGCTTGGGGAGACGTAAATTAGAGAGACGTAAATCGGAACACTATCTCTATGCGCTTGTTGAGTGCTCGGCTCATTGTTTCTCTCATTGTCGGAATCACGCTGGTATCTCTAGGTTTTTCCTACTATGAGGTCGTGGTACAGAAGCGCGCTCTCCGCAGCGACCTGGAACGCCGGGCCGAGGTGCTCAGCGAAAGCCTCGCTGGCAATGTTGAGAAATCGTGGGAGACAGGATCGGAGCGGGGATTACAGCGACTGGTGCAGCGCTTCGGCAACCGCGAACACCTGCTTGGGGTTGCGGTCTATGACCGGCAAGGTAAGGCAGTCGCAATCACGTCCGAGCTAGGACAAGTCCTCAGAGCCGCGCCACCGAATGTCATCCAAGCCATGTCGGAGGGTCACGGAGAGAGTTCTTTCGTGCGTGTGGGCAATGATCCGGTGCACATTTTTGCATTGCCTGTCCACCGTCAGGATGAGATTGTGGGCGGGCTGGCAATAGTGCACGACGCCAGTTACATCCGGGCCCAGAGCCTTCGTGCGTGGCGCGAAGCATTCCTCAGAATTCTTGTGCAGGTCTTCCTCATCGTATCCATTACGCTGCTGATCGTACGCTGGAGCATCACCGGCCCGATCGCTCGAGCTGCGCAGTGGATGCGCGCGCTTCGCATGGGCAGAATTTCATCGCGCCAGCAGATGCCCGACCTCGATTTGTTCAAACCGCTCGCGTCGGAAGTTGTTACCCTGGCCGAAAGTCTCAGTCAGGCACGCAGCGCCGCAGAAAGTGAAGCCCGCCTGCGCGAAGCCTCCGAATCCATGTGGACGGCGGACCGCCTCGCCGTGCAGATCCAGACACGCCTGGAGGGCGGCCGGCTTTTTGTAGTCTCGAATCGCGAACCCTACATACACCAGCGCAACGGCAAGTCCCTCGAAGTGGTTGTGCCCCCAAGTGGTCTTGTGACGGCTTTAGAGCCGGTGCTCGAAGCCTGCGACGGCACATGGATCGCCCACGGCAGCGGAGACGCCGACACCGAAGCCGTGGACACACAAGACCGTCTGCGCGTGCCACCGGACGATCCTCGCTATACACTGCGCCGGGTATGGCTGAGTAAAGAAGAGGAGGAGGGTTATTACTACGGATTTGCCAATGAAGGTCTTTGGCCGCTGTGCCATATCGCTCATACGCGTCCTATTTTCCGCGCACAAGACTGGCAGCACTATCAGGAGGTCAATCGCAAGTTCACCGCTGCGGTGCTTAAGGAAATCGAAGATACACCCAAACCCGTCGTACTGGTTCAGGACTACCATTTCGCGCTGCTGCCCCGGCTCATCAAGGAGAAGAGGCCGGACGCACGCGTGGCTATTTTCTGGCACATCCCGTGGCCTAACCCGGAAGCCTTTGGCATCTGTCCATGGCAGCGCCAACTTGTAGACGGACTGTTGGGAGCAGATCTCGTCGGATTTCACATCCAATCGCACTGCAACAACTTTCTGCAGACGGTGGACCGAGTCGTGGAATCGCGTGTCGATTGGGAACACTTTGCCGTGTTGCGTCAGAACCATCGCACCATCGTTCGGCCGTTCCCAATTAGCGTGGACCTTGCGGACGATGACCTCATCGACAGCGAGAGTTATGGGGTCAACTACCTCGATCGCTCCACTTTGCTCCACAGTCTCGGCGTAGAGACGGCATTCGTGGGGATTGGTGTAGACCGGGTGGATTACACGAAGGGAATTCCGGAGCGCTTTCGTGCGATCGAGCGATTTCTGGAGAAATATCCCAAGTATCGGAAAGAATTTACTTTCGTACAAATCGGGTCGCCAAGCCGCACCCACATCAAGCGCTATCACGACCTTCTGGCGGAAGTAGAGGCAGAAGCAGAAAGGATCAATTGGCGTTTTCAAACTGGCAAATGGAGGCCGATCGTATTTCTAAAGCGACACCATACCCATGAAGAGATCGAACGCTACTACCGGGCCGCAGATCTCTGTCTCGTGACCTCGTTGCACGACGGCATGAACTTGGTTGCGAAGGAATTCCTAGCCGCCCGCAGTGACGAACGCGGTGTACTGATCCTAAGCCAGTTCACCGGAGCCGCGCGCGAGTTACGCGACGCTTTGCTGATAAATCCTTACGACACGGATCAGACTGCCGAAGCAATCCGGGTTGCCCTGGAAATGGAGCCGGAAGAAAAGCGAATGCGCATGCACCGCATGCGCAAGATCATACGAGAACACAACATTTACCACTGGGCGGGAAGTCTGGTCACGGAGCTTTGTGAGCTCAGGCTGGACGTTGCGGAGCAACCTCAACAGGAGCGCCGTGCGGATGCGACCGCGGCGTGATCCACCGTGTGGCCACAGAGCAAGGAGGGAGCGTTGGTGCGGGACACTAAATCTCTGATTGAACCGCTTCTACGGGCGGTTGCCCGGGCACCTCGATCGTTGCTCATGCTTGATTACGATGGCACGCTGGCGCCGTTCCAAAAGGATCCGGAGCAGGCCTTTCCCTATCCTGGCATTTCTGAGATCCTGCAGCAGATCGTTCGTTGCGGCAGCACGCGAATAGTCATTATCTCGGGGAGGGATGCGAGAGATATCATTCCGTTGCTCGGCATTGAGCCCCACCCCGAGGTTTGGGGGCTTCAGCGTCTGAGGCCCGACGGGAGCGCCGAACTTTCTCCTCCGGACGAGGCCACTGTGGAAACACTCGCGGCGGCCGACAATTGGTTGCTCTATCAGCATCTTCAACACACTGCCGAGTATAAAATTGGCAGTATCGCAGTTCACTGGAGAGATTTGGACAAATGCGAAGTAGAAGCGATTAGGTGGCGGGTGCTGCTGGGCTGGACGGCAATTGCGCGGGAGACTGGCTTGGCACTCCTGGAATTCGACGGTGGAGTCGAAATTCGAGCGCGCGAGACGAACAAAGGTACCGCAGTTCGCACCATTATGAGTGAAATGAATCCAGATACACCCACTGCTTACTTGGGAGACGACACCACAGACGAACATGCATTCCGGGCCGTGAATAGCCGGGGCCTGAGCATATTGGTGCGTTCAAGATGGCGAACCACCTCCGCACAGTTGTGCCTCAAGCCGCCTGACGAAGTCCTCGGGTTCTTGAGCCGGTGGCTCCTCGCTTGCCGAGCGCGAGATAATTCACGCAATCACGCGGCCGCGGCGGTGAATGCGTGACAAGCGTGCCCGCACCAACTCCGCTACCGGCTGCGGTGAAGCCATTCTACTTCAACACGTCGGCACATCTTCTGCGCATCACCCGGCAGAAGTCGAACACGCTCTCTGAGTTCCTGGAGGCACTCCGAGAGTGTCCGGAAGGCTCAATCTTTCAGCACAGTTTTCGAACCCTGCAAGAGCATCACTTCATCCGGGAAGGCTTCTCTAACGACTTCGCGCATTGGGCGTTGTCGGCGTGCAATGAACCCAGTCTGGCGGAAAGACTGGCCACCGTAGACGTGCGGGAGTTCACGTCGGTCGCGGAATTGCGCGAACGATTTGTCCAGATTGTGAAGGACTTTCTGCAGCGCGTCCCAGCCGGTGGAGAGCGGAATGCCCGTGAGCCCTTCTATTTTTGTGCCTCTGATACCGTCATAATTCCAACCAGCTTCGTGGCCCACACGCTGCCCGAGTTTGCCGAGGGTCTGCGTGGCGTGAGCGTACACTCCATTCACCATCACTTCATCGAAGCGCGCCTCAGGCTCAAGCTGATGTCTAACGATTTCTCACAATGGTTGTACGAAGATCTGGGCCTGACCGAAACGGCTCGCCAGTTGAATCGAATTGACATTTACACCGTGACACTAGAGGACGTTCGCGAGCAGATTGTTCGAATCGTGGAGCGAGCGCTGACCTGAGGCGCACACAATATGGAACCAGTGGAACCACAAACCGAGGCCGAATCGGTCGCAAAAGAAGGTCAATCGGACCCTTCCGTGGCTTCTCCCCAGGCCGCGCCCGGACGCCAGGAGCGACGAAAGCAACCCCGAAGCTGGGAAACACCACCAGCGCCGGTTCCTCCGCCGCGTCTGGATGACTACAAAGGCATTGTCGGCCAAGCCGACATCGATGAATTGCGGTTTCTCGCCCGGGAACTGAAAGGCAAAACAGTGAAAATGGTTAACTCCACCGCCGTGGGTGGAGGGGTCGCTGAGATGCTCAATCAGCTGGTTCCGCTTCTCAACGAAGTAGAAGTAAAAACCCACTGGGAGGTCATCACCGGAGGAAACGACTTCTTCGAGGTAACCAAGGCGTTCCACAACGCACTTCAGGGCAGCGATTACAACCTTACGCCTCCTGCTCGCGACATTTTTCTAATGCACAACGAACAGAACCGTCAGCGTATGCAGTTTTCCGAAGATGTTGTCGTGATTCATGACCCGCAGCCCGCCGCACTCATTCGCGCTCGCCAGGACTCTTCACGCCGCTGGGTATGGCGCTGCCATATTGACTTGTCCAACCCCAACCCTGAGGTGTGGGGCTTCCTCCGGCCATTCATCGAACAGTACGACGCAGCGATTTTCTCTTCGCAATCCTTTACCCGCCAGTTGCCGATTCCTCAGTACTTGTTTTATCCCTGCATCGACCCACTGTCGGAAAAAAATAAGGATCTCGAGGAAAATTTTGTTCAGCGGACGTGCGACGAATTCGGGATCGATCGCTCGCGGCCGATCGTGACACAAGTCTCGCGCTTCGATCGGGCAAAAGACCCAGTGGGCGTAGTCCAGGCTTTCAAGCAGGCCCGGAAGTATGTGGATTGCCAACTCGTGCTCGCCGGCGGTGGAGCGAGCGACGATCCAGAAGGCGCCGCTGTTCTAAAGGAGCTCAGAGAAGCTGCCGGCGAGGATCCAGATATCATCATTCTTGACCTGCCTCCCTGGTGCGCTCTGGAAATCAACGCCCTGCAGCGTGCTTCCACCCTTATCGTGCAGAAATCGATCAAAGAAGGCTTTGGATTGACTGTAACTGAGGCCCTTTGGAAGGGGAAACCGACAATCGCGGGGGCCGTCGGTGGTATCCCCAATCAGATCATCCACAAGCTAACGGGGGTCTTGGTGCATTCCGTCGAAGGTTGCGCTTATCAAATGCGCTACCTGTTGACCCATCCGGATTTTGCCAAACAACTCGGCCAGAATGGGCACGAACACGTAAAGGAGAACTTCCTGATGACAACCAACGTTCGGAGATGGCTGCTGTTGTGTCGAATCCTGCTCAGTGGCCGGTCAGAGTGATCTCCGGCCTTCACACCTAACATTTGACTGGCTGGCCGCCTACCCGACGGGGAGATCGGCCGTTATCTGCGTGCCGGCGCCATTCGAGTGGACATTAAGCACGCCGCCTAGTTGCCGCAACCTTTCGCACATTCCCTTAATCCCAACCCCTGGACTGGTACTCGAAGGCTCCGTCGGCATCCCTTTTCCCAGATCACTCACCTGAACACAGACATGATCTGAAGACTGGCTGATGCGAACCGTCGCTGTGCCGCTCCCCGAGTGCTGGTGCACATTGGCGAGAGATTCTTGAACGACTCTAAAGAGAGCGATTTCCTTCTCGAGCGAAAGCCGGCCGAAGTCACTCGGGATTTCGAGTGTGACATTGATGTTGCTGCGCTTCGCAAATCGCTCGGCATACCATTGAATCGCCGACGGCAACCCCATTTCGTCCAACGTAGGTGGATGTAACAGATGCGAGAGTTGACGAACTTCACCCAGCAGGTTATCCACCAGGCTGGCACTCTCGGTAATCAACTTCGACTCGCGACCGTCATTGACCGGATCCGCTTCCCCGAGCACACTCAAGTTCATGGCCAAAGTAGCCAGAACCTGGGCGGTACTTTCATGCAGCTCATGTGCTACACGGCGGCGCTCTTCATCCCGGATAAGCATCAGTTGGCGGGTCAGGGTACGAAGGCTCGTTTCTGCATCTTCACGCCTTTTGACTTCCTCCAGAAGCTGAACGTTCTTGCTTTGGAGTTCAGCCGTCCGTGCTGTCACGTGGAGTTCAAGTTCTTGCCGGAGCCGCTTGTGTTCTTCGATTTCGGTCTCGAGAGCCTTTGCTTTTTGTTGTAACTGCGTAATGCTGCGCAGACGCTCGTCTTCGCTGCCGAGATCCATGTAGCCCTCGGTCGGAATTACGGCCGAGTGCTCGTTGCAGACTTTCAGAAGGAGCCCTGCGTCTTCCTCCCGGCCGAAACTGCTCATCGGGTACGCACAGAAGAGCGAGAATGACTTCGTCCGAGCTAGCTCATTCCAGAGTTGCTCCAGACGAATTGCAGCCTCAGTCTTGCCGTCTGCCCACAGCAACGCAACCATTTCGCCGAAAATCGCTACCTGTGGCCGTACGCCACCGGCCCGGGCCTGGGCCTTCGCAACCATCCCCCCGACCACGTTATTGAACCGACCTTCGTTGGGCCAGCCATCCTGCATGAATGTAGTCAAAAGCTGCGCAGCATCTGTAACAACCAAATGGCCTTGCTCCAGGAGCGCAGCAACATCTAACCTCTGAGCGGTCAACCATTGCAGCAGGCCGTTGCGGTGCGCATCTGTGGCGACCACAACAGCAGCATTTCCTGCCTGCAACGCCTTCCCGACATATTCGCTCAATTCCTCGAGCAGAAACTTGTCCTGCGAATAAAACTGGACGCCGTGCTGATGGTCGCCGTGTTGCGACCAGAAACCCTTGTATTCGCGTACCTTTGTGTAATCTGCTTCTCGGGTCGTTCCGCCGTGCATTTTCGCCTCACCCGGTTACCGCTTACCACCACGCGACCAGCGGCACCTGTCCTTCCCATACCTAGAATGCCCTTCGTTCAACTCAAGGGGCATACAGCATTCCCTGTATCTTTGAGGACCATTCCTAACAGGAGCTTGCACGCGATAGTCCAGCAGATTACGGGTTCGACTCGCAGCCGCTATTCCCGTCGCCCTTGGGGATAGTCGCCTCGGTTTCCGCTTCGATGGTGACTTCCACCTCGGAGCCCTGCTTGAGGCGCACCTTGTCGCCATTTTCATCGATCAGAGTGTTCTCGATGCGAAGCTCTCTATAGAGATGATCGGCACCTTCCACCGCGATCTGGGCCTTCTCAGGTACGCCCGGAGACGGAGACTTTATGATCTTTTCGACAGTTGCAGGCATAGTGGCACTCGGTTTATCGCTCATAATTGGCTCCTGATCTCAATCTCAGCGATCCAGCAGGACTCATAAAATGCATCCCGTTCCCGCGCCTATTGACGCTACTCACGGTTCGATTCCCTGTCGCTATTCTTCCCGACGCTCCCAGCCTCGTCTTTATGGCCGAAATCCAGACCAAAGTGTGGCTCCGATTCCGTGCCCGTGATTCTAATAGGGATTTCGGTGCCGGCTCCGTTCTTGCTGAAGAACGGGTCGACGGGCTTCAGAAGAATTGACTTCCACCCGGTGGTCATTTGCGAGATCTTAGCATCCAGCCAAGCCTTTCCACGAAAGTCAAACTTTTGTCCGTCTAGGCTGTAGTCGCCAGTCATCTCGACGTGCGTCCCTGGAATAAGAAAATGAAGCAAGGAGAAGGACAGTAATCCGTCCTTCAGCGCGAACACACCCTGCAAATCGACCAGCACATCTTCCTCGGTATGCGACTGTGCCTCTTTCGGCTTACCCTGGCTGCGCAGACTCAATGAGTCGACCCTTCCCTGCACTTTCTCGTTGGTGAAATGCGCACGCAGCACATGAAATGTGCCGGCCAATGTCAACCTGTCAGCCACACTCGCGGCGCCCGGCGCAAGGCTCAGTCGCGTCTTCATTTCAACTGGACCGCTCATGATCGGCGGGTCGGTGCGCACGCCCAGTTTGAGCAAGTCTTCAATCCGCGCGTCGTTCACGGCGACGTCGAGTTCTATATCGTGACCCTTCGGTGTACTCACTCGGACCACCGAGCCGTTTGCACTAAAGGAAGAATGAAGGAAGGTGGCAGTCACCGGCCGGAGATATGTGTCTCCGCTGGTCCCGTCAACAACAGCATGAAACTCCGTATGCAGCGCCACTGGATGACCGCTTGTCGCAATTTGAAAGTCTGGTGTATCGGTTTTTCCATGCACCACGATATTGCTTAGAGTTCCCGAGTAGGCGCCGGTGGATGAGAGTGTTCCCCCAATGCCTTTGATCGTGCTCAGATCGGCATTAGTAAAGGAATAGTCTCCCTGCACCGGCGTGTCCCGAGGGCTGTCTTGTTGCCACGGCCCAAACAGGCCGCTCGATTGAATGTCTCCCACAGGCTTGGGATTGACCAGGGTGGCATTGAACTGGAAGGGTTGGCCAGGACCGATATCCTTCATCTTCAAGTCACCGATGGCAAATTCCAGCGGTGGCTTGCCCGGCTTTGAGGTGTTGATCTCGAGCTTTGCATCTTCGCAAATGAACTGGTCGACAAAGATGGTCATCTTCGGAGCTCTCGAACCCATGTTTGTCATTTCCCGCCGATCTTCCTTGGGCGGAATGTTCAGCTCCAAGCCTTTCACGTACACGGTCGCTACATGCATCGGAGAGTGGAATAGGGTCAGCAAAGCGGTTTGAAAGCGAAATTGCTGAACTGCGATCAGGGGCTGGACTCCCGGTTCATAAGGATTGGGATCCGTTGTGCCAAATATCTTCAGGCCGTCCCCGGAGACCTCAATCCCTTTGACTAGTGAAACGTGAAAACTCGCCAGCTCTACCTTGCTATGGAAGCGATTCGATAAAGTATCAATGACCCGAGTCCGTAGAATCGGTTCAGCGCGAACGATGACCACCCGCACCACCACTGCCGCGCTGGCTAAGAAGACAAGGGCGACTATGCCGATCCATTTCCAGGGCGGCGCGGTCTTCTTCCGAGTTCCTTTGGGGGGAACCTGCACAATGGTCATTTGAACATTAGAACGAGCATCCACGGTAGTGGTCTATACAGTATTTCATTCAGATTCTTTGGAGGGAGACTCCGACAACCTCACAACTGGATGAGGGTTTGATTGTTTCTTAAACTGTGCGCAGGAAGTGGACTCTACCGAAACCCGGACGATCAATTCTGCTGTTGCTTGCCAGAACCCCCTGAAGTGGGGCCGGGCCAGACCGGAGTTGCCAGCTCAATCCTCCACGTCGGCCCACCGACGGATAGCGGCCCTTCCGATTTGACGAGGACGGGTACCTCCCCGCCCAAAATCCAGGCGTGTATATCCGGAGGCTGTTTCCTACAATCGGCGCAACGGCGCCGGCCACGCCTCCAATCTTCACCTTTATCACATAGTCCACGGCCGTGCGTTCGGAGCCGCCAATCGATAACGGCTCCTCACCTTGCTGCGCGATTGCGAGTTTCACCAACCTCGGCTTTGGTGTGGCGACCATCGACACAGTGGCAGGGGCTCGCCGGGCAGACGAAGCAAGCCGCTGACCGAGAGGGCAACTTTACCTAAAGTGACGTTAGCTAGGAAGTGCAGCGATGCAATGGCGGGGGTGATCGTGAGGGTCGGAGCGTGCCCACTAGCCGCATTGACCCTTGATCACCCTATACAGTTGCTCCCTTAGTTATTTCGTCGGTTTCGGAGTATAGGTCGCGTGGACTCCGTTCGGATGGTCCCTTCACATTCTTAACCAACAGATCTATCTGACTTCGACTACGGCAAGTCCATACGACGGCAAGGTGAGAGTCAATTCTCCGCCTATCAGGTTACGCTCCGCAGCCGGCGGAATCTCAGCGGCCTGCTTGAGTTGTCGAATCTGTGCCTGCGAAAGGTAGCGGGGTGAACCCATCTTTTCATAAATCGAGTGAACGTCTCCGTGACTGGGGTCAACCGTCGAAACGATCGCGTGCTTATAGTGTCCACCCTCGAAGTGCAAAGTGATCGTTTTGGCCACACCGACCTGTTCTGGCGGCGCGTAGTTCCAGACGGCGATCACCAGGCTGCCATCCTTCTTTTTAGTTAAGAGCGCCGAGTCTGAGCTGACAGCAATTCGCTGTTCCCCCAGGTGGTGCAGCAGTTTGAAAGCATTGAAGACCGGCTTTGGGATCCCATCTTCAGCCAACAGACCGAAACCGCCGTAAAACGGCGTCTTCACCACGCCCTGCTCCTCGAACACGTCAGAGAAAGTCCAATAGCTCATCACATCGACCAGGCCGTCACATTGGCGGATGGTGTCCGCCAGCCAGGGGCCCATGTATGAGGCATCCGTGACCGCTGGCTCGTTAAAATAGCTGGCGTTGAACTCGCTCCAGATCAACGGCAAGTTGGGCATAGTCGAAGCTGTGATTTGGTCGTGAACTTTCTTCACGGCGCGGCAGACCATCTTGTCGCGAGGAACATTTTCGTCAGTCCCAAATACATCTTTTGCCTGGTCGTTGCCGTAGACATGGGTGGAAACGAAATCAACCGGTACGTGGTTAGCCGCGCAATGCCGAATGAAAGCGTCTGCCCAGGCTGCCTGGGCCGTCGCCGGTCCGCCAATTCGCAATCCAGGGTTCACCGCCTTGACAGCGCGCGCAGTGTGGTCGTACAGATCCCAGTAGGTGGCCTGCCTGGGATCGCCTCCCCAGAAGTCAATGTTGGGTTCGTTCCACACTTCAAAATACCACTGGCTGACTTCGTCGATACCGTAACGGTCGACCAGATGAGAGACGAACTGGGTAATCAGGTTGTCCCATTTAGCCCAATCTTTAGGCGGAGCCACGTCCGGCTTGTACCAGAAGGCCTGCACGATCGGTTTGGCGGCCAGCTTATTGGGCATGAAGCTCAATTCGACGAATGGCCTCACGCCATTAGCCAGCAGACCGTCATAAATCTGATCAACGTAGGAAAAATTAAAGACCGGCTGCCCCTGCTGGTCTTCGTCGTAGACTCCTACTTCATCATGAAAGATGGCGTGGAATCGGACATACCGTAAGCCGGTAGCCTGTTTCACCACCTGCAAGTCCTGCCGGTAACTCTCCCGCAGGCTCAAAATAGCGCGGCCGGAGCCGAACATCTGCTCCCAAAAGTGGGGAAAGGAGCGCGCGGGAGCGGATCCGTCAACGACGATGGTTTCGGTCGTCTGCGCCGTCCCGCTGCCCGGCAGAATAAACAGGAGCAAGCACCCGATAATCACTCTCGACATGGTTATCCTCATTGAGTTAGCGCCGTCACTGAAATCGGTACCCAGGCTTGAGGTCACAGCGGTACACCTTAGTTTGATCCGGATTCACTCTGGCGTTGCAAGTCGCCCAACTCAAGAACAGCGCGGGACCGAGCGGAAAGATGATCATCTGTCCATCCAGTTCCGCTTCGATACTCACACCTTCGGCGGTCGAGGGCAGAGTGAAGTTCAGACCTTCTCCAAAAATCACCGGGTAAGACTCATGAACAATCTGGCTGACCATAGGGTGGACTACTTCCGCTTCCAGCAGGAAAGTCGCAGTGTCGGACCAGTCGCGGGCCGAGACCACGAAAGTCTGTTCGGCATGCGACAAATGGTCAAAATCGATTTTGGTGAACGGACATGGCCCGGCAATGCACGACGCTCTGGCGTTCCGGAACTCATTCCCCGTTCCCGCATCGAGGGACGCCGAGCCCAGCGCGGCCCGCCATTTGCCGTCGGGCGAGCATGGCCGCTGCCCCTTGCAAGGTACGTTGCCCTTGTTTTCAATCTGAAATGTCTGCACCGCGCTTCCTACATTGAACTCGGTCATCACCCGGCCTGAGTATCTCACGCGAACGTTCGCGACTTTCACCGTGGGCCGAGCGGTAGAAGGCGCCACACTGGCGAGGGGAAGCATATGGACGATATAGAGTTTGTCGCCTACAAAATCACTCACGTCGAGAGGCTGATAGTGCGGCTGCCGGAAGTGAAGAACGAGAGCGTGGCCCCTGCGTACGAACCTTCGTAGCTGGAGCGTAAACAAGCCGCTTGAGTCAGACTTCACCGGTCCTGTGGCCAGGTCAGCAGTCACCTCGACATCGGCGACGGGCTGTTCTTTTCTGCTGTCCGTGTCCTGTACGGTGATTGCCCCGCGGAGCAAGATTGATCTCTGCGCGTACCACGGACGCAGGAGCAGCCCGCCAACAATCATAAGGATGATAGTCGAGCAGATCCAGAGTCTTGCTGTATGTGCGCTCTCTATGCCCACAATCTTTCGAACATTCTACGACGAAGCCCCATGGCGCGGGAATCTGGGATGCTCCGAGTGCGTTATCCTTCTGGTAATCCCTTCCTGGCGCGACTTCGTTTAAGATTGATCGACGCACGCGAATGCCCGTTCGACCCACTCTGTTTTCCCGGCGGGAGGTGATGCGCCAGATCCTGGGCGCGGGGGGATGCCTGCCCTTGGCAAGAGTTCTATGGGCCATGCCTCTGTCGGAGCAGACTCAGCCAACTCCAGTTGGTTCTTCTGGGTTGCCAGTTCTCTCTGTCGAGGATGACCAGTTTCTGAACGAACTGGAAATCGCCAACTTCAGTTATTTCTGGGAGCAGGCCAGCCCCAAAACGGGGATGGTGAAAGACCGGTGCCACGTCCATGCTAAAGATAATGGAGTCGTGGCCAGCATCGCCGCCACGGGTTTCGGCTTGACCGCTCTTTGCATCGGGGAGCAGCGGGGTTTGGTTTCCAGCAGCGATGCGCTGGAACGCGTTTTTACCGCCCTCCGGTTCCTCTGGAAGAAGCTGCCAAATCATCGCGGCTTCTTCTACCACTTTGCGAACATCAATAACGGCGAAAGAGTCTGGGATTCCGAGGTTTCATCCGTTGACACAGCTATTTTGCTGTGCGGAATACTCACCTGCCGCGAGCACTTTCGCCATCCCGAGGTCGTGGAGCTTGCAGATTTGATCTTCAGCCGGGTGGATTGGACCTGGCTCTCGGAAGATACCTCGCTGCTACCCCATGGCTGGACGCCGGAAATGGGGTTCCTGCCTTCCCGCTGGGACTACTACAGCGAACTGATGATGATGTACCTGCTGGGACTGGGATCGTCGACTCATCCCCTGAAGGACGAAACCTGGACGGCATGGAAGCGCCTTATCTTTGAATACGACGGCCTGCGCTATATCGGTTCCTTCGCACCCCTGTTCGTGCATCAATATTCTCAGGCGTGGTTCGATTTTCGGGGAAGGCGCGACAAGTTCGCCGACTACTTCCAGAATTCGGTAATCGCAACCGATGTCCACCGGCGTTTCTGCTTGGAGCTGGGGAAACAGTATCCCGATTACAGCGACGACTTGTGGGGGATCACCGCTTCCGACTCGAACCACGGTTATGTGATTTGGGGTGGACCACCGGCCACGGGACCGATCGACGGCACGGTCGTACCGAGCGCCACCGGCGGGTCGCTGCCCTTCCAGCCGCAGGCCACTTTGCGCGTCCTGAAAGCGATTCGAACCCGCTATGGTGCAGCCTGGAGTAAGTACGGGTTTGTGAACGCATTCAACCCTCTCACCAACTGGTACGACTCAGATGTGATCGGAATCGATACCGGCATTACCATGCTGATGGCGGAAAACCTGCGGACTGGCTTCGTCTGGAACACGTTCATGAAGACCCCCGAAGCCCAGCGCGGGATGCGGCGGGCCGGGCTGAACAAATACTAGCCGAGATACGGTCTGCGGGCCTGCTAATGGCCCGTTGGCAGAGGTACGCACCAACCCTTGGGGCCTTTCTTCTCATCCAATACCCGCTTAAGGGCTCCCATGTTCTGATCTTGTTGCCTGGAAGTCATTGGGCTACACTCAATGAATCAGGGCGTCGCCTGGTCTGGCGCGGGGTCGCGTCGCTTTGATCCCAAGTAAACCTTCAGGCCAGACGCCACCTTTAGGACTTCGCCATGGCCGGAAGACGGGATTCGTGGAATGGATGGAGCGAGCGCGTTTCCGCTCTGCGGAACGTGCCTGCGGTTCTGCGAATCGTTTGGGAGGCAGGCCGAGCGGTTGTGGTTCTTGGTATTGTTTTTCGCCTGGTCGTTTCCGTTCTGCCCCTTGGCCTCCTGTGGATTACAAAGCTGATCATCGACATACTTGTTCATGCGCACACCACCCATCAAGCCGTCGGCACGCGGCTGTGGTGGCTGGTCGCGGCGGAATTCTCGCTGGCTGTCTTCGGCAGCGTTTTAAGCAGGGGCGTCGATTTTCTTGACGCTCTGCTGGCCGACAAATATACGCGGCACGTCAGCGTGCTGGTGATGAGACACGCCGCGCAGCTTGATCTCATGGCCTACGAAGATCCGGTTTTCTATGATCGCTTGGAGCGCGCCCGTGTCCAGGCCACGGATCGATTGGGAATGATTCAATCGATCGGGCGGCTGATTCAGCAGGTTATCACCACCGTCTCTCTCTCCGTCGCGATCATGCTGTTTTCGCCTTGGCTTCTGCTCATGCTGGTCGCCTGCGTGGTCCCGGCGTTTCTTGGGGAGAGTCATTTCGCTTTTCTAGGGTACGCCAAGAACTTCCGCCAGACTCCCATCCGCCGTCAACTGGACTACCTGCGAGTGCTGGGCGGCAGCAAAGAAGCCGCAAAGGAACTCAAACTCTTCGGGCTGGCGCCCTTTCTCACAGACCGGTTTTCCCGGCTTTCCGACCAGATCTATGAGGAAGATGTCGACCTGGCGCGACGTCGGCTTGCCGCAGGTTCGTTTTTGTCAACGATCAGCACTGGCGGCTACTATTTGGCTTATGTCTTCGTGATCTGGCGGACGGTGACCGGCGTGCTCACGATCGGCACCTTTACCTTCCTCGCCGGTGCCATCCAGCAGGCCAGTTCGAATATCCAGCAAATCTTTTCCACGGTTTCTTCCATCGCCGATCAAGCTTTGTTCTTGACCGACCTTGTCGCTTTTTTCGAAATGCGGCCGGCGATCGCGTCGAAACCAAATGCCTTGCCCGCGCCGCGGCCGATCCTTCGCGGATTCGAATTCCGCAATGTTTCTTTTCACTATCCCGGAAGTTCTCGACTGGTTTTGGACGGATTGAACTTTCATCTCCATCCGGATGAGCGGGTCGCGCTGATCGGAGAAAATGGCGAGGGAAAAACGACCGTCGTCAAGTTGCTCACTCGACTCTATGATCCCGTCGAGGGCCAGATTCTGCTCGATGGTTTCGATCTTCGCGAATACAACCTCGAAGACCTCTATCGAGAGATCGGTGTTATTTTCCAGGATTTCATGCGCTACGAAATGACTGCACGGGAGAATATTGCGGTGGGCCGGATCGAGCAAATCGATGATCTTCCGCTTCTCCATCAATCTGCTCAGAAAAGCATGGCCGACGCCGTAATTGGCAAACTTCCGCATGGCTACGAACAGATGCTGGGACGGCGTTTTGATGGCGGGGTCGACCTCTCAGGCGGGGAGTGGCAGAAGGTTGCGCTGGCTCGCGCCTATCTGCGTGAAGCGCAGTTGCTGATCCTCGATGAACCCACGGCGGCGCTCGACGCGCGCAGCGAATACGAGGTTTTCCAGCGCTTCGCCGAGCTGACGGACGGAAAGATGGCACTGTTCATTTCACACCGGTTCTCCACAGTCCGCATGGCTGACCGGATCGTTGTGCTGGAAAACGGCCGCATTGCTGAGGACGGAAATCACGAACAGTTGACTCGTCTCGGCGGCCGCTACGCGGAGATGTTTGAGCTGCAGGCCGCCAGCTATCGCTAGGCGAAAGGAGTGGGATGGTTCGCTACGCTGAAATCGCTGAAGAGAGAACCCGGCACCAATCGGCCGGCGAACTCTCCGATCTCGCCTGCCATCTTCCGGCTCTCCGCAGTGCCGCGACCGAATTCGCTTCCCGGTTGGGCTGGCTGCCCGATGTCCGCGCCTCGCAAACATTCTCTCGGCGTTGCCGCAAGCTCAAGAACGCATTCCAGCCCTTATTCGCAAGCGCCGATGCGGCAGGCAGGCTCAACCCGGCATCGGATGACCTGCGCTGGTTTTGCGACAATGACCAGCTTATCTATAAGGAACTGAGAAGCATTGCTTCCGAACTCAAGCCACTGAAACAACTGCCCCATGCGCGGGGACGGAAAGACGAGATTGTGCCCAGGGTGCTGGCGCTGGCGCAGACGTTTCTTGATCTCACCGGCAATCGTTTCAGCGAGATGGCGTTTACCACGTTCTTGCAGACATTTCAGGAGAGCACGGTCCTGGAGCTGCGCGAGGTGTCGGCGGTAGTTGCCGCTATGAAGCTTGTCTTGCTGGAGCGAATCGCTGCACGCTGCCGGTGCCTTCTCCAGGATCCCGCGGGCCCATCCAACGGCTTGGGCGTATGTGTGCGGAGTTTGCGGGACATCACACAGACTTCCTGGAAGGACATTCTCGAACCGCTGATCCTTTTCGACGCCATCCTTCGCCGCGACCCCGTGGATGTTTACGCGAGAATGGATTATGAAAGCCGAACCCTGTATCGTGAGAAATTGTCGAAAATCGCCCGCCACTCTGACTTGTCCGAGATGGACGTTGCCCGTGAAGCGCTGCTGCTGGCGCAACAAGCCCTCGCCAGAATTTACCCTGATCGCCGCTCCAGGTTGCGGCAGTCTCATATTGGCTACTACCTCATCGGCGAAGGCCGGGACCTGCTTTCTCAGAAAGTCGGCTTCAAGCCCGACGTTATCCAAAGCCTGCGCGCCCGACTGCGCCGCCATCCTGATGAATTCTTCCTTCCAGGAATCGCCGTTCTTACTTTCTCGATCATCACGGGAATCCTGCTGCTGCTGACTCCCCCTAACAGCCCCCCTGAAATGCTGCTGCTTTCCATGCTGGTACTGCTGGTGCCATGTTCGCAGTCTGCAGTGCAGCTCATGCATTATCTGGTGGGGGCTCTTCTCCGGGCGGAGATTTTACCGAAGCTGGACTACTCGGGAGGAATCCCTGACGATTGTGTGACGTTGGTGGCGATCCCGACCCTCCTTCTTAGCGAGAAGCAAGTGCGCGGCTTGGTCGAAGACCTGGAGGTTCGCTTCTTGGGGAACCACGACCCCAATATTCACTTCGCGCTCGTCAGTGACCTACCCGATGCCGACGAGCCAGCTCCGGAAGCCAGCCCGCTGATCGACCTGTGCGCGAACCTGATTCGCGACTTGGACGAACGATATAGCGGACAGCAGATGGGATCTTTCCTTCTGTTGCATCGCCATCGCGTTTACAATCCCCGCGAACACGGATGGATGGGCTGGGAACGCAAGCGCGGTAAGTTGCTCGACTTGAATAAGCTGCTACGCGCCGAGTACGACAGTTTCCCGGTTAAAGTTGGGAACCTCTCGATCCTCCCGCAGGTGCGATTCGTGATCACGCTCGATTCCGATACCGAGCTTCCACGCGGAGCGGCGCACCGGATGGTCGGAACCATGGCCCATCCGCTGAACCAGGCGATTATCGATCCGGAGAAGAACATCGTCGTTGCTGGATACGGCATTCTGCAGCCGCGGGTCGCGGTCAGCGTGCAAAGTGCCGCACGTTCGCGGCTCGCCGCCGTCTATGCGGGCGAGACGGGCCTTGATATCTACACGCGCGCCCTTTCTGACGCGTACCAGGATCTTTACGGGGAAGGTAGTTTCACCGGCAAGGGGATCTATGAAGTCGACACTGTGCATCGCGTGCTCGACCGGCGTTTTCCGAAAAACGCGCTGCTCAGTCACGACCTCATCGAAGGCGCCTATGCCCGCGCAGGCTTGGTCAGCGACATTGAAGTCATCGAGGACTATCCGTCGCATTACAGCGCTTCTAACCGTCGCAAGCACCGGTGGCTGCGAGGCGACTGGCAGATTGCGGAATGGCTGACCTCGCGCGTGCCCGATGAATCAGGGGCTCGCGTGGCGAATCCGATCTCCCTGATTTCACGCTGGAAAATTCTCGATAACTTGAGGCGCAGTCTGGTTGAGCCTGCAACCCTCCTGCTCTTATTGTTTGGCTGGCTCGTACCTGGCGAAGGCGCGCTGCGCTGGACTCTGGCGACGGTTTTGATTTTGATCATTCCGTTGTGGTTTGAATTCGCATTCACGCTGGTGCGAGCCGTCGCCGAGCAGAAAATGTCCATCGCCCGTGAGGCGGTGGCCACGTTCTACGCGGCAAACTTCTCGGTATTACTGACGCTCGTATTCCTCGCCCATCAGACGTTGCTTTCGCTCGATGCCGTCGCGCGGGCACTGGTGCGGCGTAAGGTGACTCGAAAGCGGCTGCTGGAATGGGAGACAGCTGCGCAGGCTGAACTTGGTACGCGTCTGACTCTCCTCGATCGTTACCTCAATTGGATGCCTTTCTTCGTGGCCGGTCTGGGCTTACTGATTTGGCTGTTGCGGCCACACTCCCTGATTGCCGCGATTCCTATTCTTGCGCTCTCGGCGGCCAGCAAACCGGTAGCCCGTTGGCTGAATGAGTCGCCAGCTGTGCCAGGGGCCGACCTTTCGCGGCAAGACGCACAATTTCTCCGCCGGACCGCTCTTCACACTTGGAGATATTTCGCCGAATTCTGTACAGAGGAGCACAACTGGCTGATCCCGGACAATGTTCAGGAGCAGCCTCCCGCAGTTGCAGCCAGGATCTCTCCGACTAATCTCGGCTTGCTGCTCAATGCTCGGCAGGTTGCGGTTGAACTTGGATATCTGACGGTTCCCGATCTCACGGTCTTGACGCGGCAAACCCTGACCACGGTATCCCGTCTCGTGAAGCACCGTGGGCATTTGTTGAACTGGTACGACACGCGCACGCTCGTGCCCCTGACGCCACTGATTGTTTCTTCTGTCGACAGCGGCAATCTGCTGGCCTCACTTTGGACGCTGCAACAAGGCTGCCTCGATCGCCTGCGTCGGCCTCTCTGCCAGCCGTCTCTGGCGGAGGGTCTGTTAGACCTTCTCCGGGTTCTGGCCGACGCCAGGGCGTTTCCACGAAAGCAACTGGCCCAATGTGAAGCCAAGTTCCGAGAAAGAAGCTGGCTGTCTTCGATCCTGGAGCTGCGGGAAGCGGACCTGGAGAGTTATTTTGTTTCCGGCCGTTCCGCTCCCAGCGACGACACTCGCTGGTTTAGCCAGCAGGCGCAGTTGGCGCTGCAGAACATCCGGCAGATGACCTCGCAATACGAACCGTGGTGGCTGCCGGAATTCGAGCCACTGCGAGAAGGGCTGGGACTAAACGCGAAATTCATGGGCCGAGTTCCCTTACAGCACTTGCCCGACTTGATTCGTGAGCTGGAGGCGGCGGTCGATCGGGTATCTTTCTCCAAACCGGAGGTGAGCAAGCCTCTTTACGAACGCTTTAGGACGCTGCTCGTTGAGGCGCGGTCGAAGGCGGTTTCTCTGATCGACAACTTGCGCCAGCTCAGCGCCCAGGCCGGGGCACTGGCCGATGCCATGGACTTCAGCTTTCTGCTCGACCCCCATCGCAAGTTGATGTCGGTTGGCTTTGACGCTGAGTCGCGGCAGTTGCAGAATTCCTGCTACGACCTGCTGGCCACAGAATCCCGCACGGCAGTGTTTATCGCGATCGCCAAGGAAGATATTCCCCAGGATTGTTGGTTTCAGCTCGGTCGCGGGCATACTCTCGATCATGGCCGTCCCGTGCTGCTCTCATGGACCGGAACGATGTTCGAGTACCTGATGCCCTTCCTCTGGATGCGTTCCTACCCGAACACGCTGCTCGACCGAGCGCGAGTGGCGGCAGTGCGCTCGCAGCAGGCTTACGCAGCGAGCAAGGGAGTCCCATGGGGCATCTCGGAATCGGCTTATTCCAAACTCGACGGGCAGGGCAACTACCAATACCAGGCTTTCGGCGTGCCCCAGCTTTCGCTGATGAGACGAGAGTCGAATCCGCTGGTTATTTCGCCTTACTCGACGTTTCTAGCCTTGAGCGTTGATCGGAAGGGATCTTTGCGCAATCTGCGCCGCATGGAAGCGCTGGGCTGGTTCGGTTGCCGGGGATTTTACGAATCAGCTGACTATACAGCCCATGGCAGCCGTTTCCGCTGCGACATCGTGCGATCTTGGATGGCGCACCATCAGGGAATGAGCTTGCTTTCTATGGCCAACCTGTTGTGCGACAACGTGGTGCAGCGATGGTTCCACGCCGATCGCCGGGTGCAGGCTACCGAACTCTTACTGCAGGAGAAACCTGTCGTGCACGCCCGTCCAGCTGAATTGCCTTCACGAAAAGCGGTTGCGTAGTTCGTCGCGCGGCACCCTACGCGCCTCAGTTGAGGCGATGCCATTAGAATCCCAGTCTTGAAGGTAGTAGGGCTCACGCCTCCCCGGCGGGCGAAAGGGCGGGCACAGATTGGAGACAATAGTAACGCGAGTTGCGGACTCTGCGCCGAATTGCCGAGTCCACGACCCTATGAACGCTGCCGCACTTCCGCAGCCAGTCCACCGGAACTCTCGCTGACCACGGGGCGCCGCAGTGGCAAGGCCTCTGGCCCCATCTTTGGCACCGGGCGCCTTTCGACCGTGCCGATTACTGGAGCATCTTCCATTCCATCGGCGTAAGCCATGGAGACAAACCTTTGCTCGGAGCACAGGCGATCGATCATCCGCTTTTGCCCCGTCTTGAGCACGGCGTGAGGAAGGATGGGAAAGTGACGGAACATCCAAAGAAAATAAACCCGCTGAAGAAAAGAGGGCATCACATAACGCGGCCCGATCGGGGTTTGCACCTGGACCACGCCGTCCGACAGTTTCTCAATCCACATACTAGGCCCACCTGAACACCTGAGTTTGGCCAGAGCAATTCTAGGGCCGCCATTATTGCACCAAGGTCGGTGCCAGGGGAAGCTTTTTCTCAGGGATTTCCAGAGCTGTCCTGCGATCCCTGCAATTCTTGCCCGAGATGGAGCAATTTTGGGGTTCTCGGGTGATCGCACCTGGCACGCGAAAGCTAGGCGGGAATCTCTGGCAATATGTCCATGCGCCGAATCTCGGCCGCGACCCCGAAGTCCTTGCCCGGGCCTTGCTCCACACGCAATACGCGGGCATGGCAGCACACCCAACACTTTTCCCCGGCTGTCAGTTCGGGCGGGAGAATCAGCACTAACTCCACATCCGAACCCTCCGCCATGCGGGATGCGCTATAGAGGAACACGCCATTCGTGCTCACATCACGAGTCTGGGCGCTCGACTCTGCGTTCGCTGCCGTCCCCCGGACGCGCACCGGTAGGGTGGCAACCACTCTTTTGCGGGAACGTCGATCAATCTTAGAGTTCATTAATCCGTAAGTCCAAATCGCAGAATCAAATCTTTAATTCCAAATCCCCAGCCCGCCATCACGAGCAAACGCCAGCGGAGAGCTTTCTCTTTCCCGCTGGCGTTCGACAGTATAGACCAAGTCTGACGGAAAGCTACGAACAGCTTACATTTCTGGGCGGCGCAAGCGTGCCCCCGGTACCACAAGGGCCTGGTCCATGGTGGGAACATTGGTGCCTCGGAGCTTAGTCTCCGCCTGGGCCAGTTTGTCGGACTGATTGGTCTGGTAGTAGGCCTGCACCAGAAGTTCCATGGTGAAAGGATTGTCCTGGTCTTCTTCCAAATAGGGGATAGCTTCGTCAAACTTCTTGTGATCCATGAGCAGAGTTCCGGCGGCGCCGTTGTAGGAACTCTGGATAACGCGGTTGCGACTGCCGCCCGCCATGGTTTCGAGCTGTTTCACAGACTGGTCGGCCAAGACCTGGTTGCCCGCGTGTGCGGCGCGCACCGCGCGGTTGCGCAGAATGCAGGACAGTTCCTCATCCTTATCGCTCTTTGAAATCGTCCGATGTGCCAGCGATTCTTCGGCCTCCTGCAGATATTTCAATGCGGCGTTATCGTCGGTCTGATACTCGGCCTGGTGCCGGTAGGCCTGCGCTTCCTGCAAGTCCTGATCCTTGGCGTGGGCCGCCTGGGCAATCTCCTCGAATGACTTGTCGGCTTCAGCGAACTTGCCGTCGCGCACCCACGTCATTGCCTTTTGCATGCTGTAGGTCAGCCGGTCCGCCTCGTTGTGGGCGTAGCGGATGGCCTTGTCGTACTCAATCCGTGCCTGCTCCTGGTTCCCCATCAGGGCATAGGTATCTCCCAGGCCCAGCTGCGAGGTGACAAAGTCAGGATCGAGCTTCAGGGCATTCCGGTAATGCTTCAGCGATCCCTCAAAGTTTCCTGCCATGCGCAGCAGTTCGCCATAGGAGTCCTCCGGATTCGGTTCCTTGGGCAGCAGGGCAACGTAACGGTCCATGGCCGCAAAGGCCTTGTCAAACTGTCGATTGCGGGCATCTACGTAGGCCAGGTCATTCAGCGCGGCGGGAAAATTCTTGTCGATAGCCAATGCTTTCTCGAGCAATCTCTGCGCCTGATCGTAGCCGTCCTCGCCCATCAGCCAGTTGGCGGTGAGATAGAACAAGTGCTTGTCCTTCGGATACATCTCCAGCATGTCGTTCATGGCGGAAATGCCGCCGATGAAGTCGCCCTCTTGCACCTTGGCGATCCATTCGATCATCAACCGCTCTCCCGGGGTCCGATTGGGTGCGAGGGCCTTGGCTTTTTCACGGGCCGCGCTCGCTTCTTGGGGATTGCTGCTCTTGAAGGCAATCCAGGCCCAGGCCACAGCCAGATTAGGATCGGCTTTGACGGCTGCGCGCCAGTCATCGTTGCAGCGCTCCAGGTAGAGGTTCTCGTAATCCTGCATGCCCTTCTCGTACAGCGAACGCGCCTCGACCGATGAGGTGGTCACGGGCAGCGAGGTCGTAGCCGCCGGCTTGAGGTGGTGGGCATGAGCACAGACGGGCGCGGCAAAATACACGCTGAGAATAAGGACAAGGACGGCGCAGATAGAGCGACGCATCAAGGTCTCCGCAACAGACGCTTTTGGGGAAGGTATTTACCCCTGCAGCGTAGCATCGCCGGAATCGGGTTACCTAGTGACGGAAGTCATACTACGGATGGGAGGATTGGGGCAAACAAAGCCCCGGCTGCAAATGTTAGACACAAGACGATATGCAACCCCTATCCCAACAGTCAACCTTGGAGTTCTCGATATAAACGATAGATTTTATGAATGGGAATTTCGGACCTGCTGGGAATTTCAGATCTAGAAGGTAATGCTCACGCCGCCACGAATGGAGCGGGCCGACTGCACCAGATAAACGATCTGGCCGTCCTGCCCAATGACGGGCACATAGCCTTGTGCCAGCAGGTTGCGCAGGTCGATGAGCGCTTGCATATGGGCGGGGAGAAAGCCCAGGGTTGGAATGGGCTGACTGATGAAAAGATTGAGAAAGGGATCGCTCTGTCCCGGTGATGCGTTGAACATATCCACCGGGGTCAACGCGGGCCCATCAATCCAACGATAGGACGCAATCCAGCGCGTGTGAGTGCGAGGAACCGTACCGGTGAGTTTGACAGCCAAAGCTTGACGGCGTTGGGTGGTGATCCACTGCTGGGCTTCCTGGAGCTCGACGTCGGACTTAGTGATGTCGAGCACGCCGCCATAGGCATAATCCAGAGTGGCGGTAAGATCGGAACAGAACTTCCGCGCCAAGACGACCCGCACTCCAGGCGTGTCCAGAGTCTCGCCGGTATAAGTGAAGGTACCCGAGTAAATGTCGGGCAGCAGGAACCCGCCGGCCGCCGTAACTTCGCCGGCGCCCATCAATGCCGTGTTGTCCACGCGATCGCTGAACACGGCCACTTGCACGCGGTTATTGCCAATGCGCCGGGAGACATTCAACTCCTGGTGGTGAGCGCGTTCCAGCCGGGTCGAAAAGTTAGTCATGCTGACGCGGGGATCGGCTTCACTGAGATCCGCGGGGGCTGAATCGAAGCCCTTCTCTTCCCGCGTGTTGGGCAACGAGGTCGCGTAGTCGTACGACACAACAGTGTCGGGCGAGAGGTGCAGGTCGAGGGAACCGTAGGGCCGGAACGCGGTCACATGCCCGAGGAATTGAATGGTTTGCAGTTCGCTTCCGAACTTAAATTCGAGCACGTCGCCGACAGCGAAATCATCTCCCGCGTTAAGCGCCAGCGCCTGCAGCGCGGCATAGTGCAGATTGGGATCGGAAGGCGCGAAGCGACGCATCGTAACGGCCATCGAAGGCCCGGAACCGTCGGGCAGAGTGTGCGAATACATGGCGCGCAGAACGGCCGCGGGAAGGCTGTCTCCGTAGCCGACATTTCCGCTTAACCCGACGCGGCTGGCGGAGAAAATCGAGCGCTCCACCGAAAAGCCCGTGCTCACGTCTGAGCCGCTGCCATAACCTCCTGCCGCCGAACCAGCCAGGAACGAAAGCCTGGCTTTCAGGTCGTGGTCTTGCTGTTCCGCGCCCATCGCGGGATCGTCGAACACTCGCAGAACAGGACGGTTCGCTACCGAACGCAGGGTCCACTTCCAGTCGTCATCATCAGCCGGCCCTCGCAGGGGACCTACTCGCATCGCGTTCAGCAGTGTATTCAGGGTAATGTTCACGTGAACGCTGGTGCCAGGCTGCAAGCCAACCTTTTCTTGCAAGAAGGGAAGGAACGAAGGCGCCGAGACTTTGATGGAGTATTGGCCCGGGAACAGGTCCGGAGCGGAGTAGAAACCGGCGGCGTCAGTAAACAAGGTCAGGGTCCGCGCTAACGCGGAGCCTGCGATTTCCACCACCGCGCCCATCTGCGGAGTGCCCGAGACGTCGCGCACGTATCCCGAGATTCCGCCCGGCCGTTGTCCGGCCCACGCAGGAAGCGACATCGCGATAATCACTGCCCAAGTACCGAGCTGGCGAAACTTCACTCCAACCCCCCGGGAAAATAACAAGCTAGTTACTCTACAGCAAACGTTGCTGAAGGATCAATAGTCTGCTTGGAGACGTTGTCATTCACCTTGATGTCGATTCGATAGATGCCCGGCTGCAGGTTCGCCGATGCAATCGACTTCTGCAGGGTCACCTGTTCGCCTACGTTACCCATAGTGTCGGTGGATTCCATCTTCTGGATCACCGGTTTGTTTGTAGCAATGTTGATGACGTCATACTCGAACGTTGCCGAAGGCTTGTGCGTCTTCTCGTCCACGCTCAAGTTGTAGACCTGCATCCAGAAGTTTACCTTCTGATCACGGCCCCGCTTAAAGAGAGCAGGCTGGCCGTTCGCCGGGGCCACGCGCGGGCGAATCTTATTCAAGCCGATTACGAACTGGCCTGTGCTCACATCTTTGGTCGGCACCGGCTCCATCACATCGGCCACAATGAGCGAGGAGGTCGACAGCTTATCGTCAGAATACTCGGGCACCACAATGCCACGGCTCCACAGGCCTTTGCGGTCGCCGTTCACGTCTTTCACCGCAATCTCGACCTTATAACGTCCCGGACGCAGCGGCAGCGCCTTCCAATACACCGCCGAATTCTCTGCTGTACGGGGCAACAGTTCCGCCGGAACATCCACCTGGACGGGGTCTTCCTGGGTCTGCACGATGCGTCCCGTCAAAGTGCTCACGCGCATAAAGATATTGACTGTGCCGCGCTGCACGCCATCTTTGTTGGCGAACGTAATGTCGCGATACTTCACCTGGATGGTGATTGGCACCAGCACCGTGTCCCCGGTGACCTTCACGAAATCTGTGCGGACATCAAAGGGCATCAGGTTGGTAATGAGCTTGGTGTTGACGATTTCTTCCAGATCTTTGTACTTCACCGGCGGCGGCGCCTGCAATTTCGCGTACGTCTCCAACCGGTCGAATTCCTTGGTTTGCAAATCGTTACTATTCGGGCCAGCTCCCAGTTGCTCCAAACCGCCGCCCTGGAAGCGGCTGGTCTTGTTGGCCATGCCCATTTGCTCGTAGAGCGTCAGGCCGGCGTTGGGCGTGTATTTCAGCGCGTCCTTCTCCGACCGGTCCAGCGTCATGTGGTAGTCGCCGCACATGCAAGTGTCGACGAATTCAATGATAATTTCCTGTCCAATGCCTTCCAGGTAGCGATAGCGCCAGTCTTCAAAGGGAAAGGTTGAAGTCTCGCCGCCGCCCTCTTCCATTGGCCTCTCGTAGGAACCACCCGAGGGATGCGAGTCAACTTCGTCGGCCGGACCGTACATGATGTAGATCCGTCCGCGGTCACTCTTCCAGCCCGGAATTCCCGCGGCGAAGTGCTCATTGGCATAAGCAATGCGCCGGTAGTGTTCTTCCTTGTATTCGTTCTCTTCGGTATCAGGCGTGGGGTCGCGGCGCTGCCAGAAGGCTTCAATAAAGTTGTCGCGTTCTTCGTCGTTCGAAAGCTGTTTGAAGGCGGCTCTTTCCTCGTCGGTGATGATCCAGACTACGTCCTCATTCAGCCACTTCTTGTAAGTCTTGCTGAGCTCGATATTCAGGTTTCTTTTCTGCTGCTTTTTCTGCTTGTCGTTGGGCGCGCGCTTGAGGGGATCAGCCTCATCGGTGGCTTGTGCTTGGGGGCTGGTCGCCGTCGCCCCGGACTTTTGGTTACCCGCAGGATCGCTCGCAGCAGCAGGTTTGTCGGTCTGGGCGCTGGCCGGGCCGGCAAAACCGGTGGCGACCGACAAGAAAACGAGAGACAAAAGGTAGCGCAAACCAACCCGCAACATGAGAGGGACTCCTGCCACGACAAACTTCGCTCGTCTATTCTAGGCCCTCATTTGGGCGAAAGCAAGGCTAAGTCACGTCAAAAGAACGGATTGACGGCCGCAGCCCGACCCCTTTGTTGGAAGCGGCCATGCCCTGCCGAGTTGCCCCCCGATCCCACGAATATTTCGAGACTGGACCGGGACCAAGCTATAATTTTAGCTTGCTATAATTTTGCACTCCGGCGGCCCCTGCTCTCCGGATCCTTGGGGTTTCGGCAATACATTCCAGATTGGAACTTTCCTGCCTGCAGGATCGTATCTGAGAATGTGTGCTCGTCGCCCAAGCCGAGGGAGTGGCTGTCTGCTAAGGAATCGAAAAAGTAACCACCTGCGACCGGCTGTCGCTGGCCCGGTCGGGCAGTAGTCTGGACGGTGACGAGAACCATGAAACCCTGGAAGAAAATCGCGATTGGTGCCGGCGTCGTAGTCGTGTTAGCCGCCATCGTCGGGTTCACGGTCTATCAGAGTGGCAAGAACGTGGTCACGGTGCAGACCGGAAAGGTCCAGCGCCAGGACTTGTCATCGGTAGTGAGCGCTTCGGGCGAAATCAAGCCTAAGACGTACGTCAACATCGGCGCCAATGCCTATGGCAAGATCACCCACCTGTACGTTAAGGAAGGCGATCACGTAAAGAGGGGTCAATTGCTGGCGCAACTGGAAAACGTGCAGTCCACGGCGGACGTGAGTGCCAACCAGGCATCGGTCCAGGCTGCGGAAACGGATGCGATCGCCGCCGATGCAGCCCTCAGGACCTCGGACGCTGACCTTCTGCGCGCCCAGGCCGATTACGAACGCAACAAGCTGGACTGGGATCGCGCGCAAAATCTCTTCAAGGATGGGCTGATCGCGAAATCCGATTTCGATAGCCGCCAGAACGCATGGGCCACGGCAGACGCCGGACTGGTCCAGGCCAAAGCTCGTGTATCCCAGGCTAAGGCTCAGAAGGACTCCGCTGACCGGCATGTCGCGCAGGCCCGGGCCAATCTCACCCGAGTCGCTGATGTGCTGCAGAAAACTACCTACGCCGCTCCCTACGACGGAGTAGTCACGAACTTGCCGGTTCGTGAAGGCGAGTCCGTTGTCATCGGCATTCAAAATGCTCTCGGAAGCACTTTACTCACACTCGCCGACATGTCAGTGATTACTGCTGAAGTGAAGGTGGATGAGACTGACATCGTGACGGTACATCTCGGCCAGCCCGCTGAAGTGACTATAGACGCCATTCCCAACAAGATCTTCCACGGAACGGTTTCCGAGATCGGGGACAACGCCATCGTGCGCTCCACCGGCGTAGCCACTTCGCAGCAGAGCTCCGCCAGCGAAGAAGCCAAAGACTTCAAAGTGGTGGTGACGGTTAGCGATCCTCCCCAGGATCTGCGCCCGGGACTTTCTACCACCGCCAAGATCACAACGGCCGCCCGCAGCAACGTGTTGTCCATTCCAATCCAAGCCCTTTCGGTCCGCACCAAGGCGCAGTTGGAGCTGGAGAAGGCAGCCCCTGGCTCGGTTCATGCCGCGGCACCCGTACCAAAGGACGTTGCCTCCAAGGACAAGAACAATAACAATAAAGACCAGAAACAGGACGTGCCGGGCGTCTTCGTCATTCGCAGCAAGAAAGCGGAGTTCGTGCCCGTAACCACCGGCATCGCCGGAACCAGCGACATCGAAGTGCTCAATGGCTTGAAGGAAGGGGATGAAGTCATCACCGGGAGTTACAAGATTTTGCGTACACTCCGTTCCGGGAGCAGCGTCAAAGTCGATAACTCCGCCCCCAAGAAGGAAGACGAGACATAACCTTCACCGGCTTCAGACGTCCAACGCAGTAGCCGGTCCAGGTTCTAAACATCAGGCTTGCCGTACCGGATCTCGAATAACAGGTCTCAAACAACGGAGTGCGTAGCGCAGTCTCGAAGGCAAGACGGAGCTCTCGGAGTCGAATCTAATCTCGGAGAACCCAGTGGCACCGGAGCAGGAGAAAAACATGGCAACCGCAGAAGTCATCAGCATGCCCACCAACGCCGTCTCAGCGCCGCCCGAGTCCTGCATGATCGCCGCCGTGGATCTTTGGAAGACCTACGACATGGGCTCGGAGCAGCAAGTGCACGCCCTGCGCGGGGTCAACCTCCGCATTGAACGGGGAGAGTACGTTGCCATCATGGGACCCTCGGGTTCGGGCAAATCGACGCTGATGAACCTTATCGGCTGTCTCGACACTCCTACCAAAGGCGAATACTGGCTCAACAGCCAGCTGGTCAGCGAGCTCGACGACGATGAACTGGCGCGCATCCGCAATAAAGAAATCGGCTTCGTGTTCCAGACCTTTAACCTGCTCGCCCGCGCCACCGCTCTGCACAACGTGGAGCTGCCGCTGATCTACGCCGGCATTCCGACCGGTGAGCGCATCGAACGCGCCAAGGGCGCACTGACCGCCGTGGGCATGGAATCGCGTATGACCCACAAGCCCAATGAGCTTTCCGGCGGCCAGCGTCAACGCGTCGCCGTCGCTCGCGCTCTGGTCAATCGTCCCTCCATCATTCTGGCGGACGAACCCACCGGCAACCTCGATTCCGCAACCGGAAACGAAATCATGGCCTTGTTCGACCGCTTGCACAGCGAGGGAAACACCATTGTGCTGGTTACCCACGAACATGACATCGCCGAATACGCTCACCGCGTGGTCAACATCAAGGACGGAGTGGTCGAACGCGACGAGCGCAAGAAATAAACACCTCGAAGAAGGTTCCAAAGTCTCCTGCACCCTGGAGGGATTAACTCCAACTGGCAACGGATTTGCCTGGGCCCGGTATCGCCGTCTCGTCGATCACCGGAGCCGATGCCACCACCACCACATCGCGACCGCCGCGTTTAGCCTGATACAGCGCGGCATCCGCCGCAGCCATCAATTCCTTGGGCGACCTGCCATGCTCGGGGAGCACCGCCACGCCCACGGAAATCGTGACCATCCCGAGCGATTTGCCTTGATACATAATCGTCAGTTCCCTCATTTTCAATCGTAAGCGTTCGCCTCGCGCACGCGACGATTCCAGGTCCGCCGTCGGCAGGATCACCACAAATTCCTCCCCTCCGAACCGGCATACGAAGTCCTCGGCCCGTATGCCTTTGGCCAGAAACAGCGCGGTCTCGCGCAACACCGCATCCCCAGCATCGTGGCCGTAGGTGTCGTTGAAGTTCTTGAAATGGTCCAGATCGATCATGAGCAATCCCAAAGACTGCGCCGCGCGCGCTGCCCGCCGCACCTCACGCTCCAATGTCTCCTCCAGGTACCGGCGGTTATACAGACCGGTCAAGGCGTCCCGCACGGACTGGGTTCGCAGCGCATCCCGCAGTCTTATATTCGCAATGGACAGTCCAACTTGCGCCGCAAATGTCGTCTTGAACGAGAGTTCCGATGCGTCCATTCTTGGCGTCTCATCGGTGGACTGAAAATGCACGATCCCAAGGGTTTCGCCCTGCGCCAGGATCGGAGTGCACAAATACGTATTCTTCACACCCTCCGCGTGGGCGCAGGGCGCCGTGGAGTCGCCTGCCAACACCAGATGCGGCAACCCCGTGCGCAGTGCCCAGCAGGAAGCTGGCTCAAACACCAGCGCCGGAAGTCGGCAGTCGCTCCACGAGCCGATCACTTCCGCCAGGTTCCGCGAGGCATCCAGAATCGCCATTGCTCCGGGGACGGCGGGAAATATTCTGGGCGCATAACCCAGGGCAGCCGCGAACACTTCGTCTCGACTGATGCAACTCTGCAGGAGTTCGCCCATCTTGGCCAGCATCGCGGCCCGCTCCGAGCGTTTCTTGAGTTCGCCCAGCATTCTCTCGTTTTGCTGGTCGAGTTCGCTCCGCGCGAAGTCCTTCTCTAACATTTCCTCTTGCAGCCGGGTGTTAGTGTCGGCCAATTGCACTGTCCGCTCCAGAATTTGCTCCTCCAGCACCTGCTGGTTCTGTTTCTGATTCTCGATGTCGGTACATGTGCCGAACCATTTCACAATTTCTCCAGCGGGATTCCGGATGGGATTTGCCCGGCACAAGAACCAGCGGTAGGTTCCATCTTTTCCGCGCAGGCGATACTCCACTTCGAACACATCTCCGGTGCTCAGCGACCTTCCCCACTCTGACAGGCCCTCCAGATCATCAAGATGGATGATCGCTTTCCACCCCCTGTCTAGCATTTGCTCAAGCGTGAGTCCCGTGTAATCAAGACATTTCTGGTTAAAGAAGTCGGACGTACCATCAGGCTCGGCCGTCCAGATGATTTCGGGAATCCCTTCCGCCATGGTCTGGAAATACAACTCGCGTTCCCGGATTGTGCTCGAACCTCCTTTGTGCAACGCTCTCGACCGGCAGACCATGAATAGAGCAACCCCGGAGGCAGTGATCGCCGCCAACAGCAAAAGCCCAATCAGCTTGTAGTCGTAACTCCCGCCAAGCACTGCCATTGAACTCATCTGCGGCAACCACCCTCCAAACCCAACTGAGTCTCTACGCTACCTATCGGCAGGATTCGCCGTTTCCGTCACGGGCAGGTCAAAATCGTTGTCATTCCGAGCCCTCGTAGCCGCGCAACGCGCGGAGAGAGCGAGCGAGGAATCTGTTTTCCTGCTGGTCGTGAGAGGACCCCAGGTTCCTCACCACTGAGGCGGCTCGGAATCACAAGCCAAAGAGGTGGCAAAACAAAAGGCCTCTCTGCCGAGAGGCCTCGATGAGAACTGATGATGAGAACTAATGATGGGAACTAATGATGAGAACTAATTCGGAGTTGAACTGGATTACTGCGTTGTGCTTGCCGGTCTGGACTCCGTGGTATCTGCCGCCGTCGGTGTGCCCGCGATGAAGAAGTTGTGATCGTAAAGGTTACGGTACATCAGCCCGGCAATCTCGGCCGCCTTCGGCCCAAACGTAGGCCGCCCGCCCTGCAGGAAAACGACCACCACGATGCGTCCCCTGCTGGTGTTCGCGTAGGACGCGAACCAGCCATAGCGAGTGCCGGCGTGGGAGCAGGTTCCGGTCTTGCCCAGAATCTCTTCCTCGCTGAAGTTCAGGCCCAAGCGGCGCGCCGTGCCGTATTGCACCGCCCCGGCCATGCCATCGGAGATTTCCGGGATCAGCGGAGCGATATCAAGCTGCCGCTTGATGCGCGGTTGGAAGCTCGCAACCTCTTCCGGTGATGTCGGATGCTGCAGATAATAAAGCGTGCCCCCGTTGGCAATGGCTGAAACCATCGCGCCCAACTGCAACGGTGTCATCGAAATGCCCTCGCCAAAGGAACACATCTTGCCCACACCGCCGAGCTTCTGCGGTATCACTTCGTCGGGATACAAACCCAACTGCTCACCCGGTATGTCGTAGCCCGCCAACTCGCCCAAGCCATATTCATGGGCGTAATAAGCGACCTTCTCGAATCCCAGCTTGCGCCCCAGCGCCTCGAAATAGGCGTTGTTCGAGTGCGCCAGAGCCTCGGTCAGGTTCATTCGGCTGCGTGCCCCGAGCGGGACTTCAGTTTCCTTCGAAACCAACCCCTCGTTCAGCGCCGCCAGCGCTACGGAAAGTTTGATGGTCGAGCACGGCTGCGCGCCGCTCGACAATGCCAGCTTTTGATTCACCATGGCCAGCACCCGTCCGCTGGTCGGCTCAATCGCCACTACCGTGCCATTCATATTCCCCAAGGCATCAACGGCAGCCTGCCGCACAACCGCGTCTTCACCGTCGGCGACATCACCGCCCGTAATCCCCTCGGCGAACGAACTCACAAAAAAGCGTTCGTGATATCTGCGATGGGAACTGCCAGCCGAGACGCGCGTTAAACTCGCACTGTGGCCGCTTGCACTCTGGCTGCTCGTGCCGTGGACGGCCGTGCTGCGGCCGCTCGCCAGATGGCGCATGCGGCGCCGGGTTCGCTGGCTCTCACTCACTTTTCTGGATTTTGGCTTGTTCGCATTCAGCGCGTGCGGGTTCACGTGCGCCCCCCACATTGCCGGCGCCAAACACAGCCCTCCCAGCATCACCACCAGACGAAGACAGCGCGTTCCTGACTTAAACATCTTGCTTTCGTTCCCCTGTTTCCCGGAAATACGATTTCGGCCAGAACGATCCGAATTTCCTGCCTATTCCAATGCACGAAGCTTGCCAGTGACCATCCCTGACCGGTAACTTCACCCAACTCCGCGATACTACGGGAGTTAGAGCGCTTTAGGCAATAACAAAGTTACCCCTGAATCAAACATTGATTTCCACCTAACCCATTACGGGACAAGTACTTAAACGGGAATTACTTTCGTTCCAGCGTCTCCGGTAACCCGTTACCTCGTTATTGAAAAGATACGGCCTTGTGAGCAAAGTTCTTCCCTTCCGATTCCGCTTCTCTTCCGGAAACTTGCACTTCTAAGCCCGAATCCTGCATCAGTCAGCCCTGTGCTCTCCGCCTCACATGACTTCGCCGCGTTTGCGCAAGAAGGCCGGCACATCCAGGTCGTCCTGCTCGAAGTTGGCCACCATCGCCGTGCGCATGCTATCGAGCGAGATCACCTCACCCCCGCCATGCGACGTCGCCTGGGCCATCGCAACCGCAGACGGCTCTGCCATCCTCCGCTCTTCCATCATTACGCCGGTCTCAGCAAACGGCTCCGGCATCGGTTCCGCCAGACCTGCGGGATCGGGAAAATCCATGGCATCGTCGTGCGACGCCGCGAATGAGTGATGCTCTTCGGCTTGCCGCTGGTGTATTAGATTGGCGCCCGCCCGGGTGACTCCCGTCCGATTCACACCCGCACGGCTCACCTCGCGGAAGCCGGTGGCGATCACCGTGATCTTCACCGTGTCCTTCATCTTCTCATCCATCACCGCGCCGAAAATAATGTTGGCATCCTCATGCGCGGCGCTCTGGATGATGGTGCAAGCCTGCTGCACCTCGGCCAGCTTCAGCGAAGCCGAGCCCGTGATGTTGATCAAAATGCCGCGCGCTCCGTCGATGGCGCCGGCCTCGAGCAGTGGTGACGCAATGGCCCGCCGCGCCGCTTCCGTCGTCCGGTTCGCTCCGCTTGCCGTCGCCGTTCCCATCACCGCGTAGCCCATGCGGGCCATGATTGTTTTTACGTCGGCGAAGTCGCGGTTGATGATGCCGGGAATCGTAATGATGTCGGAGATTCCCTGTACCCCCTGCCGCAGAATGTCATCGGCAATGCGGAACGACTCGAAGAATCCCGCATTCTCCGCCACTGCCAGCAGCTTCTCGTTGGGGATGACGATCGTCGTGTCCACCGATTCCATCAGTTCGGCAATACCTTTTTCAGCTTGCGTCATGCGCCGCTTGCCTTCAAACGAAAACGGCTTGGTGACCACGGCCACGGTCAGCGCTCCCATCTCGCTGGCCAGCGACGCAATGATCGGAGCCGCGCCCGTGCCTGTCCCCCCACCCAGGCCGGTAGTCACAAAGACCATGTCGGCGCCTTCGAGCGCCTCGATGATTTTGTCGGAGTCCTCAAGCGCCGCCTTGCGTCCGACTTCCGGATTTGCGCCCGCGCCCAACCCGTTCGTGAGCTTCACGCCCAGCTGCAGCTTCACCGGCGCTCGCGACATGCGCAGCGCCTGCAAGTCCGTATTGGCCACAACGAACTCGATGCCCTCCACTCCGGCATCAATCATGCGGTTCACCGCGTTGCCGCCGCCGCCACCCACGCCGATCACCTTGATCTTGGCATCGTTGAGCGGCTCTTCGTTAAAACTGATGCGAATGCTCGAATCTTTTTTCATAGTGTCCACCTCCGTGTGAATTCTCGTTCGTCTCCAGTGCCGTAACGAGATTTACTGGCCAGTGGCCGCTGATCACTGATCAACGACCTCTGCCTTACCCCACCAGCATCGCCTTCAATCTCGATCCCCACCGATCCCCCTGAAACCCGCGCGCCACCCGCGCCCGCTGTCCGTAATGCGCCATGCCAAGCACCGTGGCGAACTCCGGCTCGGCCAAAGTCGCCGGCATCTTAGCCAGGGGCGTAGGCCACGACAGCCGCACCGGACGCCGCAACACCGACTCAGCCACATCAAAGATTCCCGGCAGCCGCGACCCTCCGCCGCTCAGCACGATCCCCGCCAGACATGCCTCGAACATCCCGCTCTGCCGCAGAGTCTCGCGCATCATCTCGAACAACTCGCGCGCCCGAGGCTCAAGAATCTCCGCCACCAGCCGCTGCGGCAACAAGCGCGAAGGCCGGTCGCCCACCGACGGCACTTCCACCTCATTCCCTTCCGGAATCAAGGTCACGATTGCATTGCCGTACACTCTCTTGATTTTTTCCGCCTCCGCCAGAGGCGTGCACATGCCAACCGACAAATCGCTGGTAAAGTGGTCGCCGCCCACCGGAATCACTCCCGTGTAAGCCACCGCGCCCTGCAGGAAAACAATCAGCTCAGTCGATCCCGCACCCACATCCGCCAGGCAGACTCCCATCTCTCGCTCGTCAGCCCGCAGCACGGAATCGGCCGCTGCCAGCGGTTCAAACACAGTGTCATCCACGTGGACGCCCGCGCGATTCACCGCCGTAATCACGTTCTGCGCAGCACTCGCCGCCACTGTCACCAGATGGACTCGCACCTCCAGCCGCGCCGCCATCATGCCCAGCGGATCTTGCACCCCAGCCTGATCGTCCAGAATGAATTCCTGCGGCAGCAGGTGCAGCAGCTCGCGATCCGCCGGCAGCGGAATCGCCCGCGCCCGCTCCACTGCCTGCTTGATCTCGTCACGGCCAATCTCCCGCGGACGCGTACCCAGGCTGATCCCGCCATGGCTGTTCACCCCGCGCACATGCGCTCCGCCGATGCCCACGATGGCATGCTCCACCGCCGCACCCGCCGCATCCTCGGCCGCTTCCACCGCCTTCTGAATCGCCGCGACCGCCTTGTCCAACTCCACAATCACGCCCTTGCGCGACCCGCGAGACTCCGCCACGCCGTGCCCGCGGTAGCGCAGGCCGCTGTCGCTCACCTCCACCATGAGCGCGCACGTCTTGGCGCTGCCCACGTCAATCGCCGTCAAGAAACTTCCCTGCTGGTTTGCCATTCTTTATGAGTTCCCCAATATGTTCCCCAATAAATTCCCACTGCGATAAAGGTGCCCTTTCACTGCCCCGGCCCCTGACTCGTCTGACTCTTCGCAACCGCCGGACTCGGTTTCTGCCCGCCACTCCCCGAAAGCTTCGTTGCCGGCCTGGAAGAAGCCGGCTTCGAAGAAGTTGACGAAGCCTGTTTCGCGGCAACCACCGCCCGCGGCCCGCCGTCATGGCCAGCCGGCAAACTCGGTTTCTTCGGCGCCGCATTCTTCGCTGTCGTCGATGTCCCGGACTTCCCCGCTGCTGCCTTCGTTCTGCCCGGCATAGCTTTCCCGGTCTTCGCGGTGGTCTTCTTGCGCCTGGCTTTCGCAGCCGTCTTTCTAGTTCCCCCGGCAGTAGCCTCAGGACTAAGTTTCTTCTCCGTCAATTCAAACGCAGGTTTGGGAACAGCACGATCATTCGGCCCCAGGCGAGTGACCAGCGCCGCCGGCTTCACTCCCGCCGCTGCCGCCGCTCTCGCCACCACCGGGCTCAATGCCACCGGCTTTGCGGTTCGCTGCATTTCCGGATTCACGATGATCTGGTTGTCGTAGCGCAGGTCGACCGACTCCAACTTCTGGAACTGCTGCCGCCAGCCCTGCGCGTGGTTCACATAAATCTTGAAGCGCCGCAAATAATCCGACGATCCCAGATGCACCAGCACATCGCCCGCCGGATCGTTCACTCGCACCTTCACATCTTCCAGGTCGGTGAGATCCACTTCACTCAGATCCTGCGAATAGCGCGCCCCGCTCGAATCCAGGTCGCGCACCATCTCCGCGTAAGTCTTCATCCGTGGCGCCCGCGTCGAAAGCGGCTCCCCCGGATTCATTCCCAGGATCACCGGGAAGGAATATTTGTGTTTCGGCGTCAACTCCATCAGCGTCCCACCCGCATCGATCAATGACATCCGCGGCCCCACCCGCGCGAATGCGACCGGAGTGCGCTCGTGAATCTCCACCTTCAGGCGGTTGGGAACAAACCGCATCACGCTGGCCGATTCCACCCATGGAATCTGCTCCAGTTGCGCCCTCTGCTGGGCCAGCGGAATGAAGAAGATGTTGCGCCCAATGTCGCCCCCCATCACTTCCATGATCTGCGCCTTGGTCACGCTCTCCATGCCCGTGACTTCAATGTTGTCGCTCGATTCCACCCGGAACCGCCACGAATGCTCGCCATAGTGATACAGCCACGCTGCGCCTAACCCCGCGAGGCACACCGCGGAAGCGGCCACAACCGCCAACAGCAAACCATTTGCAGTTTTTCTGGGAAGTGAACTTCGGCGGGCGGAGACCCGCTTTTGCCCGCGCAGGAACGGAGATTCCTCATCCACATCCAGGTCGAGCAGGCGCGCGTCGTCCATCTCCTCGCGCGCAGCCTCAGCGCTGGGTGGGTACAACTCCTGCTGCAAGATGGTGGAACCCGACTTCCGCGCCATCAGTTCAGGTTAGTTGTCGCTGTTGAATCGCTGAGCCTTCAAACTATAACTTCATTTCGCGATTTGAGATAGACAAAATGTTGATTCTTTTTCACAGGCAGGAATCGGATTGGCCATCATGGAGAAGAAGGCGAGAAATGAACCGCACAGTGCCGCGAGGGACGGAGCTGAACAGCGGTGCGAAAGCCCGGCCGTCCTCATCCCATCTCTGTCCACACGCAAAAACGGACGCGGCAGTTTCGCCGCGCCCGCTTTTTTCAGGAGAACACAAACTTTAAACCGGCCCACCACCCGCCTCGAGATGCACCACCGGCGCAGGAATCTTAACCACCGGCAACCGCGGAACACTCACGCGAGGAACATTGACCCGCACCCGCGGACAAACCACGGGAATCTCTATCGCGTTAAACGCAACCGGAACCATGCGCACCCGGGCAAGCCGTGCTTCGACCCGTGCTTCGATCCGCGCCTGTTTGGCCTGCACCCGCGCCCGAGCCGCTTCTTCCCGAGCTGACATGGCTTCGAAGTGCGCCACTCCACTCTGCCCTCGCGCGATCCCGGCCCGGAACCGCGCCATCGCGCCGGCCAGAGGGCAGGACGCCGTCTCATCCCGCACAGCCACAAGGTTGGCCGTTTCCACGAACCGGTCAACCCGCTCCCGTGCCAAATCAACCAGGCCCAGCGACCGGTCAGCAGCCTGCTCGACAGCTCCATCCACAATTCGGTGCGCCCAAGCCGCCCCGCCGTCCAGGTAAAACCCGTTCAATCCCAGCGCCAGCACCCCAGCGGCCAGCCAAACCCAAGCCTGTGTAGTCTTCATCGTCATAATCTCCATCTGGCAATTAGACGCACCGCCCGCCCACCCGTTAGCAATCCACCAGATTCCTTCAATTCCCCATCTTCTTGATAGCCCCGAGAGGCGTCTGCAGGGTCCCGTCGTTATTGACATCGAAGTCGTACGAAAACGGCGTGAAGGATCCGGCGTTGTAGAAAACGACTTTGCCGTCGCCCGTGAAGCAATCGGACAACATCTCACCACCCAATCCTTCGGTAATCGTGGCCTTGCCAGAGCGGAAAACGACCCTCATCCCTTCCATGCCTGAGACGTGCTCCCACCGTCCCTCATATTTGCCGGCGCAGCTGACGAGCCCAGCTTTAGGTGCTTGCCCGGCTGCCCGTTGTGCGGGAGCCGCGGGCGCCGGCGTAGTCGACATGCGAATATTCTCCGGGGTCGTATTCACAATGTCGGAACCGAAACCCGTATCTACCCCCGGCACTTTTATGTCGTACATGTTGACATTATTCTGCCCACGGATCTCGCCCTCCATCCATTTGCCGTTCACCAGCACTTGCACGCGATCGTGCAGATCGTATTGCCCCGCCGCGTGATCCTCCGCCGTGAGTTTCCCGGCCCGGTGCACTTCGTACGGCCAGAGCTTCGAGACGTTAATCCCATTCGGCAGATGTACCAGGTATGACCGGCCGTGCACCTCGGTGACCGTTGCTTCCTGCCAGCCGTCGACTAACACGCGCACTGTGTCGCCAACCTTGAATCCGCCGGGCCCGGGCCCGTTCTGATTCGCGGTCGCGTTTCCTACACCGTTGCCGCCGCCACCACCAGCGCGCGCCTTAAACGGAGAAGGCGCAGCAGGAATCTCGCCGCGGTGGGGATCGGCCTGCGCCTCGGTGGGCGTCTGCGCGTGGCATTTCGCCGGGAGCAACGCAGCCAGTTGTACCTTGAGTGCCTGCCCTCGCTGGTAGGCCTGCCCCTTCTTGTAGTTCTGATAATCACAGGCACCCGTGGTGTTGTCGCACGAAAAGACTTTGAAGCTTTGCCCGTCCGTGCACACGTAAACCACGTTGGTTTCGAGCGTCGGCGTCTGCGCGAGCACGCTCGCTATGGGCATAGCCAAGAATAAACTTACTAAAGCGGGTACACGCATTGGGCCAGCTCGATTCTCCGTACGTCAGATCGCGGGAGTCAGCAGTATGCACCATCCCCAATCTGGATGTCCTGACGGAATTCTTAAGAATTCCAAACACGACCTACGAAGGACCGGCAAGAGTAACTCGCGGCGGCCCCTTCGAAGGGTGTTTATCCGCGGGTTTGATCTTGAGCGGAATGGCTAACGCTCCACAGCTATCGCTTCTCTCTCCTTCAACCTCTCCAGAATCATCGGCCCCAACTGCGAAACGCTGCCTGCGCCCAGAGTGAGAATCATGTCCCCGTCCTCCGCCACGGCGGCCGCAGAGCTTACCGCATCCGCAAAAGAACCCACATACTGGGCGCTGCGTCCACCCTTCTCGCGAACTGTCCGCGCCAACGCCTCTCCGCTGATGCCCTCGATCGGCTTCTCGCTAGCCGCATAAATATCGAGCACAAATAGCGAATCCGCATCGCTGAACGCAGTTGTGAATTCCTCCATCAGATCGCGCGTGCGCGTGTACCGATGCGGCTGGAAAACCACATGAATCTTGCGAAACCCGCACTGCCGCGCCGCCGCCAGCGTCGCCCTGATCTCCGTGGGATGGTGCCCATAATCGTCAATCACGCTGACGCCCGCCACTCGCCCTCGCAACTGAAACCGCCGGTCAACCCCGCGAAACTGGTCAAGCCCCGTGCGGATCGCCTCCACCGCAACATCCAGCCCCACGCCCACCGCAATCGCCGCCGTCGCGTTCAGAATGTTGTGCGCTCCCGGTACATGCAGCGTAAATTCGCCTAAGTCTCGCTTGCGATAACTCACCCGAAAGCGGCTCAAAGGCCGCGCATCGCCGCCGGTCGCCGCATTTGCGCCAGTCTCGCCCGGCTTGATCCAGAAATCCGATCCTCGCTTTGTCCCATAAGTCACCGTCCGCCGCTGCGCCTGTGGCAGCAACCGCCGCAGCATCGGATCATCGTTGCACACCACCACCATCCCATAAAACGGAACCCGGTCCATGAACTCCAGAAACGTCTTCTTCACGTCCCGCATGTTCCGGTAGCAATCCATGTGCTCGCGGTCGATGTTAGTCACCACTGAAAGTATTGGGGACAATTTCAAAAAAGACCGGTCACTCTCATCCGCCTCAGCCACCAGATACTGCGACTTCCCCAGCCGCGCATTCGACCCCATCGCATCCACGCGCCCGCCCACAACTACAGTAGGATCGAGCCCACCCCCGGCAAGCACCGCCGCCACCATCGAAGTCGTAGTCGTCTTGCCGTGCATCCCTGCGATGGCAATGCCATACTTCAGCCGCATCAACTCCGCCAGCATCTCCGCCCGCTGAATCACCGGCACGTGCAGCTTGTGCGCTTCAAGTACCTCAGGATTCTCCACCGCAATCGCCGAACTAGTCACCACCACTTCGGCCCCGGCAATATTCTCCGCCCGATGCCCTTCAAACACGGCAGCCCCCAGCCCGGCCAGCCGCAGCGTAACCGCGGAACTCTTCAAATCCGATCCCGAAACCTTGTACCCAAGATTCAGCAACACCTCGGCAATCCCGCTCATGCCGATCCCGCCAATCCCCACGAAATGAATCTGCTGAATCTTGGCAAACATAAATTCATTGAGTCATCGGGTCATTGAGCGATTGAGCCATTGCGCGATTGGATCACAAGGTGATCGTGAAATCACTCAATGGCTCAATCGCGCAATGACTCAATTCCTTCGACTCCCGCTACCCGCGCCGCCATCGCCGCAATATCCCGCGCCGCGTGAGGATGCGCCAACCCCCGCGCCGCCCCACTCATCTGTTGTAACCGCCGCGGATCCCCAAGCAGCGCCGCAATGGTCTCCGCCAGCCACACTCCCTCCAGCTTCGACTCTTCCACCACCACGGCCGCCCCGACCCGCGCCAGCGCCTCCGCATTCACCCGCTGATGATCATCCGCCGCCCGCGGAAACGGTACAAAAATCGCAGGCTTCCCCGCAGCCGTAATTTCCGCCACCGTGCTCGCGCCCGACCGGCACACCAGCAGATCGGCCCGCGCAAACGCCGCCGGCATATCTTCAATAAACTTGAACACCTCCGCCGATTCACCCGTCGTACTGGCAAAAGAGCCATACGCTGCCAGCGCGTCATTATAGTCACGCTCGCCCGTCTGATGAACGATGTGAATCCCCGGCGCCTGCCTCGCCAACTCGGGCAAGCACCGGATCATCGCCTCATTGATGGCATGCGCTCCCTGGCTTCCGCCAAACACCAGCAGAGTCGGCGCCCCGCCGCGCTTCTTATCAAGTAGAACCGGAATCTCAAAGAACGCCTGCCGCACCGGTACGCCCGTAACTTCCGCACGACGAAAATATTTCGCCGTTTCCTCAAAGTGCACCGCCGCTCCCGACACAAACCTCGCCACCACTCGGTTCGCGAATCCCGGCACCACATTCGGCTCAAACGCCAGCGTTGGAATATGCTTCACCACCGCCGCCAGCATCGCCGGACCCGAAGCATATCCACCCACCCCAATCACCACGTCCGGCGCAAACTCACTGAGCGTCCGGCTCGCATTCCACAGCGCCCGCGGCAAATCAAACGCCGTCCTGGCCCGCGTTATCAAACTGACATTCTTCAGCGCCCCCACCCGCACCAACTGGAGCGGATACCCGGCCGCAGGCACCAGGCGGTTCTCAATCCCGCGCGCCGTCCCGATGAACAGCACCTCGGCCCCATAGCTTTTCTTGAGTTCGTTGGCGATAGCCAGCGCCGGGATTACATGCCCCCCAGTCCCGCCGCCCGCCAGAATGGCCCGCATGCAGTGACTATAAATGATTGAGCCATTGAGTCATTGAGCGATCGGGTGATTGACTGGTCGAACGATCCTTTCAATCACTCAATGGCCCGATCACTCAATGACTCAATGGCTTCACTCCGCCTGCTTCGTAATATTCAGCAGCACGCCCACGCACGCCAGCGTCACAAACAACGACGACCCTCCATACGACACCAGCGGCAGCGGAATCCCCTTCGTCGGCATCATTCCCAGCACTACGCTGATGTTGATAAACGCCTGCAACACCACCATGCTCGTAATCCCCACGGCCAGGTATCGCCCGAAAGCGTCCTCAGTGCGCCACGAAACCCGCATTCCGCGCCATAAGAAGATCGCAAACAGCGTAACCACAAACAGTGCTCCCACCAGCCCCAATTCTTCCGCGGTCACGGCAAAAATAAAGTCAGTATGCGGCTCCGGCAGATAAAACAGTTTCTGCTTGCCTTCCATCAAACCCGTCCCGGTAATCCCTCCCGTGCCCACCGCAATCAGAGATTGAATCAGGTGAAACCCGGCCTTCTGCCGCTCCGCATACGGATTCATAAAAGCCAGAATGCGGTCGCGCCGGAAGCTCACATGAAAAATCAGAAAATACAGCGGCACCAGCGCCGCCCCAAACGCACCCGCGAAGTACCGCAGCCGCATGCCCGCCACATACAAAATGCAAGCCGCAATCCCAGCGCAAGCGATCGCCGTCCCCAAGTCCGGCTGCAACACGATCAACCCGAGCAGCACCATCACGGGCACCGCCGCCGGCGCCAGCGTGTTGCGCCAGTCATCGATTGTTTTGCTGCGCCCCTCGAGAAAGTAGGCGAGAAACAGAATCAGCACCGGCTTGGCCAACTCCGAAGGCTGAAAGGAAAATCCGCCCGCATGGATCCAACGATGCGTGTTATGCGAACGGTCCAGAAAGAACACCGAAATCAGCAGCAGTGTGGTCAGCCCCAGCAGCGAAAATACCAACGCCGGATGCTTATAGCGCCGGTAGTCCACCCGCATAGCCACCACCATCGCTACCAGACCCACCGCCGCCCAGATCAACTGTTTCAACAGGAACGCATACGGCGACCCAAACCGCTCCCGCGCCATCACCGCCGACGCCGAAAACACCATCACCAGCCCTACAAACACCAATAGCATGGTCACGGTAAACAGCCAGCGATCGACACTAACCCGCTTCGCCATGGGAAGTTCATTTCACCACGGAGGAGCGGAGACACGGAGAAGGAATTATCGATTGTTGATGGATGACTGTTGATTGTCTTGGTTCAAGGCCCGGCGGGCCGAGGCACAGAGCGAACCGCCGGACTCCCGTTAGGGACGGCACGGCGCTCCGCAAGCCGACGGCTGCTTAAGCGCTCCCTACGCCAGTCCCCCCACGATCTCTTTGAACACCTGCCCGCGATGCTCATAACTCTTAAACTGATCAAAACTCGCGCAAGCCGGAGCCAGCAACACCACATCACCCGCCTCCGCCGTGGCATTCGCCTTGCGCAAAGCATTCTCCAAAGTCTCGGCGTGCACCACTTCAACGCCTTTAATCTGCGATTCAATCTTCCCCGCCGCCGCCCCAATCGTATACACCCGCTTCACCCGCTGCCGCAGCAACTCATTGAGCACGGAGTAGTCGCTACCCTTGTCCTTACCCCCAAGAATGAGGTGGATATTCGCCGGAAACGACTCCAGCGCCTTGATAGTCGCATCGACGTTCGTAGCCTTCGAATCGTTGTAATAATCCACGCCACGGATCGTCGCCACATACTCCAGCCGGTGCTCCACCGCCTTGAACTCACGCACTGCTTGCCGAATCTTCTCCGGCGCACATCCCATCAGTGCGCCCGCGCACACCGCCGCCAACGCATTCTCCAGGTTGTGCGCGCCTTTTAGAGGAATCTCTGAAACCAGCATAATCTCGCGCTGTCCGCGCCCGTCGCGAAACAGAATATTCCCCTCGCGCACCCATGCCCCCTGCTTCACTTCCTTCTGCCGGCTAAACCAGAACACCTGCGCCTGGGTCCGCGCCGCCATCGTCACGCAAGTCGGATCATCCTGGTTGAGCACGGCAAAATCGTCGCCCTGTTGATTCTGAAATATCCGCGCCTTCGCATCCACATAAGCCTCAAACGTCCGGTGCCGGTCCAGATGATCGGGCGTAACGTTCAACACCACAGCCACTCTTGGACGGAACGTCTGAATCGTCTCCAGCTGAAAGCTCGATACTTCCAGCACAATCACGCTCTCCGGCTTCGCCCGCTCCGCCAGCGAAATCGCCGGAGTTCCAATGTTCCCTCCGACCAGCGTCGGCAACCCACCCGCTGTCAGAATTTCCCCAGTTAGCGTGGTCGTAGTGGTCTTCCCGTTCGACCCGGTGATGGCAATAATCGGTCCCGGCAGAAACTGCGCCGCCAGCTCAATCTCCCCGATCACCGCCTCGCCCATAGCCCGAGCCTGCACCAGCATCGGCAAATCCACCGGAACCCCCGGGCTCACCACAATCAGATCCTGCCCCCGAAAAGTCCGCTCACCGTGCCCGCCGGTCTCGACCGTAATCCCATGATCGAGCAGCGCCGGAATCTCATTCCGCAGTTCATCCCCGCTCTTAGTATCGGACACGGTGACCCGAGCCCCATGCGCCTTCAAAAAAAGCGCCGAAGCCACTCCGGACTTGCCAAGTCCAACCACCAGCACGCGTTTGTCTTTGAGTTCCATCAAAAGAAGTGGTCAGTGGCTAGTGGTCAGTGACCAGCAAAACGAAAAATAATGCCGGCCAGTTCTTCCTGGCCCCTGACCACTGATCACTGGCCACTGCGTCAACGCAATTTCAAAGTCGTCAGCGCGAACAGCGCAAACACCAGCGAAGCGATCCAGAACCGCACAATAATCTTCGACTCCGACCATCCCATCAACTCAAAATGATGATGCAGCGGCGCCATCTTGAAAATTCTCTTCTTGCGCAGCTTGTACGACCCCACCTGCAGAATCACCGATACTGCTTCGATCACAAACACTCCGCCAATAAACGGCAGCAGCAGTTCCTGCTTGATGATCACCGCAACTGTCCCAATCGCCCCGCCCAGCGCCAGCGACCCCACATCGCCCATAAACACTTCCGCCGGATGCGCGTTGTACCACAAGAATCCAATCGAAGATCCCACCATCGCCCCGCAGAAAATCGTCAACTCGCCCACCTGCGGCATACGCGGGATTTCCAGATAAGCGGCAAAAGTCGCATGCCCGCTCACATACGTCAAAACCGTCAGCGCCCCGGCCGCAATCACGGTACAGCCAATAGCCAGCCCGTCCAGTCCATCCGTAAGATTCACCGCGTTGCTCGATCCCACAATCACCAGCACCACAAATCCGATAAACGGCAGGAACGCCAGCCCCCACAGGTGCGGATTACGCTCCAGGCTCTGCACCACCAGATCCGGATGAAACTGCTTGAGGAAAGGCACAATCAGCTTGGTCGAATACATCCCGTAAGTCTGCATCGCGATCAGCATCACGGCGATCACGATGCTGGTTGCAATCTGCAGCCCCAGCTTAGCCCGTCCGGTCAGTCCCAAATTTCGGCGGCGCGCCACCTTTGTGTAATCGTCAGTGAATCCAATCGCCGCAAACGCGCAGGTGGCAAACACCGCAATCCACACGAACCGGTTACTCAGGTCCGCCCACAGTAGGGTAGGCACCACGATGGCAATTGCAATCAGCAGCCCACCCATGGTGGGCGTCCCGGCTTTTTTCTGATGAGCCTTCGGACCTTCTTCCCGAATGTATTGTCCAATCTGGAATTCCCGCAGCCGGTTGATCACCAGCGGACCCACAATGAGCGCGGTAAACAGCGCGGTGAGACTGGCAAAAGCGGTGCGAAACGTCAGGTAGCGGAAGATGCGGAACGGCGGAAAATAATGCTGCAGCTTCAGGAACAACAGCCAGTAGAGCAATCAGCCTCCGTCTAGGAATTAAGTCATTGAGCGATTGAGCGATTGGGTCATCTGAAGATCGCACCCAATCCGTACTCAATCACTCAGTGGCTCAATCTCTCAATGACTTAATCTCTCCCACACTTCCAGCGCCTTCTCCAGTTTCACGCCCCGCGAAGCTTTCAACAGCACCACATCACCATCCCGCCCCTCGCGCGCCAGCCATTCCCCGGCTTCTTCGGGCGTCGCTACAAACTCCGCCGGGGTTCCTGCCGTCCGCGCCCTCTCGACCATCGCCCGCGCCAGCCCGCTTACTCCGACCAGCACATCGATCTTCTTCTCCGCGATATGCTGCCCCGCCTCTTGGTGCATCTTTTCGGCCGCCGGCCCTAACTCCAGCATCTCGCCCGCTACCACAATCCGCCGCTTGGCCGTCATCCCCGCCAAAGCATCTACCATCGATTCCAGCGCCTTCGGATTCGAATTGTAGCAATCGTTGATCACCGTGATGTTACCCACTTGGAGAACCTGTCCGCGCTTGTCCGCCGGAATCAGCGTCGCCAGCGCGCCTACCGCCTCTGCCGGTGTAAGCCCGCGCTCCAGCCCAACCGCCACCGCCGCCAGCGCATTCAACACGTTGTGCTCTCCCACCAGCCGCAACTTGGCATGCTCGCGCACGTTCCGCATCACTACCTCGAACTCCACGCCCTCAGATCCCTTCGACTGGAGATTCTCAGCGCGCACCTCCGCCGTCCCCCGCGTGCCATACATCACAACTTTGCCCTTGAAATCACGCCCAAACTGCGAAACATAATCGTCGTCGGCGTTCAACACTGCGGTTCCGCCCGCCGGCAAAGACTCCACCAGCTCATACTTCGCCCGCGCAATCCCGGCCAGTGAATCAAAAAACTCCAGATGCACCGGCGCAACGTTGGTGACCACGCCAATCTCCGGCTGCGCAATCTTCGCCAGCGCCCGAATCTCCCCGGCATGCGACATCCCCATCTCGATCACCGCCAGGTCATACTCCGGCTCCAGCTTCAACAGCATCAGCGGCAAACCAAAGTGATTATTGAAGTTCCCTTCCGACTTGAGCACCCGAAACCGGGTGCTCAGCACATGCGCAATCGCTTCTTTCGTAGTCGTCTTCCCCACCGATCCCGTAACCCCGACCAGCGGTTTGCCCCAAAGTTTCCGCACTGCCGTAGCCAGAGTCTGCAGTGCGACCAGCGTATCTTCCACCGCCAGCAACCGCGTCCGCCGCGGATAGCGACTCAACTGATCCGCACGCACCACCGCCGCAACTGCTCCTCGCCCCAGCGCCGCCTCCACATAGTCGTGCCCATCCAGCCGCTCACCCTTCACCGCAAAAAAAAGCTGCCCCGGCCCCACCGTCCGCGAGTCAATCGAATACCCCTGCGCCACTTCTCCAGGCGAAAACTCCCCTGCCGCAGAAACAAACTCGGCAATCCTGGCTAGCGTCAACTTCATCCCTTCGCTCCAGCCGCGGCCCCGCACTCAAACCCCGAAGCCCGCAAGGCTGCGCGCGCCACTTCTAAATCGTCAAACGCAACCGGACCCTCCTGCGTGACCTGCACCTTCTCGTGCCCCTTGCCCGCCAGCAGCACGATGTCTCCCGCCCGCGCCTCGCCAATTCCCAGAGCGATCGCCTTGCGCCGGTCAGGCTCAACGCTGTACTTCACCCCAGTCTTCTGCACTCCCACCACCGCATCATTAATAATCGCAACCGGATCCTCACTTCGCGGATTGTCCGATGTCAGCACCACAAAATCGCTTCCCCGCCCCGCCGCCTCGCCCATCAACGGACGCTTCTTCCGGTCCCGGTCTCCTCCGCATCCGAACACCGTCAACACTCGTCCCTTTCCGGCAGAAACCAATTCCCGCCCCAGCGCCGTCAGGTTCCGCAAAGCATCGTCGGTATGCGCATAGTCCACCACCACCGTAAACGGCTGCCCGCAATCCACCCGCTCAAACCTTCCCGGAACGCAAGCCAGATTGTCGATCCCCGCCGCAATCGCCGCCGCCGGACACCCCCGCGCATAGCCTGCTCCCGCCGCCGCTAGAATGTTGTACACATTCACCCGTCCGATCAGTGCCGAGAACACCGCAATCTTTACTTCCGGCGTCACCAGATCAAACCGTGTCCCGCGCGTCGTGATCTCGACCTTCTCCGCATGCAGATCGCCGCGCTCCCAGCCATATTTCAACACCACCGAGCTGCGCTTCCGGCTGAACTCCGCCAGCTTCGCTCCGTACTCATCATCCCCGTTGGTCACCGCAGCCCGCGGCGCATCCGTGCCGCAACCCTCGAACAGCACCCGCTTGGCCGCGAAGTACTCTTCCATGCTCTTGTGATAATCCAGATGATCGCGCGTCAGATTGGTAAAAACTGCTACATCGAATGGCACTCCAAACACCCGCTCCTGCGCCAGGGCATGCGAGGAAACCTCCATCACCGCATCGCTCGCGCCCCATCCCAACGCCTCACTGAAAATGCGGTTCAGTTCCAGCGCTTCCGGCGTGGTGTGCGGGGCCGGCAAAACCTTTCCGGCCACGCGATACTCAATCGTCCCGATCAAAGCGCTCTTCCGTCCCGCCGCCGTCAGAATCGATTCCACCAGAAACGCCGTCGTGCTCTTCCCATTCGTCCCCGTGATTCCCGTGATCGCAATCCGCTCCGCCGGCTTCCGATAGAAGTTCGCGCTGACCCGCGCCAGCGCCCGCCGCCCGTCCGGCACCACTGCCCAAGCCACGCCTGCACGCGGCTTCTCCCCCGCCGAGTCGGTTACCACCGCCACCGCCCCAGCTTGAATCGCCTGGTCGATAAACCGGTTGCCGTCGCTGGATTCCCCCCGCATGGCCACGAACACGCTTCCCGGCTTCACCCGCCGCGAGTCATATTCCACACCACTCACTCCCGGATCCCCGCTGCGCGCGAGAACTTCCGCTCCATCCAGCACCTGTTGGAAGGTCATTGCCCAGAATTATAGGGCACGGGGACTACAGACTTATCACACAGTTCGGGAAGGGCACGACTTCAGTCGTGCCATGAGGTCGGAAAAATGGAGGGCTCCAGCGCCTGAGGCGAACTCGACCCCGTCAAGTTCTTGAACCAGTAGCCCCTGACACGTGGTTACCAACGGAACGTTCCCAGCCTCACCCCGCAGCGCTACATTATTCCTATGTCCACGGGAACGGGTTCCGCCAAATGCCGCTGCGCCCAATGCGAAATGGCGGAAGATCAATGCGAGTGCGACAAGTACTGCTGCCTCTGCCAAACCGTGCTCGAAGTCCGCATCTGCCAGGACGGCCTCATGTACTGCGAACCCTGCCGCACCGCCTGCGATTACAAGACCTCGGGCTAGCACACTTCCACTAACAGCTAGCCGCGAACCGGCGGCTCCTAAATCACAACCGCTTCCTTGTACTCCCCAAACACCCGCCGCATCGCATCAGAAATCTCTCCCACGGTCGCGTAAGCCTCAACCGCTTCCAGAATCCGAGGCATCACATTAGCTCCCGATCGCGCCGCATCCTCCACACCTTTCAACCCGGCCTGCCACGGCCCGGTATCCCGCCGCGCTCGCAGCGCCCGCACCCGTTCGATCTGCTTCGCCTCCAGCGCCGGATCAATCTTCTGAATCGGAATCGCCTTCTCCTCCTCCACTTCAAACCGGTTCACTCCCACCACCACCGCATCCCCAAGATCCACGGCCTGCTGATATTCATACGCCGCGTTCTGAATCTCCTGCTGCACAAATCCCCGCTCGATCGCCTTCAGCATCCCGCCCATCATTTCAATCTTCCCCAGATACTCCGCCGCGCGTTTCTCGATCTCATTAGTCAGCGATTCAACATAGTAAGACCCCGCCAGCGGATCGATCGTCTGCGCCACACCCGACTCATACCCAATCACCTGCTGCGTCCGCAAAGCAATCCGCGCCGCCTGCTCCGTCGGCAGCGCCAAAGCCTCGTCATAAGAATTCGTGTGCAGTGACTGCGTCCCGCCCAGCACCGCCGCCAGCGCCTGAATCGCCGTGCGCACAATGTTATTTTCCGGCTGCTGCGCCGTCAGCGTCGATCCCGCCGTCTGCGTATGAAACCGCAGCATCCACGACCGCGGATTCTTCGCCTTGAAGTGTTCCCGCATGATCCGAGCCCACATCCGCCGCGCCGCTCGAAACTTCGCCACCTCTTCCAGAAAATTGTTGTGCGCATTAAAGAAGAAAGACAGCCGCGGCGCGAACTCATCCACGTCCAATCCCGCCTTGATCGCCGCCTCCACATACGTCATGCCGTTGCCCAGCGTGAACGCCACTTCCTGCACCGCCGTCGATCCCGCCTCTCGCATGTGATAGCCGGAAATCGAGATCGTATTCCACTCCGGTACGTTCTCCTTCGCCCACCCAAACATGTCAGTAATCACCCGCATCGCCTGCTGTGGCGGATAAATATAAGTCCCGCGCGCGATGTACTCCTTCAGCACATCGTTCTGCACGGTCCCCGAAAGTTTCCGGATGTCCGCACCCTGCCGCCGCGCCACCGCCACATACAAAGCCAGCAGAATCGATCCCGTTGCATTGATGGTCATCGATGTAGAAATCTTCGTCAGATCGATGCCCGCAAACAACCGCTCCATGTCCTCAATCGAATCAATCGCCACCCCCACCTTGCCCACTTCCCCCGCGGCCAGCGCATGATCCGAATCCATCCCAATCTGCGTCGGCAAATCAAACGCCACCGAAAGCCCAGTAGTTCCGTTCGCCAGCAGATACTTGTACCGCTTGTTCGACTCCTCGGCGTCGCCCATGCCCGCATACTGCCGCATGGTCCACAACCGCCCGCGGTACATCGTGGCCTGCACGCCCCGCGTAAACGGATACTCCCCGGGATACCCAACCTCGCCCTCATAATCCGAACCTTTGAGATCCGCCGGCGTATACAGCGGGTTCACAGCGATATGCGAGGACGTTTCGACCTCCGCCACCGGCTTCCCCGCGGTTTTGGTTTCTCGCGCCATTGATAGCTACTCCTTCAAGAGCGGGTACAAGATTCTTTCAAGTAAATTGTACGGACGCGCCACGAAAACGATTTGCCCCGGCTTCGCATCTGGGACCTTCGAGCTTTTCGAATCGAGGCGCCCCACGATTCCTTTCTCTATCAGTTCTTGAGTTCCCTCAAGCGCCCGCGTGTTGCACGAGCAGAGCCAATACTGTGATGGTAAGCCGGCTCCGACCCAGAGGTGTGCCGGGGCAGGCTGTGGAAGAGCAAATTGCGCTACGCCGTTCGCGTCAGTCTCTAAGCTCAATTTGGACTCATATTTCTCAGGGGCAGTTTCTCCCTTCCCGTAAAACAGCGAGACGGAGATTCTTTGCCCCGGGAGCGCATGGCCATTCTTATCGTTAATGATGCGGACTGTTATTACCTGAGAGAAGCAATGACTGCTCGACCATACCAAGAGAAGCCAGGCGAGATACCGGAAATAATACCTGCCAGGTCGACGATTCCGGCACCCTCTCGCGGCTCCGGCTCCTGGCTGTCTCATCCCGTCCATCATCTTGTTCAACGCGTGCTATCTTTTCCTCTCTGCCGCACCTTCCAGAACGAACTCACCCCGAACCACGCAAACGTCGCTGTGAAACAAATTGCAACTACAACTCGTCCCAATCCGGCCCGACCCGCCTCGTACTTCGCATATTCCTTCGCCGACGCGACTCCGCCACTCGCTGCCATCACCAGGAAAACAAGCCCCGTAACCTCCAGCCACAGCTGATGCAGCACGCCCCCGAACGACCGAGCTGTCGCCGAAACCGCCCGGGTCACGGCCCGCGCCGTCCGGCTGCGCTTCACCTGCTGCCCGGCCACGCGCGCCACCACCCCCAACTTTCGTGCCGTAGAAACCTTGCTCACGGCCTCGATTTTAACAGCCTCCGGCGCTACAATGACGCAACCCGTGGGAGTCGCCCGGCAGAAGCGGCAAGCACCTTTCCTGCGCCGCCGGCATCCAATCGGTCAGGCCGTCATGAAAACCGTCGTCCCCGACTTCGCGCAGCTCAAGTCTGGCATGAAGGCGGCCTGGATGGCTGGCGATTTCGGCCAGATTGCGAGTTCCGTCTCCGCCGAAGAGGAGAGCTTTGTCACCCGGCTGGGCCTCAAAGCCGGCGCACGGCTTCTGGATGTGGCTTGCGGCACCGGCAACAGCGCGGTTCCCGCAGCCAGAGCCGGAGCCATGGTGACCGGGGTGGATATTGCCACCAACCTGATCGAGCAGGCCAGGAAGCGCGCCGCCGCCGAGCAACTCGAAATTCAGTTCGAAGAGGGCGACGCCGAAGAACTTCCCTTCGCCGACCGTTCCTTCGACGTGGTCGTGAGCATTTTCGGCGCCATGTTCGCCCCGCGGCCCGAGCGCGTGGCGGCTGAATTCCTTCGCGTCTGCAAGTCCGGAGGGATGATCGCCATGGGAAACTGGACTTCTCAGGGTTTCGTCTCCCTCACGAATCAGCTCACCGCCAAGATGGTGCCCCCGCCTCCGGGCGTTCCTCTGCCCAGTCTTTGGGGAGATGAGTCCACCGTCAAGCAGCGGCTTGGACACGGATGTTCACAGTTGGATTGCACCCGGCGAAAAATCGTAATGGCCTACCCTTTCCCGCCGAAAGAGATGGTGGCATTCTTCCGCCGATACATGGGCCCGACGCAAATGGCATTTTCCAGGCTGGATGCCGCCGGACAAGCAACTCTGGCCGCTGAACTCGAATCGTTGTGGGTGGAAAACAACATCGCAACCGACAACACTACCGCTGTGGAAAGCGAGTATTTGGAAGTGCGTGCCATTCGCGCCTGACCGTGATAAGTTGATTTTTTTGGCAAGGGGGATTAAGTGGACCAACAACTCAAACAACTCATGAAGGAACTCGGCGAAGCCATCAACGAGTCTCTCTCCGATTCCGAACAGATCGCCGAAGTTGTTTCCCGCATCAAAGAGGGCGGTTACGACATTTTCCTGGTCCTCGAAGCCACCATCGGCGTTAGCAAGCAGGGCGAAAAATCCTCCGACAAGACTTCCCTGGTCACCACCCTCTCTACCAACCCCGAATTCAAAATCAGCGACCAGGACCTCAAGTTCCTAAAATCCCTCCGCATCAAAATAGAAGAAGAAAAAGAAAAATAGAACCCTGATACTGCTGATGTGGCGACAGCCGCCCCGGCGGTCCCAGCACAAGGAACGCTCGGCCGGAACCTGCACCCCCGCCCGCTCCGATCTCACTCACCCGTTTCTGACCACTGATCCCTGGCCACTGACCCCTGGCCACTGACCACTGGGTTCACTCACTCAACACCTGATCCAGCAGCTGTTCCACTGCGCGGTCGGCTTCGAGAATCGATGACTTGTGATCGGGCGTACCGGAAAGATCTGTGTTCGCGAAAGCGATCCTCGCAAATGGGGCTGCCCGCAGAACGTCTCCCGGCGCAGGCTTGCCGTCTTTGCCGAAGTAAAACCCAGGGGCGGGGCTCGCATAGGCGTGCCCCCAGCGGTTCAAAATAATCCCTGCGACGTCGCGCCCAGCGTCGAAGCCCGAGCCCGCGAACATGTCCGTAAGTTGCCGGCGAATCTGCCGCTCGTACTCCCGAAACGAAGTCGAGATCATTTCCCCTCGGCCCATGTGCCCCTGCTGCTCGGCTGTCTCTCCCGGGTACGTGTACAAGACTTTGATAGTCAGCACGACCGGCGAATCGGGCCCAATCGTCGGCGAATCTGTCCCGCAGAGGGCCAGTTTATGGACCTGCATGAAACTTCCCAGGCCTTCAAACCACTGGCACCCGGAAATACCCAGCTTGTAAAGAAATCTCCAGTTGCGCACCGCTACGTTAGCCATCATGCAAGGCGAGCGATAGAATTGCGAGTAAGCCTCTTTACGATCGGCAGGAAGGTCGCGGACGATATGCCTGGTCGTCCAGCTCCCACCCGCCATCACCACGGAACGCGCCTTCACGCGATACGTCTTCCCTCCGCGAGTGTAGGCAATGGTCACCGACTCTGATTTCGCCGGATCGCCATCATGCTTTACCCACACCGCCGTCGAACCCAACCGAATGCGCGCAGCGGCTCCCGCGCGATCAAGAGCAGCAAAATTTACGTTGTTGCGACAAACATCTTCGATCGCACTCGACCCGGCAATCGATTCCTGAATCAGAGTCTTGACAATGAGTCGCGCGATACCGCTATTGCCGTCGGGGAACATCTGTGTCCCGTCCTCCGGGATGGGTCCCAGCTCATCAAAGGCATATCCGGTATATCCGGAGAGTGCATCAGGGCCGAGGCCGTAGCCTCCGCCTTCGTCGGGCGACAGAAACGTTCGCACGGTCTCCCGGCTGATGCCGTACCTTTCCATCAGGTGGTCTTCGAGCGTCATCGTGTCGAGCCGGCGAGAAATGGCGTCGCCGCGATACTGCGGTCTTTGCACCGGCGCCTGGTCCGGCGACTGATACCTCAACAACTCCTCGCGTGCTCTTGCCGAAATCGGTGCTCCTTCCAATTTCTTGCCCCAAGGATCCGTCACCCAGACCCCTTGCGCCTGACCGGATTTCGCCCCAGATTTCGCTCCCCCGAATTCCGGTCCAAAATAAAGACCGTAAGGCGCCGACCCAAGATAGGACGTGCGTTCCAGCGCTATTTCCGGCGCTGGCCCTGCCCACTTCTGATATTCCAGGCGCTGCGTTTTCAGCCCGATCGATTCGTAAAATCGCGCCATAAAGCTGTGGGGATACGGTCGCCAAAAAAGTGCCGAACCTTGATGCCCGATCAGCCGGTGACCATCCACCAGAAACTCGTTGCGTTTGGCCTCACCTCCGAAGATGGGATGGTTGTCGAGTACAAGGCACGTCTTGCTTTCCCCGGCCTTGCGTTGAAAAATCAGCGCCCCAGCCAGCCCGCTGATTCCTCCACCAACAATCACGCAGTCATAGCTCTCTCCCGTGTCGATAACATCTCCCGGAAGATTCTCAAACAAGCCATCGCGAATCTGGTGCCCAGCCTCGAGCACCGCCGCCGTGTTGCCGTTCGAGTTCGCATAGTCCCCAACGCCGCCATAACCCGTCCAATCGTCCTCTGAACGCATTGCTGCGGTTCGTGCGAGTAACCGCACCGGCGAAGCTGAGTTAAGCAACAGCGCGCCTGAGCCCAGCAACGCCCCGTTCAGGAAATCCCGCCGCGTAACGCTCCCCTCCATGCCAAGGGCTCGGTCGCCGCCAGAATTTTCCTCGTCACACTCCGTCCTGTTCGCTGCGCCTGCGCAGTTCTTCCTCGACATTTCTTCTCCTTGCAGAAGCACATCAACCCGCCGCTGTCCCGCTTCTGTCCTAAAAGAAGTGCCGTTCATTATACGGACCAGGGTAGTAGTGCAGTTTGAAAAGGTTTGTTATTCCAAAGCGCAGCTTTATCGCGCGAGAAACCTGCTTTTCCTCGGCCAACAGCAGATCCCTCACCGGCAAGAGTCGTGCAGTTTGAACAACATTACATTTTGTCATTCCAAGCCGGCGTTTCTACAACCCAATCCTCGCCCACGGCAACCTTCTCTCCTGTGCTACCATCTACTGTTTTTCCGGGTGGTTTCATGAAAGACACTCTCGGAGTCCTGCTCGCCGGTGGCGCCGGAGAACGCCTTTATCCCCTCACTCGCGACCGCGCTAAGCCCGCCGTCACCTTCGGAGGCATGTACCGCATCATCGACATCACTCTCTCCAACTGCCTCAACTCCGACCTCCGTCGCGTCTACATCCTCACCCAATACAAAGCGCTTTCTCTCAACCGCCACATCCGCGAGGGCTGGAACATCCTCGGCCGCGAAGTAGGAGAGTTCATCGAAGTCCTTCCCCCCATGAAGCGCGTCAGCGATCAGTGGTATCAAGGCACCGCCGACGCCGTTTACCAGAACATTTATTCCATCGGCTCCGAGCAGCCCAAACACGTTCTCATCCTCTCCGGCGATCACATCTACAAAATGAACTACGGCAAGATGATGAAGCAGCATCTCGATTCCGCCGCCGACCTCACGCTCGCCACCATCCAGATCGCCCCCGAAGAGACCTCCCGCTTCGGCGTAGTTGACGTCGACAAAGACGGCCGCATCAACGGCTTCGAGGAAAAGCCGGCCAAGACCGAACTGCGTTCCCCCTGGAACCCTGAAAAGGTCGCCGGCTCCATGGGCGTCTACCTCTTTAACGCCGATGTCCTAATCCCCGTCCTGCTAAAAGACGCCGAGGACCAGTCCTCCAGCCACGACTTCGGCAAGGACATCCTGCCCAAGATGGTCGCCGACTACCGCGTCTTCGCTTACGACTTCGTCGACGAAAACAAGAAAGAGGCTCTTTACTGGCGCGACGTAGGCACGCTCGAGGCCTACTACGAAGCCAACATGGACATCGTCTCCGTCTCCCCCATCTTCAACCTCTACGATCACGACTGGCCCATCCGCACCCACCAGCGCCAGTACCCGCCCGCGAAATTTGTTTTCGCAGAGAAAGAACGCATGGGCACCGCGCTCGATTCCATCGTCTCCAACGGCTGCATAGTCTCCGGCGGGATGGTCAGGAACTCCATCCTCTCGCCCGACGTTCGCGTAAACTCCTACTCTGAAGTCGACCAGTGCATCCTGTTCTCCCATGTCGCCGTCGGACGCCACTGCCGCATCCGCCGCTGCATCATCGACCGCAACGTCCATCTTCCCGAAGGCACCACCATCGGCTACGACACCGAAGCCGACCGCTCCCGCTACTTCGTCACCGATAGCGGCATCACCGTCGTCACCCGCGACTATTCGCTCTTCGAAAACCCCGTCACGGTCGACTACTTCACCAGCGAGTAGTGAAAGAACCGCGGCCCGGATTCGCCATAATGTCCGCCGGCAAACCCGCCCGCCTTTGGCCCCATTCCGCAAGCTCAGGGCCAACTCTGTTGCATGACCATTGACGCTGCGTGCCCGCGGGAACATAATCTTGCAATCAGTCTCCATCGCAGATCTTTGGCGGACTCCCGTCAGCGAACGGCAGAAGCCCGGACCAACAACTTCGGGCTCGTCTTTTCTAGTGCAGCACCGGGGAAACCAGCTTGGGGGGTACCAGAACCGCACACCAGTTTCTGAAGGAGCGAATTCATGAGCCATACTCGTTTGACGAAATCCGCACCAACGATCTCCGCACCAATGATCTCCGCACCAATGATCTCCGGGGGAAAGATCTCCGCAAGAATGATCTCCGCAGGTACGATCGCGGGGCTGCTGTCCGGCCTGCTCTTCGCGATCCTGGCCGTTCCACTCCCAGCCCAGCCCGCACCCGAATCCCGCTCTCCACGGGGCTTTGGTCCTTTCTACGACGCGGCCCACGAAATCACTCTCCACGGAGACATTCAGCAAGTCGTCACCCGGCACATCCTTGGTAGCCCAGTCGGAATGCATCTGCTCGTGGCCGGCCCCGAAGGCCTGGTCGACGCTCACGTCGGACCTTTCCTGAGCCAGGAAATCAAAGAAGCCCTGCACACCGGCACCCCGGTTCAGATCGTCGGGGCTATGACCTCACTGAACGGAAAGAATTATCTGCTGGCCCGCGAACTGAACGTTGGCGGCACCACCGTCACGCTGCGAAGCAAGACCGGACTTCTTCTCCGGGCGCACCCCGCTCGCGTCGTGCCCGTCCGAAGCCAAAAGCTGTCCCAGCCTCAACCAGACGGAGGTGCCCGATGACATTCCGCAAATCCATCCTTCTTCTGATCAGCCTGAGCATGATCGCCGCGCTGCTGGCATGCGGCGGTTCCAGTTCCACCACCATGACCACCCCGCCACCTCCTCCTCCACCCGAAACCGGCCCCTTGCCCGATGGCAACTACGTGTTCTCGCTGATTGGAGATGACGCTGCGTCTGGCCAGTACTCCGTCGCCGGAATCTTCACCGTCTCTCAGGGATCGATTACCACCGGTGAGCAGGATTTCGTGGACTTCCCGAACATTACCTACAATGACATGATCAACCCCACCGGCAGCAGCGTGACCGCCTCCGCCGATGGCAACCTGAGCATCACTCTGGCCACTTGCCTCGCGACGGACTGCACGCAGAACGACCCCAACATAGGTGTAACCGGCATCGAGACTCTCGACGCTTCCGTGCTTCCGAACAACCCTGCCAGGGCCTTTATCACCGAATACGACGCTTCCGCCTCGGGCAGCGGAGAGTTAGATTTGCAAACCAGCACCACGCTCCCCACTCCGCCTATCGGATACACCTTCATCAGCACCGGCATGGATTCCGGCTTCTGTCAAACTGCTTTAGGCGGCATAATCAACATCAGCGGCGCTACCACAATCTCGGCAGCGAACAGCGTTTTCGACGCGAACGATTGCGGCGCCCCTCTTGCGGCTCAGACTTTCACCGCGGCCAGCTCAGTCGGTGCGCCTGACCCTTTGGGCCGCGTCACATTCCAACTCGTCCCCACAGCGAATTACTCCCAGATCAATCTGGTTGGCTATATCGTCAGCCCCAACCAGATCGACTTGGTGGAAACCACCGATAACAATCCGAATTTAGGCACCACATCGGGCATCGCCTTCAGCCAGGGAACGACCACCGGCAATTTCAATACCGCCTCCGCCTCCGGTAACACCTACGTGGTCGGCTTGAGCGGAGGAGACTCGGTCGGAACCGTGTTACAAGCTGCCACCCAGATCACTCCCAATGCCGATGGCAGCGTGAGCGGTTTCATCGACTTCAACGATCTCGTTACTGTAGAACCGGCCAGTCCTGATCCCGTGGGCGCTCCCGTAACCTCCTACGTGGTGGATCCGACCGGGCGAGTGACCATAGCCGGCCTATCCGACAGCGCCACGCCTCCCAATGCCTTTAACATCCAGCTCTACCTTGACGGTAACGGCCACGCCCTGGCGATTACCCTCGACACCAATGATTTCCTCGCCGGTATTGGCTACCAGCAAAGCGGAGCCGGCTCATTCGCCGCTACCTCCTTCAGCGGCTCCTACGCCGTGGGTGCCACCGGCTGGGACGTAGCCGGCCAGGGAGAGTTCGACGCCGTCGGTCCGGTCACCGCTCCCGCAAGCAGCGGAACCTTCTCGGGAGATGTTGACCTCAACTGGCTCGGCAGCGCAGGTCCGGTCTATCCGGATGCGCCCGTGTCCGGCGCCTTCACCAGCAATGCCGACGGCATCTTCACCGGCACCATCACCGGCCTGGATGTGACCACCTGCCCACTGTTCACGACCGGCGCCCCCGGCTGCACTGCAGACATTTTCAACTACTACCTGATCGACGCGACCGGAGACAACATCGCGATCGAAACCGACCCCAACCAGCTAACCCTCGGAGCCTTCGCCCAACAGTAGCCGGGGCATCAACAATTCGCATTCAGAACCTATTCAGCCCAGTGGCGCACTTCGGTGCGCCACTCTTTTCTGCCTCACCCCAAATCCGCTTGGAAGGCGCTCAGGTACGAACAACATATGCCGCGGCAATCGGTAACAACGGTAACCAAGTAACCAAACATACGGCCTTTTTCCCGATTGACGCTGCAGGCTCCCGGGACCATAATCCCGCAGTGGGTCTCCATCTTGGATGTCTGGCTTATTTCCACTAGCGAAAGGCAGAATCTCTGAGTCAACAACTTCGGCGTCGTCTTCCTCGAACAGCCGGCCAGAAAACCAGTTTCAGAAACACGAACTACACCCTTCTATAAGGAGCAAATCAATGAGGCGTACTCGTTTGACAAAAACCACACCAGTGATCGCAGGGCTGCTGATCGGCCTGCTGTTCGCGATCCTGGCCGTTCCACTCGGCGCCCAACCGGCGTCCGCAGTCCAACCGTATTACGACATCGCCAGGGAAGTCACGCTCAGTGGCACCGTGTCGAGTGTGTTCAAAAAAGCCCCTGCGGGCATGAGCGTCGGCTCCCACCTGATGCTCGCGACTTCATCCGGAACCGTGGATGCAAGTCTGGGAAGGTGGGGCATGGTGGGCAAAGGAGCCCTCGCTGTCGCCACCGGTCAGCACGTTGAGGTAACCGGCGTGATGAAGACGTATAAGAGCAAAGAACTCTTCGTGGCCCGCACCGTGAAGGTGGGCGGCCAAGTCTACACGATGCGTAACCAGCATGGCATCGCCGTATCGCCGCAGTCACGTGCGCGTGTCGGCCAGAAAGCCGCGGCGTTGACCAGCCGCGCACAGAAAGGTGAGTCTCTATGAACCGCAAACTTTACGGGATCTTCCTCGCTGCAGTTTTCTTGGCTTTGAGTTTCTTGATGGGATGCGGCGGTTCCAGCTCATCGACCACCACCACTCCCCCTCCTCCTCCTCCAGCAACGAGTGCTTTCGCGTTCTATCTCAGCGGGCAGGAAGCGATCAACGAAGGGCCGAACTACTACGCTCTCGCGGGCGCGGTAACCATTACCGCGGCTGGCACTGTCACCGCCGGCGAACAAGACTACAACGACGGTTTTGGAATCACCTCTCCTGAGCCCAGCGGCGATACAATCACCGGGGGAACTCTGACGGTTGACGCGACCACCGGCCAGGGCACGCTCACTCTGAACACAAATAACACAGCCGTGGGTGCAAGCGGAACCGAAACCCTCGGCGTCCAGTTTGTGAACGCCGACCACGCGCTCATCACCCAGTTTGATGGGTCCGCAACCTCCAGCGGTAGCATGGACTTGCAGACACTTGGCGGCACGCCTTCCGGCGGCTTTGCCTTCACTCTCTCCGGAGTGGACCTCAGCTATGGCCCAGTTGCGATCGGGGGCGTGTTCACAATCCCCAGCGCAGCCACCGACGAAGTCGACGTCAATGATGATGGGGACACTACTACCACCGTCGCGGCGCCTTTGACCGTATCGCTCGGCACTCCCGATGCTTTCGGGCGGGGCGTTCTCACCAGCAGTCTCGTGTACGGCAGTACGGGGATCCTGCTGAACTACTACGTGGTTGGTCCGGAAGTGATAAGGATCATCGATGTCGATCCCAGCGTATCGACGGGTCCCAGCGACTCGGCCGTCGGCTCGGCATTCGGCCAGGGCACTAACGCCACCGGTGCGACCAACGCGTCGCTCACCGCCTCCGTATTCGCAGTTTCCGCCGACCCGTTCGGCGATGAATACGGCGTGGCGGGGCAAATCACTCCCAACTCAACTCCCACTCCCGCTACCTACTCGGGCATAGCGGAAGATGTTGAGTTGGACACTAATTTCGTATCGGGGCTGGCGGGCGTGGTGGGTGGCACCTATACCATTGCTGCCAATGGATACGGCAGTATGACAATCGCCGGCTTTGGAGGCGGAAACGTCCACAATCTGCAGGTTTATGCGACGGACCCAACCCTCGATCTGAGCGATCCCAACAACGCAAATGGAAATCCTGACGTAGGCGGCGCTCTCCTTCTTGAGTTCGAGAGCGGCGGACCTCTTGCCGGCGGCACAGGAGTCGCTATTCCGCAAACTGATCCCACCAGTACGGATTTCAATGGAACCTACGCCGCTGGATGGCAGAATTTCAACGACTTCGAAACCGGCTGCGGCGACTGCGAGTTCGACATGGTCGCGCAGGGAACCATGGCTTCAGGCGGTGTCTTGAGCCTCACCGGAGAGGTCAGCGATCCCTTCCAGACTCTGGGCGTGGGAGCCACGACCGAAACCGGAGCCACATTCACTTCAACCCCGCTCCCAGACTCGATCAACGCTGGGCGCTTCTCAATGTTGTCGACCAACTCGCCGGCGAATCCGCTGGCGGCTACAATCGGCGGCTTATCGGGAGCATTCGACGCAATCATCTACCAGGCCAGCGCCTCACAGTTGTTCTGGCTTGAATATGACGACAACAGCGTATTCGTTGGCCCCATCGAGGAGCAGGGAACGCTAACCGGCGTACCCGCAGTGGCGCGTCCGGGGAAAGCCCAGGCGAAACAAAAATAATAGCCCGTTCCAGGAAAAGGGCACAGCCGCAATATCCCGGCTGTGCCCCAGAAAATTCCTGTTCAACTCAGTGGCGCACTCCGGTGCGCCACTTTTTTCTTGCCTCGAAACCTCCCAAGCCCTCACTCACCCTCAAAGACCGCAGCCCACGAATCCCCACTGCTACAATGCCCTGTTTCCTATAACCTGCGCCACGGACACTCGCGAACTTACAGCAGCACATTCGCGTACTGTCTTGTGACCCAGTTCGAGAACTTGATCTAACTGAAAGCTGATAGCTCAAAGCTGACAGCCGCCTTTCCGGGGAGCTTCTTTGGAAGACGTTCAGGTAGTCGCGATGCTGGTCCGCCGCTGCGTTGCCGGCGACGCCGCTGCCTGGGAAGAAATCGTTCAGACCTACAACCGCCGTATCTACAACATCTGCTACCGCTTCGCCGGATCATCCACCGACGCCGAAGACCTCGCCCAGGAAGTCTTCATCAAAATGTACCGCACCCTTTCCAGCTACGACAGCTCCAAGGGAGCATTCGTCACCTGGGTCACCACCATCACCCGCAACCTCCTGGTCGACCATTTCCGCAAAACCAAGCAGGACCGCATCACCGATTCACTCGATGCCACGTCCTCCGCCCACGAAGACGCCCAGCCCCTCAGTGAGCAAATTCAGGACCAATCCGCTCCTCCCGACCAGCACGTCCGCAGCCGCGAGGTCTCCGAAACCATTCACGCCGCCCTCGCCAGGCTCTCTCCCGAACTCCGCGAGGCAGTGATTTTAAGGGACTTACAAGATTTTGATTACCGTGAAATCGCAACCATCTTGAAGGTACCGGAGGGTACTGTGAAATCTCGAATAAATCGTGGCCGGGCGGAACTAGCCCGCCTTTTACAACGTACCTATAGGCAGGTGATGTGATGCCAGACCACACCAATCACGGAATGCAGTGTCACGAGTTCGATAGCCTCGTCAGCGACGCGCTCGATGGCGTTCTGACCGGCGCTCAACTCGACACCTTCCACGCCCACGCCCGGACTTGTTCCGCCTGTGGGCCGCTGCTCGCCGATGTAACCGCGGGCCGCAACTGGCTGAAGGATCTCACGGAGGCGGAGCCTCCAGTCAGTCTGGTCACCAACATTCTGGCATCCACAACGGGCGTTGACACCCAGCGCCTGCGGGTAAACGTGTCCGCTTCCCAGCCCCGCGTCTCGTGGCTGGAGCGCGTCCAAGCCTGGGCCTCAGCCGCGGTACAACCTGTCTGGGGCGCCATCCGGCAGCCCCGGTTCGCCATGTCGTTTGGCATGGCGTTCTTCTCGCTGTCGGTGGGCTTGAGCGTACTCGGCGTGAAACCCGCCGACCTGCGCCAGGTCAGCTTGCGTCCCGCTGCCCTGCGACACACGTACTACAATACGCAAGCCCGCGTAGTTCGTTATTACGAGAACATCCGGCTGGTCTACGAGGTAGAATCCCGCGTGCGCGAACTCAAGCGCAACGTCGCGCCCGCCGCCGAGCCCGCTCCGGAAAAGGAAAAGAAAGATCCCAAGAACGACACAACACAACAGCCCGAGCAGAAGCAGGATCGCGATTACAGCCAGAACGAGAACCATCTCATTCTCGCCCGCGCTCCTCTGGGTCCATCTGTAGACGATCTGCCTGTAGTGTCGGTGACCACGTACAGGAGGTTCGTATGAACTGCGCCACCCACAACGACCTTGCGGCAGTCGCTTTCTGCCGCACTTGCGGCAAGCCGCTCTGCAGCGCTTGCACCCGCGACGTCCGCGGCGTCATCTACTGCGAGCCCTGCCTAGCAGCCCGTCTCGAAGGCACCGCCCCCGCAGCCGGATTCGTACCTGTGCAATCCGGATATCCGCAGCCTGGGAACGTCGCGACCGTCCCAAGGCCTTCCTCAGGCTCCGGCCCCAATCCCGCAGTCGCCGGCATCCTCGCCGGATTCTTTCCCTTCGGCGTGGGCGCCGTCTACTGCTCGCAATACGCCAAGGGACTCGCCCACCTGCTCATCATGGTGATGCTCATTTTCGCTTCCGCACATGCCGGCGACTGGGGATGGATCTTCGGCCTAGGTATCGGATTTTTCTACATCTACCAGATCATCGACTCCGTGCGCACCGCTCGTGCTCTTCAGGAAGGCCAGCCCGCGCCTGATCCCATGGGCCTCGGCCAGGCCTTCAGCATGGGCGATAAGTTCGACGCCGGCAAAGTGCCCGTAGGTGCAATCGTCCTCATCGGACTCGGCGTTCTGTTCCTGCTGCACACGATGCGAATCTTCGACACTGGTCTGGACCGCCTGTGGCCGCTGATCCTCATCGTTCTCGGCGGCTGGATGTTTTATCGTAACTATGAGCGCGCCCGGCAATCGTGCGGTTGCGGCCGCTGCGTCAGTCGTTCTTTGATGGGACCGGCAATGGTGCTTACCACCGGCATCCTGTTCCTCCTCGACAGCATGGATATTGCCGGGCTTCACCGTACCTGGCCGGCCTGGATCCTGGTAGTCGGCATCGTCAAACTGCTGCAGAGCAGCGCCTCATCGGTCGGCCACGTCGGTCCGCTCCCACCCGTGTCCTCTGGAATAATGCCGCCTCAACCGCCGCCACCTTCCGGTTCATCTGTTCCTGATCCATCGGTTCCTAATCAAGGACCTGCGTCTCCTTCCGGGGAGGTGCGCAATGTCTAGCCCAACCCAGCCTCCTGTCCCGCCTTTTCCACCGCGCCCTCGCCGCCGCTCCTTTGCCGGGCCGCTGGTCCTGATCATCCTCGGCCTCGTTTTCCTGCTCGGCAACCTGCACCTGCTGTCCTGGGAGCGGTTGGGAACTCTGTTCGCTCACTACTGGCCCCTGCTTCTGATCCTCTGGGGCGTCATCAAGCTCATTGAGTATCAGCAGGCTCAACGCGACGGCGTGCCCGTCCGCGGTATCGGCGCCGGAGGAATCTTCCTGGTCATCTGCATCGTCACCTGCGGACTCATCGCCACGGGAGTCACGCCACACCTGGGCGAGATTCGCGACCACCTCAACATCGACGACAGCGACCTCGACAACATTCTCGGCGAGACCTTCAACTTCGACGACCACCTCGAACAGGAAATCACGCCCGCCGCTACCAGCCTGCGCGTGAACGACGATCACGGCGCAGTCCGCGTCACCCTCTCCAACGACAACAAAATCACCGTCACGATCCGCAAGCGCATCGGCGCCGAAAGCCAGAACGATGCCGACAAATACAACGCCGAAACTAAACCGACCCTCACCGCCACCGGCGCTCAGTTAACCCTCGACGCCAAAACCCACGCCGCCGGCGACCACTCCGTGCAGACCGATCTCGATATCTCCATCCCCCGCAAGATGAGCCTCCAAGTCACTTCGCGTCGAGGCGAGGTTTCCGTCACCGGCCGCGATGGCGACGTGGAGATCGATAACCAGCACGGCGATGTTTCAGTCGAAAACATCACTGGCAACGTAAAACTGAATCTCGAAAAAAGCTCCGCCAAGGTCGAACAGATTACCGGCGACGTCCACATAAGTGGCCGCCTTAACGAGGTCTCCGTCACTGACATCAAGGGCGCTGCCCAGTTCGAAGGTGAATTTCAGGAGAGCGTCAAACTCGCTCGTATCAGCAAAAGCGTAGCTTTCAAGTCCTCTCGCACCGACCTGGAGTTCTCCCGCATCGACGGCGATCTCGATCTCGATTCCGATGACCTCCACGCCGACCAGATCACCGGCCCCTTGCACCTCACCACGCGCTCCAAGCAAATCCGTCTCGAGGATATTTCCGGCGACGTCCGCGTGCAGGATGAGAATGGCGGCATCGAAGTCTCCATGCGCTCCCTCGGCAATGTGCAGATCGACAGCCGCAACGGCGATATCAACTTGAGCGTGCCCGACAAAGCTGGCTTCCACCTCGACGCCCATACCCGCGACGGCGAAATCCAGTCCGACTTCCCCGAGCTGAAGATCGACAACAACGACCGTGAAGGCAAGGCGACCGGTAGCGTAGGCAACGGTTCCTCCCATATCGTCCTCAACGACGAGCACGACGGTATCGAAATCCGCAAAACCTCAGCCAAGGCCGGACCCGCCACACCCCCGACTCCACCTGCTCCGCCCAAGCCCGCCAGAACCCTGCCCCCGCCCAAATCCAAAGTCGAACCCACAGAGAACTGACCAAGCCCCGAAGGGGCGGCATGTGAAAGCCCGGCACGCAAGTGCCGGGTAGCAGCGCGAAGGTGGAACGAGTCCCAGAGGGACGGCACGCGATAGCCTCACGCTGAAAGCCCTGCTCCACCCTCCGTGCAGTCCCATCTTTGCCTTCCGCCCCCACCATCTGCGAAACTGACTTCTAACCACCTAGAGCACCTCATGGGCCGCATCCACGTACTCCCCGAGCATGTCGCCAACAAGATCGCCGCCGGCGAAGTGGTGGAGCGCCCTGCCTCGGTCGTTAAAGAGCTCCTCGAGAACGCGCTCGACGCAGGCGCAACCCGCATCAAGATCAATATCGAAGCCGGCGGCAAGAAGCTGATTCAGATCACGGATAACGGATGCGGCATGGTCCGCGACGACGCCATGCTCGCTTTCGAGCGCCATGCGACTTCGAAGATCAAAGACGCCGAAGACTTGCTGAGCGTGGCCACGCTCGGATTTCGCGGCGAAGCGCTGCCCTCCATTGCCTCAGTCTCCCGCCTGCGTCTGGAGACATGCGCAGAAAAAGCCTCCGCCGGCACCATTCTTGAGATCAACGGCGGCAAGATGGCGCGCGTCGAAGAAGCCGGTCTGCCCGAAGGCACGTCCATCACGATTCGCGATCTCTTCTTCAACACTCCCGCGCGCAAGAAATTCCTGAAAGCCGAATCGACCGAACTCTCCCACATCGCGTCCCTGGTCACGCACTACGCCCTGGCCCATCCCGAAAAGCATTTTGAATTGCATTCCGCCACCAATGCCATGCTGGTAGCCCCACCCGTAGCGGGATACAGCGAGCGCGTCTATCAGGTCTTCGGTAAGGAAACCCTCGATCAGTTGATTCCGCTAGCGGCGGTCCAGCCCCTGGAGCATGTCGGCCTGCCCCAACCCCCACCCTGGCGCCGCAAAGAAAAAGAAGACGGCAATGAAGGTGCAGCCGGACCAGTCGATCCCGGCGAAATGCGCCTCCACGGCTTCGTCTCCAAGCCCGAGATCCAAAAGCTGAATCGCAATTCGATCTTCGTCTTCGTCAACGGCCGTCTGATCCGCGACCGCCTCGTTCAGCACGGCTTAACCGAGGCTTATCGCAACATAATTCCGCCCACGGTCTATCCCGTAGTGCTGCTGTTCCTCGAACTGCCCCCGGGCGAGGTCGATGTCAACGTACATCCCTCAAAAACTGAAGTCCGCTTCCGGCAACCGACCCTGATGCACGATTTCGTTCGCGACACCGTGCGCGCCGCTCTCATGAAGGCGCGCCCCGCGCCCCAGTTCACCACCGAAATTCACGCCCACGCCACAGCCGGCTCCGGCCTCACTCCCGGCGCAAGGGAGTGGGAGCCGCCTTCCGACCTCGCCTCCGTCTCAGGAGCACCCGCGCGCCCACATTACGAACCCATGAGCGGTTTCGCCCTGCAAGCCCCGGCAGCCCAGCCAGTCTCCGCCCGCTTCCAGTTCGAAGGCGGAATTGCGGTCGAAACCAACGCCGCGATTCCAGTAGCCCGAGGATTGGAAAGCCGCTTCGACGAAGCCATTCCAGAAATAGTTCCAGACAATGGCTGCGCCCCCGCACTCGACGCCTCAGAAAATACGGGCGAGGAAGAATCCACGCTAGCCTCGCTCTCCACCCTCCGGCCTCTGGGACAAATTCGCAATTCATTTATTCTCGCCGTCAACGAAGATGGCTTATGGATCGTCGACCAGCACGTTGCTCACGAACGCGTCCTGTTTGAGCGCATCCTGAAGCAGCGCACAGCGCAGAAAGTGGAAAGCCAGCGCCTGCTCATGCCCATCGTGCTCGAACTGTCGCCGGCGCAACAGGCCGTCTTTGCCGAGATCGCCGACGAACTCCAGCACAACGGCTTCGAGGCCGAACCTTTCGGCGCCCGCAGCGTAGCCGTGAAAGTCGCCCCCGCCGGCGTTGACGCAGCCGCCGTCGAGCACATGCTCCACGAACTGCTCGACCAGATCTCGCGCGAAGAGCAGTCCCTGAACCTGGAAAAGATTCGCACCCGCATTGCCGCGTCCATTGCCTGCCACGCCGCCATCAAGGTGAACATGCCGCTCGAGCAGAATAAAATGGACTGGCTTCTCACCGAACTCGCGAAAACCGACCACCCCATGTCCTGCCCGCACGGCCGTCCCGTCGTCCTGCGGTATTCTGTAAAGGACATTCAGAAGGCGTTTAAGAGAATCTAGCTCTCGAGCGAAGCTATCAGCCATCAGCTCTCAGCAAACGCAGCGCCGGGGCGAGGGTTTGGCTGAGAGCTGATAGCTGACAGCTACCTATGACCGACTCCGATCTCCAGCAACTCCGCAGCCAGAAGTGGCGCCTCGATGGCAAGCCCATCCGCACCGTCGAAGAAGCGCGTCAATTCGTCGAGGCCGTGGGATTCTGTCTCATGTATCCCGTGCGCCCTACCATGCCGGTGCCCAGTTTCATTGGGGCCTTCGTCGGTTCCGACAACCGGCTCCCCACCTGGCAACACGCCTACTCTGATCCCCGTGCACTGGCGGCCACGGAACTCATGGTCCGCCTGCTGCGCGAGCGCGCCGCCTATGAGGCAAATTTGTTCGACGAAAACAACGCATTCCTGGTCGCGGCTTCGGCGTTTCCTTATTTCTACGCTCTGGTCGGCGAGCGCAATCCCAAACTCGCACCCAAACAAGGACCGCGATCCCCCTACTCGCCGCTCGCCTGCGACACCTTCGAACTGATCCGCCGCGACGGTCCCATCTCCAAACCAAAGCTGCAGGAAGCGCTCGGCGGAAGCGTCTCGCTGGCCGCACTCGATAAGGCGCTGGGTGAACTTTTGTCCAAGCTGCGCATCACCCGCGTCGACTACAAGGCCAACGAAGGCTCGTTCTGGGATCTTCTCTACCGCTGGGCTCCCGATGCCGTCCGCGAAGGCGTGGGACTCTCGGTGCCCGAAGCGCTCTCCGCGCTGCTCTCGAAATACTTGGATTGCGTAATCGCGGCCCAGCCCTCAGAACTCGAAACCTTTTTCGGAAACTTCGTAGCCCGCTCCCGCGTGAAAGAAGCCGTGAACGCGCTCCTGGCAGCCCGCGAGCTAAGCTTCATCCACGTCAGCGGCAAATCAATGCTGCAGATCACTCCCGCGAAGGAACCGGTGGTCGCATCCATGCGTCCGCATCGCGTAACAAAATAAGCCTTCATATCTCCGTCTTATTCTCCGTGTACAATCGTCTACTCGCAGAATGAACGACCACTCCCCACGCAAACTGATCATTGCCATTGACGGCCCGGCGGGCGCGGGCAAGAGCACCATCGCATCCCGCCTGGCGCGCAAGCTCGGCTACGTCAACCTGGAAAGTGGCGCCATGTACCGCGCCCTCGCGTTGAAAGCCATCGACCACGACATATCGTTCGACGACGAACCCGCGCTGGTAAAGCTGGCGCAGGAATCACGCATTCAGCTCCAGCCTACGGTGGGCGGAAACCGAACCTTGCTCGACGGCCGCGATGTCTCGGAGCGCATTCGAGAGCGCGACGTCACCGAAGCAGCCTCGCGCGTCTCGGTGCATCCCGGCGTACGCGCCTGGATGGTTGCGCGCCAGCGGGAAATGGGTGCGGGCGGCGGCGTGGTGATGGAAGGACGTGACATTGGCACGAAGGTCTTTCCTGAGGCAGACTTGAAAATCTTTCTGGATGCCGACCCGATCGTCCGTGAGCAACGCCGCATGGAGCAGCAGAAGATTAAAGGCGAAGTAGCCGCGAATGTAGCCGCCGACCTGCGCGAACGCGATCACCGCGACCGCACTCGCGCGGTGTCTCCACTGCAAGCGGCGGCAGATGCGGTGGTCATCGACTCGACGAAGCTGAGTGAGGATGAAGTGCTGGCGCGCGTGGAAGAACTGGCGATTTCCCGTCTCAAAAAATAGTTAGCGCTGGTGGTGCTTGCGGTCCTTCCTGTGCCTTCGAATCCAGATCAAAAAAATTGCAGATCGAATCTTCTTAATTCCCTGGAATCAGCGACTTGCGAGGCCTTAATCTGTCGTGAATCTGACTAAAATCTTGAATCGAAAGAATTTAGCCGCAAAATATTGGATTGACTGGACTTGCCAGCCCTATTCGGTTGTCAGAGAGCGTGTAGAGATATGGATTCAGTATGAGATGAATCGGGAGTGAGGCGCAAGGTTAGATGTCACAAAGGGGTGTGGATTTCGAAGTTACGCCAGGCTCGGATAAAGCATAGGCGGAAACCGCCAGGGGACGCTAGGGGCTCAATTCGATCGATCGGTACTAGCCTTACCAACGACCAGCACAAAATATCCTGCAGGGCTCGGATTTGGAGCCCGGACGCTTCACAACAAACACGTCGGATGCAGCCTTCATCAGCGCCATTTCGAGGGGAGCACTATCAAATCGAATCCGGGAAATGCCGATGGTAGGTTCATGCGCAAGCCAGAACCATCCAGCAACTACAAGCAAAATAGCGCCGAGGATCAACATCGCGAACCTGACGATCTTTCTTGTGCGAGTCATCATTCCCTCGACTTACGAATTGCGATCCCCAACTCCCGCAACTGCGCCTCACTCACCGGCGTCGGCGCATCCACCATCAGATCCACCGCGCGCGCCGTCTTCGGGAACGGGATCACCTCCCGCAAACTCTCTGCCCCGGCGAGAATCATCACAATGCGGTCCAGCCCCAGCGCGATTCCTCCGTGCGGAGGTGTGCCGTACTCGAGGGCCTCCAGAAAGAACCCGAAACGGGCGCGCGCTTCTTCTTCGGTCATGCCCAGGGCGCGGAAGATTCGGCTCTGCACATCCTGGCGGTGGATACGAATCGATCCGGAACCCAACTCTGTGCCGTTCAGCACTACGTCATAGGCTAGCGCGCGCACTGCGCTCAGCGGCGAGAGCGGATCGTGCAACGCTTCCACTCCCGACTCGAGCTTCGCCATGTCTTCTTCATGCGGCGAGGTGAACGGATGATGCGCCGCCATCCAGGTCTTTTCGCCCTCATCCCACTCGAACATGGGGAAGTTCGTGACCCACAGGAAGCGGAAGTCTCTCGCGGCATCTCCACTCTTCTTGAAGATTCCGTGCTTTTCAGAATACTTTTGCGCCAAAGCCAGACGCAGCAAGCCGGCGGAGGCGTAGATCGCCAGTTCCTGCGGCGTGACTTTGCGATGCGCCTGTGGCGCGGCTTGGGCTGACCCAGATTGCGCCGACCCAGCGACCAGAACGATCAGATCGCTTTCCTCCATGCCGGTCTTTTTCGCAATCGCAGCTGCCGCTTCCGGGAACTTGTTCGCGATGCGTTTGAAATCTTCAAATATTTTCGCTCCACCTTTGGAGTGGAACATGGGCTTGATGTCATCGCGCTCTTTGCGCGAGAGCTCACCCACCTTCGGCGTACGGATCGCAACCACCGGTAGACTCGGATTGATCGCGAGCTCCTGCAGGTTCTCCGCTGTAAAACACTCCCGCACATCGGTAAATGCAGGCAGGCGCAAGTCCGGCTTGTCGATGCCATACAGCCGGATGGCTTCGTCGTAATCCATGCGCGGAAATGGGGTCTTGATGGCGTGCCCCGCCGCGGCAAATGCCGCTGTCAGAAATCCCTCCACCACCTCCCAGACGCGCTCCGGCTGGGGATACGACATTTCCAGATCGATCTGGGTGAATTCCGGCTGGCGGTCCGCGCGCAAGTCTTCATCGCGGAAGCAGCGCACGATCTGAAAATATTTGTCGAACCCGGAGATCATCAGAATCTGCTTGAACATCTGCGGCGACTGCGGCAGCGCGTAGAAGGTCCCCGGCTGGACGCGGCTGGGCACCAGATAATCGCGCGCGCCCTCCGGTGTTGACCGCGTCATGAATGGCGTTTCAATTTCGAAGAATCCATGGTCAGACAAATAATCCCGGATCGCCTTCGCCACCTTGTGACGCAGCTCGATGTTGAACTGCATCACCTCGCGCCGCAAATCGATGTAGCGATACTTCAGCCGCGTCTCTTCATTGGTTAAAGCCGTGTCGGAAGGCAGAAAAGGAGGCAGCTTTGACTCGTTCAGAATACGCAACTCCTCCGCCACAAGTTCCACTTCGCCGGTGGCAATGTTCTTGTTCACCGTGCTCGCGTCGCGCAGCTTCACCGTGCCGGTAACAGCGATCACGTACTCGTTGCGCAGAGCCTCTGCTTTCTTGTGAATCGCCGGATCCCGCTCGGCGTTGATCACGACTTGCGCAACCCCGGTACGGTCGCGCAGGTCCACAAAAATGAGGCTGCCCAGGTCGCGCCGCTTGTTCACCCAGCCCATCAGCGTGGCCTTCTTGCCAGCGTCGGAAGCGCGCAGCGCCCCACACATATGAGTCCGTCGTAGATCACCTAAGAAATCGAGCAAGTTATGTCCTTACACCCGGAGTTGACCTGAAAGCCGAACCAAAGATTATAAATGGCCCGTCTTGCGGGATGAATGGTAAGCGCTTTGTGACAGAAATCGCGTGGCCAGGGTCGAGTGGCGGGGTTGTCTTTTCGCGCGGGTCGAACCGGTCTTGCCGCGGAATATAAGCCATGCTAACCTCCCACGGCGATGATCTTCCGCCTCAGGGTTCCGCGCGCTCCACTCTCTTATTTCGTGGAGAACCTTTGGTTCTACCAGGACCTGGAAGTCGATCACACCAAGGAAAAGCTCCTGCCCGATGCGTCTGTGGAGTTGATCGTCGATCTAAGCGAGGGCCCCAAGAAACTTTACGACCGGCAGGACATTCTCCGCTACACAAGCTACCACCGCTGCTGGATTAGCGGCATGCAGAATCGCTATCTTGTGATCGGCACCGAGAAGGGGTCGTCGATGATGGGTGCGCATTTTCGGACGGGTGGGGCGGCGCCATTCTTCGGTTTCCCCATTTCAGAGCTGACTGCCCACGTGGTGGAACTGGATCTGATTTGGAAACGAGAAATCCTTTGCCTGCGCGAGCAGCTGATCGAAGCCAGCGCCGTCGACGCCAAGTTCGATCTGCTGGAGGCCTACCTCATCGGCAAGGCGCAGTCCCGTCTGGAGCCGGACAAGACCATTGCAGCGGCGCTGGCAACCCTGCATTCCTGGCCTGTAATCCCGGTGCGCGAGCTCGCATCTCGTCTCGGCTTAAGCCACAAGCAGATGCTTGCGCGCTTCGATTGCCGCGTCGGTCTCACTCCAAAACTGACTTCGCGGATCCTGCGCTTCCGCCAGTCATTGGCCGCCGCGCACTGTGTCCAGGAACCGGACTGGTCTGACCTCGCAGCCGCTTGCGGCTACTACGACCAGGCTCACTTCATTCATGAATTTCAGCAATTCGCCGGCATGACTCCGGCCGAGTATCACCGGAACCGAACCGAATATCCCCATTACATTCCTGTCGCCTAGGGAAATTTCTTACAATACATTCCCCGATGCGCTGGTTCATCTTGTCGGAGGTTCTAATTTCTGTGAGGAGAGCGCTTCCATGCCACATATCAACTGGCTGGCCGTCGTGGCCGCCGCCGTTTCCACTTTTGTCCTCGGAGGGCTGTGGTACTCCAAGGCTTTGTTTGGCCATGCCTGGATGTCAGTCAACAACCTTTCAGAAGCTGACTTGGGCAAGAGCAACATGTTCAAGATCTTCGGCTTATCACTGATCTTCGCCGTGATCATGGCTGCGAACCTGGCTGCCTTCCTGGCCGAACCCAAGACCACGGCTGTTTGGGGAGCAACCGCCGGGTTTCTGGCTGGTTTTGGCTGGGTGGCCCTGGCCATCGCGACCATCGCGCTGTTTGAACGGCGTTCCTGGAAATATATGCTGATTAACGGTGGTTACATGACTGTGTCGTTCGTAGTCATGGGATTGATTATCGGAGCGTGGCGATAGATTGGAGAGATGCAAACTGAGGAGGGAAATCTCTAGCGTTGGTTCAGAACTTATTTTACCTTCGTGGCTTTTCCATCGACCGCGGTGGTCCACTTCGCCCCATCCGGTGACATTTCAAAACTGAAGGTGTATCCGGCCGGCGAAGTAAACTTCATGGTGAAGCGGCCCTTCATTACGGCGTCCCCCATTTTCTCGTCACTGGTCCAGGTCCAGGTGTCGCCATCGAGAGTGCCCCTAGAATCCTCGAACTCTCCCCAACTGTTGAACTCGCGATAGGTGTAGGCTTTGTCGCTGGTAGAGTATCCAATCACTGACAGTCCTGACCCGCTGCCCGAGTTAGCGCTCTTGAAATCAACGTGACATACCAGAAAGAAGGCACCTTCCATCCACTCGCACTTTTCATTCTCTGTGATCTTTCCCCCAGGCCCCATCGGACTTGGCTTCACGTCCCCCTCCAACACCCAGGAGCCGGCCAGTATGTCGAGCTTCTTGTGCTCCGGACCGGGCTTGGGCACGCTTTCCTGCGCCAGCGCCCCTGCCACTAAAACCACGCCCGCCGCCAGAATGATTCCTGCTCGCTTCATTGCATCTCTCCTCGAGGAACTTCGAGACCGGACACTGCCCAGTAAGGATAGACGTTCCCCACCGGGAAGTGGAAGCGGCAAGGCTGCCAGGGCACCGAGTCTCTCCTACCAGTCTCCCCAATGCGTTGCCGTAGCCTGATGAAACTTCAGCTTCCACACATCTCCCTGCCTTACCCATACCGAACTGAAATGCTGATATCGCGGCGGCGGCCCCTGATCTTCCTCCGGCGCTTTACGCACGATTGCGTCGTAAGTAACGACCCCCGCACCCTCGCCGACCATCACCACCTTGATATCGTAAGCGGTTAACTCTACCAGACCGGAATCGCCCAGCTCGTCCACCGCCTCCTGCCGCTCATGCAGCTCGCCGTCCACCCCGACTAGGGCAAAATCGTCGCTCACCCTCTGCTTGAAGAACGCGCCGTCGTCCTTCTTCTTGGCGTCGATCAGACTGTTCTCGCTGGCAATCAAAGTCTGCTCCAGAGGAGTAAGGGGCTTTGACGCGGGAGCCTGAGCTATACCTGGGACGATAGAGGCTAATAAGAAGATTGCGCAAATGATCCAACTCACCTTCATGAGATGCCCTCCAAGCGAAAAAAGCTGTCATCCTGAGCGCCGCGCAAAGTCACGCGCCTTGTATCTTCCGCGCCAGCTCCCCACGCGGCACCGAAACCTGCTCACCCGTAACCAGGTCCTTCAAAGAAAACGCATCAGCCTTCACTTCATTCTCGCCGACGATCAAAATGTACTTGGCCCCGGCCTTCGTAGCCGTCTCAAACGACTTCTTCAGCCGGAAGCTCTCATCTCCGAGATCCACCACCAGATCATGCCGCCGCAATTCACGCGCCAGCCGGGCCGCCTCGGTGTTCATCCCCGCTCCCAGCGCAGCCACATACACATCCGGCTTGCGCACAACACCCTCAGCAGAGGCCGATTCCTGTAACGACATCACCAGCCGGTCTTCACCTATCGCAAACCCAATCCCGGGAGCCGCGGGCCCGCCCAGGGCCTCGGAAAGCCCGTCATAGCGGCCGCCACCGAGGATTGCGTTCTGCGCCCCGAGCGCTCCGTGCGTAAACTCGAATGCGGTCCGTGTGTAGTAATCCAGCCCGCGCACCAAACGGTCGTTCAACACAAAAGGCACGCCAACAGCGTTTAGAATCGCCTGAACCTCATCAAAGTGTTTCCGGCATCCCTCATCCAGAAACTGGCTGATGCGCGGTAGCGTATCGATGATCGGCTGATCTTCCGGCACCTTGCAATCGAACACGCGCAGCGGATTCGTCACTGCCCGCCGCTGGCAATCCGCGCACATCTTCCCCACCACCGGCTCCAAAGCCTTGCGCAGCGCTTCATTGAAGGCGGCGCGATCGTTCGCACATCCCACCGAATTCAGCTCGAGAGTCCACCCGGTGATTCCCAGACGGTCGAGCAATGTCGCCAGCATCTCCAACAGCTCGGCATCGCGTGCGGGAGAGTCGCTGCCCGCTGATGCCGGGCCGATGATTTCGGCGTCGATCTGATAAAACTGGCGATAGCGGCCTTTCTGCGGACGTTCGCGCCGGAACATCGGCCCGATGCAATAAAGCTTGTTCAGACCGCGATCCCAGAGTTTGTGCTCAATATAGGCGCGGACGATGCCTGCCGTGGCCTCGGGGCGAAGAGTCAGGGATTTAGCTGGCTCGTAATCGAGGGGCCCCAGCTCGACACCGAGACGTTGAGCTCCCGTCTGTACTGCATTTGGCACCGTAGCGCGGTCGGGGAACGCAAGGATCGGCCTGATTATATGGCCCGGACTGTGTTCTCGCAGAAACTGCGCATACGAACTGAGCTGTTCAAGCGCGGCTGTAGTTGGCCTCGATTTCGCATCAATAACAACTATTGCATCTTTCAGTTTGGCGACGAAGTCAGGGACATATCCGTGTATTGCAAGTCCCGTCGACGGCGTATGGGGAATTGCCCCGGGATTTGTTTGCTGCCATGCTCGTACAAGTCCTGAGGCGGCTCTTTCTCCGTCCTCCCACGTGTACATTTCTTTCGAAACAATATCGGTCTCTTCACCCACGCCGCGAGCAAACAATTCCGTCGACTCGAAGATAGGGGTACGAATTTCCTGGAAGTTGTAGGCGCGAAACACATCCCGCACCGCCGACTCCACAAAATTCCACAGCGCCGTTTCGGGCGGCAGCAGGTCTCGCGTTCCTCGAACAGCTTTAATCATTCAGTTCCCAATTCCCCTAAACATTGGATCGCCAGAAAAAATCTTGTCATTCCGAGCAAAGCGAGGGATCTGCTTTCCGCGTCCGCTGCCACAACTCGTGCGGAACCTGGCAACTGCAGCCGCTACGCTCACCGCTCCCGCAGATACTCCTCCGTATACCCTAAATAATTCCGCGCATACTTCATGATCGATTCCTGATCCTTCTCGTCCAGCTTGCGCCGGAACTTCCCCGGAGAGCCCATCCACAGCGATCCCGCCTCCACCTCCGTCCGCTCCGGGATCAAAGTCCCCGCCGCGATAATCGACCCCGCCCCAACCTTCGCGCCATTCAGAATCACCGATCCCATGCCGATCAGGCACCGATCCTCAACGACACATCCATGCAAAGTAACCGAATGCCCCACCGTAACGTACTCGCCCAGCGTCACGCCGTACTGATTCTTCATGCCATGCAAGACGCTGCAATCCTGCACATTCGAATGCGCCCCAATCCGGATCGCGTAAACATCCCCGCGCAGCACGGCATTCATCCACACCGACGCATGTTCACCCAAAACCACATCCCCAACAATCTGTGCCGATTCGTCCACATAACAAGTCGAGGGAATCACCGGTTTCATGCCTTTGAACGATCGAATCATGATCTTCCCATCTCCGCACAATCAAAAAGTTGTCATCCAGCATAGTGAGTGCGAGTCGAAGCGGAAGCACTCGCGAAGTCGAAAGAACCCTGGCAGCGCCCGACAGTCAGCTTGTTAGCACCCGCCCAGGGAAACACTGAACATAGCACGCCCCTAAGCCTCTCTGTAAACCATTCCCACTCCGGCACTCATCGCAAAAAGAAGCCAGCTTCATCCCCGCCGCTCAACTCTCCCTCATGCTACAAAAGAATCTGGTTCCCCCACCCGCTCGCCTCCGGACCCCGCGCGGACACGACCCTCCGAGCTTAATCCCAACAACAGGTGGCACTCCTATGCCGCGGACTTGGCTCTTGCTCCTGCTTCTCTCCTCACTACTATCCCCGCTCGCTCCCGCTCAGGACGCCGCGACCGGCGCGATTCACGGCACTGTCGTAGATCTTCACGACCTGCGCATCCCCGGAGCCACCATCGCGGTAGTCAACACCGCCACCGGCGCACGCTACTCCGCTACGTCCGACGCCGAAGGCCGCTTCGCCATCGAGCTGCTGCCGCCGGGCGACTACTCCGCTCGCGTCGAAGCCCAGGATATGTCGCCGCAAATCACTCCGCAGCTCCACGTAGATGTAGGTGCCGCTGCCGAACTCCAATTTCGCCTCAACGTCGCCGGCGCTCTGGAGCACGTCTCCGTCTCCGGTGATCCCGCACTGGTCGACACTAAGACCACAGCCGTCTCCACTCTCCTGGACGAACGCGCCATCGCCGATCTCCCTCTTAACGGGCGCCGCTTCTCCGATCTAATGCTGCTCTCGCCCGGCGTCACGCAGGATCCTCGCAGCCTGACCTCCGCCACCAATGGCGATCTCTCTTTCGGCGGACTTCGCGGATTCCAGAACAGTTTCCTGGTCGATGGCGGCGACTTCAACAACGCCTTCTTCGCCCAGGCCCGCGGCCTCTATCGTGCCCCCTACCAGTTCTCCAACGAAGTCGTGCAGGAGTTCCGCGTCTCCTCCAATTCCTACGGAGCCGAATTAGGGCGGGCCGGTGGCGCCGTGGTCAACGTGGTCACCAAATCCGGAACCAATCACTGGCACGGCACCGGCCTCTATTACATTCGCGACAGCGCATTCGGCGGCGCTGCTACTCCCTTTATGTCCTTCAAACCCCACAGTGAGCAACAGCAAGGCGGAGCCACTCTCGGCGGTCCCCTCAAACAGAATAAGGTTTTCTTCTTTGCCGGCTTCGATCAGCACTATTTTCATGTCCCCGACGTAGTCGAATTTCTCGACGGCTCCATGCAGGTCGTACCGCAAGCCGGCACCGGACCGTACTCTCCAGGCGACTACGAAGCCAGCGACCAGGCCCTGGTCTTCGCGGCCGCCGCCCAACTTACGTCCCTTGCCGGATCTTATCCCGCTGCCCAAATCGGCAACGCCTCATATGCCAAGCTCGATATCAATCTCACCCCGCGAAATCAACTCGCCCTGCGCTATAACTCTTCCCGCTACTGGGGATCGAACAACGTATTCCTCGATCCCGCCAGCCCCGTCACCTATGATTCCATCTCCAACAACGGTACGGAAGACGTTTCCACCGATACAGGTTCGGCCGCGCTCATCTCCGGCATAACCCCGCGCCTGATCAGCCATCTCCGTGCTCAGTTCTCCCGCGACCTGCGCCAGTCCTACACCAACACTACCGACACCCTGATTAAAGTTAACGACATCATCGACGGCATCGGCCGCTCCGACCAGCTCCCCCGCGCCACTCGCGAACACCGCGCCCAGCTCGCCGAGACCCTCAGCCTCGATACCAGCCGGCATTCCTTTAAGTTCGGCGGCGACTCCCTAATCACCTGGATCTACGATTACTACCCGAGTCAGCAAAGCGGCGAATATCTCTTCGACATCATCAAGGTCGATCCCTTCACTTTCGAACCTATGGAAGCCGGACTCCCGCTTACTCCCCTCCGCGCCTACGCTCACTCCGTCCCGAAATACTATCTGCAGAGCTTCGGCCCGTCCTCCTCCAATCCAAACAGCAACGACTACGCCGCCTTCGCTCAGGACACCATCCGCGTCACCGATCATCTAGCCGTCAATCTGGGCGTTCGCTGGGATCTCCAAACCTTCACCACAGGCGGACTAATCTCGAACCCGTTATTCCCGCCTGCCGGCAAAGTCCCCTTCAATCCTCACAACTTCGGCCCGCGCGCCGGGCTGGCCTATTCCATCGGCACGACTCACCCCCTGGTAATCCGTGCCGGTTATGGACTCTTTTACGTCCGCATTCCTCAGATCTACAACTCCGCCATCGCTACCGAAAACGGCGTCACCAACGCTCAACTTTTCCTCAACACTTCCAACTACTACGACCATCTAGTCTTCCCCACCTATCCCAACCCACTGGTTAGCTGTCCCCTTACGACCACCGCTTCATGCAAACTCCCCACCGGATTCACCGAAGGCATCACGAATGACGTCTCCGCCTTCGCTCCCAACTTCGTTACTCCGCGCGTGCAGCAAGCCAGTCTGACGTTCGAGCGTGAAGTGGCCGGCAAAACCACGGTTGCCATCTCCTATCTCTATGTTCACGGTGAACATCTAATCCGCGCCCTCGACGTCAACCTCCCTCCGCCGGTCGCGCTCAACTACCCCCTCTTCGACTCCACCGGAACCATTTTTCAGGGCGGATTCTACACCGTCGATTCCTTCGCCACGTGGCAGTACACCGCATCGCTCACCTGCCCGTTCCCGCCTTGCATCAATGCTCTAGGACGGCCAATCGCCCAACTCGGCTCCATCGACGAATTCCAAAGCGCCGCCTCCAGTGTCTACAACGGAGCAACTCTCTCCATCAACCGGCGCATGGCTCGCGGCGCCTATCTCCGTCTCTCCTACACCTACGCCCGTGCCATTGACGACGGCCAGGACGCTCTGGTCGCCGGTGAGCCAGCGGAAGTGCAGAATTCCTACAATCCCAATGGAGAGCGCGGACCGAGCGTCACCGACCAGCGTAATCGTTTCGTAGCCGCCTTCTCCCTTGAACCACGTCCTTTCCACCGCGAACACGAACTCCTCGGCCACATGCTTAACGAATGGAAAATTTCCAGCATCGTCACCGCCGGTAGCGGACGCCCCGTCAACGCCACCGTGGACGGCGATCCCAACCAGGACGGCAACTACGACAACGACCGCCTCCCCGGCTACAGCCGCAACGGATTCACCGGCCCCGACTATGCCTCTACTGACCTGCGCCTCGTCCGCAAAATCCACGTATCCCAAGGCTACCGCCTTGAGTTCACCGCCGACTCTTTCAATCTGTTCAACCGCGACAACCAGCGCGTAGAAATCACTTCCAGCGGCCTCACGGTCGAAGCCACCACCTTTACGCAATACTCGGCTTACGTCGACGGAGTTTTCTATCCCGCCTACTACCAGCAACCCCAAAGTTTCCTCAAGCCCAACGCCGCCTTCGCCCCCCGCCAAATCCAACTAGGCATGAAACTCGTTTTCTAGTCCCTCAAAAATTTTGGCATTCCGAACCGGGCGCCAAGCCCGGTGAGCAACCTGCTTTGTTCGCATGCAGCCCCAAGAAAAGGGGCGCGCACCCCATGTTTCGCATTCTTAGCGAGAGGTGGAAACGACAGTCCCATCCTTCTCGGGATTTGAAGCGCAATTTGCACCCGTCACCCGCATAACAGTAGAATCCTTCCCCGTGGTCGGAGCAAAACCGGAGAAAGAACAACCATGAAAAAACTTATCAGCCTGCTCGCGGTTTGCTTGCTGTTTTCTCTCATAGTCTTTGCCCAACATCGCGCTGCCGTTGGCGGCGGCGTCAGGAACATCCCCGCGCGCGGCCCCGCTCCGGCGCCGGTTGGGCATCCGGCCCCCGCAACCACTCACTTTAACGATAAGGCCGGACATCCCGATGCTCCTCACGTCCATTCGAATGGCAAATGGATTGGCCACGATACCGGCCCTAACGATCCCCACTACCATCTCGATCATCCCTGGGAGCACGGACGCTTCACTGGCGGCTTCGGCCGCGGCCACGTCTGGCATCTCGCGGGAGGCGGCCCCAACCGCTTCTGGTTCGGTGGCTTTTATTTCAGCGTAGCTCCTTATGACATCGGTTTCTGCAACGACTGGCTCTGGGATAGCGATGACATCGTCATCTATGAAGACCCCGACCATGACGGCTGGTACCTCGCCTACAACGTAAGACTAGGCACCTACGTCCACATCCAGTATCTGGGGGCCTAGCCGGAGTTCCGAACCAAGCGGGGACCGCCGCCGGGGCTGTTCCAGAGGCTATCCCTGCGACTTTTTTCACCCCCCCACTTGACTTCCGGTCAAATCCTTGTAATAACTGTTCGGTCCTTCCGGACGGGTTTGGGGGTGTGTCTGTTTGGCGGAAATCCGACTGCAAGAGGGTGAATCCCTTGAGAACGCTCTGCGCCGCTTCAAGCGCAAAGTGCAGCAGGAAGACATTATTAAAGAAGTGAAGCGCCACTCCTTTTACCTCAAGCCCGGCGAGAAGAAACGTGTAAAAGCAGCGCTCGCTCGCAAGCGCGCGCGCAAGAAAGTTCGCAAGGAGCAAGACTGAAGCGGCAGTAAAGGGTCGCCCCGTCCGGGGGTGACCCTGCTCCATCTGGCCCCCACCCGATAGAGTTGCGGCAAGGATCATTCGTTGAATGCAAGAGCTGTATCCACGGCCCGTTCCAGGGTGCGTGGTGGGACGAACCCAGGGGCAGTTTGAGGGGGGATGTAACACAACCTGTCTTTGCCTCTGCGCCAGCGCCTTCCCCGCGTGTGGCCCAAGCAATACGGGCACAAGGGAGCCATCCTCAATGGAATTTCAAGACAAGGCACTAACCTGCATCGACTGCGGCGCCGAGTTTATCTTTACCGCCGGGGAACAACTCTTTTTCCACGACAAGCAGTTCAAAAACGAGCCCAAGCGCTGTAAAACCTGTAAGTCCAAACGCGTGGCCGTGCTCTCTGCCCCTCCTTATCCCGGCAACGGACGCCACCACACTCGTGTGGAGACCCGAGCCACCTGCTCCCAGTGCGGCAAGGACACTACAGTTCCCTTCCGCCCCACTCAGGGTCGCCCTATTTTTTGCCGGGAATGCTTCACCCAGAAGAAAACCGCCGCCGCCTCCTGATGACGTGGCGGCACCGTGGAGTGCTGAATGAAAGCATTCAGCACACTGCCACCGTACTTTCTGCGTGGCGCGGAGGATGATCACCCGCAAAACCCCGCGCACTTGCGCTACCATGTTTCCGTGCCCACCTACCACGTAGAAAACTTTGGATGCCGCGCCACCCAAGCCGACGGTGCCGCCCTCGAACGCCAGTTCGAAGCCCGCGGCCTGGCTCGCACCTCATCCGCGCAAGCCGACCTCGTGATATTGAATACCTGCACCGTCACCAATTCCGCCGATCAGGACGCCCGCTCCGCCATTCGCCGCGTGCAGCGGCAGAACCCGCTGGCTAAAATCATCGTCACCGGATGCTACGCCCAGCGCGCGCCCCAAGAAATTGCCGCCCTGCCCGGCGTGTCCGCCGTGATCGGCAATTCGCACAAACGCCAGCTCGCCGAAATCGTGCTCACGAACATCAGTGCACCGCCCACGTCACCGGTTGAGCGAATCGCCTTTGTTCCGCTCACGAGTCTCGGCACCGACGCGCGAACCCTGGAGCCTGAAACCCGACTCTTCGTCTCCGACATCTTTGCCCACACCGAACTCCTGGCCGCTCCGGTCTTCGAAGGGTCAACCGCCGGTTCCCACCCATCCGACCGCACGCGCCCCAACTTCAAAGTGCAGGACGGCTGCGACAACCGCTGCTCCTTCTGCATCATCCCGAGTGTCCGCGGCCACAGCCGGTCGTTACCGTTAGCACAAGTGATTCCTCAAATGAATGCGCTTGTAGCCGCAGGCTACCGCGAAGTAGTGATTAGCGGCATCAATCTCGGCCGCTGGGGACGCGATCTGGATTGCGGCGAAACCCGGCAACCGGACTTCGAGAGCCTTCTCCGCGCCATACTCTCGGAAACCGAACTCGAAAAGCTCCGCATCTCGAGCGTTGAGCCCATGGATTGGACGGACGAACTCATCGAACTGATCACTTCCACGCCGCGCATCGCCAAGCACGCGCACGTGCCTCTGCAATCAGGCAGTGATGCTGTGCTGCGCCGCATGCATCGCAAATATCGTCCCTGGCATTATCGCGAGAGGATTGAAAAGATACGTGCCGCGATGCCGACCGCCGCTATCGGCGCCGACGTGATGGCCGGATTCCCAGGCGAAACCGATGCCGAATTCGAAGCTACGCGCCGCTTTATCGCGGAACTCCCGTTCACCTACCTGCACGTCTTCACCTACTCCGCACGCCCAGGCACGGCGGCTGCCAACTTGCCCAATCAAGTGCCGGTGCAGGTAGCTCGCGAGCGCAACAGGATCTTGCGCGAGCTTGCCGCTGACAAGAAGCTCGCCTTCATGGGATCGTTTATTGGAAAGCGGCTAGACACCATCACGCTCAACGTCACGCACAACAACTTCCACGGAGAGTTCACCGAGGCTCTCACCGATAATTATCAGAATCTCTATCTAAGGGGTCGCCACGAGCCCAATCGCTGGATCACGGCGCAGGTCGAGGGAGTGCGAGACGGGGTATTCGTGGCGGATTTGCTTCCGGCAATCTCAGTGACGAATTGAGTATGGGCCGAGGACGCCTTCGTGCTTTTTTCCGTAACTACTGCAGCTTCGCGTACTCAGCCTTGGCTTCTTTCAGGACGGGAATGTCGGGATCGGCGTCCTTCCAGAGAGCAAAGAAATCCTGGTAGGCTGTGCGAGCGCCGCCTGCGTCGCCAGCTTCCGCCCGGGCGCGACCCAGTTGCAGGCGCGCCAGCCTGCAGGTGGGAAGCGAGAAAATGCAAACGCCCGGATGATCAAGAACCATCTGGAACTCGTTCGCAGCTTCCTTTCCCTGGTGCAGCTTGAGATATGCCAACCCACGCAAGTAGTTGGACTGCACACCCGTCGCAAAACCAAACTCGTAGGGAGTGGTGGCTTGCAGGAGTTCAATTGCTTTCCCAGGATTTCCCTGGTTTATGGCAATAGCAGCGCGAATGATGGGTACATAGACTGCGTTGATGTATGTATCCAATGGGTGTTCCTTGACGAGTTCCTGGGCAGCAGACTCCGCTTCTCGCGCGTCGCCGGCAAGCGACAACGCCCATCCTGCCAACGCCAGAGTACCGCGGCCGCGTGAAGAAGAAAGCGCCGTCGTGGCGTCATCGCGCGCTGCCTTGGAGTTTCCCATCGCCGCCTCGAAGTCGGCTTCCCGGGCCAGGATGCTTGCCGCAATCTCCTCAAGCTTCCCCTGCCGCGCCAGATCGGTTGCCCGCTGATAACCAGCCCGCGCTGCTCCCATCTTGCCCGCCGACGCGGCAGCATCGGCAACAGTTTCCGCCATTACGTACTCAGCCTGGCGTCCCTTGGCCCATTCCACTTGGCGCTGCATTCCGGCTCCATCTCCATCAAGAAATGAAAGCATATACAGATCGGAATGGGCCACCGTGCTGTCGATTTTCTTGCGAACCTCCTCCTCGCGGATCGCCTTGCTCTCCGCAAGACGGTTGAGGCCGAGATACGCCACTGCCAGCGCGTTGTAACTGAACGACGAGTCAGGGGCAAGTTGCTTATTTGCCTGAGCCACATCTAGCGCCTGTTCCCACTTCCCCATGGCCTCATAGCCAACCGCGAGGTTATTGGTCGGGATGCTGTCACGCGGGTAAGTTCGCCGCCACAGTTCCAATGCCTCCAGTTCCTTGTCCGATTCTCCGGTCACAATGCTGTAATAGTGGGTTTCAATGTAGAGCTTTTCCAGTTCGCTGCAGCGATCCCTCCGCTCAAATGCCTGCTTGGTATTCTCGATGGCCAGCACACTCTCGCCGATGTTGCCGTAACCCTGACCGATGCGCGCGTATGCCACTGCGAAATTCGGGTCCAGTTCAAGCGCGTGTTTGTAGAAAGGAATCGCCGTCTGCTCGCTGCCCTTGTCTCTCTCCGCCTCACCTAAGCTGAAGTACTTGAGCGCTTCGAGCGAAGAGGTGGTTGCCTCTTCCACCGGCGCATCGAACTGCTGCAGGGAAGCCAGCGACTCACCCAGCTTACTCCGCAGATTCGAGGCCACCTTGCCCACGGCGCCCAGAACCTGTTCCTTCTTATCGACTGGAATCTGCTCGCGAGCCAGGCTGTCACCCGTCAGGCAATTCACGGCTTCCACTCCCACCACATACTGCGTTCCCACCGCTGAGATGGAGCCATTCAGAACCGCTTTGACCCCTTCCCGCTGGCAGACCTGCCGCGCCAGATCGGGGGTCACTCGTTCGTCGGGAGAATGCCCCATATAGCGCAGCGTGTCGCGCACGCGCTCCTGGGGAAATATATTCAGATAAGGCGACTGCTCCAGTTGCACCGCCAGGGCCTGCCTCAGCGTTCCATCAAACACCGGGTCACCCGTAGTGTTCAGAAAATCGGAGAGCAGAATGGAATCCTTCGCCGTTAGGGCCCGGGCTCGATGGCTGTAGAAAAATACTGCACCGGCGACGAGGGCTCCAACTACACACGTCGCAGCAACCCAAGGCCAGCGCTTGCGTGCACTCGGCAGCGCTGGGGCGGCGCTCATTGTCTGTCTGGATGCGGTCTGTCCGGATGCGGTCTGTCCAGATGCGGGCGCCGCCGGCTGAATCGTCGCAGACCCTGACGACAAACCTGATGATGAACTCGAACTGGGCGCCGTCGTCGGCTCCACGATCGTGGCTGCGCTCGCCGCCAAACTTGCCGCCGAACTCTTTCCCGAGTCGATCTCCCGCTTCAGTCGCTTCAGGTCGGCTCGCATCTCCGATGCAACCTGGTAACGAAGGTCAGGCTCTTTCTCGAGCGCCTTGTTGATGATACGTTCAGCTTCGGGCGGCAGATTCGGATTCAGCCGCACCGGCGCCGTGGGCGCGCGATTCAGGATGGCATCGAAGATCACTGCTGATGTGTTGCCGGTAAACGGCTGCCTCCCGGTCGCCATCTCATAAAGAACGGTGCCGAAGGAAAACAGGTCGGTACGTACATCCAGGTCTTCGCCGCGCGCCTGTTCCGGCGACATGTAAGCCACCGTCCCTACAGTGCTGCCCGGGCTGGTAAGGTTCGCCGGATCGACCGCCGCCGTCGCCAGCGTCACAGCGCCGGGTTCCATTTGTGGCAACCGTCGCCCCGCCACTTTGGCCAGTCCGAAATCGAGCACCTTCGCCTGTCCGCGTTTGGTGACAAACAGGTTCGCGGGCTTGATGTCGCGATGAACTATGCCCGCCGTGTGCGCCACATCCAGCGCGTCCGCAATCTGCACCCCCCAATCCACCAACTGCTCCACTGAAATCGGCTTCCCTTCGATGCGGTACTTCAGCGTCGTGCCTTCCAGGTATTCCATCACAATGTAGTGACGTCCCTGATCTTCGCCGATGTCGTAGATGGTGCAAATGTTGGGATGGTTGAGCGCCGACGCTGCCTGCGCTTCCCGGCGGAAGCGCTCCAGAGCCTGGGGATCGCTGGCTACTTCATCGGGCAGGAACTTCAGCGCCACAAAACGGTGTAGCCGCGTGTCTTCCGCTTTGTAGACCACCCCCATCCCGCCCCCGCCGAGTTTTTCAACGATGTGGTAGTGGGAGATGGTTTGGTTGATCATTGCAAGACACTCGCCAAGACACTTCAACCTAAGACACTCGACCGGGATGCCTGATTTTAGGTCGCCCCATCTTACGGATGCGTCATCTTCGAGTCAACGAGTGTGGCAGTGCCAATCTCCGGGGGATTACCCCATCCCTAAATGCTTTGCCACCAGGGCAGCGCATGCTTCGACAAAGTCCTGTTCCGAGCGGGTGAAGGTGCCGGCAAAATAGCTTTCGATGTCGAGTTCAGCCGCAAGCTTGTGCCTGAGGAAGATGGGCACCACGATCTCACTGTTTACCAGCGGCGATCCCGAAAGATAACGCGGATCCTTCGACACGTCGTGCACAACCACGGTCTGCCCGCTGCTGGCCGCGGCGCCGCACAGTCCGGAACTGAGGGGAATGCGGGCGTTGGGCGTAAAGCTGCCGACAAAAGGTCCGACCAGCAGAACGCCGTCGTCCGCCGGGTCGACCAGATAGAACCCCACCCAGTTGTAGCGCGTCATCTTCTCATGCAGACGCTGCGCGATATGCTCCATCACGGACTTCGCCGTAGGAGCGGTCCGGGCAAAGTCTTGAAATCCCCGGAGAAGCTCTTCTTGCTCAAGCGTCATGGTTCAGCCCTCGCCTTAAGCAGCAGGAGGCTTTACCACAATCTGCGCTCGCCCCCGTCTGGACATCAGTGTACGCGGACATGAGAGTTTTCCAGAAGGGGACCGAGGGCGCAGCATATCGGCAGCCATCCCAAGCATGTCCCGAGGTCGTGGAGGTGCCGCGGCCACAATTAAAGACAGAGGTAGCGTGCGTTGGCTTCGACCAGCGAATCAAATCTGTTCGGGATTGTCGGGATCGGGCTCACGCACCGGGGCATCCGGGCTTTCGGGAGGGTTCGGCGGCTCTTTGATCGGGGGCGGAAAAGGTTCTGCGGGCGTCCGTAGTCCGAAGTGAACCGGCGATGACGTTTCGAGTCGCGCTAAGTTTGGCATGAAACTCTGATGCCAAAATCTCATCCGGGGATGGGGGATGGTGCGGCGCAGAGGAACTCGCCGTTGTACAGTTCGTGTCCCCCATGCAATAGACCCGTGTTCACGTTACGCGGACTCTTTCAACTCCACTCCGTAGCGCTTTGCGGCCGACTCGATCCGCTTCCATGCAGCGCGCCGTTCGGCCTCCGTAACGCCCTCCACCTGATCGAAGCGCGCAGCCGCGTTGCGTACGTGGGAGGCGTTCTCCAAAGGCTCCTTGCGTTGCTTGGGGAAAGCGAACTTAGTGGCGGATATCCGATCACGAGTTGGCTTGGTTAGCTTTGCCATAATTTTCTTCTCCTTGGAGCATTTTCCGCGCAGCCTGCGATCTGGCCCTGACACTCAGAGACGACCGCGATCAACCGTCTTTTTGACGCGAACGTGCCTGGCCTGGTTGCTTTTTCTTCATGAGGCCAAGCCACAGGGATTCAGGGCCACCCCGACAGCGAGCAGGCTACCATCGGATGTGTTTCGGACTGTGCCTTTCTCAGGAGTTGCACCAATCCCTGAAATATGGCATCTCAGACACCGGGGCAACAGTGCCCTTCCAGCTAGGTTGGAGGTTTGGACTATCGAAGACGAACACGAACGCGAGTCCACGCATTAACCCGCGCCCCAGAAGAAACTCTCGACTCCAACGTGCATCTGCGATCAGAACATTCTTCATGACTCAGCGGCACTCCCGTGATCTGTGCCACCCCATGAAAACCCGCTATAAACGAACGATGCAGTTCCGCGCCAACGTCGCCCTGTCATTCGCTCTGCTCTGCCTGCCGGTCGCCCCGTCCACCTTGGCACAAGAGAGTCAGCACAAGACGACAGCGCCTCGGCTACTGACTCGGCATGAAGGATTGGCGATCGTTCATGCCGCACTGCATTCCCGCCGTCACGCGGCCGATTGCTCTCACCTGATCCACTCCGTTTACGAGCGCGCCGGCTTCCCCTATCACTATTCCCCATCTTCCGACCTCTACGCAGGGACTGACGAATTCCGTCGAGTAACAAGTCCGCAACCTGGCGACTTGGCCGTCTGGCGCGGACATGCCGGGATCGTGGTCAATCCCACGCAGCATTCCTTTTTCAGCATGCTGAGTGCAGGCCCCGGAGTCGATTCTTGGGATTCGCCCTATTGGACACAGTGGGGATGGCCCCATTTCTTTCGTTACCTCAAGCCCGTTTCCAGCGGCGGCATCTCCAGCACGACCCGGAATGCACCACCGGAGCCATAATCCGTCATCCAAACCTGTCATCCTGGGGCCCTCTCTGCGAAGGCTTCTTAGCCGCGTTTAGACAACTTTTCCAGTCTCTGGCGCGTGGTCTGGTCGGCTTCCTGTTCCCGCACGGATTCGGCGAGGCGCGGTTCATCCATTTCCTCTTTGACGCGCGCGAGCGTCGCTTGCTTGCTCTCTGGTTTCGGCTTGTTTTTATACATACAAGCAGGATGTCATCAGCCGTCAGCGATTACAGGTCAATTTGGAACAGGCATGGCGATTTCAGAGTTATTTTCATACCGAGCGGTTTTGATCAGCTATACCAATTCGTGAGCTTTAGCATCTGAAATGTGCTGCAAGTGGCCACTTCGCGGGGTCGGAGGATTGGACTATTTGGCCGGACTATCGAAGACGAACAGTGTCAGAGGATCGGCGGAGGGTATAAGGCTGTGAAGTTCAGATTTTTACTGTTTCTCTGAATGGAGCCAACATTTACCTACGCCGATCCAGAGTCCAGCACCGCGAGAGTTGGGGGAACTTGAACGACGACAACAACAAAGTGGAAAATGGCAAAGAAAACAACGGCAAATCGGACGGTGGATCGTCGAAGTTCGACTGGGTAACCGCACGTTCCTCATGTTCCCTTCCCAAGGTTTTCACTGCCCTCAGAGCGCAGGTTGAAGCGGACGTTAAGACGCGCAACGCCCTGCGCCCCAGCAATTCTCCTTACGAGTTTTCCGTGAAGGAAGATAACGGCGAATTTGTGGTTCTTTTGAAGGCTCAGCCGCTGGAGCAGTCCGTGGTATTCAGCCTCGCCGACCATGCGATTCTAGTGAGGGATGATAAAAGCAATCCCATGTTTGAGGTGACTGCGGACTTCAACGACAGAGGCGAGTGCAAGCTGAAAGTGAATGGCGAGGAGCGCGACTTTTGGCAGGTCCGGCGGATGGCTCTGGAAGAACTGATGTTTCGAGGCCTCTAGCTGTGGTTCGGTCGCCCTTCTCGGCATACGATCCTCCCCTCCCCCGCCGCAACAGATGCCACGCCTCCAGATATCGCTTGTACTTGCTCTGCCGTCTCCACTGCGCAAGCCAGATACTTCCCTTCGGCATATGGCACGGATACGAACCTCCATGCGGCCGCCTCATTGACGACTTCACCTGCACCCGTTACACCAGCCCGTCCTGTTCCACGAGCAAGTCATAAGGAGCGCGCTTCAGTGCCGCGTAAAGCACCCGAAAAGTTAACGGGCTTCAGCCACAATGGCCGTCTTGACGGAATTGTCATCCTGAGCGCAGCCAATCGATTCGCAAAGCGAATCGGTTTTGCGGAGTCGAAGGATCCCTACCCCGCGCACCGAACCATCGAACCGGCAAGGCATTCCCGCTCCAAACCCATCAGCCCTTCACTAACAACACCTCGCCACTCCTATGAGAAGACAATCTAGTTTTGTTCGTCGGACTAAGTCTGTGACACGTAAACATCCCCACTTAAGTTGAGTCAGTCGCGCGGCGTCTGAGCCGCACGCCGAAATCCTGAGCAAGCCAATGGACCTCAGGCCAAAACCGGGGTCGAGTGAGCCACCCGTCAGCCACTTGCGCTAGGATAGGCTCAACCTTAAGCACTAGGAGCCCAACGTGACAATCCGGAAAGCTGCCTTACAAATTGCAGCCGTGGTGCTGCTCATCCTGATGGCGTTCAACACCTATCTCGCCATCGATCGCTTGAGGCGAATCCAGGCGAATGCGGCGCTCAGCCTCGAGAGCTCCGGTGTGCAAGTTGGCATCGCCCGCGTCCGGCAGGATTTCACCGACATGGAGACCGGGCAGCGTGGCTACCTTCTCACCGACGACCCTGCCTACCTGCAGCCTTACGTTGACGCGAAAAACGGGATCGCTACCGACTTGGCCAATCTCCGCTCCGCCTTAACCAATCGCCCCCAATCCGAGCAGGCGCTCGAAACCCAACTGGAATCCCTCGCCGCCTCGAAACAAGCCGAGATCGAGCGAACCACCGCTTTGCGCCAGCAAGGATACCGCCACCGCGCCTTCCAACTCGTGCAAACCAACCAGGGCAAACAATACTCGGATCAGGCTTGGTCTCTGCTGTCTTCATTGTCTTCCCTGGAAAACAGCCGCTTCGCCGCACTCGAAAAACAGAGGGACGCCAACTCCGGCGAAGCCATGTCGCAAACCATCGCCGCCAATTTGTGTTTGCTTGTGCTAACCGCAGGCCTCTTTCTGCTCATCCGCTTCCACGAGGGTACGCTCATACAGCAGGCCGCACAAAGCCGACAAGCATTAGCCGAGCGCGATTCGCAACTGGAGAAATTAATCAGGCTGGTGTCTGCCGCCAGCGACCAGACTCGCGCCCAAGTTGCAGTCATTGAAGAGAATGCCAGTCTCTTGCTCGAAAAATACGACGGATTCTTGCCCCCGCTCGGCTATGTCTGCGCCCAGCAGATCAAGGAGGCAACCGCACAACTCGAACAAGTCCGCAAGGATCTCCTGGGTCACCCAGAATCCGACCTCCACGAAAAAGCGGCCTGACCGACGGCGCCACGGGTTTTGGTGGGTGCCGCGTGGCCCATTCAAGCCGTCCTCTGGCTTGAGTGGGGCAGTTCCGTTCTTTACCAAAGGGTGGCAGCTTGCGGCTCAGCATCCTATCGCGAATCCGCATGCTATAATTTCGTATTCCCAGTCGCTTCTAGCGCGGAGGATCGTATCGACAAACGTTTTATTCGAACCAACGACCGCATTCGAGCCCGTGAAATTCGCGTGATCGGAGACGAAGGCGAACAGATCGGCGTGATGCCCCCCTTCGAAGCGCTCAAGTTGGCCCGCAGCAAGAACCTGGATCTGGTTGAGATTTCGCCCACCGCGCAGCCTCCCGTCTGCCGCATCATGGATTACGGGAAATATCTTTACCAGCAGGAAAAGAAAGAGCGCGAAGCCAAAAAGCATCAGAAGACGATTACCGTAAAAGAGGTTAAGTTCCGCATCAATGTGGACGACCACGATTACGAGACCAAGAAAAATCATGTGCTCCGCTTTCTCGATGGAGGAGACAAGGTCAAGGCCACGATATTTTTCCGGGGCCGCGAAATGACTCGCACGGGTTTGGGCCGGGCCATCCTGGAGCGGCTGATTAAGGACGTGGAAGGGCAAAGCATCGTGGAGTTCCGGCCGCGCCAGGAGGGCAATACGCTACACGCGATTCTGGCACCGAAGAAAACAGCGGTAGAGCGGGAGAAGGAACGAGAACGAGAAGCCAAGCAGAAGGCGAAGCAGGAGAAGAAACTGGCGCAGGAAAAGGAAAAGCAGCAGCAGCCGGTCGTCGCCGCCGAGGCTCCGAACCCGGTTTCGCAGGCTTAGCGGTTCGCCAATAAAGACGGGCTATAGTCGGGCCCGGCGATTCCAGAGAAATTGAAGTAGTAGTTGTGATTATCCAGAACTGATAGCTGGCAACTCGCGGCCGGCAGCTGATTAAGAGGACTTATGCCGAAATTGAAATCGCACAAGGGCGCGTCGAAGCGCTTCAAGAAGACGGCCAACGGCAAGGTGAAGCGGGGACATTCCGGCCTCCGCCACATGCTGAGTTCCAAGGCCAAGAAACGTAAACGCCACCTGGGAACGGCCACGCTGGTCAGCGACGGTGACCTCCGCAAAGTAAAGCGGATGATTCCCTATCAGTAGGAGTAGTTTCCTTCGCTGTATAGAAGGGCGCGGACCGTAAGGTCCGCATCGCGGGCTGACGTCGAGCCTGCAGGCGCGTGAAGAGGCCAGAGATCGCCGCAACGGTGAATCGTCCTTGCCTCCAGCCGCCGTTAAAGAGAAAGCAAAAAGGAGAAACCCATGCCACGTGTAAAACGCGGAACCAAACGCCGCGCCAAGCGCAAGAAGATTCTAGATCGCGCGAGCGGATACTTCCTCACCAAATCGAAGCTCTACCGCTCCGCCAAAGAGGCCGTAGAGCGAGGCCTCAAGTTCAGTTTTTCTGGACGGAAGCAACGGAAGCGGCAGTATCGGTCGCTTTGGATTGTTCGCATTGGCGCGGCTTCCAAGCTGAACGGGTTGAGCTACAACCAGTTCATCCACGGATTGAAGAAGGCGGGAGTGGAACTGGACCGTAAGATCCTGGCGGACCTGGCGGTAAAGGACGCGCCCGCGTTTAAGTCTCTCGTGGAGCAGGCCAAGGGCGCGCTGGCTTAATCGCTTTCAGCTCTCAGCTTTCAGCTGTCAGACCTAATCGTTTCCCAGACGCTCGCAGCCTCGCAACGCGCGGAGAGAGCGAGCGAAGAATCTGCTTCTCTGCCGGTGGTGAGAGGACACAGGTTCCTCGCCGCTTACGCGGCTCGGAATGACAAGGTCCTTAAATTCTCAGCGAAATGCCATATACCGTTTCTAAATTGACAGATTATTCGGCGGCGGCGCTGGAGAAGGCTGCTGCGGAGTGCGTCCGTGCGTGTTCGGACGAGGCGGCGGCAGTTCGCAACGATGGTGATCTGAAATCGTTTCGCGATCGATGGGCCGCACGCAAGAACGGGATCCTGACGCAGGTCAATGATTTGTGGCTCAAAGCTGCGCCGAAGGAAGCCAAGCGAGAAGCGGGACGCAGCGTCAATGAAGTGAAGGCGGATGTCGAAGATATCCTCCAGAAGGCCGAGGATATTCAGCTCCAGCTTCTGACGGGAGCTCCTCTCGTTAGCGGTCGCGTCGACATATCCCTTCCTGGAGTCCGGCGAGCGATAGGGGCGGAGCATCCGGTCATCAAGACGACGAACGAGATGGTTCGGGTCTTCCAGAAGCTTGGCTACTCCGTTGCTGATGGGCCTGTCGTCGAGACGGATTATTACAATTTTGAGGCCTTGAATTTTCCGCCGAATCATCCGGCTCGGGATACGCAGGATACTTTGTTTATTGCGGGGCAACAGGGGAAGGCGCAGCGGGAGCGGTTGCTGCTGCGGACGCATACTTCTCCGGTGCAGATTCGGACGATGGAGAAGATGCGGCCGCCGATCCGGATTGTGATTCCCGGGACGGTGCATCGCAACGATCCTCCGGATGCTAGCCACTCGCCGATGTTTCATCAGATCGAGGGGCTGGCGGTCGATACCAACATTACATTCGGAGATTTGAAGGGGACGCTTGATCATGCCATGAAGGAATTCTTTGGGTCGAGCGTGAAGACGAGCTTTCGTCCTTCGTTTTTTCCGTTTACTGAGCCTAGCGCGGAGATGTTTGTTTCCTGCTTTATCTGCGGTGGGAGCGGGAAGCGTGGCGCGGATCCTTGCCGTCCGTGCAAGCAGACTGGGTGGATTGAGATTCTCGGTTGCGGGATGGTCGATCCCAATGTGTTTGAGTTTGTTGAAGACAACGGGTACGACCCGAAGAAAGTTTCGGGATTTGCGTTTGGCATGGGCGCGGACCGGATCGCTTTGTTGAAGTATGGAGTGGATGATTTGCAGTTGTTTTTTCAGGGGGATGTGAGATTTCTGCAGCAGTGGGCATAGCGCGCGCTTGGAATAGGCAGTGAGAGCAATGAGATTCGAAAAAAAGATCACGCTTATCCTGCTTTTCACAAGCTTCGTTTATGTACTCTGTGCCGGCGGCGGTCTCTTCTGGTACATTCGCGCGCACCCTGGTGGATTGATTCCTCGGTGGATCTCGATACCGATGATGTTCCTTTTTATCCTCACGATCGTGGCTATGACCCTTCTCATGAGGCGCGCAGGTCGGAAGCAAGCGTTGATCGAAACAGAGGAAGGAGGCCACCTTCGACGAGTGCGGGCGATCAAGGGACTGAAAGTAGGATTAATTATTTGGGGCGTCATTCTTCTCAATGACATTAGGATGCTTATACAGGGCACGACTCCGTGGAAATTCGCAATCCCGGGTTGCGCAATTGTTCTTTTGATGATCGTCGTTACCTGGGTTTCACTGAGGCGGCTACAAAAGTCCGAAGCGGCGCGCTCCGAAACCAAACAGAGACAGGCCCTCCAGTGAAAATTTCTCCACAGTGGGTGCGGGAGTTTGTTGAGCTTGCCGTTGATGACCGGCGACTGGCTGAGGATTTGACTGGCGTCGGAATTGCTGTGGAGGGAATTAACGGGTCGGGAGCGGATTGCGTTTTTGAGATGGAGATTGGGACGAATCGCCCTGACGCGATGAATCACTATGGAATCGCGCGGGAGGCGGCGGCCATCTACGATCTGGCTCTGAAGGCGCTTAAGCCGAAGCTGCCCCCAGCGGCTAAAGCCGCGTCTTCTCGCGGCTCGATTGGCACGACTGAAGTCGTGCCCTTCCCAATCTCGCCCTTCCCGATCACCGTCGAGGAACCTCAGCTTTGTCCTCGGTTCTCTGCGCGCGTTATACGCGGAACCAAGATCAAACCCTCGCCCGATAAGATTGCACGTCGTTTGGGACTGCTCGACCAGCGGCCCATCAGCAATGCGGTCGATGCTACCAATTATGTGTTGTGGGAGATGGGCAAGCCTACGCATGTGTTTGACATGGACTTGCTGGAGGGCGGAAAGCTCATCATTCGAAAAGCTAAGGACGGAGAGAAGCTGAAGACGCTCGACGGTGTGGAGCGAACGCTTACGTCCGACGACCTGGTTGTGGCCGACGCCAGGAAGCCCGTTGGACTTGCCGGAGTGATGGGCGGTTTCGACACGATGATTACCGACAAGACACGGAATGTTTTGATCGAGTCGGCCTGGTGGGATCCGGTTACGGTGCGCAAGACTTCGCGGAGGCATGGGTTGCATACTGACGCCTCGCACCGCTTTGAGCGCGGGGCGGATTTTGAGTCGACGATTTTGTCGTGCGATCTGGTGGCGGCGCTGATTCTGGAGTCGGGCGGCGGAGAACCGGTTGGCGATGCCGTCGATGTGGTTTCGAGGAGGCTCGACCAAGCGCCGGTTGTGTTGCGGCTTTCCGAGGTGCATCGCATCCTGGGCGGGAACCTGAGTACCGGACAGATTTTCCGCATTCTGAAGAGCCTTGGTTTCACGCTGATCCCTGAGGGGCAGGGAACGGCGGAGTTTCGGGTAGAGATTCCGAGTTGGCGGCTGGATGTGGAGCGCGAGATCGACTTGATTGAAGAAATCGCGCGGCTGCATGGCTACGACAAATTCGAGAATACTTTGCCGGCTTTCAGTGGTGCGGTGGTGGAGTTGCCGAATGCGGCCATGGATGCGGCTTTGCGCACGCGAGCTCTGGCGCTGGGATACAACGAGGCGGTTTCGCTGACATTTCTTTCGCATTCCGACGCGGAGCGATTTTCTTCGGCCGAAAGTGCTGGAGTTGGAAAATCCGCTAAGTGAAGAAGCATCTGTAATGCGGACTTCGATGGCGCAGGGCATGCTGGATATGCTGGCCTGGAATCTGAATCGTGATTCTGAAAACGTGCGGCTGTTCGAGATGGGCCGGGTCTATGAAATGCGAGGCGGGGAGCGAGTTGAGCCGGCACGAGCCTGCCTGGGAGCGACGCTGGCAGCGGTAAAGGGGTCGCTGCCCGCGGGTGGGACGCTGGACGTCAGCAAGGGTGAACAGGCTGCGGCGGCGGAGGCGTTTCGTTGCTTCAAGGGCGATGTGGAAAATCTGGTGACGGCGTTTGCTTGTAACGAACTGAGTTTCGACCGGGAGACGGCGGAGTATTTCCATCCCGGACGATCGGCGCGAGCGCTGGTGGATGGGGCTGTGGTGGCGCAGTTCGGGCAGATTGCCGACGGCGTTAAGGCAGAACGGAAATTGCGGCAGGACATTTTTCTTGCGGAGCTTGATCTGGAGCGGTTGCATGCGATCGGATTGCGGACGGTTCGTTTCGCGCCGCTGGGGAAGTATCCGGCGGTGGAGCGGGATTTTTCTTTTGTGTTTGGCGACGAAGTGGAGTTCGAGGCGATGCGGCGGGCGGTGATGGGGCTGGACATTCCCGAGTTGCGCGAATTCACACCGGTGGAGATTTTTCGGGGCGGGTCGATTGCGGCGGAGAAGTATTCGATTCTGTTGCGGGTGAAGTTGCAGTCCGCCGAAGAGACCTTGCGGGACGATGTTCAGATTGTGGTCTGGTCTGAGAAAATTGTCGAGGCGCTGAAGAAGATCGGCGGAGTGCAGCGCGCATAGATCTCGGGATTCGGTGGAAACTCCTTGCGGAGTTTGTGCCAGTGGTGGCTGGTAAGGGGTCCTTCGACTGCGCATTTGCTTTCGCTTCGCGAATGCAAATGCTCCGCTCAGGATGACAAATCATGGTTGACCTCTTGTGCTAATCTGCCAGCTATGGCGGACCTAATTTCTTCTTTATCCACTCAAACCAAGCAATTTCTCAGCGACAAGGTTTCGCATTTCACGGAGTCGGTGATCCGGGAGATGACCCGACAGGCGGCTCTTTACGGGGCGGTGAATCTGGCACAGGGGTTTCCGGATTTTGCGGCTCCGGCGGAGATCAAGCAGGCGGCGCGGGCGGCGATTGAAGGCGACGTAAATCAGTATGCGATTACCTGGGGCGCGAAGAGTCTGCGCAATGCGATTGCGCGGCAGATGGGCGTGTGGCAGGGGATTGCGGTGGATCCGGAAAAGGAAATTACGGTTTGTTGCGGATCGACGGAGGCGATGATCTCGACTTTGCTGGCGGTGTGCAATGCGGGCGATGAGGTGGTAATTTTCGAACCGTTCTATGAGAACTACGGTCCGGATTCGGTGCTGAGCGGGGCGCGGCCGCGGTTTGTAAAGCTGAGGCCACCGGTGAGCGGCGGTGGCGAGTGGACTTTCGATGAGAAGGAGTTGCGTTCGGCTTTCGACAAGAACACCAAAGCCATCATTCTCAATACGCCCAACAACCCTACTGGCAAAGTTTTCACGCGAGCGGAGTTGGAGTTGATTCGCGATTTGTGTGTTGAGTTCGATGTGCTCGCGATTACCGACGAGATTTACGAACATATTTTGTATGACGGCACCGAGCACATCTCGATGGCCTCTCTGGAGGGGATGCGGGAGCGGACGGTTACGATCAACGGAATGTCGAAGACGTACAGCGTTACGGGATGGCGCGTGGGATGGGCGGTGGGGCCGGAGAAGCTCACGAACGCGATCCGGAAGGTGCACGATTTCCTGACGGTGGGAGCACCGGCGCCGTTGCAGGAGGCGGGCGCGGCGGCGTTGAGTTTGCCGGCGGAATATTATGCGAAGCTGGCGGAAGGTTACCGGGTGCGGCGGGATCGTTTGATTCCGGCGCTGGAAGCGGCGGGGTTCAAATGTTTTCGTCCGCGCGGGGCTTATTACGTGATGACGGATATTTCCGGGTTCGGGTTTGACGACGATGTTTCGTTCGTGAAGTATCTCGTGAAAGATATTGGAGTGGCGGCTGTGCCGGGGTCGAGTTTTTACCGGGATGCGCGGGATGGGGCGCGGCAGGTGCGGTTTGCGTTTTGCAAGAAGTTGGAGACGCTGGACGCGGCGGCGGAGAAGTTGGAGAAGTTGCGGCGGAAGTAAGCGCCGAGGCTGAACCGCGAGAATGGGTGCCGGCCCTGCGGGACTCGTTCTTTGTCGGGTCCCCACCCCGGACTTACGTCCGGGGCTAATGAATGCCTTCGCTGCGCGACTGGAGTCGAGTCGTATTATTTGGTGATTACGCCGCAGGCGATGCGGTCGCCGGAGTTGCCAGAGGGATCGGTTTTCATGTCGTCGGCTTTGGCGTGGATGACGATGGCCGTGCCGCCGTTGCTGAAGAGGGAGTGGGGACCGTCGCCGAAGGTCACGTCGTTGTCCTCAAGGGTTCCACCGGCTTTGCCGTCTGCGCCGACGGTTAAGTTCAGCATGTCGCCGGCGTGATGGCCTTCGGGATTCTGCAGTCCGTGCTTCTTGCTGTCGGGGTTGAAATGTGGACCTGCGGATTTGAAATCGGGTGCATCGCACTTGGGGTTCTGGTGGATGTGGATGCCGTGCTCGCCGGGCGGGAGGTCGTGAAGTTGGAGCTTGAGGCTCACCCCTGATCCTTTCGGCATCACGATGATCGAGCCTACGGATTTGCCTTGGGCGTCCTTGAGTTTGACTACGGTTTTGGCGGCGCTGGGAAGCGCGGTGATGGCTAGAATGGCGGAGAGGGCGATGAGGAGAAATCCAAAATGTTTCATGGTGCGATTATAGCTAATTTTGTGGCGACAAGACCAAGCAGGCACCAATGGGCCATGCTTGATTCACAGGGAGGTGGAGTATACTGCGGGGAAGATTGAAATCTTTCCGGGGAAAAGTGCGATCATGGCGTTGAATGCGGTGGAGCGGGTGACGGAACAGGTTCCGGTGGACGAGTTTCAGGCGCTGGAAGATAAGATTTACCGCACCATCGAGATGTACAAAGCGGCGCGGCAAGCGCAGGCTGTGGCGGAACGCGATGCGCAGCGGGTGCGGCAGCAGATGGAAGAGCGCGAGGAGCAGTTAGTGGTTTTGCGGCGGGAGGCGGTGCAGTTGCGGAAAGAGCGGGAAGAGATTCGCGGGCGGGTGGAGAAGATGCTGGAGCAGATTGAGTCGATTGCGGAGGAGCGAGCGAGTTAAGCGGCGTGCGGAGTCGGGATTGGTAGGCGCGCTGAGGGCTTCGCCAGAATCTGCTTGCCGAATGGATGATGAGAGCGGAGAAGATGGACGCTGAAAGCAGCTTCCTCGCTTCGTTCGGAATGACAAGGTCTTAGGATTGTGTTCATAGGATGAAGGTTAATGGCTATGGCTACGGCTACTAAGGATCCGACATTGAAGGACGCGCAGGCGGGCAGCGTGCGGGTGGAGATATTTGATCAGGCTTATAACCTGCGAGGCTCCGATGCCGAATATATTTTGAAATTGGCGGAGTATGTGGACGCGAAGATGCGAGCGGTGGCCGAGGCGACGAATACAATCGATACGGTGCGGCTGGCAGTGCTGGCGGCGCTGAACATCGCAGATGAATACCATCTTTTGAAGCGGAGGCAGGACAGCGGCGCAACTGATTATCAAAAGCGAGCGCATCTGCTAGCAGATGCGCTGGATGAAGTGCTGGAGGAGAAGCGCAAGGCGGGATAGGGATATGGCATCGCTCGTTTGGATCCTTACGCTTCGCTTAGGACACGCCACCGAGGCAATCGTCGCTGCATAGGGCTATTGGGGGGTTGCACTCCGAATCGACTGCTTGCCGGGCGCGAGGTGGAGGTATGGCTCTGGTATTCTTCGAATCGCAATCCTGTCTGTGCAGTTGATTCCGGAACTAAATTGCAAGCTTGGAGTGGTGGGGCGTGTTACTTTGGTTGCAAGTGCGCTGCCAACTATTTGCAGTTTCCCTATTGCTAATCCACGGGGAGTTCTCCTAGCATCACAAGTGAAAGCCGACCTGCGGGGTTGGTGATGACGGTAACCGATTTTTGAACCAATGCTGAATGAACGGGGACTCGACTCGAACTAGGATCCGGTGTGCGACGCTCCGCCATGCGGAGATGCCTAAAGGGTCTCGGCGGGTTCCCAACGTCTACCGACGGGTTCATTCTCGGCCCGTCACACGGCACAGTGGGTCGGCTTGAATTTTTCTTTGGACTTCAGGGGCTGAAGCTGGAGTCGTCGTAGGTCTCTTACCGCAGAGCTGTGCCACTCGATCTGTGCTCCAACCAACGTTAGAAGTGGTGCCGGCAGACGTAGCAAGCTACGTCTCTACGGTGAGTCCGTGGATGCAGTTTTCGCGCTCCCTGCTACACTGATTCAGGTACAGATTCCCGCACTTCTGCATCTAACTAAACTGTGTATCCACAATTAGTGCATTTCGGGCGGTTTTTCCTGCCGACTTACGGCTTCCTGGTTTCTCTGGGAGTGCTGGTCGGCTTATGGGTCAGCGTGCGCAATTCCGAACGTTTGGGAATTGACGGCGAGAAGGCCTGGAACCTGGGAATTCTGGTGGTGCTGTGCGGAATTTTAGGCGCGAAGGTGCTCTATATCATTAATGATTGGAGCGTGTATGCGGCGCATCCGGGCGACATTTTCAGCATTGCTACGCTGCAGGCCGGAGGAGTTTTTTCGGGTGGGCTGATTGCGGCTTTTCTGGCCGCCTGGTGGTATGTCCGCAAGCATCACCTGCCCGCGCTCGCAACCTGCGATGCGTTTGCGCCGGGGCTGGCGCTGGGTCATGCCATTGGACGTATCGGCTGCTTTGCCGCGGGATGCTGCTACGGGAAAGAGACGCATCATTTCTGGGGCGTGGTGTTTCGCAATCCGCTGGCGAATCAGATTACCGGGACTCCGCTGAACGTGCCGCTCGAGCCGACGCAGTTGTTCGAGTCGGCGGTGGAGCTGGCGAATTTTTTCTTACTGATGTGGCTGCTGAAGCGCAGGAAATTCGATGGGCAGGTGTTTGGCGCGTTCATGTTTGTCTATGGAGTGGCGCGGTTCTTTCTGGAATTCATTCGCGATGATCCGGGCCGCGGGTCAGTGTTTGGCGGGGCGATGACCGGGACGCAGTTGGTCGCGATTGGGCTGGTTCTGGCTGGCGGGGTGATCTGGTGGCTGCGGCCGGGGGCTAAGAATGTGCCGGCGCAGGCAGTTGGGGCTATGCGGTGAGGACTCGGCTTTTGGGCTCGGGCTCTAAAGGTCTTTAACACAGAGGGCACAGAGGAACACGGGGTAAGGCGAGCGCGCCCGCGTTACAATCTTCCATTTCCTTCTAGTATGCTTCCAAGGATGCCGGAAGCGTTTCCCATTTCAATTCCCGTATTGCCTGAGGACTCCGGCCGACGCCTGGATCAGTTTCTCGCCGCGCGGCTCAACGCCGTCAGCCGGGCGCGGGTGCAGGAGATGATCGCCGAAGGCAAGGTTCTATTGAACGATGCTCCGGCGAAGGCTTCGCTGAAACTGCGTGGCGGGGAGCGCATCAGCGTGCTGGGCGAGGCGCAGCGGTCTCCGCTGAAGGCTATTGCCGAAGAGATTCCGCTCGATATTGTTTACGAGGACGACGATCTCGCGGTGATCAACAAGCCTGCGGGCATGATGGTGCATGCCGGCGCGGGCGCGAGTGACGATGCGCGCAATCGCGGGACGCTGGTGAATGCTCTGCTGCATCATCTGGGGAGTTTGTCGGGCGTGGGCGGGGCGTTGCGGCCGGGGATTGTGCATCGTCTGGACAAAGAAACCAGCGGGCTGATCTTGGTGGCGAAAAACGACGACGCGCACCGCAAGCTGAGTGCACAGTTCGCGGCGCGGGAGGTGAAGAAGAAATATGCGGCCCTGGTGCATGGGTGGGTGAAAAAGGATTCGGGGACTTTGGCGCAGAGCATCAGCCGCGACCGGGTGCGGCGCACACGGATGACTACGCGACTGGAAGGTGGGAGATCGGCAATCACGCATTATCGGGTGGCTCGGCGGTTGGATACTAGGTTTGGGAAGTTTAGTTTGCTGGACGTAAAGATTGATACGGGGAGGACGCACCAGATTCGCGTGCATGTGGCGGCGATGGGGCATCCGGTGGTGGGGGATACGATGTATGGAGCGCCGGCGCAGGCGCGGGGGAAGAATGCTGTGATTGTTTTGAAAAGGAATTTCTTGCATGCGGCGGAGTTGGAGTTTCGGCATCCGCGGACCGGGAAGACTGTGGTGTTGAAGAGTGCGTTGCCGGAGGAGTTGAGCGAGTTTTTGCGGAAAGTGGAAGAGTCGGTGGGTCCTTTGGCGGCTCCGCGCCGGTACCTCAAGGGCTAAAGCCCTCGCCGAATGGCCGCCAATAGACGCAGGCCTGGAAGCCCCGCTGCACCTGCTTTTTGTTGCTCCGAGAGTCGGTTTTGCACTTAGGCCTGAGATTATGGCGCGGCCAAACCACGCCCTGCCAGGGCGCCTTTCGGGCGAAACCGAATTTAGAGCCGGTGCGGATATAATGACAGACAAATGAGGGGCATCTTTACGAGAGACATTTTCAGAGGTTCGGTGATGGGGTGGGCGACGGCTCTGTTGCTCATGGTGGGGTTGCGCGGGGCCGGAATGGCGCAAACGGGGGCAGCGTCGAGCTCGCAGCCGTCATCCCAGGTTTCCCCGCAGGTTTCCCAGCAGTCCGCGCAGTCTCCGTCATCCACAGCGGGAACGCCGCACGTTGATGATCAGAAATCGGGCGACCATAGTTCTGGAGAGCCGAGCGCGAACAGCCCAGACATCCCCCGCATCAGAGTGGGAACCAACGAAGTGAACGTGGTGTTCACGGTGACGGACAAACACGGGAAGCGGGTAACCGATCTGAAGCAGTCGGACTTCCAGTTTGTGGATGACAACAAGCCGGCAACGGAGATTCGGAGTTTCCACTCCGAAACGAATTTGCCGCTGCAGGTGGCTCTGCTGATTGATGCCAGCAACTCGGTGCGCGACCGCTTCAAGTTCGAACAGGAATCGGCGATTGAATTCCTCAACCAGACCGTGCGCCGGGGCTATGACCAGGCCATGGTTGTGGGATTCGATGTGACGCCGGAAGTGGCTCAGGATTTCACCGACGACACGGAGAAGCTGGACAAGGGCGTGCGCGGATTGCGGCCGGGAGGCGGAACGGCGATGTACGATGCGCTCTATTACTCGTGCCGGGAGAAGCTGATGAAGGAACCGCAGAGCGGGCCGACTCGGCGGGCGATCGTACTGCTCAGCGATGGCGAGGATAACCAAAGCCATGTGACGCGCGAGGAAGCGATTGAGATGGCGCAGCGGGCGAACGCGATCGTATATACGATCAGCACGAACGTGAGTGGCACCAAGGGTGCGGGAGATAAGGTGCTGGAGCGGATTGCGGATGCGACGGGAGGGCGCGCGTTTTTCCCCTTTCAGATTCGCGATGTGGCCAACGCCTTTGCCGAGATTCAGGATGAATTGCGCAGCCAATATGACGTGTCTTATAAACCGGCGGACTTCAAGGCGGACGGCCACTTTCGCACGATTGAGATCGTAGCTCTCGACCGGAAAAACTTCCGTGTTAGATCGCGGCGGGGATGGTACGCGCCGGTGCAGTGAAACACCTTCTAGCTTCCAGCCTGAGTTGGGAAGCGGACCTTTTTTCTGCGGGCAATTGAATGCCGGGATATTCGGGGACACCACTTCCGAAAAAGTTAGGGATCAAGGCTGGGTTTCGCGTGCGGTTGGCGAACGCTCCGGCGGAGGTGCGCGCGGAGTTGCGCGAGGCTTTGACCGAGTGCGAAATGAAGACGAAGCCGAGCGATATTTTAGACTTTGTCATGCTGTTTACCAAGTCTCGCGGCGAACTGACCGGGGAGTTCTCGCGGTTAACGAAACTGCTGGCGCCGGCAGGGATGTTGTGGGTGAGTTGGCCGAAGAAGAGTTCTGGCGTGGCTTCGGATCTGGATGAGAATCTGGTGCGCGGAATTGGACTGGACGCGGGGTTGGTGGATGTGAAAGTGTGCGCGGTGACGGAAGTGTGGTCGGGGCTGAAGTTTGTGCGGCGGGTGAAGGATCGGAAAACGTGATGGATGCCGCCCTCAGCATTGCCGGCCGGTTAGCCGGGTCAGCCAAGGTCGTATCACTTTACATAGTCATTGCGAGAGTCAGGTTGTGCCGGTATCTCTGACGAGGTGCCCCACGTAGAAAAGGACGGCTCCCACCAACAGCATGTGCACCAAAACGCTGGCGACGTGGAACACCAGAAAGCTGCCAACCCACAGGATTACCAGCAGCAGAGAGATTTTGAGGAAAGGTTCGAGGTTCATTTTCTGCCTCCGTCTGGCGCGGCGCGAAAGTACGTTTCCTTTATAAGTCGGGGACGAGCGACAGAGTATCGGCAGAACGCTGTAAATCCCTGACGGCCGAGTAGTAGAGGGCAGAGGGAACCAAGGGAGCTGGCATGGTGCGCGTGGGATTGATTGGATTTGGCTTGGCGGGACAGGCGTTTCACGCGCCAGTGATCCGGGGTGTGCCGGGATTGGAACTGGCGTGCATTCTGGAGCGCCGGGGGACGCGGGCTGGGGAGAAATATCCTGAAGTGCGGGTGGCGCGGACTCTGGATGAATTGCTCGGCGATAAGGAAATCCAGTTATGCGTGATCGCGACTCCGAATGATTCGCATTTTGAGTACGCTCAGGCGTGTCTGATGGCGGGACGGGATGTGGTGGTGGACAAGCCGTTCGCGCCGACGCTGCGGGAATCCGAAGAACTGGTGCGGCTGGCGGCGGAGCGCGGGCGGCTGATCACGGTGTATCAGGACCGGCGTTGGGATGGGGATTTCGGGACCGTGAAAAAGATTGTGGCCTCGGGCAAGCTGGGGACCGTTGTGGAGTATGAGTGCCGCTATGACCGCTTCCGGCTGGAGCCGAAGGCGAATGCCTGGCGGGAACGCGCGGATCAGCCGGGGGCTGGAGTGTTGTTCGATCTGGGTCCGCATGTGATCGATCAGGCGCTGGTGCTGTTTGGCGAACCGCGGGCGATAACGGCGTCGGCGTTCTGTGAGCGGGAAACTTCGCGGGTGGATGATTCGTTTGATGTTTGCCTGGAGTATCCCACGCTGCGGGCAATGGGGCGGGCGCGGATCATTGCGTTTGCTCCGGGACCTCATTTTCTGATTCATGGGACGAAGGGATCTTTTGTGAAGTATGGAATGGATCCGCAGGAGCCGCGGCTGCGGGGAGGGTGCCCAGATGGACTGGATTGGGGCGCGGATTGGGGCGTTGAAGACGAACAGTGGTGGGGCACGCTAAGCCTGGTGGGAGAGGCGAGTGTGAAGGTGAAGACCGAGCGCGGAGACTATCGTGGATTTTATGCGAATGTGAGGGACGCGATCGAGAAGAAGGCAACGCTCGACGTAACGCCGGAGCAGGCTCTGCGCACCATGCGGGCGGTGATGCTGGCGCACAAGAGCAGTCGTGAGCGGCGGACGGTGGAGTGGGGGGAAGCGGTGGAGTGAGGGGTTGAATTGCCGGGAGATGTTACACCAGTTTGCGGTGTCGAACCGCGCTACAATTGTTCAAGGTGGTTGGGGTTGAGTCTATGGCTGGTCCATTGAATTCGCCGGACCCTGAAGGAAACGAACCTCCCTCGTTCGGTACTGGACACTTCCTGTTTGTACTCCTGCTGGCAGTGATCTTTTTTTTGCTCGGCCACAGCATGGTGCGTCACCGCTTCTTTGAAGGCGGCCGAGTTCATCGGAACGGCTCCATCGGGCAATAGCAGGTTTGACGGGTCACGGCGCGGAGCGAAGAAGCAGCGGAGCGCTTAGGCTCCGCTGCTGTTTCCTTCATACTGCCAGATACGTCTGACGCAGCCTAGTGATGTTCGCCGCCACCATGAGCTGCTTCGGCGTGGGGCGCGCTATGAGCCGCTCTATTATGCGCAGCGGCCGCATGGGCGCCGCTGTTGTGGGCGGCGCGTGCTGGCGCTGGACCACGTCGATTCGCCGCATATGCGTGTCCGCCGTTTCCGCGGGCGCCGACGTAGTGGCCACCGTAGTACCTGCCTCCGCCGCCGCTGCTGAAGCGATGCTCACCCCAGCCGTGGCCATAGCCCCAGTTTGCCCACGGGCCCACGCCCAGGAAGATGCCGTTATAGAAATATCCCGGGCCGTAGAAGCCGCTGGGTGCGCAGCCGTACGGCGCATAGTTGTAGTAGCCGTAGGAACAGACGGGCTGTACGCCTATGCCTACACCGACTGTGACCTGCGCACTGGCCACTGGCACCAAGGCCAAGGGCACGAGCAAGGTTGTTGTACCCGCCAGAAACAGACTGCGCATTAGGAGCCTGTGAGCCCACGGGGCCACGCTCTTGAATTGCCACATTTTGTTGTCCTCCGGAATTTCTGCTTGCGATGGAAAGGTATGTTTCCAGTATCAGGCGGTTGCGAATGGATAGCTGGTCAATACAGACCGTTTGTTTGAACTACTCGTGTTTGGAGTTGAAAAGGTAAGAGAAAACTAATGATTTTTAACAGACTGCAGAGCGCGATCACGAAGAAGGCGCTCGACGTTACACCCGAGCGGGCGCAGCGGTCGAGGCGCACGACAATGCGGGCTCACAAGAACAGCCGGGATCGGCGGACGGTGATGGGGGAAGTGGTGGAGTGAGGTCCGGTTGCAGGTGCTGTGGCGACGTTTCAACAATTACTTGCCAAATACTTTCGGCATGGCCATCGCGCGCAGGACAATGGCGGCATACACAATAACCGTCCAGAACACAAACCGACAGTAACGCGGGAGCACGCTGTTGGGAAACAGAGCCGCATAGGTGCCCAAAACATCGTCACCGCTGCGGAAACTCAGCCATTCGATTCTGTCCCTAGTTGAATCCATCCTCGTCAGGCGGATTCGCATCAGCCACCAGAAGGCGATGTCGACGAGAGCCAGGATCACGAGTCCCAAGAACGCGACCGCGACCATTCGTCTGCTCCTCAAATGCCTACAAGGGTCAACATTCGTAATGCGAGTCGAGGATAACTGTTGCAATCGAGTGCCTGCACTGACAACCCAGTGAAGTGCCAAGAAGTATGCAGCCGTGGACTCCCACGTTTCGCAAAGTACGCGAAACATGGGGCACCCTTTTTCGCGCCGGTCACACACCTACATTACGAGAGCAGGACTGTTTCCCTTCGCGGATTCCGGGTTGGCCGTGCTGGTCGCGGCGAGAATGCTGTGGCCCCGTGCATTACGTTCTGCAGCGCGGCGTGGAATTTCTCCATCTCTTCATGCGTGCCGACTGTGATGCGGGTGCAAGTAGGCATGATGGGCCAGATGCGTCCGATGAAGACATTTTGCTGGGCCATGGCGTCGATCACCGGTTTGGCGGGGCGTTTGGTGTCGAGCAAGAAGCAGTTCGACACGGATGGGATGTAGGAGTAACCGTTGCGGTCGAGCCACTGGAAAGTTTCCTGGCGAACGCTGGCGTTGATCCGCTTGCGCTCCGGGACGAGGCTCGGGTCTTTGAGGCTGGCCGAGGCTGCGACCAGGGCGGTGACGGGCATGAAGTTCCAGCCGGAGCGGTCCATGATTTTTTCGAGCAGGTCGGGACGGGCGACGACGAATCCGCAGCGCAGGCCGGCCATGCCGTAGGCTTTCGAGAAGGTGCGGAGCACAACTACATCCTTGCCAGCCTTGACGAAGTCGAGCGTCGATGGAGCATCGCATAGGTGGATGTAGGCTTCGTCGACCATCACGATGGAACCCTTGGGTTTGTTTTCGACCAAGTATTCGAGGTCGGAGTGCGGAGTCAGCGTGCCGGTGGGATTGTTGGGATTGCAAATGTAGAAGAGTCCGGCGTCGGGAGCGGCGGCAATCATGGCCTTGACGTCATGAGCATAAGTCTTGGTGAGCGGGACTTTGACGACTCGGGCTCCCATAGCCTCGGCGGTGAACGGGCCAGCTTCGTAACCGGGATCGGCGCCGACGTAGCTTCTCTGCGGCGACGTGAAGGCAACGACCGCGAAGCGAAGCGGGGGAGTGGAGCCGGGGAAGGTATGGATGTAATCCGGGTTGAGGCCTTCTTGCTGGGCGAAGGTGTGGATGAGTTCGTCGGTGAGATTATCCATGTAACGTCCGCCGAAAGGAACGATCGCGGAAATGGCTTCGCGCGCGGGTTGGCTGGGGCCAAGCGGATTCTCGTTGGAGTCGATCATGACGGCGTCTTTGGAGAACGGCCGGTGACGAGCCGCAGCGGCGAGCATGGGCTCGGTGATGATTTGGAAGGCTGCGGCGGCGGCTGAGAGTTGCAGGAAGGTGCGGCGGGAAGGCGAAAGATTTCTAGAGGACATGGCGAACCTCCGGTTCATCCAGCGTGATACAGGCTAAATGTTTTTGGGCTTGAGGGCTAGGGGCAAGTTTCAGAAGCGAGAACTAAAGACAAACGCAAAGTCAAAAGCAGCGGGCGAGGGTGCCCGCTCCACATTGGCTCCGCGCTATTGCGGCAGGGGCTCGCGGGGGGTGGCATAGTATCCCGCACGGCACTGGACTTTGTAACTCTGTTTTGATTTCACTTCGAGTTTGCGGTAGCCGCCGTCGAGTACCGTGTTGGTCGGGGTGTAGCCAAGGTTGTACTGGCTGCGGAGTTCGGCGGCGATCTGGTCGAAGGCTTCTTTCAGCTTGTCAAATTTGTTGCCGACATTGATGACGCGGCCTCCGGTGGCCTCGGTGAGCTTGCGCATCTCGCCTTCACCGGAGTAGCCCACCTGGAAAGATCCGTAGAAGCCGCGATCGGCACAGAGCAGGACGTAGATGATGGCGTCGGATTTCTGGGCGGCTTCGATGGCGTCTCTGATTTTGAGCTGGCTGCCTTCGTCCTCGCCGTCGGTGAGCAGGATCATGGCCTTGCGGCCGACTTCCTTGGACAACATGTCGTGGGCGGAGAGATAGACGGCATCGTAAAGCACGGTGCCACGCTGGGAGCCGGGAGCGGTCGGGACGGGTCCGCCTCCCGCACCAGGCAGTGGCCCAGTAGTGAAGCCGGTGTTGATCTTAACTTTGTTGAGAGCGGCTTGCAGGCGGTGGACGTCGCGGGTGTAGTCCTGTACCAGTTCAGCATCGACGTTAAAATCGATGACGTAGGCTTCGTCCTTATCAGTGAGAATTTGGCGGAGGAATGCGCCGCCGACTTCTTTCTCCATGTCGAGGACTCCGAGTTGGCTCCCCGAGGAGTCGATGAGGATGCCGAGGGTGAGTGGAAGGTTCGATTCGGCGGCGAAGTACTTAATGGTTTGCGGCGCGCCGTCTTCAAGAACTTCAAAGTCGTCTTTGGTGAGGTTAGGCATGAGGGCGCCGTGCTTGTCCTTGACGTTAAAGAAAAGCCCGACGACGTCGACGCTGACTTTTACCGTTCCAGCAGGTCCCTGGTCTTCCTCGGGCTTCTGGGCGGGGGAGGGGTTCTGGGCCCCGGGAGCTTGAGCGCCAGCCGGGGATGCGGCGGGGGTTGAAGAAGCTGGATTCTGGGCCACGGCGGATGGACCGGCGGGCAACACGGCTGCGAGGAAGAATAGAATAGAGGCAGAGGCCAGGACCGGAGAGAATCTTCGGTGAGCGAATAATTTTTGCATGCTAGGAATCCCTCTTGGGACTTTTGTTAGTCTAACCCTTGACGTTAGATGCACCAAATGGGCGAGTCTGGGCATCCGAGAGAAAGTAAGTTATTTGGCGGCGGCGGGTGCCCAGGTTAAGGCCCCCAGGTCAAGGAAAGAACGGATGATATTTGTGAGCGTGGAAAAGGCGGCGGGTAACGAGCAGCGTGGGCGCGGCGCGAAGCGGCTGACGGCTGCGCTGTTCATCGCATGTGTGGCTGGATGTCTGTGGGCGAGTGTTGCGGTAGCGGAGGGTCAAGGGTCGCAAACGCAGCCGGCGCAGGCTCAGCCGGAGCAGAATCCGGCGCCCGACCAAGTTCAGAAAAACTCTCAGAATAGCGACATTCCGGATGCTCCGACGGTGCAAACGCCTGCGGAGACGCCGCCCGCACCCGCGCCGATTCCGAAGCCCGAAGAAAAGAAGCCGGTGGAGCGAGATCCGTGGACGAACCAGCCGATCAGCAAGCCGACAGCGCCCGAGCCCGCCGCCGCGCCCAGCGGAGACACATCTACTACTGCCCCGCCATCGATGCCCCCCGTAAAAACCGTGCCGCCGGGGAGTTCGGCAAAACAGGGTGCAAGCTCACAAGACCAGCTTTATACGCTGGTGGTGCGTCCCACATTTGTGCAGGTTCCGGTCACGGTGAAGGACAAGCAAGGGCGCAGAGTGGACGGACTGCTTTCCACGGACTTCACCGTAAAGGAAAACGGGACGGAGCAGAAGCTAAGTTTCTTCACTGCCGATCCGTTTGGGCTTTCGGTGGCCGTCGTGCTGGATTTGGGCATGTCGGATGCGGAAGTGCAGAAAATCAATCAGACGTTTCCGGCGCTGGTTGGGGCATTCGCTCCCTACGATGAAGTGGCGCTTTACACCTACAGCAGTACGGTGAGTCAGGTCAGCGATTATGCGGGAGCCACGCGGAAGCTGACCGCCCTGTTGAACCAGATGAAGACGGAACAGGGGCGCAACGATGGAGTAGCGGTGTTGAACGGCCCGCTGGCGAACGGGCCGATTATCAATGGAGTTCCCGTAGGCAGTCCGACGGAGCCGGTAAATACGCCGCCGAAAGAGGCGCATGTTCTGAACGATGCCATTCTGCAGGCGGCTCTGGGCTTACGTAAGCGCGACCGCGCGCGGCGGAAGGTCATTTTCGTGATTAGTGACGGACGGGAGTATGGCAGCAAGGCCAGCTACCGCGATGTGCTGAGAGTGCTGCAGACCTACGAGATCCAGGTGCAGGCCGTTTCGGTAGGAAGCTCGGCCCTTCCCGTCTATGACAAGATCCAGCGGCTGCATATTCCGCTGCAGGGTTATGACGACGTCCTGCCGAAGTACGCCAAAGCCACGGGAGGATCGGAAGACCGCGAGCTTACCCACAGCGCGATTGAGAATATTTACGCCCAGGTCATGAGCGAGGCGCGTAGCCAGTACACGCTAGGCTATACGCCGGTCCGGCCGAAGACGCAGCAGACCGCGTCGATATACCGCAACATAGAAGTGATCGTGCATCGGCCGGGACTGAAGATTTACGCCAAGGACGGATACTATGCCCTGCCGGCGGCGGCGCGGTGAAGGTGTTGCGGGATCGGGAGTGCAACTGGTTAGGGCCCGTACAGGAACCGCAACGCCCGCGGAAACCGATCGGCCCACGCATCCTCGTTATGCCCCGCTCCCGGCTCTTCTATCACCAGCAACTGCTGACTCTCGAGACCATGCCGGCGAAGCGTGGATTGAAGTCGATGTACATCGTCCACGGGCTCGTCGACTGAGCCAACCCCTATGAATATCCTCACCGGCCATCGAGTGAACCTGTCAGCTTGATGGAGAAGATAATCATCGTGCGCGTACAGCGACGGGCTTTCGAGCAACAACTTTCCAAATCGACCGGGACGCATCATGACCGTGTAAAGGGCAATGCCGGCGCCATAAGAGGAACCTCCAAGCCCAGTATTCGCGGGCTCGGGATCGGTTCGGTACTCACGATTGATGAACGGCATAACCTCGTCGACCAGGAACTTTGGAAAATCCTTGCCATGGACGTTGGGTACCGCCGGCGTGAGCGTGTCGTCCGGGAAAGGCAGGTACTCGTTCGGTCGATCGCTTTTGCCTGCGTTATCGATCCCGACGATGATGAGCGCCGGAACCTTTCCGCTCCGAATCAACTCCGTCGCAGTTTCGTCGACGCGCCACTCCTGGGGATTGAAAACTGATGTGCAGACGTCAAACAGGTTTTGGCCGTCATTCAGATACAGCACCGGGTAACGTTGGGTGCGATGTGCGGGGCTGGTGTATTCCGCAGGAAGCCACACTCTGAGCATGCGCGTATTGTGAAAGACCTGGCTGGTGAACGGACGTACCTCCAAGTCGCCCACCACCGAGCAACGAGCAGTTCCCTGCCCTGGGGAACTGGCCTGCGCTTCCAGAGCACACGTCAGGAGCGAAAGAACGATCGCAGAGACAGCCATGCGAGTCATCCGGCAGGTAAAATTCCCGTCCATGCTGGCGATTTTAGACGTTTTCCCGGCCGAGAGGATCTATCCAAATCTGCCTCGTTGCGCGAAGCCGGAACCGGGAAATGCAGGTTCGCTCCCGCCCCAATCCTAGGGGGTCACCTGAGTAACCTGCTTTGGACCGACCGCGTGTGATATAAAAGCCCGAAGCCCCCAAAGGGATATTTTTGCGCGCGGAAGGTGTGCAGCCCCGCGCTATTGAGGAAAGCCTTGAGTTTCATCAACTTCGCAGCCCGCGAAATCAATTGCAAGATCGTGTACTACGGCGCCGGGTTGGGCGGCAAGACCACGAATCTGCAAGTGATCTACCAGAAGACCGCGGAACAGCAGAAGGGCAAGATGATCTCCCTCGCCACCGAAACCGAGCGCACCCTGTTCTTCGACTTCCTGCCGCTCGATCTCGGCTCGGTACGCGGGTTCAAGACGCGAATCCATCTCTATACCGTGCCTGGCCAGGTGTTTTACGACGCCAGCCGCAAGCTGATCCTGCGCGGCGTGGATGGCATTGTCTTCGTGGCCGATTCCCAGGAACAGCGCATGGATGCCAACGTGGAAGCGCTCGATAACCTGATGTCGAACCTGCAGGAACACGGCTACGACTTCAACAAGATTCCCTACGTGTTGCAGCTCAACAAGCGGGACTTGCCCAATATCCTGTCCCCGGACGCGCTCAACAAGGAACTGCGCAAGAAGAATGAGGCCGTGGTCGAGGCAGTGGCGTTTCAGGGCGTAGGCGTGTTTGAGACTCTGAAGGAAATCGCCCGGCAGGTGCTGACTGAGCTGAAAGCGGGCGGATAACAGTTTCAGCCATTCCACGGCTGGCTGCCCCATCTTTGCGCGCGATCCCTCGGGAACTCTGGTCGGTGTCGCAAACCTACACTCACTGCATCGGTTGTCCCGCCGCCAGCACCCCTTTGCCCGTGCCCCACGGATGTAATTCCGGCTTCAGCAAACCAGCTTTAACGATTGGATCGTCCTTCAGCAACGCAGCAGTCTTCTCCGCTCCCACTCGGAAAATCGAGATTCCAAGCAACTCGCCCTGATCGCTCAACGGGAACGGTCCGGCAATGGCCAAGGATCCCTGATCGATCATCTGTTTTACCAGAGCCCGATGCGGTTTCATCACCTCCATAAACTCCGGCGCGTTTGGATTCCATTTCTCACCGCGCTTCAGCAGAACCAGCGTGTACTGCTCAAATCCGGGAGGCTCGGCAGGAGCATGAATCGCGCCCGGATCGATGTCCCACGGCCCATGCACCTCGGCAGACAGCCGGCCGGCTTTAACCGCCGGATCGCTATCGGCCCACGACTGCGCCTGCACCGCTGACTCCGCCTGCAGCACGAATATCCCGCGCAGCGCGGTGTCATCCAGAAACGGTCCGGCAATCACAAGCTTATGTTCGGCGGCCAGCTTGCGAATGTTGGCCATGTGCTCTTCCTGAAGCTTTTCTCCAGCTTCCTTACTCAGTTGCGGAGCGTTGACGGGACGATTCAAGAGCACGAAGAAGTACTGCGCGGAGCTTGCGCTCGACCGGGCCGACGTTTGTGCGAAAGCCGTTCCTGCGAGAGCGATTAGACTGAACAGAAGTACGCCGTTGAAAAGAATTCTTCTCATAAGCTTACCCACCCGTTGCGCCGGACGATTCTAGTTTACCCGGGATGTAGTCGCAGACAAGAACAGTCAGATCGTCGTCCTGTGAGGCGGAGCACTGCCGGACTGAGGAGATGATCTGATCGGAGGCGGCGGGCGGCGGTAGCGCAGCCGTTTGCCGCGGCAGAGCGGACAGAGCATCTTGCCCGAAAGGATCCTGGCTCCAATCCAATGTGCGCCCTGAGGCAATCAAGAATGGAGCCCCTGAATCAAGCGATCTTGGCTGTTTTGTTCCGATTCTCTTTCCTAGGCTAACGGACCATTCAATAATTCGTCTAGAATGGCTGCCGCACTCAGCTTGCAGGGTTTTCCAAATTCATCGAACGAGGCGTCATGAGCAAATTCGGATATTCGCTTCTTGTTTCATTGCTTTCTTCACTGCTGCTGCCGCAACTTTTGTTCTCACAGGCCAGTTCCCTGCACGGAATCGACCTCACTGATCTGGATCGCAAGGCCGATCCCTGCAACGACTTCTACGAGTTCGCCAACGGCACCTGGCGGGCGAAGCAATCCGATTCCGGCATCGATGGACCGCTGGAGCAAGCGCTGGGCGGCGGGCGAGTCTTCAAAAGATGAGCTGAAGGAGATTCTCGAGACGGCCGCCGCTGACCAGAACGCGACCCAGGGCAGCAACGAGCAGATTATCGGCGACTACTACGGGGCCTGCATGGATGAGACGCGTGTAAATGCCCGCGGCATGGAACCGCTGAAGCCCTGGTTTGGCCGGATCGATGCCGCGAAAGATATGGAAGAACTACAGCGGCTGATGGCCGACATGCACGACATCCTGGTGACGGATCCGTTCGCACTCGGCAGCCAGACAGATCCGCACAAGCCGACGTGGGTGCTGGCCGATATTGGCGCGAGCGGGCTAGGACTGCCCGATCGCGACTATTACCTGAAGCCCGAAGCACGCTTCAAGGAAGCGCGTGAGAAATATGTCGCGCACATCGTGGCCATGTTCAAGCTGGCGGGGTGGGACGAGAAAACGTCGGCAGCCGCGGCCCACACAATCATGGGCATGGAGACGAAATTGGCGGAGGCTTCCCTCGACAATGTGGCATTGCGCGATCCCGCGGCCACCGACCACAACACAACGTTCGCGCAACTGCAGGCGATGGCTCCGCATATCGACTGGGCTGAATATTTCAAGCACAAACGGATTCCTCAGGATGTGGACATGAACGTCGACCAGCCCAAGTTCATGCAGGAACTCGACCGGCAGATGCACGAAGCGCCGCTCGCGGACTGGAAAGTCTATTTGAAGTGGCATCTGCTGAACTCGACCGCCCCTTCGCTCTCGGCGGCATTCGTCGAAGAGGATTTCGCCTTCAACGGAAAGTATCTGAGCGGCACCACTGAGATGAAGCCGCGCTGGAAGCGCTGCGTGGAGTCGACTGATGAGTTCTTCGGCGAGGCGCTAGGAAAGAAGTATGTCGAGAAATATTTTCCGCCGGAAGCCAAGGCGCGCATGCAGGAGATGGTGAGGAATCTGCTGGCCGCGATGCGCGACGACATCCTCAGCCGGCCGTGGATGAGTGACGACACTAAAGAAAAGGCCATGGCCAAGATCGCCACCTTCAACCCCAAGATCGGGTATCCCGACAACTGGAAGGATTACAGCCACGTCCAGGTCCGCCGCGACGCTTTCTTTGAAGATGTGATCGCGGGAAGAAAGTACGTGGAAGAAGACGACCGATTCACCATCGGCAAGCCGGTCGATCGCGGCCGCTGGGGAATGACGCCGCCTACCTCCGATGCTTATTACAATCCGCTGATGAATGAGATTGTATTCCCCGCGGGCATCCTGCAGCCTCCGGCGTTCGATATGAATGCGGTGGATGCGGTGAACTACGGCGCCATCGGAGTGGTGATCGGCCACGAGATTTCGCACGGCTTCGACGATCAGGGAGCGCAGTTCGATTACCTGGGCCGACTACGCAACTGGTGGACGGAAGCCGATCTGAAGCAGTTCCAGACCCGCGCCGCTTGCGTAGCCAATCAGTTCGATGACTACTTCATTGAACCCGGAGTACATCACAACGGCAAACTGGTCCTCGGTGAGAGCATTGGCGACCTGGGCGGCGCCAAGATTGCGCTGCTGGCATACGAGAAGTCGCTCAAAGGCAAGCCCCGTCCCGCCGACATTGACGGCTTCACTCCGGAGCAACAATTTTATATTGCCTGGGGACAGTTCCGCGGCGATGAGATCCGCATCGAAACCCAGCGTACGATGATGCAGACCGACCCGCATCCCGTGGCGAAGTATCGCGTGATCGGTCCGCTCTCGAACCTGCCGGAGTTTCAGAAAGTGTGGAGCTGCAAGGCCGATGCGGCCATGGTGCGGCCCGAGGGCAAGCGGTGTGAGGTGTGGTGAGGCTTTGAGCTATGGCGCACATTCACACTTCACCCTTTCCATGGAAAGGACAACCATGAACGTATGCAAAGCGGGCTTGGCCGTCTGTTCACTCACTCTCTTCCTGGCGGTGAATGCGGTGGCTCAATCCGCCGCGCCTGGCAGCGTGCAAACGACTGCATCCACTAACGCCGACGAGCAGCAAATCATCTCCGCTGCCCGCGCCCGGGCCAATGCCTGCGCAGCGGGTGACACGCAGACGTGGGCAACATTTGTGGACGCGAACTTTCGCGACATCGAAGGCAACGCTACCGGAACACGAAAGCAAATTATGGACGAGTGTCAGCAGGCGGCACGGGTAATTCCCGGCCACAAGATCGAAAGGCTGGTTTCGGAATTTCACTTCCAGTTCGTGGGAAACATCGCACTGGTGGATTACCTCTACGAATTCAAGGAGCATTTCGGGGAACTTACTCTCACTGAGAACCTCCACCAGGTTGACACGTTTGAAAAGCGTCAAGGCAAGTGGGTAGCCCTGCTGGCAGTGTCTGCGGAGGTGATGCCCGATCCTCCCGTGGCCAAAATCGACAGCGCAACCCTGGACGACTTCACCGGCGAATATGCCTGGGCGGGATCGCAATTCGTCGACACGGTGACCCGTAAAGGCGACAGACTCTACATCCAGGGCTCGTGGGAGGATTCGCCCACGGAACTATTACCGGAGAGCGCCGATACATTTTTCAACCGCGGAGGCGGCGTGAGCCCCATGGCTCGTTCAACCTTCGTGAGAGACAAAGCCGGCCGAGTCACTGAAGAGCGTGTGTATTCCCCCGCGGATGGACAGGGATATCACGCGCAGGAGATCAAGTGAATCGTTGCCAAGGATCCTCGTGGCAGCTATTCTGTGCCTGCCGGAGACATACACAATGACCGACTCACGTTCCGTTGGACCGGGAAACGAAACCCCCGACTGGAAAACTCACGGCCTGCGTGTCATCCGCAGCGGCGAACTCGACAGCAACACGCCGCAAACCCCGGGCATGACCCGCGCCGAAGCCATCTCCCGGGCACGAGTCGGCGCGCAAAAGCTGTGGGCAGGAACCGTAGTCGTACATCCCAACGCCAAGACCGGTCCGCATCATCACGGAGAACTCGAAACCGTGATCTACGTCGTCCGCGGCCGCGCCCGCTTTCGCTGGGGAAACAATCTCGAGTTCGTCGACGAAGCCGGTCCCGGAGACTTCGTCTACGTTCCTCCCTACGTTCCTCATCAAGAACTAAATGCGCGTAAAGACCAGCCGGTAGAGGCAGTAATCGTTCGCAGTGGACAAGAGCCAATCGTTGTCAATCTGGATATTCCGAGCCCCGAAGATACACCGGATTCGCCGCAAGATGATCCCTTTCACTCCGCACCGGGAAAGCGCTGAGCCCTGGGCCTTCACAAATTGACCCAAAAGTAACCCCTCCCACCCCCTAGAGAAGAATCCGGAACCTGCCGAAGATGACCGTAGAGGCGGGAGCGCCGGCTTCAAGACAGAGGTCCGCGCTCAAGACGCTCTCCGGAGGCTCGATGAGTGTCGCCAGAACAATTTGCGTCACAGCTTCGCCTTGCCGTCTACTGTCTCTGCCGAGCCCGCGAGCCCGCGCCGGCCCACCATTCGTACTCCTTCTCCTGTTCGCCCTACCCGTAGCCGCTCAACTTAACGATCTGACCCAGTTGAGTATCGAGGATCTGATGAACACTCAGGTCACCTCCGTATCCAAGAAGGAGCAGTCTCTTTCGCGGACGGCAGCGGCGATTTTCGTGATTACAGCCGACGCCATCCAACGCTCCGGCGCCACTAATATTCCTGATCTCCTGCGCATGGCTCCAGGAGTAGACGTGGCGCAGATCAACGCCAACACCTGGGCTGTCAGTATTCGCGGATTGAATGGACGCTTCAGCAATGAACTCCTGGTGCTGGTCGACGGGCGCAATGTGTACACACCGACTTTCGGCGGAGTCTTCTGGGATGTGCTGGATCTGCCACTCGAAGACATCGAACGGATCGAGGTGATCCGCGGCCCGGCTGGAACCATCTGGGGAGCCAACGCCGTGAACGGTGTGATCAACATCATCACCAGGAACGCGGCAGAGACCCACGGCGGCTTGGTGGTCGCAGGCGGCGGCAATCTGGATCAGGGATTCGCCACCGCGCAGTACGGAGGCGGCCTCGGCAAGAGCACGGACTACCGCATCTATACCAAATACTTCAACCAGAATTACATGCCAGGACTCAACGGCCAGGCCGGAGCCGACGGCTGGCACATCCTGCGAGGCGGCTTTCAAACCGACAGCAGACTCTCCTCAAAAGACAAATTGACGCTTCGAGGCGGTGTTTACACCGGCGAGGAAGGCAATCCCGACACGTTTCTTCCGTCGGTTACATCGCCGGCTCTACAGGATGTTAATTCTGTGGTGCCCCTGTCCGGCGGTTTCCTTCAGTCGGTATGGCAGCATGCCCTTTCCGCGCGTTCCCACACAACTCTCAGAGTTTCCTTCGATCGTTACAAGCGCGACGATGTACTCCTGGAACACCGGGAAACATTCAGTGTCGAATTCCAGCACCACATCGCCTGGGGCTCGCGGCAAGACGTCGTCTGGGGAGCGAACTACGGCACTACCGACTCCCACACTCACGGAGACCTCACATTCTCCTTCAATCCCCCTGATGTGAACATGCAGCTGTTCAGTTTCTTCGTTCAGGACGAAATTGCCCTGGTTCCAGACGAGCTTTACCTGACCGTGGGCACCAGACTGGATCACAACTATTACACCGGGTTCAACGTCTTACCGGGCGCACAGGTGTCGTGGACCCCCGACCAGAATCAAATGCTTTGGGCGGCGATCTCCCAGGCCAACCGAACTCCCGCGGAGACTGACACGGCCAGCCGAATAGACTTTGCCGGATTCCCCGGCCCCGGCGGCACTCCCACTCTTGCCGCCTTGGTGGGCAATCCTCGCTTCAACGATGAAGCGCTGACTGCCTACGAAACGGGTTGGAGAGCCGCGATTCGAGAAGATCTCTCGATTGAACTCACGGCTTATTATGGCGCCTATAATTCACAGGAAACCAACGAGCCAGCCGCGCCCTTCTTCGAAACCACGCCCGCACCTCCGCACCTGGTTTTGCCGGTAAGCTACCAAAACCTTATGCACGGGGAGTCCCATGGGTTCGAGCTGGCGTCCAACTGGAAAGCAACCGGCCGCTGGACGTTAAGCCCCGGATACGCCTTCGAACAGATTCACATGCACCTCGATCCAACCAGCCGGGACACGACTTCAATTCTTGACGCGGAAGGGGGCAGCCCGGTCAACAGCGCTCAACTCCGGTCGCACTTCGATCTGGCGCACCGAGTCGGGTGGGACGCTTCCGCCTACTTTGTTGATCGCCTCAGGAGTGGACAGATTCCCTCTTACACGAGGCTCGACACAGGACTGACGTGGCGGTTGTCGGAGGGAGTTGGAATAAGCCTGGTTGGACAGAACCTGGTGAAAGACCGCCATTTGGAATTCGCTGACGACAGTGGAAGCACTCGATCGACGCTGATCAAGCGCAGCGCGTACGCAAAATTCACGTGGCAGTTCTAAAGGGCAAGAAGAATAAAGGGCAGAAAGAATAAGGGGCAGGAAGACCAAATTGGAGCCGCGAACCCAGCGCACCACACCGATCTCAAGCCAGCGCGAATCCCCGTCCCGGCGGCCCTCGCCGAAGATTGTTCTGGCCATCATTCTCGCTCTCTCGACGCTTCAACTTCTCGCGCTTGGTCAGCAGAGTGCGACCGAGGACCAGGTCAAAGCCGCATATCTTCTCAATTTCGCAAAACTGGGTGAGTGGCCGCAGCGCGCTTTGCCCGTCGGCTCGTCATCGTTCGTCATCGGAGTAAGCGGCGGGGATGACGGCTTTCTTGAGGTCCTACAGGCGATTGTCTCCGGAAAGATCATCGGTACCCACCCGGTCGTGGTCACACGTGTCAACTCCGAAGAGGACGCGAAATCCTGCCATATCGTTTTCTTTCGCACGCCCGAACGGAAGCATGCGCTGACCGATGTAGAAGGCTTGGCGCAGCCCGGCCTGCTTCTGGTGGGTGAGGATGACGCCTTTCTGCGGCAAGGCGGCATGATCAATCTGGTCCGCGAACGCGGAAGCATCCGCTTTGAAGTCAACCCCGAAGCTCTGAACGGTTCCGAGATACATTTCACCGCGAAAGTTCTTGCGCTCGCCAAGCCGGGCTACGGGTCTCCCAACACTGCGGCCGCGAACGCTCCAGTTGATGTGACACGGCGAGTCGAGCGCACCGTTCTCCCCGGATTACCCCGAGATCGCGGAGCGCATGAAACTGACGGGAACTGCGCAGGTGACGGCGCTGGTGAAACGCGATGGAACCGTGAAGGAAGTGAGGATCGTCGGCGGCCACCCTCTCCTCGCAGCCGCCCTGGCGAGCGCGGTCAAGCAGTGGAAGTACCAGCCCGGCACCAAGGAAACGGTGGAGGTTGTAAAGTTCAGTTTCAACCCGCAGTGAACGCTGCAACACTGCTAAACCTTAAGCGGCACAGGTTCTCGCTAATCCTCAATCGCCTTGCTGTCACTCCCGCCTTGCAAGCGAAAGTGCTCGCCCAGAACTCCTGCGAGCGAGTTCATGCCGCCAGCCAGCGCGAGCCGCCACCGTTCCACCGACTGCCGTGCCAGTTCCTCCATGCTGCGCTCGAAATATCGCAGACCCTCGGCAACCTGCGCCCTCAGCGACTCAGAAACTGAGGTCTCAATCGCTGCTTGGATAGTCTTCAGCTTCGCGCTCGCCTCATCGAGCTGATTTCCCAACTCCTGGGCGTTGCGTGTGCCCAGTTCACTCAGCGCTGCCTCCAGGGCGCTCTCCATTTGGCTGCGCGCAGTGCGCATCGTGTCGCTGGCCAGACGCGACAGTCGCTGGTCAAGCCCTGACTCCAGCCGTCGTGCGGATTCGTCCAGCTTCCCCATGCGGCGATCAAGATCAGCAATTTGCTTCTGCAATCGCGATGCTTCCGACGCCACTAGGATTTGAACCTGTTCCAGCTCCTGGCGCCGCGCGGCATGCTCGTCGCCCAGACTACGCTCCATAACTTTTAGCAGGTCTTCGCTCAGCCGCTTCATGCGGTTGCCCGCGTCTATCACTTCCTGGTGAAGCTCTCCCAGTCCACGATTCAGGTGCTCTCGCAGATTCTTGGCAATGTCTGCTGAGAGGCTCTGCGTCCTCTGTTCAACTGTCTGCAGATCCAATTTAACCTGTCTCAGAAAGTCGTTGTGGCTCTCCGTTGTCTTCCGGTCGATGGCCGCTTTCGCCGCTTCAAGTACCTGTTCAGACTGCTCCCGCGCCTGCTTCAGCACCTGCGGCCTTAGTTCATTCTTCAGCCGGAGTTCTAACTGCTGCTCCAGCTCCGGAGGAATCTGCGAGAGCGACACTTCAAATCGATTCTTCTGGCCAGCCCGCGCCAGCTTCTCCTTCAGCTCCGTCACCTCGGCCCCAATAGGTTGCACAAGTTGGGCAAGCACTACCTTCAGATTTTCGTCCGAGAGTTGCTTCTTGATTCTGTCGAGCACCATCTTCATCGCGGCCGGGGACTGACTGGCCTGGGACTGATTCGGCGCCATCGCCTGTACATTGCCCGGCAAGAGCTTCGGAGAGAGCTTTTCCTCCGCCGGCGCCGGCAGTCGTCCCCAATCTTTCGGAACACTCTTCAGTCCCCAGAAATTTTCCGGCCTCTCGAACCGAGCGCCGAGCATCCAGCCCTGCCGGTCAGACTCGATCGGCCGGCAGTAAACTACCTGCGCCGTCGTCTCCCGGCCCTCCTGGCTGTGGAAGTGCAACGGCACTCCCGCTTCCAGCTTCATGGGAGATCGCATCGCGCATCCGTGCGCGTTCACCATCAAAGTCTGGCAAACTTCGGAGAATTGAGCCCCCGGCTCCAGGCTGGTAACGAGTATCGACACGTTAACCGGAACCCTCGAGCTACGCCGTGCCGTTTCGACATTTGTCGTATTGTGCATTGCTCTGACCTTCTCGATGAGGAATAGAAACCGTGCGGCCGTGAACCGACCGAGCGCCGTATACAACTACGTTAACGCCAAGTTGATTAGAGAGGGTTAACCTGTAGTCCCGTTGGGGGATGTTCGAAGGGCCAGTGTCTTTCGTAACCTAGGAATGCAGCCGTGAAAAAACTACTTCAGGCCCGTAACCACAAAGAGATTGCTGAGCCGTCGGACGCCACAGTAAACGTAGAATTTGCCGTCTGGCGTGATGAACACGTCAGTGATGCGCTCCACGCCCGTGGCATCGGCCGGCCGTACCTGCCGCACAAACTGCCGCGCTCCGCTCAGGAAGTCGAAGCGATAAACATTTACCGGTATGTCGCCATTCGTGACGAAGAAGCTGTGATTGTCGGTGGTGTGATTGATTGCCCAATCATCCGTTCTCAACTTCGGCAGCGCGATCGATTGGCCGCCTTCAAGAGAGTAGAAGGCCCAGTTCTTGTGGGCATCCTGTCCCAGCACGTACTTACCATCGGCCGTATAGATTCCGAAGCCGGTGATGCCGGCAGGCGTAACCGCGCGGGGCGTATCGCCCTCCGGCGATTGTACGTACATGCGAAAATCGTCGGAAAAGCCGCTCCGGATCGCGCGCAAAAGCCGCAGGCAGCACCTTGATCGCCACCTCGCGGTTGAGCCGCCCATCGCGCGCCCGGTACACTTCACCCATGCCGCCCGCGCCAGCCAGCGACACAATCACGTACGGTCCAAGTTTGGTCCCAGAGGTAAGCGACATGAGTCCGCAATTATAGCTTGCACGTGCCGCACTGCGAACGCCGGGTTCGCGACTGCCTTCACGCCTTACTTGACTTCGCTGCTGTCGTAACCCAGAATGATCCACATCTTCCAGCAGTCGGCGTCTTCATTTTAGGGCCTGATTTGTACCCAAGGAGACCAGTATGCACCGGCTCGCCTTCGTTTCCATGGTGCTGCTTGTGGGCGTGTGCGCCGCATTCGTGCCACCAGCGGTTGCCCAACATGAGCATCCCGCAGGCGATCCGAGCAAACTCGGCAGGGTGAGTTTCCCGGTTTCCTGCGAAACATCGGTTCAGCCACAATTCAGCAGCGCCGTAGCGATGCTCCATTCTTTTTGGTACGAGAAGGCTAGCGATACTTTCGCTGCTATCGCACAGCAAGACCCCACGTGCGGCATGGCCTACTGGGGAATCGCCATGACGTACTACCATCAGGTCTGGCAAGCACCTGGCCCGGCTGACCTGAAAGCGGGCGCGGCGGCTGTCGAAAAAGCCAACTTAGCCGGTGCCAAGACACAGCGCGAACGCGACTATATTGCGGCCATCGAGACGTTCTACAAGGACGCCGACCAACTCGACTACCGCACTCGCTCCTTGGCTTACGAAAAGGCTATGGACCAACTCCAAGCGCGCTACCCTGACGACCATGAAGCGGCCATTTTTCATGCGCTGGCACTGCTCGCCACCGCGCCGCCAACCGACAAAACCTATGTGAATCAGAAAAAGGCTGGCGCGATCCTTGAGCCGCTATTTGCAGAACAACCAGAACACCCCGGCATAGCTCACTACATCATTCACGCCTACGATTATCCACCGCTGGCTGACAGAGCTTTGGACGCAGCGCGACGATACGCCCAGATTGCGCCGGACTCACCGCACGCGCTCCACATGCCGTCCCACATCTTCACCCGGCTCGGCTTATGGCAGGAGTCCATTGAGTCCAACCTCGTTTCGGCAGCCTCGGCCCAGAAAAACAATGCGCCCGGCAACGAGCTGCACGCGAAGGATTACCTGATCTACGCCTACCTACAAGAGGACCGGGATCGCGAGGCGAAAAGAGCACTGGATGCGCCACCACCGGGCCGTCCTGACGATCCGCAATATATGAACTGGCTGTACGCCATGGGTGCTTCGCCTGCACGCTACGCTGTGGAGCGGCATCGCTGGGCAGAAGCCGCCGCGCTCCCTATTCCGCCGAATACCTTTCCCGGCGGAAGAGCAGCGTGGACGGAAGCGAATCTGCATTTCGCGCGAGCCCTCGGCGCCTCACATACGGGGCAAATCGATGTTGCCGAAAAAGAGGTACACCAGCTCGCATTTCTGCGTGACACGCTTACCCAAGTCAACGACAGCTATTGGGCTGACCAAGTGGACATCCAACGCGAGAGCGCAACTGCCTGGATCACGCTGGCCAACGGCAATCCCGAAAACGCTCTCAGTCAGATGCGTTTTGCCGCCGAGCATGAGGACCGGACCGACAAGAACAACGTCACCCCGGGAGTCATTTTGCCGGCCCGCGAACTGCTCGGCGAGATGTTGCTGGAATTGAAACAGCCCGCGCAAGCGATGATTGAGTTCGAAGCCACGCTGCGCACGGCGCCAAATCGTTTCAACGCCCTGTCTGGCGCCGCGCTCGCAGCCAAGCTTTCGGGCGACCAAGAGAAGGCGAAAACATACTATGCCAAGCTCCTCTCGATCTGCGCGCATGCCGATGGAGACCGGCCCGAACTTCAAGACGCGCGCTCCCTGTTGGCCCAGAAATGACCTGGAAGTATCGTCGCCAAGTCGGAACCAATCCTGTGCCAAGAGCAAGAAACGCGATCGTGGAAGACTCCTGCCGGCAAAGAAAAAAGGCGCCGGAGGGTTCCGGCGCCACGAGGCTCGCGAGATGCGGTCTGGCGAGTCCGACAAGTCCGAAGAAGCTTATTTGCTCTCCGCGATGGGGCTGGCCCCGAAGTCGCGGCGGTTGTTGGCTGCGGTGCGCGCGGCGCGGGCGGCAGGCAGAGCTGCGACGGCGGCTCCATAACGCTCCAGCAGCACCGGCGCCAGCGTGTTTTCGGCTTCCTTCACGAAGATCATCTGGTTTTCTGAAGCCATATCGACGCGGACGAAATCTCCCAGCTTCACCTGGCTGGTTGCCACCAGATTCGCCAGCGGGAAAACCAGATGGCGTTCGATGGCGCGCTTCAGATGACGCGCCCCATAACGTGGATCCGTGCCTTCCTTCAGCAGAAATTGTTTCGCTCCCGCGGTGCAGTTGAACACGAACTGATTCGCGCCGGCCGCCATCAGCACGCGCTGCTGCACCATTCCGAGTTCGATGTCGAGGATCTGCGCCAGATGCTCGTCGCGCAGCGTCTTGAACACCACCGTCTTATCGATCCGGTTCATGAACTCGGGCGTGAACTTGCGCCGGGCAGCTTCGACCGCGGTACGCTGAATCTTGTCGTCGAAATTGTTGTCGACTTCCACCACCTTGGGCGCAAAGCCCAGACCACCGTCGATCAGATTGGTCATCTCGCTGGCGCCCAGGTTCGAGGTCAGGATGATGATGCACTGCGAAAGGTCGACCCGGCGATTATCTCCAAGCGTGAGCGTCGCTTTGTCGAGAATGCCCAGCAGCAGTTGCCAAAGCGAATCGCTAGCCTTTTCAATTTCGTCGAAAAGTAAGATCGAGAGCTTCAGCTTCTCTGTGAACCATTGATTGAGCGCTTCCTGCGTCAGCAGCGGATGAGTCTCGCGATGTCCCAAATATCCCGGAGGTGAACCGATCAGCTTTGCGATCTCGTGGGAGTGCTGAAACTCGGCGCAATCGATCTTGATGCAGGCATGCGCATCGCCGAACAGAGCCTCGGCCATGGCTTCCACCACCCGAGTCTTGCCCGAGCCCGTTGGACCCAGAAACAGCAGGTTGCCCACCGGGCGTCCAGGAGCATTCAGGCCAGCCAGAAACATCTGGTAAATTTCGGCGACCTTTTCGACGGCTTGGTCCTGACCCACGATGCGGCGGCGCAGCGCAGCTTCAAACTCTCCCGCATCGGCGCTGCGGCGGTTCGGATCGAGTACGGTAGCGAGGTTCGTTCTCATGTAGTTTTCTTTCTTGCCCCTGGGCCGTATTGTTCGGCCTTTGCCTGCTTTTCAACCGGAAATTCAGGCCTTAGTTCCCCGCGACTCCCTACGGCTCCAGAGGTGACAGAATTTGTCATTTGGAACCCGCCGCCTGCCTGACCCCTACCCGTCCGGGCTGTCTTGGAATAAGCAAGCGTCTGGCCACCGCCCGGGGACGGATTGAGAACGCGAAAACCCCATATCTGGCTGGACTTAGATGATCGCCGACGATATTAGAACAGGGTCGAGTGGAAAGTTAGGGGAGAGGAAGAGAAATAATTTGCGCAAGGGGGAAACCCTACCGCCTGATGTTTAGCCCATATTCCCCCGCTTGACTGAAGCCGAAGTGTGCCGCCCCTGCGGTTAGCATTGCGCCGCATCAAGCGCCAATCAGCAGCTCGAACAAGGGGGAGATGACCATGAGTAACTAGAAAGCTTGATGGGTGCGGGATAGCATCCAGGCTAGGTAGGTTCCTGGAGGGGTCTTGCGTCGCTCGTCTATTCTCACGATTGCCGTCGTATCTTGTCTTCTGTTTGGCGTGGCCGCAATGCGGCTGAACCTGCGGTTGTCCCCGGCTTTCGCGGCGCAGGCCGCTGCGCCTCAGGACGCAAAACTGCGGCCGGTGAATGCGACTCCGTCCACCACAGTGAAGACAACAGACATCCCTTCCCTGCAGCCTTCTTCTTTGCAACTTTCGCCGCCGTCTTCATCCCTACTACAGCAATCCAGGTTGCAGCTCTCATTGGAGCCCTCGATTCCAACTTCAACCCCCTCCGCGACTGAGATTTATACCGCGAAGCGCGGAGAAAGCATTCCCGCAGTCGCTCACCAGTATTTGCACCGGACCGCCTACTTGACTTCATCGGAGCTGGCCGAAGCCATCCGCGAACTAAACGGCAATCGCAGCACCAACATCCTGAAAAACGGCGAGCAGATCACGATTCCCGGAATCTTGCCCGCGCCCATCGTCGAGAAAACCGTAACCGTTCCCAAGGATTTTGAAGTCCGCGCCATCTATCTGACCGGCATCATGGCCGCCAGCGACCACGGACTCCGCATCATCCGCCACTGGCGCGAAGTCGGCGGCAACGCCGTAGTCTTCGACATTAAAGATTCCGATGGCAGCGTGACCATTCCCTTCGAGCATCCGCTCCTCGGAAAGCACCAGGTTTATATCCATGATCTGCCGAAGTTCATCCACTTCCTGCACTCCGAGAATATGCACGCCATCGCCCGCGTCGCCATTTTCCGCGACGAGCGCATGGTGGTCGAGCATCCCGAACTGGCAGTGAAGTCGAAGAAAACCGGCCAGCCCTGGCGCGAAAACGGCAAGCTGGTCTGGACCGACTCGTCCAACCCCAAAGTTCAGGATTACAACATCGCCCTGGCCAAGTTCGTGGCGCAATCCGGCGCCGACGAAATTCAGTTCGACTACGTCCGCTTCCCCGCCGAAGGCGATCAGAAAGACGCCAGCTTCGTATTTCAGACTGAGAATCCCACGTGGCAGCGCTCCGACGTGATCGTGAACTTCCTGAAGAAGGCCTACGCCGAATTACATCCGACAGGAGCACTTCTCTCGCTAGACGTCTTCGGCGTAATGGCCTGGCAGCGCCAGGTCGATCTTTCCCACACCGGACAGGACATCGTCGGCATGGCGAAATACTGCGACGTGCTCTCGCCCATGATCTATCCCTCGCACTTCTTCGGCATGGATAACATCCAGCACCCCGGCGACGCCCCCGAGCACTTCATCGGCGAATCCATGCAGCGCTTCGAACTGATCACCCATCCTGACGGAAATAAGTCCACCGGCGTGGTCATTCGCCCCTGGCTGCAAGCTTTCCGCTGGCGCACCAAGACCTATTCCCCCGAATACATCAAAGTGCAGGTAGCTACTGCCAGAGAAAAAGGCGGCATAGGTTTCTTGTTCTGGAACGCCGCCAACGACTACAGCAAGCCCTACGAAGCCATGCCCGAAATGAAAGCCGCAAGTGCCAAAAACAAAGACAAGTTCTTCCGCGGCGACGAACTGCCCGCAACAACCGTGAAAGCAAACCTGACGCCAGCATCCGTCCCGGCAGCCGCAGAAGCCGGAAACCACTAAGAAAATTTGTCATTCCGCTGTCCGCCGCCACCACCACAAATCACGCAGGGACAGCCGCTCGACTGTCCTATGCCTCCGGCCCATCCTTCTTTTCCTCCGCCGGGTTCATCGCAGCCTTGAATCCACGGATTCCATCCCCCAGCCCCCTACCCAGTTCCGGCAGTTTCTTCGGACCAAACACCAGCAAAGCGATACCGAAGATCAAAACCAGATGCATCGGCTGAAATAATCCTTCAATCACAAAAGCCTCCTCACTCTACGATCGGAAATTGTTTCCAAATCATTGTTGAGTTTCCGACAAGGCCGCGAGTCCACCCAACCTCGCGACCTTCAATCGGACAACCATCACTGAAGCCACAAACGTCCCGCTCAACATCCCGTGAACGAAATAAAGTCCCCCAGCGGATTTGGCAGAGTCGGGTTAAAGGGTTCGAACGGAAACGACTTTGAAGTATCAAACCCCGCGGCCCCAGCAGCCGTGACATCCACGAAAGGCAGCAGAGCCTGAACTGCCTGCTCGATCTTGCTCAGGCACAAGGTTCTTTCATACCCGTTGTTGTTCGGAGGAGCAACATTTTCCGCGACTCCCTGAAAGCCCGTGATCGTCGCAATCGGTCCTCCATCCTGCGCCGCCACATCAGGACCGATCACGCGCGCCAGCGTGCGGTGGTCGCTCTCAATGCCCATGATGCGCGCCGCCGTGACTCGCAGATCGGTAGTGCTGAAGTTCCGCACTCCAACCAGGTAGGCGGCGATGAAGGCATCTTCCAGCGTGACCAGCGTGTTCAACGTCGTTTGCGCATCGGCAAACATGTTGACGGGATAAAAAAACGACGTGAACGGCGTCAACTGATCCGTCGCATGCTGCTCCAGCAGATAGTGCGACATCTCCTCCTGCAGCGCGCCCGCCAAATAGCCTTGATCATCCGAAGGCAGCCGGCCAAAAAACGGCGAGGTATTGATGATGTTGGAGTAGGTCGTCACCGCCAGTGCCTCGGCGATTTCCGCCGCGACCAGAATGTCGCGGTCTCCCTTGCTTAAGCAAGCGCCTTTCATTTTGCTCTTGCTGTCTGCAGGGTTCACTTCTTTGTCGAGTGCCGAGGCCAGGCTGACAAGTCCACCAATGGCGACGGCACTGGTGGCTCCGACAACCGTAGCCCGCTTGAAAAATGATCGTCGTGACATGCCAGACGGATTCTCATCCACCGGGCTGCCCGCTTCCAAATCCGTATCTTTGCTCAGGTTCACAGTCCAATCTCCTGGTTGATTTGAGGGAGTCAACTCGCCTGTAGTCAGGACCGCTCGCGCAGCCGGACTAGATCGCTCAACTCTCACATGCATCCTGAGTACGCACCGAAGCCGCAACCGGATTGGGACAGCCAGGAATAATTTATTCGGAGATCGAAACGCAGAGCTGCTGTTTGTCATTCCGAACCGGGCGCAAGCCCGGTGAGGAACCTGCTGTCCGCCGGCACCACCAAGACGGGAGCGCCCCGAACGGGAAGGGCACGGCTTCAGCCGTGCCGCTACAAACTCGAGAGGATGAGGGCTTCAGACCCTGAGGCATCGCCACCACCACAACTCTTGTGGAGACGGCCGCTCTCGCCCGTCCATGCGGCACAGGTGTATCGAGGCAGCTGCCTCGCCGCAAAGCCGCGCCCGCTAAGTCACCCTCACGTCCAGCAGCGCCACCCAGTACTGAAACGACTGCAAAGCAAATCCGCAAAGGATAAGCACAATCCCAAACGCTCCCAGCCGCCGCTCCGGCAGGTTATCCGCGTAGTACTCGATCATCGGAATGACGGCTCCGCCGAATCCAGTCACAATGCCGATCACCAATCCGACGCGAATCGCAAACCACCAGACGTGGTCGACGTGCCGCACGAAAGCGCTGCAAACCAGCGCCGTCACCGTGTAGCCAACGGTTCGCACGAGGATTCCCCAAGCCTGAGGTCGTGTCACGCGCGGCCTGCCAGTCGCTGCATAATCAAGCGCCGGACGCACGCCGCGGGAATACGCAACGATTTGTCCCACCGTAAGCAGTGCGGCAAAGGCAGCGGCAAACTCTAGCCCCAGACTCGGGTAGAGAGCAGCGCCGAAGGCCATGCTCCGTATCGCGCTGAAAAATCCTTCCCACCCCAGCGAATAATGGTTCAGCCCCCGCGCCGCTCGATTAAGTTCAATAGCGATCGTGACGCCAGTCACCAATCCCGAAGCCAGGCCAAACAAAAGACCAAGGCCAAGGCCATAACCAACGCCAAACACAATCGAGTAAGTCACAGCCCGCGTAAGCAGCCGCAACGGCCCATGCTGTCCGCCCAACAAATCGTAAGCCAGATAGAGACTCCCAATCACATCCAGGCAAGTCCCCACAATGCTGACCGCAGCCACTGTGTGATGGTCCATGCCAAGAGATTCTACGGGCCACCGGCCATCTACTCCAGAACTCTTGTCATTCCTCTCGGGCCCTTGTCATTCCGAACCGGGCGCAAGCCCGGTGAGGAACCTGCTGTCTGCCGACGCCACCACGATGCGTGCGGAGACAGCCATTACAAAGGCCTGCAGTAACGTGGAAGAGCGGCGCTTCAGCGCCGCGCAAAGCCGCAAATCAATGCGGGCTTCAGCCCCTGAGGGCTCGCGACCACCACAAACTCATGCAGGGACGGTCGCCCGCGGCTGTCCAGCGGCCCAGTCGTGGCGATTTCCTGCCAGCCTTAGGTCCACCCCAGCTCGCGATCAGGTCACGTTGTTGTTCCCAGAACTGCCAGAGTCATATCATCAAGCCCATGAATGAACTGAGGCGCCAATTCCGAGGAGCCATCCTGCGCTCGGTTCAAGCCAACGGGCTTGCTTTGGTTGACCAGCACACGCAGCGTGGCACTGTTCTGCCCAGACACCGCCACAGTCACGCTTGGTTCACGTTCCTGTTTGCCGGCTCTTATGTTGAACGATTATCTTCCTCGGAGCGGCTCTGTTCTGCCGGCATGGTCATCTGGCATCCTCCCGACCTGGTACACGAGAATTACTTCGTTAGCGACGGCCACAACCTGAACCTCGTCTTTGCGCCGGAGTGGTTAGAGGGCTTGCGTCCTAACGCATCCCTCCCAGGCAATGCCCTCTCGTGGGAGGGTGGCTTAGCCTACCGCTTTGGTCTGGAGCTTTACCGCGGCTTGAATCGAGACGCGCAGGTTTCTCAGGAATCCGTGATCAACCTCATTTCGCTCTGCGCTCCCAGTGCGCACACCCAGAGACAGGGCAGGTGGCTAGCCCAGGTTCTGGACTGGATGAACGACGAATACCCTTCCGCCCTGACGTTAGCGCAGGCCTCAGAAAGGGCTGCTGTTCATCCTGTGCATATCTCTCGAAGCTTCCGGAGCATGTTAGGCTGCACGTTTCGCGAACACCTAACCCTGATTCGTCTCAGGAGAGCCACGGATTTATTGAAGCGATCCTCCACCAATATCACTGAAATTGCCGTCGCCTGCGGCTTCAGCGATCACGCTCACTTTACTCGGACATTCAAACGAGCCACAGGCCTCACTCCAACTGACTATCGAATTCAAATACGTTAAGTGCATTCAAGCCAGCTCACACCCTGAGTGCTGTAATGAAACGCGCAGTCGCTAGTTGGCGGGCCAATTCTGCTTAGAGGGAGAGTTTAGGCGTGAAATCGGCAACAGTGGCACAACGCTTCGGTATCGTCGTACTGCTCGCAATTGTATCGATTGCATTTCACGAGTTCGGACATTTTACGGTGTACCGGCTCGCGGGCTGTCCGGTTCGGATCACCTTGCAAAGTGTTCGACCGATCGGCGACGTGAGTGCTCCGTTGAACCTTCTGGCGCTTGCCGCCGGGCCTGCCTTCAGTCTCATAGCTGCTGTACTTTGTCTGCTCGTCGCCTGGCGCCGTCCAAACTTCTTCTGGGTAACAGCCGCGTTCACTAACGCCACTCTCAGGTTAATTCCCTTGGTCATCGATATTATTCAGGCCATCGAGAAAACGACGCCATTCTCCGACGAAGGCGATGTCGTGCTCGCCCTAACAACAAACCCAGTTGCACGAGCGGTCATCTTGCTGGTCGTTTTTGCAGTATTTCTCTCACTCACTGTCGTGGTAGCTCGCCGCTATCGCTTCGAGAAGCACCGTGTCGCCAAGATCGTGGCTATCTATCTCCTTAGCCTTGCGGTTGGCATTGCTATCCTCCTCATCGACCAAATGCTCCACTGAATCCGCGCTGGGAACGTTTCGTAAATGATCTTTATCAGCCTGACGATCTGTCGGAAACAGTTTCCATCCACGAATGCTTGTGCAGAGCGGGCCGGCGGCGGTGTGTAATAGGCGGTGAATGGCTCAGGTGCGCCGCCTGTTGCACGAAGGCAACATTTAGGCGGCCCGGCTTGTTATCGACTTATTGAGCGGGACGGAATGCAACGGTGCTGGCACAGTATTCGCCTTGGGGTGTAGACGTAACCCAGCTAGCCTGATGAGTACCGGCCGGGACAGAATTGCTAGTGATATGCGCCCAACCATTTCCGTTCGTCGTGAAATCGTTCGTAAATTCGTTCCCGGTAGAGATGCCACTGACCTTAGTATCTGCGGCAAACAGAACGGACACGATAAAGTCGCCCGCGTGCGTGGTAATCACGGCCGGTCCCGGAGTGTTATTGAGAGTAATGCTTCCACTAGAAGTGTTGGTCACATCAGGGGCCGAGGTTGAAATTCCTGAAACCTCCCAAACCGTGATCTCAACGTGAGTTGTTGACTCGGCGAACGTAGGAGTCACCACCGTAGCGCCAGGCTTGGAGTTCACCGCATACCAAATTTCCGTCGAAAGAGCGCCGACGTAAGCTTTAGCATCAGCCGAGACATAAGCGTTGCCTGCATCATCGGAAACACTGGTAACGTACGTTCCGTCGTTGAACATGAGTGCCACGACAATCAAATTCCCTGTGCCGGTGGCCGGAATCGTGAGGCTCGAAATAGGTCCAGCGTTCGATGCATTTTCCACCACCGCCCAACCACTTCCGTAAAAAACGGCGCCCTGGCCACAGCCGACCAACCCTAGTATCCCCAACAACACCAGGATCAGTATTAATGCCTTAATTCGCATGTGATTCCGTGCTCCCTCGCGCTGTTCAACGATCGGCGGGCTTTCGTTGCGCGCCAAGAACTCGTCTTTCTGGCGGCCCGCACTTCTACGGGGCAACTTGATTGCCATCCCGGAGGCCTTTTTTGTACAGCTTGCCGACGCCGTCAGCCATTTATGCAAAGCTTTGCACAAGCTCGTGGAAAAATCCCTACAGCCGAGACATTGGTGCAAGAACCATTCTCAACAACATTTTGATTATGAGCCCTCAACTCTTGTCCGACTCTACTGTTATCTGCGTCCATTTTCGCTGAGTACCTTTGTGTCACCGAAAGCCACCTTGCGCGTGTACAGAGCTGTGGGAAAGTATTTTCCCATGTGAAAGCGGCTTCAGGGTTTCTCTTAGTCTCTGATTACCAGGCGTGGCCCGGAAGATCCAATGAAGAGTTACTTTCGTGCGAGAGCGACGGTGAGACAGCTCAACTTCCGCTCCGTCTCATTTGGAGGCTAAACCTTTTATCTGGCGCAACTTTGCGAACCTCCAGCAACGGAGCAAATAGAAGCTCGCAGTCGTTTGATGCGGATTCTGGCATTGGCATCGCGATTGCACCATTAAGTCGGGTGCTTCTCGCCTTCTTGAGCTATTGCCAGACCGATGGAGAAAATCGCCGAGAATTGTGCAAGTCAGTAACCCAGCGATTCGGAGAGCGCTTCACTTGGCTCTTCATCAACGTTGGAGGCTAGCGGCCCGCCCGCTGCCCGATCAGACAAGGATCTAATGAGAAACGCGATGAGGACTATTGAGAAGGTCGGTTTTATCTTGTTCGCGCTGGCCGCATCCGTTCTGGCGCAAAATCAGCAAGCGACAAAACCGATACCTGCGGTCGCTGGCCCAGTTTACGACATGTCAGCTTACGACGTGAGTGTCGGCTATGCCAATTTGACCACCGCTATGCCCTCCGGGCAACACGTGAACCTGAGCGGATTGGATGTTAGCGGAACTGTCGATCTGAATTCGCGTTGGGGGGCAATGGTCGATTCCATGTACGTTCGCACATCCGACGTCCTCGGGACCCGACACGCTGGATATCAGTTGAGCTTTCTTGGTGGTCCGGTGTTCTATCCGTTTGACCGCGGAAATACCCGATTGTCGGTTCACGCTCTGGCCGGTGCGGCCCTCGTCGACGGAGCGGTGCCAATAAACACGACCGACTACTTTCACGGGTGGCTAACACGATTCTCTTATGCCGCGGGGGGCGGAATCGAGCGCGCTCTCTCGGGGCCATTCGGCGTCCGAGTTCAAGCAGACTATCTGCACTCGGCGTTTTTTGATGCTCAAGGTGCAGTGCGACCACAAGGCAATCTCCGGTTAACCGTGGGCCTCGTCTTCCGTCGGAGAGAGCGTCAGCAGTCCCCCTAGGAGTAATGCCGTTAACTTAACACCGTACCCTAACGTTAATTGTTGCTAACAGGCGATTTCACTCATTGAGACCCTCCGGGCCAGCCCTGGGTCAATGAGTGTGATGGCGATATTTCGCCAACCATCTCTGGAAACGACCGCACAGCGAGCTTGGGGGTTGAAACATCTCAGGTGCCAAACTAGAATCCAGCCAGCCAATATCAGCGGATGGAGCGTGCCTATCGCAATCTCGGCTATGTCCTGGTTGCTCTTCTGCCGATCTTCATCGCGGGTTTCTGGATTCCTTATTTATCCGAGATCCCCCACTTCGACCAATCCATCACGACTGCTGTCCACATTCACGCGGCACTGCTATTTTGCTTTCTCCTCATGTTGATCGTCCAGCCGCTTGCCATACGCTACAAAGCATTTTCGACCCATCGCATGCTTGGAAAACTGTCGAACATTCTCATCCCGTTCGCTCTCGTCTTCTCCGTCGCGATGTTGTGGAAGGAATATCACGAGCATTTGAGCGATGGCGCGACAGCTCACATGGCTCGCAACGCCGAGTTCCTTTCCGCTGCCCAGCTGCTGCTTTTCGGCACGTTGTACGGCATTTCGATCTCATCGATACGACGGCGCGATGTCGCGGCACACATGCGGTACATGATCTGCATTACGTTGGTTCTGTTGCCGGCCGGTCTAGCAAGAACTCTGGGATATTGGTTCCGCGTCCGGCAATCTTCGTCCCAGACTCTCTGCCTTGTGTTGATCGATGTTTTGCTGCTTGCCCTAATCTGGTTTGACAGGCGTCGACGGTTGGCGGGGCGTCCTTACATTCTCGTTCTCCTGGCCTACGTCGTCATCGAAGTTTTCTGGATCACCCTCGGGCGCCCCATCTAGAACTCAGGTCATTTGCCGTAAACAGGCGTGGCTGTTGAAAAACTCAGTGTGCTTGAACCGGTCTTGTGCGGGGTGAGGGTATTACTGAGTTTTTTTCTTCTTGCCTAGGTGGTCAGAGCCTGTGGTGCAGTCGGTTGGCTTAGGAAGCGGACCAGTCGCTTGATGTTCTGCGCCGCCGCTGCCAGGAAGAACTGCTCGCGCACGAACTTCAATCGTCGCAGGCGTAGACGGCGTAGTCCGATCTGATTTTTGAGTTCTGCGAACAGGGCTTCTACTTTCTTCCTTTGCCGCTGTGCTTTGGCAAACTCAGGCGTGTTCGCTAACTCCCGTGCGCGTTGCCGCGCCGGTTCGTTTTGATGAATGACCAGGCCTCGGAAAGACGAACTCGTGCATTGCGGTCGGAGTTCGCACGGGCCACAGCGTTTGCGAGTCCCGATGTAGGTCCAGGAGTGATTGCGATGACTGTGGCCGCCGTAGTTCAATGGCTGACCGGCGGGGCAGAGATAGCGATCGTGTTCCGGCTCGTAAGTGAAACGCTCAGGGCCGAAGAATGGACTCCTCTTTCTGTGAATACTGTCACGGGTCCGCATATAGGGAGTGATGTTGCGATCCGCTAACCACTGTAAGAACTCCCCATTCCCGTAGGTTGTGTCGGCTGCCACCGATTCGGGCGCTCGCCCTTGCCACTCGCCGAAACGAGTCAGCATATCTTGCGCCGCCACTGTTTCCTGACTCATGCGTGCCGCTGTGGCCTGCACCCCGACAATCACACAGCTACCGTTATCCACCAGATAGTTGTCGTAGTAACCGAGACGCGCCGGCATGCCGCCCTTGGTGGCGTAAGTCGAATCGGGATCAGTGGTCGACACCTGATCCTGCTCGTGCACCGGCTCTTCCACAGGGTTCTGCTCCTCCACTTCCCGCAGATACTGACGCACGGTGTGATGAACCTGGGCCGCTTCCGCTAACTGCTCCCGTGGAATGCGGCTCTCCTTGGCTGCGTTCGCTTCCACGAAGCTGCCATCGACCGACAGATCCTTGCCCTGTACCAACCCTACTTCCACACACTGGCGCACGATCTGCTCGAACAACTGCTCGAACAGCTTCGACTCCTGAAATCGCCCATGCCGGTTTTTCGAAAACGTCGAGTGATGCGGAATCTCCTGATCGAAGCCCAGCCCAGTGAACCAGCGCCAGGCCAGATGCATGCGCAGTTCTTCCACCAACTTGCGCTCGCTGGTGATGCCGTAGAGATAGCCGATCAGCAGAATGCGCAGCAACAGCTCAGGATCGATCGACGGCCGGCCTGTTTCGCTGTAGCTGTCTTTCAGTTGCTGCCGGACGAACTCGAAGCTGATGTGCTTGTCGATCAGCCGCAGCAGGTGGGTTTCAGGAACCTGATCTTCCAGACGGAAGTAGTAGAACAGCGCTTCGGAACGGTCGTGTTGCCCCATCATGATCAGCAGGCCTCCGACGATCAGAATCAAACAGAGCATGTGCGAATGCTTTCTTCTAACATGCTTCTGCCGAATCTCATCCCGCTAATCGATGTGACTTTTTCAACACCCACAGGCGTTTACACTCATTGAGAATTGGACCGGGGCCGTCGCTTAATGCGTGTAATAGAGATGTTTCGCCAATTGCCCAGGAGGGAGCAAATCCTATATCTTGACGACGCTGGCTGCAGGGTGTGGAATGCCCAATGAAAAGGAGATCCGATGAACCGATTCTTGAGTGTTTGCTTGCTTGCGGGCTGCGGGATAGTCTCGGTCCTCGCGGCGTCCCACTCTCCGCAGAAAACTTCGATGGCAGGCGACCGGGCTAACGCTTCACAAGCAACCATCGAGGGCTTGGTTCGGGATGTTGCCTGTCCCATTCAGAACCTGGATGGAACTGCGACTAACCTAAGCCTCAAATGTGTGAGGGAATGCGTGAGGGGTGGTTCGCCAATCGTTATTCTGACCAAGGACGGTCACTTGTATTTCCCCATCTCCGACAAAATGCCCGACACCGATCAGCGGCAAGAACTGATGCCATTCGTCGGCAAATACGTGCGGGCTAGCGGGACCGTATTTGAGCGGACGGGGACGCATGCGATTGTGATCACGGAAATTAAGGAAATGAAAGAGATCCACTTGACGCTAGATGGTCAGTAACTCAGGCTGACCGAGAACAAACGGCTCAATGCTATTGTGGGAGCAAGTCAACTGCTGTAACCAGGCGTTTACACTCATATTGAAAACGGCCGATCGGGGTCAATGAGTGTAATGGGGATGTTTCCACAGCTACAGATTTTCCTCAAACAGGCTTGGCTGGAGCGCCGTTGGCGAGTGTCATCGCGACCTCGGATTCGTGGCCGCCACAATGCTCGAAATAAAAAGCCGAACAACGTCCTACCCCAGATCGTATATGAAAGAACGGCAAGGAAGGTTCCGATTCGATGATCGACTACCAGATTGCATGTCAAAGACTGCGTACGACGTTCTGTTTAGCAATATTGGGATTGCTGGTCATGGGCGGTTTCGCCAAGGAAGGCGCAGCGCAGATACCGTCTTGGGGCGTCGATGCGTTTCAAGCGCCTCCCGATCCTCGCTGGGGCCCGATTACCGCCCGTGATGTTGAGGCGGCCTATCGGTTGCTGCGCGACAACCATCCTGGCGCGGCGCCCGAACTTCACGATCTCGCCTTCCAAGAAAAATTGCGTACTGCGCACACGCTTGCGCTCAAGCGCGCCCGCACGGTTACCTCGTATCCAGGGTACCTTGCTGTTCTCACAGCCTTTGCCACGAGCATGGGAGACAAGCACATCTGGAACCGCCCAACTTTTGTGGTCAATACTCCTCGTTGGGCGGGAATCATCCTCAGCAGGCGAGGTAACTCCTGGACAGTCAGTGATGTCGATCCGTCGCAGAACGCGCTCCTGAACGCATCCTTAACTGGCTGTGATGGAGAAGGCGTAGAAGATCTGGCGCGAAAGAATCTCGGAGAGTTCCGGGCTGACTGGAGCATTGGGGCCCAGCAGACCCAGGCCGCGCCCTGGCTACTGGTCGATGAAAGCAATCCCTTTATCGCGCGTCCGAAGACTTGCATATTCGAGCACAACGGTCAGCGCCAAACCGTCACATTGGATTGGACGCGTATCAAACGCGAAGATCTTCTGCCCCGGTTGAAGAAGGCGATCGGAGCAGGGGAGGCGGGCTTTGGCGTGCGGCAAGTGGGCGGGGGATACTGGATTGCGCTGCAAAGTTTGTCGGACGCTCGGACATTGGAGGTAGTGAAAGCTGTTGAGGAACAAAAAACCGCGCTGCGAGAAGCGCTGTTTGTGGTGCTGGATTTGCGAGGAAACCACGGCGGCTCCTCCCTGATCGGACGCCAGATCGCGGCCTCGCTCCTCGGTTCTGCCGCGGCGGACGCGCGCCTTGGGCAAGTGATGCAACCCGACTGCAGTGGCCCGGATGGCGCATGGCGCGCCTCGGAAGGCAACATTCACAATTTGGAATTTCTGCGGACCGCTCCCTTCGTGTTGCACGGCTCACCCGAGCAACAAAAGCTCATCGATAACAGTCTTCGCGACGCACGCGCGGCTCGCGCTCAAGGCAAGGAGTTTTCCGCATCCATTGTCTGCCCTGTCACGCCGCCGAAATCAGCCACCGCAACACTTCCACCCTCATTGATGAAGGGGCGGTTGATTCTTTTGACGGACAATATCTGTTTCAGCTCGTGCCTAGCCGTCACGGAAGATTTCCGCACGCTCGGCGCATTCCATATAGGCCAGACGACGGATGCCGCCACTCACTTCGTCGATGTGCGCGAACAATACCTACCCTCGGGCTATTCAATGTTTTCCACTCTGCAATCAGTCGACCCGAATAGCCCCGCTCAGGTGGGGCCGTTCGAGCCGGCATTGCCTTACGATGGAGATATCGCCGACACCACGGCCCTGGAAGCGTGGGTGATCAAAACCGCAGTTCCTGCATCCCTGCGATAGCCGCCTGATTCCTCGGCGAGAAGTGCTTTTTAGTGTTATCCAGTGATGTCTTTCAAAGAGTTACCACACTTCTGCAGTGCATTCCAGGAATTCTATCGTCTGGGGTAGGCAGAAACCTTGCCGGTCTGCGCCTACATCCCCGAACCTTATCCTGGCGGGACCAAAGCGGCTTTTTCCACACCCCGCATGTGACGTCCAACCTTCCACCCCTCCTTAAACTAGTATTAGTATGCTCACTCGCCGAACAACCCTCCCCGAATACCTATCCACGCTATCCCCGACCGAACTATCCACAGCCAAGTCCCATCTTCTCAATATTTTCCGCGCAAACCCTTGGCTATCAAGATTTTACGCAGGCTGTCTCCAGATCACCGACTCGAACCCCAACCAATTCAATAATTTACAAACTCGATCTGAGAATTTTTTCAATCTGAATCTGAAAGGCTCCAACCCAATGTCGCTCAACAAAAATATCCGCGTCTGCACCCACATCAAGGTCAACGGAGTCCCCTGCGGCTCGCCCGCCCTCCGCGGCGAAATCTTCTGCTACTTCCATCAGCGCATGATCCGCGGCGTACGCACGCCCACCAAGTCGCGCCTCCACCCTATCGCCTTAATCGAAAACGAAGAAGGCATCCAGGCTTCGCTCATGGAGATCATCAACGCCCTGGTCCGCAACACCATCGACTTCCGCCGCGCCCAGCTCGTCCTCCGCGCCCTTCATATCGCCGTGAAAAATTCTCCCCGCGTCCATTTCGATATCTACAAGAGCGATATGATCCACGAAGTCCCCAACTACCCCGCCGCCCCGGCGGTGCAGAAACCACCTTCGGCCGCACTCACCCAGGCCGGCGCACTCGCGCGCATCCCGCGACCCAAGCCAGTCCGCATCACCCCGCCCCGGCCGCCCATCGCCGCCTCCTCCGCTGATTCCGCTCGTCCCAAGCCGCCCTCCCGCGCCAGGCCAGCACCACCCGCCCCCAACTTCGCCCGCCGCCGCTCGGGATGAAAACGCCCCAGAACCCCGCAACGCATCAGCTATAATGTCCTGTAACGCCGGTTGGGTTCGCGCCTCGTTCCCTGCAAGTGCCAGAGGAAAGATTCAGCCTTCGTTACAAGAACTTCACAAACCTCCAGCCAAAGGAGTCCGCATGGCGATCGAGAAGGTCGAAAGAATCTGGCACAATGGCAAGCTCATCCCCTGGGATGATGCAACGATTCACGTGATGTCGCACGTGGTCCACTACGGCTCCTCGGTGTTCGAAGGGATCCGCTGCTACGCGCCACCTTCGGGGCCGGCGATCTTCCGTGCCACCGAGCACATTCAGCGCCTGCTCGATTCCGCCAAGGTCTACCGCATCGACGTCGACTACACTCGCGAGCAGCTTGTAAAAGCCATGCTCGAAACCGTGGGCAGCAACGGCGTCTGGCCGTGCTACGTCCGGCCCATCATTCTTCGCGGCTATGGCGAGGCGGGAGTGAATCCCTTCAACTCGCCCACTGAGGTCTACATCATCAATTATCCGTGGGGAAAATATCTGGGCGGCGAGGGCGAAGGTTGCGACGTTTGTGTCTCGTCCTGGACGCGGATTGCGCCGAATACGCTCCCGGCCATGGCCAAGTCGGGCGCCAATTACATGAACTCGCAGCTCATCAAGATGGAAGCCATCGTCAACGGCTTTGCCGAAGGCATTGCGCTCGACGTCAACGGCTTCGTCAGCGAGGGCTCGGGCGAAAATGTATTCATCGTGCATCGCGAAAAGCTGATCACGGCGCCGCTAGGCAATTCCGTTCTGCCCGGCATCACTCGCGATTCAGTCCTGCAGATCGCGCGCGAGCTGGGCATTACCATCGTCGAGCAGATGATTCCGCGCGAGATGCTCTACATCGCCGACGAAGCCTTCTTCACCGGAACGGCAGCGGAGGTCACAGCGATTCGTTCGGTCGATAAGATCAAAGTAGGCAAGGGAGGGATGGGCCCCATCACTAAGGCGATCCAGAAAGAGTTTTACTCCATCGTGCGCGGCGAGAAGACCGACCGCCACGGCTGGCTCACGCCGGTGCCGGTGCGCAGCAAGCAGCCGGTCGGCGTATAATTCAGTTCGCATCGAGTCAGCCCGAGGGGCGCACACAGCGCCCCTTTCGGCTTCTTAGATCAAGGAATACATAACACCCTCACAAGGAGGCACAATGTCTGCTCAGCAAGGTTTAACTCCTGAATTCGCTCTCGGCTACTGCGCGATGACGCTGGATGGCATCCTGCGCGAAGCGGAAATCACCAAGAAGGTAATCGCCGCCGTACCCGATGCGGCTTCAAGCTACAAGCACGATCCCAACGGCCGTACGGCGAAGGATCTGGCGTGGCATCTGGCGAACACCGACGTTCAGTTTCTGGATGGAATTGCCGACCTGAAATTCAACATGGCATCGCCCGAACATAAGCCACAAACCTCCGCCGAAGTGGTGGCGTGGTACGACGCAAACATGAAGCGGGGAGCAGCTCGCGTGGCCGCGATGACCCCAGAGCAGTTGATGACACCCATCAACTTTTACAACGTATTCAATCTTCCCGCGGTGCTGTATCTGGGCTTCCTGAACAACCACAGCATTCACCATCGCGGCGAGCTGGCCACCTACCTGCGACCCATGGGATCGAAAGTACCATCGATCTATGGTGGCAGCTACGACGAACCTTTTCAGCCTCCGGTGTCAGACGAGACCGCCGCGTAGGATTCGGTCTGTCGCTGATGAAGAGCCGCCCTTACAGGGCGGCTTTTTCTGGACCGAGGTCGAGGAGTTACTCGGCGCTGTTTGGGACGGCTGCGGCTGCTGCGTCGAATCCGATCTTCGAATGGGTTCCGTCGCAGAATGGTTTGTTGGTGGAAGCGCCGCAGCGGCATAGAGCTATTTTCTCTCCCGCTTCAATCCGGTTGCCACTTGCGTCCAGAAGCGTGACCTTTCCGGCGACCAGGTATGGACCTTTGGGCAGAACCTGAATGGTTGGATCCGACATGTTTTTCTCCTTTGAGATTATGTTAAGGCCAGAACGAAATTGATGAACGCATTTGTGAGATCTGCGATTACTTTCTGCGGGCATCCAGACTCCAGGGCCCGGCGCCTACCTGCGAGATGAAGATCGCGCCGCCCAGCATCGACAGGTTCTTCATGAACATGATGAATTGCATCTGGTGCATGATGGGGTCGGCTACGGTCCAGAAGTTGTGGAGCATCGGGGTAACGGCGGCCAGGAATAGAACGATCAGCCACGCGCCCAGCCTGGCGCGGTAGCCGAGCAGGATCGAGAGACCTCCCGCGAGCGCGATTATGCCTGAAAGCGGGACGGAAATCGATGCCAGAGGAACGCCTTGCGAGGCAGCGAAGGCGATGGTTTTGCCGGAAAAATTCATAGGGGCCGCCATCAGGAAGATCAGCGCGAACAGGACACGGCCCAACAGGGCTACAGGGGCGGCCACTGCGGGGAGAGCCAATGATTGCGAGTGCGTCGATTGCGAATGCGTCGAGAAGGTTGAAGTGCCGGCCATGTTTATTCTCCTTGGTTGAATTGATTCCGTGATCAGTTCAGGTTAGATGAAGGCTTCTCACGTTAGTTACAATAAATAACTGTGAGCTCTTTACATAGCAGGCACTTTATAGTAACTTAGTATTCATATGGCTCCTATACGACGATCTGCTCGAATTCAGTCCCCGTGTGCGATCGGGGGGATGCTGGAACTGCTTACGCGGCCCTGGACTCTGCACATTTTGTGGGCGCTGAGCCACAACGGGCCGATGCGATTCGGAGTGCTACGGCGGCAGGTGGATGGAATCTCTTCACGGGTATTGACGGAGCGGTTGCGCACCCTGGAAGGGGCCGGATTTGTGTTCCGGCACTACGAACAGACCATCCCCCCGGCGGTGACTTACGGCATTACCGATCGCATGAAGGACATTGAGAAGGTGCTGGCTCAGATGGAAGGACTGGCGCGAAAGTGGCAGGGCGAGGGAACGGTAGTGGGCGCGGGGCGAGGCGCCACCGCGAGGGCGGGAGTGAACGCGTAGAAGAGCATCTCACAGACTTAGCGAATCAATGAGTGTAAAAGCCCGAGAGCGGTGGTTAGCTTCCCGGTTGCCCCTGACTCGAGAGAAACGACGAGCCACTCGTCTTCATTTATTGATTACGGGGTCACATCCAGTCCATAAGATGGGTGGCTGAAGGTTCCGCCGATCCTGATGGGCACGATCTCTCCGGCATTTTTCTTCTTGAACAGTGGCTCCACAGACTTGAGCAGAACTGATTTCACTCCCTTCGATCCCTTGGAGAGCTTGTTATCGAGTTGCAAGGTTCCGTGAAGGTTAACCTGCTGCGTCAACAGACCGTAGGTGCCGTGCAAATGAGCAAGCGCTCCCGGGACGCTGAAAGAGAGGTCTGAAAAAGTAGCGATGGCGTGGTTCAGCACGACATGTCCCTTCAGATTTTCAACGACGCTCGCCGGATCGTCGTTCTTTTTCTCGCCTTGGGCTAACTGACTGAGATTGTCAACCTTTTCCTGCGTCGTGGAGCGGGCGAAACTCGCCGCATCGATTCCAAAGTCTCCTTGCAGTTTCACCCTTTCAATAAAAGGCCGCTTCCCGGGAGGAACCATGACTTGCGTTCTGAAGTTCATCGAGCCGGTCAAAGCGGGATGATCAGCCTTGGCCACAAGGCGTAGCCAGTCCTGTATTTGCCCCTGCAGTTCGGTCGTGCCTACCGAAATGGTCTTTCCTCCTGTGCCTTCCGGGGCCGGCTTCTTTGCCACTTCGACTTGCGATACCAGTGATGTCCGCTCAAATTGCGCCTGCACTGACGATAGAGAGACGTCTCCATCGAGCCCGTTCACAATGCCCTGGAATTGCGTTTTCAGATGTACCGGATGGTCGCTTCTTGCAACTTTGAAATCGGGCGTGTCGGTAGTGCCTTCGATCTCGATGTGTTCGAGCACACCCTTGAATTTTCCGGTGGAGGCTAAGGTTCCTCCAATGCCTGAAAATCCGCCCAGGTCGGCGCGTTCAAAGTCGTATGAACCGGAGAGACGAGTTTGCCCCAGGTCCTGCGGTTGCAGGGGGCCAAATTGCCCGTCCGTGCGAATTTCTCCTAGAGGCTTCGGATTCAGCAGCGCGGCGTGGAAGGACATGGGCAGGTCATCGGCTACGGAGCTCAGCGTCAACTTGTGAATTTCGAACTTGAGCGGTTCTTTCCCGGATTGGCCGGAAGCAACCTCCATGACGGCGCCGTCTGCGATGATCTGGTCGATAATCAAAGCGGACTGCACCGGGCTCCCGGGCTGTGCTGGGTTCTCGATACGTTCACTGCCGGATGACACGAACATACGCAAACCTTCGATCCTGACGCGTCGAACACGCTTAGGAGTCCTGAAAAATTCCCAGTAGGCGCCCTGGATGGTGAGCTTTTCAATGGTGGCGATCGGCGGGTCGTCTCGATCGCTGTTGCGGCGGAAAGTCACTCCCTCGGCAATGCAGCCGGGCGGGAAATATGTCCCGTGAAACGCTTTCACCTCGACTGTACTGGAAAACTTTTGCTGCAGGGCCCTGACGACGACGTCACGGGTAAACGGCCAGTGGTTTAGCAGCAACACAACTGCGCCGCTGATCACAACCAGTACCAATACCGCGCCAATCTTGATCGAGCGGGATGATACCTTGGACTTCTTTTTCAAGACTTCCTTTCTAATTCGTCGAAAATGGGTAGAAATCGCTCAATCGGAAAGTGTATGTGGGGCCCCTTCGACTCAGCGAAGGTTCCCTTTTGAAGGCCTGATTATTAAACGAGTCTAACCAGACGCGGCTGAAGAATCTGATCACAAAGGAACGGTTCAGTCACCTAGTGGCGATCCCCTAGCAGGCTAAGGGAAAAGTCGGTTCCCAGGATTTGTCCGCGGAAGAGATGAGCCACAGTTGAATGGGTTCGGCCAGGTCAGCCCCGAACAGCGAGTTCCGCAAGACCACCCGTTGCGCGTCCTGCGGACCATAACCGGCTTAAGTCAAAGGCCGCAGCGTATTCGCTGAGCCGAAGAAAGACGTTCTGGCCACTGGTGGAAGCGCGCCGATAGCTGATAAAACATCGCCATAGGAGCACACGTGAGCCAAGATAGCTTTATTCCGGTTGCAACAAATGCGAGGGCGCGAAGCGGCCTGGTCGAGCGCGGGTTTAGTCGTGAGCCGCTCAGAGTTGATATGGATATAGCGCGCACGCTGGAAGCGTTATCTCATGCAGCGTGGACCATTCCAAAGGACAAGTATTACGAGGGGGGCGACAGGTATCGCACCTTAAATCGTCTTCGGGCGGAGATTGTTGAGGGCGGTGTAGAGGTCTGGTTGAGCGAGGAGAGCGCGCCCTATGTGCAGCTGAAAAAATACAACACGACGCTAGGCGACAGGCCGCGAGAGTACGCTCCGCTGCCTGCGGTGATCGCCGGTTCTATCGGACTTCGCAAGATGATTGCTTACCACCTTCATCAGCTGCCACTTTCGGCAGTGGGTATGAAGTATTTGGTGAACAGCCATCTAATAAGGTTTACGGCTACTCCGGGGCGGCCGTGTGACACGAGTCCGCCGGGCTTGCATAAAGACGGGGAAAAATACATCGCCACGCATCTGGTGGGGCGCTGCGGAGCTGATGGGGGCGAAGTCGTCATAACGGACAACGACAAACACGAAATGGATCGCTTCACGATGCGCGAAGCGGGTGAGTGTTACGTCTTTGACGATGATCGCGTCTGGCATATGTTGACGCCGGTGGCGGTGTTGGAAGGCAATCAGTACGCTTACCGTGACACGCTGGCATTCGATATGCTCCCCGAGGGCTGGGAACCCGCGAAGTGATCCGGGGGCTGCGCACGGAGCTGGCCTCCGGCAGGGAAATTGTGCTGGTCTTTAGCGCTCACGAAGGCTCGGAAATCGATGGGTAGCGATACGCACCCATCAACCTTGCGATTAATACAGCAAGGTAAAGCACACGGGAGATGGCCTCAATGACGGAAAGCGAGCGGGCCGGTGCTGAGACCGGGGTAATGCCAGCCGCACCAAGGGACACCATAGTTGCGAAGCTGTAATAAATGAAGTCGAACCTGTTGGGGATAGTGTGGAGATTGGTCTGAGGATCGAGATAGAACGCGTGGGGCTGAATGGCAGCTACCAAGCCGTAGAAACTGGCAAAGGCATACCCTACCAGCAAATAAATGCAAAGCGCCCCGAAGATTGTTTCCGAATTTGGCTGGTCGTTGCCAAAGACGCGGCGGAAGATGACCACCACGATAAATACATCGAACACAAAGCTAAGAACGATGCTGAGAATAGAAAGCAATCCTGCGTCGAGTTCACGAGGCAGCATGCGCTCCAACACGGCGGGAACGGCTAGCAGGAGAGCGACTAGCAAGAGTGTTCTCCGCAAGCGGATTGCATACACAGCGATTAGAACTCCAGCGATGCCGACCACACGGAATGCGAAATAACCGAATCCACCGTTCTGCACGTACGGATAGAGGATGAGGATCGCTAACAACAGGACAAAGAGCAAGAAGAACTTGTGTCCGGTCAGAGGACGGGCGGGACTGGATGTGACCGAGGTGTGCATAGGGGAAGAAGACGGCAATGCAAACAAACAGAATGTCGCTTTTTTCTAGCATCCCGCGCGGTTCCGCGCAAGATCGTTGTGGCAGAGTCCCTGACTATTGCAGCTTGGCGTACTCCGCTTTGGCTTGCTTCAGGATAGGGATGTCAGGGTCCGCGTCTTTCCAGAGGGTGAGGAAATCGTTATAGGCGGTCTTGGCTTTGGCGGTGTCGCCAGAGAGGGCATAAGCGCGGGCGAGGCCGAGATGGGCCAGGGCGGCCAGGGGGAAGTTGATGACAATGCCCGGGTGGTCGAGGAACTTCTGGAACTCGGCAGCGGCGGCTGTTCCGTTGTGTGCCGCGAGATAGGCTTGGCCGCGAATGTAGGCGGGGTACAGAGTTCCCAGCTGAAATTGTGGCGGCCCGCCTAATTCATAGGGCGCGGCTGCCTCCAGAAATACCAGGGATTGCGCGGTATTGTTGGCGTCCAGTTCGACCGCAGCTTTGATGGTGGGCAGCCAGTAGACCTTCAATACCGTATGCGATGGATAGTTCTTCTCGAGTTCTGCAACGATCGTCTTAGCCCGAGCAGTTTCACCACTCCGCGCCAGGGCCAGAGCGGAGAGCATTTCGACATCTCGACCCGGGGATAATGCCAATGCTGCGGTGACGTCCTGCCTGGCGGTTGCCACGTTCCCAAACTCCGCTTCCCGCACCGCAGCATTTATCTGCCAGATGGCTGCCGTTTCCTTGGAGTCGGCCCGGACCGCGGCATCTACCGCGCGGCGGGAAAAATCCCGGGCCTTGCTGAGGTGCCCGTAATAGGCTTCCGTATCGGACTGGAACGACAGCAATATGTCTTCGGTTCCGGGCTTACCGGCCGCCCAGCTTACCTGCCGCTCCATCTCTGCAGAGTCGCCTTTGAGAAACGCTAATTGATAAATTGACAGGTGCAAGAAATCGCCTACCAGATTTTGCTTTTGAGCCTGCTCAATTGTTTTCTGGGCATCATTGATGCGGTTGAGGGCGAGGTAGATACTTGCGAGATCGGAGAAACCTATTGCGCCTTCAGCCAAACGTTGGCTCTCCTGTGTCGTAACCAAAGCCTTTTCATATTGTCCAAGCTCGGAGTAAATGACGCCCAGGTTGACGGGCGGCACGGGGTCCTTGGGATAGCTCTTGGCCCACAGTTCGTAGACTTGAGTGGCCTGCTCGAGTTCGCCGGTAACATTGTCGTAGTAGAGAGCTGAGATACGATATTTTTCCCGCTCGCTGACTCGATCGCGCAGGGCGTAGGCTTTCTTGATGTTCTCCGCCGCCAGACTGGCCTGTCCTAAATTGCCATAAATCAGACCCAGGCTGGCATAAGCGACAGCGAAATTGGGGTCGAGTTCGAGAGCGCGTTTGTAGAACGGAATAGCCTCGGCATTCCCCTTGGCTCGAAAGGTGGTGATGCCCATGCTGAAGGCTTTGAGCGCTTCGAGCGACGGGGTCGTGGCCTCGACCGGCACATCGAACTTCTGTATCGTGGCCAGCGATTCGCCCAGTTTAGCGCGCAGGTTGGTGACAGCCTTACCCAGTGCCTTCAGCACCTCTTGCTTGCTCGCCGCCTCTTCTTGTTCCTGGGCCAGCGTATCTCCGCTGCTGCAGCCGACGGCGTCCACGCCTATCACGTACTGCCCACCGAGATTTGAAATGGAGCCCAGTACGATTGCCTTACTCCCCGTCCGAATGCAGAGTTCCCGTGCCACATCGCGGGAGATACGCTCAGTCGACGGACGACCCATGAGATGGAGCGTTTCCTCTACCTTGCGATCGGACAGGATATTAAGGAAGGGGGATTGTCCAAGCTGGACGCCAAGAGCCTGCTTGAGCGCGTCATCGAAGACGGGGTCGCCGGTGGAGTTGGTAAAGTCGGCGATCACGACTGTGTCTTTCTCGGAGAGCGGCGCAGACGTTGTCGCTGAGGTCGCCGAGTTCGCGGAACGCGAGTGCCAGTAGAAGCCGCCGGCGATCAGAGCGACGACGACGACGGCTGCGATTGGGAGAAAAACCTTCCAGCGGGTGCTGGCCGCCACCGGTGGCGCTGCCGCAGAGATGTGCTCCGAAGAAACTGCGGGCTGCTGCTTGCGGCTCGATGCGGCTGAGCTGGACGCCACGGTGCCGGCTGCCGGCTGGGCGGAGTCGTCGACTGCGGCCGGAATTCCGGTCTTGCTTGATTCCGTCTCGCGTTTCAGGCGTTTCAGGTCGGCGCGCATTTCGGCTGCAACCTGATAGCGGAGCTCGCGGTCTTTCTCCAACGCTTTGTTGATGATCTCTTCGAGCTTGGGCGGAAGATCAGGATTCAGACGGGCCGCAGGCGTGGGCGCCTTGTGAAGAATGGAATCGAACAAGTCGGTGGTGGTGGCGCCGCGGAACGGCAACTGAGCGGTAGCCATCTCGTACAACACCGCGCCGAAGGAAAACAGGTCGGTGCGGACATCAAGCTCGCGGCCGCGGGCCTGCTCGGGAGACATGTATGCGGCAGTGCCTACGGCGGTGCCCGGACTGGTGAGGTGGGGTTCGACCGCCTGGGTTCGCGTGGCCTCATTCTGCCCCGTGGCAGCCGATGTGGTGACCTTGGCAAGCCCGAAATCGAGTACCTTGGCGTGGCCGCGCTCGGTTACGAAGATGTTGGCGGGCTTGATGTCACGGTGAACGATGCCTTTGGCGTGGGCGGAATCGAGCGCGTCGGCGATCTGGATGGCGAGGGAAAGCAGAGTGTCCAACTCGAGGGGCCGCACTCCGATGAGGTGCTTGAGGGTTTGACCGTCGAGAAACTCCATGGCGATGAAGGCCTGGCCATCCTGCTCGCCGATGTCGTGAATGGTGCAAATGTTGGGGTGGTTCAGCGCGGAGGCGGCTTGCGCTTCGCGTTGGAAGCGGGCGAGCGCCTGAGGGTCACGGGCTACTTCGTCGGGAAGGAACTTCAAGGCGACGAAGCGATGCAGGCGCGTGTCTTCAGCTTTGTAGACTACGCCCATGCCGCCACCGCCCAACTTTTCGACGATGCGATAGTGCGAGATAGTCTGGCCGATCATCAGGGGCAAATCTTACGTGGGCGAAACGGGCAAGTCAACGAAAGCGGCGGAGATGCGGCGACAACCGCAGCCTAGACCTGCTGACGAAGATTAGGACGCAGTGTGAGCGAGCCGTCATCGTTCAGCTTCTGGTGACAAGCCCAGCGCACGGGATAGCGCATGCCCTTTACCTCAATCTCGGCTCTAAGTTTCAATCCTTTCCAATCGGCGACGTTTGGAAGCACGAACTGGGCCTGCCGAATCTTGCCCGGCAGCGGGTAACCGGCGTCGAGACAGCCGCTGGTGAGCAGATTTCCGTCCTGGCTCTCGACGTTCACCCGCAATACGCCCGGCACACCGGCGATTCCGTCATTTGCGAAGCCTACAATCAGCCCCAGAGTACCGGCGTCCTTATAGCTCCAGATGAAAGACGGCCTCACCCGATAGCCGATTCGGCGATTGATGTGGTCGAACGCTGCCGGATACGCCTGGTAGTAGGTCATCAGATTCCTGGCGCTGATCTGGTGAAAGTTCCAGAGCGACCAGTAATTCGCCCCGATATCAATCACATGAGAGATCATGTTTTCTGCCGGGGATATCCCCTCAACTGCGGCGCCTGGATCGGGAGGTTTACCCGGAAGCCCCTGCTCGAGCAATGCCGCGGTCCAGGGTGGGCGGTTGCTGAGCGCTTCGATCTGCTCATTCTCAATAAAGATAGTGTCGCTGCGAATCCAATTGTTGCTGCGGACCGTACGGTCTAAAAGTTCTGAATTACCAACGCGGCTGTAGTCGGGTTGAGTGTTGGTGAGTAGAGGAGTCTTGGAAAAGTGCTCGAGCTGGACTTCGAGCATATTGACCCATGTGCGCTCAGCGGTCTGGTAATCAGGGAAAGGATTGTTCGCAAATGGCCAAGTGTGCCCTTCCCCCCAAAAGCCATACATGAAGGTATCGATGTACTCGATGAGTGGATTGCCGTTGAATTCCGCTGCCAACAGGCCAACCAGCTCGTTGAATGTCTGCTGAAAGAAAGGATGGTCATAGCGGGGCTGATAACGCGAATGCGGGTTCTGGAGGTATCTCTTAGCCTCGGCACTGCTTTCCTGATCGCTGAGGATCAGATCGACTTTTGGCACTTTGTCGAGAACAAAATCCGGGAGGGCGGCTTCGTGGGTATAGTCTGGAGCGCACATCTGAATTCGCAACCCGACTCGCTTGTTGTTCTTCTTGGCCAAATCAAGAACGAGCTTCATGTAATCGGGCATTTCCAGGCGTCCAGGACGCGGCTGAACTTCTCTCCAGGTCGGACGGATGTAAAGCTGCTGGCCCAGGGGAAATCGAACCAGGTCTTCGATGGCCTGGGGAATGTTGTCTGACTTGATTTCCTCGGTGCCGCTGTCGGCCGTGATATAGGTGACCAGGCCCTTGCCATAATTCGGCACCACGTCTTGGGAAGGAGTAGTGGTCATCACCACATCGTCTGTGGGAATGACGGCATCCGGCGGGTATTGCGGGAACGGACCCTGATTGAGGCGATCGGCCACATGGGGACCGGAGCCGAAATTGTAGTTTCCCCAGTTGTGGGCGGGAACCTTCGCCTGGGCTTTCCCCATTCCCAGTTCCGCAGCTACGGCAACAGCCACAGTACTTTTTATAAAGTCTCTACGCCGCATCGGAATTACCTCCTGCTTATCGTTTTATTCGATTCCGGCCGGATCGGAGCAAGAAGGCTGGGGAGTCATGTGACAGCGCAGATCCGAGCCGAAAGCGTCTGAGCACAGTCTGAGCATAGACAGTCTGAGCATAGAAGGTCTCGATTAAGACGTGTGATTTTAGCAGGTGCCTGGAAGGCAGGAAAACTCGGATGCGCTCGTAGCTGGCGTAAGCGGAGGCAGAGAGTGCTATCACGGGTTCACACGGTTTGCTGGACTCGACAAGCGACGACGGCGGACTTCCCCGGTTATTGCAGGTTCGCGTACTCCGCTTTGGCTTGCTTCAGGATGGGGATATCGGGGTCGGCGTCTTTCCACAGCGCAAGGAAATCTTTGTAGGCGGCGAGCGCCCGGACGCGGGCGGCATCGGCCTCCGCGCCGTGCGTGGTTCTGAACTGCAAGGCATTCGCCCGCGCCACTCCCAGATGCGCCAACGCTCCCGTCCAGCAGTTCCAGACGAGCCCGCTGTGATCAAGGATTCTCTGAAACTCGGCTGCTGATGCGCTGGCCTGTCCCCCTGCTAAATAAGCCTCGCCCCGCAGGTAAACGTCATAGAGGCAGGAAAGATTGCTGACGAAAATAATTTGGCCCAGGTCGTTGCTAGAGGCAGCCTGCAGAGCGTTCAGCGCGGCTGCCGGTTTTTTTCGGCCAAGCGCCAATTGCGCCTGGATTGCCGGCAACCAGAGCGACTGCATCTGAGTGTCCAAGGGATAGCGGGCATTCAGGTCCTTGGCCAGCGATTCGGCCCGCGCCGTTTCGCCCGCCACGGCCAACGCCAGAGCCGCTTCACTCTCTACAGCCTGGCTGGCAGGAGCCAGCTTTAAGCCCTCCGCAGCAGCCTGGATCGCTTCCGTAGTATTGCCGTACGCGGCCTCGCGCAGAGCACTATTCTCCTGCCATATCGCCCCCGTTTCCTTGCTATCGGCGCGAATGGCCAAGTCTATCGAGCGCTTCGTCAGATCGCGGGCTTTGCTCAAATGCCCGGCATATGCCTCGGTATCGGAGGCGAGCGACAGCCCATAGTTTTCTTCCGGCTTGCCCGAGAACCATTGCTGCTGCTCCGCCATGGCAGCGGAGTCGGACGCGAGAAAGGCAAGAGCGTATACCGTGTTGCGCGTGATGTAGTCGTCCAACTTCAGCGCCTGTGCCTGGTGGATGACGCTCCGGGCCTCGTCGAAGCGCTGCAAGGCCAGGTAAGAGTTGGCGAGGTTGTCGTAAAGAGCTACGTTGGCCGGGTCGAGCCGTAATCCCTGGCGGGTCAGTTCCGCGGATTTCTCATGTTGTCCTTGTTCGGCGTAGACGACGCCCAGATTGAGGTAGGCTGCGGATTTTTGCGGGTAACTCTCGATCTCCTCCTGATAGGCCTGGGCCGCTTTGTCCAGCTCTCCGGTGACATTGAGATAGTAGTTCGCGGCCAGAGCAAGCTTTTCCCGCTCGCTGGCATGATCGCGCAACTGGAAAGCTTTGGTGAAGTATTCGCTGGCCCGACCGGGCTCGGCGAGACTGAAGTACTCTCCGCCCACCGCGAGGTATCCCATGGCAAAATTGGGATCGAGCTGAATGGCGCGCTGGTTGTAAGGCAAAGCCGCGCCGGGACCTTTTTCCCGATCGGCTTTCTCTCCGAGGCTGTAAGCTTTCAGAGCTTCAAGCGAAGAAGTGGTGGCCTGCTCGAGGGGAACGTCAAACCTCTGCACGGTAGCCAGCGATTCACCCATTTGACTGCGCAGCCTGGAAACTGCGCCGCCCAGGACGTCGAGCACCTTCTCCTTGGCCGGCGCCGTGACTTGCTGCTGCGCCAGGGTGTCTCCAGTCTGGCAATTCACCGCCTTGAGGCCCAGCACGTACTCGCTGCCCAGGCTGCCAATCGAACCGGCAATGTATGCCTTGCTGCCGGCACGCTGGCATAGTTCACGAGCTAAGTCGGGGGTCAGTTTTGTTCCCGCTGGACGGGTCATCTGCTGCAGGGTGTCCGCCACTTTATTGTCGGAGAGGACATTCAGGAATGGCGACTGGTTCAGGGCAACGCTGAGCGCGGTCTTGAGAGTGTCGTCGAAAATGGCATCGCCCGTGCTGTTGGAGAAATCGGCGAGCACGACTGTGTCCTTGTCGGTGAGGCGTTTGCTGTGACGGGAATAATAGGCGACGCCCGCTACGAGCGCAGCAGCGACCAACACGATGGCTGCAGCTGGGCGATAGAACTTTGCGCGTCGGCCGGCGTTAGCGGCACGTTCCGCCGGAAATGCGGCTACCGAGGTGTGCGATTCCGTGTCTCGCTTCAGGCGAGCCAGGTCGGCTCTTATCTCCGCGGAGCTTTGGTAACGCAGGTTGCGGTCTTTCTCCAGAGCTTTGTTGATGATCCGCTCTAAGTCCGCTGGGACGTCGGGATTCAGCCGCACTACGGCAGTTGGCGCCGCGTCCAGGATCGCCTTGAAGATCACGGCAGAACTTTCGCCGCGAAAGGGCAGCGTGCCGGTTGCCATTTCATACAGTACGGCGCCAAAGGAGAAGAGGTCGCTGCGCGCATCCATCTCTCTTGCCCGCACCTGCTCTGGCGACATGTAAGCCACCGTTCCCACGATGGTACCTGGACTGGTCAGGTGATCGTCCATGGAACGGGTTTGCGTGTTAAGGGATGCGATGTTGCTCGAAGAAGTGCTTGCCAGACTGACCTTGGCCAACCCGAAATCCAGAATCTTGGCGTGCTCGCGCTTAGTGACAAAGATGTTGCCGGGCTTGATGTCGCGGTGGACGATGCCTCCGGAGTGGGCCGCGTCGAGCGCGTCCGCAATCTCGATGGCCAGGGACAGAACCAACTCGGTTTCCATGGGACGTCCGCCGATACGATATTTCAGCGTTACGCCCTCCAGAAACTCCATCGCGATGAAGGCTTCGCCGTGCTGGTCGTCAATTTCGTAGATGGTGCAAATGTTCTGGTGATTCAAGGCGGAGGCGGCCTTAGCTTCGCGCTGGAAGCGGCTGAGGGCCTGTGGGTCTTTGGCAACGTCGTCGGGCAGGAACTTGAGAGCCACAAAACGACCGAGGTTCAGGTCCTCGGCTTTATAGACCACGCCCATGCCGCCGCCGCCGAGTTTCTCGAGGATGCGATAGTGCGAGATGGTCTGGCCGATCACTGGAGCAGAATCCTACGTCTGTGAAACGGGCAAGTCAATGAAAGGCATGGAGTTGGCGGATGCTCAAGAGGATTGGTTTCAGGACATCGCCTTCGGTCGGTGCGAACGTAAGGTGGTGTCCCGTTGCCGGGGCGGGGTAATTACCTAGGTCATCTTGGGGAAGGTGACGATTCGGGCGATGATAACGGAGAGCTTGGAGGCCAACGCCTCCCAGGAAACCTCTCCAATGAATATTGATGATCTGCTGCGGATTGCTACGGAACGGCGAGCCTCCGACTTGCATTTGAAGGTGGGGAACTATCCACACCTGCGCGTTGACGGCGAACTGACGCCGTTGACCGAACAGCCACGGGTAAGCGCCGAAGACATGCTGACCATGGCGTTCAGCATGATGTCGGCGCGGCAGAAGCAGAAATTCAAAGAGACCACGGAAATCGATATGGCCTACGGCGTGGCCGGGCTGGGACGATTCCGTGTGAACATTTTTCAGCAGCGCGGCAACGTGGGACTGGTGCTTCGCGTCATTCCCACGAAGATTCGCGCACTTGATGAGTTGTTCCTGCCCAAGGTGGTGGAGCAGATTTGCGAAATGCCGCGCGGACTGGTGCTGGTGACGGGCGTTACCGGTTCGGGTAAGTCAACTACGCTGGCCGCCATGGTGGATCGGGTCAACTCGAGCCGCGCCGAACACATTATTACGATTGAAGATCCTATCGAATTTCTGCATCGCGACAAGAAGGGGTACGTGAACCAGCGCGAGATTGGGGTGGACACACCTTCGTTTAGCGCAGCCTTGCGGGCTTCCCTGCGTCAGGATCCGGACGTAATTCTGGTGGGCGAAATGCGCGATCTGGAAACGATCCAGACGGCGCTGCACGCGGCGGAAACCGGCCACATGGTGTTCTCGACGCTGCACACGCTGGACGCGGTGGAAACCATTAACCGGGTTATTTCCATTTTCCCGCCGCCGGAGCAGAAACAGATTCGGCTGCAGTTGGCTGCGGTGCTGCGGGCAATCGTGAGCCAAAGATTGGTCCGGCGCTGCGATACCGAGGGGCGCGTGCCGGCAGTCGAGGTGATGATCAATACGGCGTTCATCCGGGAATGCGTTCTGGTGCCGGAAAAGACGCGCTCTGTTCGCGACGCCATTTCGGCCGGGACGTCGCAATACGGGATGCAGACCTTTGATCAGTCGCTGTGGGATCTGTTCCAGGCGGGGCTGGTCAACTACGAAACCGCTCTGGAGAATGCTTCCAACGCCGATGACTTCAAGCTGCGCATGCAGGGCATTGCTTCAACGGCCGACATTTCGCGGCAGTCGATGCAGTCTGCCGGGTTCGGCGGCGGACGGTAGAAGTCAATTTCTGTTTTTTGGTCTCCGGGATATTGGATTCGCGCTTTTCGCGGATGCGACCTCGTCTATCTTTTCCCCACCAGACATTCAAAAGGTTTATCGTTAGCTTATGGGCTTTCCACGTCCCAAGAGGAAGTTTTATTCCGAAGATGAGCTGTACGAATACGCCGTAGGGGCGCTGGCGCGGCGGATGCGCACGGTGGCGGAGTTGAAGCGTCTGCTGCGGATGCGTGTGGAAACCGACACGGAGTATGGGCAGACGCTGGTGGAACTCATTATCCGGCGATTGAAAGATCGCGGGTATTTGAACGACTCGCAGTACGCGGCCTATTTTTCTTCGCTGCGGCGGGACAATCAGAAGTTCGGCCGGATGCGTGTGGTCACGGACTTAAAAGCGAGGGGCATGCACGGCGATGTGATCGACAAGGCCGTGGACGCGGCTTTTGAGGGCGTGAGCGAAGAGAAGCAGGCTCGCGACTTTCTGCGGCGGAAGCGACTTGTGAAACCCAAAGATCAGAAAGCAGCGGCGCGCGTCTTCCGGCAGTTGGCTCGGGGCGGATTCGGGACCAAGACCATCTTCTCCATTTTGAAGAAATGGGACGTGGATGAGGAGACCCTGACCGAGTTGGAAAGCGAAAGCGCGTGAACGCTGCCAGGCGAGCGAGCCTCTTCTGGGGGCGTTGCCGCATCGAAGAATGAAGGTACACTTGGCAGCAACCGTTCCGGTGTTGCATACTCCAAGACCGATTCCCAATACCCCGCTTCTGAGGAGGGCACTATGAAGTTCCGTTTGAGAGTAATCCTCTCAGCATTGCTGTTCAGCGCGGTATCCATCGCAATGGCTCAAGACGCGGCCACGGATGTAAAGAAGGGCGCTGAGGCTACCGGCCACGAAACCAAAGTAATCGCCAAAGATACTGCGAAAGGCACTGAGAAAGTTGCCGACAAGACGGGCCACGAAACCAAAGTGGTGGCCAAAGACACTGCGAAGGGCACTGAGAAAGCAGCCGACAAGACCGGCCACGAGACCAAGGTAGTAGCCAAGGACACGGCGAAGGGCACCGAGAAGGTCGCCGAGAAAACCGGGAGCGCGGTGAAGAAGGGCGCTGAGGATACAGGGCACGAGGTAAAGAAGGACGGCGAGAAAATCGACGACAAGCCGAAGCCGCAGTAACGCCTGAAGATCAACCACTCTTCGGTTCCGCTCAGGGCACAGCGAAGCACAGGATTCCGCGTAAAGGCTCCTGGGTTCCGCTGTGCCCTCTGCTGTTACTTTGGCTCCGTTTTCGCGGTGCTAAAATTAAAGTTTACCCACACCATGCTGACTGGCTCTGAAATTCGCCGGAAGTTTCTGGACTTCTTTGTGCAGAAGGGGCACAAGGAGGTGCATTCGTCGTCACTGGTGCCGGCGAATGATCCCACGCTGCTTTTTACCAACGCGGGCATGAACCAGTTCAAGGACGTTTTTCTGGGTCTCGAGAGGCGCGACTATTCGCGCGCTACGACTTCGCAGAAATGTGTGCGGGCCGGAGGTAAGCACAACGATCTGGAGAATGTGGGGTTCACCAACCGGCATCACACATTCTTTGAAATGCTGGGGAATTTTTCTTTTGGAGGTTACTTCAAGAAAGATGCCATTGCTTACGCGTGGGAGCTGATCACTTCGAAGGAATGGTTTGGGATTGGTAAGGACAAGCTGTACGCGACCGTATTCAACGGCGAGGGCGGCGTTCCGCGCGATGTTGAGGCCTACGACTTGTGGCTTGGGCAGGGCGTGCCCAAGCATCGCATCTTTGAGATGGGGCTGAAGGATAACTTCTGGCAGATGGGCGATACCGGGCCCTGCGGGCCTTGCAGCGAGATTCATTACGATATGGGACCGGAAGCGTCTGAGCAGGGCCATGCCGAGTGCCACTTCCCGTGCGATTGCGGGCGGTATGTCGAGATTTGGAATCTGGTGTTCATGCAGTTTGACCGCGATGCGAGCGGGAAGTTGAATCCACTGCCCAAACCTTCGATCGATACTGGGATGGGGTTGGAGCGGGTTACCGCGGTGCTGCAGGGTGTGATTTCAAACTATGACACGGATCTGTTTGTGCCGCTGATCAAGAGGGCTGCGGAACTGACTGGAACATCGCTTACCAAGGAACTGGAGAAGGAAACCAAGGCGAAGTCAGCGGCGTCGCTGCGGGTAATCGCGGACCACTCGCGCGCGGCGACGTTCCTGATCTCGGATGGAGTGTTGCCCTCGAACGAAGGCCGGGGCTATGTGCTACGGAAGATAATCCGCCGCGCCATCACGCACGGACGATTGTTGGGGCAGACGAAACCGTTTCTGCACGAGATGGTGTTCGCGGTGCGGGATCTGATGCAGGATGCCTATCCGGAACTCAGAGAAACGGCAGATCGGGTTTCGAGGTCGGTCTTGGCCGAGGAGACACGCTTTGCACATACGTTGGATCTGGGCCTCAAGAAGCTGGAGGAGGAACTGGAGTTGGCCATTCACCTAGGTTCCGCCCACGGCCCCGCAACTGCCTCCGAGGTGATGCGACTCTCTGGCTCCTCCGCCTTCAGGCTTTATGACACCTTCGGCATGCCCCTCGACTTTATGCAAGATGCGGCACGAGACCGAGGTGTCGAGTTTGACCAAGACGGCTTTGACGATGCGATGGAGGAACAGCGTTCCCGAGCTCGTGCCTCGTGGAAGGGTGGCGCGAAGCAGACCGCGAATCCCACTTATCAGCAGCTTCCGAAATCCGTCTTTGAAGGTTATCGGCAGACTCGCTCTGACGGCTGCGAAGTGCTCGCGATCGTTCACAATGGGCAGGGCGCGCGCGAACTTAAGGCTGGCGAGTCTGGCGAGGTCATCCTGGATCACACGCCGTTTTATGCGGAATCTGGCGGGCAGGTTGGTGACCGGGGATGGTTCTACTCGGAAGATCACAACACTGTGGTTGCCGAGGTTACGGGATGTTATTCGCCGATTCAGGGTGTGCGGGCGCATCAGGTTGTGGCTAAGCATGCGTTGCGCGTGGGTGATCGAGTAGATGCTGTCGTCAATGCTGAGGTTCGTGAATCGACCATGCGCAATCACACCGCCACGCACTTGCTTCATGCCGGGCTGCGCGAAGTTTTGGGGAAGCATGTGAAGCAGGCGGGGTCGCTGGTGGCGCCGAATCATTTAAGGTTTGATTTTTCGCACTTCACCGCTGTTGAAGATGAAGAGTTGCAGGATATTGAGGACATCATCAACAAGGAAGTTTTGCGCAATCAGATTGTCGAGACTATTACTGACGTTCCTATCGACGAGGCGATCAATACTTATCACGCTATGGCTTTGTTTGGCGAAAAGTATGGCGATAAGGTGCGCGTGGTGCGGATTGGCGATTTCTCGACTGAGCTTTGCGGCGGCACGCACACTGGGGCTACTGGCGAGATTGGGTTGATCAAGATTCTGAAAGAAGGCAGCGTTTCGTCGGGTGTGCGGCGGGTAGAGGCGATCACGGGCCTAGGGTCGCTGGCGCACTTTCGTACTGATCACCAACTGGAGAAGGTGGTGTCGACTTTTGCCGTTCCCACCTTTGCGCACAAACCGCGCAAAGATGGGGCACCCTCCGCGGATGAGAGTTCTGACCATGCCGAGGCGGTGTCTCCTGCGGAGGCGTTGAAGGCTGAGTTTGAGAAGAAGGATTCGGAGATCAAGCGGCTTACGCGCGAACTGGATCAGGCGCGGATGAAGTCGGCTTCGGCATCGGTCAGCACGGCGAATATTGGCGATCGCGTGAAAGATGTGAAAGGCGTGAAGGTGCTGGCGCATCGCGTGGATAATCTGGAACGTGCGCAGCTGCGCACATTGGTTGATCAACTGCGCGACAAGATCGGTTCGGGCGTCGTGGTGCTGGGGTCTGCCTCCAATGGAACCGTTTCGCTGATTGTGGGCGTCACTAAAGATTTGACCAGCCGAATTCAGGCAGGTAAGGTAATTGGCCCGGTGGCGCAGAAAGTCGGCGGCAAGGGCGGAGGACGCCCTGACCTGGCCGAGGCTGGAGGAAAAGATGCCGGCGCGCTGGATACCGCGCTGGGCGGGGCTTACGCGGTGGTGGAGTCGCTTCTGGGATGACCTCAAACAACAGTTCGCTCGAAGAGCGCCTACGTTTCATCAAGCACAAGGGCCATGCCATCTACTCGATTGACCTGACGCATTGCAATGCGAAGGAACTGCTGGTGCTGCTTGACCTGATCCGCGCCGATATCGCGCGGCACGCACCCGGATCAGTTCTCACTTTTGTGGATGTCACCGGTGCGGAGGTCGACAAGCAAGTCGCCACGCGGATTAAAGAAGTTCTGGTACTTGATCGTCCCTATGTGAAGCGGTCGGCATGGGTGGGCACGGAGAGTTTACCGCACGTGTTTTACGAGCACTTCAAGAACTTCTCGCAACGCGAGCTTCCTGCGTTCAAGACGCGAGAGGAGGCTTTGGAGTGGCTGGTGAGCGACGAATAGACGCGGCCCTGTGCCTTCGTATGAGATGTCGGCATTCGCGGGTGAGGGCGCCCGCGCCACATTTTAACTTCTCCACTTCAACGTCACGGGGCCTGGCATGGGATGTTTCATCTCGCTGCCGGTGCGTTTTGCTTCGAGATAGGCCGCCTTTAATTCGAAATACCACTTTGCGGGGCGGTCGGCGTCGTCGATCAGCATGAGATGCGGGTTGTGCTTCAGGCCCTCGGCTTGCAGTTCCATGGTGCGGCGATCCTGCTCGACGAACTTTGCGAAGACGAACTTCAGCAAATCGGGGCCGAAGGGCATCCAGCGGAAAATGTTCCAGGCGGCGACCACGTCGATGCGGCATTGATTGCGGGTGATGGGGGTTACGGTGGTGAGCGAAGAAAACCAGTACTTCCCTGCTCGGATGATTTCTTTCCGCAGGTTTGGCAGGACGAAGTCGATCGTCGTGGTGATGGAATCGGCGTCGGCGTAGAGGCGAAGAAGCTTGTAGGGCGCGGAGTTTGAGCTGGGAGTATGAGCGCTCATGCGAAAGCCGTTGGGGATGGGCTCGAAGTTTTTTTTCTTCTCGTGGATGCTGTGGCGGCTGCGCCACCACCAGGCTTGGTGCACGAACGGCCCGTGGGCAGGATCCATGAGGCCGATGATGCCATGATCGATGCTGACGGGCATGTCGGCGGTGAGGTAGGCGAGTTTGTATTTTTCGCCGGATATTTCTTCGAACTTCTCGATCTGAGGGGCAGGTTCCGGTGCTTCTTCTCTCGCGCTGAACCCTGCGCCGGCCGGACCGGGGTCGGGAATGTAGACCCAGACGAAACCGTCCCGCTCTTCGCAGGGATAGCTGCCGGCGTAAATGCGGTCCACTTTGAAATTCTGGTCGGCGGTGAGTGAGGGGATAAGCTCGCACTGGCCGCTGTGAGCATCGAAGGTCCATCCATGGTAGGAACACTCGACGTTTTTTCCGTCGAACCTGCCGCAGCTTAGCGGCATGCCGCGGTGGGGGCAGGCGTCGCGCAGCGCGAAGGGCTTTTTCTGGCGGTCGCGTCCGATGACTAGCGGGATCTCAAGCAGCGTGGCTTTGTGAAGTTGATTGCGACGGATTTGATCGGCAGGCAGGGCGCGATACCAGAAACCGGTGAGCATGAGCGAATCGGGCGCCTGGCGTTGGGGAGAGTCGAGTTCGGACATGGAGTGGGTGATTTGTTTAATCTTGATTGCTGATTGAAAAACCTATGCTAGCATCCGCAGGACGTTTCAGTGCGCGGGGAATTTGCGTGGAAGGATTTTCGTGGAGTTCATCGGACATTTTCGCAGGCTTACGCCAGTGCAGCGGAATACGTTCGTCGCCTGCTTTCTGGGCTGGTCGCTGGACGCTTTCGACTTCTTTATTTTGACCTTCTGTGTCAGCGCCATTGCGACGGAGTTCCAGACCAAGGTTTCGGCGGTTACGGAAGCGATTTTCATCACTCTGGCTTTTCGTCCAGTGGGGGCATTTCTTTTTGGAATGATGGCGGACCGGTTCGGACGGCGTCCCACGTTGATGGTGGACATCATCGCGTACTCGGTGTTTGAGCTGTCGTCGGCGTTTGCTCCTTCGCTGAAAGTGTTTCTGATCACGCGGGCGTTGTTCGGAATCGCCATGGGCGGCGAATGGGGGGTGGGCGCTGCTCTGGCGTTCGAGACGCTGCCGGCGGAAGGGCGCGGGTTTTTCTCCGGATTGCTGCAGGAAGGCTACTCGGTGGGCTACCTGGCGGCAGCTTTGGTGTTCGGGACGGTGTTCCGTTTCGTTGGCTGGCGTGGAATGTTTGTGATCGGCGCTCTGCCGGCATTTCTGGTGATTTACATTCGGACGAAAGTGAATGAGTCTCCGGCCTGGGAACAAGGACGCGTCTCGCGGAACACAGAGAGCCGACTGGGCAAGGACATCCTGACCTATCTTGGCACTTTTGCTTTCCTGATCGTGCTGATGTTCGCCTTCAATTCCTTCAGCCACGGCACCCAGGATTTGTATCCAACTTTCCTGACGAAGGATCACAAATTTGCGCCGCAGACGGTGGGGCTGATCGCCATCATCGCCAACATTGGCGCTCTGCTCGGAGGAGTTCTTTTCGGCACGTGGTCGGAGAAAATCGGGCGGCGAAAGGCAATCGTGATCGCAGCGCTGTTGTCGATCCCGGTCATTCCACTCTGGGCATACTCGCATAGCGTGCCCATGCTGGCGCTGGGCGGCTTTCTGATGCAATTCATGGTGCAGGGAGCGTGGGGCGTAATACCCGCGCATTTGAATGAACTTTCGCCGCCCGCAGTGCGGGGAACGTTCCCGGGTTTCGCCTATCAACTCGGCAACCTGCTTTCGTCGCGCAACGTGGTAGTCCAGGCCAAGCTTGCCGAGCGACACTTCGGCGGAATGTTTGCGCCAGTGTTGGCCTGGACGGTCCTGATCGTTGCCACTTTGGTGGCGGTGGTCACCGGAAGCGGGCGGGAGCGCAGGGGAATGGATTTGTCGAATACCAGTTAGAGATATGTTTGAGGTCACGTTGAGAAGTTAGGAGTGTGCAAGATTCGGCGTACTCGCAGAGGGCACGATGGTGGCATTGTCAGGGGAAGGTTCCTGTGTTACGGTAGGTGAAATTTCACGCCTTCGTAAATTCTTTTTCAGGGCCCTCTAAATAATGCGGTCTGCGCGAATGCGCGTGCAGGGGTAGCGCCACTATGAAGGAAATCATGGACTCGACTCCGGCCCGGCAGTCAGGGAACGAAGAGAATTTTGCCAACCGGAAGCTGATCCGTCCGGCGCTGCCGCGCCCGGATCACAATCACGGGAACCACAACTCCAATCATCCCCAGGTCATGGAACGCCGGGACCGGCCGGAGCGGCACGATCGGCCGGAACGGAACTTTGAACGGGGCGATCGTGCGATGGGGCCGGGGGGTGGGCGCAAGGCTGCGCCTCCCGAGCAGACCAACGCCGAAAACTTTTATTATCAGAAACAAATGCAGACACGGACGCCCATGGTGATCGTGCTGCGCGACGGCGAAGAAGTGCACGGCATCATCGAATGGTACGACAAGACCTGCATCAAGGTGATCCGCGAAGACGGCCGCCCGAACCTGATGATTTACAAGCCCTCCATTAAGTACATGTTCAAGGAAGAAGAGAGCGGACGGTAGGGGGCGGTAAGAAGTTCGCGGCGAGTTTCGATCCCCGATCACTTTCCAGCGTGGCTCGCCTCCATTTGGTTCAGCCTGCGATTCAACAACTCCACGTCGTCGTTCAACAGAGCCGGTCCTGACAGATCGATGCCCAGGAAGTGATTGAGCAACTCCGCGGGGGGCTGATTGAATCCATTCTTTAGAAGCGCGAGGTAGCGCGGCACAAACCACTCCCGCCTGGTCGAATAAAGCTGGTAATACTTCAGCGCCAACAGTCCTCCGTAAACATAGTTCACGTCGTAGAGCGGGTCTTCAAACATGAGAGAGGCCAAGGCCCAACGGGAGCGTACCTCGGGCGTTGAAGCCGGAAACTGGGAGAACTGAGCATCAATCTTCAAGCTGAGGGCGTCCAAATCGTCGGCGTTGCGAATCGTGCCGGCCGTAACACCGTCGTAGATAGCTTGCTCGAGCAAGGCATCCTGCGCGCCGTAGAAAGCGTCGAGCCCTTTGATATTCATCCAGCGTTCGCGATAGTAGCGTTGCAGTTCTGGTGTGGCGGCGTGCTCAGCCATGAAGTCGGCCAGGACTAACTCGTTGAACTCCGCAAACGATTCGAAAAGAAAGTTCGGGCCTTGCGCGTACGATGGCGAAACGGCGTTTTCAGTCATAAGCTGACGATGGACGGCATGTCCGCCTTCGTGCGCAATTACAGACAGATCCTTGAAGGTTCCGTCGTAGCGGCCGTAGAACAAGATGCTCGTGCTGCCGGGGTATCCGACGGAAAAACCTCCTCCGTAGCGGTTTGCGGTGCCTCCCGGCAAAATGTCGGCGCGGCCGTTGGAGGGATCGAGCAACGCATCAAATTCGTTTTGGTACTCCTTCCCGAGCCCTGCAAATGCGTCGTGGAAGACAGCGCGAGCCTCTGACAGCGAAGTGATGGGAGGGACAAATCCCGGCTCCGGAGTGGACATGTCCCATGCGTGCGCCGGCTGATGGTAGCCTCGCTCGACATCTTGCGACCGAATGGTTTCATAGCGCTTGGCGACGTCGCCGTGTTGCGCCATTGAGGCGAGGAGACTGCGTGTTTCCTCCGGTTTGAAATATAGGCTGTCGTATTTGCGGGATGGCGCGTCCGCATAATGGTGCGCTTTTGCGAGAAGGCTCTGAGCCTGGACGGTGTGAAGCAGTGCGAAAGCGAGCAGATCGCGTTGACTGGCGAATCCCGCGAACCGGCGTTTGAATCCTTCTTCGCGCACCCGGCCGTCCGGGTCCGCGGCAATGAGGTTTCGCTGCCGGACCACGTCGAGCAGCCCGGAAGAGGTTTGCACCGTTCCGAACGAAATGCCCGCCACGATCTGTTCGTACAAATCGAATTGCCAGTCGGCAATTTGCGGTTGGAATTCGTCGAGCAACGCTTGCGCGGCTTCCGGCAGCAAATGCGGTTGGCCGCGCCGGATACCGGAAAGCACGAAGCGATATTCCCCCAGAGCGGGCTCCTCGTCGAATAACACGCGCAGGCGACCCTCGGGGATAGCGAGAACTTCGGGATCAAGAAATGCAGTTTTGGTGGCTACGTCGGATTCAAGCGATTTATCGGCGTCGCAGGCAATGTCCTTGCGATTGAGGGCGCAGCGCAGGTGCAGGTAGCGTTCATGCCTGGCGGCAAGCTTTTGAACTACGTCATACTGCCGGAGGGCGCCGACCAACTGCGGTGGGGAGTTGAGCTGTCCTTTAAACCGGCCCATCTCATCGAGGGCCGTATTCAACTCGGCCCGCTCCGCAACTTCTTCCGCAGGCGTTTTGAAATAGTAACGAGACAGATCGGCAGATAAAGCCGCAGAAGTGGGCGCTTGTACTTGTGCAGCGGCACTCGCGCTCGCCGCCGTCACAAACAGCAAGAGTGCCCAGCGTCCGGACTGCGTCATCTTGTCACCTCGCCACCATTAGAGATTAAGAGATAGACGAGCACCTGCCGCTTAGTTAGCACAATTTCCTGTCGCGACAGGTGTTTGCCTTTGCGGTCGGCCTGGCTACTGGTTTCGCAGATTCGTCGAAATGCAGCAACACGAAGCGGCATGAGCCTATTGGAGTGCCAGTTTACGGTGCTGATGCTCCGGTTGACAATCTCCCTTATCTCCCATAGCATCAATCACTTGAGGGATGATTTCTGATACCGCGTCCGGGAGCCGTTCGTGATTAAGCTCGACATTATCAACGAAGTGGTGGCAAGAACCGGCATCACCAAGACCAAAGCCGAGTTGGCGGTGGAAACCGTTTTTGAGAGCATGAAGAAAGCGCTGGCTCACGGCAATCGCATTGAGCTGCGGGGATTTGGCGTGTTCAACGTGCGCCCGCGCAAGACCGGCATCGGACGCAACCCACGCACCGGAGCTGAAGTGTCAATTCCTCCCGGCAAAGCCGTGCGGTTCAAGCCTGGAAAAGAATTGCAGTCGATTGATTGAGAGCAACCCGCGCGCCTCGGCTCGAGATTCCGCGTTATCTCTCTGTAGAGACGTAGCTTGCTAGGTCTTGCCGGCGGCGAGGAGATAACGATTCCTCCAACACCTCCCATCCATTCGTCGTAGTAGCATCTAAGGAAAGGCCTCGGCGGAATCGCGAAGCCAACAATCGCATGTCGGAACCTACTCCTCCAATCGCATCCTCCACCGTGGAATTCTTGCGGCCGATGCCGGTGTATGCGGCACCCCAGCCGCGGCAGCGCTACTGGCTGCATGTGCTGTTGCTGTTAGCGACATGCTTCACCACGCTGGTGATGGGCGCGCGCATGCAATACAACTTTCAGCATGGTCAAGCGGCACTTTCAATGGGCGATGATTCCCTACCTTATTTTCCCGCAGGCTGGATGTTCTCGCATCCCGCGCGTCTGCTCGGCGGCTTGCCCTTCATGGCCACCTTGATGCTGTTCTTTATGGCCCACGAAATGGGCCATTACTTGTATTGCCGCCGCTACGGAGTTTACGCGACGCTTCCTTTCTTCATCCCGATGCCAACTCTGATCGGAACCATGGGGGCGGTCATTGTGATTCGCTCACGGATTCGTTCGCGAACGGCGCTCTTCGATATAGGAATTGCCGGGCCCATCGCGGGATTCCTGGTGGCTCTGGCCGTCCTCATCGTGTCACTCGGCTGGTCGAGGCCCGCGCACCCTGGTTTCGGCCTGGCGGAATATGACCTCGGGTATCCGCTGGTTTTTCAAGGGATGCATCGGCTCTTGGTGTCGATGAATGTGCTGCGTGGACCGGCATCCCTGCCCTTGAACCGCGTGCTGCTGCATCCCGTGGCGATTGCAGCCTGGGTAGGAATGTTCGCGACGTCGCTGAATTTGTTGCCAGGCGGACAGCTCGACGGCGGACACATTATCTTTTCGATTTCCCCGCGCGTGCACAAGCTGGTGTCGCGGCTGACTATCCTCGTTCTTCTGCCCATGGCCTACTATCTGTGGATTGGATGGTTTCTGTGGGCCATTCTTCTGCAAATCAGCAGTTTCCGCCATCCTCAAGTTGCGGAGTGGCCACGAGTTTCAGGTGGACGAACCTGGCTGGCTGTTGTTGCGTTGTTGATGCTTGTGCTCACGCTGACCCCGGAGCCGTTCGGCCACGCGTCTCTGCCTGAATTCATACAGCAGCTTCGGGCGCGGTAGGCAACTTGTGGCCGATTATTTCTGATGGTTGATTGTCATGCGGCCCGATGATGACTCCTACCAAGCGCTTGGCAGCTAACTCGCCCATTTTGCCGTTTCTTTCGTATACTCCTTTATTCAATCGTTTTAGTTAACGCCTCGGAGGTTCGCATTGAGACAGAGAACGGCTCTTCTCGCATTGCTGGGATCTCTTTTTTCGTGCATTACAGCGGCACAGACCATTGAAGTCGACACCTCGCATCCCACGAATCACTTCGTACCGAGAGAAACTTTGGGCGCGGGAGTAGATCGCATTGCAGTGGACGCCATCGACAAAGATCTACAGCAACCGACGCTTGAGAAAACACTGGCCTCGGGCTGGCAACCGGTCACTTATCGTCAGAACACGGAACTCGCGGTCGAGGCGTGGCATTGGAATCAGCAAGGGACATGGAGCGACGGGAGCGAGGGGAACGGCGCGAACGGCAAAGGATATTTCACCGGTTCGTCGACTCCCACCGAGATGCTTCGTTACTCCTACGGGTACGCGCTTCCGCGCCGCGGATTCACCCGCAATGATGGCACCGACACCGTTGGCTTTTCCCGCCTGACCGATGGAGATGTGAACACTTTCTGGAAGAGCAACCCCTATCTTACGCAGCACTTCACCGGGGAGAGCGACGCGCTGCATCCACAGTGGGTGGTGCTGGACCTGGCGCAGGTGCAGCAGGTAAACAGTATTCGCATCGCATGGGGAGAACCATATGCTCGACGCTATGTCGTGCAGTACTGGACAGGCGAGGATCCCATCAAGGCAGTAACGCGCGGAGTCTGGCAGACGTTTGCACAGGGCACGGTGTCGGAAGGAAAAGGCCAGGTCGAGACCATTCGGTTGAGTGAAAGTCCGGTTGCGGTGCGATTCGTGCGGATCTGGATGACCGAATCTTCGAACACTTGCGGAGCAGATGGTGCGAAGTCGGCAAAATCGAATAACCCGCGCGACAATGACCCGCGCGATTGCGTGGGCTATGCCATTCGGGAACTCTACCTCGGCACAACCACCGAGGACGGCGAGTTTCACGACATTCTGCGGCACACGCCGGATCAGGAGCAGACGACGACCTATTGCTCTTCGGTCGATCCGTGGCATCAGGCGTCAGATCTCGGCTCGACGAAGCAGGCGCAGATGGGATTCGATCTCTTCTTCACCAGCGGAGTGACGCGCGGGCTGCCGGCGATGGTGCCGATCGCGCTGCTGTATGACACTCCCGACAACGCCGCGGCGGAGATTGCATATCTGAAGGCGCGGGGCTATCCCATCTCTTACGTTGAGATGGGCGAGGAATCCGACGGCCAGTACATGCTGCCCGAAGACTACGCCGCGCTGTACTTACAGTGGGCGACAGCGATTCATCGCGTCGATCCCGCGCTGAAGCTGGGCGGGCCGTCGTTTCAGGGAGTTAATAAAGACATCGAAGTCTGGCCGGATGCGAACGGGAAGGTTTCCTGGACGGGACGGTTCCTGGATTATCTCAAGCAGCACGGTCGAATGAAAGATCTGGCCTTCTTTTCGTTTGAGCATTATCCATATGATCCGTGCCGGACGCCGTGGGGCATGCTCTATGACGAGCCTGAGCTGGTGAGCCACATCATGCAGGTGTGGCACGAAGACGGTGTTCCAGCGGACATGCCGATGTTCATCACCGAAGGGAATCTTTCGTCGGGCGCGAGCGAGACTTATCAGGACATTTTCGCCGGAATCTGGCTGGCGGACTACATTGGGTCGTTCCTCAACTCAGGAGGCAACGCGGTTTATTTCTTTCATTACTTGCCGCTGCAGATGGAGCCAGGGTGTAACGGGTCTCCGGGAACGTTTGGGATGTTTACCATCGATGCCAACTACCAGATTCAGCAGCCCCTGGCACAGTTTTTTGTCGCGCAGTTGATCAATCTGGAGTGGGCGCAGCCCGGAGGTGGCGGGCATCAGGTGTTTTCCGCGAAAAGTGAAGTGCAGGACGGTGCCGGTCATGAACTGGTGACTGCTTACGCAGTGAAACGTCCGGATGGAAAGTGGTCGGTGATGGCGGTCAATCGAGATCAGCAGAATGCGCACCGGGTTCGAATCAATTTTGAGGGAGCCGCGGAGAAAGCCAGCAGCTTCTCTGGGCCGGTGGAGGTTTCAACCTTCGGCAGCGCGCAGTATCAATGGCATCCGGCATCGATGCGCTTTATGGCTCACGCCGAAAACGCCGCGCAACCTACGATCGTGGCTACAACCCGAGGAACGGCAGACCCCGACGGGCCAATTATTCATACCAAAGTTGCTGCTGAGAAGGACACAATGTTCGACCTGCCGGCGGCTTCGGTGGTCGTGATTCGAGGCAACGTCAGTGGGAAGTAGTTGATCGAGACCTCGGCGATGTATTTCATCTCTTACATCAGCCACAGTGCGTCTACGTCAACTATGACCTGTGTGCGGGGAATCTTCCTGGCTGCGGCGTAGGCCAACATGGCGCGCAGGGTGGCGTTGAGCTTCTCGCGACTGGACGATTTCAGCACGAAGTGGTATCGGTAATCGCGCTTCAGCCGCAGAATAGGCGCGGCCGCGGGGCCGAGCACGCGCACGCCTTCATGGCGGTTTTGCTCAAACCATTTACCCAGCGTGCCCGACCACTGCAGTGCTTCATCGAGCTTGTCGCTGCGGATGAGGACGTTGGCCAGCGCGGAATATGGCGGATAGTGCATCCAACTGCGAAAGCGCAACTCTTTTTCGTAGAAACCAGTGAAGTCGTGGCGGGCAGCGTACTGCACGGCGTAGTGGTCCTGAAAATAAGTTTGCAGGATCACCTTGCCGGGTGACAGGCCGCGTCCGGCGCGTCCGGCAACTTGCGTGAGCAGCTGGAAGGTGCGCTCGGCGGCGCGGAAGTCGGGCAGTCCCAGCGCGCTGTCAGCGCCGACCACCCCGACCAGGGTGACGCCGTGAATGTCGTGGCCCTTGGCGATCATCTGGGTTCCGACGAGCAAGTCAAGCTCGCCTTCACTGAGCGCGTTCAGGGTGCGTTCGAAATCCTCGTATCCCCTGACAGTGTCGCGATCGAGACGCGCGATGCGGGCCTGCGGAAACATTCCGTGCAGCAATTCTTCGAGTTTCTCAGACCCGGTGCCCAGAAAATACACGTACTCGCTGCCGCAATGGACGCAAGCTTTGGGCACGGGCGCGGTGTAGCCACAGTAGTGGCAGACCATTTTGTGCTCGCGCTTGTGATGCGTCAGGGCAATGGCGCAGTTCTGGCATTCAAGAGTCTTGCCACAGGTGCGGCACAGCACCACGGGAGAGTATCCGCGGCGATTGAGCAGCACCATGACTTGCTCGTTGCGGTCGAACCGCTCCTGGATCTCCGCCGCCAACTTGCGTGAAATAACCTGCTCATGGCCGGTTTCCTGGAACTCTTGCCGCATGTCAATGATTTCGACTTCCGGAAGCGGGCGCTGCTCCACGCGGTCGGGCAACTCAACCAGCGCGTATTTATTTTTCTTTGCGTTGAAGTACGACTCCAGCGAGGGTGTGGCTGAACCGAGGACTACAACGGCGTTCGCCATCTTTGCGCGCATCACGGCAATATCGCGGGCGTGGTAGCGCGGCGTCTCCTGTTGCTTGTATGAGGAATCGTGTTCCTCGTCGACGATGACTAGCGCAAGATCAGCAACCGGCGCGAAAACTGCGGAACGAGTACCGACGACCATATGCGCGTCGCCGCTCTTGATGCGGTGCCACTGCTGGGCCCGCTCTTTGTCAGAAAGCGCAGAGTGGAGAATGGCAACTTCATCGCCGAAGATCTGGTGCAGATCCGCAGCAACCGCGGGAGTGAGGCCGATTTCAGGAACTAGAAGGATGGCGGAGCGTCCAGCTTCGAGCACCGCTCGCATGGCAGCGAGGTAGACTGCGGTCTTACCCGAGCCGGTGACGCCGTGCAGAAGAATGCCGGAAAACTGGCGCGCGTCAACGGCCTCGCGCAAGCGATTGAGTGCGGCTTGCTGGGCTGAGTTGAAGTCGAATGCAAAGGGCGACTGCCGTGGCTTGGTTCGCGAGACGGCGAAGGCCGCAGGCTCTTCGACGATTTCAACCAGGCCGCGATTGACCAAGGTGGCGAGCGTCGTTCGCGGGACTTCCAGCGCCTGCAGCTTCTCCACGGGAACTCTGCCGCCGGAAGCAGCGAGAGTTTCGACAAGCTTCCGTTGATTGCCGTTCAGTTTTCCATCGGCGGATTTCAGCAGCGCGATCTTCACCGTGCGAATAGCGTCGCGCACAGCGGAAACATCTTCGCGCACCAGCCACTTCTTCCGTACCATACCGTTCAGGATTAATTTTGTGACGCGAGTAGCAGAGCGTAGGTTTTCTTCGCGAACCTGGACGGCCTCCGCGGAAGCAGGCTCCTGGGCAGCCAGGTAATCCAGCACACGGAATTCAGCGGCCTGCTCTTCCGGAGTGCGGCGCGACCTCGCGGATGATCCCGACATGCCGGCCAAATGCAGCGCCAACTGCCCTTCTTTGGTTATGCGGTAAGCAATAGAGCGTTTGAACTCCGCGTTGAGCGGCAGCATGGTGCGAAACACTTCGCCCAGCGGAGCGAGGTAGTAATCGGCGATCCACCGGCCGAGACGCAATAGTTGCTCGTCGAGCACCGGCGAGACGTCGAGCACGCTCTCGATGGCTTTTGTCTTGACCGACGGTTTGCGGTCGTGCAGTTCGACCACGACGCCCGTCATCCGCTGCTGGCGGAAGGGCACAAGCACGCGACCGCCAACCACCGGAGTGGCGTCGGCGGGGACACGGTAGGTGAAGACCGTGCCGAGCGGCACGGGCAGCGCAACGTCGCAGAATTCGGGCATTAGTTGGAGGATAAACTAGAAGACGCCCATACACGCTGAGCTGGGGAAGGGGGCAGGGATCGTTCGACTTCGTGACTGCTTTGCTTGGTCTGGATGACAACTCATTGTTGCAGAGGCATCGTTACTCGGCAGCTTTCTTGGGCGGTTCGATCCCCAGATACTTCATCACCATCTGCAGATCCTTCCACGCTTCACCCTTCTGGCGCGGATCGCGCAACAGGAATGCGGGGTGGTAGGTGACGGCCAGGCGCGCGCCCGGCCACGAGGGATCGCTGCTGCGAACTCCCGCGGGTTTGAAGTCATACCAGCGGCCGCGGAGTTCAGACATCGGCGCATTGATCGCTAGCAGGTTCTTCGCCGACACCGCGCCTAGCGCAACCACAACCTTGGGCTTTATGACCGCGATCTGCCGCATGAGAAACGGCGAGCAGGTTTCACACTCGTCACGCTCCGGCGTGCGGTTGCCGGGCGGACGGCATTTGACCACATTCGCAATGTAAACATCTTCGCGCCGCAGGCCCATCGCTTTGATCATGTTATTGAGCAACTGCCCGGCGCGGCCGACAAAGGGCTCGCCCTGGGCGTCTTCGTCCGCGCCCGGACCTTCGCCCACGAACATCAACTCGGCGCGCGGATTGCCCACACCGAACACGATCTGCTTGCGGCCTTGCTTGTGCAGTTTGCAGCGCGTGCAGTCGCCGAGGTCTTCACGAATCAGCTTGAGCGCTGCGACGGGATCGTCCACGCCGTACTCCGGCTTCGGCGCAACGATCTCGAAAATGTTGTCTTCCTCAATAACTGGGACGGTAGCGGATTTTCTGGCAGGCATTTCTTCTCGCAGTTCTGGTTGAGTGGCGGGAGGCAAGAATGCCGGAACGGCCTCGGCAACAACCGGCGTTGCTTCGCGCCGGTAGAAATCGTAAATGCCCAGCTCGTGGCAGTAGCGGACTTGTTCGGCAAGAACGCGCCGCAATCCCGGGTCAAGTGCGCGAGCCACTCCTCAATGCTCCACATCAAAATAAATCTTAGTCGTCGCCCGATACTGTAAAACCTTGCCTCCATCCAACTGCATGTCGAACGAGTCCACATGCGCCCACTTGATTCCGCGCACGGTCTTCGCCGCTTCTGCTACTGCGTTCTTCGCGGCTTTGGCAAAGCTCTCTTTCGACGTTCCAATCACCTCGATTACTTTCTGGGTCATCGCACACTCCTGAGAGAAAAGAGAAGTTGGACCGAATTGTACGCTAGGAGGCTATCGAACGCAGAGGGCGAGCTTCTTCGTCAGGCTTTCACGGGCGCCTTGCGCCGCTGGAGTAGGCGGACGACCTGGTCGAGCACGCGCTGGGCAACTTCCCACTTGGTAGTCTCCGGCACTTCGACGATTTCGTCGTGGGTAATGATGGTCACTTCGTTACGCTCAGAGTCAAAACCAATGCCTTCGCGAGAGACATCATTGACCACAATGGCGTCGAGGTGCTTGGCTGCGAGCTTCTGGCGGGCGTTTTCGAGGACATTTTCGGTTTCCGCGGCAAAGCCAACGACAATCTGCGACTGCCTGCGCACAGAAATTTCCTTGAGAATGTCGACTGTAGGTTCGAGGTCGAGCGTGATCGGACCCTTCCGCTTTATTTTCTGCGGGGAAGCAGACTTGGCGCGGTAATCGGAGACGGCAGCCGTCTTGATGACAATAGTCGCTTGGGGCAGAAGATTGAGAACGGCATCGCGCATCTGCTCAGCCGATTCCACGTGAGTGAACTCGGCCGCTCCCGGAGGCGTCAGCGCCGTCGGCCCGCTGATCAGCAGCACGCGGGCGCCGCGTCGCAGCGCGGCTTCAGCCATGGCATATCCCATACGCCCGCTGGAGCGGTTGGTGAGGTAGCGCGCAGGATCAATCTTTTCGCGTGTCGGTCCGGCAGTGATCAACACGGTTTCTCCGGCGAGATCCTGTGACGCACCAAGCGCTTCCAGAACCGCCGCCACAATTACCTCAGTCTCGGCCAGCCGTCCGGAGCCCGTCATCCCACAGGCCAGATATCCGGAGCCGGGTTCGACGATCTTCACTCCGCGTTGCCGAAGCACTTCCAGATTCGCCTGGGTCGCGGCATGATTCCACATATTAACGTTCATCGCCGGAGCCACTACGACCGGCGCGGTGGTAGCGAGATAGAGCGTCGTGAGAAAGTCGCTGGCAATGCCTTGCGCGAAGTGCGCCAGAACGTCGGCTGTCGCAGGAGCCACCAGCAGCGCGTCAATCGACTGCGCCACGGCAATATGCTCGATCGCGGAATCGATGTTGGCAGAGTCACCTGCGCTCTCTGCGCCGGGCGAGAACATTCCGGTAATCACTTTTTCACCGGAAAGCGCTGCGAAGGTGAGCGGGCGAACGAACTCCTGTGCCGCGCGCGTCATGACCACTTGCACGCGAATGCCGCGGTCTTGCAAGAGGCGCACAATCTCTGCCGCCTTGTAAGCCGCAATGCCGCCCGTCACTCCAAGAGCAACTTTCATGATTTCTTCAACGGCTCGCCCTCACGCGTCTCCAAAGGCCTTATCCAGGACTTCCGCGGCCTGCTCCGCCGCGCTCCGAGTTTCCGGGATTTCCCACTTCACCTTACCCGCCCGAATTTCGTCCTGCGCAATGCGGCAGGGTTTGCGGGAGTTGGTTTGAACCACCGGCGGGGCTCCGGATTGCAGTTGGCGGGCGCGGCGAGCGGCGACCAGAATATAGCGATAGTTGCTGTCGAAGCCTTCGATCAATTTCATGGATTCTCTCCCTTGCTACCGGGATGCAAGATGTTGATTGCCGAAAGTGGATTGCCCGAAAATTGGTGCGCTTCGTTCTTTCGTCCGCGACGCCAAAGGCTTGCCTTACCATTTTCCCACGAAACTCAACCTTACGGGGGGTGCCAGCCTTCGAATCTGGTTACGGAGGACTAACCCCTCCCGGAATCGCCGGAACCCTGAACGAGGCCAGAATCGGCTGCAATCGGTCGCGTACGTTGGCCAGGCGGCATCGGTCCGCCAGAGTCACAATTTTGGCGCTATCTTTGGACGGCGGCTGCCCTGAGTGCCGGAGGCGTTCGAAGCGCACGATGGCCCGCAAACTCTCGATCGAATCCTCTAACCTGTCGTTGACGAGGATGTAGTTGTACCGCGTGAAATCTTCGATCTCGCGGCTGGCCGTGACCAGGCGGCGATGGATGACCTCTTCGCGATCTTCACCGCGCTTTCGCAGCCTTTCTTCCAGCGTCTTACGATCCGGAGGAAGGATAAAGATACTTACTGCCCGAGGAAGCTTCTCCTGGATCTGTTTGGCGCCCTGCACGTCGATATCGAGCAGCAGATCTCGCCCTTTCTGTTCTGCCTCCTGCAGGAAGCGGCGGGCCGTGCCGTAGTAGTTGCCGAACACCTCCGCATATTCCAGGAAGTCATCGTGTTCGATCATCGTCTCGAATTGGGGACGGGAGACGAAATAATACTGTCTTCCATCCGTCTCGCTGCCTCGCGGCGCCCGAGTTGTATAGGAAATGGAAAACTCCAGATCGGGCACCGACTTAAGCAGTTCGTTGACAAGGGTCGACTTGCCCGAACCTGACGGGGCCGAAATGATGTAGACGAGCGGTTCGTGGACCGGAACACTCATTCCAGGTTCTGTACCTGCTCGCGTGATTTTTCGATCTCCGCCTTCATGATGAGTCCAGCTTCGGTAATCTTCAGCGCCTCGCCGGCCAGGCCAGACGTTTTCGAAAGCAGAGTGTTGGCCTCGCGGTTCATTTCCTGCAGCAGAAAGTCCAGTTTTTTCCCGACTTCTCCATCTCCATCGAGCAGCCCGAGGAAATGCTGGACGTGGTTTTCCAGGCGGACGATTTCCTCCTGAATGTCACTGCGGTCCACCAGGAGCGCGGCTTCCTGCAGCACCCTTTCCTTATCGGCACTGGAGCCCAGCAGTTCCTGCAGGCGCGACTGCAGGCGTTCCACGTAGCTTTGCAACACCGTCCGCCGGTGAAGCTGCACCGTCTTCACCGATTCTCGCAGGTGGGTCATGCGCTGGCGGAGTTCGTGTTCAATGCCGCGGCCTTCCTGCTCGCGCATCTGATTCAGCCGGTCGAGCACCTCGCCCGCCCTGGCCATCACCGCCGCCTCCAGCGCTCCATCTTCCGGATCTTTGGCCGAATCGAGGGCACCTGGAATGCGCAGGACGGTGTTTAGATCTGGTTCGGCGGCCACGGAAAACTCAACAGCAGCCGCGCGAAAAGCAGCGATGTAGGCGGTTACCAGCGGGCGGTTCAGAGCGAGGGTTTCACCCCCCCCGCGCTCCAGGCTCAGCGTGACCTCGACGTGGCCACGCGCAATCTTTTCTTTGAGCAGGCGGCGTAGTTGCATTTCGAGCGAGTCGGAACCCGAGGGCAGACGGAAATGCAGGTCGAGAAAACGGTGGTTCACCGATTTCAACGAGAGCGAGAAGGCAAGATGACCGTTGCCTTGAACGGAAGCCGATGTGGACGAAATGGGACCCGAGCCGGTTGGCGGCGCGCCGGCGCTTCCTTCAGTCCGGCTTGCAAGTTCGCCTTTGACTTGGGCAAAGCCCGTCATGGAGCGCAGAGGCATGAGTGATTTCCCGAACTTCCAATTCGCAATCCGATTCGCAATCTCAACTGGGTTGCGCTGGCTCCAGCTTCGGCTCGAAGTCAGCGAACTGCAACTCGTACAAACGCCGGTACGTACCCAACTTCGTCATTAAGTCTTCGTGAGCGCCAATGTCTGCGATGGCCCCGTTCTCGATCACCACAATGCGGTCCGCGCGGCGCACCGTCGAAAGCCGGTGTGCAATCACAAACACGGTGCGGCCACTCATCAGGTTGTGCAACGCGGATTGCACCAGAGCCTCCGATTCGCTGTCGAGGGCCGAAGTAGCCTCGTCAAGAATCAGGATGGGTGCATTCTTCAGAATCGCGCGGGCAATGGCGATGCGCTGCCGTTCCCCGCCGGAAAGGCGCACGCCCCGCTCCCCGATCACCTCATCGTATCCCGCGGGCAAGGCCTGGATGAAGTCGTGTGCCAGGGCGGCGCGGGCCGCAGCCTCAACATCTTTCAGCGCCACGTGAGGCTGACCGTAGGCGATGTTGTTGCGGACGGTGTCGTTAAACAGGACGGTTTCCTGCGTAACGATTCCGACCTGCTCCCGCAGAGAAGCCAGAGTCACGTCGCGCACATCGTAGCCGTCGATGAGCAGGCGACCTTGCGTGGCATCAAAAAAGCGCGGGATCAGGTGAACCAGAGTGCTCTTACCCGAACCGCTGGACCCGACGATCGCCACAACTTCCCCGCGGCGGACTTCAAGGTTGATGTCGTGCAACACGCGGGCGTCATCGCCTTCGCTGCCGTAGGTGAAGCCCACGTGATCGAATTGAACCGTCTTCGCGAAAGCCGGCAGGCGCTTGGCATGCGGTTTCTCGCGAACCTCATCTTCGATATCCATGAACTTGAAGATTTCACTCGATGCGCCGAGGGCTTGCTGGAAGTTGTTGTTGAACTGGGCGAACTTGCGGACCGGGTTGTAAAGGCTGAAGACCGCGGTAATGAAAGTAACAAAGACCCCCAGGGTCATCTCACTATGCTTGATCTGCTCGCGGCCCAGCATCAGCAATAGGGCGATTCCAAACACGCCAAAAATATCCATCAATGGCGAACTAATCGCCGTGGCGGCGACGGAACGCAGGTTGGCGCGGAACAGGCGGCGTGCTGCTCCGCGGAAGCGCGCAATTTCCCATTTCTCGCTGTTGAACGCCTTCACGATTCGATTGCCGGTAATCGCTTCATGCAGGATATTTTGAATTTCCGCCAGCTTATCCTGCCCGTGCCGCGTGGTGCTGCGCACCCGGGAGCCGATCTTGCGCGACGAATACACGATCGCCGGAACGAACAGCAACAGCACCCATGCAAGGCTTCCGCCAAGGACCACCACTACAGCAGCCACTGCTAGAAAAGTGAAGAACTGCTGCAGGAACTCTGCCAGCACTGTCGACATCGCATACTGAACCCGCTCGATGTCATTGATGATGGTCGAGAGCAGGGTTCCGGTAGTGTGTTTGGAGAAGAATGCTGCCGAGCGGCGCATGATCGCGTTGTAGAGGTCGTCTCGCAGGTCCGTGATCATGCCGAAGCCGGCATGGTTTACGAGGTACGTGCCTGTGTAATCGAAAATTCCTTTGAGGATGGTGGAGCCGACCAGAGCAACCGCAACCATGGTCCACGCATTCGTGAAATGCGAAGGCATCAACTGCTGCAAATAAACTGGATGATGCGTCACGGGAATGACAAACAGCTGAATGTCTTTCGATCCGGTAGACGGATTCAAAACCCGATCAAAGATGGGGCGAATCAACAGGAACTTGAACGCGTCAAGCGCTCCCACCAGTGCCATTAGCACAACAGAAGACAATATCTGCCACCAGTAAGGGAGTGCATAACGTACGAGGCGCGTCAGTTGGCGCATACCGCTCCCAGCAGGCCGCAGTGGCTTACTGACGATGTCATAGTGCTTGGGTGCAAGGGCTTATTTTACTGCGCCGGTCTGGAATCCCCAAGTAGCCGCTTTAGGTCCTTCCGAGCATGGGCTCCTACTTCGGCATATCCCGATGCACCACCTTCACGCGGTATCCGGCTTTGTGCAGACGCTTGCCTACCTCCTCGGCGATCATCACCGAACGGTGCTGGCCGCCAGTACAGCCAAAGCCAATGGTGAGATAGCTCTTGCCTTCGCGGATGTAATGCGGCATCAGGTCAACCAGCAGATCGGAAATGCGGGGAATAAGCTTCTTCGTCTGCGGAAAAGACCGGATGTAGTTAGCCACGCGTGGGTCGCGGCCGGTTAGCGGCCGGAATTTCGGCACGAAGTGCGGGTTGCGCAGAAAGCGAACATCGAAAACCAGATCGGCGTCTTCGGGCAATCCATGGCGATAGCCGAAGCTCACGCACGAAACCAGAATGCTTTTCTCCGTCGCCTGCTCGCGGAAACGTTCCGTGATGTGGGCGCGCAATTCGTGCACGTTGAACTTCGACGTATCGATAACGATGTCGGCTAACGCGCGAATACTCGCCAAGTGACGCCGTTCGGCCTTGAGCGAGGCATTGACCGGCGTGTCTGTCCCCAGAGGATGTGGCCGGCGGGTCTCACTGAATCGCCGCATCAGTACTGCGTCGGAGGCTTCGAGGAAAGCGACCTTGGTCGGAATCATGCGGCGTACTGCCTTCAGAATGCCGGGAAGTTGCTCGAGTTGGGCGCCTTCGCGGACGTCGACCACGAGCGCGGTGCGGCGGATCTCGGCCGACTGCAAGGCCATTTCCGCGAAGCGCGGGATCAGCTCGACGGGAAGGTTATCGACGCAGTAGTAGCCCAAGTCCTCGAAAGCCTTGAGCACCGAGGCTTTCCCCGAGCCACTCATTCCCGTGACGATGACCAGTTCCGGAGCATGCGCAGGTTTATGCGCAGCCTTACGCGAGGCCTGCGGCGCTTTGTTCAGTCCCCGCCGGGGGCTGGAGCGCTTCCGGGACTCCGACGATTTCCGAGCAGCCATGAATTCGATAGTAGCACTGAGGGTGGGAAGCTTCTAACCGGTTTCCGATTGATTTGTCTAAGGTCCGCTTGGGAAGGTAAGCTAGGTCGCCATGAAGAAGTTTGAGGAACTCACGGAACGCGAAGTGCTGGCTCTCGCGATTGCGCTGGAAGAAGAAGACGAGCGGGTATACGCCGACTTCGCCGAAGGACTGCGACCGGATTATCCCGCATCGGCGGCCATGTTCGACGGTATGCGCGAAGAGGAATCGGGGCATCGCAGGCGCCTGATCGAGCTCTACCGGCAGAGGTTCGGCGAACACATTCTCTTGATCCGGCGGCAGGACGTGCGCGGATTCGTGGAGCGTCCGGCACTCTGGTTGATGCGTCCGCTGCGCATCGAGGCGGTGCGCAAGGAAGCCAGCACAATGGAAGTGGAGACGCGGCGGTTTTATGAAAAGGCGGCACAGCGGACCCAGGACGCCGGAGTTCGGCAACTGCTCGATGACCTCATCAATGAAGAGCGCGAGCATGAAGAGCGCGCTCAGGAACTGGATAAGGAGAAGCTTCCCGCCAATGTGAAGGCCGACGAAGAGAAAGCTCAGCGCCGCCTCTTCGTATTGCAGATTGTACAACCGGGCTTGGCGGGGCTGATCGATGGTTCCGTTTCGACGCTGGCGCCTGTTTTCGCCGCCGCATTTGCGACGCACAGCACTAATGACGCATTCCTGGTGGGTTTGGCCGCCTCGGCAGGGGCTGGAATCAGCATGGGATTTACCGAGGCACTTTCCGATGATGGCAGCCTTACGGGGCGTGGACATCCCTGGGTGCGCGGTGTGATTTGCGGAGCCATGACCGCGCTGGGCGGCATTGGACACACATTGCCGTTTCTCCTTCACGATTTTCGAATGGCCCTCTGGGCCGCAGGCGCGGTGGTGTTTGCCGAGTTGGGTGTCATCACTTGGGTCCGCCGCCGTTACATGGATACCCCTTGGGTCTCGGCTGCGCTTCAGGTGGGCCTGGGCGGAGTGTTGGTATTGATCACCGGCGTGCTGATTGGTCGTTCTTGAGACATTTCCTCGCTGCCTAGACGTAGCAAGCTACGTCTCTACGACAGGGTTTCTCATCTCCACTTACGGCTGCGTATCTAGCGGGTGCTTGCTCTTTTCGTAGAATTCGTTTTGCAGTTTTAAGCTAACATCGTCGGCTTTGATGGCTCGGATCGCCTTGGCTACAGCGTCGATCCACCAATCCATTTGAAATTTTCCTAACTCTTTTGTCGCCGCTGAGCCGTCGCCGGAATAGTGGTTGGGAAAGCGCGCGTACCACCAGATTCCGGTGTAGACGTCTTCGGGAAGATTTTGCCGGTGCTGGTCGGCGCCGGATTCGGTGTTGGCGCGGTTGATGTGGACCGTGTCAGGGCGGGAGATCATCATCTTCGAGGTTTCACTTTCGCCGGCGTGCATGTCGATCGTTGTTTTCTTCGGTGGGCCTCCCGTTTCCGGGCTTCTTCGGTCGAACACGTAGACCACGTAGTCGTGAGGCTTATCGAGCTGCGATTGCGCGAAGAACGGCAGCAGGTGCTCGTTGCCGCCGTGGCCGTTGACGATGATCACCTTCTTGCAGCCGTTGCGAGCCATTTCGTCGGTGGTTTCCTGCAGCAGGGCTAGCTGCATCTCGCTGCTGTAGGCGATGGTTCCGGGCTCGTGGCGGGCTTCGGCGATTTGTCCGAAATAATATTCGGGGAAGACGACGGCATATTCCTGCTCGGCGGCGTGCAGCGCGGCGTAACGGACGTCGAGGAGATCGGTGCCTAGCGGCAGATGCGGTCCGTGTTTCTCCAGAATGCCGAAAGGCAAGAGGCATGTGCCTTGGGAGCGGTGGATGCCTTCGCGGAAGTCGGCGGCAGTGAGTTCTTCCCAGTGGACGGAGAGTTTTGATTGCGGCGTTACCGCTTGCGCTTGCGTGGGATGCGATGCGCTTAGGATCGTAAGCGAGGCGAGAAGTATCGTGGAGAGCGTGCGAGTGGTCATCGGCGTGTTCCCTCGGCGGCGAATTTTAGCACGCGGCGTCGCTCACGGTTGTGGAGCGTCTCACGCTGTGGACTTCCTGCTGAAATAAATTTGGGCGGCGCTGTTCCGGGGTCGGGAAAGTACGCATGAATCGGGGGTACCCCCCTCCCCCATGCCCTCTGAATAGCCTGCTGGGCGCGGGGTTTGCAAAAAGTGTCGGCAAAATCTTGATGTCAAATATCTTAGAGGTCAAAATCTAGAGAACAGGGGACTTAGAGGTTAGCCACTGAGGCTGCCTTCAGTACGTCTGCCTCGGCCATGATCGCGCGATTTGGATGGTGCGGGCAAGGTTAGATGTCACAGGGGACTGTGGAAAACTTCTGAGTCGTGAGTCGCGAGTTTTTGAATCTGGATAATATGTATATACATCTATTGTCGATATGAACGATACCGTTGATCGGCTTCCAGATCTGCCTTGCATGTGCGCAAGTTTTCGCCGGGCATCGCGGGCGCTTACTACCTCTTATGACGAAGCGCTCCGCCCGATCGGTCTGCGTGCTACCCAATTCACGATTTTGCAGGTGTTATCGCGAGTCGGGGAGGTGTCCCAGGGCGAACTGGGGCGGATCCTTGCCATGGATAGCACGACACTCACGCGTACGCTGCGAATCATGGCCCGGGAGGGGTGGATCGCCGAGCGCCGGGGCGAGGACCGGCGAGAGCGCTGGCTGCGTCTGGCCAAGGCTGGGCGCCATCGGTTCAACCGCGCGCTTCCCCCTTGGGAAAAGGCACAAGCGCGGTTGGAGCGCGAGTTGGGAGACGAACGCTGGCACGACCTTTTGAAACTAACCAACGAAGTTACGACCTTAGTCGCAAGACCAGGAGGCATGTCATGAAGAACGCAAGTTATGGAAGACTCACCGCCGGCCTCATCGCCGCGTGGTTCGTGGTTGCGGTTTCGACCTCGGCTTTGCATCTGTTCAAAACAGATCCTAACCTTCCGCCGGTCGCGCTTGGCCTCGCGGTGCTGATCCCGGTCGTTGGGTTTCTGGTGTGGTTTGCGACGTCGGTGGGGTTTCGGCAGTTCGCATTATCTTTAAACCCTCGCACTTTAACTCTGGTGCATTCGTGGAGGATCGCTGGATTCACGTTCCTGGCTCTTTATGCGGCCGGGATGCTGCCCGGCGTTTTCGCATTGCCGGCGGGCTGGGGCGACATCGCCATCGGAGCGACAGCGCGCCTGGCAGCCCTCAAGCTGGCGAATTTCAGCCGCCGGAGGATCTTTATCTTGTGGCAGATCCTGGGCATTGCCGATTTGATAACGGCGGTTACGCTGGCGACGGTCGCGCGACTGATTAGCCCCCACGGGGCGACGACGGCGGTAATGACGGTGCTGCCTATGAGCCTGATTCCGACGTTCGCCGTGCCCCTGCTCATGATCCTTCACGTCATCTGCATTGCACAGGCCAGGCAGTGGAAACAGCGACCGGAGTCGCAGGTTGGGCAGCATTTACCCTCTTCGGCATATGTAGCGCCACGGACGCCTACGGCAGTTCGTTTCTGAGCATGCGCAGAGCCTTGGGCGCGATACAAAGACGGACGCGAAACAGGTTGGAGAAACTCCTGTCGGCATCGGGGGTTGCTCGCAGGAAAGGGATCCTTCGATTGCGTGGCTGATTCTCTTCGAGAATCAGCCACTTCGCTCAGGATGACAGGGCTATGGGCAACTCTTTGTCAGGCTACGCGACGCAGTTTGGTTACTCTGCCTGACTCGACCCACTCGACTACGAAGATGTTGCCGGAGTGATCGAAGCAGGCGCCGTGCGGGCAGACGAATCTGCCGGGGACGAAGGTTCCGCGAGCCTGATTTCGGACTGTGCTCCAGTCTTCTCTTGAATATTCGGATTCGCCGAGGGTTGCTGACTACATGGTTTTTGCGGTCGAGGATGATCACCTTGCTTAGCAGATCGGGGATTACGACGTCTCCGTTGCGTTCTTGCAGATTGCAGGGCATCTTCGAGGTGCCCAGGATGGAGTCAACGTGTTTGCCCTCGAGCGTAAACCGCTGCAGGCGGCTATTGCCGCGGTCAGCCACTACGAGGAGCGGGGTGGCACCGGCCCTATCAACCCCGCGCGTGTCGACCCAGAGGCCATGCGGGCAATCGAGCTGGTCGTCAGCTTTTCCCAAGCCGCCGAAGGTGCGAATGAATTCGGCTTTCTGGTTGTACTGGTTGATGAAGCTGGAGCCGTATCCGTCGCCCACGTAGATGTCGCCGTTCGGGGCGATGGCTACGTTCGTAGGACGGTAAGCCACTGTTGAGACTTTGTCTTTGGGCTTGTAGGCTTCGGATTCTGCCGGATATCCCAGGGTGAAAACTTCTTCGCCTTTCAGGGTGCGCTTGGTTACGATGCCGTGCTCGTAGTCGCAGAGATAGAGGAACTCTTCGTTTCCTTCTTGGCGGAGGGTCAGACCGTGGGCTCCGCCTTTGAATTGGCGGCCCCAGGAACGGACGAACTTGCCTTTTTCGTCGAAGACCACCATGGTGTCGAGGCTTTCGCTGGTGGCATTCACGGTGTGGTGGATGTAAATGTTGCCCAGCGAATCTTCGCAGACGCCGTGGGTGTTGCCGTATTTGATGGTGCGGGGCAGCTCTCCCCAATCGTGGATGGCCTCGTATTGATGGTCGCCTTGTCCGAGGATGGGCGGCTTCGTGCCAGCCTTATCGGTGGCGCGCAGGAATGCAGGAGCGGCTGCTGCGGCGGCGGCTGTGACGAGGAAACTGCGACGGGTTAGTTTCATGATCGGGCGCTCCTGATGGATCTTAGTTGTGCGCGATCGCGGCCTTTTCGTCGACCAGCTTGGGATCGGCGAATTGCAGCCAGAAGCCCATCATCTCTTCGTCGCTCGGCTCGCCCCAGCGAAGGGCTTTCGAGGGATCGGGATTCTGGGGATTGTCGAAGGAGTTGTCGTAGTAGGCGGTGGTCACCAATTTCGTGCCTTTGGGCAGCAGGAACTGGTTCTTCAGGAAGTAGGTTTCCTGCCAGCGGAAGTCATAGTGCGGCACGTTGAGGATGACTTCGTGATGACCGTCGGGATAGATGGCTTCGGTGGTCATGCTTTTCCCGCGAAAATGCATGTGGGCGGTGTAGGCGAGAACCGTGACATCTTTCGGTAAGGTGTAACAGGAAGTTACGCGGTGATTGCCGTCGTTGGGCGGAATCAGGAAGAGGTCGTTCCAGATTTCGTACTGCGCGATCTCGTGCTTCACCGGCTCCCGGGCAAAGACCAGGCCGATGCTGGTGCGATCTTTCACATCCTCTCCGGTGCGGTTGCTGTAGTGAACCTGAAATTGCAGGTAGGAGCCGGCTGGGATTCTTAGCGCGAAGCCGGGGGGCCGAGTCTCCGCTAAATGACCCGGCAGATAGATGCCGGGCACGATGTTTATATATCCCGAAGACATGCCCGGAACGCCGCCGCCGTCGGGGGAGGAGCAGCCGTCGTCGATGACCGGCGCATCTGCCCTGAGGTGTAAGACCTTGCCGGTGCGGTAGTGGTATTTGTCTACGCCAGCGTCGGCCTTGCCATGTTCTGCTTCTTCCTTCGCGACCTTGTCAGCCGCAATTACGGAAACGGTGGCGTGATGAACTACGCGGCGATCTCCCGGGAGCACCTCGGCAGCCTGCACCCACTTGTCCTCGGTGAAGTTGGTGGGGACGTAGATGTATTCGTAGTCGTCCTGACTGGCGCTGGTCGCCGTGAATTCGGGGATGGTGAATATCACGTCGGGCTTGATGTGCCAGCCTTCGGCGAACACGGGAGCCGGGGGCAGATCCTTGGGGTCGCCTTCTCGCGCGCCGGTTCTGACCCAGGCGTCGATGGTCGCGATGTCGGCATCGCTGAGGCGGGGATCGTTGAGGAAATCGCCTACTTTGGGATCGGCGTGCCAGGGTGGCATCTTGCGCTGTACGACGGCCTCACGAATTGCGCGGCCCCAGGGACGCGTATCTTTATAAGTGAGCAGCGACATCGGGGCGATGTCGTTGGGGCGATGGCACACTACGCAGTTCTTGTACAGAATGGGAGCTACGTCGCGGTTGTAGGTGACTTCCTTGGGAGGGCCGGGGTTGGAAGAGCTGGGGTTGTCCTGACCGGCGCCTACGAACAGAATGCAAAACGCTACTGCGATAAGGACAAGAACGATTCTGCGTGGAATCATGTGCCCCCTCCAACCGAGGACATTCTAAGACCCAGTCTTCTGGAGCACAAGAAGTAGAGGCGTCGGTCGCCGGCTCGTAAGGGCGTTTTCTGGGGCGCGTCTTCCTGGCGCGCGTCGATCTAGGGCGCCTCGATCAGCTCCATCTTTCCGTCCCGGGTGCGATGCAGGACCATCACTTTGCCTTTGGGATCGCGGAAGACGAAGACATCGCGATCGCGGAAGTGGGCTTCTTTGATGGCCTCTTCGAGGGTCATGGGGCGCATGGCGACAGCTTCGTTGGAGCGGACCAGGTGGACCTCGGTGGTTTTGGCTACCGCGGGATAGCGGTGGACGACTACGGCAATGGCCGTCTTTTCGGTTAAGCCTACGGCGGTCTGCACAGTGGCGGCGTCTTGCGGGGAGTGGCCGTTCCACTTCTTTACTTCTTCGCTCTTGCGGGCGGAACGCTTCTTCGATTGCCAGCGAGTCTTGTATTTCACCGCCTGCTTTTCGAGGTGGTCGAGGGCTTCGTTGACGGCGATGGACATGTCTTTCGCTTGGGCGAGGCCGACTAGCGGGCCGTTGCGCGGGCTGATGGTGATTTCGGCTTTGTGGCGGTGCTTTTCTACGGCGAGGATGACTTTGGTTTCAAATTTGTCGCCGAGGATTTTGCGGAGTTTAGTGAGGCCGGTTTCAACTTCTTTGCGGATGGTGGGAGTTACTTCGTAGTGCCTGCCGGTGTATTCCACGTTCACGAGCGGCCCTCCTTGAATTCGTGCTCGATCAACTGGGCACTCCTTTGCCGGCGGGACGCCGGCGCTACTATTCCTTTACTCTGCGTTGGTGCGTGCTTGGGATGCGCATATCTTCACGATACTTCGCCACCGTGCGGCGAGTTACCTGGATGCCTTGCGACTGCAGGATGCGGGTGAGCTGCTCGTCGGTTAACGGACGGCTGGAATCTTCTTCTTCGATCAGCTTTTTGACGCGGCGTTTTAGGATGAGGAGCGATGTGTTGCCACCCTCGGGTCCCTGCACGCTTTCGCTGAAGAAGTAGCGCAGTTCGAATACGCCCTGTGGTGTGTGGGCGTACTTGCTGGCCACGGCGCGGCTCACGGTGGAAGGATGCACGCCGATTTCTTCGGCCACCTCCTTGATCATCATTGGTTTTAACTGGTCGATGCCTTTTTCCAGAAAGTCCTGCTGGCGGGCGACGATACTGTAGCAGACCTTGGTGATGGTCTGCTTGCGCTGCTCGATGTTCTTGATGAGCTGGATGGCGCTCTTGTAGCGCTCTTTCACGTAGTCGCGGGTGTTTTTGTCGTTGGTGTCGCGGGTGATCAGCTTTTTGTAGGCGGGGTTGAGGCGGAGTTGCGGCAGGTCATCGTCGTTCATTAGGACCAGCCACTCGTCGCCGTGCTTGATGAAAGCGACATCGGGCTCGATCAGGCGGGCCTGGACTTTGTTGTACTGCAGGCCGGGACGGGGATCGAGGGTGCGGATGTAGTCAACGGCTTGCTGGACGGCATCGGGGGGGCGTCCGATGGCTTTGGCGATTTCTTTGTGCTGCTTGTTCTGGACGGCGCGCAGGTGCTGGTCGACAACGGCGATGGCGTCCTCGAGGACTTGGGCGGTGCCGTTGCCGGGCTTTTCTGTGACGTGGTTTCCGTTCTTTTCTCCGTTCTTGTGCAACGCTAGTTGTTGCTGGTGATGGTGCAACTGGAGAAGAAGGCACTCGCGCAGAGTCCGGCAGCCTACGCCCGGGGGGTCGAGCTGGCGAATCACTTCGAGGGCTTCCTGGAGATCGGCCGGTGTGAAATTGGACTTGTAGACCGGACGCGGGTGAGAGGATGGCGGCTCAGGAGCGGGAGCAGCGGCTGCGGCTGCATTTCCGTTGCGTCCGGGAAATGAGGCCTCGGCCGGGATGCCGGTGGATGGCAGAGCATCTACTTCGCCAAGAGAATTCTCAGCAGAAACACCGGCGGCGGAGAATTCGGATGCGGCGGACGAAGTGCTGATCAGTTCCTCGATATCGGTTGCGGAAAGGTCTGGGTTGAGATCGGTGTCTTCGGCGGCTGCTGCGCCCAGTGGCTCGGCCTCCAAGCCTAGAGCCTGGGCTTCGCTGGCGATATTTCTGGCGGCGGCGGCGTCGGCTTCGGGAGGCGCAGGCGGGGCTACGCCCAACATTTCTTCGTCGCTGGCGATCAGGTAACCGTCTTCGTTGAGGTTGCCGATGATCTGCTCGGCGGCTTCGCGCACACTGCGGCTCAGGCTTAGCGCGCCCAGCTGCCAGGCCAGGTGATCGGTGAGATTTGTGGGCTTCGAGAGAAAATTTTCGAATGACGGGCGTTCGATCTCTTCCATCTCGCCGCGGGTGCGATAGCCGGGATCGAGATAATCCTGGAAGAAGGATCCGAAATCGATTTCTTCGAATGGGTCTTTCTTTTCGGCAGTGATGGGAGCTTCTTCGCCTGAGGCGGGAGCGGGGCGGTCGCGCTCTTCTTCTTTGCGGCCTATCTCGTCGATGAGGGGGACGGAATCTTCGAGCTCTTCGAGAACCGGGTTCTCGACCATCTCGGCGTTGATCATGTCCTTGAGTTCGAGCTTGTTGAGCGCGAGGACGGAAACCATCTGCACCAGACCTGGGGTGAGGATCTGGCGTTGGGATAGTTTGACGCTCAGTTTGTGCTGAAGAAGAACCATAAAAGTGGCCAGTGATCAGTGGTCAGTGATTGAACAAGTTGCCTTTACTTCGACAACTGGACACTGACCACTGGACACTTAACACTGCTTCTCATACGAGCGAGAAGCTTTCCCCTAAATACACGCGGCGGACTTCCGGATCGCTGGCCAACTGTTCGGGCTGGCCCTGGCGGAAGATGCGGCCGTTGTCGATGATGTAGGCGCGGTCGGTTACCGACAATGTTTCGCGCACGTTGTGATCGGTGATCAGCACTCCGATGCCGCTGGCCCGCAGGCTGCTGATGATTTTCTGCAGGTCGAGAACGGCGATGGGGTCGATCCCGGAAAATGGTTCGTCGAGCAAAATGAAAGTTGGGCTGATGCACAAGCAGCGGGCGATTTCCACGCGACGGCGCTCGCCGCCTGACAGGGCGTAGCCCCGATTCTGCCGGATGTGCTCCAAGCCAAGTTCATCGATAAATTTCTCCATCTTCTCGCGGCGCTCGTGCCAAGACATAGGCTGCGCCTCTAACACCGCGAGGATGTTTTCCTCAACCGTGAGTTTGCGAAAAACCGAAGCTTCTTGAGGGAGATAACTGATGCCATACTGGCGCGCCCGCAGGTACATGGGAACGTCAGTAATGTCCTGACCGTCGTACAGCACGCGGCCAGTGTCAGGGGGGATCAGGCCTACGATTGCGTAAAACGTGGTCGTCTTGCCTGCACCGTTAGGGCCTAGCAAACCAACCACTTCGCCCTGCTCGACCCGCAGGCTGACACCGTTTACGACGCGGCGTCCCCGGTACGATTTGCCGATTTCATCGGTAGCCAGGGTACGCATTTATCTTGCCATTAACGGGCCACTCGGGTCTGAGTCACCACAGGAGTACTTGCTGCGCCTTCTACGAGCACCCTATCATCGCCCCTAAAGAAAGTCAACGAAACCCCGGTAATTTGCCTCGTTCGGCATCAAAAATGCTAGGCGGTCCGCCGGTTAGCACGAATTTGTCATCGGCGGCGGTGTAAACCAAGTTTTTCCCTTCAGCGCGACGAGTCGGTTGCTGAACGACTACGTTGCCCTGCGCCACTATGTGATCCAGCCGGCCCTGTTCCGAAATTGGTCCGGCAAGTTGTTGATTACTTGGGGTTTGGCGGCGGGGTAAGAGGTAGGCGTCCATGACATTGGCGGACGCAGTGAAGCCGGTGCCTTTGGCCACGACGCCTCCTTCATAGTGAGCCAGACGCTCGGCGTCGGCGTACGTCAAGCGGGCCGCACTTATGGTCACGGGGCTGGTGTCGACGGGTTTTTCCTCAGTTTTAGGCATCGCTTTGGGTTCTGCTGCTTAGCTGGCGGATTGAGCTTTGTCGGGCTGAGTCTTGCCCGGCTGGGCTGAACGTGGCTCGGCTGGACGTGGCTGGGCTGACCGTCCCTCGCGTGACCCCGGCTGAAGCAGTTTCGCCTGGACCAAGACGGTGGAGACAGGTTGGGCGGGCGTACCTTGAGCTACCAGGAAACGGTGGTCCCGGTCGAATTGGATGGTGGGAGCCTCGACGATATTCGCGTCCTGCCACAGACGTGCGTGGCCCCGGTAGAGGGCGACTGCCGGAGAATTATGCGCCGTCATGGCGGCTGCCGTGACATGAATCGGCGAAGCTGACGCCAGGAGCGCTCCGTCTGGCTGTTCCTGCAGCTCGCTGTAGGTGGTTTTGACGTCGTCGTCGGCAAAGGCATCGTCGGTGGCGCGATTGATGCGGATTGTCCTGGCAGTTGTAACCATGCTGCCCTGGGCGACACGCGGGCTGCCGGTTAGCACGAGTATTTTGTCGGCAGGGGTGTAGAGCGCTTTGTCTGCCCACGCCTGAGTGCGTTTCCTGGGAGCCTGGCCGTCGTTGTAAGCAACACTTCCCTGCTGGACGATGGATGCAATCCCTCCTTGAGGGAGAAACACCGCATCCAGAGTTTGACTCGTGCTCACGCGGTCGGGCAGTCCCGGAGCCAGGTTCACGATCTTCGCATCGGGGGCGCCGTGGATCGAAGTTAAGCGGCTGGTAGCGTCAGAGGTCGCGGCAAATTTCGCATAAAACCGGCCGGCGGTGATGACTGTGCGCTGGAGAGAAGCTTGCCGGTTGGCGGGGCTTGAGTTCCGGGCGGGAGTGGGCGAAATCATGATCTGCGCTGCTCCGGAAGTTTCTGCGCGGTCCAGGCGTCGCCCTTCCGCGACGAAGAAGTCTACGACTGGCGCAGTAAGGTCGACATCCTGCGGTGCTGAGCCAGCTTCTTTCGGCGAGTTGGTGGTGTCAGCGTGTTGCGCCAACCGGACTCCGTCAATGGCATGCACCTTCTGGAGTTGATTCTGGCCGAGAAAATCGAGGATGGCGCGTCCGGCATCCCCCTGCATGGGTTGAGAGCCGAAACGCTCGACGTGGACATTACCGGTCAGAATAGCCGTCCGCAGCAGGTTTTGTTTGCCTGTAAGCAACAGGTCGGCTTGATCGGCGCGGGCCCGCATCTGATCGGCATCTTGTGCGGTGGACTCCGCTTGCACGTTCCCCGTGGCCAGCAGGCGCTGCACTTCATTCTCCGGCCCGAGAAAAAATGTGGACTCGTCTGCTTGCGCGGTTCCGCCCTCACGCTCCAGCCGAGGATGCTCCAGCACGACTACGTGAGGCTCGCGCGTGACTGTGCCACGAGTGGCGACTAGAGTGGCCGCATTCTGGCCGCTCAGTGTCATGTGAACCTGCGAGGCTAGTGTGAGCACGTTGGTCTTGCCGGAATACTGCACACCCACGGCCCATCCGGTGGCCTGGGGTGTGCGAAAATCAACCCGCGCATCGGTGGAGGCGTCTCCGCTGTTTTGGTTGAACACGAGATCTTTGGTGTTGAGGTGGATGGGATTCTTGAGCTCTTTGGGAGTTCCCTGGTCGGGTCCGGTTTGACCCGAAGGATTGGGTTCGAGATCGATCTGGACTTCTCCGTGAGCCGTGACGTTGCCTGATTTCTTGTCGTAAGAGAAATCGTCCCCGTAAATCTGGTCAAAGCGGGAGGAATCGCGGCCGTAGAGAATAATGCTGACGTTGTGCAGTTCGGCGCTGCCGTCGATCTGGAATTGCTTGAGGCTGCCGGCCTGGACGGTGAACAGAGTTCGCTTGCCGTCGGACTTGGAGAACTGAAAGCCGGCTGCGGTCTGCTTGATGTCGATGCCAATCTTGTCGGGAAGTTCCTTCAGGACATTGCGCTGGCGGAGGCGGGCATAGAAATACATTCCCGCCACCGTGGCAGTGAACAGCACTGCGATCACAACCAGCCAGCGGCGGAGTCGGTAGATGGGGAGCGGCATTGCAAGTACAGTCTAATGCAAACGCTGGCTGCGATTGGGAGGCGTGCCGGAATCCGGCATCTCATCTACACTTGGAGTTTGTGTCCTGGGCGGGTGCCGTTTCACTCTTGAAATCGCGCAGGGTCAATTCCAGGCCGCCGAAGTCGGGATGATCGTTGTGGCCGATGGTGAAGGCGATGTCGATTGCGTCTCCGGCGAGAAGCGGGGACTGCTGCAGGCGTTCGGCCATGTGCCAGCCCAGGGCGTTAAAGACAGTTCTCAGTTCCGGGTTCTCAGTTCTCAGCTGAAAACCTTTGGCTTCGGTCTTTTCGTTTCGGCTGATGGCCGCGCCGTCTGGATGGCACCTTGGCGTGGCCAGGATCGCTACCGCTGACAGTTCTTCTTTGCTGGGATCTTCCCCGGCCGACTCTTTCGGAGAGAATTCGTGTCTACCGTCCTCTCCCGTTTTCAGTCTCAGCTTGATGTGTTTGTCTTTCAGAATCTTTGGTGGAGCGATCAGACGGACGCCTCGGGCGGCGAATGCGGGTTCGTGGTTTCCCGCGCCGTGGGGCTCCAGCAGTCGCAACACTTGAAAAAGTGCGGGGGTAATTTCATCGAGATCGAGCTCTGCTTCGACATCGAGCACGGGATCGAAATCCGCTGGGGTGAGGCGCGTCCGCGCGAAGGCATCGAGTTCGAGTCGCAGTTGAGGAACATTGGCGGCGGGCATGGCGAATCCGCAGGCATGGGAGTGGCCACCGTAGCGGGTGAACAGACTGTGTGAGGACTCGACGGCCTGGAGCAGGTGAAAGGGGCGAATGGAACGGCCGGAACCAAAGGCGTCCTCACCTTCGCGCGCGATTACGATGGCGGGCCGGTGGTAGCGCTCGACGACGCGCGTCGCGGCAATGCCGATGACGCCGCGATGCCAGCCTTCACCATCGACTACGATGCAGTAGGCCTCGCACAGCGCAGGGTCGCCGCTGATGCGCTCTTCGACTGCTCGCAGGATGCGGCGCTCTTCTTCTTGACGCTCGGCATTGAGGCGATCAAGTTTCGCGGCCAGTTCCCGAGCGCGCACGGGATCTTTGACGCTGAATAGTTCGATCACGTCGCGGGCAACATCCATGCGGCCGGCGGCGTTGATGCGGGGCGCGATGCGGAAGGCAACTTCGGTAGAGGTGGGCGGACGCTTGGTGGAAATCTGCGCCACTTCGAGCAGCGCCCTCAGTCCGGGGTTGACGGCGCGGCGCAGGGCATCGAGGCCCAGACTGGCAAAGACCCGATTCTCGCCGGTGAGCGGGACGGCGTCAGCGATGGTCGCAATCGCCACAACTTTCATGAACGATCGCAACATGCGGGTTTGATCTTTCTGGTCGAGGCGGCGCTGCATCAGCGCTTGCGCGACTTTGAACGCGACGCCCGCTCCGCAGAGCTGTTTGTAGGGATATTCGCATCCGGCCTGATTGGGATTGACCACCGTCAACGCGGCGGGGACGCCGTCGGGTCCGGGCAAGTGATGGTCGGTAACGATGAGGTCGACGCCCAGCCGCTGCGCGGTTTGCGCCGGAGCGAAGGCGCGGATGCCCATGTCCACACTGATAATGAGGCGAATGCCGGCGGCCGCGGCGCGCTCGATTACGTCGTCGCGAAGATCGTAGCCTTCGCGAATGCGGTGGGGGACGTGAAAGTCTGCGGCTCCTCCACAGAGTTCGATTGCAGTCTTGAGGATGATGACTGCCATGGTGCCATCGACGTCGTAATCGCCGTAGATCAGGATGGGCTGTTTGTTCTCGATGGCGGCGGCGATGCGGTCGGCGGCGGCACGCAGGCCCCGCATTTCCTCGGGCGCGTGCAGGTGATCCAGAGATGGGAAGAGGAAGCGAGCAGCGGAGTCGGGATCTGTTATGCCGCGGCGGACGAGCAAGTGAGCGAGCGTGTGAAGTGAACTGGCTTGCTTCGTATCCCTGGCTCGATTGGAAATCGGGAGATCAGGTAGATCGCGGAGGGCCGCTGCGAGGCTTTGCACGCGAACTGGGTCTTCGGCAGACAATTCCCAGCGCACGCTAGTTCTCGTCGTCCTGGTCCGGTTCGTCGATGGGGATGCCGCCGAAATCTTCGGAGACTTCGAGCAGCCGCTGGTAGCGCTCGTACCAATCGGTGCTCACTTCGCACAAAAACATTGAGCCCTGGTAAGCCCAGCCCAACTGCAGGAATCCGACCTTGCCGAGGTGGGCGCGGAGCCAGCGTGCATCTTCGACATCGTCGCCATCGGAGAACTCGGAGTGGGTGAGGCGTTGCACCAGTTCATCGAGTTCTTCGCGCTCCAGCTTCCAGGAGTGCATGGTCAAGAACGGAGCGCCTGCGCTCTTCGCCAGTTCCACGAAATCCTTCCAGCCATCGGGGTTGGTGCCCATTTCCCACATGACGCACTGCACTTCTTCGTAATCCACATAGCCGTGGAAGCGGCTCATGCCATGGCCTTCGATGAAGGCGATCATGTCATCTTTGATAGTGGTCAAATCTTCGGGCGTGGGCGACATAGCAGGACTCGAATAAGCATTGTATTCCGTTTGGGCATGAACCTGCCAGCGGAGTCAGGTGGCGTAGCCCGCGATACAGATCCAACTCGCTTTTGGATCAAGTACACTTGAGCGCAGCGCGCGCCACCCACGTCTTCTTCGTATTGGTTGCCGTCCCGGCCATGCTGTCGGAGACTCGCGCCGTTCAAATCAAGACGAGCACATCGGGAGGAGAATCGTTGAGCGAAACTAAATCGGTTGACGGCTGGTCTGGTGTGATCAACGGCCGCCCGAAGGTGGGTGATTCGGCGGAGCGGACACGCCGCACGAGAATGGAAGACATCCTCCTGTTCACTGAAATGACAGGCGATCACAATCCATTGCACTACGACCAGAAGCTGGCAGAAGAGTCGGTTTTTGGCAAACTGATCGTGCAGGGCGGTGTCACATCCGGAATCCTGAATGCCTTGGTTGCGGAAGACCTGCCCGGTCCGGGCACGGTTTTTCTTTCCGTCGAGTGGAAATTCGTCAAAGCGGTCGGCGTAGGCGAGGAAATCACGGGCCGGGTTGAGGTCACGGAGGTGCGGCCGGATAAGCCCATCTGCAAGGTCGCGACTACCGTGCGCAATCAAGCTGGTGACATTTGCCTCACGGGCACCGCCACGGTCTACACGGTTCCACTCCGGAGGTCCTGAGGCCGCGATGCCCACAACGTTGTCTACCAGCGCCGCGGGTTCATTGCACGGGCGTGCTGACGCGTCGCGCTGGCGGGTCTTGGCGTTACTAGCAATTGCAATTGTCCTCTCACTGACGACCTGGTTTTCGGCGACGGCGATCACGCCCGAACTGAAGCGCGAATGGCACCTATCGCCGTTCATCCTCTCCTGGCTGACGGTTGGCGTGCAGATCGGTTTCGTCTGTGGCGCCTTGGCCGCCAGCCTGGTCAACCTTCCCGACATTGTCCGCCTCAACCGGCTGATGGCGTTATCTGCCGCGCTGGCTGCAGCAGCGAACGCGTCGCTTCTGGTGGAACCAGGTCCCGTCGTCGCGGTTGCGGCGCGAGTGCTGACGGGATTTGCGTTAGCGGGAGTCTATCCCCCCGCTCTTAAGCTGGTATCTACCTGGTTCAATCGTGATCGGGGCCTTGCGCTTGGGACGGTAGTCGGCGCGCTAACTCTTGGGTCCTCCATGCCGCATCTTTTTCGCAGCCTTTCGGGGGCAGTGGATTGGCGATTCGTCGTCAAGATGTCCACCCTGGCAACCTTGACTGGAGCGATCCTTTTCTTGCTCTTTGCCCGCGAGGGGCCATTTCCCTTTGGACGCGCTCTCTTCGATCCGCGGCAAGCAGGGGCTGTATTCCGCGATCGAAACCTCCTCCTCGCCAACCTCGGCTATTTCGGACACATGTGGGAACTGTACGCGATGTGGGCGTGGCTTCTCGTATACGTGAACGGCGCTCTTGGAGCCCAGCACGCGTTGTTGGTTGGGCGGGCGTCTCTGCTCACTTTTGTGGCGATCGGAATGGGGGCGTTCGGCTGTATCCTGGGAGGGATTCTGTCAGATCGCATCGGACGCACGGCGACCACGGCTGGGATGATGTTCGTTTCCGGAGGCTGTGCGGTTGCGATCGGCTTTTCCTTTGATGGACCATTGTGGCTATTCATCGCGATCCTGGTGATATGGGGCATCTCTGTGATCGGTGACTCCGCGCAGTTCTCCGCAATGGTTACCGAACTTGCTGACCAGCGTTTTATTGGAACCGCGCTTTCAGTTCAGCTCGGGCTGGGATTCGCTCTCACCATAGTCGCGATATGGCTGATGCCTCGGCTGGCCGACTTGCTGGGATCCTGGCGGTGGACATTTCTCATGCTGGTTCCCGGGCCGTCGATTGGCGCTTCCGCGATGCTGTTGTTGCGGAGAAGCCCTGCCAGTGCGCGGTTGGCCAACGGAATGCGATAAGGTGCCGTGGTGACGATTTCGTTTGCTTTGCGCAGTGCGACAGATTGAGATTGGATGGTCGGCTCCTGGGAAATTGACTCGAGAACCGCCCGTCCAGTGCTGGGTCAGTTTGAAGTTCGGCTTGGGATCAACAGACAATATTGGGCGAGCATGGCAACGACCCCGCTCGTTGGCGTGAGGAGCTGAAATGGAGGCTATAGATTCTGACCGTCTGTTCGTAATCACTGGAGGGCCGGGTTCAGGAAAGAGTACGCTGATCAAAGCGCTGGCGGAGCAGGGTATTTACACCATGCCAGAGGCTGGCAGGGCGATCATTCAAGATCAGGTGGCCATTGGCGGCGAAGCCCTACCTTGGTCGAATCGGCTGGCTTTCGCCGAACTGATGTTGAGCTGGGAAATGCGATCCTATCGCGCGGCGCTGAGCCTCAGCGCTCCGGTGATTTTCGACCGTGCCGTGCCCGATGTGCTCGGCTACTTGCGCTTAAGCGACCTGCCCATCCCTTCCCATGTAGAACGGGCTGCGCAGACATTTCGCTATCATCACCGAGTGTTTATCGCGCCGCCATGGCTGGAAATCTTCAAGCGGGATGCGGAGCGGAAGCAGTCGTTTCAGGAGGCCCAGATGACCTATGAAGTGATGACCGAAACCTACTCTTCCTTGGGTTACAACCTGATCCCATTGCCTCTTGACTCACTCCAGAAACGTGCACAGTTCGTACTAGCCGCGGTCGGCTGAGCCGTTAGGCTGCCTTTTCCACAATCCGCGAAATTTAAACTGACCCGCTACCGCCCGTCCCTTGTGCTGGCCTCTTTTCCCCACTCCATTTAGAATCCTCTGTCCCGCTTTCACCGGCATATTTGCCAATAACGACAGGAGGCGCATCCGCTTTGATCCCGCGTTATACCCGCCCGGAAATGGGCCGCATCTGGAGCGACGAAAACCGCTTTCGCACCTGGCTGGCCGTGGAAGTCGCCGCGACCGAGACTTTGGCCGAGGCCGGCATGGTGCCGAAAGAAGCGGCGCGGGCGATTCGCGAGCGCGCCGATTTCAGCGTAGAGCGCATCCACGAGATCGAAGCTGAGGTGCGCCACGATGTGATTGCCTTCACCACGGCGGTGGCCGAGATCGTTGGCCCGCATGCGCGCTGGTTTCACTACGGCCTCACCTCGAATGACGTGGTCGACACGGCGCAGGCGTTGCTCATCAAGCAGGCGTCGGCGCTGATTGCGCAGGATCTGCGAACGCCTGGCCGAGGTGCTCGAACGCCGTGCCTGGGAATTCAAAGACACGCCGATGGTGGGGCGCACGCACGGAATTCATGCCGAGCCCATCACGTTCGGCTTCAAGATCGCCAACTGGTATTCGGAGACGCAGCGCAACATTGCTCGCTTCGCAGCGGCCGCTGAAGATATGCGCGTGGGAAAGTTTTCCGGCGCGGTGGGAATCTTCGCTCATCTGACGCCGGAGATCGAAGAGAAGATTTGCGCGCGGCTGGGACTGAAGGCGGCGGCGGTTTCGTCGCAAGTGATCCAGCGCGACCGTCATGCGCAGTATCTGGCGACGCTGGCGGTGATTGCCTCGACCCTGGACAAGATCGCGACTGAAATCCGGCATCTGCAGCGCACCGAAGTGCGCGAGGCTGAGGAGTTCTTCAGCGAAAAGCAAAAAGGCTCTTCCGCTATGCCGCACAAGCGGAATCCGGTGACCAGCGAGCAGATCAGCGGGCTGGCGCGAGTGGTGCGCGGCAATGCGCAGGCGGGATTTGAGAATGTTGCTTTATGGCACGAGCGCGACATCTCACACTCTTCCGCGGAGCGGGTGATCCTGCCGGATTCGACCACGCTGGTCGACTACCTGTTGAACAAGACTGCCAACCTGATCGAAACCATGTTCGTGTATCCCGAGCGCATGAGGGCCAATCTGGAGAGCACGCGCGGCCTAATCTTCAGCGGGCAATTTCTGCTTGATCTGGTGGAGCATGGAGTTTCCCGCGAAGACGCCTACCGACTGGTGCAATCGCATGCCATGCGGGCGTGGAAAGAAGATCTGGATTTCCATCAACTCGTGCTGGCCGATAAGGAGATCACGGGAAGAGTTCCGCGCAAACAGATCGAGTACGCCTTCGATTTGCGGCGCCAGCTGAAGAATGTGGACAAGATATTCGCTCGCGTGTTTGGCAACGGGTGCGGCCGGCGCAAAGCGCGAGCCGATCGAATGCTGCGCAAGCCTGTCAGACACCCCCGCAGGGCAGAGAACGCGGCACTGACTTCCTGCCGCAACCTTTCCTGGTACCGCTGGGTTCACCTTATTACGAAGTCAATTAACCATACGGTTAAATCGTAAAGTTTGTCAACTGGGTTGGAGGTGACCTATGACTGGAACAAGTTTAGTGAAGGCGGCGGGATCTCTGCTGGCGGTGGGGTTGTTGAGCGCGACGCTCGTCGCCCAGACCGCCGCTGCCACTCGCTACGACAATCAAATTCAAACTGCGGTGGCGCAGAAGCTGGCGGCGAAGAGCCAGTTCAGCGGCGTGAAATCGAGCGTGGAGGACGGCATCGTAACCCTGACGGGCACGGTCGATCTTTACCAGCGCAAGCTGGACGCAGCCAAGCTGGCTCGAAAAACTGCGAGCGTGCAGGGCGTGCGCAACCTGATCACGGTGGCGGGACCGAACGTTGCCGATGAGCAACTGGAGCAGAAACTGGCTCGGAAGCTGACTTATGTTCGGGTTGGCTACGACAACACTTTCGATTACTTCGCACTGGGCGTGAAGGATGGCGTGGTTACGTTGAGAGGGCAGGATCTAACCGGCATTGGCCGCGACGAAGCTCTCGCCGACATTGGTTCCATGCCCGGAGTGAAGGATGTGATCGCGAACGTCTCGGTCGAGCCAGTCTCTCGGTTCGACCAAGGGCTGCGCTTGCGGGCGGCCCAGGCTATTTACCGCGACCCGGTGCTGAGCAAGTATGCGATCGACCCGGCACGGCCGATTCGCATTATCGTGGAGAATGGCCACGTGACGCTTTACGGATCGGTCGAGAACACCATGGATAAAACCGTTGCCGGAGTGCGGGCCAGCCAGATTTCCGGGCGCCTTCAGCGTGGAGAACAAGCTGGAGGTGGAGAAGGATTCGGGACAATCGGGGATGTAATGTGGCTGGGAGTGAGAGAGGCACGGTTTAGGCCGTGCCTCTTTGAATATTTACAGCCTGTTGATCAATGACGCTACGTAGCCCGCGCCGAATCCGTTATCGATATTCACCACGCTCACGTTTGAGGCACAGGAATTTAGCATGCCGAGCAGCGCGGTGAGTCCCTTGAACGACGCGCCGTAGCCAACGCTGGTGGGTACGGCGATGACCGGAACGCCGACGAGACCTCCCACGACGCTGGGCAGCGCGCCTTCCATACCGGCACAGACTATGACGACGCGGGCTTTCGTCAGGGCCTCGCGATTGGCGAGCAGCCGGTGGATTCCGGCTACGCCTACGTCGTAGAAGTGCTCGACTTCGTTGCCCATGAGTTCAGCGGTCACCACGGCTTCCTCGGCTACGGGAATGTCGCTGGTTCCGGCCGAAACCACGGCGATGGTTCCTTTACCGTAGACGTGCGGGTCCCGCTGCAGCACGATCGCGCGCGCCAGTTCGCGATACTCCGCGGCGCGTACTTTCTTCTTGACCGCGGCAAACTGCTTCTTGTCGGCGTGCGTAGCCAGGACGTTGCCCCCATGTTTGGCCAGGCGCGCAAAGATCTCGCCAACCTGCGAAGGAGTTTTGCGCTCACCGAAGATCACTTCGGGCATGCCCACGCGCAGGCTGCGATGATGATCGACTTTGGCAAAGCCCAGGTCTTCGAAGGGCAGGTGGCGCAGGCGATCTACTGCGTCGTCGGGCGTGAGTTTGCCGCGGCGCACTTGTTCAAAGAGTTTGCGGATGGATTCGGCGTTCACGGCGGAGGTCAGCACTCGGAGAAGCAGGTCCTAGATTAGCATGCGCGACATGGTCGGGGAACGCGTGCCGTCCCTGACGGGACTCCGTTCCTCTCCTGTGAGACTACCCCGGACTTACGTCCGGGGCTATGAATGGCGTCGCTTCGCGACTGGCCGCGTGTTAGGACTTTGTGGCGTTGCGAATTTTGGCGATCACCGCAGTGCAGACTTTTCGAGGCAGGCCCGGCTCGTCCAGATGAGTGAGGAACAGGCGGCGCAGGCCGTGGGGCTTGACCTTGCCAGCGAGGTAGACATTGTAGATCTGGCTTCCCAGTCGGTATCCCCATTCCTCGGCAATCGCTTCAAACTTATCGGCTTCAGCACGGACGGCGGACTGTGCCGCTTTCTCACAGGCGGCGCGCGACAGCGCTGGCGCATCTTCCGTTTCCGGCGCTGGCCTGGACGGATAAAGCACTCGCGAACCGAAGTATGCGACGGCATGTTCGATCACTCGCGTGTAGAAAGCGTCGGTGGGCAGGGCTGTGCCGTTGCTTCCAGCGGCATCGATTGTGTTTGCACCGTGTCCATTCAGGCGCTGAGGCAGGCCGCGGCAGGCGTGATGCAGAAAGCGGGCCGCATCTTCGGCGGCGTGCATCATTTGAAATTCGCGAATGTAGAAGGCATTCACCTGGGGCAAATAAGCGCTGCCGCGCTCTTCCACGCTGGCCAGCATGGTTTCGAGTTGCTGCTGGCTGATGCCCTTGCGCGAGAGCAGGCGGCGCAACATCGCATCCGAGGAGTTGCCATGAACCTCGGGCAGCATGTCGACCAGAAACTTGGGTTGCGTGCCGTTGTGCGGCGAATAACGATTGATCTCGAGGAAGCTGGCGAGGCTGTCGATCAGGTTATAGATGGTAGGAGCGAAGTCGGGGCCGCTATCGCAGCGGCTCCACTGGTCGAGAAACAGGCGGTAGCTTTCATATTTCTCGAGCGGCGTCGCGTTGAAGACGCACAGAACGTCGTCATTGACGCGGACGGCATCGACTTTATCGACGCGCTCACCCGCGGCGCGCCAGTAAAGCGCGTCGACGTTCTGCAACACAGTTAGGACTCTTGCGCCCGGCAGTTCCTTGTGCACCACGCGCGGGAGATGCCCGGGAGCAAGATGTGACTCGCCGAACAGGACGAAGATCACCGCGTCGGGATGGCGGTCGCGGATCTCGGCAATCTTGGCCGCGGCGTGGCGATCGCGTGCTCCGATTTTGCGCAAGTTTTCACGGGGCATGCAATCGAGGCCGTAGATGGCCTCGCCGTGGTCGCGAGCTGCGACCAGAAGTTCGTGGAACGGTGTCCAATCGTAACCCCAGTCGAGATCGAAGCGGATACGCTGGCGCAGCTCGCTCTCGTCGATTTCGCGGCGCCACCATTCTTCGAGGATGTGCTGATCGCGGGCAAAGATGGTTTCGACTCCGAGCACGACAGGGCGATCTCCCGCTAGTGCGCGCTGCTCGAGGAGCGATGCGGCATAGCGCTGGGCAGCGGGCAGCGCGTGGTAGTCGCCGATGAGGACGACGTCGGCGGCGTGCAGAGCATTGTGGAGCTGTTGCGAGTCGAGAAGGGAATCGTAGTTGCGAAACGCCTGGCTGAATTCGCGGAGATACTTGCGGCGGCTGTGCGAATCCTGAGCGCGGATTTCGCGCTCCACTCCGGCCAGCGCGTGGAGCTGAGCCGCGCTGCGGCGGGATCGCAAGTTGACGGTGGATGCCATAAAAGCAGCTTCTAGCTCCTAGCTCTTAGCTACTAGCTTTCTCTCTTCGCCTTGACTTCCCGTTCGGCTACTCCCTATGCTCCAACTTCGGGGCGCTCGTCGCCTCGCTGGAGCCGCCTTGCCGAATCAGCCGCCGCAAAATCTGACCGTCGCGACCACTGGCGCAAGCGGATCGGTATTTTTGCGGCAACTGCTGCTCGCGATCGAGCGTGATACTCGCGTTCAGACCGTGAACTTCATCGCCTTCGGACTCCGGCCTGCGCGTGCTGGCCGAAGAACTCGGCATCAAGGGCCGCTCGAATCTTGTCCGCCAGATCCTTGCCCGGCAGACCCTTGCCCGGCAGACCCTGGGCGGCAAGACAACGAAAACTTCAGCCCGCGGCGCTTCGAATAACTCGTCCAAAATTCGAGAACAATCGAACGCGGATATCGGGGCCAACGTGGCCAGCGGGTCTTATCCCGCCGACGCCATGATCGTGATCCCGTGCAGCGTAGGCACTTTGGCGCGCATCGCTAACGGCATTGCCTCGCACCTGATCGAGCGTGCGGCCGACGTCAGCCTGAAAGAAAAGCGTCCACTGGTGCTGTGCGTGCGCGAAACTCCGCTCAACAAAATTCACATCCGCAACATGTATCGGGCCGCCGATGCCGGGGCCACTATCTTTCCGCTCATTCCGGCTTTCTATTACCGGCCCGCGAGCTTAGATGACTTGGCCCGCGAGTTTGCCTATCGCGTGCTGGCCCACGTCGGCCTCACCCAATCCAATGCCTACCGCTGGAAAGCCTGACCTATCAGTGACTTACGTGCTTACATTCAAAAAGTCTTTGACCTAGGGGAAGATCGGGCCCAGGTTGGGGGGATCTCAAGTGTAGAGATCCAGGAGTGCAGGTCACAGATGCCCGGCGGACATGTACTGAGGGGGGAAGCCTTGGCGTACGGAAACAGCAAAAAGCCGAGGCAGGGTGGCGATATATGATTTCAGGCGCAACTAACCAGACGACCATGAACACTGCGATCCAGACCCGATGCTGCATCGTCGGCGGAGGGCCGGCCGGAATGATGCTCGGCTTTTTGCTGGCTCGCGCGGAAGTGGATGTCGTTGTGCTCGAGAAGCACGCCGATTTCCTCCGCGATTTTCGTGGCGACACGATCCACCCCTCCACCTTGGAGCTGATGTACGAGCTGGGCATGCTGGAGGAATTCCTGAAGCGCCCTCATCAAGAGGTGCGCGAGTTGGCTGGCCAAGTTGGCGAAGACGTGGTCAAGATCGCCGATTTCACCCATCTTCCGACACACTGCAAGTTTCTGGCACTCATGCCGCAATGGGATTTTCTCAACTTCATCGTCGAGCAGGGCAGACGTTATCCGCGCTTTCAGGTCAGGATGCAGGCCGAAGCGACCGATCTCATCGAGCAGGATGGATGCGTCGTTGGTGTGAGTGCAAAAACTCCTGACAGCGTGATCGAGATTCGAGCCAGTCTCACCGTAGGAGCCGATGGCCGGCATTCCGTGGTGCGCGAACGGGCTGGTTTAGAAGTGATGGATTTGGGCGCTCCCATGGATGTCTTGTGGATGCGGATCAGCCGGCGCCCCAGCGATCCCGGCCAAAGCCTTGGCCATGTCGAAGCCGGTAAGATGCTGGTGATGATCGACCGCGAGGATTATTGGCAGTGCGGCTTTATCATCCCGAAGGGTGGAATGGACGAGATTCGCAAGCGGGGGATCGAACAATTTCGCGAAGAAATTGCCACTCTGCAGCCCTTCTTGCGCGATCGCGTCGGCGAGTTGCGGGACTGGAACGACGTGAGCCTTCTCACGGTGAAAGTGGACCGCCTGCAGCAATGGTCGCGGCCAGGCCTTCTTTGCATAGGCGACGCGGCGCACGCGATGTCGCCAGTCGGAGGGGTGGGAATCAATCTCGCGATTCAGGACGCGGTGGCCGCCGCCAATATCCTTGCAGCAAAGCTGGCTGCGGGCAGCTTGCGCGAGCAGGACCTTCAAGCGGTTCAGCGGCGTAGAGAATTTCCCACTCGAACTACGCAAAGGTTGCAAATCCTGATGCAGAACAGGGTAATACGGCGCGTTCTGGCGAGCGCGCAGCCACTCACGGTTCCATGGCCGCTAAAGCTGATGGATCGATGGCCGTTCCTCCGCCGCATTCCTGCTCGCCTGATGGGGATGGGATTCCGTCCCGAGCATGTGCGGTAGGAGCCCACGTCAGAACCGCAAAACAACCCCTGCGGAGAGTCGCACATTGTCTTGGTGGGTCGCGAGGCCTTGGAACAATCCGATACCAAAAGCGCTTCCGTAAAACTTATTCAGATTGAGGCTGGTGTGGTAGAAGTCCGCCTGTCCCACCCGAATGGCCAGGCGCCGCGTTAGCTTGTAATCTACGCCGCCGCCCAGCGCCATGGCGAAATCACTGTAGGTGGTTGCGGCGGCTGTCACTGCGACCGGGAGGCCGGTGATAGTACTCGCACTCAGGCTGGATCGATCCCAACCGAACAGAGCATGCGCGAAGGGAGTCACTCTTGACTTGGTCTTGTAGGAGATCACCGGTCCAGCCAGGAAGGAATAGCCAGTCCCGTTGGGGACCCCGGAGACTCCGCTCGAACTAAAGACTCCGATTGGCGAACCGTATCGGCCGCCGAAGTCGGCTGCGATTCCAACCCAGCGGTTGGCGTTGTACTGCGCTTCCGCATTCCATCCGTTGAAGTTCGTTGGTACTCCGAATGCGTCGGTAGCTGGGCGCAGAGCGAGGTCCAGGACAGTGTCGTTCAGTCCGCCAGTATCCGCGTGGAACAAGGAATATCCGGCAAACACCTGCACCTTTGGCGTTGAGTCTTGAGCAGAAGCTAACGAACAAATCATTGCAGCCAGAATAATTGTCGCGGCAGCGAAGCGAATCATTTCCACGTTCTCCCGATTTAAAAGTGCGTATGCAGGCAGTCCACAACCCTCGAATTTGGGAGTCGCGTTCCGCACCGGTGCTTCACAGAGATGTTCGTATGAGCATACAAGAATGCGGGCGCATGCGGGCGGGTTGCAACATGATCAGGTAAATATAAGTAAAAGTTTGTAAGAATTTTTCTTGTGCATGGGGCGAGGAGAGACAATTTCACCGAAAAGATACAAATCTTTGACTTTTCAGTGACATGAGCTCAACTGCTGCCCAGTACTCTGCCTTACACCGTGATCCGAAGCAAGCAGTCGAATGCGGTGAAAGAGAGGAAACTATGAAGCAACTTACGAAGTTTCTGGAACGTAGCGCCGACCGGCGCTCATTCCTCAAAAACAGCATGGTCGCCGGGGCGGTGGCGACCGTGGGAGCTGGCATTCTGGGCACCGGGCTACCCGCGTTCGCCAGTGCAACCAGCAATGCGGCAATCACCGAGGGAGATATTGCCATCCTTCGATTCCTCGCAGCAGCCGAACTGATCGAGTCGGACCTTTGGACACAGTATGCGGAACTGGGTGGTATCGGCAAGAAACCGCCCATCGAGGTAGACCCGGGCCAAACGTTGAACCCGTATCAGGTAGCCTTGTCGAACCTCGATCCCGATGGCCCGCAATATATCGCCAGCAACACGCTGGATGAAGTGAGCCACGCTAACTTCATCAATGCCTATCTCGTGTCGAAAGGAGCCGAGCCCATCGACTTGACCAAGTTCAAGAAGTTACCGGGAAGCACAGCTAAGGGATCATCCGGCAAGCTCCGCATCACGAACCTCATGAATCTCAACGTCGACACCAGCTGGTTCGTTCGCTACCGCAGCGCAAGCAATCCGGATCTCGGCGCGAACTTTCCTCAGGCGATCACTCTTAATGGGGTTACCGCCATTCCCAGAACCGATGCCGATTTCGGCACCCCCGACCCCAGTTTCAACGTTCCCGGCAACGCCCAGATTCAGGCAATCGCGAATGTCGCAGCCTTTCATTTCGGAACGATCGAGCAAGGCGGATCGAGTCTTTATGCAGCCATGAGCCAAAAAGTGACGAGCCCGGAAGTGCTTGAGATCACTCTGGGCATTGGAGGTGACGAGATCGCTCACTTTCTGGAATGGGTAGATTTTTCGGGTAACGGAGTGCAAGCCCCCGTGGCCCCATTTACGGACTCCGCATCGGGCCTGACATTTCGCAATTTTTTCAGCCCGCTCAATCCGCACGTTCAGCCCAGTCTGATCTTCCCCGTTCCCTGCGAATTCAGGCCCAACCTGCCTCATGTCGCGATCATTCGTCCATTGACCGATGCAGTTGGAGGCGCCATGGCTGCAGCCGCAGGGCTGACTGCCAGTGGGCTTTTCATCGGTCAATCGGCGGAGTTCTTCGACACCCTAAACACTCTCGCTGAGGCTGCGGACGCGGCTCAACGCGGAGTCTAATCCGGCCACAGCGGGCGCCGTGGCTAAATCCACAGTCACGGCGCCGGTTCTTACCGGCGGTTCACACCTTGTGCATTCTTGACTGGAGGAACACTGATGTTTGAAGGCATATTTCAGCCCACACACCTGCTGATCATCGCCGGAATCGCTCTGCTGATCTTTGGTCCCAAGAAACTGCCTGAACTCGGAAAGGGACTGGGGGAAGGCCTGCGCGGTTTCAAATCTGCGATGAAGGGGAATGAGGCGCCGGTACCTACGGAGACGGTGTCAAAGACGCCGGCGGAAAAGGCATGAGTTTGTCGGAAATGTTGTTCGTCGGCCTGCTGGGACTGGTCATTTTTGGGCCCAGGAAGCTTGCCACGCTTGGCCAGCAGGCCGGCCAGACACTCGCCCGACTGAAGAGGGTGAGTGGAGAATTCCAATCGCAATTGGACGCGGAGGTCTCTGCGACCGCGAGTGATCGGCCGACGAAACAATCGCCGGTTACGATCAGCATTGAAAAGTAATCTCGGGGCTCTGGCTAGGGGAGGCGCTCTGGATCGATGGCCTGGTCAAGGTAGATCCAGAGAACACGGGCAAAGAGTGTGATCGTGGGGGCGAGGGGCAGGAACAGCACGACTGCCCAGATGGTGTCTTTCGTGATCCACCAGCCGGTGATGGACCACAGCAGCGCGGCGATGAGTGCGACGATCACAATTCCCAAGCCGTAGCTGACATACATGGCGCCGAGAAAATAGCCCGGTTCGCGATCAAACTTGAGATCGCAGACGGGACAACGGTCGTGCATCTTGGGAAATCCTCGGAAGATAGAGTAGCGAAAAATGCTTCCTGTGCGGCAGCGGGGACAGCGCTGGCGAAGAATGTCTCCCACTGTCGCGAGTTTTGTGGCGGTTCCCATCGTCGTTCGCCATTTGATCAGCCGAGACTTCTAAGCTAACAGATGGAGGGAGTGACGCTCTGGGCACCCACTTTCGTGCCGGTTGACGCACACGCGGGCTTCGTACTAATCTGCGATTACACCGGAAAGGAGGTGGTCGAATGACAAGTTCTGAATGTGGTAATTGTTGTGGGAGTCTAAGACCAGGTGAGGTGGCTGAGACTTAGAGCTGGTTGCTCTAAGCGGGGCTTTCGGACGCCGATCTAAAGCGCGCCGGGAGCTACAGCCCGCACACTAGCCGGTGAGTAGGGATGGAGGCATCGCGTCGGTCGCGCGAAGGCTTTCGTTCTAGGGACTTCGGCGAAGAGATCGAGTCCCAGACCCGGGAGTTGCCGTGAGAGGCCACGTAGAGTGACCACCTCTTGGTCAATCCCAAACAGTCCACCGGACGGCCCGCAGGCTCGGAAGAGCTGGCGGGCCGTTTGTTTTTTGGGGAGGTTGGCCGATTGCTGGCAGTAGCAGTATGCTTGGCGGGTGCCGTATCTGGACGAATCCTACCTGGACGAACAACGCGAGCGGCGGCGGCTGGCGGCGAACTACGCCTGCATGACCGACGGAGAACTGCGGAAGCTGGCTCAGAGTGCGGAGTCATTGACCGACGTAGCCTGCGATGCGCTGGAAGATGAGATGGACCGGAGGCATCTGGAATTCCCTGATGATCCGGCGCCGGAGCCGCATCAGGAAATGGAAATGCGGGAACTGGTGACCGTCCGTCAGTTTCGTGATTTGCCGGAGGCGTTGCTGGCGAAGGGCAGCTTGGAGTCCGCGGGCATTGAATGTTTTCTGGCCGATGAAAACCTGGTGCGGCTGGACTGGTTTATTTCGAACTTCATCGGCGGCATCAAACTCAATGTGAGGGTTCAGGATGCAGGGAATGCGCAGAAGTTGCTTGACGAGCCGATTCTTGAAGGTCTCTACGTGCAGGGCGTCGGGCTGTACGAGCAGCCGCGCTGTCCCAAGTGCCAGTCGCTCGATGTGAACTTCCAGGAACTGGACCGTCCCATTGCCTACATGAGCGCGTTTCTGCGCGTGCCGATGCCGGTGCAGCGGCCGGGTTGGCGTTGCCATTCGTGTGATGCGGAATGGGCAGACGATGGGGCGGAGACCGGCAGGGCGGAGCCGCATTCTTAGAAACGGCTAAAGCAGTGGCTCAGCAGCGATCATTTACGACGTCTCAAAACGAATAGGTGACAGGCTTTTTTGTAGACTGTGGTCATGAGTGTGGCATTAAGAAAAGAAAGTAAATGCGTGCCTGAATTTGCCGCCCAGTCATTACTGAAATCTCCGACGGTTACGATCCGAGACGTGTACTGCCATGGCAGCTGTCGGCAGGAGAGTACGGAAGAGTGCGCAATCGCCACTGAACTGGTATTCCCGTACCGCGGTGTCTACGTGCGCCACCTTGGGCATGATCAGGCGGTAGCCGAGGCGAACCAGGTTTTATTTTTCAACGCCACCGAAGGCTACCGCGTAAGCCATCCCGTGGCGGGTGGCGATGCCAGTCTATCGCTGGCCATCAGTGAAGCACTGCTGCGTGAACTGGCGCCACTTACTTCTCTGTGCGACGGCGCGGTGCTCGCATTTCGGTGGCAGCGGTTGGGGATTGACGCGCGAACTCAAGCTCTAGTGGCGCTGCTACGGCACAGCCTGCGCCATAATGTCGCGGAACCTTTGGAAGCAGAGAGCCTGGCCTTGACCCTGGTGCAGCGGGCGCTGGGGCCGCGCACCACGCACGCAGCGGGCGCTAGTGTCGGACGGCAGCGCCTGGTGGATCGGGTCAAGCTCGTGCTCACGAGCGATCTGGCGCGACGCTGGACTTTGGCCGAGATCGCCGCCGAAGTGCGTGGCTCCCCGGTGTATCTGACGCAGGTCTTCCAGCAAGTGGAAGGCGTGCCCTTGTATCGCTACCAGTTGCGGCTACGGCTCGCGCGGGCGCTGGACCTTCTCGCGCAATATGACGACCTGACCGCTCTCAGCCTGGACCTCGGCTTCTCTAGCCACAGCCATTTCAGCGCGGCGTTCCGCGGGGCTTACGGCCGCTCACCTTCGGAGTTCAGGCAGTCGGCCCTGCGTCGCTAGATCGGCTCAAGTTAGACCAGGTCAAGTTAGACCGGCTCAAACAAGTCGCTAAAGATTCTGATAGCGGCTCTCTCCTCCCGCGTGGCCCACTGATCTCACCCGGACTTCGGGTATTGGAGAATGATGTCATGGCTGAGAAAACCTGCGCGGCTTGCGACTGCACGCTGGAAGCGAATCCCATCAAAGTCAAAATCGGCGGCAAGACGGTTGAGGTGTGCTGCGATGAGTGCTCACAAAAGCTAAAGGAAGCGCACGCTTCCGCCACAGCGACGAGGAGGAGCTGAGCGATGGTCAGAAACAGAAAAGTTGTAAGTCTTCGTGACGAACAGCATCGGATTGCACGGTCCATCTCAGTGCTGCTGACCGGCGCCATGGTCATCGTATTTTACTTGGGCCCCGTGATGGCGGGCCATTTGGACGCGCAGACGAGCGCGATGAAGTCAACCGAGGAGGTGGGTATGTCCACAGCGCATGGAAACAAGTCATTGCCGACCCGGCATAGCGTAAAGACCGCGTCGGGCCTAATTAGCTACACGGAGCAGGGTTCAGGACCGGTCGCTTTGTTCGTGCATGGCGTGCTGCTGAACGGATATCTGTGGCGTCATCAACTGGCGGACTTGTCCGACATCCGACGCTCCATAGCCGTGGACCTGCTGGCGCATGGCGACACCGAAATCGCGCCCGATCAGGATGTATCCGTGACGGCCAATGCGAAGATGCTCAAGGAATTTCTCGATGCCTTGAACATCGACCAGGTGGATCTGGTGGGCAACGATAGCGGGGGCGGTATTGCGCAGATTTTCTCCGCATTGTATCCGGAGCGCGTGCGCAGTCTCACGCTCACCGACTGCGACACCCATGACAACTGGCCGCCCGAGGCCTTCAAGCCCTTCCTGGCGATGGCGGCCGCCGGCGGTCTACGGGGAACACTGGATGCGATGCTGGCGGACAAGAGCGTCTATCGATCACCGCAAGCCCTGGGGCCGGCGTATGAACACCCGGAACAGCTGAGTGACGACAGCATCGAAACCTATCTCCGTCCGCTAGTCCGGAGCGAGCAGCGCACGCGCGACTTGCAACGCTTTCTCGCAGCTTTTGACAACAAGCACACGCTGGCCGTTGAAGCACGGCTGAAGACGCTGAAGGCGCCCACATTGATCGTCTGGGGAACGGATGACGTGTATTTTGACGTGAAATGGTCGCGCTGGCTGGCCGACAACATCCCCGGTACCCGGCGCCGCGTCGAGCTCAAGGGCGCCAGAATTTTCTTTCCCGAGGAACGATGGGAAGAGTTCGACAAAGAACTACGAGCACACTGGCAGGCGGCTCAACACAAGGCGCCGTGAGCGGCTGCACGAATTTCATGCTAGCTGACTATCAGGGGGACTAAACGTCCGATCGGGCGCACAAGGCCGAGCAATTTCGGGCGTTCCATATCCCTGGAACGCCGCCCGTTCTTCAACATCTGGGACATACGTGCGATGCGGAATGGGAGGACGACGGGGCTGACGGCGACAGGACAAGTTGATGAAGCGCGGGTCGCGGGATCTCCTTGTATGTGGAGCGAAATTTCGACCGTCAATCCCATGTTGACGCGGGTGCGAAGGCGCAACTAAGATTCCGAGCACATGGCAGAAGACCAGTTTCCAATCGGCCGCACGATTTCCCATTATCGCGTTCTGGAAAAACTCGGTGGCGGTGGGATGGGCGTCGTGTTCCGGGCCGAGGATACGAAGCTTCGGCGCTTTGTTGCGCTCAAGTTTCTGCCTGAAGGAATCGCGCGCGATGAGGCTGTGCTCGAGCGCTTCCGGCGCGAGGCGCAAGCCGCATCAGCACTCAACCATCCCAACATCTGCACGATTCATGACATTGATGAAGCGGACGGGCATCCCTTCATCGCGATGGAACTGCTGAAGGGTGTAACGCTCAAGCACAAGATCGGCAGTGTGCCTCTACCGCTGGAGACGATTCTTACCCTCGGAATCGAAGTGGCCGACGCCCTGGATGCGGCGCAGTCGGAAGGCATCATCCACCGCGATATCAAGCCTGCCAATATTTTCGTGACCGAACGCGGACAAGCCAAGGTGCTCGACTTCGGCCTGGCGAAAGTCATCTCCAGCACCAACGGTGAAACTCTCACCGGGGGAGCGGCAACCAAGGGAGAAATCAATCTCACCAGTCCCGGCACGACCCTGGGTACCGTGGCTTACATGTCGCCGGAGCAGGCTCGCGGACGCGATCTTGATGCCCGCAGCGATATCTTTTCCTTCGGCATCGTGCTTTATGAAATGGCCACGGGACGCACGGCGTTTTCCGGTGGCACTTCCGCGGAGATATTTGACGGCATTCTGAATCGCACGCCAGTGCCGCCGCTTCGGCTGAACCCGGAAATCCCCGCCGAACTGGAACGGATCATCAACAAGTCTTTGGAGAAAGATCCCGGGCTGCGCTACCAGCATGCCGCCGACTTGCGCTCCGATTTACAACGGCTCAAGCGCGACACAGAATCGAGCCGCCGGGCCGCACCCTCGGCGGAGATCGCCTCAGACAGCTCGATCACGACGCCGGCGACATCGAATCTGGCCGCGCAAGCCAGCGGCGCAACCGCGATTTTGGGGAGCGGTCCGGCCCAGCCCATGCGCACCAGCAGTTCCGCGGTGGCCGTCGCGAAGCAGCACAAATGGGGAACCGGCGCGATTGCGATTACGGCGCTAATCGTGCTGGCTGCCGCCGGTTATGGCGTCTATTCGATGCTGCATCGGCCCGGCGCTGCGCCCTTTCAGAACTTCGCCGTCACTCAGGTCACAAATTCCGGGAAGGCAGCGCTGGCCGCAATCTCTCCGGATGGAAAGTACATACTCAGTGTCCTCGACGATAACGGTCAGCAAAGTTTGTGGCTGCGCAACGTGCCCACGGCCAGCGATACCCAGATCATTCCGCCCTCACCCTCCACCTACAGGACTCTGGCGTTTTCGCCGGACGGGAACTACATCTACTTCCGCAAAGCGCAGAATGCGACCAATAGCGATTACAACCTCTATCGCGCGCCGGTGCTGGGTGGGACCCCGCAAACCGTCGTTCACGACATCGATAGCGACATGGCGTTTTCTCCCGATGGGAGGCGCATGGCATACGTGCGCGCGAACGACCCCGAGATCGGCAAGGCCAGACTGCTCAGCGCGGATCTGAGCGGCAACGACGAAAAAGTCTTGCGGATTGTGCCGATCGGCGAGTCGTCGGTATACCTGACCTGGTCCCCGGACGGCCAAGAGATCGCCCTGACCAGATTTCAGCCTGACCAGGCCCTCGGCGGAATTGATTTGTTCGATCTTGGAAGCCAAAAGACCAGCCGATTAGTCACTTTCAGTGACAAGGCCCCTTTCGAATTGAAATGGCTGCCCGACGGCCGCGGAATTCTGGTCGACTACCAGCAAGCGGGCCCAAGTTTCTCGCGGGCACAGATCGGATTCATTCCCAGCACCGGAGGACAGATTCAACCCATCACTCGCGATACCAACCGGTATGCAACTCTGACGCTCTCCGCTGACGGAAAAACTCTGGCCTCGGTTCAGGTCAAGATCACGCAGAACCTGTATCTTCTTCCCGGAACTGGCGGCCAGAGTGCGGACTCGAAGCCGGTATTTCCGCAAGGGCAGGAAGTTCGCGGGTTTGGTTGGGCAGCGGACGGAGGATTGCTGGTAACCGACGGCCCCCGGCTTCTGCGATTGGCGGCCGACGGCAAGAATCAGACCCAGCTTGTCGGCGATTCGGCGGCAGGCATTGTTGATCCTTCGAGCTGCGGAAATGATCATGTGATCTTTTCGTGGATGTTCCATGGCGGCACAAGTACATTGAGCCTCTGGCGCGCCAATGCGGATGGTTCAGGCCCGGCACGACTGACCGAAGGGAAGCGGGACTTTCGCTCCGTGTGTTCTCCCGACGGAAAATGGGCTTACTACTACGATCAAGCCGCCGCACGGATTTCACGTGTGCCGCTGGATGGTTCCGGAAAAGCCGAAGTAGTTCCGGGAAGCGTTGTGCCCAATAGCTTTGTTGCGAGCGCCGGTTTTGGACTGTCTGGCGATGGCAAGGTGCTGACCTATCTGGTGGAAGTCGTCGATCCGGCCACGCAGAACGGTAAAGAGAAGGTAGCGCTGCTGGATATCGGTTCGTCGGCGCCGCGCCTGATCGACGCTGATCCACGCGTCACCCGGGGCGGCGTGCAATTTACACCGGACGGCAAGAGCGTGGCGTATCCCATCCACGAAAACGGGGTGGACAATATCTGGATCCAGACGCTCGATGGCTCCCCGGGCCGCCAGATCACCAACTTTACGTCCGAGCAGATCACATCGTTCCACTGGTCGCCGGACGGGAAGAGCCTGGGCGTGCTGCGGAACCACTCGGAATCCGACGTGGTGCTGCTGCAGGAATCCAAGTAAGAAGCACTTTTGGCAATCAAAACATTTTACGGACGCGCCTCGAATATCAGATTGAAGGGTGTCTGCGTTGCTCGGCGGAAGTGGTTAAAGCCGCCGGCGGAGACTACTTCTCGAAGCCGCTGTTCTCCGGCCTGCGCGCCCAGCGCCAGTCCGACCTCCTGTGAGAGCGAGGCTGGGGTGCACAACAGCGTCGACGCTCCGTAGAATGCTCGCCCGATCGGATGGAGATTGTCCTCGATCTTGTCTCCGGCGAAAGGCTCGACGATCATCCATGTTCCATCTCTTTTCAAAGTGCCGCGAACGTGGGCGCTGGCTCCGACCGGATCACCCATGTCGTGCAAGCAATCGAAGAACGTCACGAAGTCGTAGTTCTCCCCCGGATAATCCTTGGCCATCGCGACCTTGAATTGGATTCGATCTCCTACCCCGGCATCCTTGGCGCGCTGTTTCGCCGTCTCAATCGATTTATCGTGATAGTCGAACCCCACGAACTTCGACTTTGGATAGGACTTCGCCATCAGGATCGTCGAGGCGCCAAGGCCGCAGCCGACGTCAGCTACGGTCGCTCCCTGGTCGAGCTTTTCTTTCACGCCTGCGAGCGCGGGAATCCATGAATTGATCAGGTTGGCCGCATATCCCGGACGGAAAAATCGCTCCGTACCGACAAACAGGTCGGGGTGATGCTCGTGCCAGCCCAAGCCTTTGCCGGTCTTGAATCGATCGGTGATTCGGTCCTCGGCCTTGATTGCCGCTAAGGCGACCTGGAACATGCCCGGCAAGAAGGCTGGACTGTTTTCGTCCGCCAGAGTGAAGGCTTGTTCCTCGCTCAGGGAGAACTTGGCAGCTTTGCTGTCATAGGTGACATAGCCTCCCGCGGCCTGGTTGCAGAGCCACTCGCGAACGTAACGCTCGGCGGTGCCGGTGCGTTTGGCTAGTTCCGCGGGAGTTTGAGGTCCGCCTGCGGCGAGCGCTTTGTATAGGCCGAGCTTGTCCCCAACTTGCACCAGCGCGGCATGAAACGTTGCTCCGAAATCGACAACCGCCTTGCCTAATAATTCGTGTAGCTTGTTTTCATTGATGCTCATGACGTGCGCCCCCTGGATCTAACCCGATTCGGTCAGAAGTTGGGAGGATTATAAGACGGGATGTCGTTCAGAAGCACGCCAAAAGTAGCGCCGCCGGCGCTATGGCGCTCCCTTGTTTGGCGAGGCCCCAGCCTGAGAGTCTGAGTCCAAAATGTCGGCCCGGCATCTGCGAAGTCATGAAATCGACAACCGAATTCAGCCTGGCCGAGGCTATCGAAATTCTCTCCCGCACCCCCGCAACCGTGGACGCGCTGTTGCGAGGACTTCCCGACGCCTGGGTGCGCGGCAACGAAGGACGAACCGACGAAGGCAAAGAAAGCTGGAGCCCGTTCGACATCGTAGGCCATCTGATCGCGGGAGAACGCACTGACTGGATGCCCCGCGTGCGCGTCATTCTGGAGCATGGCGAGGCGCGGCCGTTTGATCCCTTTGACCGCTTCGCTCAGGAAAAAGAGAGCCGGGGCAAATCGCCGGAACGGCTCCTGGATGAGTTCGCCCGCCTGCGCAAACAAAATCTGGCTGCGCTGCAGGGCCTGAATTTAAAGCCAGAGGACTTGACCCAGCGAGGAACGCACCCGGCTCTAGGCGTCGTGACGCTGGCGGAACTGCTGGCGACGTGGACCGTTCACGACCTCACACATCTGCACCAATTATCCCGCGTGATGGCCCACCAGTATCTTGACGCAGTTGGCCCGTGGAGCGCCTACCTGGGCGTGCTGCACTGCAAGGGTCACAGTGCATAGGCGCTGCCCCACTTTGCGAATCCCTTGCGAACAACATCCATGGTATCCTCCGCTAGCTTCAGCTCCGGCAATTCCTCTGGCGTGAACCATCTGACTTCTGCGGCATCGCTGGCGGCAGCTAGATCTCCCGCAACCCGGCGGCAGAGAAAATCAATCAAAACGTAGTGATATTGCACGCGCTGGTTGGCATCGCGCAGGACGCGATCGTAGACGCCGAGGAGTTCGCCGGGGTCGACGGTGAGTCCGGTTTCCTCGCGGGCTTCGCGGATGGCGGCTTCGCGCACCAGTTCGCCGACTTCGAGCACGCCTCCGGGGATAGACCATTCGGCCTGCAGTGGGGGGTGAGCACGTTTGACTAAGACTACGCGGGCGTTTTCGATGATGATGGCGCCTACGCCTACCAGCGGGGTTTCGGGGAATTCGCGTTGCATGGGTGCAAGGATTCTAAAGCATGCTTCTTTCAGATTGTCGTTCCGCTGCCGCAGCGGCTGAAGGCGTCGTAGTCCCGGTCGTTGCGGCTTCGCTGAAGCGATGCCCTGATACGAACCTTTTGCCTTGCAATGGTTTTCTCCGTGGCTCTGTGTCTCTGTGGTTAAATGGTTTCCTTCATGGCACTCGAAGAATACAAACGAAAACGCAAGTTTGAGACGACGCCCGAGCCTCCTCCGAAAGTTGAGAGCAAGGCTGGGCACCGGTTCGTGGTGCAGAAGCACGATGCCACGCGGCTGCATTATGACTTTCGGCTGGAGATGGAGGGAGTGCTGAAATCGTGGGCGGTGCCCAAGGGGCCGTCGCTCGATCCCGCGGACAAGCGGCTGGCTATGCAGGTGGAGGATCATCCGGTTTCGTATTTCGACTTTGAGGGCATCATTCCGGAAGGTAACTACGGCGCGGGCACGGTGATGGTGTGGGATGTGGGCACGTGGCAGCCTTTGTCTCCTGTTGCGGTGCAGGGGAAATATGTACCGGGAACCGAGGCTGAAGCAGTCGCGATGCTGGCCAAGGGCGATTTGAAGTTTCGCCTCAAAGGCAAGAAGTTGAACGGAGATTTTGCGCTGGTGAAGATGAAGGGCCGGCGCCCGGGAAGCAAGGGGAACGAGTGGCTGCTGATCAAGAAGCATGACCAGTATGTGGTGGAGGGTTACGACATTGATGCGTATGACGAGTCTGTGCTGAGCAAGCGCAGCCTGGCGGAGATCGCTGGGGACGCGGGATCGGCGGAGTGGAGGAGCCGTCCTGCGGGCGGGGGAAGCTGAAGGCCGCATGGCTGGCGGATGCCGTAGCTAAGCTCGATAAGAAGAAAGCTGCTGGAAGAGGGCAAAAAAAAAAGCAAACAAAACTGAACACCGCCGAGGACGCTGAGAGCGCCGAGAAACTTCGAAAAGAGAAACATCACACGGAGGATGCTAGAAGCACAGAGACTCCCAAGAATGGGGCAGCCCTCTCTGCGAGCTCGGCGGTGAAATCTCCCGAGGGCGGGGTCAGGCGGCCCATGCCGACGACGATTCATCCCATGCTGGCGACACCCGTGAATGAGCCGTTTGACGGGGCGGAGTGGCTGTTCGAGATCAAGTGGGACGGCTACCGGGCGATCGCCTTTATCGAGGGCGGCAAACTGCGGCTGGTTTCGCGGAATCAGAATGAGTTGACGGCGCGCTTCCCCGAGCTGAAAGACTTGCCGAAGTTCGTTAAAGCAAAAAGCGCGATTCTCGACGGCGAAGTAGTTGCGCTCGATGACGAGGGGCGAGCTTCGTTCAGCCTGATGCAGCAGCGCACGGGATTTCGCCCCGGCGGGCGGCGGGTTGCGACCAAGGCGGATGTGCCGGTGCTGTATTACGCCTTTGATCTGCTCTATCTCGATGGATACGACTTGCGGAAGGTGCCGCTCGAGGAGCGGAAGAGGAAGTTGGCTGCGGTGCTGGTTTCCGGCGATTCGGTACGCTATTCCGATCACTACGAGAGGCAGGGAAAAGCGCTGTTCGAAATGGCGCGGGCGAAGGGCCTGGAAGGCATCCTGGCCAAGAAGCGCGACAGCATTTACCTGGAGCGGCGGACCAGCGAGTGGCTGAAGATCAAAATTACGCACCGGCTGGAGTGTGTGATCGGAGGCTACACCGAACCGGAGGGCAGCCGCGCGCATTTCGGGTCGATTGTTCTCGGACTCTACGACAAACCGGGCCGGCTGATTCACGTGGGACAGGCCGGCAGCGGATTCGACCAGGAGTCGCTCGACGAAGTCTGGAAATTACTGAAGAAACGTGAGACCAAGAAGAACCCGTTCCACGGCGAAGTCGAGGCTCTGCGGAAAGTGTACTGGGTGAAGCCGGAACTGGTGGCAGAGATCGAGTTCGCAGAATGGACCGCCGGCGCGAGTGCGGGTAGCGGACCGAAGTTGCGTGCTCCAGTATTCCTGGGGCTCCGCGACGACAAGGATCCCAAGGATTGCCGGCTGGAGCCAGAATTCAAGAACTGACCAATGGACCTCACCCCTGCGATCAGGCGAAGCCCTGTAAGTGCAACAGACTGCGCAATTTGGTTCTTCGCCGGCTATCGAAGAACAGCTCGCAAGAGAGTAAAGCCAATACGTTCTATAGGCTAGATGGGTTGTGGGCGGGGTACGGATAGCCATGGGAGCCAAGAATCGGTGCTAGAATTGCAACATAGATAGCTACTGTCTGCCCCAAGATGAGTCGGGATCGCGGTGGAGGGTTTCATGAGTGCGGGACTTAAGCTGACAGGCTTGCTGGTGACCGGCATCCTGTGCTTCCCAATTGCTGGGCGCGCCGATACACCGAAGGCCCATCCGGTTCACAAGGTCAAGAAGCAGCAGCCGGCGCCCCTGCCACCTCCACTGCCCTCGGGTCCGCAGGGTCCGGTGCCCCAGATTCCGCTGGATGGCATCCCGGCGGTAGCGCCACAAGTGAGCTACCAGAATGGAATGCTCACCATTGCCGCCCCGAACTCTACGCTGGGTGACATTCTGCGCGCGGTGCGCAAGCAGACCGCTGCCGAGATTGAAATCCCGGCCACCGCCAACGAGCGGGTGGTGACGCGCCTCGGTCCCGGGCCGGCACGGGAAGTCATAGCCGAACTGCTGAATGGATCACGCTTCAATTACATACTGCTGGGATCGCCGCAGGATGCCAGCGCGCTGGTGCGCGTAGTGCTGGTGGCCAAGACAGGATCAGACACGCCGAATTCTGAACCGACACCGGGCGACAAGAACGCTGCCTCGGCCCAGGTAGCCAATGCTGCCGCAGAAGCCGCCGATACAGATACGACGGACGATGCCGTGGTTGAAGATACCCCGGACCCGGGCACAGCGGAGGCCGAACAGCCGGCGCCTGCTCCCACGCCGGACCAGCCTGGAATAAAGACTCCGCAGCAGTTGTTGCAGGAGATGCAGCAGCGGCAATTGCAACAACAGCAGCCTGGGCCGACAGGCTACTCGCCTGCAAAGCCCGGTGCAGCGGTTCCGCAAACTCCTCCGCAGCCGCCGGACCAACAATAGAATCGGCGATGGGACAAACGGCCGACGGCCGCCTGACATTTGTCTTGTGTCTTTTATCTTGGGTCTACGAAGGTTTGGTCTTTCAGGGCCGATTACCGGAATGCTCCGAGCGTGATTGGGAGCCTGGTTGGGTTGGCCTATGGGACTGCGCGGCCACCTCAACGTCAGAGCCGTTCATCGCTTTCTGGAGCAAATCCCAGTCTCGCGTGACATCACTTTCAGAAGCCTTGGGCGGCTTTCCCCGCCGCAGTTCCGCACGCAGCCGGGCCTCGAGAAGCTCCTGCGTAAGGGGCTGCGGAGCCTCATCCGAGAGAATGTTGCTGCCCGAGATGCCTACACTCACCATTTCCTCGCCTACGAGAATGCGCATGACGGGACGTCCCTGAGCATCCAGATCCGGAGCGGCGTTGTGCAACAGGCGCCGCCATTTTTCGAGGCGGGCGCTGCTCGTTTCCGAAGCAGGATCAGAGGCGGGCTGGTTTTCCATGAGATGGTTCAACTCGCTTTGATAGGAGCGGCGATCCTCGGCCCCGAGGGGCGGTTCGAGAGCGCGCTCAGCGTTGAAAACCAAAGCCTCCCGCGCCGGATCAAAGCGGCCTGCGCCCGTGCCCACATAAACCGCTACCACGCATCCAGCGAAAATCGGACTCACCACGGCACTGGGAACCATGTACTTCTTTGACTTCAGGAAAGATTCGACCACTCCGTGCACAGGAGTGCTGCGCGCCACGCTTCCCGGAATCTGCGGGATCACGAAGCGCGAGAACTGCAATTGAGAATGGCGAGCGCTGAACTTCAGCATGGTCTTCGCCATCTGCTTGGGCGTGGTGATGCCGACATCGGCGATGACGCTGCGATGCAGGGCCCGTGGGTAATAGAAGTTGATCACATCCTTGGCAAAGTCGGCGCAGTTGTGTGAGACCGTCCGGAAGTGAGAACGGTTCGGCGATGAATTGTATTTCTGGATGAAAGCCTGATCCTGCGCCGGAGTGGTTTCGATTTCAAACGCATACACCGTGCGGTCGTAGGAGGAGCCCACTAGTTCATACCAGTTCCCGCCCGGAGTTTCTCCGTTATCCCGATCCGGCGCAACCGCTTCGAGATGTTTGCGGCGGTATTGGTCGCGCAGAAACGTAACCATCTTGGGGTCTACAAACAGAGGAATATCATCGGACTGCTCGACCGCGTAGAGATAAGGAATCAGAGGTATCGCCACCCAGTCGTAGCCGCCGACCTCGTCGTAGCGGCTGATCACAGCCCCCAGCTCTCCGGCAGCACAGGGACGCAGCACGAGCGGAGTCTCGGCGCAAACTCCAGATAAGTACACTGCGGCGTGTCCCGTGGCGGTGAAGAATCCAAGCTTGCCGTAAGGCTCTTCGAGGAGAAGTGTGGCCGACGCTCTCGCCAAACCGGCACACCCCGACACCAGCACCAACAGGGTGCATAAAGTGCGCCGAAATCTCCCCGGACAAGGCATAGCTAGCCTCTTGTACGAACCCCTTTCCAAGAGATTAGTTGCCAAAAACCGGGAAAGCGAGTTACGGAAGTCAACCGATTAACGAGGAATCCGCGTACGGTGCCTACCTGATTGAAAAATAACCAGATACGGTTGTCTGAAGGGCGTGTAAAATCTGCCTGAGAGTTCACATCCCAGTCTAGCTAAACAATGTCGACCCGTGGCGCCCAAAACGCTAATCGACCAGACTCAGTTTTCGAATGGCCCAGGCGGCACTCTCGGAGACCACTTCATCCTCATCCCCTGCTAGTTTTTCGAGCAGCGGAAGGAACTGTCGATCTCCGCTGTTGCCCATGGCGATGACCGCATTCCGGCGCAGGCCAGTGCGCTTCGCCCGGCGCACCGGCGAGCCGCGAAACGTGCGCCGGAATTCTTCGATGCTCATCTCCGCCAACCAGTCGAGCGCTGGATTTACCAGATCGCGACGCGGCTGAAACTCCGCCGCCGTCGTAGCCGGAGCCTTCCGGTTCCAAGGGCAAACGTCCTGGCAGATGTCGCAGCCGAAGACGTGCCGTCCAATGCCGGATCGAAGCGCCTCATCCTCCGGAAGCGCTCCACGTTTTTCGATGGTGAGGTAGGCGATGCACCGGCTGGAATCGAGCTGATAGGGCGCGATGAAGGCGTCGGTGGGACAGGCGTCGATGCAGCGCGTGCAGGTGCCACAGCGATCGGGGGCCGGCACGCCTAGTTGGGAATCTAGTTGGGAACCTAGCTCGAAATCTGGTTCGGAATCAGATCCAATATCCAGCGACGTCAGAATCACTCCCAGGAACAGCCACGACCCTATCTTCTGATTGATGATGCAGGTGTTCTTTCCGATCCAGCCGATGCCGGCGTATTTCGCAGCCACGCGCTCGACGATCGGACCAGTGTCGACGTAACAGCGCGTGACCAGTCCTTCGGCTCCAAATGCATTTCTGAGCACCGCTTCGACCCGCCGGAGACGTGGCATCACCGAGTCGTGATAATCCCGCTCGCCCCAGGCATAGCGGGAGATCCATCCGCGCTCTTGCGTATTCATTGAACCCTCGGGAACCTGCGTGGAATGCAATTGCGCCGTGTTGTAGTTGATGGCGCAAACCACCACGCTGCGAGCCCACGGGGCGGCGTGCGCCAGCGACGCACGCTTCAGGCGACCTTGCTCATCGCGCGTCTCCAGGTATTTCATGTCACCGGCACGCCCCTCGGCGATCCAGCGCGGGAAGTATTCCAACTCAGGAACGTCATCGACCGGAGCTATGCCCACCAGGTCAAAACCGGCTTCTGTGGCGGCGTGCGTTGCCGTGGCCGAGATTTCGGCGAAGCGATACATGATGAATAGAAACCGGAACAATATCGTAGAGACGTAGCTTGCTACGTCTGTGCCGGCATCATCAAGACGTTGCAAGCAATGTCTCTACGGCAGGCGGTTAAATCGTGGCTAGAGTCATCGCACAGAAACGGCGGTTCCAAATTGGAACTGTACTTCACTTTTTTGGACTGCAAAGACATTTTACTCACAGGATCAGCGTATAAGCTTTTGCTCACAGAGTCACGCAACTCACGCTGCGCGTTCTCCGAATTTCTTTCCAAAGGAGACCAACTGTATGCCGCAACCCACCCACGCACAAACCCAAACCATTCAAATCTCCGTGATCAACGAGAGCACCGTGCTGGCCGACGCGGATGTCGTGCCGGTCGTGGCAGCGCTCCAGAAGCAAGTGACTAACGACTTCGGTCCGGTCTGGGGGACGGCCGCTCAACTCACCATTGTCCCCAAGGGCAATCAACCGCCTAACGGAAGCTGGTGGCTGGTTCTGCTCGACGACTCCGACCAGGCCAACGCTCTGGGCTACCACGACCTAACGACCGAAGGGCTTCCCATCGGCAAGGTCTTCGCCGCCAGCGATCTGAAGGCGGGCACGTCTTGGACAATCACCACCAGCCACGAGCTGTTGGAAATGCTGGGCGACCCCAACATCAACCTCACCGTGTTCGTCGAGAACAACAACACTGCAGGGATTCTCTATGCCTACGAGGTCTGCGACGCCTGCGAAGACGACAGCCTCGGCTATCAGATCGACAACGTTCTGCTGTCCGATTTCGTTTATCCCTCCTGGTTTGAGAGCTTCCGCGGCGAGGGCTCGACGCAGTTCGATCGCATGAACAAGATCCAGAACCCGTTTCAGCTTCTGGTGAATGGCTATATCGGGATCTTCAACGTGGCTTCGGGAAGCGGCTGGCAGCAGCAAACGGCGGACAACAGGCCCGGCAGCGTCCTACACCGGGGAGCCGTTGGTACGCGCCGGGAACGCCGCAGCGTTCCTCACGAACTGTGGATCAACAGCCTGCCGCAACGCAAGATCGTGGGCAACGCGCAGAAGTACCGCCAGACCCTCCAGACCATCCAAAAGCGGCGGGAAGCAGCCTGAAAGTTTTCTCTGGGTCCTACAACTGTTGACACCCCGCGCGAAAGCGCGGGGCTTTTTTGCAGTGGCCAGTGGCCAGCCCTAGAATGAAAAATCCTGAGTGTCTTTTTTACTGGCCACTGGCCATTGACCATTGACTTCAGATGCCCAGCTTCTTCACTTCCTCGTTGTAATACTTGCGGTAGAGGATGTCCCACTCCTGCGAGCCTTCGAGGATGGTGCGCTTCTGGCTCTCGATCTTGAGCCGGGCGGCTTGGTCGATGCGCTCTTCGTGATTGAGCAGGTCTTCTAAGATCCTGCGGGTTTCCTGGCGGATGGTATTTGGATCTTCTATGAAGTCGACCTCGTCCATCTGTTTGAGCGCGTCGGCTACCGCGCGCGCCAGCACGTTCACCTTGTCCCGGCTCAGCCTCACAGGACCGCCTTGTATTTGCGCACCAGTTCCGTCTTCACCTTGCGGAACATCTCCTGGTAGTTGGCTCCGGTCTTGTTCATCTCTTCGGAATAGGCTTCGAGAATGACGCGGACTTCGTCATTGATGCGGTCTTCGAGGGTTAGCTCTTCGAGTAGGGCGGCGTGGACGCGCTCCGTCACCTTGGGCAAGGAGGAGGTCTCGATGGCCTTGGCGGCGATCAGTTTCTTGGTAACTTCGCGGGCCAGGTAGCCCACATATTCCTTGGAAAGAAGCATGTGCGGATCGAATGCCCCGTGTCAGGGCGCTTGTCTTGTCTGCGAATCATAAAGTGTAACACGGCCGAACCTGCGCGGCACCGGCTCTCCGGCAAGAGGCTATGAGATCGCGAGTGAAGTTAGTGGTTGTCCTTATCCTTGTCGTCTTTATCTTTGTCTTTATCCTTCTCTGCGGGCGCGGGTTCGTGGGGAACATGCTGGTAGTCGAGCTGATGATAGTTGAGAATTGCGTTGAAGACTAAGGCATAGGTGCCGACAGTCTCCCCACGATAGATGGGATTGTTGCCGAACAGCAGAACATTCCCTTGGCCGAGGTGCGCATTCACGACGATCGCATGCTCGGCAATCGACGAAGCCTTGTCGAGCAGGCCGTCGAGCAAGAGATTCTTGGAATCAGAGAAGCGCAGGATGACATCCGGGCGGCTCTGCACGGGAATTACCCGCGGATTATTGCGCGTCTCTTCCTCGTTCAGGTGCTTGGGTTCCCACGGCTGCTGCTTCAGCAGAGCCTCGGCTTCAGCGATCTTTCTGCCCTGGGGCTGGTCGCTGTCCTCGACGCTGCCGCGGCCGGTGACGCGCTGTTCGTAAGGGTCTTTGAATGCTTCAGGCGAGGGCCGCCGTCCTAGGTGCACTACGGTGTTGCTTACGTTGAACGCCATGCCGGCGGCGCTGATGACGGGAACACCTGCTCCGTAGCCGAAGGCGATTGGATTGTTCGGTGCGACGAAGACGGTGTTGAGCACAGTGCCAACGACACGGGCGTCGTCGTGCGAAGCAACGCTGACACCCGGCGCGAGGCCGGTGTCGATGGCAAACTGTGCGGTGTCTTCGCACGTGATGAGAAGGCCGCCTTGCTCGACAAACTGCTTCAGATGAGACAAGCCGTCGTAACCCAGGCCGGGACGGATGTCAGCCGTGCCGTCGAGAGCGCCAAGGTTTGGAGTTAGTTCGGATTTCTGCCACGGCATCGCATTGTTCCACGCGGGGATGCCGCTGAGAATCTCCGCCGTCGAAGAATATCCGACCGGAGCAAAGACGATGACGTCGTATTTGGAGCGCAGATCTGGCTGGCTGGCTGCGGTCTGGGTATTGATGTAGTCGTAAGGCACGCCTGCGGTATCGAAGGCATAACGCCACCAGCCTTCGGTCTGAGTGTTAAGCCAGGTGTGCATGAAGGCTATGCGCGGAGCAGTAACCGCGTGGACTGGCACTGATGGCGCTGCTGCGAGCCGCGATGCATCGAGCGAGAGATCGTGCAGAATTCCGGCGATGCTGTCGTTGATGTGATCGCCGGGAGCACCGGTGATGAGCAGCGAACCCGCCGCGAAATGTTTGCTATCGGCATCGAAAGGCTTCTCAGCAACCTGGAGGGTTGCGCCTTTGAGTTTGTAAGCCAGGGACAGAAGTGAAATTTGCCCGCTGTTGTTCACTGCAAGCACCGGGCCTGTGCCGGAGACTTTCCCGGCAAGCTTCGATGGATCATCCATCGGCGTCATCTTCGATTGGAGAATCGAAGGATCGACGATACGAACAACTTTCAGATTGAAGAGGTGAGTGAACGACCATCCGGTGTCGTCATAGGGATGTTTCTGCGGATCGCTCGGGGCCCAGAATTGGCGATCGAGCAGCGCATCCGCCGCTCGGGAGTAAGGCTGATCCATTCGGACGACGATGCTGCCCGCGGGGAAAGTTTGCTGTTTCGCCTTGTCTCCACGCTTTTCTCCCGGAACATTCACGGTGACTTCGTCGGACAATTGTTCGATCTCGACGTGCTGCCGCTTCAACACCTTGAGCAACTCGACCTGGCGATTGGTGTCGGCTGAGTCTGGCGGGATCACATAGGCAGTCGGCCCTTCGCGCGACGGCTTCTCGACGGAACGCTTGCTCTTGCGGTAGTAGTTCTCGAGGAAGTGACGGGTGTTATGCGAAAAGTAAGAGATAGTGGTGAGCAGCGCGGTTTCTTCATAGTTGTTGTTATCGCGCTGCGACCAGGTCACTACGGGAAGCGGCGGACTCTGGCGGTACCAGGTGCGCGAGTATTCTTCAGGATCGAGAATGCGCTTCTCAGTATCCGCGCCGCCGTTGCCAAAAGTCTCATAAAGGCGGCTGATCCCGTTGTGCATGCTCGCCAGAAACATCAGGTAACCCGGACTCCATGTGTCGAAATCGCCGTGGGTGAAGACTCCGGGCATGCCAAAGCTCTGCATCTGGGCAACGTTGTTCCAGCCTAGTTCCGCCCACTCATCGCCGAGAATGGGATCCACCCAGGCATTGTAAGGGCCGTCGCCAACCGTGTTGTCGTAGAGGAACGGAACCGACTCATGCAGATCGTGCAACACCTGGGCGTGCCAACCAAGATAAGTGTCGAGAACGTTCCGGGTTAGATTGAGCGTCATGGCCATGGCGTCGCGGTTGTTGTCGTGGGCGACGTAGTGGCCCCAATAAATGAGGTGCGGCCAATCCTGCCCGGGATGAGCTTTGTGCCATTTATAAATATCGACCATGCGGTCGCGGCCGTCGACTTCGACCACAGGCGTGATCAGCACAATCATGTGGGAGCGGATGTATTTGATGTAGGGCGCATCGTCGACAGCCAGCCGATAAGCGAGCTCCATCAGAGCCGTTGGAGCGCCGGTCTCGGGAGAGTGGATGGTGCCGGTGATGTAGTAGACAGGCCACGACTGATCGAGCAGCGGACGGGCTTTGGCGTCATCGAGTCCGATGGTGCGAGGGTCCGCGAGCTGGGCAAGGCGCGCATCATTCGCTTTCGCGTCGGAGAGGAGCTTGGGATCGGCAATGGCGGCCGCGATCATCTCACGTCCTTCCTCGGAGTGGCCGATGGTGAAAACCTTCACCCGCGGACTGCTCGCCTCAAGCACGCGGAAATATTTGTATACATCTTCGGCGTAGGGAAGCATGTCCGGCGCGCCCGAGACATCACCCAGTACTTTGGCGGGAGTAGGAACGGTCTTCGAGGCTGGAAGATAGTCCACCAAGGGAGAAGTGAAAGAGGGATCGGTCGTGTATTTGCGCATCTGGTCGGTGTACTGCTGATCGATGGGCTGGCCGGGATCGCGGGCAAAGGTCAAATTCAATTCTTGGGAAAACAGCGGCGCAGCGGCGAACAAGGTTGAAGAGACTACAACTAAGGCCAGTTTGGTAGGGGTCATTTTTCCTCGTTAGCGATTCTCAAATTCTGGGGTCCAAGTTTCACACAAAACGGCTGCCGGAGGAAAGAGCTAGTCATCTGCGCTGATTCCTAGCACCCATTCTTCGAGCGGAGAGATGTTTGGGCGTCTTGACCCCGGGTTTCTCATTTATATCGTCTTACGATACACTAGGAAATGTCGCTGGATCGCGGCACGATACAATCTGCGGCATGAAGAAGCTTACCTTGTCGGACTATCAGGCACTGGCGGAGTTCCGGTATCAAATCCGACGCTTCCTCCACTTCAGCGAGCAGGTGGTGAAAAATGCCGGCATGGAGCGCGGCCAGTACCAGCTCATGCTGGCGATCAAGGGCATGCCGGCCGGAATCCGTCCACGCATCCGAGAACTCGCCAATCGCATGCAAATCCGCCACCACAGCGCCGTGGAACTGGTCAACCGCCTGGAGGCGGGAGGATTTGTCCACCGCACCCGCGCCCAGGACGACCGCCGCGAAGTTCTGCTTGGGCTCACGCCCAAAGGCGAGAAGGTGCTCGGCGAACTGGCGCTGCATCATCACGACGAACTGCGCTCGGCAGGGCCCGAGCTGGTAGCCGCGCTTCGCCGCATCATGCGTGAAGGGGGCGATGCCGCGTTCCTGCATTCCGCATCCTCCCACGAAAAAGGAAAGTCATAGAGCACCCATGAGCACGACCAACCCCACCGGACCTAGCCAGAACAGAACTGCATCGGCACTCGACTCGCCGCAACCTGCGCCCTTCCGCATGCTCCTGGTCTGCGTCCTCGCCGCCGCGATCGGCCTGGTCGCCGGCCTCATAGCCTTCATTCTCTACAAACTGATTGGCCTGTTCACCAACCTTTTCTTCTTTCATCGCTGGTCAACCGATTTCTCCAGTGCGCAGCACAACAACCTCGGCTGGCTGGTGATCGTCGTTCCAGTAATCGGCGGCCTCATCGTGGGCGTTATGGCCAAGTACGGGACGTCGAAGATTAAGGGCCACGGTATTCCGGAGGCCATGGAGGCGGTGTTGTTCAATCGCAGCCGTATCGCTCCGCGTGTAGCCATCCTGAAGCCCATTTCAGCGGCAATCGCGATCGGCACCGGCGGCCCTTTCGGTGCAGAAGGTCCGATCATTCAAACCGGCGGAGCAATCGGCTCGCTCGTCGGCCAGGCTTTCCATACAACCGCGGTCGAGCGCAAAGTGCTGCTCGCCTGCGGCGCCGCTGCCGGCATGTCAGCCACCTTCAATACTCCCATCGCCGGCGTGATTCTCGCCATTGAGCTCTTGCTCTTTGAATTCAAGTCGCGCTCGTTCATTCCGCTGGTGATTGCGAGCACCCTGGCAACCGCCGTCCATATGCAGCTTTTGGGCGTGGGGCCGATGTTCAAGGTCAGCGCAATGGACTTTGCTATTCCACGTGGGCTTCCCTTTTATCTTGTCTTGGGATTGATCTGCGGTCTCGCGGCCGTCGGCTTCAGCAAGCTTCTCTACTGGGTGGAAGATCTGTTCGAGAAACTTCCGTTCGACGAAATGTGGTGGCCTGCCATCGGCGCCCTCGGCCTGGGGATAATCGGCTTCTTCGTGCCTCGCGTACTCGGTGTCGGCTACGACACCATTGGCGACATTCTGAACGGCCAACTCGCCTGGAAGCTCTTACTGATCGTCATGGTGGCCAAAGCCGCGGCTTTGGCAGTGTCGCTCGGCTCCGGGACCTCCGGCGGATTACTGGCGCCCTGCTTCATGTGGAGCGCCGCCATGGGCGGCATTTTCGCCATGGTCGCCAACCACTTCGTGCCGGGCTCGCACCTTTCTCCCGGAGCCTTCGCGCTGGTGGCAATGGGTGCGGTGTTCGGCGCAGCCTCGCGCGCCACGTTTACGTTCATCATTTTCGCCTTCGAAATCACCCGCGATTACAATTCCGTCCTGCCTCTGATGCTGGTCAGCGTCATCGCCGACGGCATCGCCATGCTCTTGATGCCCAATAGCTCGATCATGACCGAAAAGCTGGCGCGTCGCGGCTTGCGAGTCCATCAGGATTACGAAACAGACGTTCTCTCCCAAGTCAGGGTCGCTGACACGATGGAGCAGGAATTGCCGGCGATCTCGGCTGGCACCACGGTGGGTGCGCTGGCTGATCGCGTTGCGAAGCACGACCCCGCGGTTGCCCGTCACGAGGCTCTACTGATCCTCGACGCCTCGGGGAAACTGGCTGGTATTATTACCCGCGGCGACCTGCTGCGCGCTTTCGACAAAGATTCCTCAGGAGCGATGACCGTGCAAGAAGCGGGCAGCACTCGATTGGTGGTGACTCATCCCGACGAACTGGTCTCCGAAGCCGCCGCAAAAATGCTGCGCAATGACGTGGGCCGCCTGCCTGTAGTCGATCCCGCAGACCATCGCAAAGTCGTCGGCTACTTCGGCCGGAGCAACGTCATGGCCGCCCGTCTCCGCCGCTTCCAGGATGAGCATGTCCGCGAACAGGGATGGTTCCCCAGGAAAGATGGCTTGAATGTTTCAGGATTGAAGTAGCTGAGTCCTTACGGTTTCTTTTCAACCGCCTCGACCAATGGCCGCAACGCTTCCACTGACACTCCTAACGTGCCCCCGGAGAATCCGTCAATGTAGGCGGAGTTCACTCCGATCACTTCGGCGTTGGAGTTGAACACCGGACCACCGCTGCCGCCGTGCGCCGTGGGCGCATCGTAAATCAACTTGTCGCCCACCACATCGCCCAGATGCCCGCACGTGGTCGAAGGACGAATCAGTGACAAGGCCGCCAGTTCGCTGGCCGCCGTGATGTCGTTGTGCCGGTACGCAAGCCGCTGGTAGATCCCGCTCGGCGACTTAGCCACCATCCCGGCAATCCCCATGGGATAACCGATCACCGTCACTGGTTCTCCGGGCGTGGCAATCCCTTTGGCCAGCGGCAGCACTGCAAGCCCGCGCACCGCATCCTTATTCTCGATCTTCAGCACAGCCAGGTCGCCCGTGGAAGAAACTATGCCCGGCGTCAAGCTCACCGGCGTCGCCGAACCAGGAAAAAATACTACTAAGCTCTCCAGCATGGCGGTTGCGCCATGATCCATCAGCCCTTCCGCCTCGCTATCGCCGTACCAGGGCTCGGCCACGTGCCGGTTGGTAGCCAGCAGGCCCCCGCCCACCAGAAATCCAGTCCCCGAAACACGCGCCCGAATCGCTGGCGGCTGCTTCGGGAATCCAACTTGGTACACGCCATAAATGTAGCCGATGGAATTCCTGTACCGGCTCAGCACCAGTGCCGGCATCGCTTGATCCCGCTGGAGCTGCCCCACCTGCTGCGTAAGCTGGATTACCTGTTTCTGGAGTTCGTCAGGCTGTGGGCCCTGCGCCACAACCGGCGCGTAGTAGTGGAACATGGCTACCGCGCCGACCAGCAACACAATTCCCAGCGCGGCCTGCACCATCTGCTGCCAGCTCTCGCCAATTTCGCTCGGTTCCTGCGGTTTCTCCGGTTCGGGCATGAGTGGTCATCTTCCCGTGTCTGGCAACGCTTTTCCACGGTACGGAAGGGGGATACGGGAAGTGTCTTAAGGATGTGAACGTGTGGGTGGAGCAGGCCCGAGAGGCCGAAATGAAGGCAGTCGATTGGATCGCGTTAGGTGCTTGAGGTACCGGAACTTAAGGCTTCCCGACTCCCAGACGCTTGGCCATTTTGTCGTAGAGAAATCCCTCGCCTGCGACGTAGGGCTGCACCCACTCGCCATCAATCACGAACTGCGGGATGGCGCGCTTGCCAGTGTGCTTGACGACCTCCTCCAGCGCTCCCGGCGTGGTCTCGACATCAATGTCCTTATAAGGAACGTTGTGCTTGGCCAGAAAGCGCTTGGCCTCCCGGCAATCAGGACACCAGGCTGCAGAGTAAACAGTAAGGTCCATAGGTTCTTCAGTGAGTCGTCGCAGAGACGTAGCTTGCTGCGTCTTCCCGCCAGATTCTCTAAACTCGCTCCAGCTGAGCCACCGTACGCTCGTTGACGAGGTTGCCCGTATTCAGTGTGGAAGCCGGCTCAAACAGAAGCAGCCAGCATTCTTCGTCCGCGACAGGACGGTGCTCGACGCCACGCGGCACGACAATGAACTCGCCCTCTTCGATCCACTCATGCCGGTCGAGAAACTCCATGCGGAACCGCCCCTTCACCACAAGAAACATCTCGTCTTCGTGCTCGTGGTGATGAAACACGAACTCGCCCTTCAGTTTGGCGAGCTTGACATGCTGCTCGTTCAGCTCGGCGGCGATGTAGGGCTTCCAGTATTCCGAAATCCTGGCAAATTTGTCGGCGATGTTGACCTTGTCCATAGCATTCTCCGGTAAGTGCGTTCCATCTCCAGATTCGCTCAGGACCGAAATGGTCGCAAAACAAAAGCCGCCAGCTCACGCTGACGGCTGAAACCTGAGAGAAAGACAGCGGAAAGCTAGCTATTCTCGTACAGCAGCACGCCCTCGGTCTTCTCCGCGTCCACCGGACGGTAGAACAGCTTGTTGTCTTCGAGGAAGACCTCGATAAACGCCGGACGCGTGGTAATCGTTCCCTGAATCAGCGCTTCAGACAACGGGTCTTCTATGTATTTCTGCAGCGCCCTGCGGAGCGGCCGCGCTCCGTAGGTGCGGTCGGTAAGGGTTTGATTAAGGATCCATTTCTTGGCCTCATCCGCCACCGTCACCGTGATCGACTTCTGCGCCAGGTTCGTGTTGAGTTGCGTAACCATGAGTTCAAGAATCTGGATCAGGTCCGCCTCACTCAGCGCCAGGAACAGAATGATCTCATCCAGGCGGTTCAGGAATTCAGGATTGAAGGTCCGTTTTACCTCACCCTTTACCAACTCCTCGACCTTGCCCGAAACCATTTCATCTTTAGTCGACTGAAAGCCAAAACCCTCTCGCTTCTGCAGGTGCCGGGCACCAATGTTCGACGTCATGATGAGGATCGTGTTCTTGAAATCGACCGTGTTTCCCAAGCCGTCGGTAAGCTGGCCATCTTCAAAAACCTGTAGCAGGATGTTGAACACATCGGGGTGCGCCTTCTCGATTTCATCGAGCAACACAACCGAATATGGCGCCCGTTTGACGCGCTCGGTAAGCTGGCCGCCCTCTTCGTAGCCCACGTATCCCGGAGGCGAGCCGATCAGCTTCGAAACCGAATGCTTCTCCATGAACTCTGACATGTCGAAGCGGACCAGAGCTTTTTCCGTTCCGAACATGAATTGAGCCAGAGTTCGTGCAACCTCTGTTTTGCCCACGCCAGTCGGTCCCAGGAACAGGAAGGAGCCGATCGGCCGGTTCGGGTTCTTCAACCCCGCGCGCGACCGCCGGATCGCCCGGGCCAGCGCGCTGATTGATTTATCCTGCGAGATGATGCGCTTGTGCAGCTCTTCTTCGATGCGCAGCAGCTTCTGAGTCTCTTCCTCTTTGATCGAGGTAATGGGAACACCGGTCCAGCGCGAAACCACATCCTCGATGTCTTCGCGTCCGACCACTCCGGTCGAGGATTCATCGAGATGATACTTTTCACGCAGCGCGCGCAGATTCTCGCGCTCTTTCCGTTCTTCATCCGAGTAGAAACGCGCCTTCTCGAACTCATGATTCGCGATCGCGTTCTCCATGCGATGCACGATGAACTTGATGCGCTTCTGTACTTCGGAGATCTCTTCCGGCTGAGACGTCTGGCGCAGCTTCACCCGCGCGCCCGCTTCATCGACCAGGTCAATTGCCTTATCCGGCAGGAAGCGGTCGGGAATGTAGCGGTTCGAGTGCGATACCGCGAAGTTGATGGCATCGTCGGTATAAGTGACGGCGTGGAACTTCTCGTAGCGGTCCTTGATGCCGAACAGAATCTTGATCGCGTCCGTCTCATTCGGCGGCGGAACTTTGACTGCCTGGAAACGCCGCTCCAGCGACCGGTCCTTCTCAATCGACTTCCGGTACTCTCCGGGAGTGGTGGCCCCGATGCACTGAATCTCGCCGCGTGACAAGGCCGGCTTCAGTATGTTGGCGGCATCCAGCGAACCTTCCGCCGATCCCGCGCCCACCAGGGTATGCAGCTCGTCAATAAAGATGATGGAATTCTGCGACTCCATCAACTCTTTCATGATGGTCTTCAGCCGCTCTTCGAACTGTCCGCGATATTTCGTGCCCGCGACAATCAAGGAAAGATCGAGCGCCAGAATTCTCTTGTCTGCCAGGAACGATGGCACTTCGCCGTCGGCAATGCGCTGCGCTAAGCCCTCCACGATGGCGGTTTTGCCGACGCCCGGTTCGCCGATCAGCACCGGATTGTTCTTGGTACGTCGGCAAAGAATCTGAACTACGCGCTCCAGTTCCCCGTCGCGGCCCACCAGAGGATCCAACTGGCTGTCCATCGCCGCCTGGGTAAGGTCACGCGAAAACTCGCTTAGCAGAGATGACTCGCGTTGCCGTTGCGGCTGCGCCTTTTCCTGGCTGGTACGCGCCAACTCTTCGCGAATGGTCGCCAGCCGCAAGCCCCGTTCATGCAGAATCTCCGCCGCAAAGCACTTCTCTTCTCTTAGCAAGCCCAAGAGCAGGTGTTCCGTCCCAATGTGGCGGTGCGAGAGCCGTTCTGCCTCTTCCGCGGCATAGGCCAGCACACGCTTGCACTCATTGCTCAGCGGAAGATCCACTGAGGTCGAGACCTTTTCCCGAATCGTGGTGTGACCCTCGATCTGCTTGCGGATAGACTCCACCGAGGCATGCGAACGCAGGAACCGGTTGGTCAGGGCTTTGTCTTCGCGCAGGAGCCCCAGCAGCAGGTGTTCGGTCTCTATATAAGGAGACCCGAACTGGCTGGCTTCGTAGCGCGCAAAGAAAATTACGCGCCTGGCTTTCTCCGTATAACGTTCAAACATAATGCCCCTTCCCCCTGAACCCTTGCGGCCGAGAAGGCTTGCTCCCGCTCGACCCTATTGAAACCCTGGCCCGGTGGTGGTCTCGTCTTTCTTCTTGCTTCCCATCACCACTTTATTATGCAAGCAAACTGCCATCGACCCAAGTACCCTAACGTTCTATTATGTTACCGAAGGAACCTGTTCAAGTCTCCTTTGGCTGCAGATTAACTCAAGTTTCTTGCACAGTGTCTTACTAATCTTGCTCCCCTCGCCCCTACGCCGGCAACGACTCCGGCCTGATCTCTTCCACACGCCCCCGCTCCAGCCGCAAAACCCGGTGGCAGCGCCGCGCAAACGATAAGTTATGCGTTGCAATGAGGGAGGTGAGTTGGTGCTCGCGATGTAATCGCGCGATCAATTCGAAAACCGCTTCCGCCGTCCGTCCATCAAGGTCCCCGGTAGGCTCATCCGCCAGTAACAATTTTGGACCGGTAATGAGCGCCCGTGCCAGAGCCACCCGCTGTTGCTCGCCGCCCGAAAGCTCTCCCGAGCGATGATGCCCGCGTTGCTCCAACCCGACCTCACGCAGCCAGCGTAGAGCATCCGGCGCCGCCTCTGCCCAGGTGCGTCCGCGCACCAGCAGCGGCATCGCCACGTTTTCTGCAGCCGTGAATTCCGGCAGCAGGTAATGAAACTGCCAGACGAAGCCTGCTTCGCGATTCCGGAACTCTGCTGCCTCGTCTGCCGACAACGCATTCAGTTGCAATCGGGCGCAGTATACGTCACCTGCGGAAGCATGATCAAGAGCGCTGAGTATGTGCAACAAGGTACTCTTCCCCGCGCCCGATTCGCCCACAATCGCCAGCATCTCGCCGCGCTTCACCTCAAACGATAGATTCTCAAAGAGCACAAGGTCCGATTCGCCGGACCGGAAAACCTTCTTTAATCCTCGAACCCGGAGCAGCACTTCTTGCTCCACCGCTTCTTCCGTTAGATGCAATCCGCCTCCGAAGGGTCCATCTTGGCCCGGCCCGGCGGTCAGTCAAGCCTGGACGGTGGAACGGCCAATCTTCTCACAGCAGGGCATGAACGCCACATGGCACGTTCGAACCATATGGAACCTGAAAGACAACACCCTACTGAAAACTGTACTCTCGGCCGTCCCTCCCGCGATGTGACCGCCATCACCGCCAACACATAACAGTATCTAGACCTCAACCTTGGCTTCTTGGCCAACCAGCCCGCGCAATGACTCCCCATAAGGGGCGCGGGCAATGCCGCGCTCGGTGATGATCGCCGCCACATACTTCGCTGGGGTCACGTCGAAGGCTGGATTCTCAATCGACACACCATCGGGAACCATTTGCTTCCCGGCGATATGCGTGACTTCCTTCGAGTTTCGCTGCTCGATAGGAATCTTGCTTCCGTCAGGGGTAGCGAGGTCGACGGTTGAAATCGGTGCAGCTACATAGAAAGGAATGCCGTGCTCCTTGGCTAGAACAGCGACGGTGTACGTTCCAATCTTGTTGGCGACGTCGCCGTTGGCCGCGATACGGTCCGCGCCTACGACGATGGCTCCAATCTTGCCCTGCTGCATCATCGCGCCTGCCATGTTGTCGGAGATTACCGTGGTGGGGATGCCATCTTTCATGAGCTCCCAAGCAGTAAGCCGCGAGCCTTGCAGGAACGGCCGGGTCTCGTCGGCATAGACGTGAATCTTCTTGCCCTGCTCAACCGCCGCGCGGATCACGCCCAGCGCGGTACCGTACCCGGCCGTAGCCAGCGCGCCCGCATTGCAGTGCGTAAGCACTCCGCCTTCGCTCGGCATCAGCGTGGCGCCGTGGCGTCCCATGGCCTGGTTAGCGGCAATGTCTTCGGCGTGCATACGCTGGGATTCTTCGATAAGATCCCGCTTGATTTGCGGGATGGGACGAATTCGCACGCGTTCAAACTTCTCCTGCATGCGGCGGATGGCCCAGAAGAGGTTGACAGCGGTCGGCCGGGTCTTGCTGATCAAGTCGCAAGCCTGGTCGAGGTCACGTTTCAGGTCGCCTGTGGAGTCCGCTTTGGAGTTCTTGACGGCCAGTGCAATGCCCATAGCCGCCGCGACGCCAATGGCAGGCGCTCCACGCACCACCATGGTCCGGATAACATCGGCAACCTGCTCGTGTGTCTTGCACGTGACGTAAATTTCTTCTGTAGGCAGCTTCGTCTGGTCGATGAAGCGTACGCCGTTGTCGGTCCACTCGAGAGTCTGAATCATGAAGTAGTTCCCAATAACCCGATCAATTCTTGTGCACTGCGCAGCGGTTTCCCTGGACGTTCGTCACCGCCGGGCGCCCGCAGATTTCGCAACTCGCAGCAAAGGCTAAAATCACGGGCGCGGTGTCGTCCATTTGCGAGACGTGTTCCGCACGAACATCGCGGGCCGTGAAGATAGAGACGAAAGGCGCCGGGGCCGCGGCCTTCTCAACGTTAGGCCTTCCCTTAGCCTCTTCGCGCTCGACCAGACACATCGCCCCCACCACCTCGAATCCGAACTCGCGAGCCGCTTCGATCGCTTGCACCGTAGAAGCGCCGGTTGTGCAAACATCGTCGACGATCACTACGCGCGCGCCCTTCTCGCGAAAGCCTTCAATGCGCTGCCCGGTCCCATGCTGCTTTTCGGCCTTGCGCACCAGAAAGCCGTGCAGTTCGCCACTCACCACCGAGACCGCCACCACGATGGGATCGGCGCCCATGGTAAGGCCTCCAATGGCCTGCGGCTTCCATCCCTGCTGCCGAATTTCGTCGCAAAACGCTTCTCCAGTCAGGCGCGAGCCTTTGGCGTCGAGCGTGGTCGTCCGGCAATCGATGTAGTAGTCGCTCGTGCCCCCGGAAGAGAGCTTGAACTCGCCCAGCCGGAAAGACTTATGGGCAAGCAAGCGCAGCAGGTCCTGACGCGAAGAACGCATGAAATCTTACGATACCACGGAGAATCGGGCTGCGTCCGTGTTACGCCCGGCTCCGCCCTTCACTTCGAGTCAGGCGGGCGTGATAATCTGAACATTCTTCTCAGAACGACTTCGAGGTATGAAATTGCAGAGTGCGCGCAGTCTTTTCTTCTTCCTTCTTATTGGTCTCTTTCTCACAAACCTAAGCATCCTCAGCCTGGTTTCGCCGGCGTTCGCCGAGGGCACTCGGACCTGGGAACAATCGAAATTTGACGAACTGACCAAGGGCACGGCCACCGGCGTAGCGATTCGCAGCGCGGGTGGCCTCGAACTGGCGCCCACCTTCAAGAGCCTTTATGCCACACCTTCCACCTACATATGGGCGATTGCTGCGGACGATACCGGCAACGTGTACGTGGCCGCCGGCGCACCCGCTCGCGTCTACCGCATCACCCCCGACGGAAGGGCGTCGATCATTTTTGAACCCAAAGAACTCCAGGTGCAGGCCCTTCAGACCGGCTCCGCGGGAGCGATCTATGCGGCCACCGCTCCCGACGGCAAGGTATACAAACTGGAACCCAAACCCGGAGCCAAGGCACAACCCCACTCCCACCAGGGATCTCTTCCCGATAGCAATGAAAAAGACAAAGAGGATAAGGACGTAGCTACGCCGCCTGTCGACCCCTCCTGGAGCGCGTCCGTCTATTTCGAGCCGGGCACAAAATATATCTGGGACTTGGCTCTGGACAAGGCGAGCAATCTCTACATTGCCACCGGTGACCACGGAGAAATCTATCGGGTCACGCCCAAAGGCGAGCATTCGGTCTTCTTCAAGAGCGATGAAACCCATATCCGCGTTCTCGCCTTCGATGCGCAGGACAATCTAATCGCCGGCTCCGACGGCAGCGGGCTGATTTATCGCATTTCTCCCGCGGGCGATGGGTTCGTTCTCTACAGCGCGCCCAAGAAGGAGATCACAGCCCTGGCGCTGGATCGCGCGGGAAACATCTACGCAGCGGCGGTCGGCGAAAAACACAGCGGGGGAAGTACCAACACATCCGGTATCACCGCGGCTCTTCTGACCATGGGCGCCAATACGCCCACGGCCGGCACGGCCCCTCAAGCACAAGGCAGCACCATCACGCCCGCCCCGGGCACGCCACAAGTGGCCGGACCGTTTCCCTTCCCGGGCGGTGGAGTAAGTGGCGGCTCCGATGTGTACCGCATTGCGCCAGATGGTTCGCCCGCCAGGGTCTGGACGTCCCATGAGGACATCGTCTACGCCCTGGCCTTTGATTCCCAGGAACGCCTGCTGGCCGGCACGGGCAATCGCGGCCACGTTTTTGCCATCACCGGCCTCGATGAGTTCTCCGATCTGCTGAAAGCGCCGGCTTCGCAGGTTACCGGATTTGCCAAGGCTCCCGGCGGTAGCTTGTATGCCGCGACCAGCAATTTGGGAAAAGTGTTCGTGCTGGGAGCGAGCCCCGAGGCCGAGGGCACGTACGAAAGTGACGTATTCGATGCCAAGATTTTCTCGCGCTGGGGGCGAGTTGAGTTTCGCGGCACAGGCAACGTCGATCTCTATGCGCGCAGCGGCAATGTAGACAATCCCGATCGCAACTGGAGTCCGTGGAAGAAGATCGACTTGGCCAGGACCTCGGAAACCGGAATCCCTGCCGCGCGTTATGCCCAGTGGAAGGCGGTGCTGCACGCGGGAGCCGTGGCGCCCGGCGTGGACAGCATAGCCCTGAACTATCTGCCCAAGAACGCCGCTCCTGAAATCGACGACATAACCGTGCAGGTTGGCGTGAAATACCAATCCATGCCGAAAACATCGGGCAGTACCCTGGGCTCGGATTCCAGCGGATCTTCTTTCGGTGGATCACCCTTTGGCGGATCCGGATCGCATTTCGAAGCCCCGCCGTCCAGTTCTCATGATCGCGATTCCATCGGTGTGAAGTGGAGCGCGCACGATGACAACGACGATCAACTCGTCTACTCCCTCTACTACCGCGGTGACGGCGAGACTCGCTGGCTGCTGCTGAAAGATAATCTCACTGACAAAGCATATTCGTTCGACGCCAGTCTGCTGCCGGATGGCGGCTACACCGTGAAGGTGGTTGCCTCGGACGCGCCCTCGCACTCGCCCGGCGAGGCGCTAACGGCAACGAAGGAAAGCCGCCGCTTTGAGGTTGATACGACTCCGCCGCGCGTCGAAAATCTGGCAGCATCCCTCGAGGGTGGACAGATTCATGTGACATTCCGTGCCGGCGACGGTTTCTCTCCCATCAAGCGTGCCGAGTATTCTGTGGATGCCAGTGACTGGAAGTACGTTGAGCCGGTCGGCCAACTCTCCGACGCCAAAACCGAGAACTACGACTTCAAGGTCGCGCCGGAAACCGCGAAAGACGGCGGAGCTTCTTCAGGGCATGTGGTGGTCGTGCGGATCTATGATCGCTACGATAACATGGGCGCCGCCAAGACCGTTGTGCACGGGAAGTAGAAGTCGAGCCAGAACAGATCTATGGGCCGGACTTGCGCGCAACGGCGATCAGCCGCTTGGCTTCCAGATCGTAGGCGGCCCCCTGCAGGTCTCCGAATAACTGCACTTGCCTAAACCCGCAGCTCAACAGGCAATCCCGGAGTTCACGGCCAGAGTAGATCGTATGCTCGAAGCTGAAGCTTCGAGTGCGCCCGTCTTTCATCAGGATCCAGTTCGAGTAAACCCGGCAAAAGTCGTCGCGAAGTTGAGGCCGCTGCACAATCAACGAGCCGTCTGCGAGTTCGGTGCTGATTGTGTTTTGCCAGGTTCGCGCCAACCGTTCTTTGCCCACAACCTCGATCACCAGGACACCGGTCTCTTTGAGGCTTTGATGAATGTTTCGTAGCACTCGAAGATTGTCCTGCTCATCTTTAAAGTATCCAAATGACGTAAAGAGATTGCACGCCAGGTCAAACGCCGCCGGACGAACAAAATTCCGCATGTCTTCCATGATCCATTCAATTGAGGCGCCAGTTTTGGATGCGTGCTCGCGTGCCCGGTCCAGGAGAAATGGAGAACGGTCGACCCCTGTGACCCGAAAGCCGCACTGGGCGAACTCCACCGCATGCCGCCCCGGCCCACAACCGAGATCGAGCAGGCTACCCCCGCTGCATTGGGTGAGCGTCACGATCCGGCTGACCTCCTCCTTGGCGGCGGCAAACCGCTCCGGAGAAAACATGTAGGGATAGAAATCGCGCCAAAAGTCTTCGCTCTCGAACCACTCCATAGAAACGAAGTTTACAACGCGTGTCAGATGACTGGAAAGCTTTGTGCGACGTCAAGAGAGAATCAGTGCACTCTCTCCGGCGCTTCCGCAGCATCCTCTGCCACACTTCTCATGGCGCCGAGTTCCCCGGCGCGCCGCAACTCCGGGAACTTCCAGGCCCAGAACGCAATCACGACCAGCGTCCCCACTCCTCCCAGCAGAACGGCGGGGACCGTTCCAAACCATTGCGCTGTCAGTCCCGACTCGAACTGCCCAAGTTCATTGGACGTCCCGATAAAAACCATATCCACCGCGTTCACCCGCCCTCGCATCTCATCAGGAGTGCGCAACTGCACCAGCGTCGCCCGAATGATCACGCTCACCATGTCGGCTGCGCCCAGGCAGATCAGCGAAATCAGAGACAGCACCAGACTGGTCGAAACTCCAAACAGAATGGTGCAGACTCCGAAACCGCCCACCGACCACAGCAGCGCCGGCCCAGCCCGTCCGCGCAGCGGACGATGCGCCAGCGCCACGGCCATTACGGCAGCGCCCACTCCCGGTGCAGTCCGCAGCAGTCCCAGTCCCCAGGGCCCGGTGTGAAGGATCTCCCGCGCATAAACCGGAAGAAGAGCGACCGCTCCGCCCAGCAGCACCGCGAACAGGTCCAGCGAAATTGCCCCCAGAATCAGTTTCTCGCGCCAGATAAAGTGCAATCCTGCGAAGACGGTCTTCAGAGTCATGGGCTCGCGCCGCCGCGCCTGTGGCCGCGTCTTGATGCGGAAGGCCGAGACGAGTGCCCCCACTGCTGTAACCATGGCAGCCGCGTACACCGCAGACGGCCCGTGGAAAGCCGCGTAAAGGATTCCTCCCAACGATGGTCCAAGAATGGTAGCCGCTTGAAACGTGGTAGCGTTCCATGCCACCGCATTGGCGAAGTTCTCTTCCGGAACTAGTTGCGGCAGAATCGAACGGCTTGCGGTTCCGTTGAACGAGCGCACCACGCCCAGCAGAATCAGCACTGCGTAAATGGGCCGAATCGAACGTGCGCCGTGCTCCGCGAGAACCAGCAAAAGGCCCGAGCAGAGTGCATAACCCGCGTAGCAGGCGCCCAGCACCTTGCGCCGGTCGAAGCGGTCCGACGTGTGCCCGGAAACCAGAAACAGCAGGATGCCCGGAAGAAACTGCGCCAGCCCGACCAGACCCAGATCGAGCGCGCGCTTGGTGATGTCGTAAACCTGCCATCCCACGGCGACGGCTTGCATTTCGACGGCCGCCACAATAAGGAAGCGCGCAATCTGAAACAGTACGAAGTCGGGATGCGTAAAGGCGACGCGTCCTGCTCTGGAGTCGTCAGGTGCAGACATGAACATCTAATGTGCCACAGATTTGTAGGGACATGCACGCCTCTGAACGGCATGTTCCGTTTGATTTCGGCCCCCGCTAGCTCTGGCCTGCGCCCGTCTGTCGGGCCGTGGCGGAGAAAAGTTCGACACGGTTCCTTCCGTTCTTCTTCGCGGCGTACAAGCTGACGTCCGCCTCGTGAAGCAGGTCCGACACCGCATGATCGCGCACCGCGGAAGTCACGGTCACGCCCATACTGACCGTAGCGGAAGTCGTGCCGAACGGGGTAACGATCGGTTCTTTCGCCACTAAGTTGCGGACCGCATCGGCGCGCCGGGCGCCGGCAGCCAGATCGCAGCCCGGCAGAATCACCAGAAATTCTTCGCCGCCGTAACGCCCCACGATATCGTAGGGGCGCAAGTCCATCTTCAATCTGCGGGCTACTTCCTTCAAAACCTCATCGCCTGCGCCGTGGCCGAGGGAATCGTTGATGCGCTTGAAGTGATCGATGTCGGCCATGATCAGCGTGGCCGGCTTTCCTTCGCGTCCGCTCCGCGAAAATTCTCTGTCTAAAGTCGCCAGTATTTCCGCGCGGTTCAGCAGGTTGGTCAGAAAATCGTGAGTGGCGGCGAAAGTCAGAGACTGTTGCAGTTCCAGAATTCTCTTGCCCGCCATGATTCGAGCCCGCAATTCCGAGGGGTCCACGGGCTTGGCCAGATAGTCATCCGCGCCCGCCTCCATGGCCAGCAGCAGATCCTGCTTCCGGTTCTTGGCCGTCAGCATCACGGTATAGATGTACGGTACTCTCGTTCCCAATTTTCTGATGCGGCGGCACACGTCGATCCCATCGAGGCCGGGCAGCATCCAGTCGAGCAAAGCCATATTCGGCGGCTCGGCACCCTCCAGCAACTTGACTGCTTCTGTCCCGCTTCCGACAGCCAGATAGTCGAGCCCCCAGTCGGCTAAATAGCCGCCAACCTTATGTCGTTCAATGTACGAATCCTCGACTAGCAAAATCTTCATAACATCACGCCCTGTGCGGATGTTGACTCTTTATGAGAATCTTCACAAGATCACGAGTCATGAACGAAAGACGGTGAACTTCCGGGGGGTAGGAAAACGTAACGCAGAACTCAGCACCCCCTCCGCCAAGCGCGGCTTCGTCATCAGTAGAATCGAGGTGTGGAGCAAACACTGAGGGCCATCGGCTGGATCTTTTGCGTCGTCTACGCAACTATCCCCAGCTTCTGGCTGCTGATTCATCCCCGCGTCGAGTACTGGCGCTCGCGGCCACGCTCCCCGTATCGAATCCTGTTGCCGGTGTGGATCGCGATGTGGCTGCTTCTGGCCGCAGTCACCGCGCACTGGCGCGACCTGACGATCTATCACCGCTGGTGGTGCTGGATTCCGGCCACGGCCCTGTTTGGCGCGGGGCTCGTGCTCTACAAATTCTCCGGAAGCGGTTTCAGCCCGGCACAACTAGGCGGTCTGCCAGAAATTCTGTCCAATCACAGACAGCAACTCCTCGTAACAACCGGCATTCGCGCTCGCGTGCGCCATCCTGTCTATTTAGGCCATCTCTGCGAGATGCTGGCCTGGAGTATCGGCACGGGGCTGGCAGTATGCTGGTTCCTGACAGTGTTCGCCATCGTCACCGGTGCCGTGATGATCAGGATGGAAGATAAAGAACTCGAGGGCCGCTTCGGGGAAGAGTATCGCCGGTATCGGTCCACGGTGCCCGCCGTTCTGCCTTTTGTTTGCCTGAGTCCGCACTCGACCAGGAGCGAGTAGTTATAATCCGACTTGACTGAAAGCTGAGAGCTGACAGCCGAACGCCCCATGCGCTTTGAACTCTTCATCGCGACCCGCTACCTGCGCGCCAAACGCCGCCAGGCGTTCATCGGCATCATCACGGGCATCTCGATCGTCGGAGTAGCCGCAGGCGTGGCCTCGCTCATTGTTGCCCTTGCCGTCAACAACGGCTTCCGCCAGGACTTGCAGGAGCGTCTCATCGGATCGACCTCCCACGTCAGCCTGCTCCGAATAGCCGACGACGGCATCAAAGACTGGCCGCCGCTGCTCGATCGCCTCTCCAAACAACCGCATGTCATAGCCGCCGCTCCTGCAATTTTCGAACAGGTCCTGATCTCCCGCGGACCCCGCGCCCGTGGCGCCGTCCTCAAAGGCATGATTCCATCGTATGAGCGCAAGGTCGGCGATTTACTCAGCACGGTCAAAGAGGGTTCAGCGGCTGCCCTGGAAGAAGCTACCCCCGAGCCAGAAAACGATCATGCGGGGACGGTCGCCTCGCCTGCCCGAAGCGGAGCCGAAGAGTCTGCCCTGAGCTTGTCGAAAGGAGCTGTCCAGGGCTCGCCAGCGACCGACGACTCTCCCGATTCCCTCGGCCCCATCCGCGAACGCGTCGCAGCCATGCCCCCGATCATTCTGGGCAAAGACATGGCCGACAGTCTTGGAGCGACTATCGGTTCCGTCGTTCTGGTCACCAGCCCGCAGGGCGAATTGACGCCTTTTGGTATGGTGCCAAAATACAATCGCTTTCGCGTGGTCGGAATTTTCAACTCTGGCTTCTTCGATTACGACTCGTCCTGGGCTTTTACACGGCTCTCGGATGCCCAGCGATTATTCGGCCTCGGCGATTTGATTTCGGTTATCGAGTTCAAGGTCGACGACATCGATAAGGCAGACGTAGTTGCCCGTGAACTCGAAAATGTGGCTGGCAACGGCTTCATGGCGACTAACTGGAAGGAACAAAACAAGGCTCTATTTCACGCCCTGAACATGGAACGACTGGTCACTTACATCACGGTCGGCCTGATCGTCTTCGTCGCCGCCTTGAACATTCTGATTTCTCTGATCATGATGGTGATGGAGAAGACCAAGGACATAGCCGTGCTCATGTCGATTGGCACACGCGCTTCGCAGGTGAGAAACATTTTCATCGCCCAGGGCGTGCTGATCGGCGTAATCGGCACGGCGATCGGCCTGCTGTTGGGCTATGCCATCTCATACGCCGGCGGCCACTATCATCTGATTTCGCTCTCCCCCGAGGTCTACTCCATCGACTACGTCCCCTTCGCGCCTCGGCTGAAAGATGGCCTGTGGGTAGTGCTGGTGGCCGTAGGAATCTCTTTCGTGGCGACACTTTACCCCTCATGGTCCGCTGGCAAAACTCTGCCCGCAGAAGCCTTGCGATACGAATAAGTTCGTGTGGAGCGGGCGGCGTCGCCCGCAAGTGCCTGAAGCCTTCTCCCGCTGGGAGTTCCACTAATCGCTACAGGGAACTTTCTTCGCACCCCCGTCGTACAATTGAGTGACAGAAGAAGGAGGTTTCATCATGTTTACTTTCCTCCTGTGGTGCATCCTTTTCGTACTCTGCTGGCCCCTGGCTTTGCTGGCGCTCGTGGCCTACCCCTTCATCTGGCTACTCCTCCTCCCGTTCCGCATCGTAGGAGTAGCAGTCCACGGGGTCCTCGAAATAATCTACCTGGCAATCACACTCCCGTTCCGCCTGTTAGCCGCCCCGTTCCGCATCTAGGGAATCGGCGAAGGACTGTTCGGATTGGTGGGGAAGTGTTGGGATTTGTGGAGGCGTGGTCGGATTCAGGGAGGATTGCTCGGACCTGTAGGATACCGTGAAAGAGCGGCGCTTCAGCGCCGCGCGAAGCTCAGAAAAGGCGGGGCTTTAGCCCTGAAGCTCGTCGCTAGCTCTGCATAACCTTCAAACTCGAACTCACCACCAGCCGGGCCTCGGTTGCCCGCTGCACATCTTCCGCCGTCAACCCCGGGGCCACTTCCTCCAACACCAACCCCCGCTCCGTCACCCGGATGTACGCCATCTCCGTCACAATCGTATCCACTACCTTTACTCCGGTCAGCGGCAGCGTGCATTTCTTCAAAATCTTCGGAGCGCCTTCCCGAGTCGTATGCTCCATCGCCACCACCACGCGCCGCGCCCCAGCAACCAGGTCCATCGCCCCGCCCATCCCCTTCACCATTTTCCCGGGAATCATCCAGTTCGCCAGGTTCCCCGCCTCATCCACTTCCATCGCCCCCAGCACACTCAAATCAACATGCCCTCCACGGATCATGGCGAACGAATCCGCACTCGAAAAATAAGACGTCCCCGCCATCTCGCTCACCGTCTCCTTGCCCGCGTTGATCAGGTCGGCATCTTCCTCACCCTCCACCGGATAAGGCCCAATCCCCAGCATCCCATTCTCCGATTGAAGAATGACTTCCATCCCCGCCGGAACGCAATTCGCAACCAGCGTAGGCATGCCAATGCCCAGGTTCACATAAAACCCATCCCGCAACTCGCGAGCAATCCGGCCAACAATCCTCTCGCGCTTCTCCACATCCTTCCCAGGTTTCGTCATCGCCTTGCCATCCCCGAGCGAAGCGAAGGACCCATGCAACTAGGCCGCTTCGTACTCGATACTAATACTAGATACTAGGTACTCGCTGCTAGCCGCTCACCTTCCTCACCGTCCGCTTCTCAATCCGCCGTTCATACACCTCTCCCTGGAAAATCCTTTTCACGTATATCGAAGGCGTATGCACCAGATCCCCATCCAACTCCCCGGCTTCAACCAGTTGCTCAACCTCGGCAATCGTGACCTTAGCCGCCGTAGCCATGATGGGATTAAAATTCCGGGCTGTCTTCCGGTAAACCAGATTCCCCATCCGGTCGCCCTTCCACGCCTTCACAAATGCAAAGTCCGCTTTCAACCAGCGCTCCATCACATAAGTGCGGCCATCGAACTCGCGGGTCTCTTTGCCGTCAGCCACCACAGTCCCCACGCCAGTAGGCGTGAAAAAAGCCGGAATCCCCGCGCCCGCCGCGCGAATGCGCTCCGAAAACGTCCCCTGCGGCACCAGATCGAGCTCTACTTTCCCCGCCAGCACCATCGATTCCAGCAGCTTGTTCTCCCCCACGTAAGTTCCAATGTGCCGCCGAATCTGCCCCGCAGCCAGCAGCATCCCGTTGCCGAGTCCGTCCACGCCCGCGTTATTGCTGATGGTCGTGAGGTTCTTCGATCCTTTGCGCACCAGCGCGCGAATCAGATTCTCCGGGATCCCGCACAGCCCGAACCCCCCGATCATAATGACCGAGCCATCCCCTACATCCCGAATCGCCTCATCCGCGCTGCCCACAACCTTATTCATAGCGTCCGCATTCTAAAGAAATCAATGGTCAGTGGCTAGAGGTCAGTGGCAGTGTCAGTGAAAACTGGTCACTGGTCACTGGCTACTGTTCTACTCTTTCTTCCCCACACTCTTTTTCAACCCGTGCGCCTGCTCAAACTCCTCCGCCAACTGCCGCGTCGCCAGGTTCTCTCGAATGTGCGCCAACCGCTGCTCCACCTTAAACAGCGCATCCTCCAGATTCTTCTTGTTGGTGATCGCAACGTCCCGCCACATTGAATACGGACTCGCGGAAATCCGCGTCATCTCCCGCAGCGCCCGCCCCCCTGCCGGAAGCAACGGCGCATCCTCTCCAAACTCCTCCACCAGCGCCGCCGCCAGCGCCGTCGAAATCATCTGCGGCAGGTGACTGATCCACGCACACAACTGGTCGTGATCCTCGGCAGGCAGCATCGCAATCCGCGCCCCAATCTGATCGATCCATCCGGCAAATTCCGCGAAGATGCCTTGATTCAGATGCTGACCCGGCAGCGGCGTCAGGAACCAGACCGCATTCTGAAACAAATCGGCATCCGCGTAATCTACGCCGCTGTGCTCTTTCCCCGCCATCGGATGCCCCGCCAGAAATCGCTTCCCCGCATTCTTCCCAAATACCTTCAGCGCTTGCTCCACCACCGCCGCCTTCGTGCTTCCAACATCCGTCAGCAACGTCGTCGCGGGCAGCCCCGGACCCAGTCGCCCGATCAAATCGACAATTGCCAGCACCGGCGTTGCCAGCACCACCAACTGGCTTCCCCGCACCGCGTCCCCAGGCTCTACCGATCCGCTGTCGATCACCCCGCGCATCTTCGCCTTCCTCAGCGCCGACTCCCGGTCGCACCCCACAATCCGTCCGGCAAACCGCCGCTTCCGCAGCGCCAGGGCAAACGACCCGCCGATCAGCCCCGTCCCAACAATCGTAATTTGCCGAATCGCCATATGGCAGAAACCAAGAGATCGAAAGAAACAATGAAAACCGCAGAGGACACTGAGGCCGCGGGGAAAATCTTTGGTCATCCAAGCTTAGTCGACGGACAACTACGCCGGCGTCGCGATGGATTCTTCTTGCATGCCTCGGCGTTCTCTGCGTCCTCTGCGGTTTTCATTTTGCTTGCGGTACCTCAGTTGGCGAAAGGGTTAAGCAATCTTTCGTCCCACCGCCGGCGCGATCATCCGCAACTCATCCATCAGCGTCGCAAACTGCTCGGGAAACAGCGACTGTGCCCCATCCGACCACGCGTTGTTCGGATCGCAATGCACTTCAATCAGCAGCGCATCCGCTCCCGCCGCTACCGATGCTCGCGCCATGGGCGCAACCTTGTCGCGCCGCCCCGTTCCGTGCGACGGATCAGCCGTCATTGGCAAATGCGAGAGCTTGTGGATGATCGGAATCGCCGAAATATCCATCGTGTTCCGCGTGTAAGTTTCAAAAGTCCGGATCCCGCGCTCGCACAAAATCACTTCATAATTTCCGCCCGCCATAATATATTCCGCCGATAGCAGCAGTTCCTCCAACGTCGCCGCAATCCCGCGCTTCACCAGCACCGGTTTTCGCACCTTGCCCAGTTCGCGCAGCAAATTGAAGTTCTGCATATTGCGCGCCCCTACCTGCAAAATGTCCACGTACGGCAGCATCATCGGAATCTGAGAGATCTCCATGACCTCGCTGATCACCAGCAGCTTGAACTTCTCTCCCGCCTCCCGCAGCAACTTCAGCGCATCTTCTCCATGCCCCTGAAAAGAATAAGGAGAGCTCCGCGGCTTGAACGCTCCACCTCGAAGCACTCGCGCCCCAGCCTTCGCCACGGCCTCCGCTGTAGAGAAAAGCTGTTCCCGCGACTCCACCGAGCACGGCCCTGCCATCACCACCACGTCGTTCCCGCCAACCCCAATCCCATTCGCCAGCTTGACGATCGTCCCCTCAGGACGAAACCCTTTCCCCGCCAGCTTGTACGGCGAACTGATGCGATGGACTTCCTGCACCCCCGGCAGCAACTCCAGGATGCGGATATCAAAATCAATCCCCGCTCCCACCGCGCCCAGCACCGTTTGCCGCGCCCCGGTCGACCGGTGCACTTCAAAACCCATCTTCACCAGGTGTTCAATCACCTGCTGAATCTGACCTTCGTCCGCCACTTCCTGCATCGCCACAATCATAAGAAAATCTCTGCTTCCAGCTTCTAGCTCTGAACAAGCCTTGTCATTCCGAGCAAAGCAAGGAACCCGTTGTCGCGTCCACCACCACCGCTGGCGGCCTAATCGTTAACGTCCGAATCCAACTCCGTCTCCCCAGCCTTCACCCCATCCGCCTTAGCCCCGATCCCTTCCTTCTGAATATTCCGCATCACATCCATGATCCGTTCGAAAATCCGCACCAGATCCTGCCCCGGCAGCGGACCTCGATTCATCCTCTGCACATTCTCAAACACAATTCGTTCCCGCTCCGGCTCATAAATCGGTAAATTTGTATTCCGTTTCAGCCGCCCGATCTCCACCGCAGCCCGTGCCCGCTCGCTGAGCAACTCCACCAGCCGCCGGTCCAGCTCATCAATGTTCTTCCGCCAATCCGCGATGTCCATGAGGTTCTTATACCAACTCTGTTATCTCGAGCGAGGATTGTGCTTCACGAAAGCGAAGCACAATCGCAGCCGAAGGATCCCTAGACGCTTTGTGTGCCGCCAGCCTCGCAAGGTATTCTCGTCGCTGCGTGAAACCTGCCCTAACCCGGTGCCCCATCTTTGGCTTGCAAAGGTGAGGACTCCATTTTCGCGCAAACGGCCGCCAGACTAACGACCTCCAACCAGCTTCCCCACAAATTCTCCCACAGCCGCCTCCTCCCGTCCCCGATTCCGCTCAATCGTCTCCACAATCGCACTTCCCACCACCACAGCATCCGCGAATTTGCCAACTTCCGCAAACTGCTCTGCGTTCGAAATCCCAAACCCAACCGCAATCGGCAGCTTCGTCACTCGCCGCAGCCGCCGCACCAGTTTCCGCGCATCGTCGGCCAACTTCTGCCGCGCTCCCGTCACTCCCGTCCGGGACACCGCATAAACAAATCCTCGCGACGCCTCCGCAATCCGCTTCAACCGCGCATCGGGACTGGTCGGTGCCGCCAGAAACACCGGCGCCAGATCATGCGCCCGCATCGCGCTCAGATATTCCCCAGCCTCTTCCACCGGCAAATCCGTGACCAGCACCCCATCCACTCCGGCATGCCGCGCCACCATGCAGAACTTCTCCATCCCCATCCGCAAGATCGGATTCAAATACGAAAACACAACCAGCCCCGTCGACTGCGCATGCTGCCGCACCTCCGCCGCCAGCGTCAGCACCTGCGCCAGGCATGTTCCGCGCTTCAGGGCCCGCTCGCTCGCCCGCTGAATCACCGGACCATCCGCCACCGGGTCGCTGAACGGCACACCCAGCTCAATCAAATCCGCGCCCGCCTCAATCGCAGCCAGCACGACGGCTCGCGTAGTCGCAAGATCCGGATCTCCGCAGGTCACATACACTACCAGCCCGGGCTTCTTATAAAAAGATAAAGGCATAAACGAAATCAGCGCGAGAGACTTATCCTGTGAAACCCAGTGCCCTCTGTGCTAAAGATTTTGATTTTTACTCGATCGAAAGGCTTTCCCGCATTATCCCAATATCTTTATCCCCACGCCCGGAAACATTCACAACCACCACGTCGGATTTCTTCATCCCAGGCGCGCGCTTCACCACGTCCGCCACGGCATGCGCCGACTCCAAAGCGGGAATAATTCCCTCCGTCCGCGCCAGCAAGGTAGTCGCCTCCAGCGCTTCCTGATCCGACGCCGAAACATACTCCGTCCGCCCCGCATCCCTCAACGCCGCATGCTCCGGCCCAATCGACGGATAATCCAGCCCCGCCGAAATCGAGTGCGTGTCCGCGATCTGCCCAGCGGAATCCTGCAGCACGTAAGAATAGGTCCCCTGCAAAACCCCTGGCGACCCTCCACGAAACCGGGCCGCATGCTCCCCCAGTGCTTCTCCGCGACCGCCCGCCTCCACTCCAATCAATCGCACCTTCTTATCTTTGATAAACTCGTAGAAAATTCCGATCGCATTCGATCCCCCACCCACGCAAGCAATCACTGCCGCCGGCAGTTTCCCCTCGGCTTTCAGAATTTGCGCCCGCGCCTCCCGCCCGATCACGCGATGAAAATCCCGAACCATCGTCGGATACGGATGCGCTCCCAGCACGCTTCCCAATAAATAATGCGTGGTCCGCACATTCGTAACCCAGTCACGCATCGCCTCATTGATCGCATCCTTCAAAGTCCGCGACCCCGAGTCCACCCCGCGCACCTCCGCGCCCAGCAACCGCATGCGGAATACATTCAATTCCTGCCGCCGCATGTCCTCGGTCCCCATGTACACGACGCATTCAAAACCCAGCAAAGCGCAAACCGTAGCCGTAGCCACGCCATGCTGCCCCGCCCCAGTTTCCGCAATCACGCGCTTCTTGCCCATGCGCTCCACCAGCAGGCCCTGTCCCAGACAGTTGTTGATCTTGTGCGCCCCGGTGTGCAGCAGATCTTCCCGCTTCAGATAAATCTTCGCCCCACCCAACTTCTGCGTAAGCCGCCGCGCAAACGAAAGCGCCGTAGGACGCCCCGCATAAGTCCGCAACAACTCCTCCAGCCGCCGCTGAAACTTGGGATCGCGCTTAGCCTTCTCATACTGCCGCTCAAGTTCCTCCAGCGCCGCCATCAAAGTCTCCGGCACATAGCGCCCGCCGTAGACCCCAAACCGCCCCGGCTCGTTCGCTGGGACTGGAACGCGAGAAAGATGAGGGTGCCCCATCCTTGCCGCGTTCTTTGCAGCAAGGGTGGTGATTTTGACCTTCGTAGTCCCAACTCGATTCTCGCTGATCGTTGCCGTAGCCATCTCTAACTCGCCTTCCGATCCGCGTCCCGCACGGCTTTCACAAACGCCCGCACCTTCTCCGGATCTTTCTTCCCCGGCCGCGCCTCAACACCGGAAGCCACATCCACTCCCCAAGGCTCCAGAATATTGATCGCATCGGCGACGTTCTGCGGCGTTAATCCCCCAGCTAATACCAGCTGTCCAAATCGCTTAATCTCGTCCAGCGTCCCAACCGAAGCTCTCCAGTCAAACACTTCGCCTGTACCGCCATGCTTCGACGGCGAGCCAGAGTCTACGAGGAACGCATGCACGACATCCGGATCCCAGACGCTTGCCCAACCCACTGGACTCGGGTGGCCCATCGAGATCAACGCAAAAACTTTCAGGCTGGGACGGCGCTCAACCACGAGATCTGCAACGTGCGGATCCTCGTCGTCACCATGCATCTGAAACGCCGTAAGCCCCGCGCCGTCCGCAACACCACAGATGGAGTCCTCATGCTCATTCACAAACACTCCCACCTTGTCCACACCCACCGGCAGTTTCTCCACGATCTCCCGCGCCGCTTCAACACTAATGTTCCGCGGGCTCTTCTCATAAAACACAAACCCCACCGCATCCGCTCCGGCCTCAACTGCGGCCAGAGCATCCTCCAAATTCGTCATTCCACAAATTTTCACCCAAGTCATAAGCACAATTGTCTGCAATAGGAAAAAACTTCGCGCGCCACCAGTTCACCGCCCACTCGGTACTCGCAACTCGGCACTCGCAACTAACCCTCGCAGCGCAACCCCCGGCTTCTCCGCCCGCATCAGCGACTCGCCAATCAAGAACGCCTGATACCCCGCCGCCCGCAGCCGCGCAATATCTTCTCCCGACCGAATCCCGCTCTCCGCCACCTTCACCACATTCTTCGGAATCAGCGCCGCCAGCCGGAACGCCGTCTCGGCGTCCACTTTAAAAGCCCGCAGATCCCGCGTGTTCACTCCAATCAGATCGCATCCCGCATCCAAAGCCCGCTGCAATTCTTCCTCATCATGCACTTCGCACAAAACGTCCAGTCCGTGCAAGCCTGCACCCAGCGCCAGCCTATTCAGCTCCGCATTCGTCAAAGCCGCCACAATCAGCAACACCGCATCCGCCGAGTTCGCCCGCGCCTCCAGCAACTGAAATTCATCCACAATGAAGTCTTTGCGCAGACAAGGAATCTTCACAGCCGCCGACGCTATCCGCAAATTCTCCAGCGACCCCTGAAAAAACTCCTCATCCGTCAGCACCGAAAGCGCTGCCGCCCCCGCCTCTTCCAATTCCCGCGCCAGCTTTTCCACAAAAAACTCCGCCCGGATCAGACCCTTGGATGGCGACGCCTTCTTTAACTCCGCAATTACCGCCACGCCAGCTCTACTCTTTTCCACCAGCGCCCGCCGAAACCCGCGTGGCACATGCTGTTCCGCCCGTTGCCCCAACTCTCGGAAATCAGCCGTTCGTTTAGTCTCGGCGACTTTCTGGCGCGTAGAGCCGACAATCTGATCAAGGGAAACAGGCATAACGAGTGCCTGAATTATACGGGAAGGAATGATTCGCTAATCGGAACGCCGATCACCGGCACACTCCGTCAATCTCCTTGTAAGGTTTCTCCGCGTGCTCCGGATACTTGATCTGCTTCACCTGCATCCACTGATCGAGTAGTGTGCCGGCATCATGCAACCCCACATCGGGATCGCCCTCGTACGCGGCATCGCTCTCCGCTTCCTCCAGCGGAACCAGTTTGAATCCTTTCTTCTTCAGCAGATCCAGCGCGTCCGGCAAAATTGTGCTGCTGAACGCTCCCAGGTGCATCAGCAGAACGTAGTTGATCTCGTGCCCGTAAATCAGCTTCGCCTGTTCCCGTCCCAGGTCGAGAAACTGCGAAGCTGTGTTCAAATAACTCGACCGCAGCCATTCAATCGACTTCGCATCACCCTTCTCCACGCACCGCGCATAAGCGGTGTTCCACAAGTAGTCCTCCCAATCAAGCGTCACCTGCGCGATTCTGTACCCATGCGCCTTCAAGTAGGCTCGCACCGCGCGCCGCTTCTCCACCGTGTCTCCCTCGTGCAAATACGGATAGCGCAACCAATGCCAGTCATCCCCGGGCCCCAGTTTCCGTGCCAGCAACTCCAGCGCCGGCTCGTTCTCCTCAATATCACGCTCAAATGCTTCTGCGGAGTTCTGCTCCAGATCCATGTGCGAATAGGTATGATTCCCCACCGGCTCCGCCGCAGCCCAGAGCTTCAACGCCTCAGCGCCGTCAGCATTCCCCTCCAGCTTCTTCGCATTGATAAATCCGTACACTGGAGGCACGTGCCTCTTCTTCAAAATCGCCAGCACATTCTTGGTTGTCTCCGCCCGAGTGACTCCCGGCGGCAGCGTCCCATTCAACGGCAGATCATCCATCGTGATGGCCAGCTTCTGCGCCGCGCACAAGCCCGCCAATCCTGGAAGAGAAACGATCAGCAGGACAACCCTCCAGCCAATGAACCGCAGCAGATTTTTCATGACAAGGAGTGTACTTCTTCCGGCAGACAGGCGCCTGCGGAGAATGCAGGTTTCATAGCGAGAGCCGAAGTTTTAGTGAGGACAGCCAGAGCTCTGTGGGGACGGCCGCCTCGGCTGTCCAGCCAAGCGCAGCGAGGCGCTCTTCTAGTTTTCAGCTCTTCAGCTTCTTAATCGATGGTGCCATCGAAGGGACTCGAACCCCCACACCGTTGCCGGTACATGGACCTGAACCATGCGCGTCTGCCAATTCCGCCACGATGGCAATCTGGACTGCAATGCAGCGGCGGCCCCAAGGCCGCCGTGTCAGGAAGACCAACGTTTCCATTTTTACAGCCCTGTCACACCCTGTCAAACCACCGGCTGACGATCGGTTGTGGCCCAAGCCGTTTCTTTTGTTTCCTCTGTGTCTCTGTGGTGAAGAGTCTTTCCCACAACGACGCCGCATCTACCCCAGCTTCGCACTCATCGAAATCTTCGCGTTCAGCACCTTCGACACCGGACATCCCTTCTCTGCCGCCTCCGCATACTTCTGAAACGCCGCCGCGTCCGCTCCCGGAACCTTCCCTACTACATCGATATGGCTCGATGTAATCGTCCACCCGGAGTCCAGCTTCTCCATGGTCAGCGTCACATTCGTGCTGATGCTCTCCGGCGTCAGATTCGCTCCCCCCAGTTGTGCCGAAAGCGCCATCGAAAAGCACGCCGCATGCGCCGCCGCGATCAATTCCTCCGGATTCGTCCCCGGCCCGTTCTCGAATCGCGAAGTAAACGAATACTGCGTGTCCTTCAGCACTCCTCCCGGCGCAGAAATCGTTCCCTTTCCGTCCTTCAATCCGCCCTTCCACACCGCACTAGCCTTGCGTTCCATTCTCTTCTCCTAATCATGACTAAGAAAATCAACTCCATAGCCATTGTAGACGGACCCTGCTCAGCATGTCAGGTGCGCCTTCCCCTTGCGGAGGATTCTCTGCACTCAATAAACATCCGAGCAACTCAAATAAAATCCGGACAGCTCAACTTGCACCGGCCCTCCTTCAATTCCACCGAACAGTCGTCCGCTTTTCTCGAACCGCCGGGGGATGAAAGTTTTTCTTGTTCTGTTCACAAATCTTTCCTGCTTCCACAGACCCTTTTGCGTTAGAATGCCGGTGCATTGAGAGTGGCTTTCCGTCTGGCTATGGAGCCGCTCTCGGCCTTCCCCCCAGGAGGTAGTAGATGTATCGGCCCTATTCCAGCTCCCTCGCGGACTCTCGTCCGTCGTTGGATGTAGAGTCCCTGATCCGCAACCTTGCCCAGGATTTTGTCACTTCCTTCAACACCGGCAACTACGATCAGGTAGCCGCTCTCTTCGCGCAGGACGGCGCATTCATGGCACCGCATCACGACCCAGCCTACGGCCCCAAGGCCGTTGAGCGTCTGCTCCGCCAGGTCGCCGAAGCCGGATACGAAGACCTTCGCCTCGAAACCATCCGCGTCGAAGCCTCCGGCGACATGGCCGTCGAGATTGGCCGCTATACCGTGGCTGTCCGCCGACCCGACGGCACAATCCTGGCCGACCGCGGGAAGTACGTGAAAGCCTGGCGCCGTCTCGGTGCTTGGCTAATCGTCGCCGATTGCTGGAGCAGCAATCTTCCTGTTCCTTGCTAACGGCTCGACAAGCCAGTAGGTCCCAATCGCTGAACTCGGCAGCCTGCGCCTATGGCTTAAACTCCACCGCAACTGTCGTCTCCACCACCACTGCCTTGCCGTCAACCCGGTAAGGTTCAAATCGCCACCAGCGCAGAGCATCTGTGGCGGCCTGTGCCAGTACCTCCGGGCCATTCTGCGCCCGCACATCCAACACGGACCCGTCCCGTCCCACCACCACGTCGAGCACAATTACGCCTTGCAAATTCGCCGCCCGCGCTGCCGGAGGATAATCAGGATCCACGCGGTGAGTCACCAGCCTCAACATCGCATCTGCCGGAACTTGGGCCTGAATTTGTGACTGCTCGATCCTCTTTCCACTCTTTTGCAGACTGGACTCCAGATCTTCCCACCCGCGATTCCACCGCCACCACAAAACTACGAGCAAAACCGCCACCAGGGCCATCAGAAAGACCCCCAGCTGGGCGCGGCCCTTGCTGGTAAGCTGCGCTCTCCGTGGTGCGCCAGTCTCGGAGCTCTTCCTCGCTTCGATCGGAACCTTCCCGGGTATTCCCGGTTCCACCTCCGCTTTCGCTTCACTCGCCCAATTACGAATTCCCGCCTGCTGTTCCGAGGAAAGCCCTACAAACTCCAACCCCAGGCGCAACTTATCGTGATTCCTTACGACAGCTCGCACGCGCAACGGAGTCGCCATCAGCGGCAGCCGTATCTCCACTCCCACGGCCTCACCCAGCCGCAGTTCTCCCGCCAGCACAGCAGACACTCCGCGCTCGCCCAGGTTGACCGACCGCCCCGGCAAAGTATCCGGAATCCCCGAACGCAGCACCGTCACATCCAGCGGCGCCTGCACACGGTATCGCGGCCCACGCCGCCGCGAAGGCTCATCTCGACCCTGCGTTTGCGCTTTTGCCGCAGTTCGGCGTTTCTTTCTGAAGAATTGTGAAAAAGGCATCTCGGAATTGTTCTCTCAGCGACTCCGCCTGGAAAAGGTATTACTTGTTGCGAGCCCGCAACTCCACTACCTCACTCCCGTTTGCCACCAACACCACGCTCGCCATGCCAATGAACAGCCCGTGCTCCACCACTCCCGGCATATCGCTAAGTTGCCGCGCCAGTCCATCTGCATCCGGAATCTGCCCGAACCGGCAATCCAGAATGTAATTATTCTCGTCAGTCAAGTACGGCTTCCCATCCGTTCCCAGTCGCATCTCAACCGCAGCCCCCAGCGCCTCAATCTTTCTCCGCACCACGGCCTGCGCGAACTTGATGACTTCCACCGGCAGCGGAAACTTTCCCAGCACCGGAACTCTCTTCGTCGCATCGGCGACGATCACAAGCTGTCTGCTCGCCGAGGCCACAATCTTTTCCCGCAGCAGCGCGCCGCCACCACCTTTAATCAACCGCAATTGCGGATCAACTTCGTCCGCTCCGTCCACCGTCACGTCGATCTCCTGGCACTCATCCAAACTGATAAGCGGAATCCCCAGGCCAGCCGCCTGCTCCCTCGAACGATCGGAGCTGGGTATGCCGCGGATCCTCAGACCATTCCTCACCTCCGCGCCCAGCAATCGAATGAAGTACGCCGCCGTCGATCCTGTCCCCAACCCCACGACTTGACCATTCTTGACGAACTGCAGGCTCGCTCGCGCCGCAGCCTCTTTCTCCTGATCGTTCGCCATAGGTTTCCGATGCTGAGGATCGCTCCAGACAACGCACTGCGCACTAAACCTTCCCGCGGCTATCCCAAGCTCTTCTGCACGTAAATCAAATACCCCGCCAGCACCATTCCAAACAGCACCGTCAAGATCGCCACCAGATCCACGATGAATCCCGCCGGCTCAAACTTCCCCTCGTCCAGTTGCGACCGCGTTCTTCGATATCGCGCCAGTCCTGCCACCATCATCGCTACACCCGCCAGAATCGCGCTCATTCCCATCCACACCGAAAGCCCTGTGGTCCGCGACCCCCGGCCTTGAAACTCCGTCAGCTGTCTCATCGCAATGGCAAACCGCCCAATTGCGAATCCGAAAACCACAACCGCCACACTGGTTCGCACCCACGCCAGAAATGTGCGTTCGTTGGCCAAATGATCGCGGGCTCGGTTGGAATTCTCAATCACAGGATCTCTCCGTGACCGCCGGATGACGGCAGGATGATGACCGCAGCATTATTCCACAGCCTTTCCCACCAGCGCGCCCACAACCGCAATATTCTTGATCAACTCCTCCGGCACGCCATGGCGCTGCTCCAAATACTCCGGACTATTGTAGGAAACCCACACCTTACCCTCGCCATCTTCAGCCACCAGCGCCTTCAACGGCAGATCGATCGCCAAAGACGGCGCAGCCACCATCAGCGGCGTCCCTCCCTTGGGGCTTCCGAAGATGACCAGCTTGGTCGGCCGCATCTTCATCCCGATTTTCTCCGCCTCGCCGCTGTGGTCAATAAGGGCGAATACTCGCACGCCCCGCTCGGCCAGAACCGATTCCAGTCGTCGCACGGTCTCATCGACCGTATAACCGCTTGCAACCTGCACCACACCGCTCCCCTGCATAACCTCAACCCTTTCCTAACCTGTCATCTCTGACCTTATCATCCTGGGTCGAGCGAAGGATCTCTGCAACTTACTCCAAGGCCCCTCCGTCGACGTTCCGGCAGTCCGCTTTGCTCCATTCCGAGAGCTTCCTACATTAACCAGGGTAGACGGTTTGGCCACCTGTGGAAATTCCTTAACCCGAACTTTACATTTCTGCCGAAAGGCACAAAATTCGCGCACCCTCGTGCGATCTGCTCTCTCAGTATGCTCATGGCTGTGGATTTCTTTTATTCGGGAATTCATCTCCATGTCACCTGCCCGTAACCGCCCTCCCACTACCTTGAGCTGTACCTAGCTGTACGTCTCAGGAGGAAATAAATGTCTTCGCCGAGTTTCCTGGCACAAGCCAGACAGCACCTTGCGGTTGGCGCGAGCCTTCTTGCTCTGCTCGCCAACCTTGGAGCGCCGGTTCAGGCCGCCGCTCAAACCCCCGCCGATCAGCTTGCGACTGCAACGCCCATCAAGCATGTGATCGTGATCATCGGTGAAAACCGCAGTTTCGATCACGTTTACGCGACTTACGTGCCCAAGAAGGGGCAGACGGTCTCGAATCTGCTCTCCAAGGGCATCATCACCGCGGGTGGCCAAGCTGGCCCCAAGTTCGCGCTCGCCACGCAATTCAACGCAACCAACAAAACCACCTTTGAAATTAGTCCCGCCGCTAAAGCGAAGTACGCGCTCCTTCCACCGCCGAAAACACAGGGCGCGCCGACCGCAGCCAGCGACACCGCCGGGTCTGCTCCTTTTCTGACTCTGGCTGTGGCGGAATTGGCTGAGCCTGACCTCTTTGGCAAGTACAACGGATATCTGCTGACTGGCGCCACCGGCCTCCCCTTCGGCGTTGTCGATACCCGCATTAGCAACGTCAACAAGCTGCAACCGGGACCATTCCAGATCACCCCCGGCGCTCCTTACGATTCCTACACCGGCAGCCCGGTTCACCGCTTCTACCAGATGTGGCAGCAGACAGACTGCTCCTCCAAGCGCGGAACCTCGGCCAACCCCAGCGGCTGCGCAGCGGATCTCTTTTCCTGGGTCGAAGTCTCGAACGGCACCGGCGGCAACGGGGAAGCGCTGCCAAAACCTCTCAACACCGGTGAAGGCTCCGACGCCCTGGGCTTCTACAACGTCCAGCAGGGTGACGCGCCGTACATGAAGTTCCTCGCCGATAACTACACCTTGAGCGACAATATGCATCAGTCCGTGATGGGCGGCACCGGCGCCAATCACATCATGTTCGGTTTCGCCGATGCTCTCTGGTATAGCGATGGTAAGGGCCACAAGGCGACTCCCCCTGCTGAGCAGGTCGAAAACCCCAACCCCCAAACCGGCACCAACAACTGGTACGACCAGGATGGATATTCCGGTGGCAGCTACACCAACTGCTCGGACCTGACTGCTCCAGCGGTTTCGCCTATCGCAAACCTTCTGGACTCTCTCAATGTCGAACGGCGCTGCGCCGCTGGCGCCTACTACTTGCTGAATAACTACAACCCGGGCTTTGTCGGTAATGGCACCTCACCCGCACAATTCCTGGGACCCTTCACGATTCCTCCCTCCGCACAGCCACACATCGGCGACGTGCTTTCCGCTGCGAAGACACCCATTTCCTACACCTACTTCGGCGAAGGTTGGGATCTCTATGTAGACGATCCAGCTGGAATCAACCCTTACGACCAGTACTGCAACATCTGCAACCCATTCCAATACGCCAGTGACATCATGACCAATCCCCTCCAGATCGCCGCGCACATTGCCGACACCACGGCACTGTATGAGGAGATCGACACAGGCACGCTGCCTGCGGTTTCCATCGTGAAGCCCAGCGGTAATGTGGATGGTCACCCGGCTTCGTCGAAACTCGATCTCTTCGAAGGTTTCGTGAATCGGATCGTCAACCAGGTGAAGGCCTCTTCGTCGTGGTCGACCACCGCCATCTTCATCACCTTTGACGAAGGCGGAGGCTACTATGACTCCGGCTACATTCAGCCCGTCGATTACTTCGGCGACGGCACCCGCATCCCGCTGCTGATCGTCTCGCCCTACTCTACCGGTGGCGTTGTCAACCACAGCTATGCCGATCACGTCTCCATGATCAAATTCATCGAGCGCAACTGGGGCGTGGGGACCATCACGGCCACCAGCCGCGACAACTTCCCCAATCCGCTTACGCTGGACGACCCGTACGTGCCGGCCAATAGCCCCGCGTTGGATGACCTGTTCGACGCGTTCGACTTTAGTGGCGTGGAATAGTTGTTCTTTAACCTTCACTTTCAGCCGGGCCGGAGCGAGGCGCTCACGGCCCGGCTGTCATTTTGTATTTTCTGAAGCAGCCATCAAATTGCCCAGGAAATTAATATTCATGTAACACTGCCACTGTATTTTCTTTTACGTGTTCCGCTTCGCTTCTTCGCGACCACATTTCATTTGGGAGTCCAATCGTGACCAGGCATGTTTCCGCATCCTTTGTTCTATTTTCCTTCTGTGCGCTGATGGTTTCGCCGTTGGCAGCGGCCCAAGCCAAGGATTATTCGTCGACTAGCAACTCTGCCAAGCCTGCCAGCGTGTCCGGCAAGTGGCAGGTCTTGTTGGAAGGCCGCCTGGGCAAGGAGCCGGGTGTGCTGCAACTGCAACAGGACGGCTCAAAACTTTCAGGAACCTTCCAGGATTTGCACGGCCTCTCATCTGTGTCGGGAACTGTCGCCCAAACTCAAGTTTCTTTCGACGTACAGTTTCAGGGCCAGCACCCATTCACCATTCGCTTTACTGGAAGTGCAGACAACTCTGCCGATGGCATCGAACTGAAGGGCTCGTCTCAGGCAATCCTTCCCGACGGCGGAAAGGTTTTCTTGGGCCACGCAGGAGAAGTCGTGCATCCAGAGCATCCCTGGACGGCAAAGCGCATTGCGAACCAGCCCGCCCAATCTGGCGAAACTGGCTCTAACCCGAACCCTCCGGCCCGAAATTGACGGCGACTCCACGTACTTCAAGGCAAGAGTTGATGATCAACAGGCGTGACTTATTGCGAGTGAGTTTGTGCGCGGGCGCTACCCTCTTGACAGCACCACAAGAACTCCTCGCGCAAGCGGCCACGCAAGGCATGAAAATGCCGGTTGCCACTCCTCAAGTTCCTCCCAGTTCGGCTGTCCGTCAGGCACAACCGGCCGGTCCGCTGCCCAGCTATGTAACTCCTTTGTCGATTCCACCAGTCATTCGCCCTCAATCAGGCGTGACGGTCCCCATTCGCATGGTTCCGTTCCGCCATAAGGCACATCGTGACCTTCCGCCCGCCACCATCTGGGGTTACAACGGCATGTGGCCCGGACCAACCTTCGAAGTGCGCAAAGGTCAACCGCTTTCCGTGAAATGGACGAACCAACTCCCCACCAAACATCTCCTCCCCGTCGACAACACCATTCACGGCTCCGAAGAGAGTGTCCCCGAAGTCCGCACCGTAACCCACGTTCACGGCGCTCAAACCTTGCCCGAGAGCGACGGCTATCCCGATTCCTGGTTCACCTCCGATGGCAAAATCGGCTCCGTCCCCGCTGTCAATCCCACCCACTACCCCAACGACCAGGCCGCCACCACGCTCTGGTATCACGATCATGCACTCGGCATCACTCGCCTCAACGTCTACGCCGGATTAGCCGGCTTCTACCTCATTCGTGACGATGAAGAAGAAGCCCTCAACCTGCCCAGCGGACCCTACGAAGTCCCGCTAATGATCCAGGACCGCAAGTTCGGCATCGATGGCTCGTTGCTGTATCCTCCGCCCAAAAACGGTACCCACCCCATGTGGATGCAGGAGTTTTTCGGCGACACCATCTGCGTCAACGGCAAGGCCGCCCCATTTCTGGAAGTCGAGCCACGCAAATACCGCTTCCGCCTGGTGAACGGTTCGAACTCCCGCTTCTACCACCTGACCCTGGTTCCCGCCGATGCCGCCGGCAAACCCAATGGCAAGCCCCTCGACGCTCCGCCCTTCCGTCAAATTGGAACCGACGGCGGTCTGCTGCCCGCCCCGTTAAGCCTGCGTCACCTGATCTTCTCTCCCGGAGAACGCTTCGACCTCGTCATCGACTTCTCCGAACACAAAGGAATGAACCTGGCCCTCGTCAACGACGCGCCCGCTCCCTACGCACGCGGCGGCGAAATCGTGCCCACCGATGTCATGCTGTTCAAGGTCACGAAGCCGCTCGCCGAAAAGGATTCCAGTTCGCTCCCCGATACACTTGCGCCTTGGACTCCGCTTGATCCCGCTCACGCGGTCCGTGAAAGAATCTTGGCTCTAACCGAGATGGATCGCCCCTCCGACGGCTACACCATGATCGGCCTCTTGGGTCAAAAGCACTGGGACGATCCCATCACCGAAGACCCCAAGGCTGGTTCCACGGAAATCTGGTCCTTCGCCAACACCACCGGCGATGTTCACCCCATCCACATGCACTTGGTCCAGTTTCAAGTGTTGAACCGCCAGACGTTCGATCTGACGACGTACGCGCAGACCGGCAAGGTAGTCTTCACCGGCATCCCCATCCCCCCGGAATCAAATGAACGCCCCGCCTGGAAAGACACGATCAAAACCTATTCCGGATACATCACGCGGGTAATCGCCCGTTTCGATCTCCCCGCCGGAACCCCGGTAAACCCAGGCGACGAATTCCGCTATGTGTGGCATTGCCACGTTCTCGAGCATGAAGACAACGAAATGATGCGCCCCTACAAAATCGTCGCCTGAAAATGATTGTCATCCTGAGCGAAGTGACTGCTTCGCAAAGCGAAGCAGTCGCGGAGTCGAACTACCCCTACAGCTCCCCATGCTCCCGGCGGTGTGAAGGCATTCCCCCGCGCTCCGGCTCGGTTTTCAGGCCTCGAATCCCCCGCATCCCGCTCCGCATCCGTTATTCTAGTAGCGAATAAAAATATGCCTACCCAGAAATCCAAATCTTCCAACGGCGGCACAGGCACTGCCCTCGTCGAAGCGTCATCAAACCCCGAGCGCGAACGCGTATTCAACGCCTTCCGCCAATGGGGATATCTCGAAGGCGACCTCGATCCCCTCGGCTTTCTTCGCCCGCGCGTCACTCCCGAACTACAACTCGAAGGCGAATACGCCCGCGAAGCCCGCGCCATCTATTCCTCGACCATCGGCGTAGAAATCAACCACATCTATAATCCCGAACGCCGCCGCTGGATCTACGAGCGGATGGAATCGCCGTCTCAAGGTCTCGAGGTTGCCGACTCCGAGGTCCCCGACTCCGAGGTCCCCAGAAAAGACCAGAAGCACATTCTCGACCTGCTGATCCGTGCCGACATCTTCGAACAGGTCATGCAGCAGCGTTATCTCGGCAGCAAGCGTTTCTCGCTCGAAGGCGTTACCGCTCTGATCCCTCTGGTCGACGAACTCCTGGACACCGGTTCCCGCCTCGGCGCGACCGAACTTGTGATGGGAATGAGTCACCGCGGCCGCCTCAACGTCATCGCCCACGTAGCCAAGCGCCCCCCGGACGAAATCTTTGCCGGCTTCGAAGACGTCGACCCGCGCAGCGTCCTGGGCTCCGGCGACGTGAAATACCACATGGGAGCCACAGGCGAATACACCACGCGCGGCGGCAACAAGGTTCACATCCATCTGGTCTCAAACCCCAGCCACCTCGAAGCCGTCGATCCCGTAACCGTCGGCCGCACTCGTGCCAAACAAGACCGCTCCGGCGAAGGCGGACGCGAAAAATATCTCCCACTCCTCGTCCACGGCGACGCCGCTTTTGCAGGACAAGGCATCCTCGCCGAAACCATGAACTACGCCGATCTTCCAGGCTACACGGTAGGTGGCACCATTCATGTAATCGTCAACAATCTCCTGGGATTCACGACAAGCTATCTCGAGGAACACTCCACCCGCTTCGCCGCCTGCATCGCGCGCCGCCAGTCCATCCCCATCTTCCACGTCAACGGCGAAGACGTGGACGCGGTCGTCCGCGTAGCTCGTCTCGCCACCGAATACCGCTATCAGTTCGGCACCGACGTCGTGATCGACCTCATCGGCTACCGTCGCCACGGTCACAGCGAAGTCGACGACCCCACTATCACCCAGCCGCTGCTCTATAAAAAGATCAAAGAGCATCCGCCGCTGTGGGAAATCTACGCCGATGATATCGGCGCAACCGACGCCCCCGCACAAGCTGCCGCTATCAAAGCCGAATTCGAATCCGCACAAAAAGGTGCCGGCAAGCGAACCAAGAAGCCGCTGATGCGCGACCTCCCAAAGTATTGGGATCAATACTACGGTGGCCTGCACAAGCCGGAATTCGAAGTAGAAACCGGACTCTCGACCGAAGAATTAGCAGACCTTACTCGTCACCTCACGACGTACCCCGAGGGCTTCCACATACACCCCAAAGTGAAGAAGCTCTTGGAACAGCGCGCCGAGATGGGATCGGGTAAACGCCCAGTGGACTACGGCATGGCCGAAGCTCTAGCCTGCGCCAGCCTCGCAAAAGCCGGAATCCCGGTTCGCTTGTCAGGCCAGGACTCCCGCCGCGGCACCTTTAACCAGCGCCACTCGGTTCTAATCGATATCGAGAACGAAAACGAATACGTCCCGCTCGAAAACATCGCCCCCGGCCAGGCCCGTTGCGAAATCCACAACTCAACTCTTTCCGAGCCGGGTGTGCTCGGCTTCGAATACGGCTACAGCCGCGACTATCCCGAAGCGCTCGTTCTCTGGGAAGCCCAGTTCGGCGACTTCGTGAACGTGGCCCAGGCCATCATCGACCAGTTCATCTCCGCCGGCGAAGCCAAGTGGAACCTGCTCTCCGGCCTGGTCCTGCTTCTCCCCCACGGCTACGAAGGCCAGGGGCCGGAACACTCCAGCGCCCGCATCGAACGCTTCCTCCAGCTAGCGGCGAAGCACAACATCCAGATCACGCAGCCATCCAATGCCGCGCAATATTTTCACTTGCTGCGCCGCCAGGCCCTGCGCCATTGGCGCAAACCGCTGATAGTTTTCACGCCCAAGAGCATGCTGCGTCATCCTGATGCGTCCTCCTCCATCACAGACTTCACGCGCACGAATTTCCAGAACGTACTACCCGACACCGAAGTAGGAGAAGCCGACCGGATCCTGGTCTGCACGGGGAAGATCGGCCATGAACTCCAAGCCGAGCGCAAGAAAAGAAAAGACAACTCGACCGCAATCGTGTTTCTGGAACAGCTCTATCCCTTCCCGGACAAGGAACTAGTCGCCGAATTCGCCCGGCACGGCGACTCCGGCGACATAGTCTGGGTGCAAGAAGAGCCCGCCAACATGGGCGCGCTATTTAACATGCTGCCGCGTCTCCAACGCATAGCCGGCAACCGCCACGTCCTCTCGGTAAAGCGCAGTTCAAGCGCCAGCCCCGCAACGGGCAGTGCCAAGGCCCACGAGGTAGAACAGAAAACGTTGCTAACTTTAGCTTTCACCACAAAGGGATAGCCTGCAGAACAACCTGCAACCAGTCGCGAAGCGACGGCATTCATTAGCCCCGCACGTTAGTGCGGGGAGCAGACGAGAAGAGAACCAAGTCCCTTCAGGGACGACACTACTCCTCACTCGAATTCTTTCTCGCCTGACAAATTTGAAACGATGAGCTTCACCCTAACCCGGCCTTTCCGTCACTACTTTCCCTCCGGCGCCCGGCAGCCCCGCCTTCGCGCCACCTGCATCTTCTCCTGCCAACAGCGCTTCCAAACTCGGATACGCATAAATGGTCGGCGCATGATTCGCCATCAGCCCCCCCGTATCGGCCGTCGGCCCGTAGTTGCTGTGCACATCCCTCCCAAGCATCCGCAGCATAGCCATTAACTGTCCCCGATGATGCGAAGTATGCGTCATCCGCCGCGTCATCACCCAGGCCCGCGACCGTGGCACATCGAAAAACTTCGCATACTCTTCCCACCACGCCTCGTCCTTTTCCTGCAACGCCACCAGCCGTTTCCCGCTGTCCTCTGCATACCGCTTCATGAACTGGAGTCGCGTCTCCTGTTTCGGCAGTGGAGGCGCACCCACATCAATTCCCAGCATGTTGCGGAACCATAGATCTTCGCTCACGCACTGATGCACCATCTGCTCATGCACGCTCCGTCCCCGGGGATCGTCATCCCGCGGCCGCACCGCAAGATCCTCGTCCCGGAACTCGCTCCACACGCTGACCAGCTTCACCCGTTCGGTCGCGTACGTCTCGACCAGAAATGCATATCTCATAGCCGCAAATGTTACCCTAATTTTCCGACCCCACTCCGTGGGTGCCCCACGTCTCGCTTCTTTTGCGAGACGTGGGCTTTTCCGAAGGTGTTACCCTAGTGCGCCGCGCCTAAATCCAATGCCCCGTCGCCCCAAACCCCTCCGCGTAGCGATCGACACCGGCGGCACCTTCACCGACTGTGTCTGGATCGACGACGACGCCCGCCTGCGCATGCTCAAAGTCTTCTCCACTCCAGCCGATCCCTCCCAAGCCATCGTAGAAGCCATCCGCAAGATCAATCACCAAGGCGAGTTCGTGATCCTGCACGGCACCACTGTCGGCACCAACACTCTGCTGGAGCGCAGAGGCGCGCGCACCGCTCTAATCACCACCGCCGGCTTCGAGGACGCCATCGAAATCGGCCGCCAGGCCCGTCCCAAGCTCTATGATTTCTTCTTCGACCGCATCGAACCGCTGGTCCCCCCCGATCTCCGCTTCGGCATCGAAGAACGCACCGCCAGCGACGGAGAAATCCTGACCACCCCTTCGCATGGGGACTTGAAATCGCTAGCGACCCAAGTAGCAGCGAAGCAACCCGAGTCCATCTCCATCTCTCTACTCTTCTCTTTCGCGAATCCACAGAACGAACTTCTAATCGCAGAGGCTCTCAAGCCGTTAGGCGTCCCGCTCTCCATCTCTCACCAGATACTGCCCGAATTCCGCGAATATGAGCGCACCTCAACCCTAGTGATCAACGCCTACCTCCAACCAGTAATGCAGCGCTATCTGAAAAATCTTGAAACCCGTTTTCGTAGAGACGTTGCTTGCAACGTATCTGCTGGCGCCCATCCCAGAATCTTCGTGATGCAATCGACAGGCGGCATCACCGCCCTGGCCTCCGCCGCGCGCGAACCCGTCCGCACCGTTCTCTCCGGCCCCGCCGGAGGCGTAGTCGGCGCCGCCGCCACCGCCCGCGCGAGCGGCTTCGAGCGCATAATCGCCTTCGACATGGGAGGCACCTCCACCGACGTCTCCCTGGTAGAAGGCGCCATCACCACCGCCAGTCACGCCGAAGTCGCCGGACTCCCCATCGGCGTCCCCATGCTCGACATCCACACCGTGGGCGCAGGCGGAGGCTCGCTGGCCCGCTTCGATGCCGCAGGCGTTCTCCGCGTCGGCCCCGAATCCGCCGGCGCCGATCCCGGCCCCATCTGCTACGGCCGCGGCACTCAACCCACCGTCACCGACGCCAATCTCTTACTAGGCCGTCTGCAGCCCACGCGGTTCTTAGGCGGCGACTTCACCCTCGATCTTGACCGCACCCGCCAAGTCACGCACGAATGGTTAGAACAGCAGGGGACTTCTCTGACGCTCGAGCGATTCGCTGCCGGCGTAATCCGTGTCGTGAATGCCACCATGGAGAAAGCCATCCGCGTTGTGTCGATCGAACGCGGCCGCGACCCCCGCGACTTCGCCCTCGTAGCCTTCGGCGGAGCCGGAGGCCTCCACGCCTGCGCCTTAGCCGAGGCTCTGAGCATCCCGCACGTGATCGTGCCCGCCCTGCCCGGCGCGCTTTCAGCTCTCGGCATCCTGGTCAGCGACGTCGTCAAGGATTATTCCCGCACCGTCCTCTGGCGCGTCTCCGGCAAACTCCCAGCCACGCAACTGAATGGGGAATTCTCAGCCCTGCAGAAACAAGCCGCAAAAGATTTTCAAAACGAAGCCTGGCCAGGAAGAGTGAACTATCAGCAAACCGTCGACGTCCGCTACCGCGGCCAGGGTTACGAACTAAACCTGCCGTACACGAAGGATCTGCTGAAGAAATTCGAGCAGGAACACCACCGCCGTTACGGCTACGCCCACCCCACTCGGGAAGCAGAGCTAGTAACCCTACGCCTCCGCGCAGTACTGAAATCCACCGCAGCTCATGAGAGAAAGATGAACCATGTGGGGACGGCCGCCTTCGGCCGTCCAGGCCGAGCAAAGCTCGGCTCGCCTTCCACGCCCAAAGCCCCGGTCCAATTCGACGGCAAGAACCTAGCGACGCCAGTCCACTCCCGCGACTCCTTAAAGCTCGGTAAAACGTATCCCGGCCCCGCCATCGTCACCGAATACAGCGCCACTACAGTAATCCCGCCCGGCAAGCGCTTCCGCATCGACCGCACCGGAAATCTTGTAATCGCAGTTTTTCGATAACTTATTCCCTGTCACACTACTTTCCTCGACCTTCCACAACGAAGTCTCTTCGTCCACAGTTTCTGCACAAGGCATCGTCTTTAGTTTGTCCAAGGCCCCCTCGCTGGAAATCAGCAAAAGCTGAGTTCCTCCACCGTTTCTGCGCAGATATATTTGGCGATTCGCTTTTTGTCTGCTTATGCTAGGGTTGGCAATGGTGCCACAGTGGCTGGATATGGAGGCGTAGTGGAGATGCGTCGATCAGGAAAACCAGCCAAAGAAATTAAGCCCGCACCCCCGTGCCAGTGCAAGGCCTGTGATGTAGGAATTCATTGCGGCAACAAGAAGTCAGGCTGCGAACATCCGCGCTACAAAGCTACGCGGAGAACGCACTAGGTCTCTCAGCCCGTCGAACCGCGGGCGACTTTCGCTGCTGTTCCTTCTCCACCCACTCAACAAACAGCGCCTGAAATTCCTCTTGAGTGTAGATGCCTTTATGAATCAACAGGGTATTCATGGCATATACCGTAGCTTTAAAACCCTCGTCCCGCGAGGCGACCGCCTGAGCTTCTTCAAAAGACATACTGATCATTATCCTCCATCGCGGAAGAAAGCGCTGACGCTGATCAGATCACTTTGGACACCGCTGCGTCAATGATAACCGGACAGTAATCCCTCTTCCCAACCCCGCCGCCAACCTGATTGTTACAATCCGATAAAAATCGCGCCTCACACTCCGAACCAGCCACTCGGTACTAGGTACTGGGTACCGCCTTCGCTACAATACTCCCGTGAAACCCAGCATCTTCGTCGTCGAAGACGATCCCGATATTTCTCGCCTCGTTCGCCACCACCTGGAGAACGACGGTTTTGCTGTGCGCGTCTATCCCAACGGTTCCAATGTGATCGCCGATGCCGAACGCCAGCGTCCCGCTCTCTTCGTGCTCGACATCATGGTCCCCGGCAAAGATGGTCTGGAACTTTGCCGCACCGTCCGCCAGACCCTGGGCCTGGCTTCGGTGCCGGTGATCTTCCTCACCGCCAAGAGCAGCGAAGCCGACCGCGTCCTCGGTCTCGAGATCGGAGCCGACGACTATATCGCTAAACCGTTCAGCCCACGCGAACTCGTCGCCCGTGTCAAGGCCGTACTCCGCCGCTTTGAGCGCCCGCTCCCTCCCAGCCCGCTCAAGGTCGGAGACATCGCCATCGACCCCGCCGCCATGATCCTCACCGTTCGCGGACAAACCGTCCCCACCACCGCCACCGAATTTCGCCTGCTCGATTACTTCGCCCGCCATCTCGGCCGCGTCTTTTCCCGCGATCATCTTCTTGATTCCGTCTGGCGTGACACGTCCTATGTGACGCCGCGCTCGGTCGATGTCTACGTCCGCCGCATCCGTGAAAAAATCGAACCGGACCCGGAAAACCCGCGCTACCTCAAAACCGTCCGCGGTGCGGGCTACCGCTTCGAGGCTCCAAAGTGAGAAGCTTCAAAGTGAGCCAGAAGTGAGAAATCGGATCTTCTTTAAGCTGCTGGCAGCTTTTCTGGTTGTGATCCTCGCCGCCGCTGTGACCTTCGACGTTATGGTCGGCGGCGCCTGGCAAGCCTCGCTGCGCTCTGAAATTGAGCGCAGCCTCACCCAAAAAACCCAGCTCCTCGCTCACCGCGTCGAAACCGACCGCAGCGGCCATTCCCTCGCTGACATCGCCGCTCAGGAAGGGCAGGCCGCCGGCGCGCGCGTTACCATCATCGATCCCACCGGCAAAGTCTTGGCCGATTCTGAGTCAAATCCCGCCGGCATGGAGAACCACGCCACGCGTCCGGAATTTGCCGCAGCTCTCTCCGGCAGAATCGGCAGTCATGAACGCCGCAGCGCCACCATTGGAATCCCGTTTCTCTATATCGCCGTGCCCTTCTCCGGCGGTGCCGTCCGCCTGGCCTATCCGCTCTCCGATGTCGAAGCCGTTTCCGCTCAGGTTCGCCGCAGGCTGGCACTTGCTTCCGCGCTGGTGTTTTTTCTCGCCCTGTTGGTGGCCGCGGTCGCCGCCCATTGGAGCGCTCGCCGCCTTGAACGTATCGTCAGTGTCGCAGCCCGCATCGCCGAAGGCGATCTTCAGGCCCGTATCCAGGAGACCTCTCAAGATGAAGTGGGCCGCGTCGCTGCCGCCATCGATGTTACCGCCCGTCGCGTCGAAGAGAGTTTCGCCGCCGTCCGCTCCAGCCAGCGCCAGCTCGAAACCCTGCTCAACAGCATGCAGGACGCCGTCATTGCCGTCAGCTCCGACGGCCTCGTACAGTGGGCCAACCAGCCCATGGATCGCCTCGTTCCCCAGGGCACCAGGCTCCACCAGCCCGTAGTTGAAACCATCCGGGACCCCGACTTCCTAGCCACCGTCAAAGAAGCCACGATTACCCGCGAGGTCAAAACCGCCCGCGCCACCTCAATCGTTCCCGGCCGCGCTTTCGACGTCACCGCTGCCCCTCTGCCCGAGGGAGGCGCAGTCGCCGTGCTCCGCGACCTCACTGAAACCGAACGGGTCGAAAAAACCCGCCGCGACTTCATCGCCAATGTTTCCCACGAACTGCGCACGCCCCTCACGTCAATTCAAGGCTACGCGGAGACTTTGCTCGACAGCACTCCGGAAAACGCCGCTCCCGTGCGCGAGTTTCTGGAAATCATCCGCAAGAATTCCGCCCGTATGTCCCGCCTTACGGAAGATCTGCTGACTCTGGCCCGCGTCGAATCCGGCGAAACCCGTTTCGAAATGGAGCCCGTTCCTCCCGCCGAGCTTCTCCACGACGCCGAAGAAAGCTTCCGCGAAATCGCCCGCGCCCACGGCATTGACTTGCAAATCCAGGACTTCTCGCAGAACAACCAGTCGCCGGTTCAGAATCTGCGCTCCGTTCTCGCTGACCGCGAAGCCATTCATCAGGTCTTTTCCAACCTGATCGACAACTCCCTGAAGTACGGTTCGAACTCCGCAGCGCCCGGCGGACGGATCGTCCTCGGTGCCCGCCCCGTTCCTCACGCCGTCGAATTCTTCGTCCAGGATTTCGGCGCCGGTATCGCCTCCGAGCATCTCCCCCGCCTGTTCGAACGCTTCTATCGCGTCGACAAAGCCCGATCCCGCGAATCCGGAGGCACCGGCCTCGGTCTCGCCATCGCCAAGCACATCATGCTCGCCCACGGCGGCTCCATCCGCGCCGAAAGCGAACTAGCCCACGGCTCCACCTTCCTCTTCACCCTCCCCACCGCCTAACCCACGTGGCGACGGCCGCCTCGGCCATCCATGCCAGAGCCTGCCCTGAGCGAGCGCAGCGAGCCGATGGGACGAGGCCCCGGCGCCCAGAAGAAATCACTCCGGGGTTCGAGCGCGCGCCACCGCCGCCACCAATCCGCTACGCTCCGGGATGAATCCACCGCACCACCCAGAAAGCGACCGAAGCTACCAGCGCCGACGCCGGAATCGTCACCACCCACGCCCACACGATGCGCCGCGCCACTCCCCACCGCACAGCGGAAAGCCGGTGCGTCGCTCCCACCCCCACAATCGCTCCCGTGATGGTATGGGTCGTGCTCACCGGAATTCCAGCCAGCGCAGTCGAGAACAGCGTAATCGCTCCCGCAGCCTCCGCGCAGAATCCTCCAACCGGCTTGAGTTTGGTGATGCGCGAGCCCATGGTGTGAACAATCCGCCAGCCACCGAAATATGTTCCCAGCGCGATTGCCGTATTCGCCGCCAGAATGATGGGCCAGTGAAATTTTCCCCAGCCGCCGGATAGTTCCGCCGAGGTTAGAAAATGAGCTCCATACAGCGCGCTCGCTACGATTCCCATCGTCTTCTGCGCGTCGTTTCCACCGTGCCCCAGGCTGTAAGCAGCCGCTGAGATCAGTTGCAACTTGCGAAACCACGTGTCAATTCGCTGGGGAGCCTGGTTTCGCAGAAGCCACGAGATCGCAACCATGAACGTCAAACCCAGAACCAGTCCCGCCACTGGTGCAACCACAATGAAGATCAAGGTCTTGTACCAGCCCGCGGCAATAATCACTCGCCATCCCGAGCGCATCACAGCCGCTCCCGCAAGACCGCCAATCAAAGCGTGCGACGATGAAGTTGGCAACCCCCACCACCACGTCAAAATGTCCCAGACAATAGCGCCAACCAGCCCCGTGATCACCACATATTGCGTCATGTAGTTGATCTGCAGCATCCCGCTGCCAATGGTCTTGGCTACGGCCGTTCCAAGAAAGAATGCAGCTGCGAAATTGAAGAAAGCCGCCCAAGCTACGGCCAGCTTAGGGGACAACACCCGCGTCGACACGACCGTTGCAATGCTGTTGGCAGCGTCGTGAAACCCGTTCAGAAAATCGAAGGTCAGGGCGACTAGGACTGTAATGATCAGCAGCAGCAGATCAGCTTTCACCGGGTTTCCCGTTTGCCTGGTGGATTGAAGTTCAGGTGTTCTTCAATACCACGGTTTCCAGCACATTCGCTACGTCTTCCGCCTTATCGGTAGCTCTCTCGAGGAATTCGAGTAATTCTTTCACTTTGATCAGGTTGATGGGATCCTTCTCGTATTCAAACAGCTTCGCGATTGCCTGCTGCGACACCAGATCCGCTTCGTTTTCCAGGCGGTTGATCTCCACGCAATGGGCCAGGATATTGCCGTTCTTCTGCATCAGAGATACTGCCTTCTGCAGTTCCTGGCATTGCCTCAGAATGATCTCGGCCAGTTCTCCCGCCGCTGGCGGCGGAGCCGTGATCCTGTACATCACCAGCCGGGCCCCCGAAGCATTGATGAAATCCAGAACGTCGTCCAGCTTCGAAGCCAGTTGGTGAATGTCCTCCCGGTCAAACGGCGTGATGAATGTCTGGTTGAGCTTGGTCAGGATGGCATGCGTTAGCTCATCCCCCTCCCGCTCGATCCGGCGAACTTCGTCTATCTTCCTGTCTACATCCCGGTAATCCACAAATAGATCGACTAAAGCTCGAGCGCCCCCGATCAGATTGTCTGACATCGCGGAGAACATCTGAAAGAAGCTGGTATCTCTCGGAATCAGGCGCACCATCGCGGGTAACAGGCTCCAGGAGCTTAGTGTCTACTGTCAGTTGCGGGAATGAAGCCAGCCACTATCTCACGCCGTGCCAGTCCAGTCAAACGTGGTACCTGGCAAGATCGGGTCTGAGGGCCTCCCGGCCGGGACTCTTCTGAAATGTCAGGTAGGATTTGTCCCCTAGCGTGTTGTTCGCCGCGTGACGGCGGTTCCTGAGCGTCTGGGCAAACCGAGACGAATGACGAGGAGCAAAGCGAACACGGCGGCTGCGCCAACCGCGACTCGCTCCAGAAAATCGATAAACACCTTATCCACACCCATCTCAACATTGTGCAACTCTCCCATGGCAACAGCGACATTACGATCAGGCCTGTCCCGTCGTGCCCTGACTTCCTGGCTTCCCTCGTCCAATGATCTCGCCAACTCTCCCCGGACTCAGTGTAAAATCGTTGCAAGACCATCGGTTCGGAGACACCATGAAACGTATAGCCACTTTCCTGCTCCTGGCCGCCGCGAGTGTTGCCTGGTCAATACCGGCGAATGCTCAACCCGAAAACCGAAGCATCGGAGAAAATAGCCGCGAGGCCAGGAAGGCGGCCAAGCAATACCAAAAAGCGGCAAAGAAAGCGGCCAAAAGACAACAGAAACAAATGAAGAAATACCAGAAGGCGCAACACAGGGCAGCCAAGCGGCAGCAGCGTCGCCACTAACTAGCCGCCGACAAGCATAAAATTTACCTCCCCGTAACCCACTCCCGATAAAGTAAGCCTATCCTTAAGTCATTGACCTTCTATTTCTTATGAGCGCAACAATAGGCTCAGCGAGTCAGGCGGCCCGCGTCGTTCCACCCCGCGCCGAAGGGATACCCTCATGAGCACTGCCCGCATCGAAGGCCTCACTCCCGAACCGGCCCATCATCACATCGTCCGCCGCACCATCGAAGCCTGCCGTCTGGCCCAGGAAGCCGCCGCCGCCGCCGCCGAAGGCATCGCCACCGGTTCCAGTCCGCTGCTCAACTCTCTGCGCCAGCGTGAGCGCGAACTCGACACCCTCGACATGGAAATCGACAGCGCCGTCACCTCGGTCATCACCGAGGTCGAGCCCACCGAAGCCCGCGAACTCCTCGCCTGCATGAAGTTCATGATCAGCCTCGAGCGTATCGGCGATCTCCTGCTCAGCTTCGCCAACAGCGCTCAAGCCGCTTCCGGCCGCATCGATTCCGAAGACACCCGTGACCTCACCCACATGGCCACCATCCTCGAAAAGATGCTGACCGACGTAGGCAATGCGTTCTCGGCCCGCGACGTCGGCAAAGCCGCCAACGTTCTCCGCGCCGACGCCGAGATGGATCGCCTCCGCAATTTGATCTTCCTCCGCCACATCGAGAATCCCGAAAACATCGCCCGCCAGGCCAGCCTGCAGATTATCTTCATGACCCAGTCCCTCGAACGCGCCGGCGATCACGCAAAAAATCTCGCCGAAGAAGTCTGCCACTTCGTCAGCGGCCACACTGTCCGCCACGTCCTGATGGCCTACGACAAGCCCGTAGAACAAATGTTCATCGACTACCTCCGCCGCCGCGACCACCACTAAGTCGTATCTGTGTGCCGCGGGCGCCCTCGCCCGCGACGCCGCCAATTCTCCATAAAGAAAACCTCGCCCTTGCATTGACCCTTTCCCCAGACGCTTTTACAATCCGTGTCTCGACACGAACTTCCTCTTTCCGAGGTCCAATGCATGCCGTGGATATCGACATCGACAAAAACATTTGCGCTCGATTGCGCCTGCCTGACGCTGCTGCTGGCATCGGCGGTTGCTTCAGGGCAGAGTGACGCCGCCGCCCATCGTGACGTCGTAATCAAGAACGCTACTGTGATGACCGTGACCCACGGCAACATCACGAACGGCTCGATTTATATCAAAGACGGCAAGATCGCCGCGGTCGGCGAAAACGTGAACGCTCCCCCGGGCACCGCCGTCATCGATGCCGGAGGCAAGTATCTAACCCCAGGCATCGTCGATTCCCACTCGCATATCGCTCTCGATGACGACGTCAACGAGGCCACCAGCCCCATCACGCCCCACATGATGATGAAAGATGCCTTCGACTACCAGGACAAGGCCATCTACCGCGCGCTGGCGGGCGGCGTCACCACGTCACTGTTGCTGCACGGATCGGCCAACATGATCGGCGGCCAGGCGGTCGTCATCAAGCACAAGTACGGCGACTCGCGCGATGCAATGCTCTTCCCCAATGCGCCCCGATCCATCAAGTTCGCCAGTGGCGAGAATCCCAAACGCGTCTATGGCAGCCGCGATCAGCTTCCCTCCACCCGTATGGGTAATTTCGCCGTCCAACGACAAGCTCTCATCGAGGCCCAGGAGTACATGCGCGAGTGGGATGGCTATAACGACAAGGTCAAACGCGGTGACAAAGATGCCACTCCGCCCAAACGTGACCTGAAGCTCGAAGCCCTCGCTGACGTGCTGCGCGGCAAGATCATGGTGCAGATCCACATCTACCGCGCCGACGAGATGCTCACCGAAATCGCGATAGCCAAGGAATTCGGCTACAAGATTCGTGCCTTTCACCACGCCCTCGAAGCTTATAAAGTCGCCGACCAGGTCGCGGCCAACGGCATCGCGATTGCGACTTTTGCCGATTGGTGGGGCTACAAGCAGGAGGCATGGGACGCGATCCCGTGGAACGCCGTTATGTCCATGCGCAAAGGTGTGCGTGTGGCCATCAAGAGCGACTCCGAGGATTACACCCGCCGCCTCAATCAGGAAGCCGCCAAGACTATCCGCTACGGCGGAGCCACCGAAGAAGAAGCCCTGAAGATGATCACGCTGAATCCAGCTTGGATCATCGGCGTGGATGACCGCGTCGGTTCCATCGATGTCGGAAAGGATGCAGACCTTGTGATCTGGGATGGCTACCCACTCTCGACCACCGGAGTGCCCGAAAAAGTCCTGATCGACGGCGACATCTACTTCGACCGCGCCCAACCGGGTTTAGGAACCACGCATTACAAGGAGGGCGAATGACACAGCCAACCAAGCCCGTGTGGATCGGACACTCTTGTCTGCTGCTTTTGACTTTGCTCTTGACTTTGACTTTTTCCACGCAAGCCCTCACCCAGGACAAGCCCATCGCCCTAAAAGGTGGCAAGGTACTGACCGTAACCCATGGCGTGATTGAAAACGGCGTGATCGTCATGCAAGGCGGGAAGATCGTCGCCGTCGGCTCCGCAACTTCCGTCAATATCCCGAGCGGTGCGCAGGTCATCGACGCCACCGGCATGACCATCTACCCCGGGCTCATCGATTCCGAAACGCAACTCGGCCTCACAGAGATCTCCGCCGAAGAGATGACCAATGATTTGGTCGAGATGAGCGACGAGATCATGCCCCACATGCACACTGCCGAGGCGTTCCACGCAGAGTCGGTCCTGATCCCGGTAGCGCGCATGAACGGCATCACCAACGCCGTAGTCGCCCCCGACAGCGGAGACACCTTGCCCGGCCAGGATTCTTTCATTCAACTTGCCGGAGCCAACGCCACCGAGATGCTCCTGATCCGCGACAACGCCATGCCGCTGAATTTCACCGGCGATCAGCGCCGCAACAAAGGTGGTTTCGAGAAGAGCAAGTTCCCCTCCACTCGCATGGGGCTGGCCGCGCAACTGCGTCAGGCCTTTATCGATGCGCAAGATTACCAATCGAAGTGGAAGGACTACGAACGCAAGAAAGCCGACGCCGCACAAAGCAAAGACACCAAAGATAGTAAAGATAAAGACAAAATCGCCAAAGACAAAAAGCCCGAGCCCACGCCTCCCAAGCGCGACCTCAAGCTCGAAGCGCTGCTTCCCTACCTGGAGGGCAAGAAAACAATTGTGCTCGCCGCCGAAAGCCCCAGCGATCTTCAAACCGCTGTCAGTCTGGCCAACGAGTTCAAGCTGAAGTTTGTGCTCAACCACATCAGCCACTCCCAGCCCGTGCTCGACTACGTGGCCAGCCTCAAAGTGCCGGTGATCGTCGGTCCTATCTATGAGGCGCCGAAAGAGGACGAGCGCTACGACACGGTTTACAGCCTCCCGGCGCAGCTCTACAAACGTGGCGTGAAGATCGCTTTCGCCTCCTACTCCGCCCACAACGTCCGCAACCTGCCCGACCAGGCCGGATTCGCAACCGCCTTTGGCCTGCCCTACGACGAAGCGCTCAAGGCAATCACTCTGAACGCAGCAGAAATCTGGGGTGTCGCCGACCAACTCGGCTCCCTCGATGTCGGCAAGACCGCCAACGTCGTGGTCGCAAACGGCGATCCTCTGGACGTGAAAACGGATGTGAAGCAGGTATTCATCGCCGGACGTGAAGTCCCAATGACCGATCGTCAAGTCCGCCTTCGGGATGAGTATTCGAAATAAGAAAGTGTCTAAACCAACCTTGTCATCCTGAGCGGAGGTTGTGCTTCGCAAAAGCGAAGCATAACCGCAGTCGAAGGATCCCATACCTGCATAGCCGTTCCCAGCCTTGCAGGGGATTTCTACCCACTTAACCCTTTAGATATCGAGAGTGTTAGACCTCGAGCGTGCCGTGAAGATACAAGCTTGCTCTCCCGGCGATCTTCACCCGATCGCCGGCGATTGTGCACTGCATCTCTCCGCCGCGGGCACTGAGTTGTCGCGCGCGCAACGTCCCCTTACCCATCCGCGTCGCCCAATACGGAGCCAGTGTGCAGTGTATCGAGCCGGTGGCGGGATCCTCATCGATACCGACCGACGGTGCAAAGAATCGGCACACGTAATCCACGTCACCCTCGCCTGGAGCAGTAACAATAGCTCCGCTGCTCCCGATGTCTAGTTTGGCAAGCGCAGCAATGTTGGGCGAGAGCGCTCGCACTTGCTCAGCCTGATCGACCACCACGAGGTAATCGCGCGATTTCGTGACTAACGCCGTTTTCAAACCCAGGGCTGGTAAGAGGCCGGCTGGAACCTCACAGAGTTGGGATGGCCTGGCTGGAAAGTCCATTTCAAAGCAGTCTTTGCCCTTAGCGGCAGTGTCATGGGCGACGGTCAACATGCCGCTGCGGGTGTGGAAGCGAACCGGCCACACGTCGTGCTTCCGCAATGCCAGCACATAAGCGGATGCCAGGGTCGCATGCCCGCATAGATCGTCCTCGATTTTGGGTGTAAACCAGCGCAGGTCGAAATCACCATCCGCGCGAGGAACGACAAAAGCCGTGTTGCTATGCCTGTTCTCAACCGCAATTTTCTGCATGGCGCTATCCGTGAGAAAGGCGGAAAGGATGCAGACCCCCGCTGGGTTACCCGCGAAAAGCTCACCCGTGAACACATCAACGTGGTAATACGGAATTGCCATGCCCTAAGCGCACTCCTCAACCGTCTCAACTTCAGCAGCCGCCCGAGCTACCTTTGGATCTGTTACTGCGACAGCTCGCTCTCCCCGCCGGATCAGTACAATCGCGCCCAAAATCGCCACCGATGCCAGCACCACCCGCAAAGTCAAAGGCTCCCGCGCCAGCAGCCATCCCAGAATCACCGCCACCACCGGATTCGCATACGTGTGCGTCGCCACCAGCGCAGGTGGAACCCGCTGCAGCAGCCACGTATAAGCCGTAAACGCAACCACTGATCCGAACGTGATCAGATAACCCAGTCCAAAAATAGACCGCAACGTGATGCTCGACCAATGCGTCTCGTGGAATTCGCCCGTAACCCCCGCCGCGATCAGCAACAGCGCCGCGCCGCAAAGCGTCGGCAACGCCGTCCGCCCCAAAGCATCAGAAGGCAGCTTAAGCCGCGGCGAAACCACAACGCCTAATGACCATGACAAGGAACCCAGCAGCACGGCCAGTAATCCCCACAAGCTCGACCCTTTCACCGTAAGTTCCGCGCCTGTCAGCATTGCCACGCCCACCACGCCCAGACCCAGGCCCAGCGCGCTAAGCAGGCTGATCTTCTGCTGGCCCATCATCCAGCCCAGCACCAGAATGAACATCGGTTCGGTCGCAATCAGCAGCGCCGCCAGACCCGATCCCACATACTGTTCCGCCCAGTGCAGCGAGCCATGCCCTATCAAGAAGAAGAGCGCACCCAACGCAAATCCTGCCACCCACTGCTGCCGCGTCGGGCGAAACCCGCGCCACCAGGCCCAAGTCAGCATGATCCCGCCGGCAATCGAATGCCGGATCCCCGCCACAACCAGCGGTGGAATGGTCTCGACCGCATAGCGAATCGCGAGATACGTCGAGCCCCATATGACATAAATCGCCACAAAGGCCAGCGCCAGCTTGATGGCGTAGCTGCGTTCGCGCGAATTCACGGGTCTGCTTGGCTCAGGAACGATCACAGGTCTACCTCCAATATGTATCATCTTGCCGCTGCGAAGCATGGCTTTAAGCTGCGCGGAGTGATCGGGAATCATGGTGAATTCCTCCAGAATCTACTAACCTATAAAAGTAACTTAATAGGTTATATTGTATGATAGGCACAGTGATATAACTTGTCAAGATGTTTTTAATGGTTATACAATCAGCAGGGAGATTTCACCAATTTGACGATGGCGGAAACCAAATCCGGAAGACGTCGGCCGCCGCTCTTTGAACTCCTGGGAAACGTCTGCCTCGATTTCGTCAACACGCTCGACGATCGTCCCAGCGACAAACCGAAAGAGCTACTGAAGAGCTATTACGACCTGGCGCGCTTCGGCGAAGACACCGGCATCCTCACCCCGGCGCAGCTTGATTATTTTTTCGAGCGCGTTCACCTCATGCCCGACGAGGCCGAGGAGGCGCTGCGCCATGCCATCAGGCTGCGCGAAGCCATGCACGCCGTCTTCTCAGCGGTGATGAACCGGCAAACTGTTCCGCCTGCGGCGATGGATACACTCAATGGCTACATCCGGAATGCGGCATTGCATTCGCGGCTGGTGCCGCACGAAGGACGTATGGAGTGGCGCTTCGAAGACCTGGGGTCTGCTTTCGACGCGATGCTGTGGCCCATCGCGCGCGCCGCTGCGGACCTGCTAGCCTCGAGCGATCTCGCGCTGGTGCGCGCCTGCTCGTCGCCTACCTGCCAGTGGCTCTTTCTCGATACCAGCAAGAATCACCACCGCCGCTGGTGCAGCATGAAGTCGTGCGGCAACCGCGCCAAAGTGCGGAAGTTTTACGCGAAGAAGAAGAAGACTGCCTAGCGGTTTCTGATGGAAGTGGAACGGCCTTCCGTTAGGTCCTGGTGTGTTCGCGGCCCAAGCGTGGACCAGCTCTCTTGGATTTGCCGTTTTTCGATTTGCTCTTCCTGTCCCAGCCACCAAGGTTGAGAGCGACAGCCGTGCAGGCGGCGCGCAACTCATCCGCAAGAGCGCGGTCGACCATGGTCCTAGCCACGACCATGCCTCCAATGGATAACGCAGCTATGCTCTGTGCAGTAGTTCGGCGACGCCGGCCATTCTTGACTAAGCTCCGCTCCAAAACGCTTACCATTGCCTTGAAGACGGTCTCAAAGGCGCGCTTCGCGCTTACGCCGCTACGCGCGACGTCGGTGGGCAATGCCACCATGGGGCAGGAATTCTCGACGTCCTCGAAATGCTGGCGAGATAAGTAGGCACGGACGACTTGCGGCCCTACGTCGGTCGATGACAGATCAACGTGCACGCCTTCCCAGCAGCTTTTCCACTGCGGATCGGTAAAGAAGCACCCCAATACCTCGGCGTACAGATCGCTTTTACTCTCGAAATAGCTATAGAATCCGCCGTGCGTCAGGCCCACACCGGCCATGATCTGCTTGAGAGAAACACTTTCAAAACCGTGCCGGTTGAAGAGCTTGCGTGCGCTGTCGATGATATTTTTCTTGACCGTGGAGCGATGACCAGCGGGGTAAGGCATTAGGGTCTCCTGGTTCGTTTGAGGTTAAGTATGCCTCGAAGCGCATTCCCCGCCCAGGGAATATTATCTTGAACATATTTTCGCGCGGTGCTGTCATGCGAGAGGCGGTTGAGCGCAAAAAAACTCGGAAGGATAATGATGATGATAAGCGATAGAAATGTTCGGGAAGCGCTGGCCAATGGGCCTACGCGGCGGCAAGCGATGGCAGGGGTCGTGGTCACATTGGGTGGACTAGCCCTGGTCTCGACCAAGGCCTGGGCGGGAGCCGAGGAGGAGATTTCTCGCACGGCGGAATCCATTCACCAAGAGCCTGTTTTCAAAGCGAGCCGGAAGCGCGTCTACGAAGCGCTTACCGACGCTAAACAGTTCGACAAGGTCGTACAGCTCAGCGGAGTCATGCAGTCCATGCACTTGCCAGACACGCCCGCGGAGATCAGCCGTGAAGCAGGAGGCGCGTTCTCGCTCTTCGGCGGATACGTCACGGGTCGACACATCGAACTTGTGCCGAACGATCGGATCGTGCAGGCCTGGCGAGCCGGCCGCTGGGCTCCGGGCGTCTATTCGATTGCGAAGTTCGAACTCGTGGAGCAAGGCTCTGGGACCAAGATCGTTTTCGACCATACAGGCTTTCCTAAAGGCGATGCGGAAGGCCTGGCATCGGGCTGGAGAGCACACTACTGGGAGCCACTGGGGAAACTTCTGGCGTAGGTTCGGCGCACACCCACGCAGCGTGAATATACTTCTTCGGGAGGGGTTGGGCGGCCGCTTCTTCGCTACAATTGACACCCACCCGGAGGCTGCTGTGATCACTCGTCTGCTTGCTCTCGTAATGCTGGCCGGCACAATGTCCGCGCAAAACACGGTTCACTACACCGCCACCGATGCCAACGTGAAGTACCTGTTCGCGACCGCCGAACCGGTAGCGCATTTGAAGTCGGGCGACATTCTCGACACCAACACGCTTGACTGCTTCGGCAACGTGCTCAGAAAACCTGGAGACACGCTCAGCATGGTGAAAGGCGACAATCCCCTGACCGGGCCGTTTTTCGTGGAAGGTGCGGAGCCCGGGGACACGCTGGCCGTCAAGATTCTCGAGCTCGAAGTGGATGGAGACACCGGCGTAGGCGCGTTCGCTCCGGGATTTGGCGCGCTCAATGAGACCAACTACACGCCCATGCTTCATCCGCCGCTGCCCGAGCGCATCTGGTACTACCACATCGATCACGCGGCAAACACCGCCATGTTCAAGGCGCTCGACTCCGATTTCTCGGTGAAGGTTCCCATGCATCCTTTTTTCGGCTGCATCGGAGTTGCGCCGGCAGAGGGAGAAGCGCGCAGCTCGGTGGTTCCCGCTGAATTCGGCGGCAACATGGATTCGCCCGAAGCCAGCGTCGGCAACACAGTGTATTTTCCAGTGAACGTGAAGGGTGGGCTGTTCTACATCGGCGACGGGCACGCCGCCATGGGCGACGGCGAAATCGCCGGCACCGCGGTCGAGGTTCCGCTGAAGGCAAGGGTGCAGTTGAGCGTGATCAAGGGCCGCACCATCGCCTGGCCGCAGTTTGAAAACGATGACGCCATCATGACTGTCGGCGCCTACCGTCCGCTCGATGACGCGCTGCGCATCGCGTTCACCGAGCTCGTCCACTGGATCCACAAAGACTATGGTTTGTCGGAACTCGACGCTTATGAGCTGCTGTCGAAAGTGGCGAAGATTCATTTGAACGAAATGGTCGACCCCAACTATGTGGTCGTGGCATCGATTGAGAAGAAATACTTGCCGCCGAAGAAGAAGTAATGCGAGCCATGGTTTAGCGGTTTGCGCTTTGTCCTGATTTCGTAACAAGGGGCAGGGAAACTTGTCTTCCAGCGCAAAGCTGGAGTATCGTTGCTCCGTTTAGGTCGCTTCCCCTCCCATAACCCAGGGCCAAATATCTGACCGCATACCTGTGCGCTGCGGCATGGGCAGTCAGCCATGCTGGACCAGCGGGAAAGAAGGAAGCCATGCCGAACTTTGCCCAGATTGACAAAGTCATTCAGGCAAACCTGGATAAATTCAAGAAACCTGGAGCACTCACCGTCAGACCCGGATACAAGATCAGGGGCGGCTGGATCACGCAGCAGCCCGCGATCGTTGTAACCGTGCAGAAGAAAATCCCGAACATCAATCCGAATGATGCCGTGCCTTCAACTGTAGGCGGTATTCCAACCGATGTGCGGCAAGCCACCACAATCCAGAAACTGCGATACACGTCACCAGAGAAGCACGCGGCCCTTACCGCGATGATGCGCCCGGAGTTCCAGCAACCGGAATTCCCCCTGGAGCGCGATGTGCAGACCGGCAAACTGCTGGCGAAAAAAGCCCCTCCAGCGGCTGTGGCAAAGCAGACGGCGAAACCCAGGATACCGTACACGCCGGCAAATTGTCCGCTCACGGTGGTGGAAGATACGATGTCCATTACCTGTAACGTCAGTCCCGATGCCGGCTGGCTGGAGCTCAGCGGATTCCTCAAGAACATCAACAGTCAACTCACGGTGGGGATGTACGACTGCACGTCTGCGCATGTGTTGAGCGGACTGCTGGCGGGACTGAAAGGCAAGCCTCAGCTCTCGCTCGTGCTCGATCATCCCGCACCCAATCCCAGCAGCGACCAGACCGATGAGCAAACGGAAGCGGCGCTAAGCAAAGCCCTGGGAAAGCGGGAGCAATTTGCGTGGGCCGCTGAGGGAAACGATCCCATGGTTACCAAGGCGATTTTTCCCAATGCCTACCACATCAAGGTGGCGGTGAAGGACCACACGTCTTTCTGGCTCTCCAGCGGGAACTGGAACAACTCCAACCAGCCGGAGATCGATCCTTTTGCCGCAGGGGCAAACATGACCCAGATTGATGCCACCGCCAACAAAAGTGACCGGGATTGGCACGTAATTGTTGAGCACGCCGGATTGTCGAAAACATTTGAAACGTATTTGTTGAACGACCGCGTTCAGGCGGCAAAAGTACAGGTCAAAGCCGCATCAACAGCTGCGGCAGCGGTCAATCCATTGCTAGAAGCACTCGCGGAGAGCCCGGAAGCTCCGGTTCGCGGCGCGAGCACGCCCTGGCAGTATTTTCAGCCGAAGTCCATTGTCAACCAGAAGATTAAAGTGCAGCCTGTGTTGACGCCCGATACAGGCGCCGGCAACTATGCCAAGAACATTCTGGCGCTGATTCAATCGGCCCAGAAGACGCTTGACATTCAGACTCAATACATCCACCCTCCCAAGCAAGGCGTGGACGCGGCGTTTCAAGCGCTGATTGCCGCCGTGCAAAACCAGGTCAAGAACAAGGTGCAAGTCCGCGTTATCCTGAGTGAATACGAGGCGACGGGCGGCTGGCTCGAGAAACTGCAGGAGGCCGGCCTGGACACTTCCGTGGTGAAGATCCAGAACGGAGTTCACAATAAGGCCTTTGTTGTGGATTCCGAAGTGGTCGCGCTGGGCAGCCAGAACTGGTCGGGCGATGGAGTGTTGCGCAACCGGGATGCGTCGCTCATCATTTACAACCCGGATGCGGCCCAGTATTTCGAACAGGTCTTCAGCTATGACTGGGAAAACCATGCCAAACAACATCTCAGCTCTGAAGTCTCCACATCGTCCAAGCCTGCCCCGAGGGATGTTGCGGCTGATTGAGTTGATATGGTCGAGGCATAACAGGCCCACGCCTTGCGCGGGCCTGTTTTTCTCGCGACCGCTTACGTGTATCGCAAAACGTGGTCATCGTCGCACTGTAGCGCCAGGGATGTTACCTTTAAGAAAGATTTTTGAAACTGAGGTTCCGCCATGGCAGCGCAGCCTAACAGCTTGAACCGGGAGCCTTGGCCCGAATTGCCCCTGGCGGCATGGCAGGACACTTACGCCACTCTGCACATGTGGACGCAGATTGTGGGCAAGGTGCGGCTGGCCCTAAGCCCGCGAATCAACCACTGGTGGGAGGTTCCGCTGTACGTCGATGCGCGGGGACTTACTACTTCTGCGATTCCTTACAATGGTGGAAACTTTGAAGTTCAGTTCGACTTCATCGACCACAAGCTGATCATCCAGACCAGTTGGGGTTCGTCGAAGACTCTGGCGCTGAAGGCACAATCGGTCGCCGACTTCTATGCGGAATTCATGTCCGCCCTGCGATCGCTGGGCATTGAAGTGAAAATCTGGACAATGCCCTGCGAAGTCCCGAACCCTGTACGATTCACCGCCGACACGCAGCACGCTTCCTATGATCCCGAATACGCGCATCGTTTCTGGCAGATATTGGTCTTGTGCGACAACATCTTCCAGGAATTCCGGGCGGGCTTCATCGGCAAGGACAGCCCGGTGCACTTCTTTTGGGGAAGTTTTGATCTCTGCGTGACGCGGTTCTCCGGACGGCGGGCTCCGGAACGGGTGGGAGCCGATCCGGTCACGCGTGAAGCTTATTCGCATGAGGTGATCAGCGCGGGATTCTGGCCGGGCGGCGGCGACATCAAGGGTCCGGCGTTTTATGCCTACGCCGCACCCGAGTCTGCGGGTTTTGCCGAGCAACCGGTGCAGCCGGCGGCGGCCTTTTATCATCCGCAGCTGCATGAGTTTCTGCTGATGTATGACGATGTGCGCCGCAGCGCTTCGCCCCGGCAGGATCTGCTCAGCTTCTTGCAGAGCACTTACGATGCGGGTGCGAACTTGGCGCATTGGGATCGCAAGGAATTGGAAAGACCGTAGGGATCCTTCGACTGCGGTTGTGCTTCGCTTTCGAGGCACAACCTCCGCTCAGGATGACAAAGGGGGATGAAGATGGCTAAGAAATGCAAGCACCTGGATCAGATCAAGTTCAGGACTACCAATACGGACGTCTGTGAAGAGTGCGTCAAACTTGGCGACACCTGGGTTCACCTGCGGATGTGCATGGTCTGCGGGAATGTGGGTTGCTGCGATTCGTCGAAGAATAAACACGCCACGAAACATTTCCATCACACCAGCCATCCCGTGATGCGCTCGATCGAGCCTGGAGAAGAGTGGATCTGGTGCTACATTGACGAAATGATTGCCGGCGAAGTGGCTGCGTGACACGCGGCCGGACACTGTAGGGAAATTTATGCCTTGGGGCCGCATTGCGTTGGCTATATTGGCCAGTGGATTCGTGTCGTCGATGACCGACTGGCTGTTCGCGGGCGACTGGCTTTACAAGCGCTACGACCGGCATCCGGAGATCTGGCGATGCCAAGGCGGCAAGGGAGAAAACAAAGCCATTCTCTGGTCGAGCCTGTTTCCTTTTCTTACCTGCGGCGCTTTTGTTCTGCTGTGCGGCAGCCTGCATCTCCACACGTACGGCGCGACGTTCAAATTGGCAGCGGCGATCTGGCTCATCGGGCCTTTGCCGTTTAACATCGTCAACGCGCTGTGGATCAAGCTGGCTCCCGCGATTGCCACGTCCTACGCTCTGGGATGGCTGGTGAAACTAGCGCTCGCGGCACTTGCGGTGTCTCTGATTGTGGGTTAAGCCCAAACGTTTATCTTTTCCGCTTCAACCTTTCACGATCTTCTTTGTGCCCGCGTCCCACACCGCAATGGATTTGTTGAAGTAGGCAAAGTTCGCCAGGTGACAGCCAATGGCCGCGTGATTGCCGAAGACTTCATTTTCCGTGACCGGTTTGCGGGTGCGCACGGCATTGAAGAAATTGGCCTCGTGGTCAACCACGTCGCTGTATCCCTGAGGAGTGGTGTAGGACTCGCCTTGCTCGTCCAAGCTCGAAGCCAGCGCGGGCGTTGGAGGATGCTCTTCGTGCCACTGCTTCAGATACTGCTCCCGCAAGGCGCGCGGCCAGCCTCCAGTCGAATATCCTTCCGGCTGCGGAGTCGTGTCTTCCGGCCTGAAGGTCAGGGTGGAATCCTTAATGATCAGGCTGCCCTGGGTGCCGTAGAAGGCGATGAACTCTCCACCATCGTTGTTCAGGTTGCAGCGCAGGCTGACCCGGAAACTCGGGTAGTCGTAAACGGTTTCGATCAGGTCGGGGAACTCGCGGCCATCTTTGAAATGGAAAAGCCCGCCGCTGGATTGCGCGCGCTCGGCGATCGTGTTGGTGCCCGAGATGAAGTGGATTCCGGAAATCAAATGAACGAACAGGTCGCCGCCCAGTCCTTCGCCGTAGTCTGTGAAGCAGCGCCAGCGGAAAAAGCGCACGGGATCGAATGGCCGCTTGGGCGCGCTGCCGAGAAACGCGTTCCAGTCAATCGTCTTCTCGCTGGCGTCGGGAGGAATGGGATAAACCCAGGCGCCGCTGGGGCTGTTGCGGTCCCAATAGGCCTGGATCGCGGTGACCTGGCCGAGCTTGCCCGAGTCATAGATTTCTTTAGCTTTAGCGTAAAGAATCGAGCTGACACGCTGGCTGCCGATCTGGACGATGCGATTGGTCTTGTGCGCGGTTTCGACCATGGAGAAGCCTTCTTCCACGGTGTGCGACATGGGCTTTTCGCAGTAGACGTCTTTTCCGGCGGCGCAGGCGTCTTCAAAAATGTGGCGGTGCTGGTGGTCCATGACGGCGATGATGACGGCGTCGACATCTTTGCGGTCGAGAATGGAGCGGTAGTCGCGGGTGGCTGCGACGTTGGGGTTGCCGACGGCTTCCTGCGCGGCAATATGGCGACTATCGTAAAGATCGCAGACCGCGACGCATTCGACGCCAGGCACTTGCGTGGAGGCCTTCAGCAGTTCGCATCCGCGAATGCCGGTGCCGATGCTGGCAAAGCGCACTGTGTCGCTGGGCGCGACCGGGCGCGCCGCAGCCGACAGCAGATGAGGCTGCAACATATTTGCCGCGACCGTAGTGGCCGCGAGAGCCCCCGAACCGATGTGGATGAATTCCCGGCGAGTCAATGGATTCTTAGACATGAGTTTCTCCCATGAAATTAAGGCTGGAGTGTATACGGGCTGAGATTATGCCACAGGAGGGACGAGTGCGGTAAGTCGATTTTCTGACCACAGGGGATACTAAGGTTTCGGATCAGCGAACCGGTCACTTCTCCAAGTCGCGGATGAGCACCACATCGGCTTCGCGGTGGCCGCGGATGATGGCGAGCTGTTTGCCGTCGAAGGAGAAGTCGAAGTCGCGAATGAACTCGGATTTGAAATCGGTCAATTGCTTACCGGGTGAGCCGTCGAGATTCTGCAGCCAGAGATTCTCGGTGTCGCCGTTGCGTATGGGATAGACGATCCCTTTGCCGTCGGCGCTGAAGGCGACCGAACCGACGGTGTAGCTGAAGAGGAACTCCGTGCGAGGTCGTTCGAATTCCAGGAAGCGCGCGGGCTGGTTGGAATCAAGAGAAATCAGGGCGAGCTTCTCTTTCGGGTCGTTAGGCAGAGCGGTAACGAAGGCCGCAATTTTTCCGTCCGGGGAAATGGTGATGCGGCTGAACACGGGAAAGTCGGCCGCTTTCTGCGAGCGCCCGCCTTCGCTTGAAACTTTCTGCAGGATGTTGTCGGCGTCGGAATAGAGCACCGTCTTGCCATCGGGAGTGCAGGCGGGAAAAGAATCGAGTTTGCCGGTGGTGAGTTCTTTGGGGTTGGCTCCCTCGGCGTTGGCAAAGAAGATCCCCAGCCCGTTCCGTTTGACGTTGAGGGCAGTAAAGACTACATGGCCATCGGCGCAGGCGCGAGCAAAATTCGGTCCCAAGACCTGCGAGGCGAAAGGGGTTTGTGAGGGCGATTCCAGATTTGCCAGGGTCAGGCCGCCGGCCGCGGCGGACATCAAGAGCTTGCCATCGCGCGTCCAGGAGACCATGTCGTTGAACGACCCAGCGCCGAAGGGCTGCTCCTGAGAACTGCCCACTGCCATCACGGACTGGCTCAGGTGCACCTGCCGCAAAACGGTAGCGGCGGTGTGGCCATCGGCAGACAGGCTGAGATCGACGTAGGAGTTGGTGTCGCGCGTGACCGGGGTTATTTTTCCGTCCGGGAAGGAGACGAAGAAGATCTGCTGCTGGGCGGCGTAAGGGACCTGGCCCATGACCAGCATCCCTTTGCCATCGGGCAGCCACATGGGCCGAACGAAGTACAGTCTGTCAGAGGTCACGAATAAGTTGCGCTTGCCGGTTTCTGGATCGATCGCCATCAGGCCGGAGAGAGCAGTTCCCGGTTGGGAAATTACGCAAACAATTGTCTTGCCGTCCGGGGACCACGCGGGATCCCACAGTTGCTCGTTCATGGGACCGGTGGCCAGCTGCTTTTCTTCGCCGGATTCCAGCGAGTGGATCGTGACCCGGTATTCGCCGGGCTTGGGGGAGTTTCCGGTCGTGTAGACGAGCTTCTTGCCGTCGGGAGAGAACGACACGTTGGTGTCGATATCAGTGATGAGCTTCTCTGGAGTACCTCCCAACACGGGAGTGCGATAGAGATAATGGAACGAGTTGCTGCCGATTTCCTGGCGGACGAAATACAGGTAGTTGCCGTCAGGAGAGAAACGCAGACCGATATAGATGGTGGACGAGGGAGGTACGACCTGGGTGTTGCTGCCGGTTGGAATGTTGCGCAGCCACAAGCTTCGCTGGCCGTTCTCCGCGAGGACGCTCAGGATGTATTTGCCGTCGGGAGAGATGGCAACGCCGGTACTTTTGCCGGTTTCGGTGACCTTGCTGACGGAAAAATTCTGAAAGGGCGCAGGGCGGGCTCGGGATAGCAGCGTGTAGATTCCGTAGCCGCCGGCGGCGACGAGCAGAACGGCGACCAGACTGATGACGCCCAGCGAGAATTTATGCTGCTTGGCAACGGCGACGACGGCGGAACTGCTGGCAGCGTGCGCAGCGCTGGAAGCGCGAGCGCCGGAAACGGCGTCCGAACTGGCGTCAGATTGAACGGCGGGCATCTGGCGGCTGGAATCGGTGTCGCGCTTCAGGCGCATCAACTCGGAGCGCATTTCCTTGGCGCTCTGATAACGCAGCTCAAGATCTTTTTCGAGCGCGCGACTGATGATGTCTTCAAGCCGGGGCGGCAGGTCGGGGTTGAGACGCGTCGCGGGCACCGGGGCCTTCTCGAGAATGGCGTTGAAGATGACAGCGGAGGTTTCTCCGCGGAAGGGCAGCGTGCCGGTAGCCATCTCATAGAGCACGGCACCGAAAGAGAACAGGTCGCTGCGGCCGTCGAGTTCCTTGCCCCTGGTCTGTTCCGGCGACATATAGCTGACGGTGCCGAGAGTGGAGCCGGGGCTGGTGAGGTGCGGATCGTCCAGCGTTCCGGTCATGGTGTTGGCTGACCCGATCTGACTGGAAGAGGAGTTGGCGAGGGTTACCTTGGCGAGGCCAAAATCGAGGATCTTGGCGTGCCCGCGTTCGGTGACGAAAAGGTTAGCCGGCTTGATGTCGCGGTGAACAATGCCTTTAGCATGGGCGGCGTCGAGTGCGTCGGCGATTTCGATGGCGAGCGAGAGGATAGTCTCGGTTTCCATAGGGCGGCCGCCGATCTTGTGTTTTAGCGTGAGGCCTTCCAGGAACTCCATGGCGATGAAAGCCTGGCCGTCCTGCTCACCGATATCGTAGATGGTGCAGATGTTGGGATGGTTGAGCGCAGAGGCCGCCTGGGCTTCGCGTTGAAAACGGGCGAGGGTCTGCGGATCGCGGGCAACATCTTCGGGCAGAAATTTAAGCGCGACGAATCGGTGCAGGCGTGTGTCTTGAGCCTTGTAAACCACGCCCATGCCACCCCCGCCGAGTTTGTCGACGATTTGATAGTGGGAAATGATGCGGTCGATCATGAGCGAGGTGTCGGCTTTCGAGTCGATTCATCTTATGGGCGAGGAACTGCTTAGTCAATAAAAGGGCCGGGCAGGCGCGCATTTCAGCGCGAGAAAACCACTCCGTGAGGTATGCCCGATCCTTTCCACCCGTGCGGCCAATCTCGGTCTGCGAATTTAAAGCCGGGCTTTCCGTCAGCATCGTGGAAAGCGTCATCCATCGAAACTGCACCCGTTGCGGAGTCAAACTTCAGCAGATAAAGGCGAGGGTCACCGGTACCGTTGGTGGTCACAACAACGCGGTGCGTTTTCGGGTCCCACCCGGTCCAGTGCGGATAGTAGTTATTGTCGAATTTAAGTCTGGAGACCTCGACTGGCTTCGCTCCATCGGCGATGTCGAGCACGATCACGCTATGAAGGCGTGAGACGCTCTGCAGCAAATAGTGCCCGACAATGGTGGGTACTCCGCAGAACGATGTTGGAAACGAGTAGACCAACTGTGATTTAGGTTCGTCCCGGTCAACACCTGTGATGCGCTCGAGGCCGCAGGCGAGCGTCTGTACGTAGATCGCTCCGTCGGGGCCAAGCCTTGGTTCTTCCGGGCTGATCTCGCCGTAGTGATTGTCTGCCTGATCGAAGTACATCGTCTTCAACAGCTTAAGATCAGAAAGCCGCCAGATTTGGTAGGTGAGTCCGCGGAACACATCTTCGTCGTCCATGGCGGAATTCGTAGAAACGACGCGGTCGAGTTCGGGCAGAACAACCAGGCTGTAGGGAGTGAGCAATGCGTTGGGAAATGCAGGATCAGCGCTGCTGGCAGAGCGTATGACCTTGCCCGTGTCGTCGATTTCGACCAAGCCACCGTGCTTGCCGAGAGTCTCTGGGTTCATGCTGTCATGCGAATGTTGGAACGTGGCCAGCACATGTCCGTTGGGGAGGCGCAGGTAAGAGTGCGGGTGCATGTAGCCCACCATGTCCGTGAACGAAGCCGCGAGTTTGGGATGGAGCGGCTCCCGCACGTCGAAGATGAAAGTCCGGCCGGCGTCGTGATCGTTGGCGAAGAGCATGCCGCTGGCGGGCATTACATACTCCGTGTGATGGACGAGCTTGGTCTGCTGGTCGGTGGCCAGAGTAGTCACGAGATGGCCATACGACGCGGAGGATGGGTCGGCATCGATCACCGCGAGAAAGTCATTGCCCTTGTTTGCGTTGTCGCCTGCCCAGGCAAACAGGTAGTGGCCCGGGGCGGCGCTCTGTTCCTGCTGGCACGACGCAGGCACGTAGCTGACACAGACAGCGACAACCACGGCGATAACAAGACGAGGCATTCCTGGTTTCATTTGTGTGCAGGAGAGGATATCAGGAAAAAAGGCGGGAAAAAATTGAAAGGGCCGTGACATTGGTTATGCTCTAGCCGCCGCCTCCTGCGAGGGAGCCAACAGCGTGGACGCATGTACCGTCACAGCCCCTTGATGCGATCACTGTTTTCACAGTCCCAAACCCCAACTGCACCTCGCAGCGCCGTCGGTTTTTTCGGGTTCGGGCTGCCTCTCAGGTTGCCCTGCTAGGCTGATCACTCAGTCTACTTCGGGCAGCAAGGTTTAATTCGCTGTCCCTTTCAACCGTCGACGGGAGCAACCTTAACAGACCATTCATAAATGTCAACGCAAACTATTGGTGCAATGCATGGGATTCACCCTGTGAATAACAGAAAGTGCAACCTATTGATGTGCAGAATCTTATCGAAGTGCCTTCCCAATTCGGGACGGCTTTTACACAATAAATTTCACAATGGTCCAAGGACCGGGAAATCCTCAGCTCGAACCAATTATTCGTCTTGACGCAGAAACATTCTCGGCGCATCTTGCTACTAGTACAAAAGAAGCGTTGATGTCAGAACTCGTGGCCTACGTGGATGGTGGTTCCCTGGGCAATCCTGGGCCCTCAGGTATTGGGGTGGTGATCGACGGCTGCGAAAGTGGCCCGATTCGCATCTCGAAATGGATCGGCCACCAGGATAACAACGTAGCCGAATACGTAGCACTGCTGGAAGCCCTGCAGTGCGCGCTCTCTCTGAAAGCCAACACGCTGCACGTTTATTCGGACTCAGAAGTGGTCGTCCGGCAGATGCGTGGCGAGTATATTTGCCGCAGCTCGCGCCTTTATTCCCTGCATTGGACCTGCCGCAAGCTGGCTCGTGCCCTCAGTTTCTCCATTTCTCACGTTCCCCGCGAAGATAATGCCGAGGCGAACCGGCTGGCTAATACCGCAGTCCGGGGACGGGCTGGGTAGGCACGCGTCATCCGCGCCACATTACCAATTTCCAATTGTTACCTGTCGGCATCTTGACACGGTGCCCCCGCCGAGGCAGACTCCAACCAAGGCATCCTAAAATTGAAATGAGTCATGGGCAGGCCGGGTCGCGCCCCCGCCGCCACGACCCAACGAAAATGGCACCCGCGCCACGGGCCATCAAGTCACGATCGTTAAGGAACGACGGTTTAAGGAAGTGTCGTCAAGGAACGGTCGTCAAGGAACGATCATCCAGTAATGGATCATCACTCAATTCTCGACCGCGGTTCCGAATCAGCTGCGGTAGAGGGAGATATGCCGGGTACCAGCGCAACTCGATCCCCGACCGCCAGCGTTTCCGCAGGCGCCGCCGCGGCCAAAGCCCATCTGCCTTGGCCCGCGAACCTGGGACCGCGTTTTCCCGGAGACGATGGCGGGCGTTCGCTGTTCGAAATGGCCTCCAGCGATCTGGACGCCGCCCTGCAGTTGCTGGCCGAGCGCGTCCAGTACATCACCGGAGCCACCGGCGCCGCCATTGCCCTGCGCCGAGGCCAGCATAATGACATGCTTTGCCGGGCCAGCGTCGGCTCAAACGCTCCCGAGTTAGGCGCGCTGCTCTCCATGGAATATGGGCTTTCGGGGGAAAGCGTGCGCACCAACAAGGCCCTGCATTGTGACGACGCCGAACGCGATCCCCGCGTAAACCGCGAGGGCTGCCGCCAGTTGGGCATCGCTTCGGTGGTGGTGATGCCCATCGTGAGCGACCAGCAGGTGCTCGGCGTTTTCGAGCTTTTTTCCGGAAAACCGAAAGCCTTCGCAGAGCGCGATATTTCCGCCTTGCAGCGCATGAGCGAGATGGTGGAAGTCGCCGTGAAACATGCTGTGGCCACGCAAACTGTGTCTGCGGTGGAGAAGCCGGCAGGCGCGGAAAGCCAGTCGCCCCGGGATACGGTCATGCTCAAGACCGCGCCTGTTGAATCCTCGGTCAGTGTAATGCGCGCGGACGCTGCGAAAGTGTCGCCGCTGGAAAATCTTCCACCCCGAGAACCGGAAAAGACCTGGCCTGCTCCAAAGAAGCCGCTGTTCTGGTCGGCCACAATGCAGAGTCAAGGCAACGCTGGCCGGGCCAACGGGGCCCCGGCATTGACCTCTGTGCCTCCCGTGCTAAGAAATCTGCAGCAGTGCCAGGCTTGCGGTTTTCCGGTGTCGCAGGGCCGCACCTTTTGCGTGGAATGCGAAGAAAGACAGTGGCGCGGCCAGCGCCTTCCGGTGCAGACCAGAGGGCCAGCAGGCGGTGAACTCGCCCCCGGCCGCCCGGTTGCCGTCACCGCGAAGCCTGCAGGCTCGGCCTCTGCTCCAGTCAGGCCGGCAGCCCACGTCGCGCTGACTTCAGTGGCTGCTTCTTCGGATGCCCCAGGGAACGCTCCAAACCTGACTGCCAATTTTCTAAACTCTCGCAACTCGGCTCCGTTCTCAAGCGCTGCCGCTCCCTCCGAATCATGGTTTGCCGCCAACAAGTATGTCCTCGGAGCGCTGCTGCTCGTCGCTATCGTCGTTGCCGCAGTCGTCTGGCTGCGCTGAAATTCCCGATCTGCCGCATCTTTGACCGCTCTAGCTCTTCCCATAAATCTTTTCCGTGAAGCCCGCGCCCGCCACCGATTACAATTCGTTTCCTGACTTCGAGGATTCTTTGGAACTGATCTTGGAGGCTTGATCGTGCTACCAACCGTGCGCGGACTCTTGCGTCCCTGCTTGCTGATCCAGTTGCTGAGCGCACTGCTGCTGACCGCGGTGGGCGCCGCCCAGAATTCTGAGCAGCGCACCGCCCGCTACCTCGAGTCCGTTCGCAAGCAGCCGCAATTGCTGCTGGCCTTCGTCCGCGACCTGCCCAAAGGAGGAGATCTGCACAATCATCTGGACGGCGCGATTTACGCCGAAGATCTGGTGGATTTCGCGGCCTCCGGCGGCCTCTGTGTGGACCGGACATCTTCGCGGCTGCTGGCGCCGCCCTGCGACTCTTGCGAGAACTACACGGCGAAACCCGCAGCCCGCTGCAGTTACGGCGACCACGTGCTCTACAACCAGATGATTGACGCCTGGTCGATGCGCAACTGGAAGCCGGGCGACGAGTCCGGCCACGATCACTTCTTCGCCACATTCGACAAATTCGGGCTGGCCTCGCATACCCACGCCGCGGAGGCAATCGCGGCATCGGCGAATCGCGCCGGCATGGATCATCTGCAATACGTCGAGTTCATGCACACCGCCGACGGCGGTGCCGCGGCACAACTGGCAAAAAAGGTCGACTGGAATCCAGATTACGCCAAGATGCGCGACGCGCTGCTAAGCGCCGGCTTGAAAGATGTCGCGGCCGAGACCAGCAAGAGACTCGCCATAGATGACGCTCGCGCCAAAGAGATTCTCAAGTGCGGAACCGCGGATGCGGCGCCCGGATGCGACGTGACCCTCCGCTATCTTTATCAGGTGCTGCGCGGCTTGCCGCACGAAATCGTCTTCGCCCAGATTCTGCTCGGCTTCGAGCTGGCATCCTCCGATCCGCGATTTGTCGGGCTGAATCTGGTGATGCCCGAGGACTGGTACGTTCCGCTGCACGACTTCAACGAGCACATGGCTATGCTCGATTATCTTCACGGCGTCTATCCCAAGGTGCACATCACGCTGCACGCCGGCGAACTCGCCATGGGCCTCGTGCCCCCCGAGGATTTAACCTTTCACATTCGCGCCTCGGTCGAGCGCGGCCATGCCCAGCGCATCGGCCACGGAGTTGACGTGATGAACGAAACCGATCCCATCGGCTTGCTGCATGAAATGGCGGAACGCAATGTGCTGGTTGAAATCTGCCTGACCTCGAATGACATGATTCTGGGTGTCAGCGGCGATGACCATCCCCTGCCGATTTACATGAAGTACGGCGTTCCGGTGGCGCTGGCAACCGACGACGAGGGCGTGTCGCGCTCCGACATGACGCACGAATACTTGCGCGCGATCGAGAGTTATCGCTTGTCGTACACCGACCTGAAGCGCATGGCGCGCCAAAGCCTGGAGCACAGCTTCCTGCCCGGCCAGGGTCTCTGGGCTGACACAAAACTCGTGTTCCGCACAGCGCCGGCGTGCCTGGGCGATGCGCCGGGCGCGGAAAAGCCCTCGCCGGGATGCGAACAGTTCCTCGCGGCCAGCGAACGCGCGCGAATGCAGTGGAAGCTGGAAGGCGAGTTCGCGAAGTTCGAGAAGAAGTACTAGGCTGTTGTCGGCGATGATTTGAGAGGGCGCGGCTTCCAGCCGCGCCGGTAGCCTGACAGTGACAAGGGCTTTAGCCCCTGAGGTACCTGGCGCACAATCATGGACGACCAATTCACACCCGCAGAAACCGCTGCAAAGTCTGTCCTGCAACGAACGTCCCTGCGTCCACAGATCGGCCTGGTTTTGGGTTCCGGTCTCGGTGCCTTCGCCGATTCCCTCACCGACGCCAACCGCATCCCTTACGCCGAAATCCCCGCCTTCCCGCGATCGAACGTGATCGGCCATGCCGGTCAAATGGTGATCGGCAAGTCCGGCGCCGTCCCCGTGGCCGCAATGCAAGGCCGCGCCCATTTTTATGAAGGATATTCCGCGCAGGAAGTCGCGTTCCCTATGCGCGTGTTCGGGCGCATGGGCATTCGCGCAGTCATCCTTACCAATGCGGCGGGCGGCATCAGTCTGAATTACCAGCAGGGCGCGCTGGTGCTAATCCGCGACCACATCAACTTGCAGGGATCGAATCCGCTGGTCGGCCCCAATGACGACCGTTTCGGCGTGCGCTTTCCCGACATGACTCACGCCTACGAAAAAATTTATCGAGCGGCGGCGCGAGAAGAAGCCGGCAAGCTGGGAATGACGCTTCACGAAGGCGTTTACGCAGCCCTGCTCGGTCCCAGTTATGAGACGCCCGCCGAGATCAAGTATCTAAGAACCATCGGCGCCGACCTGGTGGGCATGTCGACCGTCTTCGAGGTGATCGCCGCACGCCACATGGGAATCAAGGTGCTCGCCATTTCGTGCGTCACCAACATGGCAGCCGGGATCGTTGATCAGCCGCTTTCGCACCAGGAAGCTATGGAGACCGGCGAGCGCGTCAAGACCACCTTCGAAGCCCTGCTGCGTGCCGTCCTGCCGCGCATTCAAAGCGACCCAGACATTGCCGAATAACTGCGGCCCCCCCGGCTTACTTCCCCGCCCGCGGAATAAACAATTCCACCGGCGGCTTCACTCCATACACCGCGGCGAAACTTCCCTGATTCACGGCCATGGCAAAATGTCCGCGCGAATCGATGTATAGCAGCGGTTGCCCCAGCTCCACATCGCTGAAGGTGCGCACGAACTTGATTTTCATTTCTTTGCCTCCGACCTTCACCGGAACCTCCTGGCCGCGCTGGTAACCGAGCTTGAAGAAAACCTCGGCATCAACGTTAGTCACAAGATTGCCGAATGGACCGTCGGTCGCAATCACTTCCGCCGCCAGCCCCCGATCGTCAAGCTTGGCTACATGCAGATTCAGGCGTATGAGATCTTTGACTGGCACCTCGGGACCAGCCGTGGTCCAGTCGTCGCCGCGCGCCACATGCGCTCCCGCGGGAGAAAAAATGTCGCGCCCGTGAAACGTCGACGACAGCTTGCTGCCAATCATCCAATCCGGATTTGTGATCTCATGCACGCCCTCGATGCCATCGCGTTGCTCCACCAGCGTGAGCAGGCCGTTATCGGGCAGCACAAAATACTGTCCGCGCTTCGACTTTGCCACTATCGCCTTGCGAGTGCTCCCCACGCCCGGGTCTACCACCACCACAAAAACCGTTCCCGCTGGAAAATAAGACGTCGCGCCATAAAGAAAGCGAGCGCCATCGAGAATGGAAAACGGCGTCACCTGATGTGTGAGGTCGACGATGCGGACGTCCGGCATGATCGAATACATCACGCCCCGACACAGCGCGACGGAATCGTCAACCACGCCAAAGTCAGTCATAAAGACGATAGTTTGCGGATACTTCCCCGTCTGCGCGGAAGTCAGCACTGAAAGCAGAAAAATCATCGCTCCCAGCAGGACGAATTTCGATCTGCGACTCTGCCTTGAGAGGGCGCGACTTCCGGTCGCGCCGTAAACCCAAATAAATCCTAACCGCGGCTGCAGCCGCATACGGTCTCCTCCACCAGAGTGCAATTCGTGGCTGCAAGAATACTCGGGGTTGCCGCCGGGCATCAAATCGAGCCGTATCGGCCACTCGCGTCTATAATGTGTTTTCAATTCCACGACACGACCGCAAGGAGGGTCCTAATGTCGCCAGTTATCCCCGAGAAGTATCGCGATCTTTTCCAGAAGCGCGCCTTCGCCAACCTGGGCACCCTGATGCCCGACGGCCGTCCTCAAGTCACCCCCGTGTGGTGCGACTTTGACGGCGAACACGTCGTCTTCAACTCCGCCAAGGGACGCCAGAAAGATAAGAACGTCCGCCGCGACCCGCGTGTGGCCATGACTTTAATGGACCCCGAAAATCCCTACCGCTATCTTGAGATCCGCGGCCGCGTGGTCGAGATCACCGAAGAGGGTGCCAGCGCTCAGATCGACAAGCTCGCCAAGAAATATCTCGGCGTCGACAAGTATCCCTACGGCCAGCCCGGCGAAGTGCGCGTGATCTACAAGGTGAAACCAGAGCACGTCACGGTGATGGGCTAGGCGATCGCGTAGCGCGTTTAGTAACGCCGGCCGCCTGCCCTGAGCGAAGTCGAAGGGTCCCGCCGGCAAGTGCGGCGACACCGTCCGCGCCCATGCAGGAAACACCCGACGTCGGCAGCACCGTGGAAGAGCGGCGCTTCAGCGCCGCGTTAAGGACATAAAGAGAACAGGGCTTTAGCCCCCGCGCGAGGGACACGCATTCACACCTACAACCTCTGCTTCCTGGGTTTCGGCAACGTAAACCGTACGCTCGTGCAATTGCTGCGAGACCGCGAGCAAGAACTCCGCGACCGCCACGGAATTTCCTTCCGCATCACCGGAGTAGCAACCCGCCGCCTGGGATGGATCGCCGATCCCGAAGGTCTGGACCTGGATAGTGTGGGGAGGGCCAGTGTAGAGCGGGCGCCCTCGCCCGCTAAAAGCTGGGAATCGGATCAAAAGCCGACCAGCATCCAAGCGTGGCTAAAAGCAGCCCAAGCCAACATCCTCTTCGAAGCCACCTCGCTAAACGTCGAAACCGGCCAGCCCGCCATCGATCACATCCGCGCCGCCCTCGAGCACGGAGCCCACGCCATCACCGCCAACAAGGGACCAATCGTCCACGCCTACCGCGAACTCCGCGACCTTGCCGCAGCACAAGGCAAGCGCTTCCTCTTCGAATCCACCGTGATGGACGGTGTCCCCATCTTTTCTTTTTTCCCCCAACTACCTGTGATTCACCTGCAGGGATTTCACGGCATCCTGAACTCCACCACAAACGTGATCCTGAGCGAAATGGAAAACGGCCTAAGCTTTGACGAGTCGTTGAAGAAAGCACAAGCGCTAGGCGTAGCCGAAACCGACGCCGCGCACGACATTGACGGCTGGGACGCCGCGGTGAAAACCGCAGCACTGATCACCGTGCTGATGGATGTGCCGGTGCGCTTGGAAGATATCCATCGCGAAGGCATTCGCGAACTGACCACCAATGCCGTTCGCAACGGCCGGCGCGATGGCTGGCCGTTCAAACTCGTCTGCCGGGCGCAGCGCGTAGAGGACGGCGTAAAGGCAAGCGTCGCGCCGGAGAAAGTGTTAAGCAGCAGCCCGATGGGAAAGATTTCCGGCACGTCGTCCTACATCTATTTCGAAACCGACATCTTCCCCGGCCTCGCCATCACCGAAGAAAATCCCGGCCTGTACGCGACCGCGTATGGCATGCTGGCCGATTTCGTGCGGGCCGTGGGAAGATAGATGGCAGCCATGTGCCCCCAGTGCGAAGTCTTTGCCGAAGCCTTCAGGATTACCGAGCCCGATGACTATCGAAAATGAGGACTCCGCGTACCGGGACAGTTTTGAGGAATTGGAGGTAAACTTCGACTTGTCCAAGCACAATCGGACCGGATTGAGGAACTTGCTGCTGTGGCTACTCGGCGGAGCAATAGTAGGATTTTTTTTCGATGAGTTCCTCAACTACCTACCAGATGCTCTAAGAGCGATCATTCTTCTCGTGGCCGTTGTGGTTATCTGGTATCGCGACGACTCCCCGAAGAGAACAACAGAAATCTTCGTAACACTGCTTTTCTGGGTCCCCATCGCTCTGGGTCTCTTTTGCGGTGTCATCTGGAAAATAACCGGCGAGGATGTTTGGGTAAGAGTCGGCATCGCGTGTATATGCGTCAGAGCTATCTATAGAGTTTATCCGCCACCTGAGGAGGGGGGAATCGAGTGAGGAACGGGCTGAGCCGATGGGCGACCTGATCCTTAGTTTCCGCACAAAGACAAATATGACTTGGTGGTCGACGGTCCATCGTGGCAGATACGATGCCACAAGTTGCATGTGCGGCTGGAATTCCCAAGGTGCCGTGATCTCGACCATGGCCGACTGATTCCTGCTGCATAATAATCAAGTGACTCCTATGCCCACCACCGAAACCGCCGCCTACAGTGCCCTCGACCTTACCTACGTCCGCGCCCAATTCCCCTCCCTCGCCCAAACCGTCAACGGACACCCCGCCGTATTCCTCGACGGCCCCGGCGGAACGCAAGTCCCGCAGCGCGTAATCGACGCCATCTCGAACTACCTCAGCCACGACAACGCCAACACCGGCGGAGCCTACGCCACCAGCCGCAGCACTGACGCCATGCTCGCCGAAGCCCGCGCCGCCATGGCCGACTTCTTGAATTGCGGCGCCGACGAAGTCGTCTTTGGCCCCAACATGACCACGCTGACCTATGCCATGTCACGTGCGATCGGCCGCGACCTCGGCCCCGACGACGAAATCCTGGTCACGCGCCTCGATCACGACGCCAACGTCTCGCCATGGCTAGCGCTCGAAGAAAAAGGCGTGACGATTCGTTGGGCAGAAATCCACACCGGAGACTGCACGCTCGACGTCGAAGATCTCGCGGCGAAGCTCAATTCCAAAACCAAACTAGTCGCAATCGGGTACGCCTCGAACGCGGTGGGCACGATCAATCCAGTTAAGGAAATCGTCCGCCTGGCCCACGCCGCCGGCGCTCTCGCATACGTCGACGCCGTCCACTACGGCCCGCACGGCCTCATCGATGTAGCCGCCCTCGACTGCGACTTCCTCGTCTGCTCGACTTACAAATTCTTCGGCCCGCACATGGGAGTGCTCTTCGGCAAGCGCGAGCACCTGCAGCGCCTGCACCCCTACAAAGTCCGTCCTCTCACCAACGCCATCCCCAACCGGTGGGAATGGGGCACGCTCAATCACGAATGCATCGCCGGCATTACGGCTTGCGTCGACTACATCGCCGATCTAGGTCGCCGCGCGGCAGGGGCATCTGGAACATGTGGGGACGGCCGCCTCGGTCGTCAGTCGAGCGAAGCGAGACCACCGGCGATATCCGAGCGCCGCGCCTCGATAGTCGCAGCTTTCGAATCAATCCATCGCCACGAACACGCGCTGATGAATCGCCTGATCGCCGGGCTCTCTGAGATCCCGCAACTAAAGGTCTACGGGATTACCGATCCCTCCTGCTTCGCCTGGCGCTGCCCCACGCTCGCGGTGCGCGTCATCAATCAAAAAGCCGACCAAACTCCACTGGCCCTAGCCACCAAACTAGGCGACCGCGGCTTCTTCACCTGGGATGGAAATTACTACGCCCTGAATCTAACCGAGCGCCTCGACGTGGAAAAGACGGGCGGCTTCCTGCGCATCGGCCTGGTCCACTACAACACAACAGAAGAGGTAGATCGCCTGCTTGAAGCGCTAGGCGAAATTGTGGAGTGAACCAGGGTGGAATGACCAAGGACCCGTCATCAGTGGACCCTTCAGAGAGTGCTGCCGGGCAAGAAAATAGGCGGCAGAAACACGTCAGCCCGGGACGTAGTCCCAGGCTGGTAGGGAGCGCAAAACAACGCGCGCAAAAAACAAAAGCCAACGAAGCTGCCGGCAAGAATCCCGCCGAATCTGCCCGCAGCCGCCTACGGCCAACGCTTGGTGTTATCGTCCCAACCGGCCGCTCGCACCGGCTGCGCCGCCGCAACTACCGGGGGCGACGGTATGCGGACTGGCGGCTGCGGTCCATTCACGGCTGTGGCCAGAGCCGGTTTCGCTACATCGGAGTTCAGTTCCATTCCTTCGGAGAGCAACGGAGCGACCAGCCGCAACGCTTCCACTTCCTTCTCCAGCCGCGTCAGCTCCATCTCCTTCTGCCTCAAAACCTCATAAACATTCTTCATAAACGGTGCACCTGTAAGCGAGTTGTAGGGTAGCGCTTTTCTCGAACTTTAGCAGAGTTACCCGTGTTGTCAAGGAATTAAGCCCTAAACTGCCAGCAATCAGGCAAAAACGACCGGTTTCCAGGTACGGAAGCTCCCCGGCACTCCATGTGGGCCCGCGAAATCCCCTGTCCAGCAAGGCTTTTGCCGGATTTTCACACCCGCCGGACGAATGCAAGAACCTGCAACCCCGGTTCCACTCCGGTCTCGGCATCGCGAAAACCCGCGCCCCGCCTATGTTCTGCTCGACATTGCCTCCTCCGCCTGCACAAAATCCGGTCACCCGCCTGTGGACGGTCTGCACTCCTCTGAAAATAAAGCAGATAAAGGCGCGGACTTTTTATTGACTGCAAAATTAGAAGGAGTACAAAGGAAATCGTTCTTTGACAGTTTCTTTAGGTTTTTCCGGTTGGTGCGGCGTCCGGGGCTCAAGCTCAGTCACTCTCAACGTTGCAAAACGTACAGGGAAGGCAAGCAAGGGTCTATAGCAAAGCGCTGGTCGAGAAGAACGGGAAACCCAGTCGAAGGCAAGACAGAGTTCCGAGGCGTTCGGTAGGTTTGTCCGGTTGGCGGTGAGCCCGGAGCCCAAGCGAAGATCGCGCGCAGCGACCCGCAAGGGATGCAGCGACAGCAGGTCGAGCAAGGGTCTAAAAGCGAGCTACTGGCCGAGACGAATGGACCCAACATCACCTCGGAACTCTTAATTTTTGCTGGCATTTCTGACCACTGCAATCTAATCTACGTGCTCTCCCTCCGCCATAAAGCTCTGCTCCGACGGAGGCAGCCTATCTCCGGGCCGCGCCCAGAACACATACAGCGTCGGCCACAGGATCACGCTCACAAATAATTCCACAATCAGGCCGCCCACAATCACAATCGCGAACGGCCGCTGCGAGTCCGAGCCAATATCGTGCGACATCGCCGCCGGCAGCAGCCCCAGCGTCGCTACGATCATCGTCATCATAATGGGACGCAGCCGTAGCGCCGCGCCTTCCTTGGCCGCTTCGCGCACCGGCAGCCCTCGCGTGCGAAGTTGGTTAATGTATTCCACCATGATCACGCCAATCTCCACCGAGACTCCGATCAGCGCCAGAAATCCCAGCCCGGACGACACACTGAAGTGCGTTCCCGTCAGCAAGAGGCTGAGAAATCCGCCCAGCGGCGAAAGCGCGACCACCGCCAGAATCAGGAACACCCACTTCCACGAACCAAACGCTGAATAAAGGATGAAAGCCATCAGCAGCAGCGTGATCGGAACAATAAACGCCAGCCGCCGGTTGGCGCGCTGCTGGCTCTCATATTCTCCAGTCCAGTCGAGGTGATAGCCCTCGGGAAACTGCACCTTCTGCCCCACTTCTTCAATCGCCTGCCGCACCGTGCTGCCCAAATCGCGCCCGCGCACGCTGTACTTGATGGCTATGTAGCGCGAATTTCCCTCGCGGTAAATCGTCGACGCGCCGTCATCCAGCGTGATGTGGCTCACCTGGCTCAGCGCCACGCGTTCCCCCGACGGTGCCAGAATCCGGATGTTGCCAATGTCCTCCACCGTCCGGCGAAACTGCGGCTGGTAGCGCACCGTCAAGTCGTAGCGCTGCTCGCCGATAAGAATCTGGCTCACCGCCTTCCCACCCACCGCGCCTTCCACCGCATCCTGAATGTCGCTCACGTTTATGCCGAAACGATCCGCTGCCGCGCGGTCCACCACCAAATTCACATTCGGCTGCCCCCGCACCTGAAACGTTCCCAGATCCGCTATTCCCGGAATCTGGCCCATCACGGCCTGCATTTCTTCCGCTTTCTGCTCCAGAGTTTTCAGGTCGGGGCCGAAGAGCTTCACCGCCAACTCGCCTTTCACTCCGCTCACGGCTTCTTCCACGTTGTCCGAAATCGGCTGCGAGAAATTCCAATCCACGCCGGGAAACTTGCTCAACGCTTCGTCCATTGCTGCAATCAACTCGTCCTTCTTGTGATACTGCTTTCTCCACTTCTCCCGCGGCAGCAAATCGACAAAAAACTCCGTGTTATAGAAGCCGCTGGCATCGCTGCCGTCGTCGGGACGCCCCACCTGGCTCACCACCTGCGTCACCTCCGGAAACCCGGCCAGCACCAGCCGCGCTTTATCTGCCAGATCAATCCCAGCCGTGGGCCCGGTGCTGGGCGCCAGCGTTCCGCGCACCCAGATCGCCCCTTCATCCAGATGCGGCAAAAATTCTGACCCGATAATTCCGCTGAAAACCAACCCCAGCATCGCCGCCAAAGCCAGTAGTCCCATGCAGAGAGTGAATCGGATGTGATCGAAGCACCAGTCGAGCGATCGCCCGTAGCTGCGGTTCAGCCACTCCAGCACCGGGTTCCGCCATTCCTTCATTTCGCTGCTGAAAAAGAAACTGCACAGCACCGGCGCGATGAACAACGCGAACACCAGCGCCCCCAGCAGCGCAAACGCAACCGTCCACGCCATCGGACTGAATAGCCGCCCCTCAACCCGCTGCAAAGTAAAAATCGGCAGATACGAAACGATGATGATAATGCGCGCGAAAAACACCGGCTTCTGCACTTCATGCGCGGCGGCCGCAATGATTTCCATGAATGACTTCTTCTTGTCGCCGAACGAAGTGTGGCGCAGAATGTTCTCCACCATCACCACCGACCCGTCCACCACCATGCCAAAGTCGAGCGCGCCCAGCGAGAGCAGGTTCGCCGGAATCTGCCGCAGATCCAGCAGAATCGCCGCAAACAAAAGCGAGAAGGGAATCGTGATCGCCACAATCAGCGCGCTGCGCACGTTCCCCAGGAACAGAAACAGAATCAGCGTGACCAGCAGCACTCCGTCGGTCAGATTTCGCAGCACGGTGTGCGTGGTGTGCTTCATCAATTCGCTGCGGTCCAGATGCGGAACCAGCTTCACTCCTACGGGCAGCAATCCGTGGCGCCCGTTAGTTCCGTTCAGTTCATCGATCTTCTTGTGCAGCGCGTCCAGCGTGGTCTCCGCCACCGCTCCTTTGCGCAGCAGCACAATGCCTTCCACCACATCATCCGAGTCGATGATCGTCCCATCCTCTTTGTGAATGGTCTTGCCCAACTGCCCCAGCCGCACTTTCGGCGCCTGCACGACCTGCCCCAAATCCCGCACCCGCACCGGAGTTCCACCCTGCACCTTCACCACGGTCGCAGCGATATCGTCGGTCGTCTCCATCAATCCCACCGCGCGCACATTCAGCGCCTGTTCGCCGCGCTCAATAAATCCGCCGCCGGCATTGATGTTGTTCGCCGCCAGCGCCGCCTCCACCTGCGCCAGCGACAGCCCGTAGGAAACCAGCTTCCCCGCATCCACCTGCACCTGATACTCGCGCGTCGGCCCGCCAAACGGATTCACATCCACAATGTTCGTCACCGACTTCAACTGGTTCACCACAAACCAGTCATTCAGCGTCTTCAACTCCATCACGTCGTATTTCGGATTCGTGCTGGTCAGCGTGTAGAACATGATCTGCCCGGTCGGACTGTAATCCGGGCCAATCCCGGGGTTCACCCCCGGAGGTAGCGTCACCTGCTGCAGTCGGTCGAGCACTTCCTGCCGCGCATTGAACGTAGTGATGTCGTCGTCGTAGATGATGGTGATCATCGACAGCCCTGACAACGAAACCGACCGCAGGTGCGTCAGATGCGCCACGCCGTTCAACTCAACCTCGAGTGGAACCGTGATCTGTTGTTCCACTTCTTCCGCCGCATGTCCCGGCCACTGCGTGATGATCTGCGCGTACGTGTCGGCCACGTCGGGATAAGCTTCAATCGGCAGATTGTGAAACGAGACGATTCCCCACACAAACAGCACCAGCGCTCCGCCCAGAACCATCAGGCGGTTGCGCAGCGCGAAATCGATCATGGCGCGGATCATCTATTTCTTCCTTATTTCTTCTCCGCCACTTCGCTCGAGAACTCCAGCGCGTTCGCCACCACTTCGTCGCCTGCCTTCACTCCCTCGCGAATCTCCTGCATGCCATCCGGAGCCAGCCCATCCGCCCGCACCACCATTCGCCGGAAATTGTTGCCGCCTTCCTTCCGGAATACCCAGTCCTTATCGTGCAAGCGCATGATCGCCGTCGCCGGAACCACAACGCTCTCCGTCATTTTCCGCGACCGGAACTTCGCCACCGCAAACATTCCCGGACGCAGCGCTCCATCCCCGTTTGGCAGCACGATGCGCACTTTCGCCGCCCGCGTATTCGGGTCGAGCACCCGCGAAATGTCAACCACGGTGCCGCGAAACACCCGATCCTCAAAAGCGTTGAGCTTGATTTCCGCCGAGTCTCCCAGATGCACATCGCCCAAATCGTTTTCGAATACGTCGCACACCACCCACACCTCGCTGAGATCCGCAATGGTGAAAAGATTGGGGGTGTTGTCCAGGCTCTTCACGCCTTCAAATCCCGCCACGTTCTGCTCCACGATCGTTCCCGCCACCGGCGCCCGCAGATCGATCAGCGCACTCGGATGCGCCGGATCCGCTCCCAGCACCCGCACATGCTGCTCCGCCGTCGACACATCCACCTTGGCCTTGTCTTCCAAATCCTGCGCCGTTTCCAGGTCCTTCGCTGCAATCGCACCCTTGTCGTAGAGCAACTGCGCGCGGTCCTGCGCCTTGTGCGAAAGCACTTCATCGGCCACAGCCTTCTGATAGTCCGCCATTGCAGCTGCCAGATCAGGGCTCGAAATCACCAGCAGCGTTTGCCCCTTCTTCACGGAGTCGCCCAGCTTCACCTTCAGATCGACGACTCGCCCTCCGCCCAGCGATGTAACGTGAATCGTCCGCGTCAGGTCCGGAGTCACCGTCCCATTCGCCGTGAGTTCGGACGGCAATGCTCGCGTTTCCGCCCTCGCCGTCTTAAACAATTCCGCATGCTCCACCGAAAAAACATCGGGATCAACCGTAACCGGAGCCTTGCTGGCTCCCCTCGGAGTCTCCTTCGAACAACCAAGCGCAGCCATCAAGGCCGCGAGAACAACGAATGTGACAAGTCGCGAACCGCCCGATCTGAGTCGCGAAGCGACGAAATTCATTAGCCCCGGACGTAAGTCCGGGGAAAGATCCGTCACCGAGTAAGTCCCGTTAGGGACGGCACCTTTCCGCGCCAGACTTTTCTTCCACGAGAAGTCCATCTTCATTGCATAACCTCGCGTCCCACGGCCAGATTCAACTGCGCCGCCGCCGTCAAGTACGATCCCACCAGATTTACGTAACTCAACTCCACAGTCCGGTACTCACTCTCTGCGTTCATGAAATCCAGCAACGACGCCCCTCCATGCTGGTACGAAAAGAAAATCGTGTCCCGCACCCGCACCGCCTGCGCCAGATACTTCGCCTTGTAAGGCCGCAGCAGAATTACGTTGCTGTTCAGCGTGGCATAAGCCGAATCCACATCGCTGAACACCTGCGCCGTCGCCGCATCCCGCAACCGCTCGTTGCGCGTGACGTCGATCTTCGTGCGCAGCTTCTCGCCCTGATTGCGATCAAAGATGCGCAACGGGAAATTCACATCAAACCCAATGTAGGCGTCGATCGGAGGATTCCGCCCCACATCGAAACTGAACGTCGGGTCCGTCGATCCATTCGACTCCGCCAGCTTGTAGTCGGTCTGCGCCTTGTCTACCGCCTGCACCGCCGCCTTCAAATCCGGACGCGTGTCCAACGCGATCTGCCGGTATGCCGCCAAAGCCTCCACCTGATCGCTGAAGTCGAACACTCCCACTACGTCGAACTGCTCCACCGGCGTGCGGTCATTCAACAGCGTCAGCAGTTGTATCTTCGAGGTGCGCAAGTCCACGTCCGCCGATTGCAGGTCTGACTCATACTGCACTCTCTGCAATTCCAGCCGGTCCAGATCGATCTGCGCGATGTCTCCCGCCTCATAGCGGTCGCGGCTGACCTTCAGCACGTGGTCGTAATATTCCAGATTGTCCTTCGCCAGCTGCAGCACAGCCTTCGCCTGCAGCGTCCCCACAAACGCTCCCCGCAAATTGAACAGAAGATTCCTCTCCAGATCCTGCTGCTGCGACACTCCAATCGCCGTCGCATGCTTCGCACTCTCCGTGCGCAACTCCCGTTTATGCGCCCGCTCGTGCAGATAACTCACCGTGGCCGAGGGCAGCCAGTAAGCAAACGGCCCATGCGCCGGCCCGCCCGGAAAGGGATCGATCTGATCCGCCAGCAGCGTCAATTGCGGATTCGGCCGCAGATGCGCCGTAATCTCCTGCGCCTGCAGTTCGCTGATATTCAACTTCCCCGCCAGCAGCGTCGGATTATTCAACTCCAGCCGGTCTTTCACCTGCTCCCACGTCCAAACCTGGGAAGCCCCGGCCTGAGGCGGCGACAGCGCCGGCGCCTGCACCGTCTGCGGCACCCCTTGTGCCGAAGCCAAACCCGCGCTCAGCACGGCCACCGATAAAAGCCTCCAAAAAGCTCTAAGCATCACAACTCCCGCGACCTTCCCCAGAACTCCCCGCAGAGACGTAGCTTGCTACGTCTTCCCGCCACCATTCCCGCTGCCAATAAGCATCCCTGAAAGTATCCGGCCTCCCTCGTCAGGATTCCCCAAAGACGAGGGACACTCGCCGCGGATTTATTGCTTCAATCCATCAGCGATGCGCCAACATGACTCAACCAGAATGGTTCAGCGGACTAGCCAAGGAGGGAAAAAGGTGGCGCCCGGCCACCATGGAAAACGCAAGGCCTCGCCAGCGGCGAGACACATGTATCGGAAACTTCAAGCAGCCCAGCCTCCGGAGCCACCAGCCGCACCGCGCTCGCCACCACTGCCGGAGCCCCCTGCAGCCGGTTCACCCAGGCCGAACTCTTCTCGCTTCCAGCCTGCCGCACCGTCCGCTTGCTGATCGAAGAATCCTCCATCTCGGCCCGCATGGCATGCAGATCGTCCGATGCCGAGATCACCGGAAACAGCAGAACCAGCACGCATCCCAGTGCCAGCACGCATTGCAGCGAACTAACCCAGCGCGCCGCCCGCACTTCCGCGTCCCGCCGCCACATCCAGTAAGCCGGGAGCGCCAGCAGCATCCACGCCAGATTGAGCAGCAGTTCCATCTAAAGTTTCTGGTTTCCGACTCGAAAACGTACGGCTAGTTTTTCAGAAACTGAAATTCAAGTCAACGTGACCACAGTACCGCCAGATAAATCCTCAGCCAAAAACCGAATGACCACTGACCACTGCCCTAAGGCCCCACCACCACCTGCAGCGCCCCCGGCGTCTGCAGGCGTTGCCGGTAAATCGCATTCCGCTTCCCCACCTCGCCCACCACGTTTACGTAAATCACATACGCGCCATGCGGCAGCGTTTCCCCAAACGGCAACATCATTCCAACCGTTCCCCGCTTCAACGGAAAATGCTGATACCCGATCTCCGTCGCCCGCCCGTCTTCCGCCACCGCCTTCACATCAAACGTCAAATCCATGTCATCCCGTGTTGTGTTCGATACCGCGACACTCCCGTCGATCCGGTTCGCGCTCACGTGCGCCGGAACTTTCCACTCCACCGTGATCGCCTCCACCACCTTGATCACGAATCCCTTCTGCACCACCTGCTGCGGTTTGCCGCCGTCCCGCACCCCCACCACAAAATGAAATTCTCCCGCCCGCTCCGCCGCTCCCCGCAGCGCTCCGTTGTCGTCCAGCGTGATCCCTGGCGGCAGCGTGCCGCTCTCCACCCGCCAGTGCAGCGTCGGCACATAGTTGCCCCGCGCCCGAAGATTCACTGCATACTGTCCCTGCGGATAAGTCCCCGGCAACTCCCCTGGCTCAATCACCAATCCATCACTCTGCTCCGCAGCACTCTGCTCTGGGGCGCTCTGGCCTGGACCACTCTGGCCTGGACCACTCTTCCCTGGAGCATTCTGGTCTGCAGCAGTCTTCTCCGCCGGCGTAGCAGCAGTCTGCCCGAGAGCCGTCGCGCCCATCATCATCGCCAGCGCGCAAGCCAGCGCGCAATCGCCAACCCTTGCCATCATGAAATCCCTGACAGTCTGTCATCCTCAGCAAAGCGAAGGACCTTGCCCAACTCTCCCCACCATGCTACCGGAATTCCCCTCCGCCATCACAACTCCAGCCTACGAAAGTCCCCATCGTCCCCTCTTCGATGCCGAAACCGACCCGCCCAAACCCCTTATCCAACGCCAGAATGTAAAGATATGTATATCTTGTACCGTCTCGGAATTTTTTCTGCCGCACGCTACTTATTTCCATGGTTCGGGTTTAAGGCAACTGGATTCACCTGTGCTAATCTCAAAACTATAAGGTGGCCAGCTCACGAATCGATTCATTCCCACGGAGGAAATTATGTCAGCCCGCACCGCACTCGTCCTGCTCCTCGCGCTCTCCACTCTCTCACTTCTAGTAGGCTGCGGCAGCAGCGGTCCGGCTCATGGTCAAGCGCCCCCCAGCGGCGCCTTCAGCGCCAGCAATCTGAATGGCACATACGTCTTCTCCGTCTCGGGCACCGATTCCAGCGGCTTCCCGTATGCAATGGTGGGCACCCTCACCGCCAATGGCCAAGGCGGCAGTAACAGCATTACAGGCGGGACGCTCGACATCAATGACTCGGACACCTCCTTATTCACCACCGGGCCCATCGCTAACGCGTCCGTCAACAATAATGGCTTCTACAGCGTCGGGCAGGACGGCCGAGGACAAGCCACAATCGGCACCAGCATCACCGGGCTCGGCAACCTCACCTTCGATTTCGTCCTCTCCTCAAGTTTCCATGGGCTCATCACCGAGTTCGATACGTTCGGCACCGGCAGCGGGACCCTCGACCTGCAGTCTTCTGGAGTTTCGCCCGCGGGTTCCTATGCCTTCAGCCTTTCCGGGGCCACCTACAGCGGCACCCCTTGGGCCACGGTTGGCAATTTCGCGTACTCTGCAGGACCCATCTCTGGGATCGACGACCTTAACGAAGGTGGCATCTTGTCATACGCTGGCTCAGCGCTTGCAGGCTCACTGGCTCTGGGACCGTCCTCTACGCCCGCGACAACGCTAACCTTCGAAAACGAAAGCAGCACCGTGTTCAGCGGCCTGTTCGATGTGTATGCCATTGACGCCACTCATCTGAAGTTTATTGAGATGGACGAGACCGCGACCTTGTCAGGCGATGCGTTCTCTCAAACGAGCCCTACCATACCAACAGGTACCATGGCTTTCACGCTAACGGGCGAAGAGTTTACGGCCGGTGGCTTCATGACCACCAATGGCAGCGGCATCAGCGGCGTTGAAGACTACAACGACGGTGGAACGGTTTCACCGCAATCAGCGGCAGCGGTCTTCACGGCCAGCTACAACGCGGCCGGCACTGGCCGATACACTCTGGGCAGCTTTGCCACCTTTGTCGGAGGCTCGGCATATGCTGCGTATCCTTCCAGCGGCGGCATCCTTCTGATCGAAATCGACAGCTCCGGCATCACGGTCGGCGCCGCCTACCCGCAGTCAACCACCACCTTCGGTGCGACGTCGCAAGGCTACGGGCTAAACCTTACGGGTATCAACTTGCCAGCGTCTCAATCCGAGGGCGCAGCAATCGAGGTAGACGACATCGCCGAGTTCACTGCCAGCGCCGCCACCAGCGGCAACGGAACCCTGACCTCCGGCATAATTGACGAAAACTCTGATCTCGACGGCCCGAATCCTGGCTTGTCGCTCAGCGACGGTACTTATGGTGCCCTCGACAATCTTGGCCGCTACGGTCTCTCAGCCACGGCCGGGAACAACAGCGTCAGCACCCTGAACGGAGGATTCATTCTAACCTTCTACACCGTGGACGGCACAACCTTCCCGTTCATAGAGGCGGACAACACCCAGGTTGCGACCGGCGTGTTGGTACTGCAGAATGCCAGCGCCACCTCCGCCGAAGCCACATCCGCGGCGCACATGTTCGTTCCGCGGCCGATAGTAAGGCCACACGCAGCTAAGCGGCTCAAGCAGAAATAGGCTGCTGACCACGCATAATCAACCGGGGCGCGGCTGCACGCCGCGCCCCTTTTCTTTGCTCTACGCCTAACCGCCGCGAATCCCACTCGCCTCGCTACCTCCCACTCTCCTTTGTGACCTTGGTTACTTTTAGCAATACCCACTTTTCGATCACAATCACTCTACAGGTCCGTGTTTGCAGGAGACGAAGATTGCTCTGCCCACGCTTGCTGCGTTTATCCATATTCGTATTTATTCTAATCAGCGCTTCCCTGGCGTCGGCGCGCGATCTCGCCCTGGTTTCCAACAAAACCAACGCCCTGGGCGACATCACACTCTCTGACCTGGTCAAGATTTGCAAAGCCCAGACCAGCCACTGGCCCGACGGCAAGTCCGTCACCTTTGTTATGCGCGCCCCGTCCACGCCTGAAATGAGACTCGTCCTGGAAAAGGTTTATGGCATGTCCAGCAGCGAGGTCGCCAGCCTCGTCGTCAACTTCAATAAGGCGCACCCCAACAGTCCCATTTTCCTCATCGCCACCTCTGACGAAGACCTCGTCAACAAGGTAGCCTCTCTCCCCGGTGCCATCGGTATCGTGGACGTGTACTCGATTAACAGCAGTGTCGAAGTAGTTAAGGTCGCCGGCAAACTCCCGCTGGAGCCCGGCTACCCGCTACACGGAAACTAAAGAAAGTGGCCAGTGATCAGTGGTCAGCGGCCAGTAAAAACCAGGGTTTCCCCAGCTGACCACTGGCCACTGACCACTGGCCACTGACCACTGGCCACTGACTTTATGGCTTCTCCGGGCAAGAAACTCGAAACCGCCAAACCGGCAGCCCCCACCGGCGCCCACGCCCGCCGTTTCCCTCGCTTTGCCCTCGACGCCCGCATGCAGGTCCGCATGTTTCAGGATGGCGAATTCCGCTCCTGCTGGGGACGCTCCACCGAACTCGGCCAGGACGGCATCGGCGCCACCCTAACCGGCGAACTCGAAAGCGGCGAAATCGTTTCTCTTGAGATTCCCTTGCCCCTAAGTCCCTACCCCCTGAAAGTCCGCGCCATAGTCCGTTACCGCCAGGGTCTCCGCTACGGCTTCGAATTCCTCACCCTGAACGACAACCAGCGCCAAATAATCCGCCGAGTCTGCGAAATGCTAGCCAGCAAAGCCTGAAGTGGCCAGTGATCAGTGATCAGTGGCCAGCAAGGCAAACCACAGGTTCTTACTGGCCACTGGACACTGGACACCGACCCACTGCCTTTTTGGGAAATCCACAGAGCTCAGTGATGAATGTCACACTCCGGCAGCCTGCTCGCGATGCAGAGTAGTCAAATGCGATGCTCAGTTAAGCCCATCGTCCTGTCCTATCGCGATTTGGTCGCCTGGAAAAAATCGATGGCGTTGGTCCTGAACGTCTATCGTTACACCCAGGCGTTCCCGAAAATCGAGACCTACGGTTTGACTTCTCAATTGCGACGTGCAGTGATTTCCGTGCCCAGCAACATCGCAGAGGGGCAAGCCAGACTCTCGACGGGGGAGTTCAGGCAGTTTCTAGGAAATGCCCGGGGTTCTCTGATGGAAGTAGAGACGCAGATTTTAATCGCCCGAGATCTAGGATATCTGGAAGAAAATCAAAGCGGCTCTCTGCTAAGCGCCGCAGCCGAAGTAGGCCGAATTCTAAATGGTCTCCTGGCGTCTCTCACCAAACGCAGCAGCGGCAGTGTTAGTAGACACTGACCACCGATCACTGACCACTGCCTTCAAATTACTCCAGTAACTTTCCCGTAACCCCCTGGCGTTCTACCATGCCCTTGGCTGGTTTCCAGAGGGGGATCTTCCAGATGGGTGATCGTGTCACCCGTGTGCCTCAATCACGCGACCTCGTGCGCGCCAAGCGTCTGCGTCAGGCGCTCGATCGCGGAGCCCCGCCCGCCTTCGTTCCACCCGCCATCCCCAACCCCGTCGCACAGCCACTTTCTCTTTCCTGGAACCCGGTCGAAACCAATCCCGCGGAAAAGAATTCAAAGAATTCGAACAAGGCCAGTTCTGAAGAAACTCTCAGCATTCACCGCCAATTTCTTGAACAACTCTTCCAGAGTTCACCCGACCCTCTCATCATCGTCGACCGTTCTTTCCACACGCAGTGCGTCAACCAGGAGTTTCAGCGCATATTCGGATACTCCGCGGCGGAGATACTGGGTAAATCCGTCGACCAGCTCATTTTCCCTCCCGGTCGCACCGCCGAATCCCAATGGCTCATCCAATGCCTCGAACGCGGCGAGCGCATCACTCTCGAAACCCAACGCCGCTGTAAAGACGGCACCCTGCTCGACGTTTCCGTCTCCTCCGCTCCTCTCATCATCGACGGCCAGACCGTCGCCTTCTACGCCATCTATCGCGACGTTTCCGAGCGCAAGCGCGCTGAAGTTCTCAGTTCCGCCCTCTATCGCATTGCCGAAAAGGCCAGCGCCACCCAGGATCTCCAGCAGTTCTTCGCCGCCATCCACGGCATCGTCGATGAACTCATGTGCGCCCGCAACTTCTCCATCGCCCTTCACGATCCAGCGTCACAACTTCTAAGCTTCCCCTACTTCGTGGACGAGCAGGAGTCCGCTCCCGCACCGGCAAAACTCGGCCGCGGCCTCGTCGAATACGTGTTGCGCACCGGTGAACCCCTGCTCTGCACTCCCCAGCTCGCGCAACAAATGCGGCAGCGTGGCAAAATCGAACTCAACGCTCCCCTTCCGCTTCACTGGCTCGGCGTCCCGCTCAAGGTCAACCATCACATCCTGGGCGCACTCGTCCTCAAGAGCTATTCCAAGAACACCCCCTTCCGTGACCGCGACAAGAGTGTCCTCACTCTCATCTCGCAGCAGTTAGCCGCCGCCATCGACCGCAAACGCAACGAGCAGGCCCTGCGCCGCTCCGAAGTCTGCTACCGCTCTCTGGTGCAAACCGCCGTCTACGGAATTTATCGCTCCAGCCTCGAAGGCCGCTTCCTCGACGTCAACCCCGCCCTCATCGGAATGCTCGGCTACAGCTCCGTTCCCGAAGTCCTCTCCCTCGATCCCCAAAAAGACGTCTTCGTCGATCCCGCCGAATACACCCGCCTGGTCGACGAATTCCACCGCACCGGCCGCATGGACGGCTTCGAAGTCCGCTGGAAGCGCAAAGACGCCGCCATCATTACCGTCCGCATCAGCGGCCGTGCCGTCGCCGGCGGCGACGAACCCGCCGACGTCCTAGAAGCCATCGCCGAGGACATCACCGAACGCCGTGTCCTCGAAGACCAATTCCGCCAAGCCCAGAAAATGGAAGCCGTAGGCCGTCTCGCCGGCGGCATCGCCCACGACTTCAACAATCTCCTCATGGTCATCAGCGGATACACCGAGGTCCTCCTCGGCCAGCTCACCCTCGGCCACCCTCTGCACTCCAAAGCCGAAGCCATCCAGCAAGCCTCCGACCGCGCCACAACGCTAACCCGCCAACTCCTCGCCTTCAGCCGCAAACAGCTTCTCGAACTCAAAGTCATCGACGTCAACGCCATCGTCGCCGACATGGAGCGTCTCCTCCGCCCCCTCATCGGCGAACATATCGAACTCACCACCAGCCTCGCTCCCGCCGTCGGCTGCACCCGCGCCGACGCCGGACAGCTCGAGCAGGTCATCATGAATCTCGTCGTCAATGCCAAAGACGCCATGCCCAACGGCGGCAAAATCTCCATCCGCACCGCCAGCGTCACCCTCGACGACTCCTACCGTCCCGAAAACACTTTCATCAAGAACGGTCCCTACGTCATGATCTCCGTCAGCGACAACGGCGAAGGCATGGACCGCGAAACCCAGGCCCGCATCTTCGAGCCCTTCTTCACCACCAAAGAAAAAGGCAAAGGCACCGGCCTCGGACTTTCCACCGTCTACGGCATCATCAAACAAAGCGGCGGCTACGTCTTCGTCCAGAGCGAACCCGATCGCGGCACCGTCTTCACCATTTATTTCCCCCGAGTCGACGAACCCTCCGAAGCCACCGGTGCAACGCCCCTTTCGCTTTCCGCCGCAGGCGGATCCGAAACCGTCCTCTTAGTCGAGGACGAAGACTCCGTCCGCCAGCTAGTCCGCGAAACCCTCGAATCCCGCGGCTACCGCGTCCTCGAAGCCGCCAACGGTGCAGACGCGCTCACCCTCGCCGCCGCCCATCCCGACCCCATCCACTTAGTCATCACCGACGTTGTCATGCCCGGCCTCAACGGCCACGAACTAGTCCAGCAACTCCAGCCCGCCCGTCCCACCCTCAAAGTCCTCTATCTCTCCGGCTACGCCCAGGATGCTTTCCCCGCCACCGCCGCCGCCGACAGCCAGAAAACTTTCCTCCAAAAGCCCTTCACCCTCCAAAGCCTGACCCGCAAAGTCCGCGAAATCCTGGGCCCACCCGCCAACTAGTTCCTGCCATCATCACAAACGCTTTGTCATCGTAAGGGACTTGTCATCCTGAGCGAAGCGAAGGACCCATGCAACTCGATGCCAGCGCCCGTACTCCCCCAATCGCCCCGCAGGTGTAAAGTCTCCAGGCAGCAGCTTCACCTGAATCCCCACTCCCATCCCCATCATCAGTACAATAAGAATCTTGGAGGAAAAAATCATGGCTCACGAACTACCGCCCCTGCCTTATGACTATGCAGCTCTTGAACCAGTCATCGACAAGCAAACAATGACTCTGCACCACGACATGCATCACGGCGCCTACGTAAAAAATCTAAACGCCGCCCTCGAAAAGCATCCCGAACTAGCCGGCAAGTCCGCCGAAGATCTGATCCGTGACCTCAACTCCATCCCCGAAGACATTCGCGGCGCCGTCCGCAACAACGGCGGAGGCCACGTCAACCATTCCATGTTCTGGAAAATCATGAAGCCCAAAGGCGGAGGCGATCCCACCGGCCCCATCGCCCAGGCCATCACCAAGACTTTCGGCAGCTTCAAAGATTTCCAAGCCAAATTCAACGACGCCGGCGTAAAGCAATTCGGCTCCGGATGGGTCTGGCTCGCCAGTAAAGGCGGCGACGATCTGCACATCATGTCCACGCCCAATCAAGACAGCCCAATCTCCGTAGGCCACTTCCCCGTCTTCGGTAACGACGTCTGGGAGCACGCCTACTACCTGAAATACAACAACCGCCGTCCGGAATACTTAGCCGCCTGGTGGAACGTAATCAACTGGGACGAAGTAAACGCCCGTTACGAAGCCTTCAAGAGCGGCAAGGCAGTGCAAGAGCCGGCAATGGCACATCGCTAGAAGCTCGCAAAAAGTGTGTGGGGCGGGCGCCCTCGCCCGCCTCTTTTGACCTTGATCTAAGCTTGGCCGCACCACAAACCATGTGGGGACAGCCGCCTCGGCTGTCCCGCCAAGCAAAGCGACGCGAGAGCACAAGACGGTGGCGAAAGCACAAAACGGTGGAGCAGGCCTTCCACGCCTGCGTCAAAGCCCACGATGAGCAAGTGGGCTTCAGCCCCCGAAGTTGCCCGCAATCCCAACGCATTTCTCTGGGAAGTCCCCAACGCCGATCACTGCGGAGCCATAAGCACAGCTCCACAAGAATTCAACCAGCACCTTCTAACGTGGTTCTCCGCACAGCCGAGAACGAAAGACTGACCACTGACCACTAGCCACTGACCACTGCGTTTCTGCATTTCCTGTGCAATGCCTGTGAACAATCCCCTGACCCCATCCCCGAAAAATTCCCTCCACCGCTCGCTCCCAAACAGAACCGATGCCCTTCATGCGGCTTAACACCACCTCTTCGACAATCTTGACACTCCATGCCAACCCGCCAAAATACTTGTCCAACATTTTCCTCAACTGCACCAAAAATACTGAATTGACCGCGCGCCCTTTCGCTCGTACATTCACTCTCGCCCTCTCATAAAAACTGAACCAGAATTCGGTCGATGACACGAACCGGCTGAAGACGGAAGGGCCCATCGGTGATAGTCGCTCAGCAATCAACCATCACCACTCAACCCCCACAAGTTAGGAACCGGTTGGCAACGCATGAAAGCATCGAACCCATGGATCACATATCGCACCCGGTTTCTGGTCAAAGCCAAGCAACTCACAAACAACCTCACCTTCGCCGACGTTCTAGGCAGGCAACACTCCGGACGCAAAGGCGACTACTTAGTCGAATCCTCCGACGGCGTTCTACGCATAGCACCCCGCCAGATCTTCGAGGATATCTACGTACCCTTGCTGTCCGGAGCAACTCTGGAGCAGCCAGCAACCCCGTCACTCCCGGCCCATCTGATACGAAAATCTCCCCAACCCTACCGCAACGGCCGCAGCCCCAACCAGGGCCTGCGCTCGCTGTAATCAACCATCTCAGGCTCCGCGTTCCAAGGGATTTTGCTCGCCCCTGGCCACTGACCACCGCCCAATGCCTTTATGAACCCACGATGAATTCCCTTTGTGGAAAACGAATCCCACACCCCCGCACCAAGGCCGTCATTGTTGAGGATACAACCTGTGGTGTTTCTCTCTTGACAGGCACTATAAGCGGGAGTAACTTTGCATTCCCATAGCCCTTTGAAGCCTGCCCCGCGGGAACGGGGCAGGCAAAACACGAAGGGCGAAGTAAGGCAGGATTTACGGGTAGGCGTCAGGCCAGAGGTGACCCGGCGCCACCCGTAAACGTAAGAAAACACATATGTCTAACCGGCCGAAAGCCGGTTCTTGGGAAGTTATGGAAGTGCGGTGGCCGTTCCCCCGGTCGTCTCCGGGGGCCGACTAATCAGTAGCCAGAACAAGCTTTATACCGGAACGCAGTTTCATGATTGGCGGAAGCCCGAAAGCCGAAGCCCGAAGCCGGTTTTAGGAGCCCTGGATGGAAGCTTTAACTAGACTCGTCGCCGACTCCCTCGCGCGCCACGGCCTTGACCGCCCCGTGGACCCGCGCCGTCTGCAGTGGTCGCGCTGGTTCCACTGCGATTCCCCGCACAGTCTCCTGGTAGTTCCCAGCAAACCCGGCATCTTCGCCCTGGCCGAAGAAATCATGGACCTCGGAGTGTCCGGATTCATGCCGGGCAGCGGCCCGGGCCGATCTGCGGGCGAAGGGATAACTCCTCAACCTGTAAGCTCCAGCCCCGAAGGCGCGGCATTCATTAGCCCCGGACGTAAGTCCGGGGTAGGCTCACAAACAGGAACAGAGCCCCGAAGAGCCTGCCCTGAGCAAGCGAAGCGAGCCGAAGGGGACGGCGCTAACTCTGAGGCCGCTGGCCCCAAGCGCATGCTAGCCGTCCTCCAGTTCTCCGAAGACGACGACATGGCCTTCACCCTCGACCGCATGTTCACCCGCGCGAATCCAATGCGTGCGCGCCTCGCCTCCGGACGCTGCTTCCTCCGTTTCGTGGTCATCGAAGACCAGGCCCAGCGCCGCAACATCTGCACCGCCCTAAACCAGTGGATGCTCTCCTCCGCCGAAAAAGCGACCGGCATCGGCGTCGATTTCCAGTCCTCCCTGGAGCTGACTGATGTGGGGCGGGCGCCCTCGCCCGCCACTGCCGATAGTGCCTCAAGTCGTGTGGGTCGGACACTCCTGTCCGACAATGCCAACATCACTGCAACTCCGGCCCCAAAAGCAGAGGCCGCACAACCATCGTGTTTTGCACCCCAGGCCCCGCATCTGGATTCCGGAGCCAACAAAAACCTCCACTGTCCTCACCCCCTCCCTTCCGGTTTCTAACCCGAAAGGGATTTTCAAGTGGACAGAGGGACCTTGAACCAGGTGGACTGATTTTCAAGCGAATCGGGGAAGGGGCTAGGACCGGGAAGGGCACGACTTCAGTCGTGCCATCAAGAGTACCCATGAATGTGGGCTTTGGCCCCTGAGGTTTGGAAGTTTCGAGCACCACCGCCGCATGCAGCACCAAGAGCGGCGCTTAGGCGCCGCGTTAGGAAGCACTAGCCCCCAAAGAGGGGAAAACGCTCTTTACAAGAACCCGCTGCAACCCCGAACAAATTCCCGTTCGGGCACAACCCAATTCCCCCGTCCACCCCCAAAGGGACGCCGAATCGGGCCGAGATAGATAGAATCTAACTAATAATGGAGAGAGCAATGCCCGAGGTCAAAACCACTACCGTTTCCGCGCCCACATCCACCCTGGCTAAGAAGACCGCCCCTGGCCTGTCTTTCCGCCGCCTCTTCACCAAGCCCGGCGTCTCCCCCTACGACGAACTCGAATGGGATCTCCGTCTAGCCCAGATCACCGACGCCCAGGGCAACGTCATCTTCGAACAAAAAGACGTCGAAGTCCCCAAAGACTGGTCCATGACCGCCACCAACATCGTGGCCAGCAAATATCTGCACGGCAAAGTAGGCACGCCCCAGCGCGAAACCGGAGTCCGCCAGCTAGTAACCCGCGTAGCCGAAACCATCCGCAACTGGGGACTGGCCCAGGGCTACTTCAAAACTCCCGAGGACGGCGCCACGTTCCATGACGAACTCGTCCACATCCTCGTCCGCCAGTACGCCGCCTTCAACTCGCCCGTCTGGTTCAACGTAGGCTGCGACCGCATCGAGCCCAATTCCGACGCTCGCAACTGGCATTGGAATCCTCAAACTCAGCAAGTCGAGTTCGGAGTCACCGGCTACAGCAAGCCGCAATGCTCCGCATGTTTCATCAACTCGGTAAAAGACTCGCTCGACTCCATCCTCACTCTAGCGAAAACCGAAGGCATGCTCTTCAAGTGGGGCAGCGGCACCGGCACCAATCTCTCTCCGCTGCGCTCTTCCACCGAAGGCTTGAGCGGAGGAGGCACAGCCAGCGGTCCGCTAAGCTTCATGAAAGGTTTCGACGCCTTCGCCGGAGTAATCAAGTCCGGAGGCAAAACTCGCCGCGCCGCCAAGATGGTCATCCTCAACGTAGACCATCCCGACATCGTCGAGTTCATCGAGTGCAAACAGAAAGAGGAAGCCAAGGCTCACGCTCTCGTAGCCCAGGGATACGATGGTTCTCATCCCGACTCCGACGCCTACTCCTCCATCTTCTTCCAGAACGCGAATAACTCCGTCCGCGTAACCGACGACTTCATGTACGCCGTAGTCCGCGACACCGACTTCTCCACCAAAAAGGTGCAGGACGGCAGCGTGATGAAGACCTACAAAGCTAAAGACCTGTTAAAGAAACTTTCCGAAGCCACCTGGCACTGCGGCGATCCCGGTATGCAATACGACACCACCACAAACCGCTGGCACACCTCGAAGAACACAGCCAGAATCAACGCCAGCAACCCCTGCAGCGAATACATGTTTTTAGATGATTCAGCCTGCAACTTAGCAAGCTTGAATCTCCTGAAGTTCGCGCCAAACGGCACGTTCGACGTAGAAGCCTACCGCCACGCAGTAGACGTGTTAATCACCGCGCAGGAAATTCTGGTAGACAACGCGGGATATCCAACAGAAATGATCATGCGCAACTCCCACGACTACCGCCCGCTAGGCTTAGGCTACGCAAACCTGGGCGCGCTGTTAATGGCCGCAGGCCTACCCTACGACTCCGACGCCGGCCGCGACTATGCCGCCTGCGTAACCGCAATCATGTGCGGCGAAGCGTATCTGCAGTCGTCCAAGATAGCCGAACAATGCGAACCCCTAACCCCAGCCACCGACACGGTAGCAACGCGTCTAGGCGTAACCGAAGCCAACAACATGCCCGGCGCAGCCTGCCCCGGCTGGTACATAAACCGCGAACCATTCCTCGACGTAATCCGAATGCACCGCGCCAGCGTAAACAACATAAATAAATCAAACGTCCCCTCAGCCCTCTACGAAGCAAGCAAAGCAACCTGGGACGAAGCCCTAGCCCAAGGCGAAAAACACGGCTACAGAAACAGCCAAGTAACAGTATTAGCGCCAACAGGAACAATAGGCTTCATGATGGACTGTGACACTACTGGTGTAGAGCCGGATCTTGCGCTGGTTAAGTACAAGAAGCTGGTTGGTGGGGGGATGATCAAAATCGTTAATCAGACTGTGCCTACTGCTTTGTTCAAGCTTGGGTACGATCATGATCAGGCTAACGCTATTGTCAGCTACATCGATGCTACGGGGACCATTGAAGGGACTCCGCATGTTAAGGACGATCATCTTGCCGTGTTTGATTGCTCGTTCAAGCCGGCTAAGGGGACTCGGTCGATTGCTTACATGGGGCATTTGCGGATGATGGCTGCTGCGCAGCCTTTTATCTCCGGGGCTATATCGAAGACGGTGAATCTTCCGGAGAATGCATCTGTCGAGGACATCGCGGAGGCTTATCTTCAGGCTTGGAAGCTTGGCCTCAAGGCTGTTGCGGTTTATCGGGATGGGTGCAAGAAGTCGCAGCCGCTTTCGGCGGCTGGCACTAAGACTGCCAACTCGAGCAAAGATGACCCGCGGCCGGGGGCGGCCGCGCCACAAGAAGACAATCTTAATGCGCCTCCTCGTGCGGTGCGGCACAAGCTGCAGGAGGAACGGGCTTCGATCACGCACAAGTTCAATATCGGAGGGCATGAGGGTTACATCACTGTCGGGCTCTATCCCGATGGAGAGCCGGGCGAGCTGTTCATCACCATGGCCAAGGAAGGCTCGACGGTCTCGGGGCTGATGGATAGCTTTGCGCTGGCTACGTCCATTGCGCTGCAGCATGGCGTGCCGCTGAAACTGCTGTGCGAGAAGTTCGCGCATACGCGGTTTGAGCCTAGCGGGTGGACTAGCAATCCTGACATCGGGTTTGCCAAGTCGATCATGGACTACATCTTCCGCTGGCTGCAGTTGCGGTTTTTGACCGGGCAGCAGCAGTTTTTGTTTGAGAATCTGCGGCCGAAACAAGGGATTAGTGGGCAGGGGCCAGGGATCAGCGAGGCAAATGAGTCATCGAGAGGATTGCCGACCCCTGATCCCCGATCCCTAAACCCTGGGTCGGTGCACGCTGCTGACGCGCTGGCCGGAATCATCGACCTGGGCGACGCTCCTACGTGCAGCTTCTGCGGCAGCATCATGACGCGGAATGGGAGCTGCTATCGGTGCGGGAGTTGCGGGAGTACGAGCGGGTGCTCGTAAGCAACACGCTCGACAAACTCGGGGCCGGGCGCGAAAGTGCCTAGACAAGGCAAACAAAAGCGAGTACAAATTTAATGATTCTGAGGGGGATCACGGCTACGCCGGGGTCCCCCTTTTCATTTGACCTGCTCTTTGGAGATGCCCGAATGCAATTTGAGGACGATGACGTCAAAATTATTGATCCGACGACGCAAGGCGGACTCGCCAAACTTCTTGAGCACCTCTGTGGGGAACCAGTTTCGTTAGGCTGCAATAGGCCTGGCGCTCCTTGCAACGACTGTCAGGCCTGCATGAACTGGGTAGTGTTGGAATCTAGGCTGAAATCCCCCACGCTCTCGTTGGAAGATTTGAACGACATCCTACTATTGGTCAATCAGTTCCCCCTCGGGAGCGCGTTCTTTGAGTTCTTTTTCTCGAATGGAGAAAAGGCGGTCACATTTGAGGAACTTAAGCAGGGGATTGTGACTTTCAAGGGGTTCGCGCTTCTCAGGTACGGGAACGTGAGATTCGCTTATCGCTCGCTGTTCAAATTGCGCAAAGAGGAGCTAGCAGGCCAGCTTGGCAGGTGGCACACCGATACGGCAATACTTAGGAAACAGTACGGGAGCAGAAGAAACGCGCCGGCGCTCCCCAAGGAGATATCCGCCGACCTGACTTGGATGCTAGGGTACATCGCGAAGGGCGGAGCCGATCGCGACCTAGCTACATACGCTGGCATGTCATACCTGCTGAATCCGACTGAAGGAAACGAGATACTGGCCAAGCTTAGTTTCAATGACGAACAGAAGCTTCTTTACGACCAACGCAGGCCCTTTCTCGAATCAGCCTTAGGGTGGAAGCAGCAGTTCAAAGATCTGGCAGGAATTGAAGAAGAGATTAAGAGACTCGGAACGTCGATCAGCCAAATTCGTCACGATGGGTGGCTCAATACGAGCCACTACTTGGCCTCCGACTGCATGGATGTCTATGTTGCAACGTCGATGCGCGAAAAATGGGAGTTTCAGGATGTCCACAACGTAGTTAGGAAAGCATTTGCGGACCCCAAACTTGCCAAGCTGAAGCTTCGCTATTTCGACCCGACGCAATCTTTTTTAGACAATCGCGTGGATAAGGGATTGGTGGAAGCCCTGATGCTGAAGCGGTCGGAATGCACCGTTTATCTCGTGCAGGAGACCGACACATTCGGTAAAGACTCGGAACTCGCGACGACGCTTGCTCAGGGAAAGCCCGTAATCGCCTACGTTCCGCGGATCGATGTCGAAAGAACCACCAAGACAGCCGAGAGTCGGCCTCTGTCGTTCTTCCAGAAGAGGCTGTCGCAATTGGCAGCCGAAGACAAGATTCCTCCGAAGAATTCATCGGAGGTCTACAGGTTTCTGGAAAAGCTCACGCAGTTCCAGCCATTCTTTCGTATCGTAGGAAATGAAGAGCAGCAATTTCTGGAAAAGAACAAACTCTTTGAAACGAGGAGAGCGATGTCCGGCATTTTGGCGGAGGCTGAAAGAAAACTATTCGATTCGAGAGCTGAGACGTTGCAGAAGCGTCATCCTCTAGCTCTGCAGGTTGAACTGCAGTCTGGAGTTGCGAATGGAGTGCTCGTTGTTCGGAGCGAAGAGGAGTGCGCAGACCTCCTGTCCCGGCTTCTTACCAACCGGTGCACGTTTCGTTTCGATAGCAAGAGGGAGATTGGTGTTACCGCTCTGATCGAGAGGATATCTGACAGCCCGTTTAGAGTGGTGACCCACAATGGAACTCTAACAAATGCGTTCTGGAGCCTTTACGGATAGCGTACCGAACGTCACAGCCGACGACTCTTTCGTGATAGAAGTCAGATATTCCCGCTGGTGTATTTGATGGTTCCGGACTTGTTCGGAGTAGAAACGTCGGGGCACTATTTTGTATCATTTCCACAGAGAAAAAGGCTATAAGTAGTAGCGCTAGTCTTTTCTACTCAGGATGTAGGGACTTCTCTACTGTTCCCGTTTTTCGGAGGAAGGAAACTTGATGGCCCGAGACAGCCAATTCACGCTAACCGAGTGGGATTTCGATATTCCCAGGGATAATCGTTTTCACGATGCGCTGAATTCCCGTGAGGGGCAGCCCTGTGATAGAGAAAACGAGGGGCAGCCTGAGCCTGCGCGTTCGGCGCATTCCGGCCAAGAATAGATCGGGTAATCGGCGCTCCCTCGTATATCTTTTTACAAGGCGGGTTTCCGGTCGCCGTGCCTTGGCGGGTGCTGGCGCTTGGTGCCTTCGTCAGGATTCCCTTCCAATTTCCTGGGGCGGGAGGTGGCGCTCTCCCCGGTCGTTTTGCTTCCCAGATCCTTAGACGGATCGGATTGTGGAATCCCACGTCTCGCATAAGACGCGAGAAATGGGCACCCCGCTCACGACAACGGCTCCAGTCCCACTTTGGAAAGAACGTGAGAGGCCCCGATGTTTTTCCCTTCACAGAGTTTCGAGGCAAGCCTAAACTGACCTCCTAGGAGGGAAGTTATGATCAGCATAGATCGGCAGATGCGCCTCGAGACGGGCATTGCGCCTGAATTGCCTGCGAGCCGGCCAAGCTTGGTTGTTCGATCACAATTATCAACATCTTCGTTGCGGCTTCAGCGATTCTCGTTTCGGTTTGCCGAGCAGGTTCTCAACAGCAAGCTCTCCCTCAAGGAAGAGATTGAAGCGATCCTTCTGGAGACGATTGCTGACATCGCTGGATTGTCGCGCCCTGCGTTTAACAAGCTGTTGCTGGATCGGTTCGTCGCACGCGGCTGGGCGAGTCAACCGACGGTATTCGATGACCCAGGAGACCCCGGGGCGAAGATGGATTTCCTCAAGGAAAGGGTAGGTATTGAAGTTGGATTCGGCCACGCCTCCTTCATAGGAATCGATCTTCTTAAATTTCAGGTCTCTTCCTACTCCGCTCTCGACAAGATCGATGTAGGTGTGTACGTGGTCACGACTGCCAAATTCCAAAAGTTCATGAAGTCCGAATGCAGTCAGACCTGGGAGGGATCGTTGACGTTTGAAAAGGTGAAGCGATACTTGCCGCATTTCAAGAGCGCGATCCAAGTTCCGATTAGCGTGTTGGGTATCGATGTTTAGTTCCCTCTCGACGATGTCTCATTGAAACTTAGCTTCATACTTTTTGCGAGCTGGCGGCAAGACTGAAGACGTGTCCTTCCCGGGCGTAGCGCTTTCCAAATCTTCAGAGGGATGGGATTGTGGAATCCCACGCTTGGAGCTGAAGCCCGGTTCCTTTTTGAACGCTTTACGCGGCGCTTAAGCGCCGCTCTTCCACGGTTGTACATGGGTTCGTGGATCTTCTGTGTTTGCCCTCTCATCCGGCGCTTGTGGTGACGTGGAAGAGCGGCCCTTACAGGGCCGCGTTGGATCGCCACAAAGCCGTGCGGGCTTTAGCCCCGGTGGTCGTCTTCTTTCCAATCTGGAAAATTTATTTTCTTGCCGTGTGACGGATATCACAATCTCCTCCCTCTGTGCGGTCCTACGATTTGAGAATGGATGACTCGCAACGCACGTTCTTCGTGACAACCGTCACTTGGCAACGCTTGCCCATCTTCCGTGTCGAATTTCGGGCGCAGCTCTTGATCGAGGTACTGCTCGGGTATCGTGATCAGGGGAAATATTTGCTGCACGAGTTTGTGGTTATGCCGGATCACCTTCATGTGTTGCTCACGCCCGCAGTCGAAGTCTCGTTGGAGCGGGCTGTGCAATTTCTTAAGGGAGGGTATTCGTATCGGCTTCGGAAAGTGGAGAGGATTCAGGTCTGGCAGGAGAGCTTTACGAATCATCGGATTCGAGATGCGGAGGATTACGAGAGGCATTGCGAGTACTCCGCATGAATCCGGTGCGCGCTGGGTTGGTGCGGGAGGCGGCGGCTTATCCGTTTTTGTCGGCGAGTGCGGGGGTGCGGTTGGATGCGATGCCACCGGGGCTGAAGCCCGGGTTCTCTAAGAGCGCTTGACGCGGCGCTTAAGCGCCGCTCTTCCACGGTAGTGCACGGGTCTGTGGCGACTTGCGGCACCCTTCGGCGCGCTTCGCTTGCCCAGGGCAGGCTTAGGAACTGAAGTCGTGCCCTTCCCGGGCGTGGTGCTTTCCGAATCCTCAGAGGGATGGGGTTGTGGGATCCCACGTCTCGCAAAATACGCGAGACATGGGGCACCCTCGTTCGTGGTGGTGTCGGCTTACAGCAGGTTCCTCGACTCCGCAAGATCATCCGGTTTGGGGATTGTCTTCTGGTTGGTCGTCGCTGCTGGCTTGGATGGTTAGGCCGGGGTTGGCTTGAAGCAGGTGCCAGGCTTCGCGGTAGGGGCCGTATTTTTGGCGCTTGCTGGCGGGGGTGAAGTGGAGGGTGCAGTTCTTTCGTCCCATTACTTCGAAGGGGATTATGTACCAGTCGTCGATGGGGATTAGCAGGACGGCGAAGAAGTCTATGGTGCCGGGTTGATACTTTTTGCGTTGCGGTCCCATTACGTTGAGGCTGTAGCCGTCTCCGCGGCGCTTGTAGATGGTGGACTTTACCTGGACGCGGAGGACTCGGCTTTGATTCTCATAGGCTTGATTTGCGCCGACATAGCTCTCATGGATGTGGCTTTCTACGCCTACGTCGTATCTTCCGGAATCGCCGAAGGGCTTGGAGACTTTCATGCCGAAGCCGGCTGCCATCATCATGAAATAGAGTTCGGCCCACTCGCCTCGTTCTTTGCAGTGTTTGAGCTGGGCTCCTGCCAGGCGGTTGGCTTTTCTCCACATTGGTGCTGCTCCCGGTGATTGCTCTTTGCAGACTCTTCCCGGTATTTCGGAATTTAGCAGCCGAGTCACGGTCATCCGTCACAGTGGTTGCGCTTTTGGCTGTGGAAAAGCCTATGGACTTCAAGGACGGGGGTCACGGCGGGGACGGCAGATTCCTCGCTTCGCTCGGAATGACAAAGTCGATTAGAGGCGGGGTTGGCGGAGGGATTTCAGGACTATTACGGCGCTGATGGCGAAGGAGATTACGGCGGCCAGGGCGGCTATGAGCATTACGGCTGGGCTGAGGTGGAGGAGGTCGGCGAATACGGCGGCTATGGCGAAGATTACGCCTGCGGCGTTTAGGCGGAGTGGTGCTCGGGCGGGAGCTTGCGGGGTCGAGGATGGCGCTGCTGGACGGAGGTCGGGACGGAGGCGGCGTTGCAGTAGCAGGGCGGCTACTCCGATGGCAGCTACTACCACCATTGCTACCGGGCTCAGGAAGGCTCGGCGGCTGGTGTAGAGGACTACTACGGCTAGAGCGGCCAGGAGCAGTCCGGCGGCGATTATGGTGGGGCCGCGGGGCTGGGGAGTGGGGCCGGGGGTGGGATTGGCGGGCACTTGGTCCGTAGTGAAATTTATACAGGTGCGGGGAGTGGTTTTCAATTGTCGTGTTTACCTCGCGGGCTACAGCCCTTCTTGATGTGGTGCCTGTTGACGCAGACGTGAAGGCCTGTCCCCTACTGGTGCCAGGTCGCCTCGCTTTGCTCGGCGGGACAGCCGAGGCGGCTGTTTCCACATGGGCATTTTCAGGCGGGCATCACAGGGCTCGAGCCTTCCTCGCGGATATTAAGAGTCCGATGGGGCGTGGGTCATGCCTGCCAGCCATTCGGCTTGGAGGGGGGCGCCGTGATTTACGGCGTAGAGGACTAGCTCGACTCGGGAGGAGATGCCTAGCTTGTCGAAGATGCGGAAGAGGTATTTTTTGATGGTGTGCTCGCTTAGGTTTAGTTCGCGGGCGGTGTCGCGGTTGCTTAGGCCTTCGGCCACCAGAGCTACTACTTGCTCTTCGCGAGGGGTTAGGAGCTGGTGTCCGCGGGAGTTGACGACGCGGAGGGATGGGACTTCGGAGATGAGGTCGAGGAGGAAGGTCATCTGTTCGGTGTTGGCCCAGATCTGACCGCTGGCTACGCGTTGGATGCAGCGGCAGAGGAGACGGAAATGGGTGTCGGAAATGCAGAAGATGCCGCGGGCTCCGCTGCGGAAGGCGCTGACTACGAGGTCGCGATCGTAGGAGTCTACTAATAAGACTTTGGCGATGGCGGGATGAGAGAGATGAACGCGGCGCATGGACGCCATCTGGTTGGCGATGCTGACGGAATGATTCAGGGAGAGCACGACTACTTTGGCCGGGGTGGAGGCGACGGCGTGGAGGATCGAAGCTATGTCGACTGGGCAGGTGGAGATTTTGAACTCGGAACGGCGGCGCAGGGCGCTGGTCAGGAGCTGCGCCTGCATGCGGTTGGAATCGGCGATCAGGACGGCGATGGCGGCGGCTGGGGACGAAGTCATGAAATAAATGGCTCCGGATGAAGCAGAGTTGAGAGCCGTTTTGATCTTAGGGGCGAAAGTGGAGGGAACTCAAGTAAACACGTCACATTATTCGGGTGAGGCTTTCAAATCGGGAAAGCGGGTGGTGGTGTTGTGGAAAAATCGCGATGGGTCAGATTGGGACGGGGAATCTTGCGTTTGTTTGTGCGAGGAGGGTTGCGGGGTGCGGGTTTGTTGCCTGGCATCGAGTCGGGTTTCGTCGGGTGGGTGTGATTTCGTGAACATGCAAGTCTACTTTGGAGGGTAGGCTGCTGGGGAGCGGTGTTGCGGTTCGGTCGCGGGAGCTCGGGGCCCGGAAATCCGCGGCTGGCGCGGTTCGGCTTGCTTTTGCGGATGAAGCTGGCATGACCCCGATGGTAGACAGCACTTCCCAAGTCTTGCTGCGAAACCGGCATGGGCATAGCTTGCAAAAAGAGAACCGCGGAAGCTGAGCGGCTCTCGGAATCCAGGAAAAATAGAGCTCATCACGCAATGAAGCCCCTCGTTGGCTGGACAAAAGTTGCGGTGATGGGCGTGTTGTCATTGCAAGTTTGCGTGGCCGCATTCGCCCAGGAGGAACAGAGGGAGCAGGGCCTGGGAGCAAGCCCACAGTCTTCTCCAACCGGCCAAACCGGGGCTGGGACGGGAAGCACAGGAATGGCGGCCGCAAAACCCGGGCAAGCGGACGGCAAGGGAAACCCTCGGCTCGGAGGGGAACGCCGTCCGCTTTACCGGCTGACGCGCAGCGACGTGGTGACATTGAGCTTCACGCTGTCGCCGGAGTTCGACCAGATACTCACCATACAACCGGATGGATATGTTGCTCTGAAGGACGCCGGGCCGGTGTTCGCGCAGGGACTGACGCTGGAGGAGTTTCGCGAGGCGGTGCTGCGGGCGTACACGGGATATTTGCACGATCCGCAAGTGGCGGTGGCGCTGAAGGATTTTGAGCATCCATATTTTGTGGCGGGCGGGGAAGTGGGAAAGCCCGGCAAGTACGAGCTGCGCGCGGATACGACAATCATGGAAGCGGTTGAGATTGCGGGCGGTTTCACGCACGAGGCGAGGCATTCGCAGGTGCTTTTGTTTCGGCGGGTGAACGATGATCTGGTAGAGGCGCGAGTTTTCAACCTGAAGAAGATGTTGAAGGAAAGAAGCCTGGGCGAGGCATCCCAGTTGCGCCCGGGTGATCTGGTGTTCGTCCCCCAAAATTCCATCTCGAAGATCGGGCAGTTTCTCAGCAAGCCTGCCTTAAGCATGTACGTGAGTTCCACGCAATTTTAGCAAGCGACTTTAGCACGCGACTTATAGGCAACCCAGGTCAATCCGCATGCGAGATCAAGATCCAGCGCGCAAGGAGGAAGTGTCGCCAACGATGCGGGAACTGGCGACGGTGCTGTTCCGGCAGCGGAAATTGTTCGTTGGCGTAGCGGGGTTGGTTCTGGTGCTCGCCGTGGTGTACGCGTTTGCCGGGGCCACGTATCGCGCCCACGTGCGTGTGCTGGTGCGGCGAGGACGGGCGGACCCTCCCGCGGCCGCACAGGAGAATGCTCCTCCCGATTTTTCGCGGGTGGAAGTAACGGAAGAAGAATTGAATTCAGAGGTGGAGCTGCTGAAGGACGATGACGTTTTGCGGCGAGTGGTGGTGGCCAATGATCTGACGGCGCATGACTGGTTACGATGGCTACGGTTTCATGAAAACGAAGCGGCGCGGGTGGAGAGAACCGCGAAGAAACTGGCCAACCGGTTGGAGGTGGAATCGATCAAGAAAACCAACCTGATCGCGGTAAGTTATGACGCGCCCGATCCACAATTGGCGGAGCATGTGCTGCATTCGCTGGCCAGCGTGTACCTGGAAAAGCATATGGAAGTGCACCGGCCGGGCGGACAGCTGCATTTCTTCGATGAGCAGACGGGCGAGTCGCGACGGCAACTGGAAGAAGCCCAGGCGAAGCTGATGGACTTCACGAAGAGCCATGACGTGGTGGTGGCGGCACAGCAACGCGATCTGGTGTTGCAGCGACTGAACGATGTAGAGGCGAGTTACCGGGAAACCCAAGTGGAGATGTCTGGCACAAAACATCGAGTTCGGGAACTCGATGCACAGCTGGCGAAGCTGCCGGCACGGACCGTCACGCAGGTTCGCACGGCGGATAATCCAGAGCTGTTGCGGGCACTGAAGGCGAGCCTGCTGGATCTGGAGTTGAAGAAGACACAGTTACTGACCAAGTTTGAGCCGAACCATCGCCTGGTGCAGGAGGTCGAGCAACAGATCGTTCAGGCTGAGGATGCGATTGCGGCAGAGAAGTCGAGTCCAGTGCGCGACGAGACTACGGACCGGGATACGAACTACGAGTGGGCCAAGGCGGAGTTGCAGAAGGCGCAGGTTGAGATGAAGGGGCTGGAAGCCCGAGAGGCGACGACGAGCGAGCATCTGGCGGGATATCGCAGCCTGGCTCGGGAGCTGGGCGAGGATGCGATTGTGCAGGACGACCTGGCGAGCAGCGAGAAGGCAGCGCAGGAGAACTACCTGCTTTATGTGAAGAAACGGGAGGAAGCGCGCATGGGCGATGCGCTGGATGAAGGCGGCATCGTCAATGTAGCAATCGCAGAGCAGCCGGTAGTGCCGGCACTGCCAGTGTGGCCAGCTGGCATGGTGGTGCTGGTGGGCTTTATAGCCGCGTTGACTTCGGGCACCGGGGCTGCGTTTGCGGCGGATTATCTGGATCCCGCGCTGCGCACGCCGGAGGAAGTATTAACGTGCCTGGAAATCCCGGTGTTGGCTTCGATCCCTGAAGAAACGGGCCAGCGGTTATCTGCCTAAAGGAGATGAAATGAGCGCGCACGCGGACGTGTTGCGATATTCCGAAATGATGGGATCACAGACGCAGGGGCCGGCGCAGCTTGAGATCTCCTGGGGGACGAACGATTGGAGTCCGGAAGACTTCGCGCGGGAGCAGATTCGAGGCCTGGTGCGGCGGGTGTTCTTCGCCAGCGGAGGCCAACCGGTAGCCCAGGTCGTCTTCAGCGCGGCGGAGCCGCACACAGAAGTGGCTAGTATCTGCGATCAAGTGGGGCAGGCTTTGGCGCTGGAGACGAGCGCTCACATCGCGGTCGTGGGCCGGGAACCGCGAGCTGGAGAGGTGGTACGGGAACATTCCGGGGGTGTGGGAAGATCTGCGATCAAGTCGTCTATCAAATCGTCGTCCATCAAATCGTCGTCCATCAAATCGTGGTCGACGCAGACGGCGGTGAACCTGTGGCGAGTGCCGGGGTTCGGGCTGCGGGAATGGGGCGAGGAATCGGGGACGGGACGCTACTGGCTATCGTGCCTGGCGGAGCTGCGGAACGAGTTTGAGTATGCCGTTATTGAGGGGCCTGCGGCGGGGATATCGAGTGAGGCGGGGTTGCTGGGACAGCTGACGGACGGAATCATTCTGGTGCTGGGGGCTCATAGCACACGGAGAGCGACGGCGCGCAAGATCAAGGAGACGCTGGAAGCGGCACAGTCGCGAATCCTGGGAACGGTGCTGAGTGAGAGAAGGTTTCCGGTCCCCGAGCGGATTTACCGGCGGCTGTAGAGGCGCAAGTTAGTGGAAGACGGTTCTATGGAGTGACGGTTGCCGGGCCGCGAGTGCTGCGGCATGGAAAAAGCTGAAAACGCTGTGCAAACGAAAATCAGAAATGGCTGTGGGACTCAATGAGCGGTAGCTATGGGGTCCCGGCGGCAGGCGTGGTTTGGATACCAACGCGGCCGCAGCCGGTGGTAGTGGTGGCCACACCGCCGCAGTGGTTCGCGGTGCAGACGCGATACCGGTTCGAGAAGAGAGTGGTGGCACAGCTCAACCACAAAAGCTGCGAAGTCTACCTTCCATTGCTGACCGAAAACCACACCTGGAGCGACCGGCAGAAGGTGGTGACGATTCCTCTGTTTCCGGGATACGCATTCGTGCATGTCGACCAGTCGATTAATGCGCGGCAGGTGGTGCTGCAAACCGCGGGACTGATCGGATTCGTGAGCTTTGGAGGGATCGTGGCGGCGGTGCCGCCGAAACAGATTGAAGACCTGCAATTGTTACTGCAAGAAAAAGGGTTGTTTTCCCTGCATCCGTTCGTGCACACGGGACAGCGGGTGCGGATCAAGGGGGGGTGCTTGCACGGATTAGAAGGCGTGCTGATGCAACACGAAAAGGGAAAGCTGGTGATCTCAATTGAATCGATCCAGCGCTCGCTGGCGATTGAGATCAAGGGGTACGAGTTGGAACTGGTCTGAAGTGTCTTCTCCTTTCTTAAATCCACTACAAGCTAGACCTCAGGGAACCGAGTGGGCTGCGCGGTTGATCCCGGGAGCGGGGTTCGCCGGTGTCCGGAAAAAGGTGCAGCGGGAGGCGGCGTTTTCGGCGGCGAGCGCGGGTCGCTTCCCGGACGCGGGCCGGGAAAATGATGCGAGCGGGGTTGTGGTCCGGTTGCCCGGACTGGGGCGGAGTCGGCGCGGCAGGAATTGGATGCGGTCGATGCTGACCTGGATCACGGGGATTCGGCGGCTGGGGGCCGTGCTGGCGGCTCGATGGGCCGGACTGGAAAGCAACCAGCGTGGCATACGGCCGCGAGGTGGCATGCGGAATGTGCTGATCGTGGGAGCGGGCGGACTGGGCCAACGCTTGGCGAACTACCTGGAGAAGCATCCGGAGACGGGGCGGTCCGTCTGCGGATTTCTCGATGACCGGAGGCTAGCAGGGAAAGGCGTGATGGGACGCACGAGCGATCTGGCGGAGCTGGCGCGTGCGGCGTTTGTGGATGAGGTGATTCTAGCCGCGCCGCATGACCGGGAGTTGACGCTACGGGTGTTGCGCACAGCCCAGCAACTGCGGCTGGACGTGAAGATGGCTCCAGATCTGTTTGGTTGCGAGCCGATGCGGGAAACAGAGCGGATTGGGGACATGCCGCTGATTTCGCTGCATGAAGAGCGTTTGCCGGTTGCGGGATTGATGCTGAAACGCGTGCTGGATGTGGCGGGTGCAGGGGTGGCGCTGATTTTGCTGGCTCCGGCATTGGCGGTGCTGGCGATGCTGGTGCGTCTGGATTCGCCGGGACCGGCGCTTTATGCGGCGCTGCGCGCGGGGCGCAAGGGCAGGGCGTTTCGTTGCTACAAATTTCGCACCATGGTGAGGGACGCGGACGGCTTGAAGGAGAAACTGCGGGAGCGAAATCAAAGGCAGGGACCGTTTTTCAAAATCACAGATGATCCGCGAATCACACGGGTGGGACGATGGCTGCGGCGCTACAGTCTGGACGAACTTCCGCAGCTGTGGAATGTGCTGCACGGGGAGATGAGCCTGGTGGGGCCACGACCGCATCCGCTGGACGATTTTTCTGAGTATACGATTGAGCACTTGCCGCGGCTGGATGTAACGCCGGGCATGACGGGACTCTGGCAGGTGACGGCGCGGCGGGATCCGTCGTTTCAGGCAGGAATGAAACTGGATATTGAGTACATCCATCGGTGGAGCCTGGGGATGGATTTGAGAATCCTGCTGAAGACGGCTGGGGTGGTTTTGCGGGGGAGTGGAGAATGATACCGCCGGCTTCGTGGGCCGGGGAGGCGGCGTGGGGCGGATTGCGGACGGGACTGCGTCCGGTGCAGGCGATGATGATGGCGCCGGTTGGGCTGTATCTTGCGGCGTTGGCGGCGATGCTGCTGCGACCTCCTGATGTGCCTTTTTACGAGATCGATCGTGTCGCATTCTTGTTGCTGGTGGCCGCAGTGATTGGACGGGCAGTGGTGACACGGGAGCGGTTTGTGGTGGTGGAGCGGGCGACGTGGCCGATGATTGGATTGACGCTTCTGGCGGTGGCCAGCGTTATCGGGCATCCGTTTGACAACCAGACCTGGTGCTTGTTGGCGGCAAAATTCATGGTGCCGTTTGCGCTGTTTCATCTGGCGGGGCTGGTGTTTCGGGAGGAACGGCGGCTGCGGCAGTTCGAGATGTTTGCTCTGGCGGTGCTGGCTTATCTGTGCTTCACGGCGATCGCGTTTCTGGTGGGGGCAAGATCGTTGATTTTTCCGCGCTTCATTCTGGATGAAAGTCTGGGTTATCACGTGGACCGGGCGCGGGGACCGCTGCTGCAGGCGGTGGCGAACGGGGTCTCTCTGAATCTTCTGGGAGTGCTGGCGTTGCATGCGTTTCTGCGGGGACGAATTCGCGGGCTGAAAGCCGCGGTGTTGCTGGGTTCCTTGCCGGTCGCAATTCTGGCGACGATGACGCGGGCGGTCTGGCTTTCATTCGTGGTCAGCGTGGTGGTTCTGATTTTTCGCACGCACAACCGGAGACTGCGGCTGATCTGCGTGGCGGTGACCATCGTGGGAACTGTGGGGTTGCTTATCGCTTTGAGTTTTGACGATCAGCGCCGGGCGTTGACGGAGCGGCTGAAGGAATCTGGGCCGCTAGATTTCCGGCAGGCGGTGTATACGGCTGGCTGGCAGATGTTCCTGGAAAAACCATTGGCGGGATGGGGTGTAAACCAGATGCCGGCGGAACTGGCGCGGCACGTCAGCGGCTATAAGGAAAAGGAGTTGTATCCGCACAATACTTACCTGGAATTACTGGTGGAGCATGGTGTCTTTGGTCTAGCGCTCTATGTGTGGCTGATGTGGGAGATTTTTCGGCTGGGACGGGGTTTGGTTCCGGGAGCCGAACGAGAAGGGTTTCTGAATCGGCAGTTTCATGCCATGTGGCCGGTTTTGCTCGGCATTTATTGGGTAAATGCTGCGCTCGTAGTGATGAATTATCAATTTGTGAACGGGCTACTGTTCACTCTAGCGGGAATGCTGGCGGCGCAGCGGCGGCGCGCTACCAACGAGTTGGGGCGAGACGTGAGTCCGTGTCTGCGGGCGGTTCGCGGGTCTGCTGCGTAGGTTCGATCCCAGTCGGTTCTTACCATCCCTTACATTCTGCGACTCCTTATTTTGTGATTCCTTTGCGGTGCCGGATTCCGTGTTGACGGTTGCTTATCTCGCTAACCAGTTTCCTTCGGCGGTCGAGCCCTACGTGGGCGAGGAGATCGAGGAGCTGCGGCGGCGGGGAGTTCAGGTGATTCCGGGCAGTGTGCGCCGGCCAGACGCGGCACAGAGCGGATCGTCGGGTGCGGCTTTTGAGCCGGAGATTCTCTGCCTGCGCCCGGTTCGGGTGCTGACGGTTCTGCGAGCAATCGGTTTGGTCTTGCGGCGCTGGGAGCGGATTGCCGGGCTGGTGACACGGGTGCTGTTGCGAGGAGAAGAATCTCCAAAACTGAGACTGAAGGCCCTGGTGCACACCTTGATGGGGGCTTATTACGCGGTGCAGTTGCGGGAGCGTGGAGTCGATCACGTGCATGTGCATCACGGCTATTTCGGGTCGTGGATCGCGATGGTGGCGGCGCGGCTGCTGGGGGTGGGCTTCAGTCTGACGCTGCACGGGTCTGATCTGCTGCTCAATGGCGCCTACCTGGATACGAAGCTGGAAAATTGCCGGTTTTGCGTGACTATTTCGGAGTACAACCGCCGCTACATTCTGGAACATTTTCCCGCGATCGATTCTGGAAAGATCCTTATCTCGCGGCTGGGTGTGGAGATGCCGGAACAGGCAGACTCTCAGCCGAGGCGTGACCGTGGCACACACCGTACCCTCACTCTGCTGGCTGTGGGACGCCTGCATGCAGTGAAAGATCATGCCTTCCTGGTTCGGGCTTGTGCTCGACTGCGCGATTGCGGACTCGATTTCGAATGCTTGATTGCGGGTGAAGGGCCGGAGCGGAGGCGGATCGAGATGCTGATCCGGGAAAAGCGACTGCAAGGCCAGATCACGCTGCTCGGCCACGTTGCGCGTCCGGAGATGAATTCGCTTTACCAGCGCGCCGATGTGGTGGTGCTTACAAGCCGGAGCGAGGGGATTCCGCTGGTGCTGATGGAGGCGATGACGCGGGGCAGAATCGTGCTCGGGCCGGCGATCACGGGGATCCCGGAGATCGTTATTCCCGGAAAAACCGGTTTTCTCTATGCCCCCGGAGTGCCGCAGGATCTTGCGGCAAAGATCCTGCTGCTCCAGCGGCTGATTTACGGAGAGGATCGCAACGCGGTGAGCCGGCTGGACTGGATGCGGCATGCAGCGCGGGTACAAGTGCGTCATAACTTCAGCCGCAGGAAAAATTTGACTCTGTTTGGCGACCGGTTCCTGAGGCTGATCGCAACTGGAGATTCGGCAGGCCAGCATTTTGCAGGCCCGGATCTCTTAAACCCGGATTTCACAAACCCCGATTTCACAAATCAAGACTGGAGCCCTCCTCATGAGGATTCTGTATTGCAACAAATATAACTACCCCTTCAGCGGTACCGAGGTGTACCTGTTCGAGGCGATGGAACTTATGCGTTCCAAGGGGCATGAGGTGGCGTTGTTTTCAATGGCCGATTCTCGCGGCAGTCCCACACCTTACGATCGCTATTTCGTGCCTCACATCGACTTCAAGGAGCAGAGCGGGCGGTTCCGCAAGGTTGAGCTGGCGGCCCGGGCGATTTATTCTCGCGACGCGCGGCGACGGATTCGGGCGATGATCGCGGAGTTCCGGCCGGATGTGGCTCATGTGCGGAATATCTATCACCATCTGTCGCCGTCGATCTTGTGGGAGTTGAAGCGGCAAAAGGTTCCGGTCGTTTATCACCTGAACGACTTCAAGGTGCTATGTGCGAGCTACAACCTGGTGTTGCGCGGCGAGGCCTGTGAGGCGTGCAAGGGCGGCAAATTCTGGCACGCGCTGAAGGAGAAGTGTTATCCGGGATGGGGCGCGCGGATGACGCTGGTGGCGGAGGCTTACTTCCACAAGTGGTTGGGCACGTACCGGAAATGCGTGGACTGCTTTCTTGCGCCAAGCCAATTTGTGCGGGACAAGTTTGTCGAGCAGGGATGGGATCCGGAAAAGTTCGAGGTTCTTCCGCACTTCCAGCCTGTCAAGGCGGTTGCGGAACGCAATGCGGAGGGCGCTCCGCTGCTTTATTTCGGACGGTTGTCCCCGGAAAAAGGTGTCGATGACCTGTTGCACGCCATGCAGCGTTTGCCAAATCTTCGCTTGATCGTCGCGGGGGACGGACCGGAGCGTGGCAGGTTGGAGCAACTGGCGACCGAGCTGGGCCTGGCCAACGTCGAGTTCGCCGGCCACATACGGGGAGCGGAACTGAAGGGTGCGATTGCCGGCTCGCGCTTCACCGTGCTGCCGTCACATGCATACGAAACGCTGGGCAAGACAATTCTTGAATCCTACGCGGAGGCGCGAGCCGTGGTGGCCACGGACTTGGGGTCGCGGCGGGAGGTGGTGCAGGCGGGCAAGACTGGAATTTTGTACAGGACGGGAAGTGTGGAGGAGTTGGTGTCGGCCATCCAGTTTCTCATCGCTCAGCCGGAGCTGGCGGACAAAATGGGTCGGGAGGGATGGGAGCGGCTGCGGCAGAAGTACGCGCCGGAGGCTCACTACGAGGCGCTGATTGGTTTGTACGAGCGCCTGGCTGAGGGAGAAACGCATCCGACAGACAGGCCAGAACGAACAGGGAGTCGAAGGACAGCCCTCGCGACGGCGGCACGCGGTGGACTGCAGCGGTTGGATGGACGGGGCTTCGTTCCCCTACAGCGCCTCGTGTTTGCTCCAACTTTGCCCGATCCCGTAGGCATTCCTCCGCCTGCGTTCGAGAAGCGAATGCTGCGAGTGGCATTCATTGGCGGGCGCGGGGTAGTTTCAAAATACAGCGGCATTGAGACTTACTACGAAGAGATTGGAAAAAGATTGACCAGGATGGGACACCATGTGACGGCGTATTGCCGGACGTATTTCACTCCACCGGGGAAAGAGCACAACGGCATGGAGGTGGTGCGGCTGCCAACGATTCGGTCAAAGCACCTGGAAACGCTAATACATACGTTTCTGAGCACGCTCCATGTTCTGGTTCAGCCTTGTGATGTGGTGCACTATCACGCGCTAGGGCCGGCACTGTTTGCGTTCATTCCGCGGCTGGCGGGAAAGAAAACCGTGGTTACGGTGCAGGGTTTGGACTGGGAGCGCAAGAAATGGGGGCGGATCGCTTCCGCGGTTCTGCGGCTGGGGGAGCGGGCGGCAGTGAGCTTTCCTACTCGGACCATGGTGGTCTCGCAGACGTTGCAGAATCACTACCGGCGGGGCTGTGGAGCGGAGACTTCATACGTGCCGAATGGCGGCGTGCTGCGCGAGTGGCGAGTTCCTGACAAGATTCTTGATTGGGGATTGGAGCCAGGGAGATACATTCTGTTCCTGGGGAGGTTTTCTCCAGAGAAGGGCTGCCACCTACTGGTGGAAGCGTATGAGCAGCTGGACACTGACGTAAAGCTGGTGATGGCGGGGGCGTCGAGCTATTGCGACGATTACTCGCGCCGTCTGCAGGCCCACGCGGGTGAGCGGATCAAGATGCTGGACTGGGTTTCGGGTGAAGCGCTCGACGAGTTGCTAACCAATGCGATGGTGTTCGTCTTGCCGTCCGATCTGGAAGGCTTGTCGCTGGCGCTGCTGGATGCGATGGGCGCGGGGCTGTGCGTACTGACCAGCGACGTTGCGGAAAATCGGGAAGCGGTGGACGACGCGGGATTCACTTTTCGGCGCGGCGATGCCGCGGATCTGGCGGACCGGCTGCGCTTCCTGATAGCCAACCCGGCGGTGCGCGAGGCTGCGGGACAGGCCGCGAAACGCCGCGTCCTTGAACATTATCAGTGGCCGCGGATTGCGGCGGAGATCGAGCGGGTGTATTTCAAGATGATGGGCTGGGAGTTGGCTGAGACTTCGGCGCGACGGCCGATTGGGCGGGTCACCGCACCTGCTCCGGCTGCTTCGCGAAGGACGGGATAAGAAGAGAGGTTAGTCAGTCCGCGCGAAAGCGCTTCGCGCGAGAAAAACTCGAATGCACCAACAAGAGGACGGGGTGAATCCCGTCCTTTTTGTTTACAATTGACATTCGTTCGCGTGGTGTGGCGCGATTCGTCGCGCGGGATTGAATTCGAGAGAAAGTTTGCACGATATGGAAAACACGATCCTCGTCACGGGTGGGGCAGGTTTTATCGGATCGAACTTCATCCTGCAGCGGATGGAGCGGGATTCGGGGGCGATCGTGAATCTGGATAAACTCACCTACGCGGGGAATCTGCACAATCTGGGAACCATCGGAAAGGAGCGGCGGTACGAGTTTGTGCATGGCGATATTGCGGACCGGAGCCTGGTGCGCGGGTTGCTGGAACGCCGTAAGCCGCGGAGCATTGTGCATTTTGCCGCGGAGAGCCATGTGGATCGCTCGATCCGGGGGCCGGATGATTTCATCCGTACGAATGTGGACGGGACTTTCGCGCTGCTGGAAGAGGTGCGGGCATATTGGGGAGGGTTGGGCGAGAAGGAGAAAATCGACTTCAGATTTCTGCACGTTTCCACGGATGAAGTGTATGGCTCGCTGGGGGCGGAGGATGCGGCTTTTTGTGAGACAACCGCGTATGCACCGAATAGTCCGTACGCGGCGTCGAAGGCGGCGTCGGACCACTTTGTTCGCGCCTACCACCATACCTATGGGTTGCCGGTGCTCACCACGAACTGCTCGAATAATTATGGGCGATTCCAGTTCCCGGAAAAATTGATACCGTTGGTGATTTTGAACGCGCGCGACGGAAAAGCGCTGCCGGTTTATGGAGACGGGCAGAATGTTCGCGACTGGCTTTATGTTGGAGACCATTGCGAAGCGATCGCGCAAGTGCTGAGCCGAGGACGAGTGGGGCAAACGTACAACGTTGGTGGCTGGAATGAGAAGAGGAACATCGAGATCGTGGAGACGATCTGCGACATTGTGGATGAGATGGCGGGAAGCCGCGGGGAGCCGCGCCGCGGATTGATTACCTTTGTGAAGGACCGCCCCGGACATGACCGGCGTTACGCCATGGACGCGACCAAGATCGAGCGGGAACTGGGCTGGCGTCCGCTGGAAACATTTGAGACCGGAATTCGGAAGACGGTACGGTGGTATTTGGAAAATGAAGAGTGGGTTCGAGATGTGACCAGCGGGAGCTACCGGCAGTGGATTGAGACGCACTACTCTGCTTGAGTCAGAGCGGTGCGAGTTGCGACAGCAGTCCTGTAGAAGAATTGACTTATGATGCAAGCCTCGAATACGAGTTATAAGGGAATCATTCTGGCGGGAGGGTCGGGGACGCGGTTGTATCCCGTGACGCATGCCATGGGGAAAAGCCTGCTGCCGGTTTATAACAAGCCGATGATTTATTACCCGCTGTGCACGCTGATGCTGGCGGGGATTCGGGACGTTCTTCTTATTACTACTCCGGAGGATGTGAGCAAGTTTCAGGCGCTGCTGGGCGATGGGAGCCAGTTTGGAATTCGGCTGCACTATAAGGTGCAGCCGAAGCCGGAAGGAATCGCCCAAGCGTTCCTGGTGGGGGAGGAATTTCTTGGAGGCAGCGCTTGCGCGCTGGTGCTGGGCGACAATATTTTTTATGGGCACGATTTTGGAAAGGATTTGCGGGAAGCCGCGAACAAGAAGCGAGGGGCGCGAGTGTTTGCTTATCCGGTGCACGATCCGGAACGATATGGAGTCGTGGAATTCGATCGCGCGGGGCTGGCTTTGAGCATCGAGGAAAAGCCCAAGCATCCGAAGTCGCGTTACGCGGTGACTGGACTTTATTTTTACGATGATCAGGTGGTCAAGATCGCGAGGTCGCTGAAACCCAGCGCGCGGGGCGAGTTGGAGATCACTGACGTGAACAAGGTATACCTGGAGCGCGAGCAACTGGAAGTCGTAGTCATGGGACGAGGCATGGCGTGGCTGGATACGGGCACGCACGAGTCGTTGATGGATGCGGCGCTCTACATTCAGGCGATCGAGAAGAGGCAGGGGTTGATGGTGGCTTGCCCGGAAGAGATTGCGCTGCGCTCTGGCTACATCACGGCGGAGCAGGTGGAAAGAGTTGGCAACTCGATGAAGAACAATAGTTACGGCGCTTATCTGCTGCAGCTTTTGCGGGAGAAGGTATTCTGATGGAGGCAGTTCAGGCGACTGGCCCGGCGATGGATGCACTTAAGAAAATCGCGACTTCACTGCCCCTGGTATTCATCCTTGAGCCGCGGGTGTTTGGGGACGAACGCGGGTTTTTCTTTGAAAGCTACAACCTACGGATGATGGCGGAGGTGGGAATCGTCGAGAGATTTGTGCAGGATAACCATTCGTGCTCATCTCGAAACGTTCTGCGGGGATTGCATTATCAGCTGAAGCATCCTCAGGGAAAACTGGTGAGGGTTGTCGAGGGGGAAGTTCTGGACGTGGCGGTAGACATGCGCCGGAGTTCTGCGAGTTTTGGCCGATGGGAAGCGGTTCGTTTGTCGGGCGAGAACAAGCGCATGTTGTGGATTCCGGCGGGTTTTGCGCATGGATTCCGTGTGCTCTCGGAAAAGGCTCATGTGCTTTACAAGGCGACGGACTTCTACGCGCCCGAACACGAACGGACAGTGGCCTGGAACGATCCATCGCTCAAGATCAACTGGGAACTGGGCGGCGAACCGATCGTTTCGGCGAAAGACCAGCGGGGCGTGGCGTTCCGCGACGCTGCGAGTTTCGACTAAATTCCCATGCGAGTAATAGTTTTTGGGGCTTCCGGCCTGCTGGGCAAGGCGCTCATGCGCGAGTGGAGCGGAGATGCCGTGACTGGGCTCAGCTCGGGCGATGCGGACATTCGCGATGCGAAGCGCGTGCAGCAGGTGGTGCAGCAAGCGCGGCCGGAGTGGATCGCTCTGGCTGCTGCTTATACGGATGTGGATGGATGCGAAAGCAATCAGGAGCTGGCTTTCGCGGTGAACCGCGACGGAGCAGTGAACGTTGCGACGGCGGCGAGAGAAGTTGGAGCACGGCTGGTGTTCCTCAGCTCCGATTATGTCTTCGACGGAAAGAAGTCCACTCCCTATGAAGTGGACGATGCGCGGAATCCGCAGAGCGTGTATGGACGCACCAAGGCTGAAGCAGAGATCCGGCTGCTGGAGGTGATGCCGGATTGCTGCATCGCCAGAACGTCGTGGCTATTCGGAACTGGCGGGAAATGCTTTCCGGACACGATTTTGAAGCTGGCGGCGAGCCGTCCGGCGCTCGATGTGGTGAACGATCAGCACGGTTGTCCGACTTATGCCGTGGACCTGGCTCGGGCGATCGTGCAATTATGCCGGAAGAATTCGCGGGGCATTGTGCATGTGACAGATGCGGGCGATTGCACATGGTTTGAGTTTGCGACGGAGATCGTCAACAGAGCGGGACTCGCAACCATCGTGCGGCCGGTGAGCAGCCAGCAGATGGCGCGGCCTGCGCCTCGACCTGGGTATTCCGTTTTGTCGCCGACGCGTCTGCAGGCTCTCGGAATTACAATGCCTTCCTGGCGTGACGCTCTGTCGCGCTACCTCGAAGCGCGACCGAAGCCGACGAGCTAGCGCCGAGATTGCCTCGCCTCGGGCGGCCCTGCTAGGATTGCCGAGGCCCGCCTGGGGATCTCGTGAAATTAATCCAGAATTATATTGATGGGCGCTTCGTGCGCGGGAAGAGCGAGTTTGCCGATGTGAATCCCGCGGACGGGACAGTGATTGCTCAGGTCACCGAGGCCGGCGAGACGCAAGTGGATGAAGCAGTACACGCGGCGCGGCGGGCGTTGGGCGGAGAATGGGGACGGATCGGAGTTCGCGAACGGGCGACTCGGTTGCACCGGGTCGCGGACGCGATTGAGAAGCGCTTTGACTGTTTCGTCGAGACGGAAGTTGCGGACACGGGCAAGCCGCTCTCGCTGGCATCGAGACTCGATGTTCCTCGAGCGGCGGCGAATTTCCGGGTGTTCGCCGACCTAGTGAGAATGTCTGGGCTGGAATCGTTTCAGACGGAAACCCCTGACGGCACGGCTTTGAACCTTGCTCTGAACTACGCCGTCCGCAAGCCTCTGGGCGTAATCGGAGTGATTACGCCGTGGAACCTGCCGTTGCTTCTGCTGACCTGGAAGGTTGCGCCGGCGCTGGCTTGCGGGAATGCAGTGGTTGTGAAGCCCTCCGAAGAGACTCCGGCTACCGCTGCGCTTCTTGCCGAGGCGATGCAGGAAGCAGGAATTCCGAACGGCGTTTATAACGTGGTTCACGGCTTCGGGCCGGGGTCTGCGGGAGAATTCCTGACGCAACACTCTGACGTGAATGCGGTCACATTTACCGGGGAATCAAGAACTGGGGCAGCAATCATGAAGTCCGCTGCGCCCACGGTGAAGCCGGTTTCATTTGAGCTGGGCGGAAAGAATGCGGCTGTGGTGTTCGCAGATTGCAATTTTGGAGAAGCAGTGGACGGGTTGGCTGAAGCAGTGTTTCTTAACACGGGACAAGTCTGCTTGTGTGCCGAGCGGATTTACGTGGAGCGGAGCATTTTCGGCGCATTCGTAGATGCCCTGAAACAGAAAGCGGAGAACCTGCATTCCGGCTGGCCGAGCGACCGGAGGACTGACCTGGGGCCGCTGATTTCGGCACAACATCGGGAGAAGGTACTGTCTTATTACCGGCTAGCTGAAGAAGAAGGAGCGACGGTTGTAACGGGCGGGGGAGTTCCGAGGTTTGGCGACAACCGCGACAATGGCTTCTATGTGCAACCAACCATCTATACTGGGCTGCCGGAATCGGCGCGATGCGTGAAAGAAGAAATATTTGGCCCAGTATGCCACATCGCGCCGTTTGATTCGGAAGAGCAAGCCGTCGCGATGGCCAATGACACGAAGTACGGACTGGCGGCTTCGATATGGACCAGCAACCTGAAACGCGGTCATCGTGTGGCGCAGCAAATGAATGTAGGCATCACGTGGGTGAATTGCTGGTTCTTGCGCGATCTGCGGACGCCGTTTGGCGGGGCGGGACTTTCCGGCATTGGCCGGGAAGGCGGGATGCATTCGCTGAATTTCTATTCCGAACTGAACAATATCTGCGTTCGGATGTGATCTTTTTTGTTGGCGCGAAATAATAATGAAGATGAGCGGGATGGAGAGCAAAGTCGTTGAAGGGAAAGCGACGCCGCGCGGCAAGTATCCGCACGTGAAGCGGGCGGGGGACTTTCTGTTTGTTTCCGGAACCAGCGCGCGTCGTGCCGACGACACGATTGCCGGCGCCGAATCCGGTGCGACGGGCACAACCCTGCTCGACATCCGCGTGCAAACTCGCGCGGTGATCGAAAATATCCGCGACATTCTGGAGAGTGCGGGAGCGCGACTGCAAGATGTGGTGGAGATATCCACGTATCTGGTGAGCATGAGCGATTTCACGGGATATAACGAGGTGTATGGCGAGTTCTTCGGGTACGATGGTCCGGCGAGAACGACGGTGGCAGTGCATCAACTGCCGCATCCGCACTTGCTGATTGAGATCAAGGCCATGGCTTACAAACCGCTAAAATAGGAGGCGCGATGGCATCCATCAAAAATCTGAAGGCTTTCAACTTTCAGTCCTGGATCGAAGAAAACAAAGAGAAGCTGAAACCTCCGGTGGGCAACGCGCAGGTGTGGGAAGACGGCGAGATGATGGTGACCGTGGTAGGCGGCCCGAACCAGCGGCGCGACTATCATGATGATCCGACGGAGGAATTTTTTTACCAGTTGAAGGGCAACATTTCTCTGCGCCTGATGGATACGCCGGGCAAACCGCCGCTGGAAGTGCCGATCAAGGAAGGTGACATTTTTCTGTTGCCGAAGCACGTGCGTCATTCTCCACAGCGGCCGGCGGATACCATCGGGGTAGTGGTTGAAGTGCCGCGCCCCGAGGGTTCTCTTGATGCTTTCGAGTGGTACTGCCCGAACTGTCACCAGTTGATCTATCGTGCGGAAGTGAGGCTGAAGAGCATCGTCAAAGATCTGCCGCCTCTGTTTGAACAGTTTTATTCGAACGAGAACCGGCGCAAGTGCAAGCATTGCGGCACGATTCATCCGGGCAAATGAAGCATGCCAGTCATCGACATTCATAATCATTTTTTCCCCAGTTCATGGCCTGACTTGGCGGCGCGTTACGGCACGCCGAATTGGCCCTGGATCAAGCACACCGAGCCGGGTCAAGCGGACATTATGGTGGGGGACGGATTTTTTCGGCATATTTCTTCGGCGTGCTGGGATCCAGAGGTGCGATTGCAGGAGATGGATCGAGACGGGGTTGATGTGCAGGTCATGTCGGCCACGCCGGTGCTTTTCGCGTATGAGCGTCCGGTGCAACATGCGCTGGACTGCGCGCGGTTATTCAACGACGCGGCGCTGGAGCTCTGCAGCCGGGGAAAAGGCCGGTTGAAGACGCTTTGCCAAGTGCCGCTGCAGGATATTGACGCGGCTTGCAAAGAGCTTAGCCGATGCATGCGCGCTGGACACCTGGGCGTACAGATTGGCACCCACGTTGGAAGCAAGAATCTGGACGATCCCGGCATTTTGACGTTTCTGCGGCACTGCGCGGATGAAGGCGCAGCCGTCCTGGTGCATCCCTGGGATATGTTGGGGCAGGACCGGATGCCGAAATACATGATGCCGTGGACGGTCGGGATGCCGGCGGAGACACAACTGTCGGTGGTGGCGATGATTTTGAGTGGAGCGTTTGACCGGCTGCCGAGCACGCTCCGCATCTGCTTCGCGCATGGCGGCGGGAGTTTCGCGTTCTTGCTGGGACGGCTGGAAAATGCCTGGCATCATCATCCGGTGGCGCGTGGTGAGTGTCAACATCGACCCAGCTACTATCTCGACCGCTTTTATGCAGACTCGGCAGTGTTTGATGAACGGTCGCTGCAGTTTTTAGTCGGGACGATGGGAGCGGATCGAGTTTTGTTGGGATCGGATTATCCTTTTCCACTGGGAGAGGAACGTGTTGGATCGCTCATCCGCCAAAGTAACTTGCCGCAGGATGCCAAGACTAAACTTCTGGGCGGGAATGCAGTTGGGTTTCTGGGACTTAAGGACGAGGCGGGAGATGCGGACAAGACGCCTGGCGCGACTCCGCAAACGCCTGCACCTGGAAAGCTCACGTACAGCTCTTACTTGAAAGTTTCGGAGCTGCTGGAGTTGCAGCAACCGCAATCTGTGCCGCAGCATCACGATGAGTTGCTTTTTATTCTTGTGCATCAGACCTACGAACTTTGGTTCAAGGAATTGCTGCATGATCTGGATGCCGTGGTAGCTAATTTGCAGAAAGCGGGTGCGGCGCCTCAATCGCATGATGAGGTCTATGAGGCGGCGCGACTGCTGCGCAGGTGTACGGAGATCACGCGGGTGCTGGTGGAGCAGTTCACGATTCTGGAGACGATGCTGCCTACGCATTTTCTGGCGTTTCGCGGGCTGCTGGAGCCGGCAAGTGGATTTCAGTCGGAGCAGTTCCGAGAGATTGAATTTCTGTGCGGCTTGAAGGATGAGAAAATGCTTCGCTATCACCGGCCCACGCCGGAGGCTTACGCAAGCCTGAAGCGCCGTCTGGAGGAGCCGTCGCTGCGTGATGTATTCTTCGGAGCTCTGCAGGCGATGGGAAAACTGCCGGGGCTCGGCGAAGGCGCGACGGAGCGGGAGCGGTTCGAGGCGCGGGCACGCGCCGTCCACGAACTCTACAAGGATGAGCATCATCACCGCGATTGGATTGATGTGTGCGAACGGTTGACGGAGTTTGACGAACTGGTGGTGAGCTGGCGGTTGCGCCACATTCAACTGGTCGAGCGAATTATCGGGATGCGAATGGGGACTGGGGGAAGCGCGGGAGCGTCCTACCTGAAGCTCACACTCGACAAGAAATTCTTTCCAGAATTGTGGGAAGCGAGGACTTTGCTGACAGAGTGAGGTCGTTCTTTTTTTTCAGCGTTATCTGTCGCGAAGTGGGTCGGCGAATTCCCAGATGAAGGCCACACCTGACAAAATCACACTGATCGGCGCGGGACTGAACGGTCCGCTGCTGGCTATTCTTCTGATGCAGAGGGGGCTCGCGGTTGAAATCTATGAGCGGCGTCCTGACATGCGGCGGGTGCGCATGAGTGCGGGACGGTCGATCAACCTTGCGCTCTCAACCCGCGGCATTCACGCTTTGCAACAAGCCGATCTGTGGGAACGGATGCGGAGCATCATCATCCCGATGAAGGGACGGATGATGCATTCGATTGGGGGAGAACTTACCTTTCAACCCTATGGGAAGAATGAGGCGGAGGTCATCAACTCGATTTCGCGGGCGGAGCTGAACATTGCGCTGATCAATGCGGCGGAGAAATGCGGTGCGACCATTCACTTCAATCAGCGCTGCACTGGGTATGACCTGAAGACCGGCGCAATAAAAGTTCGCAACGAGGACACGGGTGAAGACACGACGCGGGAAACAGCAGTTGTGATCGGGTGCGATGGATCGGCGTCGGCAATTCGGGGGGAGATGCTCAAACTAAGTCGATTCAACTTTTCGCAACAGTATCTGGACTACGGCTACAAGGAACTGACGATTCCCGCCGGGGCCAACGGAAAACATCTTCTGGAGACACACGCGCTGCACATCTGGCCGCGAGGCAATCACATGCTGATTGCATTGCCCAACATTGATGGAACGTTCGCGTGCATTTTGTTTTTGCCGTTTGAAGGAGCGGACGGCTTTGCCAGCCTGACCACGCAGGCCCAGGTGATCGACTTTTTCGAGTCGCGATTTCCGGATGCAGTTCCACTGATGCCGCAGCTGGCTGAGAACTACTTCTCAAATCCGACTGGGGCGATGGTTACCATCAAGTGCTCTCCCTGGCACGTGGAAGGAAGGGCGCTGCTTCTCGGAGACGCGATTCACGCCATCGTTCCTTTCTTCGGTCAGGGAATAAACTGCGGATTCGAAGACTGTACTTGCCTGGTGGAGTTGCTGGACCGGCATGGCGCGGACTGGTTGCGGGTTTTTGCCGAATTCGAGAAGGAGCGCAAAGTGAATACGGACGCCATCGCGGATATGGCGGTCGAGAATTTTGCAGAGATGAGAGATCGGGTTGCGGACTCGCGATTCTTGTTTCGAAAGAAGGTGGAATTGGCGCTGGAAGCAAAATATCCCCAACTTTTCGTGCCGAAGTATGCCATGGTGACCTTTCATCGGATTCCCTACTCCGTGGCCCTGGCTCGGGGCGCGGTTCAGGACCGGATGCTTGCGGAACTCTGCGAGTCCATCGATCGAGTAGAGGATCTTGACTGGGAAAAAGCGGACCGGCTGATTCGCCGTGACCTTACGCCTCTGGAGATCCGACAGTGACCGGTGGTCCGGTTCAACCCGACTTTCGACCAGAGTTCCGACCCGGCGAGGATTTCGCGATTGCCATGGATGAGCGCGATCCGCTGAAGGAATTTCGCGAGCGCTTCTTGTTTCCCGAGGTCGAAGGACGTGATTGCGTTTACCTTTGTGGTCACTCGTTGGGACTTCAGCCCAAAACCGCGGCGGCATATGTTGAACAGGAATTGGAGGAGTGGGCGCGGCTGGGCGTGGAGGGCCATTTTCGAGCGAAGAACCCGTGGATGCCCTACCACCGGCTGCTTACGGAGCAGACGGCAGAATTGGTGGGAGCGCAGCCGCTCGAAGTAGTGGTGATGAATTCGCTGACCGCGAATCTTCACCTGATGATGGTTTCGTTTTACCGTCCGACGGTAGAGAGACACAAGATTGTTGTGGAGCGGGGGGCTTTTCCTTCCGATCAATACGCCGTGCAGTCGCAGATTCGCTTTCATGGCTTTGACCCGGCGACTGCGCTGATCGAGTTGACTCCGCGGCCAGGCGAGTCCTGTCTTCGCGATGAGGACATCGATTCGTTGATCGAGCGCGCTGGGGATGAAATCGCGCTAATCATGCTCGGAGCAGTGAATTACGGGACCGGGCAAGCATTTGACATGGCACGCATCACGCGCATGGGCCATGCGCGGGGCTGCGTGGTCGGCTTTGATCTGGCACACGCTGCCGGCAATTTGCATTTGAAGCTTCATGAGTGGGGCCCGGACTTCGCGGTGTGGTGCAGCTACAAATATCTGAATGGCGGCCCGGGATGTGTTGCGGGTTGTTTTATTCATGAACGGCATGGCCGGGCCTGGGATCTGCCTCGCTTTGCGGGATGGTGGGGCCATGAAGAGCGGTCGCGGTTCGAGATGGGGCCTGACTTCCGGGCGATGCCTGGCGCCGACGGGTGGCAGTTGAGCAATCCGTCGATTGTCAGCCTGGCTGTCCTACGAGCTTCGATGGCCATTTTCCACGACGCGGGGATCGAGCGTCTACGGGCCAAGAGCGTGTCGCTGACCGGCTATCTAGAATTTCTGCTGAAACAAGCGCTGATGGACGAGAAGGTCTCAAATAAATTTTCCATCATCACTCCGGCTGAAAGCGACCGGCGCGGCGCACAGCTCTCCATCCGACTCGCCCAGAGCGGGCGGGCATTGTGCGAACGGCTGGCCGAGGAAGGCATTGTGGGCGACTGGCGGGAACCAGATACTTTTCGAGTTGCCCCTGTGCCGCTCTACAACTCCTATCACGATGTTTTCCGGTTTGTCAGGCGATTCGCGACTGCAGTTAGTTAGAAGGCTTGGGGAGCACCTTCGGACCATTTGTGCGATTACTTCAGTAACGTCCGCGGCATCCCGGCCTGACCATACACTGTCAGCGTGGGTCTCATTCCTGTGCGACAACCCGGCAGGTGGACGGGAATCGTGTGCGCGTTGGTGTGCGTACACGTGCTGGTATCTCTGCTTTTTGCCCGCAGCATTGAACTGACCGCTTTCGGGGATCTGACGCAGTCTTTTCTGCTTTTTTGCGGAACGCTGTCCATCCTCTCGAATCTCAGAAGCAGCTATAAGAAGGCTCAACTTTTCTGGGCACTCATGGCGCTTGGTTATGGGATGTGGCTGTGCACGCAAGTTCTGTGGACCTACTTCGAGGTGTTTCTGCGCCAGGAGGTGCCGAACCCGTTTGTCGGGGATGTGGTGCTGTTCCTGCACGTAGTTCCCATGATGGCGGCCCTGGTGGTGCAACCGCACGTGCAGCGGAACGATCATTCTTTGCGTCTCGTGTCCCTCGACTTTTTCCTGCTGCTCACGTGGTGGCTCTATCTTTATCTGTTTATCGTGATCCCGTGGCAATATGTTTCTCCGAATGAAGCTGCGTATGGCCGCAGCTTCGATCTGCTCTACGCCTGCGAACAGATCGTTTTGATTGCGGGGGTAGGCCTGGTTTGGAAGCGCAGTCAAGGATCCTGGCGGGTAATTTACAGGCAACTCTTCATAGCTGCTTTGTTCTACGGTGTGAGTTCGATTCTGGCTGGCGTCGCGATCGACTATCACCAGTACTACACGGGCAGTCTCTACGACATACCGCTGGTAGCTGCGATGGCGTGGTTCGCATCGGTGGGTTTCATCGCGCGCGGATCTGCTTCCGATCAGCCGACCGACCACGAACCGCGCCACAGCCAAAGCATGTGGACCGCGCGGTTGGCGATGATCGCAGTCTTTTCTACGCCGCTGATGGTGGCATGGGCGGAGTTTGGAGGAGCTCCACCGCGGGTGCGTTCGTACAGACTGTTTTTGACCGTGGCGGCGATGGTCTTCATGGGCGCATTGGTGTTCGTCAAGCAGCACTGTATGGACCGCGAGCTGCTCCACCTGTTGCGTCTGTCGCGGGAGAATCTGGATGAGACGTGCAAGCTGAAGGACGAGTTGGAAAGCAAGGAACAGTCCCTGCGCTGGCACAGTCTGGAACTGCAGCGCAAGAATCTTGAGCTACAAGAAATCTCCTTCACCGACCCGCTGACCGGCGTGTGGAACCGGCGCTATCTGGAAGAGATTCTTACGGCAGAAGCCGGACAGGTACTGCGAAATTATGAGCGGGCGCGTGGCAGCGACATTCGCAAGCTGGATCATCGCGATCTGATCTTTATCATGGTGGATATGGACTTCTTCAAGGAAGTGAACGATCTCTATGGTCATCCCGCGGGTGATCGATTGCTGCAGAGAGTGGCAGAGCGTTTGACCGGGGTGGTGCGCAAGTCGGATGTTCTGGTTCGTTGGGGAGGAGAAGAATTCCTGATCATGTCACGCTCGGCGGATCCCTCTGGTACGCCGGCATTCTGCGAGCGAGTTTTGGAGATCATGGCATCAGAAGCGTTTGATCTCGGGCAAGGAGTTCGAGTGCGGAAGACTTGTTCCGTGGGATGGGCTCCTTTCCCCTGGAGCCGTGGAGCCTACGAGGCGGTTTGCGTGGAAGAGATCATCGAACTCGCGGACACAGCGCTGTACCGGGCGAAGGCTGGGGGAAGAAATCAGGGGGTGGGCATTCTGCCGGGCGATGGGGCGGTTACGACTCCCCAGGCGATCACGCTGCAGGCGCTGCAAAACGACAACGGTGTGCTGACGCGTACCGTGAGAGTGCAGAATTCCGGCGGTAGAACCGAAGCTGTCGGCGAAGATGTGATGTCGAGCGAGAAGCGAGATGCTTGAATTCTCCCCGCTGTCTGATTTCTATCCAAAGAATTGCGCCGGGTTTGAAACGGGTGTCGCGGCCTGCCTCGGAGCGATGAAAACACTCCGGTAGTCTCTTTGAAACCTGCCAATACTACCCACTACTCCATGCTGCTTGACCTCGGACGCCGCGTTGAATACAGTGAGAAGTCGCCCTGCAGGGATGCCAGCTTGGGCTGGTTGAGACGCGCGGTTTAAGTCAGGAATAGAACTGAGCTCCATCCTGTGAGATAGCTAACTGTGAGGTACATGCGACGATGAATGCGAAAGCTCCTTCCCGTAAGACGGGTCTGCGCCAGAAGGCGCAGCTGATGTCCGCATCAGAAATCGAGCGCACCCTGGTCCGACTGGCATACGAGATTGTCGAGAAAAACGGCGGCGTCGACGGTTTGGGATTGGTTGGGATTCGGCGGCGGGGCGTCCCGATTGCAGAACGACTGGGCAAGATCATTACCCGCATCGAGAATGCCAAAGTTCCGGTCGGCACCTTGGACATCACGTTCTATCGCGATGACCTTTCGACGCTTGGGCCGAAGCCGGTGGTGCAGGAAAGAGAAATCGGGTTTTCGATTGAGGACAGGAATATTGTGCTGGTGGACGATGTTCTTTTCACGGGACGCACGACGCGGGCCGCGCTGGACGCGCTATTCTCGCACGGGCGACCGCGACGGGTGCAGCTGTGTGTGCTGATCGACCGCGGGCACCGGGAATTGCCGGTGGAAGCGAGCTTTGTCGGCCGCAATGTTCAGACCGCCATGGACGAGGTGATCGAGGTGAAGTTGACCGAGATTGATGATGCGGAGAAGGTTCTGCTGATGGAAAGGTAGCGGAGGGTCGGGAAGTGCTCCGGGAAAACAATAAGGACGGCGGTGAACCCGCCGTCCTTAATTTGTTGAAGCAATCGGCTACGACAATTTGGTGCAGATCGCCTTGGTCTGGGTGTAATTGTTAAGAACGTCGTGCCCCATTTCGCGGCCCCACCCGGATTGTTTATATCCGCCGAAGGGCAGAGCGGCATCGAAAATGTTGTAGCAGTTGATCCACACCGTACCGGCACGCAGAAGTTCCGCGGTGCGGTGGGCCTTGCTGATGTCTCGAGTCCAGACGGCAGCAGCCAGGCCGTATTCGCTGTTGTTGGCACGCGGCAGAAGCTCCTCGGGATTGTCGAACGGCATCGCCGTTACCACCGGCCCGAAGATTTCTTCTCGCACCACCTTCATGTCTTCGCGGGTGTTCACAAGCACAGTGGGCTCCACGAAATAGCCTTTGTCGCCCTTCTTGTGGCCGCCGGTAAGCGCGGTGGCGCCTTCCGAGAGACCCGCTTCCAGATAGCCGCAGACCCGGCTTAGTTGTTCTTCGGAGACGAGCGGTCCCATGCTGGTCTCAGGATCGAGGCCGGAGCCAACATTTATCTTCTTGGCGTAGTCGGCGACGCCTTCCACCACGCGGTCGAAGACCGGCTTCTCGATGTAGAGGCGCGATCCGGCGCAGCAACACTGGCCGTGATTGAAGAAAATCGCGCTCGCAGCTCCGGGGATGGCGGAGTCGAGATCAGCGTCTTTGAACACGACGTTGGGAGACTTGCCGCCAAGTTCCAGCGACACTTTCTTCAAGTTCCCCGTGGCAGCGTGGACGATCAGCTTGCCAACTTCGGTGGAACCGGTGAAGGCGATTTTGTCGACGTCAGGATGAGCGGCCAGCGCGGCACCTGCGGTCTCGCCGTACCCCGGCACGATGTTTACCACGCCGTCGGGGAAACCTGCTTCCGAGATAAGTTCGCCGAGACGCAGGGCGGAAAGTGGCGTTTGCTCAGCCGGCTTTAACACCACTGTGCAACCAGCAGCGAGCGCTGGACCGAGCTTCCATGCCGCCATCAGCAGCGGGAAGTTCCAGGGAATGATTTGCCCCGCAACTCCGACGGGCTCGCGAAGTGTGTAGGCAAAATACCTTGCTCCCGGTGTGTATGGAACCGAGATGGGAATCGTATTGCCTTCGATCTTCGTGGTCCAGCCCGCCATATAGCGAAACAAGTCGACAGCCAGCGGCACATCAGCAGCCCTGGCAATGGTGAGAGGCTTGCCATTGTCGAGGCTTTCAAGATAGGCGAATTCTTCGGTGTGCGACTCGAGTAAATCGGCGAGCCTCCAAATGAGGCGTCCGCGTTCGGATGCGGTCAACCGCCGCCAGGGGCCCTGGTCGAAGGCCTTGCGCGCGGCCTTCACGGCTTGTTCAATATCTTCACGATCGCCTTCCGCTACCTGCGCCAGAACTTCACCGGTGGAAGGATTGTAGGTGGGGAAAGTCTTACCGGAAATAGAGTTTACCCATTTGCCATTGATCAACATTTTGCGCGGCTTTTCGATGAAATCCGCGACCTGGGGATGAATTTGCGGTGATACTGCGATACCCATATATCCTCCTTAGATCAGCACGTAGATCGAACATGAATGGCATGACGTGATGCCAAAGATGCCGGGCGGAGAAGAACGACGGAAGTATGCTAGTCCGGAGACGGAACAAAAGCAATTCCGACTCGAGGTTATTCGCCGTATGGAACCCAGATATTCTTCACTTGGGTGGCATGTTCAAGAAACCAGCGCCCCTCGGCGAGTTTTGGATCGAACCAGTCGATGACTCGGCCTTCGTTTGTCCAGACCTGTTTCAGATTGCCGACTGACATGGCTTTCGCGGCGGCCGCATTGGCTTCGTCGCCAAAGGACCAGATGGCGTCGACATCGTCATGCTCAGCCAGGACTTTCAAAAGCTGCGATGCGTAGCCCGTCACAATGTTCACCGCGCCGCCGGGTAGATCACTGGTGTCAAAGAGTTGATAGAGATCGGCGGTGATGAGCGGGTATGCCTCCGAGGGAACTGCAATCACTGTGTTGCCTACGGCGAGAGCCGGCAGCACGAGTGAGAAGAAACCCAGCAGCGGCGCTTCGCTGGGACAGAGGATGCCCATGGTTCCAATCGACTCGTTCATGGCAATCGCGATATTGCGGAACGGTGGGTTGTGCACGGCGCCATCAAACTTATCGGCCCAGGCCGCATAGGAGAAGATGCGCTCGATGCTGAGGTCTAGTTCGGCTGCGGCTTGTTTCGCACCGACGACGGCGGTTAGTCCGCGGACAACTTCGTCACGGCGCTGGGAGAGGTTCTCGGCGCAGTAGTAGAGAACCTGCGCACGATTGTGTGCGGTTGCTTTCACCCATGCTTCGGCCTTGTGGGCAGCCTCGACGGCGTTCCGAATGTCCTTGCGGCTGCCGAGTGAGGCTTCGCCCAACAGACGTCCGTCGGGTGAACGCACTTCCATGCTGTAGCCAGAGTCGGGCCGCGTCTGCTTGCCCCCGATGTAGAGCTTTACGGTGCGATCGATAGCCGGAGTGCCTGCTTGCGGCTCTTCTGCGGTTTGCGGAACTGCGGGCGGACGGGCAGGCAATTTTGGAGCGTTCTTGAACCACGACGGTTGCAAATATTCCAGCAGACCTTCCCTGCCGCCTTCGCGCCCGTACCCGCTCTCGCGGTAGCCGCCGAAGCCGCAGGAAGCGTCGAATAGGTTCGCGCAGTTTATCCAGACGACACCGGCTTTCAGTTGCGCGGCAACCTGCAACGCGACGTTGATGTTCTCGCTCCAAACGCACGCGGCCAGGCCATAGACGGTATTGTTGGCCAACTCAACGGCTTCTTTAGGAGTGCGGAAAGTCATCGCGGCGAGTACCGGTCCGAAGATCTCCTGTTGCGCGACAATTGACGTCGGCTGGACGTTGCTAAGCAGAGTGGGCGGATAGTAAAAACCCCGCGCGGGCAACTCTACCTGTGGCTGCCAGCAGGTTGCGCCCTCGGCGATCCCTTGACCCACCATGCGCTGAATGCGGTCGAGTTGCACACGGGCTATGATGGCCCCGATATCGATCGCCTTATCCAGGGGAAGCCCAACTCGCAGAGTGCTCATGCGCTCGCGGATCTTGGCGATCAAAGTCTCGGCAATACTTTCTTGCATCAGCAGTCGCGAACCCGCGCAGCAGACCTGCCCCTGGTTGAACCAGATGCCATCGACCAAACCCTCGACGGCGCTGTCCAGATCAGCATCGTCGAAGATAATGAACGGAGACTTTCCTCCCAATTCAAGCGAAAGGCGTTTGGGGCTTGCGGCCGTGGCGCTGCGGATTACGCGTCCGACTTCGGTGGAACCGGTGAACGCGATCTTATCCACGTCGGGATTTTCTACCAGTGCCTCGCCGGTTGAACCATCTCCGTTGACTATGTTGACGACTCCGGCGGGCAATCCGGCTTCCTGGCAAAGCTCCGCGAAGGCAAGCGCGGTGAGAGGAGTAAATTCGGCCGGTTTCAATACGACCGTGTTGCCGGTGGCGAGGGCGGGAGCAATCTTCCACGCCGCCATGAGAAGCGGGAAATTCCACGGGATAATCTGCCCGACGACGCCGCAAGGCTCGTACTCAGGAAATTCCTGCTTGAGAAGTTGGGCCCAGCCGGCATGGTAGTAGAAGTGCCGCGCGACAAGAGGAATGTCGATGTCACGACTTTCGCGGATCGGCTTGCCATTGTCCATCGTTTCGAGCACGGCGAGGAGGCGCGAATGTTTTTGCACCAGCCTGGCCAGGGCGTAGAGGTAGCGTGCCCGGATATGCGGAGTGAGCGCACGCCACTTTGGAAACGCCGCGCGTGCGGCGCGCACGGCGGCGTCGATATCCGCGGGCGAACCCTGGGCGATGGAAGCCAGCTTCTCTCCGTTGGAAGGATCGACTGTATCGAAATATTCTCCAGCGGCTGGTGCTTGCCAGGAACCGTTAATGAAGTGTCCGAAGCGATGGCCGTTGCGCTCCAGCCAGGCTTGCGCCTCTTTCGGATCTTCGGGGGCGGGACCGTACTCCATCGTCACAAACTTTTCGGCGATGCTCATGTCGATTGCTCGATTTCCTTATCGGCTGACAAACACGTCTGGCAACTATGCCATAGGATGACGATAGTCCGCTGAATAACGGCCGGTAACGTGGTGCTCCAGTTGCCGCTCGATATCGCCTAACAACCCACTCGCACCGAAGCGAAAAAGCTCGGCGCGCATCCACGACTGCCCGAGTTCTTCTTTCATCATGGCCAGCCAGTCGGTTGACTGCTTTGCCGTGCGAATGCCTCCGGCCGCTTTGAAACCTACGGCCATTCCGGTTTGCTGGGCATATTCGCGGATCGCGCGCGTCATCACCAAACCGACCGGCAGCGTGGCGTTGGTCGGTTCTTTGCCGGTTGAGGTCTTGATAAAGTCGGCACCCGCCATCATGGCCACGACGCTGGCGCGCGCCACGTTGCGCAGGGTGAGCAGGTCTCCAGACGCAAGGATGACTTTCATGTGAGCGGCGCCGCAGGCTTGTTTGAAGGCCGCAATTTCGTCGTAGAGCGCCTGCCAGCGTCCGCCAAATACCAGGGCGCGAGTGATTACCACGTCGATCTCGTTTGCACCTGTCTCGACGGAGCGACGAATTTCGGCAACCCGTTCGGCGAGCGGCGACAGGCCTGCGGGAAAGCCCGTAGAAACTGCGGCGACGCGGATGCCACTTCCTTCGAGAGCGCGCAACGCGGTTTCAACGAACGAGTGATAAACGCAGACTGCGGCGACTTTCAGATCGAGTTCTTCGATTCCGAGCTTGTGCACAAGATCTTGCTGCACCGGCTGCCGCGCTTTGGCACAGAGGCGGCGCACACGGTCTTCGGTGTCATCGCCGGAAAGTGTGGTCAGATCCATGCAGGAGATGGCCCGCAGAAGCCATGCAGCCTGCCAGTCCTTCTTCACCGTCCTCCGCGCTACCTGGCTCTGGGCACGGCGTTCCACCGCGCTGGTGTTCACGCGAACTTCCTGCACCCAATTCAGGTCAAGAGGCGTCCCAGAATTTGGTTGAAGCGGGCGTCCACTGAGAATCGCAATAGAAGCTTCGGCGTGAAACTGGTGGTCGCCTTTCGCCATCATTTCGTGAGTTGCTTCGGGATGGTTGTGATCTACCGGCACTGGAATTCGCACTTCACGGCAGGGGAATCGAGCCACAAGGCGATCCCTTGCGCTGTAATTGTACGGCAGGAAATCTCACAACGCGAGTTCGGGTGCGGGCGTATCCGCGCATGATTCAACCAATCCTCGCTTAACCGATCTAAGAAAAAGCGCTGAATTACTGAGTGAGGGTTTACAATGAGCCTCGTTTTTGCGGTTCTTGCCACTCAACCTTTCCCTTATGCGCAAGAAGACACTGCCTGCTGACGCGGCGGCAAGACTACTGCGGTCCGCGACGAAGGTAATGAGGAACGCGCATGCGCCCTATTCCAAGTTCAAGGTGGGAGCCGCCATTTTGCTTGCGAACGGGAAAATCTTCTCGGGGTGCAATGTGGAGAACGTGTCCTATGGTATGACCAACTGCGCGGAACGCACGGCGATTTTCTCGGCGGTCGCGCAGTGTGGACCCAAAATCGAAATCCGCGCGGTTTCTGTCGTCAACGACCAGGGGGTGCCTTGCTCACCCTGCGGCGCGTGCCGTCAGGTTATTTACGAATTCGGCCCCGATGCAACGATCTTCTTCCAAGGGGCCGAGGGGCCGAAGCAATCGCACATCACCGAACTCCTTCCGGAAGGATTCCGCCTCTAGTGAATCCGACGCCGGCTCCAGCACAGACGTTCCGCGCCATCGATGTGATTCGCAAAAAGCGCGACGGAGGTGAATTGTCCCGGTGGGAAATCGATTCTCTGGTGAACGCGTACACTCGCGACGATATTCCCGATTATCAGGTTTCGGCGTGGCTGATGGCGGTGGTGCTGCGGGGCATGACGCGTGCTGAAACGGCCGCGCTGACGGATGCGATGCTGCAGTCTGGTGAAGTACTCGATTTTTCTTCGCTTGCTGCGAAGAAAGTTGACAAGCACTCGACTGGTGGCGTGGGTGACAAAACGTCTCTTGTGTTGGCACCGCTTGCAGCCGCCGCTGGTATCGCGGTTCCCATGATCAGCGGCCGCGGTCTGGGACATACGGGAGGCACGCTGGACAAACTGGAATCCATTCCCGGCTTCGATGTGAATCTTTCGGTGGCGCAATTTCGGCGCGTACTCGAGACCTGCGGTTGCGCGATGATCGGACAGACGGCCGAGATTGCCCCGGCTGATCGCAAGCTCTACGCTTTGCGCGATGTGACCGGCACGGTGGAAAGTCCATACCTCATCTGTGCGTCCATCATGAGCAAGAAACTGGCGGAGGGTATCGATGCATTAGTGCTCGACGTAAAGACCGGCTCCGGTGCATTCATGAAAAACGAAAAGGATGCTGCTTTTCTCGCCGAACTTATGGTTGAAACCGGCGAACGAATGGGCAAACAGATGGTGGCGCTGATCACGGACATGGATCAGCCGCTGGGATCGAAGATCGGTAATGCGCTCGAGGTGGTCGAAGTGGTGGAGGTTTTGCGCGGGGAAGGACCCGAAGACTTGCGGCGACTCTGCCTCGAGCTTGCGGGCTGGATGCTACATCTGGGTGGAGCCGCTGGTACGGTCGCTGAGGGGAAGAGGCAGAGCGAGAAACTGATCAGTTCCGGAAAGGTCCTCGACAAGTTTCGCCAGATGGTGGAACTGCAGGGCGGAGATCTGCGGGCAATCGACGATCCGAGGAAACTGCCTCAGGCTCAGCATACGATGATACTTTCCAGCCCGAAGAACGGGTACCTCGCGGCTCTGCAGTGTGAACAGGTTGGAACTGCGTGTGTGATTCTTGGCGGAGGCCGCGAACGGAAAGAAGATTCGGTGGATCCGGCAGTGGGGATCGTGCTGCACAAAAAAGTCGGCGATCCAGTTTCCTCTGGCGAGGTACTGGCGACGATCTACTACAATGCGGAAGCGCGCGCTGTTCGTGCCCGCCAACTGCTGGAAGAGAGTTTTCAGATTTCCGATTCGCCTACCGGCGAGAAAAAGCCATTGATTCATCGAGTGATCCGGAAGTCTAGAGAGGAAAACTGAATGGGACGCTTCACTGGGATCCTCGGCCTTTTGACCATGCTGGGATTGGCCTATGCCTTTTCCACAAATCGCCGCGCCATTCGGCTGAAAACCGTGGCGTGGGGGCTGGGCTTGCAGTTCGCCTTTGCGGTGTGTGTGCTGAGAATCGGCGCTGGCCAGCGGCTTTTTCAGAAGGCCGGAGACGTCGTCAGTCGATTGCTCAGCTACTCTTATGCCGGCTCGCAGTTTGTTTTCGGCGACCTGGGGAAACAAGGGTCACATTTCGGTTTCTATTTCGCTTTTCAAGTACTGCCGACCATTATTTTTATCTGCGCGTTTTTCGCGGTGCTCTATCACTTCGGCGTCATGCAAATCATCATTAAGATTGCTGCCTGGGTCATGACTCGCGTGATGGGCGCCAGCGGAGCGGAATCACTCAACATCGCGGCCAGCATTTTCATGGGGCAGACGGAAGCGCCGGTAACTATCCGGCCGTTTCTGCCCGATCTGACTCGCTCGGAACTGATGACTGTTATGACCAGCGGGATGGCGCACGTGTCCGGTGGAATTATGGCGGCCTACATAGCATTCGGCATCGAACCCAAACACTTGCTGAGCGCGGTCATCATGACGGCGCCGGGCACGCTGCTGATGGCAAAGATGCTGGTGCCCGAAACCGAGGAATCGAAGACCGCCGGCCGAGTGGTGATGCCCGAAAGCGAAGAGAAGAGCGAGAAAGAAGAGAATCTGCTGGGCGCGGTCGCGCGGGGAACGACCGATGGCCTGCATATGGCTTTGAACATCGCTGCCATGCTGATCGCCTTCCTCGCGCTGATCGCATTAGCAGACGGCATTATGGGTGGAATTCACCAGTGGCTGGCCTGGTTTCCATCGAGCCTGGAAAAGATTTTCGGAGTTGTCTTCGCTCCGGTTGCCTGGGTGATTGGAGTTCCCTGGCACGACTGCGGAGTGATTGGAACTCTGCTGGGCACTCGCATGGTGCTAAATGAGTTGGTGGCATTTTCCATGCTCGGGCCGATGAAAGCCGGGCTTGATCCGCGTTCATTTACCATTGCCACGTTTGCGCTTTGCGGCTTCGCAAATCTCAGCTCAATCGGCATCCAGATCGGCGGCATTGGGGCGCTCGCGCCGAACAAGAAGAGCGAACTGGCGCGTCTCGGGATTCGAGCGATGCTGGCGGGGACGATGGCGAACCTGATGTCGGCCTCCATCGCGGGCATGCTGCTGTAGCCCACAGCCGCATTTGAGAAAGGAATTTCCTTTGAAGCAATTTCACCTCGCACCTTTCCTGATTTCGTTCTTCGTTCTTGCGTCACTGACAAGCGCTTTTGCGCAAGTCGCGCCGAGGCGCGTGATCATCGACACCGATCCTGGCACTGACGATGCCATGGCGATCATCCTCGCGTTGAATTCTCCGGAGTTCAAGGTGGAAGCGCTGACGGTGGTGCCGGGTAACGTGGACGCGCACCAGGGGCTGGAGAATGCGCTGAAGATTGTTTCACTGGCGGGGCGGTGCGACGTTGTGGTCGCAGGGGGAGCGCAGCATCCGCTGAATCAGAAGCTGATTACGGCGCAGTTCTGGCATGGAAAGAATGGCCTGGCCAACGTAGAGTTGCCGGCCTCCAAATGCAAGCCGGATCCCCGGTTTGGTCCAGATCTCATCATCGAAATGGTCCATAGGTACCCGCATGAGATCACGCTGATTCCCGTAGGACCGTTGACGAATATCGCGCTTGCGGTTTCGAAAGATCCTTCGATTGCTTTTCTGGTGAAGGATATTGTCATCATGGGCGGTTCGATCTCTGGCGGGAACGTGGATGGAGCGGCGGAAGCTAACATCTATAACGATCCTGAGGCGGCGCAAATTGTTTTCAACGCTGGATGGATGGTCACGATGGTCGGGTCTGATGTGGGTGAGCGAACCTTGATCACGCGAAAATATCTCGCCGAACTGCAGTCGTCCCACGGGCCGCAGAGCGACTTTATCGCGAAGATTGCCGACTTCTATTTAACCCGGAGCGAGAAGAGCGGATACAGCGGGGCCGCGATGTACGACCCGCTGGCGGTGGGTATTGCTCTGGATCCGACGCTGGGCACTCTGAAAGAGATGCATGTGGATGTGGAGACCAAGGGTGAGTTTACTCGCGGAGAAACGGTGGCAAACCGCATGGGCTCAAACGAAAACAACGTGTTGCACGGAGATCACTACGAGATCGAGGGTGTTATCGATCTGAAGCCGAATGCGCGAGTCTGCGTGGCTTCGGACGCCGACCGGTTTCTGCAGCTGTTCGTGAGCCGGGTCAAAGGGAAATAAGCCAGATTAGCCGTTCGCTCGCGCCACCAGGAAAATCGCAAAACCGTAGAAGATGAACATCAGGACGAGGTAGGCTTTGGCACGAGGTCCTGAGTTTTCGAATTCTTTCCAGGCGAGAACTCCCCAGAGCGCCGCAACCATTGGGGCGGATTGGCCGATAGCGTAAGAGATGGCGACGCCGGTGAAGCTCGCGGCCACGAGATTGAAAACCGTGCCAATGCCCCAGATGAATCCGCCGAGAAGCCCCAGCAAATGTCCGGAGGCGGGTCCACGGAAAAATCCAGCGAATCTTACTGGCTCCCCTACAAGCGGATGCTTCATGAAATAAGTATTCCAGATGAAGCAGGAGAGCAATGCTCCGAGCGTCAGAAACACGGCGGCGCTGTAGGGTCCCAACGTGTTGCCCCGGGTCATGGCATGGGTCATGAAGGGAGCCCAGAGGCCCATCAGAATTCCCGACACTACGCATGTGATCAGACTCTTCTTCGAGACGGAACGTCCTGCAGACGCGAGGCTGCCGTATGCCTTGCCGTCCAGGAGTACCGCAATAAAAGCACACGCGACTCCAGCGGCCAGTAAAATGGCATTTCCTTTCGGTTGAAGTGCGTAACTCAAGACAGTTCCGACCACCAGCGCGATCCCAATTGAAATGGGGAACGCGACGGCGAGCCCGGCCATGTCAATCGCGGCTACAAGCAGAAGATTGGCGAGGTTGAACAGCGCGCCTCCGATGAGGGCATTAACAATATTCGAAGTGTCCGCCGAGTGGACGTTGTTCAGAAAGCTGGAGGAATCGCTCCCCGTGCTGCCCATGGTGAAGGCGAGCACCAGCGAAACCAGGAAGATGCCAACCGCATAGTCCCAATAGAAAAGCTCGAAACGATAGCCCTTCACGCCTTTATAAGTGTTGGCCCACGAACCCCAGCAAACGGCGCTCGTGATCATCATCAGCAGCGCAATGCTCAAACTTGAAGGCGTGAACATCGGTTCTCCCTAAAGGTTTGTGAGGACCGGAAAGTGTGTAACTGTACTCTTCTTTTATTCTCGCCACAAGCGCGGCAAGCCAGCAACATTCGACGAAATGGCGTTCTTCAATGTGAACGGTCGCGTACCATCTCCGTTGACACGGGCGGGGACGGCAAATACACTCGGCGGTCTCAAGTCTTTCCGAAAGAACTTATGGGCCGGCGACCTCGCATTGCGGTGGTTGGAAGTGCCAACGTCGATCTGACAACCTTCACGGATCAGTTTCCGAAGCCGGGGGAAACGATTTTCGGGCAGAAATTCTATCTCGGATTCGGAGGCAAAGGCGCGAATCAGGCGGTCGCGGCTCGTCTTTGTGGCGCAGATGTGTTTATGGTGGCACGAGTTGGGAGTGACCTGTTCGGTCCGGCCACCATCGAGAATTTTAGGAAACTGGGCATTGACGCAACTCACGTGAAGCAAGTTGAGGGATTATCCAGCGGCGTTGCGCCGATCTTTGTCGAGCCAAACGGGCAAAATCGCATTCTGGTGGTGAAGGGTGCCAACGACGCGCTGAAAGAGGCGGATGTTGATGGAGCCGCTGAGATGTTGAAGACCGCCGATTGTATTGTTCTTCAGTTTGAGATTCCGCTGGAGACTGTCTACTACACCATTGGGTTCGCTCGAAGACATGGGATTCGCTGCATCCTGAACCCGGCGCCCGGTCAATCCGTCGAAAAGCACGCTCTCGATGGCCTTGACTACTTCGTGCCGAACGAGAGTGAGGCGGAAACGATAACCGGGATGGCGGTGCGGAGTGTGGAAGACGCGAAGAGATGCGCGGAGAAACTGCTGTCGGGCGGTATTCGCCGCGTCATCATCACGCTGGGCGCGAACGGATCACTACTCGCGGGCCAGGGCGTGAGCGAGCATGTGCCCCCATTTGCGGTCGAAAGCATAGACAGCACCGGCGCGGGAGATGCATTCATCGGTAGTTTCGCCGTCTTCCTAGCCGAGGGAGTGCAAGAACGAGAGGCAGTGCGGCGCGCTAATCTGTACGCTGGACTATCGACGACAGGCATCGGAACGCAAAAATCTTTCTATGATCGCGCACGTTTTGATGCAGAGTGGGCGGTTCGCAGCAGAAACTAGGTCACTTCCAGCAAGCTAACCCAAGGAAAGGCCCAGCCTTCGAAGAGACATTAAACTTTTCATTGCGGATCTGTGCAAAAAGGGAAAAGACCGAGGTGGTAAGGTGCATCTACGACCGAAAAGTCTTGACTTAGCGGAGAGTGGCAATTTATAAGGCCTTCTGGTCCAAATACCTACCGGCTTCAAATACGAAATGGCAATTCACTTCATCATTCGGTGTGGGGCCGCCGAAAAGGGGTTGTAATGCTGAATAAGAAGGCGCTGCTCGTTGTAGTCTCTTCTCTCGCTATTTCGGTTTGTCCGCTCCTGTACAGCCAAGCCAACGGCAGTTTTTCGGGCACGGTTTCCGATAAAGCAGGTGCAGTCGTCCCCGGCGCGACGGTGAAGGTGACCTCACAAGGCACGGGTGTGTCCCGCGAGGCGAAGACCAACGATTCAGGATATTACCTGGTGCCTTTGCTGCCGGTTGCGTTCTACACCATTCGCGTGGAATCGCAAGGGTTTCAGACCACCGAGCAGAAGGACATCCGGCTGCAGGTCGATGAGCATCGTGAAGTGGATTTCGGTCTCGTACCCGCGTCTGTCTCAACGGCAGTCCAGGTGAACGCGACCGAAGTAGCCGTGGAGACGACGAATCCTTCCCTGGGGCAGGTCATCACGTCCGAGGAGGTCGCAGACCTGCCATTGAACGGCCGCAACTTCGTACAACTGGCGACGTTAACGCCGGGCACAACCGCGTCCACGAGCCCGGTGAGCTTTTTCAATGGAGCTGCCAGCAGTGAGGCTTCCACTCGCGGGTCGTTCTCGCTCTCGGTGGGTGGTTCTCGCGAACAGAGCACCGATTGGTTGCTTGATGGCAATGATAACAATCAACTGGATGAGGGTGGGATTGCGATTTTCTCTTCCATCGACGACATCCAGGAGTTTAAGGTCTTAACCTACACCTATTCGGCGGAATTCGGAGAACGGGCAGGTCCGACGGTGTTGGTGACGACAAAGTCAGGATCGAATCAGTTTCACGGGTCGCTGTTTGAGTTTTTTCGCAATACGGTCCTGGATGCGAGCACGCCTTTCGTCAACGCAACACCGCAATACAACCTCAACCAGTTCGGCGGCTCTTTCGGCGGTCCGATCCAAAAGGACAAAACCTTCTTCTTCGCCGACTATCAGGCAAAGATGCAGCGCAAGGGAGTGCCTTTCACGGGCGTGGTTCCGACTCAGGCCATGTTAAATGGCAACTTTACCGAAGATCCTTTCGGCGTGCCTCGTCCTGGCCTTTTCGACGGCACGGTCAATGCCGATGGCTTCCGTGACCTGATCAATCCATTCTCGGGATCGCCGTTCCAGTGTGACGGCTCCGGCAATCCCATTCCAACCGTGGATGGAACGCAGACCGGCGGGACACCCTGCAACAACATTGGGACCGCACTCGTTGGCCAGGGGGGGTTTGCCAATCCGGCCGGTTTAGCTGTGATTAACCTCTATGGTCCCTCGTTGCCTAACGCGAACAATCCCACCTCGGACTACAACTACACGGCGGTGCCCGACAGGAAGCTCAACGAGGGTACGTGGGACATCCGTCTCGATCACAATTTTTCCGGCAAGGATTCCATCTTCGGGCGATTCAGCTACGATCAGGCGACCAACTTCGTTCCGGGCGGTTCTCCGGGATTCGCCGAAGCCACTTCCTTTGGCAGCACACAGTACATTAACAACCATGGACGCAACCTGGCTCTCTCTGAAACCCACGTGTTTTCGCCGAATACCATCAACCAGTTCAATGCCGGCTTCAACCGGATTTTCAATCACATTCTTTCCTTTGGAACTGGAAGCTGTAAGGCGGCTATCCTCGGAATCCCCGGCGCCAATTTGGGCACCCAGTGCGACACGTTTACCCAATACCCCGCCAGCCTGAACCAGGCAACGAATGATTGCGAGAGTTGCGGGATGACCTCGTTCTCGATGTCCAGCTACTTCTCCGTGGGCGACCGCGGATACGCGCCATACCAGGGCGGTACGAATGTCTACTCGGTCTCCGATACCCTTGATCTGATTCGAGGAAAACACGAGATCCGCTTCGGTGTGGTCTATCGCGCCAATGAAATGAACGTTCGAAACAACGCGTTGCAGGACGGGCTAGTCACGGAAACTGGCCTTTTCACGGGAGACGACATTTCGGATGTGCTGATTGGCGCCATGGGAGTCTTTGCCGCTCACGACCAGACTTTCCTGGGTGCTACAGTGGGCCGCCGCTGGAAGTTAGTTCGCCCATTCGTTCAGGACAATTGGCGCGTCACTAACAATTTGACGGTGAATCTCGGGCTGGCGTGGGCCTTGGTTACGCCCGAAACTGAAGTAGAGAATCGGCAATCAAACTTCGATGCGGCTACGCTCACCTGGTTTGTTCCCAAGGGTAGCCCGGGGGGGTGCGGCGCGAGCCCGACCACTCCTTTACCGTTCCCCTGCGTATCTTCCGATGGGCGTCTGGGCATTCAATTTGATAAAACGGCCTTCGAACCGCGCATCGGGCTTGCCTGGAAGCCCTTGGGAAGCCAGAGCACCTCGGTCCGATTGGGATACGCGATCTACCACGACTCCGCGTGGAACCAGGGCGGACAAGGGCTGTGGCAGAACCCGCCATACTATGCGGAAATAGATCCCAATCCCTTCGCACTCAGCTACGGCAGCCCTGTCGGCTCGCTGTCGGGCGGTTTCCTCTTACCCGCTCCTCAGGCCCCGTCTACTTTGGCCGTGCCGGGTGGCTTTATCTATAACGCGCCAGTAAACCCCGACAACTACACGGGTACGCTCCAATCGATGAACCGCGATTTCAAACAAGGCATCGTTCAGCAATTCAACCTGAATATCGAGCATCAGTTGCCCGGTAACATCGTTCTCACTGCCGGCTACGCCGGCTCCCGTACCGCGCACATACTTGTGAGCCAGGTGGATGAAAATGTCGGGTCGCCGGGTGCGTGCGGAGTGGTGGCTGACTACACTCTGGGTTGCGGCCGCAACCTCATCATTCCCTCCAATCCATTTCAGTTGGTCAACAGCAACAACAGCGTAGGGGCGGCGCGCTACGACTCTCTGCAAATCAAAGCTGAGACAAAGAGCGCGCGGCACGGCGTTTATGCACTGATCGGTTATACCTACGCCCGCAACTTCGATTCCGGCATGCCCGATGGCCTGGGCACTAATGCGGGCGCGCTGTACTGGCCGCTACCCGGCACCCAAAGACTGGACTGGGGATTGTCGCAGCTCAACCTTAACGATACTTTTACCGCCAGCATTCTCTACGATCTGCCATTCGGCAAGGGCAAGCGCTACGGCAACAACTGGGGGGAGTTGCCAACACCGTTCTGGGGCACTGGCAAGTCAATCTGATCGAGCGCGCCGAGTCTGGATTCCCGCTGTTTGTCGTCGACAGCTCCAATATCGGCCCGGTTTTCCCGCCGGAAACTCTTGGGCCGGGAAACACCGGCACAGATCTTAACTACAATTTCTTCAGCTTTAACCGTCCCGATTTGGTGGGGGACCCAAACAAGGGCGGGCAGGAGGGCAGCGGCACGAACTGCCCGGCTCGGGTGCACACGTTGCAGAATTGGTTCAACCCGTGCGCTTTTCAGAAGGCGTTCCCGGGAGAACTCGGTACCGCCCCGCGTGCTCCCGTCTACGGCCCCCGTTTCGTGAACACAGATTTTTCAATCCTCAAGGACTTTCCGATGTCCTTCCGCGAGGGCATGAACTTGCAATTCCGGGCCGAGTTCTTTAACTTTCTCAACCACCCGCAGTACTACCTGGGCGGTATCGAAGACACTGGACAACAGGACATAAACTCGCCCTCTAGTTTCGGGGTGATCAATCAGACGTTGAATAACTCGCGCGATATTCAGTTTGCTCTCAGGCTGAATTTCTAGGCGGAGGGGAACGGGCTTTACACAGGGCAGACTGGGGTCAACTCAGTCTGCCCTTAAGTTTGCAGGCGAGGGAGCTCGATTCAAGAGGGGTTTGCCGGAGAAGTGACAAAGCAGATCAGCGAGGCTGGCGATGAGAGTGGATCGATCCCGGTTCTTTGTGGTGGTGTTGCTGATGGGTTCTCTTGCCTGCTGGGCGCAGGAGAAACGAAAGATTATTATCGATCAGGACGCGGCTGGCCCCGCTGGAACGGACCAGCAGTCGATGCTGCTGCTGATCCAGTCGCCGCAGACGGAAGTGCTGGGCATCACAGTGGTGACGGGCGATCAGTGGCTACATGAGGAAGTCGCCCACACTTTGCGGATGCTCGAACTGATCGGACGAACTGACATTCCGGTCGTGCCGGGAGCCGAGTATCCGCTGGTCAGGCGAAAAGAAGAGGCGGAACGATGGGAACAGCAATATGGTTTTGTCGCGTGGCTGGGAGCCTGGACTCCGAGGTTCTATCATCCGCCGGAGCAGTTGGGAGAGATGCCGGAAGGCAAACCTACGACCCGGCCTGACGATGAGGATGCTGCGCACTTTATTCTGCGCATAGTGCATAAGTTTCCGGATCAGGTGACCATCTACGAAGGCGGGCCTATGACCAACCTGGCTCTGGCCATCGCCATCGATCCCGAATTCGCGGGACTGGCTAAAGAGCTGGTGTTCATGGGAGGCAGTTTCAATCCCCGGACGGACGATCCTGAATTCGCCAACACTCCAACTCACGAGTTCAACCTCTGGTTCGATCCGGAAGCGGCTCACATCGTGCTCCGGGCGCCTTGGAAGAGAATCGTTTGTACGACGGTCGATATTTCGGTGAAGACGAGACTGACTGCGGACATGATCGACCGCATCAAAGCGGGCGATTCGCCGGTAGCGCGCTATATCGGCAAGTATGCGCGCCTACGGGGCAACTACAACTATCTTTGGGATGAGCTGGCGGCGGCGGCGTGGCTCGATCCGAGCTTGATCACGAAGAAGGAAACGCTCTTTATGGGTGTGGACCTGGACCGCGGCGCTGGCTATGGCAACACCCTAAGCTGGACAGACCGGGATAAACCTAAGATCGAGATGCGGCCGGTCGAGGTGCAGGATGATCTGGACCTTGAGAAGTTTTACAAATTGTTTGTCGATCTGTTGACCGCACAGACTCCCCGGAGCAACTGAGCCCCGAATCCGCACTGGCTTCGCGAAGGACCGTTTTGGAATCCGGAGTCGAACTTCCCGCCGCGGGAACCGCCGCTCGCCAAGGCGAGCTTTCCCCTTGACCTCACGTTTACGGGGCAGATAGCGTGGGAAAGTAGACCGTGAAACGAACTACAGCGGCTAGAGCTGGGGAGTTTCCGGCAGCGTGAAGGGCACGAGGCGGGGTTGGTTATCGATGGGAACTGCAGTTTCAGAATTTTCGGGAAAGGTTGCGGCAGTTTTCCTGTTGGCTGAAAACCGGCTGCTGCGCGAGGCCCTGTTGCGCATTCTTTCGAAAAAGGATGACATCCGGGTGGTCGGGGCGGGATCGTACGGACCAGAAACGTTTGAGCAGATTGTTTCGACGCGGGCCAACGTCGTAGTGCTCGATTCAGTGTCTCCGGTTCTGGCAGAACACGGTGTGGTGCGCGAGCTGCATCGACTGAACCCTGCCATAAGAGTGGTAATGGTAGGCATGGAAGCCGAAGAGGCAGTCTTTCTTCGTGTGGTGCAAGCGGGCGCCGTAGGTTACGTGCTCAAGGATGCTTCTGCGTTGGAGGTGGCACGGACTATTCGTGCAGTCGCCACAGGCGAAGCGGTGTGTCCAGCGGCAATGTCTGTGTTCCTATTTCGGTGGGTGGCGCGGCACAGGCCCGCCGTTCCGAGCATGCACCTCAAGACAAGTCTTGGCCTAAGCCGCAGGGAACAGGAATTGGTGGGCCTGATCCAGCAGGGGCTAACGAATAAGGAAATTGCCAGCCGATTGAACCTCTCCGAACAAACCGTGAAGAATCACGTGCATCGAATGCTACGCAAGGTGGGGGCGCAGGACCGGCTTTCGATTGTGGAAGTGTGCCGTAACGAGGGCCTTAGCATTTAGCCGCTGCCAGCGACGGCTGCATTGTGAGAGATCGGAGCGACGCGATCGAGCAAGATGCATTCCAGTTCATGCAGGGAAACAGACTCGAAGTCCCGCACCACGTGAACTGCGCCCGCGGCGGTAAGGTTCTCCGGCGTCTCATGCAACGCCACACCGACGCACCGCAAGCCAGCGCCGACTGCCGCCCGGATTCCTGAAATCGCGTCTTCGACCGCCAGTAGATATTCTGGCCCGATTCCAAGGCGGTTGCAGGCCAAACAGTAAATAGCAGCATCCGGTTTACCCAGGAGCACATCTTCTCCGGTCACGACCACCGGAAAACAATTCTGCAAACCCAACTCGACCAGCGTAGAGCGCGCTCGGCTGCGGCCAGCAGAGGTGGCCAGGGCCAAAGCGGCACCACTGCGATGCAGCTCGCGCACAAAGCGGACCACGCCGGGAACGGGGCTAACACTGAGCTGCATTTGCCGGAAGATGCAGTCCTTGCGCTTGCCGAATTCCTCCAGTTCCGGATCTGGACAATTTCCAAGAAAATGACGCAAGATGTCACCGCGTTTGCGGCCATCGAGAATGAATCTCAACTCGGCCTCGGGTACTTCGCGTCCGAGCGTCTGGAAGAACAACCGCCAAGCCTTGCGATGCACCTCGTGACTGTCGACCAGGACTCCATCCATGTCGAAGATGACGCCGCGCAGTTGTCCAACACTCATGAGATTTCTCCGGGCAACATGGGTTGCTCGTGAAGGGTGCGGCGTGCTGGGCGGCGAGGTGGACGAGAGGGTGGCCTCTCACTTTTATCCGAGCTGTCCGAATCAGTGTTGTTGCCGGGCCATGTGATTTGTGCGTTTTGATAGTTGGGCATAGTTCCTATGTCGAGCAAGTAGTCTTTGATGGGATAGCCCCGCATTCTGCCGACCAGACGGGGCAGGACGTGAAAAGCAATATCTGCCGGAATGCAGGGCGGGATTAAGTCGAAAAGATGGGGATTTGCGATCATGAGTCCGGAGAAGACCCAATTACTGCGAGGGATCTGAGGCTTTTCTTCGAAGCCGATGATGACACCAGTGCTGTCCATGACGGCAACGCCGCATCGTGCAGGGTCGGGCACCTGGTAGAGGCCAAGGGTGGCAACCGCTCCGCGGCGGGAATGAAATTCACTCATGCAATTCAAGTTGGTGTTGGTGAGAACGTCGGAATAAAGGATCCAGAACGCGGAATCAGCATCGACCCAGGCACGATTGGCAGCGAGCGTTCCGGCTGAGCCCAGCAGCCGGTCTTCCCGGACCAAACGAACGTTGACTCTTGAGCCGGTTCGCTCAAGATGCTGCTCGATGGGCTGCGGGTGAGCATGCAGATTGATGAGGACGTCTGTGATGCCGGAGCGGGCGCAGAGCTCAAGCCAGATGTCGAGCAGAGGCCGGCCGCGAATCGGCACCAGGCACTTGGGAACGGAGTCGGTGAGAGGGCGCAGGCGCGTGCCATGTCCCCCGGCCAGCAAGAAAGCTTTCAATTTGAGGTCTCGCGATCGGAGCACTCGATTGATTCTTAGACAGACGCCGCGGTGGATAAAGGCAGAAAGGTCCACCTTGTGCCAGCACGCTCGTCATGATCGATGAAGGGATCGTTCACGATGACTTGTGCGCCCTGGCCGTCAAAGGCAAAGGCCATCTCTTGCACGCCCTCACGTTGCATAGCGGAGCGGACGGCATCCTGGCATGCGGGTTCGGAGTAGAGGAGAAGAAATCCGCCGCCACCAGCGCCGGTAATCTTGCCGCCAAGCACTCCGTTGGCACGCGCTACTTGATACAGGTGGTCAATGTGTGGGCTGGAAATGCGCTGGGACACGCGCTTCTTGGATTGCCAAGCATCGTCGAGCAGATGGCCGAAGTGTTCCAGGTCGCCGCATAGGAGCGATTCTTTCATCAGGGCTGCCGCTTCTTTCACCTGGTGCAGCGCTTCCACGGCAGGGCCGTCGGGCAGGCGCGTGGATTTTTCCTGGTCGGCGAGAATGTCCCAGGAATGGTGAGCGGCGCCTGTGAAGAACAGCATAAGGTTCGACTGCAATGCAGAAAGGACGCCTGGATCGAGGCGGAGAGGCTCGACCTGAGTCGCTCCATCCGGGCTAAAGCGGATGTAGTTGAGGCCGCCAAAGGCAGCGGCATACTCGTCCTGCTTGCCCACATGCCGGCCCAGGCCCAGGCGTGTGATGTTGAAGGCGCGCTCGGCGAGATCGTGCTTCGACAGGGGGCAACGCAAGTAGGTGGTAAGCACCTTCAAGAGATTCACGCAAACACTGGCGGAAGACCCTAAGCCTGTGCCGGGGGGAATTTCGGAGGCCAGGAACAGATCGGCGGCCAGGTCTGCGCCCAGGTCTTTGATCACCGCGAGCGGAATCTCCAGGCCGCCGTCGTGAGCGGGCAGGGCGGCCAGATCGCTCCAGTTGCCAAACAGGCGAAGGTCGGAGGAGATGACCTGGATCCTGCCATCGCTGCGATTACCCAGAATCGTATAGAAATACTTGTTAATGGCGATGATCAGAACATCGGGCTGCACCTGTTCGACAGTGTCCGCCAGTTCCGTCTCGTTCTGAACCTCGCCCACGACCTCAATGTCGGGCTGGTCGGCAATCGTAGCCATCACCAATTCCCGCATCAGGCGCGGATGATTTGCCACCAATACACGGACTCGTTTCACAGAGCGACCCCAGCGCAGAGCATAGGTCGGCCACCCAGCAAGCACAAGGTTCAAAAGCGATCTACGCAGGATTTCATCGGCAGAAGGCGGGTAGTACTGGAGTGAACAATTGGCGAAGTACTAATGCAGATTCAACAGGTACCTAGAGCTGGTACTAATTCAGATGATCTAGAGGATGCGGCCCTTTAGCGCGAGCCCGCGCTGAACTCCAACACCGTCACACTGTGAAACGTCTGTCCTGGCTTTAATTCAGTCGAGGGAAAGCTCGGATGGTTGGGCGAATCCGGGAAATGCTGCGTTTCCAGGCAAAACGCAAATCGCCGATTGTAGACGCGGCCTTCCTTGCCCGTGATTGATCCGTCGAGAAAATTTCCCGTGTAAAGCTGCACGCCAGGTTCGGTAGTGGACACGCGCAGAATCCGCCCAGTGGTCGGCTCATACACCTCGGCCGCCTCGGCTAGCTGGCCTGCAGCATGGTCGAGGACGAAGTTGTGGTCGTAGCCATGACCCAGGCGGAGCTGGACATCATCCGCGTCAATCCGCTCTCCGATGGCATGCGGCGTTCGAAAATCGAACGGCGTCCCTTCCACCAGTTTCAGTTCCCCCGTAGGAATAAGACTTGCATCGACGGGAGTGATCCGGGAAGCATCAATCTTCAGAACATGCCCTAGAACGTCGCCCTTTCCCTGACCCGCAAGGTTGAAGTAGGAATGGTTGGTCAAGTTGAGCACCGTATCTTTGTCGGTGGTCGCCGAATACTCGATTCGCAAAGCGCTCCCACTCAGCGTGTAGCGCACGCTGGTGGTGAGCGTACCGGGGAAACCTTGATCTCCATCCTTGCTCACATAGGTGAGTTCGATCCCATCCTTTATTTGTTTCGCCGTCCAGACCACCTTGTCGAACCCGCGGATTCCCCCGTGAAGAGCATTGTCGCCATCGTTCTTAGGAATAGAATAAGTCTGACCGTCGAGTTGGAAGGTGCCATGCGCGATACGATTCGCGTAACGGCCGATAATGCCTCCAAAATGCGCCGTCTGCACCACATACTTCTCGACCGAATCGCAGCCCAGCACCACATCGTCGAGTTTTCCGTTGCGGTCGGGCGCGCGCAGGGAAACGACGATTCCGCCGTAGGTCATGATCCGGACTTCGATCTTGCCATCGGCCAACGAGTAGATATCGACCGGCGCTCCTTCCGGCGTTTGGCCGAACGGCTGTTTAGAGACGCGAGTCTTCGCTGACATGGTGGTTGTGAGCATAGTCAGAACCGCGAAAATTGCAAACCACCGGTTGGCCTTGTCTGAAAGCATGGCGTTCTTCTCCTGTGCGGATTCCGCGTTCCTGCGGCGGCGGATCACCGGCTGCATCGCACCCCAGCGTATCAGACCAAGCATCTCCGGATCTTTAATTCAGAGGAGGGAAAACCTGCCCAAGGCGAAACGAGGTCAGAAGATTGGTCGGGGAGAGAGGATTTGAACCTCCGACCCCCTGGTCCCGAAGCAGAGAAGATCAAAAATCTAAGTGCTTCATTTGGTGTCGCATAGGGGCAAAAAGCCAGTCTTTCTCTCGCCTGTCAGTAGTACCCCAGTTGTACCGAAATCCTGCATCCATCTTCTGCGGGATTCTACGCGCTCTTCTCCGATGAACCGCTCCGACGACGGAGCCACGCGTTAAGCTCCGGCGAGCCCCAGAGGTATCGGCGATGTTTTCCCAGCGTGAAGATCGGGATTGGATCGGCGGTCCGCGACCGTTTGCTCTGGTCAACGACCCAGCTTTCTTTCACTTTCAGCCGCTCGGCAAGCTCCGCTGTGGTTAACACCTCATAGGGGAATGAGGAAGCCTGATCGTTGTGCCGATGGTCTATCATTCCGCCGCAACTCCATTGGGATTCCTGTTTGGCTGCTTTCCCTCTTTCAGTTGCTTGATGTACCGATCCACCGACCAGCGATTCCTCTCGCAGTACGTCAGCAAAATAAAGTACAGCAGCACGTAGATGAGTTGCACTCCGGCGACATCCCAATTTTGAGCCAAGCAAGCCCCGATCTGTAACATGAGCATTAGCAGGCTGCCTGCGATCAGCGCGACTGAGGTCCACAGCCCAAGGATCATCAACAGACCCACAGTTCCTTCGCACCACGGCAAGACGACGCCGACGAAGTGTACCAAGAATCCCGGCAAGGGAGCGTTGTGCATCTGCTTGTCCATGTACGCGGCGAAGGCAGTGTGGTCACCGATCAGCCGGGAGAACCCGTGGAGGAAAATGTTCGCGCCCAGAGTGAGGCGCAGAAGCAGGTAGGCGATCTCATCTTTCTTGATCATAAGAATGACCCCCGTTATCTCCGCTCGACTGCTCGAATTCCGTTGGGGACGATTGGTCAGCTTCCAGCCACGGAACGGCGAGTCAGGTTTTGAATTGACATCTCACAAGCTCCCAACATTGTCATTCCGCGCCTTCGACTGATTGACGATTGCCATGATTCCTGCGAGGTGCTGACGTTCCTCCGGCGTCAACGGGTGAATGTCCTTAATCTTCAGCCCGTAGTTTGGATTGTCCGTGACCTTCTCAGTCGTCAGGGTAAGGGCGACATCCGTCCATGCGACATTGCCACAGGACATCTTGAGCGCGTCGAGTTGCTCGACATGCTGGACGTTCATCTGGAACGGCAAGAAATAGTGGTAGTCAATCCCGACGACACGGTTACGAATTTGGTCGATGAGGATGAGAACGACCTTGGCTTCCTTGCGAAGCTCTCCTGTCTCAACGATGCGGAGCATTCCCGGTTGAATGTCTGCCTTGTCGGACATCGGTTGGTCGATGCTGAGCGTTAGCGGCTTGAGCTTCCACATTCGTCCGATTCCAACTGATGGGAATAGAGCAGACATGGCGGACACTCCCGTTGCACCTCTCGTTTAGCAGCGGAACGGCGTATCGTAACATGCGCTTCCGTGACGAGCAGTGACCATCGGCTAGGAGCCGGGAGTTGCGCCTGACACTGCCAGCGTCCATACTCCGACCATGACACTCAAAAATACGGCGCTGCTGGCACTGATCGGAACGGTTCTGATGACGGCTCTTTTGGTGTGGAATTTCGTCTTCAACTTGCTCAATCTGCTGCGTGGCTTGGTTCCTGCGGTCGCGCTCTTCTCGTCGTTCATATACGCTTTTGGTTGCTTCAGCGTGATGGTGTTCTTTTTCGTGTTCCATAGAACGCAGTCGTGATTGTTGCCTTGGAACGCCGGGCGGGGTAACAGAATTTTGTACAATGGCGGCTTTTAGGCGCAAGGCGATAGCACCATGCAGACTGTGACAAGAAAGGATTGCGTCGAGGCAGCGACACCGTCGATTGCCAGAAAGACGCGGGTCCGCCTCTTGGCGCAAAGAGGCATAAGCCGCCATGCTCTGCCTTGAAGCCCAGCCTGCGCCTCAGGCTCGCACGCTAGACCATTCCCCGACTTTCGTGACGCGCACGCTCCCGTCCGGCTGCCCGCGCACCGAGACCCGATCTAACCGTGCAGCAGCATACAACCCAGAGCGAAATCGGTTGCGGCTCCTCTCGTCCGTGCCGACGCCCGGAACGTCGAAGTGCTGACCGACCTTCAGCCTGTGGACGCGCTTGGCAATCTTGGGGTACTTGCCCGGTTGCTCGACTCGCGGACGGAGATAGGAGTGTCGCAGCGCGATGCAGTGTCCGTTGCCGCATGAGGCATCGACAACTTGCCGGCAGGGACGGGACCGTGAGCGTCAATCCAGTTGCGCCGCCGCCGACCGTAGGCGGTGGACAGGTTGGCGATCTCTTCGCAATCGCCGTTTAGCTTTGTTGGTGAGAACTCTCCCATTGCGAACCAAGGGCAGGCGCGGATTCCCTCGCCGGGATTGTATCAATATAGGCGCTCTGAAAAGCGCTTTGCGGTGAGTCGGCTGCCCGAGGAGGTTCAGGTCGGCTGGCGCGTTTCAGAGGTGACAGCAGCCTTTGTGACCAGCCTGACAATGCTTCCTAGCCGGGCTGTGGCTTGGAACAAGTTCGCAATCGGGTCAGGTATGATGCCTGAGGAACTGACCGCACCAAGCCCCGCCCTAAGTCGAAACTTCGAGATTACAATCTCGCGTTTCGATCAATCGGAGTGGGGGACTGACCTGCTCAATCGGCATCTCATCGTAAGTCCGACCATCGAGCATCCTCCCATTCCTCGATTTACGCACGCCGCCCCATTGCTTGAAGAAGAATGGAACGTTCTGCTTGCGGCACTGACGCCGAACCGAGATCACCCACTCGCGCTTCATCGGTCTTGCTCCGAACCCGCTCTCGCCTCCCACGATTACCCAGTGGAAACCCGAAAGGTCTAGCTGACCCAAGTCCTCCAGCAATGGCTCGACTGAGAGGAAACGAACCCGCGCTGGCGCGGATCGCAGGTGCTCGACTCGCGGCAACCCGTGCCGCCTGTTCTCTACGCTTACCCCCCACCAAATGTGGCGCTGTGCAGCGGCAACCCGCAGGCGCTCGCCCAGCAAGTCGCGCATCCTCGCGGAGCGTTTTGTCAGCACTTGATACGTGTGCCAGTCCGCTTGCACCATTACGTCCGCCACCGCAGCGATATAGTTCTCTGGCACCTCCTCGTGGAAGAGGTCGCTCATCGAGTTGACGAATATTCGTCTGGGAGCACGCCAGCGCAGCGGCTCTGCCAGCTTTTCAGGAACGAGGCGCAAATCAAACCCTTGCTCGTAGGGATGCCCTTTGACCCCGCGAAAGCGTTCCGCGAATGTCTCGGCGTAACAATGCTTGCAGCCGGGGCTGATCTTCGTACATCCCCTCACCGGGTTCCATGTTGCGTCTGTCCATTCGATGGAAGATCGCTCAGCCACTAGAGCACGCCCTCTCTTCTGTATTTCTTCAGCATGTCCACGACGATGTTCTCTGCCGTCTCCTTCTGAGCCGCGAAGAACAGGTAATACAGTATTGCGCTTTTTGAGTTCTTCATGGGTACTGGTTCTGGTACATACTTGAATCCCGCGACTTTTTGCAGGCGCTCCCTGAATGCCTCCGCGATCACTTCGTTTGGCTGCTTCTCAGCCCAGCCGAACAGATTGCCGCTAGTGGAATAAGCAACGTCTCGCCACGATTCGTCCTTCCACAATGCGGTCATCCGCTTCACATCATCTGGTGAGGCGTTCGTCGGCTCCCAAAGAAGCACGTTGCGGTTCATGTCGAGCATCGGGAAGTTCAAGAATATTTCGACGGTGCCCATCTTCGCGGCGGTCTCTATCACCTCCCAGTTGAGATGGAGTCCGTAAGGATCGAGAATGCACAGTGCGCGTTCGAAATTTTCGAACCTAATTCTGGGAAACACCTCAGTCAGCAAAATTTTGTTCGCATCACCGCCGTAAATGTGGACATGCTTCATGCCAGCGGTGTGACGCTTCAGGGCGGCGACTTTGCTTTCGTCGAGATCAATCCAGTAGTGTTCCTCAAAAGGTGGTTCGACCGTCAGCGCGTTCAATGGACTGCCCGGCACAAGCTCCTTCGTTGCTTTGCGGATGTGAACGCCAGCACCAGCGAACCCGTCGATGTAGATCGGATGCAAGTTCCGCGCTTTCAGAATTGTGCAATACGCTCCGGCGTACTTCTTCAGAATGTCGAGTTTCAGTTCCGACCATTCGCCGATCTCGTCAAGCTTGAGATGTTTTCCCGACTGCGGTTTCATGCTCTCAACATTTTGCACTCCGCTCAGCGTTATATGAATGCCCGTTTCCATCGAAGAGCCTCAAAATCTATTATAGCGAACAAAAGGCGAATATGCTAGGCTGATCCGCGTGGACGAAGGCCGCAAGCGCGTGCTGCTGATCGCCGCCAGCATCCTCGCGGCACGGAAGCTGGCGCAGTACGACAGCGGAGCACAGGTTCCTGCCACGGTGAGTGCCATCGCCGATTCGATCCGGTGGGCAGAACGGATAATGGAGGAGATTGATCGCCGTCACCCCGTGAAGCAATGAAGCGGATAGAATTACGCGGAGTATGGCTCAGTTCAAGGACGCAATCCGAGCCGCAGGCGGCAAGCTCGAATATCTCCACCAGCCTGACGGACGACTTGCCTACAAGATTTCCAGCACCTCCGGCAGCGGTATGCGTGCTATGTACATGGTCGCCGTCAGCATGGACGGCACGCATCTTCTCGACACGGTTCCTGCGGTCGGCATCGGAGGCACGGCGGTCTACCCGCAGCCGTCAGTGGTCGCTTACGTCCAATCGGACGAGCAAGGAATGTGGGGGCGGAACTGTCCCGCGTGCGAACGCTACTTCAGAACGACCCACATCCACAACGGAAGCGTCTGTCCCTACTGTGCGGAGGCCGCGCCGAGCCTCACCTTCATCTCGAAGGCGCAGCGGGTCTACATCGCTGCGAGTTACGACGCATTCGGACGGGCGATGGTGACAGGTAAGGACACGTCGCTCGACCTCGCTGATGTCACGGACGCGACCCCGGCGTGGCACTATTCGGAGGAGAAACAACAGGTTCACTTCAAATGCCAGACCGATGGTTGTGGCGCGGAGACAGACATCCTCGGTCGATACGGCTACTGTCCGCGCTGCGGTCGCACGAACGCACGGCCTGCGTTCAACGAGTCGATGGCGCGGATGCTCACCCGCTGGGGAGAGACAGACAAGAATGTCAAAGATAAGAACGCACGCGGCGAAGTGTGGGAAGACCTCACCGTCAAGTCGGTCACTGAGTTTGAAGCTCTGGCGAAACACCTTCGTCGCAAACTTCTCACCTTCCCTATGACTCGTAGTCGGAGGGAGGCAGTCGAGGGGTTGAACTTCCAAAGTCCGTTGCAGGCGGACGAAGCTCTGCGGCAGTGGTTCGACATCGGCGTCGTCGCATGGAAGGGCAACGCGACGATTCCGCCGAGAGCCGTCAAACAATCGGAGCTTCCATTCATCAGGAAGATGGTTCAGCGTCGTCACATCCTGATTCACAACGGCGGCGTCGTAGACGAAGGCTACCTCAAATTGAGCGGTGACAATCAGGTCCGGCTCGATGAGCGAATCAGAATCCCGAGCAACGAGGCGAAACATTTCGTCGAGGTCATCCGCGAGATGGGACTCAACCTGCTTGACGGAGTCGAATTCGGTTTCGAGGAGGCGAGATGATTGACGAGACGCAACTCTCCTACCAACGCGGCACGCTTGTCGAGTTCAGGTTGACCCTCGGAGGTGGACCGAAGAGATGTCGCGGACTGATTCTCAACACTGCGGTGCTCAGGTCTTTCTGACCACGTTGGAGCATTCAGTTGATGGTCTTGTGGCTGCCCGACCAGTGACAAAAGCAAGGTTTGAGCAAAAGATTTTGTCAAAGCTGGGTGCCATCAACTCCTGAGCTTGCGCCCAGTTTTCACTTCCTCCACGCATTTGTCCAAAGCGGTCTTGAGTTGTCCGAGCCGCCTCGCTTTCAAGTCATGTTCCCACACTCGGAATACCGTGAAGCCCATAGCACGCAGTGCCTTCCTGTTTGCCGCGTCTCGCTTCCTGTTGCGTGCAAGCTTTGGAATCCAGTAAGTGGTGTTCGATTTTGGAGTGTGGCCGTGTGTCGGACATCCGTGGTAGAAGCAGCCATCCGCGAATACCGCCAGACGTAGAGATGGGATCAGAAAGTCAGGCTGCCCCGGCAGATCGCGCACGTTTCTGTCGATGCGCCGCCGTAATCCGAGACTCTCCCGGAGCATCAGGTACAGCCTGTTCTCAGGCGACGTCCCTGTGCTTCTGATGCGGGACATAATTTCGCTGCGCTTTTCGACGGTAAAAATGTCCGCCATGGTTAAACTGCTGATCAGTTGGAGGCGGGAGGCGTGGTCACGATCCAGCGCACGTACTCGCTCGCAGAGGAGTAGCCTGCACAGTCTGCTCACCCGAGAGTTGCCCATTAGCCCGAGGGGCGCTCCGTGCCTTTTTTCGGTAGTTCATCTTGCCCTCTTCGGTGTCCTCTTCCACGTCGATGAACTCGTCGCACTCTTGGCAAAACACCCCGCAGCCGTCGTCGCACTTCGCCTGCTGGTCGTCGGTCACGCCGCACTGCTTGCAAAAGACCGGGGGCGGGTATCGAGCCGGAGATGTAGAGTGACTGCTCCAAGCGATCTATCCTTCAATGGTGCGCTCCGTTTGATCATCTGAAGACCCACGTAGCCGTCTGTAGAAAAATACGCAGTTCTTACCCGAAATCTGAATTATTGGCGGCATCTGAAGGTCCCTCCGTCCCTGTCTTGTAACAGAGCCTCAAAAAACCCTCTGTAAGGTGCCCGCACGAGAAGCCGCGCCCGGTGCTGGTTCCGGCACTGAAAAATGTCACCTTCACCGCGCCACTGGCATCATACGTAGTGTAAAGTTCGAGGCGCTTCGGCGCTGAGACGCGTGTGCCGTAACCAGTCGGCACCTGAGTCACCAGAGAGAAATTCTGGCGCGACCGACGATGTGACAGGCAGCAGCAAGCCTGTTAACTCGTCGGTCGCTTTTTATTTGGAGGAAACAATGACAAAAGAATCACACGCTGATCAGGTCGTGAAAAAACTTCAAGCCGCGTGGAGCGAATACCAGCGGCACGGCGTTGACAAGCACGGGCTGGACTTCGGGAAAAAGCTTTTCGAGCTTCGTGCTTCTGCCGAAGTTGTGCAAGGCGGCACAACTTTCGGTTCGTCCCTTGACGAGGCGAAAATCCCGCGACGAACCGCATACTACTGGATTCACAATTACGAGATTTCCATCGGCGTGCGGGAGCCCGACAAGCCCAAGGTCAAGCAAAGCGAGCCTGATCAGACCGTAAAGGAGCCCGCTCAATCCGCAGAGCCCGAGCCGTCTTGCAACATTCATGGCGTGCCGTTTAAGCCAACGCCTCGTGACATCTATTGGGTGCCGCCTGCGAACCAGCCTGACATTAAAGGATGGTCGGCGATGGATGCGGGCGATAAACATCGGGCAGGGCAAGAAGCGGGCTGCGAATACTGCCTGACTTATTCCTCGGCGCGTTCGTGTCCAGCGCATGGCTGGACGGAAAAGCGGCACGATCACGAGTCGCCTCTAATTCCCTTTGAGTCGCAACAGGAGATGGCTCTCCAAATTATCAATGATGGGTTCAAGGCTCGATCCGCCGAGGAGCCTGAGAAGCAGCGGCTCATTCAAGCTGCCAAGACTTGGGCGCATGCTCGTCTCGGCAGCACAGAGTTGAATGCTCCCACCCCACTGACCGAGAACATGATGGTCAGTTTTCCCGTCTATATCGGCGACGATGAAACGCAGCACGGCATGCAGTTCAAGATTGATGCGCTGCCCGATGGCGATGGAGATTTCTTTACCCATAAGGGGGGAATGTACAAGGGCAGGCGGTTCGCGAAAATCATTGTTGAAGTGATCGAGCCCAAGAAAGACCCTGTTATTACTACAAAGCCAACAGTTGCTAAAAAGTTACAACAGGGCGCGGCTAAGGCAGACGAGGAAGCTGCGGTGCGCAAGGAATACAAGGCGGCAAAAAAGCGCCTTGGGAAAGCGATCAAGGAATTCAAACCTCTGGCTGACGAGCAGAGCGGCGCGACAGACTATCCAGCAACGAAGCCTTATATCGAATATTACGAGGACGGCAAGGTGGTCGCAACGTTCGAGGGCGAAGCGTTCCAAGCTGAGTACGACAGACTGGAAAAGGAATTCAACGAAGCAACCGCAGCGTTCACGCTGATCCAAGAAAAAGCCAAGGCGCTTGGTCTACTGCGCCCTGAGGAAGAGAAGACCGCGCCGACCAAGAAAGAAGAGCAGCCGTGGGCGGCAGGTACCAGCCCAGAGACGCATACACGCAGGACGCATGTCGATCTAAAGCATTCCCGCCCAGATCACTTCTTACAAAGAAAAAAGGAAAAAGAACAGCACCCCGCTGCGAAGGCTCTCGCGGCTGTGGTGAATGGAGCGGTTTGCGACAAGAACGAGTAATAAAGACTTATGAGTAAGCAAGACACAATTCGCATCAGCAACAACTTGGAACTCGCATTCAATGCTGACCGCACAGAGGTCAGCATCAACCGCACGGACAACACGTCGTGCTTTATCGACATCGTGGTGAACGAAGCTGGCAAGCTGGAACTCGTCTACTGCGACAACGATCAAAGGGACACGCAATGAACATTGAAACATGGTGTGAAGACGAAGGCTTCAAAGAGTTCAACAAGACAGCAACCACCTGCCCTCACTGCCAACTGAGATCGACAAGCACATCTCGTCCGATTTCGGAACCATCAGCCTCAGGCAGCAGGCGCGTCACTGCAAGGTGAAAACTCGGCTGAAGACGACGAACGCGCTCCGCGACGTGGACATCCATCCAGCCATCGCTTCTCTTTTGAAAGCCTTTGTCGGTGAACGAAAGTCTGGATTTCTGTTCGCTTCTCGGACCGGGAAACCACTCTCTTCATCGAACATCATCCGTCGCCATCTGCACCCGGCTCTCAAAGAACTCAACTACATCAATCCCCACACTGGAACGCACAAGGCTGGGAACCATGCGTTTCGGCGTTTTCGGAACACATATCTGAAGAATTACACCGACTGCCCCAAGGGACTCTACGACTACTGGTTGGGGCACGCGGGAAAAGATATGAGCGACCTCTACGACAAGATTAGGGAGGACGTTCCGTTTCGTAAAATGTGGGCGGAAAAGAGCGGATTCGGCTTCGAATTGCCCTCAGTTGTACCGAATGTACCGAAAAAAGAGGATCAATCGGAAGTCGCTAAAGCTGCGTAACCGACTGAATAGGCGAGAGAAAAATTGGTCGGGGAGAGAGGATTTGAACCTCCGACCCCCTGGTCCCGAACCAGGTGCTCTACCAGGCTGAGCCACTCCCCGACGGTACTGCGGGCGGCAACAGGGAAAGCCATCCACCCGCACGCTTTGCTGCTCAATGGGCACCACGATTATAACATCGCAACTGTGGATGGTTCTCTCCGTGTGCTCGATCCATCTTTCGCGCTACACTGGTGACGCATCTGACCGAGCGCACCATGATCGTCCTCTCCGCCCATCGCCTCTTTACGCCGCAAGAAGAAATAAAGAACCCGCTTCTCTTTATCGAGGACGGCCTCATCTCTGCCGTTTCCTCGCGGGCGCAGCGGGAAATTCCGAAGAATGCAACGGTGATCGATCTGGCAAGCGATGGCCTCGCCGACGCCGTCCTGGCGCCGGGCTTCGTCGACATCCACATGCACGGCGGCGCCGGCCTCGACGTCATGCGGGCCGCGCCCGCCGAATTACCGCATCTGAACAGATTCCTGACCACGCATGGCGTCACTGGCTACTTCCCTACTACCGTCGCAGCGCCGCTCGATCAGACCTGCGCGGCGCTGGCGCGGTTGGCCGATGCTATCGAAGCGGCCCGAGGTTCCCAAGGCAGCAACGCCGACGCGGTGCAGGCTCGGCCGCTCGGTATTCATCTGGAAGGCCCGTTTCTCAGTCACAAGCGCCGCGGCGTTCATCCTCCGGAATATCTCGTCGAACCCACACTGGAAATCTTTGAACGTCTTTGGCAGGCAGCGCGCGGGCAAGTGCGCATGATGACCATCGCCCCGGAACTTCCCGGAGCACTCGAAGTGATCGCGGAAGCGGCTCGGCGCAAGGTGTGCGTGAGCATCGGCCACTCCGACGCCGTGCTGGAAGCCGCCCGCGCTGGCGTCCGCGCCGGCGCCCGCCACGCCACTCACACTTTCAACGCCATGCGGCCGCTGGATCATCGCGATCCCGGCATCCTTGCCGAAGTTCTTACCGATAGCCGGCTAAGCGCCGACATTATTGTGGATGGAATTCACGTCGCACCCGAGGTCGTGCAGCTTTTCCTGCGGGCAAAGGGCCTCGAACTCGCTGTGCTGATCACAGACGCTACGGCCGCGGCGGGCATGCCGGATGGCACCTACCAACTAGGCCCCATTCAGGTCGAGGTGAAAGACGGAAAGTGTACGAAGGACGGAAACCTCGCCGGCAGCGTCCTGACCATGGACCGCGCCGTGCGCAACGTGACCCAATTCGCCGGCTGGAGCCTGCAGGACGCGGTCTGCGCCGCCACTCTGAATCCGGCGCGCGCCGTAGGTCTGGCGCAGGGATACGGAATCCTCGCTCCCGGAGCGGAAGCCAACCTTGTTGTATTGAATCGAGATGGAAAAGTAAGGAAAACGATGGTCCGCGGCCGCGGTTTCTGACGTGCTAGTTCGGCTTGCGCTCTTTCGCGTCCACGAGGTAGCGCAATAATACGGCCTCATCGGCCCGGGTGAGCTGATCGAGGAAAGTGGTGTCTCCGTTGCCTTGTTCGGGAGTCTTCGACGCATTCGACTGGCGGAGCTTGTCGCCCAGCTCGGGCTCATTGCTCATCACCTGGGTGTAGAACCAGAGAAAGTGGCGCATCTGGTCGAGCGCCTTGCACAGAACCTGGATGGCTTCGGTCTCCGGAAGCGCGCTCAAGGCCTCCATTAATTCCGGATCGCTGGGCGCTTGCATGGCGGCATAGTTCAGCTCTCGCTGGATGGCACGCAGATCTTCGGTAACTCTCACCATCCGCGTGTGAAGATCGTCCATCTGAGTGTCGTTCCCCATGGGTCGAAGCGATGTTCGCGTGCCTTTCAACATCTCATCGGCAACGGTCAGCGGATAGATGTCCCACGATCATGCGCTTTCGTAATTCCAGCGATTACTTTGGTCTGGTGACTTATGCCCGGCGCCAGACGACGCTAAACTCCGCGACTGGCAAGGCTTTTCGAGCCTTCAGAGAGCGCGGCGCCGCCGCTCCTCCACAAGCTTCATTCCGCGCATGGATTCTTTCTCCGCAGCCAATGGTGCAGTCATCGTTCGCTCCAAAGTCACCGACCACGGTTACTTAAGACAATGCTGGCAGACACCGCTTTTAGCCAATCCGCATTTTGTGATACAAACGCGCGGATGGAAACGTCTGGAGCAAAACCGCCTCACCACGAGCTGATTCGCGCTATTGGCCGCTGGAGCCTGGTCGCTCTGGTCGTGAACTCCATCATCGGCAGCGGAGTCTTTGGATTACCCTCGACCGTGGCTGCTCTCATCGGCAACTTCAGTCCCTATGCAGTACTTGCGGCCGGCGCTGGAATGACCGTAATCATCGGCTGTTTCGCCGAGGTTGCTTCGCGCTTTCAGGAGGCCGGCGGCCCCTATCTCTACGCCCGCGTTGCGTTCGGCCGCCTCATGGGAATTCAGACCGCTTGGATGCTCTGGCTCGGCCAAGTGTCGGCGCCCGCCGCCAACGCCAACCTGTTTGTGGTTTACCTGGGCGAGTTCTTTCCGCACGCCAAAGATCCCCTGCCCCGCGCCGCCATTCTGACGGTGCTGGTCGGTCTTTTAACGTTGATCAACATTCGCGGCGTGCGCGCCGGTGCGCAAGTGAGCAATCTGTTCACAGCGGCCAAGTTGCTGCCGTTATTCGCCGTGATCGTGATGGGGCTGGCCGTGCTTCGGCATCGCCAGTGGGTTATCGCGACCGCACCCATCGCGTCCCCCAGCACCAGCCAGTGGTTGAAGGCCATGCTGCTTCTGGTCTTCGCTTACGGCGGATTCGAGACCGCGCTGGCACCCATGAGCGAAGCGAAAAATCCCCGTCGCGACGCCCCCTTTGCGCTCTTCACGGCTCTTCTGCTCTGCACCGCAATCTACGCGCTAATTCAGTGGGTGGTCATCGGCGTCCTGCCCGACGCTATGCACAGCCAGCGCCCTCTGGCCGACGTGGCGCGGATTGCCGTTGGCTCCGTGGGTGCGGCACTGGTGGCCGTCGGCGCCCTGATCTCTTTCTACGGATATCTCAGCGCGAAGATTCTAGCCATGCCCCGCGTCCCCTTCGCCTTGGCCGAGCAAGGAGACTTCCCAAAAGCCTTCGCCAAGGTCCATCAACGCTTTCACACTCCCTATGTATCGATCCTCGTCTTCGCGGCCATGGTCTGGGGATTAGCGCTGATCGGCGACTTCAAATGGAACGTAACGCTCTCCGCTGTGGCCCGCCTTCTCTACTATGGCGTGGGTTGTGCCGCTCTGCCCATCCTGCGCCGCAAACAGCCGGACGGAGCAATGTTCCGCCTGCCTGCGGGAAATTTCTTTGCGGTATTGGGATTGATCCTCTGTGTGATTCTTGCAACGCGCGTGGATTTTGGCCAGTCTTTGATCCTGGTCGCGACCATTGCGCTGGCGTTCGTGAACTGGGCGGTAGTGTCCCGCGGAAGCGACCCCGTCTGATAGTCGGATACCGTTTCGTATTTCGACGGCTTCTTCCACGTTTTCCAAAATACGGCATCAACGACCTCATGTTAGTAACGAGCGTTTCATCCACCGCTATTCCCATCCTCTCTGCGTGAATTCTCTCTGCCTGACTGCGCGGCGGTGATTTCGGGCAGCGCCTTTCTGATTTGAGCGCTTATCTTTTTTCTGACTTCATCGAGGTTCACGTTGGCGGAGGGACGCTTGCCGGGTGGCAGGACGGCGCGTCCGGCGGGGGTTATGGCGGCGAGGCTGGCGTCTTTCGAGGCGGCTGCTTCGGCTCGTTCTTCTTCTTCGCGCTGGCGATCGGCTTGGCGTTCTGCCTGGCGTTCTGCTTCACGCTGGCGGGCTCCGATTGCGGCGAGGCGGTTGGCTTCGACTTCAGCCCAGCGATCGAGTTCGGTCTTCTTTCTCGCTTTGCTCCGGGCTTCTTCCATGGCCTGGACGCGCATGGCGGCCTCGTCCTCTTCGTCGTCTTCGGCGGTGCGGAAATCGGAATCTTCCCAGATGTGTGCGCTTAGCGGAGTTTCGTCGACTGTTTTCGGGTCCAGGACTACATCGTGCATGTAGGGCGTGAAGGTAGTGCGGGGGAGATTGGCGCTGGCAGTTTGCAAGGCATAGAGGAGGAGGCCGGCGGTTTTGCCGTCGATCTGGCCGGCTACGATCAGGCGCATGATCTGCATGAGTGAGACCTGGATGGAGTTGGCGTCTTCGAGAACGGGGAGTTCGATGGTGACTCGGCGGCTGCGGCGGGCTCGGTCGGTGTTGAGTTCTATTCGTTCTTCATGGTGGAGTTTGTGGAAGTAACAGAAGCGGTTGCGGCGCAGGGCGGGCGATCCGCACTGGGTGCCGTTTACCTTGAGATGCTGGCACCGATTTGGGAAATTTGGCATGGTGGTCTCCTACCCCCTCCCCCACGGTCTATTGGAATCTTGGGGTTGGCGGGATTTTGCGATTTGATCTCTTGGTTGCAATGGGTTAGGGGCAAAATCTTGAGCCCCAACGGGTTAGGGGAGTGGGGGGCATTCTGTGGGTATGTGGTTAGTATTTGATATTGCGGGGAGTGGAGCAAGGTTAGGTGAACAGAGTAGGTGTGGAAAACTTTCAGTGCGGCGAGTCTGTGCCACCTCAGCGGCTGAAGCCGGGTTCCTTCTTTGGCTTCTTGCGGCACGACTGAAGTCGTGCCCTTCCCGGTCTTTGGACTGCCGTGCGCGGCTGGTGCCGATCCCGGCTCGAAGCAGGTTCCTCCCTGTGTCTCGCTTCGCTCTCGCGTCGGAATGACAAGAGTGGCGCGACTGGCTGCTTGGGTCGGGAAGTCAAGGTCCCCACCCTGCCGCAAATGGCGCAGCAAGGATGGGGCAGCCAGAGAAGGCGATGCTTTACCGCTGCTCCAACTTCAGCAGCGCCTTCTTGCGCTCCACGCCCCAGCGATAGCCGCTGATGTTGCCATCTTCGCGGACCACGCGGTGGCAAGGAATCGCAACCGCGACGGGATTCGTGGCGCAGGCACGCGCCACCGCCCGGCAGGCGCTGGGTTGCCCAATCGCCTTTGCCACCTGACCGTAAGACCTGGTCGAGCCGAAAGGGATCGATTGCAAGTAAGTCCACACGCGCCGCTGAAAGGCGGTCGCGCGGATGTCCAAAGGCAGCGCGACATTCAACTCTTGACCGGTCATCTTCAAGAGCAAAGCCGCGACCCATGCCTGCAACCCGCCTTCATCTGGTTTGCGCACGGCGAAAGGGAATTCGCGCTTCAGGCCCTCGATCAATTCACCGTCGGAACGCGCGAACTGGATGGCGCACACGCCCTTGTCAGTGGCCGCGATCAGCATCCTTCCCAGAGGCGAATCGGCGATGGTGTAGCGAACCGTGGCGGCGATGGCTCCGCGGCGATATTTGTCGGGTGTCATGCCGAGTTGCGACGCGGTCTTCTCGTAGAGCCGGCTGCTGGAGCCGTAACCGGCGTCATACATGGCGCGAGTCACATTGTCTCCAGCTTGCAGGCTACGCTTGAGCAGGCGCAGGCGGCAGGAGTCGCCGTACTCGCGCGGCGTGATCCCGAGCGCGGCCTTGAAACGCCGCTGCAAATGAAAAGGACTCTGCCGGAAGACCATGCCCAAGCGCTCGAGCGTGACAGGTTCATCGAGATGCTGCTCAATGTAGCGGCAGATCTCCTTTGCAGCTTCCGATTGCCGATCGCCGCTGCTCGACCGCGGCCGGCAACGCAGGCAGGCGCGGAATCCGGCTTTCTCCGCTTGTTCGGGCCGGGAATAGAACGTCACGTTCTCTCGCCGCGGGCGGCGCGCCGGGCACGACGGGCGGCAATAGACGCCAGTACTGGAGACCGCGAAGACAAACTCTCCGTCGCGGCCCGAGTCGCGCCTTACAACCGCATTCCAGCAGCGGTCGTCGCCTGGCTGGGCGGGGCTTGGCTGGGAGCTGGTTGGTTTGGTCGAGTTAACGCGTGGCGCCGGCATTTCGCTTAGGGGTTCTTTTGGGAGTATGACATTCGCCGTCGTAGTTGGGGAAATCATGTTAGTGAGATTCATGGTAGAGACAGCGTACGGCGGAGGCGAGCGAGCGGACTATCCGAATCTTGCGGGCAAAGCGAAATCGGTGTTCGGTAACCGGTACTAGTTACCCAACGGATGGAACGGGCCGAGGAGGCTGGAAACTCCTGAGCGCTTGCGCAATTCGCTGAGCAACGCGCTAGCCGCATTGGTGTAGGTCTTGTTGGGATCGGAGGGATCGGCCCAGACGGCGTCATAGATAATCTGCGCCGCTTCCTTCAGGTCCATATGCAGGGCGGCCTCGCACACGTCCAAACGGTCCTGCAGGCGGTCGTAACACGGCTTGCAGATCGCGGCCGCCTCGGGTCCTTGAACGCTATGTTCCGCCAAAGTGCAAACGGCAGTCGCACTGGCAGCTTCCGCATGCGCCGTGAAAAGATGGGATTTGAACTCTTTCAGGAAGGCCTCCCGCTCCTGCTCAACAACGGCATTGTCGGGCGCGTGCTCGGCTGCAGCCTGCACCCTCGGAATGGCCGGGGTAACTGTGGGAGAAACCCGCGTTTTGCTGTTGCAGGCAGGGCAGACCTCGAGATTGGCGGGATAATAAAGACGGCAGTTTGAGCAAGGCAGGCCGAAACCTGAGGACTGGGGATAGGCCCTGGCGCCGCTACGCACCGCGTTCCGCAGGTCGTTCCTGACGTTATCCCGAACGTCATTCCGGATGTCGCTTTCCGGTTGTCGGGCAGACTGTGCCGGTTTCGCGGCGGCGGTTGCGGCTGGTACGGATCGTGTCAAGTCCATGATGAGTCACCTCAAGAAAATAAGGCGTGGGCACCTTTAGCTCTGGCTTTGGCCTACCCGCGCGGCCTGCACCCGCATTTCCAGTGTAAGCAGTCGCGCGGCGCACCGAATATGCCGGGAGTACACTCCCAGGTACTGTCCCTGCGGCGCTCAGCTACCGGGAATTTGTGTCCTTCATCTGCATCAGCTTCAGGAGTTCCTCGCGGCGGGCTCGATAGAGTTTGCGCTCGGGATCGAGCCGTGCAGCCGTCTCCAGTTCTGACAAAGCTTCCTCATAGCGGTCCATCGTCATGAGGCAAGCCGCAAGAGCATAGTGATTGTCGGGGGAACCATTCAGGCGCAGCGCTTCGCGAAATTCTTTCTCCGCGGCCGGCAGCTCCCGCTGCTGGAAGAGCGCCGTACCCAGAACGTGATGAGCCGCGTCGGAGTCGGGATTGAGAGTAACGGCGAGGCGCAACTCGCGCACGGCTTCTTCCGGCTTGTCATTCAGCAAAAGGGCCTCGCCGAGCTTCCGGTGCTCGGCGGAACCGGTGGGATTCTGGCGAACGGCCAGTTCCAACTGCGTGACCGCGTTGCCGTAATCCTTTCTTGCCATGTAGGCGCGGGCCAGACAACCGCGCCCCTGCTCCCATTCGGGATGCTGGCGGTAAAGCTCGCGCAGTTCAAGCGTGGCAGAGTCGAAGTCGCCTTTGTCGCAGTAGGTGTTGCCCAGGTTGTTGCGAACGGAGGCTTCTTCGGGCGCAAGCTTTTTGGCTTCGCGATATTCGGCGATGGCCTCATCCAGCTTGCCTTGCTCGTGCAAGATCAGTGCCAGGTTGGAATGGGCCTGCCAGAAAGCCGGGTTGAGATGAAGGGCGCGGCGATAGGCGTCAATGGCGGCGACCAGGTTCCCATCGGCGTGTAGTGTGATGCCCAAGTCGTAGTAGGTATCGGGATTATTGGCATCGCGGGCGAGCGACTCGATGAAAGCATGAACCGAAGCACCGTATTGCCCGTCGGAGAACAGAGCGAGACCCAGGAACTGGTAAGCCTCTGCGTTCTGCGGATCCATGCTCAGGGCAGTGCGTGCCTCCGCGATCGAATCGGCGGGGTCATCCAGCCGATAGAAGATGTAGGCCAGGCTACTGTGGTTCTCGGGGAAATCTGGCATGAGTTGCGCCGACCGTGTGATCTCGTCGATGGCGTCGTCCCAGCGCTCTTGCTGGCGAAGCATCGTGCCCAGGGCGAAGTGGAGGGCGGCGTTTTGGGGATCGGAGCTTAAGGCCTGGCGCAAAGCAAGTTCGGCTTCGTGAAAGTGCTGCGCCCGAGCATCAGTGGCGGCCTGCATCAGGACTGCTGGAATCTCGGAGGTGGTCGCCACGGAGGTCGTCGTCGCCACGGAACTCCGAGAACCAGCGCCAGCGGACGGCTTCAAGTTCCTCAGGCTGTGGCTCAGATTGGCGTCGGCGCCGGCGGCTTCAAGTTGGCGAATTGCTTCTTTGCCGGGGACATTGGCGATGCCGCGCTCTTGAATGATGCGGACCAGGCGGTTGCTGGGCACACCGGCCGCCAGCCAGGCCATCAATTGGACAGAAGTCACCGGCGGGGTTTCACTGGAATGGGCAGCCAGGACCACCCCAAGAAGAAACAGAAAAACTGACAGGCCCTTGCGCTTCACTCGACTCTCCGGCGACGGTTTGGCTTGCTGGTAGCGCGGTTTCGTTGGTCGGAACCGTTCGTCTCACATTAGCCCCCGGCGGAACTAGAGGTAAGGTAACGGAAGTAATAGGCAAGGAGCCTCGGACCGCGGTTTGACTTCCCCCCAAGCGTCCAGTACCGTATATGCAAGATGTTGTAGTGTCTCCTTGGGAGGTTCCGATGCTTGAGGGTCTGTTTCAACCGACGCACCTGATCATCATTTTTGCCATTGCCCTGTTGGTTTTCGGTCCCAAGAAATTGCCTGAGCTGGGCAAGGGGCTGGGCGAGGGGATTCGTGCCCTGAAAGAAGGCATGAAGGATACTCCAACTCCTCCGGCTTCGGCCGACCAGGGCAAGACCACCGATTCCAAGGAAACCAAGGGCTGACCGAGTTCTCTTCGCGGACCGCAATCTTCTTTGATTTCAGGTTCCACTGCCACTTTAGTGTCATTCCCTGTCTTAATTTGCTTGAAGTAGTCCCGGGCCCCGCGTCTATTGCGTTTGAGCTTTGAAACTGACTCTAAAATCTGGAGGTAGGCAGTGTTGCGTAAAGTCGAAGTTGTTGCCCTCATCATGTTCCTAGGATTAGCGTCGGCCGGTTTCGCCGATCAGATCACGTTGAAGAATGGTGACCGCCTGACCGGTACGGTCCTGAAGTCCGACGGCAAGATTCTGGTCCTGCACACAGAGTTCGCCGGAGACGTGACCTTACAGTTTGCCGCGATCACACAAATCACCACTGACAAGCCGTTGCACGTCGCCTTGAAGGATGGCAAGACCGTCGTGGGACCGATCACTACCAGCGACGGCAATCTGGAGGTTGCCACCAAGACCGGAGCTTCGGTGGAAGCGCCTAAGGAAAGCGTGGTGGCGATCCGCAACGATGCTGACCAGTTGGCTTATGAGAAGGCTCTGCATCCGAACCTGTTGCACGGCTGGAACGGCGGAGCAAACGTGGGCTTTTCTTTGACCCGAGGCAACAGCCAGACCGAGAATCTTTCGCTCGCCTTCACGGCTGCGCGCGCCACCAAGGACGACAAGCTCAGCCTGTATACGAACGCGGTCTATGGAACTAACCAGCTGGCGACTCCAAGCACGACGGCGAACACTGAGACCGGCGGCATCCGTTACGACCGCAATATCAATCCCAAAATGTTTGGTTTCGTGGGCGTTGATGTCATGAGCAATGCCCTGCAGGATCTTGATTTGCGCGCTGTGTACAGCGCTGGATTTGGCTACCACGCGATCAAGTCGGCCGGCACCACGCTGGATTTTCTAGCTGGCCTGAACTACACCCATGAAACTTATTCCAACGGTCCGCAAGTCGCCCCTCCAACAGTTCCGCCTACCTACACCTCTTATGGTGTCACGAACAGATTCGCCGCGCTTACTCTGGGCGAGGAGTTGACGCACAAGGTGGGCAAGAGCACCATCCTTACCCAGAAGCTGTATTTTTATCCGGACCTGTCGCAGACCGGCAACTACCGCGGAACCTTCGATCTTGGGTGGGTGACGAAGATCAGCAAATGGCTGGGCTGGCAGAACGCGTTCAGCGATATCTACGTCTCGAACCCGCCGGAGGGCGCAAAGAAGAATGACATCGTCCTGACGACCGGGCTGAACTTCACGTTCACCCACTGAGCGCTTTCTCAGCCTAAGAATGCACAAGCCGCTCGCGAGAGCGGCTTTTTCTTGCCGCGGGAAACCAATCTTTGGCACATCCCGGCCGATTCCTGCTCACCAAAACTTGAAAGATGCGTCTACTACCGGGTACAGTACTGTTTCCCGCTTCCCGGGTTCTTTTAAGTCCCTACCAAACAGGAGTCTGTTCGATGCGTCACGCCTTGATTTTGCTGATCGCTGTCTGCTGCTTCGGTGTATTTTCCTACTCTCAAACCGCTGACGAACTGATTGCCAAGAACATCCAGGCCAGGGGCGGGATCGAGAAGATGAAAGCCATCAAGAACATCCGGATGACGGGCAAGTTCGAGGGCGGAGGAGGCTTCACAGCTTCGATCGGCCAGGAGAACCAGCGACCCAACCTGGTTCGGGAGACATTCTTACTGCAGGGGATGACGGCCGTCCAGGCCTATGACGGTGCGTCGGGCTGGCAGATCCAGCCCTTTGGCGGGAAAAAAGATCCCCAACTGATGGGCGAGGACGACCTGCGCGACCTGCTGCTGGACGCCGACTTTGATGGACCTCTCGTGGACTATAAAGAAAAAGGCAGCACGGTCGAGTATCTGGGACACGACGTGGTGGATGGAGACGACGCGCTGCGGCTGAAGGTGACTCTGAAAAACGGCGACATCATCTATGACTACCTCGACCCGGATACCTTTATCGAGATTCGCAAGGAGATCCAGCAGTTTATTCGGGGCTCAGTGCGGGATCGGGTGGTGGGCCTGGGGTCGTACAAGCCGGTGGCCGGGGTGATGTATCCATTCTCGATGTCGCAGGGGCCGAAGAACAATCCCGATTCGCAGACCGTCACCGTGCAAAAGATGGAAGTGAACGTGACCATAGATCCGGCGGATTTTATGCTGCCGGCGTCGTTGAGGACTGAGGAAAAGAAGTCCGGCTTGGTCGGAGTTCACTGATTCGCTGAACTAACGATTCGCTGAACCAACAATACCCGGATGAAGACCACAATGAATTTGTTTGGAAAAGGACTCATAAACATGAAAGCATTCGCTCGCAATTGGGCAGTGACTGCGTTGTTCGCCGGAGCCTCGCTGTGCGCACCTTTCCAGGTTGCAGCGCAAGCGCCGTACCGCTTCGATGCCGCGACGGTTTCAGGATTGCCGGCTCGCAACATTGGCTCGGCCACCATGAGCGGACGTATCGCAGCGCTCGATGCGGTGGATGAGGACGGCCGCATCACTGTTTTTGTTGGCGCGGCCAGCGGTGGAGTCTGGAAGTCAGTGAACGGCGGCACGACCTACAAGCCGGTGTTCGACCGGGAAGACGTGCAATCGATTGGCGCGGTGGCGATTGATCCGTCGAATTCGAAGATTGTCTGGGTGGGCTCCGGCGAAGCCTGGACGCGAAACAGCGTCTCCGTGGGCGACGGCGTTTATAAGTCGACTGATGGCGGGGAGAACTGGACCAACGTAGGCCTGAAAGATAGCGAGCATATCGCCAAGATTCTGGTGAATCCTAGCGACAGCAACGACGTGTTGGCCTGCGCGACCGGGCATCTGTGGGATGACAACGACGAGCGCGGAGTCTTCCAGACCAATGATGGGGGCAAGACCTGGAAGAAAGTTCTGGCGGGTGTGAACGGTTCGACCGGCTGCGCCATGATCGCCCGGAGCACGCAGGAACCGAAGACCCTGTACGCGGCGATGTGGGATTTCCGGCGTCAGGGTTGGACATTCCGCTCAGGGGGGCCGGGCAGCGGGCTGTTCAAGTCGATGGACGGCGGCGCCAACTGGAGCGAAGTCAGCAGCAATAAGGGACTGCCGGCGAAACCCTGGGGCCGCTTGGCCGTGCAGGTGGCCCCTTCGAAACCGCAGGTGGTTTACGCCAACATCGAAGCGGAAAAAGGAAGAGGACTATACCGGTCTGACGACAGCGGCTCGACCTGGACGAAGCTGGATGCCGGCAACTACATGGTGTGGCGTCCCTTTTATTTCGGCAACCTGATCGTCGATCCCAAGGATGAAAACAAGATATTCAAACCCGATCTCATCCTGCTGCTGAGCAACGATGGAGGAAAAACCTTTAACGTGGTCTCGAGCGCAGCGCACGGTGATTTCCACGACGTGTGGATCAGCCCGAAGAATCCGAACATCGTGATTGCGGGCGATGATGGCGGCTTGTGGCGGAGCGAAGACGGCGGCAACCGCTGGAAGCACCAGATCAATCTGCCGGTTTCGCAGTTTTATCACGTAAGCACCGACAACGCGGATCCTTATCACGTCTACGGCGGCCTGCAAGACAACAGTTCGTGGGTGGGCGATTCGTCCTACCCCGGCGGCATTGCCAACTCGCAATGGGAGAACATGTTCGGCGGCGACGGCTTCTGGATGTTCGAAGACACGTCCGATCCGGACTACATCTATGCCGAGGCACAGGGCGGCGAGATCGGGCGGGTGAATCGCCATACCCATGAGATCCGCGATATCCATCCCTTGCCGAACTATGGTGAGAAGAAACTACGCTTCAACTGGAACACTCCGATTCATATGAGTCCCAATGAGAAGGGAACGATTTATATCGGGGCGCAGTACTTGTTCCGCTCGCGCGATCACGGCCAATCCTGGGACCGCATTTCTCCGGACCTGACGACGAACGATCCGGAAAAGCAGAAGCAGGAAGAATCCGGTGGCGTGACCATCGATAACTCTTCTGCCGAGATGCACACGACAATCTATTCGATTTCGGAGTCGCCGAAGAACGGTCAGATCATCTGGGTGGGCACCGATGACGGAAATGTCCAGGTAACGCGCGATGGGGCGAAGACCTGGACGAACGTGGTGGGGAACGTGAGCGGGTTGGCAAAGAATTCCTGGGTCACGACCATCGAAGCCAGCCGGTTCGACGAAGCCACCGCGTATGCCACGTTCGACCGGCACACGTTTGGCGATATGAAACCTTACGTTTATAGGACCACAGATTACGGCCAGACCTGGACGCAGCTTCCGGCGATCGAAAGCGGCGTGCGTGGCTTTGCCCACGTGATCAAGGAAGACACGGTCAGCCCAAATGTTCTTTTCCTGGGCACGGAGTTCGGGCTCTGGATTTCGGTGGACGGGGGACAGCACTGGGGTCAATACAAAGGGACGGACTTCCCGGCGGTGCCGGTGGACGACATCGTGGTGCAGGCGCGGGAATCGGACCTGGTGCTGGGCACGCACGGGCGCGGAATCTGGATTGTGGACGATATTTCGCCGCTGCGCCTGCTCACGCCGGAAGTGATGAGCAAGGAAGCGACGCTGCTTCCGGGGCGGCCATCGATCCAGTATTTCGATGTTTTCGGAGGCTGGCCGGAAGGCGATGAGAGTTTCCATGGGCGCAGCCGTCCCGGAGACGCACAAATCACCTATTACCAGAAAGGCAGGCATATCTTCGGTGATTTGAAAATTGAGATTTTCGACCAGGACGGCAAGCTGGTCGACACAGTGGCCGGGAGCAAGCATCGGGGACTGAACCGCGCCGGCTGGGGCATGCGAGTTCGGCCACCGGCGGTTGCTCCGGCGGCCTCGGCTCTGTTTGAAGCCGCGCAGGGGCCGCGCGTGCTGCCGGGCACCTACACGGTGAAGCTGACGAAAGGTGATCAAACTTACACTGAGCAGCTGAATGTTGCGATCGATCCGCGGGCCAAGTATTCGCTCGATGAGCGCAAAGCCCAGTACGATCTTTCGATGAAGGTTTACAACGAGCTCGAGCACATGACCTTCGGCGTGGCCGCGATCGAAGGGGTGCGCGACGGCGCTAACGCGCGGGCAGCGAAGCTGGCAGAGAAAGATCCGTTGCGCAAGCAACTGCAGGAACTCGCCGCGGGTTGTGACGCGCTGCGCTCGAAGATCGTGGCCACCAAAGAAGGTGGAATGATTACGGGAGAAGAGCGCATCCGCGAATTGCTGGGACAGCTGTACGGCGCGGTGACCGGATACGACGGCAAACCGACCGATTACCAAGTGGCACGGACCGAGTCGCTCGGTCATGAGCTGCAAGATGTGATCGATGACTTTCAGAAACTGACGCAAAAAGAACTGGCGGGCATCAACGCGGGCTTGAAGAAGAAGAAACTGGAAGCCATCACCGTGCTGGCTGAGGCGGACTGGCAGAAGAAGAAAGAAGCGTCGGCGGTCGCGGCCGGCGCAGGAATGCGAGCGGAGGAAGGTCAAATGCGGGAGAGGGATTAGGCATAGCTCGCTTGTTGACTATGCCAACTCCAATTCGATTTTCTTAGCTGCCTGATCCAGCTTCGCAATCCGAAACTTGCGAATCTGTCCCGCGCGAGCGGCTTCCGGTTTGGCTTTGCCGGCGGGCGCGCCGCCCTTCCAGCGTGCCTGCAGCATCGATCCCAGCGAAGACAAATCGGGCTTCGCTCCGGGTTTCGAAGATGACACATCCGACTCTGCCTGCGTAGCTTTTTCGGCCGCCCCGTCCTCCGCATCCATGCGGCACCTGGCCTGGATGCCTTCGCCGAGTTCTACGCGCGCGTGCCCGTCCCCAACCTCGATCATCCGGCCGGTTACCACATCGCCCTCCTTGTGTTCGGCGATGTACTCATCCAGGCCGCTGGGAACAAGTTGTTTCATACTCAGCCGCAGTTGCCGCTTCTCGGTATCCACCGCCAGCACCTGAGTCCTAACTAATTCACCAACCTTGAGCACTTCCTGGGGATGGTTGATGCGCTTGTCAGCGCTCATCTCACTGATGTGAATCATGCCCTCAACGCCTTCGGAAAGCTGCACGAATGCGCCGAACTTGGTGATGCTGACGACCGGGCCTTCAACTACGGAGCCTGCAGCGAATTTCTGCGCCACCTCCGCCCACGGATCGCCCAGTGCCTGCTTCAGGCCGAGAGAAATGCGGCGCTCGCCGGCGTTCACGGCCAGAATCACCACGTCAACGATCTCGCCCGGCTTCACCAGAGTGCTGGCGCTCCTCAACTTCTTTCCCCACGACATCTCCGAAACGTGGATCAGCCCTTCAATCCCCGGCTCCAGTTCCACAAACGCTCCGAACTCAACCACACGTGTAACCGTGCCGCGCACCCGTTCACCAGCTTTGTACTTTGCAGCCATCGCATCCCAGGGATGCGGCTGCAACTGCTTCACACCCACCGAAATGCGCCGCTTGCCGGAATCATTCGTGATCTTGAGCACCTTGGCTTCGACCTGCTGCCCGACCGAGAGCACATCCGCCGGTTTGCTTACGCGGCTCCAGGCGATGTCACTCACATGCAGCAAGGCATCCACACCACCCAGATCGACGAACGCGCCGTAGTCGGCGAGGCTGCGAATCGTGCCCGTGACGATGTCACCTTCCTTCATCTCAGAATAGCGGCGCTCCTGCACAGAGCGCTCTTCCTCTTCGACGACCGCGCGGCGGTCCACGACTACATCTTCCTCAGCCACATCGAGCTTGATAATGCGGCAGAGGATCTCCTGCTCCACCAGTTTCTCCATTTCGGCGGCGTCGTGGGCTCCGCTGCGCGAGGCCGGCATGAACGCCCGCACTCCTACATCCACGCTGAGCCCGCCCTTGATCACGCCCGTCACCGTGCCCACGATCGTCGTCTTGTCCGCGAAGGCCTTCTCCAGCGCCGACCAGTCTCTCGGCCGTTCGACTTTGGCGCGAGTCAGCTGATAGTAGCCCTCCGGGTCGCGGCCCTTGACCGAGACCCTGAGCTTGTCACCGGGCTTTACCGTTTCTCCAGCACTTTGCAAAACCGCCAGCGGCAGAATGCCTTCACTCTTGAATCCGATGTCGAGGAAGACCGAGTCGCCGGACACAACAATCACCGTGCCCAAGAGTTGCTTGCTGCCGTCCTCGCTTTTCCGTGAATGGCTCTTGTCATATTGGGAAAGGAGGTCACCGAATGACTCGTCAGATTCAGCGGACGATTCAGCGACGAATTGGGATTTTGGAATGCCTGGGTTGGACATGATCAAGTCTGGAAGCAGTTGAAAGAGATAGTAGTCACGCGGAGAATCGGACTCCTGACCTCTACCGGGTCAGGTCCAGTTTAGCAGAACTGATTGAAATTCAACGGCACTGGCAGCCAACCTTGGCGTTGCCAGAAACTCTCGTGGAATTGTTAAACGAACCCTGATTGGGCCCGGATTGAACTCATGGCAGGGTTATCGAGGTCGCATGATTCTGTTCGCCTCTCTGCGGTCCAGGTTTCATTGCTCCAACTTCCTAACCAAATGTGAACGCGAATGCCTGCACCCCCGGATCCAGGAACTCAATCTCGAATGTTCTATCTTCCACCGGCCCTTTTTGCCGGATGAGCTGATAGAGCCTGTGCCCTTGGACTGTTCCTGAACCGGCGTTATCGGTATCGACGCCGTGATCGTCACCCGGAGCAGTGCCATCCAGCTTCACGGTGAAGCGGACTGGTTTGCCGTCGCTGGTTCCCAGCACGAGGTGAAGATCACAGGCATGAAAGCGGAAGACAATTTTTCCCAGGGCCGTTTGAAGCACTGCGCTTTCGGCACCGACCTTCCAACTCCCGCCGAGAGCCCATTGATTGAGCGAGAGCCTGGGTTGTGGCGTATAAGAACGCTTCGAATCTTGCGCAATCGCTTCGGTGGAAGCAAAGTGTTCTGCCCGATGGTAGCCGACGTAGGTTTCCGGTGAACGGACATTCGCATTGTCGGGAGCAGCTTCCGCACCGGTTCCCGCGATACTACTTGCGCCTAATGAGGGCAGCTTGGCCCCGTTCTCTTTTAGAAGCTCCTGGATTACGCGCTCCGACTCGCCGTACTCGCCCTCGCCGAAGTGGTGATATCGAATCCGCCCCTTGCCATCGATGAAGTAGTGTGCCGGCCAGTATTTGTTGTTGAATGCTTGCCAAATCCTGTAATCGCTGTCGATGGCAACCGGGTAAGCTATCTTCAAGTCGCGAACCGCCTTTTCGACATTGCTTTGTTCCTTCTCGAACGCGAACTCAGGAGTGTGCACTCCGATGACCACTAGACCAGCGTCCTTATACTTCGCTGCCCAGCTTTCCACGTAAGGCAAAGCTCGCAGACAATTGATGCACGAGTATGTCCAAAAATCGACGAGAACGACCTTTCCCTTGAGAGATTTGCTACTGAGCGGAGGTGAATTGAGCCAAGCAACGGCGCCGCTCAAATCCGGCATGGGGCCTTCATCGTCAAGAGTGGGCTGAGCGTCGGTCGTGGTTGCTGCCAAGACAGCCCCCGACTTCTCTGGATGCAATGCATCGATCAAGCGCTCTTCCGCTTTTGAAGTGTTTACAAAGGTAAACCTGGTGAGTAAATTTGTGTCCCACCCCAGACCTATCGCGACGACTCCCATGATTACGGCAACGCCTAATCCGCGGCGGATCCAGATTTCAAACGAAAGCGAACGTTTCAAAGCGGAGAAAACTTTGTTGCCTGCAAAGAGTGCAATCCCGAGAGAAGTCGCGGCACCTAGCGCGAAAGACAAAAGTAAAAACGAAGAACGGGCGCCGGGACCCTGAATTGCTGCCCCGGTCAAGATCAAGCCGAGAATCGGGCCCGCACAGGGAGCCCAAAGAAGGCCCGTCGAAATTCCCAGCACAAAGGACTTTCCGATGCCGCTCTCGCCAGACGAACTGCCCTGCAGTTTACTGCCGGCGGTTACAAGCGGACGAGTCAATGCCTCCGCCATGGAGGGAAAGAGAAGGCTCACCCCCAACAGAAGGAAAACGAGCATTGCGGCGTAGCGCCCCCCTTGATTCAGGCGCACTACCCAATGGCCGCCGAATGCAGCTGCGACTGCAACCACGGAAAACGTCAGCGCCATTCCCACTAACAAAGGCAAGCCGGAACGGCGGAAAGGTTGGTCCGCACGCGCGAATACAAACGGCAGGACGGGCAGGATGCACGGACTCAAAATCGTCAGAACACCGCCAACAAATGCCAGGAGATAGATCAGCATCGGCCTGTCCAGTCTGAGTTACCGAATGTTCGCAACATGATAGATCTTACCCTGAAGTTTGATTTGTCCAGACTCCAAAAGTTACAGAACCAGCCGTGTCGCGAGGATTGAGTTGCTGCTTCAGGGCGCACAGCAGATGGGGTGCCGCCGTAGCCGAAGCGTTGCTGGGGGTTCACTTCGAACTCAGCAGGCCACCCGTGACTGCGCTGCAGCATCGTGGCAAGAGCGGCTGGGCTTTTCGCGTTGCTGGCGTGCTGGCCGGGCCGGGAGCGTCTTCTCGGACAGCAAACTGAGTGTTGTAATCTGTTTCTGTCATGGAGAAATCAGAAGAAGCGTTGGCCGCTGGTTTGTTGGACGCTCAGGCGAGAGCCCAGGCCTTGTTCGTGGAGATCCAAGCGCGAAACCTCATTCGGCCGGGAGCCGAGGAAAGCGAAATCAATGAAGGCATCTATGCACTTGCCGAAAGTATGTACGGGATCTCGTGCTATTGGCACAAGCGCATCGTGCGCGCCGGGCGCAACACCTTGGCCCCTTACGATGAGAACCCTCCAGATTTAACGGTCGGGGAGGATGACATCGTCTTTCTTGACTTCGGTCCTGTGTTCGAGGAGTGGGAAGCCGATTTTGGCCGTACCTACGTCGTGGGAAGTGATCCGCTGAAACATAAACTCTGCCGCGACATCGAAAAGGCGTTTGCCCGCGGCAAGCAGTATTTTCAAGAACACCCCGAGATCACTGCGGCGGAACTGTACACGTACGCGCAGCAATTGGCCGAGCAAGCTGGCTGGGAGTATGGTGGCCCCATTGCCGGCCATCTGATTGGCGTCTTCCCTCATGAGAAAATTCCAGGCGACAAGGTCACTCTTTATGTACACCCCAAGAACCACAACCGCATGCGGATACCGGATGCCTCTGGTCGAGAGCGGCACTGGATATTAGAGATTCACTTTGTGGATCGGGCGCGGGAGATCGGCGGATTCTACGAAGAACTACTGACCATCGGCTGATGTCCCCTCAGTAGCCGATTGCTTGAAGCCGAGGACTGCAACCCTGAGCGCCAAAGGCAGCGCGACCAGGAACGCGGGGTTCAATCTCGTGTTTCTAGTGTGGCCTCGTGTTCACGAATCAGAGATCGTCAGACTCTTGCTCATTTCAGCAACGGATGTGGACTACTCCGCGCACGTTGCTTGAAATCCAGTCTGGCGTGGCGAGTCGCCGGACTTTCGGGCTGGCTAAGGAGCAAATTCCTTGACCACTTTGCCGCCCTTCATCACGAATTTCACCTTCTCAAGTGTTGTGATGTCCAAAATTGGATCTCCGTCTACCGCGATCAAGTCTGCAAACTTTCCCGCCTCTATTGTGCCGATTCGGTCCTGCCAGCCGATCAGTTCCGAGGCCTTCATCGTCGCTGCTTGAATCGCTTGCAGCGACGTCATTCCGACGACAGTCAGAGCTACCAACTCATGTGCATTCTTACCCTGCGTTTGGGGAGAATCTGCGTCGAATCCGGATGCCATCTCTACGCCAAGCTCGTCGGCGACTTGAATCACTTGCTGCATCTGCTGCCGAAAGGCCTCCCGCCTCTGCCGCTCTTTTGGAGACATCGCGTCCCGCCTTTGCGGGTCACTCAATGCATAAGCCATCCCCACGGTCGGCACTAGAAATATTCCTTTGGCCTTCATCATTTCGAGATCTTCCCGATTGGCCCCGTTCCCATGCTCGATCGAATCCACACCCGCAGTGACAGCGTTCTTGATTCCTTCAGTAGTCGTGGCATGCGCGGCAACTTTTAGCTTCTGCTTATGCGCCTCGTCCACAATCACGCGCATTTCGTCCACAGTCAGTGTTGGATTTGACCAGTCCGCGTACACCTTAATCAAGTCCGCACCGTGCCCGATCTGCTCACGAACCGCGCGTCGCGCGTCCTCCACACCACTAATCATCTGCGCTCCCGTCGGAAAACTCACGAGGTCCGGCGATAGACCGAACGGCTCGTACTGCCCGACCGCCGCAATTCCCCGCGTCGCAACTTTCATGCGCGGACCTTCAACAAGCCCTTGTTCTACGGCATCGCGCAGCGCAACATCCGCATATCCCGCGCCCTCGGTTTCCACATCGCGAATCGTCGTGAATCCCGCGTTCAGCGTAATCCGCGCGTTATATGAACCTTCGAGCGCACGAAAAGCCTGCGATTTCGTCGCCAGGCCCACAATATATCCGCTGTCACTCCCGTCGATTCTCGCCATGATATGCGTGTGGCAGTCGATCAAGCCGGGCAAAAGCGTGCTGCGCCCCAAATTGATTTTTCTCGCATCCTTTGAAGCGTGAGATGCGACATCGGCAGCTTTGCCGACCTCTTTGATCGTCTCACCTTCAATCCATACCGCGGCGTTTTCAATGTACTTTCCAGTGCGCACATCCAGCAGGTGCGCTGCCTCGACCACAACAGACACCGGTTCCGATTTGACAGAGTCTTGAGGAACTGCCGAGAGAGAACACAATACGCACAAACCCATACACACGAGCGTTTTCAATTTCATATCATCATGAGTATCACGCGAGTTCAAAAATGCCGCAAGCACAAGGCCGCGAATCGCGATAGCAAGGAGAGGCGTCGGCTGCAATTCTGCACCAGCCCTCGATTCAGTCGGGACAGGCAAACTGATGTTCGCAAACCCGGGCTAGTCACGGGCTAGGATTTTTCGAAGCAGCAAGCACGATTTCTCGTAACGTGCAGAAACTGCAGAGGAAGAAATGGTAGGCACGAGGAGACTCGAACTCCTGACCTCTACCGTGTCAATGCATGCAGGCTAAGAATATCAAGGACTTAGAAGAATAGGGCAATCAGGGTCGTATTGAATCCGCTTCTTGGGCTGGGGGATTTCCCAGTTCTCCGGAACCTCTTCGATCATTTCTCGGTACTTCCTGCGGACGTGCGACACGGACATCATGTTGCGGTGGTAATCACGTGGGTTGTGGTCGTAGTGGTAGATGATCGCCCGGCGGATCAGGGCGGCGGGCGTGCCATCGATGTCTTGATCCCACTCACGCAGGGATTTCGAGGTTAGAGGGACGGGAGGAACAGGGTGACCAGACGGGATTCTCTCCGATGGAACAGGAGACCTCTCTTGTGTTGAGTCAGGAGAGGAGGGCTTGCTTCTGCTTACTTCCTTCTTACTTAAAGACTTGAAATTCGTATCTGCTGAAATTAAAGCTGGTTCCGTCACCTGACCCCCACCCTCATCGCCCATGACCACCCCCGTCATACCCTCATGACCACCCCCATCATCGTCGATGATCCCCCCACTCATGCTCGGATGATCCCCCCGGTCATCAGGGTGTCTCGGATACCGCGCATTGAAATGCTTCAGCGTCTGGAAGCCCTCGAACCGTTCGAAATGGACAAATCTTTCCCCCTGTACTTCGTAGTAAGAGGCGAGTCCAACAGCTACGAGTCGGTCGAGCCAAAATTGGATCGTGCGGTTATTCCATTTTTTCTTGAGTGGAAAACAGGCTTTCCGAACCAACTTCGGATCAGCAGGATGGTTCCCATAGTCGTCCAGATGCGTAAGCAGGCGAGTGTACAGGCGCTCCTCTTCGGCACTCAGTTTGTCGATTTTTTCCGACTCGCAGATTCGGTCGTGCAACATCCTCTTGCCGCCCATTACATCAGCCCCTCGTCGATCATGTCGTTCCCCGCTGGAATTTCCCAAGCAGACAGGTCATCTTCGTCGGCTTGACGGGCAATATCGGGGCCAGAAGGACCGCTCAAGGTGCAAACGTAGCCCGGAGTTGGCATCGATTTTCAGGAGCGCCAGCGGGGGCTTCTTTCCCTTGCGAACTTTGATCGTCTGCATCTCCAACTCATTGCGATCCTTCATGTCGCTATCCGACCAGACCGAAAAGATGTAATCCATGTCGTGCTGGTACTCGGAAAAGTTTGAGATAGAGTTGAGGTCGTATCGCGTACCGCTTTCCTCGGCAGCGTTTGCCGCCTTGTTGCCTTGGCGATTGACCTGCATCGGTGAGATCAGCACCAATCCCCGATTCTCATCGAACGAGTGGGTCAGGCTTTGTGCCTTGTGGATGGTGGTTTTGATTTCCTGATCGCGGAACCGTGGATCGCCCGCAACATCAAGCCTCGCGATGTAGTCGATCACCAGCACGTCGTAGCGGTTCTCCTTGTGGTTGGTTTCGAGATGGGCGACGATGCTCTCCCAGTCGCGGAACTGCTGGACATCGAGCAGACCCGGAAGATTGCGGCGGTCACGAATGTCGATCAGGATTCGTGACATGTTTTCCCTATCCCGCTGAGTGACCTTCTTGCCCGATTCTGGGTCGTTGGCTAACTCCCAGTCGGTGAGCGGCGGAAGGCGGAAGTCATAGTCCTCGTGAGAAGAGTGCAGGAACGCCATGAACTCCCAGATTTCTTGGGGATCATGCTCAAGAGAAACGTAGAGCACGTTGTGCCCACCGCAGAGGATGTTGTAGACAATCGTGTTGAGGATGGTGGTCTTGCCATCGCCCGACATTCCTAAATGCCAACAAAGCGGAGGTTCTTTTTCCCAATGATGATGTTGTTATCGACGTGCGGGAACCCGATCTTGATGCGGCCACTGGTGTCCTGTGGCTGAAGCTTGTCGTCCAACGTAGCGGCGATTTCATCGACGTGCTCGTGGAGAATTCCTGCCGGGGCCGAAGCCTCTGACTTCAAGTCCCTCGCCATGAGCTTGTAGAAAACAGCCTTGGCGTCGTCGCACCCGCTTGGGTCCTTGAATTTCCCTACTTTCTTGGTGGGGCCTGCGACTACGATTCCTTCCAATAGTCGGCAGCGAACAAGAAAAATTGGATTCGAGCCTCCTTAACCACTCGATCAATTAGGACATTCACGTCGGTTATGGCTTTCCGCCTTACCTCGTCTATATCGTTCAAATCTTTCAGCGCGGCATGAATCGTCTCCGACCACCCCATGCGAAGCTCATGTTCTTCAGAGGTTTTTACAAACTCAAGGATTGCTTTCTTGTTTGGCGGGCACTCCCCGTGCTGTTCGTCGTAAGCCAAGATCACATCGAGGATTTTGTAATACTCGTTGTCTTCCCGCTTCTCGATGTTAGCGGTCCACTTTAAGTCGTTGCGACGTTTGGAGATGGCTTCGTGGTGATCCTCTCCTGAAGAAGCCGGTACACTAAGACATCGATCATTGTTGTTCCCCTTCGACGTGCAGCGTGTTTTGGTCCTCGATCCACACTGCGAGACTGTGCGGATCAAACCGCCAGCGCGATCCCACCTTGAATGCCGGGATCTTCTGCTCGTTGGCGTACCGGACAACTGTGTCGGGATCGAGATTCAGTAGGTCTGCAACCTCCCGAACCTTCATCGCCTGCGTGCGTGTGCGTAACTGTTCCATGACGCTCGAAATGCTCATAAAACCTCCTAATGCCGCTCGTGTCTTGTATTCCTGCGGCAGCCCTTCAAAACCACTTTTGGTAGACATTTCTTTTTCCATTGGCGACTTGGAATTTCTTGGGAAGGCGGATTTCCCATCGGCGATGGGAAAAATGAGACTTTGGCGTGAAGGAGAATCGAGAGAATCAAGGTTGCCGCGACGGTCACCGGCGGTAGGCCGCTGTGCTGTTGCCGACTCGGTAGACCTCGCACCAAGTACTCGGTGTCAAACTTGTTTACAGTTCAACGGATTAAGCCGTTCACCATCGAATACGACCGCAGTGTCGGCCTCGCCTTCGATGTCGCTGACATACCGCTCAAGCAGGCCACGGAGCAACGCAATTTCTTCGTCGAGCAGGTGAGAGTCACGATTCCCAAGACGGATGTGGACTTTCAGTGCCAGATTGATCGCTGCCATTTGTTCTCGATTCATAACGGCTCCATTTGGTCAGTGCAGAAAGAGTCATCTGTCATGTGGCTTCCAAATGCGGCTGTGAAGTCAGGATCGGATCGGCAAGCTTAATCCCCGATTGGCGTTCGGCGTCCCTGTACTTCGAGAGTTCGACGAACATTACCTCTAATTCGTCCTCTAGACTTTTTATCGTCCCATTGAGGTCGCCGATCTGCTGCTTAAGCGTCTTTACCTTAGCCGATTCTTCGGCGACTGGCGTCGATTTTGCAGAGGGGACTTCCGCAGGCGGTGTAAACGGCACTACGTCCGATTCATTTTCGAGTCTTGCACCTTCGGCTAAGAATTGTTCCATCCCAGCCTTGTCTTTACGTCCCATCCTGCGTCCCGTTGCCGTGTGGCGGTCGTAGATGGGACTGTCGTCGGGGACTACAGGCTTCGGCTGGTTCGTTTTGACAGCCAATTTGACTTCCTCTGGTGTTGGTGCTTTGTAGGTTGGATTTTGGACGAACCAGATGATGGCATTGTCCGCCGCACGGGATTTCTTCGCACGGCAGCAAATCAACATCGCTTCGACAACCATCATCAAATCGGAATGGCGGTTGTCTTTGCATTTTCCCGCTATCTGTTCGAGTTCGAGGACGTGCGTCTTGACGGACAGGTCGGCGAGGCCGATGTCTTCACATGCATAAATGTGCAATTGCTTCCAGACGTTGATCTGGCTCCGGCCTTCGGCATTCGCAAAATAAAGCTGTTTGATCCAATAGACGGCATTGCCTTCATCCCCCCAACGCATGAACTTGTGTGCGGCGGAAATAGCAACATCAACATCCCAACGATGCGGCGTTGTTGCACAGTACGTTGGCTTTGGATTAAGTGGCTTGAGGTCGTTGAGTTCGTAGGTCTTGGTGACCGCCGGATTTCCATCGTGAAGGTCGATTTCAACATCCACCTTGTTTGGTGCCGTGTTGTGGACGTGTGAGATTTTGACGGCTTGATCGTCCAGTGTGATATACGCATCGCCAACTTGCACAGGAGGCACCTTCGCTTTTCGCAAGATGCGGTAGAAGGCGGACGGCGAACCGAAGGCTTCATGCTTCTTTATCCAGCCTTCCCATGTTGGGACATCGGCCAAGTCCGTGCGTCCGCCTTGGTTGCTAAGTAGGCCGTGCATCCTAATGATGACTGGTTCGAGAGTCTTCCTAATCTCTTTGGCCTTCTTGGAACTCAACACCATCTCTTTACAGCCATCGGTAACGAGACCGTCCAGTTGGTTGTATGACATGGAATCGATGTCACTTCCTGTCAATGACAGGAAGTTGCTAGAACCTCGCGGTAGGATGGCGATGGTCGTGGTAGTGGTCATTTCGTCCGCACTATCCGTTGCTGTTGCTGGTGCTACGGAGGTTTGGATTGTGGCTTTAGCGTTTTCCATTTGGTCGTTTTCCCTTTCGTCCATACTCTCTTAATACGGCCTTTTCGGGATTTCTCAGTCTTGCCAAGAAAAAAAGGCAGAGTTCTCGAATTTGCACGCGCCGAGCCTAGCATTGGGACCGACGGCTCACAGCGCGGTACGACGTAGACTGCCTTGAACGGGAAGTGGAAGCCCGTCCCCCGAGGAACTCACCGTTCCAGACCGGATAAGCCCTTGCGCCAGAACACGGCCTAGGAAATAAGCCGGGGGCTCGCCAAAAAATCGGGTATTAAGATATGTAGCATCGGGCGTCGATGTTGACAGCCACGGCTCCGTGGCGATTTTCTTAGACGCTTAATGCGAAACCAGCATGGGTCGCCCAGCGTCACGATCTCCGAGGACGACGGGGAGGCTCAGTTGGAACAGTCGAGGCAACATGTTTGAATTCCTTCAAGTCGCAGCTAAATCACAATGAACCGACACAGGTGCACAAACCGTGCTCCCAATGTCCGCCCGAGCCATTCGTCGATGCCGCCCGTGCAGCCGCCTTCTTGTGCTGCTCCCGCAAGCATGTCCTCTATCTAGCCCGCACCGGGCAAATCACCGCCTTCCCACGCAGCGGAAAGTCGCGTCGGACATGGCTTTTCAGGCTTTCAAACCTTGAAGCCTACGTGCTAGCCTGTGTTGGGCGGCTTCCAGAAATGGAGGCCGATAATGTACCAAGGCGGTAGTTTGAGACAGGTACAACGAAAGGACGGGCTGACTTGGCTGTTCCGTTATCGCATTCTCAAGGACGGATGCCGAGTCGAAAACACAAAGCGGGTGGGTTTGGTGAAGGACCTTCCCAGCGAATCCGCTGCTCAGCGTGAAGTGGATCGCTTGGGACTCCGGCTCAACATCAACCCCGGCCCCGCAAGCATGAATCCGACGTTTGCCGAATTGGCATTGAAGTACTTCTCCGAGGAGTACGGAGAAGACGCGGAGAGGCCAAAGGCAAACACAACCAAGGCAGCAGTGAAGCATTATCTGTTTGGGTACCTTACTCCGAAGTGGGGGAAGCAAACGGTCTGCTTCATTGAACCGAAGGCCGTTCGGGATTGGCTGAAAACTCTCCGCAAGGAGCGGAATTTAGCCGCACCATCCATCGCGAAGATCAAAACGCTGATGTCGTTGCTCTTCCAGTTTGGAAAAATGGAGAAGCTCTGTGACAACAATCCGTGTAAGGAGTTTCGAGTCGTGGCGAAGTCGGACTACAAAGCCGTGATTGTCACACCCGAGCAGGCAAAGACCATCATCCGGTCGATGAAGGACCCTCTGCATCGCGTATTGATTATCACTGCTGCTCTTACCGGGCTGCGAGCCTCTGAGCTTGCTGGCTTGCAATGGCAATGCGTGGACTTCGAAAACAATCGCATTGTCGTAAACAAGCGGTGGGCTTTGGGCGAGTTCGGCAAACCCAAGACGGAATCCTCGGATGCATCGGTGTCCATGGGCGAAGCACTCGCAAGAGTGCTCTCAACATGGCGTCAGCAGACCCCATACTGCCAGCCCACGGACTTTGTCTTCGCATCGTTCAAAAGCGACGGAGCAGTGCCCCTCGCGATGAGTTGCTTTGTTGCCGACCATCTCCGTTCTGCGGCAATTGAAGCGGGTGTGAAGATAGAAAAGGGGCAGCGGTTCGGCCTGCACAACTTGAGGCATTCGCTTTCTCATTGGCTGGTGAACAAAGGGAAGGTGGAACCAAAGACGGTGCAGTCGATGCTGAGGCACAGCAAAATCCAGACCACGCTCGACCTGTACACGCAGGGCGACTCGGACGAGATGTCCACGGCTCAGCAGCTATTCGCCGACGCTGTGGATTGGTGTGGATTGGAAAAACCGACGCAGGTGATGTAAGTGATTGAAAAATGGTAGGCACGAGGAGACTCGAACTCCTGACCTCTACCGTGTCAAGGTAGCGCTCTAACCAACTGAGCTACGCGCCTACAGCGAGCCGTTTCAATAGTTTAGCAAACCTTTCCTGACGGTCGACAACGGAAATCACCTGTAAACCATGTTTCTCTTTCTGTTCGCCAAAGCGATGGCTGTGTAATGTCCTTCAACCGCTCCCGGTGGGTGTTAGTTTACCGCGTCCGAACGGTTTCGCAAAATCGCGTTGAGCTATACCGGCAGGCAGGGAGCAATCGGTTACTTCGTGTTAGCCCGCCATGCGACTGGAATGCAGGCCAGACCTGGCTCCAGAAGAAAATCCTCGCAAACTGCTGATCTCCATACCGTGACGGAACATTTTGATAGCCCTCGCCGTATCTGCGAGTGTTCCAAAGGTCTGGCCCCCTTCTCACAACGGAGAGCACATGAGTTCCGCCAGGAACCCCGGCAGATTTGCAGGCTTGCTGTATGTACTCATCTCTATCGTTGGCTTCTTCGCCATGGGCTACGTGCCCGGAAAAATCATCGTCCACGGAGACGCAGCAGCTACGGCAAACAACATCGCAGCCCACGAGATGCTCTTTCGCTTTGGGATCGCTAGCGAACTCTTCGGCCAGGCCGGTTTTATCTTCGTGGCACTGGCTCTCTATGACTTGTTCAAGGGAGTCAATCGCCGCCACGCCTCGCTGATGGTGGTGTTAATTGTGGTTTCGATCCCAGTCGCACTTCTCAATGAACTGAACTCGTTTGCCGCCCTCGTCCTCGTGCGCGGCGCTGATTTTCTATCCGTATTCGACAAGCCCCAGCGCGAGACTATGGCGATGCTCTTCCTGAATCTTCACGGTCGCGGATTTGTCATCTGCGAATTGCTCTGGGGGCTCTGGCTGTTTCCCCTCGCGCTCCTTATCTACAAGTCGCGATTCCTGCCTCGGTTCCTGGGAGTTTGGCTTGCCCTTGCCGGTTTTGCCTGGGTCATCCTGAGCCTTACGAGCACGCTGTTCCCGGAATATCAGGATACGGTGAACACTTACCTTCAGCCCGCCATAATCGGTGAGATTGTGTTCATGCTGTGGTTGCTAATCAAGGGCGCCAAACCGCAGGTGCCGGACACCACAACTTCGTAGCTCGTGCGGACACTCACCACCGGACGGAGACTCCGATGGGACTAGCAATCAAAAAGACTGAAGCGGAGAAAACACAACGAACATACGCGAGACTGGCGGGGAGTCTATCCCTCGGCCTGAAAACGAGCAACAACGGTGCGCGAGTAGGGAGCGCGATGACTTACATGCTTAGCGCCCGTGAATGGCTCGAATTCGCTCTGCCGCTCATGAAAGCTGTCGCGGCTGACCCGCTTGCCGTCGATACCTTGCAGGAGCATTCGTAGCTAGCGATTGGTCGGCTACCTAAAGGAGCTGCCATGCAACGTGGTCGATGGTCATCACGCTCGTTGTGATGAACGCGCGGCCAGGACTAGGTAGAGGAGTCTCGGTCTGCCATCAACAATCACCATCCGCCTTAGGCCGCCCCTGACTGTACGATTGCCAGGCCCGTCGTCCGTTTTCAGCGCGCACGGCGAGGGCTTCTCTGTACTCCACCAGTCGGTTCAGCACCGTGGTAACGGCATTCGCTGGGCTTTTGTGGTGCAGAAATACTAGCGGGATGCGTCGCCGAACGAGTTCGCATACTTCATGGGCATCCAATGGGCGGTTGGCCTCCATCAACACCGTGCGACAGGCATTGGTGAGTCCGCGCTGTCGTGGTCTGCCCTTCCGGCCGACCAATTCCAATAACTCTTCACTAAACCAATCATCGCCAAACAAGCGGGCCAAGCCCACAATTGTTTGCTTCATTGTTCGGATCCGCTTCCTGATCTCAGCACGCTGCCGCAGGAGTTGCCGCAGGTCTTCTCCTGCAGCTTTCACTACTTCCTGCACTTGCGAGTTGCCCCTCCGCGCCGATTCCTCGGCGCGAGGGTTGATTGCTGTTTCGCGGACTGAAGTCGATAACGACAGTGGAACTGTGGCCGTTTCAGTTTGCATTTCCGTGCTCGACAACTGGGACTGCGCCAACCACCAGAAACAGCGCCAACCTCAAGATGCGGATGTATTGTCTCCGCCGACGAGGCGATTAAGTGTCGCGACTCACCGGAAAAATAGACGAGTCACTAGACACTTCCCCTACGCTGGGTGTTTGCAATTAGGAAACCAGAGTGCGATCGCCGAGTTTTCAATCGGTTACGTCAATGCTCGGGCCCGCGGTTATGAAATGCGGGATGCCAGCTGCGCAGTGCTCACAGCCAGGTCCTGTGCATCAGGCTCTGTGGCTGTAAGACTGTGATTGTGGGTTGTAGGACTACTCCAAACAGGAGGTGAATTTTAACAAATCCCGATTTCCGGAGATTCCTCGTGAGCCTGGGGCGGCTTCTGTTTTGAACATGCATACCGGTTGGTATGTTACAAGTCAGACGAAGACCGAGTCACGGGACAACCATGTCATGCGGCGCTGTCGAATTACTTGATTACTCTCTTCGGGACTCCAATCGCAGCAATCTTGCACAATTAACGGCCGCACCTGTGTGGTGCGGCCGAAGGGGAAGGCGCTACCGATTAGGTTAGTTCGAGGCGACACGCGGCGTGTCGCCTCGAAGCCAGCGAGTTAGAAGCGAACCCGGAAGCCCACTTCGATCTGCCGGTCGCCGCCTAGTTGTTCCTGCGACGAGCCGGGCAGAACGCCAAAAAGTGAGGGATTGAAGAGCCCAGTGGTCCCAGTGGCGCTCGGATCGAGCCACTGATTATGATTGAAAACGTTAGCGAAGACACCTTGCAACTCCATGCTAATGCCTTCCGTCACCATAATGTTTTTCCTGACACTGAAGTCCATATTCCAGTAGGGCAGGCCAAAGATGTTGCCGTTGCCACCGTCCTTGTTGTCTAGACCCAGAATCGGATTGCGGAAGTCGTTAACAGCAGCCACGCCCTCCTTGAACATATTGACGGGTAAACCGCCGGAGGGATTGTTGTAATAGGCATGACCGTGGGCAATCGGAGCGATCTGAACCGCGTTTTCGTTTCCGAAGAAGTTCACGTCGTCTCCTGAGCCGTACTCCTGGCCATCTCCAGTCGCCGTGAAGATCTCGATCGGCAAGCCACTACCGGCGGTGAACACGGACGCGAAGGACCAGCCGCCCAGTGCCCGTCCCATGAGACCATGCTGTCCCTTGAAGAACGGGGGTTGGTATACGAAGAAGAAGTTATAGACGAACTTGCGGTCAAAGTTCTGGACGCCGTACGTGGTCCCCAGATTGAAGGGATCATCCGGGGTGTACTCGCTGGTGGCCTGGACGTCCGCTCCGGTTCCCAACGCCTTGGCCCAGGTGAAGTTCGACTGTAAGGTCAAACCTCTCCAGTCCGCCATTTTGAGGGAGGCGAAGCCGGCGTTATAGTTTCCATAACCTATGCTGCCGTTACTTGCAACGCCAGAAGAGAACTGGCCGGAGTTGTTCAGCATAGTGGGCCCCGAGAGGGCGCCTCCGTTGACGGTCTGCATCGGCCCGGCATCCAAATCACTCCACAGACTCCATACGCTGGCATTCGTCAGGTTGCCGGTGGCGCATTGGACGCAGTTCGTGGCCGGTGCGCCCTCATGCAATAGGACGGCCTGAGTGCAGCTTGTCGGGGTAACACCATTAAACGCGCTGCTGCAATAGGCAGAGCCAGTGCCGCCGAGCGCGGCTTCGAAGAACGGTTGGTTGGTGACAGCGCCTGCATTTCCCGCGCACCCACCGCCGGCCAGCCCCGCTATGCCGCCGCAGTATTGCAACACGGTGTTCGCGTAGGCTTGTTTAAACTGCTGCCCGCCCAGGGTCATCATGTAAGGCACCGCATTGAGGTTGATGGGCTGGTATTCATGGGTGATTTTGCGCCCGATGTAGCCGAACTCCAGGGTGACTCTGCGGGCCAACTGGCGCTGGACGGTGAAGTTGAAGGAGTCGGACAGGTTGGGCCGGAAATGCGGATCCAGCGCCTCGCTGGCACTGCCCTCGGTGGTATTGATCCCTGTGAAGAGCGGCTGCGGCAGGGTCGCACTGGGTATCAGGTTCGAGGCAGTCTGGAGCGGCGCGATCAGGCCATTTTCGGTGGCGCCAATCCGGAAAGCAGTCGACGGGTCGGCTGTTACAAGGCCAGACGGGCACGAACCACCGTTAGCGGAAAGGTTATTGGCGCACTGCACAGGCTGGATGGGTCCGACGCCGAGCAACGGGACCAGCGCCTGATCCACACCGTTCAAGCGGCCATACACGCGGCCGTAGCCGCCGCGAATGACCGTGTCTTCATGGCCGAAGATTTTACCCGCCACGGAATCAGCCTCGAAGTGCGGGCTCCATGCCACTGCGATACGCGGGCTGAATTCGGCGTAGTACGGGTCATACACCCGCCCTGAACCGTCTCCAACGTTATGCACCAGGGCAAAGCCGAGCGCAGGATTGTAGACTTGGCCGATTAGCGCCGCCGCTTTGCGCTGCGCCAGGTAGGAAGTCATTGAAATGGGCGTGTCGCTGGCGTCCACCAGCACATCCTGTTTGCCCGTCGCTTCGGTTGGAGGCTGTTCCAGGGTCCAGCCCAAACCGTAGGTCAGGGTGAAGGTGGGCTTCATGTGCCAGGTATCGCTGAAATAGGTGTTGAAATAAGGAATCGTCAGCGTGTCTTGCGCCGGGGTCAGCGGAGTATTCAAGCTGAGACTTGCGCCAGAGCGCGTATACGCAACCTGCGAGATGGAAACGATGCCCAGTGCCGCTGCCGTAAGGGCAGGGCAGTTGGAGATATCAGGAGAGCCAGTGGCTGGGTTTATTATCGAGCAAATCGGCAAATCCGCCGCCAATCCCGATCCGCTGCTACCTTCGCCGAGCGAATAAACCGGCGCGTAGTTGATTCCACCGCCATTGTCGGTTCGTTGATGCTGATTCCAGTTGTGCTGATAGGTACCGCCAAACTGGAACAGGTGGTTGCCTTTCAGGGTGGAAACGTCATCGCGCACCAACTGGTCATGTCCATCCCAATAACGGGTGCGGGTATTTTGGGTGTTTACGTCGTAGGGACCGAGGTCGCTAGCTTCCCCAAGCTCTTGGCCGCTCATAATCTCGATCGCTCCGCCGAGCCCGGCCACCTGGGGGGTGTCCCCTTGGCGGATCCACTGCCAGAGGTTACGCAGGAAACTGTAGTGGAAGTCATTGGTGGTGTTCGATGTGATGTTGGTGGTCAGGCCCGCTGCCCACATACTTGGCTCTGCCGGATCACGCGACAGGGATGCCGGCACGCCCTTTGTGTCGCCAGGGAAAAAGCCGCCGATGTCAACCTGGTCAGTCGTAGCCGAAGTCAGTTTGAAGAAATGATAGGTTGCGTTGAAATGCCACTTGGGCGAAAAATCGTGATCGAGACGCGTGGCTACGAATTTGCTGGTTTGTGGAATGTTAATATTCCCCGAGAACCCCAGTTCATTCGTGCCGTCGCAAAGTTGCTGATAGCAGAGTGCATTCGAGGCGGGCTCGTATTGGTTCCATATCTGTGAAACCAGGGGATTCAGCCCCTTGCCCAGCGGATCAATCGTTGCAAGCTGGTAAACAGTGTTTGTCACCGGGTCGACGATCTCGCCTGCCATCAAACTTGGCGATGGCACATTCCTCTGGATTGTGATGGATTGAGGGAAGTTGAAGCCCTCGTAATTGAAGAAGAAATAGGTTTTCCCGCCAAGAATTTCTTTCGGAATGATTGGTCCGCCAATCGCTCCACCGTACCGGCTGTAATGGAAGCTGGGAAGAGGAGCGGAGCCGGGTTGCTGAAGGTTGTTGTAGTCATTCTGCCAACTCTGAGACGACCAGTTGTTGTCCTTGTAATACTCGTATCCTGTGCCGTGCCATGCGTTGGTTCCGCGCTTGGTCACGATCTTCACTTCGGCACCGGCAGAACTATTGAAGTCAGCCGTCTGGCCGGCGGTATTTACCTTGAATTCCTCAACGCTGTCCTGCGGAGTCGGGATCACGCCCGTCGGGCCGCCATTGCCTGTTCCCAGGTTATTCTGAGTGGCCACACCACCGGTCGGATCGCCAGCATAGCTTTTGGTGTAGACGTTCATGCTGCCGTCCATGTCATTGGTGTTGTTGCCGCCGTCGAGCGAGAAGTAGTTCTGGTCGAGAACCGCGCCGCCGACGCTGCCGTCTGGACCTACGCCGGGTTGCAATTCGACGAACGTGCTGACGTCGCGGCCAAGGCTGGGCAGGCTATCGATGGTGACGCTGTTAATCGTGTTACCCACCGTGGCATTCATCGTCTGCAACTCGTTGCCGACGGCCGAGACTTCTACAACCACATTCGCGCCGCCAACCTGCAGAGACAAATTGACCGTCAGATTTACTCCGACCTGTACGATCTGGTTGTCAGTCTTAGAGGTAGCAAATCCCGCCTTACTGACCGTGAGGGTGTAAGTACCCGGAGTAACGTCTGCGAAGAAGTATCGCCCGGTCGAGTTGGAGTTAGCAGTTCGCGGGATATTGGTCGAAATATCGGTCAGCGTAATGGCGGCGCCCGAAACAACCGCATTCGACGGGTCGGTCACTGAGCCGGAAACCGTACCCGATGACGCCGATTGTGCCCACACCGGCAGAGCACCGCCCAAACAGACCACCAACAGGAGAACCAGAGCCAACTTCAAGCTACGGATTTGCATTGCTTCCTCCGACCAAGAGATTCAGTGTCGCGATTGACCAGGAAAATAGATGAGCGCTAAACACTCCCACCGTGTTGAGTGTTAGCAATCGGGGAACCAGAGTGTTGTCGTCGCGTTTTCAACCGGTTACATCAGTGTTCGGATCCGCGGTTATGAAATGCGGGATGGCAACTGCAGAGTGCTCAGGGCCTGCGTCCTGCGCGTGAGGTCGCGTTTCTGTAGGGCTGGGTCCGGGACGTGTAGAGCTACTCCAAACAAGACATGAATTCCAAAAACTCCAGATTTCCGGAGATTCCTTAGCGAGTTTGATTCTGGTTATTTGAAGAAGCATACTGCCTGGTATGTTAGTTATTAGAATAACGACCGCGGTGCACTTAGTTCCATCTTGATCGTCTGGAAGGAGCTGCCTGGTGAAGACAAAGTTGGTGGGACCCGTGTTGCTTGGTTAATCGAAGAACGCGGACCTCGTGCCCTATGAGGCCGGCAAGAAGGCGCAGTTGCGATCCGCGGGTGACAAGTACATTGTCCTCAAAGACGGAAAGGTCCAGACAACTTGACGAAACCAGCGTCCGCTTCGTCACTGACCTCGACAAGAGTTATTGGGAAGCCGTGACGATGATGAGCTCGGCCGTCTTGCTCCGACCTTTCATAACAGCTCCTACTCAGCGGCAAAATCCTCCATACCGATCCACAGCTGCGCCAGGAGTTGCAGATTCTTCTTGTAAGTACGAGTGACTGTGAATTCCCTTCCTCCCCGCACCCGGAGAACATACTCGCCGGTCGACAATGGATGCATCTCTTCAACCGATGCCGCGTTCACCAGCACCGATCGATGAATTCGCACAAACCCGTGCAGATTGAGCTTTTCCTCCATGGTCGAGATAGACTCTCGCAGCATATGCGAACTTGAAGTACGCAATAACGAGACATACTTTCCTTTGGCTTCCACCACGATAACGTCCGCCGCATCGATGAAGAGAATTCTCCGCTTGGCTTTGATTGCAATCCGGGCAGACGTCCCCATCGCAAGCGTCCGCGTGGGCCGCTCTGGCAGCGGCAGTTCTTCACCCGTGGCCTTCACCACTTCACGAAGATGCGGATCGCCATTATCCAATACGACCTCCGTTGCCGGTTCATTACTGCTCCTGTGTCCGAAGTCCATCGTGGCGTGCACGGCAGTCAATCGGCGCCTACTTCCAGTTCATCCCGCTTCCTCGCTGCTTTCATTTCGCCTCCGTCACTTGCTCCCGCGCTTCGTTGTACGTCCCAAACTTCTTCGCCAGTACCTTCAGCGTCGGATAGAACTGCACCAACGTGTGCTCGACAGCAGCATGATCTTCGTGGCACGACCAGCAGACGTTGCCTTTGGGCATGGCTTCGGCGGTTTTTGCAGCTGTTGGCCGCCAACTCATGACTCTCGAGAACACACCGCTCGCACTCATTCGCATTGCTAATCCGCTCTTTAATCCCTCCCCTTTTCTCCGACTGAGATGGGATAGAACCGCACAAACGTGTGCTCGTGGGGCATGAGCGTCGCAGCACGGCCAGCAACTGTCCTTGGGCATGGCTTCGGCGGTTTTGCCGTCGACGTTGAATTGCTACTCCGGCTTGACTGGGTCCGGCGTTCCATCCGACCACCAGCCCGCGGAAACCATGAATTCGTCGATCGGTTCCGGATTGCCCCTGAAGTGCGGATGCAGCATCGTAGGAGAAAGAGGCAGATCTACGCCCCAAACGGAACCGTCCATCACTGGCGTGTAAAACATCAGGTGAGCCTCCCAGTTGGGGTGACTGCCATCGTTAAGGTGCTGGTCTTTCGACATCATGAAGGACATGGCTCCCGGCTCCAGGGGTGGCATTCCTCGCTTTACCCATGCCTTCATGCCTTCGAAGATCTGAGCTTTGGATTGACCGGCCAACACTAACTCCGTTCTTTTAATCGTAATTGGCAGGACGGAGTGGGCGGCCGGCGGATTGAAGCAGACCGGCCCTCGACCGTTAGGATTCCAAAACTTGTCGCCACCCATGCCCTCGAATGGGCCCATCCACGCTCGCTCCACGACGCACACGAAACCATTCTTGCCTTTGACTGCGGTTTCATAACCGTGCCGCCCAAGGACGAGCACATCGGCGTCGCGTGAGATGGCCTCCGGTGCCGCGCTCCGCGCCATGGCAATCTCGGCGTCTCGATCCATTAAGTACTGCTCAAGCGGAGCCATGTTCGGATAGGGTCCTTTGGCGTCCTGTGCTTGCGCTTGCCGCAACTCGCCGAGCCCGATAACCAGCGCAAAAGTTCCCAACGCGATCACGGCGACTATTTTTTGACCCATTTTGTTCATTGATTCCACCTGGGGAATTAAGAAGACCAATACATACTTCTATGGATACCTTAAAGAATATTCATCATCGGGTGTTCTCAGCCCAACATCGGAAAGTACTTCACAAGGCCCACGATCTCAATACACAACAGCTAGCTTTTGCATCTACAGTTAATATCGCCTCCGGAGACATATCGGAGACATGTGGAGATCATGCTCTCCCGCGGTCGCAGCCGTCGAGAGGCACGCTGTAGACTACGTGCGAAAGCCTTTCTCGAACGAAAGCATCAACGAAGCCTTGGACCGGGCCGATGGGCACGACCTCGTTTTGTCCTTGTCAATCGCATTGAGAACGGACGCAGCCGGCAGGAGCCGAGACCTCATACCCGCCGCTGCGCCCGCCAAACAAGATGCCAACCCGAAGTTTCTTCATGCTTTTTCCATTCGCCCGAAACGCCCGCTCACTTTCCGAGAAACTCGAGCAGCGCCTGGTTAAACTCCGCCGGCTTCTCGATCTGCGGAACGTGGCCAGAATGCTCCAACACCACCATCTGTGCGCCAGGAATTCCATCGTGGAGTTTCTGGCCGGCGTCCATGCCTATGAGCTTGTCTTCGCGCCCCCAAATGACAAGCGTAGGCGCGTGAATGGAGGCGAGTTTCGTATCCTCAAACTGGTTCTCCGCGACGAACCCCGCCAGCGTGCGATCGATGGTGTACCCGTCGTTTCTACTCAAGCGGTCGGAAAATGCCCGCTGCACAACCTGATCGGTCACAATCTTCTTATCGTAGAAGATCGACTCCAGCATAACCCGCCATCCGGCCATCGTCGACGGATTCAGATCAACCGCGGGCCCACGTCCCCAGGACAGTCCGGCCGAGTCGACCAGCACAAGCTTGTCCACCATTTCGGGATATTGCGCGGTAAAGTCCAGGGCGATCCATCCGCCGAGCGAATTCCCGACCAGCGTCGCTTTGGCAATCTTTTCTGCCTGCATGAACCCGTGGAGGAAGTCAGTGAAGGTTGCAACCTTGTAATTAATGAGCGGCTTGTCGGACTGGCCGAAGCCGATCAGGTCGATTGCGTAGACGTGATACTTGGAAGCGACGGCGCCAATATTCGAAAGCCAAAATTCTTTAGCCCCTCCGAGACCGTGCAGAAGAATCACCGTGGGGCCTTGGCCGACCTCGAAGTAGTGAATATTCTGCCCATACACGGCGGCGACTTTCTCCTGTGGCAGACCGGAGTTTTGTGAGAAGCCGAGCGGCACCACTGCTATCAGCACCGCAGCGAGCAGAACGGAACGGAGATAGAGCTTCGTAGAGCCTCCTTTGATCTAAATCCCTAGAGAATCTTCTTTCCGAACGCGGGCAGCATCAGTTCCACGGCCAGATCGGCGGTTCGGTTGTGTTCGTCAATCACCGGATTCACTTCCACAATCTCAAAGCTCAACATGCGCCCGGGCCTTATGATTTTACCGTTCTTCTTCGCACGAGTAATAACTTGAATTCGCGTTAAGAGCGGACGTCAGTGAGCATGATCGCCCGAGTCCGCCGACGTTACGGGGATGGTCTCGGGTTTATGCGCGTGCATGTCATCACGAACAACCGTGTTCGTAATTCCACCCAACGTCGGAAGGTACTCGATCAATGCCAACGATCCCAATACACAACAGCTAGCTTTTGCATCTACAGTTAGTATCGCCTCCGGAGACATGTCGGGGACACATGGAGACCATGCTCTCCCGAAAAATCAGCAAACCTATTGGATGCGGCAGCGTCCAAGCAAAGGTGGCCAAAGATGCTAGACTTCCCTAAGAACGGGAAATCTGCCGTGCATAACGGGAACCAGACAGTTCGTTTTGGGGAATTTGAGGCCGATCTCCATGCCGGGGAGATCCGCAAGTCTGGCAGCCGCATCAAACTCCAGGATCAGCCCTTCAGAGTACTGCAGATCCTGTTGGAGCACCGCGGAGAGCTGGTCACCCGCGAGGAACTTCAGTCCCGTATCTGGCCGGAGGAAAGTTTTGGAGACTTCGACCATGCAGTGAATGTCGCGGTCGGCAAGCTCCGCGCTGCTCTGGGCGATTCAGCCGAGAATCCCTCTTTCATTGAGACCGTTCCACGTCGTGGTTACCGCTTTGTGGCCGAGCTGGACGAAGCTCCGGCGGACACGCATCCGCAGCTACCTTCTATCAACGGCGATCGGCCCAGCAGAGCAATACCAGTATTCAACCGCACGCTCCTGGCATTTCTCGCAATCGTGTTTTCAGCTTTCCTCGTCGGCTCGGGCATTTTCCTCGGTCGCCGTACAACCAAATGGCAGCCGCCAGACTTTCAGCGGTTGACCGCTAGTCGCGGCACGGTATACTCAGCAAGGTTTGCGCCTGACGGTCACAGCGTTATTTACGCCGCCTCCTGGGACGGCGAACCAACCGAAATATTCTCCACTGACCCGAAAGTCCCCGGGGCGCGAAGCCTCGGGTCATCGGCATCTCAGCTGCTTGCAGTTTCCTCTTCTGGGGAAATGGCGGTGCTGCAGCCGATCGATAGTCGCTTCTTGTTCGGAGACCGGGGAACTCTTGGCCAAGTCCCACTGACGGGCGGATCTCCTCGTCAGCTCGCTGAAAGTGTCGACTGGGCTGATTGGTCCACAGACGGGGCAACGTTAGCGGCCGTCCGCAATGTAAACGGCAAACAGCGCCTTGAATTTCCCCTCGGCCATGTGCTGTATGAGACTGCTGGCTGGATCAGCCATCCGCGGATTTCGCCCAAAGGGGATCAAGTCGCATTCCTCGACCACCCGATCTTTCCTGACAACAAGGGCGACGTCTCGATTGTCGACCTTGAGGGACACAAGAGGGTTGTCTCTGCAGACTGGAAAAGTGTCTTAGGGCTGGCTTGGTCGGCCGATGGATCCGAGATCTGGTTCTCGGCCGGCCAAGCTGGAATCGAACGTCGCATTTATGCCGTGGATCTATGGGGCAAACAACGTCTGGTCTTCCGTTCACCCGGAGGAGTCACTCTGCAGGACATCGCCTCTGACGGCCGAGTCCTTCTAACCCGCGATGAACAACGCGTCGGAATGATGGCCCTGGCGCCGGGAGCAACCGCGGAGAGGGAGGTCTCATGGCGGGACTGGTCTCTCCCCACTGATATCTCTAGCGACGGCAACACCGTACTCTTCGACGAGCAGGGAGTTGAGGCTGGACCAACCTATACCGTCGCTGTGCGGGATATGCGGGGGGACGTGCGAGGATCACCCCCCATTCCACTTGGCCCAGGAGTGGCGGGCCATTTATCTCCCGATGGCAAATGGGCGACCACGATTGTTTCCAATGCCCGTCTTCTGCTGTTGCCGACCGGAGCGGGCACGGCCAGGCAAATCGAACCGGGGGACATTCAGCAGTACTGGAACGGAGCCTACTGGATGCCCGATGGTAAGGAAATCGTTTTCTCCGCGAATCGGCATGGGCATGCCGTTCAGTGTTTCGTTCAGGATGTAGATGGTGGCAAGCCGCGTTCTATAACTCCGGAAGGAGTTAATTTCTGCAAGATCTCTCCAGACGGCAGATTGATCGCTGGCAACAATCTCGCTGGTGGTGGAGGCTGGTTGTATCCCATCGAAGGTGGGCAGCCACGCCCGATGCCAGGCTTGCAGGCGGGAGAAACTTTCGCATGGTCCTCAGATCCGCGCTTCCTGTACGTGTACAAGTGGAAACAATCCCCGATCAAGGTCTACCGCTTGAACGTTCTAACCGGACAGAGGGAGTTTTTCAAAGAAATGACTCCCCCGGATGTCGCCGGACTTCGTGGCATCTTCGAGATTTACTTCAGCTCCGATGGTCGAGCCTACGTTTACGGCTATAGTCGCCAGCTTTCCCAGCTTTATTTGGTGAAGGGGCTAAAATAGGATTCACTCGCTACGCAAGGTCTACGCTGTCATTCAGGGGATCGAGGACGGGCTGGTTTGCATTGAGCCGTCGCACGACCACCGCGATTTCAGATGCCTGACTCCTCCTTTCCCCCTCCCGTGACTCATGCTCGACAAAATGCTGAACCGCGATTGCCAGTTGCAAAGGTTCCCCCGCGGCGGCGACAATCGTTTTATGCCGAAAGACTCTAAGCACGACGCAGTCGGTTCGGCCGCCCAGTCGCCGGCCGGCGCTCCCTTCTCGCGGGGATCCATGGTCGTTGTAACCCTTGGCAATCCGCGTGACAAGTTCTGGGGCATGGTTCTGGCGCTGGCAGCAGAAGGGCTTAGCATACGCGGCATCGAGCTGGCATCCTTCGAAGATTTCGTCGTCATGGTGAAAGATGGCGAACCCTTCAGTCCGGCTGTCGTCTTCTTCCCGATGCACCGGATTGAACGCATCGAGCTGGACCTTCCCGATGGCAGTCTCCCGTCGCTTTCGCAGCGGTTCTCGGCCAAGACCGGGCTCGATCCCGCCGCGGTGCTAGGCGCCGATCGCCGTATCAGTGACTCGCATTCCGCAGTTCGTTCGAGCGTGGTTCATCCGAGTCAGGACCAGGCATGAACGTCTCCCAAATCTTCACTGCTCCAAACCAGCTCACACTACTGCGAATGGTTTTTGTACCATTTATCGTGATCGAATTGGTTGAGGGGCGCTATTTCTGGGCCCTGGTGCTCTTCGTCGTTGCTGGGTTCAGCGATGGCCTGGATGGGCTGTTAGCCCGCAAGTTGCACCAGCAGACTTTGCTCGGCCAGTATCTCGATCCCATCGCCGACAAACTCCTGCTGAGCACTATGTTTCTAGTGCTCTCCATCCTGCACAAGATACCCTGGAAGTTTGCCGTGCTGGTCTTCAGCCGCGATACTTCCATCCTGGCCGCCAGTGCCGTGCTGTTTGCCATCGCGGGATTGCGCAATTTCCGCCCCAGCATCTTCGGCAAAGCCAACACTTTTTCGCAGATCGCTGCCGTGTTCTTTGTGATGCTCTTTGCCATACGCCCGGCGCGCTGGATCTGGATTACGCGCACTGTCTTCTTGCGCGCAACATTCGCCTTCACGATTATCTCTGCGTTGCATTATGTCGTCCTGGTGCAACAAAGGCTGCGCGCGAACATCCCTGCGCTGCCCCCCCACTCGTCCGCCGACATTCCCGCCGGTTGACCCCCTTTCCGGCGTCCCCCTAGAATTGGTGGTTCGTCTTTGAACGCTCATCTTTGAACGCCCTGTCACCCTATGGCCTTACGCCTTTACAACACAATGTCCTCACAGGTCGAGGAATTCCATCCTCTACATGACCATGAAGTGCGCATGTATGCCTGCGGCCCGACGGTTTACGATTACGGGCACATCGGAAACTTCCGAACCTTCATTGCTGTCGACATGCTGCAGCGATTCTTGCGCCAGTCCGGCTACACCGTGCGCTACGTGATGAACATCACCGACCTGGACGACAAGATCATTCGCAACGCGGCGCGTGACGGAGTGAGCGTTCAACAATACACCGCGAAATACGAAAAAGCTTTTCTGGAAGACGCAGCCATGATTGGCATCGAGCAACCGATGCTGGTGCGGGCCACCGAACACATTGCCCAGATGGCGGATTTCGTGGCCAAACTCGTCGAGAAGGGGATCGCCTACCGTACCGACGACGGCTCATATTACTTTCGCATCGCAAAATTCCCGCGTTACGGGAAACTCTCCAAAAAAGACTTCGGCGGAATGCTCGACGGAGCCCGCGTCGACGTTGACGAATACGACAAAGACAGCGCGCGCGACTTTGCGCTGTGGAAGGCACCCAAGCCGGGCGAGGCTTCCTGGAATACTTCGATCGGTCCAGGACGTCCCGGCTGGCACCTGGAGTGCTCCGTCATGTCGATGCAGGAACTGGGCGAGAGCTTCGATCTACACGCCGGAGGAGAGGACCTCGTTTTCCCGCATCACGAAAATGAGATCGCACAATCGGAGTCGCTCACGGGGAAGACATTCGTCCGTCTCTGGTTTCACGTGCGCTTCCTACTGGTCGAGGGCGAGAAAATGTCGAAGAGCCTGGGAAACTTCTACACCCTCCGCGACCTGGTGTTGAAGGGACATAAGCCGTCGTCGATCCGATATCTGCTCACCTCAGTTCCCTATCGTAACCAGTTGAATTTCACGTTCGACGGGCTGAAGCAGGCGGCAGTTTCGGTGGAACGCCTGCGCAATTTTCGCCAGCGCTTGAGTGCGGGGAGTTTTCCTGCCGGCGCCAACCCGGAAATGCAAGCGCTCGCCAGTGAGACCATCAACCGCATGCGGGCCTCACTCGACGATGATCTCAACACCGCCCAGGCACAGGCTGCCATCTTCGAGATGGTGCGCAGCGCTAACGCCGCTTTGGATGCAACTGGCATCAAGAAGGACGACGTTCCGCTGTTACTCAGCGCTGTGGAGAAGTTCGATGAGATTTTCGCCGTTCTTAAAGATGATGACGGCTTGAAGATGAAACAGGTATTCGATTGGGCACGGGCCGATGGCCGCGACAAAGACATTAGTACTGACCTGAGGGACACGGTGCAGGCCGGTCAACTCTCTGACGCCGGCATTGAAACGAAAATCGCGGAGATGGAAGCCGCTCGCCGCGCTCGTAATTTCAAGGTATCCGACGCGCTGCGCGCGGAATTAACCGCTGCCGGCATTGTTATTGAGAATTCGAAGGACGGCGTGCGTTGGCACAGAAAGTAATTTCTTCCAGTGTTAAGCTTATCGTTGAGAGCTGACAACTCCCATGAAATCTCTCGACGAATACCTTTTCGACGCCGAACAAGCTCACGGACACCTGTGCGCCGGCCAAGTCCTGGGCGTGCGGCTGGCGATGCTGGGCCTCGAGAAACTCGGCATCGAAGATCCCCGCGGCAATAAGGAAGACCGCAAACGTCTCGTTACTTTCGTTGAGATCGACCGCTGCGCCACCGATGCCGTTGCCGTAGTCACTGGCTGCCGTCTCGGCAAGCGTGCCCTGAAGTTTCGCGACTGGGGGAAAGTCGCGGCAACGTTCGTAGACGTCAGCACCGGCAAGGCAATCCGCATAGCAGCCAAAGAATCCTCCAAGGCTCTGGCTCGCGAGATGCATCCTGAAATCGCCGACAGGAATCAGCAGCAGATGCTGGCTTACCGCGAAATCACGAATGACGACCTGTTCACGACCCAGTGGGTAAAGGTGGATTTGCCTCCCGAAGAGTTTCCGGGATACAAAGGTGAGCGCGTGGTGTGTGAAGCATGCGGGGAAGGCATCAATTTCCGCAGAGAAGTGCGGCGAGATGGAAAAACTCTGTGCCGCGCGTGCGCAGGGGAGCGTTACTACAGAGAGCTATAGAACGCAGATCCCGCACCTGCCGCGCCCGGCTCAGGTGATTTTCTCCAGAATCTTCCGAACCTGGTCGACATGGTTCATGTCGTGGCCTGCCATGTGACGCGCGAGGTCTTGCACGCTCATTCTACCCCGCTCGGCGTGCATGCCGTGGCGCTGCCATTCTTCAGACGTCAGGTCGCGCAACATCTTTAGATTTGACTCACGCAGCAACCGGAAAAGGTGGAGGCACTGCCTGGAGTCTTTAGATGCGTACTTCCCCATCCTGGCCCACTCGTTCTGGTCGAAACCAGAGAGTGCACAGCCGCTGTTTTCAACCATCTGCCGGTAGCGCCAACTCGTGACAATCTCATCATCCGCTAGATGCGCGAGAATCTCTACCACAGACCACTTGCCAGGACCGGGTCTCACACCAAGCACTTCGTCAGCGACTCCTTCGATTAATTTGGCCAGAAGCTCTGGCGCATTTTCCTGCATCGCCAGCGGATCTTTGCCTTCCGTGTAGGATCTGAGGCGTGCGGCATATCGTTCCGCATCCGCCATTTTGCTGTCTCCCGAACCGACGCTGTGAGCGCGGCTTCTAGGCTGTTTGTTCATAGGCATGCGCCACGCGCAGAATCGTCGCTTCATCAAAATGCTTCCCAAGAATCTGCAACCCAATCGGCAGCTTCTCTTTCGTTTCACCGCAAGGAATTGAAACGCCCGGAATGCCCGCCAAATCTGCCGTCACAGTGTAGATGTCAGCCAGATACATGGCCAGAGGATCATTCGACTTCTCTCCCAGTCGAAACGCCGCAGTCGGACTCGTCGGCGTGACGATGGCATCCACTTTGCCGAAGGCTTCTTCGAAGTTGCGCGTCAGCAGCGTGCGCACTTTCTGTGCCTTCAGGTAATACGCGTCGTAATAGCCCGCGCTAAGTGCATACGTGCCAAGCATGATCCGCCGCTTTACCTCTGCTCCGAAACCTTCATCGCGGCTGCGGCGATACATCTCCGAAAGTGTCTTCACACCCGCGGCGCGATAGCCGTAGCGCACACCATCATAGCGCGCCAGATTCGAGGACGCTTCAGCGGTTGCGATCAAATAGTAAGTTGGAATCGCATACGGCGTGTGCGGCAGCGAAACCGGCACCACCTCGCAACCCAGCCTTTTCAACTTGTCGATGGCTGACTCAACCCCTTGGCGGACTTCATCGTCGAGTCCGTCTCCGAAATATTCTTTGGCCACGCCTAATCTCAAACCGCGTACCGGCTTGTCCAGTTCGGCGACGTAGTCGGGCACTGGCACGTCGGCCGAAGTCGAATCCATCGGGTCGCGTCCGGCAATCGTTCGCAACACAACCGCCGCATCCTTCACCGTCCTCGCCAGCGGTCCAATGTGATCGAGCGAAGACGCAAACGCAATCAGCCCGTAACGCGACACTCGGCCATAGGTCGGCATCAATCCAACCACGCCGCAGAACGAAGCCGGCTGCCGGATCGAACCTCCGGTATCCGAGCCCAGTGCGACCACCGCCATGTCCGCGGCAACAGCAGCTGCCGAACCGCCCGAAGATCCTCCCGGCACGCGGCTCAAGTCGCGCGGATTGCGCGCCGGACCGAATGCCGAGTTCTCATTCGACGAGCCCATGGCAAACTCGTCGCAGTTCGTCTTGCCGAGAACGACCGCGCCAGCCGCTTCCATCCGCGCCACCGCGGTGCAGTCATAGGGCGGGATGTAGTGGCTCAGAATTTTCGATCCTGCCGTGGTGCGCACGCCCCGGGTCGACATCACATCCTTGATCGCCACCGGCACGCCGCCCAGCGGCGGCAACGGCTTGCCCTCGGCAGCCATTCGGTCGATGCGATCCGCCCGCTCCAGAGCACGCTCTTTGCAAAGCGTGAGATACGCGCCGATTTGTTCATCTTCTTTCTGGATGCGCGCGTAGTGCGACTCCGCCACCGCGAGCGCAGTCGTCTTGCGCTCCTGTATGGAAGAACGAACGGCGTCGATCGTGAGAGAATCCAGGATCACTTAACCGACCTTCAGCTTGAAGCACCTTTCTTTCGGATCCCAGAAGACTTGGCCTCTGTATCTATTCCAAACTACTCGCCATCTGGCTTGCAGGGTCCCGCTTCCGTGGTTTTTGATGAAACCATGCAGTTGTTCCCACGACGCTCCGGTATTGCCTGGCCCCAGCAAGTGGTTCCAATCCGCGCCCGGCACCGTCGTCCGGCCAGCCGTGTCGGTAAACAGATCGGTGAGCAGACAAAAAGCTATGTCACCGATGGCCATACCTGGCCAGTAGCAAATCAGCGGTTCTCTGGTATTTGCCATGCGCCTGTCGGCGATCATTTGGATCAAAACGGGCACCGCCTTCGGCCCTGCCGCAATGATCTGGTCCATCCCCGACGTGGAAAAATCCTGGAACCGGCTGGGCGCATCATTGCATATTTGCTCTCCATTGATAACCATGCCAAGTTTCGACAGATCGAATTGGAGCGCACTCGGAACCGTTGACTGCGCGTGGGACGAAACCACAACCAGGACGCACAACGCGATGAGACCTATCTTGCTCAAGTCTGGGTTTATCTTTCAATCACCTTCGGCACTCGGAAGAACGTTCCATCCGCATCCGGAGCATTCGCCAGGGCGACTTCCTGAGGCAAAGATTTCCGCAGTCCTTCAACCACATCTTCGCGACTCGCGTATGCAAACCTCTCGCTGCCCCGATTGGATTCGTCGACGCCGTAGAGGTGCGATACCTGCACCATCGGTTCGACGTTCGATGTATCCAGTTCGTTGAGCCTCTCGACATAATCGAGAATCGAGTTCAGATCCCGCACCATGCCGCTACGCTCCTCTGCGGTGAGCTCCAGGTTGGCCAGATCGGCAACGTAAGCCACGTCTTTTTCTGTGACTTTCATCTTCTGAGACTCGTTGTTGTTGGAGAACGTCTGAAAGAAAATCAGCCCCGCCTGATCACAAACTCAATCCTCTCCACTTTCTGTCCGGCGTAACGATTCAGCGTGGCGAGATAACGTGGCGCCAGGCTCTGCATCTCACGTTTCCATCCAGCGTCCGGAACCTCGACGCGCAGCACGGCATTCGCGAACTCGATAGCTCGCGTCCGCTCCGCGACCACCGATCCGCAAACCAGAGGCCAGGCAAGCAGCGGAGCTTCGCCCTGCGGCACGCGCCGCAGTGAGTCCAAAACAATTTTCCCCAGTCCCGCGCCCGCCTGCTCCACCGTAACTCCTGAAAAGGCAATTCCCCGTGATGAAGTAACCGCCGGAGATTTCGATTCTAGCACTCCAAGTCTCATGCGCCGAGTTCCGCCACCAGCATGCTCAGAGAGGAAACTCGCGCCTGACGAACTCGAGCGCCGCATCGCGCGAAAGCAATCGCCCTTCGAGCTGACCGTCTTCCACCGCCTCCAAAATCTCGCGGAACCGTGGCCCGGGCGCATATCCGGAAGCAATCAAGTCGTCGCCGGTAACCAGCGTCGCGGGGCGAATCTTTTCCGGTGGAATCTCGGCGAACTTCGTCCGGATGAACTCATAGGTACTCAGAATGCCGTGGCTGGCCAGGCTGTCGGCACGGTGTAATGCCAGATGCTCCTCGAAGCCGGGCAGGCGGAGAAATTTCTTCAGCGTCGACTCCTTCATGCGCCTGACATGCCCAAAGCGCATGTGATTGTCGACCAGAGCAAGCACCTGAGCCGCGTCGTGATTCGAGAACCGCAACCGCTCGCAAATTTCCTCTGCAATCTTGACACCCACATCCGCATGATCGTCGAAACGGATCCGGTCAGGCGCTACGCGAAAAGTCGCGGGCTTGCCCACATCGTGCAGTAGCGCGCCCCACGCCAGCGTAGGGGGACAAGGACACGGCAGGTTATCCAGCAGCAGCAGCGTGTGCACAAACACGTCGCCCTCGGGATGAAACTCAGGCGGCTGCTCGACACCCTTCATGGCCGAGATCTCCGGCAACACTTCTTTTAACAGCCCGCTTTCATCCAGCAGGAGAAAAGCCCGTCGAGCATGGCCCTCAGTGAGCATTTTCGTGAGTTCATCGCGAACCCGTTCCCGCGAAACTACCTGAACGTCGTGTGCCATGCTTTGGATCGCGGCCAGTGACTCTGGTTCAATTACATAGTCAAAGCGTGCCGCAAAGCGCACCGCGCGCAGCATGCGCAGTTTGTCTTCGGCGAAGCGCCGCCCAGGGTCGCCTATGGCACGAATGATGCCCGCCTCCAGGTCTTCCCGTCCACCCACAAAGTCGAGCACTTCGCTCGTTGAGGGATCGAGCATCATGCCATTGATCGTAAAATCGCGGCGCGCCACATCCTCCCGCGGATCGAGGCTGAATCGCACTTCATCGGGGCGCCGCCCATCGGAGTAACCGAGGTCGCTGCGAAAGGTCGCGACTTCTACAGCTTGGGCTTTCGGCGCACCTCCCTCTCCGGGAGTACGCTGATCCTCGGGCAGCGGTACCAGCACTACGCCAAACTGAGCGCCCACGGAGTAAGTTTCAGGAAAAACCTCCATTACTTGCGCCGGCGTCGCGCTGGTCGCTATGTCATAGTCCTCCGGCTCGCGCTTCAGCAGAAGATCGCGCACGCATCCGCCCACCAGGTAAGCCTGGAAGCCTCGCTGGCGCAGAGTTCGGGTGATCGAGATAGCAAAATCCTTCAACATCTGATCATCAGCCTCAGCAATTGAACACTCGCATTCCGTTTGAATTAAGCTAGAAGGTGGAAAGTTGAACTCGAACTGATTATGCCAGACGCCTACATCCTCGGCATCGAAAGTTCCTGCGACGAAACCGCCGCGGCTGTTGTGCGATCGGGCGAGCAGGTCGTCTCGAACGTGGTGGCCTCGCAGATCGCCACGCACCAACCCTATGGCGGAGTCGTGCCCGAACTGGCGTCCCGCGAGCATTTGCGAGCGATCGTTCCCGTCGTACGGCAAGCACTGGCTGAGGCTAATCAGACTTACAACTCGGTCGATGCAATTTCGGTCACGCAGGGCCCCGGCCTAGCTGGAGCGCTCCTGGTGGGCATCAGCTACGCCAAGGCTTTAGCCTTTGCCCTCGAGAAGCCGCTGATTGCGGTCAACCATCTGGAAGGCCACATCCATGCGGTTTTGCTGGAAGAACGCCAGAAGGGCAATCACGAGCTGCAATTTCCCGTGCTCGCTCTAGTTGTGTCGGGAGGGCACACGCACCTCTATCTGGCAGCCCAGCAGAAGCAAGGTTGGACGTACGAAAACATCGGCCATACTCGTGATGACGCTGCCGGCGAGGCGTTCGATAAAGTTGCAAAATTGCTCGGCCTCGGCTATCCCGGAGGCCCGATCATCGACCGGCTCGCGCCTCATGGCGATCCGACGGCCGTGAAGTTTCTGCCCGCGCAGATTAAGCATCGCGATCGCCGCGACCGGAAAGGGCAGAAGGAAGTAACAAAAACAAAGAGCGATCGCCCCCGTTTTGACTTCTCCTACAGCGGCATCAAGACTGCCGTGCTGCGTTACGTGGAGATTCACGACCTGCATCGTTCGATCGAGACTCGCCGCAAGGCTCTGGCGCACATTCCCAAGCCGAAACTCGAAGACTACCTGGCAAGTTCCGATCGGCAGACTCTCGATCTGGTCGCTTCATTTCAGCGTGCGATGGTGGAAGATCTGGTGAGCAAGACTCTGGCCGCGGCCCGCGCCTGCAGCGTGGCTACACTCTTCGTCACCGGCGGAGTGGCGGCAAATAACGAATTGCGCAGTACCTTCGAGCGGGACGGCGCTCAAGACGGCCTGCCCGTGTACTTCCCCTCGCGGCCGCTCTCCACCGACAATGCGGCCATGATTGCTGCCGCCGCCTACCCCAAATTCTTAGTAAAGGATTTTGCTGCCATGGATTTTTCCGCAGAGGCGAGTCTTCTCTTACGCTAGTCCGCCGCCCACGGTGGCAGCTGAAGACCACGGGGAGATGAAGCCAGAGGCCGCCTACTTGCCGGCTCCCTGCCCGTTGCTCTTCCCCATTACAGCATCCAGCGCCTTTTCCAGCTGGGCTTGAATATCGATATCCTTGTAGATAGCGAAGTCGGCGCGTTTTTCCTTCTCGTCGAAGCCGCTGGCGCGCCCGGCAACGATAATGATGGGAATGCTCGCGGTCTCTGGGTTCTTCTTCAGGGCCGTAATCAACTGGCTGCCCGACATCTTTGGCATTTGCATGTCAGTAACGATCAGGTCAGGGTGCGCCTGCTCGAGAACCTGCAAAGCCTCCAGGCCGTTCGTGGCTGACTCCACCGCAAACCCGTGCTCTTCCAGAAAGCGGCAGACGGTGTAGCGGATCAGCATGGAGTCGTCGACCACGAGCGCTACAGCAGGCATGAGTTTGCAACGTGCGGAATGCACGCCCCCGGCTCGCAGACTAGCAGAGCCAGTTCGGCGGGAACAAGGTGGAATCCAGGACGCGGGGTTACTATGGTGATCAGCGCTTAACTTCCTGCCTACGATTCAGAGGCTTCGCTGTCGGAGCTTTCCTCGATGCTCATGTCCTTGAGCTCGCTGGACTCGAAGATTTCTCGGCACTCCAGACACTCCACGAACTCTGCGTCTTCGTCGCGACTGACGATTTGCACGCGGGGATGTTTGCAAGGCTGCTTGCCCGCGTTTTGAGGATGCGAGAACGGCTTCGAGGTCATAAATCCGGAGGCCCAGCCCCCGTCGAATGCGCGAAGGGACGGATTCGCGGGAATTTCCCGGTATTTTAGCCCTGCCCCGCCACTTGTCAAGTCCCTTGCCATCACATCGCAGTGAATTTCTTCCCGTTTCTGCCAAGGCAGTCCCGCTCGCTCGCGTGAGATTACGCGGAATTCCGACCAAAATCATCGCCAAGGCCTAAGCCATTCAGTTGCCGATAGTTACCGTTCAATGTTACTTCCGGCGCTTGCCTGCAAGGGCTTGCATAATCTTGGGTTATGGACGTAGAATGAATTGCGACGGAAAAGGTCGGATTTCCGATCCGGTTGCTGTAGACCGGAGGGCGGTATCCCCCTCGAGATCAGAATGCTCAAACTAACCAAGAAAGCGGACTACGCGCTGATGGCCATGAAGCACCTGGCCGACCACGCTCACGAAGGAACTCGCAGCGCCAGCGCCAAGGACGTTGCGGATTCTTTCGGCATCCCGCCCGAGGCCCTGGCCAAGATTCTTCAGCGCCTGGTTAAGGCTGGTCTGTTGCATTCGCAGCACGGCACCAACGGCGGTTACAGGCTGGCGCGTGCCGCGCACACGATTTCGGCTTTTGAAGTGATTCAGGCGATCGACGGCCCATTATTCATCACTTCCTGTGTCACCGTTCGCGGAGAGTGCGGTCAGAGCGATCGATGCAACATCCGCGAACCGCTGCGCAAGGTGAATGAGAGCATCGAGGCCGTCCTGAAACGCATCAAGATCTCACATATGCGCGAAGAACCAGAACTGACGGAAGGCGCCGCCGTCAAACCGGCCGAACTGGTCACGATCGTTTAGTAACAATCGAGAAGAAGACAAGAGATTGAGCATCTAACAAGGTAGGAGAAGGCAATTATGAGCACGGATGTAAAGATCCCCCAGCAGCTTTCAGTCACCCAGCACGCAGCTCCCCAGGGAGTGAAGCTGCCTATTTATATGGACAACCACGCCACCACGCCCATGGACCCCCGGGTGCTGGAGGAGATGCTGCCCTATTTCATGGAAAAATTCGGCAACGCCGCCAGCCGCAATCACTCCTTCGGATGGGCCGGTGAAGAAGGCGTGGAAACAGCCCGCGAGCGCATCGCCAAGCTGATCGGCGCCACCACCAAAGAAATCATCTTCACCTCCGGCGCCACCGAGAGCGACAACCTTGCCATCAAGGGCGTAGCCGAGATGTACCGCGAGAAAGGCAATCACATCATCACCGCGGTCACCGAGCACAAGGCCGTGCTCGACACTTGCAAGCGCCTGGAGAAATACGGCTACCGTGTCACCTACATGCCCGTGCAGAAAGATGGCCTGATCGACCTCGATGACTTGAAGCGCGCCATGGACGACAAGACCATCCTGGTAAGCATCATGGCTGCAAACAACGAAATCGGAGTAGTGCAACCCATCGCTGAAATCGGCAAGCTGTGTCGCGAGCGCGGCATTATCTTCCACACCGACGCCACGCAGGCGATCGGCAAGATTCCCATCGATGTGAACAAGCAGAACATCGACCTGATGTCGATCTCCGCGCATAAAATGTACGGCCCCAAGGGCGTCGGCGCTCTGTACGTCCGTCGCAAGAATCCGCGCGTACAGATTTCCGCCATCATCGATGGAGGCGGCCACGAGCGCGGCATGCGCTCTGGCACTCTCAACGTCGCCGGCATCGTTGGTCTCGGCAAAGCCTGCGCCATCGCATCAGAAGAAATGTCGCGCGAGGCGGTGCAGTTGGCCAGCCTCCGCGATCGCCTGCGCGACCGCATCATGAACCGCCTCGACGAAACTTACATCAACGGCTCCATGCAGCATCGCCTCCCCGGCAATCTGAATATCAGCTTTGCCTACGTGGAAGGCGAGTCGCTGCTGATGGGCATCAACGACATCGCAGTTTCGAGTGGTTCGGCATGCACCTCCGCGACGCTGGAGCCATCTTATGTATTGAAGGCTCTCGGCACCGGCGACGACCTGGCGCACAGTTCGATCCGCTTCGGCATCGGCCGCTTCAATACGGCTGCCGAAGTCGATTACGTAGCCGACCGCGTCATCGAAACTGTCGAGCGCCTGCGCGAACTTTCTCCGCTCTACGAGATGGCGAAGGAAGGCATCAATCTGAAAGATGTGAAGTGGGCAGGAGAGTAATCGAGATCGGGAAGGGCACGACTTTTAGTCGTGCCGCAAGAGTTCTAGTTAGAACGGGGCTTTAGCCCCTGGGTAAAGTCAGAGAGTTCAGGAGAAACAAATGTCATACAGCGATAAAGTAATTGATCACTACAACAATCCCCGCAATGTCGGCTCCATGGACAAGAGCAGCACTGACGTGGGCACCGGCCTGGTCGGCGCACCCGAGTGCGGCGACGTCATGAAGCTGCAGATCAAGGTCAATCGCGACACGAATGTCATTGAAGAAGCCAAGTTCAAGACCTTCGGCTGCGGTTCCGCGATCGCCTCGTCCTCGTTGGCCACTGAGTGGGTCAAGGGCAAAACGGTCGACGAAGCCCTCGCCATCAAGAACATGGACATCGTGAAGGAGTTGTCGCTTCCTCCCGTGAAGATCCACTGTTCCGTGTTGGCCGAGGACGCCATCCGCGCGGCGATCAGCGACTGGAAGAAAAAGCAGGAGAGCGCAAAGCCGGTTGCCTCGGCAGTAGCGCAGTAAGCGCGGCGTGTTCGTTGAGGATCGGGAAGGGCACGACTTCAGTCGCGCCGTCGTCGCTCTTGCTGATGGCGGCTTTAGCCGCTGAGGCACTGCGTCAGGAATTGGAATGACAACGGCAACGGAACAAACAACGCAAACCGCGCCAGCCAAGAGCATTCTCGTCACCGAGAAGGCTCTCGCCAAAGTGCGCGGCGCGATGGCCAAGGAAGGCATCTCGCCCGAGCAGGGCGGTCTGCGTCTGGGCGTGCAGGGCGGCGGCTGTTCCGGTCTAAGCTATAACATCCGCTTCGACACCCAGCCGCGCGAACGCGACCGCATCTTCCAGTATGGCGATGTGCGCGTTTTCGTCGATCCCAAGTCGTTCATCTACCTGCACGGCATGACGCTGGATTACCAGGAGACGCTGATGCAGCAGGGATTCGTTTTCGTGAATCCCCAGGCCACAAAGTCGTGCGGCTGTGGAACCTCGTTCTCCGCTTGATCGAACGGATTGTGTGGCGCGGGCGCCCTCGCTCGCGAATGTCTATGGCGCCACCGTCCTCGCCTAGCAAATCGGCTACGTCCGGCTTGCCATGTCGCGGGGGCAGCTGACAGGGAGTGTAAGAATGACGAACTTAACCACGATTACCGCGAAACCCGCACCGGAAGAAACTCAATCCTGCTGGTCGTGTGGAACCATGCGCGCCGCTCACTTCTGCGAGGCCTGCGGCAAGGTTCAACCACCCGCGCCCGTGGATTACTTCACCTTCTTCGGGCTGCTGCGCAAATTGGATCTCGATCTCGCCTCGCTGGACAAAGACTTTTACGAACTCAGCCGCAAGCTCCATCCCGATCTCAACGCCCAGGCCGGCAGCCAGGAACAGGAGTGGAGCCTGCAACAGAGTTCCCTGCTAAACGACGCTCACCGTATTTTGAAGGACCCAATCAAGCGCACTGAGTATCTCTTGAAGCTTGAAGGTGTGGAACTGGAAGAGCAATCGAAGACCGCGACCGAACAGGCCCGCTCCACCGGCGAGATAAAAAAGCAGATCGTGCCGCCGGAGCTGCTGGCAGAGGTTTTCGATCTGAATATGCAGCTCGAAGAACTGCGCACCCAGAAGAAGATGGGCGAGGATGATCCCGCCCTGATAGAAGAAATTGGCAACCAGAAACACGAATTGGAAGAAAAGCAGGAAGCGCTTTTGCGCGAACTTCGGGGCCGCTGGAAGATGTGGGATGGAATGATCCAGCGCGAACAGAACGGCCAGCCCGTCTCCGAAGAAGAGCGCAGGCAGGAGCGCGACAAGATGCTGGATGTGCTGAACCGCCGCAATTACATCCGCAATTTAGTGCGGGATGTGAATGAAGTTTTAGAGAATTGAGAGATTGAGTCATCGGGCGATTGAGTGATTGAAACGCAGAGATTTTCAATCGCTGAATCACCTAATCGCAAAATCACAAAATGTCCTCTGATCGCATCGTCGGCATCGACCTGGGTACCACGAATTCTCTCGTGGCCTTCATGCAAGGGGAGAGCCCTGTCGTGATCCCCGGCGACGATGGTTCGAATCTCGTCCCTTCTGTCGTGGCGCTGGACGAAAACAACCAGCCTGTCATCGGCAATGCCGCCCGTAAGCATCTCACTGAGACGCCAGAGCGCGCCGTCTACTCAATCAAACGCCTGATGGGACGCGGGGTTGACGACATTCAGGAAGAATTGAAGTTCTTCCCGTTCCGCCTCGCCGAAGACCTGCAGGCTGGTGAAGTTCTTCGCATAAAATTGGACGACAAGACCTTCACGCCACCTGAAGTTTCGGCTCTAATTCTCCGCCAGCTCAAGCGCAATGCCGAGCGCTTTTTCGGAGCGCCGGTGACGAAAGCCGTCATCACCGTTCCTGCATATTTCAACGACGCGCAGCGCCAGGCAACAAAAGACGCCGGTCGAATCGCCGGCCTTGAGGTCTTGCGCCTGGTCAACGAGCCCACGGCCGCGTCTTTAGCCTATGGCCTCGACGAAGAGCAGAACGGCATCGTTGCCGTCTACGATCTCGGCGGCGGCACTTTCGACATTTCGATTCTTAAACTGCACGACGGCATATTCGAAGTCATTTCAACCAATGGCGACACGCATCTCGGCGGCGACGACATCGACAATCTGCTGATCACGATCGCTCTCGACGACACACTCGGCGATCTCGGACTCCACCTCCGCCGCAACGCCGAGGCCGTCCAGGCCATCCGCAATGCCGTCATCGAAGCTAAGATCGCGCTCTCGTCTCAGACCTCGACCAGGCTCGACGTCGAACTCCCGGGCGGCAAACGCTACCTTCGCGAGATCACGCGCGAGCAATTCGAGCAACTCATCCAGCCCATCATCGACCGCACCATCGGCCCCTGTAAGCAGGCCCTGAAAGACGCAGGCCTCAAGCCCGAGCAGATTGACGAAGTCGTTCTAGTCGGCGGATCCACGCGCATCCCCAAGGTTCGCGCTCTCGTCAAGGAACTTTTCCATCGCGAGCCGCATATCGACTTAAATCCCGATGAAGTCGTCGCGTTAGGCGCGGCCGTGCAAGCCAACATTCTAGGTGGAGGCTCCGAAGCCACCGAGAACATGCTGCTGCTCGATGTCACGCCATTGTCGCTCGGCATCGAAGTAGCGGGCGGCGTCACCGACAAAATAATCTTGCGTAACTCAACCATCCCCGCATCGGCCACGCAGTTCTACACCACGCAGGTCGATGGTCAGGCCAACGTCGCCATTCACGTCTTGCAAGGCGAGCGCGAACTCGCGAAAGACTGCCGTTCGCTCGCGCGATTCGACCTCAAAGGTATCCCAGCGATGGCCGCGGGCATGGCTCGCATCGAAGTCAAATTCCTCATCGACGCCAACGGCATCCTTCAGGTTTCCGCCCGCGAACAGCGCAGTGGCAAAGCGGCTGAAATTCAAGTCCAGCCCAGCTACGGCCTGACCGATGAGCAGGTCGAGAGTATGATCCTCGACTCTTTCGACAGCGCTGAAGAAGATTTCCGGCAGCGCCAGATCATCGAAGCGCGCAACGAAGCAGATACCATCTTGGCCGCTCTCGAAAAGGGCAAGAAGAGCCCGGCGTGGGGCCACCTAACCACCGAGGAGAAGAAAAAGATTGCAAAAACTGAGAAGGCTCTGACCGCGGTAAAGGCCGAAGATAACTACCAGGCCATCCGCAAAGCCATCGACGCGCTCAACCAGGGCACAACGCGCCTCGCTGAGCTGATGATGGACAGCGCTGTCTCTACCGCGCTAAAAGGCAAAACAATGGACGAGGCTGACATGGGCGAAGGCCCCACAGCCCCGCATCCCATGGCCAAAGCAGAGTTCGAATAAGTCGCGCCGGCGTCTCGCCGGCTGTCGCGAAGGCGTCTCCGCCCTCGCTGCGTAAGCAACAAAGAAGCTTAAGGCTTTTGAGGAGCAGTCAATGTCAGACGAAAAAACACAAGGCGCCGGCACAGCCACTGAAGAAGCTCCCGGCGAAAACATGCCACAAGAAAACATGGTGCAGCTCACGTTTCTGCCCGAGGGCAAGACGGTGCAGTTCGAACACGGCAAGCTGCCCTACGAAGATCATGGCAAGGAAGAGTCGATCCTCGACATCGCACTCAACTTCGGAGTCCCGCTCGATCACGCCTGCGGCGGCAATTGCGCCTGCACCACCTGCCACGTCTGGATCAAAGAGGGTGCCGAAAATCTTTCGCCCATGGACGATGACGAAGCAGACCGTCTGGACATGGCCGCCGATTTGCAGTTAAACTCGCGTCTCGGCTGCCAGGTGCAGATCACGAAGCCGGGTAAGGTAGTCGTCGAGATCCCAACCTGGAACAGAAATTACATTTCGGAAGAACACCACTAAGAAACAGGTTTCAAAGTCTCAGGGTTTCATGGTTCGAAACCTTGAAACGTTGAATCCTTGAAACCTTGAGGAACTCCCCATGCCCAAACCTCTAACCTGGGACGATGCCGAAGACATCGGCATCCTGCTCAGCGAAGTTCATCCCGAACTCGATCCCCTCACCGTCCGCTTCACCGACCTGCACCGCTACGTCACCCAATTGCCGGACTTCAAAGGCGACCCCGGTGCTTCCAACGAGGGCAAACTCGAAGCCATCCAAATGGCATGGCACGAAGAATTCCAGGATCGAACACAAGGCTAAGGCAAACGCAAAGATTAGAAAATAAAGACAAGCCTTAGAATAAGATAGCCGGTCTTCCAGCCCAACATTTTACAATTCTGTGACAATTAAACCTCTGTAGCGGTCCTAACATAACGGTGAACGGTTGCGGCAGGGCTCCACAAGTTTTGTCCTAGCCATCAACTTCTCTCTCCGTCCAACTCAAAGGGCACGGCTCTCACCGTGCCCTCATTTTTGTTTCTTGAATTTCCCTAAACCCGCAGCCGCCTCTTACCCCACCGTTGCCGGAACTGGCTCTTCCACACTGGCTTCGCGCAGAAATTTCGCCGCTTCTTCCGGCGGCGTCGGATTAATGTAGAAGCCCGTGCCCCACTCAAACCCCGCCGTCTTGGTCAGCTTCGGCATGAATTCCATGTGCCAGTGATAGTGGTCGTTAGTCGGATCCTGCGCCGGCGAAGTGTGAATCACCAGATTGTAAGGCGGATTGTCCAGCACTCGGTCGGCCTTGATCAGCAAAGTCTTCAGCGCCTTCGCCAGGTTCTCAAACATGTGCGAAGACGAATTCTCAAATGCCGACTCATGCTGCTTCGGCAGAATCCAGGTCTCGAACGGGAACCGCGGAGCATAGGGCGCGATGGTAAGAAAGTTCTCGTTCTCTGCCACCACCCGGCTTCCATTCTCGGTTTCCTGCCGGATAATATCGCAAAACACGCAGCGTTCCTTATACAAGAAATACTGCTTAGCGCCTTCCAGTTCCTGCGTCACGTTGATGGGGAGAATTGGCAACGCGATAAGTTGCGAGTGCGCATGTTCGAGCGATGCCCCCGCGGCTTCGCCGTGATTCTTGAACAACAGGATGTACTTGAAGCGCCGGTCTTTCTTCAGATCGAGGATGCGGTCACGAAACGTCCACAGCACATCCTCAATCCGCTTCGGAGGCAGTGTGGCCAGGCTGGCATTGTGATCCGGCGTTTCGATAATTACTTCGTGCGCCCCAATGCCATTCATGCGGTCGAACATGCCCTCGGCCTGGCGGCTCAGCGTGCCTTCAATTCCCAGAGCCGGAAACTTGTTTGGCACCACCCGCACTGTCCATCCCGGCGTATCCCGCTGCGAGGTAGGTCCGCCATTCGATCCGGGACGGTAAGCCTGAATCTCCGGCGGCGTCTTGCCTTCGTTCCCGTAGCAAAAGGGGCAGAATCCGCCCTTTAACTTCACATTTTCCCGGGCGAAGTCGGTAGGACGCTTCGCGCGATCTGTGGAAATGATCACCCAACGGCCAACAATAGGATCTTTTCTAAGCTCAGGCACTCATGAACCCCTTTTATTAGGATGGACGAAACCTTTATTCTAAGCCGTGAGGGAGGAATTACGAAACACTTCGATCTGCGGCAGGCTGGCCCTCGAATCTAAATAGTATACGCTGACCACATCGAAACGCCACTGGCACGAAGGTGGAAATCGCCGAAGGTAATCACGCACCACGGCCGCCACCAGCCGCCGCTTGTGCCGGTCCACCGCCGCTTCCCCGGGCTTCACATCGCGCGTGGTCCGGGTCTTCACTTCCACGAAGCAAAGAACATCGTCGTCCCACCCGATCAGATCAATCTCTCCCCGGCAGCGCGGCGAGCGGAAGTTCCGCGCCACCATCGTGTAGCCCAGCATCCGCAGATGAAAGTAAGCCACCTCTTCTCCTCGCCGGCCCGTCTGATGATGCGCCGCAATCTTTTCCGCCGGCAGAGTGTGGTCTGCCAGCCAGTTGAGAAAACGAAGCACGGCGTGAGTAGCCTGCCCGGAAAAGATGCGTCCAGAAAGCACAGTCGGATCCCCAACTTCACTGTACCCGCCCGGAACTGAAATGGATGTGACATCCATAACAATTGCGACAAGAAGAATGAGATCCCTCCCGAAGTGGGAACCTCGCGGCTCGGCGCTATTTCCCCTTGTGCCTGCGGCTGAGCCCGGTGAGAAAGAAGTTTCGCCAACAGCGGATTGGCACACCCCTACCCAAGCCAAAGACAGGCTTGAACGAGCCCCATCGGAGAAAAAACTGCGCTTGGGTGGATCAAGAACTGGGGGTGTGATATGCTGCGCCCGATCAGGAGCCAAAATGAAAATCCTCGTTACCAAGGACCGCCCATGAAGCGCAAGAGCAAGCTCACGATTGCCATCGCCACGGCAGTACTCGTCGTTCTAGGCGCCGCCGCCGTTTACGCGCAGGACAAGTACTCGCTGAAGTCGCCGAGCGGAATCGCGTTCTCTGACTTCAGGGGATACGAGGACTGGTCGGTCGTCTCTTCCGCTCGCACCGATGAAATACTCAAGGTGATCGTCGCCAATCCGAAGATGATCAAGGCGTACAAGGCCGGCATTCCGGGCAACAGCCAGCCGTTCCCCGATGGCTCCATGATCGTGAAGCTCCAGTGGAAGCTGAAGAAGAGCACGGAAGCCCCTTTCGTCGTGGAGGTCCCAGACGTCTTTTCCCAGGCCTTCGTCATGGAAAAAGACAGCAAGAGATTTCCGAAAAGCGGCGGGTGGGGATACGCCGTGTTCAACTACGAAGCCGCATCGGACAAGTTCACGGCCGATCCCAAAAGCCTCTCAGACTGCGGATACGCGTGCCATACGCCAGTGAAGGCGAAGGACTACATCTTCCACCCGTACCAGAAACGTTGAACCGCACGTGCCCCCACTCAAGCCCAAACGATGCTTCAGTGGGCCAACGGCCGGCCTCGGTGCCGCATCCTAAATTTCGCGTTCTTTGCGAAACTTAGAGTGAGATGGTCGCCGAGGCTTCGACTCCTTCTTGCCCTTGAGATTGAGCGCTACTGCGGCGCGGATGAGATCCTTCAAGGCCGCCTCATTCACTTTCTCGCCTTCGTGAATATCGATGGCGCGCCTGACATTGCCGTCGAGGCTGGAGTTGAATAGTCCTGAAGAGTCTTTCAACGCAGCTCCCTTGGCAAATGTCAGCTTGACGGCGTTCTTGTACGTCTCTCCCGTGCAGACGATGCCGCCGTGCGAAAAGACGGGAGTCCCCCTCCACTTCCACTCTTCGACGATCTCGGGGTCTGCCTTGTGTATGATTTCGCGCACCTTCGCAAGCGTTTTCCCACGCCAGTCGCCAAGTTCCTTGATCTTCTGGTCGATGAATACAGAAGCCGTTTCCATCGGGACGATCCTTTCATGCACATCTCTAATTCTCGCCCTAATTTAGCTGCGCTTAGCCTAACCTGCAACCTCCCGAAGTGGAAGCCCCTTCTGCCAAACTCAAGGCCGGCGTCAAGGCCGCCGAAACGTTAGTTATCTTTTCAGCTCAAGCGTCATGTCGCTATCTTTCCCATAGCTTGCACGAGTCGAGGAACGTAAACTAGGAGGCATCCTGATCGAGCAAAAGATCAACGAATTCTTTGGCGATGCCGACTCTACTGGCTTTGGAACCGGTTGGTGGAGCGGCATATTGTCAGCCTTTTTTGGATTTCTCTCGTTCGGCGGAGTTTTGTGCCTGCATTTTCCTGAGCTGCTAAGTTCTCCTGAACTGCGTCCGCATTATCCCATGCACACCATGCGCTTTTTAATCCAATGCCTCATCGTGTTGGCAATTGTATTCGGAATCGTTTCTTCGATTAAGCGCAAAAAAAAGACTTTGGCATTGACTGGAATGTTGCTCGCCATCGCGGCAACTGCTTTGGGCGGATCAAGCGTACAGATCAACGGCACTTTGCGCAGTGGACCCGCCATCGGCCTGGACTGGTTCTTGCTTGATTTGTTTCTAATGGCACTCATCTACGTGCCACTCGAAAGACTTTGGCCGCAGTATCCAAAACAGGGAACATTCAGGAAAGAATGGACTTTGGACGTGGTTTATTTCATGTCCACTCATTTCCCCATACAAATTTTGTCTTTTCTGGTTTTATTGCCCGCTACCCAGGCCACCAAATATCTTGGCGTTCCCGTTCTTCAGCACTCTATCGCCCGAATGCCCTGGCTTTTGCAATTTTTCTTCGCCATTGTCGTTGCGGACATTGCTGAATATTTCATTCATCTGGCTTTGCATAAAGTGCCTTTCCTGTGGCGTTTTCATGCCGTTCACCATTCTTCGAAGGCGCTGGATTGGATTGCCGGCTCACGCTCCCACTTCGTAGACGACACACTTGTCCGCGGATTTATCCTCGTTCCTCTCATGTTTGGGTTTTCGCAATCGATCATCCTGGCGTATTTGATTTTTGTCACCCTTCACGCCACCTGGACTCACTGCAATTTCGGTCCCAACGCCAAATGGATTGAAAAGTTTCTGGTGATGCCCAGGTACCATCATTGGCACCATACTTCGCAAAAAGAGGGCATCGATAAGAACTTTGCCATTCATTTTCCCTGGATTGATAAGCTTTTTGGGACTTACTACTATCCTGACCAGTGGCCGGAACGTTACGGTCTGGATGGCGAGGAAATTGCGCCGGGATTTCTTAGGCAAACTGTCGAACCATTCACTAAAAGGAAAAGAACGCCTTAACTCGTAAGGGACTGTTGATCCGGCACCTGCTAAACCGGGCGCTCACCGCATTGCCTCCAGGGTCACTTCCTTTGTGATTTTCTCCCGTTGCCGCATCACGGTGACCACCACCTTCTCGCCCTCGGAGTAGGCGTGTACGAGTCTGGCGTAGTCAATGTAGTTGTCGATCTTCCTTCCGCCGTATTCGATCAACACATCGCCGGATTTGAATCCGGCCTTGCCTGCGGGACCATCTTCGGGCACTTTAACTAACTTCATACCCCCGTGTTCCTGCTGGTAATCCGGTTCGACGCCAAGATCGGCAGGAAGCATGCTGGTATGTCCGAACGCGATTTTCCAGCCCGTCGGCGTTTTCACCAGGATGAAACTCTCCACGAAAGTTACATGCCACTCCCCTCCAATCATGGCGCGGCCCGCCGGAGTATCGGTTGTCCAGACGCTGTGCAACGTTACGGTGACCCATGCAACATTGCCCCGCACCTCGGCCACTGCGTCCTGGGGACGATAATCGATGCGGACGCCCGCGTCCTTCATGGATTGATAGAATTGGCGCAGGCCGGGTTCGGTCGGGTGCGGATAGGACTCCTCGATCTCGCGCGCGTCGGGTGTGAAAAGCGAATCCAGCTTGTCGAAATCGTACGTCTGGCACGCTTGCTCGTGCGCCAGAACGACATTTATGGCTGCCTTCTTGTCGTCCTCTTGTGATGCCGCGCATGGACCGCAAGCGCCCAGCACAACTGAGGTCAGAACTGCTGTCGCGAAGAGCATTCCGAATCGTCGTTGCATCCTGGTCTCTCCGTGCGGATTCGAGGACCACACTCAAAAATCTAATGCAGCTAATCGAACGTCCGCTGGTATCTGTTCGCCCCTTGCCGTTGCCTTCACCAGCCCGAGATTCTTCATGAATTTGACGGTCAGGAACCCAAAGTCGTATTCAGATTCATCGTGGCTGAGCCGCAATAGGGTTTGATAGTGGTGATGATTGTTCTGCAGGCAGGCGCTGAAGGTCGCCGTAACTGGAAGCCATTCGCCAATGTTCATCGCGTTATCGCGTTCATCGTTATACCGTCGGTATCCAAACTCTCGAGTGTGGGTCCAGTAGTTTTGAACCATATTGACCCACCAACCAAAAATTCGAACGCCAGTCCACATCACAAGCGCGAACTTCAGGCTTCCAACCAGCTTCCATAAGAGCCAAAAATTGGCGCTTTGCGCAACCACTGCAAAGATCGGGCTCCCTACCACCCGAAAGATCCGCGACTTCAAGATGTCGTCGGTGGCCAGATTCTCCTGACACCGATACGGCAATAGACAGAGATATAAGGTCCGCCAAAGACCATCTCCTCCAACTTTATTGGGATCTCCATCATGGTCCGAATTTTTGTGATGCAATCGATGGCGATTTACCCAGGTAATTGGATTTACATAGATCGCGAACGTGTTGTTTACGATCGCGACGGCTTTGATGAACCATTCCTTATAGTCAAGGGAACGATGAGCGATTCCGAGATGAAGAACGTCAGCCAAATACAAGCCACCGAGAAACCAGCAAAAAATAAAATAAACCGCGCCGATCAACAACCCCTTCCACAGTCCCAAGTGAGCCGGCGCGGTATACACGCACGCCAGCATGTAGGAACAAATAATCAAATAGCCCACAAGATTGTATATTTTCATGGCGGCTCCCTCGTCGGGGGTATTCAACCAGAAATCGGAACTCGTTTCAAATAACAAGTTGAAGCCGGCAAAGTCGACGGCTCACAGTTCTGCGGCCGCCATAAAACCCTTGGTTCGACAGTCTAAAATGGCTTTTGTGGTGAGTAGATTAGCAAGAGGAGTGAACTATGAAAGAGAATCTACCGGCAATCGTAACTTTGTCCTCGGAAGCTTCCCACGCGGAAACCTATGATAATCACCCTGTAGCCAGGATAAACGACCACGTTGTACGGATCAGCACGATGACCCAGCCCTATCATTGGCACTCCCATCCGAACTCAGACGAAACATTTCTCGTACTCGAAGGCGGGCTTGTCATCGAATTTCAGCACGGTGAAATCCAACTCGGCCCAGGCCAGATGACAACAGTTCCTCGCGGTCTCCCTCACCGCACTCGTCCTTTGGGCCGCCGGTCCGTCAATCTGACTTTCGAAGCTGCCAATACTGAAACAGAGCCGAAGACAGTTTGAGCAGCTAATCACCGTAAGACTCGGACGGCTACCCGTCATTTGCCCCCCAAAGATTCGTCATCCTGAGCCCTGCGAGCTCCGGCGTCGCTGAAAGCCACCACGCGAAGGACCTATGCACTTGCCTACATCATGACGAACCGCCGGGTCGGTGGGGCTGGCGCGCTATGATCAACACAATCGTCCGAGCCGGCTCCGAAGAATTTCCACAACCTCAATGTGACATCTGACCTTGTGCCGACAATTAAATCACGCGATCATAGTCGAGGCCGTGACGGTTGGGTGAACCCGACTCGCTGCGCTCCTAAGTCCTTTGTTCTCTAGATTTTGACCTCTAAGTTCTTTGACATCCGTATTTTGCCCGGAATTTCCCGCTAATGTGATGATTCCACTAGACCCCAGGGGGGAGGGGGGTACCGGGAAAAGAGATCGACGTCAACACCACGGCACCCCATCCCAAGCCGGCTCCATAACTTTATTTTCGATGGAGGGAAGGCAGCCCTGTTAGGCCGATCTCCTCGAAATGAGTCGTCGAACGACATGCCCTTTCCACATCCATAATCCCGAAAGGATCATGACAGGAACGAAGACAAACCGAGTTTTGAAGGCATAGTCCGGAAGTTTTTCAAACGGACTATAGATGTAGCCGAGTATCGGAATGCTGAAGATGATGTGAATCCAGCGAAAGATCGAACGTGTGATGCTTCGGTTCACGATGTTTGGTACATAAGCTGATTGTGCCATGGTGTCACTCCTTGAATTTAGTCTTCGGACTTTCTTTCCCGAACTTCCGGTAGGAGTTCCTGCAGCGGTTCCTATCCTGGATGCCAGACGTCCGGGTCCGTGGAATCCCACCCTGCACTGTCTGGCGATCCACCTCGATTCACGACTTTTGGGCCGCCTGAGGCGGCCAGTCGGGCGTTTCGATACCGAACTGCTTGGCATACTCCGCGTTCAGCAGCTGCCAGCCGCCGAACTTTATGGCTTCGGGGCCGACCATGCGGCCGATGGGAGCTCCGCTGAGAAGCCGATCCAGAACATCGAAACAAATGTGCCAACCGGCAGCACCCATTGCAATGAAGCGGTGACCGATGTTGGTCCACAGCGTGAGGCGCGTGCCGCCGCCAGAGTCTTCGAGTTGCCACCGCATATCGAAGCCACCCCAGTTGTACTCAAGCGCCTTGGGAGCGTCGGCTCGCGTCACTCTTGTTTCGGTAACGCGCGGCGCGGGCGCTCCCACCGTGGTGAGCTTCACCGAGGTTCCAACCGCGCCCAGGCTCCCATCGGCGTCAAAGGGAGCCCACTCGCGCAGATGCGCCGGTTCGGTAAGCGCTTGCCAGACTCTTTCCGGCGAATGGCGCAGCTCTCGGACGAGAACAAGCGTCCACTTCTCTTCACCGTTTTGTCCGCGATCCTTTTGCACCCGCGCTCCGCGGGCCGGACCCGGTGTGTACTGCGCGAGATCGGTCATCTTCTTCTCCTTATCTCGTTACCCCTAACGTGAATAGCGCGCCAACTGGGTGAGCTGAATCAGGTTGCCGCAAGTGTCGTTCAGCATCGCGATGGTCGAGCCGGTCACGTCGGTCGGTGGCATCGTGAACACGGCGCCGCGAGCCTTGATCCGCTCGTAGTCGCCCTTGACGTCGTCGGTGAAGAAGTTGGCTGCGGGCTGGCTCTGTTGAAATATCGCCTGCTGATACGCTTTGGCTGCGGGGTTGCTGTTCAGAGCCAGTTGCAGCTCGGTGCCGTCCGGTTCCTCAGGCGAGGCCACGGTCAGCCAGCGATATGGACCCTGGCTGAAATCGACTTTCTTGGCAAAGCCGAGTACCTCTGTATAAAAGTGCAGTGCCTTGCCCTGGTCGTCTACGTACAGGGTCATCACTTTGATCTTCATTTCGTTTCTCCTTTATTACGTTCGCGGTTTGGGCCGCGTCGTCTTCTTCTTAGTCTTCCTTTTCGTTGGTGCTGGTTGGCTCGTGGATTGATCCATGCGGTCGAGATGACGTTCGAGAGCATCGAGGTGAGCGGACCAGAACCGGCGGAACTGAGCCAGCCATGCATCCACCTCGCGAAATGGTTCGGGTTTCAGGCGGTAGAGACGGCGCTGTGCATCCACTGTGGACTCGACGAAACCGGCCTCGCGCAGCACTCGCAGGTGCTTTGACACGGCCGGTTGCGACATGCGGAGTTGACGCTCGATCTCTCCCACTGACTGCTGTGAGGGGACCAGGAGGCTCAGTATCGCGCGGCGGTTCGGCTCGGCGATGATCTCGAAGACAGATTCCATTCTCTTGATATACCTCATATGGCATATACATGTCAAGGCATATATATAAAAAAAAATACCGGGCCGCCCTGCTGGGGCACTCGTCTATGCCTTGCCCACCGTCGAAGGCTCGGTTATACTTTAGGTATGAAAACGGCGGTCTCCATTCCCAACGAACTTTTCGACACGGCGGAGCGCTTGGCGCGGCGTTCGCGGAAGTCGCGGAGCCGGCTGTTTAGCGATGCCTTACGCGAGTATGTGGCGCGCCGCTCGCCCGACAAAATCACCGAGGCCATGGATGAGGCTCTGGCTGAAATCGGTGAGGGTAACGATCCCTTCGTAACGGCGGCTTCCCGCAGGCGGCTGGAGCAGAGCGATTGGTAATCTCGCAAGGCGAGATCTGGTGGGCAGATTTGCCCGCCCCGGCCGGTTCAGGCCCTGGGTTCCGGAGTAGGTATCGCCGGCCCGTAGCAGTTGTTCAAGGCGACGCGCTCAACCAGAGCCGAATCTCCACCGTGATCTGCGTTCCGCTGACCAGCAATCTGAAATGGGCCCTTGCTCCGGGCAACGTCAGCTTATCGGCGCGGGTTACCGGACTGCCAAGAGATTCGGTCGCCAATGTGTCGCAAGTGATTTCTCTCGACAAATCATTGCTGACGGAACGCGTCGGCAAACTCCCGCGATCCAAGGTGGAGTTGCTTTTTTCGGGGATTGATCTGGTACTGGGCAGGTAGAAATCTGTCTCCCCCCAAATACAAGTCTCAACTCATGCGTAGTTTGCCAACGCAACTCTTGTCCGTTCTGCACAAACCCCGTCGCGTATGCGTTCGTGGTACCCGCCCTTCGCCAAGAACGCGAAGGACGGGGCACCCCCTGTGTCGGCGGCGCCAGCGACATGAAAGCCTAGGCCACCCGCCCACCTCACGCACCGCTTACTTGCCGACGTCCTGGATGCACTCTTCGAGCACGTCGATGGCGACGTCGGCTTCTTCTTTGGTCACGACCAGCGGCGGGCACAGGCGGACTGAGCTGGGGCCGCAGCCGAGGAACAGGACGCCGTGTTCGAAGGCCTTTTCGACGATCAGGTCGCGCTCGGCGGCGGCGTAGTCCTTGGTGGATTTGTCCTTGACGATGTCGACGCCGATCATCAGGCCGCGGCCGCGGACGTCGCCTACCAGCTTCAGTTTCGTAGGCCAGCTGGCCATGCGCTTCAGCATGTGCGCGCCTACTTCGGCGGTATGTTCGAGCAAATGTTCTTTCTCGATCACGTCGAGCGTTGCGAGCGCGGCCGCGATGCATACGGGATTGCCGCCGAAGGTTGAGGCGTGGGAACCAGGCACCCAGTCCATGATTTCGGAGCGAGTCATCACGACGCCGAGCGGCATGCCGGAGGCGATGCCTTTCGCGATGAGGACCATATCTGGTTCGACGCCGGCGTGTTCGACCGCCCACCACTTGCCGGTGCGGCCCATACCACTCTGGACCTCATCCAAGACAAGGAGAATGCCGTGACGGTCGCAGATGCGGCGCAGCTCCTGCATGAAGATGGTGGGTGCGACCACGTAGCCGCCCTCGCCCTGCACGGGCTCGATGAATACCGCAGCTACTTCCTCGGGAGGGAGCGTAGTCTTGAACAGCTTCTCCTCAATGAAGCGGGCGCAGCTTAGCGCGAAGGCGTCGGGATCCTGCGCGGCGTCTTTGCGTCCGCGATAAAGGTCGGGATAGGGCACGTGAGTCACGCCGCCGAGAAGCGGCGAAAAGCGGCGCCGCTGCTGGGGTTTCGAGGCGGTCAGAGAGAGCGCACCCATGGTGCGTCCGTGAAAGGCACCGAAGAACGCGATGATGTTGGGCCGCTTCGTGTGATAACGGGCGAGCTTGAGGGCGCACTCGACGGCCTCGGCTCCGGAGTTGCCGTAATAGATCTTGTGGGGGCCGGGCATGGGAGCGATCTTTGACAGGCGCTCGGCTAGGGTGACCATGCTCTCGTAATAGAAATCCGTTCCTGACATGTGGATGAGTTCGCCGGCCTGCTTCTGCATGGCTGCGACCACGTGGGGATGGCAGTGGCCAGTCGAGACCACGGCGATGCCGGCGGAGAAGTCGTAGAACTCGTTGCCGTCGACGTCGGTGATGACAATGCCGCGTCCGCTCTTGGCTACGAGCGGGTAGGAGCGGGTGTAGGACGGCGAAATATATTTCTCATCGCCCGCAAGAACGCGCTTGGCGTTGGGTCCGGGCAGGGCGGTCTTGAGTTTGGGTCCGGCTGCAGTCATGGTCTTCGTGGTCATTGGAATCCTCCGTAGGCAGTGGCCAGTGGTTAGTGGCCAGTAGTCAGTAAACGCGTCTCGGAGCACGGTTGCTCTGGTTCAAGCACACATGGAACCGAAAGAATCAGCTGGAGGATTGGTTAGTCACTACCGAAGAGGCTGGGGCGCAAGCGTGACGGGAGAACAGCCCAATAGCGCCTCGGACATAACATCCTTGGACAAACCAGGCAGTGCAGCCGGCACTCGGGCCGATGCGAATTGGGATTCTTGAGCAGCATCGTCGCTAACCGTCGACATCAATAAGCTATTATAGCTTGGGGCGGCGCGCGGCGTAAGCCCCTTTGGTAATGGCCGGGCCTCCGGCAGGTGCTCCGCTTCGCGGACCGCCGGTCTCCGCTCAGGGTGACAGCGTAGCGAAGTTTAGAATCCCGCGCGTGTTCGACCTCGTCTGATATGTTTTAGTTTTCCCTGTTTTCTCACTGACATGCCCAAAACTCAGAGCCCAAGCCGGTTTGCGGTGATTCTTGCCTTTGGACTGGTGTATCTCTTTTGGGGATCTACCTACCTCGCCATCGATATTGCGGTGCAGACGATTCCTCCGGCATTGATGTGCGGGGTGCGGTTTTCGATTGCCGGGGTGGTGATGCTGGCAGTGAGCGCGGCGACAGGGCGGCAGATCTGGTATTCGGCGCGGCAGATTTTGCTGGCTTCAGTGGTGGGAATTCTTCTGCTGATGGGTGGGAACCTGACGTTGTCGTGGGCGGAACTTGCGGTGCCTTCGGGGCTGGCGGCGTTGATTATTGCCATCACGCCGTTGTGGTTTCTGGTGCTGGACTCGTTGCTGTTGGGCGATCATCACATTTCGTGGCGAGGCAAGGCTGGATTGGCTCTGGGGATGGCGGGACTGCTGGTGTTGTTCTGGCCTGAGTTGCATTCGACCTCGGCGCTGGGACGGCGCGAGTTTTGGGCGTCGCTCTCGCTGCTAGGCGGATCGTTTTCCTGGGCGCTGGGATCAGTGCTGTCGAAGCGCTGGCAGTCGGGAATGGATGTGTTCAGCGCAACCGGATGGCAGGTGACGGCGGCCGGTGCAGCCAACTTGTTGTTGGCATGGGTCGTGGGAGATTTTTCGCACGTTAGCTGGGCGGCGCGGGGGTTGGGAGCGGTGCTGTATTTGGTGGTATGCGGGTCTTGGATCGGGTATACGGCTTACATCTGGCTGCTGGAGCATGTGCCTACGTCGAAAGTGTCGACTTACGCTTATGTGAATCCAGTGGTAGCGGTGTTTCTGGGGTGGTTGGTTCTGCACGAGCGCGTGGATCGCTTCATTGTTATGGGGAGTGTGATTGTAGTTGACCTGCCCCCCAGAAATTAGTCCAGTCGAAATGTGACTTCTCCCATTTAGAATGGCCCGCCCAGGGCCAGGAGGAGGAGTCGTGCGCAAGAGTCGATTCAAGGAAGAGCAGATCATTGGCATCCTGAAGGAGTCCGAGGCTGGAGTAGCCACGCCGGAGCTGTGCCGCAAGCACGGGATCGCGTCGCAGACGCTCTACCGGTGGAAGGGGAAGTACGGCGGGATGGAAGTGAGCGAGGCGAAGCGGTTGCGGGCGCTGGAAGAGGAGAACCGGCAGTTCAAGCACGCGGTGGCCGAACTGCTTCTGGACAAGCGCGCATTGCAGGCGGTGGTTACAAAAAAATGGTGAGCCCGCAGTTGCGACGGCAGGCGGTGGTCGTGATGCGCTCGGAAGTAGCGGTTTCAGAGCGACGCGCCTGCGGGCTGATCGAGATCTATCGCCGGACGTATCGCTACGTGCCACGGCCCGAGGACCCGCGACTGCGCGTGCGGTTGCGCGAGCTGGCGGCAGAGCGGCGAAGGTTCGGATATCGCCGATTGACGCGAATGCTGGTGCGTGAGGGATGGAAAGCGAATCATAAGCGCGTATACCGGCTGTACGTCGAAGAAAAGCTGAGCCTTCGTCGGAAGCGGGGCCGACGCCGACGCGCGGGATCGCGCCTGGTGCTAGCGCCGCGCCCGACGCAGCCCGATCATCTGTGGACGATGGACTTCGCCAGCGATGCGTTCACCAACGGGCGCAAGTTCCGGACGTTGAATCTCATGGACGGCTTCACCCGCGAGGCGCTGGAGATCGAGCCCGACACCTCGCTGCCGGGAGCGCGTGTGGTGCGTGTACTAGAAGGACTGAAGCAGCAGGGACGCAAACCGGAGGTGATCGTGATCGACAACGGGCCGGAGTTCGTCAGCCAGGTGGTGGACCAGTGGGCCTACGAAAACGGAGTCCAGTTGCACTTCATCACGCCGGGGCGACCGATGGAGAATGGCTACATCGAGAGCTTCAACGGCAAGTTCCGCGATGAGTGCCTGAACGAAAACTGGTTCTTCGATCTGGCGGACGCCCGTCGTAAGATCGCCGAGTGGAAGGCGGACTACAACCACGTGCGACCGCATTCGGCGTTGGGATACAAAACACCGATGGAGTTTGCCGCTTCGTGGAAGGCAGGCTTCTACATTGCTGGGCTGGGGCAAGGGGCCTCAAACGCCGGCCCCTTGCCCCAGACCCCCATCCCCGCTACGCTGCGAGGCGAACAAAAACCGGAGAAAGTCTCATTATCCCTGGACTAAAAATGGGGGGCAGGTCATAGTGCTCGCGTAATTCTAGTAACGAGCGCGAAGGTGAAAGAGAAAATGGTGGAGGAAGAATTGCCGGCAGTGGAGGCGGCGGGGGATTGAGTCAGCGTTTCACATGCGGTTTGATTACACTCTTACTTTGATCTATACGGGAATGTACTGGGATAATTCAATGATAGTCTGGCAATGGTTGTCTGCCGGGTACAACGGCTGGAATTTCTCTTTAAGGAGGCTTTGGTGAAAGTGCTAGGAAGGATTGTCATCGTGCTTGCTGCCGCCGGGATGATGTTCAGCGAAGAACCGAAACAGAAGGAAGTGCCGGCAGTTAGCGTCGTGGGATACCTGCGCGACAGCGGTTGTGTGCATCGCTATCCCCAGTTCGTTAAGCCGGCACCCAATGGGTGCCTGGAGGCTTGCCTCCGTGCTGGCTCGCCCCTGGTATTGCTGACAAAGGACGGGCAGATCTATCACCCGATTTCCGCCGATATACCCGACACCGACGTGCGCGCAAAGATGATGCCCTTCGCAGGCAAGCTGGTGAAGGTCACCGGGCATGTCTACGAAAGAGGCGGATCCAAGGCGATCGCACTCGAGCAGATTGAAGAGCAAAAAGAGTGACGTCCGGCCCGGGTGGGGATTATTTCGAAGCTTCTTCATCTTCTTCGCTGTCGCTCGCCAAGTCCACAACGTGGCCGCGAATGGCGAAGGTTTGTTTGGAGGCGCCTGCGGGCTGAAAGGTTACGCGGGTGGGGGCTCGTTGCCAGGCGGGCATGGGGCAGGCGGAATCGGCTGATGCATCTTTGATTTCCTTCTCGGCGATGTTCTCGCCTTCGATGGGCTTTTTGAGAACTGGCTTGCGGCGGCTGATTTGGGCTACCACCGCGAAAACTTTCTTGCCGTCATCGGAGATGCCGCAGTAGGCGGCATAGTCGCGGTACCAACTGGCAGCGGAGTAGACGACGTCGAATTCGGGAAGATTGATGGGGGAAATATGGGCGGTGGTGCGGTCGACTAGCAGCCATCCACCGCGTTGCCATTGCCAGTGCGGCGGGGAGGTGGATTCCTGGGGAAGGCTGTCGTTGACACGGAAGACGCGGCGGATGACGAACAGGCGGTCGGTGACGTCGTGCGCGAGGCCTAGCGTGAATTCCTTGACGTGGGCGTCGACGAGAAGAGGCCTGACTTTCAGGGTGAGTGGCTTGTCCTGTTCTGCGCCTGTGCCGGATTCGGAAAAGCACTGCACTGTGATCAATTTTCCAAAAGTAATGATGTGAGGTTTGGCGGCGGCGGCGCTGGCTTGAAGGGCAATAAGGCAGAGAAGCGGAGCCATGCGGAGGCGAGATTGGAAGATGTGGACCATGGCCGAGGTTAAGCAGGAAACAGGCTGGAGGACAAGGTTAGAAGTCACACTCTCACACACAATTTTTAAGCGAGGTGTCGAAGTGGGACGAGAGCCGAGCCGGGTAGGGTGGGTGCGACTGAAGGCGCTGTAGTGGCATCAGTGGAGGGTGAGATTGCAGTAGAATTAGTGGAAGAGCAATTGCGAGATGAGTTTTCCTCAAGATGTTCGTCCGGCGGCGAGTGGGGAGGGCCGGACAACTTTCCATCCGGAAGCGGCTTCTGATCAAGATATGCATGTGTTACCGGCACGGCGGCGTGTGCCCCGGATTCTGGTGGTGGACGACCATCCTAGTATTGCCGGGCTAATGAGCCAGTTGCTCACGCTGCGCGGTTATGACGTGGTAACGGCGTCGGATGCGGAGGAGGCCGAGGCGGAAGTGCGGCGGCTGGCGCCTGATCTGATTCTGTCGGATGTGAAGATGCCGGGGAAGTCGGGCTATGAATTGTGCCGTGAACTCAAAGGCGATCCGGCGACCCGGCTGATTCCGTTCGTGCTGATCACGGGATTGAGCGACAGCGCGGACAAACTGCAGGGGATTGAAGCCGGAGCGGATGACTTCCTGAACAAGCCGGTGCTGGCAGAGGAGTTGACGGCGCGGGTGAGGTCGCTGCTGCGGGTGAAGGAATTTACCGATGAATTGGAGACGGCGGATTCTGTTCTGTGCACGCTGGGGCTGATTGTGGAGGGACGCGATCCTTATACGGAGGGACATTGCGAGCGACTTGCGGCGCGGGCAGCGGATTTGGGGCGGCATCTGGGACTGGATGAAGACTCGATTGTGGCGCTGCGGCGTGGGGGATTTCTGCACGACCTGGGTAAGATCGCCGTGCCGGATGAGATCCTGAAAAAGGGCAGTGACTTGACGCTGCAGGAGTGGGCGATCATGAAACAGCATCCGGTGACCGGGGAGAATATCTGCAAGCCGCTGAAGTCTTTGCGACTAGTGCTGCCGATTATCCGGCATCACCATGAGCATGCGGATGGGTCGGGATATCCGGATGGAATGCTGGCGGGCGAGATTCCGCTTCTACCGCGGGTTTTGCAGGTGGTGGATGTTTACGATGCGCTGCGTACGGCGCGGCCTTACAAGCCAGCGTTGTCGCATGATGATGCCGCGCAGACTATGCGCGAAGAAGCCCGCCAGGGCTTATGGGACGCTGCACTGGTGAATGAGTTTTTCAGCATGCTGGTGGAGAAACGCAGCGTGGCTTGAGGAAGAGCAGTTCTCCGGTTCCACCCTCGGTTTCCTTTGCCAGCACCTCCCGAAGTACAATGGCGCAGCCTTGCGGCATGCAGGGACCGATGGACATCACTTACAGCATCGTTATTCCAGCCTATAACGAAGGAGCACGGCTGGGTGCGACTTTGGAGAAGGTGCTGGGATACGTGCGGCAGCAGGGATGGAATGCGGAAGTGGAAGTCATTGTTGTGAACGATGGGTCGCGGGATAACACGGCGGAGGTGGTGCGTGGGTTTGCGGAGCAGAATCCCGTGGTGCGGCTGGTGGAGAATCCGGGCAACCGCGGGAAAGGCTATAGCGTGCGTAATGGAATGCTGAATGCTCGGGGCGAGGTGGTGATGTTCAGCGACGCGGATCTGTCTTCGCCGATTGAAGAGATGCCGAAATTGCTGGCGGCGCTGGCTGGGGGGGCGGACATCGCTATTGGTTCGCGCTGGCTGCGGGCGGAATTGCAGACGCGGCGGCAGTCGGTGCATCGGCAAGTTTTTGGCCGGGTCTTCAATTTGTTGCTGGGGATTATTTTGGGGCTGCGATTCAAAGACACGCAATGCGGGTTTAAGGCTTTCACTCGACGGGCTGCGCAGACGATTCTGCCGCTGCAGCGGATCGAGCGCTGGGGCTTCGATCCGGAGATTCTTTTTCTGGCGCGCAGGTTTGGGTTTCGTGTGGAGGAAGTGCCGGTGCTTTGGGGACATAGCGGAGATACGCGGATTCATCCGGTGGTGGATGGGGCGCGCATGTTTTGGGAGATGGTGCGGATTCGATGGTATGACTTGATGGGGAAGTATAACGGGGGTTCCGTGGCGGGCGTGCAGCCGGCTAAGACGCTGCCGGGGGGGCCCAGGCCGAGAGTTTGAGACTTAGGAACTAGTTGTCTTTGGTCACGAGCGTTCGTCCGTCGTCGGAAAGTGCGACATTCGTTCGGTTGTCGTGCCACCATTGCACCCACTCTTGCGGCGAATCGAACGCCTTGCCGGTCAACTGCTTCAGGATTGCGAGGGTTCGAATCGGACAGTGCATCTGGCCGTTATCTTTGATACAGAGGTCGCCGATCATAGCACTCGCTTTCTCCCAATCGCTGGAGCGAGCGTTCTCGGGATTCTCCAGCCAGGGAATGAAATCCTCAAGATTCGCGTAGTCCAATCCTGTTCTCTTTTGTAGCCCTGCCAGCGTGGTTGCGGCCCGGGCGGTGTTCTTCGTCCTCTGAATCAGGGAGGCCGAGTCTTGTGCCTCGATGGGACTCATCTGCCAGGGATTTGTCGGACGAATCTGGTCAAGAGCCTTCCGCCACTCGTCCTCGGTTTCAAAGTCGGTTCCAGTCATGCTGCGCAGGAACTCGTGGACACGGCGCTGCCGTTCTCCGGTGAGAATTTCGATGCTGTCCGCAACGTAGAGTTTCAAGCCCTGGAGGCGGGCCTCGCGATCGTTGAGCACGGCGCCTCTATCGGCGGGCGCGGGATCAAGCCCATAAGCCACCCCCGAGAGCCACTGCGGCCCCAATCCGCGCACCTCCTCAACCACGCTAATCCCGACGCGCGGATGCTGTTGGTGATAGGCGTACGAGCTTGTGGAATCCCACTCATCCGGTTCAGGTATCTCTAACAATTGGTGGTCGCTGGACCAGATCAGAGATTCGCCGTTTTGTTCCCACCATGACCGCAGTTCCTCATAGGAGGAGAAATCGCGGCCCAGAAGGCGCGCGAGTTCGTTGCGGATCTGCCTGGTCCTCTCGCTCTGCCATTGTTCGGGATCAATCAGCCAGAACCAGGAGCGGGCCGCATAGTGATAGCCCGACTCGATGGACGGTGGGTCGTTTATTCCTTGCGTGGGAATGCTCACGCAGACGCTTGAGTCTACGGCGGGACGAAGGACGATCCGGTCGTCGAGGGTTACTTCGGATGAGGTTCCTTTATAGCCTTTCCAAAACCAATATTCGGAGGGTTTGGAGGAATAAGCGCTCAGACACCCAATGCCGTGGAAACCGAGAGCAGCAGGCGCCGTGGCCAACAATCCCGCAAACAAAGCTCCAATCTGAGCCAGCGCAGTCAGGCAAACGATTTTCGATTCCGTCAGACGAACTGGGTAACGAGCCACCGGTACATTCAGTGAAAGCGACGCCGCGGCGGGAAGCTGCGCCGACCAGACATATAGCAGCGCCCAGAGGAAGCAGGCGATCCAAAAGACGCAGAGAAAGGGAAATGCTGCAATCGCGTAGCTGATGAAGTAGTTGCGGCGGGAGGCAATGGCAATAAAGACTAGAAACCCCCAGATTGCCACCAGGACCAGTGCAGCGAATCCCGAATATTTCCAAGTCAGTTTCCACCGATTGGTCCCGGCCGGACGTGACGAAATGATGGGAATCGGGGCTATCAAAAGGAAGCCCGCAATCCCAAATGAAACCTCTGGGATGAGGAAGCTGGTCTGCCAGGAAAACAGGCGAGACCGGAGCCATTCGAGTAGCCAGACGAAAACGGTCGTGCTGGCAATCCAGAGGACGGCGGAGCGGAGGTAGTTGCGCCAAGGGGAATGCGGAACCGGAGCGAGCGCTTGTACGCGCTGCTGGTGTTTAAGGACGCGCCATCGCAGCATCCCCAGTGCGGTTCCTCCTGCGAGGCCGGCGAAGAGCAAGACCGTCAAGAGATAACCTATTTGGAGGCGATCGGAATCCCAGGACGAACGGAAGTCTCCGAAGGATGCCGCAGTCGTCAGGAAGACGGCTCCGCCGATTGCGGTGATCGCGACAGCTGCAGCTGCACTGCGAATCATGGCTTCCGCCGGAGTGCGAAATTGTTTTCGCGACACATAGGCGGTGATCCAGAGGGCCTGCAGCATGAGCAGCGACGCAAGCAGGAGTCCCTGGGTTTGGCGGCCGCCCAGCACTGCAACGTGGAAGTAGCCCGTTGCGTAGACGAGGCTCATTCCAATCCAAAACCCACAGACCAAACGGAATGAACCAGCGGCGGAATTGCGACTCCCGCCAGCCATGGGGCGGCTCACCACTACAGTTTCCTCGCGGAATTAATTTCCCAGAATTGCCGCAATGCTAGCATGGCGCCCAGCGGCCACAGTAATTACCGAAGGCACGCTTGCCGCGCTGCCGCAACACTTCCTGGTCAGGCTGACTTTTGTTTCGCTCCGGAAACCAGAGCCTTCACTGCTTCCACCACTTTACGACCCATTTCCGACGTGGAGGCCGGATTCTGTCCGGCGCGGACAAGGTCGGCCGTGCGATAGCCTTGATTCAGCACGGCGCTGACTGCGTTCTCGATGGAGGCGGCTTCACTATCGAGGTGAAAAGAATGGCGCAGCAGCAAAGCCGCGGAAAGAATTGCTCCCAGAGGGTTCGCGATTCCCTTCCCGGCGATGTCAGGCGCTGAACCATGCACCGGCTCGTACACGCCGACTGGGCCGCCGATGCTGGCCGAGGCGAGCAGTCCCAGCGAACCTACTATTCCACCGGCCTGGTCGGAGAGAATGTCGCCGAACATGTTTTCGGTGAGCACTACGTCGAAGTCTTGGGGATGCTGGACCAGCGACATGGCGGCGGAATCCACATACATGTGAGAGAGTTGCACGCCGGGATAATCTTTGGCGCAGCGGGTGACGACTTCGCGCCACAGGCGGGAACACTCGAGAACATTGGCTTTGTCGACGGAGAGGACTTTTTGGCGGCGCTTCAGGGCGAGGTTGAAAGCGACCCGGGCTATGCGCTCGATGGCTGGTTCCCCGTAGGTCAGGGTATTGGTAGCGATTCGGGAACCGGGTGTGCCTACAATCGAACGCGGTTCGCCGAAGTAGAGGCCTCCGAGAAGTTCGCGGACGATCATTATGTCGGTGCCGCGAACTAGATCGGGGCGCAGCGGGGAACAATCCTCTAGGGCGGGAAAGCAAATTGCGGGACGAAGGTTGGCGTAGGCGCCCAGTTCGCGGCGAAGACGGAGGAGTCCGGCTTCGGGGCGAAGGTGCTGGGGATAGTGGTCGAAGGCGGGGCTGCCGACGGCACCGAGCAGGACTGCGGAGGACGCCAGGCACGCCTGGATCGTGTCTGCGGGAAGAGGATCATTCACCGCACATAGCGCCGCGCCGCCAATGTTTTTTCTTTGGAGCTGGAGCTGGTGGCCGAATGCGCTGGCAACCGCTTGAAGAACTAAGACGGCTTGTTCGGTGACTTCAGGGCCGATGCCGTCGCCGGGGAGGATGGTCAGGTTGAGTAGCATGCGGGGATTAGTTTAATGGAAAGCGCTTAAGCGCGTGCAGGTCGATCTTCGCCGGTCGGACAGCCGAGGGCGGCTGTCCCCACATAAAACTCCTGAGCATCCGCGAAACCGGTTACACGCCCCAGAGATAGTCTTCCTGCTGCTGATCGTGATGATGATCAGGGCGTACGGGGACGCCGAAGACGCTGGGTTGCGGCGCCATTGGAAATGGCCGGGGTGGTTCGGGGATCGTCGCGCTGGCTGCTGCGGACACTGCCGAGGGAAGCGGCTCGAACAGTGGAGTCGCCGACCCTGCGGGCTTGTGCGTGTCACGGATCAACTCGAGCAGGTGATGATCTTCGACGTGCTTGATCTTGTCGGCGAGGCGCACGAAGCGGCGATAGATGTCATCGAGGGCACGGCGGTCGAACTGGTAGCCAAGCTGTTCGCAGCGAATGGCGAGGGCGTGACGACCGGAGTGCTTGCCCAGCACGAGTTTGGAATCGGGTACGCCGACCGATTGCGGCGTCATGATTTCGTAGGTGAGCGGGTTTTTGAGAACGCCATCCTGGTGGATGCCGGCTTCGTGGGCGAAGGCGTTGCGTCCGATGATGGCCTTGTTGGGCTGCACCGGAACGCCGGTGATTTCGCTCAACAACTGGCTGGCGGGGAACAGATGTTCGGCGGCGATGGCCGTTTCGTAAGGATAGCGATCGTGACGAACCCGCATGGCCATGACGATCTCTTCGAGCGAGGCGTTGCCGGCGCGCTCGCCAATGCCATTGATGGTGCACTCGACCTGGCGGGCTCCGGCGGCGACGGCCGCCATGGTGTTGGCTACTGCCATGCCTAAATCGTTGTGGCAGTGGGCGGAAATGGTGACATTCTCGATTCCCCTGACGCGGCGGCGGATGGTCGCGATCAATTCGCCGAACTCGGCGGGCACGGTGTAGCCAACGGTGTCAGGGATATTGAGCGTGGTGGCGCCTGCTTCGACGACCGCTTCGAGCACCTGGCATAGGAATTCAGGATCGGTGCGAGTGGCATCTTCGGGGGAAAATTCAACATCAGGGCAGAGTGACTTGGCGAAGGCGACGGCTTCGCGGGCTTGGGCGAGGCACTCCTCACGGGTGATGCGCAGCTTGTACTTCAGGTGAATGTCGGAGGTGGCCAGGAAGACGTGGATGCGCGGGTGAGCGGCGTCTTGCAAGGCTTCCCAGGCGCGTTCGATATCCGGGCGGCAGGCGCGGCAGAGCCCCGCAACGATGGGGCGGCGGATGACGGCGGCGATGGCCTTTACGGCAGCAAAGTCGCCATCGGAAGCGATGGGAAATCCGGCTTCGATCACGTCGACACCGAGCCGGTCGAGCTGGTGAGCGAGGCGCAGCTTCTCCTGATGGTTCATGCTGCAGCCGGGGGACTGTTCCCCGTCGCGCAGGGTGGTGTCGAAAACCTTTATGCGGATCTGGTCCGTGGCCATGGGCCTTCTTTCGAGAAAGCGACGATATTGCCGCTCTGAGGTTTATGGTACGGCGAAACCGGGCTGAAGCAGGACTTATAATTCTTCATTGATCATTAGATTCTCTTCTATGATAAGCTTTCCTAATGGTTGTTGAAGTTTATATAAGGGGACGGTAGATGGAACTTTCGCAGCTGGAAGTCTTTCTGGCGGTGGCGCGCGAGCACCGGTTCTCGCGGGCGGCGGAGAAGCTTCATCGCACGCAATCGGCGGTGAGCCAGACTATCCGCAAGCTGGAGGATGAACTGGGAGAGGCACTGCTTGACCGCTCGTCTCGGGAAGGGGTGCTTACCGACGCCGGGCAGGTGCTCTATGAGTACGCCGAGAAGCTGCTGAATCTGCGGCATGACGCACACGAATCTCTGGCGTCTCTGCGGGAGCTGCAGAAGGGCAAGCTGGTGATTGCGGCGAATGAATTCACGGCGCTTTATCTGCTGCCGGTGCTGGCGGAGTTCCGGCGGCTGCATCCTATGATCAAGATTACGGTGCAGCGGGCGCTGGGCAGCCGGATTCCGGACGATGTGTTGCAGCACAGCGCCGAACTCGGCGTGTTGTCTTACAAGCCGGAGGAACCGCGGCTGCACTCGGTGGTGACCTATCTGGACGAATTGGTGCTGGTGGTGCCGCCGAAGCATCCACTGGCCTCGGCGAGAGAAGTGAGCATCCGGCAACTGGGGGCGGAATCGTTTGTGGCGCATATCGTTTCGTCGCCGTACCGCGAGAAAGTTCTGCAGACCTTCCAGCGACACAAAACGCCGCTGCATATGGGACTGGAGCTGCCGACGTTGCAAGCTATCAAGCAATTCGTCGCCATGGGAAACGGGGTGGCATTCATGCCTGAGATCAGCGTGGAGGCGGAGTTGACGCGGGGAGAACTGGTGCGGATTCCGGTGCGGGAACTAAGGGTGCAACGCAAGCTGCGTTTGATCTACCGCAAGGAAGCGGGGCTGTCGCATGCAGCGCGGGCATTTCTGAAAGTGGCCGAGGCGGTTGCGTCGGAGCGGGCGGGGCGGTATCGCTTTCAGCGGGAGAGTTAGGAGCAGCTTCAGATCGTTCAGGGGCCGAAGCCCGCTTCACAAACTCACCTTTAAACGCAGGCCTGGAAGTCCTGCTCCACCCTGTCTTCGGAAAGCACGTCAGCAGTCGGCGCAGGCTTCTGTGGGCTGGAAGGCGGCCAGAGCTTCGCTCACGCTGGGGTGAATCTCGAGGACCGAATCCAAGTTGGTAAGATCCAGAAGTTCGCGCACGAGTGGAGTGGGGCTGGCGCACTTCAGGTCCGCGTTTCGGGATCTGGCCCAAGTATGGAGACAGGCCAATTCGCCGATGCCAGCACTGTCGATGGAGCTGACACCACCTAGATCGAGCACAACCTTGCCGCCGTTTTCGAGGAACTCACCAACCAGGCGCGAAAGGGCGGCGGCCTCGTCACGATATACGATGCGGCCCTGGCAGTGAACGATCATCACATCGCCGAGATTGCGAGTTTCCAAACTGAGCTTCAAGTTCAACTCCTTATGTTGTGTTGCCAGGGCAGCCAGATTGTGCGGCTGCAGCCACGTTTGCCAATTTCTGTTCGTGGATTCCATGCTAATAGATAGACGTGGACCGACGGGTTTTGGAATCATGAAAAGAGTGTAATTTTTAAGCAAGGCGTCCCAGTCCTGCACCGCAGAATTTCCCGGGACGGGGCATCCTGTGGCTCCGATAGACTGCATCTAACGAATTTCGCGCATTCAGGTAGAATTTGCTGCTGGCACAATTGCCGGGGAGGAATCATTTTCGTGTCAAAAACCGCTGCCGTAGTTCTGGCATTCCTGAGCTTAATGCTGTTCACGACCATATCGAGAGCCCAGCTGCTGCCGAGTGGAAACGTTTATGTGGGAGCTGCTTATGCCGATTCGGTTGATGTTATAAACCGCTTAACATTTCGGGGATGGGAGGCCTCAGGGGAAGACTTCCCGTTCAAACGCTTTTCCTACCTCGGGGTGGTGCTGGACGGGAACGGCTTCTACCGGCAGGGAGTGCAGCAGTACAGCGCTCTTCTCGGTCCACGAGTTTCGATGCATTACGGCAAGTGGCGGCCGTTCGTGCACTTGCTGGGCGGGGTGCAGCGAAATGATGGGGGCGGCGTAATCCATTGGCCGATCGCGGAGGATCTGGGAGGTGGAGTGGATCGCAAGTTCCAGTTGCTCTTCCTTAAGAACTTTTCCTGGCGGCTGCAGTTTGACTACGAACGTACCCACGAACTACACACGACGCAGAACGATATTCGAGGATCAGCCGGACTAGTGTGGCGCTTCTGAACAGAATGCGCATCCAAGCCCTGCGGCCTGCAGTTGACGATTTCCCATTCGCTGGCATCTAACTTTTCGCGACTTCGTAATTCAGCCCGGGTTATAAGGCTAAGGTTAGGATCGCTATGCGAAAAATCGGATTCATCGTTCTTTCTTTGCTACTGCTCGCTGGTCTGGCAAGCGCTCAGGTTCCGACCAGCGGAAATGTTTTCTTCGGCTACTCTACTCTTAATCTCGACCGAAGTCCCTTGTCAGCCAGCAGCCTTTCCAACGCAGCGCCGGGGGAGACTAGCCGTGTGGACATGAATGGATGGGAAGGGACGTTTGAGGGCAAGGCCTTGCCCTGGGTGGGTCTTGTCGCGGATGTCAGCGAACACTATGGTTACGCTTCTAGCTGCGCTGTAGCGGTTTCGCTTGTGACGCGTTTTTCTGGGGTAGGCGAAACAGGATCCGGCTGGTTGGCTGAATCCTGTTTTGTGTAGCCACCAAGAAAACACCTGCAAGGACTTCAAGTTCAGCAAATTATCCGACTTAGGTCTGCCAGTACTTGTGGTCACGCAGAAAGTAGTTTTCGTTCCAGTAGTTCATTGCGGTCTTCAGGAACAGCCAGCCGACGCGCAGATGTCCCATCTTCTGGAAACGGCGGTTGGTCGTGTAGACACCTCCGCGAACGATACCAAAGCGTTTACGCTCCACCTGCTGGCTGAGGAGGTAGTCTTCGGCAAAGAGAACTTGTTCATGGAAACCGTGGAGTTCGCGGAATTTTTTCACGTCGAACAGCATGAACATGCCGGTAGCGAAGGGATGATGGAGTTGCGAGAGGTACTGGAAGAAATCGTTGCCCGCATAAAACAGTTTGTCGATCCAACTGCCGCCGCGGCAGAGGATGTTGGTGGTCACACAGTGAAGCTGCCTGCGCTGGGCCAGTTCGACGGCGCGACGTACTACGGAAGGGTGCGCCAGTTCGATGTCGGCATCGAGAAAGAGAACGTAGGTGCTCTCGGCCTGGGCTGCTCCAAGATTGCGGCCGACTGAAGGCATTCCGCCGCGGATCACGCCGACATTCAGGCGGTTGCGGAAGCCGAGAACAATTTCGGGCGTGCCGTCGGTTGAATTGGCGTCAGCGACCAACACTCTCGTACTCGACATCTTCGAGTAGTCCTGAGTCATCAGCGAAGTCAGCAAACGAGGAATCAGCTTGGCCTCGTTCTTGGCTGGAATCACGATCGTCAGCTCGCTCGTGGTATTCATGGTCGTTAAACTCATGCTCGTCGAATTCATGGATTTGAACCCCCGCTTGGTCAATTGTGAGATACGTCAGGCGGGAATCGACCCATCCGCCCGAGTTGTAGTAGTGAATTCCGTCTTGCTCGATGTGGACGGCTTGGTGAGTGTGGCCACAGAAAATGCGGTCAGCATCGTGCTGGCGCGCGTATTGTAGAGCACCTGCAGACACCTTCGGCGACATGCGGAGCCAGCGTGTGTTTAGCCGGTCAATGAGCCGGGCGATGGGCTTGCTTCTGAAGTCCAGCTTCTGCAACTTGAGATAGAGCGACGTACCGATCCGGCTGAAGCGCAAGTTGCTTACCTGGAAACCGTCGAACTGGTGGCCGTGGATCGCGATGTGCCGCAGTCCTTCATACTGCCAGGCGTAATGTTGGTAGACGCGGACGCCGACCAGGTGCGACATGATGTTGGTGAGACCGTGATCGTGATTGCCTTCCACCCACACGACCTCGATGTTGCGCTTGGGGTTGGAGAGTTTGCGAATGTAGCCGAGGAACTTCCAGTGGTCTTTGGTCAAGCGGGCGAAGTTGAGGTCGGCAAAGATATCACCCAGCAGGATCAGGCGCTGGAAACGGTTTTCCTTCAGCACGCGCGTGGCTTCGCGGGCGTGGCTGGTCTCTGCACCGAGGTGCAGGTCGGAAAGGATCAGCGTGTTGTAGCCATGCAGATCCACAATCCAGTTGTAGCAAGCAAATGTTACGGGGTGATGAAATATGCATCAAAGTTGGTGCAGTGGTCAGTCGAAGGTAATGGGTTAGTAAACAAACGGGTTAACGATGAACACCCGCGAAACGTTTCAGTTGCGTGAATAGGAAGCGGCTTTCACGTAGACTGAGTTTCCAGCGACGGTGGCAGCTCGAAAAGGAAGCGAGCCAAACGCGCTCTTCGGTCGTTTGCGCTCTCTTGGGGCAGGCTCCGTGGAGTCGCGCGACTCGCCCGGATTCCTCACTGCGCAAAGAACGCTTGTTCGGAATGACAACCCCTTTTTGAAGACCATTGGACACATTCTGGCGAGGTACACGGCGTGGATATTGCATCTGCTCGGGCCGCTTGGGATCTGGGGCGCTTTCGCGATCGCTTTTGCGGATTCCGCCCTGCTCGGTATGCCCGTGGACGCGGCTGTAGCGTTTTATGTGTACCAAGATCACAGGCGACTGCTCTTCTATGTGGTTATGGCTTCGCTCGGTTCGGCGCTGGGCAGCGTTCCGCTTTACATCGTTGGATATTTGGGCGGCGAGAAGGTGTTGCGCAAGCGGATTTCAGAAGAGAGGTTTCTACGGATTCACCGGTCGTTTGAACAGCACGAATTCTGGGCACTTATGTTTCCCGGAATGCTGCCGCCGCCCATGCCGTTCAAGATCTTTGTACTGGGGGCTGCGGTGTTCGAGATGCGGTTCCGCGACTTTCTGGCGGCCATCTTCGCGGGAAGATTTGTGCGTTTCCTGGTGCTTTCGTTGCTGACGTTGTGGTTCGGACCGCAGATTGTGGGACTGATGGGGACGGTTTTTCGGCAGCATTTCTACTGGGTGCTGGCGGCGGTTGGGTTGGGGGTACTGATTTGGCTGATGTGGTGGTGGAGCAAAAGGCCGCGAGGGGCGAAGTAGGCTGCGCTGCCACACCTCGCTGCGCTCGGCCGGACCCTTCGGCTTCACTCAGGGCAGGCGCGCGAGGCGCGCGTCCCCACATGGACCTTGCCAATCTTACGCGGCGGCGATGTGGTCGGTGGAAGTTTTGTGCATCCAGCCGGCGAGCGCGTGCAGGAATACCGGAGTTCCGAACATTGCTATGGAGAAGAATAGATCGCTCTCGACCGTGCCGCGAAAAAATGGAAGCCCGGCGGCGTAGGACATCATTAGGCCGCTAAAGGTCTTGGGATACATTTCCCAGGCTGCCCATACCGCAAAATTGCTAATCAGGAAGAACGAAACGGAACTGGCGAGCGCAGCGCCGATCACGCGGACCGGGCCGGATTTCTCCCGCAAGTTGGTTCCGAGCCAGAGGATTGCCGCATACCAGGCCCAGGTGACGAAGTTGTCCCAGGAGAACGTGTAGGAGTAGATGAACCTGGTAAGGACCACGTCGGTTACCGCCAGCAGGACCAGAGGAATCCACAACTGACGCCGCGAACCACGGGCCCCGAAAAACAGCAGCGATGCCGCCAGCGGGGTAAAGTGCCAGGCGTGCGGCAGGAAATGCAACGGACCCATGAAGGGCAGGAAACGGACCGCAATCGCGAGCAAAATGAACAGATAGGCAAGCATGAGCACCTCGGTCGGAACCGAAGTATTATTTTGGGCGCGGGAAGCCAGATACGTCAAGCGGCAGCGATCGCATCGTACAAACCTCTCGCTGCGCTCGCTGGATAGAGGCGGCCGTCCTCACAATGAGTGCGATGGCTTCCGGTTAATGCGGTTCCGGGACGGCTTTTTGATTCTTGCCGGAGCCGTAGATATCGGCGACGATGTGGAGGTTCTTGTCGAGTTGAACGCCTGCGCCCAAAGCCCGGCGCGGCTCACTCCTCCGACTGAGCAGGCTGGGTAGCTGCACGAAGCGCAAATCCTGGAAGTCCACGATGTAGCCGCTTTCCGGGGGATCGAGCGCCTCGGTTTGGGTGATCGGGTACTGCGCCCAATCGAGGTAGACGCGGCCAAGGTAGGAGCGCTTGGCGGCTTGCGTGATCGGAGTTTCCTCAGGCTTGTAGCGAATGTCGAGCCTACCGTCGGGATCAACTTCCGGTCCCAGCGAGTTCACAGGAGCAAGGGCGAAGAAAGCTGGAGTCTCCACAACGCCATACCAGTGGAATGGATCAGCGAGTGCGGGATAGGCGGAAACGCGCAGCGGGTCGGCACCTTCGTAGGTGCGAGCAGCCAGGGCGCTGACCGCGCGGCGATGCTCGAAGTCGCGCAGGCCCCAGAGCAGGACAACGCCTACGAGTGCGAGGGTTGCTGCGACCCGGCCTTTTGGCCCGCGCGTGCGCGCACCGATTTCCTGATCGATCAATAAGAAAAACGATGGAACAATTAATCCGAGGAGCAAAAATCCGAACATGATGGGCTCGAAGATGAAGACAATGTCCCATGAATACCACTTCTCGGAAAAAGGCCAGAAGGGGCGAACGCCGTAGTTGTTGGTGAAGTCGAGCAAGATGTGGCTGAGCCCGGCAAGGCAGGCATAGAGAAAGAGCAATCCCCAGCGCGGAGGGAGATTGGGATCCTTCACCTTGCGCCCGCGCAAGCGCCAGATCAGATAGACGACGCCGAGGACCGCGGCGGCGTCGAGTGGAACTCCGAGGAAGGAGTGGGTGAAGCCGCGATGATGGGCGAACGCGAAAGCCGGGCCGCGGAAGCGGCTGAGGACGTCGAGGTCAGGAGCTTCCGCGGCGAGGGTCAACACCGCGGTGGCGAGGGCCGTTTTGCGGTTGAGTCCAGCGCGGCCCATGCAGGCGCCGGTTAAGAAATGAGTGATGGGTTCCAAGGTCTAAGGATTCTATTTGGCTGCGCCCGCAATTGCCAGAGGAGGCGAAATCTAGCGGGCAGGAGTCAGCAACGTGAGTGCGTTCGGTACGATGGTAATTTCAGCGGGCAGCGTGCCTACTAGTTCGCCGTCAGCCTCGACATACACCTTCGGCTGCAACTGCGATATACCATCGGCGGAGGCTGACGCAGGCGGGTACTGGCAGAAAACTCGCCGGCTGTGCGCCAGGTCAATACCCGGGATTTTCCAATTGCTCCGCAACCATCCTCGCGTTACGTAGAGAAGATAGGCGAGGCGGCTGGCGGTGCGGCAGATGATCAGCCGGAAATCGTCGCGGTCGAGAGTAGCTCCGGGAGCTAGTTCCTGCAGCACTCCACCGAAGTTTTGGATGCGAACGGCCATCAACTCAGTGACATCGGCCCGGCATGCTTGCTGCGAGCTGGTCTCGGCGAACTCAACCAGAAAGCGGGTCATGGGATGCGTGAACCAAAGCTGCCAGGCTTTGGAGTAGTAGGCGGTCATGCCCAGGCGCTGCTTGGTTCCTGCGTGAAGTTTGTAGAAGAGGTGGGCATCCACTCCGGCCCCGGCCGCGACAATGAAGAAGCGCGTACCGGGATGACCTTCGAGATCGAGATACTGTACGCGGCCCAGGGCAATCCGGCGGGGCACGGCGTGAAGAGCGGCCCGCGCCGCTGCCGCGACATTCATGGGCAGGCCGAGGTCGTGCGCGAGCGCATTGGCGGTGCCCATGGGCAAAATCGCGAGAGCGGTGGTGGTGTTGGCTAGCACCTGGATGAGGTTGTGAATGGTGCCGTCTCCACCGCAGGCAAAAATCGTGTCGCAACCCGCGAGGACAGCCTGCCGCGCTTTTTCCTCCGCGTGGACACGAGAGTCGGTGAGGACGAGCTGAGCATCGACGTCTGCGCCACGGAGTATTGCCAGCGCGGATTCCAGCTCTGTTTGGCGCCGCGCGCGGCTGCCGCCGGAGTCAGGGTTGTAGAGTAAAGCCGCTTTGCGCATGGCCGGATCGAAGCTGGATTGTACGTTGAAGCTGGCGGATTTGCTGTGAATGGACGCAAACGCTGTCTCTATCCGTCATCTTCATCTGTCGCCCATCTGTCTTCTGGGGATCGAGTAGACCAGGTGCGGGATGCCTTTCCTTATGACTTGCTTCCAAACGGTCATGCCATTTTTTTCAGCCACACGGCGCGAGGGCAGGTTCTCGGAACGGATGAGAGAAATAATATGATCGACGGGAAGGTGTGCGAATCCGTAGTCGCGGCAGGCACGGGCCGCTTCCGTCGCTAAACCCTGCCCCCAGTGATCGCGGCGCACGTGGTAACCAATCTCGATCTCGTCTGTGCTGTCCACACTCTGAACCGTCAGGCCGCAATCGCCGATCAGTTCGCCGGTCGTCTTTAAAATCATTGCCCAGAGGCCATGGCGGTCTTTGGCGTAGCGGCTGCGGTTGCGGGCGATCCATTCTTCGACTCCGAGGCGATCGAGCGGCGCGGGATAGAAACGCATGGTTTCAGGGTCGGAGAGAACACGGCCTAACGCGTCGGTATCCTTCGGAGAGAACTCGCGCAGAATCAGGCGCGGGGTGTCGAGGATTTGCAGAGTGTCCGTCACGGTTTCTTCCTCAGACCTCCTTTTTGTGAATTGCTTCCGCGGCGCAAGCTCCGACTATAATCTGCGCGATGGCTTCCCCGGGCAAAGACGTCGAAAAAAAGATCGAGGCGCTCCGCGAAAATATCCGGCACCACGAATACCTGTACTACGTTGTGGACAATCCGGCAATCAGCGACGGCGAGTTCGACAAGCTGATGCAGCAGTTGAAGGATCTGGAGGTGGAGCATCCGGAGCTGGTCACCGCGGACTCGCCCACGCAGCGCGTGGGCGGCAAGCCGCGCGAGGGATTTGTCAAAGTACCGCACTCTTCGCCGATGTTGTCGCTCGACAACACCTATAGCGAGGAGGAATTGCGCGACTGGGAACGGCGCGTACATGAGCTGAGCGGGCGCAGCGAGGTGGATTATGTTTGCGAACTCAAGCTCGATGGCATGTCGCTGGCCTTGATTTATGAGGACGGGAAGCTGGTGCGTGGAATTACGCGAGGCGATGGAAGCGTGGGGGAAGACGTTACGCTCAACGTGCGCACGGTGCGCTCGGTGCCGCTTTCAATTCTGAGGGAGAAGTTGAAGAAAGCCGGCATCCCGACTGATTTCGAGGTGCGTGGCGAGTTGCTCATGCCCACCGCATCGTTCAAAAAGATTAATGAAGAACGCGAGCGGAATGGACTGCCAACATTCGCGAACCCGCGCAATTTCACTGCCGGTACCGTGAGGCAGCTCGATTCCAATATCACAGCGGAGCGCCGCCTCGATTATTTTCCCTACATCCTGCTGCAAAACGGCCGGACGTATTTTGATCATCATTCGAAAACGCTGGCGGCCCTCGAGGCTGCCGGATTCAAAGTCAATCCAAACCACAAACTCGTCCGATCGATGGACGAGGTTTGGGCATTTATCCAGCGCTGGGAAGAGAAACGCGATTCGCTGCCTTATGAGATCGACGGCATCGTCGTAAAAGTCGATCGCACTTCTTTGCAGGATGAGCTTGGGTTTACCGGCAAGGCTCCGCGGTGGGCGATTGCCTATAAATATGCCGCGCGGGCCGGGATTACGAAGCTCGAGAATGTGCGTTGGCAGGTCGGCCGTACGGGCAAACTAACGCCCGTGGCTGAGTTGGCTCCAGTATTGATCGGCGGCACCACCGTGAGGAATGCCACCTTGCACAACATGGACGAGATCGAGCGGCTGGGGGTGAAGATCGGCGATTGGGTGCAGGTGGAGCGTGGCGGCGACGTCATCCCCAAAGTCGCGAAGGTCATCGACGATAAAGATCATCCGCGTGGCAAAAAGGATATTGAAGTGCCGCAGAAGTGTCCCGTGTGCGGCACGAAGGTGGTACGGACGGAAGGCGAAGTCGACTATCGCTGCGTTAATGCGAATTGTCCGGCCAAACTGGTTGGCACCATCCTGCACTTTGCTTCGCGCGGAGTGATGAATATTGACGGGATGGGCGATGCGCTTGTGAATCAGCTTACCGAGCGCGGGCTGGTGAAGAACGTGGCGGATATCTACAAGCTGACGAAAGACGACCTACTTAGCCTGGAGCGGATGGGCGACAAATCGGCTCAGAACATTCTGGATGAAATCGAGAGTTCAAAGAAGCTGCCGTTGGAACGCGTCATCTACGGGCTCGGCATTCGCATGGTTGGCGAGCGCACGGCGCAGTTCCTGGCCGAGCATTTTGGATCGATGGAGGCGCTGGAAAGCGCCGGTGTCGAAGAGCTGCAGGATGTGAATGAAGTCGGTCCGCGGATCGCTGAGAGCATTGTGGAGTTCTTCAGCATTGCGGCGAATCGGAAGCTGGTCGGGCGACTGCGCGAGGCTGGCCTTACGCTAACCGGCCAGAAGAAGCGGCGCGGGACGAAGCTTGCAGGAAAAACATTTGTGTTGACGGGGACTCTGGCGCATTTCACGCGGGATGAAGCTAAGAAGATGATCGAAGATGCCGGAGGGAAGGTTACCGGCTCGGTCAGCAAGAAGACCGATTATGTGGTGGCGGGGGCAGACGCGGGGTCGAAGCTGGATAAGGCGAAGGAGTTGGGGGTTGCCGTCATCGACGAGAAAGAAATGGAGAAGATCGTTGGCGGCTAGAGGTTACGCCTTCAACGCCTTTGTCATCCTCTTCCACGTCTCCTCCAACGTCTCCGGCAGTATCCTTGTCTCGCCCACCACTGACATGAAGTTCGCATCCGCAACCCATCTGGGGAGGACGTGCATGTGGATGTGTCCAGCGACGCCGGCACCAGCGGCTTTACCGATATTCATTCCTAAATTGATGCCGTCGGGGTGGTAGAGCTGGCGCAGCACGGACTCCATGCGCTGCGAGAGCGCCATCATTTCATTCGCCGCTGCCGGCGGGAGCTTTTGCAGCTCGTCGAGGTGGGCGTAAGGGACGATCATCACGTGGCCGGGCGTGTAGGGATACGCATTCAGGATCACGAAGCAGTGCTCGCCGCGATAGACGATGAGCGCCTTGGCGTCGTCGCCCGCCTTCACGGCGTCGCAGAAGATGCAACCGGGCGTCTTTGCCGTGCTAGTGACGTAGGCGTAGCGCCACGGGGTCCAGAGGTAATCCATAGCAAGGGGCAGGTTAGCAGATGGGGGCGCGGGGCGAAACTGGGAGCGCTGAGACGCCTCGCTTCGCTCGACTGGACGGCCGAGGCGGCCGTCCCCACACGTGGTTTGGCATGCGGTCTGCAACACTCCCGTAACATGCATCTTTTGCGTTTGACACTGTTTGCGGGGCGTTGCTATAGTCGAAGAGTTCCCTTTGGACGCGGGTTTCTGTGAAACGTCCGGCAGCTGGGATTGTCCAAGCTCACTCGCCAGGGTGAGCCCACCACAACCAAACGACTCACTCCAGCAGTCCGCCAAGCAGGCCCGTATCCTCCCCGCACCGAGTGCGAGGCACAGACGAGAGGCATGACCTTGTTCGACGAAACCACCACTCACCATTCCGATTCCGCCACCGCCGTCGTAACCGAAGCAGAACCGACGGCCACTGAAACCACCTCGACCGAGCAGGGCCTGACTGATCAAAGCGTGACTCAGCATGAGCAGGCTCCGATCGCAACCGCTGCCTCCACGGGCGCTTCTGCAGATGAGGCGCCGCATTCTGCGCCCGCCGCGGACGACAAACACGCCGGCGAAGACTTTGCTTCGGCGCTGGAGAACTTCACCACCGAGACCGAAGAAGCCGTGGGAGAAGACCGCGTCATCAAGGGCACGGTACTGAAGCTCACAGCGACGCACGTGGTGGTCGACATCGGCACCAAGTCGGAAGGCATGTTGCCACTTTCGGAGGTGCTCGATCACGAGGGCAAGCCGAAGGTGAAGCCCGGTGACGAAATCGAAGTAATGCGGGAGAAGGGACAGACCGAAGAGGGTTACGTCAACCTCTCGCACCAGAAGGCGGCACGGATTCACGCCTGGGATGAGATTGAAAAAGCGCATCACGAGAAACGGCCGATCAAGGCTGTGGTGATTGAGCGCACCAAGGGTGGCTTGACGGTCAACATTCTGGGGGCCCGGGCGTTTCTACCGGGCTCGCAGGTGGATCTGCGGCCGATCCGGAATCTGGACGGCATGAAGGGCCAGACTCTCGAAGTCACCGTCATCAAGGTCAACAAGAAGCGCGGCAACATCGTGGTCTCGCGCAAGGAATTGCTCGAAGGCGAGCAGAACGAGAAGCGCAGCAAGACTCTTGAACATCTGGAAGAGGGCTCGATCCTAACGGGAGTAGTGAAAAACCTGACTGAGTACGGCGCATTCGTCGATCTCGGCGGGCTCGACGGGCTATTGCACATCACCGACATGTCGTGGGGAAGGCTCACGCACCCGCGCGACCTGGTGAACGTCGGGGACCAGATTCAAGTGAAGGTCCTGAAGTACGACAAAGAGAAGCAGCGTGTTTCGCTCGGTTTCAAACAGCTGACTCCTGATCCCTGGCTCGATGCTGAGCATCGCTACCCGGTGGGCGCACACGTCTCCGGTCGCGTGATCAGCGTAACCGACTACGGTGCTTTCGTTGAGCTCGAGCAGGGCATTGAAGGCCTGGTACATGTTAGCGAAATGACGTGGTCGAAGCGCATGAAGCATCCTTCCAAGCTGGTCAACGTGGGCGATCAGGTGGAGTGTGTGGTGCTGAATGTGAATCCGGCTGAGCGGCGCATTTCGCTTGGCATGCGGCAACTCGCGGCCAATCCCTGGGATGCACTGCACGACAAGTATCCCGTGGGAATGACTGTTGAGGGCCGGGTGCGGAACCTGACTGACTTCGGCGCCTTTATTGAAATCGAAGATGGCATTGATGGCTTGGTGCACGTCAGCAACCTGAGCTGGACCAAACGGGTGAAGCATCCTTCCGAGGTGCTCAAGAAGGGTGATCGCGTGAAAGCCGTGGTCCTAGCCATTGAACCCGACAAGCGGCGGCTGTCTCTGGGAGTCAAGCAACTTCAGCCTGACGTCTGGGAAAGTTTCTTCGCGGCGCATCACGTCGGCGATGTGATTCACGGCAAGGTACTACGCGTGGCAGCGTTTGGCGCTTTTGTGGAGATTGCTGAAGGAGTCGAGGGTCTGTGCCACAAGTCGGAAGCCGTGGATGGAAACGGACAGCCCCTGCATCTGGAACCAGGCGTGGAGCATGACTTCAAGATCATCAAGATGAGTCCCGAAGATAAGAAGGTTGGACTCAGCATACGCGCCGTCGGTGAAGAGGCTTCGCGCTCTGAGGTGGAGGCTTACAAGCAGCCGGTCTCCAGCACGAGTTCGACCATTGGCGAGCTGATTTCATGGAAGCGCGCCAGCAACGAGAACAACTGATTACCTCAGATTGCTGATTTAGGCCGCCGCAAGGCGGCCTTTTCTGTTGGCCGCAAACGTCGGCCACGTGCTTGGCGCTTCCACTACGCTGGGCTAGAATCATTTGTTTGCTCTAAGACATCTGTTTCTATTAGTTAAGGAGTTCTTCATTGCCGGAAACCATTTATGACGTCGCCATCATCGGCAGCGGACCTGCAGGCTACACAGCCGCCATCCGTGCCGGTCAGTGGGGCCTGAAAACCGCGCTCATCGAGAAGGACGGCTTCCTCGGCGGCACCTGCCTGCATGTGGGCTGCATTCCGACCAAGGCGCTGCTGTTCAACGCCGAGCTCTGGGAGCACCTCAAAGACGCCAAGGAATTTGGCATCGAGGGTGTGGACGCGCGCAAATTGAACTGGCCCGCTATTCAGGAGCGAAAGTCGAAAATCGTGGCCAAGCATGCCAAAGGGCTCGAGTTCCTGATGAAGAAAAATAAGGTCGAGACGGTGAAGGGCTACGGCAAGCTGACTGGTCCCGCGCAAAATGGTTTATTCACCATCGAGGTGGTGAACGACAATAAGGCCAGCCATCTCAAGGCGAAGAATGTGATTCTGGCCACGGGCTCCGAGGCTCGAATGCTCCCCGGCCTAGAGGCTAACGACCGCATTCTCACCAACATTGAGATTCTAAGCTTGAAAGAAATTCCGAAGTCGCTTGTCATCGTTGGTGCGGGGGCTGTGGGAGTGGAGTTCGCGTCGATCTATCGTTCTTTCGATTGCGAAGTCACCATCATCGAAATGCTGCCGCGGCTGGTTCCCGTGGAGGATGAAGAAGTTTCGAAGGAACTGGCTCGCGTTTTCCGCAACCGCGGCATTAACTTCCACACCAGCGCGAAGGTCGACAAGGTTGAGAAGACGAAGGCAGGGATTGCCGTTACTATCACGGTCGAGGGCAAGCAGCAGAAGATCGACGCCGAGAAAATCCTTATCGCGGTGGGCCGCAAACCGCGCACGGAAAATGTCGGTCTGGAGCGCACGAAGATCAAGCCGGACCGCGGGTTTATCAAAACCGACTCCTGGATGCAAACCGCAGAGCCTGGTGTCTATGCCGTCGGCGACATCGTGCTGGGCACGCCGCAACTCGCCCACGTCGGCGCCATGGAGGCGATTGTCGCGGTCGCGAAGATCGCGGGCAAACCGGGAAAGCCGATTAATCCTGAACACATCCCAGGCGCGACGTATTGCCATCCTGAAATCGGCAGCGTCGGCCTTACCGAGACCAAAGCCCGTGAAGATGGTTACAACGTGAAGGTTGGCAAGTTCCCTTTCACCGCCAACTCTCGTGCTTCGATCGTCGGCCAACACGAGGGCTTCATCAAAATTGTCTCGGATGCCGACTACGGTGAGATTCTCGGCGTGCACATCATCGGCCCGCAAGCGACGGAGCTGATCGCCGAAGCTGTCGTAGCTATGGAGCTAGAAGCCACCGTCGAAGATTTGATGTGGACCATTCACGCGCATCCGACGTTGGCAGAAGCCATGCTGGATGCGGCAAACAGCGTGTACGGGATCGCGATTAACGCGTGAACTCACCACCGAGGCACGGAGCCACGGAGGAGATCGAGAAATGACGAAGGTTTTCCCTGTGCCTTCGTGGCAAGAAGGTTTGAATTTGATTTCTATAGTCCAACTCGGCACTGTCGATTTCGCCACCGGCCTGCGTCTGCAGCAGCAGCTAGTCGCTCTGCGCAAAGAAGAACAAATCGGCGACGTCCTGCTCCTGCTCCAACACAAGCCCGTCATCACGCTCGGCCGTAACGCGAAAGCAACGAACGTAATCGCATCGCCCGAACTGCTTGCCCAGCGCGGCGTCGAGCTTTTCGAGTGCGACCGCGGCGGGGACGTCACCTTCCATGGCCCCGGCCAAATCGTCGGTTATCCCATCTTCGACCTGCGCGGATTCGCCACTCCCGACGGCAAGCGCAAGACACTCGGCGCAGTCGAATTCGTCCGCCGCCTCGAGGAAGTGTTGATCCGCAGCTGCGCCGACTGCGCCATCCCAACAAAGCGCGTGCCGGGCCTAACCGGCGTGTGGACTGACTTTAATTCCTTGTCATTCCGAGCGGAAGAGAATGATTCGCAGAATCATTCTCCGGAGTCGAGGAACCTGCTGTTTACCGACACCACCCCGAATACCTCGTCCGAAGCCAAACTCGCAGCTATCGGAGTCCACATCTCCCGCTTCGTCACCTCGCACGGCTTCGCCCTCAACGTAAACACCGATCTTAGCTACTTCAACCTGATCGTCCCCTGCGGAATCACGGCCAAGCCGGTCACCTCGATGCAACAAGAACTCGGCAAACCGCTCGACCTGAACGCGGTAGCCGAATCCATCTCCCGGAACGTCGGCACGGTGTTCTCCAGCCAGATGCTCTGGGTACAAACCCTCGATGCCTTGCTCGGTCGTACAATCGGGGTTCCGATGAGCCGTCCCTCAGAGCTCCGTGAGATTCACAAAGAGGACGACACCACCTGGGCCTAAGGGCCTAGCCCAACGCGCCACTCTCGCGATAGCATTACTAATTGCGACCAGACGCAAGCGTTCATCATGGCGATCAAGAAGACAAAATCCGCAGCGAAGCATGGCTCGAATGGAAACCGCCGGCGCAACGGGGCGTCTCAGTCAGAGCTGGACAACAGCGTCCGCACCTACTCTATCCCTGACATGCGCCTGGAGCACCCTGATCTAAGCGTCCGCCAAGCCGTAGAGAAAAACAAAGACGGCACCGAGCACGTCCGCTACGAGGTCACCGGCAATCTGAACGCCCCGGTCCCGCCCATCCGCGATTCCAAGTATCTCGACAAAAAGCAGTGCATCGAGATCTACCGCTACATGCTGCTCAATCGCAAGATGGAGACCGCGCTCGAAAATCTCTACAAGCAAGGCAAAGTCGTCGGCGGAGTTTACTTCGGACTCGGCCAGGAAGCTTGCTCCTGTGCTTCGGCCTATGCGCTCGATAAAGATGACTGGTTCGCGCCTATGATCCGCAACCAGGGTTCGCTGCTAGTCCGCGGGTTCCGAGCCTCCGACACGATGATGCAGTACATGGCCAAAGCCGATTCGCCCACGCACGGGCGCGACGGCACCTCGCACTTCGGCGACATTGAAAAGCGCAACATGGTCTCGCCCATCTCCATGCTCGGCGATCTCATTCCTGTGCTCTCCGGCGTCGCGCTGGGCGCGCGTCTGCAAGGACGCAACCTAGCCGTCATGACCTACATCGGCGACGGCGGCCAATCGACGGGCGTCACCTACGAAGGCATCAACTTCGCCGCCGTGCAGAATCTCGGGCTGGTGCTCTTCGTCGAAAGTAATGAGTGGGCGTACTCCACGCCGTCGGAGATGCAGTACCGCTGCCGGGACCTCGCCGAACGCGCTATCGGCTATGGCATCCCCGGCATAATCGTCGACGGCACCGACGCCTGCCAGGTCTATGACGCCGCCCGCGACGCCGTCGAGCGCGCCCATCGCGGCGAAGGCCCCACCTTGATTGAAGCCAAGATGATGCGCATGAAAGGCCACGCCATTCACGACGCCGCAGCATACGTACCGAAACCCATGTTCGACTTCTGGAAGAAGCGCGACCCGATCGCGCGCTTCGAAAATTATCTAGTAAAAGAAACAAAGTGGCTGACGGCAAAGGAGAATGCGGAATTGATTTCAGAAGTGGAGCGTGTGATCGAAGCGGAACGTGAGATCGCGGTGAATTCCCCTATGCCGACACCAGAATCTGCGGAAGGTGGCGTGTTCTGTGAAGACGGGTGCCATGACATCAAGCCAAAGTATGGGATGCCGAAGGTGAAGAAGGGAACGGGTGGTTTCAGGCAGACTGAGGCGGCGGTGCATTTGAAATAGTCAGGAAGGCTTGAAGAGGAGCGGTTGGAGGGCGACGACGCCGGGCGAACAGTCAGGGTCCCAGGGATAATGTCCCTGAAGGTCTGGCCAGAAACATTGCAGAGCGGGGAATGAGTCGCCGTTGTAGAACCAGATTGCCCAGCCCAAGTAGTCCCGATAGTGAACCTCGTCGACAGGGCGGAACTGACAGCCACATCGGGCGAAGACATCGTGATACTCGTTCCCGGGTACGTACTTAGCTCCGTTCTTTATCTGTGACCCGACGGTATTGACAATCTTCTGCATATTGTCGAGTTCAAGCCCTACGATTACGATCTCAGGATGCTGGTAGAGTGAAACAGGCCCGCGGAAAACGACCACTCAGGTCCGGTCTCGCCTTCGCGACGGAAAACGTTGGTCACATTCCATCCGTGAGTCGCGACCTGAGCAAGGAACTTCTGGTCTGCCGGGTGAGAATTATCAGGATGGCTGGCGTCGCGGACCATGCGATGCAGCGTAGCACACAATCCGAACCACAAAACCGATCATCGGTAAACGTCCCGCCGATGCCCGATCCTTACAATCACGACCACCACTCTTTTCCCATCGATACGATAAATCACCCGATAGTCTCCCACGCGAATCCGGAAATGGTCAGGTTGTGCTTTGAGCTTCTTGTTTCCTGGCGGAAACGGATCTTCGCAGAGCGCGGTAACTTTCTCTGTGATCCGGCGTTGAAGTTGCTTGTCGAGGTCCCGGAACTCGCGGATGGCGGACGCCGTGAATTCAAGAACATACCGCATGGGCGCTGAAAGGGACTACAGGCCCAGATCCTTCTTTATTTTCGTCCAGGGAATCGTCGGCTCGTTCCGCCGTTTGCGTGCTTCCCGAACGTCAATACGATCCTCCAATTGCTCAAGAAAGTTGTAGTCTTCGATCGGGATGATTGCAGCCACTGCCTTTTTCCCACGATGAATGATTACTCTCTCCCGCCCGAACGCGGCACGGTTTAGAATGTCTGAGAAGTTCTGCCGTGCTTCGCTGGCGGTTAGCTTGTCGAGCATTTTGAGTCTCCCTGCACCAATTGTACGTAACGTAATATAGTAACATTTTGTACAATTTGTAAGCAAGCACAATCATAAGGCAGCCTAACCCTATGCTCCTCACCTACCTCGAAGCCATCCGCCAGGGAATCTGGGAAGAAATGGACCGCGACCCCTCCGTCTTCTGCCTCGGCGAAGACATCGGCATCTACGGCGGGGCGTTCAAAGTCACTGATGGTTTCATCGACCGCTTCGGCCCCGAGCGTGTCATCGACACGCCCATCGCCGAGTCCGCCATCGTGGGCGCGGCCTTCGGAGCGTCGCTCACCGGCATGCGTCCTGTCGCCGAATTCCAGTTCATGGATTTCATCGGCTGCGCCTTCAACCAGATCAGCAACATGGTCGCGAAAACGCACTACCTCTGGGGCGCGCCCGCCCCGCTAGTCCTGCGTGGCCCCAGCGGCGGATACGTCCACGGTGGCCCCTTCCACTCGCAGAATCCCGAGATGTGGTTCGTCCACAATCCAGGCCTCAAAGTCATCTGCCCGGCTACGCCCTACGACGCAAAAGGCCTGATCAAAGCCGCCATTCGCGACAACAATCCCTGCATTTTCTTCGAACACAAGTATCTCTACCGCCGCATCAAAGGCGAAGTCCCTGCCGAAGATTACGTCGTCCCCATCGGCAAAGCGAACATAGTCCGCGAAGGCCGCGACCTCAGCATCATCACTTACGCCGCGATGGTGCACACAGCCTTAGAAGCCGCCGAAGTTCTCAGTAAGGAAGGGATTGATCTGGAGATCCTCGACCTACGCACCGTCTCGCCGCTCGACCGCGAAGCCATCGCGCAGACCGTGAAGAAGACAAACAAAGTCGTCATCCTGCACGAGCACTCCCGCACCGGAGGCCTGGCCGGCGAAATCGCTGCCATCATCAACGAAGAAGCTTTTGACGACCTCGACGGCCCCATCGTCCGCATCGCAGGTCTGGATTCGGCAATCCCATTCTCTCCGCCGCAAGAAGAGCACTACCTGCCCAAAGTTGGAGACGTGGTCCGCGAAGCCCGCCGCCTCAAGGCATATTAAGTTCTGGGGGGAAAGAACGAGAAGGAAGATGTGGGAACGGGCGCCTCGCCCGTTCATCCGAGCGAAGTGAGGCGTCGATCAGCTCCACAGAATCTGCCTGGCTTAATGCCTGCGCAAGACTAGCGCCCCACCCGCTCCTTCTGCCACAATAGTCCCTTCCGGAGGAATGCATGGGTAAGTTCATTCTCGGCGTAGTCGTTACTCTTCTAGTGCTCATTCTCGGCGGACTCGGCTTCGCCACGCTCGGGTTCCTCCCGACTCACGCCAACGTCGCACCACCTCGCTGGGAGCATCATCTGGCCAACGCCGCCGTCGATGCTTCCATGGAGCGGCACGCTCCCCATCTCACCAATCCCTTGCCGCCCAACGACCAGAACTTTGAAGACGGCATGAAGCTTTACACCATGAACTGCGCCGTCTGCCACGGTGGACTCGATCGCAAGCCCTCTTCTCTCTCTAAGTCCTTCTTCCCGCCCGCTCCCAATCTCATCTCCGACCCTCCCGATGATCCCGAGTGGCACGTCTTCTATACCATTCGCACCGGGGTGCGATACACCGGCATGCCCGCCTGGGACAAAACTCTAAGCGAGCAGGACATGTGGAAGATCACGAGCCTCCTGTCGCACATGGAAAAGCTCCCGCCCGCCGTTCAGGATTACTGGAAGACGAGCTTCGGAGTACCCGCCCCGACCGGCGAAGAGGACAAGAAGTAAGTCGGCACGAAATACAAATAGGCGAAGCACCCAAGAGGCTTGACTCTTCCATTGAAACGTAACCCGCTATAATATTTGTTTGCGTCGGCCCTCTGCCCCCAACTGTGGGCCGCGTGGAAGGAAATCATGCCGACTGACATCATCATGCCCCAGATGGGCGAATCTATCGTCGAAGGCACTATCACCAAGTGGCTGAAGAAACCCGGCGACAAGGTCCAGCGCGACGAGCCGCTCTTCGAAATTTCCACTGACAAGGTCGACGCCGAAATTCCCGCGCCCGCCTCCGGAGTTCTGCAGGAAATCAAAGTCACCGAAGGCACCACGGTGGGCGTGAATACCGTTGTAGGCACCATCGCCGCAGATGGCGAAGCCGCGGCACCGCCCGCGAAAACCGCTCCGGCACCCGCGCCGCCTGCAAAAGAAGAAAAGAAAGAAGAAAAGAAGCCCGTGGCAGCAGCGCCTACTCCACCCGCCAGCGCTCCACCGCAGGAGTCAGCCGACGAAGAAGAAGCACGCTCCTCGCCGTTAGTCCGCAAAATCGCCCGCGAGCACGGCGTCAGTCTCTCGCAAGTTTCCGGTACCGGACTCGGCGGTCGCATCACAAAGCAGGACATCATGGCCTTCGTCGAGCGCCCCTCGGCCGCGCCAGCCGCTTCGACACCACCCGTTTCACCAGGCGCAGCCGCGGCGCAGGCTCCATCGCGCCCGTTCGCTCCTGCAGCCTATCCCGGCGACCTCGTCCCCATGACCAACATGCGCAAGATCATCGCCCAGCGCATGATCGAGTCGCGCCGCACCAGCGCTCACGTCCACTGCATGTATGAAGTGGATTTCACCCGCATCGTCACTCTGCGCGCTAAACAGAAGACCGCTTTCGAGCAGCGCCACGGAGTCCGGCTCACCTTCATGCCGTTCTTCGTGCGCGCCGCCATCATCGCTGTGCAGCAGTGGCCGATTATCAATGCCTCGCTGGAAGGCGACAACATCCGCTACCACCGCAACATCAACGTAGGCATTGCGGTCGCCTTGGACTGGGGACTAATCGTCCCCGTCCTGAAAAATGCCGGCGACCTCAACTTCCTGGGACTGCAACGCGGCATCACCGACCTCGGCGAGCGCGCCCGCAGCAAGAAACTCAAGCCCGAGGACGTCGAGAACTCCACGTTCACCGTCACCAACCCCGGCCAGTTCGGCGCCGTCTTCGGCCTCCCCATCATCAATCAACCAAACGCCGCCATCATGGGCGTGGGTGGCATCACCAAGCAGCCCTTGGTCGTCACCGACAAAGAAGGGAATGATTCCATCGCCATCCGCTCCGTCGTTCACCTCACGCTCGGCTACGATCACCGCCTGATCGACGGCGCTGTCGCCGACCAGTTCATGGCTCTGGTGAAGAAGTCTCTCGAGACCTGGAGCGAAGAGATCGGCTAGGACGTCAGGCGGAAGGCTGGCTGTTCGCAGCTGGCGGCTGCTTGCACCAGGTAGAGGCATTCAGGCATTCCACAGTGCCGTCAATGATCATTGAAATCCCATCCTTAAACTTCTCGGGATTAATGATTTCTCGTGCAGCCACGGCATCGGTTAGGGCTAGAGCATTCTGCAAAAAAGACATGGCCGCGTCCTTTTTTTCCGCTCCCGGCTTGTCGCCGGCGTTCGTCGCCAGCGCCACATTCAGTGCGCCGTTCGATCCCAGCGTCACATCCAAGGACCCCGCCGCCACAGCCGTTCCATCCGCCGCCACAAACGCCGGCCACGTAATCACCAGAACACCTCGAGCGGCACTTCCATCCGCCATGTAGACGGTGTCGACCACGCTCGTTAGCGCCGGTCCACTCTGCGGGGCTGCGTGCAGTCGGATGCCGGATGCCGCTATCACCCACCACAGCACCAAATAAAAAATCCGCCCCGAAGGACGGCGTATCTGAAACATACTTCCTCCTCAAACTCGTCTAGGAGCCGCTGATTAGACTCACCGATCTCCCTGAGATCCCTTCGAAGTTGTCATCCCAAGCGAAGCGCCAGCCTGTCCTGAGCGAAGCCGAATCGGACCTATGCAACCTGCCAGCTCCACCTGCAGCCCGGAGCCCGCACCCTCAACTCCGCCCGGCCAAAAACTCCTCCACGCTCCGCACGTATACTTCAGGGAAGTCGGCGACGGGCCGTTTCGCCTGTATGAAGTCGATTGCGTCCTCCACAGTCCATCCCTTTACCCCCAACAACGCTAGGGCCATCATCGGCGCCCGGTGTACCCCAGCCGCGCAGTGGATAAACAGCTTGGCCGTTGGATCTTCCAACGCCTTCAGCGCAAAATCCACGCCGCGCTCAAACACCTCGGGAGGCTTCGGCTCGAAGTCGTCGTCCGCCTTATTCCAGAGGACCTTAATCCCGTGCGGTTCCGCATGCTGCGTGTCGTCGCACTCGATCTGCATGTCGATGATGTGCGTGATCCCCGCTTGCGACACCTTCGCCATGTTATCCGCGTGCCAGATTCCGCCGCCGACCGCGATCCGGTCGTCCAGCCACGTTATATCCATCCCCAACCTGCGCCGTTTGACTCTGACATAATTGCCCGCCCGGACCTTCCGGACATTCCGAAGATACTCGACCGCCGGGCCGCAACCGTCTAACTGCGGGTTGCTGTCGAGCAACTTTCTTCCGCGCGCTCCCACCCGCGGCGAAACCGACAACGCGGCCAGCTCGGCGATCTCTCCCGAACTCCAAACCCCGCGTTTCATTCTACGGTATCCTCTGGACTCTCACGCTTGACCTCGACGTCCCGTTCTTCGTTCTCTACCAGCATCGGCCCCGGCTCTTTCCTGCGTTCTCCCTCCAGATCCTCCTCCGCGGCGCTCGGCATGGCAGTCTCGGTACCCTCACCGTCCTCATCGATCGGCAACGCGGCCGGAACCGGGTCTTCGTCACAAATCACCGGATCGAGGGGCAGCCCCATCCGCGTCAGCAACGTGTGCGCCAGAGAATTCTCCACCGCTCGCGGCGCAGTCTGCTCCGTCGACGGATACAGTCCGATCGCCTCAAACAAGTACTTCGCCGACGTCAGTTGTCCCGCCTTGGCAACGTTAATCACCCCGGTCGCGATCGCTTCCGCCGACTCTCCCACCAGGTTGTTGATGTTTTCCCGCACCTGCACTAGGTCCACCGGCTTCTTCTTAGGGCTCGCTCTTCTTCTCGTGGATCTCTTGGCGGGGTCCTTTCCGGACTTCTTCGCCGTCCCCTTACGTTTTCCCCTTGCCTTCTTCTTGCTCACGGCTCGCCCTCCCAAAACTTGTCGGCGTCATCCTGACTCCCGGCTTCAGCCGCGTGGGCAATCTTACGAGCAGCAGCGACTTAACCCGCAGATCCCACGCCGCCAGTGCGCGAAGCTGCGATGCAAACTGGGCTATTCAGCCCAAAAAAACGAAGGGCGCGCTTTTTCGGCGCGCCTGCTGGAGCATTTCTTTTTTTCTTTACTCTATATATTCAGAATAGCATCCAGCAATGGGTAAATGGGACACCTTTGACATATTTTTATTTGCCGCATCATCAGCGACTTGCGAGCATTTTGAGAAAAACTGCCTCTTGACAGCATCCGCGTCATTGCGAGACTTTGCCCCGCGAAGGCAGCGCGGCCAGCAACCCCACTCTCAGAAAGTCTTCGCTTAAAAGGTCAAGTACCTGAGGCATTCTGCGCTGCACGGTCTTACGACAGCAGTGGAGAATACGCGCAGCTTGGTCCCGGTTATGTTCTTGTAGAATAACCCTCGCTACTAACTGCTGGTCCCAATACGCCAGTCGATCCAGGCACTTCTCAACGTCGCGAACAAATATTACGCGATCCTCGAACGTACTCGCCGTATAGGACGTTGCCTTCGCCCGGAAGAATTCCCGCCCCATAATAGAAGGCAGGCGTCCGGTTTCGAGTGAAACGCGCAGGTAACGCCGCAGCAACGCCACGGTGCGATTCCTGTAAAGCCACAAATCAGGATTGCGATCAAGAGGATCATCTTGCTCCGCTCCATCCGGCAATCCCGCCGAAACGTTGTGTGCGGGTAGCGCCGGCCAAGCCGCACTCCCCCCGGAAACCTCACCCGCAGGCTGACCATCCGCCGGCGGCTTAACCGGCTGGCCCAGGTTCGACTCGTTATCTTCCTCATCCCCCTCTGACTCCGCCGCCATCCATTCCACAAAGCTGCTCATGCCACACCCCCCGCTGCGTCCAGATCCACTCCCCCACAGTCCTCGAAGTCGCCGTCATCCGCGTCCCGCTGCGGTCTTCGCGGCTTCCTCACGTTTTCCGGCTCCCTCGAAGCCGCTGGCAGTTGCGCCATCTGCCGACCGCAATCTAAGCAATAAATTTGCCCTCCACCCGCTGGACGCAGCCACAACCCGCCGCACCGTTCGCAATACTTCAGCTCGAATTGCAACTCCTTTGTGCTGTTCTTTTTTGCCTTCGCTTTCATCACTCCTCCTGGAGCTCAGGGTTCCACGTTGCGAACCTGGGCGGTTGCGGTTCTGAGGGATTTGCTGAAGCCCGAAGGCAGCAGCCGAAAAAAAAGCCCTGCGCCGGCCGCCGCTTTCAAAGCGGAAACCGAACGCAGGGCTCGTTTCTCTTACGATGACCTGCTTGAGCTATTTAGTTGTGGCGCTTACTCGTTGCTGGTACTTGCTGAACTTTTACCTGCGACAAGACGAGTAACCCGCTTGCCGGCAACCTCTTATGGTTCGATCGCCACCCCCGGTTCCAGACCGGAGCCGGGTTCGTGCTGGCGAAAAAATCCCTCCTCATAACCTGACTTCAACACCTTGCCATTCTGCAAAACTACGCTCACTCGTCCACTAAAACGCAGCGACTTCAACAGGTGTTCCATAGCTGCGGAAAGCACTTCCGCCGCACGCACCTTTCTCCGAAATTCGACGAAGTTCTTTTCTTCGTTGCAGTTATCCACGCTACTCATTGCTGATAATCCCTGAAGGGAAGTTGGGTTATACGATACGGCGATCGTATAGCTGCTAATTTTCCCAGTCAAGGTCGTTAGACCAAACAGTCTGTGGAAATCCTTTCGATTAGCATGATGCTATACCCCACCGTGTTATACTCCCTGCCATGAAATTCCGAGTTCTCCAAGACAATCTGCGCGAAACTCTCTGGGAGCGCATCGAGGAAGGTGACCTGACCGGCCTGCGTCTCGCTCAACAGACCGGCTTCAAGCAGGCTCATATCTCCAACTTCCTGAATCGTAAGCGCGGCTTGAGCCTCGAGGGCATGGACCGCGTCCTCGCCGTCCAGCATCTTTCCGTCCTCGATCTGCTGGAACCAGCCGAGGTCAACAAGCGCGCTTCCATCCTGCCCCCCAGCAACGACGAATTCCAGAACGTCCTCCTCACCGACGGAACCGTCGCCGCCACCCATCCCCTCATCACCAGCATGAACGTCAAGGAGATCCTGAAATTCAAGAAAAGCTTTCTCAAGAAGCTGAAGCCGGAAACCGAGGGCGATCGCCAGCCGTGGGAACGCTTCGTCCTCATCAAAGTGGATAGCCGCGAAGGCATGAGCATGTATCCCCGCCTGCTGCCCGGGGCCACGCTCCTGCTCGACCGCCATTACAACTCACTCAAGCCTTATCGCAAAGGCGAGTTCAACATGTACGCCGTACTCAAGAATGAAAGCTGCACCGTGAAATACGTGGAAACGGCCGGCAACCATCTCATTCTGCGGCCCCACAACCAGGACTTCCCCATCGAAGTCATCACCATGGAAGAGGGCACGTCCGCCTCCGATTATCTCGTCGGCCGCGTCTGCCACGTGGGTATCGAGACCTAGGCAGATGCCTCCAGCCACTGTGTTTGCCTTTGCAGTGCTGATCGGCTTGACAACAACCCTCGCTGGAGCCCAGGCCACGCCAGGCTCAGCCTCCACAGTTCTCCCGTCTGATGCTGGTATTCGCAAGATACTCGCCGAACGGGTCCATACTCTCGCCGGCCGTCAGGATGGCATCGGCATCGTTGTCGGCCTAATCGGGCCGCAAGGCCGAAGGGTTATCCCGTACGGCCATCTCAGCCAGGCAGACCCGCGCTCGCTGGGCGGCGACACTGTGTTTGAGATTGGCTCGGTGAGCAAAGTGTTTACCGCTCTTTTGCTGGCTGACATGGTCCGAAAAGGTGAAGTCGCACTCGCCGACCCGGTCGCCAAGTATCTGCGCGCCGGCGTCAAGATCCCCGAACGCAATGGCCGCCCAATCACTTTAGTGGATCTGGCGACTCATACTTCAGGTTTGCCGTTCATGCCAGACGAATTACCGGTTTTCAACGCTTCCGCCGCAGCGGACAATTCCGCTGCTCCGCTCTACCAGTTCCTCGCCCGCTACCAGCTGACACGCGACCCAGGCACAGAATGGGACTACTCAAACATCGGGTATTGGCTTCTGGGACAAACCCTCGCCGAGCGGGCTGGCACTGATTACGAAAGCCTTCTGCGGGCGCGTGTCATTGCTCCATTGAAGATGAAGAGTACCGCCATCACCCTCTCATCAAAACTCAAGGCCAGCCTCGCGATCGGCCACAATGCGGTTTTGCAGCCATCGCCGTCTTTTTCCTCGGTTTCGCTCTATGGTGCCATGCCCGCTGCCGGTGGTCTGGTTTCAACCGTCAATGACCTGCTGAGCTTCCTTTCCGTGGCTTTGGGTTACGAACCTTCGCCGCTGGCCTCGAGTATGGCCGCGATGCTCAGCACCCGCCGTCCGATCGATAGAAGCGAGCAAGCGCTGGGATGGGTGGTCATGGGGAAGGGTGACGACCAGTTGGTGATGCATGACGGCTTTACCTGGGGGTATGCGAGTTACATGGCTTGGAATCCGGCGACGCGCGTCGGGGTTGTCGTGCTCTCGAATCAATTGGCAAGCGTTGACGACATCGGGCGTCACCTGCTGCGGCCGGACGTCTCTTTAGAGAAACCAAGGGTGACCCACCACACTGAGATCGTTCTCGATGTGCCGGCCCTCGATCTTTACGCCGGTCAGTACGAAGCGAAGGAGGTAGGGACGTTCACCATCAGCCGGGACCACGACTTCCTGACCATCCAACTGCCCGCTGATTGGGGCCTTCCGAAATTACGCCTTCGCCCCGAAAGCCGGCAGGGCTTTTTCGTCGCCGAGCTTCCGGTTCGGGTCTTGTTTCAGACCGACAGCGAGGGGCGCGTCAACGGACTTCTGCTCTACCCGTCGCGCGGACAACATCCGTTACCCGCGAACAGGCTAAGCTCGCAAAAGCAATAACGGGGAATCTACCCGCCCAGGCTGTCGAACATTTTCCATAACTTGTCTGGAGTCGCCCGATAGATCAAATACCCAGTGCCGGCATCCGTGGTTTCGCGAAATAATAACTCCCCGCGACCGTCTCCATCGGCGTCCACCACGTCAATCAACTCCAGCCGCGGGGTCACATCCAGGTGAAACTTGTCGGTCACCCCTGAATACAGCTTGCGCAGATTGCCGTAGATGTCAGTTCGCGTCACCAGCGTGATCGAGTACTGCTCTGGCGCAGCGGTCGCCCCAGCCGCTGGAGGAAAATGCGCCTCCGCTGTCAGGGTCATCACAAACTGGTTGTTCGCCCACACATCGAAAGCGCGGAACTGGATGTTCTCAAACACCGGCTGAGCTGGCTTTACCGGAGCCTTATGTCCCGCTGCAGCCGCCTTCGCTGCGGGCGGCTTGGCCGGAATCTGGTTCCTGGCCAGAGCATCGGCGTAAGCTCGAACTTCACTTGCCGCCAGGTCGAGCATCTGATTGCGCCGCTCTTCCTCTTCACCCGTCTTCCAGAAGAACTTGTAGGAGTGCGGATCGGGTCCACCCGCGTCAGAAATTGCTGGCACCACTTGCACTGGCATCGGGCTGGCGGCGGCTGCGGTTGCCGCCGACCCAGGTTTGCCAGTCTTCGGCGCCACGTCCTCTTCGTCCTCAGGCGCAGCCTGCGTAGGCTTCCCTCGGCGCAGAGTGGGGCGATAGTAGTTTGCCGCCTGACCCTCCGGACCTTGAGACGTTTGACCCGGAGCCGTCTGACTTGGCGTTTGACCGGACGGCGCCTGCTGCTTGGCGCTCGAATCCGCGGGCTTCTGCGCGTCCTGGCCTGTCGACGAACCGCCCGCCGGTGGCGAAGACGCCGGTGGCGTGCTTGGTGCTGCAGGCTTCTCGGACGATCCTGTCCCGGCGGAAGTATTCGGAGCGGAGGTACCAGACGCTGGAGCACTCGAAGCCGGAGTGCCGGAAGCCGGTGCCGGACTCGGGTTCGCCGGTGCCGCGGGCTTCGATGCTTTTCCCCGGCTCAGCCGGGGCGGCGCGTCGCTGTCGCTGTTGTCCAGACCTACCGGTACGTTCTCCGCTTTGTGAGTAGCCTTCGCCACCTCGGTTCCATTCGGCAAGTAAGACCCCGCCCCCACCCACGCATTCGCGCTGCCCGGATTCTTGCTGTGCAGCGCTCCACCAACCGTAAACAGTCCCTGCGAATCCCCCGACTGCTCAACCTCATAGACCGTGCCCGAATCCAGCGCCATCGGCACCGGGTCAGCCTTATACACGCTCGCATCGTAAAACTTGCCATCCACCAGAATTGCGATTGGGATTAACATCCCCTTGCCGCTGGCGTTGACCTCGTAAAGTCCCACCGCCCGCGGCCCTTTCACGCTTTTCTTCTTAGGTTCAGCAGGCTTCTCCTGAGGAATGTCCTCGGGACGCTTAAGCTGCGGTCTTCCTTGCGCCGCGCCCCGCTGAGCCGTCACGGCGAAAAACGCCAGAATGACAATGACGGCGGACCCCAATCTGCGGTATAAGAACTTCCTGGACATTAGTCGTCCCGTCCTCGGCCTTCCCACCGCCGAGGCTGCGGATGCCGTCTTCAACCCTGGCTTCCCTGGAAATGAGGCGATCATGAGCATCAATGTCAATGATAAGGCTCCCGAGTTTACTTTGCAGGACGAGAACGGAAAGGACATCTCGCTGAAGGGTCTGCGCGGCAAAGTGGTAGTGCTGTACTTCTACCCTCGCGCCGACACTCCAGGCTGCACCATCGAAGCCTGCGAGTTCCGCGACACCTTCAGACAGATGCAGAAAACCGGCGCCGTGTTACTCGGCATCTCGCCCGACACGCCTAAAGCACAGAAGAAGTTTCAGGAGAAATTCCAGTTGCCTTTCTCTCTGCTCGCCGATGCCGACAAGAAAGTCGCCGATGCCTTCGGCGTACTCCAGGAGAAAAACATGTACGGCAAGAAAGTCATGGGTATCGTCCGGACCACATTTATCATCGGACCAGATGGCAAGATCCAGCACATCTTTCCCAAGGTGAAGGCCGAAGGCCACGCCGGAGAAGTGCTGGCTTACCTGAAAGAATCAGCCAAGGGAGCGGCGTAGCGCCGCCGTCCCGGCGGCTGCAACCTCGCAGCCAGAATACCTGTGACAATTGTCCACCTTTTATCCACCACCGGCCACACGCCCGCTCGATCGCGCCTTCTTCGCCCGCAATCCGCGGCGCGTGGCTCGCGAACTCCTCGGCAAAGTCCTGGTGCGTAACCATGGGAAGCTGCACCTGGCGGGCCGCATCGTTGAGGTGGAGGCTTATCTCGGAAAAAACGATCCCGCTTCCCACTCTGCCGCCGGCAACACCGCCCGCACTGCCGTCCTGTTCGGACCGCCCGGCTACGCCTACGTTTACTTCATCTACGGCAATCACTATTGCCTCAACGTGTCGTGTGAACCCGAAGGCAAGGCCGGAGGCGTTCTTTTCCGCGCGCTCGAACCGCTCGTCGGCATCAAGGAAATGGCAAGGGCGCGAAAGATCGCGGTCTCGAGCCCTCGTGATCTCCCCCGCCTCACCAGCGGCCCGGGGCGCCTGGCCGAAGCTTTCGGCATCACCCGCACCCGCGACAACGGTCGCGATCTCACCTCGCCTGAATCCGGCCTGTGGATTGGAGACGACGGCTTCCGCGCCAAAAACATCCAAATCACCCCCCGCATCGGCATCACCAAAGCAGCCGACGAGCGCCTGCGTTACATCCTCGCGGGAAACCTGTTCCTTTCCGGACGAAAAACGCCAATCACAAACCGAAAACCGCCTGGAATTTGACAACCGGGTGTAAACTGTCCCTCGGGTCAAAAGCGCGGAAAGCCGCTCTGCTCAAGGCATTTGGCTGAATCGCCGGCAATGCTCGCTGTCGGCAACTCATGCCCGCAACGAGCGATCGGTTTTCAGCATCCCCCGGACCCAACAAGTCATCTCATCAGGTAGGAACCTGCATGCGCCGGTTCACTTCATTTCGCAGTTCCATCGTCACCTTGACCATCCTGGCCGCGACTATGTCCTCGCTCTCCCGCGCGGAGGGTGCCTCGCCGCTCCGTCCCGAACCGGCCCCGGCTCCTTCCAATATCGTGATTGGTTTCGTTGGCGGATTCGTGCACCATGACAACCCGCACCACGGCCCGGTTCGGCTGGCAGAGCAGATCCAACGAACCGTCCCCAAAGACACCTATGTCCGGGTTTTCGAGAACCGTCGCCGGAAACAGGCCTACGACGCTGTCGTCCGCCTGCTCGACACCAATCGCGATGGCATTCTCTCCGCTGAAGAAAAAGCGCGCGCCCGGATCGTCCTCTTCGGCCACAGTTGGGGAGCCTCCGCAGCCGTGTTGCTCGCCCGCGATCTGCGGCGGGAAGGCGTACCGGTCCTGCTGACGGTGCAGGTGGATAGTGTTGCCAAAGTGTGGCAGAACGATGCCGTCATCCCCAATAACGTCGCTGAAGCCGTGAACTTTTATCAAACCCACGGCATCGTCCACGGCCGAAGACAAATCACTGCCGCCGATCCCGCAAGAACTCAGATCCTCGGAAATTACCTCGTGGATTACAAGAAGAACCCCGTCCAGTGCCCCGGAGCCTCCTGGGCAGATCGCTTCTTCACCCCCGGCCACATGCAGAGCGAATGCGATCCCCACATCTGGTCGCAGATCGAAACCATGGTGCGCCAGCGGCTGGCTTCTACCTACACTTCTTCGGCCACTGCTTCAACCGTTTCCACCGCCGTCGAGCAGCAGCATTAGCCGAGACACTTCGGCAGCAGAATGTTATCAATAAGCCGCGTTGATCCGACGAATGCCGCGACCGCGACCAGAGCGCCGTCGGCGACACTCTTTACCGGATCCAGGCTGTCAGCATTTACGATCTCGAAGTAGTCCAGCCGGACTGATCTTTCTCCTGCAACTTCTTCCCGGCCCGCAGCCGCAAGTTTTTCCGCGCTGCGTTCGCCGCCTTCCCAGGATTTCTGAACCCGCGTGAGCGACCGGTGCAATACTAGAGCCTGTCTTCTCTGCGCCGGATCAAGATAAGCGTTCCTCGAACTCATAGCCAGCCCATCCGCCTCGCGCACAATCGGGCAAGCAACAATTTCCGCGGCGAAGTTCAAGTCGCGCACCATCCGGCGAACAATCGCCACCTGCGCCGCGTCCTTTTGCCCGAAAAACGCCGCCTCCGGCTCGACAATGTGAAACAGCTTGGCCAACACAGTGGTGACACCGCGAAAATGCCCCGGCCGCGAACGCCCGTCCAGCTTGCCGCTAAGCTCTTCCACCGTAACCCAGGTCACCGCCCCCGCCGGATACATTTCCTCGACCGACGGAGCAAACAGCAATTCCACTCCTTCTTTTTCCAATAGCTCGCGGTCGCGTCCAAAGTCCCGCGGATATTTCGCCAGATCTTCATTGGGCCCAAACTGTGGGGGGTTCACAAAAATCGACGCCACCACAATATCGCAAGACGCCCTCGCCGCCCTCACCAGCGAAAGGTGCCCCTCATGCAGCGCTCCCATGGTTGGCACGAATCCCAATCGCTTGCCGCGTCGCGTCGCTCGACAAGCAGCCCGCATATCTTCGATGGTGTTGCAGATTCTCATTGCAGATTTCCCATCGCGTGGAAGGTTGTTAGTGGTTTCAGGGGGCAGTAATCCAATTGATCGCGACCTGCGCGCCTTCAAGGTCACCCGCGACAATGCCGCGGCTTCGCCGAATCGCAATCTTGTCGGCCTCGGAAGCGGTGGGTTTCTCATCCACCAGGATTGCCACGACCCGCCCGTAAGGCCACGCGGATGCAGGCAACCCCGCCAGCGCGTTCAAGACTTCCTCCGGCTTCAGAATCTGTTCTTCGTTGGCAGTCACGCTGGTGAGCAGACCAACCGCGTCCATGCGAATCACCAGATAGGGATTGCCCCAATGCTTGTTCGACTGCTGGGATAGGGATGAGGACGGGTACTTCGCCGGATCGACGGCCGGGATGGCCTGCAGCAGAGTAGCCGCGTCCGGCGGCGCCGGCGCGTTCTGTCGCGAGCAAGCCGGAAGCGCCAGGCTCATCATCAAATCAAATACGAGAGCGAATACCAACCTGGCTGGCAGGCGACGCCAGGCCGCGGAAAAACTCACCGCACCACCGCGGGAACATCCGTCTTCACCGCCCACACCAAGGCCACCACCCATCCAATCATCGTCCAGCCCAGAAACAAGTTCAGCAGCACAATCGCAGCCGTGTCCCGCTTGCTGCGGGCAAGGGCAAGGATCGAAGGCAGAAAATACATGACGAACCCAAAACCAAGAAACGGCAGGAAAAACGCAGGCAAGAAGTGCACCATAGCAACCTCCCACAACAATAGCCTAGCACCAACGCTGAGATCGAGTCATCACCACCCGAGGCGCCGGGACACCGAGAAAACCAGATTCCGACAGGCCGTGTTCGAGATCAAACAGAACTCTCTAGTCTTATGTCTTCTCCGTGCCTCTGTGTCGGAGCCTGCCCTGAGCGACGCCGAAGGGTGGTTAATATGCCCCTACCGCCGCATAGCCCGTTTCCGCGCCAGCACCGCGTCCAGCCCAGCCTTGGTTTCCCGAGGCAGATGATACGACTCTTCGTCCGACGGATACTGCAGCGTCTTCACATCATCCCGAAAAGCCCGCACCGCGTCGCTGATCAGTGCAGCCGCGTCTCCGTAGCGGCGCACAAACTTTGCCGGAGGCGCAAACGTCAGGTTGAGCAGGTCGTGAAATACCAGCACCTGGCCATCGCACTCCGGACCAGCGCCTATCCCGATCGTCGGCGTGCCCACCTCCGCCGTGATCATCCCCGCCACTTCGCGTGGAATGCCTTCCAGCACAATGCAAGCCACGCCCGCCCGGTCGAGCGCCAGGGCGTCACGCATGAGTTGTTCAACGCCGCTGAGATCTTTGCCCTGCACCTTGTACCCGCCCATCACATTCACCGACTGCGGCGTCAGCCCAATGTGCCCAGCCACCGGAATTTCAGCGTCAATGATGCGCCGAATCAGGTCGGCGCGCTTCTCGCCGCCCTCGATCTTCACCACTTCCGCGCCGCCCTCTTTCACAAAGCGCGTGGCGTTACGTAGGGCGTCGCTCGGGTCAACCTGATAAGACCCGTAAGGCATGTCGGCCAGCAGCAGCGCATGCTTCACGCCTCGCCGCACCGCCTTCACGTGATGCAGCATCTCGTCCATGGTCACCGAGAGCGTGTTGTCGTAGCCGAGAATGGTTTGAGCCAGCGAATCGCCCACCAGAATCATCTCAATGCCAACCTCGTCTACCAAACGCGCAGTGGCGTAATCGTAGGCAGTAAGGCAAGTGATGGGTTCGTGGCGAAGCTTTCGTTCCCGCAGAGAAGCGGCAGTGACCTTCTGGCGGATCTCGTCGTGACTAGGAAAGCCCGGACGCCCGCCAATCGGGGTGAGACTCATTTTTCCTCCAGTGCCCCTCCGGCTCAGCCGGATAGAGCCTGTTCAGCATCTTCGTGGATGCTGAAAGTATTTTAGCGGCAAAAAGGCCTTTCGTCGAGGGTCGTTTCTAGGTGATCTTTCTCAGCAGCGCCTTGCACCTTCGCCCGCACCCTACGCTGGAATTTAGTTCGTCACCGCTCCCCTCCCAAGCCAGTGGAAACCACTGTAAATCGATGCGACAAAACAACTTACCTGATCCCAAGCTCGCCCCCACAGATTTTTTTCGCGGAAATCCAGAGCGATTGAGTATTAGGCACTCAGAGGGTTTTCGATGAATAGAAACAGGTTTCGAGTGCGGCTTCTTAAGATTCAGATTTACGTGTTGGATTTGCTGATCGTAGTCAGGTTCCTTCCCAACATCCTGCGCAACTGGTTCCGACGCTAGCGTCTCATCATCGCTGTTGAAAGGGCGGCCCAACGACCGCCTCTACGCCCCCACCGCCTCCTGCCCGCCCAGCGGCAAAAAATATTGCGTGCCCTTGATTGGCTCGCTAACCTTGCGCAGCAGTTCCTGCAAGTCCTCGTTGCGGTCGACAAAATCAATGTCTGAAGTATTCACAACTAACAGATCCGACAACGTGTAGTGAAAAAAGAAGTGTTCATACGCCTTGACCACTTCCTCCAGATACTCGTCGCTGACGGCACGCTCCCCGGGGGCATTCTTTTTCTTAAGCCGCTTCTTCAGCACCTCAGGCGTCGCCTGCAGGTAGATAACAAGGTCCGGCGTAGGCAACTGCCCGCGAAAGTGATTGTAATACCGGTTGTAGGTATCGAGTTCCTGGTCGGTAAGGTTAAGGCAGGCGAAGAGTTTGTCTTTCTCAATGATGTAGTCAGCGACCACCGTCCTTTGCGAGCGCGGACCCAGATCAAGCGCCTGCAACTGCTCGAAGCGCCGCACCAGAAACGCAAACTGCGCCTGAAACGCCGCCCCCCGTTCGCCCTCATAAAAGGCTCCGAGAAAAGGATTCGATTCAGGCTCCATCACGCGCTGCGCATTCAGGCGCTCCGCCAGAATCCGGGCCAGCGTGCTTTTGCCGACTCGGATCGGACCTTCCACAGCAATGTAACGGGGCAGCTCGAAAAGATTAGCCATGGGCTCGCAATAATTCGGAAGATGCAGGATAGCTCGGATGGAGCCGAGTGGCAATTGAGGGAAGAGTTAATAGCAGAGATTGTGCGATTGAGTAATTTACTGGTTGCCCAATTTCGCCTCCTGTGGTCACAGCCGCCTCGGCTGTCTGCCCCGAGCGAAGCCGAAGAGGCTCGGCAGGGCGAAGCTCGCCGGCCTCACCTCCCACGCGCAATTCAAAAAGCCCAGCGTGACCAGAAGTTCAATTGCCCAATCACCGATTGCTCAATCCTCAATGAAATACAATTCCTGCATGCTGGTCCCCACTCTAGCGTATGCCGTTTCTGCCGCAGCCGTGATCACCGCCGGCTACCAGTCCATGGCTCCGACGGGACAATGGTATGGGCAGACCTTCACCGGACTGCCGCCCGGCTCCCGGCAAATCGCGCTGACCTACGATGACGGCCCGAACCACCTGCACACGCCAAGCCTGCTCGAAGTCCTCGCCCGACACGGCGTACACGCGACCTTTTTCTTGATCGGACGCTACGTACAGCAACATCCGGAGATCGCCCGCAACATTATCCAGGCCGGCCACGTCGTCGGTAACCACACGTTTACCCACCCGTTGCTGATCTTCAAAAGCGAAGCCGAAATTCGCCGGGAACTCTCCCAATGCCGCTCCGCATTGCAAGATGCGATCGGCCAGCATTCCAATCTCTTCCGCCCGCCCTTCGGCGGACGCCGCCCCGCCGTCCTCCGCGTCGCCCGCGACCTAGGCCTGGAACCAGTTATGTGGAACGTAACCGGTTACGACTGGAACGCGCTGCCCGCCGAGGTGATCGAACGCAAGGTCGCCAGCCAAACTCACGGCGGCAACGTGATCCTGCTCCACGATGGGGGTCATAAGCAAGTGGGCGCCGACCGTGCCCAGACGGTAATCGCCACCGATCACCTGATCGCTCGCTACAAATCAGAAGGATACGAGTTTGTAACAATTCCGCAGATGATGGAAAAGCTGGCCGTTAGCTAGAGTATTTGGAATTTCTCCGTGAGCCGGCCTGTTCTGCCGATGCCTCGAGCGAATCTGCGGGGGGAAGTCGAAGGGTAGTGAAATTGCCTCTCATCCCTTAACCGCCGCAAACCCCTGCTTCGCCGCCGCAATCGTCTGCTGAATATCCTCCGCCGTGTGCGTCCCGCTCAAGAATGCCGCCTCATACTGCGACGCCGGCAGATAAACTCCGCGGTCAAGCATAGCGTGGAAGAACTTCGCAAATGCCTCGGTATCGGATTTCGATGCCGAATCCCAATCCGTAACCGGCCCCGGCGTGAAGAACCACGTAAACATCGACCCCACGCGGTTGTAGCACAGCGGGACGCCCGCATCTTTCGCAGCCGCTGCCACGCCCTCCACCAGCTCTCCACTCAACTTCTCCAGCCGCGGATAGATCTCCTGCTTCTCATCGCGCAAATGCTTCAACATCGCGCACCCCGCCGCCATCGCCAGCGGATTGCCGGAGAGCGTCCCCGCCTGATACATCGGCCCCAGCGGCGCCACCAGATTCATAATCTCGCCCGAACCGCCATACGCCCCCACCGGCAAACCCCCGCCAATGATCTTGCCCAGGGTCGTAAGATCCGGACGAATGTTGTAAAGTTCCTGCGCTCCTCCGAACGACACCCGAAATCCCGTCATCACCTCATCAAAAATCAGCACCGACCTCTCGCGTTCCGTAATCATTCGCAAAGCCACCAGGTAGTCATCGGCGCTCGGAACACACCCCATGTTTCCCACCACCGGCTCCACAATCACACAGGCAATCTGATGCTTGAATTTCTGAAAGGCATATTCCACGGGCTTGATATCGTTGAAGGGCAGGGCCAGCGTGAATTGGATAAACTCCTCCGGAACTCCCGCCGATCCCGGAATGCCCAGCGTTGCCACTCCCGAACCCGCCTTCACCAGCAGGGAATCGGAATGCCCGTGGTAGCAGCCCTCGAATTTAACAATGTACTTGCGCTTGGTATAAGCCCGCGCCAAACGGATGGCCGACATCGTAGCTTCGGTTCCGGAGCTTACAAAGCGAACCTTCTGCATCGAAGGTACCGCCGCCAGCACCATTTCCGCGAGATCGGCCTCGGAAGGCGTGGAAGCCCCAAAACTCGTGCCGTTGCACGCGGCTCCCACAATAGCGTCGAGCACGTCCGGCGCGGCATGTCCCAGAATCAGCGGCCCCCAGGACCCAACGTAGTCGATGAATTCATTTTCGTCCGCATCCCAGATATGCGAGCCCTTCCCCCGCACGATGAACCGCGGATCCCCGCCCACCGAACCGAACGCACGCACCGGCGAGTTCACTCCGCCCGGAATCATGCTCTCCGCACGTTGCTGCAAACGGCGCGACTGCTCGACTTTTCGGGACGTCGTGGACGGCATCAAGTATCCCGCAGAAGAAAGATGTCAACCAGCAAGACTGACTACTATAGCAGCGCCCTCGCCAAACAAATTAATCACATATTCACGATTCCGCCATCATTTTGCAACATCGCGCAGGTAAGTTTGCCTCATCATGTTGCCCTTCTAACCGGGAGGGTTCAGGGACAGCTTCGGGGGCTCCGGGCTGTCCTCATTTCCTTTCTGCCGGGACCTGGCCCAGTCTCACTTAAGGTACGACCGCACGATCTCCATCAATTCATCGGCAGCAATCGCCTGCCCGGAAGTCGTTTTACGCGATGGATCCAGCACGTGAAATCTGACGTGATCTTCCAGCAGTTCCGCCATCAGCCCGTTCATCGCCCCGCGTGCAGCCGCGATCAGCTGCAGTATGTCTCCGCAGTCTTTGCCCTCCTCTAGCGCGCGTTCCATAGCGTCAATCTGTCCGCGAATACGTTTCACGCGCAGCTTCAGTTTTTCTTTTTCTCGTAGCGTATGAGCCATGCCAGCTCCCCAGGTTAATTTCTACTTGACTATACTATACGGGGGTATGCTACAAGAACAAGGGGCGCCGGGCGTCACCCGGCCCCGGACTGTAACATTCCTTTAATTCACCCTGCGTAGGCTCGGTAAATCGGTGGCGTCCCCACCTTGGGCGGTGGGTGGAACTGCCGCGCACGACTCCAGCGTAGTTAACTATAGTTAATCAACTGTGATATATTTGCGTTAAGTGCCTCGTGACAACCGCCGGAAAAACCCACACTCCGCTGGGTGCGCCGCGTAGCGGGAAATCTTAACAATGAACAGACAGACCCAACTCGCGGATCTCGGCAAACGCTTCCTGTTGCTTGCGTTCTGGGCTGCCATTGCTCTTGCTCCGGCACCCCCGGCGCGAGCACAGCAGCCGGATGCACCCTCCGAAACGAAACCTGATACCCCGTCGCAGAGTGACGCTGCCGCGGCCAGCCCGGCTGATATTCCTTCGCCCGAGGACCCCGAAGCCATGCTCCCTCATCTCAAGGACACGCGCTTCTGGCTCTCCGGCCAGGCAAACTTCATTTTTCAAACTCATCCCCCATTCCCTGCTGACTACAGTGGCCCGCACAGCCTCAGCCCCAATTACGAGAAGGCTACGTCGCGCGTGGTCACGCTCTACACTGGCGCGCGCCTCAACAATTCCACCGAACTCCTGGTCGACATCGAAGAGGCCGGCGGCGCCGCGCTCAGCACCGGCCTCGGGCTCGCCGGTAACACCGATCTCGATATTGTGCGCAATCCGCTGTTGAGCAAAGAACCCTATCTGGGTCGAGCCGAGGTTCACAAAGTCTTTGCCTTGAGCAAAGATAAAATCGAAAACCAGCGCAACTTCTGGTCGCTCTTTGAAGAACTGCCGCGTCGACGCCTGGAGATCCGCTTCGGCAAATTCAGCATTCCCGACTTCTTCGATGTGAATTCTGTCGGCTCCGATACCCATCTTCAATTCATCAACTGGACCACCGACAACAACGGCGCCTACGACTATGCCGCTGACACCCGTGGCTACACTGTCGGCGCCACCGCCGAATTCGAAGACCGCAATTGGGGTTTCCGTTTCGCCGAAGCCTTAATGCCGAAAGTTGCTAACGGAATTGATCTGGTCTGGAAGCCTTGGCAAGCCCACGCTGAAAACTTCGAATACGAGCTGCGTCACGGACTGATCCCGAAAAAAGCCGGGGTCGTCCGTCTATTGGCCTACACCAACTACGCCAACATGGGTATCTATCGCGATGCCATCGCCAACTTTGAAGCAGGTCTCACACCCGTCCCAGAGATCACCGATCATCCCTGGCACATCACGCGAAAATACGGTTTCGGCGTCAACCTCGAGCAGAATCTCCTGCCCAACCTCACCGCCTTCGCCCGCTTCGGCTGGGATAACGGCAAGACCGAATCCTTCGCCTACACCGAGGTCGATCAAACCTTCGCCGAAGGGTTAGGCGCCAACGGCGCTTGGTGGCATCGCAAGCAGGATCGCGCCGGCATCGCCTTCATCAGCAATGCAATCTGCAAGGATCACCAAACCTACCTCGCCGATGGCGGTCTCGGCTTCCTGCTCGGCGACGGCAACCTGAACTACGGCCGCGAAAATGTTCTCGAGACTTACTACACCGTCCACGCCTGGCGCGGCATCTACCTCGCGCCCGGCCTGCAGCACATCGTCGACCCCGGCTACAACCGCGACCGCGGTCCCGTCCTCGTCCCCTCGTTCCGGGCCCACATCGAGTTCTAGCGAACTACGCACGGCGTCAGATGAACTGATCTAGGATCGCCGTCTCCAACCCTCCAATTCGCGCGAAGATCGGATCGTTTGTGATCAAGCCCGTCGCATGCGCTCGGAGAGCGGTAGCCGCTTGCAGAGCATCCGGCGTCCGCAGGCGATACACGGCCCGCAGTTTTGCTGCAAGGTCCGCCGCCTCTAAATCAGGCGCAATCCATTGCAGGTTGGGATATGTGGAAAGCAAACCGTAGAACGCGTCAACTCTGTGCTCGTCGTTATCACGATACGATGGGACCAGGAGCTCCGTCATTGTGATAGTTGAGGTCACCGCCTCATGGCCTGTACGCTCCACCCACGAAAAGACAGAATCTGTGAGCGCCAGATATCGGGCATTTGCTGCCAGTTGGTAAATGAAGACGCTGGTGTCGAGCGCGATCCGGCGGTGACGCCGCAGGAATAGTCGCAGGCGCTCTACTCCCAAGTCTCACGTTCCTTCTGAACATGTTTGGATGGATAGGCGGCGCCCGCCAAACCTCGAATTGCTGCCCCGTGAGATCTGGGTTTTTGCAGCACCAGCACTCTCTTACCGCGGACCACCACCAGCACCTTATCGCCAGCCCTCAAGCCAAGCGCCTCCCGGGCCTCCCGCGGAATGACGATTTGATTCTTGGAAGAAACTGTTGCTTGTGCCATGCTTTACATTGTAGCACAAAGTAAAGCGACCCCCTCCGGGCGCATGCTCTCTTACTTCCCCACTGTCACGCCTTTCCAGAACGCCACATACCCCGTAATCTGCTTCGCCGCCGCCTTCGGCTCGGGATAATACCAGGCTGCCCCGGCGTTCCGTTTGCCGTTCACTTCAACATCGTAGTAACTTGCCGTCCCTTTCCACGGACACACCGTGTGCGCATCGCTAGGCTTGAAATATTCCCTCCGGATCGCATCTGGAGGAAAATACTGGTTCCCTTCCACCTCGACCGTAGCGTCGCTTTCGGCCAGCACCGCGCCTTCCCACATTGCTTTTGTCATAATGCCCATATAGATTCCTGACAGGCGCGGCAGTTTCAGAAGGTTATAGAGATTCAGAAGGCTATAGAAGAAGATGCCCGAAGCAGCCGCAAAAACACGTTTCAACGGCCATTCTATGACCGGCACTCTGGTGCGTGTCCTCGTCTGTTCTCCCCGCACCGCCGGATGGAACCAGCCAGAACGCGCCGAACGTTGGCAACAACTAGGCTTCCACCACGCACCCGACTTCGCAACCGCCCAATCCCAGCATGAAGCACTCTGCCGCGAATTGGAAGCCACTGGCGCAGAGGTGATCGAGATGCCTCCAGCGCCCGATCTTTCCCTCGATGCCGTCTACACTCACGACGCGTCCCTTCCCACCGACTACGGCTTGATCCTGATGTGTCCCGGCAAGCCGAACCGCGCAGCCGAAAGCCCGCACCACGGCTCCTTCTGCGAGACGCTCGAAATCCCAACCCTCGGCCAGATCGCCCCTCCCGGCACCACCGAAGCCGGAGACATCCTCTGGCTGGACGCGGAGACGCTGCTAATCGGACACGGCTTCCGCACCAATGCCGCCGGCATTCAGCAGATGCGCGACCTGCTGGCTCCCAAAGGCATACAAGTGTTTTCAGCGCCACTGCCCCATGGACCCGGCCCGTCCGCGTGTCTCCATCTAATGTCGCTGATCAGCCTGCTCGATGAACAAACTGCGTTAGTCGATCTCCCCTGGCTCGCAGTCGAGACCGTCGAACTGCTCCAGTCGAGCGGATACAAATTCATCGAAATCGACGCCTCCGAGCGAGATACATTAGCATGCAACGTGCTAGCGCTAGGCAACCACTGCCTGCTCGCCATCGAAGAAAATCCCAAGACCAACGCCCGCCTCCGCCAAGCCGGATTCGACCTCCGCACCTTCCCCGCCACCGAACTCTGCATCAACGGCAGCGGCGGCCCCACCTGCCTGACCCGCCCCCTGTTGCGTGGCTAGCAAAGATTGTGGCATGGGATCGTGTGGGAACGGCCGCCTCGGGCCGTTCCGCCGAGCGCAGCGAGGCGGCCACTACCACGAGTCCGCTGGAATCGGTCGCCGTCCCCTCCCTCTGCTCCTGCTAAAATAATCCTGCATGCTTCTTCCCTTCGTCCGCGAACTCTTCACGGACGTAGAAAAGCTTCCCGCCTTCACGCGTGTAGCCTCCCACCTAAAGGAGGGCACGGGGCGTATTCGTGTCTCCGGCCTGACTCCCACCGCAAAAGCCTTGCTGCTGGTGCTGTTCCAGCGCGCCGCCGCACGCCCGTTGATCTTCGTAGTCACCGACAACCGTGCCGTCGAAGACCTCATTCCAGTCCTTCGCGGTTTCTGTGAACTCACCGCAGCCTGCGATCCCGATTCCGTCATCTCCCTCCCCGCCCGCGACGTCCTCCCGTTCCAGAATCTCTCGCCCCACCCCGAACTCCAGGAAGAACGCGCCACAGCCCTATGGAAAATAGCGACCGGCGCAGCCTCCATCGTGGTCTCGCCAATAGCTGCGACGGCCATCCGCCTGCGCTCCAGCGATTATTACGCCGACCTGGCCCGCACCATCCGCCGCGGCGAATCCTTCGACCTCGAAGCCCTGCTCGCCCATCTCAACACTGTCGGCTACACCTCCACCGACGTAGTCGAGATGCCCGGCCAATATGCGGTGCGCGGCGGCATCCTCGACGTCTACTCGCCCGAAGCCGACCGCCCCCTGCGCATCGAGTTCTTCGGCGACGAAGCCGATTCCATCCGCAAGTTCGATCCCGCCTCGCAGCGTTCCTCCACCCCTGTAGACGAAGCCCTGCTGCTTCCGCTCACCGAAACCCCGGTCAGCGAGCATCTCCTCGGCGCAATTCACACTCGCCTGAGCGGCAAGCGCATCGTAGGCAACGAAGAAATCGTCGAAGCCTCAGTCCGCGCCGGCGGCGTCAATGTTTTCCCCGGCTGGGAGTTTTACTCTCCAGTCGCCGGAGCCGACAGCACCATCTTCGATCTAATCCCCGGAGCCGCGGTCCTGCTCGACGAGACCGATCAACTTCAGCAGGAATTCGACCGCTTCTGGACGCGCGTTCAGGAAGCCCATGAGCGCAGCGGCGTCGGCAACCTGGTTCGCCCCGAAGACCTCTACACGCCGCCAGATGAGTGGTGGCAAGAAACAGCAGCCCTTCACGGCGCCGACGTTGAGCACCTGGGCATTACCCGCAGCCTGGAAGAAGATGCAGTAACTTTTCTCACGCAACCGTCCCCGCGCTTCCACGGCGCAGTTCCCTCCATGCTCGCGGAAGTCCAGAAACTGAACGCCGATGGCAAGCGCGTACTCTTCGCCGTCCCCAACACCGGCGAAGTCGAACGTCTCGCCGACGTCTTCACCGAGTACAACGTCTCCTTCCGCTTAGGCAGCCGCACTCGCGGCGGCGAAAGCTACGCCGACGAAACCAGCTACTTTGCCGGCGAGGTCCTAACCACCACCCTGGCCACGGCCTACATTCCCGACGGCGTTCTCCTTCCCGAAGCCAACCTCGCCATCTTCGGCGCACGCGACCTCTTCGACGAATCCGACACCGTAGCCTCGCGCCCCCAGCGCTCAAAGTCCAAAGTTTCCGCTTTCCTTTCCGACTTCCGCGATCTCCAGGTCGGCGATTATGTTGTCCACGTCGAGCACGGCATCGGCCAGTATCAGGGCCTCAAGGAAATCAATCACGGCGACGGCCCCGCCGAATTCATGCTGCTCGAATTCGCCGACGCCGCCCGCCTCTACGTCCCGCTCACCCGTCTCGATCTCGTCCAGAAGTACCGCTCCTCCGAAGGCGCCAAGCCGGTCCTGAGTCATCTCGGCACCGCCGCTTGGTCGAAGACGAAATCTCGCGTGCGCACGGCCATGAAAGATATGGCCGACGAACTCCTCAAGCTCTACGCCGAGCGCAAAACCGCCGTCGGACACGCCTTCCCGCCCGGCAACGAGTGGTTCCGCGAATTCGAGGACGCCTTCGAATTCAACGAGACCGAGGACCAGTCCCAGGCCATCAAAGACGTAACCCGCGACATGGAGTCTCCCCAGCCCATGGACCGCCTGCTCTGCGGCGACGTGGGCTACGGCAAAACCGAAGTAGCCATGCGCGCCGCCTTCAAAGCCATCAGCGACAACAAACAAGTCGCGGTCCTGGCGCCCACAACAGTCCTTGCCTTCCAGCACTTCGAAACTTTCAAGCAGCGCTTCGCCCCGTTCCCCGTCACCGTAGAAATGATCAGCCGCTTCCGCACCCCCAGGCAGCAAAAAGAAATCCTGCAAAAAACCGAAGCCGGCAAAATCGACATCCTCATCGGAACTCACCGCATACTCTCGAAAGACATCAAGTTCTCCGACCTCGGCCTGCTCATCGTCGACGAAGAACAGCGCTTCGGCGTCCGCCACAAAGAGCGCATTAAGCAAATGCGCAAGCAGGTCGACGTGCTGACCATGTCAGCCACGCCCATCCCCCGCACCCTCCACATGTCTCTGGTAGGCCTGCGCGATATGAGCGTCATTGAAACCCCGCCCAAAGATCGCATGGCGATCCAGACGGTAGTCGCCAGGTGGGACGAAAAACTAATCCAGTCCGCCATCGAGCAGGAACTGGAGCGGGGCGGCCAGGTCTATTTCGTCCACAACCGAGTCGACACCATCTGGGAAATCGCCGCCAAGATTCAGGCGCTGGTTCCCCCAGCCAAAATCATCGTGGGCCACGGCCAAATGTCGGAAGGCGAACTAGAAAAAGTGATGCTGAAGTTCATGCACCACGAAGCCGACATCCTGGTCTCGACCACAATCATCGAAAATGGTCTCGACATCCCGCTCTGCAACACAATCCTGATCAACCGCGCCGACCGCCTCGGTCTCTCCGAGCTTTACCAGTTACGCGGCCGAGTAGGACGTTCCAGCCGTCGCGCCTACGCCTATCTAATGCTCCCGCCCGAAATCGAGCTCACGCCGATCGCCCGCCGCCGCCTGGCAGCACTCAAGGAATTCTCCGACCTCGGTGCCGGATTCAAAATCGCCGCCCTCGATCTCGAACTCCGTGGCGCCGGCAACATGCTCGGCGGCGAGCAGAGCGGCCACATCGAAGCCATCGGCTTCGAGCTCTACACCCAGATGCTCGAACGCGCCGTCCGCGAAATGAAAGGCGAAGCCAGTCCCGACGAAGCCGAAACCCAGCTCAATCTGGGCCTGAACATTCGCATCCCCGCGGACTACGTCCCCGAAGAAAACCAGCGCCTGCAGATGTATAAGCGAGTAGCGAGAGTAGAAACCGAATCCCAACTAACCGACGTAGCCGCCGAACTGCAAGATCGCTACGGACCGCCTCCACCCGCAGTCCGCAACCTGCTCGACTACGCTTCGCTAAAACTTCTGTGCATGAAAGTAGGCGTGAACGCCATCGAGCGCAAACGCGACTTCGTCACGTTCAAGTTTCAGCAGAACGCCACAGTCGACCCGGAACAATTAGCCCGCTTCGTCTCCGCCCAGCGCGGGGCCCAGTTCACCCCAGATGGCATGCTGAAGTTCGCTTTGAAAGCCACAGCCGCGGAAGAAGTCCTGCGAGCGCTCCGCAATGTATTGGAACAGCTGGCCAGCGCAGAAACGGGATCTGGCGTGCCATCGGGCGCGAGCACAAAGATGCCTCAGTGACGAGCCTTAGTGGCGGTGAATCAGGCCCAAAGCGAAGATGCAGATCATGTAGCCAGAACAAGCCATCGCGTTGGCAGTGTGGCGCAAGCCGAGCACAACTTCGTCGCCGATCTTTCCGTCCATCTGATTGAGTGCGCCGCGCTGCTTGAAATATGCGAGCCCGATCGCTGCAATTCCGAGCGTGATCACGCCCAGAACCAGGCGATCCAGTCCCGCCGTCGAGTCCAGGAATTGGAGCGCAACAATCATCAGCAACATCGCTCCAATAGCTGTCACGCCAATGTTGCTAACGGTCCTGTAGAAGTGTGGCGAGCGTGGTGCTATGTGAGTCAGATCCATCGAAATCCTCCCGTGGAAGTTCGCTAGACGCAGAATTCTACCCCACGCCCGATGAGTCGCCAACCCGAAACCGCTGCAGGTACAATCATCCAGCAACCAAACTCGCACCGCCAACGACTAACGGCCATCGATAAACGATCAACGACTAACGAGTAACGATCAACGACTAACGACCGACGACTCCCATGCCCATGAAAGTCCGCAAAGCCGTATTCCCTGCCGCCGGCCTCGGCACCCGCTTTCTGCCCGCGACCAAGGCCCAGCCCAAGGAAATGCTCCCGCTGGTCGATAAGCCCATCATCCAATACGGCGTGGAAGAAGCCATGGCCTCAGGCTGCGACCAGATTCTGATCATCACCGGCCGCGGCAAGCAGGCCATCGAAGACCACTTCGACGTCAGCTACGAACTCGAAAGAATGCTCGAAGATCGCAAGAAGCTCGATCTGCTAAAAATCGTCCGCTCCATTTCCGACATGATTCACGTAGCCTACGTCCGCCAGAAGGAAGCTCTCGGCCTGGGACACGCCGTGCTCATGGCGCGAGAACTCGTAGGCAACGAACCCTTCGCCGTGCTCCTCGCCGATGACGTAATCGACGCCAAGGTTCCCTGCCTCAAGCAAATGGTCGATGTCTTTGATCAAACCCAGTGCTCGGTTTTAGCGACTCAAATCATCGAAGGAAAAATGATTTCTTCCTACGGCGTGCTCGACGTAAAGCCCGCCGACAGCCGCTTCGGCGGCCGCCTCTACGAAATCAAGAATATGGTCGAGAAACCGAAGCCCGAAGACGCGCCGTCAAACCTCGCCATAATCGGCCGCTACATTCTCACCCCGGCAATTTTTGATTGCCTCGCCAACACCAAGGCTGGCGCCGGAGGCGAACTCCAGCTAACCGACGGCATGCGCCTCCTCCTGCAAAAAGAAAAAATGTACGCCTACGTCTACGAAGGCCGCCGCCACGACACCGGCGACAAACTAGGCTTCCTGAAAGCCACTGTAGAGTTCGCTCTAAAACGCCAAGACCTCGGCAAGCCATTCCGCGAATATTTGAAGGGACTAAAGCTCTAGATTAGTTGTGTGGGGACGGCCGCCTCGAGAGCCTGCCCCGAGCGAAGCCGAGGGGTCCAGCGAAGCGCAGGCACTGCCACTACGCTAGACGCCCCTCAACTTCCTCGACTTCTCCTCCACACCCCGCACCAGCCTCTCCTTATGCACTACGAGCTTCTGAGCAACCGCAGCATCTCCCAACCCAATCATCTGCGCCGCAAGAATCCCAGCATTGGTAGCCCCAGGCTTCCCAATAGCAACGGTCGCCACCGGAATCCCCGCCGGCATCTGCACCGTAGCCAACAGCGAATCCATCCCCTGCAGCGCGGTCGAAGGAATCGGCACCCCAATCACAGGAAGGGTGGTGTGAGCCGCAATCACCCCAGCCAGATGCGCCGCCCCACCAGCTCCGGCAATGATCACGCAAATCCCGCGCCCAGCAGCCTTCCGCGCGAAGTCGGCAGTTCGATCCGGCGAGCGATGCGCCGAAGTAACGTCAATCTCATAACCGATCCCAAACTCCTCCAGCGCTTTCCCGGCCTCGCGCATAATCTCAAGGTCAGAGTCACTCCCCATCACTATCGAAACCAGAGTCTTACTCATGAACCCCCTTAGTTTGTCATCCATTTGTCATCCTGAGCGGAGGGTGCGCGTCGCGAAACGAAGCACACCCGTAGTCGAAGGATCCCTTTTGCTACCCCAAGGCGGATCTTTGATGGTAATTTTCACCACCAGCTCCGCCTTTCAAGCTGCAAATCCCGAGCCGGATTCGTAACCTACTTCTTCAGCGCTCGCCCCGCAATATCCTTCCGGTAATGTGCCCCATCAAAACGAATCTTCTCGCAAGCCTCATATGCCCGCTCGACCGCGCTCCCTAACTCCGCAGCCCGCGCCGAAACTCCCAGCACCCGCCCGCCAGTCGTATAAAACGATCCATCACGCTTCGAGGTTCCCGCGTGAAACACTTTAACTCCATCCACCGCCCCGGCGTCTTCCAGCCCCGTAATTTTTTTCCCCACTTCAAACGTCCCTGGATATCCTCCCGAAGCCATCACCACGCACACCGACGCATCCGCCGACCATTTGAAATCCCCCTCGCTAACCCGCCCCGCCACGGAAGCTTCCAGCGCATCCACCAGATCGCTCTCCAGCCGCATCAGAATCGGCTGCGTCTCCGGATCGCCAAACCGGCAATTAAACTCCAGCACCATCGGACCGCGAGCCGTCATCATCAGCCCGCAATACAGCACGCCCTTGAACTCCGCACCCTCCGCCTTCATCCCCTCAACCACGGGACGCGCAATGTGATGCACCAGCCAGTCCCGCATCTTGTCGTCGATAATGTTTTGCGTAGAGTAAGCGCCCATCCCACCCGTATTAGGCCCCGTGTCGCCATCGCCCACCCGCTTGTGATCCTGCGCCGCCACCAGCGGCGCAACCCGCTCCCCATCGCTCAGCACCAGAAACGAAAGCTCGTCGCCCTTCAAACACTCTTCCAGCACCACCCGCAACCCAGCCGCTCCCACCATCTTTCCACTGAACATCTCGGCGGCCACGCCCACAGCCTCTTCCTTGGTCGCGGCGATTACCACGCCCTTGCCCGCCGCCAATCCATCAGCTTTCACCACCACCGGCAAGTGAAAGTGCGTCAACGCTGCGCGCACTTCCTCCACCGAATCGCAGATCGCATACGGAGCCGTAGGAATACGATGCCGCTGCAGGAATTCTTTCGCGAAGCTCTTGCTCGCCTCCAGTTGCGCCGCCGCCTTGGTCGGCCCAAACGCCGGCCACCCCCGCCGCGTAAACTCATCCACTATCCCCAACGTGAGCGGCAATTCAGGACCCACCACCGTAAGATCCGGCCGCACCTGCTCACCCACAGCGACCATCGAATCCAGGTTCTTCAGGTCAACCGCCAGGCATTCCGCCTCGTCCGCAATGCCGCCGTTGCCCGGCGCGCAATAAAGCTTCGAAACGCGCGCAGACTGCCGCAGCTTCCATACCAAAGCATGCTCGCGTCCCCCGTTACCGAAAACCAGAACTTTCATAGCCAGAGAGAATCAAGGTTAGGTGCAGACAAGGAACGCTGTCAAACCGCACTAGCACTACCCTGTGTTCCTTTGTGTTAAAGCTTTTTTCTCCACCGCCAATTAACCATGCTTAATTCCCCGTCGTATAATCTTTCCAGATGATCACCGTCTCCAAGGAAGACTACCTAAAAGCAATCCTAGAGGCCGAAAGCGAAGGAGAATCGGTTATCTCGGCGCGACTGGCCGACTGGCTGACGGTGTCCCCGCCCGCCGTAACTATGGCTTTGCGCCGCCTGAAAAAAGACGGCCTGGTTCGCGTCCAGGCCGATGGCCACGTCCGTCTAACCGCCGCCGGCCGCAAGATCGCCCGCAAGCTAACCCTCCGCCACCACCTGATCGAACGCATGCTATCCGAACTTTTCGGCATGGAGTGGTGGAAGGTCCACGACGAAGCCGAGCGTCTCGAACACGCCGTCTCACCCGACTTCGAAGCCAAACTCCTGGCCAAACTAGGCAAGTCCGGCGCCTGTCCCCACGGCAATCTGAGCGAGATGGAAAGTCCCGCCAGCCGCCGCCATCGCGGACTCCTTCTGCTCGCCGACGCCGCCCCAGGAGCCGCCTACGCCGTCAGCGGAATTTATGAACGCGACCGCCGCCTGCTCGAGTTCCTCCAATCCCGCGGCATTCGCCCCGGAGCTAAGCTGCGCCTCCTCGAGCGCAATTACGACCAGACCCTCGCCCTGTCCACCGTCGCCGGCCGCGTCTCTCTGGGCCGCGCAGCCGCCGAGCGCGTCTGGGTTTCCCCCGCCAACCACCACTCCACCCGCTAAAGGCTCGCCCACGGGTTCGCGAAGGGCACAGCTCGAGAAGGGCAAGGCTTCAGCCGTGCCGTCTTGTTACCCTTTTGATCTGGGCTTTAGCCCCTGAAGTCGTCGCGATTGGTTAACCATAGTTTATTTCATAGTGTATACTTGCGCTAATCTCTGCCGGAGAGAATCCCGCCGGACGCACAGCCAGAGATTACAAAGACCGCCTCAACCGATGAAGCCCGTCCTCACCCAAGCCGAAGACCAGGTAGTAATCACCCACGAAGACCTCGACCGCGCTCACGACCGTGTCCGCGTCTCCACCGCCCGCGCCCAGCACGGCTTTTCCTCCCGCGCCCGCCTGATGTGGTTGCTGCTCGGCCCCGGTGTTTTAGTCATGCTGGGAGAAAACGACGGCCCCAGCATGCTCTCCTACGCCGCCACCGGTGCAAAGTTCGGCATCGGATTCTTCCTCCCCTTCGTTGCCCTCACCTTCTGCATGGCGATCGTAGTCCAGGAAATGACCGTCCGCCTCGGCGCCGCCACCCATCGCGGACACGCCGAACTCATCTTCGAGCGCTTCGGCCCCTTCTGGGGATGGTTCTCCATGATCGACCTCGGCGTCGGCAACTTCCTCACTCTAATCACCGAGTTCATCGCCATCCGCGCCGGCCTCGGCTTCTTCGGCGTCCCTCCCTGGATAGCCGTCCTCATCGCTCTGGTAATCCTCTACGCCGCTCTGATGAGTCACCGCTATTGGACCTGGGAACGCCTCACCCTGGCAGCAGCCGCATTCAACCTGATCTTCATCCCGGTCGCCCTCATGACTCACCCGAGTTGGCCCTCGGTCGGCCACGCATTCCTCACCTGGCAGCCGCTTCCCGGCTTCAACAAAGACACTCTGCTTCTGGTTCTTGCTGACATCGGAGCCACCGTAACCCCGTGGATGCTTTTCTTCCAGCAGAGCGCAACCGTCGACAAAGGAATGACCACCAAAGACATCCGCTTCGGGCGGATCGATACGGTCTTAGGCGCAGCCCTCGCGACCGCCGCCGCTATCGCCACGATTCTGGCGACCGCACCGCTCCTCGCCCATCACATGACCGCCGATAATTTCCAGGCTGCCGAATTCGCCCAGGCTCTGCAGCCCATCATCGGTCGCTTTGGCGCATCGCTCTTCGCCCTCGGCATGGTCGAGGCCGGCATCGTTGCCGCCATCACCATTTCCGCTTCCTCGGCCTACGCCTTCGGCGAAGTAACCCACAAGCCCCACAGCCTCAACCTCCCCATGGGAGAAGGCAAATCGTTCTATGCCGTGCTCAGTTTGTGCTCCGTGGCCGCCGCCGCCATCGTTCTGATCCCAGGCCTGCCGCTCGTCTACGTGGTCCTCGTGGTAAACGTAGTCGCAGTCCTGGCCATGCCCCCGGCATTGGTATTCCTCTTCATGCTGGTGAATGACAAAGAAGTTATGGGCAACCTCGTCAGCCCACTGTGGGCGAACATGCTGGCTACAGCAGTGGTCTTCATCCTCACCGCCGCCGGCATACTCTTCGGCATCAGCATAATCGCCCCCAACATCTTCGCCGCCCTGGGAGGAACATAAGGAAGCGTTTTTACGGATCGCTCCGGGGAAATCTATGTGAGAACTGAATTCTCGGAAGAGGTAGGATGCGATGATTGCACCCAAGCCCCGAAGGGGCGGCATGTGAAAGCCCGGCACCGAAGTGCCGGGTAGAGCCGGAAAGCTGGAACGAGTCCCGGAAGGACGGCACCACCTTCAGTCCGAGGATAACTATTATGACAAAAAACGACCTGACACACACTCTGGCTTCCGATCAAACCTGGGTCCTCTCCTCGCTCGAACACGATCAACTGGTCAAAGCCAAAAAGCACCCCATCCCCCGCCGTTACCTCAAAGGCCCCGAACTCCTTGTCCTCTGGGCCCTTCGCCTCTACCTTATATTCATGATGGCAGTAGTCGCATACCAGGTGTGGATCGCCGCACACTAAGGCCCGTTATGATCAGACGTGAACGTTTCATTTATGCTGTCTCGGTGATCTCGTTGCCGTCGATCTTCCGCTCCTTACTCGTTGCCGGGCTGCTGCTCACGTCCTTGTCCGCTCGCTCGCAACTCGTTTCCGGATCAATGGACGTTCACTGGAACGAGGGCGCACCCGATTGCGCCACCAACTCCCAACCTCCCATTCAGGTACATCCCTATAATTCCCAAACCTTCATTCTTCGCGAAAACCCGTGCGCCACGGCCGAGGCCCCGTTCGTTTATCTGCTGGTAGGCTCCACCAAAGCGTTACTGATCGATACTGGCGACGTCGCCGACCCGAAGCAGATGCCGCTGGCTCAGACCGTGATGGCCCTGCTCCCAGCACAAGGTCAGGCGAAAATACCTCTCATCGTAGTCCACACCCACGGCCACCTCGATCATCGACTAGGTGACTCGCAGTTCGGAACTCTATCGAATGTCAAGGTTGTTCCCGCTGACCTGGCTCACGTAAGGGAATACTTTGGCTTTCAGGATTGGCCGGACGGTCTCGCTCAGGTCGATCTCGGCGATCGGATCGTCGACGTGATTCCAACCCCGGGGCATTACCCATCCCACGTCTCGTACTACGATCGCCAGACAGGACTATTCTTCTCAGGTGATTTCTTATTACCGGGACGCCTGATCATCGACGACGCCCACGCAGACCTGGCTAGCGCCCAGCGGGTTGCAGATTTCATCAGAAACCGTCCCGTCAGCTATGTCCTCGGCGGACATATCGAACTCGATACCGAGGGCAAGATGCAATATGTCGGATCTCATTACCATGCCCACGAGCACGTTCTGCAGTTGACCAAAGAGGATCTTCTAGCATTACCCGCCATCGTAACTAGCTTCAACGGTTTTTACAGCCGGAACGGCGTCTACGTGCTCTACAGTCAACCGCGGATTCTGCTCGCCTTGGCATCCGTCTTGATCGTTGTCCTCGTGGCGTGCGGAATGCTGCTGCGCTGGTATCTACGCCGCCGCAAGAGCCTCCGCCCTCGCTGATTAGTTGGAACCGATGCATCAAAAGCCAACCCGTCAGAGCTGGGGCGGTGAGATTTGAAAACCTTCAACGCTGCGCCTCTTGCGTCATCCCGAAGTCCCGCGTTTTCTCCAGCGGGACGAGGGATCTCCCGCGCGCACCCTTCGCCTCGAGTCAAACCGCACCGTCACCAGTCCTGCAAATGGTCCGCATCGAGCACCCACCGAGCCCAAATTCCTTACTTCGTCTTCTGCTCGCTGGCAGTCTCTTCCTTCTGCTCCTCAGCCTTTTGCCAACTGGAATTGGGATTGTATTCCTTCATCACCTTGGCGATGCTCTCCGTCTTCTTACCGAGATCCTTCTGATACACCACTCCATCCTCGCCAACGATGAACGTCATCACGCCCGAAGACCTGTATTCCGCCGGATACGCCACAAAAGCGAACCCGCCGGTCATTTTCCCGTTCACGCTGTAACTCTTCGTTCCGCCGACGCTATTTTTTCCCTGACGCACCAGGACGTGATAATAGTAACCGCGGTAAGGCGTTGGAGCGCTGTCTCGGCTCGGACCATAGCTCTCCGTAACCGCCGCCGCCACTAGAGGTCCCACTGGGCTCAGGGGCTCGCCGGCCCCAGCTTTCCAATAAAGACCATTGCGCTGCCCTTCATCACTGAAGATTTTCTGCGCGTACTCTCCGTGCTGCGCGGAGTATTCTTTTTCCGCGGCCACCAGTTCCTGGCAGACCCGAATGCTCGACATCTCATTCCGCCCAACTCGCCGGTATAAGATCTCCTTCTTGCCCGCCTCCGTGTCGAAATACCACGACCCACCTTTGTTCACCAGCGGTATGGGCGTAGGCCAATTCTTAGCGCCGATATACAGGACGGTGCTTCCGTCCGCTTCTTTCGCCAGACGGTGCATTTCCTGATATTTCGTCGCGAAATTCGCGCGGCTCTCCGCATCCTCCGTCTCATCCCCCGAAGAGACCACCGGTTCCCCATCCGCTCCCAGGATATCGAGCATCGCCTTCTCGTCGTTGCCCTGCGCTGCCTTGAACAGCGCGTCGCTTGCCTCTTCCGCCGATGAAAAAGTCTTCTGCCCCGGTTGTTGTGCTACCAGGGTGCGGGCAAAGCACCCCATCAAAGCCAGAACCACCACTCCAGTAAGGGACCAATGAAACTTGTCGAACTTCACCTTCGCTCGCTGCATAAGGCATCTCTCCATTTCAAAATCCTGCAGATACCAGGAACGCTGAGTAATTTCGGTTATCGACGCCCGCCTCCGCCTCCGTGGCCGCCTCCGCCGCCATGAAACCCGCCACCGACGCTGGCGCTTCCACGCGATGAGAAGCCCCTGGTCTGTGCTCCATGGTCGTAGCCGCTGAAGGCCCCCGAGCGCACCCCGCTCTGGCCGCGCGGCGCAGCATATCCCCGTGCCGCCTGCCGGTTTCCATCAAAAGGCCTTGCCCCACCCGCACGGTCGAAACCGCCGCCACGAGCAAACCCGCCACGAGCATAGGCGCCGCGGTTATAAAACGTTCTGCTCCCGGAGTAGTACCTCCCGTGGTTAAACTCGGCGTAGTGGTTATGCCAGTTGAATCCCCAGTTGCCCCATCCCCATCCAAACCCGCCCCACCACCCAATCCCAAAGCCGAGTCCGAACGAGAGATAAGGGCCGCCAAACCAGATTCCAGGATACGGATACCATCCCGGCCACGCCACGATCGGATATCCGTAAACCAGCCACGGATCGTACGCAGGAACGTACACCTCATCGGGATCGGCCGGCGCAATATCAATATCCGAATCCTGATCCGTAACCGTTTGCTGCGGCGTGCTCTTAAGACTGCCGGCGCCCTGCGCCTTCCGGCGCATCACCTGCACCGCATCCATCACTTCCTGTTGCTGGTTGTAATAGGCGTCGCCCAGAGATGACGTCCACGAAAGGTTCTTGTCCATATTTCCCAGGACAGAAGGAAATACTGTGAGCGCCTTCACGCTCGGGTCCCAGGGTTGCCCGTCCACGGCATTACCCAAATCAGTACCCTTCAAATCAGGATGCGCCTGCACAAATCGGTCGGCCTCCACCACTTGCTCGGGAAATGTCGACCCCGCCAGAATCTGCGCCACCAGCGAATCCGGATACAACGCAATCGGCGCGACTAGGCGCTGCAACTCCTCAGGAGTCTGCTGCACGTACGGCGGTGCCGGAGCCGGCGCCCCCTGCGCCGGGGGCGGCGCGCCTTGATTGGGTGCGCCCTGATCTTGTACGGCCCACAGGTTCTGCGGCAAGGTCACAAACACCAGAGCCAGCGACAACAGGCAACCCAGACTCTGCTTGCCCAAACTTCCGATGCGTCCGAATATGTTCATATACTTTGAACCTCCCCCTGCACTTTCATCGCCTGAATCTTCACCTACTCACATAGATGACGACGCCGCAACTAAGGTTTCATCGGAACAGGCGCCGTCCTCCTGAGGAAGCGGAATCGCTCGCGGAGCGAGCGACTCCCGGCAAAGAACCCCGGAGAAATTCCTGTCCATATTTCCCGTGACGGAAGGAACACCCTTCAAATCGGGATGCGCCTCGCACTCACCGGTCCTTCGTTCTACGCTGCTGCCCGGCTACCCGGGCGCCGTTCGTCCGAACCTGGTGCGAACTTGTGCACTCGTTCGATGACCGGCACCAGCCGTTCTGGCAGTTCGCTCTTCATCACGTACTCATCCACCACCCACAGAATTCGTTCCGGCAATTCGGAATACGCTGAAAGCAGGATGATCGGCACGTTAGGAAACCGTTGCTTGATGTGGCAGGCCACGGCTTCTGTGTCCAGCCCTTCCTGTCTGTACTCCAACAGAACAGCAGCTATCGATGCTTCCTCCAGCAACTTCATCGCGGTATAGCCGCTCGAGGCGACCTTGACACAATAACCTTGTGATTCCAGCGTCGCTTTTCGCAATTCCAGGGCTTGCGGAAGATCGTCGATGCACAACACTGTGGAGCAGTCCATGGCTACATCTCCTGGATAGCACAAGCCTGGCTTCGCCTTAGCAAGGCCTGCAGAACGCTCAGGACACAACTCGCCACGACCTGACGACCCGTGCAAGATGAAACAGCCTTCAGTGAGGGAGCCGCCTGACCACAAAATAAGGAGCGTTCAGGATGCCTGTCTGTTCAAAATTGACCACTTTCCGGAAGCTGCCTCACGCGCGAGCCCGCCCTGGAACGGAGATCGACACGAAGGCGAAAACAATGAAGACGAAGAACAATAGAGCGAACGATAGTGGACTCTAGGCCGCCGCCGTCCCAATCGACTCGAAACCGGGTTCTCCACGTTCGCTTTCTGTGTTTTGCTTTCTGGGCTGCGAAACCTGCAGCCCTCCCCTCCCAACTATCCTCCAGCCCCTCCCACGGCCGTCGACGAAAGGAATCTCACGCGGCTCCATTCCGCTCTACGCAATCCGCCACAGAACAGCTAGACTTATTAGTTCCGGTATTCTGCTTCAGCCCGCGCTGCTATTTTTCATCAGGAAGGCCATCATGTCGTTGAACAGTTTCAACAGTCGCTCCACCCTTAAAGTCGACAACAAAGAATACGAAATCTACCGCCTCGACGCCCTCGACCAGCAAGGCATCTCCACCAAGCATCTCCCGTACTGCCTGCGCATCCTTCTCGAGAACTTGCTGCGCACCGAAGACGGCCGAAACGTAACCGGGCAGGAAGTGCGCGCCTTGGCTGCGTGGAATAAGAACTCCCAGCCCGACAAAGAAATCGCCTTCACCCCCAGCCGTGTCCTGCTCCAGGATTTCACCGGCGTCCCCTGCGTAGTCGACCTCGCCGCCATGCGCGACGCCATGCAGCAACTAGGCGGTGACCCAGCCCTGATCAATCCTCTCCAGCCCGTGGAGCTGGTAATCGACCACTCCGTCCAGGTCGACGAATTCGGCACCGCCAGCGCCTTCGACGTAAACGCACTGCTCGAATTCCAACGCAACAAAGAGCGCTACTCTTTCCTCCGCTGGGGACAAACCGGCTTCCGCAATCTCGCAATAGTCCCCCCCGACACCGGAATCGTCCACCAGGTAAACCTCGAATACCTCGCACGCGTAGTCTTCATCCACGAATCCAACAGCAAGCGCACAGCCTACCCCGACACCCTAGTAGGCACCGACAGTCATACCACTATGATTAACGGGTTAGGCGTGCTCGGATGGGGCGTCGGGGGCATTGAGGCTGAAGCTGCGATGCTGGGGCAGCCTGTCTCCATGCTGATTCCGCTTGTGGTCGGGGTGAAGCTTACGGGACGTCTGCGCGAGGGTGCGACCGCCACCGATCTTGTTCTCACCATCACCGAGATGTTGCGCAAGCACGGAGTGGTTGGAAAGTTTGTCGAGTACTTCGGGCCCGGACTGCGCGATCTGCCGCTTGCCGACCGGGCCACCATCGCTAACATGTCGCCTGAATACGGCGCCACCTGCGGCATCTTTCCTGTCGACAAAGAAAGCCTGAAGTATTTGAAACTCACAGGTCGCTCCGCAGAGCAGATCGCGCTGGTCGAGGCCTACAGCCGCGAGCAGGGACTCTTCCACGACGACAAAACTCCCGAAGCTGAGTACTCCGAACTCCTGACGCTCGATCTAGCCACGGTAGAGCCAAGCCTTGCCGGTCCAAAACGCCCGCAAGACCGCGTGATCCTCTCCGAGGCCGCCGACTCCTTTAACAAGGCTCTCCCGTCGCTAATCAAGCCGAAAGCCGGAACGAAAACCAACGGTTCGGGAGCCACCAACTCGGCCCGCTGGGAGCAGGAAGGCGGCAGCCCAGCCGCCATCGGAGTCGAAGACCCCAACGTCCACGAGCACGTCCCGCAGAGCGTAGGGGATTCACTAAAACACGGCAGCCTAGTAATCGCGGCCATCACGTCCTGCACCAACACGTCGAACCCCTCAGTAATGATCGGCGCAGGATTGCTGGCAAAGAAAGCAGTCGAGAAAGGTTTGTCAGTCCCGCCCTGGGTCAAGACGTCACTAGCGCCGGGCTCAAAAGTAGTCCGCGATTACCTGGAGAACGCCGGCCTCACCCCGTATCTGGAGAAGCTAAAATTCCACATCGTAGGCTACGGATGCACCACCTGCATCGGCAACTCCGGGCCGCTGCCGGAAGAAGTCTCTAAGGCGATCGACGAAAAAGACCTCGTGGTCGCTTCCGTTCTCTCCGGCAATCGCAACTTTGAGGGCCGCATTAACTCCGAAGTCCGCGCCAACTATTTAATGTCGCCGCCGCTGGTAGTCGCCTTCGCCCTCGCCGGACGCATCGACACCGACCTCCGCAAAGACGCCATCGGCAAAGGCAAAGACGGTAAGCCGGTCTATCTGGCCGACCTCTGGCCCACTCAGCGCGAAGTTGAAGAGGCTATTCAGAACTCCGTCACGTCCGATATGTTCTCGAAAAGCTATGCCGAAGTTTTTGAGGGAGACGAGCGCTGGCGCGGCCTCAATGTTCCTAAAGGCCAGACCTACGCCTGGGAAAAGGATTCCACCTACATCCGCCGCGCCCCCTACTTCGAAGGGATGAAGATAAAACCGTCCCCCGTAGAAGACATCAATAACGCGCGCGTGCTCGCCGTGCTGGGCGACAGCGTGACTACCGATCACATCTCTCCCGCCGGCTCCATCAAGAAGGACGGCCCCGCCGGAAAATATCTGCAGGAGCACGGGGTCAAGCCCGCCGACTTCAACTCCTACGGCTCGCGCCGCGGCAACCATGAAGTGATGGTCCGCGGAACTTTCGCCAACGTCCGCTTGCGCAACAAACTGGTCAACGTCGAAGGCGGCTTCACCCGCCACTTGCCCTCCAATGAGGAGATGTCGATCTTCGACGCCTCCCAGAAATATCAGGCCGAAGGCACGCCGCTGATTATTCTGGCCGGCAAAGAATACGGCAGCGGCTCCTCCCGGGACTGGGCCGCCAAAGGTCCGCGCCTGCTGGGGGTCGAAGCGGTAATCGCCGAAAGCTACGAGCGCATCCACCGCTCGAACCTGGTCGGCATGGGAGTTTTGCCTTTGCAATTTCCGGCTGGACAAAATGCCGAGTCACTCAAGCTGACCGGGGAGGAAGTTTTCGAGATCACCGGCATCCGCGACGTCGTAGAAAACTTCGCCGCCGGAAGCGAGGTGAGGGTTCGCGCCAAAGGAAAAGGCAAGACCATCGAGTTCGACGCGCTGGTGCGGATCGACACGCCGCAGGAAGCGCTCTACTATGCTAACGGCGGGATTCTGCAGTATGTGCTGCGGCAGTTGCTGGCGGGGAAGCCGAGTGCTGAATTCGCGCGAGTGTGAGCAGCTAAGACTTCAACATGGGCTGAGGGGGATCTTCTCGGAGGCTTATGTACTCCAAGCGCCATTCCCTGAACAGCGTCGATTGCCGATAGGTCAATGCCTCGTCAGATACTGCGGCGCATTCGCATAATTCGATGTCCCTCCACCGTTGCGTGGGCTCGAAGAGCTTCTTTCGGAACGCAGTTTCTATTTTCCCCCGCGCCTCTTCTGCAGCGATTTGTGCTTTTTCTGGGTCCGATTCCGTTGTATATAGCACATATATCGTCAACGCATATGCGTCTGCCGGATCAACACGTATTTCGTCCTTCCCTTGATTAACATCGAAAAAGATTGCAAGAATATGCTCGCCGTACGGCTTCAGAATCCCAATCAACTTATCTTGGAGGCCGCTCTCCCTTAGGCGATTATCAAAAGCGTCCGGGAAGGCAGAGCGTCTATAGCGAGCCGCAAGCCATCGCTGTAGGGTCGAATGCCCCGCCTGATCTAGGCTGAGATCAGGTCGAGGAGCGAAGGCTGCTAGGTCAGCCTTGGCAATCGCCAGCTTTTCCGTCGCAGGTAGCTCGACCCACTGTTCTTTGTCTCCACAAACGAACCGAAGATGGAGAATACGTGCATTCTTGGCATGGGTGAAGTCGCCACTCGGACCGTCAATGAGACGCCCTAGAATTACTTCAACCCGAGGCTCCTTGGCGGGAGTCGCTGCAATATCACAATCATGTGAAATTACGACAACGACAGGTCGCTCCTGCGACTGGGCATTTTCCAGCTTGAGCGCAACCGCTGCTTCTTCCGATAACGTGTGCCCCTGCCGCCATGGCGTTGTCCGACTCCACTCACCCATCGATCACGACCCGATGTCTTCGTCCAGCATTGGTATGCCGAATTCAGAATTATCCCTCTTTGCAAAGTGGCGGCCAGCTAGCCCACCCTTTAGTAGATCGCGCTGTGCGGATTCCTGCTCGACGATGCGAATTAGACTCCTCGCAGCATCTTGTGCCGAGCCGCCATCTCGCGCAATATCCATCAGGGTCTTTCCGTCCCGGATCTTTCGCTTAAAGAGATATCCGTTTGAATTCAGACCGTGAGCCGCCACCAAGTCCGCAGCCTTCGCGAGATCCTCAAGCCGACTTGCACTCCCAGCCGACGGGCTCTCTCCGGCCATCCAGTTGTACACGGTCTGGCGAGAGACCCCCATGAGGTTGGCTAAATCGGATATGGCGGGCTTGAATACACTCCGGATCTGCTGAAGGTGCTCAATGGGCGGTCGAATGCCCGCCCTCGTGCCTTCTCGGGCGGGAACCTGCACAAACTGATACCCACGCTCTTTGCGATGCCGGAAATAGCTTGGCGTCGACATGCCGCCAGTACCAACGACGAAGGCACATGCAACGACAGCCACAACAATTTTGGGGGCCGCAACTGGCCTATAGCACGCCGCTAACTGCCCATCCAAGCTGGGCGCCGGGTACTGGATGCATGAAGATACCATGCTATTCCTCCTAAGCCCAAACAGCGAGGGCGTGTTCCGTTATCGTGGCACGAAAGGACTTAGCGATTCTGTCGTGTAACACGATGAGCTTCTTCCTTACTTCAGCCAGGTCGAAATTAATGCGTTCAGCCTCAAACGCATCGGTATCAATAATGGCGTGCAGGCCAGCGACCTGCATAAAGCGCCGCGCTATTTTCAGGCCCATCGCCTGCATGAGGTCTGGCGGAAATCCAATCTGTCCACCTTGTCCCTGCTGAATCACCACGCGGGAGATAACTGAGCCTCTGTCTCCTCGAGTCAGCGTTTCAGAAAAAGAGTGCTGAATATCACCCTCCAGCTTTCCGCAGAGCCCCATCACCTCCGGAATCAGGTACTGGCCTAGTCTCTCTCCCTCCCGCGGCATAACTGCATCGAGGTACCGCACGCCGACCCGCTCGATGAAGCTCAATTCTACAGACTTGTTTAAGAAATCTAGGCCCCGCAGGAGGTGTTCCGCGAAGGTTTCGAAGGTCTCGTACTCGGTTGCTTGAAAAGCTAGGGCACCTTGCTCCAGGAGGAAGTTCTTCGTGTTCTCTGGGTTCGAAAAGATATATCGTTCGACTGGTGTCGGCGCGGGAGGCTGCCCCTCGGCGCTCACATCCTGGAGCAGTGGCGTGAGATTGAGTGTCATGGTTACTGCCTTCTTGAAGTCGGGAAATCCATTCCTGCGGAAATGCTCCTGAATCGCGGGAATGTACGTTGATAAACTCAGAATTGGGTTATATCGTATCTGAGCGATCGTGAAGTACACCGGAGCGTTCTTCATTATTTTGCCCATGCCGCGGCCCTCGTGGTTGACATTCCGATTTACAGTTTACACTCTGCTTGACATGGTTACCATTATTTTCTACTAATTTGTCTAAGTCTATTCCCGTCAGTAGATTAGCTACACTGCGAGCGGTCACCCTTTCGGCTATCTCTTTCTGCATGGGCGGAGTTGGGACCAGGCTTCGCGGTAGGACTCATAGCTGTAGCGATTTTTCTTTAGGGGCTGCATGGGATAGAGCATTAGGCCCTGTTTGTTGGTTGGCCCTCCGAGAAGGACGCGGGCGGGGATTATGTACCACGTGTTTTGCATGATTACGTAGGCGGCGAAGAGGTCTAGTTGGTCTAGGGTGTAGGGGTCGCTGAAATAGTTGGGCTTGAATTGGCAGAAGTATCCGGTGCCGGTGCGGCAGGAGGTGGATTTGACCTGGACTCTTACGATGCGGTTGCCGAAGGGGATGGCGACGTCGAAGGGCGAGGAGTCTCCCCAGGGCTTTAGGACTTTGAAGCCGTGGCGTAGGGCTTCGGCCATGAAGCGGAGTTCGACCCACTCGCCGCGCTCCTTGAAGTTCTTGAAGACTTTGAACTCGTCCATCCCGCTCCCCCTGGGTTCGGTCGCAAAAGAAAAGGCGCGGCCTATGGGCCGCGCCTCGTTTTCCTGAATTTCTACTCTATACCTTCAGTATATCAATTTGGAATGGGTGGTTGGGACATGTTTTCCAGAAATATATCTCTGTGTGTGTGAGTCAGTTAAGAGCGATCGTGTAGTTTCTGCCTATTGACAGCTGCTCTCAGCAGCGATCCTCCCCCACTCTAAACTTCCCACTGTGAATTTCGCAGAGGACGCGAAATTTAGAATGGGCCACCCTGCCTTACCGGCTCTCCTTTACTACGCGTCCATTGAGCGGCTGCGGCGGTCGCACATCGTGAGGATAAAGCTTGGCAAAGGCGCGAATCTCCTCAGCTGAAATCTCCACCGGAGTCTTCAGCACAAACCAGGTAACGCCCTCCGTGCAAGGCGGAGCCGTGAGCGATCCCATGTACATGTAATAAGCAGTGTCGCGGGGCAGCAGCCCGGCAGGATTAACCTCGACTCCAGCAACCTCCTCCTCTTTACTCTCGGTCATCGGCATGTGTTCCCAAAGCTTCTGAACCGTGGAGTTAGCTTTGCCCGCCTTCAGAAGGACTGCGACCCCGGCAACCTTCCCATCACTGGATTGGTGCATGAAGTGCGCCACCATATCGTAGGGCTTGCCGTGAATGTACTCTTCGCTGGGACGGTGGAAGTGGAACTGCGTCAGTTGGTAGCGCGTGTCTCCGACAATCAGAAAGTTCCCGCTCCCCGCGGCGTCATGGTAATTCACCCGGATGGTGTGCCCGTTGTTAATTAAGTACTTGAGCGGCCCGGCTTTGTATTCGAATCGCAGTGGGGGAAGCTCAGCCTTTTCCGTGTGTCCAATATCGATGGGAGACTGTTCCTTCCCGGCGTTGCACACAGCATAGTCCGGATCGAGCGTACTCCAACGCTCTGCCCCAGTCGCCCCTTCGTAAGTCCACGGCGTCTTCCACTGCGCCCGCGCCCCCGCAGGCAGCAAAACCGCCATCACAGCCAGCCCTACAAGCCTCCAACGGTTTCTCATGCTCAACTCCTTAATGGACAGCCACGCCACACAAGCACACGCTCACGACATGCAAGTTATCACGCACGCTACGCGCATGAGAAGAGGTTGGGAGATTTCAAGCTGAGGCGCCACCTGTAATTCCCCTGCCTTATTAACAGCCGCACCTGGCGTTTGTGGCAGTTCGGATTCACTGCACGTCTTCACTGCACATATTCACTGCACATATTGACTGCACTTCTTCACTGCACTTCCACGATCTTCAGCACCGTCACCTGCCGCACCCAGCGCGCCATCCTCTTTTCGTCGGGGATCACGATGCGGTATGGGCCTTCCTTGTCATCGAGCGGCTTGCCATCTTTCAGGAAAGCCAGAACAATCTGCTTGTCGGTGAAGGCCGGGTCCAGTTCGGGGAGGGCGATCACCGCGCGATATCCATCCGCGGCTTCCACCAACAAACACGATGCCATGCGCTTTCCTCGCAGCGTCTCACCAAACCCGACTCCCGCTTTCGCCAACAGCGCGCCAAGGGCAACGCCTTCAAATGTTGACGCCGTGCCGGTGGTTACTTTGATGCGGGGCAGGGCTTCCAGGTCCGACCGCGTAAGCTGAGTCTGCTTCCCAGCCTCATTCTCGACGATGAGTTGCTGGCACTGCAGCAAAACAGGCTGCAAGGTTAGAGCGAATACCACGGCTGGAAAGAATAGGCGAGTTCTCATAATCAAACGCGGAGAATCATCACTTCTGTGGCTTTTATAAGGGCTGCCGCGGTCTGCCCCGGTTTGAGTTGCATCTCGCGCGCCGAACGTGCGGTGATGATGGAAGTAATTTGCTGGCCGCCAATTGAAATCTCAACTTCCGCCATGAGGCCGCTGATGCGAACCGCGCCGATGCGCCCCACCAGTTGGTTGCGTCCGCTGACGCGGCGGATCACAAGCTTGCGTTCCTTCTCCGTCCGGCCTCGGGTTCGGAACAGCAGGCGGTCAATTTCCTGCTGCGGAATGCGGTGATGTCCTCCCACGGTCTGGATGCTGCGAATTTTCTTTTTGTAAATCCATTGCTTGAGGGTGGGGACACTGATGCCCAGGTCCAAGGCTGCATCGCGCAGCTTCAGTAATTCTTCATTCTTGGGTTCAGATTGTCTTCCCCTCGGCATCGGAACGAAATCCTACAGCCAACACCGGGGCCGGTCAACAAACTGGCTTCGCTGCCTCATGCGGCCCGGGAAGGAGCACAGACTACATATAATCGCATCGCAATGGACATCATAACCGACTACCGTATACACTTCTCAGGTCTTCCGTGGGACGTCAATTCGTTTGGAGGCTTCATGCTTAAGAGTGCGCCGTTTTTCGCCGTGCTGGTTCTCTGCTTTTCGTCGGTGGGAGGGTTCCCGGCGTGGGCCCAAACGGGAGTGAGCCTTTCCGGCGTGGTGACGGACCAAACCGGTGCAGCGCTTCGCGATGTCGCAGTGACAATCAGGAACGTCGACACAAGTGCAACGCGCACGGTCGCGACCGGCGGCGGAGGGCGCTTTCAGGCGTCCGGCCTGCCTGCGGGGCGCTTCGAGATTCGAGCGGCGAAACAAGGGTTCGCCGATGAAACGCGCACGGGAATCAGCTTGGCGGTTGGGCAGGACGCCACGGTCGACATTAAGATGCAGATGAGGACCCCCGACGCCTGCGCGAGCGGCCACGAGTTCGCCACCACCGATTGCGCGCTGACCTGGCACGGCATCACGCTTTACGGTGCGTATGACGTCGGCGTCAGCTATGTCAGCCACGGCTTGCCGGAAAACGGCTATAACTATGAAGGCGAATCTCTGGTGAACCGAAACGGCTTCCAGCATCGGTTCCTCGTCGCACCGAACAACCTGCAGCAGACGGCTCTGGGCATCAGGGGCAAGGAAGAGTTTCGGCCGGGCTGGTCGGTCGTGTTCAACGCTTCAACTGGCATCAATCCGCAGTCCGGCCTGCTGGCCAACGCGTCAGCCACCGACACCATCAACAACGGCCTTCCCAGGAGCAGTTACTCGATAGCCATCGACGGCGCGCGCGCGGGCCAACCCTTCAATGACGAATTCTATGCCGGTGTATCATCCGGGCATTTCGGCACGCTGACCTTCGGTCGTCAGCGCTCTCTCGGCACCGATGCGATGCTGCTGTACGATCCGGCCAGCGGCGCCTATGCTTTTTCCTACATCGGGTATAACGGCACGATGGCCGGCGGAGGCGACACCGAGAATTCCCGGTGGGATGACGCCCTGAAGTATCGCGTCACCTATGGCCCGGTGCATTTCGGCGCGATGTATAAATTTGCCGATGGTTCTGGCGGCTGCTACTCGGCCACCGAAGGCTGGACTGCCGCCACCTGTACGCCGGAATCGCCGCATAACAACGCCTATGGATTCGACCTCGGCGGAAACATCGGCCGAGATCAGGGCAAGTTGTCCGCCGACCTCGTCTTCCAACATTACAACCAGGCGATCAGCGTATTGAACCCCTTGCTGGGGCCGCAGAGTCTGAGTTCGGCTGGGCAATATCAGTCGACCACTGACAGCATCAATACAAACCCCATCAACGGGGGGCCCGGTCTGGGGCCCAATCTGATCGACCCGAACAACACTGTATATGGCATCGTGACTGACAACAACGCGGTTATGTTCGCTGCCAAGTACGTGCGGGACCCGTTCAAGTTTTTTGCCGGGTACGAATACATCTGGCAGAATAACCCGCACGACCCGTTGGGCGTTGGCGCCTCGGACCAGGGCGGTTACAACATGAGCGGTGTCGAAGATAACAATCTTGATAACGAAAAACTGGTGAATATCTGGTGGACGGGTGTGAAGTATACCTACCTCAGCAAAACCGACTTCACTTTCTCCTGGTATCAACAGCGGCAGAACGACTTCCGTTCTCCGCCGACATGCGCGCCTGGAAATTTCCGCAGTTCCTGCGCAGGCACCCTCAACGAGGGGTCCCTCTATGTGGATCATCGCTTCACCAAGCGTTTCGACGGTTTTGTCGGAATTGCGTATTCCTGGGTGAGCGGTGGTCTGGCCATCGCCATCCCTCATGGCCCCGGCGTCCCCTATAACTACAGCAACAACTGTGCTCCGACAGTCGGTGGCCGTTTCACCTTCTGATCGCTTCCCGCGGCGGGCTCAGTCGAGAGCCCAACGTCGGTTGTGATTCATCAAAACCTGGCGGCGGGTTCGAAATCGCCACAGATTCATTCCTACAGATCATATTCCCATTCTTTCGATACGCTTTCCGTTCTGAGCTTCGTCCGTTGGACCGATCTGGCGCCTTTTTCAACAGGTGGGATTCCGCAATGCAGCATTCTCTCCCGAATGGCACAATAGGAAACCATCGAGTTGCCAGCTCACCACTGCGGAGGAATCTCTTGAGCTTTGCAAATAGATTACTCGCCTATGGTTTCTTTCTTTCACTGCTCTCAGGAGCTTGCATAGCCGCTGAGGCTCACAGTTCTCTTTACGTTGCGCCCAAAGGCGATGATTCGAATCCCGGCACGATCGAGAAGCCGCTGCACACCATCCAACATGCGGCCGATATTGCGCAGCCGGGGGACACGGTTTATATGCGGGCGGGGAACTACTGCCAGCAATTGGCGGTAAAGGTCTCAGGGAACGCGGAGCAAGGGTTCATCACGTTTCAGAGCCAACCGGGGGAGCACGCAATTCTTGACGGCGGGTGCCTGACGCCGCCGGTGGGTGAGAGCAGCATGGTGAAGCTGACCAACGTCAGCTTCGTGCGCGTCGAGGGCCTGGAGATCCGCAACTACCGGACCAGCGAGTATGCAAGCGCGCCGGCTGGAATCCGCGTATTCGGGGGCGGGTCGCATATCGAAATCCTGCATAACGATGTTCATCACATTGAGCAGAATTCCGGTCGGCGGTTGCGGCCGGGGAGCGGGGCCAATGGCTTTGGGATTGCCGTTTACGGCACCGACGCCAAGACTCCGATCAGCGACCTGATTATTGAGGGTAATGATGTGCACCACCTCAAGACCGGATCGAGCGAGTCTTTGGTAGTGAACGGGAATGTGGCTGGGTTTCGCATTACCAAGAACACGGTGCACGACAACAATAATATTGGTATCGACGTGATCGGCTTTGAACACACGGCGCCGGATCCGGCCGTGGACCGGGCGCGCGATGGTGTTGTGAGTCAGAACCTGGTTTACAGCATTACCGCCAGAGGGAATCCAGCTTACGGGGAGGGGCCTGATTCGGATGGGATCTACGTGGATGGCGGGACTCGAATTCTGATTGAACGCAACGTTGTGCACGACGTGGATTTCGGCATTGAACTGGCGAGCGAGCACCGCGTGGGCAGCACGAGCCACATCATTGCGCGCAATAATCTGATTTACTCCTGCCATGCTCCCGGATTCAGCATAGGAGGGTATGACCTGAAGCGCGGAGTCACCGAGGACGCACTCATTGTGAATAACACTCTTTATAAGAACGACACATGGAAAACGGGACAGGGTGAGTTCTTGATGCAGTTCTACATGCGCAACAATGTTTTCAAGAACAACATCGTCTATGTGGGCGAGCAGGGGCTAGCTTTTGCCAGCAAGTCTGGGCGGATGGAGGGTGGTGCTCCGACGGTGACGATGGATCACAACATTTATTACTTTCCTGCCGGTTCGAAGGCAGTGAAATGGGCTTTCGACCAGAAGGATTACTCGAGTTTCGAAGAGTATGTTGCCGCTACCGGAAATGATCGGAAGTCGCAGTTTGCAGATCCGCGATTCGTGGATCCTGATGCACACGACTTTCATCTGCGGACGGATTCACCCGCGCGAAATGGCGGCGACGATTTGGGACCTGCGATGGTAGGTGATCGGGATCTCGACGGTCATCCCCGCACGAGGGACAAAAAACTCGACTGCGGCTGCTACGAAACGCCCTAGCTGTCTTTGCGGTAAAGCAGGTCGCGCATAGCTTGTCTGCGAGCTTCGTTCGCTTCCTTCAAGGTCTTTCGCTCGTCGGCGTCCGTGCTGCGCTTCGTAGCGGGGTCGGCGTTTTCAGGTGCGCTGCAGTCCGGACAGCGGTTGGCGAACCCGGGTTTATCCGGCTTCAGCTCAAACTCTACTGAGCAGACAGCGCAGACTCGAATGGGGAATGCCATGCAAATATTATGATATAAGTCAGCCCGCACTTCCAAACCATGCTGCCGACTCAATCCCCCCTGCCCAACTCCCGAATCCTCTCCACAATCCGCGCACTCAATCGGTCCACCGACCCCGGCCGCCCATCCCCCGGAGGCACCACGGTCCTCGTTCCTCGCCGGAAGTGGTGCCGCGTCAGCAGCCACCAGTTTTCCATGTAGCGCTCGTACTTGTGTCCTTTGCTGTGCGGCGTCAGCACCACCGCCCCCACCCCCGCCAGCGTCCTTGCCGGAAAGACGTACCACAAATCCAAAGGCAAAACGTAGATGGCAAAGTAGTCGATGTCCGCCGCCGGGGAGAAGAGGAAGTATACCGTCGAACTCGTTCTCTCCTGCATGGAGATATGGGAAGCAGGCCACGAACCGGTAGACATCGTGGTTCTCAACCAAGGCCTGGCCGCAACGAATCCAGTAGTGGTAGCAGATGGTAAGTATCTAATGGAGTACAGTTTCGCCGGGAAGCCAGTCAAGACAAACGTGCACATCTTCAGTGCCAATCTCTCGTGAGTCAGTGGCTACCGAGAGGATCAACAATGACAGAGTACGGGATTAAGAACCAGCAACAGACAGGCACTGCTATGACCGGTTTCTGTCTACAGTGTGGGAAGACAGTCGGCCCACCACCTGGCCTCTCTGAGAAGAAGAAAGATGAGCATGGGAACGTCATCGGTCTTCTGCACCGAGGAGGTGATTGTAAGGAAAAGTGGGAGAAGGACCACCCAAAGAGTTAGCCGACGGGTGGCCAATCCTTTGCGTTCTTCGCAAAAGGTGGGATTCCACAGGCCCCCATCCCTTGGGCCACAAGACGGCACCCCATCACTCCTTCAAGTTATAAATCAGCCCGTATGGGTCTTTGACGTAGCATCGTGGAAAATCAGGCTCGTCCTTCACCACTCTGCAGCCTTTTTTCTTGAGCCTCGCCTTCGCTTCCTTGACGCTCTTCACAGTCACTTCCAACACCGGGCCCAGAGCGGGGCCGGGCTCAATGAACAGATTGATGTGCGGCCCGTGGAGGCCCACCATTTTCGGGTTTTTATCCGTAATCTCAAAGCCGAGTTCCTTGACGTAGAAGTTAGCGGCTTTCATTGGGTCTTTAGCCTGAATCAAAATATCTGTGCCGAATGTGTTTGCCATGGGATCCTCCGCAGTTGGCCCATCTTTGCGTTCTTTGCGAAAGGGCCTGCCCTGAGCGAAGCCGAAGGGTGGGTTCCACCTCAAAGCGAATCATGCGCCTGCATATAGGCGCGCAGGATGGCGTTAATCCGGGTCTGGTAGCCGCGCTGTTGCCGGAACCAGCGGAGCAAGTCAGCATCCAGTCGCATGGTCACGATTGCCTTCGGGGCCGGCATTACGACTTTGGCGCTCTTCCAGAAATTTCCATCCGTGGCATGGGCGTCGGGGTCGGCGGCAATCCCCCGGCGGATGCGTGCCGCGCTCATGCGGCGCAGCGTGCCCCAGTTCGTGCCCGTGCCGCGCTTGGGGCCCGATTTCTTCGCCCGTGATCCGTTAACTTTCAATCGCGTTCCCTTCGATGTTTTGCCAGTAGTATCTCCGTTCATGCGGCTCGGCGCGCCAGGCCGAGATGATGCGTCTCTCGTCATGCTTCCTGTCGGTATAGATGACCGTAATCTCAAGGCCGTTCACCAGACCTATGGCGTATACCCGCCGCTCGCCGTAGTCAAAGCGGTCGTCCACCCTTTCGAGGGTCGGGCCCTCGAAAATCCGCGTCGCTTCTTCGAATGCGATTCCATGCAACTCAAGATTGCGGTGGTTCTTTTCCTTATCCCAACTATACCGCATAAAGTGTATTTACACAATGTAAATATACCGCCCGCGCTCGCACCTCGCTAGGAATGTTCGGTCTTCCCGTCCAGCAAATTCAGCGCGTGGGGAATCAGGTCCATCACCGCTTCCAAAGATTCCACGGCACCGCCGGGACTGCCGGGCAGATTCAGGATCAGAGTTTTCTCCCGCACTCCGCACACGCCGCGGCTCAACGCGGCGAACGCAGTTTTCTTTGCGCCTTCGAGCCGCATGCGCTCGCCTACGCCATCGATCAGACGATCGCAAATGGCCGCAGTCGCTTCCGGCGTGACGTCGCGCGGCGCGATTCCTGTGCCGCCGGTGGTTACGATGAAACGGGCTTCGAGGGCGAGGTGAACCAGGGCATTCTGAATCTGCATGGAATCGTCTTGCACGATTTGCGTCGCGACCACGCGAAAGCCGAGCTTCTTTAGGACCTCGACCACTGCTGGACCGGAAAGATCCACTCGTTCCCCGCGGGCGCAGGAATCGCTGACCGTGAGCACGGCGGCGGTGAGCACTGCCGGCCCGGGTTTTCCCTGAGACGACGCCTCAACTGTCGAGGAGGACATCTTCTTCCTCTTCCCGCCGGCCGCTGGTGGCCGGGCTGCTGGTGACGGAGCTCGCGGCGCTTGCACCGGCGCCGACACCGCTGCCACTTTCTTCTGCAACGGCCGATGCGACGGCAGGCTCGCCGCCACCATCGCGCTGCGATTCGTCGAGCAGGCGCAGGCCCTCCATCAGCAGGCCCTGAGTGTTGAGCTTGGTGGTTTCCTGATCGGTCTTGCCTTCGAAGTTGAGTTCGAAGTTGCCGCCGGTCCAGCGCAGAACTTTGAACACGGCCTCATCTCCTGATAAAGCTCCGTAGGTCGCGTGCTTGACCTGACCCTCGACAAAGAAGACTTCACATTTGTCGCCCTGGTGGTTGAGCTTGAGCTGGCAACTCTTGCGTCCCATTTCGAGCGACTGCATCAGGTCGATGACATTCATCTGGGAAAGATTGCCGCGGACGACGCCGTCGGAGGGCGCGGTCTTCGCCATCTTCTCGAGCGCGATGCGATCGACCGTGCGCTTGATGCGGCGCGTGGCTTCCTTCAGGAAGAAGGGTTTGGCGAGGTAGTCGTCGGCGGCATCCTGGGGCGAAAGCCGCTCATCGATGTCAACCCGGCTCGCCATCAGGATGGCGGAGAAGTTTGCCGTAGCCGGACGGCTCTTCAGCCGCTCGACCAGCTGCCGGCCATCCATGCCGGGCATGCGGTAGTCGCAGACCACCAGGTCGGGAGGGTCGTCGACAGCTTTCAGCAAGGCGTCAGCGGCGTCGCCGGCAGCCACGACTTGCGCAAACGGAGTCAGCGCCTGCTGGAGCATTCCCAGCACCATCGCGTTGTCATCGACTAGTAGCAGCTTAACGTCGTTTGCCATGAATCACTGTGAATGCGCTTGTTTTATTTCTTTGCGCGCCGGTAGTCTCCGCTGTTGCCTCCGGACTTTCTCTGGAGCACGATCTCGCGGATCTCGATCCCTTTATCGAGACCCTTCGCCATATCATAAATTGTTAGCGCTGAAATACTTGCTGCTACCAGGGCTTCCATTTCTACGCCCGTTTCGGCCGTGGTCACAACTTTGGTGGTGATGGCGACGCCATTCTCGCACAGGCTTATGTTGACGGCAACGTGCGCGAGTGGGAGCGGGTGGCACATTGGGATTAGCTCTGCGGTGCGCTTGGCGGCCATGATTCCGGCGATGCGGGCTACTTCGAGCGGATCGCCTTTGCGATTCTTTGGAAGAGCTTTCAGCACCGCGGGCTTCATCTGCACGAAGGCGCTGGCTTCGGCTTCGCGCCTGGTGGCGGGTTTGCCGGAGACATCTACCATGCGGGCGCGGCCGGCGGCGTCGAAGTGGGAGAGTTTCTTCGGCATCGGAAACTCTATCTTACATCGTAGAAGCGGGAGGAGAGAGTTGAGCGATCGTTGAGCTGCACGCAAGACGCAGCAAGCTGCGTCTCTGCAAGGGCATTTGTGCCTTTACCGTGGCATTACTGCTACCCACTCCTCTGCGGGGATGTGCTCGCGATCTGACGGGACGACTATGTAGCAGTTGGCGCGGGCTTGGGCTGCCAGGTCGCCTGAGCCTTGCCAGGGCACGAGTTCGACCTCGGCCTCTTCATACCGGCCGGAGAGAATTGCGGGGAGAAAGCGCTTCAGGCCAAGCCTGACGCGGATCTCGGACTTCAGGCGGGCGTGGAGGAAGATTAGGGGACGTCGAGACATTCCGGCCAGCGCCTCAAGCGTGGGTCGTGCAAATAATTCGAAGGTGACCATGGTTGAGACTGGGTTGCCGGGTAGGCCGAAGAAGTATTTGTGCTGCGCTGGGGCCGAAGCCCCTTCGCGGGCGGGGGCGCCCGCGCCACACTTGCTGATGCGGCCGAATACTACCGGTTTGCCCGGCTGGATTTTCGCTCCGGTGAAGAAGAACTCGGCTTGCAGTTCGGCTAGCACCTGTTCGACTAGATCGTAGCGTCCCATGGAGACGCCGCCGGTCATGATCAGCAAGTCTGATTGCAGGCCTTCTTCGATCAGGTGGCGCAGGCGGCGCGGTTCATCGGGAGCGATTGGGAGAAGCACGGGCTCGCCGCCGGCCTTTTGGATTTGCACCGCGAGTGAGTAGCTGTTGGAGTTGCGGATTTGCGCGGGACCAGGTTCGGCATCGACTGCCACAATCTCATCGCCCGTGGTCAGTATCGCCACGCGAGGGCGCACGAATACTTCCAGCCGCGATCTGCCCACCGAGGCCGCGAGTGCTATGGCGGCTTCGTTAAGCCGGGTGCCGCGATCGAGCAGGAGGCTGCCGCGTTTGGCTTCGGCTGCCTGAGCAACGATGTTTTCCCCAGTGGCAGCGCTTCTTGTGATTTCGACGCGATCGCCTTTTTGCGATGTGTACTCGACCATGACTACGGCGTCTGCGCCTGGGGGCACCGGAGCGCCGGTCATGATGGAGAAGGCTTCGCCTCGATTCAGTGCGGGTGGAACCTGAGTAGGGCCCGCTTTGATTTCTCCCATCACTTTCAGCTTGGCTGGAACCGTTCGCAGATCGGCTACGCGCACGGCATAGCCATCGCGCGTGGAGCGTGGGAAGGGAGGCATGTCGCGATCGGCGGTGATTGGCTCGGCGAGGACTCGCCCAGCGGCTGGCAATAGGGATACGGCTTCATTGGTTCCTGTGGACAGTCGCGAGGCGTGGTCTTCGACTACCTGGCGGGCTTCTTCGAAGGTTAGAACGAGGGATTGGGTTGGCGGTGCTGCCATGGGGAGATGATAGTTCAGGTCACGCCCCGTCTGGTATCGTGGGTGCCAGCGACGGGCGGCGTAAACCCCCATCGGGCGAGGGCGCCCCTCGTTGCTGGCGACCTGTTTCCTAACGACTTTTCGGGCATGTCCTTGTTGAGCTCATTTACGGCAGGTTGTGCATTTGCGTGCCTCGTCGTTGGCGGTAGCGCCGGTGCAGCGGAGAATGTCGTTGCCACGCCGAGGCACGAAAAGTCGACCCCCGAGTGGCGCGTAGACCTGCGTCCTGCAGTCGCGGGCGCGCCTCTTGGGCGTGTGGTTGGTCGCGGGCACGAGACTCAGGGGAAGCCTGTCAGCTCGCTCTGGTTCCTGGATGACAACAGAATCGTCGTGACTTTTGTAACTCGCGAATCCAAGTCTGCCCTTTCAAGCCGCGCGAGCTCGGATGAGGGTTCGCCGTTGCGATTGCGAGCAATCTTTCTTGATGCGGCGAGCGGAAAAATCACGGCTACGCAAGCATGGCCCAGTGGTTCCAGGTTCGCGAAGATCGTGGCCGCACATGACGGCAAGTTCATTGCTCAGGCGGGTACGGAGCTGACTCTCTATTCTCAAGATGTGGCGGAGCTAGAAAAACTGTCGCTTCCCGCGACTGAATCCGACTGGATGCCTCATTCCTCGCCAACAGGAAAGAATATCCTGTTTCTTGCAGGGGGTCTCGGAACCATGTCGCCGGTCCCGTGGGTATGGGTTGATGCCGACAGATTGGAGATCGTGCGCTCGTGGGAGGATGTCAGAACGGGTTCGGTGAGCATATCGGACGACACGATCGCTATGACCACGTGTGCTTGGTTTCGTGAGTGTGAGCCGGCCTTGAAAACCAGGGGACTAGGCACGGGTTGGAAAACGATCATGTCGACATTACCAACGCACGGAGCTCGAAGCGCTCCACGGCCGCAGTTTGTGAACGATGACTTTCTCTTATTGCTGGGCCCTTATCTAGAACTGGTTAGCACGGAAGGCGCGTTGGTATTCGCGGAAGATCGATTCTCCGGTGGGTGCTGGTCGGACGAAATCCCTCCGTCGGCTGGCGCTAAGCGCTTCGTGGTTCCAACGTGCAAGCTGAAAGGTAGCGTCCCGGCACTTGATGCAGGTGGCTACCAGTTATTGCAAACAATCCTTCTCTACGACGCGCCGTTTCACGCGCTTTCCTTTGTCTTAAACGTCGAGGGACCGAGGATTAAGGGCCTGACGCAGTTTGCCATTTCGCCGGATGGGTCTAAGCTTGCCATTTTGAACGACGAGGCGATCGAGGTTCTGCCGCTTCCGCCTCCACGCTGAGTATGACCGTTACGCGGTTTTGCGGCACGGCTGAAGCCGTGCCCTTCCCGAGACCTCGCTCCCCGAGACCCGCTGAGCTCACGGAGATCTTGGGGCAGGAACTCCTTGCAAGGCTTGTCATGCTGGAGCCGGGTATGGGGTCCTTCGCTCCGCTCAGGATGACATTTTTATTGGATGCAGCGAGAGCTCGCTATCTGGCGAGTTCCTGGCCCAAGACAGTGGGGTTGCTGGCGTAGGAGAGGCCGGTTTCGAGGTCGACTACGCGGTCGCGGACGAGTTGGGCGATTTCGCCGTCGAAGTGTTGCATGCCTTCGGCGGAGCCGGCCTTCATGGCGTCGAGCAAGGTCTTGCCATCGCGCTCGCCTTTCTCGATGCATTCGCGGGTGCGGGCATTGGCTTTCAGGATCTCAGCGACTGGGACGCGGCCGGTGCGATCGGCTTTGGACAAGAGCCGCTGGCAGATAATCAAGCGGAAGGTTTTGGCGAAGCGGTCTCGCGCATTTTTCTGCTCGTCGGGCGAGAACGAATTCACGATGCGTTCTACGGTTTTGGGTGCGTCCATGGTGTTCAGGCTGGAGAGTACCAGGTGGCCGGTTTCGGCGGCTTCAAGGACGCTCTCGATGGTTTCGCGGTCGCGCATTTCGCCCACCAGAATGACCTTGGGCGCTTGCCGCAGGGCCGAGCGCAGAGCGTGAGAGAAGCTGGGGGTGTCGCTATGGAGTTCGCGCTGATGGATGGTGGAGCTCTTGTGATTGTGCAGGAACTCGATGGGATCTTCGATGGTGATGATGTGGTAGTTCTTCTCGCGATTGATGCAATCGAGCAGGACGGCCAGGGTGGAGGACTTGCCCGATCCAGCAGGGCCGGTTACCAGCACAATTCCATCGCGCAGCTTGGCCACATCGGCCAGGTGAGCAGGCAAACGGAGCGAGGCGAAATCAGGGATGGCGGTAGGAATCACGCGCATCACGACCGCGCAACTGCCGCGCTGGATAAAGATGTTGACACGAAACCGGGCCGTACCTGGCAAGCCGTAGGATATGTCGCACGAACCGTGTTCGCGCAGGGTTGCGATGGCCTGCTTGTTATCACCAATTAAATCGGCGGCGATGTGGCGGGTGTCATCGGGCGTCAGGGTGGCGAGTCCCTGTACCTGGACGGGAATGAGCTGGCCGTAAACCTGCACCTGGGGAGGCCGTCCGGGAGAAAAGATAAGGTCGCTGATCTTTTCGGCGGCGCGCAGCATGGCGCCCAGCAAAGCGGGTGTAGCTACTTTGCCGCTGCCGGAATAGCCCTCTAAAGAAACTGCAATTGCGGCGGTGCCAGGTGTCGCCATTCCATCCTCGGACGAACTTATACGTAATTCTTAGGGAATTGCGCGCACCACAGACGGGAGTATGAGCCGACCGGAGTCAGCCTGATAGATACACTTTACCGCGGGGAGGGGAGAAAGGTAAGGACAGGTAGGACATAGCCCTTAGTAACCATGAAGACAGTTCCCCGCACCCAGTTCTCCGTAAACCCAACGCCCGGGTGGCATTATCGCGGCGGCAGGGATTCAGACACTTGACGCGCTCACGCGAGGACGACTACGGGAGCGAATAATCGAAGGTCCAGGTGTGTTTACCCTGAGCATCGATATGGATCATGAGCGAGCCCGTGAGTCCCGTCAGTTCTCCAGTACCAGAATTAGGTACAACCGTCACGCTCAGCTCTCCCGTGGAGGGAGCGTCGCCTTTCATCATGGTGGCGCGGTGCGAGAAGGTGAAGCTGCCTTGCCGGCCATTCAGCTTGCCTGTCATGCGCTCAATAGCAACGTAGGCCATCGAGCCCGTGCTCACGGTCGAGCCGGTGATCATTTCTACATGGCTGACGCCCTCGAAGTCACCGTGCCAAGTCTTGTTGGACGTGAACCGACTAATGTCATTCACCTTCTCGAAGTCGGTTGGTTCGGCGGGGGTCATCTTGACGTCGAAAGAACCTTTGGCATGGACCAAATGCATCTCCTGTTGGGCTGCGACAGTCATTATTAGTGCGAGGCTCATCACCGCGGCTGCCGCTGCGAATCTCACTCTCATATCGCCCCCGAAATGCAACTTGCAGAGTTCTTGATCCGGGCGCTCGATCGTATCCTCATGCTTGATCCTAGCGGCCGTAAGATCCGCAGGGTCTGCCAAGATCGCACAAGCAAACGCCACTGGATTTAGTTCTTGGCGCCCTTCTTTTTCGTGCCGAAGCCGGTTTCCACGGGAGCCCCAATGCTGGTCAGCATCTGCTTAGCCACATCGGCGTACTGGCCAGTGGGCTGGAGTGCCAGGTACTTCTGGAAAGCCTCAGCCGTGCCTGCGGGGGCGACCATCTTGTCACCCTGGAGGGTAGCCTTGCCGATGAGGTTCACGCCTTTCTGGTAATAGGCATCGGCCTTGTTGGGATCGGCTGCGATGCATTTGTCGAAGGCGGCGATGGCGTCATCGACCTTGCCCGCGTTGGTGAGCACTGCACCGGCATTGTAGTAATAGCCGGCGGCGCCTTCAGGATTTATCTGCGCCGCCTGGGTGTAGGCCTTCACAGCGTCGTCGAGCTTGCCGGCCCTCGCGGCGACATCTCCCAGATGGTTGTAATACTCCGCCAGCTTGCCGCTATCGTCGGGCTTCTTGGTCCCGGCGTCCATGGCTTTCTGCTTGATATCGATTGCCTTCTGGTAGTCGGTGATCGCCTCCTGCAGGCGTTTCGTTTTCTCCGCGGGATCCGTCTGCTTTAATGCGGAACCGCGATAGGCATCCCCGAGTTGCGCCCAGATTACATCGTGGGTCGTATCCACCTGGAGCGCTTCGGTTAAGGTGCTGATGGCGGTGTCGAAGTCTCCTGCCTTCATCGCAGTGTTGGCCGCGACGATCTTCTCGTTCAGGGATTTAATCGTGGTGTTTTCCTTATTTACCTTCTCCGCGGCCTCCTGCCTCTCCTTGATTTGTTCCGGAGTCAAGCCCACGCCCTGAGCGGCTTTCTGCTGTTCCTTCTGCAGGTCGAAGTCGAGCGGCGTGTTGTCACCCAGCGTTATCTGAACTTTGGCGTAGTGGAAAAGTTCCTTGTTGGCTTTGGCGTCGTCCGCAGTCCGGTAAAGGGTGACGGTATAGTTGTTTCCAGCGCTAATGCCGAGGGAGAAATACTCGCCCTTTTTGTTGGTTTTGAGGGTGTATTTCTGGCCATTCTCCTGGTTGACGAACACCACCACTCCGTCAACGATGGGATTGCCTTGAACGTCCTTGCACACTCCCTTGACGGTTCCCGAAGCCTGGGAAAAGCCTGGAGGCACACACAGTCCCAGCATCAAGACAACGAAAACTAACCCTGCAAAATGCTTCTTCATGTTGGCCTCCCGGGCAAAACCAAATTTGAGTGCTGACTTTCGATGGTCGATGAAAAACCAGCGTTGGAACCATCCTGCGTCTGTGCGATTGATTGAACAAGCTAACGATTGAACAAGCAACGATCAAAATTCAAACAATCTGGCCCATTGTCGCATATGGAATGGGATCGATGGCACCCGCAGCCGCAAACGCCCGCAGCCGCAACACGCAGCTGTCGCAGACGCCGCAGGCCTGATCCTGGCGGCTGTAGCATGACCAAGTTAAATGGAATGGCGCGCCCAATTCAAGGCCCAAGCGCACAATTTCGGCTTTGCGCAGGTGGATGAGCGGGGTGACGATTTCGATGATTCCGTCTTTCGTCCCCGCCTTGATTACCTGGTTGAAGGCTTCGTAATAGGCGGGACGGCAATCGGGATAGCCTGAACTGTCTTGTTCCACAGCGCCAATGTAGACTTTCTCGGCTCCCAGCACCTCCGCCCAACTTACGGCGACCGCCAGGAAATGCGCGTTGCGAAAGGGCACGTACGTGACCGGGATGTCGTGGCCAGGCAAGTCGTGGCCAGGCGTGTGAGCGGCTGGGTCTCCGGCGGGAACGGCGATAGATTCGTCAGTAAGCGCCGAACCTCCAATGGCGCGTAGAGCTTCGTTACGAACCAGAAGTTTGTCGTGAATGTTGAGGCGCTGGCAAATTGCCAGGAAGGATTGACGCTCGCGGTCTTCGGTACGCTGACCGTAGCTCACGTGCAGCGCCGCGGCAGCATGGTCACGGGCGGCCAGGGCCGCGCACACGCAGGAATCCATGCCTCCGCTGAGCAGAACGACAGCGCGTTTGGCTGACCGTGTCATGGGATTTCGATCAATTTTCTAAACACCCTTCAAGGCCGGGTCCCAGATGAACTTGTGAAGCTGCAGTCCGAGGCGGGCTGGAACATCATCAGCGAGCATCCACTCGGCTAATTCCTGGGGATCGAGTAAGCAATGCGAACTGTCCCGCGCGCCGGTGGCGTCCTTGCGAAAAGCCGGAGAGAACAGAACCGCATTCACGCGTTCCGCCAGACGATGCCGGAACGTGAAGTCCCGGGCGAATTCATAATCCACTCGCCCGCTCAGGACAAACTTGACTTCATCGTTAGCGGTCAGGGTTTCGAGATTCTCGCTGCGAAATGTATCGGCCTCGCCTGAATTCGGACACTTCACGTCCACGATCTTGATGACTTCCGCGGGTACATGCTCGAGTGGCCGCTCGCCGCTGGTTTCGAGCAGCAATCGATATCCAGATTCCAGCAACTGCCGCATCAGCGGCACCAGTTCCCGCTCTTGCAGCATGGGTTCACCGCCGGTGATTTCCACCAAGCCGCCGTTAGGACTGAGCCGCTTTACTTCATTCCACACCTCTTCCGAGGTCATCTTGTGCCCGCCTTGGAAGGTGTACTCGCTATCACACCAGGAACAGCGCAGATTGCATCCGGTCAGGCGCACGAAGACACACGGGAGGCCAGCGTGTGTCGATTCACCCTGCAGCGACTTGTAGATTTCGGTTATCTGCATGGAACAGTTGGCAGTGGCCAGTGGCCAGTGATCAGTGATTAGTGATCAGAAAACCAGCGGCTGGCTGTAGATTCACGCCGAGCGAGTCTGATTGCTGGCCGATGATCACTGTCCACTGGCGGCTGCTACTCGCTGTACTTCGCTGTCGTGGTGTCGGTCTCAAACACGGTTACGTCTTTCACCCGCACACGGCCGTTGGTCACGCTCTTCAGCCGTTTGTTCGACTCATCATAAAAATACTTGGCCAGGTTTTCCGCCGAGGGGTTGATGACGGTAAAGGGCTCAATATCGTTGATCATCTGGTGATCGAGGCGCTCGATCACGTGCCTCATGACTTCGCGCAGGTCTTTAAAATCGAGCAACAACCCGGCTTTGTCGAGTTCGGCGCCGGCAAGCGTGACCCGAATCTTGTAGTTATGTCCGTGCGGGTTCTCGCATTTGCCCTTGTAGTTGCGCAGGTAGTGCCCAGCGGCAAAGGTATCGTCAACCGTCACTTCGAACATGCATCCCTCGGCGCCTCCGCTTCAATACAGGCCGGATCGCGCTCCATCGCGAAACATCTATTGTAACGCGCAGGGACGCAGTGCAGCTTGACTGCCGGCTGCCTCTAACGATAGTTTGCCTATTCGTCTCTTCTTCCTGACCAAGCCTGACCAAGGAGCATTCATGCGTCGCAAGCTGTCAGTCCTGATTCTCGTCACGGCAGGGATAACCGCCAATCTTGCCGCCCAGAGCCAGCCCGAGCCGGAGTATGACGTCAAGCAGCACTATACGAAGTACGAGTACAGAATTCCGATGCGGGACGGCGTGCATCTTTTCACCTCGATATACGTGCCCAAGGACACCTCCCGTACTTACCCATTTCTGATCAATCGAACTCCTTACAGTGTGGCTCCTTATGGGGTGGATCTGTATCGCACGCGGCTCGGGCCATCGCCCGAGTTCGATAAGGCGGGGTACATTTTCGTTAATCAGGATGTGCGCGGGCGGTACATGTCAGAGGGTACGTTCATCGAAATGCGTCCGCACATCGACAACAAGAAATCCAAACAGGACGTGGACGACGCCAGCGACCTCTACGACACCATCGACTGGCTGATCAAGAACGTGCCCAATAACAACGGCAACGCCGGCATCTGGGGGATTTCCTATCCCGGTTTCTTTACCTCGGCCAGCATCATCGACTCCCATCCGGCGCTGAAAGCGGCGTCTCCGCAGGCTCCCATGACCGATCTTTTTATGGGTGACGATGCCTACCATGGCGGGGCATTTATGCTGAACGCCAACTTCGGTTTCTACAGTTCGTTCAAGCCGCAGGAGAATCCCCAGCTGCCGCCGAAGACGCCGGTGCCCTTCGATTACGGCACGAAAGACGGTTATGAGTTTTACCTGAAGACTGGGCCGATCGGAAATCTTTCAAAGTACCTTGAAGGCAAGAGTGCGCTCTTTGATGACCAGATGCACCACGACACCTACGACGATTACTGGAAGGCGCGCAATCTGGCGCCCCATATGAAGAATATTCACTGCGCAGTTCTCACCGTTGGGGGATGGTTCGATGCCGAGGACCTGCAAGGTCCGTTCAGCACGTTCCACGCCATCGACAAGAACAACTCCGGAATCTTTAATGCGCTTGTGGTTGGGCCCTGGGTACATGGGGGGTGGGCGCGCTACGACGGCGATCACCTCGGGCGTGTAGAGTTCGCCTTTAATACCGGCGACTATTACCGCAAGAACATTCTGTTTCCGTTTTTTGAGCAGTACCTCAAAGGCAACAACGACGCGAAACTGCCGAAAGCATACGTTTTCGAGACGGGGACGAATGTGTGGAGGCGGTATTCGGCGTGGCCTCCGAAAGGGGCTGAAGCTAAGACTCTCTATTTCCGCGCGGGTGGCGGGCTTTCCTTCGATCCGCCTGCTTCCGACTCATCCGATTTCGACGAATATGTCAGCGATCCGGCCAAGCCGGTGCCTTTTGTGAACTACGTTGCGACCAACGTGCCGCAGGAATACATGCTTTCAGACCAGCGCTTCGCGTCTAGCAGAACCGATGTTCTGGTTTATGAAACCCCGGTGCTGCAGGAAGACGTGACCATCGCCGGGCCGATCTCTCCGCGGCTTTTTGTATCGACCAGCGGGACCGATTCCGATTGGGATGTGAAGCTGATCGACGTCTATCCCACCGACTATCCCGACAGCAAGCTCGACCAACCCAGACCCGAAGACAAAGACAAGCCGCGAACCGACGTGCCTCCGCCCTCTTTCACCATGGGTGGATATCAGCAACTGGTGCGGGGCGAGCCTTTCCGGGGAAAGTTTCGCCACAGTTTCGAAAAGCCGGAGCCATTCACTCCCGGCAAGGTCGAGGAGATCGACTTCCACATGCAGGATGTCAATCACACTTTCCGCCGTGGGCACCGCATCATGGTGCAGATTCAGAGTTCCTGGTTCCCACTCACCGACCGCAACCCGCAGACCTTCGTCAACATTCCTGACGCCAAGCCCACGGACTTTGTGAAGGCCACGGAGCGCGTCTATCGCACGAAGGAACAGGCTTCGGGGATCCTGGTGGGCCTGTTGCCGAGTCCGGGAGCGGCCGAGGAGCAGAAATAGCGAACCAGTTTGAGCGAAGGCCCGGAATGGGCGATAGAGTATTCCCGCCGTCTACGCCTTGCGTCATTTCGGCCGGACTCTGGGGTACAATTACGACCATTCGCTTCGCTATTGGGGTTCGACCCGCGCCGGCGGGATCACTGCGAAGCCGTAAGGACAGGTGCACATGAACGTCCTGTTGCTTTCGATGCCAGATTCCTTCGAACACATGCCACCGGTTGCGATCCGCATGCCAAATGGTGCGTTGACGTCGCTGGCCGGAAACGTTGATCCGCATCACCGCGTGGCGGTGGCTGATTTAATCCTGGTTCACCGCCAGGTTCGTGAAACTGTCACCCAGTTGGTCCGCGAGCTTAACCCGGAGGTCGTCGGACTCTCCATTATGACGTTTCAGCGGCGTACCGCCGGTCGCATTATCGATCTGGTGCGCTCTCTGCGGCCGGGTGTAAAGATCGTGGTGGGCGGCTACGATCCCAGCCTTGCCCCGGAAGCTTATGAGGATATGGGCGTCGACTATCTGGTGCGGAGCGAGGGAGAAGTGACCTTCCGCGAACTGCTGCGCGCGCTTGAGCAGGGCTCCGGGTTCGAGGGGATCGGCGGGCTTTCCTACCGTAGCGGCGAGAGCTGGGTGCACAACCCGGCCCGGCCGCCGCACCGGCTCGAGGACAGCGAAATTCGACAGCCGAAGCGCGATGCGCGGGTGCTCAAGGGATACACGCTGCTGGGCCGGCAGGTGGACGTGATCGAGACCTCGCGCGGATGCACTTTTGATTGCAGTTTCTGCTCGATCATCGAGATGCGCGGCCGCAACTTCCATACCTATTCTTTCGACCGTGTGCTGGCCGACATTCGTGACGCCTACGACCACGGAGCTCGAACTATTTTTCTGGTCGACGACAACATTACGTTGAACGTTAAACGCTTCGAGGCTTTGTGCGAGGCCATTATTGCTGCGGGGCTGCACAAGATCGACTACTTCGTGCAAGCCATGACCTCGGCCATCGCCAACCACGGTGAAACTCTTGCCCCGCTCATGCGACGGGCGGGATTCCGCTACGTGTTTCTGGGCATCGAGAACATCTTAGAGAGCGATCTGCAATTTCTGAAGGCATCGGCCAAGAACACGGAGCGTACCAACGGCCAGAACGCGGGAAACGCTACGCTCAAAGCCATCGATTACATCCGTCGCAATCAGATGTTTGTGGTGGGCGGATTGATCGTAGGCAGTCCGGGCGACACGCGCGAGTCTATCGAAGCGAACCTGGAATTTGCCCGCCGCTATGTGGACTGGCCCTACATTCAGCATCCAACGCCGTATCCGCGCACTCCCATGACGAAGGACTTCCGCGATCAAGGCTTGATCATGAATGAGCGACTCGAGGAGTACGACGGCACTACGGCCGTGGTGCGCACCGAGCACCTGCCCGCCGAAGAAGTGGAATTCATGCGCTGGCAGGCCGAGCGCTGGATGAAAGTTCACCACGTCCCTGCGGCGCTTAAGCATGACCCCGGATTCGTCCTGCTGCGGGGATGGAAGATGCTCTTGCACACTTTCCGGGGGAGCTCGATCCGCTCGGCACTGGGATTGGAGAGCCAGAAGAAAGTGTTTGAACGGTATCGGGCAATCCGGCGGGCGGAGCGGGAGTACGTGTAGAGCAGTGCTTTCAGAGGCTGCTCGCGTAGTTGAGTTGGCACAAACTTAGTGCACTCCGAAGAACTCCTCGACCACCTGCATCTCTGTAGTCTTCTTGTAGTTCGGCAGGCTCTCGATAAATACCCTCCCGTATTGCTTCTTCAGAATGCGGTTATCGAGCAGCACCAGTAAGCCACGATCCTGCAGTGACCGGATCAGTCGTCCAAAGCCCTGTTTCAACGTGATCACCGCGGCCGGAACTTGATACTGAAAAAATGCGTTGCCTCCATCGGCGTCGATTGCCTTCACCCGCGCAGCTACGACCGGATCACTGGGCACCGCAAAGGGCAAGCGATCGATGATTACGCAACTCAACTGTTCGCCTTGCACGTCCACGCCCTGCCAGAATGAAGAAGTGGCAAAAAGCACGGCATTCGGGGTCAGGCGGAACTCCTCGAGCAGCGCGCTTTTCGGCGCGTCGCCCTGACGCAGCATGGGAAACTCCAACTCGCCCAGCAGCCGCTGGTAGATCTCATTCATCTGCGCGTAGCTAGTGAAGAGCACGAACGCGCGTCCGCGGGTGATTTCCAACAACTGGCGAATGCGCTGCGCGGCCTGCGCTGTAAACTGCGGCGTCCGCGCATCGGGCAGATCAGGTGGCACGTAGAACAAAGCCTGGTTCTCGTAATCAAAGTGCGAAGGCAGTATCGACTCGCGCGCATGTTCCAAACCCAGGCGCTGCCGGATGTACTCGAATCCGCCGCCGACGGCGAGCGTAGCCGAAGTGAGAACCGCGCACTCCAGCTTCGACCACAGGCATTCGCGAAGAATCGGACCGACGTCGATTGGGGTGGCCTGGAGAAAGACATTCTGCCGCCCGGGGAAGCCCTCTCGTGTTTTCTCTGTTGCTCGGTGCCTCTGTGGTGAGCTCATTCTTCCGCCGCGCCGTTCGATCCAGAACACAGTATTGCGATCGTCTGACTCCATGGCGAAGCCGAGTTGCACCTGAATTTCCTGGGCTCGCCGCACGAAGTTGAAGATTTCCTCCGGCTTCTGCGGCAGGCCTTCCAGTTCACTGGCCAGTCGCGTCAGCGACTGATTCAGTGCCAGGAATTCATCTCCGTTTTCTTCGAGAAATTCCCGCCGCGTCTCGAAGGCAAAGCGTCCTTCTCCCGGCGGCAACAGCGAGAAGAAAAACTGCGAGCGCTCCCGCAAACTGCCCAGCGCCCCAGAAAGCGACGCCGAAAGCATTCGGTTATGTTGCAACGACGACTCCACATCCCGCGCCAGATCCTCCACCCGCAAGTTGCTCACGGAGATTCCGAAGTAATTTCCGGCCACATCTTCAAGTTCGTGGGCTTCGTCGAAAATAACTGCTGCCGCTTCCGGCAGAATGCCCGCATCGGGAGCACCTTCAGCCTGCAGCTTGATGGCGAGATCGGCGAAGAACAGATGATGATTGACGATAATAATGTCGCTTTCCAGGCCCCGGTGGCGCATTTCGGTGATGAAGCAACGCTCCCACTCGCTGCACTTTTGCCCGATACACGCGTCGGAGCGCGCATCGAGTTTGTGCCAGAGCGCGCTGGTTTCTGGAAGCTCCGCCAGTTCCGCCCGGTCGCCGGTTGCGGTCGCCTTCTCCCACGCAGCAATCGCGCGATATTGCTCAATCTCCTCCAACCCGCTCAGCACCGGCTGGTCGGTGAGGTCGTAGAGCTTCTTCCGGCATAGATAATTGTTGCGGCCTTTCATGTAACAAACCGAGAGGCGGCCCGGTCCGTGTTCAGCCTGGACAGCCGAAGCGGCTGTCTCCGCATGGTTTCCGAAGAGCGCCTGCTCCAGGAAGGGGATATCTTTGTAGAAAAGTTGTTCCTGCAGATTCTTCGTGCCCGTCGAGATGATCACTCGCTTGCCCGAGCGGATCACCGGCATCAGGTAGGCGAGGGTCTTTCCGGTGCCAGTACCAGCCTCGACGATCAGATGGCGCTTTTCTTCCAGCGCCTGCTCCACCGCCTGTGCCATCTGCAACTGCCCGCGCCGAAACTCGTACGCGGGATGCGTTCGTGCCAGCACTCCTCCCGGTGCAAAGAATTGGTACAAAGAAGCGTCTTTTCCGCTGGCCGCGGAGCTGCCTGGCGTTGTAGGAGACATGGGTTGGGAACTTAAAGGCACCGGAGTCTCTATAATAAACAGGTCTTGGCTTTAGTACTCGACTGCCTCATTTTGACCCAGCCCACGTATAACTCGACCAGCACTCTCGCCACTACAGCAGCCGGTGTTCCCACGCTTGCCATCGTGGGCCGGCCCAACGTGGGCAAGTCCACGTTGTTCAATCGCATCGTCGGCTCACGACGCGCCATCGTCGGCGACGAGCCCGGCATCACTCGCGATCGCCTCTATGGCGACGCTGAGTGGCGCGGGCGCCGCATGCGCATCATCGACACTGGCGGCATTCTTCCTGAAGAAAAGGATTTCATTCCGGCAGAGATCTTCCGGCAGGCCAGAGTTGCGTTCGATGAAGCTGCCGCCATCGTTATGGTGGTCGACGGCCGCACCGCGATTGCCGGCCCCGATCTGGAACTCGTCCGGCTGCTGCGCAAGACCGGACGCCCGCTGTTTCTCGCGGTCAACAAGGCTGATACGGAAAAGCAGGCGCACATCGTGGATGAATTCCATCGCCTGGGAATCAATCGGATGTTTCCTATTTCCGCCGAACACGGTCGCGGGATTGACGATCTGCTGGATGCGGTGCTGGAAGTCCTGCCGCCTAAGGAAGAGGCTACCGCCGAGCTCGCCGAGGAAACGATGGCCAGCGGGGCGATCAAGGCTGAGGGAGGAACTGATGGAGAGGGCGAAGATCAAACGGTTTACGAAACCAAGGTTGCCATTATTGGGCATCCCAACGTGGGCAAATCCACTCTGCTGAATTGCCTGACTGCTTCCGACCGGGCCATTGTCTCGCCCATTCCGGGCACTACCCGCGACGCGGTGGACGAAATTGTTGAACGGGGTGGACGCCGCTTCCGCTTCATCGACACTGCCGGCATTCGCCGCAAGGGCAAAACGCATTTGATGGCGGAAAAGCTTTCGGTTGTGATGGCGCGCAAGCATCTCGAGGCCGCTGACATTGCGCTCCTGGTCATCGACGCCACCGAAGGCGTGAGCCAACTCGATGCCGCCATCGCCGGCTACGCCCATGAGAGTGGGCGCTCCATGATCATCGTGGTGAACAAGTGGGACCTCGTTACCGGCGGCGCTCTGAAGCCGGGCAGGCCGTCGAAGGCCATGCGGATGCGGGAAAGCAAGCGTCCGGGCGACCGCGACGCTTACGAAGAACGCCTGCGCCACGATCTCAAGTTCCTGAACTATGCGCCCATCGTCTTTATTTCGGCCAACACCGGCAAAGGGACGGAGAGAATCTTTCCGCTGCTTGAGCAAGTGGCAACCGAACGCCGCAAGCGCATTACTACCTCCGCTATGAATCGCTTCATCGAGACGGTGGATTTCGAGCGCGCCTCCGTCCCTATGCGCTCGCGCGTGAAAATCCTTTACATGACGCAGGCTTCGGTTGCACCACCGACGTTTGTGCTCTTTACGAACCGAGCCGTCAAACTGCACTTTTCCTATCAGCGCTTTTTGGAGAATCAGATCCGGAAGGCCTTCGGATTCTTGGGGACGCCGATCTGGATTAAGAATAGGGCACGAAGTTAGAGGAATGAGGTAGGGACGACCCTGAGATTAACGCAGGTCCGATGCTGGCCAATGCTGATCGGCCAGGAATGCAACTCGTCCAATTCCTTGCCGTCTCCATGTCTGGGTCTAACCGGGAAGACGCGATGGTGATTGGGGTCAGGCGTGATGGGGCCGTCTACTTTGGCGCTGAGCGGGTCAGGTCCGATGAGGTTGCCTTCGAAGATTCTCAATCGCTTGAAGGAGCCCGGCGTAGAAAGGAAGGTCTATATCTCGGTTGATCGGCGTGCCTGCAGTAGATGACTCCAGTAACCTCCGCGATCCGCCTATTCCCCTGCAACCTCCCGATCCATGGTGAGCAACCCTACCCTCTGCACGCCTGCGTGATGCGCCACGTCAATCACGTCGGCCACGTACTGGAAGTCAACGTCGGCATCGCCGCGCACGAAGACCACTTTCTCTGCACGCGTTAAGTAAATCTTCGCGAGGCGTGTCTCCAGCTCTTCCCACCGCACATCCTCCTGATTGATCTTCACCGTCGGCGGCTGATCTTCCTTCGTCCAAACGACTTGAATGATGACCGTGCGCGATTGCGATGCCTCCGCCGTCTGTTTCTGATCTTGTTGCGGAATTTGAGCTGTTTCCCCCTGCTCTTTATCCATCGACACGACCACCATGAAGACGATGATCAGTGTCAGCAGCACGTCGATCAGCGGCGTGACGTTAATTTCTGGACCGCGCGCACCACCGCCTGCCATCGAGAACGACATGGAAAGCTCCTCGGCTTGTCTTTCGTCTTTAGCACGCGCGCGCGTCTGCAACATCAGACACCTGGAGGGGTGCGAGAGTTCCATCGCAGAGAGCAGTGGCGAGAAGTCCGCCTTCCGCCGGTCGCCGGCAAACAGCGGATTCCTCGCTTTGCTCGGAATGACAAAGAAAGATTAGACGGGCTCGACAGAGGTGAACTCTAGCCGATCGGATCGGGCATAGGTGCCACTGGCGGAGGCTCATACGGAGGCGGAGGAACCGACCCCGGCGGAACCTGAGGCGGGGCAGAAATAGGCGGTAGAGGGTAGAGCGCCGCGCTCAGCGCGGGATAGCGCGCCGCGAAGAAATAAATGGAATACGCGGGAAAGAACACGATCACGGGCACGGAAATCAGCGCAATCACATATAGAAAACCGGCCAGCAAGATGCATCCCGCCACGACAGCGATGGTTATCGTGTACGCGTTCCAACTCAGTCCAGCCGTCTTCCCCGTAACGACCGCAAGGATGCTGAGTAACACCGTCGGTATCGCGACGACCAACCCTAAGATCACCGTGGCAATTCCGACCATGATCCCCGCTCCGATGCCCATCACGATCTTCATTCCGACGTAACCTGCGTATGCTCCCTTTTCGGTTTTGATCATCCACCACAGTCGGCGCCATCCCTCGAACACGCCGATGTCCTCCAGCGCCATTTGCGGCACAACAAAATCCTTGGTCAACACGAAAATGACCGCCAGAACAAAAACAAAAAACAGCAGCACAAAAAACAGGAGGATCCCGCCTAACACCAGGGGGACCATGTGTTCCTTGGGTTCCTTGAACCATCCCGCGGCGAGGGCAAACCCCGCTGGAATTCCAACCAGCACAATCAGGCCGCCCAGAGTAACCAGCAGGTAGATCAGCTTCCACAAGAAATATCGCAACCCCGGGCCTTGCCTGCGGCTCCAGCCCTCGCGGATATGACATTCTTTCGCCATCACGCTGTCGAACAGGATGAACCGCATCACGCTGCTTATGTACATCAGGATGATCGCTAAGACTAGCCCGGCAACGACCAGCACTGCGATAAGGCCAGCTAAGAGAGCGAAGTCAATTCCTGACCAGCCCGGAAACGTAGTTCCCTGGTGTTGATTCACATTAAAGGTGCGGCTGATCCGTCCCCCGCCGGAGCCAAGTTCCCCGGCCAACAGTCCGACCGCCGCCAGCCTGGCCCACTGGCCAAACCGGAAAGGTTGGAAAAGTTGTTTCTTTGTGTGCTCAAGGGCGGGAGTGATGGCGTCCACGGCGGAGAGTGGCAAGCGTACACCTCAAGATTCGGTCGAATGTGGAGGAAGGTACTGCAAACGAACTAGCGGGTCAAATGAATTCTGGAGGAGACCGCCAGGAATCTCTACTTAGAGACGCTCTTTTCCATGGTAAAGAGGGGGTGTGCCGAAGAGATCGTGGAGGCGCTCATCTGTCCGCTGACAACCGAATTCCCTATAAAGCCGAATCGCTGAATCGAAGAATTGAGCAGTACTTAGAAATGGCCGGGTGTAGCTTTCGCTGGCAGCCCGACTCATGTAGTTACTGCCGCAATTACCGGGGCATCTTCCGACCTGGCGCGACGGATCTCCACTTGTGCAGACACTTGCATTTCTCCGCGGTCTTCGCCATTCAAGCTCTCGCAGCTTCGGTCCCAATCCGTTCTATCCACCCGTCAAACTGTTTCAGGGCCAACTCGCACTGTAAGCGGTGCCGCTCCTTGCGGTCGCGAATCCTCTTCTCCAGCGCAGGCAAGAGGTCAAAAGTTATGTTGGCCGGCTGGAAGTTCTTCGCCTCCGCACGAGTCACATAGTGCGTCAGCGACCCAAACGCGGAAGCCCGCGGCGGCGCTACCGGCTCGCTTCCCAGCGCCAGCGCTGCCGCATGCACCCCGGCCATCAACCCGGTCGCGATCGACTCCACATATCCTTCTACACCACAAATCTGTCCCGCGAATAAAACCCGCGGATGCCTCTTCATTTGCAACGTCTCGCGCAGCAACGCCGGTGCGTTTATGTAGGTGTTGCGATGAATCTGCCCGTAGCGGAGGAAGCGCGCATTCTCCAGCCCTGGGATCGTGCGCAACACTCGCGCCTGGTCACCAAACTTCAGATGATTCTGGAATCCCACCAGGTTGTAGGAGTCCGCCCGCAGGTTTTCCTGGCGCAGCTGCACCACCGCATAGGGCATCCGACCGGTGCGTGGATCTTTTAACCCTACTGGCTTCATCGGCCCAAAGCGCAACGTGTCGCGGCCGCGCCGCGCAATCTCCTCAATCGGCAGACAACTCTCGAAGTAATTCAACTTCTCCCAGTCGCGCTCCTCCACCGACTGCGCTGCCAGAAGCGCGTCATAGAACCGGTCGTAATCCTCGGGCGTCATCGGACAATTGATGTAATCGGCTGACCCCTTGTCATAGCGCGCCGCCATATAGACGCGCGACATGTCAATGGAATCCGCTTCCACTATCGGACTGATGGAGTCATAAAAATAAAGATGAGGATTGTGTGGTGCCGCGTCGTGTGGAGCACGCTCATCAGATTTCCATTCTTCTGCGCCCGCACTCAGCCGCGCAATCTCGCAGGTCAGCCCGTCCGAAGTCAAAGGCCCGGTGGCGATGATGGTGATCTGCGGGCTCGATTCCACAATCGACGTCACTTCCTCGCGCCGCACTGTAATACGCGATTCCTGCGAAATCGCCTCCGTCACCTTGGTTGCAAAGGCAACCCGGTCCACCGCCAACGCATGCCCCGCCGGAACCGCGCACTCTCGCGCAATCTGCAGCAGAAGCGAACCCGCCCGCCGCATTTCTTCCTTCAGAAGCCACGGAGCCGTGTTCTCGCTGTCCGACTTCAGAGAATTCGAGCACACCAATTCGGCAAAATCCGCCGTCTGATGAGCCGGTGTCGACCGCGCTGGCCTCATCTCAAATAATTCCACCTCGACATCGCACCGCGCGCACTGCCACGCCGCCTCCGACCCAGCCAACCCTGCTCCGATAATGCGGACCCGCGCGCTCAAGATGCCTTCTCTGCCAGCCGCCGCAGTGCATCGTCCTTCAGCAACATTGGCCGCCACCGATCGAGGTACTCAGCCCCCAAAGATTTGTAAAACTCGATCGCCTTCTTATTCCAGTCGAGCACCTCCCACTGCACTCCGTGACAATTGTCCTGCACCGCAATGCGTGCGACGGACGCAAGCAACGCGTTCCCAATCCTTCGGTCGCGAAACGGCTCACGCACAAACAGATCCTCTAGAAACAATCTCCGCCCCGCCCAGGTCGAGTAGCAGCCAAAAAAAAGAGCGTATCCCGCGGGCTGCCCATCCCAGTCAGCAATCAGCGCGCGAAAACTGGGATTTGCCCCAAACCCATCCCGCACTAGGTCCGCCTCTTCGATCACACAAAGATCCAACTCATGCTCAAACTCCGCCAGTTCGCGGATCAACATCCGCAACAGCGTCACATCATCGATCGTAGCAGGACGAATGGAGAGCATCGGCAGGTTGGGAAAACCTAGCGGCTTATCAGTGTATATTGGCTGGCTACGCAAACCCAGTTTGCGTTGTGAAGGACCCAGGTATCGGTAAAGCGCCCACGCCGCAGGTAGGGCTTACCCTTGTCTACACCTTTTACCCGATATATGCCCGTGACCACAGCAGTATCTCCATAAACGCGCGCGGGACGTGGATTCTACCACTTGCAGCTCGCGGTTGTGCCCGGGAGCCCTGACGCCGGCGAGAAAATCGCTCTTCGTCTTCAGGGTACCATCGTAGTCGGTGTAGGTTAAAGAATCATCCAGCAGAGCGTCAAGCGTCTTGGCGTCTTTATCCTTACTCTGCGATGCCCCAGGCGCTCTCGAAGGCCAGAACCCTGGACCTCCGAGCCGCCGCATCGGTTTGGTCTTGCGCCAGCGCCGAGAGGCAAAACGAAACCGCAAGTCATCGCTTTCGCGAGGCAAGTTCGTCTGGCTCCGACGAAACGGGAAGGATCCTTCTGAGAGCGAGAAAAACAAATGCAGCGACAGACAACGTCATGGCAAGGATCCAGGCCTCAGCGTATTCTCGAGGAGCTATTAGAATCAATCGGCAGGAAGATCGATGTCTTTAGCAGCCTTTCACTTTCGTTAGCTGATCCTTACTGCAGGATTAATAGTGCAGGATCAATGTCCTCAGCTCTTCACCGAAGCACCGGGGTTGCCTCGGCAGCCACGCATATCCAGAGTTCTCCTTGCAGCATCCAGACATCGATAAAACGCCTGCGCCGCAAGTAAGGCTTGCCATTCTCCACGCCTTTGGCCCGGTAGGTGCCAACCACGATGGCGGTGTTTCCAACTATTTGCACCTTCATCGATTCCGTTACGATTTGCTTGAGGTGCGACGAATCCAATTTCACTCGGTCCAGGTATTGCGCTTTCGTCAAGACCTTGCCGTCGTAGTCGACGAACACGAGGGAATCGTCGAAAATCGCGCCCAGCGCCTTAATGTCCCCGCGTTCCTGCGCCTGGTCCCAGGCATGTTCCAGCGCGAGAATGTTCGACCGGGCGTCCAAATCGCTATAATTCTGCGTCGCCCACAACAGCGACGACGCCACGCAAACCATGACGCCGATATAGGATCTGATTCTCACTCGGACAGACATCTACTGATCTATCGGCGGTCACGCCCCATACCTGTAGGGGACGAGCCCACTCCTCCAATCCGACATTGGTCTATCATGAGGTCTTCATTCATCACTCGGAGGTTTCGATGGCACGCATCAGCTTGATCACCCCGGAAGCCGCATCTCCTGAAGTTCGCGAGATTTACGACATCACGCTTAGAGGCAAGCCGGGCAACGTGCAGAAAGCTGTCGCCCACCGTCCCGAGATGCTTAAGAATTTTCTAACCTTCTATGCGAGCGTGGGACGCTCCCTTGACCGCAAGTTATACGAACTCATCTACCTGCGCGTTTCCTTCATCAACGGATGTCGTTACTGCACGCAGCACCACATTGCATCGTCAAAGCGAGTTGGCCTTACTGCCGATGACTGGACGGTGCTGCAGGCGGGAGACTATTCGCGTTATGGCGAAAAAGAGCAGTCGGCACTGACTTATGTCGACAAGTTGACGCGCGTCCCGCGCGAAGTCAACGATACCGACTTCGCCGGACTCAAGAAGCACTTCTCTGAACCTGAGATCGTAGACATCCACATGCTGGCTGGCCTCGCCAACCTAACCAACCGCTTGACCGACCCGCTTGGCCTGGAATTGGAATTCCCGGAAGAAAAGATCTAAAGAATCTCTCGCGCATCCCCCACCCGCCGTGTTACGTGTTCGCGATCCAGGTACTCCAGCAGCGGAATGGCATACTTTCGAGTCACTCCGGTCAACTCCTTGAACTTCGCGACATCAATCCTCGCCGACTTCACTTTGCAGGCCGCCATCTGCCGCCGCAACTCTTCCAGCGCGCTGCGATGAAAAACCAGTTCGTCGGAAACCTTGATCAGCACCTTATCCCGCAGCAGCAAAGTCACAATCTTCTGCGCCCGCACTTTGTCCACCTTGAGCCCTGCAATCACCTCACTCAGTGCGGGAACCGTCAGCCCCGCGGAGGCAAAAGCGTGTTCGATCTGCTTCTTCGATTCGGCCTCTTCATCCTTCATCACTACCCCGTGACCCGGAAGCCGCACCAGGTCTCCGGCAACTTCGATTTTCTTGTCCCGTCTCAGCATGGCTGCAACCGCCTCAAAGACCTCCGGGACCGCGTCCACCCGCTCCAGCAGCTCTTTCTTGCTGATTCCACCCGCCAAGGGATTCTCCTTATGAAAATCCCCAGCAGTGCGCGCGATGTGTAACTTCAGCGCTTCGAGGGCAGGCGAATGCAGGAAGCGCTCACCGACGCGAACCACGCTGCCGGCCTTCACCGGCTGAGCTAAGTGCGTTTCGATCATGTTCTTCGTCCAACCGGTCTCGGCAATCAGTCGAGAGATCGAGATGCCTTCATGATGTCTTCTCGCGATTCGTGCTCTCAGAATCGTTTCAGGATCGCTGCCAGCCAAGAGTTCCAGAAAATCGCTGTGTCCCGCCATGCCCCGAATCGGCGCGGCATCCAACACAACTCCGCCACCAATCGTCACTACCGGTGAAAGTTGCCGGATAATGAATCGGTCTCCCGGCGAGAGGAGTGCCGCTTTCGGCAGCTTGAGACGCGCGAAGGCTTCCCGGCCGGGTAAGAGCTGTCGGCGCCCGACCTTCGCGCTTGCTACAGGTGCGGGATCCAGTTCATGTAGCACGACCTCCGCTACCGTTTCCATGGTGTAGGAATGAACGTGAATCCGGGCACGGTCCTTCAGCGCCCGCGGTGCCGTGGGCAGCAGCCGCAACCGCACGTCCACCTGCCGCGTTGTCTCGAACATGCCCGGCGGCGCCAGGGTCATGCCTCGCGACAAATCTTCTGTGCTCGCCCCTGCGAGGTTCAATGCTGTTCGTTGTCCAGCGACTGCTGCTTCCGCCGTCTGCCCATGCACCTGTACGCCGCGAACGCGCACACGCCGCCCGGTCGGAAAAACTTCCAGCTCATCCTCGCGGCGAATCGTCCCAGCCACCAGCGTTCCCGTCACCACGGTGCCGAATCCCTTCATGGTGAATACGCGGTCAATGGGCAGCCGGGCGATTGTATTTGAATCCCTCGGCGGCACCTCGGCTGCGGCCGCGACTATCGCCCTCTTCAGGTCTTCCAGTCCCGCGCCCGTCAAGGAACTCACGGCCATAATGGAATTTGGGCCGTCCAGGAAGGTCCCGCGCAGAAACTCTTCCACCTCCAGTCGCACCACGTCGAGCGTCTCGGCATCCACGGCATCGGATTTGGTCAGCACGGTGATGCCGCGCTTTACCCCCAGCAGTTGCAGGATGTCGAAATGCTCCCGCGTCTGGGGCTTGATCGCCTCGTCCGCGGCAATTGCCAGCAGCACCAGATCAATGCCCCCCACCCCCGCCAGCATGTTGCGTACAAAGCGCTCGTGCCCGGGAACATCGACAAAGCCCAGCCGCAAGATCTCGCCGTTGGGTGCAGGCAAGTCCATGTGCGCGAAACCAAGATCGATGGTGATGCCCCGTCGCTTCTCTTCCTCAAGCCGGTCAGCGTCGATCCCGGTCAACGCCTTTACCAACGCCGTCTTACCGTGATCGATATGCCCTGCCGTACCGATGATGATGGATTTCATCTGGGTCGCCATCTTACCGGAAAAGCCGGTTCTGTCTGGGAAATCCCGACGAAAAATGGTGCCCGTAGCCCTACCCAGCCGCCCTGCTAAATGCGACAATAGAACTTCCCCATGACCACCTCCATGACTTCTGCCTTCCCTCCGGAGACCCTCCGGCAGCACGGCCTCACTTCCGATGAATACGAAAAGATCAAGCAGCTCCTAGGACAGCGCGAGCCCACGCTCACCGAGCTTGGCATCTTCAGCGTGATGTGGAGCGAGCACTGTTCCTACAAGTCGTCGCGCGTACATCTGAAGCACCTGCCCACTCGCAGCAAGCGGGTTTTGCAGGGTCCGGGCGAGAACGCCGGCATCATCGACATCGGAGACGGCTGGGCATGCGCTTTCAAGATCGAGTCCCACAATCATCCCTCGTTCATCGAGCCGTTCCAAGGCGCAACCACCGGGGTAGGAGGAATCCTCCGCGACATTTTCACCATGGGAGCCAGACCGGTCGCGGTGATGGACTCGCTAAGGTTTGGTCCAATCACTGCTCGTGCCTCGACACAGGCTGAGATTCGCCGGAACCACTCTATCCTCGAAGGAGTAGTCAGCGGCGTGGCTTCTTATGGCAACTGCTTCGGCGTACCCAACCTGGGTGGCGAAACCAAGTTCGAGCCCTGCTACTCCGGCAACCCGCTGGTCAACGCTTTCGCCATGGGCCTGGTCCGCAAAGATGAGATCTTCTACGCCCGCGCTTCCGGAGAAGGCAATCCGGTCATTTACGTTGGCGCCAAAACGGGACGCGACGGCATCCATGGCGCCACGATGGCGAGCGAGGAATTCAGCGAGGCCTCGGAGGCCAAGCGCCCGAACGTGCAGGTCGGCGATCCGTTCCTGGAGAAGTTGTTGCTCGAGGCCTGCCTCGAAGCCATGCAGACCGGAGCGATTGTCGGCATTCAGGACATGGGCGCTGCTGGTCTGACCTGCTCGACCTGCGAGATGGGCGCGCGCGGCGGCGTCGGCATTGAAATCGAGCTCGACCGCGTGCCGCAGCGTGAAACTGGCATGAGTCCTTACGAAATCATGCTGAGCGAATCCCAGGAGCGCATGCTGCTGGTGGCGCAGAAGGGCCGCGAGCAGGAAGTCTTCCGTGTTTTCGAGAAGTGGGGGCTCGATGCCGTGGAGATCGGAGGAGTTACGACCGGCAATAAGTTGCGGGTGCTCCGGCACGGCGAAGTTGTCGCCGAGATTCCGAATCAGGCGCTCACCGACGACGCCCCCGTGTACAAGCGTCCGCTCGCGCGCTGGGAGCCTCCTGTGCCACGCGAGATGCCCGAGCATATTCGACTCGATGGTACCCGTGATTTAACCGAAGGCCTGAAGCAGCTTCTCGCCAGCCCCAACATTTGCGGCAAGCGCTGGGTATGGCAGCAGTATGACCACATGGTGCAGACCAACACGGTCGAGGCTCCGGGCGCGGGCGATGCGGGAGTGATTCGCATTAAGAGTCCAAGTCCGCATGGGTCGCAAGATGTTCCGCAGCGCGGACTTGCGATGGCGCTGGATGGCAACAGCCGCTGGTGTTATCTCGATCCGCGCCTGGGTGCGATGCACGCCGTCGCTGAGGCTGCGCGGAAGGTTGCGTGTTCGGGTGCAACTCCTGTGGGCGCAACCAACTGCCTCAACTTCGGAAATCCCGAGAAGCCGCACATCATGTGGCAGTTTTCGCAAACCATTGATGGCATCACCCAAGCCTGCGAAGAGTTGGAGATCCCCATTACCGGCGGCAACGTCAGCTTCTACAACGAGACGCTAGGCGAAGGCATTTATCCCACACCGGTGCTTGGGGTTGTCGGGATTCTCGACGACGTTCGCAAAGCCGCGAAAATGCCTTTTGCCGCCGCCGGAAGCACGATTGTGCTATTGCGTGCGGGTGAAGCAGCCGATATCACCGATGTAGAGAGTGAGTTCGGGTCGTCGGAATACGCTAAGGAAATTCTGCGTGCCTTGTGGGGATATCCTCCCGAACTCGATCTGGAGAAAGAAGCTGCGCTACAGAAGGCGGTGATCGAATTGATTCAGCAGGGGGTAGCGGAATCCGTGCATGACTGCAGCGATGGCGGACTGGCGGTTGCGCTCGCGGAAAAGGCATTTGCTAACAACGTTGGTGCCCGAGTCAACATCGCATCGAACGGGCTTCCTGCGGAGTTTGCGCTGTTTGGTGAAGATGCAAGCCGCATCGTGCTTTCCTGCAACCTGGCTGACGTTGTGCGACTCCAACAGATAGCTGGGAAATATGGAATCGCCGCGGATGTACTGGGAGAGACGATTCCGGGGCGGCTGGAGATTTCGCTCGACGGGCAGGTGGTTGTGTCCGTGCCGGTTTCTGAGTTAGGCGTTGCGTATGAGAGCGCCTTGGAATCAGCGCTGCAGACAGATTCGGAACTCGTAACCGCAGATTGACCGGTGTGTTGGCAGAATGCCGAGTACAGAATGCTTAGAACTGACAAATTTCACGACGAGTGCGGCGTGGTGGCGATCTTCGCTCATCCCGAGGCGGAGAAGCTCGCTTACCTGGGACTGCACGCGTTGCAGCATCGCGGGCAGGAGTCGGCCGGGATTGTTACCTCCGATGGCCTCACTTCCCGCGTCCATAAGGCCATGGGAACGGTCGCGGACATCTTCACCGAAGATGTGCTTTCGAAGATTCGAGGCACGCTAGCTATCGGCCACACTCGCTATTCGACCGCGGGCGATTCAGCGCTGTTGAATGCGCAACCGATTCTGGTGCAGTCGAACAAGGGCTCGATTGCGGTGGCGCATAACGGCAACCTGGTAAATGCGATGGAAGTTCGCAGCCGTCTGGAGCGCCAGGGATCGATCTTTCAAACCAACAGTGATACCGAAGTGATCGTCCACCTGATCGCACTCTCGCACGAACACACCCTGCTTGAGGCAATCGCGGACGCGTTGCGCAGCGTTGAAGGAGCATTCTCATTGGTGCTGATGACTCCCGACCGGATCATCGCCGCGCGCGATCCGCGAGGGTTTCGCCCTCTGGCCGTGGGACGCATTCCGGCGATGGGTGGACAAAGACAAGATGGGCAGAAACGCGACACAATCGTCTTCGCCTCGGAAACTTGCGCTTTCGATCTGATCGGCGCCACTTACGAGCGCGACGTGAAGCCGGGCGAGTTGATCGTGGTTGGGCCGGAGGGTATTAGCTCCCGTTTTTACTCGACGGACGCACCGCAGTCGAGCTGCATTTTTGAGCATGTCTACTTTTCGCGGCCCGACAGCGTGGTCTTTGGCCGCGCCGTGCAGACCAGTCGCGAAGAACTGGGACGGCAGTTGGCTCGCGAAGCGCCGGTTGAGGCCGACCTTGTCGTCCCCGTGCCGGATTCAGGTGTGACCGCTGCCGTCGGTTACGCGGCTGAAAGCGGCATACCGTTCCGCTTCGGCCTGATCCGCAATCACTACGTGGGGCGCACATTTATCGAACCCAGCCAGAGCGTGCGCGACTTTGGAGTCAAGCTCAAGCTGAATCCCGTGCGCTCGCTACTGGAGGGCAAGCGCGTTGTGTTGATTGACGATTCAATTGTACGCGGCACCACCAGCCGTAAAATCGTGCGCATGATTCGTAATGCTGGAGCGAAGGAAGTTCATATGCGCATCTCGTGCCCGCCCACAATTTCCCCGTGCTACTACGGGGTCGACACACCCTCGAAGAAGCAGTTGATCGCCGCCAACAAATCAGTCGATGAAATTCGCCAGTACATTCGAGCGGACTCGCTGTCCTACCTTTCGCTGGAAGGGCTCAAGAAAGCTTGCGGCGAAGGCGAGAAGACTTCCTATTGTACGGCTTGCTACACAGGTAAATATCCTACGAACATCGTGGACGTAGAAGAAATCCTACCCGCGATTGTTCCGCAGTAGCTATTTCCGCGCTTGCGCCACGCGCGGGATCGATTGCAGATCCGGCCGGATCCGCACCTCGTTCCAATCCTTCAACAACCGTTGTACTTCTTCTGAAATTGTTCCGCTGATCTCCATGACCAGCCAGCCGCCGGGCCGGAGGACCCTATAGGCCTGCGGAATAAGACGCGCAATCACCTCGATTGCCGTAGGGCCGGCAAAAACAGCGCTGCGCGGCTCGAATTTGCGCACTTCAAGCTGGACTTGATCTTCCTCCGATTCGCCGACGTAAGGCGGATTGGAGACGATGAAGTCGAAGGAGTTGTTTTCGAATTCCACCAGCAGGTCGATCTCGTGGAATTGAATACGAGATTCGAGTAGATGGCGCGTGGCATTGATGCGAGCGACTTCCAGCGCCGCTGCAGAGATGTCAGTAGCGTGGATTTCGGCTTGAGGCAGTTCTTTCGCAAGAGCCAGGGCGATACAGCCCGAGCCAGTGCCCACGTCGGTGACGCGGAAACGGGTCTTGTAGGGTGAGCTCTGTCGTCCGCCGCTGTCTCTCTCCACTCCAGCAAGTTCGAGCACAGTCTCGACCACATGCTCAGTCTCGGGGCGCGGAATTAACACGGCGGGCGTGACGATCAGGTCCATGCCCCAGAATTCCTGATGTCCGGTGATGTACTGCGCGGGTACGCCGCGGGCGCGCTCGACGAGCGCTTGATCGTAACGGGTTTGTTCGTCATCAGTCAGTTCGTGTTCCGGATGGGCGTAGGGATAAGCGCGGTCGCAGTTGAGCGTGAACATCAATAGCAACTCGGCATTCATTCGCGGGGAAGGAACGTGATCCGCTGTGAGGCGGGCGATAGCGGAGGCGAGAGCTAGTTTCAGTCGCACGAACCATTTCACCACAGAGGCCCAGCGTCACGGCGAAAACACAAATCGAACTGATGTGCCTTACCTTAAGCTCCCGTCTCGTTGCCGGCTTACCTCATAACCAAGATAGATCATCTGGCCAATGTGGTGCTGCATGTGGGCAGCGCAAATGACCACGATGTCGAGACGGTTCTTCGCATCGGAACCGACCCCTGAGTATTCCGTCGACCAATCTTCAGGCGTTTGGTTGCGAATAGTCTTAAGAACCATCTCAACGGCATTTTCGAAGCTTTCTGAAGCCTCCTCCTTCGATGGAGGATTCGGATCATTGAATTCGCGCTGGCGTTCGCGGACGTAGCCCGTCCCTGCGATCTGCGCGCCGATGTAGTAGTTCAGGTTGCCGGTGAGATGCAAAACCAAATGGCCGAAGCTGTTGCCAAAGGGAAAAAGCTTCCGCCAAAACTGGGGGTTGCTGAAAGGTTCCGCGAGCTCGTGAATGCGGGCCGCGTTCGCCCTATAGCGTTTTGCCAGGACCGATGCGATGGTCTGGTCAAGTTCCGGCATAGTTTTTCCTCCCTCGCAAGCAGAAGCGTCCACGCGACGCTCCTAAACCATGCTGCCCGCTTCCTGCTTCATCTTCTCGGCTTGGTAGTGCGTAGTAAGCGCTTCGATCAGGGGCTGAAGCTTGCCGTCCATCACCGCTTCGAGCTGGTGAAGAGTGAAGCCGATGCGATGGTCGGTGACGCGGTTTTGCGGGAAGTTATAAGTACGAATCTTCTCGCTGCGGTCTCCGGAGCCCACCATGGCCTTGCGCTCCTTCGCCAGTGCCTGCTGCTGCTTTTCCATTTCGATCTCGTAAAGGCGGGAGCGCAGCACGCGCATGCCTTTCTCGCGGTTCTTGATTTGCGATTTCTCGTCCTGACAGCTGACGACTGTGTTAGTGGGGATGTGCGTGATCCGAACGGCCGAGTACGTAGTATTCACCGACTGTCCACCCGGACCCGAGGAACAGAAGGTATCAATGCGCAGGTCCTTGGCCTCGATCTTGATGTCGACATCCTCGGCCTCGGGCAGCACTGCGACCGTGACGGCCGAAGTGTGCACCCGCCCCTGCTGCTCGGTTGCGGGAACGCGCTGCACCCGGTGTACCCCGCTTTCGTATTTGAGCTGAGAGAAGACACGCCTGCCTTCAATGATGGCAATGACTTCTTTCAGGCCTCCGGCCGACGATTCCGAAGAGGAGAGCACTTCGACTTTCCAGCGCTGCATTTCGGCATAGCGGGTATACATGCGGAAGATCTCGGCGGCGAAGAGGGTCGCTTCGTCCCCGCCAGTGCCGGCCCGAATTTCGAGGATGACGTTTTTCTCGTCGTTCGGGTCTTTGGGAAGAAGTAGAACCTTCAACTCTTCTTCGATGGCCACGACCCGGGGCTGCAGCTTGTCCAGTTCATCCTGGGCGTAGGCGCGCATCTCGGGATCTTTCTCCTCCGCGAGCATGACCTTGCTCTCGGCTATACCGCGCGTCAAATCCTTGTATTCGCGATACTTTTCTACGATGGGCGCGACTTCGCTGTGCGCCTTGGCGGTTTTCTGGTATCTCGCCGAGTCGTTGACGATGTCGGGCGAGGCCAGTGCTTGGGTAAGCTCTTCGTAGCGGGCTTCGATTTGATCTAAACGTTCAAACATCGGGATCCTTCGTAGAGGCGTAGCTTGCTACGTCTCGGTCTTGCGCCGGACCCGGTTCATGTAGCGGGTTAGACGTAACTAGTTACGTCCCTACGGCATTTTAGTGATATTGGATGGGAAGAGGAAAATATTCGCGGCGGGGCCGCTAGGCAATCACCAGTTCGCCGCCATGTTCTTTTTCCAAAGTCATCGCCTGGTCCAGAGCGGTGATGGCGCACTGTGCTTGCTCGTCAGAAGGGGGTTGCGTCGTGATCCGCTGCAGCCACAGGCCCGGGGCGGTGATCATGGCAAAGAGCGAGCCGCGGTGTTTGGCGGCGAAACGAATGATTTCGTAAGACACGCCCGCGATCACCGGCAGCAACGCAATGCGCGAGGCAAAGCGCGCCCAAAACGTGGTGAAAGGAATCAGCATGTAGAAGCCGATCGAGATCAGCATCACGGTCATCAAAAAGCTGGTGCCGCACCGGGGATGGAACGTCGAATATTTCTGCACGGCTGTGGTCGAAAGCGGATCGCCATTTTCGAAAGCGAACACAGTCTTATGTTCGGCCCCGTGATACTGATAGACACGACGAATATCCGGAAACAGCGACACTCCCCAGATGAACAGCAGAAACAGGATCAAGCGCACTGCACCGTCGATCAGATTGAACATGATCTGTCCGCCGAGCGCGGGATTGAACTTCTTGAGCTCCGTGGCCGCCACCAGCGGCAAATACTTGTACATGAATATGAAGAAGGCGAGCGAGATGACCACATTGCCTGCCGCCAGCCAGCCACTGATGGCGGCGGCTTTTTCGCGAGCTTGCGTCTTGGCAGATTCAGCAGCGGAAGGTTCCGTCTCGCTTCGCTTCGACGGGACAGCCGCAGCGGCTGTCTGCACATCCTTTGCGGCGGAGTCCTCGCTCTGCATCGCGTCTTCGATGGCAACGTTGGCCGAGAAGCGCAGTGCGCGGTAGCCCAGAGACATGGCGTAACCGAGCGTCATGACCCCACGGACAATGGGCCAGGCCATCCATTTGTGCTTTTCCGACGGTCGCTCGAGCGGTTCGCTCATGGTGACTACCTCACCCGAGGGCTTGCGGCAGGCGATCGCCCAGGCGTGCGGGGAGCGCATCATCACGCCTTCGAGCACGGCTTGCCCACCGACCAGCGTTTCTTCGCCACTTTCAAGCGCAGGCAGAAGTTGCACGGCCACCAGAAAACGCACGAGATTTCGCAGAGAACGCACTGTGATCAGATGCTCCAGGCGCCGGAAAAGCGCCGAATACTAGGTTACCACAGGCCGCCAACGCCCCGCGGCACCGCGCTCTAAGTAACAGAGGTGACAAGATTTATCCAACCGGATATCAGGGAGCGTCGGCAATCTACGACTCTTTCGTCTATTCTCGGAATGTGTTTTGAAGAGCATGAGAAAACTTGCCGAGACCTGTGAGGCAATAGCCGCCACCACCAAGAAGCTGCTGAAGACGGCGATCGTTGCCGACTACCTTATATCGCGGACCACGGACGAGGCCGCAGTGTCGGCGGTGTTTCTCTCCGGAAGGGCGTTTCCCGCGTGGGAGGAGACGACGTTGCAAGTAGGCGGCTCGATGTTGTGGCGCGTGGTCGCGGCACTTTCCGGGAAAAGTGAAGCCGCATTGACCGCTGCCTATCGGAAGCATGGCGACCTGGGTGCCGTGGCCGGCGAGGTTCTGCCGGAGAGTTCCGGACAAGGTTTGAACGTTCTTGAAGTTGCCCGCAATTTCCGGCAGATCGCCACGGCGCGTGGGCCGGCGGCCAAGACCACGCTGGTTCACGATTTGCTGGCTCGCTCCACACCGCTCGAGGCCAAGTACATCGTGAAGGTAATCACCGGCGATCTGCGGATTGGGCTCAAGGAGAGCCTGGTCGAGGAGGCGATTGCCAAGGCGTACGGTGGCACGTTCGCGGGAACATTGGAAGAGGTGCAGCGGGCGAACATGCTTCTGGGAGACATCGGAGAAACGCTACGTCTGGCGGTCGGGGGAAAGCTAACCGAGGCGAAAATGCGAATGTTTCATCCGCTGGGCTTCATGCTGGCGAGCCCGATCGAATCGCCCGATGAGGGGTTAAGTTACTTCGCTGAGGCTGTCGTCGAAGACAAATATGACGGCATTCGGGCTCAGGCGCATGTTTCCGACGGCGAAGTGAAATTCTTTTCGCGCACACGGGACGAGATCACTGAGTCGTTTCCGGAGTTGTCCGATGCGCTTGCGGGATTGCCGCAAGATGCGATTCTCGATGGCGAGATCGTGGCTTGGGAGGAACCGGGGCGGGCGCGGCCGTTCAGTGTGCTCCAGCAGCGATTGGGACGGAAGAAAGTAAGCGAACGAATGCTGCGGGAGATTCCCGTGGCATACGCGGTGTTCGACGTTCTGTTCGCGAGTGGGGAGTTGCTGATCGATCGTCCGTTGCGGGAGCGAGGACGCATTCTGGACAGCCTGTTCGCGGCGGAAAGAAGAGTTGTCCACCACAGAGGCACAGAGTCACAGAGAAAGACAGGACAGGGGGAGTTAGCCTTAGGGGATGAGCACCAGGAAACAGCCCCTGTAGCCAACGTCATCCGTGCGCCCGTGTTTCACGCGAGTTCACCGGGGGAGTTGGACGAACTGTTCGCGGCCGCGCAGGCACGAGGCAACGAAGGCCTGATGATCAAGGACCTCGACTCGGCGTACACGCCGGGGAAGCGCGGCAAGTCATGGTTGAAGATGAAGCGCGAGCTGGCCACTCTCGACGTGGTCGTGACCGCGGTCGAGTTTGGACACGGCAAGCGTGTTGGCGTGCTCAGCGACTACACGTTTGGTGTCTGGGAGGGTGACAAGCTGGTGAACATCGGCAAGGCATATTCCGGACTCACCGACGCCGAGATTGCCGAGATGACGCAGTGGTTCCTCGATCATACGATTGAAGATCAGGGGTTCCGGCGTGCCGTGGAGCCGAAGATTGTGCTGGAAGTGGCGTTCAACAACATGATGCAGTCGGATCGTCACGACAGCGGCTACGCGCTGCGCTTCCCGAGGATCGTTCGGCTGCGACCGGATAAGACGGCGGATCAGGCGGACACGATCGAACGGGTGCGGGAGATTTTTGCCAAGCAGTCGGAGAACTTGTAGGACGATTCGAGCGCAGCTACCGGCTGGCTTCTAGTGGCTATGGTGGTGGTGCTCTTCGCTCTCGCCCACCGGAATCACGCATCCATGCGCCACTTCACATTCCACGTGCTCGAACTGAATGGTGGTGTGGTCGATGCGGAAGTTGTGATGGAGGCAGTCCTTAACATCGCGCAGGATGCGCTCGCTGACCGAGGGCGGGATATCGGCAATAGAAATATGGCAGGAGAGAGCGCGAGTTTCCGAGCCGATGCTCCAGCAGTGAAGGTCGTGCACGTCGTTGACGCCTTCAATGGAGCGGATTGCCGTCTCGACCAGTTCGAGCTTCACGCCGCGCGGTGTGCCTTCGAGCAAAATATTCAGCGTCTCGCGCACGATGCCGAACCCTGACCAGAGAATCAGCGCTCCAATTCCGAACGAAAGCGCGGAGTCGATCCAGTAATTGTTCGTGACCAGAATTGCCCAGCCTCCGGCGATGACTGCCGCAGTGGAAAGCGTGTCACCTACTTCATGCAGCAGAGCGCTGCGGATGTTGACGTCGTTTCCAGAGCGTCGGCCCGAGCGGTACAGCAGCAGCGCGATCACTCCATTCATCACCACGCCCGCAGCGGCAACCCACATCATCACCGAAGCCTGAACGTGTTCGGGGTGCTGCAGGCGCCGGAATGCCTCGTAAAAGATGAAGAAAGAAACTGCGAGCAGCGACACGGCATTGACCAGCGCGGCCAGCACCCCGGCGCGATGGTAGCCATAAGTCTTGGTAGAACTGGCCGGGCGCGACTGCAAATACACTGCCACTAGAGACAACAGCAAGGCCAGAAAGTCTGAGAGATTGTGCCCCGCTTCAGAGAGCAGAGCCAGCGAGTGGGCCCGGATGCCGGCCACCACCAGCAGCACGATATAGCCCAGGGTGACTCCGAGCGAGATCTTCAGCACTCGCTTGGGACCGCCCGCGGCATGAACGTGAACGTGCACTCTTCAAGTGTACGGGGGGCTGGGACGGGCTTCAAGCGTAAGAAAGTGATCAGTGGCCAGTGATCAGCGGCCAGTGGGAGCGAGTGTTGCTGGCCACTAATCACTGGTCACCGACCACTGTTTTACCGCTTGAAAAGATTCTGCAGATAGCGGTCGTTGTAGACCGTGGTCGAGTTCTGGACGAACTCCAGAATGCGGTACATTTTCTCCCGCGACTCCCGGCTCATCTCCTTGAACTGGATCGCCACCCCCGATCCAGGATGGATCCTGGCAACACTGCCTTCTGAACTCAGGGTGCCGTCGTCGATGGAGAAGACCAGCCTGACGTTGGAACCAGGGGTCAGAATCGCGCTGGTCTCCACATAGCAACCACCCAGGCTGATGTCGATCATGTTGCCGAAAATCGGTCCAGGCTCGGACTGGGGATGCAACTCGATGGTGAGCCGGCATTTCATCCGCGTATGCAGCCGCTGGTCTTTCTGCGAGGGTTCTTTTTGTTTCTCGAGATACATGCGGCGGTCGGCCTGGGTGAGAAGTTGCTCGGCGTCATTGCCGTCGTCTGGAGACACAGCCATGCCCACGCTCAGCGAGAGGATCTCTTCTCCGCAAACGTCGAACCCGGCCTGCCGGGCGAGGGGACGAATCTGCTCAACCTTCTTGGCGGCAGCGTCGGCGGGCAGACCCGGAGCGATCACAACGAACTCGTCTCCGCCCATGCGGGCCACATAGTCATACTCGCGACAGCTGTCTTTCAACGCCTGGGCAAACAAACGCAAGACCCGGTTTCCTTCCAGGTGTCCGAAGCGGTCGTTAATCTTCTTGAAGCCATTCATATCACAGACCATCAGCGTGAGTGAGGCGTTATCACGCTTGCAGCGGGCCAATTCGCGGTCCAGTTGCAGAAACAGCGACCGGGCATTGGGCAGACCAGTAAGGTAGTCGGTAGTGGCGGAGCTTTCCGCTTGCTGGTATTTGAGAGCATTCTCAATGGCCAGCGCCATCTTCCCGCTCACCGCCAGGAGGATGCGCAAATGGTCGGAGGTAAACGCGTCTTTCTCGGCGCGATAGAGGGCGAGAACTCCGATCACGCCGGACACTCCCTCCAAGGGCAACGCCAGAGCTGAGCGCAACGTGCTGAATTTGCCGGGGTCGTTCAGGTAACCGGGCTCGACTGACGGATTTCCGTTCACAATCGGTTTCTTATTCTGCGCCACCCAGCCCGAGAGCCCGTGTCCCACCGGAATCCGCAAAGAGGCGAACAGGCGGTAGTTGTCGCCATTTACATATTCCGGAATCAACTCATCGCCGCGACGGATGTAGATGGCAATCGCGTCGTAAGGGACTGTCAGTTTAAGTTTTACGGAGAAGACCGAGAGCGTTTCACCCAGGCTGAGCGACGCTCCCAGATCCTGGCTCAACTCAAACAAAGACTGCGCCTCCTGCCGGGCCGCCGCAATGGAGGATAGAAACGTTGCCTCCCGCCCCGGCGTATCGGAAACCGTAGCATTCTCAAATCCCGCAGCCGGCGCCGGTCCGCGCGTAATCTTGAAATCCGTCGAAAGAATCAGGTTGCCATCTTCCGCCGATCGCGCCAGGGCCAGATTCTCCAGAGTCCGGTAACGCCGCTTGAGGACATCTACCACCTTAGGATCAAACGACTTGCCCGACTCCGCCGACAGTCGCGTCATCACTTCATCCAGTGGCATGGCGCGCCGGTATTGCCGGTCGGAGGCCAGCGCATCCAGATAATCCACTGCGGAAAGAATGCGCGCGCCGATCGGGATCTCCGCCCCTTTCAATCCGTACGGGTAACCCGACCCATCCCACTTTTCATGGTGAGCGCGCACGATCGGCACCACCGGGTAAGGGAAGCGAACTCGCTCCAGAATCTCCGCTCCTACCACGGTGTGAATCTTCATTTTCTCGAACTCCTCCGGAGTCAACCGGCCGGGTTTCGAGATGATATGTTCCGGGACGGCCAACTTGCCGATGTCGTGCAGCAGCGCAGCGGCATGCAAGGCTTCCAATTCGGTTCCGGTCATGCCCAGTTCCTTGGCTACCTCGATGGCGTAGATGCGGACGCGCTGCAAGTGATCGTGTGTGGTCTGGTCTTTGGCCTCGATGGCCAGCGCAAGGGCCTCAATGGTTCGCAGATGCAGGTTCGCGATCTCTTCCACATGCCGCTTTTCGTCCTCCAACTTTCCCAGATACAAGCGGTAGGAACGGTAAATGAGGTAAATCGCAGGAACGAACAGCAGCGAAGTTTCCCAGTTGAACGCGTGGTTGAACCATCCAATCACGCCCGCAATGCCGGCTCCAACCAGATAGTAAGGGAAAGACCAGAAATAGCAATCCACCAGGATCTGCCGCAGCGGTTTGCCTTCGGTGAACGAAATCACGACAGCAATGCACCCGGCGTTGACGATGAAATACGTCGAAGCCGCCAGACATAGAACCAGAGGCCGGCTGCCAATGATCTCCATGGCCAGAGGAAAGTGAAAGACGACATAGGCCAGCGCGGTCGAGAGCGCCCCCGCACAAACGTTGAACGTCAACTGGATGGCGCCAGGACGGTTGGGGTGAACGCTCTGGGCCAGCATGGAGACCGCGCCCAGGGTAAGCGCTTCCGAGTAGCTCAGCTCCGCAACCGCCACCAGAATGAACAGGAAGTTCACCGAGAGCGTGCCCGTTATTCCGGGCAGAGTGACGCGCAACCGCGAAGCCAGAATCGCGATCCCCAGATAGCAGATAAACTCGGCGATGTTCTTGCTGCTCTGGTGGATCGCAGCCTGAAGCAGGGATGCCATACCGGCAGCGATCACCAGGCCGATGAAAGCCTTGGCGCCGATAGGCAGGCCTCTCCACGAGTGTGCGCTGGTGGACATTCGTCTGCGGGTCAGTGCGCGCCCTTGCTCCGGCGCGCGGGAATACCCTCAAACTTAGGATAACCAGCTAACAGGTTTAGTAACAATGATTTATGAGCACTGCCGGAAACTTCGGTAACGCTTAGAATCGCCTCATTCAATGCAACTTTCAGGAGGGTAACAAGTTAAGTAGTAACCCAGTGAACTCAACTGACCGCCTTCCCCCAGAACTGCCGCAGCCCCGCCACCAGCAGCAGCGCGTCAAACGCTGTCAGTACTACCAGCACTGCTGGCACAGGAAGATGAGGGAACTGCGGCACCAGAGTCCCGCGCAACCCTTCACTGGCATATACCAGAGGGTTCACCAGCACTACCTTCTGTAGGATGGGAAAGCTGTTCAACGCGCTCCAGGGATAGTACGTGCAGCCAAAAAAGATCATGGGAGTCAAGACCATGCTGAACATCAAACCAATGTGTTGCTGATTCACGCTGCAGCCCAAAGCAAGACCGCCGCAGGCGGAGAAAAGCGCCACGAGCAGCGTCACGCAGGCGAATGTGAAAGGACTGTGCACCGTCACGGCCACGCCCGGCCGCAGAATCACCCACGCCGCCGGAATCACGACCAGCCCGGCGATCAGCGCCTGCAGTGTCCCCGCCAATACCTTCTCAACGGCCACCCAGGAAATTTCGATGGGTGCAAGCAGGCGGTCTTCGATCTCGCGCGTGAACTGAAATTCCGCAATCAAAGGCATGGCTACTGCCCACACTCCGGTAAACACCATGCTGATGGCCATGATGCCGGGAAGCAGCAGGCTTTTATACGCCTCCGGCATGTATCCGCTGCGGACCATGACCCGGCCGAAGATAAACACGAACATCAGCGGCTGCAGAAAAGTTTGCAGCAGCAACACAACAAAGTTGCGGCGAGCCACGTGGACATCGCGCGCCAGCATGGCGAAAAACGTCTTCCAGTTCATTCCCGCAGACTCCTTCCAGTGTGGTGCAGAAACAGGTTTTCCAGGCTGGGCTCGGAAATATGCACATCACGCAACTCAACACCTGCAGAGGAAGCCAGGCTGGCGATCCCTGCGATCAGCGAACCGCCGTGGTCGGAGTACAGGTCGGCGCCGTTTTGATCATTGGCGCGCACCTCCCGCACCCCCGGCAAAGATTGCAACTGCTGCAGCAAGTCGGCCGAGTGCTGGCCAAAACGCAGGCGCAGCAAATAACCACCCGGCACCGACGCCTTCAACTCGGCAGGTGTGCCCAGCGCGATGTTGCGTCCGTGGTCGATGATGGCCAGGCGGTTGGCCAGCGCATCGGCCTCTTCCATGTTGTGCGTGGTCAGCAGGATCGTCTTGCCGGTCTGGTTGTATTCGCGAATGATCTCCCACAACAGCAATTTTGTTTGCGGGTCAAGACCGGCGCTGGGTTCGTCGAGGAAGAGAACCTGCGGATCGTGCATCATGGCACGAGCGATGGAAAGCCGCTGCATCATGCCTCCGGAAAATCCGCGCACCATCTGATCGCCGCGGTCGCGCAGCTTAAAGCGATCCAGAAGGCTCTCCGCGCGCGCCGTCCGCGCCTCGGAATCGAGCCCGAAATACGCCCCGTGAAACAGCAAAATCTCGCGCGCCGTAAGGGAAAAGTCGAGGTTCGGGCGTTGCGCGACTACTCCAATCAGGCGCTTCACGGCGACCTGTTCTTTCCACACATCGTGCTCGCCGATCCAGGCCGTGCCGCCGGTCGGCCGTACGCGCGTGGTAAGAATTCCGACAGTCGTTGACTTGCCCGCTCCATTCGGTCCGAGCAGTCCGAAGACTTCGCCCGGGGCAATATCCAGCGTTAGCCCATCAAGCGCCATAATCTCCGGCTTCGGCTGCTTCTTCCGTTTGTCGCGCGCGGCAGGCGGCCCGGAGCTGCCCGCACCGAACGGCGGCGCGGAACTATAAATCTTGCGCAGGTCGCGCGTGCGAATTCCAACCATAACCAACACCTCAACCGGCTCGAGAATACCCAGAAGGTTCGAGACCCTTCGCTGCGAGAGTTTTTCGATGTTTCCAGAGCGGCCCGGGAATGTCAATTCCTGCTTCTTGGAAGGGCTGACGAAAACCAGAGAGGATGGTGGCGGCGCGTGGACTCGAACCACGGACCTACGGATTATGAGACCGTCGCTCTAGCCACCTGAGCTACGCCGCCACTGTTTATTTACAGCAACTTACGGACACGGTACCAAAGTTTCGTTGCATTATCGTTGCACTTTCCCGTAAGATACACGTATGGGACGCTATCAAAACGGGCATATCTTTGAGCAACATTCTGCATTCCACGTCCGCTACTACGTGACTGAGATTGTAGACGGAAAACCCGCTCGTGTGCAACGGTCGGAACGGCTCTGCACGAAGGACAACAAGCATCACTCAACGACCTGCAAGCCTGTCAAGCAACTCGCCGCCGATGTAATGGAACGGGTCAACTCAATTCAGGGCACGATGCCCGAGTCTGATATGACCGTCTCCGATTTCTGGGAAACTGTGTACCTTCCGCATATCGAAAAGAATACGAAGGCGAGCACGATTCACGGGTACAAGCAAATCTGGAAGCACAATCTCTCGTCTGCGTTTGCAGGAATCAATCTCAGAGATTACCAGACCCATCATGCAACACAATACCTAACTCGGCTCGCAGAACGAGGATTAGGCGTCAGAACGATTGCCCATATCCGCAGTCTCGCGAGTGGGATGTTCCGTCATGCCCTGCGACTCAATCGGATTGCAGTTAACCCGTGGCGGGATGCTGGCAGTCTGAGCCTGGTCAAGAAATCTAAGACGACATCCGCATACACGCTAGACCACGCAGAGGCGATAAGCAACGCTTTGATTGACAGCCCGCCTGCCCAGGTCGTGTTCTGTTTGGCGGCATTCCTCGGGCTGCGTCCGGGTGAAATCTCAGCGTTGAAGTGGACAGATATTGATGTTGACTGGATTCATATCCGCCGTGCTGCGTGGCGTTCGTTCGTCGGCACGACCAAGACGGAGGAATCGGTCGCCAGTGTCCCGCTCATTGAACCTGTAAAATCTATGCTCGGGGCGTGGAAGATTCACTCCCGAGACGCCCGTTCGGAGTGGGTCTTCCCGAATCGCAGCAAGAATCCGATGGAGATGGGCGGATATTGCAAACGGGTCATCGTTCCGATTCTGAAAAAGAAGGGCATTGAATGGCACGGGCTCTATGCAGGTCGCAGGTCTGCCGCAACGCTACTCGTGCAATTGACGGGCAATGCCGTTGCATCGCAGTACGTTCTGCGTCACAAGAACCTAGCAACAACGACGGCGTTTTACGTCAAGCCCGTCCAGACTGCAGCGGTTGAAGGAATGAAACTCGTTGAGGAGACGCTGGCAAATCGGAAGGCATTGAAGGAAAGCGAGGAGAGATGACCGATAAGACCGACATAAAGCCCGACATCAACAAGGGCATGCACACAACGATTACTGACGACGGGGACGAAGTCCTAACGCTGCGTGAGGTCGCACGTATCTTGAAAGCGGGCACGAAGCAGGTTTACGAGTTGACTAGGACACGAGGACAAGAACGCAGCCGAATCCCGCTGCCCGTCTTCGCGATTCATTCAAAAATGAAGCGTGTCCGCAAGAGCGACCTGCGGAAGTGGCTTAACGATCTGGTCGAGGCACAGCAGAAAAAGAAGAAGTGAGTCGGAGTAGGGACCATGATCGCTCATGACTCGGGGCCGTTGTGGTTCGCTAGTCCTTCAACGTATGAAACTTTCATTCACTACTCCTTGCCGGTTTAACCGGCGCACGGAGACATGATGAAGAAACCAAAACGAGACAAGAAACTGAAAGACCCGTGGGAGAACCTGAAGATCGATCCGGCGAAAGTCAACCACGCGAAGATACTGGAGCTCGTAAGGCGACGCCTTGACGATCCCTTTATCCCTTTGGAGCACCTGGAGCAACCGAGAAAGAGGAAACGCAAATGACGACAAAGCTAGAAGCAGAAGTGCAACGGCTGATCCGCGAAGGCAAGATGCCATCGTTCTCTGAAGTCGTTGATGCGATCCGACAGGTGAAGGGTGACCCGCAGTTCGTCGTTCCTGTCATTCATGACTCACTGATGCGGGAGAAGCTGAAGGGAGGGAAGAAAGTATGATCAAAGCGTGGACGCTCGACGAAGTGAAAGCACTGCTGAAGGTGGTGCAGAAGAAAGATTACCGGAGCTGCCCGAGGGCACCTTGGCTAACCCGTTCCTGGCTGTCGTGCTGAACTTGCTGTTCCTGCTGAGGGGCGAGTGGGGACGCCAAACGACGGCGCTGAGGAAGCGCTGCCTCAGGGCGCCTAAAGTCAGCCGGAACGGGAGTGCGCTGACACGTCGAGCGTCTGGAATGACTCCTGGGCGAGCAGAAATGAAGCAGGAAGGTAGAGAAGAAAAGCCGCGGCCTGAATCACCTGTGTGTGTACACGAGCGTGGCACGCATTGCAACCTCGTTAGGTTTCATTTTTCGATGACGTTACCCCCTTTTTCAAGGTAGCGGAGGCGTCAGGAGCTGGACGTGGAGAGACGAGACACGCGCGCGTGACTGTCAGCGACTTCGCATCGACCAACGTGTAGGATCGCTTCCTTGTCTCAGGCTGAGGAGCGACGAGGAGCGCTGCTGCTCGCTCGACGCTGTGCTTGGGAACGTGCTCAAAGCACGCTGTAGGTGTCTAGGATTGATCCTAATCGCATCGAAAACGAGTTAATCTGATGCTGCTTTGATCGACTAAGCGTCTGCTCGTGTGCTCTCTTGACTCTTCGCTCGCTTCTTCTCTTCCGGGGTGCTCTGTCTTCCTTGGCGTCGCTCTGCCGCCTCTACCTGGGTTCGCTATGTGAACCATGTCAGAACTAGATTACTCCCCTGAGTACTGAGGTAACTTGCACCTGCCTACAGCCCTGCAATCATTGACAGTAGAGGGTGGGGAGCACAATATGAACAGCAAACCACAAATCGCGGTCTTCAGCATCTTGATTCTCTTGACGAGCATTTGCCACGCGCAGACAAAGACCACTTGTCACATGAGCGGCGATGACGTTGAGTGCACATCAACCGATATGACTCCCGCACCCAACTCAGACTACCGACAGGGTCCGTATGGCCCCGTCTACGACGGCACCAAGGCGGCTGCAAACGCCTACCAAAACGCCTACCAAGCAGGTCAGCAAGCTGCTGCACAACGACAAGCTGCTTGGGTTGCTCAATATGGGGAAGACACCCCAGAAGACCTTGCGTATGATGCTGCTCAGTGTGCTAAGGGTCATGTTATGCCTACTTGTAGACCTAGCACTTCTGTCGTTAGCACTTCCGTCGTATCCGATCCACCTCTTGTGATTTCAAGATGCCCAGCAGGCACGACATTGAAAAAATGGAAAGGGACAACTCCAATCTGCAAATCTAGCAAATCTAGTGGCAAAGTTCTTGATTCGGCTTACGCTAGCTGTTATCCCAATGGGGCAAACGGAGCAAACTCTAGGTTGAGCGATGCGGCTTGTAAGGAGTGGGACAACCGTAAATAGCGAACCAGCAGCCGCTGGCTCTTCTTGCTTGTCGTGCGGTCACTGGTGGGACAGCCCGCTTCTCAAGCTCGTTTCGTCAGGTCCCTCGCTTGCTGATCAAGCCATCTTTCTCGCTGAGCAGATTCAGCGCGCGCAAGTCGTCGAGTCGCCGGAAAGTCGTCGCTCTGCCGCCGTTTCGCTTTGTGAACGTCATCCGTAGATCAGGTCAGCCAACCGTTCAACTTCACTTGAGCGCTTCACCGTTGTACGCGATGTATCAGGCTCCATGCCGAGCACCTGGCAATACTCGTCCGGCGTTAAGCCTCTACCGAGTTTGCGACATGCCTCGCGCAGTTTGTTTAGGTCTTCGTTGCTCATTTTGTGAACAGGATCCCTGTTGTAGTGACTCAGCGGTCGTGCCGTGATTAACCCTGTAGGGTTGTCATTGTATCTCCTCCGATATGGGCGGCTCGTTCAACGATGCGAGTTGAAATCGTTCGGGCATTTCTTGCTCTTCCTCGGGCGTCGGAATGTAACCCTCGTGCCAATTCCACGCGATATATTCATCACGGGTCGCCGGGGCACCGTACCGTTCCATCGCGGATTCAATCGGGCTTCTATCCCAGCCTTTCATTGCCCCTCCAGCCTCCAAATCGTTGTATCCTTCGCGTTACTACGTACAAGACGCCACGGCGACGCGGCGACCGTGAACCGCTCAGTCATCGCTTCACCTCACATGATTCAACAAAGTAGTCGCGGGTGGGATTGCCGTGGTCATTCTCCATCACATCCTTCTCGGCATCCTTCTCGGAATACTCAGGGCGGACGGTGATGCCCAACGGTCCCTGCTCATTGGGCAACCGCATCCCTGATTTTTGTGGCGTGATAGCGCATTGCGTGCCATGCTCCACGTCGATACGGACGTAAAACCACTGTCCGAGGTTAACGTAGTCCCACGTGTACCAGTTGGGAACGAACTCGACTGATAGAATGCCCCGCACCTTCATCAGTTTGTACTGGGTTGTTGGCGTGCTCTTCTGGGCAAATGCCGTTGCACCCAACACCAGAACAAAAATCAGAATGCGTTTCATTTCGCCCTCGTTTGACCGGCTGCAAGCGACACGGCAAACAGCAGCGTCAGCGTCACAAAGGTTTTCATTGTCCCGCCTGAACAAGAACTTGATGGGCGGGCAACGCAGCAGTTTCCGAATTCTTGCATGCGACTACGACCGCTCGCGGCAGTTGGGTCTCGACGGTTAGCGGCTGTCGACGGGCGTGACGCAGTACACGATCAGATTCGCCCCGCGGGTGCCGACGAAGTACTTGCCAGAGGGCAGCGTACGTATTGCGGCTTCCGCATTCTTGACCGTGGCGGCGTTGGCTCGACTGTTTCGAAGCCACAGAGCATTCGAGACCAGAAGAGCAGTAACAAGAACAAGAAGTATCAACACATGACGGTTCATTGGTTCTCCCCCTGATCGGATTAGCGTGTCGGGCCGCCGTGTCTGTCATCCGACACTGAGGGCTGCCAGTTGTTCGTATAAGCCGATTTTCTCCAGTGCGGCCCTGCCCAATCGTATTGCCCGATGTCGCACGTCGCCAGTGACCGGAGATGCTGCACCTTCGGCCAGTCGTGCCGTCTTGGATGGACTGGCTGCGGCGTAACCGCACGCCGGAGGAGCCGCTCAGAGATGGCAAGATGCATCTGGTAATGCGGCTTCACATGGAGAAGTCATATTTCCGCAGGACTATTTTCTGGGGACAGGTCATAATCGTTCTCACCACTCTGGCGACTGGCAACGAGGAGCGGCTACGCCCGTGCTGCCTTCGACGCTCTCTTCGACACCCCGTAAAATCGGAATAGATTTTTTGATTTCTTGCAACGTACAGGGTCGCCCACGGTCTACTCAACCGTCAGGCAGGAATAAGCCTTCTGTTTTCAATTATCTGTGGAGCCTGTTGCACGGTTGTTGCATGGACAGCCTGCCGATTAACTCCCAAACAACCCTGCCGAGCGGCCTCAAAACGTGCCCTCTAACGCCGTTTGGTGTGCTCTAGACGCGCTCAAAGGCCGCTCAGACGGGGCGGATGGTCAGATTGGATTTTCTCGCTCGTCCCACCTTGTCTGTCTGCTCATCAGTAATATGTGAAGAAAGAAAGTGGATAAGGGAAGGGGTACATGAATCGCGGGTCCCCTAAAATGAGCCTCCAGAAGCATGCTTGCCGAGGGTGGCGCGCCCCCGACCCCCGTACACCCTTCGCTGGCGTCACCACATTGCCACGCCAACGACGACGACCGCATGGGTCCCCCTTTTCCCCTGTCTAATAGTCTCGCGTGTTTCTCGGGTCCCATCTGGCACGCCAGTCAACTTGGTATTGGGATGTTGTGTACGAGATACATTGTGAATCTCCACCACGCGCCAAAACCGGCTCTGGGCACGGTGTTCAGGACGATTTTCGCTTGACTTTCGCCCCCCATTTGTGTTCCAATAACTACAGGGCATTATTTGCTCTCGAAGTCTCTCGTCGGTTTTCGACCAAAATTGGACGGCTGGTAGTAGAAAGCGCACAGCCAACCATCCCAGTACTCGCTGGGGTGAGTCGCGTGAACGTAGCGGGATGTGCGACCCCCGACAATCCGACGCTTCATCCTGAAGCCAGATACCCAAGCAAACTAGCATTTGATTTCTCGCACTGCGGCGTCATCGCCCGTGTCCGATTTTCTCTCTGTCGGACTAGGCATGAACAACTACGACGCGTGCGTGAGGCCACGCCCTGAAACCCGATTGAGTATCCGGGCTGGCTCGTTTACAGCGACAGTCAATCTGTCGAGAAAGAAGGAACAAATGGACAAACCAGCAGCAATTGAACAGGACTCTACACGTTCACGTAACAAAGGCGGTCGCCCACCGCTCCCATCAGCCCCAAAGGATGTGTCGGACACTCGTGCCCTCATTGCACAGGAAATTGTGAAGACCAAGCCTAATTCTTCCAAACTCCGCCATCTTCAGAAGCTGCTCAAATCACAGCAGGAGGCAGAAGAACACGCTGAGGTGCAAGCCGCCGCACTCCGCAAGAATGAGTTACTCGCTGAAGCGAACGAACTGAGTCGGGCGGAATACCAACGACGTTACCAACTCAGCCAGCGGAAGAAAGCGGATGCGAACGAAGGTGAACTAACCTTGCAACTCAAGAACGTCGCGACCGAGAACGGCACGCTGCGGGAGACAGTCGCCAGCCTGAGCGGTGAACTCGCCCGTGCTCAGAGCGAATCACAGCGTCTGGCCGATGAGCGGGAGAGTCTGATGCGGGAGCGGGACGCTCTACAGGCAACTGTTAACAACTTGCAACCGCAGGCAGACGCCCTTGCACTCATCAAAAGAGACGTGCAGACTGAACTCGGCTCGATGCTCAATACCGACGAGAGAGTGCGGAGTCTTCAGGCAGAGTTTGAGTCGCTCAAAACAGCAGAGCGGACAATGTCGATTCTTGAACGCATGAAGGAAATCATCGTACGGCTCAAAACTCTGCATCATGCGTATCAGGTAGCGGTGTAAACGGGATTATGAATGATGACCAAATACTGACGATTGAAGAAGCCGCGCGATTGCCAACACGATTGACATCATGACGGACAAGACAAAACCTGATTACGTTCAAATCGCAACGCCCCTCGTCGAACGTGGGTTCCGCGTGACTCCCGTTCATCCGGAAACGAAATCTGGCGTGATGCGGAACTGGCAAGACCATCAAGCGACGACCCCCGATGAAGTTCTGAGGCACGCTAAGTACTATCCTCATCACAACGTCGGAGTCGTCGGGAAACGCAGCGTCGGTCGGCACATGTTTCTGGACATCGACGCTGATGGGATTGTGGAGCGCATCGAGGAGACCGGGCGCAAAATGCCGCAGACGTACACCGTCTGTTCACGCCCTGACTCTGCGCCGTACAAACGGCACTATTACTTCACGCAGACAGCCTACTCGTTCAAGAAATCTGGAGCGTGGAAGGCGAAGAATATAAATGTCCGTGACCTCACGCGGCTCGAACGAAGTCGAAGCGGGATGCTCATGCATCCGACTCTTTACGATGTCAAAGGCATCGGTGGCGGTTCACTTGTCGTAGCCGCAGGCTCTGTCCGCGACAATGGCGAGGTCTATACCTGCATCGACGACTCGCCTGTCGCCGAGGTTCCCGACTGGCTCATAGACTGGCTATTGGCTGACTTCGAGAAATACCGTGTCGGGCGAGACCGGGAGTTGGCGCAGAAGAACCACGACAAGACTGTCGCGATACGAATGTCTGCTGCGAAACGCCGCGAACTCAGACAACAAAGTCTTCCCGACGGGTTCGACATTGCTGAAGAAGATATCTATGACTTCCTTCGCTGGCGTGCATCGTCGTATTCAGGGCTAGGGGAGACGGGCGACCAACTCGCTCAGAGCCTGACCCACCAAGTGACTCGATTCTGCGAAGGTGGAGAGGCGTTCGCAAACAGTGAGACTGGGCAACGGGTCATTCACAAGATTGCGAAGGAAGAACGGAAGGTAGGAGACGCGACATGGTTTTATCGGCAGCGTGCGGCAAAGGTAGACATACACCACATCCCCGCCCCGACGCCGACGAAAATTGGCGTCATCAAAGAAATTATGGCGGGGTTCCCCAATCGCATATCCTCGGAGTCGGCGCTAGAACTCATCGAGGCAGGGCTGGACAAGGAGGGCTTCCCGTTCGACCGACGGAAGGATAAGGACAAACTCTCAGGTGCGCGGAAGACATTTGGATTCGAGGTTGAAGAAGACGGACTGTATTGGAACAGGGTGGAGAAATGAATTGGTGGGGCTGGCCATACCCACCTTCTTTTCCATCTTCTTCACTCGTCCATGTCCAAAGGATAGTATCAGATTCGTGTTTTGTTCGCTATAAGGCCGGCCCGAAAGTTGCGGCCCGGAAGTAACTCGACAACATGGGTTACGGCATACAAGATTATGAAAAGGGAAAGGTAACGCTATGACAGGGAACAATGCAACTCGTGTTTTAGCGGTGCTAGTGGTTTTGATGTTTGGTCTGTGCTACTCAATGCACGGGCAAACGACCACCACGAATACAAACTGTACTGTATATGGCAGCACAGCCGACTGCACCAGCACTAGCACCGATGACAGCGCACAGAGAGCGCAGCAAGCGGAACAGCAGAGACAAGCGTACGAAACAGGACAGCAAATCGGGGCTGCTCTCGGACAAGTTATGCAGGCCCACGCCTTTAACAAAACGCTGCGTAAATATTGCGATCAGCATCCGGGCGAGAACTGGAGCAACGTCAGCCTCGTTGACGGTCACACTCTCTCTTCAGGCCACTGCCCGTCCGACGATGATAAGGTCACTGCCTTGGCAAATGAGTTCGCAGCACATCACAAAGACTTCGTGCGTTCTCCCGCCAACGGTCAGGCTGTCGCCACGTACATCGAAACGAACAAACTCGATCCGCGTGAGCCCAAGTCTTATGAAAAAGCGTACAAGGAATTGAAGAAGACAGGTCAGCTAGACCTGTACGCTAAGTAACCCCAAAACAACCCAAGAACTTCGCCTATTTGCAGGTCGCTCAAAGCCTAGTTACAAACGTCCAACCCGTTGCATTCTGCGCTGCATTTCGTCTCCGCATGATAGCGCCCAAACTCGCCCTTCTCACAGGCGAACAGTTGACGAAGAGTGACGGTCTGTTGGCAGGTCGCTCACAGCCCTTTTCACAAACGCCCAATCCGTTGCATTCTCGTTGCACAACCAGACCCGAACACCCCCGAATACCCCCGAAAACCGGGATTTAGGGTACGGATATCTCATTGAAAACACAGGCGACACATGGAGGGAATCCGATTATGAGACCGTCGCTCTAGCCACCTGAGCTACGCCGCCACTGTAAGAAAGTACGGATTCTCAACGCTTTGAGCAGTAGACCAAATTCAAGAACCTTGCCGGAAGAGGCTCTTTGCGATTAGCATACATGCCGTTTAAAAGTATCGCATATCTCTTTGCCCGCAGAATAAATCCTAAGGCATTTCGGCAGCTATCGCCTTCAAGGTGGCGGCAGTTTTCGCCGGAGCCTCCAGCCAGGGATAGTGACCCGCATGTTCGACGACCATCAGTCTTGATCTCGGTTGCACTTCCCTGATCTGCCCCGCTATAAAGAATCCCGGATCGAGGCGTCCGAAGACGAGGGTCACCGGTGCCCTGAGTTTCCGCATCCCCTGAATGACGTCAAACGCGTTGAGGTCTCGGCCGACGAGGTTGCCCGCGGACTCGTACCAGAGCGGTTCGCCGGATGGAATACTTTCCTCTAAACGCTTCGCATTCCCGGCATCGGCGAAAAACGCATTCCGCTCGATTGCCTCAGTCTGTGCTCCATTCGTTGCCTCATCCAGTGCCGTTTGTTCCGCCGGCGTCAGCCGCGCGCGAACTGCGGCCTCTTCCGTTGGGTATGCCGAATGATCCATCGGACCAGTATCCAGCAAAAGCAAACTCGCAACCCGATCTGGATACTTTTGCGCGTATGCCATGGCAAGCATTCCACCCCACGAGTGTCCTGCTATGGTGAGCTTTTCCAATTGCAGGTGAGTGCGAAGTGCTTCGAGGTCAGCGATAGCTCCGGCCAGGTTCATGCGGTCTCGGCAGGAAATTGCACCGGAGGACCCTCCAGTTCCGCGTTGGTGAAGAAGCAGGACCCGACGCCCTCCAGAGGCGAGCATGCCCGCCACCGGGGCCATGTAGGCAGGGTTCATTCCAGGTCCCCCCGCCAGCAGAACAATGGGTTTACCTGCCCCGTACTCCTGATAAGCAAGAGACTTGCATTCCGTTACGTAGGTTCTTAAGTTGGGATACGGCGTTGCTGCGGTAATTGCAACCCAGACGGCTACAAGTGCATTGATCAAGGTCATTTTCTTCCGGCACAAATATGGTAGTCGACTCCCCTGTCACAAAGTTACAGCCCTAACTCCCCTGCGGCATTGAATGCTGAGCATTTGTGACATTAGGGTCCAGTGGAGCCTCCCTCGATTTCCCCCTTGACTTCGCGTCCACTTCCAGCTAATGCTGTTATCTAGGCATTAGTTCTTTGACAAGGAAATGACCAGTAACTCCTTTGGATGGAATATTTTACCCGCAAGTGATTGTAGCTCTAAGATTTTTCACGAATTTCTCGCTAACTCAATGATTCCAATAGACCGAGGGGGAGGGGGGTACCCCGATTACGTAAACACCCACCAAGAGACGCCGCAATTCCACGCATGCTGCCTAATCCGTGAAATCAGTTGCAATCATTCCCGCTCGCCTGGCTTCCACCCGTCTGCCGCGCAAAATGCTGCGCGAGATCGCGGGCAAGCCGCTGGTTGGCTGGGTGTACGAGGCAGCCCGCTCCTCGTCGCTACTCTCCGATGTGATCATCGCCACGGATTCCGAAGAGATCCTGGAAGCCTGCCGCAGACACAACTGGAAAGCACAAATGACTTCCGCCGCTCACCGCAGCGGGACCGAGCGCGTGCATGAAATATCAAACTCCGTAACCGCGGATGTTTATGTCAACGTGCAAGGCGATGAACCGCTGGTGCGTCCGGAACAGATCGCCACCCTGCTCGAGGTGATGAGAGACCCTGCAGTCCAGGTGGGAACTGTGAAGACTCCATGCCCGCCAGGAGAAGTCCCTAATCCAAATGCGGTCAAAGTCGTCACCGCCCCGGGCGGCCGCGCTCTCTATTTTTCCCGCGCCCCGATCCCCTTTGACCGCGACAACTCCGGCCCGCGCTACTTCAAACATCTTGGCCTCTACGCCTACCGGAAGTCCGCGCTCGATCTTTTTGTAAGCCAGCCGGAATCGACTCTGGAAAAAATCGAGCGACTGGAACAGCTGCGTTTCCTGGAAAACGGAGTGCCCATCCATGTGGGCGAAACGCCTTACGACTCTGTCGGAGTGGATACGGAAGAGGATTTGCAGCGTGTGACGGAAATCCTGAGGAAGCGTTGATTTTTTCGCTACTTGGTACTCGGCACTTGGGTACTCGCAACTCGCAGCTACGCCCGCGGACTCGAACCTTGGGTCTGCGTGCGGCTCCACTCTTCCGCGGCCGCCACTCGCTTCGCGATCGCTGGATGGGAATGGAAGAACCACTCAACCCACCTCGAAGGCGTGCGCTCCGCCAGATTCTGCCGCGCCAGCTTGTTCATCGAAGAAATGAACGGCTCCACGCTGGCGATCGATTCAAAGGCATAGCGGTCGGCCTGCCGCTCGTTGTAGCGCGAGTAGGCGTTGAGCGCAGGCATCAGCAGCAGCGAAAGCGCGGTCGCAGTAAGAGCCAGCAAAGGCAGGTTCGCAAAATCGGAAAGCTCCTCGAACATTTGGTGATCGACCGCGTAGTGAAGCACCCAGTTCGCCACCCAGAAACCGAGCAAGGTGATTCCGGCTTGCACTACGATGCTCTTCAGAATGTGCCGGTGGACGTGATGGCCTAGTTCGTGCGCCAGGACTGCTTCGATTTCCTCCGGAGCGTAATTGTCCAGCAGCGTATCGGCCAGGATGATCCGTCGCGTCCGGCCCAGTCCAGTAAGTGCCGCGTTTGCCTTTTTGCTCTTTTCCGAAAGCTTCCAGCGATAAACTCCGCGCACGCGCGTGCCCGCGTGTTCGCTCAGTTGAATCAGGCGGCGGCGCAAATCTTCATTGTCGAGCGGTTCGAACTTGTAGAAGATCGGCAAGAGCACGACCGGAGCAAGTTGCGCCAAAACGATAAACAGCCCCATGAACAGCACCCACGTGATGATCCACCAATGCTGTGGGGATTCGCGAATCATGAAATAGAGCAACTCCACAACGATGCCTGCCAAGACCAGTCCCACCAGAAAACCCTTGGCTTCATCCCACAGCCACGAACGCAGCCGTTGCGTGGAAAGCTGAAACCTGCGCTCTAGCCGAAATCCGTAGTAGTCAAGGCCCAGGCTCAGCATTTTGCTGATCAGGAGCAAGAGTAATAAATAGACGAAAACAGCCAGAGTGTAGTTGCGGAATCCTTCACGCAGGGCAAGATCGCGCAGCCAGCCTGTCCAACCGGTTACCAGCAGAACAACCAGAAAAGCGGAGCCGACAGCAAAGTCGGCGACACCCAGCCAGCGGTGGATCCGGTTATAGCGGCGGGCCTCAGGGGAGTCGTCTGGAGTCGAAGGCTGGGCTTCCGGCGAAAGTCATACTCAAGATAGAAGTATCGCACTCCCACTCCGTCAAATGTGGAGATTCGGGCGGACAAATCAGTCTGTTACTCACCACTTCTGACAAAACTCTCCGCGGCCGCCAGGATTTCGTCCACCAATTCCGGCGATGCAGCCTCCGAGTACAGCCGCAGCAAAGGCTCGGTTCCCGAAGCGCGGAACAAGATCCACGCTTCCGCTCCATTCCCATGGGTCGGCGCGTCGAGAAAAAACTTAATGCCGTCGAGATTCTCTTTCTTCAGCACGCGATAGCGTCCCAGACTCTGCGTGCTTTCAGCGCGAGCCCGCTGAATCGCGCCCTGCTTGATCTCTTCCGGAATGTGTAGGTCACGGCGGCCGTAATAGTGCGGTCCGAACTCGCGTTGCAGGTCCGCAACCAGCTGCCCCAGCGGCTTACCTTCTTCAGCCATGACGTTCGCCAGCAGCAGGCAATTCAACACGCCGTCACGCTCCGGCAGAAAGCGCGAGTAGCCGATGCCGCCAGACTCCTCACCGCCGATCAGAATGTCGTGCTCCATCATCAAGTCCGCAATGTACTTGAATCCGATCTGCGTTTCATAAAGTTTGCGGCCATATTTGGCGGCAATGCGATCGAGCATGCGAGTCGTGTTGAAAGCGCGAACCACATCACCGGGCCACTTTTTGCGTTCCAGGAGCCAGCGCAGCAACACGCAAAATATCTTGTGCGAGTCCACGAAGCTGCCGTCTTCCGCGACGGCGCCGATGCGGTCAGCATCGCCGTCCGTCGCCAGTCCGGCGTCACATTTCTCTCTGACGACCGTTTGTTGCAAAAGAGCAACATGCGGGAGGATGGGCTCGGGATTGATATCAGGAAACAGCGGGTTCACTTCCTGTCGAATCGCGACGAACGGAACACCGTGATCTCGAAAGATTCCGGCAAGAACACCTCTGCCAGATCCGTACATCGAGTCAATCGCGAACTTGAACTTGGTCTTGCCGATGAGATCCATATCGGCAAAACGGCAAACCGCTGCGATGTAGCGTGTCTTGAGGTCCGCCTCTTCTATGACAGCTTTCGTTCCTTGCGGCATTGCCCCAGCGTTCAGCTCTTCTTCAATCCTTTTCATGATTCCGGGCGTGGCGGACCCGCCAAATTTTCCCTTGAACTTCACTCCGTTCCAGTTCCACGGATTGTGGCTTGAGGTGACCATCACTCCGCCCGCGGCGCTCGTATCTTTCACGGCATAGGAGACCGCCGGGGTCGGCGTGTAATCATGGGCCAGCTTCACCGCAATACCCGCAATGGCGATCACTTCCGCAGCTACCTGCGCCGCCCGCTGCGATGCGAAGCGCGTGTCATAGCCGATGATCACACCGTGCTGGGCGTCCTCGTACTTCAAAACGTAGGAAGCGATCGCGCCAGCGACCCGGCGCACATTGTCGAACGTGAAGTCGTCGGCAATAATGCCGCGCCAGCCGTCCGTTCCGAACTTGATTTCTTGCGCCACGAGAATTCAGTGTCCAGGGATCAGTGGCCGATGGTCAGACAACCTCTGTTTTTCTGGCCACTGAACACTGGCAACCGGTCACTTTTTTCACACCAGCTTGTGCAGCTTCCTCTCGTCCAGATGCTTCACCACTTTACCAACGTCTTGTGCGTGCTGCAGAGTGGTGATCAACAATGCGTCGGGGGTTTCCACCACCACTAGATTGCTTACGCCCACGGCCGCGACAAACTTGCCCGGTGCGTGCACGTAATTGCCGTGGGCATTCAGCACGAACACCCCCGCGCCATTGATGAGGTTGCCCTGAGGCGGATCGCTCTTTGCGCGATGATGCTCGTGCAGCGCGGTCCACGAGCCCAGGTCGTTCCACCCGAAATCGGCGGGCAGACAAAAGATGTTTCCCGCATACTCGCCCTTGGCCGAACGCGGCTCCAACACTGCGTAATCAATACTGATGTTCTCGCACTTGGGATACAGCCTGCGAAAAGTCGCTGCAAACCTTTGCGTACCGAAAGCAGAGGCAATCTCCTCCAGCAAGGGAGCAGTCTTGGGAAGATGCTCACGCAGCGCGTTAGCCAGAGTCCGGGCGCTCCACAAAAACATCCCACTGTTCCAGAAATAATTCCCTGCGGCTACAAATGCGGCCGCTGTTGCCGCATGGGGTTTTTCAGTGAAGCGTCGCACACGGAGTGCGTCGCCGCTAAAAACATTCCCCGCTTCGATATAGCCGTATCCGGTTTCGGCTCGGTTCGGCCGGATACCGAGAACAACGATGTTCTCGCCTGCGGCCGCAATCTCCACGCCAAGCCGGATGGCCGTGCTATAGCTTTTCTCATCGGCAATCACATGGTCAGATGGAAACATCCCTATGACCGCGTCGGAATGTTCGCGTAAAAGAAGAAAAGCCGCGAGACCGATCGCAGGTGCAGTGTTGCGTCCCACTGGCTCGGCAAGAACTTGTGCCTTCGGTAACTTCGGAAGCTGCTTCAAGATCGCAGGACGAAGATCGTTGTTGGTGATAATCCAGAATCGTTTCGCCGAAGCGAGAGGGAGCAACCGCGCCACCGTTTGCTGGATCATGGTTCGCTTGCCGTCGAGCGCCAGCAACTGCTTGGCACGCTTTCTCCGGCTCAAAGGCCAGAAGCGCGTGCCCCGGCCGCCGGCGAGAATCACAGGATAAAAGTTTGAGTTCATAAACAGGTCTGAATTCCAGTCGCTACATTCGCGTTTCCGGTTCGGGCTGCACCATTCCGGGGACACGTGCTCTCAGAAATTCCAGCGTCCATTGCGGGCGCACCCTGAACGCTTCTGCAGACGCCGGGACCACCACTGCATCGCCCTTGGCAAGAGTAACTGGTTCCGCTCCGGCTGCTTCTATGATTCCACATCCCTCCACAGCCACCAGGATCTGAGCTGAAACCTTGCCCGACTCGTCACGCGTGCTCAGGTCTTGCATGTCTTTCATCTCAAACATGTCCACAATAAAGTAAGGGGCAGCCACCAGTGGAGCCTGCCGGTTGCTGCTGCCGGGAACTTGTGCCGGAGCCGGCCTCACAACTTTGCCGGACGCAACTTTCAACTTCACCGCGGCCAGACCCTCTTTCAGGTGCAACTCGCGCGGCCGTCCGTAGTCATACAAACGATAGGTTGTGTCCGATTGCTGTTGCGTCTCGACAATCACCGAGCCAGGCCCCAGCGTGTGCACGCTTCCACCGGCAACGTAAATCATGTCGCCGGTATAAACGTCGAGCCAGTTCAGTAATTCCTCGGCACGATTCTCGCCGATCGCCTGTTCCAGTTGCGCAACTGTCACGGCGGGCTTCAATCCCAGCGCGATTTGCGCTCCGGGCTTCGCGTGGGCCACATACCAGCACTCTGTTTTGCCCCATGGCTGACCTACGCGACGCGCCTGTTCATCATCAGGATGGACCTGAACCGAAAGCTTCTCATGCGGAAAGAGAAACTTCAGCAGCAAAGGGAATCGCCGCGGATCGCGGGCGGCATCGCCTACTAGCTCACGCTGATATTTCTCGCTGACCTGTGCCAGCGTTTGCCCGGTGAGCGGCCCGTTAGCAATCTTGCAGTCGTCACCAGTGAGCCAGGCCTCGCCTATCTTTTCATCGAAGCGACGATTGGGGTAAATCGGCGACAGATCGTGCGTGCCCCATGGGCGCGGATCGAATGCCGGAAGCATCAACAGCGGATAAAGGTCGCCCATGGACAAAATGAATCCAGATAGAAAAGGCCGTTCGCGAACGGACGGCCTTAGCCGAACTTCAACATCAGCCCGCGGGCCGATGTGTTTGAACTTCTCGAGCCTACAGCGCGGCGAAAAACTTCCGCATCCGTTCCAGTCCGCGATCCAACTCCGCTTTCGAGGTAGCGTAGGAGACGCGGATATGTTCGCCGGTGCCGAATCCTTCTCCGGGCACAGTAGCCACGTGGGCTTCCCGAAGCAACCTTCCCGCCACATCTGACGCGGACTTCACGCTGCCACGTCCCAGGAATGCCGAGATGTTGGGGTAGGCATAGAATGCGCCTTCCGGCAGGGTGCAGGTGACGCCAGGAATCGAACGCAAGCCCTTCACGACGTGATCGCGCAATTCGATATACTCGCTCCGCATTTGCTCGACGCACTCCTGCGGTCCCTTGAGCGCTGCCACCGCCGCTTTCTGCACAATAGAAGTCGGATTCGAAGTGGATTGGCTTTGCAACTTCGACATCGCACTCACCACCGCCGCCGGACCGAGCGCATAGCCTAGCCGCCAGCCCGTCATAGCGTAAGTTTTCGAGAGCGAACCGAGCACCACGATGCGGTCTTTGAATTCGCGCAACGATCCCACAGAAAAATTCTTGCCGGTGTAATTCAGGTAGACATAACACTCGTCGGAAAGTACCCAGATTCCCCGCTCGTGGGCCAGACGAACCACTTCCGTCAGATCCTGAGTGCTCATCACTGCTCCCGAGGGATTCGAGGGCGAGTTGAGAATGATGGCTTTAGTCCGCGGCGTGATCAGCCTTGCGACCATCTCTGCCGTAACCCGGAAGCCTTGCGACTCATCCGTCTCGAGCAACACGTTGTGGCCGCCGGCATAGCGCACGATGTCTTTGAACGAAACCCAGTACGGCACCGGCAGAATCACTTCGTCGCCATGATCCACGAGCACCTGAATCGCGTTAAAGAGTGCATTCTTGCCGCCGGTGGAAGCGATCACCTCTTCGCGGCGGTAATCGGAATCGAAGTCGACGGCATGGCGATGCACGATCGCGTCGCGCAACTCGGGCGTGCCGGGCACGGCCGTGTATTTCGTGAAGTTGCCATGAATGGCGGCTATGGCGGCGTCCTTGATGTGCTGCGGCGTGGCAAAGTGCGGCTCGCCGGCGCCAAAGTCCACCACGTCGATACCCTGCGCGCGCAGCTTGTCAGCCTCGGCCACCACCGCCATGGTGGCTGAGGGCTCAATGCGGTTGATGCGGTCGGTGAGTTTTAGCGCTTCGCTGGTAGCCGTGGTCATGCCTTCTTTTTCCTTTTCTTTTCTCGCCTGTCCAAATCTCTCTTGCCCAAAACTTCAATCAGCCGCGCGTTCCGCAGTTTATAGGCAGGATCGAGCTTCTCGCGCAGCTTTTGCTCCACCACTTCCGGCACCAGTCCCTTGACCGGACCACCCGCCTGCGCTACTTCGCGCACCAGGCGTGAGCTCACGTAAGAGTACTTGTCAGCCGGCATCATGAAGACGGTCTCCAGCGTGGGTTCGAGCTTGCGGTTCATCAGCGCCATCTGCAACTCATATTCGTAGTCACTGATTGCCCGGATGCCGCGCAAGATGCAAGTTGCGTCGAGCGATTTCGCGTACTCGACCATTAGCCCGTCGAAGGTGTCGATGCGGACATTCCTCAGACTTGCCGTGAGCTCCTTCAGCATCTCCAGTCGCTCGGCGACGCTGAACATCGGACTCTTTTCCGAGTTGCGCAGAATCGCAACCACCAGTTCCTCAAAAATCTTGGCGCCCCGTTCGATCAGATCGAGGTGCCCGTTCGTGGGCGGATCAAACGAGCCGGGATAGATTGCGATGCCCTTATGCAATAGTCCTCACAGGAACAGGCGGGCTGAATAGAGATTCTATGCGGATGGGAGTGAAGATGGCAATCAGCAATGCCTGTGTGGCGCGGGCACTCTTGCCCGCGAGCCTTCAGGCACTGCAGGCAGGCGGGCAGAAGCGCCCGCTCCACGCGGTTTCCTTAGCGCTTGGCCGCTATCGGTGCCCTCGCAACCTCAGGAGCAGCGCTCGGCATGGTTGTGACTCGTGCACCCTGAGGCGGAGTCTGTCCTGACGCGGTGGCCGGTTGCGCCGCCGCGGGAGCTGCAATCAATCCCAGCGCCTTGCGCACTTCCGTATCGAGCTTGGCCATGGTGTCTTTGTTGTCTTTCAGGAACTGGCGCGCGTTTTCGCGGCCCTGGCCGATGCGCTCGCCTTTGTAGCTGAACCACGAGCCCGATTTTTCGAGAAGGTTATTGTTCACCGCGATATCGAGCAGGTCGCCTTCGCGCGAAATGCCTTCGCCATACAGAATGTCGAACTCGGCTTCGCGGAACGGCGCCGCCACTTTGTTCTTTACGACTTTTACGCGAGTGCGCGAGCCGGTGACTACGTCACCTTCCTTGATGGCTGCGATGCGCCGGATATCCACGCGCACTGAGGAATAAAACTTCAATGCACGGCCACCGGTGGTGGTCTCCGGGTTGCCAAACATTACACCGATTTTCTCTCGTATTTGATTAATGAAGATCAGACAGGTGCGGGACTTCGAAACCGTTCCCGTGAGCTTGCGCAGCGCCTGCGACATCAGCCGAGCCTGCAGGCCCATGTGGCTGTCCCCCATTTCGCCGTCGAGTTCGGCCTTGGGCACCAGGGCCGCCACCGAATCGACCACCAGCACATCGATGGCATTGGAACGCACCAAGGCTTCCGTGATTTCGAGCGCCTGCTCGCCGTAGTCCGGTTGCGACACCAGCAGGTTGTCCACGTCGACGCCCAGCTTCTTGGCGTAGCCGGGATCGAGCGCGTGCTCGGCATCTACAAACGCGGCCATGCCGCCGGTCTTCTGCGCCTCGGCAATTACCTGCAGCGTGATGGTGGTCTTGCCGGAAGACTCCGGCCCGAACACTTCGACCACGCGCCCGCGGGGAAAGCCGCCCACTCCGAGCGCCGCGTCAAACGAGATCGCGCCGGTCGAGATCACCGAAATAGGCACGATCGCGTCCTTCGACCCCAACCGCATGATCGAGCCTTTGCCAAACTGCTTTTCAATCTGCGCAACCGCCAGCTCAATTGCCTTGCCCCGTTCATCCGCCATGGGAGTGTGGCTCCTTTAAGATCGCAAAACTAATCTGGCCGGATTATACATACAGATCGAAGCGAATAAAAGGCGAATCTTGATAATAAACAGTGGAAATCGTTCCATATTGGGCAGCGACCGTGTGGCGCGGGTGCCTTCGCCCGCGAAATCTATCCACGAAGGGGGACGATGTGGGCCGCGATCCACTCACGGATCAAAGCGAAGCGAAACTTACCTTGTTCCATCGCTTCGATCATGAATTCGAAAGCGGCCTTGCTGCTCAAATCGAGATCGAATCCGTTCACCAGCAGAAATGTGTGCATCGCGGCAAACCCCACCCGCTTGTTGCCGTCCACAAAAGCGTGATTGTTGACCAGTGATTCCAGCACGGCCGCCTCTTCGCTGATGTCGTTGTAATAACCCGTCTGCGGACGGAAAACCGCCGCCTCCAAAGCGCTCTGATCGCGCAGACCATACGCGCCGCAGTATTCCTCAATCTGGTGATGGTGGATGGCGATGACTTCAGCCACCGTCAGGTAGACGCGCTCGGCCATTTACTTGGCCAGTTTCTTGTACAACTCACGATACTTTTCGTTGGAACGGCGATAGGCAGCCATCACCTCAGGTCTCACCATGCGCTGCGAAGGGACAACATTGTGCAGGTAATGCTCCAGCGCACGTTCCAGCACAAACCGCTGCGATTGCCCGTTCTCCTTGGCCACGGAGACGAGCTCCTGGTAAAGCTTAGCGTCAATTTCCGGAGCGATCTTGACGGAACGCGGCATAGGTGCCTCTCGATTAGATTCTAGCTGGGGTGCCTGGCAGGATCAAGATAAATCTAGATATTGCTACACGCTGCCATTTGTGAGATTCCCACCACCCGTCGATACGTAAGGCGCGTAGTCGAAGTGCTGCCTACGTTTCCGGCGAAACGGATTAAAGAATGTTTGAGATCCGCCTATCCCTTCCGTCCTGCCATCAATTTCAATTGTTGCTCGGGATTTCACGGTCTTACCGTCTAACGTCCAAACATCCTCGCTGAATCGTCCTCTAACGTCAACGTGGTGTCGGAGGCCATGTCCCCTACCTCTGCAGCAAATCCACCGGTGCCGTCACATCGTGCACGCGAAAATACTTAGCCAGCGCGGGATACTTGCGCGCCACAGCTTCATACATCGCATAGGCGACGTTGCGGTAGGAAACATGCCCCGCCGGCGTGGTGCGCAGCTCGGAGATGTAGACGGCCTCGGCGAAGTCCATCTTGAACAGGGCACGCTTGCGATACGCCAGCGGAATCGCGTACTGCGAATTCTCTTCCGCCTCGGGCGCGTTGCGCGCGGCGAGGTTCTCGACCGCCGTTTGCGTGCGCCGCATGGCGGCATCGTAGCGGCTGCGCATGCCGGCATCTTCCACATCGAGCAACATCTCGTAACCATGCTGTGTGGTGAGCCCCTGCATCACCTGGATGCAGCGGCGGTGGCGGTGCATGTCCCGGAACCCGCCTGCATCCATCAAAATATCGAAGCGGAACTGCTGCCCGGCCCGAAACCCGCGCAGCATTTCGTCGTGCTTGCCGCGATGGCGGAGGCCAAGGTCGATGATCTCGCGCCGGAATCTCTCCCCCGAAACCTGCAGCGCCTGCCGAACTTGTCGATAGGAGTGGTGGCAGTGCTCGTAGAGCAAAGTAGTTGCAATCTCAACTTCAAGCGGCTCTTCATCGAGCAGATCGACAATCGCCTTCGAAGGCGCGACCGACTCGCTCTTCATCAGTTCCCGCGCCGCCTGCCGCAACTCGCGCCGCGTTTCCATCTCATACAGATTCGGATCGGCATACTTCACCAGCGTGGGCGCGACTCGAACTTCATGGAGCAATTCCTGCTCAGCCCGCGCGCCCAGCTCCGGACTCACCGCCCGAATCTCCTCCACCAACTTCTTCAACGACTCGGCATTCACGTTGTAAGCCGCCGAGGTCGCCGCCTTCTTCAACGACTCGCCAAGCGCCCGCACTTCCTTGTGAGTGTGCGAAAGGAGATGCGCGACCTGGGTTTCAAGAGTCCGCGCGTTGACGATCTCTCCCAGCGAAGTGTTCGTAGCCAGCGGCAGCAGGTAGCGCGTGATGTCGAACGCCCGCGCCTTCAGCGTGCGCTCGTAAGCCTCCTGCTTCATCTCAACGGGTTTGGGAGTGATGCTGATCAGGTGCTGCGTCATGTGCGCCGAGAGCGCGTTATATTCCGCAAACAGACTATCCAGCGTTTCGCAATAGAGCCTGCGGGCTTCGCCGTCGGCTCCGAAATCAGGGACGTAGTATCCACTCTTCTTGAAATCCTGATATCGAGTCGAGCGCTCCTGCCCATCCCAGCGCTGTTCGTCGGCCAGTTCGATCGCCGCAAGAATCGAGAGCCTCTCGACCGCCAGCGCAATGTGCGCCAGGTCGGCAATCGAACGGTGGCCGTATTGAAAATAAAACGTGTTGAGAAACTTCTCCGCCTTCTGCGCGCTGATCTCGCGCAGCGACTCCTTCATCGACAATGCTGAGCGCGAATACTTCGCCATTGCGTAAGCCTGAATCTCCGGCTCAACTCCGTAAACCGCAAAGACTTCAGTAGAGGGCGCTGCGGTCGGCAATTTTTCAGCTGCCGCCGAACCTTCCCCGGCCGAAGCCCGCAGTGGCGATCGGTGTGCCGCGTCGGACGACACTGAATCTGATGTTGATGATTCCTGGCTTGGAGATTCGGGCATGGCGATCACTTCGTTGGTCACAGTCTGAGGCATGAGAGTGTTTGAATGTTAATCGGAGGACGAACAATGCGCAATGCGCTAGAAGAATGATCTTCGTTTTCGCCTTCGGATCGTTCGACGGCGCGCCGAATGGAAGCAACGGCGCGTATAATTCCACGTTCCGACAAAGACTTCGCAGAAAAGCTCGCAGCAACCATCGGGAGAAACTAATGTCCCTTTCCGGACGCGTGGCGTTCGTCACCGGAGCATCGCAAGGCATTGGACGAGCCTGCGCACTGAAACTCGCCACGGCAGGCGCGGCTGTAGCCGCAGCCGCACGCAATCAGGACAAGCTGAACGAACTGGTGAATGAAATTACTGCGGCGGGCGGCAAAGCCACGGCCTTCGCCCTCGACGTCACCGACGAAGAGCAGATCAAGTCGTCGATCAAGGCCGCCATCGCCCAGTTCGGCAAGATCGACATTCTGGTCAACAACGCCGGCATCACGCGCGACCAGCTCGTCATGCGCATGAAGCGCGCCGATTGGGACGCCGTCTTGCAGACTAATCTCACTTCTGCCTATCTCTGCATCCAGCAGGTCACAAGTTCCATGCTCAAGCAGCGCTGGGGACGCATCATCAACATCACCAGTGTCTTCGGCCAGATGGGGCAGGCGGGTCAGGCCAACTACGCCGCGTCGAAAGCTGGACTGATCGGCCTCACCATGGCTGTTGCGCGCGAACTGGGGTCGCGCAACATTACCTGCAACGCGGTAGCTCCGGGCTTCATTGAGACCCCAATGACGGACGTACTCGGCGACGAGTTCAAGCAGAACGCCGCCAAACAGATTCCGCTAGGCCGCGTGGGGTCGCCCTCCGATGTAGCCAGTGCCGTCGCTTTCCTCGCGTCGGAGGAGGCTTCTTACATCACCGGCCATGTACTGAGCGTAAACGGCGGGATGCTGATGGGATAGAACGCCCCTTTAACACAGAGCTCGCAGAGGAATGAAAACCGAGCGGCCAATGCCATTCGAATTACCCTGTGTCCCTGTGTTAGAGGGCTTGACGTTGATTCAGGCCGAGTCGGCCGCCCGGATCGCGCAAGCCCGCGAATTATCTCTTCGCAACCTCCACAGGACACGGTTGCCGGCAAATCGTTTCTTATACACTGTCTAAGCATACCCGTATCCCGGCCTGTCAAGTCCTAGGAAGAAAGTGGCTTGGGTATGGCACTAATTTCCACTTGCCAGAAAATCCCGATCTGGTTACTATGTCGCATCCTGAAATGCTCCCCCAGATCAACATCGGCGAGACCATCCGAAACTACCGGCTGCAGAAAGGCATGTCTCAGGGAGACATCGAGAAGCGCACCGGCCTGCTGCGTTGCTACCTGTCTCGCGTAGAAAACGGCCATACCATCCCGTCGCTCGACACGCTCTCAAAAATTGCCGGAGCCATGGAGATCCAGCTCTCGCAGTTCTTCTCCGAATCCGGACACAGCAACGGATCCAAGGGACTGCCGCAACTCTCTGACGACGAAGTCCGCTTCCTGAGCCAGGTCCGCCGCTACGCCGCCAGCCTGAACGACAGCGACCGCAAGCTGGTCCTCGCCATGGTCAAGAAGATGGCGTCGAATTCCTCGAAGTAAGCTCCTAGCTGCTAGCCAACCCTTCTCGATCGCATCCAGTAATGTGGAAGAGCGACGCTTCCAGCGCCGCGTAAAGACCGTAAAATTGCGCGGGCTTTAGCCCCGGTCGCATTCCTTTCACGCCTGCCGAACTCTTCGCGGAGAGCCATAGCTAGGAGCTAGAAGCTAACAGCTAGAAGCTGCCCCTTACTTTCGTACCATGACCTCGGTGACCACCGGGCACCTCGCCGCCGCGCCGCCTTCTCACTACACTGTTGACTTGGAGAGCGTGAACTTGGAGACTCACGAGTGACCACTGACGAAGAACTGAACCTGCTCGAGACTCAGCTCCGCCGGCTGAAGATCGAGTACGAGGTCTACTTCAGCAACCCGACCAAGCGGCCGCCTACCGACGTCGAGTGGAAGGTGCTCTCCCTGCTGCGCAAATTTTCCGACGGCGGACGCATGAGCTTCTCCCAGCGCTTTCGCTACAACGAAATGGCCCAGCGCTATGCCATTTACAGCGATCTGTGGCGCAAGAAGTCACGCATCCGCGAGGAGGGCTACCGCCGCCCGCAGGACGCGCTGCTCGCTGTACAGGGAGTCCGCCCCGAAGTCGAAGAGCACAAGCAACACCACAACCCGGTCTACGGACTGAGCCACGCCGCGGCCGCAGGAGCCGCCGGAAACACGTCGCAGCCCTTCACCTTGCACAACGTGGATAAGAGCGAGCACGAACAGGTAGAGCGACTCTACAACACGCTGGTCGCCGCCAAAAAGAAGGCAGGAGAAAATGTCTCCGGCAACCTCGATTCTTTCAACACCTTCGTGCAGAAGAAGACGCAAGAGATTCGCAAGCAGTACGGCTGCCAGGACGTCGAATTCTCCGTCGAACTCAACGACGGGCACGTCAAGCTGAAGGCCAAGGCGAAAGCGTAGTAACCGTCGCCCGTTGTTCGCGCTCCTCACTCGGATATAAAAGAACCAGCAGTCACATTAAAGGGACGCTACCCAATCCGGGCGCTGGCTCGACCATTCCACATGTCCAAAGGCTCGGAATCATGCCAAAATGACTGGGTCTTGATTACGAACCAGGGCCAAAGTCCAACGCAATCATGCCTCGCTTTTCCAAAGCGCGTCACTGGCGGTTCTCTTCGTTGCCGAAGATGGCGCTATTCCTTCTCTGCTTGATAGGACCAACCGGTCTCCTTGCACTGACGATTTCCGGAACCGTTCAGGATCCATCAGGCGCGGTCATCGCCGGGGCGCGCATCGAGATCACTGGCGGAGACCTGACGCAGCCAGTTGTGCTTTCGTCGGACGGACAGGGCAAATTCGCGTCTCCTGATCTGAAACCCGGAGCGTACTCCGTGCGGGTGGTGCGCGAAGGTTTCGAGCCACTGGTAAGAGCTGTGAAATTGCAAGGCGCCGTCGAACTGCAACTCACGCTCGCCATTGCTAAACAGCAAGAAATCGTTTCGGTTCCGGGCAAGAGTCTGGCGTTTGCCAACTCCGATCCGGTCTACCGTCAGCTCCGCGACGTTGGACTGGGCGAATCTTTCCACTTCGACAACTTCACCTTGAGTTTGGACGCCGCCATCTTCCAGTTTCAGAAAGGCACACTGACGTTCTTAAGTCCGGTCAATGGAGTTGTAACCGGCGCGATCTTCATCGGCGAAGGGCATTTCAGTCTAAAGCCTGTGCTGACTGTCGACGTCCACGAACTGAGCCGTCGCACCGGCGCAGCTGAGGTCAACGAAGACTTCACCGAGGCGGTTTTCCGCTTCACCGGGGACGCCCGCATGAAGCTCCTTCCCGGACTTGGGGATCGAACCGAAGCCGCATCCGATGCCGCCGCTGTCCTCCATCACTCGCGGGAGAGGATGCGGCAGCGCCAGGAGCGCGCTCTGGGCTTCACCCAGTTTCTGTTGCAGGGTGAAACAATGGACAACGTGGATGCCGACGTCCTGTCCGCTGTCTACAATCCTGCGCATCCGGAATTCTTTAATGCCTATCTCCGCGGCAAGAAGCACAAGGATCTCCGCTTCTTCGTGAGGCATCGGGTGGGCGCGCTTCCCCAGCTCGACTCGCCGGAGGAAGTCGGGCTCGTCAATTACGATCCCGAAGGCACGGAGGATGGCGTCTGGTATCTGGCTCACCTGAAGTCTGAATACTTGAACCGCACAGCGAATTCCCGCGAGGACCGCCGCCTCTTCGCCACACACCGCTACAAAATCGAAACCGTGATTGCGAAAAACGGGCATTTGTTCAGCACCGCTACGATCACCTTCGAGTCTCTGATCGCCGGCGAGAGAGTGCTTAAGTTTGGCCTGCTGCCGAATCTCCGAGTCACGCGAGTTACAGACGAGCACGGCCAGGATCTTAATTTCATTCAGGAGAGCCGCAAAGAGGATGGTTCGTTTTACGCGATACTTCCCCAGTCGCCGCCACTCGGCCAGGAAGTCTCGATCACGGTTGAGTACGCGGGCGACAAGGTCTTGGAACAAGCTGGAGAGGGAAGTTTCTACGTCCTGCGCTCGCACCTCCTGGTATCCAAATCTGAACGGATTTGGAGAAAAGGCTCTATATGATCTCACCTTCAAAGTTCCGCGCAGATACAAAGTCATCAGCGTCGGCAAGTTGAAGGGCGAGTCGGTCGAGCAGGACTTGGCCGTCAGCCACTGGATAACGCCGATCCCGGTGGCCGTGGCAGGATTCAATTACGGCGAATACGAGAAGCTCGACGGCCGGACGACCTAACCGGCTACAAGATTTCCGGCTATTACTTGAGCGAATTGCCCGACAGCCTGCGCAGAGCTCGCGCACTTCAGACTCTGGCGCCCCGCAGCATGACGAAGTATGCCCTCGAACAAACTCGCGCCCAGTTGCAGCTCTGCAGCTTTTACTTCGGCAAGATACCTTATGACGACATCTACGTCACGGAGCAGCCCGATTTTAATTTTGGGCAATCCTGGCCCAACCTGATTTACCTGCCGATTTCCGCATACACGGATTCGACTCAGCGATGGTTGCTCTTCGGGTCGATCAACAGTAAATTCACCGGCTTCGTGCAGGAAGTGACTCCACACGAAGTTTCCCACCAATGGTGGGGCCATGCTGTGGGCTGGGCTACTTACCATGATCAGTGGCTGTCGGAGGGGTTCGCCGAATTCTCCGCTGGCCTGTTTCTGCAGCAAGCTGTGGGAGGAGACTGGCGCAAGGACTACATCGAGTTTTGGGAGCGCCTGCGCCAGCGCATTCTGGAGAAGAATAATTTCGGCATCGCTCCGAACGACGCCGGGCCGCTCTGGATGGGACTGCGGCTGATTTCTCCTCGCACCGAGGCCGCCTACCAGAACGTGACCTATCCCAAGGGTGCCTACGTCCTGCAAATGCTGTGTTCGATGATGCGCAGCACGGACGATCACGACCAGGACAAGGCGTTCATTGCCATGATGCATGACTTCGTCGAGAGCCATCGCGAGAAGGCAGCGACCACCGAGTCCTTCAAGGCCATCGCAGAAAAGCACATGACCAAGTTGATGGATTTTGACGAGAAATGGCCGTCTCGACTGGTTCTTTAACGAGTGGGTCTACGGCACTCAAGTGCCGCGATACCATTTCGAGTACCAGCTCGCTCCGGGCGACGGCGGCAAGGTGAAGCTGCATATGACCATTACCCAGAGCGAGGTCGATGAGCACTTTGCCATGCTGGTTCCGATATTTGCCGATTTCGGCAAGGGCATGAGCCGTATTGGCCAAATCGGAATCGTCGGGCAACACCACCCGCACCGTCGATGTGCCGCTTCCCTCGCCAGCCAAAGAAAGTCGCCTTGAATGCGTATAAAGATATCCTTGAGCGATAAAAAGACATTACGCAACGAATTGCGGCCCAACGATCAACGCCCGCGTTGCTGATAGAATTTTGGGTCGCTTCGCATTCATCTTGCTACCCGAGGCCGATCATGTCTCCTAGCACCACCCGCATCCAGCGCGCCATCCTCAGCGTCACCGACAAGACCGGCCTCGTAGACTTCGCCCGCCAGCTCTCCGCCCTCAACATCGAACTCATCTCCACTGGAGGCACAGCCAAGCTGCTGCGCGATTCCGGCATCGCGGTCAAAGACATCTCCGAACTCACCGGCTTCCCTGAAATGCTCGATGGCCGCGTCAAGACGCTCCATCCCAAGGTGCACGGAGGCATACTGCATCGCCGCGAGATTCCCGCGCATGTCGCAGCCGTCGCCGAGCATGGCATCCAGCCGATCGACATGGTCGTCGTCAATCTCTATGCCTTTGAAAAAACCGCCGCCAAGCCGGGTGTGGCGTTCGAAGAGCTGATCGAGAACATCGACATCGGTGGGCCATCCATGATCCGCTCCGCCGCCAAAAATTTTCACGACGTCGCCGTCGTCACGTCCCCGGCTGACTATCCGGTCATCGCAGAAGAACTCGGCAACCAGGGCGCACTCTCGCTCGATACCAAATGGCGTCTGGCGCAGAAAGCCTTCGCGACTACCGCGGCCTATGATTCCGCTATTGCCTCAACGCTCGAACGCATCCTCGACATCAAGACTCCTCAACTCGCAAGTGCAGAAGCCTTCCCGCAAACCCTCCGCCTGTCCTTCCAGAAGACCCTCGACCTGCGCTACGGCGAAAACCCGCACCAGAAGGCCGCCATGTATTCAGACGGCTCTGGCGTTGGCGTAGCCAACGCCCACCAGTTTCAAGGCAAGGAACTTTCCTATAACAACATCGTCGACCTGCAAGCCGCCTGGGACCTCGCCCAGGAATTCGATCCAGACGAGGCCGCCGTCTGCGCCATCATCAAGCACACCAATCCCGCCGGCGCAGCGACCGGCAAGACTCTTGCCGAAGCCTACAAGCGCGCGCTGGAATGCGACCCCGTCTCAGCCTTCGGCGGCGTAATCGGAGTGAATCGCCCCATCGACGCCGAAGCCGCCGAGGAGATGCACAAGCTCTTCCTCGAAGTAATCGCCGCACCTGCGTTCGATGAAGCCGCCAAGGCACGCTTCGCAACCAAGAAAAATCTTCGCCTCGTCGAAGTAAAAGCCGCGCCCCAGAAGTGGATTCTGAAAAACGTTTCCGGCGGAATCTTGTTACAAGATAACGACTCGCGCCCTTTGCAGGACATCGACTTAAAAGTCGTCACCCAACGCGCCCCCACGCCCGAAGAAACTCGAGCTCTCTCGTTCGCCTGGAAGGTCTGCAAGCACGTCAAGTCCAATGCCATCGTCTATGCCCGCGAGGGACAGACTGTAGGCGTCGGTGCCGGCCAGATGAGCCGCGTCGACTCCGCCAAGATCGGCGCCATGAAAGCGCAACTGCCATTGAAAGGAACGGTCGCCGCCTCCGACGCTTTCTTTCCGTTTCCCGACGGCGTCGAAGAAATTGCCCGAGCCGGCGCGACCGCCATCATCCAGCCCGGAGGCTCACAGCGCGATCCCGAAGTAATCGCAGCCGCCGACCGCCTGGGATTAGCAATGCTTTTCACCGGCGTGCGCCACTTCCGCCACTAGAAAGTTCGACCCAAGAAACTAAGCGCCTATCCTTCGGTATCGAGAATCAACAATCAACAATTTCCCCTTTACCAAACTTGACAATCAACTCTGCAAGTCCCCTCAGTCCCTGTACTTCCGCTTCGCTCCAGCTGCGCTGGAGCCACTGTTTTTCCCCAATCCCGCCCGTATCAGGTTAGAATTAAGGCACACTGCCCCGCCGCTTTTGCATCCAATGGGTATGGTTTCGGGAAGTGAGCACGGCTCTAACAGAATCAGATCTGACAGAATTAATTCCGGTAGAATCGAATCCAGCGTTGCCAGGTTGAGCATGAATCGAATTTCTCGCGCTATCTTAGTGTTCTCAATCCTCGCTGCGGCCGCAGCCGCGCAAACCAGTCCATCCACGCCAGCCGATTCCAAGGCCGAAGATTCCAAGGCCGCTCCGTCCAAGCCGGCTCAGGCTTCGCCCCGCAAAGTGGACCGCGCCGTCGCCTATTACCACTACACGGTCGCGCACATGTACGAGGAGCAGGTCACCGTCTATGGACGCAGTGAGTTGGCGAACAAAGCGATGGAAGAGTACCGGCTCGCGATCGAGGCCGACCCGGCCTCCGAATTCCTGACCTCAGGCCTGGCCGAGCTCTACGTCAAGACCGGACGCATTCGTGACGCCGTGCTCCAGGCTCAGGACATCCTCAAGCGCGACCCCAACAATCTTGAAGCCCACAAGCTGCTGGGAAGGATTTACCTGCGCTCGCTCGGCGATATGCCCGGCGGCGGCAACGGTTCCGAGAACGTGCTCAAGCTGGCCATCGAACAGTACGAACAGATCGTCAAGATCGAGCCCAACAATGTCGACGACCACCTGCTGCTGGGTCGGCTCTACCGTCTGAACAACGACTTGCAGAAAGCAGAAGCAGAACTCAAGATCGCCGTGCAGCTCGACCCTGACTCCGAGGAAGCCGTCACCACTCTCTCTCTGCTTTACAGCGACGAAGGCGACACCACCCATGCCCTGCAAGTGCTAAGCTCCGTACCTGATACCGGACGCTCCGCCAAGTTGTACGCCGCACTGGGCGCCACCTACGAACAGCGCAAGGATTACAAGAGCGCGATCGACGCTTACAAGCATGCCATCCAATTGGACCGCGACAACCTCGATGCCATTCGCGGCCTCGCGGAGAACCTCTTGAACGATGGCCAGATTGATGCCGCTCTCGATCAGTACAAAGTCATCGCCGACGCCAATCCTGAAGACGCGCAAACCTACCTCCGCATCTCCGAGATCTACCGCCGTCAAGGCAAATACGATGAGGCTCTCGAAAGCCTGAAGAAGGCTGAGGCCATGGTTCCCGATGCCCTCGAAGTCCCTTACAACATCGCTGTGGTTTACCAGGCTCAGGCGCGCTACGACGAAGCTGAGAAGATTTTGCAGGATCTGCTCAAGAAAACCGAAAAAACCGAAAGCAGCTACTCTCAATCCGACCGCAATAACCGCGGCATCTTCACGGAACGCCTCGGCATGGTCTATCGCGACCAGGAGAACTATCCAGCTGCCGTCGAAACTTTTCGCAAGATGCTGACTCTGGGCGACGACAACTCCCGCAGCGGTTACCAGAACATCATCGATACCTACCGTGAAGCCAAGCAGTGGTCTCAGGCCACGGCCGCCGCCAAAGAAGCAGTGCAAAAGCTGCCTAACGATCGCGAACTGCGTATGGTACTGGACTCCCAGCTCGCCGACAGCGGCGACCCCGAGAAGCCCCTCGCCGATGTGCGCTCCATGCTCAAAGGCAAACCGGAAGACCGCGACGTCTACCTCCGGCTGGCCATAATGTATACGCGCTTGAAGCGCTACAGCGACGCCGAGGAGGCTCTCAACAAAGCCGAGCAGCTCTCCACCAAGGCGGACGACAAAGAGTACGTCTATTTCCTGCGCGGCGACACCTACGAGCACGAGAAAAAATACGACGAGGCCGAAGCTGAGTTCAAGAAGGTTCTCGCTATCACCCCGCAGAGCGCCGCGGCCCTCAACTATCTCGGCTACATGAATGCCGATCGCGACATCCGTCTTGAAGAATCATTGAATTACATCAAGATGGCCGTCAGCCTCGAACCCACCAACGGCGCTTATCTGGATTCGCTGGGCTGGGCTTATTTCAAACTCGGTAAGTACGACCTCGCCGAAGAAAACCTGACCAAAGCGTCGTTGCGCATGGGTGCCGACCCAACCGTGCAGGATCACCTCGGCGATCTCTACCAGAAGACCGGACGCCTGAAGCTGGCCGCGGCTCACTGGGAGCGTGCCGTCGAAGAGTGGAATAAAACGATAGGCCCGGAGCTGGACCCCGATCTGTTCGCGGCCACACAAAAGAAACTCGACGCCGCCAAGGTGCGGCTGGCCAGGGAAGATTCGGGTAAACAGCAGTAAGTACCGGTGCCCTCACTCGGTACCGGGCACTGAGAGCTCGCACTTCAGGAGGGCCCTATCGTGAAAACCTTCAACCTACCGGCCTTCTGTTTAGGCTTCGCGGTCTTGGGACTTGTCCAGCAATTAGGCGCCCAGCAGCCAAAAGTGCAGGCGCCCGCCCCGGTGCCCGCGCAAATCGCCGCCGCCCAAAAGGTGTTCATTGCTAATGCCGGCGGGGAAAGCCTTGAGACCGTCATAGACGAGACTGTTTTCAACGGTGGCCCCGACCGCCCCTACAACGAGTTCTATGCCGCAATGAAGAGTTGGGGCCGCTGTGAACTCGTATCTTCCCCCGCCGATGCCGACTTGGTCCTCGAAATCAGCTGGGTCCTCACGGATACGGGATTGAGACTCCCCGTCCTCGGACAGCTTCGCCTGGTGGTGATCGATCCCAAGACGCACGTCACGCTGTGGAACTTTACCGAGTATGTGCGAGGAGCCCTGCTGCTGGGCAACCGGGACAAGAATTTCGATCAGGCGATGAACACTGTCGTGGCACGTATGAAGGCACTGATGTCCCCGCCCTCGCCGACAGCGGATGCGATCCAGAAATAATCTAAGACGATCGCATTGACCGCAAAAGCGCCAGCCCCTTTACTCGCAACTCGGTGCTAGGTACTAGGTGCTGAGCACTGACACCTGTTAAACTTTGCAAATGCTGGCCGGCTACGCGGTGCAGGTGGATCATTCCCGCGGACGCCGCTTCCCTGAACCCTCGCATCCCTACCGCAACGACTTCCAGCGCGACCGCGACCGCGTCATCCACGCCCGCGCCTTTCGCCGCCTAGAAGACAAGACCCAGGTTTTCACCCGCCGTTATTCCGACCACTTCCGCAATCGGCTCACGCACACTATCGAGGTAGCGCAGATCACGCGCACCGTCGCGGGCGCGCTCGCACTCAACGTGGATCTCGCCGAAGCTCTCGCCCTGGTGCATGATCTAGGCCATCCTCCGTTTGGCCACGCTGGCGAAAAGGCGCTCGACGCCGCCATGCACGCCCACGGCCTCTTCTTCGACCACAACCTCCACGCCCTGCGCATCGTGGAAGACTTCGAGCAGCGCTACGCCGCCTTTCGCGGCCTCAATCTGACGTTTGAAGTGCGCGAGGGCATCATCAAACACTCGCGCGACTACGACCCGGAGAAATATCCGGAACTGGCGGAGTATCTGCTCGATCAGCGCCCTCCGCTGGAAGCCCAACTCATAGACCTGACCGACGAAATCGGCTACAACACCGCCGACCTCGACGACGGCTACGAAGCCCACCTGCTCACGCTCGAGCAAATCCGCGGAGGCGTGCCCGTCTTCGAACGTTTCTTCCGTGAGGCCGTGCAGACGTATCCCGACGTTCCCGCCAAACTGAAATTCAACGAAGCCCTAAAAGGAGTGTTGAACCGTCTGGCTGGCGATCTGATCACCAACACGCAGGCGCGGCTGAAACAAGCCGCGATCGAGACTCTGGCCGACGTTCGCCTGCGCAAAGAACGCCTGGCCGCGTTCAGTCCCGAAGTAGAGGCCGAACGCAAGCAGATCAAAGACTTCCTCTACGAAAATCTCTACTACAGCGCGTCACTAGCGGGAGAAAAAGACGACGCCGAACGCATCGTCGGCGAACTCTTCACCTTCTGGATGAAAAACCCCTCAGCCCTCCCGCACTATTACCAGGAGAAAGCCGCGCAGGAATCTCTGCCGCGCGTGGTCTGCGACTACATCGCTGGCATGACCGATCACTTCATCATCGAACAGTACGAAAAGCACTGCGGCGGGAAATAAGGAAATTCCCTCTCAAACACTCTCTTTGGCGCAACCGCCGCCACCCGTCAATTCACGCAGTTTTTATATCAGGTTTCCCAAAATTACCCTCCCGGAGACGCTCTCGTCTATGCTTCCACCCAGACCGGAGGTACAATGTCTTTGGATATCAAGCATTTAGCTCTTCAAGTTCAGAGCCGGGTTTGGCATCCAACCTGTACTAGAAAGGGCAGGCGCCAGCAGGGTTCGCGGCGTCTGAAATTGAGATTTTCAGGCTTGCGTTGCGTCAGCGCAAGCTGGCACGGCGATCATCGCTTGCTTTTATATTTTGTTTTCGGGGACGCAATCAAAATCACGCAACACGCCCGTTTCGGCGTGCTGGAGTGGAGCCCCCAAACGCTCCCCCAAACTTGGAGGAAGTTTCTTATGAAAAGCCGCATTCTAGTTACTTTGCCGCTGGCCGCTGTGCTCGCATTTCCGGCCTTCGCGCAGACTTCGTCTACTCGATACTCAAACCGCTACCCCGGCCACGACTCAGTCCACCGACACCGGCACCGGCAAGCAGCCTCTGCAGCCACCCGCTCGTGAAGGTTTCTGGGGCCGTGTCAATCCGTTCGCCCGCAAGACTTATGTAAGCGGCAGACCGATCCCATTCGCGACCGCGTCAACGAACTTGATGACCTGACCGCGAACAACAGCAAGGCGATCAAGGACACTGACTCGCGCGCCCAGGCTGGCATCAAGCTGGCTTCAGACAAGGCCAATGAGGCCGATCAGCACGCCGTCGATGCCGGCAACAAGGCCACCGTGGCGCAGCAGACCGCGCAGCAAGCTACTACTCGCATCCAGACCGTCGAGACCGTGGTCGGCAACATCGACCAGTACAAGGCCTCGAACCAGACCGAAATCCGCTTCAAGCCCGGCCAGACCGTCCTGAGCAAAAACGCTAAAGACGCTCTCGACGAGATGGCAAACACGGTAAAAGGTCAGCGCGGCTACATCATCGAAGTGGAGGGTTTCTCCTCCGGCAAGGGCCAGATCGCGATCCAGAACTCGCAGAAGATGGCCGAGTCGGTGGTCCGCTACATGGTGCTGAACCACGAGATTCCCGTCTACCGCATTTACCTCGTAGGTATGGGCAATACCCCGGCCCCCGGTACCGACGCGGATGCGAAGACCAAGCACGTCAGCGGCGGCCGCGTGGAAATCAGCCTGCTCAAGAACGATCTGGAGCAGTTGGCTTCCAGCGCGTCTCCGGCCACTCCTGACCAGCAACAGCAACCGAAGTAGTCACAATCAACTCAGTTTGGGACCAAAGGGCGCCTCGCCCTAGTCCCTCCCCCGGAAAAAGCCTCTCGCGTAAGCGAGGGGCTTTTTTCGCATTCCACGAGATCACGCGGACAGCTTAATTTTGAATGGCACATTGCCACCAACTCCAGGATTAGCGCCCCGCCCTGACAGCGCCTTCAACCCCCTCGCGCTCGATATCCGCCCGGCTTGATACCGAGTTGGTCGAGCTTGGACTGTAGTGTGGTGCGTTTCAAACCGAGGCGCGCCGCAGCGCCGTCCGGTCCGCCCAGCTTGCCGTGACAATCCCGCAGAGCTCGGAGAATGCGTTCGCGTTCCCTGTCGCGGAGACTATCGCCGCTGCCCCCATTGCCCTGGTCAACAGCCGCCTGCAATTCCGCTAGCGGCGCCTGCAGAACCGAGCCCGGTGTGAGAATGACCGAACGCTCCACAAAGTTCTCCAGCTCGCGAATGTTGCCCGGCCAGTCCCACCGCACCAGCATTTCCATGGTTCTTGAAGGGATGCTCGTGATGGACTTCTTCATGTGAACGGCAAACTTGCGAACGAAGTGTTCAACCAGAGGCCGGATGTCCTCACGCCGCTCGCGCAAGGGCGGTATGAGGATAGGAAACACATTCACGCGGTAGTACAGGTCGCTGCGAAATTCGCGTGCTCTCACACTCTGCTGCAAGTCCCGGTTGGTCGCCGCCAGCAGCCGGAAATTCACTTTCAAGGTCTGCGTGCCGCCGAGCCGTTCGAACTCCAGGTCCTGCAGCACTCGCAGCAGCTTGGGCTGCAAGCTCAGCGGAATCTCTCCCACTTCGTCCAGAAAGAGCGTGCCCTGGTCGGCCAACTCCAGGCGACCGAGTTTTCGAGTAACCGCGCCCGTGAAAGCTCCCTTCTCGTGCCCGAACAACTCGCTTTCCAGCAATCCCGAAGGAATGGCGGCGCAGTTCAGCTTGATGAAGCTATTGCCCTCCCGGTGGCTCATGCGATGCAGCGCGCGCGCCACCAGCTCCTTGCCCGTCCCAGTCTCGCCCAGCAGCAACACCGTAGCGTCGCTGGGAGCCACCTTGGCCACCTTTTCCATGACCTCTTTCATCGCCCCGCTTCGCCCGATAATCTCCCCGAAACCCAGTTCCGTATCGATGGATTCCTCAAGGTAAAACTTTTCTTCAGACAGCTTCTCCTTGGCCAACCGAAGTTCTTCCGTGACTTCTTGCAGTCGCGCCAAATTCTCATGCAGGGCTTCCTCAGCATTACGGCGAGATTCCTCCAGCTTCACTTTTTCCGTGATGTCCCGCTGGATGCCCCAGACGCGCGCCAGCTTTCCATCTTCCAAGGTGCCGATCATGCTATTCAGGAAGACCTTGGGATTGCCGTACCTGTCGACTTCATGTGACTCGCGTTCCAGCAAACGAAAGCCGGAGCGGATGAACTCCCGGGCAAGCTCGATGTTGCGCTGATCTTCAGGCACCACGCGTTCGCTCATTCGTCGGCCCCGAAGTTCCTCCCCGGAAATAAAACCGTACATCGAGGCCATAGCGTCATTGCATTCCACCATGACAGTGTCGTGCAGGAACCGACGAATCAATTCGTCTTCTGGAAGGTCAATGGGGACGGGGACGGACAGATCGTCCCGATAGATGCCCTCGGAACTTTGCGAGACAAAATTGCGATACTTCTCCTCACTGCGCCGCAGCGCTTCCTCCGCCCGCTTGTGCTCAGTGATGTCTTGCACCACAGCAGCGATTCGATCGATCTCTTTCGGACCCTCGATGGGGAAATACGACGCGAATATCTCCCTCTTTCCCACCTTGGGATACTCGTACGTCATCTGGTACCGGACGACCTTGCCCTGAAAACACTCATCCAGCTTTGGCTTGAAAACCGTCTCGAAGTCCTCCTTGTTGATCACTTCGTGGACCAGGCGGCCTATGACCTGTTCTTTCTCCATGCCCCGAAGGTTGAGGAAGGCGCGATTCGCGATCACATACCGGTATTCTCGGTCTACCACCGCGATCACTTCCTCCAAGCCTTCCACGACTCTTTCGTATTCCCGCAGTCTTTCCTCCGTCCGCTTGCGCTCGGTGATGTCGCGGGCGATGGTAACCACATAATCTCTCTCCAACTGGACCCGCCTCATGCTGACTTCCACCGGGAAGGTCGATCCGTCTTTTCGCCGGTGAACCGTTTCCATCACGAACGATCCCGATTTCCGCAACTCCTCCTTAGATTTTCACCGCCGAAGACTCGGTCACAACCGGATTAATGTCGAGGACTCCCAGAGACATAAGTTCTTCGCGGCTGTAACCCAGCACTGAGCAGGCTTTCTCATTGACATCGACAAAGCGGAGCGTTTCCCGATCCACCACTTCAATGGCATCGTTGCTCTGGTCCACCAAACTCCGGAACAACTTCAACTCCTGGATCGTGCGCTCGCTTTCACGCATTTTGTGGAGCAGTCCCTCGCTCGCTTCCCGCGCCAATTTTTCCGCCCGCTTCTGTTCCGTAACGTCATGGGCCAGGCCGCGCACGATCGGTGTTGTTACGCCTTCGCGCCGCAGTGTGTTGTGGTATTCCCAGATGCGCTGCTCTCCTGACCGGGTCATCACTGCCAGCAGGCCGCTAGCCTCTCCCACGCTCTCGATCCGGCTCAGGTAAGCATCAAACTCGTGGCGGAACTCCGGCGCTACCAGATCCCGCATCGGAATCTGCAGAATTTCTTCAACGCTGTAGCCGAGTACTCGTGCCGGGGCGGGATTCACCAACAGCAGCCGGCCCTTAAGATCGTGAACGCACAGCAAATCCTGGCTGTGTTCGACCAGATCTTGATACCAGTCTTCGTTGTCGTGGAGAGCCTGTTGGATGGGCTCTAGCTCGGCGAGCTTGACGCTAGAAACGCGACTCTTTTCTGGCCCAGGGTGCAGTTCCATGGCTACTCCCTGCGGGTTGGGCAAAGTGATTTGTTTGCGCGAATTCCACATCCGGCGCTCTTTCGCCAGAACGATGGAAAGCCACGCCCCGTGGCCCGTGACGCGACCCAAGCCCGATTCCGGCGCAGTTTAGCAGAAGTGCACTGGAATCGCAGAATAAATGTTTTATAAGGATTTCATAAAGATTCTTCGGCGCCACAGCTTACGATTTTTGCTGCGGCGCACTGGACCGGGGGGGCCTCCAATGTTCTGATCGCGCTTGTTCTCGGTGCAATTCTCACCGCCTTCTATGAGTGGCGTCGCGATCTGGTGGCCAATATGTTTGGTCACTTTCTTGTGGACTTTGTGGCCAACGTGCTTCCCGCTCTTTTCTCCTGAAGCGCCCTCCGCCCACGTTTGACCCTGCGCTTCCCGCTCAACTAGACTCGCTTCTCAGCGAGGCTCCTTTGAAACGTATCGCGTTCTTGCTGCTCTTTTCTCTTATTTTCGCGCTTACCGCCTTCGCTGACACCGCCGTTGCTGACGATGACCACAGCCATCACCATGAAGACCTGAGCGCCGCCCAACTCGGCACAGTCAGCTTCCCGGTTTCCTGCGATCCCGCGGTCCAGAAGCCATTCGAGCGCGGCGTGGCCCTGCTGCACTCCTTCTGGTATGAAGAAGCAGAAAAGGAATTCATCCAGATCTCCGCCGAAGCTCCGAACTGCGCCATGGCCCACTGGGGTGTAGCCATGAGCCTCTGGCACCAACTCTGGAACGAACCCGACAAGAAGGTTATCGAGCGCGGGTTGGAGGAGGTCCACCAGGCAAAAACCGCCGATGGCCCCGCCACTCCGCGCGAGAAAGCTTACATTGCCGCCATCGCAGCCTTCTACAGCGACTCGAAGAAACTCGACCACGCTGCCCGCGCCAAAGCGTACTCGAACGCAATGAACAAGGTTTACCAGACCTACCCGGACGATCACGAAGCCGCAGCGTTCTACGCGCTCTCGCTCCTCGCCTCTGAGCCGCACGAAGATGCAACCTTCGCCAATCGCAGGCAAGCGGCCGCGATCCTGGAAAAGCTCTTCGCCCTCGAGCCCGACCATCCCGGCGTTGCGCATTACCTGATCCACACCTACGACAAGCCGCAACTCGCACAACTGGGCTTGCCCGCCGCCCGCCGTTACGCGCAGATCGCTCCCGCCGCCCCGCACGCCCTGCACATGCCTTCCCACATTTTCGCCCGCGTCGGCCTCTGGCAGGACGACATCAACTCCAACCTCGCCTCCATCGCCGCCACGCGAAAAACCGCCGCCATGCATATGGGCGGTGAAGGCCACCAGTTCCACGCCATGGATTTTCTCTTCTACGCCTACATGCAAAGCGGACGCGATGCCGACGCCAAAGCCTTGATCGAGGAAATCCGCGCCATGCCCAACAAGAAAGACGATATGTACGGCAAAGGATTCGATCCGCACGCCGCCGCCCTTGCTCACCTGACCGCACTGTATCCCATCGAGATGCACGACTGGTCCAGCGCGGCCGCGCTGCCTCCAGCCGAGGTTGCAGGCACGGCAGAAGCTTCGACGATCTACTGGGCGCGGGCGATCGGATCAGCCCATCTGCGCAAGCCCGAAGACGTCCGCAAAGACCTCGCCGCGATCGAAAGCATTCACAAAAAGCTCGCTGCCGAGAAATCAGAATTCGCCGGCGCGGTAGAAGACGATCGGGAAGAGGCCCAGGCGTGGCTGGCCTTCGCCGAAGGCAAGGATGACGATGCCGTCGAGGCAATGCGCCCCATCGCCGATAAGGAAGATTCGCTCGGCGACGAACCCGAAGGCATCCCGGCGCGTGAAATGATCGCCGACATGTTGCTCGAGGCCAAGCGTCCGCAACAGGCGCTAACGGAATACCAGACCGACCTCAAGCTGAATCCCAACCGCTTCGACGGTCTCTACGGTGCCGCCCGCGCCGCCGAAACGGCCGGCAAACAGAGCGATGCCGCCGAATACTATGCGCTGTTGTTGAAGGTTTGCGACGGATCAAACTCCACGCGCCCGGAACTGAACCACGCCCGGGAATTGGTGGCCCAAAAGTAAGGCTGCTAGCTCTGTCATTCTGAGCGAAGCGAAAATGGCAGTCTTCATCAAGGCAAGTTGAGGTCGAGATATGGAGCGCTCGTTGTTCCGAGTTCAGGGCGATTCAAACGGCTGGGCTTGCTCCAATTGCCGCTGGCGATTCCCAGTCCCACGCTGCTTAGGGGAGAAGAAGCCATCGCGGCTTACGATCGCCTGGCCGCCGCGAAGTTTCGCCAGCACAAGTGTGAGGGTGAAACAGGTTCTCCCGCGGCCACGGAACCGCCAAAACGGGAGGTTGACACCGCCTTCGCCGAGCGCGCTCGCATGCTCATAAAGCGAGGATACAAACCGAAAGTCGCAGTGGAACTCGTACTTCATGAGATGGAGATCGAGCACGGCCGCGACCATAGTTTTATGGAGAAGGCACGTGCTGATGCCGAGGATTTCCTGATGAAGGTCCGCAAGGGCCTCATCTGAAAGCCTTGCCCGGGGCCGCCAAAGCCTCTAACCCTGAAACAGCGTCATCTCGACGATCAGCGCCGCCATCATGGCCAGCACTCCCAGCAGCGCGTTGTACTCGCGATGCTTCAGATACAAATCCAGGGAAAATCCTGCCGAGCCGTCGCCGCCTTCATTTGGGCCGCGAGCGAGTCTCGGCAACATCCTCGGCACCCGCTGCGCATATTCGTCGAACTCAGGAAACGTCCGCCGCAGAAATGCCTCTTCATCACGAATCACGGGAGCATAAATCGCAACGAACATCACTACCACCCCGCCTCCAACCCACCAACTACGCGCCGCCACGGCGAATCCCAACCCCATCAACAGCGATCCCAGGTAGAGCGGATTGCGCGTATAAGCGTAAGGGCCGGAAGTAGTGAGCGACTCGTTTTTCCGCACGTGGCCCGAAGCCAGCGCCCGAGTCAGGAGCCCCGGAATCATCAAAATCGATCCCAACGCCATGGAGCGCCAGGTGGGCCGGGCCAGCCAGAAGTAAAACACGGCGAAGACAAATCCCAGCGGCACCCGAATCCGTCTCGCGATCTGTGACCATTGAGCCATGCATCAGCGCCTCTGTCCGTCGCACCTTCGCGCAGTTGCAGTCGCGAAGCGACGGCATTCATTAGCCCCGCACGTAAGTGCGGGGAAAGCAAAGTTGGTGGGAATTGAGTCCCGTTAGGGACGGCAACCAACCGCCATTTCCTGTGCGCTCCATCAAACACCAATCAACTCGCGAGCCGCCGCCAGCACCACTTCACTCCCGATAGACATTAACCCCGCGTCGGGTGCCGCACGCCGCGCATGCGTGGTAGGGCTCTCTGCGCTGCGCAGCACAATGCTGCGGGTCCCATAGGGTCCGTTGCGCGCCGGGTCCGTGGGTCCAAAGATCGCGACCACCGGAACCTGCAACGCCGCCGCCAGATGCAGCGGCCCAGTATCGCCACCAATAAACAGTCGCGCGCGCCGAGTTAACGCGATCAGATCGGTGATCGTCCCCTTCGTTGGCCTGGCTTGGCCTTCGCTCGCCGCCAGCACAGCACGGAAAAGATCTTCTTCGCCAGGACCGTAGTTCACCAGCGGGCATACGCCCATACTGGCCAGCCCGCGCGCCACTTCACCGTAGCGCTCCGCCGGCCAGCGTTTCGCACCCCACCCCGCACCCGGATTCAGAATCGCGAAGTCGCAGACGCCGTTCTTCGCCAGTTCCCGATCGATGCGTGCCTCGGCCCCGGAATCGCAAGGAAGATCGCACCCATTATCCTCACCCCGCCGCCTCATTTCGCGCCCGACCAGCCCCTCAACAATTGAAAGATTCTGCTCGACCACGTGCCGGCCCCGCGCGACCACTTTCCGTGTGTACCAAAGACTGGCCGGAGACTCCCGCGGTTCCGCCGCTCCATACACCACGCGCGCCCCTGCCAACCGCGCCAGCACCGCAGACCGAATCGCTCCCTGCAGGTCCACAGCGGCATCGTAATGCACGTCCCGCACGTCGTTCCAAACCGTGGCAACGCGCTGCAGCGTCGAAATCGAGAAAGGAGATTTCCCCCAAGCTTTCAGGTTTACAGCGTGAACTTCATCCACCAGCGGCCGCAATGAAGACCGGCGCCCGCGCCGCGGCGACCCTGCCGCGCACAGCAATTCTGCCCAGCGCTCTTCAACCAGCCAGCCCATGTGCGCTTTCGGAAATGCCTCCCGCAGGGCATGAACCGCGGGCAGCGTGTGGATCACGTCCCCCATGGCGCTGAGCCGTACGATCAGCAAGCGGTTGAAATTCGTCTCCTCAATATCAAGACTATGAGGATCGAAATTAGCAGATCCAACACTCACGGCCGCCTCGGCCCGAGCCGCGAACGAATAATCTCGCTGGTGGAATGATCTTTAGGGTCACCCACAATCGCAACCCGCCCGCCGTATTCCGTCACTGCATCCCGCTCAGGGACGGACTCCGTCGTGTAATCAGTGCCCTTCGCCTGAATGTCTGGACGAATCTCGCGAATGAGCCCGCGGACATCGAGTTCCGGAAAAATGATGACAGCATCCACGTCGGCCAGTGCCGCAACAATCTCGGCGCGCTCTTCTGCCGGCATGATCGGACGGCCCTCGCCCTTAAGCGCCTGCACCGATTCGTCAGAATTAATGGCCACCACAAGCTTCCCACCCAGTTCCTTCGCGCCTCGCAGATACCGCACGTGCCCCACGTGCAGCAAATCGAAATTGCCGTTGGCGAGCACAATGCGCTCGCCGGCGCGCCGCCACTCCTCCACACAGCTGCGGAGTTGCTGCCGCTCAAGAACCTTGCTCTTGCTCATTTTGTCGATTTCCAAATGCCGCCTCAGATCAGCTGCCCCAGCTCAGATGCATAGATCAATGAGGCCTGGTCGAGGGCGGAGCCTGCTCAACCGAGTGCAACAGTTCTTCCCGCGAAACCGTAGCCGTGCCCCGTTTCATCACCACGATTCCGCCCGCATAGTTGGCCAACTGCGCCGCCTCTTCCGTGCTGGCTCCTGCAGCCAGCGCGGCGCTGAACGCCGCAATCACCGTATCGCCAGCGCCGGTCACATCGGCCACCTCGTCAGAACCAAAAATCGGAATGTCCACCGGTGCATGCCTCTGGTCGAATGCAACCATCCCGTCGCGCCCGCGTGTGATCAGCAGCGACTGCAGCTTCATTCGTTCCATCACTTGCCGTCCAGCCCGAGTCACCTTCTCCCAGTCCTGCCCAATCCGCACGCCTAGCGCTGCTTCCACCTCAGGCTCGTTCGGAGTGGCGGCAGTGGCGCCGGAATACTCCAGCAGCCGGTAGCGTGAATCCAGAATCAGAGGCACCAGCACAACTCTTCGTCTTCCGCCTTGCCGCAAAGCATTCACGATCGCCGGACTCGCCGATCCATATCCGTAGTCGGAAACCAGCAGAGCATCCGAAGCGCGCAAATATTCTCGCGCTGCCAGAAACAGTTCGCGCGTCAGGTGCCGGTTGGGAGGGTTCTCCGGTTCGCGATCCACGCGCACCACTTGCTGCCGCGAATTGTGCGTCATCCCCGCCAGAATGCGCGTTTTCGTGACCGTCGTGTAAGACTTGTCCTTCAACACGCCACTGACTGGAATCCGCTTGTGCCGAAAAAACTTCATCAGCAGCCGTCCCGGCTCATCGTCGCCAATGGCCCCAACCGGCAGCACGTTCACTCCCAGGTCGGCCAGATTGTTCACCGCGTTGGCTCCGCCGCCGGGCACCACCGTCCGCTCGCGGTGCTTCAAAATCAGCACCGGAGCCTCGCGCGAGACACGCGAGATTTCTCCATACACGAATTCATCGGCCACCAGATCCCCCAGCACCGTAATTGTGACCTTGGGGAACGCTTCGATAATCTTCTGCAGCCGGTCAACTTCCTTAAGATGTTTCGTCATCAGATGTTTTTCTGAAAGCTGTGGCCAGTGTCCAGTGGTCAGTGGCCGGTAAGTTCCGAGGGACTACTGACCACCGATCACTGCCCACTGCCACTGCCCTCCGGCATTTTCTCACGAGCCGCGCCGCCGTTCCTCAATCACGCGCAGCATGGTATCCACAGCGTTAGCCGCATCGGCAAGCTCCATCTTCACCGGGACGACGGCCAGCGGCGCCAGTGCCTCAAGATATCCGCCCAGGTTCACAGCATCTTTCTCAGTGGTCACAAAGCCGCCAGCCTCGCTCCGCTGCCGGAGTTGAAGTAAGTCATGAACGTCCGTCTCGGTGTAGGCATGATGATCGCGGAAGAATGCTTCAGCGGCCGGCTCAATCCCCGCAGCCCGCAACTGCAGCAGAAAACTCTGCGGCCGCGCAATCCCGCAGAACACCACCGCCCGAGGTGGAACATTTTGCGCAACGATCCCCCGTCGCACCCTCCACACGGTCTTACCCTCCAGTGGAAACGATTCCGCCGCGGCGCCACTGGTCAGCACCACGGCGTCGGCTCGTTGCAAGGATTGCGCACCCTCCCTCAGCCGTCCCCCGGGAAGCAAACCATCCCGTGCGTCATCTGGCGTCACCAGCACAATATCGAAATCGCGAGCCAGCCTTCGATGTTGGAAGCCATCATCCAACAGATGAATCTGCGGACCGAATCGCGATTCGGCAAACCGCCCTGCCTCAAAACGATCTTCGCCAACCACCACCGGCACCTGCAGCCGTCTCGCCATCAGCAAAGGCTCATCGCCGAACTCCCGCGCCAGTCCGCCCGGGTCCACCAGCAGCACGCCGCGACTCTTGCGCCCATAACCGCGCGACAGCACGTCGAAGCGTATTCCGCGCGCTTTCAGCAACTCACCCAGCAGAATCACGAACGGAGTCTTTCCCGAGCCTCCCGTCGAAAGATTCCCCACACTGATCACCGATCCCTGCAACGAGCGCGAGGGCAGCCAGCGCCGGTCATAGAGCGCATTGCGCGCCCCGGCCACACCGCCGTAGATCACGGATAAGATGGCTGACAGGGGATTCAAGTTCATGGTCGCGCCAGCAGCTTCTGCAGTTCACCAGCGGTTCGTTCCGTAGCACCGCTCTGCGATCGCATGGTGTCGGCAGCGCGCTGTCCTAAAGCTCTTCGCTCCGTATCGTTCGCCAGCAGCTCCAGCAACAGCAGCGGCAACTCCGCCGGACCGGCAATCCGCACCGCATCCCGGCTCTGGAACAAGCTCACGATGCCGCGGAAGTTCTCCGTGTGATTCCCCACAACAATCGCCACTCCATGCTGCGCCGGTTCGATGATGTTATGTCCGCCGCGTGGCACCAGGCTCCCGCCAACAAAGGCGACATCAGCGGCCGCATATAGCGCCGCCAACTCTCCGATTGTATCCAGCAGGAAAACTCCGTCGGTCAAAGGCTCCCCGTTCCAGAGCGATCGCCTGCAGAATCGGATCGACATCTGTTCGAGAAGCGCGGCCACTGCGCCAAAGCGTTCCGGATGCCGCGGCGCGAGAATCATCACTGCCCGCGGATGCTGTACCAGCAGATTCTCAAATGCCTTCAGCAGCAGCGGCTCTTCTCCCTCGACCGTGCTGCCACACACCAGCACCGGCCCCGCACCACTTGCGGCAATCGACTTCCGCACGCTCTCGACGATCGCAGGCGGAGCGGGGGCTGGGATGTCAAACTTTAGATTTCCCGTGACCCGCACGCGCTCCGGCGCGGCTCCAATGTCTTTCAGCCGCGCCGCGTCTTCGGGCGTCTGTGCCAGAAACAGGTCGACGTTGGCCAGCAATCTTCGAAGCAATCCACGGAATCGCCGGTAGCTCGGCCAGGATCGGTCCGAGATGCGGGCATTCACCACCGCAATCCGCGCCCCGCTGGCATGCGCCAGCCGCATGAAGTTAGGCCAGAACTCAGTCTCCGCAATCACCACCATTTGCGGCCGCAGTGCCCGCAGGTAAGGACGGATGGCGAATGCGAAATCCATCGGGAAATAAAGCACCTTCGCCTCGCCAAAGCGTTGCCGGGCGAGCGCCTGGCCGGTATCGGTCGTCGTGGAAATGAAGATCCTGTGCTGCGCGAAACGGCGCTGAAGTTCCTCCACCAGCCCGGTAGCCGCCAGCACCTCGCCGACCGAAACCGCGTGAACCCAGATCACCGGCTCCTGTTCCTCCGGCAACTGAAGCCGCGAAGGCAGTCTTCCCAGCCTCTCCGCCAAGCCCTTGCGATACTTGCCGTGGCGAACCATCTGGAAGAGCCAGTAGGGCAGGCTCACCAACATCCCCACCGCCAGCGCCACGCTGTAGAGGAAGCTGTAGAGAGAAGGGATCAAGTCCAGCCATTCTAAACAAACTCCGGGTACTGAAGGGGATCGCGTTAGCCTCTATAATCGGAAACATGCAGCCCCTGAAGGTTGGGCTTCACAGTGTGTTCTCCCGCGTGCTCGTGGTCTTATCGGTCGTTGCCTCGTTCGTGGTGTGCCTGGCCGCTAAGGACTTCGTTAAGCCCATGGCACAGCCTGCCAAAACTTATCCCGCGCACGACGACCACCCCGACGAGAAGGTCACGATCGCAGCCGACCCCTACGACACTGCCGAGAAGGCGAAGATCTTCTCCGTAAACTTTCACGAGCATGGACTCCTTCCCATCTTTTTCATCGTGACCAATGATGGGGGCCAGCCCATCTCCATCGCGAGCATGCAAGTGACTCTGACCACCGCCAATCGCTCCAAGCTGACGCCGATTTCGACCGAAGACATGTACCGTCGCCTCTCTAATCCCCGGACCAATACCAACGCGCCTCTGCCTTTTCCCATCCCGCAAAGAAAAGTGAAAGGGACGATCAGCCAAAAGGAGCAGGCCGAGATCGAATCGTCGCAATTCGCTGCCAAGGCTGTCGAGCCGCGCACCACGCAGTCGGGATTCCTCTTCTTCGACGTGGAAGACATCGACGCGCCGCTCGCGGGGGCGCGCATCTACGTGACCGGCATCAATGACGCCAAAGGCATCGAGCTAATGTACTTTGAGATTCCGATGGGGAAGTAGGAATCCGCTGCGACGTGTAAGAACCCTCCAAAATTCCCTTGACTTCAATTCTCAAGACTGTAATCCTATTTCTATAGGCATTTGATCTTTGACATAAGAATAGCAATGAGACAACTATCCTGAATCCAATATTTTGCGAGCCGCCCCCCTCAGTTTACGGCCCTCCGCCGACCGCATGACCCTCTAAGTCCTTTGAATGGAATATTTTGTAAGCAAGATCTTTGCTTCCAATATTTTAGCCAGATTCGAAGTCGATCCGGAACCCGCAACTGGCTGATTCCAGATATTTTACTCGGATTGATCTGTGATTTTTTTCGAATCCAGATCGAGGTCCCCGATGGCGACCGGTCACTGACCACTCCTCTATAATCACTCGATATGTCGACCACCGCCGACACTTCCGTCGCTGCTCGGACCGCCTTCGAGCCAGTCATCGGACTCGAAGTGCATGTCCAGCTTTTGACCGCATCGAAGATCTTTTGCTCCTGCTCGACACGCTTTGGCGCTCCCCCTAATACGAATGTTTGCCCGGTGTGCCTGGGGATGCCGGGAGCTTTGCCGGTGCTGAACCGGAAAGCTGTCGAATTCGCCACACTTGCGGCGATGGCCCTGAATTGCCGCATCAATGAGACTTCGATTTTCGCGCGGAAGAATTACTCTTATCCTGACCTGCCGAAGGGTTACCAGATTTCGCAATACGACAAGCCGCTGGCTGAGTTTGGATACATTGAAATACAAACCCTAAACACGGGGGGCACAGGGCGCCACGGGGTAAAGAAAATTGGGATCACCCGCGTGCATCTAGAAGAAGACGCGGGCAAGAGCCTGCACGAGGGCTTTCCTGACTCCGATGAAAAGACTGCTATCGATTTGAACCGCACTGGGGTGCCGCTGATCGAGATTGTCAGTGAACCTGACATTGCCACACCCGATGAGGCTTATGAATACCTGACGCGGCTGAAGGAAATCATCCTCTATACCGCGGTGAGCGACTGCAATATGGAAGAGGGTTCGCTGCGCTGCGATGCCAACGTCAGCGTGCGTCCGCGGGGGCGGAAGGAGTTGGGCACTAAGGCCGAGATCAAGAACGTGAACTCGTTTCGCTTCATCCGTGAGGCATTGATTTACGAGATCGCCCGGCAGGTGGAGGTGATCGGGGCTGGCGGCAAGATCGTGCAGGAAACCCGGCTCTACAATTCGCACGAGGGTAAGACCTACAGCTTGCGGTCGAAAGAGGAGGCGCACGATTATCGTTATTTCCCCGAGCCTGACTTGCTGCCGCTCGTCGTGGACGAAAAGTGGAGAGCGGAGATCGCGAAGACTTTGCCAGAACTGCCGGAAGCACGCCGGGTGCGGCTGGTGAAGGAATATTTGATCACTGAATATGATGCGCAAGTGCTGACGGTTTCGAGAGCGCTGGCCGATCAGTTTGAAGCTGCGGCCAAGGCCGCGAAGAATCCGAAGCGGGTGGCAAATCTTGTCCAGAGTGAGCTGATGGGCCGTCTCAAAGCCAAGGGAATCGCGATTGAGCAGTCTCCTATTTCGATGAAGGGCGTGGCGGCATCCGCCGATCTGGTCGAGAGCGGCACCATCTCCGGCAAGATGCTCAAGGAGCTTTACGATCTGAGCTTCGAGCGCGGCAAGGACTTTCCCGAAGTGTACGAGGAAGAGGGGCGACCGCAGCAGTCGTCGGATACTTCCGCGCTGGAGAAGATTATTGCCGACGTTGTTGCCGCGAATCCCAGGCAGCTTGAGCAATACCGAGCCGGCAAGAAAACCGTGATTGGATTCTTCGTCGGGCAAGTGATGAAAGCTTCCAAAGGTCAAGCTAACCCGCAATTAGTGAATGAGTTGCTGGCTAAGAAGATGGAACAGGTTTGAAGGGTCAGCCGACTATGTGACTGAAGTACCATCTTGCCTTGTGACTTCTGCCATCTCCTTCCTGTGTCCTGTTCCCGGTACGATGAGACTGGGCCTGTCTGTCCGGCTGACCGTCTGAGAATCTTGATGAAATTCAAGCTTGACCGCATCATCAGCATTGCGACGCTGCTTGCCGCGCTCCTGGCGATTTTTCTGGTGTTGAAGAAGCCGGCGCCGGTGGTGGTGCAGGCACCGGCGGCGATTGCGGTCCCGGCCCAGTCGTCCGCGCAGAAGATGGAGCAGCCTGAGCAGCCCGCCCAGCAGGCTTTTCCGGCACCTACCGGAAATTATGCAGTAATGCCGGTGCAGAATCAGATGCCGCCGCACAATCAGCAGACGGTTAGTACTGCCGCTCAGCCGAAACCCGAGTCTCACCTCGGCTCTGACGGGATTAGCGCCTTGCTGGCGCAGGCTGCACAATCTGCGGGAGGCGGCGGGCTCTCGCCCGACTCCGAAATCGGCGGCAGTGGAGAGCCGAATATCAAAGATCAGCAGGTGACCTATGAGGGCGACGTCGTCCACGGGCGCTTTCTCACCGAGATCGCGGGGAAAGACGTCTGGGTGACCATCTCGGGCCACATGGGTTCGAAGGATGGATACGCGACGTTCGAGCCTACAGAATTTAAGGTGGGTGATGTCAGCGTTCCGGTTTCGCTGGTCAATCCCGCATTGCAGAGAAAGCTCGCCGAGCAGCGCGACAAGCTGAAGGTTCCGGAGTAGCAGAGATAGCGGCCCTTCGGGCCGCGACCGGGTCAGAGACCCGGTCCTACACGATTTTCTGCTGCTACCTTGGCATACCATCTTCCTGATTCTTTGAGGGCGCGCCGCTGCGTCTTGAAGTCAACGTAGGCCAGACCGAAGCGCTGGCTGAAACCTTCTGCCCATTCAAAGTTATCGAGCAGAGTCCACGCATGATAGCCGCGGACGTCGGCGCCATCGGCGATGGCCCGAGCCAGAGCTTGCAGATACTGCCTGTGATACTCGATGCGGCGAGTATCGCGAATCACGCCGCTCGCGTTGGGTTCATCGTTGTAGGCGCAGCCGTTCTCTGTGATCTCGATCGGAGGACGGTTGAAGTCGCGGGTGATGCGCATGACGATGTCATACAGGGCTGGCGGCCAAACTTCCCATCCGTTATCCGTTCTTGGACCTTGCTGTCCGCCCGTCATCTTCACCGGAAACAGCCACTGCTGGGCGTGGGAGATGCGCTCGAATGCGGTGGGAGCGGAGGCGATGGTGCGGTAATAAAGATTGATGCCGATGAAATCGAGCGGCGCGCGCATCTGGTCGAGGTCACCAGACTTGACGCCCATGGCGGTTTCCGAAGTAAACACAAGCGCTTCGGGATAGCGCCCTTTGAGCGCGGGTTCTAGAAACCAAAGGTTGGTGATAGCGTGAGCGCGCTCGGCTGCCAGACGGTCTTCTTCGGAGCCGGTTGCGGGTTCACACGGCGACATGCTGAATGCAGTTCCTACGCGGGCGGAGGGTCGAGTTGCTTTCAATGCGCGGAAACCAGCGGCCTGCGCCCGGTTCACGGTATGGGAAGCGCGCAAGAAGTCGAGGAGGCTTTGGCGTCCCGGAGCGTAGGAGCCTTCGAGATAACCCCGGTAGGTGAAAGCCAGAGGCTCATTGAACAACATCCAGTCGGAAACGCGGTCACCCAGAGCGCGCGCGACGAGATCGACATAATTGGCGAAGTGCGAAGCTGTATCGCGAGCGGGCCAACCTCCTGCATCTTCGAGAGCCTGCGGCAAGTCCCAGTGATAGAGCGTGACGAACGGGCGGATTCGGGCTTCGAGCAGGGCATCGACGAGGCGGCTGTAATAGTCGATACCCTTGGAATTCACGGGACCGGAGCCGGCGGGCTGGAGGCGCGGCCAGGAAATTGAAAAGCGGTAGCTGTTCAGGTTCATTGCGCGCAGGAAAGCGAGGTCTTCGCTCGAGCGGTGATAGGAATCGCAGGCCAGGTCGCCGGTGTCGCCGTTCTTGATTTTGCCGGGAGTATGCGCGAACCGGTCCCAGATGGATTCGCCCTTGCCGTCTTCGTTCCACGCACCTTCGATCTGATAGGCAGCGGTCGAGGTGCCCCAGAAGAAACCCTTCGGGAAAGAAATCTCGGAAGAAGAATCAAACTGCCCAGCAGTGGAACCAGCGGGAGCTGCAGAGTTGGCGGTGCGCGCAGCATTCGATACGGTGCAGCCGGAGAACAGGCCGGCCGGAAGCGCGGCTGCGATGCCAGCGGCGAGAGCGGAGTGAGCAAATTCGCGGCGTGTTAGACGCAAAGTGGAACGCGGCTCCTCGAGTTCATTTTGCCACCGGCAAGACATTCTAAACCGGAATGGGGAGAGCCTGCGCACCTAGGGCCAGGGATAGGCTCCGCGGGCATGCTTCGGCATTCCGATTGCGGACGCGTGTTCACGAAGGAGCAAAGACATGCACGTTCACGCCAACCAAATTAATCCCACTGCCCAGACAGATGCTCTTTATGCTGCGGAGCGAGCCGCCGCTAAACGAGCTGCCGAGGGCACTCGCAGGAAACTGCTGGAGTTTGCTTCGGAACTGGCCGGGGAAGCGGAATCTGAAGAAGGTTGTGTGGTAAGGCTGGGGGCACGCGAGGAAGCGGAGGAACAGGAGCAGCAGCCGAATCAGCAGAATCCAGATCTGGGAAACCCAGGCCGGCGGGACGAACAAAGGGAAAAGGCGGATTCAGAGGACGCGGACAACCCTATTTCGGACTGGGCGTAAGCGCGCGGGTGTCGATGATCAAGCCGTTGATTCTCGTCGCTACACCATGCTTTGGAGGCATGGTTTCGCAGAATTACATGTTGTCGGTGATACGGCTGATGAGCTACACGAAATCGGCTGAGTTCGACGAGTCACTAACTATGCTTGGTTCCGATGCCCTGATCTCTCGGGCACGAAGCACGCTGGTCGCTGCGTTCCTGGACAATCCTGCAGCTACCCATCTGCTCTTCGTCGATGCCGATATCAGCTTTGAGCCGCAGCAAGTCGAGCGGATGCTGCGGTTTGATAAGGACTTTACCGGCGCGCTCTACCCGCTGAAGTCGATGGATTGGGATCTGGTCCCGCAACGTTGTGTCGAGCGCGGAGAAAACCTACGGCAGGCTGCGCTGTCCTATGTTGGAACTTTCTCGCCCGACGCGGAACGTAAGCAGGAGGGGGATTTTGTCACGGGACTCTATGCCGGTGGTGGTTTTCAAATGATCCGCCGGGGCGCGTTGGAGCGAATGATTGCAGCTTATCCGGAAACTCGGTTCAGCCGGGTGCATGACCTGCCGATGTCGGGCTCGCGACGGGATGTGGTGCGGAGTTCAAATCTCTTTGCGCTTTTCGATTGCATCATCGACCCTGAGGGCGGCGCTTATCTGAGTGAGGATTATTCCTTCTGTCTGCGCTGGCGGCGGATCGGAGGCGAGATCTGGATTGATGCCGCAAGCAAACTAAACCACTGCGGCCCTTATGAGTTCGTCGGTGACCATGGCTCGCGTTTCTATGGATCAAAATTCCCGCCGCCAGGCGAGGCTATCCCCTCGTAGGTTTAAACTCCGTGAGGCTATCCCTGCTTCACTTCAAGTCGGCTAGGTCCTCCTGCAGTTGCGCCAGGTTGAAGCCATCTGGCGTTACAGGTTGACCTTTCTTCTGCTCGAGGAAGTCAGCGCTGAGAATGGCGTAGGCCTCATCGCAGTAGGCGGCCCAGAAGCCCCATGTCATGGTTTGCAGCGCGCCCCAGGTTACAACGGTGAGGCTGCGGGAATCGTAGGCGACCACGGGGACGGCGTGTCCGCCCCAGGAGCCAGGCGCGCCGTCGCCTCCGGTACCCGAGGGAGGCACGGACCAAATCTGGTTGTTGCTGGTCTGGGCTTGGGCACTCTTGGGCAAGGCTAGTCCGATGTAGCAGCCGCCGAAGATCCAGGTTCCATCCATGATGTGGGTGTGGTTGGAGGGTTCGAGAGCCATGAAGGCCTGAATCTTGTGACCGGCGATGCCGGTTTGCCGCCAGTAGTTGAGGACGTCGACTTCCTGGGCGCCATTGTCGTTGGCTCCAGTCTTGGGGTTGTAGCCGGTGATGGCGGAGTAGGCGGCTATGATTTGCGCGTCGGAGGGCGTGAATATTTTGGATTGGGCGTTGGCGGTCCATTCCATCATGAGGTGGCCGGCGGCGGCGCAGGTGCAGTCGCCGATCTGGGCGTTGTCCATCATGCCCCAGGGAACTTTCACCTTGGTGGTCAAATTAAGGCTGGGGGGCGGAGCGGGCAAAGTGGCGGTGGCGTAGGTGGCGAACAGCAGGGTTCGCGGATCGTGGCGCGGCGGTTGTTTGCCGAGCTTCAGCTTAAGAGGATCGATTCGGGCTGGGTCAGACTTCATGGTGACGCCCTTGCGCGCGTCGAGGTCGGTTGCGAGCATCTTTACGGACATGACTGGATTCCTTTCTGGTCAGCGCTCACTGGTGTGGCGCTAAGGGATCCGCGAGGATCCCAGTTCGGGATGAAACCATGGCCCAGTATGGGAGGGGAAGGCTGCGGCCGAAATAATAGAACCTGGCGGGCGACGTTGCAACCTGGAGCCGGTGCTTTTTACGAAAAACGAACACGGGCATGCGTCGTGGCACCGACCGCGGAGCTTCGCTCCTTACCGTCGCCACTTTCTATACTCTCTTTACCTTGGCAGAGAGTCCTTCATGTTGGTTAGGGCGTAGGCCATTACTGCCATGGCGGCGGCGTTTTCACGGAGTTCGGCGGGGACTACTTTGTCGAGCGTGTCGGCGGCAGAGTGGTGGTAGTCGAAATAGGTGCGGCCGTCCTGCATGACGCCGAAGGCGGGGACTCCGGCTTCGGACATGGCTTCGATATCGGCGCCGGGAGGAAAAGTGGTGGGCTGGAGGACGTTGGCGCCGAAGCTTTCCAGAACGCCTTGCACGGGGCGCAGGGCATCGAGCGCTGCAGGAGTGGCTTTTACCTCGAAGCCCAAGGGGTGGGCGGCGCCGGAGTCGCTTTCGATGGCGGCCACGTAGTTTGGAAAGTCACTGGCGTATTCGGCTGTGTAGGCCTTGCTGCCAGAGCCTCCGGTCTCCTCGTCCATCCAGGCGATTACGCGGAGGGTGCGGGCAGGACGGAGGTGGAGGCGCTGGAGAACTTCGGCGGTCTGCATGGCCATGACTACGCCGGCTCCGTCATCAATGGCGCCGGTGCCGAGGTCCCAGGAATCGAGATGGCCGGAGATTACAACAATCTGCTCGGGATGTTCGGAACCTTTGAGGTCGGCGATTACGTTGTAACTGGTTTCGTCCGGGAGCTTTTGCGGAGTCAGGGTGAGGTGCATGCGGACTTTTCCTTCGGCCGCGAGGTGGACGATCAGGTCGGCATCCTCGGCGGTGACGGCTGCAGCGGGGATTCCGGCGGGGAGACTGAGCCCGGTGTGCGGAAGGCGATAGTCGGCGCTACCTACAGTGCGGACCAGAGCCGCTACTGCGCCCAGGTCGGCGGCGGCTTTGGGTCCGGCTCCGCGATAACGGACGGCATCTCCGTAGGCGTTGAAAGCTAGTCCGCCGGCGGCCTTTCGTTTGTCGAAGAGTTCATTGAAGAGGACGATTTTGCCGGCGACTTTGTCACGGCCGAGGGCCTGGAGTTCTTCGAACGTGTCGACGGTGACAACGTCGGCGGTCAGGCCGTCGGCGGGTGTCGAGGTGCTTCCGCCGAGGGCAGTAAGAACGATTTTCTGGGATGTACCGGGAACCATGGAAGGATATTCGACGAGGGCAGCGGTCTCGGCGCCGCGGACCCAGTGCGGCACGGTGACTGGCTGAAGGCGGACTTCGAGGCCGATTCTGCGAAGCTCTTCGGCGACGTATTGGGCGGCCGCGCGGGCCTGGAGAGAGCCGGTGGGGCGGGGTCCGATGTTCTCGGTGAGGTGAGTGAGCTGGCGGTAGCCGTAGTCGTCACTTAGGGCGGCGGCTTTGATGGCGGAAAGCTGCTGCAGCAGGAGCGGGGAGAAATTTTGCTTGTCGGATTGGGTGGATTGCGGCGCGGACATCATTGCGGCGGCGGCTGTCGGCGTCGGCGGCGGGTTTTGGGCGCCGGCGAGAATGGGCCAGAGCAGCAGGAGGGCGATCGAAATTGCGATAGATGTGGGTGACGATGCGATGGTTCTGCGGACGGTCTTGGTCATAGGTGCAGGCAGTGTATCTGAAGGGATGGGCTGTGTGGAAAGCGGAACGGGAATTAATTGACGCGGATTTGCCCGGGTAACAATATATCGCTTCTTCGAACTGATCCGCGCTTGAGGCGGCGTCCTGAGCTGGGACAAAAAAGCGGCCCCATTGCTGGGGCCGCGTTTAAAGAGGTCAAGGTGGTGGGCGATTGTCAGGAAAGGCTATGCAAGTTGCCGTTCCGGCAGTCGGAACGGTACTTCGGGAAATGTTGACTAGGGAATAGAGTGAAGGTCATTGCTGTAGGTTTGCGGCCTCTTTATTACCTTGAGAAAGAGCATTTGCCGAACCAAAGACCACAGTAACTGGAGCTCTGACTATCTTGCTCTTAACTGACTGAATTAGCTAGGTTTAGCGCGATCTTCCGCGAACGGAGTAACCCGGCTGAAAGGAATAGGAAGGCTGCGAAGTGCACATGCGTGCACATTGATTGCAGGGGAGATGATCTGGGGTGTAATCGAGCCGCCGACTGCGGTTGGCCATCGGCGGCCCGAGGAGATCGAAAGGTGCGACTAGCTGTTTCCGGCCACGGTACGCAGCTTCCCGGGCAGGAAGTGATAAGGGGGCCAAGGTCCGCTAATGGCCACCTCGCAGTTTTTCAACTGCTTGGCGGCGGTGCTGTAGCGGTTCTGATATTTCTCGACCGACTTGGTATCGATGAGATGGGCGATGTCGATGAGCATGCCTTGAGGGGCAACCTTTTTGCAGCTCACTTCTTCTTCCAGAGGGTTAAACAGCTTGTGGACCTGCACTGAGAGGGCGCGGGCCTTGGTTTGGCGTTCGCGTTCGCGGGAAGCTTTGACGCGGAGCTTGGAAAGATAGTCACCGCCGACGGTGTCGGGCAGGATGACATCGATCATGGCTTCGCGCAAGCGAGCCGTCGGTGACGGTCAGCTTGATGTGCATTTCGGACTTGCCGCGGAGCCGGGCAACGCTCAGGCCGAAGGCGCGCCGGTTGACCCGGACAGCCTGGCGCAGAGCATCGTCGCTCTCGAAGATGGTTCCGAAACGGAAGGGAAGCACGGTGGAATTGCGGAAGCAGCCGCTGACCACGCGGGCATGGTCGATGGCCGACTTCTGATCAAGTTGTCCGGCGTTCTGGTCGTATTCGCTCACAATCACAGCAAACTCGCCGCTGGGATAGCTGAGGACTGGGGCTCCGTTCACGCCTTGAACATTCTCGATTACAAAAGGGCGTCTGGAACGGGTGCCGTTGGGAAGGGTCTGGTGCTCGGTAAGGCAGTATGCGTACCACGCCATATTGAACTCTCCGAACCGGGACGGAGGCTGACAGGCGGCCTCTTATGTTGTTTGCACAAGCTGAACTGCAAGTTAGGAAGTTAGTTATTAGCGGTACAGGGTCTAGAAACCGGGAATGCTTACAATCAAGCTCCGTAATGCATATTACTTCGGAGTGGATGGAAAATGCAACTTTTTCGTGGCAGGAGGCATCGCTGTGGATTTTTGGCTGTTTCGTGGGTCTGAACGGTCTGGTTGGCGGTCCCTGCTGCCTAACGGTCGAATCAGGGCTGGACTCCGGCATAAGCTGGAATCGCATGGGGCGCGGCGTTCTTATAGACGATGCCGCCTTTCATCACAAATACGACGCGCCGGACGGCCGTAATGTCCTTCAGGGGATCGCTGTCGAGGGCGATGATGTCCGCCTGCAGGCCGGGAGCAATCGCGCCGATCTGACCGGCCATGCCAAGGGCTTCCGCTCCCAGTGAGTTCGCGGAAACCATCGCCGCCATGGAGTCCACTCCGCTGCCGCGGACCCGATTGATGAAATCCTCGGCGTTGCGGCCATGAGCTCCAGCCACGGCGTCAGTACCGTAAACAATCTTCAGCCCAGGGATGCGGAGCGCTCGTTGAATGAATTCCTGGTGCGCTGGAATAAGCCCTTTCATCGCCGCAAAGCCCTCTTCCGTGTAGTAGGGTGGAGCGAGATACTTGTCTTTGTATTCGAGATAGGTTTCGAGCAACAGCCCGGCTTGGGGATCAAGGTAGGTGCCGCGATCGGCCATCAATCTCAGGTCGTCGTCCGACGCCCCAAGGCCGTGCTCGACTTCCGTACACCCGGCAAGAGTTGCAGCGCGGACGGCATCTCTAAAAGCGTGCACCAGCGTTCGCAGGCCCTGTTTCTTGGCTTCATCGCAGGCCGCGTTCAATTGCTCCTGGGACATCGTCATCGTGCCCCGGGTCATGCCCCCCGACGCGTAGATTTTGATCAGGTCTGCCCCGGCCTCCTTTTGTTTCCGGACGAAGGCGCGGATTTCATCCGGCGTCCCGGTCTGCTCGCCTCGCCCCATGATTGGATCGACAGCCGTCAGGATGCGAGGGCCGGGCAGCAGTCCCTTCGCGATGGCATCGCGCAAGGGAACGTCGGCGGGCGAACCGACGCTCTGGATAGTGGTAAATCCCCCCATCAGTGTCAGCCATGCATTCGAAGCCGCGGCATAGGAAGCTTCTTGGGTTGTGCCTCCCTGGCCGGCATTCTTTCCGTCCGGGCCAAAGCTCCAGGTGATGTGCACGTGTGCGTCAATCCAGCCGGGCAAGACTGTCAGGCCGCGCAGGTCGTAATCCACTGGCTTGGCCTCGGGGTCGATTGCAACGATCTTTGAGCCCTCGACGACGATGCAAGTGTCATGCAGGACGCGGCCTGTGCCGTCGAGCACCGTGCTCGCAGCGATGACGATGCGTTTGTTCTGAGGAAGCGCCGGTGAAGGAGTTTTCTGCGCCATGGCGGAGAGGGCAAGGATGCCGACGATGATTAGAATGATATTCGAGGATCGCATGGGATCTCCCCGCGGTTCGATCCAAAGCGCGAACCAATTCTGCCACATTCCCACGCCCGGATTCTTTCCACTACTCGTAGCGCAGGCTCTCGACGGGATCGAGCTGGGAGGCGCGGGCGGCTGGGACTGTACCAAAAATCACTCCTACCACTGAAGACACGATAATCGCAATGATGGCGGACAAGCCTGAAATCGGTATCCGGTACTCGGTGAGGAAGCGGGCTGAGTAGGGGATGGCAAGGCCGATGACGATGCCGACGAAGCCTCCGATGAGCGAAATCAGGACAGCTTCCGCGAGGAACTGGAAGCGGATTTCGCGGTTGGTGGCGCCGACGGCCTTGCGTATGCCAATCTCGCGAATGCGGGAGGTCACCGTGGCCAGCATGATATTCATGATGCCAATGCCGCTGACCACCAGCGTTACCATGGAAATCAACAGCAGCACCCAGGTCAGACCCGTAGCTATGCGGTCTGCCATCGCGAGCACGACAGTGAGATCCTGCACGTTGTAAACCGACTCGGCGCGGTGCCGCGACTGCAACACGCGCTTAATCTGTAGCGTCGCCGAGGGCACCAACGCGGGATCTTCCATGGAAAAATAAATCATCTTGACGCCGGGCGTTTCAAGGAAGTAACGGCTAACGCTATACGGAATAGCCATGGCGTTGTCACTGACTTCGGTCTGGCCGAAGGTTTCCGCGCTCTCCTTGAAGGTGCCGACGATGGTGAAGGGCAATCCCGTGAGCTTGATGACTTTGCCTACGGCCGCCTGCGGCGAGCCATAGACTGACCGGGCCATTTTTTCAGTAATCACCGCAACTTTGTTGTGGGCCTGTTCGTCTTCCCGATCGAAGAAGCGTCCGGAGAGCACTCGCAGGTTGCGGACACGCTGATATTCAGGATAGACCCCGAGGATTTGCACGTCTTTTTCGTCACCGTTGCCGATAGGGATGCGCTCCCCGAGGGTGACGACAGGCGAAGCCGCAACCACGCCCGGCACCTGTTCCTGCACCGCCTGCAGGTCTTCCACGGTCAGCGGATCAAGGCTGGAATTGCTGATATGCTGCGCCCCCTCGTATTCCGCCCAGATTTCATTGGTACCGATGGCTTGAATCTGGCCAAGAGCGTATTGCTTGCCCGTCATGCCAATGGTGACGACCAGGATAAGAGACGCCGTACCGATGACCATGCCCAGTGCGGTCAGGATGAAGCGCACCTTGTTGCTGCAGAAAGTGTCGTAAGCGAAACTGATAATCTCGCCGAAGGCCATTTGGGGCCGAAGGCGTTCGGGCATGAGAGCAGCTGCCATGTCTTGTTAGATGCTACGTAGCGGACACGCAAGGCGCAAGGGCGGGAGAGGACGCGTACCGGAAGAAAAAACAAACCAGGGATGTTTCGTTGTGGCAAAGTAGAGGCTCATCTTGAGTAGTCGTCTAGTACGCGGGTCTCGATTGAAGCGAATGGCCTCTTCCGAAACAGCGAGTGAGCCGAGGGTGGGCGAACCTGGGGTTACGGGACGCTTGCGGAATCCGTTGTTTTGGATGGTGGTGGTGGCGCTCGTGCTGCGGCTGGTGGTGATGTGTTTTCTGTATCCGGAGCGTACGGACCCATATCGCGATCACTGGCGCATGGGAGGTGAGGCTGGCAGGATTGCGCGGTCGATCGCACAGGGCGAGGGCTTCAGCAACCCTCTGTTTGGCAAGACGGGGCCCACGGCTTGGCTGGCGCCGGTGTTTCCTTACCTGCTGGCGGGGATTTTCAAGATATTTGGCGTCTACACCAAGGCCTCGGCAATTGCGGCGCTGGCCCTTGACTGTTTATTCTCAGCACTGAACTGCATTCCGGTTTACTTCATTGCGAAGAAACATTTTGGAGCGGAAACGGCCGCATGGGCGGGATGGGCCTGGGCCTTCTTTCCCTACGGAGTTTATTTCTCGGCGGATTTCATCTGGGCAACGACTCTAACCACGCTCTTGATGAGCCTGGTCTTTCTCGCTGCTCTGTACATGGAGACCTCGAGTTCCATTTGGCTCTGGGTCGGGTTTGGCGCGCTTAGCGGTTTCGCAGGGTTGACGGATCCGGTCGTAATGTCGGTGGCGCCTTTTCTGGGCGCGTGGGCGTGGTACCGGCTTTACAAAAGTGGAAGAAGCTGGCTGGCTCCGGGATTGGGTGCGGTGCTGGCTGTGACGCTGGTAGTGTCGCCGTGGTTCATTCGAAACTATGAGATCTTTCACAAGGTGATTCCGTTCCGCAGTTGTCTGGGCCTGGAAGTTTACTTTGGCAACAATCAGGACTCCTGGCACTGGGGCCCTCCCGGCTATCACCCTTCGGATAACGAGAGCGAGTGGCGAGAGTATCAGCAACTCGGCGAGATCGCTTACACGTCGAAGAAGTTTCACGAAGGCCTGGCATTTATCGATTCGCACCGGCTTCTCTATGTCGAGCAGACGCTGCGGCGGGCAGTTTATCTGTGGACGGGATTCTGGAGCTTCAGTCACCGCTATCTGCAGGAAGAGCCGGCTGATCCGTTCAACATGGTGTTCTGCACCGGGCTTACTGTGTTGACCTTGATCGGACTTCGCCGGGCTTGGCGGCTCGACAAGAACATCGCCATGCCTTATGTCATCGTGTTCCTTTTCTTTCCTGTAATTTATTACTTGACGCATCCGGAAGACTATTACCGGCGGCCCATTGATCCTCAATACGTGGTGCTGGCGGCCTATGCAGTCGCATTCTGGGCTGCTGAACGGAAGCGCAGGCTAGCGGGCGTCCGGCTGAAGTCTGCGAACGCGACAGTCGAGTGAAAGAAATTCAGTCCGACAACCATAAAACGCTGGGGGGGCTGCTCCTGCTGACGGCGGGCGCGCTGCTGGTGCACGGATACCATCCCTACGCTGAAGATGCAGAAATCTATCTACCTGGCGTGGAGAAGATTCTGCATCCGGAGCTGTTTCCGGGGAAGCAGGAATTCTTCGCGTCGCATGCCAGCCTTACGATCTTCCCTAATCTCGTTGCGTTTTCTCTGCGGCTGACTCACTTGCCTATGGAGGCCGGGCTGTTTCTATGGCATCTGGCATCTATTTTTCTGCTGCTGCTGGCGTGCTGGGAGTTGAGCAGTTTGTTTTTCCCGAGCGCGAGGGCGCGATGGGGCAGCGTGTGTCTGGTCGCTGCGCTCTTGACGATTCCGGTGGCTGGAACTGCGCTCTACATCATGGACCAGTATTTGAACCCGCGGAATCTGGCGGCGTTTGCCGCAATCTTCGCCGTGGCCCGGACTCTGGAAAAGAAATATGTTCGGGTCGCTGTGTGGTTTGCGTTCGCGGCCAGCGTGCATCCGCTGATGGCCGCGTTTGCGTTTTCGTTCTGCTTCCTTCTGGTGGTCGGGGAGACATTTGAGAAGAACGCCGCATCGCATCCGGCTCTGGGGATGGCGGCGGGGTTGGGCTGCGTGCTGCCGTTTCGAATTTCACTGGACCCTCCCACTTCGCCCGCCTATCACGCGGCCGCGATGCGGCATGAGTTTCACTACATCCAGCTCTGGCACTGGTATGAGCAGTTGGGCATTCTGGCTCCGGTGGTGCTGTTCTGGTGGTTTGCGCGCATCGCGCGTGCGCGGCAATGGCGCCGGCTGGAACTTGTGTGCCGGGCGCTCATCGTCTACGACCTGGTCTACTTCGTCGCCGCGTTGGTAGTTGATTTGCCGGCGCGGTTTGAGAGTCTGGCCCGCCTGCAGCCGCTGCGCAGTTTGCACCTGCTCTACATGCTGATGTTCCTGATCATCGGCGGATTGCTGGGCGAGTTCGTGCTGAAGAATCGTGTTTGGCGCTGGCTGGCGCTCTTTGTTCCGCTGGGCCTGGGGATGTTTGTTGCGCAGCGAGATCTTTTCCCGGCGAGCGCTCACATCGAGTGGCCGGGGGCTGCTCCGAAGAATGCGTGGGCGCAGGCTTTTGTGTGGGTTCGTGACAACACGCCGGTGGATGCGGTGTTCGCGCTCGATCCCGGCTTTATGCAGATACGGGGGGAAGACACGACTGGCTTCCGTTGTCTGGCGCAGCGAAGCCGGCTGGCGGACACAGCCAAGGACAGCGGCGCGGTGAGTATGTTTCCTCCTTTGGCGGAAGAATGGTGGACCCAGGTGCAGGCTCAAACTCCGTGGAAGACCTTTCGCGCAGAAGACTTCTTGCGGTTGAAAAACAAATACGGTGTGAGCTGGGTGGTAGTGGAACAACCTGGAGTTGCCGGGCTCGACTGCGCTTACCAGAACAGAGCAGTGCGCGTTTGCCGGATTCCTTGAAAAATCGCACCGGGCATTTCGGGACGGTCCGGAGGGCGATATGGGGCATTCCCGCATCGCCGATCAGTTACAATTTAAGACATAAGGAGATTCCGGTTATGTCTACTGCGCCGGCTGTGCAGGCCGCTGCCCGACTGTTTCCCTACCAAAGGTGGGGATCTCCGCTGCCCGCGCTGGCCAGGCAATACCGGGAAAACCACCCCTGCCCCCATATTCTGTTGAAGGATTTTCTCGATTTCGAGGTCGCTCAGGGTATGGCCACGCAGTTTCCTCAAGCTACGAGTGATGCCTGGACACAGTACAAGCATGCCAACGAGAACAAGCTGGGAATGCCCACGCGTGAGATGTTTCCGTCGACAATTAGAGCGGTCACGGACGAACTGAACTCGCCTGAGTTTGTGGCCTGGGTTTCGGAATTGACTGGAATCCCAAATCTGATGGCGGACCCCATGCTCGAGGGCGGCGGTTTGCATCAGTCCGGACCTGGCGGTTACCTGAACGTGCACACAGATTTTTCCATGCACCACTTCCACACGGACTGGCACCGGCGCGTGAATCTGATTCTTTATCTGAACCCGGGATGGCACGAGGAGTGGGGCGGCGCAATCGAATTGTGGGAGCGCAAGGATGGGAAGATGGCGCGTTGTGCGGCGAAGTACGCGCCGCTGCTGAATCATGCGCTCATCTTCACGACCGATGAGCGGTCGTTGCACGGGTTTCCCGATCCTCTGACCTGCCCCGAAGGACAATCGCGCAAGAGTCTGGCTCTGTATTACTACACGCTCGAGCAGGGGAAGAAAGTCACCGGCCATTCCACCGACTATTTTGCGCGGCCGCAGGATGGTTGGGGGAAATCGGCGATGATCTGGCTGGATAAGAAGGCGGTCGACCTTTACTCGCGGGCCAAGGCGCGGTTCGGATTCTCGGATGAGTTCGCCAGCAAGGTGCTGGGGTTTTTGTCGAAGAAGAAGTAGGCCGGAATCCATAAAGATCCCTTCCCGAGAGTTCCAATTCCCTCGCTCTACGCGGGTCGGGCATAGTAGGTGGGATAGCCGGGCTCTAGCTTGCGGCCTTTGTCGCTGAAGCGGGGCAGGCGGATCAGGCCCGCCCTCTGCAAGGAGAATTGCAGGGCGGTCGCGAGCACTCCGAAACCATACTTCACGCTGCGGCGAAAGTTGATGGATGAGGCCTCTTCGAAGTACTTCGTGGGACAAGACACTTCTCCGATGCGGAAGCCGAAATGCACGCACTGGGCGAGCATCTGATTATCGAAAACGAAGTCATCGGAATTTTCCAGCAGGGGCAGTTCGATGAGCACTTTTCGACTGAAGGCGCGGTAGCCGGTGTGATATTCGGAAAGCTTGACGCCCAGAAAAAGATTTTCGAAGGCCGTGAGCAAGCGGTTGGAGATGTATTTATAGACTGGCATGCCGCCGCGCAGCGCGGTCCCGCCGATAATGCGAGAGCCCAGCACAACGTCATAGACACCGTAAGCCACCATGCTGGCCATGGCCGTAACCAGCAGCGGCGTGTACTGGTAATCAGGGTGAAGCATGATGACCACGTCGGCGCCCGCTGCCAGGGCCTCGCGGTAGCAGGTCTGCTGATTGCGGCCATAGCCATAATTGCGGTCGTGCTGGAAGACCTGCAGGCCGAGGCGGCGCGCGAGATCGACCGTGCGGTCGGAACTGTGATCGTCGACCAATATGCGGATATCCACCAGATCCGGCAAGTCGCCGACTGTGGCCTCGAGGGTCTTTTCCGCGTTGTAGGCGGGCATTACGACCGCGATGCTTTTGCCATCAATCATTCTTGTCAGGTGTTGCCTGTCCTCTGGGATTCATTACTTACAAAAACCTTTAACACAGAGGGCGCTGAGGAACACAGGGTAAAGCTCGGCAACTTCAGATAATACCTGACTGAGCGAAAATAATTTTTCGACGAACCGCCGGAACACGGATAACCGAGTCAGAGTCCCGAACAAAATCCAAGTACCCCCTCCCCCCTCCCTTCACTGGAATCATCGAGTTAGCGCGAAATTCCCGGCAAAATCCGCATGGCAAAGGAGTTAGGTACCATAATCTAGAAAACAAAGAGCTTAGGGCGGGGCGGTTTCGTCTTCTGCGGACCGTCACTGCCTCGACGATGATCGCGCGACTGCGGGGCTGTGCGCAAGGTCAGATGTCACACCACGGGTGTGGAAAGCGAGTATTGCCCCTCGCGAGAGCGAGCGGCCCGATATATCTGGGCCGCCGGACAGCCGAGGGCGGCTGTCCCCACATGAGTTGTGCGGAGCTTCCGATTCCTATTCTCAACAGAGCGGCGGGACGCCGGCGCTACGGCCTTGCTCCCCTTCGACTGGGTGTGAAAAACTGGTTGTTTAGCAACCATGGCGGCAAAGCGAACACTCTTCGAGAAGATCTGGGATGCGCATCTGGTGGCGCAACCGAGCGGACGGTCTCCGATCGTTTACATCGATCTGCATCTGGTGCATGAGGTTACCTCGCCCCAGGCGTTCGATGGGCTGCGGGCTGGGGGAAGAAAGGTCCGGCAGCCCTCGCGTACCGTCGCCACCGTCGATCACAACATTCCGACCGAGCCGCGGGGAACTCCGATCACCGATCTTATAGCCGCCAAGCAGATCTCGGCGCTGCAGGCTAACTGCAAAGAATTCGGCGTCCTGCTGTTTGACATGGATTCGCCGCAGCAGGGGATCGTGCACGTCATTGGGCCGGAGTTGGGGCTGACGCGGCCCGGCATGACGATTGTCTGTGGCGACAGCCACACCAGCACTCACGGGGCTTTTGGATCACTGGCTTTTGGCATCGGAACGTCGGAAGTGGAGCACGTTCTGGCGACCCAGTGTCTGGCCCAGCAAAGGCCGAAGACGATGAAGATCGAGGTGCGGGGACGATTGGCAGAAGGGGTGACGGCGAAGGACCTGGCGCTGGGACTTATCGGACAGATCGGCACGGACGGTGCGACCGGGCACGTTATCGAATATGCCGGCGAGGCGGTGCGCGCGCTCTCGATGGAAGGCCGCATGACGCTCTGCAATATGAGCATCGAGGCCGGAGCGCGGGCGGGGATGGTGGCGCCGGATGAAACCACGTTTGCGTATGTGAAGGGCAAGCGATTTGCTCCGCGGGACGGCGACTGGGAGAAGGCGGTTGAATACTGGCGCAGCTTGCCCTCGGATGAAGGCGCGGCGTTCGACAAAGTTGTGGAGATTGATGCGGCACAGCTTTGTCCGTTTGTGACCTGGGGGACGAATCCGGGGATGGTCGCGCCAGTGACGGGGCGGGTACCGGATGTTGGGAGCCTGAAAGAATCCGACCGGCGGTCGACCGAACTTGCTTTGCAGTACATGGGGCTGGAGGCGGGGAAGCGCATTGAAGATATCGGCATCGATCGCGTGTTTATCGGGTCGTGCACCAACTCGCGTCTTGAGGATCTGCGGGCGGCGGCACGTGTGGCCAGAGGTCATCACGTGAGCGCGAACGTGCGCGCTATGGTTGTGCCGGGATCGCAGACGGTGAAGCGAGCGGCGGAGCAGGAAGGACTGCATCAGATTTTTCTGGATGCGGGATTTGAGTGGCGCGAGTCGGGATGCTCGATGTGTCTGGGCATGAATCCTGACATTTTGCAGCCCGGCGAGCGTTGCGCTTCGACCAGCAACCGTAATTTTGAAGGGCGGCAGGGGCGCGGTGGACGGACGCACCTGGTGAGTCCGATGATGGCGGCGGCGGCGGCGATTGCGGGGCACTTCACGGATATAAGGAATTGGAAATTTCAGTGATGTGCGTTAATTCCGTGGGGCCAGTGGAGACTGAGATCCTTCGGCGACAAAAAACGTCGCCTCAGGATGACAAGCCTCAGGATGACGAGCGTAATGATCGCAAGCATGGGGAATTAGGAATATGAAACCGTTTCGTACACATCGGGGGCGTGTGGTTCCGCTGGATCGGGTGAACGTGGATACCGACCAGATCATTCCCAAGCAGTTTCTGAAGCGAATTGAGCGCACGGGCTTTGGCCAATTTCTGTTTTACGACTGGCGGTTCGACGCCGGCGGGAAGAAGAGCGCTGGTTTTGTCCTAGATGAGGCGCGTTACCAGGGGGCAAGCATTCTGGTTGCGGGAAAGAATTTTGGCTGCGGCTCTTCGCGGGAACACGCGGTGTGGGCGCTGGCGGATTTCGGCTTCCGCGCCGTGATCTCATCTTCGTTTGCCGACATCTTCTCCAATAACAGCGCGAAAAACGGGTTCCTCACGGTGCGACTGAGTGAGGCTGAGGCGGACGGACTGATGCGGCGAGCCGGCGAGCACAACGACTACCAGCTCACCATCGACCTGGAGCAATGTGAGGTGCGTGACGATCAGGGCTTTCGCGGCAAGTTCGCAATCGATGAATTCGTGCGCCATTGTCTGCTCAATGGGCTGGACGACATCGGGTTGACGCTGCAACACGAAGCGGAGATTGCCGCTTTTGAAGCGTTGCACCCGCCCCCGGCGGCGCTGCAATCTTCGGGACCGTAAACAACAGTAAACATAAGCCGGAGCCCGTAAAGATTTGTAAAACCTTCGCCTTAGGCTTGACCTGCCGCGGCACCACGGTTGATGCTGGTTTCGTAGGGTTTTACTATACAGATCTGTGTCTCGATAAATCTGGGTTTCGGTTCCAAACTGAGCCTCTCCAGCGGGAGGCTCTTGACGTAAGACGGTCTACTGTTTTCCACGGATGCCGCAACCGAGTCGAAAATGACACGTCTAATGAGTGGCAGATTTTCCGCCGATCTTATAAAGAGTTGAAACGGACTAAAATCTTGAAGAAAATCGCTTCGAATTCTCCTCAGGAAGAATCGCTGTTTGCCAGACGCCGCCGGCTTTGGGCCGTTTCGGCTGTCGCGCTGGGTGTATTTTGCGCATCCTTTTCCGGCTGCACCAGCGCCGACTCCAAACAGCAGAAGGCTCAAGCTGCGGCCCCGCATGCGGTTTCAGTGGCTGTGGCCAAGGTGCAGCGGCAGGATGTTCCGGTTTATCTGGTTGGCTTAGGATCGGTGACTGCCTTCTACACGGCGAATATCAAGAGCCGGGTCGACGGGCAGATCATGCGCGTCAACTTCCAGGAAGGGCAGATCGTCAAAGAAGGCGATTTGCTGATCCTGATCGATCCCCGCCCCTTCCAGGTGCAACTGGAACAGATGCAGGCCCAGCTGTTCAAGGACCAGGCGTCGCTGCGCGATGCCCGGTTGAACCTGCAGCGCTTTACCACGCTGATTCCCTCCGGAAGCATCGCCCAGCAGCAAGTAGACACGCAGAAGTCCCTGGTGGACCAGCTCGATGGCCAAGTGCGCACGGATCAGGCGCAGATCGACAACGCCAAGCTGCAGATTGTCTACTGCAACATCACGGCACCATTCACCGGCCGCGTCGGGTTGCGGCAGGTGGATCCGGGAAATATTGTGCATGCAGCCGACACCAATCCCATGCTGATTCTGACGCAGCTGCAACCGATTGCGGTGATTTTCACTCTGCCCGAAGATGAGTTGCCGACAGTATCGCAGCACATGAAGAACTCGACGCTGCTGGTGGAAGCGTACAGCCGGGACAATGAGACCAAGCTGGCGACGGGCAAACTGCAGACGATTGATAACGAAATCGATCCGACGACGGGAACGGCCAAGCTGAAAGCCGTCTTCGATAACAAAGACAGCCAGCTTTGGCCCAACCAGTTCGTAAATGCGAACCTGCTTCTCGAGACGCGGAAGAACAGCACGGTGTTTCCCGCGGCCGCAATACAGCGTGGTCCACAGGGAACATTCGTCTATTTGGTGAAGCCCGACAAGACGGTGGAAGCGCGGACGGTGGCATTGTCGCTTACGCAAAACAACATCGCCGTCGTTACCAGCGGCGTTAACCCCGGGGACACAGTGGTGACCGACGGCCAAGACAAACTGCAGTCTGGCAGCACCATCGAGCCGCGGAACAGCGGCCCGAGCAACACGCCGAGTGGAAGGAACGGCGGCACCAGCCCAACTTCAGGAACTCCGGCTTCATGAGTCCTTCAAGATTATTCATTCTGCGGCCAGTGGCGACCACGCTGTTGATGGTGGGAGTGCTGTTGGTGGGGTGGGTTGCCTTCCTGCAACTGCCCGTCTCCGCTTTGCCCGAGGTCGATTACCCAACCATTCAAGTAGTAACGTTTTATCCGGGGGCGGATCCGGAGGTAATGGCATCGTCGGTGACTTCGCCGCTGGAGCGGCAGTTTGGGCAGGTTCCCGGGCTGACGCAGATGACCTCGACGAGTTCATTTGGGAGTTCGGTTATCACCTTGCAGTTCGCACTCGATCAGAACATCGATGTCGAAGAACAACAGGTTCAGGCCGCAGTCAACGCGGCGGCAACGTTTCTGCCGACAGATTTGCCGAATCCTCCGATTTACAACAAAGTAAACCCGGCCGATTCGCCGATTCTCACGCTGGCGATGACTTCGGACTCGCTAGCCTTGTCCAAGGTAGAAGATCTTGCGGATACGGCTCTGGCGCAGAAAATTTCGCAGTTGCCGGGCGTGGGACTGGTTTCCATCAGCGGCGGACAGAAGCCCGCCGTGCGAGTTCAGGTGAACCCAACCGCGCTCGCTTCTTACGGGTTGAGCCTGGAAGATGTTCGCACGGCATTGGCCGAGGCCAATGTGGACCAGGCCAAGGGCGTGATCGACGGAGCACGCCAGTCGTACACCATCGGCGCTAACGATCAACTGTTCCTCGCCTCGCAATACAAGCCGATCGTTGTCAGCTATCACAACGGAGCGCCGGTGCGGCTGAGCGATGTAGCCAACGTCTTCGATGGGACGGAAAACGACCTGCTGGCGGCCTGGATGAATCAGACTCCGGCCGTAATCGTCAACATCCAGCGCCAGCCTGGGGCGAACATCATCAGCGTAGTCGACCGGATCAAGAAACTGCTGCCTCAGCTGCAGGCGTCGCTTCCCTCCGCGGTGAAGGTGCAGATCCTCACCGACCGGACCACCACGATTCGCGCCTCGGTGAAGGATGTTGAGTTCGAGTTGGCGTTGACCATTGTGCTGGTGGTCATCGTTATTTTCTTTTTCCTGCGAAACTTGCGGGCCACGTTCATTCCCAGTGTCGCGGTCCCGCTGTCGATCGTGGGAACGTTTGGCGTGATGTATTTGCTGGGCTACAGCCTGAATAACTTGACGCTTATGGCGCTGACCATCTCCACCGGGTTCGTGGTGGATGACGCCATCGTGATGATCGAGAACATCGATCGCTATCTTGAGGCGGGAGATTCGCCGCTGGATGCGGCATTGAAAGGGTCGGGGCAGATTGGGTTCACCATTGTCTCGCTCACCGTGTCTCTTATTGCCGTGCTTATTCCACTGCTGTTCATGGGTGACATTGTGGGCCGGCTGTTCCGGGAGTTCGCGGTTACGCTGGCAGTGACCATCCTGGTGTCAGCGGGAGTTTCCCTGAGCCTGACCCCGATGATGTGCGCCAAGCTGCTCAAGCATCGCAAGGAGGGCGAAAAGGGCCGTTTCTACGAAGTCACAGAAGATTATTACAACCGGGTGATTGCGTTTTATGGCCGCACCGTGAAATGGGTGCTGAAACATCAAACGGCAACCCTGTTCGTAACCTTCGGAACCCTGGTTCTAACGCTGGTTCTGTATGTAGTTGTGCCTAAGGGATTCTTCCCGGTGCAGGACACGGGAGTGATTCTGGGAATTTCGGAAGCGCCCGACAATATTTCGTTTGATGCAATGTCCCGCCGCCAGCAGGAACTGGCGAAGGTGATTCTCCAGGATAAGGATGTGGAGAGCCTGTCCTCTTTTATCGGCGTGGACGGGACGAATACCACACCTAACAGCGGGCGCATTCAGATCAACTTGAAGCCGCGCGATGAGCGCGACGGCGACGCCTCGAGCATTATTCGCCGACTGCAGCCTGCGCTTGCCAAGGTAAACGGAATCACGCTCTACATGCAGCCGGTGCAGGACTTGACGGTGGAAGATCGCGTGAGCCGGACCCAGTTTCAATACTCCATTGAAGACGCCGACGCGCAGGAACTGGCGCAATGGACACCGAAGCTCGTGGATAAACTGAAAGCGACACCGGAGCTGCGCGATGTCGCCACAGATCAGCTCAACGGCGGACTCAGGACAAATCTCACAATCGACCGCGATACCGCGTCACGTCTGGGAATCCTGCCGCAGGCCATCGACAATACGCTGTATGACGCTTTCGGGCAGCGGCAGGTTTCGATTATCTTTACGCAGCTGAACCAGTACCATGTGGTGCTGGAAGTGCTGCCGACGTTCGCCAAGACGCCCGACGCGATGAACGACGTCTACGTTCGGCCGAGCAGCACCACACCCGTCACCGGCGCACCTACCGCCAATGCTGCCACGTCGACCACCAGCGGAGCTCCGGTTCCGCTTTCAACTTTCATAAGGATGCGCACGACGAACACAACCCTCGCGGTCAACCACCAGGGACAGTTCCCGGTGGTCACGCTGTCGTTCAACCTCGCACCCGGAGCCTCGCTGGGCGATGCGACGAAAGCCATCGAGAAGGTCGAGAAAGATATCCAGTTGCCGGCTAGCATTCACGCCTCTTTCCAGGGGACGGCCGCCGCATTTCAGAACTCGCTTTCGAGTGAACCCTTCCTTATTCTTGCTGCGATCATCACGGTGTATATCGTGCTGGGAGTGCTGTACGAAAGCTACATCCACCCCATCACGATTCTCTCTACGTTGCCTTCGGCCGGGGTGGGCGCGATCCTGGCCCTGATGATCACAGGGAACGATCTCACCGTGGTGGCTTTGATCGGTATCATCCTGCTGATCGGCATCGTAAAAAAGAATGCCATTATGATGATCGACTTCGCCCTGGAGGCCGAACGCGAAGAACATAAACCGCCGGAAGAGGCAATTTTTCAGGCGTGTTTGCTGCGCTTCCGACCCATCATGATGACGACCATGGCGGCCCTGCTCGGCGGTTTGCCGCTGGCACTGGGATCGGGAACAGGGGCGGAGTTGCGGCGGCCGCTGGGCATCACGATCGTGGGTGGTCTGATTCTCAGCCAGTTGCTGACGCTCTATACCACACCGGTGGTTTATCTGTGGTTTGACCGGCTGGCACATCGGTTGGAGAAGTACAGAATCGGGAATCCGATTCCACAGGAGTTTCCGGCGGATTAAGGTAGTAAGGATGCGAGCCTAACGCGCGATTATTGTGCCGCAAAAAACGCGACACATCGCGCGGCTCGCTCGGGTCCTGAGGCGAGCAAAAAGCGCCCGCCTCAGGATGACAATAATTATCGGGATGACAGTGATTGAGCAATGAGTGTCTCGGCTCCATTTATCCGGCGTCCGATCGGCACGTCGCTGTTGGCGGCGGCGCTGCTGCTCTCCGGGATTCTTGCGTTCAATTATCTTCCGGTGGCTTCGCTGCCGCGGGTGGATTTCCCGGTAATCAGCGTTGGTGCACAGCTGCCTGGCGCCGACCCGGAGACGATGGCTTCCGCCGTGGCCACGCCGCTGGAACGGCAGTTCGGGCGCATCTCAGGCGTGAACCAGATGACCTCGTCGAGCCAGCTAGGTTCGACCGGCATCGCACTGCAGTTTGATCTAAACCGGAACATTGATGCCGCTGCCCGCGATGTGCAAGCGGCCATCAATGCCGCTCGCAGCCAGCTTCCTGCCAATCTGCCGACCAATCCAACTTATCGCAAAATCAACCCCGCGGACGCCCCCATCCTGATTCTGGCGCTCACCTCGGACACAATTCCGGTGGCGCGTTTGTATGACACGTCCGACTCGATTCTGGCGCAGAAGCTTTCGCAGGTGAATGGAGTTGGGCAGGTGTTCACGTACGGTTCGGCGCCGCCGGCCGTGAGAGTTGAAGTCAACCCGATGCTGCTCAACAAGCTCGGAGTGGGCCTGGACACGGTGCGCAATGCGCTCAATCGGGCCAATGCCAATCAAGCCAAGGGACAAGTCTCGAACGGAGCGATCTCTCAAGAGTTCGCCGACAATGATCAACTTTTTACCGCGGATGAGTACCGGCCGTTGATAGTCGCCTACCATAACGGCGCCCCGGTGCGGCTGGGAGACGTGGCGGATGTGGAGGACTCGGTCGCGGACGTGCACAACCTCGGCCTGGCCAATGGCAAACCCGGGGTTCTTGTCGTTATTTTCCGGCAGCCCGCTGCCAACGTGATCGAGACCGTGGACCGGGTGCGCGCACTGATGCCCTATCTCCAGTCCTCGATTTCTCCGGCTATCAAGCTGGCAGTTGTCTCGGACCGAACGATTACGGTCCGTGCCTCGGTTAAAGACATTGAATCCACGCTGCTGATTTCAATCGTGCTGGTGATTCTGGTCGTGTTCGTGTTCCTGCGAACCCTGCGGGCGACGGTGATCCCCAGCATCGCCGTGCCGCTTTCGCTGGTGGGAACTTTCGGCGGGATGTATCTGCTGGGCTACAGCCTGGACAATCTGTCACTCATGGCGCTGGCGATCTCCACTGGATTCGTGGTGGATGACGCCATTGTGGTGCTGGAGAACATCACGCGTTACGTCGAGCAGGGGATGGACGCGGTGCAGGCGGCGTTCAAGGGAGCGGCCGAAATTGGCTTCACCGTGCTCTCCATGAGCCTGTCACTTGTGGCGGTGTTCATCCCGCTGCTGATGATGGGTGGGATTGTGGGGCGGCTGTTTCGCGAGTTCGCGGTCACGCTCAGCATTGCGATCGGAGTTTCGCTTCTGGTGTCGTTGACGACGACGCCGACGATGTGCGCCAAATTTCTGCGGCCTCCGGCCGATAACGGACACAATCGCTTCTACCGCGCCAGCGAGTGGGTCTTCGACAAGATGCTGGCGACTTACCGGCATTCCCTGAAGTGGGTCCTACAACATCAGTTAGCGACATTCATTGTGACCCTTATGGTGGCCTGCCTGAGTGGATACCTTTACTACATCGTGCCCAAGGGCTTCTTCCCGCAGCAGGATACGGGACGGCTTAATGGCTCGGTTCAAGCGGCACAAGACATCTCATTTCAGGCCATGAAGGGCAAGATGGAACAGTTCGTGCAAATCGTGCTGAAGGATCCGGCAGTCGACACGGCGGTCGGGTTCGCGGGTGGAGGCTCGGCGACGAATCAGGGCCGGTTCTTCGTCATGCTGAAGCCACTCGATCAGCGCGGCCATTGCAAGACTCCCCACTTCTGGAACCCTTGCCACTTTAGCGCCGACGATGTGATCAATCGATTGCGAGGTAAACTCGCGGTGGTTCCGGGAGCCACGCTGTTCCTGCAGGTGCAGCAGGATCTGACTATTGGCGGGCGCTACGGGCAGGCGCAGTACCAGTACACGATACAAGGCGAGGACTTGAATGAACTCAACAACTGGGGTCCACTGTTGTTGCAGAAAATGCGCAGCTTGCCGGAGCTGCGCGACGTAAATACTGACCAGCAGGATAAGGGATTGCAGGCGCAGTTGGTGATTGATCGGGACACCGCCAGCCGGTTGGGAGTAGCGGCACAGGACATCGATAACGCGCTCTACGACGCTTTCGGACAGCGCCAGGTCTCAACCATGTACCAGCCGCTGAATCAGTACCATGTGGTCATGGAAGTGGCGCCGGAGTTTCAACAGACAACCGAAGCTTTGCAGAGTATTTATTTGCGCTCCAGCAGAGGCGCGCCGATACCACTGGCAGCCTTCACTCACTTCACTCCGTCCAATATGCCTTTGGCGGTGAATCACCAGAGCCAGTTTCCGTCGGTTACGATTTCATTTAACCTGGCTCCGGGAATCGCTCTTGGGCAGGCAACGCAAGCCATCGAAAAAGTCCAAAGTTCCATTGGTTTCCCGGCGACGATCCAGGCGAGTTTCCAGGGTACGGCCGCCGCGTTCAAAGATTCGCTCTCCAGCGAACTGGTGCTGATTATCACCGCCCTGATAACCGTGTACATCGTGCTGGGCATGCTTTACGAGAGCTATATTCACCCGATTACGATTCTCTCCACGATTCCTTCTGCGGGTGTGGGCGCCCTGCTGGCCTTGCTGCTGACTCACAACGAACTCAACGTGATTGGTACGATCGGCATCATCCTGCTAATCGGGCTGGTAAAGAAGAACGCTATTATGATGATCGACGTGGCGCTCGAAGTGGAGCGTACGCAAGGAAAGAAGCCGGTCGAAGCCATCTACGACGCCTGCCTGTTGCGCTTCCGGCCGATCATGATGACCACAATGGCGGCTCTGCTCGGTGGCCTGCCGCTGGCGCTGGGCAGGGGTACTGGCTCCGAACTGCACCGTCCTCTCGGCATCACAATTGTTGGCGGATTGATTGTGAGCCAGGCGCTAACACTCTTCACTACGCCCGTCGTCTATGTGTATCTCGACCGTTTGCGGCTCTGGTTGCGCGGCGGAGAAGCCACGCCCCTGGTGCGGGATTCTTCCGGTGCGCCCACACCGAGTCCGGCCCACTGAGCAGATCGGGGCTTGAGACGGGCAAATCGAAATATCTTCAAGTAAGCTGATTTGGCGGCCACGACCGTCCGCGTGCAACCCGTTTTCAGCGGCCTCGCATCGCAAGAGTGGGCACAAGGGCCGAAAGCAAGCCGACTCTTGCTTTGTCCCAGGCAATACGGACCGGCGCGGTTGGAGTGAGGGTAAGGTACAGCGCCCCTTTTTCCTTCCTGGGACCGTATGATAGAAGATATCTGGTTCGATGCCGAATTGTCCCGTCACCCGGTATTATTGTTCTTCGCTTTCAAATTCTCTCAGGAGTCACGGATGCTTCAGAAAGCACTGGTCCTGGTTCTCGTCCTTGCGGCTACTGCCGGTTGGGTGGGATGCACTTCGTCGAGCCACTTTGTCTACGCGACTCTTCCGTCCACCAGTCAACTGGCGGTCTATCGGGAGGACCCCTTCTCCGGCACGCTGACGGAACTTTCAGGAACTCCGTATACCGTGGGTGACGGAGCGCACTCGGTGGTGATCCATCCTTCTGGAAAATTCTTGTACGTGGCGAATCCAGGGCAGCTCGAAGACGATATCTCCTTGTTCAATATCGCCAGCAACGGCACTTTGACGGAGGTCGCGCCAAGGACATCGGTTGGAAGCGATGCGACGCAGCCGGCATTTCTGCTGATGGACCCTGCGGGCGATTTTCTTTATGTGATGAACACCCGATCGGACAACATTTCGGTGTTCTCCATCGACAGCAGCAACGGCGCGCTCACGCAGATTCCCGAGTCTCCGTTTTCGCTGGGAGGGCTGACGCCTCTTAATATGCGGCTGACGCCTTCGGGAGACTTTCTCTATGTCAGCGTCGCGGGTGGACAACCCGCAGGTGGACAAAACGCAGGTATTGGATCGATCGAGGGCTTCAGCGTGACTTCGGGAGTGCTCACAAGTCTTCGCTTCCCTTATAATTTGGTCAACGCCGACGGGGCCAATCCCAATCGGACTCGCAATCGACCCGAGCGGCTCTTATCTTTACGTGGCGAATACGGGATCGAATTCGATCTCTATTTTCGCCATTAGTCGACTAACACGCCGCCGGGCACTTTGACGGAGGTTCAGGATCTCCACTGGACGACATCTATAATGATCCGTTTGCGCTTCTGCTGGATTCCAAGGGGCAGTATCTCTACGTGGCGAATCAAGGATCCAACAACGTTGCCGTGTATTCGATCATAGCAACGGATTGCCTGTGGCGCTTACCACCTCCACTAGCGCGTTCGCCTTCACCACCGAGAGTAGTCCGAGTGTTCTGGTCGAAGACCCGAACGGGAACTATCTGTTCGTGGGGAATCAGGGCGGCGGCGCGGGAATTCAGGCGTTTGGCGTTAGCAGCGGCAATTTGAACCCTCTCTTCACATACGGAGTAGGGAATACGCCGAGTTCGATCGCATGTTGCCGTAAATGAAAACAACCCATAGCTGCAGCCATGTAGCCGGAGTGGGCGGAGCATGTCCCAGCAATCTGTCCCGGTGCCCGCACTGGACGAACCAACCGGAATAGGTTAGCTTGCTCAGGGCGGTTGCTGACGAATGTCCGCCATGAGCCGCGCCAGGGATAGGGTGGTTCACGAGCGACGGGGTTTCTGTTACAAGCCAATGACATACAAAAACTCCCAACTCTGCGACAATAGCTGCTCCGGCGCGAGCCCCGTGTGCAACCAGCACGGACCAAACATCGAATCGGGAGAAGGCTTCCTGGATTCGGTCGGCTTGGGGCATTGATTCCGTGCCGAGACTGATCCAGGACACAGAATCCATGAGGATCGCCAGCGCGGCAAGCGCCTTCCCGAAGCATTACTACTCTCAGAAAGTTCTTCTCGAGCGTCTCCAGGACTATTGGGGAGACGAACTGAAGAACCCTCTGTTGCTGGCACGGCTGCACCGCAATGTGACCGTGGATGGCCGCTACCTCGCGATTCCCGCCGAGCACTACGTCGATATCAAGACCTGGGGCCAAGCCAATGACATCTGGATCAAGGTGGCGCAGGAGTTGGGGGAGCAAGCGCTCTGCCTGCGCCCTGCACAATGCCGGATTGAAGCCCTCACGATTTGGGCTGCTCTGCTGTTCACCACCGTGACCGGAGTCGCGAGCCCTTCCATCGACGCCCTGCTGATCAATCGCATGAGGCTGCCGGCCAACATTCGCCGCACTCCGATTTTTGGGCTGGGATGCGTGGCAGGCGCCGCCGGAATTGCACGCGCCTCGGATTACGTTCGCGCATATCCCAAAGCAGGCCGCGGCTTTGGTTTCGGTTGAGCTCTGTTCGCTCACCCTGCAGCGTGAAGATCTGTCGGTGGCGAACCTGATCTCTTCGGGACTTTTCGCCGACGGGGCGGCCGCTGTCATTGTGACCGGCGCCAGAATTTGAATCTCCAGAGACTGAAATTTCGGGACCTAAGATCCTGGCCACGCGCTCGGTGTTCTATCCCAGCACTGAGGAAATGATGGGCTGGAACATCTCCGAGAAAGGCTTCCGCATCATACTGTCGACCGAGGTCCCGACCCTGATCCGGGAAAACCTTGGCCGTGACGTGGACGCATTTCTGGCAGACAACGGACACAAGCGAAGCGATCTTAAGAGTTTCGTTCTGCACACCGGAGGACCGAAAGTGCTGGATGCTTCGGCTGACGCACTGGGACTGCACAATGGACAGCTCGATGCCTCGTGGGATTGCCTGCGCAAGGTGGGAAATCTCTCTTCGGCCTCTGTGCTGTGTGTGCTCGAAGACGTGATGAAAAACCGGCGCCCTGAGCCGGGCTCGTTGGGTCTGCTGGCCGCCATGGGACCGGGGTTTTGTTCCGAGCTTCTGCTTCTGCAATGGTGAGGTCGCGTCGTTGGTGAACTCAACAGATGTCTTTGTAATCGGCGGCGGCCCAGCCGGGCTGGCAGCGGCGATTGCCGCCCGCCAGCAAGGACTGCGCGTCGTGGTTGCAGACAGTGCCAAACCCCCAATCGACAAGGCCTGCGGCGAAGCGCTGATGCCGGACGCCATTACGGCGCTCGAACTCCTGGGAGTTGCAGTACCTGCCGCTGATGCCCGTCAGCTGCGCGGGGTACGTTTTCTCAGCTCGGGATTGTCCGCGGAGACCGTGTTCCCTTCCGGCGGTTTCGGACTCTCTGTTCGCCGAACCGCATTGCATCGCATCATGAGCGAACGAGCGGCCGCGCTGGGCGCCGATCTGCGTTGGCAGAGCACCGTCACGGGGATTTCCAACCAAGACGTTCAGCTGGGTGAGCACTCGATCCGCACGCGGTGGATTGTGGGCGCCGATGGCGCCAATTCGCGCGTGCGCCGCTGGGCGAATCTCGACGGCCAGTCGCGGGCCAACCTCCGCTACGCTTTTCGCCAGCATTACCGGGTGTCACCCTGGACCGATTGCATGGAAATCTATTGGGGGAAGCACGTTCAGGGCTATGCCACGGCCGTGAGTAGCGAACAAGTGTGTGTGGCCGTGGCTTCGCACGATCCCAGGCTTCGCCTGGAAGAATCTTTGCCGGCGTTTCCCGAACTGACAGCACGCCTTCGGGGGGCTGAGGCGGCTTCCGCTGAAAGAGGATCCGTGTCAGCCAATCGCAAGCTGAAGCGTGTCTGGCGAGGTAATGTCGCGTTGATCGGCGATGCTTCCGGCACTGTCGATGCAATCACCGGGGAGGGTCTTGGCCTTGCCTTCAGCCAGGCCGTGGCACTCGCTCAATCTTCTCAAGTCTGGAAACCTCACCAGGTACCAGGCCGCGCATCGGCGGCTGGCATTGCGCCCCCTGCTGATGGCGCGATTGATGCTTACGCTCGACGGCCATCCCGGGTTTCAGCAACGAACTCTTCGGGTGTTTCGCAGGCGGCCCGAAATGTTTCGTAGATTGGTGGCTCTGCACGTGGGAAGTCTGTCGCCTTTTCACCTCGCGCTCGACGGACTCACCTTGGGATGGGGTCTGTTGACTGCCTAGCCGATGAAAGCAGACCCCCAGGCATTTTGCGGGAAGCGAGTACGCAAGACACTCCTACTGTTGCTTTCTGTCATCGCATTTCTTGGGATTGCCGGCATCGATTCCGCCGCTCAGGCTGTGGCATTTCAGCTGGATCCTCAGCACACTGCCGTTAGTTTCACGCTGAGCGATGCGCTCCACACGGTCCGTGGAACCTTCCACTTGAAGCCAGGTTCTCTGCGCCTTGATCCTGCTTCAGGCAAGCTCGCAGGGGAAATCGTGGTGGACGCAAAAAGCGGCGAGAGCGGCAGCGGAATGCGTGACCGGAAAATGCACCGGGAAGTCTTAGAGAGCGAGCGCTATCCGGAAATCGCCTTCCGTCCCGATCGGGTCGAAGGGACTGTGTCGCTGCAAGGGAAGTCCGCAGTAGGGGTCCATGGAGTCTTTTCCATTCACGGATCGGACCATGAGCTAACTGTCCCCGCTGAAGTTGAGATGTCCTCGGATCACTGGACCGCGACGCTTCACTTCGCGGTGCCTTATGTGAACTGGGGGATGAAGAATCCGAGCAACCTGTTCTTGCGAGTCAGCGAATCGGTCGACATTGATTTGACTGCCGCCGGAACAATCACCCGGCCTTGAACAGACTTTGCCGGACCGCGAATCAATACCCATCCTGCGGAGAAATGCCCTTCCCTTCGGTGCATTCGTAGCATCGTCCTGCCGCCAGGTTCTTGAACTCTTCGGTTCTGCCGCTGGGCCAGGTAATGACGACGCGCTCGACGTGCTCGCGTTTCTCCAAGCCGAAGGTAACGGGAAGTTCGGATTGCGACAGATAACTGGAGCCGCTCTTTACCATGCGTGACTGACTCAAGTCCCCAGAGACGATGTGGACAGTCGCTCCGATTGCATCGCGGTTCGACTTGGTGCCGACCAGCCGAAAACGAATGCTGCGGCTCCCGGCGAGTTGGTCGTTCCGGTACAGGTAGGCGGAACCGTTATTTGTGGTCAGCAGCAGGTCGAGGTCGCCGTCGCGATCGAAGTCAGCATAGGCCAGTCCGCGTCCCACCTTAGGCTGCTCGAATCCGCCGCCGACTTCCATGGCTATGTCGTGGAAGCTTCCCTTGCGATTGTTGAGAAACAGAAGGGGTGGCTGGGCGTAACCCACGTTGCCGCGAATGTTGCGCACCGTCTCGTCGATGTGGCCGTTGGCCACGGCAAGATCGAGCCATCCGTCGAGATTGGCGTCGAGAAAAATGCATCCAAAACCCAGACTGTTCCTGGAAGCCAGGCCCACGCCTGCCTGGGCGGCGATGTCTTCGTACGTTCTCCCCTCGAATCTGTACAGGCCCATCATTTCGTTATCGAAGTTGGTAATGGCGACCCCGGAGCGACCAGAATTCTCGAAATCAGCCACGTCAACGCCCATACCGGCTCGCGCCTTGCCCTCGCTGCTGAAAGCCAGGCCGGCCTCGACTGCGGCATCTTTGAAAGTGCCGTTGCGCTGGTTCCGATACAGCTTGTTCGGTTGAGTGTCGTTGGCCACGAGCAGGTCGACCCAGCCGCTTTGGTCTTGATCCAGCATGGCAACACCAAGCGATTTGGAACTGCTGTCGAAAATGCCGCTGGAGGCGGTGACATCCTCGAAAGTGCCGTTGCCGCGATTGTGGAATAGCCAGCAAGTCTCGCCGCGATAGGCTTCGGGCGTGCAATAGGATTTGTGCTTGCCGTCGAGACTACAGAACACATCGTGCTCGGGCGACCATTTGACGTAGTTGCAGATAAAAAGATCGAGCAGGCCGTCGCGGTCATAATCGAACCAGAGAGCGGAGGTGCTGAAACCCAGGCGATTCCCCAAACCGCCGGTGTTGGTCACATCCACGAAAGTTCCCTTGCCCGTATTGTGGAACAGCCGGTTCTGCCCCACACAGGTGACGAGAATGTCCGGAAATCCGTCGTTGTCATAGTCTCCGACAGCTACGCCCATACCGTACATTTCAACATCCAGGCCGGCACGGGAAGTGACATCGATGAAAGAGCCTTTTCCGTTGTTGTGATAGAGACGCAGCGTGGAGCGGCGCTGCTTGTGGCCGGGCCAATCCATGCCGTTGATCAGAAGAATGTCCTGCCAGCCATCGCGGTCGTAATCAAGGAAGGCGCAGCCGGAACCCAGAGTTTCCGGCAGGAATTTCCCGCCGAAGGCGCCACTGTTGTGCTGGAACTGAATGCCGGCACTGGAGGTAACATCAACAAATCGAAAACCGGGCGAAGGCGTTGCACCAGAAACCGCACCCAGAGCCGGCGGCAGCGGTAACTGTGATATCGAAGCCAGCCCCGCAATGCCCTGCAGAAAGGATCTACGATTCACGGAACGTTTACCAGACCCGAACGAATGGCATAAACCACAAGCTCGGCGGTCTTGTGTATACCGAGAGCATTCATGATGTTGGCGCGATGAACCGCAACCGTGTTGGCGCTGAGATCAAGCGACGTGGCAATTTCCTTATTCGACTTTCCATCCACGATCATCTGTAAAACCTCGAGTTCGCGCGGAGTCAGTCCACCACTGCGCTCGCCTTTAAGGGCTGAGTGTTGCTCCACCTGAGGATCGAAGATCGTTTCTCCTCCGGCAACACGTCTCACGGCCGGCCCCAGTTCCAGGTTGATCGCGTTCTTCAGAATATATCCCTTGGCGCCGGCCTCGGTCGCCTGCCGCACCCAGGTGTTTTCCGAATGCATGCTGAGCATGAGTACGGCGGTCTCGGGTGCGTCTTCCAGAATTTGTCGAGTTGCATCCAAGCCGTTCATTTTGGGCAATGCACAGTCCATCACCACGACTTGCGGCTTCAACTCGCGCGCCAGCTTGATGGCTTCTTCACCGTCGCCGGCTTCGCCGACGACAACCATGTCTGGTTCATCCTCCAGCATGCGCCGAAAGCCCCGCCGGACCAGGCTGTGGTCATCGACCAGCAATACCGTGATCTTCTTCGTCATATTTATCTTTAAGTCTTTGTCTTAACCCTAGTCTTTGTCTTAACCCTGATCTTTATTCGGCAACTCAATTTTCTCGCGGGGCACACTCAGGTGCAACAACGTGCCACCCGCGGGGGGAGCGGAAAAGACAATGCGCCCGCCCAGCAATTCCGAACGCTCGCGCATGGCGACCAGTCCAATGCCTTGCTTCGCAGGCCGCTCGCTGATGCCTACTCCGTGATCTTCCACCTCCAACTCCAAGGTTGCAGATTCAAAAAGCAATCGCACCCAAGCCTGCTTCGCGCCAGAGTGACGCGCAACGTTGTTCAACGCTTCCTGCAGCACGCGGTAAATTTGCACCGCCGCACTGCCGTTCACATCGAACGGCGCGCCCGCCTTCTCATAGGATATGGCAATTCCGGTCTGCCTTTCCACGGTCGGGATGTACCAATCGAGTGTAGTCTCCAGCCCAGCCTCATCCAGCATTACGGGATGCAGTACCTGGGAAAGACTTCTGACCCGATCCAGCGTGTCCTGGGCGATCTGGCGGACTTCCTGCAAGTCAGCGCGCAACGACGAGCCTTCGGGAGCATGAGCTCCGGCGCGGCCGAGCATCGACCCCATCGCCGTAAGAATCTGGCCAAATTCGTCGTGCAACTCGCGCGAAATGTAGCGCAGTGTCGACTCCTGGGTTGCGATCAGTTTCTGCGCCAGTTCGCTGCGCCGCTCTGAGAGCTCAGCCATGCGAGCAAACAGCCGCCGGTTCCACCGGATCATGGAAAATCCGGTCAGCAGGATCGCAGCCAGCGTTGCGACCAGGAACACATAGACTTGCCGCTGCACCCGGTCATAGATCTCGACAATGCGTTGTGCCGCTAGTTCCTCATTCTCGCTGTTCTGCACCAACAGCCGTGCGACAGCCGTGCTCAACGCCGCCTGCCGCGACTGCAGCGAGAGCTGAATCTGTGTTCTCGCTTCCTTTTCCTGGCCCGAGCTCGCCAGAGCAAACACGCGGTCGACGGCATCCCAGAACTGGGCCAGCGAACTACTAAGCGAAGCGCTCTGCTCGATCGTCCGGCTCGTGGGGGCCAATCTGGCTTCCAGGCGCATGGCGTCATCCAAGTCAGTGCGGATGCGCTGGAACTGCGCCGACCACGCAGTTAGGGGATATGGCTCGTCGTTGTCGATCATGTCGCGCATGGCGACTGCAAGAAGGTTCAGGTCGTTCTGGATGCGCAGCAACTGCAGGGAATCCTTGCGGTTGCGGTCGATCAACTCGCCCTGAAGCTTGCGCAAGCCTGCCACTTGCCAGGTGATGTAGGCCGAGTAGGCGACGACCGCTGCGAGTGTGACGATCAGGCCGAGCAACAGGCCCAGGGTTGGAGAGCGCTCCGGAGAAGGCGGGCGTGACACGCCCCGAGGATACAACGGCTGCCCCAAGCGTGTCACAATGCAGTAATAATGAAGCTAACTCAGGTCTGACGGAGTCCAATTAAGGATTGAGTACCGACCCAAAACAGCCGCCGAAACCCCCGAAAGTCCAAAGACTCAAGGCCGTTCTGCCGGAAGTGTGGAAGCTGATGCGCCCGCGGCGTTGGCTGCTGGCGCTCGGCTTCGCGTTGATGATAATCAACCGCGTCGCGGCGCTGGTGTTGCCGTATTCCACGAAGTTCCTGATTGATACCGTCATCAACCAGCATCACATGGACAAACTGCGGCCGCTGGTTCTGGTCGTGTTGGCCGCCACTCTGGTGCAGGGACTCACCTCCTTTTCGCTTACTCAGCTGTTATCGAAGGCGGCGCAGCGTTTGATTGCAGAGTTACGCGAACAGGTGCAGGTCCACATTTCCCGCCTGCCGGTCGCGTTTTACGACGGCAACAAGACTGGCAATCTGGTGGCGCGCATCATGAGCGATGTGGAGGGCGTGCGGAACTTGCTGGGCACGGGCCTGGTAGATTTCGTGGGAGGATTGGTCACCTCCGGGATTGCGCTGGTACTGTTGTTTCGCACCAGCCCGCAGATGACGCTGATCGCGGTCGGGTCGCTGATGTGTTTTGCCGTAGCGCTGAACCATGCGTTCGCGACCATTCGGCCGATTTTTCGCGAGCGCGGCAAAATTAATGCCGAGGTCACGGGCCGGCTGACGGAATCTCTGGGCGGCGTGCGTGTGATCAAGGGATATCACGCCGAAGAGCGCGAGGAAAAAGTCTTTGCCGGTGGCGTGCGCCGCCTTTTGGATAATGTGATGCGTACCCTGACCGCAACGTCGGTCATGAGTCTTTCCGCCAGCGTCCTGCTAGGCGGAGTGGGGGCAATTACGATGTATGTGGGCACGCATCAGATTGCCTCGGGCACGCTGACCGTCGGCGGCTTCTTTTCCTATACTCTGTTGCTCGGGTTTCTGGTGGCCCCCATCATGCAGATCGTCGCCATCGGAACTCAGCTCACCGAGGCGTTAGCCGGACTGGAGCGAACGCAGGAAATTATGCGGGAGCAGCCGGAGGATCAGGATCCCACGCGTAACGTTGCGCTGGGCGACATTCGCGGCACCGTCGAATTTGACGATGTAAGCTTCAGCTACGATGGGATTCACGAAGTTCTGCATGATATTTCTTTCCGTGCGAAGCCCGGAACAGTAACGGCGCTGGTTGGCTCATCCGGATCGGGAAAATCAACGACCATCGGCCTGATTTCTGCCTTTTACGTGCCCACTAAAGGAAAAATTCTTGTGGATGGCACGGACTTGAGCACGGTCCGCCTCGATTCCTATCGCACGCGTCTCGGAGTCGTATTGCAGGAATCGTTCCTGTTTGATGGAACGATTCGGGAGAACGTGTTGTTTTCGCGTCCTGACGCCAGCGAAGAAGAGTTCCTTCGTGCTTGCAGAATCGCCCGCGTGGACGAGTTCGCCGAGTCTTTCGCGGACAGGTATGACACTGTAGTCGGCGAACGCGGCGTGAAGCTCTCGGGCGGCCAGCGGCAGCGGATTTCAATCGCCCGCGCCATTCTGGCCGAGCCGCGTATTCTGATTCTTGACGAGGCAACTTCCAGTCTCGACTCGGAGTCGGAACAGATGATCCAGCACGGACTCTCTTATCTCATGCAAGGCCGCACGACATTTGTGATCGCGCACCGGCTTTCGACTATCCGCCGCGCCGACCAGATTCTGGTGATGGAGCAAGGACGAATCGTGGAGCGAGGCACGCACGAACAACTCTATGACGCACAAGGACGCTACTACGATCTCTACACCCGGCAGCAGGGCGTAGAGCATAACCTCTTTCTCGCGCCGGGCGAGGGAGACAAGCTGGAAGGAGCCGGCGACGAGAACGGCAACTCAGGCCCGGCGCGCAACGGCGATGTGAAGCCCGCTGACGCATTGCGTGTGCTCAGGGGAGAGGTCCGCTAGCCACATGAGCAGCGCGCCGAGATCCCCGCAGAACGGTGCTCCAGCAATTCGTGCGGAGCAGCTTTGCCGCCATTACCGCATGGGTGAGACGCTCATCCGAGCCGTGGACGGCTTAACCCTTAACGTGCGCACCGGCGAATTCGTTGCCCTGCTGGGCAGTTCGGGCTCCGGAAAATCTTCGGTATTGAATCTGATCGCAGGGCTGGACCGTCCAACTTCGGGCAGCGTAATTGTCCAAGAGCGCAACTTGGCGCAACTCTCACGGGAGGACCTGGCTAAATATCGACTGCACACCGTAGGAATGGTTTTCCAGTCGTTCAACCTGATCGCCAGCATGACGCTCGCGGAAAACGTGGAGCTGCCGATGCGCTTTGCCGAGGTCGATCGGGAGAAACGTGGCGATCTGGCGCGGGAAGCTTTGGCGAGAGTTGGGCTGCTGGCGCGTATGAACCATAGGCCCAGCGAGCTCTCCGGCGGGGAACAACAACGCGCCGCGTTGGCCCGGGCACTCATCAACCAGCCTCAGATGCTGCTCGCTGACGAGCCCACTGGCAATCTCGACAGCCATACCGGAACCGAAATCATGAATATGGTCCGCGAGTTCAACCAGCAATTGGGAATGACGGTCGTCATGGTGACGCATGAACGCGCGCTGGCTGAGCGCTACGCCCAGCGACTGATCTTTTTGGCAGATGGCAAACTGGTCGGCGATGATTCGAATTCGGCCGTTGTCGCGCGGGCCGAAACAGGCCGCGCAAGTGCGGACGGAGAACGACTGTGAAGCTTCCCGACCTCACCGAACTCGCCGTGCGCAACCTGCGCGAATCTGTTTTGCGAAATTCGCTGACCACCATTGGCATCTCGGTGGGTGTCGCGTCGCTGGTCGCGATGCTTTCTCTCGGAATCGGGTTGCAGCAGCTGGCGTCACGCCGGCTGATGAAGTCCGGTCTGTTCGATACCGTGGTGGTTACCTCACGGCGCGATCTGCGCAACTTCAACCGCGAAGAAGAACGCAATGGGCCTGCCCCAGGCGAAAGCCGGATTCTCGACGAGCCCACCCGCCGCGAAATTGAACGCTTGCCTAACGTGCTGGAAGCCTATCCTGACATCCGCTTTATCACTGAGCTGCGCTTCGAAGATAAGCCGCATTTGACGATGGTAGCGGCGCTGCCTCCCTCTGCTCAATCTAACGATGCGTTTGAAGCGGTGCAGGGACATTTCTTCTCCTCTGACATTGCGCCCGAAGCGATTCTTCAGAAGACGTTCGCCGAGGAACTCCTGGGAAAAACGCCTAAGGCGGGTGTCGACGAAACCAACGTGGCAGAACTCGCCGCTCCGCTTCTGGGCAAGGAATTGACCATGCGCTACGCCCAACGGGAGACGACACAAGCAGCGCCTTCGGAAGCCTCGAGTGACAATTCCGCCGCTCCTGCGGATCAGAGTCTCGCCGGCGCTGCTTACTCCGTGGTCTCGCGCGAGCAGAAGCTGAAGATTGTCGGTGTCGCCGATCTCGATGCTGAAAGCATGCGTGGGCCTACTCGGGCGCGGGTTTTTCTCCCGCTCAAGCTGGCTGAGAGTCTGCACGTGATGCAACCCACGGACTTGCGGGAAATTTCGCGGTCTGACAATGATGAGCCGGTCTATTCCTCGGTGAGTGTGCGAGTGAAAAGTCCCAGCCAGATACAGACAGTAGAAGACACGGTCAAGAAGATGGGCTTCAATACCTTTTCGATCCTTGATGCCAGCCGCAGCGTGCAGCAATTCTTCAAGGTGCTGGACGTGTTTCTCGGAATCTTCGGCAGCCTCGCTCTGGCGGTCGCTTTCATCGGGATCGTAAACACGCTGGTGATGGCCATTCTCGAGCGCCGCCGCGAAATTGGCATCATGAAAGCGATTGGCGCCAGCGATGGGGACATCAGGAAGCTCTTCTTCGCGGAGGCGGGCGCGATGGGCATTCTTGGCGGCATCGTCGGAGTAGCTCTAGGCTGGGCGATCGGCCAGGTCATCAACCTGGGGACGAATATTTACCTTAAGCGTCAGTCTTTTCCACCAGAGCATTTCTGGTCGGTGCCGTGGTGGCTGGTGGGATTCGCGATCTTGTTTTCTTTCCTCGTGAGTCTCGCAGCAGGGCTTTACCCCGCGGGACGAGCGGCCCGTCTCGATCCCGTGCAGGCCCTACGCTACGAGTAAACTGAAGCGATGGCTCGCTGTCGCCGAATTATCTTCCTGTTCGCGGCCTTGACTGTTTCGCTTCCGCTTCATGCGCAGAGCCGGATCGACTGCAACGCGCTGAACAGCCGAATCTTGAAACATCCAGTCCACTACTGCGTTTATATTCCCGCCGGCTACGACGCCGGCGCAGCCACGCATCCCCGGCGAAGCTATCCTGTGCTTTACTTCCTGCATGGCCTGGGCGACAACGAGAGAACTCTCTTCAACAGCGGCGGGTGGACGCTGCTCGACGATCTTCGGCAGCAGCACAAAATAGGAGAATTTCTCATTGTCGCTCCCGAAGGCGGGCGAACCTTCTACATCAATTCTGCCGACGGGTCGGTGCGCTACAGCGACTTTGTTTTTCAGGAATTCATACCATTGATTGAAGGCAAATACCGTGTTGCGAAAGGTCGCAGTAATCGAGCGATCAGCGGTATCTCTATGGGCGGCTATGGTGCACTGCGGTTTGCCTTCTCACATCCTGAAACGTTTTCGGCAGTCAGCGCGCAGAGCGCAGCGCTGATCACCGAATCTCCGCAGGAACTCGACACCGCGGCCCGCTCCGGCGCTCCACTGGGAAAGTTGCTGGCGACGGTCTTCGGCAGCCCTATCGAGGTCTCGCACTGGAAAGAGAATAGTCCATTCGTTCTAGCGAAAACGAACCAGGCCGCACTGCAGCGGATGGCCATCTACTTCAACTGTGGTCAGGATGATAACTACGGCTTCGAAAAAGGCGCCGCCGCCTTACACGAACAACTGCAGAAGGAAAACGTGGAACATGAATATCATCCGTATCCTGGCGACCACAGCTTCTCCTACTTCATGGATCACTTCGCGGAGGTTATGGAGTTCCATTCCCGGGCATTTGGTCTTCGCTAGGCCGTTTGCCCAACCGAAGAACTGTAGTAAAACTGTATTACCGGAGAGGTGGCCGAGTGGTTGATGGCTCCGGTCTTGAAAACCGGCATACCCGAAAGGGTATCAGGGGTTCGAATCCCTTCCTCTCCGCCATTCTTAAGATTTGAACTCCGCTCGCTTTCAGTACGGAGTAACCACCGCGTCTTCCGGATAGCCCGGCATGCCGAACTCGGGGACGTCGAGGCCTTCTTCTTCCACCTCCGGGGCTACGCGCATGCTTTTGGCTTTGTTGACGCACCAGAAGACGGCGAAAGTTGCACCGAACGCCCAGGCTGCATACAAAGTTGCTCCCATGAGTTGGCAGAGGAACTGGCGCGTATCACCTTGGAGCAAGCCGGTCACGCCCTGGCCAGCTCGTCCCAGATAGGTTGCTGCACCGACGCCGTTCCATCCTGCGCCATAGGCACCGTCGGCAAAAATGCCTACGCTGACTGCCCCGAGCCAGCCGCAATAACCGTGCACCGAAATCGCTCCGCAGGGATCATCGATCTTGAGAACCCGGTCGTTGAAGAGGACGCCGGCACAGACCAGGCCTCCTGCCAGGACTCCAATGACTACTGCTGAAGTTGGTGACACAAAGGCGCAGGGTGCGGTGATTGCGACTAATCCTGCCAGCATTCCGTTGCAGGCCATGGTTATGTCGGGCTTGCCAAACCAGAGATACCACAAGAGCATCGCTGCGGCGGAGCCCGCGACGGCGGCCAGATTGGTGTTCACCGCGACTACAGAGATCCGAAGGTCCGTGGCTCCAAGAGTGGAACCGGGGTTGAATCCCATCCATCCAAAAAGCAGGAGGAATGTTCCAGTGACGACGTACACGATATTGTGAGCGGGGAAGACACGAATCTTCCCGCCCGGACCGTATTTACCGAGACGTGGACCCAAAATTATCGCTAGAGCCATGGCGCAGAAACCGCCAACGGCATGCACTACGCTCGAGCCGGCGAAGTCGACATAACCGTGGCCAAGATTCAACGTGGAACCGACTTGCGACAGCCATCCTCCGCCCCATGTCCAACAGCCAGAGATCGGGTAAAGTATCGCCCCGATGAAGAGTTCACAAAGCAGGAATGCCCAGAAGGTAATGCGCTCGCACACCGCGCCGACGATGATGTAACCGGCAGTCTCCATGAACACGACTTCGAACAGCGTTAAGCAGTTACTGGCGCTGTCATAAGCGGGACCGGTAAGAAAGAATCCCTTGCCGCCGACGAATCCCCACTGGCCGCTTCCCACCAGAAAGTGGTTGAGCGTGGGAATGCCGCCCAGGTTCGTGGGTGCGGCATTGATGGCTACGGCGCCAAACTGGAAGGCATACCCGACCGCGTAGTAAGCCAGGAAAGCAAACACGTAGGCCGCGAAGTTCAGCATCATCAGGTGAGCAGCATTTTTCTTTCGCACCAGACCGCAGGTGAGCAGGGCAAACCCGGCCTGCATGAACAGCACGAGGTAGCCGGTGTTCAAGGTCCAGGCAAAGTTCGTTGCCACTCGGACGTGCCCCACACTGTCAGCGAGCTTTACGGCGAGTGGTTCCTTCACCGACTGAGCCTGATAGTCGTCGAATGCCTTCTTGTTGGCCACGTAGTCCGGAGCTGTCTTGTCGGTGGGCTCGGGAACCACGAAACGATTGCCGGCGGCGTCAAGGGCGGCATTCTTGTCCCCGGTGGCGATGCCTGACGGATCAGGCTTGGGTCCATCGTCGGCGAAGCAGGGCGCGGCAAGCGCTGCGAGCAGTCCGGCGCATAAAAGAATGGTGGCAACGGCCGATACTGTCGCCGATAAAGTCGTTGATAGTGTCGCTGATAAAAGCGACAGGCGCAGAGAGTACCTGCCCGCGTGTTTTCTCATGTTTGATACTCCCGTTTCTAAAGGGTGAGGAATTCTCTGGCGGTGGTACGTGTGTTCGAGTGGCGCCAGCAAATGTCGACACACAACCGCACCTGCAAGCATCTCGAGGCGAGGACTAACCCGGGAAAGTGACCCGACCCCGACGAGCGCCAGTGCGTTCAATCGACAGTCCTCTCCCGTTCCGCAGACAATAAAGGCATGCCTCCACCGGAGTCCAATTCATATTTCTTATGGCGTCCATCAGATGCTCCAATGACACCCCGGCAGTGATTCCGTGATCCCGGACCACGGCCTCAGTCTGGAAATAACTACAGCGGATTGCGAGGCGAGGCGAGTTCTCGGAAGGAACTTTGCTGAAGCTGAGTACGGCGGAAACCTGATGCTGGCTATGGAGAAGGAACTATTGCCTTGATCTCGATAGAAGAGCCACTCTGTTCTCCGCCTTCAGTAACGGCCTTAACGACGTAGAAATAGGTTTTTTTGGGCTCGACGGTGGTGTCGACACACTGGGTTCCTCGCACAAGTGATTGACTAATCCTATTGCCCTCGGCGTAGGTATGCGATGTGAGGCTTCGATACACATAGTAGCCCTTGATTGCGTCCTGAGGTGAATTGGACGTCGGCAGCGCCGCATTCCACGACAACGTCACAAGGTGGGGGTGCAGGTTCCCTTGCGAAGGCGCGTGGCCGGCGCTCGCACCCGAGGGGGCTCCGCTGCACAGTGGTATGTCGCCAGGTTGTGAGACCTTGGCGGCTTCAGTGCTCGGAGACGGTGTGGCCTTGTTCCCGACCTGGCCCAGGCAGATCATGGGAAGGAGCACAACTACGCCAAGAAACACCGTTGAGATCTTGACGCGAATCGACAGGTTTCCCATTCGCATACGTGCACCTTCTTCCAGGCCCTGCGGAACAGACGTTCATTTCCCGGCCGTTCAAACCCTCAAGGCCACGCCTCTTAGCGGTCTCGGCAAGCATCTTCTACCTGCCCTGGGCAGTTTAGCAACCCGCATCCTCACTGGCTTCGGCCAGAAGAAACACTTTTGTATGCAACCGCTTGCACACAGGGAAGTAACTCTAGTAACCTTCGCTACCCACAAAGTAATCATTTTAAAGGCCTTAGTGGCACCTAGGGGCCATTCTGCCCCGGCCCGGCATTTGCGATAGTACAAGTACAAGTGGCCACTGCTGGCACTCACTAAAGTCATGCGGACGAACTGGCTTGGCGCGGTTCTTAAAAATCGGGCGGCAATCCTGCTGGCGTTTCTGGGTTTGTGCCGGCCCATGCTGTCTCAGCAAGTCTCTCTCGCGCTGCTTCGTCCCGAGGCCGGACAACCCACTGCGCTGGAGCCGGCCCCGATGGTGAGGGCGTTTCAGCCGGCAACGCTTCCCGAAGGGCCTAGCCATCGTCGATTCTGGGACCGTGAGAATAGCGTTCTATTTGCGACCAGTGCTGCCTTCAGCGCTGCCGATTTCGTCGTCACCCGCGACAACCTGCGCGGCGGCGGACAGGAGCTGAACCCTGTGACGCGTGTGTTCAGCGGCAGCACCACCGGACTTGCAGTAAACTTCGCGGCTGAAACCGCCGGCGTGGTCGGGCTCAGCTACTTCTTCCACAAGACAGGTCATTACAAACTTGAGCGTGCAGTCTCCATGCTAAACATTGGCGCCTCGGCGGGAGCTGTGGCGTTTGACCTGGCCCATCGATAGGCTAGATTTTCTTTCCTAGATCTCCTTTCCTCGATTTCCCCTTCCTCGATTTCCCTTCAAAGAGACCCACTCAGATCTGCATCGCCATGCTTGCGAGGGGCATATGCTCGCTTGCGCTAACGGCACCAGCAACCTTAAGAAGCCCTGGCTTCACAGCTTTGGAGGCTGCATGCAAAATCGCGGTAGCATAGAGGAGTTGGGATATAGGACTCACCTAGAATAGGAGATTGAGGAATCAGCATGAAAGAATGTCGTCAATTTTATATCGATGGGAAATGGGTCAGTCCAACTCACGAACACAACTTCGAAGTTATCAACCCAGCCACTGAAGAGCCCATCGCGACAATCTCGCTCGGCGACGCGGCCGACGTCGAAAAAGCTGTGGCCGCAGCTAAACGGGCTTTCGAGTCTTACTCGGAGAGCACGGTTGACGAGCGCCTGGCTATCCTCCGGCGAATCGTTGAGGTCTATAAAGCCAAGTCTGAAGAAATGGCTCAGACGATTTCGCAGGAAATGGGGGCTCCAATCACACTGTCGCGAGCGGCGCAAGCGCCCGCGGGGCTGGGACACTTGCTGGAGATGGTGAAGGTTTTGGGACAGTTCAAGTTCGAAGATCTCAAGGGTTCGACGCTCATGCGGAAGGAACCCATCGGGGTATGTGGACTTATCACCCCCTGGAACTGGCCGATGAACCAGATCGTGGCCAAGGTCGCGCCCGCTCTTGCCGCGGGATGCACGGTGGTGCTTAAACCGAGCGAAATGGCGCCGCTTTCTGCGTATCTGTTCGCCCAGATTCTCGATGAGGCGAGCCTGCCGTGCGGGGTATTCAATCTGGTGAATGGCGATGGGCCCACGGTGGGTGTGGCGATTTCGTCGCATCCTGACGTGGCCATGGTCTCCTTCACTGGGTCCACGCGAGCGGGCGTGGCTGTAGCCTTGGCTGCAGCTGCCACCGTCAAGCGGGTGACTCAGGAACTCGGTGGCAAGTCGGCCCACATTATTCTGGAGGATGCCGATCTCGAGGGTGCGGTCAAGGAGGGCGTGCAATCGTGTTTTCGCAATACCGGTCAGTCTTGCAACGCGCCTACCCGCATGCTGGTTCCGCGCGCAAAGATGGCGCAGGCCGTTGCGGCAGCGAGGCAGGCCGCCGAGACTACCAAGGTCGGGGATCCGTTCGCGGGAGACACTGGCATAGGGCCGCTTGCAAGCAGAGCTCAGTTCGAAAAGGTGCAGCGCCTGATCAATCAAGGCATCGCCGAAGGGGCAAACTTAGTTGCCGGAGGTCCCGGCCGTCCCCCGGGGATCAACAAAGGCTACTTCGTGAAGCCGACTGTGTTTGCCGATGTCGCCAGCGACATGACCATCGCCCGCGAAGAGATTTTCGGGCCGGTTCTTTGCATTATTCCCTATGAGGGCGAGGATGATGCTGTAAGAATTGCGAATGACACGCTTTACGGTCTGTCAGGCTTTGTGACGTCGGGAGATGTCGAGCACGCCCGGCGGGTTGCGAAGCGAATTCGCTCGGGCAACGTGCACATCAATAATGCCAGGGTCGATTTCGCCGGTTGCTTTGGAGGCTACAAACAATCAGGCAACGGCCGGGAATGGGGCGAGGCTGGGCTGGAAGAATTCCTTGAGTTGAAGGCGATCTTTGGCTACGCCAGCCGCCCTAAATGAGGTCGCGGGGCCGTGTTTCTTATTGACTGAATTCGGGTGGCGTGGGGTACGATCAAGGGAGCGGGGGGAGCGGAAATGGCACTCGGAACCGGGTGGTCCAAGACCTGGACCTATTTCGAGGAGAACTGGCACGAGGGAAATGTGCCGATCATGGGGCCGCGCACCCATGCCGCGTGGCTATGCTCCATGGTGTTCGATGGCGCCCGCGCGTTTGAAGGGGTGACGCCTGATCTTGAGCTCCATTGTGCGCGCGTCAATCAATCGGCGAAGAAACTCTTCCTCAAGCCGGCGGTTTCGACCGAAGAATGGGTAAAGCTGGCGCGGGAAGGGATAACCCGGTTTGATAAGGAAGCGGCCCTCTACATCCGGCCGATGTACTGGGCGGAGAAGGAAGGGCCATCGGTTCAGGCCCACGATCCTGAATCGACGCGGTGGTGTCTCTCGATTTACGAGGCGCCGATGCGTGTACCGAAAGGCTTCTCGATCACGTTGTCTCCATATCGCCGTCCAACCTTTGAAACGATGCCGGTTGATGCCAAGGCTGGATGTCTCTATCCCAACAACTCTCGCGCGCTCTTCGAAGCGAACGCCCGGGGCTTCGACAATGCAATTGTTTGCGACATGCTGGGCAACGTTGCCGAGCTCGCGACCTCCAATGTTTTTATGGCCAAGGATGGTGTGGTTTTCACACCGATCCCAAATGGGACCTTCCTGGCTGGGATCACCCGGCAAAGGGTAATCGGCCTGTTGCGCGGGGCGGGCGTGAAGGTGGTTGAGAAAACTCTCGCCTATCAGGACTTCGAAACGGCAGATGAGATTTTCGCCACGGGAAACTACTCCAAGGTAGTTCCGGCGACTCGGATCGGCGAGCGTTCCCTGCCATTCGGACCGCTGTACACCAAGGCCCGCGAACTCTATTGGGCGTTCGCGCATTCATGATCGGTATGACCAACTCCGCGATCGTTCAGGTGCTGACGCCGATTTGGCAGCGCGTGCTACAGCGTTCCTCGATCGGCGTGGACGATGATTTTTTCGACCTGGGGGGCAATGGTGCTCTGGCGGCCAAATTGCTTGCGGAGATTGCCCAGGCGAGTGGCCGGGAGTTGCGGCCGGTAGCGATCTGTCAGGCACCCACGATTAGGAGCCTGGCTGCAGTGTTGGAGAGGCCGTTGGCGCCTACGCTCTCTCCGCTCGCATTGCTGAAACCCGGAGCCGAAAAACCGCCAGTTTTCATCACGCATGGCATCGGTGGCAGCGTAATCGATTTCGTTCCCCTAGCCAGGCGGATCCAGGTAAAGCAGCCTATTTACGGGATGCAAGCGAGAGGTACCGATGGCAATGAAGAACCATTTGAGCGCGTCGAAGATATGGCCGAGTACTATCTTGACGCGATCAGGCCGTTACAACGCAGCGGTCCCTACTTTCTTGTTGGTTACTCGCTGGGTGGTCAGGTCGTGCTTGAGATGGCGCAACGCTTGTCTGCCACTGGGAACGAGGTCTCGCTGCTGGCCATGCTCGACTCGTACCCGCATTCTCATCATCTATCACGCGGCCAACGGGCCCGCTTATTCGCGCGACGGGCGGGAGTTCGGTTGTCCGTGTTGCGGAAGTTGCCGATGCGTGAGGTGATCTCGGGAGTTATTCAGAGGGTCAAGGGCAGAGCTCGATCACCAGTTGCCGGGTCTTTCACCCCTGATATCCATGGATCGCTGGAGAGTGCCAATCTGGCTTGGTCTCGCTACCGGCCACGGTTTTACGGAGGCAAAATAGAGTTCATACGAGCCGAGGCAGTTACGTATTTCCCCGCCAACCCGGCAGCCATTTGGGGCAAGCTGGCGAGCCAGTTTGAATGCGAAACTGTACCCGGCGATCACGTGGGAATGGTTACCACTCATGTCGACAGCCTCGCTGCTGAGCTTTCTCGTCGCCTGAAAGAAGCATTGCGCCAGGAACATGCGCTCTTCCGCATGGATGATCCTCGGTCGCAGTTGCAGCGCGGAGCCTAGATGGATCTGATCGGTCTGAATCGATTAGGTGCCATGTGAACCACGGGCATGGCGCTGCTACGGTTGAGGGGCTCACTCAGATTTGGCAGCGCGTGCTGCAACGGTCACCGATCGGTCCCGATGATAATTTTTATGATCTCGGCGGCACCGAATTGTTAGCCGACAGCATGTTTGCCGAGATCGCGCAAGTGTGCGGCCGGGAACTGCCAAGCGCTACGATCTGCTATGCTCCGACCATTGGCACGCTGGCGGCCTTATTAGATCAGCCGAGCCTACCGCGATTCTCACCCTTCCTCCAACTGAAGACCGGCAGCGAGAAACCCCCGATTTTCATTGCCCCTGGCGTGGGGGGCCGTGCGAGTTTCTCTCCGCTGGCAAGACATATTCACACCGGGAATCCGATTTATGGAATTCAGGCCAAGGGCGTTGACGGACTGGAGGAACCGTTTGAGAGCATTGAAGTATGGCCAGTTCTACCTTAAGGCGCTCAGACAGCTACAACCCCACGGCCCATACATTCTGGTTGGCTACTCATTTGGTGGTCTGTTGGCCCTGGAAATGGCACAGCGCTTATCCGATGACCGAGAAAATGTAGCGCTGCTGGTACTCATGGACACGTACCCGCACCCACGCTACTTCCCGCCGAGCGAACGCCTGCGACTCATCGCAAAACGAATGAGAAGCCGCGTTTCGCTTGTGAAGCAGATGCCTCTCCGCAGCGTATTTTCACACTCCGTTCGTGCTCTCGAACGTCGATTACGCCGGGTTGGAGCCCGGCACCGAACGCAGTCTCCAGAAACTTCCCGCCTGTCATTTGCCGAGACACTTTTGCAGGTGGAGGCAAGTAATTTCATTGCCATGGCACACTATCGCCCCCGGTTTTATCGCGGCAAGATAAGATTCGTGAGGCCCGAGGGCGACAATTATCTCCCGAGCGATCCGGCCGCACTCTGGAAGGGGCTGGCAGCTGAGTTTGAGGTCGAGATTGTGCCGGGGGATCACTTGGGAATGGTCAACACTCACTTCGAGAGTCTGGCCGCAGTGCTTACTCGCTATGTGAAGGAAGCAGTCGACACGAAATGAGCCAATCGATGAATGGCGCAGAGAGTTTAATTCGCACGCTGATTGCGGGAGGCGTTGACACCTGCTTCACAAACCCCGGCACTTCGGAAATCCACATTGTGGCGGCACTGGACGATATCACGGAAATGCGCTGCGTGCTTGGTCTCTTCGAAGGCGTCGTCACCGGCGCGGCGGACGGCTATGCGCGGATGGCGGAAAAACCGGCATGCACTCTACTTCATCTCGGGCCCGGTCTCGGCCAATGGTCTGGCAAATCTGCACAATGCGAGCCGGGCGCAGGTGCCAATCGTCAACCTTGTCGGCCAGCATGCGACCTATCATCTGCGGCACGACACGCCACTTGATTCCGACATCGAAGGCGATCGCGCGGCCGTATTCTAAATGGTTGCGGACATCTCGCGTCGCGTCCGAAGTCGGCCGCGATGCGGCTGAGGCGATCATCGCTGCGCGCACAGCCCCGGGCCAGATTGCCACGCTCATCGTTCCTGCCGATGTTGCCTGGACCGATGGTGGGAACGATGACGGCGCTTCCCGCATCTTCCGAGCCCCCATGCCGGCGTCCGCCAGCGGTCGATCGCGCGAGCCGCAGCATGCTCCGGTCGGGATTGAGCGACTGCCATCCTGATCGCCGGAAACGCGCTCTACGGCAGGGGACTCGCAGCCGCGGGACGCATCGCGGCTACTACGGGCGCGAGACTGTTTGCTCCCTATCCCGTCACGCGCCTGAACGTGGAAATGGCGTTACCCCAGTCGAGCGGATTGCAGTATGTCCTTGAGCAGGCGGTCGAACAGCTAAGAGAATTTCGTCAGCTGATTCTGGTGGGCGCGCCCGCCTCCAGTCGCGTATTTCGCGTCTCCGGGGAAAAGAACGCCTTCACATCGCCAGAATGCGAGATCCACACGCTGGCGAGTCCTGGAGAGGATTATGTCGGCGCGCTCGAAGCGCTGGAGTCGGGCCTTGCCGCTCGCACGAAACACGGTTGCCGGCGGACAGAACGCGAGCGGCCAGCGTCGCCGGGTGGCAAGATCACGCTGCCTGGTCTTGCTGCGGCCGTGGGCGCACTCCTCCCCGAGAATGCCATTGTGGTGGATGAATCCATGACCTCAGGCCGAGGCATGATGGCAGCCACGAGAGGCGCTCCGCCGCATGACTGGCTGGGAAACACGGGAGGCTCGATTGGGATTGCCATGCCGCTGGCTGTGGGTGCGGCCGTGGCATGCCCGGACCGCCGCGTGTTATGCCTGACTGCCGACGGCAGCGGCATGTACACACTGCAAGCGTTGTGGACGATGGCGCGCGAAGGCCTGAAGGTCACGACAGTGGTTTTCGCGAATCGTGACTATGCTGTCCTTAAGCGTGAGTTTTCTTATCTGGGTGTGGGAAATCCCGGGCGCCGCGCGCTTGGACATGTTCGAAATCGGCCGTCCCGATCTCGACTGGGTGGAGTTGGCCAAGGGAATGGGAGTGCCCGGCGTCCGGGTCACTTCGCTGGATGGGTTTGCGAAGGCACTGCGGAAAGGTTTTGAGAGCGAAGGTCCGATGCTGATCGAGGTTCCGCTTTAGAGCCGCTGACTTTGCCTTTCAGGGCTCCATCGGTCTCGCGGTTTTCATCATAACTACGGAGAGACTTTTCAGGCCCCTGAATCCAAATGTAGAAGCCCACTCCGGCCGTGGGCCGGTGAGCTTCATCTCCGGAAAGCGCTGCACCAGATTCAGGATCGCGATCTGTCCTTCCAGTCGCGCGAGTTGGGCTCCGATGCAAAAATGCGGGCCCGCGCTGAACGCCAGGTGTTCGTTGTTCAGCCTCTTCAGGTTTAACTGATTCGGATCCTTAAATTGTCTTGGGATCCCGGTTTGCCGCGCCAAGCATGCACAGGATCGTCCATTTCTTCGGAATACGCTGGCCGCAAACTTCGATATCTTCCTTGAGCACGCGAGCCGTGAATTGTACGGGGCTCTCAAACCGCAGAATCTCCTCAACAGCCGTGCGGATCATCTCCGGTTTCTCCCGCAGTTCCGCGGCCTCTTCCGGGTGCTGCAAGAGCGTGTACATTCCGTTGCCGATCAGATTTCGAGTGGTCTCGTGTCCTGCGAAGAGCAGCGCGATACACTGCGCGTATAGCTCTTCTTCGGTCAGCACTTCTCCCTCTTCCTCGATATCGATGAGAAGGCTGATCAGGTCGTTCCCTTTATTGCGCCTCCGCTCCGCGACGGTCTTTCGGAAGAAATCCGTTAGCTCAATCAGAGCATCTTGCGCGGCGCGCGCCTGCTCCACCGTGCGATCTGGACTGCCTCGAAACACCGCGATGGCCCGCGACCAATTGACGAATGTGTCGTGCAGTTCCTGCGGTATTCCCAGCATTTCCGAAATGATGCGCACCGGCATGGGGTTTGCGAACTCGCGCATGAGTTCGACTTCAGAGCCGCGCTGCAGCGGCTTTAGCATTCGATCAACGATGGCCTCGATTTGCGGACGCAAGCCTTCGATCGCAGCGGGCGAAAACCCTTTATTGAGAAGTTTGCGCAACCGGGTATGCTCCGGCGGGTCCATGAAAATCATCCACAAGCCGAGCATGCGCGCGAGTTCGCTGAACTCGGACTGGCGGCTGAGCGGCAGAGGCAAGAACATCTGCTGCGCGCGTTTTGCCGACAGCCGGGGGTCTTTTGCGATCGAGGAACACTCGGCGTGGCTGAAAATCGACCAGACTGCCCATTTGCCGCCCACATCCACGAAATGCAACGGACCTTCTTCGTGCAAGCGGGCGTATGTAGGATATGGATCCTGCAGAATTTCATCGCTGAAAAGGACTTTCTTTCCCGGAGTGGCAGCCTTCGACAACCTTCACCTATTTGCAGAATCGAAAATGTCAGTCGCGCAGAACGGCATCGACTTCTGATGTTGAGTTTAACACGGGCGGATTTGGCAGAAAAATCATTTGAAGTGCGGCAGGCTCTACGGCCAGCATTGGCAAAATCTCTGGCAGTCGCAATCCGAATGGGTTCCGGATGCATTGTTTTCTCTGAAAAGCATCGCGAATAACGCCTTTTCAGGAACCAACCGGCAAACGCTGCCAAATCAATTCGACGGTTTGGAGTTTTCCGTTCACTGGCGTTGGTGGAGTAACCAATACGATTCGATCACCCTGGAATTTGACGCTGCGGATCAAGTCCTTATCTACATAGTTCGGAATCGACGAGATTTCGACGTGATGGATTACTTTGTCACCGCTGAGGCTGTACCGTCCGGCATAGGCAAGAAATGTCTTAAACGCTTCAGCCTGCTCTTCCATGAGTTCCGCCGCCGAAAGTCAGCGACTCTCGCCCTCCGTAGCTGATCAGAGCGGTTACCCTGCCCTCCGCGGTATAAGTGAGAAAACCCACGGGGCTGGGACCATAGGGAGTTTCGCTTCGCTCGCCGGACGATGTTGTGCTGGAGGCGGATACGAGTTTCCATGCGCCCACTAGTTTGCCGTTTGCGCTCTCACACATGCCATCAGACAAACCGACTGGTTCAGCCATTGCTACAATGTCCTCATTGTGACTCTTCGATTTTAAGTCCTCGAATGGCGCCCATACTCTCTCGAAGCGCCTCGCACCGTGTTCCACGATAAATGATACCGGACTTCTGATTCACACTTCCTGATTTGCACTGGGAAGGAGAGGAAACTTACTTGACACTCCACCGCTCGCTCATTGAACGTATTTGAGCGTACGTTCGACGGGAGCTTCAAGTAAAGCCCCCACTCTGCGGCGCTATCTCGTGAGGCCTGATTCGCGCAGGAAAACTATGACTAAAGAATTGGAAGGCAAAGTTGGGCTGGTGACTGGCGGGACGTCGGGTATTGGCCGCGATACCGCGGTGCTCTTCGCGAAGGCCGGTGCCAAAGTGGTGGTCGCAGGCCGGCGCGAGCCGGAAGGCAAAGAGACCGTCGAACTGGTCCGTGCCGCGGGCGGCGATGGGCTATTTGTGAAAACCGACGTGTCCAAAGCCTCTGAAGTTGATACGCTCATCCAGAAGACAGTGGAGAGATTTGGCCGCCTGGATATCGCCTTCAATAACGCCGGGATCGAAGGTGTTTGGGTACCCATCGTCAGACAATCCGAAGAAGACTGGGATCGGACCATCGACATCAACCTCAAGGGCGTCTGGCTCTGCCTGAAGTACGAAATTCGTCAGATGCTCAAGCAGGGCGGTGGCGGGGCGATTGTAAATATGGCGTCGGTTACGGGCCTGGTCGGTTCTGGCGGCGCAGCAGCGTATAGTGCGAGCAAACACGGAGTGATCGGCCTGACGAAGTCCGCCGCGCTGGAAACCGCGAAAAGTGGGATTCGGATCAATGCAGTGTGTCCTGCCGTGATCGAAACCCCCATGGGCGATCGGCTCTTTGGAGCGCCGGCGGTGCACAAATACGTTCTCAGTTGCCACCCCATCGGCCGGTTTGGAAAGCCGGCGGAAATTGCTGAAGCCGTAGTGTGGATGTGCTCGGACCGAGCGTCTTTCATGACGGGACAGTCCCTGGTTCTCGATGGAGGATTCCTGGCGGGGCCCATTTCTCCTGGTTAGTATGCCTTTAGCTCTCGCGACGGCAGGAATCAGGAGAAGAGGGCTGAAGTTGGACTCGTTAGGGCGGCGTTCTGGCACAACGGTCTGATACTGCTATCGTCGTTTTCCCGTTAGTTCACAGTTGCGGTCAAACCCGTTGGAGCCGCGGGACTTACGGCTGCCCCCGAAATCATGTAAATCTTGGGTTGATAATTATGGCCGTTTGCGCCGAAGGTGTCCGAAAACTGGCCGGTTCCATTCAGGGTAAAGGCATTGCCAACGCTTGAATGCGTAGGATCGTACTGGGCATTCGAGTCATAAACCACGGTCGCTGTCTTGCCCGCATAACCCGACAGCGTGAAGGTCATCGTAGCCGATCCGTTTCGATCCGAATCGGCGAACAAATAAAGGTTGCCGTTGTAATTCCGGGCCACTGCAGAGCCCGGCACAGTAGAGGTGCCGGTGGACATGGTCAGGATGCCGTTCGTGCACGAGGTCGTGTAATTCGTATAAACCAGACCGGCGTTCATTGTGCAGATGCCGGAAGTGCTCGAATTCAACTGCCGGGCATAAGAAAGAATCGTGGTGTCGATATAAGTAAGGTTGGAAGCAATCGCTGCCGCAGCCGATCCCTCGCCGCTGACACTGTTGCCGAGGCAGAAATCATATGCTGTCTGCCCGGTCGAAATGCTGGTGTCGTCGCAGAAATATTCGATCCCCGCAGCCCCATTGATGATGCTCATCCAGACTTCGGCATTCACCTGTTCGGCGGTGGCTCGATACTCGTGGTTATCGGAACTGCAGAGATTCGTGCTTACGTTGCAGCTGCTGCCGTTCTGGGACGAATACCCCAGCTCGTTCGTGCCAGTATCAACGTAAGCCCAAATCGGCTGATTGGTGCGCCCGGTGGCGATAAACTGGTTGACCGAGTAGCCCTGTATCCACATGCTGTCCTGGGCTTGACCGGAAACGACCGGAATCGAGCTGGCACCGTTCCAGGGACTGGTTAACGGATAGACGTCAAACGAACCGACGCCCATCGCCTTCAGCGCCGCACCGTTTCCGGCGCAGATGCCATGACTGAATACCCAATCGGTATCATTCCAAAGCAGCGGGCGGGTGGAGTCATACCCCAAGACCGGAGTCACAATGCTTGGAACATCGGAAACGGTTGTGCAGCTTTTCTGGGGCTCGTCACCGAGGTTGTAACCTATCAGGTACTGGGACGCACTATCGCTGGCCGCCATGGCCTCAAGAGACGCCACCGACGTGGCTGATGTATTTCCGGTTGTATCCGCAAGAAGAATCCCATACAGGCCCTGACTGGCCAAAGCCTTAAACATGCCGCCAGTATCAACGCCGTAGCTCGTTGGATAGTTAGCTCCGCCTCCGTTGTCTATCTCCAGCAGTATGTTCATTTTGGTCGCCGCCATCGCCGCGGCGTCCGTGGAATAAGGTGAGCCGGCAGCCAGCACTCGAGTAGGCGGCTGATCCCACACAACGATCGGGAAAAAGCTGGGGCTCTGGGGAAAGTTCGACCACGATGAATAGAGATTTGCCTGTGCCATGCACATAGAAGCAGGAAGCAGTAGACAGGCAACAGCTATAAGTAAATGTCTCATCCTAGTTCCTCTTACAACCATCGACGATGTTGAATCGCGTAGCCATGATGGGAATGTCGCAAAGATCATCGTCCCATATCAAGGACGGCAAAGAAAAGACCCATTAGTACACTGCAGACGTCCATCGGAGCACATAGACCCGTGTCGAAAGTACATGGGCCTGCGGAGAGATAGTATCAGACACACTCCGCTTCTGAATCCTGAATACGCGGTCTGAAATGGGAATACCGGGCAGGCGAATGACTACGTTGGCTGGATTTCGCGGAGGTGCTGCGGCAAGGCCTTGAGAGCGGAAGGCGAAACCTGATCGGGTGCCTCGGCAGACTGAGGCGCTAGATTTCAGCCGGGACTAGCGAGGGGCTGACAAGAGAGGTGGGGCGCCAATATTACAACGTCGTTCGGAGATCTATCGAGAAGCCCCTCAACAGGGATGGGTTATCCCTTGCTAGACCTATCTGGGCCTACTGCGAAAATAATCGTGACAACCGCGGGCTGAGCAACGAAAGAGAATTGAGCCAGAGCGCCAGCGCCCGCCCCAAAGGCCGCATGAATAGCCGCACACACATTATAAGAAACGGCACTGGATCGTCGCAGCTCCACCACGCCAACTCTCTACTTTTATGTTGGAGATACTTACCTGTGTTTTGCTTCGAAGCTCTGCCGAGCATACGTCGAAAGAACGCCAGCACATAGAACGACTCGACGGTGAACAAGCGATCTTCGATCGGAGTCGCTTTTTCAATGCGCCGCCCGGACAGGTCAAGATGCAGTGCCCGAACCACGTCAATTCCAGCAGTGTTCTCGAACATCCGAAAGTTCATGCCGACACGTGGGTTGCAGTCCAGAATCTTGTATTGTCCATCCCGCTCGTCCTTTCGCCAATCCATGTCGATAATTCCGGAATAGGCGACAGCCTTGAGGAGCCGCTCGCTCGCGCAACGCAACGTTTCATTATCGATGGACAGACCCAGCTCGGTGGACCCAGCATCGGTCGGATAGGCGCGTAATTTTCTTCCCGTGAAGGTCACACTTACATTCTTTCCTGAATTGTAATATCCGTGACAGATCCAATCATCTCCGGGAATATACTCCTGGATAATCAGGTGCTGGCCTGTTTCATAGTTGTAATCTTCATAAAACTTGAACAGTTGCTCAGGGGTTTGAATTACTTTCGTACTGAACCTATCCTTCATAGGAAGCCACTGCTCGGCCGCCTTCACCACCACCGGAAATCTCGCGGCCTCAGTAAATGCCTTGAGATCATCGATAGAATGAGGAATGACACTCCGTGCGCTGGGTACTCCGATCTCAGCACACAGAGAGTGGAGATAGGCCTTGTTCGCCAATTGAAGTGGAACCTGTGGCGGAACCTGCGGCATGATAAACCATGGAGCCAGACTGGCCGCGTTCTCAGCAACAAATACGGCGGATAAGTCATCCATCGAAACGATGATCGTCGGACGAGCGATGGATTGACCGATCGACGACATGGCCCTCACAAACGATTCGGGATCAGTCGGGCAACTATCCCAGACGAAGGCCTTTGTAAGATACCGCGTCATGGCCAGAGGCGTATACGCATCTTCAACCACCGCATAAACAGGCACACCAAGCCTGCCAAGCGTTCGGGCCACCCCCAAAGCGCCATGGTGGATGACACCGCGGCTCATTTTCAGGATGAGGACTGGATACTTCGAGTCCAGACTAGGCAACATCCTGTTCCCGACCTGATTTGCCATCGGCATCAATCTTCAACGCACCTTTGCGCTTCCGCAAACGGAGCCGCCGCCGGGCGTTGATCTCTGGCGATATGCGACGATACGCGACGGGCTGTGAAGCTTGTGCCCGCGAGAAACCGCATGAGGGGACCGAAAGAATTCGCGCTGGCAAGACCAGTGAAATACATGCCAGGAACAGAGGACTCGAAGTTGGACGACAGCCTGGGCATCTGCTCTTCATGGGTGATCTGCGACTTCAGGCTCTCATCGAGGAACGGGAGTTTCTGGATGTTAAACCGATACCCGGTTGACGCGATCACATGATCGGCGATCAACACCTTGGGCTGCCCATTCTGATCGGTGAGTTGCAACGCGACACGCCCACTGTGCACGTCAGCACCACGCAATTGATGACCAGCCAGAATAGGCATGTGGCCATTGACCCGCTCTTTCAGCCACCAGCTTCCCGAGGGACCGAGAGCTGTCTTCACTCGCGAAAGTCGAACCTGCCGCGGCAGGTGCCGAAAGAGGTCTGGCGCATTGTCATAAAACCAAAACCCAAGCCCCTCGCCCAGCTGCGTTCTCGGGCGGCGCACCCGCTGAAAGAATGAGCGCTGGGCCGTCGACGGAATCCCGTTCCAGGCCAGCTCGCGTGCACGCACCACCACGGTGACCGACGCTCCCTCCTCCCGCAATAAGGCGGCCGTCTCCAGGGCGGACTGCCCGCCACCGATCACTATCACGTCTTTGCTCTTGAACTTGCTCAGGTCATAGTGGTCAGCGGAGTGCGAACACAGCTCAGCCGGCAAGCCGCCCAGTTGCTCTGGAATACGTTCCATCTGATCCAAGCCTGTGGCGACGACGACCAGGGCTGATCGTAACGTCTCCCCGGTGTTCAGACGCAGCCCAAACCCACCATCTACCTTCCTGACCGCGCTAACCAGAACATCTTCGACCTGAGGGACCAGCTTTTGCTGAAAGCAGAGCGCATATTTGGCAAAGGTCTCACGCGACAGCGGAACGCCATATTCGCCGTATGGAAGGCCGTGCTCACGGCAAAATTGGGCGAGCCCGTGGCGTCCCTCCGGATCAGGCAGGCCAGATGCGCATCCTTCTGATTTCAAAAGCATGCCTTTCGGCATTTGCGTGAGCCAACGTCGCATCGGCGACCCGAAAATGCGGAAATCCACGCCGACATGGCGCAGATGTGCGGCAACCGCGAGACCATAGGATCCCGCTCCGATAATGCACACTCTTGTCTGAGGCACGGAATTCAAGATAAAGTTCCTCTCATTCTGAGCGTTCGCCAGAGGCGAAGCCTGTGGTGTCTCTAAAGATCAACTCTTTGAACTTTGCGGGAAAGATTCCTAGACTTTAGGGACGGGAGCGCAACCCGCGAAAACGAATACGATGTTCGGGACGGACCATGCAAGAACCAGGAAAGCAGCCGGCTCAGCACAATTGGCTGGTTTCCGCGATTCTCGCAAGCTCGCCCTTTACGATCTTTCCGGTCGCAGTGGTCGGCATCGTAGGGACGATCAGGATTTGGGAGGGTCGTTTGTACGGAGCAAGGTGTCGTGCACCGTACTCCAATAAGTCTGCAGAGCTTACGGATGTCTCAGGCAACAGCTGAACGAAGGCTACAACCTCTTCATCTCCGTCAATGGATCGACCGATCACAGCGGACTGGAGAACCGCAGGATGCGAATTCAAAACCGCCTCCACCTCAGCTGGGTAGACGTTGAAACCACGGTGAACGATCAAATCTTTCGTGCGTCCAACGATGAAAAGGTTCCCCTGTTCCAGCCGCGCCAGGTCGCGAGTATTGAACCATCCGTCGGAATCAATCGCGGCGGCGGTCTCTTCCGGCGCGCGATAGTAGCCCTTCATAACATTAGGACCGCGCACCCGCAATTCACCCACCCCGCCTGCTGCCACGGCCTGGCCATCGCTTCCCGCGAGCTTTATCTCAACTCCGGGAAACACGGCACCAATAGAAGTATCGGCACGAGGCGCTTCAGGCCGCGTCAGAGCAATTGTGGGAGAGCATTCCGTCACTCCATAGCCATTACCCAGCGCCATCCCGAAAAGACTTTCGATGCCCGACTTGGTGGCAGGATCCAAAGGAGCGCCGGACGAAGAAATAATGCGCAGTGCAGGAAACCTTAGCGACGAGAGCTTCCGCAGTTTTGCGTACTTGAGCCATTGGTTGAAGATGGCGGGTGTCCCGAACAACAAAGTCGACTGATCTTTTTCCAGCGTCAGCCGCGCACTCATGGGATCAAAGCGCGGCGCAAGATAAAGCGACGCGCCGGCCAGCAGCGAGCCCAGCAAAACTACAGAAAGACCGACCGCGTGCGTCATCGGCAAGACGCCGTATATGCGGTCATCTGCCGTCACGTTGCGTACCTGAACTGACCCAGCAGCCATAAACAGCAGGTTGCGGTGTGTCAGCATCACGCCCTTCGGAAGGCCGGTTGTGCCGGAAGTGTAGATCAGAGCTGCGACGCGTTCCGCACTGTTCGCATCGAGTGGCTCGGGTTCTGTGGTCCGGTTTAACGCTCCGACGCCGATTGAACCCAATCCGTCCCGCTCTTCGAATGCTGCCCCATCGCGTGCGGCGTGCTCTGTGGAATAGGTCGATCCCGCTGTGGTATAGAAGACGCGTCGAGCGCCACTGTGTTGCCGGATCTCATCGATTTCGCGCGCCGAGAGACGCGCATTCGCCAGCACCGGCCAGGCGTCGAGTCCGGCGGTCGCCAGTAAGAGCGCCACGAACGACCGGCAGTTCTCGCCAACGATCATCACCCGATCGCCCGGACGTACGCCCAACTCATGAAGCCACTTCTTGGCGACAGAGATTGCAGCAGCTAACTGTCCATACGTCCAACTGCCCGTCGTCTCAATGAGAGCCGGATGATCGGGAGAACGTTCTGCCCACGCAGTTACAACATCGCCGATGTTGTTGGGCATTTCTCCTGTGCGATCAGATCCGCGATGTTCGGTCATGAAGGTTGCCGAAAGGCCGACCCTTCTTCCCCCGCGCCACTAGACGCGGGCGTCAAGTTTCCTTGAGACATATGCAACCAGGTTGTTAACCGTATCAAGGTTGCCAGGCACTACCTCGTCATCCTCCACGGTAATCGCGAAGTGTTCTTGAAGGTAGGAAACCAGCTCGAGGGTCCCCGCGGAGTCGATCAGATCTCCAAGCAACAAACCGTCATCGCGCAGTTTCTCGTCGCGTCCAGAAAGAAAGTGCTGAATCAGAAAGGTTCGAATGTCACGCTCGATATCCGTCGTCTGCATTGATCGCATTGCCTCCACCCTTAATTTAACCGGCGAGTCAGATCTCATGAATCAGAATACTTTGGTTGCTGTTTGCTCTGGAACACAAACAGAGGTATCTCTGTGTCCTCTTGTCAGCGCTCGAGAAGTAGCGGACAAAGGTGCGCTCGAATAAGAAGGCCGAATCAAGGTCGTATCACCGTCAAAGGGGCAGGCATACCACGCCGAGCCTTCTGAGAGCGTCCTTTGCAGCGCTGGGTCTGCCGCTTTGTAGAGAAAAGGACATGCCGGATAGGCTCTTGAATACGGACCCCACTGAGAGCATACGCCTCGAATGGCGGCCGGAAAGCCCACCAGCTCCAGAACGTGACTGCCGATGCTTCTGCCATGAGCGTAAGCGGCGACACATAGTGCCTTCACGACCTCTGGGTCATCATTCCTGGCCAGTAAATCTGCGACCATCGACGTTCGCAAGCTCGTCTCTTGATCTGTGTCGGTGCGGATCACCGCGTAGCCGACGAGGTCTCGATTCTTATAGCAGCAAAGCACTCGTGCCAATCCTCTGTCACCCGGTATTCCAAAGTGCCAGCGCAGCGCAACCGCACTACGTTCGGCAAGCAGTCGTGGTTTTTCATCTAGCTTTTCCAGCCACAGAGCTTGGAAATCATCGCCGATCTCATCGATACTAATTTCGTTCACGAGAAAAGGCGACGAAGACTGCCTCGGCCAACGTCTTCCAATCGTTTTGTTGGTCCCCACTGCAAGCGAAGCGAGGACGCTGCCGATCTTCGAGACTTCCCGCCCGAGCCCCAGTTTTTGCATCAAAGCCTGGGAAAAAGCATATGGTTGCAAAACCCAAAAAAGAACTTTGCCGTAGTCCGGCTGAGGCAGATAGGAGGACTTGAGGGCCAGCGCCATTTTGCCAACTGCTTCAATCGCGGAAGTAGTCAGGTATAGATCAACAGATTTCTGGCGAAAGAAAGCCGCGGTCAAAGTCAGACCGACTCCTCGATATGGCGGATCAACGACTAACCCATGTGCCGCCACGGCTGTCAGCTTTCTGTCTCCGTAGTGATAAGACAGCGAAATGTTTCCCAAATAGCCGACTACCGCTTCATCTGCCTCCAAAACCCACCCGATGGGGCGCTCGGTTGCACCGCACGCCACGGCCGGGTTACGTCGCCACAACCGTTCCCAGTTTTCGATGGAATCTGCGTTTAGCCCCCAGCGTTGCTTCAGCTCCGACACCGCCTCGAAATCGGAGAACGTGGCTTCCCTAAGCCGGACCGGAGCTACATAACGAGAAGAATCAACCGGCAAGCCAGTCGCTTGGGTAGCGAGAGCTTGGCGGCGCGCCCTGATCATCCCCAAAACCGCGTGGGCGAATCGTTGTTCGATTGATTCCATCTGACTAAACGCCTGGTGGTCCAGCCGGACGGCTGGAGGCTTCCCGCTCAGCGCCGCGGAAGCACTCTTCATTTACTACGCCAACTCCTCGAGTGTGAAGGTTGACTGCACTGGTTCCACTCGAGCTGCAACTGGAGCCAGTTTAGCCTTTCTTGCTGCGACATATTGCAACCAATTCCGGTACACACATGCCGCAGTAGAGTGCCATCCGTTCTGCAAACCGCCGATGACTGCCTCTTCAGGAAAAGAAGTCATGATTCCTTCCCGTCGATCCGCCAGCGCGCTCTTCTGAAATTCACTTAGCAGGCGAGACGCCGGCGCGTCGAAATATCCCTTGGGCATTGTGGGATACGATTCGCGCTCGCGATTGAGAAAGCGCTTGATGTCGCGACGGTATTCCTTGAACAGCGTCTGGGCGCCGTACTCCGGATGTCCCTGGAAGTGTACAAACAGGCTTTTCTTTTTCTGTTTCACAAAAGCGTCCACACCGGCATCGGACGATCGTGTGAGGACAACATATCCGGCTGAGGTCAATTCACTTTCTCTCACTTCGTTCCACCTCGAATGCGGGAAACGTACACACCCAGGCGTGTGCTCCAGCAGCGCGTGATCGGATATTTTCCCGGATTCAAAAACACCAAATTGCTTGTCGGACAACCTATGGCGGCTGATGCCGTCACTATACGACACGCTGGCGTGTGCGGCCAGACAAGACAGGATGGCAGAGGACGTGTTGCGTTCTGCCCAATCGAACACATCGGTCAGAACTCCCCAATAAGGTTCGTCGCGGAGATTCAGCTGATGAGGCTCGGTACCGGTGATGATTACGCCATCGAACTCGCTTTGCCAGAGATCCTCAAAACTGTTGTAGAACCTGTTCAGGTGATGCAAACCGCGCTCTGTTCGCGGAACTCCGGGCAGCGAGTAAAGCTTTACATATACCGGAATGCTGCCCGACGCGATGTCGAGCAGGGTGAAGAACTGTAGTTCGGTGTCCTCCAGAGCGGCATCCGGCATGTTGTTAATGAACGCAAGGTTCAAGCACGCGCCCCGGGAGGGACCACTGGCATCGACCAGGCGGAAGTTTCCCTCCGCAGCACAACGAGTTGGCAGTGGCCCATCAACAATCAATGGCATAAGACCCTCCTCCGACCGGCGATGCGTGCATGAAGCATGGCTTTGTTATTACCTTGCGCTTTCTAGAGCCTGTCCCAGGTCTTCAAGAATGTCATCAATGTGCTCGATGCCCACGCTAAGACGAATCATTTCCGGAGTCACTCCGACTTTGGTCTGTTCTTCGGGTGTTAGCTGACGGTGGGTAGTCGAGGCTGGGTGACACGACAGCGATTTGGCATCGCCCATGTTCACCATGCGCTTGAACAGCCGAAAAGCGTTGAAGCACTTCCGCCCGCCTTCGTAGCCGCCCTTCACACCAAAGGTTAGCAGCGAGCAAAAATTGGAACCCAGATAGCGATGAGCCATGGGATAGAGCGGATTGTCGGGAAACCCGGCGTAGTTCACCCAGTCAACCATGGGATGCGAACGCAGAAATTCCGCGACCTTGCGCGCGTTCGCCACATGCCGTTCCACGCGAAGAGCCAGCGTCTGAATTCCCTGCAAAAACAGAAAACCGTTAAACGGAGACAGAGTGGCGCCCGTATTTCGCTGACATACCGTCCGGCATCGCGCGACAAACGCCGCATCTCCGTAATGATCGACATACACCACGCCGTGATATGCGACTTCCGGTACATTGAACATGTAGAATTTTTCGGGATATTGCCGCCACGGGAACTTCCCCCCGTCCACGATCATGCCGCCAATGCTGGTGCCCCCTCCACCGACAAACTTCGTCATGGAGTGGACTACGACATCGGCGCCGTACTCGATGGGCCGCAACAGAATCGGGGTAGCCACGGTGTTGTCGACAACCAGCGGCACGCCGTGTTTGTGCGCCACCCGGGCTAATCCTTCGATATCGGCAACATTTCCGGCCGGATTCCCTACACTTTCGCAGTAAACGGCCCGGGTATTTTCGTCGATCAATTTCTCCACGTCCTCGGGGCGATCGCTCTCTGCGAATCGCGACTTGATCCCCCGTTTCGGAAAAATATGTGCCAGCAGCGTGTAAGTGGCGCCGTACAGCTGCGGGGTGGAAACGATGTTATTCCCCGTTTCTGCAATGTTAATAAGCGCATATTCGATCGCAGCCATTCCCGAGCTGACGCTGAGCCCGTCGACTCCGCCTTCGAGCGCCGCCATGCGCTTTTCCAATACCGCGTTTGTGGGGTTGCCAATCCGGGTGTAGATATTGCCCTGGACTTCGAGATTAAATAGAGCCGCGCCGTGTTCCGCGCTATCAAACTCGAATGCAACAGTCTGATAGATTGGCACAGCGACGGCCTTGGTCGTGGGGTCTCCGTCGTAGCCGGCGTGAATCGCGATCGTCTCTCGTTTCATAGTCCAGTGATGGGTTGTTCGTGAGGGGTGCTTGACTCCTATTTCGCACTAGCTGCAAAGTGAGCCGAGACCGCCACCTCTTTGTCCTGCGACAGGGATTGGTGCAAAGTACGAGCAAGCCGTCGGGCGGCAAACCCTGCGCCGAACGCAAAACGCATGACCGGCCCGAAGCTATTCGCAGCTGCTATCCCCGCGAAATATAGTCCAGGTACCGACGACTCAAAGTTCGAAGCCAGCAGCGGCGCTCCATTCACTACCCGCACCTCGGAGCGCAGACCGGGACTAAGGAACGGCAGCCGTGCAAGGTCTACCTTGTAACCAGTCGCCGCGATCACATGCTCGGTCAAGACTTCCTTGGTAGTTCCATCCAAAGATCGTAACTGGAGTCGCACTTTACCCTCGTGAATGTCGGCCTGCTCCGGCGAATAGCCAAGCAGCAAGGGAACTTTGTCGATCACCATATCTCTCACGAAATAACCTCCGGAAGGACCCAGCGCTCGCTGCACCGCCTTCACTCGAACGCTTTCCGGCAAGTAATGAAATACCCAGGGGGCATCTGCGAAGAATCGTGATGACAGCCCCGGTCCCAGACCTGACGCAGGGTTGCGCAGTCGTTGCCATAGAGACCTGGCTTTCCCAGTCGGCTTACTGTGAAAAGCTAACTCCTTTCGTCGGGTGATTAGTTGGACGTCAGCCCCCGCTTGATGCAGCAGACCAGCCAAGTCGAGCGCCGATGAGCCCCCTCCGATCACTGCTACGCTCCGGCCTTGGAACCGCTCCAATTCGCGGTGCCGGGCGCTGTGCGAAACATATTGGGCCGGCAAATGGGAAAGGCTCGCAGGCACATGCTCGAAGTGCGTGATCCCAACGGCTAGCACGACGCGTCGCGCGGTAAATGTTTCGCCGTCTTCCAGGCGGACGACAAACCCTTCTTCAGAACGCTCGATATTCTCCACCAGCGTTTGTTCGAGTTCTGGCAGCAGGCGATCTCGAAAAGCCAGACCATACGCGCAGAAAGTTTCCAGGCTGACGGGAACGCCGCTATCCGCGTATCGAATGCCGTTCTCGGCGCAAAACTGTTTCAGGGTGAAGGTGTCTTCAGGATCGTAAATATTCGACGCAAAGCCATCCGACTTGAGCATCATGCCTTTCGGCATATGCGCCAGCCAGCTGTCCATGGGTCGTCCGAAGATGCGGAAAGGAATCCCGCGCTTCCGGAGATGTGCACCGATTGAGAGCCCGTACGGACCAGCACCGATAATCGCAGTATTTAGCATCACCTTTATCCTTTATCCTTAAGTCAGACTTTGTACTTCTAAATGATTTCCTATTGTTCGTTTTGCAAGTTCAGCCGTTGACGCAACACGATGTTTGCGAATTGAAGATTGCCAATCAGGTAGCGCTTCCACATACGCCCGGGTTCCCGCATGAGACGATAGACCCACTCAATGCCCATCTGCTGCAGCAACCGCGGCGCGCGTGCGACTGCACCACTGACCATCTCAAAACTGCCTCCCACGCCCATGGCCACGGGAACGCCTAAATTACGCGCGTGTTCGTACATCCAGTACTCCTGCTTAGGCGCACCTAGGGCCACGAAAAGCAGATGGGGATGAGCCGCCGTTATGCGAGCTTCGATTTCTTCCCGTTGACGTGGGTCCTTCTCGAAGCCAAGCGGCGGACAGTACGTTCCCGAAACGATGAGTCCGGGATTTTGTGCTACCAGCTTCGCTGCAGCCGCCTCGGCTGAGCCTGGGCGGCCGCCGAGCAAAAAGACGCGCAAACCTTCGTGTGCCGCTCGCCGGCACAGGGCCCCAAACATGTCCACCCCGGCAATGCGGTGGGGAATCTTCTGGCCCAGAATACGCGCGGCAAGGAGCAACGAGACACCGTCTGGCAATACGAAAGCGGCGGCCGAATAAATCTTACGCAAGTATGCATCTTTAGCCAGCAACACCACATGCTGCGCGTTCGGAGTAACCACATAGATGGTTTCTCCGTTGCGGGCGCTGCGCACAATGGTCTCCACCATTTCGTCGAAATAGCACGAATGCACAAGGGCGTGGCCGATTTGGACCCTAGGGACCGGAGGGGCTATGGTGCAGAAACTAGTTTGGCTATTACAAACCATAATTAGGATGACCGCTGATTCAAAGGGGAGGAACGAATCTTTGAAGAACAATCGGATTCTTGGGGGATAAGTCGGTGAGCGTGGCTTCTTCAGCTAGCTGCGATTGGACTTCAGGGGCTTCCTGAAAATCACTTCCATACTCGGCCCCGCTCCGGCCCAGGATGCTACTTGAGCGAACGGTGCGATAGACACCAGGTTTATGCCCTTGCGAACAGCTCTTCGTACAAGGGTTCGCGGTCTGGGTTTGGCCTGGGGGGTCGGCGAAAAACCCATCCGTTCAATCATCCTGGAATGGACATAGGCGGCGCTAGTCTCGATGTACGAAATTCTTGGTGTTACGACAGAAACCTCTTCGAAACCTACGACCGCCATCAATTGGCGGAGCGAGCGCGGCGAAAAATGGAACAAGTGCCTCGGCAGCTCGAGACCATACCAATAACTGCCGAACAGCCGCGCCTCCCAGGAGTCAATATTTGGCAACACCGCATGGAAGATGCCACCGGGTTTGAGCCATTCCAACACCTTCGCCAAGAACTCCCGGGGATCATAAACATGCTCAAGAAGATCGAAAGCGGTAACAACGTCAAAGGATCCTGCTGAAAACGGCGCCCTGACGGCATCTCCTACGAAGATTTCTGCCCCTGTTTTTGCCCTCGCTCTAGCCGCGGTCGCTTCTTCCATCTCAATTCCATAGAACTTCCAAGAAGCCTTGTTCATCGTACTTAAGAATGCACCCGAACTGCACCCCACATCGAGGATTGTTCCACCCTGCTTGTGGCGGCCAATCGCATTCCGTTGTCTTTGCCACCGGCGATCCGCAAATTGTTCTCCTGCGGTAGTGATCGCCCGGTGATAATCCTCGTCGTAATGGATGCCCATTTCCTCGGGCCGCGGAGGATTATCCAGCCACACGCAGGAACAAGAACTGCAGCGGCGAAGCGTGTACACATCCTGTCGCCAATGAAATCGATCTGGTGCTCTTAGAAACCCAGAGACCTGAATTTTGCCGCACAGGGGGCAGGCCGGCGCCACTTGAGTTTTTCCCGGATCACAAGACTCGTCGATGGCCCGATCTTCTATTACCGCTGCTTGCATGCTGCCTCCGATTTCATCCAAGTGCCCGTTTGCCGGTCGTAGGTCCGGATCAGGGTCGCCGGGTTGCCCGCTATCACGCTGAAGGCGGGGAAACTTCTGGTGACCACAGCATTTGCGCCCACGACACTGTTTCGTCCGATCGTCAGTTCCCCGTGATTACACACGATCACCGCACCATGCCCCAACCAGCAGTTTCGTTGGATAAAGATTCTTCCACCGCGAGTGACACCTTGGTGGCGGATAGGAATCTCAACATCAGAAAACTCGTGGCTATGATCCATGATCAAAACCGAGGGAGCCAAGAGCACGTCCGCCTCCAGGAAGATCCGGTTTCTGGCGGATATAGTTGAACGTCTTCCAATCTCGCATCCACTTCCCAAAACAATCTTCGCTTCAGAACTCTCTGAGCCAGGGGCCACATTCAGCCACACATCTCGGCCCAAGGTCACGTCATCTCCCACGCTTATTTCCGAAGCCATCGATCTCGAGATCTGACAGGAGCCAGGAATCGACACACCCTTCCCGAAGGCGGCAAAAGGATACATCGTTTTCAACCACAATGAATGGACCTTCGAGGCCAACCGCGGGAGGCCTCGAAGAATGAAGTCTTCTGAAACGGCGGGACGCCCGTTTTGGAGCCGGCTTGCATTGTCTGGAAGCTCACTTGACCTCATCTTCTGTAAGTATCGCTCGTTCACTAAATCCCGCTGTCCGTTCTGGTGCCTCACGCGCTCTGCAAGAAACTCCTTGCCGGCGCCCCGGAAGCTAGACGCTTCCAACTTCTACGCAATTAGTTGGATTACCCCGACGCGCCCAGAGCACGCGGAATAAAGTTTGCCCTTCAGTTACGGTCATAAATCTACTGACCAGGAACGCCGGCCACAAGGCTGCAGCACATGCGATGAATATAAATCCGCTTCGAACCGTGGCACACATTCGGGGCCCAGCGGATGGGAGTGGAATCTGAGTTACGAGAAGTCCAACGACCACGACGCCCAGAGTAGCAGCGGCCACTCGCACCGCATCCGAAAACAACACTGCAGGTCGAAATACGTGGAAGGTCCGGGCTACGGCGTAAATCATAAAGAGCATCCCGATAAACTCCGCAACTGCGAGAGCCCCCAGTAACCCGTAAAATCCCAGTTGGCGCGTAAACATCGTGGCTAAGAGTAATGTGATGATTACGAACACCTGGCGCAAGTTGTCCAGTAATGCGTTTCCCGAGATTCGATAAAGTACCAAGCCAAGAATGGATATTCCCCTAAATATCGCGGCAATGGAGACCAATACTAACGCCGTACGGAACTGCGGAGCATTTTGCCCAGTCCAGGCAAATATGATCGTCGTTCCAAAAGCAGCCAGGAGCGCCATGGGAATTACAGCGAAGGCCAGCGAGACTTTAAAGGAATTGTGCAGGAGATCACGCATGCTCTCTTTTGAGCCAGTGGCGTAAACCATTGAGCCCCCTGACAGAATCGAGAGCAGAAACGCATCCTGGAGCATAGCCGCCGGGCTTATCAGCCTGACACTCAATGCATACATGCCTGTGTAGTCGGCCCCGAACACGCGCAAGATCGCAACCGGCAGAATTGAGACGTATGAAATCTGCAGGACGCTGACTAACTGATAGCTGCCTGCAAACCTAAACAGTTCGCCCAGGACGCTGCTGGTTACGAACTTCACTCTTAGACGAATCTGCGGGACGACTTTGAGCGAAGCAAAATAGCAGCAGACAACAAACCCGAGCTCTGAGATCCCCATTACGGACGCCATTGCGAGTAATCCATGGCCAAAATGCAGCAAGCCCACAATTGCAATCGCCTCGGCGACCGTAAAGCAAGTAGTGAATCGTCTTGCGATGTCGATCCGGTGCCCCCCCATTAGGATCGCTTCAAAGACGGCACCCACGTTTGACATCACCATAATCAACGCCAACACCGAGATGGCGGCGCTGGTCTCTTTCATGTATAGGGGAGGGACGCCGGCGAGGCGGGCGATTCCCGCTGAGAACAGGAAGATCGGTATCAGGCCGGCTACTGAAAGCGCTAACATCACCGCGCAACCAGTACTCAAGAGCTTGTTGGCTTTGTCGTAGTCTCCTGACCCAGTCGCCTCCGCGACATATTTTTGGAATGCAGACTTGACGCCTACTGCACCGAACCGCATGTAAGCAGCTGTGGTCATGATAATGGCCCAGATGCCGTAGCCGCCCAGACCCAGGTGCGCTATCACGATTGGAATGGTCGCCAGCCGAGTGGCGACTTGCGCAAAGCCGGAGATAATGCCGAAGATCGTGTTTCTCCCGACACTGGCTGCCAACTGATGGCCAGACGTCGGCAAGGCTGTCTGGTCCGGCGGGCTTTCTATGATTTCGCAAGTCGTCATAATGAACTAAGGCTGTAGGGGGAGGGCTAACTGAAATTTGCGCTCAAGCCGTCTTCGATCGCTGTTTGGCGACGATCCATTTATCTGCTCCGACGAGGGTCGAAACCCTCGACCGCTGCTGCCCGCGCAAAAACGTCTTAAACTCCTCGGGCACGGCGCGATCCTCCCCCACGATATAAGGCCAGGCGAATCCCGCAAGTCGAATCATGCTGGCAATTACGTAAGGTTTTTCGCGGAATCTTCGAAGGCATTTAATCACCTCGAATACGGGGTCGCTGCCGAAGGAGTAATCCATTTTGCCCAGTCGAAATGCGTTCTGGAGTGGGCGAATCCCCGCTCCCGTATGCCGGTGGTGGAAGATTTTCAGGTCCGGAATGGCCTCAACGCGCCAGCCCTTCATTCGGGCGCAGGTCTGCGCGTACCAGTCTTCGCCTCCGTACTTCAGAACAGCGTACCCGCCGAGCGCTTCATAGCACTCACGGCGAACTAACTGCGCCGCATGACCCACGTCGCTTACGCTGTTGGACCAGTGGCTGCTAAAGCCGCGCCCGTCGTCTTCGTAAACAAAACCGGCCGCCAGACCCAGACATGGATCTTGTTGAAACTGATTCAGCAATTGCTCGAAGTAAAACGGCTCAACCGACAAATCAGCATCGATATTGCCGATAAAGTCGTATGCAACGCCTCCCAGCAGACCTGCTCCTTTATGAAGGGCGACAACCTTTGAGTGAAAACTGTGGCCGGCAGTTTTGCTTACACGCAAGAAGCGAATGAAATCGTACCTATTCGCATAGCTCCGGACGATCTCGTCGGTTCGATCAGCAGAATTGTCGCTGACAATCACCCATCGTTCCGGCCGCACTGTCTGTGAAATGACACTTTGAAGAGTTTTCTCAATGTGAGCCTCTTCGTTGTACGCCGCCGTCATCAGGACGTAGGCCGACTTCTGGTTCTCGCGCCTGTCTTCTGGTGTCAAAGCGTCTGTTGGGAGTTCCATAAGCTAGAGCGTAAGGAGAGAGTGTGGTGATTGAAGTCGTGGTGAGTCGATTGCAGTTCGCTCTTCCTCAGGTTGACTCGGTTGAGGTGTGTCTTCGGAAATCCATGTGTCCGCATCGGATCGAGTGCGGCGTGGCACAGTCGCGGACACCCTCTTTGGCATCGTCAACGCCGCGGCGGAAATCGCCGCGAGCAAGCCATACCAAACTACCTGGGTTTGATCGACATAGGAAATGCCAAAGAATGCAACCGCATTTGCAAAAAGCGCCGCCCCCAATGCCCACAAGAAGCTCTGCTGTTTCCTGCTTTCGGCAAGCTTTCTAGCCCTCCCCAAGTACTTAAACCCGAACACGATGGTCGCCAGAAATAAGATGAACGGGAGAAGCCCGGAAGTATCGCAAACCGCGACGTACTGGTTGGCCGTGTCCCACATGTCCCAGCCCCAGTCCGCAGTCGACTTCACCCCCACAAACCACCAATCTCCGAAATGGCGAATGCACTGATCAACCAGCATGAAGCGGTGATAGGACGACGATCCTCCCGAGACATCAATACGGGCTATCAAGTGCCAGACCGGCGCCTTCATCACCAGATGCAGCGCAACAATGGTGAACGCAATCCCCCAACGGATGGCGCGCATCCATCTGCGCACGGGCCATAGGCAAAGAGCAAGCACACCCGCGGCGTATGCCAGGACGGGGGTGCTGGAGTTCGATGTCACTGTGATCACGGTAGCCGAGACGATTCCGACCAGGGCGAGCGTTCGATTCTTCCTGCCTTCTCTCCACAACAGTACGAACAACGGGATCAGTATCGCGCCGAAAGTCCCCGCCAGGATGGGGTGCTCGAAACAGCCCGTGGCGCGAAAACGGTCGGCGCGCTGCATCAGGGTACCGTAGAACGAAGCCTGCGCTCCTCCCAGAATGGCGTATGGGTTGTGTCCAGTTGCCATTTCCCACGTCATAACAACAGCAACGACAGCTGCGACGTAGGCCAGTGTCCGCACCAGGGACACAACATCTTCCTTGTCGCGGAGCAGAAATCGCAGCAGGAAGTAGACACTGAAGATCGTGTAGATACTTCCCAGCTGAAAAATCACCGCGCCCCACTGTTGAAACAGCAGGATTGCGGCCAGGGCGGTGAATATTGCAAACAGCACGACGCTGACGTCAATCTTGTTTATCCCGCCACTGAAGACTTTGCCCTTCGAATAGATCTTTTCCTTAACCAGCCGCGCGATGCCGAAAAGCGTCAGAATACGCAGCATCGGGAAATGCATCCCGACGATCACAACAACCTGATCCATCGGAATGAGGATTGCAGCAGCAACGAACGGCGCGATGACCTTGCCGCGCGGCCAGACCAGAATGAGCACCCCTACGATAATAACTACCAGGAAGACGAGAGGGTTGAAGACACTCTCAGCGACTCCTCCTCCGAATCTCAGATGTTGGGGTTCCACAGCTAGGCCTTTGCTCCAACCGAAACCGCTGGATTCGACTCGATCGCCGGAAGTCTTCTGCTCACAATCCAGCCCCTGACAAGACCGCCGGACTGTTTGCCCGCGTTCCCACTCCGGCTTCGGCCAGTGCGTCTTGAACTGTCAGAATCCGGCTACCACTACGGGCCGCGAGGGAAACTGCAAACTTGAGGAGGGCTGGAGTACAGCCATACTGTGAAGGATTGGAGCGGATATCGTGGGTGTAAAAGATGAGCCAACTTCTTTGTTTCACGTTCTGCAAAATCAAATCTTCGATTTGCCGCGAGCTGTCGATATCACCGTAAAGCCGGGTTGCCCGCAGCAGATTCAAGTCGATCGCAGGCCCGTTGAAGCCCGGTATGACGCTTCTGGAGCTTGTAAGACGCGGTCCCAAGGCTTTCTTGACGCGAAGGGTGACATCGCCATAGGGATAGGCAAAATTGGCGGCGTTGTGACCCACGAGGCGCTCGATCGCTTTCATACCCTCGTGAACGTCTTCCTGGAACGCAGCAAGGGAGACGGAGCGGCAGGAACTGTGAAGAAACGTGTGGCTCGCCAGTTCGTGACCCTTTTCCAGTAGAGAGTGGAGATCATTCTCCTCAAACAGTTCGCCGAGTTCACTCGAAGCATTCATGAGCCCGGCTGCGACGTAGTAGGTGCCCCGAGCTCCGATCTCTTCCAGGATGGCCCCGCCAACTAAATAAGCGGTGCGGGGAAAATCGTCAAAGGTGAAGGAGACGATCGGTCCGCGGTCGCCCAAGGACACAGTGCGTCGATACAACGCGCACATCGTACTGCGGCGAACGAAGCCAAGCTGGGATCGTAAGCTCATAGTTTATTGCTGCACTGGCTTATTGCGGAACCTGCGGAACCTAAGGTGAAACGGCCGCGGAACTGCTTTGGCTTCCGAAATCAATACCCATGTCCAGCGGGTTACGATGCGGCTGACTTACCCATTGCAGACAGACCAGGCTCCTCCGCACGTTTGCAAGGTTTTCGGATCGCCGGGAGGGCAAGAAAGGATAGCTCACCGCAGAGCCCAGGAGCCGAACCAGATGGTAGGCGCCTGAACTGGCGAGGAATGCCATTTGCGACAATCGTCCGTGATGCTTTTTCCAGTACTGCCAGTTGGCGCAGGATATTTCCAGATAGAAACGAAGAGGCGCATTCGATGAACTAGCTCCGCAGTAGTGAATTGCCCCGGCATCGGCTACGAATACGACTTTCTCTCCCGCCTGGTGAAAGCGATAGCACCAGTCGATATCCTCTCCGTACATGAAGAACTGCGGGTCCAGCAGGCCAACCCGGTCCAGCGCAGTCCGCCGGACGATGACGAACCATCCGTTGAGTACCTCCACCGGGGTGGTCGTTTTGTGATCAAAGTCAGACATCAACAGTCCGCCAAACAACCGCGAGTTCTTGAAGGCAATGTCGAGACCAAATGCGCGGCAGAACTGGTTCCAGACCGTGGGGAAGCGCATCGTAGAACGCCTGACTTCTTCACCATCTGGCGCCAGCATCTGCGGCCCCACCATGCCAACTTCGGGATTCTCCGCAAGATACCTGAGCATGGGCGTAAAGCAGTCGCTCGTGAACTTGACGTCCGAATTCACGAGGCAGACATACTCGCCCGAACTCTGTGCCATCCCAATGTTATTGGCCTTGGCGAATCCCAGATTCTCGGAGTTGCGAATCAGCTTGAATTCCGGGAACATTTTCGCAGTCAACTCCGGCGTTCCATCAGTGGAGGCATTGTCTACGATGATCACTTCATCACAAACATCTCGGCCATACTCTCGCAAAGACTCGAGGCACTCCAGCACATACTTCTTGGCATTCCAGACCACAATGACCACGGAGACGCCTGATCGCTTAGGCTGCAACCTGGAAGGCAACGTTTGCAAGCTAGACTCTGTATTCGTACTTAGCATAAAGGGGATTTACCTATTCGGAGTTTCAATGGAAACGAGCTTTGGAGGAGGGCTGCGGATTGTGCGAAATCGGACCTAGAACGCGTCATTGCTGAACAAAGCTCTAGGCGTTTTCCACAAAATCCGTATATCTAACCACAAGGACCAAGTGCGTGCGTACTGCAGATCCAGACGTACCATATCGTCGAAGCGTATGCGACTGCGGCCCTTCACCTGCCACAGACCGGTGATTCCGGGTCTCACTTCCAGGACGCGACGGCGATGCCAAATGTCATAAACTTCGCACTCATACGCGATAGGCGGTCTCGGGCCCACGAGGGACATATCGCCTCTAAGGACGTTGATAAATTGAGGAAGCTCATCGAGACTCGTGCGGCGGAGGAACCGTCCAATCCTCGTGATCCGCGGGTCGTTCGTCATCTTATAAACTGACTTGCTTCCCCCGCCCTCCGCTTTGCCATCATGTTCACCTTTGATGACGCGTTTAATGAACTCCTGATGGATTTTGCGGTCATTGTTTGCATACATCGACCGGAATTTCAGGAAAGTGAACGGTTTGCCAAATTGGCCGAGGCGTTCCTGCTTGAAGAAAACCGAGCCCTTGGAACTGAGTTTTACCAGCAAGGCAACCAGGAGAAACACCGGAGACAGGATCAAAAGCGCGGCCGCGCTTCCGACAACATCCATCAATCTCTTGACCACGTGCGCAAAGCCCTGTGCTTCGTGGCGATTGACAAGATCGGGATACAGAGTCGGATTGCCTTGGGCAGTGTCCTGATTCCAATCCTCCGGAAAAACATGCAGCGAAATACTGATCTGGCTGAAGTTCTGCAGCGTCAGGTTGTTTCGCAGCGTCTCGCTGACCCGGCTCATCACGGTGCTAACAATCGATCCACGCTCATCGATGCTGATTTCCGTGAACATGACCCCGACGACGGAGTGTGTCTTATACCAGCCAGTGACATCAGTTTCACGGGTAGCAAGCGATAGCGCAGAGAGGACCTGACCCAGCACTCTTCCGTTGGTATCGGAAGGCAGGCAGTTCCCCGCATTCAGTAGAAGCAGCAAAAAGGGTTGGCGGGAGCGTTCTGTTCGCTTCCTCTCCACTGCGATCATTCGGCGAAAAGACTGTTCATCCAGGACGCTGCACTCGCGGTTCGTCACGGGCCGAACCAGCGGAGGAGCGCTAGTGGGACTTGAACGGCGTAAATGCACGGCTTTTTCCCCTAGTTCTGCTCTACTCTGTTCTGCGGGGGGAACCAACACATCGCTTTCTAGCTGAGACATGAGTTTGTAAGACTTGGGGGAGGGACAATTGTTAAAAATCCGGCGCTTCGAGGTACTGCTCACCGCTGGTTATTTTCCCTGGTCAGCGCTCTGGCTGGTCTGCAAAGCCTCGAAACACTGATACTGCGTTTCGGTTTCAGTCATGGTGCTATTCGACGCGTTTTCCAATTGGAATTCCCGATGGATGCTGAGGAGGGCCGCATTCATGTCTCTCTTCGCCACCACGAACGACATTGTGCACTCGGTTGAGCCTTGAGCGACGGCGGCGATGTTTACGTTCTCGCGATCCAGCGCACCGCACGTGCGCCCGACAACGCCCGCGATACCACGCATGTTCTGGCCGACCACGGTGACAATCGCAACCGTTGGGTCGACCGTCACATGTTCCGTTTTGTCGTGCGCCAGGTCATGCGCAAACTCGTGACGCAGGGCCTCAACCGTGGTCTTGGCGAGCGCGGACGAAATCACGAGGCACAGGTCATTTTGCGAAGACGACTGCGAAATCAGCAGCACATCGGCCCGAACGGCCGCCGTCGTCCGGAAGGTGCGGCCCAGCACATCCGGCACTCCAACCATTCCCGGGCCGCCAATTGTGATCATTACGACGTCACTAATTGCAGTAAGAGCCTTCACCCCGCCTGCGCTCGGAGGGCCGGCTGGCGTTATTTTCGTTCCGGGCAGTTCCGGGGCGAACGTATTACGGACCCACAGAGGGATGCCGCACTGCATTACCGCACGAAGCGTCTTTGGATGCAGTACCCGGGCACCGAAATACGCCAGTTCAGCCGCTTCGCGATATGAAATCTCGGGGATGGTGCATCCGCCGGGTACCAGGCGTGGGTCAACCGTCTGCAGACCATCGACATCGGTCCAGATAATAACTTCGTCCGCGTCCAGAGCTGCCCCCAGGATTGTCGCCGAATAGTCCGAGCCGCCGCGACCAAGAGTTGTGAGTGCACCTTCCACTGTCGCTCCGATGAAGCCGGTGACCACCGGAACGATGCCCTGTCCCAGAAGCGGCCGCAGGCGCGCCTCGCAGCGTTCACGAGTCAGCTCCATCAACGGGTCAGCAGCGCCGTGGCACGAATCCGTGACAACGAGTTCCGTCGCTTCGACTGCTTCACTGGGCACTCCGCGCTCTGCCAGCGCAGCTGCAACAAGAGGAGCAGAAAGGCGTTCTCCCAGGCTCGAGATCGAATCCCGCGCCCGCAGCGTTAACTCGCGCAAGAGAATCGTGCCCTGACACAAGCGGTCGCCCTCCTGGAACAACTCCTGCATCTTGCGGTCGATACAGTTCCGTTCCGCTGCCGAGTGGACCAATGCGCTGGCCGCCGCCTCGTGCCGCTGGCGCAGTTCATCAAGAATCGCCCCAACCGGCGTGTGCTCTCCTGACTCCGACCGCTTAGCGACTTCCACCAATTTGTTCGTCACACCGCTCATCGCGGAGACGACCACCACCAGGTCCCCGTCGCGCGAAGCAGCGCGGATGATCTCGATGACTTTTTCGATGCAGGATGCGTCACCCACCGACGTCCCGCCAAATTTCATGACTCGAAGCGGCCTCTTCGCATGGTGGCGGACCTCGCCCTGAACAGGGTGATGCTGCAGGAAGTGTCGGCTTTGCAATCCAGCGCGTACGGGATGATTCTTCATGGGAATTTTCATAACCGCGGGAGCCGAACCGGGGAGAGAGTCCGAACCGGGGTTCCTTTGGAGTACCAGAGATTCTTTTTTGAACGTTGCTGCACGCAGGCACGAAGCAACTCGGGCTCGTCCCAGGGGACATCGTGATATCCCGACATCAGGAACGAACTCTCCGGATCTCTCATCCATTCTTGCGGGAAGAGCACGATGGTGTCGTTCTCCGTGACTTTCGGAGCGGTGTGGACACCCTCGCCGGACAAGGCGGAGTACAAAGCCGCGGGCAGGTCGCGTCCCGGTCCCAGGGTCAAGTGCCCAACTTGAGTTGAACGGGGGTTGATTTCGATCAGGTATGCATTTCCAGTGTGAGCCTCCAGCATGAAATCAAACCCGAGTACGCCGGAAAGATTGAGCCTTCGGACAAGCCTTTCGGCAGCCGTCGACATTTCAGCATTTTCAATCAAGCGCACGACGCTGGAAGGCCCGGCTGAATCCCGCTTGTTGATCACCTCGAAATGGAGGCTCGCCAGGACGTCCCCTTCCCAACAGGCGACCGTGCTGGTTGCCTCGTGCCCTGCAACAAACACCTGCGCATTTACAGTAGATCGATGCCGAAGCAATGAGGGCCAAACCAAGGTTCTGTCTCCGTCTACCAGAGCCCGTTTAGCCGCTCGAGCCAAAAGAGGAGGGGATTGCAGCGTCCTGAAAGCGCGTTCGGCCTCTTCGAGTGTGCGGACCACTCGGACACCTTCTCCTCCGGAGCTGCCGTTCGCCTTTAAGACCGTCGGCAGGCCCATGCGCGCAACCCATTCTCTGAGGTCGCCGTGGTTCGCGATCACCTCAGTCTTCGGAGCACGGATGCCCTCTTCCTGAGCCAGGGCAATAAAAGCAGCTCTTGCATGGACGACGGGAAAGCTTTCCGGCGCTCCGAGGGAACGCTCAATCTGCGCGCAAATCGACTGTCCCGCTTTCCCGCTTCGACGTTCCCGATCGTACAGCTGGTGCAAGTGATGGGTGGCCAGGTCGTCACCGGGAACGATGCAATCCGGGGTCGTGGCTGCGATCGCGTCCGCAAACGACTTCAACGGCATCAGGCCCCGGTAGGCATGCGCCTGGCGCACCGCGTTCATCTTGCCAAGCGGATGTCCAGAAGGACAGACAGCGTCCACGGTGCACCCTGCCTCGGCCAGAGCCATGGCCAGACGGGCGGTCGGGAACCACCGGGACGTTGTCGCAATTAAGACGGACGGCTTCACCGTTATCCAACCCTCCTGGCCTCGTCACGCCCCAAGAGATCCGGATACAAAGGCGGAACGACAGGCGTCGGCAACATTTTTTCTTCCCGTTCCTCTGGAAACAGATGAAAGGAAATACCCACTTGGCTGAACTGCTGCGACGTCAGATGGCCTCGCAGGGTTTCGCTCACGCGGGCCATGATTGTGGCCACAACCGAGCTTCGATCCTCAATCGCGATTTCAGTGAACATCACCCCCACGACGCACTCATCCTTGTACCAACCGGTCACATCTGTCTCTCTGGTGGTCGAGTCCAGTGCAGACAAGATCGTGCCCAGCGTCTTTCGACTCTTCTCGGCAACGAACTCGTTTTCCATTTCGAGCAAGGCCAAGAGAAAAGGCTTTTGCGATCGCTGTGCCCTTTTTCTTTCGAGGGAAAGCACCCTCCGAAATGCATCCTCGCGCAAAATACTGCGATCCGCGACCGACCCCTGAAGAGAACCCAAAAGCGAACCAGTATTACGACTAAAACGTCCTTCCACGACTTCCTCCATTTTGCGCGCCCTTTTCTGAAAGCGAAGGCGCGTCACTCGGCAATTGTTTGCCGTCTTGAATTTGCTTGGGGGGATATGCGGATCTAGATCAAAACAAATATGCGGACTTCTTACTTGCTCGAATCGTCCGACTCAGCAGACGATGCGGGGGGAGCGTATCGCTGGTAGTAATCGCTATGTGCCACATCAGTAGAACCGTTCACCAATGCGCCCAGTAACTTCTTCGTGTCCAGAGATGCGAGCCCTCTCTGCAGTTGTTTCTTCTCAGTTACTCCCCGCCGCGTGACCAGCAGGATCCCGTCGGCCAACCGTGACCACATGCTCGCATCCGCCAGCGGCAGCACCGGTGGAGAATCAATAACGATCCAGTCAAAGGACGCTTCCAACTGATCCATCAAAGGCGACAACTTCCCTGATTGCATCAATTCCAGAGGATTTTGTGGCGCAGCGCCTGCCGGCAGAACCCACAGTCCCAGACTTTCCAGGCGGTAGAGGTTGATCCCTTTGGTTTGTCCAGAGAGCCACTCGCACAACCCCGGAACCCTGCCTAAACCGAATTCCGCCGCCACTGTCGGTCGCCGCAGATCACCTTCCAGCAGCAGCGTTCTTTGCCGTTTTCTCCGAGCCAGAGTACAAGCAAGGTTGGCCGCAACCATGCTCTTGCCCTCCTGCGGAATACTGCTGGTAATGAGAACCTTCTTGAGCGGACGGCTCTGCCGAAGCTGACGCAAGCGGACCGCGAGAAAGCGAAACTTCTCCGCACCCAGACTTTCCTCCTGGCCCACCGATACCAGGTGGCTTTCCTCAGGGATGGAAACGGAAAGTACGGGGCACCGCTCCAGATCCACTAATGAAGAAGTCGTTGGGGTCGAATCGAATGAGTCGGTACTGGTGTGCGGCTCATTCATCGCAGGGGTCTCGCGCATCTTCCGTTCGGCGGCTTGCAGCAGTTCCGTAGCAACCGAGAACGTGGAACTTTCCGTCCCAGTGCTCTCTGACTCTGCCCTCTGTAATGCGTCAAATATATGGCTCATGATGTTTCAGTAACTCGCATCGGCGTTCGCCGCAGCTCTGTGTCTGGTTCCTTGCACTTCACTTGCTCTTGCACACCCTTTTCAGGGGAACCGTTGCGGGGGCGCAAACCGCAGGGCCTTCTCGTCGCGCGCGCCCTCGGCCTGCAGGCGCGCGTATATCTCGAGCAGTGTCCTGGCTGCTTTCCGCACATCGAGTTCGCCGGGCGTCGCTTCTTCTGCGGGCGTCTGAATTCCGAGGCGGAAGTCGGAGGCGATATCGTCAATGATGTCAGGGCTCACACTTTGCATTTGCCTTGCGTAAGCCGCGATCAACGCGTTTTCGCAAATGGTGTTGATCAGTCTGGGCAGGCCCTGGGAGTGCTGATACACCGCGGCGATCGTCTCCGGCGGGAATAGCGCCGAGGGATAAGGGCTGCCCGCGAGCAGAAGGCGGCGCAGGATGTACCCCTTGGTCTCGTCTGAATCCAGTGGTACCAGATGCGAGCGGAGGGCAATTCTCTGCTTCAGTTGCCGCAGACCAGGGGAGTCGAGTTTGTCATTCAGTTCGGGCTGCCCGACCAGGAGAATCTGCAACAATTTCTCGTCCGCTGTCTCGAGATTCGTCAAGAGCCGGATTTCTTCCAGAATCTCCGATGAAAGATGGTGCGCTTCGTCCACCACCAGAACCGTCGTCAGATTTTTCTGGCTGCGGGAGATGACATAATGCGCAATCTGGAGCAGAAGTTCGCCCTTGTTCTTGCTGGTGCCGGGGAGCCCCAGATCGCTGACGATGTACTGCAAGAATTCGACGGGGGACAAACGTCCGTTGAAGATGTAGGCGTAAGCGACATCCTTGCTCTGCTGCAGCGACTGCAACAGACAGCGGAGCAGAAGAGTCTTGCCGGTTCCCACCTCTCCGGTTAAGACCACAAACCCCTTGTGCCGTCTCACGCCGTAATAAAGAGCGGCCAAAGCTTCGTTGTGCCTTCCGGTGGCGAACAGGAACGAAGGATCGGGCGTAATCTCAAACGGATTGCGCTTCAGACTGTAAAAGGCTTTGTACATAGGGAAATATCGCTAGCCGCGCAAGTAACTGAACGCCGACCCCAGCAAAATCGTAACAGATACGAAAACCGCCGTGGCCCATCCCAGCCACAACCGTCGGCGCTCATTTTGCAGGTCTGTCGGAACCGCAATAGTTGGGATTTCTGAGATCACAGCCACCGGCAGCAGATTCTGTAGTTCCTTCTCGCTGTGAACCCGGTCATCCATCATTTCGAACGCTCCGGCCACCATAAAGCCCAGCGCCAATCCAACCAACAGCCCGATTCCACAGAACTTCAGGCGATTGGGAAAGTCGGGTTTGGTTGGCAGGCTCGGCGGATCGATAACGCGGAAGCGCTCACCCTGCTGGAGCAATTCCATGCTGGTCGCCATGGCCGACTCATTCTCTTTCTTGAGGAGTTCGTCGTAGTTCGCTTTCGACTGCTCGTACCCACGGGTCAGATCGGAGAGTTGCTGCTCGCGCACCGGCTCCTGATTCAGCCGTATCTGATAATCGTCCACTTTGGCTTTGAGCGCGGCGATGGAATGCTCGCGATTGGCGATCTCAACCGAGTTGGATTTCAGCTGCCCTTGGATCTGAACCAGCAAGGTTGCCTGCGTCGGGTCCATATTCGCCGTGTTGCCGGTTGTCTCGCCGCCATCGGCCTGGCCCGCATTCGCCTTCAGACTGGCTAAGAACTGGCCACGCATCTTCTCGGTTTCCGCAATCTGTGTCTTCACTTTCCGCACGTCAGGATGGCTGTCTGTGTAGTGAGAACTGAGGTCGGCCAACTGGGCCTTGAGTTTTTCCAGTTCCTGATCGATCGCGGGCAATCCGACCACGGCTCCATCCGAGGTCTTGGATGACCCCTGCAAGGCTCGGTATTGGTCGGCCAGCGTTTGCAAGTAGACGTGCTGCTGTCTGGCGGTGTTGAGGGAATCTTCCTCATTCTGCAGTTGAGACTGCAGACCGGTGAGAATCTGAAGGTTGGTCGCCAACTGGGCAGGCAGTTCTCCTACGTGCTGTCCCTTGAACTCACGAACCTTTTCCTCCTGGTCAGACAGAACTTTCCGGGCAGTTTCGAGCCGGCCTTCGAGAAACTTTGTGGTGTCTTCCGACTGCTGCTGGCGCACTTCGAGATTCTCGCTGATAAACAGGTTGGTCAATTCGCTGGTCACATTCTGGGCCACCTGAGGATTGTGCGACAAATAATAGACGTTAAATGCGCTGACCCGGTTCTGGGCGTCGCTCACGAGTTCAATCTCGATGTCTTTGCGCATCCGCACTACCTTCTCGTCGGGTGTGAGGTTAACGTGCGAATCCGCGTACAGGTTCATCTGATCGATAATGTGCAACAAACGGGTGCGGCTCAGAATCTGCTGCGTGATACTCCGCAATCGGTCCTGGAGATCATCGTTCACGTTAGGCGTAACGTAATCCTTCGGCATGGTGGGCTGCTCCACCAGGATCAACGTGCCGGATCGATATCGTGAAGGCAGAACCCAGCTGGCTCCCCACACCACCAGCCACCCCAAAAGTAGCGGGATCAGGAACTGCATGTGGCGGCGGCGCACTATGCCCAGGTAATGCTGAAGGTCAAAGCCTTCCGAACTTTTCTCTTCGAGATCGTCAACCATAGATTTATCTTTGACTTAGCTTTATCTTCCGAGAGGTCTGGAGAACTGATAAGAAATCGAAATGAATTCGCGATTCGTGTTGGGATTCGTGGCCAGGACGGCAACCGTGCTGTAATCCTGGTGAAGCCGCGTGTACCCCAGCTGCAGATTCACGTGCTGGCCAAACTGCTGCTGCAACGATCCCGTTCCCGAAACCGTGTGCCCGTTACCGCTAACCAGGGGCGTGCCAGCCAAGAGGTCATTCTGGGCATACCCGCCCGCCACCGACGCACTCAGCATGCGCGAAAGTTGTTGCCGGAGCAACGCGCTGGCGCTATCCATTCGCACCGCTCCGATCAGTCCGCCGCCGCTTGAGATTAAATGCGAGTAGCTGATGGCCACGCTGCTCAACCGTCCCTGCCAGCTTAAGCTACCGCCAGCGGCTGGATTCCAACTTTGGGACGATGGCGATGAGGTCGATCCCGTGCCGGGAGACCCTGCGCCAGGAAACTGCGGGCCAATTTCCGCGTATTGTGGCCCGCCAAAGATCGAAACCGAAAACCCTGGCATCGGATATATCGTGTAGAACAGAAGCGCGGCGTGGGTTTGCGTCTCGTTGGTTGCCGGAGCCGGATACGAAAGCAGCCGCTGATACTGGTAGGTCGCGCCCACGTAATGCCTCTTCGAAATCCGAAGCGAATAGAACGCCGCTCCGCTCTGCGAGCTCGAATCAAAGAGGCCAGGAACCTCGGCTTGGTCGGGATAGCTCAAATTCGTAAGCGTTGCACTGGCGCCGACCATGCTGTTGGCGGCGAATTGATAGGTGATGCCCAAATTCCCCGAATTGCTGATCCGGTCCGCAATCGGCGCAATCACAGACAGATTGGCTTCCTGGGTACCGCCGGATACCGCCCCGACCGATCCCAAGTCCGGCTGGTTGAAGACATTGGAGCTTTTCTGGAAGCCGTCTCGCGCGCTAAAGGTCACGTGCGGGCTCAGCCGGTACTGGAAGTTGATCGACGCATTCTGATCGGCCTCGTTCCTTGAAGTCGTGCGCTGATAGAACGTGAATCCGGGTGCGTAGGTTAGAACCGACTGCAGTCGCGGCGTCGTCTCGTCCAACTCGATGAAGGGTGCAACGGAATAACTCACGTCGCTCACCGGTTCAGTGGTCAACGAACCTAGCGCATTGTCGGTATATGCAGTCGTGAAAGCCAGTCCGCCTCGCAGGTAGTTCGAACGCTCTTCGGCAGTGGGCGCGGTTGGGTACGATTGACCACTTACCGGAGGAGGAGTCAGCATTCGATCTGTGCCATTGTCACTACTTGTCAAGATGTCACTTATCGGGCCGGTTACTGCCGGCACAGGGACGGTGCGTTGCTGCTGCTCCTGCGACCAAACGGGCGCTGCAGCCAGAAGGACCATACCTACGCTGATCGTTTCAAACAGCTTCATGGTCACGGAATCACGATCGTGTCACGCGGTTGAACCTTGATGTTTTGAGCCGGATTCTGGCCTTTTACAACTTCCTTGTAGTTGAAGGGAATCCGGGTCTGGGTGCCATCGGCATTCTGCCGCAGCACATAGATGGATTTCTGCTTTGCGAAATCACGGAAACCACCGGCCAGTGCAATCGCATCGAGCACCGTAGGCGAATTGGCGATCACGTACGTTCCCGGCCGATTCACCTGGCCCAGGATGTTGAATTTTTGACTGTTGATTTGCTGAACGATGACCGTAACTTCCGGCTCCGAAATGTAATTCTTCAGCCGGCTGGTTATTTCTACTTCCAGCTTCAGAGGAGTTCGGCCCGCGGCCTGAACTTCCCCCACTAAAGGCAGCGAGATCTTACCGTCCGATCGGACTGGAATCGATCGCGAGATATCAGGCTCTTTCCAGACATTGATGGCCAATACGTCATCGTTCCCGATTACGAAACTGTCGTCGTGCGGCTTCGGCGCTGTGGCGTCCGCGTTTTGCGAGGGTTGCGCGGCATTGGAACTCGGAGCGTGTGCCCAGAGCACATTCGATAGCAGAACACACGTTGAAGCCGCAACCAGCCCCGTCCTCAAGAAACTGCCGGCTCTCCTCATCATGGTGGCTCCTTGGCGCTTCTCACCCATGCTGTTGGCGTCTTGGCTCAACTTGCTTTTCCGTTTCCTTTGGTCTGGCCCGCACCCGCCAACCTGTTAGTCCGGAAGGGATAGGGCTCCGCGGCACTCATTCGGTACTGCTCAATCTTGTACAGCACCGAACGATAGCTCACTCCCAAGAGCCGGGCAGCCGCTTTCCGATTCCAGCCAGTCTTCTCGAGGGCCGCTGCGATTGCGTTCCTCTCGGTTTCCCACTTAACACTCTGAATCAGCGATTTCAATGACTTCGGTGTCGACACGTCCGCACTGGCTTCAATTTCATCGGGTTCGCACTCGTGCTCACACGGAATCATCGCTAGATTGTGGGTCCGTGCCTGAACCTCGTTGCCAGCGCTCTGGGAAAGTCCTTCCAAGGCGCTCAGGCCGAGTTTGTCGCCTGCGACCAGGTAGCGTTTGACGAACGTTTCCAATTCCTTCAGATTCCCAGGCCAGGAGTGACTCTGGCACGCAACCAGCACCGCTGGAGAGAATTCTCGCGGAGGAAGGCCGTAATACCGAGCCAGCTTGTGCATAGAATAACGCAGAAGAATCTCGACTTCTTCTCTGCGCTGCCGCAAAGGAGGCACATCGAGAGTGAATGCGCTGAGCCGGTAATAGAGATCTGCACGCAGCCGCTTCTCTGCCAGCGCTCGTTCCACATTGTCGCTGCTGGCCGCGAGAATACGTACATCGACTTCGACTGGTTTGTCGTCGCCGGACCGGACAAATCGCTTGTCCTGCAGCACCTGGAGAAGCCTCGATTGCAGCCCCAGTGGCATCTCCGTGATCTCATCGAGCAGAAGCGTGCCCTTCTCGCCGATTTCGAGCTTGCCCGGGCTGGTTCGCCCGGCACGCGTTGAAGGCCCGTTCGCGGAAGCCTGTTCTCTGCCGAACAATTCGATCTCCAGCAGGTCTCCCGGCATCTCCGCGCAATTAACTCTGAGGAACCTGAAGCCGGAGTAAACCGAAAGCTTGTGGATCAGACGGGCAACCGTGCCTTTTCCACTTCCGGGCTCTCCCAGAATAAGCACGGGAACATCCGACTGCGCCAGCAGTTTCGCCTGTGCGCGGAGCTTCTGCATGACGGGGCTCACGCTGAGGAAAAACTCGTCCTCGCCCAGTGACTCGATATCTTCGCTCGCCATCTCCGCTTCCGCACCGTCGTTTGACGGATCGAGACAGCGGCGTATAAAGAGTTCCAGTTGTCCTTCGCTGAACGGCCGGACCAGGACATTCCTGGCGCCCAGGCGGGTTGCTTCTCGCCGCGCGCCGCCATCCTCCGGGTAGCAAACTACAACCACTGGAAGGTCGGGGCTGAGTCGGCGGAGCCACGGTAAGAGCTGCAAGCTATCGCCGTCGCCGCGAGCCAGATCCAGCAACAGCATGTGGGGCGTTGCTCCGGATTGCACCCGCTCCATGGCTTCCCAACCATTCGCCGCTGTTTCCAGCTGCCAGGAGTCAGATTCCGCAATGGACCAAAGCAGGCGAAGAACTGCCGGTTCCCTGCTTACGGCCAGCAAGCGAAGTGTTTCAATCGTAGTATTGTCGGTCAAGGGTAGGGGGTCCTTATTGGTAGGGGATCCTTACTTGCAGCAAAAAGTAGGCATTACAGAACAAGGGATAACTTCAGATCGGTTCGACTTCATACCCTTCCACGCGAACCGCCAACGACCGCTGGATCGCATCCACGGAAATGACCAGCGTGCGGTCTCCATTGCGCGAGACCAGTATGCCCTCCAAACCATCGAGCGCTCCGCTTCGGATGCGCACGCGCTGTCCGATCTTGAGGAAGGGATGACTAGACCAGGGGAATTGTCCTTCCACGACGTTACGAACCGCGTCGATTTGCTCGTTGGGGATGGGAGCACCCTCGCCGCGGGCGCCGATTAACCCGAACACTCCATCTACGCGCAGGACACGTAAGCGCTCGGAGCGGTTCGGCACAAACTTCGCGAACACATAGCAACTGAACAGAGGCATCTGCACCGACTTCTTGCGGTCACTCCAGCGGTGCACCTCGGTGACCAGAGGCAGGAACGTGGTCACCCCTCTCTCTTCAAGTCGCTGCACCACAATTTTTTCGTGGCGCGGACGAGTCTGCAGCCCATACCAGTTTTCAACTCCCGCTTCAGCTAGCGGAGACGGCTGCGGAAACTCCCACGATACGGTGCTTATGGCCATAGCTTCGCCCTCTAAGTCACTTTCTCTGAGTGACCCCAAACTGAGTACAAGATTGTCGTTGTCGGGATCTCAACACTGAGATCCCCTAGGGGAATACCACCTTGGGCAGGAAACCGGGGGGAATGCTGTTTTCCTGCTTAATTTCAGTTGCGCGCTTTGCCTCAAAGAATCGTCTGGTTACTTCAACGCGATTTCCTTTTTCGGGCCAGCGCGCTCACTATAAGTCATATGGAGCAGGTCAGGTGCCAAAAACAATGTCACTTAACAATCGCCACTATTCCTATAGAGATTGTAGCACCTTGTCTTACCATGTCAAGACCCTTTGCTTTCTCTCGCTCTCACTACAGCTTCTTCGTGGAACCATCGGGCGGGGGGAAACAGCTGCCAACTTCACGAGTCGGCTTGCCCTGATGACAATGATCCTACATGGGATTGCAGATTATTGCAAGGGGTAAACTCCAAAGGGCGGGTCGGCCCCTCAACAGAAACGTTTTCTCTCCGATTGGAATTCAGGTTATTTCTTTCTCTCGGACAACTCGCCTGCGGGTCGGGCCTAGCTTCAGGCCCAAGTATCGTAGTCTAAGCCATTGAATAAGATGCACTTAGCAGTGGAATGCTGCAATTATCAGCTGCCTCGAGCCTAAGAAGGGAACATCGGCCCTCAGTAGTTCGGCCGGTTGGCACATGTGCAAGACCTTGCACTTAATGTCTAGGACTTGCTACATCGCACACCAGTGCTACCGCCTGGCAGGTTGCAAGGAGTACAGCCAATTCCGTTTTCGATATCCCTGAGAAAACCTACCTGGACCGAAAGAACCGGACCAGAGTGTGGTGCCGGATCGGAGAGCAAGGGCTACGGTGTGGGAATCGTGGCCTGGACGACGTTGGAATATCCGCTCTCACCACTCGCATCTACCGCCTTGGTCGCGTAGCAGTACGTCGTGCCGTCGGCCACCACACTGTCGGTGAACGCTGTGCTGGAACTCGGCGTGGAACCAATGCTCGAGTAGGATCCGCAGGAGTTTGTGTAGACAGCGCGATAGACGTCGTAGCCCGTAACGCCCGAGGTGGAGCTGGCTGTCCATGACAACATGACGCTATAGACGGGTGCGGACGTGCCCGTGCCTGTAACAGCGGCAGCACTTGGCGAGTTGGAAGCGTTGCTGGCAAATGAAGCCGAGGCTGACGCCGTTCCGCTAGCCCCGGGCGTGAACGTCACCGTGAAAGTACGGGGCTGAGTCGTTGTGACCGTAACCGGAAAGGAGAGGCCGCTGATAGAGAACTCTGAAAGATTGGTGCCGTTCAAGCTGACTGAGGAAACCGACACGTTCGCGCCGCTGGCGCTAAGAGTCCCGGTTTGAGTTCCACTCGTCCCGACTGTGACACTGCCGACGCTGACTGGACTAACGCTCAACGTGCCTTGATTCTGTGTAGCCTCGGAGCCGCTCAGTGCTACGTTCAAGCTCGCATCGGAAGCGTCCGACACAATCGCGATGTTTCCGCTGGAATTGCCTGAAGACTGCGACTCAAAAGTTACGTTGAAGGACGTGCTCTGTCCGGGCGTCAGGGTCACAGGTGTGGTTAATCCGCTGATGCTAAAACCGGCACCGGTAACAGTTACCTGCGTGATGGTGAAACTGGTTCCGCCCGTATTGCTCAGCGTGTCGGACTGAGTTTGGCTGGTCGCGCTCGGCACACTGCCAAAGCTAATGCTGGCGGGCGCGGCACTCAGCGCGCCTGGCAGGGGTGTCCCCGTACTCAGCGAGTTCGGTTTGCTTGTACTCAGTCCCTGGCAACCCAGCATCGTGGCCAGGGCCAGTACAACCGCAAGCGTATTCCAACGGGCGGCGAGGGGGCGCATAGGTGTTTGAATAAGCTGTGTTTCGTCGACTTCGAATTGACACGCTAGTGTGCCCTGTCGCCTATGAATCGCGTAAGGTCTCGAAAGGCCATGCTGAAGGGGAGCCAAAAGACCTTATTGCTCATTGGTCTCCAGCATGCAGCGCAAGGCCCCGATGGGCAGGAACTAATGCGTCCCGATTCATCAATGTCCCTGCACCTGTCACAAAAGGCCGCGAGATAGCTATGAAAAACCATATCTTCATGCCTGCCAAGCACCAGCGGAGATTTGGTAAGCGACAGAAGGGACCTCAAGTGGGATTCTGGAACCTGAATTGTGGCCGCTTGGCGTGGCCACAGCAGAATTAATTCGATCCGCGGGCCCGTGGTTTTTGACGCGGACGGGCTCCGCCCAGCACGAGCTCGCAAAGATTGTCGACAAAATCAGGAGTCAACTTGTCGTGACGTATCAGGAACCGCATGTAAATGGGCCCGTAGAGTGAATCAAGGAGAAGGTCCAGATCCACTCCCTTGCGCAGTTCGCCGCGCGCAATTCCGCGGCGAACTGTAGCGTACGCTTCCTGGCGGCGCGGCCTCATGAAACGTTCGCGGAAAGCGGCAATGAGCTCTCCGTCACTCTGGCCGGCGGCGAGAATGGCAGAAAGAATCCGTCCACGCCGGCTGCGAAAGATCTTTATGACCTGACGCATCTGTTGGCTCATATCGGCGCGCACCGATCCGGTATCGGGAAAGCGGAGTTTCCGGGTGGTGCTGCTGGCGAACGCATCTGCGATAAGCGCCGCCTTGTTCGGCCACCAGCGGTAAACAGTTGCCTTGCCGACACCGGCATGAGCTGCGACGGCTTCAATGGTCAGATCGGGAAAGCCATTTTCCCCCAGGAGCTTCAAAGTACTGCGCTGGATGGAAACGCGGGCCTGTTCGCTTCGCGGACGCCCGGGAGAGCGCTTGCCGCGGCCTGCACCGCGTTTGGCATGAGCCGGAGACTTCTGGCGCATAGTCCTACCCTAACATATAATCGTCGGTGGGCTTTAGAATCCAATACGCTCAGTATCGAATCTAAAACCAGGTCCGCGGAGTTCTCTTCGCATCCGTGCACTGTAACATCTTTCTTGTTCATTTCAACTTAGGAGTAGTGCCGAACCGATGTGGATTGTTGCGTTAGCGCTCAGGCGTCCCTATACCTTCATCGTGATGGCGCTCGTCATCATTATTCTGACGCCGATTACGATCCTGCGCACCCCCACAGACATCTTCCCCAGTATCGACATTCCCGTGGTTTCGGTGGTCTGGTTCTATACGGGCATGTCGCCGCTGGACATGGCCGACCGCATCGTGGCTAACTCCGAGCGCGGCATCACGACAACGGTCAACGATATCGAGCACATGGAGTCGCAGTCGGTAAACGGCCTGGGGGTCATCAAGATCTTTTTCCGCCCCGGCACGAATGTACAGGGAGCCATCGCCCAAATCACGGCCATCGCCCAGACCACCGTGCGCGGACTGCCGCCCGGCACGACGCCGCCGCTGATCATTTCCTATAGCGCCTCGACCACACCCATCATCCAGCTTGGACTCAGCAGCAAGACCCTGCCCGAGCAGCAACTCTTCGATTTGGGCCAGAACTTCCTGCGCAACTTTCTGGCCACCGTACCGGGAGCCGCTACCCCCTATCCTTACGGCGGCAAGATTCGCCAGATTCAGGTGGACCTGGACTTACCGAAACTCCAGTCTTACGGGCTTGCGCCCGAATGACATTGTTAACGCCGTCAACGCGCAAAACATAATCCTGCCGACCGGCACCGTCAAACTCGGTCCGCTGGAATACAACGTGGAAATGAACGGAACCCCACGGACTATCGCGGAATTGAATGACCTGCCGGTCAAGACGGTCAACGGCTCCACGCTCTACATGCGCGATGTTGCCCACATACGCGACGGTTTCGCTCCCCAGACCAACATCGTGCGTCAGGATGGGAACCGCGGCGCGCTGATGTCGATTTACAAGAACGGCAACGCCTCCACGCTGCAAATTGTCGCCGGGATCAAGAACATTGTGGCGCAGGCGGCGCAAGCGCTGCCCCCGGAGCTGAAGATCACGTCGCTGTTTGACCAGTCCCTGTTTGTGCGCGCGTCGATCCAGGGTGTATTGCGAGAGGGGTTGATCGCGGCGGCCCTTACGGCTGTTATGATCCTCATCTTCCTCGGCGACTGGCGCCCTACGATCGTCATCTCCATTTCGATTCCGCTCTCCATCTTTGTTTCCATCATCGTGCTGAGCGCGATCGGACGAAACCATCAACATCATGACCCTGGGAGGATTGGCGCTGGCCGTCGGCATCCTGGTCGATGACGCCACGGTGGAAATCGAAAACATCGAGCGCAACCTCGCCATGGGCAAAGAGATGAGGCAGGCCATCCTCGACGGCGCGCAGCAGATCGCCGTGCCGGCCTTCGTCTCCACGCTCAGCATCTGCATCGTGTTCGTGCCCATGTTCTTCCTGGCGGGCGTGGCGAAATTTCTCTTCGTGCCGCTGGCCGAGGCCGTGAGCTTCGCCATGCTGGCCAGCTATCTGCTCTCGCGAACCCTCATCCCAACGCTGGTCATGTACATCATGCGCGGGCACGAGCATCGTGCAGAGGCGCCCAAGTCGGCCCTGGGCCGCTTCCAGCGCGGTTTCGAGCGCAAGTTCGAAGACTTCCGCCGCGGCTACGAGCAGTTGCTGGAAACCACCCTCGAGCATCGCGGCGTATTCGTGCTCTGCTTCCTGGTCTTTTGTCTGCTCTCGCTGGGGTTGTTCACGTTCTTGGGACAAGACTTCTTCCCGCAAGTGGATGCCGGCCTGCTGCGCCTGCATGTCCGCGCTCGTCCCGGCTTGCGCGTGGAAGAAACAGCGCGGCTGTGCGACGAAATCGAGGGCGTTCTCCATCAGGAAATTCCCCCGGGCCAGTTGCAGACGGTTCTCGACAACATCGGCCTGCCCAACTCCGGCATCAACCAGTCCTACAGTTCCAATGGAACCATTGGCACCAGCGATATCGAGATCCTGATCGCGCTCGATCCCGAGCATCACACCCCCACTGCGGGGCTCATGCGGCATTTGCGCGAGATATTGCCCCAGCGCTTTCCTGGAGTGGAGTTCTTTTTCCAGCCCGCTGATATCGTTACCCAGATTCTGAACTTCGGCTTGCCTGCCCCCATCGATGTGCAGATCGTCGGCACAGACATGGGAGCCAGCTATCGTATTGCGCAGCAGATCGCCAACAAGATGCGGCATATTCCCGGCGCCGCCGATGTACACGTGCAGCAATTGCTTTCCCTACCCACGCTGTATATGGACATCGATCGCACACGCGTCACTCAGGTTGGGCTCACAGCGCGCGATGTGGCGCAAAGCGTACTGGTTTCGCTGAGTGGCAGCTTTCAGACGGCGCCGAATTTCTGGCTCAACCCGCGCAACGAAGTTACTTATCAGGTGGCCGTGCAGGCGCCGCAATACCGCATGACCAGCATGCAAGACCTGATGACCATCCCGGTAAGTTCGCAACAAGGCACGCAGTTGATGGGTAACCTGGTGCAGTTATCTCCCGTCGCGCGGCCGGCTACCGTCAACCACTACAACGTGCAGCCGGTCATTGACGTTTACGCCAGCACCCAGGATCGCGATCTGGGCGCGGTTGCAGCGGACACTGACAAAGTTCTCAAGACCTTCGATGGCCAACTGCCGCGCGGCACTCACATCGTGGTACGCGGGCAGGTAGCCACCATGCGCTCGTCGTTCTTCGGACTCGGCGTGGGACTGCTGGGAGCGATTCTGCTTGTCTACTTGCTGATTGTGATTAACTTTCAGTCATGGCTCGATCCCTTCATCATCATCGCGGCGTTGCCGGGGGCTCTTGCGGGAATCTGCTGGTTCCTGCTGTTGACCCACACCACGTTGAGTGTGCCGTCGCTGACCGGCGCGGTCATGTGCATGGGCGTGGCCACCGCCAACTCCATCCTGATGGTCAGCTTCGCCCGCGAACAGATCGACGAGGGCATTCCCGCCGTGCAGGCCGCAGTGGCTGCGGGATACACACGGATGCGTCCCGTGCTGATGACTGCGCTGGCCATGATCATCGGCATGGTTCCTATGGCGCTGGGCTTTGGCGAAGGCGGCGAACAGAACGCGCCCCTGGGCCGCGCTGTCATCGGCGGACTGCTGTTTGCCACGGTGGCCACCTTATTCTTTGTGCCAAGCGTGTTCGCCATCTTCCACAGCCGCCGCGAAGCCAAGCGGGCGAGCCAGGGGTTGGCATAATTGTGAATAGGTGCAGGTAGTTTTCGCAGGTATCGGAGTCAAGCATGAGTGCAGAGAACGAATCTAACCAGGATGCAAAGCGCGCCGGACAGAGTGGTGCCGCCGCTCCGCAGCCGCCGATCCAAAACGAGGAGCATCACGCGCTAAGCGCTCAGGCGCAACGCGACGAGGAGATCGCAGCGATCCAGCAGCACTCCCGGCATCAACCTCCCGCGATCCAGAAGCCGCCCGAAGTGCCGCCCGCGCCCGCCAGTAAAGCGCTGATGATGGTGAGCATTGCGTTGCTGGTACTGCTGGTCGCAGGTGGGCTCACCCTCTGGGATCATCTGACCCACGAGCGCGCTTTGGCCAAGGAGACGGAACGCGAGACTGTACCAACCGTCGCCGTCGTTTACCCCCAATCCGAAAAACCAGACGAGGATCTGATTCTGCCCGGATCTCTGCTGGCTTATGAGGAATCCCCCATTTACGCACGCACCAACGGCTATCTTGTGCGTTGGTACAAAGACATCGGCAGCCGGGTAAAGAAAGGCGAGTTGCTGGCAAAGATCGACACTCCTGAGGTTGATCAGGAGCTGAACCAGACCCGCGCCGCGCGTTTGCAAATACTGGCGCAAATGGATCTGGCCAAGATCAGCGCCGACCGCTGGGAGAACCTGCGCAAGACCGACTCCGTCTCCGCGCAAGAAGCCGACCAATATGAGAGCGGCTACAAGCAGAGCCAGGCCAACCTGGCCGCAGCCGACGCCAACGTCCGCCGCCTCGAGCAACTTGAAGGCTTCAAGGATGTCTACGCTCCCTTCTCCGGTGTGCTCACTCGCCGCACGGTCGATCCCGGAGCGCTCATCAACGCCGGCGCCGGCGTTGGCACCGGGGCTGCAGGCCGCGAATTGTTTGACCTCGCGCGAGTCGATCCGCTGCGCGTCTACACCAGTGTGCCGCAGGCCTACGCGCCGTTTATAAAGGTTGGCGCCAAGGCCGCTGTCACGTTGCAAGAATTTCCCGGCGAGAAGTTTTTCGGTAAGGTGGCGCGCACGGCGGAGGCCATTGATCCGGCCACGCGCACTCTGCTGACAGAAGTCGACGTACCCAACAAGGACGGGCGTTTGCTGCCCGGCTCCTTCGGCGAGGTGCATTTCGCAGTCGGTTCTGGCGTGAACAAAGTCACGATTCCGGTGAACGCAATGCTGTTCCGCGCTGAAGGCGCTCACGTCGCCGTCGTAGGCCCGGGAAGCAAAGTGCAGTTGCGTCCCATCAACATCGGACGCGATTACGGTGCCACCTTGGAGGTTTTAGGCGGCGTCTCCGCCGCAGAACGGGTCGTCATCAACCCCGCTGACTCACTTGAAGAGGGACAACAGGTGAACGTGGCGCAGCCAGACCAGAAAACGGCCCCGCAGAAAGGCAGCGGATCGTGAAACGAGCGGCAATCTCGGCCGCTCTCGCCCTGCTCGGTCTGGCGGCGGGATGCACCGTCGGTCCGCGTTACAGCCGGCCCGCGGCTCCAGCGCCGGCCCCGGACGCGTGGAAGACGCAACCGCCGTGGCAGCAGGCCGCGCCCAAGGATGCGATTCCCAAAGGCGCGTGGTGGCAAATCTTTAACGACCCTACGCTCGATGCCTACGAACAACAATTGCTCCAGGCGAATCAGTCTCTGGTGGCCGCACGCGACCGTTTAGACCAGGCGCGTTCGTTGGCTCGCGTGGCTACCGCGGACATGTTTCCGCAGCTTTCGACCGATCCCAGCGCGTTGCGGGAGCGCGCGGGCGCCAATCGTCCGCTAAATGGCGCAGGTCCGACCATCGTCAGTGTCCCCGGTGTGGCGCAGCCTATCATCATTTCTTCGCAGGCTACTTCTTACACACAGAGTGTCTACACGATTCCGTTCTCGTTGAGCTATGAGGTCGACCTTTTCGGACGCGTTCGGCACAACGTGGAAGCGGCCAACGCTTCTCTGCAATCAACAGCCGCCGATCTGCAGAACGTGCAGTTGGTGCTGACCGCTGAACTCGCCGCCGATTACTTCACACTGCGGGAGTTGGACGCCGAATTTGGAGTGGTACAGGAATCCGTGGGCTACCAGCAAAAAGGCCTAGACCTAGTAAAAAACCGCCACGATGGCGGCATAGCCAGCGGACTTGAAGTTGCGCAGCAGGCTGCGCTGCTTGACTCGACAGTTTCGCAGCTTGCTCTGGTGCAGGAGTCGCGCGCGCAGTATGAACACGCCATCGCGGTGCTGGTGGGCCAGCCAGCCTCCAGCCTTAGCGTACCCGTCGCGCCGTTGCGGGCCACACCGCCCCCCGTCCCGCTTGGAGTGCCCTCCGACGAGTTGGAGCGCCGGCCTGATATCTCCACCGCGGAACGCTTGATGGCCTACCAAAATGCGCAGGTCGGCATCGCCCGCTCGGCATTCTATCCACACATCACGCTAAGCGGCTCGGGAGGGTGGCAAAGCCGTGATCTCGGTACGCTCCTCAATGCGCCCAGCCTTTTCTGGTCGCTCGGCGCGGACGCCTTGCAGCCCATCTTCCAGGGCGGACGAAACCGCGCCAATCTGGCCGCTGCCCGCTCGGCATACGACCAGTCGGTGGCCAATTACCGTCAGGCCGTGCTCACGGCTTTCCAGGAAGTTGAAGACGGAATCAGCAATCTAAGCACGCTTTCGCAAGCGCTGTCTACGCAAGGCGCTGCGGTCGATGATGCCCGGCGCGCCCTGGCGATTGCCAATAATCGCTATATCGGCGGAGTTACCAGCTACCTCGATGTAATCAATGCGCAGACCACGCTGCTAACCAGCGAGCGTCTGCAGACCCAGTTGCTCGGCCAGCAGATGGTCAGCTCGGTCTATCTGGTAAAGGCCCTCGGCGGTGGTTGGGATACCGGCCAACTCAAAGATCAGCAGGTTCATCCCCGGGCTGGCCAGATTTTGCAGCCCTGATGCTGCGCCGCGACGCGTCGTGTTCGCACCCCCGCGAACCTGCGTTGCCGGCAGTGCTCCCGTTGCCGCTGTTCGGTTGACAACGGCAACGAACAAGCCTAGTATTATAGCTGAGGGAAATATCTCTTCTTACGCTTTCACGTTTCCGGCAATAGGCCAGCCCAATCTGAAGTTTCCTTTGATTCGCGCCATTGGAAGAGTAATCGGATTCATGACACTGCTAAGCAATAAGGGACTGTCAACTCGGTCCTGCCCTGTTTTTTCACCTGTGTTTATCGCACGAGCCTGGAGAGAAACACTATGAAGAACACCAAGTTTCTTGTGAAAGTGAACCGCAGCGGAACTCGCGCTCCTGAATACGTGCAGCGCATTGACCGCACTCCCATCCAGACCACAACCGACCGTAAGCTCGCGCTGGTTATGGGAAGATTTACGGCAGAAGACGCCGTCAAGTCCATCCAGAACTCTCGCTGCAACCCCGAGCTAATCTCCGTCCAGGTGGGCGCCTAGCATTTTCAGCGAGCAGCTCCGACGACCCTAGACATCTGCCATTTTCCGGCAGCCGAATACTCCGCCCTTGCGGGTGGGCCCTGTCATTCCTCGCATCCGCACCTCTTCGTATTCGTTACGCCCTTCCCATGGAAGCCGGACAGTTACTCCAAGACTGAGAAAAATTCAGTTCCACTTGATTTGCGTAGTATTCTCGCGTGGAATAAATCTCTGGTCTCTCACCGTCGGCGAAAGGACCGCCCTCCGTGGCGCAAAACGAAAAGGCCGGTTACAACCGCTTCCTCCTTCTGGTAGCAGGGCTCGGCGGCCTGCTCTACGGAGTGGACGTCGGCATTATCGCTGGCGCCCTGCCCTACCTGGAGGCCACTTCTGGTTTGAATGCGGGCCAGCTGTCGATCGTGGTCGCAGCCGTGCTTCTCGGCAGCGTCATCTCAACGCTCTTTGCCGGCCTGCTCGCTGACTGGATGGGACGCAGACTCCTGATGACGCTCAGTGGCGTGCTGTTTGTCATCAGCATTCCTGTCATTGCCCTTTCGCACGGCTATCAACCGCTGGTCCTTGGCCGCCTTTTACAGGGCATAAGCGCTGGCTTGATCGGTGTCGTGGTCCCGCTCTATCTGGCGGAGTGTCTGGCGGCATCGAATCGTGGCAAGGGCACAGGCATCTTCCAGTGGCTGCTGACACTCGGGATCGTAACAGCGGCGATTGTCGGTATGTTCTTCAGCATTCGCGTCGAAGAGGTCGCAAAGCTCGGCGATCCCGCCCGGCTTTTCGCCTTCAAAGACACAGCGTGGCGCAGTATCTTCTGGGTTTCGCTGCCCCCCGGCATCTTGTTCGTGATCGGCAGCCTCATGGTGGCGGAATCCCCTCGCTGGCTGTTTCGCCGCGGAAAACGAGATGCCGCTTTCGCCGCACTCCTGCGCTCCCGCACCAGCGAACAGGCCAACCTTGAACTCGCGGAAATGGAACAAGCGACCGCCGCGGAGAAGGTACGGACCGCAACCGGAACGAGGGTCAAGGAATCGCTTTTGCGTCGAAAGTATGTGATCCCGTTTGTGCTGGCCTGTGTCATTCTCGCGTGCAACCAGGCCACCGGCATCAACTCCATCATCGGCTATAACACAAACATCCTTTTACAGAGCGGCCTTTCCGATGTCCAGGCACATTGGGGCTACGTTCTCTTCACCATCGTGAACTTCCTGGTGACCATTGGCGGCGTCGTGCTCGTGGATCGCAAAGGGCGGAAGTTCCTGCTGTCGGTGGGAACGGCAGGAATTATCGTCTCTCTGGTCTGCACCGGCCTGCTCTTCCGCCAAACGGAACGACTGCGCGTGGATTCCAGAACACCGGTTCAGTCCATGGTCACGTCGGACCAGAAAATCACCCTCAGTTATGACCAGCAACTAGCCGAGAGGCTGCTGAACTCAGCCGGAGACGCCGCCCGGCAAATCGGTACTCGTCCGACCTCTTTGGTCGTCATCTATTCCTATGGAGACTTCCGCGCCTCCACCAAGGCCGCGCGATCCGACGAAGTCGCTGCGGCCCCGATCGAAATTACGCGTGAAAGCTGCGTTCCTCCCAATAAAGTGGTCGCGTTCTTTTCTAATCCCTTCGGTGATCTCGATGCCGCGCGTCTGGCTCCGCTGAGAATCGACAATGCGCTCATCACTCCTTTGCCCAGCCAGCGCAGCGGGTGGAAGGTCGCCATCACTCTTTTCGTGTTCATGGCGTTCTATGCTATCGGCCCGGGCGTCTGCGTTTGGCTGGCGCTTTCCGAGCTGATGCCGACCCGCATTCGTTCCAACGGAATGAGCATCGCCCTGCTGCTCAACCAGGCGGTTTCCACCGGCATCGCCGCTGTATTCCTGCCCACGGTCGGCAAGTACGGCTACTCCACCATGTTTTGGGGCTTCGCGGCCTGCACCGTAATCTACTTCATCACGGCTGTAGTGTTCCTGCCAGAGACAAAAGGGAAAACTCTGGAGGAGATAGAAGCGCATTTCGAAGGCACAAGAAAAAAGCCCGGCCTCGCGACGGCCTGAAGCGGCTCTCTACGTTCGCGCGGGGCGTTCGCTGTTGGGCTTCGAACCGCTCAGCGCAAAGAACAGGATGTACAGGTAGCAGATCACAGGAAGAAAGAAGGCGTGGTGAATTCCGATCCTATCGGCAATCGCTCCTTGCGCCAGCGGGATAAGGGCTCCGCCAACAATCGCCATAATCATGATTCCGGAGCCGTCCCCCGTTAGCGGGCCGAGTTCCGCTACCCCCAGAGTGAATATGCTCGGGAACATGATGGAATTAAAAAAACCAACCAGGATGATGCTCCACATGGCGAAGTGCCCCGTGCTGATCATGGAAATTGTCACGAGGGCGGCAGCGCACACCGCGCAAATGCCAAGCAATCGACCAGTGCTCATCTTTTGCAAGAGTCCGGAACCGATGAAACGCCCGACCATGGCTCCGCCCCAGTAAAAAGCAACGAAACTGGCCGCAACCTTTTCAGTCAGGCCGCCGATCTCTGGCTGGGTGAAGTAGTTCACCAGGAAGCTCCCAATGGCAACCTCGGCGCCAACGTAGACAAAGATGCCGATTGCGCCGAAGATCAGATTCCGATGCTTCCAGATGGAATCGTTCACCTTTTCCCCAACTTTGTGCTGAGCCTGCGGGATTTTCGGCAACTTGAAGCTTCCGATCGCAATCGCCAGCAGCACTAACGCGAGGCCCAAACCTACATAGGGTGTCTTGACGGTGGCCGCCTCGTGTAAGCGATAGGCCTGCAGGACGTCGGGCGCCATCGCCCGTATCTCTTCCATGGTCTTTGGCGCGGCAGTCAGAATCAGCAAACCGCCGAAGAACGGAGCAAGAAAGGTTCCCAGCGAGTTGAACGCCTGTGTCAGATTCAGCCGACTCGAGGCGGTCGCCGGGTCACCTAGTACCGTCACATATGGATTAGCCGCCACCTGCAGGCAGGTAATGCCGGCTGCCAGGACGATGAGTGCGACCAGGAACAGCGGGTATGATGGCACGCTGGCGGCAGGCACGAAAAGAAATGCTCCGACACCCATGGTCAGTAAGCCAACCACCATCGACCGCTGATAGCCGATCCAATCAATCACCTTAGCCGAAGGAATGGAGAAAAGAAAATATGCTCCAAAAAAGGCGAACTGAATGAGCATGACTTCTTTGTAATTCAAGTCGAAAATCGGTTTCAGGTGAGGGACAAGAATGTCGTTGAGACAAGTCAAGAAGCCCCACATGAAAAATAAAGTAGTCACCACCGCCAGGGGAACGGTATAGGACGTCGACCCTTCGGAGGCTGACGTCGTGGTGGAACTGCTGGGAGCAACGATTGCCATAGCTTGGTGTCCGCCCGCAATTAGCGATTTCAGCCCTATCGCCAACCGATCATAGCATCCTTATTGCTGGGGTTGGATTCTTACCAGCCAGTTCGCAGGTTCAGGCAGGATTGCGAATGTGGGAAGCTTACCGCGCACCATGGCAACTTCGTCACATTTATAAAACCTCGGACAGACGTGGCAATCCTTATAAATCTTGTCGGGAAGATCCTCACGACGCGCCATCTCGAATCCCTGGCGCGCAAAGAATTCCGGGGCCCGTGTGAACAGGCAAATGCAATCCACCCGATGCCGCTTGGCTTCGGCCATCAGAGCCTTCATCAGCCGGCTGCCTCCACCTTGACCTTGCGCGCGGGGTCCCACGGTGATCGAACGAATCTCGGCCAGGTGTGTGCCATAAAGATGTAGCGCGCCGCATCCAATGATGCGGCCTTCTTTTTCCAGGACCACAAAGTCTCTGACGTTCTCGCAGATCTCCGCCAGAGTGCGCGGCAGCAATGTGCCATCGCCAGAATAGGCCGAGATCAGCTCGTGAATCTGCTTCGCATCCGGCAAAATGGCTTTACGCGTGCGCATGGAAATTTACCTCCTTGCGCAACGCCTCGATTTTCTTCCTCGCCGCTCCAATCCCCTGCCGGACTCGCGGTGGCGCCGTCCCGCCAGCAACATCATGGATCGCCAGCACCGCAGCTGGCTTCAAGCAATCACGAAAGCTCTCATCAAATATCGGATTCAGAGCGCGTAACTCATCCAGCGTCAAATCCTGCAACTCGCAATGCTTCTCCAAGCACAGCTTCACAGCCTTGCCGATCTGCTCGTGCGCCAGCCGCGAAGGAACGCCGTGGTTGACCAGGTAAGTAGCTGCCGCCCACGCATTCATGAAACCCGACTGCGCCCCCTCGTTCATACGGTCGTGGTCAAACTCAACGGCTTTCATCCACCCGGCGACCAGCGGCAACAACCCAAGCGCTGTATCTGTGGCATCGAACAGCGGCTCCTGTGTTTCCTGCAAGTCTTTGTTGTAAGCCAGAGGCAAGCCCTTCAAAGTCACGATCAGCGCCATTGCGCTCCCCACGACGCGGCCGGTCTTGCCCCGCACCAGTTCCAAAAGGTCTGGATTCTTCTTCTGAGGCATGGCGCTACTGCCCGTGGAATAAGCCTCAGGCAACTGCACAAAACCGAATTCCCGCGAGGAGAAAATAGTCATTTCCTCAGCCCATCGGCTTAAGTGCAACCCCAGAAGCGAAAGCACGTTGACAAACTCAAGAACGAAATCGCGGTCGCTCGTGGCGTCGATACTGTTCGCCGTCGGACCGGCGAAGTCAAGTTGTTCCGCCATGAACTCACGATCGAGCGGCAGAGTCGTTCCAGCCACCGCGCCTGATCCCAGCGGACACACGTTCACGCGTTCGCGGCAATCCGCAAGCCTATCGGCATCCCGCAAAAACATTTCGACATAAGCTAGCAGCCAATGCGCCACCAACACCGGCTCGGCGTGTTGCAAATGGGTGTAAGCGGGCATCGCAGCACTACCGGCTTGTTCGGCGCGGTCGGTGAACGCCGCGCAGACCTCGGCCAGTTCCTTTCGCAATTCATCAACCGCCGCCCTCACATAGAGACGCAAGTCAGTGGCGATCTGCTCATTGCGGCTGCGACCGCTGTGCAGCTTGTATCCAAATTCGCCGATCCGCGCTACCAGCTGTTTTTCGACGAAATGGTGCACGTCCTCCGCTTCATCATCTTCGACCAAGCCCTGGGAAGATGCCGCCGTCTCACCGATCTGCTGCAGCCCTTCCAGAATGCTTATGAGTTCACCTGCAGACAGAACCCCGGCGTTTTTCAGGGCACGAGCGTGTGCCCCGCTCGCCGCCAGTTCGTAACTCAGCAGCCGGCGGTCGAATTCAAACGACCGCTGCCAGCACTCGAATTGCGGGTTCAGCCCCTGCTCAAACCGGCCCGACCACATCTTCATCGCGCAACCTCCACCCGCGCCCGCGCCCGGGTGCGCGAGGGCAATCCAAGAATCCGAATGAACCCCGCCGCATCGTTCTGGTCGTAGCCATCGCCCATGGTGAACGACGAGAGATCTGTACGGTAAAGCGAGTGCTCCGAGTGCCGGCTCACGACCGAGACGTTTCCCTTATACAAAGACAGGGTCACGCTGCCGGTCATCTCCCCCTGGGTACTGGCGACAAAAGCGTCCAGGGCCTCGCGAAGCGGAGTGAACCACAGTCCGAAGTAAACAAGTTCGGCGTACTTCAGGCCCACATGCTGCTTGAAGTGCGCCACCTCCCGCTCCAGGCACAGCGCCTCCAGTTCGCGATGCGTCGCGATCAGCAATGTGCCGCCCGGCGTTTCATAGCACCCTCGCGACTTGATGCCCACGAAGCGGTTTTCCACCAGATCCACCCGCCCGATGGCGTTGCGGGCGCCAATTTCGTTCAGCAGTTCGACCAGCGAGACCGGATCAAGCTTCATCCCATCGACCGCGACCGGAATCCCTCTCTCGAAACCGATCGTCACCTTCTCGTCCTTGTCAGGAGCGTCCTGCGGCGAGCGCGTCATCTGCCAAGTCGTCGGCAGAGGGGCACTCGCGGCATCTTCTAATTCCCCGCCTTCATGACTCAGGTGCCAAAGGTTGCGGTCGCGGCTATGGATTTTCTCCCGGCTCGCAGCCACCGGAATGCCGTGCTGCTGGGCATAATCGAGACAGTCTTCCCGCGACTTCAACGACCACTCCCGCCACGGAGCAATCACTTTCAGCTCGGGCGCCAGTGCTTGATAAGTCAACTCAAAGCGAACCTGGTCGTTCCCCTTACCCGTGCAGCCATGCGCCACCGCAGTCGCTCCCTCACGCAGAGCCACTTCGACTTGATGTTTCGCGATCACAGGACGAGCCAGAGACGTACCCAGCAGATACTTATGTTCGTACACCGCACCTGCTTGCAGCGCCGGAAAGACGTACCCGGTCAGAAACTCCTCGCGGAGATCCTCCACGACAACCTTGCTTGCGCCCGTCGCATAAGCCTTTTCGACCACAGCCTCAATATCGTCCCCCTGGCCCACATCGCCGACCATCGCGATGACGTTGTAGGAGTAGTTCTCCTTGAGCCACGGAATAATGATGGACGTATCAAGTCCTCCAGAGTAAGCGAGTACAACTTTTTCAGGCATGAGCACTCCTTGCGGGCAGACGATCGCCGCCGCCCAGCAGTAGATAGAGAATCGCTTTTTGCGCATGCAGGCGGTTCTCCGCCTGTTCAAAGACCACCGATTGCGGCGAATCGATCACTGAGTCAGTTACTTCCAAACCGCGATGCGCCGGCAGGCAGTGCATAAACACCGCATGGGACGCAGCGTTCGCTATAAGTTCCGCATTCACTTGATAAGGCGGAAAGATTTTCGCCCGCTCATCCTCTTCCCGCTCCTGCCCCATGCTGGTCCAGGCATCCGTGTAAATCGCGTCGGCTCCAAACACCGCCTCGTGCGGATCAACGAGTAAATTAATCTCAGCCCCAGTCTCCTCGGCAATTTCTCGCGCGTCGGCGACAATCTGCGGATCCGGCGCATAACCCGGCGGTGTCGCTACACGGATCGAAGATCCTAGGCATGCGCAGGTAAGCAGCAACGAGTGCGCCACATTGTTGCCGTCACCTACATATGCCAGGCAACGGTCCTTCACGTCCCCAAACCGCTCCATCAGCGTCAGATAGTCAGCCAGCGCCTGGCACGGATGCTCCAGATCGCTGAGCGCGTTAATCACCGGAACCGAGGCGTGCTGTGCCATGCCCTCGATCGTCTCCTGCGAAAACGTGCGTAACACGATCAAGTCCACCCAGCGCTCCAGGTTGTGCGCCACGTCGCTCAACTTTTCGCGCGCATCGAGCCGTTCGTGGGTCTGGTCGACGAACATCGCCGTACCCCCTAGGCTCACCATTCCTGCTTCGAACGTAAGCCGGGTTCGTAAAGAAGGTTTCTCGAAGAACATCACCATTTGCCTGCCAGTAAGCGCCCTTCGGAAATCAGCCGGACGCGATTTCATGATTCCGGCCACACGCAAAACCGCATCCACGCCGGCAGGACCAAGGTCGCGAGTCGAGACCAGATCCGGACACCAAAACACTTGCGGAACTCGCTCGGAAGCCGCCATTCTGCTTTGCACGTGCGTATTCAACTTTGACTCCTTCTCCTGAACCCGCGTACCTGCCGCCAGCGACTTGTAACCGCCGGCGTCTGGCTGACTCATGAATACGTGACCTCAGTACCGCACGACAGTTTAGTCAGGTAGAACTGCGGCAACATCTCCGCCTCGGCTGCGGGCAAAATTCTCACCCGCCCCACTCCCTGTTTCAGCGCCTGTCCGCAGGCTTGCAATTTCGGTAACATGCCGCCGCTGATGATCGAACCGGCCACCAGTTCCGCTGCTTGCTTCGTGCTCAGCCACGGCATCACACTGCCCGCGGCATCTCTTACTCCCGGCACGTCGGTGAGAAAGATCAGCGTGTCGGCATGGCACGCCGCAGCACAGGACGCCGCCATTTCATCGGCGTTCACGTTGTAGTATTCGCCGTCGCCTCCCAATGCCAGGGAAGCAAGCACCGGAATTCCTCCCCGCTGCCACAGTGCTTCAATCCAACACGGCTCCGCGAAACAAATCTCGCCCACAAATCCCAGGTCGCGCCCGTGAACAAACTTCTTCCGCGCGCGGAACGTCATACCGTCGCCGCCACAGAATCCAATCGCCGGCATGCCTGCCGACTGAATCGCCGCCACCAGTTTCTTGTTGATGATCCCGGCCAACACCATGAGCGCCGTGTCTCGAGTCTCCGCATCGGTGACCCGCAGTCCGTCCACAAATTCGCTCTTCTTCCCCAGTCGATTCAACATGCGGGTCAACGCACTGCCGCCACCATGAACCACGGCGACGCGGTGGCCATCTCGCGCCAATTCCGCAACAGACTGCGCGCACTTGAACAGCGTCGCAGCATCTTCGATCGCCGCTCCGCCAATTTTCACCACAATCGTCACTGCAAACCCTCCCGCTCTTCCCACTCGTACATGAGATTCATGTTCTGCACAGCCTGTCCCGCCGCGCCTTTCAGCAGATTGTCCACACAGGAAACCAGCACTAGCCGCCGGCCATCTTCCGCCAGGCAAAAACCAAGATCGCAGTAGTTTGTGTGCAGCGAAAACTGCAATTGCGGCAGCTTCGGAGTCGCAAACACCCGCACCCAATGTCTGCCTGAGTAGAAATCCCGCAGACAGCATTCCACCTCTTCCGGTTTCGTCGCCCGGCTCAATTGCACGTAGATGGTCGACAGAATCCCGCGCGGGATCGGCAGCAGATGAGGCGCAAAAGTCAACTCCGCCTCAGCGAGCCCCAATTGCTCCACCATCTCTCCCAGATGTCGGTGGTTGAACACCGAGTAGGCGGAAAGATTGTCCGCCACGGAGACGAAATGAGTACGCGACGTAGGAGCCTTGCCCGCTCCCGACGCCCCCGACTTCGAGTCAGAGACGATTCCGTGCTCCCGAGCGACCAGGCCCGCCTTAAGCAGAGGCGCCAAAGCCAGAATCACCGAGGTCGCATAGCAGCCTGGATTCGCCACCAACTGGGCGGCCGAAATGCAATCCCGGTTCAACTCCGGCAGGCCGTAAACCGCTTTCGCCGTCAGTTCCGCAGCAGTGATTGCGTCCGCGTCCTGAAACGAATAGACGGCACTATGCTGTGCCTGTTTCAGCCGCCACGCCCCACTCAAATCGATCACCCGCAATCCTTGCGCAATCGCTTCTGGCACAAGTGACCGCGACACTTCGTGCGGCGTAGCCAGAAAAAGTAGCTGCACCCCCTGCCGTTTCAGTTCCGGCCACGAGAGCGTCCGCAACGGATAGCCTCCGTTGCCTGACAACTCCGGAAAAACCTCGGCCAGGTCTGTCGCACCGTCGCTGCCGCCCTCACGTCGCAGCAGCACGGGTTTCTCCAGCCGCGGATGGCGCTCAAGAATGCGCGTCAGCTCCAGCCCCGAATATCCGCTGGCTCCCAGTACTGCGCTTTTGAGCTTCCCCGACATCAATCCATCATCTCCTCGATCCGGACTGCAACCTTCTTGGCGGCGTCCTTATCGGGACAGATAATCAGGATTGTGTCGTCACCGCCGATCGTTCCCAGCACTCCACCCCATTCCTGTTCATCCAGTGCAGCCGCCACGGGCTGCGCGCTGCCTATGATGGTCTTGACTACCAGCAGGTTCTGCGCTGGCCGCACATCCAGCACGAACTCGCGAACCAGGCGATGCACCGGAGGCAGGGCCAGGCCGGCAGCGCCTTCGCCCTGAGGCAAGGCGTAACCAGCCCCTGTCTTGCTCAGATTCAGATCGTGAATGTCCCGCGACAGTGTCGCCTGCCCGACCTTGAATCCCCGCTTGCGCAATGCCCGCTGCAAATCTTCCTGGTTGGCTACCGGTCCCTGCTTTAGTGCCTCCAAAACGGCTCTTTGTCGCAGGGCTTTATTCATAATGAATATTTATTCATTGCAATGAATAAATATGCTTTATCTTACAGGTCACGTCCTTCCTGTCAAGAAAAAACGCCTGCGCTTCCATTCTTGGTAACTTGCCCCGCAATTCATCCAGGTTCACTACGGCGGAGCCCTTCGCGGAAACCGAAAACTGCAGCTTGCGTTCGAATCCTTGCTAGACTACTCGCGATTGAAAAGGCCGTGAGTCGACACAGGAGCAACGCTGCATGAGCCACAAACCCGCCCTGGCCGCCGAGTTGATTGCCGAGTTCCTTGGAACCTTCGTCTTGATCCTCTTCGGCACCGGCGTGGTCGCCATGGTCGTTCTGTTCCCTGCGAGCACTCCAGGCGCCACCGTCCATGGCGGCTACACCAATATCACGCTGGGCTGGGGACTCGCCGTGACCATGGGGATCTACATTGCGGGAAAAGTTTCCGGCGGCCACCTCAATCCAGCGGTCACCCTCACCCTGGCCGTGTTCCGCGGTTTCCCCTGGCGCAAGGTACTGCCCTATTCCATCGCGCAGACGGCCGCAGCATTCCTGGCCGCCGCGTTGGTATACAAGAATTATTTGCCCGCGTTTCACCAGGTAGACCCTCAACTTGAAAGAACCGCCGGCGTCTTTACTACCTTTCCGGCTTTTCCAGCGTGGCCCCAGGCAGGGTTTCTCGATCAGGTCATCGGCACCGCTCTGCTGTTGCTCCTGGTGTTGGCCATCACCGACGAGCTCAACGTTCCTCCCGGAGCCAACCTCGCGCCCGCGATGATCGGGCTGGTAGTGGTAGCGATTGGCATGAGCTTCGGCGGCATGCACGGATACCCAATCAATCCCGCGCGCGATTTTGGCCCGCGTCTTTTCACCGCGGTCGCTGGATTCAGAAATAATGGTCTAACCGACGGCCCGCGAGTGTGGTGGGTGCCAGTGGTCGCGCCGCTGCTCGGGGGACTGGTCGGCGCCGCAGTCTACGATTTCGGCATCCGACGGTTCCTGCGTGCGCCTCAGCAGTCGCCGTAGAGGATCACGAGTCTGTTTTCACGAATGTGGCTTTGAAAGGGCCCGGCTTCATACGGGCCGCTGCGAGCCGCATAACAAGGGGCTTTAGCCCGTGAGGGAGCCGCTCGTCTGAAACGGGTTGGCACCAAACAATCTCAGGTACGCGGCGCATACAAACAGGAGACCTCTTGCCTTACATTCTCTCTCTGGATCAGGGAACAACAACTTCCCGTGCCCTCTTGTTTGATCACAACGGCGGAGTTCGATCCCTGGCTCAACGTGAATTCAAACAGATCTTTCCTGAGCCCGGATGGGTCGAGCACGATCCCGAAGAGATCGCGGCATCACAGATCGCCGTTGCCCTCGAAGCCTTGGCCAAAGTCAACGCACAACCCCGCGACGTCGCCGCAATAGGCATCACCAACCAGCGCGAAACCACCATCGTCTGGGACCGCGCGACGGGAAAGCCTGTCTACAATGCTATCGTCTGGCAGGACCGTCGCACCGCCGCTTTTTGCCAGCAACTCAAAGCGCAAGGTCACGAAAATCTGATACAGCAGCGCACCGGCTTGTTGATCGACGCCTACTTCTCTGGCAGCAAGATTTCCTGGATTCTCGAACACGTGCCCAATGCCCGCCAACTAGCCGAAGCGGGGCGCCTTGCGTTTGGCACCGTGGACACATGGTTGGTCTGGAAGATGACCGGCGGCCGCGTCCACGTCTCCGACGACAGCAACGCCTCCCGCACCATGCTTTTCAATCTTCACTCCGGCCGTTGGGATAGCGACCTTCTAGATCTCTTCCAAATCCCCGCATCGATGTTGCCCACGGTTCGGCCCTCCAGCGAAGTTTATGGAGCAGTGAGTTCTGTCGCGGACCTGAACGGCATCGCCATCGCAGGCATCGCCGGCGATCAGCAAGCCGCACTTTTTGGACAAAAATGCACCAGCCCCGGCCTCACCAAGAATACTTACGGCACCGGCTGCTTCATGTTGCAAAGCACAGGCAATCGCCCGGTCGCATCCACGCATCGCCTGCTTACCACCGTGGCTTGGAGAATCGGCGACAAAACCAACTACGCACTCGAGGGCAGCGTATTCATAGGCGGTGCCGTCGTCCAATGGTTGCGCGATGGACTGGGAATTATTCGCAGCTCATCGGAAGTGGAATCCTTGGCGAATTCCGTCCCCGACAACGGCGGAGTGTATTTCGTCCCCGCCTTTGTGGGCCTCGGCGCTCCGCACTGGGATTCCTACGCCCGCGGCGCCATCTTCGGACTTACCCGAGGCAGCAAAGCAGGTCACCTGGCCCGCGCTGCCTTGGAAAGCATCGCCTTCCAGGTCGCCGATCTGATGGACGCAGTCCAGACCGACACCAGCACTCCACTCAAAGAGTTACGCGTAGATGGCGGCGCATCCGCGAACGATGCCCTCATGCAGTTTCAGGCGGATGTTCTCGGCGTGCCCGTTGTCCGCCCTGCCCTGACCGAAACCACTGCACTCGGCGCGGCATTTCTAGCGGGTCTGGGCGTCGGTTTTTGGAAAGATGTGCAGACAGTTTATGAAATGCCGCGAGAGGAACGACGATTCGAACCACATCTGCTGCGCTCGAAAACAGACGCCATGAGGCAGCGCTGGAATGAAGCCATTTCCCGCGCGAAATCGTGGGAGAAAGTCCAAAACGAATAAATTCCGTACCAACCGAATGCTTGCCCTATTTCGCAAGCTGGCCGATAAACACGCCATAGGGCTCGAGCGAAACCTCGTTTCCCTTCGCGCCCGATTCTCCAGTTGCCAGCAGGCTCTTGGCTGATGCGAAGCCCCTGGCCTTCAACTCGAGCGTAACTTTCTGCGGCGCGTTCGACATATTCAGCGCCACCACCACGCCGCGGTCCCTGTACATGCGCACGTAAGACAGCACGTTCGCATCACTCTCATTTACCGCGGCGTAGTTTCCCTCCAGCAACGCCAGGTTCGCATGCCGCAGCTTAAGCACCTTCTTGTAGAACTCCAGCACCGAATTCGGATCTTTCGCTTCATCCGCGACGTTGTGCGTCTTAGAGGTTGCAGGCACCGGAAGCCACGGTGTCCCTTTGGAAAATCCCGCGTTCTCGCTGCCGTCCCATTGCATGGGAGTGCGCTCGCCGTCCCGGCCTTTTTCCTCCGGCCAGCCCGTGCGCCCGATTGGATCCTTCACGTCCTCTCTGCGTGTCGGCGGCGTCGTTTTCATTCCGATCTCTTCCCCGTAATACATGATCGGAGTGCCGCGCAGCGTGAGATAAAGTGCCGCCATCAGTTTCGCGATCTGATCATTGTGCTCGCCATCGCCGTAGCGATCATACGATCGCACGATATCGTGGTTGCTGATCACAAACGTCGGCCATCCGGAAGCTCCATTCACCGCCGCAATCTGCTTGCGGAATTCCGCGGGCGACAGCTTGTTGACCATCGTGAAAAGAAAATCCATCGGCAGCTGCAGTTCGTTACTCCCTTCGCCGTAATAGCGGTTGAGTTCAGCAACGTCCGCCGTCCACGTCTCGCCGATCAGCACTGCATTGCTTTTATCCGCCACTTTGCGTAGCCCACGCAAAACCTCATGCACCTCTGGCAGCTTCGTGTTGAATTTGTCCTGTTCGATCGGATCCCCGAAATGGTTCGTGCCGGGACGCAGAATGGGGTTATCGCGCAAGTCCGGATCTTCAAACAGCGTATCCACCGCATCCAGCCGAAATCCAGCAACGCCGCGTTTGTACCACCAACGCGTTACGTCGAACATCGCACCCGCAACCGCCGGGTTGCGCCAGTTCAGGTCGGGCTGCTCCGCATAGAAATAGTGGTAGTAATACTGATTCGTGACCGGATCGAATTTCCACGCCGACCCTCCAAACGTCGAAACCCAGTTGTTCGGAGGCTCCCCCGGCCCTTTTCCATCGCGCCAGACGTACCAATCCCGATGCGCCGACGTGCTCGACGATTTCGAATCCAGAAACCACTTGTGCTGATCGGAGGTGTGATTCACCACAAAATCGAGAATGATGTGGATGCCCCGCTTCTTAGCCTCGTTCGCTAGTAGATCGAAGTCCGCCAGCGTCCCGTACATCGGATCGATGTTCTCGTAATCGGAAACGTCGTAACCAAAGTCCACTTGGGGCGAAGGGAAGCACGGTGTAATCCAGATCGCATCCACTCCCAGGTCCTCCAGGTAGTCGAGCTTCGACGCAATCCCTTTCAGATCGCCAATGCCGTCATTGTTGCTGTCAGCAAAGCTGCGGGGATAAATTTCATAAAACACTGCATGCTGCCACCATTGATGACCCTCTGCATCCACCGCGTGAGAGGACGTCTGCGCCACTGCAATCGAGCCCGCCAGCCACGCACCAACCAGAAACACAACTACCCGCAATTCGATTTTCCTCACGCTAGATACCTCCATCATGGGCCAGCAGCCTGCCCAGAGCCCGCCGAAGGGTCTCGGCTCTTCTCTCAGGGAATCACGGGCGCCTCCGCCACGCCAACATTGGCGTCCGCACCCCCGTAATAGAAGAGATACCGCTCCCCCTGCTGCACCATCCCTTCCACGAACACAACGTTGGGAACTTGGCCCACCTTTTCCCATAGTTTCTCCGGAGCGAAAACCGCATCCTCCGTGCGCGAGACAACGACGCGCGGATCGTTTCGGTCGAACACTGCCACGCCGGTACGGTATACTAGTTTGTCGTCGGCGCCGTTGAAGATGAGAACAATTCCCTTCGCCGTCATGATCGGCGCAGGCCCAGGCTCGGCCACGCGAGAATCGAACTTTCCCGCGCGCACCGGCAAAACGGGCACATCGGTTGCGTCCGTCCAATGCAGTAGATCGATCGAAGAGGCCAGTCCCATTTGGTCGTTCTTATCGGGAGTCGTTCCCAGATAATACATCCAGTACTTGCCGCCAATTTTCTCCGGCACAATCGCTCCCGACTTCGTCCAGCGAACGTTCCACCGTCCTTTGTAAGCCGGAAGAATCACGCCTCTCCGTTCCCAGTGGATCAGATCTTTCGAAGTTGCCATGCACAGTTGTGCGTCCTTCTTGTTGTAGCCGGTGTAAGTCAGATAGTAGGTATCGCCGAACCGGACCAGCCGCGGGTCTTCCACTCCTCCATCTGTTTCGTAGTCCTTTTCCGGAGAAAGTACAGGCTCGCTCCGCCGCGTGAAGTGGATTCCATCCGCACTCTCGGCATAGCCCAGCCGCGATGTGCCACCTTTGTCCTGAGCGCGGTAGAGCATCACGATTTTGCCGTCGTGCAGAACCACAGATGGGTTAAAGGTGCCCGCCGACTCCCATCCGTCCCCTTGCGGCGAAATCACCGGAGTTTCCGAAAGACGATGCCAAGCTCCGAACGGCAAATTTGCGCTATTCTGTGAAGCCAGCCCCAGAAGCAGCGTGAGCAGCCCTACCCAGCTTTTGGAAGAAGTTTTGGAATAAATGAAATGCATCATTGCAATTGTGACCTCTGACGTAAGCTGACTCGGCGACGAGACCTGCCCTATGCCTCGACCTCGATGCGTGCCCCCCGATTCTCTGCCAGTTCACACGTTGCCGCAAGCGGCCGCTCGGCCGTGGAAAACTTCATGCTGAACCAGCGCCACATCGTCGTCGGTCTGGGAGAGCTGCTTTGGGACTTGTTCCCCGCCGGGGCGCAACTGGGCGGAGCACCGGCCAACTTCGCCTACATCACTTCTTTGCTCGGGGACGCAGGAATTCCAGCCAGTCGTCTCGGACCGGATTCTCTGGCTGCAGATGCGATCCGTCGCCTCGGAGAACTCGGCCTCTCGACTAAGTTCATTCAGAAAGACCCGGGCCATCCCACCGGAACGGTAAAGATCGAAGTAGACCGTACCGGTCAGCCGCGCTTTGAAATCTCCGAGTCAGTAGCGTGGGATTTTCTTGCTTGGACTCCGCAGTGGCAGAAGCTCGCACAACAAGCCGATGCCGTATGCTTCGGGTCGCTGGCACAGAGATCAGAACAAAGTCGTTCCACTATCGGCAGGTTTCTACGGGCCTCGCGCAAAAGCGCAGTGCGAGTTTTCGACGTCAATCTCCGGCAGAACTTCTATACTGCGCAAGTCCTCACCGAGTCGATGAGGCTCGCGACCGTCGTCAAACTGAACCACGAGGAACTACCAAAGATCATGCGCTCGTTCGAATTGGAGAATCGCAGTGAAGAAGAGTCGGCTCGACAATTGCTGTCTTTGCCTGAAGTGAAGCTGGTTTGCGTCACGCGCGGCAACGGAGGCAGTCTCCTGATATCCGCCGATGAATGCAGCGAACACCCAGGCTTCAAGGTGAAGGTCGCAGACACCGTAGGCGCTGGCGACGCATTCACCGCGGCCCTGGTGCATGGATATCTCCGTGGTACACCGCTCGCGCAAATCAACGAAACCGCAAACCGTGTCGGCGCCTGGGTCGCCAGCCAGTCAGGAGCGACACCGATGCCCGATCCGCGAGGCCTGGCAGCAACCCTGGCTGAGATTAGCTAGACCCCACCATCCCCACTGGCCCACTACTACCCGTTTTAGTTTATGCTGTGGGGTTTGGCGTACACGCCGCTCAGGGGGCTCAGTGATCAAATCTGGCGTATTCATTCGTCTGTTCATCTGCATGTCGTTTTTCTTTCCCACTGGATCGATCACCGCCCAGCAAGTTCCCGAAAATACCTACCAGGATCTGCATTGGCGCATGATCGGCCCCTTTCGCGGAGGTCGCACTCGGGCCGCTACCGGCGTTCCCAGCCAGCCCAACGTCTTTTACATCGGTCAGGTCAACGGCGGAGTATGGAAGTCAAACGACTACGGCCGCACTTGGACGCCGATCTTCGACCACGAGTCTACCCAGTCGATCGGCGCCATCGCCGTAGCTCAGTCGAATCCCGATATCATTTATGTAGCCAGCGGCGAAGGCCTGCATCGCCCCGACCTCTCGGTAGGCAACGGAATCTATAAATCGACGGACGCCGGAAAAACCTGGACTCATCTCGGCCTGCGCGACGGTTTTCAAATCCCCGCGCTCGCCGTCGATCCTCGCGATTCCAATCGTGTCTTCGCGGCCGTGCTCGGCCATCCCTACGGCCCGAATGAAGAGCGCGGCCTTTTCCGTTCCACCGATGGCGGCCAGACCTGGCAAAAAGTCATCGCCAAAGACGAGAATACCGGAGCCTCCGACGTAGAAATTGATCCTTCCAACCCCGACGTGATTTATGCCTCCATGTGGGAAGCTCGCGAGGGCCCCTGGGAGGACAACAACCTCTTTAACGGAACCGGTGGCGGATTGTTCAAATCCACCGACGGTGGAAGCACCTGGCATCCTCTTACCAACGGTCTCCCCAAGGATCTATCGCAAATCAATGTCGCCATAGCTCCCACGGATCCCCGCCGCCTCTACGCCACGATCGCCACGGCCTCGGGCGGACTCGCCTTCTACCGTTCCGAGGATGCCGGAGAAAACTGGTCCAAAGCAACGGATGATCCGCGCCCCTCAGGCCGCATTGGCGGCGGCGATCTTTCCATACCGAAAGTGGATTCAAAGAATGTGGACATCGTCTACTGCGTCAGCACCGTAACCATGCGATCGACAGATGGCGGTAAGACCTGGTCCGGATTCCGCGGCGCGCCCGGTGGCGACGACTATCAGAATCTATGGATCAATCCCAACAATCCCAACATCATTCTCATCGTCAGCGACCAGGGCGCGATCATAACTGTCAATGGCGGGGAAAGTTGGAGCTCCTGGTACAACCAGCCCACGGCGCAGATCTATCACGTAGCCATAAGCAACACCTTCCCTTATCGCGTTTGCGGAGGCCAGCAGGAGAGTGGTTCCGTCTGCATCTCCAGCCGCGGCAACGACGGCGCCGTCACCTATCGCGAGTGGCATCCCGTGGGCGTAATCGAATACGGCTACGTCGCACCCGATCCCCTCGATCCTGACATAATCTACGGCGGCGGTAGAAACGACGTCTCGAAGTTTCACTGGTCCACTGGCCAGGTTCAGCATGTCACTCCCATTCCGCTTCGCAGTTCCAAATACCGCACCGATCGCACCGAGCCCACCATGTTCTCCCCGATCGACCCTCACGTCCTTTACTTCGCCAGCAATGTGCTCTTCAAAACCAGCGACGGCGGAAACTCCTGGCAAACCATCAGCTCCGATCTCACCCGCGAAAATCCGGAAGTTCCCTCCAGCGTAGGCAGCCTCATCCCCAAAGGCGCGGACAAGCAGCGCGGCGCCATCTACGCTCTCGCTCCTTCATTCAAAAACATCAACACACTTTGGGCAGGCACGGACGACGGACTCATCTGGCAGACTCACAACGGCGGACAGAAGTGGAACGACATTACTCCAAAAGAGCTGACGCCCTGGAGCAAAGTCACGCAGATCAGCGCCTCGCATTTCGATGACGACTCCGTCTACGCCTCCGTGAGCCGCTTCCGCATCAACGACGAGCAGCCGTACATCTACCGCACGCACGACGGCGGCAAGATCTGGAAGCTGATCACGACGGGCCTTCCTGAAATTGGTCCGGTCGACACGGTTCGTGAAGATCCCGTGCGCAAAGGCTTGCTATTTGCCGGCACCGAGAACGCAGTCTGGGTCTCATTCGACGATGGCGATCACTGGCAATCCTTGCAGTTGAATCTGCCTCACACCTCCATGCGTGATCTCTGGATTCACGATGACGACCTCATTGTAGCCACGCACGGCCGCGCGTTCTGGATCCTCGATGACATCTCGCCGCTGCGCAAAGTCACCGCTTCGCTCGCCACCACCGATGCCCACCTCTTCACTCCGGCGCCCGCCTATCGCATTCAGCGCGATACCTACAGCGACACGCCTCTTCCGCCCGACGAGCCCGCCGCCGCCAATCCGCCCGATGGCGCAATCATCGACTACTACCTGGCACATGCCTCATCGGCTCCCGTCACTCTCGAAATCCTCGACGCACACGGCCGGATCGTGCGGAAATTCTCCAGCACAGACAAGCCCGACACCACGGAAGCGGAACTGAAGAAGCAACTCATCCCTCTCTACTGGCCGCGCCCCTTCCACTCTTTGTCTTCCGACGCCGGGATGCACCGCTGGGTGTGGGACCTGCATTATCCCCCACCCGATTCCACGCGCCACGACTACCCCATTTCCGCAATCCCTGGAGACACCCCTCGTTACCCGCTCGGCCCGACGGTGGTGCCCGGTTCCTATACAGCCCGGCTCACCGCAGACGGAAAGAGTCATACCGCGCGTTTCACCGTAAAGATGGATCCCCGCGTAAAAACCTCGACTGCCGGTCTCGAAAAGAAATTCCAACTGGAAATGCGCCTGGCCTCGCTCCTGACCCAGACTTCAAGGGCCATAATGCAAGCTGGGTCGATTCGCGAATCGCTGCAAAAACTTAGCGAGCAAGCCAGCGGCCCCACCCGCGATTCCCTGCAAGCTTTCCAGACCAAACTCGCAACCGTGCTTGGAGTTCCCTCCGGTTTCTTCGCGCCACCTTCCGCCGAAGCTAATCTCGCGCGAGTCAACGGTCAGGTCATGGGTTTATACAGTCAGGTGTGGGGGGCCGACGCCGAACCAACCACGGCGCAGTCTGAGGCCGCCACAGTTATCGGGCACGATGCATCGGGTGTGATGAAGCGCTGGGATGCGCTCAAGACCGCAGATCTTCCCGCCCTCAACCGCGTACTCCACGATGCGAGCTTGCCGGAAATCAAAATCGAAACGGCTTCCTACGAGGAAGAAGAGGCTGAGGACGTGGATTAACACGCGATCACTTTACGCGCTCTACAAAGCTTCCACCGCTCTCTGTAGCTCCTCAGCAATCCGCTCCGGAGCGGATTCCGCCGGGAATTTCATGGGCTCGCCAATGCGCACGCGAATCTTCCAAGGCCGCGCAAACCTTTTCCCTGCCTGCTTCACCTCAAACAACCCGCGAATCCTCACGGGCAGCACCGGAATGCTGAGATTGTTTGCCAGCAGCCCAATCCCAGCGCGAAAAGGATTGATCTTGCCATCCACCGTATGTCGTCCTTCGGGAAACACCAGCACACTGTACCCGCGATCCACTGCCTCACCCGCATATGCGAAACTCTGCCGGAACCCAGCCTCGCGAGGCAGCGGAAACAGGTTCAGCAGCGAAACTCCTAGCACCCATCGTGTGCGATCGTGAATTTTGCCAAAAAAGCCTCTGCCGGCGGCCGGCGTGTGCAACGCCTCCAGGTCTTTTCCACGAGTCGCGGTCGCGATCCGGTTTCCCAGCCGCGCCGGTAGTGCTGCCTGCACGAACGCAAAATCCACGTCCGAAATATGATTGCAGACCACCAGCAGCGGCCCACCCCATCCCCGCAGATTCTCCCGCCCTTCGATCCGCGGCCAGCCCAGCAAAATCATGGCCGGGCTCCCTATCAAATAATGCACCACTAATCGCACCCACGTCACCGGCCATCGCAGCACCCACCTCGGATAGTGATACTCCGCGCGCGGCCGCGACTCGCCACGCAACATCCTTTCCACATCGCCGACAGTTCGCGCCGCGCTAAAACGCGTCTCGCTCAGATCCACCTGATATCGATCCTCCAGCGCGCTGATCAGTTCCACGCGGTCCAGCGAACTGAGCCCAAGGTCAGAGTCCAGCGCAGCCTCGGCATTCAACCCCCGAACGCCACGCCCCGTGATGCGCCCAATCAATTCTTCTAAAGGACTCTCACCGGCGTCCGCAACCTCTCCCGCCCGGCCCCAGAATCTCCTTCGCCGCGAATTCAGCAATCAAATTCCGTCGCGGCTTCTGCGTATTCGTTCGCGGGAAGTCTTCCCTGGGCCACTCCACCCACATCCGCATGCGCTGGAATTCCGCCAGCGATTGGTTCGCCCGCTCCACCACCCCCGCCATCCGAGCCTCGCCCCGCGCATCGTCCCGCAAAATCACTACCGCGCAAGGCTCCGCATTCCCTCCCCGCTCAATCCCCACCACCATACAATCTTTCACTTCCGGCTGCCGCCGCAACGCCGCCTCCAAGTCTTCCGGATAAATATTCAGCCCCGCCGGAGTCACGATCACTTCTTTCTTCCGCCCCTTGAAATAAAGATTCCCAGCGTCATCCAGCGCACCCACGTCTCCGGTGCGATACCACCCGTCTTTATCTGTAACCTCGCCAGCCGCTCGCCCCTCTCCACCCTTCTCCCAATACCCCGTCGCCACTCCACCGCCGCGAATCAAAATCTCGCCATCGTCCGCCAGCTTCACCTCCCGCCCCGGCAGCACTTTCCCAATCGACCCTTTCCCCAACTTGAACGGATGATTCACGCTGATCAGCGACGTAGTCTCCGTCAGCCCATATCCCTGGATCGCGGCATAGCCCAAACGGTCCCAGAATTCTTCAGTCTCAGCATCGAGAGCCGCTCCCCCGCAAATAAATGCCCAGAACTTCCACCCAAACTGCCGGCGAATCCCGCGAAAAATCCACCACCGCCGCAGAAAGTGTTTCCCCTCCGAGTCCCGGAACCGCCGCCGAAAGTCCTCGATCTTTTTCTCGCCCCCGGAACCGTCATCCTCCAGATCGCGTTCGACTTTCTGCTTCAGCGACTGCAACACTCGCGGCACCGTCACCAATACCGAAACCCGTTCCCGCCGGATCGTATTCACAATCTCCGAAGGCCCCATCTCTTCCTGAAAAATCACGGTCCCACCCAGCAGAGGAGGAAGAAACATCCCAAGAAATTGTCCAAAGACATGGCTAAGCGGCAACAGATTCAAGAACCGCACGGGATGGACCCAGCGTTCATACTTCAAGTAAGGCTGCATCCCCTGCTCCAGAGGAGCGATGTTAGCCAGCACATTCCCATGCGTAATCACCACGCCCTTGGGCTCAGCAGTAGTCCCCGAAGTAAACACAATCTGCAGGATATCGTCGCGTCCAATCGCCGCATTCACATCCGACAGTAGCGCCGGCGCCCCGCCGGCTATCCTCGACAAGTCTTCCAAAACCACGTACGGCACAACGTCCGCATCAGCCGCGTGCTGCCTATGGCGCCGCGAGCAGACCCAAAGCTTCGCCTCAACTCGCCGCGAAACCCGCCCAGCAAACTCCGCCGAAGCCCCATCATCCATCGGAACCACAACAACCCCACGCAAAGCGCATCCAAAGAATGCCGCAACCCATCCGACGCAATTCTCCCCCCAGAGCATTACCCGGTCGCCCTTACCAATCCCCCGTGTCTCCAGTTCCCGGCAAAACCGAAACGCCATCTCCAAGACCTGCCCGTAAGTGAACCACTCCATCCGGTATCCACACCGCTGCCCGTAGGCACGCTCATCGCGGTGTGCGTGAAAGTGGACGCGAAAGAATTCTGCTAATGATTCGGCCATATGCCGTTTCCCGGCAAGCGATCCGATATCATAGTCCTCTCGGGTCGTCTCTATGTCGGGAAGAGATATCCTTCCCCTCCTGAAAGGAGGGGATCGGCGGTCAATCGGGCGGTCGGACCAAGTAGCGGCAATGGTGTCCGACAATCCTAAGCTGTTTTCTAGGCTGATCGCAGGGTTGTGGTCAGTAGATCCCCTGATACGAATGCGAGCCGCTGACGCTACCGAGAAGGTCACGAGAGAGCATCCTGAGTTCCTCCCGCCCTACAAGAAAGAACTGCTGGGCTTGATGAGCGAGGCTGCGCAACAAGAACTGCGCTGGCACCTTGCGGCCATGATTCCCCGGCTACACCTGAGCGCCAGGGAACGGCAAACTGCGATCTCGTCGTTGAACCGCTATCTGCAAGACCGCAGTTCCATCGTCAAGACCTTCGCTCTTCAGGGACTGGCTGACTTGGCGCAGAATGATCCGAGCATTCTACCCAGGGTACTGGAAATTCTGCGTGGAGCCACTCGGAACGGCACGCCTGCCATGAAGGCCCGAAGCCGCAAGTTACTGATTCGCCTTGAGCGTATTTGATCGGCATTGCGGGTCTGCCGGGATAGGACTTTCACTCCCTCCCCACCCCCAACGCATCCGCCACTCGATTAATATAATTAAACCAGGAAGCAATCAGCGTAATCTGCAATATCCCGCGATCATCAAACCCAGCAGCCCGCAACCCCTCAATGTCATCCTTCCAACACTTGGTAGCATCCTTGGTCAGCTTGACTACATAATCCAGCATCACCCGCTCCTGCGGTGTGATGGGCGCAGTCGTGTAGTCCTTCTCCAGCGCCTCGACCAGCTCTTTATCCAGAGTCACTCTGCGCAGAAACTCTGCGTGCGATTCGATTCAATACACGCACCGGTTGGTCACTGAGACCATGGTCGCAACCATTTCGTGCTGTCGCCGGCTCAGCGGCAACTCCGGCGACATCATCGCCGCAAACGCTCCAAACGAATGATAAAGCGCCTCCGGAATCAGCGTGTGCGATCCTACAATCGACGACCCTCCCGACTCATCCGGATGCACCGGGTCGCCATACTCCTTGGGATACAGCTCCCGCTGCCCCTCGATCGCCCGCCGCAGCTTCTCATCCGCCTCTGCCATCGGAATGGTTCGAATCCAGGTCATAATCGTGATCACCCTTCGTCCAGCGTACACCTACGTTTTGAAAGGGCGCGGCTTTCAGCCCCGCCGCAAAGAGCACAAAACCAACAGCGGCTTTAGCCGCCAACGGGCTCGCGCCTCGGAAGGGTAACTCTTTGCTGAACCCCGCCACATACCACCTTTGTACTAGATTCCCCCCTATCCTTACTTAAGAGGTAAACCTGACCCATCCGCCCGTGTCTATTGTTGATTCCCTTGGTAACCCGTTCGTACACTCCCTTTTGGTAACCCTTGGTAACCATGCGGTTCCACCCGTCCAGCCGTACAATTGCCCTTGTCCGACCGGCCATCTCCAAATAGGAGTTTGGCCAGCGTGACTTCTCCCGGGGCGACGCTCCCAGGAGCTGTCGTTCGAGTTTCAGTGTAGAAGTTTCTAGGACTAAGACCCAGGGGCTGGAGTTCGTACTCATATGGCGTTCGGTTTCGGCTTCAACAAACAGAAAGTTCTCAGCGCTGCGGAGAAGTATGTCCAGCAGGGCAAGATGCAGAACGCCATCGCTGAGTATGAAAAGGTCCTCAAGGCAGATCCCAAGGACCTCACCGTCACCAACACCGTCGGCGACCTTTACTCCCGACTCGGAGAAGCCGATAAAGCCACCGATTGCTTCAAAGCTGTAGGCGATGCCTATGCCAACCAGGGTTTCACGGTCAAGGCCATCGCCATGTACAAGAAGATCAGCAAGCTCCAGCCCTCGCTCGAGAGCGTGCTGAAGCTGGCTGAACTCTACACCCAGCAGGGACTCTTCAACGACGCCCGCGCCCAGTACCTGCAGGTCGCCGAAGAATTCCTGAAATCCGGCGAACTGGAAAACGCCGTCCGCATCTTCCAGAAAATTCTGGAGATGGATCCGGAAAACACCACCATGCGCATCCGCCTGGCGGAAGTCTATGTCCGCCTGGGCAAGAAAAATGAAGCCTGGCAGATTTTCTCCGCCGCCGCCGAAACCCTGCGTTCCAAGGGATCGCTGCCCGCCGCCGAAGAAGTTCTGCAGCGCATGCTCACCCTCGATCCTGGCAACGGCTACGCGCTGCTCATGCAGGGCCGCAATCTGCTCGAAGCCGGCGACGCCGAAGCCGCCGTCGAATCGCTGCAGAAAGTCTCCGATCTCGATTCCAATCCCGACGGCCTGCGCGATCTGCTCAAGGCTTACCTGAAGACCGGCCGCCTCTCCGACGCTGGCACTCTGGCCAGCAAGCTCCTGACGGTCCACAACGACCTGACTTCCATCTCCACTTTCGCCGACGCCCTCATGCAGGCCGGCCAGTACGAGAACGCGCTCCAGGTTTATGACCAGCACGCCGAGCGCCTGCTAGCCGAGGATTCCGATAAGGTTCTAAAGAACCTGCATTCCGTCATCGGCCATGTGCGCGACAATCCCGCTTCGCTCGAAAAACTTCTCGATCTCTTCCACAAAGCCGGAGAGACCACTCATATCACCGAAGTCATCGAATTGCTGGCTCACGCCTCGGTTCAGTCCGGCGACCTGCCCCGCGCTCGCGATCTCTATCAGAAGCTCGCTACCATGGAGCCTGGCAATCCCCTGCACATGAGCAATTACCAGCAGGTGGCCAGCCAGCTCGGCGGAGATTCCGGCGTCACTCTCATTTCCGCGGAAGAAGCGGCGGTCATCGTTGACGAACTGGAAGCCACTGCTCCCTCCATCCACCAGCACTATTCCGATGCCGTCGCCCTCGCGGTTCGCTCCGCGCTCACCGACGCAGAACTTTTCATTTCCTACAATATGCCCGCCAAGGCGCTCGGGCCGCTCATGGCAGCCCTGCCGCAGGCGCCCACCGATCTGCGACTGAACCAGCGTCTGGCGGCTCTACACACCCGCGCCCAGCGTTTCGCCGAAGCCGGTGTCTGCTGCCGTACTTTGCAGAAGATCTACTCCGAAGCCGGATACCCGGAAGAGGCTACTCGTTACGGCGAACTCGCCGATCGCTACGAGGAGCGCTCCGGAGGTCCCGCTCTAACCGACTCCGTCGTCGATGACTCCGTTTCCATAGTCGACCAAGAAGAAGCTCCAGAAGAAATTTCCGTGGCGGCTGCATCCTCGGCTCCCTGGCCCGCGGCTCCGCCGCAGCCCACGGAAGAGACCGAATTCGCCGTCGTCACCGATCCAGACAGCGATCAAGCCGACCTTCAGGAAGAAGTACAAGAGGAAGTACCACAGGAAGCACAACCAACAGAAGACCAGGCCTCACCCGTCGCTGAACTTCACGCCGCTCCCGCAGAAATCGATCTGTCCTCCGAGTGGGACGACTCGGTAACCGTCGAAGCCGACACGCCACCTGCCGAAGCAGCGGAACTCGAGATCGCCGGTGCAACCGGCGCAAATGAAGTACCCGTCGACGAGGTCGATGAAGGAAAAACTAACGAATCCGTCGAAGAAATCCGCTTCTACCTCGAGCATGGCATGCCCGAGCAAGCCACCGCAGCTTTCGAAAAACTACAAACCGTCACTAACGACGAAGCCACCTTGTCGGCCATGGAAGCTGAAATCCAGGCCGCTTCGCATGCCGCCCCAGCAGAAGAAATACCAGCAGAAGAAATAGAAGAAGAAGAGGAACCTGCAGTCGAAGCCGTCTCTGAATTCACCATCGACGAGCCTGCTGCCGAAGTCACCATCGACGAAACTCCAGCGGCCGCCGAGCCTCCGGTGGTTGTCGAACAAGTTTCTCCCGCACCACCAGCCCCCGTGTCGAAACCTGCCGCTCCGCCGGCGCGGCACGCCAAGCCTGTCGCGGCTGAGCCTCCCGCCGCGCCCGCTCCGGCTGCCCTTCAGGAGTTCGTCTCCGATCTTGAATCTTCTCTGGGCGAAGATTTTCTTCCCGGAACCATCTCGCATGAAACCGAGCCGGCCGTCGAGTATGCCTCGACCCAACCCGAAACCGCCAAACCCGAGCTCGAGCCCATCGGAAACGCCGCTCCCACCACCTTCGGCGTACCCCAGGCTGAGCCTATGGGCGAGTTTGTAGCCGATCTTGAAGCTTCCCTCGGTGATGACTTCCTCAAGGGCGCTCCCGTTGCTGAACCTCAACCCGCAACGCAGTCCCATCCCGCACCTCGGATTGGGTCTCCGGTCGCCTCCACTTCCGCACCGCATCGGCCCGTGCCCACGTCCGCTCCGCAGGCTCCCATCGCCGCCAGCGCTGCGGCTGCCGCGGCATCGGGCACTTCTGCTTCGTCGCATCCACCGTCCCCGGTTCCGCAGAAATCTGCTCCCGTTATCGTGCCACAAGTTTCTCCCGGCATTCCCACTACGCCCCCCGCGCCCAAGTCTTCTCCCTTCGGCGAGGATGCTGGCGTCGATCTCGCGGAAATGTTCGGCGAGCTCAAACACGATCTCGAAGTCGGCGCTTCTACCACCGAAGAAGATCCCGAAACCCACTACAACCTCGGCATCGCCTTTCGCGAGATGGGCTTGCTCGATGAAGCCATTGGCGAATTGCAAAAGACCTGCCAGGCCGTCGAGCGCGGGCATCCCTTCCCGCAGGTCATGCAGACGTACACCTGGCTGGCGCAGTGCTTCCTCGACAAGGGCTTGCCCGAGGCCGCCATTCGCTGGTACCAGAAGGCTCTTAACGCTCCCGGCATCGACGAAGAAACCCGCACCGCTCTGCACTACGAACTCGCCGCCGCCTATCGAGACCGCCGGCGACAAAACCTCCGCCCTCAAGCATTTCATGGAAGTTTACGGCCGCAACATCGATTATCGCGACGTCGCCGAGCGCATCAAGCCCCTGAAGTCGTAGAATACCCGATGGGTTTTGTCCCTGATTGTCATCCCGACCCTGAGCGAAGCGATGGGAAGGCATCCCGGTTCTCGCTTACACCGTCGCCTTCGAGCGAACGCGCCTACGCGCTCTCACCCCCGCGGAGCGCCCAGTGACCACTGACCCCAAGCTGCCCGTCGAAAACCGCACGGCCGCGCCTCCCGCCCAGTCCGCGCCGAGCCAGACCAGCACCACGCTCCTCGACCCACCACCACCCCCGGATCCTGCACCACAGCCCACAGCGGCGTGCAACTCTGGTTGCATCGCACCTCCGTCTTCCTTTTCGTCTTGATTAGCGCCGTCGCCGGCGTCCTGCTCGTGATCCTGCCCTGGACTCCCGAGTGGACTGACAACTATCTTCTGCTCTCGTTTCCCTGGCTTCGTACCTTCGTTTCCACCGGCTTCTTTCGCGGCCTGTGCAGCGGCCTGGGATTACTCGATATCTGGATCGGCTTCTGGGAAGCCCTCCACTACCACGAACACCAATAGCTCCGAAACTATTGTGGGCGGCCGTTGCCAAGGCCAGCCTGACTTAAGAACGTGAGTCTTTCGATGACCAATAAGCTCAACCCCGCGCCTCTGGCTTACCAGAACGAGCCCTTTCTCAACAGTCCTGACGGACGCATCCTCCGCATCCTGGCCGAGTATCAGGAACCGTCTGTCCCGCTTTCGCCGCGAGCAGATTCAGGATACGGTCGTCTTCTTCGGCTCAGCCCGCTTCCAGGGAGCCGACGCCGCCCGCCAGAACCTGGACAGCTATCGAGAAAAACGCGAAAGCGCCCGCCGCGCAGCAGGAAAAAGACCTCAAGCGCGCCCTCGCCGCCGTCGACATGGCTCGTTACTACGAGGACGCGCGCCGTCTGGCCTACCTTCTCACCGAGTGGTCCATCCAGATTCCCGCCCGCCGCCGCCGCTTCGTGGTCACCACCGGCGGTGGTCCCGGCATCATGGAAGCCGCCAACCTCGGTGCCCACGAGGCCGGAGGCAAAAGCATCGGCCTCAACATCAATTTGCCTTTCGAGCAGTATCCCAATCCCTACATCACGCCCTCGCTCAACTTCGAGTTCCACTATTTCTTCATGCGCAAGTTCTGGTTCGCCTACCTCGCCAAAGCGCTGGTGATTTTTCCCGGAGGCTTCGGCACCATCGACGAACTCTTCGAAATCCTCACCCTGGCCCAAACCGACAAACTGGCGAAGAAAATTCTGGTCGTCATCTACGGCAGCGAATACTGGCACCGCATCATGAACTTCCAGGCCTTCGTCGACGCCGGCACCGTCTCCCCCGAAGACCTAAACCTTTTCAAATTCGTCGACACCCCCCAGGACGCCTTCACCTTCCTCCGCGACGGCCTGACCGAATACCATCTAGGCGGCCAGCCCAAGAAAGAAAAAGAACAAGAAGTCCTACCCGAAATCGCGAAAACCAGGCCGTGACATTGTGTCATCCTGAGCGGAGCAAATGCTTGCGCGCCAAGCGCAAGTATTTGTGTAGTCGAAGGACCCCTTGCACGCCTGCGCACCATCCGACTCCGCCCGGCACCTCTATCGCGGAACTTGCCCTCTTGACCTAAACTGATCACTGAAAGCTGATAGCGTGCTCCTCTACTACATCACCGACCGCACAGCCTTCCCCGGCAACGAGCACACCCGCCGCATTCGCCTCCTCGACAAAATCGCCGAAGCCGCAACCCAAGGCATCAACTATATCCAGCTCCGCGAAAAAGACCTCTCCACCCGCGACCTGGAATCACTGGCCCGCGAAGCGATGCAAATCATCGGTGAAACAAGAAAACTGGCCACTGATCACTGGCCACTGACCACTGCCTTCCTGATCAACTCCCGCACCGACGTAGCAATCGCCACCGCCGCCAACGGCGTTCACCTCCGAGCCAACGATGTCTCCCCACAAGAGGTGAAAGCAGCATGGAAAGGATCGTGTGGCGCGGGCGCCCTCGCCCGCGAAATCCAACCACAAAATCCCGTGATAGCAGTCTCCTGTCACTCCCTACAAGAAGTAGCTCAAGCCGCGTCAAACCAAGCCACCTTCGCCGTCTTCGCCCCAGTCTTCGAAAAAAAAGGCACTCAACCCACCGGCCTCGAAGCTCTGAGCCAAGCCTGCCGCGCACCAATCCCCGTACTAGCCCTCGGAGGCATAACCCTGCAGAACGCCCATTCCTGCCTGCAAGCCGGCGCAGCCGGCATAGCCGCCATCCGCCTCTTCCAGGAAAACGACATAGCCACAGTCGTCCAAAAGCTACGCACCCTATAGTCGATAAACGAGGAACAATCGTAGAGACGTAGCTTGCTACGTCTTGCCGGTGCCGCCCCCCATGCAGCGAGTTTCGTCTCAACCCCGAACTGAACCCGAAGTACAGCAGTTCCTGCCACTCCGCCACATACACAAAAGCCACGCCGCAAAGCGGCGTGGCCTTCAACAATGCAATCTACTGTGCTGGAGTGCTTGCAGCCGCCGGAGCACTCGCCGTAGCCGGTGCACTAGCCGTCACGTCCGTAGCAGGACTGATCTTCACCGTAGCCAGAATCTTCTCCAGCCGCTGAAAAACCTCCTTGCTATCAACGTGCTTGCCGCCCTCGCTTTCGACTCCGGTAGTCGCAACCTTGAGCGCAAACTCGTAGCAAGCCCCATTCTCGAAGACGTGATAATACTTTGCCGCTTCGTCGTGAGTCCCCTGACTGGCAACGGTCTCCGCGGACTGCAGTTCCATGTCGCCGATCATCAGCTTCGACGCCTGTGCCGCAGCCGGAGCTGAAGTATCGGAAGGCGTAGCAGGCTTGGCTTCCGAAAATTCGCCGCATTGCTCCGCGCTGAGCGTCTTGTTCACGCTAGCATCGAAAAACGCCGCAGCCAGATCGCCGTTGGGGTACACAGACGTGGGCAATGTAACCGCTGCGATCGCCACTCCGCCCGGCTGCACGAAGTTCATCGGCACCGGATCGGACGACACAAGTTGATTCGCAGCGTCCCCAGTCTCGAGCGAATACTTGCGCGGATACTGGAACGAAATGCCAGAAGCCTTGTCCTCATAAGTCACGGTCACAGGCGCCTTGCGGACAACCTTCCTACGCATGGGCTTAGCGGGCAGCGCGGTCGCATCCGGCACACTCGCCGGCGTGGTCGTAATCGGCGCCATCGGCTGAGTCATCGCCACCTGACTGTTTGAGCTCGCGGGTTTAGCTTTATCGCTGGAACATCCGACCGCCACCGAACAAACGATCAACAGCGCGGCGAACACCAGCGTGCTGGCGGTTTTATCGAAATTGGTCTTGCCCCAGCTAACGGAATCCAGAGTTGCCGGGTTAACGTGAAACGGGGTGGTGCGAAATGCCTTGGTCTTAACTGACAAGTTGCGAAACAGATTGATGTGGTTCATGTTTGGTCACCTCCTGCTGCTAAGCAGCGCAAGTGAGATTGCACGGAGAAGGCCAAGCAACGAGCCGTTGATTTTACAAGGCTTAGAGCAATGCAAGAGAGCAGGCAATCGTGGCGCCGAGGACACGATGTGGGCCAGCGGACACGAGATCGTGTGGCGCGGGCGCCCCGCCCGCGAATGCGTGCAGCGCCATTTCCGCTGCTCAGTCGCGCCAGCGACGGAATTCACTAGCCCCGCACGTAAGTGCGAGGAAACGCCGGAGAAGAACCGAGTCCCTTCAGGGACCACACTGCCCGCCCAGACCCCTCAATCCCTACGCCGCCGCCACCCGCCGGATCAAATCCTCCTGCTCCGGTCGACTCTCAGCCCCAATGGTAAATGCATCCAGCACGCCCAGCGACAACGCATACCGCAAAGCCTCCGACTGCCGCCCGCTCAGATCGCCCTGCCCCAGAATCTTCATCCCAACCACAGCTTTCCCCGCAGCTTTCATCTCGCGTAAAACGCCGACTACGGTTTCAGGGTCAGCATCCATATGCGACCCGATAGGATTAATGCGGGCCAGATCAATCTCCACCCAGGGCGACTTCGCCGCCGCACGCAGCGCCTCAATACTATGGCAGGAACATCCATGGGCACGGATGATCCCCTTCTGCTTGGCTTCAGAGAGCACGTCCATCACACCTTTGAAGCGCTCCGTCCAATCCGCTTCAGTCACGCAATGCATCAGACAGATGTCGAGATAGTCGACGCCAAGCTCCCGCCGAAAGCGGTCCAAATCAGCCCGGGCAGTCGCCGCGTCGCGCGCCCAAGTCTTACTGAGCACTGTGACTTTGTCGCGGGGCACATGTTTGAGCGCCTCGGCAACGTGAGGATGGCTTCCGTAAGAATCGGCCGCGTCAAAGAAACGCAGACCATGATCGTAACCATTGAGCAACAGATCAGACAGTCCTTTAATCCCCAGCGCCGTCTGATTTGAGTGATGCCCCGAACCGACGGTGCCCGTCCCCATCGCAAGGCGGCTGGTCTTGATCCCAGTGCTCCCCAGCGTTACCGTATCGGTCGCGGAAAACTTCGACAAAGGAGCCTGGGCCGCAAGAGCCGCCAGCAGGTTTTTTCGGACAAGCCAAGCGGCCCCGAAACCACTAGCGGAACGAACCAGGAATTCGCGGCGATGCATAGAGTCTCCTGCGAGACGCGATTACCGTATGATACGCCGGCAGCGAACGGCGTTGCGGTGAATGGCTCACAATTAGTCATCAAAGAAAACAAACACAACCTCCTGTTGTTTGTCTTCTCTGTGTCTCTGTGGTGAATAACCCTTTGTCCTGCGTTCATTCGAACTGCTTGCGAAAAGCCGCGAGCTGCCCTTGCATCTCTGCAACTTCTCTTCGCAGCTCTGCCACTTCGCCTTCCAGGTGTTCGATGCGGTCGTCGTCTGCCGGGGAGGTGTCCAATGCCTGCATCGGGCCCAGCTCCGCAGCAGCAACACCGCCAGAGAAAAGATGCATGTAACGTGACTCTTTCGTCCCCGGCTGTCGCGGCAGCACGGCAACCAGCGGAGGCTCCCGCTGGCTGAGCCGGTCAAGCGTCGCATGCACATCGTCCAGCGCCTCGAATCGATACATGCGCTCGGTCCGCCCTCGCAGCTCACCCGGAGTCTGCGCACCCCGCAGCAGCAGCACGCACAGGATCGCAATCTCCCGCCGATCGAAGTTGAACACTTCCTGCAGCCGGTGTTCGTATTTCGTAACTCGGCTGTCGGCCCCGCTGGCCGGCCCCGCCAGCCGTTGCGCCTGCAGCGACTCCAGCACCGCCCGCACTGCATCTTCGTCGAGCCTCATCACCGGATCGCGGTTGTTCTTCTGGTTACACGCATTCACCACCGCATTCAGCGACAAAGGATAGTAATCCGGAGTGGTAATATCCTTCTCAATCAGCGACCCCAGCACTCGAACTTCTACGTCACTAAGAAGATCCACGCGCTCACCGTTAAGAAACTTTGTTGTCGGAATTCTACTGCACGCTCACTTCGAAAAAGTAGCGCCGGCGTCCCCGCCGGCTGTCGCGAGCGCGTCTCGCCCTCGCAGCCTCAAGACGTATAAGATGCCTTATTGGTATAGTGCCCCAGGAAGGTATTTCGTCATACAGTCAACTGTCGCAAGGAGCGAAAAATGCGGCTGCTATTGAACTGGATCCTGAGTGCGTTGGCCGTCTGGATTGTATCGAAGGTCGTGCCGGGAATTTCCGTCAGCGGCCCCCTGGCCGCCCTGATCGCGGCTCTCGTCATCGGCTTCATCAATGCCACTGTGGGAGCCTTGCTGAAGATTCTCACGTTTCCTCTCACTCTGCTCACGTTGGGACTCTTCTGGTTTGTGATCAACGCCCTGATGCTCAAGCTCGCGTCCGCCCTGCTGGCGCCGGGGTTTCAAGTACGCACATTCACCGCAGCCTTCCTGGGCGCAATCGTTCTCAGTCTGGTAAACATGCTGCTCAAGTCGCTAGTCCGTCCCTCGCAAGATCGCCGCTAGCGTTTTACTGTTTGTGGGGACAGGCGGTCTCGGGATCTTGCCCCGAGCAAAGCCGAGGCGTCCAGCCAGGCACGGCGCGGCGTTCTGCACTAACGGTCAGCGCTGCGATCAATGCCACGAAACAAAAGAGGGTGGAGCAGGCCTTCCGGTCCTGCGTCAAACGAAACCTCGAATCGTCGGGCTTCAGCCCCTGAGGTACCTCACCCGGTCCACCGAGCCCCGGTCTTCAGTATCTGCATAATCTTAACCAGCCGCCGCGTCCGCGTTTCCTCCTGCTTCGCTCCAGCGATAGCCAACGCCATCTCTTTCTTATGAGAAAACGAGTGCTTCTCCCAGTTCGCCTGCGCGGCCTTGTTTTTCGCCAGCTCCTTCTTCAGAACCACCGGCGCCTCCACCGTTCGTTCCTCTTCGTCCCGCTCCATCACCACATCCACGGTATCGCCCGGCTGCACGCCCGCACCTTCGCACAGTTTCCTATTCACCGGCATCATGCGGCGCGCTCCGCACGGCATCAGCGACGAGCGAAACGGATATCCATTGATCGTCCCTCGTATCGGCACGCGCGCCCGGGTCCCGAAAAACTTCGGCACGTCCACCGGCGGAGCGATCGCTGCCACCACCCCCGCTTCCTTCCCCTCGATCCTCGCTCGGAACCGTAGCTCTTGTTTCGCCATCGCAATCCTCCGCAACCTCTATCCTGCTAAACTTTAACTCGACAGCGAACACCCTGCAACCGTCCGAAAATCATGCCAGCGGCCCATTCCCACCCCCAACCCGGCACGGCGTCATTAATCGAGCCCCATCTCGTCTCCATCCCAGAAGCCTGGTTCCTAATGGGTTCCACCTCCGGCCAGGATTGCGAAAGTCCCGTCCACCGCGTCTGGATCGACGCGTTCCTCCTCGCTGCCACTCAAGTCACTAACGCCGAGTATGAACGCTTCGTGCACTCAACAAAGTCTGAACCTCCACCCTTCTGGCATGACCAGAATTTCAATCATCCCCAGCAGCCCGTAACCGGCGTCTCCTGGTTCGACGCCGACCGTTACTGCCGGTGGCTTTCCGCGGAAACCAGCCGTGCCTGCCGTCTGCCCACCGAAGCCGAATGGGAGCGCGCCGCCCGCGCCGATCTCGAACAAAACGATTTCCCCTGGGGCAACGATCCGCCACAATCTCTCCCCAACTACGCCACGCGCTGGCAAACCGGACCAGAACCGGTGGCCCGCTACAACCCCAACAGCCTCGGCCTCTATAATATGTGCGACAACGTCCACGAGTGGTGCAGCGACTGGTACGATCCCTACTACTACGCCATCTCGCCCCAGCGAAATCCCCGCGGCCCCGGACTTCCTTTAGAAATCGGCCAGCGCAAAGCCTCCCGCGGCGGATCATGGCGTCATCACGTCAAGGTCTCCCGCTGCTCAGCCCGCTCCAGCATCCCTCCAGACTTCCACTACGCCGACTACGGCTTCCGCGTCGCGTGCGACCTCGTATAATCTTGTCGTTCCGAACTGGGCTGAAGGCCCGGTGAGGAACCTGCTGTTGGCCGGCATCACCTCAGAATCGGGGACCACCACGAATGTTTAGCAGCGATCTCCTCAGTAGCAAGCGCATACTGATCACCGGCGGCGGCACCGGACTCGGCAAAGCCATGGCCCACCGCTTCCTCCAGCTCGGCGCGACGGTCTACATCTGCGGCCGCCGCGAGGAAGTTCTCGAGCAAGCCGCCACGGAACTCTCCACTGCCACCAAAGGCCCAATCCACGCCCTCCCCTGCGACGTCCGTAATCTTGACGCCGTAGAAGCCATGATCGACACCATCTGGAAAACCGCTCCCCTCGATGTCCTGGTCAACAACGCCGCCGGCAATTTCATCGCCCGCACCGAGGAGCTTTCCCCGCGCGCTTTCGAATCCGTAATCGGCATCGTGCTCCTCGGCACCCTGCACGCCACCATGGCTTGCGGACGCCGCTGGCTCAAAGCCGCTCACCCCGGCACCGTCCTCAGCATCTCCGCCACCTATGCCCCGGTAGGCTCGGCCTACGTAGTACCTTCCGCCATCTCCAAAGCTGGGGTCGAAGCCCTAACCCGCAGTCTGGCCGTCGAGTGGGGCAACCGCGGCATCCGCATGAACGCCATCGCCCCGGGCCCGATTCCCACGCAAGGCGCTTTCTCCCGCGTTCTGCCGCGTCCCGATCTCGAAACGCTGGCTCTCGATCGCAACCCGATGCACCGCTTCGGCACGACGGATGAGTTGGCAAATCTGGCAGCGTTCCTGATAAGTGACGGCTCCTCCTACATCAACGGAGAAGTAATCCGCATGGATGGCGGTGAGTTTCTCCAAGGCGCCGGAGAATTCAGCAACCTAGGCCGCGCCCTAACCGAAAAAGATTGGCAATCCCTGAAACCCAGAAAGAAGTCCTAGCCAACTCTTGCCTCTTACTTTTGCTGACCTTGACCCTAGCGGTGGAGCAGGCCTTCAGGCCTGCGTCACTAGCCATCAAAGGCCGCCGGGCTTCAGCCCTGACGTTTGTCCTTCTCAGTCGAATCCCAGCCCAACCCCCCGCATCCAATTTAATAAAGGAGATCAACATGTACGTTGTTCTTGGAGCAAGCGGCAACACAGGACATGTAGTGGCGAGGAATCTTCTTGCCCGCCAGCAAAAGGTTCGCGTCGTCGGCAGAAACTCAGCTCATTTGCAACCTCTCGCAGCTCAGGGTGCGGAGATATTCATCGGCGATGTCACCGATCCCACCGCCCTGACCAAGGCCTTTCAGAAAGCAGATTCAGCCTACGTGATGATTCCACCCAACCCCACCAGCAACGATCCCCTCGCTTATGCAGAACGTGCAGGCGATGCCATTGCCGCCGCTGTCAAAAGCAACGGAACCAAGCATGTGGTTGCCTTGAGCAGTTTTGGAGCGGACAAGACCGGCCGAACCGGACCCGTCCTTGGTCTGCACCAGCTCGAACAAAAGCTGAACCAGGTCGACAGCGCAAACGTTCTCTACCTGCGTGCCGGCTATTTCATGGAAAATACTCTGCCCCAGGTCGGGGCCATTCGCATGGCCGGTTCTGTGATCGGGCCCATTCGCCCCGACCTCAAACTTCCCATGATCGCCACTCGCGACATCGGAGCCGCAGCTGCCGACGCCCTCTTGAGTCTCAGCTTCCATGGCAAGCAGACCCGCGAATTGTTGGGACAGCGCGACCTCGACTACACGGAAGTTACCACCATAATCGGCAAGGCCATCGGTAAGCCCAATCTCGGATACATTAATGCGCCCGACGATCAGATTCGATCCGCGATGGTTCAAATGGGAATGTCCGACAAGTTCGTCGGACTACTTCTCGAAATGTGTGCCTCACTGAACTCAGGACACATGCGGTCACTCGAGCCCCGCACGTCCCATAACACTACGGCGACGCCGTTCGAAGACTTCGTCACCGAGTCATTTGTCCCAGCCTATCAACGACAAACAGCAGCCTGAACGCCTCGTGCACACAACGAAATGGCCACGCTCACTCCGGGCGGGGCCATATTCGTCTGTTGCGTTTCACTCTGCATTAGCGGGTAGGTAAGCAGGCCAAAAGAAGAAGAGAAGGCGAGTAGAAAGGAGAAAAGACTGAAAGAAGCGCCAACCGATTCCCGCTCAGGGGGCCGGAGCACTGCCAGCAGCCATAAATACCGTCTCCTTCTAAGACTTGGTTTCACACCGTTGTCGATTCTAAGTCGGCTCTAATCTCGGGAGCAGATCGCCCACGCCACAGCACCAAAGCGCCCGGTCCCAAAGCGCACCAGCAGGTCGCAGTATAAGGAGCCCCCGTCCCTGCTCGTCAGAACTCGAACCGCACCCCGAACTGTAGGTAGCGCGCCCTGAATCCCTGCGCCGACGAATTAATGATGCCGAAGGTCTGATCGCCCGGATCCCAAGCCGTGTTAGGCAGCCCAAAGCGGGGATGATTGAACCCGTTAAAGGCGTCCGCCCGCAGTTGCACCTTCATCGACTCCCTCGGCGTGAACTCCTTGAACAGGCTCATATCTACATTGTGAATGCCATCCGTGCGCAGGCCTGGAAAATAGCGGGGAGCATTGCCCGGCATCTGGTCGCCCGGATCCGCGAAACAGTTCACATTGATAACCGGCGTCTGATTTAGCGCAGCCTGGCCGTTGCTGATTCCCATCCCACCGCCGCAGAGGACATTAGGACGCTGGTTGCCATCCATCAACCGCGGATTGGCCATCGGAATCGACAGCGGTTGTCCGGATTGCTCCGTGATCAGCGTCGAAATGTTCCATCCCCCCACGACCGCGTCCATAACACGATTCATATTCCCGCCAATCCAATTCTCGCGCCCGAAAGGCAGTTCCACAATGACCGCCAACGCCAGCCGCTGCGGCGTGTCATTGGCGCTGATTCCGTGTTCCGCCTTCAGATTGTCCAGTTGCTGCGGGTTCCCATTGTTGAGCGTGCCCACGAACGCGTTTGCGCCCACAGACGAGGTGTCCGTAAGCTTGGATAGAGTGTAGCTTCCCTCGAAGCTCACGTGGTGCGTCGTGCGCTTCTGGAAGCGAACCTGCATCGAGTTGTACCACGAGCTCGCTTCCAGCACCGGCAGTCCTTCAAAATCTCCGTCGAATTGCGGGAAAGGCCGGAGCAGGTTCCCCAGCGGGATCGTCTGTTGGCCATAGCGGGAGTCCGGCTCATTGAAAATTGCGGTGCCGCTCGTTGGGCACCCTGTCCCGCTGAACATCGCGCAAAACGGGTTGGCGACAGTGTCCGCCAGATAGTTGCTGACGCAACCATTCATGTCACAGTTGGCCGGCCCACCGTTGGCGGGTAGCGAATGTTGCTGGGCCGAGACTTGCGCCAGCAAGCTCGACGAGATGAAATCCCGGTTGCGCGTGCTGGAATACCCGCCCCAGGGAAGATGGATGCTCCGGTTCGCGGAATAGTCGACTCCGATGACGATCTGGCTCGGCAACAGCCTCTGGATTCCCAGATTCCATTGGTAGATGTTTGCATTCCGATCCTCGGTTGTTCCCAGATCATTCCCGTTCGCGTAGCCCCACTCCGCCAAGGCGCCGTACTGCTTTCCCTGCGGACCCGTTAAGCCGCTGGGAAACGGATTGGCAAGACTCGCGATCCGCGTATTGAAGTTATCCTCCGTGAAAAACATGGTCGCGCTTTTGCGAAATGCGGTGCCTGGGTATTGGAAGTTCGTGGCCACGCTCATGCCATAGTAGATTCCTCCCCCGCCTCGCACGACCGTATTCTGATTCAACTGGTAGGCAAAGCCCAGCCGTGGCCCAAAGTTGTTCCGGTCCACCGGGACGCTTCTCATGCCAGACGTCGGAAACAGCGTAGTTCCGTTCAACGCCACCGTCCCCAACCCGGGCGTCAGGCCGTCACTCACCTGTCCACCGCTGCTCAAATCGATGCTCATCCCGCTGCTGCCTGTGAAATCGCTGAACTCAATCCGGTTGAAGCGCTCGCTGTAGGGCGTACTCCATTCATACCGCAAGCCCAGGTTGAGAGTGAGTCTCGAGCTCACTTTCCAATCGTCCTGGAAATAAAAACCGGTCTCCTTCGATTTGGTTGCCACCGCCGGATAGATGTTGATCACGCTGCTGTCATCCGGATATCCGAACAACAGGCTCGCGAAAGGATTGCCTTGCAAGCCACCGCCAGCGCCGCTGTTCGGTACCTGCGAAGTAACATCATCCGTAAAGTTGAACAACCCGGTCGGGTTCGGGGGCTGGAAGAAGTTATTGAAGAAGATTCTCTGCTCCCCTCCCATCTTCATCAGATGAGATCCCTTGGAGATCACCAACTGCGAAGAATAGCTGTAAAGCGTATGGGCGAACGTCGTGTTGATACAACACTGATCGTAAAGGCTGCTCCACTGCGATGCGCCCGACATCTGAATCGTCGGCATGCGGTCGATCCCATTGGCGTCCAGTATGCTGGGTAAGTTGGCCGTTTCCAGGCTCGGAATGTTCGTGGTCTCCGGTTGCACGGCTCGGTCCACGGCAAAGTGACTGGTCCAGATCGTCCTCGGATTCAGGGCCCAGGTATATTCCAGCGAGCCGTTCTGCACCGTCAGCGGAGAATTTCCGATCCCGCCGCCATCCCCGGTGGCATCCCCGCCGTCCCCCAGATCTACTGGACTCGTGAAGTTGTTGTGCAGCCGGCTATAGCGCCCGTTGACGCGGTGTTTATCTGAGATTTGATGATCGAGTTTGATATCGAACTGATACTGGGGAGCATGCGACAACGTGTTGAAACGATAGTTGTTGAATTCGCCGGGCAGATTGGGCTGGGGATACTGATTGATGATCGCCTGCCCAATCGGGTCGATTTCACCGCCGCTGGTCGTCAGCACGTCAGGGATGATGTTCCCCGGGACCTGCGTCCGCGTCGCGCAGTTCGGACTGCAGCTAATGGGGTCAAAAATCGGATTCGCCGCCGCTGAGAAATCGCCGAGTCGCTCATTCGACGTTCCCGGGAATGCTCCATTCATCGGCACCGTGGCCACGATATTGATGGCTTCGTTATCGCGCAACTTTTCCAGGTCGAAAAAGAAAAAAGTCCGGTTCTTCCGAATCGGCCCGCCTAATGAAAATCCATACTGATCGCGTTCGTGGTTCGGCTTTGGACCAACTGATTCCGGGTTGAAGAAATCGCGCGCATCGGTTCCCGCGCGTTGCAAGAAATACCACCCGCTGCCATGGAAGGCATTGGTCCCGCTTTTCAGCACCATGTTCACCACCGTGCCACCGTTGTTGCCAAACTCCGCGGAAAAACTGTTGTTCTGAACCTTGAACTCCTGGATGATCTCTACCGAGGGCTCATAATAAACGTTGCTTGTAGCTCCTTCTCCCTGTTCCGGCGCGCTGATCAATGCCCCGTCGATCCGCACGTCCGCCGTCGCATTCCGCTGGCCATTGGAAACAAAATTGGTCCCCTCGGGATAGTTGTCTCCGGTGCCAGACCCGGCCGTCTCCGTAACTCCTCCTGCCATGAATGTCAGGGCGAAAAAATCACGCCCCGCCAGAGGAATGTTCTTGATGTACTCATTGGTGACATCCGTGCCCAGCGTCGCACTCTCCGTGTCCAACAGTGGCGCAGCCGTCGAGACTTCGACGTTCTCACTCACACTGGCCGGGGTCAGGGTGAAATTCAGCGAAGCTTCCTGATCGACAGCCAGCACCACACCGGTTTTCTCCGCTGTTCGGAACCCCGCTATCTGAACTTTTACCGAATACGTCGACGGCCGCAGACCCGTGAAAAAGTATTCACCCTTGTCGTCCGTGTGAACCACGCTGGCAATATTTGTTCCCGTGTCCGTGATCGTCACGGTCGCACTGTGAACCACCGCTCCCGTGGCATCAGACACCACGCCTCGAAGCTGTGCCCGGTAGCTGCCCTGTGCAGCCACAAAAGTTGCGAAACTTCCGCAGAAGCATGCCACCAAAATGCAAGATAGGAAAAGTCGTCCCGTCGGTCTCATCGGAATCCCCCCCATTTGATTGACTGTCATCCTGAGCGAGCGCGTTTCCTCAAGAATGAACGTTCACGTTCTGCCCTACTTATTCGACTGTCATCCTGAGCGAGACGCCTTTTGTCTCGCGAAGGACCTGGGCGAGCCGCGCGGTGTGTCGCGCTTTTTGCGACACATTAATGCGCGTGTGGCTCGCTTCCTTACCCCCACGTTACCTCAAGAATGAATATTCACACCCTGTACCACGCGACTGATAGCGCCATTCGGACTCGGGCGATCCGGACGCAACTCCCACCGCAGCGAACCAAACAAACCCAGCAGTTGCCCGAAAATTACGTCAACCGCCGGCCGGTAATCATCGGCAATGCCGCTCATCGCGCTAGACGCCAAATAATGTTCCGCAATCGAGTCCCTCCCGATTTCACTTCCGCCCACCACCACCCTGCATCCCACCAGCCGCTTCTTTCCGATCTCATCCAGCAAATCCCGCTCGTAGGGCTGCACGCGACGACTGTTCGAAAGAAAACAAACGAACAGCGTGTCGTGATCCAAAGCCGCCATGGGACCATGGCGCAGCCCCAGAACCGACTCTGACATCGTCAAAGTCTTTCCCGCCGTCAACTCCAAAAGCTTCAGAGCAGATTCCTTCGCCACCGCCCGCAGCGGTCCCGACGCCACAAAGCAAGCCTTGGTGTACGCCTCTTTCGCCAGCGCCGACGCGCAATCCGCGGCGCGCGGCAGAAAATCCCGCCCCGCCTGCACCAGTTGCCCCAGAACTTCCTCATACCTCCCAACATCGTTCACATGCGCCAGGCATTGCCCGAAAACCATCATGTTCGAAAACGAACTGGTCATCGCCAGCCCGCGATCATTCACTGCATCATCCAGACAAATGCCCAGCACGCGCGGATCGTCGGCGCTCTCCCGGATCATCCGTCCCTTCGCATTGCACGACACCACCAGGTGATGAATCTCCGGATGGTTCTTGCGCGCATTTTCGAGGACCGCTACTCCCTCCGGACTGTCCCCTGAACGCGAAAACGAAATCCAGAGATATTTCTTCTCCGGAATCATCCACTCATCCATGTGCGTCAGCAGATCCGTGCTCGGCACAGCGATCACTTCGCAGTTCCAGCACCGGCGAAGAAGGTAGGTAAGAGACTGCCCAATATAATCCGAAGTCCCGGCCCCAATAAGAAACACGGTAGGCCGCGGACGCGGACTAGCGCCGATTCCCGCCAGTGCCAAGAATTCCGCAATCTGCTCCCGTTTTCTTCCGGAACACTTCAAACGTCGACAGCCAGGCCTCAGGCTGCTGCGCAATTTCCCCCGGAGTATGCTCCAGCCCGCGCGCAGCTTTCTCACTCCCCGGCAAACTCAATAATTCAGACAACGCACTCACGTGCAATCCCCTCCCCAATCCCTTGTCATCCTGAGCGGGACGCCTTTTGTCTCGCTGATGGACCCAGCGAGCGGCGCTCGATGTGGAGACGGGCCCATTCGCCCGTCCGGTCGAGCGTAGCTCGACTTCCTTCGCTCCTTACCCTTTTCCCCTACGGCTCGTACCCAGAACACCGCGCCCTTCTCAATCGCCGGCAGCTTGTAAACCATACCGCCGTCCCCAGCGACCCCCGCAACCGGCTCCACTTCGCCGAGAAACGGAAGAAAGAATCCGTGTCCAGTTTCCACGCCAGTAACCGTAACCTCAACCCCGACCTGCGGCGTCTGCACCGGATTCACTCCGCCCTGCAGTCCGGCAAAGTTCGCAAAAAAAACGTGCGCCTTCCCATCCACCCGCGCAATCGACGTCGCAACCATATGCGAAGCCGCCACCCGAACCGGTGTTTCCGCCTTCAGGCTCTCCACAAACTCATGCTCCAGATCAGGAGTCGTATCGGCCACGCTCTTCTCCAACGCAGCGTAGTAATCTTTCCCCGGACACTTCCCGAACCGCACCACCCCTGCCGCGCCGCCCACATGCGTAGCGTCTTCACCCGTGATCACCAACCTGTTGCCGCTCTCCACATACTTCCGAACCCAGGCCTTCTCGCTGTCATTCATCACCCGCACATCGGGAAGAATCAGAGTTTTCCCCTGAAACTCCTCCAGCGTCCTCGGTGTCACAATCTGAAACTCCAAATGCTTCTGCATCAGAAGAATAAGAACGCCGCGGTACGAAGCAATAAATTCGTCGGCAAAATAATTCCGCGTCTCCGGAGAAAAGATAAACCCCGATCGGAGCAATCGTCGTCCGCGGCTTGTAGAACGTATCTTCATGAGTCTTGATCCACGCAAAAATCCGTTTCCGCGTCTCCCGATCGTTCGATCCCGCCATCGAATGTCCCGGCGCATCCCAGAAATTCGATCCCGTCATGATTTCCGACGCCGCCAGATTCAACATGGCCTCGCGCCTGTCGACTTTCTTGTCGCCATCCCACGAGTAATTCAAAATCCACGTAGCCTTGCCCTGCGCGAACGCCCGAAACGAATGCATCCCCACCTGATAATTAAACCAACCCAGCGGCGTCCTCTCCGACGCCATGTGACCGCCTTCGCCGAATTCATATTCGTGGGCAATCGCGTCGACAACTCCATACATACTGTAAACATCAGCTCCCACCCGAACCGCTTCCTTCTCAATCCCCGGATAAATCTCTGGAATCGTCTTGATCGCCGGATTCACCGATTTAGCATTCCGGTCAATCTCCGCCATGAAATCAGTGAATGTTCGAATTCTGAAATCGACCCACTTCCGAAAATGCTGGTCCGAAAAATCTCCCAGCTTCAGATCTTTCTTCGCATCGAGCCCAGTCTCTTTCTTGAAAGCGGCCACGGTGTAGTCGTCAAAGCTGGCCCATGTGTCTTCCCATCCATCGAAGTGCGTCATCCAGTACGGGATATCAACGTAAATCCCATCAATCCCCGTGCCCGCAATCTGCCGCACGTGTTCCATATAAATCTTCCGCCACGCCGGCGCATAAGGACTCACCCAGACATCCTCATCCCCCTTGCGTATCCAGAAAGCCGACCCGCCTCCAAAGAGCGCTGGCTCTCCCTTGATATTCCTCTGCACCCAGTCCGGATGTTCCTTGAACAACGTATGCGGAGTCTGAGCCGCGTTAGCCGTAATGCACTCCGTCCCGGCGATGTAAACGAACGCGTAATTCCCCGCCGCATGCGCCTTCTCAGCTACGGCGCGAATCGCCTTCAGCTTCTCCTCAGGATTAACAAAACTCTCATACCGCCCCTCAATGTCGTTATCGACTTCAATCCCAAACACGCCATCTTCCTGCGCGCTCTGCACAATCCGCTCCGCATTGTCGCTCCCCAACCCATAAGCCCCAATGCGCACATAATTAGTCCAATTCTGGTTCTGGCTCGTCCAACTCTGCTCCGTCGAATAAGGACTAGCCACCAGCACGCCAGAAAAAAGCACGAGGACAACTAACGTCGATCTCAGGACGGCAGACCAACCCATGGACCGCAAAGCAGTCCCCGCGACTTCCGTATTGTTTCGTATCATTGCGTCCCATAACTTTTACTTTCGCCCGTACGCAGCTGTCAAGCCTAAAATGTCCCTGCCGCCCTTAAAAAATACGCATCTGCCTTGTGCCCGGGCAGAACCATATAAATGTCCGTAATACCGTGGAAGAGCGGCGCTTCAGCGCCGCGTTAGCCACCACAGGACCAGCCCGGCTTTAGCCCCAGTGCTAGCCATCTCCGCCGTCCTGCCGAGTTTAAGGAAGACGCCGACTCGCCCGACTTGCCGTGAAATTCTCTTGACAATCTCAATAAAACAAAAGTAAATGGAATCGTTCGCAATTATTCGCGACTCGTAGCCATGACGATCCGACCGCAATTCCACGATGGTATCCTCCGACCATGACCCGCCCGCCAGCTCTAGCTCTGACCACCTTGGCCCTGCTGGTCCTGCCCTTCGGCCAGAATCCCGGACAAGCAAACAAAGCCCCGCACCCACCGGCCGCGGTCGATTCCTCGACCAAGCCGCAAATCGAGAACAAGCTCCTGCGCGTTGAATTCGATCACAACCTCCACACCCGAGTAGTCCCACTCTTCACCGCGACGAAACCGCTGGTCCCGTTCTCCGCCTCAGAAACTCTGGAAGGCACAACTCGCACCTTCACCGACTTCGCCCTAACCTCCGCGCAGACCGATCAGATCTCCGACGCCTTCGGATCAGGCCAACGCCTGACCGTAATCGGCAACGACGGCACTCTACGCAAGAAGGTCGAGGTAACCATCTACAACGATTTCCCCTCAATCGCAGTCTTCGAAGTCGAATACACGAACCAGGGCGCCACCCCGCTCAAGATCCGCGGATGGTCCAACAATCACTACAGCCTCCGCGCTTCAGCCGCAACCACTCCGGCATTCTGGTCCTATCAAAGTGGCTCCTACGAAAAGCGCCCCAATTGGATCGTCCCCCTGAAGCCCGGCTTCCATCAGCAAAACTATCTGGGAATGAACGCCAGCGACTACGGCGGAGGCACACCCATCGTCGACGTCTGGAGAAAAGATGTAGGTCTGGCAGTAGGCCACATCGAGCCAGTCCCTCGCCTGATCGAGCTCCCAGTGACCATGCCAGACGCAACTCACGCCACGGTAGCCGTGACCATGAAGCGCGAGCAAACCCTCGATCCCGGCGAAAGCTTCCACACGCTCGATACTTTCGTCTCGGTCCATCAAGGCGACTACTTCCGCACCCTGACCGAATATCGCCGCCTCATGATTCGCCAGGGATTTCAAATGGCCACCGCGCCCGACAGCGCTTTCGGCCCCATCTGGTGCGCCTGGGGATACGGAAGAAACGTCCAGCTAAAGCAGGTCTACGACACCCTCCCGACAGCGAAGAAACTAGGCTTCTCCTGGGTAACGCTCGACGACGGCTGGCAAAACAACTACGGCGACTGGCAACTAGACCCCAAGAAATTCCCCAACGGCGACGCCGACATGAAAGCCCTCGTCGACCGCATTCATCAAGAGGGATTCCACGCCCAACTCTGGTGGTCCCCGCTAAGCGCCGTCCCCGACTCGAAGCTATTAAAAGATCATCCCGATTACGTTCTTCTGAATCGCGACGGCTCGCGCCGCAAAATTTCCTGGTGGAACTCCGACTACCTCTGCCCCGCCGACAAAGAAGTAGTCGAATACCACAAAGCGTTAGTAAGAAAAATTCTAGGCGACTGGGGATTCGACGGCCTGAAGCTAGATGGCCAGCACATGAACGCCGTCCCTGAATGCTTCAACCCCGCCCATCATCACAAAAGCCCGGAAGATTCCGTCGAAGCCCTCCCAGATTTCTTCCGCGAACTCTACGAAACCGCTCGCAGCGTAAAACCCGACGCGTTAGTAGAATTCTGCCCCTGCGGCACCGCCTATTCCTTCTTCACCATGCCGCACTTCAACATGTCAGTAGCCTCCGACCCCGAAAGCTCTTTCCAGATTCGTTCCAAAGGCAAAACCCTGAAAGCCCTCATGGGCGACAACATCCCCTACTTCGGCGATCACGTAGAAGAAAGCGACGGACACAACGATTTTGCCTCCACCGTAGGCGTAGGCGGAGTCGTAGGCACCCAGTTCGTCCTCCCCGCGGAAGTAACCAAGCACACCGACTCCGACCTGACTCCCGAGCGCGAAAAAATCATGGCGAAGTGGGTCACCATCTACAAAGAAAAAATGCTTTCCCGCGGAGAATATCGAGGCGACCTCTACGACATAGGCTTTGACTTACCGGAAGCCCACGCCATCCAAAAAGGAAAAGACATGTACTACGCCTTCTTCGCAAAACATTGGACCGGCTCAGTAGAACTGCGAGGCTTAGAAGACCGCGACTACCACGTTGTAGATTACGAAACCGGCAAAGACTTCGGCACGGTCCACGGCCCCAAAGCCACCATCCCAGCAAACTTCAACCAGCACCTGATGCTCGAAGCCCACCCGCAGTAATCCCGGCAGTACTGGTGGTTCGCTGCGGCACGGTAGTGCGCTGCGTGAAAACTGAGCCTCTGAGGCGAATCGGGTTCAGTCGCTTCAGCGACGGCATTCATTAGCCCCGGACGTAAGTCCGGGGGCAGGCCAGCAAGAAGGGAACCGAGTCCCGTCAGGGACTTCTTCTCAACCCACCGCCCGCCGCGAAATCTCCAACCCCGCGCGACAACTGACCCAACTCACTCCCCACCCCCCGGCAAAACCGGAAACCCAATCGCCTCCAGATCCCGCCGCAGCTCTGCCACCGATCGAAACTGCAACGCATGAATTCCCAACTCCCGCGCCGCCAGCACATTGTCTTCCCGATCATCCACAAACAAAGCCTCCGCGGCCCGAACCCCAAGTCCGCGCAAAGTATGTTCATAGATCGCCGGATCCGGCTTGATCAACCGGACTTCCGCGGAGAACGTCTTGAAGTCAAACAGTTCCAGCCAGTCGAAATTCTCCCGCAAGTAAGCAATCATCGCAGGATGGATATTCGAAAGCAGCCCAGTCTTAATTCCTCCCTGCCGCAGCCGCCTCAACCAGCGAACCATCTCCAAATTCGGCTTGCTCCACATCTCAACATCCCACTTGCAGACCTGGTCCAGTTGCTCGCCATCGATCACCGCGCCGGCATCTTCCGCCAGCGCCATCCAATAAGCTTCCGCCGTGATGTCTCCCCGATCGAACGCGCCCCGGTTCTTGTCCCACAGCGCATGAAACGAGTCAGCCTCCGCGCCAAACACTTTCGCCAGTCGAAGAAATTCCTCTTCCGGAGGCCGATGGCAAAGCACCTCCCCGTAGTCGAAAATCACAGCTCTGATTCGCGCAGTTTTCATCCCACAATCGCGCGCGTGATCCCCTGCCACCACGAAGGATCGCCCCGGTACATGTATACAGCGAGACTCTGGCCAACAACCATCAACGGCAACGCATACCGATAAACCTTGTGCACGCGCCCGTCGACCACAAGGTCGCGCACAACGCCCAGCAAGATCAGCAGGTCGAGGCAGGGATAGAAGAGATTATGGTCGAACAAGTAGTCAAAACGGCCAAAGGCCGCGTCCATAAGCATGCAGGTCGCGATGAAGATCAGCCGGCGATGAAACTCCGGCTTCGTGCGCCAATAGATGGCCAGCCCAATGCAAACCCCGAAGACAATCATGTCACAGAACGGGATGCTCAGAAAAGCGCGCGTGTCGCTCTCGCTCTGATGCAGTTGCACCATATTAAACCGCGCCATGATGATGGCAGTGGTAACGCCCAGCGGAACCATCACCGCAGCGAGCCCGGCGCCAAACCATCCAATAGAGCGGTGCCAACTGACTTTATGCACCCGCACCAGAGTGGACTGAAGAATGAAGAAGATCACCCAGCCCGCGAAAGCCGAAGCATGAATCCAGAGAATGAAGGGCCGCGGCACCGCCGGATGGAACAGGTGGTCGTTGACCGTACGCCTGAAGCCAGAGATGACAATCGCAGCCATCAGCAACGACATCAAGAAATAGAAATACCGTTTCAAAAAACCGTTGCGAGTAGAAATCGCATCTCGAACAGGCACGGCAATAGTGCTCATGTTTTTCTCCGAGCCGCTCTCAAAGAGCAAGTCACGAACTTCGATCCGGGACGTTCCATTCCATTAGCCCGGCCACGCGAGAATATACCCACCCGCGCGGCAAGCCATCTTTTTCGGACAAGCCGGCGATTCCCACGGATCTGTCATCCTGAAGCGACAGCTTTACCGTCGCTGAAGGACCTCCATCTCCACGTCCCCCGCCCCCCGTGATGCACTCACAAACCTTTGTCATCATAAAGCTGTCGCTTCAGCAGGAGCGGGATCAGCCGCAGACATCTCATCCTCTCTTAATAAAAATGTGAGTTGCACCTTCTCCGCGCACTGTCCGGAAGGGTGCGTATCCAAGTTGAGCAAGATTGATTCCCGAAAATAAATGCTCCCCTTCGCCCAGCAACACCGGCGCCACGGCTAAATGCATTTCGTCGATCTGGCCGGTGACCAGGCACTGCCGAACAACGGACACTCCGCCGCCCACGCGAACGTCCTTGCCTTTGGCCGCCTCTTTCGCTTTCTTGAGAGCGGATTCCAACCCCTCAGTAACGAAGTGAAACGTGTTACCGCCTCGCATCGCCAGCGGAGGCCGCGCATGATGCGTGAGCACAAAAACCGGAGTGTGAAACGGCGGATTATCGCCCCACCATCCCTTCCACGAATCGTCTTTCCACGCACCTCGAACCGGCCCAAACATATTCCGGCCCATAACCCAGGCGCCGATGTTTTCGAAAGACTCTCCGGCGACGTCATTGTCAATGCCCGTGCTCCCGCCGCTTTGACCGTGCACCTGTTTAAATACTTCCGTCTGCTGAAACCATGCGTGCATTTCGAGCCCGCGCACTCCCAGAGGGTTCTGCGCATCCTGCCGGGGCCCCGCGCCAAATCCGTCGATGGAAATTGAAAAGGCAGCAGCTTTCACTTTGCTCATCGCAACCTCCCGTGGATATTAAATCGTATTACCCATCCCGTCGGGAATACTGCTGATTCCGACGAGCGAGCAAAGCGAGACACGAGAAATATGCTTCAGCCAGCAGCGGATCAGCGGGGGCGCCCCATTTCTCGCGTCCCACCCGCACCGGCATCAATATCCTCCGAGCTATAAGACCGCTGTGCGGATGTGGAGCGGGCGCCCTCGCCCGCCGCCTTTGACTTTGCTTTTGACTCTGACTCCTCCGCCATACCCCAAATCGTGATCCCACCCATGTCGATTGACCCCCATACAAATTTGCATCTTGAAGCGACAGCCCCACCGTCGCTGAAGGACCTCCATCTCCACCGCCCCCGCATTCCGGTGACGCACACAAGCGTTGTCATCCTGAAGCGACGGCTTCATCGTCGCTGAAGGACCTCCCTCAACCGCCCCCGCATTCCGGTGACGCACACAAGCGTTGTCATCCTGAAGCGACGGCTTCATCGTCGCTGAAGGACCTCCCTCAACCGCCCCGTCGCTCCGTGAGAACGCAAAAAACCCTTCCAACCATCCGGTCGGAAGGGGCTAAATCAGCCAAGTCGGCTATACAAAAATGATTTCACCCGAACCCATCAGAGTCAACAAAATTATTCCAATCCAGAAAGCCAGCGTACCCACAAAAGTAGCTATCTGCACCCCCACCCCTTGTCATTCCGACGCGCGAGCGAAGCGAGACAGGAGGAATCCGCTGTCCGCCAGCAGCGGATCACCCGCGGGTGCCCCATCCTTGCCGCGTTCTTTGCGGCAGGGTGGGGATTTTGACTCCCGATCATGGAAAACTGGGGACAGGAAGCTGTGAAGAAATCGCCTTTTCGGCGACTGGGAGGACGAACACCAGTTACTGGAAGTGCTTCGGCCCTGCAACATGATTCGCGTTCACACACTTTCTGTCTCCGACGCGTCTGTCCCCGGTTCATTCCCGTCATGAGTTAGCCGATCACGTCGATTATCTGCTCGGAAATGCGCTTGGATTCTTCGGAACCAGGCTGGGTTTTCTCAAGACGGGTGCAATGCTCGCGTAAGTTTTCTTGCGGCGAAGCCTGCGCCGCTCCGTCGAGACTGCGGGCAGCAAACTCAATCACGGCCTTGACTTGTGCGCGATCGAGGCCATCGTACCATTCCATAATGTCGTCGAGATTGGCCCCCGCTTCAAGGTTCTCGAAAATGGCCGACACCGGCATCCGCGTGCCCTTCAACACCCATGCGCCGCTGACCTTGCCGGGAACGCTCTCCACCGCCGGACATTGCGACCAATCGAGCGCTGCCATCGCCGGCTCCTTGTCCAGGCATACCGCTTTACCCGGAAAAGGCAAAGAACCACGTTCACCTCCGGACTCCTCCTTGCTTGCCGGCAATTATTCTTCCGACGCTAAAACAGGGCCAGCCGCTTGTCTGGGCCCTCGATTTCGTCCTTGGCATCGAGAAACTCTTCACTCCACGGCTTGCCCGCGCACTCGGGGCACTCATCAATCATGTTGCCCACCGCGAAACAGTGATAGCAGGTCCCCTCGGAGCTGGCCCCAGGGAACTTCTTGCATGTCTTGCAGGGCGTGAAGAACTCAATCTCGAGGGACCGGTGTTCACCCCATAGCTCGCGCTCGCAGACGATGCACATTTTCATCCCCTTTGGCAGGCGCGGCTCTCGCGTCTGGTCGAGCACCTCGCCGTGCATTTCCGCAGCCCCCAATATAGCCCCGTGACCTCCTTCTAAGTTCTCCAAATCCGAATTTAGGATCGCCTATCGCAGACATCCATCCCAAAACGGAAAAGGCCGGCAACTTGAGGCGCTTAGAAGGCGTGAGCGCGCGTCTTTTGCGCGCGGGATTCTTCTGCCGAAATCCTGAGCATTCTTTGCGAAGGATCTTTGGCTTCCTCTTGCTCGTTCCGAAAGACCGACGCTCACTTCTGAACGGTCAGGGAACTGATCCTTGTATTTGGTGGACGCGTTCGTTTGATCAGGAGCTCGGCCCCCTGCTCCCGGAGGAGACGACGTAGGCGCGATGCGTTTCTTGCTCCCCCAAACGCCCAGATATGCCCGATTGGTCGTGTCATTCCTATACACAACCTCGCCCTTGAACAACACTGCCAACTGCCCGCCGCCAAAAGCGGCCTCAATACGTTCCCTATCTCTGACGCACACCACGGTATTGCTTCTGGAAGGAAGGCTGTCCCGGAATAGATAGACGGCCATGGGCGAATTCATGCGGGCACTATAACATTCCGCGTTTCCCGCAGAAAA
>CAWDNT010000002.1:0-738957 GCA_963803795.1 uncultured Acidobacteriaceae bacterium | reverse complement strand
GGTGGCTGACGAGAAGGACGAAATCGGCGTGAATTTTCGCGCTGGTGACAACGGAATTACGTTTAACTTTCGTGGCGAAGACTGGCAGTCCATCAAGAAGCTGTTTCGACGCGCGTGGCAGGCTCCGCAAGTACGCCGCCTGTGGGACGCGCTGGCTCTTGAGTATGGCGAGTTGTAAGAACGCGGTGCTTCGCACCGGAGGAAGGGTGGACACGTCGCCCCCAAATTGGGAACTGCGGAACGCCAGATGAAACTTCGGCGTTTACGCAGGTTAACTTTCGCTGCGTCAACAAAATTTGTCTCCGCTGGGTGACTGCGATATCGAACGATGAGGTTTGTTTGAGACAGGTGGCCCCAGAGCGTCGAATCGCGTAAACGCGTTGAAGCGCAGGAGCTTCCTGTGAACTAGCAATTACGCAGTTTGAGCGCAGCGGAGTCAAGTGCAGTAGTGCAACAAGGCGGTTCGTCCAATGAGTAGTCCCCGCGTCCAGGCTAATCCTCAGTCCAGTTTGCCGTTCGGCGAAGAGGCGAAGCCGGGCTTCCGCACCAAGACCGCGGCCACGAGACTGACTCCCGAAGAACTAGGAGAGATAGAATCTGCCGCCGAAGATGCGGGAAAAGCTCTCTCCGAGTGGCTGCGCGGGACCGCTCTGTGTGCTGCGCGACAGCGGCCCGCTGATCCCGCCGAACTGGTGCTGGCCGAAGTTTGGGCGATGCGTTATGCGCTGCTGAATCTCTTCCATGCAGCCGCCGAGGCCGCAGCGGAAGGCAGACAATTATCGACCGATTCCGTCCTCAAAATCCGCGACCAAGCCGACGCGCGAAAGCTCCATCAGGCTCGCAAACTTCTCGAAGAATTCTTTGCCCGCGAGGGCAAGGAAAGAGATCGTATGCCATGAGTGTCGTGCCTTTCCCCGGAAGCTTCTCGCTCTCGACGCCGTTGCTTTGGGTAGCCGCGATGTTCCTTTTGCTACTGGCAGTGCGGAGCGTGTTGCAGAACCGGTCCTCACGTAAAGGGCAGGATAGGGAGACGATTGAATGGGGCCGACCTCGGCCAAATTTGATCCAGAGATGGAGGATAAAGATGGGCAGAATCCGATTCCGACAGCCGAGATTTGCGCAGCGGCAGATGCCAGAGATCGCGCCGAAACCGGCGCCATCAGTGCCCGCGAATGCTCCCGCCGATCCGCTGAAGAACCCGACCCAGCCGATGCTCGCGCTTTTTGGTTCGACCATCGGTGCGCCCGAGACCAAACCCAAAGAGGCGTTCGCCTGGGAGAAAACGAAGGGAATCGAATGAGAGACAAATTGCCAAGAACACCACTTCACGCTTGAGGAACACTCGGTATGCTCACGATCTCGAAACCGCTGTCAGCCAGCCAGGCGCAGACCTACCATGTGCGGGAGTTTGCCTCACAGGAACAGAACTACTGGAGCCGCGATCAGAAGGGTCACAGTGAGTGGCAGGGCAGACTCGCCGAGCAGTGGGGGTTGCAAGGTGGCGTTGGTTCCGAACACTTTGCACGACTGAGTGAAGGCCAACATCCGCACACCGAAGAGCAGCTCGTACGGCATCAGGTTTCGAGAACCTATGAAGGGAAATTCGGCAAGGAGGTGACCAGCGCCGAGCATCGCGCCGGGTGGGACGCCACATTCTCTGCGCCGAAGTCGGTATCGCTTACCGCCCTTGTGGGCGGCGATGATCGGGTGCGGGAAGCCCATCGGGAGGGTGTACGCGCGGCACTTCAGGAGCTTGAACGATACACACAGGCGCGGATCGGCAATGTCCATGCCCCGGAGACGACCGGAAAATTCATTGCCGCCACCTTCGAGCACGATACCGCGCGGCCCGTCGATGGCTATGCTGCACCGCAGCTTCATACTCATGCCGTGATCTTCAATATGACGGTGCGCGAGAACGGTCTCGAAAATGCGAAACAGATGCGAGCTTTGCAGCCACACGAGATGTTCGTGTCACAACGCTACGCCACGGCGGTCTACCGATCCGAGTTGGCTTTGCGTCTGGAAAAGCTAGGCTACGAACTGGAGCGTGGCAAGGATGGACAGCCGGAAGTAAAAGGCTACACGAAGGAATATCTGGATGCTTCCAGTCCGCGACGTGGACAGATCAAAGACCATCTCCGGGAACAAGGAATCGACGGAGCCGCGGCGGCACAGATCGCGGCGCACCATACTCGCGACCGCAAGGAACTGCTATCGCCTGGAGAAGTCTTACAGCGGCACCGCGAGTTGGCCGCACACTACGGGCATCAAGCGGACCGCGTGGTCGCACAGGCGCGCCAACATAGGCAATTCCAGATGCCGGAGCCAGCGGTTCAAGCGAAGCAGTCGGTGACATGGGCGCGCGATCATGTCTTCGAGAGATCGGCTGTTCAGGACCGCCGCGCGATCCTCGAAACAGCGCTGGTGCGCGGCATGGGAGAAACCACCTATGCCCAGGTCCGGCAGGAGTTCGAGTGCCGGATCGAGACGGGGGAGTTCCGCGAAGTCTCACACATTGGCGCTGGCAAACAATACACGACCGCGACGATGGTTCGCATGGAGCGTGAGATCGTTGGCCGGATGCAGGAAGGCAATCGGCGCGACTACAGCGATCCCATGCTGGTCTCGCCGCAAGTGCGCATCGCCACGGAAGACCGCCACCCCGAGTTGAATGCTTCGCAGCGACAGGCGGTAGACGAAATCTTTCTTTCGCGGGAGAAGGTTGTCGGGTTAGATGGCATCGCAGGCGGGGGAAAGACAACAACTCTGTCGGTGATCCGCGAAGGCGCGGAGGCCCAGGGGTACAGGGTGGAAGGTTTCGCGCCCACGTCCCGCGCGGCGCAGAAGCTCGGGGAAGCAGGCATGGAGACATCCACACTACAGAAGCATCTGGTACGAGGACAGCAGCCGGACAGCGGGGAGAAACGGCTCTATGTACTCGACGAGTCGTCGCTGGCATCGACCCGGCAGGTGCATGAGTTTGTGAACCGGCTCCATCCGAATGACCGCGTGTTACTCGTCGGCGACCGTCGGCAACATGAGGCGGTTGAGGCCGGGCGGCCCTTCGCGCAGCTCCAGGACGCCGGTATGAAAACGGTGAGGCTCGAAGAGATTGTGCGCCAGAAAGACCCGGAACTGAAACAGGTGGTCGAGCAGCTTGCGCGTGGTGAAGTGCGCGAAGCAATAGAGAACCTTGACCGGCAGGGCCGAGTCCATGAGATTCGCGGACATGACGAGCGCATCGCCGCTATTGCGAAGGAGTACGCACAATCGCCGGAGAACACGCTGGCGATTTCTCCCGATAATCGCTCTCGCATGGAGATCAACGAACGCGTCCATGCGGAACTACAGCGAAGTGGCCTCATCAGCAACCAGGAGCACTGCATCACGACGCTAGTGCCGCGTCAAGACCTCACCGGAGCCGACCGGACCTGGGCCGAGCGCTATGAGGTGGGCGCTGTGCTGCGCTATTCGCGGGCATCGAAGGAGACCGGGATCGGGAAAGGCGCGTACGCACAGGTGAAGAGCATCGACGCTCCGAAGAACCGGCTCACAGTCGAGCTGCAGGACGGCACGCAGCTCACTTACGATCCACGCCGACAGCAGGGCGTTTCCGTCTTCCGCGAGGAGATGCGGAGTTTTTCAGTGGGCGACCGCGTCCAGTTCACCGCGCCGGCCAACGACCTCAGAGTTGCGAACCGCGAGTTAGGGATCATCGAGAGCATCGACGGAGACGGGCGGCTGCGCTTGAAGATGGACGGCGGTCGTGGGGTCGAGCTTGATACGCACAAGCATCCGCATCTCGATCATGGGTATGCCATGACGAGCCACTCCAGCCAGGGACAGACTGCCGACCGTGTCCTCATTCACGTGGACACCGAGTTAGGTGCTAAGGATCTGCTCAACAGCCGCATGGCCTATGTCGCTGTCTCGCGTGGACGCTATGACGCGCAGATTTATACGAACAATGCAGCGACGCTGGGCCAGGAACTCAGCCGCGATGTGTCCCATTCCCCCGCCATTCAACAGGAGCCAGCGGCGCACAAGTTAGAACCACAAACCACGCACACGAATCAGATCAGTCAGGGTTTCGGTCTTGGTCTTTGATGCAGCATTCCCGAATGACATCCCCCGGATAGCCAGAGCATAGCCGAGGCCCGGCCAGTGTCAAGGCCGCGTTTCGCGCGCCGCGTTCGCGGTCGAAGAGCCTTGACACTGGCCTTTGCGCCTCGGCTTATTATTCAGCTATCCGGGGGATGTCGGATTCTCCTGCAACACCCTTCCGATTTCTTCGGTCTTCCCGACTACACAAATTCATCTGAGTTCGGTCACAGGTAGCGCCCGAAATCCATACGGAAGCGGAAAGCCGTTTGCTGTGCGGCAGACTACAGCGGCGGCGGATACGCGTGCTTTTCCCACGATACTGCGCACGAAATCCAGATTTACTGTATCGCCGACGTCTGGCAGTTCGGTCCACTTCGCTTCAAACAGCTCCAATCGTCCGCCCGCATCCACTACAAAGTCCACTTCGCGGGTTCGATCGCGCCAGAAGAAGAGACTGCCTGTGCGCCCTCCGCGGCGTTCTCGGTCCCGAAGCTGGGCGAAAACAAACGTCTCCCACACTGCACCTACCGCCGGTGATTGGCCGAGAGCCTCTTCGGACCGAATATTCAGCAGAGCGCAAAGCAGGCCAGTGTCAGCGAGATAGAGTTTTGGGCTCTTGACGATGGACTTCGTCCGATTCGAGAACCACGGTTCAAGCAATACGATCTGACCGGAAGCTTCCAGCATGGACAGCCAATGGTTCGCAGTCGAAGGGGCAATTCCGACATCGCGTGCCAGATCTGCTTTGTTCAACAGGTTTGCAGAGCGGAGTGCACAGGCCCGCAGGAATCTCTCGAAGTCCCGCAGGCTGCCAACATTAGTTAACGAGCGCACATCGCGTTCGAGATACGTGGCGAGATAGGAGTTGTAAAAGGCTACAGGATCAATGTCCAGATTGGCGTACAGCTCTGGGAAACCGCCGCGCACGACGGCTGTTTCGATCCTGGTTTGCGGCAACGCCCCTCGAATTTCGGCAAAGGAAAGGGTTTCAAGTTCCACGATATCAGCCCTGCCTGCTAGCGATTCGGAAACGTTCTTCATCAGGGTGAACTTCTGCGAACCAGTAAGCAGGAATTGTCCGTTGCGTGTACGGTTGGTGTCGACGGCCACCTTAAGGTGTCGGAACAGGCCAGGCGCATATTGAACCTCGTCAATGAGAACGGGTGGCGGATGACGTTGGAGAAAAGTGCCCGGCTCCTTTTCAGCCTGCTCAGCTTCGGCGGGGAGGTCGAGGGAGACAAAGGCGTGTTTCGGGAACAGACGCAGAAAGGTGGAGGTTTTGCCAGTCTGTCTGGCTCCGGTCAGCACGACGACAGGCCGCGTCTTCGCGGAGCGTTGCAGGCGGGGCTCAACTGCGCGTGGAATCCACATATGCATAATATACGATACAATCGCATATTATGCACGCACACCTCGATCTGCCACTTTTGTGCTACGCATCGGCTGTCGATTAATCGAGACTCGGGAGGCCTTGCCGAGATTGAAGAGGCTGACGCGACATAGGGAGCCAGATCGCAAGCGGGGTTACAACGAGGAAGCTGAAAAACTAACTCTGGGACAACTACAGACCCGCAGTAGCCGAGTCTTTTCATCGCACTGTGAAGCGGTACCGATGTGAGTAGTGTTGCCTGCGATCCGAGTCAAGATACACAATCGCGGGAATCGGTTAGAGGTCAAGGAAGGCCCGAACTGACGTTGGGTCTTCGCTGGCGCGAAAACGAAAGCCAAGATGCTTCGTGATGATCTGCATCGCTATATTGTCAGGCAACATTTCCGCGGACACGCGGGTTAGTTTTTCATCGCGGGCGATCTGGATGACACGACGGAGCAGTTCATTTCCCAGGCCAAGTTTCTGATACCGATCTGAAGCCAGCACGGCGACTTCCGCTTCATTGCCCGCATGAAGCTTGTTCATGCGTCCGACGGCGATAATCCGGCGCTCTCCGGTGCCGGGATCGGTCCGCTCGGCGACCAGCACCATTTCGCGGTCGTAACCACCGAAACAGATTCGCAGCAGTCGTTCATGCTCCACTCGTCGGCTCAGGCTAAGGGAACAGAAGTAACGCAAATAGACGCTTCGGTCGGAAAGCGTCTCGTGAAACTTGACCATCAGCGGTTCATCTTCGGGGCGGATGGGGCGGATGGTAACCTGATTTCCATCTTTCATCGTCCAAGGCGAAACATACTGCGAAGGATACGGACGGATGGCTGGCTTGGGCAGCTGGTCGAGTGTTGCGGCGGGACCGTGCAGGACGATTCTGGCATCGAGAGCCAGCAGGCGCTCCGGTGAAGCCAGCAGCGGATTGATGTCAATTTCCGCAATCCAGCGCTGTTCGAGGATGAGCTGACTAAACCGGACGAGCAGTTGCTCCAGAGCCGCCAGATTGACCGGCTTCCGTCCGCGAACGCCTTTCAGTGCGGTGAAGACTCGTGTTTGCTCCATCATTCGCTGGGCCAGCGTCGTGTTCAGTGGAGGAAGCGCGAGGGCGCGGTCGCGATACACTTCGACAAGCTGGCCACCAGAGCCGAACAAGATGACTGGCCCAAACTGGGGGTCCACGCTGCTTCCCAGGATCAGTTCGTAGCCATCCAGCTTTACCATCGGCTGCACCGTGACGCCTGAGAACTGGTCCGGACCGGCTTTCTCCGTTACGGAGGACTGAATGGCGTGATAAGCAGAGCGGACCGACGCCTCGTCTTGCAAGTTCAGTTTGACTCCGCCAACATCCGTCTTATGCGTGATGGTTTCGGAAAAGACCTTCAGCACGACCGGAAAGCCAATTTCCGAAGCTAGCCTGGCGGCTTCATCGGGGCTGCCGGCGACGCGGGTCTCAACCGTGGGGATGCCGTAAAGTGACAGCAACTGCTTCGATTCCAACTCAGTGAGCAGAGTGCGACCTTTGCTTCGTGCGTTCTGGATGATTTGCTCGACCTGATTGCGGGAAGCGCTCGTCATCTCAGAGTGTTCAGTGAGCGTGGGAGTTTGGTAGAGTCCGCGCAGATTGTAGGTATCCCGCCACATGTAGGTAAAGGCGCGCGCTGCGGTATCGGGAAAAGAAAAAGTCGGAATGCCCGCCGAATTCAGGGCAGCTTCGCCGGCGGCAACGCTGTTTCCTCCCATCCAACTGGCGAGTACAGGCTTGCCATATTCTTTGGCGTAAGGCTTCAAACGCTCCGCGATTTGCAGAGGATCGGTCATTCCTTGCGGGGCAAGTATCACCAGGAGGCCATCACTGTTCGAGTCTTGGGAGGCAATTTCGAGGGCCCCAGCATAGCGCTCGGAATCAGCATCACCGAGAACGTCGATGGGATTGTTATGACTCCAGTGGGCTGGGAGGAATTCATCGAGGCGGCGCAAACTCTCCGAAGACAGCTCAGCCAGTTCTCCGCCATTTGCCACTAGCGAGTCGGTGGCGAGGACGGCGGGTCCACCAGCGTTGGTGAGGATCGTGAGGCGCGGACCCTTGGGGCGGGGTTGCCTGCCCAGTACTTCCGCCATATAGAAAAGGTCCGCGATATTGTGCACCCGCAGCACTCCAGAGCGGCGGAAGGCTGCATCCAGGACTTCGTCGCTGCCGGTGAGCGCTCCGGTATGTGAGGCGGCCGCGCGTGAGGCCGCTTGCGAACGCCCGGCTTTGATTACGATGATCGGCTTGGTGAGTGCAACTTCGCGGGCCGCGGACAGAAACGACCGCGCATCGCCCACAGATTCCATGTAAAGCAGGACGCTCTTGGTGTGGGGGTCATCGCCGAAGTGGTAGATCAAATCGCCCCAGCCAACATCCAGCATCGACCCTGTAGAAACGATCGCACTGAAGCCGACTTCTTCGCGTTTACTCCAATCGAGAATTGCCGTGAGCAGCGCTCCGCTCTGACTCAGGAACGCGACGTTGCCCGCCTTTGGCGCGTCTTTGGCGAAGGTGGCGTTCAATCCGACCGCCGGGTTCATGATGCCAAGGCAGTTGGGTCCAATCAGGCGCAGGGGCGAAGAACTGCGGCGCAACTGCTCACGAATCTGCTGTTCGAGGGCAATGCCTTCCTCACCGCGTTCCTTGAATCCGGCCGAAATCACGACCGCTGATTTGACGCCGGCTTCCACGCACTCTCCAATGAGTTGCGGCACCGTTGCTGCGGGGGTGGCAACTACAGCCAAGTCCACGGGGTGGTGTATGTTGCGAATGCTCTGGTAGGCTTTGAGTCCCAGCACCTCTTCATGCTTGGTGTTGACGGCATACACGGCGCCTTGAAAGCCGTGCAGCAGGTTCTCCAGAACGGTTCGGCCCACGGTGCCGGGACGATCGGTCGCGCCGATGACCGCCACCGAGTCTGGAGTGAACATTGCGTCCAAGCCGTACTTTTCTGGTGTTGTCGGTTTCTTTTCATTCGGTGCCTGTTCCACGAGATCAGCCTCAGTTGAACTCACAAAAGCGCCTCACCCCTCAACCTTGCTGCGGCGAAAACCGCCAGTCAAGGATAGACCATCGGCGACTGTTTGGGATTCGCATCAGGCCTCCGGGGTTCAGGTACCGTCCTTCAGTTCAACCGCGAATCGTAAGCACGGGACACGCAGCGTGCGCCACAATATGCTGGGCCGTGCCTCGCGCCGGACACACAATGGTCACGCACGGGTTCCGACAACGGGTACTGCAACTTTTACCACTGGCTCGAATGTCGGCTGGACCACCAGAGCGCGCGACACCAGGCAAAGATCTTTGGTCTTATGTAAGAGCTTGATGGCCAGTTCCTGTTCCACTTCTCGTGGAATCGTCAGATTCAAGCGAATCACTACTTCGCCGAAGCTGTAACCTGTTTCGGCCTTTCTGATAACGCCTTCCGCTTCCACTTGCAAGTCGGTGTACTCAAACTTCGAGTAGTCTGCGAGTGTCCGAAAGGTAGTCGTATAGCAACTAGCGAGGGCGCCTAGCAACAGGTCTTCCGGTGTCCACCTGCCTTCCAAGCCGCCAAATGCAGGTGGAGAACTAAAATGAATCGCATTGGGCGCGGAGCTGGATTTTGCAATGCCAGTGCGGCCAGAAGCCCACCAAGCAACTACTTGGAATCGATGTACTTGTTCCATATCGCTATCACCTCCGTTTTCCCCATTTTCAAGGTCCAAGAGCGTCAAGAAAGTTCGAAGTTTACCGCGCAGCGATGAACACTTATCGCCGTGCGGTTTTCTACTCACGCCACGCAGGTCAAGACAGGACACTTGGCGCGGCATATGACCTCATGGGTGAGAGCCCAGGGTATATGGGCGGCCATTCGTGGTGAGGTTGTTGGGTTCGCACCCATGACGATCAGCTCAATTCGGTGTGCCGCGGCTATCTGCAGGATACCTTCTGGGAGGAAATCCGTTCCCGCTACATATTCTGGCTCCGCCGCCAGCTCCGCACCGCGAGGAAGCAATTTACTGAGCTTTCTCATGCTCTCGTCTCGTGTAGCTCGTCGCCAATTCGTATATTCCTCAGCAGCGTAGCAGGACGGCCCGTAGGCTGCTGGGCTGAGATCAGCGACCGGCATTGGCGGCGCCACGTGCAAGAGGACAAGCTTTGCCTGACAGTCTTCTGCCAGGGACAAGGCATAAGGAAAGGCTTTGTCGGCAGCCGCGGCGAAATCGGTAGCGAATAGGATCCGCCTGAACTCGACCGGGCCCGAGCTTGCAGGCGCGACATGCGGACCAATTGTTAGCACCGGGCACGGAGCCAAGCGCAAGACCTCTTCCGCGACCGACCCCAGTGCGAGCTTCTTTAGTCCGCCTCGTCCGTGGGTCCCCAGCACCAGCAGATCAACGCTCTCGCGCTGTATCACCGAACCAAGGACATCCCACACTCGACCTCGTTCAAGCAGCAGGTGATGGTTGAGATCATCAATCCGCGCTTCCTCGCCGAGGTTCTTTATCTCCTGTTCCGCTTCCAGCCGACGGCGGTTCAGTTCGTGGGGCAACGCTTCCAGCGGGATCGGATCCCGCGGTGCTGGCAAAATTGCGTGCACTATAGAGAGCGCGGAACTATATCGCCGTGCGATCGCAATCGCATAGGCGAGCGCTCGCCGTGACGCGTCCGAGAAGTCTGTGGCAATTAAAACCTGCTTGAATCCAACACTCTGTTTCTGACCGTGTATCTGTGCAAGCGCTGACATAAGTTTCCTCCTGTCCGCCTTTCGACGCCCGCGCCAGACTTGCTAGCCGATCCGCTCCAAACTGCTACCAGATCGGCGTGCCGTCCTTATCGCGGAAGGTGAAGGTTGCATCACCGCGGGTGACTTCCCGCGCAAAGATAGTTTCCACGCCTTCAAACTGCACCTTCGTACCAACCACTGTGACCAGATCGCCCTTGTTGAACACAAGATCGTAGGTTTTTACGAATTTGGTAGTTGCGAGGTGGACCTCGATCGTCTTGCTGGGCGACAACCTCAAGATCAGGTGTGAGCCCATACCACCACTCACCGGGCATTGACGGTCCTTTTCTTCTTCCACTGTGCCTTTGAACGTGGCTTCGGCCGCCGGATCATACTTCGGAACTGCAACGCCCGGCTCGGGCTTCTGCGCTGCAGTCGCCGGCGCGATTGTTAGGACCAGCGCAACAGCCGTGAGAATCAGAATGAGAATGCGCGAGGTTTTCATGAGCCACCTCCTGCTAAACATCGAGACCTCAAACTTGACTCAATTGTGGCCCTCTTGCCCCCATGATGCTGTGACGCAGATCACCGGACGCTGTGAGGAGCACCGGCGGCGAAGGGATGCGATCCGGAGCTGTGCAGGAACTGCTGCTGTGATCGAGATCATAGTCTGGCTGTCACTTGAAAATGGGGGCCAGGGTGCTCGGCGGTCAGGACGTCACCTCTTCCACCTGATCACGGTTTAGGGTGATCTGGATCACTGAAGCTGTCGCTTGCAACGTTGAAACTCTCAACTAGGCAGCCACGAGTTGCTCAGTTCTCTTACGCAGCTCCTGAAGGGCCTCTATCAACGGTTACTTTTGCAACGCACGTTCGACGGCTGGACCAATCGCTGCGTCCGTCTTTTCGAACGAGAAATCTTGGCTTCAAGAGGGGAAAATGTTATGTCCATGAAAACACTGATGTCGGCATTTGCGGTCCTGATCGTATTCACCTGTGCCGCTGCTGCGCAGGACCAAGGCCAGGATCAAACCAAAACAACCATCCAGCATGTGACCATCAAGGCCACATCGGCTGCATCCGGCAAGGAAATGTATACGTCATACTGCGCCGTTTGCCATGGAACGGACGGCAAAGGCGGGGGTCCTGCGGCTAGCGCGTTGAAGACTCCACCTGCTGACCTTACGATGCTGAGCAAGAACAATGGAGGCAAATATCCCGCTCTGAAAGTCACTTCCACCATCCGCGGCGGTCCGTCTACTCCCGCGCACGGATCCAAAGAGATGCCGGTGTGGGGACCGTTGTTTTGGGGAATGAGCAATGGACACGAGGCAGAGGTGCAGCAACGCGTGACCAACCTTACCCAATACGTCGAATCTCTGCAAGCGAAGTAGCCTGTTTGACGAAGATCTGTGGGCAGGTACAGAGCCGATTGGGCATGAGCACGAGCTCGTGCCCGTTGTTCGTCTGTCTCGAAAGTGATCGCTTTAGTGAGTCTCGCCAGTCGGCGCGAGCGATCGCCTTGTCATGCGACAGTTCTATTCTAGTTACCGCAAAGGATTCTCCACGCCTCGCGGTTGGTGACCTTGACATGTTGCACGCTTTTCACCGCTTTCATGTATTGCGCGCGCTCGAAGGCTGAGGGATTGGGACAACGAATCTGACTCATGCTCCCCTTCATCTGCTGCACGGATTCGTATTCGTGCTTCTCCATCCATTCCAGCAGGCCCTCTTCGATATGCTGAAGATGGCCGATACCGTTCTTCAACAGCGTGGAGCAGAGCATAGTAACGTCAGCACCGACCATCAGCAGCTTTACGACGTCTTCGGGGCCATGTACGCCACTAGTCGCGGCCAGGCTGGCTCGAATGCGACCATAAAGGATACCGATCCAGGTCAGCGGAAGCCGCAACGCCTGTGGAGTGCTTAGCAATACGTTCGGTTGGATCTCCAGCTCATCGAGGTTGATGTCTGGTTGATAGAAGCGATTGAACAGCACCAAGCCATTCGCGCCAGTTTCGTCGAGCCGCTTCGCCATATTGGCAATGTTGCTGAAAAAGGGGCTAACCTTCACCGCGACTGGAATGTGAACTGAAATCTTCACTTCTCGAAGGATGTCAATATAGGTCTTCTCTATATCGGAACCTGCGATGTCCAGGTCCGTCGGAATGAAGTAGATATTGCACTCGATGGCGTCGGCTCCGGCTTGCTCGATCTGTTTGGCATACTTGGCCCACCCGCCAAGGGTCGTACCGTTGAGGCTGGCGATAATCGGCACTGATACTGCATTCTTGGCCCGATAGATGTGATTGAGATATCCCTCAGGCCCCGTCCGAAATTCATCGGGCTGGGGGAAAAAACTTGCGGCTTCGGCAAAACTGTTTGTCCCTTCGGCTAGATGGTGTTCAAGCTCAAGGCTCTCCTGCCGCAACTGCTCCTCGAACAGCGAATACAACACCACCGCAGATGCGCCCGCATCTTCGAGGCGGCGGATGCCGTCGATCTCTTGGGATAACGGTGATGCTGAAGCTACCAAAGGTGTACGAAGGTGCAAACCCAGGTAATTGGTGTTGAGGTCAATCATGATTTCTCCTGCATGTCCGTTCTGCTTCTCTTGGCTTACTCAGTTTTTATCGATTCTCCGTTAAACTTCCGCTGTGCCAGATATTCGTAGAGGTGAAAGCGCGTCATGGCATCCTGCTGGGCTTCAGCCCAAAGGTGCTTGGCGTCTTCCGGCCTGCTCTTCGTGAGCATTTTGAAGCGTGTTTCCATCTGCATGAAATCCTGCACCTTGCGCGTTGGCGTCCGCGAATCGAGTGTCAGTGGGTTGTCGCCTTGGGCAGCGCGCTCCGGGTTGTAGCGATAGAGCAGCCACTGTCCGGAATCGACAGCCGCTTTCTGATTCGACATTGCGGTGGTCATATTGATGCCGTGAGCGATGCAGTGCGAGTAGGCGATGATGAGACTCGGCCCGTTATAGGCCTCGGCTTCCAGGAAAGCCTTCAGCGTGTGCTCGTCCTTTGCGCCCATGGCAACGCTTGCGACATAGATGTTGCCGTAACTCATGGCGATCAGTCCCAGATCTTTCTTGGGGCCGGGCTTGCCGCCAGCGGCGAACTTTGCCACTGCGGCCCGCGGCGTGGATTTCGATGCTTGACCTCCGGTGTTCGAGTAGACTTCCGTGTCGAGCACCAGCACGTTGACGTTGCGACCGCTGGCTAATACGTGGTCGAGGCCGCCGTAGCCGATGTCATAAGCCCAACCGTCTCCGCCAACAATCCAAATACTTTTCTTGACGAGCAGGTCGGCCAGGGAAAGGAGTTGCTTAGCTTCGGCAGAATCGACGCCGTGCAATTGTTCTTTTAGCAGGTCCACGCGCTGACGCTGTTCACAGATATCCGCTTCGTCTTTCTGCGGAGAAGTGAGAAGCGCGGTCGCGAGTTCTTCACCAATCGTTCCCGCCACGCGCCGGACTAACTCTTGAGCGAACTCGGTCAGCTTATCGATAGAGAGACGGAAGCCCAGTCCGAACTCGGCGTTGTCTTCGAAAAGAGAGTTGGACCAGGCGGGTCCGCGGCCGGCTGCGTTCTTGGTCCAGGGCGTAGTAGGGAGATTGCCGCCGTAAATCGACGAGCATCCCGTGGCGTTGGCAATGATGGCGCGGTCGCCGAACAACTGCGACATCAGCTTGAGGTATGGAGTCTCGCCGCAACCTGCGCAGGCGCCTGAGAACTCGAACAGAGGCTCCTGGATTTGCTGCTGGCGGATGTTAGTGACTTTAATGTTGCGACGGTCAAGTTCCGGAATCTTTAGGAAGAAATCCCAGTTTTCGCGTTCGGGCACGCGCAACGGAGATTGAGGCACCATATTGATTGCCTTGAGCCGGGTCTCAGCTTTGTTCTTGACCGGGCAAACTTCCACGCAGATGCCGCATCCAGTGCAGTCTTCCGGCGCTACTTGAATTGTGTACTTGAGACCTTGCCATTCCCGGTCGCGAGTCTCGGTAGACTTGAATGTTGCCGGCGCCCCTTCCAGCTCCTTCGAGTCGTAAACCTTGATACGGATGACCGAATGCGGACAAACCATGGCGCACTTTCCGCACTGAATGCAAATCTTTTGGTCCCAGGCGGGGATTTCGAGCGCCAAGTTGCGCTTCTCCCATTTCGCGGTTCCAGTGGGGAAAGTGCCGTCCGCTGGAAATGCGCTAACCGGCAATTCGTCGCCTCGTCCGGCATACATCATGCCCAGGACATCGCGCTCGAACTCGGGTGCTGAAGGTGAGAATGGGGGAGGCATCTTAATCGTACTGGTGAGTTCAGCTGGGACGTTCACTTCGAACAGGTGGGTCAGAGTCTCGTCCACAGCCTTCATATTCTGTTGGACGATCTCTTCGCCCTTCTTGCCGTAGGTATCGCGAATCGATTTGCGGATCGCCTCAATCGCTTGATCGGGCGGCAAGACTTTGGAGATGGCGAAGAAACAGACTTGCAGAATGGTGTTCATGCGACTGCCCATCCCGGTGTCACGTGCTACTTGATAGGCGTCAATTACATAAAACTTTGCTTGCTTCGCAATGATCTGCTCCTGCACTACGCGTGGGAGATGGTCCCAAACTTCATCTGCGCCGAATGGACTGTTGAGCAGGAATGTGCCGCCAGGAACCAGGGCGCTGAGCATGTCGTAGCGCTCAAGGAAAATCCACTGGTGACATGCGACGAAGTTGGCACTGGTGACCAGATAGCTGGAACGAATCGGCTGCGGCCCGAAGCGGAGGTGCGAAACAGTCACCGCGCCTGACTTCTTCGAATCGTAAACAAAGTAGCCCTGGGCGTAGTTGCCGGTGTTCTCGCCGATGATTTTGATCGAATTCTTGTTGGCTCCCACCGTGCCGTCGGCCCCTAACCCGTAAAACATGGCCCGAACAACGTTGTCAGACTCGGTCGAGAAACCGGCGTCATAAGCCAAACTGGTGTGGCTAACATCATCCTGGATGCCGATGGTGAAGTGATCTTTGGGCTGATCCGCTTTCAGATTGTCGTAGACTGCTTTGACCATGGCCGGAGTGAACTCCTTCGAGGAGAGCCCATAGCGTCCGCCCACGACCGCAGACGGAGTTCGCCGAGGGCTGTAACCGGCTTTCACTCCTTCATGAAGCGCGTTCACAACATCGAGATAGAGCGGTTCGCCAATCGCTCCGGATTCCTTGGTACGATCGAGGACGGCGATCTTGCGCACGCTGGCTGGCAAGGCTTCCAGGAACGCCTGCACAGGGAAGGGACGATACAAGCGGACTTTCAGCAGTCCAAGCTTTTCGCCCTGAGCATTGAGATGCTCGATGGTTTCGTGAGCGACCTCGGCGCCTGAGCCCATCATCACGATTATGCTGTCGGCGTCCGGCGCACCCACGTAGTCACACAGGTGATAGGAGCGGCCGACTACCTCGGCGAACTTGTTCATTGCGGTTTGAACGGTTTTAGGGCAAGCGTCGTAGTAGGAGTTTGCCCGTTCACGCATCTGGAAGAACACATCGGGATTCTGTGCGGTGCCGCGCAGGACGGGATGATCGGGAGACAGCGCGCGCTGGCGATGCTCGAAGACGCGATCCATATTGATGAGCGCGCGCATATCGTCTTCGCTGAGCATTTCGATCTTATTCACCTCATGCGAGGTGCGGAAGCCGTCGAAGAAGTGCAAGAAAGGGATGCGCGAGTCAAGCGCAGCGGCGTGGGCGATGAGTCCGAAGTCCATGGCCTCTTGCACAGAGTTGGAGCACAGCATCGCGAATCCGGTAGTGCGGCAAGACATGACATCCGAGTGGTCGCCGAAGATCGAGAGCGCATGAGTGGCTAAGGTGCGCGCCGATACATGGAACGCTGTGGGCGTCAGCTCTCCCGCAATCTTGTTCATGTTCGGGATCATGAGCAGGAGTCCCTGGGAGGCGGTAAACGTGGTGGCGAGCGAGCCGGTCTGCAGCGCGCCATGGACAGCTCCAGCAGCGCCGCCCTCGCTCTGCATCTCCATTACATGGGGCACCGTGCCCCAGATGTTCTGAATTCCTTGAGAAGACCACTCATCGGCCCATTCGCCCATGTTGGAAGACGGTGTGATCGGATAGATGGCAATGACCTCGTTAACCCGGTAGGCGATGTACGCGACCGCCTCGTTTGCATCCATGGTCTTGAACTTGCGCTTCATGATCATCCGCCTGTCGTTATATGCAAATAAGTCTATGTAATCCTTCTGTTCCCCACTTGACAGCATAAGAATGGACGAATCTGAACATCGCCGCAGCAAGACAAGTCACAGGTGCATGTGATCCACATCACAAAAGGCGGCGTGTGAGCCAGATCACAATGGCGTGTGCCCCGCAGCACAGCCAAGGGATTCGTCCCGACGGACACTGACCTCAGCACCAGGAGGCTAGTACATGCTCTCGCCATACGGAATGGAGATTGTAGAAAGCTGCATTAACTGCAAGCTTCGTGCGGATCGTATCTTTTGCAATCTGCCGGCTACCGCGCTTCAAAACTTCGAAGACATCAAGTTCGCCACCGCGTATCCCTCGGGAGCAGTGCTGTTCGTAGAAGGGCAGCTGCCACGGGGCATCTTTGTGCTCTGCAAAGGCAGCGTAAAGCTCTCCATTAACTCTCCTGGCGGTAGAACGATGATTGTAAAGCTGGCCGAACCTGGGGAAGTGTTGGGGTTGAGTGCCACCATCTCTGGCAAACCTTACGAAGTGACTGCGGAGACGATCGATCCCTGCCAGGTCAATTTCGTCAAGCGCGAGGACTTTCTCAGGTTTCTGAAGGAAGACGTGGAGGTCTGCTTCAAAGTAGCAGAGCAGTTAAGTGAAAAGTATCACAATGCTTGTAAGGAAGTGCGGTCGCTGGGACTGTCCCATTCCGCCGCCGAGAAGCTGGCGGCGTTGCTTCTGGAATGGAGTGCTAAGAACGGAGAAGCCGCTAAACCCGAGCCCCGGTTGAAGATTCGACTTACTCATGAAGAAATTGCGCAGATGATCGGAACCTCGCGAGAGACTGTTACCCGGCTGTTTGCTGAGCTGAAGAAGCGAGAGATCGTGCAGTCGAAAGGTTCTACGCTGGTGATTCGCAACACGGAAGCGCTGCGCGACATCGCAAACTCCAACTAGCGCTTACGAAGGGTGATCCCTCCAACAATTGCCTCAAGAAGTCTTGGGTCTTGTGACCGGGATCACAAATCCGGGTGATGAGAGTCACCGCCTGGAAATTCTTTCTCTTTTATCGTTGCCGCGTGGGTGGGCGACAACGGCCAAAGTGGGAGGGACCAGCACATGACTACAGCAAACAGCGACCAGCATCATTCAACTCATGGAACGCAGAACAAACCCCGCCTGATCTTCTGGGAATTGACGAAAGGGTGCAATCTACGCTGCATCCATTGCCGCGCCAGCGCTACGGAACTGAGCTCTCCCTCCGATCTCTCCACCCAGGCTGCACGCGACATTATCGACCAGATTGCCGAGGTTTCCTCTCCCATCCTGGTGCTCAGCGGTGGCGAACCGCTGTTCCGTTCAGACATTTTCCAGTTAGCGCGTTATGGCACGGACAAGGGCCTGCGCGTAGCGCTGGCCACAAATGGCACTCTTGTTACGAAGCAAGTCGCGAAGAAGATCGTCGATAGCGGGGTGAAGCGCGTTGCCATCAGTCTGGACGGCTCCGATGCGCTGACTCACGATACGTTCCGCGGCATTCCCGGCGCATTCGACGCCGCGATTACCGGTTTCCGCAATCTCAAAGATTTGGGAATGTCAGTGCAGATCAACACGACGATCGCACGCCACAATGCCCATCAGCTTCCGCAGGTGCTTGAACTTGCGAAGTCGATCGGAGCGGATGCGCTGCACACATTCTTGTTGGTGCCGGTGGGTTGCGGTGTGGATATCGCTGCTGAGCAGATGGTGCCCCCGGAGGAGTACGAGCGGATGCTGAACTGGTTCTATGATCGCTCTTTGGAAGGTGGCATCGAGCTGAAGGCGACTTGCGCGCCCCACTACTTCCGCGTAGTTCGCCAACGGCGCGCGGCGGAACACCGTTCTGCGACGGCGGCCGCCCAGGCTGCACAGCCAGTCATTGAAACTACACCAGATTCGCCAAGCATCGGTCCCACAGACATGACGATGCCCGGCTCAACCGGTATCGAACTGAAGCCCCATGGGATCGGAAAACCAGTGGGACATCCGGGCGCTCATCCTTCCGACATGAATGCCATGACCAAGGGCTGTCTGGCCGGAACCGCCGTGTGTTTCATCTCTAATCAAGGCGAGGTTTATCCCTGCGGATACTTGCCGGCCTTGGCAGGAGACCTGAAAAAACAGTCGTTCGCCGACATTTGGGAGAACTCGGTCGTATTCAATCAGCTGCGCGACGTGAACAACCTGCAGGGGAAGTGCGGCTGTTGTGAGTTCCGCAATGTTTGCATGGGTTGCCGTGCGCGTGCTTTTGCCGCCACTGGCAACTATCTCGATGAGGAGCCGTTCTGCGTCTATCAGCCCCGTCCTGCAGGTTTGAAGGAGAAAGGCACCGGCGCGGCGGAAGTCGCAAATTGAAGCGGGCCTTTCCCGATCATTGATGACCTGTCGGATGTGGTCCCAGAAGACCGGCCCGGCCCTGGAACTCGGGTATTTTTCGTGGGGTCCGCAAGCTCCGTTTTGTTCAATCGTCACCTGCGGCGCTACAGTTTGCTTAGGAACTCCGTGATCTCAGGTGAATTCCAATCCACAGGCCCGACCAACTTGCGCCGAACGACGCCATCGCGGTCGATGATGTAGGTTTCGGGCCACCCGAAGGTTCCATACAGAGAACTGCTTTTCTGTTCGGGGTCACGGACAGTCAAGAAATTAATAGCGTGCTCTTTGATGAAACGGTGATACATGTCGGCATCCACGTCGATACTTACGGCGAGAACGGTCACCCCCTTTTCTCGCATGCGACCCTGCATGCTGATCATTGAAGGAAGCTCCTCCACGCAGGGTGGACACCAAGTAGCCCAGAAATTCAATACAAGCACGTTGCCGCGAAACTGGCGCAAAGTGACCCTGCGATCGGAATCTTGCACCGTGAAATCGGGGGCGACGCTGCCAATACGCGAGGGACGCGAGCCGCGGTAGCAGCCGGGCAGCAGAAACAGAGAAAACAGGCAAAAACTGAAGAGGGACAACCTCACGAACCGATGATCCAATATTCCTTTCCTCAAGTAAAGCGGTCCGGCAGCAGGCGTTTGAGCGTATAGTCGCGGGACGGGACGTTCACACTCGTTCCTTTTCCCTCCGAGTCTCGCGTCATAAAAGAGCCTCCGAGGGGGCGAAAAGACGCGATCTCAGCGTGATATCCCGCAACCTAGCCTCATAAATGCCAGCCCCTTCTGGCCCGAACCATCCCTAACTTCCTGATAGCACGGAGGATCGCTGTCGGAACGTAGAGCCCTTTTCTGGCATAGTGCGTGCTTCTCCTAAGGTGTGATCTACAGGAGATGAAGACATTGGAACCCACTCTGATGGTCGTTGGCCTGAACTACCGCACAGCCCCAGTAGGCGTTCGGGAGCGTTTCTGGATCAGTGAGGACCGGCGCTACCAAGTCCTGGTGCAGCTATCACGGGCGGAAGGCATTGAAGAAGTCATCGTACTAGCCACCTGCAATCGCACGGAGTTCTTATTGTGGGTGAGCGACGTGACCCTGGCTGCCAACTCAGTGATGCGGCTGCTTGGCTCCGAGTATGGACTCAAACTGTGCGAGTGGAAGCACTTCTACCGCTTGCTGGATGAAGCAGCACTCCTGCATATTTTCCGGGTCGCGTCCAGCCTCGACTCCATGGTGGTCGGCGAGCCCCAGGTCATTTCCCAGGTAAAGCAGGCTTGGCAGCAGGCGCAGAAAGTTGGGGCAACAGGTCGGTTCCTGGATGCTGTGCTGCAGAAGGCGCTGACGGTCTCGAAGCGCGTACGCAGTGAGACGGCAATTGGCAAATCAGCAGTTTCGGTTCCTTATGCCGCGGTGGAACTCACACGCCAAATCTTCGGAACACTGGAAAACAAGAAAGTGTTGCTGTTAGGCGCGGGCAAGATGAGCGAGCTCTCCGCGCGTGGCTTGCTCAATCACGGCGCCAGCTCGGTCAAAGTGATGAACCGCACGCTTGAGCACGCAGCCGAGTTGGCCACGAAACTGGGTGGAGTTGCGATCCCATTCGAGGAACGCTGGCAACACATGGCAGAGGCCGATATCATCATCAGCTCGACTTCCTGTCCGCACACGATTCTGAGCCGCGAGGAAGCCGAGATCCTGGTACGTGGGCGCAAGGATCAACCGCTCGTGATCGTGGATATCGCGTTGCCTCGCGACATTGATTCCACAGTCCGCGAAGTGAAGGGCGTTTTCCTCTACAACCTTGACGACCTCGAAAACGTGGTCGACCACAATGCGGGCGAGCGCGAAGCTGCCGCCGCCGATGCACAAAAGATTCTGGAGGCCGAGGCGCAAGGCTTCCGCCGCAAGCTGATGGCGGAGCGCGTGGTGCCGACCATCGTCGCACTGCGCCAGCGGCTAGACGAGATTTGCCGGCAAGAACTGGATTCCTTCCGACAGGAGAACGGGCCTTTTTCCAAGGACCAGGACGAAATGTTAAACGCAGTCATGTCCAAAATGACGAAGAGGATTGCAGGGTCCCTGGCCCGTGAACTCAAGGAACTTCCAGAGAAGGTGGAACAGGAACAGATGACCACTGCGGTGCAGCGGCTGTTCCACCTGCAAACGCCTGAACCGGCGCTTGCCGGCACCAGATCCTACTAAGGAGCAGCGAAGACCGTGGACAATCTAGAAAAAGACTCATCCCATCCCAAGGCCTGGACTGATATTCAAGCGTACCTGCTGGCGGTCTTCTGCCTCGTGCTGGGAGTCGCGCTCGGCTACTTGTTTCGGGGTTCGGCCTCGCCGGTTGTGGCGATCGCACAAACGTCTGCCGCTGCGGACGGTGGCGCAGCTCGGGGTCAGTCAACCCAAGTGCAACTGACTCCCGAACAGCAGAAAGCGATGGTGGATCAGGCAGTCGCACCCTTACTCGCGACTTTGAAAAACAGCCCTGACGATTTCAACACCATTGTGCAAGTGGCGAATCTTTACTACGACGGGCGGCAATATCCTGAGGCCGTCAAGTACTACCAACTCGCCCTGAAGAGCCAGCCCGAGAACGCAGATGTGTTAACCGATCTCGGTACGTCGCTCTGGTACACGGGAGATGCCGATGGAGCCATTGCCGAGTTTCAAACGGCTTTGAAGTATCGGCCTGATCATCCGGGAACTCTGTTCAACCTGGGTGTGGTTCGGTGGCAAGGCAAGCTGGATCCAAAGGGCGCGGTTCAGGCTTGGGAGGAACTGTTGCGGCGGAACCCGGATTATCCGCAGAAACAGGAAGTCCTGGAATATATCGACCGAGCCAAGCAGCACGCCAAGGGTTAGGCGCCGGCGCACACAGACCTGTGCGCCATAGTCACATACAGCGGGTGCCACTTCGTTGCAAAGTGATTCGGAGTCCGCAGGACTGCAAGCAGTCCATTAAACCGTGGTTTCGAAGGAGACACAACATGGCAAAAACAATGAAGGCGGCTTTTGTCGAGAAATTCGGCGAGCCATTGAAGATTCGAGAAGTTCCAATTCCAGATCCAGGGCCGGGAGAGGCACTGGTCGAGGTGGTAGCTAGCGGAGTCTGCCATACCGACGTGCACGCAGCGGATGGCGATTGGCCGATCAAACCGACTCTGCCCTTTATCCCTGGGCACGAAGGCGCGGGGTACGTCGCCAAGCTGGGACCGGGCGTGACCCATCTGAAGGAAGGCGACCGCGTCGGGATCGCATGGCTGCACAGTGCGTGCGGCCACTGTGAATTCTGTCTTACCGGCTGGGAAACGCTGTGTCCAGAGCAGCAGATGTCGGGCTATACGGTCAACGGCTCGTTCGCTGAGTTTGCTTTGGGTCAGGCAGATTACCTGGGCCGGATTCCTGACAAACTGTCATTCATTGATGCCGCGCCGATTCTCTGCGCCGGAGTCACCACCTACAAGGGTTTGAAGCAAACGCAAGCACGCCCCGGCGAGTGGGTTGTGATTTCTGGAGTGGGCGGACTTGGACACGTCGCGATCCAATATGCGAAGGCCATGGGCCTGCATGTAGCCGCCATTGACATCGGACCCGAGAAGCTGCAGTTGGCCCGCAAGCTCGGTGCCGAAGTAACTGTGGATGCGAAGGAAGAAGATGTGGTGCAGGCGATCCAGAAGCAAACCGGAGGCGTTCACGGTGCATTGGTGACAGCTGTCTCTCTCCCGGCATTCAAACAGGCGCTCGGAACGCTCCGCCGCGGCGGGACTTGCGTTCTGAACGGCCTGCCTCCGGGCGAATTCCCAGTCTCCATTTTCGATCTGGTGCTGAATGGCCAGACGGTGCGGGGATCGATTGTGGGCACGCGCAAGGATCTCGAGGAAGCGCTGCAGTTTGCCGCCGAAGGCAAAGTGAAGGCGACCATCGAGGAGCAGCAACTGGCGTCGATAAACGACATCTTTGACCGTCTCAAGAAGGGGAAGGTCAATGGCCGGATCGTTCTCGATATAGCTGGCGAGTCCCGTTCCAAGAAATCTACCCGGACCAAGACCTCTGAGACTTATGCTGTCGCGTAAACTCTTAGGTCTCTTTTTTGCGCCGGAGAAGCTAAACAAGGCGGATTGCAGTGCTCGTTGCACGATGCGAGCAAAGCTGTCCGCCTCTTTTATTTGTCAGGTGGATTGCCATGGTCACTGAGGGACGTGACGGCGCTCACAGACTTAAGTCATGTCGGGCGGTATCTTGGCAGGGTTCAAGGATCTTCTGTATTTCAAGTTCTGGAGAAGAGGAGGAATCATCATGGCAGTTTCAGATCTCGTGAAACAAACTTCCGTTCAGGAAGCACTCGGGAGGCTTCGCAAGGGCGGCGTCAAAACCAGATATGAAAACTTCATCGGTGGCAGGTGGGCTGCGCCGTTGAAAGGCAAATACTTTACAGATTACAGCCCGATCAACGGTGAGCCGATCTGCGAGATCGCCCGTTCCTCGGCTGAAGACGTCGAAAAGGCACTCGATGCCGCACATGCAGTCAAAGATCTCTGGGCTCGTACCTCGCCCACGGATCGCGCCAACATCCTGTTGAAGATCGCCGACAAGATGGAAGAGAATCTGGAGCTTCTGGCCCTGGCTGAAACTCTCGACAACGGCAAACCGATTCGCGAAACCCGCGCCGCTGATGTTCCCCTGGCCATCGACCACTTCCGTTATTTTGCCAGCTGCGTCCGCTCTGAAGAAGGTACGGTAAGTGAAATCGACCACGACACGATTGCTTATCACTTCAAAGAGCCGCTGGGGGTGGTGGGACAGATCATTCCCTGGAACTTCCCGCTGCTGATGGCGGCGTGGAAGCTGGCTCCGGCTCTGGGCGCGGGAAACTGCGTGATCCTCAAACCGGCGTCCAACACTCCGCTCAGCGCTTTGGTGCTGATGGAACTGATTGCGGATCTGATTCCCGCAGGCGTGGTCAACGTGGTTACCGGACCAGGCGGCGAGATCGGCAAAGCTTTGGCGGCGAACCCGCGCATTGCGAAGATCGGCTTTACCGGCGAAACCACAACCGGCCGGCTGATTATGCAGTACGCCTCGGAGCCCATCATTCCACAGACGCTGGAGCTGGGCGGAAAGTCACCGAACATCTTCTTCGCCGATGTGATGGACGAAGATGATGAATTCTTCGATAAGGCTCTCGAAGGCTTTGCCCTGTTTGCTTTTAACAAGGGCGAGGTCTGCACTTGTCCTTCTCGCGCCCTCATTCAGGAATCGATCTTCGACAAGTTCCTGGAGCGCGCGGTCGAGCGTGTGGCCAAGATCAAGGTAGGCAACCCACTCGATCCCACGACCCAAATGGGAGCGCAGGCATCGCGCGACCAGATGGAAAAGATCCTCGAATACATCAAGATCGGAAAAGAAGAAGGCGCCAAGTGCGTCACCGGCGGAGTGCAGGCTCATCTGGGCGACGACCTGGAGAATGGTTATTACGTGAAGCCGACGGTATTCGTCGGCCATAATAAGATGCGCATCTTCCAGGAAGAAATCTTCGGCCCCGTGCTTTCGGTGACGAAGTTCAAGACTCTGGACGAGGCCATCGCCATCGGCAACGATACCGTCTACGGACTGGGCGCGGGCGTATGGTCGCGCAACGGTACGAATGCCTATCGCGTGGGCCGGGAGATCAAGGCGGGACGCGTTTGGACCAACTGCTATCACCTGTATCCAGCGGGTGCGGCGTTTGGTGGCTACAAACAGTCTGGCTTTGGCCGCGAAACACACAAACTCGCTCTCGGACACTATCAACAGACCAAGAACCTGTTGGTGAGCTATAGCCCGAAGCCGTTGGGATTCTTCTAAATTAGTTAGACGCAAACGTTACAGGGCGAGTGCTTGGCACTCGCCCTGTTTTTCATATAGCAGCGCTTACTGATCTTCGGCCACGCTGGCCTGCGCGCCTTCTTCATCTCCGCGAATCAAGCCGAATTTCTTTAGCTTGTAGCGAAGGGCGTCGCGGCTGATGTCGAGAAGTTTGGCGGCGTGGGTCTGATTGTTGTTGGCCTGGCGCATGGCCAGCTCGACCATGGCGTGCTCTACCTCTTCCAGAGATGTCCCGCCTTCCGGGATATAAAGGCGCGGCAAGGTGCGGCCGTTGGGCAATGTCTGTCCGCCGTCGGCTGGTGAGGTTCGCTCGAAGACAGTACGGCCGCCGGACTCGCCCACAGAGAACGGCAGATACAGAGGCCGCAGGAGTGGTTCCTCTTCCAGGATCATGCCACGCTCGATGGTGTTCTTCAGCTCGCGCACGTTGCCTGGCCAGTTATGACTGAGAATAAGGCGGCGGGTTTCGTCGGTAATGCCACGAATCGACTTCTTGAATCTCCGATTGTAGCGATCGATGAAGAAGTCCACCAACGGCATGATGTCTTCTTTTCTGTCCCGTAGCGGCGGGATAAAGATTGCAATAATGGCTAACCGGTAATAAAGGTCCTGCCGAAACTCACCTTCGCGCACCGCCTTTTCGAGATCGCGGTTGGAAGCGGCGATTACGCGGACATCCACCTGCATGTCCTTGACGCCACCGACGCGCCGGATGACCTGATCTTCGAGGACGCGCAGAAGTTTGGCTTGTAGAAGAGGAGAGAGTTCGCCGATCTCGTCGAGAAACAGCGTTCCGCCGTCAGCTGCCTCGAAGAGACCTTTTTTCATCTGCTTGGCATCGGTGAACGCACCTTTTTCGTGGCCGAAGAGCTCGGCTTCCATCAATGTTTCAGGGATCGCCGAACAATTGATCGCCACGAAAGGTTTTTGCTGGCGTGAGCTTTCGTAGTGAATGGCTTTTGCGATGAGGTCTTTGCCGGTTCCGCTCTCGCCTTGAATCAGGATCGTGGTGGCTTCGCTGGACGCAACCTTGCGGACGAAGTTCATGAGCTCGGTCATCTTTGAGGAGACGCTTACCACGCTGTCATAACCCGCTCCGCCGCGCACTTCGCTGCGCAGGGTCTGGACCTCGGTGCGCAGGCTGGTGGCTTCGAGTGCGTTCTTGATGGTGACGTGAAGCTCGTCGAAATCGACCGGCTTACCCACAAAGTCGTACGCCCCTAGCTTGAGTGCGGCTTTAACATCGTCAAGCTGCGGATCGGCCGTGATCATGATGACGGCGCGGGCGTCGCCGTTCTTCTTGAGTTGATCGAGGACTTCGATGCCGGTGATGTCGGGCATGCGCACGTCGAGCAGGACGAGATCGGGGGATTCTTTTTCGGCGAGCTTAAGACCGGGCACGCCGGCATCGGCCTCGATGACGTGGTAGCCCCACTCTTCGCACTTCTGGCGGAGCGACCAGCGCACCAGACGCTCGTCGTCCACGATCATGATTTTCTCAGCAGGCATCGGTGATTAATTTACTACGAATGGGCTGTGGGGTGCTTTGGCAGCTAGCCCGGGAACAGACAGCAGCGCTACGAAGCAGCGATGTGAGCGGTGGGCATGTGAAAGGGCAGCAATACAGTGAATTTGCTGCCGTTTCCTACGACACTGCATACTTCGATGCGGCCATGATGATCTTCCACGATACGGTGAGCGAGAGAAAGACCGAGGCCGGTGCCATCGCCCTTGGTCGTGTAGAAAGGCCGGAAGATGTTAGGCAGGTTCTGAGGAGAGATGCCGCGTCCGGTGTCGCTGACCACCACACTGGCATAACCATCTTGCGTATCGATCTCGACGCAGACCTTCCCGGGACCGTCCATGGCCTGCACCGCGTTTAACAGCAGGTTCAGAAGCACCTGGTGGATTTGATCGCTATCATGCTCCACCTCAGGCAGGTGCGGTGCTTTCTGCAGTTCGATCTTGATGGGCCGGGAGAGTACCTGCTGGCGAGCCAGCATCACGGCATGCTCCACCGTGGTGTTGAGGTTGCTGCGGCGAATCTCGGGACGGCGGGGCCGTGCCGTTTCCAAAAGGTCGGTTAAGGTGCGACTGATGCGCGTGATCTCCAGCCGAACATCTTTCACGACAGCGCGTGCGGGACTGGTTGCGGGTAGATCGCGGCCGACGATTTCGATGACTCCGGCGATTCCGGCCAGGGGGTTGCGAATTTCGTGAGCTAAGCCTGTGGCTAACTCGCCGAGCGTTGCCAGGTGCTCGGCGCGAGACATCTGTGTGCGATGCAGGCGTTCGATTTCTTCCCGGCTTTCGCGCAACTGCTGCATCATGTGATTAAAGTTGCGGCCGAGGTCGCCGATTTCATCATTGCGCTGGGAGAAGGTAACGGAAACGTCCAGGCTGCCTTCGCTAACTTGCTGCATTTTTTCCTGTAATTCGACCATGGGGCGCTGAATCAAATAAGCAAGTACGAACATTGACACGGCACAGATGGCAACCGCTCCTGCTCCCGCGACGATCAGTACGGCATGGCGGTCAGGGTCGCGCAACGAGACTGTGGCCAGAGTGAAGAGCAGCAGCCCTGCCAGCAGGACCAATCCTACCGGCAAGATTGCTTTGAGCTGCCAATTGACGCGTACAGAACTCAATCGGAAGTCCTCGTCCAGAGTGGTGAAGGCTGACGCCGCCACCGGCTCAATTGCCTTCGCCGCGAACTGATTGCGGCTAGGCATAAGCGTGCATTCCTGGAAGCAGGTACGTCACACCGAAGAAAGTGAACATCACTACGGCAAAGCCCAAGATGGCGAAGTAAGCCGCGCGGCGTCCGCGCCATCCACGAGTGATGCGCATGTGCAGATAGCCTGCGTATACCAACCAGGTAATCGCAGCCCAGGTCTCTTTCGGGTCCCAGCTCCAATAAGAGCCCCAGGTGCGATTAGCCCAGTAGGCGCCCGCCGCGATCATCAGGGTGAGTAAGGGAAATGCGATCGCGATGGTCTTGTAGGTAATGCGGTCCAGTTGGTCTGCGCTGGGCAACATGCGCTCTAGCTCTTCACGCCTCCAGAGCAGTAACAGGTACAACAGCGATACAAAGATAGCGCCCACCAAGCCGGAGAGAATGAACGGGCTGGCTGCCAAGCTGGTGGGGAACAGACCGTCGGCATCGAGAGAAGCGTAACGGCCGTCGCGCGCCCGCAGTACAAAGAAGATGACCGCCAGTACCTGCAACAGAATGCTCAGGAACACCGCTCGATTGGCCATGTCGAGCAGCCCCTCATTGTGAGTCTTGCGCCAGATCAGGTAAAGAACCAGCGGTGCCGCTACTGCTGCCAACACCAGAAGGAGCAACCAGCCGAGGTCAGGGATCACAACGAAAAGGCGTACGCCTCGGGATATGAAGACTTCTGACTTCTCTTCAGGGTTCCAAGCGACAACGCTAAGCCCTCCCCATTGTTCAAACCGCGTGAGGACACCCACATACGTAGCCACGGTAAACAAGCTGGTCGCCGCCAGAAAGGTTTCAGTTTTCATCTTGTCCTGGATCAAGAACATCAGGGCTAGGGCGAAACTGAGCGCGCACGCCGCGTAGGCCAGCATGGCCAGTGTGACGTGGACGTGCAGCCAGGTCGATTGCAACGCCGGAACCAGAGGACGAACCTCAGTGCGCAGCAACTGCATAAGCACGACGCCCACGATCGCGACCGGCATGGTTACTGTGCCGATCACCTTTACTCCGAATTTTTTCTCGGCAACCAGCGTCAGTACGGCTAGGGTCCATACGAACATGAGGAGCATTTCGTAGATGCTGGCGAAAGGCGGATGGCCAGCCTCATACCAGCGGCGTGCTACTGCACCTGTGTTGGCCAGCAATCCCGCCCATGTGGCGAGCGAGGCGAAGCGGATGTAAGAAGGAGTGCCGGTGATCCCGAATCCAAGATAGAGCGTTCCCGCGCCTGCGTAGAAAATGAGGGCAGCGTACAGCAAGTTGGAATCGTTGAGCAGGTTGCCGCTCTTGACTACGTTCAGAAAAGCCATGAATAGCAGGAAGGCAATACCCAACCCCACCATTACTACCAGCGTGCTGCCTGTGGCTGCTGGTTGCCGTTCGACGGTTGCAATTCGTGCCATGGACGCATCCTCCGTGCCGGATTACTTTCCGGCGAGCGCTGGAACAGGCGCCTCGGCGCCCGTCTTCGCTGAGATTTTGAGTTCCGATTCGATTTGTTCGACCAGTTCGCGAAAGCGCTGCTCAAACGCATCTTTATTCTTGTTGGCGGTTCCGCCGACCCAAAGCATCAGACGGCCCCTCGCATCGCGTACCGGCACGGCCCACACCCGCATGTGGACGAAATAGAAGACGAAGGCCAGGCCAAAGCCCATGACGACCACGCCCGCCCAAACCCCCCATTGGCCGGGTTCGTGCGAAACTTCCAGGCCGGTGAAGTAGGCCATCTGCACGTCTTTGCCTTCGAATGCATATGGCGACGATGCGTTCTGCTCGTGGCCTGGGATCGGTGGCAGCCAGACGTTTACCGCCTGACCTGATTTTCTTGATTCCACCAGCAGATGAGCCGCTGGATTCTGCAGTTCATTGGAGCGGGTGTAAACCTGACCATCGCCAACCACGTAGTCGGGGATGAACTCGGCGAGACGAACCGTTGTGTCGGCATCGAGCGGAAGAGTTTCATCCAGACTAATCGTGATGTCCTGGGGATCTCGACCGTCTCGCGGAGTGGCGGTGAGCACTAATTTGTCCAGCTTTCCCGTCATGCCGTAACTCGCCTGATAGAACCGTATGCCGCCATAGACCAGCGGATCATTGACCACGATCTGCTTCCGCAGGATTACGTGCCCATCCTTCAGAACCGCCAGATCGGACCACCACCGTTTCGGAGTGCCGTCGGCATAGTTTTCCTGACCAGCGCCATCACAGCGGACAGCAAAGGGCAGGCTGCGCTTGACGCCGTTTTGCGGCTCCACCTGGCTCGACTGTTGCCCTCGGGTGAGGGTGACGAAGGCGCGCCAGCCGTATAGCGCATCGACGATGCCTCCGAGAAAAATCAGAAGCAGGCTGGCGTGCACGATATAAACTGCCATTTCAGAGAGTCGGCTGCGCTCTCCGAAGAGAGAGAAGCTGTTCTCGCGTACAATTCGCTCCGGCCTGAATCCTGCCTTTTGGAACATCCGCTCCGCAGTGCTCAAGGCCGCCTCTTCATCTTCAATCGGAATCAGCACATGGCCGGGCAGCGCTTTGCGGAATGTCTCGTCAGGACTCTTATAGGGACGTGAGAAATACCTCCACGCGTTGGGAAAGCGCTGGATCGAGGCCGCAATGATGCTGAGGCTCACCAGGCACAGCAGTAATACGAACCACCACGCATGGAAAACGTCGGTCAGTCCGAGCCCATCAAGCAGGCGCAGCACTTGTGGCGAATAGGCCCGCTGCATCTCATCGACATCCGTCGCGGGACGCTGGAGAATCACAGTCCCAGCCGCGGAGAGGATCACGACGAGGATCAGCAGAATGACGCCGGTTTTAATCGCAGCGAGGGTTTGCCAGATTTTGCGAGGTACCGAATCAACGGTTGCGGCCATAACTTTCCTCTTCCCGCACTGAAGAAAGCACGTTTCGCGCCATTGTTGGAGGTTCGGCGAAGTTGTTGAAATTCCAAGTCGTAAGGGGAATCGGATTGATCCGCAAAGCGCATTGTGAGCCATATCACACAATGGATTGGAGTTCTGCGGGAATTTGGCGCAGACTAAAGCCGCTGGTGCGGCTTCGGTTCGTCTGTCCCGGGCGCGTAGTTCCATGAGTCATTTTGACCATTCCACTGTGGGAGAATCCCCAAGGTGATGAAAGTTTCGGCCATTGCGAACTCTCAAAGAGGCGAACCCAGTTCCCAACTGATTTTGTTGCAATGGATTAGAGAAGATGTTCAGAGATCCGCCGGGCCGGAGAGCTAAGGCGAGATGCGTGCACATGCAGTCGAGGAGGGAGTGGAGGGCGTGACACTGAAATCATTGCAATGGAATCCGAGAACGACTCACTGGCTAGGCACGCTCGGGTGTTTTCTCGCGCTCGCCATATTTGCTGGTCCCGCCTCCGCTGCGAAGCATCCGGTTCCACTCGATCCGAAGGCCGATCCCTCCACCTGCATCACCTGTCATCAAAACAAAACCAAGGGCAAGTCCGTCCATTCCGCCATAGCGATGGGCTGCTTAAGCTGCCATGAAATCCGGGTCAATAGAGATAACACTTACGTAAAGCTGATCACCGCTACTCCTTACAAGTTGTGCCTGACCTGCCACACCGATAAAGATTCCACGCAGATCAAGGGGAAAGTGCACCCCCCGGCGGTTCGCGACTGCCTGACGTGCCACGATCCGCATACTTCCGACAACAAGAATCAATTGTTGAAGCTGACTTCGGGCGACAAGAAGGACAATCTCTGCCTGGCCTGCCACACGCAGGGAACGAATGTTCCGGAGAGCGGCAGCCGCCACGCGGCTCTCGACATGGGCTGCGACACCTGCCATACCACTCACAAGACGGGCGATCGCGGCAAGCGCGAATTCGATTTTCACCTGACCAAGGATGCTCCCGCGCTGTGCCTGGATTGTCACGATGCGAAGGACGCGAGTCTGGTGAAGGCGCACCAGGACAGCCCTTCGCCACAGCTGACTGCCTGACCTGCCACGATCCCCACCAGTCGAAGTCTCCTCAAGCTGATGCAGGCTTTTCTGCACGATCCTTTTGCGTCGAAGCAGTGCGATATCTGCCACGCGCCGGCCAAGGATGGCAAAGTTGTTCTGACTGCAGCGAGCCCTAAGGAGTTGTGCGTTACCTGCCACTCCGACAAGGCCGAGCAGATCGAGAAGGCGAAGGTCCCGCATCCGGGTGCGGCGGGCGACTGCACCGACTGCCACAGCCCGCATGCCAGCTCCTATCCGGGACTTCCCAAGAGCAATCCGGTCGATATCTGCCTGGGCTGCCATACGAATCAGGCAGAGCAGGGGAAGAAGGCGCATCTGCATCAACCGGCTTTCGAACAAGGTTGTGCCACCTGCCACGAGCCGCACGGCGGAGAAAATGAACACTTGCAACGTGCCGCGACAGTGAACACGCTTTGCCTGGAGTGTCACGGACCGGACGCGGAGCCCAAGAAGCTGGAAATGAGCATTTGGTCACGATCTTCGACGGCAAAGTGAGGTTGCCCGAGAACTACTTCAGTAAGGTTAAGCTCCTGCCGCTGAAATATGATCGTGGCCACCCGACTGAGCAGCACCCTGTCGCCGACGTGATCAACAGGAAAACCAAGACCCTGATTCCGATGAATTGTCTGACTTGCCACCAGCCACACTCGGGCAAGGAACAAGGGATGTTGGTGAAAGACCAGAAAAACAACATGGACTTCTGCAAGGGTTGCCATATCAACGGGCTGGACCTTTCAGATGTTCGAATTGGAGGGCAGTGATGTTACGACATTTTTCAAGCGGGCTCACCGCGCGTTATGGGGCACGTCTCGCCATCTTGGCGGCACTGGTGCTTGTATCGTCTCTGTGTGCCGCTCAGAAGAAGGCCGCGGCTGACACCACCAAGCCGGGCGACAAGCGCATTAAGGAATATTTTGATATCAGCAAGATTGTGTGGCCGAAGCCTCCGAGATTGCCCGCATTAAGTTCCTGGATTTGTTCACCGGCGAGAAGATCGATCCCAGCCTGTTTGACAAGAAGAAAAAAAAGCAGACCTGGATGGACCGCATGGCCGGTCAACAACAGACCGACGACATCAAGATTGACAAGCTTCCATTCCAGCTCATCCGTACGTACGGCGTGGCAGTGGATTCAAAAGGAAAAATCTACGCCGGGGACCAGGGAGTGGGCGCGATATTCATTTTTGATCCTGAGAACAAAGACCATGTGGAACTCATCGGCAACGGCAAACAGGCGAATTTCGGGCTGATCGTGGGCTTGGCCATGGACGACAACGACCGCTTGTTTGTGAGCGACGCCAAAATGCGCCACGTGCTGGTGTTCAACACCAAGCACGAGCAGGAAGGCCAGTTCGGCGCGGACATGCTGGTTCGCCCCGGTGGCATTGCCCTCGACAATGAAAATCGTTTTCTTTATGTGGCCGATACCGGCAACGACGTGATCGACGTCTTCGATGCCGACACCTTCAAGTATCTGCGCCAGATCGGCAAGCCCAGCCACAAGCACGAGCAGACCGACCCAGGTACGTTCTCTCTGCCGGAAGCCGTTGCCGTGGATTCTGACGGAAACGTCTACGTCACCGATACTTTTAACGACCGTATCGAGATCTTCGACGCCGACGGCAAGTTCATCAGCATGTTCGGCAAGAATGGCGACGGTCCCGCGGAGTTTGAACGGCCTAAGAGCATCGCCATTGACGGTGACGGCCACATCTGGGTCGTGGACGCCGGCAAGGAGCAGGTCAAGGTCTTCAATCAGAGCGGCCGCCTGCTCATCTACTTCGGCGGCCAGGGATACTTCCCCGGCCAGTTCATGGGGCCGTGGGGCATCGCCATTGACAAGTTCAACCGCGTCATTGTTTCTGAAACGTTTCCCGGGCGCGTACAAGTCTTCCGTTACGTAACCGATGCTGAGTTCGCAGCCGAGAAGAAGAAGCGCGAAAGCGAGCCGGCCCAGAAGCCCGCCAGCACATCCGGGCAAGAGCCGCCGGCAGCTCAGCAGGCGCAAGCAGCGCCGGCTGCAGCGGCGAAGAAAGATTAGGCAACGCATCAGCCCGCTGCCTGGCGGCGCGGACGCCGTTTGCCCCGGTTTCTTGAGTCAGGCGCACTTCTCGGCCTGGTCTCGCAAGCAGATGCCCGCGTCCCCTCCAACGCCCCCACCCTGGCGCAAACACCTTCAGTGCTTCAGCACGCGGCAAAGGAAAATCTGAACAACCGCGCAAAGTGTTCCAAACTGGGTCTTTAGCCCCACCCAGAGGGTGCTTTTCCCCCAGACCATCCCGTTTTCCGCGCACACATGGGTAACTAACACACTTTTAATCTTAGACTTACGGCGGATGCGCCGCTGGCTTGGCGATTGCACGTTCAGTATGCGTATACAAGCAGTTTTAAGTAGCACCCTAATTAGGAGGCTTCAAAATGAAGAAACTAGCATTAGTAATACTCGTGGTGGTCGCTTCCATCGGAGTAGCGATGGCGCAAGGCGACGTCCTCGGGGCGCACAATGGGTACGGCCGTGGCTGCGTCATGTGCCACGCTCCGCACAGTGGTTCCCTCGGAAACGGGCTTGGAACCACCACCGATCCCCAGAACGGTATGTTTGCTCTGTGGGGCCAGAACTTAACTCCGTTGTTCGGCTATAGCACTCAACTTCAGCGGTGACGGCAGCAAGACGTCCTATCCCGTAACCCTGCCCGCAGCTGGCACCATCACCAGCGCGCATGACGCCAACACCGTCATCCTGTTCTGCCTGAGCTGCCATGACGGCGTTTTGGCCAAAGTCGGCATGATGCAAGGGACAGACGGTTGAGACGTTGCCCATCGTGGGCGGAACTGCTCCAACCCTGCTCGGAGCGCGGCCCCGACGGGCGGCGGGCGTATAGCAACGATCACCCGGTGGGAGGCAGCGCTAACGTCAGCTGCACGCGGCGGCGACGCCTGAAGTCGGCTATAACTGGGATTGCACCGGTGGCGGCAATAGCCTCACCCCGATCACGCGCCGGTCCGAATCAGACAGCCTTCATGGACAACTATCCATGCTTCCTTCTGGAATAGCACAGGGAATCCACTGGCTACCTTCGGTGGGACGACGGTGAACGCGGTTACCTGCACCACCTGCCACGATCAGCACAGCATGACCGTGGCCTCAAACGCCGGAACAACTACTCGACCATGTTCTTCATTCATGGCCAGTACACTCCTCTTGCCGATGGCAACTCGGTAGCGCAGTTCTGCCGCAACTGCCATGGTGGCGAGTCGAACGAAATGCACGGCCTAACAGGCGTGACAACGCAGTAGCCCGGATTGTTGCAATGGCTCGGAGGAGGGGATTTTTTCCCTCCTCCGATTTCAGGAGAGCGATGATGAAAGCAAAGTTAAAACTCGGGGCCCTGATGTTGGCGATGGTGAGTCCGGCATGGGGGCAGCTCGTCAGCTCGCACGAGTCGACCGCGGTCGCTCCGCCGAGCGCCAATGCCGAGGCCGCTCAGCCCGCTGCCAAGCCGGTGGTGCGGGTGAACGGAACGGTGTTGACCGACCGAGACCTGGTGCGTGAGGAATACACGATTTTCCCCTACGCCAGCCAGCACAATGGCGTTCCAGCTGTCATGGAGCCTAATATCCGCGCCGGCGCGCTGAAGATGATCGAGTTCGAAGAGTTGGTACATCAGGAAGCCGTGCGCCGCGGCATGACGATCGCACCCGAGCGCATGCACAAGGCGGAACTTGAGTTCCGCAAGCAGTTTCCCAGCCGGCAGCAATATGACGAAGTGCTGAAGAGCGAGTTCAAGGGATCTACGGCCGTTTTGCGCAGCAAGATCAAGCGATCGCTGCTGATTGAGGACCTGCTGAAACTCGACGTGGAAGACAAGTCCGCGGTTTCCATCGCGCAGGCCCGCGCTTACTACGACAAGAACCCGCAGCGCTTCCAATACCCGGAGGCGTTTGTATTTCAGAGCATCTCATTCCTGCCTCCGGCCAGCGCCAGCCCGTCGCAACTGAAAGAAGCGCACAAGCGCGCCGACGATGCCCTGCGGCAGGTCAAGGCGACGAAAAGTTATGACGAATTCGGGCTGCTCGCGGAGAAAATTTCGGAGGACGATTTCCGGGTGATGATGGGCGACCACCATCAGGCAGACCGTTCGAAACTGCCCCCGAAGGTCGCGGACGCACTGGCGGCGATGCAGCCGGGGCAGGTCAGCGACATCATCGAGTTCGATACCAATCAATTCACGATCCTGCGCCTGAAAGAGCATGTCAGTGCAGGCGAACGGAGCTTTGAACAAGTAAAGCCATCGCTTCGCGACTGGCTGAAGAAACAGAAGTCTGAGCAACTGCGCAAGGATCTGGATGCCAAGCTGAGAAAGAATGCAAAGGTAGAAGAGCTGTAGTCATGACGGGCGCAATCAAACGCGCGATTTTGGCAATCAGCGCTGTCGTGTTGGCCCTGGCGGTTCCGGCGACGGCTCAACTAGAGGTTGGAGAAAACACCAGCCTCAGACTGAACGGCAATCTTCAGGTCGGATATAGCGGGGATTATTCCAATGTCACCCCTTCGGATCACAGCCTGACTCCGGGAGGCAATGCCGATCTCAGCGGATATTATTACAACCCCAACTTCCTCTCCTTCGACGCACAAACCTACTACAACCAGTCGCGACTAAACTCGACGGAGCAGTCGGTGTTTCAGACCACCGGGTTCGCGGGGAGTGCCAGCCTCTTCAGCGGCAGCCATTATGCGGGATCGATTGGCTACAGCAAGACGCTCGACAGCGAAGGCGGTTACACGCTGCCGGGAGCGGGAAGCCTGACCACCAAGGGGAACACGCAGAACGTGTTCCTCACCTGGGGCCTCCATTTCCCGGGCCTTCCCCAGGTACAGTTCCACTTTAATGATGGGGACAGCGAGAATTCCCTCTTAGGAAGCGACGAAAATAGCACCTCGCATACAAAAATATTCGGCGTCCAGGTGACGCACAAGTTGGAGGGGTTCAATTTGACCGGAAGCTACGACCACAGCACGGCCAACGAACTTGTACCAGACCTGGTTACTGGGGGGGAGCCGCAGACTTCGGATTCATCGACGAATTCCTTCAATGTCGGCGCCTCCCACAAGCTCCCCATGCGGGGAGAGTTTGATGTTACCTACAGCCGCAGCGATGTGAATGCGAACTACAGCGGCGGGGACTACAACGGTTCGGTGGATACAGTGACCGCCGGCGCCGGCTTCAACCCCTTTAAAAAGCTGAACGTTTCGGTGAACACGCAATATACCGACAATCTTTCGGGTTCGGCCTTCCAGCCGCTGGTGACCTCCGGGGCTGCGGTTCCGCCATCTCTGCTGAGCTATGCGACCAAATCGTTCACTGTCACCGGCCAGCAAAGTTATTCCATAGGCAACTTCATACAGAATCTGAACCTGGTGGCGACCGAAACCCACCAGGAGCAAACTGTGCTGGGCGAGTCGTTTTCGGGAAACACCTTTTCGCAAATGGTAAATTACGGTAGACCGGTGTTCGGCGGTTTCATGAATGCTACGGCCTCCATCAGCGAGAACATGGTCGCCTTTAGCCAGGACCAGACATCGATCGGGACCTATGAGAACATCTCTTATACACGCGGCCTGGATGGATGGGAATTGAACGTTTCCGGCAATTATTCACGGAGCATAGAAACCGCCCTGCTGGAATATACGAGTTCCGGGGACGGGTACTCCGCTTCGGTTTCGCGTAAATTCAGTTCGGGAATATTCTGGAACGTCGTTGCCAACGGCGAGAAGACCCAATACGACCAAGTGAACACGGCGGGAACCTACGCCCAGATCTATTCGACCTCTTTATCCATCCGACAATATGGGGTGAGCGGCTCATACTCGAAGTCGAGCGGAAATTCGATCCTGACACCAACCGGCCTGGTGTCGTCACCGCTTCCGGTTCCGACAGCCGACGCACTTTTGCTGAAGGGGGACTCGTATTCTGCGAGTGCATTCGCGAATCCGACTCATGGAATGCTGCTCTCCGTCAGTTATGTGCGGGCATTGGACGACATATTCGGAAATTCCACCGCCTCCCGGAATTCAAACGGCCAGCTGATTGTCCAGTTCCAGCACAAGTTCCGGCAACTGTGGTTGCAGGGTGGATATTTCAAGCTGAACCAGGCGATCAGCGTTTCTGGACAGCCGCCATTAATGACTGGATCGTTTTATATTGGGATCTCACGGTGGTTCAACTTCTTCTAAGAGCGTTCCGTTTCGGGAAGATCTGGACGATGGCGGTGGTGTGCCTGCTCGCGGTAGTTCCCTTGGCGGCAGCAGGCGGGGGCGGGAAAGACTCCAAAAAACAGCTGGCGACGGTGCCGGAGTTGCTGCTGGAAGGCGGGCGGAAGCTGGATTTCGAGCGCAGCTTCTGGGCCGAACCCGAGGTGAAGGTGAAGCGCGGCTTCTGGACCAAACTTGTGGACCTGGTGGCGGGGGCCGCAGGCTTCCACGCGCTGATTAGTCCTTACGAGGTGGCAGAAGATTCGCACGGGCGGATCATCGTGACTGATCCCGGGGCTGGCGGAGTCCACATTTTTGATTTTGAACAGCACAAATACAAGTTCATCTACCGCGAGAAGGATAAAGACGGTTTGATCTCGCCCCAGTGCGTCACGGTCGATGCGCAAGACAATATTTATGTGACGGATTCAGAATCCGGGAAAATTTTTGTGTTTGCGCCCGACGGGAAATTCGAACGAACCATCGGCAGCCTGCGGGGCGGGGAAGGCTACTTCAAGCGCCCGACAGGGATCGCCGTGGATTCGGGAGCGGACCGGGTCTACGTCACCGATACGCTGCGCAACCAGATTTTCGTGCTCGATATGCAGGGCAATGTGCTGCAGACGATCGGCAAAAATGGAGTCGGAAATGGCGAGTTCAACTACCCAACGGAACTGCGGCTGTATGGCGAGAACCTGATCGTGGTTGATGCCATGAACTTCCGGGTCCAGGTTCTGGACCGCAAAGGGAACTTCCAATATGCCATTGGGCACATCGGAGAAGGACAGGGCCAGATGTTCCGGCCGAAAGGAATCGGCCTGGATTCCGAGGGCCACCTGTATGTAGTTGAGGCGGTGAGCGGGTTGGTGCAGGTGTTCAATCAGCAGGGTCAGCTGCTGTACTACTTCGGGCAGAGGGGAACTGGGTTCGGAGAATTTCAGTTGCCCACGGGCTTATGGATTGACCACAACGACCGGGTCCTTGTGGTGGACTCCTACAACCGGCGGGTCCAGGTGTTTGATTACCATGGGCTGGCGAAAGAGGCGGCAGGAGAGCCCCGTTGAGGGCGAAGCTCATCACGGTGCTTGTGATTGCGCTGGGTGGCGGATTCGCCGCGGCGCAGATCAGCGCGGATGTGCTGGGCGCGCATAGTATGTCGCCGGCTTCGGGAGCGCCGATCACAGGCACTCTCGGGGAGCCTTGCATGTATTGTCACGCTCCCCATTCCGGAATCAACGGTGCTGCGGGAGTTCAAGAAACGCCGCTGTGGAGCCAGAAGCTTTCCAGTGTGCAGTCCTACCAGATGTACAGCAGCACGACGATGGTGAATCAGACCAACTCTTCACCTCCGCTAGGCTCGAACAGCACGCTCTGTTTGAGCTGCCATGACGGAACGGTTGCAGTGGGGACACAGGTCCCGTGGGGTCAAGTGCCCATGTCGAGCAGCCTCAGCGGCACGCCCGCGGATCTGGGCACCAACCTTTCGACTACGCATCCCTTCAGCTTTGTTACACCCCTACAAGCTGCGCCGGACCTTTGGCCTTCCCTGAGTGCGAACCCGCCCTCCACGCAAGATTCGACGGGGGCGGTGCGATTGATTAAAGGCAATGTGGAGTGTGGAAGCTGCCACAATCCGCACGTGCAGAATATTGACTCCAGTGGAGATTTCCTGGCGATTGACAATTCTCAGAGCGCATTGTGCCTTGCCTGCCACAACGGCACGATGAGCGGCAGCGGGATGGGATTGAGCTCGAGCCTCGCGCGACCCGTTGGTTCGAGGGTTCCGGCGGCTGGAGGATCTTCCCCAAAAGCGACGAACCGACTGCGATACTGGAGCGTGAGCATACACGCCACGGCAAACAATCGGATCGCGAGCCAGGTCTCATCTGAGGTCCTCCCGATCCCGAAGACACTGACGAGAGCTGGCGCTTTGGGACCATATACGACGCTCAGGCAGAACGGTTGTTTGTCTTGTCATACATCCCACAATTCGGCCCCGAAAGTATTGCTGCGGGGAACCGACGATCAGATCTGTTTGGTTTGCCATAGCGGCGGAAACACTGTTTCTCCACCCGCGCCAAATATTGCAGCGGAACTGGTTGCACCCAAGATTAACCACGCCGGGAAGGCGGCCACAGGAGTTAACTCGCATTCGGCCGGCGAGAGCGAATTGCTGAATCACAACCGGCACGCGACCTGTGCCGACTGCCACAATCCACACGCTACCAAACAGGTCGGACTGAGCTTTCCCGGTGCGCCTCAGATCCGACCTTCGCAAAGCGGGGTCGACGGAATTAGCGCGACCGATGGGCATAGTGTCGTTTCTCCGGCGGTAAACCAGTACGAGAATTGCTTGCGATGCCACGGGACAAGCATCGGAGAAACCAATCCGCAGGAATTCGGGTACCTGCCCAGGCGGCTCGTTTCCGGCGCCGATCCACTCGATGTGCTGACGCAGTTCAACATGACCTCGACCTCTAGACACCCAGTCATGCAGGTTCGCAGCAGTCCGTTCCCGCAGCCTAGCCTGAGGTCGAACATGCTGGACCTCGACGGTACCCGGCAAGGTCGCTCTATGGGTTCGCAGATCCTGTGCACCGACTGTCACAACAGCGACGATAACCGAGAGTTTGGGGGAGCTGGTCCGAACGGTCCGCATGGTTCGAAGTACGCGCACCTTTTAGAGCGCCGTTACGACATGAGCCAAGCACCCATTCCGGGTCAGCCGATAACCAACCTGAATGTGCCGCCCAATCTGAGCACGACAGGCAATTATGCGTTATGCGCCAAATGTCACGATCTAGCCAATGTTGTCAGCAACGCCAGTTTTAGCGGACACGCTCGCCATATCAACGATGGTTTTTCCTGCTCCGTCTGCCACACGGCACACGGAATGGGTTCGCAGAGTGCGCTGGTTTCCGGGCAGCGCATGGTGAACTTCGACACAAATGTCGTTGCTCCGAACGGCAGATCCCCAATTTCCTACCAAAGGGCCACAAATTCTTGCAGCCTGGTCTGTCACGGTCATGCGCATGAGGGTGCGGGCCTGCAATCTGGCGGGCTAGTGCACCGTCCTTGAATCTGGGACTTCTTTCAATCCGGTGATCAGAAGTGCAGCGATTTGCAAAGCTGGGCGACTCTTAACGCGGTGCCCCGCGGAGGAGACTGCAGTCACCGACTAACAGAATCTGCCTAAGAAGACGGGCGACGGCCACGACCTGATTATTTGTCAGGCGGGCTTTGGCATCGCATTCGTCAATGGCCCGGGCGAATTGGTTCTTGTCAAGCAGAATCCGTGCGATGCCGTAATAACAGAAGGGGCTCTAGGAGTCCAGTTTCGCATGACACTTGATCGTGCGACAAAGCCTTGTCGGTCCGTCCGGCGGACATCAGACCGTCCGCCAGACCATTTTCAATTGAGGTGAATGGGTTCCTCGCCACGGAAGACAAATCGCAGCAGGGGCAAAACACGCTCGCGGTGAGGAGAAAAACCCGATCCTGCCCGCTTCCCATTAAAGAGTCGCTCGTAGCCCACTTCGTAAGTTATTGAAACCAGAGTTCTAATCCTGCAAAGCATTCGCATTTAGGGGTTTGGCAGCTCTGGTGCATTGGCAGTTGGACAAGCCCTTCGCCCGAATAATTTCGGTGCGAAGACGGCGGATGAGGAGGGAGCATATGGAAGAGCAACGGCAGCAGAGAGTATTGATCGTTGACAACGATGAGCGCGTCTTGCGCGTTATCGATGGATTCCTGGCGAACGCCGGTTTTGAAACAAGGACTGCCTCGGATGGGCACGTAGCCCTCGATCTTCTGAAGTTGCAATTATGTGATCTTGTGCTCGTGGCCGATCATCTTTCGGATTTTTTCCTCGACGGCTTCCTTAAAGCCTTGCAACTCTTTCCCACCCGCCCGGCGGTGATCGTGATGCAGTCCGAACCACCCAGATCGTGGGATGTGGGGCCGTTCAGGTCCCTCGGCGCAACCGGAGCCGTGAATAAGTTCCGTCCCTGCGAGGTTCTGGGGGCCGCGAATGAGGTGCTCTCCGCTGGTCGATTGAGTGGGAATTGAGTCGGTAGACAGGCGAATCGGAGTTCAAGAAATGGTCGAAGAACAAAACGCGCGCACCACTTCCAGACTAGGTTGGGAGCCGATGCAGTTAGCGGTGATGTGCGTCGTGTGCGTAACGTTGGGGGTCGCGGCCGGTTACTTATTGCGGGGTTCGGCGCCGGGCCCGGTCCAAACGCCTTCGGCCAGAGCAGTGGCAACTGCACCTCCACAGCGGGCAATGGGCGAATCTGCAAGCCAGCAGCAAGCCCAGCAGATGCCTCACAAAATGCCAACCTTGGACGATATGAAGCGGATGGCGGACATCAAGGCCGCGCCGCTGCTGGCGAAATTGAAGTCCGACCCAGAGAACCCGCGACTGCAGAATGAGATCGGCTTAATCTACGAGAACACTCATCAATTTAAAGAAGCCGCCGTCTACTTCGAAAGATCGCTGCTTTACGATCCGAAGAACATCGGCGTGCGGGCCGACTACGCCTCTTGTTTGTATTACACCGGGGATCTGGATGGAGCGCTTGCGCAACTCGACAAGTCGCTAACTTACGATCCGAAACATGCTGGCACGCTGATGAACATAGGCATCATCAAGTGGCGAGGTAAGAATGATGTCGATGGCGCGGTTGCTGCGTGGGAGAAACTGCTGCAATACCATCCCGACTTCCCACAAAAAGAACTGGTCCAGCACATGATCACGCAGGCGAAACAGACGAAGACTGCAAAGACTGTGGGCGAGGGACAAAAGGGGTAGCCCACCATCTACATTGCTTGTGGTCGTCGCGGGCCCTGCGGCGCTGGACAGCAGTTCTCCGGGCATGTATCTGGCCGTGGCCCAAGCGATCCCACGGCCCGCCGCTCCAACTCCGGATCCATCCGCTCCAGAATCAGTTCGCGAATCATGTCAATGAATTTCGGATGCAAACCCGCGGTTCCCGCCCGCGTCATGGGCAAGCCAAGCGAAAGGCATACCTGCCGTGCTTCCACGTCCAGGTCGTACAACACTTCCATGTGATCGGAAATGAAGCTGATCGGCGCCAGCACCACCGCCGACGCCAGATTCCGGGCCTTCACTTCACGCAGGTAATCGAGAATGTCTGGCTCCAACCATGGTTGTCCCGGAGCGCCGCTGCGGCTCTGATACGCCAAGGCATCGTTCTTCTGCACAAGTGCCATGGAAACAAGCCGTCGCACTTCCTGCAGTTGCTTCACATAATCACTCGTGTCGGCCATGGAAAGCGGAATACTGTGAGCGGTATAAATGACCCGCACATTTCTCTGCCCGTCCCTTGGAATGGCCAGCAGGGCATCTCGTACTCGTTCCACAATCGCCTCGACGAATGCCGGATGGTTGAAGAATGCCCGCAGCTTGTCCACTTCAGGAGCGCCCGGCCCAACTTCGCGCTGTGCCCGCGCAATGTCCTCGCGATACTGCCGGCATCCTGAGTATGAGCTGTAAGCCGAAGTTACGAAGCCCAACGCCCGCCGAATGCCATCCTGTTTCATTTTTCGCAAAGTCTCAGGCAGCAGCGGATGCCAGTTGCGGTTCCCCGAATAGATTGGCAGCCGGGGTCCGTTTCGCTCCAACTCCGCGTCCAGCGCGGCGATCAGCTCTCGCGTTTGCTGGTTAATCGGGCTCTTGCCTTCGAAGTGGTAGTAGTGCTCGGCTACGGCGAGCATGCGCTCCCGCGGAATACTGCGCCCGCGCAGCACATTCTCAAGAAATGGAATCACCTCTTCACGAGATTCCGGTCCGCCGAAAGAAACAACCAGAACGGCATCGTAGTTCATATCCACATTATCAGCCACCCATCAACCTACGTGCCCGCGGAGAACACTGAGGCGGCGAAGCGCGCCCGCCGAAGAAAATGGAACCCCGAAGAATCTGCCCCGGGGTTTCGAGTCGGCTTGCCTTGCCTCAGGCAGCTAACGCATCGACGAAGTGCTCACAAACTGTGGTCTCGAGTTTGTAGTAGTTCACCTTGACTGGCGTGGTCAGGAATGGCTTCAGGATGTCCAGAGCCTTGGGATAGAACTCTCTCTCATAACGCTCGGCATCCGATTTGGTCGTCCACAGGCTGATGGTGACTACCTTTTCTTCTCTCGCCCTCTCGGGGAAAAAGGGCAGAATCTCCAGGAAGCCGGTCTGCTTCTTGAGGATGGGCACGATTTCGTTCTTTACGACCTTCACGAATTCTTCTTTCTTTTCTGGTTTCACTTCGAAATCAAGAATACGTGCAAACATGATGGTTCTCCTTTTCGACTTGAAATAAAGGTTACAGGCGGAGGCCCTCGGTTTAAGGAGAGTTCAGTGTTTCCCGAATGCCGGGAGCTCGGGCCGAGTCAAAAGTTAGCACAGTTGGTTTTGCCGGTGCAGTGACGGATGACTGTCATCGCGGTGCACTATGTCACAGAGTTCGATGTGTGGACTGCCAGGAGGGCTCTTAGGGACATCTTCGCCTTGTACGGTGAAGCGGAGGATGGTTTCGCACGGATTTAGGAGCCAGTGACCGGTGATTACGACTTATCTTCGAAGCTGCCAGCTTGCAGCGAGAGATAGCGCTCATAGCCCACTTCTTTGATCTGGTGAAGCTGGGCCTCCAGCCAGTCCACGTGGTCTTCTTCATCCTTGAGTAGCTTCACAAGGAGGTCGCGGCTGCCGTTGTCTTTCTCTTCTGTCGCGATCTGTACCGCAGTGTTGTATTGTTTTACCGCCCCAAGCTCAAGCGCCAGGTCGCTCTCAATCATGTCGCGCACGGTTCCGCCAACGGTCAGCTTTAGAGGTTCCATAGAAGGTGTTCCATCGAGAAACAGCACCCTCTCGATCAGCACTTCGGCGTGCTTCATCTCGTCGATGGACTGTTTCTTGATGTAGTCGGCCAGTTTCTTGTAGCCCCAGTTGTCGCACATTTCCGCGTGCAGAAAATACTGGCTGATGGCCGTCAGTTCTTCCCGCAAAGCATCATTCAGTTCTTTGATTACTTTTGGATTACCCTTCATTTAGAGTTCCCTCTTTCGAACTAGAAAACGGCAGCGATTGTACACCCCGTACGCGTGCTCACGGCCGGCGCGGCCTTGTCTCGACATTCTTGCAGGGGCTGGCTGGGCTTACGGTGATCGGCGTCACCACTGCCCGTGACTAATATCACCTACCGGCGGTCCTTTACAGGCAAGCCGGTTCCGACATAAATTTAAGGACCGATAGTTCGGACAACGGAGTGTATGTCGCCACGTTCTTCTGAGCACAAGCGAGCCAAACCCTCGTCCTCGGCCAAAACCATGGCTGAGGTCCTGCTTTCCACAGACCTCTTGGAAACCCTTCCGGATGCCATCGTAGCAGTCGACCGCAACGGAATCATCGTTCAAGTCAATTCACAAGCGCAAGAGCTGTTTGGCTATGCTCGCGCCGAGTTGATCGGCCAGAAAGTCGAAACGCTCGTCCCGGAAAGCTATCGCCGCAAGCACCACCATCATCGCGAGAGCTTCGCAAAGGCCCCAAGGACGCGACGGATGGGAGCGGATCTGGATCTTTACGGAAGACGGCGCGATGGCTCGGAATTCCCGGTGGAAATCAGTCTCAGCCCGGTCTCCACGGAGAAGGGGGTATGCGTGCTGAGCGCGATTCGCGACATCAGTGATCGCAAGAGAATCGCGGAAGAACTGCGCAGAGCGAATGAAGAACTGCACCGCAGAACGACCGAGCAGCTTGGAGAATACAGATCGAGGCTGGCCTCGATCATTGATTCATCAGAGGACGCGATCCTCAGCAAGGATTTGAACGGCACTATTACCAGTTGGAACAGGGGCGCGGAACGCATCTATGGTTACACGACGGAAGAGGTAGTCGGGAAGCACATATCGCTTCTAATTCCCAGCGACCGTCCTGACGAAATTCCGGAGATTCTTCGGAAAATTGCGCGAGGGGAAAGGGTCGAGCAGCATGAATCCGTGCGCGTAACCAAGGCCGGACGCCGTCTGGACGTCTCCGTTTCTGTGTCTCCTTTGCGCAATGCGGCCGGCGACATCGTGGGAGCATCAGCGATTGCGCGGGACATAACGGCCCAGAAACGGGCCGAGGGCCAACTTCGTCAATCCCAGAAGATGCAAGCAATCGGTCGGCTGGCAGGAGGAGTGGCGCACGACTTCAACAATCTCCTTGGCATCATCAATGCCTGCGCTGAATTTCTGCGCGACCGCATCGATCCCGCTGCCGAGCCGTCCATTTACGTCGAGAACATCAGGAAGACAATCGAGCGTGGCCGGTCTTTGACTAAGCAATTGCTCGCCTTCAGCCGGACGTCGGCAATCCAACCTCGCGTCCTCGATTTGAACGAGCGGTTAAGGGACATCAGCAAGCTCCTGCGCCCGCTGCTGGGGGAGGATGTTGAGATTCTCATCGTACCCAAGACGCCTTCAGCGGTGGTCGAGGCTGACCCCGGCCAAATTGACCAGATCGTGGTCAATCTCGCCGTGAACGCGCGCGACGCCATGCCCCGAGGGGGCAAGTTCATTCTCGAAACCAGCGTCGTGAGATTGGACGAGGGCTTCGCTGAACAGGATCAATCGATGGCCCCAGGGAAATACGTCATGCTGGCGGTCAGTGACACTGGGAGCGGCATGGATGAGGTTACCGTGGCGCGCGTCTTCGAGCCTTTCTTTACCACTAAAGAGGCGGGCAAAGGGACTGGCTTGGGACTGGCCACCGTATATGGCATTGTGAAGCAAAGCGCGGGACACATACTTGTCTATAGTGAACCGGGCCACGGGACAACGTTCAAGATCTATCTCCCGAGCGCGGAACACAAGATTGGAGTCGGGTCCAAGGTTGAAGCGGAGACCGTCAGTCCCAAACGGCAAGGGACGACGATCTTACTAGTAGAGGACGACGAGATCATGCGCAGCTTGACTCGAAAACTTCTCGAGGAACACGGGTATAGCGTAGTCGAGGCGGATGACGGCAAGTCCGCGCTCGAATGGGTCAATTCGCATCCGGATCCGATTGATCTGTTGTTGACCGATGTGGTCATGCGTCGCATGAGTGGTCCTGAACTAGCCGAGCACCTGAGCACCTCTCACCCAACACTGAAAGTCGTATACATGTCAGGCTACACTGGCGAGCTGATGGCAAATCGCGAAGTGTTGAAACCCGGCGTAACTCTCCTCGAAAAGCCCTTCAGCCGAACTGCGCTGCTGAACACGATCCATTCAACGTTAGGGTGAAGGACTACGGTTCCTAGAGTCACAGCCAGCCAGGCGCCGGTGCCCTACAACCAATCGACTGGTGATGGGGATCACACATCAGTGCGGGAAAACACCCATTAGACCTTACTCATCATCTCCCGTGAGGAGCGGACGTGTTCTTCCAAAGCCAAGTAACCCGTTTAGTTTGTTTTGCTTGGCGCTTCGCGCGCGAAAGGTAACATGTTGGAGCGATTGGTGACGGACTTGCCAAAGTAAGCCTGTAAACGGAGGCACTCATGGCGACTCATATCGTAAACAGCGCTCAGAAAGGTGTACCAGTAGACAAGACCTTTTGCGATTTTCCTCCTACCGTAGCCGATGCCTTGGAGCAAGAAGCAGTCACAACCACTTACCCAACGGGGGCTGTCTTGTTTGCGGAAGGGCAAGCTCCACGGGGAACCTTCATCGTGAGGCGAGGCCGCGTGAAGCTCTCCATTTGTGGCAGCGATGGCAGAACGCTGATTCTGCGGATGGTCGAGACTGGTTGCCCATTGGGCGTTGCTTCCGTAGTTTCCGGACGCCAATACGAAGCAACGGCTGAGACTCAGGAACCCAGCGAGATCAGCTTTCTGCGGCAATGCGATTTGCTGCGTCTCATGCGCCTTCACGGCGAGCTTGCCCTGTGGGTGACCCAGCACATCAGCCAGGATTATGCCTCTACTTGCCGTGAAATCCGGGACCTGATCCTTTCTGACTCGGCCAGCGAAAAACTTGCCAGATTGCTCGTGGGATGGCTCGACCAAAACATCGAATCCAGAAACCCCAGTCAGATGAAGATGTCTCTGACTCACGAAGAGATCGGGCAAATGATCGGCACTTCGCGAGAAACCGTCAGCCGCCTCTTCGCGGGATTCAAGAAGCAGCGCTTGATCCAGCAGAGCGGTTCGACCTTGGTCATCCCCAACCGCGTCGCTTTGGAATCCCTTATCACGGCGTAGAAGAGGTTTGCAATCGGCTAACGATGTCCGTCGTGCGCAGCGTTTGCTTTGGTATGTCGCGTACCGTTGCTCATTTAATCCCCAACTCTGAAAGCACCTTGGGATGTTCTTCCCCCGCTGCCAGAACATCATGACATGTCGAACAGTCATTGATGATGGTCTGGCCATCGGCGCTGGTATGGCTGCCGTCGTGGCAGCGGAAACAGCCCGGCGAATCATTGTGCCCAAGATTATTGGGATGAACGCCCCAGGTCACACGCATGTCGGGGAAAATGTTGCGCAGGTAGATCGCTGTCACTGCGTCGCCCGCTTGCTCCACCAGCGTGCGCCGCGTCTGATAGATCTGCGGATAGTTTGTGCGGTAAAAGTTGTTGAGTTCGGCGATGATGCTCTGCCGCGCGACATCGCGGGTGGGATAATTCACTTTGAGAACTTCGACCGCCTTCTTCCGGATATAGGGCAGCTCCGGGCTGATGTGCCCGAGAGACATTTGCTTGTCCACGGCGTTTTCCGGCAAGTCGAACTCGTGCGTGGGCCGGTTGTGGCAATCCACGCAATCCATCGTGCGGTGTTCTCCCTTGTCCAACTGTTGTTGGGTGGGCTTCGTGTCCGCGGAAATGAATTCGGTTGTCTTTCCCTGATCGTCGGTGTAATACACGACCGGGATGGTTTGCCGTTCGGCATCGGTTGCAATGTAACGGATGCGCGCGTTACCGGCGAGGTGGTGCCCGTGGATGCCGACCTCACCCTGCCATGTGTGTCCACCAACCTTCAGTAACAACACATCCGTCTGTGGCGTATTCTTTTCGTCGTCCCTGTAATCGGTGTTCACAAAGAGCTTGTCGCCGATAAAGCGCTGCGGCCAGTGACACTGCTCACAGGTTTCGTGGGCGGGGCGTAGGTACTTTACCGGCGAAGGAATTGGGCGAGAATAGGTATGAAAGGTTACCGCAGCCACCTGCCGCAGACCGGAGAGTTTCGATCGCACAAACCACCCCGCTCCTGGTCCGATATGGCACTCAACGCACTCCACTCGCGAGTGTGGTGAATTCTGATAGGCCGTATACTCGGGGGCCATCACGGTGTGACAAGTCGTCCCACAGAAACTCACCGAATCCATATACTGCACACCGCGGTAGGAGGCTGTACCAAGAATGAGAAGGTTGAGCACGGTCGCGAAAGCGACCCATTCAAAAGTGCGCCGGACCACGGGCAGGTGCAGATCGATGGCGGGGTAGACTCCCGGCAGCTTCCCGCTCCCGCGCAGACTGCGCCGCCTGAGCCAGATGCCAAGTGGAATCAGCAGCAGACTCAGGACAAAAATTCCTGGAAGAATCAGGAAGACCAGAAGGCCGATATAGGGATGCGGCGGCCCCGGCATGAAGACGTCATAGAACCAGAAGGCAATCGTGGTGAGCGCGGTACTCGTCGTGATTACCGCGCCCGTAAGCGTGATGGGATTCTGCCCCAGGAAATAGATGGGCTGCGACCAGTCTCGAATGCGCTCTCGCAGATTCATTTGGAACCGCCACTCTCTATTTAGTGTCCTAAACTGTTACTTCTCATGGTCCGCGGCGCAGACACACTCTATCCCTTGACGCGGACCACGTACCGCCTGTAACAATCTCCCTGAGAATCTCGCTCGTAGTAACGGGACTATTTCTTCAGCGTGCGGATGTACGCCACCAGCCCCTTGATGTCTTCCGGCTTCAGGGACGCATACTTCGGCATCTTATTCTTCCCGTTCGTGATGATATCCGTGAGCTGCGCGTCCGACATTCCCTGCACGTCGGCGGTTGTGAAGTCGTGCGCGCCCATCTTCTTGCCCATCGCCGAACCCGTCCCGTCGGTACCATGGCAGCCGGCGCACTTCGATTTGAAGAGGTCTGCCGCGCTTTGTGCGTGCGCCGATAAGGAAAGGCTTAGAACAACAGCCAGTACTGTTGCAAAGGAAAACAATTTGAAGTTGATTCTCTTCATCTTCAAGCTCCAGTAGAAATTTCGTCGCAACATCGCAACGAGAATACATCCAAATATGCTTCAATTCTTAACTTTTTGAGCCGCTCTGTGCTGTGACCCCGGTCACGGTTGCCTGTTATGAGATTCTTCTCAGCAGGTGACCGCCCGGACCGATTTCGCCCGGACCGCGTGATGGCCTTCACCACACCCTGTGATGCCCGTCACCGCGCCGCCTTCTTCGCAGGATCACAATAATAGTGAGGGTGAGTCTATGCCGAAGGATAATCGCAACCTGATGGACGTGCTGAACTTCGAACTGGAATTTCTTGAGCAAGGCGGCTACGGGCGATTGCCGCGCGAATCCTGGCGGGCACGGTTTATTTTCGAGGATTCCCCTACTTGCATGAACTTCAACTCCAAGGACCGCGAACCGTGCAGCGAATGCCTCCTGATGCAATTCGTGCCGGAGAACGCCCGCAAAGAACAAACTCCTTGCATTCATATACCGCTGTCGCCGAGTGGAGAGACCCTCGACTCCTTGTACCGAACCGGGACGCAACAGGAGATTGAGGAAGCGCTCGGCACGTGGCTGCGGGCGACGATCAGCCGGCTTGAAGCGAAAGGCGACGTAGCCCGAGAGAAATTATGAAAACCGCGTGTGCCAATTTCTCGTAACTCTAACAGTCGTTCTTGTGAGTCTATCCTTCGCTTTCGAAATGTTGGGGGGACAATTTACCGATGCAAAGCATTTTCAAGAAAGTTGGATTTCGTCCTGACCTGAGTGCTGCATCAGACGGCTCTCTCATTAATTCGTGAAAGCGTGCAATATTGAACAGCCGTAGCATCCCGACTTGCGTACCTTGTTTGACCAGCATCGACGACAACCCGCTAGCCGTTGCGCATCTGAACGTGCCGGGTGATATGCGGACGCCTGTGAGAATAATTCACGGTCCGAAAACCCATTCGTTCATTTGCTCGTAATAGCTGCGTGATGAACCGCGATGGCGGACCGCAGCCTTGTCAGGCGGCTATCCTGCACATTCAACAACTCGGACGTCGTGGATGGCGGCGTGAGCCCTTCCTTCTCGGGCTTGTTGGGCCGGGCTTGATCTCGTCATGATCGAATCGACCTAATCAGATGAGAACTCCCAACAAGAGATCTCTCTGTCAGTGGTCAGACATGGATGGGAGCTACCGGCAAGGCCATTGCTTTGTGACATGCATCACCATACAGAGTGTGCGCAGTCACAGCGAAATGTATCTATGCAGTGGACACTACAACATCCTCGGATAACAAACAGCGCTGTTTTTGGAGACGAGAATGAGATTCCAGATAAAAAAAGTAGCAGTCTTTTTGCTCGTGACAGTTCCTATCGTGGTTCTGCTGTATTTTGCGGCACTGAATCCACCCAGCGTATCGGCGGTTCCAAGCTATGCGCGGCAGACGGGACTGGCGTGCAGTGGCTGCCACTACAATCCGCCGGAACTCAACCCGGCAGGCCGCCGGTTCAAATTGACCGGTTACGTTGATCGCGGCGACGACACCAAAGTCGTCAAGGCCGATGGCAGCAAGCGGACGGCCCCGCTTGATCTGCTGGCCTCGCTGCCATTGTCGGTGATGTTCGAGGCTTCGTTTACTGCGACCAAGTCGCCAGTGCCGGCGACGCAAAACGGCAGCTTTGAATTTCCGCAGGATTTCTCCCTGTTCCTGGCGGGCGCGTGGACCAGTCACATCGGCAGTTTCTTTCAGGCGACCTACGAGTCGCAAGGCGATAACTTCAGCATGGATAACACCGACATCCGTTACGCCAACAAGACGAAATGGGGTGGCAAAGAACTCGTCTATGGCTTGGACATGAACAATAACCCGACCCTGGACGATCTGTGGAACAGCACCCCGGCGTGGGGATTTCCCTGGATCGCGAGTGACGTGGCGCCGACCCCGAATGCGTCGGCAGTCATCAACGGTCCGCTGGCACAGGACGTGGCCGGAGTCGGCGCCTATGCCATGTGGGACAGCCATCTTTATTTCGATCTCACGGGGTATCGCTCCGAGCATATCGGCAGCTCGCAGCCGAACAACGGAGCCGGCTTCGGCTACAACATTCGCGGTGTCGCTCCCTACTGGCGCTTGGCCTGGCAGCAACTCTCTGGTAAGACGCAGTTTGAGGCCGGGACGTATGGCATGCACATGCGGTCGACTCCCAACGAGATCGTCGATGCCGTCACGTCAGCGAGCATTCCGACGGATTCGTTTACCGATGTTGGCTTCGACACGCAGATCGATCAGACGCTGTTCCGTAAGGACGTCCTGTCGTTCCGCGCGACGTATATCCGTGAAAATAACGACCTGCTCAGCGCCGTGTACCAGGGGTTAGCAACGCAGGGATCGCACCGGCTGAATACGGTAATGACGAACGCGGAATATCACTATGGCAACAAGCTTTCCGGCACGTTGGGATGGTTCACCACGACCGGAACTTCCGACCCGCTTTTGTTCCCGCAAGCGCCGGTGACGGGAAATCTGAATGGCGATCCGCACAGCACGGGTTATATCGCCAACCTCTCCTACTGGCCCTGGCAGAACCTGCAACTGGGTGCGCAATACACGGCATACACGCGCTTCAACGGCGGCAACATTAACTACGACAGCGCCAACCGCAATGCCAGCGCCAATAACACGATGTATCTCGACTTCAAGTTTCTTTTCTGATCTGAACATCTGACCGGAACAACAGTGGGCAAGACATTATTCAAGGAGACGATATATGAAGAGCACGAAAGCATTCGTTCTGGTGTTCCTGGTAGTGGCGATTTGCAGCGCGGCATGGGCTGGCGACGTTGAGGGCAAGGTTACCGGAATGAAGGGCCAGTCTGTGGTTTACGTCGAGGCCATTGCGGGCAAAACTTTTCCCGCTCCCAAAGAGCACCCAGTGATGGATCAAAAAGGGCTGGTCTTTGCGCCGCACATTATGGTCGTACTCCAGGGAACAACCGTCGACTTCCTGAATAGCGACACTGTACAACACAACGTCTTCTGGACTGCCATCGGCGGCGATAAGAAAGCAGGACACAATCTCGGCACGTGGCCTAAGGGTGAAAAGCGCGCCTTTACCTTCGATAAGGCCGGAGTCGTCCCGGTACTCTGCAATGTCCATCCGGACATGGCGGGATATATCGTCGTCAGCCCAACTCCTTATTTTGCCGAAACGGACGACAGTGGCAATTACAAGATCAAAGACGTTCCGGACGGCAGCTATACCGTGACAGTCTGGCATGAGGGCGCCAAGAACCAGTCCAAACCGGTGACTGTGGCCGGTGGGGGCAAGGCCGATTTCACGCTCAGCAAGTAATCAGTAATGAAGCGACAGCAACGGGCACGGGCGCAATCGGACCGTGCTCCCGGTGTTTTTCATCACACATCTCATTGCCAGTCGTAATGCGGGAAGACGTTGACGCTCAGCCCTCCCAAGGATCACGAAGTGCCTTCATGCTGAAACGATACAAGAACAAGAAGGTCGATGGGGATTGGCTGAACACGAACTTCCCCTGCATGATGGCCTGCCCGGCGCACACCAATGCCGGACGCTATGTCGGCCTGATTGCCGAGGGCCGTTTCGAAGAGGCCTATCGCATAGCGCGCGACCCCAATCCGCTGGCCAGCATCTGCGGACGAGTGTGCGCGCATCCGTGTGAGACCGCCTGCCGCCGCGGTGAGATCGACCGTCCCATTTCCATTCGTGCTCTCAAGCGTTTTCTTACCGAGCAGTTTGGGCCAGAGTCAAAGCATCCTATCAACGTCAATGAAGGACGAGGACAGAACAAGCTCCCTTATAAAGTCGCCGTAGTCGGCGGCGGCCCGGTGGGACTTTCCGCCGCGCACGATCTCGCCCTGATGGGATACGCCGTCACGATTTTCGAAGCCGCGCCGGTAGCGGGCGGAATGCTGTACCTGGGAATCCCCGAATATCGCTTGCCGCGCGATGTAGTGGAAGCGCAGGTGCGTGAGATTCTTGAAACAGGCGATATTACGCTCAAGCTGAATCACGCGGCAGGACGAGACTTCGCAATCTCCGACCTACGCCGTCAGGGCTTCGACGCCGTGCTTATCGCGGTGGGAGCGCACCGCAGCCGCGATCTGAGCATCCCCGGTGTTGATCTCGATGGCGTGCACAAAGGCATCGACTTCCTGCTCAACGTAAACTTGGGCTACAAATTTACGATCGGAAAGAAAGTGATCGTGATTGGTGGCGGCAACGTGGCCATGGACGTGGCCCGCTCGGCCGCGCGCGAAGTAGTGCGTCAGCATTCCGGCGGAGTGCAGGATAACGAGCCTTCTGCGGAGAACGTAACCGCAGTCGCCACAAAAGAGATGGTCGACATTTCTCTTTCCGCTTTGCGCATGGGCGCGCAGGAAGTGAATCTCGTGTGCCTTGAGCCACGCGACCAAATGCCTGCCGCTCTCGAAGAAATTGAGGAGGCCGAACAGGAAGGCATCCGCATGCACCCCGGCCTCGGCCCAAAGCGGATGATTGGCAAGGACGGCAAGGTGGTTGCACTGGAGACGCTCAAAACCAAATGGGTCTTCGATCAGAACAAACGCTTCAATCCGGCGTTTTTCGAAGGCAGCGAAAGCCAGATCGAGTGTGACACCATCATCATGGCAATCGGCCAGGCCCCGCGCCTCGACTTCCTAACGCCAGAAGATGGAGTCGAGTTGTCTCCACGCGGGCTGATCGCCGTCAACCCGCAAACGCTGATGACTTCGGCCCCCGGAATCTTCGCTGGCGGCGATTGTGTCTTCGGTCCGCGCCTGATTATCGACAGCGTGGGGGATGGCAAACGCGCGTCAGTCGGAATCGACGAATTCCTCCGCAAGAACAAACATCCCGAACCCATCATCGAGGTCGAAATACTGAAGCGGCACAGCATGCCGCTGGATTATCTCGACATCAACCGCCAGCCGGTGCCCATGCTTCCTCTTGAACGGCGCACCGGGGTGACGGAAGTAGAGATAGGCTACGATGCCCCGGAAGCGATAGCCGAAGCGCAACGCTGCCTGCACTGCTGGGTCAACACGATTTTCGAAGGGCACACCGGAAGACGGCACCATGTGCATTCTCTGCGGTGGTTGCGTCGATGTTTGCCCGGAAAAATGTCTGGAGCTGGTTTCGCTCGATCGCATCGAGTTCGAACCCCAAGCCGTGCAACACATCCGCGACAATCAGGAGCTGTTTGGAGTGGAACTCGACGAAGTCGCAGCCGATGAACTGGGAGTGGTTACCGGCTCCGCCATGCTGAAAGACGAAACGCGCTGCATTCGCTGCGGTCTCTGCGCTATGCGATGTCCGGTAGGCACGATCACCATGGAGTCATACAACCTTATCCCCGCCGAACCGACCGGGTTGATCTCGATAGCGGCAATTGGAGCAGGGGTGCAGTCGAAGTAGGTCAAGAGACACACATGACAGACGAAGCCAAAACTGCAAACGTCGAAGACACGGTCAACCGCCGGCAATTCTTTGCGAAACTTGGCCTAGGCTCGCTCGGTATTGCTGCTGCCGGAACGGCAGCCTTCGCGTATCAGTTCCTGGAGCCGAATGTGTTGTACGAGCCGTCGCCCATTGTGAACGAGGGAAAGCCCGACCGCTATCCGCTCGATTCCGTCACGCTCGATGTGAACTCGGGCATCTACATTATTCACTCGCAGGAGGGCTACTTCTCGCTCAGCGCGGTATGCACGCATCTGGGGTGCCTGACGGCATGGAAACCGGAATTGGGCATCATTGCCTGTCCCTGCCATGGCAGCAAGTTCAAGCAAGACGGAGAAAAGATCGAAGGCCCGGCACCCCGACCGTTGCCGTGGAAGCGGATCTGGCTTAACGACGACGGAGATCTTCTGGTTGACCGTTCCACCGACGTTCCTCCGCTGCAGCGCGATTCCTTCGTGAGAGTCTGACTTAGAGAGAACCAGCAATGGCAAAAACGGTAGACCAATATTTCGACGACTTACGCGAGACGCGCGTGTGGCGTTCCATCTTCCGCAGCGGCACGGGATCGAGCACACTGAAGCGCGCGCTGGCCATCCAGCAAAACGTGTTTCTGCACTTATTTTCTACCAAAGTTCGCACGCGCATGCTCAGCTTTAGTGCGACTTGGTATTTAGGCACGCTGACGCTGGGGACGTTCTTTATTCTGGTCGCGACCGGAATCCCTCTGATGTTCTATTACCATCCTTCCGTGCCGCAGGCTTACGCCGATACGAAGGACTTGCAGTTCGTGGTCTCGTCGGGATTGTTTCTACGCAACCTGCATCGCTGGTCGGCGCATGCCATGGTGTTTCTGGTGTTCGCGCATATGTTCAAAGTGTTCTATCGCGGCGCTTATCGCGCTCCGCGCGAGTTTAACTGGGTGATCGGCGTGATTCTCCTGTTGATGACTCTGCTGCTCAGCTACACGGGGTACCTGCTTCCCTGGGACCAACTGGCCTACTGGGCCATCACCGTGGGATCGAACATTGCATCTGCTGTCCCGCTTATGGGCAACAAGATTCGCTTCCTCATGCTTGGCGGGAATGCGGTAAACGCTAACGCACTGCTGCGCTTCTATGTGCTGCACTGCATGATCCTGCCGCTGATGGCGATGTTCTTCGTTGCCATCCACTTCTGGCGCATCCGCAAAGACGGCGGCCTCTACTCCCATGCCAGTGAACCGGCAACTGTGCGTGCGAAGGCTGCGAGCGGCGACGCCACCGCGAAGGAGGCGCAATAATCATGGCCGATTCCAAAGATTTCACCGCGGGCGTCGATTCCAACGCGAAGAAGTCACCGCGCCGCATCGTCTTCATCACCCGCCGCACGTCGGCTCAAGTGAAGGCTGAAACTGAAGATCAGATGCAGACTTTCCCTGAGGTCCTGTTTCGGGCGGCCGTAGCGATTCAAGTGCTTGCCATTTCCCTGGTATGGATCTCACTCGTCTTCAACGCACCCCTCGAAGGCCTGGCCGATCCTTCCCACACTCCTAATCCGGCAAAGGCTCCCTGGTACTTCCTCGGGCTGCAAGAGATGCTGCACTACTTTCCGCCGGTCGTCGCAGGTGTGTTGGTTCCCGGCTTGGTGGTGATGGCGCTGATCGTGATTCCGTATTTCAAGGTCAACATCCAAGCGGAAGGACTCTTCTTGAAGGACCGGCAGCGGCGGCTGCAGATCTTCTATTTAGTCGCGACCGGTGTGTCGTTGTTCCTGTTGCTTTTCAAGGTGTATGCGGCACTCATCCCCACGTTAATCATGGCCGGAGTGATGCTCCTGGCGGCCCAGAGTTCTCCGCAGTCGTCTTCCGGCTTGCGCCGGTATTTGGCCGGGAGGCCTCTTTCCTATTGGGTTATGACATGGTTCTTATTCGAACTAGTAGTTTTGACCGCCATCGGTATATTTTTCCGAGGGCCGGGCTGGTCCTGGGTTTGGCCATGGCAAGGGTCGTAACGGGCTCATGAAAGAAACACTCAAGTCGCTGTGGCAAAAGTTTTTCGGGGATAGCGTTCGCGCGTTCGGTATGGTCAGCCTGATTCTTCTGGTTTCGCTTGCGATCGCTCCGGCGAAAAATCACTTCAGCGAGTGGCGTCACTATCAACACGGCTATCTGAACATGATTCGCAACCGTAGCGATGCGGTGACCCTGCAGCGCCACTTCGACGGAGGAATTCAGCAGATCTGGCTGCCCGATCTTGGCGTGGTCGACCGCTGCACAAGTTGCCACGTCGGTTTGAAAGAAGCCAGCCTCGCCGACGTAAATGTGCAGCCGTTCCGCCCGCATCCCGCGATTCCACACAAGCTTGACCAATTCGGATGTACGCTCTGCCACCGCGGGCAGGGCGCAGCCACAACCGTAGCCGAGGCACACAGCAGTACGCTGGCGTGGGAGCAGCCAATTCTGCCGGCGAAGTACATCGAGTCGTCATGCGGCGAATGCCATCGCGGTCCGCTTCTGGGCACGCCACAACTGAACGAAGGCCGGCATCTTCTATCCCGCTACGGCTGCGTGCATTGCCACACTGTAAAGCTGCCCGACGGCGGCACCGTGAGGGCGACCGACGATCCGCCCTCTCTCTCGCACATCGCCGACAAAACCACGCGCGCGTGGATTTATGCCTGGCTGAAAGATCCGCAAGCCTACGCGGCCACGGCTACAATGCCGAATTTCAAGCTGAGCGATGACGATGCGCGGGATATGTCCGCATTTCTTATTGCGAACAGCACTTCGCTGCTGGGAGACACGTCTACGCTTTCGGCAAAGGCGTCGTCTGATCCCGCGGCTGGCGCCACCTTGTACGGAGAATCTTTCTGCGCTTCGTGCCACGCAGTACAAAACGCCGCAGGCAATCTGGTGGGTGGTGACGTTGGCCCCGAGTTAACCCGCGTCGGGAACAAGGTAAGACCGGAGTGGTTGCAGGCATGGCTGCGGAATCCGCGCAACTACGACGATGAAACCGCGATGCCGCACTACCGCTTTAACGATTCCCAAGTCGCCACACTCTCCGGATTTCTGCTGGCCAAGACTGATTCCGATCTGCTGGCCAATGTTCATCTCGATGCTGCGACTCCGGAGCAGATCGCCCACGGCAAGCGCCTGGTTTCCGACTACGGCTGTGCGTCGTGTCATGAAATCGCGGACATCAAGAAGCCCGAGAACTTCGCGCCCGAACTCAGTCGCATCGGAAACAAACCGGTCACTCAACTTGTGTTTCTGCCGGGCATGCAGCACACGCTTCCCGATTACATCGTGACCAAGATCAAGCAGCCGCGTGCGTTTGGACAAGCTTTGAAAATGCCGCAGTACACGTTCACGCCAGCGCAGATTGATTCGCTCGCCACCGCTCTGCTCGCGCTCAACGACCGAGCTGCCACGTTGCCTCCATCGCTGACGGTGGCGGCGAAGCCGGACTCGGATTACGAACCCGCAGGCAGAGCTGGAAAGCTGATGACCAACCTAGCGTGCTTCAGTTGCCATCGCATCAATGGACACGGCGGCGACATGGCGCCAGACCTCTCTTGGGAAGGCAGTTCTGTGCAGCGCCAGTGGCTGGTGGAATTCCTGAAGAACCCGAACACGCTGAGGCCGTCGCTGATTCGCCGAATGCCAAAATTTAACCTCAGCGATGGCGAAATCAATGAGCTCACCGACTACATCATGACCGTGTATCAAAGCCCGTCGATCGATCGCGATTCCATGCCGCTGAGCGGCTACCCGCAGGGCCAGGTTGAGCTGGGCAGGCAGCTCTTCTATGGCAAATACGCCTGCCAGGGCTGCCACATCGTGGATACCAAAACGGACAAAGGTTATATCGGTCCGACACTCGCGCAAGTGGGTTCGCGCCTCAATCCTGCCTGGATATTCGAATGGATGAAGAATCCGCAAGCCTTACGCCCGGGCACGGCAGAGCCCAATCGCGCCATGAGTGACGAAGATGCCCGCGCTCTGACGGCATTCCTCATCTCGCAAAAGGGTGGAGGCAAATCAGAGGTCGCAAGGGCAAAGAGATGATCCGTCCCTCTCTGACCATCGTTACTTTACTCGCCGTGTTGGCCACGTCCTGTTCGCACAAGACTGCGTCCGTGGTGCCACCGAAGCCAGCTGCCTTCGGGGCAGCCATCGTCGAATCCAGTGGGGGAAAGCAGATCACGCAGGCAGGTACGGCGTTGCCGCAGCCCTTGGTCGTGCAGGTGAATGATCAGCAGGGATCTGCTCTCGCTGGTGCGCAGGTCGAATTCAGCGCCGCACCAGGAGTGACCTTCGATCCAGCCGACGCCCTCACCGATTCCAGCGGCCAAGTCACGACCATCGTCTCTCTCGGTGGCATGGCGGGCCGATATCAAGTAACCGCATCGAGCACCGACAAAGCGGGAAAGAAAATTTCCCTGACCATCGAAGAGATCGCTCTCGGTTATCAGCAAACTCTGGGCCGCCAGCTAAACGATCAGTATTGCGAGCGCTGCCACAATCCCGAATCAACCGTGGAGCGAGTATCCAACTTCGATAATCTCGAGATCAAGCCGCACCCTTTCACCGAAGGCGACGCGCTCAACAAACTGACCGACGACGATCTTGCTGCCATCATCAGTCATGGCGGCCCCGCGCTCAACAAATCCGCGCTCATGCCGGCCTGGGGCAACAATCTCAGCAAATCCGACATTCAGGCGCTCATATCCTATATCCGTGCAATCTCCGATCCCCCCAGCCGCAATGCTGGCCCGTTGTATGCGAATAACTAGCCTGCTCTTGGCTTGTGCCTGACCTGCCTCTTTCCGCTGCCCGGGCCCAGGTGCCTCTGCGAACGAGATCAAAGAGCCTGAGAGTGATGGTTGCAGTTGGCAACATTGCAGCCGCATCGGGGGACGTAACTCTTAGTCAGTGAGTTCTCAGATCGCAGCACACAACATCTACACAACAAGTAGGCGACCAACCATCGCCTTACATGCCTAAAAGGCACAGCCAGTGCGCTGCATGTACTTGAATTTACGTTCTAACGCGAATTCGAATCCCAATAGCCAGCTTCCAAAGGGCATGTTCGGTGGGCTGGGGTGTGCCATAAGTGTGCCGTGCGCTTTGATCCCGTGTGCGCTAACGTGCTTCTTTTCAATACCAGAAAAAATTGCTCCCGTGCGGGCTTAGTTGTCCGTAAGCTATTGACTCTTAAAGATGCTAAGACACAAAAGACCCCATCAGACTCGCCTACTCTTAATCAGTAGGTTGTAGGTTCGATTCCTACCGCGCTCACCACTTCTTTTCAGGCACTTGCCATCCAGTGTCTTCTGTTTACTTACTCGAGATTGACCGCCGCTATTACTTCTCACAAGCTGTTTATCGGTACTCATGCGATGGTTTACGAGCATTCTGATTGATCTCTGGATACTTTCTCATTGCATTCTGTTCTCGTTTCGATGTAGATTTTCAGGAACGCATCGTGGGGTAATGGGCTTGCGGTCGATCTCGAAGCGGATAGCATGGCTTTCTCTAATGTTGACCTTGTGGTCGGCGTTGGCGTTTGCTGTGCATCACCATTCGAACCAGGATGAATCTTCTACTTGCCAGGTTTGCGTTGCGGCGCATTCAGCGTCGCCAACAAGAACTTCCCCCACGCCGAAACCAGTATTCCGGCTCGTCGTTACATTCCGGTCGCAGCCAACTGCTGCCAAACAACGCCTGATAGCCTTTGCCCTGTGTGTCCGCCCCCCTCCTAGCGTCTAAAGATCAAATTTAAGCCATGTGCAGGCCCGGTTCGTTTCGCGAACTGTTTCTTTGATCTTTTTCTACCCACTTCTTAGGAGGAATCATGCTGGCTTCTTACAAGAAGTCGCGTCTTGCGACTTTTGTAGTGGTTTTCCTTTTGGCTCTCAGCATTCATGCTTATGCGCAGTCGGGCGGGAATTCTGGATCCATAAGTGGCACCGTCCTCGACCCTACCGGTGCCGTCGTGCCCAATGCAACGGTCGAGATTCACAACCCGGTCAGCCACTTTGACCAGGCAACCGCCACAGACGAATCCGGGAGCTTCAACATCCCGAACATTCCCTTCAACCCTTACCACATGACGGTGACCGCGACAGGATTCGACCAGAGTGTTCGGGACGTAGAGGTGCGGTCGGTCGTGCCGGTCAGCGTGAGCCTAAAGCTCCAAGTGTCGGGGTCCTCCACGACGGTGACGGTCGAGGCTGGTGCAGCGGATTTGGTGGAAAACGATCCGACCTTCCACTCCGACATAGACAAAAGCTATTTTGACAAACTTCCACTGGAAAGCGCGTCGTCGTCACTGAGTTCACTGGTTACGCTCTCTACGCCAGGGATCGCCGCTGATTCCAACGGCCTCTTCCACGGCCTTGGCGATCACGCGGAGAACTCGTTTTCCGTCGACGGCCAGCCTATTACGGATCAGCAGAGCAAAGTGTTTTCGAACCAGGTTCCTCTCGATTCAATCGAATCGATGGAAGTCATTTCCGGCGCACCGCCGGCGGAATACGGAGGCAAGACGAGCGTTGTGATTGTGGCGACCACCCGCTCGGGCCAGGGCGTAACTACGCCTCACGGCAGCGTCGCCGCTTCGTACGGGTCGTTTGGAACATCCAATGTGGCAGCAGAGCTTGCCTACGGAGGCAAGAACTGGGGCAACTTCATCTCCGCAAACGGTTTGAACAGCGGCAGGTTCCTGGATCCGCCGGAATTCGCCGTGCTGCACGACAAGGGCAACGAAGAAAACTTGTTCGATCGTGTGGATTATCAGTTAAACAACGCTGACTCCATTCACTTAAACTTCGGCTACAGCCGGAGCTGGTTCCAGACACCGAATTCGTTCGACGCCGAAAATGCGACGCCATGGAGTGGACTCAGCGGGGTTCTTCCACTCGTCGAGGACTATAACGGCGTGGTTCCTATCGGCACTCCGACAGGCTCCGTCTCCGGTGTTACGGTCGGAACGACAGACCAGCGTTCCAAGATTGGAACCTTTAACATAGCCCCCTCCTGGACGCATGTGCTGAGTTCGCACGCCGTATCCACTTTTGGTGCATTCGTTCGCCGTGATGATTACAACTACTATCCAAGCAGCGACCCGTTTGCGGATCTGGGGCCGCCTAGTCTTCAGAGACAATCGGTGGGTCAGAATCGCACGCTCACCAACACCGGACTTCGATCCGATCTCTCCTATGTCAAAGGGATTAACCAAGTCAAGGCTGGAGTCGTCTACCAGCAAACATTCCTCGATGAGAACGACAGCGTCGGTGTCGTCGACCCGATCTACAATGCACCCTGCTTGACTCTATCAACGGCTGCGGTCCCTGATGCTCCTGTCCCGGGTTTCACCGATCCCTCGCAATGGCCGCCGCCAGCCTCGCGGAAAACACTACTGCTAACCCGAACGCGTACCAGACTCTTAACCCCGCTTCCATTCTTTACCCTTATTTCAGTCCGATCCTGGCCCCGTACGACTTGACTCGTGGCGGAAGCTTGTACACGTTCAATGGCCACACGGACGTGAAGGAGATTGCTCTGTATGTCCGGGATGTGATCACCAAAGGAAACTGGTCCCTGAACCTCGGCTTGCGTGGGGACTTCTACAACGGTCTCTCCACTGCCCGGCAGGCCGAGCCTCGCGTCGGGGCCGCTTACAATATCAAGAAGACCAACACGATTCTTCGCGCTTCCTACGCGCGCACACTGGAGTCGCCTTTCAACGAAAATCTGATACTTTCTAGCATCGGCTGCGAGAACCCAGTCTTAGCTCCGCTTCTTCTGTGCAGCGGTCTTTCGAGTGGGGCCTTGAGTCCCGGCTTTCGCAATGAATTTCACGCAGGGATCGAGCAGGCGTTCGGACGGTATCTGGTCTTTTCCGGCGAGTGGATCACAAAGTACACGCACAACGGCTACGATTTCAGTGTGCTTGGCGACACCCCGATCACGTTTCCCATCGAATGGCACAACTCAAAGATTCCCGGATATGCGGGCCGGGTGAGCGTGCCCGACCTCCATGGGTTTTCGGCGTTGATGGTCTTTTCCAGCGTGGCGGCGCGGTTCTTCCCGCCACAAATTGGGGGCGCTGGTGCAACCGTAGGAGCCCCAGGGGCTCCTTTCCGCATTGACCACGACGAAAAATTCAACCAGACCACTCACTTGCAATACCAGCCCTGGAAGCGCGGCCCCTGGGTCGGGTTTAACTGGCGCTACGACAGCGGCCTGGTGGCCGGCAATGCGCCGTGTTACGGGGAAAATGCAAATAACGATTGCCCGCAGTCGACCACCCTGGGCACCCAACCGGCCGTCTTCCTGCAAGATGTTTTCGGAAACCCCTTGAGCGCCGATCAGGAGTTCCAGGCCGGGTTCACTTGCAATGGTATCCGTGCAACCCCAACCGCTCCGCTGCCTTCCCCGTGCGCCGCGCCGCTCGGATCCAGTCTTGTTCAAGTGCCGGCGAATGGAACCGAGGACGATGACCACAATCCACCCCGCATCGCATCGCGGAATCTCTTTGACCTCTCGATCGGGCATGACAACGTGTTCCATGGAGATAAGTACAAAGTGAGTGCGCAATTGACCGTCATCAACCTCGCGAACAACTATGCGCTCTATAACTTCCTCTCAACCTTCAGCGGGACGCACTATGTGACGCCGCGTTCCCTCACGGCGGAGATCGGCTTCCACTTCTAGAAATGTGCCCGTCACAGGAGGGCAGTACGATCGAAACCGTACTGCCCGTTCCTGATGCGCATCGGAGTGCAGATCCTATGGAACGGCGCCAGCGCGCTCTTGATCTCGCCTCCCCTTGCACATTTATTGGGCAGGCAGGTTTAGAATTAGGAGACGCAAGCGACCCAATCAACCTTCAACTCATACACCGAGAAGTGAGACAAAAGGAGAATCCCAATGTCATACGTAAACGTCGGTAAAGAAAACTCCAGTGACATCGACCTCTACTACGAGGACCACGGCTCCGGTAAGCCCGTTGTCCTAATTCACGGATATCCGTTGAGCGGTGCTTCCTGGGAGAAGCAGCTGCCAGTTCTTTTGGATGCAGGCCACCGTGTCATTACTTATGACCGCAGAGGGTTTGGCAAATCCAGCCAGCCAACCACGGGTTACAACTACGACATCTTCGCCGAGGACCTGCACAAGCTCGTGACGCACCTCAAGCTGCATGACTTTGCGCTGGCCGGTTTCTCGATGGGTGGCGGCGAAGTGGCGCGCTATTTGGGAAAATACGGATCGAAGGGAGTAAGCCATGCGGTAATTATCTCGGGGGTTCCACCGTTCCTGCTGAAAACGCCGGATAACCCGGAGGGCGTGGACGGCAGTGTCTTCGAGGGAATCCAGAAAGCGGTCGCGGCAGACCGCTACGCGTTCTTCACCGAATTTTTCAAGAATTTCTACAACACAGATCTTCTGCTGGGCAAGCGTGTCAGCGAACAGGTTGTCCAGGCAAGTTGGAACGTCGCGGCCGGAGCGTCAGCCACTGCCAGCCTCGCCTGCGTGCCAACGTGGCATGAGGACTTCCGCAAGGACCTGAGCAAAATCGACGTACCCGCGCTGGTGTTTCACGGCGATGCCGACCGGATTCTGCCCATCAACGCCGCAGGACTCCGGACTGCCAAACTGATCAAGGGCGCCCGGCTGGTGGTGATAAAGGATGGACCACACTGCATTACTTGGACCCACGCGGAGGAAGTGAATTCTGAACTGGTAAGCTTCCTCGGGAAAGGGACAGCGTCGCGAACACTCTCGGCGCCCCAGGGCAAAGCAGTCGCATAACTGAACCGTTCTTTGAGTGCTACTTGACAGAGGGTGCCGTCTTCGTGCGGCACCCCGATCTTGAGTTTCGCCTACATCTTCAGATTGGGGCTCCACGCTCGTCTTCCGTTCTCAGCTCTGAGCCTGCGGCTTGAAGCCCTAGTCCTCTCAGATCGCTATAATTGCTGACGCTCATGGACTGGGTTCCGGCCACCATTCGCTGGTTGTTTGATTCGCGGCCTGGTGCAGCTGACCGCTTGATTCCGCGCTGGTTCTTCTTGCGGGCACTCGGCTGCATTTACTTCTCCGCATTCTTCTCGCTGGTGTTTCAGATCCGTGGGCTCATCGCCCCGGATGGAGTCCTGCCGGCAAGCGAATATCTGCGAGTCGTGGCGCAGCAACTCGGCTACGGCCGGGGCCTTTGGGTTGCGCCCACCGTGCTTTGGCTGGCAAGCGGCCCGCACATGCTGACGGCCCTGTGCTGGGTAGGGATGGCGGCTTCTCTGGTGCTGGTGCTGAATGCGTGGCCGCGCGGAATGCTGGCGATCTGTTTTGTGTGCTTCCTTTCGTTCGTTAGCGCGGCGCAAGACTTCTCCAGCTATCAATCGGATGGCATGCTGCTCGAGGCGGGATTTATTGCGCTTTTCTTTGCTCCGCCCGGATTGCGCCCCGGCTTCGGGTCGGCATTTCCAGCATCGCGCGCCAGTTTGTTCCTGCTGCAATGGGAATGGTTTCGCATCTACTTCGAGTCCGGGGTTGCGAAAATCATCGGGGGAGATCGCGAGTGGCGCAACTTTACAGCGATGGACGAGTACTACCAGAACGGTCCGCTGCCCACCTGGATCGGCTGGTACATGCAGCATCTGCCGCACTGGTTCCATGCTTCGACTGTCTTCGCGACGCTGGCGCTCGAACTGGTTTTGGTTTGGATGTTGTTTCTGCCGAGACGCTGGCGACTCGTGTGCTTCTTTATCGTGACTCCTTGGCAACTCGGCGTCATTCTCAGCGCCAACTACACTTTTCTGAACTACCTCGTCCTGATCTTGGGATTCCTCTTGCTGGATGATCGCTCTCTGCTGCGGTTTCTTCCGCAGCGATGGACGAGATCTCGAATCGCAGGGACGACTGTCGCGGGGGCCGAGGGCAACACGGCAGTTCTTGAGAGCCGGGAATCCCACGAAGCGATGCGAGTGCCGGAAGAAGCGAGGCTATCTGAGCAGAGCCGAGTGGAACGTTGGAGAAGTACCCTCCGTCGACAATTCAGTGTGGTGAAGCTGTCTTTGATCAGCGTAGTGCTGGTGTGGATTTTCTATGCCACGTCAGTGGAATTGATCTGGATGTTCTCCCCGCTACCGCTGCCTACAGCGCCGGTGGAGGCTCTTGAGCCTTTTCGGGTCGCCAATCGATACGGCCTGTTTGGCATTATGACCCGGGGCCGATATGAGATCGAGTTCCAGGGTTCCGACGATGGAAAAACCTGGGTGGCGTATCCATTTCGCTATAAGCCGCAGGACCTGAGTGCGCCCCCTGGAATTTACGCGCCGTATCAGCCGCGATTCGACTGGAACCTGTGGTTCGCTTCGCTGGGTACGTGGCGGGACTATCCGATTGTGCCCCAAACCGAAGTGCGGCTGCTTTCCAACGACAACGACGTTCTCAATCTTTTTGAGAAGAATCCGTTTCCCCACCAGCCGCCACGCGAGGTGCGCGCTGTGATTTGGCAGTATTGGTTTACGACGATGACCGAGAAACGGACTCAAGGTTTGTGGTGGCGCCGGCAATTCCTCGGACTGTACGCTCCGACGGTCGAGCGTGAACCCGATGGGAATATCCATGTCGTTGAATGGCCTACGGCTGCTCCGCGCGAGTGATTGTCCCGGCCAATCGCGCATTTTTTGCTAACTACTGTTCTGTCTATCCAACTTGGACAACGCCATCTTCGCCGCATGATATCCGCACATGCCATGCACTCCTCCACCGGGCGGAGTGGATGCGGAACAAATGTAAATGTCCCGCGCCGACGTCGCGTAATGCCGCCACGTCGGTCGAAACAGAAACTGACGAATGTCCATAACGCCACCTCCAATATCGCCTCCCACAAGGTTAGCGTCCATGCTCTCAAGGTCGGCGGGGCAAAACACTCGCCGCGCCAGGATGCATTCGCGAAAGCCGGGAGCGAAACGCTCGATCTGATCCTCCAGTTTTTCAAGCATGTTTACTCTGGACCCATTCGGCACATGACAGTAAGCCCAAGCCGTGTGTTTGCCCGCTGGAGCCCGCGAGCTATCGAAAAGACTAGGCTGGGCCAGTAGAACGAACGGACGATCGGCGACATGTCCGATTCGGACTGCTTTTTCCGCTGCAGCAATCTCCTCAAAGCTTCCCCCCAAGTGCACCGTCGCTGCTCGCGAGCAGGCGGAAGCTTTCCAGGGAATGGGTGCGTTCAATGCATAATCCACTTTGAAGACAGCGGCGCCATAGCGGAATTTTGTCAGTCGCCTCTTGTAGCTGTCAGAGAGTCTTTCTCCGCCAACCTTGGCGAGCTGTCGCGGAGTCAAATCACAAAGAAGCGGATCATAGTTCGCCAACGCCGAGAAACTCTCGACCGGCGATGAGGTGATCACCTTGCTTCCGAAGATCGAGAGAATCCCGCAAAGGGCGTTGGTGAGGGACTGCGCGCCCCCGCGGGGAATCGGCCAACCCACGGCATGCGCTGGCACTGCCATCATAATTGCGAACGCCGCGCTCAACGGTTCGTCCAGGCTGAGGAAAGAGTGGGCAGCCAAGCCAGCAAATAGTGCCCGGGTTCGTTGCTGACGAAACCGGCGAGCGACGGCTTGGGCCGGCTGTAGCGCGACCATGCCAAACCGCGCCATCAGCCACGGGTATTTGGGGATGAACGAAACCGGCCGCAGTATCTCCGAAGCAAATTCAGTCCAGCGCTCGACGAACGGACGCATGAGCTTATCCCACGCCGGCCCGTCGATCCCAAGGGAATCTCTGGTTGCGTCCAGGTCACGTTCCAACATCACAGCCGTGCCGTCGTCGAGAGGATGAGCCAAAGGAGCCGGCGAGTGAATCCACTCCAAGCCGTGGTCGATCAGGGGCAGCGAAGAAAAAAATGGCGACCCCGCGCCCAGCGGAAAAACTGCCGATCCGAAATCATGCCGAAAGCCCGGTAAAGTTAGCTCTAGAGTGCGCGCCGCCCCACCCGGCGTTGATTTCGCTTCCAGCACGTCCACCTGCAGTCCAGCTTGAGCCAGAACGATCGCCGCCGCGAGTCCATTTGGACCGGCACCGATTACGCACGCCTTACGGCCCATCGTGAGTCACCCTGATTGCCACCATCGCAACGATCTGCTGCGCCTAGCATAAGTTATTCCCGCCCAACAATCAGCTTCCGTATTAAGATACCCGTCAAACCACGCGGCATGGGATTGGGTTGCCTGTGAAGGACGTGCAAACGAGGAATGAGAGATCTCAGGCGGGGCTACCTACGATATGAAGAGAATCTTCCTTAACTCGCGTGGCCTGCGCGCCGGTTGGCGTCTGCTCATTTTTGTCGGCATCGTCGTGGGGTTCGGATTCCTCTCGAACTGGATCATTCCCAGGATCTTCCATCCCAAGGAGCGATCATTTCTTGATCCCGTGGGCACGATCTTTGACGAACTGCAAACGATCATCGAGGTGGTAGCCGCGACATGGATCATGGCCCGTATCGAGCGCCGCCGCTTCCTCGAATACGGCATTCCCGTGCGCAACGCCTTCGGACGTTACTTCTGGGTTGGGATTGCTTGGGGCGCGGCTTCCACTTCTTTGCTCGTGGGCTTGATTGCAGTCTTCGGCGGCTATCGTATCCTCGGGCTCGCAATTCATGGGGGCGCCCTCTGGTACTTCTCAGGGATCTGGATCATTGCCAACCTGCTCATCGGGTTTGCGGAGGAGTTTCAGTTCCGCGCCTACCTCCTCACCACGCTTGCCGATGGTATTGGCTTCTGGGCAGCGGCTATTCTGCTCTCCGTTGGCTTCGGCGCACTGCACTACTTTCTTAAGCCACACGAGCGCTGGGAAGACTTCGCCTCCACCGGGCTGCTCGGCCTGTTCACGTGCCTCACGTTGCGCCGCACCGGCTCCCTGGCCTTCGCCATCGGTTTCCACGCCGCCTTTGACTTAGCCAACCTCTTCGTGTGGTCGGGACAAAACGCTGGCGAGTATGCCGTCGGCCACCTTCTTGAAACCCGCTGGCCAGGCCCGCAGTGGCTAACCGGCGGCCAGTTGGGCCCGGAAGCCAGCTGGATGGTGTTTGTGGTGATCGTTCTGATGTTCGGGATTTTTGATCGGCTTTATCGGCAGAAGAACTTTCCACTTTGAGGTCCGCGAATCTGCTGCGCGAACCGCCAGCTTCTTCGACTCAGGCCAGCATGATTCCTCAAGCATTGTCAGCAACCGGGAACTAATGAGACTGCCGGCAGAGCCGGATAACGAGACAAATGTCTGCTGCAAGAAAAAAGCGTCCCAGACTGACCTCCAGTCGTGGGACGCAAGTTTCAAGTTTTCAGGCTAACCATGAAAACAGCGGCTCTGAACAACCCCCATTGTTCAAGTGCTGTTCAACGACAGCCTAGATTTAGCGAGAGGCGCTAGTAAATGGCACATGCGTGCGGCGAACAGTCACGTTCAGGCCATTTCGCGACGGGAAGGAGCGTCCTAACTTGTACTTGCTGGCGGCAAGGCGCTTCGGAGGGCGGTGACGACCTCACTCGTCGACGCTTTCGCCGCCAGTCTAACTCCTTGACGCAGGAACTTCGCAAAAGTCCGACGGCCTTTTCCAGCCAGGGTTTTGTCAGCAGCAGGCCGCAAGCCCAGAGAATGGGTTCGTGAGACCGCGACACCGCTGATTACAACTTTGGTGGCACAAGTTGAAGGGAGTCCATACCTTTCGCGTTCCAACGCGACCTCCATGAGCCATGGACCTACTTTTTAGCCGATCGTGCATGTACCAGCGGTGACAATCGGCTAGATCCGTTTCTTGTAGTACGCTTCGGGAAAGAAGTGGTTTTTAGTCGAGCGTGCACCGGTTCGCAGATCCAGCGGTCCGGGTTGCGGCCGCTCATTTCTTATGGCTGAACAGGACCGGAACACGAGCGAAAATAATGTCGGCGAGAGCCGCCGCGTGGCGAAAAAGCCCTATCAAGAACCTGCATTCCGGCACGAGCGGGTTTTCGAAACTATGGCGCTGTCATGCGGCAAAGTCCAACCAACTAGTTTTTCGTGCCATGCCATGCGAAAGAACTCGTAGTTTGCAGCCCCCTGCGCCATACCCGCTGGAAACTAACGGATTTCCTAGGCTTGATCTCGCCGCCGAGATGCTCCGCAGCCGCGGTGCCGTTCGCCTCAAAGCATGGGGAGCCAGCATGCTTCCCTCCGTGTGGCCGGGCGATCTGCTCACGATTCAAAGCGCAAGGCATGACGAGGTTCTTCGCGGAGACATCGTGTTGGTTCTGCGCGACAACCGTTTCGTTGTTCATCGGTTGGTCGAAATACGAACAGTGCAGGGTCGCCTTTCATGGATCACAAGAGGTGACGCAATGCCCGACAACGATCCGCCCACAGCACAATCCCAGTTGCTCGGCCGAGTGACCAGCATTGATCGTGCCAATCGCAGTTTCGTTCCCAGCCGGCGGGTCCCGCTGTTCCATTCCGTGCTGGCCTGGATGCTATGCCGCTGGGACCGATTCCGCAATCTTACGTTGCGTATTCATGCGGTGCGTGCGCAAGGAGACCTGACGCGAGTCCGGGGACTTGTACGCCAGACTCTTGGCAAGGGACACGGGTTTCGCGGCGACTCTCCAGTTCATACTCCACATCCATGACGGCGACCTACTGCACAACCGTACCAGAGGGCCTATCCATCGAGATCGGCGGAATCGCGATCGCCCTGCGCACGCAGGATCCCTCATTTCATCGGCTGATCGAGAATCGATACACGGGTTTCGTCGGAGAATCGCCGAAATCGCACCTCGAATTCGACATCGACTTGTGTGAGCTATCGGATTCCTCACCCGACGATGATCTGGAGGTGAAGCTCGATGCTGGCGAATGGCTTCTGAAGCGCGGCGACTTCCGTGCACGGTGGAATCCGAAAACCAGCCGTGGTCAGATCCGTCAATCGTGCAGTCCCTACGCGATCGATTGCGTCCTGCGCATCGTTCACACTCTCATCCTGGCTAGGCAAGGAGGTTTCCTGGTTCATGCCGCCAGTGCGATTCGCGGCGGAAAAGCTTTTCTGTTCTCTGGGCTTTCGGGTGCCGGCAAGACGACTATCTCCCGCCTGGCGCCTCCCGATGCCACGCTGCTCACCGACGAAATCTCCTACGTGAGGCGCGAAGGCAATCGCTACATGGCCTACGGAACCCCTTTTGCCGGAGAGTTGGCCCGGGTCGGCGAGAACCAATGTGCCCCCCTTAGCGCACTTTTTTTGCTCGAGAAAGGTTTGCAGAACCGCATCGAACCGGTGGGCCCCTCGGAAGCCATGCGCCGGCTGCTGAGGAACATATTATTTTTCGCCGATGATCTGGAGCTGGTGAAACTGGTTTTTCAGTCGGCGTGCGAGTTTGCTAGTTTGGTTCCCATCCACCGCTTAGCATTCGTCCCCGACGAGCGAGTGTGGGAGATTATACGTTAGTCGCCGGAGCAACCCCGATGGCCGAAAAATACATTGCGCGAAGCAAGGCCATCGCGGCCCGCCTCGTGGGCGGCGAAATGATGGTGATGTCGGCCGTAGATTCGACTTTTTTCACGCTCAATGAAGTCGCTTCTGCCATTTGGCAGGCTGCAGACGGGTGCACGCCATTGTCGGAAATCGTCGCCGGCAAAGTCTGCCAGGAATTCGATGTCGACCCGGAACAAGCCCAGCGCGGCGCCGACCGCTTCGTCGACGAACTCTCACAACACGGCATTCTGCTGGTATCGGATCAGCCCCTGACGGAGATCGACCCTTCCCCCTGCGCGGAGCGCCGATGAGTCTTCTGGCCGAGATGAATCAAAAGGCGCTGGACCTTGGCCTGCCCATCAGCGTTCACCTCGATATCACCTACCGCTGCAATGAGCGCTGCGTGCATTGCTACCTCGATCACGACGATCATGGCGAAATGACGACGGCGGAGATCGTCGACGTGCTCGAACAGCTGGCCGAGGCAGGCGTCTTTTTCCTCGCTCTGAGCGGCGGTGAGGTTCTCATGCGCCGGGATTTCTTTGAAATCCTCGAACGGGCGCGGCAACTTTTGTTCAATGTAAAAGTAAAGACCAACGGGGTGATGATCCACGAGAAGGAAGCCGCGAAGCTTCGCCAGCTCGGCGTTGAGCAGGTGCAAATCAGTGTCTACTCGCATCGCCCGGAAGTCCACGACGCCATCACAAAACTCCCAGGGTCACTGAAGCGAACCATCCAGGCGATTCGATTCTTGAAATCTCAAGGATTAAAGGTCACTCTCGCCAACGTTCTCATGGCGGGCAATTTCTCCGACCAGTCCGGCGTGATGACTCTGGCCCGCGAATTGGGCGTCTCTTACACGCTCGACCCCACCATCACGCCGAAAATGGACGGAGACAGATCCATTCTTGCCCTGCGAATTCCGGGGTCGGAACTCAAACAGGTCTTGCATAATCAGGAACTGGTGGGAAACGTCGAAGCATTCTGCGCTCCTCCACCTGCCCCTGGCGATGACGTTATGGATGGTTTCCCGTGCAGCGCCGGCCACACCGCCTGCTACATTTCTCCTTACGGCGATGTGTTTCCCTGTGTGCAATTTCCTCTTCCCAGCGGCAATGTCCGCCGGCAGAAATTCCTCGACATCTGGCACCATTCCACGCAGTTGAAGGAGGTCCGCTCAATCCGCGCCCGGGATCTTCCGACCTGTTCAACTTGCTCCCACGTGGGCACCTGTACGCGTTGCCCCGGTTTGGCCTACATGGAGGGCAACATGCGCGGCCCCTCCACGGCAGATTGCGAGAAGTCTTTCCAGAGAACAGGCATCCCCTCGGCGAACATGCTGGCACGGGCGCGAGCCGCTTCCGTGGGTCCATTGATTCAAATCCAATCCCTTGCTAACCCACTGCAAAACCAGCCCCTTGCGGGAGAAGAGACCCTCCTCACCGCCTGAAGATCGGGCCGACGCCACGTAGGTCACACCACCTCTGACTGCCGCTAACCACGTTAAGTTACCGAAGTAAGGCCCAAGATTCCCCGAATCTAAGCGAACATAAGCATGGCACAAGTGCCGAAATTCTTGAGGAGAAGAAAGCACGATGCGACGGTACGCACTCCGGTGGTTCTACGTGGTGGCTGGGTCACTCCTGCTGGGCATACCGCTTTTGGGCCAGGCAAGGATGCAGAGCACTTCACCGGGCGACACGACCCGCGAACAGACGCACCTGGGGTATCCGCAGGACTGGAGTTCGCAACACTTGTTGATGCCGGGCGCGCAAGCTGAGGACGTACTTGCGGCGGGAGTGCACGATCCGCGTTATGTTTACAACATGGTGATGCGTCAAGTGGCGATGGAAAACTCCCGACACGGAGTGCATCGCTTTCCGCACAGAACGCAGGTCGACTGGGCGGTTTCGCTGGAGAACGGGTACGTGCCGCAGAACCAGTTTCCCGCGAAATACCAGTTTGACGTGGTCGCCGAGAACTGCAACGCCGATTACATTGTGTTTGGGCTGACCGTGACTTCGGGAGCGCAGGCCAATCTGGTCGGGATCAACAACTTGTATACGGGGGCGACCCCGGCGTGCAATAGCGGATCGCCCTGGGTGGCTTTCGCCTATAACACCGTGACGCAGACCGGCGGCCAGATCGAACTTTCGCCCGTGCTGTCGGCCGATGGAACTAAGGTGGCGTTCGTGGAAAGCACAAGCACAGGTTCGTACTTCCACGTTCTCGTGCTCCCAAACCCGATTCCAACGCCCCCGGCGCAAGATGGAACCGTGTTGAGTCCGCTGACTCCCACTTCGTGCACTACGCCTACGACGGCAGGCTGTATGACCACCCTCACGATCGAAACCAGCGCGACGAATTCAAACTCCTCGCCCTGGGTGGACTACAACACCGATACGGCCTACGTGGGCGCAAACAACGGTGTGCTCTATAAGATCACTCCGGTATTCGGCGGCGGCGCGCCGGCGCTGGTCAGCGATCCGAGCAACTGGCCGGTCGCGGTCTCGACCAACAAGTACAACACGACGTTGACTTCGCCGATTGTCGATGACAATGCCGGCCTGATTTTTCTGGGGGACGGAGAGGGATATCTGTATTCCGTAAAACTGGCCAGCCCGGCTAAGACTTACGCAGCGCAGCAGACCGTCGGATGGGCCTACGACGGGCAAAGTGACGGCAGCGGAGACCCAGGAACGGGGTTAGTGGACCCGCCAATTGCGGTGACAGATCCCGCCAATCCCACCACCGACCAGGTGTTCGCCTTTACTGGATGCAGCTACGTACTGGGCATCGGCGGAGCAGTCACTCAGCTTCCGGCGAACTTCGCAACCGGTTCGCCCACGACCAGCAACACCGTGGACCTGGGATCGGCGACAGGGAAGGGCGACTGCACGGGGAAAAACGTTCACGCCGGAGCGTTTGATAACGCCTTCTGGCTAAACGGGTCGACCTCAGGGCACATGATCGCTTGCGGATTCGTCCAGTCCGGAGGCGTTCCGGCAGAACCACAGATGTATGTGTTCCCCTTCGCGAGCCACGTCATCACGAGCACGGGCGAAACCACCTTTGTGATCGACACCACCAAGGGAGACGAGTGTTCGCCCCTGACCGAGTTTTACAACGGAACGACGGACCGTTTGTTCTTCGGCGTCGGCAGCACAACCGATGGATACTTGAAGAGTTCGACGATTACAGCTTCGTTGACGACACCCACCACCTGCACCTCCGGCGCCTCAACATCCAGCTGCGTGACCTCCCCAAGCGCCCTTGGAGGAACCAGCGCGATCGTGATCGACAACCAACTGTCGAACGGTGGGACAAACATCTACTTCTCGACCATCGGGGCGGGGTCCGTGAACGGGCAACAGTGCAATGTGTCCGGCGGAGCTGCAAATCCCCATTGTGCTGTGAAGCTGACCCAGTCGGGATTGCAGTGAGGGCTTTGTCAGAGACAGCACCACCTTTCCAGATCCCGCACCCGGTTTAAACATCCGCCAAATGCGGCGTGCGAGGTTTGCCGAAATGTAGGACAGCGCGGCAACGCACAAAACCACCAGCACCGTGCGGAGATACATCGCGGCTGACATTGAGATCCCGATCCCCGTCCCAATCGCAAAGTAAGCGGCCAGACATGCGGGGCACTTTGGCAACAATGCCAGAATGCCGCCGGGAACGATCCATCCAGCGGCGTCGAGACAGCGACGCGCATGTGTCGGAGGGCGTGGACCGCCAATAGCGCTCCGCGCTCCGCCCGTTACGCGACTCGAGCTGGCCAAAAAACGTTCGCAGCAAGCGTGTGTGCTCATGCCTGGTGCTCCTCCGAGCAGCACGAGGATCCCGCGCCCTTAGGAGCCACGTACTGCGCTTTTGGGTCGACAAAGTAGCCCTCGGTGTATCGATCGTGATGGCGCACCCATGCCATCGTGAAGGCCAATTCGTCCTCGTCCCGGCCTTTTGGCGCCAGATCGAGAAAGTTGTATGCGCCTACCAGGATGTCGAGCCCACGCGCGTAAGTGGAATACGTATGGAAGATCTCGCCCGCATCGTTCTTGTAGAAGACGCTTGCTCCCGGCGCTTCCTCGCTGGGAAACTCAACCACGTCGTAGTTGTAGTTCACCTTTCCGCTCGCCATTTCCTCTTTCGTAAACGACACCCGATAGTCCCGGTTAAACTCATTGCCGAATGACGACACCCAGTGAAACTGCCAGCCCATGCGCTTCTTGAACGCCCCGATCTCAGGCATCGGAGCCCGTGAAACCACGGCCAGGGTAACATCGCGGTTCGCCAGATGCACCAGGCTCCCGTCGAAGTGATCGGCCAGATACGAACAGCTTGGGCACCCCGCCTCCCACCCCGGACCGAACATAAAATGGTACACAATCAGTTGGCTTCGACCGCCGAAAAGGTCAGCCAGACTCACCTTCCCGTTCGGCCCGTCGAATACATATTCTTTTTCAACCTTCTCCCACGGCAACTCGCGTCGTTGCCGGCTCAGTTCGTCTCGTAATTTAGTAAACTCCTTCTCTTTGCGAAGCAACTCTTTGCGGCTCGCAATCCATTCTCCAGAGGAAACAACCTCGTGTCCTTGAATTGCCGCGTTGGTGGCAACTGTAGTCATTTGCATTCTCCTATGTAGTAAGTTCGACTTCCGTCTCGCTGTTTTCGCTCACAAACCGCCGCTTGGCGGCCTGATGTCTTTTTCGCTTGCGCGACTTTGTTCGCTTTCGACCTTCGCTGCCCTCCTCGGCGATTTCCTTGATCCGCAGCAGTTCGCCCGACCAGAGCTCCTGAAACGGCCCCACCCATCGTTCATAAATTTGCCTGATCGGCACCACATTTAGCGAATTCACCCGTCGCCGTCCCTCCTCGCTCGTCTGTACCAGATGCGCCTGGCGCAGCACTTCGAGATGCTTCATCACGCCGAAGCGGCTCAAACGCGGAAACATCTCCACAATGTCGGTCGTCGTCCGCGGACGATCTCTCAGAAAGTCCAGAATCGCCCGCCGGGTCGGATCCGAGAGCGCCTTCCAGACCGCATCGAGTTCGTCCGCGCGACCAGCCGGGATTTTCCTCACCGCTACTCGCAATCCTTTCTCATCTCGTCCAGCATGTGACTCCAGCCCTTAACTACACCTTTGCGGTGCTGAGGGTCAATCATGCCGATCGCACGATGCCGCAGGACGATACGGCAACCGTCTCCCACCGCCTCAACCTTCACTTCCAGGTGATTAATGGCGGGATACGACATGAACATCGGGCCGCTCAATTCCAGCAGCACCGGAGGCTTGATGACCTGCACGAAGCCCCACAGGTGCCCGATCCCATTCCCTCGATCGCGGTACCATCGTCCCCCCGGTTTTGCCTCCAGAAGCAACTCCATGGATCGGCCCTCTGGGTTGGTGTTGCCTTTACCCAGGCGATACAAAACGGCCGCAAAAGCTTTCTCCGGCTTGGCTTTGATGTCTACGTGCTGTTCAACATCCAGCATTAGATTTTCCAAGTTCATACGCTTCTCTCCTGGCTAGGTAGCAGTGATTTCCATTACGTGATCAAATAATAACGTGAGTACAAAGTCACGTCAACAAGAATTTTAAGCTCGCGCTGTCTTTTTTGCGCACATTCAGTCATACAGGCAGGGGGGGTGAGGTGAGGCAATTCGGCTGATGCCTGATCTCCACCCGTGATGCGGGTTCGTCAAACGATAGAAACAGAGGCAGAAGTCATTGATTGACGCCACTGGCGAGATAGCCGCCATCCACCGCAAGCAGAGTGCCGGTTACAAAGCTGGAAGCGTCCGAGGCGAGAAAGATGCCGGCTCCAATCAGTTCCTCCAGTTCACCGAAACGCTTCATCGGAGTGCGGAGGAGAACCTCCTGTCCTCGCGGAGTGCCCATCACCAACTTTTCACTCAACGGGGTGCGGAAGTAGCCGGGTGCAATCGCGTTAACGCAAACTCCATGTCGCGCCCATTCGATGGCCAGCGACTTCGTCAAAGAGGCCACGCCTGCCTTACTCGCGCAGTATGCCGCCACTTCATACAGCGCCAGGAATGAGCCCATGGACGCGATGTTGATGATGCGCCCATAGCTGCGCTCAATCATGTGCCGTCCGAAGACCTGGCAAGCTCGCAACGTGCCGGTCAGGTTCGTGTCGATCAGCTTGTCCCAGTCAGCCTCCGGAAAATCCAGCGTCGGAGCGCGCTGGTTGAACCCGGCAGCGTTCACAAGGATATCCACTTTCCCTAGCGCCTGGACCGAAGCCTGTAGTACCTTCTCCAACGACCCGCGGTCGGCTACGTCGCAACTCACACGCAGTGACCGGCGGCCCAAGCTCTCGATTTCGTCCGCAACCACGCTCACGAGTTCCAGGCGTCGGGCGCTGGGCACGACATCGGCTCCGGCTTCGGCCAATCCGCGCGCCAGAGTGCGGCCGATTCCAGAGCTTCCTCCGATCACCACCGCTACCTTACCGTCGAGTTCCAGGCTCTTATATCCCATGCTTCCTCAAATGCTAACAGCGGGCCACCAATCCACCTGAGCAACGAAGCGATCGGCTTCCCGGGGTCACCATGCGCGATTTTTCGCGAACAGCGCGTCAAGAATTAACCATCACCTGCGCTTCATCGTTGAGCGCATTCTGCAAGGCCGGGTCGAGGAGCGCAGCCGAGTCCTTATCCAGATAGACAGTAGCGTTAGGATGCGTGCGCAGAATCGACGCCGGTGCCATCGGGCTGATCGCTCTCTCAAAGCAAGTCTTCACGGCTTGCGCCTTGCGCGCGCCGGGTACGACTGCCAATATCTCGCGAGCTTTTAGAATCTGCCGCACCGACATCGAGATAGCGCGCTTCGGTACCTGCGAAATATCGGCGAACCAAGCCTCGCCCACCTGCTGCTGCCGGCAAGCTTCATCCAGGTTCACGACGATATAGGGCTGTTCCGTCTCAAAGTCGGCCGGCGGATCGTTGAATGCGATGTGCCCATTTTCGCCAATACCGAGAAACGCGATATCCACAGGCTTCGATGCCAGTTCTTTTCCTGCGCGCCGTAACACTTCCATCGGATCAACCGCATCCCCGTCGAGCAGATGGTAACTCGTAATTCCGGTCTTCCCCACCACCTGCTCCAGCAGCATCTTGCGGAAACTTCCCGGATGGGTGACGGGCAAGCCGATATATTCGTCGAGATGAAAAGCTTCCACCTTAGACCAGTCGATCCCCGGTGCCTTCGTCAATGCATCCAGAAACTCGAGTTGAGATGCAGCAGTCGCGGCAATGATCCTCGCCTGGCTACGCTCCTCAATGGCGCGGCGAATGGCAACGGCCGCTTGTTCGGCGGCTGCCTTTCCTAGCGCGACTCGATCACTGAATACTTTGAGCAGCATGAAAATGCTCGGGCCGCACCCAGGCTCAGTGGTGGCAGTCACGTCGGACGCCGATGAGCGAAACCTGCTCCAGGTCAGGGTAGTGCCCATCCTTGTCAGCATTGCGCTCGGTGGGCGCGATCTGCTCAATCACTGTCCGCGCCGGCAGCATACCGCGAAAATATTTCCCATATACTTCATCAAATGCCGGCATGTCCGCCATGTTATCGAGATAAACATTTGTCGACACAACCTGGCAGAAGTCCATATCGGCTTCTTCAAGATTATCCATCAAGTTTCGCATCGTCTGACGAAGCTGGACTGCTGTGGCAGAGGCATAGACTCCGCCGTTCGCTCCGGGGATAAAGCCGCTCTTCGCGGAGCAATACAGCGTATCCCCGGCAAAGACGCAGGGGCTGGCCGTAGGGCTGGGCGGCATGTTCTTAGGCCGCACGGCGCGCCGTTCCTTCAAGTCACGAACGGCAACGCCTGTGTACTCGATTTGGGCGCCCCCGGGCAAGCTTGAAACCTCGATCGTGGCGCGTGCCGGAGTATTGCCGAACTCGAACCGGCGCGCATAACGCTCGTTCATTACCCGCATCGGAAAATTCGTGGTCAAGTAGGGATTGACGAAAACCATGTGGCCGAGGTCAAGCCCGGCTGCTTCTACCACTGCTTTCATGCGATCAAGCGCGAAGTCCACCTGGGCTGCCGGATCGTCTGAAACCCTGTCGCCGGCCGGAGCAGCAGCCGGCATCGCAGAGACGAACAAGCGATCATGCGTGAGAATGCCCGGCGAATATGGTTCGTCCGACTTGTAGTCTGTCGGATAGACTGCGTGCCTGTCCGAAAGACTGCGCACCGCAACCGCATTGATTTCAATTGCGGTATCAGGCAGCCCGGCAACGCCGAGCACAGCCCGCGCCGGCGGAATCTTCCCAAAGAACTCTCTGTAAACCCGGTTCATCTCTTCATACTGGCTGATGTCGGTGAGGTAGACGGTGGTGTAGACGACGTGATCCATCGTCAATCCCGCAGCCTCGACCGCGGCTTTTAATTTATTGAGCGCCTGCCGAACTTGCGCCTCGAAAGTTGCGGGCAGCGCACCGTCCGCGCCGCGAGGCCCCTGCGCAGAGATGTAAATGTAGTCTCCCGCATCCACGCTCGATGGGGTAGAACGGTGGACCTCGGGAGATTGCTGGGTCGGCCCTGGTGCGCCTGCCTGTGCTTGTGTGCCGACAGCAAACCACAGCAACCCAACGAGGAATAATTTCATCCAACCTTCCCGCAAATATCCGAAACATAACTGCGAGGACCGCGATTCTATGCCGCCTTGCTTCCTTTTTGCGCCGCTCCCAAAATGCCGCGCAATCGTTGTCCAACGATGACCTCTTCGCCGGGCTGAATAGTCATGGAGACCAGTTCGATATGGGTCGCTTGCGGCCGCTCTTTCCTGGTCGGGTTCGGCTTGCCCTCGTGAACCGCTTTTACCAGACTCGGATTATCCGCACCAAGCACTTCGATGACTGGGTTGCCCTCACGCAGAGCCTGCACGCAGTCAGCAATGGTAAATCCCCAAGCCTTCTGATCCCAGGAGACTCTCAGCGTAGGATAACGGTTCCCATCATCTGGAACGTAGGTGTTCGTCTCTACCCCCGGCACCGTCTCAACCAGCTTCCTGATCTTGTCCACACGATCGTTCCACTCGCGGTAGAGTTTCTTCTCATCCAGACTCAGCCAGGTTTCAATCGCGGTAAGGCAGCCGATCATCTCTTCTTTTCCAACCTTCATCGGACGGCACACGGCTCCCTCACGCGGGCTGGAGTTCATGATGGCCGCCTCGATCAGATCTTTTCTCCCCAAAAGCACTCCGCTGCACTGCGGTCCGCGCAGCCCTTTCCCACCGGAAAAAGTGTAGAGGTCAATTCCCATTCGAGCGTACAGCTTGGCATTGTCAGCCGGAGGGATGCCCGCTGCATCATCGAGCAGCAGCGGCACCTTATGGTCTTTCGCGATCGCAAGCTCCTTCTGCAACTCGTCACCCAGATGCGTGGTGTAGATCATGAGGGTGTTTTGATTGATGGCGTTGGTGATTTCTTCCGGCGAATAGGCGAGCACGAGTTTCGCGCCAGTCAACCGGATCGCACTATCAAAAGCGCTGCGTCCGCCAGACATCACCACTTCGTTCTTGAGGCCAGTGGTATCGGGGAGTTGCCAGATAAGGTTGTCATCGGTGCCTGCCATACATCCGGCAGTGGCGACCGCCATGGCGCCAGCAGCCCCCGAGGTGATCATTCCAGACTCGGCTCCGGTGAGTTCTGCCAGCCGCCGCCCGATGGCACGTTGCAAATCCAGCACGTTTACGAAGTACTGAGCCGCTTCGATCTGCGCTTCGCGAACTTCGGGAAACTCCAGAGAACCGCTAAGGTAGGTCCACGTGCCTCGGCAATTGATGACAGTCTTGACCCCCAGACGGCTGTAACAATTCTGCCGCGTATCTTTGCCTACCGCGCTGGCAGCCTTGGCGTAAAGGTCCGCCACAGCGATCTGGCTCAGCAGCGGAGCTGCCGCTGCCCACTTCATGAATGATCGACGGCTAGGTTTCATGTCATACATTTCGAGACCTCCGGGACTAGAAAAAGATTAACTGCCTACTCTTCATCCTCATGCAATGGGACGCGCGCTCGGACCGCCAAAATATAAGCCTTGGCCCCAGGTTTGTCCTGGTTGTAGAAGCCGACCGTGCAGTTGGGACGAAAGTAGTAAGCGTCTCCCGCCCTGGCCGGATAGCGGCCCGCGACGCCGTCCATTCCACTCCCGGCAACCATTTCGCCCTGGCCGTCTATTACTAGATAAACTTCCTCTGCCGATTCGTGATGGTGAGGCCAGTTCGTGCCTCCGGGTGCAAAGTCCATCCAGAAAAAACTGTCCATCACGTAAGCCTCATCAATCAGGTCCCGCTTGCCCGTATGTAATCCAGCCAGAAGCTTGTACAAAACCGAGTTCGGATGGCCACTGACAGTCTCCTCTTTGGCATCTTCGAGGTTTGCGATCTTGGGATGCGGAAATGGGGCACTGATCGAAATCGATGCGGGGACTTTGAATCCCATGACCAGCGCGCGCACCGGCTGATCCGAATTGTTAGAAATCGAATGTTTCACACCCGGAGGCAAGTAGGTGAAGTCATGCGTGCGCAGCCCCTGGACCTGATCTTCGTAGTGCAGCACGCCGGTACCCTCGACTACGAAGTAGATTTCCTCCTGGCGGTCGTAGTGTACGTTCTGGCAACTTCCGCGCGCATCCAAAGTGACTTCGCCGAAGCGTGTTACGGTTTGGAGCGATCGATTGTCCTTGTCGCTTTCTCCGAACATCGGACGGTAGTGGCAACTTGGAGAAGTGAGCTCGGCCTTGGCCTCGACTAGATCGGGAACGTAACGATGCAACCATGTGGGATCGATTGGCCGGTCTTGGGCCGGGAGACAGTGTGCCAGCAAGAACGAGAACAGCAACAGCTTTTTCAGCCCTCCCGATTCCACGATAGATTTCGTTCCCGCCCGTCGCCTAATCCTGGGCATGAGGCTCCTCATCCTTCTCCGAGTGGGCCTCGTGCAGGATATAACTCACCAAATCATTCAGTTCAGCGGCGCTGAGCCGATGCGCGTAATCAACCGGCATGGGCTCTCTGCTTTTCCGCTGGATCGAGACCAGGCTGGACTTCATCAGCAGGTAAAGCCGGCCATCTTCATCCTGTAACTGCAGAGACGCGTTATCTTCGTTCCGAATCACTCCGGAAAACTTTCGGCCATCTCGTCCATCCGCGGTCGCCGTCTCTCGCTGTTCTCCGTTCGGCCTCAGAATCGCATCGCGAATCTCATTCCCCGGATGATCTCGTGCAAACCCTGCAAGGTCTCCAGCGACGAACCGTTCTCCGCTTGCGATCTGGTGACAAGCCACACATGCGGCTTTTCCGAAAAAAAGATCCCGGCCCCGCACTGGGTCGCACGGCGCTGAGTCCCCGCCGGACTTGCCTTGCAGGAAGCGCATATAAACAACCACCGTCTGCGCATCCTCTTTGCCCAAGCTCGGGAACCCCGGCATTCCTTCTTCCGGAATCCCATCGTGAATCAAGTTGAGCAGCGCTTGATCCGAGAGCGTCTTCGCGTCGGACCGGCGGACGATGTCAGGCGCATGCTCACCGCCAAGCCCGTCGAGCCCATGACAAGTCGCGCATTTCCCTTCGAAAATGCTTTTCCCCCTCAGATCAGGTTTCGAGCCGGAAGGAGCGTCGTCGCTGTCCGGGTTCTGGCAAAGGACATTGCCCGTCGCACCAGGAAAAATCAGTACCAATCCAAACGTCAGAGCGATTCGCCAGGTCAAGTCGTGCTTCTCGGATTCCGCACTTCCGAGGGAGACTCGCCCAGGAAGTCGCAATATTCCACTCCGTGAAAACACCTTCGAAGGGAGCGGTGACATCAAAGGGTGAACCTGATATACCACAGAATCTGGTTGACGCAAATCAAATTATTTCGTTTGATTAGTTTTTGTTTCGTTCCAAAGGGACTTGTGTCACCGCCTAAAAGCGCCTGCCTAGGCAGTGCCGGCGCGCGGATCATAAGTGCGATCGTTCATAGAGAGGTATCATGGCAGCGCGGATCCAGGAAGAGGGGATGATGCGGCGTTTCGCAGTGGCTTTGCTTCTTTGTTTGTTGAACCCGAACGTTTCGCCAGCCCAGGCAAAACTGGATCCGAGCCAGACGAGTCCTTCGTGTCGCGTCGAGCCCATGAATTACAAGGGTTGGAGCGTTCAGGAGCTTTCCAACCAGTGGCTCAAACTGGAGGTCGTGCCGCAAAATGGTGGACGATTGATGCAGGTGATTTTCGCCGGGCATCCCTTTCTCTTCGTCAATCCCAAGTACGAAGGAAAGTACGTGCCACCCGACCCATCCCAATGGTTTAACTATGGGGGCGACAAGCTCTGGCTTCTGCCCGAGGGAAATGACAATGAACAGCAGTGGGTAGGCAATTCAGATCTGCTCGACGACGGCCCGTACACCTTTCGAAAGGTTTCGGAAGGCCAGGAATGTGAAATCGAGCTGACCAGCCCCACCGATCCGCAGACCGGGATCCGGATCCGGCGCACGATTCACTTGGACGCCGATTCTCCCCGAATCCGTTTTCACGCAACCATGCAGAACAAGACCGGGCACGTCATCGAGTGGTCGATGCAATCCGTTTCGCAATACGACACCGCCGACCACTCTGATCCCTCGCGCAGCAGCCACAATTTCTGGACCTTCACCCCGGCGAATCCGTCCAGCAGCTATCTCAACCGTTACCATGTGCGGTTCGGTCCGGCGGAGAATCCAGCCGTCTCCGTCAGGGACGACGGTCTCTTCGCGCTTCATTATGTGCACCTCGCCGCCGAACTGTGGCTGGACTCGACGCCAGGCTGGCTCGCGGTCGTGGATGGCGACAGCCGCTATGCCATGGTCGAGCGCTTCCGCTACGAAAAGAACGAAACCTATCCCGGCAAGGCATCGGTTATTTTTTGGACGAATGGCCCCGAGGCGAGGCTAAATTCCGAGGGGGAACCTTCGCTCACTTCCGGAGGCGACGGAGCCCCGCGATATCTGGAGGCCGAGATCAATAGCCCGCTCGTCCAGTTGCGGCCCGGCGAGACCCGTGATCTCGACACCGAGTGGTTTCCGACCCGCGCCGGCCGCGAGTTCCATGGCGTGGAGGACGCAGGTATTGTGGTGCGTCCTCTTCAGGCCGTCCGTTTGGAAAGCGGACACATCCATCTCTCGGGTTCGTTTGGAGTGTTTTTCGCAGGACGTCTGGTCGCGCACCTGTACAACGAACACGGAGCCAGCGTGGCAACTGTGCCGCTGACCCAGGTAGACCCCACGGACCTTGTCGTACTGGAGACGGAATTAACCCCTCCGGCAAAATCCTCCCGTATCTCGCTTCATCTCGAAGACTCGAATGGCCTGGACCGTGGTTCTCTTCAGGAAGTTGAAGTCACCGCGCCAGAGAACCACTGACATGAAATCATTCACGAGAGAATTCACCGTGGCTGCGCTGGCCGCTCTCATTCTGTTCTGCTTCTCCGCTGCTGGACAACGGACGGCACAACCCGGGCAGGCTCCCGTGGTTGTCGACGTGAACGTGAGCTCAGACGACCTGCTCACTCAGCCTCCCGCCGCCAACTGGACCTCCTACAACGGCGACTACACCGGCCGTCGCTACAGCGCCTTACGCGAAATCACCGCCGCTAATGTCGCGCACCTCCGCGCGGCGTGGATTTTCCATTCTTCCAATTCCGAAAGGCTGGAAGTGACCCCGGTGGTCGTCAGAGGAGTGATGTACGTCACATCGGCCAACGATGCATGGGCGCTCGACGCGCGCACAGGCCGCGTTATCTGGCATCACCAGCGGCCCGTGAGCGCAGGTTTGCTCGATGATGCCGCAGGGCATAAGAACCGTGGCGTCGGAGTCTGGCGAAACTTCCTCTACATGGAAACCGACGACGCCCACTTGCTTTGTCTCGACGCGCGCTCCGGACGCCTGCTCTGGGATGTGATGTACGCGGACAAGGCGAAACAATATGGCGCAACCAGCGCTCCGCTGATTGTGAAAGACGAAGTCATCGTAGGCACTTCCGGCGGTGACTCCGGCGTCCGCGGTTTCATCGCGGCTTACGATACCGTTACCGGCAAACTGAAATGGCGTTTCTGGACCATTCCCGCGCCGGGTGAGTTTGGTTCCTCCAGTTGGCCGGGCGATTCCTATCTCCATGGCGGAGGCACCACATGGATGCCCGGTACCTACGACCCCAAACTCGACACTCTGTACTGGACAACCAGCAACGCAGCTCCTGACTTCGTAGGAGATTCGCGCCCCGGAGACGACCTGTACACAGCCTGCGTCTTGGCGCTGAACCCAACCACCGGTGCCCTGAAGTGGTACTTCCAGTTCACTCCCCACGACCTGTATGACTACGACGCCACCGAAACGCCCGTGCTATTGAGTGCGAAAATAAACGGCCGAATGCGCGATCTGCTGGTCCAGGCCAACCGCAACGGATTTCTTTATATCCTCGACAGAACCGACGGAAAGTTCCTCAAGGCAACGCAGTTTGTTAAGAAGCTGAACTGGGCCAAAGGAATTGATGCCTCCGGCCGTCCCATATTGACAGGAAAAATACCGAGCGCGGAGGGCACAGAGATCTGTCCGAGCATCGACGGAGCCACGAATTGGTTCTCGCCTTCCTACAATCCTGAAACCGGACTCTTCTACGTCATGGCGCTCGAGAGTTGCAGCGTCTTTTTCGCGCACCCGCAACCGTTTGCTCAGGGCCAGACCTTTTACGATACAGGCACGAAGCTCGCGCCCGATGACCATGCTCAAAAAGTTCTCCTGGCGTACTCCGTGCCCGAGGGGAAGATCGTTTGGCGTTACCCCCAGGTCGGCCGCGGCGATTCCTGGGGCGGAACGTTGACCACTGCGGGTAACTTGGTGTTCTTCGGGAACGATGCCGCTTCTTTCGAAGCGGTTGAAGCGCAAACCGGCCGTGCCCTTTGGCAATTCAACACCGGCCAGTCTATGCACGCATCACCCATGAGTTACGCGGTCGACGGAGCCCAGTATGTGGCTATCGCCGCCGGCAGCGATGTGATCAGCTTCGCGCTTTCGCATAATTGAGATCGCCTGAATGCCGAAAACTCCGTCGCAGATTCGGATCGAAGGGATCGCAAGCTTCCGCCTTCTTCGTCATCACTTATTGCATGACTTGCCCCGAGTTCACGACCCGGTCGCGATCTGCCGCGACATGTGCGGCGTGCAGGCGCAAGTCATGTCGGCGGCTTATCTCCAGCTCTGGACGCGCAATCACGCCATCACGCGCGCGCAGATTGAAAGCGCCCTATGGAAGGCTCGCTCGCTGGTCAAGACCTCGCTCATGCGCCAGACCCTGCATTTCGTTCCAACCGACGAATTTCCGCTCTACATTGCCGCCATGAGACCGTGTCGTATGGCCGATGCGCTGCGGGTGATGGCCAGATTCGGTATCACGCGTGAAGAAGGTGAGACCCTCATCCCGCTGATCATGGAGGCTCTGTCCTCTGGGCCTCTCAGTCGCCCAGCCATCGCTGCCGCGGTACGCCCCAGGGTCGGCAAGCGTGTCCGAACGTGGATGGAAAACTCCTGGAGCCTGGTTCGCCTGCCGATCGCCGAAGGACTGATTTGTTACGGGTTGGGCGAGGGCAACGAAGTTGCTTTCATTCGAACGGACCAATGGCTGCCTCATCTTAAGCCGAAGTCAATCCCAACCATCGAAGCTCAGTGCGCTCTGTTCCGAAAGTTCTTACGCGCCTATGGCCCCGCGACGCTGTCTGACTTTTCCCACTGGTCGGGCATCCCCATGCAGCAGGTCAAACCTCTGCCCGCTCTCCTCGAACCCGAAATGGTAGAGATCCCAGGAAAGAAGACTGGTCTCTTGCTCCGCGAAGATGTGGACGTTCTAAACGACAGCCGTGTGACCAAGGCCTCAATTCGTCTGCTTCCGAATTTCGATTCCTATCTGCTCGCTCATCGAGAGAAGGACCACCTGATGGCCGAGAAGCACTATAAGCGTGTCTACCGCAACCAGGGCTGGATATCTCCCGTGGTCTTGATCGATGGCGCGATCGCGGGCGTCTGGTCCTACAAACTTCAAGGCAAGAGGCTGCTCGTAAACATTGAGCCATTCGGCAAGTTCTCCAAGACAGAACGCGCCGGGATTGAACAAGAAGCCGAGAGCCTGGCGCTTTTCTTTGGGAACGAACTCGACTTCCATCTTTCTTAGAGAATAAAAACACTGCGCCCGAAATGCAGTTCGATTGTCATCCCGAACAAGCATTCTTTGCGCCGTGAGGAATCTGGGCGAGCCGCGCGACGGGTCGCGTTCCTTGCGGCCCATCAATCGCGCGCTTGGCTCGCTTCGCTATCAAACTGCACGATTACCCGAAAGTGTCCAGGATTTGCTTTTGTTGCTGCGGCATATGAGGATATCAATGAATGATCGTGAACTTCGCGGAGCGGGCGCACAATCACAACTGGGAACTCGACCCGGTCACCCGCTCTCTGCTCGATACTGATTTCTACAAACTGCTGATGCTGCAGTTTATCTGGAAGCATTACCCGAAGACGCAGGTGCAGTTCACACTTTTCAATCGCTCGTCCAGGGGGCCCGTCGACACCTTTGCTCACGAAGAACTCATCGCGCAGCTCGACCACGCTAGAAGCGTCCGCTTCCGCCGGTCTGAACTGGTCTGGCTCGCTGGCAACACGTTCTATGGCCGCCGCGGAATTTTTGAACCTGCCTTTCTGGAATGGCTGGAGCGCGACTTCCGATTGTCGGACTACGAGCTCTCAGTCAAAGCCGGCCGCTTTCATCTATCCTTCGACGGCCTCTGGACCGACACCACGATGTGGGAACTCTATTCACTTTCCATCATCAATGAGCTGCGGACGCGGGCGAACCTGAAAAAGCTGAGCGAGTTTGGTCTCGATATCCTGTATGCCAAAGCCAAGACCAAACTCTGGAACAAGATCGAGCGCCTGCGCGGAGTTCCCAATCTCATCGTCGCAGATTTCGGAACGCGGCGCCGTCACAGCTTCCTCTGGCAGGAATATGTAGTCGACGCCATGGCAGCGAATCTGGGCGGCGGCTTTACCGGAACCTCGAACGCTTTCCTCGCGCACAAGCACGATCTTGAGGCGATCGGAACCAATGCGCATGAGATCCCGATGGTGCTGGCCGCGCTGGCGCCGCAATGATGATGAAGCGCTGAAAGCCTCCCAATATCACGTCCTCGAGTTGTGGCAGAAGACGTACGACGGCGCGCTCCGCATCATGCTGCCCGATACTTTCGGAACCACGCAATTCCTCGAGGGCGCGCCAGACTGGGCCGCCGATTGGACCGGCCAGCGCATCGACAGCAAAGATCCCTATATAGCCGGAGATGAATATATCGAATGGCTGAAGTCGCGCGGCCGCGATCCGCGCGACAAACTTGTCATCGCTTCCGACGCGCTCGACGTCGACGACATCCTGGGCCTGCACGCTTATTTCGGCGGAACGCTGGCGCGCGGAACTCACTGCCCGGGATTTTCGCAGCGCTGCCGATTTTCGACGATCGGCGCAAGTGGACTCCCGGCCGCCGCATTCGCTTCAGCGCAGGCTGGGGCACGCTGCTGACCAACGATTTCCGCGGTTGCGATCCCAGCGGCAATGGCGGGTTTGATCCGATCAGCCTGATCAGCAAAGTGTCCAGCGTCGAAGGCCGGCCCGGCGGTGAAGCTTTCCGATAACTACGCAAAAGCGCTCGGGCCGCCTGAGGAAATCGAACGCTACCGCGGCGTTTTCGGCACGGTGGGAGTCAGCAATACTCCAGTAATCACATAAGCCATTTAAACGATTCAGGTATTTAGACGCACTTTCGTTGCCAGTTGGTAATGGCACGCTAGGGCCATATACGCACTTCGAGTGGCTCGGGATAGTCTCCTTCTTGAGCAGCACTTGGGGGAGGGCTGATCAACATACGTCCCAAGACTCAAACCGAGTCTGGGGCGTTTTGTTTTGCGCCTTCCGTGTCACATCCGCTCTCCTGACGGTTAAACGCAGTCTCGTCAGCGCACAGCCTCCCGTATTGCCGCCCTGTATAATCGATCCCCTGCCTATGCGAGCCTTGCTTTCCGTGTGGACGCTTTCCCTGTGGATAGCCTTGCTGAGCCCCGACGCCGCTCGCGCAATACTTCTCCGGCCAAGCCTCCAAAGCTTCACCGTCACAAAAGACGCCAAGCCCACCCCTCAATCCAGCCCCGCAGTTCGAAGACGTCGCGCCAGAAGGCCGGCCTGACGGTCCCGCACATTTCTTCTCCCGACAAAAAATACATCGTCGAATCGATGAGCGGGGGCGTGGGACTGATCGACTGCGACAACGACGGCAAACTCGACATCATCACCGTCAACGGCTCCACGGTCGAGCGATACCACCAGGGCGGCGACTTGATGATTACGCTCTATCATCAGGATACTGATTCGAACAGTAAAGACCCAACAAGCCGCGACCTCCATTTCACCGACATCACCAAGTCCGCCGGCCTCACGCGCAAAGGCTGGGGCATGGGCGTGGCCGTGGCCGATTACGACAACGACGGTCTGCAGGATATTTACGTTACCGGCTACGGCGGCAACGCGCTCTATCACAATCTGGGCAACTGCAAGTTTGAAGATGTAACCGATAAAGCCGGCGTGGCGCGCGGGCGGATTCAGCACGGGAGCAGCCTGGGCCGATTACGATCGCGACGGCCGCGTCGATCTGTTTGTCTCGCGCTATGTGCACGTCGATATCGATAACTCTGCCGCAGTTCGGCAACGATCCGCGATTCTGCCGCTTCAAGGGCGTGCTGGTGCAGTGCGGGCCGTGGGGCATGCCCGGCGAATCGGATCTGCTGTTTCATAACAAAGGCGACGGCACGTTCGAGGAAGTTTCGAAGAAGGCCGGCGTGGACGATCCGCATCATTATTACGGCTTGGGCGCGACCTGGGGCGATTACGACAACGACGGCTGGCCTGATCTTTACGTGGCGAACGATGCGGGGCCGAATTTTCTGTATCGCAACAAGCACGACGGAACCTTCGAAGATGTTGGATTGCTCGACGGCGTCGCGCTGAGCGGCGACGGCATGGAGCAAGGCTCGATGGGCGTCGACTGGGGCGACTATCTTCACGAAGGCCGCTTGTCGATGATCGTGACCAACTTTGTCGAGCAAGGCTCGACTCTGTATCACAACCTTGGCAAAGACAATTTCGCCGACGTCAGCGTCCGCGCCAAACTGATGAAGCCGACGTATCCCTTCGTGAGCTGGGGTACGGCCTTTTTCGACATGGATAACGACGGCTGGCTGGATCTGTTCATCGCCAATGGCCACGTTTATCCCCAGGTGGATACGATTCCCGGCGGAACGCCCTATCGCGCAGCCCATGCTGCTATTCCGCAACCATCGCGACGGAACCTTCGACGATGTTTCTTCGGCCTTTGCAAGCATACCTCCGCAATCGAGGCGGGGCGCGGCCTTTGGAGACATCAACAACGATGGCAATGTCGACATCGTTGTGCTCAACGTAGGCGGCCGCCATCGCTCCTGATCAATCACAACGACAGCCCGAATCACCGCGTTCTGTTCAAGCTCGTGGGAACGAAAAGCAATAAAGCCGCAATCGGCGCGCGAGTAACAGTAAAAACGGGCACGCTCGTGCAATTCGAGCGAAGTCCGCGGCGGAGCCAGCTATCTCTCGCAGAATGACTTGCGACTGCACTTTGGCTTAGCCGCCAACGACAAGATGAGTGAAGTGAGCGTTCGCTGGCCAAACGGCGAAACGGAAATTCTGCCGCGACGTCCCGGCAGATTTCATTTACACGATTGTCGAGGGCGCAGGAATTCAGCGGAAGATGGCGCTGCCTCCCTTGCCGCAACGGTGAAACACTTATCAGGCAGTCGCAATCCCCCAGCTCAGGAGAAAACAATGCAGAAACGCAAACTTGGAAAAAGCGACCTAGAAGTATCAGCCATCGGGCTCGGCTGCATGGGAGTGAGCTTCGGCTATGGTCCCCCTGCAGACAAAAAGGAAATGATCTCCCTTATTCGCACGGCCGTCGAACGCGGCATCACCTTCTTCGACACCGCCGAAGTTTACGGTCCTTTCACCAACGAAGAACTGCTCGGCGAAGCGCTGGCGCCACTTCGCGATCAGGTGGTCATCGCCACCAAGTTCGGCTTCAAGCCTGATCCCAATGGCGGACCGCGTTGGATCGGTCTCGACAGTCGACCCGAACACACATCAAGCAGGTGGCCGAGGCCTCGCTCAAGCGCCTCAGGACCAATGTCATCGATCTGTTCTACCAGCATCGTGTTGACCCGGATGTCCCTATCGAGGAAGTTGCGGGAGCAGTAAAAGATCTAATCCAACAGGGCAAGGTCAAGCACTTTGGACTTTCTGAAGCAGGAGTTCAAACCATCCGTCGCGCCCACAAAGTTCAGCCCGTCACCGCCCTGCAGAGCGAATACTCGCTGTGGTGGCGAGAACCCGAGGCCGAAGTCATACCGACACTCGAAGAACTCGGCATCGGATTCGTCCCATTCAGCCCTCTGGGCAAGGGTTTCCTCACGGGTAAGATCAGCGAAGATACGAAGTTCGACAAAACCGACTTCCGCAACATAGTCCCTCGGTTCACGCCGGAAAACCGGAAAGCGAATCAGGCTTTGGTGGATCAACTTGGCAAATTCGCGCAACAGAAGAAGGCGACTCCAGCTCAGATTGCTCTCGCCTGGCTGCTCGCTCAGAAGTCATGGATCGTTCCAATCCCCGGCACCACCAAGCTGCATCGACTCGAGGAGAATATCGGAGCCACTAACGTCCAGCTTTCGCCCGATGATCTTCAGGAATTGAAGACCGTAGCCTCAAAGATCTCAGTCCAGGGTGCGCGGTACCCCGCAGAGCTGCAAAAAATGGTGGGCCGCTAGGCGGAAAGAACGATCGCAAGCAAGGTTCGAGCACCAAAGGTGTTTACCCCAACTACGCCGCTTTAGACTACCGCGCTCGCATTGCGGCCACGGACTTGACCACCATAGCCTTCAACACCTCTTGGTCCACATCAGCGAGCTTCTTGATGTAGAGGCAGCCTTTGCCGGTCGTGTGCCTGCCGAGCTTTGCGACCAGCGCCTTGCAGTCGTCGGACGCGTTCACGTTGTACAGAACACTTGCTCCCTTACGTGGCGAAAAACCGATTAGTGGCATCTCGCCCTCACGCCCACTCTCGTACCTGTAGTGATAGCTGCCGAAGCCGATGATAGATGGCCCCCACATTCGCGGCTTTTCTCCAGCCGCGCTTTGCATCACCTTGACCAGTGACTTGGCGTCTGCGCGCCGTGTGGGATCCGTGAGGCCATCGATAAACGCTGCCACACTTAGTTTCGTGGGCTTGGTCTTGTTGTCCGCCATTTCTCGCACCTTTCGTTCCCAAGGCTAAACTAGCTCCCAGTCGAGGCGCAAACCCAGCGGCAAAACGTTGGAACCAGCATCCGTTGCAAGAGGCGGTTACAACCACTGCGGAGCAAGTACTTCAAATCTAAAGCCGTGACAAAGCTGTGGGGTGAATAGCATGCATCATATGATCGTCGACATTTTCAGCGGATCCGTGTGGCGGCTCTTCTTATAAACGCATGCACGATTCGTTCTATTGCTTCAAGTGTGTCGAGAACCAGAGCAACAGTTTGGTCTCGAATTGCGAGTGCACTCTGCTGGAGTGATTGCCCTCGTAAACATCGAGCACATGTGGAATGCCCGCTGTCGATAATTCGGTCGATAAGGCCTGCGCTCCTAACGGGATGTGTGTGTACTCGTCCTGGGCACCGTAATCAATGTAGATGCCCTTCAGCTTATAAATTCTTGGCAGCAGGCTGGGAACGGCGTTCACCACGATGTGGGATTGGAATTCCGGGAAAACCTCGGGGTCAGGAGCCCAATGATCGCCTTCTCTTCGAACTGGCGAATCAGCGAACGGGAATGGTTTGTGGGGATCAGGAGTAAAAGCAGCTTCCGCCGCGAGCATGGCCGCGCCTAACAGCTCACCATGTTCGGTCATCCCAGGCAGTTCCGACACCGACTTCACTTTTTGGGCTTGTTCCCAAACCTTACTACCCAGCGCCAGGTCCCCTGCCAAAATAGTGCAACACGGACTCATTGCATACACATACCCGAAAACATCTGGGTGCTTGAAGGCAAGCATGAGCGACCCGTAGCCACCCATGGAATGTCCGCCGATTCCGCGAGAGTCGGGGGATGCGAGGGTGCGGAAGTGAGAATCGACATACGCTACGACGTCTCGAACCACATAGTCTTCCCAATCTCCAGTGACCGGCGAATTCGTGTAGAAACTTCCAAGCAACTTGTTCAGCCCATTGGGCGCAACAACGATCATCGGTTCAATTGCGTGTGCTGCAATTTGCGTATCCATCATCTGCTGGATAATTTCAGCAACTTTCAGTGCCGGCGTATCGGTATAGCCATGTAGAAAGTAAATCACCGCAAAGCGCCGCTGCGGCTCAGCAGCGTAGGCGGCTGGAAGGTAGATTCCGACAGGTTGATCGGAGGAATCCCCGTAGAGGTTGTGCTCCAATCCGGCTGAGTGAACTTGGGCTTGGACAACCTTGGACTGACCAAACGAGGGAAGGCTGAAAGCGACAGAGAAGACTAAGGCAGCTGTTCTTGCTATGACACGTCGCGGCTTGATCATGATCACCCACGATTCTAGTCGCGAATTACGGTATTGATGTGCTCCGCTCGCGAAAATCCACAGACCGTTGTGACATCCGACCTTGTCTAGGCCGCGTCACTTGCGCGATCATGGTCGAGGCAGTGACGGTTGGCACAGGCCAAATCGTCCCCACAGATCGTCCCGCAAACTCTTTGACATCAAGATTTTGCCCGCAACCGATTGAGGCAAATAGATAAATCGCTGTTTCAGCGCTAATCCCATGATTCCAATAGATCGGGGGGAGGGGGGTATACCCCGGTTTCCGGCCTCCGCGAGATTCGCCAAAGCATTACCGCAACTTTATTTTTCAGGAGGAATCCGCCACGAAAAGGCGGCACAGATTAGCCCGGCGCAATAGCGACGGGTGCAATACTTCTCGCGCACTTTGCGAGAAATGGGAATTCTTATTCGATCCCCATCTCTCTCTGGATTTGCTCCAGCGACGCGCCCTTAGTCTCCGGAACCATGGTTTTCACCCAGATAAGTTGCAGCACCATCATGCCGGCAAAGAACGAGAAGACGTAGCCGATCGGGAAAACGGAGACCACCTTCGGGAAGAAAGTGGTGAGCAAGGCGGCAAAGATCCAATGCGTGCCGCAGCCCAGGCTCTGGCCCTCCGCGCGATGGCGATTGGGAAATATTTCTGAGATAAAAACCCAGATCACCGCTCCCTGGCCGATTGAGTGCGCCGCAACGAAGGCGAAAATACAAATCGGCACGATCGAGAAGTGACTGGTAAAGAAGGCCCATGCCACCAGCCCAAGCGAAGTGATGTAGCCGACCGAGCCGATATAAAGGAGAGTGCGCCGGCCCAGCCGGTCAATCAGCCAGAGTCCGGCAAAAGTGAAAATCAGATTCGTGATGCCGATTCCGATCGATTGCAGCAGCGCAGCTTTCGCGCCCAGGCCGGCAAGTTCGAAGATGCGCGGCGCGAAATACAAAATCGCATTGATGCCGGATATTTGATTGAAGAAGGCGATCAAAATGGCGAGCAGGATTGGTTTACGAAGACGCATCGTCCAGAAATGTCCGGAGGACGATTTTTGTTCTGCCGCTGCGGCAGCAATAATCTCATCGGCCTCGGCCCCGATCTGTGTCTTAGTGGCCTCGGGTTCAATGCGCTGCAGTACATCGAGAGCAGCCTCGCAGTCGCCCTTCCGGCTAAGCAGCCAACGCGGGCTCTCAGGCAGGAGAAAACAGAATGCAGCATAGATCAGCGATGGAAACGCCGCTACGCCCAGCATCCAGCGCCACGCATTATCACCGATGCCTGCCAATAAAGCGTTCGATACGTAAGCGATCAGGATGCCAAAAACAATGTTGAATTGGAACATGCCCGCTAGCAAACCGCGATGCTTGGGTGGCGCGATCTCCGAGATATACATCGGCGCGACCACGGTCGAGATGCCAATGCCCAGCCCACCGATCACTCGCGCGATGACGAAGACGGCCACGTTGGGCGCCAACCCCGATCCCACGGCGCCAACAAAGTACAAAATGCCGATCCAAAGCAGAGTGGCCTTGCGTCCGAATCGGTCCGCCGGCCAGCTGCCGACCAACGCACCAACGACGGTGCCGTAAAGAGCTGAAGCCATGGCAATGCCGTGCAGCCCGGGGCTCAGACCCCAAAGGGTCTGAATTGTTTTCTCGGCGCCGGAAATAACCACGGTGTCGAAACCGAAGAGAAAGCCAGCGAGCGCCGACGTGAGCGACCAGAAGAAGATGCGACCATTCATAAATGGGAAGAGCGTAAATTGCCCAAACGATTCTTGCCGAAACGATAATGCGATTCAGCCACGATCGATTTCGAGGACTGAAAACTGTTTCACCCCTTGGTCAGCGGATAGCCCTTCTCCCGCCAGTCGCGAATTCCGCCGTCCATCGAAATCACGTTGGTATATCCCATCTTCTGCAGATTGTCGGCGGCCAGCGCCGAGCGGAATCCGCCGCCGCAGTAAAGCACAATCTCCGCACTAAGGTCAGGCACACGGGTCTCGATGTCACGCTCGATCACGCCCTTGCCCAGATGAATCGCGCTGGGAAGATGGTCTTTGGCAAATTCGCTCTCTTCGCGCACATCCACGAGGACAAACTTCTCGCCGCGATCCATCTTCTTCTTCACTTGCTCAACATTGGTTTCACGCACGCGCTTCTTGGCGTCGTACGCGATCTTCAGAAAGCGCGGAGGATGTTGGGGATGGGCCATGAAGGTTTCCTTTCCCAGTCAGCGCTACACATCCTATCAAGTGTTGTTGAATTGTGCATTCAGGACTCCTCTGATTCTCGGTTAGCATGAATGGGTGAAAGCGAACGAATCCACCCGGAAGACTGGTCTCGCGCGCGCCTTGTCGAAGCTGGGCTATTGCTCGCGCTCCCGCGCGGCGGAACTGATTCGCGCCGGACGCGTGACCCTGAAAGGGAGAATTCGGCATGATCCAGAGACGCCGGTTTTCGGGAAGCATGATCAAATTGCGGTCGACGGCAAAGTGGTTGCGCCTCGAGAGAAAATCTATCTCATGATGAACAAGCCTTGTGGCGTGGTGACGACGGCATCAGACGAGAAGGGCAGGGAAACGGTTTACGCGGCATTGAGCGCGAACCTTTCTAGGGGGAAAAAGAATCCGCTGGAACCTCCACCCTGGGTTGCCCCTATCGGCCGATTGGACAAGGCCAGCGAGGGCTTGCTGCTGCTGACCAACGATTCCGAGTGGGGTGCGAGCATCGCCGCGCCGGAAACGCATTTGGACAAGACTTACCATGTTCAGGTGGGGATAGTCGCGGAGGAAGAGTTTATCCAGAGGATGGTTCGCGGAGTGAAGGCGAAAGACGGTGAAGTGTTGCGGGCCAAGCAGGCCCGCCGCCTGCGTGCGGGGCAGAAAAACTGCTGGCTTGAGATTGTTCTCGATGAGGGCAAGAACCGCCAGGTTCGTCGCATGATCGAGGCCATGGGAGTGAAAGTGTTGCGGCTGGTGCGGGTAGCGATTGGTCCGCTACAGCTGGGCGATCTAGAGAAAGGTGAACACCGTTTGCTCACTGGCGACGAGAGGCGAATGCTCGATCGCGCGATGCGAGGTCGCGAATGAGCGACCTAGTTTTCTTTTCTGCCACGCTGATGGCAGAGCGAATCCGGAAGAAGAAACTCTCGCCGGTCGAGATGGTAGACGCGCACCTGAGGCAGATCGAAAGACTGAATCCAAAGCTCAACGCATTCGTTCAAGTCGACGCGGAGCGAGCTCGGCGAGCGGCTCAGGATGCCGAGATCGCCGTCATGCACGGAAAGATACTTGGCCCTCTGCACGGTGTCCCCATCAGCATCAAGAGCTCTCTGGCGGTAGCGGGAATACTTTGCGAGTCGGGAACGCGGCTGCGTGCCGGCTTCGTGCCCGCTCAGGATGCGCCGCTGGTCGCGCGGTTGCGGGCCGCGGGCGCGATTGTGCTGGGTGTAACCAATACTCCCGAATTTCTGATGGCGTGGGAAACCGATAACCTGCTCCATGGCTGCACCAACAACCCGTGGGACCTGCAACGTACACCCGGTGGCTCAAGCGGCGGCGAAGCGGCGGCGATTGCCACGGGCATGTCCGCCGGCGGGGTTGGCAGCGACGGCGGCGGCTCGATTCGCGTGCCCGCCCACTTCAGCGGCATCTGCGGCCTGAAGCCGACGCCAGGACGGATTCCGGCGACCGGCCACTATCCGGTCTCCGCGGGACCATTCGCACGGATCGGCGTCGTCGGCCCGATGGCGCGCGCGGTTGACGATTTGAAAGTTATGTTCGAGGTGATGCAGGGACCTGATATTGGCGATGCCTGCGCTGCCCCGGTTGCGGTGCGTTGGCCGGCTGAAGACGAAATCGGAAAACTTAGAGTCGGTTATTTCGAAGACGATGGTCGCACGCCAGTGACCCCGGAAATCCGCGCCTCGGTACGCGCTGCAGCAGAAGCCTTGCGCGACGCTGGATTTCAAGTGGAACACTTCGAGCCGGAGGGACTCGAGGAAGCTCGCCGACTGTGGCACAAGTTCTTCGTGGTTGCCGGCGGAATGATGCTGCGGCCAATGTTCGAGGGAAGGGAATCCGATCTCAGCCCTCTTCTGAAGCAGTTTCTGGAGTGGTCTGCCGCCGAACCTGCGCTCACCGGCGAGACTCTGCTCAAGGCCTGGATTCAGCGCGATGCACTCCGCGCACGATTTCTCAGGCAGATGCAGCACTATCCAATCTTGCTGTGTCCCGCAGCGGCGATCCCCGCATTCCGGCACGGGGAACGCACTTGGCAGGTGGAAGGCAAAACAGTCGATTATCTCGACGCCTGGAGCTACACGCAGTTCTTCAATCTGTTGGGCAATCCCGCCGCAGTGGTTCCAGTCAGCCACTCGTCTGAAGGGCTGCCTATCGGTGTGCAGATCGTCGGACGGGCGTGGCAAGAAGAGCAAGTCTTGTCGGTCGCCGCCGCGCTGGAGAGAGAATGCGGAGCCTGGAGGATCCCACCCATTGTGTGAAGCGCTTCGATCGTTTCGATAGTACTTTTGCACTATTCCCCGGGCGCACGCACCTGAGTAACGTGTTCCGCAGTGATTCCAGTTGCTTGGGGGCTGAAATCCGAGGGCTCTGGAGTCTGAACCGTTTTCGATGCGAGAAAATTTACCATCCCGAGGCTTTGGCGGCCGCGCCTTGTCCTGGTTACTGCCATTCCTAGTGATCTCAGCCGCCTACCTTTATACCTTTCCGCAGCCGAACATCTTCTATGCCGGTGTTGTGCTGTTGCACGCCGCGGCCGGAGTGGTCACCGCGATTCTGTTGGTTCTGGCGCTGGTTCGATTGCTGCGGGAAGGAAGCTTTCTTGCGCGCGTGGGATGGTTGCTGGTGGCGGCAGGCGCCGTGCTCGGAATCGTTCTCATTAAAACCGGAACACCGCGCACCGAATGGAGATGGCTTTACCTCCACATCGTGATCTCGCTCCTCGGAGTCGGACTGCTGATCGCCGCCAAACTTGGACAGCGTGGATGGCTGGCCTCCAACGCCGCGAACGCCATTCTGCGTACAGCAATCTGCCTGGTCGTGCTCACCGGAGCCAGCTACAGTGCGCGCTACATGCGCGAAAGTTGGCAGACGCGCGGCCGCATCGAGAATCCCGCCATGCCGCCCGCCAACATGAACGGCGAGGGTGACGGACCCTCGGGTCCGTTCTTTCCCAGCTCCGCGCAGGTGTATGGCAATCGGAAAATCCCGAGCAAGTTTTTCATGGAGTCTGACTCCTGCAAGCGTTGCCACGAAGACATCTACAACCAGTGGTTCAGCTCGGCTCATCATTTCTCATCGTTCAATAATCAGTGGTACCGCAAGTCGATCGAGTACATGCAGGATACGATCGGGACCAAGCCCTCGAAATGGTGCGGTGGATGCCACGATCCGGCCGTGCTCTACGCTGGGATGATGGATACTCCGATCAAGCAGATCGTGCACCGCCCAGAATCGCAGGCTGGTCTCGGCTGCATGATGTGCCACTCCATTGCCAAAGTGAAGAGCACCATGGGCCAGGGTGATTTTTACCTGGAGTATCCCAAGCTGCACGAACTCGCGGCCACGCAAAACCCCGTGGCGCGCGCCTTGCACGATTTCGTGATCCGGCTGAATCCCGAACCGCACCGGCGCGTGTTCCTCAAACCGTTCATGCGCACGCAGACGGCAGAGTTCTGCTCCACCTGCCACAAGGTGCACCTCGACGTGCCGGTCAACGGCTACCGCTGGTTCCGCGGCTTCAACGAATACGACAACTGGCAGGCCAGCGGAGTCTCCGGTGAAGGCGCGCGATCGTTCTACTATCCGCCGAAGCCGCAGCAGTGCGCTGATTGCCACATGCCCATGGAATCTTCGAAGGACGCGGGCAACATCAACGGTCTCGTACACTCGCATCGCTTCCCGGGTGCGAACACCGCGCTGCCGACGGTGAATGAAGACGCTGCGCAACTGAAACTGACCGAGGCATTCCTGAAGAGCGGCGCTCTCACCGTGGATATTTTTGCTTTATCCCCTGCGCAGGCGCCGCTGCCGGTCGCACTGAGGTCGGCAGCGGCGGGTCAACCGGAGCTGGCCACCACCTTCGCCGTCGGTGAAGAAGCGGAAACCAAAATTATTCCAAGCTCTGAAACAGGAGCCGAAGGAGAAGTTGCTCCGGTCACGGCGCCATTGAACCTGGTGCAGCCTGCATTGCGCCGCGGCGATACCGTGCGCGTCGAAGTGGTGGTGCGCACGAAAAAAGTTGGACATTTTTTCCCCGGGGGAACGGTCGATGCCTTCGACACCTGGCTCGAACTGAAGGGCACGGACGACAAGGGCCAGACTATCTTTTGGAGCGGGATGGTGGAGGGCGATGGCAAAGGTCCGGTGGAGAAAGGCGCGCACTTCTACCGGTCGTTGCAGATTGACGGGCACGGCAATCCCATCAACAAACGCAATGCCTGGGCTACGCGTGCGGTTGTGTATGTGCGGCTCATTCCTCCGGGCGCAGCCGATACGGTGCATTACCGCGTGTCGATTCCTGAAAATGCAGGCAGCAAGATCACACTGCACGCACGCTTGTGCTACAGAAAGTTTTCGTGGTATGGCACGCACGAAGCCTTCGCCGGGCAGCCGGACCCTGCATCGCCGAATTCGGTTGCGCCTGGCTACGACGACCGCCCGACAGTGTTTACGGCATCGCTGAGCGGGGTTTCAGCGAAGCAGGAAAAGATTCCCGACCTGCCCGTCGTTGCCGTCGCGGAAGACGAAGTGACGCTGCCGGTAGTCGCGCACAGCGCGCCCTCCCCCGAACCCAAGACCATTGTGAAAAAAGACGAATGGCAGCGCTGGAACGATTACGGGATCGGCCTGTTCCTGCAGGGCGATCTCAAGGGAGCAGCTGCGGCTTTCCAGATAGTTACGGAGGCTGATCCTAACAATCCCGACGGCTGGGTCAACATCGGTCGCTGCGCCGTGCAGGAAGGCGACATGGAACGCGCCCGCGTCGTGCTGGGGAAAGCACTGGCTTTGTCCCCGAATCTGGCGCGGGCCAACTACTTTTATGCCCGGGTGCTGCGTGCAGACGGCAACTACGAGGGCGCAGCCGCGCGCCTGCGCATCGTTCTGGCGCAGTATCCACGCGACCGCGTCGCGCTCAATGATCTGGGGCGCATTCTCTTCCTGCAGCGCAATTATGACGATGCAGTGAAGACCCTGCAATCCGTGCTGGCGATCGATCCCGAGGACTTGCAGGCGCACTACAACCTGATGCTTTGCTATAACGGACTGGGTAACGAAAAGCTCGCAAAGGAGCACCAGGTGCGCTACCTGCGATTCAAAGCCGATGAATCATCGCAGGCGATCACGGGGCCGTATCGCCAGCTACATGCGGAAGACAACAATGAGAGGCAGGCAATTCACGAGCATGTTTCTGTGCCGCTGCCAGCACTTGCGTCCAAACATGTGAGGACAACCGCACTGCCCGCTGGAGGCTCCGAATGAGGAAGATGTTTTCGAGGTCGCTCCGTGCCAGAGCCTGCGGTGAGCTTCGTCGAAAGGTGGCTGCGTGGTGGGTCGTTCTTTTGTTGGCTCTACCCGTGTTGGCGCTACCTGGCCACGCGCAGCAGATTCACTTTCGTGACATTACGAGCCAAGCTGGGCTCCGCTTCACCCACAACAACGGCGCATTTGGAAAGAAGTGGCTTCCGGAGACCATGGGTCCGGGCTGCGCTTTCATTGACTACGACAACGACGGTTATCCTGACATACTCCTGGTCAATGGCGAGGATTGGCCTGGACATGCCCACGCGGGAGCGACGACCCCAAAGCTATACCATAACAATCGTGACGGAACCTTCAGCGATGTAACCCACAAGGCCGGGCTCGACATGCCCATGTTCGGGTTGGGAGTGGCGGTCGGGGATTACGACAACGACGGCTTCGACGATATTTTTATTACCGCGTTAGGACAGAGTCATCTCTTCCACAACAACGGCAACGGTACTTTCACGGATGTCACCAAGGCCGCCGGCTTGTGGGGGCCGAACGAGTTTTCGACCAGCGCCGCGTGGGTTGATTACGATCGCGATGGCAAACTCGATCTGGTGGTTGCCAACTACGTGCAGTGGAGCGAGCAGACCGATCTCTACTGCACGCTCGACGGCGCACACAAATCTTATTGCACGCCGGAGTCGTACAAGGGGACGTCGGTGCGGTTGTGGCACAACCTCGGCGGCGGCAAGTTTGAAGACACTACACAAAAATCTGGACTGGGCGATCCCACATCGAAAAGCCTCGGGATCGCTATTCTCGATTACAACGGGGATGGCTGGCCCGACATTCTGATCGCGAACGACACGCAGCCCAACAAGCTTTACCTGAACAAGAAAGATGGAACGTTCGAGGAGCGCGGTGTTCCGTCTGGCATAGGGTTTAGCGAAGATGGAGTGGCGCGCGCCGGGATGGGCGTCGATGCCGGTGACTACGACCGAAGCGGCCACATCAGCGTCATCATCAGCAACTTCGCCAATCAGATGGTCTCGCTCTATCACAACGAGGGCAACGGCTTGTTCGTGGATGAGGCTCCACAATCTGAAGTGGGACGCGCCACGCTGGTCACGCTCGGCTTCGGCTGTTTCTTCTTCGATTACGACAACGACGGCTGGCCTGACATTTTCGTGGCCGACGGCCATATAGAAGATGCCATTGAGCGTGTGCAAAAGCGCGTCAGCTATGCCGAGCCGGCGCATCTTTTTCGCAACCTGGGCGGAGGCAAGTTTCAGGAAGTGACGGCGCAGATGGGGCCGGCCTTCGCCGCGCCGAGAGTGGCGCGGGGTGCGGCTTACGCTGATATCGATAACGGCGGCTTTTTGGATGTTCTGGTCACCACCAACGCCGGTCCGGCGTTCCTGTTCCACAACGAGGGCGGGACGAATCATAGCCTGCGCTTGAAGCTGGTGGGGACGAAGTCGAACCGCGATGGCATCGGCGCGGTGGTGCGCGTCAGCTCTGGAGAAGACAGGCAATCGAAGATGCTACGCTCGGGATCGAGTTATCTGTCGCAGAGTGAGTTGGTGCTGACCTTCGGCCTGGCTGCGCAGACCAAGGCTGACAGCGTCGAGATTCAGTGGCCCAGCGGGCAGGTTGATAGACTCTCGAACGTCAACGCTGGACAGACGGTTACGGTCGAGGAAGGCAAGGGCATCATGGGCCAGCGCGCCTACGCGCCGCGACCAAAGTCTAATTAATGATTTACCCTGTGTTCCGTGTGTCCTCTGTGGTTAAATCTTTAGTCGAATGACTCCCAGAATTTCAGCGGCTTTCGCCGGCATACTCCTGGCCGCGATTGGCCTGTTCGCGACAGCGCCGCAGACTCAGCCGAAAGCGAATCCGGCGGAGGCTGCGCGCTTGAACAATCTGGGTACTGCTTACATGAACCAGCAGCTTTTCGAGAAAGGGCTCAAGTGCTTCCGGCAAGCGGCCGAACTCGATCCAAAGCTGAGCATCGCGCGGCTGAATAAAGGCATTGCCCTATTGAATCTGCAAAAGATTGACGAAGCCAAAGCCGCCTTGGAGGATGCGCTCAGGCAGGATCCGAAAAATCCGAACGCTTGGTACAACCTCGGCCTGCTGGCGAAAAATACGGGCGACGCGCAAGCCGCGATTGATGCCTTCAGGCACGTAGTCGAACTCGACCCGAACGACGCTGACACCCGGTATTTTCTGGGATCGTCCTATGTGCAAGCTAAACAGTTCCCGCAAGCGATTGATGCCTTTCAGCACGCACTGCAATTGAACCCGCTGCATGCCTCGGCCGAGTTCGGACTGTCGCGCGCTTATCAGCAGTCGACTGACATCGACCACGCCCGCGAGCACCTGAAGAAATTCCAGTACATCACGCAGAACAAGCTCGGTGCGCCTGTGAGCCTGGCCTATGGCGAGCAGGGGCAGTACTCACGCGCGGTTGAGGCGCCGTCGGCGGTGTTGAAAGCGCCCGCGCAGATCAAGGTGCAGTTTGTGGATGTGACAAGGGAAGCGGGCCTGACTTCGAAAATTGCACCGAGGGGCCAGAATGCCCAGTTATCTGACATTGGCCCGGGGGCGTGTTTTCTCGATTACGAGGGTGATGGCCGTGCAGACATCTTTGTCCCGGATAATGGAAGTGAGGGTGGCGCGTCACTCTATCACAACCTGGGAAATGGAAAGTTTGAAGACGTAACCAAGGAAGCTGGACTCGATCCGAGCTGGCATGGCGTCGGCTGCACTGCGGGAGATTTTGACAACGATGGTGCGGTTGACCTCGCAATCAGTACGAATAGCCGCGTGATTCTGTTGCATAACGAAAAGAAGGGCACGTTCAAGGACGTGACCCTGGCAGCAGGTATCAAGAGCGGTAGCCTTAACTCTGGCTTGACCTTCATTGACTACGACCACGACGGCGATCTGGACCTGTACGTGGCCCGGCAGGACCCGCGGGAACTTGCGAGGGTGCTTTGGCGGAACAATGGCAATGGGACGTTCACGGACGTGACCACGGAGACCGGACTGGCCGGCAGCCACCCCGCGGGCAATGCGATCGGTACGGATTACAACAATGATCGCGCCGTTGACTTGGTTGTTACCGGAAGGCCGGCGATTTTTGAAAACCCGCGCGAAGGGAAGTTTCTTGAGCGTCAACCATGGGCGCCCGTCTTGCCGGCTGCGAGCAACGGTGTCGCTGTCCTCGACTTCAACCACGATGAGTGGATGGATCTCGCCTTCACACAACTAAGTGCCCCGGGCCTCACGCTCTGGCGTAACAATCATGGCAAGACCTTCGATCGAGTCGAACTTCCCGAAACAAACTGGGTTCGCGCCTATGGCGTGGCTGCCTTTGATTACGACAACGACGGCTGGGTCGATCTGGTTGCGGTCGGCGAAACCAAAGACGGTAAGGGGGAAGTGCGGCTGTTCCGCAACCTTGGGGCTGACGGTTTCAAAGACGTCACTGCCGATGTTGGGCTTGACAAGATTCAACTCAAAGATCCGCGAGCCATCATCACCGGCGATTACGATGGCGATGGCGCGACTGATCTGCTGATCACGCAGAATCACGGTCCCGCCGTGCTGCTGCGCAATGAAGGCGGCAATCAGAATCACTGGTTGCGCCTTTCGCTCAAGGGGCTGGCCGACAACAAGAGCGCGATCGGCACCAAGGTGGAAGTGTTTGCGGGCGGGAACCGGCAGAAGTTTGAGATCGCCGGATCGAACGGATACCTGGGGCAGAACTCGACCGACATCGTGGTCGGACTGGGCGATTCAAAAGAGACCGACATCGTGCGTATGTTGTGGCCGACTGGCGTACTGCAGGATGAAATCAATGTCGCCGGCGACCGGCAGCAGAATTTCACCGAGATCGACCGCCGCGGCAGTTCCTGTCCTACGCTGTTTGTGTGGAATGGCGAGCGCTACGAATTGGTGGCCGACATGCTGGGCGCGGGCGTGGTCGGACACTGGATTGGGCCGGGGCAGCGCGATGTTCCGCGGCCGGTCGAATATATCAAGATCGACCACAACCTGATTCGCGAGAAGGACGGCACGCTCAGTTTTCGTTTCATGGAGCCGCTGGAGGAAGCCGTTTATCTTGACCAGGTGCGGGTACTGGCGGTCGATCACCCAGCCGATCTTGATGTGTATCCCAACGAATATTTCGCGTCGAATCCGCCGTATCCTGAGTTCAAGGTGGTGGTGAGCAAGAGCGCGGACGCGCGTCCGCCCGCAGGCGCGTGGGACGAGCACGGCCACAATGTGTTGGCCGATCTGCGGGCGCATCGTTACTTCGGCGATTTTGCGTTGACACAATTTCAGGGCTTTGCCCAGTTGCATAGCCTGACGCTCGACCTGGGTGAGGCTTATCGCGGCGGCCCGCTGTGGCTACTGTTGCATGGCGAGGTCGAATACTTTTCGGCAAACAGCATGTACGCGGCGTCGCAAGCCGGGGTGCAGGCGATATCGCCTTTTGTTGAAGCTCTGGATTCAAACAACCGATGGGTGCGGGTGATCGATGACATGGGTTTCCCTGCCGGCGGGCCGCGCACCATGACTGCCGATCTCACGGGCAAGCTGCCGATCGGGACGCAGAAGATTCGCGTCACTACGAACCTGCAGATTTATTGGGACAGCATTCTTATCAGCCGCACGCCGCAGGCTTTTCGAGATGAGACTCAAAGTCCTCGTCTCACACCGGTTCCGCTGGTCCACGCCGATCTCGGGTACCATGGATTCCCGCTGAAGATCGAAGGCTCGCCGCCGGGAAACGTGCAATACATTTATGAGAAGGCGAGTGCGACTGGGCCGTATACCCGTCCCATCGGAACTTACACCCGCTATGGCGATGTGTTACCGCTGCTGACGGCGCTCGACGATCAGTCGGTTGTTTTCGGTTCGGGGGATGAAGTTCGTCTCGACTTTGATCCGTCGAAGCTGCCTGTGCTGCGCGAGGGCTGGGTGCGTGATTACTTCTTCGCGGCCTATGGATATGAGAAAGACATGGACTTCTATGCCGCCGAAGGCAACTACGTGGCGCCGCTGCCGTTCCTCAGGATGGGCGACTATCCTTATGCACAGGGTAAGTCGTTTCCGCTCGACGATGCGCATGTGAATTATCTTCTCCGATACAACACGCGGTACATGTCGGGAAATGAGCAGCGCGGGTATTGGTTCGACTACGGGAAGTGAGCGACTCCGCTAAGTACGGAATCGCTTTAACATTGACATTCTCACCCTCCTCATAATCCAATAGGCGGACCCATGGAACCTGCTATCTCTGTTGCACCGTCCGCTCCGCGTCTACGCCGCAGTCTCACCCTTTGGGATTTAATCCTTTACGGCGTCATCGTGATTCAGCCGGTTGCGCCGATGTCAGTGTTCGGCGTGCTCAGTAATCGTGGCCATGGCCACGTGGTCACCACGATTCTGATCGCGATGGTCGCGATGCTGTTCACAGCGATCAGCTATGGGCGGATGGCGCGGGCTTATCCGAGTGCGGGTTCGGCGTTTATTTATGTCGGGCAGGAGATCAATCCGGCGCTTGGCTATGTGACCGGCTGGAGCATGGTCATGGATTACCTGCTCAATCCCATGATCTGCATTATCTGGATCAGTCAGCAGGCGCATGTGTTCGCACCTGGTGTCTCATATGCCGTTTGGGCGGTTATTTTCGCGCTGATGTTCACGGCGTTGAATGTGCAAGGCGTGAAAACTTCGGCTCGAGTGAATACCGCGCTGGCTGCGGGAATGGGCGTGGTGATTGCGATCTTTTTTGTGGCGGCGGCGCGCTACATTTTTGGCCATCCTCACGACGGTGCGGCGTTCTTTACGCGGCCGTTTTACGATCCCGCGAGTTGGAATACGAAAGCGGTGCTGGGCGGTACTTCTGTCGCGGTGCTTACCTACATTGGTTTTGACGGAATTTCCACGCTCTCGGAAGAAGCCGAGAATCCGCGGCGAAATATTCTTCTCGCGACAGTGCTGGTTTGTGTGGTGATCGGGATTCTCTCGGCCTTTCAGGTGTATGCGGCTCAGCTGATCTGGCCGGCCTCTGAACCGTATCCGAACATGGACACGGCTTTTACTTTCGTCGCGGGACGCGCCTGGGCGCCGTTGTTTGCGATTGTCGGATTCACGCTGGTGGTGGCGAACTTCGGCTCGGGCATGGGCGCACAACTGGGCGCGGCTCGGCTACTCTATGGCATGGGACGCAGTAATGCTTTACCGAAGTCGTTCTTTGGCGCAGTCGATGCCAAAAGGCACGTTCCCCGCAACAACGTACTCTTCGTAGGAGCACTGGCTCTGGCCGGCGCTTTCTTTCTGCCGTGGGTGGCGGCGCTGCCGTCCCACTTGGCCGGGTTTATATCAAGCGGGTATCTGATGGCGCCGGCGTCCAGCGGCTACGAACTGGGCGCGAACTTGCTGAATTTTGGCGCCCTGATCGCTTTCATGGGGGTGAACGCGGCGGCATTTGTCCGTTACTATCTTCATGAAGAGAAAAAGAAGCTGACGAATCTGCTACCGCCGGTTTTAGGCTTTTTCATTTGCCTGCTTCTGTGGTTGAGCCTCAGCGCTACGGCGCTGGTTTTTGGTGCGATCTGGATGGCGATAGGAATCGCCATAGGCGCGTGGAAGACCAAGGGCTTTCGAGGCAATCTGGTCGACTTCGAATTGCCGCCGGAAGAATAGTTGGAGTGCCAATGCTAGGATCCACCGACATTGTGGCGTTTGTTCCCACCAAAGACACAGATAAGGCGCGAGCTTTTTACGAAGGCGTGCTTGGGCTGCGCTTTGTGAAGGATGACGGATTTGCCATGGTGCTGGATGCGAATGGAACCATGGTTCGGGTGGCGAAGGCGCAGTTCACGCCGGCTCCGTTCACGATTCTGGGGTGGCAAGTGACCGATATAGAGAACATGGTTGCGGGACTACAGGAGAAAGGCGTGCGGTTCGAGAGGTTTGGGTTCTTTGAGCAGGATGCACTCGGAATCTGGACCGCGCCGGGCGGGGACAAGGTGGCGTGGTTCAAGGATCCTGACGGGAATGTTCTGTCGGTGTCGCAGCATGTTTAATGAAATTGGGTCGTGGCGTGAGATAGGGTCACCTCGCTCTGCCCGGCGGGACAGCCGAGGCGGCTGTGCCCACGTGAGCATCTTTAGCATCTTTCTGCACCTTTACTCTACGTTCCAGCCGCTTACTTCTACCGTTGCTTTGGCTGTGCCCCGGTCACTGGCGCGGTAAGTGGCGGTTACTTCGCGCGTTTCCCCGGGTAACAGAGACATGTAGTTGTCTTGCCAGACTACGGGCAGAATCTCTTCGCCCTTGACGCCTTTGTCTACTTTAAGGCGAACAAAGAATGCCAGACTTTTGCTGGGATTTTCGAGGGTTACGTGGGTGACGGAATCTTCGCCTTTGCGTTCGGTGCGGTCGGTAACTTTAAGCTTTACCTTGAGAAGCTGCGCGAGGGCGGTGTAATCGGCGAAGGAATCGGTTGGAGTCGTCCACCAGGTGGATTTGGCCCAGTCGAGGGTTTCGGGTTTGGTGGAAAGCCAGTAGAAATTGGAGCCTACCAGCTTGCCGGTCGAGTCGGTCAGGCGCAAGGCAACGAAGTAAACGGGGCTCAGGCCGTCGACTTCTGGGAGTGTGAATACTTTGGCTGTGCTGTCGGCGGGCGCGTCGACGGAATCTTCGTGGGAGAGCTTCTCGGTCATGTCCAGGTTGTAAATCTTTGTGGTTAGCTTCAGGCCATTGGCATCCTCATACTGGCTGCTGACGAGCCAGATGGAATGGTCGTCGTAGCCGTAGATCGGGTGCAGCGCTTCCATGGCGCGCTTGGCGCCGAAGTAGCCGCCGGCGGGGCGCAGGTAGTAGTCGTAGAGATGCCAGATCATGGAGGGCCATGCATTGTTGAGCATCCACTGGATCACACCGGTGGCTTGATACTTGTTGCGGCTGTAGGCTTCGTACATGGCGCGCACGCCTTCGTAGGTTTGCAGTTGCGATTTGCTGGCGAAATCTTCGACGTTGTCTGACTTACCGTAGCGATTCGCAAGCGCGGTGCTGAATACTTGGATAGTTTTGAATTCTCCGCCGCCGGCGTGGTAGTTCCAGACGTCGTCGATTGGCCAGAGATGATCTTTTCCGACCATGGCGCTGATGCTTTCGATGGGCGGGACGGCAGGTCCCATGCTGGTTTCGGTGTTGAAGCCGTAGGCGCCGCCGCAGCCGCCGGGGTTGCACTGCTTGCGGTTAGGCGTACCGGGTAATGTGTCCTCTTCCCAATAGCTTGGAGCTACGTATTCATACGGCCCTGTCATCTTAACGCCGCTGTCGCCGGTGACCGTGGTGGGCTTGCCGGTGGCGGAGGAGACTACGGGATTCGGCCACAGGAGCTGCTTTTCGATGTCGAGATACATCTGCTCGACATCGGGCGGGGGCGGGTTGTCGCTGCCATTCAGCCACATGACCATGCTGGGATGGCTGCGCAGGCGGTAGATCTGATCGCGGAGGGACTGCTGAGCGATTTCGAAATCCTGCGGCTTCCAGCGCGGCCAGCGCTCCCAGAAATCGCAGCAGCACCAGCCCGCCATGACGAGAATTCCTTCGTGGTCGGCGAGGTCGAAGAATTCCTGAGTTTCAAGTTTGCCCTCGAGGCGGACGGTGTTTAGTCCCATATCGCGTACGTAGCGGAACTCGTCATGAAGGCGCTGCGAGTTTTCGCGGAGCATCATGTCCGGAGTCCAGCCGCCGCCGCGGATCAGGATGTTCTTGCCGTTGATGTGGAAGGCGCGGCCGCCAGTGGCATTCACTTCGGAAGTGACCTGACGAATGCCGAATTGGGTTGTCGAACGCTCGCTGGACTTGCCGTTGATGTCAAACTGCATGCTCAACTCGTAAAGATTCGGCTTGCCCATCTGCGCGGGCCACCACAGGCGCGGATTGGAGAAGACGAGTTGTGGGAATTTGTCAGGAGTGAAGGTTACGTCTTTGCTCTCGTTGGCGGCGAGTTCGACTTCCTGCTCGAAGGATGCGCTTCCTATCTGTCCTATAAGTTTGCCTTTTACCGGTTCGCTCGTGCCGTTCTTGAGTTGAGCGGTTACGGTGAGTTGCGCGGAATCATCGGCGGGCAGGTTCAGCTTGGAGACGACTGTAGGAAAGCGGAGCGCGACCGGGCCGCTAGTGCTTAAGTAGACCTCGCGCCACAGGCCCATATTTTTGTCGGGAGGGGCGGGATTCCAGTCGACGAAAGTGATGGCCAGATCGCTCTCGGTGGGGGCGAAGACCTGCACCGCAAGAACGTTTTCGCCACCGGGTTTCACTGCGTCGGTTACGTTGAATTCGTAGGTGCGCCAGGCTCCGGCGATGTTATCGGAGTTGGCGATCTGTTTTCCGTTGAGCCAGACGTTGGCGCGATAGTTGATCCCCCGAAAATTGAGCCAGACGGTTTTTCCCGCGAACGCGGCTGGCGCGGCGAACTGTTTGCGATACCACCAGGAGACGGCGTAGGGACTATCCGTCTGCATGGGGATGTTGGAAAAATTTCCACCGATTGGGTAAGTGACGCCGGCGAACTGGCGGAGGTTCATGGCGAAGAACGGATCAGGGAGAGTCTTGTCCTTCACCAGGGCTGCGACTACGGTGGTGGGCACGGTGGCGTCGTGCCATCCCCTGGGAACGAAAGCGGCGGTGGAAACGATCTCGCCTTTGGCTTCGACTTTGGCGGAGGATTGGAGTGTCCAGTGTTCTTGAAGAACCAGTTTGCTCGGGAGACCTGCCTGAGCGCCGGGTTTGAGCGGGGTGTCTGCGGCCAGAAGAGAGTGTGCACCGAGAAATAACACCACTAGCCACTGCGTCGCGACTCGAGTGGGGAAGGCTGGGCGTCTTTCTTTCTTGGAGTTCATGTTGTCCCCTTGCGGGCCATTTCTGGCGCACGCTTGCAGATCGTTTCCGCGGACCTCGGTCCGGGAATAAGATGGATAACACGTCTATTGATACGTTTCAATAGGTGATTTTGGCGGTCGCGCGCGGGGAGTGTTTGGCGGGCGGAGAGCTAGAAACGAAGGGAACCGCAGAAACGTGTTGCAGGGGTGGTGTGATGGCCGAGAGTAAGGGGGTCGTTCGACTGCGGTTGAGCTTCGCGTTCGCGAACCACAACCTCAGGGTGACAGGATCTCGTGGTTTATAATTGTGGATTCTACGCACAATTCTGGAGTGACAAGAAGATGATTCGATTTCTACAAACTGAAGGACCGGTCAAGAAGATTGTACTGAGCGGGCTGCTGTTGCTGATCTGCGGGGCCATGGTGATTGCTTTCGTCCCCGGCATCGGCAGTAACGATTCGTTCAGCAAGCCAGGGGTGATTGCCAAGGTGAACGGCGAGGATATTACGGCCGAGGAAGTGCGGGAGACGGCGCGCCAGATGGCACAACAGCAGGCGCAGCAATACGGCGCGCAAGCCTCGATGATTATGTCTTTTCTGATCCAGCAGGACACCCCGCGAGCCGCCGAACAATTGATCGACAGGCAGGCGTTGCTGACCGAAGCGCAGCACATAGGATTAAAGGCTTCGCCGCAGGAAGTGAAGGACGACCTGCAGCACGGCCGCTATGCCGCGTACTTTTTCCCCGGAGGAAATTTTGTCGGCGAAGCTGAATACCAGAATATGTTGCAGCGCGCCAACCTTACTCCTCCGATGTTCGAAGAGAATGTGCGCAAGGAACTTATGATCAGCAAGCTGCAGGCGTTGATCAGCGGAAGCGCGTCGGTAAGCGATGCGGCCATCCGGCAGGAGTTTCTCAAGCAGAATACGAGGGTAAAGTTTGACTATGCGGTTTTAAAGGAAGACGACATCAAGAAAGGCCTCCATCCCACGGTGGAAGAGCTCAAGGCCTTCTATGACAGCCACCAGAAAAGCTACGTGAACTCCATTCCCGAGAAGCGCAAGATCCAGTACGTGGTGCTAGACACGGCAAAGGTTCAGGCCGCAGTGCAGGTCACGGGCGACGAGTTGCGGGCTTATTACAACCAGCATCGCGACCAATATCGCGTTGCCGAACAGGCGAAGGTCAGCCATATTCTGATCAAGACACCGCTTCCCGGGCCCGACGGCAAAGTGGACGACAAGGGAGTGGCCGAGGCCCAGCGGCGTGCGGGGGATTTGCTCAAGCAACTCAAGGCTGGGGCAAAATTCGAAGACCTGGCCAAAAAGTATTCGGAAGATCCGGGCAGCGCCAAGGAAGGCGGGTCTCTGGGCTGGATCGGGAAGGGCCGGACGGTTCCGGAGTTTGAGAAAGCCGCATTTTCGCTGCCCAAGGGACAGATCAGCGACCTGGTAAAAAGCAGCTACGGATTCCACATTATTCGCGTGGACGACCGGCAGGATGCGCACATGAAGACGCTCGATGAGGTCAAAGGCGAGATCGAGCCCGTCCTGAAGCAGCAAAAGACGCAACAACTGGCGCAGAGACAAGCGGAAGATCTGCTGCAACAGGCGAAGACTCAGGGGCTGGACGCGGCGGCGGCGGCGAAGGGTGTGTCAGCAGTGACCTCGGATTTTTTTAGCCGGACCGATGTGGTGCCTGGATTGGGGCCGGCGCCGCAATTCATGGATGCAGTGTTCGGCGCTACGGAAAAGGCGCCGCCGGAGATGTCTGCGACGTCTCAGGGCTTCGCGGTGTTCCAGTTGCTGGCAGTGAAGCCGCCGTCGACGCCCACGTTCGATGAGATTCGCGCACGGGTGGAAGAGCAATTCAAGAACGAGCGTTCGGGCGTGCTGCTCTCACAGAAGACGCAGGAGCTTTCGGATCGCGCAAAGAGCGAACACGATCTGAAGAAGGCGGCCAAGGAATTGGGTGCCACGGTGAAGACGAGTGACTTTGTGTTGCCTGATGGGCAGGTCCCCGATATCGGTTCCATGACCGAAGGAGCCTCGGTGGTGTTCAGCATGAAGCCGGGGGACATCAGCGGACCGATCAACAGCGGAGCCAACGGGGTGGTGATTTCCCTAGTGGAGGTGCAGGCTCCAGCGGATGCAGACTTTGCGGCCAAGCGCGACCAGATTCGGGATATGCTGCTGCAGGCCAAACAGCAGGAGGTCTTCGGGCTGTTTGTAACCAACCTACGCGGTCAGATGGAAAAGTCCGGCAAGATCAAGGTCAACCAGGAAGAGATGAAGGCACTGACCCGTGCGGGAAATGAGCCGGGGGCTTAGCAGACTGGGAATCTGGCAAAATTAGAAAGCAAAATCAGGAATCCAAGTTAGTGATCAAGTTGCATGCCGTTTCCGCGCGCCGCAGGCATTTTGTTGCATCCCACGTCGTTGCCTTCGCGCGGCGGCATCGGTGATTTGGGGCCGGCGGCTTATTCTTTTGTCGATTCTCTAGCATCTGCCCGGCAGGCGCTGTGGCAGGTTCTTCCGCTCGGTCCGCTGGGTTACGGGAATTCTCCTTATTCTTCCATCTCGGCGTTTGCCGGGAATCCGCTGCTCATTAGCCTGGAACGACTGGCCAGCCATGGGTGGATCGATCAAACAAAAATCTCCTCGCTTGGCTCCGATTCGGGAGTGGTCGAGTACGATCGCGTCTTTGCCGCGAAGATGCCACTGCTGTTTGAGGCTGGGCGCAATTTTGTTGCTTCAGCTTCGGAGAGCGCGCGCCAACGTTTTGAAAGGTTCTGCTCGGAGAATGCATGGTGGCTGGACGATTTCGTCCTCTTTGATGCACTGCGTGCCCGGCAGAAATTGGCGAGCTGGAATGAATGGCCGGCAGGATTGGCGCAGCGCGAACCGGGCGCACTGGAGCAGGCACGGAAGGAGTTGGAAGTCAACCTGAAGATCCGCTGCGCTTTGCAATTTGCCTTCTATGAGCAGTGGCAGGCGCTGCGGCGCTATTGTTCGGAGCGCTCGATTCGCGTCGTGGGCGACGTTGCCATTTTCGTGAATTACGACAGCGCCGACGTCTGGATGCACCGCGAACTCTTCCGACTGAAGGAGAATCTGGAGCCCGAGGTGGTCTCCGGAGTGCCCCCGGATTTTTTCAGCAAGACGGGGCAACGCTGGGGGAATCCGCTATATCGCTGGGATGTGATGAAGGGGAAGGGATACCAGTGGTGGATTGAGCGGCTGCGCTGGGCGACGCGGCACTGCGATTACGTGCGGCTTGATCACTTTCGCGGGTTCGACCAGTTCTGGGAGATTCCTGCGGCCGATCCAACTGCGATTAACGGGCGCTGGGTGGATGGTCCGCGAGACGATTTGTTTCAGAAACTGCGCGAGGCGCTTGGTGGCCTGCCGTTCTTCGCCGAGGATCTGGGCTACATCACCCCGGAGGTTCATGCCTTGCGGAACCGTCTGCAGATTCCTGGAATCGCGGTACTGCAGTTCGGGTTCGGCGACGAAGGAGCGCACATGTACTTGCCGCACCGCGCCGAGGGCAAGGTCATTTATACGGGGACGCACGATAATGACACGACGGTAGGATGGTTCCGGGCGGGCTGCGCCGATCACGAACGACGCAACGCAGAAGCCTATCTCGGGCGTTGCGACGACGGAATTCATTGGGGATTTATTCGCGCGGCTCAGACCTCGCCGGCGGAGTTTGCCCTGATCCCGCTGCAGGACGTGCTGGGCCTGGGAAGCGAGGCACGCATGAACACGCCCAGCCTGCACGGCGGAAATTGGAAATGGCGTTTTGCTCCTGGGCAGTTTACCGCCGAGTTGACCGCCAAACTTGCCCACCTCGCCGAAGTGACGGATCGATTGCCTCAGTCCGTTCCCATTCTGGCGGATGAAAACTTCGCGGCTTGAGGCCGCAGATTGCGGCTGATTGTGAATGGAATGTTAAAAAGGCCCTCGGATTTTGTGCCTTGTCCGGGATCGTGTATAGAAGGAACGGAGAGTTTTCTTGGCGACGGAACCGATTATCGAAGCGCGGGCGATTGAGAAGTCGTATCCCCAGCCCGACGGTACGCGCATTCAAGTCGTGGGGCTTACGGACTTTACCATCGAGCCGGGGAAAATCATTGCGCTTCTGGGTGCCTCCGGCTGCGGCAAATCTACTCTGCTGCGTATTCTGAGCGGTCTTTCGCAACCCTCGTCGGGAGCGCTTTTCTGGCATGGCAAGCCACTGGGCGGTGAATCGCCAAATGTTGCGATCGTCTTCCAGAGCTTCGCGCTGTTTCCCTGGCTTACGGTGCTGGAGAACGTGGAAGCTCCGCTGGAAGCACGGGGAGTGGCTGCAGTGGAACGGCGGAAACGGGCACTGCGCATGCTGGATACGGTGGGCCTGGATGGGTTCGAGACGGCTTATCCCAAGGAGCTTTCTGGAGGGATGAAGCAGCGAGTGGGGTTCGCGCGTGCGCTGGTAGTGGAACCGGAAGTGCTGTTCATGGATGAACCTTTTTCTGCGCTCGACGTGCTCACGGCGGAAAACCTGCGCGGCGAACTGATGGAGCTTTGGCTTAGCAAGAAGATGCCCACCAGCGCGATTTTCATTGTGACGCACAACATTGAGGAGGCGGTGATGCTGGCCGACCGCATCGTGGTGCTGGGCCGAAACCCAGCCCGCATCCGGTCTGATTTTAATGTTCGTCTTTCGCATCCCCGGGACCGTAAGTCAGGGCGTTTTGTAGAACTGGTGGACTACATCTACAAAATCATGACCGAGCCGGACGTCGAACATACTTTGCCCGATCCGGAGAGTACGGGGGAAATCATAGTGCCGGCGGGAGGGTTGAAGCGAGGGCAAGCGCCGGTGCGGGTAAGCAAATACCAGATTCTGCCGCACGCCCGCGTGGGTGGAATTGCCGGGCTGGTCGAGTTGCTGCACGATCGCGGTGGCCGCGAAGATCTTTTTCGCCTGAGCGAAGAACTAATGATGGACGTTGAGGACCTGTTGCCCATCCTGGAGGCCTGTCAACTGCTGGGTTTCGCCTGGTTGAAGGAGGGCGATGTACAACTCTCCGGGCAGGGAGTGAGGTTCGCCGATGCCGATATTCAGAGGCGCAAAGTTCTGTTTCGTGAGGCGGCGCTGGAACACGTCACCATCCTGAAACAGATTGACAGCATTCTGAAGCGGAAGTCGGACCACTCCATCAATGACGAATTCTTTCACGATATTCTCGACGAACACTTTTCCGAGGAGGAAGTGCAGCGTCAGTTTGATACCGCCATGAATTGGGGCCGTTATGCAGAGATCTTCGACTACAACCGGGAGAGCGGACGGCTGGTGCAGACCGAAGTGGCCCAGGCAGAAGCCGCGCAGACAGAAGCAGCACCGGCGCACGCCAGTGAGGATCGCGATTCGGCTCCCACACCCAAGGCCTGATCGAGAGTTCCAATTGAGATAGGTGGCGTTCGATAAGGAAGCGAGCCGAACGCGCGATTACTGCGTCGCAAAGAACGCGACCCCTCCGCGTGCTTCGCTTGCTCGGGGCAGGCAGCGTCGCGCGGCTCGCCCAGATCCTGCACTGCACAGAAAACGCTTGCTCAGGATGACAAACTAAGGAAAGCAGCACATGAGGAAGAGCATTACACTCCGGGGATTCTCAGCCTACCGGCTGTGGACACAACTGCCGCGGATCGAAGTTTCGCATCTGCCCGATGTCATCATGTTCGGCGCGGGGATTGCGCTGTTTTATGGAGTCGTTACGGTCGGGCACTCGTGGTTCGGGCCATTTACTCCGACAGTTGAGATTTCGCGCAGCCTGCGAGCGCTGCCGGCGTATGCGGGCTATTCGCTGTTGCGCATCACGATCGCTTATGTTCTCAGCCTGGGATTCGCGTTGGTGTATGGCTATGTGGCCGCCTACAACCCGCGGGCCGAGCGCTTCATGCTTCCGTTGCTGGATGTGTTGCAGTCGATTCCGGTGCTCAGTTTTCTTCCTGGTGTGATGCTGGCCATGGTGGCACTTTTTCCCGGGCGGCAGCTCGGTGTGGAACTAGGTGCAATCCTTCTGATTTTCACCGGGCAGGTCTGGAACATGGCTTTCAGCTTTTATGCTTCGCTGAAGAGCATTCCGAAAGATATGCGGGAAGCGGCGGAGATCTACCGGTTCAGCTGGTGGCAGCGCTTCACGCAGATGGAGCTGCCGTTTTCGGCGATCGGGTTGGTGTGGAACTCGATGATGTCGGTGGCCGGGGGATGGTTCGCGCTGATGGTGTGCGAAATGTTCGTGCTGGGACAACGCGATTTTCGTTTGCCCGGCCTGGGCTCGTACTTGCAAACCGCGGCCAGTGCGGGCGACACGGCCTCCATGTTTTGGGGCGTCGTCACCATGGTGCTGGTTATCGTGCTGCTGGACCAGTTTGTGTGGCGGCCAGTGATCGCGTGGGCGGAGAAGTTTAAGGTTGAGCAGGTGGAGAGCACCGACGCTCCGCGATCGTGGGTACTGAACCTGGTGGAGCATTCGAGCGGTCTGGCGAGGATTCGGGAAAGGACTTTGCGGCCATTGGGGGAGCGTCTGCTTTTGCATTTTGCGCGGAAGCATAAGGAGGAACCTGCGGACGAGGCGGCGAGTCCGTGGCGGGACTGGCTTCTGCGCGGGCTGGCCGTGCTAACGCTCGGTGGCATCGGTTACGGCGTGGTTCGGGTCGCGATAATTCTCAGCGGCGTGGGGAAGGCGGAATTGCATGCGACCGCTCTGGGGTTGGGAGCTACTTTTCTGCGCGTGAATCTGGCGCTGCTGATCGGTGCGCTGTGGACGATTCCGGCGGGCGTGGGGATTGGCTTCAATCCCCGGCTGGCGCGCATTGCGCAGCCGCTGGCGCAGATTGCGGCTTCGGTGCCGGCGACGGCCTTGCTGCCGGTGATTCTGCTGGTGTTGATTCGGCTGGGGGGCGGGCTAGGGCTGGCGTCGATCGTGGTGCTGCTGCTGGGTACGCAATGGTATGTGTTGTTCAACGTGATCGCGGGTGCGATGGCGATTCCGACCGATTTGAAAGAATGCTGCGGCGTCTTCCGGGTGCGAGGGATCGCGCGCTGGAAGAAACTGATTCTTCCGGGAATTTTTCCTTATCTGGTGACTGGGCTGGTGACGGCTTCTGGCGGAGCGTGGAATGCCAGCATCGTCGCCGAATATTTTCATTTTAGAGGACAGATTTACACCACGACGGGACTGGGTGCGACCATCCAGCAAGCTACCGACAGCGGCGATTTCCATCTGCTGCTGGTTGCGACCATGATGATGGCAGCGACTGTGGTGACAATAAACCGGTTGGTGTGGCGCAGGCTCTATGGGCTGGCAGAGACACGGTTTCGGCTGGAGGCGTAAGAAGCAGTGTTCAGTGATCAGTGTTCAGTGATCAGTGTTCCAGTGATCAGTGATCAGTGGGCCGTAAGATCGGGCTATGGTCCTTGCCTTAGCCTGGTTGCGTCGTTTGGCAGGCTGCAGGCTTGCACGGCGTCTTTGAGAGCCGTCTCCAAGCGCGTGCCGAGAGCTGACAGTTCTTCCGGGCTCATCAACTGCTGCAGGCGCTCGAAAAGCTGGCGTTCTTCTTTGCGGATGTGGGCAGAGAGGTGTTGGGCGAAAGCGGGCAACGTTTCGGTCGACATGCGGTACGCCTGGGCTTGCGAAAAAGACTCGCGCAGCGCAGTGTGATCGGCGATCAAGTCTTCCACGAGTGGGATTAACTCGGGAAGTTCGCGCGCTGCCGGAAACAGCACTTGTTCTTCGGCCGAGAAGTGAACTTTGATTTCCCGTTCGAAATGTTGTTCGATTTCTGCCTGCCAGGCTGGCAGATCCGCAGCGGGGATGGGTTGAGCGCGATCGATGCGGACACATAGAGCTAGTGCTCGCTGGTGCTGGTGCGAGAGCGGGATCAGGCTTTTATCGCGCAGCATGGAGTTCCCGAGAACGCTCCTCAGAGGCTAAAGCCCGTTTCTCGAACCCGCTCCGAGCCGTCGACGGGCTTATTTCAGGAGCTGATTCGTCACGCCACAGTCAGCGGTTCTGCCGGCTCGGTGATGGCGGGACGCACGGTCAGCCAGTCGGTGCGAACGCGCTCCCACTCCTGAATCAGCATGCCGTTGGCTTCGAAGAAGCTTCGAATGCGGGCGCGTTCCCATCCGGCCACCTCTTCGAGAATGGGCGCCAGCACTGCGAAAGCGCTGGTACTGAGCACGGTGCGCTTGGCAATTTGCGAAACATGGGGCGACTCCGAGACCGCGATGGTGAGGCCGTCGCGGGCGTTGACTTCCAGCATTACGTGGATGTCGGAGCTGCCGTCTCCGGTATAGATGACGTGGTCGGGACCGGTTACGTGCTGCACCAACAACTGCTTGAGGACTGCCACCTTGCCGTAGCCCGCGGTCGCGCGGACGATGGTGTCGATCTCGCCCGATGATTTGTAGCGGAACTCAGTGCCAAAAATGTGATCCTTCGGGACAATGCCCTCGAGGGCCGAGTGGATGACCTCGACCGGGGCGGCGGAGAGAACGTAAAAATCGAAGGAGTGTCCGTCGACTCCAGCTTCGAGGATCTGGTAGAGCAGTTTAATGTCGCCTTTGAGACGAATGCGCTTGCCCACTTCGTGAAGATGTTCTTTGCGCACCTTGGCTTTGAACTCGGGATCGTGGAGCAAAAGGTAAGCGAGTTCGGCTCCCTGCTGCACCAGGTTGATCTTGGCCATGCCTTTGGCTTTGCGTTCGAACTCCGCTGTGGCAATGCCGACCAACTCAGCGAGCACGTAGCCGGAATCGTTGAAGGTGAGCGTCTGATCGAAATCGCTCGCAAAAATATAGCGTTTTAAGGGCTTATCTGCCATATAACTTAGATTCGCGGAGTGCTCGGACGGCCCATTAAAAGAATCGATGGGGATTATAGGCCGTTCTGTTAATTCATTGTTAACAAACGGATGCGTCAGTGATTGGGTGAGGAACTCGGCGCCGACAACTGCAGTCTGGCTGCCTTTACTAAATTCGCCGACACGTCCAGAATAAGGAGTCCCGCTTGCGATGCTGTGGTTGACAGAGGAACGGGCTGGGAGCCATCAGAATCAGCCGAAAAGCTGACAAAGTATACAGGAGCCCTCATGCCAGTAACTGGTGAACTGATCCGTGCAATGAATTATGTGGAGGACATCACGGCGACGCTGCGCCGTATCTGCATTTACATTCCCAACATGAATACCGAGGAGCGGAAGCGCCTGGCGGAGAGTTTGCGTGCCACCGGCGGCGCCGTCAATGCCGCGATTGCGGATCTGGAAAAGGTGGGCCCGTAGTGGCACAGGTTAAAACCGTCGCGGTGATCGGCGCCGGCATCATGGGCCGCGGCATCGCGCATGCGGCGGCGATAGGCGGCTACCGCACTATTCTGGAAGACCTGCTGCCCGCGGCTCTGCGCCGAGCCGAGAGCGAAATCCGCGCGAATCTCAACAAGGCGGTTGAATTGGGGAAGGTGTTGGCGCCTGACGCCGATGCCGCCTTCCGTCGAGTGGAATATGCGGGCTCGGTAGAGGAAGCCGCGCGCGAAGCCGATTTAGTGATTGAAGCGGTGCCGGAGGAGATGGAGTCGAAGACTGAGATTTTCACTCTGCTCGACAAGATCTGCCGTCCCGCGACGATTCTGGCCTCGAACACGTCTTCTCTAAGCGTTACGGAGATTGCAAGCGTCACTTACCGCGCGAAGAAGTGTGTGGGCATGCACTTCTTTAATCCCGTACACAAGATGAAGCTGCTCGAAGTCGTGCGGGCTGTGGAGACCGATGATGACACGCTCTCCACCGCCGTTGAAGTTGGGAAGCGGATGGGCAAGGAAGTTGTGGTGATCAAGGAATCGCCGGGATTTATTACCAGTCGCATCAATGCGATGATCGGCAATGAAGCTTTCTACATGCTGGAGGAAGGGATTGCTTCGGCGGCGGACATCGACAAGGCGCTGAAGCTTGGGCTCAACCATCCCATGGGGCCGTTCGAACTGGTCGATCTGGTGGGCCTGGATACGCGCCTGAACATTCTCGAATATCTGCACAAATCTCTGGGAGAGAAATACCGTCCAGCGCCGCTGCTGGTGGAGTACGTGAAGGCTGGGCGGTTGGGGCGGAAGTCTGGGCGCGGGGTGTATGAGTATCCGGATGTTGCGAAGCAGGATTCGCCTGCGAAAGCTGCACAATAGGGTGGTTCTGAGCTTGTGCCCTTGCCACCGGGCTTCGCCCAGGCGGAACAGCCGAGGCGGTTGTCTCCACATAGATGGTGCTAACGGCCGCGACCGAAGTTCAAACCTGACAGAGACTCGACTCCGTCCTGCGCGACTCCCTTACTTGCAATCAGCACGTGAAAGCTCTCGCCCATGCCTGCGGGCGTAACCAGATGTTTGAGTTGCAGCGCAACTTTGGCGCGTTCTTGCGGCAGGCGGCATTCTTCGAAGGCGTCGGCAAATTGATTGGCTTCGCCGATGCCCATCAGAAATTGGGATTGTGTGATGAGCTTCTGCGTTTGCATGCCGTGTTTTTCAGCGGCGGCGGCAAGCGCGGTGAAATTTACGTCGGCGGTGATGTCTTGTTCGCCGGGGGCTTCGTAGGGATTGGCGCTGACCGAATGCTGGCGGATGGCTTTCAGCGTTCCGCGATGACGTCCTGCGAGTTGCTCTTCGCGGGTGTAGCCGTAGTCGATGGCGACGAGGAATCCTTGTCGAATGCTGGCGGCGATCTGTTGAATGGAGTGTTGCGCAGCGAGGGGCGCTTCGACGCGTTCCTCCGGCTCGGGTTGGATTGAATAGCGGTCGAGGAACTCCAGTTCCGCCGGAGAGGGCTGCGCCCAGGTTTCGATGAAGCGGTTATCCCGCGTGTCGATGCGAAGGGATCCCTTCGCGCCGAGGATTTCGACCGGGAGGGCGTCGAAGAATTCGTTGGCGAAGACGATGCTGTTGGAGGTCGATGCTTCGTCCAGTGCAAAGAGCGCGGGGAGTTCTGCTTTCCCGGATTCGAGGTGTCGCCCCAGAGTTTCTTTGATTCGCTCGCGCAACGCGGGAGAGTTTTCCACTAAGACATAACGCATGGCGCGGAAGAAATCGGGGAATTTCTTTTGCGACCAGCAGAGGACATCCTGCGCGAACAGGCCACGGCCGGGGCCGAGTTCAAGCAATTCGATTTGCTCGGGCGAACCGAGCACACGCCACATTTCGTCGAACTGGCGGGCTAGGAGGCGGCCGAAGACAGCGTGGACATCGCTCGAAGTGTAGAAATCGCCAGCCTTGCCGAATTGTTCGGCGTTTCGCGAGTAGTAGCCGAGTCCGGGATGGTAGAGGCAGAGTTCCATGTAGCGCGAGAACGGAATGGGGCCGTGCTCACGGATCTCCTGCTCGATCTTTTGCCGGAGCGAGTTCATCTCTCAGCTCTACTTGTGAGCGGCGCCGGCGGGGGCGAGAACGGGTTCGTAGCGGCCCCCGCTCTTAACGGCGGCATAGAATTTGTCATACGCCCGATTGTTGTCCAGCTCAGGAAGAAAAAAGATTCTCGAATCGATTTCTTCGCTGCCGGCATTTGAGATGAGCACTTTTCTTGCGCTAATGATTTGCGACGGCACCGGCGCCAGATGCTCCTCTTCATAATCCCCCCGACTGAGACCAAGTCTCGATGAATATAAACCCAAGGTCGTAAGAATGTCGTTGGACAATCGATGCGGATTGCTTTTCTTTACAAGCCCGTTCGACGGCGCTCGGCGCGGTCCTGCGGGGTGCGGATGAACATTTCGACGAAGTAGTCGTGCAGCGCGTCGTAGAGTTGGCGCTGGAAGTTCCATTCGAACTGTGGATGGTCGAGGTCGCGGGGATGGAGTTCGAGATAATAGGTGTGCACCGGGATGGACGCATCTTTGAATCGAATGATGAGTTCAACCCCGTCGCCCTTTGAGTGGGCGGAGAAATTCAGCAGTGGGTGTTCGTAGAGGCGGAGTTGGCCGAGAACTCGGTCGAGGCGCGTGGCAGCGGTTTCGGGCACAGGGGGATTGTAGAACAGGGTGTGGACTCTTGGTTGTGGTGCTGTGAGCTGCGAGGGATCCTTCGACTTCGTGACTGCTTCGCTTTGCGAAGCAGTCACTCCGCTCAGGATGACAGTCGAAATAGGTATCTATTCGTAACGCAGCGCCTCGATCGGATTCAGCCTGGCGGCTTTGATTGCCGGCAGCATTCCGCTAACGATGCCGACAAAGCTGAGAATGACGGTCGACCAGATCAGGGTGGCGGAGTCGATGTAGAGGTGGATGTCGCCCTCGCTGGCGTCTTCGATAAATGCGCTCCATAGCGTGAGCGAACCCACACTCCACGAAACCAGGTAAGCCAGCACCACCCCGAGCAGGCCGCCAATCGCGGTAATCACCAGAGCTTCGGCCAGGAACTGGAAAAGAATGTGCCAGCGACGAGCTCCCAGGGCCTTCTCGACGCCGATTTCGCGGGTCCGCTGGGTCACGGAAACCAGCATGATGTTCATCAGGCCGACGCCGCCGATGCCGAGCGTCAGCAAGCCGATAAAGCCCAGCAGAACCTTGATACCAACGGTGATCACATTAAGGTCGGCTAGATCTTTCACGGCGTCGAAGACGAAGATGGCGCGATCGTCCTTGGGATTGAAGTTGTGATGGAAGGCCATGGAACCGCGCACGGCATCGACCACTTTGCCATGGTCTCCCTCATAATCCATCATGATGCCGTCAAGATAGTAAGTATTCTTGAGGTCGCTCATGGCGCTGTATGGGACATAAACCAGGGAGTTCATGTCTTCATCACCATTGGAAATTGTGTGCCGGAGGACAGCGACCACTTTGTAGGAAATGCCGTCGACACGGACGCTTTCTCCTAGCGCATTCTGGCCGGAGAAGAGTTTCTTCTTCACTGTGGAGCCAATGACGGCCACGCGGGAATGGGTGAAGTCCTCCTGCTCGCCAAAAAATGTGCCTTCGCCCACATCCAGAGCACGAATTTTCTCGTAGCTGGAATAAATGCCGTGGACACTGTAGCTTCCGCTGCGGGTGCCGAAAGCCACCAAGCTTTGCTTATCCACCTCCGGAGAAATACGGGTGAGCATGGGGCACTCGGCGCGAAGGAACTCGAGATCATCGCGCGTCAGGCGTATCTGCACGCCGGCTTTGGTACCGCCCGCCTGCAGTGAAGTTCGTCCCGGGAAGATGGCGACGAGGTTGCCTCCAAAGGTGCGGAAGGCGATCATCAATGCATTTTCAAAGCCGGAACCATAGGCCAGCAGCAAGACTACCGTGGCAATACCCCAAGCCATACCCAGCATGGTGAGCATGGAGCGGCGGCGATTGTGTTGCAGCGCGTTGAAAGCCTGTGTGCCCAGGTCGCCCAGCATAGTTAGTCCAAACTTACTTACTTCAAATCTGTTTACTCCTGCCGCAGCGCTTCCACCGGGGGAAGCAGTGCGGCTTTGCGCGCGGGATAAAGACCCGCGATTATGCCGGCCAGAGACAGAGAAAGAATGGCAATGACGGCGGAGGCGGGCACAATGCGCGGCGTGTCAAATCCTTCTGGAGAAGGCAACTGCGCCAGCAGAACTACGAAAGCGGTCGTGATGGCCAGGCCGATGCCACCGCTGAATGCGGTGAGAAATGCTCCTTCGACAAAGAACTGAGTCATGATGTTGCGATGCGTGGCTCCCAGAGCCTTGCGCAGGCCGATTTCACGCGTCCGTTCGGTAACCGAAACCAGCATGATGTTGATGATGCCGATGGCGCCCAGGCCGAGAGTAACAACTCCGACCACGCCGAGGAAATAATCCATCGCATCAAAAATCTTGGCCACGCGAATGGCGCCGTCGATGGTGTCCCAGTCCTGAAAGGCGTCGTCGAGACTGGGATCGAAACCATGCCGCCGGGCGATAATGGCGTGAACTTCGTTCTTGGCTTCGATGTGCAACTCTTTCTTTATGGGGCGGTAATTGATGAACGAGATGGCATTCTCGGTGTTCTGCGCCTTGAGTGGAAAAAGCATCCGCATGGTCTCAAAGGGTACAAAAATCCGGTGGTTCGTGCCGTTCTCGCCCTCTTTGCCGATCTTGGGGATGACGCCAATCACTTGGAAGTCCATGTCGTTGAGCAAAATGGTGCTGCCGACGGCAGGCTGCCCAGGAAACATGTTCTTGAGCAGTTCCCATCCCACCACGGCCACGCGGCGATGTTGGGAGTTATCCTCGTCGTTGAACCAGCGTCCGGGGTCGACGGGGATGGTGCGAATCTGGTTGTACTCGGGGACCACGCCGAAGACCTGGCCGTTGGTGGAACCGTAATCGCTGACGGCGCGGATGTCTTCGCGCTCCAGCACCGGGGAAACTGCGCGCAGAAATCTGGCCTGGTCGCGAATGGCGAAATAATCGGCATAGGTAAAGTAGTAAGGCTGTCCTGACTGGTAGTTGCCGGCCACGGCGGGAATGCGGCCCGGGAAGACGAACATTATGTCCTGACCTAATTCAGCCAGGTTCTTGTTCTGCCCGCTGCGGAAGCCTTCTCCCAGACCTACCAGAAGAAGGAGAGAGCCCACGCCCCAGGCAATTCCGAACATAGTCAGGAAGGAGCGCAACTTGTGCGCCCAGAGCGTGGAGAGCGATTGCCGTACGATGTCGAGAAGTATTCGCATGTGATACAACCCCCACGCCTCCGGGGAGGTGCGTGGGGGGTCCCGGGTACGTTCAAGCGAGGGGTCTCAATTCCCGCCCAAACGGTTCTCGTTCAAGCAACTGATCAGTGATACGCAGCCGGGCCATGCGAAGTTCCCTGCTGTTTGATTCTTTAGACAGCCGGAAGGAGAGAAAGGTTAGCTGAGAACAAGAATTTGCGGGTACCGCGCGATTGCAGGGAGATGAGCCTAAAACGTCTCTTTAGTAAGAACTCGGTCAGAACTCGAAGTACCCACCGGCTGGTGCCGGACGAGGGGCGCCGTCGGTGCCGGTCGCCGGGAGTAAGCCCAAGATTCCGCTCAGGTTCTCCCATGCCGCCTGGTTCAAGGCGGGATCTGACCCAACCAGATCGCGGATCATATCCCACGCCGCCATGTTGAGTGCGCCTTCGGGCGGAGGTCCCATGGCCAGAGAGACTGAGCACTGGGGGCAGAAAGAGATGCGGTGAGCGGTTGACTTCTGGCGAGGTTTAATCCCCACGGTCTGGGCAAACATATACAGGGCAACAGATTTATGTCCGGCTTCGAGCTCGCGGTTACAACGAAGACAACGCATGTTCTCCAAGGTCTCTCCCGGGGCGGATTGCGGTCCCTAGAATATGAATACTGTCTTTGCTGAGTCACGAGGCGCAAGTATGTAGAAGGATTCCGGCGAGCACTCACTCACAGGCTGACGGAGACCCGCAGGCTATCTACGCGTCGAGAGAACCAAGTTGTGCTCTAGGCAGAGATGGATGGCCTCATGCACTCTGATGCGATGAGTGCTGGTGTGAGACATCCGCGAAATTCGCGTCTGACTGCTATCCATTCACCGGATCGAACACGTCCGATATCGGTAGAGTTTGTTCGACTGGCGCACCTTCGCAAATTGTGCGAATGCGAACAAGCCGCCGCGGTTTGCTACCGGCTGCGCGGCAGTGGCATCGAGTTTCTGCTGGTCCGGACGCGAGGCGGCGGGCGCTGGACATTTCCCAAGGGCAGCGCGGAACCGGGACTAACTCATGCCCAGGCGGCGGCGCTGGAAGCGTTCGAGGAGGCGGGAGTTCACGGACGGATCGAGGAAGCTCCATTCGCCAGGTATGTTCGTGGCAGGCAGAGTGGCGCACGGAAATCCGCCGCAGGATCTGGCAAGAAGGAAGTTGCTGTCTACGCCCACCTCTGCGAGGTGTTACGGCTCAGTCCTCCCAAAGAGTCCAAGCGAGATCGTACCTGGTTTCCTGTTGAGGATGCGAAATTGCGCTTGCGGGAGGGTCGCAAGAAAGATGACGGGGCCGAGTTCGCACGTGTAGTCGACCGGGCCGTAGCGCGCATCCAGCAACCGCGTAGCGGAGATGGCATCGTCGATCGAGTTCATCAAGGTCGAGCGCAGGAAGGTCAACCGCAACACGAGCGTCTGGATGTGCCGCAGCAAGACGCGCTGCAGAAAGTGCAGTTCGAGGCTTTCCTGGAGGCACGCGATCGAGAAGCTTCGTTCATGCGGCACATACATAGCCAGCTGGGCGGCATGAGGCGGTTCGCCTTGCCGATTGTTGACACTGAATCTCGTGAGATCTCACGAGGTGAGATCTTGCAATTCGGCGAAGCTCGAGAAAAGAAGACTAAAGCTTTGGGAACCGGGTCGAAGATCGGCTGAAACTGTCTCTTATCTTCAACTCTCTAGTTTCTACTTGCTAGCTCTTGGGCCGCTCATAGGCCTTGGCCAGATACTTTCGCGCTTCCTCGAGGGCGGCGAAGGTATCGTCGTTGGTCTGGATGGCCTGGCGGTATTCGTTGATGGCGCGCTCGCGCTGGCCGGTGATGTCGAAGATCTTGCCCAGTTGGAGATGGCTCCAGACTTCAGTCCAGCGGGGCTCTCCGTCGCCGTTGATGGAAGCGCGGTAGGAGTTGGCCGACGACTGGTAGTTCCTTTGCTGGAAGAAGACCTCCGCGATGCGGTAGTGAGCAAAGGAACTGTTCTTATTGATGTCGAGGGCCTTGTTGAACTCGGCGAGCGCACCGGAGAGGTCGCCCTGCTGCTGCATGGCCATGCCTCGCAGAATGGAAGAACGGAGCTTTACATCCGAAGAATTGGTGAGCACGTGGTGGTCGGGATCGACCGCGATTCGGCGGGGGCGTCCGAAGGTTTCAACGGTAAAAGCTGAGTTCGTGCCTACCACTTCGAGCTTCTTATCTTCGGTTTTTCCGTCCGTATCGATGCGTAAGTCTACGGGCATGCGGAACAGATCGAGATCCTGGGAAATCTCCCCGACCACGCGAAAGCCTGGAGCTTTGTCTTCCTTGGGCGATTGTTCCTTGCCGCTTCCTCCCAGGCGGTACGTGGTGTACTTCACCTTGAATTCGGGGGCGCCGGTGGAATCGAGCCACTGGGAGAAGAACCAGGTGAGCTGATCGCCGTAGTATTTTTCGGCGATGGTGCGGAAGTCATCTATGGTAGCCGATTTGCTGGCGTAGGTTTCGGCGAACTCGCGCATGGTTTTGTTGTACTTGTCTTCGCCCAGGACCCAGCGCAGCATGTGCAGGATCATCGCGCCTTTGTCGGTAGCCAGCGACTGAAACTCGGTGGAGAACGGATCGAGCTTGCTGGCGCTGGAGAGCGGGACGGTGTCATAGGCCAGAGCGCCGACCGACATGTCTTTCACCGCTTCTTCCAGACCCTGCGCGCCGGCGGCATTCTCCACGTACATAGCTTCGGAATAGCGGGAGAATCCGTCGACCAGCCACCAATCATCCTTCGTAGCGGGACTTACGGAAACTCCCCACCATTGATGGGCAATGGCGTTGGCGAGGAGGCGGTAGTTGGTCTTCTCTGTGATGGAGGGTCCGGCGAGACCGGCAATTTCTGGAGCCCAGGCGTAGGGAACCGTATCGCCCGGCAGCTCTACCACGTTGAGCCTTTGCGACAGAGGCGTGCCGTAAAGAGTGATGAAGTAGGTGAACTCCTGGACTGCCGTGGTGGTGTATTCCGGAGCGAGCTTTGCGTGGGTGGGCTTGAAGAAAACGTGCAGGTCCATTCCGGCTTCGTCGCTCTTATATTCCTGGAAGATGCCGGCGACGATGGTGCCGGGGAAGCTGGGCTTGGTATCGACGAACGTGAATGTTTTTGTCGGAAGGCCGTTGGTATTGGGCTTTTTTGATGGCGGATTGTCGGTAACTGTGGACTTTCCGCTCCCGATTACCAGCATGTGGGCCGGTAACGTGATGCTGATCGTCGAGGTGAACCGGTTGAGCCCATAACCGCTCACCGGGAACCAGCGTCCGGAGTAGAGCAGATAGCTGGTATCGTCGCCGATGTAAGCCAGCTTTAGTCCGGGAACCGGGCTGTCGTCGGCGGTTTCGAGATTGCCTTCGTATTCGAAGGTGAGCGTGGTGGAGGCGTCCTTGGCGAGGCCGGCAGGCAGAGGCACGCGGATTGTGGAATCCTGGGTGACACGCTCGGCCGATAACGGCTGGTTGTTATCGTCGAGCACCCGCGTGACGCGCAGATCGTTATGCAGTTCGAAGACGGCGACCGTCAGATCCTGAAGGGCTGTGAATTTAACTTTGGCCCGCGCTGAAATCTGGTGGAGATGAGGCGTTAGCTCGGCCTCGATTTGATAATCGTCGACGCGCAGGTGGATCTTCTCGGCGGCCCGTGAGGGGGTCGCGACGAAAACCAATAGCAGGGCGAGGGTACTCGACAGGACGCTCTGGGCGCGCCGAAGGCGAATCTGCATTACGGAGAGTCTCCCGGAAATGGGCCTACCACTTCCCTATGATGAAGATTCTCCCCCAAAAGATGCTGGGAGCACAAGGTTTAGGAGGGGAGCTTCTAGCTTCTAGCTCCTAGCTCTCAGCTTAAACCGCGGCGCGGCAGAGCCATGATTATCTCTGCGGCGCGGTCTGCCGGGTGCTGGGAGGGGTCGGCGGTGGCACTTTGCGGAGGGCGGAGCAGGGTTTTCACTCGGGTTAGGCCTTCCAGCATGCGGTCGCGCGTGGGGCCGTCGGGGAGGATTTGCTTGACGTGGGCGACAACTTTCTCGGCGGTGAAGTCGTGTTGGACCAGCTCGGGGACAACTTCACCGCCTGCGATCAGGTTGACCATAGCGAAGCGCGGAACTTTGACTCGCGGCTTGCCCAGCAGATAAGTGAGTGGCGAGACGCGGTAGACCATGACGAACGGGGTGCGCATCATGGCGCCTTCCACTGTCGCCGTGCCGCTGGCGATAATGCCGGCGCGGGAGTGCCAGAGGGCGGGCAGGGATTCGGGGACGAGTGTGATCCTGTGCTGGCCCGGCGTTTTTCGGCCAATCAGGCTTTGCAGGAATGCGCGGTCGAGCGTGGGCGCTACCGGCAGCAAGAATTCGTAATCGGAGCCGAGTCGGGCGGCCGCTTCTACGATAGTGGGCAGGTTCATGCACACTTCCTTAACGCGGCTGCCGGGCATGAGGGTAATCCAGAGCTTTGAGGGGTTAAGACCATGTTGCGCGGCGTAGTCGCTGCGCTCGATTGCTGGGTGCGGCAGGTCGGCCAGCGGGTGGCCAACGAAGGTCGCATCCACTCCACGGTCGCGGTAGAACTTTTCTTCAAAGGGAAAAATTACCAGTGCTTTATCGATGTAGTCGCGGATCAGGCGGACACGTCCCTGACGCCACGCCCAGAACTGCGGCGCGACGTAATAGACCACGGGAATGCCGCGCTTCTTCATTTGCCGGGCTACGCGCCAGTTGAAAGCGGGCGAGTCAATGACGACAGCGAGATCGGGCTTGCGCCTGTCCGCTTCTTTGATCAGATGTTGGAACAGGCCGTAGATCTTGGGGAGATGGCTGAGAATTTCGGTAATGCCGACTACCGAGAGGTCTTTCGCGTCGACTACGGTGTCGCAGCCGGCGGCGCGCATGCCGTCTCCGCCGACGCCGAAGAATTCGAGTCGCGGATCACCGCGGCGCAGGGCTTCGATGAGCTGCGCGCCGTACATTTCCCCGGACGCTTCGCCGGCTGAGATCAGGATTCGCAAGAGAGCATTGTAAGGCCGCAGCTTCGAAGCGGAACGATTGCCCGGAGCTCCTCAGATATTATCTTTTCGGAAAACGCACAGCGTCGGCCTGCTGGGGTAGTGGACAATGGCGAGAGATGCGGTATCGATTTCGATTGAACCAGCGATAGCCCCGCCAAAGTATCCAGTTAAAACCTGGCAAGCGGAAGATTGCGTAGAAAGGCCACGCCCACCAGATTTGCCTTGCCACATGGAGATATGCATCGGCACCCGACTCCAGTTTTCCGGTGGGAGTCAATACCTGTATGTCGTCCAACAGGTTCTGTTGCGGAATTTGCAGGCTGCCGTCGGCGGAAGCAGACTGCAGGTCTTTAATTGCAAAGCCCCTCCGCTCCACTACCTTCTTCCAGAAGTGAGCCCAGCGAAAGCAAAACCCGCAGCGGCCGTCATAAAGTATCCAGCCCTCGCGAGGGCCTGCGGAATCTGGTTCGTGATCTGGCAAAGTCATTGGACCCTATTGCCTCTGAAGACGCTGACAGACGAACCCTCGGCCACGAATGCGCAGTCGGGACGTCGTTGAAGAACTTGCCCGAATTCGCACCCATAAAGATCGCCGGCATCCCCTTCAAATCGTGCGGCAGTCGTCGCCCACACCTGCCAAGGGACATGCGAGACGTGATATTCGAGGCAGCCACCCCTTCGTTGAGTCGAATAACCCCAGTAGTGTTCAGTGATGAACTGCTCCAAACTTCCCTCCTGGGGATGTTGTGAAGGGCCTATGGTCTGAGCAGAGAGCTTGCACCACTGGCCGTCAACCCGCCAGTGATACTCAGCCGTCCTTCCAAACTCTTCTGTCTCAAGGTGGTGCCTCATCGGAAGGCATTTATAGTTCTCGCCGTATAGGAATCGTGCGGTTATTGCAATCGCGTGCCGAGGCACGACTTCAGCGATGAAAACAACCCCTCTTCGATCCTCGCTGCCGTCTTTGCGACGGACATAGAAGCGCAGGTTTACTTCATCGAAATCGGCATGAAACGGAACGGTGAAACGCCCAAGTAGCTTGGTGCGGCAGAACCTGAAGCCCACAAGGCTGACGTATGTTCTTCCGTTGAATGAATCCAGAGACGTGCCGGGTGGAACGTGCCGAGTCAGGAGGCCGGGTTCAACCTCGTAGTTCAACATCACCAGGTCAAGCCACTCCGCGGAAAGAAAAACCTGTTTTGACCGGGGCATGTGTTCGTCGATGCTTCGTTCGAGCTGGTGGCTAGTCATCTGCGCTGGTGGTGACTTCGGGCTCCGTTAAGCCGTCCGTATTCGCGGGCACCCGCGTCACATTTAGCTCCTGGTCTTTGTACTGGAGCTGGTAGAGCTTGAAGTAGATGCCGCGCTGGGCAAGGAGTTGCTGGTGCGTGCCCATTTCACGGACCTGGCCTTTGTGCATGACGATGATCTTGTCGGCGCGCTGCACCGTCGACAGCCGGTGGGCGATGATCAGCGAGGTACGTCCCTCGACCATGCGGTTGAGGGCGTCGCGGACGCGGAATTCGGTTTCGGTATCGACGCTGGAAGTGGCTTCGTCGAGAATCAGGATTTTCGGTTCGTGCGCCAGGGCGCGCGCGAATGAGATCAGCTGCTTCTGACCGGTCGAAAGCGTAGAGCCGCGCTCGCGGACTTCTTCGTCAAAGCCCTTGGGCAGGGCGCGGACGAAGTCGGCAAGGTTCACGTCTTCGGCGGCTTGTTCGATGTCAGCGTCCTGGATGCGCTTGGTGCCTAGCCGGATATTTCCGCCGATTGTGCCACTGAACAGGAATGGATCCTGCAGGACTACGCCGAAGCGGCTGCGCAGGTCAGCTAGGTCCATCTCTTTGACGTCTACACCGTCGATTCTGACTGCTCCTTTCTGGACATCGTAAAAGCGCAGCAGGAGCGAGATCAGCGTGGTCTTGCCGGCTCCGGTGTGGCCGACAATGGCTACCGTCTCGCCCGGCTCGACTGCGAAGGTTACGTCGCGCAGGACCCAGTCCGGGGAGGGGGCTGCCGACCCTGCGGGTCTGGGAAGGGCAGGAGTGGCCGTCCCGACACGGGTTGCTGTCTCCACACTTGCCGTGCTGGTTTCTTCCGGCGTGTCGCGGTAGGCGAACCATACATGATCGAATTCAATACGGCCGCGGCCTTCGGGGCGCCTGGTTACCGCGGGCGAAACTACCTGCACCGGCGTATCCAGCAGCTTGAAGATGCGTTCGCTGGCGGCCATGGCCGATTGCAGAATGTTGTATTTTTCGCTGAAATCCATGATGGGGCGGAAGAAGCGCAGAGCATATTGGATGAAGGCGACCAGCACTCCCAGTTCTGCCGCTCCCTGCACCAGGCGGAACGTGAGCAGCGTCTTCCAATTAAAACTCACGGCGACACTGGTCACGGAAATGTTCCGCATCACGCCGCTGCCGCCGAACCAGATTACGCAGGCTATCGCGATCGAAGAAAGAATGTCGATCGCGGGGTAGTAAAGCGAGTAAGCGAGGATCGCGTCTTTGTAGGCATCCATGTGGCTGCGGTTAATCTCTGAGAACTGCTTGTAGGCCTTGCGCTCGCGATTAAAGAGCTGCAGTACGACCATGCCGCTGACGTGCTCCTGCAGGTAGGAGTTGATGCGGGCGATGGCGACGCGAATTCGGCGGTAAGAATCGCGTACCCGGTCGCGGAAAATCTTGGTCGCCAGGACGATGAAGGGAAGCACGGCAAAGGTAATTAATGCCAGCCTCCAGTTCATGCACAACATCACGCCCAGAATGCCTGCCAGCACGAAGAGGTCTTCGAAGATCGAGACCACGCCGGAGGTGAACATTTCATTCAATGCGTCCACGTCGGTGGTGACGCGCGTTACCAGGCGACCGACCGGATTCTTGTCGAAGAAGGCAACGTGCAGGCGCTGCAGATGGCGAAAGATCTGGCGTCGAAGATCGAACATCACCTTCTGGCCGGTCCATTGCATGAAATAGGTTTGCAGGAACTCGAGCAGGAAGCTGAAGACCAGCAGTCCAACGTAGATCGCTGCAATCTGCTCGATGCCCATCATCGCGTTCGGGCTGAGCCAGCTCCATATTCCGGAAGATGTGCCGGTAGCTGCCCCTTTGGGCGCAAGGTAGCGATCTATCGCCACCTTGGTGAGATAGGGGCCGAGCACGTCAGCGAAAGACTTCAGAAGAATCGAAACCAGCGCGATCGCCACCTGCCACCGGTAGGGACGCAGATACTTGAGCAGCCGCGCCATCAGGCGGCTGTCATAGGCTTTGCCTAATACTTCTTCTTCCTGGGACATCGGTTTGTTGGCGAACAGTTGGTGAAGCGGCGCCAGGGGCGCTGCTAACAGGGTACCTCAATATGGATGGCCGAGGCAGGCTGCGGGATGAAAAAGGTTTGGCAAGCAAGCAGAGCGATCGGCAGATGGGATAATGGTAAGAGATGTCCCTCGGCGTCTATATCTCGGTGCCCTTCTGCCGCACCAAGTGCAGTTACTGCAACTTTGCCTCCGACGTGTTTTCGCGGACCGTTTTCGAGCGTTATGTGGATCGAGTCTGTGCCGATATCGAGAACGCGCCGCAGGTCGCGGCGGAGATGGGCGGACAGATGGGACGCGCGGTAGATTCCATCTACCTGGGCGGAGGGACGCCGACGGTGCTCGAGGCCGAGCAGTTGCAGCGAATCTTTGGCGCAGTGCGCGCTCAGTTCGATGTGCAGCCTGATGCCGAGATTACTGTTGAGTGCGCTCCTGGTACGTTGACGCCCGCAATGATCGAGAGTCTGCTGCGCAGTGGGGTGAACCGCGTAAGCCTCGGAGTGCAGTCGTTTGTGGATGAGGAGGCGGCAGCGGTTGGGCGACTGCACAAGCGCGCGACCGTGCTGGAGGATATTGCTCGGCTCCGGGCTGCGGGAATTACAAACATCAACATCGATCTGATCGCCGGGTTGCCGCATCAGACCGCCACGAGTTGGGGATTTTCCCTGGCGGAAACCATCGCAACCGATGTGCCGCACGTGAGCGTCTACATGCTCGAAGTCGATGAGGACTCGCGTCTCGGACGCGAACTCCTGGCGGGGGGTACGCGCTATCATGCTCACTTTGTCCCCGATGAAGAAGCCATGGCGGACTTCTACCTCGCGGCGGTTGACCGGCTCTCATCGGTTGGGATTGTCCAGTACGAGATTTCCAACTTCGCAGCCGCCGGCCTCGAATCACGGCATAACTTGAAGTATTGGACGCGATTGCCTTACTTCGGCTTTGGTGTGGACGCACACTCGATGCTGGTTTCCGCGGCGCCGGACATCGACGCGGTGCGGTTCGCACCTGCGGACTCCCTGGAACGGTACATGAGCGAGGCAAGCTTACAGCGGACTGCGGTTTCGCGCCGTGCGGCTTTGGAGGAGAGTTTTTTCCTTGGGCTCAGGCTGGCGCGGGGTGTCAGCCTGCTAGAGCTTGCTGGGAAATTCGGCGAGGAAGCGGTTCAGAATGCCCGGGCCGTCGCATCGGAGTTTGTCGAAGGCGGCCTTATGCAGCAACGGGGAGACTACGTCTGCCTGACATCCCGCGGCCGGCTGCTGTCGAACGAAGTGTTCGAGAGATTCATCGTGGCAGAAGAGGTCGCGCCCTGACTCGCTTGCCGGGACGTGCTGGAATCAGTAATTTTGCGAACCATCCGGTCGGTTGGGTTCCAGGCCTTCATGCTGATTATCTCCAGTGATGACGTGGCTTCCCGCACTTTCCCTATCCTCTGCCCGAGGTAACTTTTACCTCCTCCGCAGCTATGTTCTAATCAAAAAGTGGTCGCAGCGGTGGAGGAATCTTGGATTTTCAACTGAGTGACGAGCAGCAACAGCTGAAGAAAAGCGTCCGGGAGTTCGCCGAGCGCGAGATCCTGCCGAACGTAATGAAGTGGGACGAGGCCTGCGAGTTTCCGCTGGCAACCATCAAAGAACTGGGCAAGCTTGGATTATTGGGAACCGTTTTCCCCACCGAGTACGCCGGCGCCGGCATGGGCTACGTCGAGTACGTGATCGCCATCGAAGAGTTGTCGCGCGTGGATGGCTCGGTAGGCATCATTGTCGCGGCGCATACGTCGCTCTGTTCCAATCACATCTTCCTCGCCGGCAGCGAGGCGCAAAGCAAGAAATACCTCAGCAAGCTGGCCACAGGCGAGTTCATCGGCGCATGGGGATTGACCGAACCATCCTCGGGATCGGACGCCGGCAGCGCCCGCATGACCGCGCGTCGCAAGGGAAGCAACTGGGTGCTCAATGGCACGAAGACTTTCTGCACCAACGGCCATTATGCCGATGTGATGGTGGTAATTGCGGTGACCGACCGCGCTGCCAAGACGCACGGGCTTTCCGCCTTCGTCGTGGAGAAAGACACGAAGGGGTTCCGTCCCGGCAAGAAAGAGAACAAGCTGGGGCTGCGGGCCAGCGATACGGCGGAGATGATCTTTGAAGACTGCGTGATTCCAGCGGAGAACCTGCTGGGCAAGGAAGGCGACGGCTTCATCGACGCGATGCGGGTGCTCGACGGCGGCCGCATCTCGATTGCAGCGCTGTCGCTGGGCATGGCTCAGGGCGCATACGAGGCCGCTCTGAAATATTCCAAAGAGCGCAAGCAGTTCGGCAAGGCGATCGGAGAGTTTCAGGCGATCCAGTGGAAGCTGGCCGACATGGCTACGGAGATCGACGCGGCGCGGCTGCTCACCATGCGGGCTGCTTCGATGAAAGACGTCGGCATGAAGACTACGATGGAGTCCTCGATGGCGAAGCTCTACGCCAGCGAAGTTGCCGTGAGGTGCGCCAACGAAGGTGTGCAGATTCACGGCGGCTACGGCTTCATCAAAGACTACCCTGCCGAGAAGTACTACCGCGATGTGAAGCTGTGCACGATCGGTGAGGGCACCAGCGAGATCCAGCGGTTGGTGATTGCGCGGCAGTTGCTGAAGGACTGAAGCTCTGCCGCAGATTTCTTCTTCCTCGTCCTCTGCTTTACACTGATCGCTTGAACCAACCCATCCAAACATGGATTGACCAACTCCGCGCCGGCGACGTGCGCACGCTGGCTCGCGCCATTTCGACCGTGGAGAACCGCGCACCGGGATGGTCCGAGCTGCTGAAGGCGCTGTTTCAGCACAGCGGGAAGGCGCGCGTGCTCGGCCTGACCGGGCCACCGGGGGCAGGGAAGAGCACGCTGGTCGATCAGCTTGCCCGCTTCTATCGCCAGCACAACCGCAGCGTAGGCATTATCGCCGTCGACCCGACCAGTCCCTACACCGGCGGAGCGATTCTCGGCGACCGCATCCGCATGCAGGAGCATTTCTCCGATCCGGGAATTTATATTCGCAGCATGGCGACGCGCGGCTCGCTCGGCGGCCTGGCCCGCACCACGGCTGACGTGACTACGGTGCTGGATGCTTCCGGGCGCGACTTGATCATGATTGAAACCGTGGGCGTGGGCCAGGATGAAGTGGACATCGTGCGGCTGGCCGATATCACGATTCTGATTTTGGTTCCCGGCATGGGCGATGATGTCCAGACCATCAAGGCCGGCATCATGGAGATTGCCGACATCTTCGTGATCAACAAGAGTGACCGCGACGGCGCTGAGCACGTGGAACGAGAGATCCGCACGCTGCAATCGCTAGCCATGCGCCACGATGGCTGGACGCCGCCGATCGTGAAGACCGTCGCCAGCCAGGGAGTAGGAATCGAAGAACTGGCAAGCGCGATTGCGGACTATGAGGCCTATCTACAGAAGGAAAATCTCGCGCTGAACAAGAGCGTGGAGAACTGGCAGGAGCGCCTGGTCGAGATGCTGCGCGACCTCATGCTTGAGAAGGCGCGGACGCAGCTCGGTGATGGCAACCTGGCGCGACTTGCGGCCGAAGTGGCCGACCACAAACGCGATCCTTACACGCTGGTGGAGGAGATCGCCGCCAACGCGGCGAAACCCAGCGTGGTCAAACATTCGATTGGATAAATCGACCATGGCTGAAATCGATCATCTCGGAATCGCGGTAAAGTCGCTCGCGGCCGCGAAGTCGATCTACGAGAAGCTGGGTTTGAGCGTTTCTCCCGAAGAAACGGTGGAGCAGGAGCAGGTGCGGGTGGTGATGGTTCCAGTGGGCGAGAGCCGGTTGGAGCTGCTGGAGGCGACGTCGGAAGATTCAACGATCGCGAAGTTCATCGCCAAGCGTGGCGAAGGGCTGCATCACGTTTGCCTGCGGGTTCCGGATTTGCCGGCGGCGGTCGCGCGGCTGAAGAAAGACGGCGTGCGCCTGGTTTCGGAGGAAATCAAGGTCGGCGCCGGCGGGCATAAGTATGTGTTCGTGCATCCGTCGAGCGCTGGCGGCGTGCTGCTGGAATTGGTCGAGGGGTAGAGGCAACATCGGCCACGGATTTACGGTTAGACGCATCTTCACGCGTAAGGCAATAAATTTTCTTCATGCTTCTTCTCGCCATCGATACTTCCGGCAAGCAGGGCAGCATCGCGCTGGCGCGCGCAGGGGAGCCGGTTGCCAGTGGCGGGGACTTCGAGGTGATCGAAATTGCTCCTCTGGTTGGTGGCACTTTCTCCGCGCAACTTATTCCCCAAATCTCCGCGTTGCTCTCCAGCAACGGGTTCATGAGGACCGCCATCGGCGCTTTCGCCGTGGCCTCCGGACCCGGCTCGTTTACCGGTCTTCGAATCGGGCTAGCGGCGGTTAAGGCGCTGGCTGAGGTTTTGGGTAAGCCGATCGCGGCAGTGTCTCTGCTGGAAGTGTGTGTCTTCGCCAGCGGTGCCCAAGGCAAAATCATGGCTGTGCTGGATGCAGGCCGAAGCGAGGTCTACGTAGGAGAGTACGAAATCCCGGCCCACGCGGACCAAGTTCCGCGAGAGCACATCCTCACGAGAACTGAATTTCTTGCGCAGGCGAGAGGATGGACCGTGGTAACTCCGGATTCGAGTCTTGCCGAGGCCGCTGGGGCCGCGGGGTTGACAGTGCTCAGCTCTCGCGCCCATGTCTGCTGCCGACGTCGCCCGCTTGGGCTGGCACAAGATTCAGTCCGGCGAAACCGTCGGGCCCGAGCAGTTAGAGGCAAACTACATCCGCCGTACCGACGCGGAGATTCTCGAGAAAAGCGGATCCTAGGGTGCGCGTTCGACGGGCAAATACCGGTGATATTCCCGCCCTGATGCACCTGGAGCGCCACAGTCCAGCCGCTGCTCATTGGTCATGCGAGCAGTATCAGAGCATTCTTGGGACAGAGAGTGGTCAGCAAGGTTCTGAACGCCTGGCGTTGGTTGCGGAGGATGACGGCGGCGGGGCGGAGCAGCCGTCAACCGGAGTCCCTGAAATTCTTGCTTTTCTCATAGCCCACAGAGTCGACGCGGAGTGGGAGCTGGAGAACATCGTGGTCGCCGCAATGGCCCGCCGCCGGGGCGTTGGCACGCGCCTGCTCGGCGAGTTCGTCGCGCACGCGCGGGCGGAGCGCGGCGGTGCTGTTTTTCTGGAGGTCCGCGAGTCGAATCAAACCGCGCGCACTCTGTACCAGAAGGTTGGTTTCAAAGAAACGGGTTTACGCAAGAGTTACTACACCGACCCTCCGGAGGATGCAATCCTATGTCGCCTAAGCCTTTCTTAGATATATCTCATAACGAGACTGCACCAGAATTCGGCATTGAACCGATTTTGGTGCTGTGGTAGCTTTGAGCCTAGAAATCCCCTATTGGAGGTCTGCCTGGATGCTGACTTCGAATGACGCTCTCCTGACCAATCATGACGAATTCCGCAAGCTGGCTCAGGAGCACATGCAGTATTCCACTCGTCTTGATTCTCTCACCCAAAAACGTTATCTCAGCGAAGACGAAAAGCTGGAAGAAGTTCGGCTTAAGAAGCTGAAGCTGCGGCTCAAGGACCAGATGCAATCGATTGAGCGGCAGTATCGGCAGCAGTTCGGAACTCACGTAGCATAATTTCTTGGCCATTTGTGGGCGGCCGTCGCCGCTACAGGCGTTTTCTATCTACCCGCGGGCGCTCACCAGCGCCTTTCTTTATTTGGACTTAGACCTTTTCGACTTTAGCTGATTCCAGTTGGACTGATCCGCTGCCACTGGCCTCTGCTCTATAATGGAGCACTGCTCCCATGGTTCGTGACGGCTACTTTTACGCGCTGGCTTTGATTGCAGCTGCGGTGCTGGTGGGCTGGTTCGCTAAGCCTGCCTGGGCCCTCGTGCCGCTGTTGCTGGCCGGCTTCTTCCTCTGGTTCTTTCGCGATCCGGAGCGAGTCATCCCGGATGCCGCTGGCGCCGTGGTTTCGCCCGGAGATGGAAAAGTTACCGATGCCTCCATCGTCACGGTGGCTGGCGAAAGCCTGGCTCGTATCAGCATCTTTCTGAGTGTTTTCGACGTTCACGTGAACCGATCGCCGATTGCAGGGGTGGTCCGCGAGGTTCGCTACCAGCGCGGGAAGTTCCTGAACGCGATGAATCAAGCCTCCGCGGAGCAAAACGAGCAGAACATCGTCCACGTGGAAGGCGATGGGCATGTGGTGGTCTTCAAGCAGATTGCCGGCTTGCTGGCGCGAAGAATCGTATTTCAGCCGAAGGTGGGCGACCGGCTGGAGCGCGGACAGCGCGTGGGTCTGATCAAATTCGGTTCCCGCGTGGATGTGCTGTTCGACGCTGCTGCGGCGCTGCAGGTGAAAGTCGGCGACCGGGTTCGGGGCGGCGCAAGCGTGCTGGCTTACCTGCAACCAAAGGTGAACTGGCAGGTGCCGGGCGTTATTCCGCCGCTGAAGGGACGCGCTGATGGATCTCCCGATTCCAAGACGCAGGCAAGATGAGCGGCGCCCACGGCGCATGCGCAAGGGGATGTACATTCTCCCTTCGCTGTTTACCACCGGGAATATGGCGGCCGGTTTCTACGCCATCCTCGAGGTGGTTCACGCGAGCGCGGCGAATTTCGGGCATTTGGACAATGCCGCCAAAGCGATTGGGTTTGCCGTTTTGTTCGACGGCCTCGATGGGCGCGTAGCGCGTATGACCGGCACCAGCAGCGATTTTGGCAAGGAACTTGATTCGCTGGCGGACGTGATCACCTTTGGCGTGGCTCCGGCGATGCTGGCCTGGACCTGGGGATTTCACCTGATGCCGCCAGTCGCGCTCACCGACTGGAACATCAAGCTCACCCAGTTGGGGGCGATTGCCGCCTTCCTGTTTCTGATGGCCGGAGCCAGCCGCCTGGCGCGCTTCAACATCACGACCAACCCGCAGCCTTCGAATCCCGGACGGCCGGGAAAGAAGTATTTTGTCGGCATGCCGATTCCGGCCGGTGCGGGAGTGATTGCGGCTGTGGTTCATTTTCAGTCAGGCGTTCCCTTCGACTCCTGGTATACGGCGATCACCTGGCTGGCGATGGTGGCCGCGGTGGGCTACCTGATGGTGAGCACCTGGCGCTTTTACAGCTTCAAAGACATCGATTTTCGCTCGCGCCATCCCTTCCGTCTGATTATTCTTTTGGGTGCTCTTTTTGCCGGCATCTGGTTCTTCTCCAAGCCGGTGCTGTTCGCGGTCGCGCTGCTCTACACGTTCTCGGGAGTGTTCTGGCGATTGCAGTGGATGTTCCGCCGCCGGAACCAGCCTCCGCCTCCCGCCTACAAGGAGGCTTCGCAGACTTCATGAGTACGCCGTCCAAAATCGGGGCACCGTCCCCTGCCGCCTCTGCACGCGGACAGCTCTTCCGCGTGGCCATCGTGGGTGCGGCTACGCTGAAAGGCAAAGAAGTCGCCGAGATGCTCAACGAGCGCAACTTTCCCGCGGTGGATGTGCGCCTGCTCGACGACGATGAGTCGATCGGCCAACTGGAAGCGACGGGCGACGAAATCAACTTCATCCAGAGCGTGCGCGCGGAGCAGTTTACGCACGTGGACTTCACTTTTTTTGCCGCCGATGAGGAGTGCACCCGCCAGAACTGGAAACGCGCCCGCGATGCCGGCAGCGCGATCATCGATCTCTCCGGCGCTTTGGAAGAGGAAGCCGGCGCGAACGTGCGTTCTCTCTGGATCGAACGCGAACGGCGCGAGATGTGGCAGCCGGAACTGCAGCCGGCTCCGTGCATTGTGGCTCATCCTGCCGCAGTGGCGCTGGCCTTGCTGCTGCTGCGGGCGCGCAAGGCCGGAGCTGTTCACGGCGCGGCGGCGACGGTTTTCGAACCCGCCTCCGAGCAGGGACAGAAAGGCATGGACGAGTTGCACCAGCAAACCGTCAATTTGTTGTCGTTTCAGTCGCTGCCGAAAGATATTTTCGACGTCCAGTTGGCCTTTAACATGGTTGCGCGCTATGGGCAGAAATCGCGACTGTCGCTGGAGTCGCTGGAAGCCCGTGTGCGGCGCGATTACCAGAAGATTGCCGGACCGGATGCGCTGCAGCCTGCGGTGATGCTGCTGCAGCCTCCAGTGTTTCACGGCCTCACGCTTGCCATCTTTTTGGAGATGGAGCAGGCGGTTGATCAGGAACGCTTGTCGCAAGCCCTGGCTGGAGATCATGTGGTTCTGGCAGGAGCGGAAGACGATTCCCATCCTAGCAATGTGAACACGGCGGGTCAGGCCGACATTCTGCTTTCGCTCAAGAGCGATGCGGCTCGGCCGAATGGAATCTGGCTGTGGGCCGCCGCCGACAACCTGCGCATTGCGGCCATGACCGCCGTGGAGTGTGCCGAGAGCATGATCGCAACTCGCCCGCTGGGAAAAATCCAGTGAGAGTTCGGCGGATGAGAGTTCAGCTTATGAACTTTCTGCTGATGAGCTTTCGGCGGGCCGCCTGTCTGGCATTGCTCCTGGCGAGTACCGGTTGCGGATATCACACGGCCGGCCACGCCGCGCAGCTTCCGGAAAACGTCAAGACCATTGCCGTTCCTGCTTTCGTAAACGAGACAACCACTTACCGCATCGAACAGCTGCTTACTTCGTCGGTGGTCCGCGAGTTCACGACGCGCACGCACTATCACATTCTCAATGATCCTGGGGAAGCTGCCGACGCCACGCTACGCGGCACCGTGCTCTCGGCCTCTTCGTCGCCGCTCACCTACAATTCCGCTACCGGACAAGCGGCCAGCGTTTTGGTAGTGGTCAGCATGAGGGTGTCGCTCACCGACCGCCAGGGTAAGGTGCTCTACCAGAATCCTTCGTATCTGTTTCGCGAGCAGTATGAAGTTTCGCAGGACCTGGCCAGCTTTTTTGAAGAAGACTCGCCGGCTTTCCGCCGGCTCTCGCAGGATTTTGCCCGTACCCTGGTCTCTAACATCCTGGAGGGCTTCTAGGTGAAATCACTCTTGATTGCAGCCTTGCTCACCACCGCCTCACTCGCGCAGACCGTCACGCCCGGCCCCACGGTCGCGCAATTGCTTGGCACCTGGAAGCTCGTCTCCATCGAAGACACGATGAGCGACGGCAAGGTGAAGCCTCCCGCTCAATACGGTCCGCACCCGCACGGCTTCATCATGTACCGGCCCGACGGATATATGTGCGCCACCATCGTGAACAGTGATCGCCCGGCAGGGAAAGACCCGGCCAAACCCACTGACGCCGAGAAAGTAGCCTATTACGACTCCTTCCTCGCTTATTGCGGCAGGTTCAAGCTCGACAGCGCAAGCTCGACCGTGACGCACTTTCCCGAGGTTGCCTGGTCGCCCTCCTTTGTCGGTTCTACCCAGCCGCGCCCGTTTCGTCTCGAAGGCAACCGGCTAATCATTACAGCAACACGAGGTCTTCTCAATCCGGAGATTCAGAAGCGGGTGGCTGGTGTGGGAGCGGGCGAGATAAACTCGGCTGGTTTATCTTCGGCGGGATCGCATCCAGGTAGCCGGTAACGGTAGCAAGAATGTCAGTCTGAATGCTAGAGTTGCAAATGGCCGTCAGTCGTTGCTCGTTGGTCAACCCGAGGAAAACCTTCTGATGCGGGCTTTCGCCCAGGCGGACCGGTTTGTCAGCGAACTCGAGTCGCGCAAGCTACGTCCCGCCTATGTGTTTGTGGGCGATGAGGCTTTCTTCCGCAAGCGCTTCCGCGATGCCATTCTCGAGCACCTGGTTCCGGTTGATCTGCGTGATTTCAGCGTATTCGAATTCGATCTTGCAGAGAATGACCTTGCCGAAGTTCTCGACCGCGCCCGCACACCCTCTTTGATGGCTCCGTTCCAGGTGTTCTTTGTGCGCGGCGTGAAGAGTCTTTTTGGCCGCGGCTCGAACGAAGAAAAGCTCGCGGCCATCGAAGAGTATTGCAGGAATCCGAATCCCGACGCGATGGTGGTTTTCGTCGCCGACCACATCAGCATTCCCGCCGATGTTCGCCGCATGGAGATGCAGGACAAGGAGCGCTACCAGCGCATCCGCGAAACCATGGGGCAGTACTGCGGCATCGTCGAACTGGCGCGGGTGGAGGAAGGGGAAGCGGTGCGCTGGATTTCCGATTACTGCAACAGCCGCGCCGTACCAGTGAAAATCGATCCCGACGGCGCCCGCGAACTGGTCGATGCGCTCGGCGGCGATATGATGATGATCTCGAACGAACTGGAAAAGCTGATGCTTTACGTCGGCGCCCGCAACCGCATTACGCTGGGCGATGTGGAAACCATGGTCCTCGCCGCCAAGCAGCGGTCTTTGTACGAATTGACCGATGCCATCTCTTCTAAAGACCGCGTGCGGGCTTTGGAAGTACTGGATGCCATCCTGTCGTCCGGCGATGGCGACGAAGCCGCCATTGGACACATTTACATGCTGGCGAAAACCTTCCGCCAGATGCTGGTAATTCTCGAACGCAACGTGCGCGACCAGCGCATGCTCTGGGCCGCGCTGTGGCAGGGATTCCGCGTGCCTCCATTTGCCGCCGACGACATTATCAAACAAGCCCGGCGCTACAAATCGCGGCGCGATCTGACACGCGCGATTCGCCTGGTAGCCAAGGCTGATCTCGCTTTGCGTTCCAATCCCGTGAGCAAGCGCATGGTCCTTGAACGTCTGGTGATGGATTTGACAACCGAGGCTAAGCTGGAAACTCCGGGATGGATGCAGGAACAGTTGCCGGTTTAGAAGCTGGATATCCAGACTAAGTTTTCTCAAGATCGATCCTGCTAAATTATAGTGGGTTAAGGAGTTACGCGTTCGATGCTGACCTGAGTCTAACTAAAATATTGTATTCAAATGACTTACCTCTAAAATATTGGCTCTAAAGGGTTTAGCTGGGCCGGAAATGCAATCCAGAGCGGTAAGTCCTTTCGAATCAGCGCGTATCTGGTCCGGTTGCGACTAAAATATTGAGCGGCAAGGACTTCGGGCCGGGAACTTGGGAAGTCACTAAACCTGTGAGATTTTCAAGGAGCAAAGAACTCCGCAGGCCGGGGCCCGGGGGAGATAGTTCCTCACAGCTTAGCGTGCGCGGTAGCCTAAGAGATGTGACGAGTGAACACCGAGTGCCTGTGAAATCTGGCGGCAGTGCGGTTGAAAAAATGACTGGGAAATTGTAAGGACGTTCATGTAAGCGAGCGTCATCGAGGCCAATCTTGATATCTATTCCGCGACGCACATTCCTAAAAGGTGCGCTGAGCACCTTGGCAACAGCGCCCTTTGTTCTTCGCAAGAGCTACCGCGTATTCGCGCAATCGACGCAGCAATACCCGGAACGGGTTGTACGCCTCATGCGCGAATCTCTTGTGATCGACATGCTGAACCAGTTCCTGTACCGCAAGGACCAGAAGGAACTGGCAGACAAGTGGCTAACGCAACCAGGCACCTTCACCGAAGCGGACTTCCGACGATTTCAAAGTACTGGCGTTTCTGTAATCAACTTCGGTGACGGCGCAGAAGACTTTGCCGATGCCCAGCAACTCTTCGCCAAGTGGAACAGCTTTATTGCTGAATATCCCCAGTGGTTGATGCGCATCAACGGCTCCGCTGATCTGGCGAAAGCGAAGGAGCAAGGCAAGCTCGGCATTCTCTACGGACTGCAGACCAGTGATCAGTTCCAAAGTGTCGACGACGTGAACCGCTGTTTTGGGTATGGGCTGCGGGTCTCGCAGCTCAGCTACAACTTCAGAAGCCGCATCGCGGACGGCGCCTTCGAGCCCTACGACGGCGGAGTCAGCGAGTACGGCGGAAAAATTATCGACCGGATGAACAGCGTGGGCATGGCGGTCGATCTCGGTCACGCCAGCGACAAGACGAAACTGGATGCCATCGCACGATCCAAAACGCCCGTCATTCTGTCACACGGCAACTGTCGCGCCCTGAATCTAAATGCACTCCGCGCCACTACCGACGACGCCATTCGCAAGCTGGCCGCCAAGGGCGGCGTAATGGGAATCACCGACATTGCATTCATGGTAAAAGGAAGCGAACCGGTCACCGTGGAGGATGTGGTCGACCACTATGACCACGTGCGCGATCTCGTCGGCATCGAGCACGTTGGGGTCGGCTCCGACGCTGGAATCGAGAGCAACGATCTCGGTTCTCCACAGATCCTGAAAGATATGCTCGCAAAAGCCGATCCTCGTTATCACGTGCATGGTGAGCACGAGATAGTGGCCGGGCTCGGCGGAACTACGCGGATGTACGAGTTGACTGCGGCCCTGGTAAGGCGTGGTTACACGGATGAGCAGGTACGCCTTGTGATCGGTGGAAACTGGGCGAGAGTGCTGAAGGAGATCTGGCTCTCATAACCTAGCTCTCCAGGCCCAGATCAGTCCAACGGTCAACTTACTTCATCGCCGTGACGCGCTTGCCCAGGCGCGATTTGTAGCGCGCGGCGGTATTGCCGTGCAGCGTGCCCTTTTGGATCGCCTTATCGAGCGCGGACACCGTCTCGCGGTAAGTCTTCTCGGCGGCTGCTTTGTCGCCCTTCTCGATAGTTTCGCGCAGCGTGCGCAGCGCGGTGCGCAGGCGGGAGGTGTTGGCGCGGTTGGTCGCCGTGCGCTTCGTGGTTTGACGGGCGCGTTTGAGCGCCGAAAAATGATTAGCCATATTGCTTCGTTGCCCTTTGTGTGTAGAGCGAGATATTCCGGTGAGTACCGAATGGACCATTCTACGGGACTAAGTCTCGGCTGGTCAAACGCTTGCGTCGCCTCGGTTTCTCTCCGGCTTCTGCGGGAGTTGGTTCGTTCTGAGCCAGCAGTCCCAATGAACTCTCCTGCCATCCTTGTCCGTTACCGCGGTGGCTTGCTCAACGAAGGTTACAGGATTGGCGCAAATCGCACATAGAACAACCGGCAAGTCATTAGGGGTTATTCCCATAATCAGCCCATTCTATCTCGGACTCCGCATGCATTTCAGGTAGAACCTGAAACACTAGCTGTCGCCATTGACTCCCACCCCGGCGCGGGGTAGGCTTTAGTTAATGGTAGTGACTTGCCTCCTGGGCATGAGCATTCCGGCTGGTCCCGTCTTGAAGCATAATCCTGTTTTGTCCGCGAAGTGGCTGAAGTGTGTGCGTTTCGTGTTTATATTTCAAAGAGATTGAATGAAGAAAAGCATCGGGATTAGTCCCAACATCGAGACTCTATTTGGCACGCGCGACGAGAATGTGCGGGTGCTGGAAGATGGCCTGAATGTCACGATTGACCTGCGCTCGAACGCGATTGAACTGGAGGGCGCGGCGCGCGACGTGGCTCGCGCCGAGCAGGTGTTTGCCGATTACGAGAGCCTGCAGCAATCCGGCTACAGCTTCAACAATGGCGACCTGAACAGCATGCTGCGCGTGCTGACAGCGGATTCGAGCGCAACCCTGCGCGGACTGGCCGATGCCGGCCGCCAGCGTTCGCTCGGACGGCGCATGGTGCAACCGAAGAGCGTGAACCAGCGCCGCTATGTGGAAGCGATCGAGACGCACGACATGGTTTTCGGCATTGGTCCGGCGGGCACTGGCAAAACGTATCTCGCCGTGGCGATGGCAATTTCGGCGCTGCTGGCCAAGCGGGTGAACCGAATTATTCTGGCGCGTCCCGCGGTGGAAGCGGGCGAGCGGCTGGGATTTTTGCCGGGCACGTTGCAGGACAAGATCGATCCCTACCTCCGGCCGCTGTACGACGCGCTCTATGACATGCTCGATCCGGAAAAGGTGGACCGCTATCTGGAGAAGAACGTGATCGAGATCGCGCCCATCGCATTCATGCGGGGACGCACGCTGAACGATTCCTTCGTGATTCTCGATGAAGCGCAGAACACGACTTCGGAGCAGATGAAGATGTTCGTCACCCGTCTGGGATTCAACTCCAAGGCGGTGATCACCGGTGACATCACGCAGATTGATTTGCCCAACGCGCGCCGCAGCGGGCTGCTGGAAGCGATTGACATCCTGAAGCGGGTTGAGGGTTTGACGTTCGTTCACTTCGACGAATCCGACGTGGTGCGGCATCATCTGGTGCAGCGCATCATTCGGGCCTATGACGAGCACAAGACGCATGTCGCCGAGCAGCAGATGCTGCTGCTGGCAGGCGGAAAAAACGGCAGCTGAAGAGCGCTGACGTGAAAGGCGCCGACATAAAGGGCGTCGACACGAAGAATCAGGAGTCGCCGAACGCAAACGACAGATCCAGAGAAGCTTCGGGAGAATAATGTCGCAAAGGTAAGGGAGGGCTGAAACCGGGCCCTCCTGTTTATTTTGCGGGGTCGTCAGTGAGCGCACTTAGGAGCAAGGTGGTTATCTTCCGGAAAAAAATCGCGGGGTTGAGCTCGTCGACGCTCGAGCGTTTTGTGTTGCGGGCGCGGCGAGTGGTGCATCTGCGTGACCCGGTCAATGTGTTGGTGACGAACAGTGCGGAGTTGCGGTCTCTCAACCGGCGATTCCGGGGAGCGGACAAGGCCACGGACGTGCTTTCGTTTCCCGCTTCGCCCGAGCGAGCCGTCAGGCCAGATGCGCTAGCCGGGGAAGTGGCGATTTCTGCCGACATCGCCCGGGAGAACGCCCGACGCTTTGGCCACTCCGTTGCGGATGAGGTGAAAATTCTGGTGCTGCACGGCATCCTGCATCTGGCAGGCTTCGATCACGAGCGCGATAATGGCGAGATGGCCCGCAAAGAGAGCCGGTTGCGGCGGCGCCTGAAGCTGGAGGGTGGCCTCATCGAGAGCACATGCAACTGCTTTATCCGATGCGCGCTCGAAAGCGGAGAACGGCATGAACTGGGCCGTCGCACTGGCGCTGATTCCGCTGCTGGGGCTGCTGGCGCTGGCCTCCTACGTGGACCGCGTCTACCAGGAGATCGGCAAATTTCTCTCCCGCGAATTTCAGGACAACATCGACGTCTTCGAGCAGAAGGTTGAGCCCAACCTGCACGTGAGCCGCGCCCGGGCCTCGCTCTCTATGTCAGTGCTCAAGCAGTTGACCACTGCAACCATTGCCTTGCTGGTGGGCTTCGCAGTCTTCGCGGACCAGCGCTGGAGCATCTATGAGATCCTGCAAGCCGCCATCAGCCTGATCCTGATCGTCATCGTCTTCAATCAATTTCTGCCGTTTGTTTTCTTCTCACGCACCAACGGCGCCTGGCTTATCCGCTGGACGTGGCTTCTGACTGTGCTGATCTACCTGGTGCTGCCGGTGACCATCGTTCTGGGTTTCCTGCAATCGGTGGCATCGCTCACGCGCCAAAACACGCGCGAGCAGCCGGAAAGCGCGGCCGAGGCTGTGGATGCGTTGATCGAAGCGGGCCAGGAAGAAGGCATTATCCAGGAGGGCGACCGCGATCTGATTCAGTCCGTGGTGGAATTCAGCGGCAAGACGGTGCGCGAAGCCATGAAGCCGCGTCCGGAGATGTTTGCCGTGCCGGTGGAAACTACGGTCGAGCGTTTCATCGAAATGCTCCGCACCAAGCATTACTCGCGCGTTCCCGTGTACGCGGAAAGCATCCATAACATCAAAGGCATCGTCTACGCTCAAGACGTGTTGCAAGTGCCGGACAGCGAAGCCTCCAAACGCACTCTCGAAACGCTGATGCGGCGCGATGTCTATTTCGTGCCCGAGAGCAAGCTCGGCAGCGACCTGCTGCGGGAGATGCAGAAGAACAACATTCGCATGGCGATTCGTGGTCGATGAATATGGCGGCGTGGCGGGACTGGTGACGATCGAAGATCTGGTGGAAGAGATCGTCGGCGAAATCCGCGACGAGCACGAGAAGCCGGAAATCGTCAGGGAGAATGATCAGTCGTTCATCGTCTCCGGAGGAATGGACGTGGACCGCCTCGCCGAACTGTTCGGGACCAAGCCGGAAGGAAGGGAATCGGCCACGGTGGCGGGCCTGGTCAGCGAACTGGCAGGACACATCCCGAAGCGCGGCGAAACTGTGGATGACGACGGCCTGCGCTTCGAAGTTCTCGAGTCGACCGACCGCAAAGTGGAGCGCGTGCGAATCACCGCGATGCAGCCGCGGCAGTTGAAGCTGATATAAGACGGCTTCTAGCTGCCAGCTCCTGGCTTCTAGGAATTTCAAGCTCACGTCTGCAGCAAAGCGCTCTCACTTTCACCTTTCATGAAATACTATGGATGAGGATGAATTCTGCCTTGCTAGAAGCTAGCCAGAAGCTTTCTTATGCCCTTCCGCTCCGGTTTCGTCTGCATTCTCGGCCGTCCTAACGCTGGCAAGTCCACGCTGCTCAATGCGCTTGTGGGCGAAAAGCTCGCCATCATCTCGCCCAAGCCGCAAACCACGCGCAACCGCATTCAGGGCATCGTCAACCTTCCCAAGGGCAAAGGCCGGGACGCCGCGCAGATCGTCTTGATCGATACTCCGGGCGTTCACAAGCCGGACAGCTCTCTGGGCCGCAAGATGATGGTCGAGGTGCGCGAGGCTCTGGAAGGCTGCGATCTTGTCCTGCTGATCATGGATGCGACGCGCAAGCTGGATCGGCGCGATGAGTTCGCCATCCAGATGCTGAAGCATTCGCCGACGAAAGTTTGCCTCGTCCTTAATAAAGTGGATCTGCTGCGGGGCGGCAAAGAGCAAGCTGCTGCCCTTGATCGAGGAGTACAAGAAGCTGCATCAATTCGAGGAGATCATCCCGATTTCTGCGCTGAAGCGGGATGGGCTCGACATCCTGCTGAAGCAAGTGACGGCCGCGCTGCCTGCGGGCCCGCCTTATTTCCCAGCCGATCAGGTCACCGACCAGCCGGCGCGCTTCATGGCCGCGGAAATCATTCGCGAACGCGTGCTGATCGAAACCGAGGAAGAACTTCCTTACGCAACCACGGTGATCGTTGACAACTTCGAAGAAGGCGCCAAGCTGACGCGCATTTCCGCCACCATCTACTGCGAGCGCGAAGGCCAGAAGGGAATTCTGATCGGCAAGAAGGGGCAGATGCTGAAGCGGATCGGCACTTCGGCGCGCCTGCAGATCGAGCGCATGCTGGGGACGAAAGTCTTTCTCGAACTCTACGTCAAGGTACAACCCAACTGGCGCGAATCGCGTGGTTTTGTGGAAGAGCTCGACTGGAGAAGGCAATTGGAGCATCTGACGGACGGCCGGGTCGAACTGCCGAAATCTCTGCCCAAAGCCTGGCAAAAAAACAAATCTCGGAAACTAAGGACGACACCCGCCGGCCGTAGCACGGATTAGCCCTCTCTGCGCCTCTTTCAGAGCTTATCTCGTAGTCATGCGACTCTCGCTCGGAGTTTGCCCTTTTGAGGCCTTGGCAGCTAGAATCAACCGACGTAGCGCTAAATCGCGAACGAGCCAATACATGCCTCAGGTGGATTCTTCCGAAGAACCTCTTCCCGAGAAAGACTTCGATCCGGATAAGTTGCATTTGCTTTTGCGGGTAACGCTCGCCGCCGACCGCAAGGCCGTCGATCCGGTGGTGCAGGAAGTGATGGCCGTGGTCCGCCAGATGAAAGGCTTGAACGGCAAGGAAGATGCGATCGAATTAGCGCTGCAGGAGGCGCTGGCCAATGCCGTGATTCACGGCGCCAAAGAAGATCCCACCAAGACGGTGGAGTGCCTGGTGAGCAGCGACGAAGAGCGCGGCATCCTGATCGTGGTGCGCGATCCCGGCACCGGGTTTGCGCCCGAAGCGATTCCCGGTTGCACGGTCGGAGAAAACGTCTATTCCAATCACGGGCGCGGGATTTTTCTCATCAACCAGCTCATGGACAAAGTGGAGTTCAGAAAGAACGGCACTGAAATCCACATGGTGAAGCGCTAGCGCTTCGACCGTTTGCGGCGCGCAGCGATCTTACTCCTTCGCCGCAATTCCCAATGTTTTCATCTTGCGGTAGAGGTGGCTGCGCTCCAGGCCCAGCACCTCGGCGGCGCGGGTGACGTTGCCGTGATTCTCGTCGAGCTTCTTGAGAATAAAATCGCGCTCGTAAGCGTCGCGAGCCTGGTGCAATGTGGAAAACTCGCTGCGCGCCGCGCGCCGGTGGCCGTCGCGGTAGACCAGCGGCGGCAGATGCTTGCGGTCGAATCGTGTGGTCATGGGATTCATGATCACGATGCGCTCGATCACGTTGCGCAATTCGCGCACGTTGCCCGGCCACGAATAGCGCATCAGGGCCTCGACGGCGTCGTCTGTGATCTCGCGGGGGCGCCGCCCGTAGGTTGCGGCCAGGTCTTTCAGGAAATGCCGCGCAAACAGCGGAATATCTTCCTTCCGGTCGCGCAGCGGAGGCACGAAAAAAGGAATCACGTTCAGCCGGTAAAACAGATCTTCGCGAAAATTTCCCCGCGAGATTTCCTCTTCCAGATCTTTGTTGGTGGAGGCGATGATGCGCGCATCCACCATGATGGTCTCATCGCCGCCCAGCGGGGCGACGCGCTGCTCATCCAGCGTGCGCAGCACTTTCGACTGCGTCTTCAGGCTCATGTCGCCCACTTCATCGAGAAACAGCGTTCCTCCGTTCGCCTTTTGAAACTTGCCCTCCTTGTCGGCGGCCGCTCCGGGAAACGATCCTTTGTAATGGCCGAACAGCTCGCTTTCGATGAGATCTTCGGGAATGGCCGCGCAGTTGACCTCGACAAAAGTTTCATCCTTGCGCAGGCTTTGCGCATGGATCGCATGGGCGACCAGTTCCTTTCCGGTGCCCGACTCGCCGTAAATCAAAACCCGGCCGTTGGTCGGCGCCATCAGGCCAATCTGCTGGCGCAGCGCCTTCATGGGAATGCTGTCGCCAACGATCACGCTCTTGGCGTGAAGCTGTTTCTTCAGATCGACATTTTCGTGCCGCAGTTTCTTGGATTCGATCGCGTTCTTGACCAGAATCAATGTCTTATCGATGGAGAGCGGCTTTTCCAGGAAGTCATAAGCGCCGAGTTTGGTGGCGCGCACCGCGGTTTCGATGGTGCCGTGGCCGGAAATCATGATCACTTCGGGCGGATTGTCCATCTCGCGGATTCTCTCCAGTGTCTCCAGGCCGTCGATGCCGGGCAGCCAGATATCGAGCAGCACTACTTCATAGTTGTGCTCGCGCCGCAGCAGTTTGAGGCATTCTTCGCCGCTCTCGACTGACGCCGTTTCGTAACCCTCGTCCGCCAGCACTCCCTGCGAGCGATTCGCGAATGCCGGTTTCATCGTCAACAATGAGAATTTTATGCATGCTGCGCCGTGACGGTGGCCAGCGTGGGCTCGGGAACGACAGGCAGTTCTACGATGAAGCGCGCCCCAACCGGCTGGTTTTCCTCCACGCGAATCGAGCCGTGATGCTCTTCGATGACGCGGCTCACGATCGCCAGGCCGAGTCCGGTTCCGCGCTTTCTGGTGGAGAAATACGGCAGAAAAAGCTTTTCCTTCAGTTCGCGGGTCACGCCATGGCCGGTGTCTGCGACGGTGATTTCGACCGCGTCGCGGCTGGCCACCAGCGAAGTTGAAATCTGAATCTCGCGCACCAGCGAATCCTGCATCGCCTCGGCGGCATTGTCCACCAGATTGGCGACCGCCCGCTTAATCGCCTCCGCGTCGGCCATCACTTTGGGCAGGTCTGCGAGCCAGCGACTTGTGGAGGCCGATGCCGTCCAGCCTTCCATTGAACATGGAGAGCGCATTCTCGATGACTTCGTTGATGTCGGCGGGATGCGGATTCGATGCGGGGAAGCGCGCCAGCGCGGAAAACTCGTCCACCAGGCGGCGAACCGTTTCGACCGCGCCGGCAATGGTTTCGGCGCAGGAGCGAACGATATCCAACGATGCCTTGTCGGGAGGCATCCCGCGCTCCAGATGGCGCTGAATGCGTTCCGCAGAAAGCGCGATCGGCGTCAGTGGATTCTTGATCTCATGCGCGACGCGGCGCGCCACCTCGCGCCACGCAGCCTGCTTCTGCGCCTTCAGAAGATCGGAGAGATCTTCGAACACGATCACGTATCCCGAGCGCTCGTCCTGATGGCGCAACGTCGCCACGGTCACGGCCACGTTCAGAGACGTGCGGTGCAATGGCATTTCCATCTGGCTGGTGGTCATGCCCATGCGGTCGGCGCGGCGCAGCAGCGGTTCCAGATCCTCCAGCACTTCCGGCAGAAATACGTCCGCCAGGCGCGCCCCACGCAGGATATGCTCACCCTCCGCATAGCCTTCAGGATGAAACATGCGCAGCAGGGCCTGGTTGGCATGAGTTACGCAGCGGGCGGCATCGAGCGACAGCACGCCGGTTGGAATGCTCTCGAGGATGGTCTCCATCTGGCGGCGGCGCTGGTCGAGTTCGGCGTTAGCAGCGCTGGCATCGCGGCTGGAAGCCTCGATCTGCCGCCGGCTGGTTTCCAACTCCTCCGCCATGCGGTTGAAGGAGCGCACCAGGTCCCCAATCTCGTCGGCGGCGCTCACGTCGATCCGGTAGTCGAGACGCCCGCGGGAGATTTCCTGCGTCGCCTCGGCCAGCGCAGCCAGCGGCCGCGTCACCAGCTTCGACAGAAACAGCGCCAGCCATGTGCGTCACAAACAGCACCATCATCGTGAGCAGCAGCAGCAGGCCCATGTAGGTCCGGCGCACCAGCCTGCGTTCGCGGCCGAGTTGAAGTAGCGCTGCTGGCTGGCCTCGATCTGCCTGACCGTCTTGCGAAAACTCCGGCGGCAACGGAATGGCCACCAGAATCAAGCCATCTTTCCCCACTGGGGCGCTGCCCAGCGTGTATTCCGTCTGCTCCCAGGTGAAACGTGCGGGTTGCCCCGCGGCGGCCTCGTGCCAGCGGCAACTTCTCCTTCAATACCGGCCAGGGGGCGGGAACTCGAGGCTGGCCTCGGCATTCCATTTTCCACGGCGAGGGCAAATCCGCCCTGCAGCGTCAGCTCGTGGTTGCGAAATTCCTCGACCGCCGCGGAGAATCCATGGCCGGCGAAAGCCCGCTGCATCTCCGGCGAGGCCGCGATGGCAGCCGCTTCGGCGCGCGCGTTCTGCGCCGCATAATTTGCCAGCAGCGAAGCCATGGCATCCGTATCTGCGCGCACCTCTTCGACCGGAGTGGAAAACCATTTGTTGATCGAGCGATTCATCAGTCCGTAAGCAAACCAATACATCACCATGACCGGAACAAACGAGAGCAGCAGCGCCCCCACCACCATCCGCGTGCGGAACTTCGACCCCAGCACGCCCAGCCGGCGTTCGGCAAACAGCTTGAGCAGATTGCGCAGCAGCACGAACGTAAGAGCGACGAACAAAAGAGAAATCAGCAGCGAGAGAGCGTAGAAAACCACGGTCTGCTGGTTGGTGTCGGGACGCAGGATGGTTTGGTTAAACGCGGTCTGCGAAACCAGTATCGCGAACAGCAAGAAAACCGCAATCGCCAGCAGGATGATGACCCGCTTGCGGTTGGAAGTCTTGGGAGGTCGAGTTGGAACGGTCTGCGCCAAGCGAATCGGGCGGTCCGACCGCTGCACGTGCAATTGCGGCCTGCGAGCCGTGAACGAGACCGCAACTCATTATAGATGCGAGTGGCGGCCGCTGGAGATGACTCAATGGCTGCGGCGGTCAGGTCAACCGGTCGAAGGTGCGGTGCAACGCCGGGCGCAGCAAGGATGGCCGTCCCGCCGAGAGCTCTTCCAACATCGCACGGTAGGCGGGCTTGGGCTGGTACGCTCGATCAAAGGGCAGCGCCTGCCCGCGAGTGCCGTGCGAATGGGAGCCAATCCACGAGTATTTGTCGGTGAATCCCCAGGTCTGGATCGCCGTGCAGCCCGGATTGTTCAAGCAAGCCCTCACGATGCCGCGATAGACTTCGGCCTGCCGCATCAAGTCCTCGGGCCGAGGCCCGCCGGTCAGAATCCAACGGCAGAGAGACATCCAGTTCCGTGATGTGAACCTGCACGCCGAGCGCGGTGAGCCGGGCGATGTTCGCGGAGACGTCCGCAGCGACTGCCTGCATGTCTGCATCGAGCGTGGGTATGTGCATCTGCAATCCCACGCCATCGATGGGAACGCCCCGGCGCTTGAAATCCTTGACCATGGCGTAGATCGCGTCCGACTTGCGGTTCATTCCTTCGCCTTCCGCTTCGTTGTAAAACAGCAACGCGTGCGGGTCGGCCTCATGCGCCCAGCGGAATACCTGCTCGATGTAGGCCGTTCCTTTCCCCGCCAATCCAATGCCGGGCTGGTTGTACCAGAGGGAATCGCGCACCTTGCCGTTCTCATCCAGCGCTTCGTTGACCACATCCCAGGCGAAGACCTGCCCGCAGTAGTGCTTCATCACGCGGGTGATGTGTTCGCGCAGAAGTTGCGACAGCTGCCGGGTCGTGAAATGACCCTGCGTCAGCCAATCCGGGTTGTAGCGGCCCCAGACCAGGCAATGGCCGCGGACTTTCATTTGATGCGCCTGGGCGAAGCGAACCACTTCGTCGCCCTGGCGAAAGTCGTAGGTGGCTGCGATCCGGCCGCAGCACCCACCACTTCATCGCATCTTCCGGCCTCCACCATGTTGAACTCGCGAGCCAGAGTGGAGGCGTAGGCAGGTCTCCGAAAGCTGCGAGGGACGGACCGCCGCGCCGATCGAGCAGACCAGCGCTGTCCGCTTCCTGCCGCAGCGATTGAGCGCAGCAGACAGAAGTCATCGCTGCCGCCAGAAGTGCAGACCGCCAACAATGTTTAAACACGGAATCTTCCTGCAAGATCCCGCTCAGACCTTATCTACTTAGACTGAGGCAGGAACTTCTGTAAAGGGCATTCGTCACACCGCGCCTGTGATTTTCTGCAGTAATTCTTTCCCACGCCCACGATGAGACCGTGCATCTCGTTGTAAACCTGCGCCAGAGCGGTGCGTTTTGCCGTGCTCATCGCCGACGGAGGATGCGCGGCGCCGGGAAAGCCTGCCACCAACGGCGGATTCCGAGCTTCACCGGCGTCGGCAACGGACTCTGCCAACAGGCGCCAGTGCTCGCTCGAACAACTTCCGAATTTCCTCATAGTCGCTTGTTTCCGGCAGAATCTCGTGGCGGTCGAGGATTCGCCGCGTGTAAGCATCCACCACGAAGACCGGATGATTGCCGGCATAGAGCAAAATGGAATCGGCCGTCTCGGGGCCGACGCCGTGCAGATTGAGCAGTTCTTCGCGAAGTTTCGCCGTGGGACGCGCGAACAACTTCGCCAGAGAGCCTTCGTACCGCTGGTCCAGAAACGCGACGAAAAGTTTCAGTCGCTTGCCTTTTGGCGGAAATAGCCTGCAGGGCGAATCAGGCGCTCGAGTTCCGCCAGCGGCGCCCGCCGGATTCCGTTCACGCTAAGCAGGCGCGCCGCGCGCAGATTCGCCAACGCCTTTTCCACATTCGTCCATGCCGTGTTCTGGGTCAGATAGAGCGCCCACGATCACCTCAAACCGCGACTGCGCCGGCCACCAATGCTGCGGTCCCCAGGCCTGAAATAAAGTGCGGTAGTAGGTTCGAATCTGATGCTTCTCTTGCGTCAACTCGCAAAGTTGCAGCCCATAGCTCACGTTCCACGGTTGCAGTGTACGCCGTCCGCGAACCCGGCCAAGCGCAGCGGCTCGGTGTCTTCCAGCGCTTACCGAAGTGCATGTACCTGAGCCTGAGATTTGGGCTTTTCCGAGGAAAAAGCTCATCTGGCGCGGGTTCTGAAACATAGCCGTGCAGCCCCTAGGGGATAGCGACAAGTCCAAGTACTACGGTAACTGGTACGGTAATCGACTTGCTGTGACAATTTGTGTCACCACAAAGACACTGCTCTTCTCCCACAGCAAAAGCAGCGATTTGTGTAAATGCCGGTGACGTTTCGCCGGGCATCGTTCCACTACGTGGATAGGAGATCGACGTATGTCTCAACGGCTGGGTGACCTTCTCGTCAAAGAGAAGATCATAACCCCGGAGCAGTTGGAACAAGCCACCAAGGCCCAGAAGGAGCAGAACTGCCGCCTGGGGTCTGCCTTGGTGAAGCTCGGCTTCCTCACGGATGAGGACGTCACCAATTTTCTCTCCCGGCAGTATGGCGTCCCCGCCATCAATCTCTCGTATTTTGAAATCGATCCTGCTGTAGTCAAGCTGATTCCGTTTGAAACCGCGAAGCGCTACCAGATTCTTCCGCTGAGCCGCGTGGGCGCATCGCTCACCATCGCCATGGTCGATCCGACCAACGTTTTCGCGATGGACGATATCAAGTTCATGACCGGCTTCAACATCGAGCCGGTCGTGGCCTCCGAAAGCTCCATTCTGACGGGCATCGACAAAGCCTACGGGGGCAAGGCGGAGGAAGATCTCGAAACCGTGATGCAGTCGATGTCGGAGATGAACGAAAGCGACATCGAAGTGCAGGCGGAAGAGCAGGAGATGGAGCTGTCGCAGCTGGAAAAAGCGGCGGACGAAGCTCCCGTCGTCAAGCTGGTCAATCTGGTGCTCACCGACGCGGTAAAGCGCGGAGCCAGCGACATTCACATCGAGCCCTACGAAAAAGAATTCCGCGTGCGCTTCCGTATTGACGGCGTGCTGCAGGCAATCATGTCGCCGCCGATGAAGCTAAAGGACGCGATCACGTCCCGCCTGAAGATCATGGCCAAGCTCGACATCAGCGAGAAGCGGCTGCCGCAGGACGGCCGCATCATGCTGAAAATGAATATCGGCGGCCGCAAGAAACAGCTCGACTTCCGCGTCAGCACGCTGCCCACGCTGTGGGGCGAGAAAATCGTGCTCCGGTTGCTCGACAAAGAAAATCTGCGGCTCGACATGACCAAGCTGGGTTTCGAGCCCGAGTCTCTGGTCAAGTTCGAGAAGGCCATTCTCAAGCCCTACGGCATGGTGCTGGTCACCGGCCCCACGGGTTCAGGCAAAACCAACACGCTTTATTCGTCGATCTCGCGCCTCAACCAGCCCGACACCAACATCATGACGGCCGAAGATCCGGTCGAATTTCAGTTGGGCGGCGTCAACCAGGTGCAGATGAAGGAGCAGATTGGATTGAACTTTGCCGCGGCCCTGCGCTCCTTCCTGCGGCAAGATCCCAACATCATTCTGGTCGGCGAAATCCGCGACTTTGAAACGGCGGAAATCGCCATCAAAGCCGCTCTCACCGGCCACTTGGTGCTCTCCACTCTGCACACCAACGGCGCGCCCGAGACCATCACGCGCTTGATGAACATGGGCATTGAGCCCTTCCTGGTGGCGACCTCGGTTCACCTGATCTGCGCCCAGCGCCTGATTCGCAGGATTTGCAAGGACTGCTCCGAGACCGTCGAGGTTCCGGTTCAGACTTTGATCGAAGAAGGGTTTTCGCCCGAGGAAGCCAAGACCATCAAGATTCAGAAAGGCAAGGGCTGCGGGGTTTGCAACAACACAGGATACAAGGGCCGCTGCGGTTTGTATGAAGTCATGGAAGTCGACGATGAAATCAGAGAACTCGTGCTGGTGGGCGCTTCGGCGGTCGAATTGAAAAAGAAAGCCATCGAGCGCGGCATGATCACGCTCCGGCGCAGCGGTTTGATCAAAGTGGCCGCGGGCATCACCACTTTGGAAGAAGTTGCCCGCGAGACCATTCACTAGTTCAGAAGGATTAGGAAGCAAAGAAGTGAAGTTAAAGAAGGGAACACGATTATGGGTCTGTCGTTAAGTGATTTGCTGAAACGGATGCTGGAGATGAATGGCAGCGATCTCCACATCACCACCAATTCGCCGCCTCAGATCCGCGTCCACGGGCACCTGGTGCCGCTGGATCTTCCGCAGATGACGCCTGCCGAGACCAAGCAACTGGCCTACAGCGTCATGACGGACTCCCAGAAGCACCGCTTCGAGGAAAGCCTCGAACTCGACTTCTCTTTCGGATTGAAAGGCCTGGCCCGCTTCCGCGCCAACGTGTTCAACCAGCGCGGCGCCACGGCGGCCGTCTTCCGTCTGATTCCCTTCGAGATCAAGTCTTTCAATCAGCTCGGCCTGCCCGCCGTGGTCAGCAAGCTCTGCGACAAGCCGCGCGGTCTGGTGCTGGTCACCGGACCAACCGGCTCCGGCAAATCCACGACGCTCGCCGCCATGATCGACAAGATCAACAGCGAGCGCCACGACCACATCCTCACCATCGAGGATCCGATCGAGTTCGTGCACATGAACAAGAACTGCGTGGTCAACCAGCGCGAACTGCACGCCGACACCAAGAGTTTCACCGACGCCTTGCGCGCCGCGCTTCGTGAAGACCCGGACGTTGTGCTGATCGGCGAAATGCGCGACCTGGAAACCATCGAGTCGGCCCTGCGCATCGCCGAAACCGGTCACTTGACCTTCGGCACCCTGCACACCAATTCGGCAACTTCCACCATCAACCGCATCATCGACGTGTTCCCGGCGCACCAGCAGCCGCAGATTCGCGCCCAGCTTTCGCTGGTGCTCGAAGGCATCATGTGCCAAAGCCTGCTGCCAACCATCAGCGGCAAAGGACGCGCCATGATTATGGAGATCCTTATCCCCAACCCCGCCGTTCGCAACCTGATCCGCGAAGACAAGATCCACCAGGTTTATTCGGCCATGCAGTCCGGACAAGACAAGTTCGGCATGCAGACCTTCAACCAGGCGCTGGCCACGGCGTACTTCCAGAAGCAGATTTCGCTGGAAGTCGCCGTGGCACGCTCCAGCAATCAGGACGAGCTGCAGGAAATGATTAACCGCGGCGCCAGCCTGTTGAACCGGGGCGGCGCGGCCGGAGCAGCAGCGCGAGGGGCAGCTTCGCAAGCGCTAAGACATCAGACGGCACGTCGGGCATGCGGCTGGCGCGATGGGCAGAGCAAAACAAGTTTGAGCCGCAAGAGATTCAGGAATCAGCGACGAACACTGAGGAGAGGCTAAAACCATGCCAGTTTTCACATTTTCCGGCAAGGATGCCTCCGGACAGAAAATTTCCGGAGAGCGCGTAGCACCAAACAAGCAGGCGCTGCAGCAGCAATTGCGGCGCGAGCGCATTACACCGGGTGCGGTCCGGGAAAAGGGCAAAGAGTTTGTCATGCCCACCTTCGGATCGAGCAAGGTCAAGGTCAAGGACATCGCGATTTTCTTCCGCCAGTTCTCGGTCATGATCGATGCCGGACTGCCGCTGGTGCAGTGTCTGGAAATCCTGGCGGCCAACCAGGAGAACCCGGCCTTCCAGAAGACGCTGACCGGCGTCCGCACCACGGTAGAAGGCGGCGCGACGCTGGCCAATGCCATGCGCGGCTATCCCAACGTCTTCGACGACCTCACCACCAACATGATTGAAGCCGGCGAAACCGGCGGTATTCTCGATATCATCCTGCAGCGTCTGGCGATCTACGTCGAGAAGGCGGTTCGCCTGAAAGCTGCCGTGAAATCGGCGTTGATCTATCCCGTCGCCGTCGTCAGCCTGGCTGGGCTCATCGTCGGCGCCCTGCTCAAGTGGGTGGTGCCCATCTTCGCCAACTTGTTTGCCGGCCTGGGTGTCGCCCTGCCCCTTCCCACCCGCATCGTCATGGGATTGAGCGGGTTCGTGCAGAGCTTCTGGTGGGTCGTCATCGTCGCCGGATTGGTCTTCGTCTTCGGCCTAAGAGCAGATCCGCAAGAATCCGCGAGGGCGCTATTACTTCGACAAATTCCTGCTCTATCTGCCCGTCGTCGGCTCCTTGCTGCGCAAGATCGCCGTCGGCCGCTTCACCCGCACTCTGGGCACTCTGATCACCTCAGGCGTGCCCATTCTGGAAGGCTTGGCCATCACCGCCAGGACCTCCGGCAACGCCGTGCTGGAAGAAGCGCTGATGAAAGTGCGGAAAGCCATCGAAGAAGGCCGCACCATCGTCGATCCTCTGCGCGAATGCGGAGTGTTTCCCAACATGGTGACGCAGATGATCGGTGTCGGCGAAGCCACCGGCGCTATGGACAGCATGTTGCAGAAGATCGCCGACTTCTACGAAGAAGAAGTTGACGCCGCTACCAAGGACATGCTGGCCATGCTGGAACCGGTCATCATCGGCTTGCTCGGCGTGACCATCGGCGGCATCGTGATTTCGCTCTACATGCCGCTGTTCGCCATGATCGCAAAGCTGGCGGGATAAGAGAACGATTCGGTTGGCAGGCAGCATGGTTTCGGGGCTGGCCTGCCACGCTTCTTCGAAGCCATTGGAACCTCGATGCAATCGACATTTGACGAGCGGAATTGGCTGGCCTGGCTGGTCAAAGTACGGATCCTGATCCTTACCTTCCTGCTCGCAATCCAGTTGGCGGTCGCAGAGTTGACGCCCACGCGTCTGCCCCTGCGCCTTTTCCTCAGCACCATGCTGCTGTGGTATACCGTCTCGCTGTTCTATGTAGTCCTGCTCTCCTTCTGGCGCGAGCATCGGTTGCAGGCCTCCATGCAGGTACTGACCGACCTGGTCATGGTCAGCCTGGTCGTGCACGAGACCGGCGGCTGGGACAGTTCTCTGAACTTTCTCTACCCTCTGGTCATCATCGTGGCCGGCATCTTGCTCCCGCGAGTGTGGGCGCAACTGGTCGCGGCGCTAGCCTTCATTCTTTACGGCACCGTCCTCGAACTCAACTATTACGGACTCGTGCACTCCTACTGCACCACCCATCCCGGACTGAAGTCGCTGCAGGGAATCATTTTCGTGAACCTGTTTGCCTTTCTTGCCGTCGCCTACCTGGCTGGCCTGCTGGTTGCCAAGCTGCGCCAGGCGCGAGTGCAGCTGAAAGACGCCAGCGGGGCGCTCGAAGATCTTCAAATCCTGCACGAAAACATTATTCAGTCCATCAGCAGTGGATTGATCACCACCGGTCTCGATGGGCGCATTACCCTGGTCAACAACGCTGCGCATGAAGCTTCTGGAGCGCACTCCGGAACAGTTGCTGGGAAAAGCCGGTCACCGAACTGTTTCTCGATGCCCTGCCCAATGCCGAGTCGCAGACCCACGCCGAAGTTCGCTTCGATCCGGCGGGAACCTTCCGCAAGACGGTTCGAGTAAGAGTAGCCGGCTTGCATGGCTCGGAGCGCGGCGCTCTCGGCTACGTCTATGCCATGGATGATCTCACCGAGATCCGGCGACTGGAGCGCGAAGTCCGCATGCAGGACCGCCTGGCAGCCGTGGGCCGCCTGGCGGCCGCCATCGCTCACGAGATTCGCAATCCACTCACCTCCATCGCCGGCTCGGTCAGCATGCTTTCCGGCATACCCGAGATGAGCGAGGAGCACCGCCACCTGCTCGAGATTGTTACCCGCGAATCGCAACGGCTGAACGGCATCATCACTGATTTTCTGGCTTACTCCCGCAGCAAGAAGTATCACTTCGACAAGGTCGACCTGGTGCTTTTGCTCGAAGATACCCTCACTCTCATGCGGCACCGCATGACCGCGGAAAATACCGGAATCGCCATCGAGAGCCGCTTTGCTGTTTCCGAAGCGTGGGTAATCGCGGATGGAGACAAGATCAAACAGGTTTTCTGGAATATCGCCGAAAATGCGGTCCGCGCCATGCGCGACGGCGGCACCTTGAAGGTCGGCATCGAGCGCCTGGGAGACGATTGGCAGGTCAGTTTTGCCGACACCGGAACCGGAATGACCCCGCAGCAAACTGAAAAGATTTTCGAGCCCTTCCAATCGAGCTTCGAAGGTGGCACCGGTCTCGGCTTGGCAGTCGTCTACCAGATCGTGCAGGCGCATGAAGGCAAGGTGTGGGCCCGTTCCAAGCCAGGACAGGGGACCACTTTCGTTCTCAGGCTGAGGCGACTGGACGCAGAAAGGCTCGATGCAGCCACCGCACGGCCACCCGAAGCGCTCGCTGCGCCTGGCTTGTCCGCGGCTGCGCCCGCGCAGTTCGCAACCGCCGGGGCAGAAGGGAGGCTGCGTGGCTAACATTCTGGTTTGCGACGATGAGCGCTCCATCTGCGAAATGCTCGACATCGCCCTGCGCCGTGACGGACACCGCGTGGAGACCGTGAATTCCGGTCAGGCAGCCAAAAACAAGATTGACGGCGCTCTCTACGACCTGATCATCACCGATATCAAGATGCCTAACATCGACGGCATCGAAGTGCTGCGCCATGCTCACCGCGTCTCGCCCGATTCTCCGGTAATCCTTATCACCGCGGTCGACGACTACGAAGCCGCGGTGGAAGCCGTAAAGGCCGGAGGAGCGTCGGATTACATCCGCAAAAGCCCCGGCCTGGTGGACGAAATCAAGCTAACCATCAACCGCGTGCTCGAGAATCTGTCGCTAAGCAAGCAAAACTTCGCCCTGCGCCGCGACGCCGCGTCCCACAACTCGCTCGACAACATCATCGGCTCCAGTTCTGCGATGGAGAAGCTGAAACAGACCCTGCGCACTGTCGCGTCGACCGCCAGCACCGTCCTGATTCACGGCGAGAGCGGTACCGGTAAAGAGCTGGTGGCCCGCGCCGTCCACATTTGTTCGCCTCGCGCCACCGACCCATTCGTCTCGGTAAACTGCGGAGCCTTCCCCGAAACTCTGCTGGAGAGCGAACTCTTCGGCTATCTGAAGGGAGCTTTCACCGGAGCCAATCAGAACAAGCGCGGACTGTTTGAAGTCGCCGGCGGCGGCACCATCTTCCTCGACGAAATCAGCGAAATGACTCTGGCTATGCAGGTGAAACTGCTCCGTGTTCTGCAGGAGCGCACCGTGCGCCCGGTCGGTGGCACCAGCGAGATTCCCATCGATGTTCGCGTCATCGCCGCCACCAATCGCGATCTCGACAAAGCCGTCGCCGAAAACTTATTCCGGGAAGACCTTTACTATCGTCTCAACGTCATCCCCATCCGCGTGCCCAACTTGCGCGAACGTCGCGAAGACATACCGCTGCTAGCCAATCACTTTCTGAAGAAATACGCGGCCGCCGCCAACCGCAGCATTCTGCGCGTCAACAAAAACTCGCTCGACACTCTCTGTGATTATGAATGGCCCGGCAATGTCCGCCAGTTGGAGAACACAGTCGAGCGTGCCGTTGCTCTCGAGATGACGGACGAACTGCACGTTGAGTTGCCGGCGGAGCGCCCCAAAGCCCGTGCCGCCGCAGCCGGAGTTTCCGGAGGAATGTCCGAAGTAGCTCCGGGTGCAGTGCTTCCCGAAGGCGTGGGCATGGAAGGCTACGTGGCAAACATCGAGCGCACCCTGCTGCAAACTGCTCTGGACCGCTCGAACGGCGTCCAGACCAAAGCCGCCGACCTGCTCGGCATCTCTTACCGCTCGTTCCGGCACTTGATGAAGAAGTACGAACTGTAGAAAGCTTCTAGCTCTTAGCTTCTAGTTCTAGCCGCTAACTTTTCCGTCTCTACGATGCTCTTGCAGATGTATCCCACGATATACGGATGGGCCGTTGTCTCACGCAAATCTCCATTGTTGACCGGTTCAGTTGCGGACTTGCTGACCCCACTCCAAATTGGCAGCTCCTCGTAGCTCTTGTAGATCTGCCCCCTCCATTTGCGCTCGCTCCTCGGTTTTGTCATCGAATGATCCTCCGATATGCCGTCGCAAATGACAGCTAGGAGCTAGCAGCTAGAAGCTAGCCTTTCTTCAACTGCTGCTTCCACCCCAGCACCCGCGCCTTCGCTCCCTCAGCCTCAGCCTCCGGAATCATCCCCTTCTTCTGATAAAGCACCGACAAGCTGGTGTGGGCGAGCACATCATCTGGATCCAATTCCGCAATCTGCTGTGCCACCGCGATCGCTTCGTCGTAGCGCTGCAAATCCTGCAAGGCGCGCGCCAGCCCGTGCATGCATTCCGTGAACCCAGGATCGATGGCTAACGACTCTCGATACACCGCGACCGCCTCATCGAGCTTCCCATCCGCCATTAAATCCAGCGCGGCATAGTAGTGGTCTTCAGCCTTCTGGCGGGTGTCTGCATCGGACATGAAAGGAAATTCCTGGCGGAGACAGGATTCTAACATGGGTTATGATGCGCCGGGTTATGATGAGCCCATGCGCCATTCGGTCCGCTTTCTCTGGAACGCCACCCGCGGCCATCGTCTGGCCCCGTGGCGGAGCCCATATTTGCTGTGGCGCATCGAAACCTACTGCGGCGTCAAGATGACACAAATCGGTTTTCTTGAGTTCTGGGAATTTCTGTGGTGGGAGCGCGCCAGCCTCTGGCGCTTTCTCAAATGGACATCTGAGATGGAGCGCTACGCCCACCCCAAGCCGAAGAGCTAGAACAGTGGCCAGTGATCAATGTCCAGTGGTCAGTAAAGTCTGTGGTCGGACAGTGATCCGCCAGTGATGGTCAGCCAGTGATGGTCAGCCAGGGATGGTCAGCCAATGACCTCTTTTTACTGGCCACTGACCACCGACCACTGCCTTATGCCTTGCCGGCAGCAGCAGCCTCGCCAAGAATGATGCTCACTTCGTTTCCCTTGCCCGCCCCAGTCAACTGCGCCGCGGCTCCGCGATTGACCGCAATCTCCAGGAAGCCCATACTTCCGAGAATGCCGAAAACTTCTCCAGGAGCGCCTTCGCCGTAGGTATTGTGGATCTCCGTGATCTCACGGCTGCCCACGACGATCTTGAACCCCTTGGCTTCGGCTCCAAAAAGCACAGGAGCGTCTTTCGGAGTGATGTTGGTAACGAGGTTCCCGAACCGGTCGACCTTCAGCACAACCCCGCGCAGGCGGTTTTTATCGACGGCTTTCGGCTTTGGGGCATTAAAGCGAACATAGTCTTCGATCTCGTCCCCAAACTTTTGCGAGTCCACTTCTTTGGCCAGCCACGCGGCCACGGGCGCAAAGATGTCGCGCGCGTGGAACGTATTGCTTACCGGCTGCAGATAGTAATGCTCGGAAGTGATATGCCGGATGTGCATGCGCTCTTCCCGGGCGTACACCAGCGAAAGCACTCCATTGTCAGGCGCCACGAAATGATATTTGTCGCACGAAGCCAGAATCGGCCGCCGCGCCGTGCCCACGCCCGGATCTACGACCACGACATGAATCGTCCGGGTAGGGAAGTAGGAATACGCCTGCGAAATAGTCAGCGCTCCATCCAGCACATCGAACGCCTGTACTGAGTGGCAGATATCGACAATCTGCGCTTCCGGCACAATATCCAGAATGACACCCTTCATCGTGCCTACAAAATGATCGTTGCTGCCGAAGTCGGTGGTCAGGGTAATGATCGGACGGGCCAAGGTTCTCCTCGTGGGGAAGACGAAGTGCTCCCAGAATGTCGAAACTAACCGCTGCTGACTGCAGAGTCAAGGCACCGAGGTAATAAGAAAGCAATTGGCCAGTGATCAGTGTCGTGGCCAGCAAACCGAAATCACAATCTAAGAACCGCGTTCGTTAAAGAAGAAACAGGAATTGCCGATGTTCTTAATCTATGCGGGGTCGCGCCCTGAGGATCGCCGGTATTGCTCTAATCTTCGCTTGCGCTGTGCCCTTGCTGGTCTCGGCGCAGGAGGTTGGCGGATCCGGCGCTCGATCTAAGATTCTGTCCTCGGAGGCCGCGTGGAACAAAGCCGAGAATGCAGGAGACTCTACGGCCATGCAGGCACTACTTGATCCGACCATGGTTGATATTGATCACGATGGCGTACTCAGGGATAAGTCACGGTTGATCGCCGATATGAAAGCGGCCACTCCGCATGCTGCCAAGATCGTGAATGAGTCGGTCGATGTACACGTATTCGGTGACACTGCGGTCGCGATAGGTGTGTTCAACGAAACGGGAATTGCAGGGGGTAAGCCTTACAAACGCCGTTGCGGCTTCATTGCCACCTGGATGTATCGGAACGGAAGCTGGATGTGCGTGGGCCGGCAATCGACGCTTATCCAGAAATAAACCAGGGCAAAGAGTCGCCAATGAGGGCAACGATTTGCGGATTCGCGCTGCTACTCAGTCTGGCACCGCCGGCTGCGCCGCAGAATCCAGAAGCGCAAGATACCTCGACTCTGATTATTGCACTGGAGTTCGCATGGAATCAGGCCGCAATGCACAAAGACGCCAAAGCCCTGGACACCCTGCTGGACGACTCATTCGCTTCGATCAACCCCCAGGGATCCTTTTTGACTAAGACAGGTTACATTGCTCGGGATACCACGCTGGATTCCACACCGCAACTGCAAGTGACCGAGTCGATGACCGTCGTGGTATACGATCACAGCGCAATCTTTCGCGCTATCTTCCGCGTCGCGGGGGTGTGGCATGGCAAGCCCTACTCTGTCCGGGGTCGCTGTGCCGATACTTGGGTCAACCGGAGCGGGCGATGGGTGTGTGTCGCTTCGCAGACCACCATCATCAAGCAGTGAGCCGACTCTTTGTGTCTGCATGCGTTTTTCGGCGCGCGAACTATAGGGACGCCAGAAGGTGGGCGGGTTAGCGAGGTGATCTCAGTGAGGTCATCTCAGTGAAGAGAAAGGCAATCGCCGATGAGAGCAACTATCTGCTGAATGGACGTTGGGGTCAACAGGAACAGCTATTTGGGTGTGCGTGGCGGCGCAGAACATCCCAATCAGCCAGTGAGGCCGAGCCTGCAATCGCCTAGCTTCCGTGGATCCGAAACAGGAAGGCAGTGGCCAATGAGGGCAACGATCTGCGGATTCGCGCTGCTACTTAGCCTGGCGCCGCTGGCTGCGCCGCAGGATCCGGAAGCGCAAGCTACCTCGACTCTGATTATTGCGCTAGAGTACGCCTGGAATCAGGCGGCGGAGCACAAAGACACCAAGGCTTTAGACGCCCTGCTGGACGACTCACTGGCGATGATCGACCCCGGGGGCAACTTTATGAGTAAGGCAGGATACATGGCTGCTGTCAATGCACCGGCTCTCGATACGCAACTGCAAGTTACGGAGTCGATGACCGTGGCGGTATACGATCACAGAGCAATCTTTCGGTATGTCTTCCGCAATAAGGGAGTGAATAAAGGCAAGCCTTACTCAGTGAGAGGCCGGGGAGCTGATGTCTGGGTCAACCGTAAGGGACGGTGGGTGTGCGTGGCGTCGCAGGTCACACCCATCAGCCAGTGAGGCCTTAGGCTACACTCGTCTTGCTTCCGCGCGTTGCCAGGCGAACGAAGCGACGCGATGATTGTGTAGGACGATCTCACGCTAACTCTCCGCATGAATCGGGATACTGCGGAGTATTTTCTCAGTCCTCTGCCACCCTCACTTTGCAACGTGGCTGTAGATCACTTTGCCTTGCCGAATCGTATAGGCGACCTTGGCCAGATTCCGCACATCGGCCGCTGGGTCTGCGTCCAGCACTACCAGGTCTGCATCCATGCCCTTCTCCACGCGGCCTTTTGCCGCCGCCTTAAAGAAATCGCTCGGATTCGTGGTCAGAGAAGCCAGAATGTCGCGCCAGGGCATCGCCCGTCCCATGAATTCATATTCCAGCGCAGTGTCGTATTTCGATTGAAAACCAACGTCGGTGCCGAACAAAATGGTCCCTCCCGCTGAAAAATAAGCTTTCAATTCGTCGATCCCAGCCTGCACCATTCTGTTCTGCTCCTCGGGATCCTCCACTACCGTGGTCCATAGCGTCAGAGTGGGACTAAGTGCGACGTGTTGCCGTTTCATTCGCACCAATTCATCTTCCGTGAAACTGCCTTCGTTCGGAATCGTGTGCGCCAGCACATCGACCCCGCCTGTCAAAGCATTGTCAACGCCAACCCTATTCTGGGGATGAGCAAAGACCGGTTTGCCTTGCGCGTGCGCCACATCCACCGCCGCCTTCACGGTCGCCGCATTCATGTTGACCACCGGCTTGTTTCCCATGTAAGCGCCGGTGAACAGCTTGATGGCATCCAGCCCATCCTGCATGTAGGCGCGTGCCTCTTGTCCGGCTTGTTCAGGCCCATCCGCCTCGGTCAATTGCAGTTCAGCGGGAAGGTATACAGGATGGCCGCCCTTGGGGAAGATGTCGCCGGCCATCAGAATGGCTGGCCCGGGAACGTCCCAGCTCTCGACCCTCTTGCGAAGCGCGAGTGTGTTCTGCGGATCCGAACCTAAATCCCAAACCGTGGTGAAGCCCCACTGCGTCAGCATCTCCCGCATGTGGGTTTCGAGACTTGCCGCCGGAGCCTTGCTCGCGTTGTCCCACCCGGTTTCGAAATGCACGTGGCTGTTCCAAAAGGCCGCCGTGATCACTTTGCCCTTACAGTCGATCACCTGCGCCGATTGCGGGATCTTGATCTCGCCCTGTTTCCCAGCCGCGGTAATTGTGCCGTTGTGAATGAGCACGACCGCGTTTTCGATCGCACCGGATGTTGGAGACGAGTACAACTTCCCGCCCACCAGTGCGAGATCGTGTTCCTGGGCCCCAGCTACGGTCCCTACGGCCACAAGCAGAAGCGTCAGAATAATTGGAATCTTCTTCATTCGGTTCCGGAACGTTGCCTTATTCGATGTGAATATCGCCTGATCCAGTCCGCAGGGTCAACAATGGCCCACCTCCGCGCACTTTGCCGACGATCGACTTGCGCCTCTCCTGCACCCGACCCTGCACCGTCATGGTGACCGGCGCTTCTACGTCCAGTGTGCCCGAACTGGTCGACAGATCGGCGTCGAAAGCAGCATTCGCGGGCAACCGCACGTGCACATTGCCCGATCCAGTTCTGATCTCCCACGCCCCTGTCTGCGTACCCTCGGCGATGATGTCGCCGCTGCCCGCCTCGGCGCGAAATGCGCCTTGAATGCCGTGAACCGTAATGTTACCGGAGCCGGTGTGCAGATCAATATCCCCTGCTGCAGTCTCTTCTACCTCAATGTCACTGCTTCCCGCACCTCCGCGCACCGGACCCGCGATCTCTCGCGCCTGCACATTGCCTGACCCAGTCTGCACGCGAATCTCTCCCGTAAGCCGCGACAGTCTCATGTCTCCCGATCCACTCTGCAGGTCGGCGTTGCCGTGAATACCTTCGATGGTCTGATCTCCCGACCCGCTGTGGGTGCGGACTGTGGCGTCGGCAGGCACAGTGATCTCATAATCCACTGAAATGTCGTGGACGTTCACGTAATCAATGTGAACATTGTTCCCGTCCTGGCGCAGTGGAGGATTCTGTTCAATTTCAGCGACCTCCGCGTGGCGGTTTCCCGCCAGCCAGTGGTCGCCCACAAAGATCCTTCCCCGAATTGAGACCACGCCCACCGGTCCGCTGCGCACAATAATGTCGCCGGAGTGGGTTTGTACCTCCAGATTCACCGGCCCGCTGACCTGAAAGGTTTTCTCGAATGTTCCTTGCGGCGTGGAAGCAACCGCAAAAGTGGACGCCGTCGCGACAACCAGCGCGATTGCCAGGAACGAGGGCCGCGCCAGAGTAAAAATCGGAGTGCGGACAACTGGTGGGCTAGTCATGTTGTAGAGGCTCCAAAATAGATTTCAAGTCAGATTTGCAGACAAAAGCGCCTTCATTGCGGGTCGACGCCTTCGACCAGGAATAGCCGACTTTTGGTTGCGCCTTGCCTGATCGGCCGGATCGCCGCATAGGCGGGCGAATCGTACCATTCGCGCGCTTTCTGCACGCTGTCGAAACCGATTACTACAAAGAAGCCCTTCGGCGGTTCGCCCTCGAGAGCCTGCATCTTGCCGCCGCCGCGAACCACATAGCGGCCGCCGAAAGATGCCACGATATCCGGCGCCTTCTCACTATATTTCTTCAAGGCAATGGGGTCCGTCACCTCGACTTCCGCAATAACGTAGCCAGGCCGCGTCTTTGCCTCCTGCGCATAAATCGCCCTGGCCCCAGCAACGCCGATCAGGACGCCGGCCAGCACAGCCAGCGCGACTTTGTATTTCGTCTTCATAGGTTTCGTTCCTTACCATGTGTGTTTTCGCGGACATGCGCTAAACCACACGACTTCTTTGGTGGTGCGACCGAAAACCTAAGACCATCTACTGCAGCACCACCTCTTGGCCTTCTTTTAACCCGCCGAGCACTTCCGTCTTCGCGCCATTCGAAATCCCGATGTTCACCGCGATCTTATCCTTGCCTTCCTTGCCCTTCGGATCCGGGATCTCCACCGACGCCTTCTTGTCCTTGTCGTAAAGAATCGCGCCTTCCGGAATTTGCAGCACGTTCTTATGTTCTTCCAAGATGATCTCAGCGTTAGCGGTCATCTCAGCCTTGAGTTCCCCGCCCGGATTCTGAATCGAAACCCGCACTTCAAACGTGGTCACATTGTCCTTCTCCACGCCCATCGGAGAAATCTTGGTCACCTTCCCGGTAAACGTTTTGTCCTTGAACGATTCCACCCTGATACGCGCCGGCTGCCCAAGATAAACCTTCCCAATGTCGCTCTCGTCCACTTTACCTTTCACATAGACTTCGCTGGTATCGCCCAGCGTCATCACCAGCGTGGCCGAAGAACCCAGCACCAGAATCGAACTCACCGCATCGCCCATTTCCACGTCGCGCGAGAGCACGATGCCATCGATCGGCGAAATAATGTCGGTATAGCTCAGCTGTTCCTCCAACTGCTTCAGATTGGCTTGATCCTGCGCCACCTGCGCCCGCGACTGCGCAGTCTTCGCCTTCAGCACGGTTACCTGCGCCTTGGCCACATTCTGTTTATTCAGCGACATTTCATAATTTTTCTCCGCGTCATCGAGCGCCGACGCCGAAACCACTCCGTCCTTCGCCATGCCTTCCGCCCGGTCATACGCGCGTTTCAGCAGCGGTACGTCAGGACCTTCGGCGTCCACCTTGGCCCGTTCAGAATCAGCCTGCGAGCTGTTAAGGTTAGCCTCAGCCGCATCCAAAGCCGCACGCGACTGCGCCACCTGCGCTTCGATCTCCACCTTGTCGAGCTGCGCCAGCAACTGTCCCTTCTTCACGCGATCGCCGTAGTCCACCAGCAGCTTCTTCACAATACCGCTGGCCTTCGATTTCACCTCGACCTTGGTGATGGGCGTCACCTTGCCGGTAGCCACCACACTCTTCGCCAGGTCACCCTTCTCCACCTTAGCCAGCTTCGAGGGATCAATCTTGGTGCCGCCACGCGTGGCCGCAAACACGCCGATCGTAATCAGCAGGACAATCCCCACCCCAATGCCGCCCCAGATAAACAGTCTGCGCCGCTTCTTTTTATTGTTTCCGTTTCCGTTCACAACCGCCTCCTGAGCTTGCTGGAAATGCCTGCCGGAAAATGCTTGTTGAAAATGCTACTGCAAACGCTCGCCGAAGAAGCGCCGTCTCGCGCTCCCAATGTCATGTACGCAGCCAGACTTCTCTTTGTTCCAGGGATTGCCACCCGAGCCAAAATGACCTGAGGCAGCCTGAACCACCAGCCACCTGCCAGTTAGACCGCCCTGACACAGAAAAGGTAGCCCAGCACGTCCAAAAGTTTTACCCCGTGCTCCAAAGCCTGCCCTGAGCGCAGTCGAAAGGTGTCGCCTGTGTTAAACGAGCTTATGTCCTAATCTCAACCAGCCCCACCCCTGCCAGCCCCTTTGGAATGTTAGAATTGCCCGACTAGAACCAATCCTCAATGATCGCCTTCGTGCTGCTCCGCGTGCTGCTGATCCTTCTTCTAGTGGCAGCGAACGCGTTTTTTGCGGCTGCAGAATTCGCCCTGGTCAGCATTCGCGACACCCGCATCCAGCAGCTCATCGAATCCGGCCGCACCGGCGCCCGCATCGTTCAGCGCCTCCATCAGCACCTCGACGAAGTAGTCAACGGCGTGCAACTCGGCATCACCATGGTCAGCCTCACCCTCGGCTGGATCGGCGAACCCATGGTCGCCCGCTTGGTGGAAGCCTTGCGTTTCGTGCATGAAGTTCCCCACGCTGCGGTCTACGCTCACGGCATCGCGATCGTCATCGCCTTCAGCCTGATCACCTACCTGCACGTCCTGCTGGGCGAGCTTGTCCCGAAGACTCTGGCCCTGCAGCGCTCCGAGCAGATCGCCCTGGCCGTAGCCGCTCCCATGGAAGCTTTCCTCACCCTCACCCGGCCCGTGCTTTTCTTCATGCGCCGCTCCGGCGGCCTGGTCCTTCGCCTCTTCGGCGCCCGCGATACCCGCCGTGGCGGCGCAGTCCATTCCCCCGACGAACTCAAACTCATCGTCACCGCCAGCCGCCAGTTCGGCCAGATCCCCGAGTCGCAGGAAGAAATGATCCACAACGCCATCGAACTCGACAGCATCACCGTCCGCGAAGTCATGGTCGCCCGCCCCGATATCTTTTCCTTACCCTCGGACCTCAACCTGGACGAAGCCCTCAACCGCGTAGTCGAAGGCCAGCACTCCCGCATCCCCGTCTACGATCCGCAGCGCGGCCCCGAACACATCGTCGGCGTCCTCTATTACAAAGAGCTGGTCCGCTGGGTGCGCCTAAGGCTGATCAATCTCGGAATGCCTCTAGCCTCGCGCATCGCCCGCACCCAGATCAGCCAGATCATGCACGATGTTCTGGTTGTTCCCGAAACCAAAGTCCTGGCAGAACTGCTCTCCGAATTCAAACAGCGCCGCCGTCACCTCGCGGTAGTAGTCGACGAGTTCGGCTCCACGGCAGGCGTAATCACAGTCGAAGACATTCTGGAACAGCTGGTGGGCGACATCGAAGACGAATTTGACGTCCCCCCGGAGCCCGCGCTCGAAGACGAGTCAGTCCTCCTCCTCGAAGGCGCAGTAAACATCCGCGACCTGGAAGCCCAGCATGGCCTACTCCTGCCCCGCGACGCCGGGTTCGAAACCCTCGCCGGATTCATACTGGCCCGTCTGCAGAGAATCCCGTACCTCGGCGAATCTTTCGAATACGAAGGCCACCGCTACACAGTCGAACAGATGGAAGGTCACCGCATCGCCAAAGTAAAGATCGAAAAGATGGAAAGTATCGAAGACAAAGCAGAAAGCGCGAAGCACGCCGGAGATTGAAGATGCAAACCCCTGTCATCCCGCACGACCCTGTCATCCTGAGCGGAGCGAAGGACCCCGTACCCGCTAGCGCCGCCACAAGCACCGCAAGGAGTTTCAAGCACGTACTCGCAGTTAAAACTGGCTACTGGGTACTGGGTACTGGCAACTGAAACTCCTCCTCCAACGCGTCCTCTACACCCTCCCGGTAATCTGGCTGGTAGTAAGCCTCGTCTTCCTTCTAATCCACTTAGTCCCCGGAGATCCCATTCAGCAGATGCTGGGCGAAGGCGCCCCGCCCGCCGACATCCAAGCCACGCGCCACGCCTACGGTCTGGACGCCCCGCTAGGCGAGCAATACCTCCACTACTGGAAAGGCGTCCTCCACGGCGACCTTGGCCCCTCGTTCCGCTACAACCAAAGCGTGACGCGACTGATAACCCAACGCTATCCCTACACCCTGCAACTAACGCTGGCATCGCTATTCGTAGCCATCATCCTGTCGATCCCCGCCGGCGTGCGCAGCGCCCAGCGCCGCAACCGCTGGGACGACCGCCTCCTCAGCGTAGTCAGCCTCTTCGGCCTGTCATTCCCCAACTTCGCCCTGGGTCCAATCCTCATTCTCCTCTTCGCCATCAAGCTGGGATGGCTCCCTGTCTCCGGCGCCGGCTCCTTCGCCAACATCATCCTCCCCGCCATCACCATGGGCGGAGCCCTGGCCGCCATCCTGACCCGCATGGTCCGCACCTCCATGCTGGAAGAGCTAAGCCAGGACTACATCCGCACCGCCCGCGCCAAAGGATTACCGGAACGCACGGTAGTTTACAGACACGCGTTACGCAACGCCATGATCCCCATCATCACGGTCCTGGGCCTGCAATTCGGAGCGTTACTGGCCGGCGCAATCGTCACGGAAACAATCTTCTCCTGGCCCGGCATAGGCCGCCTGACGATCCAGGCCATCTCGAACCGCGATTACTATCTAGTCCAAGGCTGCATCCTCGCGATCGGATTAACCTATGTAGCAGTGAACTTCCTGACGGACGTGCTGTACTCCGTGGCGAACCCGAGGATCAGGCAGTAGTTGGGTGCTAAGATTCGCCTTGATGCGCGCCTATAAGTTTCTGGATGCCAAATTCGGCCTTGAAAACATAAAGAACAGACGGCTGAAGCAATCGCGGGTCTCTGACCTCAACGATCCATTCGAGCTACGGTCTTACGACGTTACCGACTTAGCCCTGCGGATGGCATTCTTAACGACAAGCAAAGATGTCGACAAAGCAAGAGGGCTGCTGTGTTTCAGTGCAGACTGGAAGAACCCAGTCATCTGGGCCCACTACAGCGATAAGCACAGAGGGTTGTGTCTCGGATTCGAAATCCCAGCGATGAAGGAAGATCCGAAGGCCGACGCCGGTTACGTGAAATACGTCCAGCATCTTTCGCCCTTTCCTTCTAATTTCGAGAGCATGTCGGAATCGAAACACGACTCCTTCGCGCGTTCCGCCCTCTTCACGAAGTATCAGGATTGGGCCTACGAAAAAGAAATACGTGTATGGAGCCAACTAACAAATGAGGACAAAGGTTTCTATTTCGTGCCCTTCGGCGAGGCCATGCGGCTCACGGAAGTTATCATCGGACAGAGATGCACAGTCTCGAAAGCGCAAATCCTTTCCGCGTTAGGGGAGCTTGTCGGGGAAGTGAAGATCGGCAAGGCGCGTGCGGCCTACGATAAGTTCGAGATGGTTGAGGACGAGCAGGGGCTGTAGCTAGTCCTCAACAGCAGCAACACCGCCAAGCCTTGCGTCCGCCTCAGTGGCACCGCCCAACCGCATAGGTCCTTCGCGCAAAAAGCGCGCTCAGGATGACAAGACATGCAAGCAGGCCCAGTTTTCCACTGTAGCAAGGTTCATTCATCACAGAGATGCGCCGCCAAGATTTGTCATCCTGAGCCCAGGCAGCTCCAGCGCGGTCGGGAACAACCACGCGAAGGACCTATGTATTTTGTCTACATCATGACGAACCGTTCGAAGACTTTATACATAGGCGTTACCAACAATCTCGTGCGGCGAGTACGCGAACACAAGACAGGAACCGGCTCAGGCTTCACCGCAAAATACAAACTCGACCGCCTCGTGTATTTCGAGCGCTTCGAAGACGTTCGCAACGCAATCGAACGCGAGAAGCGCATCAAGGGCTGGCTGCGAATCAAGAAAATCGCCCTCATCGTGTCAATGAATCCTTCCTGGAAGGATTTGAGCGAGGAGTGGTACGAGCGCCATCAATACCAACCACAGAGCGCTTAAACCAACTCAATCGCCACCCGCCGCCCCACCAAGGCTGCTGCCCGCTGCAGACTCGACAGGGTGATGTCGCACTTGGGGTCAAGAATGCGATCCACCTGGGACCGGCTGGTCTTCAGCAACACCGCCATCCGCGCCTTAGAAATCTTCCTCTTCTTCATCGCTCTGGCCAGTTGCCAGGCCACGACTTCCTTGATGGCCTGAGCCTGCGCCTCCTCGAAGATGTTTTCCTTCTTCAAGAAGTCGTCGATACTCGACCCCAGATTCTTTTTGCTCATTGCTCCAACTCCTTCTGCCGCTTGCGCGCCAGCGTCAGATCATCCTCGGGTGTGACTCGCGTCTTCTTGATAAATCCGTGCAGCGCGACCAGTTGGTCCCGGTAAAAGCAAATCAAAACTCGCGCTGTTCGGCTGCTCGGCAAATCAGTTCGCACTCCCATGAACCTTTTCCCATCGGCCGGCACAGCGGCATGCCCACCGGCCATCGCCACTGCGCCCGCAACAAGTCAGTACCGATGGCGCGGCGCTCTTTCTCATCCAGTCCCTGCAACCAGTCGCGAACTGGCTCGCCGCCTGAGGCATTACGGAAGAATACGAGGTCGATCTTCCGGGGCGTTTTCTCGGGAGCCATCTGACTCGCGCCTCAAAACTAGCGTACCATAAAAAGTACGTCACTGGGAGTGATGTCGCGTTTGTCCACAGCCCTGTTGTGACATCTAACCTTGCCATCCATTGCCAATTAGCCCATCATGGTCAAGGCGGAGGCAGTACAGCCTGCCGGGAGCAAAACAGGCGTAAGTCTTGTGTTCTCAAGATTTTGACCTCTAAACCATTTGCCCTCAAGATTTTGCAGACACTTTTTGCGAACCCCGCGCCCAGCAGGACTTTTCAAGGGTGGTGGGGGAGGGGGGTACCAAGTAGTACCTAAACTCTCAACCTGTTTCCCGTGCCTCGAAAGCATCGGCCAGCAGAATTATTAACGAGTAGAATTCCGCAGACTAACTTGTCCACTTCCGCCATCTCGTTCCGCCGATCGGTAACCGGAAACGCCCGCCACAATCCGCTGGCAGCAACAGGCGTCGTGTTAGTCGTAGTCTTTGTAATCTTCGCACTCTTCGCGCCCTGGATCGCGCCCCAAGATCCCGCTGCCATCAACCTTCCTGCGCGCCTCGACACTCCATCGCACGCCCACTGGTTCGGCACGGATGAACTCGGTCGCGACATTCTCTCGCGCATCATCTACGGCGCGCGCATCTCCATGCTGGTAGGCAGCTGCGTCGTCGCCACCTCGCTGGCCCTCGGCCTCATCATCGGCTCCATCGCCGGCTACTACGGAGGAGGCATCGACCGCTTTGTCAACGTAGTCCTGATGAACGCGTTCCTCTCGTTTCCCGGAATCCTACTCGCCATTGCCTTCGTAGCCTTCCGCGGCCCCGGCATCTTCAACCTTGTTTTCGCGCTCTCGCTCGGAGGCTGGGTCGGCTACGCCCGCCTGGTTCGAGGACAAGTTCTCGCCGCGCGCGAACGTGAATTCGTCGAAGCCGCCCGCGCCCTCGGCGCCAGCGACCTGCGCATCATCGTGCATCACATTCTGCCGAACATCATTCAACCTGTGATCGTGCAGGCCGCCATTGGCATGGCCGGAGCCATCCTCGCCGAAGCCACCATGAGTTTCCTCGGACTCGGCGTTCCGCCACCCACCGCCAGCTGGGGAACCATGCTCAACGACGGCCGCGCTCACCTGTTCGACGCGCCCCATCTCGTGCTCTTTCCAGCGCTCGCTGTGATGCTAGCCGTGCTGTCGTTCAACTTCATCGGCGACGCCCTGCGCGACTACCTCGACCCCCGCTCCCGCATTGAAGCCGGTCTGTAACTCCACTGGGACTTCGCCTAAAACCCGCTCCAGTCGCGCGATCTGGCCCTATCCGATTGATCCCAAACCAGATAAAGAACCTCGCAACATTTCTTTACATTCTGGGTTTCCTTTCACAGACCGAGCACGATATTCAGAAAGACTCAAAACGAGCCCAGGGAGATTGTCATGCAGAACCAGATTAAGATCGCATTCTTGAGCGCAGCGCTGACCATACTCGCGCTGCCAGTTATGGCGCAAAGTACTGACGCATCAGCCAACGGCCAGGTCACCGGCCAAACCATCAACCAGCGTAAAGACAACCAGCAAGACCGCATCGCCAACGGCGTACAGAGCGGTGAACTCACGGCCGGCGAAACTACCAACCTGGAAAAGAAGGAATCGAACCTGAACCAGGAAGAGCACGACATGCGCAGCTTGGACAACGGTCATCTGACTGGCGCCGACAAAGCTACCCTCAACCAACAGCAGAACAAGCTCTCCAATCAGATCTACGACGACAAGCATAATGCGGCCACGCAAAACACCCAGCCGAAAAGCGAAGTCGGCAAGCGCGCTGAAAACCAACAGGACCGCATCGCGCAAGGCATCAAGAGCGGCCAGTTGACCGCCGGCGAAACCGCCAATCTGGAGAAGAACGAAGCGAAGATCAACAACGAAGTTCACAACGACCGCGCGGCCAACGGCGGCAGACTGACTGCCCCGGAAAAAGCTCAGGTCAACCGCCAGCAGAACCGCGAGTCGCGTCAAATTTACAGGGACAAGCACAACGGCCGGCGTCAATAAGCCGCGTGCAGTTTGGAAGACAAAAGAAAACAGAGCAGCACCCCGGGCCCGGCCCGGGGCGTTTTTCTTTGCGCCCCTCGCGACGACGGGCGTCGGGCGGATTGCGCCGGAATCGTCAAACCGCTTACATCCATTGACCGGCCCGCCCGCATCTCTGTAATCTTGACTGAGCAATTTTGGAACGGAATCGGGCTCAAGGAAAATTCATGAAGGAAGTTGCAATTCTGCTGCTGCTGGCGCTCCTGCTCAACGGTTGTGGCAGCACGCGGACTCTACAATCGACGACAGGCGGGATCTGGCAAGCACAGCTGTTCGGCGGCAGCGGGGAAGCTTCCGGGTTCAGCTTTATCACGCAGTTTACGTTGAACGACAATAATTCATTGAACCCTTTGTTCCTCCAATTCCTTAACCAGAACCCATGTTTCACCCTGAATGGACCAAAAGTGAGCGGGATGATTCAAAACTATGTCGTGAATACGGACGACACGGTTACCGGCACGCTTGTTTTCACTGTGACCTCGGGAAGCAACATCCTTACCCTCACAGGACCTTTGACCGGAACAGCCACCGTGACCGGAACCCCGCCGAACACTTCGACTACGCTTACCAGCGCCTCAATCGCCGGTAATTGGATGCTGAGTGGTGGCTCGGGATGCAACGCCGCAGGCGGCAGTTTCACCATGACCGAGTCCTGAAATTGCCCGCTCAGAACCAGTCGCTGCGGTAGGCAACCCACCACGACAGGAAGAGGATGGGCACGGTTGCGGCGAGTCCCCACCAGATCGGTAGCAGAAAATCCGCAAGCAAGCCGAGCACCGTGAAGGTTGTCCAGAAGATCTTCTTCTCCATAAGATGATTGTAGGCTGACGGGTGCGGGAAGGCAGCAGTGCCGTCGGACCAGCACTTTCGTCACGTCCTTGGTCTGCTATAGAGTGAGAGCCATGAAGCGGTCACTGCGACAGATCGCCGAGGCAGTTGACGCCCGCCTGCAAGGGGATGGAAGCGTCGAGGTCGGGAGCGTGGCCAGAATCGAATCGGCCTCCAAGAACGATTTGGTATTCGTGGAGGAAGAGAAATATCTTTCGCGAGCACTCCAGTCTGGCGCGGGCGCGGTGATTGCGGGGGAGTTCGCGGCGGCGTCATCCGGTAAGCCCCTGCTCGTAAGCCGTTATCCCAAGCTCACCTTCGCGCGGGCGGCGCGCTTTCTGCGGGACGGGAATCGCGACGCAAGTAACACGGGTATCCACCCAACTGCTGTGGTGCATTCTTCGGCTCGTCTGGCGTTGGGTGCGGTGGTCGAGCCCTATGGAGTGATCGGGGCGGATGCGGAAATTGGCGAGAGCACGGGGATTGGCGCCGGTTGCGTCATTGGCCGAGGAGTGAAGATTGGGCGGGGCTGCGAGATTTACCCGAACGTCACGATTTATGCGGGGACCACGCTGGGCGACCGGGTGATAGTGCATGCGGGTGCGGTTCTGGGAAGCGATGGCTTCGGATATGTGCGCGACGCGAAGAGTGGACGCTACGAGAAATTTCCCCAGGTGGGCAGGCTGGTGATCGAAGACGATGTGGAGATTGGCGCCAACACAACCATCGATCGTGGAGCGCTGGAGGAAACGCGCATCGGACGGGGAACGAAGATCGATAACCTGGTGCACATCGGTCACAACTGCCGCCTGGGACAGAACGTGGTGATCGCGGCGCAGACGGGGCTTTCCGGCAGCATTGTGATTGAGAACGACGTCGTGCTCGGAGGCCAGGTTGGCATTGGCGAACATGCGCGCATTGAAGAGGGAGTGATGCTGGGCGGGCAGGGGGGTGTGCTGCCTAATAAAGTGCTGCGCGGGAAGGGTGTGGCCTTCTGGGGAACGCCGGCGCAGCCGGTGCGGGAATACCTGAAGCAGTTGGCGGCGCTGGCGCGGCTGGGGAAGAAGAGGTAGGCGTGGCGGTCATTGTGATTGGCGGGCATTCGCGGAGTGTGGGGAAGACCAGCGTGGTTGCGGGACTGATTTCCGCGCTGCGTGAGTACGATTGGACTGCGGTGAAGATTACGCAATACGGGCACGGAGTCTGCTCGGCCAATGGAGCACCGTGCGATTGCGCGACCGCCGACCACAGCTGGGCGATTTCAGAGGAGAAAGATCGCAGCGGGGAGTCGGATACGTCACGCTTTCTGGTGGCGGGCGCGGAGCGAGCCTTGTGGGTGCGCACGGAGCAGGGTAGGCTGGCTGAGGCCATGCCGGCATTGCGGCGGCGGCTTGAGCGGTCGCGGCATGTGATGGTGGAATCGAACAGCGTGCTGAAGTTCTTGCGCTCTGACTTATATCTGACGGTCCTCGACCCGGGCACGGAAGATTTCAAGACTTCGGCGCGGGAATTTCTGGACCGCGCCGGTGCCGTGATTCTTCACGATGGCTCGAACGCTGGGTGGCAAGGCGTTTCTTTGAGGCCGGTGGCCGAACGGCCTGTATTCAGAATCACACCACCACCGTATGTGACGGCTGAGATTGTCGAGTTCGTGAGAAGTTCCGTGCTGACGGCAGGGAAAGCAGCTTCCTCAGCGGGCCTTCGGCCCAGTTCGGAATGACAAACTCTTTTGCTATCCTTTGTTATCCTTCCCCGTGCGGCAAATTCATTTCAGCGCCTGGTTACTGGTGGTTGTCTCAGCGATCCTGCAGGTACTCATTTTTCCACTGGCCGGGTTTTATGTTCTTTCGTGGGTGGCGTTTGCACCGCTGATCGTGGCTCTCTTGCGGGCGCGACCGGTGGGAGTGCTGGAGATGGATGGCTCCGTCAATCTTCAGGCGGCGAAGCCCGGGCAGGCTTTTCTGCTGGCCTACACTTCCGGGATCTTGTGGTATGCGGGAACGTGTTACTGGATTTACAACACTATGCACGAGCATGGTGGCTTGAGCGTGCCCGCGGCTCTACTGGCTCTCTTCCTCTTCTGTCTTTATCTGGGGCTGTATCACGGGCTGTTCGGTTTGTTACTGAGCTTGTCGGTTGGAGCAGGCCGCGACAACCGCAGGGCGCTGCTGGCTGCACCGTTTCTTTGGGTTGCCGTGGAGTTGGCGAGGACGCGGGTCACCGGGTTTCCGTGGAACCTGCTGGGCACCGCGCAGGTGGATAACATCTCACTCAGCCGAATCACCACGTGGACGGGAGTTTACGGGGTTTCGTTTGAGATCATGCTGGTGAATGTCGCGGTCGCGGCGGCGTTCCTGGTTCCAAGAAAGAAACGAAGCACGCTGTTGTTGGCTGCCCTGGCCGCAGCGGCGGTTCTACAGGCTGGGAGGCTAGTGGACGCTCCTGCGCTTCGCTGGGACCATACCGCCTTGCTCGTGCAGGAAAACATTCCGGTGGATGAAACCTGGACCCGCGATACTTTCGAGCGCACGCTGCGGGAACTAGTTGATCTCAGTGTGAAGGAAGCGGCTTCTGCCTCGTCGAGTGCAACCGGATCCAAGGAGAACAATGTTGACTTGATCGTCTGGCCTGAATCGCCGGCGCCTTTTTTTGTGAGTGATCCGCTGTTTCGCGACCCGGTAAGCCAGATGGCTCGCGAAGCGCACCTCTGGGTAGTGACCGGCGCCATTGGGAACACGCCTGCCACGCACGGCGGCGGATCAGCTTCGCAAGTGTTCAACTCGGCAGCGCTGATCAGTCCTTCGGGTGATTGGAGTGCGCGTTACGACAAAGTGCATCTGGTGCCTTTCGGAGAATACTTGCCGTTCCCCCGGCTGTTTGCGTTTGCCGGAGGCTTGACCAAGGAGGTGGGAGGGTTTGAGTCAGGAACGGCGCGCGCTCCGCTGGAGGCCGGAGACACGCGGCTGGGAATCTTCATCTGCTACGAGTCGGTGTTTCCCGGCGAAGTGCGGGAGTTTGCCGACGAGGGAGCGCAGGTTTTGGTGAATCTATCGAACGACGGCTGGTATGGCGACAGCGGCGCTTACGCGCAGCATCTGAATCAAACGCGCATGCGCGCCATTGAAAACGACCGCTGGATATTGAGCGCGACGGACACCGGGGTGACAGCTTCGATCGATCCCTATGGGCGAACCGTGGCGCGTCTTCCGAGAAAAGTGCGCGGCGCGCTGGTTGCTCCTTATGCCCTGACCTCCGTAACCACGTTCTACACGCGGCACGGCGACTGGTTCGCGTGGCTGTGTGCGATAATTTCAGCAGGGGTGCTGGTCACGCGCTTCGGGCTTACCGGGAAATCGGGCAAGAAAGCAGAAACATCCTCATGAATCAAGAGCTGGAACAGGAATACGGATCACTGAACAAGAAGGTGCGCGAACTCCGGGAGTATCTTTGACGCGGACAAGCTCCGTCCGCAACTAGCCGAGGTTGAGAAGCAGGCTGCCGAGCCGAATCTGTGGTCGAATCCGCAACGATCCCAACAAGTGATGCGCGAGAAGAAGCGGCTGGAGCATTTGCTGGCTACAGACACCGATCTGGGCCGCCGCGGTGACGACATTGCGGCCTACTTCGAATTGGCCAAGGAGGGTGAAAGTGTCGACGGCGAATTGCGCCGGGACATTGACTCGCTGCGCGAACTGGTCGACAAGCTGGAGACCGAGACGCTGCTCTCTGGACCGAACGACGCACTCAATGCGATCGTGACCATTCATCCCGGGGCGGGCGGAACGGAATCGCAAGACTGGGCGGACATGCTGCTGCGGATGTATTTGCGGTGGGCGGAGCGGCAGGGATTCGAGACGGTTCTTTACGATTACCAGCCGGGCGAAGAGGCGGGTCTGAAATCGGCGACCTTCGCGGTGAACGGCGAATATGCTTTTGGGCTGTTGAGCAGTGAAATCGGCGTGCACCGGCTGGTGCGGATTTCGCCGTTCGACCAGGCCAAGCGGCGGCACACTTCGTTTGCCAGCGTTTATGTTTCTCCGGAAATTGACGATAGCATTGAAGTGGTGATCAAGCCGGAAGACATTCGTACCGACACCTACCGGTCGAGCGGCAAGGGTGGGCAACACGTCAACACAACGGATTCGGCGGTGCGGATCACTCACCTTGCCACCGGCCTGGTAGCGAGTTGCCAGAATGAACGCTCGCAGCATAAAAATCGCGAGCGCGCGATGAGCATGTTGCGCTCCAAGCTTTACGAATTCGAGATGGAGAAAAAGCGGGCGGCGACAAAGAAGATTGAAGACTCAAAACTCGACAGCGACTTCGGCTCGCAGATTCGTTCGTATGTGTTGCAGCCTTACCGCATGATCAAGGACCACCGCACCAAGACCGAGGTGGGCGACGTGGACCGCGTGCTCGACGGCGACTTGCAGCCGTTCATCCGAGCGTATTTGCTGGCACGGCGCGGGGAAAAGTCGTGAGGACTCCGCCTGCTGGAAAAAAGCCGCAAACACAGAGGGCACAGAGTAAGCACAGGGTAAAGCTCGGGCTCCCGTTCCTGCGCGCGTTTCAGTTTGCCGCGGAGAAACACGCCGGGCAAACGCGCAAGGCATCGGGCATTCCCTATATCGCGCACTTGATGGGGGTTGCTTCGCTGGTGCTGGAGTTCGGAGGCGACGAGGACCTGGCGATCGCGGCGCTGCTGCACGATGTGGTGGAAGACTGTGGCGGCGCGCCCATGCTGAAAGACGTGAGACGGAGGTTTGGGAAGCGGGTGGCGAAGATTGTGGACGGCTGCACGGATTCGGACAGCGCGCCCAAGCCGCCGTGGCGTGAACGAAAGGAAAGTTACATTCGGCATTTGAAGAGTGCCGATGCGGAAACGCGGCTGGTTTCGGCTGCGGACAAGCTCAACAATGTGCGCTCGATTCTTTCCGATTACCGGGAAGTTGGGGAATCGATCTGGTCACGTTTCAACGGCGGACGCGAGGGAACCCTTTGGTACTATCGGGCTTTGCTGGAGGAATTTCTTCGGTGCAAGCCTGATCGGTTGATTCGAGAGTTGGAACTGGCGGTGCGGGAACTCGAAGCCAGAACAGATCTGGGCCGTTCTGCTGTGAGGTGAACTGATGCCACGGACGATCGACTTAATTCGCGCCTCCAAGCTGCCATCGAACATGATGCAGTTTGCCGCGAAGGGCGCGCTGTCCGTTCCGCCGGATGAAAACATCGAGATCCTGGTTTACCTGGCCAAACACAATAAGATTTTTGGCGACGTGGCACGCATGACGTTGGCGGGCTGGGACGAAAATGCATCTCTGGCAGCGGCTTCCGATCCCAAGACTTCGCGTGAGGTGCTCGACTACCTGGTTGCGCCCGACAATCTTCGTCCTAGACTGCTGCCGGCGTTGCTGGAGAATCCCTCGGTCGCCGATGGTGAATTAGCTAAGTTTGCTCTGGCGGCGACTCCGGAAGCAATCGCGGCTATGCTGCGAAGTTCGCGGGTGCGGGCTTCGGCGGGCATTCTGGATTGTCTTCGCTCGAATCCATATTTGAAGGGCGCGGAAGCAGCCACGGTGGCTGAATTGCTACGAGGGGGCAAGAGCGAGACAGCCTCCGTTCCAGATGCTGGCAAGGCGCCGGAAGCGGAAGCAGCAGTTGCTGCGGATGCTGCTGAACCTGACCTCGAGGCGGCAAGCGACGAAGCAGGAGACGTTCCTGACGAAGCCATTTCTGCTTACCTTGCCGAACACGCGACCGAGATTGCTGTGGAGCAGGACAAGCCATTCCAGCCGGTCGGAGGCGTAGTGGATTTGCTGGGCGCTGATTTTTTTCCGGTGTCGGAAAACAAAGATATGACGGAGATTGCCGGGGACGAGGAGAAAGCTGAAGCTGAATCTGCCAGCGCAGCTTCTGCAGCGGCGGCAAAAGCTAAGTCGGCCACCCCGGCGAAACCTCAACTTGCCCGGCGGGAAAATACACTACAGAAGATCAATCGCCTGGATGTGAAAGGCCGCATCCAGCTGGCGATGAAGGGCAATAAAGAAGAGCGGTCGATTCTGATTCGCGACGGTACCAAGGTGGTGGCGTTGGCGGTGCTCGACGCGCCTAAGATTTCGGACGGGGAAGTGGAAAGGTTTGCCCTGCAGAAGAATGTGCTGGAAGCGGTGCTGCGACAGATCCCGCTGAAGCGCCGCTTCATGAAAAATTATATCGTGGTGCGAAACCTGGTGGCCAATCCGCGTACGCCGCTGGACCTTGGACTCGGGTTGATGAAGCATCTGCAAATGCAGGACTTGAAAAACATTTCCGCCAACAAGGAAGTTTCCGAGACCGTTCGCTCGCTGGCTCTCAAGATGTTCAAGCAGAAGAAGGATGCCGCGAATAAGAAATAGAGGAAGCGAGCTAAACGCGCGAGTATTGGGTCGCGAAGAGCGCTTGCTCAGGATGATCAATCATGGCTTCTTTTCCGCAAGCAGATGCAATCGCGGAACTACTGAGACGAGCGCGGACCATCGCCGTGGTCGGGCTTTCCGACAATCCGATGCGCCCCAGCTATGGCGTCTCGGCTTACATGCAGAGCCAGGGATACCGCATCATTCCGGTAAATCCGAAGATCAAGTTATGTCTGGGAGAGAAGGTTTACGCTTCCTTGCTCGATGTGCCGGAAAAGATCGACATCGTGAACATTTTTCGGCGACCGGAGTTCGTGGAAGAAGTGGTCGAGCAGGCCATTCAGTTGAAGGTTCCGGCGATCTGGATGCAGGAAGATGTAATCCACGAGAAGGCGGCCGAGAAGGCGCGCCGGGCAGGCATTTTCGTCGTGATGGACTGCTGCATTCTAAAGGAGCATCGAGCACGACTCCGATGAGTCGGCCGGGCAGCGCTTGACCTGACGCCCGACCTACCGCGTCACTTACCGCCTCACCCCGACGAAGACCACGGTTGCATCGTCGCGCACGCCCGATCCGTTGGCGAAGGCACGGACGTCGTCGACGATGGTGACGGCCGAGGCTCCGGCGCCGGCCGCGTGTTCCGCGAGCCGTTCAAGCCCGTACTCCTGTTCGTCCGCGTTTACCGCCTCGGTGATGCCATCGCTGTAGAAAACCAGCCGCGAACCCTGAGACAGAGTTACACAGGTTTCGGAATAATCTCCGCAGTTGATGCCGAGAGGCAATCCGCGCTCGGTATCGAGGAACTGCGCACCGTCGTCGTTGATAAAGAGAGGATGCAAATGCCCAGCGTTGGCAAATACTACGGTGCGAGTTGCCGGATCGAGCACGGCGTAAACCAGGGTGACGAACTTGCCTGCGGGAAAATCCTCGACTAGCAGGCCATTCAGCTTGGTCAAAACCTGGCCCGGAGTGCAGCAGGCCGCCAGCGACCGAAGCATTCCACGCGTGGCCGACATGAGCAGGGCGGCCGCTGTGCCTTTTCCGGAGACATCCGCAAGCACCAGTCCCCAGCGGCCATCGGGAAACGGGATGAAATCGTACCAATCCCCGCCCACAGCGCCGGCGGGGACGCTGAGACCAGAAATCACAAAGCCCGGTATGAAGGGCGAACTCTTGGGTAACAGCGCCTGCTGCATGACCCGGGCTTCCTGAGCCTCGCGGTTCATGGTTTCCCGCTCCGCGCGTTCCGATTGGAAGCGGCGGGCATTGCTTACTGCGACGGCTACGTGATCACACAGCGCCTGAAGAATTCTCAGTTGTTGCCGTGGGAAGGCATCCAGTTCGGGATGGGACGCGGTGAAGACGCCCACGAGGCGATTGCCGACGTGAAGTGGAATCACTACCTCGGAGAGTGTGTCGTGCTCGCAGCCAATGTAGTAAGTGTCCTTGCGGACGTCGGGCGCATAGCGCATTTGCCCGGTCGAAGCGACGTAGCCGACCATGCCTTCCTTGCCAATCTTCAAACGATGGCCTTTGTGGTTGACGCTGCATCCATGCACGCCGGCCAACACCATCTCGCCGTGCTCTTCGTCGTGCAGGTAGATGCCGGCCTCCACGCAGCCGAAAGAATGGGCCACTTCGTTCACGATGTTGTCAATGAGTTGATCGAGGTCGAGGATGGAAGTAATCTTCTGCGCCGCTTTCTGCAGCTTCTGCAGGTCTTCTACCTGATCGATGAGCGGGGGGCGAACGGCAACGGCGGCGACGGCTCCAGGAACGGTGACCATGGGATTCAGCCCTTCTTAGCTTGCAGGCTTGCAGGGGGCGCAAACCATACACGTCTGTTGTTTGATCAGATGCCGCGCAGTGGGTCTAGGATTCTTTCCTGGGGCGCGAAGGTTTGTTTGTTGCCGCGGGTGCACGTAGTTTTCTGATCTCTTCCATCCGTTCACGGATGCGCTTCTCGATGCCCTCGCTGGTCGGCTGGTAGTAGACGCGGTCACGTAAATTCTCCGGCAGGCATTGCATGTTGGCAACCTTGCCTTCGACGTCGTGGGCGTATTGATAATCCTTGCCATATCCCAATCCCTTCATGAGTCCGGTGGGCGCGTTTCGGAGATGCAGGGGCACGGGTTCGGCTGCCGTTTGTTCGATATCCTGCTGCACACTGCTATATGCGGTGTAAAGCGCATTCGACTTGGGCGCGACCGAGAGGTAGACGACGGCTTGCGCCAGTGCCAGATTGCCCTCGGGCATGCCGATGAAATCAACGGCGTCGCGCGCGGCCATGCATAAGGAAAGCGCATTAGGATCGGCCAGGCCGATGTCTTCGACCGCCATGCGCACTACCCGGCGCGCAATATAAAGCGGATCTTCGCCGGCTTCAATCATCCGGCCGAGCCAATAGAGGGCGGCGTCAGGATCGCTGTTGCGCACGGATTTGTGAAGGGCAGAAATCAGGTTGTAATGCTCTTCGCCGGCCTTGTCGTAGAGCAGAGTGCGCTTCTGCAAGGCGTCGCGAACGATGGCTTCGGTGATTTCCGGGGGCTGGGTTCCAGCCTGCTGCGCCAGTCCGGCAGCGACTTCCAGCACGTTGTAGGCGCCGCGCGCATCGCCGCTGGTGTAGCTCGCGATTCTCTTGAGGACGTCGTCGGATGCGCGCAATTTCGTGATGCCGAGGCCGCGCTCTTCATCGCTCAAGGCTCGCTTTAGCAGTTGCACGATCTGATCTTCGGTCAAGGGCTGCAACACATAGACGCGGGCGCGTGAAAGCAACGCGGCGTTGATCTCGAACGACGGATTCTCGGTGGTAGCGCCGATCAGGCGGATGTTGCCCTTTTCCACGTGAGGCAGAAAGGCATCCTGCTGGGCTTTGTTGAAGCGGTGAATCTCATCGATGAAGACGATGGTGCGGGTGCCGTATTGGCGGGCGCGTTCAGCGTCGGACATGACCTGCTTGATCTCTTTGATTCCGGCGAGGACAGCGGAGAACTCGATGAACTCCGCTTTGGTCATATTCGCGATGATCTTCGCGAGCGTCGTTTTGCCCGTACCCGGCGGTCCCCAGAAGATGAGTGAGCCAGTGTCGTCGCGCTGGATCTGGGTACGCAGAGGTTTGCCGGGGCCGATGAGGTGTTCCTGGCCGACGTACTCCTCAAGCGTGCGTGGCCGCATGCGATCCGCCAGAGGCCGAGTGCGGTCGGTAGAGTTGTCGGCGCTCGGAGTGGGTTGGAAGAGTCCCATGGAAATCTTTCACCACAGAGGCACAGAGACACAGAGAAAGATTAGGGGTTTCTCCGTATCTCGGTGCCTCTGTGGTAGATTGTTCATTTTCTCTGCCGCGCCGCTTCGTACAGCACGATGCTGGCGGCTACGCCGGCGTTTAGAGATTCCACCTGCTCGGTGTGGGGGATGGCGATGAGTTCGTCCATCATGGCCATTATCTCGCGCGGCAGGCCGGCGCCTTCATTGCCGAAAAAGATCGCGGTCGCTCCTTGCAAGTCTGCTTGATCTACGGGCGTTCCCTTGTGTGAAGAGGTCGCGATCAGCCGCACTTTTTGTGCCCGCAGGGTCTCTGAAACCTCCGCCAGTTTTGTCGCTGCCTTCCCGTGCCCATGAATTATCGGCAGGCGAAATACCGATCCGGCTGAGGCGCGTACGACTTTCGAGTTGAAGGGGCTGACCGTTCCCTCGCCCAGGACGACACCCGCGCTTCCAAACGCCTCAGCGGAGCGCAGAATCGTGCCCAGGTTGCCGGGATCTTGCAGTCCGGCCAATACAACGATCGGGCCTACTTGCAGCCGCTCCTTCTCAACGACCTCGTCGAGGGAGAATTTCTTGAGACGCACCAGCGCTGCTACGCCCTGGGGAGATTCGCTCGGCACGAGACTGTCGAATAACTTGTCGGGAAGCAGCAAGGTTTCGACTTGGGCCCCCAGTTGGGGCAGCAGACGCTCCGCCCGATCCTGTGACGATTCGCGAAAGAACACAGCGCTGAAACGAAGACCGCTGCGGATGGCCTCTTCCAGAATGCGCAGGCCTTCGATGGCGCAGTCACCGGCTTCGGTTAGCTCTGCACGTGAGAATGCCTGGCGCAGTTGCTTAACCAGCGAGTTGTGGCGTCCCTCGATGCGGCGCAGCCTGTGCTGCGCGCTGAGCGGGGTTTCTGACAGCTTTTTCATCCGGATATTGATTGCTAAACGTGACTGAATGATACGCCGCCCACCCGTCTTGCAGCCCATTGCCGTATTATGGTAGGTTCCACGGACAAAATGTTCTAACCGGGAGCGGGCAGGAAGGGAGCGCTGTGCGCGCTGAAATCCTAAAAATCAGTTGTGAGACGCCTGAGGTTTCTCTGGTGAAGTACGCGGCCGACCAGATTCGCGCCGGCGAAGTGCTGGGCATGCCAACGGACACGTTTTACGGGCTGGCCGCGGACCCTTTCAACCTGCGCGCTGTCGATCGCGTGTACGACATCAAGACCCGTTCGCGTCACAAACCCTTGTCGCTACTGATAGAAAGCGTAGATCAGGCTGAGGAACTGGCTAAATCGCTGCCCGAAGAGTTTTATGCGCTGGCGCGGCAATACTGGCCGGGACCGCTGACCATCATCGTGAAAGCAGGATCGCGCCTGCCTCTGAAGGTGACCGCCAATACCGGCAACGTGGCGCTACGCGTGCCGAACGCGAAGATTCCCCGGGCGGTGGTAGTGGCTGCGGCGATTCCAATTACGGCTACGTCGGCCAATCTGAGTGGGGCGTCGGAGTGTACCAGCGCCGAGCAGGTGCGTGACCAACTGCAGGGCCGCATCAGCATTATCGTGGACGGCGGGACTTCCCCGCGCGATGTCGCTTCCACCATCATCGACCTCACTGACGAAGGGGCGCGCTGGCGGGTAATCCGCGAAGGCGCGATTCCTGCTGAGGAGATTTCCACCTTCTTTGCCAAAGGATGAGCGACGATCCTGTTAACCGGCATCCGCGACGCCGCTGGCTGCTGCGGCTGGGGGCGCTGGCTCTGGCCGCGGTGGCTGCTTTCCTTGCGCTGACTGCGGTTGGCATTGTGCGCGAAGGACGCCAGCAGGAAGTGCACACGGCGGATGCCATAGTCGTGTTCGGGGCGGCGGAGTATGCCGGCCATCCATCGCCGGTGCTGCGAGCACGGCTCGATCACGCCTTTGATCTCTTTCATCAGGGCATTGCTCCCGTTGTCATTGTCACGGGAGGTGCTGCGTCCGATCCCAGCTTCAGCGAAGGCGGGGTGGGAAGCGACTATCTGAAGCGCCGCGGAATTCCCGAGCCCAGCCTGATCGCCGAGACGCAAGGTTCCGATACGGCGCAATCGGCGGAGCGGGTGGCTGTGATCATGCGCGCCAACGGACTTCGCAGTTGCGTGGCTGTGAGCGATGCGTATCACGTGTTCCGCATCAAGAGGTTGCTGGAGCATGAGGGCATCGGTCCGGTGTATGTGGCGCCACGGCCCGATTCGCGTCCGCGCGGTGTTTTGCAGCGGGCGTATGCGGTAATGCGCGAGGCGAGCAGCTATTTAGTGTGGAAGCTGGGAATGACGTAAAGCTGGAAGCTGCTTCTGAGCTAGAAGGTGTCGATTCCGTTGGTAGTGCGGACCTTGAACCACTCGTAATGCAGACCGTAGCGCATGATGCCGTTGCGGACCTTCATGAACACATGCTGAACTCGCGTCTCGAGGGCGGTGTTATTGCTGATGGTGGTCTGATCATGGCGCGCGCCAATATACTCGGCGCGGCGGCGATTTTCACACGATTGATAGTCGCCACCCTCACGGCAAATCTCATTTCCATTGCTGAGGTTTTCTTCCCGCAGGGTATTCACGGTCTGATTCTGCTGGATGGCCGCGGCTAGGTCTTCGTCGTATCTCTCGTACCAGGCTTGTACTGCCGCTTCCGTCTCCGCGGGGGTATGGCTCTCTTTGTATTTGCCGATCGCGGCAATGATTTCGTCGGCGTTTTCGGCGCCAACCATGCGAAGCCGGGGAAGTGCATTGGCCGGGGCATCCATGTCGTCTTCCGTGATGACTCTTTTGGCTCGCTGAGTGTCTGGCTTCTTGGAGGCTCGGGCTACGGCTCCCAAAGACTGGTCCGCACCCGTGGATGTCGGGTCCGGTGCGGGAGGAGCGACCGGCGACTGCTGGGCAATGGAGATCGAAAGGAAAAGCACCGAAACCAGCAACAGAGGCAGGGTGCGGCGAAACCCCACGAATCTTGACGGAGAAATTCGCACTCCGAATCGTATCCGGCAGCGTAAATAGGGGAAAGGTGACCAAAGTCTTCAGAAAAGCTTCCCCTTTGTGTTACCAACTGTTCTGCTGACGCAGCGAAGTGATGTGGGCCACGTGATGGCGACCGTGCCAGGCGTAGAGCGCTAGGTTCTTCTCCAGACTCACCAAACCCAGCTCGGGATGACGGAAGGTGCGCTTCCATTCTTCAGGCTTGAGTGAGCGCAGCAGGCGCACCCAGCGATCGTGCAGCGAATCCAGCATCGTCAGTGAAACTTCTACGGGAGTGGCCTGCGTGTCGGATAACTGTGCCCAGCGATCTTCGGCATAGGGCTTGATCATTGGTTCCTCTTCGGTGAGGGCCAGCTTAAAGCGCACGTAGGCGTTGAGATGGCTGTCCGGGACATGGTGCACGACCTGGCGGACGGTCCAGCCGTCTGGGCGGTAGGGTGTGTCGAGTTGCTGTTCGGAGAGCCCTTTTACGGCTGCACGCAGCTTGGCGGGAGATTGGGCGATGTCGTCGATGAACTTCTTTCGCTGCTCTTCGGTTGGTGGTCCGTCGAAGTGGAATTTGCCGATGGGGTAGCGAAGGTCGGTCATTTCTTGTCCCTCTAAGACGAGAATGCTTCTTCACAGATGACTCGCAGCGCAGGGAAGGTGCAAGAACTGGCATTGACTCTCTTGTCGGTAGGCTGCATAGTCGTCTATACTGATATGTGGATATACGCTTATATGACTAAGGACGCTGTTTCCGAGCCAGGAACCGCACGCCTGACCATTACCTGGTCCAAGGAGGCCGATCATGCCTTACGCACCTTCCTGGGTTCCCAGGGCATGAAGAAGGGCGACCTCTCGAAATTCATAGAGGAGGCGGTTCGCTGGCGCATTTTTCATCAGACCGTCCGCGAGGCCCGCGCGTCTTTCGCCGATGTTTCCCCAGACGAACTGCAGAAGATGATTAACGAGGCGGTCGAGGACGCTCGCACGAAACACTACCGGAAGCGTGCCCAGCGGCCCTGATGCGTCTCATTCTCGACACCAACATCCTGCTCTCTGGGCTGCTGTCTCCGGTGGGCGCGCCGTCCAAGTTGCTCGATGCCTGGGAGCGGAAGGCGTTCACCCTTGTTGCCTGCGATGCGCTGGTAGCGGAACTCCGGGATGTCGCCAGTCGGCCGTTTTTCAGGGCGAGACTTCGCGCCAGCGCGGCCGAACTGCTCGCCGCTGGCCTCCGGGACTTCTCTTTTTTTTGCAGCGACCTGCACTCCGGCCCCGTCGCACCAGACCCGAAGGACAGTTATCTGCTCGCGCTAGCTGAAGCCAGCCAGGCCGAGTTCTTGGTGACCGGCGACAAGGAACTTCTCGCTCTCAAACGTCACAAATCTACCCGGATCATCACTTCCGCTGCGATGATCGAGATCCTGAAAGCCCAAGGCAGCAAGTAGCCGAGATTCCCAGTATGCTTCCTCTCCGGAGAGCCCTGAACCCCCTAAGTTAACTACAACCCCTAGCGCTTGCGTGCTGGCGACCCCATGCCCTCCGGCTTCTCATTTCGGTTCCCTTTGCCCTAAGATTTGTGCAACTAAAAGTCCGTTTCTAGGCTAAACTCCCAAATCTGGGCGGTTTATGCTCTCCGCGGGTGCGGTGGCTGCATCCTAAAGTGAACGAGGGGGATTATGGCAGCTTCAGTCTGGTCTGGACACTTAACTTTCGGCCTCATCTCCATGCCGGTGCGCTTGTTTTCGGGTGCGCGCAGTAGCGGCATCTCTTTCAACATGCTGCATCGCACCGACAAATCCCGGCTCAAGCAGCAGTACATCTGTCAGCTGGAGGGCGTCGTCGTCGACCGCGCCGACATGGTCAAAGGCTACGAGTTCCGCAAGGACGAATACATCATCATCGAGCCGGACGAGATCAAGAAGATCGAGCCGCAAACTGCCAAGACTATGGAGATTCTGGAATTCGTCAAGGCGGGGGACGTGGACCCGGTGTACTTCGAGTCTTCGTATTACATGTTGCCGGAAGAGGCCGGGCGGCGTCCTTATGCGCTGCTCACCAAGGCGTTAGAGGAAAGCGAGTATGTTGCCATCGCCAAGATCACCATGCATAACCGCGAGTACACGGTGTTTCTGCGGCCGCACGAAGGCGGACTGATGCTGCACACCATGTACTACGCGGAAGAAGTGAAGAAAGTGGAAGGCTTCGGGGCGCCCGATGTGGAGTTGAAAGACGCCGAGGTGAAAGTGGCGCACCAACTCATCGAGGCGTTGGCCGATGAATGGGATCCGGAGAAGTACAAAGACAGCTTCCAGGAAAACCTGAAGAAGCTGATTGAGGCGAAACTCGAGGGCGGGGAAGTGGCGGCGGTCGAGAAGCCGAAGAAGCTGGCTCCCGTCATAGATCTGATGGCCGCTCTTAAGCAGAGCTTGGCGCAGATGGAAGGCAAGAAAAAGCCGGCGGCTGCGGCCAAATCAGACGAGCCAACCGCTGCGGCGGGGGGCAAGTCCCGGCGCGGACGGTAGTTTCAGATTTCGGCTTTCGGGCCCCGGGCTTCGGCTATCTCGATTTGTCATTTGATCCTGCTCTCCAATCCTGTATTTCGGAGCCCAAGCTGCGCCCCTGCTCTCGCCGACGTCCAACTTACGCTCTCGTTCAGGCATCCCAGAAGGGGCAAGAGGCTGAAGCCCGAAGCCCGGCAGCCGAAAGCCGCGTCGGCCCACTGGCACAGATCGTGGCCAGCCGTTAGAATGTTTAATTCCTTGCAGTAGGAACTTTTCCTTTTGGAGTGCTGATGAGTCTTCGACGTGTGGGCCGATTGGTCGCCATGGTGCTTCCAACCCTGCTTTGGGGCGCGTGTGGCCAGGTCTACCGTCCGGTGGTCCTGCCATGCACGGTGGGCGGAATTCCTGGATGCCCGGTGCAAACACCTGCGATCCCGGCGAATTTCCACGCTGTTTTTGCCATCAGCACCAACCTGCCCAACAACCCGGGCGGAGCCCTGCAGATTGACGTTGCAGGAGACTCTATCATCGCTGAAACTCCCACCTCTGACCAGAGCGAGCCCAACCTCGGCGACCTTCCTACCCATGCGGCCATTCTTCCTAACGATTCGCGAGTGTTTGTCGCAAGTGCGGGTAGTGCGCTTCCGGGCGGGATCGATGTAGTTTCTTCCTTTGCGGCGGCGTCCCAGTCCCCGTTCGGGGCCGGATTTGGCCCGGTCAGTACCATCGCTTTGCCGACCGGGTCGCAGCCTGTCTTTCTGAACACCACGCAGAACAATGCCGTGTACCTGGCGAATTTCGGCACGAATTCGGTCAGTGTCATAAACAGTTCTTCGAGCACTGTGGCGAATACAGCTTTGGTCGGGGTCAATCCTGTGGCGCTGGCCGAGACTCCAAACGGCTTCAAGCTCTACGTTGCGAACCAGGGCACCAGCCAGGCGACCAGCTCCGTCAGCAGCTTGAACGTTGCAGATTTATCGTTGAACACGGTGACCGGTTTTACCGGGATCAACCCCGTCTGGGTGGTGGTTCGCGGCGACAGCCAGAAGGTCTACGTGCTGACGCAAGGCGATGGGCAACTGGTGACGATTGATACAGCCACGGACACGGTTACGAGCAGTCTTCCAGTAGGCGCCGGAGCCAACTTCATTTTCTTTGATCCCAACCTGAACCGTCTTTACGTGACGAATCCTGTGACCGGCACGGTCTACGTTTTTTCCGACACCGGCGGAGCCAACGACACACCGGCTCAACTGGCGGCTATCTCATTCGGTCCGAACTCAGCGCCATGTCCTGGTCCTGAAGGATGCGTGCCCACTTCGGTAACGGCGCTGGCCGATGGCAGCCGGTTTTATGTCGCCAGCTACCAGACGGCCTCGTCTTGTCCCGATGCCGTGGTCGGCGCGGCTTCGGCCTGCGTGATTCCCAACCTCACCGTGTTTAACGCCACCAGCTTCGCCCTGCAGTATCCCACCGCGACTACACAGAATCCCAACGCACCTATGATGAGGCTGCTGACCGCTCCCTTCGGGCCGGGTCAGTATGCTCTCCCTCCCGTGGCGTCTTGTGTGTCGCCCGTGCTGCCTGCGCTCTACGCGCCCGGCGCCACCCGCTTCCGGGTCTTCACCACGGCTTCTGTGGACAGCAGCCACGTCTATGTGAGCTTGTGTGATGCCGGCGCCATCGCCGACATAAGCACCACCGGCAGCAATACCAACACCAGTGGGGGCAGCGCCTCTCCAGCCGATACACTGGTCACCGACCTGCCTGAGGCCTTCAGCGCCGGGCCTGTTCAAGCGAACGGTTTCCCGGCAAACCAGAACCCTATTTTCATGTTGACTGGGCAATAGCTGTCATATTCTCCAGTTATCCGGAGTGAGAGATTTCCTCGCGCCGATGCGGCCTGCCTCTCTCGAATGCTTAACTTCGGGCAGCTATTTCTTCTTTTTGGGTATCTCTAGCCGCGTAGTGGGAGTCGACGTACTCATCGAGGATCCCGATGAACTCGGCAACAATGCGATCGCCCTTGAGCGTGGTGAACAGGCGTCCATCCACGTAGACCGGGGCCTTGGGCTCCTCGAACGTGCCCGGCAGGGAGATGCCGATGTTGGCGTGTTTCGATTCGCCGGGGCCGTTGACCACGCAGCCCATGACGGCGAGCTTCATTTCTTCCACCCCGACGTAGCGGTCCTTCCAGGCGGGCATTTGCTCGCGAAGGTAGGTCTGAATCTGCTCGGCCATTTCCTGGAAGAAGGTGCTGGTGGTGCGTCCGCATCCGGGGCAGGCAGTCACTTGCGGCGTAAAGCTGCGAATCCCCATGGATTGCAGAATCTGCTGCGCCACACGAACTTCTTCCGTGCGGTCGCCGCCGGGCGCCGGAGTGAGCGAAACCCGGATGGTGTCGCCGATGCCTTCCTGCAGCACCACGCCCATGGCGGCACTCGATGCGACCACGCCTTTCGCACCCATGCCCGCCTCGGTCAGCCCGAGGTGCAGCGGGTAGTTGCAACGCGCAGCCAGCGCGCGGTAGACGTCGATTAGGTCCTGCACGCCGCTGACTTTCGCGCTCAGGATAATCTGATCGGGGCGCAGGCCGAACTTTTGCGCGAGATCGGCAGAGTTCAGCGCGCTCACCACCATCGCTTCCATGGTGACTTCACGGGCGTCTTTCGGATCGTCGAGGCGCGAGTTTTCATCCATCATGCGGGTGAGCAGGACCTGGTCGAGCGAACCCCAGTTCACGCCGATGCGCACTGGCTTCTGATACTTCACCGCCACTTCGATCATGGTGCGGAAATTCGAGTCGCCGGTGCGTCCAATGCTGGCGTTTCCGGGATTGATGCGGTATTTGGCGAGGTCGCGAGCGCACTCGGGATACTTGGTGAGCAGCACATGCCCGTTGTAGTGGAAGTCGCCGATGATGGGCACGTGCAGGCCCAGCTTGTCGAGTTCCTCGACAATGCGGGGAACCGCGGCAGCCGCTTCTTCGTTGTTGACCGTGATCCGCACCAGTTCCGACCCGGCGCGAGCCAGCGCGGCACACTGTTGGGCCGTTGAAGCAACGTCGGCGGTATCGGTGTTGGTCATGGACTGCACCACAACCGGTGCATCTGAGCCAACGCGCACGCCGCCGACGACGACGGTTACGGTTTTTCTACGCGGGATCATAGCCATGGAAGGCCCTATTTTAACACGCCCGAACAGGGCGCAGGCATTAGGGCGCCGCATCCCGCTTCGCATCTAAGCGGATTAGTCGCTGTTCGCGGCGTTTAGCAGGATGGTCAACGGCGGAACGTGCCCCGGTTTTACGTAACGGTTCACCAGGAAGCGCTTGCCATCTTTCGCCACGTCGTAAGTAAAAACGTCGGTCGAGGAGATTGGGGCGCGACCGTGCATCTGGAATAGAGGGGTGGGCGTCCCGGTGGCAAAAATGCCTTCGCCGCTAACCGGCACAGCGACCAATGTGCCGCTGGGCGCGATATAGAAAATCTCTTTCCCATCATCGCGCCAGCGTGGTTCGCTCCCGCCACCGCGAGAGACTTGCCATTTTCCCGCGGCGCCGGGGAACGAAGTGACATAGATCTCCCAGACACCGGATTCATCGGCGGCGTAGGCAGCCCATTTTCCATCAGGAGAAATCTGTCCGTTCATCTCGCTGCCCTTGCTGGTCAGAAACCGGGTCGGCTCCCCGCCAGCTACAGGAAGTAGCTCGAGATATTCGCCCGAAGTAATCTGGTGCGTGAACAGAATCTGCTGGTTGTCCAAAGACCACGAATTGGGAATTACGTCGTCCATGGAGGTAGGAGGAAGGATGAATCTTTTCCTCTCGCGCTCCAGGCCAGTCGCGGGCTTGAGCAACAAAGTCGGGCCGTCGCCAGCTGCGTCGCGATAGGCCAGCGTCTTTCCATCGCGTGACCAGACGGCCACCACTTCTTCCGAAGGATTGAAGGTGAAACGCGAGTTACCGCCGCCGGTCGTGCTCTCGATCCAGACATCTACGTTATTCGCCTTCTCGTCGCTGATATCCACGGCGACGCGGCTGCCGTCGGGAGAAAGCGTGGGGTTCGCCACGACCGCGGGGTCGCCGACACGGCCCAGTTCTTTGCCTGACCGATCGATCCACGTCAACACGGACTGAGCGGCACCGACGTCGGTGTTGTAGATCAACGTCCCGTTCTGCGCGACCGTGAAGGCTGACCAATAAGTGGAAGGTTGAAATCCGACTAGATTCGCGACCACGGCGGGGCTCCCCGAAACCGCGGCGGCCGATGCGTCAAAAGCCATCCTGACCAGCTGCCTCTGCTTGTCTGCGTAGTACAGATTGTGAGCATCGAATCCGAAACTCGAATGGCAGAGGACGACAAGTTTTCTCTCTTTGCCTTCGAGAGAGCTGGCATAGATGCCGCTCAACCGGTCGTCCTCCGAGTTCGAAAAGTTGCCGGCCCAGAACAAGAAATGGTCGCCATCGGAGAGAAACACGGGCCAGCGGTGAGATTGGTCTTCCTTGGTCCTGATGCCCGATGTCACCGGCGCCATTCCCGTGCCATCGGCATTGATGCGCTGAAGAGGACTCTGGGCGTCTGCGGCGTAGATGATTACGCCTTTGCTCCCCCAACTGCCGCCGCGTCCAGCCAAAGCGGTGGCGAGCACCTGCGGAGCGCCGCCAGCGATCGCCATTTTCTGTAACTTCCCATTGGCGAAAAATCCGACGTAAGCACCGTCGGGTGACAGGAAAGGATAACTTGCTCCTTGGCTACCGGGCAGAAGTGTAACGTTGGGGGAACCGACGCGCTGCACGTAGAGCATCGGCATTGCTGAGTTTTCTTCCGGCGACACGAACACCAGTGTGGTTCCGTCGCGCGACAGAGCCATGTGGCTGATGTTCATCTCATCGGGAACCGCCAACGCAAACTGCATGCGCGTCGTGGGCTGCGGACGCCGTGCCACGAACCATGTCGCTGCCACGACTGCGGCTAGAGTCAGGGCCGAAATTAGCCAGGGAAGCACGGAGATTCTACGAGTGGCGGCAGCTGCGGCAGCGCGAACAGCCGTGCTTCCCTCAGTTCCAGACAGCGCACTCAATGCAAAAGACAGGTCGCGTGCCGACTGGAAGCGCTGTTCCGGACTTTTTTCCAGGCACCTGCGCACAATGCGTTCGAGCGCAGGAGAGACTGGGCGTGCGGTATCGGACGGCTGTGCGGACAGATCGCGCGGATCGTCCTTCAAAACCGCAGTCATGGTTTCGGCGGCAGTGTCGCGGCGGAAAGCGCGCTCGCCAAACAGCATTTCGTAAAGCACCGCGCCAAACGCGAAGATGTCGGTGCGGGGATCGGCCGCCTCGCCACGCACCTGCTCTGGAGCCATATAGCTCGCCGTGCCCATCACCACACCAGCCGCCGTGTTCGCGCTGGTGAGAGTCATTTCATCGGACTCTGCGCCCGCCTTCTGTGCCAGCTTTGCCAAACCGAAATCCAGGATCTTGATGCGGCCGTCTTTGGTGACGAAGATATTCTCCGGTTTCAGGTCGCGGTGAACGATCCCCTTCTCGTGCGCCGCCGCCAGCCCGTGTGTAATCTGTACTCCATACTCAATCGTCTTGCGCTGCGGCAGTGCTCCGCGATCGAGTGTTGCGCGCAGGCTCTCGCCATCCAGAAGCTCGGATACCAGGAACGGCAATCCCTCGTGCTGACCGATGTCATGAATGGCCAGAATGTTGGGGTGGTTGAGTGCAGCCACGGCCCGCGCCTCCTGCTCAAAACGGCGCAGGCGGTCGCTGTCGCGACCGAAGGATTCAGGAAGAATCTTCAGAGCGACATCGCGCCCGAGGCGGGTATCTTTCGCGCAATAAACTTCCCCCATGCCGCCTGCACCCAGCGGGGCCTGGATTTCATAAGGACCGAGTTTCGTGCCAGAGGTAAGGGCCATCTGTGGACGCAATTATAGCGTGGGCAACGCGGCTTGGTAGACACACTCCTTCAAGCGCAGACTAGCATGCCTATTTCTTCGCGCAACCACCTTCTGATACCCTGCATGCACCATGCGCCTTCACGAGAGCTTGTTTTTCCTGGTCGCAGTAGCCAGTTCCGTTTTCGCCCAAGACCTCAAACCCATTGCCGACCGCCTCGCAACCCAGAACGCACTTTTCGAAGAGCAGTACCAGACCGATCTCCGCAACTTTCCTGAGCGCGCCACCGCCTACGGCGATTACCGTTACAACGACAAGCTCGCCGAGTACTCACTCGGCGCCATTCTCCAGCGCCACCAGAGTGACGAAGGCTTCCTTGCCCGGCTTGAAGCCATCCCAAGCGCTGGCTTCTCGGATCAAGACCAACTTTCCCACGATCTGCTGGTGCGAGTGCTCGAGCAACGCATCGCCGATTTCGACCTCAAAGAGTACGAGATGCCGATCAATCAACAGAATGGCATCCATACCAGTCTCGCCGATCTGCCGCTTTCGGTCCCCTTCGACTCCGTCAAGCATTACGAGGACTACATCGCGCGCCTTCGCCAGATTCCCCGCGTCCTCACCCAGACCACGGAAGTGCTTCGCTCCGGCATGAAGGACAAGCTCATGCCCGTCCGATTCCTCGCGGAGAAACTTCCCGTGCAGTGTCAAGGAATCATCGACGCTGATCCTTTTCTGCTCCCAACCAAGAAGTATCCTGCGGATATCTCGCCCGAAGACCAGAAGCGCTTGACCCAGCAGATCACTGATGCCATCAACGCGGACGTCATCCCCGCCTATAAGACGTTCGCCACGTTCCTCCGCTCGGAATATGCCCCCGAAGGCCGCACTACCCTCTCCATCACCTCTCTGGCAAACGGCGAGAAGCGCTACGAAAACGACATCTACGCCCGAACCACCACCCGCATGAAGCCGGATGAGATCCACCAACTCGGCCTACGCGAGATCGACCGCATTCAGGCGGAGATGACGGCCATCGCCAAGAAGGAAGGCTTCGCTGACCTTGCCTCTTTCCGCGCCTCGCTCAAAACCAATCCCAAGTACATTCCGACCTCCGCAGATCAGATCCTCGATGATTTCCGCCGCTATATCGCCCAGATGGAGCCTAAACTCCCCGAGCTTTTTACGCTCCTTCCGAAGTCGCCCGTCACGGTCGAAGCCATACCCGCTTTTCAGGCCGCCGCTGCGACTCACTACGTCACCGGAACGCCGGACGGGAAGCGCCCCGGTCGCGTCGTGGTTGCCACCTCTAACTTTGCCGAGCGCTCGATGATTGATGATGAGGCGGTCGCCGACCACGAAGGCGTTCCCGGACATCACATGCAACTATCGGTGCAGCAGCAGCTCACCGGGATGCCCAAATTCCGCCTCCATGGGCTTGGCTTCAACGCCTACATCGAAGGCTGGGCCCTGTATGCCGAGGAACTCGGCAAAGAGGTCGGCTTCTACCAGGATCCCGTCTCGGACTACGGCCGCCTGTCTTCAGAACTCTTCCGCGCAGTGCGTCTGGTGGTCGATACCGGAATCCACTCGAAAGGATGGAGCCGCGATCAGGTGGTGGACTTCATGCGCAAGTCCGGCGCGGTCGACGAACCCACCATCCAGTCTGAGACAGACCGCTACATCGCGTGGCCCGCCCAGGCTCTCAGTTACAAGCTGGGCCAGCTGAAGATCCGCGAACTCCGCGAACGAGCCAAGAAAGAATTAGGTCCCAAATTTGACATCCGCAAGTTTCACGATGAGATGCTCGACGGCGGAACCCTCCCTCTCGATCTTCTCGAGGCCCGCACCGGCAAATGGATCGCGGAGCAGAAGTCAAAGTGACGCGAGGTTAGCGAAAAAGGAGACTTTCCCGGTAGGTGCAATGCGAGTGCATTGCCCTTTGCGAGCTTAGACAACAGGTTCTACACTTCCGGCCACGGAGAAGCCAAACACTCTAGAGCAATAGCCCTACTGCAGCCGGTCCATGAGTCCGGGCAGAGTCTTCATCAGGTCGTTGTATATGACCATGACGGCGAACAGCACCAGGAAGACGAACGCGGCCTGGTAGACGCGCTCTTTAATGCGCAGGCTGACGTCGCGCCGCATAAGTCCTTCGATAAAGAGGAACAGGATGACGCCGCCGTCCATGATAGGGATTGGCAGCAGGTTGAAGATGCCGAGATTGAGGCTGATGCCAGCCGTCAACTCCATCAAAGGCGTCCAGCCTTTTTGCTGTGCCGCGTAGCCCGCGTCCTGCGCGATACCGATCGGGCCGGAGATGGCGCGGAGCGACACTTTCCCTTGCACAATCTTCTTCGCCAACTCCAGAATCAGCAGCGAATACTTCTTGTTCTGCTGCAGGGAACGACTCAGGGCCTCACCGAAGGGCAAGGTGGTGACCTTGGTCTCGCTTCTGGCGACGAATCCCAGGCGATATCTCTGTTCCTTCGGGTCTTCTGTTTTCCCCAGCACAGGGGTCATGTGAAAGGGCAAGGTCTGTCCGCCCCGGATCACGGTGAGATCGACGGGAGTGTCCTTGGTTTGCTGCAGGCGCTCAATCATGGCTTCGATCGAAACCAGTGGCTTGCCATCCAAGGCAACAATTCTGTCATCTTCCTTCAGCCCGCCCATGGCCGCGGGTGTGCCGGCCTCAAGCTGGCCGACGATGACGGGATCTTCTGGAAACCATCCCGCGGAACCCACTTCAGATGTCGTCACGGCCTGGGGCACGATGGTTTTCTCGAAGATCTGATCTCCGCGCTGCACGGTGACGGTCAGAGGCTGGTTGGGACTGAGCCATACGCGCGGCTGCAGCTGTTCCCACGTCGGGTTCTCGATGCTGTCGACCTTGACGATTCGGTCCCCCGGCTGCAGGCCAGCCTGGGCTGCGGGAGAGTCGTGCTTCACACCCTCGATCACCGCCGGCTTGTCGAGAAAAACCGGATACTCGTAATGCACCATGTAGACCGCGGTTAGCAGGAAGATGGCCAGCAGGATATTCATCGCCGGTCCGGCGATCGCGATCAGGAAGCGGTGCCAGCGCGGATGCGACATGAACTCGGCCGGATCGCCCGTGCGCTCGTCCATGGGATTCTCGCCGCTCATCTTCACGTAGCCGCCCAGCGGCAGCGCATTGATGCGATAGTCGGTGTCGCCTTTGCGGAAGCCGACCAGCCGCTTGCCGAATCCAATGGCAAACTGCTCCACCCGGACCCCCAGCAACTTGGCCACGGCATAGTGGCCAAACTCGTGAATCAGGATCATGAAGCCCAGAACGACCGCGACGGCAGCGACATCGGCAGCGATGGAGATAAGGAAATCAGACATAAGAGAAATACGGAACCAGCTCCCCCTCTAAGATTCATTTCACTAGACCACACTCACTAGACCACAGATGTTGCCCGCGGACGCGGGGTTTTCTTATTCAATTTCAGAACTCGTTCTTGGGCATCTCGGCGGGCTTCGGCGTCGGCTTCAAGCACCTTCGCAATAGACTCCAGTATCCCACAATTGGATGCCGAAACCGTGTCTTCGATGATCCTGGGAATCTCATCAAAAGTGATGCTGCCTTCAAGGAACCCGGCTACCGCGACTTCATCGGCGGCGTTCAGGGCGACCGTTTTGGCCCCACCGGCCTCGGCCGCCTCATAGGCCAGACGCAGACATGGAAATTTATTCATGTCCGGAGGGCTGAAGTCCAGTTGACGCAAGTTACCCACCGGAAAGCGCATATCTGATTGAATCCGCTCGGGATATGTCAAAGCGTACAGGATCGGCAGCCGCATGTCGGTCACCGAAAACTGAGCAAGTATGCTGCCATCCACAAACTCCACCATAGAATGAATTGTCGATTGCGGATGCACCAGAACTTCCACTTTCGCCGGCGGTATGTGAAATAATCTGCATGCCTCGATCACCTCGAAGCCCTTGTTCATCAAGGTCGCCGAATCGATGGTGATGCGCTTGCCCATCTTCCAGGTGGGATGATTAAGCGCCTGCTCCACGGTGATGGAGCTGAACTCCGACCGCGGAGTATTCAGAAACGGCCCACCGGAGGCCGTCAGCCAGATCCGCTCCACTTCCTCCATCCGTCCGCCTCGCAGGCACTGGTGAACCGCGTTGTGCTCGCTGTCGATCGGCAACAGCGGCTTGCCCTGACGGCGGGCCTCGGCAGTGATCAATTCTCCCGCCGCGACCAGGCATTCCTTATTGGCCACGCCGACCGTTTTTCCCGCCTTCACCGCCTCGTAAGTAGCCTCAAGCCCAGCCACGCCCACAATGGCGCTTACAACGAAGTCGGCCTCAGGATGAGTTGCAACCTTCACCGTACCGGCTGCTCCATGGACCACGTCGATTTCGCCCAGGCCTGCTTGCTTCAGACGCTCGCGCAGCACATCGGCATCGGGCTCCGCCGCGATCGAAAGTATTCGAGGACGCCACCGACGCGCCTGCTCGAAGGCCGCTTCCAGGTTGGCTCCGGCAGCCAGCGCGACGATCTGAAAGCGCTCTGGATAGCTCTCGGCCACGCTCAGCGTGCTGCGGCCGATCGACCCCGTGGACCCCAGGATGGCAATGCGTCTCATAACTAATAAACAGATTCTTCCTAAATAGGTTCTTCGACGAACCGAACCCCCATTTTACGCGTTACCAGGGACGTGCGGGTGGGAAGACTGCTGCCACGAAGTACCACAGTACCGGCGCCGCAAAGAGCAGGGCATCGATGCGGTCAAGCATGCCGCCGTGGCCGGGAAGAATGGTGCCGGAGTCCTTCACACCAGCTCCACGCTTGATCAGCGATTCCACCAAATCGCCCAACTGCGCCGCGACGTTCAATACCACCGTCAGCAGGATGACGGGCCACATCTCCGGTTTTTCCAGCCCGAACAAGCCGTCGCGCCGCTCAATCAGTCCCACACGCAGCAGGAAAGAGCTGATCTCAAGCGAGTGACTGAAGAGCAGGCTCGTCACCAGCAGGCTGGCGGCGAGTGAAGCCGCGGCGCCCTCCCAGGTTTTTTTTGGACTGACGCGCGGCGCCATCAGTGCCCGTCCCAGAGAGCGGCCCACAAAGTAAGCGAAAACGTCCCCGGCCCAAACGATAAGAAGAAGGTAGAGCACCCAGAACGCTCCCGCCACTTGCTGGCGAATCTGCACCAGCATGGCCATGGGCAGGGCGATGTAGGCAAAGGCAAACGCCGAGGCGGCAGCTGCCGGATACGCGCCGCTCATCTGTGCCCGCCGCATGGCGATGGTCAGAAACAGAAACGGAGCGAGCGCACAGGCAAATCCCAACCCCAGCACGAATTTCAACCCGGAGACTTGTGGCGTTTCCCCGATCGCGCTCGCCACCAGGAGCACAAACAGCAATCCCACGAAGATGTAGGTCGGCAGGCGCAGGGGCTGAACCCCATAGGATTCCGTCAGCTTGAGAAATTCGTGGACCGCGATCAGCGCCACGGCCGCCGCTGCTACGGCCAGCACGGGCAAGGGCGCGCGTAGTACCAGCAACATCACAATCGGAATCAAAACGACTGCGGTCGCGATGCGCTTTAGCAAGGGAAGTCGGTTACCTTACAAAATCCTTGTCATTCCGAGCCGCTTGCAGCCGCGCAACGCGGCGAAAGCGAGTCGTGGAATCTGCTGCTTCTTTCCGTGCAATCGGACGCTGACCCTACTTGTGAACTTTCGCCGGCTCGCCGTGGGCATGTGCTTCACCGTGGTTCAACCCGCCATAGCGCCGCTCCCGCTTCTGATACTCGGCGATCGCTTCGAGCAGATGCACGCCGCGGAAATCGGGCCACAAAGTCGGCGTCACATAGATCTCGGCATAGGCCAACTGCCAGAGCAAGAAGTTGCTCAGCCGCATCTCGCCGGAGGTCCGCACCACCAGGTCAGGGTCGGGCAGGCGGCACGTATAAAGATGTCGGCCGACCGTATCTTCGTCAATCCGCAAATGCTCGAATCCGCCGTTCTGCGAAGCGGCGTTGACCATGGCGCGGAACGCATCCACCAGTTCGCTGCGTGCACTGTAGTTCAGCGCCAGCGTCAACACCGTGCCACTATTCCGCGATGTACTCTCGCGCGCCCACGCCATGCGATCCTGCACGTCGTCGGGCAGTTCGTGCTGTCGTCCAATATATTCCAGGCGGATGTTATTCTTATTCAGCGTGGGAACTTCTGCCTTCAGATACCGGCTAAGAAGCCGCATCAGAAAGTCGACCTCGCTCTTTGGCCGCTTCTTCCAGTTTTCTTCCGAGAAAGCATAAAGTGTCAGTGCATATATGCCAGTGCGCGCCGCCGTCTCCACCGTCGAGCGTACCGCCGCAACTCCGGCGCGGTGTCCGGCCACGCGCGGCATGTGGCGCCGTTTCGCCCAGCGCCCATTGCCGTCCATGATAATGGCGATGTGTTTCGGGAGCCGCTCTGGATCAATATGCCGATAGACTTCAGCTTCCTTGCGATCCAGCCCGGCGGGAACCTTGTGCTGCAAAGTGATCCCCTTCGCCTTGAACCTAACACAGCCGGAAAGCGGGTTGCAATGACGCGCAAGGCACGCCGGAAAAGTCCCAGCCGGAAGAGTACACGATCGGGAAAGCCTCAGTTTCCCAGATTGTTGGGAAAGAACGAGATTCAAATCGGGGCATGACTTCAGGCATGCCGTAACTGCCCCAAGACTGGGAAGGGCAAGCTCCAACCGTGCCGCCCGGAACAGACTTTCGAAAGGGCGCGGCTTTAAGCCGCGCCGAAAAGCTGAGGAACGCAAGCGCCTCGTTGCCACAGTTGGATAGGAGCACCTCACAACCTATGCCTACTTTCGTGGTCTTGACGCTATTACTCGCACCAGCCAAACTACAAGTTTCAGCAAAGCTCTTTGATACCCAAACCCAGCAGCATAACTCCTTACGGCTCAAGATTTTGCCCGTAAGTCATTGCAGCCCTTAGATTATTTCCGATTTTCACGCTACAGCGATGATTCCAATAGATCAGGGGGGAGGGGGTACCACCCTATTTATAAACTGGTAAACACTAGTTTCCCGAAGAGGGAACAAGGCTTCTCATTTGCTAATAGGTGCTAGTGGGGTAAACAAAGGAATATGCGAAGGCTCTCAGCTCGCCGCTTCTTCCGGCACAATCCTCAACTCCAGCTTCTCCGTATGCCGCAGCACGGTGATCGAGCAACTCGCGCCCGCGCGGATGTCAGCCAGCACGCGATGCAGATCGTCCACGCCGGCTACCGCGTGGCCTTCCAGCGCAACCATGATGTCGCCATCCCGCAACCCAGCCCGCTTCGCGGGACTATTCTCTTCGACCGACAAAACCAGCGCGCCGGATTCTTTCGCCAGATCATAAAAGCGCACCACGCGGCGATGCACCGGCACAGTCTGCGCCGACACCCCGATATAGCTCCGCCGGATGCGTCCATCGCGCAGCAGGCGGCTGGCCACAAACTTCGCCGTATTGATTCCGATGGCAAAGCAGATCCCCTGCGCTGGCAAAATGGTCGCCGTATTCACTCCCACGACCTGCCCCGCCGAATCGACCAGCGGCCCGCCGGAATTACCGGGGTTGAGCGCAGCGTCGGTCTGGATCACATCGTCGATCAGGCGTCCGGAATACGATCGCAGCGACCGCCCCAGAGCGCTCACCACCCCCGCGGTCACTGTGGACTGAAACCCATACGGGTTGCCGATCGCAACCACAAGTTGTCCCACACGAAGCTGCTGCGAGTCACCGAGGGCAACTGCAGTCAGTCCGGGCTCGTCTACACGCACGACCGCAAGGTCGCTCGCCGGATCGTCGCCGATCGCACTGGCTGGCATGCGGCGTCCATCCGCCAGAGTCACCTCGATGCGGCGCGCGTCGTGCACAACGTGGCTATTGGTGAGAATCAAGCCATCGGGAGTGAATACGAACCCCGAGCCTCCGCCACGCCGTTCGCGCGGCTCGCCCGAATGCGTCCGCCCAGCGGCCTGGTGCACTTCAATGTTTACAACCGATGGACTTACGCGCCCCACTGCTCCCGTGACCGCTCGAGAGTACGCATCCAGCAGCGAATCGTCGTTAGGTGCGGAACTCGCGGCCCGTACCGGCTCTCGCGAATACTCGTTTTCTAATGCATTCGATTGCGGTTGGCTCACAGATGCAGGGTAGGCAGACAAACCAGAAAAAACACTCCCAACTTCTCCCATATCCATCCTAGATAGATGTCAGTCGATCTATTCCGGATTCACGGCACGGAAGCGGGAAAAAAGCCGGGACCAGAGGTTGGCCCCGGCATTGAGTTGGCTGGTTGCCCGGATAAAACTTATGTCGGGAACAGCGGCCCCTGGCTGTCCAGCCGCCCGAAGCCCGGCAGCTTCCGCCACGAAGCGCGTCCTTCGCTACGCGGTCCGTCTCGGCCGCACCGTCAAGTCCCGCAACTGAGTCAGGACACTCGACATCTGCATCCCATTCAATTGCGACACGAACGGCAGAATCTCCGCAATAAACTGGTCTTTCACCAGTTCGCTGATTTCGTCCTGGCGGCTCTTTTCTCCGCCACTGAGCAGTTCCGGCACGGTCACCTCCAGGGCTCGCGCCAGCCGTTCCAGGGACGACAGCGTAGGCGTGGCTTTCTCGTTTTCAATCTTGGAAACGTAAGTCCGCGGTACTGACATGCGTCCCGCCAGTTGCCGCTGGCTCAACCCGCTCCGCAAACGCAGCGAGCGGATCGAGGTTGCCAGGTTCAAATGCCCGCGGCCGTTGCCCGGCATGGGCATCATCACCGGCGGCGCCATCACCACCGGCTCGGGCTCGGGTTCCTCGTCCAGGGACGAGTGGCAGCGCCGGCAATTGTTATTGACCGTACGGAATTGAACCAGCAGGCAGTGATCGCAACGGACGACTTCCCTAGAATCTACTGGGGTAAGAGTCGTGGCCATCGGGTTGTGGGAGTGCCAGAGCCGGCTACTCCTTGCTACTAACCAGGAACCAAAAATTGGGGGAAGGTTCCGACCGCAGTGACAATCTGCGGTACAAGGCCTGTGGATGTCAAGGTTAAAATACACAGAGCCACGAATCTGGTCGGCGAAAACCGAAAGTGAGTGGCGAAATCCCGCAGTGCAAAGGGCAATGAGCATGATTGATCGCGAGGCAGCTTGGTGTTTACTAACTGAGTTCACCGAGTCGGAAAGTTTGCGCAAGCACGCCCTTGCGGTCGAGGCCTGCATGCGCGCTTGCTCCACCAAGTTTAACGATGAAGCCTCCGGAGTATCAGAACTTGGTTTATCCAAACAAGACCTCTGGGGCATCGTCGGACTCATCCACGACTTCGACTACGAAAAGTATCCTAGCCTCGAGGACCATCCCTACAAGGGCAACGAGATTCTCAAGGAGCGGGGATGGCCTGAAGTGATAACCCGAGCCATCATGTCACACGCCGAATACACCGGGGTCACGCGCGATACCCCCATGGAAAGAGCTCTCTTCGCCTGCGACGAACTCGCTGGATTCATCACCGCCGTAGCCCTTATCAAGCCGGGGAAGTCTCTCGCCGAGGTGGACGCGAAGTCAGTACGAAAAAGAATGAAGGACAAGGCCTTCGCCCGCAAAGTGAACCGCGATGACATCATCAACGGCGCCGCCGCCCTGGGCGTCGACCTCGACGCGCACATCGCTTTGTGCATTGAGGCGCTACAAGGAATCGCGGACAAGTTGGGACTGGATGGAAGCGCGGCAAAATCGGCTTAGTTGAGACCTGTGTGGGCGTGGGTCCTACTCGCCCGACCGGACGAAGTGCGCCCGCTTCGGTCGGGGCTTAAACCCTCCCCAGGGTGGCTCCCGGGGGTGCGTGTGTGCCACTCCTGAACGTCACTTGTGTACTGTTGTCTACGATTCATCCTCGAAGAGCTGCCATACATCCCAGACCTACTAACCAACCTCACAGGATCCGTCTATCGTACTCAGTCGCGATGAAATGATCGCGACAGCTCTGGTTGCGGTAATTCAAGGTCACTCTCTTAACTCCACACCCCGAAGGAGGTAGTTCAATGCGTCCAGCGAAATCGGTTCATTTTGTCTTAACCGTTAGCGTGGTTCTAAGCTTGGTAGGTTTCGTAGGCTGTAACAAGGCGAAAGTCGGGGAAGTGTCCGCAGCCGCATCGGACGCGGCGAAGGTCCCTGTCACGACCACATCAGACCAGGCGAGAAACGAATTTCTGCTGGGTCGCGACCTTTCCGAAAGGCTTCTCGGGCAAGAATCTCTGCAGCACTTTGACAAGGCGATCGCGCTCGATCCGGACTTCGCCTCCGCGGAATTGGCGCTGGCCAACAATGCGGTGACGGCCAAAGATTTCTTCGAACATCAAAAGAAAGCAATGAGCCTCGTCGACAAGGTTTCAGAAGGGGAGAAACTCCTTATTCTGGCGAACGAAGCCGCGGCTAACGGCGACGTGACCAAGCAGAAGGACTATCTCGAGAAACTGGTGGCCGCCTATCCGAACGACGAACGCGCGCAGTTCAATCTAGCCAACTACTACTTTGGGCAGCAAGAACTTGAGCCGGCTGTTGAGCACTACAAGAAGGCGACTGAACTGGCTCCGACCTACTCGCCGGCCTACAACGTTCTCGGGTATGCCTACCGGCAGCAGGGCAACTATGCGGACGCCGAACAGACATTCAGAAAATACATTGAACTGATTCCCAAGGATCCCAATCCCTACGACTCCTACGCAGAATTGCTGCTGAAGATGGGCAGGTTCGACGATTCGCTGGCGCAATATCACAAAGCCCTCTCGATCGATTCCAACTTCATACCTTCACACTTCGGGATCGCCGCCGATGAGATGTACCTGGGCAAGCCGGAAGAAGCGACCGCCGAACTACAGAGGATGGCGGAGCAGGCGCGCAACGACGGAGAACTTCGAACTGCATTTTTTGGCATGGCCGTAGTCGCCGCGGATCGGGGCAAGATGGACGAGGCGCTGCAAGCCATGGATAAGGAGTATGCGGTCGCGCAAAAGAAAAACGACGTAGCGTCGATGGCCGCGGATCTTCAAGCCAAAGGCAACATTTTCGTCGAAATGCCGAACTACGCCGAAGCCAAACGCCAGTTCGATCGCTCCCTGCAGATGATCCAGGCCTCAAACCTGTCTCAGGACATCAAAGACAACGCGACCCTCCTGCACCACTACGACCTGGCCGGAATCGCCATAGCAAAGAAGGATTACGCCGCGGCAAAGACTCACGCCGAGGAATTTCGCCGCGGAGCCGAAACCAGCAAGAACTCTGTACAAATGCAGCAGGCCGACGAATTGGATGGCAGGATTGCACTCGCCCAGAAGGACAACGACAAGGCCATTGCCGAACTCGAAAAAGCCAACCTGCAAGACCCTCGCGACCTGTATCGCTTGGGCTTAGCGTATGAAGCCAAGGGTGACACTGCGAAAGCGCAGGACTTCTCGGCCAAGGCCGCGGGATTCAATTCACTGCCCCAACTGAATTACGCTTTCATCCGCGCGAAAGCCCAAAAGAAGGCCGGGAACAAGAACCCTTCCTGAGTTTTGCGGTCTGCTCCGGCATTCATGGCGCAGTTCCCGGTCCGAGACGAATCAATTCGTAGCGCTCGGGCGGGACCGGCCCGATGGCAAAAGGCAGAGGCCCCGAGTCGGAGGAGTAAAAGCCCGCGCCCAGCTTGCCTTGGGCGGTGGTAATTCCGAGGCGCATGGGGATTTCAATTACATCGCGGGAAGTCACGAACACGGGGCGTATTTCGAATAGCTGATCCCTCTCAACCACGGCGAGAAAGTCTCCCGTCTTGTGCGGCGGGTCATCAATCTCAACGGCATGCGCCCCGAATGACTCCATGTAATATTGGAATCCCCAGTGCCCCGTGAACCAGACCGCGCCGGGCTGGTTCATGGTCTTCTGTTCGATGAGCGCGGCTGCGGTTCGCGCCGAGTTCGCCAGTTCAGTGTCAGCCCATGTCAGCCAGAGCGACACTGCGCCCGCCGCGGCTAACCCTATGGCCAACATGGCCGGACGCCAGCTCGTGGAAGTTTCCCGCAGCGTATCCACACGGCGCGCCAGAAGGATGCCGGCTGCCGGAATCAGCGGGAGAACGGAGCGGGCGTTGATGGTCCAGTTTAAGAACCCTGTAAAAATAAATGTTCCGAAAACCCAGAGCATCAGCAACAGGGAGTCAGCGTCCCTGCGTTTCCATGCGTCCGCGGCCGCCAGTGCCATTACCGAGAATCCAGCGGCGATGAAGAGCGTCAACTGAATGCCCACCGCGAACCAGCGCTGGTAAAAGTCGTGCGGCCCCATGGTTTCGCCGAGACCGATTCGGCCAGTGCTGATGAGAGACCCCGCAATTCCGCTCACAATGCAAACCGCGAGAAGCTTCTTGCGCGGCCAGAGGATGGGAGCAAGCGTCAGCGCCGGAAGCGCACATCCGCCAACAAAACTAAAATCAACTAATGCCGTGGCGAAGATTGAAGCGTGCCTCCCCTGTCGAACGCCTGTGGCGACATGAGCGGCGAACGTGATCATGCGCAGTCCGTAGACCGCCTTCGTCCAGTGCTGGTATCCGGTCAGAACCAGAATTGGCGCCAGCAGGTACCAAGCCCAGCTTCCGAGAGACCGCTTCCGGGCCAACGAATACGCCGCGAGCAGCGGAATCAAAGCGATCCCAAAATACTTCGTTAAAGCGGACAAAGTGATGAGGAGGACAGAGATGGCCAGATAGCTCGGTTTCTGCGGCTCAAACCCTTCGATCCAGAAGACTATTGCCCAGAGCCAAAGCGCGGTCATCATCGTGTCGCACATGACACTGTTGGCTGATACCAGAAACGCCGGCGTAAGCAACGTGGCCGCGGCAGCCAGCAGCGGGGAGCTGGTAAACCGCTGCGCCAGACGATAAGTACCCCATACCGCGGCCAGCGCCGGCAGCAGGAAGGCAAGATGCAATGCCCGCTCTGACCATCCGACGAAGGCTGCGGCTGCGGCACCGTAGTAACCGGCAAGGGGAGGATTTCTGGTTTCGTACGCCATGGGTATCGCACTGACGAACCAGTTAATTTTGAATCCGAAGGGATCAAGCGGATGTTCGGTGATCTGCCGCGCCTCATAAACGAACAGCGTGTCATCAATATTGAAAGCCTTGCCAGAAAAAGGGACGAGGCAGGCGAGCACGGCCGCCGCAAGAAGAATGTAGGAACTAAGGTGCGAACGCTTGTTTTGGAAGCTCTCGATAGGCGGTGCCATCGGAAAGTGTAGCAAGATTAGATGTCCATGAACCCAGTGTCAATGTGTGGTCCAACCCAAAACGCTGGGCGCGGATTTCAGCGGATGACTTCCGCCACCTTCCCCCGGGCAATCAACTCCGCAAGCCTCGCGAAGTCTTTGTACATGATCCGGTCTTTCTCCATCGTAGGGCACACGGAGCGGATCGCCGCGACCGCGGCCTGGCCGCGCTTCGAGGTCTTCAACGGCGCGAGAAAGTCGATGGCCTGGGCCACCGCCATGGCTTCAATCGCCAGCACATTGCGCGTGTTCTCAACGATGCGCTTCAACTTGAGCGCCGCCGTCATGCCCATGGAGACGTAGTCTTCCTTGTTGCCCGAGGTCGTAATCGAATCCACCGACGCGGGATGCGCCAGCACTTTATTCTCGCTGACCAGCGCCGCCGCCGTAACCTGAGCCAGCATGAAACCTGAATTCAATCCTGCACCTTGTGCCAGGAATGGGGGAAGACCCTCGCTGAGCGCGGGATTCACCAGGCGCTCGATCCTGCGTTCGCTGATACCAGCGAGCGCGCTCAAGGCGATGCCCAGAAAGTCCAAAGCAAACGCGAGCGGCTCGCCGTGAAAATTCCCCCCCGAGATCACGTCTCCCTCGGCAGTCCTGGCGTTGGTGATGAATACCAGAGGATTGTCCACTGCGGAATTCGCCTCGATCTCAAACACCGCGCGGCAGTGCGCCAGTGTGTCTCGCACCGCACCATGCACCTGCGGAATGCAGCGCAACGAGTAGGCGTCTTGCACGCGGCCGCAAGCGCGGTGCGATTCGCGAATCTGGCTGCCCTCGAGCATCCGACGCAGATTCGCCGCCGTCTTTATCTGTCCGGGGTGCGGCCGCGCCTGGTGGATGCGGTCATCGAAAGCCGTGTCAGTACCTTTCAGCGCATCGCAGCAGAGCCCGCCCAACACGTCGGCCGAATCCACCAGGGTCTCGGCCGCCAGCAGTGCCAGCGTTCCCACCGCCAGCATGCCTTGCGTCCCGTTGATAAGCGAGATGGATTCTTTCGCTTCCAGCACCAGTGGCTTGATCTGCGCCCGCTTCAGCGCCTCGCCACTGGGAATGCGTGTGCCCGTTCCATCGATGCATTCCCCTTCGCCGATCAACGCCAACGCCAGGTGGGCCAGCGGAGCCAGATCACCACTCGCGCCCACACTGCCTTGCGACGGCACGAAGGGTGTGACGTCGCGGTTCAGCATTTCGCACAGCGTGTCGATAACGATCCCGCGAACGCCCGAATAGCCTTTGGCGAGAGAACTGGCGCGCAAAAGCGTCATGGCGCGCGTTTCCGCCGCGGAAAGCGGTTCGCCCACTCCCGCCGCGTGCGAGCGTATCAGGTTGAGTTGCAGCTCACGAATCTGCTCACCGGCAATACGCATATCGCTGAGCTTGCCCACGCCCGTAGTGATGGCATAGGCCATTTTGTTGCTGGCGACGATCTCATCGACCACCGCGCGTGCTCGATTCACAAGCTCTCGCGCGTCGGCCGACAAAAGCACGGGACGTCTTTCTGTTGCGACCTCGCGCACCGATTCCAGAGTAAGGTCGTTGCCGTTAATGTGAAGTGCGTTCAAGAGATTTTCCTATCCTGTTTTCCCAGGGCTGACCGAAAGGCCTTCAAATACTTCTCCGGCAGCGCGGCAATCTTCATAGATGCATCGGTGACGATATGCGTCGTCTCACCTTCGGCCAGCAGCGAGCCGTCTTGCGCGCGCCGCAATTCGTAACCAAAGTGCACCACCGATTCGCGCACATTCAGGAGTTGCGTCCGCACCACTACCTCTTCGTCGTAACGTGCCGGCGCGCGATACCGGCATTTGGCTTCGGCCACGGCAATAAAGCGGTTATCGTTAGTCTCCATGTCGCGGTAAGAAAACCCAAGCTGCCGCAACAATTCGACGCGACCCACCTCGAACCAGATGAAATGGTTGGAATGATAAACCACACCCATCTGATCGGTCTCTGCATACCGCACCCGCAGCCGGGTTTCGTTGATCGCCTCCGGGTGACTCAAATTCATTTCCCGCTCCACACTGGCTTGCGCTTCTCAAGAAATGACACGACACCCTCGCGGAAGTCAGCGGTGGTGCGGATCGCGGCGTTCTCCCGCACCGCAGCTTCAATCTGAACGTCCAGCTCAGCGCGGGCATGATCGGTAAGTAGTTGCTTGGTCGCTCGCAATGAAGTCGGACTGTTCTCCATCAGCACTGCCGCCAATTCGCGAGCCCGCGTCATCAGTGCGTCGGGAGCCACGATTTCGTTCACCAGTCCCAGGCGCGCCGCTTCTTCGGCGCCAAAAATCCTCCCGGTCAGCAACAGATCGCGCGCCTGCTTCTCTCCCACCTGCCGCAGCAGGAACGTAGAAACGATGGCAGGGACAAATCCGATGCGCACCTCCGTATAGCCAAACTTGGCTTCCGGCACCGCCAGGGTTAAATCGCATAACAAAGCCAGCCCCGTGCCGCCCGCGATGGCCGCTCCATTCACCGCCGCAATCGTGACCTTGGGAAACTCGTAAAGCCTGCGAAACAGGCGGACCATCGTCTCCGAATCCTTCAGGTTTTGCTCAGGTGACCGGCCCATCAACGCTTTCAAGCTGTCCAGGTCCATGCCCGACGAGAAAGCTTTGCCTGCGCCGGTCAGGATGAGCACAATCGCGGCAGAAGTCTCCACTTCCCGCAGTGCGCCCAGCAGATCGTCAATCAGCTCGAAACTTATGGCGTTGCGCTTCTCCGGGCGATTCAATGTAATGGTAGCGATGCCGGATTCGTATGCGATTTGGATCGTTTTGTAAGTCATATCTGGAAAAGGCTACTCGTCGTCGACGGAATTCGTATACCTTGCCCCCATTTCGGCGGTCGCGCGCAGCAAGGCATCCAACGGTTTCAGAGGCGGCAACTCCGCGCCACGCTCCTTCAAGGCCTCAATCACTTTCTCCGTCGCAATGTTGCCCACCAGCGCATCTTGCGCGAAAGGACATCCACCCAGTCCGCCTATAGCCGAATCAAAGCGGCGGCAACCGGCGTCGTAGGCCGCCAAAATCTTTGCCGCAGCGTGCTCGGGACGGCTGTGCAGGTGAACCCCGATCTCCAGATAATCGTACTTCGCCATCACTGCACCGACGAGTTCACTAACTTGCTCCGGAGTAGACATGCCGACGGTATCGGCCAGCGAAATCATTCGCAGGTTGTCGACTTCCATGAGCGAGATGGCTTCAATCACTTCCTCCACGTTCCACAAGTCGCCATAGGGGTTGCCGAATGCCATCGAGATATAGACCACAACGTCAAGCGCAGCATCGTCAGCCCTCTTCTGTATCTTCTCCAGTTCGTCAAGCGCATCTTCGGCGGACTGATTCTGGTTCTTCCGCAAGAAGGTCTCCGAGATCGAATAAGGAAACCCCAAAGTGTGCACCGCATGTGTCTCGATGGCCCGCTGCGCACCCTTTTCGTTGACGACAATTCCGATGATCTCCACATCGTCGGGCGGATCCAATTCCTTCAATACTTCTTCCGAGTCCACCATCTGCGGCACGGCTTTCGGCGACACAAACGAAACCGCATCAATATGTTTGAATCCCGCGCTGATCAATGCCTGCAAGTACGCCCGCTTGATGTCGGACGGAATCAGCCCCTTGAGCCCCTGCCAGGCATCCCGCGGACACTCGATAAGCTTCACAGAATCGGACATATTGAGTAATTGAGTGACTTAGTGATTGGGCGATTGAAAAAAACAACGGAGCGATGCGGGGCCCACGCCTCAATCACTCAATGACTCAATCTCCTATGTTTGCAGCACTCCCACCTTGAACTCCGGCACCTCCGGATTAAGCGCCGCCGCTTCCAGAGCCTGGGTAATGGCGTCACGCGTCTCAGCAGGATCGATGATCTTGTCAATCCACAGCCGCGCCGCACCATACCTCGGGTCAGTCTGCTCGTCGTAGGTGCGCTTCACCGACTCGTACAGCTCCTTCTTTTCTTCCTCGCCCAATTTCGTGCCGCCGCGCTCCAGTTGCTTTACTTTGATCTCAACCAGAGTTCCTGCCGCCGAATCGCCGCTCATCACCGCATAACGCGCCGTCGGCCAGGCAAAAACGAACCGCGGATCAAACGCCTTGCCGCACATGGCGTAATGTCCCGCCCCAAACGACCCTCCTACAATCACGGTAATCTTCGGCACCACGGAATTCGACACCGCGTTCACCATCTTGGCGCCCGCTTTGATGATGCCGCTCCACTCCGCATCCCGTCCCACCATGAACCCGTTCACGTCGTGGAAGAAAATCAGCGGGATTAAATTCTGGTTACAGTCCATGATGAAGCGCGCCGCCTTCTCCGCCGACTCCGTGTAGATCACGCCCCCAAACTCAATTCGCTTGTGACCTTCGTGGTCAGTCTGTTGAGCGTGCAGCTTCTGATTGGCGACAATGCCCACCGCGAACCCGCCGATGCGCCCGTAGCCGCAGATCACCGTCTTGCCATACTCTGCCTTGTACTCGTCAAAGCGGCTGCCATCGAGCACGCGCGCCAGAATTTCTTTCATGTCGTAAGGGCGTGCCGGCGATGAGTCGTAAATGCCATAAATCTCCTCTGCCGCCAGAGCCGGCTCGACCGGTTTCTTGCGGTCCCAGGGAGATTGCCGCCGGTATCCCCACTTTTCGACGATCGATCGAATCCGCGCCAGGCAAGCCGGGTCATCCACCTCGCGAAAGTCCACCGTGCCGCTGATGCCCGCATGCATGGCCGCTCCACCCAGTTCTTCCGCCGAAACTTTCTGTCCAATCGCCGCCTGTACCAGCGCCGGGCCGGCCAGAAACAATCCACTGCCATCGGTCATCAGAACGTGATCGCACATCACCGGCAGGTATCCGCCCCCGGCCACGCACATCCCCATGATGGCCGCGATCTGCGGAATGCCCAGGGCCGACATCACCGCGTTGTTGCGGAACACGCGGCCGAAGTCGTCCGTGTCCGGAAAAACATCTTCTTGCAGCGGCAGAAACACACCCGCCGAGTCCACCAGATACACGGTCGGAATGCGGTTCTCGATGGCGATGTTCTGGGCGCGAATCACTTTCTTCGACGTCATGGGGAAAAATGCCCCCGCTTTCACCGTGGCGTCATTGGCAATGATCATCACCATGCGTGTATGAATGCGCGCCAGACCGGTGATTACGCCCGCGGCCGGCGCTCCGCCCCACTCTTCGTACATGCCGTGGGCCGCATAAATTCCCAGCTCGAAAAGCGTTCCGGGGTCCACCAGCAGCTCAATGCGTTCCCGCGCGGTCAGGCGTCCTTTGCCATGCTGATTTTCGATCGCCTTTGCGCCTCCACCCTCGCTGATCTTTTCACTTTCGTTGCGTACCTGAGACATCAGGTCCGCCAAAAAGCGCATGTTGGCTTCGAATCGCGCCGACGTGGCATCGACCTTCGTCGTCAGCACGTTGGACGCCTTCGACGAATGATCTGGGGGAGCTTCGCTGCGATCAGCCATGGGTATGAACGACGAATGAAGTGACCGGACTGTTTACGGTATACCACTCCCGCCGGAGCGCGCAACGGAGCACGGCGCAGTCCTTAGCAGAGCCGCTTCGAGTGCCAGTACCGCTGGCCCAGGGCTTGCGGATGTACACTCTGATTTAGGAGAATGACAACCAATGTCTGCCATTACCAGACGTTCTTTCCTGGCAATGGCTGCCGCAATCGGTGCCACGGCAGCCTGGGGTAATCCGTTTGGGACGAAGTCCCGTATTGCATGGCGTGAACGCCGCGATCTTTTCCGTGAGGGAGTCGCATCGGGAGACCCCGATAGCAACAGCGTACTGCTGTGGACCCGCCGACCCCCGATCGGAGAAAATTTCCCAGAAAAGCCCGGCGAACCGCCCGTAAACTTAAACGTCGAAGTCGCCGAAGACGAATTGTTCACTCGTGTTGTAGCGGCCGCCACCGCTCCGGTGTCCGCAGCCTCCGACTGGACCTGCCGAGTGCTCGTGGGCGGCCTGAAGCCCAGCCAAGTGTATTGGTACCGCTTCACCGACCCCGAAGGTTTCGGCAGCCGTATCGGCCGGACCATCACGGCGCCCGCAGTCGACGACCCGAGACCTGTTCATTTCGTTTTCGTCAGCTGCCAGAATGCGAATGACGGAGCCCAGAACGCCTACCGCAGAATGATTTTCGAGGACGAGCACGCTCTCGAAGCCGACCGCATCGGCTTCGTGCTTCACCTCGGCGACTTCATCTACGAGATTGTCTGGTACCCCGAGGACCGTCCCCAGGGCATGTACGATCGCCGTCTGCGCGACATCGTCCGTTATCCCCACGGCGAGAAGATCAGCGACTTTCACATCCCGACCACCGTCGTGGACTATCGCGCCATTTATCGCGCTTATCTGAGCGACCCCGATCTGCAGGACGCACGCGCCCGCTGGCCCTTCGTCAACATGTGGGATAACCACGAGTTCAGTTGGCTGGGCTGGCAATCCTTGCAAAGATTTGAAGGAAAAACGCTGCCGGCGCAGACCCGCAAAGTGGCCGCCAACCAGGCGTTCTTCGAATACCAGCCCGCGCGCATCACGAAACCCAGCGGACCGTCCCTCGATCGCTTCGATCCTCCGCAGGTAGTCGATACGCCGGTGACTCGTTTCGACGAACACGGCCTCGGTCAGGAACCAAACAACTTGGCCGCCATCGGCAGCCTCAAGGGTTACCGGTCCTTGCGCTGGGGCCGGAACGTCGAGCTGATCGTCACCGACCAGCGCACCTATCGTTCCGAAGAACCTACCGATCGTCCCGAGGCAAAAGCTCTTTCCAGCGACGACTTTCCCGAGTTCATCCCGGAAGATGCCATGGAAGTCCTGGATGCGGGCCGAACCTATAACGGCGGGCACCCGCCCGCTTCAATTCGTTTCGGTAGTGTCGATGTACCGAATTTCTCGCAAGACCGGCCCGCTCAGACCATTCTTGGCGCCGAACAGAAGGCGTGGTTTCTCGAGCGCTTGCGCAACTCGAAAGCGACCTGGAAGATTTGGGGCAACACTACCGCCACGCTCGACATGCGTGCCGATCTGCAAAACCTGCCGCAAGGAATAACGAAGCCATGGCCTGTCAGCGGTTACGCAGCTGCCCCAATGGGAGACCACGGCTCTGCCTATGTAGAGCGCGGCGAGATCTATGACTTCGTCCAAGCCAACCGAATCACCGGCTTTGCCACGATCGCTGGAGATCGCCACAGCTTCTGGGCAGGATTGGCTGCGAAAACCCTTCCACCGAAGCCCTTTGTCCCGGTCGGCATTGCCTTCGTGACGGGTTCGATCTCTGCCCCAACAGTGGCCGAAGCACTCGAACACATCTTGCCGAAGGACCACCCGCTTCGATCACTCTACGTCGGACAAGGGCCTGCCGATCACTCTCCGCAGCCAACCTTGAACATGCTCCTCCGCCACGGAGTGCGCTCATGCCTCGAGTACGCGCGCAGCGGCGACATTACCAAGGCACGAGCTCTGTCCAATCCCGATTTGTCGCCCCACGTCTCTTTTGTCGACATGGGAGGCCACGGTTACTCGGTGGTTCATGCGACCAGCGAATATATCGAGACCGAATTCGTCTGCATCCCGCGCCCTATCGAGCGCAGTGACCGTCCCGATGGCGGCGCGCTCAGCTATCGAGTCAAATGTCGCACCGCCCTTTGGCAAAGCGGAGAAGCGCCAAAACTCCAGACGCGAGTCGTCGAAGGCGATCCGAAATTTTCCGTCTGAGCCGGTTCACTCAACACGCACTGCCCTTGATGTCTTGTCATTCCGAACAGGGCTGAAAGCCCAGTGAAGAGCCTGCTGTCCCGTGGAGCGATAGCGAAGGCTGCCCCGCGCAACCGTCGCTGCATCGCCCTTGATTTTGCAGATGCCCAAACCAGGTGTACATTAACCGCGCTGAAGATTCCCATCTCCAGGAGCTAGCCTTGCACCAACCCATTACCCGAGGAACCAAAACTCGCCGGCCCGCATTCATTGCCTGCTGCGCCATCACACTCCTGCTGGCAGGAACGGCAACCCTGTGGCTGTTCGGACAACAAACGTTCGGACAACAAACTCCGGCCCCGGCTCCCCTAAGCGAACCGAAATACGACGTGACGGTTCTCAAGGATGTCATGATCCCCATGCGCGACGGAGTCAAGCTCGCATGCGACATCTACCGCCCTGCGCTGAATGGAAAGGCGGTCGAAGGAAAGTTTCCCGTCATTCTGGAACGCACCCCCTACGGCAAAGACGACTCCGAGGACTGGGAAAGGTTTTTTGCGCACCGCGGCTACGTCGCAATTGCCCAGGACATCCGCGGCCGGTTTAACTCAGGGGGAGTGTGGCGCCCGTTCCGCGATGACGGCGACGATGGTTACGACACCGCCAAGTGGATCGGCGAGCAGCCCTGGTCTGATGGCGGCATCGGCACCGTGGGTACCTCCTATCCCGGCGGGATGCAGCACGCGCTCGCGCTTTCCAACCCACCCTATCTGAAAGCCATGATTCCGGCCGACGCCATGTCAGACTTCGGACGTTACGGCGTTCGCCACAACGGCGCATTCGAGATGCGCTGGCTCAATTGGATCCTCAACATCGGCGGTCCCAACGGCAGCCGGGCTGCTCGCAACCCGGAAACCCGCCAGGCCCTGTTGAAGCTCGGCGAACAGGTCCGCGAATATGCTAAAGCCATGCCGCTGCGCTCCGGCACCTCGCCGCTGCACTTGAACCCTGAGTATGAATCCTGGTTGATCGAGGCCATGTCTCACGGCGACTACGACGCCTTCTGGAAGAATGCCGGAGCCGACGTGGTCGAGCACGTGGCCGAGTACAAGGACATCCCTGTCTATCACCTCGGCGGATGGTATGACTCCTGGGGCACTCAGGTCGCAAACCTGAACTACGTCACCCTCAGCAAGAACAAGAAGAGCCTGCAGCGCCTGATCATGGGCCCGTGGACGCACGGCGGACGAACCGAGAGCCATGCCGGCGAAGCGGAGTTTGGTCCCGAAGCTGCAATCGATTTCGATCAGTTTCAGTTGCGCTGGTTCGATCGCTGGCTCAAGGGAACAGAGAACGGAGTCGATCGTGAACCGCCCGTTCGCATCTTTGTCATGGGTGGAGGCGACGCCCACAAGACCCGCGAAGGCCGCATCTTCGTCGGTGGATACTGGCGCGAAGAGCGTGAATGGCCGCTGGCGCGAGCCGTGGTCACTCCCTACTACCTGCATGCCAACGGAGTGCTGTCTCCGCAGAAGCCGGCGAGTGAAGCTCCCGGGGTTTACGAATTCGACCCCCAGCATCCCGTGCCAACGCTCGGAGGCAATATCTCATCGCACAACGAGCCTCCGTCCCACCATAACTCGATCGAGCGCCCCGGCGACTCCGAGAACTTCATGGAGCAAGGCGCCTACGATCAGCGCTGCCGCCCTGAACTATGGATCTGCGACGATGCCCGCCCGCTCTCCGCACGCAACGACGTCCTGGTCTTCCAGACCGAACCCCTCGACCACGACATGGAAGTGACCGGCCGGCTCATCGTAAAGTTGTGGGCGTCATCGAGCGCCGTGGATACCGATTTCACCGCCAAGCTGGTCGACGTTTATCCCCCCAACCAGGATTTTCCCGCGGGGGTTGATCTGAATGTAGGCGACAGCATCGTGCGAGCCCGCTACCGCAACTCGCTGGAACACGCCGAGCTGATGAAACCCGGCGAAGCGTACCCCTTCACCATCGAAATGTATCCCACCTCGCTGGTCTTTCAGAAAGGACACCGCATCCGCCTCGACATCTCCAGCAGCAACTTTCCCCGCTTCGACGTCAATCCCAACACTGGCGAACCGTTAAACGACAATCGACGGTCAGCAGTAGCGGTAAACACAATCTACGAGGATGCCCAACATCCCTCTCAGATCCTGCTGCCGCTGATCCCCAAGTAGCACTCGGCGGCGCCGAGTGCCAGTCCATCCGCCATTCGAGCCCTACCTCCGACGACGGCTCCAACTACCGTCGTTTGTTATACTTAGGGGAAATTATAGAGTATATTCGTCAATACAATTCTGCATGTACAAATGTTCCAGTTGGAACATATCTCACATATGTTCCGGTCGGAACATTGGAGCGTTCGCTCAGGCGTTACCTAAATCCATTCCGCCAGCCGGCACCCATCTTCCTCCAGCAGGAAAGTTCCCGCTCCAAAACATTCTCCGAAGATGCGATGCGATTCCTGGTCGCGCCCCGCGCGCGAAATCCATTGCTTCCCCACCTGGTACTGCGAAGCGGTGAACCATTTCTGCGGCAGCACCTCGACCAACCCCGCCTGCAGATACAGAACAAAGAGCGCGAACGCTGGATCGTCATTGGACATCGCCTTGTAGCTGGTGGGCACGATCAACTCATCCACCGTCGCCAGCTCCGCGGGCACTTCGATCTTGTGCATGCCCGGCCCCAGCCCGAGCGGCACTTCAAACTCGGCGACCGGCGCGGTCTTCGCATAGATGCGATCGGAAGACTGCTTGAACCACCCCGCAATCTCAGCCAGGTCAAACGCCTCAAGCTGATCCGGATCAAAACCAGCAACCCGAATGTTCCGTCCCTCCGGACACCAGATGCCAAGACGCTGCGGCGACACCAAAAACGGCCGGCAGTACGTGTTCAGAGCCAGTCGAAGTTTGTCCGGCTCCTGCTCCAGAGCCAACGAGACCACGTATCCAACCGGCCCCTGCTCGCCATGATGCGTCCAGGCAAACTTCTGCCCCGCCGCAGACTGAAATGCAGGAAAGGCCTTCCAATACCAGGGCGCAGGACCAACGGTATCTTCAAGTTGTTGCCGGATGCTGGCTAAATTGGGGGTGGGCACGATCAGCCTGCGGTGGGAACGCCCGCGCCCTTCACGTTCGCGCGAATGAATTTCACGATGTCATCCATGGCCGTGCCCGGCTGGAAGATGGCCGCCACGCCGCGCTTCTTGAGGGCATCAATATCCTGATCGGGAATGATCCCGCCGACCAGCACCAGAACGTCATCCATCTTGTTCTGCTTGAGCAGATCCATCACGCGAGGCACGATGGCATTGTGGGCGCCGGAAAGAATCGACAGCCCGATGACCTGCACGTCTTCCTGCAGCGCTGCGCTGACAATCATCTCCGGCGTCTGCCGCAGCCCGGTGTAAATCACCTCCATGCCGGCATCGCGCAACGCGCGCGCAATCACCTTGGCGCCGCGGTCATGCCCGTCAAGCCCGGGCTTCGCCACCAGCACGCGAATCTTGAGATCAGCCATCGCCATTCATTTAACCACAGCGGCCACCGGGAGCACAGAGGCCGCGTTCTTCGCCTTCTCTAGCTAAAGGGTTTTCGTGTCCAAGCTCTTCCACAAATACCAGCACGCTACGCTGCGGTAAGGCTCCCAGCGCTTTGCGATCTTCTCCATCTGCTCCGGACTCGGCAGCTTGATCTTTCGCTTGCGGCCTTTTCTTGTGGCTGCAGACTTCTTCGCGGCCTTCGCCCGCGGCCGATCGAGATAGTGCTTGTAAATCGCCATGCGCACGCCGAAATCGCCGGTGGGCAGCACGTTCTCGCGCTTCAGCGTGAACATAAGAAACATCTGCGCGGTCCACACGCCGATGCCTTTCACCTGAGTCAGATGCTCGACAACTTCTGCATCCGGCAACTCCGGCAACCGAGCGAAATCCACGAGTCCGCTCGCGCTCTTGGCCGCAAGATCTTTCAAATACGCCGTCTTCTGTTTCGATAACCCGGCACCGCGCATCTGATCATCGCTCAGCTTGAGGATGCCTTCTGGAGTGAGCGGCTCGCCCGCCAATGCCGCAAAGCGTTTGAAAATAGTTTCTGCGGCCCTGCCGTTCAGCTGCTGGTAGACGATCGCCTCAGCGAGACTGTGAAACTCTGGCAGTCCAAACTGCATGCGGCACGGCCCATGGCGCTCGATGATCGACCGCATGACCGGATCGGACTTCTTGAGATGGTTGACCGCTCTGCGCATGGATCTATACCTATCACAAAGTCCACCATAAGGCGAATAAAAAACGAATCGCGAGTGTCCGAAGCTTTATTGGCTTGGCTGGGTCAAGCAAGGGGTTGAAGCGTGGCCCTGCAGACTGGACCTAAACGGGCTTAGCGTTCTAGGAAAACGGGCATTATCCGCCGGCTTTGGCCGCCGGAAGCTGGAATCCAATACGTCTGCGGGGAGGCTCCTTGGGAGTCATGAGCTCCTTGATAGCTTCGATCAGATCCTGAATCACGGAATCGTGCGTCTCTAACCGATTCTCCAACTCAGCGATTTTTCCGGCGAGTCGACGGTTCGTGGCCAGCATCTCGCGCAAGCGCACAAAGGCGCGCACCACAAAAACGCTCATCTGGACGGCCCGCTTCGAATTGAGTACGGTTGCCGCCATGATTGCTCCGTGCTCAGTGAACGCATATGGGGTATAACGGCGTCCACCGCGGTTTGTCTTTGAGGTCGCAATTTGCGACCTCAAAGCGTCGTGCTCTTTGCTGGTGAGTTGGAACATGAAATCGGAAGGGAACCGTTCCTGATTGCGTTTCACTTGTTCGTTGAGCCGCTTCACCGGCACGCCATAAAGCTGCGCAATGTCCAGGTCGAGGATGACCCGGCGATGGCGGAGAATTAAGATACGCGATTCTACGACAAAAGCCGGCGTCCCACGCCGTTTTGGCATCCGGAGCAGCGTTGCTTTATTTGGTCTTTTCATTTTGAGGTCGCAAATTGCGACCTCAAAATCATAATCCAGGGGACTGAAATACTTTCACGGGAACAGAGCAAATTTTCAGGTAATTTCCCGTTCTGGTCTAATTGGTTCCCAGCAATATTCGGGATGAATGCATCCGCAATTCTCCGGAATCAAAAGATGCGATGCCTCGCTACGTGATACTCACTTCCGTATAGGTCCCGTACACTTCGCGCAACGACTCGCAGATCTCGCCGACGGTCGCATACGCTCGCACGGCGTCGACAATGTAAGGCATCGTGTTTACTGGGGATATGTTTCCATTCGATCCCGCCTTCGGATCCTGCGCCGCGGCCTTCTTCAGCGCGTCTAGCGTGCGCCGGACTTCGTCATTCGAGCGCCGCCCCCGCAGCGCCTTCAGCTTAGCGGACTGTTGCCGGGCGATGCTTTCGTCAATGTAGAGAATGTGCGGAGACTCTTCCTCGATTACGAAGTCATTCACGCCCACGACGATCTTCTCTTTGGACTCGGCTGCGCGCTGGTACTGGTAGGAAGCCTCGGCAATTTCCTTTTGCGGATACCCGCGCTCGATAGCCCTTACCATGCCGCCCATTGCGTCCAGCTTGCTGAAGTATTCAAACGCTCCTCGTTCCATTTCGAGGGTCAAACTTTCCAGAAAGTACGATCCACCCAGAGGATCAATTGTTTGTGTCACTCCTGACTCATAAGCAATGATCTGCTGCGTGCGCAGCGCGATGCGGGCTGCTTCCTCCGTGGGCAGAGCCAGTGCCTCGTCATAGGAGTCGCAGTGGAGCGACTGAGTGCCCCCAAGCACCGCGGCCAAGGCCTGCAGAGCGACGCGTGCGATGTTGTTCATGGGCTGCTGGGCCGGCAGCGACACTCCCGCCGTCTGGGTGTGGAAACGCATCAGCCACGTGCGCTGGTTCTTCGCCCCAAAGCGCTCTCTCATGACTTGGCCCCAAATCTTGCGGGCAGCGCGGTATTTGGCGATCTCCTCGAAGAAGTCGTTATGCGCGTTGAAGAAGAAGCTGAGGCGCGGACCGAAATCGTCCACATCGAGCCCGCGCCGCCGCGCCCACTCTACGTACTCGACGCCATCGTACAAGGTGAACGCCAGTTCCTGCAGCGCCGTCGAACCGGCCTCGCGAATGTGGTATCCGCTGATCGAAATCGTGTTGAAGCGCGGCGTGAACTTCGATCCAAACTCGAAAGTATCGATCACCAAACGCATCGACGGGGCGGGAGGATAGATATATTCCTTCTGTGCGATGTACTCTTTCAGAATGTCGTTCTGGAGGGTGCCGGAAATCTTCTTCCAGTCTGCCCCCTGCTTTTCGGCCACGACCAGATACATCGCCCACAGCACCGAAGCGGGCGAATTGATGGTCATCGAGACCGTCGTCTTTTCGAGATCGATGCCACGGAAGAGAATTTCCATGTCTTCGAGGGAGTCAATGGCCACCCCGCATTTGCCCACTTCTCCCTCGCTGGCGGGGTGATCGGAATCGTAGCCCATCAACGTAGGCAAGTCGAATGCCACGGAAAGTCCGCCGCCGCCGTGCTCGAGCAAGTACTTGTAGCGCTGGTTGGTTTCCTCGGGCGACGCGAATCCGGAGAACTGCCGCATGGTGTAAAGCTTGCCGCGATATCCGGTAGCGTGAATGCCGCGGGTGAAGGGGGACAATCCCGGATAACCGAGATATTTTTCCTCGCTCCAGTCCTCGGGGAGATCGGCGTTGGTATAGAGGCGGCGCACGGGGACTCCAGAAATCGTAGTGAAGCGGGCGTGCCCGTGCTCGTCGAGATTTACACCGGTGGCTGCACCGATCGGGTGCTCGGGAGATTTCTCAAGCGTAGGCGCCAGCGTCTTCTCCGCCCAAGTTTTTTCTGCGGCGGAGGGATGGCGGTTTTCAAAAATGTCGGCAATCGGACTTTCGGCAACTCGTGGCTTGGAGGGCTTCTGCTCCGGCATGATAACCCCAGTGTCCTACTGTGATGATAGGGAAGCCCGGCCCGCCGGGCAAGGCGGTCCGGGTTACCAGCACGACCGGTCGGTCAGCGCCTGAAGTGCGTCACGTCAGCTGCTTGCGCGAAAGTTCCCACGCCTTGGCGTATTTCCACGAGACGTATCCCGCGTGGTAGAGGTGTAACAGCAGCCCTTCGCGGCCATCGAGGAAGCCGAGGCGAATGAAGTAGTTGTAGATGAACGTCGCCAGCGGCCGCAGAACGATGTTGACGGAACTGAAGCTGCGGTGGCCTTTGGCAACCGCCAGCTGCGCGCCTAGCGAGGAATAGCGGTTCATGTGGCTAAGGTAGAGAGTGAGAGTGGGGTAGGTGTAGTGAATGAGCGCATGCTTGAACTGTTGTATCTGTTGGGGCGATTCTCCCGGTAATTCCGGTTTCAGTTCGCAGCGGTCGTGCGGATCATGGCCGGTGACGAATCCCTTACCGCGGCGGAAAAGGCGCAGCTTAGGATCAGGGTAGAAACCGCCGTAACGCATCCATCGGCCGAGAAACAAGTTCTTGCGCGGGAGTCTGTAACCCGTTGCAGGATTCGGGCGGGCGATCGCGGCGCGAATCTCTTCGGCCAGGCTCGGACTCACCTCTTCGTCCGCGTCCAGCAGCAGCACCCAATCCTTGGTGCAAAGATCGATCGCATACTGCTTCTGCGCCACGTAGCCGCGCCACGGTTCAAACACGACCCGGGCCCCGTGTTCCCGCGCGATCTCGCAGGTGCGATCCTCCGAGCCGGAATCGACGAGCACGATTTCATCTGCCCAACGCACGCTCGCCAAGGTGCGGCCGATGTTGGCTTCTTCATCCATCGCCACGATGGCCACAGAAATGGTCATAGGGAATTGCTGATTTTGGACAGCCGACTGGTGATTGAGACGCAAGACCCGTCTGCTGCTCAATCGTCAATCATGAATCAACAATCAGCGATCGACAATTAACTTCTCGGCCACCGCTTGGCGGCTCCGCACTTCGGAAAGCAAAAACACTATCAGGATAAACAATTCAGGCTCGATGGGATGGCGGTAGCGCGCATGCGGGAATACGAAATAATAAACCGTGGGATAAGTTGCGACGAGCCCAGCAAAAAGCCACGCTCCGGACCGCTTTTGCCGAAGCGCCCGGCCAAGCCCCCAGAGCGCCAGCACTGATGATGCCAGGAAAAGCGAGCTCCGGAAGTCCCAGGGCGCAACGCTGTCTGTCGGTCGTGGCACTCCGTTCCAGAAATAGAAGAAGCGCTTCGTGCTGATCAGCGCGAACCGCTCGGGGTGCTCGCGAATCCAATCGAAAGCCAGCCGCCTGCAGTCCGCCTCGTACGCGATTTCGCCTATGCGCTGAAACTTCTCGAGTTCCAGCTTGTTGAGATTGGGCTGCAGGGTAGCGATGAGCATGCCGTCGGCCATCTTGTTGTTGCCGAGACGAAACTGCAGTCCGAAATCGTCGCGAATAAACACAAAGCGCCCGAAGACCTCATAGTTCCGAATCAGCCAGGGGGACAGAACCAGAAAGAACACGAGCGAGGAAAGCACGACGCCGTCGAGCGACGGCAAACCACTCCGGTATCTCTGGCGCCATATCCATAGGCCGCAGAACGGCAGAAAGGACAGCATTGCGGGGTTGGCCAGCGCTCCCACCCCCCACAACGCACCGAAGAGCGCCCATCCCCGCCAACCCGGCCACTGTTGCAGTTCAAGCGTGACCAGGAAAATCAATGCCAGCATCAGCGGAGTGAAAGTCGTGTCCCAGATCCAATGAATTGACCAGTACCAAACATAGGGATTAAGCGCCCATGCACCCGCCGACCAGAGTGCAACGCGCGGGCCGAAAGTGCGGTGCGCAATCAGAAATACAGGAATGGTGGTGAGCGACGCGAACAGGCTGTTGATCGAGAGCAGGGCCCACGCCGAAGGGTAAGTGTAGATGCCGAAAACCTTGAACACTCCGCCAATCAGATAGGGATAAAGCGGAGGCTCCCAGGCGCTGGGACCGGTGTTGCCTCCGTAAGGATTACTGAAGCCCTGCCCCATGGCGATGGATCGGCCCACGCGGCCCATTTCAAAGCCGAAGCCGAAGTTATCTTCTCCGGGGCGAGTGTGATATTGGCGGAAAACTCCGATCGCTGCCAATTGCAGAAGAAACGAAAGCAGCGCCATCCACAACACGGATCGTGGGATGGCAGGCAGGCTCGCTCGCTCCATTACGGGGGAGTTTATCAGGTCTAAGCGGACACGAGCCGCGGGCTTCGCCGCGCGGAACAGCCGAGGCGGCTGTCCCCATACGACCAGTCGCGAGTTTAGGGTTGGCCTCCCGAGGGCGGGGGCGACTGTACAGGCTGCCCTGCTGGGGTCGCATCTTGCCGCGGCACGACGTAAGGAACCTTGGGCAGGTGTGTGACCTGGCCGCGCGTAGCGTCAGCGACGTCGATGCCGGAGTGATCGAGCAGCAGGCCGGTGGCGCGATCCAGTTCGACCCGCGATTTCTGATACGCGGCCTTGGCGGAAACCAGATTCGACTCGGAAGTGGTTAAGACGGAAGCATCCTGCAGAATTGCGGTTGTGGTGGTGAGTCCAACCTTCAGCTTTTGTTGATCGGCATCGAGCGTCTGGCGGGCAAAGTCGACGGCATACTGAGCCGCCTGCACCGAGGCGCGATTCTGCTTCACGTCAAATTGTGCATTACGAACTTCGATCCGCACTTGATTCTCCAGTTGGTGCAGACGGACCTGGGCTTGCCGGTATTCAAGTTCTGCGCGCACCTGGTTGGCCTGCCCTTCGCGATTGCGCAGCGGGATCGTCAGAGTGAGTCCCACACCCTTGTCAGGAGCAGTGCCGTTAAAGAGCTGGTTCAGCGTGCCGCCGTAGCCGACGGGGCCGCCATTCACAAACGGGGGCGGCGGACTGGAGTTGCTAAAGCAGCTTGAGACGGCGGGATTACAAGGTGGCGTCAACACGGCAGGATTGATGTTCCCACCCACTCCTGATCCACTGTAATAAGCAAAGGCATCGAGTGTGGGCAGCAAGGCGTTGCGGATGGCTTTACTGCTGAGGTCGCGGGAATTGAGATCAATGCGCGATTCGATGAGTTCGGCGCGATGATCGAGAGCTTCATTGATCATGTCTTGAATGGGAACCGCGGCTTCCTCCTGTGGAACCTGCATGGTGGAGGTGGGAATCACGTCAGCTTCAGCCAGCACGGGATCGTCAATGCTGCGGCTGAGCGCGTTCTTCATGAGCAACTTTTCCAGTTCCAGATTGTTCTGCGCCAGGATCAGGTTCTGCTCATCGGTTGAAGCCGTGCTCTGCGCGCTTACCACCTGAATAGGGGGCACGGTTCCGACTTGTGCCTGCTGTTTGGTGTCGGTTAGCGCTTTCTGGGCATAGGTGAGAGCTTCCTGCTGCACACGCACGTTTTCGTAGGCATAGACGAGGTCCCAATACATATCTTCGATCTGATCGACGGTGGTGATGATTTGCAGGCGAAAAGCGACGTCGGAAATCTCGCGATTATTCTTGGCAATACGGATGAAGCGGGTATTGGGAAGAGATCCGAAACCCTGCAGCAGGTTCTGCGTGACGCGGAACTGGAAGTTTGACGTGATGCCCGGGCTTAAGAGGCTGGCGGGACTGTTAGTGGCGAAGTGAGTGTTATTGAATCCCGCGTTCAGAGTGGTGCCCCATTCAAATCCCTGGATGTAGCTGACGTCGGCAGTGTACGTGTTCTGAGAAAGTATGGGCACGCTGTCCACGCTTGTGGATTCGGTATCGTCCTTGTCGAGCTGCAGCGTGCTGGTTACGATGGGATCGAAGCTGGTGATGGGCGAGCCAATTCCGAGTGTGGAACTGACCAAGCCATTGGTGCCGGTACCTATGCCGCTAGGGGCGACGGTAGTGCCTCCCGTGCCCGAACCCACCGTGCCGCCCAGGCCACCCACGCCGCCGCCGGGAGTGTTCTGCACGATTCCAGCATTGACACCGAGGATGCTGGCGCCCGATTTGGCCCGCAGGTAATCGGTGTCGGCGATATTCAGGTTGTAGCGGGCGATATCGATGTCGAGATTATTTTCCAGAGCGAGGGCGACGGCGTCGTCGATCGAAAGATAAATCCTGCCGTCGCGCATGAGAGAGTCGATGCGAGGCGCGTTTGCCAGGTTCGGCTGCGCTATCTCCTGCGCCCGGTAGGGCTGAAGAACATGGGGGAAAGCCGAACGCGGCTTGGAGTAATCCTGCAAGTGAACTGACTGCGGCTGAGCGGGAGCTGGCACAGTCTGCGGCGTTGGGGCAGCGGGAACATCCTGAGCGCGGAGGAACGGCTGCTGCTGCAGGCAGGCCAGGATGGCGAAGGCCGCGAACAGCAGGGATGGCCGTCGGTTGGCCGCGGTCATTCGGGGCAGAGGCAAAGACATGGTTCAGCTCCTTGAATTGAAACGGTCGTGCATGGTGTTACAAGACAATATAGATTTCGAGAATTGGACGCGGCGAACATTTAGAGCGTCACTCCATCTTAGCGGGAGGGGGCGGCGAAAGCGGACGCGGGTCGTAAAGAATATTGTAAAGAATTGTGAGTAAGAAAAATCAGGCGCGGCCTTGAACCGCGCCTGTTTTATTCGCACGCTCCTACTGAGGCTGCTGCTGAGGCGCCGCCTGCGGCGCCGGCTGGGCCACTGACGGCATATCCTTGCGCGGCGCGATATACGGCACGCTCGGCATGCGAGTGACTTGACCTTTTGCGGCGTCGTCGACGCTGATGCCGTGATGATCGAGCAGCGTCCCGGTGGCGCGGTCCAGTTCGATACGCGACTTCTCGTAGGCGACTGTCGCATTCACCAGAGCTGACTCCGACGTCGCCAACTGGCTCTGATACTGCAGAACCAGAGTTGTGGTTGAAGTGCCGAACTGATATTTCTTTTGCTCGGCGTCAAGCGACTGGCGCGCCAGCTCCGCGGCTGCCTGGGCGGAATCCACGCTGGCCCGGTTTTGCTGTACGGCATATTGCGCGTTGCGAATCTCGATCCCCACCTGGTTCTCGATTTGCTGCAACCGCATCTGCGCCTGGCGGTATTCGAGCTCGGAGCGGATCTGCACGGCCTGCGCGGCGCGGTTGCGCAGCGGGATGTTGAGTTGCAAACCGAGACCCTTGTCGGGCGCAGTGGAGTTAACCAGTTGATTGAGGGTGGCCCCGATGCTGGTCGTCGGAAATATCGGCGGTTCATTCGGGATAGTATTGCTCGCGCAACCGAACTGCTGTAATTCCGCGCTCAGATTCGAGCAAAGATTGGCCGGATTCTGATTCCCGCCCACGCCTGCTCCGCCATAGTAGGCGAACAGGTCGAGCGTGGGCAACAGCGCGCTGCGCACGGCCTTGTTACTCAGTTCGCGGCTGTTCAGATCGATACGGGACTCGACCAGTTCGGCGCGATGGCGGAGCGCTTCGTTGATCAAATCCTCGGTCGGCACGATAGGCTCCTCAGGCGGAACATCCATAGTAGAGGTGGGAATCACATCGGCGGTCGCGAGCGCGGGGTCCTTCAGGGTGCGGGTAAGCGCATTCTTCATCAACAGTTGTTCCAACTGGAGATTGGTTTGTGCTGCCGTCACCAATTGCTGATCCTGCGCGACGGTGCTCTGGGCGCGAACCGTTTCGATGGGAGCCAGACTGCCAATCTCGACCTGCTTCTTCGTATCGGAAAGAGTCTTCTGGGCAAAAGCGAGCGATTCATTTTGCACGCGAGCATTTTCGTAGGCGTACACCAGGTCCCAATAGATGTTTTCGATCTGATCAACACTGTCGATGATCTGCAGGCGGAAGGCGACGTCCGTGAGTTCGCGATTGTTTTTGGCGATGCGAATGAAACGCGTGTTGGCCGCGAATCCGAATCCCTGCAACAGGTGCTGGCTGAAGGTGGCTCTGAAATTGGAGTTCAACGCCGGACTCACGCTCGAGAAAAAACTGTTCGTCGTTTGCCGGGTGTTATTGAAACCTACCGTAAGATTCGTGCCCCACTGGAATGCTTGGTTGTAAGCGAAGTCTACCGTACCGGTGTTCTGAACCAGGCTGGTCCCTGGAAGGACGCCCTGAAAAATGTTGGTGGTTTGCTGGCTGAAATGATCTTCCTGCAGCGTGCCGGTGACGACCGGATCGAAACTATTGATGTTCGGTCCAAGGCCAAGAGTTGAACTAACCAAGCCATTGGTGCCGGCGCCGATGCCGCCTGCTCCCAGGCTCGTGCCGCCGGTGGAGGCTCCAGCCGTCGCGCCGATGCCGCCGACGCCGCCGCCCGGAGTGTTCTGCACAACTCCGGCATTGACGCCGAGAATGCTGGCTCCAGCTTTCGCGCGAAGCACGTCAGTGTCGGCGATATTGAGGTTGTAACGCGCGATGGCGATGTCGAGATTATTCTCCAGCGCGAGCGCTATGGCATCGTTCAGCGAGAGATACAGCTTGCCATCGCGCATGAACTGGTCAATGCGCGCCGTGTTGGCCAGGCTTGGATCCGCCAGGTGCCGCGGCTTGTAAGGCCCGATCGGGTTGGGGAAATGCGATACCGGCTGGGAATAATTCATCACCGGAAGCGGCCGCGTCTCCGGAGTATTTTGCGGAGTGGGCGCGGCGGGCGGCTCCTGGGCCCAACCTGCTACGGCCCAACCCGCGATTGTCAGCGTTCCCAATAGAATTGCGGCAGTGTTCAGCCGGATGTTTGAAGTTAAGCGTGAGAATGGCATCTACTCATCTCCGTTCGTTAAGACCAATTCGTTTTAGACCCTGCAGCGAAAGACCTGGTTGCTACGTGAGACAGCCTGATTTACCCGAAATGAAAGTTCTACTCAGTTATTAGTACGCAACCGGTGGCACCTGGGTTCCTGAAAAGCTCGAAAAACCGACAGTTCCCGAAAGCGCCCGCCGAACCTCGCAATTGACCTGGCCCTTCGCGCTCCGGCCGCTCTTCTCTGGTGTCCGGGAGCCGAGGGAACGAGAAATTCCTTCCCGAGACGAAAAGTTTGTTGAAACCGACAGTATATCTGACGCGGGAGCTTCTCTTTTGAGCACTCCCGGGGAATCGAAAACCAATAAGGTCCTGCGATGGTCGAGCTTTTCCCGGTCGAGCAAGGTAACAGTCGCGGGCAACCCAGCCTGTGAAATGATTTGGATGAATCGACGCGGCTGTGGGACTCTAAAGATCGCGTGCGCAATCTCAAACTGATTCTCTCCTATGATGGATCGGAATTCGCCGGCTGGCAGGTGCAACCTGATGCCGTGACGGTGCAGGGTACACTGGCCTCAGCCATTGGACGAGTCACGGGCGAAAAGGTATTGCCGCAGGGCTCGGGGCGAACGGACGCGGGGGTGCACGCCTTGGCGCAAGTCGCGACTTTCGCCACGGAGTCGTCGGTCCCGGCGGGGAATTTCGTGAAGGCGCTGAACGATGTTTTGCCGGCGTCGGTGCGGGTTCTGGAAGTGGAAGAGGTTGCGGCGGACTTTCACGCGCGCAAGTCAGCGCGGGCGAAGACTTACCATTACCGAATTTATCGCGCGGCCATTTGTCCGCCGTTTCTGGCCAGGTATGTCTGGCACTATCCGTTTCCTTTGGATGAGCGGGCGATGATGCGGGCAGCGGGGCTGGTCGAGGGTGAGCGCGACTTTACTTCGTTTGCCGCAGTGGATCCGGAACGTAGGGCCGGCGGCCCGCCGGCTTTCGCAGGCGGCGAGAATGCCCAAGAACGCGAGGGTGCGCAGGTCTCGAACGTCAGGCGAATCTTTTCTTCGAGCTGGGAGCAGCATGGGGACGAGTTCGTCTACACCGTGAGGGGATCGGGGTTCTTGCACCACATGGTGAGAAATCTGGTGGGGACGTTTATCCTTGTGGGCAAAGGGACGATCGAGACCGCGGATCTGACGCGGATACTGGAGGCGCGCAACCGGTCGGCTGCGGGCGCGACGGCGCCCGCCAGTGGACTGTATCTGGTGAATGTCGAGTATTGAAACCGTGGCTACTGACCTACAAATCGTGGTGCGGAAAGTTTCTTCGGTGAATCCGGCGACGGGCGCCGTTCTGCGCGAGTTGGAATGCGCGAGCGGGAGCGAGGTCCTGCTGGCGGTGACTCGAGCACGGGCAGCCCAGGCGGCGTGGGCCGGGGTTGGAGTGCGGAAGCGAATTGCAGTGCTGCGCGAGTTTCAGCGCAGGCTGCAGGAGAAGAAATCAGAGATCGCCGAGGCCATTACGCGAGAAGCCGGCAAGCCAGTAGCCGAAGCGCTGACCACCGAAGTGCTCGTGGTGCTCGATGCGGCGCGGTTTCTGATCGACAACGCCTACCGGCTGCTGCGCGACGAACCGCTGCCCCGTGGAAATCTTGCCACGAAGCTCAAGCGAGGACGACTGCTGCGCGAGCCCTACGGCGTCGTGGGGATTATTTCGCCCTGGAATTATCCGTTCTCGATTCCTGCTACGGAGACGCTTGCGGCGCTGGTAGCAGGGAATGCGGTGGTGCTGAAGCCATCAGAATTTACTTCTCTGATCGCGCTGGAACTGAGGACGCTGCTGTACGCGTCGGGCGTGCCAGAGGATGTCTTTCAGGTTGTCGTGGGCGATGGTGCAACCGGAGCGGCGCTGATGCGTGCGCAAATCGACAAACTGGTCTTCACCGGCAGCGTGGCCACCGGCAAGCGCATTGCAGCGGCCGCGGCGGAGCGGTTACTGCCGGTGGTCCTGGAGTTGGGCGGCAAAGATCCCATGCTGGTGCTCGAGGATGCTGACATTGATGTCGCCTCGAGCGCGGCGGTGTGGGGAGCGTTCGTCAACGCGGGCCAAGCTTGCCTGTCGGTGGAGCGCTGCTACGTGCAGCGTAGCCGGTATGAGGAATTTCTTCGCGCCTGCGCTGAGAAGACGAAAAAGCTGCACGTCGGCCACGGTCTGGACCACGACACCGATGTGGGCCCGATGATTCATGAACAGCAGTTGCGGATCGTGGAGACCCACGTGACAGATGCCGTCGCGCGCGGAGCAAGGGTTCTGGCAGGAGGGTGGCAGCTTCCAGAGCTGGGCAAGAACTTTTATCAGCCCACTGTGCTGGCTGATGTTACCCACGAGATGAGCATCATGCGCGAGGAAACATTCGGCCCCGTGCTGCCCGTAATGGCATTCGACGGTGACGATGCAGCGGTGCGGCTGGCCAACGACTCGGAGTATGGGCTGGCGGCAAGTGTTTGGACTCGCGACCGCGCTCGTGGCGAGCGCGTGGCGCGGCGAATTCAGGCCGGTACCGTGATGGTGAATGATGTTGTTTCCTGCTTCGGCATCAGCGAGGCGCCGCATGGCGGCGTCAAGTCGAGCGGCGTGGGCCGCGCTCATGGACGCTTTGGCCTCGAAGAAATGTTGCGGCTGAAATATCTGGATTCGGATCTGATGCCTGGAATGAAAAAAGTCTGGTGGTACGGATACGGCGCAAGGTTTGCGCGGCAGATGGAAGGGTTTATCGACTTCCAGTTTGCGCGCGGGTTCGGAGAACGGCTGCGCGGGGCGCTGCGTGCGGTGAGCACGATAGGACGCAAGCAGCTGTGAATGGCAGGCGCGGCAATGCTAGTCCGAAAACCGGTCGCCATGGCTGGGCGGTTGTGAGATCACTAGAAAGCGCACGTCACCGGAGGACAAATTGCTGATCCGGTGGCGAGTTCCGGGGAGCACGCGGATGCCCGTGCCAGCCGGGAGTAACGTGGTTTGCCCTTCCACCTCCATCACGACTTCGCCCGATAGAATGTAGAAAAACTGCTGTGCCTTCCGGTGATAGTGGCGAATTTCGCCCGCTCCCGCGGGCATGAGCTCTTCGATCACGCTCAGTTTTTCATCTTTGACCAAGTGCCAGCCGTCGCAATCGTTTCCCCATCGGTAATGTTCGGCGTTTGCGCGGCTCACGGAACCTGGCTGGGCGTCATCACTCGGCATGTTTTTCATCTCCTTGGCACCGGTGTAATCTTATGCCCATGAGCAACGCTTCCAATTCAGATCCGAAACGCGAGTTACTACGGCACACCCTAGCTACGCTGGCTTATCGCGGGGGCAAGGCGGTCCGCAACGCGCCCGAGGGATTTGCCATGTTTCATGTCGACGAGGGCGTGCGCGCGCCGGGGCAGATTCTGGCGCACATTGGCGACCTGATGGATTGGGGGCTTTCGATGGCAATTGGAAAGCCGGGATGGCGCGACTCCAAGCCGCTGGCGTGGGAGAAAGAAGTGGAACGCTTTTTCGCTGCGCTGAAGAAGTTCGATGATTACCTGGCTTCCGAAGAGCCGTTGCAGGCGCCGGTGGAAAAACTCTTTCAAGGGCCAATTGCCGACGCGCTGACTCACGTGGGGCAGATTGCGATCCTGCGGCGACTAGCGGGAGAACCGGTGAAGGCCGAGAACTTCTATAAGGCAGAGATCGTGGTAGGCCGCGTAGGAGCGGAGCAACCCTCACCGAAGAGAGAGTTCTAAGTTGCAGGCCGGAAAACCAGGAACTAACTCGGGTTCAGCGGCACTTGCGCCCGGTAGATAGCCTGCCAGCGGCCGGCCTTGAAGATGTAAATCGAGCTGCCGTTAAGATGCACAGGAATCTTCTCTCCATCGCAAGTGGCGTACTGCTCGGCTTTGTAGGTAAGCAGGTACGCGCCGGCGGCGACGGGCAGCGCTCCGAAATCGGAAAGTCCATAGCCTTCCACGGTGCAAGCCTTGGCCGAGGTTTCCTGATCGGCCAGTTGCTGGTCGCGGGAGAACGTGCCGATCTCGTTCCAGAAGATTCCGTTCTCTGGTATGTGATTGCGGAAGTAGGCTTGGTCTTTCGTCTTCCAGGCTTCGAAAAAGCCAGTTTCGGTGCGAACCAGTTCCAGTTGAATGCTTCGACCGGCACTTTGAGCATCGTTCTTATGCGTGGTCTGGGCGCCGAGCAGAAAGGCGAGCGGGACAAGAATTGCCGCGGAGGTCAGGAAAGTCTTTTTCGCGGGAAACAGTTCATGATTCATAGGGCGCTCATTCTGGTGTGGCCACACCGGTTACAACCGCAGGCCTAGGATACGATATCGCGGGCCTTTGGCCTCGCGTTTGGCCTTCGAGTACAATGGCGTTCGTAGGGCCGAATCCGGCGGCGCGAGCCGCACGAACGAGGGTAAGTCCTTTGGCGACTGGTGAAGTCACTACTTCTGGCACGCAAACTCCTCCTCAGCTTCCCCATCATAAGGTCAAAATCAAGAAGGCCGGGCAGCGCGCCTGCAACGAAAAAAACGAGAAAGGCAAGTTCTGCGGTGGGCATTTGAAACGCTGGTCCTACCGGACTGACGTGATCGAGCAGGCCTGCGGCGACGTCGAAAAAGCCTGGGGGCCGGACGCAGAGGTCTACCGCTGCGAGCACTGCCAGACGCTCTATTTGCCGAACCCCGCGGAAGCCAAAGTGAATGTCGCAGGGCAGGGAATGATTTCGGTGTTCGGGCTGACCTTGCCGCCGAAAGAAAAATAAAGCTGCTGGTTCCTGGCTGCTCGCCAAACACTTTCTGCCCTCTGCACGTGAAGTGATTCGCCAGAAGCCATGAGGTAGAAGCTAGCAGCTGTTTTCCATGAACACTTCCGAACTCATCTACGACTGGAACAATAATCATCCGGCGGGACTGAAACCGCCGGGGCCTGTGCTGCTGAATGACGAGAGCCTGCGCGATGGGCTGCAATCGCCTTCGGTGCGTGATCCATCGATTCCCCAAAAAATCGAGATCCTCCATTTGATGGAGGCGTTGGGGATCGACTCGCTCGATCTGGGTTTGCCGGGCGCGGGGGCGCGCGCGGTTGAGCACGTGACGGCGTTGGCGCGGGAGATCGTCGCGCACAATATGAAGATTCGCGCCAACTGCGCGGCGCGGACGCATGAGAACGATATTCGTCCGATTGCTGAAATCGTGCAGAAGACGGGCCTGCGCATCGAGGCCGCGACATTCATCGGATCGAGTCCCATCCGGCGTTTCACGGAAGGTTGGACCGACGATTTTCTGTTGCAGACCACCGAGAAGGCTGTGAAATATGCGGTTTCGCTCGGTCTCGACTCGATGTATGTCACCGAGGACACGAGCCGGTGCGATCCGGAGACGGTGAAGCGGCTGTATTCGACTGCGATTAGTTGCGGCGCGCGGGCTATCGTGATCTGCGACACTGCCGGGCACGCTACGCCCGTGGGCGCGTTCGCGCTGGTGAAGTTTGTGATTGAGGAAGTGGTTGAACCATGCGGCGAAAAGATTCGGGTGGACTGGCATGGGCACAGCGACCGCGGCCTGGCGATCGCCAACTCGATTGCGGCCCTGATGGCGGGGGCAAATTGCGTTCACGGTTGTGCGATCGGCATTGGCGAACGCGTAGGCAATACGCAGATGGATCAGATGCTGGTGAATCTGAAGCTGATGGGCATAGCGCCTTGGGCTGAACAGGACCTTACCAAGCTGAAGCAGTATTGCCGGGCGGTTTCGCGGGCTACGGGCGTGCCCATTCCGGCGAATTATCCAGTCGTCGGGGACGATGCTTTCCGCACCGCTACGGGCGTGCATGCGGCAGCGATCATCAAGGCGTATCACAAGAATGACGTTGTGCTGGCCAACACGGTTTACTCGGGCGTGCCTTCGCATGTGTTCGGGCTGGAGCAGATCATCGACATCGGTCCGATGAGCGGGAAATCGAATGTGCTGTTTTGGCTGGAGCGGCGAGGCGTCCCGGCGACGGACGATCTGGTTGACCGTATCTTTCAACGCGCCAAGGCGAGTGATCATACGCTGAGCGATGTCGAGATTGCGGAGTGTTTGCCGGCGGCGGGAGTGAAGCAGAGTTAATGTGGAGGTCGGATGCCTGAAACATTGCGACATGCGATTCTCGGGGCCGGTGGGGTTGGAGGGTTGACCGGCGCCTGCCTGGCGCACGCGGGAGATTCCGTCACGCTGGTGGTGCGGCGCGAGGCGCTGGCGCAGTATCCCAGACAACTTCATTTGGAAAGTCCTTTCGGCAATTTCACGGTGAATGTCTCTGTGGCTGGGGATGTGCCTGCCGTCGACGTGCTTTGGATTGCTCTGAAGGCCACGCAATTGGAGCCGGCACTCAGCGCTCTCAAGATGCCCGATGCGGTGCGGGCCATCGTTCCCTTGCTCAATGGCATTGACCATATCTCGCTGCTCCGCGCTCGGTATGGATCTAGCCGTGTGATCCCGGCGACGATCGCGGTTGAGGCCGAGCGGGTTAGTCCTGGGCACATCGTTCATCGTTCTCCTTTTGCGCGGTTGAATATGCTGTCGGTGGGGCGCGATCTGCTGGGAGGGACTGTCGATCAGCTGCAGCAAATCGGATTCGAGTGCCGGTTCGTCGACGATGAGCCGACGCTGATGTGGGGCAAGCTGGTTTTTCTGGCGGCGTTTGCGCTGAGCACGACCGCTGCGGATAAAACTACCGGCGAGATCCTCGCTGATCCCGAGTGGAGGCATCTTGGATTGGCCTGTCTGCGGGAGGCGTGTGCCGTCGCCGTCGCTGAAGGTGCGAAGATTGATGCGGATGCTGTGATTGCCGGGGTGATGAAGATGCCGGGGAACATGCGCAGCTCAATGCAGAAAGATGTTGAGCAGCATAAAACTCCCGAGCTGGAGGCGATCGCTGGGCCGATCCTGCGTGGAGCCCAGCGGTACGGGATCGAGGTTCCAGCCACGAAGAAGCTGGTGGCTGAGGTGGAGCGGCGAGCAGGGTACGTGGAGAGCCGGCTGGCGTAGCGATCTGGATCAGAAAAATCACAGATCGATGGGATAAAATATCTCGAATCAATCACTTGGGGACGCCGGTCTGCCCGAAGTCTGGCTAAAATATTGATTGCAAGGGGCTTGGCCATAAAATCCCTGCAATCAATGGCTTAGGGATGTGTTTCTTCGCTGTCAAGGTGCATTCGTTTGTCAAAGAATCTTGGTCCTGGGCCTGCGGCGCTTCGTCCGCCCCTACTATCATCTCGCGATTAAGTGGCGCAGACAAGGTTGGACGTCACATCCCTGACCTGTGGAGAAACTCAGCCCAGGAATTGCGTACGGGCTAAAGCAAGAATGACGGTTTTCCCGCGCTACTTTCCAGCCTTTGCTGCGGCTTGCTCGATCAGGTCAGCCACTTCTTTCGGGTGGGAGAGCATGGCCACGTGATTGGCGGGAACGGTGATCGAGGTAGCTTTTATCGTCGCCGCTTCCGCCTTCTCGAGTTCCGGCGGGATTGCACGGTCATTGCCGGCGATCACAAACCACGACGGCCTGGTCTTCCACGCGGCGGTTGTGACGGTCGCTCCAAACACGGAGGAGTTGGTTGGGCCTTGCGTCGCGGTGAGAAGTCGCCTTTCCGGATCGGAGAGATCCTGAGCGAAATCTTCTGCAATTCCCTTCGGAGTCACCCAGAGAAAACCTTGCGCGTCCGACCGGAGTTCGGCGCCTAGCGGGGCCGGTGGGTAGGGTTTGGTCATTGAGGCAATGGACTCGCCCTCTGCCGGCGCAAACGCTGCGACATAAACCAACCCGACTACCTTCGGATCGTTTCCAGCTTCGGTGATCACCACGCCTCCGTAAGAATGGCCGACCAGAATTACCGGGCCGTCCTGCAATGCGATCGCGCGTTTGGTGGCGGCGACGTCATCGGCCAACGAGGAAAGGGGGTTCTGGACTGCGACGACGTGCAGACCCTTGGCTTGAAGCAGTGGGATTACCTTGGACCAGCTTGAGCCGTCCGCGAAGGCGCCATGAACGAGTACGACGTTCCTAACTCCGGCTGACATGCTGGCTTGAGCGGCGGCTCCCGTGGCAAACGCGGCTGCCATGAAGAGCCCAACGATGGCGATACAAGCGGTTCGGTGCATTTTCCGTGGCGGCATTTCCTTTTCTCCTTGGTTGAATCGTGAAGTTGCGGCGAAGGCGGAAGCGTAGTTGAGCCCGGTGGCGCCGTCAAGAATGTCAACCATGTAAAAGAGGACAGAACGGACGATCGGGGATTGAGCTGGCAAAAAACCGCAACAAAACAGCTTCCTCACGGAGCTTTCAGCCCTATTCGGAATGACAAGACATCTGGGCAGGGATTACGGCGGTTTCCGCAATGCCTCGCGAACGTTACCAAGGTCCATCTCTCCTCGAGCACACGTCCAAATCCACTCGGTCGACGGCATTATCGGGTTCCCGTCCTAGGTAATCCCCTTTCTTTGCTATACGTTGTAATATGGGCGAATAACCCCCATGAGCCCCGTTCCCCCACGTGCGGACATGCCGGACGTTGCGCCTACGGTGCAACAGGACGTGGCGCGTCTGGCGGCGTCGCCGGAGGTGCGCTCGGCCTACAACTGGCTGCGCATGCAGGAGCCGCAACTGGCGCAGTGGCAGATGGAAATGGCGCGGATTCCGGCGCCTCCGTTTGGGGAGTCGGCGCGCGGGGCCTGGCTGGCGGAGCGCTTTCGCGAAGTCGGACTCGACGATGTGCGCATCGACGATGTGGGCAACGTATTTGGCGTGCATCCTGGATTTGGACAGCGGTACGTGGCGTTGAGCGCGCACATCGATACCGTGTTTCCGGCGAACACGCCGCTGAACATAAGGCAACAGGGCAGCCGGCTTTATGGGCCGGGAGTTTCCGACAACGGTGCAGGTGTGGCAGCGATGCTGGGGATTGCCGCGCTGCTGCGTGCGGTGCGCCTGCGGCACGCGCTGCCGTTTGTGTTTATCGGCAACGTGGGTGAAGAGGGTGAGGGCGACCTGCGGGGGATGCGGCACATTTTTTCGACGCCGCGGTGGAAGGATTCAATTGCCTACAGCGTGGTGCTCGACGGTGCGGGCGCGGACACGATTGTGGCTGAGGCTCTCGGAAGCCGGCGCTTTGAGGTGATCGTGCGCGGTCCGGGTGGACACTCGTGGAGCGATTTTGGCGCGCCTAATCCGATTGTGATTCTCTCGCGCGCGGTTGATACCTTTACCGCTACTCCAGTGCCAGCAACCCCGAAGACTACTTTCAACATCGGAGTGATTCGCGGGGGGACATCGGTGAATTCGATTCCCGAGTCGGCCAGCATGAAGGTGGATATCCGCTCGACCTCGATGGCGGAGATGGAGCGACTGGAGCAGGCACTGCGGCTGGCGCTGAATCGGGCAGTGGAAGATGAAACGATGGCGGCGGAGATGCGGTCGGCGGTGCAGAGGCGGCCTTCGGGAGTGAATTGCGAAGTGGTGGCGATCGGCAACCGTCCGGCGGGAGAACTGGCGGCGGGAGCGCGGATCCTGCATGTGATTCGCGCGGTGGATGCGCAGTTGAACAACGCGGCGCAGGTGCAGCGGGCGTCGACGGATGCGAATATCCCACTGTCGCTGGGCCTCGAGGCTGTTGCCATCGGCGGTGGCGGTTCGGGCGGCGGGGCGCACACGTTGCAGGAATGGTTCGACAGCAATGGACGCGAGCTGGGGCTGAAACGGATTCTGCTGACCCTGCTGGCGCTGGCGGGAGCGGGGGTGGGGGAATGATGAGGACGTTCGCGACCTCGGGGGCTGAAGCCCTTTGCAAGTGCGCGCACTTTTTCGCGGCGCTGAAGCGCTGCGCCACCCAAAGTCTGCATGCAGTTGCGGAATCCCACCCTTCGGCAGGCTCAGGGCAGGCTCTTTCGAAAAGAACACGAAGAATGGGGCACCCGGCTTTCCTGATGGTGTTGATCGCCGTCGTATCGAGCGCGCAGGCAACCGGCCCTACCAGTGCGCCTGAGAAAATAGATACCAGGCCTCGAGCGGATGCGATCTACTTCCATGCCAACGTGTACACGGGCGTGCCCTCGAATTCGCCGTTCAGTTCGATCCAGCGCGAAGAAGCCATTGCGGTGCGCGGCGACCGCGTACAAGCGGTGGGCAAGAATGTGGACATTCTGAAGCTGAAAGGGCCGCAGACCGAGGTCATTGATTTGGGCGGGCGCTTCGTCATGCCGGGATTTAACGATGCGCATCTGCACCTGGCGGATGCCGGGATGCAGAGGTTGAGCGTCGATTTGACCGGGGTGAAGACGTTGGATGAATTGCGGGCGCGGATCCAGGCCCGGGTGGGGAAGGCCAAGCCCGACGAGTGGATTTTGGGCGGAGGATGGGACGAAACGCTCTGGCCGATACCGACTCTGCCCAGCCGCTGGGACATTGATGAGGTCGCAGACGGGCATCCGGTGCTTCTGGATCGGGTGGATGGGCACCTTGCGCTGGCCAGTACGCGGGCGCTGCAACTGGCGAGCATCACGCTGGCCAGCCGCGATCCTGAAGGCGGCAAGATTGACCGCGATGCCAACGGCCAGCCTACGGGGATTCTGCGCGAGACCGCCAAGAAGCCGGTGCAGGCGGCGATTCCGCAGCTGACCCGTGAGGAGCGACGGCGGGGAATTGAAGTCGCACTCGAGGACCTGGCCGAGCACGGCGTGACCTCGGCGCAGGATTATTCTCCGGAATTTGAGAGCTTTCAGATTTACGAGGACCTTGAAAAAGAAGGCAAGCTGACGGTGCGCATTTCCGAGTGGCTACCTTTTGATGATGTTGTCGAGGAGTTAAAGGTTAAGCGCAGCTTGCATCCCCAGACGGACTTGATGTTGCACACGGGGATGGTGAAGGGCTTCATGGATGGCTCGCTGGGTGGGCATACGGCGGCGCTGCTGCAGCCTTATGCGGATGACCCTAAGAATTCCGGATTGCCGCGCTACGAAGCAGCGAAGCTGAATGAAATGGCGAAGGAGCGTGTGCTGGCGGGCTTCCAGCTGGGGTTTCATGCGATCGGGGACGAAGGCATCCAGATGGCGCTGGATGCTTTTGCCGAGGCGGAGAAAGCGGCGAAGGAAGCCAAGGTGAAGGCTGCGAACGGCGGCGACGATTTCCGGCTGCGGATTGAACATGCGCAGGTCACTACACCCGCGCAGATCGCGCGCTTCAAAGAGCTGAAGGTGATTGCCTCCGTACAGCCCTGTCACCTGCTCACTGACATGCGTTGGGCGAACGAGCGGCTGGGGCCGAAACGGGCCGCGACTTCCTATGCGTGGGCGTCGTTCCTCAGTAAGGGTGTGACGCTGGCTTTTGGCACGGATTATCCGGTGGAACCGGTGTCGCCGTTTCGCGGGCTTTATGCCGCCGTTACACGGAAAAGCGAAAACGGCAAGCAGGAATATTTTCCCGAGCAGAAGCTGACCATGGATCAGGCCATCAGCGCTTACACGGTTGGCTCGGCCTTTGCCGAGTTCGAGGAAAAGGAAAAGGGCAAGCTGGCGCCGGGGATGCTGGCCGACTTCGTGGTCCTCGACCGCGATTTGACGGCGACGTCCGCGGAGAAAGTGCTGGCGATCAAGGTGCTGCGGACCGTGGTGGGCGGGAAGACGGTGTACGAGGCGAAATAAGAAGTAGAGTTAGTTGCTGCCTGGTATGAAAGTTTGGGACCTTACCGTTAGCATCTGATCGCTTTGTATTATCAGTACTTTGCCGGTAGTTATTTCCACTTCCCATAAAACGAAAAGCGGCGTTCGTGCGTCTAACGCAGTGAGATTGCTCAAGATTATCGCGTGCTCAGGAGAAGTCTCAGGTGCTGGGGCTGAGGCTTTTGCAAACGGGTATAATTAGACATTCGTATCGATTCCGGAGGGAAGCAGGCATATGGATTCGCAGGCAATTTGGGTGCGTTTGAAGACGCACCGGTGGGTCTATTCATTCAGCATTGTGGCTACGCTGGCGCTCGGCATTTTGATCGGCACCGTGGTTTCTTCCGGAGTGAAGGGCAAGGAAGGGCAGAAGTCTTCCGATGCGACTCCACTCTCGGTTCCCTCGCCGCAGCAGCTTTCGAATGCATTTTCGCAAATCGCTAAACAGTTGGGGCCGAGCGTGGTCAACATCAACACGGAGTCGACCATCAAGACGCAACGCCGTCGCCGGGGCGGGCAGAATCCAGATGACGACGACAACGGCAGCAACGGCGGGATGGATGACTTCTTCAATCATTTCTTCGGCGGCCCGGGCGGGCAGGGTGGTCTGGGTGGCGATGGTTCGATTCGCGAGCGGTCGCTGGGTTCGGGCGTGATCGTCGATCCGAAGGGCTACATCGTGACTAACCGGCATGTGGTGGACAAAGCAGACCGCATCCGAGTGCGGCTGCAGGCCGATCCGCCGGGCGTTCAGCATGACGCCAAGGTGATTGGAGAAGATCAGGAAACTGATCTGGCGGTGATCAAGATCGATATGGACCGAGCCGTGCCTGCGGCGAAGATGGGCAACTCCGATGGGATGGAGGTGGGCGACTGGGTGCTGGCCATCGGCAGCCCGTTTGGGCAAGATGGTACGGTGACGGCGGGCATTGTTTCCGCCAAGGGGCGGGACATTGTGCCCGGTCGGCAGTTTCAGACCTTCATACAAACCGATGCGGCGATTAACCCCGGAAACTCCGGCGGGCCGCTGGTGAATATGAACGGCGAAGTGATCGGGATCAACACTGCGATTCTGAGCGAGACCAATGCGTATGCCGGCGTGGGCTTCTCGCTTCCTTCGAACACCGTGGTGCAGGTTTACAACCAGCTGATCGGACCAGACCATCGGGTGGCGCGTGGGTCGATCGGAATTCAGTTCGATGCGGTCGAGAATCCCGCGATCAACCGCGTCTATGGCGCCGGCAGCGGCGTCACTGTAGCGCACGTGGTGCCGGGGAGCCCGGCGGATCAGGCGGGATTGAAAACGGGCGACACCATTACTACGGTGGACGGCAAGAAAGTCACGAAAGGAACCGAGTTGGTGGCGGAAATTGCCTCGCGCAAACCGGGATCGAAAGTGGAGCTGGGCTTCCTGCGCAACGGTAAGCAGCAGGATGCGAGCGTAACCATCGCAGACCGTGCCAAGTTGTTTGCCGCGCGCTTGAATGAGGATGAGAGCGGCAACGACGAAAACACGCCCCGGCAGAGCAGGTTCGGCATCACGGTTCGCAAGCTGACTCCGGAGATGGCCGATCGGCTGGATCTGGCGTCTGACAAAGGGGTAATTGTGCAGGACGTGAAGCCCGGTTCGTTTGCCGAGGACATTAACGTGGGCCGCGGCGACGTGATCCTCGAGATCAACAAACAGCCGGTGAACAGCGAGGAAGATTTTGCCAAAGTGGAATCCAGCATGAAGAGCGGTCAGGACGTAGTATTCCTGGTGCGCCCGCGCGGTTCGTCGCGTCAGGATGGAACCATCTTTATGGCGGGGACACTTCCGTAACCTGGAGCTACCCCAACCGGAACTGGCATTGGCCCCTGGGATGGGGGATGATTACAATGCCGGTTCTAGTTGGGTCTTTTTGTTTTTGCGGCCAAGTTATTTGTTGACCCTTCGGAATGCACCCGTTCTGGACTTCGAGGGCTGCGCTGAAAAACATGCAGAAACAGAATTATAGTGCGGGAATGCGGAGATGGTTGGGAGCGGGCTGGGCGCTGGCGCTGATTTGTGCCTGCGCGACGCCGCACCCGGCGCTGGCGCAAGCCGCTGATCCGGCCGCGAAGCCTGCTTCGAGCGCTGCTTCGAACTCTGCTTCGAATTCTGGCGGCGACAAGGTTACGCCGACGACAAAGCCGAATACCCCTGTCGCTCACAAAAGCACAACCAAACGCTCAAGCTCTCACCGAAGCGGTAAGAAAAAGACGACCGCGCGGGGGCAGCAGAAGATTGATCCTCAGCGGGCGCAGGAGATCCAGGAGGCGCTGATTCGCGAGCATTACCTGAGCGGGGAAGCGACCGGAACCTGGAATCAGTCCAGTGAAGATGCGATGCGGCGCTATCAGGCCGATCACGGGTGGCAATCGAAGACGGTGCCCGATGCACGCGCCTTGATCAGCCTGGGGCTGGGGCCGAGCCACGATCACCTGCTGAATCCGGAAAGCGCGATGACTACGGAACCAGTGACGCATGCGGCGTCGTTGACTCCGGTGTCGCACAGCCCTGATCCCGGAGCGCGCATGAATACGACCCCACCGGCTACTGCAAAGCCGGCCACAACTCCCGAGCATGATGCGTCGGGTCCGCAGTAAGGCATCCTCAACCTGATGGCAGGTTTGCGGGAAGACAGCTTCTAACGGGCAGCCCTTAAGCGCCGCGGGTTTTGCGGTAGCTTCCCAGCACTGGGCGGGGAAAATAGGGCAGGGGCTGCGAATTTACGATGGCAGCCGGGTTGCCCTCGACCAGCGCGTCCGCCACTTCCTCGCCACAGATCTCCGCGGCGGCATCGCGAGCGGTGGAAAGCACAGGGACCCGTTTCTCGGTATCGTGCGCGTCGGTTGCCAGCACGTGGACGGCGTCGTGCTCCAGCAGCCATCTGGCGGCGCGGCGCACGCGTTCTCCCCAGAACCCGGTGAGCGCTGAACCGGTTACCTGAATCACGCAACCCTGTTCGGCCCACTCCACTACGCGCTGCAGGTTCTCGCGCAGAATCGGGTTACGCTCGGGATGGGTGATGACGGCGGTAATGCCGCGGTCGCCCAGCTGCGTAAAACAATCGGTAGTTTGCTGGGGGACGCTGTAGTTGCTTAGCTCGACCAGCATGTAATGTGTGCCGCCGATGGCATAGCGGGAAGGATTGGACAGCACATCCTGCATATTGTCGTAGGAAAGATGGAAGTCGCAGCCCAGGCTGAGAGTGAGCGCATCGCCTGCCTTTTTTTGCAACTGGGTAACCAGGCCCTGAAGATAGTCGCGGTCGTAGTGATAGCGGTCATTGGCGTGAGGAGTTGCAACCTGGTGCGTGATGCCGTCGGCCGCGGCCATGCGGCACATGGCGACAGAGGTTTCCCAGGACTTGGAGCCGTCGTCTACTTCCGGAAGAATGTGGGAATGAATGTCGACCACGATTTGTAGGAACCCGAGCGTGCTCCGAGGGTTGCGCCTTGGATTGATTTAAGCAGATTCGCCGGGAAAGAGAAAGTCGGGGAGACGGCTAAAACAACCGTGAGCTTCACCAGATGGTCGGCACGGCTTTCGACTGGCGGATCGCTTGGTCTGCGGTTACAAGGCGTAGCCCTTCTATGACCGCAGTAGCGCCAATTACGCGGTCAGCGGGATCTTTGGGGTAGTTCACGGGAAACTCGAACGCTTGCACGCAGATTCGTCCTGTAATCGGCAGAACAGCGAATCGCCGCTCCACATCCCGGAGGAAGTCCTCCAGGTTCGGCGTCAGCTCAATACGCTTTTGGCTGGCAAGTCGGGCGAGTTCAAGAAGCGTCATAGCGGAAACGGCCAGGCCCCGGACGCCTTCGCGTGAATCGGTTATCGCGTCGCGCGCCCGTGAAGAAATGCGTTGTTGATCCTGTGCCAACCAGATCACCACATGCGTATCCAGCAAAATCAATACAAGTCTCCCCACTCCTCTGGAGAAAAAGCTGGTGAAACGATATCGCCGTTGACTTTTATCTTGCCTTTGTAGAAGCCGAAGATATCGTCCTTTTCTTGTTCGACCGGGACAAGCTTCGCTACGGGCTTGCCGCGCTTGGTGATGACGACAGCCTGGCGTTTGGCCTGAACTTCATCCATGATCGCGAGGCAGCGGGCTTTGAAGTCGCCGGCCGGGATGGTTTTGGTTTTCATTTGTGCCTGAAGATCATGGTCATTATACCATGGTCATGGAATCGGACAGTTTGTTCCCGGATGCCTGGATCGGGAGGAAATGTTTACTTTTTGCAGACCCAAATTCGGTCCACGCGCTTCAGTCGTACCCTACCGGGCGTAACCAGGCCGCCAATTTTAATGGTTCCCCGGAACCAGTCTGAGTCAGGTGTCCCATCCATTTCTACCGCGTGTGTTACCACGACTTCCTTCTTGGAAGGATATTCGACCTGACGCTCGAGCCAGTTTCCCTCGACGGTCAGGTTCTTCCCTGAAATGCGGCCGGGCAAGCGTATGCCTTCATCCGGCGCTCCTTCATAAACAAAAAGCCAGGCTTCCACGGTTGAGTCGCCGGCTTGCTTGAGTGCTAGTTCATATCCAACTAGATCGCCGGTTTCTTCGGAGAGGAATGCATTCGAGTAGACCCGCATGTTGGCGGTTCGTGTGCATTCGTCTTCTTTCGCACCAAGATGAAGCGGATACAAAACGGCGACCGTTGCGATGATTATAAACGCGAAGCCTTGACGACTATTCCGTAGACGTGGTTCTGGGCGCCGATCTCCCGCGGAAGAGGAAGGTTCCCCCGATATCTCCGACGTCGGGACTAGTTCAGGCTTCTCCATAGCGTTCGCGAACGAATTCCGCAATCCCTGCATAGGCGCTCGTCAGAGTCTTTTCATCCGGTAGAAACACGATGCGGAAGTGCTGGGTGCCGGGCTTTTGGCCGAAGCCGGAGCCGTGGACGACCATGACGTGCTTCTGGCGGATTAGTTCCTTGACGAAGACTTCGTCGCTCTCCGGGATGTCGATGCGCGGGAAGGCATAGAAGGCGCCGCGGGGGGCGATGCAGCTTATGCGCGGCGTGGCTTCGCACCACTTCTGCGTGAGATCGCGGCGGGAGCGCAGTTTGCGTTGCACTTCGATGAGATGGTCTTGAGGTCCTTCGAGCGCGGGCTTGATGGCGTATTGCTCGGGATGGTTGGCGCAGAGACGGGCGCGCAGCAGGCGGTGAATGCCCTCGGCGTAGGGCTTTACTGCGGCGTCTCCCGACACGATCCCCCAGCCGATGCGCCATCCGGGAACTAAATAGTTTTTCGACATACCTCCGAAGGTGATGCAGGGCACGTCGGGTGCGACTGCGGCGAAAGCGATGTGCGGCGTGACGTCTCCGTTCGAATCGGGCAGAATCAGCTTGTCGTAGATTTCGTCGGCGAAGACTACCAGGTTGTGGCGGCGCGCTATTTCGGCGATCTGCTCGAGCATCTGCTGCGAGCAAAGTGAGCCAGTCGGATTATTAGGATTAATTAGCACGATGCCGCGGGTGCGCGGCGTTAGCTTGCGTTCGATATCGGCTAATTCGGGCTGCCAGGCGTCGTCTTCATTCAGGTCGTAGGCGTTGAGCGCGATGCCGAGTTTGCACAGGACTGCCGAGTAGAGCGGGTAGTCGGGCTTTGGGGTGAGAATGTCCTCGCCGGGATTGACCAGCGCGCTGATGCAGAGATCGACGGTCTCGCTCACGCCGGAGGTGACGAAGACATCCTGCACGCTGGTGATGCCTTTGCGCGTAGCCTCGCCGCGAATTGCCTCGAGTGCTTCGGGAATGCCGGGAGATGGAGCGTAGCCGTTCTTGCCGTCGCGCATGGCCTTGTAGGCGGCTTCAATGATGTGAGGAGGAGTGTGGAAATCAAAGTTGAGCGGGTCGCCGACGTTCAGCGGCAGAACTTTGTATCCCTGCTTTATGACTTCGTCAGCCACGCAAGCCAGGTCGCGGATGGCGTAGCGAACGTTCTCAAGACGCTTGGCGGCGGAGATCTCGCGGGCCTGAGTAAGAGGCATGGACGAATTCTAACCGCAGAGGGCGCGGAGAATGCAGAGAATTCTGGTTGTGGGCAAGGTCAGTGCGGGGTGAAGCTAAGAGAAACGGTCTCGGTGGTTTGGGTCGCGGCGGGGACATATTTCCACTTCTTGACAGCTGTGGCCGCATTTTCGGCGAGGATGGGGTTGCCCCCTAGAACTTCGACGTTGCTGACCGTCCCATTCGGGAGGACAGTCGCTTTCAAGCGGACGACGCCGCCAACTTGCGCGTGCCGCAGGATGTCAGGGTACTCGGGCTTGACAGTGACAATTACTTTACGTTCCTGCTTCGAAGCCTTTTGGGCAAGGGAAGCGGGAACGAAGGCGGCCATCAAGCAGAGCGCCAGTGTCAGAGTCGCCGAAGCGAGTCTTACTAGATTACTCTTCCTGAATTCCGTCCACAGACCGTTGTGCAGCGTGAGACCCATCACCAAGCTTGAACTCCAGCATTGACGGTAGGGCCTTGAAGTACTATGGGCAAGATTACCAAGGTACTTTTGGAAAAAATCGGGACCAGTTGCCTGTTCGTGTTTTCGGCGGACAGAATTATGTGTTTCGGTGACTCTGCGGCCGAAGTTCTTAGTCCACTCTGTCGATCTGGGCTTTCTGCAGCTTGTCTGAATAGTCGACGTAGACTGATTTCCACTCGGTGTAGAAATCGATGGCACCGATGCCGCCTTCGCGGTGGCCGTTGCCGGTGGCTTTGGTGCCTCCGAAGGGCAGATGCACTTCGGCGCCGATGGTCGGCGCGTTGATGTAGGTGATGCCGGCGTAGAGGTCGCGTATGGCGGCGAATGCCTTGTTGACATCTTTGGTGTAGAGCGCGGAAGACAGTCCGTACTCGATGCCGTTGGCGATTTCGATGGCATCTTCGAGGTCGTCGCAGGGGATGACCGAGACCACGGGGCCGAAGATTTCTTCTTGAGCTATGCGCATCTTGGGATCAACGTCGATGAAGACGGTGGGCTCCATGAACCAGCCATATTGATAGTCGCCCTGGTCGAGGCGGTTGCCGCCGCAGAGCAGTTTTGCGCCCTCGTCCCGGCCGATCGTAACGTAGCTAAGATCCGTCTGCAGCTGCTTTTCGTTGATTGCCGGGCCCATCTCGGTGGTTTCGTCCAGGCCATTGCCGACTTTCAGTTTCTTGGCGCGGGCTACGTAGCGTTCGACGAATTCACGGTAGACGCCCTTCTGCACGATGATGCGGCTGGTTGCGGTGCAGCGCTGGCCGGTGGTGCCGAATCCGCCCCAGAGGCCACCTTCGATGGCCAAGTCGAGGTTGGCATCGTCGAGGACGATCATGGGATTCTTGCCGCCGAGTTCGAGGGAACAGTGTTTGAAAGTCTTGGCAGCGATGCCGCCGATGATGCGGCCGACGGCGGAGGATCCGGTGAGAGAGATGGCGCGCACGTCGGGATGTTCCGCGATTGGAGTGCCTACTTCGGCGCCGAAGCCGGCGACGATGTTGATGACGCCTTTGGGCAGGCCAGCGTCGGCGAGGGCGCGGACGAGATTGAACGTGGAGAGGGGAGTATCCTGCGCGGGCTTGATGACGCAGGTGTTGCCGCAGACGATGGCGGGCAGCAACTTCCAGGAAGAGATCGCCATGGGGAAATTCCAGGGCGTGATCATGCCGCAGACGCCGATGGGCTGGCGCACGGCCATGGCGAACTTGTTGGGCATTTCGGAGGGGACGGTGGGGCCGAAGAGGCGGCGGCCTTCGCCGGCGTTGTAGTAGGCGGCGTCGATGGCTTCCTGCACATCGCCGCGAGTTTCGGCGAGAACCTTGCCCATTTCGCGAGTCATGTCGCGAGCGTATTCTTCTTTGCGCTCGATGAGGATTTCGGCGGCGCGGAAGACAATCTCAGCGCGGCGGGGGGCGGGGACCAGGCGCCATTTGGCGAAGGCGCGTTTAGCTGCTTCCACGGCGGCGTCTACGTCAGCCTTGGCTGATTTCTGGAAGATGCCGACTACTTCGCGGGTATCGGCGGGATTGCGGTCTTCGAAGGTTTCGCCGGTCGAGGATTCAACCCATTCGCCGTCGATGAAGTTCTTGAATACTTTCGTTGGGTTGTAACCCAGAATCGCGGGGGAAGCTAGGGTGTCGGTGGCCATGATTGCTCCTTATGAATGCCTGGATATTGATGCTACAGCGGGCGGGAGAGATGCGGCAAGCGAGAGCGTGCACCGGCCCACCCACACGGCAGAGTGTCAGACCGCAGTCACCGCCGCTCGTACGGTGCGCACAGCTTGAATCTGGCTTTGCTCTGGAATAAGCTCTGCAATCGGCTTTGCAATCGAAGGGCTTCTTAGTAGCATCCATAGTCTCGATGCGAATGCCAAGCGACGAAGCCGTCATGCGGTCGGCAGGCGCCGCGGTACCGTGCGCCGCAGAATCGAGAAGGTGGATACTCGCCGGGACCATTCTCGGATCGAGCATGGCCTTCATCGATAGCACGGTGGTAAGTGTCGCTCTGCCGGCCCTGCAAAACAGTTTTCACGCGACCGTCGTGGATGTGCAATGGGTAGTGGAAAGTTATGGACTGTTTCTGGCAGCGTTGATTTTGGTCGGTGGTTCGCTGGGCGATCTGTTGGGACGGCGGCTGATCTTTGTGGCAGGAGTTTCCATTTTCGCCGCGGCTTCAGCCGCTTGCGGTCTCTCCCAGAGCATTCATCAACTAATTATCGCGCGCAGCCTCCAGGGTGTGGGCGCGGCGCTGCTGGTTCCCGGTAGCCTGGCAATTATCAGTACGTCTTTCGACGAGAACAGCCGTGGCCAGGCGATTGGAACGTGGTCGGGCTTTACGGCGATCACAAGCGCCCTTGGTCCGGTGCTGGGTGGTTGGCTGGTGGAACATGCATCCTGGCGCTGGGTCTTCCTGATTAACATTCCGCTGGCGGCGGCGGTAATCATGATCTCGTTTTGGCGGATTCCAGAGAGCCGCAATGCGAATGGGCGAAGCGTCGACTGGTCCGGCGCCGTGCTTGCCACTGCAGGCCTCGGGGGTCTGGCCGGCGGGTTGGTCGAATCAGTCAATCTTGGCTGGAAGAGTCCTTTGGTATTCGGAAGTTTGATCATTGGGGCGGGCTGTCTGATTGCGTTCCTGCTCGTGGAAGCAAAGAGCGATTTCCCAATGCTTCCGCTTACGCTGTTCGAATCCCGCAGCTTCGAGGGTGCGAACCTGCTAACGTTTTGCCTTTATGCGGCGATTGGAGCTTTCTTTTTCGTGTTCCCGCTTAACCTGATCCAGGTGCAGGGATATTCCACCACAGCGACCGGCGCCGCTATTTTTCCCTTTATTCTGCTGATGTTTCTTCTTTCCCGCTGGTCCGGCGGACTGGTCGCGCGCTATGGCCCGCGAGGACCGCTGATCATTGGTCCTCTCATTACTGCACTGGGATTCGTTCTCTTCGCGGTGCCTTCTGTCGGAGATAGTTACTGGAAGACGTTCTTCCCGTCGGTGATTGTGCTCGGCTTTGGAATGGCGGTCACTGTGGCTCCGCTCACCACCGTGGTTATGAATTCAGTAGGTCAGGATCGAGCTGGTGTGGCGTCCGGGATCAACAACGCAGTGGCACGGGTAGCGGGCGTACTCGCCGTTGCTATCCTTGGCATCATCATGGTGAGGGCGTTTGGTTTCCGGCTAAGCGGCAGCCTGACTCATATCACGCTGCCGTCGGGCATCGTGCAGGAGCTTGAGGCAAACATGAGCAAGCTGGCTGGTCTGCAGGCGCCCGCAGATCTCGATGAGCGTACGAAGCTTGTTATCAACCAGTCCATTGGGAAAGCTTTCGTATTCGCCTTCAGAATTGTGATGCTCGTGTGCGCGGGTTTGGCCCTGGTGAGTGCGGCGATATCATGGCGCACGATTCAAGAGAGTCGGGTTTGACTCCAAGGTCGCCCTAAGGATTTCCCTTATCAAGCCGCGCGCAGAGCTTGCCATGGCGGAGCAAGGAGCACGACCAAGACGACCGTCCCAGCCAAGCTCGATCGATTCAGGTTGAGTAAAGGGCAGCGGGCCGGTGCGCACGCCCAAGAGATCATTGTCCCGCCGGATGCGGGCCGGCAGCGCCCGCGTCGAATTCTTCGGACATCCAGTGTTGGAGGGCGGTCATGTTTTGCGGGCGGCCCAGGAAGTTCTTTACCAGATCATTGGCTGACATGGAGCCGCCTGGCTCTAAGACCACGCGGCGATACTTCATGGGGGCGTCGCCGGCCAGCAGATTGTGATGGTCGAACTGCAGGAAGAAGTCTTCCGCGATGACTTTGTCCCAGAGGTAAGTGTAGTAGGCGGATGAATAGCCGCTGAGGTGTCCGAAAGAGGCCCACATGTGGGTATCGGGCAGCTGAGTGAAGAGAGTGTACTTGCGGTTGTCGTCGAGCGTGACAGCATCAAGGTCGACCGAGTCGGGCTTGGTCTTGTAGACGTCGTAAGAGATGGCAGTGAGGGCATTCTGGCGCGCGATCCAGAAGCCGCGTCCGAAGGCCGAGGCTCGGTTCATACGGGCTACGAGTTCAGCGGGAATGGGCTCGCCGGTTTTGTAGTGGCGAGCGAACTTGGCCAGGACTTGCGGGCTGCGAATCCATTCTTCGAGCATCTGAGAGGGAGCTTCGACGAAATCCGATTCCATGCTGATCCCGCTGATGCCGGCCCAGGCTTGCTGGCCTCCGAGGATGTGGTGCATCAGGTGGCCGAATTCGTGGAAGAAAGTCTGAACATCCCCGTAGTCCATGAGACCGGGGTCGGTCGCGGTGGGGGCGGGAAAGTTGCAGACCAGGATGGCCTCGGGCAGTTGCTTGCCGCGGATGCCGTCGAGTACCTGAGCCATTTCCGCGTGACTGTACTTGCCCGGCCGAGGATGCATATCGAGATAGAAGCGGCCGATCGGCTTGCCGTCGTCGATCACGATCCAGGTTTCGACGGCGGGATCCCAGGCGACGGCCTCCGGCTCCCGCTGGAACGTCACGTGGAAGAGTTCAGCGGCGGTGTCAAGAATGCCCTGCTTTACTTCCATGAAGGGGAAATAGGGGCGCACCGACTGAGAGTCGAAGTTGTATTGGGAGCGGCGCACCAGCTCGGAAAGATAGGCAGTCTCGTAATTCCAGATTTCCTTGGCGCCGGGATCGGTCTTCTGCTTTTCGGCGAGCAGCATTTCGAATTCACGCTGAGCCAATGGACGGGAGGCGTCGTTGACCTGCTGGATGAAGTCGGCGATGTTGTGGCCTTTCACCATCATCTTGTCGGCGGCGTTGAAATCGGCCCAGGAGGAGTAGCCGAGGACCGAGGCGATCTCGTAGCGGGTCTTCATGAGGCTGGTGAGAACTTCCTGATTCTTGGGGTAGGCTCGTGTATTGAAAGCGATGGTGACGCGGCGGCGCAGGGAGTCGCTCTTGGCGAAACTGAAGACGGGAAGAGAATCGGGATAGTCGGTGGTGATGTGGACCTTGCCGTTGGCGTCGGGCTTGTGGCGGTCGATGTAGTCCTGAGGCAGGCCGTCGAGTTCGGAGGGATCCGCCTCGACAACGTTCTGGCCGTCGGCAATGTTGCGATCGAACATGGACTGCTGTTCGGTAGCCTGGTCGCTCAATTTCTTGAGGCGGGCGCGGGTGGCATCGTCTTTGTCAACCCCGGCGAGGCGGAATTGAAGCAATTGGCGATTCACGTAGTAACGAGTCGCGGCGTCCGACTGGGAGAGATCGAGCGCGGCGAGAGCGTTGTATACATCGTGATTGAGTGAGATGGCCGTCTGAGCGGCGCTGGCTTTGGTGAGCATGGCGGTGGCGTGGTCGCGGTAGGCGGCCTCGGGATGGACCTGCTCCATGAGGTTCGCGAAATAGCCAGCGGAGTTGTTTTGGCGGACGGCTTCGTCGAAGGGTACGAGAGTGTTTTCGATGGTGCGCGGACCCTTCGCGGCGAGCAGGGAATCGATGGCGCGCTGCCCGGCTGCGAGGCGATCGTTCTCGATTTTCTCGAAGGCGGCGATGTCCGGTTTCGAGGCCCAGATCGTGGGCTGGGAAACGGTTGCGCGCTGGGCGGAAAGGACCGCAGCGAATAAGAAAGGGAGGCAGAAGAAGATTGCCAGGCGTGCGGCGAGCAACATGAGAGAACCTCGAGAACTTGCGGACTGAGTGGAACGATTTTGGAACCGACGTTTGCCTGCGAAGAATTGTTGACGACGGCGTCAGGCGATGTCAAGCGCGGAGCGGGCTGAAATCAGGGGAACTTAACAACAAGACAAGATCCCAACGTTCTGTGATTTCAGCGCCAGTGCTTTACCTCCGGCCAGAGGTCAGTCAGGGTGCCGAATCTTGGGCCGCGACAGATGTTGACGCTGATCTCTGTCTCGAGTGCGTAGGGATTGTTGGCGGATTCGCCGACGTATTCGACGTTAGCGAAGAGTTGTTCGAGGCGTTCTCTGCGGTCGCCGAGGACGATCAGGCAGTTGCCGGAGTAACCGCGCGGACCCCAGAGGAAGTAAGTGCGGTCGCCGCTGAGCGCCGGCGGCAGGCCGTAGTGGCGTCCGAGGAAGTCGATGGCGCCGGCCTGGCCGTAGTCCTGGGCGAAGATGCCACAGTCTTTACGGTCTGCCACGGGGATGCGGTTCCAGGCCACAGCGGTTTCGGCGACGATCTCTTCCCATCCGAATTGATCGGCGTACCACTGCGGCAGAGCGGCGCGAGCGTGGTGGTGCTCCATTACCGGCAGTTTCATGGGCAGAGTTTTGGTATACGCGATGAAATGGTCGGGGGAGAGTATCGGCACGGTTATGGGAGCGAGGTGGGTGCCGCTGGCCAGCAATACGGTTACGATCACAACCTTCAACCATAGGCGGCGGGGGCGAGCATTCTCTGGGTGACCAATTGTTTTTCCATTGATCGTGGATTCGATTGCTACTGCACCCGCAGCCAGCAGCATGGGATATACAGGAGCGAGGTAATAGCTCTTTCCATGAAGGACGAAGAAAACGGTGAAGCAGGCCAGGTAGCACCAGCCAAGCATGCGGTAGGGCTTGAGGCGCAGCGAGAACAGGAGCGCGAACAATCCCCTGAGCCAGATGGGAGCGGTGATAGGGTCAACCAAAAACGTCTGCTGGAGGAGGAATTGGGGAAGTGGGAGGACGACATCGCGGCCGTCGGCGCGAATGTTGCGCATTAATTCGAGGAAAGGCCAGTGATAGTGCATGTTCCAGAGCAGATTGGGAAGAAAAATAAAGAAAGCGGCGAGGCCACCCAGCCAGATCCAGCGATTGAAGAAGACGCGGCGTTGTGCGGTCAGGAGTAAGCCGATAACAATGCCGAAGCCGAAGACGGCGATGGAATACTTTTCTTGCATCCCGACTCCGGCGACGACGCCGAACCAGAGCCAGTAGCGGGGACGGTCACGCTTGATCGCGAGGATGGCGAAGTAGGCGCAGCCCATCCAGAGGTTGGGCTCGAGGCAGTTGGTGCCGAGCAGGCTTCCGTCGGAAAGATATTGCGGCGCAATGACGATGGCGATTGCGCTGAGGAGCAGCGCGAAGCGGCGCCCACCGAATTCACGGGCTATGAGAGCGGTTTGCACCACGAGAAGAGACGAGGCCAGGGCAGGGATGAAGCGAATGCTGCGCAGGGAGTCTCCAAGTATGGCGCGGTTGATGTGGATGAGCAAGGGAATGAGCGGGGGCTGGTCGACGTAGCCCCAAGCCAGGTGATCGCCGCACGATATGTAGTCGAACTCGTCACGAAAGTACCCGTAGCGATTGTTGAAATAGATATGGAAGAGCAGCTTGGCGAGCGCGACGAGCCAGATGATCACCATGCCCCCGGCCAGGAATGATCGGGGGTCGCGGCGCGGCGTGGAGAAGGTTGTGGAAGCTGTGGACACGACGAAGAAGAATAACGGAAAGAAGCGAGGATGTCATGGGCGCCGCGGCTTCTGAGCAGTCACGGAGACGCGAAAAACTTTAAGGGGGAGGCACAAACGAAGGTAACCTTCGTGGGGCATTACCCATTTTTTGCGCTTACGGGCTTGTGATACCGTTGAACTACCTCTAATTCCATAGGCTTCAATAAGGTTTTTTGGTTCACGTGTCTTCGTCGACTCGCAAACCGGGCATCCATGTCGCGTGGAAAACGGTCACGTACCGCAGTGTGGCACTGCTGATTCTGGCCGGGGCCGTGGTGTTTTTTGTCGCGGTACGTTTCACCTTTCCGCAGTTTACGGAGAGCGGCATCAAGGCGGCCAGCGGCGTAGCCAACCGGGCTCTGGAGCGCGTGGCGGGCATGGCGCCGGCTGCGGGTAGCGGTGTTTCGACGGCGCAGCAGGCACACTTTACGGCGCTCGATGGCACGGTGCGGGTGAAGAAAGGCAACGGCAATAGCTGGGTGGCGGCGGACTACAACATTCCCCTCGAGAAGGGTGATGTGGTGCAGACCGGCTCGGAAGGTATGGCGAAGGTAGTGTTCAATGACGGCACCAGCTATACCGTGAAGCAGGATTCGCTGATCGTGATTGAGGAAAACTCAGCCAACGATCAGCAGCAGACCAACGTGGCCGTGGCGGTGAGCACGGGAACTGTGGATCTTTCGACAGCCACTTATTCCCAGGGATCGAAATCGCAGGTGATCGTGGCGGGAGCGACGGCATCACTGTCTCCCGAATCGACCGCGCAGGTGCACAACGATCCCAAGGCCGATCAGCACGAAATTCTGATGAAGAAAGGTACCGGCGAGGTTACGCGCAACGGAGAGACCGTGCAGTTGGCCAACTGGGAGAAAGTGAGCTTCCAGGCGGCCGAGACGCACATGGAAAAGGCGAAGGATGCGGGGCCCCCAACGCCGATTTCTCCGGCGAACATGGCGCCGATCTTCACTTCCGGGGAGGCGACCAAGGACGTGGAGTTCTCCTGGACGGCGATGGCGAATGCGGTGGGTTACCGGTTGCGGATTTCGAGGAACCCTTATTTTTCGTCCACCCTGGTTGACAAAAAGGTAAACACGGCGGATGTTACGGTAACCAGCCTTGGCGAAGGCGCCTATTACTGGGTGGTACAGTCGTACGAAGCGTCGGGGAAGGAATCGGTGGAGAGCGAGAAGAACCGTTTCACCATCATTCCGAAGGGCAAGCAGACGGAAGCCATTGATCTGGAACTGGATCCCTTCATTCAGCATGGGCACGTCATTGAAGTGACGGGGAAGACGCAGATGGGTGCGCGGGTAATGGTGAATGGGCGGGAGGTTCCGATGGTGTCGACGGACGGGACGTTTCATTACTTCACGCCGCCGCTGACGACCGGCGAAGCGGTGATTACAGTGACGGCGCAGACCGCGCAGGGCGGAGTGAATACGCAGCAGAAGAAGATCATTATTCAGTAGGGCAGTTGGTCAGAGTGGTGGCGCGGTCGTAATAGGGAAGCGAGGCAAGCGCGCGAGTATTGCGTCGCAAAGAACGCGACGCTTGGCGCGGCTCGCCCAGATCCTTCGGCGGGCAAAAGGCGCCCGCCTCAGGATGACATTATTGGGTGCACGGCAGAGGTCAGAAATGGGGTTCCGGCCAGGAGTACGAGGAACCTTCGGTCCCGGCGGGGTGGCAGAGACTCTCATAGACTAGAGAGAGGATGCAGCCGCGCCGGAAGGCGCAAATCGGGTTCGCCCGGCAACAATGCGATCAACGTGGATCGCGAGAAGAGCTTCGTCAATGTCAAAGAACGGATTTCATTCATCTCATTCTCACAACCTGAGGTCGCTCTTCAGCCTGTTCTCAAGCGACCTGGCCATCGATCTGGGAACGGCCAACACTCTGGTTTATGCCCGTGGCAAGGGCATTGTGGTCAACGAGCCCTCGATTGTCGCCATCAACAAGAATACGGGCGAAGTAGAGGCCGTGGGCAAAGAGGCAAAAGAGATGCTAGGCCGCACGCCGGGCAACATCGTGGCCATCAAACCCATGAAGGATGGCGTGATTGCCGACTTCAAGGTTACGGAGAAGATGCTGAACTACTTCATTCAGAAGGCGCATAACCGGAAGATGCTGGTGCATCCGCGGATTGTGATCGGAGTGCCCTCGGAGATTACGCAAGTGGAAAAGCGCGCGGTCATGGACTCGGCGTATCGCGCAAAGGCCAGTGAAGTGCACCTGGTAGAGCAAGCCATGGTGGCGGCGATTGGAGCCGGGCTGCCAATTACGGAACCGAGCGGAAACATGGTGGTCGACATTGGCGGTGGGACGACTGACATCGCGGTGATTTCGCTGAGCGGCATCGTCTACTCGCGTTCGGTGCGGATGGCCGGAAACCAGATGGACGAAGCCATCATGAACTATCTGAAGCGAAAATATAACCTTCTGATCGGCGAGCGCACGGCGGAGCAGATCAAGATGGAGATTGGCTCCGCACATCAGCTCGACAAGCCGATGACGATGGAGATTAAAGGCCGTAACCTGATTGAAGGTGTGCCGAAAACTATTACCGTCGATGACGGCGAGATTCGCGAGGCGCTGAGCGAGTGCGTTTCGACCATCATGAATGCGATTCGCGTGGCCCTGGAGCGGACGCCACCGGAGCTTTCGGCCGACATCAGCGACCGCGGCATTGTGCTGACCGGCGGCGGGGCGCTGCTAAAGAATCTGGACAAGCGCATCCGGGAAGAAACCGGGCTGCCGGTTTCGATTGCCGACGATCCGCTGTGCAGCGTGGTGCTGGGCACGGGCAAGATGCTCAGCGACTTCAAGCTGCTGCGGAAGATTTCGATCGAGTAGCAGTGGTCAGTGGCCAGTGATCAGTGGCCAGTTGAAACCTGCTCTTCATAATTTCCCTTTCGGTCTTGACAGAGATTTCCCACTGGCCACTGATCACTGGCCAATGGCCACTGATGTTATGGAATCCATACTTGGCCGTTACCGCAACCTGACTATTCTGGTGGGAGTGTTGTTTCTGCAGGTGCTGGGGCTGGCGGTGCAGGTGAAGCGCAGCGCTGACGTGGAGAACACGCGGTTGATCCGCATCTGGGCGGTGGACGCAATTACTCCACTCGAACGCGGTGTGGTCTGGCTGCAGGGCGGCGGCAGCAGTATCCTTCACGATTATCTTTTCCTGCGGGGGGTGCGGTCCGAAAACCGCCAACTCAAGGATCAGATCGAGCAGATGCGGCTGGAGCAGGTCCGGCTGAGCGAAGACGCCACCCAGGCACACCGGTTGCAGTCTCTGCTGGCGTTTAAGGAACAGTTCATCTCGAAGACCGTGGCGGCGCAGGTGATCGGCTCGAGTGGCAGCGATCTTTCCCGGTCCATCTATATCGATAAAGGCGAAAATGCCGGTCTGAAGCCGGATATGGCAGTCATTACAGCGGGCGGCATCGTGGGCAAGGTGTGGCTGGTGTATCCTTCGACCTCGCTGGTGCTGATGATCAACGATCAAAGCAGCGGTGTCGGCGTGTTTATGGAGAAGTCGCGGCTGCAGGGTGTGCTGCGCGGAACGACTAATGGCGAGTTGATTCTGGAACGGGTGATGAGTGACGAGCAAGTCGCTCCCGGGGAAGCCGTGCTGAGCAGCGGAGGCGACCAGATCTTTCCCAAGGGACTGCCCGTGGGCACGGTGAGTAAAGTGAGCCCGGGGAAAGAAATGTTTCTGAGCATCAAAGTGAAGCCTGCGGCGGATCTGAGCCGGCTGGAAGAAGTGCTGGTGGTGACGGAAAAGGAAGAACGGGAAGCGGTGGCGGAAAGCGGCACGAGGGTCCGCGCGGCGGATATTCTTGCGCGGCGGCTGCCTTCGGTTCCGGACAAGCCGGCGCCCCTTGCGGGAGCGCTTCCGGCAGAGAATGCCGCCGGCGCGAAGCCACAGCCCAGCGGGGCCGGCAGGCCAGCGACCGCTCCTGTGACGAAGTCTCTGCGTGAGGCTGCGGCGGCACCGGCTGCCGCGAGCGCAGACGCGGCAAGTCCGGATGGAGCGCGCAGCGCGCCCGTTGCCGGGCAGCCCGCGCGCGGCGAGGTTTTGAAGAAGGTTGTCCAGAAGCCGGCTTCCGGCGATGCGGCCTTGAGCGGCGCCACTGACGACGCCTTGAGCCGCGCTAATCCGAACTCGGCGAATTCTCCCGCGAAACCGGCGGCGGCCCAGCCCAAGCCCTCAAACCCGCAGGCCACTCCGCAACCCGCTGCAAACCAAGACAATCCCCACTAGCGTGCCCATCACTTACACATCTGAGGAGCAGATTGAGGTTTACCGGTTCAGCATTCCGGTGACGGTGGGTATCCCGCTGCTGGCGTTGTTCCTGCAGGCATTTCTGCCGAGACGGTTCCCGTCCTTTTCGTATCTCGACCTGCCATTGCTGGTGACGATTTTCTTTGGCATGGCGCGGCGCAATCCAATTTCCGGGCTGTTGACCGGAGCGGCGATTGGGCTGGTGCAGGACATGCTGGGCCCCTATCCGATCGGCATCTACGGGATCGCAAAGACGGTAGTGGGCTACTTGGCGTCGTCTTTAGGCGTCAAACTGGACGTAGAAAACGCCGGCACGCGCCTGCTGGTTACGCTGGGGTTTTACTTGATTCATGCCGCCGTCTATTTCGGAGTGGCTCGGTATATGGTGAATCTAACCCTGAATTGGAGCTGGAGCCGCGGACTCCTGGCCGGTCTGGCGAACGCAGTTGTTGGGGTGGCGTTGTACTTTTTGTTGGACAAGCTCAAACAGAGAACGTGAAACCAGTGGTCAGTGACCACTGGCCGGCGAAATTTGCTCAGGCCGTGACTTCCGTTACCCACGTTGACAATGCCGAGGCTTCGCCACGCATTACAATGACCTTCAGGGCTTTACATTCGATCTTGCGAGGTTGTGACCCGTTGCAAACCGTACAAACCTCCTGTGAGTGTTGGACTGGCTACTGGCCACTGATTTATGTTCGGTCGTGACGACAAAGTATCGGCAATCCGCCTGACGGCGGCGCAGTACGTGATCCTGGCCATCTTTCTTGTGCTGGCTTACGGACTGTGGAAGCTGCAGGTGATGGAGAGCGGCTATTACGCGTCGGCGGCGGAGAAGAACCGCATCCGCAATGTGCCGATCCTCGCGCCCCGGGGCAAGATTCTGGACCGCGAAGGGCGCGTGATTGTTGACAACTATCCGTCGTTTTCGGCGCTGCTGCTGCGCGATTCTTCCCGCGACCTCAATGCGGACGCGGATCTGATTGCCCAGGGCCTGCACCTGGATTCAAACGAAGTGCGCACCAGGATTCGCCACTTCGCCGCGATGCCGCAGTACCAGCCGATCTTTCTGAAAGAAGACATTACCCCGGATGAGCTGGCCTTCATCGACGCGCATCGCAACGAACTGCCGGAACTGGACACGATCGTGGCGCACCGGCGCCTGTATCCACGCAACGGGTTCATGGCGCACCTGATCGGCTATGTGGGCGAAGTGACGGAAGACATGCTGAACCAGCCCCAGTTCGAGCTCTATAGCCCGGGCGATGTTGTGGGAGTTTCTGGAGTGGAGCGGCAATACAACACGGTATTGATGGGTACGAACGGAGCCCGCCGGGCGCTGGTGAACAGCCATGGCCGCGAAGTGGGATTGCTGGGGGAAACCGATGCGATTCCCGGAAAACAGCTAAAGCTGACGCTGGATATCGACTTGCAGATTGCGGCCGAGGAAGCGCTGGAAGGCAAGAACGGTGCGATTGTGGCGATGGACCCCCGAACTGGAGAAATCCTGGCGATGGTGAGCCGGCCGACCTTCGATCCCAACGATTTTGCGGTGCGGGTGTCGCGCGATCAATGGAGCAAGCTGGTCAATGATGAAGACCATCCTTTGCTGAACAAGGCGATTCAGGCGCAACTGGCGCCCGGTTCCACTTTCAAGATCATCATGGCGACGGCGGGATTGCAGGAGGGAATTGCGCAGGACCTGAAAGTGAACTGCACCGGGGGTGCGGAGTTTTACGGCCGCTACTTCAAGTGCTGGGTGCTGGCGGAGCACCGCACACATGGGATGACGGACATCACCAAGGCGATTTACCAGTCTTGCGACGTGTTCTTTTACACTCTCGCGGAAAAACTCGGAATCGAGAAGATTGCCAAGTATGCGATGGCGTTCGGGCTCGGGCAGAAGACGGGAATCGATCTGCCCCAGGAAGTCAGCGGGGTGATGCCGTCGGAGGAGTGGAAGATCCGCAACTTCAAACAGAAGTGGTTTGCGGGAGAAACGATTTCTGTCGGCATTGGACAAGGAGCGATCGCGGCCACGCCGATCCAGATGGCGCGAGCCATTGGCGCAATCGCCAGCGGAGGGCGGCTGGTGCGGCCACATGTGACTAATCCCAGCGATCTCCCACCTGGGGTGATTCCAGCATCGAATGTGCCCGACGAAACGACCGTGCCGATCGACCCCAAGAATTGGGAGATCATCACCGATGCTATGGCGGATGTTGTCAATCCGGCGACTGCCGAGAACCCGATGGGAGGGACTGCGAAACTTTCCCATCTCGAAGGCATAGACTTCGCGGGCAAGACCGGCAGCGCGCAGACCATTAGCAACGCATTGAAGGCGAAGCTGGGCGCTGCAGGCAAGGCGAACTTCAAAGACAACGGCTGGTTCGTAGGAGTGGAACCGCGGCGGAATCCGGAGATCGTGGTCTGCGCGCTGCTCGAAGAAGGTGAGCATGGATACCTGGCCGCACGCACCGCTGCGAAGGTGATCAAGGCATTCGTTGACGAAGAACGGCGGCAGCCTTCGAAGCTGGCCGAGAAATCGAAGTCCGGAAAAGTTGAGGTTGGAGCCGTCTGGACAACACCGGAGACGAGTGAGCATCCAGGCCAAGAAGAGTTGAGGGCGGGGCGTTTCTTTCTCGAGGTTGCGAAGAAGCCTGTAGCCATGGCGGCGGCTGCACCCGGGATTGCGAGTACCCAGTACCCGGTACCCAGTGCCGGGAAAGTGCAGTGAAGGGATTAAGCGAAATCACGTTCATGGAGGGGTTTGCTCGGTACTAGGTACTGGGTACTGGATACTGATGTCACGCTACGTTTCATTTCGTGATTTTGACTGGCTGTTGCTGATCTTTGTGCTCATGATCTGCGGGCTGGGCGTGATGGAGATCCACAGCGCCACGATGCACACCAAGTTTGCCGGCTCCCACCTCCGGCAGATTTACTGGGTTCTGGGTGGCGTGGGGGCGATGTTTGTGATCAGTGCGGTGAACTACCAGATTCTTCTGGACAGGATCCACTGGTTCTATATTGCAGCGGTTGCCTGCCTGATGGCGGTACTGGTGTTTGGACAGAAGTATCTAGGCGCGCGGCGGTGGATCAAGATGCCTGGCGGCAACCATTTTCAGCCGTCCGAATGGGTGAAACTGATCCTCATTCTGGCGGTGGCGAAGTATTTTGCCGACCTGCGACATCGCGAGCTGTCGTGGCCCGATTTTATTAAGGCGGGGGCCATCGTTGGCATTCCCATGCTGATGGTTTTAGCGCAGCCCGATCTGGGCACCGCCCTGACTTATGTGCCAATCGCCGTCATGGGAGTGTTTCTGGGCGGGCTACAGTGGAAGCAAGGACTGCTCGTGGTTGTGCTGTGCGCGGTCGGTGTGGGAGCGGTGTTCTTCGCGCCACGGGTCCACGTTTTGAAGTCTTACCAGAAACAGCGGCTCACCAGCTTTCTGGAGCCGGAAGCCGATCCTCAGGGCTCGGGGTACCAAGTTGAGCAATCCAAGATTGCGGTGGGTTCGGGGGGGTTATGGGGCGGGAAAGGCTCGCAAACACACGGTGCTTTCCTGCCTGTCCCACAAACGGATTTTATTTTTGCAGCCTTTGCCGAGGAGCATGGATTCGTGGGCGCGCTGGGGGTTCTGCTGCTATACTTCATAGTGCTGATGCGTTTGACCCAGAACGCGCAAACCGCGCCCGACCGCGCGGGCACGTTCGTGGTGATGGGTGTGGTAGCTGTGCTTAGCTTCCATATCCTGGTCAATGTCGGCATGGTGGTCGGTTTTATGCCGGTCACCGGAATACCCCTGCCGCTCATGAGTTACGGTGGGTCTTCCGTGTTGTTCATGTTCCTGGCGCTGGGAATGGTGATGAACGTTCGAATGCGCCGTTTTGTGAATTAGCTGGGTTAACCGAATTAAGTTAACCGAATAAGTTAACCGAATAAGTAACTGCAAAACAGCCAGCTAAGTTCGCAGGCGTAACAAGCCAGGTTCATGAGTCTTGAACTGGATTCTTGAACACGGGAAGACGGCAGGAAGCAATCGCTGCGCTAGTAGGCGCAGCCCCAAAAATATCGATCGCCCTCGCGTAAAGGGGGCATTTTACCGGCCAGTCGAGCAGTCGAAGGCCGGGCAGGATTGAAGCTATAACGCCGCTGGCAGGGAAACGGCCCCCCGACCGGAAACGGTCTGAGAGTGCGGTCACAAAGCCGGCAGGCGCAAAAAGCGAAACAGTGCAAAAGATACCCAAGCTTGTGCAGCGGATTCGGTCAGGGAGAAGCCTCCCCGCCCCCAGCCGTCCCCTATGCGGGGCCAGCATCGCGACGCTCGATCCTCCCGTTTCCTTCCTCGCTCCGCCCCGGTGAAGCCCGCCCGACTCAATTAGTCAGGGTGGGACCGGAGTGTCCATGAATAAAGAATTGTTTGTCTCTTCCACGCCTCACGAGACCAAGGTGGGGCTGGTGGAAGATGATCTGCTCGCGGAAATCTACCTCGAGCGCGAAAATGAATACACCCTGGCGGGGTCCATCTACAAAGGACGTGTGACCAGGGTGCTGCCCGGAATGCAATCCGCTTTCGTTGACATCGGCCTGGAGCGCGATGCCTTCCTCTATGTTTCCGACTTTATGGAGTTGGAAGAGCACGACGAGGATCTGACCGACGTCGTGCCGGCGAATCGCGGGGTTCAGGACCTGCGGCCGCAAGTCGGGCAGACTACAACTTCTCAGCCAGTGGAGCCGCACCTCGAAGGTTCGACTGCATCTGCCGGAGAAGTCCAACCCGCTTTCGATCAGAGTTCGGAGCCCGGGGAACACGACACCGGAGCCCGCCATTCTGCGCCGGCGGCACAAGAGTCTTCTGATGGCGGAGACCGGGAGCGCGGGGGCTTTCGAGGCCGCCGCCGTCGCCGTGGCGGACGCCGCGATGGGCGCGGCGATGGAAGGAACGAGGGACGAAACGAACCGCGCAACGATGGCCGTGATCGGGGCTCGGAGCCGCGCTTCGGCCGGCCTTCGATTGAGAGTGCCCCTGCCCCGGTTGCTCCACGAGCGCAGGAATCAGGCAGGTCTCAGTTTGGACCGCCGGCAGGGTATCAGCCGATACTGCTTCCCGGAGAATCGATCTCGAAATACCGCGGAATGACCCAGGCACCTGTGGTGCAGGGGCGCCGCCCGCACGACATCGGGACTGAAGCGAGTTCCACCCCCACCGCTACCTCACTCTCGACATCCGCGGCTCCCGTGGCCACGACTTTTCCCGACGATGAACCCATCTTTGCCAGTGCGAGTTCCAGCGCTACTCCGGCTGCCGAAACTCCTCACGAGCAGGAAGCCACAGGGTCCGCAGCGGAACTTCTAGCCGCGGCGGCCTCGACTTCGGCGTCAACTTCGGTGGATTGGAACCGCGAATTTCGGCGGCGGGATTTGGCGGGCGAGGCTGCTTCATCTGGGGCCAGCGATGCGGCTGAGATTACCGAGGAAGTTATCGAGGAAGAAGAGGAACGGCTGTCAGCTCGGCCCGAGCGTTCGGAGCGGCCAGTGCCCCCGGTTCGTGAGCCGGAAGCCCCGGTGTTTGCGGCCCCGGGGACTCTGGAAGAAGAGACCATCGACGAAGAGGAAGCCGACACTGTTCGTTATGAAGAATCGTCCGATGAAGGCTACGACGAGTTTGAAGAAGAGACCCGGGCGGCCGGTCAGCCAGCTTCGGAGATGGGTCGATCAGAGATGGGACGCGAGATTTCCGAAGTCCGCGAGACCGTGGACGAAATCCACATGTCGTCGTTAGCCGACGCGGGGGTTGCACCCGCTGCGGAAGGTGCAGCCGAGAGCGAGGAAGATTCCGAGGAATTGGAACTCGAAGAGGCACAGGCCGAGGCCGAAGCTTTGCTCGATGCCGAGGCCGGCGGGACCGGCGCCGTCGATGCCCGAGCCGAGGTTCGGGCTCCGGCGGGAACGGCTGGTTACACGCAACGCGCACCGCGTCCGCGGCCCGGTTTCGACCGGCAGCGCGGTGGCGGACGCCGTGGCGGCGGTCGCCGCTTCCCGCGCCGCGAGGCGCAGGAGGTCCCAAAAATCAGCGACCTGCTCAAGGAAGGCCAGGAAATCCTGGTGCAGATCGCCAAGGAGCCCATCGGCAAGAAAGGTGCGCGCATCACCAGCCACATCGCGCTGCCGGGACGCTTCCTGGTCTACATGCCGACGGTGAACCATACCGGAGTTTCGCGCAAGATCGCATCGGACGAAGAACGGCAGCGATTGAAGCGCATCGTAATGAGCGAGCGTGATAACGGACACGGCGGTTTCATCGTCCGCACCGCGGCGCAGAATGCCGGCGAAGACGAGCTGCGGGCCGACATTCGTTTCCTCAAAGGCTTGTGGAATGACATCAAGACCCGTTCCGAGGCTTCGAAGCCTCCGGCGCTCATCTACCACGATCTCAACGTGGTCGAGCGCGTGCTGCGCGACCAGGTCACTTCCGATTTCTCCGTGATCTGGGTCGACACCGAGCCGGAATATGAGCGCATTCTGCGCTTCTTCAATCGCTTCCAGCCCGGCCTCGTGAAGCGCGTGAAGCTCTATACCAAAGAGACGCCGCTGTTCGAGCAGTTCGGCCTGAAAGAAGAGATGGATAAGGCGCTCAAGTCGAAAGTCTGGCTGAAGAGCGGCGGCTATATTGTCATTAACCAGACCGAAGCGCTGGTCGCGATCGACATCAACACCGGCAAATATGTGGGCAAGACCTCGCGCCTGGAAGACACCATCGTCAAAACCAACGTGGACGCGATCAAGGAGATCGTGCGCCAGATTCGCCTCCGCGATCTGGGCGGCATCATCATCATCGACTTCATCGACATGGATGAGCGCCGTAACCGCCAGCGTGTGATGCAGGCTCTGGAAGAGGAACTTCGCCACGACCGGGCACCGTCGAAGGTGCTGCAGTTCAACGATTTCGGGCTGGTCGCCATCACCCGCAAACGGGTGAAGCAATCGCTCGAACGCACCATCGGCGCGCCTTGTCCCTACTGCCAGTCGACCGGCTATGTTAAGTCGCTCACCACGGTCGCGAACGAGATCTACGTGGAGATGCGCAAGATGGCGAAGCATCTGGAGCAGGAAGACGTGATGCTGCGAGTCCATCCGGATGTGGCCAAGGAATTGAAGGCCAACAACGGCCGCCTGCTGAACGAGATGGAAGAGCTGACCAAACGCACCATCATCGTGAAGAGCGATCCGGCGCTGCATCAGGAGCAGTTCGATATCAACTAGTTGTCAGCGATCAGCTGTCAACTATCAGAGCCCATGTGGGGACAGCCGCCCTCGGCTGTCCGCCGGGCGAAGCCCGCCAGCTGGTTGGCCACGGCAGTCTTGCTCCGTGCTTTGAAAGGGTGCGGCTTCCAGCCGCGCCGCAAGAGCTCCTTCCAACGTGGAACTGTTCGGGAAGGGCAAGGCTTCAGCCGTGCCGCTCAGAGCCAATAAAGACGCGGGCTTCAGCCCCTGAGGGGGACGCCATTGACCCTCAGTGGCTTTCGACGCCGATTCGGAGCAGGGAACCAACTTCCTGGGATAGTACTCGATCGGATTTCGACTGACTGCCCGCGGAGCGCCGCCCGAAACGATGTAGGCTGCAACCCTTCGACAAACTCACCCTGCCGATCGCGAAGAGAGACGACGACACGCGGCTGGAGGCAAGTATCCAGGTTCTGTGCTTGGGCCGGCCACAGGGAAATAAGAAGAAGAACTGGCAATGCAGCTTTGTTGCCGAAGGAAAACATTGAGCGATTCTCCGGCCGCTGTAGCGTAACACGCAGCCGTCGCCGGCTAGAACAGTACTCGCTGCCTACTTTCGTAGACTTGACGCGAGCACACGTGCTGCCCAATGCTAAAAGTTTCAAACAAGCTCTTTGACACCCGCCGCACCTGTCTAACTCCTTACGGCCCAAGATTTTGCCCGCAAGTTGTTGCAGCCCTTAGATTATTTTCGATTTTGGCGCTAACTCGAAGATTCCAATAGATCAGGGGGAGGGGGGTGTTATAAGAAGGTAAATAGTGGCCGTCCGGAATCGGAAAGCTTGCCCCATTCAGTTTGTTCGGCTTGTTCGCACAGCGAGGAAGGCTGCGATGAAGGCTAAGGGTCCGCCAAAACGTCCCGACGCAACCCTGCACAATAGGCGCCGCATCTGGGTCGGCTCTTTCGGAGAACCAATCTCGCATGCGGCCACGGAAAAAGTACGTCGCGGAGTGCAGCGCGAGCGAGAGCTAAGGATCACCGGAAAGTTAGGGAAGCCAAGAGCCAAGGCTGAGAACTGCCTCTAGCTGCCCGGATGAGCCAGCGCTTTCACGGCCAGATCAGAGCGGTCGCGCAGTTTTTGCACAGTTTCGCGGATGGCTTTGGCGGATGCGTCGTCTTTCGCTTCAGCCGCTTTGGCAATCGCTGCGGCTTCTTCCGTCGTGGTGCTGGCGATGTCGAGCAAGACGACCAGCGCATCGGCGTGCAGCTTCCACAGCGAGGACATGCTCTGGCTGCGTTTGAGTTCTTCGAGTTCAGTATTGACCCGAGCTACGCAGGAAACCAGACGGATCAGGGTGCGCGCAACATCGGCACGAAGGCTCTTCTCTTCGAGAAAGCTGGCGTTATAAGCATCGGCTTCAGGCGCGGTCAGGGTCAGATTGAAGAAGCGCATGGGTACAACCTGGCGGTATTTGGGATCGGCCACGCGGACGAAAACACGAATCGATTCCTCAACCCGACGCAGTTTGCTTTCTTCGGCGGAGATCTGCTGTGCGGTGATCGCCGGAGGCTGGAACGCCTGAGCTGGGACGACTGCCTTGGCAGCCGCGATCCGGGCGGGTTTGGCAGCGGCGGATGCTCCACCGGAAGATCGTGCTTTGTCTCCGGCTGCAGGCGCCAGTAGCGATCGGCGGATGGGCGGGCGCCGGTCCAGTTCCTTTTTCAAACGGGAGACGCGGCGAAATTTTTCGAGCGCACCGTTGTAATCGGCCTGCAGCATTTCTTTTTGTTCGATTGCGGCCACGTGTTCGACGGTGACTTCTACGCCGTCGACCGTGCTCAGAATGCTGCCACCCATTTCGTCCAGAGCCTGCGCAAATTGTTTGATCTCACCGAGGGCCTTGGCGAAGAGCTGGTCAAAGCGCGCGCCGAACGCGGCATTGTGCGCGGCAACTGTGGCCAGCACTCCCGGATGATAAAACGAGGCATCCAGCCAGCGCTTCAGTTCGCGCACCCGCGAGACAATGCCGGAATCGATCAGCGAATTGAAATCACGATAACGAGCGATCTCTTCCCGCAAGGGATCAAAGTTCCGCAGCAGCTGCACGTGCTCTTCCGGCAGCGAGGGTACATCGGTATCGGCGAGAATTTCGATGAGGGCGATTTCAAACGGCGACAGCGGCAACGCTCCGTCCAGTCCGTAGCCACGCTGCTGCCATTGACCCTGAACTCGAGGATGACGGTAAAGGAATGTTGCAATCAGGTCGGTCTTATCGCGGTTGACTTCGCTGGCCTCGCGGCGGCGCACAAAGTAGCGCAACAGAGCTTCGGCGACTTCGGAATCTGTGTCTGGAGTAAGCGCCTGGCGCAGCATCGCGGGCGTGATGGCCATGTCGAGCAGATGCAGCCAGCGATACATTCGGGAGAGAGTTTCCGGTAGATCTCCTTCAGAGTGGCGCAGCGAGACCTCATCGAGCCCGCTCGGAACGGGGACATCCCCGCCGAGCGCGTCTCGCATCAGCTTCTGGTAGAAACCCTGGACTGTCGCCAGGATTGCCAGCTCAAACTTAAGATCCTCGGCCAAGAGACGCTCCGTGAGCGAGATCCTCCCCGTTAGTTGGGGGAATCCTTTACTGCTGTTCAAGTAAAGACGAAAGTCACCAGTGTCGCAAGTTACCACCGGAGCGGGACTATTACGTGTTGCTCCCATTTTCTGGAAGTACATGGACTTCCGCGTGGGTAAAAGAGAGCTTTAGAAAACCACGGTTTTATTGCCGTAGAGAAGGACGCGGTTCTCGACGTGCCAGCGGACGGCGCGGGAGAGTACGACTTTCTCGAGGTCGCGGCCTTTGCGGATGAGGTCTTCGACGGTGTCGCGGTGCGATACGCGGACCACGTCCTGCTCGATGATGGGACCGTCGTCGAGGACCTCGGTGACGTAGTGGCTGGTTGCGCCGATCAGCTTTACGCCGCGCTCGAAGGCCTGATGGTAAGGCCGCGCGCCGATGAAGGCGGGCAGAAAGGAATGGTGAATATTGATGATGCGTTGGGGATAGCGGTTGACGAAATCGTTGGAGAGAATCTGCATGTAGCGGGCGAGGACCGTGAAATCGGCTTTGTGAGCATCGATCAGCGAGTGGATTTGGAGTTCGGCCTGGCGCTTGTTGTCTTTTGTGATGGAGACGACGGTGTAGGGGATTTTGTAGAAGTCGGCGATGGACTGGTTATCGGGGTGATTGGAGATGATGAGCGGGATCTCGCAGGCTAGCTCGCCGCTCTGGTGGCGGTAGAGGAGATCGACGAGGCAGTGATCGTATTTCGAGACCAGGATGATCATGCGCGGACGATGCGAGGATTGCGCCAGACGCCACTTCATCTGGAATTTGTCGGCGATGGGAGAGAAATGCCTGGCGAAATCGGAGAGGTCTTTATCGGTGAGATCGATGTCGAAGTCTTTGGGATCGAACTCTACGCGCATTAAGAAGAGACCGGACTCTTCGTCGGCGTGTTCGTCGGCGTGCAGGATGTTGCCGTTGTGGCGGTAGACGAAGTCGGCGATGGTGGCGACTTCGCCTTTGGCGTCGGGGCAACTGACGAGGAGGATGGCGGAGTTCTTCATGATCCACAGGCATCGTGGTCAGCGGGCTTTCTTGCGTTCGTTCTCTGCGACCCGCGCCTTCAGCAGCTTTCTCAGAAGGGTTGCTGGAAGAGGTTTGTTCGGTGCGAAGCGGATGGTGCCCTTCGACGTTTGGAAGTTCTTGAGTTCGTTCTTGAATTCTATGGTTGGCCCCGCACCTGGAAACAGGCTGCAATGATCTGAGAATGCTGCGAAACTCGCAAGCATGCCTTTGTACTTAAACGTTGGGATGCCATAGCTGATGCCCTCGGTGGCCTCGGGCGGTGCGGCAGACCGAATGACCGCGCGAACTTTATTCAAAGTGGTGCGGGCGGGTTCCGGGACGCGTTCGAGGTATTCGTCTACTTCGTTGGTAACGACCTTTGATTTTCTGGACGGAGCACGTTTACCTGATTTTGCTTTCTTCATACGAGACCAAACCCGAAGATCGTTCATCTCCAGTTTACGCCCCAAGCGAAGGTTCGGCGCTCTGGCAGCGATGGCGAGACGCCGGCGCTACTTCTTCACGTACTTCAATATCTCCCGCGCGGCGTTTGCTCCCGATCCTCCGGTCAATCCCGCGCCGGGATGCGTGCCGCTGCCGCAAAGATATAGATTCTCGATCGGCGTACGGTAGCGGGCCCAATCCAGCAGCGGGCGCATGGTGAAGAACTGGTCGAGTGCGAGGTCGCCGTGGAAGATCTGGCCGCCCGTTAATCCGTAGACTTCTTCGAGATCCTGCGGGGTGATGATCTGATGGGTCAGGATCATCTCAGGCAAGTTGGGCGCATATTGTGCGAGCGTCTGCACTACCGTTTGGCCGAGGGCTTTACGCTGGTCTTCCCAGTCGCCCTTCAGTTTGTAGGGCGCGTACTGCATGTAGATCGACATCACGTGCTTGCCTGAGGGCGCGAGGGTGGGATCGGTTAGCGATGGGATAGCGACTTCGAGATAGGGCTGGCGGGAGAAGTTGCCATACTTCGATTCGTCGAAGGCGCGCTCGAGATAGTCGATTTCAGGACCGATGTGGATTCGGCCCTTCAGCGCGGCGCCATCTCCCTTTTTCAGGGCGGTGAAGGTCGGCAAGCCAGAGAGCGCGAGGTTCACCTTGGCAACCGTACCGTTGCCGCGGTAATGCTGCAGTTTCTGCACGAAGTCAGGGGAAAGATGCGTGGGATCGGTTAGCTTGAGCAGGGTGCGCTTGGGGTCGGCGTTGGAAATCACAGCACGGGCGCTGATTTCCTCGCCGGTCGAGAGCAGAACGCCTATGGCAGCGCCGTCTTTGACGCGAATCTCAATGACCTCGGCGGCGGTGCGAATTTCGACACCGGCGGCTTTTGCCGCGGAGGCCATGGATTGAGTTAGCTCGCCCATGCCGCCAGCGGCGAAGAAGGCTGAGCCTGCGGGATGAGAATCGCCGGCGGCGCGGATGAGCAACTGCAGGCTGCTGCCGGCTGACCATGGTCCGAGGAAGGTTCCGAAGATTCCGCGAGCCGCTATGACTGCGCGCAGTAGTTCGGTCTCGAAATACTCTGCTACCAGATCAGCGACGGCCATCGGTCCCCAGCGCAGGACACGGTACATATCGCGCTTGCCGAGGTTGCGCAGGGCGCGGCCGGTTTTGAGCATGCTCCAGAGATCGCCGCCGCTGGGGTGATCGATGTCGGGCGGAGTGGTCGCGAGTGCTTCGGCGATTACTTTGCTGATCTTTCCGAGCGATTTCTCAAACTCGGGATACTTCGTTGCGTCTTTTTGCGAGAAGGCGGAGATCGACTGCGCGGATTTGCTTTCGTCCTGATAGAGCGAGAGCGCGCGGCCGTCGGGCGAAAGCGCAGTGACGCAGATTTCAGGCGTGATCAGCCTCAGGCCGTGTTTTTCGAGTTGCATGTCGCGGACGATGTCTGGACGAAGGGGGCCGGCGGTGTGGGCCAGCGTGGAGCAACGGAAGCCGGGATGAAATTCGTCGGTGATGGCTGCGCCACCGACCTGGGAACGGCGCTCCAGGACTAGCGGCTTGAATCCGGCTTTGGCCAGGTAGAACGCGGTCACGAGGCCGTTGTGGCCGCCGCCGATGATGACGATATCGCGTGCGCCGGAGGGCTCGGGCATAGTTAGGCCGCTCCCTTGATGTCCTTGAGAATTTCGAGAGCTGCGAGACGGCCGGGTGCGCCCATGATGCCACCACCGGGATGCGTCGCCGAGCCGCACATGTAGAGATTCTGGATGGGCGTGCGGAAGCGGGCGTAGCCGGGCGCTGGGCGCAGGAAGAAGAGTTGTTCCAAAGAAAGTTCGCCCTGGAAGATGTTGCCTTCGCTCAGGCCCCACTCGCGTTCGAGATCGAGCGGAGTGATGACTTGCTTGTGGAGGATGATGTCTTTGATGTTGGGTGCATATTCGGCAATGGTGTTGACTACCGTGTCGCCGAACGCTTCCTTCTGATCGTCCCAGTTCAGGCCGGGGCGGAGTTTGTAGGGTGCGTATTGCACGAAGCAGGAGAGCACATGTTTGCCCGGCGGTGCGACCGAGGGATCGGTTAGCGACGGAATGACCATGTCGATGTAGGGGCGGCGCGAGAAGTTGCCGTACTTGGCATCGTCGTAGGCGCGTTCCATGTACTCGACCGAGGGTGAGATCGAGATTGCACCGCGGAGGTGCGCGCCGGGCCCGGGCATGGCTTTGAAGTTCGGAAGCGCATCCAGCGCCATGTTTACCTTGCCTGAAGATCCGCGGTATTTGAAGCGGTTGATGTCTTCGAGGAAGTCGGCGGGAAGTTGGTCGGCTTCGATGAATTTATTGAACGTTAGCCTGGGATCGACGCTGGAGGAAATTGTTTCGGCGTAAATTTCGTCGCCGTTGGCTAGGACGACTCCTTTGGCTTTGCTGTCCTTGACGATGATTTTCGCGATGGCGGCTTGTGTACGAATTTCTACTCCGGCTTCGCGGGCAGCGTCGGCGATGGCGTTGGAAATTGCGCCGGTACCGCCGCGGGCGAAGCCCCAGGCGCGGAATGCGCCGTCAATCTCTCCCATGTAGTGATGGAGCAGAACGTAAGCTGTTCCCGGCGAGCGCACGCCGAGGAATGTGCCGATGATTCCCGAGGCTGACATCGTGGCTTTGAGGACGTCGGTCTCGAACCACTGATCGAGAAAATCAATGGCACTCATAGTCATGAGCTGGACCTGGTTGTATTTGTCGTAGCTCGACATGCCCTGGAAGCGGCGTCCGATGAAGAGCAGCTTCATCAGTTCGCGGGGGTTGAGTGTGTTGGGGTCGGGCGGGACCATGCTGAGAATTGGCTTCACGAAGCGGCACATGGCTTGCATGGCCTTGCCGAATTCGTCGTAGGCTTCGGCATCGACGCGGGAGTGGCGGGCGATCTCGCGGTGAGTTTTGCCGTGATCGTTCACGCGCCACAGGTAATCTCCACTGGGCATGGGAGTGAACGTGCCGTCGAGCGGGAGAATTTCGAGGCCGTGGCGCGGGAGATCGAGGTCGCGGATGATTTCGGGGCGCAGCAGCGAGACCACGTAGGAGCAGACGGAGAACTTGAAGCCGGGAAAAACTTCTTCGGTGCAGGCGGCGCCGCCGAGAATGTGGCGGCGTTCGAGCACCAGAACTTTCTTTCCGGCGCGGGCCAGGTAGGCGGCGTTGACGAGGCCGTTGTGGCCGCCGCCGATTACGATTACGTCGTATGAGTTGGGCATGAGCTCTTAGCCTTTAGCTGTTCACTGAAGATTGGGAATGGGGACGAGGAATATTAGCGCAGTTTTGGGGTGCGCGTATTAGAGGCCGCTGGGAAGGACGCTCCAGTTGCGGAGGGTGCTCGACAGTGTTGGCATGATTGAGCGCATGACTGGAGTCGAATCGTCATTCTATCGGGAACGAGGTGTTTTGTCTGCAAAATTAAGGCCAAGAAGCGTAACCTGGATCATCTTGGCATGAAGCGACTGTTCCACATGAACTGGTTTGGAATTGCCAGCATCGTGTTCTCGCTGGCATTCCAGATCTATGTTCGTGCGCCACTCGGCCAGAGGCATTCGATCTACATCGATGTTGCGTTTGTCGGAATCATGACTTGCGCAATACCGGCGGCGCTTATCGCTGCCTGGCGAGGCTCGAAATTGTGGCTCCTCTCGCTGCTCGGGCCATTGTCGGGCTGGATGCTTGTCTTATCAGCTAGAGTGTAATTCGTGGCAGCCCCGCGGCCACTGCGCTCGGGAGATCCTTCGCTCCGCCTGAAGAACGGCTGCGCGCAGGATGACGCGGCATACTTAGTTTCCTAAATGGGTTTCGGTTTCATCACTCTGGCGTCATCCCGAAGACCCGCGTTTTCTCCAGCGGGGCGAGGGATCTCCCCTCGCTCTGCTGCTGCGGGGTCAGGCTTGTACTCGTTGCCCCAGTCCTTCGCCAAGTCTTCCCAGCGCGGGTTCATGGATTCGATGAGCTTTATCTTCTTGCTCCGCCGCCAGCCTTTGATTTCCTTTTCGCGGGCGATGGCGGCATCGGGATAGAAAAAGCGTTCGTAATAGACAAGGCAGGTGACGCTGTAGCGGCTGGTGAATCCCGGGGAGAGTTTGTTCTTATGCTGCCAGACGCGGCGTACGAGATTGCCCGTCACGCCTGTATATAGGACAGCGGATTTCGGCCCGTTCGTGATGATGTACACGAAGAATTGTTTGGGAGGACGCATCGTTCTTGTTTAGCGCGTTGGGGGCGATGCTGTCTGTGACGAATGAACACGGAGCCGATTTGAGAGAGATCCCTCGCTCCGCCTGAAAAGCGGCTGCGCTCGGGATGACGCCTTTGATGAGGGTTCTGACGTATAATCTCGCTTCGACTCAATTTTTTCGAGGCTACTCCTTTGCCCATTGGAACTGCGTTTCACGAGAGAACATTTCCGCTTTGCCACAGCTTGAATTACCGCGAGTGGTCTGGCTACTACACGGTCAGCGTGTATGAAGTGCATCATGAGCATGAGTACAACGCCATCCGGAATGCGGCGGCGCTGATTGATATTTCTCCGCTCTACAAGTATTTGATCACCGGGAAAGACGCGACCCGGCTGGTGAACCGGGTGATCACGCGCGACATCAACAAGGTGAAAGTGGGGCAGGTGATTTATTGCTGCTGGTGCGATGAAGAAGGCAAGGTCATCGATGATGGAACGATTTCGCGGCTGGAAGAGAACGTTTATCGCTGGACGGCGGCCGATCCGAGCCTGCGGTGGTTCCGGCAGAACGGTTTGAACCTGGACGTGCAGGTGGAAGATATTTCCGAGAAAGTTGCGGCGCTGGCTTTGCAAGGGCCGACTTCCGCGAAGCTTTTGAAAGCTGTTGCTGACGCCGACATTGCGAATTTGAAATATTTCCGGGTGACTCGCGGCAAGATTGCGGGCGTCCCGGTGGACATTTCGCGGACTGGGTATACCGGCGATCTGGGGTATGAGATATGGGTTCCGTTAAAAGAAGGCAACGACGCGGTGAAGGTTTGGGATGCGCTGGCGGAAAAAGGGAAGCAATTTGATCTGCATGCGGCGGGCATGCTGGCGCTGGATGTGGCACGGGTGGAAGCTGGACTGCTGCTGATTGAAGTTGACTACTCGAGTTCGAAGAAGGCGCTGATTCCGTCGCAGAAGTATTCGCCGTTTGAGTTGGGCTTCGGCAAGATGGTGCATCTGGAGAAAGAAAACTTTATTGGCAAGCGTGCGCTCGAGTTGGATGTAAAGAACGGTGTGCCGCGGCAACTGGTCGGCGTTGAAGTGGATTGGACCGACGTTGAGGCGCTCTATGAACGATATGGGCTCACGCCGGCTGCGCCGAGCCAGGCTTCGCGCGTGGCTGTGCCTTTGTATTCTGGAGAGAAGCAGGTTGGAAAGGCTACGACTACTAGTTGGTCGCCGGTGCTAAAGAAGATGATAGCTCTGGCCAGCGTGGAGACTGAGCATTCGAAGCTGGGGACGCAGTTGCAGATGGAGATCACGATTGAGGCGATCCGGCTGAAGACGAATGTTAAGGTGACGGGGCTGCCGTTTTTTAGTCCGGCGCGGAAGACGGCGACGCCGGTTTAGCGGCGGCAAGACGTTGCAAGCAACGTCCCTACGGAGAATTTGTTGCCGCCTGGCGGGCTCTCCGTTTGCCCGCGACGTAGATTCCGACGCCTACCAGCACCAGGGCTCCGGTTCCTCCTACGATTTTGAGCAGGGCCAGCGGTTTGTTGGGTTCGTCTGGTTGTGGAATCAAGCATAAAGCAATCGTCGCTGCGGTGGTAACAAATCCGAGTGCGGCTACCAGCTTAGCGACCCGGCTTCCCCCGGGTACACGGATTACGTCGGGGCCGGCGGGATCGCGCTGCAGTTTGATCATGGCGGCAAACAGGTACAGGAACGGAATGAAATTGACGATCACGCCCATGCTGACGAGCACATTGTAGGCACCTTTGACGCTGGTTCCGGCTTGGCCGAGAAAAATGAAGAGCGCGCCTAGAAAGAACTGGGTCAGCAGGGCGACCCACGGGGTTTTCCAGCGCGGGTGGAGTGCGCCGAAAGCAGGCGGCAGGAAGCGGTCGATGCCGGCGACGAAGGGAAGGCGGGCGACCGAAGTGAGGAAGGCTCCGGCGGCACCGATGTTGCTGAGGGCGATGAGGAACGCTGTGACCGGCAACACCCCGGGAAAACCCAGGCGTGCCGAGGTTTTCGAAATTGCCTGCACGAGTCCCTGGAGGCTGCTGATTTCGCTTGAGGGCAATGCCAGCAGCAGGGCTGCCGTTCCCACGACGTAGCAAAAGGCCACCGTCGCGCCGCCGAGGAGAAGAGCTAGCGGGATCGAGCGGCGGGGATTCTTGATCTCTTCTCCCATGAAGGAAGCGGCCTCGCAGCCACCGAAGGCATACATCAGCGCCGACCAGAAAATGAGGTCATTGAGGTGAGTGCTGGGTGTCATCGAGTGCACGGTGAAGGATGTGGCCGAGCCGTAGCGGTGCCAGGCAATCAATCCCAGCACGATGACGATGCCGACGGGAATCCACATGGCGAGCGCGCCGACGTTGTGGAGCCACTTGCCGACGTCGAGTCCAACGATGTTCATGAGTGTGGCCACGCCGAGTGTTAGCAGAGAAAAGACGATGTAGAACGTGGCGTTGTTTGAGAGATGCGCCCATGCGGCCTGGCGCATGAAGAGGACGTTGCTGGCGGCGAAGTAGAGGACGGCGGGAAAGTAGGGAAGGTTGCTGGTCCAGTAGGTCCAGGCGGACATGAAGCCGGAGAAGTCTCCGAAGGCGCGTTTGCTCCAGACGTAGAGGCCGCCTTCACTGGGATAGCGGGAAGAAAGCTCGAGCACGGAAAGTGCGAGTGGGGTATAGAAGCAGAGCCAGGCGCCGATCCAGATGACGATAGAACTGGGACCAGCGGCGGCGGCGGTGGCGATCCAGCGCAGGCTGACGCCGGTAACCACGTAAAACAGCACGAGGTCGCGGAAGCCGAGTACGCGCCTGGGGCGGTTGGGATCATCGGCTTCAGCGGGGGTTTCGACGATCGATGCGCCGGAGGAGACGAATCGGAATTGGTCTAGTGGGCCAGCTTTAGCGTTGGGGTCAGGCAATCAGGCGCTCCGGAGCCAGTGCATGATTCCGTATTTCGCTTCTCGTTTGAAATTAAAGAGAGACAGAGATAACACCGATGCCGGTTGGGAGCAAGTGAAAGTTTGGATGGTAGTAAGGCTTACGTTTCTAGCGACGACGAGACCAGCTTAATGTGCGGCTCCACGAGGGAAAATAACTTGTCTTTCAAGAGCGGTCCGCCGGCCAGCAGACCTGACAGCAGCGGATCGCGGCGATTAGCGATCAGGCTGGTTTTCTCCAGTGTGCTGACAAAACCGCCGGCGCTTTGCACCAGGGCGGCGCCGGCCACGACGTCCCATTCGTTCTTCGGCGTCAGAGTGAAAGTGGCGTCCGCCAAGCCTGCGGAAACCAGCGCGAGTTTGTAGGCAACTGAACCCATGGGGCGAATCTTGAAGGCGGAATTCTCGAACGCTTTCCATTCACCGCGCTTCACTTCGCTGCGGCTGGCGAGAACCAGGGCGCCGGCCAGAGTGTTGCGCTGGCTCGGGTGCGCGGGTTTGCCGTTATAAGTGACGCCGGATTCTATTGATCCGAGGAAAATCTCGTTGGTGGCAGGATTGCAAATTCCTCCAGCCACGGGACACCCGTTCTCGACAAATCCAATGGAAACGCAGAACTCGGGGATGCCTTGCACAAACTCGCGCGTGCCATCGAGGGGATCGACCACCCAGACCCGCGAGTGCTGCAGGCGGATGGGGTCGTCTACGCTCTCTTCCGACAGCCACCCTTCTCCACTTCGCAGCAGTTCCTTACGCAGAACGGCGTCAAGGGCACGATCTGCCTCGGTGACCGGATCATGCCCGACCTTGTATTCCGCCTCAATCGCACCCGGCGTGAAACGGGCGAAGACCTTGCGAGAGGCTTGCAGCGCGGACTGAATGCGTTCCAATATTTGAGCGTAGGAATTTGAATGCATAATCTGATTAAGCCATCAGCATGCGTGCGCCGGTGGCGAGCAAGACTGCGCAAAGAATACGCCTCAGCCACGGAACCGGGACCCGCGTGCTCAGATAAGAACCGAGCAGTCCTCCAGGGACCGAGCCGATCAAAAGCGCCCCAACCAGGTGGAGATCAACGTTGTGCAAGCGAAAATGGAGAAGACTGGTTACACCGGTGAGGATGAGGGCGTGAACGATGTCGGTGCCCACCATTACTTTCGGCTGGAAGCTATAGAACAGCAGAAGCATCATCATGACGATGCTGCCGGAGCCGACGGAAGTGATGCCCACGAGAAAACCAGCCACCAGTCCGATGAGTGACATCCAGGCGAAGGATTTCATGGTCGGCGGCTTCGTGGCCGCACGATCTTCAATCTTCTTCTGGAAGAACAAGAAAGTCGGAATGCAAATCAGCAGAACTCCGACGGCGAAGGTAATGAAGTGATTGACCCCATTGCCGTAGGTGTTTCGCAAGTGAACCAGAAAACTTACGCCCAGATAAGAGCCCGGAGCGCTGCCGATCGCGAGCGCCGCGACTACCTTGAGCCGCACTGTGCCTTTGCGCAAATGGACGGCGCTGGCACCAATCTTGGTGGCGAAGTTGAAGAGGGCGTCGGAGCCGACGGCCAGCATGGGCGGCACACCCAGACCGAAAATGAGGATGGGGAGCAGCAGAACGCCGCCTCCGACTCCCGTCATTCCGATGAGGGTTCCGACTCCAAAACCCACCAAGCTCTTGATCAGCAGGTCCATGACAATAACAACTTCAGCCTCTCCTCATTTTCCGGATTTTCCGGCGCACCGAGATGCCCATTAAACGGACTCCGCTGCGGTTCCGATGAAGCCCTCCCTTTCCAGGTGAAGGATGATCTCCTGGGCTGCCTCTTCGGGGGACAAATCACCTGTATTGATGGTGACTTCGGCGTCGGGCGGAACTTCGTAAGGATCCGAGATACCGGTAAATTCCTTTAGAATTCCTGCGCGCGCCTTGGCGTACAAGCCCTTGCGATCGCGTTGTTCGCAGACCTCCACGGAGGTGGCGATGTGCACCAGAATGAACCCTCCGTAGGGCTCAATCATCTGCCGGACGTGCTTGCGGGTCGCGTCATAAGGCGCGATGGGCGCGCAAATGGCGATACCACCGTTCTTGGTGATTTCCGAGGCCACGTAGCCGATGCGGCGGATGTTGATGTCGCGGTGCTCCTTGGAGAAACCAAGCTCGGAAGACAAATGCTTGCGTACCAGATCGCCATCCAGAAGTGTGACTGGGCGACCGCCGGTTTCGAGGAACTTGGTCAGCAATACGTTGGCGATGGTCGACTTGCCGGAACCAGAAAGTCCGGTGAAGAAGACGGTCACGCCTTGCTTGTGACGAGCCGGAAAACTGCGGCGCAACTCAGAGACGACTTCAGGATAAGTAAACCAGGCAGGAATCTCGCGGCCTTCGTTCAGGCGCTGGCGAAGTTCGGTGCCGGAGATGTTCAATACACGATCGCCGTTCTTAACTTCGTCGTCGGGAACGTATTTATCCTGACCTTCGAGGTACACCATCATGTTGAAAGGGACCATGGTCACGCCGATGTCGGCTTCGTGTTTCTTGAAGACTTCCTGGGCCTCATAGGGGCCGTAAAAGGGCTTGCCATTGGTGTCTTTGCCTGGGCCGGCGTGATCGCGGCCGACAATGAAATGGCTGCAGCCGTGGTTCTTCCGGATGAGCGCGTGCCAGATGGCCTCGCGCGGTCCGCCCATGCGCATGGCGAGCGGCAGCAGAGAAAGTCTTGCCGTGCCCTGCGGAAACTTGGGCAGCAGCAGTTGGTAGCAGCGGACACGGGTGAAGTAGTCGACGTCGCCTGGCTTGGTCATGCCAACGCTGGGATTGATGAGCAGATTCGCTTCTACTCGCTTGGCTGCGCGGAACGCGAGTTCAACGTGGGCGCGGTGCATGGGATTGCGAGTCTGGAAGGCGACGACGCGACGCCAGCCGACGCGGGCAAACTCGGCACGCACCTCAGCCGGAGTCAAACGCAGGTTGCGAAAATCATAGTGGGACGGGACCTGCGTCCCCTCCAGGGTTCCTCCGATGTACCAGGGATTCGCTTTGTTGATGGTGTAATCGGCGCCGGGATGGGCGGCGCTGGTGCTGGCGAAAACCGCCTCGGCTTCGGCTTTGCGGTCAGGTTGCCAGACTTCTTCCACGTTCAACACTGCCAACATCACGCCTTCGGGATCGCGGAGCGCGACTTTGCTGCTGCCCGGAGTCAGTTTCTTGGCAAATTCCTCGGTCACGTCGAGGGTGATGGGCATGGGCCAGAGCGTTCCGCTGGCCAGCCGCATGTTGTGGCAGACGCCTTCGTAATCGGCGCGGGTCATGAAACCCCGCAGCGGAGAAAATCCGCCGGTGAGCAGCAATTCAAGATCGCAAAGCTGGCGGGCGGTCAGGTCCCACGAGGGCCACTCTTTCGAATGGGATTTCAATTCGGCGATTCTCTCGGGGCGGGCGATCAGGTCAACAAGTTCTCCGCCGTGCGGCGGGATGAGATGGCTGGTTGAAACGGTCAAGTCCTTAAGCCTCCTGCGTTCTTACTCTTTCTCTTTTGTCTACTACGTTTATTGTATTTGACTGGATTACTTTCCAGACTTTATTGGCGCCCTGCGAAACTCGTTTGCGGATTCTTCAGGGGAGAGGAGCGTTCCGTATAGGGTAACATCTGGACCCGACGGTAAGAAAGCTTGATTTGGACATAACGAATGCTGGAGATGGAGCAATTGCCAGGCCTTTAGGGCGGATCGTGATCCACGGAAGCAAATGAAAAGAAATGGTTTTTGAGGGGTTTTTGGAGTGGAAATCTTTCTAAAGCTATGGATATGCAAAGAATTGCGGCAATGGCGAGAGCAAATTCCACCCCGGTGTTTGCCTTACCTGTCGGAGGAATGCAGGACTCGGGACCAGTCGTTTAGTTTCCAATCTTGACCGCGCACGCAGAGAGCCGCGATATAGCCGGGGCCGCCCGGCACTTCGCGAAGCTGCCAACGTCCGGCTTCGGAAATGTCGGGACGCGTGGCCAGCAGCGCGTTTGATGCGCCGGGCTCGAGCGCGACGTCGAATTGGCTCAAGGGAAGTGATAAACCGTTCCCGGTTGCTTTGATGTATGCCTCTTTCCGGGTCCAGCAACGAAAGAAGGCGTCAGGTCTTTTTTCGGCGGGTACATCGGCGAGTTGTTTTTGCTCGGCCGGCGAGAAGAAGCGGCGGGCGATGGCCTCTACATCGAAATTGCTGCGGGCTTGCTCGACATCGACGCCGATTTCCCGCCCGCGAGTAAAGGCTAACAAAGCGACTCCGCCGGAATGGGAAATGTTGAACGCAATGTTGGAGCCCGCGTGCGCCGGCCCGAGAGAAGGTTTGTCATTCTTTGAAAAGGAGAAGTTCAGGGTGCCGGGCTCGGTTGCCAGATACGCAGCGAGGATTGTTCTCAAGAGCGCGCGAGAGGTGACGAAGCGCTGACGGTCGCGCGGCAGATGAAAGCGGGAAGCCCGCTCCAACTCGTCGGACGAAAGCAGCTTTTGCCAGCGGGATTCGGCGGGGCCAAGCGCCTCCAGGTCGATGCGCCAGAGTTGCACCTCGTCGTCGGGCAGTGAAAGAGGCGCCTTGATCTGGAAGCCGGAGTCGGTGATGTTCATGATCTGGCTCATTCGGCGTTGCTGGCCGCCTAGTCCGCCGGGGGCAACTTGGTCTGGGCGCGAGCCGCCAGCGCGGCGGTCTCGGGCAGCGCTTCCTGGCGTGACACTGCGGGTTCGGTGATGCAGTACTTCAACAGGCAGAAGAGGGCGCGCACGCCATCCTTCCACTGGATTTTCTTGCCCTCTTCATAGGTGCGGCCCCAGTAGCTGATGCCGACTTCGTAAATGCGGAGTTTCCGCTTGGCGATCTTCACCGTGACTTCGGGCTCGAAGCCGAAACGCTTTTCTTCCAGAGGAATGGATTGGATGACTTCGCGGCGGAACGCTTTGTAACAAGTCTCCATGTCGCTGAGGTTGATGTTGGTGAGCGCGTTTGAGAGCAGGGTAAGAGCCCAGTTGCCGACCGAGTGCCAGAAGTAGAGGACGCGGTGCGGGCGGGCAGAAAGAAAGCGGGAGCCGTAGACGACGTCGGCGCGGCCTTCGACGAGAGGCTCCAGCAGCACGGTGTACTCGGCCGGATCGTACTCGAGATCGGCGTCCTGGATGATCAGGTAGTCCCCGGTAGCCTCTTTGATGCCGCGGTGCAGGGCCGCACCTTTGCCCAGGTTTTTCGGCTGCAGCAGAATTCGAATCTGGGGACGCTCGGCCTGCAACTGCTCAAGCATCGCGCGCGATCCGTCGGTCGATCCGTCGTCCACGCAAATCAATTCGATCTCGAGCGGAACGGCGAACACTCGATCAACCACCTGACGCAGCGTAGCCCGTTCGTTGTAGACCGGCATGACGACTGAGAGTCTCATGATTCTTGAACCCAGTTGAACCGAGATTGAACCCGTAGTGTAGCGGGGAAGTGTAGTTCAAGTCCAAGCTGGAAGGGGTGGTCGTGCAGTTTGAAATGGGCGGCAGTGTGCTCACGGGAGATCGTTCGCTCCGCCTGAAGAACGGCTGCGCTCAGGATGACGCTGGAAGGGGCGCCATCTCTGGAAGGTGGCGTCGGGCTGGTTCGCCCGGGTTTAGGCCGGAGGTTGGGACGGCCCGCGAGGTTTGTGGAAATCTGCCTCCATACGACCAAATTTTTCGGGGTTTGTTCAAAACACGCGGGTGTATGATGAGTTTCCAACAAGTCAGCCAAGGGTCCAAGTGGAGACGCCCGCAGGGGTGGGGTTTCAAACCGCTATGATTTCAGTGGGCACCCGTGCCCTCAAGCATTAGGAGAAAAAATGAGAAGGAACCAGCGATCTTTGCTTTGGTTGGGACTTCGGTTGGGTATCTCAATTCTCGCAGTGCTAACTTTGTCTTCGGCGTTGCTGGGGCAGGTGTCCCGCGCTTCCGAAGCAGCCGGACCTGCAATCTCTGACTGGAGCAACCACCACGTTGTTTTCTCGAAGCCCGCCACTGCGGAACAGGCGGCTCGCGTGCAACAGGATCCTCGCTATTGGCAGCAGATCCGCCGCCAGTCGCCGGCGGCGGCCGTGGTGGAGACTGATCGAGCGCAGACTGATCGCCTGGTGAACGATCGAGTAATTGCGTCCGAGTGGCGGAACCATCGTCCGAGATCCTCACCTCCCGCCAAGCCAGGACTCAATGGGTTGTGGTCGGAGGATATGGGGACAGGCGCGACGGTCGGCGCCGGAAATTATCCGGCAAAGTATTCGGTTTACGTTGACAAAGCCAGCTGCACTACGGATTTCGTGGTCTACAGCACCGGCCTGCCTGGAGCAAGCGGGCAAGCCAGCCTGGTAGCTTACAGCAATCTTTATTCCGGCTGCAGCACTGACGGGTCGCCGGTGCCTTCGGTCTACTGGGCGTATGACACTTTCGCCACGGTTGGGACCTCGCCGATATTTTCGTTTGATGGCACGCGGATGGCGGTTGTGCAGCAGAATGCGGCGGGGCACGCGGTGTTGATGCTGTTGAAATGGAAAGCTTCAGCCACTGAAACCATTATCGCCCCGGGCAGGCCCAGGCAGGTGAGGCCCGCTCAATTCACGACCTGTACCGCGCCCTGCAAGACCTTGTTCTTCCTTGATGACGTGATCAGTAGCGTGAGCACCCCGGCTAGCGACACCGAGTCATCGGTCTTCCTCGACTACCACAACGATGCTGCTTATGTGGGAGATAGTCTCGGGTTTCTTCACAAGTTCTCGCCAGTATTCGAAGGGATTCCCGCTGAAGTGACAACGGGGGGCTGGCCAGTGCAGGTGAATCCCCTCGCCCCCACCGCTCTCACCAGCCCGGTTCACGATGCTGGGTCGGGGAATGTGTTTGTGGAAGACCAGGGTGGCTTCCTGTATTCCGTCAATTCCACGCTGCCCGTCCCCGTCCAGTCCGTCCAGTTGGATTTCTCCACCGCAAACGATTCTGGCCCGGGTTTTGTGCAAGGCCCGATCGTCGATTCCGTATCTGGACAGGTGTACGCGTTCGTGACGAGCGACGGCAGCGGAGTTTGTGCCCCCACTGGGGCTGACTGCAGCGGGGTTTACCAGTTGCCAACCGATTTCACCACCAGCGATGCCAGCGCTGTTCTGTCGGAGGCGGTGGTCGGAAACAGCTCCGTTGCACCTACGACCCCAAATCCCATGTATATTGGCGCCTTTGACAGTACCTACGAAAATTCCCTTGATGCCACCGGACGCCTTTACGTTTGCGGCAATACTGGCGGCGCTCCGACCATCTACCAGATTCCCATTCAAGCTGGCAGCATGAGTGAGGTGATCACGGGACCGACTCTTACGAGCAGCAGTGCCGTTACACCGTGCTCTCCCGTGACCGATATTCTGAACCCCAATGCCGCGGGAGGTGCGACGGAATGGCTCTTCGCCAGCACGCAGGCAAGCGGGCTGCCGTCGGCGTGCGCTTCCGGGGGGTGCGTCACGAATATCAAGGACACACCTTGGCTCCCGTCTACCCCCTATGCGGTGGGCCAGGAAGTTCTTGACGCCGAGTTTCATATCGAGGTCGTGAAGCAGGCGGGTGTGTCAGGCCTACTACAGCCCACGCCGTGGGCCAATACCCTCGGTACCACGACGGACGGGGTAGGAGCTGGCGCAGTGAAATGGCTGGACCAGGGGCCGGCGACCGTTGTCACGCCGGCTGCTTGGACGGCCACTCATGTTTACAGCAAGGGTTCGGAAATCCTCGATGGCAGCAACAACATCGAGTATGTGACGACCACAGGTACCTCTGGCGCCTCGGTTACGTTTAACCTTGCGCCGGGTGGTGCTACCACCGACGGGACAGTCCATTGGGAGAACCTGGGTGCGATCGCAACCGCTGCCATGCCCGCAGCCGGAGGCACGAGCGGCATTATCATCGACAACTTCGTGAGCGCGTTAACCGAGGCCGGCGCTTCTCAGATATATTTCTCCACCTTGACCGGTCAGGCCTGTGGGACGTCGGGCACAGGCGGGTGCGCGGTGCAGGCGTCGCAATCGGCATTACAGTAGCGCGACCTTCTAAGCCGAGTCACTGTGCTGAAGATGTTTGCGGAGGATCGCAACGATCCTTGAGGCGGCTTTGCCATCCCAAAGCGGAGGACGCTCGGAGGGACGCGCGGGATTGCTGAGGATGGTTCTTGCGGCGGCAAGAATGCGATCGGAATCGACTCCTACAACTTGATTTGAGCCGTGCTCAACCGTGGCCGGGCGTTCCGTGTTCTCGCGCAGGGTAAGGCAGGGCACACCTAGGACGGTGGTTTCTTCCTGAATTCCGCCGGAATCGGTGAGCACGATGCGCGCCCGGTCGTTGAGCGAAAGGAAATCGAGATATCCAAGGGGATCGAGCGGCACGATTCCCGCGTGGTTTCTTTCGTCTGGGCTTCTTCCGTTCGAGCTTCTTTCAGCCGAGCTTGTTTCGGTCGAGGTTGTTTCAGCTCCGCTGGCCAGATAACGCTGCAAACCGAAACTCTCGATCTTCTTCCGGGTTCTGGGATGAACCGGGAAAAAGATGGGAAGATCCGCAGCCAGAGCGCTTACGGCGCGAAGAATCCCGTCGAGCGTCTCAGGGTCGTCGACATTCGAGGGCCGGTGCAGGGTGAGCACTCCGTAGTCGCGGCAGCCCGATCCGTTCTTCCCTATGCCGACGCGCCGCCCGCCGAGGCGCCGCATGCCCAGACGATCGAGCAGCGGCGATCTGGAGGCGAGTTCGCGGTGCTGGAGCAGGCTGTCGATCATGACGTTGCCCACGAGGAAAACTTTTTCCGGCGGAATGCCTTCGCGTTTCAGATTCTCGACTCCACTCTGCTCGGTCACAAAAAGCAGGCTGGAGACGGCGTCGGTGAGCTTGCGGTTGATCTCCTCGGGCATGGTCATGTCGAAGCTGCGCAATCCGGCTTCGATGTGGGCCACGCCGATTCCGAGTTTGGCGGCGGTGAGCGCGGCGGCGAGCGTGGAATTCACGTCGCCCACCACCAGAACCATTTGCGGCTTGAAGTCGAGCAGGACAGGCTCGATGCGCTTCATGATTTCGGCAGTCTGCGCCGCGTGACTGCCGGAACCGACTTGAAGATTCACGTCAGGATGGGGCAGGCCCAGATCGGCGAAGAAGTTGCCGGAAAGAAGTTCGTCGTAGTGTTGGCCGGAGTGCACCAGGCAATGTTCGATGGCGGGAAGGGTCTTCAAAGCATCTTTTTCTGGACATTCTTTTTCTCGACCATCTTTTTCTGGTCGATCTCCCCTTAGCTCAGCCACGATGGGCGCGATCTTCATGAAGTTGGGCCGCGCTCCTACAACGCTCAGGAGCCTGATCATTGGGAGACTCCTGCGGCGCTTGCACTAACATTGGAGCAACTTCGCTGAAAACATCTTTGGTGAAACCGGGGGCTGCTCACCGTAGCCAGGGTGGAACCTTGCGGGTGTGACGAGGAGGGCTTCATGTCAGGCACTCGTTTTCAAGCAGACATTTTCAGGCAAAGGTGGCTCCGGCAACAGTGTAGAGCAGTTTGGCATTTCAGTCCTGAGGAGTCGAATGTTTCGGAATTAGAGGAGATTGGCCGTGTACCTGCACTGAATCTGATGCAAGCCCGCGCATCGGGTAGATCATGTAAATTGTTCAGGACCTGCTTGTAGGTCTGGCACTTTCCACATAGGGTGTTCACACTAGCACCCTGGCCTCGAACAAGCGAGGCGCTACGCGGTTCAGAAATCTTCTTAAATTTTCTTCCCCCACCGGGATTCGCGTTGGTTCCGAAATCGGACGACCTCGGCGAGACGCCATCTGTCTCAGTATTTGCCTGTTGTTTGTTCGCGAGATCGATTTACGGCTGATTTTACGCGCCTTTTTCTCATCCCGCAGAGTGGGTTTGGGGGTGAGGGCGCAGCGTCTTTACCCACCTTTCGGAGGCCGACTTCCTAATTTGGGAGCTCCAGGCAGTCCCCGCAAGTGCCTGTGGAAATGACTGTTTTTTGGTCACAGCCAAATTCGTCTCAAAATGGCATTGTGGATGCTACGCAATATGGAAACCCAGCTACATAAAGGTCTTGGCACGTTGATAAACCAATCTCAGGGGGTGGTGATGACGGAGCAGTCCGTTCGGCTGGGACCGCGGGAACAACAAATTGTGGAATTGCTTCTGCAAGGCTGTGACAACGCCGAGATTGCCAGCCAGCTGAAAATGGCGCGCAGAACCGTGAAAGCTCACTTTAACCGGCTGTTCCTCCGTTTCGGAATCACCGGCGGAATCAAGCGAGTGAAACTCGCAACCCTGTTATATCGGAGGCAATTATGTTCGCAAACGACCGTTATGGGCCCCGCACTCCAAGTGAGCGCGAAAACCGCGTCATCGAGCTTGTCGCGCAGGGCCTGAAGAACCACGAGGTGGCGTGCGCCATCGGCACTACCGAACACGTGGTGAAGAATTATCTGCGTGTGATCTATGACAAGCTGGGGCTGTGGAACCGTGTGGAACTTGCGCTGTGGTATGAGTCGCGCAGGGAGCCGCAACTTCCGGCCTGAATCGCGATGAAAAGCATTAACTGAATTGAGTTTTGGGGAGAACATTTTCGGCGGCCGCAGAATGACCTTCTGCGGCCCGTTTTTATTGACAGCCGAAAGCTTGCAGGTTGCGGAGTCGTTCGCCGGCGCCTTTCCCGCCTTTTCGCGCGGCTGCATCCAGCAGTAGACGCGCCTGGTCGCAGCTCTTGGTTACGCCGTCTCCCCGGGCGTAGAGATCCGACAGAGCCAGCGTGGCCTCAAGATTGCGCTTCCTCACGGCCTTCCATAACCACTCGGCAGCTTCTCCGCTATCGCGAGCCGTGCCGTGGGTGGGGTTCAAATATTTCTCTGCCATAGCCAGTTCTTCCGCGCCGCTTTGCGCCGGAGGCGCAGCGGCGGAGGAACTTGCCACCACGGGCACGCTCCGGGGCGCGATTCGCGAATCAGGAGCTTGAGCCTGCGGCGGGCTCGCACTTGCCTGGCTTTGAACAGGGGAAGCAACAGGGGAAGCAACCGAGGAAGCATGCTGAGTTGGCGGCAATGCACTCGCAGGTGCGCTCGGTGGGGCGGAGTCCACGGGCGCAGGTTGCGGCTGTGGGATGGCGGAGGCGGCGGGTGAAGCTGTCGCGCGAGAATGGGCGTCCCGGCCTCGCCACGCCATGAAACTCGCGACGACAAGAAGGACCGCCAGCCCTACGCCTACGTAGAGATGATAACGATAGAAACCATAGAAACGAGGCAGGGATCCCACACGGGGATGGGGATCTTTCTTTGGCGGCAGTTTCGGCACCAGCTTCGGCATCAGCTTCGGCCGCGGTTCCGGAAGCAGCCCGCTGAGTTCCATGGCCTCGCGACGCGCTGCGGCGATGGTGGAGCTGACGGCGGGTTCAATCGTGTCTTCAGTAGCGTCTTTAGCGTCTTCGATCGGGTCCTCAAGAGGTTTACCGCCGAGAGTGCGTTCACACCAACTCTCGCCGATGGGTGCGGCCTCGGCGACATGCGGCCGCCCTCTCTCCGCCCACTCCACTAAGGGAGCACCGCACATCCCGCAAAATTCGTGGTCGGGTGAATTGTTGTAAGCGCATTCACTACAAGTGAGGAGTGGCTCCAATGTAGAGGAAGACCAGTTCGGCGAGTCCGCGGTCTCCGTAATTTCTTTCGCGTGCTCGTCGGGGATGTCTTCAACTGAAGCAGGCTCGGGGGGAATATTCTCCAGTTCCCGCAGTAGCTCAGAAACCGCTTGATCACGCTTTTCGGGCGGATTGGTGAAATACACTTCTGCCCATCGTCCCATGTGCGCCGCTAGAAGCGGATTCAGCAGGGGATTCAGTTCAGGATCGGGCAATATTTCTGGCTCGGACTTATTAGGGTAAGACACCGGCATTCTCCGGAGAAGCGGCGCATATATGATTGCACTACTGGGGAGGAAGGTTGTCAAATCCGGCAGTACAAAATCCGGCTTGAATTTGCTAAAGCTCCCCGAAGTCAGTCACAGGCCTTGCGATTGGCCGGTTCGAACTGATCCAACTGCGCGTCGCGCTGGGTGGAGAGCTTGCCTTGCGATGTCTTGCCATAGAGATCAGAACCCGGGCAATAGTACAGAGCGGTGTGCAAGTCGACCCAAACCTGGGTGTCGGGATTGCCCTTGTACTCGGGAACTTCAGGAGCCTCAGCCAGCCCGAGACTGATCAGGAGCTTGTCGAAAGCGGAAAGATCAGCGTCGGGAGCCGGCCTTCCCCGATTCGCGGTCCCGGAAACGGCGGTTCCACGGCCGGTGGCCCCCACCGAGTGGTTCGACCAGATCCCCCAGCGAATTACAACCAGAACCAGTATGACGGCAACCGCCAGATAGAAATCACCGCGGCGGGAACGCCAGAAGCGGGCGATGGCGTTGGGCGTACCCGTCGCGGCCAGCGATTCCAGGAAATCCCGAGCCTTCGCCGCGGAAGTCCAAACCAGCTGCGATTCGCGCGCCGGCGACTGTGCCTTTGCATCCTCGTGCGCGCTCGCGGCGAATGACCCGGCAGAGAGTGAGTTGCTCTCCCCCAATTCGGGCAAAGAGAAGGGTTCAGACAGGGTGAACGCGGCGCTCTCTTCTCCAATCGCGGCCTCGTTGCCAGGCGAAGTTCTGCTGGAAAGCGCGGTCGCGGAGATTTCCGAGCCGTTCTGCTGCAACTGCGACGCCGCTGCCAGGTTGCTCTGCATGCTGGATGGTCCGGCATCGTTGGTGCGCGGAGCGCCGCACTTGCCGCAGAACTGTTCTTCCACCAGCAGCTTATTACCGCACTTCCAGCAGGTGGATTTTGCCGCAGCGGCCGTGCTCGGGCCCGAACTCGGAGCGCTGGACGCTGCCGGTTGGCCCTCGGCCCAAGCGACCAAATTTGGTTGGAGCCTTTCGATCGCGGCCAGCATCGAAGACCGTTCCGCGGCCATGGACTTCTTTAACGTGACCTCGGCGTCCCGACCAATCGCTTCGGTCACCAGGCCGGCCATCAGTTGGCAGGTGTGGATGTCCTGCTCGGCGAAGCCGTGAGTTTTGTCGAAATAAAGTTCCAGTGCCCCTATGATTTCGTCTTCGCGATAGATTGGTACCACGGACAGCGATACGATTCCGCGCGGGAGGCAGGTTTCCGGATCGAATAAAAACTCGAGATTCACATCCTCGCTGCGAATCACCTGTCCAGTACGCAGGCTGGCAGCGCAAACCGCCTTTTCCAGAGGCACTTCGGTTCCCAAGGGCAAAGCCGGGGCTCCGGCTCCCGCACGATAACGCACCATGCTTCCCTCTAGAATCGCAATCGCAGCGCCGCTCGCGCCCGTGATTTTTGCGACTCTCTCGGCAACCACAGCCATCGCCTTATCCAATTCGAGATGACGCGTTTGAATCTGGCGCTGCGCTTCGACGATCTCCGCCAGAGTGAGCGTGTAGTCACTGTTGGCGCGGGAAGCCTCTTCCGATTTTGCTTTGTTCCGATCGAGCGGAGCCTGATTCGCCGACTCCTGCTCCCGGAGCCTTGCGCTCCGGGATTCCACTCTTTCTTCCAGTTCCCGCATTCCGCGGTTGTGCTCTTGCAGCACATGAGCCGCTTCCAGCAGCCTTTCAAAAGTCTGCTCGTCGAGGACTGGTTTTTTCTCTCGGTCGGTCACGATGTTTCCTGCGCGCCCTCGTGGCCAGCCCGCGGGAGGCGGAGGTTGGCCTATCTGAAGACCAGCCTTATTCTAGTGCAATTCCTACACCAAAGGACCCATGTTATAAAGTCGACCCGCGCCGCGCCCAGGAGTAGCAGGGCCGAAGATCCGGTAGTGCCGGGAGCCCTGAGGAACGCGCAAAGACACTGAATTCAAGTGGCTACAGCGGACAGAACCAGGCTTCCGCACGTTCTGATTCTACGGGAGCCGCCTCAGGTTACTCTGGTAAGCTGCAAGCGTCTGCACACTTGGTCCCGGCAAAGTCCCTTCGCCCTCACCACTCCCTCAACGTGCGCCTGATGCGACTTCGATGATAAGCGGCAAGATGCCCTTTTAAGTCTATGGTGCGAGCCTGTGCAAAAAGTGAGGGGTCTTGTGACCGAGAGGGCAAAATGAACAGTGGCACCACTCTCTGATTTCATTTCGGAACTTCTGCATTTTCCTATCGCGGGGCGGAAGCCTGACCGTTCTCACAGCTATTTCGCGAAGCTGTCTATCAAGTTCAGGACATGCCCAAAAGTCTGAAGGGAAAAGGTTTGTCTTGGCCAATCGGGCGTCGCGAATGCGTTGCTTGCGGGCTTGCGTTTTCTCTTACGGAAGCCGGTCAAGCCACTCTTGAGTTGTGACCTCGGCCTGGGGTTCGGCCCGATTTGGGACGGGCCACCGACCACGAGGTTTTCTGATCTCTTCCCAAACTGCTGGTTCTCGTCCCTAAGAGCAAGGCTGCGCTGGTGTTAGATCGTTTCCCGGAATGCAGAGAAGGTTTGGCGAAGGATGTGCTTTAGCGACACTGCGGATCGCAATCGAAAGAATGAAAGAAAAAACGCGAGACCCCAGGAGAACTGACGTGATGGACCTCGACCGAATGAAAGTTACGCCACGGGATCAGCAAGTTCTGGATTTGCTGGTTCAAGGTTGCAGCAACAAGGAAATTGCCGGTCAGTTGAGCATCAGCCCGCGCACCGTAAAGCAGCATCTGCGCACGCTTTTTCTGCGGGCCGGAATTCGCGACGGCCGCAAGCGAGTACGGCTGGCTACCGCCGCCTTCGAGAAGGCGGAGGTGAAGTCATGATGCCGCGCGAACGTTTAACTCCCAAGGAAATTCAAGTGGCTACCTTGGTCTGGGAGGGCCTCACCAATCGCGAAATCGGCAAGCTTATGGGCACGTCGGAGCAGGTTATCAAGAATCACCTGCGCAGCACTTTCGACAAACTCGGAGTGTGGAGCCGGCTCGAGTTAGCCATGTACGTAGCCAGCCATGGCGGCAAGAATTGGCTGGAAGAGCCCGAACGGCCGGGCTTCGCACTGGCTCGCGCCGCGGCGAGCTAGCGGGGCGGGTCTGGAACCAACGCAAGTTCTTGCGAGCTCCTCTTACTGACTGCACAACTGGCGCAAAAGCTTTGCACTCTAAAGGCTCGGCTCTGTTCCGAAACTTGGTTAAGACATTGAAAAAACAGTGACTTGCTTTTTCCCGCAGTCGGCCTGCAAATTGCACTGGTTGAACTGACCCAATAGAGCGGGCTCGCAAGCAGCCTCGAGCCGGCTCCGCAATCCCTGGGCGGGGCGGGAATGGACTACAAAGAGACTTTCTGGATGGCTTGCGACTCTACCGAGCAGCTGCGGGCGGAGTATGGCCCGTTTCACACTCGCGCCGAGGCGGAAGCCGAAGCCCGCAAACTGGGATTCAGTTACCTGCTCCGCTACGAACACATGCTCGATGAGAACGAGGAGATTCAGGAAGTCCGCTGCGTCTTTCTCGAATTGCCCGGAGCGGTTGCAGTGGAAGTAACCTCAATTAGTTTACACACGCGCTGCGCGACTTGCGGCGACTCCGCCACCCACGACAGGGCCTGGCAGGCCGAAGTATGGGCTGATATTCACGAGTTCGAACACTCCCGCCATCTGGTGCGTCTCTTTGAACACGCTCGCGGCAAGGGTCTGAAGGAAATCGGCGGCTGGCGCGGGTAGTTACCCGACGCTCTGGAAGTCTTCTTCACGCCGCCGTTGACAGTTCGCTGGCCGCAGCCCGATCCACAAACCAGATCAGCTTGCCGGCACTGGGCTGCACTAACTTCGAGGGATATTTCTCAGCCGGGGCGCGGCCTTCCAGAACTTCATGCAGCACCGCCGCCTTGTCAATTCCGCTTACCAGGAACGCAACACAACGGGCTGAATTCAGCGTCGGCAGCGTGAACGTGATCCGGCTGGTGCCCAGCTTCTTCACCCAGTTAGCCACCACAATTCGCGACTTCTCTTGCAACGCCGCAGTTTCCGGGAACAAGGACGCAGCATGCCCGTCTGGCCCAAGACCCAGCAAGATCAAATCAAAGCGCGGAAATTCGCCGGGTGCCAGGGCGAAGAATTTCCGCACCGTCTGCTCGTAGGTCTCTGCCGCAGCGGAAGCGTCGGGGTTCTCCGCTGGGATGCGGAAGATATTGGCAGCGGGAATGGGAACCTTTGACAGAAGGGTTTCTTTGGCCATCCGGTAGTTGCTGTCCGGATCCTCCGGGGGGACATGACGTTCGTCTCCCCAGAAAAAGAACATTTGCCCCCAGGGCAAATTCGCGCTGGCGTTGGCGGCAATCAGAGTGTACAGGCTCCTGGGAGTTGATCCGCCGGAAAGCGCAATGGTGAAGCGCCCACGCTGGGCAACTGCCTCGGTGGCGGTACGTATGACTTCCTCCGCGGCCGCCTGAAAGAGATCCTGAGGGGTGGTCAGTCTGCGCAGCTCGACCGACGCACTCAAGCCCCTCCTCCCCGGCCGTTGCTGGATTTTGAGGCCGCACACCGCGCCGCGCCCAGCAGAGCGGCCTTATCGTTGGTGATGACTTGCACCGGGATACTTTCAAGCAGCGTCCGTAATCTGCCCTTTTCCAGAAAGGATCGCATAAACAAAGGCCCCGTGAGTTTGGAAAGAATCTTCGGCGAGATTCCGCCGCCCAGAAAGATTCCGCCGGTTGCCATAGTCTTGAGAGCGAGATTGCCCGCTTCCGCTCCGTAAACCGAGACCCAGAGATCCAGCGCCTGCTCGGCCAACGGATTTGTGCGGTTCAGAGCCGCGCGGGAAATCGCCGCCGCCGCGTCTCCCTGAGAAAGCTGTGCGGCAAATCCAGAAGGCTCGTCTCCGCATCCCTTTTCGCGAAGAAACTCGTACACATTGAGCAGGCCGGGTCCGGTGAGGACGCGTTCGAAGCTGACGTGTCCGTAACGGCTCGCGAGAAACTGCAACAGTTCGATCTGCAGATCGCCCTGGGGTGCGAAATCCACGTGTCCGCCTTCGCAGGCGAAGACTTGATGTTGACTGCCATTCCAGAACAGGCCAGCTTCTCCCAAGCCGGTCCCGGGCGCAATAACCGCCTGGTTGCCCACCGACGGTCCAACTTGGTTCAGAGGCACCAGATCCCCCGAACTAAGAGCACCTATCCCCCACGCATTGGCTTCGAGATCATTGATCAACAAAGTGGCAGGCAGTCGAATCTGTTTCGCCAGACGGGACTGTTCAATGACCCATGGAAGGTTGGTGGTCTCGACGCGTCCATTGCGCACCGGCCCCGCAATGCCGAAACAGGCGGCCTCAGGCCAGGTGGCAGAGCCTTCCAGGAACTTGGAGACAATCTCACCCAGTTCGCTGTATTCGCGGCTCGGGAAGACGCGTTCGGAAATCAGCTGGAGATGGCCATTCTGGGGCTGAAAATAGGCCAATCGAGCGTTGGTTCCCCCAATATCGCCGGCCAGGATCATTTCTCGAAGTTCCTCCAGCGCCGCCCGTCGCGCTCCAATAATTCATCGGCTTCTTTTGGTCCCCAGGTGCCTGAAGCGTAATTCGGGAAGTTTCGCGGAGGCAGCGCCTTCCACAGATCAAGCACTGGGTTCACCACGCTCCAGCCCGCCTCCACCATGTCGGCCCGCTGAAACAGCGTCTGGTCGCCGATCATGCAATCGTGCAGCAGCCGCTCATAGCCCGTGCTGGGCTGCTTTCCAAAGTACTCCTGATATTCGAAGTTCATGTCTACCGTGCCGAGCCGCATCACTGGGCCGGGCACCTTGGCCGCGAACTGCAGCGAAATACCCTCTTCCGGCTGGATATGTAGCACCAACTGGTTGGGCATCAGATGTTCCACAGAAGTATCCCGGAAAAGCACAAACGGCGCTCGGCGGAACTGGATCACGATATGAGTGTTCCGCGCCGGCATCCGCTTTCCAGTACGAAGATAGAAAGGAACGTCGGCCCAGCGCCAGTTGTCGATCAGCAGTTTCATCGCGACGAATGTTTCAGTCCGCGAATCCGGAGCTACGTCGGGCTCGGAACGGTAAGCTGGAACCCGTTGTCCGTCCATGGTTCCTTCTCCGTACTGCCCGCGCACCGAGCGGGTCAGAACTTCTTCATCGTCGATCGGCTGGATGGCATGCAAAATCTTGGCCTGTTCGTCCCGCACGGCGTTGGCGTCAAACGAAATCGGCGGCTCCATCGCGGTCAGGCTGATCAACTGCATAATGTGGTTGGGCACCATGTCGCGCAGCGAGCCCGCGTGCTCGAAATAGCTGCCGCGGCCTTCCACGCCCACAGTTTCAGCCACCGAAATCTGCACGTGATCGATGTAGCGCCGGTTCCAGATGGGCTCGAAGATTCCGTTGGCGAAGCGGAACGCCATGATGTTCTGGACGGTCTCTTTGCCCAGATAATGGTCGATGCGATAGATCTGGTTTTCCGCGGCGAGCTTGAGCAGTTTCTGATTGAGCGCTTTAGCTGACTCCAGATCGTGGCCGAAAGGCTTCTCGATGATCACCCGGCGCCAGTGGTCGTTGTTCTGTTCGACCAATCCGATCGCCGCGAGCTTTTCGACGATGGGCCCGAAGAAACTCGGAGCCGTGGCCATATAAAAGAAAACGTTTTGATGGGTAGAGTGATCGGCATCGATCTTGGCGAGACGGTCTTTGATCTTCGGGTAAAGCTGGTCGTCATTGAAATCGCCGGCGAAGTAATAGAAGCGGCGCGAGAAGCTTTCCCAGGTAGCGTCGTTGACGCAATCGCCGCAGTACTCCTTTACATCTTCCAGGATCTGCTTGCGGAAATCCTCGTCCGACATCTGCTTGCGGGCCACACCGAGCACCGCGAACTCCTTCGAGAGCAAGTCCGCTCGCGCCAGATTGTACAGCGCGGGAATCAGCAGGCGCGCCGTCAGATCGCCGGCCGCACCGAAAATCACCATCACGCAAGGGTCGCCCTGCTTGCCGACGCGCGGTGTGGCTGCCGTAGGCTGTTCCGCCAATTGAGCCATGATCAGATCCTCAGAATTCTCCGCTCGAATACGTTCTGCTTACGCGCTCTTCTTGACTACACCGGCCTCGATGTGGCCGCCGAACTTCTGCCGCATCGCAGAAAGCATCTTCTCGGCAAACGTGTGTTGCTGCCGCGAGCGGAACCGCACGTACAAGGCCGCAGTCAGTACATCCGCCGGCACCGCTTCCTCCAGCGCAGCCTGAATCGTCCAGCGCCCTTCGCCGGAGTCCTGCACATAGCCCTCATATTCAGAGAGCGTGGGATTCTCCGTTAAAGCCATGGCGGTCAGATCCAGCAGCCACGAACTCACCACACTGCCCCGCCGCCAAACCTCGGCAATATCCGGCAAGTTCAGATCGTAGCGGATATCTTCCGGCAAGTCTTTACTGGTAGCGTTCTTAAAGATGTCAAAACCCTCGGCGTAAGCCTGCATGATTCCGTATTCGATGCCGTTGTGCACCATCTTCACAAAGTGGCCAGAACCTGACGGACCGCAGTGGATGTAGCCTTCCTCGGCCGAACTTTTTTGAGGCGACCCGTCAAGCTTTTCCCGGCCTGGAGTCCGCGGGATGTCGCCCCTCCCAGGGGCCAGCGTCTTGAAAATGGGATCGAGCCGTTGCACCGCTTCTTTCGGCCCGCCAATCATCATGCAGTAACCGCGATCGAGGCCCCAGACGCCGCCGCTGGTGCCCACATCCAGGTAGTGAATGCCTTTGCCCTTGAACTGTCCCGCTCGCCGCACGTCGTCTTTAAAGTAGGAGTTGCCGCCGTCGATAATGGCATCCCCGGCTTGCATGTACTGCGCCAGCTTCTGCACTGTCTGCTCGGTGGGACCGCCCGCCGGCACCATAACCCACGCCGCCCGCGGCGGCTTCAGTTTGCCTACCAGATCTTCCAGCGACGACGAACCGGCGGCCCCTTCACCCGCAAGCTGCTTTACCGCGTCCGCACTCAGATCCGAGACTACAACCTGATGTCCGCCGCGCATCAGACGGCGCGTCATGTTCGCGCCCATCTTGCCCAGACCCACCATTCCCAATTGCATGTGTGACTCCTCAAGCCGTAGCGCCGGCAACCGCGGCGCCTGAATGCAGCGCCGAAGGCCCACGTGTAGCGCCGGCGTCCCGCCGGCTTCTAGCCGCCAAACTATCCCAACGCTTTTTGAACCGCAGCCGCCAGCGTGGCCAACCCCGAGTCCACATCATGCAGATGCACCCGCAAGGCGCGCCGCCCTCGCTCCGCCAGCACCTGGAAATCGCCGCGAGCCTGCGCCGCTTTCACCACGCCGAATGTATATTTTTGTCCCGGCACCGGCAGTTCCAAAGCATCGTCGCACGTCACCTGCAGAAACACTCCCGAATTCGGCCCACCCTTGTAAGCCTGTCCGGTGGAATGCAGAAAACGAGGTCCAAAGCCCAGGCATGTGGCCACATGTTTCTTGTCCCGCACTGCATGCCGTATGGCCTGCAGCACCTTCCGATGTTCCTCATCCATCTGAATGAATCCCAGCACGGCAAAGTAGTCGCCTGTGTGGATGCGGCCCAAATGAGCCTTCAAGTATCCGGCCACGGACTTGTCCGCGCCCGCGGCCACCGCAAGCGCCGCGGCATTCTTCTCGTCCGTGAACAGCTTGATGCCGCCGTCCTCGATCACAGGGTTCTCCGCAGGCAGAGAACCCGTCTTTTCATACTCAGACGTCAAATTGCGAGTGGCAATCTTGCTGGCTTCAACATCGGGCTGGTTGAACGCATTGATGCCGATAATCGAGCCGGCAACCGCGGTGGCAATCTCCCAGCGGAAAAACTCGGCTCCCAGATCGTAAATGTCGCCCATTGCGATTCGCAGCACAGCATGTCCCGCTTTTTCGAGCGCGGTCAGCTTCGCATCCTGCTTTACCTCCGTCCCGTGTGCAGTGTGGATGTACGCAAACACGCGGTCATTGCCGTAAACCTCCGGCGCAGCCAGTTCTTCGCGATCCACCGGGATGATGCCCTTTCCCACCTTCCCAGTAGACTCGGCCAGCAGTTGCTCGAGCCACGCGCCTAGGTCAGAGATGTCCGAAGAAGCGACAATCGTGACCTTGTCGCGTCCGTTCTTTGCCGCCGTGCCCAGAATGATTCCCAGCATCGCACCCGGATTTTCTTCGATGGACGCGTTAGGCCCGCAAGCTCGCACCATTTCCTGCGTGCGGTCGAGAAATTTCTTCGTGTCCAGCCCCATCGCCGCGGCCGGCACCATGCCGAAATTCGAAAGCGCAGAATAGCGGCCACCGATGGATGGTCGGCCAAAGAAAACCAGCCGGAAACGATCCGCTTCCGCCGCTTGCTGCATTTTCGACCCGGGATCGGTGATGGCAATGAAGTGGCTCCCGGCCTTATCCGCGCCCACTACCTGTTTCGTACGTTCAAAGAAATATTGTTTGAAGATGTTGGGTTCGAGCGTGGTGCCCGACTTGCTGGAAACGATGAAGAGCGTCCGTGCGATATCGATCTTGTTTTCAAACGCTTTCACTTGCGCTGGATCGGTGGAATCAAGCACGTGCAGGTCGGGATAGCCCGCAACCTTGCCGAACGTCAAGCGCAGAACTTCCGGACACAGGCTTGATCCTCCCATGCCTAGCAGAAGAATATCCTTGAAACCTGCGCTCCAGATCTCCTTAGCCAGACCCCGCAACTGGATCGGATGCGCAATCTGATCTTCGATAATGTCCAGCCATCCCAGCCAGCTGGCCTCATCTTCGCCAGTCCAAAGCGTGGCATCGCGCCGCCAAAGGCGCTGCATCTTTCCGCCCGCCTGCCAATCGGCGATGTTGGCCTTTACCGACGCTGCCAGACTTTCTGGAAGCGAACTTTTCAGGCTGCTCAAGCAGTCTTTCCTTTGAGCTGAGTGCTTTTCTCAACAGCGGCCAGCAGCTTCTGGAATGCGTCCGCAAACAACTTTACTCCGTCATCCGTCAGCTTCGTGGTCACTTCCTTGATGGAAATGCCCGTTGTCGCCAGGTCATCCATCACTTTCTGCGCGCCAGCTACATCTTCGGTAAGACTGTTGCGCAACTTTCCGTGATCGCGAAACGCGTCGATCGTAGCCGGAGGCATGGTGTTCACCGTGTCGGGCCCGATCAATTCCTCGACGTACATTACGTCACGATACGCAGGATTCTTCGTGCTCGTGCTCGCCCACAAAACGCGCTGGGTTTGCGCCCCCTGGGCTGCCAGCGCCTGCCATCGCGGCCCGCTGAAGATGCGCTGATAGCGCTGGTAGGTCAGTTTTCCATTGGCAATCGCAACTTTGCCGAGCAGGCTCTTCAGCAACCCCTGCTGCTGGGCGTCGGTCGTGGCTTTCAGCTTGTCGTTGATCATCGAATCCACCAGCGAGTCGATGCGGCTGATGAAGAAGCTGGCAACGCCTCCGATCTTCTTCAAATTGCCGCCGCGCTTAGCCAAATCTTCGAGTCCGGCGATATGAGCCTCCGCAACCTTCTCGTAAACTTCCTGCGCAAACAACAAGGTCACGTTGACGTTGATGCCTTCGCCAATCGCCTGGCGAATTGCAGGAAGTCCCTCGGCCGTTCCCGGAATCTTGATCATCACGTTCTCGCGATTCACCGCCTTCCACAGGCGGCGAGCCTCCTCGATCGTTTCCTCGGTCTTCCGCGCGAGCAGGGGAGAAACCTCAAGGCTCACATACCCATCCCGGCACTTCGAACTGTCATACACCGGGCGCAGCACATCGGCGGCCCCTTGAATGTCGCGGATTGCAATCTGTTCGTAACGCGCAGTTGTGTCGAGATCGTTGCGCGAAGCCAGCGACTTCAATATATCGTCGTAGAGCGAGCTTTCGGCGATTGCCTTCTCGAAGATAGACGGATTCGAAGTCATCCCGCGAAGGCCGTCGTCTTCGATCATCTTCTTCAGGGTCCCGCTTGTGATCAGATCGCGCCGGATGTAGTCAAGCCACATCGATTGCCCGTAATTGAGTAACTCTTTGACAGGATTCGTCGCTGCTTTTGAGCTTTCCAGAACGCCAGTTGGTTGCATGGTGATCTCTCCTGATGAATCGTCGACCGTGGTTGTCCGTCAGAGACGCTGCTACTTCTTTGTCATCGCCTTGCGCGCTTCCGCAACCACAGCGTCTGCGGTGAAACCAAAAAACTTCAACAAGTCTTTCAACGGCGCCGAAGCTCCGAAGCGGTGCATGCCGATCTTTCGTCCCTTCAGTCCGACAAACCGTTCCCAGCCAAAAGTAGATGCCCATTCCACCGAAACCCGCGCTGTCACGGACGAAGGCAGCACACTTTCTTTGTAAGCCGCATCCTGCTGCTCAAAGATTTCCCACGATGGCATGCTAACTACGCGCGCCGCAACGCCTTCCTCCTTGAGCCTTTCGTAGGCCTCGATGCACAACTGTACTTCGCTGCCTGTGCCCATCAGAATCACGTCAGGTTTGCCGCCAGGCGCATCAGCGAGCACGTACGCTCCCTTCGCTGTACCCGACGCCGCCGCGTATTTCGTGCGATCAAAAGTCGGAATCGCTTGCCGCGTCAGCACCAGTGCAACTGGCTGGTGTTGCAACTTAGCAATAATCTTCCATGCCTCGGTTACTTCATTCGCGTCCCCCGGACGCAGCACAATCAAATTCGGCATCGCACGCAAGGATGCCAGTTGTTCAATCGGCTGATGCGTTGGCCCGTCCTCTCCCAAGCCAACCGAATCGTGGGTATAAATAAAAATGGATGGAATTTCCATCAACGCGGCAAGCCGGATGCTCGGGCGCATATAGTCGCTGAAATTAAAGAAAGTCGCACCGAACGCGCGAATTCCGGATACGGTGAGCCCGTTCACGCTCGCCCCCATCACATGCTCGCGCACTCCGAAATGCAGATTGCGCCCAGCATACTGGCCCGGCTGAAAATCCCCGGCGCCTTCAAACTTCAACGTCGTCTTGTTCGATGTAGCCAGGTCGGCCGAGCCGCCGATCAGCCAGGGAATATTCTGCGCCACCACATTCAGCACCTTCGCCGAACTTTCACGCGTAGCGATCCCCTTCGCGTCCGCAGGAAACGTAGGCAGGTTCTTGTCCCAGTCGGTAGGAAGTTCAAGCCGTTGCATGCGATGCAGCCGGTCAGCCAACTCCGGATACTTTTGCGAGTATCCAGCGAACATCTGCGCCCAGCGTTCCCGCGCGCCTCGGCCACGCTTTCCAACCCCATCCCTGAAATGCTCGCGCACGCCCTCCGGCACCAGAAATTTCGCATCCTCCGGCCAGCCATAAAACTTCTTCGTCAGCCGCACTTCTTCTTCGCCAAGCGCCTCTCCGTGCGCCTCATTGCTGTCCTGCTTGTGGGGCGATCCATAGCCAATGTGGCTGTCGACGATGATCAGCGTGGGACGATCGGTAGTTTTCTGGAAGGCTTCATAAGCCCGGGCCAGCATCTCCAGATCGTTCGCGTCAGCCACGCGCGTCACATTCCAGCCGTAGCCGACAAATCGTGTGGCCACGTCTTCGCTGAACGACCAATCGGCCGGACCATCCAGCGTGATGCCATTGTGGTCATACATCCAGCACAGATTCGAAAGCTTGAGATGTCCCGCCAGCGACGCGGCTTCGCCCCCAATGCCTTCCATCAGATCGCCGTCCGAACACATGGCGTACACGTTGAAGTCAAAGACCTCAAATCCTGGACGATTGAAATTTGCCGCTAACCACCGGCTCGCAATCGCCATCCCCACGCTATTTCCCACGCCCTGCCCCAACGGCCCTGTAGTGACCTCAACTCCGGTCGTGAGGTGCGATTCAGGATGTCCCGGAGTTCGGCTCCCCAACTGCCGGAAGCGCTTGATCTGCTCCAGGGGAACCGCCAGTTCCTTCAAAACCTCCCCCTCTTTGTTCACCTCGCGCACTTCCGCGAGATAAAGCAGCGCATAGAGCAACATGGAAGCGTGCCCGTTCGACAGAACGAACCGGTCGCGGTTCAGCCACTTCGGATCCTCCGGGTCGTAGCGCAGAAACTCCTGCCACAGGCAATAAGCCACCGGGGCCAGCCCCATCGGCGCTCCGGGATGTCCGCTGTTGGCCTGCTGCACCGCGTCAATCGCCAGGGTGCGGATCGTGTTGATGCAAAGTGTGTCCAGTTGCTTGCCGGTCACCACCGCTTGTTCACTGACTGCCATGCGATGCGCGCTCCTCCCAAAGGATTACCCCGCCTTTGCTGGTTTACCCCACTGGCTCATTAGAGTTACCAGGACAGAAAGGGTTGCAGATACGCATCGAGTGTACCAATTTCTTGCGGACCTATGTCGCGGGACCTGTGAAAAATAGAGAGGGCTTGCTGCCTTTCGGGAAGAGAGAAACAGAGGAACAGAAGAGAAACGACGTTAATTCTACTTCAGGAGTTGCAGGTAGCTGCTTTCGCTGTTCGATGCTCTCGTGGTTTCCTGAACATACTTGAGGAACTGCCGGAGATTCTCTTTTCCGGTGGGATCCATACCCTCGAACCGAACGCGAACGCCCCCTGCCGGTGCGCTGCGAGTCACTACTCCATTCAGCGCCAGACCCTTCACCCAGATCTTGCCGCTCGCGACCCAAAGTCCAATTTCCACTTTAGCCCCGCCGCTGATATGGCCGGCCGTCTCCACCTGGCATCCACCCATGCTGGTGTTTGAAAGGTTCCCCCAGACGGGGGCATCCCCGTCATTCACCCGTAGCTCCACGGCAACAAAACACTTAATCCTGGGATGCCGTCGTCGATCTTGTCCCCAGTTCGGGCTGAAGAGGTCAGGTTCAAACGGAGGAGTGGCCGAGACCGGGGTAGGCACAGGCTGCGGCGAAGATTCCGTCTCCACCTTCGTCGAGGTTGCCGCGGCGGTCACAGTGGCAGCCTCTTGTTTGATCTCGCGCATGGCCGAAAGCAAAGCTTCTTCTCTTTGCTCCGGCGGTGCATCCCTATAGGTCTGCAGCAGTTTCCCTAGGTTCCGGGCCAGGTCTGGATCGGCCAGCAGCCCCGTCCAGTCTGTTCCCACCGCTGCGTTAGGCTTGGAGTTACTCATAGAGATAGTGCTTCCGCTCGTTCTCGCGAACGAGTCCCCGGTAACAGCTTGAACCAAAGGTCACCCCTCCACAAGATGACGGAAGTCATCTGCTCGGGCGTCAGACGGCCAGTTCCAGCTCTTTGATGTAACTCTTCAGCAATTCTTGCTGCTCGCGCGTAAGCGACAGGAATTCGAAACCGTACTGGTATCCCCGGCGATAGCGGACCACCGCTCGCACTTCCCATGGAATCGCTGATCCTGGGAGTAGGAAGCTCAACCCCGCTACCTCACCGCTATTCAGTTCCGCGGCCAGGAGTATGCCGATTCCAGCTTCGGCAAGATCCCTGCAGTGTCCTTCAAGCTTCTGGTATTGATTTTCCAGAAGATAGCTTACCGCCACTCGGAAATCGGCGGAGTATCTCGGATGCCGTCTCCGGCGCCGGTCGGCCGGATTGCGGGCGGGTTTTGGAGTCGAGGCAGGCATGGGGCGAAGTGGGTAGTCCGTGGCGCTTGCGTTGGCCGTTATTGCGGCTCGAACATGACTTGAACGATCTCCGTTGTTTCTTCCTGCGCAGCCGCAAACTTCCATCTACAAACCGCATCTGTGGCCGCTTCGATCAGTGCCGGCCTTCCGCCCAGCGTCCTCGTAGACTTAACACTCCCATTTGGCCGCACCGCAACTTCCAGCTTCACCACTCCCTTAATGTGGGCACGTCTCGCGAACTCCGGATATACCGGAGCGACTCTTTCGATCGCTCTTCGTCCCGCATGGACTTCTGCGCCTGTGCCGGTCCGCGTGAACGCACCCCCCACAGCGCCAACGCAACCACCAAACTCCCGCCTCGGCGCATAGGGTCAAAGACCTAGCCTTCTTGTACTCTATCGGCAGGTAGCGCAGAGCGGAAGTGTCGAAAGTAATCGGTTTCACGATAATTCGCATCTTGATTGCAATGATCGACTCATACAGCGACACCCCGTGTGCCATTAGCAGCATCCCGTTTCAGCGGGCGCCCGGCCGGGTTTTTGCATCGCAGGATGTCTCAAGCGAATCAATAGGAGGACCATATGCCATGAATAATAAAGGTCGTCCCGAAGACTTTCTTTATAATGGGACCTTTTCGCAAACGAAAATGCCCCGCTTCTCGCCTCATCCGAAATTTGCTGCTTTCGCGCTGATCTTGCTATCGGGCCTCACCGGCCTTTTTGCACAGATTTCCGCGCCTGCGCCGTCCATCTCTCTGCCTGGATCGCAGAGTCCCTTCACCGGCAGCGAGCCCGAGGGCAAAGCTTCCCCGGAGGTTTTGCAACTCAGCCTCCAGGAGGCCATCGATCGCGGACTCCGCAATAACCTCGGCCTGCTGCTCTCCGGTGATCAAACCATCACGGCGCGCGGCGAAAGATGGAAAGAACTCAGCAACCTTCTTCCCAGCCTCTCAGGCCGAGTGCAGGAAGATGCACAAACCCAAAGCCTGGCGGCGCTCGGCTTCCAAAAACTTTTTCCGCTGTTCGGTCTGAAGGGCAGCATCCCGCCCGTCACTCCTGCCTTCAACTACTTCGATGCGCGTGCCTCGCTAAGTCAATCGCTTTTCAACTTCCACGACCTCGAAAAGGAACGCGCTGCTTCCGAGAGCTTGAAATCGGCACAATACACCTACAAAGACGCGCGTGAACTCGTTGTGCTTGCCGTCGGCAACGCCTATTTAATGGCAATTGCCACTGCCGCCCGCATAGAAACTACAGACGCCCAGGTTAAGAACGCCCAGGCCCTGTATAACAAAGCCGTTGACCAGCAAAGAGCCGGGTTGAATCCAGCCATCGATACCCTGCGCTCTCAAGTCGAGTTGCAGACCCGCCAGCAGCAACTCATCGCTGCGCACAATGATTTCGACAAGCAGAAACTGTCCTTGGCTCGTGTCATCGGTCTGCCCACGGGGCAGGAGTTTCTCCTGACCGAGAAAGCCCCGTATCAAGCCCTGACTCCTTTGCCGCTCGAAGTCTACCTGCAGCGTGCCTATGCCTCGCGCTCCGACTACCAGGCGGCGCAGGCGCAAGTGCGGGCGGCAGAATTTTCACGCCGGGCCGCGACCGCCGGGCACTATCCCTCCTTCGACGTCAACGCAAACTACGGCGACATCGGAGTAACCCCGGCCCACTCGAATGGAACCTGGCAAGTGGATGGAGGCCTGACCATCCCCATCTTTGCCGGAGGAAAAGTTCACAGTGATGTTCTCGAAGCCGATGCCCAGTTGAAGCAGGCCCGTTCTCAGTTGGCCGATCTGCGCGGCCGCATCGATTATGAAGTCCGTGCCTCATTGCTGGACTTGAGCTCTGCCGCGGAGCAGGTCGAGGTTGCCCGCAGTTCCGTCGATTTAGCCGAGCAAACTCTCGCCCAATCGGAGGATCGCTTCACCGCCGGCATAGCCGACAACCTTGAAGTCGTTCAGGCGCAGGAGTCCGTGGCCAGCGCCCATGAGACTTACATCCAGAGTCTCTACGCGCATAACCTGGCCAAGATCGAAATAGCCCGCGCCATCGGAGATGCCGAACAGGGAGTCAAACGATATTTGAAAGGCGAACACTAACCCCTATGGAACAGACCACGCAAAGTCCGCCCGCCGCCCAGCCGGGGAACGCTCAGCCCGAAAGCCGCACCCAGCCCTTGCCCTCCACCGAGCGCGACTTCCATACTCGCCCTTCGCGTACCGCTAGTCCTGGTTTTCGCGTCGCCCTCATCATCGCGGTGGTGGTGCTGCTGGTGGTGGGATTTTTCGTCTTCCGCTACGTCACCAGTTACGAATCCACCGATGATGCTGAAGTGGACGGCCACATCAATTCCATCAGCACCCGCATTTCGGGCCATGTCGTGAAACTGAATGTTCTGGACAACCAGTACGTGCAGGCAGGTACCGTGCTGGTGGAAATCGATCCCGCGGATTACCAAGTCGCGTATGACCGCGCCAAAGCCGATTTCGATAGCGCGCGAGCCGACGCCGCTGAAGCCGGGGTTGACGTGCCCATCACCGATGTCAGCACCAGCAGTCAGGTGTCAACCGCCGACGCCGATGTGGCCAGCGCCCGCGCTGGCATCGCCGCTGCCAGGCAACAGCTGGAGGCCGCAAAGGCCCAGCTCCAGCAAGCCGAGGCCAACAACGTCAAGGCGCAGAACGATCTGGTCCGCTATCAGCAGCTCATCGACAAGCAGGAGATTTCACAGCAGCAATACGATCAAGCGGTGGCCGCCGCCAAAGCCGATGCCGCAGCCGTCGATGCCGCTCGCGCCACAGCCGATGCTCTCCGGTCGCAGGTGACTCAAGCCGAGAACAAGCTGTCGCAGGCGCAAGCCAACTGGCGCAACGCCCAGACCGCGCCCAGACAGATGCAGGTCATCCGCTCCAAGGCCGCCTCGGCCCTGGCAGAAGCGCAGCTCAAGAAAGCCGATCTCGATCAGGCACAACTGAATCTGCAATACACCAAAGTCATTGCTCCGGTTGCCGGCGCAGTCAGCGATCGCACCGTCGAAGTCGGAGAGAACGTTGCCCCCGGCCAGGAGTTGATGAAGCTCATTCCTCTCAACGATATCTGGATCACCGCCAACTTCAAGGAGACCCAGCTTCGCGAAATGAAAGTCGGCCAACACGTCACCATCGATGTCGATGCCAATGGAAGAAGTTATAAAGGGACGGTCGATAGCATTGCCGGCGCCAGCGGCGCCCGTTTCAGCCTGCTGCCTCCCGAGAATGCCACCGGCAACTACGTGAAGGTCGTGCAGCGCATTCCGGTGAAGATCGTGCTCGATCCCGGAGAAAACAAAGATCAGTCCCTGCGCCCCGGCATGTCCGTCGAACCTAAGGTTTGGATCCGGCGATGAGCGCCGCTGCGACCCCGCTGAATGGCGCCAATGCCGAAGCCTGGCGTCCGGCAATCAATCCCTGGATCATCGCCATAACCGTTACTCTCGCCACCTTCATGGAGGTGCTCGACACCTCCATCGCCAACGTTGCTCTGCCCCACATCGCCGGCAGCCTCTCTGCCGGTCAGGACGAGAGCACCTGGGTCCTGACTTCCTATCTTGTCTCGAACGCCATCGTGCTCCCGTTAAGCGGCTGGCTCTCTTCCATCATGGGCCGCAAAAATTTCTACATGAGTTGCGTGGCCCTGTTCACGATCAGTTCTTTCCTGTGCGGACTGGCGCCCAATCTGGCTACCCTCATCTTCTGCCGTGTCCTGCAAGGCGCCGGCGGAGGGGGACTGCAGCCCAGCGAGCAGGCCATTCTTGCTGATACCTTTCCCCCCGCCAAACGCGGCATGGCCTTCGCCGTTTACGGTATCGCCGTGGTCACCGCACCCGCCATCGGCCCTACTCTCGGCGGATGGATCACCGACAACTTCACCTGGCGCTGGATTTTCTTCATCAACATTCCGGTCGGCATTCTTTCCCTCCTGCTCACTTCGCGGCTCATTCAAGATCCGCCTTATCTTAAACGCCGCAAGCTCAGCGAAACCAAGATCGACTATATCGGCCTCGGCTTTGTTGCCCTGGGCCTGGGAACTTTGCAGATCGTCCTCGACAAAGGGCAGCGCGACGATTGGTTTGAATCCCACTTCATCGTGATCCTTTCCCTCATCGCGGCGGTCTCGTTGATCTTCGTCATCATCTGGGAGTGGCGGCACAAGGATCCCATCATCGACCTGCATCTGTTCCGCGATCGTACCTTTGGCATCTCCAACCTGCTGATGTTCATGCTGGGATTTGCGTTGCTAGGCAGCACACTCTTGCTGCCGTTGTTCATGCAGACCTTGCTCGGTTATACCGCTGAAGCGCCGGCTTGGCCCTGATGCCCGGCGGATTCACCATCATCCTTTTGCTGCCCCTGGTCGGATTCTTGCTCTCACGCTACAGTCCGCGCTGGCTGCTGTTTTTCGGCTTGGTCGTGCTTTCCGGTTCACTGTTCTACATGACCGGCTTTGATCTGGATATGGATTTCCGCACTGTGGCCACCGCTCGCGTCTTCCAGGCTGCCGGTATGGCTTTTCTTTTCGTTCCCATCAATACCGCCGCTTACGCATTTCTGCCCCGCGAAAAGAACAACGCCGCCTCCGGCCTGATGAATCTTGCCCGTAATATTGGCGGCAGTGTCGGAATTTCCCTGGTCACTACCATGCTCGATCGCCGCACTCAGGTTCACCTGAACTATTTGTCCCGCAATCTCAGCGCTTCCAACCCCGCATTCCAGTCGATGCTGAAGGGCGCCACGCAGGCGATGCGGGCACACGGCGCGAGCGCCTCCTTTGCTACGCAACAGGCCTACGCTCTGATCGAAGGCACCGTGCAGCGGCAAGCCACCATGCTGGCCTACATCGATGACTTCCGGCTCCTCGGCATCGCCATCTTGGCTGATGGTTCCCCTGGTTTTCCTTATGAAAAAGGGCAGACCCGGAGGCGGAATCGCGGTACACTAATCCGCGCTAAACTGTAAGGAGCGGGAAGGGCACGACTTCAGTCGTGCCGTAAAATGCCGCCCATCGACCGCGCCTTTAGCCGCTGCGGGGCTTAGAGAATGTTTCGCCTGATCACCATCGAGCGCGAGTACGGCTGCGGCGCCGCCGCCATCGCCGCCGAACTAGCCAACCGTTTGGGTTGGAAGCTCTGGGACCGTCTTCTCACCGAAGAGATCGCCCGCCTTGCCAACGTGGATGCTTCCACGGTGAAGCGCTGCGAAGAGCATATGGATAGCCCCTTCTACCGCCTCTCGAAAATCTTCTGGCGTGGCAGCTACGAGCCCACTTCCTCCCTTGGCAGTCAGTCCTTTGACGCCGATTGCATGATGTCGATGATGGAGACAAATCGCCACAAAATCGCGCAGGAAGGGAACGCGGTCGTCGTCGGACGCGGCGCCCCTTACTTCCTGCGCGAGCGCCCGGATGCCTTTCACGTTTTCCTCTACGCCCCGCGCGCCGAAAAGATACTCCGCCTGCTGCAAGACGGCTCCACGGAGTCGGAAGCCGAGGATCTTGTCGATACCGTCGACCGCGAGCGCATCGCCTACGTCAAACACTACTTCGATGCCGACTGGCCCACCCGCTCCCTCTACCACGTGATGATCAACACAGCTGTAGGGAACGAATCGGTCATCGAGACGATTCTCCACACCATGCATCTCGTCGAAGGCCGCCCCAAAGCCACGGACTACGAACGTCCCAAAGTCCCCAGCTCCGTCTAGCCCATCTGGGGACAGCCGCTCTCGGCCCAGTCGCGCCAAGCTCGACCGCGAAGTTTCGGAAGGGCACGACTTCAGTCGTGCCGTTAGACCGCTGAAAATCTATCCGCGCTTCAGCACCTGAGGTGAAGGGTCCGAACCACCGATCACTGATCACTGGCCACTGTTCTCCACGGCGCCGGACAACAATCCCTCACGCAAACATCCACCCGCGGCCCCAGCGACCCCAACGCTCTCCGCTCCAGCTCCGGATTCATCCGCTCCATAATCAGCTCGCGAATCATCCCGACAAATTTCGGATGCACCCCTACCGTCCTCGCCCGAGTCATCGGCAACCCCAGAGAATCGCAAAGCTGCCGCGCTTCGACATCCAGGTCATACAAAACTTCCATGTGATCCGAGATAAAGCCGATCGGCGCCAGCACCACCGCTGATGCCAGGTTCCCGGCCTTCACCTGGCGCAGGTAACCAAGAATGTCTGGCTCGAGCCAAGGCTGTCCCGGAGCACCGCTGCGGCTCTGGTAAACAAGAGCATCGTTCTTCAGGGCGTCGTTTTGATGCCCCAGCGCTCCCGAAACCAGCCGCCGCACCTCCTCCAACTGCTTCACATAATCAGAAGTGTCAGCCATGGAAACCGGAATGCTGTGCGCCGTGTAGACAATCTGCACGTTCTCCCGCGCGTCCGCTGGAATGTCCCCCAACGCATCACCCACGCGCTCAACCATGGCTTCGACGAATGCCGGATGGTTAAAAAACGCCCGCAGTTTCTCCACTTCCGGCGCGCCCGCTCCAACTTCACTCTGCGCCCGCGCAATGTCTTCGCGATACTGTTGGCATCCTGAGTACGAACTGTAGGCGGAAGTTACAAATGCCAGCGCCCGCCCGATGCCATCCTGCTTCATCTTTCGCAGGGTCGCAGGCAGCAGCGGATGCCAGTTTCGATTTCCCCAGTAAATCGGAAGCTTAGGCCCGTTCCGCTCCAACTCGGCTTCCAGCGCGGCAATCAGCTCACGCGTCTGCTGGTTGATCGGGCTCTTGCCCTCGAAATGGTAATAGTGCTCGGCTACGTCCAGCATACGTTCGCGCGGAACATTCCGCCCGCGCAGCACGTTTTCGAGGAAGGGAATCACATCTTCCTTCGACTCCGGACCGCCGAAAGAAACCACCAGAATTGCGTCATAGCTCATGTCGAGAAGGTTGCCGAGACTTGATTGCGAGACCGAACGGTTTGCGGTCGGCCCGCCTGAACCGCAAATCAGTCGCCGTGCACGATTGCCGCCGCCGGAGCCGCCGATTCCGCGTTCTTAGCCACAGACAACGGCCGATCCAAGGCAATATTCATCTCAGTGAACCGGGGCAGCACTACATCCCGTCCTTTACGCGATACGATATAGATTCCCGAGACAAAAGTCGCCGCGATTCGTCCCACGCCCGCGGTGGAAGCGTCCGTCGCCGTCGATACGAAGGCTTCGATAATCAACTGAAGGGTGTCATCCGCTTCTTTGGCGAGGCCGGCGGTCACGCCGATGTTAATCGCCATCCACGCCTTGCCCGGACGTTCACCTTGCAACTGGCCTTCGGGGTCAATCTTGGTGTGCGATCTTTGGTCCAGTTCTGCTCCCGTTAGCGATGCCGCGATGGGTATAAGGTTTCCACCGGGTAGTGTCAATCCACTGAAGGTGAGGGATAGCGATCCGGCCCGGCTGCCCCAGCGTGGAGGAGTCTTCTTGACCACGGTGCCCCCAAACAGTGTGCCCGCCGGCAGGACAACTTTCGAATCCAACCGGACTGGCTCAAGCAGGCGCGCCCGAATGACGTCGCCGGGCATGCTCTTCGATGCGCTCACGTCCCCGAGCAGAAGAATCTTGCAGATCGTCCCCTCCGGAAGAATTTCCAGTGCGGACAATTCTGGCACCGACGCGGCTGTCTCCCCGGCACTTGGGGAAGACAGATTCGAGTCTCCCGTCACCACAGCTTCCATCACGATGGTGGCAGGTATGTCCTTCTTCGCTCCGGATACGCTCCCAGACTGACTCGTCTCGACGGCCCCGGCCTGCGGCCCCGATCCTTTCTTCTTTGGCTGCGCGTGAACCTCCCGCCTTCGGCTTATGGAAATCACTGTGACCTGCAGAGCGCCTTCACCGCTCGCCGCAAACACGGTTGCGGTCTTGAACACCGGATAGTTCTGATGCCGAGGTGTGAATAGCTTAACTACGCCCGGCCAGTGATCGTCCGGAACCCTTCGCCTTTTTTCCAGGTGATCGACTGTCAAGTGTACGGCACTCCCCGCGGTGAACACTTCGCGGTCGGAAGAATAAACGTCCCGTGCCAGCTTGCCTTCAAGAACCTCTCCCGGCTTCAACTTCGACAGCTTCACCGGCTTGTTGAGTTGTACCTTAACGTAGAGGCCCGAATTCGCGGATGCCTGATCTTTTGCCCTGGCTGCCGGTTCATCCGCAGCTGAGCAAATTACTGAACCCGCCGCCACCGCGCCCGCCAATAACATGCCGCGGAGAGCTTTCAACAAGTCGCCACTTCTCATGATCTGCTCCTGCCCGCCCCAAATCTGAGGTGCCGACGAAATCGGGGATTTCTTGATTCTACCCTCAACTTGCGAGTGAGATCTCACCAGCCGCCATGGCGAGAAGGACCAGTCAAGAGATAGTCACGCCCAACGCGCGAAAGCGCATGTTACGCTTCTGTGGAGACAATGAAGACGCTGAGCCGGGTCTTTAAAGCATTTCAATATCGCGATTTCCGCCTGATGTGGTTCGGCGCCTGCACTTCCAGCATTGGCACCTGGATGCAGATCGTGGCCCAGGGCTGGTTGATTTACCGGCTCAGCCACTCCGCCTTCCTGCTGGCGCTCGATCAATTTCTCGGCGGCATCCCCATCTTTCTGTTCTCCCTGATCGGCGGCGTGGTCGCCGATCGCGTGGAGCGTCACAAGATTCTGCTGGGCTCCCAGTATGTGCAGATGTTCACCGCCACTGTTCTCACTATTCTTGTCGCGACCGGCCGCGTACAGGTCTGGCACATTCTCTGTCTCTCCTTCATTTCCGGCTTCGCCCAAGCCTTCGGTGGACCGGCCTATTCGGCGCTGATACCCACGCTGGTCGAAAAGGAAGACATGCCCAACGCCATCGCCCTGAATTCCATCCAGTTCAACGTGGCGGTCATGGTCGGTCCTGCGCTGGCCGGGCAGGCCCTGGCGAAGCTGGGCGAGAAGTGGTGCTTCGGCCTGAACGCGCTCTCCTTCCTGGCCCCCATCGTGTCGCTGTCGATCATCACCACCCGCTTCCTGCCCGTGAAGACCTCGGAGTCAATGTTCACCAGCCTGAAGCAGGGCATTCGGTTTGCTCGCAAGCAGACTTCAATGGAAGCATTGATTGTGCTGGCTTTCTGCATGACAGCCCTGGCCATGCCCATGCGCACCTACATTCCCGTGTTCGTTAAGGACATCTTCCATCGCGGCCCGGAAACCTACGGTAACTTGCTCTCTCTCATGGGTCTGGGATCGATCTTGGGCTCTCTCACCATCGCGACCGCCGGCAATATGCGAAGAAAAGGACTCGTCGCTCTCGCAGCCCTTTTCTGCCTGGGCGCCGGCATCTCGGGTTTTGCTCTCTCTAAGTCAGTGCGGCTGAGCGGTCTCATTTTGGTTCTGGTGGGCGCTTCCATGATGGCCGTTTTCGCCACCGTGAGCTCACTGGTGCAGTTGATTACCACCAACGAAATGCGCGGGCGGGTGATGAGCGTCTACAATTTCGCCTTCCGCGGCGGCATGCCCATGGGCAACCTGTTGTCCGGATGGCTTGTCCCCCTGTTCACCGCGCCCGTCGTGCTGAGCGTGAATGGGGCGCTTCTGGTTTTGCTGGCTCTTTACTTCCTGTTCGTGCAGCGGCGACTGGCCACCCTTTGAGGGAAAAAATCTCGTGCGGTCGGACAACACGGTCAAATTAGCTGCGCCGGAAATCGATCGGAGGGCGTAATCCTGTGAAGTGAAAGAGGAAATCTGGTGCGCCCGGAGAGATTCGAACTCCCGACCTATTGCTCCGGAGGCAATCGCTCTATCCATCTGAGCTACGGGCGCTCACCGGTAGCTTCAGTTTACACGGGAGGCTTTGGAGCATCAATGTGAGCGTCGCGATGCTTGTTGCCGCCGGGCAGTCGAGACGCGCGGCAGCAACGTATCGCCACGCGCATAAGCATCGGTCGCGTCTGTCCGAAGTCCTTACCAGCGGCCTCTTCCTCCGCCGCCACCGCCTCGCCCGCCACGGTCTCCACCACGATCTCCGCCTCGGCCTCCCCGGTCGCGTCCGCCGCCTCCGGCGTGCTCGGTCTTGGGACGAGCCTCGTTTACGTTGAGCGTGCGTCCGCCCACCTGTGTGCCATTCAGCCCAGTAATGGCTTTTTCACCATCCTCGTTGCTGGCCATTTCCACAAAGCCGAACCCGCGCGATCGCCCGGTATCGCGGTCCGTCATGATGCTGACCCGGTCGACTTGACCGAACGGTTCAAACATCTGCCGCAATTCGTCTTCCGATGTGTTAAAGCTCAAGTTCCCCACGAAAATATTCTTCAAGCGTCAGCCTCTGCATTGAGCTGTCGAAGTGCAAGCTCGATGCGGCGGACTGGCAGGTCGGGGACACCTTCCTGAAAATCGGAACCGGAGCTGGCGAACAGTCGAATGCGGCACGAAGTATAGCAGGTTTGTCAAACCGGGCTGGTTAAATTGAGTGCACAGGCGGGCTAGCACGCGTCGACTTGCCAAAATCCTTCGCGGTGATATCCCATCTGTAACAACCGGTTCTTGGGATCGTGCCGCTTACCGCACTTCGGACAAATCAAGTACCGGCTCCAGGCCGTTCCCTGGCGATCATAGTTTTCCGCGACCGCGAACGTTGTCCCGCAACTGCACGGCACCAGAAACATCCGCAACGACGCATCGCCTTGGGATTTTCCGGATTGGCCGCCGGCGGACTTCATCCTTCCTCTACCGTCGCCATCGCGCCCCGCTTGCGCTTGTTCGATTGCAGAACCTTCTTCCGCAGCCGGAGCGATTTAGGCGTAATTTCCACGAATTCATCATCCGCAATGAATTCAATTGCCTGTTCCAGGTTCAGATTTCGGAAGGGCACCAGCCGAATAGCTTCATCGGCCGTTGAAGCCCGCATGTTAGTGAGCTTCTTCTCGCGTACCGCGTTGACGTCCAGATCATCGTCCTTCGCGTTCTCGCCGATAATCATCCCTTCGTACAGTTCAACCCCCGGCCCCACGAAGAGCTCTCCACGTTCTTGCAAACCCCACAGAGCATATGCCGTCGAAAGGCCGGCGCGGTCCGCAATCAACGCCCCCGTAAGGCGGTGCGGGATTTCCCCTTGCCACTCGGTATATCCATCAAATAGCGAATTCATAACGATCGTCCCGCGTGTGTCCGTGAGCAACTGGCTGCGCAGCCCAATCAGCCCGCGGCTGGGCACGCGAAACTCGATCCGCACCCGCCCGTAGCCGTGATTGTGCATGTTAGTGACTTCACCTTTGCGCGATCCCAACTGTTCCATCACCACACCCACAAACGCTTCCGGCACGTCCACGGTAAGATGCTCCACCGGTTCCATCAGCTTGCCATCAATTCGCTTGGTGACGATCTCGGGCTTGCCCACCATAAGCTCATAGCCCTCGCGCCGCATCATTTCGATGGTGATCGAAAGCTGCAGTTCGCCGCGCCCCAGCACCTTGAACGAATCGGTGGTTCCCATCTCCTCCACTCGCAGAGAAACATTGGTGAGCAATTCCTTCGCCAGACGTTCCCGCAAATTCCGCGACGTGACATAAGTCCCTTCGCGTCCCGCGAACGGCGAAGTATTCACCGTGAAGGTCATCGCAATGGTCGGCTCATCAATCACGATAGGCGGCAATGGCGCCGGATTCACCGCATCGGTAATGGTCTCTCCGATGGTGATGCCTTCCACGCCGGCGACCGCGACAATATCGCCTAACACCGTCTCCGTGATGTCAGTCCGCTTCAGTCCGGAGAAAGAAAACAGTTTCGTGATCTTGGTCTTGTGCATCGTTCCGTCGAGCTTCGCGATCACGACATCCTCGCCCGTGTACATCGTCCCGTTAAATACGCGCGCTATCGCAAGACGTCCCAGAAAATCGCTGTAGTCAAGGTTCGCCACCAGAATCTGCAGAGGCCCTGCCGGATCACCCTTAGGCAGCGGAATCGTTTTCAGGATCGCGTCAAACAGCGGCGCAAGATTCTCTCCACCCCCCTTGATATCCGTCGACGCCGTCCCTTCTTTCGCATTCGTGTACAGAACTGGGAAGTCGAGCTGATCTTCCTTGGCATCAAGATCGATAAACAAGTCGTAGATTTCGTTGAGCACTTCCTGCGGCCGCGCATCCGGCCGGTCGATCTTATTAATAACCACAATGGGCGGCAGCTGGGCCTCGAGAGCCTTGCTCAGCACATAGCGCGTTTGCGGCAGTGGACCTTCGCTGGCATCCACCAGCAGCATCACTCCGTCGACCATCTTTAGCGCACGCTCCACCTCGCCGCCGAAGTCGCTGTGGCCGGGCGTATCCACAATGTTGATCTTTACATCGTGATAGAAGATCGCTGTGTTCTTGGCCAGGATGGTGATGCCGCGCTCACGCTCCAGTTCGTTCGAATCCATCACGCGTTCGACGTGGTGCTCATTGGAGCGAAAAGTGCCGCTCTGTTGCAACATGGCGTCAACCAGCGTGGTCTTGCCATGGTCCACGTGCGCGATGATGGCGATATTGCGAATGCTCAAACTCAAAGTATGGTTTGTCCTTTATTTATGGATTGCATTGACAGGCGTACCCAGCCGGTCCCCGGCTAAAAAGCCCCACCTATAACTTTACTATGTGCGGAGGTTTCTCAGGAGATTACATCGCACTAACGTGCGGAGGCGCCGCTAGACAGGACCTCGATGCCCGATGACGAAAAAGCAGACAACAACATACAACGTCAACCAGCGACCGCCTTCTCCTTAGGCGCCGGCTTTCCCGCCAACCGCGCTTCCACTTCCTTTACAGCGCGCTGCGCTGCGAGAATCCCCTCGTTGGTGGTTGATTCCGGACCCTCGGAGTCCGTATTGGCGAAGAAGACGCGCTCCATGGCATGCCGCGCCACCGGCTGAACCTGCGTGTACAACCCCGGCGTCGACATATACAAAGGATGACCTCGCCGGTAGATGTGCACCTCGATCGGATCAACATTCAACCCCGGCATCAGCTTCTGGAAGTCACTCAGCACGTTGGCAGCGATCCGCCTCGCGCCAGTTTCGTTCAACAAATGACTGCGTTCCTCTTCCTTCAGCGGAGTGTAGCAACTGAGAATATTGAACTTCTGCTGGTAGCCCGCTTGTTTTTGAATCACCCAGTCCGCGACCACGAAATCCGTAAAAGAGTTCCCTGGGCACCACGTGTCATAGCCATGATTGAAAACCGGCTTGTCGAAAATCAGATTCACCACGGGATACGGAATATAGCGAATCTGCTGCATAGCATCGCTTTGCTTGTCAGGCAGCCCATCGACGATGCGCCGCGTGATGAACTTGGGCGTCGCCATGATCACAGTCTTGGCCGCGACCGTTTTCAATTCTCCGCCGAGCATATAAGTCACCTGCACATCATCTTTTCCTGAGACCACGGCCACGGTCGTCGCGCCCGTCTGCATCCGGTCTGGGTATTTCGGCTGCAGAATCTCCGCGAGTCTTTTCGTGATCGCGCCCAAACCTCCCGGCCAGGTGTAGCGATCGTCGGTTCGGCTCTCTTCAGCCATCTCCTGCAAAGCCGCAACGGCCACCACCGCTGCCGTGTCTTCGCTGGCGGCGCCCCAGTTCGAAGGTCCGAACCCGTCCCACCACTGCTTCAGCTCTTCCGGATAGTCCTTCAGAAGATCGACAAGAGCCTTTTCGTCGAGTTCTTTGCCCCGCTTCTCAAGATCAATCGCAAGCATTTCTTTCTTAAATTTCTTGAAGCCCTCGCGAACCGCAGGAGGATAAGGCAGCTTATCGAGCCCGTCGCCCCAGGTGTCTGGAATCAACTCACCACGAATGATGCTCGCATCGGAGCTGTTAACCGGCAGCAGCGGCATGCCGAGTTCCTTGGCAAATTCGTAGGTGTACTCGTCCTTCGCCAGAAACGCAGACCCCGTCGCGTAAGTGACGCCCTCATACTCCATGGCATACGCATTCCCGCCCCAGTGCGGTTCTTTTTCCAGCAGAAGGAAATCGCGGTGCTGCAGGCGATAGGCCGCCGTCAACCCGCTCACGCCGCCCCCGACAATCACCACGTCATGCCGCGCCGAAGCCGCGGGCCGCGTGAACACTTTGCCGTCGCGCACCTGGTGGCAAATCCGGTTGTCCTCACCGTCTACGTCCGCAGCATGACTCTTCTGCGAGTCGGCCGTCTGCGCCGCTACCAGTGAGAAGTCAACCGGACATCCCGCCGTCACCGCGCCCGCAACCACAAATTTGATGAAGTCTCTGCGATTCGCACTCACATTGATCTCCTAAATATTGATCTCCTGATATTGATCTCCTATGCCGAGCTTTGGCCACGCACCCGCAAGCGGTACCAGAACACAATCGCCACCAGCGAAAACACGAAGATGATGCTCGACACTGCGTTGATCTCCGGAGTAATGCCCCGCCGCAGTCGTCCCCAGATCTCCAGCGGCAGCGTGTTATTGCGTCCCATCAGGAAAAAGCTTACGGCGATCTCATCCATGGAAAGCGTAAAGATGAGAAGCGCCGCGCCGATAATCGGCAGCTTCAGGTTCGGTACAGTTATCCGCCAGAATGTCTGCCAGTAGTTCGCGCCCAGATCGAGGGAAGCTTCTTCCTGAGCCCAGTCGAGCTTCTGCAGGCCCGCGAATACTTCGGTGGTCGCTACCGAGATCAGCGCCGTCCCGTGTCCCAAAACGACCGTCAGCAGGCTGAACCTCGTTCCCATCACGTTGAAGAGCATTTGCAGGGAAAGCCCGGTAATAATGCCCGGCAGAATCAACGGCAGAAGCACCAATCGCCGGAACACAACCTTCCCCGGAAACTGCGCCCGCTCCAGCGCCAGTGCCGCCGGCACTCCGAAGGCCAGCGCAATCACCATCGCCGCCAGCGCCACCTGCAGGCTGTTGAGCACCGAATCCCAGATCGGCCCATCCGCAAAAAGTGTGCGATACCAGTCGAGCGTCAGATGATGCGGCGGGAATCCACCCACACCCTCTCCGTTGAACGAATAAAGGATGAGGACCGCAATCGGCAAATAGAGAAATGCGAATACGGCGACGGCATGGCCAAGCAGCCAGCGTGAGCCGGAGTCGAGTCTCGTCTCGCTCACGAGAAGCTCCATTTCTTTTCCAGCCGTTCTGAGAAGACGAGCAGGATCACCACCAGCAGCAGCATGCAGAACGAAATCGCCGCGCCCAGCGGCCAGTTGTAAGCCGCACCAAACAGACTCACCACGATGTTTGAAATCATGATGCCGCTCGGCCCACCCAGCAGCAGCGGCGCCAGAAAATCACCCAGACTCAGCACAAAGGCAAATGTCGCACCAGCCACCACGCCCGGAATCGAGAGCGGAAGAATCACCTTCCAGAACGTTTGCCCGGGAGTTGCCCCCAGATCGTGCGACGCCTCCACAAGATTCCGCGGAATGTGCTCTAGCGCCGCATAAATCGGCAGAAACGCAAACGGCGTGTAGATGTGCGTCAGCGTCAGCACCACAGCAAACGGACTGTACAGCAGGAACTCCAGCGGATGCTTCGTCAGGTGCACATACTGCAGCAGAGTATTCAGCACGCCATCCGAACCCAAAATTGTCTTCCAGGCGTAAGCCCGTACCAGGTAGCTGACCCACAGTGGAATGATCACCAACTGATAGAGCAGATCCTTCTTCTTTCCCGCATAAAACGAAAGAAAATACGCCAGTGGATATCCCAGCACCAAAGAAAAGGCCGTCACCCGCGCGGCGATCCACATCGAGCGCAACAGCGTCTGCCAGTAAACGTCAACCCTTAGCAGTTGGCCATAGTTCCCCAGATTCCACGAATGCACAATGGTCTGCGACGCCGATACCGACCAGAAGCTGTAGCAGAACATCAGCAAGTACGGAATCAGGAGAAACACCGTCACCCACAACAGTGGAGGCAGAGTCACCGCCGTTTTGTATGCCCGGGAAAACATCAGATTCTTTCTGGAGACTCGCGCACCAGAACAGCATCGGCGGCAGAGAACTCCAGTTCGACATCATCCAGCGCGCCGCCGCTGCCCGGAGTCCGCACCACCAGCACCATCCCGTCGCCGCATTCCACACGAATCAACTCCGTAGCCCCGTGAAATGCCTGGTGGCGGACTCTTCCGCGAACCCTCACGCCGCCGGCCACCGAACTCTCCGAAACCAGCCGGATATTCTCCGGTCGCAGTGAGAACAGAGCCGGCCCATCCGGCAGCGCCGCGGGCCACATCAACAGACCGCAGCGCACCAGTCCTCCCTGCACTTCGCCCTTCAGCAGATTCGTATGACCGATAAACTGCGCCGCATAAGCCGTTGCCGGCCGCCCATAAATTTCCCGAGGCGTCGCCACCTGCTCCAGTTCACCCGAGCGCAGCAGCGCGATCCGGTCCGACATCACCATCGCTTCTTCCTGATCGTGGGTCACAAAGATGAATGAAATGCCGACCTCGCGCTGCAGCGATTTCAATTCCACCTGCATCTGCCGGCGCAAATTCGCATCCAGCGCCGAAAGCGGCTCATCGAGCAACAGCAGTCGTGGACGGTTCACCAGCGCCCGCGCCAGCGCGATCCGCTGCTGCTGTCCGCCGCTGATTTTTGATGGCTTCGACTTGGCCTGCGCCGACATCTTCACCTTCTCCAGCGCTTCCGACACCCGGGATGCAATCTCTGCCTCCGGTCGTTTCGCTACCCGAAGCCCGTAAGCCACGTTTTGTTCCACGGTGAGGTGAGGAAACAACGCATAGTGCTGGAACACGGTGTTCACGCGTCGTCGGTAAGGTGGCTGGCGGTCCAGTCGCTCTTCGCCCATCCACACCTCGCCGGCGCTCGCGGTCTCAAACCCGGCGATAATCCGCAGCAGCGTCGTCTTACCCGACCCGCTTTCCCCAAGGATCGTAAGAAATTCTCCCTCCGCCACATCCAGAGAAATGTCCCGCAGCACGACATTCTTGCCGAACTGCTTGGCCACATTACGAATGCTGAGCAGAGATGATCGACCCACAGTATCGGCCACAGACTTCCTCGTTATTGCAATCTCAGAAGTGGTCATCAGTCCCAACGTCCTCACCGATTCTCGGTAAGCCGACGCCCGAAGCCCGAAAGCCGAGGCCCGCTTCTACTGCGCTGCTTTCACTTCATTCCAGATTTCGTTGTACTTGGCGCGCCGCGGCACATTCTGCCAGAAATAAAGCCGCTTCTGGTAGTTGTCGACGTCGTCCAGATGCAGGCTCTTCACTTCCTGCGGCGTCATCAACTGCGCCGCCTGCGGATTCGCCGGAGTGTATCCCGTCACGTCCGTCACCTTCTTCTGCGTCTGCGCCTCAATCATGTACTCGAGAAACTCGTAAGCCAGATCCTGGTTCTCGCTCCCCGCCGTGATCATCAGGTGGTCAATCCACCCGGTCGTGTTCTCCTTCGGAATCGTCTCGCCCACCGGAAAATTAATCTTGCGCAGCTGATTGGTCGTCAGCGGCCATCCCATGGCCGCGACCACTTCGTGATTTTGAAAAAGATTCGTCAACTCCCCGCCCGTCGACCACATCTTGCGGATATTCGGTTTCAATTCCAGCAACTTCTTCTTCACCGCCTCAAGCTGGTCGTCGTTCAAGTTATAAAGCTGCGACGGATCAGGCTTGTCATAACCCAGAACTTGCGCCGCCATGTACACCGTCGACAGATCGTCCCACACCGAAATTTTTCCTTTGTATTTGGGATCCCAAAGCACGTTCCAGCTCTCCGGCGGCTGCGCGAAGACCGTGGTGTCGTAAATCATCGGGTCCGGCCCCCACATGAAAGGAACTCCATACACCTGCCCCTTCACCCGTACCAGCGGCAGCGAAGTGAGCTGCGGAGAAAGTTGCCCGTAGCTCGGGATCTTCGTCAAATCCAGCGGCGCCGCCAGGCCCGCCGATGCGATGGAAGTCGCCACATCGCTCGAAGGCGAGATCACGTCATAATTTCCGGCGCTGCCCCCGCGCAGTTTCGCCACCAGTTCGTCGCTCGACCCCATATAAGACGCCGAAACCTTGCAATGATGCTGCTCCTCAAAAGCCTTGACGAACGCCGGATCGGCATAGCCCTCCCACACCAGCAGGCTGAGCGTCGGCGTTTTCTTGGTACACGACCCGGTGAATACGGTCACGGCCAGCAGTAGCAGCCAACCTGCTTGTTGCGCTTTCATCGCGCCTCCAGTACCCGCTAGAACGTCGGCGGCGTATTTACCCACAGCACCCAGGTTTCTGCCCGCCCCGGATTTTTCCAATGGTGCGGCGTCGCGCTTTCAAAATAAAAGCTGTCGCCCTTCTTCAGCCGGTATTCTTTTTTCTCCAGCGTGATCGCCAGTTCTCCGCGCAACACATAAAGGAACTCTTCGCCCTCGTGCGCATAGGAGTCACCGCTGCCCGCTTCCGGCGCTACCCGAAACAGATGCGGTTCCATCACCGTGGTATTCCCCCATGCCAGCAACTCCATACGCACGCCGGGACCGGCTTCCAGCACCTTTCTTTGTTCCGGCTGCACCTGTCTGCTGCTCGCGCCCGTGGCATCAAAGAAATCGAGTATGTTGGTCTTATAAAACCGCGCCAGCTTGCGCAGCGTTCCCACCGACCCGCTCATCTGCGACCGCTCCAGCGCGCTCAGGAATCCCACCGAGATGCCGACCGCTTTCGCCACCTGTGCCAGCGACAACCTCCGCTTCGCCCGCAACTGCCGCAAGTGCGAACCAATGGCTCCCGCACTTCCGTCCGCTGCCGGACGCACTCGCCCCTCCCGCCGCAGCACTTCCACAATCGCCGCCGCATTCAACCCCCGCACCTTCCGCAGAAATCGCGCCCGCTTCAGCAGCTTCACGTCATCCGGCGTGTACAGCCGGTACTTGCTCTCGGTGCGTCGCGGACGCGTCAGTCCCAGACTCTCCCACGACCGGATCACCGACGGCGATACTCCAACCCGCCGTGCCACATCTCCGATCTTCAAATAAAGGTCCGAGCTGGTTGAATTCATCGCCTGCAGGCCGGCCGATAAGAATTTTCTATGAGAGGCAGCGCTTTTTTTATCCTTGACAGTGCGCCTTCCCCTTCTCTAACCTTGCGGGATTATAGCAAGGTTGTGGCGAGACACAAGCTGTAGCTTTCAAAGAAAAAACTTCTTTCAGGATGCCTGGAGGTTCCATGCCGTCGCTGCGAGCCCGCTGGACCACGATGTGTCTGGAAACGTTCTGCCTTGTCGCCGCCATCGCTTTCTTGGCCCCCACCTTGCTTTCCGCCCAAGGCACCGGAGGCCGCATCCTGGGCCGCGTCTCCGACCCATCCGGCGCCGTGATCGCGCATGTCAAAGTGGTCGTAACCAACGAGGCCACGGGCGTAAGCCGTGATGCCGAAAGCAGCGACAGCGGGGACTATTCATTCCCCGAAATTCCCGTTGGCGTTTACACCCTCAGCTTTGAGCTGACAGGCTTCAAAAGAGCTCTTCGCCATGGCGTGTCCGTGGACCTCAGTCAGGTCGTCACGCTCAATATGGTGATGCAGATCGGCCAGGCGCAGGAAGTCGTCGATGTGACCTCAGAAGCGCCGCTGGTCGATACCACGAGCACTCAACTCGGCGCGATCATGGACTCGCGGGAGGTCTCGAGTTTGCCGCTCAACACGCGCGATACTTACCAGCTTCTGCAGTTGCAGCCCGGCGTCATGTCCACTACCGGGTCCAGCAACTCGCTCATCTATGGAAGTGACAGCCCCGGCGCAGTATCGGTGAACGGTGGCCGCGGGCGCGCCAACAATTTCAGCGTCAATGGCGGCGATGCCAACGATCTCTTCGTCAACCTGCCCACGGTTCAACCCTCGCCTGATACCATTCAGGAGTTCCGTGTTCTCACCAATACCTTCGACGCGGAATACGGCCGCAACTCCGGTTCGGTCATCAATGTAGTCACAAAATCAGGGACGAATCAGTGGCATGGCAGTGCCTACGAGTTTCTCCGCAACAAGGTGCTCAATGCCAATCAATACTGCTTTACCGAGGCTGAAGGTCTTCCTTGCGAAAAGCCTCAGTTTAATCAGAATCAGTTTGGCGGGACTTTTGGCGGACCCATCAAGAAGGATCGTACCTTCTTCTTTGCTTCCTATGAAGGTCGCCGCATTCGACAGGGCATCCTTTCTCCTGCCGTCACTGTGCCCAGTTCCCAGGAAACTCCATCGCCCACCAACCTGGTGAACGGGCAGATCGTTGCGGATTTCTCAGATGTAAATCCCGTTACTGGGGGCACCCCCTCGCCATTTACCGGGGTGCTGACTAACTCCTCGATCCTGAGCAGCCGTTCGGGCTGCCAGGCGGCCAATACCGCAATCGGCGGCGGACTTATTCAAGATGGTGCTCCGTACGGGACTGTCATTGCTGGAAACCCACTTGCGCCGATCTTCCCCAGCAGTCAGATACCGCTCGCCTGCATGGATGCCACTGCGGTTGATCTGTTGCAGTTTGTCCCGCAGGCACCCAACGACGGTAATCTGATCACGACCGTTCCAACCGAGCCGACGCGAGGAGACCAGTTAACCGCCAAGGTCGACCACAAGATCAATGACAAACAGAACCTGAGCATTTATTACTATTTCGACGACGAGCACATAGTGCAGCCCTTTGCGAACTTTGAACTGACTGGAGCCGATGTCCCCGGCTTTGGCAGCATTATCGCGCAGCGCATCCAGCAGTGGAATATTTCCCATACCTGGTCGATCAACAACAGCATGGTGAACGAGGCTCGTTTCAACTACAACCGCGAGGCTCAACAGACATTCCAGCACCCGGAAAATACCGAACTGGTGCAAAACTCCTGCCCGACCGCACCCAGCTGGCTTACCAGCGTGACCGGAGCTCCGCCTTGTTTCTATGGTGATGTCGCAGGCAACCAATTCGGTATCCACCCGTTTCTCGGCCCCAACCGCGAGGGCCTTCCCTCCATCTCCATTGCTGGAGGATTCTCCCTCGGCAACGATTCCGAAGGGGAGCTTCCGCAAACCGGGAATTCTTTCCAGTGGGCCGATAACCTGACGAAGGTCTCAGGCGACCACACCTTCAAGTTCGGCGTCGATGTTCGTCGTCAGCAGTTCAACCAGTTTCTCTACTACAACGTGAACGGAACCTTCGACTACTATGGCGGGGGCCCGAACGACGTCGGCGCAGGCAATCTATACCCCAATTTCCTGTTGGGCCTTCCCGATCAGTTCGGACAAGGTTCGGGGCAAGTCGAATACGTCCGCAACACTGGCCTCTATCTGTTCGCGCAGGATAGCTGGAAGATAAAACCAAATCTCACGCTGAACTACGGTCTGCGATGGGAGTTGACCACCCCCCTGGCGGATATCGCCAAGCACGTCCAGACTTTCCGCCCCGGCCAAAACTCTACCGTATACCCTTGCGGAGGTCCCAATACCGATTGCACTTCGCAGAATGCGACCGGCTTAGTCGTTCCCGGCGACGCCGGCGTTCCCCCCGGCATGACCCAGACCTATTACAAGGCATTTGCCCCCCGCATCGGTATTGCCTGGAGTCCCGGCAACTCCGGCAAGACCAGCATTCGCGCCGGTTGGGGCCTTTTCTATAACCCGGTCGAGCAGCTTGTGCTGGAACAGTTCGGCGCTGAGCCTCCCTTCGGCGGCAGCACCTTTGTCTATGAGACGCAGTTTAATCAACCTTTCTTAGGCCAGGACGGCGCCACCACTTATCTGAATCCGTTTAACGGAGTCCTCAACCCCGCGCGAGGAAGCCAGGTGGATTGGGCGACATTCGAGCCCATCCTTCTCTTTGGCGATTTCCAGCCGCACATGCGCACGCAATTTTCCGCTCAATACAACTTGACCGTCGAGCGAGAGTTAACCAACGACATGAAGCTGGAAGTCAGCTACGTGGGAACCCAGGGGCATCGCCTGCTGGCAACGCATGACGTCAACTACTCGAACCCGCAAACCTGCCTGGACATCAACACCCTCGATGGCTTAGGCACCTGCGCGCAATTTGACGAGGACGCTCCTTTCACTGTAACCGTGCCCGCCGGCTTCAACTTCCATATGCCCAACGGCACTGTTCTCGCAGGGACAGGTCAAACGTTGAATTTTGTCGGCCTGCGCCCCTATTCGTCGCCACAATGCAATCCCCTGACTGGCATCGGCTGCCCAGCCGGTGGAGTTCCGGTGTATAGCAGCATCTTTGCCCAGGACACGATTGCCAACTCCGGCTACAACTCTCTGCAGGCCTCGCTCGATAAGCGGTTTGCCCACGGCTTGCAGTTCACCGCCGCTTACACCTTCAGTAAGTCGATCGACGAGGCCTCCAGCTTCGAAGGCATTCTCAACCCACTTCCCGGCGCCGACAACCGTTCGCTCTCGCTCTTCGATGCACGTCACCGCTTCGTCCTGAGTTATCTCTGGAATCTGCCGGTAAGAAAATACAGCGGCGTTGCCGGGAAACTGCTCGATGACTGGTCCATCTCCGGCATCACCACCTACCAGACGGGATTCCCCATCCGCATCACTTCCGAAGCCGACAATGAACTGATGAACAGCTTTGATTTTGAGCTGCCAGGCGAACCGGACCAACTCGCTCCTTTGCAAAGGCTTCACCCGCAGAGCAATGGAAATTACTACTTCAACCAGAACAGCTTCACCGAGAACGCTTCCACCCAGCCGGTTCCCGGCAACGGAATCGTTAACTGCACCTCAGCCGCCGTGTATGGCTGTTATGACCCAGGCCTGCTTGGCCGTGTGGGCAGCGCGCCCCGCACCATCTGCTGTGGCCCGGGAATCAGCGAAACCGACTTTGCTGTGGTGAAGCTCATTCCGGTCAATGAGCGTATGCACATGGAATTTCGCGCAGAAATGTTCAATGTCTTCAACCACACCCAGTTCTATAACCCGGACGGCGATAGCACCGACGGCGCGCAGTTTGGCCAGGTCACTCAGGTCAAAGACCCGCGCCTGATGCAGTTTGGTCTAAAGTTCTATTTCTAGTTTGGAAGAGTAAGATAGTTGAGCTAAGCCCCGGGACGGCCCGCCGTCCCGGCATTCTAACGGCCCGCTGCTCCACAAAGAAACCGCCGGCCTGAGTTCCCCGGAGAATCCGATGTACCCCGATCTGCAGAAGGAGCTCGCAACTTTCGAGCGCCGCACCCCAAAATCCGCCGAGGCACACAAGAAAAATCTCAAACGCATTCCGCTCGGCGTGGCCAGCAACTATCGCCACTACGATCCCTGGCCCATCTTCGTGAAAGAGGCCAGCGGCAGCAAGTTCCGCGACCTCGATGGCAACGAATACATCGATCACAACCTGACTTTCGGCGCGCTCATGGCTGGACACTGCCATCCCGCCGTCATGAAAGCCGTCGAAAAACGTCTCTCCACCGGCACCATGTTCGGCATGCCCCACGACATGGAATGGGAACTCGCCGAAGAAATCTGCAACCGCTTTCCGGTCGAGATGTGCCGCTTCGGCAACAGCGGCACCGAAGCCACCATGCATGCCATCCGCCTCGCCCGCGCCGCCACCGGCCGCGACAAAATCATAAAGTTCGAAGGCGCCTACCACGGACTGCATGACTCCGCTCTGGTCAGCGTAAAGCCTCACGCTCCCGACTTCGGCGATATCGATAATCCGATCTCTGTCCCCGGCGGCCTCGGCGTGCCTAAATCCGCAGTTGCAAACGTGCTTATCGCCACCTTCAACGACCTCGCCACCGTCGAGCGCCGTTTCAAAGAAAATCCCGGCGAGATCGCCGCGATCATTCTCGAGCCCATCCTCATGAATGTCGGCATCTGTATGCCGGAACCTGGCTTCCTGCAAGGTCTGCGGGAGATCACTACAAGAAACGGCGCGCTCCTGATCTTCGACGAAGTAAAAACCGGCGCCAAACTAGGCTGGAGCGGTGCCAGCGAATACTTCAACGTTCACCCCGACATGATCTGCCTCGCCAAATCGATTGGCGGAGGCCTGCCGCTAGCCGCGTTCGGTGCCAGCAAATCCGTGATGGATCTAATCTCCCAACACAAAGTCTTCCACGGCGGCACCTACAACACGAATCCGGTTTCGATGGCCGCCGGCCTCGCGACTTTCCGCGAAGTCCTCACTCGCGACAACTATGCTCACGTCGACAAGCTCGGCAAAAAGCTCGCCGCTGGATACCGCAAGACCATCGCAAAGGTCGGCCTGCAGGCCTACATCGCGCAAGCCGGCGCCAACGGTGCATTGATGTTTTATCCCAAAGAAATTCGCAACTACCGCGATTGGACCACCATCGATATCGACCTCTGGCGCCATTACTGGTTCGCCATGGTCAACCGCGGCGTGATGCCGCAACCTTATTGGTGGGACGAGCAGTGGACCATCTCCGTCCAGCACACCGAGGCCGACATCGACAAGCACCTCGCTGCCTTCGACGACATAGCGTCATCGCTAGCGAAAGCGCAACAGGAACGAATCGGCCAGCCAGCGCTGGCCGCGCACTAGAGAGTGCAGAAGAAAGTGCAGAAAAAATCCTTGTCATTCCGAACCGGGCGAAAGCCCGGTGAGAGCTTGCCCTGAGCGCAGTCGAAGGGAACCTGCTGTTTTGGTTTTGCTTTGTCCACCACCGCCCAACCCGCCCCTCAGCCTCACCTGATCCGCGCCCTCGGACGCCGCGACCTGGTCCTCCTATTCGTGGTCGCCGTCTTCAACCTCAACGTAGTCCCCTCCATCGCCGCCAACGGCGGTGTCACCATCTGGCTCTGGATCATCTCCCTTCTCCTCTTCTTCTTTCCGCAAGGCATCGCCGTAATCGAGCTAGCACACCGCTATCCCGGCGAGGGCGGAGTCTATCTCTGGGCCAAAGAAGTCTTCGGCAACTTCCACGGATTCCTCTCCGGCTGGTGTTACTGGACCAACAACATGCTCTACGTGCCGACGATCATGCTCTACTTCGTCGGTGTCTCGGTTTTTATCCTCGGTCCCAGCCACGCAGCTCTTGCCGATAGCAAATCTTTCGCGCTCATCATGTCGCTCGGGTTACTGACATCGCTCACCCTGCTCAACATTCTCGGTCTCGGCATCGGTAAGTGGATCAACAACCTCGGCGCCATCGGCACTTTCATCGCCGCCGCAGTCCTGATCGGCCTGGGCATATTGATCTACTCGCGCTTTGGCACCACGATCACCGCTGCCGACTTCAAAATTCCCGCTAACCCGCGCTTCGTTCTCAATTCTTTCGGCGTAATCTGCTTCGGTCTGATCGGACTCGAGCTCGCCTCCGTTATGGGCGACGAAATCCGCGACCCCGCCCGCACCCTTCCCGGAGCGGTTGCCTGGGGCGGCCTGATCGCAGGCACGCTCTATGTCGCCGTCACCCTGACCCTGTTGATCTCGGTCGGCAAGAGCGTCAACGTGCTGCAGGGCATAGTGCAAGCGGTCAACGCAATGGCCGGCCGCGTCGGTGCGAACTGGATTTTGGTGCCCTTCGCCGTGATGCTAAGCTTGGCCATCGCCGGCATCGGTTCGGCTTGGATCGGCGGCTGCGCCCGCATCCCCTTCGTCGCCGGCCTCGATTCCTATATGCCCTCATGGCTCGGCAACATTCACCCGCGCTACTCAACGCCCTACGCGGCTTTGATCGTGCAGGGCATGGTCTCCGCCGTGCTGGTGATCTTAAATTTCGCCGGTGCCGGCGTTCAGGAAACATTTCAAAAACTCCTGTCGCTGGCCGTCGTGCTGAATCTCGTTCCCTTCGTCTACATGTTCGGAGCGCTCGTGAAATTCGCCATAACCGAGCCGGCCCCAACCGGCCACTATGGCCGCGCCACACTTTTCGTCGCCGGGACCAGCGGCCTCCTCACCACAATCCTCGGCATCGCGCTGGTATTTTTCCCGACGCAGCAAATCACATCGCTGTTCTGGTACGAGATTTGGATGGTGGGCGGCACGTTCTTCTTCATAGGCCTGGCCGCCTTCTTCTTCTTCGGCTACGGCCGCCTAAAGGCGCGGCACTCAGAGATTGGGAAGGCCGCGACTTCGGTCGTGCCGCTAAACGAGTAGTAAGAGATCGGGAAGGGCACGACTTCAGTCGTGCCGCCAAGGATTAGGAAATTTGGGGGCTTTAGCCCCTCAGGTACCAGGAGGTCGAAACAAATGCCAGGCGGAGTCACAACCGAAGTCCCTAAGGAAGTCCGCACCTACCAGATGTACATCAACGGCGAGTGGGTCGCGAGCAAATCCGCGAAAACCTTTCCGGTGTATGACCCCTCCACCGAAGAAATAATCGCCCAAGTCCCCGACGCCGGTCCCGACGACGTCAACCGCGCCGTAGCCGCCGCCAAAGCCGCATTCGAAGACGGCCCGTGGGCGACCACCACCGCGCAGGAGCGAGGCCGAGTCCTCTTCCGCCTTTCCGAAAAAATCCGCGCCAATCTCGCAGCGCTCGCCGAACTCGAATGCCGCAACACCGGCAAGCCAATCGTCGAAGCCGAGTTCGACATCAACGACGCCGCCACCTGCTTCGAATACTACGGCGGCCTCGCCACCAAGGTAGTCGGCTACGTGAACCCGGTACCCGACAACGCGATGTCCCTTTCCCTCAAAGAACCAGTCGGCATAGCCGGACAAATCATTCCGTGGAACTATCCGCTCCTCATGGCCGCGTGGAAACTGGCTCCAGCCATAGCCGCAGGCTGCACCTGCGTCCTCAAGCCAGCCGAGCAAACTCCGCTAACCGCTCTCGAATTCGCTAACTATTTTGCCGACTGCGGCCTGCCCCCGGGCGTGGTCAACATCATCACAGGTTTCGGAGAAAGCTGTGGCGCTCCGCTAGTCCAGCATCCCGACGTCAATAAGATCGCTTTCACCGGCAGCGCCGCCGTCGGCAAGATCATCGTGAAACAGGCTGCCGATACGGTGAAGCGCGTCACCCTCGAACTCGGAGGCAAGTCGCCCAACATCTTCTTCGCCGACGCCGATTTCGAAGCCGCCATCGACGGCGCTCTCTTCGGCGTCTTCATCAATCAAGGCGAAGTCTGCTCCGCCGGAAGCCGCATCCTGGTGCAGAAGTCGATCTACAAGAACTTCGTCGAAGCCATGACCGAGAAGGCAAAGAAGATCAAACTCGGCCCTCCGCTCGATCGCGAAACCAAGATGGGTCCGCTAGTCAGCAAAGAACAGTACGACCGCGTCAACTCTTACATCGAGATCGGCAAGAAAGAAGCCAAACTAGCTACCGGCGGCGGCCGCCCCGAGAAGATCGGCAAGGGCTATTACGTCCAGCCCACCATTTTCTCCGATGTCACCAACTCCGCCCGCATCGCCCGCGAAGAAATCTTTGGCCCGGTCGCGGCCGTGATTCCTTTTGACGATGAAAAAGACGCGCTCAAGATTGCCAATGATTCACCCTACGGCTTGGCTGCCGCTGTCTGGACCCGCGATATCTTCAAAGCTCTGCGCGCCGTGAAAGCTCTGCGCGCAGGCGTCGTCTGGGTAAATCACATGCAACCAACGTATGTCGAAGCTCCCTGGGGCGGCTATAAACAATCCGGCTTCGGCCGCGAATTAGGTCCCTGGGGCATCGAAGAATATCTAGAAACCAAGCAGGTCTACATCAATCTGAACGAGCAGCCAATAGGCTGGTACTAAAAAACAGTGGCCAGTGGTCAGTGACCAGTGGCCAGCTAAACAAACCGCGATTTACTGGCCACTGATCACTGACCACTGGCCACTGAGAGTAGACGATGTCAACTATTCAACTCCGTACTCAAATCCCCGGCCCGAAATCCAAAGCGCTCTCCGAGCGCCGCTCAAAGGCCGTGCCCCGCGGCCTTTCTCACGGCACGCCCATTTATGTGGCGAAGGCCGAAGACGCCTGGCTGGAAGACGTAGACGGCAACCGCTACATCGATTTCGCCGGAGGCATAGGCTGCGCCAACGCCGGTCATCGCCAGCAAGCCGTGGTCGAGGCCATCCGCCGCCAGCTCGATAAATACCTTCACACCTGCGTCCAGGTCACGCCCTACGAAGGCTACATCCGCCTCGCCGAGCGCATGAACGAAGTCACGCCCGGAAAATTTCTTAAGAAAACTCTCTTCGTCAACAGCGGCGCTGAAGCAGTAGAAAACGCCGTCAAGGTAGCTCGCGCTTACACCAAGCGTCCCGCGATCATCGCTTTCGAAGATGCCTTCCACGGCCGCACCATGATGACGCTGGCCCTCACCAGCAAGACGCATCCTTACAAGGCCGGTTTCGCTCCATTTCCAGGTGAAGTTTACCGGATCCCGTTCGCCTACTGTTATCGCTGCTCGTATAACTTGAAGTACCCGTCTTGCGACCTCTACTGCGCTCGCCATCTGGAAGATACTTTCAAGCGCGTAGTCGCCAACGAAGAAGTTGCCGCTGTAATCGCCGAACCAGTTCTAGGCGAAGGCGGTTTCGTCGCACCTCCGCCCGACTATTTCAAAGTCCTCATCGATCTTTGCCACAAGCACGGCGTGCTCTTCATCGCCGATGAAGTGCAGTCCGGCTTCGGACGCACCGGCGCGCTCTTCGCCAGCGAGCGCTACGGCATCGAACCCGATATTCTAGTCACTGCGAAGTCGCTGGGCGGCGGCTTGCCACTCGCCGCAATCACCGGCCGTGCCGAGATCATGGACGCACCCGGTCCCGGCGGACTAGGCGGAACCTTCGCAGGCAATCCACTTTCCTGCGCCGCCGCGCTGGCCACGCTCGATTTATTCGAAAACACAAACTTGCTAACTCGCGCCAACGAACTCGGAGACCGCTTCCAGCGCCGTGCCCGCGAATGGCAGCGCCGCTGGTCCATCGTTGGCGACGTGCGTGGCCTCGGCGGCATGCAAGCCATCGAATTGGTGAAGTCGCAGGAAACAAAAACTCCCGCCGCGGACGAAACCAAGCAGATCACGCAATTTTGCTACGAGCACGGCCTCATCACCATCACCGCAGGCTCGTATTCCAACGTGATCCGCGTCCTGGTCCCGCTGGTTGCCACGAACGAACAAATGGACGAAGGTCTCGACGTGCTGGAATCCGCGCTGGCAGCGGTCTGCGACAAGAAGGGAGCAGTAGCCCAGCTCGTCTAAGAAGCTTGTCATCCTGAGCGAGGACTGTCCTTCGCGCGCCTCAAGTGCGAAGGACAACCGCAGTCGAAGGATCCCAGCAACGTGTGTATCATTGTTGCTGTCGCAGGGAATTCTCCGGATGCGGCAACGGGCGTCGGTTTGGCAATAAATCTGAACCCGGCGAAGAAAAAGTGCATTCCAATCCCTCGGTGGTTGTATAGTGTTGGGCTGTTGGAACTAAAACGGAAATTCCGAATCATCAGTCCAGGTCGAGTATGCATCGGCGCGAATTCCTGAAGCTCGGAGCGATTGCAGGGGGGACGGTCTTGCTGGGCGGCACAGGCCGGTTTGGGAGCCTATTGGCTGCTCCCAGAGAAGTTCCTACCGTCAACCAGCTAATCGTGACCAACCTGGTAGACAACATTTATGACATCTTCGCCAAGGGTGGGAAGATTGGCAACGTCACCGTCACACGAAATACCTTGCCCTTCCCCTACGGCTCGGACGTGATGCTGCTGTCAGAGCATGGGCTAGCCTATCACCTGCAATCGTTCCGAGGGGCGGAGCAAAAACAGATACTGCTCGACTTTGCGCTCACGCCACGCACACTTACAAACAACTACCAAGGGTTGAAAGTCGACCCCGCACAGGCCGATGCACTGATCATCAGCCATGGTCACGTGGACCACTACGGAGGGTTGCTTAACGTGGCGTCGAGCCTCCAAGGACGCGGCAGACCAGGGCTCACCCTCTATGCTGGGGGGCATGATACGTTCTGCCATCGCTGGGTTCTTACACCGGAGGGGAAGAAGCTCGATTATGGTGAGCTCAAGCGCGATGAGCTCGAAGCGCGAGGGTTGAAGGTCATGCTCGCCGAGGAGCCGACCACAGTGGAGGGCCACGCGGTCACCTCCGGTCACATTCCGCGGATCACCGATTTCGAGACGTCTCCGCCGGCAGCTCGACTCGAAGCGGGTGCAACCGGCTCCGGCTGCGAGGCTACCATGCACTTCCCTCCCGGTGCGATTCAGATTGAAGCCAAGCCAGGGGACTTGGTGAAGGACATCTTTTGGGGAGAACACGCAACCGCTTACAACGTGAAGGACCGAGGCTTGGTCGTCATCTCATCGTGTGGCCATGCGGGTATTATCAACTCTGTCCGCCAGCTTCAGAAGTCCACCGGGATCGAGAAGGTGCACGCCGTAGTTGGCGGGTGGCACTTGGCCCCATATCCTGATGAGATTATCAGCAAGACCGTGGAAGCCCTGAAAGAAATCAATCCCGACTATCTGATTCCCATGCACTGTACGGGCTTTCGCACCATGATGGCGGTCCAACGTGAGATGCCGCAAAAGCTCATCATGCCTTCCACGGGGACGCGCGTGGTTTTTGGTGGGTAGTCTCAATTCGGCGTCTGGTCTCCTCCCGGCTAATGGCCCGAGGCGGAGACAATCGTGGCACGTTTCGCTCCGCCATAGGCGAGAAGCACATGGCCTATGGTTTGCTCCTCGCCGAGCCGTTTCAGATTCTGCCTGAGATTCCATTTTTGAAAATGCGGCGAGAATTCGCAATAAGACTCTTATCAATAGTAGAGGCAATACCATGACCTCAGTAGCCGCACCACCCACACTCCGGCTCACGAACTTCATCAACGGACGCTGGACTGATTCCTCCGCCTCCGAATGGCGCGATGTAGTAAATCCCGCGACTGGCGAGGTTTTAGCTCAGGTCCCACTAGCCGAAGCTGCCGAAGTCAATCAGGCCGTCGAAGCCGCGGCCGCAGCCTTCCCCGAATGGCGCCGCACTCCGCCCGAAGATCGCATCCAGCCGCTCTTCAAGTTGAAGATGCTGCTCGAAGATCACATCGACGATATCGCCCGCATCATCACCCAGGAAAACGGCAAGACCTTGAGCGAAGCCAAAGGCGAGATGCGCCGGGCGATTGAAAACGTCGAGGTCGCCTGCGGCATCCCAATGATGATGCAAGGCTACAACCTCGAAGACGTAGCCCGCGGCATCGACGAAATGATGATCCGCCAGCCCCTCGGCGTCACCGCTGCTATCGTCCCCTTTAACTTTCCAGGAATGATCGCATTCTGGTATCTGCCTTACGCCATCGCGACCGGTAACACCTTCATCCTGAAGCCGTCCGAGCGCGTCCCGCTCACCATGCGCTACGTTTACGAACTCCTCGAAAAAACCGGACTACCCAAAGGAGTAGTGAGCTTGATCAACGGCGGCAAAGCCGTCGTCGACGCCCTCATCGACCACCCCAAAGTCCGCGCCATCAGCTTCGTCGGTTCCACTCCGGTCGCGCGCTACATCTATGCTCGTTCCGGCGAAAAAGGGAAGCGTTGCCAATGCCAGGGCGGCGCCAAGAACCACGTCATCGTTCTCCCCGACGCTGACATGCCCATGGCGACGCAGATCATCAGCGACAGCGCCTTCGGATGCGCAGGCCAGCGTTGCCTCGCCGTCTCGGTCGCGGTCACGATTGGCGAAGCGCAGAGAACATTCCGCGACTCGATCGCCGACGCCGCCTCGAAGCTCAAAGTCGGCAACGGCCTCGACGAGGGCGTGCAGATGGGCCCAGTGATCACGCCCCAAAGCAAAGAGCGCGTCGAGTCCCTCATCGCACTCGGCGAAAAGCAAGGCGCGAAAGTTCTGCTCGATGGCCGCAACTCGAAGATCCCGAAATACGAATCCGGCAACTTCGTGAAGCCCACCATCCTTGACAACGTCCCGTCCAGCAGTGATCTGGCCGACACAGAGATTTTCGGTCCCGTGCTCAGCCTGGTCCACGCCAACGACATGGACGATGCCCTTGCCTTCCTCGAGCGCAGCCCTTACGGCAATCAAGCGTCGCTGTTCACTTCAAGCGGATCGGCCGCGCGCCGCTTCCGCTACGAAGCCCCCGCGGGAAACATCGGCATCAACATCGGAGTCGCCGCTCCCATGGCCTACTTTCCCTTCAGCGGATGGAAGAACAGCTTCTTCGGCGATCTCCACGGCCAAGGCCGCGACGCTATCGAGTTCTACACCGACAAGAAAGTTGTAGTCGAGCGCTGGGCCAAAGAGCACAGCAGAAAGTTCTAGGGGATTGAGTGATTGAGTCATTGGGCAATTGAAAATCCGCATGCGTCGTTTGCTTTTCCAATCGCTCCAATCACTCGATCGCCCAATGACAATGATCTGCGATGCTGCAATCAGCAAACTGAGGATTCCATGACCACAACTCTTACCACTTCGACTATGACAGGCAAAGAGATCGTCGACCTTTCGCGCAAGCACACGCTCTACGAGTGGTCTGCCCAGTCGAAGGTCGATCCCATTCCTGTCGCCAGCGCGAAGGGGATCTATTTCTATACGCCGGAAGGCAAGCGCTTCATCGACTTCAACAGCCAGCTCATGTCGGTCAACATCGGACACGGCGACGAGCGCGTCATCCAGGCCATCAGCGAACAGGCGGCGACGCTTGCCTACGCGAACCCTTTCATGGCGACTGAAGTTCGAGCGCGTCTTGGCGCAAAGCTCGCCGAAATCACTCCAGGCGACATTGATACATTTTTCTTCACCAACGGCGGCGCTGACGCCAACGAGAACGCCATTAAGATCGCGCGCTTCTTCACCGGACGCTCCAAGATCATCGCACGTTACCGCTCCTATCACGGCGCGACGGCAGGAGCGATCAGTCTTACCGGCGACCCGCGGCGCTGGGCCGCGGAACCGGGCATTCCGGGCGTGGTTCACGTGCTCGATCCTTATCACGGCATCGAGCGCGGATGGGAATCGGCGGAATCGTCGCTCGCGATGATTGAAGAGACGATTCAACTCGAAGGTCCTCAAACCATCGCTGCCTTCATCCTTGAGCCTGTGACCGGAACCAATGGCGTTCTTGTTCCCCCGAACGGATATCTCGAGGGGCTTCGGAAGATCTGCGACAAGTACGGCATATTGATGATCGCCGATGAAGTGATGTCCGGCTTCGGGCGGACCGGCGCGTGGTTTGCCGTCGACCACTGGAAGGTTGTCCCCGATCTGCTTTGCATGGCGAAGGGATTGACCTCGAGCTATCTGCCGTTGGGAGCAGTCGGGATGCGGCATCGCATCGCGCAGCACTTTCAGGACAAAGTTTTCTACGGAGGGCTGACTTATAACAGTCATCCTATGGGGTGCGCGGCGGCGCTGGCTACGATTCGCGTCTACGAAGAAGATGGGCTAATCGACAACGCGAAAAAACTGGGCTCGGTTCTGAAAGAGCTGGGAGCGGAGTTGCAGGCGAAGCATCCATCGGTAGGCGCGGTGCGCTCGATCGGACTGTTCGGCATCGTTGAACTCATCCGCAGCCGCAAGACGCGCCAGCCTCTGGCTCCCTTCAACGGTACGTCGGAGGAGATGGCTGCTCTGGGACGCTTTTTCCGCGAGCAAGGCCTCTACACCTTCGTTCGCTGGAACACTTTCTTCACCAACCCTCCGCTGTGCATCAACGAGCAGCAGATGCGCGAGGCGTTTGAGATCATCGACCGCGGACTGCTGATTACCGACAAAGCTGTTGTCGATTAGTACCCAGCACCTAGAACCTAGTACCAAGACGCTTGTGTGGCGCGGACAGTCTTGTCCGCGTCTTTCCATCTTTACGGCTGCAAATGCCAGCGATGCTTCTCATCCGCTTGATTCCAGATTAAAAAATTCACAGATTGACTTCGCTTAATTATCTGGAATCAATAACTTGCGAGCGCTTGATCTGTGGCGAATCTGACTAAAATATTGGATCTAAAGGACTTGTCCGTAAAATATTGACCTGACGGTACTTAGTGCCTTCTATTCTGTTGTCAAAGAGCGGGTGGGTATTTGGAGTTAATCATCGTACAAGTCGGAAGTGAAGGGCAAGGTCAGATGTCACAGAGGGGCTGTGGAATCTTGCGGGAGCGTTTCTCGGGCAGCGTCGCTTCGCTGACAGCCGGGGCGGCTGTCTCTACATGAGTTGTGGCGCTGCACGCAAACAGCAGGTTCCTCGCACGCCTTCGGCGTGCTTCGGAATGACAAAGTTCATTTAGGGAATCAGGTGCGCCAGATGCGCTGCTGGGTGTCGAGGGAGGAGAACATTACGGGCTCGTGGTGGATTGCCGTCGCATGCCGGTTGATGGCGGTAGCGGCCTGGGTGCGGAGGTTGCCGTCGCGGATGTCGAAATCGAGCGTGCTGACGTGGTGGGCGCAGCGCGTGCAGGTGAACTTCATGCCGCCCTTGATGCGTCCGATGGTGTAGTGTCGCTTCACAATTCGAGTGTAGTCGTTTGGCAAGAGAGTGGCGCGCACGTCGGTGGGGCGGCGAAGGTAATGAGGGCGCGATGGTTAGGAATTCTTAACTCGCGGACGAGTCGGAGGCCATCCCCACAGGAACTCAGACGAAGTATAATCATTCGCAAATCGAGTGTTTCTTGGGGGAAACATGGACGGCTGGAAGAAGGCGGTGGTGGCGGGTTCGATTGGAACAGCGACGGTTTTGTTCCTGAAGAAAAAATATCCGGCGGGCGTGCTGGCTACTGGAGTGGGTTTGGCGGTGCTGGCGTCGGAGTTTCCGGAGAGCTTTGAAAAGGTGCGCCGGGCGCTGCCGGATTATTTTGATCGTGGCATGCAGATGATGGAGATGGCGGCGCGCGCCGGCAGGCGGATCACCGACGCCGCGGGCCGGTCTGCTTACAACGCCTGGGAAGAGATCCAAGGGTGAGAAAGGCGGGTTTCGGCTTTCGGGCTGCGGCTCAAGCCTGAGGTCTCCGGCGGTTTCGCCGAGCCTGAAGCCAGAAAGCTGAAGCCGTTACTCGATGCCGAGTTGCTTTCTGGCGTCGGGGCTCAGGCGGTCGGGAGTCCAGGGCGGAGTCCAGACCACGTTGACCGCCGCATTGCGGATGCCGGGCAACTGCTCGAGCCGCGACTTCACTTGTGCGCTGATGTTGACGTGTTCGGGGCAGCCTTGCGCGGTGAGGGTCATGTCGATGACGACGTCCTGTTTGGCTTGCTCGGGAGTGTCGGCGGGGGCGGGGGCGAAGTTCACTTTGTAGATCAGGCCGAGATCGACGATGTTCACGGGGATCTCGGGGTCGTAGCAACTCTTCAGCGCGCTCAGGACATCTTCTTCGGTGACAGTAGGCATTTGGAGTTCTCCTCGATATCCCGCTTCCGGCACGGTTGCATAGTGTCCTGGGTTACATCTCCCAACTCCAGGGTGCTCTTCAAGTCTACCTCCTTTGAAATGATTCGTCTTGGGCCGACGATCTGGTAGAGTCTTGCGCATGATGAGTGAAGAGGCGAAGCAGAGGATTCAGATTGCCTTGGCGCTGGCGGTGGTAGTGGCGGGAGTGCGCGCGGGATACATCCTTTATGAGCGGCATGAGGACTATGTTGCGGCGCAGAAGCAGGAGCAGGCGAGGAAAGCCAGCTACTCGAATGCAGACTACTACGTGGTACCGAAGAAGTTGTATCCCTTCGATCTGAACTCGGCGAAGCAGTTGACGCTGCAGCCGGTGTGGGTGAAGGAAGGATACCGGTACACCTACTACCGGTACGTGCCAGTGGTGAAGAACGTTGATTTCGCTCATGAGGCCGGATTGCTGGGGCCGATCGACCGAGTGGAGATTAAGGATGTGATAGCGGTCGCCGCGCCGGGCGGGCGGAAGCAGGTGGTAGCAACGTTCGACAAAGATGGTCACAGCTTCGCGGTTCCCATAGGATTCGAGAGCGATGGGCAGTACAAAATTTATTCCGACGAGATGTTTTATGTGGAAGATCCGCACGAGTTGTACAAGCACTGGTCCGCGGACGTTTGGCAGGCGGTCGCGCAGCATGAGGTGAAGCCGGGGATGAATGAACTGCAGGCGGATTTTGCAGTGGGGATGGGGGTTCCGGATGGGGGCGCGTCGTCGGAGGAGAAGACTGTGCGGTATCCCGATGGAGGGAAACCTTTGGTGGTGATTTATCGGGATGGGAAGGCCGAGGAGATTAAGCCGGGAACGTAGAGATCAAAAACCCCCACTTCTAGCAAAGGACGTGAGAAATGGGGCACTCCTGTAGGGATCGTTCGACAGCGGTGCTCTGAATGACACGTTTAGCTATTTCACTCCGGCAAGGGCCTTCGAGACTTCGGCGATATCCGGGACGACGGGGATGTCATAGTTCTTGTGCCAGGCCAGGTTGCCGTTGCGGTCGATGATGGAGATGGCGCGGCCGGTGATGCCTTTGTCTTCGAGATAGACGCCGTATTTGGCGGCGACTGCGCCGCGAGGTTGGAAATCGGCTAGCAGCGGGTATTGGATTCCCATCTTGTCGGCATAGGCCTTGTGCGACCACACGCTGTCTACGCTGAGGCCGAGGACCTGGGCGTCGAGTTGCTCAAACTGTTTCTTGTCGTTGACGATGCAAACGTGCTCCTTGGTGCAGACCGGGCTCCAGTCGAGCGGGTAGAAGATCAGGACTACGCGCTTCTTGCCGCGGTAATCGCTGAGCTTTACTTCTTTTTGATCCTGGTCTTTCAATGAGAACTCGGGCGCTGGCGCGCCGATGGTTGCGGGCATGATTCCTCCGTAAGATTGATTCTTGTCACTCCCATAATAAACTGAGTTTCAGTTAAAGGCAGCCTTGAGCGGGTTCATATCGCTTACGGAATCGCCCACGAGGGTGATGCCCGTTGCGATGCTAGGATCCTTCGACTGCGGGCGTGCCTCGCTTTCGCGAAGCGCGTCCTCCGCTCAGGATGACAGCCTTAGATCGTTACTTAGAAGAGTCATTTCACGACCGGAGATTTCGCGTCGGCGGGTTTCTCTTCGTCGGCGTGGATTTTGCCGTCGTCTTCGGCGTAGAAGGAGCGGTGCTGGGCGTCCAACTGATTGGGCGTCATGGTCAGGATGAAGCTGTCTTTCTGACCCTCGAAGCTGGCGGTGTAGTCATTGCGGTGGGGATCGACCATGCGCTTGGTGAATGAGCCTGAGTGGACGAGTTCGGCGAGAGAGGTGGCGAAGTGGTCATACTGCTTGTTGAACTGGTGCTGGGCGCGGATCACGACCCGCATGTAGGCGAGGGCGGCAGCTTCGGAATCGGAGCGGGCGGGGTCGCCGGGAAATTTAGGTTGATAGGTACTGGCGGGAGTCTGAGGCGCGGCGGGCGGTGCGGCGGCGGGCGCTGGTTCCTGTGCGAGCAGGGTGGAAGCGGCGATGGTTAGGCCGGCGAACAGGGCAAGGAAGCGAGTGGGATTTTTTTTCATGCTGAATCTTCTCCGCGAGTGGCGTCGAGAATTATCCGGCCAATCTCCGCTGTAGGGCAGGTTTTCGACCTTCTTTTTCATGTTACTCCCGTAATTTAACTTCGGTCACTTCTCTTTGCAGGGGGGGCAAATGCCGCTATGCTCTAGCTAAGACACTACGCCCTATAGGGAAAACTATGAAAGCAGCAGTGGCGAGAAAACCGATAATCAAAATTGCCGTGGTGGAGAGCGACCCGCTGAGGTTTGTGGGATTTCGCGCCTTGTTCGACTCCGAGCCTGAGTTCGAACTGGTCTCCGCCGGCCTGCCCGAGATTTCCACGTTGCAGAACGTGGACTTGATTCTGCTGGGGAACCGATCCGGACAAAACCTTTTTGATGTGATGGCGAGCCTGAAGGCGACACGGCCGGATTTGCGCATTATTGTGACGGGATCGGGAGTGGACGAAGAAACCATCCTTAAAGCGATCGCTTCCGGGGCCAAGGGATATGTGGATGAGGCGGCTTCGCCAGCGGAATTTGCGCAGGCCATTCGCATTGTGAGTCAGGGATCGGTGTGGGCGCCGCGGAAGGTGCTTTCGATGTTTATCGAGCGGGTTTCGTCGGCTCCGGGACGGATCTTTCCGGCGGGTCGCGTGACCTTTACGGATCGGGAAAAAGAAGTGCTCGAAATGCTGGTGGCGGGACGATCCAACAAAGAGATTGGCGCTCAGCTCGGAATTGAAGAGCGCACGGTTAAGGCGCATGTGGCGAAGTTGATGCGCAAGGTAGGCGTGCAGAACCGGATTGCGCTGTCGGTACATGCCATTACGCATTCGCTGGTGGCGGCGAAATAGGGTTGTTAGGGGGCGTGCGACTCTGGTTACTTTGGGACACTGACCTCGGTAATCTTGTCGGGAAAGCCTGTGCGACGGCATACTCGCGTCACCTACCACAGAACCTGGGAGACGGGGTTGAGAGTGGCGATTAGGGTCACCACTTTCAGCCCCGATTTTTTTGTCTTCAGGTTGTTTCCTTCCTTCCTTCTGATTTCAGGCGTTAGCTCCGTTGTGAAGAGCGTTCCTGACACAACCTCGTCTCCTCATTTACAATCCAAGTCATTACTCCCAGAGAATCTTTAGAGTGAATGAGGAACCATGAAAAAACTCTTGCTGGTTACGGTGGTGGTGTGTCTGTGCAGGTTTTCGGTGGCGGCTGACGATCAACCCAAAGACTCGAAGGCGCAGGACCGGGTGCAGGCGGCGGCCGATGTGCTGGATGAAATCCAGGGGGCGCCGGATAAAGGCATTCCGCAAGAGGTGTTGGGGTCGGCGGAGTGCGTGGCAGTGGTGCCGTCGATGCTAAAGGGGGGCTTCATTGTGGGCGCCAAGTATGGGCGCGGGCTGGCGAGTTGCCGCACGCCAACGGGATGGAGCGCTCCGGCATTTTTTGTGGTTACAGGTGGCAGCTTTGGTTTTCAGATCGGCGGGCAAGCGGTTGACCTGGTCATGCTGATCATGAATAAGGATGGGATGAAGCATTTGCTCTCAAGCGAGTTCGCGCTGGGGGCGGACGCCTCTGTGGCTGCGGGTCCGGTGGGTCGGCATGCCGAGGGAAATACTGATTGGAAGATGCGAGCGGAGGTTCTGACTTATTCGCGCGCCCGAGGTCTGTTTGCCGGTGTCAGTCTGAACGGAGCTGTCATTAAGCAGGATAAGGACAGCACGCGGGAGTTTTACGGGCGTATGGTGCCGTTCCGGACGTCGCTGATTGGAGAGATTGGTCCGCCGGCGGGAGCGAGTCCGTTTTTGACTACGCTGGCGAAGTGGGCGCAGGAAGCGGCGAAATAAGGAAGCGGGCCAGGCGCCGCGAGTATTGCGTCGCAAAGAACGCGACGCTTCGCGCGGCTCGCCCAGGTCCGCTTCGACTTCGCTCAGGGCAGGCTTTCGGCGGGCAAAAGTCACCCGCCTCAGGATGACAATCCAACTTCTTCTTCTCGTTTGACAAGTAATTTTTGACGGTGGTACCGTTCCGCTTCCCGAATGCGGCAGCGACTTGAGTACGCGGCAGCCTGGCCGTTCATCAAAATCATTGGTATTTTGCCGCGTCCGGTGGCGCGGGCGATCGGGATTGGCCTGGCCTGGGTAGTTTATCTTCTGCACGTGCGATTGCGGCAGGTTGGCATGCGCAATCTCGCCATGGTGTTTCCGGAAAAAAGTGAGGCGGAGCGGGCGCGGATTCTGCGGGGGGAATTTGCTTCGCTGGGACGGCAACTGGCGGAGGTCTGCCACTTTCCCGAATACACGCTCAAGAATGTTGATCAAGTTGTGGTGTATGACGGGTTCGAGAACTATGAGCGAGCGCACGCCCGGGGCAAGGGCGTGCTTTTGTTTGCAGGACACTTTGGGGGATGGGAACTTTCATCTTTTGTTCTGTCGATGCATGGGCACTGGATGCACGTGATCATGCGGGGCATGGACAATAGGTATTTGGGCGATCTGATCCTTCGCTATCGCACGATGCATGGCAACAAAGCTGTTGATAAAGATGATTTCGTGCGTGGGCTGCTCTCGGCGATGAAAGCGGGCGAGGTGGTGGGGATGCTGATGGATACGAACATGACTCCGCCGCAGGGGATCTTTGTGGATTTTTTCGGGATTCCGGCGTGTACGGCTGCCGGGCCGGCTCGGATCGCTTTGCGCACTGATGCGGCGGTAGTGCCGACGTTCACCATCTGGGATGCGGCGCTGGGGAAATACCGGTTGCGGTTTGATCCGGCGGTGGAGTTGGTGCGTACCGGCGACCTGGAGGCGGATATCAAGGCCAACACGCAGAAGTTCACTTCGATCATTGAAGACTATGTGAGGAAGTATCCGGAGCAGTGGTTGTGGGTGCATCGGAGGTGGAAGACGCGACCGCCGGGGGAGAAGGGGCTATATTAGGACTTGCTATGTCTCCATAATTGTAGTAATATTACTACATAAATGGAGTGGTTGTGAAAATGGTGACCATGCAGCAGCCGGTCGTAGGCTTTTCGTGGGACACAGCGGTCGATCTATCGAGTAAGGAAAATAGAGCCCGGCTCAGTCCGGCTGCCATCGAGGGCCTGCTCAGGATTGCTGCACATTGGAAATTGCGCGATGAAGATACCCGAGGGTTAATCGGTGGAATATCCAGCGGTAGCTTCTACGCGATGAAGAATAGAACGGCCAAGACACTCGATGAAGATCAGCTCACGCGAATTTCGCTTTTAATCGGGATCTATAAGGCGCTTAACATTCTTTACGGCGACAAGTTGGCCGATGCCTGGATGCAACTGGCGAACGCGAATCCGATGTTTGGAGGAAGTTCGCCTGTCAATTACGTGAGGAAAGGCGGCATCCCTGCCCTGATGAGGGTGCGGCAACTCCTGGACGCGCGTCGCGGCGGCAAATGAAGTCGCCGATGCTGACGAAGGTGGAACGGGATGGGACGCATCGTCTAATTCCCTATCGTTACAGTGACCAGGGCAGGCCAATCCTCGATCTCATCGCAAAAGGAAACGACGATCTGCTCAGCGACCTTACCGAACTGGAGGGCGCGACGAATGATCGATTGCTGGGGGAGAGTGGCACTCTGCCTGGCATCAGCGCCATTGAGCTGGTTTCAGGCTTCCGGCTCGCCCATATCGTGAACGCAACGTTTACTCACGCAAATCCTCTTGGAGGACGCTTCAATGGCCGGGAGCGAGGAGCGTGGTATGCGGGTTTTGAGATGGAAACTGCGCAAGCTGAAGTGGTCTTTCATCGGGCCGCCGAGCTGAAGGAAGTCGGATGGAAAGCGGAAGAAGTCTTTTCCTATATCGACTATCTCTCCGATTTTAGACATGAGTTTCACGATTTGCGCGGAGCCACAGCTTTTTCGGGCTGTTTGGATCCGGACAGCTACGCCGCGTCGCAAAGGTTGGGATTTCAACTGTTGACTAACGGTTCAGCAGGTATTGTTTATCGCAGCGTACGGCACAAACGCGGCACCTGTATTGCCTGCTTTCGTCCTCCCTTGGTGCTGAATGTGCGCGAGGGGCCGAGGGTGATGCTTAGCTTCAGGAACGCGGAAATGACTGGAGTTGTTGTTGAAGCGGGTGCGGAATAGTCGGCCGATCACTGAAGGCTGATTTGAAAATCCCCGTCCAAGCCGAGCTTGGACAGGGCACCCTTACGAGTTTTGGTTTGGCCGGACCTGCCTATTCTTAGCTTCGTTTACGTCCGCCGGTGTGGCCGCGTCCATCACGCATCTTCATTTCCTTTGAAGTGGGCTATTATCGGGCGTCCTCCGGACGTTTTTTGTTTCCCAGAATGGTCTGCGGATAGCGGTCAATCAAATTTCTTTTTCGTTAGAAAGAACGCGGCGAAGAGGGCCAAGACCAGCGCGATCGCCGCCGACTTGCCCGCGGGCTCATTTTGCCTAAGATTAACTCTGACCCCCCAAGCGTTAAAAAAATGGAACTTCGCGAACCCAAGCGTGAAAACAAACGCAAAGAGCACGATGAAATATTTCGTCCGCGCTGATATTTTGGATGGCCACTGCTTGCCGGACATGCGCGAACTTTAGACTGAGGGGCACGGGCAATCAAGCCGTTTTGTAGGTAGTTCGAGAGATTCGAGTGTGGGTCGGTTTCCGTCTGCCTCTTCCGTTACAATCTAAGCTTCCTATGAAAACCTTTGAACAGATTGCGGAGTTGGAGCGGCGGTATTTGCTGGGGACTTATAACCGGTATCCCATTGTGTTGACGCGGGGGAAGGGTGTGTTTGTTTACGACATTGACGACCGGCGTTATCTCGACTTTGTTTCTGGCTTGGGGGTGAATGCGCTGGGGCATGCGCATCCGCGGATCGTGAAGACGATTCGGGAGCAGGCGGGGAAGCTGATTCACGTTTCCAATCTTTATTACCACGAGTATCAGGGGGCGCTGGCGGAGAAGTTGTGCACGCTTTTGGGCAGCTCGTTCGGAAATGCTCGGGCGTTTTTTTCTAACAGCGGGACTGAGGCGATTGAGGGGTCGATCAAGCTGGCGCGGCTGGCGGGACATCGGGCTGGGGGTGAGGCGAAGTCGCGACTGGTGGCGCTTGAGGGGTCGTATCACGGGCGGACGTTTGGGGCGCTGTCGCTGACCGGGCAGGAGAAGCATCGCAAGGGATTTGAGCCGATGCTGGAAGACGTGACGTTTGTCCGGCAGAACGACATTGAGGGGTTGCGGACGGCGGTTATCGACAATACCTGCGCGATTGTTTTGGAGCCGATTTTTGGCGAGGGCGGAATTTATGAGTGTTCGGTGGAGTTTCTGCAAGCCTGCCGGGCGGCGGCCGACCGGCATAAGGCGGCACTGATCTTTGATGAGATTCAGTGCGGGCTGGGGCGGACCGGGACTATGTTTGCGTTTCAGAGTTTTGGAGTGACTCCGGATATTGTGGCGATTGCGAAGCCGATTGCGGCAGGGCTGCCGTTGGGAGCGTTCATCGCCAAGGAAGAATTTGCTAACGCGATTTCGCCGGGGCAGCATGGAACTACTTTTGGTGGAGGGCCTTTGGCTTGCCGGGTTGCTTTGGAGTTTCTCGCTATCGTGGAAGAAGAGAAGCTGCTGGATAACGTGAATAAAGTCGGGGCATATCTGCAGCAGGAATTGAAAGGAGTTGTGGAGAAGAGCGGTGCCGCTAAGGAAGTGCGCGGGCGGGGATTTATTCAGGGGATCAATCTGGAGATTCCGGCGAGGCCAATTGTGGATGCGGCTTTGGCTGAGGGAGTGCTGTTTAATTCGACGCAGGATACGGTGGTGAGATTTTTGCCTCCGTTTTTGTTGGAGGAGAAGCATGTGGATAAGGGGATTCGGGTGTTGAAGAAGCTGTTAAGGAAGAGGCGGAAAGCAGTGGCCAGTGGTCACTGATCAATGATCAGTGGCCAGTAACACCTGATTCATCTTGCCGGCCTCTGACGACTGGACAGTGATCACTGCTCCAAGAAAAACGGGGAGCCGAAGCTCCCCAGGTGAAGTGAACAGAGGCGATGTTCATTTAAGTAGAGTCGGGTGGAGCTGGAAAAGTTGTCCGGAGTTGCGAAGATTTGGAGCTAGAAGATTTGGCTGGGATGGCGGGAAGCCGGGAATTTCCTACCGTACTCGAACCTAGCCTTGCGCCGGCATTGGGCTCCGGCGTGGAAGAGTGCTGGATGGATTTTGATGGGGCGCGTATGCGGTATCTGCGCGCGGGGTCGGTCCCACTTCTCGCAAAAGAAGCGAGAAGTGGGGCACCCGGTACACCGTTGATTCTGGTGCATGGACTGCTGGGGTATTCGTTCTCGTGGCGATATACGATGCCGGCGTTGGCGCCTTACGCTACGGTTTATGCGCCCGACATGATGGGTGCGGGATTCTCGGATCGGCCGGCTGGCCTTGATCATTCCATGCGGGGGACGGCGAAGCGACTTCTGCAGTTCGTCGAGCGGTTGGGAATTTCTTCGTTTGATCTGCTGGGGACTTCGCATGGGGGAGCGGTCGCGATGATGATGGCGGCGGAATGCCTGAGCGGAAACGCTGGGCTTCGTCCCGACCTCGGCCTGCGGCGGCTGGTGCTGGTGGCGCCGGTGAATCCTTATTCCGCGCATGGGCGGCGGCTGGCACCGTTTCTGGGCAGCAAGGTTGGAGCGGCGCTGTTCCGGCTGACGAGCGCGCACATGCGGTTTTCCTACCCTTATTGGCACGCTCGCATGTATGGCGAGCGCAGCCGGATTCCTGCGGGGACGCTGGAAGGCTACATGGCGCCGCTGGCGCAGCCTGGGTTATTCGAACATGGGCTCAGCATCGTGCGCACCTGGACCGAAGACTTGCGCGAACTTGAAGCTACTCTGCCGAAATTGGCGGGCATTCCTACGCTTTTTATGTGGGGCAGCAAGGATTCGGCGGTGTATGCTTCGTCGGCTTTGCCGCTGGCGAAGTACTTTCCGAATTCCACGTCGATCGTTTTTCCTGGGGTTGGACACTTGCCATACGAGGAATGTCCGGTAGAGTTCAACCTGGCGTTGATCGAATTCCTGACTCGTGAGAAGGTTCCCGGCTGAGTGAGTGCGATAAAGAAGCGAGCTAGGCGCGCCCTTCGGTCGCTGTCGCTCTCTCAGGGCAGGCTCCCTGGAGGCGCGCGGCTCGCCTAGATCCTGAGGCGGGCAAAAGCGCCGGCCTCTGGATGACAAACTACAGATGATGACCCACCACATTTTTGAGCTGCTGCGGGGCGCGCTGGTGCACTATGGCTACTGGGCTGTGGCGGCGCTGTTGTTGCTGGAAGGTGCGGGATTGCCTTTGCCGGGTGAGACGATCCTGTTGTTGGCCAGCTTTCTGGCTTATTCCGAACATGAGTTGCAGTTTCCCTGGGTCGTTCTGGTTGGGATTGTGGCCACGACGGCGGGCGGAGAGCTGGGCTTTGCGCTGGGGCGGCACGGCGGGCGTCCGCTGATCGAACGCTACCGGGATGTCTTCTCTATTCGGGCGGAGACGATGGAGCGGGGGGATCGGATGTTCGAGAGGTACGGGGCAGCCACGGTTTTTCTGGCACGATTCCTGTTTGGCATGCGCGTGTTGGCTGCGTTGCTGGCGGGAGCGCTGCACATGCCGTGGCGGAAGTTTTTCGTGTTCAACTTCCTTGGAGCCGCGGTTTGGGTGAGCGCGATTTGCGGCGCGGGATATTTGTTTGGCGGACACTGGGGGCGGCTGGCTCATGATTTGAGGCGCTTCGATTTGGTAGTGGGCGCGGTGGTGGTACTGGGTGCGCTACTGTGGTGGTGGAGAAGCCGGAGGGAACGGGATGGCGGGTAGCGAGAATGCGCCGGGGATCGTCTCGCACCGAAGCGTACCTCAGGCGCTGAAGCGCAGGACTATTCGACGTCCCTAGCGGCACGGTTCGGCGTGCTTCGCTTGCTCAGGGCAGGCTAAGAACTGAAATCGTGCTCTTTCCGAAACCCGCGCCGACCAGACTTTTTTGTTGCCGCGGAGCCGAGCACCTTAAGAGTCAACCTATGCACAGCGGAATTTTGCCATACTGTGCGGGTGTCGCGGGAGTGCTCGTGCCAAGGCGGGGTCCGTGGCCATTGATCTTACCGGCGGCGTCCGCGCCGGAATTCGGACGAGGAGGAACGCATGAAAAATATCGGGTTCTTGACTCTGTTGATCACAGCAACGCTTTTGTTAACCCTGGCCTTCCCAGTGGGGGCGGCTAGTCCAAGGGCAGCAGCGGCACCAGTGGTGGTGGCGGCTGCGCCGGCGGCGGCTGCATCACCAGCGATGCCAGCTCATCCGAACATCGAGGCGGCTCTGGAAGCGATGCGTAACGCTCACCACCATCTGGAAGATGCGTCGCATGACTACCACGGGCATCGAGTGAAAGCGATCGAGCATCTGGATGCGGCGATCCACGAAGCTGAGATCTGCATGCAGGAGCCGTAGGGCTTGGGCTTGTGCAGGGAAACCAAAGGCAGCGTCCGCGGACGCTGCCTTTTTATTCCTGCCGCCAGACTTGTGCTGCCGAGTTACTTGCCGATGGTGTATCCGACCGACGCACCGACGCGAAACACATTGCTGGAGTTGAACCCGAGATTGTTCTGGATGTGGTAGTAGTGAGCCTCGGGACGCACAAAGACGTGAGGCAAATGATGCCACACGTAATAACGGAGGCCGGCGCCGATGTCCTCCATGAAGTGATTGCTGCTGGTGTAATTAGTGCATCCGGGGATGCCGCAGGAGCCAAGGATATCGAAGCGGTTGCTGGCGATGCCGATGCCGGCTAGAAAGTCGAGGCCAATTTTCTTGGTTATCCTGGGCTGGTAGAGGGCGTTGACGTCGGTAAAGAAGGGGCGATAATTTTCGTAACCGTAGTAGCTGGCCTGCTTATACTTCCAGGAAGCTTCAACATTAAGGCCGAGACGATGCCGGAAGGCGACAACGTCACCGCCGAGACTGAGGTAGGTTCCGCCCTTTTCGGTCAAGGGCTGGAAGGTCACAATGTCGGTGGGAGACGAGAACGACAAAAGGCTGCCGCCGCCGACCATGACATCGCCCTGGTGTTGAGCAGAGGCGAAATTGGCGAGCAGAAGAACGGCACACACTGATGCGAGCCACGCGAATTTTCTCAATACACCCCCCCCGATGTAAAGTTCGTTCGGGATTATGCGATGCACCGGCACGGATGGCGGCAACCCGGCGAAACAGCCGCGGCTGGGGACAGCGACCGCCTCAGCATACCAAAACGCGCTACCATCCGCCGGGTGAAAGGCCCTAAGAACCGCCGCCGAGGGTGAAGCCGACCGAGGCGCCGACGCGGAACACATTGTTGGAGTTGAAATTGAACCCGTTATCCGAAGTGCTGTTGTTGTTATTTTGAATGTGGTAATAGTGAATCTCGGGGCGGACAAACACGTGGTGCCAGACGTAATAGCGGACACCGCCGCCGAGGTGCTCCATGAAGTGATCGGTGCTTTCGTAGTTGGCCACACCCGGGCTGGAGGGGCCGGGCTCGTAAAAGCGGGTGTCGGCTGCGCCGATGCCTGCCATAAGGTCGAGGCCAAGTTTCTTACCCAGACGCGGCTGGCAGAGCAGATTGAAGTCGGTCAAGATAGGGCGGTAGTTTGCTTCTTCGGCTAAATAGGTACCCTGAGTGGCCCTCCAAGCGGTTTCGACGTTGATACCGAGGCGATGCGCGAAGAAGACCACGTCGCCACCGAGGTTGATGTAGAGGCCTCCCTTGTCCGCAGGCTGAGAGGAGCCGTTAGCGGAAGAGGAGGACGACAGGAGCGTGCCACCGCCAAGAAAGAAGTCACCCTGCTGGTCGGAGGCCATTTGGGCCCCGGCAAACTGGGCGAAGAACAAGACGGCAAAAACGGGTGCGAAGATCGCTAGCTTTCTCAAGAGAAGCCTCCTAAATTAGTTCGTTGCAAGTAAGATGCGTCCGCGAAATCGTTAGGATGCAGCAAAGTCCGTAAGGTCTCATCATAATTTCAGTCAAGCTCAGATACAACGGGGGCCAGTGCCAGTAAGGATACCTCCAAGAGTTACAAATCCAGTGTATTAAGGCACTCAGGAGCGCTCTTGTAACTGCTTGCAAACCCAAGGGCTGATGAAAAGTTGCGGGGTTCGGAGAAGAAAGCTACCTAGGCTTTCCGCCGCCACCGCCGGGGGCTCGGATGTGATCGAAGGCGATGGGGCCGCCGCCGAAGAAGATGAGGGCAAATGCGAGGGCAGCTAGAGCGAGGGGGAATTCGTATCCGCCATTGCCCATCAGCCCGTTGTGGAAGTTCACCTTGGCGATGGCGACTGAGAGGTCGATGCAGAGGGCAAGAGCAGCGACACGGGTGAACAGGCCGAGCAAGACGAGCAGGCCGCCAAGGAACTCGGCAAAGGAAGAGAGATAGGCGGTCCAGGCCGGGAGCCCGAGGCTGGCAACGAACTCGGCGTGGTGGTGGAGTCCGCCGAAAACCTTGTGGAAGCCGTGGACGAGCATGATGGCTCCGAGGGCAAGGCGCATAACCAGAAGTGCGAGGGGTTGCAGGCGATCGAGATAGCGCACGTGGTTCCTCCGACGGAAAGATAGATTACAGCAGCGGGATGAAGGAGGGAAGCAGAGTCGGGAGGTGTGCGGCGGGTTTCAAAATCGAAATGATTGCGCAAGCGGCCAACTTCTGGTAACGTTTTTTCGCCCCAAGATACGGTCTGCCGGTGGCGCCCTGTCCGCAGCCGGGCCATGCGCGTCGTGCAGGCCTTCCCTCCGTTCTTGGAAATTAATTTAACCGCGTCTACGAATTCGGTGAATGTCGTCCAAGGATGCGAAATAGAGTCACAGCGAACCCGCAACTTCGGATGAGGGGCAGTGTTTCGGGAATGAAGGCCGATAACAAGTTCTGGTGGTCAGGAGGCGGTAATGAATCGCATTTTGAGGAGTGAGGATATGCTGCAGAGGTGGGTGGTGGTTCTGCTCTTGATGGCGGTTCCAGCTTTTGCCTGGGGCCAGAAAAAGACGAGCGCGCCTGCTGCTAAGGCCGCGCCACAAAAGAGCGCGCCCGCTAAGGCGGCGCCTTCGCGTCCAGCGACGCAGTCGCATAGTTCAACGCCTTCGCACGGGACAACACCGGCGAGCCATGGGGCGATGACGGCGGGCCACGGGACCACGACGGCGGGCCACGGGAACACAACGGCGAGTCACGGGACCACGACGGCAAGCCACGGGAACACGACGGCAGGTCACGGGACCACGGCGGCGAGCCACGGGAACACGACGGCGGGTCACGGGACCACGCCGGCAAGCCGTGGGAACACAACGGCGGGCCACGGGACGCCGGCAAGCCATGGGAATGTCGCGGCCGGTAATCGTGGAGGGAACGCGCACCAGCCGGCAGGCACGAGGAACGTAAGTTTGAAGGGTGGAGGGCACGCCAGCGTCCGTGCAAACGGATCGATCCGTTCCGTCGACCGCAACGGAATGCACATTGAGCACGGGGTACGTGGCGGGCGCACGGTTGTGAGCGAGCGCAACGGAGCGCGCATTGTAACCAGAGGGCATGGCGGATATGTACAGCGGGCATACGTGACGCGGGGCGGGCACGCTTACTACTCACGGACATTCTATGACCACGGCGTCTACAGGGTTGGGATCTATCGCGGCTACGGCTGGGGCGGACATATGTACTACGGGTACTACCCTGGCGTTTGGTACCATCCGGGATTTTATGGATGGGGCTGGCATCCTTGGGGAGCGCCGGTTTACTGGGGCATTGGAGCGTGGGGTTGGGGGGGATCGCCCTGGTGGGGATTCTATGGCGGGTGGTGGAATCCTTATCCGGTTTATGCTGCACCGTACTACTGGCTGACGGACTATCTGATCGCGCAGCAGTTGCAGGCGGCGTATGCGGCTCGGGCTGAAGCGAACGCGGACGCAGTGGCAGCGGATGCGGCGGCCAGTGGTGGCGACGGAGGCGGAGGAGATGCTGCTCCTGCTCCGGCAGCCGCATCGGGTCCGGTGGCGTTGACCCCTGAAGTGAAGGAAGCGATTGCCCAGGAAGTAAAGGCGCAGTTGGCGGCGCAGCAGGCACAGGCAGCGCAGCAAGGTGGCGGACAAACCGCGTCGGCGGCTCCGGCAGCTACGAGTGACACACCGCCGCCGGCTTTGGATCCGGCGCAGCGCACTTTTGTCGTGGCCTCCGATGTGACGGTGGTGGCCAACGGTCAGGAATGTGCCTTATCGTCCGGTGATGTGATCACGCGGATCACGGACACTCCGGATGCAGACCAGAACGTGAATGCGAGCGTCTCGGCGACCAAGAAAGGTGACTGTGCCTCGGGAGCAACCGTTGCCGTGAAGGTGGATGACCTGCAGGAAATGTACAACCACTTCCAGGAGAACATCACCAACGGCATGGGCGAAATGGCGAAGAAGCAGGGGACAGGCGGTATGCCGGCGGCGCCTGATACGGGCACGCAGGCCGGGGCCGTTACTCCTCCGCCACCGGATACCAGCGTGGCGAAGACTCTGCAAGACCAGCAGACGGCGGCGGATCAAACCGAGTCGCAGGTCAAGCAGGATGCTGCCGGAGGCGGTGGGCAGTAGAAGCGACCGGAAAGTGGTTGAACAATTGATCGGGTCTTCAATCGGGTGATCGAATCGATGATGAATCGATCCGGGGAGCGTCGGATGACGACGCTCCCTTCTGCAATGGCACAGGCAATTTTTTCTCGACGCTGGACGGAGGGTTTTACGATGTCGAAGAAATTCCGCGATCTGATTCCCGGGCTGGTACTCTTGGCGACCGCGATCTTTCCGATGGGGCTGGCTAATGCCCAGGCAGTTTCTTTGCAAGAGCAACTGGCGGCGCAGTACAAGCTGGTGAAAATGGGATCGGATACGAGCGGATATTCGGTGGTAGAGGAAGGCACGCTGCTGGCGATCCAGAAGGGCGGGCTGCTGGGCGTTCCTTACTCGGACAACAGCGTGCAAAACAATAAGTACGAGAATGGAACGGTGAAGGCGCCCAATGCGATGCTCACGAAGGGCATTGGGTTCGGAATGAAGAAGTTCGGGAAGGAACAGACGACGAAACTGTTCGCCAAGGGCGACAAGGTCTATGCCACCAAGATCGATGTGAGTCTTGACAAGGATCAGGTGACGATGGGCATTGTCGCCTGCGACAAGTGCAACAAGACCGATCCACCGACCTACAACAAGACGAACGTTGTCTTCGTGTTTCCTAAAGGATCTTTAGCGACCGCCAGTGCGGGACAGGTCGAGGATACGATCGGGACATTGCTCTCGATCAGCAATGACGATGCCAAGCAAGGCGATGATAGTGGCCAACAGCAGGGCGGGGATCAGCAACAAGGTGGAGATCAAGGCGGACAACAGCAGGCCGGGCAGCAGCAAGGAGGGCAGCAGCAGCCAGCCGCGCAGGACCAACCGCAGGCTGAGCCTCAGACGGTTGAAAAGGGGCAAACCCCCGACCAGGTGCAGGGGGCTCTGGGCAAGCCGGATAAGATCGTCAACCTGGGGACGAAAATGATTTATGTGTATAAGGATCTGAAGGTGACTTTTCTGAATGGCAAGGTTTCCGACGTGCAGTGAATCGGGCGCCGAATCTGCAGCGAGAATGTGTAGCGAGAGCCGGTAAGCAGCGGAGTTCATTCCTCAGTCCGTCTGCGCGTGGCGATAGAGGTTTTCAATCTCATGTGAGCGTGCCTGCCGCGAGGTTTGCGGCATCGTCAGGTAACTTCGCAGCGGTGCTCTCTGTGGCAAAAGTTAGAGTCAGCTAAGGCAGCAACTTGAGCGGGCGACATAGTACTTCCGTACCGTCTCTAGTACTTCAGTTACCAATTCGCGAGTGACCCGAGATGCCCCTTCGAGAAACTACTTCTAATTGTGTACAGAAAGACCAACACTACAACATATAGATGCGGCCCCAAAAGGGGTTTTCTGGGAATTCCAAGAAATGGGCAGAAAACCGTGAAAAACACGGAGATTCGCTCTGACGCGGGGCTTTTCAGGGCTGATATATGCTCTGGACACCGAGAGCCCCCGGACAGGCATTGGAGGGCAGGAGTTTCAAGGCAAGCCCCGTGGGCCGGAAACACCGGAGCGGGAAAGGTTCTGGTGGACAGGCTTAAGGAACAGGGCAAGGAAACATGGCCGACTCGCGAGAAGTGATGAACATTCGGCAGGCATCGCAGTATCTGGGAGTGAGTCCGGACACGCTTTACAAGTACGTAGGGGAACAGAAGATTCCCGCCTTCAAGCTGGGCAACCGCTGGCGCTTCAAGAAATCGAAGCTGGACCAGTGGATGGAAGACAAGTCGAGCCAGATGGAGTCGGGGACGAAGCATAAGGCGAAGGCGGCAACGAAAGCTGCAGCCGGGTCGCAGTAGTTCAACAACGCCGGACGATCGGCGCAATAAACGACGCGGGCGAGGGCGCCCGCGCCACACGAGCAAAGGCGGGCACACATGTTTGGAATGGGATCGAAGACGATAGTAGGTCTGGATGTGGGCTCTTCCAGCATCAAGGCGGTGGAGTTGAAGAAGAAGGGTGGACAGATCGAAGTGTCGCACCTGGGGCTGGAACCGCTGTCCTCTGACATTGTGGTGGACTCGATGATCGTGGACTCGGGAACGGTGTCGAGCGCGATTTCGAAGTTGTTTGCCGACTGCCTGATTAAGACCAAGGCGGTGGCGACGGCCGTAAGCGGCCACTCGGTGATCGTGAAGAAGATCTCGCTGCCCTCGATGAGCGACCAGGAATTGGCGGAGACCATTGAGAAGGAAGCGGCACAGCACATACCCTTCGATCTGTCGGATGTGAGTCTGGACTACCAGATTCTTTCCGAAGAAGCGGGCAGCCCGCAGATGGATGTTCTGCTGGTGGCCGTGAAGAAGGACAAGATTTTGAACTACACCAACGTACTCTCGATGGCGGGACGGACCCCGGCTATCGTCGACATTGATGCGCTGGCGCTGCAGAACTGCTACGAGTACAACTACCAGCCGGCGCCGGGCCAGGTGGTGGCACTTTTGAACCTGGGCGCCAGCGTGATGAACATCAACATCGTGAAAGGCACGACGCCGCTGTTCCCGCGCGATGTGAGCGTGGGCGGGCACCAGTACACGGATTCTCTGCAGAAAGAGCTGGACCTGAACTTCGAGGATGCAGAGAAACTGAAGCTGGGCGAGAAGGTGGGAACGGTGAGCGAGGATGCAAAGGCGCCGATCCTGCAACAAGTGACAGAAATCATCGTGCTGGAAATCCAGAAGACATTTGACTTCTTCCGGGCGAGCGCGGCGGGTGAGCACATCGAGAAGATTTACCTGGCGGGCGGTTCGGCGAAAGTGCCGGGTTTGATGGAAGCATTGCGGCAGGAATTTTCGATGCCGGTTGAATTGTTGAATCCATTCCAGCGCGTGGTGCCGCCGACGGACGGTCCGGGAGCGGAGCTGGTGGAGCAGAATCCGGGTCAGCTCGCAGTTGCCGTGGGCTTGGCTTTGAGGAGCTTTGAATCCCTATGATCAGAATCAACCTGCTCGAAACATCCAAGGGGAAAGGCAAGCGCGGCGGAAGCGGACCGTCGATGCCCGCGATGGAAATGGGCGACATGGGTTCGCCCAAGCTGAAGGTGCTGGTGGTGATACTAGTGGCCGGGTTGCTGAACTTTGGCTACTGGTACCGGCTCGACCAGCAATCGAAGTCGATCGCCAAGCAGATGGCGGCTGCGGAACAGAAAAACCGTGAACTCAGCGACGTGAAGGCACGTTACCTGGAGCGGCAGAGACAGGCTGACAACTACAAGCGGCGGGTGGATGTGATTGATTCGCTACGCGCCGGCCAGGCGGGGCCAGTCAACCTGCTGGCCATGCTGGGCGAGACCGTGAACGGAACGGAAGCGGTGTGGCTGAGCAAGATGGATGACACGGGCGGGAGCGTAAACCTTGAAGGCACGGCGTTGAGCACGGACGCGGTGGCCAATCTGATTGCGAACCTGCAGAAGACCGGTTTCTTCAAGACGGTGGAGATCAAGGAAACCTTCCAGGACGATTCGATCAAGGACATGCAGGCGTTCCAGTTCACGCTGACCTGCGAGAAGGGAAAGTCCTAAGAGGCGGGACCTTAATAGGCGAAACTATGGCGATGAATTTTAGCGAACTGTCGGGCATTAAGCAGTGGGGGGCAGTGCTCTTTGGAGGCGCGGTGGTAACCGCAGCGCTGTACTTCACGGTGTTCAAGACCCAGAGCGATAAGAATGCGTTGGCGCTGCATGCGGTTCAGGACAAGGTTCGGGAAAACAACGAACTGGAATCCTACCGCCCCAAACTGAAAGACATTGAGCGGCAGCTGGCGAATCTGAAACAGCAACTGGAGATCGAACGGCGCATTGTGCCGGACGAGAAGGCGGTCGATGGTTTCATCGAGATGCTGGACGGCGAAGCCACGAAAGCGGGGGTGGAGCTGCGGCGCTATACCGCGAAGCCGGTTGCTGCCAAAGAGTACTACTCGGAAGTTCCGTTTGAAATGGAGCTAGACGGGCCGTACTACTCGATGCTGAATTTCTTTGACCGGGTAGGCAAGCTGGAGCGCATCGTGAACATCAGCGGACTGCTGGTGGCAAACACGAAAAACCCCAGTAGTGCGAAGGCCAAGCATACCTACCAGTATGCCCCGAACGAGAGCGTGGTCGCCACGTTCACGGCGACGACGTTCTTCAGTCACGATTTAGACCCGGCCGGGCCGGGGCCTGGAACCAAGCCCGCAGTTGCAACGGCGGGCGTGAGCAAATAGGAATCGCTTATGAATCTGACGACAGGCATTCTGGCAGTAGCAATGATGACGGGGGCAGCCTGGGGGCAAAACCCGGCGGCCGTCGACCACACGGGCAGCACCGCGAAAGCGCTGCCCCAGACAAAGACGAAGGCCAACCCAGTGCTGGTGGCGCAAGCGACCAAGCCAGCACCGGGCGCTCCGGCGCCGACGGTTAAACCGGCGACGATTCCGGGGGCAGCGGCAGCTCCGGCTGCGGCGGCAGTAAAGCCGGCTTCGGGCCAGAACAATACGCTGCAGCGGGTGAACATCGTCCACAACGCGGACGATATTCAGATCGAGATCAGCTCGCGCGAGGCGGTGACGCCAAAGGTGAGCAAGCTGAGTTCGCCGGCCCGCGTGGTGGTTGAACTGCCAGCAACGGTCATGGCAACCCCGCAGAGCAAGATTGCGGTGGGCAGCGCCGGAGTGAAGGGCGTGCGCATCGGCATGGACGGCAAAACGCCTCCAACGACGAGTGTAGTCGTGGATTTGGAGCAAGCCTGCGCCTATGAGTTGACGCCTGGACCAGGTAACAGTTTCGTGTTGACGCTGCATACGCAGGCGATGGCGAAGGCCCCTGCAGCGGAGATGAAGCTGCAGACCGCATCGGCCAAACCGGCCCCAGCGGCGCCTGCAGTGATAAAGGGCAATCCTGCTCGGGCGACTGCGGTTGCGAAACCGCACGATGCATTCGTACCCAAGAAAGCAGCAACATCGGCTCCGGTAGCGACAGCGAAGCTTGAGGCTCCCAAGGCCGCGGTTCCTGTGGCTACGAAGGTTGCGGCTGATGACAAGGCCGCCGTCGCCACGAAGATTGGGGAAGCCCCCAAGGCGCCGAAACCGGAGGAGAAGAAGTGGGCGATGAACGGGAAGCGCGATCCGTTCTTCAGTCCGGTGGTGCAGCAGCCCACAGGATCCGGTTGCTCGACTGGGAAGAAATGTCTGGAGATCGGGCAGATCAATTTGCGGGGCGTGGTGCATTCCGAGAGCGGCTTTATCGCGGTGGTAACCAACACCTTGAACAAGGCTTATTTCCTGCACGAAAACGATCCGGTGTTCAACGGCTACGTGGTGAGAATCACGGGAGACTCGGTGGTTTTCCAGGAGACGGTGCAGGACAAGCTGGGCAAACCGTTTACCCGGGAAGTGGTCAAGCGGATCATTACGCCGGCGGTTTAGAAGTTGGGGGAGGCGAGAGCCGGGAAGGCCGGAGCGCCGACAAAATCGAGTCAAGAAGAAGGAAACGCGGGCCCGGCCCGCGGTTTGGGGAGAAGCGAAATGCGAAAGCAATTGCTGAGTGTGTTCCTACCGATGCTGCTCCTGGGGCTGGTTGCTTCAGCCGCCGAGATGCCGGCGTCACAACCGGCGAGCCAGCCTAACGAACTGCAACGAGTGAATGTGGTTCGCGGCACGGATGAAGTCCGGGTCGAGATCAGCGCTCGTGGCGTAGTGGCGCCAAAGTTGAGCACTGAAAGCTCGCCTGCGCGTCTCGTGCTGGACCTGCCTGGGACCGTCATGGCGACGGGGCAGACCCACATTACGGTGGGCAGCGCGGGAGTGAAAGGGGTGCGAATCGGCACGGATGGCCAGAACCCTCCTACCACGCGTGTGGTGGTGGATCTGGAGCATGCCTGCCGCTATGAACTCACTCCATCGGCGGACGGGAAACTGGTGCTGACGCTGCACACGCAGCCTGCGGCAGCAGCGGCGAAGGTAAGCGCCCCAAAGACGGTAGCGGAGGCAACGCCCGCGCCGGCCAGCAAGATTATGTCTCCGTTCGCGCCGCGAGTTATGGAAGTGGAGACACCGAAGGTGCAGCCAGTTGCGGCCAGCGCGCCGGTGGTTCCGAATGTGGCGGCCGGGAATGCTGTTCCTGCGGCGACACAGAAGTCCGACGCGGCTGCGGCTTCGACGAGCGATTTTGTGTTCGTCGAGCCGTCTTACGAAGCCAAGAAGACGACGACTGCTGATGCGACGGAAGAGCCCTCCGTACGTGCAGGGGACGCGGCGGCAAAGTTTGCCGACAAGACCGCTGCGGAACTGCTGCCGGTGAGCGCAAATGCGGCGCAGGCATCGCAGAGCACTTCTTCCAACACTGGCGTACAGCCCGCGGTCAATCTGGCGGCAGAGCAGAGGGCGCAGGCTGGACAGGCGCCGGCTGCGGTCGGTCCCAAGTATACGGGCGAGCCGATTTCAGTGAATCTTAAGGATGTGGATCTGAAGGATTTCTTCCGGCTGATCCATGAAATTAGCGGTTTGAACGTGGTTCTCGATCCCAATGTGCACGGCACTCTGACGGTTGTGCTGGATGATGTGCCGTGGGATCAGGCTCTGGACATCGTGCTCAAGAATAACGACCTGGCGCGGGAACTGGAAGGCAATGTTCTGCGCATCGCGACCGTAGATACGCTGAAGAAAGAAGCGGACGGACGGCGCGCCCAGGTGGAAGCGGAAGCGCTGGCCGTAGAGAAGGTTTCGGTGACCCGTTTCCTCAGCTACGCGCACGCTAAGGACGTAATCATCACGGTAAAGAAATTCCTCTCCGTGCGTGGCGACGTGGTTGCGGATGAGCGCACCAACGCCGTAATCGTCAACGACATTCCGAAAGTGCTTCCGGTTATCGATCGCCTGCTGACGCAGCTTGACCGCAAGACGCAGGAAGTGGAGATCGAGGCGCGGGTGGTGGCGGCGACGCGGCAGTTCGCACGCGACATCGGCACACAACTTGGATTTGGCTGGGGCAACGGCCACACCGCAATCGGCGGCGCGCAAGCAGTGGGCGCCTCACCGACGACCGTCAGTGGTTTGACTCCGGGCTACGTAACGGTGCCGGGCACGGCCGGTGGTTCAACGACGGGATCGTCGATTCCCTTGTTCTCGAACCTGGGCTCGACCTCACCCACCAGCGGCTTCACCTTCTTGAACGCCAGCAACACGGTCCGCATCGATGCCGTTCTTTCGATGGCCGAGTCGCGCGGCTTGCTGAAGGTTCTCTCACGGCCGCGAGTGGTAACCCAAAACAACATTCAGGCCCTGGTGAAGCAGGGCGTGCGCGTGCCCATCGTGACGCAGGCGCAGTTGGGTGGTCCTCCGACTGTGACTTACGTCGACGCTTTCCTGAGGTTGACGGTGACTCCGCAAATCACGTCGGAGAACACGATCTTCCTGAACGTGGATGTGGAGAACACCACGCCGAACTTCGGACAGGAAGTGCAGGGCAACCCCGAGTTGATCACGCAACAGGCGACAACTCAGGTGCTGGTGACCGACGGCGGCACGGTGGTGATCGGCGGCGTCATCCAGACGCAGAACTCGATCAACATCGATCAGGTTCCGGTGCTGGGGAATATCCCGATCCTGGGCAACCTGTTCAAGCACACGGTGGTGAATACGTCCAACCAAGAATTGATCTTCTTCATCACGCCGCGAATCATTCAGACGTAACAACGTCAGACTTAGCAGCGCAGTTGAAGATTTAGAGCCGCCGGCGCCTGAAGAACCTGTCAGGGCCGGCGGTTTTGCGTCACATGCAGTACCCAGTAGCGAGCGAATCGAGGTGGATTTTCCCGGTGCTCGGTACTGGGTACTTCTTGCATCTTCCGCCTGCTAAACTCAGTTTCGATGAACTTTCTTGCGCGCCAGAACAAACTGCGGGAGCGGCTCGCTGCAACTGGGCTCGATGCTCTGCTGGTCAGCCACCTTCCCAACATTCGATATCTTTGCGGCTTTACCGGGAGCGCGGGCCTGCTGCTGGTAGAGGAAGCCGGGAGCACCTTCTTCACCGACGTCCGCTACGACAGGCAAGGGCGCGAGGAGGTGAAGGGCGCGAGAGTTGTGATTGCGCGCAAGGGGCTATTGAACGCGCTCGGGGAGCGGATTGGCGGCCGTCGAAAAAGAGCGAAGGGATGGATGATCGGGATAGAAGCCGAGCACCTTACGGTAGCGGAAAGAAAGCGGCTTGGGGATTTGCTGCCCTCGGGTGTGCGATTACGGAATGCGCCCGCTCTGGTGGAGCGGGCGCGCATGGTGAAGGAGGCCGATGAACTGGAGCTGATCCGGGCGGCGGTTCGGCTGGGTGCGACTCTGTTCGACCGGGCGCTCGAAGGATTGCGACCAGGGGTCAAAGAGTGCGAGGTGGCGGCAGAGATGGAGTATGTCGCGCGGCGTGCGGGGGCGGAGGAGATGTCGTTTCCTACCATCATCGCTTCGGGTGCGAGGTCGGCGTTGCCTCACGGCAGAGCTACGGAGCAGGTGATCGCACCCGGAGGGTTCGTGGTCTGCGATTTCGGTGTTATACTCGCTGGTTATTGCTCGGACCAGACCCGCACTGTGTGGGTGGGTGCGGCCTCAGAGGAGGCGCGCCAGGCTTATGAGTCGGTGCGGGAAGCGCAAGAGGCCGCGATAGCGGCGGTGCGGCCGGGCATCAGTGCCGGGGAAGTGGATGCGGCAGCGCGGAGGGTATTGCGCAAGGCTGGGTTGGGGCGTTACTTTACCCATTCCACCGGGCACGGAGTCGGATTAGAGATACACGAAGCGCCCAAGGTCGCGGCCGGGCAAAAGGAAGTGCTGAAGCCGGGCATGGTCATCACGATTGAGCCGGGAGTATACTTCCCCGGAAAATGGGGCGTGAGGATCGAGGACATGGTGGCCGTCAACGAAGGCGGCTGCGAAGTGCTGACTCCGACCAGCAAGGATTTCCTGGCAGTTTAGGGGAAAAGGTCTCAGGTCCTGGGTCTTAGGCTCGCGATCTTTGGCACCAGCCCGGAGGCCTAACGTCTAAGACCTAAGACCAGAAGCTGCGGTCCCACCGTACACGAATGAATCAAAAAGAGCTGAAAGAACTCATCGAGTTCTTAATCGAAAAAGACATTGCCGAGTTCGAGTTGGAGCGCGGCGATGTCAAGGTGAAGATCAAGCGGGCGGGTGAGCACACCGTGGTGTATGCGCACGGGGAAATACCCCGGCCGACCGGCGGTTCGGTCGCGGAGCCGCGGCAGAGTCCAGGCGCAGTTGCTCCGAGCGCGCCGGCGGCGCCGAGTGCGCCGAAGCCGGAAGAAGACCTGCACATCGTGAAGTCTCCTATCGTGGGGACTCTCTACGAGGCGCCGTCGCCGGGCGCGCCGCCGTTCGTCAAAGTTGGGGATACGGTGGAAGTGGGGCAGGTGCTGTGCATCGTCGAGGCGATGAAGCTTCTGAATGAGATTGAGTCGGATGTGGCCGGCGAGATCGTGAAGAAGATGGGGAGCAACGGCCAGCCGATTGAATATGGACAGGAGTTGTTTGCCATCCGGACGAAGAAGTGAGGGAAATTGGGTAATTTAGTAATTGGGTAATTTTGTAATTGAAAGAGCCTTCGGGGTTTGAAATTACCCAATTACAAAATCACCAAATTACAAAATGCCCCGTACGGCTCTCCCCACACTTAATCTGAAATGTTTAAGAAGATCCTGATAGCGAATCGCGGAGAGATTGCGCTGCGCGTCATTTGCGCGTGCAAGGAGCTGGGCATCCACACGGTCGCCATTTACAGCGAGGCGGACCGGCATTCACTGCCGGTGCGCTTTGCCGACGAAGCCATCTGCATTGGGCCGCCGCAACTGGCACTGAGCTACCTGAACATCCCGGCGGTGATCAGCGCGGCGGAGATTGCCAACGTGGACGCGATTCATCCGGGATACGGATTGCTGGCGGAGAACGCCAACTTTGCCGAGGTGTGCGAGACCAGCGGGATCAAGTTCATCGGTCCGCGGCCGGACGTGATGCGGCTGATGGGGGAAAAGGAGAAGGCTCGCGCGGCCATGAAGCAAGCGGGCGTGCCCATTCTGCCGGGCTCGGATGGGATTATTGCCTCCGAGGGAGAAGCTGTGGAATGGGCGCGGCAGGTGGGCTTTCCGGTGATTGTGAAAGCATCGGCGGGCGGCGGCGGACGCGGTATGCGCATTGTGCGCAGCGAAGAAGAACTGCCGGGGTTGTTCAGGGCGGCGCAATCGGAGGCGGCGGGCGCGTTCGGCAATGGCGACCTGTACATGGAGAAGTATGTCGAGCATCCGCGGCACATTGAGTTTCAGGTGCTGGCTGACGAGCACGGCAATGTGGTGAGCCTGGGCGAGCGGGAATGCTCGATCCAGCGGCGGCACCAGAAGTTGCTGGAAGAGTCGCCCTCGACGCAGGTCACGCCGGAGTTGCGCGATCAGATCGGCGCGGTCTTGTGCAAGTCGCTGACGGAGATCGGATACACGAATGCGGGGACGATTGAGTTCCTGATGGATCGGGACCGCCGACTGCACTTCATCGAGATGAACACGCGCATCCAGGTCGAGCATCCAGTGACGGAGATGGTGACGGATGTGGACCTGGTGAAGAGCCAGATCATGATCGCGGCCGGGGCTCATATGGGGGACGTGTTGCAGGGGCCGATTACGCACCGTGGACATGCTATCGAGTGCCGCATCAATGCGGAGCATCCGGAGAAGTTCACACCGTCGGCAGGGAAGATCACTTCATTCAATCCGCCCGGAGGAACTGGCGTACGCGTCGACACTGCGGCATATGCAGAGGGCGTGATTCCACCTTATTACGACTCGCTGATCGCCAAGCTGATCGTGCGCGGCAAAGACCGCAGCGAGGCGGTCTCGCGCATGTCGCGGGCGCTGGAGATGTTTATCGTCGAGGGCGTGTACACGACGATTCCGCTGCACCGGAGGATTCTTGCTGATCCGGACTTCCGGGCTGGGAAATTTGATACGGGGTTCATCGAGCGATTTCTGGCAGCCGGCAAGAAGGATTCGGCGGCGTGATTTCTGTTCCTCGTCTTTACGCCATTGTGGATGCGGCGTTTTTTTCCACGACAGAAGATTTAGTGGATTTCGCCGAGGAACTGATTGCGGGTGGGTGCACGCTGCTGCAATACCGCAATAAGAGCGGAAACTCCCGCGTGATGGTGGAGCAGGCTCGCGAACTGCGCCGGCAGTTGCGGGCGACGGCGCCCGCACCACAGTTGTCGAAACTCATCATGAACGACCGTGCCGACCTGTGCCTGGTGGCGGAGTGCGACGGGGTTCATGTGGGGCAGGATGACCTCTTGCCGGGGTCAGTTCGGGGGATCATTGGTCCGCGATGGCTTGGTGTTTCTACGCACAATCCAGAGCAGGTGAAGGAAGCGGATCAGACGCCGGCTGACTATCTCGCTATCGGACCCGTGTTTTCGACTTCCACCAAAGACCAGCCTGATCCGGTGGTGGGCCTTGAAGGGGTGCGCCGGGCGCGGCAATTGACCCGGAAGCCGCTCGTTGCGATTGGCGGGATCACGCGGGACAATGCGGCTTCCGTGATCGAGGCGGGGGCTGATTCCGTGGCGGTGATATCTGACTTGTTACGGGATCCCAGGAAATCAGCAGAGGAATTTTTCCGAGTTCTGAGGTAAAGTCATTTGACCTTGGGTTCGGCTCGCCAAGATGACCTCAGGGGCTAAAGCCCCGATCACTGGTGAGTCTTTGCGGCACGGCTGAAGCCATGCCCTTCCCGTTCGACTCCAAGGCGAAATGGGTGGTCGTGCAGGAGGGATCCTGGATACACCGACAACGCAGGCGACAGCGGGCAGCGACTGGGAAATTCATAGCTCTCAAGATAAGGAACTGGTCAAGGGCCTGGGCCTGACCAGCGCCACGATGCTGGTCATGGGGTCGATGATCGGCTCGGGCATCTTTATTGTTTCGGCGGAGATTGCGCGAGAAGTGGATTCGCCCGCGCTGCTGATTGGCGCCTGGGCGGTGGCGGGGTTCATGACCATCGTTGCCGCGCTTAGCTATGGCGAACTGGCGGCGATGATGCCGCGGGCCGGCGGGCAGTACGTTTATCTGCGCGAAGCGCTCGGACCCTTGTGGGGATTCCTCTATGGCTGGACCTTTTTTCTGGTGATTCAGACGGGGACGATTGCGGCGGTGGGTGTAGCCTTCGGCAAGTTCCTCGGAGTTTTCTTTCCCGCGATTTCTTCTTCCAACTGGATTCTGCACATCTGGAAAGTCCCACCGATCCGTTTGGGGCCAATGGTTCTAGGCAACATGGATGTGGGAATCAACACACAGAACCTGGTTGCCATCCTGCTGGTAGTCTTTCTTTCTGTGGTGAATATCTTTGGGCTGAAAACCGGAGTCCTGATTCAGAATGTGTTTACGGCGGCCAAGGTTTCGGCACTGCTGGGGCTGGCGTTGTTCGGCCTGGCGCTGGGGCGAAATGCGCAGGCGCTAGCAACAAACTTCAGTGGACATTTCTGGCGGAATTCGGGACTGGGAGCGCAGCATGCGGTGCAGGTGGGAGTGGGCGGGCCGATCGTGATGGTAGGCACCTTGACGATTCTGGCAGTGGCGCAGGTTGGGTCCCTGTTTTCCGCCGACGCCTGGAACAATGTGACGTTCACCGCGGGGGAAGTGAAGAATCCGAGCCGAAACTTGCCGCTTTCGCTGGCGCTAGGTACGGGCGTGGTGATCGCGCTCTACATTGCTTGTAATTTCATTTACTTGATGGCCTTGCCGCTGGACGGGGCGGCGGGAGCGGCGACGATTCTGGGACGTGGAATCAAGTATGCGGCGGAAGACCGCGTCGCGACCGCTGTCATGACTGACATGTTCGGGGCCGCCGGCGGGCTGCTGATGGCTGCCGCCATACTGATTTCCAGTTTCGGTTGCAATAACGGGCTGATTCTTTCCGGTGCACGCGTTTACTACGCCATGGCGAAGGACGGTTTGTTCTTCCGCAGCGTCGCCAAGCTGCATCCGAAGTACAAGACGCCGGCGGTTTCGCTGATGGTGCAGATGGTTTGGGCGTGCCTGCTTTGCATCTCGGGCAGCTATGGACAGCTCTTGGATTACATTATCTTCGCGGTGCTGGTCTTCTACATTTTGACGATTGTGGGATTGTTCGTGCTGCGGCGGACTCATCCGGACGCTCCACGGCCTTACCGGGCGGTGGGCTATCCCGTGCTGCCGGCGATTTATATTGTGATGGCTTTGTTTATCGATGTCGTGCTATTGCTCTACAAGCCGCAATTTACGTGGCCCGGGCTGATTGTGGTGTTGCTCGGAATCCCGGTATATTACGCATGGTCGAGAAGCGCGGCTGCCAAGAGCGCATCGGCATAGCTGCCAAGGAGAAACCAGACGAATGGCAAATCTGTTCGCAACCAAGCCGCTGAACCTGCTGATGGAGGAAGCTCGCGAGACCGGCGAACACAGCCTCAAACGGACGCTGGGGGTTTTCCAGCTCACCGCTCTGGGTGTGGGCGCGATCATTGGGGCGGGTATCTTTGTAATGGTAGGGCTGGGAGCGCAGTATGCCGGTCCGGGACTTACATTGTCATTTGTTCTCTCCGGGTTGGGATGCACGTTTGCGGGATTGTGCTACGCCGAGTTCGCCGCCATGATTCCGCTGGCGGGCAGCGCCTACACTTACGCTTATGCCACGCTGGGCGAGTTGATTGCCTGGATCATCGGCTGGGACCTTACGCTCGAATACGCTATGGGCGCCAGCACGGTCTCTTCAGGCTGGTCAAACCACTTCATTGAGCTATTGAATATCTTTCACATCAAGATGCCGTTGTGGCTGGCCTATGATCACTGGACGGCGCTGAAGACTGCCGAGAACATTGTGGCCCGGCAGATGGCGCAGGCTGGAAACTCCGGCCTGGTGCCGGGGACGCAGGCGTTTCTCGATAGGGTGAGTGCGATCGTGAGCGCGCAGTCTCCGGAATTGCTGCAGCGGGGGCATGAGTTGCTGGGTGCGCCGCAACTGTTTGGGATGGACATTGGCTTCAACCTTCCGGCCTTTCTCATCGCGCTGGTGATCACTGCAATTCTTGTTGTAGGCATCAAAGAGAGCGCGAGATTCAACACTGGGATCGTCGTGATTAAGGTGTCGGTTGTGCTCTTCGTGATCGCCCTGGGCTCGCGCTACATCAATACCGCGAACTGGGGTACGGACTGGCATTCTTATGCGCCCAACGGCTTCGCGGGAATTGGGGCAGGCGCGGCCTACATATTCTTCGCTTACATCGGTTTCGATGCGGTCTCAACCACGGCGCAGGAAGCCAAGAATCCGCAGCGCGATTTGCCCATCGGCATGATCGCCTCGCTGGCGATTTGTACCGTCTTGTACATCGCTGTGGCCGGCGTTCTCACCGGCATGGTTCACTGGCAACAGATCAATATTGAAGCGCCGGTCGCGGTTGCATTCCTGGACCGAGGTCTGACAACGGCGGCGAATATCATTACGCTGGGGGCTCTGGCTGGGCTGACGAGCGTGATGCTGGTAATGTTACTCGGCCAAACTCGAGTGCTTTATTCCATGGCCAACGACGGGCTTTTGCCCAAGAAGTTTTTCGCTGCTGTCCATCCTAAGTTCCGCACGCCGTGGAAGAACACGATTCTGGTGGGTCTGCTGGCGGCGGTCGTGGGCAGCGTGACTCCGATCGAAGATATCGGAAAGATGGTAAACATCGGCACGCTGCTGGCGTTTGTGATTGTGTCGATTTCGGTGATGGTGTTGCGCCATACGAATCCGAGCCAGCCGCGGCCTTTCCGCACGCCGTGGGTGCCGCTGGTTCCAATCCTGGGTGTGATTGCGAACGGATACATGATGCTCAAGCTGGGAATGTGGAACTGGATCCGGCTGGTCGTCTGGCTCGGAATTGGACTGGTGGTGTATTTCGCCTACAGTGTGAAACATAGCCGGGTGCAGGCGCTGCAGAAGGGCAGTGGCCAGTGATCAGTGGCTAGTGGCCAGTAAAGTCAAAGGCCCTTCGCAGAGAGCGGAGGGCCTTTTTGTTTTATAGTTGGGAAGAAAGTGGCCAGTGGTCAGTGACCAGTGAAAGGCAAACATATAATGCAGAGTGTTTCACTGGCCACTGGCCACTGGCCACTGGTCACTGAACACTGGCCACTGACTTTATGAGAATTGTTTCCGCAGAAGAGATGCGAGCGATTGATCGCGCTACCAGCGAGCGTTTCGGCGTGCCTTCGCTCACCTTGATGGAGAACGCCGGTACGGCGGTCGCCGACCATGTGCTCGCGCAACATGCGGCGGCGGGTCGGATCGTGGTTTTCTGCGGCAAAGGGAATAACGGCGGCGACGGTTTTGTGGCGGCGCGGCGGCTGCATCAGCGAGGCAAGAAAGTGCAGGTGATTCTGCTGGCGGACCCCGGTGAGCTGCGGGGCGACGCGGCTGCCATGTTTGGCAAGTTACCGTCCCCTGCAATCGCGGTGCGTTCCAGCGAGGAGCTGAAGAGTGAGCGAGTGCAGCTTTCCCTGCACGGAGACTTGTACCTGGATGCGGTGCTGGGCACTGGGTTCAAGCCTCCGGTGAGCGGGCTCTATGCCGAGGCAATCGCGATCATGAATGCGAGTCAGGTTCCGGTGATCGCGGTGGACATCCCGTCCGGCGCGGATGCGGACGCGATGGGCCCCCAGACGGGGACGATTGCCCGGGTGGACTCCATTATTACTTTTACCGCGCCCCGTCCGGCGCATGTGTTCAGCCTGTTGACGGCGGGGCCGACCTTTGTAGCCGAGATCGGGTCTCCGGCCGAGGCGATTGTTTCGGGGCTGCAGCTGAATGTGATCACGGCGCGTGACATCGCACAGCTGATCGGGCCGCGCCCAGCAGATTCGAACAAAGGCAACTACGGACATGTGCTGGTGGTGGGAGGATCGCTCGGGAAAGCTGGAGCAGCGGCGATGGCGGGGATGGCCGTGTTGCGCGCGGGCGCCGGGCTTTCGACAGTCGCGACGCCGAAGTCGGTGGTGGGAACCGTCTCCGGATTTCATGCCGAGTTGATGACCGAGCCCTTGCCCGAGACGGATGCGGGCACAATCTCGACTAGCGCGCGGGATCGGATCGAGGAGTTGGCGAAAGGGAAGACTGTGCTCGCGATCGGGCCGGGGGTTTCGCGAGATTCGCAGACCGCAGAGATGGTGCGGAGTCTGGTCGCGCGGCTTCGACTCCCTGTGGTTTTGGACGCCGACGGCCTGAACGCGTTTGAGGGCCGCACTGGTGAGTTGAACGGAAAGGGCCGGATCTTGGCGATTACTCCGCATCCGGGTGAGATGGCGCGTCTCGCCGGGTGCTCCATTGCGGATGTGCAGAAAGATCGATTGGGAGTGGCGCGGAAGTTCGCGCGGGAACATGAACTTATCGTAGTGCTCAAAGGGCATCGCACTCTGGTGGTGCAGCCGGATGGTGAGGCCTGGGTGAATACGACGGGCAATCCTGGCATGGCTACTGGTGGCACGGGAGACATTCTTACGGGGATGGTTGCGGGAATGATGGCACAGCATTCGACGGACGCATTTGCGGCGGTGCTTGCGGCCGTTCATTTGCATGGCCTTGCCGGCGATGTGATGCGCGAGCAGGTGGGGGAGCACTCGCTGGTCGCGACCGACCTTTTGCAGGGACTACCGGAGGCTTTCCGACGCACGCGGGAGACGGCGCGGGAGAGGCTGGTGAGCTGGAGCGGCTAAGGCGCACTCCGTTTCATCTCAATGCTGGAAAATGCCGTCGCACCGAGAAATTGGGCGCTCTCGCGATCGTCCTAAAATCTCTTGTTGCGTCGTGAGGGACATTATCTGAATAGTAACTGCGGGAGTTAAGTGCTTGCGTTGCCTAAGCTTGGATGGTCCGAAACTGGCGTCCAGCGCGGGAATTCGGCCACTCTGCTTCCGTAACCTGTTACCCGTCCTGAGAGCGTGCGATAGTGCAGATAGATTATGACCCACTTCCCCCAACCGCACCCTTCGCGGCGCGCGGCCCGGGTCCAGCTAGGGGCTTCGGTCCTGGCTGCGATTCGATTCGAAGATGGCCGACACGCTAAAGCTAAACTCCAAACTATTTCGGCTACGGGTGGGCTGTTGAAACTGCCGCGTCCGTTTGCCGAGGGCGATTTCGTGGAAGTTGCGTTTCAAACGCAATCGGGCCCGGTGCGCGCTATGGCTGAGATCCTCAGCCCGATGCGAAAGGCGAAGGATGTTGTGCTCCAACCCTTCCGCTTTGTCGCGCTTGAGGATGACGACAATCGCCGCTTGCGTACGTCGCTCGATCATGTGACGGACCGGAGTCTGCTGGGCCTGAAGTCGTCGGCGTTCAATGTGCCGAGGACGATCTAAGTCTAGGACGAACTGCATCTCGATCCGATCTCAGTCGCCCCGCTCTCGCTATACTGTTCACGATGACGCGGGAGATCACCACACACTGTGCCGAGGAAACGATTGGCTTCGGGCGCACCCTGACGGGACTACTGGCGCCGCCCAAGCTGGTTCTGCTGCGCGGCGATCTCGGGGCAGGAAAAACCACGCTGGTTAAGGGAATCGCCGCGGGCTTCGGGGCGGCGGAAGAAGAAGACGTCACCAGTCCTACCTTCACGCTGGTGCATGAGTATCGCGGTCCGCGAGCCAACCTTTATCACATCGATCTTTATCGAGTCGATACTCCGCGGGAACTCGAAACGCTCGGGTTGGACGATCTGCGTGCCGAAAAGGACAGCGTTTTGCTGATTGAGTGGGGTGAGAAGTTTTCACGGTTGCAGCGGGAGCGGGATGTGGAGATTTCGTTGGAGCGCGATGGGGAGAACGGCCGGCGAATTCGAATAATCAGCTGATCCTGATGCCAGGAAGGGACAGTCGGTTCCTTAGGAGATGCAAATGACTCGGCTTCCAACGAGAAACGCACTACTTGTTATTGGAGTCTGGGAGGCTTCAAATCTCTTAGCGATTCTAATCCGCGTGTTGCTCATTCCTCTCAGCAATCGACTCATCTTCACAGGTAATGCAGGCAACGTGGCGATGTGGCTATGGGAGGGATTCCCCGATGCACTTGTTGCGGCTGTTGCATCCATCGTATTGGTGTGGGTGGTGGAAACGAAGAGGCCGTCAGCCTGGGTCGGCGTTCTTGCCGCGCTATTTTTATACGGCGGAGGTCTTAATGCTTGGAAGTTGATTAGGCGCGGATGGATAACATCCCCAGGTCCGGCCGACTACGTTGGAATATTTGCGCAGGCAATCATCGGGGCGTTGGCGTGTGTCGTTGTAGGCGTTTGGTGGACGAGACATTCAGCCGCGCCCAGACTTGCTGGCTCGTAGCTGTCGCGACATCCGCATAACACTGGCGGCGCGTGTAGCGGATCCGTACTCTGTCCCTAGTCTCTGACTAAGTTCCGAGTGCGGGCGACCCAGCTGCGATGGCCCACTAGAACCCCATGATGTTGTACCCGCAATCCACGTAGATCACCTCGCCGGTGATGCCGCTGCTGGCGTCGGAGGCGAGGAAGACTCCGGTTGAGCCGACTTCTGCAATATCGACATTGCGGCCGAGCGGGGCGTGTTCGGCGTGGGCTTTGAGCATGTCGCCGAAGCCTGAGATGCCGCGCGCGGCCAGGGTTTTCACCGGTCCGGCGGAGATGGCGTTTACCCGGATATTCTTTTTCCCCAGATCGTAGGCGAGATAGCGCACCGAGCACTCCAGGCCCGCCTTGGCGACAGCCATTACGTTATAGCGGGGCACGACTTTCTCGGACGCGTAGTAGGTCATGGTGATGATGGATCCGCCGTCTTCCATGAGGGGCGCTGCGCGGCGGGCGACTGCCACCAGCGAATACACGCTGACGTCGAGAGCGATGCGGAAGCCTTCGCGCGTGGTGTTGACAAACTCTCCTTTCAATTCGTCCGCGGGAGCGTAGGCGACCGAGTGCACCAGCGTGTGCAACTTGCCGTGACGCTCTTTCAGCATGGCGAAAAGGCGGTCGATTTCTTCGTCCTTGGAAACATCGCACATGTAGCCCTCTGCGCCGGGCAGAGAGAGGATAAGATCCTTCGCTTCCTGCTCCAGGCGCTCGTTCTGGTAGGTGATGGCCAGCTTCATGCCCGCGGCGTGCAGTCCCTGGGCGATCGACCAGGCAATCGAGCGCTTGTTGGCGACTCCGAAGACGACGCCGTTACGGCCTTGCAGGTCAGGGGACATGAGTGCTCCTTGGAATGGGAAAGAATAACAGCGGAAGGCTTGGATTTACCACAGGGTGGGCGTTGGCCAGCGTAGCGTCTCTGGCTGACGCTCGGCGACCGTGCCGGCGGAGATCCCTCCGCGCGCGAAGCAGAACGTGCGCTGTCGGGATGACATCGCGATGGTTCCCTCTAAGTTTGTGTGGTGATTCGATTTCATTCCACTGCGCTGACTTCCTCCACTGCCGCGGCCGTTCCCACTGGCCAACTCGCGGCCACAAACGCCAGCCCGTAGACGCAGGCCAGAATCGCGAATGCGGCGACCAGGCTGACTTTGTGCGCGACTGCGCCCACGGCGAGGGCAAGCACCAACTGCAGGAACGTGCCGAAAAAGTAGAAAGCGTTTTGCACGCGTCCCATTAGATGTTGCGGGACCATTTCCATGAGGCTGGTGTTCATGGCGATTCCGCCGACACCTCGTGCCGATCCCATCACCGCATACAGCAGTATGGCGGCGACCAGCCAATGCGAGACTGGAGCACAGACCACCGTAGCAGCGATGATCGCCATGGAAAACGCTACCGATCGGCGGCCGCCGAGTCTGCCAATCACCACGGGAGCATACAAGGCGCTGAGAAACGCGCCGGTGCCCCATCCGGCGTTGAGCCATCCGTAGCCGACCGCACCGGCATGGAAAACGCGCTCGCTTAGCGAGGGAGTGACGACCACTCCGGTGATCATGGCACCGAGGAACAACGCCCAACTGATGCCGAGCAGAACCACGGAACGATGGTCACGGAGAAAGTGCAGGCCTTCGCGCATCTCGCGCCAGAAGCGCTGGAGCTGGGTCTCGGCGGCTCGGATATCGGCGCGCAGCTCTTCAGGGCGTAACACGACGTGGCGTCCTTTGCGCACTCCGAAATAGCAGAGAAACGAGACCACGTACGTGGAAACGTCGATCAGCAGCACGCCGCCGAGGCCAATGTGGTTGTACATGAAGCCGACGAGGGAGCCGGCTATGAGCCATCCTCCCTGCACGCCCGCCAAGAGAAAGGTGTTCGATTGCACGAATTGGCCTTCGGGGGTGAGTTCCTGGATGAGCGCGGTGATCGTAGGCCAGAACATCCAGAAGCCGGCGGCGACGAGGGTGTTCATCAAGTAGAGCTGCCAAATCTGCACGCGGTGCCGAAACGCGAGGATCGCCACGGTCACGATAATCACGGCGCGAACGGCATCAAGCCACATGACCAGGCGGCGTCGATCTTCACGGTCGATGAGAACTCCGGTGAAGGGGAGCATGAGCATGGCCGGAATGGTTTGCAGAACGGCGAAGGTGCCGAGCGCCATTTCTGAGTGCGTGGCTTCGAGGATGTACCAGGCCACGGCAGCCGAATTCATGCCGCTGCCCAACATGGAGATCACGTTGGCGGCAAATACGAAGCGCAGAGGACGCTGGCCGAGGATGGCGCGCATTCTTTTAATTTAACTCAGAGGCAGTGGTCAGTGGCCAGTGTCCAGTGGCCAGTAAAGCACTTCATTTGCGTGCCCGCATTACTGACCACTGACCACTGTTCTTTCTTGCTTCCGCATGCATTCAGCGCTAGGATTCGCCTGCTATTTACAATGAGGTGGCCTATGAAACGTTATGCAGGGTCGCTGGTGGTTGTTGTTACCCTCTGCTTTTTCTTTATGCTGCCGCGGGCCAACGCACAGGCTGACAAGATCGTAATTCCCGCAGGTACGCCTGAAGACCACGATCTGCAGGCCATTTCGAACGAGCAGGACGCGGGGAAAAAGCTCACCTTGTACCAGGATTTCGTGCAGAAATACTCTTCGAACCCGGCGGCCGTGGCTTATGGGAACTGGCAGATTTCGCAGACCTACCAGGCCTCGGGCGACCTGAGTAAAGCCCTCGAATACGGAGACAAGGCGCTGGCTGGGAGTCCGCGGAACCTCGATATCCTGGTGTCGCAGGCCAGCATCGCGCAGCAGGCTAAGGACAATGGGAAGTTGATCGACTATGCCGCAAGGGGAGGGGCGGCCTGCAACTCCATCGGCAAGCAGCCCAAGCCCGATGGAATGAGCGACGACGAATTCCGCAAACAAGTGGAAGAAGACAAGAGCGCGGCCAAAAACAACTGCGATTTTCTGGAGTCGGCAGGTTTCAACGTGATTGCCAGCGAGAACGACGCGAAACTTCGCATGGCCGACATCGAGAAGTACTCCACGGCATTTCCGGACTCGAAGTTTCAGGATCAAGTTTCAAGCTACGCGATGTATACCCTGGGTCCGGGGCAATTGAACGATCAGGCGCGGCTGGTCGCTTACGGAGAAAAGACACTGGCGGCGAATCCGAACTCGCTGCCTGCTTTGCTACTGTTGGCAGGGTCTTACGTTGACGAGTCCAAGCCGGGCAGCGTAGGCAAGGCGGTGACCTACTCGCAGAAGGCGATTGCGGTAGCCAAGGCAGATGATCCGGATGCCGACAAGTCACGCAAACTGTCGGCAGGCGTGGCCCATTCGATTCTGGGAAACGCCTACCTCAAGCAAGACAAGACGGCGGCGGCAATTCCCGAGTTGAAATCGGCGGCGGCCCTGCTGAAGGGGCAAGACGATCAGCAATACTCCATCGCGCTGTATCGCCTGGGTTTTGCCTACGCCAAGCTCAGCCGAGTGAACGAAGCCCGCGACGTGCTTATGGAGGCTGTAAAGATTTCCGGTCCGGTGCAGGCCATGTCACAGGATTTGCTCAACAAGGTGAACGCGGCGCGGGCGAAAGGGAAGTGAGACGGGGAAGGAAATCGCTATGAGGGTAATGTCGATGTTACGCCAACTATCGACACGCAGCTCCATAAAAGCTTCTCAGACCTCCTACCAACCGTTCCTGAACGATTGTTGGCGAGACCGGCGACTGGGCCGCCTGAGAAGCGCCACGTCCCTCTTCATGGTTTCACCAGTTCGTCAGAGAGCAAATTCGCTTTCAGGGCGAGATTGTGGCCGCGCTCCAGGTCCCCCGCGGCGACGGCCGCCTTTGACTGCTCCATGAACTCCTTGATCTGACTCACTATCTCTCGCTGGGTGGGGCTGAGTTCGCGCCCCTCAGCTTTCTTCAGATTTTCTTCGGTCGCTGCCTTCAGTTGCTCGGTCGAAGACTTGTCCGAGGCCCGTTGAGCGGTTGTGCCGCCTGTTAGTTGAACCTTGGGCTCGTTCGATCCTCCGTCGCGAACAACTTTCTTGGGTGGTGGACAGGGTTTCAAGGCTGAAGGGTCTGCATTTTTTGACCCGGGATTGTTCGAGCGAGCATTGGTCGGCCCAGCACTGTTCGCTACAGAGTCCGTTGAATTCGCCGAATCGGCGGGCTTGGCTACCGCAGTATTCAGCGCAGTTGGGGCGCTCGAGCAATTCAAGGGAGTCTTCTTACGATGCCGGGGCTTTGAGGGAGTTGGCTTGGCCTGAGCTGCAGGCTTCTGCGTCTGGCCGCTTGGCGAAGGCAACGGTTGTGTCGGTTCGGCGCTCTGCTGCTTCGATGAGTCTGGCGAGCTCACTGCGGGCGACTGAGATGGGGTTTGGGGCACAAATCCGCCGAGCGCCGGCGGTGACCAACCGGCGCTCAGCAAGTAAAGTCCGAGGAGTGCAGCCAAACCCATATCTAATCCCGCTACGCGACGGAACTACTCGAATCTTACGCCGCGCAGCGCTCCTGAAAACATTGAGTTCCAAGGTCCCAGATCACTGATGTCGGATCACTGGTTCGAGTGGGCCGCGGCTTCACGCTCCGAGTGCAGGCTCGATGTGGCCAGAGGGAGGCGAAAGCGGAACGTTGTCCCCTCACCTTCCGCCGATTCGAACTCCACCGATCCGTAGTGCCACTGCAGGATCTGATAAGTCTGCGCCAGGCCGATGCCGTTGCCGTCTTTCTTGGTAGTGAAGTAAAGCTCAAAAATTTTGTCCCGCACATCCGGAGCAATGCCCATGCCTCGGTCGCGGATCTCGGCGACCGCCGCGTGCTCGGTACGGAGCGCCGAGATAGTGAGATCGCCCCCCTGAGGCATGGCCTGGATCCCGTTCAGCACGACGTTGAGCAGCGCTTGCTTGATAAAGTCGAGGTCTGCCTTGACGGGAAGCGGCTCCTCAGCCATTTCACGCCGGATGGTGACACCATGCTGTTCCGCGTCCGGTGCTGCCAGCAGCGCGACCTCCTCGAGCAAACGGCGGAGGTCCACTTCCACCAGGTGCAGCTCGCGAGCCCGCATAAAGTCGACCAGGGTTTGCACCACCCGGTCGAGCCGGTGAATTTCGCTGCCGATGATGTCCATGTGGCGCCGGGTATCGGGGTCTAGTTGCGCCAGCTTGTTCTGCAGCAGTTGCAAATGAAGCACGATGGCATTAATGGGATTCTTGACCTCATGGGCGACGCCGCCGGTCACGCGGCCGCTGGCCGAGAGGCGGCGGGACATCTCGATTTCGTCTCCGATGCGGCGCACGGACTCGGCATCGCGCATGATCAGAAGGGCGCCGATCTGGGTGCTCTTCTCCTGAACAAAATCCAAAGAAACCTGCACGCGCCTGCCGGCGGCCGCGACAAACTCGCGTTGGGAAAGCGTGCGCCTGTATTCGAAAGCATCGAGTACCGTTGCCCCGAGGGGCGTGTCTCTGGAGAAGACCTCTTTTACGGTTCTACCCAGCAACTCCACGCGAGGCCTGCCGAGGAAGCGCTCCACCGGCGCGCTCACCAGCACGACGCGGCAATCTCGCGCGAACAGCATCAAACCGTCCTGCAACTTCGACATGAGCTGGTCCACGTTGTCTTTGAGGGCAGAGAAAATCTCCCGGCTGTCGCGCATCTGCCGGCCGAGGTTGGCGATCTTGAGCGTAACCAGGCCGAATTCATCGTGTTCCGACTCGTTGCCGGAGAGTTCCCCGGTTGCGCCCGAACTGACGTTATCCAGGTTCCGGCTGATCTTCTTCAGCGGTCCGAGAGCGAGATTAGACACTCCGGCGGCGAGCAATAAGGAAGCGAAAATCGACGTGATTGAGAAATAAAGGGCGTGCATCAGGCGGGGTGTGATTTCACTTTGGAGAAAGACCGTGGAAACACCGATGTGGATCGTGCCGAAGGGCGCTCCATTCAACTGGAGCGGGAAACTTACGTCGTAGACTTTGGCGGGCTTGTATACCAGGCGGAGCTGGTCCCAGGAGTGAGCGGCGATCACGCTGCGAAAATCCAAGCGGGGGACGACCGGCTTGCCCAGCAGTTGGGGATTGGTGTGGAGCAGCACCTTACCGTTTGCGTCGACGATGGAAGCATCGTAGACGAAGGGCCAAAGATCGACCTCCGATTCCAGACTGTTCAGGATGTTGGTATCCATCGCCAGGTATTCGGCGAGCGCGCGCCGTACTGCTGCGGGGTCATTGGTATCGACGCGGGTGCTGCTGAGATCCGGAAGATCATTCGAGGCGAAGTAGGCGAGCTGCTGGGTCAGGCGGCTGGCACTTTCGTAGGCATTGGTAATACGCTGGCGAAGGATTTGCGAGATGTAGAGATAGGAGAACGCAGTCACCATCACTGTGACCATGAAGGTAATGCCGAGCACGATGATGGTTTTGCGTCGCATGGGAAAACAGTGGCCAGTGGTCAGTGATCAGTTGCATCGGGGGACGAGGTGACGAAAATGATTACGAGGTTTCCGCTGGCCACTGAACACTGATCACTGGGTTTGCTCCTCCTTGCCAGAGGCTGCGTCCGGGGCGCCGCCGCCGTACTCTTTAAGCTTATTATGCAGGGTTTTCAGGCTGATGCCGAGAATTTCCGCAGCCTTCGTCTTGTTGTTGCTGGTGGATTCCAGGGTCTTGAGGATGAGCATCTTTTCCGCTTCTCCCACGGTCGTGCCCACACCCAGGCGCACCGCATCCGGGTCGTTGGCGGAAGTGCGCAGGGGAGCGTGACCGAATCCCGGAGGCAGATGCTTGGTCTCGACCATGCCGCTGTCGCAGACAATCACAGCGCGTTCAATCGTATTGCGTAATTCGCGGACGTTTCCCGGCCAGGAGTAGTTGGTGAACTGATTCAGCACCGCCTCGCTTACGGCGCCAACTTTGCGCGAGTGTTTCGCGCTCATTTCCGAAAGAAGCAACTGCACCAGATCGGCGATATCCTCCTTGTGTTCCCGCAGCGGAGGCATGTGGATATTGAACACGTTAAGCCGGTAATAGAGATCGCTGCGCAATTCGCCGCTGGCGACGGCTTCGTCGGGAACTTTATTCGTTGCAGCCAGCACGCGGACATCGACTGCGGTTTCCACTTTGCTGCCCAGGCGGCGCAGTTTGTGGTCCTCGAGCACACGCAGCAGTTTGGCCTGAGTTCCCACCGGCATTTCCCCAATTTCGTCGAGCAGAATCGTTCCCCCTTCGGCCAGTTCAAAGCAGCCGGTGCGCCGTTCCAGAGCTCCGGTGAAGGCGCCCTTTTCGTGGCCGAAAATCTCGCTTTCAATCAGGGTTTCAGGAATGGCCGCGCAGTTGATGGCGACAAAGGGCCGTTCGCGGCGGGGACTCAGTTGATGGATGGTGCGGGCGACCAACTCCTTGCCCGTGCCGCTGGCTCCGGTAATCAGCACCGACGCGGTGCTGGGCGCAACCATCTCGATGAGGCGGAAAATGTCCTGCATCTTGCGGGACGCCCCTCGGAGTGTGCCGAGCGAGCCCGAATCTCGCAGCTTGCGGCGGGCGCTCTCCAGTTCCGCGCGCGTTCCCACCAGCACGGCTGCGTTTTGCAGCATGGTGCGCAGGCGGTTGGTGTCGATCGGCTTGGTGATGTAGTCATACGCGCCCATGCGCATGGCCTGCACTGCGCTATCGATTGTGCCCTGCGCCGTGACCAGAATGACCGCCATAGCCTCGGAGTGTTCCGCCAGTCGCTCCAGCAGTTCGATGCCCCCCATACGCGGCATCTTGAGGTCGGTAATCACGATGGAGGGGACCCACTGGGCTGCCTTCTCCAGGCCTTCCACACCGTCGCGGGCGGTTTCGGCCCGATATCCCCAGGAGAAAATTAACTCAGCCAGGCCCGTGCGTTCGTTCTCTTCGTCCTCAACAATTAATACTTTTTCGTGGCTCATCCCTTGATTCTGTCCGCTTCTTTAATGTGCTTCCGCGCTGGTTGGTCAACGCCGAGAGTACAACCATACGCGGCCAGCTTCCCGTGAGGCAAGGTCTGGAGGCCGTGTCCGGAGCCGCTCTCAACGCAGTCGCCCATACGGCGCCAAGTTCTGCGATTGCTATATCAATTTGAGACAAGGGAGGCGGCTAACAGCGAAGATTCCCAAATTGGTTGCCACAATAGGCAACTGTTGAAAAACAGGCTTTCGCTTCAAGATCGCAGTGGGATAAAATTGCGCGTTCCCTATTAGAGGTCCATATCAAGCTGTCAATCCTGCCGTTATCTTTTTGCGCGGCCAGCACACCAAAGCGTAGGCAAAACGCGCATACATCATTTGGAGGATCGAATGTCACCCTGTTCAAAAGTAAGCACGGGCCGCGTAGCAATCGCCCTGGCGATGGTTCTTGCCGTATCACTCATATCGAGTCGCGCCCTTGCGCAGAGCGACTCGAATCCAAAATATGACTTGTTTGTGGGATATCAATGGCTGCATCCGGGCGGCACAGTCCCCGCCGTCGGCGGCGACCCCAACAACCCCACTCCCTTCAATGTACCAGATGAACCCAAGGGATTCGGTACCGCCTTCACCTACAATTTTGATCCCCATTGGGGAGCGGAGTTCGACCTCGGGCAGAACTGGGGGAACGATAACTACGAGACCACCTATTCGATAGGCCCGCGCTTCATATGGCGCACCGATGATGCGAACTTCTTCTTGCATTCACTGATAAGTCTGAATCGAGTTAGTGTCGGCGGGCTCGCTGCGGGCAATGGGATCGGAGCCATCCTGGGTGGGGGAATGGATTTGCCCATCACCAAGAGATTGGCATTTCGGCTGTTTGAAGCCGACTACGTCTGGGCCCGGCACAACTATGCCGATTTTGCGGCTCCCGAGTTTCCTGATCTGCGGCGTCCGTCATTCGAAGGCGTCCGCCTGCGCACCGGGCTTGTATTCAGCTGGGGTGGTGCGCCGACGGTAGCGCCGGCAGCCGCTTGCTCGGTGCAGCCGGGTGAAGTGCTGGTGGGCGAACCAATCACTGCAACGGTTGTTGCCAGCAACTTCAACCCCAAGCACACGGTCACGTATTCCTGGAGCGCCAATGGAGGCCAGATTACCGGGAAAGACACGACCGCCCAGATCGATACTACTAACGCTGCTCCCGGCAGTTACACGGTCACGGCTCATGTAACCGACGCCAAAGAGAAAAACAACAACATGGCAAGCTGCACAGCGAACTTCACCGTGAAGCCGCTGCCGCCGAAGAACCCGCCCACCATATCGATTTCCGCCAGCCCGACGAGCCTGCAGGCAGGTGGAACCGTGAACTTGTCGGCCAACTGCAGCAGCCCGGATAGTGTTGGGGTCTCAGTCGGCAACTGGACAGCCAGCGGCGGAACCGTTTCCGGCAGCGGCAGTTCGGCCACGCTGAACACGACTGGCACATCGCCGGGTTCAATCACGGTTGGAGCGACCTGCACCGACACGCGTGGTCTGACCGCTCAAGCCTCAACCGAAGTAATGATAGAGAACCCGCCCCCGCCGCCGGTTAATCCCGAGGTTGCGCGACTGGAAGCCCGGCTCTCGTTGCACAGTGTTTACTTTGTAACCGACCAGCCCAGGCCCGGTAATCTCAAAGGTGGTCTGGTGGCCAGTCAACAGAAGACGCTGATCGGGCTTGCTTCTGACTTCAAGCAATACCTCGAAAGCAAGCCGGATGCGCACTTGATTCTTGGGGGGCACGCTGACCATCGCGGCTCCGTGGAATACAACCAGGCGCTGTCTGAGCGTCGCGTCGGACGGGTCAAGAGCTTCCTGATCGAACAGGGTATTCCCGAAGCCGACATAGAAACTAAGGCGTTCGGCAAGGAACACAACTTGACGACTGAGGAAGTGCAAGGTGAGGTGGCGAGCAATCCCGATCTGAGTGCCGAAGAACGGCAGAGGGTTCTCAGGAACATAGTAACGATCAGGATGGCGAGCAATCGCCGGGTGGACGTCACTCTGAGCACGACTGGGCAAACCTCAGTTCGCCAATTCCCCTTCAATGCCACCGACGCCTTGACGCTGATTGGCGGCAGGGAAGGCGAGGCCAAAAAGAAAACAGCCAAGCCGGCGCCGAAGAAGCCGGTTGCGAAACCAGGCGCCAAGCCGTAGCGGCGCAGGTAAGACCAGGAAAACTCTCGCGGAGGACGCTAGCGTCCTCCGCGATTTTCTTTGAAGGGAAATCTGGGTTCTTGTTACTGCCCAAGCCGCTTAAGTCTGGCAACTTCTACACTGCTGGTCCGCTCTAGGTCTGTATGTGCTTGATTTCATGAACTTCGATCTGGTACTTCACTTGCCACTATTGCAAACGAGAAAGCCGAGCGACCATGTATGCGATGACGAGATTTCGCAGGTCTCTTCGATCCCACACTGCTTTCGCGACAGTGTGTGTTGCACTCAGTTTGAACCAAGGCTGTGCTCGCTCCGAGCCCTCGAATCAGACGAATGCAAGTTCGCCGGCCGGTGAACAAAAGGCTCCGTTTCGTCCAGATGCTGACCAAACTTCAACCGGCGACGGCATGCATCCCGCGGTTTTACCCGATTCCAAACATGCCATCGGTCTCCCCTTTAGGGCCCTGTCACATCCGCGCATTCTGCCCTCTGGAACGCTCCTGACCGTGCAACTCGAAGACTCGCTTTCAGCTGACAAGGTACGTGCCGGCGACGCGTTCGCGGCATCGCTCGCCGCGCCCCTTACCATTGACGGGGATACACTGATCGAACGGGGTACTGCGGTCACCGGACGCGTCGAGTCCGCGCAAACGCAGGCTGACCTTCCCGGCCTGATTCCCGGTTCAGGCTATTTCCGCCTGACTCTGAGCGCGATCACAGTCGAGGGCAGACAGCTTTCGGTGCAGACTTCCAGCCTGTTTGCCCGGGGGAGCTCCCAGCCGTTGAACGTTTCGTCCTCAGCCAGCCAGCCAGACCTGCGCTTGCAAGGCCTCCAAGTCCAAAAAGGACACCGTCTAACGTTCCGGCTCACGGCTCCTGTCACGCTTGACGCTCCGAACTCGGTGGCCAATCGTCAATCTTCTGGCCCCATCCCCGAATAAATTGGCTGAATTGCATTCGTTCTGACCGTTTTCGAATGGTGTCTGGTGCTTATTATTTCCCCTATGTAGCAGAAACCAAATCTCCTTCCCGGTTTTCCACAGACTTTTCCTGATTTGAGTGACGTATGCCCTTCGCAGCGTCAGATTCGTCCCCCTATAGTGAGATCGAAATGGCGCGATTTGCCACGGGGGGCTTTCCCGTTTCGGGAGCACCAAGGTATCGATTAGCCCATCGTGGCGTTCCTTCCGGGAATCGTCCCGCGCCACAGTATCAGTATGAACACCGCAACCCCATTTCCGTGGCCGGAGCTGGCAGCAGGAGAGAACACCAGAACGACTTTCCGCGCCACTTTCGAACACGCTCCCCTCGCCGTGGCCCGATGCAATGCGCAGGGAGTAATTGTCGAGATGAATCCGGCCTTCGAGCGGGCTCTCCCCCCCGATATGGCCGGCGGACACGAGTTGCGAGTCTGCGAACTGGTTCGTCCGCAAGAACGTGACAAAGCTGAGATGTTGCTGCGCGACTTGCTGGATTCCCGGTGCGACAGCTTCGGAGTCGAAGCCAGAGGCGCGGACCATGGGCGCCAAATCTCGGGTCAAGCAGTCTTGAGGTGGACAGCGTGGCGCCAGCCCGGTTGCGGAAACGAGCCCAGCCATGCGTTGCTCATCGCCCAGTACATCATCGCTAAGCAGAACATCGAGACGGTTGCCGCGGAGGAAGGCCTGCTTCAAACCCAGAGGTGGGAAGCGGTCGGCCGCCTGGCCGGGGGTGTGGTGCATGACTTCAACAACCTGCTCACCGGCGTTATGCTGTATGGCGATCTTCTACTATCGAGCCTCGATGCGCGCGACCGGCGCCGGCGTTACGCGGAGGAGATCCGGTCCGCCATCGTGCAAGCCACCGGCCTGGTAAAGCAGTTGCTTGTCTTTGCCCGGCCGCAACCCATGCCGGTTCGGGTTCTGTGCCTCAACCAAATTGCCGTTGCCATGCGCGATCTGCTGACCCGGCTCATTGGCGAAAACATCGCACTCGATCTGCATCTCGATCCGGAATTGGGCGCAGTCAAGATCGACCGGGCGCAGGCCCAGCAGGTCTTACTGAACCTCGTTCTCAATGCTCGCGACGCCCTGCCCAACGGCGGTCGAATTACGGTCGAGACCAGCAACTGCAGTTTCCAAACTCTCGCCGGGACCAATGCGCCAACTGACCTACCTGCCTTTCCCTGCGTCCTCCTTGTAGTGGGCGACAACGGAAACGGTATGGACGCCGAAACCCGGCAACGCCTCTTCGAGCCCTTCTTCACCACCAAGAACGCCGGCCAGGGAACGGGCCTGGGATTGACTACGGTGCGCAGCATTGTCACTACCAATCACGGGCTCATTCACTTCGAAAGCGAACCCAGCCGCGGCACTCGCGTGATGATCTTGCTCCCCCGAGCATCTCAACCTGTTTCCGATCTTCTGGATACAGCCGATTCAGACTTAGGGAACCCATCAGCAACACCATCTCAGGAAATCAAGAAGGAATCACTCTTATGACGTCAGCCGCAGTAACGCACACCCTCGCCACTCCTCAAATCATGGCCGCTAACTTCCTCAACCTTCTCATCGTCGACGACGAACGCTCCATCCGCGATGCTTGCCGCGAGGTCGCTCTGTCCCTCGGTTTCATTGCCCATGTCGCCGACTCCGCCGAGCACGCCTATCGTCTACTGCAAACCCAAAGTATCGACGCCATTCTGCTCGATCTCCGCTTGCCTGGGGCGGGCGGACTGGAAGCTCTCCGCCAGATCAAGGCCCAACGCCCGGAAGCTCTCGTGGTTGTGGTGACGGGCTATGGCACGGTGCAGTCGGCCGTGCAGGCCATGAAGCATGGCGCTTACGAATACGTGACCAAACCCTTCAGCGCCGAGGAACTCAAGCTTTTGCTACAGCGTGTGTCCAACCACCTCAAGCTGAAAAGCGAGAACCGCATGTTGCGCGAAAAGCTCAAGTCGAAGCAGGGCTATGGCGGCATCGTGGGCCGCGCTCCCGAGATGGAGAAGCTCTATCGCATCATCGCCAAAGCCGCCAATAGTTCGCATCCCGTGCTGATTCTGGGCGAGAGCGGCACCGGCAAGGAAATGGTGGCGCGCTCCATTCATTACTCCGGACCGTTCCACGACAAGCCGTTCATCCCGGTCGACTGCGGCTCGCTCGTGCCGACTCTGATCGAAAGCGAGCTGTTTGGCTACGTCAAAGGCGCTTTCACCGGTGCCAACCAGGCGAAGGATGGATTACTTGCAATCGCTGAAGGCGGAACCGTGTTTCTCGATGAAGTCGGCGAGCTTCCTGTCGACCTCCAGGCCAAGCTTCTGCGGGCGATTCAGGAAAAGGAGATTCGTCCGGTCGGCAGCACCCGTCGCATCCCTATCAACGTCCGCATTCTCGCCGCCACCAACCGCGTACTGGAGCAGGCCGTGACCGAAGGAACTTTCCGCCGCGACCTGTATTTCCGCCTGAACGTGCTCAGCCTGCGAATCCCGCCGCTACGCGAGCGCCGCGAGGACATTCCGCTACTCATCGCTCATTTCATGGAGCGCTCCTCGCGCGCGTCGGCGCAGGAAAAGATACTCACCGACGAAGCCATCAAAGCTATGTTGGCCTATGACTGGCCGGGCAACGTCCGCGAGCTGGAAAACTGCCTGGAACGCACCTGCGCCTTCACCAGCGGGCCGTTGATCCATGTACCCGATCTGCCTCCAGCCATTGCTGGCGCGCATGTCACGGTCCCGTCGAATGGCAACGGACACAACCAGAACAAGATCGTCCCCATGGCAGAACTGGAGAGGCAGACCATTCTCAATGCCATCGCGGAGCTCAATGGCGATAAATTACAGGCCGCACGCTTGCTCGGCATCGGCAAAACAACTCTCTATCGCAAGCTGAAGGACTACGCCGCCCAGACCTAACAGGCTCAATGCCCGATCGTCCGTGCTCATGGGGACAGCCGCCTCGGCTGTCCCGCCGAGCGCAGCGAGGCGAGCGTCGAGGGATGGAGCAGGCCTTCCCGTGCGTCCGAAGGCAGACATTTGGTTGGGCTTTTGCCCCCTGGAGTACGCGAGTCGAGTGTTCCGACTGCTCGTTCTGCCTGATTGCCGGAGATCGAAGCGTTCCATCGGGAACTGAATTCGGAACAGCGACCGTTCCGCAACGGGAACAGCGTCTCGGCATCGCGCTCTAACCGACGTGTTTTCAATGTCACCAATGTTGGTGCGTGGCGTGCTAACGAAAGAACATGATTCTACTCATAACCCCTTCAGCACGCGGCCAAGAGTGTGCCGCTACGGTAAAGGAAGCTACCGGTGAGGAAACCCACTGGGCGGGAAATCTGCCTCAGGCAGTAGCCCGGTTGCGGGAACAGCTCTACTCGGCCGTCGTCCTCGATCAGTTCCTTCTAGAGAACGAGCCCAGCGAAAGCGACCAGGTGCTCGAGCACCTGGGCACCGCCTTTCCCGTCTACCTCAACTTTGCCATCAGCGGCATGGAGCGGCTGGTGCGCGAGGTGCGCTCCGCATTGCACCGCCGCAAACGTGAGGAAACTCAGGCTCGCCGGTCGGTCGAGCAACAGGTTCGCAGCGAAGTCTGCGAATCGCTCACCGCCATGCTGCTTTCTTGTGAACTTGCTATGGCTGTTCCCGAGGTCCCTGCCCCAGTAGCGGAGAAAATCCGGCTCATCGACAATCTCGCCCGCGACATGCGCCTAAGACTGGGCGCAAACTGAATCTGCCCCTCTTAATGAGGTTCTCGCAAAGGTCTACCGCCACGAATACCGACCTCCATGGAACTCGCCCGGGCTAAAACCGTGCGTGTGCAAGACTTTGCAGGACGTCCCATCCCTGGAAAAAACCTTCGCTGGCTATCCCCATTGGCTCTAGAATAGGCAGCGCAGCCCGCCGGACCCGCAACCATCGCAGTATCCGGCAATCCGGAGGCCCTTGTGCACGTTCTGGTCACTGCCGATACCATGTCCGGCTCCTGGACCTACACCCGCGAGCTGGTCACGGGATTGGTCACTCGCGGCGTCCGAGTCACTCTGGTGAGCTTCGGCGAGATTCCCCTTCCAGATCAAACCGCATGGATGGACCTTCTTCACGGCCTTGAATATCGCCCCACAGCTTTCCGCCTGGAATGGATGGACGAGGCGCCGCAAGACCTGCCTGAATCCTCAGAGTTCCTGGCCAGCCTGGTGCGCGAAGTTCGGCCCGATCTGCTTCACCTCCACCAGTTCTGCCACGGCAATCTCCCCGTCGAAATCCCTCGCGTGGTGATGGCCCATGGTGACCTCATCAGTTGGGCCGAAGCCGTGCAGGGTTACACGCCCCGCCCCACGCGCGAGCTGCAGTGGTATCGCGATACCGTAATCCGCGGTATTGCCGCCGCCGATGCCGTGGTTGCGCCCTCGGCCTGGATGCTCGACACGCTTCGTGCTAATTACACACGCCCGCGCCGCGAGGCCGTGATCTATCCCGGCCGCAATCCCATCTTCTTCAATCCCTATGTCAACAAGGACGACTCCGTGCTCTCGGTCGGTCGCCTGCTCGACGCTGGCAAGCAAGTTCATCTGCTCACCCAGCACGCGCAGCCGTTCTCCATCTGCATCGTGGGCGCCGAGCAAACCGTACCGGTGCCGCGAATTCCGATCCGTGCCGACGTCAAGGTCTCGACCGACCAGAGTTGCGTCGCCATCCGCGGTCCGCAGACGGAGGCCCAACTCCGGGCGCTCTACAGCCGGGCTGCTGTTTACGCCGCGACAGCACGCTATGAGCCGCTCGGCATTGCGCCGCTCGAAGCTGCGTTCTCCCGCTGCGCTATCGTTGCCAACGATATCCCCAGCTTCCGCGAAGTCTGGGGCGACGCCGCCCTCTACTTCCGCACTAACGACGCCGGCAGCCTGGCCGAAACCCTTCGCCAGCTCGACGCCGACCGCCCGCTGCGCCAGGCCTACGCCGACCGCGCTTACACCCGCGCCCGCAACCGCTTTACCACCAAACGCATGATCGACGACTACCTCGAACTCTATGGCAGCCTGGTCTCGGCCAGCACCTTGGCCGCCTGAGGTCTGCTAGCCTGAGATCCTGCTGCCTGAGAGCCAAGATCTAGTATCTTAAGATCCAAGATCATGGATTGATGTTTTGAAGGTAGGAGGATCTCATGCCCCAGAGCTCTCACAACCGAATCGCAGAACTTCACAACCTCGCGGCCCACGCTCACGCGGCCGCCGCCGTTGCCCACGGCAAAGGAGATCATCTAACCGCTCACGAACTAAGCCAGCAGGCCCACGAACACTCCATGAACGCCCTCAAGCTTGCCGAAGAATTCGCTAGAGAAACTAGAAAGTTCGGCAAATCCTAAAGCCGAGTAATTCACGGAAGCGCCAGGAACGTGAAGAGTAGACTTCGATCGCGGTTTGAGGCAGCGAACGGGTGGCAAAGTCCTTAGCGAAGCCAATGGCTCCCAAGAAGGCCCGTGCAACTCGCGGCAGCCCACCCTAAAAGCAACGTTCTCCTCCGCGACACTTACCCCGGCTTAATGGTATCTTCTTAGGCTTACTAGAAACCCGTAAGGTTGGAGGAATCAAAGTCATGGCTCAGGTAAAGATCACAATCCGTCCCAACGGCCCCTATCGTGTGGAAGCGCCCGAGGGTTCGATCGAACTCGTCGACGTCAACGGAAACCAGTTCGACCTCACCGGCAAGCCCGCTTTTTCTCTGTGCCGCTGCGGCGGCTCGGTGAACAAACCTTTCTGCGACGGCACCCACAGCCGCATCGGATTCCAGGGCGCGGAACTGGCGGTCAAGAAGGCCGAGGGTTAGCCGCTCAATTCTGATGGGGTGCTCGGAGACTGCCATGTCAAGAGGGTGCCGCCACGCTTGATTGATCGCCTCGTCTCGGGCTCAGCATGACAAGTTAGAGGGGTGGAGCGGCACTTGCAGTTCAGGGAGGTTAGAGGAGTGCTCGAAATTCACTCGTCCGAAACGCAAAGGAACGCCGTAATGGTGAGCCGTTCCGATGGCGCCGCCGGCGAGGGCGAGAATCACGACTAGAAAGACGGCGACGCGGCGCGGGGCTTGATCTTGCCGGGGAGCGATGAGGGCAATTAGCGCGCCGACGATTAATCCGGTGATCAGGCCGCCGATGTGGGCGGTGTTGTCGACGCCAGGAAGCACGAATCCAAAGATGAGGTTGTAGACAACAAACGCACCGAGGCTACGCAAGGTGCCGGAGAGTGCGGCACGCGGGACGGAGAATTCGCCTAACTTAAGAGCGGTGATGAGCGCGCCGGCGAGACCGAAGATGGCTCCAGAGGCTCCGACGCTGGGCACGTATGGGTGCCATGCGGCGCTGGCGAGACTTGCTCCCAGGCCACAGAGGAGATAGATCGCGGCATAAGTCCAGCGTCCATAGAGCGATTCACAGAGTTGGCCCAGGTTCCACAGGCACCACATGTTGAAAGCGATGTGGATGATGCCTGCATGAACAAAGACATTGGTGAGCAGGCGCCACCATTCTCCCGATAGTGTGAGCGCGCCCACGTTTGCGCCCCACAATATAAGTTCGCGCACGGGGAAGTCCATGACGGTAGAAGAGGCGAGTGCCATGCCCAGAAATACGGCCGCGTTGATGCCGAAAATGATTTGCGTGAGGCCGATGGTGGATTCGCTGCGGTGCACCCACGGTGTGGGCATTACGGTTTGCGGCGCGTCGTCGGGGACTTCGCCGCGCTGGTAGGCCTCGTGCTGACGGCACCACGGGCAGATCTTTTTGCCGAACGAGAAACCGGGGAGCTGGCGACCACATCGAATGCAATTTGCCATGGATATTAAAGAGTATCAGCAGTTTGATGGGAGCTACAAAGTGCCCGACGTCAGGTTGCTCGGGAGATCCCTCGCTCCGCCTGAAGAGCGGCTCCACTCGGATGACGCCTTGAAGACACGCAACCTGTAATCTTAGTGAATCGTTTTCGTCTTTCTCGACATGTAATCCATCAGGAGGTATTGGCCTAGCGTGTAGGGAGTGGTGAAGTAGGCTTTGCCGCGGCACATCTCGGTTACTTTCTGAACGAATTGGACGAGGCCGTAATCGGAGGCGAGCATGAAGGTATTGATCAGGACTCCGGCGCGTTTGCACTTGGAGACTTCTTCGAGCGTCTGGCTAACCACCAGCGGATCGAGGCCGAAGGCGTTTTTATAGATGCGTCCGTCTTCAAGGGTTAGCGCGGAGGGTTTGCCGTCGGTGATCATGACAATCTGCTTCATGTCTTTTCTTTGGCGCTGCAGGATTCTTTGCGCCAGGCGCAGGCCTTCGCGGGTGTTGGTGTAGTAGGGGCCAACCTTGACACGGGCCAGTTGGGAGAGCGGGACTTCTTCGGCGGAGTCGTGGAAGAGGACGAGCGAGAGCGAGTCTCCGGGATACTGTGTGCGGATTAAGTGGGAGAGCGCCATGGCAACTTTTTTTGCGGGAGTGAAGCGGTCTTCGCCGTAGAGAATCATCGAGTGCGAGCAGTCGAGCATCAGGACGGTGGCGCAGGAGGATTGGTATTCGCACTGGCGCACTTGCAAGTCGGAGTATTCGATGTTGAGCGGCAGGGTAAGGCCTTCGCGCTGGATGGCGCTCGAAAGTGTGGCGGTGATGTCGAGATTGAGAGTGTCACCGAATTCGTAAGTGCGGGATGCGCCGCTGGCTTCGACGCCGGTCGAGAGGTCGCGGGTGTCGTGGCGTCCGAAGCTGGATTTGCCGAGCGAGCCGAGCAGGTTGCGCAGAGATTTGAAGCCGAGGAAGTCGAGGCTCTTGTCGGTGATCTCGAATTTGGCTTGCTGCTGGTTCTCGCCGATTTGGCCCCCTACGCCGGACGGGCGCGATGGGTCTGGAGGTTGATCGATTGAGATGTAGTCTTCCTGCTGCATGCGCTCGATCAGCTTTTCGATGAGTTCGTCGAGTTCGCCATCCGCCGCCATTTGCTCGAGGCGTTCGCGCATGTCTTCGTCGAACTGATCGCCTTCCATCAGGGCTTGTTCGATGGCGCGGCGAAGGTCGTCGAGGGTTTGCTCGCCCTCGGGCATCTCGTACCACATGTCGCTCTGGAAGCCGCTCTGCAAGAGATAGTCGGAGAGGGCGCCGAGCAGGTCCTCCATGCTCATTTCGCCGGCGGGGTTGGGGACGTATTTGCTGTAGCGGATGCGCTTCATAAGCAGTGGCCAGTGGTCAGTGATCAGTGGTCAGTGAAAGCCATGGGTCGATTAGCTTTGACTGGCCACTGACCACTGGCCACTGACCACTTAATTAAATTGTCTTCTTTGCCGGTACGGTGGTTCTTCTTTGTCGAAACTTTTTTCGCGCACTGGCTCAGGCTTCTTTTCTCCGGCTTTGAAGACTCGTTCTTCGTTACGGCCTATGCGCTTGTGGGCGTGCAGGCCTTCCAGGATGAATTCTGCGGCGGAGACTTGCTGCTCGGGACTGTCTTTTGTCGAGACCTCTAGCGGCCCGAGTTTGTCGATCAAGCCTTGAATTTCTTTCAGGTTTTCGAGCGCTTCGAGAGCAGGGACGGAATCGCTCAGCTGAATCTCGCCGCCCAGGTCGAACCACTGGACGATCTGTTGCACGTTGGCGCCAGTGAAGTATTCGTCGTAGGTTTTCGCGATAGCGGTGCGGATTAACTCGCGGCCGACGAAGTCGGCACCTTTCATCTCGCCTTCGTATTCGAGTTCGAGCTTGCCAGTGATGGCGGGGAGCGCGGCGTAGACATCGCTGACGCGTGGCACGACTAGTTCTTCATCGTTGCGGAGGGCGCGGCGTTCGGCGTTCGAGATTACATTCTCCATCGCGCTGATCGGCAGGCGTTGACTGACGCCGCTGCGCTTGTCGATTCTCTTGTCTTCGCGGGCGGCGAAAGCGATGCGCTCGATTACTTCCTGAATGTAGGTGGGCAGGTGCATCGCGCGGGCTTCGCTTTGGGTGCCGCGGCTAGTCCAGGCTTCCTGCGCGGTTATGGCGATGCCTTCATCGACCGTTGCCGGGTAGTGGGTGCGAATCTCGGAGCCGATGCGGTCTTTGAGCGGCGTGATGATTTTGCCGCGAGCGGTATAGTCTTCGGGATTGGCGCTGAAGACGATGGCTACGTCGAGCGGAAGGCGGATGGGGTAGCCTTTAATCTGCACGTCGCCTTCCTGCATGATGTTGAACAAGCCGACCTGAATTTTTCCGGCGAGGTCGGGAAGTTCGTTGATGGCGAAGATGCCGCGATTGGCGCGGGGAAGCAGGCCGTAGTGAACGGTTAACTCGCTCGACAGTTCGTGGCCGCCGCGGGCGGCTTTGATGGGATCGATGTCGCCGATGAGGTCAGCGATGGTGACGTCGGGGGTGGCGAGTTTTTCGACGTAGCGGTCGCCGGGAGTCAGATAAGCGATGGGAGTGGCGTCGCCGAGGCGCGCGACCTCTTCGCGACAGTGGCGGCAGATCGGCGCGTAGGGATTGTCATGGATTTCGCAGCCTGCCAGGTAAGGCATATTAGGATCGAGCAGCGTCGTAAGGGCGCGCAGGATGCGGCTCTTGGCTTGGCCGCGCAGGCCGAGCAGAATAAAGTTGTGACGGGACAGAATGGCGTTCACGATTTGGGGAACGACAGTGTCGTTATAGCCGACGATGCCGGGGAAGATGCCGTCGTCGTCGTGGTGACGCAGGCGGGCTATGAGATTATCGCGGAGTTCGTCTTTCACGCGGCGAGCGCGCAGGTGTTCTTCGGAAAAAGTGCTGCGGCTCAGTTCGCCTAGTGTGCGCGGAAGAGGCATAGAACCCCCGAGAGAAACTTTCATAAATTATACGCGGGTTTCGTGGGTGCGTGTCTTGGGGGACTGCTGACAAAGAGGTATCCGGGCGCTAAAGCTCGATCCAATTTTCGGCTCTTGACGCAGGCCTGAAGGCCTGCTCCGCCCTTTCAATGCACGTGGCCGTTGCCGCCGGCCTTTTCGCGGGCGCTGGCGGCGCGGCGGAGGTTGGGAATGATGGTTTCAAGATAGCTGACAAGCAGGGTCAGACGTTCTGGCTCGGAGCGCAGGGACAAGAGCTTTTGCTTGAAATCCAAATCGAGAGGCACGGAGCCGGCAAGATGAAAAGAGAGCACTGAGGGGTCGGCGGCGGAGGTATCCTGTGTAGCCCCGGCGATGGCCAGGAGCTCGGAGTGCAACTGAAGCGCGCGCGCGGTGTCGGCCCGCGGCGGAGTTCCAGGTTCGTCATCGACCATGAGGACTTCGGCCTGAAGGAAAGAACGCTCCTGGTTGACACTGAGGAGTTCGAAACGGCGGCGGCCTTCAGCGACGAGGTCGAGGCGGCCATCAGGATACTCTCTTACTACAGTGAGGATTTCGGCGGTGCATCCTATCTCGGCTAAACCTTGTTCGACAGCGCGCACTACGCCGAAGGTACGGTGCTGGGCGAGACACTCGCCAATCATTTCTTTGTAGCGCGGTTCGAAGATGTGCAAGGGCAGAGGAGTACCTGGAAACAGGACGACATCGAGCGGGAACAGGGGAATGAGGGCGTCCAAGCAGTCTCCGGTGGTAAGCACGGGCGCGTTCTGTTGGCAAAGCGCGCGAGAACTGGCGCAATGTCGTGATTGTACAGCGCTTGACTTCACAAGTTACAGAGGAATAGAAGCGCGCTATGGAACTTTCGGGAAAAGTTGTGGTGGTGACGGGCGCTTCCATGGGAATTGGGGAAGCGATTGCGAAGATTTTTGCCGATCATGGAGCCAGCGTGGTGATGCTGTCGCGCGACGCAGGCCGCGTGGAAGCTGCGCGCGGGCGGGTGGGACATAGCGAGCGAACGCTGGCCATGGCCTGCGACGTTAGGCACCGGGAGGACGTTGACCGGGCCCTGGGGCTGACGCTGCATCATCTCCAGAGGATCGATGTCTGGGTGAACAATGCGGGGCATGGGCTGCTGGATTCGGTGGCGCAGATGGACATGGCGGCGTGCCGGGAAATGTTCGAGACCAATTTGTTTGGAGCGGTGGGGGCGATGCAGGCGGTGATCCCGGTGATGCGGCAGCAGGGCGGGGGGACGATCATCAATATTTCGAGCGTGGCGGGGCATATTCCGATCCCATTTCACGCGGGTTATAGCGCGACCAAGTTTGCGCTGAACGCGATGGGCAAGGCGGCTGGCGTGGAACTGAAGAAAGACGGGATTCATGTGCTGACGGTTTGCCCGGGTTATGTGCGGACAGCTTTTAGCGAGAATGCTGTGAAGGGAAATGAGTTGAAGCAGGTGCGTCCGGGATCGGTGCGCGGGGTTAGCGCGGAGCGCGTGGCTCGGGCTACGCTGCGCGGGTATTTGAAGCGAAAGCGGGAAGTGATCGTGCCTTGGACTATGTATGTGCCGCAGAAGATCTATCAGCTTTTTCCCGCGGTTGTGGAGTGGGCTATGGGGCGGATGGCGGGGTGACCATCCGCAATCATCCCGCCGCAATCAAGCCAGCTCTGCCAGCATGGCTTCCATCTCGCCCAGAGCGTGGAGGTTACCGGTGCGGCGCGCGGAGGCTATGCCGTCGGTGAGCATGGTTTTGGCGTCGGCGATTCGGCCGGCGCGGGCCAGGGTTTGGGCAGCCATGAAGTAACCGGGGGTATAGTCGGGATTGGTCTTGAGCAGGATGGAGAATTCGGCGAGGGAGCGATCGAGGTCGCCCTGCTTGGAGTACTCCATCGCCAGGCCGTAGCGGGCGAAAGTGTCGTTCGGATTCTGGGTGAGGACATCGTTCAGGGCGGCGATACGGTCCATAAGGCAGTGGTCAGTGGCCGGTGGTCAGTGGCCAGCTCACACGAGGTTACTACAAACTGCGTCCTCGGTTCCGGATTCCGTGGCGCCTTTGCATCGGCTTGGGTTTGCTGGGCGAGTAGAATGGGCAGTCCTTAATATTTCATGCGCTGCCAGGGGGTGGTTGTGGCGTGTCCGTTTTTCATGCCGGTGGAGAGGTTGGAGAACGGGAATTGGCTGCACGCGGGGCGGCTTCCATTGGGTTGCGGGTGGAGTGGGCTCTGCACGGCGCCGGGATATGAGGGTGAGACTCCATCGCAGGAAGAATTACGAGAATTCTGTAACTTGGGCTATGCGCACCGTTGTCGGCGCTTGCCCTGGGAGCGAGTGTGGGACTCGGTCCGGTTTTCGGCCAGGACTGTGGGCAGCGAGGGGAGCGGTGCTGGCAGAAGCATTCAAGTTCGCTATGTTTGTGAGCGCGAGCATCTTCCCGTTGAGTATGGAATGCTGGAGTTTGATGCATTCGGGGCACGGTGGGTAGAGGCGCACGGCGACAGCCGTGTGCAGCGAATGGCGGAGTGCTTTCTAGAATCGTACATGGAGAAGAAGAAACGGCAGGAAGTCGCACGAGCGGCTAGTTAGACTGCCAGGGAAAGAGGAAGACGACGATGAGCGAGGAGAATTTGACGCCCAGGCCCGTTAGGGATTCGCAATCGGAGATGACGGAAATTGTTCTGCCCAATGATGCCAACCCCCTGGGCGCGCTGCTCGGAGGCCGGTTGATGCATTGGATCGACCTGGCGGGCGCGATGGCGTGTCACCGCCACTCGCGGAGTTATGTAGTCACGGCTTCGGTGGATCATATTGACTTCCTGGTGCCGGTGAAGATCGGGGATCTAGCGATTTTGAGATCGTCAGTGAACCGGGTGTTTCACACGTCCATGGAAGTGGGCGTGAAGGTTTGGGTGGAGAATTACATTGCGGATACGGCGCAACACGTGGCTTCGGCCTACCTTACATTTGTGGCCATTGATGGCGAGGGAAACCACTTGAAGGTCGCTCCCGTGGTTCCGGATACCGAAGAGCAGCAGCGGCGCTATGATGATGCGGGGCGGCGGCGCGAGATCCGGCGCGCGGAGCTGGAGCGGCGGCGCAGGGCGAAGCGATAGTTCGCAACCGGCTGTGATCGGCGTGACATTGGGTCCTTGGCAAAACAGATAGCCTACATTCCCACCGAGGGATGTTCATGGATAGTGCGCTGCTAGTTGATCGCATTCAGTTTGCCTTCACGATTACCTTTCACTATCTCTTTCCGCAACTCACGATGGGGCTGGCGCCGCTGATCGTGGTGCTCAAGACGCTTGGCCTGCGCCGCAATGATGAGGTCTACAACCAGGCTGCGCGTTTCTGGGCGAGGATTTTCGGCATCAACTTTGTGATGGGAGTGGTGACTGGAATTCCAATGGAATTTCAGTTTGGCACGAACTGGTCGCACTTCTCCCGATTCGCCGGAGGCGTGATCGGGCAGACGCTGGCCATGGAAGGCATGTTCGCGTTTTTTTTGGAGTCGGCATTTCTCGGCCTGTTTCTTTACGGCGAGAAACGGCTAGGCCCGCGCGGTCACTGGTGGTCTGCGGTCGCGGTATTTGTGGGATCGTGGCTGTCCGGGTTCTTCATCATCGTGACGGATGCCTGGATGCAGCATCCGGTCGGCTTCGTTAGGTCCGCGGATGGCTCGGTGCAGCTCTCCAGCTTCTGGGCGCTCGTGCTGAATCCATGGGCTTGGTGGCAATATGCGCACAACATGAGCGGGGCCGTGATCACGGGCGCGTTTGTCATGGCATCGGTCGGTGCGTTTTATCTGCTGTGGGGAAAATTTGAAGCGCAGGGCCGGATCTTCGTGCGCGTGGGCGTGGTCGCCGGATTGATCTTCAGTGTTCTGCAGTTGTTTCCAACCGGCGACGGCCAGGGACGGATGGTTACTGTGCATCAGCCGGTCACGTTGGCAGCGATGGAGGCGCTGTTCGTGAGCCAAACAGGCGCACCGCTGGTGATTCTCGGGCAGCCGAACGTGGCTGAGCGGAAGATCGATAATCCGATTGAGGTTCCCAGCGCGCTCAGCTTCTTGACTTATCGAGCCTGGAAGGCCGATGTGAAGGGGCTCGACGCGTTCCCCCCGGAGATGTGGCCGGAGAACATCGCGCTTCTGTATTACAGCTACCACATCATGGTTGGGTTGGGGACAGTTTTCATTGCCATCATGGTAGTGGCGGCGTTTCTGCTGTGGCGCGGAAAGTTATTTTCTGTGCGATGGATGCTGTGGATTCTACTGCTCGCCTTGCCCTTCCCTTACATCGCTAACACCGCGGGATGGATGACGGCGGAACTGGGGCGGCAGCCCTGGCTGGTTTACGGATTGATGCGAACGGCGGAGGGATACTCTAAAACGGTGTCGGCGGGCAATGTGATGTTCACGCTGCTGGGATTTCTGGGGATGTACACGGTGTTGGGAATTCTATTCCTGTTTCTGGTGCAGCGCGAGATTGACCGCGGGCCGGTGGGTGAGGTGAGTGCGGGGCATTAGAGGTCGGACTGCGCGCGAAGGCGAGATTCATAATGCGGATTCCCGACGGGATGCCCTTCGACTTGGCTCCGGGCAGGCTTTGAAGGCATACCCTGAATACGAACGTTTGATACGAAGCTCGAGGAGCGCGATGGAAGCGTTATGGTTCATGATCGTCGCCGCGATGCTGGCGGCTTATGTGGTGCTGGATGGATTCGATCTCGGCGCTGGTGCGATTTACCTGGGCGCGGGCAAGACTGGCGAAGAGCGGCGCAAGATTCTACGTGCAATTGGTCCGGTGTGGGATGGCAATGAAGTCTGGCTGGTTGCAGCCGGCGGGACGCTCTACTTTGCTTTCCCACTGCTCTATGCGTCCAGCTTCAGCGGCTTCTACCTGCCGCTGATGATGGTGCTGTGGCTGCTGATGCTGCGCGGCATTGGCATTGAGCTGCGCGCGCATATGGAGAATCCGGTCTGGGTGGGCTTCTTCGATTTGATCTTCTGTGTTTCCAGCGTGCTGCTGGCGATCTTTTTCGGTGCGGCGTTGGGCAACGTTGTGCGCGGCGTGCCTTTGGGAGCGGATGGCTATTTTTTCGAGCCCCTGTGGACGAATTTCCGCGTAGGCACGAACACCGGAATCCTCGATTGGTATACGCTCTTCACGGGCGTGATCGCGCTGGTGACGCTCACCTCGCACGGATCTTTGTATGTCGCGGTTAAAACGGATGGAGAGTTGAATCAACGCACTCGTCGCATTGCCTCGTGCGCCTGGCCGTTGCAACTGATTTTGACTATTGTTGGCCTGGCGGCGACTTGCTACGTGCAGCCGACCGTGCTCGACAACTACGAGCACCATATTGTCGGGCTTTCGATTCCGGTAGTTGTGTTTGGGAGTCTTGGTGTCATGATTTATGCGAACCGCAAAGGACGAGACAAACTTGCTTTTATAGGTTCGACGTTTTATATCGTGGGGATGTTGGTGGGAGTGGCGTTTGCACTGTATCCCGTGGTGCTGCCGGCTAGTACCGATCCCGCCCATAGAAGCCTGACTATCTATAACACCGCTGCGGGACGGCACGGGCTGACAGTGGGCTTGACGTGGTGGATTCCGGCTGTGATTCTGGTTTTGGGATACTTCGTCTTGCTGTTCCGCATGTTTCGGGGGAAGGTGCGGCTGGAAGGGGAAGGTTACTGAGTTTTCTTGAGTCGAGATGATTCTCTGGTTGTGGTTCTCTGTCGCCGGGCTTCGCCCAGGCTTGACAGCCGAGGCGGCTCTCTCCACATCAGCGTCGCTGACCCACTGTATAATCTAAGTGTTCGATCCATCCTGATTGGTTCTTGGAGTGTGATCTCTTGAGTGCACATATGCCGTCTCATCCCGGGCAGCCAGCGCCGGGGCCGCAACCGTTGCCCGGAGTCGATGCCATTATCGCGGTGGGTTCGGGCAAGGGCGGAGTGGGCAAGACCACGCTGTCGGTGAACCTGGCGGTTGCGCTGGCGAAGATGGGTTATAAGGTTGGCCTGCTCGACGCGGATGTGTATGGGCCGAACGTTCCGCTGATGCTGGGCGTGAGCGGGCAGCCGAAGGTGGGTGCGGAAAACCGTATTGATCCGCTGGAGGCGCATGGACTGAAGGTGATCTCGGTGGGATTTCTTAATCCGGGAGACAAGCCGATTATCTGGCGCGGGCCGATGCTGCATCAGATCGTGAAGCAGTTTTTAGGACAGGTGGACTGGGGACATCTGGATTACATGGTCGTCGACCTGCCGCCGGGGACGGGCGACATCGCGTTATCGCTGGTGCAGTCGGTGCCGCTGACGGGCGCGGTGGTGGTTTCGACCCCGTCTGACGTTTCATTGCAGGACGCGCGTAAAGCGATCGAAATGTTCCGGCAGATGAAGGTGGATCTGGTGGGCGTGGTCGAGAACATGAGTTACTTTACGTGTCCGCACTGCAATCATGAGATCGATATCTTCTCGCGTGGCGGAGCGGAGAAGATGGCGGCGCATTTCAGCGTGCCGTTTCTCGGGAGCATTGAGCTTGACCCTGAGGTGCGGAAGTCCGGGGACGGCGGGAAGCCGATCGTGCTCGAGGGAGAAAATTCGCCGCATGCCAAATCGATCTTCGCATTTGCGCGAAATGTGATTGCTCGCGTGGGAGAGATCAAGGCAGGCGAAACCGCCAGCGTGATTCAGATTCAGTAGTCAAACCTTAACCACAGAGGACACAGAGGGGCACAGGGTAGTACTCTGCGACCCTTTTATTTTGACTGTCGCTTCCGGAATCGCGACAGCCGCCAGACGGAGTTGGGTTCGCCATCGTTCAAGATCAAATCCGACATCATCTCTCCCAGCGCTGGCCCGTGTTTAAACCCGTGTCCCGAACCTCCGCCTAGCAGCCACACGTTCTCCATACGAGGATGTCGATCCACGACGAAGTTACTGTCGGGAGTCTGCTCGTATTGGCAGACGCGGGTCTCAATCAGCGGAGCGTCTTTCATCGAGGGAAAGCGGAACGCAATATATTCGCGAACCCGTTTTAGGGTTGCCTGACTGACGGCTCGCTCGCCGTTCGTAGGATCGAACGCGGCGCCGCGCGTGTCGTCGGCCACTTTGAGGCCCCGGCGGTCGCTGCCTGGGATGCCGTAGAAGAAACGCTTGCCGTGGTCTCCCCATACGGGAAGCTGCTCGTCGGTGAAGCGGAAGTCTCCGGCGAGGGTGCCGAAGAAGAAGATGTCCTGCTTGGTAGGACGGATGATGTCGCCCAAAGTTTCAGGGAACAGCTTGCCCAGCCACGGTCCGCAGGCGAAGACGTAGTAGTCAGCTTTGAGTTGCGAGCCGTTCGAGAGCGTGATGCTGCGAAGGGACGAGCTTGTCGCAGCATTCTCGAGACCTTCGGGTGAGACTGCCAGCTGCCGATACGCGCCGCCTTGCGCGACGAATGCCTCGACCACAGCCTGGCAACCGGTGCGGGCGTCGAGGTATCCGCACTCCGGTTCGTAGATTCCCCAGTGAACGTCGGCAAGGTTGATCTGCGGCCAGCGCTTTTGCATCTGGCGGGTTGAGAGTTCCTGAAACTTGATGCGCGCCCGGCGAAGGATTGCGAGCGAACCGCGTTCGTAGGCGTCGTCGCGGCTGCTGACCATCCAGAGAACGCCGGTGCGGTGCAGAAAGCGCTTCTTCCAGCGTCGTTCGTATTTCGGCCACAGCTTGAGGGCGCGGGCGGCAAGCTCGGTGTAGGGTTGGCCGGGGCCGTAGGTGCCACGCATAATGCGGGTTTCGCCACCCGAAGACGCGCGCGAGTTGCCCGGGCCCCAGGCGTCGAGCAACGTGATGCGGGCTCCGCGCTCGAGAAGATGCAGGGCGGTCCAGCCGCCGAAGGCCCCGGCTCCGATGACGGCAATGTGCGGCTGGGATTTCATGTCGCCGCTTTTCGTTCTCCGATCTTATTTCTCTCCGAGCTTAGTTCTTCGACCAGGGCGGCACGACCCCGGTCATGCGCGCGTATGCGACTAGTTGACCCATGTGCTCGTTGGCGTGAACGATGATACGGAGATACATCCCATCCACCGTCCCATCTCGGTCCGCGATGTGGACTTTGCGCGCAAGGTCGCTGGGTGTTTCCGCCAGATGAGCCTCTTTCACTGCGTCCAGCGAACGTTTGAGCCAGTCGATTACTTCGGCCTTGGATGTGACCGTTTTTTCCATGTCCTCTTTGAGGTTCGCAGGCATCTTCGGGCCGGTTGCGCTCAACACATAGAAATTCGCCAACACAATGTGCATGTACACTTCGCTGGTAGAGCGGACTCCTGCCGCGGGACGCCATGAGAATTTCTCCGCTGGCGTCGCCTCAGCCAGCGCGATCAACTGCTTGGAAACGTGCCTCCACTCCCCATCGTATCCCTGCCAAATCCCCTCCGGCAGGGCCTGCGCGAACAACAGCGGCGTGCTCAAAACTCCCAGCAAGAAAGCTTTCACAAAGTATGTTTTCACAATGCATCTCCTCAGTCAGTTTTGGCCACCATCATTCGACGTGATACACAAGGCCAGCATGGAGTCTACATTAAGGGCCCGGCCCAATCGCTATCCCCTGCGGTCCTTGACAGAAAGGTAGAGCGTTCCTAGAATCCAAGCAGGACGGGCTGTTTGCGTCCGAAGGTAAGTTTCTGCATCTAAAATACTTAGCTGGGGATTCCGAGCTGGGCGCGTGCCCGGCAGATCCCACGCCACAACATGCCATCTGATCCCAATATCGGGAAGCGGGAACGCGAAGTTCTGACGGCGATTGTGGAGACTTTTATTTCCACGGGCGAGCCGGTCGGTTCGCGCACGCTGGCGCGATCGAACCGCGAGGGCTTGAGTCCGGCTTCGATACGCAATGTGATGGCCGACCTGTCGGACGCGGGATTTCTGGAACAGACGCATGCCTCGTCGGGACGCGTGCCGACGACCGACGCTTACCGGTATTACGTGGAACAGATTACGGGAACCACGAGGTTGGCGCCGCAGGAAGAAAGTCTGATCTCTGACTCGCTGGCGGGCATTACCGACGTGCCGGAGTTCATGGAGCGCACCTCGCATGTGCTGTCGCTGATTTCGCGGAACGTGGGCGTGACCGTGGCCACGACTGGGGCGAAGAATGCGCTGGAGCATGTTTACTTCTCCCGCCTGGGCGATCAGAAAGTGCTGGCCGTGTTGGTGACGCGTTCGGGGTTGGTGCGCGACCGCGTGTTAAAGCTCGATCTGCCGCAGGCAGAACTGGATTTGGCCGCGCGGTATATCAACGAGAATTTTCGCGGCTGGACGATGGAATCGATGCGCGCCGAGCTGGGGCGGAGGATTGAGCAGGAACGCAGCGAGTACGACCGGCTGATGAATTCGATCGAGCAACTCTTCAAGCAAGGCGCACTCGCCGCCGATCCCGGTGCGCAGGCAGTTTTCGTGGAAGGCGCCGCCAACCTGGTGACGGGGCAGGAAGACCGCAAACGTCTGCAGGAGATGCTGAAGACCCTGGAAGAGAAAGAAAAAGTCGCGCAGCTCCTCGGGGCTTATCTCGACGTGAAGCAGGAGGCGGTGAGGGTGGTGATCGGACTGGATGATGCGCTGCCTTCCATGCAGAACTTCGTGCTGATCGGAGCGCCGGCGCGGTCGGGAACCGATATGTTCGGATCGCTGGCGGTGATTGGCCCGACGCGGATGGATTATCAGCATACGATGACCGCGGTTTCCTACATCGCGCGGCTCTTCGACAAAATTCTGAACGAATCGGAGTGATGATAGTTGTTTATGAGCAAAGTGAACGGAAAGTCAGAAGCAAAGAATGCGCGGCTGGATTTGGATCACGAACTGCCGGCTGGCGTTGCGGATGGAGATGAGCGCGTCACGGCGGTGAGCGCGGAATCGTCTGCCTCGGAATCGGAATTGCAGAAGTTGAAGGCCGAGCTGGACTCTCTCCGTGACCGGTTGGCCAGGGCGCAGGCGGAATTCGATAATGCGCGCAAGCGGGGGATTAAGGAACAGCAGGAGTTTCGCGAGTATGCCGTGGCGGACGCCATCAAGTCTTTATTGCCGGTAATGGACAGCCTGGAGCGCGCCCTGCAAGTGAAATCCAGTGCGGCCGAACTGCGGGGTGGAGTGGAACTGATTTACAAGCAACTGGAGGCAGCGTTGGCCAAGCTCTCGGTGCATCCCATCGTGTCGAAGGGCGAAGCGTTTGATCCGCGGTATCACGAGGCCGTTGAAATGGTAGAGACCACGGAAGCGCCCGATCATCAGGTGATCGAGGAGTTGCAGCGGGGCTACAAGTTCAAAGACCGGCTGCTGCGGCCGGCGATGGTGAAGGTGGCCAGCAATCACGGGAAGTAAGCTCCGCTAAGGTTGAGTTTCTGTAATTGTTTTCACTGAGGAAAGGCGCCTGTTCTGGCCACGAACGCAAAACGCGATTATTACGAAGTATTGTCAGTGAGCCGTACGGTAAGCGATCAGGAACTGAAGAGCGCTTATCGCAAGCTGGCCATGCAGTACCATCCCGATCGGAACCCGAACAATCCCGACGCGGAGGAGCGCTTTAAGGAGGTGACGGAGGCCTACGCGATACTGGCCGACTCCGAGAAGCGGTCTCTCTACGACCGCTACGGCCATGCCGGTGTGGGCGGCGCGGCCAGCCCGGGCGCGGGTTTCGATGCCACGGTGTTCCAGGATTTCGGCGACATCTTCGGTGAATTCTTCGGTTTTGGAGACGCGTTCGGAGGCGGCGGGCGGCGGCGCAGCCGGGTTCAGCGCGGCGCGGATTTGCGCGAAGACTTGACCATCGAGTTTGAAGAGGCTGCCTTTGGCGTGGAAAGGCGCGTTATGGTGCGCCGTCACGAAGCCTGCGAGGATTGCCGAGGCTCGGGAACTGCTCCGGGCAAAGGTGCTTCAACCTGCCGTTCGTGCGCTGGCCGGGGGCAGGTGCGGTATCAGCAGGGCTTCTTCAGCATCGCCCGGACCTGTCCTTCCTGCCAGGGAACGGGCAGCGTAATTACTGATCCGTGCCCCAAGTGCAAAGGCGAAGGACGCCTTCTTCGGCAGCGCGAGGTAGATGCGAAGATTCCCGCCGGGGTGGAGGACGGAACACGAATCCGCTTTACGGGAGGCGGCGAAGCCGGACCATTCGGAGGGCCGGCAGGCGATCTCTACGTGGTGCTGCACGTGAAGGAGCATCCGTTTTTTGTGCGGGAAGGGAATGATCTGCACTGTGCCGTCCCGCTGTCCGTGGCGCAAGCCTCGATGGGCACGGAGATTCACGTGCCCACTTTGGAAGGCGAGCATGTGCTCAAGATTCCCGATGGAACTCAGCCCGGCACCACGTTCCGCATCCGCAACAAGGGAGTGCCGGTGTTGAATGGACGCGGCAAAGGTGATCTGTACGTGGAAGTGCGCGTGCAGATTCCGACCAAGCTGAGCAAGCGCCAGAAAGAGCTGCTGCAGGAATTGGAGACTACGGCCAAGGTGGATAATCAGCCGATGGTGCGAGCCCTGCTGGGTAAAATGAAGGATATGTTCGGTTGAGAGAGTTTCCGCCCGTAGAGAGGTTGCTTGCAACGTCTCTGTTGCCAGCGTTCGGCTTCCCGCACGCGGTTGAGGTGCCTTCATACCGTTTCGCTTGCCATCTTCCGGAACCCTGCGTGCAAAGACGTTGCAAGCAACGTCTCTACCGCCCGAGAATTAAACCATGACACGCCGCCGCTTCATTGCCGACGAAGTCTCGGGTGATCACGCTGCCCTGGTCGGAGAGCATGCAGATCATCTGGTGCGCGTGTTGCGCGCCCGCGTCGGACAGGAGTTCGACGTCGCCACCGGCGAAGCCGTGCGCCGCGGACGAATCACATTCGTTAAGGACAAGCGCGTCGAATTCGATTTGGGCGAAGAGGTTGCGGGGGCGGCCCTGGCCGGGATCACTCTGCTTCTCGCAGTGTTCAAGTTCGACCGCATGGAGTGGGCGATTGAGAAATGTACGGAGCTTGGCGTCTCGCGGATTGTGCCCGTGATCTCGCGGCGTACGGATTCGCATCTGGTTGCCGCCTCTCTGAAACGGGTTGAACGTTGGCAGCGTATTGCCCGGCAAGCGGCGGAACAGTCCCGCCGCTCCGCTCCGCCGGAGATCGCCGTGCCGATCAAAGTTAGCGACGTGGTGGATTTTCCAGGCACCTTGCGGATTGTGCTGGCGGAGTCCGAAGAACAAACCATGCTGCGCGACGTTGTGAAACCCGACGCTGCAAACGGCGGTGTAGTGCTGGCAGTTGGTCCCGAGGGCGGCTGGACCGAAGGCGAATTGCAATCCTTTCAGCAGGCCAGATGGACTTCGGCTTCGCTCGGCAACACTATTCTCCGGGCCGAGACGGCCGCCATGGCCGCCGCGGCAATCGTGGCTTCCGCGCTGTACCTACCCTAGGAAAGTTCATGTGGGACAGCCGCCCTCGGCTGTCCGGTCGAGCGAAGCTCGACCCTTTCCTGCGCGCTGCCCGATCGTGGTGGTATTCTGAGCCGCAATGGCAGTCTCCAAACCGCGATCCCATCCAGCTCCTTTCGTTCCTGATAATCACCAGCGCGAAGCGATTGAGCATGGTCATGGGCCGATGCTGGTCGTGGCCGGAGCCGGTACGGGAAAAACCTCGGTGCTGATTCACCGAATTGCCCGCCTGGTCGAACAGGGACACGCGAAGCCCGACGAGGTGCTTGCCCTCACCTATACGGTGGCCGCGGCCACAGAGATGCGCGACCGCGTGTGCGCGCTGGTTGGAAAACCGATTCATTCCGCGACTTTCCATGACTATTGCAACGACCTGCTCACCCGCTCTGGCAGGAAGTTTGGCGTGCTCGACGAAAAAGATCTCTGGATTTACTTGCGCAAGCGAATTCACGAGCTTCATCTGGAGCACTACGTCCGGGCAGCCAATGTCGGGCAGTTTCTCAGTGATCTTCTGGGCTTCCTCAGCCGCTGTCACGACGAACTTGTTCTCCCCGAAAGGTACGCGGAGTACGTCGCGCGGCTGGAGCGGGGAGAAACGCCTGTCCCCCGGGTTGCGAAATCGAAAGATCAGTTGAGCGATGCCGAAGTGATCGGACGCTGCCGGGAAATTGCCCGCGTCTTTGCCACCACCGAGCGCTGGCTGCGCGAAGAAAATCTGGGCACATTCGCTCACATGATTACGCGGGCTCACGAGATGCTGGCGAGCGACGAAGAGATGCTGGCCGCGGAGCGTGCGCGCGTCCGCTTCATTCTGGTGGACGAATTTCAGGATGCGAACTTCGCGCAGATCAAGATTCTCGCGTTGCTGGCGGGACCCCACGCGAAAGTCTTCGGCGTCGGCGACCCAGATCAGGCCATCTATCGTTTTCGTGGGGCATCAAGCGCGGCGTTTCAATTGTTCCGTCGGCATTTTCCCCAGACCAAGCTCGTCGTGCTGGGCGAGAACCGGCGCTCCACTACTCCGATTCTGCAGTGCGCCTTTGGGGTGGTCGACAAGAACCCTCCCGTGTTCGCAGCAAGGGACGCACTGACCTACCGGCGGACTCCCCTGCAGTCGGCGCGGGAAGAGGAAGCAAAGAAGGAAGGAAAGGCGGTGGCCAACTTTCCCGTGGAAGCGATTTCCTTTGGCGGCAAGGATGCCGAAGCGCCTGACGTCGCCGGTATCATCGAGGAGTCGCGGCGACGTTTGCGTTGCCGCTGGAAAGACTTTGGCGTCCTATACCGTTTGCACAGTCACCGGGATGACGTTGTGCAGCAACTGGCCGAGCGCGAAATTCCCTTCGCCATCGAGAACATGGACGTGAGTGACACGCCCGAGGTTCGGGATCTTTTTGCCTGTGTCGCGGTCGTGGTGGATCTGGGATCCGATGCCAGCCTTTTTCGCGTGGCAGCCTTGCCGCAGTTCGATGTGGATCCGGATCAGCTCCGGACAGCGCTGCGTGCGATCGCGAAGGAATCGAAAGATAAAGATGGGTTGGTGGTCCCGCTGTCCTCCGTGCTGGACGAAGTCTCCGGCGGCCGCGCAGTCCTGGAAGCCGTGCGCCAGGCGCGCGACGAAGTCAGCCGGAAGGGCGCGAAAACACGCGCGGCTCTGCAGCTAATCGCAAAACAGTTTCAGCTCGACCTCAACTCCGGAGTCCTGCAGGCGGCTCTGAAGTTTGCTGGCGATTGGGAGAACAAGGCAACCACCAAATCCAAAGAGCTGGGCGAATGGATCGAATACCTGAATTACTTTCGTGAGGCCGGCGGAGTGATTCCGATGACCTCGAAAGAGGACGAGGATGCGGTCCGTCTGATGACTGTCCACGGAGCGAAAGGCCTCGAGTTCGCCCACGTTTTTATCCTGCGCGCGACCAGCCCGTCGTTCCCTGCCAGTTACCGGGAGACGCTGGTGGAGTTCCCCGCAGAATTGCGCGATCCGGACTCAGCCGCAGGGGGCGATGACAAGACGCTCAACGAGCAGGAAGAACGCCGGCTCTTCTACGTGGCCATGACGCGAGCAAGGGATTCGCTGCACTTGTATGGAAAGCAGGGAATCGGACGCGTCGACAAGACGCCTCCGGGATACATGCGCGAACTGATCAACAACCCTAAGCTGCAACCGTGGCTCAGGTCCCGGCAGGCGCTGCCTTCGCAGCCAGAGTTGATCGAAATTGCCGCCGCCGCGGATGCGGCGCATGCCGAAGGCTCGCACCTGGCGGCGTGGCTTGCCCTTCCCCCTATCGCAGGGCTCGACGCTCGCTTGAGCGCCACCGCGGTTGAGACCTATGAGACTTGTCCCTTGCAATTCAAGTTTGAACGCGAGTGGAAGTTGGCGCGGCAACTCCACGCCGCCATGCAGTATGGGGCGGCTATGCACCGGGTGCTCCGCACGTACTACGATTCCTTCCGTCTGGACAAAACCAGAAGCGATGACGAGTTGCTGCAGCTGTTTCGCGACGACTTGGCCGCGTCCGGAATCCAGGACAACTATCAGCGCGAACTGTACCTGAAGCAGGGAAGGGAGCAGTTGCAGGATTTTCTCGCCGGGACGCGCTCAGCTCCTCCGCGGGAGGTCCTGCACACGGAAGAATGGTTCGAGGTGCAGATTGCAGGGACGAAGGTTGCCGGACGAATCGATCGGGTGGATCGAACGGCCGATGGAAGCGTTGCGATCGTGGATTACAAGACCGGCAAGGCTCGTTCGCAAGAGGACGCGGACGAGAGTCTGCAGCTCTCCATCTACGCCATGGCCGCGAGCCAGAAGTGGGGATACCGCGTGGGCGCATTAGTATTTCATAATCTCGAAGGCAACGTTCCGGTTGTCTCCAGACGTTCGGAGTTTCAGTTAGAGAGCGCGCGGGAACAAGTGCTGGATGTAGCGCGCGGCATTGCGGCAGGAAACTTCGAGCCTAAAGTTGGACGGCACTGCAATTTTTGCGCCTTTCGTGGATTGTGCCCCGCTCAGGAGAAGTGGATTCCGAATCTTTCCTCGAATCAGGCCAGGCAGCAAACGAAGGGCGGAGGCAAGTCGCTGGAATAGATCACTGATCAAAAAGCCCGGCATTAAACTTTCCGCACAAAAACTTAGGGGACGCTTTCGGCGTCCCCCTTTTTGACTTCGTACTGACTTTCTTAATGCTTCTTTTTCTTTTTTGCCTTTTTCTTGGTTGCCATTGTTTCTATTCTCCCTTCCATTGTTCATGGAAAAATCTGCAACGATCATTTGTTGCGACTAATTGATTGTATAGAGTTAATGAAAAATGAAGTCAAGAAAAAAATGCACGCGTCGAACGGGCGGTGTTGTACCAAAGTCACAGAGAGAGGAGCGTGAGCAAGAGAATTTTAATGTTGCTCCATCAAAATACATCGCAAGCACTCGATCGCAACAAAGAAAGACGCAGCTGCAATCCGGCGCGCGCGCGTCCATCGTTAGCGTGCAGCTGATTGAACGGCGCCGTAACAACTCCACAGAAGTTCATCGTTTTCGAGCTCTGCAGCATCTATAATGACAGTGCGAAATCTTCGCGGGAGCATGATCAATGGCGGCTTTCGATGAGGTTGTCATCATTTCGGCTTGTCGTACGGCAGTAGGAAAATTTCAGGGCAGTCTCGCCGATTTGAGTGCTCCGCAATTAGGTGCGGTGGTAGTGCGCGAGGCTGTGAAGCGCGCTGGATTGAACTCAGATCAAGTCGATGAATGCATCATGGGCAACGTTCTCCCGGCCGGTTTAGGACAAAATCCTGCGCGGCAGGCCGCAATCTTCGGAGGATTGTCGCCGGCGACAGGTGCCATGACAATCAACAAAGTTTGTGGCTCCGGATTGAAAGCAGTGGCTCTCGCTGCCCAGGCAGTGCAGACCGGAAACAGTTCCGTCGTGGTGGCGGGCGGCATGGAATCCATGACCAACGCCCCTTATCTGCTCCCGCAAGCGCGCAGGGGATACCGCCTGGGCAACGGTCAAGTGATCGATTCCATGGTGCACGACGGGCTGTGGGACATTTACAACGACTATCACATGGGCATCACCGGCGAGAACGTCGCTGAGAAGTACGGCATCACCCGCGAAGAGCAGGATGAGTTCGCGGTTCACTCGCACCGCAAGGCTGTCGCCGCCATGAAAGAGTGCCGCTTCAAATCGCAGATCGTGCCCGTGCAGATTCCTGCCAAGAAGAAAGGCGAAGCCCCGCTCCTTTTTGAAAAAGACGAATCCCCGCGCGAGGATACGACCATCGAGGTCCTTCGCGCGCTGAAGCCCGCCTTCAAGAAAGACGGCACCGTGACCGCCGGCAACGCTCCCGGAGTGAACGATGGCGCGGCAGCCGTGGTGGTGACCAGCGCGTCGCGCGCGAAGGAACTTGGCGCGCAACCTATGGTGCGAATTGTCGCGCAAGCCACCAGCGGCGTCGAACCCAAGTGGGTGATGATGGCTCCTGTAGGCGCGGTCCGAACCATCTGGGAAAAGACGGGATGGAAGAAAGACGACGTCGATCTCTACGAACTCAACGAAGCGTTCTCAGTGCAGGCGCTGGGGGTGATGCGGGAGCTTGGACTCGATCCCAACAAGGTGAACGTGAATGGCGGCGCAGTTGCCATCGGGCATCCCATCGGAGCCAGTGGCGCTCGCGTGCTGGTGACTTTGATTTATGAAATGACCCGCCGTAACGCGAAACGTGGTATCGCCGCGCTCTGCCTTGGTGGAGGCAACGCCGTGGCTATGGCAGTGGAAAGAAACTAAGATGCCGCTAGTTTGAAGAGGCAGAAGCGGCCGCCGCCTGCAGCGTCACCGTGAAGACTGCTCCCCCTCCGGGAGCATTGGCGGCTTCGATGGTGCCGCTGTGTTCCTTCATCACCGCCTTGCAGATGCTCAGGCCAAGGCCGGTTCCCCGCCCGGGTCGCTTCGTAGTGTAGAACGGGTCAAAGATGCTGCCCAGGACATCACCAGGGATCCCCGGACCATCATCCTGAAAACTGGCCCAAACCGATTCTCCGGTATTTCCCAGGCGGATGCGTAACGTGCCGCGGTCGCGAGCCTCACGAATAGCCTGCTCGGCATTCAGGATCAGGTTCAGAAACACTTGCATCAACTGGTGCGGATCGCCTTGCACAGAAGGCAGTCCCTGCTCGCGGAGGAAGTCCACCGTGATGTTGTTCTTGCGCAGCGAGTAGGCGTGCAGATTGAGCGTGCGTTCCACCACCTCCCCAAGATTGACGGGAGTTTTCCCCGGCGCCGGCGGTCTCGAGAAATACGTCAGGTTGTGAACGATCTCGGCGGCGCGGCGCGCCTGCTGCTGCAGTATTGCGATCTGCTTGCGCGCGGAGTCAGTGGTCTGGCTGTCTTGCAGAAGCTCGCTCACCCCCAGGATGCTGGTCAGGGGATTATTAAGTTCGTGGGCCACGCCGCCGATCATCGCGCCCATGGCCGCCAGGCGCTCGCTCTGCACGATCTGGTGCTCCAGCTTCTTTTCGGTCGTGATGTCGCGCACGGAAACGATGACGCCGCCGGGTTTGGAATCGGCGTCAAAGAGCTGGCTGGCGGAAGCCCGCATGGTACGCCAGCTTCCGTCGCGGTGACGGGCGCTGTATTCCGCCGCGCCAAAAATTCGGATGCCCGAAGCCACGTCGTGGTGCAGCGCCGCCAGTTCCGGCGAGTGGTCTGCTGTCTCGGAGATTTTCTTGCCCACCAGATCCTCGGGTTGATACCCCAGCAGGTCCCGCACGCGTGAGCTCACGAACGTGTAGCGCTGCTGCAGATCGACCACCAGAATCAGATCAGGGAAGCTCTCCAGCAAGTGCCGGCGGAATTCCTCCTGTTGCAGCAGTTGCCGCTCCAGTTTGCGCCGTTCCGTCACGTCAACCAGCGTGCCCTGGTAACGGATCAACTTGCCCGCCGCATCCCACACGGCCCGCGAAGACTCGAGGAAAACCGCGGCCGTTCCATCCTTCTTGCGCAGTGTGATCTCGCGCGCCCGCACCGCGCCGCGATCGTCGGGAGCCCGGCCCAGCACCGGCTCCTCTGCCGGATCTACGTTCAGCTTGCTCGGATCGAGCGCCAGCAGCTCATCTTTCGTCGCATAGCCCAGAATGCTCACCAGCGCCGGATTCGCGTCCAGCAGTCTGCCCTCCGGCGTGCTGAAATAAGCGCCTTCCTGCAAGGTCTCGAAAAGTTCCGTGAAACGAAGCTCTTTTTCGTGTTGCCCGGTCACATCCCGTCCCAGCACGCTGACCCCAACCACTTCGCCGCTCTTGACGATCGCATTAAGCACACAATCGAAGTAGAGCGGCCGGGAATTGTTTTTCAAGCGCACACGGACTGTGCCGGTCCAGTGTCTCTTCTCCAGAAAGCGGCCGATTCCAGCTTCCAGGCTGCCCCGGCTCGGCTCTTCGAGGAAATCGAAAAACTTCTTTCCTACAATTTCGGTAAAGGGAAGTCCAACCAGTTCGCTGACGCTCTTGTTCACCGTGCGCAGGGTGCCGTCTAGAGAAACCGCGCAAGCGGCATCTTCGAAGGAATCGATCAGCTCCTTGAAGCTGCGCTGCGAGCGCGCAATCATCTCGTTAAGTTGATCGAGTTGCTGCTCAGAGGGCGCCGCGCCCACATGTTCCTGCAAATCCTGCAGCAATATCTTTAGCTCGACAACTTCCTTCCGCCGGCCATAGGCATATACAGCCAGCAGCATGGATAACAGCAGCACGCCCAGCGCCGCCGGGCCTAAATGGTAAGGCAGGGTTTCCAGCCGCTCCCAGGCGAGGTAGGCAAATCCCGCCGCCAGCAACACCATGAACAAAAGAATCCATCGCCAAAGCTGGGATTCTTCGCGCTCCAGATTTTGCGGAGCGCGAGCACGTCGAGGTATCTCGGGAGATTCCTGCGTCATGGGGAGGGCACCGGGCTTCGCGTTCCGGGAACGGCAAAACCGTCAATCATTAAATCATCGTAATTATACTGGCCGAGGCGGAACAACCGTTACCGCTCCCGCAGCACTTGGTTACTTTGGTTCGGCGTCGGGCTAACCTTGTCCGAAACGCATCGACCGGCAAGTTCTGGGCAAACAGCACGCCGGAAGGGGTCTCAGGTGTTTGTCTTTTCTCCATGCAGGAAACTACCCATCCCAATCGTTGCCACGCGAGGCCAACTCACGTTTTTCGCGACACCGCCGGGTGAGCACCGAACGAGACGTCAGCAGACTCGTGCCGTTAAGTCGTTCTAGAATGTATCCGCGCTTCAGCGCCTGAGGTCAGCCTTCACCCGCGCGCGAGTTTTTCCTCCCTTATATCCACAGCCCCACCGTGTGACATCCATCACAGCCCAGCCAGCCTCCGCCCGCGTACCCTAGCTACATTCCGGAATCAGGCCTTGGTGTGCCGACGGCGGCACGAAAAATGTCTCGCCCGGAGCACCCATGCTCTACAAGACCCTAAGCGCCGCCGTCTACGGCATCGACGCCAATATCATTCAGGTCGAAGTTGATTGCTCCGGCATAAAGACTGATCAGGACCACTTCCACACCGTAGGCCTGCCCGACGCCGCCGTCCGCGAGAGCCGCGACCGCGTCCGAGCCGCCCTCAAGAACTGCGGCTACGACATCCCGCCCACCCACATCACCATCAACCTCGCCCCCGCCGACATAAAGAAGGAAGGTTCAGGCTTCGACCTGCCCATGGCGCTAGGCATCGTAGGCGCCTACGGCGGCCTCACGCAGAAGACAATCGAAGACTGCCTGTTCATCGGCGAGTTGGGTCTTGACGGCGGAGTCCGCGGCATTCGCGGCACCCTCCCCATCGCCCTCGAAGCCCGCACCCGCAAGATTTCCAAGCTGGTCGTCCCCGAAGCCAACGCCCGCGAAGCCGCCATGGTCGGCGGAGTCGATGTCTACCCCGTCCGCTCGCTCCTCGACGTAATCCACTTCGTTAACTCCGGCAATGGAATCGTCCCGTTGAAAGCCGAAGGCGACGCCCTCCTGAAGGAATCGCAAGAATTCCTCGTCGACTTCAAAGACGTCCGCGGCCAGCAAACCGCCAAGCGCGCCATTGAAATCTCCTGCGCCGGAGGCCACAACATACTAATGATCGGCCCGCCCGGCTCCGGCAAAACCATGCTCGCCAAGCGCATGCCCACCATCCTGCCCCCGCTCACTTTCGAAGAAGCGCTAGAAACCACCAAGATTCACAGCGTAGCCGGCGTCCTCGACCCCGGCAGCGGCCTCGTAGGTAAGCGCCCGTATCGTTCTCCCCACCACACCATCTCCGACGCCGGCCTCATCGGCGGAGGCGTAATCCCTCGCCCCGGCGAAGTCTCGCTCTCCCACAACGGACTGCTGTTCCTCGACGAACTCCCCGAATTCCCCCGCAACGTCCTCGAAGTCCTCCGCCAGCCCCTCGAAGATGGCTCGGTAACCATAGCCCGCGCCGCCATGGCACTCACTTTTCCCGCCCGTTTCATGCTCGCCGCCGCCATGAATCCCTGTCCCTGCGGTTTCCGCAACGACCGCACCCGCGAGTGCCAGTGCACCACCCCAATGATCCAGCGCTACATCTCGAAAATCTCCGGCCCGCTCATGGACCGCATCGACATCCACATCGACGTCCCCGCCGTGAACTACAAAGAAATGCGCTCCACCAACGAACCGGAGAGCTCAGCAAAAATCCGCGAGCGCGTAATGCGCACCCGCCAAAAGCAGCTCGAGCGCTTCGCTTCCTCCCGCGAAAAGATTTACTGCAACGCGCAAATGTCATCCCGCCACATCCGCCTCTTCTGCGATCTTTCCCCAGACTGCGAACGCCTGCTCGAGCGCGCCATGACCCAGCAGGGCCTCAGCGCCCGCGCCCACGACCGCATCCTGAAAGTGGCCCGCACCATCGCCGACATCGAAGAAACCGCTCCCATCGAACCCAAACACATAGCCGAAGCCATCCAGTACCGCTCCCTCGACAGAACTTATTGGACGTAAGGTCTTGCTCATGTGGGGACAGCCGCCCTCGACTGTCTGCCCGTTCCCGGACCTGGGGTGCCCCACTTCTCGCCGCCTTTGCGAGAAGTGGGATTCCACATCTATCCTTCTTAGGATTTCCGTCCAGGGCGCTAGCGATAGCTTGACTGTCATCCTGAACGGAGCCGTTTTTCAGGCATAGCGAAGAGCCTGCCCTGAGCGAAGCCGAAGGGATCTCCCCTAAACCGCCCCACGGGTAAGCCAAACGCCACATCCCACCCCCGCCCGTTTGACCCTTTCCTCCCAACATGTTATAAATGCCCGTTTTGCACTGGGATGCCCGGAGCACGCTCGTAAGTCCTCCGGCCAGCTCGAGTGCCAACTCCGACGCGGCCAAACTCCAACTCTCCGTTGAAGGTTTGCGGTGGAAGCGTGTTCGGAATTCCGGCAACTGATCCCTCGTAGGCTGCACTGGGCGTGCTCGGACCTGGGATGCTTCGCCGGAAAACAGTGCCTAAGCACGTTTATATATTCCTGAAACGCTACTAATTTGGAGGGACTCATTATGCGCACCTGGCTCGCCACCGCTGCGTTCGAAGGACGCCCTGTGGTATCCGGTTTCCTAAGAAGCGCTTTCCCGAACGCTTTCCTGAAAAAGACTTTGTCTCTGGCCACGCTGCTCACCGTCAGCGCCGCCACCGCACTAGCACAATCCTCCGGCGAAGCCGGCGGAGAAGCCTCGCTCAAACTCCCCGACCTTTCCTCGGTCAGCTTCCTTAACGGCGCCATCGATGGCCACAACCTGCTCCTCATCGGCATTCTCTTCTGCTTCTTCGGGCTCGGCTTCGGCACGTTCATCTACCTGCGCCTCAAGAACCTGCCTGTGCACCGCTCGATGCGCGAAATTTCCGAACTCATCTACGAAACCTGCAAGACCTACCTGATCACGCAAGGCCGCTTCATTTTGTTCCTGTGGGTTTTCATCGCCGTAATCATCACCTTATATTTCGGCTGGCTAAAGCCCGTCCCCGGCAAATCGGTCGCACTCACGCTCCCCATCATCCTTTTATTCAGCCTGGTCGGAATCGCGGGCAGCTACGGCGTAGCCTGGTTCGGCATTCGCGTAAACACTTTCGCAAACTCCCGCACCGCGTTCGCCTCGCTGCCCGGCAAGCCGTTCCCCGTCTACCAGATTCCGCTCGAAGCAGGCATGAGCATCGGCATGATGCTCATCAGTGTCGAGCTTCTGATCATGCTGATCATCCTTCTCTTCGTCCCCGGCGATTACGCCGGCCCCTGCTTCATCGGATTCGCCATCGGCGAATCCCTCGGCGCAGCCGCTCTCCGCATCGCCGGCGGCATCTTCACCAAAATTGCTGACATCGGATCCGACCTCATGAAGATCGTCTTCAAAATCAAAGAAGACGACGCCCGCAACCCCGGCGTAATCGCCGACTGCACCGGCGACAACGCCGGCGACTCCGTCGGACCCTCCGCCGACGGCTTCGAAACCTACGGCGTAACCGGCGTAGCCCTCATCACCTTCATCCTTCTCGGCGTGAAAGATCCCGCCGTGCAAGTCCAGTTGCTGGTCTGGATCTTCGTTATGCGCGTAATGATGCTCATAGCCAGCGCCATCTCCTACTTCCTCAACGGGGCAATCGCCAAAGCCCGCTTCGGCAATGCCGCTGACATGAATTTTGAAACGCCGTTGACCACCCTGGTCTGGCTCACTTCGATCGTCTCCATCGCCCTGACCTTCCTGGTCTCCTACTTCATCATCCCCGGTCTCGGCAACGACGACTCCCAGTGGTGGAAGCTGGCCGCAATCATCTCCTGCGGAACTCTGGCCGGAGCGCTGATTCCCGAGTTAGTGAAGTCCTTCACCTCGACCGAATCGCGGCACGTGAAAGAGGTAGTCACCTCCGCCGAAGAAGGCGGAGCCTCGCTCGGCATCTTGTCCGGCTTCGTCGCCGGCAACTTCTCCTGCTACTATCTCGGCCTGTCGATGGTCATCCTCATGTCCATCGCCTATTACTTCAGCACGCTGGGCCTGGCCGCAGCTGCCACCATGCTGGCCCCGGCAGTTTTCGCCTTCGGATTGGTAGCCTTCGGATTTCTGGGGATGGGTCCCGTAACCATCGCCGTCGATTCCTACGGCCCGGTCACCGACAACGCTCAATCCGTCTATGAACTCTCGCTCATCGAGCAGGTGCCAAACGTCGAAGCCGAAATCAAGAAAGACTTCAACATGTCAATCAACTTCGAGCGCGCCAAGCACCTGCTCGAAGCCAACGATGGCGCCGGCAACACCTTCAAAGCCACGGCCAAACCAGTTCTGATCGGCACCGCCGTAGTCGGCGCCACCACCATGATCTTCTCCATCATCATGGCTCTTACCAACGGACTCACCGTGAACAAGGAGAATCTCTCCCTGCTGCACGCCCCGTTCTTCCTCGGCCTCGTCACCGGCGGCGCCATGATTTACTGGTTCACCGGAGCATCCACCCAGGCCGTAACCACCGGCGCCTACCGCGCCGTCGAGTTCATCAAGGCCAACATCAAGCTCGAAGGCGTGACCAAGGCTTCGGTTGAGGACAGTAAGAAGGTGGTCGAGATCTGCACCAAATACGCGCAAAAGGGCATGTTGAATATCTTCATCGCCGTCTTCTTCGGCACGCTGGCCTTCGCCTTCGTCGAGCCGTTCTTCTTCATCGGCTACCTGATCTCAATCGCCATCTCTGGCCTCTACCAGGCCATTTTCATGGCCGACGCCGGCGCGGCCTGGGACAACGCAAAAAAGATCGTAGAAGTCGAGATGAAGCAGAAGGGAACTCCTCTCCACGACGCCACGGTAATCGGCGACACCGTCGGCGACCCCTTCAAAGACACCTCGTCAGTAGCCCTGAATCCAGTAATCAAATTCACCACACTCTTCGGCCTGCTCGCAGTGGAGCTGGCAGTAACGCTGACGCGAGACCAGGGCGCAACCATCACCAATGTGCTGGCGTTGGTGTTCTTCCTCATCTCCTTCTTCTTCGTCTACCGCTCCTTCTACGGCATGCGAATAAGAAGCGGCCACGCGGAGTAGGGCTCTCCAGGAAAAAACGCCATCCGGAAGACTGGATGGCGTTTCGTCTATTGCCGCCCGACCCCGTCCTACACTGATTCCATGGTCACTCTCGGCCACGGCACAATCGGGAAGGGGACAACTTCAGTCGTGCCACCAAGATCGGAAACGATCGTGGGCTTCAGCCCTTGAGGCACATTCATCCATCCCTCTCCGTTAGTCGCGGAGCGGTTTTCAAATTGCAAAATTACCAAATTCCCCAATGCACCTCTAGTTCCGCAGCCCAACCGCCCGTTCCACTGCGTCCGGAAGCTTCGCCATAAAACGCACCCCGCGCAGATGGGCGCCGTCAACGCCGCTGAACGCCACTAATACATCCGGCTGTATCCCCATCACTTCGTTCGAACCGTCGGCCCGCAGGCGCGCGCAATCGGGCACCTCCAGCGTAGCCTTGCTATTAGCCAGCGTGGTTGGCGTGCCGCCGTTAGTGTGTCCGCAGCCCGCACCTGCGGGCTCTCCCATGATGATTGCCGCGTGGTTGTCTTGCAGCACCGCCGCGAATTCCGAAGCGGCAGATCCCGTGTTGCGATCTACCAGCACGATCAGCGGCCCCTTCCACAAACCCTCCTCATATGGAAATTCCATGGGCGTGAACAACAGCGTGGCCCACGGCTTCCCCCGCAACTGCGATGGATCGGCCGACGCCAGAAGTCCCGACCCGTAAAATCCTCGCCCCAGCCAACTGCACGCAGGACGTGCGCCGCGCCACAATGGCGCGGAATCGCACGGGGTCAGCGCCACCTTTCGTCTGGTTTCCACTTCATCGGCCAGCTTGAGCAGCAGTGCGCGGTCCGGCCCGCTCGCCCCATCCGCAAAACGGCGCAACAAGGCTTCATCCTCCGCAAAAGACTTGCCCCAATGTTCGCCGCGCACAAATTCCATTTCCTCCGATCGCAGGCGGATGGGCGTAACCATTCGCGCCACCGCTTCCGCCCACTCCGACCCGCCGCCGTTTGCGGCAACATCGACCACCAACACCGCCGCGCCGGCATCTTTAAGCACCCGAAGCTGCGCCGCGAGATCGCGTGTAAGCTGATCCGACGCCCAGGCCTCAATCCGGTCGCCGCATGCATCGTCGCAAGGTTTGTCCGCGGCGATCGCAAGTTCGCGCAACGCCGACTGACACAGCGCCGGAAAGCCCTGCGGCGTGAACACTCCAATCTGGAGAACACCAATACGCCGCGAGCCGGAAGAGATCACCCCGGCCGGGAACTCGCCCGATTGCGGCGTCGAAAGCGCTTGATAGCCAACCGAATTCGCGGCCAGTGGCACGGCGCGGATTCGCGCGTCGTATCCCAGAGCCGTGCACTGTTCCTGCGGCGTCGTGGCCGTCGCCACCTGATGCCCGCCGCTCCTGGGCCAGTCGAACACAACATGCCCGTCCCCCAACTTGCGCGCTAACCTTTCAAACGCCGATCGAGCCTCCCAATCGTTGGTCGCCCGGTTGATCCGCGCCTCGGTATCCGCAAAAAGCTGCGGCAGATCGGCTTCCCGCTGAAAGACCGCCCATTCAAGATTCGCGTACTTCGTCAAAAATGTTTCCCGGACTTGATCAAGGTCTGCGATCCAGGGCGCAGGATCCCACCGTTGTGAATCGAAGCCGGCAGGAATGCTGGAAGGGAAAACGACTATGGCAACGGCCACAAGCAACGGGAATATTCGGTTCATAGAGTGCAAAATGACGTTTTCAAATTGCAAAATTCCTGGATTACCAAATGCTCCCTAGTTCGGCCCCTTCATCTTGTCCTTCACACTGTGCGCCAGCTTCTCGATCTCGTCTGCCTTCTTAACCACTTCGAGCGATAAAACGTTCTCATTCGACTTGTCCACGTAGTCCTTCAGTTCTACGGCTAGCTTGAGCAGTCTGTCGGTATCGGTCTTCAGAACGGCCTGCCGCGACTGGTTGGCTTTCTTCGCCAGGTCTCGGGCCAGCCGCTCTCGGCTTTCGTCCGCGTCAGCGCTTGGCGGGCCGGAGTCTGCTCTCCCCGGTGGCACGGGGATCGGCGCTTGCGTTTGCGCCTTACCAGGAATTGCGAACAGCAAAAAGAGAGAAAGTATCCAGGCGATGGATTGGGGTCGCACGGTGTCCTCGGAAACGGGCGTGAACTTTCCACCCGTTCCCAAAGTATGACACTTTCGACGGGCAGGGCAACCCAAAATCTTCGGAACAAGGATGGCGTTGAAAAACTACGGGAAGTGGGCCTACCTGCGAGGTGGCGGCATGCTCGTGCCTGGTCCGCTCCAACAAGTTATGACACTTCGCCGGGGGCGAGAAACAGGAAATGTTCGGACAAATGCGGGAAGCGGGGATCAAAGTCGCGCCAGCGACGAGATTCATTAGCCCGCACGTAAGTGCGGGGTAGCTATCGAGAGGAGAACTAAGTCCCTTCAGGCACGGCACCCCGACCACAATGCCAGGCTGCTCGGATCTTTACAGCGCACTCATATTCGCCAAAAACTCCCCATTCGACTTCGTCTTGCTCAACTTATCAATCAGCAACTCCATCGCTTCCACCGGCGAAAGCGGGTTCAGCACCTTGCGCAGCACCCAGATCCGCGACAAATCTTCCCGCGGAATCAGCAACTCTTCCTTACGCGTCCCCGACCGTTGAATATCGATCGCCGGAAACACTCGCTTATCCACCAGCTTGCGCTCCAGGATTATTTCCGAGTTACCGGTTCCCTTGAACTCTTCAAAGATCACATCATCCATGCGCGATCCAGTGTCAATTAAGGCGGTTGCAATAATAGTTAAAGACCCGCCTTCTTCAATATTCCGCGCCGACCCAAAGAACCGCTTCGGCCTCTGCAACGCATTCGAATCCACGCCGCCCGAAAGCACTTTGCCCGAAGGCGGAACAATCGTGTTATAAGCCCGAGCCAACCGCGTAATCGAATCCAGCAGGATCACCACGTCGCGCTTATGCTCAACCAGCCGTTTCGCCTTCTCGATCACCATCTCCGCAACTTGCACGTGCCGCGCCGCAGGCTCGTCAAAGGTCGAAGAAATCACCTCGCCCTTCACCGACCGCTGCATGTCCGTAACTTCTTCCGGCCGCTCATCAATCAGCAGCACCATCAACACCACTTCCGGATGGTTCGTAGTAATCGAGTTCGCCACATTCTGCAGCAGCATCGTCTTGCCCGCTCGCGGCGGGGACACAATCAACCCGCGCTGCCCCTTACCCAGCGGCGTCAGCAAATCCATCACCCGCGCGCTCGCATTCTCCCGAGTAGTCTCCAGCTTCAACCGCTCCTGCGGATAAAGCGGCGTCAAATTGTCGAACAGAATCTTGTTCCGCGCCTCATCCGGCGACTCAAAGTTCACCGCCTCAATCTTCACCAGCGCGAAATACTTCTCGCCCTCATGCGGAGGCCGCACCTGCCCGCTGATCGTGTCGCCAGTCTTCAAATCAAACTTGCGAATCTGCGACGGCGACACATAAATGTCATCCGGACCCGGCAGGTAGTTGTAATCCGGCGACCGCAAAAATCCATAGCCGTCCGGCAATATTTCCAGCACACCCTCGGCGAAGATGTGTCCTTCTTTTTCGCTCTGCGCCTGCAGGATCTTAAAGATCAGGTCCTGTTTCCGCAGTCCGCTGGCCCCGGGCAGCTCCAAGGTCCTTGCGATCTTGGTCAGCTCGGTAATGTTCTTTTCTTTTAATTCAGCAATGGTCATGATTTGTCCTAGAAACGATTCACCTAAACCCGTGCACTAAAACCTATTCGTTAGTGGCTTCGGGAGATTTTCAAAGGAGGGTATTCAGGGAAGACAAAAACAAAACAACACCGGGCAGGAAGGCGGGACTGTCTTAAGCAGCCCGCCGTTGTGCCTCAGCAAAATTCTCCGGCTCCGACAGTACATCCTGCCGCTCCGCGCCCGCGATCCGGTCCAACACACCATTCATCGTTTCCTGGATTCTGGTGCTGGGCCGGTGGAACTTCCGCGTGGCCTTGGAGGCGAGCTGGCATAACATATAACGATTCCGCAAGGTTTGTAAAGCGTCAAACACCCGATCAGAGCGCATGTCTGTCTCACTCCTTCCTTATAAGTATGGGCATTTCGCCTTCGCCCTCGTTCCCAGGTAAGCGGCCAGAACCGCAAAAGCCGTCCTAACCAACTGATTCTACTGAGGTTGTAAAGGAGTTAGCGCAATTCCTACAAGAATAGATGCGCCACCGGAGTCCGAAGATGCTCGTTTTTCCTAGTTTGGGAACAAAGGCCGAGGTATCTCTCAGAACAGACCAAGACTCCGAATGTCCGTTGAACTTGATAATGTATCCGGAAACCAAAAAGAGGTCAACACATTTCTGCCACCTTTACGTATCTTTACCGTTAACCCCTAAACCAAGTGCTCAGTGACCAGTGACCAGTAAAAACCAAGCCCAACTTCCCAATCCGGATTTCACTGGCCACCGATCACTGGCCACTGACCACTGCTCACTGACCACTGCTCTTCAGCCACTCCCAACTCTCCCGGTACCCCTCCCACTGCGCCCGCCGCTTCTTCAAGTCCGGATAAAATCTCAAACTCTTCACCCCGGCAAACGCCGCGATCGGCAGCAAATACCAAACCTCTTTCCCTATCCCCTCCGCGATCACATGCGCCGCCAGCACATCAATATCTGCAGCCGTATAAGTCTTTTTCCCCTCCCCGCGCGTGGAGTAAACCGGCTGCACGTCATACCCTCCGCAGTTCAACCGCCCCGTAGCCTTAACCTGCACCCGCACCAACCGCCCCTGCGGCCGCGCCCAAACAATAAAGTCATACCTCTCGCTATCGCCCCAGGGCAAAGCCAGCCCAAATCCCAGCGATTGCGCCTTCAACAAAAACGCCGCCTGCGACAACTCCCCCATCCGCTTAGGATTCGACCTCTTCCGCTCCCACCATCCCGCATCACCATCCGCCTCCGCGAAAATCCACGGAACAAATCCCGGAACCGCGCCGTCCCCGTCAACCCACCTCTCACCATTTGGCATCGCTCGTTTCTCCCCACTCCAACGTCTCTTACCGCTAGCTATAGAGTAAGGTTTTTCCGCTTCGGGACCATGTGACAAATGACCATCCCCAACCTGTGGAAATCACAAGCGGCGCGGAGGCCCGTTGCCTTTGATCTTGCAAGTGTGGGGCGGACACTCCTGTCGGCTGCTTTTGACCTCGATAACGACTGCCCGCACAACCGTGGAAGAGCGGCGCTTCAGCGCCGCGTAAAGGTCAAGAATCGATCCGGGGCTTCAGCCCCGGTGGGCCGCCGCATACATCCCAGCCGCAAACCGTCGGCAGAATGCAGCCCACAGCCTGCCCTGAGCCTGCCGAAGGGTGGGAACCACGGACGCCCCCAGCGCCGTTCTTGACGTTGACTTCGAATTCGCCGGTACCTAATCAGAAGGGGTGCCCCATTTCTCGCGTCCTTTGCGAGAAGTGGGAATCACGGACGCCTTCAGCGCCGTTCTCGATGTTGATGTTGCTTTTGCTTTTGATTCGGGCTCCGCCTGCTTGGGGGAAGGACAAGCCAGGAAAGGCACGACGTTCAGTCATGCCGACAAGCCGACACAACCGTGGAAGAGCGGCGCTTCAGCGCCGCGTAGAGGTCAAGAATCGATTCGGGGCTTCAGCCCCTGAGTACACTGCGCACTGACCCATGGGGCAAAGCGCGCAAAGCGAGCTACCGCACCCCAAGCCGCGAAGCGGCGGCAGAATGCAGCCCGGGGACGGCAGAGAACCTCGCACGAGCCCAACCCTCTTTTCCGAGTTTCCGCACCAACAACCCGTATTGGCCTTCCCGTCCCTAGAGAGAGAGTAGACTGGTAATCCCCGGGAGCGGGCCGATCGATTACTCTTCTCAGCCCAACCCCCAATATCTTCTGCTCACTTCACCCCCAACTGCCAAAACAAAAACGACCAAACATCTGTCCCTTCCTCAATCTGCTTCGAAACCGGCGTCCCCACCCCGTGCCCCGCCTTAGACTCCACGCGCAACAAAATCGGCCGCACCCGGCTCCCCCCATTCGCAGCCGAGGCCTGCATCAAAGCCGTCATCTTCCTCGCATGCATAGGATCAACCCGCGAATCCGAATCCGCAGTCGTAAACAACACCGCAGGATATTCCACCCCCGCCTTCACATGGTGATAAGGCGAATAAGCGTAGATCCACTTGAACTGCTCCGCATTCTCCGCATTCCCGTACTCCGGAATCCAAAGCTTGGCAATCTGAAAGCCCTGGTAGCGAAGCATGTCGAGCAGAGGCACCTCGCACACCACAGCCCGAAACAAATCCGGACGCTGCGTAATCATCGCCCCCATCAGCAGCCCGCCATTCGACCCTCCCTGAATGGCAAGATGACTTGCGGACGTGTATTTTTCCGAAATCAGATATCCCGCCGCCGCAATCATGTCGTCAAACACATTCTGCTTCTTGTCCAGCATCCCCGCCCGGTGCCAGTCTTCCCCAAACTCCGCCCCGCCGCGCAAATTGGCGACGGCATAAATCCCGCCATGCTCCAGCCACAGATAAATGTCGCTGTCGAACTCCGGCGTGAGGCTGATGTTGAACCCGCCATAACCCGTGAGCAGCGTGGGATTCTGTCCGTCCTTCTTCAATCCTTTCTTAGCCACGACGAACATAGGCACCCGCGTCCCATCTTTCGAGTGGTACCACTCCTGCTGCACTTCATAGGCCGCGGGATCAATCCCAGGCGCATCCACCTTGGCCCACAGCGTGGTGGTCCGGCTCTCCAGGTCGTACCGGTAAATCGAGCGCGGGATGGTGAACGACTCAAATCCATAGAAGACTTCGTCGCGATCCCATTTTCCTCTCGCATCAAAAACCGTCCCGATCGCCGGCAGCGGCAGCTCTCTCAGCATCGCACCCGAGATATCGAAAACCTTCAGTTGCGAAGTCGCATTCTGCTCGTACTGCGCGAAAATCTTCCCGCCCCACAATTCAGCATCCTTTAAAACCCCGCCCGTCTGCGGAATGATTTCCGTCCAATCGTCGCGATCGTAATTACCCGCTTCCGCCATGAACATGCGGAACCGCGGAGCATCTTCATTAGTCACAATGTAGAGCCGTCCGTTGTACGCCGTCCCGCTATATAGAAAATTCTTGCCCGTGGTGATGCGCTCGAGCGCTTTGTTTCTCTTTAAATCCTTCAGAAACAGCTCTGTTTTGGTCCAGCCCTCCGCCACCGTGATCAACAGCAACCGGCCGTCATTATCCAGGCTCACCTCCGGCCAGTCTTCCGGATCCCGCCCTTCGCCAAAGATCGGATCATCAGTGGCCGCATCCGTCCCCAGCAGGTGATAGAACACATGCCGGTTGTAAACCTCCTGCCCCTCAGGCACGTCCCCCTTCTTCGGATAACGCGTGTAGTAAAAGCCGGAGCTGTCGAGCGACCACGCAACGCTTGCCGCACGAGTGCGTTCGATCGTGTCGGGCAAAACATTCCCCGTCTTGGTGTCGATAATGTGCAGTGTGCTCATCTCCGACCCGCTCGATGAAGTCCCATAAGCCACATATTTCCCATGCTCTGAGGGATAGAACCAATCGAGAGCCGTGGTCCCATCAGCCGACATCTGGTTGACGTCAACCAACCCCCGGTCTTTTCCCTCAACACTCTCCCGAACATAAAGCACCGGCTGGTTCTGCATCCCGTCCCGCCGCGTATAGAAGTAATACTTCCCCGCCATCCGCGGCACGCCAATGTCCCCAATGTGCAGCAGCTCCGTCAGCCGCTTGTGAATCGCATCGCGCCCCGCCAGCGGATCAAGAACAGACCGCGTATAAGCCATCTCCTCCGCCACCCACTTCTGCGTCTCCGGACTGGTCCCATCCTCCAGCCACCGATAATTATCGACAACCTTCGTCCCATGCAGATCTTCTTCCACAGCCCGCACCTCAGCCTTAGGCGGACCAGACGGCGCAGCACCTTGACCGTGATCACCCGCACCAACCAAAGCAACCACAACCAACAGAAAACCAACCACCCAAATCAACCGAACCCCTCCACCCATAACCACCTCGCAGGAAAACCCCCGGAAGCCCATGCTACCGCCAGTCCATCGAACTCGCCAGCGTACCAAAATTCACGTCACCCGATTCCAAAGCCAGCCCGCCAACACAAGCCTCCCGCGCCGAGGCGCCTCCATACGCAACCTGGGACGCTTCTGCCGCCTGGTGCCAGTGCAGTTCGATGCGCGCCACCAAGCGCCCCACTATTTTCAGACCTCCGCCGGGATGCTATGATAATCAAACAAGCGCGCGCTCCGCGCGCGCTTCACACACTCCTCAGTAGCTCAATGGCAGAGCATTCGGCTGTTAACCGAAGGGTTGTAGGTTCGAGTCCTACCTGAGGAGCCATTCTTTCAGTTGCTTAGTATCTGCCGATCCTTGAGGTCTGTCGTACCCGGGGGTTTACCGGAAACCCTCTTTGGATTTCGGGCCTGCTGATGCTCTCGAGGGCGCTGCGCAGAGCCTCCAGCGTGGAGTGTCCGCCTCGTGCCGCCATATGAACCATGGGGGCGGGACTCCATCCCACAATCTTCGCCACCTTAGTGATAGGTACGCCCGCATCAAGCCCCGGAAGGGCGCGACTGGCCTTTGAGCGTTTGCGCACGAATCAAGGAATACGCGTGCTCGATCTTCGCGGCCGCAGGCGCGCCCGCCATAGGCCCGGTGGCTTTCATCGGTGAGTTGAAGTTAACGGTCGATCCTTCTGGAGAAGGTGTGATAAGCAGACACGTAGCGGGTAGCGAGGATGGCACGATTCTAACGCTCGCGAGGAACCCGTCACCGGTTCTTACAAGGTCGCCAAGGACTGCAGGGGCGCGGCTACCATAACGCCGAAGGGGCAGCCCGAAATGCACTTCAGCTTCGTGGTTGTGGACTGCGGAATGAAATGCTAGCCGTTGAGACAGATGCGGACACGGTTGTCAGCGGCAGTCTGGTGAAGGGCAATTAAGTAACGAAGGACGGCATGTGAGAAAGGGGTGTACCACAATAGTTTATGAGACTGGCTTGCAGTCAGTCGTGCCCGAGAATGCAACCATGAGATTCCATACGTCTTAATTGGTGCCGAGTCGCTCACAACCGCTAGCAATCCTTCGCGGCCGACTCTTATTTATTTGCATCATCAGGCGCGCGCTGAATTGTTTGCGCGAGCGGCAGAGTTTCAAGGCGACGTTCGGGGATCATCTCCATCGCCCACACTGCGGCGGGACGCATGTACATCGAGGCCCGAAAATTTCCATTCACGTCCCATGCTTCCGGAGTGCGGAACCAGTATCCTTTACTCTCGTAGATGACATGGTACAAACCCCAAGCTGTGCGATAAGCCTCGTCTCGCATGCCTTCGCTGAGCAGGAGTGCGGCGAATCCAAAACTGGTTCCTACCCAGACTTCAAGCGCTTGTTCGTTGTCTCGAATAATTGAGCCATCGGCGGCCATGCCGTTGGCCGCCCCCATTTCACCGCCGCCAAATTTCATGACATTGAAATGGAATATTTTTCTGGACGCTGCCAACTGCATTTCGTGAGGCACCAAGTCCCCCAGGCCCGTCATATTGGCATACCACTGCCCGGCCAACTGATCGGCTTGGACGCTGTCGCGATATTCGCTATCCGTGTCATAGCGGAAATATTCGCCATTCCAAAGCTTGCTGACGTAGGTTTTTTGGGCTTTGAGAAATAGCTCGTGATATTCGGTGGCCGCGTCTTTCTCGCCCAGCGTGCGTGCCATCTCCTCGGTGGCCCGCAATGCCGACAGCCACAAGCCGCCGCAGTAGGCGCTTACCCCTCTTACCACCCACGAGTCGTAGGTTTGATCAGGGTAGCCGCCATTTTCAGGAATGCCGCCGCCACGATCGAATTGCCGGAGATAAACCATGGCCTCCCGCACCGCAGGCCACATCTGGCGGAGGAAAGCTGTGTCTTTGCTGCCGGTCAGGACGTAGTCGCGATAGACCATCAAAACAAATTTTGAATTCAAATCTTTCCAGTCATTTGTGTCCTGCCAGCCGGGCTCATTTACCGCGATGAAAGGGTCTCCCTCAGGGATGCCGAGATCGTGCGGCACCGCGCCTTTCTTTTTCCGCATGTGCAAGCTGGGTTCACCTGTCAGTTGCGACTTCCAGACCCATTGGCCTTTTTCCGGCCATTCCTTCGGTACAGTATCGGCGAACTCACGCAGCACCTGCTTGTCGATGTCAGGCCAGAACTTCAGCAGAGGCATCGAACCATAGAACCGTACATCCAGAGTTCCGTAATACGCATAGTCAAAGCATTCCAGTAATGCAAAGGAAGGAGGGGCTTTGCTATCGCCGCCGACTGGACGGCCCCAGAACGATCCGCCATCGGTCAGCGTGTAAAGTTCATTGAAGAGCATCCCTCGATACCATGAAGGCTTGCTTTCATCATTCACATAAGGGGCCTGCCAAGCGTCGATGGCGTCGCTCCATGCAGAGGCGTTACGCAATCCGTCGCGCGCGACTGCCCAGGCATTGTTCCCGCTAGTTCCATAGAAATCCGTATAGCGGCGATTCCATTGGCGACCCTCGCCAAATTCCACCACAGGAAAGTCCCATGCAATGACCATGGGAATGACTTTCTTCTCTCCCGGTTGAAGCGTGAAGCGCACGGCTACCGCCCCCGCCAACTTCTCGCCATCGCTTACCCACGAGAGATCGCTGTTCGACAGCCGGCCATCTTTGGCAAAGTGCGTCCAAATAGCTTTTCCATCTCCTTCGGAGGGGAACGTAGCTTGGTAACTCACTTCAACGCCGGGCGACTCCAGGGCCGCGATTGCGAATTGCCCGTCAGCCTCGCGCGGAGCGGCGCTGGCGCGGTTGCGGTCGAAGACCACGCCTTTCATCGTTCCAGCGTCGACCTTCTCGCTTACGAATTGATTGTGATTTCCCTGACTGGGGGTACCTTGAAAATCCCGGGTAAACGTACGAAACCAGCCGACCATGTTCGTCCATGAGAGCAGAACGGAAACTGTGACTGCGTGCTGAGTAGGATTTTCCGCATGCCAGCGATAAACGGCAACTGGATAGCTTGACTCTCGATAGTTGTTGGGCAACACCGGAGAAAACTGTTCGAGCACGACGTGAGCAGGAAATTTATCCCATTTGTAGTCGAACCACGACTTCGGATACAACGCCGCATATTCCCCCGCGCCCACTGGATAATCCCATTGCCAGCTTGCGAGCGTTCCGTCGTTTGGATGATCCGTCATGAGGATTCGCGCTGTGCCTTGGGTCTCGCCCTCCGCCTGTTGAAACATGGCAAATTGATTGGCGTAAATGGGCGCGTATTTGTGAACTCCCGCTTTTATATGCCAGCGTGCAAAGTCTCCGCGGTAAGTACGCGAGAATGTTCCAGAACCAAAGCCGCCCACGGGCGCGCCTTGCCAAAACCCGTCGTCGATATTGCCGGGGACTCGAGTGACTCCCGGTTTCACCAGCGGAAGACCGAGGGGGCGTCGCCACGCGGCTTTCGGTATTGCATCTCCGGCCCAGGCTGCGGTCGCCGCCAGTAGCACAAGTGTCAACTTCGTCAAGTTCAATCGAATATTCTTTTTCATAAATCGATCGTGCAACCAATAGACCCTTATGACTCGGCTTATGGCACGGACCAATACTTGTTAAATCCTTCGTAGTCCGACGGTAAGCTCGCGAGAATGACTCTTCTCAATTCCAACATATCGACTGACCCTTGTTTCTGATACAACACCTTGCCATCCGGAGCAATCAAGACGGTATAGGGCACCGCCGACTCCCACTTCGGGTCAAAGGAAGCCTGCAGCCCGGCGGTATCGTCTGACCCAAACAGCAGATTGCGGCTTGTGGCGTGCATCTTCTCGAGCACACGCAATACAGAGTTCTTTTCGTCCGGCATGTTGGCCGCCACGGTGACCAACTCGACATCGCGCACGCCATACATCCGGAAAGTATCTTCGAAATCCGGGAACTCGTGAATGCATGAGCCGCACCATGTGGCCCAAAAACTGATCAACAGGGTTTTGTGCGTTGGATTGGTTCGCAACGTCTTCAAGTCCGCAGCCGAAGCCATCTCCACTTGGACCGGTTGAGATTCGATTTTTCGCAACGTTTCCAGACGTGCCACCTGTTTTTCTTTCCACTTGGTCGAACAGCCGAAAACGCCGGTATGTGTTACTGCCGGCTCCCGATGCGCGAGAAGAGCATCGATAGCATCGCGCGCTTCGTGAGTCTTCACCAATTCCGCACGGTAGCTATTGTCCATACGTCCTTCATAACGGAGACGGCGATCACGGTCAAAAACAAATACGTGGGGTGTGGCCTGAGGGCCGTAGGCGTTCGCGACCGACTGTGTTTCCCCATCGTAAAGGTATGGATATGTCAGGTGCTTGTACTGGGCCCGGATTTTCATTTCTTCGAGGCTGTCGCTGATGTCGGAGGAATCCAGCTCATCGATGGTGATGGCCTTTGGATCATTTGGTTGAATCGCAACCACAGCCACACCGCGGTCCTTGTAATCTGCCACAAGTTGCGCGATACGCTGCTCATACATTTGCGCGATAGGACAATGGTTGCAGGTGAACACCACTACGAGGACTTGACTTGAGGAGTAGTCGGCGAGCTTGTGAGTCGCTCCGTCAACGCCCGGGAGTTCAAAGTTTGGCGCGGGCGAACCCAGCGCGAGGATCGGGTGTGCTTCCTGCGCCCACGTGGTCAGCGCAAGCAGAACGAACACGAAGAGTCTGCACATGCTATCCCTCCGGCAAAAACCTAGTTAGACGGAAGCGGACGTGAGGCGACATCTGCATCGACCAATCCAGTAGCCCATTTGATCGCCTCCGTGTACATCTCTTGCAGTCTAGGATCGTCCCAGTTGTCCTTTGGGTGACCAAGAGTCGAATAGTAGACGCGCCCCTTACCATACATTTTGGCCCAAGTTACGGCGAAGTCGCGGTCGGTCCTGTGAACTTTGGGATTGGACAAGTTAAGTTTGCTGGCATCGAGACGCATCAGCACCCGCACTTTGTCGCGCGAGTAGTTTCGGATTTGGTAAATTTCATCTCTGAGAACGAAAGACCGCGGCCACTGGTCCATGCCTGGAAAAGCAGGATCCTCCACGAGGATGGGAGCGTCGAATGTGCCCCACGGATGCTCGTCGAAGTAACCACCAATCATCTCGCCGTATTCGGGCCAGTCCGTGAAGGTGATGGCAGCGCTATGGACACCAATAAAGCCTTTCCCGTCATCATGCACAAACGATAGAAGGTCTAACTTTTGTTGCGCGTCCATCTCAAGTTGACCGCCCGTGAAGAAGAAAACGGCGTCGAAATCGTTAAGATTCTTGGCATTGAACTCGAGCTTCTTCTTGGTGAGCGCTTCCGTATCGGTGCGGATTGTGGTATCCCAGAGTCCGGTGCTTACGCCCAGGCGCTCAATCGTGGCCATGGCGTGGGAAACGGAATCGTGGCGATATCCCTTCTCCTCACCGAGGACCAGCAATTGTTTCTTCTTGGTCTGTACCGGAGCCTGGGCGTGGCTGACGCAGAGACCGCACAACACGAGAACGAAAAGGGCAGTACCCGAATGCACAACTTTCATAGAAAATGATCCTCTACGGCACTGATACCGCTGCGGTTGATTCTGTTAGCGTTCGTCCATCGATTACCGTCAGGCTCGGTCCAGCCATGTTAGACACGAAAGCTCTATGGGTCGCACTATCCACGGCAATTGCGTAGGGCCCGTTACCGGCCTTTATCGTTGTGACCACTGCGTTACTCTCACCATCGATTACCGAGACAGTATTGTCGTGAGTATTCGCGACGTACACTCTGTGAGTGCTTGGGTCTACCGCAACAGCCTGAGGGCGCGCTCCTACTTGTACAGTCGTTATGACCGAGTCGCTGACGCCATCAATCACGGTCACGCTATTACTTCCATAGTTCGCGGCATAGACTCGGCCGGTAGACGAATCCACAGCCAGCGCGCATGGAATGTCTCCGGTATCCGCCAGCGTGGTGGCATTCGTTTTCACGTCAAACACCGTGACTTTCGAGCTGCCCGTATTGCTCAGGTAGACTTTGTTGCGTATGGAATCCACCGCGATTCCCCAGAGATGGTTGCCCGCATCTACTGCTGTTGTGCCGTCGTTCGCGCCATCGATTACGGTTACATTGTTACTCTGATAGCTGGTTAGGTAGAGCCGGTTTGCCGTCGGATTTACCGCGATCGCATCTGCCTGCACGCCAACCTTCAGAGTGCTCGCCACATTAGTTGTTCCGTCAATGACCGTCATACTATTGCTGAAGGTTTTTGCGATATACACCTTGTTGGTTATCGGATTCACTGCGACCACGTAAGGAAGATCTCCTACGTTAACGGTAGCAACGACCCGGTCGATTACTCCATCGATCACGCTAACGTTGCTGCTGCCCGAATTTGCCACATAGATCCGGTTCGTCGTTGGATTCACTGCGATGGCTTCGGGTTCCACGCCCACTTTTATCTGGGTGGCGGAGCGGCCATCGTTGCCTAGCACAGTCACAGTGCCCGCGGCCGTATTCACCGCATACACTTTGTGAGTTCGGGTATTTAACGCGATTCCGCGAGGACTGATTTCCGTCCCGCTCGGTGGCGGAAAGGGTGCCTCGCCGGCTCCCATGCCAAGCCAGTTTGCTGCATTTTCTATGAGCTTATTCTGAATGGGACTCGTGAAGATCTTGTCTCCATGCCCCATATTCATGTAAATCATTTTGTATTTCGTATTTGTCCACACGACGGGGAGGTCGCCACCGGTGAGAACATCCTTCAATCCAAGTGGATAATTTGAAGGATCGAATGTAACGAGCACACGCACATCTTTATTAAGGCGGGGACTCGGTTTCCAAACGTACCACTCATTGGCAGGCGATTCGTAGGTGTCGGGAATTCCCTTGGCGACTGGATGAGTAAGGTCATCGATAACGAGCTTTGCAGGTAATGGCGGCCAGCTGTTGATATGGAATACCCCACCCCCTAGAAAATCGACGAACCAGGGCCAGTTCGTATCCTTGTCGTTATATCCAGAGACATGAAAACCCAACCATGCCCCTCCATTTTCCATGTAGCGCTGAAAGCTGCGCCTTTGTTCTCCATTCGTGGGCGAGTCATCAAGCCAAACAATCACTTGGTACGCTTTTAAATACGAATCATTCATGCGTCCCCAGTCGGTCGTCGAGTCAAATGTAAAGTTATCGCCGGCGGCACGCGCGGCAAAGAACTTCAGCGCGGCCTCCGCGAACTGTACGTGGTCGGGTTCAACGCTCGTAGAATAAAAGGCGAGCATCTTGAACCGTGGTTGTTGAGCGCCGCTAGGGATAGCGCTGCACAGAAGTGTCAAGAGCAAGAGTAGAAGAATTGAGTTGCTCTTCATTGCTGGGCGGCCCAGAAGATGGAGTTTCTGAAGATCGTTGTAAAAGCGGGATTCTGGAACAGTTCGGGGTGGTGACCCATGAAAATATAAACATTCCGAGCCCGGTAGTGCTCGTTTGTCCAGATCACAGGATGATCTCCCATCTTAATGCGGGTGTCTGGCGAATACGTGGTCTCATCGACTCTTGCCAAGACATGAACGTTCGGACGTGGGGATTTGTCCCATGTGTACCACTCCTCCTGATCCACTACAAAGGACGCTGCCACATTCTTCATCACAGGATGCGAAGGATCTTCCACGACGACGGTCGCGGTGGCGAACTTCGCAATGTAGTCAGTGAATCTGATTCCGCCCATGAACTCGGAAAACCATGGCCATATTCCGTATCCGTCGAATTCTCCGAGCAAAGTGGCGTGATGGAATCCAATCCATCCGCCTCGGCCTTCTGTGATGTATTTTGTGAACGCGGTTGCTGCTGTCGGTGTCCAGCCGTAGGGAGGATAGTTCAGTTGGACGAATACCCGGTACTGAGCCAGGAATGCATCGTCAATCTTGTCAGTATTCTCGATGTAGTCAACCGAGAAATTATTCTCAACGGCCAGCTTTTGCAACCATACTTTGGCGGCATCGACAAATGGCCGGTGGATGCCGCCAGCTTCCGCCAGGGCAATGATCTTGAATTTAGGCTTGGAGCTCTGGGCCATGCCCGCGCTGGTGAAAATGAGCACGAGGACTGCTACGCCCCATAAACAAGGGCGAAAGCGGAAACCTGAAACCAGTCTCAAAAGCGACATCAGTCCTCCAGTTCCGGTTCATGGGGTCGTCCGTACAAATGTGCCGGGCGAGCTCAGGCCGCTGGAACGATTGTTGCACATTGTACGTCAAAGATAGTTATTAAGCATTACAATGTATGGATGTCTTGTTTTAACCACCCCAGGTTCCTCGACATGTTAGGGGCCAAGGTTGCCAGAGTCTTGATTTCCGCCGGAAAATGCAGAATTGCCTTAACATGATGGACATCAGATCCACCCCATGGATTAAAGGGGCGCAGGTGATCTCACAGTGACGAAAGAACCCGTACAGATCGGAAGGCCTCCGCTACTCCGCCAAACCAACGCTCAAATCCTGTTGAGACTTCTTCGCGAGGCGGGTCCGTGCTCCAAGGCGGACCTTGTTCGAGCTTCCGGATTGAGTGCTCCGTCGGTGACCAATGTGGTAGCGCACCTCGCGCTCGCGGGCCTGGTCGAGCCGATTGGTGAGGGAGATTCGACCGGCGGCAGACCGCCCGACATATTGCGATTCAGGGCTGAGCGAGGTTGCGTGGCGGGAGTCGAAATCGGGCCTGACTCTCTTGGCTTTCTTCTTGCCGACTTGGACGGGCGGGAAATTGGAAAAGCCAGAGTTTCACTAGAGAGGCAGTCATCGTCTCCACCTTTAGTCTGCGAGCGGATCGGCGAGGAAGTGCGCGACTTGTTGCGTAAACTGAGCCAGCCGGAGGATCAACTATTGGAACTTGTCGTGGGAGTGCCCGCGATCGTCAATGTGCAAGAGGGAATCGTGATGGCGCTGAGTGCTCTAAAGGATTGGAGCCATGTACCTCTAGGAGCCATGCTGGCCAGGGAGTTCAAATGCAATGTAACGATAGAAAACGATACCAACCTTGCGGCCCAAGGAGAACATTATCGGGGGGCGGCACAGGGAGAAAGGAATTTTGTTTTTATTACCATTGGCGAGGGGGTCGGTGCCGGTATTTTTGTGAACGGCAACATTTATCGAGGGTCGCAGTGGACGGCGGGAGAGATTGGATATCTCCGAGTACCTAACATATCAAGGGAGCATCCGACCATCCACAATTATGGGAAGCTTGAAAAGTTACTGGGCGCTCCAGGAATTCTGAAAAGCTGGCGGGCCAATCGGCGGGGATCGCACAAACGTCCCAAGGTGACCTGCGCTGCCGACGTTTTCGATCTGGCTGCGGCGGGAAATGCCGAAGCCAAACGACTCCTTAAGCAACGGGCCACGCTTTTGGCTGACATTGTGCTGGACTTAGCTCTCATTCTCAATCCGAGTGTGATCCTGCTCGGAGGAGAAGTGGGCAATCATCCGCGTCTATTGCAGGAGGTGGAAGCCCTCCTGAAGGGCAGTGAATTCGCGATCGTGCGCGTGGGATTGGGCGCCCTGGGTTCTTCCGCTGTGTTGTGGGGCTCGATCTGTACGGCGCTTGAGCCCGCCGTTCTGGGCTTGCTGCAGCCGTCCGATTCAACAAGTCCATCAGCGCACACCAGAACGATACTTCCCGCACAGTTGGGAATCCTGGTTTGACTGACTTCATAAAGAAAGATAACTTAGTAGTGCGCAATCCACGCTAGACATGCCCAAAACGCCTACAGCCATCTCTATCCCCAGAGGAGCCCGGCCGCCGCATTTGCTGAAGCAAACGGACGCCCGGAAAGTGCTGCTCCAGCTGCGGGAGCATGATTTCGCCTCCCTCGACGGATTAGAGCGACACACGGGACTATCTTCTTCCCGGATCTCAGCAGCTGTTTCATTCCTGGTAAAGGCAGGCTTGGTCGAAAGGGAGTCCAACGGCAAATCCAACGGCGGTCGACGAAATAATGCCTTTCGCATTAATGCGGGCTACGGGTATGTGGTCGGAGTGGATATAGGTGGAAGCAATTTACGAATTGCATTGGCTGACATGAACGGGAGTGTATTGGGCAAATGGTCCACCTCCACCAAAAGAACATCTTCTCCCGGCATGGTGATCAAACAAATCCGCGAGGGCGTGACGTATCTGCTGAAGCATGCCTCTGTGTCCCGCCGTTTGCTGCTGGCCGTCGCTGCTGGCGCACCCGGTATTACGGACGGAGACGCGGGTGTTGTGGTCACGACGTCCTATCTAAAAGGTTGGAAAGACGTCCCGCTTCGTAAGTTGTTGGAGTCCGCCTTGCGCATTCCCGCTGCAGTAGAGAACGATGTGAGAATGGCAGCCATCGGAGAGAACTGGAAGGGGGCCGCGCGGGCCGTCGGTAATTTTGTGTTTCTTGCCATTGGAACGGGGATTGCCGCGGGTGTATTTGCCAACGGCAGGTTGATCCATGGCACGGATTGGACTGCAGGAGAGGTTGGCTACATGCATGTTCCGGGTGCCCCGGAAGAGGCAGCCAGGCGTGGCGCACCGGGATCGCTTGAAAGTGTAATCGGCGGCGAGGGCATTCGAAAACAATGGCTGCGCTCTCGTAACGGAACCGGCACTGAAGCAACCCGCAACCTCACCGCGACGGAAATCTTTGAACAGGCGCGCGCGGGAGATTTGGTCGCCAAGGACGTGCTGAATCGTTCGGCGAAACTATTGGCTTATGCGGTGTACAACATTTCATTGGTTCTAAACTGCAGGCTCTTCATATTGGGAGGAGGAGTAGGGATGAGCACGCCTCTACGGGATGCTACGCAGCGCTTTCTCGAGAAGTACAGCGAGCCCGTACAGGCAAAACTGATGGTCAGTAGCCTAGGGCAAGACGCGCAATTGGTGGGAGCGATTCGATTAGCGCTCAGCAAAGCGGATCACGAAGCGGTGTGACAAACGCGCAAACTCAAGCAATCCAGCTCAGCCTTTCCTGGGGGCGCTGATACTCTCCAAATCGCGTCCGCGCGTCTCGGGTACGACAAATCGTACGAAGACAAGGGTAACGATACTAAGCGTTCCATAGATCGCAAATGTGCCAGCGCTGCCGAGGATATTAATCAGGGATAAGAATGTTAACGACACGGCAAAGTTTGCGATGCCTGAGAACAAGGTTCCAGCTGCGACACCCCGCCCGCGGACGCGTAAGGGAAAAACCTCAGCAACCAAGATCCAGGCGATCGCCCCCAGACTGAATGCGAAACATGCAATATAGACCACAAGGCAAGTAATCGCTACCGACCCCAACGACGCCCCCAGCACCCCCTGATGGCCAAACGCGAAGGAAAGCGCGAAGAGCGCAACTGTCATGCCGCTCACGCCCACGTAGAGCAGTGGTTTGCGTCCGATCCGGTCAACTAGCGCGATGCCCACGACTGTTGCAACCACATTCACGATAGAGACGATCAGCGTCGCGAAGATCGCATTGGCGTGCGACGCGCTTCCAGCGAGCTCAAAAATTTGCGGCCCATAGTAAATGATGGTATTGATCCCGGTAACCTGTTGCAGCACGGTAAGCCCTACTGCGATGAAAAGCGCCCCTCGCACCGCAGGACTCCAGAGAGCGCTCCAGTTCTGTTCCATGGGTGTGTTCAGCCCTTGTTCGATATCGTCGAGAAACCGTTGCGCTCCAATATCGTCCGTGTAGCTGTGCAGTACCGCTTCGGCGTCCTTGACTTGGCCGTGCGCGAACAGCCAGCGTGGACTTTCGGGAACAGTAAGAATTACCGCCAAGAAGAAGATTGTCGGGACTAGGGCGATGCCAAACATCAGTCTCCACGCCTGTTGCCCAGCGAGCCAGTAGCCGGCTAGGTTAGCGAGCACGATGCCGACGGTCAATGCAAACTGGTAAAGCCCGATGAGCATGCCGCGCGACTGCGGCGGCGCAAGTTCGGAAACATACACCGGCGCGGTGACCGAGGTGAAACCGATTCCGACTCCGATGATCGCGCGTGCCACGATTAGAACGAAAACGTTGGCAGACAGAGGCGCCAGCAATGAGCCAACAATGAAAATGCCTCCAGCCCATACCAGCGTCGCGCGACGGCCGATGCGATCGGCGACCGCTCCTCCCACGATTGCTCCAAGCATGGCCCCCACCGGCACGATGCTGACGACCCATTCCTCCATCCACGTGGAGAGTGTAAATGTGCGTTTGACGAAGATCGCCGCGGCAGCAATGATGCCCATGTCGTAGCCGTAGAGCACGCCTCCCAGTGCGGCGATCGACGAAATGCGCAGTATGAATCCGCGATTCACGCGCGCCGGAGCAAATACACCGAGATCGGCCACATGTTTTTCCTCGACAACATAATACTGTATAGTTGATAATCCTTCATTACAAACATCTGACTTGGTCGCATCGGTCGTAAAGTTCACCGGGACAAGTATGGAGAACCAGGGAAGCCCAGAGTCGCGCTGGATCGCAGGGGTCGAGCCGCCGAGAGAGATGCTGACCCGGAGTGTGACGTCCATTTATGAAATGGAATGTCGAGAACAACCGGCGCGTCTGGCTCGATTGCTGCAGGCTTACGACGAGGATCCATCGATTACGCGAGCGCTCGAACGACTGCGGCATCTATCGCTTTCTGTAGGCCCCGTAGTATTCGCCGGAATGGGAGCCTCCTATTGCTCCTCTATTACGGCTTCCTCTTTCCTGCAATCCTGCGGGCGATCATCATTCGCCGTAGAGGCAAGTGAGTGGCTGCACTACTCGCAGCCAGTATGGGACGAGGCCGCCGTTTCCATGCTGTTGACCACTTCCGGCGAGAGTGCGGAACTTGTACAACTTTGCAAAAAAAATAACGACAAACCGATCGCACTGCTTTGCAATGACGAAAAAAGCACATGCTGGTCGTTAGCTCAGATCAGACTTCCGATTTTGGCAGGCCCGGAATATGGCAATGCGACCAAGACCTATACCAATGCCACAGCTGCGTGCATCGTGCTGGCTTCCCACCTGGTGGGGCGGGCATGGCGGGAAGATGCTAAGCGAGCAGGCGTAACCTACGCCGCGGCTCTCGATAAGGTATTTGGTCTGCGCGGAGAACTGGAAGGATTTTGTCGCGGAGCGAAGAACATCGAGGTCATTGGGCGTGGTCCAGCATACGGGGGCGCAATCATGGGTTCGTTGTGCATTCGCGAGATGACTGGCCATCGCGCCGCTGCTCACTCGGGAGGCGGATTCCGGCACGGACCGCTCCTTGACGTCGATGAGTCGCATGTCGCCATCATTTCGGCGCTTGGGCGGACGGCCGAGTTGGGAGTCAATCTTGCGAATGATTGTCGGGCCCGTGGCGGCAGAGTGATTCTGGTCGGAACCGATGAGCGGCAGGCCTCTGACAGGCTCTTGCCGGTAACGATCGGAGCGGTAGCGGAACCATGGGAAGGAATCACTTCCGTCATTGTGCCGCAAGCGCTGACTCTGGGGATGGCCGAACAATTTGGAGCGAAGCTGCCCCCTCGTTTTCAGTACGGAGTTATGAAGGAGTAGTCGGTGTTTGATCCGGGGCCATGCAGGCGATGGATTGAAAAGGAGACGAAATGACACGGTCAAAGGCGTCCTTGATAGTCGTTCTCGCACTGGTGGTAAGTTTGTTCGCGACATTCTTCGTTTTGAAGCCCGCTTGGGGGCAGGAAGTTACGGCCACCATCACCGGAAGCGTAACCGATCCTTCCGGAGCGCCCGTGGTTGGCGCGTCGGTGCTGGCTCACGATGTGGAGCGCGGCACTACGTACCCGACTCGAACCAACGACGTCGGCGTCTTCAATCTCGCACGCCTGCCGGTTGGCAACTATGAAATCAAGGTAGACGCGACAGGATTTCAAAGGGCAGAACAACCGCCAATCACACTTGTGCTGAACCAGGTCGCCCGCTTCTCCTTCCAACTCAAGGTAAAGGGCGCAAACCAGGTGGTCGAAGTTTTCGATGAGGCACCGGCACTGCAGACGGATAGCACGCAAGTGGGCACGCTGATCGATGCCAAGACTAACGACAATCTGCCCCTGGCCTCGCGCAACTTCGTGCAATTGACCTTGCTCACTCCGGGCGCGCTTACCATTGACCCGCAGACGATGAACACCGGATCCCAAACCTCGCAGCAGATCGCGGGCAACGGCGGCGGGCGTCCGTATATTAACGGAAATCGCGAAGAGTCGAACAACTTCCTGCTCGACGGCATCGACGACAGTCAGGTCTCGGAAAACGCGGTTGGTTTCACTCCGTCGCCCGATGCGATTGAGGAATTCAATGTCATTACGCAGAACGCTTCCGCGGAATTTGGCAATTTCCAGGGAGGTGTCGTCAGCGCCTCCATAAAATCAGGTACGAACGCCTTTCACGGCGATGTTTTTGAATTTATCCGCAACGACGCCTTCAATGCGAACTCATGGTCAAACGGGTTGCAAGCTCCAATTCAACCGAAGGCAAAGATGCGTTGGAACATGTTCGGCGGCACGGTCGGTGGTCCGATCATAAAGAACAAATTGTTTTTCTTTGCCGACTATCAAGGCTCCCGGTTCGATCATCCCCCTGCGGCCGGCTTTATTACGGTGCTGACCGATGCGGAACGCGGAGGAGATTTCAGCGCACTTTCCAGCGAGATCTACGATCCTTGTGTTGCAGGTACCGGAGTCAGCGGCACACCCTGTGTCCTTTCCGCAACCCCGGTGCCCTTTGCCGGCAACATCATTCCCACCAACCGCCTGGACAACGCGTTCAAGGTGCTCATGGCTTCCGCACTCTATCCGCAACCGGTCAACAGCAGCCCAACCCAAAATGCTGTGGTTTTGAACGGAAGCCAGTACAACGACGATCAGGAAGACTTCAAAGTCGACTACAATATTTCCGAGAAAGACCGCCTTTTCGGACGCTACTCCCGGGGCAAGGAAATCGACCCCCAAACGTCTTCTTTCTTGCTCGGGGGAAACTCGAGTTCAGAAGCTCATATCGACAACACCGCTTTTGATGAGACTCACATATTCACTCCTTCTCTGCTCAACGATTTCCGCGTCGGCGTGAACTACGTTTTACCGTACGGGCCAAATGTCACGTTCGACCCCTCGGTCGGCGCGCTGGCAGCCGCAGCCGGCATTGCCGGTTCGAACATCAGCGGGATTAACGGCTTGCCGCAGATCGCCTTTACGAGCGCATCGAGCTCCCAGGCCGGGGGCTCGGGCCCGTACGAAGGTTTGGGCAATGGCGCGATCATTCAGAAATTTGCTTCTACCGTCTGGCAGATCAGCGACAGCGTTCTATGGAGCCACGGGCATCACAACGTCAAATTTGGATACCAGATGAACCGTTATCGCTTGAATATCACCTATCCCGGCAACTATGGAGTGCTCGGCGTCATCGGCTTCAACAGCAATTACACTTCTGAAGCGGGCGACGGTGTGAACGGTGGAGATCCGGGAGCGAGCTTTGCTCTGGGACTGCCGAACTCCGTTGGTCGCGGCGCACTGGGCGGCGGTTTCCATCAGCGAGACTGGTTGCTGGCTGGATTCGTACAGGACGATTGGCGCATAACGGACGCGCTAACCTTGAACCTCGGCCTTCGCTACGAGGCTCGTACTCCGTGGATTGAGACCAACAATCGTCAGGTAAACGTAGATACTACGACTGGCGTGGTCGAGTTCCCCGCGACCTCGGTCGTTCCCGCCGGCGTGGTGGGCACGAATGGATACAGCAGAGGACTCTATAGCAGCGCGTATGAAGGATGGGGAAATTACCAGCCTCGCGTCGGATTTTCATGGGCTCCGGCATTTCTTGCGCGGAAAACAGTGATCCGGGGCGCCTACGGTGTCTCTTCTTATCTGGAAGGCACGGGCACCAATCTGCGCCTGCCGCGGAATCCTCCGTATACTCCCACTGCAATCGAGGGAACCAATATCGCCACATCCGGTAGCACGCCTTACACAACGGAGGCTGGCGCTACGGGTGGCGCAAGTCCGGCTCCGGAGTCTGTCTTTGGGGCAACGATGTTCGCTTGGGGTCCAACGGTGCAACCGGCGATCGCGCAACAGTGGAATTTTACAATCCAGCATGAATTGTCTAAAAATCTGACCATGCAAGTGGGCTACGTCGGTCAGAAAGCGACACACTTGGTCGTTCCTCTGGACCTTGGGCAGAACCAACTCGATGGAGCTAGTACGCCGTACATCGGTGGCTACAATGGTCCCCAAATTACGAATAGCGCGGGGAATGTAATTGGAGGAGGCTACGGCCCCAACTCTTTCGCCGACGTTTACGACACGGCCTCCGTCGGCACCATGCGCTACGACGCCTTGCAGGCGGTGCTGCAAAAGCGCACGAGCTGGGGACTGGAAGGACAGATCGCCTACACCTGGGGCAAGTGCATGACCGACAGCAGCGGATACTACGGAACCTACAGTTCGAACTCAGAAACTACAAGTTCCTCTGCTTACCAGCAGAACATTTACGATGCGCGGTCGAACTGGGCGCGCTGCTATTACGACTCCAGCCAGGTTCTGAGCGCCTATGCCCTGTACGAATTGCCGGTGGGGCGAGGAAAACAGTTCGGCGAGAGTCTGCCCGGGGCAGTGAACGAAATCGTTGGAAACTGGTCGCTGGGCCCGATCTTCTCCTACCATGCAGGCTTTCCCCTGGCCCTCTACAGCAGCTCCGATAATTCCGGAACCTTCAGCCCTGGCGATGGCCCCGGTCCCGGTTCCGCGCGTCCGAACTGCGATGGTCCGGTTCACTATGTCCACCAGGTGGTGAACGGTCAATACGAGTGGTTCGCGAACGACAGCTCATTTTCTCCTGAGGTAGCAGGCACGTTTGGCACGTGTCCAGCGCAAGGTCCGGTGATTGGTCCGCATTACGTCGATGTAGATTTAAGCCTGCAAAAGAACTTCAAATTCACTGAAACGAAGCGCCTGCAATTCCGCGCTGACTTCCTGAATGCCTTCAACCATCCCAACCTGGCCGCGCCGAATACTAGTTATAGCGGCCCTCCCCCAGCGTCTTCGAATTTCGGCTATATCACCGGCAGTCAGGATCCGAGGAATCTTGAGTTTGCCCTCAAGTTCTATTTTTGACTGGAGCCCAAGCATGACCTTACGTAGACAGGTCTAGAAAGACCGATGCACGGTTTCTAAAGTGCAACCAGCGCCAGCCCGGTTGCGCCGAATTGTCGGCTCTTGTCGTTGCCCACCTACGTGACCAGTCCTCGGCAAGCGCGGGAACGCGTTCTCCGGCAAGATTTGCGTGAACTTTCTTCCGAGTGCGCCACCGTCCGGTGGGGTCAATGAGTGTAATGAGGATTTTTCGCCAATTGACCCGTCGGGACGCCAGTCAACTACTACACTTCCATTGACTTGCGTAGCTCCCGTCCTAACATTTCAGCCCAGTAATTGGCAGCAGCGAATGGACCTAAGTGAAAGCGAGGAAATGGACCTTGTTTGGTCCAGGCGCTCATGGCAGGCTGATTCGTGCAGGGTCGTTGCCGAAGGCTTGAGCAAAGGGCTTCACTCATTCGTTCGATCCTGATCCCACCGAAACGAATAGGAGGTACGACAGATGAAAAAGCTCACCACGTTAGTTCTGTTCGCCTGCGTATGCGTTGGACTGGTTTTGGCCGACTCGCCTAAGGCGCGATTCTCGCCCAAGGCACCATTCAACGATCCGGCCGATCTAGCCGCTATCAAGCAAATCGAGCCGAAGCTGGGGGACGCGATCGTGGCCGTCGATATCGAGAAGCTCAATCAGATCTACGCCGACGATTTCGCAATCGTTGGATCCTCTGGCAAGATCGTCACCAAGGAAGGCCTGCTGCAATATATCGAATCCGGCAAGTTCAAACTCGTGTCGTATGAACTCGGACCTATCGATGTGCAGGTGCTCGGCAATGTTGCCGTAGGCCATGGCGCTGTTACCGAAAAGAGGATCGCGGACGGAAAAGAGGTTAGCGTTGACGGTGTTTGGATGGATCTCTTCGAGAAGCGTGCAGGAAAATGGGTGCTCGTACGCTCCGGAGACGGCTTTGTGAAGTGAAGAAATTGAAGCGGACAATCGAGGCTTGCCCCAGATTTCGTGCGAGGCATCCGTGTTTATCGCGCTAGCCCCCGACCAGGCAGAAGTTATCGGGTTCGGGTCGGTCGGCACCGTGGCAGGGCTAGCCGGATCTGCAGTCTGTCCTATGACTGCTTTCCATGTACTTCGTTGCCATCCGTGGCCCATTCTTTTGGTGGGTTAGTCCTCTTGTTTGCGCTCCGCTGGGTGGAAAGCAAAGCCGGGCCGGTTTGCTGTTCGCGGTGGTCATCTCATCTGTTACACCATCGGTGTAAATATTGAACCCTCGGGTGCTGTTCGCGATGGACGGCATTTTTTCGCTTGCGGAATGGGGTGCCAAACTTCCGTCACGCCCGTGTATTATGGTGCCTCATTGCGAACCTGCAGAGAGTTCTGAACGCAGGATCAACCCGTTTGTTTCGGGAAAATGGGGGACTTATTCATGAATCGGCGTGGAAGACAGTGTTCGGTTTCCCTGAGGGTTTGGTGGGCTGGGTTGGGCATGTTGAGTGCGGCAATTCTTTTCAATCTGGCTGCAGTTTCCGCGGGCGCGCAGTCGGCGACAGGTCCGAGCGCATCCTCAAATGATGAGGGATACACGAAACAGATTCGTGAGTACACGACCGAGTCGTTCCTCAGCACGAATCTAGTCGACCATCTTCCCGCCTCGTCGACTGTTCCCACGCCAGAGAAGATTCTCGGCCACATCGTCGGTGCGCCAGATGTTCTTACCTATTCGAAAGATATTTACCACTACTACGATGAGCTTGCGAAAGCCTCGCCAAGAGTGAAGGTTTTTCGTGTGGGCAAATCCGAAGAGGGCCGCGACTTTCTGCTGGTGGCCGTGAGTGACGAGGCCAACATTGCGCAACTGGATCATCTTAAGGAGATCACGGCGAAGCTCGCCGATCCGCGCAAAATTACCGATGCGGAGGCGCAACAGCTTATCTCGACGGGCAAGCCGTTTTACTGGGCCTCGGGATCGATTCACTCACCGGAGTCAGGCTCGCCCGAAATGCTGATGGAACTGGCTTACCGGCTGGCGGTGGAAGACACGCCGATGATTCAGAACATTCGGAAGAATGCAGTTTTTCTGATCACACCGATTGTCGAGGTTGACGGCCATGATCGCATGGTCGACTGGGCGAACTATCGCAAGGCGTATCCCGACAAGCCGCAGCCTGACCTGGTTTATTGGGGACATTACGTACAGCACGACAATAATCGCGATTCGATCGGGATGGGGCTGAAGCTGTCGCAGGTCATGATGAAGAATTTTCTCGATTGGCATCCCCAAGTGCTGCACGACCTGCACGAGTCCGTTCCTTATTTGTACATTTCCACGGGAACGGGACCCTACAATGCGTGGCTCGACCCGATTGTGGAGAGCGAGTGGCAGAAGATGGCTTACAACGAGATCGAACAGCTCACTGCGAAAGGCGTGGTTGGGGTGTGGACGCACGGCTTCTATGACGGTTGGGCGCCGAATTACATGTTTTATGTGGCGAACGGGCATAACTCGATCGGACGCTTCTATGAAACGTTCGGCAATCTGTATCCGCAGACGGAAGAGCGCACGCTGAAGCCGTCGGCTACGTCGCGTGAATGGTACCGGCCGAATCCACCGCTGCCGAAGGTGAAGTGGTCGCTGCGCAACAACATTAATATGCAGCAGAGCGGATTGATTCTTGCTCTCGACTACATGGCGCAACATCCGCAGGATTTTCTCGGCAATTTCTATCTCAAGAGCAAACGCTCGGTGGCGAAAGCCACGACCGAAGGCCCGGTGGCGTGGGCAATTCTGAACGACGGCCGGCGTCCGGCGCTTGCCGCGCAGCTCGCCAATCTGCTACAGAGGCAGGGCGCGGAAGTGCACAAGCTCGATCACGACTTTGAAGTGAAGCCAGTGGCGCCGGCGAAGGAGAGCGAGTCGAGAGGCGACGCGAAGACTGATGGCAAAGCTGATGAGAAACCGAACACTGCTGCTGCGAGTAAAGATGCAAGAAGAGATGCCTCGACGAAGAATGCCGCGACCAAAACAGACGAAACTTCTGCGAAGAAAGAGGAAGCGAAGGCGGTGAAGATTCCGGCGGGCAGTTACATCATCCGCATGGATCAGCCTTACAGCCGCATGGTCGATATGCTGCTCGACACGCAATACTATTCGACCTCTGACCCACGCCCATACGACGACACGGGATGGACGCTGGGCCCGTTGCGTAACGTCAAAACTCTGCGCGTCACGGATGAAACCATTCTGAAAGCGTCAATGACGCTGGTCGATGGGCCCGCACGCGATGACCTCGGCGGAATCGCGGCTCCGCATGCTGTAAAGGGCAAAGCCGTGGCGGCGAAGTGCTACATCGTTGACGCGAATGCAGAGCCGAATCTCGCGGCGCTGCGCTACCGACTGAAAGACACAAAAATGTTTGCGGCTGAAGATTCATTCGACGCAGGCGATGAAAAATTCAGTCCCGGTTCTTTCATCATGCTGGCGGCCGGCAACTCATCCGATATCGAGTCACAATTGCAATCAGCTGCGCATGATCTTGGCATTAAGGTCGTAGGCGTTGCTGAGGAACCGAAAGTGGCTCGCCACGAGCTCAAAGTTCCACGGATTGCACTCCTGCACACGTGGACCAGCACTCAAAATGAAGGGTGGTTTCGCCTGGGCCTTGAAGAAACGGGCGTGCCGTATTCCTACATTTCCGATACAGTGGTGCGGACCACGCCGAACCTGCGCGACAGGTATGACGTGATTCTTTTTCCGCCGACATTTTCCGATCTGCGTGAACTTCTGGCTGGTTTTCCCAAACGTATATTGCCCGACGGCACTGATGCGGGGCCGATTCCCTGGCAAAAATCCGACATAACGCCGAATTGGGGAGGAATCGACGAATCCCCCGACATTCGCGGCGGACTGGGATTTGAAGGCGTCGCGAACCTTAAACGATTTGTGGAGGACGGCGGATTGTTCATTCCGGTTGGGTCGAGCACCCATTTGGCAGTAGATCTCGGCCTGGCCGATTCAGTGACCATTGCACAAACGAAGTCGCTGCAGGTGAGGGGGGCGATTGTGCGCGCGAACGTCGAAGATGCGAAGAGCCCGATCACTTACGGTTATGACGATTCGCTCGGCGTGTATTTCAATCAGGCTCCGGTGTTCAAAGTTTCCTTATCCGGTGATGGCGGCGGAGAAGAAACTGCGCGGCCCAGCGGCCGTGGTTCGAGCACAGATCCTGATATTCCGCAGGGCCGCGTGTGGGCAGCGCCAGAGAAACAGGCAGATCGCACACCCGGGGAAAAAGAGCTTTATGTCGATCCGCAAAATCGCGTGTTCTACAGCAGCGAGCTACCGCCAGCATCACTTTATCCGAGGGTGGTATTGCGATTTGCAGACGAAAAGAATTTGTGGATCAGCGGCATGCTGGCGGGAGGGTCGGAACTGGCCAGCGTTCCTGCGGTCATCGACGTTCCGCTGGGCCACGGACATATCGTGCTCTTTGGCATTAATCCGATGTGGCGGCAGGAAACGCAGGGAAGTTTCATGCTTGTGCTCAACGCCGCGCTCAACTTCGATCATCTGGATGCAGGACGCAAGACACCTCCGGCAACGAACGCTAAACCGTAACCGTGGGTAAATGTGGGTAAATAATGTTAAGAATATAGATCTGAGCGGCGCGGGAGATCGGTGAATTCTACGAAGAATTGTTGACGATCGGTTGAATTTCCTTTTTCGGTTCTAACGGACACGATGGTTCCCACTCTTCCACAGGTGCATGGTGTAAATCTCGATTCACAAACCCGTTGCGAGCACTACCACGGGCCGACCGACATCGTTGCCATCAAGATGAAATGTTGCGGCCTTTACTACGCTTGCAAAGACTGCCACGTGACGCTCGCCGATCACCCGATCGCAGTCTGGCCAGAAAGTGAATGGGACCAGCAAGCGGTACTTTGCGGTGCTTGCGGTGCAGCGATAACTATTCTCCAGTACATGCAAAGTGATTCTCGCTGCCCGGCTTGCCAGGCACAGTTTAATACCAAGTGTCGCAACCATTATCATTGCTACTTCCAGGTTCTCAAGGTTGCCGATCACCGTCGAGAGGCGCCGCGGGAAAGGGGTTATTGTTGAGCAAGGTGAACTTGACCAACCGGAAGACGATTCATATTGAGTGGGGTGATTGCGATCCCGCGCAGATCGTCCACTACCCGCGCTACCTGGCCTATTTCGACGCATGCACGACGGCATTGTTCAAGAAGGCCGGCCTGTCGAAGCGGCAGATGCTGAAGACCTATCAGATCGTGGGCATTCCAATGGTTGACTTGCGCGCCTCGTTCAAGGCGCCGTCGCGATTTTCAGACACAGTCGTCGTCGAATCTGAGATAACCGAGTGGCGCCGCAGCAGTTTTAACGTCCGCCATAGGTTGTTTAACAAGAATGTTTTGGCCGTGGAGTGTTTTGAGATCAGGGTTTGGGCAGCAGTGTCGAAGAGCGACCCGGAACGAATCAAGAGCAAACCTGTGCCGCGTGAGGTGGTCGAGAGGTTTTCTGCGGAAAACAATCACCGTCGGGCTCGTCAGAAATCGCGGCGGAAGAAACAATGAGAATCCGCACGCAGATTGGGATTGTGGGAGCTGGACCTGCGGGGCTGGTCTTGTCGCACCTGCTGCACCGACAGGGAATTCAATCGGTTGTCATCGAGGCCCGTAGTCGAGAGCACTGTGAGCAGCGGGTGCGGGCGGGTGTGTTGGAGCAAGGCACCGTCGACCTTCTGATGGAAATGGGTTTAGGCGAGCGAATGATGCGGGAAGGCCTGATTCATGACGGCGTGGAGATTCGTTTCAGAGAGCAGGGCCATCGCATCGACTTCAAAGACTTGACGGGGCGCGGTATCACGATCTATGCGCAGCAGGAAGTTGTGAAGGACCTGATCGCGGCACGGCTCGGAGCAGAGGGTAAGATTTTCTTTGAGGTCGAGGGAGTCACCGTTCACGACTTTGATTCCACGACACCGAAGATACGGTTTCACTACCAAGGTGAACCTGCCGAGATCCTCTGCGATTTCATTGCGGGTTGCGACGGCTTTCACGGAGTGTGTCGCCCGAGCATAGAGAAAGCTTTAACCATCTATGAACGGGTTTTTCCGTTCGCATGGCTTGGCATTCTGGCGGCTGCGCCACCTTCCTCCGAGGAACTGATCTATTGCTACCATGATCGTGGATTTGCCTTGCACAGTATGCGGACTCCGGAGATTACGCGTCTGTATCTCCAATGCGCTCCGGATGAAGACTTAGCGCAGTGGCCGGATGCAAGGATCTGGGAAGAATTACAGACGCGCCTCACTACCCGCGACGGGCGCAGGCTAACGGAAGGCGCCATCTTGCAGAAGGGAGTTACCGGCATGCGCAGTTTCGTGGGGGAGCCGATGCAGTACGGCAGGCTCTATCTGGCTGGGGATGCGGCGCACATCGTTCCTCCGACCGGCGCGAAAGGCCTGAATCTTGCCGTTGCCGATGTTCGGGTTCTGGCCGCTGCGTTTGCAGAATTCTACGCCTCCGGAAATCGCGAACTGCTCGACCGTTACTCAGAAACGTGTTTAAGACGAGTATGGCTGGTACAACGGTTTTCTTTGTGGATGACTTCCATGCTGCACCGGATTCCTGGGAACGACAGGTTCGAGGAGCACAGGCAGCTGGCCGACCTGGACTACCTGACAAGCTCTCGCGCGGCGGCGCAAAGTTTCGCGGAAAACTATGTTGGACTGCCGATGGGCTGAATCGACGTACAATCTGTAGCGGAAGCCGCTCTATCGCTGGTTAAGTACACTGAAACGGCAGGGTGAGATAAACGTGTCCTCTTCGCTGATTCCGGTCAAAGGCAAACATCCGGGAGCGCCGTCGCCCTTTCGGCGGCACGAGCCGGGGACACAGCCGGAGTCTTTCTATCCTGCTTATCGCGCGACGAGGCTGCGGGCGCCATCTCAGCCGTTGATCTTTTTGCCGCATACTCTTTCGGAGGTGACAGGGCCAGTTTTTGGCCATTCGGATATTCGTCCAGATGATCAAGACCTAACGGTTCAGCATGCGGGAGAGCCGTTGGGAGAACGGATTATTGTGCGCGGGCGAGTGGTGGATGGAGATGGCCGTGCTGTGCCGAATAGCTTAATCGAGATTTGGCAGGCGAATGCGGCGGGACGATATGCGCACGCGAAAGACGACCACCCTGCACCGCTCGATGCGAACTTCACTGGGACAGGACGAACGCTAACCGACAAAGACGGATTCTACAGTTTTGTAACCATCAAGCCAGCCGCCTATCCTTGGCGCAATCACGACAATGCATGGCGTCCGGCACATATCCATTTTTCTCTATTTGGCCCGGCCTTTGTTACGCGGCTGATCACGCAGATGTATTTCCCTGGCGATCCACTGTTCGCTTACGATCCCATTCTGCAGTCGATTTCTGACGAAAGGGCACGTCAGCGTTTAGTTTCGAAATTTGACCTGGAAACGACCAAGCCGGAGTGGGCTTTGGGCTATCGTTTCGACATCGTGCTGCGTGGCCGCGAGTCAACGCCGTTCGAAAAGTAGAAAAGGATAACGATGGATTTGACACCGACACCTTCGCAAACCGTTGGTCCGTACCTGCATCTTGGCCTTACGGACGCACGGAGTATTTCGCGTATCGCCGGCGACGGAGCGAAAGGCGAACGGTTGTGGCTCACCTTTCGTGTGCTGGATGGAGACGGAGTGCCTGTTCCCGACGCGATGATCGAACTATGGCAGGCGGACTCCGACGGGAACTACGCGGATCAGGAGAGCAGTGCGGACGGCGCAGCCTTTCGCGGTTTTGGACGATTAGCAACGGCGGAAAACGGCTCGTGCACGTTTGAAACGATCAGACCGGGATGCGTGCCGGGTCCAAGTAAAACAGTTCAGGCGCCCCACATTAATGTATCGGTTCTTGGCCGAGGCATTCTCAAGAGATTGTCGACACGAGTTTACTTCGCAGGGGAGCCAGCGAACGCAGCAGACCCTGTATTTACACTGGTGCCAGAAAATCGGCGCACAACGTTGTTGGCCCAGCGAGATCCTGCCCGCACGAGCCATTGGATCTTCAATGTGCACCTTCGGGGAGAGGGCGAGACGGTATTTTTCGATGTGTAATCATTTCAGATTGAACAGAAGGCCCGAATCGAAGCGACTCGTGGTGCGGAACCGAACATGAGCGGACGCTTGATTGAAAGCCTGGCAACCACGCCGGCCCTAGCTGCGCTGTTTTCCGATGAGTCGGTTCTTCAGGCAATGTTGGAATTCGAAATCGCCCTGGCGCGCGCGGAAGCGCGGCACGGACTCATCCCAATGGAGGCGGCAGACGCGATAGCGGTTGCCGCGAGTGCCCGGCAATTTTAATGTCTCCGTTCTTGCTGACGACACATTTCGCGCTGGAACGCCCGCGATTCCCCTGGTGAAAATGCTGACCGACCTGGTACGAAAGACCGACGCGGAAGCGGTGCGCTTCGTTCACTGGGGAGCCACGAGCCAGGATGTCGCCGACACCGCGATGTCTCTACTGCTCAAGCGCGCGGAACCGATTCTGATTGCCGACATGCTGCGATTGGAAAAAGCGCTAACGGAGTTGTCTGAGCGGCACAAGCAGAACGTCATGCTCGGGCGGACTCTGCTTCAGCCTGCTCCGCCGGTGACCTTCGGGCTCAAAGCCGCCGGATGGTTGGCTTCGGTTTACCGCGGCAGGCGGCGTTTGCAAAGAGCATTTAGAGTTGCGGCGGTTTTGCAGTTTGGCGGAGCCAGCGGCACGCTGGCGTCGCTCGGCGACCGCGGAATTCCCGTGGCTGAAGCTCTGAGTGCGGAACTTGGATTTGGAGACTCTCCCCCAATGCCGTGGCACACGCAGCGCGATCAGCTCGCGACGCTGATCTGCGCTGGCGGAGTGCTGACTGGATCTCTCGGCAAAATGGCGCGCGATATCAGCCTGCTCATGCAGAACGAGGTGGGGGAAGCGTCGGAACCGGGAGGAGAAGGCCGCGGCGGATCGTCGACCATGCCGAACAAGCGCAACCCCACGGCCTGTTCACTCACTCTTGCGGCGGCGCATCGGGTACCAGGACTGGTTGCATCATTTCTCTCGGCCATGCTGCAAGAGCACGAGCGTGGTGTCGGGGGCTGGCAGGCGGAGTGGCCTGTAGTTGCGGCCGTAATCGAGTCGACCGGCGTGGCAATTGCCTCGATGGCTGAAGTAGCCGAAGGGCTCTCGGTTGACGCGCAGAAGATGCGCCTCAACATCGAGAATACGAATGGAGCGATTTTTGCCGAACGCGCCATGATGCTGCTTGGAGCAAAGCTAGGGCGCGATGTCGCTCATAAGGTTCTTGAAGTGGCCGTTCGGAAGAGTGTCAAAGAGGGCAGGCATCTCGCTGCTGTTCTTGCTGAGACTCCCGAAGTGACGGCCCATTTGGGTCGTGCGGAGCTCAAGGAGTTGGAGACGCCAGAGCAGTATCTCGGATCGGCAGAGGCTTTCCGGAAAGCTCTGGCATCAGAGACCGATCGCGAAGACGACGACAAGGAGTAATCAATTGCCCTTCGCAACCATTCACAATGCGCGGATGTTCTACCGACTGCAGGGAAACACTGGACGACCTGTCTTAATTCTGTCGCACTCAATCAGTACAGACCACGCGATGTGGGAGCCTCAAATAGGTGATCTGCTTCCGCACTTCCAGATTCTGCGGTACGACACGCGCGGCCACGGAGCTTCGGATGCGACAGCCGGTGAATATTCGGTTGAGATGTTGGGCAAGGACATTCTCGCCCTGGCCGACACGTTGAAGATTTCGCAATTTGCTTTTTGCGGTTTGTCGTTGGGTGGGGCGATCGGACAATGGGTTGCGGTGCACGCACCCAAGCGCGTCACACATCTTGTGCTGGCCAACACGTCGCCTCAGTTCGTCCGTGCAAATTGGGATACAAGAATTGCAGCAGTAGTCAAAGGCGGAATGTCGTCAGTGGTCGAGTTAGCGATGCAACGGTTCTTCTCGCCGGACACGCTGGCAAAACAAAATCCCCAAGTCGCTTCGATCCGCTCTGTCTTCCTGGGCACAGACCCGGTTGGGTATCTGGGATGTTGCGCGGCCCTCCGCGACATGAATCACCTAGATCTCCTGAGAAAGATCAAGAGTCCAACTCTGGTGATCTCTGGCGAGCGCGACGTCGCTACACCGTGGACCGGGCATAGCGAGATCCTGGCGCGAGAGATTCCGGGAGCGAAAGCGCTTCACCTCGCGGCGGCGCACCTTTCTAATCTTGAGCGGCCGCACTCATTTACGACTGCACTGCTTGAGTTTCTACGGCCGCAACCGAATGCCAACGCGGATACTCTGGAAGCAGGATTCGAGGTCCGTCGGGCCGTGCTTGGCGATGCTCATGTCGATAAGGCAATTGCTGCGACAACAGAATTTACGCGCGATTTTCAAGAGTTGATAACCCGTTATGCCTGGGGGACGATCTGGTCTCGTCCTCAACTGGACCGGCGCACGCGACGGCTGCTGGTGCTGGCGATAACAGCATCGCTGGGAAGGTGGGAAGAGTTTGCCCTTCACCTGCGAGCTGGTTTGGCCAGTGATCTCGAATTATGCGATTTGAAAGAAGTGCTTTTGCAAACCTCGGTGTACGCGGGCGTTCCAGCGGCGAACACGGGGTTTCAAGTTGCGACTGAACAGATCAAGAAGATTGGCGCCTGATCCGAAGAACGGGCCGCATTAACGGTCCCTACGGGACATTCGATTCAGACGGTCGGCCACCTGGGCTACGCTGTCAGCACGGCCAAGTCAATCAGTATGGCGACGGTCACGATGTCAAACAGCACATGCAGAGTATTCGGCCGGATGCCGTTGCGCTCCGGCAGAAAGGCGTGTGTCCCTGCGTACATCGTTCGGTAACGAGCGGCCCGCTGTGGATCCGGGCGAAGGAGATAGGGCATCCACCAAGAGGTGAGCGAACCGTAGCATGCGAGTCCGTAGGTGATCCACAACCACCAAAAGATCCAGCCCGGGTAGACTCTGCCAAAATAAAAGGCGGTGGCGGCTAGTCCGATCGCAAACGGAGTGAAATTGATCAACGTGGTGACGAGAAGTTTACTGGTAGGAAACTCAACCCTGACGCCGTTTACATTATTGAGTGTTCCAAGGGGAATCCAATTATGGAGCGCCACGAACAGCACGACAAAACATTGAAGCGCGAGCAGTGCGACCATAGCAAAGGAATGCATAGGTTTCGGCATTATGCGGCTCCGTCTCTATGTCTTAACCCATGAGGTTCGCTAAGCGGAGTCACGGGTTTAGATGCAGATGCTCCTCGCAGTATCAGTGGTCTACTTCCGTCTCATCGCAGCGCTTTCTTCAATAGTGCAATTTGCCCGGCGTGGTACACCGCGTGCTGGGTCATGCTTTGGAAGAGTCGGTAAAACTTGTACGGCCTGCCTGGCACCGTCGCTTCCAGGCGCGAGTCGCCGAATCCGTTGATCGCTTCAACCAACTTCAGGTGGTTGGCAAACAATGACCGTACCGCTTTTTGCCACGCCTGATGGCCCTGGTCGATAACGCGTGGGAAATCTTGTTCCTGGGGCATATCGGGCCACGCGGGTATTGGGATGCCCTGCACGGCCCCGTAAGCAAAGTTACACCATGCGTCCACGTGATGAACCAGTTCCCAGATGGAATGGGCGGAAGGAATCGGATGCGAAAGAGCCTGTTCGGACGTGATGCCTTCAAGGATCTTTTGCATAGAATCTCCGTACCATGCCTCTCCATTGAGAGTGGAGAACAGTTGATCGGCGATGTGCTTGCATTCCGTGTTCATAAGAAATGACGGTTGGGACCTGCTGCGCGGGAAGCCACACTTGAAAAATTAGTCGGCGAGGACCAGAAAAGCAACCGTCAATGTCGAGGCAAGAGTGCCGCCCTCGCCAAGGCGTTTCTCTGAGCTAGCCGTGTTCGACGCGCGCCTTGATATCCGCGTACGCCGCACCGATGAGACTGCTCAGCTCCGCGGCGTTGGTGGCGGTTCCCGGTCTCAACTTCACATGGCGCATGAACTTGCCGGTGCCTTGCAGCAAGCGCGCCGGATCCGGCAGCGCTGCGCCGTGAAAGAACCCCACATTTACGTGCGAAGTGAATACATTTACGTAACCGAAGGGTGCATCTCCCAAACATGCAACCGGACAGCCGTCGTGCAAAAGCTCCCGGACTTCGTCCCCGGATTTTCGCATCACCTCAAACCACCGATGGGCGATGGCTCCCAATCCACCTGCATGCGCTCTCATCCACGCGTCGATGGCTGGATCGCGCTCGACAGCGCCGTCGAATCGCAGCAATTCCGTCTTCATTGTCGCTCCACTTTCTGCTTTACCACTCCCGCCGTGATGAAGATGTTGGCAAGAGTCTACTCCGCGGCTCGCACTCTTGGCGCGCCGCCAGCACCGATGCGCAAGAAAGCGTTCACATCCGGAATGGTCCTGTGAGTTGACAGCCGGCACAAAAAAAGGGCACACTCGCCGCGTCACCGCGACTCAGCGGCATCAAGGATCCGCATGAAGACCCACCTTTCCGTTGTGATTATCGTGCTTGTTGCGTCACTGGCAGCACAGGAGGCCACGCAGCCGGCCGGCTCGCAAAAGCGTTCCCTTACTGAAAAAGATCTCTTTGACTTCGTCTGGGTGGCCAATCCCCAACTGTCACCCGATGGCGCCCGCGTCGCATTCACCCGCGTGACTGTCGACGAGAAGCGCACCGGCTACGAGAGCTCGATCTGGATCGCGGCCACCAATGGCAAGGAAAGCCCGGTGCGGATGACAAACGGCAAGCACGATGCACAGCCGCGGTGGCCGCCCGACGGCAGGCACATCGTATTCGTTCGTGGCGGTGACAAAGACGAAACCGGCAAACCGAAGCCCAGTCAACTGGCAATGCTGTCGCTCGCTGGAGGCGAAGCTTCGACGATTACCGATCTCCCCAAAGGGGCCTCGGACCCGGTCTGGTCTCCGGACGGCAAGCAGATCGCCTTCGTGAGTTCCACGACGCAAGATGACATCCAAAAGGCCCAGCGCAAGAAGAATGCGAAACCCGGCGATAGTCAGGCCGAGAGTGAACACGAGTCCGACGTGCACGTGATCAATCGAGCTGTCTATCGCAGTAACGACGAGGGCTATCTTGATCCTAAGCGCCACGCCCATATTTGGGTAGTCGGGATACCGGCGGCCGCTGATGAACTCCCGAAGCCGGTGCAGCTTACGAACGGGAATTTCGATGAGGGGCAAGTCGTCTGGAGCCAAGATGGTTCACGCATTTACTTTGTCACGCGGCACATCGACGAGCCCTATTACGAACTCCCGAGCACGGATATTTATTCGGTGCCTTCGGCGGGTGGCAGCATCTGAAAAGCTCGCCACCATTCCGATGGGTATAGGTGATCTCGTCCTCAGCCCGGATGGGCGCCAGTTGGCCTTCCACGGCGCCGTTGCTCAGCCGGTTCGCTCTTATTCGCAGCCCGATCTGTGGATCATGGAAGTGGCCCCGGGAGCGAAACCGCAAAACCTTACCAGCGCCTACGACTTCGATATGGGCAGCACGGTTGGCGGCGACAATGCGCTCACCGCGCGGCGGGCGCGGACGCACGCTCTGCTGGTCGCCCGATGGTCGCTGGCTGTTCGATATTGTGGAGAAGCAAGGACGGTCGCCCATCGTACGCGTCGACACGAAGACCGGCGCCGTGAGCGAAGTCACGCGGGGCGATGAGGCGGTGCTCGATTTCTCGGTGAATGCGGATGCCAGCACGATGGTCGCCCTCGTCTCCTCTCCCGTGATGATCGGTGACCTCTTCGCCATTGCCAGCGACGGAACGCAAACGCGCATCACCGACTTTAATGGCAAACTCTGGTCCCAACTCAACCTGACGGCGCCGGAGGAAATCAATTACCAGAGTTTCGATGGCAAGCGCATTCAGGCCTGGGTTCAGAAACCGCCCGACTTCGATCCGCAAAAGAAATACCCGCTGATTCTCGACATCCACGGCGGCCCGCATGCCGCCTACGGATGGGTCTTCGATCATGAGTTTCAATGGATGGCCGCCAAAGGCTATGTCGTCCTTTATGTCAACCCGCGCGGCTCGACGAGCTATGGCCAGGAGTTCGGTAATATCATTCAATATCACTACCCGGGCGACGACTATCGCGATCTGATGATCGGTGTCGATGAACTTCTCAAGCGCGGCTACGTCGACCAGAAGAAACTCGGCGTGACTGGCGGCAGCGGTGGCGGCGTCCTGACAGATTGGACCATCACGCATACGGATCGCTTCGCCGCCGCAGTGTCACAACGAGACATTTCCAACTGGGCTTCATGGTGGTACACGGCAGATTTCACGCTCTTCCAGCCCAATTGGTTCAAAGCGCCGCCTTTCGAAGACCCGCAGGACTACAACAACCGGTCGGCGATCACGTTTGTAAAGGACATCCATACTCCGGTGCTGTTCGTGCTGGGAGAATCCGATTTCCGCACTCCGCAAGACTCAGGCGGCGAACAGTTGTTCCGGGCGCTCAAATACATGAAACGCCCGACGGCCATGGTTGTCTTTCCACGCGAGACGCACGAACTCTCGCGCTCGGGCGAGCCCTGGCATCGCATCGAACGCCTTGAATATATCGTGGGTTGGTTCGATAAATGGATGATGGGCACACCTCATCCTGAGTTCGATCTTAACCCGACGACGCCGGCGGCGACGTCTGCTCCTTAGCGTACGCGAAATGGTACGGGCTCATACAACAGCCCGACATGTCCATCGCCAAACACCATGAGAATCTTTTTAAAGTCGGTCGCCATGGGCAGTTGCGAATAGATGTAGCGATATGCCTGCAAGCATGAAATTCCTCTGGTGCTTATCAGGACGAGCCATCGATCAGCGGCAAGCCTAGGCTTCCGCCTGCTAGCCTGAGCGAGGATTAGCTCGAGCCATTCACTTGTCATATTCAAAAGTGGAAGCGGGTCTGAACCGGAATTGTGTACGAACCCAATCAATTTTGGCGGTCGCTCAGATTCGTCTCTGAAGAGTCGAATGTGGACACGGTTCCCGTGAATCGTGTCTTTCTCATCTCGAAACGGCGATCGCCGCGCGAGAATAGTTTGTATTTTCTCTTCCAGCAAGGCAGCGGTTTTCGATGGCAAACAGATGGGAGCGGTGATGGTGAGCAACACCGTCGCGCCGTTCGGCACGGTTCCGCCAAGCGTGGCCTGCAGACACGCAATAAGCCTGGTCGCAACCTTATCGAACCTTAAGTGGGGCTTGGCGGTGTTAGCTTGGGCAGTACCGCGCCGTTTCAGGGTTGTGATGTCAACAGCAACCCGTTGCCCGGCGACCATTATATAGGCGTCGGGGGGATTAGTACCCTTTTCCCACGTCGCCGAAAACCGCCTGGCGACGGCTTCGATGGCGGTTTGCTCCTGCTTGTTCAAATCCCTCATGTGTCTTTATAACCACGCGGACCCGAGAAGGCTGTAAGCCAAAATCAGGAGCACGATCGACGCGACGATTACATACATGCGGTCGTGCTCCTCTGCAAATCCAAAGATTGAGAATGCGACCCGTGCAACTGGAGTCGCGATAAGTAAGAGCAGTCCCAGCTGGATAATACCTCTGCCATCTAACGCGAGCGCGTCACGGAGGATGCCGCCGACGCTGCGAAGGTCTGAAGGTTCGCCACGAAACACGCGGTAATCAGTGTGGGGGTAATCGTGCCGGACAAGATAGAGAACGGCACCGAACAGTACTACAAGCGCAGAAAGCAGCACGCCGAAGCGCAGGAGATTACTAATGACCACCTCCATCCGCCTATCGGTCCAGTCTCGGTCACTGGCCATATTAAATTCTCCCTGAAAGCCCGCGGTAGAGCATCTCGATTCCCAGAACAACGATCACCAGGCTGAAGACGCGGCGCAACCACTTAGTATCAGCCTTGACGAGAACCCGTGTGCCCAACAACGATCCGGCAAGAACACCCAGCATAACGGGCATGGCGAGACCGGGATCAATATAGCCGCGGGCTAGATAAACTCCGGCGCTGGCCGCGGCGGTGACGCCAATCATGAAGTTGCTGGTGGTGGTCGAAACTTTGAAAGGGATCTTCATCGCCTGGTCCATGGCGAGAACTTTCATCGCTCCCGAACCGATGCCGAGCAATCCTGACAAGGTTCCCGCGCCAAACATCAGAGTCCATCCCAGCGGCACATGCTGGACGTTATAGTTGCGAATACCATCTGCATCGGGAAAGCTCCCATTCAAGCGCAGTCTGGTGGCGAGAGGATCGGGCGGGACGTCTCGTTCATTTTTCGGCCGGGGCCTGCGAGAGAGGTACGCCGAGCCGATCAGCACCAATCCGAAGACGATGGAGATTGTGCCCGCGGAGATGCGTGCGGCCAAGGTGGCACCGGCCAGCGCACCCAAAGTTGTCGCGACTTCCAGAAACATTCCGATCCTGATATTGGAAAAGCCCTCTTTCACATAGGCTGCGGCCGCACCCGAAGAAGTGGCAATTACGGAAACCAACGACGCTCCAATTGCGTATCGTATGTCGACGCCAAGAAGCAAAGTGAGCATAGGCACGAGTACCACGCCACCGCCCAACCCAGTTAGCGCGCCCAAGAAACCTGCCGCGACTGACCCGACCCAGACAAGCAGGCTAAACTCGAGAATAGTCATGATCCTTCCGCACGGCGCAAGCAGAGCCAAGAATTGATTGAGGTCTGGCTGCTCGTTTCTTCATCAAGTGAAGGGAAATCAGCCATTGCGTCCCGGTCTCGTGATTGATAGCAGAACCAAGGTTCAGGCGATGCTATCCGACAAAATGTCATGCTCTGGTTACGGTGGTGACGTCGGCCGGTTTGCATCGACTGAATTTTATATGCTACAAACAAGAGGATCGCAAACTGCTGCTGAGATGTCGCCGCTAAAACATTTCGAAGATCAACGGCGCAAGAGTTGGTGTGCCGTGGTCGCCTTAGCTGCGGTATGTTCGCTGACCGTGAGCGTGGCGACGCGGTATTCCTCGCCTTGGGATGTTTCGGCACCCACGGTGAAAACCGTGCAAGGGCACGCAACGCCTGAGGCGAACCGGCAACGTCTTGCCAAGGAAGCAGCCAACTGGGTGCCTCCGCTGATCTGCTTCGATGTCTCGCGATCTCCCAGTCCATATCTTCGAATCGCGCCTGCAGAACCTGCCACACAGAAAGTCCTTTATGAAGAGAGCCTCTTCAACCGGCCTCCTCCATCTTCCGAGTTTCTTTCGTAAATACTTCCACGGCGAGCCATGCGTACTTGATAAGCCGTTCTGGTTGATTGGAGTTTACATCTGCCAGATGAGAGAAGCAGGTTACGCACGGGAGGCGAAACCAAAATACAAACAGGCAGCGGTCCGATAGTGGGCTCCCTCGATGGTTGCAGGATTACTGAAACTTGAGCCGACGAATTTGCATCTGGATGATGCGAGTTGAGCTCTCGAAAGGAAGCAGGCATGTCGGTTGCACCGTTGTTGACCGAAGAAGAGCTTGACGCTCTTCGCCAGTTCGATACGTGCATGGTCGCAAACGCGATCGAATCATTTCACGTCAGGCTACGGAACACAGGATTTGCCGATGCCCGCGTGCGATGCATGTTCCCGGACGCGCTCCCCATGGTGGGTTACGCGGCTACGGGGCGCCTTCGCAGTGGTGAACCACCTATCGTCGGTACGTTCCGTGGCCGTGCTGATTTCTGGAACAGCATTCTCGAAGTTCCCGCACCTCGCATCCTCGTATTGGAGGACATCGACGATCCACCGGGGCGCGGCGCCTTCGTCGGGGATGTTCATGCCGCGATCTTGAAGGCTCTGGGCTGCATCGGCTACTTGACCAACGGCGCCGTGCGTGAATTGCCTTCGGTGCAGAAGACGGGCATTGCGTTGTTTGCCGGCAGCGTAGCCGTCTCCCACGCCTACGCCCATATCTTTGACATTGGGGCCACAGTTAGCGTAGGGGGAATGGAAGTGCGGCCGGGAGACTTGTTGCACGGAGACCGTCACGGTGTCTTGACGATTCCGTCAACAATTGCAGGTAAACTTCCGAGCGCTGCGGAAGAATTCCAACGTGCGGAACAAGAAGTAATTGACTTTTGCCGATCACGGGATTTCTCGGTCGCAAAGCTGGGTGAGGTTATGAAAACTCTGAGGTAAGAACCAGCCAGGTGGCTGATTAAGGGAAATTGGATGACTCGCAACAGATCCGATGAGAGGCGTGCTCGCAGATCAAGGAGATTACGCTCCTGTACTTTCGCTGCCGCTTTGGCCGCGGTAGAGATTGTTTTCTCGTCGTGCTCGGGAAATGGAAATACACGAGAAGTGCCGACAATCACAGTTGGCGTGACGAATGTGGTGAAGAAATCACTGGGCCGAGAAATCACTTTGTCCTCCGAACTGGTGCCTTTTCAGGAAATCGACGTTTATGCGAAAGAATCGGGCTACGTGAAGAACCTGTCGGTTGACTATGGGACTCACGTAACGGCGGGTCAGGTGATGGCGACTTTAGAGATTCCAGAGTTAGAAGCGCAGCTTCAGGAAGACCAGGCAGAAATCAAGAATGCGATGAACCAGGTGAGCCGCGCCCAGCATGAGTTGTATCGGTATCAGGCGCAGTACAACGCTCTTCACCTGCAATACACGCGCCTCAGCGGGGTCTTTCAGAGCCAGCCGGGGATTGTGGCTCAGCAGGAAGTGGACGACGCACAGGGGAAAGATCTGGCGGCATCCGCTCAGGTAGACGCCGGCCAGGCTTCGTTGGAAGCGGCCCAGAGTCAGCTCTCGGTGGCCAAGGCGAAGCTGATTCGCGATCAGAGCCTGTTTGACTATTCGAAGATTACGGCTCCGTTTTCCGGAGTGGTGACAGAGCGCTATGCGAACCTCGGGACGCTAGTGCAGGCGGGAACAGGTTCGAGCACACAGGCCATGCCCATCGTCCGTCTGTCTGAGGACGATCTTTTCCGGCTAGTGATTCCGGTTCCAGAATCTTACGTTCGATACATCCGGGTTGGCGATCATGTGGATGTTCGTGTGCCTTCACTCAATCGCACCTTCCCGGGGAAGGTCGCGCGCTTTTCCGTGGATGTAAGGGAAGACACGCGCACCATGCACACGGAGGTGGACGTTTTGAATCCGCAGCGAGTCCTGCTGCCGGGTCTCTACGCTGACGCAGAGCTTGTGCTTGACCGAAAGGATGATGTTCTGACTGTGCCGGTCCAGGTGTTGAATCACGAAGGCGGCAAGATAACCGTCTTTGTCGTGAACCGGAACGGGGAACTGGAGGATCGAGCCGTGCAGCTTGGATTGCAAACCGCTAGCGATGCGGAGGTTATTTCCGGTTTGAACGAAGGAGAGCAGGTCGTGGTGAGCGATCGCGGCGCTCTGAAGGCAGGTCAAAAAGTTCATGCTCAGCCGGTGGCCCTGATGGAGTACCACGAGGAAAACGCGCAATGAACGTGGCAGAGTGTGTTGCATGAAGCGGCGGAGAATGTAACTGGACACTTTTTATGCCGGGATTCTCGATTCGTAATCCGTACTTCATCATAGTGATTTGCCTGACCCTCCTGGTGATCGGGGTGACCAGCCTGTCGCGGATGCCAGTCGACTTGTTCCCGCCGATTAACCTACCCGAGGTTGTAGTGGCTACGTTTTATTCCGGCATGCCTCCCGAGGATATTGAAACCGACATCACCGATCCTCTGGAGCGTTTCTTCACGCTGGCTGCCGGTGTCGACCACATGGAATCACGCTCACTGTTAGGCGTCAGCATCATCCGCGTCTACTTCCAGCCCGGAACCAGCGCCGATGCCGACGTCAGCGAACTGTCGAACCTAGCTTTAGCCGACTTGAAGCGTTTGCCGCCGGGGACGCTGCCCCCGGTGGTTCTGAAGTTCGACGCTTCCAGCTTGCCCGTCGCGCTGGTTACGGTAAAAGGCGATGGACTCAGTGAGACTCAGCTCCACGACTACGCCCAGTTTCAGATCCGCAACCAGATCGCGGTGGTGCCTGGCGCAGAAATTCCGGGCGTGTTCGGGGGAATCTACCGCCAGATCATGGTGTACGTCGATCCCTACAAACTAGCTTCCCGGCAATTGAGTGTGATGGACGTGGTCAGTGCGGTCAACGATTCCAATCTGATCTTGCCTGCCGGCGACGTGAAGATGGGGCCCTACGACTACTTCGTTTACTCCAACAGCCTGGTTGACAACATGAAGCAGTTGGGGGAGGTTCCGCTCAAAGTCAAAGGGCATTCATGGGTGACGGTGAACGATGTAGGAAAGGCGGAGGACTCACATCAGATTCAATACAACGTAGTCCGCATTGACGGGCAGCGATCCGCCTATATTCCGATCATGAAGCAGGGCGGAGATACCAACACGATCGCGGTGGTGGATGGCGTCCGGCGACTCATCAAGCATCTCTACGACATTCCCCAGCAAATGAAGACCAGCATTGTCTTCGACCAATCGGTGTACGTGAAGGAGGCAATCGACACAGTATTGCATGAGGGTTTTCTGGGGTTGATTCTTACCAGCCTGATGATCCTGGTTTTTCTCGGCAGCTTCCGGGCCACGTCGGCTGTGCTTCTCTCCATTCCGTTGTCAGCTCTGGCGGCGTTTGTCGTCCTGGCCATGATGGGCGGAACGATAAACACTATGATCCTCGGGGGAATGGCGCTGGCGTTCTCGCGCGTGATCGATAATTCAGTAATTTCGCTGGAGAATATTTATCGCCATCTGGAAATGGGAGCCGCACCCATGATTGCCGCTGAGGTTGGCGGATCGGAAGTGAACCTCGCCGTGTTGGCCGCCACCCTCGTCGATGTGGTGGATTTCTTCCCCGTGGTTTTTCTCTACGGTGTTGCCAAGTTCTTGTTTTCGGCGCTGGCATTGGCTTTCTGTCTGTCGCTGCTGGCTTCGTTTGTAGTCGCGATGACAGTCATTCCCTTGTTCTGCTCGCGCTTCCTCAAATCCGTGCCTCACGCCGCCCCACACGGAAACAAAGAGGGCGAATATGACATTGAACCCACGGCGGCTGTAAGCGCATCGTGGATGGATCGCTTCAACGCCCGCTTCAACCGGATGTTCAACAAGATCCTCGACTATTACGAACACTGGGTGCGACGAGCAGTGCAGCGTCCCGCTCTGACGGTTGCGCTGCTGAGCGGCGTCTTCCTGGCGAGCCTGGCGATCTACCCGCTGCTGGGGTTGGCATTCTTCCCCAGGACTGACGCGGGACAGTTCACCATCAATCTCAAGGTACCGACTGGGACTCGCATTGAGATGACGGATCAATACGTTGCGAAAGTCGAAGACCTGATCCGGCATGAGGTCGAGCCGAAGGATCTCAAGCTGGTGGTATCGAACATCGGCGTCGTTCCCGATTTTTCGTCGCTCTATACGACGAATTCCGGGCCCTACACCGCGACCGTCCAGGTAGCGTTAAACGAACCCCATCGGCTCAGCAGTTTTGTTTATATGGACCGGGTGCAGAAAGCCATGGCGAGCCAGTTTCCGGACATCCGGACTTTCTTGTCCAGTGGCTCGATGGTGGACGCGATTCTGAACATGGGAATGCCCGCGCCCATCGACGTGCAGGTCAGCAGCCCAGATCTGGACCAGATCTATGGCATTGCGCAGGGCCTGGCTACTCGCTTTCGTGAGCTGCATGGCGTCGGGCAGGTCTATGTTCCGCAGGATATGAACTACCCGACGCTGCGGCTCGACGTAGACCGCGTGCACGCCGGTGAGTTGGGGCTCACGCAGAAAGATGTGGTCGATAACGTCATTACCGCGCTCAATTCCAACTACATGATCGCCCCCAATTACTGGGTTGATCGCAAAAGCGGCAACGACTACTACCTCACCGTGCAGTACTTCGAAAAGGGTGATGCTTCGATCCACAATATGCTCGACTTTGGTCAGATTCCTCTTCGCGATCCAGGGAACGGGACAGGCATGGCCTGCGGCCCCTCGGGCCCACCGCAGCCCGGAACGGGCCACTCTTCATGGGCCTGTCTCGGAGGGGGCAGGCCGACGACGGTGCTTAAGAACGTGGTGAACGTAAAACAGATTCTCACGCCAACCGAAGTGGACCACTACCAGATTCAGCGTGCGGTGGATATCTACGTAACTCCGAAGGCGGAAGATCTTAAACGGGTGACTGACGCCGTGCGCGACATTCTTGCCAAGGATAAGGATAAGATTCCGGGCAACGTTCGCGTTAATCTGCGTGGGATGGTGCAAGGCATGGAGGCGTCATTCAAGAGCTTCGCCCTCGGTTTTCTGATTTCGTTTCTCCTGCTCTTCCTTATTCTGACGGCGCAGTTCAAGTCGTTCATCGATCCCTTCCTCATCATGCTCGCGATCCCGATGGGATTTGTGGGAGTGCTGATCATCCTGCCACTCACAGGAAGCACATTGAACGTCATGTCGCTGATGGGAGTATTGATGCTGGTTGGCATTGCCGACTCGAACAGTATTTTGATCGTGGACTTCGCTCACAATCTGGAAAAGCAGGGAATGTTACCGGCGGATGCAGTGATCACCGCGTGCCGCGTGCGGCTGCGGCCTATTTTGATGACCTCTCTGGCAACCATTATCGGAATGATTCCGATGGCGCTGAAGTTGGGCACGGGCGCGGAACAGTATGCTCCGATGGCGAAGGCCATCATAGGAGGTTTAACTTCTTCGGTCGTGCTTACCATTTTTATCGTGCCCGCGGCCTATCTGCTGGTCTATGGCAAGCGCGGGGTGACGGAAGCTACGGACCCAACAACTGGGACGGCGTAATGAACAAACTACTATCCATTTGTTTGGCGCTGGCGATGCCCGCATTCACGCTTGCGCAAGAAGCGCCCGGTACGAGGGCATTCCCAACCTTGCCCCCGGCTCCCATGCCGCAACAAACGGCCACGCCAGTCCTTTCGAGTGCACCGAAGGCTGAGCTGCGAGGAGGCGTTCCACAGAGCAGTGCTGGAACGCCAATGGTATTGTCGCTGAGGGATGCGCAAGCGCTGGCCCTAAAGAACAACCCTGAAATCTCGGTGGCGCGACTGACTGCTCTGGCATCGCAACAAGTAACACGAGAAGTCCGATCGAACCTATGGCCGACCGCGACCGTGGCTCTCACTGCGGCGGATGCAAATAGCGGCGCGCGCATCACAGCTGGGGCGCTGAACAATCCGAGTGTTTACGAGCGGGCTGCCGGCGGAGCTGTCGTGAGTCAGCTACTCACCGATTTTGGACGCACTACGAACCTGATATCGAGCGCCAATCTGGCGGCCAAGGCGGAGACCCAAAATGCAGCGGCCACCAAAGAGCAAATCCTGCTGGCTGTGGATCAGGCTTTCTACAACACTCTGCAGACCCATGCCGTTTTGACGGTTGCGCAGCAAACGGTCAAAGAGCGGCAAACTGTGGCAGACCAGATCGATGCCTTGTTCAAGAGCAAGCTAAAGTCCGAGCTCGACCTTAGCTTTGCCAACGTGAATCTGGCACAAGCCAAACTACTGCTACTGGACGCGCAGAACAACGAGAATGCAGCCCTGGCGTCGCTTTCCGCGGTGCTTGGGTTTTCAAAGGTGCAGAACTTTCAGCTCGCGGAAGATTCGACCCCGATCACGCCTCCGCAAAGCGATGTGGATGATCTGATTTCCACAGCCTTTGCGATGCGGCCGGAAATTCTGGCGCTGGAGTTTCAGTCAGAGTCGGCGAAAAAGTTCCATGTCGCGGAACGAGACTTGCTCCTCCCGGATATTCGTGCTCTTGCGGCGGTAGGCGACACTCCGATACGAAATCCTCTTATCACATCCAACTGGTATGGCGCAGTAGGCGTCAACGTGGACATTCCGGTCTTCAACGGCTTCCTCTTTACCGCAAGGTCGCACGAAGCCCTGTTGAGAGCACAGGCTACCGACGAGAGATTGCGTGATCTCCGTGACCGAATTTCCCGCGATGTGCGCACCAGTTGGTTGAATGCTATCACGGCGTATGAGCGGCTGGCGGTAACGCAGGAGCTTGTGGAGCAAGCCATGCTTGCCTTGAGCCTGGCACAGTCGCGGTACAACCTGGGCCTAGGCTCGATTGTGGAGTTGAGCCAAGCCCAACTTCAACAAACCCAAGCCGAGATAAGTAATGCGGAGGCTGGGTACGACTATCGACTCTCCCTGGCGGTCTTGCAATATCAAACGAGGGGAATCTGAGAGACGTAGTGCATGCATGAAGGTCACTGAATCGCAGGTCGCGATGGCGACAGCGGTCTTCTTAGCGGTATGATTTTCTACATGCTTCCCTTTTACCTGTATTTCGCCACCGGGGTGATCACTGGGCTCCACGTTTACACTTTGCTGGTCCTGGCGGCATATGGGGTTCCATTCAATCCATTAGAACCGGTGTCGTTATTGGGATCGTTGTGTCTTTTGATTGCCGCTTATGTGAGCCTTTTCAAACCGCGTGTGGCTGCAAGACTTGCGCTGCTCGCTTCCCTGACGATTTGGTCTTTCTACGGTCCCGCCATCGCGAAATTCATCAGGACGAACGTCGACAAACGGAGTTCTGTGGTTCGCAATCAGACGCTTCCGGCCGCCATGGTTCCTGGAGGCACGCGGGCCGGGCAAGAGTCCGCCGTTGAGCGCGAAGGAGGGTTTAACTCGCCGCCCAGATTTGGCGCGAACTGCGAGCACCCGATCTGATACAGATGAAATTGCCCTACGTAGCTATCGCTCTTTTGCTGTTCGCCACTGCGTATTCCGCAATTGTCAGTTTCAGGCAACAGGGTGGCGGCAAGCGGAGTTGGATTTTCCCAGACGCCGCAAGCCGGGCCGCGCGGATCTTGGTTGGCGCCCTTACCCTCGTGTTGTTAACTGGTCTTGCATTGTGGTTTGGAATGAGTACTCGAAATTCGACACGCTCCTCATCGCTCTTTCTGATTCCCGAGGGCTACGCGGGCTGGATACGAATTGAGTTTGAAGTGCAAGGTGCGCCGCCGTTGCCGATCGAGGGCGGCCAGTATGTTCTCAAGATTCCTTCGGACGGAGTACTCCGAACGTCTTCGGCCGAGCAATACGGGTGGGCAAAGGATCATTACTATTACTATTCTGGGCAGGGTGTGCGCGCACTTCCAGACTCCGGACCGGCAGAGCTTATTTGGGGCAAGATCAACGGGGAAGAATCTGCCACCTCCGGCAAGCGAAAGTACGAGGAGTTTTTTGTGGGGGATGTGCAGCAGTTTAAGGACCAAGTGAAGTAAACAGAGGTGCATACCGGTTCAGCAGTGCGCGTTAAGAAAAACAGGGCCGGAGCGGGAAGAGCATGAAGTAGTGAGCGTGGCCAGCTTACTCTCACGTGATCTCAAAGTATTTCTTTCGGCGACTTGATGAAAGGTCTTCAACCACCACGGTAGGCTACAGGAATCGGCCAGGGCGACCTGGCGGAGTTGACTTACGGTTCTGGCTCTCATAGTCTTCAAGGCCTTAGGCGGCTTTCCCTAGTGGAGTCTTAGGAGCAATGCGTTCAGACCCGGTGACTTCTGGTGCACTTCCATCGGTCCCGACTTCGTTTTACGCGCCGACCAAGAACCTTCGCCGCATCGGGCTGGCGCCGTTTGTGGCGGTGCTGTTTGCTTACTGCGCGGGCGGACCTTTTGAATTGGAATCGATGATCTCGACCTCAGGACCGGGACTGGGGTTGACGTTTCTTCTGGTTGTGCCGCTGCTGTTCTCCGTTCCGATTGCGCTGGCTACGGCTGAGATGACCACGCTGATGCCGGTTGAGGGCGGCTTCTACCGATGGACTCGGGCCGCGCTGGGAGATTTTTGGGGATTTCAGTGCGGATGGTGGAACTGGACGGGCACTTTTCTGATGAGCGCCTCTTATGGGGTGGGCATGGCGGACTATCTTGAGTACTGGTTCCCCATGCATTCACGGGCGGAGCATTGGGGAGTGGCATTTGCGTTTCTGCTGCTGGTGGCTTACCTGAACATTCGCGGCATTCATCTGGTGGGGAAACTCACTTTGATGTTGTTGGTGGTTATGGCGGTGCCGGTGGTGGTGTTTATTGTGCTGGGATTTCATCATGCGCACTTCAATCCGTTCCATCCGTTTTTTCCGACGGACAAACCGTGGCAGGGAGCTTTCGGCGTTGGACTGGCGATTGCGCTTTGGTCGTATGCGGGTTACGAGCAAGTTTCCACAGTGATAGAGGAGGTGGAGAACCCGACGCGGAATTTCCCTATCGGACTGGCGATTGTGGTCCCGCTGGCGGTGGCCATTTATGTGGTTACGATGGCGGCGGGTCTGGCTGCATTGGGGAACTGGCAGGAGTGGCAGACTGGATATCTGGTGACGGCGGCGCGGCTGATTGGAGGGAATGTGCTGGGTACTGCGATTTTTGTGGCGGCTGTGGTCTGTGCTTTCGTACTGCTCGATAGCACGGTACTTTCGGTGACGCGCATTCCGCTGGCGATGGCGGAAGATGGTTATTTTCATCCTGCGCTGGCGAAGGTGAGCGCACGCTTTGGCACACCGGTGCGATCGATTATGCTGTCAACAGCGTTTTGCGCTGCACTGGCAATCTTTACTGTGCCGCAGTTGATTGGGGTGTATGCGTGGACGCGCATGGCGACGTCGATCCAGACGGTGCTTTCCTTCTGGCAACTGCGGCGGAAGTATCCGGATGCGGCGCGGAGCTTTCGGGTGGCGGGCGGCGCGGCGGGAGCGATGTTGATCGTGCTGGCTCCGACGCTGCTTTTCGCGTTCGCGATGAAATACAGTGATGTGCCTACGCGGAAATGGGGATTGATGAATTTGGCTTCGGGGCCGATTGTGTATCTGTGGATTTTGTACCGGCGTCGGATGCGGACGCAATCCGACGCAGTTGCTGCCGAGTAGGGGACTGGGCAGCCGCACTTCTGGTTTATCTGAAGGAGACAATAGACTAGTGCCATGCCTCGCTCTTTCTCCCTTCAACCTGTAGATGTACCGATGGTCGAGACAGAGCGCCTCAGATTACGAGGCCATTGCCTAAATGATTTTGTCCATTGCGCTGCGATGTGGGCGGATCCCAAGGTGACTCAACATATCGGTGGCGAGCCCCTTACAGAAGAAGAGTGCTGGGCGAGGCTGCTGCGTTACGTCGGCCACTGGGCGCTGCTGGGTTTTGGTTATTGGGTGGTTGAGGAAAAGGCGACGGGCAACTTTGTCGGAGAGACGGGATTCGCGGACTACAAACGGGACCTGGAGCCGACACTCAAAGGTGTGCCAGAAATCGGGTGGGTCTTCGCGGCGCAAGCACATGGCAAGGGCTATGCCACCGAAGCTGTCAGGGCAGCGGTGGCTTGGGGCGACGTGCACTTTTCTTCTTCGGGACGGACGGGCGCGCGGACGGCCTGCATCATCGCTCCGGAGAATCTTGCTTCGATTCGTGTCGCGGTGAAATGTGGATATCGGGAACTTGCTCGCACGAAGTACAAAGGGCATCCGACGATGATGTTTATTCGCGAACCCGGCGCATCTTTGTGACGGGTTGCGAAGGCAGGGTGCGAATAATCGAGTACCGGTGGTGTTCGGGAAATTTCCATTCCTCAGTGCTTTCGTGCGGTGGTAGGATATCGGCCTGCTTCAAGATTCCAGACGCAGACATTGCAGACATTGGAATTACTGATGACGAGAGCTGCCCGAGCTGTGGCGTCGCCGCGGGTTGTGTGTATCGAGGACTTCCGGCCGATCGCGCGCCGGAGGCTGCCGCAATCTGTATTTGATTACCTCGATGGCGGGGCCGAAGGTGAAGTCACGCTGCGGGAGAATTGCCGAGTATTTAACGACGTTACTTTTCGTCCGCGGCATGCAGTTGCGGTTGCGCAGTGCGATTTGCGCACTCGGGTGCTGGGGTTCGATCTGGCGCTGCCATTCTTGCTTGCCCCTGTGGGCTACAGCCGGCTTATGCATCCGGGGGGCGAAGTAGCGGCCGCGCGAGCTGCTGGCCGAGCAGGTACTGGCTATATCCTTTCGACGATCTCGGGACACAAGCTGGAAGATGTGAAGGCGGGCTCTGCCGGACCGGTCTTCTACCAACTTTATCTGATGGGAGGGCGCGGGGCGGCTGAGGCTGCGATTGAAAGGGCGCGGGTGGCGGGATTCTCTGCGCTGGTGGTTACGATTGATACCCCGGTGTCGGGAATTCGTGAGCGTGACCATCGCAATGGGATGAAGGAACTCATCAGCGGCGGACCGCTGGATAAAGTTCCGTTTCTTCCGCAAATTCTCTCGCGTCCGGGCTGGCTCCTCAGTTATTTGCTGGATGGGGGTTTGCCTGGACTTCCGAATGTTGTGGTGCCGGGCAAAGGGCAGATGCGGCTGGTCGACATCAATGCTGCGCTCGCGGAGTCGGCGGTGACCTGGAACGATTTTCGCTGGATTCGGGAAATCTGGCGAGGACCGATCGTGGTGAAAGGAGTGCTGACTGGCGACGATGCGCGGCATGCCATGGATGAAGGCGCGGCAGCGATTTCGGTTTCGAATCATGGCGGACGACAGCTGGATGGAGTTCCGGCTTCTTTGCGGGCGTTGCCGGAGGTGGTGGAAGCGGTGAAGGGGCGCATCGAAGTATTGATGGACGGAGGGATTCGCCGTGGCACCGACATTGCAAAAGCGATCTGCATGGGAGCCCGGGCGGTGCTTTGCGGGCGTGCCTATGCCTATGGCTTGGCCGCCGCCGGTGAAGCTGGAGTGGACCGGGCGATTGAGATTCTGCGGACGGATCTGGAACGGACTTTGCGGCTGCTCGGGTGCGCGTCTGTGGCGGAATTGGACCGGTCCTATGTGAATGTTCCGAAGGGTTGGGATGTGGGCGGCTGAAGCCGCAGTTGATTTTATTTGTTTCGTGTGACGCATCTGAAGCCGCGCCCTTTCAAAGCAAGTTAATTTTGTGATCTCGGTTACGCAGCAGACTCCGTTCGCGAGGAGGTGGTTATGCAGTGGACTCAGATCTATGATCCGCTTGGTCATTGGTGGCTTTCCACGCTGGTGGCAGGGCTTCCTATGATTGTTCTTTTCGGGCTACTGGCTGGGCTTAAGGTGAAGCCGCACTGGTGCGCCATTGCCGGGGCTGCGACGGCCGTGGTGGTTGCGATCATCTTTTTCAGGATGCCTGCGTCCCTAGCGGCCATGAGTTTTGGATATGGCGTGGCCTTCGGGGTGTTGAAAATCGCGTGGATCGTTCTGGCCGCGGTTTACCTGTACGACATTTCTGTGGAGACCGGGCAGTTTGAAATCATGAAGGAATCGATTGCTGGGATCACGGCCGACCGGCGGCTGCAGGTTTTGCTGGTGGCTTTTTGTTTTGGCGCGTTCATTGAAGGAGCGGCGGGTTTCGGGGCGCCGGTGGCGATCGCCGGGGCCTTCATGATTGGGCTGGGGTTCAAGCCGTTTCATGCGGCGGCGTTGAATTTGATCGCTAATACTGCACCGGTGGCATGGGGCGCGATCGGCACGCCGATTCACAGCCTGGCGGCGGTGGCGGGCCTGCCGGAATCCGATATCAACGCCATGATCGGGCGGATTCTTCCTTTTACTGCGGTGATTGTTCCTTTCTGGCTGGTGCGAACAATGGTCGGGTGGAGAGAAACCTTTGAAGTATTGCCCGCGATTCTGGTGATCGGGGTTTCGTTCGCACTTACCCAGTTCTTATGGTCGAATTACGTGGACAGCAATCTAGTGGACATTATGGGAGGCGTGGTTTCAATTGTCGCGGCCTTGATTTTCCTGCGATTCTGGAAGCCGAAGAAGATCTGGCGGTTCGATTATGACGATAAGCCGGTCGCGGTTCTGCCACCGACGGCGGGAGTTACTGACCAGATTGGCGGCGAATGGGCGACGGAGAAGTTTGATGGATATGTAAAGGCGCGCACCTACACTGCTGGACAGGTGTTGAAAGCCTGGATGCCTTTCGCGGTCCTGTCACTGTTTGTGCTGCTGTGGGGACTGCCGAAGATAAAACTGGCGATGAATCGGGCGACCACGCCGGCTTTCAAAGTGATGCTTCCGGATGGGAAGGTGCGGCCCGGGCCGGCGGGATGGGACGTGCCTCTGCTGCACAACGCGATTTCGCGCGCGGCTCCGATTGTAACGAAGCCGACGCCGGAGGCGGCACGATACGATTTCAACTGGCTCTCGGCTACCGGGACGGGATGCTTTCTTGCCGCGATCGTCTCAGGATTGTTTCTTGGCCTGGGCCCGGTACAGTTGATGAAGATCTTTTGGAAAACCCTGGTGCGCATGCGGCTGGCGATGATTGCAATCTCATTCATGCTGGGGCTGGGTTACGTGACGCGCTACTCGGGGCTGGATGCTGTGCTGGGCCTGGCATTTACACGGACAGGATGGTTGTATCCATTCTTCGGGACGTTTCTGGGGTGGCTGGGGGTGGCGCTTACGGGGAGTGATACGTCCTCGAACGTGCTGTTTGGCAGCCTGCAGCGAATTACTTCTCAACAACTGGGGATTGACCCGGTGCTGATGTGCGCGGCTAACAGCGCAGGAGGAGTGATGGGGAAAATGGTGGACGCGCAGTCGATCACGATTGCTACTGCTGCTACTGAACAGGTCGGGAATGAAGGCGTTATTTTCCGCTTTGTGGCGTGGCACTCGGTGGCGCTGTGTTCGATCGTTGGAATTATTGTGATGCTCTATGCCTATGTGTTTAAGTATGCGGTACCGCATGGGCTGACGTTTGTGAAGTAGTGGCAACGGCCGGTTCTGAGCCGTAGTTTCCGGAAGGCAATCCTTCTTTCCTCGACTAGTGGGGACTCGTGGGGACGAGTCTGCAAGAGTCGTCCCAACGCCTGACAAAGTGTTTCCAAAAAGATACCGCACGTGTCGATTTCGATGTCCCTCGTTCGACGTCATAATAGAGGAGCTGAAGTTCGACCATCGAAACCATCTGGGAAGCCCGCTCCGAACCCAGGCCAGAAGAGACAATTGCGATGCGATTCATGATGTTGATGATCCCCAAGGGATACGAGAAAGCCGCGCCGGGCGCCACGCCAGACGCCAAGGCCGTCGCCGCGATGATGAAATACAACGAATCTCTGCAGAAGGCTGGTGTGCTGCTGGCGCTGGATGGCCTTCACCCGCCATCCATGGGCGCTCGTGTCACGTTCTCGGGAGGCAAGCCCAAAGTGACCGATGGGCTCTTCACCGAGGCGAAGGAAGTTATCGGCGGGTACTGGATGATTCAGGTCAAATCGAAGGAAGAAGCGGTGGAATGGGCGTCGCGCTGTCCCGCGTCTGACCGTGAAGTGATTGAGCTTCGCCAAGTGCAGGAAATGTCAGATTTCCCGGCGGACGTTTAAGAGGCGGCGGCTGGATACTCCGAAATGCAGGGCCAGTCTGGACGGAAGGCGTTGTAAAGAGTAATGAGGTGCACGTCTTGTCTCAGACGAATGGATCAGGTAATCGTAATTCCGAAGGTCGATTCAGAAAATAAATGTTGCACTTGTCGATTTCGCTCTTGCTTGTTCGACTTATCAATGAAGGCTGGATTCCGAAGGTAGATTCGGAAAGCCCAGCCCCAGCCCATAAATTAAAGGAGATATGACAATGAAATTCATGATGTTGGTCAGGCACCCAGAGAACCCCGGCCCTCCGCCTAAAGAACTGATGGACGCCATTGCGATCCTCAGCGAGGAGGCGGTCAACAACGGCTCAATGCTCGCCAACGGGGGGCTTGCGCCGACCGCCCAGAGCACGCGCGTACGTGTTTCCAAGGGAAAGTTGACCGTGACCGACGGGCCATTTACTGAGGCTAAGGAGATGGTCGGCGGCTTTGCGCAGTTCGAGTTGAAATCGAAGCAGGAGGCAATCGACGGAGCGGTGCGCTTCATGGAACTCCACCGCAAGCACTGGCCGGAATTTGAGGGCGAGACTGAGATTCGCCAGATATTCGGGCCGGAGGACTTTGCGCAATGCATGCAGGAGCGGTCGGCTACGGCGAAGAAATAGAAGCAACTCTTCGGGCGCGGGCTTTCCGGCTTGCGCTCAGCGATTGAAGCATGGTGTGATCAGTAGCAGTGGCTACGGACACCCATCGTGCAATTGACGCAGTCTGGAGGATCGAGTCGCCGAGGCTCATTGCCGGTCTGGCGCGGATCGTGCGCGACATCGGTTTCGCCGAAGACCTGGCGCAGGATGCTCTCGTCGCGGCGCTCGAGCAGTGGCCGAAGTCGGGTGTCCCGGAGAACCCGGGAGCCTGGCTTATGGCCGTGGCCAAACATCGCGCGGTCGATTCCTTCCGGCGAAGCGCGCGGCTGGAGTGCAGGCACGAGGAACTCGGCCGCGAGCTCTCAATCCAAGAGGCGGCTATGCCAGATTTCGACTCGGCTCTCGACGATGATGTCGGTGATGATCTGTTGCGCCTTGTGTTTGTTTCCTGTCATCCGGTGCTCCCGACCGAAGCGCGGGCTGCGCTCACGCTACGACTCCTAGGGGGCCTGACGACGGATGAGATTGCGCGGGCCTTTCTCGTCCCGGAGCCGACGATCGCTCAACGTATAGTTCGGGCCAAGCGCAGGCTTGCCGAAAAGCGTGTCCCTTTCGAGGTTCCGCGAGGGGCCGAACTTGCGTCCCGGTTGACGTCGGTGCTCGAGGTCATCTATCTGATCTTCAATGAGGGCTATTCGGCGACCGCCGGGGACGACTGGATGCGGCCTGCTCTCTGCGAGGATGCGCTCCGCTTAGGGCGCATCCTCGCAGAGCTAGCGCCACGGGAGCCGGAGGTCCACGGTCTGGTCGGGCTCATGGAGATCCAGGCGTCGCGCTCGCGGGCGCGTGTGGGACCATCGGGAGAGCCGATCCTGCTCTTCGAGCAAAACCGCGCCTGCTGGGATCAGCTTCTCATCGGCCGCGGCCTGGCGGCGCTTGACCGCGCAAAGACGCTCAATGGCCTGCGGGGCCGGTACGTGCTGCAGGCGTCGATTGCCGCGTGTCACGCGCGAGCGCGGACTTCGGAAGAGACGGACTGGGCGCAGATCGTGGAGCTTTACACGGATCTGGCTCGGCTGACCCCGTCCCCTGTGGTGGAGTTGAACCGTGCGGTCGCGGTCGGCATGGCTTTCGGTCCGGCAGCGGGCCTGGAGCTCGTCGACGAGCTGAGGTCCGAACCATCGCTGGAAAACTACCATCTGCTGCCGAGTGTGCGCGGCGATCTTCTGAAGAAGCTGGGCCGCCTGGACGAGGCGCGCGCGGAGTTCGAGCGAGCAGCGAGGCTCGCGCGCAACACTCGGGAACGCGACTTGCTGATCGAGCGGGCACGGGCGTGCGCCAGCGGCGGGGAACTGCGCACGATGTGACAGCGCGCCTCGCTGCACCCGGCGGGACGGCCGAGGCGGCCGTCCCCACACGATTCATGGATACTGCTGGTTAATTTTCTTTCTTCTCTGGCTCTCTTGGCAGCGGCTTTTCAATTGGCTTGCGGGGCAACATCTGGTCGCGCATGGCCGCGTCGTAGACGAAGCCGGCTACGATTACGCTGATTTGCTTTAGATCATCGGGCTGCAGGCGATCGTAGACGTCCATGTTCGAATGGTGGGTGCGGGTCTCGTACTCGAGGGGATCCTGAATGAACTGGAAGCCGGGGATGCCGACGGCATCGAAGGACTGGTGGTCGGTGCCGCCGGTATTACGCATGGTGAGCGTGGTCATGCCGAGGTCTTTGAAGGGTTTCATCCAAGCTTCGAAGATGGGAGCTACTGCTTCGTTCTCCTGCAAGTAGACGCCGCGAATCCTGCCGGTGCCGTTATCCACGTTGAAATATGCGGAAACTTTGGCCTGCTCGGGCTTGACGGTAACGTCCCCAGCTTCGCGGCGCTGGACCGTGGGCATACCTTTCAAGAGCGGTTCGTCGATGGGAGGACGCGAGCCGAAGTGGTGCTCGACGTAGAATTGCGAGCCGAGCAGGCCTTCTTCTTCGCCGCTCCAGAGGCCGATGCGGATGGTGCGGCGCGGATGAATATCGAGTGCCTTGAGAATGCGGACCGCTTCCATCATGACGATGGTTCCAGCGCCGTTGTCGGTGGCTCCGGTGCCGGCGTGCCAGGAATCGAGGTGCGCGCCCAGCATTACGACTTCATCTTTCTTGTCGGTTCCGGGAATTTCGGCGATGGTGTCGTACTGCATGGGATCGTCGTCATAGAAGGTATTTTGCAGGTTGAGTTCAAGCGAGACATCTTTTTTCTGGGCGAGCAGGCGGGCGATTCGTGTCCAATGCTCGAGAGCCATGGTAAGCTGCGGCACCGTGACGGTTTCGCCGGTTCTGTAGGGGCCGCCGGATTGCACGAAGACCGTGCCGCCGCCTGAGGTCTGGCGACTGTGGTCGATGACGGCGATAACTTTTTCGTCGGCGAAGAACTGGTTTTGATCTTTGATAAATTGCAGCCGTTTGAGCAGGTCGGCGTAGGCGAAGTTGTGTTCGATGGCAGCGTTGTACTCAGAGAGCTTGGCGAGATCTTCGTCGGTGTATCGGCGGAATTGCGGTTCGGTGATCGGCTGGGCGTCAACGTCGGTACCGAGGATGACGATCATTCCGCCGAGCTTGCCCCGGTACTTGTCGAAATCTTTTTTGTCATTGAGGATGACGCGAACGCACTTTGCTTGAACTGCGCCGTTGGTACCCGGCGTCCAAGCCTTCGGATAAGCGAGCAGCGTGACCACATCGGGCGAAGTCATGCGAACGTTGACGTACTGGTTGGCCCAGCCGCGGCCGAACGGTCCCCAGGGCTCGAGGTGGGCGTTGGAGAGGCCGATGGCGGTGAGCTGGTCGCGGGTCCACTCATTGGCGCGCTTCATGTTGGGAGAGCCGGTGAGGCGCTCGCCGATTGAATCCATCAGTCCGGTGGCAAACTCCATGACCTTGGAGTTGTGAAAGCCCTCGTAGCGGATGCGGCCCATGGTTTCCAGATCGACCTTTTCCTGGGACCACACGGGGGCTGTGGAAGACACTAGTAATAGAAGGCAGGACAGGCGGACTACGTTCTTCATGAGGAGGACTCCTGAGTAAGATCGAACGGGGGATTATACAGTCTGGGCTGGAGATTTTGGCGGCTTGTCGCAGGTGGCGGAGAGAATCTTTAACACAGCGCGCGCAGGCGATACAGGCTAAGGCTCGCTGGGTTTAGATTATTCTTTCTTGGCGGGATTGTTTGTGGGCGGCGTTAAGTTTTTTTGTTCGGGTGTTTTCTCTTTGAGTGGGGCGGAGGGTTTCGCGTCTTCCTGGTCGTTATTTTCCACGACGTACTGCACGATGAGGGAGACGCGACGGTTGGAAGCGTCGAATGGATTGTCGAGTTTGCGGAGACGCTGGTCGGCGAATCCACGGACCTGAGTAACCTGGCCTGGTCCGAGCCCGTTGGCTTGCATGAGGCGGCGGGCGGCGTTGGCGCGGTCGGCGGAAAGTTCCCAGTTGCCGTAGTTTCCGGATGTGGCGTAAGGCTTGGAGTCGGTGTGGCCTTCGATGGAGATTTTGTTGGGCAGCTTGCCCAGTTCGATCGCCAGCGTGATCAGTAACTCGCGGCCGTCGGCGTTCAGTTGCGGGCTGCCACTTTTGAAGAAGGTTCCGGAGGCGGATTCCAGCAGTTCGATGCGCAGGCCCTCGCTGGTGACGGTGATCTCGATCTGGTTCTTGATTTTGTCGAAGTCGTTCATCTGGCGGATCGCCCGCTGCAGCTGGTCTTTCAGCTTAGGCATGTCGTCTTTGGTGAGAAGAAAGTTCTCGCCGGCACCTAAGGTGTTCGATCCGATCTTCCTGGAGGTGCCATTGGGGTCTCTGAAGTAGCCACCCACGGCTTCCTGCACTTGCTTGCTGGTGTTGAGCAGCCACAAAACGATGAACAGAGCCATCATAGCGGTCACGAAATCAGCGTAGGCGACCTTCCAGGCGCCGCCGTGATGGCCGCCGTGGCTGGACTTTTTCTTGAAGATGATGATGGGACGAGGCTTGTCCATGGGGAGGCTCGGGGTGGATCTTAACCGGGTTCGGGGGCGGCTTGGGGTGAGGGGACAGCGTCCTCGGCCGCCCCTTTGTTGCGGCAGGCTGTTTCCACTTCCTTGAACGATGGACGCACATGACCCGGAACCGCGCGACGAGCGACTTCCACGGCCATGATGGGCGCAGTGCCCTTCAGGAAAGAAACAATCAGAACGCGCAAGACGTACAGGTAAGCATGCTCGTCGTCGGCAGCCTTAGTCATGTTGGCGGCGATGGGGCCGACCAACCCGTAGCATAGAAGGATGCCGAGGAAAGTGCCCACAAGCGCGGCCGCGACCTTTTTGCCGATCTCTTCTGGGGGTCCACCGAGTGAGCCCATGGTAATTACTACGCCGAGGACTGCAGCCACAATCCCCAGACCGGGCAAAGAGTCTGCCATGCTAGTGAGAGCGACGGTAGGCTGGGTAGCGTCGTGATGGTGGACCTCGAGATCGAGGTCAAGCATCTGGTCGAGGTCGAAGGCATCCACGCCGGTGATGGCCATGCGCAGTGAATCACACACAAAATCGCGGACGTGGCGGTTCTTGAGGATTGCCGGACCTTTGGAAAAGACGGGACTCTTCTCCGGCTCCTCGACGTCGTTTTCTAGCGCCATCAGGCCGTCTTTGCGGGCTTTGTTGAGCAGTTCATACATCATCTTCAGAGAGTCGATGTAAGCCTGCTTGCTGTATTGGGAGCCAGTGAAAACGCCGAGGATTCCCCCCGCAATCTGGGTGAGAATATGAAGAGGGTTGGCAATGAGGATGGTGCCGATGGCGGCACCGCCGATCATGATCAGTTCCGAGGGCTGCAGGAGGACGCGGATGTTACCGTGCTCCATGAGATAGCCCGCGGCCACCGCGCCAAAGACAACCACGATGCCGATGATGGCAAACATAGGTCAGCTCTTCCCGGAAGGATCGGCCCCGCCCGTCGCGACAGCGCGGGCTGGGAGCGCGAGTTGATTTCCGGTGAGAGCGGGTTGAGCCCGCTGCAGAAGCGATTCGACAGAATCGCCGGCAATAGCGGCGGTGCATCCTAGCAAAATCCCAATCGACAATTCCTCTCCCCACCACTGAATGGTGGCGCTGGACACCAGGTTGAGGATGCGCTGGCTGACGGCTTGCAGCGCGTCCTGGGCGCAGCCACTCAAGATCACTAGAAATTGAGATACACTCCAGCGGCCTACGAAATCCGCAGGCCAAACTGTATTTCTCAGGGTTCGAGCCAACACCTGCAACATGGAGGTGGCCGCCTCCTGTCCATAGCGTGCACGGAATTGGCTGAGGTCATGGAGTTCGAGGCAAACGATGGCAAAGGGAATCTGAAGGTCGGCGAAGGTGCCGAGCATTTCCCGCAGGTGGGATTGCATCATCGCTTGATTGGGCAATCCGGTCAGGTCGTCCAAGCAGCCGCGCTCTTTCATGCTGCGGTTGTTCGGGTCTGGACCGCCTGCGGCGAACTCGCCTTCGAAGGTCTGGATGATGCCGATGAAGGAGCCGTGTTTATCGCGCAGGGGGATTGCCCAGGCATGTACGGGGGTGCGATGTCCGGACTTGTGGTGAATGAAGCTCATGGCCTCGACGGGCCTAGAATCATGCAGGGCTGTTGCGATGGGGCATTTGTCGGCGCACATTTCACAACTGATCTGGTTGCAATGCTGAAGAATGTTGTCGGTGCAGGAATGTCCGAGGACATCGATGCGGGCGTAGCCAGTGACCTGTTCTGCGCCGTCGCTCCAGAAGACAATTTTCTTCTGCAGGTCGAGCACGCTAACGCCGATTTGTAGGCCGTCGAGTATGTCGCGGTAGGTCTCGGGATCGGAGAAAGCTGACATGGGTTCGCGAGAATGGTGCTGGTTTATCCATCGGCAAAAAGCGGGCTTACTTCAGGGGTGCAGGGCGGGTCGGGGGAATAGGCCCTAGGGGGAAATCCTGCGAGCAAGCTGGGCTTGCAGGGGGTTAGGCTGGGATGCCGGAATAGCACTTTAGCGACAGGCGACTAGCACGAGAGTGCCATTTGCAAGATCGTGCGACAAGTTTAATTTCGCAGGTGAGCAGTTCTGGGGGAGGGCTGCCCGGGCGCCTCGATCTCGAAAGAGATTTGAGGCGCTCGTTATTTGGGGGTATCCTCAGACCGACACGATCTTTTACTTAGCGGTGTCATGTCATAGGTTCTTGCCTAAGACCTGAGACCCGGGACCTGAATCCTCAGTTGGTTGAAATGGTGAAGTTGACGGTGATCTTGGCCTCGGTTTCAACGGCTTCGCTGCCTTCAAGGTGAGGCTTAAAGTGCCATTGCCGGACGGCGTCCTGCGCTGCGGAAGCCAGGATGTGGGGGCCGCTAACCACGCGCAGATTCTGAATGATCCCATCCTTGCCAATAAGCGCCTGCAGAATTACTGATCCTTGTACTTTCATCTGCCGCGCCAGCATTGGATAGTTGGGCCTTACCGGGCGAGTAACGATGTCGGCGGCGTCGGCGGACATTTGCACGTGCCCTGGGGCATCGCTGGTTACTTTTTCGGCGATCTCGGTATCGCCGCCGAGCGGAGCTTCATTTACCAGTTGCGGCGGCGTGCCGGGTTGCAAATCCACACGCACGGAACTACTGCCGGGCCGGATGGTGCGATGCGAATCGCCGGCGACAACCTCTATTTCCAGCGGGGGCAACACCGTCCGCGTGGTGGTCGAAGCCATGGCAGGAGGCGGAGTGGATGGGGCTGGAGTCTTGGCTGCAGAAGCGACATGGCGCTTCGTGGTTGCCGACTTGGCTCGCTTGGCGACCACCGCGGACGGCTGCACAGTGACTTTGGCCGCGGGGTAGCTCTCCACAGGTTGGTCGGATTCAGCGTCCGGCTCGTCCGGGAACCAGAAGTCGCGATCATGCCAGAGGACGATGCCCAGGGCCAGCAGAAGCAGACAGAGCGAACCAACCATAAATCTGCGCTGGGTGGGGTCTTGGGGGGCACGTCTTCGAGACTGTGCCAAGAGAGCGCGATTTGCCTTCGTTACGAGGGTGTCAAGATCTGGCATGGTGGAAACTGGGGCAGCGCCCGGGGAGGGCTAACGCTTCTAGTATGCCTCGAAAACGCTACAAAGGCCAGCAAAAGGTGCGGTAAAAAGTGGACGTCGAGGGCCTATAGTTCTCCCACCCGGGGGGCGAAGACTGGCCTGGTGCGAAACTTTCAGCAAGTCTCGTGAATCCCATGACTGCGGATCGGGTCGGCTTTGTTGCTAAAGGCATCCGGCTAAAGCTATGGATCGTAAGGGTAATCTTCCTAAAGGTAATCCTGGTACCCGGGCCCTCGGGCCAAGGCAATCTGTGGGGGTCAATTCATGAAGAACGATGATGGCAAGATAAACGATCGCAAAATGGATAAAAAGAGGTTCCGGCAGATCAGCCGGCGCGAGTTGCTTAAGCTTACGCCGGTGCTGGCGCTGGGGGCGTTTGCCATCCCCAACCTGCAGCATGGGTTACTGAAGAAGGGTTTGGGGTTCAGCGATCGGGCCTCGGCGCGGCTTTTCCGGTCCGGCCATCTGGCGCCGACTTTCGAGAATTCTGACCTGACTCCGTTTGCGAAGTTTCCCATCAACGGCTATGACGTGGACGATCCCGGAGTGATCCTCGAAAACTGGACGCTGACAGTCAGCGGAGCGGTAAAGGAACCTGGGGACTACACTCTAGCGCAGGTGCAGGCCCTGCCGCGGTTTCGGCAGAACACTCGCCACATTTGCGTTGAAGGGTGGGATGTGATTGGGCGGTTCGGAGGGGCGCGGCTCTCGGACTTGCTGCAGATGGTGGGCGCGGATCCCGCGGCGCGATTTATCGCGGTGAATTGCGCCGACGACTATTACGAATCGCTGGACATGGCGACGGCGCTGCATCCGCAGACTTTGCTTTGTTATGAGATGTATGAGCAACCGCTGACGCGGGCACACGGTGCGCCGTTGCGTTTGCAGATTCCGACCAAGATTGGCTACAAGCAAGCGAAGTATTTGACGGATTTGAAAGTATCGCACGTGTTGGACAGAGTGGGGTATTGGGAAGATCAGGGGTATTCGTGGTTTTACGGGTTGTAGCGCAGGTGTCTCGCCGAGCGGCGAAAGCATCGCCGTATGCTGTGGGGGCGAGGACGCCCCTAGGACAGCCGCGCTACTCGGGAGGTTCGCGATGAGCGGAGCAGTTATCGAGATCATTCAGGCTAAGGGCAAAAACAGCGCCGGAGACGAAGATGTGCCGGTGTTCGTGGCGCGGGCGGCTTATGAGCATCCGCTGGTGGTAAGGCTGTGCCACTGGGTGAACGCGGTCGCGCTGTTTGTAATGGTAGGGAGCGGGTTGCAGATTTTCCGTGCTTTTCCCAGTTTCGGGGCCAAGATTCCGCAGAAGGACTTGCTGCATTGGCCGCGGGCGTTCGCGATCGGCGGCTGGCTGGGCGGGGCGCTGCAGTGGCATCTCACGTTCATGTGGATCTACATCGCGACTGGCGCTTTCTATCTCGGCTATCAGCTCTTCAGCGGAAACTACAGGCAAGTTCTGTTCACGCATCATGACATTTCGGGAGTTTGGCCGATGGTTCGACATTATTTCTTCTTTGGGCCGAAGCCGCCGGTTCGCGAGGCTTACAACCCGCTGCAGAAGCACGCTTACACGACCGTGATTGGGCTGGGGATTTTGTCGGTGGTTACCGGTCTGGCAGTGTGGAAGCCGGTTCAGTTTTCCTGGCTGGCCTGGATGATGGGAGGATTCCACTATGCGCGGATATGGCACTTTGCAGTGATGTGGGCGATTTTATTTTTTGTGTTGGGACATCTGGTGATGGTGATTCTGCATGGGTGGAACAATTTTGTTTCCATGCTGACGGGTTGGAAGAAAGATCCCGAGTATTTCGCTCCGAAGGAGTCAGCGTCTGACGACGAACAGGAGATGCGACCAACCGGGGCTGAAGCCCGCTAATTAGGAAGCTCCACGCGGCCCATTTGGCTTCGCTCAGGGCGAGCTGCCGAAGCGCCGCTCATCCAGGGTGCTGAATGCATTCGGGCCGAGACTTGAGGATTGCGAGCAAGATGTCCGAACCAGGCATGGTGTTGAACAATCCGGTGCAGATTGGCGCGCGCGAGCAGGATCTGATTTTGAACGTGCAGCGTGGCCAGCATGAATTGTTTTATGAACTCGTGCGGCCTTATGAACGGCGGGTTTACGCGGCGGCTCTCGCGATTTTGCGGAATGAGCATGATGCCGAGGATGCCGCCCAGGAGGCGATGCTGAAGGCGTTTGCGAATATCCGGCAATTCCGGGCCGAGGCGCGATTCAGTACGTGGCTGATCCAGATCACGGTGAACCAGGCCCTGATGCGCCGGCGAAGGGAGCGAACTGTCGTGATTGAACCCATCGACGACCGTCGCGATGAAGAGAGCGAGTATGCGCCTCGGGAATTCGCCGACTGGCGGGAGATTCCGTCGGAAGCGCTGGAGCGCAAAGAAGTGCGGCAGCGGCTGGCGGAGGCACTGGGGACGCTTGACCGAAAGTATCGCGAGGTTTTTGTGCTTCGTGATATGGAGCATTTGAACATTCAGGAGACGGCCGAAGCGCTTGGCATCACGGTGGCTTCGGTGAAGACGCGGTTGCTGCGGGCGCGGCTGATGCTGCGCGATCTGTTGGCCGCCGGATGGGAGCAGGGCTGGTTCAGCCGGCCGCCATTCGAGAAGGGGAACAAGCCATGGTAGAGAACCAGAAAATGTTGAACTGCGAACAGGTATGGCTCGAGATTTCGAATTATGTGGATGGAGATGTGGACGCGGGGCTGCGCTCCACGATGGATGAGCATTTCCGCACCTGCGAGCGTTGCGCTTCGGTGGTGGCTGGGACGCGGAATGTGGTCCAGCTTTATGGGGATGAGCGCATGCTGGAGGTGCCTGCGGGATTCGGACAGAGGTTGGAGAAGCGGCTGGCGAAGAATGCGGCAGGGAGCGGGCGGGGATGGTCGAGTTGGTCGGCCTGGCTGATGCCGGTGGCGGCATTGGTTCTGATCGCTGGAGGGGTGCTGTTGACGAATTCGCTGAGTCACGGGCGTTTCACGAAGTCGCACCATGCTGAACCTGGCAACAATATCCCTCCTGATCTGGTGGTGGTGGTTTCCGATGGATCGAAGCTCTTTCACGTGCCGGGATGCCCTTTCATTCACGACAAGGCTTCGGAGCGGACGATTACAGCGAAAGAAGCGATACGAGATGGGTATGTGCCTTGCACGCGGTGCTTGCGGCAGTATTTGAAGACGGGGCTGAGGAAGCATACCGGAGCGGAGGTTGCTGAGGCCACGGGTGCAGAGGGCGACGAAGAGCCGGAGGAGCTACTCAGTACTGCCGGACGCTAGGAGTCGTGTCGCGAATGTACGGACTGGCGGGGGCTGAGTTTCAAGGGAACTCAATTTGCAGCCGCTGTCGGACCTCGTCCCTGTGCAGAACCTCAACCGCTGCGATTTCGTCATTCACGACGTCAAGTATTGGCATGCCTCTCTCCGGTTCGAGGGGCACATTCCGATGGCCCGGACCGTATGCTCCGGCGGGCTTGGGCAACACGTAGAACATTCCGCAAAAGTCGTCCCCACAGCGGCATCGCTCGATCACGCTCAACTCTGGGACTTGGGCGGCCAGTCCTACCTCTCCCTGTTGCGCAAGAAGCTGCTGAAGTTCCTCCGATAGCGCCGGGAACATCTCCGCGAGCGGCTTCTGTTCTTTCGTTTCCACGATTCCAAAGTATACCGCGCGGCTGCCACCAATGCGGCGCGGACCGAGGGCCCGCGCCCGCATCCAGGACGACGACTTAGTTCGGCTTCATCTGGTCGTTTTTCATGCTGTCGTCTTTCTTTATGTCATCTTTCTTCATGCTGTCGTCCTTCTTCATCTGGTCCTTCTTAGCCATCTTCTTGGCCTTCTTGTCCTTCTTCATCTCGTCTTTCTTCATTGAATCGTTTTTCATCGAATCGTCTTTTTTCATCGAGTCTTGCTTGGAGTCGTCTTGCTTCATGGAATCCTGGCTGGTGGATTGGGCGAAGGCTGCCATTGAGGCGGCCAAGATACAGGCGAGCGTCACACTGGTGAATATCTTCTTCATGGTTTTCTCCTTTGAGGTGAGTAGCGAGTTCGGTTGTCCGGCAGGATTGGACCTGCGGGCTGAGATGGGATGAGCCGGCGCTGCGGGAAGTTACAGGGAAATCAAAATCTTTAACAGAGGGGACACAGGGGATCACAGGGTAGAGCTAAACCTTAGTTTTTCGCGTTGAGGCTCTGCTAGATCATGCATTTTGTTGCGATCAGCAGGTTAGTTGATCGCGGGAGATCTTCAGGCCGCTGAGATTGCCTAACGCAGTCACGGCTACGGATTCGGTTTTGAAGAACTCCTGGGCCAGGCCTTGCAGATCGTCAGCGGTGACGGCTTCGATCTTTTCGATCAGTTCATCCAAGTCCTGGAAGTGGTCGAAGTACATTTCCTGGCGAGCCAAGTTTGACATGCGGGCTGTGCTTGATTCGAGCGAGAGCATCAGGCTGCCTTTCAGCTGATCTTTGGAGCGGCGGAGTTCTTCTTCCGGCACCGGTTGAGTTTTCAGGTTGTGAAATTCGCTGACGACTGCCTTCACTACCTTGGTCGCCGATGCGAGCGAGGCGCCGGCGTAGACGGCCATGCATCCGGTGTCGCGATAGGGGTTGAGGTCGCTGTAGATGGAGTAGGCGAGGCCCTGGCGCTCGCGGATATTCTGGAATAGTCGGGAACTCATGCCTCCGCCGAGCAGGGTGTTGAGAATGTAGCCGGCGTGGCGTTTCTCATGGGCAATCGGATAGGCGGGGACGCCGATGCAGAGTTGCACTTGTTCGAGCGCTTTCTTGTTGCGCAGCACGATGCGGGGGACGATCTTCGGGACAGGCGAGTGGAAGCCATTCTGGGCCGACTTCAGGTGTTCGAAGTGCTTTACTACCAGATCGACGAACTGGTTGTGGTCGAGATGGCCGGCGGCGGCTACGATGATGTTGCCGGGAGCGAAGCGGTGGGAATAAGTGTCGAGTACAGTCTGGCGCTCGAATTTCTTCACCGTTTCTTTTGTGCCCAGGATAGGCTTTCCCAACGGGTGGTCTTTCCAGAAGTTCTGGGTGAAGATTTCGTGGACGAGGTAGTCGGGATTGTCCTCGTCCATTTTGATTTCTTCGAGGATCACGCCGCGCTCGCGAGCGATGTCCTCGGCGGTGAATGTGGGATGCAGGACGAGATCGGTGAGAATGTCGAGCGCCACCGGGACGTGTTCGTCGAGTACCTTGACGCTGAAACAAATACATTCTTTGGAGGTGAAGGCGTCCATGTTGCCACCGATGGAATCGACCTGGCGGGCGATCTCCTCGGCGGTGCGGTGCTTGGTGCCTTTGAAGACCATATGCTCGATGAAGTGGGAGATGCCGTTCGATTGCGGAGTCTCGTCGCGGGAACCGGTTTCTAGCCAGATTCCGATGGAGGCCGAGCGGATGTGCTCCATCTGCTCGGTGATCACGGTCAGGCCGTGGGGCAGAACTTGACGACGGATGTTGCGGACTTCCTTTACCATGGCGATGAGTGGAACTTCTAGAAGGTGCTCTACTATTCTTACACATCCGCCGGGGCTGGGTGGGGTGCGTGAGAGTGGGGTAGTTTGTTATTTAGAATCAGCGAGTTGTGGGTACCTGAACCATGGCTGAACCTCTGACATCGGCGCTGCTCGGCATGGACCGCGAGGAGATGACCGCTCTGGTGATCGAAGCCCGCGAGCCTGACTATCGCGCCAAGCAGATCATGGATGCGGTATACCGGCAGCGGGTGGAGACGCTGGCGGAGATTTCCACGCTGCCGCGGGAGTTTCGGGAGCGGCTGGAGCGGAGTGGAGTGACTGTTGGGGCAGCGCGGATTGAAACGAAGTTTCGGTCGGTGGATGGGACGGTGCGGTATCTAATTGCTTTTGCTGACGGGCAGAGTGTGGAGACAGTTTGGATGCCTGAAGGCGATGGCGGCGAAGCGGGGGATGGGAGCGAGGCGGGCGAGGAGGCTGACTGCGGCGCCTCAGGGGCTAAAGCCCCGGTGAACTTTGACGCGATTGGCGGCGCGGCTAGAAGCCGCGCCCTTTCAAAACAGAATCGCAGATCGAGTTCTTCGGGGCGATCGACGATTTGCGTGTCCAGTCAGGTGGGATGTGCGGTGGATTGCCAGTTCTGTTTGACTGCGCTGCTGGGTGTGAAGCGCAATCTGACTGCTGGGGAGATTGTGGGGCAGGTTTGTGCGGTGCTCAAGGATCAAGGCGTTTCGCCGCCTGAGGATCGCATCAATCTTGTGTTCATGGGAATGGGCGAGCCGTTTCTGAACTACGAGAATTTCGTGAAGGCCGCGCGGTTGCTGGTGGAGGGTGTGGGGATTGCAGAGCGGCGGATGACGGTGTCGACGGCGGGAATTGTGCCGCGCATCCGGGACTTTGGCGAAGAGAAAATCCGGCCGAAGCTGGCGATTTCTTTGAATGCTTCGAATGATGAACTGCGAACGCGGGTGATGCCGGTGAATAAGAAGTGGACCCTGGAAATGCTGATGGCGGCGGCACGGGATTTTCCGCTGCGCTCGCGGGAGTGGATTACATTCGAGTACGTGTTGCTTGGCGGCGTGAACGACACGCCGGAGAATGCGAAAGAGGCCGCCGAGTTGCTGCGCGGGCTGCGCTGCAAGGTGAATCTGATTGCGCTGAATCCGGGGCCGGGAATTGACTTCACGACTCCGGGCGAGGAGCGGGTGGCGGCATTTCAAAAGACTCTGCGGGAAGCGGGAATTCCTGCGTTTGTGAGGCGTCCGAGGGGGCGGGATATTTATGCCGCCTGCGGGCAGCTCAAGCGAACGGTTGAGGCCGCCACAGTATGGGAACCCCAGGATCAGACGATTGCTCCTTCTCGGGCGCGGGAAGGATAACCGGGATCTCGACGCGGATGGTGGTGCCGACATTGCAATCTTGCCGCCAGAGAATCCGGCCATGATGTTGCAGCAGGATGCCTTGACACGCGCTCAAGCCGAGGCCGGAGAGAGTCTCCGGGGAATTGAGATCGGGCGTGGTGTTTCCGAGGGTCTGGTGCCTGGCGGCGGCGAGGCTGGCATCGGAAATATGGATGATGGCGGTGCCGTTCGCACACTCCGCGGTTATGGTCAGAATTCGGCTGCCGTGCTGGCCCACCGCATGCAGGGCGTCGTTGATGATTTGCACGCAGACGTGGAGCAACTGATTGGAATCTCCGAGGACGAGCAGCAGTTCTTGCAAATACTCGGTGCGGACCTCGATTTTGAGAGCTTGCCACTGAGGTTGCGAGAGTTTGACGGCGGTGCGCAGCAAAGTGTTGAGATCCACGGGGGCCATTGCAGCGGGGCCTTGTTTGGCGAAACTTAGCAGACTGGCCACCAGCGACCTGGTGCGCCGGGCATGCTGCCCGATTCTTCCGGCCAGTTCGCTCTGTTCTGGAGTGAGAGGCGTACACAGCAACAGATCGGAATAACCCAGCATGGCAGTGATGGGATTGTTGAGTTCATGAGCGGCGCCGCCCAACAGTTGGCCGATCGAAGCGAGTTTTTCGGACTCCGTGATCTGGGCCTGCAAGCGTTTGAGGTTGGTGAAGGATTCACGCGAGTGAGTCAGCAGACGCAGCAATTCCCAGTCGAGCAAACGCTGCCGCACAAAAACCATGGCACCCATGAGAACCGCCGCGCCCAGAGTCAGGACGACGCGGAACGAACGGATGCGCGGGGGAACTGCGTCATCGAGCAGAGCCCACGCGGCAAAGACCGGGAGCGAAAAGGCTGCGATCATGCCCAGCCGGGCGAGCCATACGCCGTGGGACGTGGAAGTGGAGCGGACGCCGGCTTCCGGTTCGCGCTCGCGGGTCCACAGACCGATCATAGTGATCCAGGCCATGGAAACTGCCAAGGGAATGTCGTAGAGGCTTCCGCTGTAATAGACGTGCCGGCCGATGGCCCAATTGGCGATGTGAGAGCTGGCGGCGTAGGTGAAGCTTGCGCCGAACAGACTGGCATAGAAAATTTTCCAGCCACCCTTGCTCCCTACCCAGGCCAGGATCAAGGTGCCTAGAAACGCCAGTTTCTCGATGAGATACAGCGAATTCAGATCGTTGTTGTACGACGGAATGTTGGGCACGACGTACTGCCAGGGGATGACGATGAGGACGTAAAGATAAATCCACCAAACCACCATCAGAGCAAAATCCAGACGGCGCAAACGCGCGGCATACTCATCCTGCGGAGCATGAGGGCGGAGCGCGAGAGCAGCCATCAGTGGCACGATGTGCAGGAAAAGGATCATATCGCCCGCGCACAAGTCGGGGACATCGGTGCGCAGCCAGAGTTCGTAGTAGATCCAGACGAACTGGTAGGCAAACCAGAGGCCCATGCCGGTAGCGATGAGCGTCCAGAACAGGCGCAAGCGCCCGCGTGATCGCAGGGCATGAGGGATGAGGGAAACCGTCCCGGAAAACAGCAAGAGGCACTGAACGACGTCGCTGAGGGCGGTGAGACGAAAGGATTGAGGCAGAATCAGCGCGGCCAGGACCAAAATAGCCAAACAGGCGGCGACTGCGGCGGTCCACAGTTTGGAATAGGTGCGCAGGAAAGTGACCTCGCTGCCATTTTAGACTGGGATTCGACGAGGTTCGGGTTACGTAAGTAACCGGGGAGGGATGGGTAGAAGCGTCGAAGGAAGGAAGACCGGCGGAAAGTTTTGCTTGCTCCCAGTCTTTCTTATCAATAATATGCGGACATTCCTATGATGGACCAATCCGCTCTGCGGCGGGGGTTGACTCGGCTTGCAAGCTGAAGGCAATCGCCGTTTTATCGGAAGGCCGCCAGCTCCAGCTGATCCCAGCGAGGTTCGGCGAATCGAGCGCTGGCTGGCTACGGCACGAGTGTTTCTGGCGATCTCTGCCCTAGCTGCAATCTACATGGATCCTACCCAGTTGGGACAAGCGCCAGTGGCCTACGGTCTGCTGGGGCTTTATCTCATCCATGGTGTTCTGGTGATGACGCTACTGCGGCGAAAAAAGCAGTCGACAGCCGCGTTTCGCGTCTTTGTTCATACTGCGGATATCGTGTGGCCGGCGTTCATCTCGGTGTTTGCCGAAGGGCCCCGCAGCCCGTTTTTTCTGTTCTTCTTTTTCGTGCTGGTGGCTTCAGCCTACCGCTGGGGCTTGTGGGAGACGTTAGGCACGGCGGCTGCGGAAGTAGTGTTGCTGTGGGCGGAGAGCTTTGTGGTGCTCCACCTTTGGGCCGCTCGCGCGGGAAACTTGCCCTGGCATGTTCTGTCGGGCCTGCAAGTTAATGTCAGCGAGTTTGAGCCGAAACGCTTGTTTATGCTGTCGGTCTACCTGCTGGTGATGGGATTACTGCTGGGTTATCTGGCGGAACAACAGAAGCACCTGCGAGCGGAAAAAGCGGTGGTGACCAGCATGCTCGCGAAGGTGCGGGTGGAAGCAGGACTGACGGGAACGCTGCAACAGATCGGCAGGGAGATCGTGAGCATGTACGCAGCGGCGCGGGTGTTGGTTGCATCGCAGGAAATTCACAGCCGCAGAACGTTTCTGGGCGAGTTGCGCAACGGAGATGACGGTCCTTTGGATTTCGTTTGGCTCGATTCCAGACCGCGGGATGCAAAAACTTATCTGGAGGATTTTCCGGGAGAAGCGTTTTACGCAACCAGCGACGGAGAGCGCTGGTCCGTGATCGCACTGGACCGCGAGGGAAACCAACTGCCTTCACCCTCCACCGAGCCGCTGGTTCGACTGAAGGAGCTCCAATCCTTCCGGTCTGTGATTGCGATTTCCTTCGTCTTTGGAGGTGAATGGCGCGGACGCGTCATGGTGTTTGATCCGATATGGCGGGGGGAGACGCAAGAGGAGCTGCGGTTTTTGCTCGATTTGTTCCACCAGGTCGGGCCGGCAGTTTACAACGTTTATCTGCTGCATCGGTTGAGGCGCCGAGCCGGGGCGGCGGAGCGCGCGCGGTTTGCGCGAGAACTGCACGATGGTGCGGTGCAGTCGCTGATTGCGGTAGAGATGCAGGTGGATGTTCTTCGACGTCAGGCAGAGACCTCGCCGGCCGTTGTAGGTGGCGAACTGGGCCGGATCCAGGGCTTGCTGCGGGAGGAAGTTCTGAAGTTGCGGGAACTCATGCAGCAGATGAAGTCGATCGATGTGGACGCCCGAAGATTCCTCAACCTGGTGAATGACGCGGTGGAACGGTTTGAGCGGGAGACGGGGATTTCCGCGCGTTTCGTGACCGATATTGCGAAACTGGAGATGCCGGACAAGGTCTGCCGGGAGCTGCTGCGAATTGTGCAGGAGGGACTTGTGAACGTACGCAAGCACAGCCAGGCACGGCACGCGCTGGTGCGCCTGAGTTCGAGTCCGGACCAGTGGAGCTTAACGCTCGAAGACGACGGCAAAGGGTTCCCGTTTTCGGGTCGCCTCACGCAAGATGAACTTGAGCAAACCGGCAAGGGGCCGATGGTAATCAAGGAACGTGTACGTTTGATTGCGGGAGCACTCACGGTAGAATCAAATCCCGGTCTGGGGACACGCCTGGAAGTCAGAGTTCCGAGGGGTGGAGAAGCGTCCTATGAACTTTAAGAAGTCACAGCCTGTACGTATCGTGATCGCCGACGACCATCCAATTTTCCGGGATGGTCTGCGCCGGCTGCTGGAAGCAGAACCGGATTTGAAGGTGATGGGTGAGGCCTCGGACGGCGCCGAAGCGGTGAGACTGGCGCGACAGATAAAGCCTGACATTCTTTTGCTGGATCTTGCTATGCCCAGGCATCCGGGATTGGAAGCCTTGCGGGATTTAAGCGCCGGGACAAATTCGACTCCGGTGCGAGTGATCCTGCTGACAGCAGCTGCGGAAAAGAGCCAAATCGTGGAGGCTCTGCAACTGGGGGCGCGAGGCGTGGTCTTAAAAGATTCCGCCACGCAACTGCTGCTGAAAGCGATCCACACCGTGATGTCGGGCGAGTACTGGGTGGGACGGGAGAGCGTTTCGAACCTGGTGCAATATCTGCGCACGCTGGTGCAATCTTCGAGCGATGAGGCGCGGCAAAAGAAATTTGGCCTGACCCCGCGGGAGTTGGAGATTGTTGCGGCGGTGGTGGCGGGATACTCGAACAAAGAGATTGCGGAATACTTCAAGATCAGCGAAGACACGGTCAAGCACCATCTGAGTAATATTTTCGACAAGCTGGGGGTGTCCACACGGCTGGAGTTGGCTCTGTTTGCGGTAAACCAGTCGCTGCCGCTGAAAAGCATTGGCTGACAAGGACTTAGAGGCCTAAGTCGACGTACCTAGGATGGCACTTGTGGGCTATTGGCGGGCGCGACCCTGGCATTTATGATGTGTTCACAATCAACCTCGGGGCGAAAACTGATCCGGCGCAAGCTCTAGAGGTCTGTCCCCCAATTGGGGACAAGAGGAGTGTACGGTTGAGACAGATTCTTAAGGAGACGGAGCCCGTGGTCAAAATTCTACAAAAGCTTTGGAACGATGAGAGTGGTCAGGATATCGCCGAGTATGCAGTAATGCTGGCCGTGATTCTGGTGATCGTGGTTGGCACAGTCCGGCTCATCGGATCGAACGCGAACAATGTCTTCTCGAGTGTTGGCAGCGCGATCCAGTAATCGCGAAGCGGGCGATTGATATCGGGGTTCTGCAAGGGCGCGCCGCCGGGCGCGCCCTCTGCTTTTTCACCGCAGTTTCCAGAGTACTCGGGGCGCGGTTGCGTCTGAATCAGGAACAGATCCTTGCCACACTCATTTTTACTCAAGCAAGAAGCTTGCGCTCACGCACTTACTTCGGGGAAGGCGTGGTAAGCGCGACCTTCTCACTGCCGGCCGTGGTGAGCCGGGTGAGGTAAGGGAAAAATGGCGTAATCTCGAACGGAATATTTTCCCGGGCGGAGGCCAGAGCCACGGGCTTGGCCTTGGCCAGTTCCACCTGGTCGCTCCAGGGATCGAGCTTGATGCGTCCCCCGAGGGGAAGCGCGGCAATCTGATCGATGCGTTTCGGATCCAACTGGGGTGCGCTAGCCAGCAGTACGGACATGCGGACATCTTTGCTTTTGCTCTCGGCGAAGCTGTTGCCCAGATGCGGTCGAATCAAGTTGGGTAGTTCGGGCGCATGTTCCTGCAAGGATTTGAGGAACAGCCCGGCAGTGCCCAGTTTGTCCTTGTAGGGAGAGTTCTTCAGCAGTTCGAGAGCCTTGGTATCGGCCGCTTCTTCGTCACCCGGTCGACGTTTGAAGTCCAGGCGCTGAAAAGAGTCTTGATCGGGGAAAAACATTCGGTCGTTGAATGCCAGCTTAGTGTCAAGCTTATGCCCCAGCACGATGTGAGCGAGTTCGTGGGCCAAGACCATGGCAAGCGAGGCTTCGTCGGGCAGCACATCGAGCAAGCCGCGACTGATTACGATGGTGTGCCCGATGGTGAATGATTCCAGAGGCGAAGTGAGCAGGACGCGGCAACGGACGTCTCCCTGCAGATCGATGTTATTGGTCACCAACAGATTGTTGACCACCGTTAGAAGGATCTTGTCGACCTCGCCGGGAGGCGCGATGAGGCCGATCCTCTGAAGGCGTTCGACCGCATTATCTTCAGCCTGACGTTCCCACATGCGCTCGGCGACCACGGGAGAGGCGTCGGCGGCAGCGTCGCTCTGATCCTTTACTGAGTCCTGAGGAGAATCAACCAGAATCTGGGTGAACTCTGAATTCTTGTTAAGGGCCTTCAGGTCATATCCCCAGAGACGAGTCTGACCGCGGAAGTGCAAAGTCTTGGCGATGCCGGACTTGAGATCGGACTCCTCGCTGTAGACATAGGCGGGCAACCAGGTGCCGGGACGAAGGTTCAACCGCCAACTGTCGAAGTGCAGGTAAGTGCTGGTCTTGGAGTGGGGAGAATATGTGCCATTGAAGCGAACCACGTTGTAATCCTGATCTTCGACCCAGATTCTGCCCATGAAGCGGGCCATACCCGAGTCTTCCCTGGGTTCGACATCGATCACCAGGCAGCGTACTTCTCCGAGAAACTCACGGCGTACGAAAGTGAATTTGTAGTACCTCTTTTGGAAATCAGTATCGAGGATCACCATTTGGGCAAAGCCCAGCGGCAGGAAATGCATGGAGTAAAGACCAGTCAGCCGCTTCACCATGCGTTGGCCGAACCCGGGTTGGCCCACGAATGAAGTGTCCTCGGGGCCGTCACTCATGTCGAGGCGCCCCAGGAAATACTGGTCCTTGAAGGGGGCGGTATTACCATCCTTGTCGGTCTTCAGATCCTGCAGGTAAGTCTCGACCATGGGATGCATGTGACGCATCTGCGCCAGGAAGAGGTGCTCTCGCTCGACGATGCGATCCAAGACCTCATTGAACGAAGCTGGGGGTGGAGCAGACATCGCTCCTCCGGCGCTCTGTCCGGCCGGGGCCGCCTCAGTCGTCGAGGCCGCCGGCGCGGAAGACATTGAGTCATGCGGGGGGTCTTGGGAGACCGCGGGCAAAGACCAGACCAACAACAGAAAGAACGAAAGCAAACTCACCTGGAAAATACGCATAAAACCCTTCTGGGAGCAAGTTACGCCAATTGAAAAATAATATGCACAACGACCGTGGAATCGGTCGGCTGGCCATCCTTCACTGCCGGCTTGAATTGAATCCGTTCGGCGGCTTTGACGGCGTTATCGTCGAGGCCGTGACCCAATCCGTGAACCACGCGCACGACATGGAGTTTGCCGGAGGCCTCCAGAACCACTTCCAGGAGGACCTCGCCCTCAATCCGAAGACTCCGAGCCTCTTGAGTATAGACCGGAGTTGGCTTGGAAAGGATTTCCGCGGGCAATACTTTGGCCGCGGTTTCTGCGGGTTGAGAGTGCACGGTGGGCGGCGCGGGCACATCGGCGCTGGCGAAGCCGCTGGCCTGAACCGTCCCTGTGGCCCGGGGGCGATTGTCTGGAGTGGCTGTGCCGTTGCCAAATCCTGAACTTACGACCACGCCCGGAACGCCCTTGGCGCCGCCGGTTCCGTTGCCATAGGCTGCTCCGGCGGGGAGATCGAAGGATCCGAGCGCCGCGACATTGACGGCTTTGCCCTGATTGGCTTTGGCAGGAATTCCATTCGGGTCGCCAAAGCCCCCGGTCTGCACCTGCGCGGGAGCGCGCGCGATCGTGGGAGCAGCCGAACTACCGGTGGAAAACACATTCGTTTTCACCGCCTGCTTGGGAATCACGGGTGCAGGAGCGGGAGGCAGCGGGTCCAATTTCTTGACGGCAACGCTGACCGCAGGAGCAGGATCGTCTTCCACTTTTACTGGAGTTTTCGGCTGGGGCGCAGGCAGCCGCAACGCGTCGGCCGGCGGATCCAACCTGGCGATGACTGCGGGCTGTAATTGGCGCACCGGCTGCGGCTGATGATTAACCGGAACCGGAGTGCTTACCAGTTCCACCGAACGGAATGTGTGCTCCGGAGCAGTGACGACCGTGGGGTACAGCAGGCGCACCCACACTAGAAGCGCCACCACGGCAGCCTGCATTCCGGTGCTGAAGACGAATTCGGTCCAAGGAGTCCTCGTCTTCGGTAGCAGAGAGAAGAGAGTGTCTTGGGAAACAGAAGAACTCATAGCCGCTTTTGGTCGTCCGTCCTTCAAACCCCGGTTCGGGGCTGAAAGTTTCTCACCCCGGTGCAGCGTGACGTCGCTGGAACTGCAGGGGGGCGAGGCGTTCATAGTTTACTACCTCAGGGCTTGCTGCCCAGAATGAAAAGTGCACGGCAAAGGCCATTTCACTGTCAATCTGGGAAGTCTATCCTGTTGATCCTTCAGTTACTTATGTCGGCCGCGCTGGCCGCCGGCGTGGTCGGGGTAAGAAAGAGCAAAAAATTACACCTGAAGCGAGTCTTTTTACTTCCGAGGGTCTACTTCCCAGGATTCCCCTGCTCTGGCGCCGGAGGGTCAGCAGCGGACAACCTTGGGACTATCGATCCCCTTGGTGGCATTGCGCGTGTCGACGACCAACTGGGCTTCGCTGACGATCTTTTTGTAATCATAGGCCGAGTGATCGGTGACGATCACGATGCAATCATACTGGCCGAGTTTTTCCATCTCCGTCCGCTTCATCTGTAAATCGTACTTGCGCCCCTTTCCGATGAAAAGGAAGTAAGGATCGTGATAGCTGACCTGGGCGCCTTCCTTTTGCAGAAGCTCGATGATGGTGAGGGCGGGAGACTCGCGCAAATCATCGATATCTTTTTTGTAAGCCACGCCCAGGATGAGGACGCGCGCGCCATTCACCGATTTCTTGTGCTGGTTTAACGCCCCACCGATCGAGGCGAGAACGTGATATGGCATGTTGGTGTTGATCTCTCCTGCCAGCTCGATGAAGCGGGTGCGGAAGTCATACTGCTTGGCTTTCCACGACAAATAGAAGGGATCGACGGGAATGCAATGACCACCGAGGCCGGGTCCAGGATAGAAGGGGTGAAAGCCGAAAGGTTTGGTCGAGGCCGCGTCGATGACTTCCCAGATATCCAGTCCCATGCGCAGGCAGAGCATCTTTAGCTCATTGACCAGCGCGATGTTGACGCAGCGGTAGATATTCTCCAGCAGCTTGGTCATCTCGGCGGCGGCGGGAGAGGAGACGGGAACGGTGCGATGGAAGATGGATCCGTAAAGTGCGCCGGCCAGCTCCGAGGCTTGCGCGTTCAGTCCCCCGACCACTTTGGGGATGTCGCGGCGGGCGATAGTAGTGTTGCCCGGGTCCTCGCGCTCGGGAGAGAAGGCCGCAAAGAATTCATTTTCCGCGTCGGCATTATCCGAGGAAGTGCCCGAGGGAGTACTCGAGCAAGTGCCGCGGGCAGCCTTCAGTCCATGCTTGTTTTCTTTCTCCAGGATCGGCAGCATGACTTCTTCCGTCGTGCCGGGGTAAGTTGTACTCTCGAGAATGACCAACTGGCCAGGCTGCAGATGGGGCGCAATGGCGTGTGTGGTATTGGTGATGAAGCTGAGGTCAGGTTCGTGATATTGGTCGAGAGGGGTGGGGACGCAGATGATGACAGCATCCATCTCAACCAGCCGGGCGTACTCGGACGTGGCCGAAAAGCCCTGCGCCTTGGCTTTGCGGATTTCTTCGGCGCTGATGCGGTAGATGTAGGACTCGCCTTGAGCGAGGGTGTCGACCTTCCGTTGATCGATGTCGAAGCCGGTGACGGAAAACTTCTGTTCGCTGAACAGCAGTGCCAGCGGCAGTCCGACGTAGCCGAGGCCGATGATGCCGATCCGCGCCTGGCGCCGCTGGATCTTGTTTTTGAGCTGATCATAACCTGGTCGGTCGACGGCCGGGTTTGCGGCGGAGTGATTCGTCATCGTTGCGGCTGGCGGTTTCTTCTAGGCGTGAATTTCATTTTCGATTCTAGCACGCAGTTGGGGGACGACATGGCACGGCAGCGTGGCAAAGCGCTGAGAAATTAGGCTCACCTTCCGGACTTGGGAAAATATGAAAACACAAGGCGCGACGAATCGCGCGTGGGTTCTTGCCTGCGTATTATCAGCAGGGTTATCGATAGGGTTGGCCGTCAAAGCCGGCAGTTTTCTTGTGGTGGACGCACCACTCCGTTCCGACGTAATTCTCGTACTGGCGGGGGAAACGGACCGGCGTCCGGAACGCGCGCTGCAACTTCTGGCCCAGGGATATGGGCGGCGGATTGTGCTGGATGTGCCGACGAAGGCGAAGATTTACGAATTCACCCAGATTGAGTTGGCACAGAGATACATTCAGGATTTGCCGCAGGCTGCGTCGGTCAGCATTTGTCCTGTCGAGGGGCTGTCGACCAAGGACGAGTCGAAGGACGCAAAGCAGTGCCTGGCCGGCGAAAGCACCGAGAGCGTGCTGCTCGTGACCTCCGATTTCCACACCCGGCGCGCGCTAAGCGTTTTTCGGCGCGAAATCCCGGCACATACGTACTCCGTGGCGGCTGCTCGGGACGAAGCGCAATTTGGCATCAAATGGTGGACTCATCGCCAATGGGCGAAAACCTTGGTGAATGAATGGCTGCGACTGATCTGGTGGAAGATGATTGATGAGTGGCGGTAAGGCTCCGATTGCGGCAGAGCAGCGATTAGAGATTTCCACCGGTCAGCTGCCTTCCACGCACAAAAACATTTGACTGGCAAGAACCTTGGAGGGTACGATGCCTAACAGTCACCAAATTAGTTAATAACGGAGTGTGGGATGGGCATGGCTGCTTTCCGCAAGTTGGCAAGTTGCGTGCTTCTGCTGGTTGTGCCTGGTTCGCTGATGGCCGCCGATTCCGGTGCGGCTATGCTCTACGCCGACGGCGCTGCCTGGTTGAACGGCAGCCATGTGCCTAATTCCTCGGCGATCTTTTCTGGTGACCTGGTGCAAACCCGTTCTGACTCGGCAGCCAATATCCATGCTCCCGGTTCGAGCGTCACTATCCTCGGTGATTCTCTGGTGGAATTTGAAGGCGCTTCCTTGAAAGTGGAACACGGAGGCGTGAGTGTCTCCACATCCAAAGGGCTGGCCGCCACGGCTGGCGATGTGCGTGTGGTGCCAGCATCCAGCGCACCGACCGAATTCAACGTCACTGACGTCGACGGTACGGTGCGAATCGCCGCACGCAAGGGAGACCTCAACGTCACCGACGCCAACGGTTCGGTTACGCTGCTGGCGCAGGGGCAAGACAAGACGGTGGACGAGCAATCCGACCAATCCAGCCAAACAGGCAGCAAGAAGAAAAGTAATAAGAAGTCTGTCGAGGGAGCTGCTCCTGCGGCTGGTGGCGGGCTGCTGAACTCTCCTATAGCCGTGGGCATTGGGGGAGCGGCGATTGTTGGAGTCACAATCTGGGTGCTCTTGCAGAGTAGTTCCCCGGTCAGTCCGGCGGCTCCTTAGTAAGCCCAAGATATCCACATTGGAGTGTAGAAATTCGAGCCGTCCCGGTCATGCGGGACGGCTTGACGCTTATTGGGCGAAGTCAGAAATTTGTGGCGGGCTGCGGTAAGACTTCCGGTGAGTCGAGAGCTTCTTCGAGAGGTTTGCTTCGTACCACGCGGCGCTTGCGAGCGGGTTGTGCGAACGGTTCTGCGGCTGCGATGGTACAGAGCACATAGAACAAGGCGGCGTTGGCCGGAATCTGCAGATTGAAGTCGACTGCGCTATGAACCAGGATGCCGCTTAAGCCGAGCATACAGGCCAAAGTTGTCGCGCCATTTATCTCCCCGGTCCAGTTACCGATCTTCTTGAGGGCCCGCGTATAGAGCGTCAGCAGGAACCAGACCATGGTGACAAATCCAAGCAAACCCATTTCCACGAGCAGTTGTAGATAATCATTGTGCGCTTCATTGATGAAGAAATTGGTGTAGAAAGTGCGGAATTGGGGATATACGACCGGAAATGTTCCCAGGCCCCAGCCGAGGACAGGCTTCTTAAGGAACATCCGAAGACCATCGCGGTCGATGTTGAGGCGAGTGTCGCTGGAGATTTCAGAGTGCGAAAAGCCCACAGCGGCGATGCGGCGGCCGAGTTCGCCCCCGCCGATCCAGAGGAGCAGCGCTACCACAATGGACAGGAAGAGCCCGATGCCGACAGGAGTAAGCAGGCCGCGTTTCTGCTTGACCAGGAAAACCGCCAGGATGACGAGCTCTGTAACAATCGCGAGCATGCCCCCGCGTGATCCCGAAAGGAAAATGGTGCCTACCATTACGGCGGCGGCGGCGGCGGCCGCAGCGCGGGTTTTGCTGGAGGCCAGCCGGGTCAACGCCAACACCAGAGGAATAGGAACCAGCAACTCCATCAGGCCGGCATAGTGGTTGTGGTTTACATAGGGACCGTAGACCCAGCCTCCATTGCGGGGCAGGCGCCACCAGTACAACTTGCCATTCGAGGAAACGCCATAGATTAGCGCAAAGGTGGCGAGTGCTGCTCCATACCAGGAAAATATCTTTGCAAGGCTGCGCGCCTGAGAGCCGCGAATCAGAGTTTGTCCGGCGAGAAAGCAGAGCAGGGCGTAAGCGAAGTACTTCAGCGCCATCACAATCGAGTCGTGCGGATAAGCGCTCCGACCGAAGACGAGTTGGGAGAGGATGAGCAGGCCGAACGCTCCCATGGGAAGAAACAGGGGATTCCACCTGATCTTCAACTCGCCTTCCAGAACCTGCTTGGCGATCCACAGGAGGAACAGGGCGGCGGAGCCAGCCTCCATCAGAAAGATCGACCAGGGTTCAGTCGCACCGAAGGCGAGCGGCCCAAACAGGAGCAGCCCGAAGATCCCGTATAGCAAGATGGTGCCGGCTTGCTCGACGCGTTGGCGGCGATGGCTATCGGGATTGCTGGTGACGCTCATGAGATTGAATCCACCGGATTCGAGGGGCTACTGTCGCTTGGCCACGAGGCGGAAATCGTCGACCCAGAGCTTACCACGGATGGGACTGCCCGCCGGCAGGCGGCGGACGTGCAGGACGAGAAGAGTAGTATCGGCTCCGGTGGAGAACTCTCCGGTCGCCGACTTCCAGAACCCGGCCTCTTTCAGTTCGTCGCTGTCATACACGATAGCTTGCGTGTACTCATCCTGAATTGTAAGATGCGGGGCGCCGGCGCCCTCGATTTCTCCAATCTTGTAGTACGCGGAGAATTCGTAGCGAGTGTCAGGCTGAACCGCGATGAACTGACGAATCCCCGCATCGCCTACTCCCGGCCCATCAAAGGTAATGAGCAACGAACGATGACCGCTATGAAAATCGCTGGAATCCAGGGACAGAGCAACGCTCTGCTGCTTCTCGTACTGCCAGTCGAAGCCGCCGTTCAGAACATCCAGGTTGAAATCGCCATTAACAATTAAGTTATCACGCGTTGGCAGGTAGGAGGAGAAGCCAAAGCGCGGGGCCGCTCGCTGCCAAACCAAACGCGCCTGGTCCACATCCTTATGCTCGAGCAGATACTTAACGTACGCGTAAACTGAAGGTTGTTCGAAGGTTTGGGGCGTAGCCATCAGTGCGGCCCAGACCTTGGATGTGGCCTCCGTTTCCCGTTTCGTGCTGTTGGTTTCGGGAACAGGTGAGTCCGAAACTACCCTCGAAATCATCAACACAGGCGTACCTACGTTGGCCTTGGTGCCGGCGGGGTTAACGATCTCAATTGTGGTCGGGGTGCTGGACGCGATCGTGCCCGTAAGGTTGTTTCCGGCGGCACCGCTCGTGTAGCCGGAAAGCGTAACCAAGCTGCCAACCCAGGCGTTCGATCCCGCGTGTATGTCTGCGCCTGCCAAGGTGTATACCCACCTCTTGCCGCCGGGGTTGGACGGTGCTGTGGTGGTGCTGAGGTCAACCTTCTTAGGAGTCATCAGCAGGCTCAGAAACGCGATATAGGCTTCAGAACGGGCTGGAACGACGTCGCGCAAGAGAGTGTCCACGTCAGGTTCGATGCGCCAGCAGAGTCGAATCGCATCGCTGGCCCTGGTAGGATCATTCTGCAAAACCACGCGGAATTCGCGCAAAGCTTTCTCATCGTTACCTTGCACAAGGTAGAAGTTAGCGGCTTCCCATGCCACATCAGGCCTGGTTGGATCGGCCACGGTCGCGTGTTCCAATGCCAGTGTTTGATCCGAGATGTATCGGTCTCCCAACACCAGGTAGGTGTTGGCCAAATCAAGCCAGTAACGGGCGGAATTCGGGTTAAGTTTCACAGCGGCTGTGTAGAGCGCGACCGCTGCGTCCAGGTCTCCGGCCTGCGCGTAATAGTCCCCCAGGACATCGCGAAAGTCTGCATTCAAGGGGTCGAGACGAGATGCCCGCTGCAGGCTCGCGAGTTTCGGTATTTCCTCGACCGATATTTCCCCGTACAGCGACGCGACAAACAGCCGCCCCGCTACCAGCACGTAGATCAGGCAGAGCGCTGCCGCCGCGCCAATTACGAGTGCTCTCCGCCAAGCTGAATTGAGGAGTATTTCCATGTTGTCCACTGGAAGCGCAACCACGAACCCGGCGTTCGTCTCTAAGCGCTGTTGGGAGATGCCTCAACTGTATCGTCGGCGTCACCATCGTCGTCGTCGTTGTCGTTGTGCGATTCATTGTCGCGATAGTACTGCGAGTATTTGCCCTGGTATTCGTAGTAATAGTAGTAGTCGGGCGAACTGAGATCGACGGCATTCAACAACACGCCTGAAACCTTGGCATTCACCTGCATGAGGAGGTCGCGGGAGCGGCGGAGCGCCTGCTTGGTAGTTTGTCCAGAGCGGATGACCAATACGATGGCATCGGCCCGAGGCGACAGCACTACGGCGTCCGTCACCGACAGCGTGGGTGGCGTGTCGACTACGATGTGATCATACTGTCCGCGCAGTTCCTCCAATACGTCCCGCATCTGGGTGGAAGCCAGCAGTTCAGCGGGATTCGGTGGGGGCGTTCCTGCGGGAAGCACAAACACATTGGGCAGTGAGGGAGACCGCGTGATCACTTGCTCCAAGGTGGCGCTGCCAGTCAGGACATTGCTGAGGCCGCTTCGCGGACCCATGCCCAGCGTCTTATGAATGCTCGGCCGTCTCAGGTCGGCGTCGATCAGCAGGACTCGGGTGCCTTTCTGAGCCAGCACGTTCGCACAGCTGATGCTGGTGGTTGACTTTCCTTCCTGGGGGAGCGCGCTGGTGACGATGATCACCTTGGGCGGCGCTCCGAGGTTCGAGAGCAGCAGAGATGTACGCAGGGCGCGATAGGATTCCGCCATCTGCGAATTGGGTCTGGTCTGGGTGACTAACTCCACCGCTTCCTTGGAAGTGGCGATCGCCAGGCGTTTCGTGTTTGTCGCTTCGCGCGGCGTCCTCGAGCCCATGGGAATCATGCCTAGCGGAGGCAGGCCGGAAATCATTTGCGCTTGTTCGGTGGTGCGCACGGTGTTATCCATACCTTCCAGCAGAAAGGCAAGTCCTACGCCAGTAGTCAAACCCAGTACGAAGGCGAACTCGAGATTGCGCGTTTTGTTCGGCTCAACCGGCGCGCTCGGGACACGGGCAACGTCAACAATGCGGAAGTTGTTGGATTTGAGCCCGGCCGAAACCGCGGACTCCTTCATTTTCTCCATCAGTCCTTCATAGAGCGTGCGGTAGCTCTCAAGGTCCCGCTTCAATATGCTGTACTCGATCGCGCTTTCGTTGAGTTTGTTCTCCTCCTGTTTCTGTTTTTCGAGAGCGTCGTGCAGCATGTTCTCCCGCTGCAGGGCCGCCATATATTGTCCGCGGACTTTGCCCGCGACCTTCCTGGTTTCCAAAAGGATCTGGGCGTCGATTTCCTTGAGCTGGCCGGTCAGTTGCGCCACTTTCGGATACGAGGGTCCAAACTGGGTGCTCAGTTCGGCAACCTGGATTCTGGTGTCGGCTTCCTTCGCGCGCAGACTCTCCAGCAGTACCGAAGGGGACTGGGCTCCGGTTCCGGCCGCGTCCGGGACAGTGGCCGCGGACGCGATGCTGTCGGCATCGCCAGATTGAACCAGACGGTACACGGATTCCTTATCCATGCGCTCGGATTCGGCAGCGGTCAGCGCTTTATTCAATTCATCAAGTTTCGCGGTAGTAATGTTCTGCTTCTCGTCGATGCCCAGAATTTCATGCTCTTTTTGGTAGCGCACCAGTTTTTCCTGGGAGGTTTCGACCTTCATCTGCAAGTCCACGAGCTGCTTGGAAAGCCAATCCTCGGCCTGCATGGTGGAGTTGAAGCGGGACTTGTAGTTGTTCTCGGTGTAGTCCTCCATCAGCTTATTGATCACGTTAGCGGCCAATTCCTTATCAGGACTGCGGAAGTGCAGTTCGACGATTTTGGTGTTAGGAGCGAGCGTGACCTTGAGATTGCTCCGGAAATTAGCGAGCAGGGCAGAAGTTCGGGCGGGGTCGGCCTGCAGGGAATCGGGGGCAAGATCGAGCGAGGAGGGTGAAGGCGGAGTTTTTCCGCCAAATTCCGGCCGACGGTCGAGACCCAGATCCTTCACTACCTGCAGGGCCAGAAGATCGCTCTGCAGAATCTTTACTTCGGTTTCGATTTCGGTTGGATCGTAGTAGTCAAGATTGAAGGTTGGAGAATTGTTGAAGTTGAGTCCGGGATCAGGCTTGTTGATGGCAATGCTGCCGCTCGCCTCGTACACCGGCGACATCTTGAGACTGGCTATGGCGACTACCGAAACGATAGTAAACAGGCAGATGAGGACCGTCCACTTGCGCTTGAGTAGAACGCGAAGATGGTCACCGAGAGCCGACTCCTGAGAAGGAAGTTCGGGGTAAATGCGGGGACCGGCCGATCTCCCAAACTCCACGCCCGCCGGCTGCATTTCGCGAACGGTTGGGTTGTTGGCCTGTACCAGCGGTCCGGAGTCCATGACTTCTCCTAAACAAGTTTCCAAAACCTTTCCGGCCCAAACGGGCTAGTCAGGCACACTCACATCCCAGGGAGGAAGCTGGCGACTCGATGCTGGAGCATCGCCTGGGAGCTTACTCGCACGATTGTGTTCTAGTTTCGTCGCCATTCTAGCATTGCACGGCGAGAAACCATCGACCAATCTGGGAAGCCTCAGGCGCAACGCCATAAAGAACCATGCGCGACATGCTGGGGTGAATCCCGAGGGTCGACGGACCCATTCCGACGACCCACTCCGATCGGCGAAACTCCCACGCATGGAATTAGATCTCGACGACGTCGTGACCCTGAACGCGTTCGGGGAGGCTCGGCTTCCCCAGATGCGGGGCGAGGCTGTACGATGGACTTCGGGCCGGGGTCTTCGGCGCGGGCGGTTTGGTTTGACGTGAGGCAAACGGGATGAACTGGTCGGAACAGGTGGTTCTCGTCACGGGCGGGACCGGGTCTTTCGGGAAGAAGTTTGTGGAGATCATGCTGAGGGAATATCACCCCAAGCGGCTGGTGATCTTCAGCCGGGACGAACTCAAGCAGCACGACATGCGGGCGTCAGGAATGGATCATCCGAGCCTGCGCTACTTCATCGGGGACGTGCGGGATGCAGGGCGACTGGAGCGGGCTTTCGCGGGCGTCACAGTGGTGGTGCATGCAGCGGCGCTGAAGCAGGTTCCAGCCTGCGAGTACAACCCATTCGAGGCCATACAGACTAACATCATGGGCGGCCGCAATGTGATTGATGCGGCGATCAACCAGGGGGTGCGGCGCGTGCTGGCGCTAAGCACCGACAAGGCTGTGAATCCGATCAACCTGTACGGTGCAACTAAGCTCTGTGCTGAGAAGATGTTTGTGCAGGCCAACGCCTACGCCGGTTCTCAAGATACTCGTTTTGCCTGTGCCCGCTACGGCAACGTCGTGGGCAGCCGAGGCAGCGTTATACCAGTGTTTCTGGAGCAACGGAAGACCGGCCGGATCACGATCACCGATCCAAGGATGACCCGTTTCTGGATTACGCTCGATGGCGGCGTTAGATTCGTCATTCGATGCATCGAGGAGATGCACGGCGGCGAGATCTTTGTTCCAAAGATTCCCAGCATGCGAATGGCTGACCTGGCGGAAACCATCGCACCCGGTTGCGAGATCGAGGTCATCGGCATACGCCCGGGAGAGAAGTTACACGAAGTGCTGGTCTCTGAAGATGAAGCGCGGAACACTGTGGAGGTCGAGGGTATGTACGTGATCCGGCCGTCTCACCCATGGTGGAGCGGAGAGAATTGGATCAATGGCCGTGCATTGCCCGAGGGCTTTCGCTACGCGAGCGATGCCAACTCGAGTTGGCTTACGAACGATCAACTCCAGGAGTTGATCTCGCAGGCAAAATCGCCGGTTCCCGCCTAATTGAGTCTTCGAGCTATTAAGAGTTGAGGCACAGATCCCATGCGCGCTTCGCCCACTAGCCAGGAAGTGCTTGCCATCGACGGGGGGAATCCGGTTCGCGAAACGCTCCTCCCCTATGGCCGCCAGTCCATTTCCGAAGAAGACATCCTAGCCGTCGGAGATGTCCTGCGGTCCAGTTGGCTTACCACCGGGCCGAAAGTGGGAGAATTCGAGGAAGCATTCGCGGCCTTGGTGGGGACCAAGCACGCGGTGAGTTTCAGTTCCGGGACGGCCGCTCTGCATGGCGCCGCTTTTGCCGCAGGTCTGAGACCGGGCGATGAAGCTATCACTACTCCCATGACGTTTGCGGCTACAGCGAACTGCGTGTTGTACCAGGGAGCGACGCCTGTTTTTGCCGACGTCTGCCCCGATACGCTCAACCTGGATCCGGAGAAAGTCGCGGCGCGAATCTCGCCGCGCACCCGAGCGATGCTTCCGGTGGATTATGCAGGTCATCCGGCGGACTTGGACGCAATCATGGAACTTGCGGCGCGCCACGGCATGGTCGTGATCGAGGACGCGTGCCACGCGCTGGGCGCCGAGTATCGACAACGACGCACAGGCAGCATTGCCCACATGACCGTCTTTAGCTTTCACCCGGTGAAGCACGTGGCGACGGGGGAAGGTGGAATGGTGACTACGGACCTTCCGGATTACGCCGAAGCGCTGCGCCGGTTTCGTAATCACGGCATCTCCAGCGATGCCAGGCAGCGGCAGAGCGAAGGGCAGTGGCACTACGAAATGGTATTGCTCGGTTTCAACTACCGGCTTACTGATATTGCTTGCGCCCTGGGGCTGTCGCAACTGAAGAAACTGGAGGCAAATCTTCTGCGAAGGCGGGAGATTGCGGCTCGCTATGCGGCGGCGTTTTGCAATCTTTCAGCCCTGGTTCCTACCGGGGTGCGAGCTGACGTGATTCCGGCGTGGCATCTTTATCCCATCCGGCTCAATCTCGAAAAGTTGAAGACGGGCCGGACACAGGTTTTCCGGGCGCTGAGGGCGGAGAACATCGGGGTGAACGTTCACTATATTCCCGTGCATCTTCACCCTTACTATCGCGAGCGCTTCGGATATCGAGGAGACGAGTATCCCATCGCGGAGGATGCATACGAGCGCCTCATCAGCCTTCCGATGTTTCACGCCATGACCGACGAGGACGTAGAAGATGTCATTGTGGCGGTGAAGAAGGTCGTGCAGGCGTTTGCGCTATGAACTCGGAGGCGGTCCTCTTTGGTCAACACTCGGTGCTGGTGGCGGGGGCGGGGTCTATTGGGCGCCGTCACATTGGGAATCTGAAGAAGTTGGGTGTGACCCGGTTGGCAGCCTGCGACCCTCACCCCGAGCGGTTGGAGTATGTTGCGTCGGAATTCCAGGTGGAGTGCTTCCCCACCGTGGAGGCCGGGCTGGAGGAGTTTCGGCCGGAGGCAGTTCTGATTTGCACTCCGCCGGTGCACCACCTGGCACAGGCGATGCAGGCGCTGCGTGCGGGTGCGCATCTGTTTGTCGAAAAACCTCTTTCTGATCGTCTGGACGGTCTGGAGGAACTGCGACAAGACGCGGCAACGCGCGGGGTCGTGGTTCAAGTGGGCTATAACCTGCGCTTCCATCCACCGATACAGAAGTTGAAGGAGCTGGTCGAAGCAGCCGCCGTGGGTAAGATCCTTTGGGCGCGCGTCGAATCGGGAAGCTACTTGCCCGATTGGCGGCCTTGGCAGGACTACCGGAAGAGCTATACTGCGCGCCGTGAACTGGGAGGCGGTATTTTGCTCGACGGGTCGCATGAAATTGACTATGTGACCTGGCTGTTCGGTGCGCCGCGGGAAGTGGCGTGCATGGCGGGTCGAGTGAGCCAGCTGGACGTGAATGTGGAGGACTGCGCCACGATTCTTCTGGCTTTTCCGGACGGAACGCGCGCCGATGTGCACGTTGACTTCATCCAGCGATCCTATACCCGCGGTTGTACTCTGGTAGGACCAGCAGGCAAGTTGTGCTGGGATTTTACCGGCAACGCAGTGCAGATTGTGCGACCTGGCGGGCAGGTTGAAACGCAGAAGTTCGACTGCGAAGCCAACGGCATGTACGTGAGTGAACTGGCGTACTTTCTCGAGTGCGTGGAGACGGGCGCGCGTCCGCGGTTCGGATTGGACGATGCGATCCTTACGTTACGCGTGGCCCTGGCTGCGCGCCGATCGGCCGAAGAAAGGACCTGGGTGACTCTTGCCTGAGAACGGCAAAGCGGTGGCGGTGATTCCTGCCCGGGGCGGATCGAAACGTCTTCCGGGGAAGAATCTGCTTTCGTTTTTTGGTCATCCGATGATGGCCTACGGGGTTTCGGCGGCGGTAAACAGCGGATTGTTTGAGAAGGTAATGGTATCGTCCGACGACGCCGAAATTGGGAGTGTGGCTGAGTGGTACGGCGCGGAGTTCATCGAGCGCCCGCCAGAACTGGCGACTGACACGGCCAAATCCATTGACGCCGTCACGCACGTTCTGAGACAGCTCGCTGCGACCGGGTCTTGCCCGGAGACTCTTTGCCAGGTCCTGCCTAACTGTCCTCTAGTGACCAGCGGCGACATCATCGAGCACGGGCGATTGTTCCGCGAAGCCGGCCGTTCGTTCCAGATCTCCGTTGTCACGTATCGTTGCGCCTATCCCGAATGGGCTATGGTTGAGGACGAGCAAGGTCATGGACGCTGGAGGTTCGGTGCTGAGTTCCTGGTGCGGAGCCAGGAACTGGGGCAGACTTTTTGTCCGACGGGCGCCGTGTGGTGGGCGAGGTCCGCGGACCTGCTGACGCAGAACACGTTCTATGGATCGCCGTATCACTTGATGGAGATCGATGCGAACCGGGGTGTGGACATTGACGACGAGGGAGACCTGCGGCTCGCGGAGTTGCTGGTGCTGGGGCTGACGGCGCGCGATGGCTGCTCTCCGCTGGAACCGATGAAGGAAAGCTACTTCGCCCGGAGACAGTCTTGCGCGACAAAATGATTTGTACCATCCCGGCGCGCGGAGGCAGCAAGCGCCTGCCCCGCAAGAATGTGCTGGAGCTGGCGGGCAAGCCCTTGATTGCTTACTCAATTGAGGCTGCTCTGGAGGCGCGGTTATTTGATCAGGTTTACGTTTGCACTGAGGATGCTGAAATTGCGCGAGTTGCAACGCAGTTCGGCGCCAGTGTGCCGGAACTTGTGCCCGGAGAACTTTGTGGGGATCTGGTCGCGTCGCACATTCCCTGTCAATACGTCGCTTCGCGACTTCCAGCAAACGGACAGATTGACTCGCTAATGTGTCTGCAGCCAAGTTCTCCGCTGCGCAGCGCCCAGGACATCCGCGAGGCGGTCGAGAAGTTTTCCGGGGGTCAGTTCGACTTCGTGGTCAGCGTGACACCGGTGGATCCGCATGATTTTCATTGGGCAGTTGTGCCCGCGGAAGGCATGTATTGGAGAATGTTCTTTGGAACGCAATACCTGAAAGAGCGTCCGCTCTTGCCGCCAGTATATCGGCCGAACGGATCGATTAAGGTTGCCAAGCTGAGCGCGCTGGCGGCGACAGGGAACTTCTTTGGGGAACGGCTGGGCGTGATAGAAACTCCTGTGGAGCGGTCCGTACACGTCGCCATGGAGTTCGACCTGAAACTTTGTGAGACCATCTTGAAGCGGTAGGGAATCACTCTGCACTTGCGTTCCCTCGCCCTCATCACTGCGAATGAAGATTCTGCTCATACATCCCGAGGACGATCCGGAAACCGGTCCCTGGGCAAGCCTGCCGTGGGACCGAATCGTGGACCTCGGGTTGGGGGGAGTTAGTAGCTACGCGCGTTGGTCCCGTCAGTTTCACTGTCCTGTGACAACTCTCAATTCTCTAGGGAAGGGGTTCGATGATTTCCGGCATATACGCGACCTGCTGGGTATGGGATGTGGCAGGCTGGTTGATGAACATGGCCTGGACTGGTGGGAGATCATGTCGATTCTCCTGCACGGAGAAATGGAGACGTTGATCCTGCTGCAACGTTTGGCTCAGACCGCTGGCTCGAACGATGAAGTGCATGTCTCGCGCCCTGGTCTTTACGCCAGTCTTCTGCAGTCTTTGTTGGTCAAGCGGATAAATGTTTTTCCCTTGCGACGGAGCGCCCAAAAGGGCGGCTTGAGCCACTACGTTCGCGTTTTCAAGAAGCTTTCCGCATCTCAAGCAGCTGACGTTTTCTGGGATAGGTACGATTTAGGGCACCAATTTCGTGGGCGCCTGACCCGAAAACGCGCGCCTTCCGCACGGTCGTTAGTTTTACTTCCTACGGCGTACATAAATGTGTCGCGAACCGGGATTGCCTATGCGAACACCTTTCCTGAGGAAGACTTTCTGCTGGTCGCTACCCGGCGAAGTGGCTGGATCGAGGATCCCCCGCGAAATGTAGCGGCCGCTTGGTTGTCTTCGTACAGCTCGGTGCGAGACCGGAGCATTGAGAATGCGGATCTGCAGAGCCGATGGCGATCTCTGCTGAACGAACTAGTAGGAGTAGCGGAATTCGAGATCCTGAACCGGCTGGGACAACTGGACGGTTTTCCACGGCAGTTCCGCCATGGCTTCGAGCTTCGAGACGCCTGGCGAAATGTTCTCGATACCGAACCGGTTCGGGCCGTGTTGTGCGCGGACGACAGCAATCCGTACACACGAATTCCGCTACTTTTGGCGCAAGCGCGACGGGTGCCAAATATTGCCTGTCATCATGGCGCGCTGAACGGCCGTTACGTCTTCAAGCGCAGCTATGCGGATCTCATCTGGGCCAAAGGGAGGATGGAGGAGGATTATCTAGTGCGCATGTGTGGAGTGCCCGGAGAGAAGGTTGAAATTGCCGCTCCGGCATTATCGGCGACTGGGAACAGACTGGAGAAATCGAATGGTCACAGTTTCCAACCGCATATTCTCTTCATCTCGGAAGTCGTCGACGTGGGGGTGGGCGGCCAGAAGAGTTCTACCGGGACCTTCTGCCTCCGCTCGCTGACCTGGCGAGGGCCAGCGGGCGCAAACTGATCGTGAAGCTGCATCCGGCAGAAAGCAAACGCGAACGTGCCAGCATTCTGGCTCGGGTACTCTCGGCTGAACAGAAGGCCGCCACGTCCATCGTGAGTGGCCCGCTTACTGAGGATCTTCTGGCCAAGGCATGGTTTGGGATCACGATACTTTCCACCGTAGCGATTGAATGCGCCATCCGTGGGATTCCCTGCTTTCTGTGCAAGTGGTTGGAGTCCTGGCCGTATGGATATGTGGAGCAATTCATTCGCTTTGGCATCGGCATCGGCCTGAACGATCCGAGTGAGATCGGCAAGATTCCAGATTATCTGCAGCAGCATCGGCCTGGAGCAGACATTCTCGAGAATTGTTGGCAACCCGCTGCCTCGGGACGCTTGCGCGAGCTCCTGACCACATGGCGCAATGCGCACACGATGGCAGTCCATTGAGCTGGATACGGAATGGTCGGAGCAACGTTGTGGGTCAAGGGACGCTCTTAATGCGGGCAGACGCCAGCGTAGCCATGGGCACGGGACATGTCATGCGATGTTTCGCCCTGGCGCAGGCTTGGCAGGATGCTGGAGGCCGCGCGGTTTTTGCCATGGCCCAGGCCACGCCGGCGATAGAGGAACGCCTGCAGCGTGAGAGCATGGAAGTGGCGCGGATTAAGGCTGAGCCGGGTTCGGCGAACGACGCACAAGAGACGATTGCGCTTTCCCGGGAGAAACAGGCCTCCTGGGCGGTAGTCGATGGCTACTGTTTCGGCGCGGACTACCAGGCGGCGTTGAAACTGGCTGGACTGAAAGTATTGTTCATCGATGACAACGGCCACGCAGGACACTACTCCGCAGATCTCGTGTTGAATCAGAACGCACACGCCAACGAAGCTCTCTATCCAAGTCGGGATGCGTCCACTCGTCTGTTGTTGGGTCCGCGTTTTGTGATGCTGCGGCGTGAATTCGCTGAGTGGCGGGGGTGGAACCGGGAAAATCCCGCAGTGGCTCGCCGCGTCCTGGTGACGATGGGTGGCAGCGATCCGGATAACGTGACCGAGCGGGTCGTGCGAGCGATTCTGGGAAAGCCAGGCGTCAGTGCGACAGTGGTCGTCGGTGGAAGTAATCCACATCTGCCCAGGCTGCGGGAACTCGTGGCCGGCGCCCAGGGGGATGTGCAGCTGGTTGAGAACGTCACGAACATGCCCGAACTGATGGCGAACTCCGACGTCGCCGTTTCTGCTGCGGGCACTACCAGCCTGGAGATGTGTTTCCTGGGTTTACCAGCGCTGCTGATCGTGTTGGCCAACAACCAGCGCTCCGCTGCAGAAGAATTGAGCTGCCGCGGACCCGCAATCAATCTGGGGGAAGGCGTGGAGGTCAGCCTCCGGGTGCTTGCAGAACGCTTGGTTCGTATGCTCGCTTCGCCGGAAAAGCGGAAGACTATGTCAGAAACTGGGAGGAAGTTGGTGGATGGTCTGGGTGCCGAGCGGGTGGTGGCGGAGCTAAATGACCACGGAGGACGGAATGAGTAGCGTGAAACAAGCCGACAGTATCCGCGCCTTTTGGAACAGCCGCGCCGGCTTGGGGAAGTGGGCGGGGACGCAAGACCTGATCGCAAAGGAACTGGAGCTTAAGACAATCTCTGAGTTTGTGCGACCCGGCATGAAGGTGCTCGACGCGGGCTGCGGTAACGGAGTTGCGGCCATCGAAATCGCGCGCCGCTTTCAAGTCGATATCACGGCCATCGACTATGCGGCCGACATGGTCAGGGCAGCTTCCGAAACTGCTGCCACGGTACCTCTGGTCGGCACTATACAGTTTAGGGAAGGTGATGTGAGCAACCTTAACGGTCTACCCCGAGACTTCGATCTCATCTACACGGAGAGGGTGATTATCAATCTGCCGGACTGGGAAACTCAGAAGAAAGCAGTCACCGGATTAATTAGTCTGTTGCGTGTGGGTGGGGTGTACGCGATGCTCGAAAATAGCCAGGACGGACTGGAGAAGATCAATCTGCTCCGTCAACAGGTTGGGCTGCAGCCAGTGAAGGCGCCATGGCACAATCGCTATCTCAAGGATTCGGAATTGCGGACCTTCAGCGTCCCGGGCGTCGTGCTGGAAAAGGTAATCTTCCATAGTTCTACTTATTATTTTCTGAGCCGGGTGGTAAATGCCTGGCTCGCGGCGCGGGAGGGAAAGGAACCGGATTACGACTCCCCGGTGAACGAATTGGCACTACACCTTCCTGCCATCGGCGATCTGGGGCAGGGGAGAGTATGGGTATGGAAACGACTGGCGTCGAACTGACGATCGACGGTGTGGTGCGCAATCGACTTGTCGGTCCCACACATCCCGCTTACATCATCGCCGAGCTTTCGGCCAACCATAATCAGGATTTCGAGCAGGCCGTCCGCATTGTCAAAGCGGCTAAGGAGGCGGGTGCCGATGCCGTCAAACTGCAGACCTACACGGCGGATACTATTACGATCGCCAGTGATCGGGAAGAATTTCGCATCGGCGGAGGCACTTTGTGGGATGGGCGCAATCTGCACGATCTCTACGGCGAGGCCTGTACGCCCTGGGAATGGCAGCCGAGACTGAAGACGGTCGCGAACGACCTGGGCATGGATTTGTTTTCCAGCGCCTTTGATGCTACGGCGGTGGACTTTCTCGAGAAGATGGGCGTGCCGGCTCACAAAGTGGCTTCGTTCGAACTGGTGGATATTGGTCTCATCCAGCGAATGGCGCGCACCGGCAAGCCGCTTATTATGTCGACGGGCATGGCGTCACTCGAGGAGATCGAGGAGGCATTGCAGAGTGCTCGCGAAGCGGGCGCTACACAGATTGCGTTGCTGAAATGTACCAGCGCTTATCCCGCGCCTGCCGGGGAGATGAATTTGCGCACGATTCCGGAGATGGGCCGGCGATTTGGAGTGCCAGTGGGATTGTCCGACCATACGATGGGAGTCGCAGCCCCGGTAGCTGCGATTGCGCTGGGGGCTTGCATCATCGAGAAGCATTTGACGTTGTCGCGCGCGACTCCGGGACCGGATAGCGGGTTTTCTCTGGAGCCGCACGAATTCAAAGCCATGGTGGAAGCGGTGCGAACGGCGGAAAAGGCACTGGGAGAACTGCATTTCGGCCTGAGCGAAAAGGAAAAATCGCTCCGCGTCTTTCGCCGTTCGCTGTTCGTGGTGGAGGACGTGAAACGCGGCGAGACGTTTACCGCGGTTAACGTTCGCTCGATCAGGCCCGGGTACGGACTGCACACCCGCCATTTGGCCGGGGTTCTGGGCAAGCGGGCGATCCGCGATATCGAACGGGGCACACCTCTAAGCTGGGATTTGGTCGTCAATTCATGAGACTCCTGGTCCACTTTTGAAGAGAGCGAAGAGAAATTGAGTCTGCGCATCGTTGTAGACACGAGGATTCCTGAAGATTCGAATCTGCGGCGTCAGTGGAACGACGTGGTGCTACGGATGGAACGACCGGAAGTGTTTTACACCTGGGAGTGGGCGCTGGCGATGCAGGCTGCGTACCAAGCTTCTCTTACGCCGTTGTTGTTCTTAGGTTACGACGGAGATGATTTGATCGGGGTGGCATCGCTGGCGACGGATGCGGCGGAGAAGAAAGTAAGTTTTCTTGCCGGCACGACTGCGGACTATTGCGAGTTTGTGAGTGAGCCGAGCCGGCGGGCCGAGTTCGTCGCTGGAGTCTTCGCGGAACTCGGAAAGAAGGAATCCAGCTTCGTGTCGCTGGCGAGTCTCCTGGAAGACTCAGCGACCCCGGCCGCAGTTCGTGCTGCAGCTGAGAAGCATGGCTTTCACGTGTACATGCGGCCGTCGTGCGTGTGCGTCCAGGTTGAACTGGGCTCAGGAGAACAGCGCCAGGAGATGAAGAGTACTCTGGCGGGCAAGAAAAAGTTTCGCCGTTACCTGCGAGCTATGGAGCGCGAAGGTCCGGTGACATTCGCTCATCTGAAGTCTCCAGCCCAGATTCAGGCGGCGCTGCCGGAATTCATCAGCACTCACTCGGCGCGATTCCGGGATACACAGCGCGTTAGCTTTCTCTCCACGCCCGAACGCCGCCTCTTTCTTGAGGAACTCGTAAGACGATTTTCTGACACTGAGGTCGTGACCTTGAGCATGCTGATGATTGGAAACCGGCCGGTTGCGTGGAATTATGGGTTTCAATTTCACGGTAGCTGGTTTTGGTATCAGCCAACCTTTGACAGTCGTCAGGAAGAGAACTCCCCCGGACAGTGCCTACTTTCGAGGATTGTTACGGACGCCTGTGACATAGCCGGAATCAGGGTGGTCGATCTGGGCCTGGGTTCGGAAGGCTACAAAGAGCGATTTGCGAACAGTTCGCGCCACACGGTCGACTTTACGATGACGAAATCCTGGAGCCGCCACTTGCTAGAAATCATGAGGTATCGAGCGGCCAGCGCGTTGAAACGGTCGCCCAAGGTCGACTCAGCGGTCCGCCGTGCGCTGCGCCGATTGCGGACGGCGAGAGAGGCCGCACCTGGAACGAAGGGTTAACAGAAGCGGAATGAGCAAAGCGCCGCGACTTACGACGATCTTCACGCCGTCACACGCCGACGCGGCCTATACCAACGCTCAGCAACTGACGGTGAAAGAAATTGTGGCCCGGCTCCCGCCGGAGCGCTTTCGTGTGGCCATGTTCTCGGGAGAGCGACCTGATCCCCGGATAGCCGCGCGCCCAAACACGCTGCTCATTCCCGCGCGCCCGCACGGAAACACGAGGCGCTTCCTGACACGTTTGCTGCTGGCGCGACCCGACATTTATTTCTTCCCTCGCACCGGACCCTTGGACCGCGCTGTGTTCGACTTGCGAAAGCGCCTGAGACTGAGAACCGCTCTCGTCACATATATTGTGATGGCAATGGATGCGGTAACGGGCAGCGGGATGGTTGGCCGATCGATTCGAGAGGCGGACGTAGTACTTGGTAATTCGAAACATGTGACAGAGACAATCCGCCAGATGTTCGGAGTCGAATCCAGCCGAATCTATGATGGCATTGACCGGCGTTATTATTTCTGCGCCCAAGAGCATGCGGAAAACCCGGTTCCCGTCGTACTCTATGCCGGATCGTTTCAGGCGCGTAAGCGGGTGGAACTTATCATCCAGCAAGCGGCTCGTCATCCCGGTGTACAGTTTCGACTGGCCGGGCGCGGACAGACGGAGCCGGCCTGCCGCGCCCTGGCGCAACAGCTTGGATGCCACAATATCGAATTCGCGGGCCAGTTGACACCAGCGCAACTGGGTGACGAAATGCGCAAAGCTGATTTGTTTCTGTTTCCGAGCATTCTGGAAGGCCATCCGCAGGTGCTCGGTCAGGCCAGCGCCTGTGGGCTTCCGGGTATTGCGATGAATCTCTATCGACCCGACTACGTGTTGAATGGAGAGAGCGGGTTCTTGGTAGAATCGGACGCTGAATTCGCCGAGAAGCTCGAACTGCTGTTGCGGGACGCGGACTTGCGACGGTCGATGTCGCGGGCGGCTGCGTTGCATGCCCTGAACTTTGACTGGGACCGCATCGCTCTCCAATGGCAGGAAGTGTTCGAGGCTGTAGCCGCAAAGCGCTGATCCTCCGAATGCGGAATTTACGGCATCTTTGACCGGAATGGACCACGAGGCCAGCTTTAGCTCCCCGATGGATGGTGCTGATCCGGCGCGATGAACAGCTCTGAACCTGAGTCCCCTGTTGACCCTATGCGGCTGGCGCGTGTGATCAATAATTCGGCAGCCCTGCTGGTGCTCGATATTCTGAGCAAGGCGGTGCCACTTGTTGTGTTTCCGGTGATGGTGCGCGCTCTGGGCCCAACGGCTTACGGCAAGGTAGGGTTCGCAACTGCCGTGGCGGGATTCTTCGGCTTGCTGGCCTCTCCAGGCTTTACCACCTACGCGTCCCGGGAAGCGGCGAAGGATGAGGGCCGGGTAAATTTTCTCGTCCAGCATGTGCTCGGGGCAAGGATTGCATTTGGTGTGCTCTCTTACGCGCTGCTCATCGCATTCGCGCTGACATTCGCGCCGCACGACTTCATGACTCGCCTGCTGATCGTCCTCTCAGGTCTGGTATTCCTGGTGAGCAGCGTGGACATCCAGTGGGTATTCACGGCGCGTTCCCGGATGTGGATGGTCGCCTTGCGCGGCGCCGTGGGTCAGTTGATTTATGGCGGGGTGATCCTCGCCTTCATACGCACTCCCTCCGATGCATGGATCGTGCCGGTCGCAGGTGTTCTGGCGCTGCTCGCAGGAACGCTGCTCATCTGGCTGCCTGCCCGTCGCGAATACCGCGTCCCGTGGCCGGTCATTTCTCCTCGGGTCTGGCGCAGTTTTCTGCCCGTATGCCTGATCATGGGCTTCGCCAGCATGATGTCGATGATTTACGACCAGATCGATACAGTGATGCTGCGCTATATGCGCAGCGAGAAAGAATTGGGTCTTTACGTCGCCAGTTACAGCATGATGGGGATCTCCCTGTCATTCGCCGCAATTCTCGGACAGGTTTTTTTTCCATTGCTCTCGCAGACGACTGGTCAAGACCGCCAGCAGGACCGCGAGAACGAGCAGCGCTACCTGAGCTGGCTTTGGCAGGCTAGCCTCGGCCTGGCCCTTCCGATTGCAACCGGAGGCTTCATCCTGGCAGAGCCGCTCACCCGGTTCGTTCTAGGCTCGCAGTACAGTGGGGCGGGAACGCTTTTTCGCTGGCTTACGCTGACCATCGTGGCCGGTTCCATGGCCAGTTATTTTGGAGCTCGACTGATCCCGATTGGGCGGGAAAAGAAGTTTTTGACCGCCGTCGTGGCGGGGGCCGCGGTGAACGTAGTCTTGAATCTGTTTCTGATTCCACGCTACGGCGCGATTGCCGCCGCTTTCACCACCGCAATCAGCCAGACTGTGGTCGCCTTCTCCAACTATTATTTTGTGCGCGACCTGCCATGGCCCAATTTGCTGGGAGCGCTGGGACTCTCCGTGACCGCGTCCGGCATTATGGCCGCCGAGCTGCTTGCAATGCGTTCGGTTCTCCCGCTGCACGTGGTGGTCCAGGTCGTTCTCGGTGCCTTTGTCTATTTTGCCGTCTATTGGACTGGCCGGGCCTTGAGGAATCGGCTGCAGATTTAAACCGGAGAACTGGGAAGCGGCACACCACAGGTGGATGCGCTAAAATCTGAGTCTTCGAGTCGTGTCTTCGGATCATGGAGGATCAGGATGAAGACCCCGCTCACGGGGAACGTCGCGAGTCGCCCTCCGGAATCGAACCAGGAGTGGCAAGCTTGGGGCGAGAAAGATCCGCTCTTCGGCGTAATTCCCCAACCCGGGAGAGAACGGGATGGCACCACTCCCTGGACGGATGCCGATTTTTACCAGACCGGCCGCGGCGACTGGGAAGAGTTCATGCGGCGCTGGCGGCTCTACGGCGTCGATCGGGAGAGTTGTGTTGAGATCGGCTGCGGGGCTGGACGGCTGACTCAACACATTGCACGCGACTTCGGCGAAGTGCATGCCCTTGATGTTGCCGAAGGCATGATCAATTATGCCCGGCAGCATGTGGGCTCGAACGTGCATCTGTATGTGACCAACGGCATTTCGCTTCCCGTCCCAGCCGCAAGCGTGACTGGGGTGTTCTCGGTCATTGTTTTCCTCCACTTTGACCGGATTGAGCACGCGGCCGCCTACTTCCGCGAGATGGCACGCGCGCTGAGGCCGGGCGGCACCATCATGATCCAGATGCCGTTGCACCACTGGCCCGCAAATATGAAGCCTGCAGTACGCGGCCTCTTTGCCCGGGCGCACAACGTCTACATGGCGCTGCGTCAGACCAAGGGCTGGTATCACCGCTTCCGGTTGTCGCGGCGTCACTGGAGCCCGTTCATGCAGAGCATTACCTACGACGCCACCTGGGTGCGCGAAACTTTGAGTTCCCTCGGCTTCCAGGATATAGAAACGTGTTCCTTCCAGCTCAGCCGCGGTGGCTCCGCTTATTCGTGGGTCTTCGCCCGAAAAGGTTCGCAGGCGTGAGCCCGGCTTCGAATCATGTGCTGCTAACCGGAGGAGCCGGATTTATCGGTTCGCATGTCTCGGAAGCTCTTCTACATCGTGGATTGCAGCTCACCGTAGTCGACAATCTCGATGACTCTTTACTCGCCCGCTGCCAAGCGAGCCAATCTGGAAGAGGCGCGTAAGGCGGGTAACCTTTGCTTCCTTGAGTGATCGGAAGGGAAGCGTGAGAGACGTCAGAAATATCATTCAAGATCGCTGACTCCATGGTGCTCAGTTCAAAACGACGAAAGGTGACGGTCGCAGTTCTGCTCTCGAGTCGGGAAAAGTTCAGTGCCTATTACGGAGGCGCACTGGCGCGCTGGACGTTCGAGGTGTACAGCCGGCTGGGGAACGACCTCAATGTCACGGTGTTTGGTTATCCGACCGCCGCTGAGGACCTATATCCGCTGCCTCATGCAACCAGTTCCTTCTGGAGGCTCTGCGACTTCATCTCCCAGATTCCGGGTGCTCGCCGCTATGAGGAAAACCTATGGCTGCGAGCCCTTTTCTCCAGGATTCGAGCGTTTGACGTCATACACATTCACAATCGGCCGCAATGGACGAAAGTGCTCCGTGATTTTGGCTACGAAGGCACAATCGTCTTGCATCTTCACAACGATCACCTGGGACACTGGACCGCAAGCATGCTGAACGAACTCGCCAGACATCTGGAGGTTGTTGCGGTCTGCAGCGAATACCTGCGCGACACATTCGCTGCGAATTCCACCTCGCTGGCGGCGAAGACAAGAGTGGTTTCCAACGGCGTGAACACCGGTTTATTTTTTCCGCGTGAACGGGTGCGTCAACCCAAGACGATCTTCTTCGTCGGGAGACTTCACCCCGAGAAGGGAGTGTTGCAGCTGGTGCGAGCGTATTCCCGGGTCCTGAAAATCCACTCGGATGCGAAACTTGTGATCGGCGGCAGCACCGGGTTCGGGGAACACGTGCTCACGCCGTACGTTCGCGAGGTGGAAGCGCTGGCCAGCTCGATAGCGAAGAATTACCCGGGAAGCGTGCAATTCACGGGGTATCTCCACCATGATCGGGATTTGCCCGCCTGGTTTCAGAAAGCGACTTTCTTCACCTCTCCATCAATTTTCCAGGAGCCATTTGGTTTGGTGAATGCAGAAGCGATGGCTTGTGCGACTCCGGTGATCGGATCGAGACGAGGTGGAATACCCGAGATCCTGGGCGACACCGGTCTTTTAATTGATCCTGAAGACATTGAAGGCTTCACGGATGCCATGTGCATGCTGCTGGGCAATCCGGAGTACACCGTTAAATTGGGGCACGCCGCGTATCAGCGATGCCGCGAAATGTTCGATTGGCAGGTCGTCGCTCAACAGTGGAATTCCTTAGTGCAAAGCTGCGGAAAAGCTGGTGCTGAGCTGGACTTACACACGGTTTGAGTGTTCCACCGGCTAATTGTCGCAAGAACGAGAAGGTCGCGACACCGCGCCCAGATTGCCAGACAAAGTTTGTAACCTCGGATGCACATACTGACTCTTACCCCCTTCTACCCGGCGGCCGAAGACGATGCTTCCGGCTGTTTCATCGCCGAGTCCGTGGGCGAGCTGCTGCGGCAGGGAATTACGTCGTCGGTCATCGCGGTTCATCCAATGCACCGCCCACACCCTGGATGCGATCCGAAGTCCCCCCCGGCGACATGGAAGAAATACTTCTCTCTTCCCGGAAATCCAGGACTCTCCAGTGCGGGACGATTCTTGCATGCAGCTCTGAAATCCCACGTGCGGCAGATCCACGCACAACAACCATTCAGCCTGATCCATGCGCATGCGGCCCTGCCTTGTGGACAAGCGGCGATGCTGCTGGCGAGAGATCTGGGCATTCCTTTTGTCGTGACCGTGCACGGACTGGATGCCTATTTAACTCGGCAAGTCCCCGGCTGGTTTGGACGCCGTTGCGCAGAGGCCTGCGCGGATGTTTACGGCGCGGCAGCCCGGGTGATCTGCATCAGCGAGCAAGTTGCGCGGCGCGTCCGCGAAGGGGTTGGCCACGCTGCCAGCACCCACGTCGTATACAACGGCGTAGATTCGTCGCTTTTTAGTCCAGCGTTCAGTCCGGTGTCCAGTCCGAAGAGCGATTCTGCACTGGAGAGTGTCGGGATCCTGAGCGTCGGAAACCTGATCCCTATAAAAGGACACGAATTGCTTCTCAGGTCGGTCGCAGCTATCGCAGTGAACCATCCCCAGGTTCAATGCAAGATTATCGGAGATGGTCCGGACCGCGCTCGACTGCAGGAACTGGCGCGGCAGCTGCGCATCGAGGACCGAGTCAACTTCCTAGGACGCAGGCCACGCTCGGAAGTGGCCGAAGCCATGAGAGAGTGCGCGCTGCTTGCATTGCCTAGCTGGTACGAAGGCCTCGGATGCGTGTATCTGGAAGCCATGTCAGCTGAGCGCCCTGCCATCGGCTGTCGCGGCCAGGGAATCGAGGAGGTCATCCGCCACGGTGAGAATGGCTGGTTGACTGAGCCGAAAGATCTTAACAGCCTGACGGCTGCACTGCAGGCATTGCTTTCCGACCAGCCTCTGCGAGAAAAGCTTGGCCGCAACGGCCGGCAAACTATCCTGCAAGACTACACTTTGGCACACCAGGCAAGGCGACTGCTATCCATCTACCAGGAGTGTCTGGTATGAAGCGGCGTCTGGTGATCACGACGGAGATCATTTCTCCGTATCGCATCCCCGTGTTCAACGTCCTGGCGGAGCATCCGGATGTCGATCTGCACGTGATGTTTCTGGCTGAGACCGACTCCAGCATGCGGCGATGGAAGGTCTACAAAGATGAGATCCGCTTCTCCTACGAAGTTCTGCCGCACTGGCGCCGGCGGGTAGCGGGGTATAACCTTCTGCTGAATCGCGGTGTGGCGCCGGCGCTCGATCGGGCGCACCCCGACGTCATCGTTTGCGGCGGGTACGGATACCTGGCGAGCTGGCAGGTGCTGGATTGGGCCCGGCGATGCAAACGACCCGTGTTTTTGTGGTCAGAAAGTAATCAACAGGATCAGCGGCGAGGGATGCCGCACGTTGAGATGCTGAAGCGGCGCTTCATCACAGCGTGCACCGGGTTTGTGGTTCCGGGCAAATCCGCGGCTGCCTATGTGGAAACATTCGGCGTGCCTCGCGCAAGAATTTTTGTTGCGCCGAACGCGGTCGACAACGCATTTTTCTCACGCCAGGCATCAGCGGTGCGAAGTCGTGCGGCGGAAATGCGGCGTCAGTTCGGTTTGCCCGAGCACTACTTCCTTTACGTCGGCCGCCTGATTTCATCCAAGGGAGTGTTTGACCTGATGGAGGCCTACTCGCTTCTGGCGCCGGAGTTACGCACCAGGTCGGAACTGCTTTTTGTCGGGGACGGGGTTGAGCAACCCGAACTTGAGGCGCAGGCCGCCGCTATCCATCCGGGTAAAGTCCGCTTCGCCGGGTTTGCCCACCGCGAGCAACTTGCAGTTTATTACCCCCTGGCGGACGCACTGGTATTCCCCACTCATACCGACCCGTGGGGACTGGTAGTCAACGAGGCCATGGCGTGCGGTATTCCGATCGTGGCCACCGACGCTGGTGGGTGCGTCGTCGACCTTGTGCAGGACGGATGGAACGGCTACGTTGTTCCTAGACGCGCGCCCGATAAGCTGGCGGAGACGCTGGCGAAAGTTGTCAGCTCACCGGACCTAAACGTGGTGATGGGTGCGCGGAGCGCAGAACGCATCCAGCAGAATTCACCTCAGGCCTGCGCTGCTGGATTTGTGGCAGCGATGGAGGCCGCCGCGGCCCATTCCCGACGCTAACCCCACTAGATTCCTCTTCGAGGTTTTTGGCCTCAAGTTGCCTCGCGGATGGGCCAGCGTAGTGCTAGGGTAAAATAAGCCTTCTCGCCGGACTGTGCTGCGTTTGAGCGGGGATGGCTGCTGAGTGCTGGTTTGAATTTCCAATATGATTGCAAACTCCAAGAGCATCAAGATTCTTCCCCTGGTTGCAGCAGCCTCCATACTGTTGCTGTTCTATTTGTCGGTGAAGCGCCCGTATTTATTTGGCGAGTCCAATCTGGTTGCTCTCATGGTCATCGTGGTTGCGGGGTTAATTGCTTCTCAGTACGAGACTCATTTCTGGATGTTGATGATCGCGATTTTCTTCTGGGCGGGCTCCGCATTTCCCTTGGCCGGTGCCATGAACGTGTTCCGCTGGGTTGTGCTCGGCTCCGGCGCCTTCCTGGCTCTTGGTTACTATGTCCGGAAGGAGAACAGGATTCCTTTCAATCATCTTCACCTGCTGGGGTTGTTCACCGTCGTTGCCGCGTTCGCGTCTGCAATTGTTTCTGTAAATCCCCTTCTGACTCTTCTAAAGGCTCTGAGTCTGGCCGCACTGTTTCTCTATGGTTCCATCGGGGTGCGAATCTTTTGGTCAAGAAATCCTGAGGCCTTTGTGCGGAAACTGGTGCTCATGGCCGAAGGCCTCGTATATTTCAGTGCCATTTGCTACTTGGCTTCATTCGAGGTGTGGGGCAATCCGAACTCCCTGGGATTAATCATGGGTTGTATTTGCTGGCCGGTATTGCTCTGGCGGTTCATAACTCCAACTGTCCGCCGGAAATCTCCTCGTCAGTACATAGCCCTTTTCATATGCGGTGCGCTCCTGGTTCTCAGCATCTCTCGCGCATCCCTGGCAGCGGCGGCCGTGACTTCGATGTTCTTGCTGGTAGGCGCGCGGCGGTATCGACTGCTCCTGGTCGGCGTGAGCCTGTTTATGGTGATTTTGCTTAACATGTATCTTGTGACACCAGAGCGTTTTCAGAATGCCTCCGAGGCTTTTCTGTACAAGAAAGGTGAGCGCGGAGACGTCATGAACTCGCGCCAGAAACCATGGGAAAGAAGTATGGTCACTTTCAGGGACCACCCCTGGCTAGGCTTAGGATTTGGCGCCGCCGATAACAGCTCCAATTGGCGCTTCACGTATGCGACTCAAGGCTATTTAACGCGGGAACGCGGCAGTAGCTATCTCACCATCCTGGAGAGTACAGGCTTGGTCGGAACTGTCTTTTTCGCACTGCTGATTCTGGCTCTTATCCGGGAAATCTGGAGAGTATTCTTATGGCTGCGACGCACCGGGAAAGTGAACCAACCCGCTGTGGTTGCAGCAGCGATCATACTGGGCGGCCTGGTTAACGCGGCCTTTGAGGACTGGATGCTGGCTGCGGGTTACTACATGTCTGTGATTTTCTGGATCCTTGCCTTCTCCCTTCGCGACTGGATGGCCTGCCCGCCTTGGTCAGAAGCACGCGCAACGGAAAGAATTGGCCGCCCTCTCGTTCAAGGGTCTGTGGCGCTGCGGCTGCAATAGGTTCAGGACTGGCTTACTTGAACCCTCGACGTAATTTGGAAGACTGTCCGATTGCATGATGGGAGCTGTGATTATTCTCCGTCGTGCGCGACCTGGTGACCCGGGAATCTATATATATGGAACGAACGGTCTGGAGCGTCACGAAACGAAATCGTTGGTCCGGTCCTACCGCTCGGATTTTTCCCGCTCTGCGATGATTCATCTCTTTGTTGATGCCTCGGCCGCCAGTTCCGGAAGCGGCCCCACCTACGTGCGCAATGTTGTCCCTCACCTTGCGGCGAGAGCAGATCTCCGTTCCACCATCCTGGTCTCTCCGCTGTTGCGGCAGGAATTCCAAGACCAATCCAACGTGTCTTTTGTGGAGTTCGCCGACGAACCGAAGAGCGCTGCGGCCAGATTCCTGCGCGCTCAAAGGTCCGTTCCCGAGTTGATTCGCCGCAGCGGAGCGAATGTCCTGCTGTCGGCGGGAAACATCGCCCTGTTTCGATCTCCCGTGCCCCAGATTCTTCTGAGCGGCAACGCCCTCTACACATCCAGAGATTTCTTCCGTGATGTGAGGCAGCGGGGTGACTACGGATTGTGGCTCGACACGAAACTCAAGGGGCAAATTGCCAAGTGGTCGGTGCGGGCCGCCGATCGAACGGTCGCGCCGAGTCAGGCCTTTGCAAACGAGATCAAGCGCTGGACCGGAGTTTCCGCGCTGCCTATTCACCACGGCTTCGACCCGATACTGTTCTTTCGAGACACCGAGCCGCTACCCGCGGAGCTCCAAAAGAAGCTAGAACGCACTAGAGATGAATTGCGCCTGCTGTTTGTCAGCCACTACAATTACTATCGGAACTTTGAGACTCTGATTCGCGCAGTCGCCGTGCTACGCAAGCGAATCGAGCCGCGGCAGGTAAGACTGTTCTTGACATGCCGGCTGGAAGCAGGTGCAAATCCGGGGACGTTCCACCCGGAAGCCGCGGCTCACCTGGTGCAACAACTGGGCGTGGGATCGAATCTCGTGGAACTGGGGGCGGTACCCTACCATCTTCTTCACCACGTTTACCGGGCGTGCGATCTCTACGTAACGCCCGCTTACGTGGAGACTTTCGCTCACCCACTGGTCGAAGCCATGGCGGCGGGGTTGCCGGTCGTTGCCTCCGATCTGGCCGTACACCGCGAAATCTGCGAGGACGCTGCGCTTTACTTCACCGCGTTTTCACCGGAGCTGCTGGCGGAAAGGGTGTGCCGGGTTGCGTGGTCTCGCGAAGTGTCTGGGAAGATGTCGGAGCGTGGTCTCCGGCGCTCCGAAGACTTCTCCTGGAAGGAGCATGTGAGCCGGATCATCGCCCTGGCCGAAGGACTTCTATTGCCGGTAACGAAGGACCCGAAAACTCCTCTTTGAGGCTAGAGACTTGGTGAACCCGTGGAAAGCGTTCACCAGCGGAAGATTCACGTCGGGCGCCGCTTGCTGGCCTTTTGCCCCGCCCACGAATAAACTTACGGGACGCTCTCGATAAACGCTAGACGATAAACAATAAACAAGATGAGCTCAGAGCCGCAGCAGACCCAGCTGAACTCCGCTACTCTAAGCCCGCTCGCCGGACTCTCCGTGGTAGTGCCTGTCTATCGCAGTGAACCGATCTTGCCGGAGCTGGTGCGGCGTTTAGAGGGCATTCTACCGTCGATCGCCTCGAGCTACGAACTGGTACTGGTAAACGACAGCAGCCCTGACGGTAGCTGGAACGTGATCTGCCAACTGGCGCAGCGCTACCCGTGGATTCATCCCATCAACCTGATGCGCAATTACGGCCAGCACAATGCTCTGCTATGCGGAATTCGCGCGGCTCTGTTCGGCGTCATCGTCACCATGGACGACGATCTGCAGCATCCTCCCGAAGAGATCCCGAAGCTGCTCGCTGTCCTCGCCGCGGGCTATGATGTTGTCTACGGTACTCCGGAACGCGAGCAACATGGCCTGGGGCGAGATCTCGCCTCTCTCGTGACTAAAGTGGCCCTGCAGTCGGTTATGGGGGCAGATATCGCACGGCAGGTTTGCGCTTTTCGCGCCGTTCGGTCCGAGGTGGCGGCTGCTTTCGACCACTACGCCGGATCCTTCGTATCGATCGATGTGCTGCTCACGTGGGGCACAAACCGGTTTGCCGCGGTTCCCGTGCGCCACGAGCTCCGTAAACAGGGAACTTCGGGCTACACATTCCGCCAGCTGCTTACTCATGCGGTAAACATGATGACCGGCTTCACCACCCTCCCCTTGCAGTTCGCCAGCCTGGTTGGCCTGGTGTTTACCCTGTTTGGTGTGGGGGTCCTGTTTTATGTCGTGGGCCGGTACTTTTTGCACGGGGGAAGTGTGCCGGGATTCCCATTCCTGGCCTCGATCATCGCGGTATTTTCCGGGGCGCAACTCTTTGCGCTGGGCATTATCGGCGAGTATTTGGCGCGAATGCACTTTCGCAGCATGCAGAAGCCTCCTTATGTAGCGCGTGTCAACACCGTGAGCGAGCCGGTCGCTCAAGAAGAAAAGAATCGGGTGTTCAAGCAATGCGGGTGAGAGCGCTCTTACGCCGTATCCCGAGTGAACGATGAGGCCCACAGCATTCCATTCAGGCATGCATCTCAAGGAAGAGTTTCTCCTGCCACCCGAGCCTCTGTGCCCACTGTGCTCTTACGGTGGCGAACGCCCGCCGGTTCTTCGGCTTCAATCCGACCCAGACGTGTTACTGCTTGACTGTCCGCATTGCAATGGTTGCTCTGCATCACGCCTGCCCACTGAAGAAGCTCTTCGTGCTTATTACAGCCGGTACTATGAAGCAGGTGTTTTTCAGAATTCTGACAAAGTAACTTTTCACGACCCGCAGCGCTTCGCCCGGCATCTTTTGCGGAAAGTCAGGCCACACCTACATCGCAAGAACTTGAAGATCCTCGATTTCGGCGGAGGAGAGGGGAATCTATCTTTGGCGATTGCGCAGCTCTTGTTGAACGACCGCACAGCGCACGTTGATATCGTTTTAGTGGACTACAACGCCGGTCCGGGTTATGCCGATTCGCGAGATATCTCGGTCGTCCGCCACGAAAAGCTAGACAGCGCTGATACGAAGGACTGCGATCTTGTGCTGGCGAGCGGAATCCTGGAACACATCCCGTATCCGCAGACGGATTTTGCCCGGCTGTTAGCGGCCGTGCGGCCGGGCGGTCTGTTTTACGCACGGACCCCCTGCGTCGCTTCGCTGTTGCGCGTCCTGCAGCGCGTAGGCGTGTCTGTTGACTTTACTTATCCCGCACATGTGCATGACATGGGAGAGGCGTATTGGTCGAACATCCTGACCTTCCTGCCGGCTGAGTTTCAGCGTTACTCCGTGATCTGGTCGCAGCCGTCCATCGTCGAGACCGCATTGCGGAAGAACGTTATGCGCACGTTGGTGGCACACTTGATGAAGTTCCCGTGGCGGATACTGGGAAGTCGCTATCGGTTTGTAGGCGGTTGGGAAGTGTTCATTGGAAGACCGGGGAGCCCCGGCACGATAAGCTGAGCTGAGTGTCAAAACTCTATGTGCTCTTGCAACCGCCGCCTCAATAAGCGACCTGATGTTCGGGAGTTCAAATGTCCAAACTAAACGTGCTGGTACTAGGCGTGGGAGGAAACGTCAGCCAGGGCATCCTGAAAGCGCTAGCGATCGGCAAACTTTCGTGCCGGGTGATAGCAGCCTGCGTCAATTCGCTGTCGTTCGGGCTTTACACAGTCGACAAAGCATATATTTCGCCCCCCGCCCGCGATCCGGCTTTCACTGATTGGCTGATTCGGGTGTGCCGGGAGGAGCAGGTTCACGCCGTCCTGTCGGGGGTTGAACCCGTGTTAACGGTTCTGGCAGATCAAGCCGAAAAGATTCACGCTGAGACCGGGGCTCTCTGCATCGTAAGCCCCGCAAGCTGTCTAGCCGTCGGCAATGATAAATTGCTCACTTCTCAATGGCTGAAGGATAACGGGTTCGCCTCTCCGAAGACCGCAGACTCCGCGGATTCGGAGCGCGTCGATGAGTTGCTGCGCGCCTGCGGCTATCCGCTGATCGCGAAGCCCCGGTGGGGTAAGGGCGCCCACGGTGTATTCCGCGTGCACGGTGACGAAGAACTGCAATCGGCAAAGGCGAAGAAGGCTTACGTCATCCAAGAGTACCTTGGAGATCCTAATCAGGAATACACCGCCGGCTGCTTCAGCGATCGTGAGTCGAGAGTCAGGGGAGCGATGGTCATGCGCCGGGATCTTCTCGAAGGCACAACTTACCGTGCCGAAGCCGGACACTTCCCCGAGGTGCGGGAAGAGGCAGTTCAGATTGCGGAAGCTTTGAAACCAATGGGTCCCTGCAATATCCAGATGCGCCTCCATCATGGTCGAGCCGTGTGCTTTGAAATCAATGTTCGCTTCTCCGGAACTGCACCCATCCGCGCCAGGATGGGCTTCAATGATGTGGAAGCGACCCTCCGACATTATGCATTGGGCGAACCGGCGGCTGATCTCCCGGTGATTACAAAGGGCGTCGCACTGCGCTACTGGAATGAGATCTACGTGAGCGAGGAAGCCAAGACCCGCTTAGACCAGCTCGGGGAATTAGACCAGCCGAAAGCTTACAAGCCGGTTATCGAAGACTACGGGATGGAAAAATGAGAGTATTCCTTACCGGAGCCACCGGTCAGGTCGGGCGGGCGATCGCCGCCTTCCTCGCCGATCACGGCCACCAGGTAGCGGGTGCAAGCCGGCACTCTCGTCCAGTACCAGGGTTGATCGAGCATGTCGAAGCGTGCCTGGGGGCGGTAAGTGCTTTCGATGTCATCGCAAAGGCTCTCCAGCCGTGTGACGCAATCGTGCACGCAGCCGCTTCCTTGTCACATGACAATTCCGATCCCTCGATCTCACTCACGAATTGCCTGGGAACGCAGCAAGTCATAAAGCTAGCCCACAGCTGGGCAACACCTCAGTTGGTTTACATCTCGAGCGTTCCTATCATCGGCCGCCCCGTCCAGCATCCAATTACCGAAGATCATCCCACCCAACCGCCGACCGCCTACCACGCTTCCAAACTCTATGGCGAGCACTTGATGCGCCTGGCGGAAGGCAACGGTTGCCGCGCGGCGAGCCTCCGGCTCACATCACCGTCGGGGCCCGAAACGCCCCGAAATCGCATACTGTCCGTATTTGTCCGGAGAGCGTTGGCAGGCGAGCCTCTACAGATCCTCGGGCGGGGAACCCGGAGGCAGAACTATGTCGATGTCCGCGACGTGGCAGCCGCTGTCGAAGCTTGCCTAACAAAACACGCATCTGGCGTTTACAATATAGCGGCCGCGGACTGCATCAGTAATCATGAACTCGCGCAGACTTGCATCAGCGAACTGGGCTCTTCCGCCAGCATTGACTTTGCCGGAAAGCCCGACCCTGAGGAGGGAACCGTGTGGGACGTCTCCGTCTCCAAAGCCGGCCGCGACCTAAGCTACCGGCCCCAATTTGCGATTCGAGATTCTATCCGGGCGGTTGCTCAAGACCAGTCGCGTCAGGATACTGAGTTATGACCATACCGATCGTGAACCGCGCGATCCCGTTTAATCGTCCTTGCCTCGCAGGCAACGAATACAAGTACATCGCGGAGGCGATTGCCAACGGTTATGCGTCTGGCGACGGTGCCTTCACCCGCCGCTGCCACGAATTGCTCGAGCAAGAACTCCAGGTACCCAAGGTCCTGCTGACCACGTCCTGCACCCACGCGCTCGAAATGGCTGCCATCCTTCTGAATTGCGGTCCCGGCGACGAGGTGATCCTGCCATCATTCACTTTTGTCTCCACCGCAAATGCGTTTGTGCTGCGCGGGGCGCGAGTCGTCTTCGCCGATGTCCGCCCTGACACGATGAATTTGGATGAAGCCCAGCTTGAGGCCCTGATTACGTCGCGGACGAAGGCGATCGTGCCCGTGCACTATGCCGGTGTGGCCTGCGAAATGGATACGATCTGCGCCATCGCCGCACGCCATGGAATTGCTGTCGTGGAAGACAATGCACACGGCCTCTTCGCGCGCTATCGGGGGAAGTACACAGGCACGTTCGGATGCCTCGCCACGCAAAGCTTTCACGAAACCAAGAATGTGACTTGCGGAGAGGGTGGCGCGCTGCTGGTGAACGCTCCGGAACTTGCGGAGCGCGCGCTGATTGTTCGAGAAAAAGGCACCAATCGAAGCCAGTTCTTCCGAGGCCAGGTGGATAAATACAGCTGGGTCGACGTTGGGTCGAGCTACCTTCCATCGGATCTTTTGGCTGCCTTCCTGTTAGCGCAACTCGAGGCCCGCCAGGAAATCCAGAAAAAGCGCCGGCGAATCTGGGCATGGTACCACCACCATCTGGAAGCTTGGGCAATGGAAAACGGTGTAAGCCTGCCCGTGGTCCCTGCCGAGTGTGAGCAGGCGTATCACATGTTCTATATGGTTCTGCCATCGCTCGAGTTCCGCCAGTCGCTCATCGCTCACCTCAAGGCGCACGGGATCCTCAGCGTATTTCACTATGTGCCGCTCCATTCCTCGGAAATGGGACGGAAATGGGCGGCGCGCGAGACCCGTTGTCCGGTGACGGAGGATGTGAGTTTACGCCTCTTGCGATTGCCCTTTTACAACGACTTGACCGAGGCTGAGCAAATGCGCGTGCTATCCGCCGTGACTTCGTTTGGTAATCGATTCGGTCTGCGCGAGGAAAGGATTGGAGCCTGAAGCCAGCCCTGCCCTGTTCCGCAACTAGCTTAAGTCGCGCATCCTTGCGCCTCGCGTAGTGCATCTTTTCCTCAATGATCGACCTGAAACAAATCAGCCGCAACCTTGAGCAATCGCCGCAAGGCGACTGGCGCTGTAAGGCAATGTGTGCTGTTTCGTATCCCGAATGGGGGAATCAAGCCTGTTTCGACGTTGAGGATTCCTCTTTCTGGTTCCGCCATCGCAACGCCTGTATTCTTGAAGTCGTGCGGCAGTATCCGCCGCCGGGTCCGCTCTTCGACATCGGCGGCGGCAACGGCTTCGTTGCCAAGGCTATGCAGGATGCGGGTTTGGAAGTAGTGCTCGTCGAACCTGGGGGAGCGGGCACAGCGAATGCCCGCAAGCGCGGACTCCAACACGTAGTGCGTACCACATTGGAGGACGCTGGATTCCTGCCCGGAACTCTCCCTGCCGTCGGTCTATTCGATGTGGTGGAACACATGGCGGACGACTACACGTTCTTGCAAACAATCCAGACCTACTTATCCAGTCACGGGCGTGTCTATTTAACCGTCCCTGCTTATCAAGTGCTGTGGTCTGGAGCAGACGTAGTTGCCGGCCACCACCGCCGCTATGGGAAGCGGCCTCTTAGAGAACTGATCGAGAGAGCAGGTCTGCAGGTGGAGTTCGCAACCGGCTTCTTCCAGTTCTTACCTCCGGCTATTCTTGCCATGCGGGCAATACCCTACCGGTTGGGACGGAAGACTCTGCCGGAGGTTCAAGCCGGCGATACGAAAATGATTCGCCAGCACAAGATCAAGAGTGATCTGATTGCCAGGACACTCAATTGGATACAAGAGCGCGAAGTAGCGGGAATCCGAGAGCGGCGCGAGAACGAATTTGGAGCCAGTTGGCTGGTCGTGGCTAGAAAGGTGCCACAGCGATAAATGTTGAAATCGCCCGAACCCCCGGCGAAAGACGCAGTCGCCTACCACCGCGAGCTAGCCATAGGCTGGGACCAGCGCTACAAAAAGCCGGCTTTCAAGGCTCGCTTACGCGCTGTTGAGGAGTGCCTGGCGGGCCACGACTTGCACCGGCAAGAGTGGCTCGATGCGGGTTGCGGATCAGGCACACTGGCTCGCCATCTGTTCCAAGTCGGTGCCAACGTGCTGGGAGTCGATGCAGCAGAGGAAATGATCGCCTCGGCACGCGAGCTTACGAGCCACGATGGCGCAAGGCCGGATGTTGCGAGGCTAGGTGTTTCGAGCGACGATGAGCGCAGCCACCGGCTGCGCTTCGAGCACATTGCGACGATCGCCCAGCTCCCGCTAGCCCAGCAATCGCTGGACGGAATTCTTTGCTCCAGTGTCCTGGAGTACGTCCCCGACCCTCAAGCGTGTCTCGCGGAGTTTGCGCGCGTGTTGCGACCCGGCGGCCTGCTGGTTGCCTCCGTGGCGAACCGCAATTCGCTGGTGCGGAGGGCTCAGGTTGCGACCCATCGACTAGGGCGCCTCCTCCAGCAAAGGTGGTGTCCCTTTCTCGATTACTCGCACAACGAGTATGCAGCGGCCGGATTTCGCACATTGTTGAAGCAGCATGGCTTCTCCACGAACAAGGTCATTCCTTTTGGCAGCCCCATTCCTCACTGGCTGCAGCGCCGGGAATTCGGAGGGTCGTTGTTGGCCTTCTGCGCTGTCCGCGAGTAAGGCTGCGGCGCTATTGCAGCTGAATCTCCTCGAGCCCACATTCTCCGGCGGCCGTTTTCTGCAAAACAACCAGCTTGCGGAAGCCGTCCTTTCGTGCTTTGTCGACTGCGCGGTCCACATTCTCCGTCGGTTCTTCATGCCCGCTGGGCAGCTCATATTGCGGATAACCCCAGCCCACTCGAGCCCATCCTATGTCCTCGTACTCAGGCAGGCCATCCACCATGGGCAGGCCAGCCAACGCCGGAGCGATGAAAGGCGTGGCCCCGTCGCCCAGTTGGCGCATATCCCAATACGTGCGGTCGGTCTTAGGAATGTACAAGACTGTGCCTCGACGCTGCTGCGCTGGCTGGTCTCCAATGCGATCCAGACACTGGATTAGTTGGACACGATCTGCAAGAGCCGCTGCCACAACCGAACGGCGCGCCTTGATCTGTCCTAATTCCTGACGCCACGCCGTCGCGGGTAGTCCCGCAAGCACGGCGCGAGTTTCGCAGCCTCGTTTCAGCATGCGATACGTCGCAGCCACCGTTGTGATAAATAAATGTCCGCCTATTGCAACTGTGAGCCCCAACAAAAGGGCGGTCGTCAGACGAAGGCTGCCATCCCGCACGCGTTGCAGTATGTCGGCTAATCTGAATTGAGGCAGCAAGGCAACTACGAACACTCCCGCGATCACGCCCTGAAAATCAGTGAAGTACTTCCACCCGGGAGAGTTGAAGTTGACGAGCAAATAAGGGATGAGGCCTGCCACGACAGTCACAAACGCCAGTTCGACGAGGAGAGTTTCGCCTCCCTTCGCCGCTCGCACCAACTCGCCCAGGCTCCGAGTGTCATGACCGCGCGCCCAAACTATCAGAAGTAACCATGGCCAGGCAAAATACACAACGAAGAAATACGGGACCCATTCGGGAGAAATTCTGTCGAAATTCAGAGGAGCAAAACTGGACCGAAGCGCGCCCCTCTCCGAGTAAACCATCACGGCCAACGTGAAAGCTGAAACTGCAGCTCCCAGCACGAAGGGCCAGGTCCGCAGCCATTTAACCCGCCAGCAAAGGTATACGACTAAACCGAGGACCAGATATATCTGCGAGAGTTTCACCCATCCGATCAAGCCCAGGATCGCAGGCACAAGCACTGCCACAGCGATCTTGTCGTTCAAGGTCCATACGTAATCGCGCGCGCCTAGCGATCCATGGAACCACACGGCGGTTCCAATAAGCAGCAGAGAAAGCGAGATGGCAAGCACAAAGGAATCGCTGTTGATAATTACTTCGTTGAAGTTTAGTTGCATGGGGTCGCCGGTAAATGGAAAGACTCCGACAAATGCAACCACACTCGCCGCCCAGAAAGTGAATGGCGGCACATCAGATTCCTGCCTCACCGCAGCCCGCAATAACTCGGCACAACCGAAGAATGTCACTACATAGAACGGTATCAACAGAATTCCATAACCGAATGCCAGGAAATCGATGGCCCGAAAACCGCACAGCCGCCGGAGGCCTTCCGCCATCCACAAAGAACCGTTGTGATATCTGAGCAAAGGAATGCCATCCAGGCCGGTGGACGCCACGTTGTACATGGAAATCATGTTGATGACCGCTGCTTGTTGGGCAACATCCGTCGCCACTCGCCCGGCAACGATCGACTCCGGATAAACGACGTCGTGAACCGAATTGACGCGCCAATACATGCTTTCCGCATAGAGCCCAACGAAGAGGCCCAAGGTGAGGAGGGCGACCGTGCGGATCAAACCCATCCGCGCAACTACCGCGACCATGTTCCACGCACATGCCGCCACGCCCGCGACGCTGACCACGGCCGCGATCGCAGCGCTGCCGCCGACCGGCGACAGACCTATGGCGGTAACGACGAGCAGTGTAAAAAGCGAAACCATCGGTCCGCACAACAACCAGTGTTTTCTGGAGCCGAAAGCACCGGCGTTCACCACGAGAAGAGAGACTCCCGTCATCTTTAGCAGAGCATCGACTGGAGTCGGAAACCCCCCGCGCAATACCACAACCGTGGCAAACATCAGGAGAGGGACGGCTGAGGCAACCGCACAAACAAGTCGCGCCCAAGGTCCTCCCGATTGCAGTGCGGACCAACTGGATTCTGATTTCAGAAGATTAGCTCCACTGAGACGGTCGTCATGCCTGCTAAGTGCCATCTTGGTTTGAACTGAAACTCTACACCATGCAGCAAGTCGGCCCGGGTGCGTCGGAGACTGAGGTCAAGAGTAAATCATAGGTAAGAGCCGAAATGCGTCATCACTAGCGCCTGCATTCCAGAATCAGATGGCTATACGGAATCCGGAGCATGTCATGACGGACTGTCGAGTTAACGTTCGAAAAAGAAGTCGACGCAAGCGCCACGTATTCATCGGCGTGCCTTACGAAGCGTCCCCGGTCTCTGCTTAGCAAGAATTTGGCCAATTTAGGCTGACCGGTCACCCAGACGCCATCTAACGTGATCAGCCTGCCTTGAGGTTTTAGGATACGACGAGCCATTCGAAACAGTTGGACAGCTTCCAGATTATCGAGGTGGTGCAGAATAGCTAACGCGATTACGATGTCGAAGTATTCGGTTTGCGGCAGATTGTACTCATTCACCCGATCGCAAGTGAAGTGTGCTTCCGGAAAGCGTCGCTGCGCCAGTTTGACGTAATCAGGGTTTGCATCGAACCCGACGTATTCTGACACGGGAAGATAATCGACCATGCTTCCAGGCCCGCAACCGACGTCCAGGATCCGGTCGCTTTGTCTGGCTCGGATGTGCTCCTTTGCAAGGGCCTCCCTGTATCCATGCGCGCCTAGGATGCTGCCCCACATCCGGTACGCCCACGGCATGTTGAGGATTGGCCGAAACGTTTCAATCACTGAACACCTTCCTGGCGGGGAACGACGTTCAATCCCCATGCCAACCTCTCTGGTGGCTCTTTCGCGCGACTATTCTACCCTTTCGTTATTTCTTGATGCGGCAACGGTCGCTTGTGAACCGTGGCCAGCAACAGGTTCTGACTGCTAATCAACGCAAACGATACGGCGCTAGGACCACTTGGCGATCGAAGGCAGCAAAGTCCCGATGGTCTTCTGATGCACTCGGAAGCTTGTCTGAATCGGCCATGGCCAGGCTCATGCCTCATGCTCTGGAATGATGCCGTGGAACGCCTACTCAGGTAATATGTTGAGAGTCTTTCCGCGCCGATGCATAAGCTGGAAGAGTCAAAACACGTGCCGCCCGCGCGATCTACGCAGCTCCTGCCGGTGACCGCAATTGTTGCCGCCCGCAATGAAGCCCGAAACTTGCCGCGTTGCCTGGAATCGCTCCGCGATGCGGGCGAGGTGTATGTCATTGACTCGCAAAGCACTGACGCGACAGCTCAGATCGCGGAGTCGTATGGCGCCCACGTCGTGCAGTTTCATTACCAGGGTGGATGGCCCAAGAAACGCCAGTGGGCAATAGAATCGCTGCCTCTGGCCCACGACTGGATCTTCCTGGTCGATGCCGACGAAGCGTTAACTCCGGAGTTGGCGCACGAAATCCGGGACGCAGTGCAAAATCCCGACTGCGACGGCTACTACATCGCCCTGCGCATGTACTTTCTGGGTCGCGAACTCCGCCACAGCGGCGCCAGCTTCGAGAAGCTTTCGTTGTTCCGCCGCGGAAAAGGCCGTTATGAGTGCCGCCTGCGAGAGCAGGACGCCTCCATGGCCGACATGGAAGTCCACGAACACGTAGTGGTCGAAGGCAAGACGGCAAAACTCCAACATCCCTTGCTCCACAACAACGTCGAGTCTCTTTCCCACTACATCCGTAAGCACGATGAGTATTCCAACTGGGACGCGAGAGTGTGGCTCGAGGGCGAAGCCGGCTCCCTGGAACTGCCCCCGTCGCTTTTCGGGTCGCAGGCCCAACGCCGCCGCTGGCTGCGCCGCAAATTTTTCGCCCTCCCGGGCTCGCCCCTTGCTTTCTTTCTGTTCAAGTACATTTTTTGTCTGGGATTTCTCGATGGCATTCCGGGACTGATTTACTGCGTTTTTCAGGGCATACAGTTTTTTTACATCAAGGCCAAGATCTACGAATTGGAGATGGAAGCGGGGGACTAAGCCGGAGAATTCTGACTCCGGAGAATTGCATGCGAACTTTCCTCAATGCCGGGGCGCAACAGTGCGTGGAAGAGTTCGGCCACACACGCGAGGCGGCCACCGCGTGAGATTCTTGATTTGGTGCGCACTTTCTTGGGACGCACTCTCCTGGGACATACTCTCCTGGGACATACTCTCCTGGGACATACTCTCCGGGGGCATACTTTCCAATGACTGACTCCGCGGCCGGCGCATCCAAAGACAATGGCGGGGACAATGCCATGACCGGTCAACTCGCAAAGGCGCTGACCGAAGCCACGGGCTTGCTGCGCGGTCCACTGCGTATGCTTCCACTGATTCAAAAGCTCTTGTCCGACAAAGTGCGGGTCACTTTCGAGCAGCGCGGTCTCTACTCGTATGCGACCACCAAGCGGCCCAGCCTGGAAACGCTGAACTCATTACTGCGCTGGATTCTCGACGCGCAGCGCCCCGATGGCGGTATTGCGGCCTTCTACAGCCTGCTCACGGGATATTCGGAGTCCTATCCGGAGGTCACCGGCTACATCGTTCCCACGGTGTATGATTTCGCACGCGCAGCCGGCGACGACCGAGCCACTCTCGCCGCGCAACGGGCAACCCAGTGGTTGCTTTCGCTGCAAATGCCTGAGGGCGCGTTTCCCGCCGGATTGCACGGTCGCCAGGCGCAACCGTCGGTGTTCAACACAGGCCAGATCCTGCAAGGATTGGTTCGAGCTCACCTGGAGACGAACCGGCCGGAAATCCGGATGTCGGCCATCACTGCTGGCGATTGGTTGATCAAGATGCAGCGGTCAGACGGTTCGTGGTCCGGGGCGGGCGCTTATCAGGCTGCATCCCATACTTACTACAGCATGGTTGCGTGGGCGCTGGCAGAGTTGTCCGAGCACACTGCGGACCCACCATACGGACTGGCGGCCGAGAGGAATCTGGATTGGGTGTTGTCCCACTTCCAGCCCAGTGGTTGGATCGATGGCATCAACCTGCAAGGTCATCCAAACTACCTGCACTTCATCGCCTACGTGCTGCAGGGCGTTCTGGAGTGTGCAATTCTGCGGCGGCGAAACGATGCCATCCAGGCAGTCGCGAAATCGGCATGGGTACTGCTGCGGAAGTTTGAGACGAACAAGTGTTTGGCGGGAGCCTACGATGACGATTTCAAGAGCGGGCAACGCTTCACGTGCCTCACCGGGAATGCGCAGATGTCTTGCGTCTGGCTGCGTCTGTTTGAGTTGACTGGCGATCTGCGTTATCTCAATGCCGCTCTCAAGATGAACGAAATGCTGAAACAATTGATTCCAGTGCGCGGTCGGCGTGGAATTGCCGGGGGCGTCAGCGGATCGTATCCAGTCTGGGGCGACTACCAGCCGTTGCGATTCATCAGTTGGGGATGCAAGTTTTTCGCTGACGCTCTGCTGCTGGAGCAGCGCCTCACACGGTCACTAGAAGTAGCTGCCATCGAGGCATTGCCATGCGCATCGTAGTTCTGTGTTCCAGCCTGTACAGCGAAACCGCATGTGCCATGGCGGTGCGCATAGCTGAGTCGGGATACGTTTTAGCCGGCGCGGTTGCTCTTTCCACCCTAAATCGCGGAACGCTCCTGCGCAAGCTGGAACAATGGGGTGTGCGAGGCGTTGCGCAGTACGCGCGCACAAAATTGGTTCTGCATCATGGCGATGGGCAGCCCCGCGTGAGTAATCCCTATCTCGAGCCTTGGCTAAGACACGGAGATGGTGTTTTCCGTAGCCTGCGCCAAGTAGGCGCGGTTCATCGCTTCCCCGTTGCAGTCTGCGACCAGCAGAACGCGCCGGATTCGATCGCGCTTCTCAGGCAATGGTCGCCCGACCTCATCGTCTTCGCCGGCGGCAACATTTTGCGAAAGCAGTTGCTGGAAGTACCTCCTCTCGGAGTCCTGAACGTGCACCTCGGTTTGCTGCCGGAAATTCGCGGCATGAGTAGCCCGGAGTGGTCCTTGCTGACTGAGATTCCAGTCGGCATTACCATCCATTACATAGACGCGGGAATCGATACCGGGCCGATTCTTCAGCGCTATGAATTTCCCGAGGCCGCCCGGTGCGAATCGCTCAACGATTTGCGCAACCGGCTCATTGCCTTTGGCGTCGAGAAGCTTGCAGAGGTCGTTGCCGGTCTCGATCAGGGCGCCATCTCGGCTAAACCGCAATCCGATCTCGATAGAGACAATCAATTCTTCGTCATGCATCAGTGGCTCCAGGCGCGATCAGCCGAACGCCTCACAAAGAATCGCCTGGCTGTCGCGGAGGCTTCTAATGGATAAGCTCGCGACCGTGCTGCAGGTCGGCCGCGCTTTCGGGATTCGCGACGGCATGCTGCGCCTGGAATATGAACTCCAGCGCAGCAGCGGCTTGATGCTGTGGCGGATGCGCTCCGTGCAGGGTTGGGATTCCTGGGACTTGCAGCGCATTGCTCCCGGTGCCACAGCAGAAGAGATGCGGTCAGCACGCCGGAACGGCACTCCGCCATTCTTTTTTTCCGATGCGCAGGCCTTGGGAACTAGCATCAGGAAAGCTATCGGCATCGGGGGGGAGGCATCTGTTCTCGCGGAGGCTGAGCGTATTCTACAAGGCAATCTGCCGTTCTTCGCTGACCTGTCTTTCGCTTGCGAATTTCCGCCACTATGGTTCCGGAACCCGGTCACGGGCCAGGGTGTTTCGCCGCAGCAGCAGTGGACTCAGATGCGCTTTGCCTCACCCGCCTACGGCGATCTGAAATTCATCCTGGAGCCTTCCAGATTCCTATTTGTCTACCCGCTGGTGCGGGCCTATGCCCTCAGCGGCGACGAGCGATTTCCACAAGCTTTCTGGACCGCGGTTGAGGACTGGGCCCATCACAGTCCGCCCATGTCCGGTCCGCTATGGATTTGCGGGCAGGAGTGCTCCTTGCGCATCCTGGCCTGGTCGTTCGCGCTGCATGGTTTCGTCCATTCGCCATCGACCACCAACCAGCGCGTCGCGTTGCTCGTCTCTATGATCGCCGCTCACGCTTGGCGCACCGCGCAGACCCTCGGTTACGCGCGCTCACAGCGTAGCAATCACTTGGTCAGCGAGGCTGTCGGTCTGTGGACTGCCGGGACTCTTTGTCCAGAATTGCGAGAGGCGCAGGTTTGGAAGAATCTTGGTGCGCATCTGTTGCGGGAGTCCGTTCTTGACCAGATCACACCCGAGGGTGTTTCGCAGCAGCATTCCTTCAACTACCAGCGCATGATTCTGCATCTGCTGCTGTGGACGCTGCGGCTGGCTGAGATTCACCATGCTCCGCTTCACGACGACATTCGCACGCGCGCGCAGGCTGCTTTTGATTTCATGCGCTCCTTTGTGGATCCGGTGAGCGGGCTGGTGCCGAACTACGGTTCCGACGATGGCAGCCTGATCCTTCCGCTCGCGCCTGGCTCGTATAGAGATTTCCGTCCGTTACTGCAGTCGGGCGCTGCTGTTCTGAATCGCCCCGCGCTGCCGCCAGGGCCGTGGGATGAAGCTGCGTTGTGGCTCGGCGGCGAGCCGGCCGCGGTGGAAAAAGTTGCTGCCGTTTCTCCTGCTGCGGCGGAGACTGGCTACTTCCGTCTGGGCGATGAGAATTACTGGGCTCTGATTCGCGCCGGCCGCTACACGCGCCGGCCTTTTCAGGCCGATCAGTTGCACGTGGATTTGTGGTGGCAGGGCATCAACCTGGCACGCGATGCCGGAACTTATCTCTACAATGGCTCTCCTCCGTGGAATAATGGTCTCGCTGGCAGCGCCGTTCACAACACTGTTACGGTGGATCATCGCGACCAGATGCGTCGCGCCGGCCGCTTTCTCTGGGTCGATTGGGCGCAAGCGTCAGGGCAGTTGTTTTCTACGTCCGGCGGCGCTTACCCCGATCGCTTCGAGGGCGAGCATAACGGCTACAAGAGTCTCGGCGTCAAACACCACCGGTCGGTGCAGTGGTTGCCTGGCTCGGGCTGGGTGATTGTCGACGACATAGTGGGGCCTGGAGAGCAGGACGTGCGCCTGCACTGGCTGGTAGCAGATTTTTCGTACGAGGTTTCTGACTCGCCTTTTGAAGTTGTGTTCTCGGCCGGACAATCGCGGATTCGCTGGAGCATTTTTTCCAGTGTTGCGGGAAGTGCGGCGGTTGTTCGGGCAGGGAAGAGTGCGGCGCCCGAGGTCGCAGGCGCGGACACGCCGCTGCTGGGTTGGGAGTCACCCACGTACGGTGATCTTCGGCCCGCCGTTTCCCTGGTTTACCAGACTCGATCGCAATTGCCAGTTCGATTCGTGACTGCGGTCCTTATGGACGAGCAATGCACACTTGAACCACGGGACGGAAGTCTTGTCATTGTGCGAGATGAGGCCGAGGTTTATCGGGTGAATCTTTCAGCGAGAACGCCATGCTGCGGAAATGCGGCCGCTTCAGTGTCGCAGCGCTGAGACGTCCGTGGCGGAGTTTCATAGCGTGAGAGATCTGTGCGGTGACGATCGCCGCTCCCAATGTCACCGGTTTCGATCGAGCGTGCTGAATTCGGCGTCTTGAATAATCTGTTCACCGTCGCATGAAGATTCTTTACGTGTCGCAATACTTTTCGCCGGAGATGGGTGCGCCCGCCGCGCGGGCCGCCGAGCTGTCGCGGCATTGGGCCGCGGCGGGGCACGATGTGACTGTGTTGACCGGGTTTCCCAATCATCCCACCGGTGTGGTGCCGCCCGAGTATCGCGACAAATTCCGGCGATTGATCGCACGCGAGCAAACCGATGGCGTAAACGTGGTTCGCACCTGGCTGCTTCCTTTTCCGAACCGCAAAGCGTACGAGCGGATGTTGAATTACAGTTCGTTTTGCGCTTCGGCGGCAACTACAGGTCTTTTCCTGCCGCGGCCTGAGGTCGTCATCGCCTCGTCTCCGCAATTGCTGGTCGCAGTTTCCGGTTGGTGGCTGGCGAAGTGGAAGCGAGTGCCGTTTGTCTTCGAGGTGCGAGATCTCTGGCCCGAGTCACTGGCTGCGGTCGGCATGAGCGATGGCAATTCGCTTCTGCACCGGTCTCTGGCCAACATTGCCGGCTTCTTGTATCGCCATGCGGATCGAATAGTCGTGGTCTCACCCGCTTTTGAGGACCACCTCGTGGAGCGCTGGCATGTGCCTCGAGAAAAGATTTCGGTGATCGAAAACGGAGTGGAGACCGAGCTTTTCGCCCCCGAGTCATTTTCCGAAGAAGCGGCAACCGGCCTGAGAAGGGAACTGGGAGCCGAGGGAAAGCTTGTCGTCTCCTACATCGGCACCATGGGAATGGCGCATGGGCTCGAGACGATCATCGCCGCCGCGGTCCAGTTGCAGAATACGAATCCCGAGATTGTCTTTTTGATGCTGGGAGAAGGGGCTGAAAAACAGTACATCATCGCGCTGGCGCAGCAGCGCGGCCTGAACAATCTGCGTTTTGTCGGTCAACAGCCCCGCGAAAAGATTCCCGCATACATCGGTGTATCGGATGTTTGCCTGGTTCCGCTCAAGAAAACTGACTTGTTCAAGACCGTCATCCCCACCAAGATGTTGGAATTCATGTCGTGCGCGCGCCCCGTCATCCTCGGTGTAGATGGGCAAGCGCGGGCGATTCTGGAAGAAGCCCGCGGCGGGCTGGCGATCGAACCGGAGAATTCACACGCTCTGGCGAGCGCCATTCGCTACCTCGCTGCCAATCGAAAAGCAGCTCGCGAAATGGGAGAAAACGGCAGGGACTACATCGTGCGCAAATTTTCCCGTCGTCACACCGCGGAAAAATACATTCGCGTTCTCGAACACCTCTTGAACTTGCCCGAGCCTCGCAGCTCAGAACTTGCCGCGTAAAACAATCTTCCCTGATGTCTCCGCTTACGGATGCACGGCCAGAATCGCCAATCCGGATGCCGCGACCACTGCCGCGTTAAACCCCGTTCCAGCCGCCACCCGGGCTCCACTCAGCGGCACGAAAAGGATGTCATCGGCCTGCAGGGTTATATCGGGAGCCTTCGCTTCCAGCATCTTCTTCAGCGGAACTCGCGTTTCGCTCATTCCCGCCGGGCCCTTGCGGATGATGCGGACTCCGCCCAGCTTTGCGGTGCGATTCGTCCCGCCCGCAAGCGCCAGCGCCTGCAACACAGTCAAGCTCCCGTTATCCACCAACAATCCAGCGGGACGCCCCACATCCCCCACCACGTAGATGATCGGCGCCCGCGGCACAACGATGGTGTCTCCCGGCATGATTTCAATATTGTCCTGCAAATCGTCAGCCAGATTTCTAGGCAAGTTTACCGTGATCGCATCGGACTGACTGTGCATCCGCGCGATGCTTATCTTTCGTCCCGCCGCAGGGGTAAATCCCCCCGCCGCTGAAATCAGATCGTATAACCGGCGATCCCCAAGATCTGGGTAGATGCCCGGCTTGTTCACCTCGCCGAGAAGGGTCACACCCTGGGAAGCAGATTCGTCAACAAAGATCGTAACGTGAGCATTGCGGACAAAGCCCCCATCTTCCAGCCGCTTTTGGATCAAAACCTGGGCTTGTTCCACCGTGAGGTTGCCTACATGCACGTAGTCGATCAGTGGAAGGTAAACATCTCCCGAATTTCCGACTCTCGCTTTCGTCGTCAGCTCTGGCACATTGTAGACGCCGACCTCAATCAAATCACCAGCCCCCAATTTCACCACCGGCGAATTCTCCGTGGCAGCGCCGCCCGAACCTGTCAGAGGGCCGCTCTGGGCGGGCTTCGCCGAGTCGTCGCTCGGAGCGGTTCCTGTTGCAGCTTGAGAGATCGGCTGCCTCGCAGGCAACACCGGCGCCGGCGTTTGGGCCCAAACCTTAAACCCCGAACTGGAAAGCAAAACAAGGGCGAAAGCGAGCAACCGTCGGCTGCCGACAAGCCTGAACCTGCTGAACTCCATTGACCAGCCTCGGGCGGAAGAAGGATCGCTAAAAAGTTTAGCACAGCGTGCCCCATGCCCATCGTATCGAGTTGCTGCGGACGCCCTCCCGGCCAGGTTTTCCACAGGTTTTGCACATCAGGGATTTGAAACCGCGCGCCCAGGCTGCTAGATTGCCAACAACTCTCAAACGCAGGCACCCAGACCGAACCCGCTAACTCACTACCAGCCGGCATCATGTTGCTGCAATACTTGGCTGTTAGATGAGGATTTGGCACCGGTGTTCGTGATTTGTGAACCAAGGGGGAATCGTTGACCGTAGCCTTTTTCGCGATCTTCTTCCTGTCGCTGCTGTTCTCATTCGTCCTCACTCGCTATGTTCGGGACTTTGCATCTGGGCGCGGATGGGTAGCAGTTCCTTCGCAGGAGAGGCACCTGCACGCCAAGCCTCTGCCCCGGCTCGGTGGAGTCGCGATTTTTCTTTCCTTTTCGCTGAGCATGTCGGCGGCAGCGCTCCTCGTCCGTTACATTCCGCACCTGCACGCAGCTTTTTCTCTGAAGACTTTGCTCACCATTCTGGTGCCCGCATCTCTCGTGTTCCTGCTGGGTCTCTATGACGACCTTTACACCGTAGGCCCTTATTGCAAGTTCGCCGTGCAATCTCTGGCCGCCAGCATGTTGTTTATGGGCGGTCTTCGCATTCTTAATATCCCTGTGTTGTTTGGCGAGCATCAACTGCCCTGGTTCGTGGGCCTGCCCTTCACTATTTTGTGGGTCCTTGCCATCACCAATGCCTTCAACCTGATCGACGGCTTGGATGGCCTCGCCGCCGGTTCTGCCTTGTTCTCCACCCTGGTCGTGTTCGTGGTCACGCTGTTAAACGGATACTCCCTGATGACCGTGATGACCATTGCGCTCGCCGGCGCCATCCTCGGTTTCCTGCGCTACAACTTCAATCCGGCAACTATCTTTCTGGGAGATTCAGGCAGTCTTTTCATAGGGTTTGTGTTGAGCGCGCTGGCTCTCGCCGGTGCCCAAAAAGCTCCCACCATTGTCGCGGTCGCCATTCCCGTCGTTTCCTTCGGCCTGCCGATTCTCGAAACCACGCTCTCCATTCTCCGGCGCTTGATCAGCGGACGCCCCGTTTTTACTGCCGATCGTGAGCATATCCATCACAAGCTGCTGCAGCACGGCCTCACTCATCGCCAGGTCGTTATTGTGCTTTACGGGGTCTCCGCCGTGTTCGCCATGCTGAGCCTGTTTCTGCTCTGGCCCACGGGCAGCTCTCTGGGCCTGGTTCTCGCCGTGCTTGGAATCGGTATCTGGATCGGCGTCCAGCGCCTCGGCTATCTTGAGTTGGGTGAACTCGGTCGCGTCGCCCAGCGCACCTTTGAACAACGCCAGATCGTCATCAACAATCTTTCCATTCGTCGAGCCACGGAAGAACTCAAAGCGGCTCGCGATTACGACCAGATTCGGCGCATTCTGGAAGCCGCCTTCAGCTCGAACGACTTCGATAGCTTTGTTGTTCGCTTCAAGCTGTTTCCCGGTGAATCCCATCCCGCGGGCGCTCCTGAGCCCGGCGCCCAGCCCCGCCGCGGCGAAGTGTCTTTTCATTGGGGTAAGACCAGAGGATCATCATCCCTCGAGGGTTTGGCCGTTTGGACTCTATCCCTCGAGCTCATGAGCTCATCCAACCGCCACCGCGGCTCCATGATGTTCCACCGCCTTTATTCCCCCCGGCATCTTCAGGTTGATATCAACCTTCTGACCTCCGCTTTCCCCGTAGCTCTCGCCGACGCCTTGGACCGCAGTTTTCAACACGCCGTGCAAGTCATTCCCCTTGCAGGTCAGGATGATCAGGGATTTGTTGCCGCCCAGGCTGGTTAAAGGAATAACGCAAGAGGTGCAATCGAAACAAGATTGCACGCACCGGATGGCGCGTGCTCAAGAAAGCGTTAGGTAGGGCTAACGGTTAAAGCTTTGCGCTGGCGTAAGAATTAATCTCGCAATTCAAGCAGACTTCTTCAAAAGCAGGTGCTGTCCACTGCATGATTTTTCTCCCGATCAAAGCTCGATCCTGCAACGCTTGAATTCTAACTCAGCACTCCTCTCCGATCAATAGCCACAAGGTGTTTCTCCTCGCGAATTCTCAAGCCGGTCCGTCCGGGCGCTACTTCGAACTTCGAATCGCCGACTTTTCCACATGAGGAACCAGTGCGGCCACTGTCTAACCCGTCAATCGCTATTTACCTTGATCTCTCTTAGTCTGGGCGAGAAAGGCAATCATGTTTGGCAAGACGATCTACGGCACTACTTTCAAGGATGTTAGTTTCGTTCCTCTTCAGTCGGCTACGTTTTGTGTCCAGTGCGAACTGATCAGCACCAATCACCGGCCCTATTGCCTGGCCTGCGGAAACTCCTCGCTGCTCAGCTTGTCCCGTGTTCTGGGCGGATCTCTTCGCCAGCAGCAGACGGCTCATCTCATCACCGATTCGGAACTCGACAGTCTCGTCCGCGACCTGCTGCGCACGGTCCCCGATCCCCGCCTCATAGACAGGGAGACCTTAAGCAGGGAAGTCCTCGACGTTGCCGACCATCACGCTCGCGTGCCCTCGATTGCTCTTCGCAGCCAGCTTCGCGTAGCCAATGCAGCCCATCCCGTTTCCGGCTATCGCGCCGTTCATGTCGGAGAGGAAATCGACATTCACGCCGCCGAACTGGATCTTGAACCCGCCATCAGTGCCATCACGGAGCGCGCCCAGCATCTCACCGGCGCTACCGGTGCTGCCATCGCCTTGCGTGCCGGTGACGAGATCGTCTGTCGAGCTCGCGCTGGCCGCACCGCCCCCGATCTCGGTGTCCGCCTGCAAACCGACGCTGGCATCTCCGCCGAAGCTGTCCGCACTGGCGAAGTCATGCTATGCCACGATGCCGAACGCAACCCGCGTGTCGACCTTGCTAGCTGCCGTCGCCTCGGCGTCCGCTCCATTCTGGTCTCTCCGCTGCGCTACTATCGCCGCACCCTGGGCGTATTCGAGGTCCTGTCTTCCTCCCCCAGCGCTTTCGACCAGCGCGACGTGGCTACTATGCAACTCCTTTCCAGCCTGATGGTTGCCGCCATCTCCCGCATCTCCAGCCTTCATCAGGCCCAGATTCTTCGCCGTTTGAGGTAGAGTCTTTAGTTTTGCATGTTTTGCATCATCCTCCCGGTCGCCGCTTACCTTCCGATTTCTCCTGCTACTTTTCTACAATATGGGGTTAATATGGAGTTGCAAGGCTTCCCCCACGTTTTCCCATGTCGGCCACCGTCCAGGCGTCTCGACCTGCTTCCTTGAACCGCCGTCGTCGTGTGCGTCAGAAGGTGCACGCACCCGCCTATGCCAGTTTCCGCGGTGCTTCCCGCAGCGAGATGCTCAATCTCTACGAGGTTCTCAACATCAGCGAGGTCGGCGTTTCACTGCAGTGCCCATCGCCTCTGGAAATGAATCAGGAAGTAGAACTGTCTCTGGATCTCGCCGAGGCCAGCGAACAGATTTCTGCCTCCGCTCGCGTGGTTTGGTCAGACTCGACCGGACGCGTCGGTCTCAGTCTTCCGCCCCTGACCAACTCTGCGCAGCACCGGCTGCGGGAGTGGCTGTTCCTCAATGCCATGGCTGCAGCCGCCAACGCCGCGTCTCACGCTGACCTCTCGTCCGCCACGCCGGAACATTCCGTACTTCGGCCTAACTATACCGACACCCTCACCGCCGCCTCCGCCGTCCAAAGAGAAGCGGAGTCCCTCGGGTCCGATCTGGAAGGGCTTCTTGCCCTGGTCGCTTCCCGGTCACAGTCTCTGCTTCGGGCTTCTGGCGCGGCAATTGCCATTGCCGGAAAAGATGCCGGCACCATGATCTGTCGGGCCAGCGCCGGCCCCGGCGCTCCACCTCTGGGCGCAACCTTGCAGGTAGGTTCAGGCTTTTCCGGCGAATGCGTGCGCACCGGAAAAATGTTGCGCTGCGATGACGCCGAGACCGACGAGCGCGTGGATCGCGAGAGTTGTCACGATCTGGGCATTCGCTCCATGCTGGCTGCCCCCATACGCTTGCGCGAAAAAGTGGTTGGCCTGCTCGAAGTGTTTTCCTCCGAGCCCAACGCCTTTGGCGAGAGTGATGGCTCTGTAGTGCAGCGCTTCGCCGAAACGATTAGCGCTGCAGTCGATCGCGCCGTGCGTGCGCATGTTTCCTCTGCTCCGCTTGCGGCTACTCCCGAGCCTTCTTCTCCGCCCAACGGCAGCTTCCTGTTCGTTCGCGAGCCCGAAGTTAAAACACAAAAAGAAAAGACACAAAAAGACACGACAGAAAAGGACGAGACGGAAAAGGAAAAGAATGATGCCTCCGTCGATGCCGACGAAATCGGTGGCATTCGCTTGCCGCGTGCTCACCTTTACTTGCTCGTCTGTGTCGCCGCCTTCATCTTTCTGGCGCTGGGCTACATCCTCGCGCCCTGGATTCAGGAAAAACTTCAGGCTCGCGACCGCAGCGGGGAGCACACTGTTCTGGCCTCGTCGCGGCCGCCACAGCAAACCACCCCAATCCTGGCTGGCTCGGCCATCGAGACCGCGACCCTCGACCAGCTCCGCCAGCGTGCCGCCAATGGAGATCCAGCCGCCGAAAATGCGCTGGGTCTTCGTTACGCTTCCGGGGAAGGAGTAAATCAGGATGACAAGGCTGCTGCCGTTTGGTTCACCAAAGCCGCCGAGAACGGAAACGTAAAAGCTCAAGTAGCCCTGGCCACTCGTTACTGGGTGGGCCGAGGCGTCACCCCAAGCCTGAGCCAAGCCTACTTCTGGATCGTTCTGGCCCGAGCTGCCGGGGACAAGGACAGCAAGAGTTTCGCCGAGATCCTGTCTGCCCGCCTGACACGCGCCCAAGCCGCAGCCATCGAGCAAAAAGCCGAAATCTGGTACGAACAGCACGAATCACAAACCAAACCAACCCCCGGCCGCTAACCCTGTCATCCTGAGCGGAGCGAAGGACCCGTGAAATCGCTTGCATGACAACAGGTCGAGCAGGGCGGAGTCACTGCCCCACCCAGCCCTCTCGAATCCAGCTAAAAGCTAAGAGCTGAAAGCTAGAAGCTAGAAGCTAGAAGCTCTCCCACCCCGCAGCGTTAGAATAGAACCAGAGGTCCTCGTGCCCACCCTCCGCACCCTTCTCGACGAGCAAGTCCGCGAAGCCGATCCCGCCCTCTACGAGAAGCTCCCCAACAACCGAGTGCGCTGTTTCTCCTGCGGACATTGCTGCCCCATCCCCGAAGGCCAGCCCGGCGTCTGCAAAGTCCGATACAACCGCGGCGGCACACTCTACGTCCCCTGGGGATACACCGCCGGCACCCAGTGCGACCCAGTCGAAAAGAAACCTTTCTTCCACGCCCATCCCGGAGCACTCGCCTACAGCTTCGGCATGCTGGGCTGTGATCTGCACTGCGCCTACTGTCAGAACTGGGTAACGTCGCAAGCTCTGCGCGATCCCCGCGCCGTCGCGCTTCCCCTCGAAACCTCGCCCGAACTCTTGGTCCGCGATTCCATCGCCCAGGGCGCAAAGATTCTGGTCAGCACCTACAACGAGCCCCTCATCACCAGCGAGTGGGCAGTAGCCGTCTTCAAGCAAGCCAAAGCCGCCGGACTCATCACCGGCTTCGTGTCCAACGGCAACGCCACTCCGCAGGTTCTCGAATTCCTGCGCCCCTGGCTCGATCTGTACAAAGTCGATCTCAAAAGTTTCGACGACCGTCACTACCACGAACTCGGCGGCCGCATCGCTCCCATCCTGGATAGCATCCGCCGTATCCATCAGTCAGGTCTATGGCTCGAAATCGTCACCCTCCTGATTCCCGGCTTCAACGACGACGCCGACGAACTGCGCCGTCTCACCGAATTCCTGGCGGGCATCTCCCCCGACATTCCCTGGCACATCACCGCCTTCCACGGCGACTACAAAATGCAAAATGATGTAGCCCGCGACACCAATTCCGAAGACCTGCTGCGCGCCGTCGAAATCGGCCGCCAGTCGGGCCTTCGCCACATCTATGCCGGCAATCTCCCCGGCATGGTCGGCGAATGGGAAGACACGCGCTGCCCAAAGTGCAACGAAACCCTGATCGAACGCCACGGCTACCTGATCAAAGACTATCGCCTGACCTCGGACGGCCACTGTCCCAACTGCGCAACAACAATCCCCGGTCGCTGGTCCGCTCGTTTCGAAGGTCAGATCACGTCTCGTCCTTTCTTTCCACCCAAGGGCGCCCTTTTCGTTACAATCCAAAACCAGTAGCTCGTGGTCGCTCGTTCTGAACACGGGCGGCTATAATTCCCTCGGCGTCATCCTGAGCGCAGCCGTTCTTCAGGCGGAGCGAAGGATCTCCCGTGCATCATTCGGTGTTCACAGTGCAAACAGCACCACCTGAGATTCTTTCTCGTTAATGCGGAAGCCACTCATCACCGCGCTCGCGATTGCTTATGCGCTTCTGCTCTCATCCTGCTCACCCCGCGACTTCCTCACCCGCCGTCTAGCCGCCGATCTGATCGCGAACTCCGAGACGTTCCAGGCCACGCAGCCGTTTCAGCTCCGCACCGGCCTCGTCGCCAACAAGGACTACCTCTCGCCCGATTACCTCGTGCTCCAGCACCACGGCTGGATTTCCGCCACCATCGCTCCCTGCACACCGGCTCTCGCCCCGCCCCCGTGCTGGGTCGTGACGCTCACACCCTCCGGCGTGGATACGCTTCAAAGTCTCATCGCCCCCGGTGATGCGGAAAAACAAGCCTTCAACATTCCCGCCGCCAAACGCGATTTAATTGCCGTCACCGGCATCGCCAAGCAGGGCAATGTTGCCGATGTCGAGTTCACCTGGAAATGGATTCCTCTGAATGAGCTCGGTGCCGTCATCTACTCCGCCGACGCCCGCTACCGTTCCACGGCAAGCTTCCGCCGCTATGACGACGGCTGGCGCCTGGTGCAAGGCACTTCCCATCCCAGCCAGCCTCTCGACGAAGCGCTGAAGAACGCCGAACCCTCGCAATAACCATCAGGACTTGCACCATTCCCCTGTGTGACCTCGTGTCTTCTGTGTTTAAGGATTTCGGAAACCACCACGGTCGCCGTTCCCTTCACGCCTGACTCCGAGTCAACTCCGATCTCAGTTGAAGGTTGCGTATGGCAAACCCGCCGTTGTATAACCCTACTTCCCGCCATGGGCCTTATGAAAATCTCAAAACATTTCTTGTGTTTAGCTGTGCTTCTGGGTGCTACCTCGCTAGCTTTTGCCGAAGGCAAACCTAAGCTGACCCTCGACGAATTCTTCAACTCGGTCAGCTACTCCAGTGTCGCCATCTCACCCGAGGGTAATTCCGTGGTAATCGGCACCGAGCGCGCCGACTGGGACCAGAAGATTTTCCGCTCCGATCTCTGGCTCTACCGCGACGACGCGAAGCCCGGATTGCCGAACGGACCCACGCTCATCCAGCTCACGCAATCCGGTCACGACTCCGAACCCAAGTGGTCGCCCGACGGCCGCTGGATTGCATTTCTCTCCGACCGCAAAACCTCTTCTGAAAAAGACTCTGACTCCGACGACGACAAAGATAGCGACAAAGAAGTCAGCCAGCTCTACTTAATTTCGCCCGTCGGCGGCGAAGCGATTCCCCTGACTCAAGGCGAAGAAGAAGTGCATACCTTTTCCTGGTCTGCCGATTCCCACACAATCTATTTCGCCACGCGTAACCCGTGGACCAAGACCCAGAAAGACGACTACAAGAAACAATGGAAAGATGTCGTGCAATATCGCACCGCCGAACGCGGCGACACCATCTTCGCGCTAGACGTTACCGCCGCGCTGGCTCACCACGCTGCCGAAGGCACAAAAGAAGAACCTGAAACCGGTAAGGAATCCGACCTCAACCCGGGCGCGACCGCCATCGCAACCTCCCCATTGCGGGTAGAAGACCTGATTACCTCGCCCGACGGTAGCAAACTAGCCTTCGCCACCAACTCCATTAACCAGCGCCAGGAGAAGGCCGAAGACGTAGAGATCTACGCACTAGATGTGGAGCGGGCGTCCTCGCCCGCGTCTGCCGCCAGCGAAAACAAACCCGCCACCGCACAACCGCGCCAGCTAACCCATAACCAGGCCATCGAAGGCGGATTGCGCTGGGCCAACGACAATCGCCACGTATTCTTCACCGTCGAAGTGGGAGACGTAACCGGTCCCTATCGCGATCTCCAGCCGCATCTCTACTCGGTTGATAGCGAGCGTCCTGACACCGAAACCGGCGCAGTCGAACAATGGGGTAAAGACTTCATTGGTCCAATCAACCACTACGCCGTTACCGCCGAAGGAGTGCTGGCCTCCGCGACGATCGGGACCGAAGTCCCCATGTACTCCATCGCCAAGCCCGGCCAGTCCTTGCACAAGCTGATCGGATGGGAAGGCACCTACGAGATTCTCTCCACCACCGCGCATTCTCCACGCATTGCCTTCGTGTATTCATCGTTGCAGAAGCCGTCCGAAGTTTACCTGGCGGAAAGCGCCGACAAACTCGATCAGGCGCGTCCAATCACGTCGCTCAATAAACTTTTCACCGAGCGCGATCTTCCCCAGGGCAAGCCCTATCGCTGGAAGGCCGACGACGGCACCACCATCGAAGGCATGCTGATCTATCCTCCTGGCAAATTCGAGGCGAAACAATTGCCCATGTTCACCTTCATTCACGGCGGACCCGCCGACGCCGACGGCAACCACTTCGAAGCCGACTGGTACCAGTGGGCCGCGCTCGCCGCCACCAACGGCTGGCTGGTGTTCGAGCCCAACTACCGCGGTTCCACCGGATACGGTGACAAGTTCCTCATGCAGATCGTTCCCCAAATCGTCTCCCGTCCCGGCAAAGACATTCTCGAAGGCGTCGACGCTCTGGTGAAAGACGGTATTGCCGATCCCGATCATCTATCCGTGGGCGGCTACAGCTACGGCGGCTACATGACCAACTGGCTGATCACCCAAACCACCCGCTTCAAGGCCGCAGTCACAGGCGCAGGCGCGGTCGAGAACGTCGGCAACTGGGGCAATGACGACACGACAATGGACGATGCCTATTTCCTAGGTGGACGTCCCTGGGAAGCCCAGCAGCGCTATCACGACGAAGCCGCCATCTTCCAAATCGACAAAGTCCGCACTCCAACCCACATGGTAGCCGGCGCCGACGACATCCGCGTAGCGGTGCTCGAAGACTATCTGCTCGAACACGCGCTTTATTCGCTGGGCATTCCAAACGCCCTGCTGATCTTCCCCGGCGAAGGCCACAGCCTGGGAAAGAATCCCTGGCACGGCAAGATCAAAGTCCGCGAAGAACTAAAGTGGCTGCAGAAGTACGGCGAAGTCCCAGCAGCGAACTAATTCCCGGGACAAAGATGCGGATCGACTGCCGGACCCCAACCCCGTAGGGGCGGCATATGATAGCCCCGGACGTAAGTCCGGGGTAAGCCCGGTTAAGAGGGAACCGAGTCCCGGAGGGACGGCCTCGGCTTGTGGATTTTATCCGGGAAATAAATTTCTATGGCAGGGCTGCTGAGATCGGCTAACTTTGCAAAACTGCCAGATCTCAGATCGATTTTTTTCGCGCGACACCTCTGAAGTCCTTATCCAGCGCGGGTCCGCGAAGACGTATCTCGCAAAATCTGGTTTTCAAAGAACTTAGATATCAAAATATAGAGAACAAAGGGCTTGGGATGGCGCGATTCGGGCTCTCTGGACCGTCACGGCCTCGACCATGATTACGCGATTCAGATGGTGGGCACAAGGTTAGATGTCACACGCCGGATGTGGAAAACGATCAGCCGGCGTCTTGGCGGGAGCCGGTCAACCCAAGTCTAATTGACACATAATACGTGCTCACATATACTGTGTCAATGAATGTAACTCTCTCGATCGATGAGCAACTCGTAGCTCGTGCCCGAAAGAGGGCCGAGGCCCTCGGGAAGAGTCTCAATCAGCTAGTCCGCGACTACCTGCAGACGGTGGCCGGCGGAGACGATCCGGAGCGGAGCATTGAGGAGTTCAAGCGACTTTCGGGTCAGGGCCATTCGCGCGGCTGGCGCTTCAACCGGGACGAGATCCATGAGCGCTCGTAGCTTCTTCGACACCAACGTCCTAGTGTACGCAGATGACAAGTCTGTCCCCGCAAAGCAACGAAAAGCCCTGGATCTTGTGGCAGAGCACAGGCGCGCGAGGACCGGAGTCGTATCGTTGCAAGTGCTTCAGGAGTATTTCGTCACGGTCACATGGAAATTGCGCGTAGAGCCTAGCATCGCCCGCCGCAAAGTGGAACTGCTGGCCGAGTTCGACGTTGCCGCCCCCGAAGTCGGGGATATTCTCGCTGCGATCGACCTGCACCGCCTCCACGGGTTTTCTTTCTGGGATGCTCTGGTTCTCCGGGCGGCCAAACAGGCCGGTTGCAGCGTACTGTTCTCGGAGGATATGCAGGACGCGAGGGAGGTCGACGGGCTAAAGATCGTGAACCCGTTCGGATAGGAGGGCTGCTTTTGATCGCGAATCGTTGATTTCCGCGGTTCCGCTAAGACTAAGGAATCAGAGAGGGCGATTCTGAATCGGCACGACTGGAAGTCGTGCCCTTCCCGGTCTGTCTCGTAAGCACGACTCGGTACTCGCAACCCGGTACTACTTCCCCGCGCTGGCCACCTTCACACCACGCGACCCAGCCGCATACCGCGCGATGCCCTTATAAAGCGCTTCGGCAATCTGCTCGCGATATCCATCGCTGCGCAGCTTCTGCTCGTCGGTGGGACTGCTGACGAACGAAACTTCCGCCAGGATTCCCGGCATCGCCGTCTCGGTGAGCACCACGTAGGACGCCTCTTTCACGCCGCGGTCGCGCAGCCCGGGATTCTGCACTGATAAGGTTCCATAGAGCGACCGTTGCACGCTGGCCGCCAGCCGGCGGGACTGTTCAATCTTATCGTGCAGTTCCACCGGAGACAGTGACGCGGTCACGGCATTCTTGTTGTCGGTTGTGTTCTGGCGAGTTTCCAGGTCTTTTGCATTGGGCGACACGAATAAGTTCGTGTAGTAAGTTTCCACACCGCGCGCCGAAGGCAGATCGCTGTAGTTGGCGTGGACAGAGATGAACAAATCCGCCTGCGCCTGATTTGCCATCCCAGCCCGTTCGTCGAGAGGGATGTAGTTGTCGTCGATGCGTGTGAAAATCACGTCCGCGCCCAGTCGGCTCTCAAGCAACTTGCCCAATCTCTGGGCAATCTCGAGCACCAGGTCTTTTTCCAGCAAGCCTTGCTTGCCCACAGTTCCCAAATCCCAGCCGCCATGGCCCGCATCCACCACGATGCGCATCTTCGGAACTCTCGCCCGCAATTGCAAGTCCTCGCGCGAGGGTGGAGGCACAACGATCGCTAATTTCGCTTTCTCCTTCTCTGCCTCATCTCCCGGAAAAAGATTTACCTGAGCTTTGGTGTCCGCGCCCAGCCGCCGCACCTGCACCACCAGACGGTAGGGATTCGGTTCCAGGCTCACGGAAAAATTCGAGTTGCCTCGCGTCTCCAGCACCACGCGGGTCAAACCCGAGACCGGCTGCGCCACCCGAACCCGCGCCAGAAGCGCGTCGCCGATATCGATGGTTTTTCCGGCAAACTCAGGAGACAGCGCAGTGTCGTGCAAATCAAAATAAATGCGATCCGGACCGCTCAGGCGATGCGCTTCGTACTGCACCTGATCCTCCAGGTCGAGCACAACAGTGCTGGAATCGGCAGAAGACCAGTGACGAATCCCGGTGATGCGCGGCAGCTTCGCCAGTTCCTGCGGAGTCACACTACCATTCAAGGATTCAGCCGTCGTATCTGTATCTCCCGCTCCGGAGGTGGTCACGGAGCCGATCGCCGAATTCGCTTGCCCATCCAGGCTAGCGCTCGACGGGTTCACCGAAGACGTCTTCTCCGAAGCGGCCTGCTTCGAGGACGCCACGGGCTTTGTGATCTTGGGTTCAGGTCGCAGCGGGACGTTGCCGAGCTGCGCATTCTTCAGCTTCCACCAAAACCCCCCGGCCAATACCACCGAGACCACCACCAGCACCAACACCAGTAAGATCCCCGGATGGCGACCAGCCGAACGCGCGGACTCCTGCGACGTTCCGAAGGTAAAGATCCCCTCGGGGACGTACTCCGGTTCAATCCCGGCCTCAGGCACAGCCACAACTGAGGGCGCAGGCACATGAACAGGAGTGGAGATCGCCACTGCTCTATCCGCAGCCGTGACCTTGGCTGCATCTAGAACTTGAGGTTCAGCCACAACAGCGATTGGCGGTACCTCTACAGAGACCTTCTCCGCAATGGATTTTTCCGCCGGAGCTTTTTCCGCCGGCAGAGCGGCCGGGCTGGAAATTGCCGGTGAAGTCGCGGGTGCGGCCAGTTCCGCCTCTGCTACCTCCGCTGATTCCGCGAAGCGGTCTTCATCCTCGGGCTTGAGAGCTCCAAGAATCAGTTCCGCCAGCAGTTCCAGGCTGCCCACGTCACTGTCATTGAACCCGAACGGTTCGGCCGAGAATGCTTCCAGCAATCCAATCACGCGCCGTCGCCCGCACAACGGCACTGCCACCATCGACCGCGCTCCCAAGCGTCGGCACGCAGTCAGATTTACGCGATCGTCCGTTTCGGTATCGTCGCACCGGATAATCTGTGCCGTGCGGAAACATGCCCCAGAGAAGGCCGAATCCCGCTGGATTCTTTGGCCCACATCCGGCTTGATCGCACCTGCCGACGCCCGCAAAACAATCTCGCTGTTCTCCGCCAGGGCGATTCCCAATCCATCCGCGCCAGTGATGGCAACGGCTCGTTCCGCTACCAACTGCAGCACTTCATCCAGGACGAATTGTTCGGGGGCTTCGAACTCAGGCGGAGGCGCGATCGTCTCAAAACCCTGATGCCGCGAAGCCAGCGCCCGCCGCTGCCGCACCTGCTGGTGCAGCGCCGAAAAGGCGAGAAGAGCCTGCAGCGCATCGCCTCCCGACGGCCGCAGTCCGCGAGTCTCTAGAGAAGTCCTGGTATAAGAAGCGCCTTCCCCAGGAGCGGACGCACCCTGCTCTGGCGGCCACGAAGGCGCCAGCGCAGCACCCAGGCCGTCGCCAACTTCACTGGTCGGTTTGGTGGGAGTCGTTGCCATTACGTCACTTGCGGCCAATCTCCTAGACTGCGAGTGTGGTCACCCGGCGGAGCCAATGTCAATCGGCTACTTTGCGTAGTTCGCTCGCCTTCCCCAGGACCCCTGGGCGCAGTTCCGTCCCCTACCCAGTTTTCACTGGGTTTAACAGTAAGTTAACCGGGTTTCGCCTTAGTTGCAATGAGGTCGAACGGCCCTATCGGCCATGGTCTTTGGTAAGCTCCATTTTACTGATTTGTTGGCCAGCACTGCGAAGCGCGAGAGGGATTCTTAATGCTCAACCTCAGCTGTGCCTGCAACATTCCTGGAACCAACCAAGTTACTGCCAGCCCCCGTCCACCAGAAACTAGAATCTGAGCAAACGGGCCCCGTCCGAGCCATTTCTGGCGGAGAGTACGATGCAGGCAGTCTATTTTCCCGCGCGGCAATTTCGCACCCACTATCGGCACGAACTGCGGACGTTAACCTACGTCACGCTCGATGAGGCCAATGGTGGAATCATCCGCAACCTCAACCACGATGGCGTGGCCGTGCAGGCTGTCGGCCCGCTGCGCCAGCAACAACGCGTCCGCTTGTGCTTTGAGTTGAGATTTCCCCGCTTGCGCGTGGAAACTCACGGCCAGGTCAGTTGGGCTACCGCCTCGGGACAGTGTGGCATTCGCTTCGTTGACTTGCCGGCGCGCACCGGCCGTCAGATCGATGAGTGGATCTTTTCCAACCTTCTGGATGCTGTCGCGCGCGACGCGGGCCATCCCCGCCCCATCTTCGCGCCTCCCGTTGTCTCGATTGCTCGCGAGGAAAATCTTGGTGAAGAAACTGTTCTTGACGAGAATGCCTCGGAGCAAGACGACGGGCTGACTTTATCCGCTGCTCCTCGCCCCGTGATCCGGCTGGAGCCAGGCCTTGCCATGCGCGGAAGAGTTGCCAGTCCTGCACAAGTACAGTGAACCCGAGCTTACGGAAGAAGATGCCCTTAGCTCTTATGCGCAACGACCTGGCTCTCCCAGCCTCTCTCTGGCCGCACCCTCGCCTGGATGGTGGATAGCCTGATCGTGGTCGCGGGCGTGCTGCTGTTCGCTCTGATTTTTCTCTCCATTGCCCACGAACTTCCACCCTGGCCCCTCACTCTGGGAACAGTCTCGGCGGCCGCGCTTTTCATCGCCGCGGCCTACTGGACAGTATTTACTTTGTTTGGAGGACCAAGCCTGGGATCTCGCATCGCGCAAGCGGCATCCAGCCTGGAAGAAGGAAAAGAGCGGGAAGACGCAAGCCGCTTTCGCTAACGCGCCTTGACCCGAAAACCAGACTCTAGCGAGAGAACTGAGAACTGCTCCCGCCTAGTTCGCAAAATACTGCTGCGCCAGCCAAAGCCGCAAAGTGTGTTTCATCTCTGACGCCATCTTCACAAAGCGGATGCCAACATTTCCGCGGTTGTCGGACCATGCTACTTCCACCTCGGCTTTCATCCTGCACTTGGTTCCCGGCAATGCGAAAGCTACACGCGACGATTCGCTCGCATCGAATCCCTCTTCGACGCGAACTTGCAGTCCGCCCTGGCTCAGATTGATGAGGTGCGCCTCTCCCCGCTTGCGACTGGGGCCACTCAGAGTGACAGGCACTTCCAGTCCCGCACGGTGATAGCGCAAGCGCCCGTCAAGAATCATGTTGCGCGCGGCCGAGAGCGTGCGCACCGCCTGCTCCACGGAAATCGGCTTGTCGAAGGCAAACATGGCGCCGGTGCCCTCCATATCGCGCCGTCCGTGCGGACCGCCCATGATCACCAGCGGCACCGTGCGCGCGCGCGGAGCTTCGCGTTGCAATTCGAAAAAGAATTGTCCCGTCCCGTTCAGGTCACAATCAACAATCAAGGCATCCACTTTGGATTTCGTGAGCCGCGCGAGGGCTCGTTGCGGTTCGCTCTCGACCGCCACATCCATGTGCAAGCCGCCGAGAATGCATTCCAGAACACTGACTTCCTGCCAATCACGCGAAACCACCATCGAGGAAAGTGTCATGCCTTCAACTCTATCCACCCCGGTAATCTTGACGTAGATCACTAACGTAACGTGGCCAACTTAGGCCACCAAGTCACGAGCCTGCACGTTCTGGGACCGCAAGAGATATGGCGGAGAGATATGGCAGAAGGATCAACGTCTCTACGGCAGAGAGTTGTTCCGCAGGCAGGGACCGATTACGCCCCGGCGGGCATCCCCTGGCTGCGGTACCAATCAACCGTCTTCCGCAGGCCATCTTCAAAGCTCACCTTGGGTTTATACCCAAGATGCTGCTCCGCCGAGGAAATATCAGCCAGCGAATGCTTGATGTCGCCGCCGCGCTCCGCGCCGTAGATAGCAGAGCCGGAATACGAAGTAAGCCCCTGCAGCAGTTTGAAGGTTTCATTCAGCGTGACTTGCCGCCCCGTCGCCACATTGAAAACCTTGCCAGCCGCCTGCTCGGCGGGAGCTTTGCAGGCCAGCAGGTTGGCCTCGACGGCGTTGTCGATGTAGGTAAAATCCCGGCTCTGCTCGCCGTCGCCGAAGATGGTAGGCTGCTGCCCCGCGAGCATCTGCGTGATGAACTTTGCCAGCACTCCCGAGTAAGGCGATGACGGATCCTGCCGCGGACCGAAAATATTGAAGTAGCGCAGCGCCACCGTCTCCAATCCATAGCAGCGGTAAAACGAGATCATGTACCTCTCGCTGGCCAGCTTGGCCACAGCATAAGGCGAAATCGGATCCGGTGTCATGCTCTCGTGTTTGGGAAGCGTCGGCGTATCGCCGTAAACCGAAGACGACGCCGCATAGATCACCCGCTTCACCCTGGCGTCGCGTGCCGCCACCAGCACATTCAACGTGCCATCCACGTTCGCCCGGTTGCTGGCGATCGGATCCAGCACAGATTTAGGCACCGACGGGACCGCGGCCTGATGCAATACATAGTCCGCACCGCTGCACGCCGACTTCATGGCATCAAGATCAAGGATGTCGGCCGCGCGAAAGTCGATCTGACCGAGGATCCCAGCGAGATTGTTCCGTTTGCCGGTCGAAAAGTTGTCGACTCCGCGAACCTGCTCGCCACGCCGCAACAGCTCTCGCGCCAAAGAGGATCCAATAAACCCGCCAATGCCCGTGACGAGGTAAATCGCCATAGGCTTTCATCATAACAATCAAAGGAAACATTGTGGTTCGCTCGGCGGAGAAGCCGGAATCCCAGAGCGACTCGAGAGCTACCAGCTGCTATTGGCTCTTCCGCAGAATCCCGAGAAACTCTTCCCGGCCCATCATGTGGCGGTCCTCGAAAAAGTTCGACATCGCCTGCAGGGCTGCACTCGGGTTTGCCACCGCAGGTAAGGGCTGTGATTGCGAAGTTGCGGGAGCACGCATGCCAGCTCGTGATCCCACGATCACTGACGGCCGTGAGATCGAGCGCACCAGTGAGCGCAAGCGCTCGCGATCTTCCTCCGAAATGTTGGTGAAGGAGATCCCCATGCCCAGGTTCGGGTAGGCTACGCGCACCTCGCCCGTAGCCTCAATTCGATAACCGTTGGCCTCAAGCTTCAGGCCGAGCATGACGCCGAGCGGATAAGTGGTCGTCGCCTCCACGTAGCATCCGTGGAGACTGATGTCGGTGAAGGTCGTCCAGATCGCGACGCCGGTCTCGATTTCGCGAATGTGGGCGCTGCCCTGGCAGCGGTAGCGAGGACTTTTGCGCTTATCGGCGCTTCCTGGAGAGATCATTCCGCCGGTTCGTGTTCGAGCAGAACGCGGCACCTCGGGCGCGCTCGCGGCCGCAGTGCCGCCAGCCTGAGGTCCGGTCGATTGCTTCAAGGCGGCTAGGTAAGCCGCGCCGGCATCGGGTTCATCAGCCATAACAGCGGATTCGCCCATCCGCATCGGGGACGTGGATCGAAATCTGGATCGAAACAGCCTGCGGCTTTCGTTGTGGCATGGCTCCTCTCCTACTCTACGGAGCTTTCAACCCGAACACTTAGAGGAACTGCAGTGGGTTGGCAACGAAGGGATCCGGGAGTGTCCGTAACGGGAGACGTTCAGGATTGGAACCGAACTCCAGCGAATTCGGCCGCCGACTGCCGAATCTTCTTCCACACCTCATCCCGCCCGGTTCCAGTCTTCGCCGAGAACGGAATCACCGGCGCCGCCGGATACGCCTCTGTCAGGCCTTTGAGCGCATTGCGCAGCTGATTGTTGGAGAGCCGGTCGCTCTTGGTTGCGATCAGCAGAAACTCGTGGCCCGAAGCGTTAAGAAAATCTAATAATTGCCGGTCGCTATCTTGCGGCGGAACATTCACATCCACCAGTGCCACGCATAGCGCCAGCGTGGGTCGTTCGTTAAGGTAGGGCTCGATAAACTTGGGCCACTCCTCGGAAATCTCGCGCGAAAGCTTCGCGTAACCGTACCCCGGCAGGTCGGCGAAAATGACCTCCGGCTGCGGTTTTCCCGGCCAGCGCACTTCGAAGAAATTGATGCTGCGCGTGCGCCCCGGCGTGGAGCTGGTGCGCGCGATCTTGTCGCCAATCAGAGTATTGATCACGCTGGATTTCCCCACGTTCGACCGCCCGAGAAACGCGACCTCCGGCAAGGTGGGAGCAGGGAAGTGCGTGGCATCAGTAGCCGCCGCCAGAAATCGCGCCATAACCCTCATGCGCTAGTGTGCAATGCTGGTGCGGATGTTGGCAAGCTGGCGATTCGCTGGCTGGATCGATCTGGATCCCCGTCGTTCTTGAGAGGCACATCGTCATCCTGAGCGCAGCCGTTTTTCAGGCGGAGCGAAGGATCTCCGGCCACCGAACGCTGCATTCAACCCTTGCGAAACTGCTTGCTCAGAGTCAGCGCCTGGTGCTGGTACGACGACCCGATATTCGTCCCGTAAATCTTGTCCGGCCGGCGTAACAAAGGCATGTAGTTCAACCGGCCCACAAGTTGCCCGTGTTCCATCAGAAACGGAACTTCATGGGCTCGAACCTCAAGCACCGCCGGCGTTCCCTTAATGTCGTTGGAACCATAACCAAACCCAGGATCGAAGAAGCCCGCATAGTGAATGCGGAACTCGCCGTCTGACGGGTCGAAGGGCACCATCTCCGCCGCAAACTCGGGAGGAACGCTTACCCTTTCCTTGGACGCAAGGATGTAAAAGTCGCCGGGTTCGAGGATCAGATTCTTTTTCGGATTCTGATGGCGAACTTCCCAGAACTCCTCGGTCGCGTAGTAATTAATTCGGTCCAGTTCAATCGCGGGAGCGTAGCGCTTCGCCTTATACGCAATAATCTCGCCTTCCGCGCCTTCCAGGTTGATCGTAATTCTCAGCCCGCGCTCGACTCGCGCTTTGCCTGGGCTGTCTTCCTCGTAGACCAGCGGCTCTTCCCGATCCAGTCCTCGGATCGCGCTGTCGCTCGATCGCGGATTGCCCTGCACAAAGCGTAGCTGGCTCAGCCTCATCCCCGCGCGCAGGGCAACGGTAAAGGTGCGGGAAACGACTTCGGCGTAGAGTTTGCCCTTGTATCCCGGCGGCACGCGGTCAAACTCGGTGCCGTAGTCGGTGATCAGGCGCGTGAAAATGTCGAGGCGTCCGGTCGTGCTCTTGGGATTGGCTTTCCCGGAAATGTTTTCCGGCAAGTTCAATTCCTCAACCAGAGGAATGATGTAAACGCAGTCTTTCTCGAAGACGGGCGCAGCCGTCAGATCGACCCGCGTCATGCGGAGTTCCTTGATCTTGGCTTCGACCGTGCTGTTCGGCCCCGGCAGAAAACTTGCGCGCACGCGATGCGCCATGTCGCCCAGCCGCAAGTCAAGACTTGCCGGCTGGATATGGTCGGGGTTGATCGCAGGCGTGGCGCTGATGTTTCCCCGGGCGATCAGGTTGCTGATTTCCTGCGAAGGCAGTATTCCCGTGGTCCGGGTTTGTCCTTCTCCGGCGGGTGGCTCCGGTCCTTGATCAAAAGCAATCTGACTTTGATTGGATGTGGACATCTTGGAAGGTGATTTTACCCCAAGGACGCTCGTCGGCGGCGAAAGCCTGTTGTGAATTTGCCCCGGTGACGGCGCGGCTGAAGCCGCGCCCTTTCAAAGCTCTACTGGTGCGCCGCCGGACTATCCCCGGTACCGGAGGTCAAAGGCGCGATTGGCTGCGCAGTCTCTTCCTCGTGGAGTGCGGGCAGGGCAGATACGAGGGCGATCTGCAGTACCTGATCCATGGTGTCGACGAAGTGCAGTTTCATAGCAGTGCGAAGGTTTTCGGGAACCTCGGCCAGGTCTTTTTCGTTGTCCCGCGGCAGGATCACTTCGAAAAGTCCGGCGCGATGTGCCGCCAGCAGCTTTTCCTTGAGTCCGCCGATCGGCAGAACCTTACCGCGCAGCGTAATTTCCCCGGTCATGGCCAGATCGCGCCGCACCGGAATCTTGCTGAGCGCGCTCGCGATCGCCGTGGCAATGGTAATGCCGGCCGATGGCCCGTCCTTCGGGATGGCGCCTTCCGGCACATGCACGTGCAGATCGAGGGTGCGATAGAAATCGCGAGTGAGGCCGAGACGGTGCGCCCGCGAGCGCACGTACGACAGCGCCGCTTGCGCCGATTCCTGCATGACGTCGCCAAGCTTGCCAGTCAGCGTCAGCTTGCCTTTGCCGTCGACCACGGTGGCTTCGGTGCTGAGGATCGAACCGCCAACTTCGGTCCAGGCCAGGCCCGTGACCAATCCCACTTCGCTCTTCTCATGAGCCAGGGTATCGCGGAACTTAATGACGCCCAGGAAGTCGGTCACATTCTCGCCGGTCACCGCAATGGTATAGTTTGGGCCTTCCTTCACTACCTTGCGCGCAACCTTGCGGCAGACGTTGCCGATTTCGCGCTCCAGATTGCGCACTCCGGCTTCGCGCGTGTAGGCGCGGATGAGTGTCGTAATGGCGTCATCGGCGAACTTCACGTTCTTCTCCGACAAGCCGGCCTGCAGCATCTGCTTCTTCACCAGAAACTGCTTGGCGATTTCCAGCTTTTCCTGTTCGGTGTAGCCGTGCAGCCGCAGCACTTCCATGCGATCCTGCAGCGCGGGAGGGATGGTGTGCATTACGTTGGCGGTGGCTACAAAGAAAACCTGGGAAAGATCGTATTCAACGTCGAGATAATGATCGACGAACATGAAGTTCTGTTCAGGATCGAGCACCTCGAGCAGCGCGGCCGAGGGGTCGCCGCGGAAGTCCATCGACATCTTGTCGACTTCGTCCAGCATGAAGACCGGATTCTTGGTGCCGGCCTTCTTCATCATCTGAATGATCTGGCCCGGCAGCGCGCCGATGTAGGTACGCCGGTGGCCGCGGATTTCCGCCTCATCGCGCACTCCGCCGAGCGACATGCGCACGAACTTGCGTCCCGTCGCCTTGGCGATCGACATGCCGAGAGAGGTCTTGCCCACGCCCGGGAGGTCCAACGAAGCACAGAATCGAGCCCTTGGGATTTTTCACCAACTGGCGCACGGCGAGGAATTCGAGGATGCGTTCCTTGATCTTCTCAAGCCCATAATGATCTTCGTTGAGAACTTTTTCGGCGCGTGAAATGTTGCGGATTTCCTTCGAGCGCTTCTTCCACGGCACCGCCAGCAGCCAATCCAGATAATTGCGCGAAACCGTCGACTCAGCCGACATCGGCGGCATCGCTTCCAGCTTCTTCAGTTCCTGCAGCGCCTTGTCCTTGACATCTTTCGGCATTCCGGCGGATTCGATCTTCTTCTTCAGTTCGTCGAATTCGCTCTTCTCGCCGCGGCCCAGTTCCTTCTGAATCGCCTTGATCTTCTCGTTGAGGTAATACTCTTTCTGCGCCTTCTCCATCTGCCGCTTCACCCGCGACTGGATGGTGCGGTCCACATTGAGCTTCTCGATCTCCACGTCAAGCACGTCGGCGATGCGGTTCAGGCGTTCCGAAGGATCGAAAATCTCCAGCAGTTCCTGCTTCTCTTCGATGGAAAGCTGCAGGTTGGCGGCAATAATGTCGGTGAGCTTGGCGGGATCTTCCATCCGCACCGCCGAGATCATGGTCTCGTAATTCAGCGCCTGGCAAAGCTTCACATACTGCTCAAACAGCGTGGTCACCCGCTGCATCCCGGCTTCGATCTGCGGATTCATCTCTACTGGGTAGCGCGCGACCCGCACCGAAGCCTGCATGTAACCATCCGCGTCAGTGGCCTGCAGCAGCCGCCCGCGCTCAATTCCCTCGACCAGAACTTTAATATTTCCGTCAGGAAGCTTCAGGCTCTGCACGATGTTGACGATGGTGCCGACCTGGTAGATCTCATTGGACTTGGGTTCGTCGATGGAGGCATCGTGCTGGGTGGCCAGAAAAATCTTCTTGTCCGCGGCCAGTGCCTCTTCCAGGGCGCGTACGCTCGACTCCCGCCCCACCACGAACGGCGTCATCATGAAAGGAAAGATGACCACGTCCCGGATGGGCATCATGGGCAGCTTCTTAGTCTCGAATTTTTCCTTGGATGTGGTCACTCAATCTCCCCGGACTCGTGAATGACAATCGCCGTGCGGTCTACCGCCAAACCCCCACTAACAGTCTACTCCTCTTCCCCTACCCGGCCTTCTCCATCATGGCCACGGAAGCGCTGCGTTTCTCCACCATTTCCCGCGTCACCTCAAACTCTTTCAGTTTCTTCTGGCTGGGCAAGTGGAACATCAGGTCGAGCATCAGTTCTTCCAGAATCATGCGCAGCCCGCGCGCTCCCACTTTGCGCGCCATGGCCTGGCGGGCAATGGCTCGCAGAGCCTCGTCGGCAAACTTCAGCCGCACATTCTCGAACTCGAACAGCCGCTGGTACTGCTTGACGATGGCATTCTTGGGCCGAGTGAGGATCTCGACCAGCGCAAATTCGTCCAGATCTTCCAGCATGCCCACCACCGGCAGGCGTCCAACGAACTCAGGAATCAGGCCAAACTTGATCAAGTCTTCCGGCTGGATTTCGCTCAACAGCTCGAAGTTGCGCTTGCGCGAGACGGCAGCATCTTCCTTGTCCGCCTCTTCGCCGGTGCGGAAACCAAGCGACTTCTTCCCCACGCGCCTGCCAATGATCTTCTCCAGGCCCACGAACGCTCCTCCACAGATAAAGAGGATGTTGGTAGTGTCCACGGGAGTAAATTCCTGGTGAGGATGCTTGCGTCCGCCCTGCGGCGGAACATTGGCGATCGTTCCTTCCAGAATCTTGAGCAGCGCCTGCTGCACGCCTTCGCCCGAAACATCGCGCGTAATCGAAGGATTTTCGTCCTTGCGCCCGATCTTGTCGATCTCATCAATGTAGATGATGCCGGTCTGCGCCCGGCTCACATCACCCTCGGCCGCCTGCAGCAATTTGAGGATAATGTTCTCCACATCCTCGCCCACATACCCGGCTTCGGTCAGCGTCGTAGCGTCGACAATGGCGAAAGGCACATCGAGCATCCGCGCCAGAGTCTGGGCCAGCAGTGTCTTCCCGGTGCCCGTCGGACCGATGAGCATGATGTTCGACTTGCTCAGTTCGATGCCGTCGTTGGTCTTCTGCCGGTTCATGAAGATGCGCTTGTAGTGGTTGTAAACCGCCACCGCCAGCTTCTTCTTGGTCTGCTCCTGCCCAATGACGTACTCGTCCAGGAAGGTCTTGACTTCCTGCGGCTTGGGCAACTGGTTCGGCGGAGCGCTCTGGGGAGTCGCCGTGCGGTCGTCTTCCAGAATCGAGTTGCACACCGCCACGCACTCATCGCAAATATAGGCGCGCGGATAATCGCTGGGCGACGAGATCAGTTTCGCTACCGCATCCTGCGACTTGTGGCAGAACGAACAGCGCAAAATCTCGTCGGACGACTTGGTTTTCACTCGGCTCTACTCCTTTTCATGTCTGTCATCAAGTAAGGTTTGTCATCCTGAGGCGCGCCCTTTTGCCCGCCAAAGGACTCGGCTCGCTTCCTTACCGAAGGCAGATCATACCGCTTTTCCCGTCTTATAGATGATATCGTCTATGATTCCGTATTCCTTAGCCTGCTGCGCGTTCATGATGAAATCCCGCTCCACGTCCTTTTCCACCTTATCCAGCTTCTGACCGCTGTGCTTCGACAGTAACTGGTTTGTAATCTCCCGCATACGCAGAATTTCCCGCGCGTGGATGTCAATATCGGTAGCCTGACCCGACAACCCTCCCATCGAAGGCTGGTGGATCAGAATGCGCGAATTGGGCAAAGCAATCCGCTTCTTGGGCTCCCCGGCCGCCAAAAGCAAAGCCGCCATCGACGCCGCCTGTCCCACGCACAGCGTCATCACATCATTCTTCACGTACTGCATGGTGTCATAAATCGCCATGCCCGCCGTGATCGACCCGCCCGGCGAGTTGATGTAAAGCTGAATGTCTTTCTCGGGATCTTCCTGCGCCAGAAACAGCATCTGCGCGATCACCAGGTTGGCGATGTTGTCGTCGATCGGCGTGCCTATGAAAATAATGTTATCGCGGAGCAGCCGGGAATAAATGTCGTAGGCGCGTTCGCCCCGCCCGGTCTGCTCGATGACCATCGGTACCAGCATCATTTGCGGATCGTTTTGTTTCATGGTTCAACCTGTCACCCAACCTGCCACACTCCGCCCCGAACTATCGCTTCGCATTCTCGGGGAGGATTGAAAGTGGTCCGCGTTCTTCTTCAAGTCTACGCGGACTGGTGATAAAGAAAATCGAGGGTCTTCTCGCTGCGGATTCTATTCCGGATTCTATCGAGGCCCCCATCCTCTGTCAAACGAGCCCGCACCGCTTCCGACGTCTGTTTTGACTGCTTCGCCAGAGCTTCCACCTCCCGGTTCACTTCCTCGTCGCTGACCTCGATTTTCTCCAGGTCCGCGATCCGCTCCAGCAGCAAAGAAGACTTCACATCATGCACCGCCTGCTCCCGCTGGCCCGCCCGAAGCCGCGGCAGGTCCATCTTCTTCATGTCTTCCATCTTCATGCCCTGCGCCGCCAGAGCCCGCAACCCGCGCTCCAGCCGCAGATCGATCTGCCGGTCCACCAGAGACTCCGGCACCTCAAAATCATTGCGCTTCACCAGTTCGGCCACCAGCTTGTCTTTCGCCGCATGCTCGGCCGTGTGCCGCTTCTCGGCCTCCATGTTCTCGCGAATCTGCTTGCGAACCTCCTCCAGGCTGGTAAACTCGCCCAACTCCTTGGCGAAGTCATCGTTCAGCTCGGGCAGGCTCTTCTGCTTGATGCCATTCACCTTAACCGTATAGACAAAAGTCTTGCCCGCCAGCCGCTTATCAGAAATGTCTTCAGGATAACTAACGTCGAAAGTGCGCTCCTCGCCGGAAGCAGCGCCCGTCAGATTCTGGCTGAACTCCGGCACAGTATTCTTGCCGCCAATCTCGATCAGCACGTCGTCCATGTGTACGGGATTGGCCTTGGCGTCCGCGACATCCTTGCCATCTTTGGGCTTCCCATCCATGGAAGCCTGGGCAAAGTCGCCCTCGGCCAGTGTCGCGTCCTTCCACGGTTGTAAAGGTCGCATGCTGCTCGCGCAGGCTGGTAAACGCCTGCTCCACTTCCTCATCGGTGACGGCAATCTCCGGCTTATCAGCCCGCAGATCCCTGTAACCCTCCACCTGAATCTCCGGCAGCACTTCGAACGTGGCCTTGAAGGTGAGCGGCTCTCCATCATGTATGTGCAGGTCGGTAACTCGAGGCTGCGAAACCGGAATCAGCCCCTGCTTCTCAGCTTCCCGGCGGAAGTATTTCGGAATCAAAGCCTCGACCACATCATTCTTAAGCCCATCGCCAAAGCGCTGCCGAATGATGGAGGCCGGCACATGCCCTGCCCGAAACCCCGGCAACCGCGCACTCTTCTGATAGCGCTGAATCTGCACCTCAGTCTCGCGCGCAACCTCGGCGGCCGGGATCTCAACCGAGATCTCCCGCTTGATGTCTTTGTTGGTAGTTTCCGTCTTGGCCGAGTCGGTAGTCTCTGTGGGGCTCACGTTTGCCTTTCACCCGCCGCGCAATCCAGAAGCTCCGTCGAACGGAACCACCCGAATTCATGCAGCGTTAACTTGAGTGTAAAGACAGAAGGAGAGCAGCGTCAAACGGGAGAGGCGTAGTGACGCTTCAAGCCCAAGCCGCCCTGTCATCCTGAGCGAAGCATGACGCCCACGAAGTGGACGTCATGCGCAGTCGAAGGATCCCTACCCGCTGCAACCAACCGTCGGCCTGGCAAGGCATTTCCACCACGGGCTGGCCGACGTCGGGACGGGCCGCCCTTTGCAAAAGACGCGAGGGATGGGGACTGCTCATGCTTGCGCCGCGACGACCGAGGCTGCGCCACCCGTCGCGGTTTCGACAGATGGGTACCACGAAAGCAGGTACAACGAGTCTATTGCAACGATATTGACAAATCAAGATTTTCCTTGATCTCCCGTTCCGATCTGTTAGGATAGGTCGAAAGAGGGCGCTTGCCATGCCGACTACGACCAAGAAGTTCACCCCGGAGATTGACGCCAAACTCTACAGAGAGTTCGTAGCTACCGCCAAGCGCAACGGTCAATCGCAGCGGCATGTTCTGGAGGAAGCACTGAAGTTCTACCTGAAAAACGTGGTCCCGTCGCAACACCTGGCCCGCCCCGAGGTGATGAACGATTTCGAGCAGTCGGTGGCCCGTAACCGCGACCTGCTTGAGCGTCTCGCCAAGTAGGTTGTCATCCCGAGAGAGCGCGTTCTTTGCGCGAACGAAGGATCCGGGCGAGCCGCGCGACGTGGCGCGGTCTTTGCGCCACAGTAATCGCGCGTTTGGCTCGCTTCCCTATTTGCTCGTAGAACTACGGAAATGTCCTATTACCTGACGGTCGCCGAAATCTACCAGATGCAGCACCGGCTGATCGATATGTTCGGAGGCCTGCACGGCGTCCGCGACAAGGGAGCGATTGAGGCCGCCGTTTTTCGTCCGCAAACCGGCTATTACAATTCACTCGAAGAAGAGGCGGCCGCTCTGATGGAATCCCTCGGCAGCAATCACGGCTTCCTCGACGGCAACAAGCGCATCGCGTTCACGGCCACTGATGTCTTCCTACGCCGCAACGGCTTGTACATCGAAGTCGAAGCCGCCGCTGGCTATCAGTTCATCAACGGATCGATGGGGCGCCGTGAATTCCGATTTGTCCAAATCCTCGCATGGATCCGCCAGCACTGCAAAGACTTGAAATGATTTCACCGCCCAGCGCGATCCACTCACAACTTCACCCCGCTCTCAATTTATTTCCACAACCCCCGTGTGACATCTGACCTTGTGCCCCCAGCAAAATCGCGCGATCATGGTCGAGGCCGTGACGGTCGGGTGAACCCGCATCGTCGCACCTCTAAGTCCTTTGTTTCACGGATTTTAGTATCTAAGTTCTTTGACATCCGTATTTTGCCGGGAATTTCTTGCTAATCTGATGATTCCACTAGACCCAGGGGGGAGGGGGGTATCGAGAAAAGACTCCGCTCACCACGCGAGGAACGCGAATCGCACTCGGCTTCCAGGAATTTATTTCGGATGAGGAATTCACAGCCTGCTGCCGCCCGAAGTGAAGACTTGGCCACAAACACTTCTCACTGGCTAACCGTCCTCAACCGCGAAGTCATCGCCTGCACTCGCTGCCCGCGCCTCGTTGCCTATCGCGAGCAGATAGCACGCGAGAAGCGACGGGCGTATCGCGACCACGAGTACTGGGGCAAGCCCGTGCCTGGCTTCGGCGACCCTGCGGCGCGGGTGCTAATCATGGGCCTCGCTCCCGGCGCTCATGGCTCCAACCGCACTGGACGCCCCTTTACAGGCGACGCCTCCGGCAAGTTCATGTTCCCTGTGCTCTATGAAACCGGATTCGCCAGCCAGCCCAACGCCACCGACCGCAACGATGGGCTCACGCTGAAAGACCTGTACATCACTGCCGCGGTCCGCTGTGCTCCGCCTGCCAACAAGCCCACTCCGCAGGAGTTGGCCGCGTGTTCCCATTTTCTCGACCGCGAGATGGCAGGATTAGAGAACGTGAAGGTGGTGGTCGCGCTGGGCAAGATTGGCTTTGATGCCTATCTCAACTACATGAAACGTTGTGGCTTGCTCTCCAGCAAGCAAGGCTCCCTTATCAAACGCTATCCCTTCAAACATGGCGCCAGTTACCGGTTACCCGATGGTAAGGTGTTACTGGCCTCTTATCATCCTTCGAATCAGAACACGCAGACGGGCAAGCTGACGCGAGGAATGTTTGTGAAGATATTTAAGCAGGCGGCAAGACTTGCCGATGAATAAGTTAAGGCGTCGCCAGGCGGATCGTAGCACCTTCCCCATCGAATGGGGTCACAATGGAGAAGCGGGGGTCACGATCCGGGGCGGCGCCGCTAGTGTAGGTTCGCGTAATCGACGAAATGTTCCCACCGGAACATATGCGCTGAATGTTCCAACTGGAACATTTGTACCGGCAAAGACGTAAGGATCGAAATGTATGTATAATCCTCGCAAATGAAACGAGCCACGGCGGTTAAGAAGAGGCGGAAGGCAAGACCCCAAAAGGCGATTATCGGGCAGGCGGTGGCGAAGACGCCGAGGCGGCGCTATATAACGCTGCCGGAGTCGATGGAGTGGTATCGGCCGATCAAGAAGCCGGTTACGCTGCGCTTGGATGCCGATGTGCTGGCGTGGTTCAAGAAATCGGGACGCGGGTACCAGACGCGGATCAATCGGGCGCTGCGGGAGCTGATGAAGGACGAGATGAAGGAAGAGAAGAAAGCATCCGCTTAGTGAGACGAGATGTCTTCCATCTTCCATTCGAACTGAATTAGGCGGGCCGCTGATTGTCATTTCCAAGAGCCGAACAGCCGGTTCCTCCGCTCTCCGGTCGGAATGACAAGTCTTAATAGAGTAGACTCGGCCGTGATGCGGGCTTTAAAAGCCCACCATCACGGGTTCGGGCTCCAAGCGGATGCCCCAGATTTCTTCGACACGGGTTTGGATTTGCTCTTTCAGAGCGAGGACATCGGCGGCTGTGGCTCCGCCGCGATTGACTATGGCCAGCGCGTGTTTCGAGGAGATGCCGACGCGGCCGAAGCCGAATCCTTTGGCGAAGCCGGAGCGTTCGACCAGCCAGGCTGCGGAAACTTTCTTGCGGGTTTCGAGTGCGGGATAGTTAGGAAGGGTAAAACCTCGAGCCGCGGCCCGCTGCTTCAGATCTTCATGCTGTTCTGCCGAAAGCACAGGGTTCTTGAAAAAAGATCCTGCGCTCTGGCAATCCACGTCTCCGGGAGTGATTAGCATGCCCTTGAGGGCGCGGATGTGGCGCACGGCCTCGCGGGTTTCGGCTAGATTCGGGGGGGTCTCGCGGCCCTCGAAGTGGCGTTTGAGGTCGGCGTAGGTGATGCGCGGGCTGCCGCCGGGCGTGAGGGCGTAGGTGACGTGGAGGACGATGAAGCGTCCGCGCTCCGTTGTGTTGAAGATGCTGGCGCGGTAGGTGAATTCGCAGGCTTCCGGGCAGAGCTCTCGCACTTGGGCGTCCTTGAGGTCGAGGACTTGCACCGAAGCGATGGTCTCGGAGACTTCCTGACCATAGGCGCCGACGTTTTGCACGGGCGTGCCGCCGACGCTGCCGGGAATACCGCTCAGGCATTCGACGCCGGCGCAGCGAGCGATCACGGCGTGCGAGACGAATTTGTCCCAGGATTCGCCCGCTCCTACGTCGAAAACCACCTTGCCTTCGTCGTCGCGCGCGCTCCGCTGGTCGATACCTTGAAGCGCGACCTTCAACACCAGGCCGGGCCAACCGACGTCGGCGACCAGCAGGTTGCTTCCGCCACCCAGAACGAACAGAGGCAGATCGCGCGAGCGTGCGAAGGTGACTGCCTCCTGCACTTCCCCAGTATTCTTGGCCTCGACGAAATACCTCGACGGACCTCCGATTTTGAGGGTGGTCAGCGGCGCGAGCGGGATGTTTTCGAGCAGAAGCACGAATCATTGTCACACATGCGTGGGCTAGAGGCCGGGCACGGGCATTGGTCGGAGAGGCAGTGGCTCGGTTCCGGAGGGGCGGGCCGTGTGCGCGAGGGAGATCCCGCGCCCGCTGCTGAAAGCGCGGGCCTTCGGGATGACACCCTTGACGAGGAAGAGGCATGATTCAGCAAACTGCGGCACTATCGTCAGAATCGTCCGCGGCGGACCGTTCCCGGAACTTTTCGGTAGACAACTCAAAGGCCTGCAAGATAAAAGAGAGGTGCCCGCGAAGACCTTTCCGCGGGTGAGTACAAGGCGGCAGCGCAAGATCTCTAAATGCTTACTGAAGAGCGGCAAAGAGCGATCCTTGAGATAATGCGGCGGGAAGGCCGGGTCCTGGTGGTGGATCTGGCCAAGCAGTTCCACACTTCCCAGGTCACGATCCGCAAGGACCTCGAAATTCTCCACATCAAAGGCAGGATTCACCGCACGCATGGGGGGGCGCTGCCGGCGCGCGAGGGCGCCCTGGAAGACCCTACCTTGCGGGAAAAAGAGAAGCTGCACCGCAAGGAGAAGCTGGAGATTGCCGCGGCGGCGGTGCGCATGGTGGGGGAAGGGCAAGTCGTGATCCTGGACTCCGGCACCACAACTACGGCGATCGCCCGAGCTCTGCGAAATTTTCAGAACCTGACCATCATTACTAATGCGGTGAACATTGCCGCCGAGCTTTCTGGATCCGCGGTAGAAGTGATTCTGACCGGGGGAAATCTGAGGAAGAATTCTTTTTCTCTGGTAGGGCCGATTGCTGAGGAGACGCTGCACAAATTGAACGCGGACATTCTTTTTCTTGGGGTTGATGGATTCGACGTACAGTACGGACTGAGCACGCCGAATCTGCTGGAAGCAAAGGTAAACCGCGCCATGATCGAGATCGCCCAGGTAGCGGTAGCCACCTGTGATTCCAGCAAGTTTGGCAAGCGGAGCCTTTCCCTGATTGCGCCGCCTTCCGCCCTGCATCACGTCATCACCGACGAAGGTATTCCGAAGGCGGACCTGATCGCGCTGAAGAAGTCTGGAGTGGAAGTGACGATCGCCTGACGGCCTGCTTTGCAACGCTTGTTTATCCCGCAAGACACGGCGCAATACTATGCCCATTGCTTCCTTTAACAGAGCCAGCCTGAGAATTGCGCTGCTCGCTAGTTTGCTGCTGAACGGCGGACTGGCGGTGGGCCAGAGTCTCGCGCAGAGTCCTGCGAAAAGTCCCGAGGCCTATGGAGTGTCTGCGGGAACGGCGAAGGCGGAAGTCCGGGGCCAGGTTTTGTTGCTGTCGAACCGGACGATGGAATCTCGATGGTCGGTTCGTGAGGGCAAACTGACCGGGCTGAAGTTTGTGATCCGGGGGACGGGAGCGGAGATAGCCCTGCCGAGCGATCCGTTTCTTCTGATTCTCAAGGACGGGAGTTCGTTACGCGCCTCGGAGATGAGGTTGAGCGATGGTCCACGGGTACAGGCGCTGCGTGCGGATCCTGGGGCCTCACGCGCTGCTGAGCATTTCGCAGGCCAGGCCATTCTGGTGGGGCTGCAAGACGACGCTAGAAAAATCTCCATCACTTGGCGGGCAATTCTCCGCGACGAGTCTAACTATGTTCGGCAGGAGATTACGATCGCGGCGCTGGATGCTGACCAGCCGATTGCCGAGGTCCGGTTGTTTGATGGGAGCGTGCCCGGCGCGAGCGTGGTCGGGAGCGTCAAAGGATCTCCGGTGATTGCGGGAGATTTGTTTCTGGGCTTTGAAGATCCCCTGGCACAGTGTCAGGCGCTCGGTCAGGCACTGGCGACCGTTACCTGCGGTATGAAGAGGGAACTGCCACTCAAGAAAGGACAGAAGGTCGATTATTCACTGGTCATCGGCGCGGCGCCTCCGGGGCAAATGCGGCGGGGGTTCCTGAACTACGTGGAGCGGGAGCGGGCGCATCCCTACCGGACATTTCTGCATTACAACTCCTGGTATGACATCGGGTTTGGAAAGCGGTACGACGCGGCGGCGGTGCGTGATGTCGTCGGCGCGTTCGGAACGGAGTTGGTACGTAAGCGCGGGGTGAAGCTGGATTCTTTTCTTCTGGACGATGGTTGGGATAATCTGCAATCGATTTGGCAGATGAACTCGGGGTTTCCGGGTGGGGTCGCCCCTCTCAATCGCGCCGCGCAGGAGTATGGCGCTGCGATGGGAGTTTGGCTATCTCCGTGGGGCGGCTACGACGAAGCGAAGCAGGAGCGGATCGTGTTTGGGCGGAAGAACGATTTTGAAATGAATGAGGGAGGGTTTGCGCTGTCGGGCCCGAAGTACTACGAGAGGTTCAGGGAAGTTACGCTTGGCTTCGTCGGCGATGGGGTGAACCAGTTCAAGATCGACGGTACGGGCAACGTCAACAGCGTGTTCGCGGGCAGTAATTTCGATAGCGACTTTGCAGCGGCCATCAGCTTGATCCGGGACTGGCGGGCGAAGAAGCCGGATCTTTTCGTGAATCTGACGACCGGTACTTATCCTTCACCATTCTGGTTGCGGTATGCGGATTCGATCTGGCGCGGAGGGGATGACAACAGCTTTGCCGGAGTGGGGAGCTGGCGAGAGAAGTGGATCACTTACCGCGATGCGCAGACTTATCAGAATATTGTGCAGGCCGGCCCACTGTTTCCGTTGAATTCTCTTATGCTGCATGGGCTGATTTATGCACGGCAGGCTGAGCACCTCGACAGCGATCCGGGAAACGACTTCAAGAATGAAGTCCACGATTACTTTGGAACGGGGACGCAGCTGCAGGAGATGTACATTTCGCACTCGCTGCTTTCAAACAACGATTGGGACATGCTGGCGGAAGCTGCGAACTGGTCGCGGCGAAATGCAGGAACGCTCAGAGACACACATTGGATCGGCGGCGATCCGGGCAAGCTTGAAGTTTACGGCTGGGCGGCCTGGTCGAGGGCAAAAGGCATACTCACGCTGCGCAATCCGAGCGATCAGCGCCAAAGCATGGCGATCGACGTGGGGCGCGCGTTGGAGCTGCCGCCGGAGGCGCAGCGTCGGTTGCTGGCGCGCAGTCCATGGAAGCAGGACCGGGCAGCGCCGCCAGTTTCGCTGAAAGCAGGTGAGGAGCACGTCTTTACGCTGGGGCCCTTCGAAGTGCTCACCCTCGAGGCGTTGCCGGCGGTCGGCAGGTAGAGAGGTTGAGGCTTGCGATTTCGCCGGTCGAATGTGCCGTCTTTACTTATGCTGGAAAAGGGCACGAAGGCCACGACTGGTAATTGACTTCAGGAATCGCAAAGTCGCCTGGGCCGGGTTGTCGGGGGCAGGAACCTTGGCGGCGGCCAGTGCCCGGGCAAGATGAGTCTTGGCCGAGGGATGTCCCGTCATCTGGGTGCACTGCTCTTTCGGTTTCGCCCGGCACATGGGGCAGCGGACGGATAATATGTGTCGCAGGCTGAGCTTCGCGGGTTCCACCCTTGTATTATTCAACATCGCCGATCTGAGAGATGGTCAATCTTGCTCGTTTGCGGTCTCAACTGGCCCAGAACGGGAACCTGCCGAACCCGGCAGCCGGAATCTTTTGAGCTTAACCGGCGTTGACTGGATGACCGTGGCGGTGTATTCGGTTTCTGTGACCGGGACCGGCGTAGCCGTGGAACACTTCGGGGCGATGATGGTGATACTCGGGAGACGCACGAGGGCGATTCGGACAAAGGTTGAGTTCCCGGCGGGCAGCAGCGGCTTTTCCACGAGTGAGTTGGGATGACTTCCCGTCTGTCGAGCTCCGAAGCGGGAGGCGATCTGCTGGCGGCGCGGTTCCGGGAAATGTTCGGCACAAGCGCGCGTATTTTCCGCGCGCCTGGTCGCGTCAACGTGATTGGTGAGCACACCGACTACAACGACGGCTTCGTCATGCCGGCAGCACTGAAGCTTTATACCTGGGTTGCGGCGGCCAGACGTGGGGACCGCTTTCTGGAAGCTTACTCCGCCCACTTCGATGAAAAGATAAGTCTCTCGCTTGATGAGTTGGCTGGTCCGCCTCGAAGACACTGGAGTGATTTCGTTCGCGGCGTCGCGGCTGTGTTGCAGAATGCGGGATATAAGCTGGCTGGGGCGAATCTAGTCATCCATGGGGAAGTCCCGCTTGGTGCTGGGCTCAGTTCCTCGGCATCTTTGGAAGTCGCAACGGCGCTCGCCCTGGGCTCGGTTTCTGGAATTGATGTTCCCCGGCTGGAGTTGGTGAAACTGTGCCAGAAGGCGGAGCACGAATTCGTGGGCACGCGTTGCGGGATCATGGATCAGTTCGTCGCTGTTTATGGCGAGACTGGGCATGGGCTCATGCTCGACTGCCGCTCGCTCGAATATCAATTGCTGGCACTGCCGCATGATTTCCGGCTGGTGGTATGCAACAGCATGGTCAGACACGAACTGGCTTCGGGGGAATACAACCGCCGCAGAACGGACTGCGAGGAGGGGGTGAAACTCCTGCAGCCTCATCTGCCGGGAGTTCGTGCACTACGCGACGTTGAGGTCGCGGATCTCGAAGCCTGGAAGCAGGTGATGCCGGCGAGGGTTTATCGCCGTTGCCGGCACGTGGTTACGGAAAATCAAAGAGTGCTGGCGGCTGCGAAGGCTCTTCAGTCTGGCGAGGCCGAGCGGTTTGGCGGTTTGATGTTCCAGTCCCATGCCAGCTTGCGCGACGACTATGAAGTGAGCTGCAGAGAACTGGATCTGCTGGTCGAGCTGGCTTCGTCCCGCGCTGGGGTTTGTGGGGCTCGCATGACGGGTGGCGGCTTTGGCGGATGCACGGTCAATCTGGTGGGGGCAGACGCCGCCGATTCGTTCAAGGAACACATCTTGCGGGCGTACCGGGAGGCGACGGGTATCATCCCTGAGATTTACATTTGCGAGCCTGCCGAGGGAGCGCGGGCTTGGCGGGATACGGAGGTAAGTTGAAGATCGCGGCCTATGACGTGGCTATCGTGGGCGCCGGCATTGTCGGCGCGGCGTGCGCGGACGAGTTCGCGCGCCGCGGTCTGCGCGTGGTGGTCGTGGACCGAGACTTCGTGGGAAGCGGCGCCACTGCGGCCGGGATGGGGCACATTGTGGTGATGGATGATTCCGAGGCACAGTTTGCGCTGACCCGCTACTCGCGGCAGTTGTGGCAGGAATTAAGGCCAGAATTGCCGGATGACGTGGAGTACGAACAGTGCGGGACCATCTGGGTTGCGGCGGATGACGAAGAACTGATGGAGGTGCGGCGCAAGCGGGATTATTACGAGAATCGGGGAGTTCCGACGGAGGTGCTCGACTCGGGCAGGTTGAAGCTTCTGGAGCCGAACTTGTGCGAAGGGATGGCCGGCGGCCTTCTGGTTCCCGAGGATGGGGTCTTGTATCCACCGTGTGCGGCTGGCTTTCTTATGAAACGCGCGCAGGAACGCGGGACGGAGCTTCGGATTGGCGCGTCGGTTGCGCAGATTGGAGACGGGCGGGTCCTGCTGAACGATGGCGGCGAAATCCGTGCCGAGATTATTGTGAATGCGGCTGGAGCCTTTGCAGCTGAGCTCACGCCGGGAATTGAGATCATGAAGCGGAAAGGTCAGCTGGTGATCACCGACCGCTATCCGGGATTCCTGCGCCACCAGTTGGTGGAACTTGGCTATTTGAAGAGTGCTCACTCGGCGAGAAGCGATTCGGTCGCGTTTAATGTACAACCTCGCCGGACGGGGCAGATTCTTATCGGATCATCCCGCCAGTACGGGGCAGAGAATAAGGATGTGGACAGCAGCATCCTGGGCCGCATGCTGCGGCGCGCTCAGCAATTCATGCCGGGCCTGGGGGCGATGTCGGCGGTTCGTACATGGACTGGATTCCGCGCCGCCACTCCCGACAAGCTGCCCCTGATTGGTCCTTGGCCTGGAGATAAGTCAATTTTTCTGGCCACTGGACATGAGGGATTGGGAATCACGACCTCTCTGGGAACGGCTCGCATTCTGGCGGACCAGGTCACGGGTGCGAAAGCCGCAATCCCGGTTGAACCCTACCTGCCTTCCCGCGCAGCAAGGGAGCACCTGCATGCTTAGCGACGTCACGGTGATGGTGAACGGACGGCCGGTTACGGTGTCCTCGGGCACAACCGTGGCAGTTGCCGTAGTGATTGCCGGACAAGCCTGCCGAACTTCTGTGAACCGTGAACCGCGCGGGCCTTTGTGCGGAATGGGGATTTGTTTTGAGTGCCGAGCAGCGGTTAATGGGCAGCCACACTGCCGGAGTTGCCAGATTCTGTGTGAACCAGGGATGGAAGTGAGAACGGATGAATGATGAGTAGGGAACTGCGACAACGGTTCGATGTCCTGGTGGTTGGCGGCGGTCCCGCCGGCATGGCTGCCGCTGCGCGTGCCGCTGAGTCTGGTGCTCGGGTGGGAATTGTTGACGACAACGCGAGTCTGGGGGGGCAAATCTGGCGGGGAGAGTCTCAGGGTGGTCAGAGTAACGGCGGAGGAACTCAAGGCGTCGCAGCATGGATCGGGCGCTTGCAAGCGGCGCGAGTTACCACGCTCAGTGAAATGAGGATCTTTGAGCGTCCGGAACAGGGAGCGCTGCTGGCCGAAGGGCTGAGCGATCTTTTCGAATTAAGGTACGAGAATCTGGTGTTGGCGACCGGGGCCCGGGAAAGGTTTCTGCCTTTTCCGGGCTGGACTTTGCCGAATGTAATGGGTGCCGGTGGTCTGCAGGCGATGGTCAAATGCGGTCTCCCGGTGCGCGGCAAGCGCGTCATTGTTGCCGGTACGGGACCTTTGCTGCTCGCGGTCGCGGCCTACCTGCGCAAACACGGCGCGGAGATTCCGATGATTTGCGAGCAGGCATCGTGGAGCACGCTGGCACGGTTTGGCGTGTCGTTGTTTGGCCATCCCAACAAGCTCAGGCAGGGATTGCAGCTGAGAAGGGAACTTGCCGGGATTCCGTTTGTTGCGAACATCTGGCCGCTTTCTGCCCATGGAAGGCAGAGTCTGGAGAGCATCACCGTTTCTCGGCACGGGAAAACCGAAACCATCCCTTGCGACTACCTGGCCTGTGGGTTCCATCTGGTGCCGAACATTGAGTTGCCGCTCTTGCTCGGTTGCCAGATAAAAGCTGGCTGCGTGGAAGTCGACGATTTTCAGGAAACAGCCGTGTCCAGAGTTTATTGCGCTGGCGAACCGACAGGTATCGGAGGGGTTGAACTGTCGATCGTCGAAGGACAGATCGCCGGTCTCGCAGCCGCTGGGAGAACGACGGAAGCGAAGCAGTTGTTCGGCGAGCGAGAGCGAGCCCGGCGCTTTGCGAATTTGTTGGAACGAACGTTTCGACTGCGCCCGGAACTCGGCCGCTTGCCGCTGCCGGAGACTATCGTTTGCCGCTGCGAGGACGTTCCGTATTCTCGTCTTCGCCCGCATACATCCTGGCGCGCAGCCAAGCTCCACACTCGTTGCGGCATGGGTCCTTGCCAGGGTCGGGTGTGCGGGCCTGCAGCGCAATTCTTTTTTGGGTGGGATCCAGAATCGGTGCGGCCGCCGGTCTTTCCTGCCCGCGTTGAAAACCTGGCTGCTCATGCCGGGCGAACAGAACCGCAACACAGTGAAACAACGGGAGGTCTCGCATGAACTGGAAAGGCGTGATGCCTGCTATCACCACCTGCTTTAATAAGGATCTTCAAGTGGACCACAGTTTCGTGGCAAGACATTGCGGTTGGCTGCTGGATAACGGCTGCGCGGGCATTGTTGCGCTTGGATCGCTGGGCGAGGGCGCCGCGCTGTCTTTCGCGGAGAAGCTGGACGTTTGCCGCACTTGCATCAGTGCGGTTCGCGGGCGAGGACCGGTTGTGGCTTCCATTTCGGCGCTTACCACTTCTGAGGCCGTGGCGCTGGCCAGGGCCGCGGCGGAGTTGGGCTGCGATGGTCTGATGGTGTTGCCTCCTTACGTGTACAAGGGGGACTGGCGCGAGATGAAGGCGCACGTCGCTGCCGTCTTCGACGCTGCACCGCTCCCCTGCATGCTCTACAACAATCCTGTGGCTTATGGGACGGACTTTCTCCCCGAACAGATTCGGGAGCTGGCGGAAGAACACGAGAACCTGGCAGCAGTGAAGGAGTCGAGCACGGACGTCAGGCGGGTTTCCGCCATTCGAGCATTGCTGGACCGTCGATTAGAGATAACGGTCGGGGTGGACGATGCGGTTCTGGAAGCGATTGGGGTGGGTGCGACCGGCTGGGTCGCAGGTTTGGCGAATGCACTGCCGCGCGAATCTGTCGACCTCTTCAACTACGGCATGAGCGGAGAGCGCGACAAAGCGTTTGATTTGTACCGTTGGTTTTTGCCGTTGCTCCGCATGGATACGGTCCCGCACTTCGTGCAACTCATCAAGCTGGTGCAAGCGGAAGTGGGGATGGGGAATCTGTACGTGCGTCCGCCGCGGCTCGCACTGGTGGACGACGAACTGGAGCAAACCAGGAGGGTCATCCACGATGCGCTGCGTTCCCGGCCGCAACTGGTAGGCAGCGCTTCGCTACCGAATGGAAAGTAAGGGTGGATTTCGCGGTCGAACAAGAATCGTCAAACGAGAGTCGTCAAACGAGAATCGTCAAACAAAAATCAATGGCCATTCGCCCGGATGGAATGAGTCTCTTCCGCGGTGAGCCGGGAGGCGTCGCAATAACCGTAACCCTTCAGACAAGCCGCGTAGTTTCGTTTGTGCTCGATATCGGCCAGCATCCTGGCTTCGGGCGGACTCAGTTTCGAGTAGTCACAGGTTTCCTGGCCTTCCTTGCAAGCCGAGAGGTTGCGCTGGCGTTCTGAGTTGGCAGTTTGGCCCGCCTCCACTGCAGTAAGTTTAGAGTGGTCGCAGTCGTTCCATCCGTTCTGACAATTCTGCACGTTGCGCTGGCGTTCAGCGGCGGCCACATCCTTCGTTTCCGAAGAAGTCAGCTGAGAACGATCGCAGAGGCCGGAGCCGTTCTTGCAGTCGGAGGTGTTGATCTGCTGCCTGGCAATGTCGACTGCGCCCGCCTCTGAGGCACTCAGCTTCGAGCGGTCACAAACGTCAACTCCGTCCTTGCAGTCGGCGATGTTACGCAAGCGGTCAGCGGAAGACGCATCACGCGCCTCGGCAGGCGTTAGTTTGGACCGGTCGCAGGACTGCATCCCGTCGTTGCAGTCGGAGACATTGCGCCGATGATCGGCTACGGCCAGCGCCATGGCTTCTGGTTCGGAGAGCTTCGAATGGTCACAGGAATCGTAGCGGTTCCTGCAGTCAGCAACGATACGCGCGTGGACAGCGAGAGCCACATCCGCCGATTGCGACGGACTCAGCTTGGATTGATTACAGGTATCGCGGCCAGCCTTGCAGGCTTCCAAGTTTTGGGCAGGATCGGAGGACTGAGCGAATGCCAAGGTTGACCACAAGCTGAGGCAGGCTAATGCAGACAGATATTTGTGTGGAGCAACTCTCATAATCTATCCTTTTCCGACGATCGATCATTTTCCGACGATCGATCATTCCGGACGATCGATCATGTCTGGCAACGGAGCCTCATCTTGCGAGAAACATAGCGCTGACCGGAACCGACGAGCGGTTCCGGTCAGGCACAGACCCGACTGACTGGGTGCTTCTTGATGCAACTACTATTTGTTATCTTCTCTGGCTTCGGCGACGTGGGACTGGTGGCCGGCCTGGGACACAGCCCTCACAAATGCCTCTGCACTTGCCGGGGTTGATGCGTGGCCCGAGAGAATGTTGCGGAACATCATGTGGTGGCCGTAAATGGCGCGAGTCGAGTCGTTATCCTGCTCGATTACCGCACCTTCCAAGGTGATGCCCGCGAATATGCCTTTCGAGCGCGAGTAGGTTAATACTTCAGTGTTCAACAAAACGTCAGTTCCGGCTGAAGTATGACGGCCGACTGGGCCTGCTGCCACCGAGCCTTCGCCGGTGAGTTCGAACTTGCTGGAAAGCAAATGCTGTAGACCACGGTCGTTCATAACCAGCATGACGAGATCCACGCCTTCGACGCCGATCTGCAATCCCCAGCTTCCACCGCCAACGGAAACGAATGCGGGAGCGCTCCAGCCCTCCGGCGTGCGGCAGGAGGCCACGCCCCGGCCATGCTTGCCGCCGAAGATGAAGCCGCCTTTGAGCAAGTTCGGCACTACAACGATGCACTTTGCTCCGTTCAGCACTTCTTCGGGAATGCCTTTGTCAGGTGTTGACATGATCGACTGCAGAACGTCCACGGATTTTTGCATACGCTCGACCGTGTCTTCCCGATCGGAGCCGGCAAAGGCATAAGTTCCAACCATGCCGATCAAACTCATCAACAAGAGTGAAATTGTCTTTTTCATGAAATTGTTCCTTTCGGAGCTGTGCAACTAAGGAGGGCTGACTTCAGATGGCTGCTTAGTTCAGGGGATCTGAATGAGCGAGAAGAAGTGCTCGTCTCTAGCACTTATGATCGTCCGGGCCGGAAGGAATAGCTGGTCTGAATTGCTCACTTCCGTCTATCGTCAGGGCTGAATCGGGGGGTCTACACCGTGTCGGGTGAAGAGTTTTCTCAGAATGTGAGCAATCCTGTACAGCTTGATACGGCTTGGCCTGTCTAAGGTTAAGTTGTCCCGGCTGCGTTGGGGAGCTGGCAAAACGAGCATTCCCCGAACGCACTCGGGCCGCGCATACAGCGACGGAACAGTGACTGAGCAGTTCTGTCCCTGACAGTCTGTCCCTGACAGAAAGAGCGAAGGTGGATCGATGGCCATTCGATGGTTTGGCAATCGTCTTGGTGGATGGCTCACGGCCGTCACAAACTCATTCGCGAAGCTTGCGAAACCTAAGGCTGTGACTCAGGGGTACGGATCGCAGCGGATGTGTCCGTTCTGCGGCTTAATTACACCGCGGTCCAAGCGACTGTGTTTGGAGTGCGGAAAGTCGCTCGTCGCAGTTCAGTTTGAGCGGAAAGGCGCAAGAGAAGGATGAATAGGAGATCGCTATGCTTTGGACGATTTTCGTTGTACTTCTGGTTCTGTGGCTCTTGGGGTTCAGCCTCCACATCGCCGGCGGCCTGATCCACTTGCTGCTGGTAGTAGCGTTGGTGGTCTTGGTCATCAACCTGATTGGCGGCAACCGAAGCGCTGTCTGAAGCTTCGGGAAGATCACGACCCAGGCTCGGGCGTTCGGATTACCAAGGCGTGCTGATTTAGCCGCTTATCCTGAATCTGGTCAAAGCTTTGCGTCTGATCAAAACTGGACGCTCCCGTTGCGGATGGCTCGCCACGCTTTCGGCGAAAAAGGCGCAGTTTTATCGTCGATCGCTGATTGAGGAGCGTTGGCCTGACGACTGATCCTTTCCTGGCGCGAACTGCCGAGACGAGAGAGCGGTGTTAGAGGTTGAGCCCTTAGCTTTCCTTCGCGACGCTGGGCCGGTTTCACGTGCAGCATGAAGTGGACGGTTGCCAGCAAGAAATGGGCGCCGTCTTGCCTGGTCACCAACGCATCTACGGACTTCAAGGCGCCGTTGGGCAATTCCAGGTGGTCGGTCAGCATGACGATAGGGATTTCGGGCCGGACCTGCTTGATCTCGTCGGCAATGGTTGAGCCGTCCAAGAGTCCAAGGTGGTAGTCAAGCACGATTGCATCGACCGCCCGCGACATAAAGAGCCGCAGACCATCGGAACCATTGGTTGCGGTTACCAGTTCGTATCCGTGTTCCTTCAACAAACTCAGTTGATCCGGGTCTCTGTGGATGCAGAGTAGAGTGCTGTTGGTAGCCATGCAGCTTATGTATACAGGCCGGCTGTCTTAGATTCTGTTCAGAATTGATCAAGTTAGAGACAGGCTGGGTGCGAAGATTGGTATTTCAGCGAAGGCACCCAATATTGCAGGACTTCAATCGTGGAGAACTTCAATCGTGCAGAACAATGTTGAGCAGCGAGCTGTGAACCTGTAGGCCGCCTTCTACTCCTCCCGCATAGTCAATGAATCCCAACTTCCTGAACCGATTCATGAAGAAGCTGACTCGGGAGCGAGTGGTTCCGACCATTTCGGCCAAAGTTTCCTGACTGATCTTGGGGACCACGGTTTCTGGCATGCCCTCCTTGCCGAAGTGAGCCAGCAATAAAAGAACGCGGGCAAGCCTCTTTTCACTGGAATTGAAAAGTTGGTCGACCAGATCCTCTTCGTAGCGGATATTACGCGCCAGCAAATAGGCCACGAACATGTCGGAAAACGCGTGTTCGCGGTGCAGGGCATTCATCATCGCCTTCTTCTCAACCCGCAGAAGTTCGCAATCTGTCATGGCGGCTGCTGAGCCCATACGGAGCAGCTGCCCTGCCAGAGAACCTTCTCCAAAAAAATTTCCCTCGCTTACAATGGCGATGGTAGCTTCCTTGCCCACCTTGGAGACGACGGTAAGCTTCACCTTGCCTTTTTGGAGGTAGAAGACAGCGTCCGCCGTGTCCCCTTGCGCGAAGATCGTCTCTTTCTTGGGAACGGACAGGAGCTTCCGGCCGTCGCCAATCGTCGCCAGGAAAGTATCGGGATCGAATGCGCGGATTGCAGGCGGTGCTGCAGGCGGCCTCATAGCACAAAATTATAAGCCGGAACGGGCATTCGAGAGTGAGCTATTCTGCTCAGTATTTTGGAACAGTTCCCAAATGCGTTACTTTTCCGAAGCGTCTAAGCGTCTGTCCCGATGCGGCGCCGTGCGGGGTTGGCCAGTACTTAGTTCACATTTCTCTCCCGGCTTGGCGCCACAAGTGGGGCAACGAACGGACAAGGCCTGTTCCTGCTTGGCTGTCATATCGGCATGATGCATCGTGGCCCGGCAATGGGCTGGTCAATTTTGACCAGTGTGCAACGATACTTTCGTTGAATACTGACAAGAAGCAAATTTTAAGCTGGTTCCAATGATCACTCGCGGCCCTTACGAAGGTGGCCTCGTTCAAGACCTGTGCTCCCCAAGTTACGAACAAATGTCGTTGCCAAACACAGTCTTTCCCAAAACGGTGTTGGAAGTCATCAAGCCCCGCCCCCTGGTGCGTGACGAGGGTTCAGCGGCGCGTGCACGAGTGCAATCGAAGCCGTCGCTGCCCAGCCGAATCGCGGTGATCGGAAACTATCTTCCGCGGCAATGCGGAATCGCCACGTTCACCACCGACCTGTGCGAAGCCATTTCGGCAGAGTACGGCACCGCTCGACTGTTGGCGCTCCCAGTCAACGACACAGAGCAGGGATATGACTATCCCGCGCGCGTGCGCTGGCCGCTTGCCCAGGACGACTTGAAAGCCTATCGAGAAGCGGCTGACTTTCTGAACTTCAACAACATCGACATGGTGTGCCTGCAGCACGAATATGGAATCTTCGGTGGCGAGGCGGGAAGCCATATTCTGCATTTGCTACGCGGCTTGAAGATGCCCGTGGTGACCACGCTGCACACAGTTCTGCGCGAGCCCGATGCTAACCAACTGATGGTTATGGAGGAGATCGCAGAGCTTTCGGACCGGCTGATTGTCATGAGTCAGCTCTCGTCCCAGTTTCTGCAGGAGATCTTCAAAGTCCCGGGCAACAAGATCGACATGGTTCCGCATGGCGTTCCCGACCTGCCATTCCTGGATCCCAATTTCTACAAAGATCGATTCAGTGTGGAAGGGAAAGCGGTTTTGCTCACCTTCGGGCTGCTGTCGCCTAACAAGGGCATCGAAAACGTGATTAAGGCGCTGCCCCAGATTTTGTCGAAGCACAAGCATGTGGTTTACATCGTTGCGGGAGCGACCCATCCTCATATCCTCCGCCGCGAGGGTGAAAAATATCGCGCGGGCTTGCAGGCTTTGGCGAGGGAAGTGGGAGTGGAATCGCAAGTGATCTTCCACAACCGCTTTGTCACTCCGGAAGAGATGGTCGAGTTCATTGGCGCCGCGGACATTTACATCACGCCCTACCGCCATGAAGCGCAGGTGGTTTCGGGAACGCTCGCGTATGCACTGGGGGCGGGCAAAGCGATCATCTCGACTCCGTATTGGCATGCGATTGAGCTGTTAGATGACCGGCGGGGCGCGCTGGTCCCCTTCCAGAATCCCGATGCTATTGCGCAAAAGACAATCGAACTGCTGGATACTCCCGCGATCCGTCATGCCATGCGTAAACGCGCTTATCTGTTCGCGCGGCAGATGATCTGGAAAAGAGTTGCGCAGGGTTACATGGAAAGTTTTACTCGCGTTCGCAGCGACCGTATGGAACATCCCCGAGTTCAGTTCATGGCCCGCGCTGCTGATAAATTACTGAACCAGCTGCCCGCACTAAACGTTACCCACGTAAACGCGCTGACCGATGACACGGGGATACTGCAGCACGCGATCTTCACGATCCCCAACCGGGGAGAAGGCTATACGACGGACGACAATGCCCGCGCTCTCATCTTTACAGTGCTGCTGAATCAACTCGGTATTGACCAACCAGAAATGGACTGTCTTGGAAAGGCCGAGTCAGTTAACCCCGATTGGGCTTTCCGTTATTTAGCCTTCCTGGAACACGCCTTCGATGCGAAGAGGAAAAGGTTCCGAAACTTCCTGGGATACGACCGTCGCTGGATGGAAGATCAGGGATCGGAAGATTCCCACGGCCGCGCGTTGTGGGCGGTTGGGGCGGTATTAGCCCGGTCCACTAATCATGGATTGAGGGGTGCGGCGGGGCGTTTGTTCGAGTTCTCCCTGCCCGCCGTTCTTGAGTTCTACAGTCCTCGGGCGTGCGCCTATGGCTTACTTGGACTTCAAGAGTACCTCCACTCCTACCCTGGCGACCGGGACGCACAGCAGGTACGATCAGCTCTGGCTCGAAGACTGCTCGACATGTATGAGTCGATCCGGCGTCCAGACTGGAATTGGTTCGAAGATGTTCTTGCCTACGGAAACGCGAGGCTACCCCAGGCGATGCTGCTGGTAGGTTCGGCTTGCTCGGATGTACGCATGCTTTCGGCTGGACTTGATTCACTGGACTGGCTCATGAAAATCCAGAGCTGCCCGACCAACGGCCACTTCGTGCCGATTGGTTCGCAAGGCTTCTATCGCCGGGGTGGGGAACAGGCGCGCTTCGATCAACAGCCCATAGAAGCGGCCGGCGCGGTGTCGGCGTGCCTGCAAGCCTACCGGGTAACCGGCGACAGCCGCTGGCGCAATGAAGCCTGGTCGGCGTTCAACTGGTTCCTGGGAGACAACGACTTGCAAGTTCCTCTTTATGATTCTGTCAGCGGCGGCTGCCGGGACGGCCTGCATCCCGACCGCGCCAATGAGAACCAGGGAGCGGAGTCGACGTTATCGTTCCTGATGTCACTGCTGGAGATGCATTCTCTGCAAAAGTCTGAAGCAAAGGAAATCCCCTCATGACCATACCCGCTCAGGAGCCGATGAGCCCTCCGAGCACTCGCTACGAGCCGCTTCTTATTCGGCATCCTGGCAACCCGATCCTGACCAGTCAGGATTGGCCCTACTCCATTAATAGCGTGTTCAATCCGGGCGCGACGCTGCTCGCGGACGGCTCGACTCTGCTGCTTTGCCGCGTCGAGGATCGACGCGGCTTGTCGCATCTTTGTGCCGCACGCTCTCGCAATGGAGTGGATGGATGGCAAATTGATGCCGAACCCACTTTGATGCCCAGCCCGAAGAGTCATCCAGAAGAAATCTGGGGCATTGAAGACCCTCGCATCACGTTCGTGCCCGAACTGCAGCAATACGTGGTTACTTACACTTCCTATTCGCGTGGGGGCCCCGGAGTCTCTCTGGCGCTGACCAAAGACTTTCGAACGTTCGAGCGCTATGGCGTGATTATGTCACCGGATGACAAAGATTCGGCGCTCTTGCCTCGGCGAATCGACGGATACTGGGCGTTGATCCATCGACCCGCGACCAGTCTTGGGGCGCATATGTGGATTTCCTACTCTCCGGATCTGCGCCATTGGGGCAGACACCGGCTTATGCTGGAGGCGCGACGCGGCGCCTGGTGGGATGCAAACAAAATTGGTTTGTCACCGCCGCCTATCGAGACTTCCAGAGGATGGTTGGTGCTCTATCACGGTGTTCGGCATACGCCCTCGGGCTGTCTGTACCGGTTGGGCTTGGCGCTGTTCGACCTGGAGAATCCGGCAAAATGCCTGCTGCGGGGAGACTCTTGGATCTTCGGGCCGGAGGCGAAGTACGAGGTCCACGGCGACGTGGACGACGTCGTGTTCCCCTGTGGCTATACCATGGACCCCGACGGTGACACCCTCAACATATATTACGGAGCCGCGGACTGTGCGATTGCCCTGGCTAGAGCCAGCGTGCGATCTCTACTAGCATGGCTGGATGACAATGGTAGTTGCGAGCGCCGGCAGCGAGCCCAGGATTTGTGAGACAACCTTAATCTTCGCATGTGAGCTATCTTGCTCAGACGCGACCGCCAATTTCTGTCACTCTCAATTCTCCTGAGTGTGTAGACAGAGCCACGGACGCTGATTCGCGGCTCTTATTCCAGGTCGCTGCGGGCGCGATCCCACGATCAAGCCGCCCCGAGCGGTCACATCCAGCCAATCGGCATTCTTCATCCGCGCGTCCGCCCCGAACCTGCGGCGGACGCGGTTCGACCCTAAAAGTTCTCGAACCTCGAAACTACGGCAACACCTCAAGCGAATGAGAGGGTTAGCCCGCAAAGAAGAAAGGTCAAGATCATGCCTTTAATTCAACTCCTGGAAGTTCTCGTCGTGGTAGGTGTTCTGCTGTGGCTGGTGAATCGCTTCATCCCCATGCAGTCATCCATTAAGTCAATTTTGAACGGTGTTGTGGTTATCGCAGTGGTTCTGTGGCTGTTGAATGTTTTTGGGCTGTTTCATTCCCTTTCTGGGATTCGTCTCGGAAAAGGATGAGGCCAGCTACTGCGCTATCAAATGTACGTCACGAAATCCAAACTTTGAATGATGCTAGAGCCAGGCAGATACGTGCCCCAAGGAGATAGAGTGAAAACAAAATTGTTGTTAGCCGTCGCGGTGGTTCTGGGTTTGCCCGCAATAGCGCAGACCAACTCTCAAACCACGGTACAGGTTGAGCGTATGAGTCCAACGCCCACATTCCGCGTGGTAGTCATCAGCCGGAGCGTGCAAGCTGTCAACTACGAGCACCGAAGCGGAAGCTCGAAGCTGGATTTCGTGGGCACCGATCTGATGCCTGGAGCGAACGGCGAAGCGCATGTGAACAGCAAGCGGGGATCGATCTCGATCGATGCGTATTTCAGCAATCTGCAAAGGCCGACGACTTTTGGCAACGAGTATCTGACCTATGTCCTGTGGGCAATCTCGCCCGAAGGCCGGGCCGTGAACCTGGGCGAAGTATTGGTAGGTGACGACGATCGCAGCAAACTGCACGTGACCACGGACCTGCAGGCCTTTGCGCTGATTGTTACCGCGGAGCCTTATTATGCGGTTCGGCAACCCAGCAATGCGGTTGTGCTTGAAAACGTGATTCGCGAAGACACCAAGGGCACAAGCGAAGCGGTGAATGCGAAGTATGAACTGCTGGAGCGCGGCGGCTACATTCCCACGGGCTACAAGTTCGACCCGGTGGTTTTGAACGCCAAGTTACCGCTGGAATTCTTTGAAGCGCGGAATGCGCTGCGCATCGCTCAATCGGAAGGAGCCCAGCAGTATGCCCCGGACAGTTATCAGCGTGCCGTCCAGTTAATGAACAACGCAGATGGCTATGCGGTCGACAGACACATGGATCGCAAGCCGCTGATCGCGGTCTCCCGGGAAGCGGTGCAGACTGCGGAAGATGCGCGCGCCATCGCGGTCAAGAAGATGGATGAGATGCGCCTGGCCAACGAACTCCAGAATTCCGCGAATGCACAGGCGCAATCGCAACAGCAGGCGGATGACGCTCGCCGGCAGAAGGAGCAGGCCCAGTCCGACACGGCGCAAGCCGAGGCGGCAAGGGCTCAGGCAGACTCCGATGCGGCAAAAGCACGATCCGATGCTGCTGATGCGCAAGCTGCCACCGCGAAAGCACAATCTGACATGGCTGATAGCCAGGCTGCATCCGCAACCGAAGTTTCGGCAGCACAGGCTGATGCGGAACAGTCCCGTCTGGCAGCGCAACAGGCTCAGTTGAACGCGCAACAGGCAGACACCGACAAGGCGGCCATGCGCGCAAAATTGTCTGAGCAATTGAATTCGATTCTGCAGACTCGCGATAGCGCACGCGGGCTCATCGTCAGCATGTCGGATGTTTTGTTTGACACCGGGAAATATTCATTGAAGCCGGGTGCGCGCGAGAAGCTGGCGAAGGTCGCCGGCATTCTGCTCGCCTACCCGGGACTCAACATTGAAGTCGGCGGATACACCGATAACGTCGGCGGCGATGCCATGAATCAAACGTTGTCAGAGAACCGCGCCGGCTCGGTGCGCGATTACCTGGTGCAGGAAGGCGTGGCGACAAGTTCGGTTAGCGCCAAGGGCTTCGGCAATACGTTGCCCGTGGCCACGAACGACAACTCCGCCGGCCGGCAACAGAACCGGAGAGTGGAACTTCTCGTGTCCGGGGACGCCATCGGCACTCCGGTGAACGCAACCACAGGAAGTTTGCAGTAGAGCAATGTAGCTTATCGAATCGACAATGGAGGCAACACCCATGAAACTAGTAGGGATTATCGGCACCGCAGTTCTATCTTTGACCCTAGCGGCTCCCGTGTACGCACAGCAGGAGCAGCACGACCAGCAGGAAGATAAGGACAAACCTGCCGAGAAGAAAGCTCAACCAGAAAAGCCGGCGAAGCCAGAAGAGAGGACTGCCAAGCCTGAGGAAAAGAACGCAAAGCAAGAGCAGCAACGCGTACCCGAGGCTAAGCCTGAAAAGCAGGAGCAGCGCGCCGGTGGCAACCGCATTCCCGACGACCGTTACAAGGCCAACTTTGGGCAGGGACACACGTTTCGTGTGAACCAAGGGGATTACCGTAATCGGCGCTTCGAATACGGTGGCTATTCGTTCGGATTTGTTGGCGCGTGGCCGGGCAACTGGCTCTACACGCAAAACGTTTACGTCATCGACATTGACGGCGTGTATTACCTGTGCAATCCAATGTACCCTGGCGTTAATGTTGAACTCAGCGTCACGCTCTAACGGATCGTCTGTAGTGGCCTGGGATGTAACACTCTAAACCATGATCGGTGCGGGCCACTCTGTGGTTCGCGCCGGTTGCTTTTCGGCACCCGCAACGTTGTCGAAACACTCTTGTCAGGGATTACCAGGTGACATTCACGAAAGTGAGCAGTACTGCACAGACTGGGCAGTGCATCCCGTGGAATCCTTGCGTCTGACCCATCGCCCTCAATCCACGCAGCCCGCCGCAGCTAAGCTCAACCGGGCAATCGAAGGATGATCTGGCAAGGTGATTAAAATGCGTATCTCCCGTTTTCTGTCGCTAGCGCTTCTGATACTGGCCATTCCGGCCGCTCTATTCGCGCAGTTCGGGGTGTCGATCACGATCGCTCCGCCCGCGCTGCCTATTTACGAGCAGCCCATGATCCCCTCGGCCGGCTATTTGTGGATGCCCGGGTATTGGGCGAATGGCGATGAGGGCTACTTCTGGGTACCTGGCACATGGGTCGAGCCGCCTAGCGCTGGTTTGCTCTGGACGCCTGGTTATTGGGGTTGGGGCGGCAGCGCCTTTACCTGGAATGAAGGCTACTGGGGCCAAAGCGTCGGCTTCTACGGTGGTGTTAACTACGGCTTCGGCTATGGTGGTGTCGGCTACGGTGGCGGATATTGGAACAACGGAGCCTTCTACTACAACCGCTCGGTGAATAACGTGAACGTCACCAATGTCTATAGCAAGACGGTGATCAACGAAACCACGGTGAACCACATCAGCTATAACGGCGGCCAAGGCGGAATTAGCGCGCGCCCGACCGCTGCGGAAGAGACTGCGATGCACCAGCAGCACACGCCGGCAACCGCAATGCAAACCGAGCATGTGCATGCTGCCAGCACCAACCACGCACTTCTGGCGTCTGTGAACCATGGGCGGCCGGCGGTTGCCGCAACTGCAAAGCCTGGGGAGTTTAGCGGTAAGGGAGTGGTAGCGGCCAAGCAGGCTGGGGCACCTTATAAGGCTCCTGTCGCCGCGAATAAGGCGAGTGAGAGCAAGGCAGCCGAGGGTAAGGCAGCGGAGAGTAGGGCGACCGAGAACAAAGCGGCGGAGAATAAGGCTGAGGAGAGTAAAGCCGCTGCAACCCGCTCCAACGAGAACAAGGCGGCCGAGAATAAAGCCGCTACAACTCGGACAAGTGAGAACAAGGCGGCTGCGAATAAGGCCACGGAGAACAAAGCGGCGGAGAATAAGGCTGAGGAGAGTAAAGCCGCTGCAACCCGCTCCAACGAGAACAAGGCGGCCGAGAATAAAGCCGCTACAACTCGGACAAGTGAGAACAAGGCGGCTGCGAATAAGGCCACGGAGAACAAAGCGGCGGAGAATAAGGCTGCGGAGAGTAAAGCCGCTGCAACCCGCTCCAACGAGAACAAGGCGGCCGAGAATAAAGCCGCTACAACTCGGACAAGTGAGAACAAGGCGGCTGCGAATAAGGCCACGGAGAACAAAGCGGCGGAGAATAAGGCTGCGGAGAGCAAAGCCGCTACAACCCGCTCCAACGAGAACAAGGCGTCCGAGAACAAAGAGGCAACTCCTCGTAAGGAGGCACGTCCCGCAGCTGAGTCGAAGCCGACTGCAGCTCGCGCCCAGCCCGCTTCTCATCCGGCAACAACGGCACACGCCCAGCCAGCTCCTCGTCAGACTGCACCTCGCCCCGAAGCGGCACCTCGTGCGCAGAGTGCACCGCGTCCGGCGACTACCGCTCGTGCGCAGACTGCGCCTCCTGCGAAAGAAGCGCCCAAAGCGGAAGAGCGCCCTCATCAGTAATGGATTGACTGCGACTTAGTGCGTCAGTCCGTTCGAGGCATAAGAAGGTCGATCTAGTTGGTGCGAGTCCATCCCTTGGGCTCGCGCCATTTGTTTTCTGGCAAGTGCGCGGCGATTCAAAAGGAGGTCCCGCATTTCCGCAAGAGAATCGATCCGCGCGCTTGAGCACTTCTTCTTCACTGAGCGGTTTTGACCATTAAGAAACTGGTGGAACGCCTATAACCAAGGCTGACTCGCACGGAGAAGGAGCGAAAACATGCTTGGAACCATCTTGATCGTGATTCTCGTTCTGGCCCTGGTTGGTGCGCTGCCACGCTGGTCGCATAGCCGGGAATGGGGGTATGCCCCGACTGGCGGCCTCGGTCTGGTTCTTTTCATTGTTGTCATTCTGGTGATTCTAGGTCGCATTTGAATTATGCGCCGCCCGGCAATCCTGCCGGGCGTGCGTACTGACTCACCTGCCCAATCGTGACTCGGTTACGGACAAACCAACCACACACGATGCCGATGCCCGTGTCTTCCACCCTCACGATAACCTCGCCGTGCGCTCGGCCGAAAACGGCATTTCTGCCGGCGAGGGCCCGTATTTGAGAAAATCTTCGAGCAAAGTACTGCGAGCTTTCCGAAATGTTTTGCAGGGATGTCAGCGGATCTTCAGGTTGGAAACGTACAATGGCCCGATAGGGTAAATGTTCTATTCTTGCTTCGTGGTCTGAGACGAAACCCACTTTTGACCACCCCAAGAGAGAGGAAAAGCTGTCGCAGGGGACGCGTGGAAATAACGAGCATTTCACAATGTCGCTATGGGCGAGGTATGTCTAAGCTGGGCATGGTTCATCTGAGCGCCCGCATACCGCTGCTGATGTTTCTCACCGCACTCCTGGTTTTCGCATCCTTACCTGGATTTGCCCAAGGCGGCCCGCCCTACTACACCAATGATCCAGGTACGCCGGGCGATCTCAATTGGGAAATCAATGTTGGTTATATGCCTTTTCTCTACGGCGATCAGTCCGTCTCACACACCCCCGACTTGGACATCAATTTCGGAGTTGGCGATCGCATCCAGCTCACCTACGAAAACGCCTGGCTGCGCGTCCAAAGCCCTTCTTCAGCGGCGAAATTTGGCTTGGGTCAATCCAATCCCGGCGTGAAGTGGCGTTTCTATGATGCGGGGCAGTCTGGCCTCTCCGTCTCGGTGTTCCCCCAGCTATTCCTTAACAACCCCAATGACGCTGTGCATCGCGGAATCACTTCCGCAAGCGAGGCCTTCCTGCTGCCCGTCGAATTCACCAAGAAATTTGGCCCCGTCGATGTGGATTTCGAAATGGGTTATCAGTTTGTTCACAAAGGAGCGGACGGTTGGATCACTGGCCTTGTCGTAGGCCACGATTTTACGCCAAAACTTGAAGGGGACGTGGAACTCTACGCCCAGGGAACTTTCCATCCTTCCGAGAACCAGCCCACCATAGACTTCGGCGGCCGCTACAAGATCCGTCCTTCACTTATTCTTCTTGTCATGGCCGGACGCAGCCTGGAACCCAGCAGCAGCAAACAGTCCTACTTCATCGGTTATTTCGGGATGCAATTCCTGCTGTCCGCGAGGCCCCATAGGCCTGATTGATTTTCCTACACCAAGCTAGTTACGCCTCACCGGCAAATCAATAAATGACGCCTGCTGTGCCTCGCGGTAAATAGTCCAAATAGGAGTTCCGTCTGTCGGGTAACGTTGAAAAATGCCCGCGTCGGCGCCGGCCAGAGCCACTCGAATCCGATGGCCTTTTCGCAACAGCACCGAGGTAGGGTACAGCGCAAAACGAATTCTGGCGGCTTCGCCGGGTATCAACGGCTCCGCATCTTTTCGCAGGAAACTATGCGCTGGCCCTAAGGGCTCGTAGATCAGGACCTTCGGGTCAACCTCTTTTCGATCGACCACCCGTAACAATCCCTCGTCCACGTAGGTCACCTTGCCTTCGGGCGAGATGTCTTCCAGATACGCGTGAAGCGCCCCGTCGCTTGTGGTTGAAGACATTTCGACCGTAAGAACGGGGGTACCAGTGATCTCCAGATCAGCCTCAAGTGGCTCGCTGGTGTAGACGAGCAACTTCTTATCCGCCTCTGCCCGATCTGGATACACGACATCGCCTCCCCCAAATCCTGTGTGCCAACGCGTCTGCTTGCCGGTGGAGAGTGAAAAATCGACGGTGTAGGAATCGCTGGCGCTGACCGCCGAAGGTGCCGACGTGTTCAAGGTGTTGCGCTCCCGAAAATAGAGGCGCTCGGTCGAGAATCCCTCAGGGGGCCATGTCTTCGTCGTGTGCCATCGCCCTTCGCCCATCGTGTAATACTGCACCGAAGATTCAATGGGTTCGGGCCTCTCGTTCCGCAGCACTCGGTCGAAAAAATCGGCTTCCATCTTGAACTGCTCTTCGGTTGAAGGAACCGGTGGCGTGTGATTCGATGCGAATGGATCCACGTTGTAATCACCGCCGTGCGAGAGGGGAGCGATGATCACCACCTGCGGATTGGAAAAGTTCCGGTAGCGAGTCAGCGCATCTTCGCTGCCTCCTCCGTCGAGCCATCCGCACCAAACCATCATGGGTACGTTCGAGGCCTCAATTCGCGCGCGCAGTCCGGAAGGACTGATGTCGCGAAGATGGAACGCGTCCAACGGGTCGTCGCGGAACTCAATCTTGGAGACGGCTTCAGCCACATTCACGTTATGATGCTCGCTGACCAACTCCGCCAGATGCTTTCCGCGTGAGTCTGCATCCACCGGTCGAACGCCGGGAGTCATCAGCCGGTCTCTCCAGCAATTCCAGCCCTTGTCTGCTTGCGCCCCGCACACGTCGTCGCGGTCGAGCGCCGCGACAAGATCGCTCCATTCCTGTATTTGCTCGCGCTGTGCGACCCCTCCGGATTGTATGGCACCAAGGACGTCAAAATTATCGTAAAGGGGCATAACAGCGCGGATCACAGGTTGATTCGCAGCTGCCGCAAGCTCGGCCGCGTTGCCATCGTAGGAGATTCCGAACGTGCCCACACGGCCGTTCGACCAAGGTTGCTTCGCAGCCCAAGCTGCGACCTCACCCATGTCTGTTACCTCGGCGGGAGACCACTCGATAGCTCGTTTTCCGCCGGACGCTCCGCTGCCCCGCGCATCCACTGCCAACACCGCGAAGTGCCGCTCATTGAAATATGCCACCTGCCTGTCGTCGACTTCCGCAGGAAGGCTAGCCCGATGCAACGCCACGAGCATTCTCAGAGTCCATCCGACCTGCGGCTCACGCCAGTAGCGCGTGGTTCTCATAAGAACCGGCACCCGATCGCCCGGCTTTAAATCCGGAGGCAAGTCGATGGTCACGGCAATCTCCACACCATCGCGCATCTTCACATACATCGCACTCGACTGCCGAATGCCTGCCGGGGTCATCTGCTCGCCCGGCAGTTTCGTCCGCAACGTTGCCACACCTAAGAAGGCCGCTATCGCAAGCCCGAGGCTCGCAACGCCCGCACCGATCCACCGCGCTGACTGCTGCATACGACTCCTTCGCGTAAAGCCTTTCGCCTTCTGCGAGATAAAGTGCCAAGCCCGGGTGCGCAAGCCGATGATCTCCCATCTTCAATCTCCATCCGTCACGGCTTTCGCTTCAGTCGGCTTTGTCTGCGCTGCCCTCCTGCCGAGAAAATGTCCAACATAGCGCGAGCAATCTGCGCGAAACGCTGGCGTGAACTAGGCAAACGCTGTCCTCTAGCCACAAATCCCAGCCACACTAAATACACAAGCTCGGTGCGATCGGGATTTCCGATGATCCGCGTAAGCAATTGGATTCGCTTCCTCTCGGCCAGATTGACGCGCCGCGCCACGGCGGATGAGACCGAGGCCCAGGCAAAAATCGCGGCATCTGACGGCAGGATACCTTCCTCGCCCAGTGGCACCCGCTTCACCATCAGCTGCAACAGCAGGCGCAGAGCCTCCCGACCTCGCCGTCCCTCTAACCGCGGAATGATGTCTTTCAGCAATTCTTCTTCCCATTCGCGCAAGAGAAGAGCGAGAAGTTCTTCACGGTCCTTGAAGTGCCAGTAGAAGCTTCCTTTGGTCACGTGGAGCTTCCGGGCCAACTTCTCCACTCGTACAGCTTCTACCCCACCGGTCAACAGCGCCGCCCGCGCTGCCTTCAGCCAGTCGTCTCTGCTTAAGTCTGTATCCATACTGAGCCGTATGGTACAGAGATGCCGAAAATCTGTCAATACGGTACCGTATGCTGAGCGTCCCCATCTTGACCGGTTTGTTTGGTGATTTATTGTGGAGAACCTTTGGACGCCGGCAACGATGATTGGCCGAATACGTATCGCCATCCTTCCCGCGTCCGCCGGTACGTGTCGCTGAACCAAACCGTTTTGTCGAATGGCTTTCCGTCGTCTGTCCCTTTTTCGGTGAGCAGGGCGGTAATCACGGCGGTATCACCCCAAATGCGGACCGTCTGATCCGTATCATCCTGACGTCCGTATTGCACGCGTCCACTGCGCGCTTCCGCAAGCAAGTCGGATTTGCTGTAGATTTTTCCAGAGCCGGTCACCAAAATAAAATCATCGGCGAGAATGCGGTCCATTGTCGCCGCATCATTTTCCTTGACGGCCAACTGATACTGAGAGTCGAGGGCAGCGATGGTCATTTTGTCGTCGGCAACAGGCCTTGGGCTCATTGCGCTCGTTGTGGGGCGGAAGACCAGATCGAACCATGGCTTCCACGTTTTCCCATTATCGGTTGACGTGGCGGCGGTCTCGCGAACCTCTCTATTCACCGGCTTCCACCAACCACGAACGAGAGTGTGCCTTGTGTGATCTTCGCCACTCAAAATCATCACACCGGCGTCCACTCTTCCTTCGATCTCAAGCAACTCGCCGCGGTTGGTCACCCAGCTCTGGTGCCAGACATTTCTGGCGGCATCGTACATGGTGAAACTCTGGCCCTTGTGCCCATCTGCGCCTTGGTAATCTTCCCGCAGGACGCAGCCGTCGAGAATCAGATCAACTTTGGCATGGGCTACCTGGCTCGGGCTGTCCACGTCAAACACGTCCCAATCTCCCGCCCAAAAATCAAACTGCCGGTAGGTGGCCGCGGCACATTGAGGGCCAGACGCAACCTCTGCCGCAAAGACGCGATCGGATGGAAGATTGCTACTTGCCATCAGGATCAGCAGGGCAACGACAGAAATCTTGGAATGGTCAATCAGGATCATGTCAATCCCTTCTCCGCGGAATCGAGTTAACAGACTGAGCAACGTGCCATCGGGAGCCTATCCTGAGGCGCGCAGCCTCACGTCGCAGGCTGCGCGCGTCGTGTTTTCAGGTCAGGAGATGGTCATTTTGTCTCCGCACCGCCAAGCATCATGCGAGTGAAAACTGGAAGCTGCTTTCGCATATGCTCGGTGAGAACCACCTGGTGGAGTTTGTCTTCCGCGTTGGCCTTGATGTCTGGATTACCGCTGCCGTCGAACACTGGAACGGCGAGGAAACCCACAGTCTGGTTAGTGGTTGTGTCGATTGCGCTCCCTGTGATCTCGCCGGCATCGTTGATGCCCTGAGCCAGGGTCAGATAGAGAGAAGTGGGCTGAATGACAAGTGCATTCAGGTCGTTCAACACATTGTCTTGCCAGAAGGTGGCGCGGGAAGTGCCCGTGTTTACGTTGAACGAGTTTCCGACAACCTGACCTTTCTCGTTGATATCGAAGGCGGCGTTATTCGTGTCTGTGCCGTAAGGAGCGATTTCCTGCATCTTATCGGCCTTCGTCCAGATGAAGGCAGCCGGATTTTCCGCGGCATTTTCGTCCCCAGAGATATTTCCAAAACCGACGACCTGGCCTTGGTTATTGATGGCGAAGGGAGTGTTCCAGGCGTGGCCTCCGATATTTCCCAGATCGGTGGGTCTGCCGTTTTCCCAGAGCAAAGCATGCTCAGCGCTCGCGCCTCCGACGGCATTCGAGCAAAGACCAGAGATCCCGACGACCTGACCCTTGTCGTTGATAGCAGTCGCAGCCGAATCTGGGTCAGGAGAGAGCGGAGGAAGTTCCGTCATCTGGTTTAGGCGGGGTCCCCAAATCACAGCCTCAAACTGGAGGAACTGGCTGACCGGAGGAGCATTGTTACAGGTTCGATCGCGAACGCCGTTTTCTGCCCATCCGACCACCTGCCCTTTGTTATTGATCCCGGTGGCATAACTGTCAATCCCACCGGGAAAAGGCGGAAGAGCGGTCATCACGCCGTCTTGCCACGCGAAACCGTTACATACGTAGCCATCGGGACCAAAGAAAAAGGCCGAGCAGCTCCAGGCCTCGCCTAACGGATTCTGTTCCGCAGTCTCAGCGATGCCGACAATTTCGCCTTTGGTGCTATGGTTTGGCCAGGATATGTTGCTGTTGGGGCCACCTAGAGTGCCGAGATCCATGGGTATGCCGACCCATAGCACAGCATGCACGCTGGTATTGCTCGCCAGATTGTCGCCGCCAGAGATCCAGCCCAGGTCGTTAATTCCGACGGGCTCTGGAACGCCGCCGAACGGCGCGGTACCCAGGTTGAATACATAGTACTTGGGCTGCTGTTTGTTTCCCTGCGCTTGAAGAACTTGAACCGAGATCGTTAGTGCCACGAATAGGGTCATTGCAGTTATATACGTCGATTTCCTGGAATGCATATTTCCTCCGTTAGTGTCTGCTTCTGAAATTCAGAGAACTGAACTGCCGGTCGGTGCTTTTCTAATGGTCATCGCCTCGCTCCCAGCGAAGAAGCACGAAGTCTGCGCGAGATCAGACATTATCGGAACGGATGGGGAAATATCGGACGGTTGCGGACATTGCTCTCGAACACTGGACGTTTGCGGACGTTGCTCCCAACATGGCATCAATGTCACGAAGACGCTACTACGAACTTAAGCCAGGCGTCAGTTATTAGCGGCACCTGCGCCACGGCCGGCAGTCGTGTCAGCGGTTTCGACAGCTTGGAGAGCGTAGTCCGAAAGCGTCCAGTTTTTTGCTTGGAACGGGGCTATCATCGCTTGAGACGAAATGGAACTGGATTGGCAAGTCTGTTCGCGAGCCCGGCTGACGCGCGACGCGCGCTTCGACGGCAAGTTCTTTATTGGTGTGTTCACCAGCGGAGTCTACTGCCGCTCCATTTGTCCTGCACCTGCGGCAAAAGAAAAAAACGTTCGTTACTTTCCAACCGCCGCCGCAGCGGCGGCAGCAGGCTTCCGCCCCTGCTTGCGTTGTCGTCCCGAATGCTCACCTGGAACTCCCGCGTGGTTGGGGACTCCAAACACAGTCTCGCGCGCTTTGCGCATCATTAGCGAAAGCGGTTTGGATGAAGGCGGAGTAGAAGCGCTCGCAGAACGCCTTGGAGTGGGCCCGCGTCACCTCCGTCGTCTGTTTCTTCAACACCTGGGGGCAACGCCGAGCGCGGTCGCAAAGACGCGCCAAATGCACTTCGCGAAGAAGCTTATCGACGAGACGAATTTGCGGATGACTGAGGTTGCCCTCGCTTCTGGTTTCGGCTGCGTTCGAAGATTCAACGCTGGAATCCGCAAGGTCTATCATCGAACTCCGACTCAAATTCGACGTTTGGCGCGACAAAGGACTCCACAACCGGAAAATCACTATCTCTTCCGCCTTCGTTTCCGTCCACCTTACGACTGGAAGGGGATGTTGGCGTTTCTGGCGCCTCGGGCCACGCCCGGGGTGGAAGCAGTAGTGGATGGAAGCTATCGTCGCACGATTTCTTTGAATGGTAGTGATGGGTGCTTTGAGGTATCACTTGATGAAGACGGCAATGTGCTCGTCGTGCGGTTGCAGTTCGGCGATCCACGCTCCTTCTTCTTTATTACCGAGCGAATCCGCACCATGTTTGACCTGAATGCAGACTGGGCGGCCATCGTGCAATGTCTCCGAACCGACCCCGTGCTGGCAACACAAGTCGATTCTGGTCCGGGGCTTCGGGTACCCGGATGCTGGAACGGTTTTGAACTCGCGACGCGGGCGATTCTCGGTCAGCAGATCACGGTCAAGGGTGCGACTCTTCTGGCTGGTCGAATGGTGAGTAGCTTTGGGAAGCCGTTCTCCTCGGCCAACGGTCTCACCCATCTATTTCCTACGCCCGAGGTGCTTGCCGACGCCAAGCTTACCCGCATTGGACTGACTGGAGCCCGAGCCGAGACCATCCGGGCTCTCGCTCGGGCTGTGTGTGATGGACGGATCAGCTTAGAAAGTGCGGTGGATTCAGATGCTTTGTTGAATCGGCTGTGCGAAATTCCCGGGATTGGAAAATGGACAGCGCAGTACGTGGCCATGCGAGCGCTCGGAGAGCCCGACGCGTTCCCCTCGGGCGACCTCGGACTTTTGCGCGCCATGGCTCTCGGCAGTTCTCGTGAACTGGAGCGGCACGCCGAGGCCTGGAGGCCGTGGCGAGCGTATGCGGCGATGTATCTCTGGAGAATGGCAAGCCAGCGTTCAGAACCCGGAAATAGACCGACGGCTTCCAGTACCAAGAAGGACATCCTGGAGAATATTCCTTCCAGCCGGGACCTTTCATTGGTTGTGTGACCGGGGTTCCGGTTCCCAGCTCAGATAGCGCATACTTGATGGGATGCGCATGTGGCAGACAATTCGCCCTTCTGTCCTCGGCCGGCATGCCCACGAGAAACCATATGCAGCCCTCGTGCTTTCCGGCGGGTACGAAGAGGCAGGAGATCATGGACGCTTTCGGGTGGACGCGGGCGATGTTATTTTCCATGAACCATTTGAAGCGCACCTGGATCGCTTCTCCGAAACGGGTGCAGCAGTACTCAATCTTCCGCTGCCTTTCGACCGCGCCTATGCGCCGGGAACCGCGAAGGTGGCCGACCCCGACTGCATTGTGCGCGTAGCCGAGAGAAGCGGCCGAGATGCCGTAGACTTGCTTTTCTCACTGGCTGTTAGCAGCACGTCGCAGCCTGCCGACTGGCCGGACGAGTTGGTTGCAGCACTGATGCGCAACCCATCGCTCAAACTGTCCCGATGGGGGGAAGAGAACGGAATTGCGCCATGGGCTGTGTCGCGGGGTTTCGCTTTGGTGTTTGGAGTTTCACCGGAGACCTTCCGTGCGCGCATTCGCGCTCGCTTTGCGTTGAAGTCCATTCAGGACACTGAGGCGCCACTCGCCAGCATCGCGGCGGAACTAGGTTTCTCCGACCAATCGCACATGACCCGCAGCGTTAAGCAACTCACGGGAACTGGACCGCGGGCATGGCGATCCGGTGCAAATGGATTCAAGACAGGAAGAAAGCAATACATTTAGAAGGGAACTATGCGCCGGATTTCTCTGCTCTTTTTTCTCATCTTTTCTACCCAGATTGCTCACCCGTCGTTCCTCATTGCGGAGACCGTTCCTCTTCACACGAGCACCGACTGGCAACTCAAGCCTTCCCTCAAATACGACACCCTCTGCCTGTTAAATGCGCTCAGCGGTGACCCTTACTACTTGCACTACTATCAAGGCGAGTACGACCACTTCCACTCTCTTTTCACGCCTGAGGAACAGACCGCCTTCGCCCGATTGAAGCAGGTCATCAAGGATGAAGGGCACGGAATTATCTCCGCGAAACTAGCTCTTTACTATTCCGTGGTCGATGACGAAACCCTACCCGAAATGATCCGCACCGCGCACGACAGCGCGGCGATGAAAGCAGGCCTCAAGAAGACCTCATACTGGAGCACCGATGGATGGCAGAACTACGAGGCGGCGAGGCCAGCTTTGGAGGTGGCGCTCAGGGCTTTGTATCGTGTCGAATTTCCTGCATATTGGGAGGCAAATGCCAGGCCGAAGATCGAGAAGCGCATAGCGGAGATCTCTTCCGAACTTCCGAAATACAACATCATCCCTGTAATCGAGGGCTACCTCGGTTTTCCGCTTCCATCGCAGACGATCACTGTATATCTGCTGGCCTATTCAGAGCCTCACGGGATCCGCATCACCGGACTGCGTTTCCTGACTCACGTGTCCTATCCGTTCAGCATCGTCCTCCACAATGCGATCCACGAACCTATGCATCCGCCTTATCACGCGGACGATCCGAAGGTCCGCGAAGCCATTGACCTGCTAGGGCGCGACCCACTCGTGATTGATAAAGTTCAGCACCATGATCCGTCCTTCGGATACAACACGACGGCCGGCTATATCGAGGAAGACTCCGTGCAGGCGTTGGAGCAACTCGTCAGCGAAAGATTCGGTGTCGGCCGCAGTGCCTGCCAATATTGGCAGGAACAGGACGGTGGCATGCATGTCCTCGCAGCGGCGATGTATACGGACTACAAGCAGGCGTTATCTCAAAGTCCCGAGTCCTACTCGCACTGGTTCGTGCGCGCGGTTCAAAGCGGACAACTTCGCGGAAAGCAGCTGCAGGAAACTGTTCAGTCTTTCTTTTCTTCTAGCCAGTGCCATTAGTCAGGTGAAAGGTTAAGGATATGGTCCATAGGATTGCACATTCCGCGTAGGCGGCTCGGAAGAGCGGGAGTTCAGGGTCGCAATCCCGAGATAACGGACCTCGCTCCCAGGGGCTTAATCGCTTTCGCTTTTCATTTTCCGTTATCAGCGCCGTCGAAAGAAGGATACCTATGGAATCATAGCGGTCTTAATTACCGAATACGCCCAACTGCTTCCTTCAGGGTGTACTTCAACTCGACAGCAAGAATCGTGACAACCTTCCCAGGGGCCGGTTTCTTCATTCGCCGTCGCTGGCGGCCACCTCCACAGCAGGTTTATTTTGCTTTCTCAGAATTTCACCCAGCAGACGAGCTACCTGTTTCGCGCCTCCTCCCTCCTGGATTCGGAAACTTACGAACGCTCCCAGATCAGCTGGAATGGGAGACCTTTGGACCAAGGCCTAAGCGCAGGACCCACTACCCCGCGTTCATGTCGCTTGACAAACATAATGGTCGAAGACTAGAAAACCTAAAAGCCCTTAGACTCTCGGACACACGCGGAGATCACTTCGATGCAACAGTCCCGCAGAGATTTCTTCAAGGCAGCAACGGTCGGTGCCGTCGGCGCCACCGTCTTTGGCTTCGACCTCAAGCCCGCCTACGCACAACTTAAAGAGTTAAAGATTGCACGCGCTGCTGAAACGCGCTCGACGTGTCCCTATTGCGCGGTAGGTTGCGGCGTCCTCATCTACACGATCGGCGATCGAGCCAAGAACGTCACGCAGCAGGTGATCCACGTCGAGGGTGACCCAGATCATCCAACGAACCGCGGGACGCTGTGCCCGAAGGGCTCCTCGCTAGAACAGGACATACTCAACCCGCGGCGGCTCACGAAGCCGCAGGTCCGGCGCCCAGGCGCGACTGATTGGCAGGACATTCCCTGGGACGACGCTCTGAATGAGATTGCGCAGTGGACCAAGAAAACGCGTGATAGCTCCTTTGTCGAGAAGGATGCGAACGGGCGCACCGTGAACCGGTGTGAAGGCATCTCGTTCATTGGCGGCTGCACGGACACCAATGAGTTTAATTATCTGGCCGTCAAGGCCATGAGGGGGTTGGGCTTGGTTTATTTAGAAAACCAAGCCCGTGTTTGACACGGCCCCACGGTCTCAAGTTTGGGACCAACATTTGGACGCGGGGCCATGACGAATGGCTGGATCGACATCAAGAACACCGACATGATGTTGATCATGGGCGGGAATCCCGCCGAAAACCATCCCTGCGGTTTCAAATGGGCGATGGAGGCCAAGCGCAACCGCAACGCCAAGCTGATTTCGGTTGACCCTCGATTCACGCGCACATCCGCTACCGCCGACCTCTTCCTACAAATTCGTGCCGGCACCGACATCGCGTTCCTCGGCGGCCTGATTCGCTATGCGATCGAGAACAACCGGATCGCCAAAGAATATCTCGTCAACTACACGAACGCAGCATTCATCGTTAAGGAGGGGTTCAAGCTTCCCGAGGACGGCTTGTATTCGGGATTCAATGCCTCGACAGGCGCCTACGACAAAACGACCTGGAATTATCAGGAGGGCGGAGACTTCAGCGGCAAGACCGACACTGCGAGTCCCGCGCCCGCCGGCGAGACTAATCCGAAAACAGCCGCACTGCCAGCGACTCCAGCGCCGCCGCCGGCGTTGCCACCGAACGTTGCCTACGACCTGACGCTGCAGCATCCACGCTGCGTCTTCCAACTGATGAAGCAGCAGTATTCCCGTTACACCCCCGAAACGGTGGAGCGGATCACGGGCATCCCGAAGGACCAGTACCTCAAGGCTGTCGATCTCTTTACATCGGTCCGCAAAGATGGCGACATGAAGAAGGTCGCAACCATCATCTATGCAGTGGGCTGGACGCAGCATACTTTTGGAACGCAGATTATCCGGACTGCCGCCATGATTCAACTCCTGCTCGGCAACGTCGGAAGAGCGGGCGGCGGTGTGAACGCTCTTCGCGGCCATTCGAATATTCAGGGCGCCACCGACATGGCCGGGCTTTACGAATCATTGCCCGGCTATCTGAAAGGGCCGGTTCCCGACGATAAGGATTTGGCGACGTATCTGAAGCGCACCACTCCGACGTCGTCGAAGCCGTCGCCCTGGGATTCGATGAACTATTATGCAAACACACCGAAATTCATGGTGTCCTTGCTCAAGGGTTTTTACGGCGACGCGGCTACGAAGGAAAACGGATTTGCCTTCGATTACTTGCCCAAGCCCGGACAGGATTGCTCGTGGACTCACATCTGGGACGACATGTACAACGGCAAGGTCAAGGGCATGCTGGCCTTCGGGATGAATGGAGTAATGATCGGTCCGGACACTAACAAGAACATCAATGCGCTCAAGAAGGCTGACTGGCTGGTGGTGGGCGAGATTTATCAGGATGAGACCAGCGAGTTCTGGCGGGCTCCGGGCATTACTAGCGAAGAACAGAAAAACATCAACACCACGGTTTACCGGTTGCCCTGCGCGGGTTTTGCCGAGAAAGATGGCAGCATGACCAACTCTGCGCGTTGGGTCACGTGGAAATATGCCGCCGTTCCACCTCCCGGGCAAGCGCGGCTGGACCAGGACATCATCGCGCAGATCTTCCTGCGGGTTCGCAGCCTTTACAAGAAGGAGGGCGGAAAATTTCCTGACCCCATTCTGAATCTGAGTTGGGCATACGCGGATGGGGCTCATCCTCCACTTTCGCAGGTGGCGATGGAAATCAACGGTAAGGCTCTAGCCGACCTGAAAGACGATGCGACGGGGCAGGTGATCAAAGCCGGTCAGCAGTTGCCCGGATTCGCGTGGTTGAAGGACGACGGCACTACGATGTGCGGTAATTGGATTTACTCGGGTTCTTGGACCGAAGCCGGATCGCAGATCCAGCGGCGAGGCACGGAAGATCCGTCGGGAATGGGAGTTTTCCCCAACTGGTCGTGGTCGTGGCCGGCAAATCGGCGCGTGCTTTACAATCGCGCTTCTTGCAATCCCGAGGGGAAGCCTTGGGATTCTGATCGCAAACAGGTCTGGTGGAACGAAGCGGCGGGAAAGTGGGTGGGCAATGACGTGCCGGACTTCAAGCCCGACTCCCACCCGAAGGATCACATGGGACCGTTCATCATGAATCCGGAAGGCATCGGGCGTTTGTTCGCTCCGATTGGGGTGCTTGCGGATGGGCCGTTCCCTGAGCACTATGAGCCAATCGAAAGCCCGATTAAGAATCCGCTGCATCCCAATCAGTCGAACAATCCGCTGGTAAAGAAGTTCAAGACGCCATACGACAAGTTTGGATCGCCGGAGGAATACAGCATCGTCTGCACCACCTACCGGCTGACGGAACAGTATCACTACTGGACGAAAAATAATCCGATGAACGTCCAGCTCATCCCGGAACCATTCGTGGAAATTCCGGTGGAACTGGCAGACGAAAAAGGAATTCGTGGAACAGACAAGATCAAAGTCATCAGTGCGCGCGGAACCTACATCGCGAAAGCCTTTGTCACTCGTCGTCTAAAGCCGATGATGATCGATGGCAAGAAGGTCTATCAGATTGGGTTGCCAATTCACCAGGGCTTTCGCGGCATCGATGAGGATGAAGGAAGAAATGCGCGGACGCCGGCGAATTTGCTGACGCCCGCAGTCACCGACCCGAATGCCCACACCCCTGAATCCAAAGGCTTCTTAGTAAAAGTTGAGAAGGCGTAGGCGAAACCATGAGCCAGGCGGCAACAGAGCTAATCCGAATCTCCGGTCACGCCGGGGTCGTTCCGGGCGCGGGTCTGAACCGTGAATTCCAGGTCTGCAAGCTGGTCGACACGACGACGTGTATAGGTTGCAAAGCATGCGAAGTGGCCTGCCTGGAGTGGAACGGCTACACGTTCAGCGAGACCACCTTTGATAACTCCTACCAGACCATGCCAGAGACGGCATGGAATTACTGGAACCTGATCAAGTTCAACGAGCACGAGCGCGCCGACGGCACGATGATGCTGCTGATGCGCAAAGATCAGTGCATGCATTGCGCCGACCCAGGCTGCCTTGCGGCCTGCCCTGCTGACGCCGCCATCGTCCAGTATGCCAACGGCATCGTCGATTTCCAGGAGGCAAACTGCATCGGTTGCGGGTATTGCATGACAGGGTGTCCGTTCAACATTCCGAAATTTGATCCCCCATCACGCAAAGTTTTTAAGTGCACGCTGTGCAACGACCGGGTATCGGTGGGCCTCGAACCAGCCTGCATCAAAGCCTGCCCCACGGGTTGCCTGCATTTTGGAACGAAGTCGGAAATGACGGAATTGGCGGAGACTCGCGCCGCGCAACTCCGCACGAACTCCGGATTCCAGGATGCAGGAGTTTACGATCCCGCCGGAGTAGGCGGAACGCACGTGATCTACGTACTGCATGATGCCAAGCATCCGGAGTTGTATGGCGGGTTGCCGCGGGATCCGCAGATCCCCTGGTCGGTGCGGCTGTGGAAAGGGCCGCTGAAGTGGATTGGGAATCTCGCGATGGTCGGCGGCATCGTAGGCATGGCCTTGCATTACATGCGATTTGGTCCGAAAAAAGTGGAACCGATTCCGCCGGATGCTTCGCCGAAAGACGAGCGTCGCGATGACGGGAGGCGGGTATGACAACTAACGCAGTTTCGCGCCCAAGCGCCGCAGACAAGAACGAAGAAACCATTCTTCGTTACACGTTTGCCGAGCGCGTGAATCACTGGATCGGCGCGCTCTCGTACACCTACCTGTTGGTGACGGGCCTCGCCTTCTGGTCGCCCTACCTCTACTGGCTGGCCGCGGTTGTGGGAGGCGGCCCCACGGCGAGACTCTGGCATCCCTGGTTCGGACTGATTTTTACGGCATCACTGTTCTGGACTTTCAAGGAATGGCTCGGCGACATGAAAATTGACGATGCCGATCGCGCCTGGGGTAAGGCAATTCCAGACTATATCCGGAACGAGGACGACAAACTCCCGCCGGTCGGCCGGTTCAACTATGGACAAAAACTCTTCTTCTGGGGAATCTTCTATAGCGTGATTCTCTTGCTACTCTCAGGCGTCGCCTTATGGTACACAGAAACGCTTCCATGGGGCCTCCGGTACGTGCGCTACGCCGCAATTCTGGTTCATGCGAGCGCGGCTCTCATTACGATTGGATTGTTCCTGATTCACGTGTACATGAGCGCGGTCCTTGAAGAAGGTAGCTTTGGATCCATGATTCACGGCTACGTAACGCGCGCTTGGGCGTGGACTTTCCATCGCACGTGGTACTACCAGGTCACTGGTAAACCCAGACCTCTACGATGAGCGATGCGAAGTGGGATCGCCGTATCCATCGCGCCAACGAACTCGTCTCGTCTTATCCATTCTCCGCGGAAGGGCTCCGCTACTACACGCGCGTCGCAACGTTTCAGAAAAGCCTTTACCGTGAACTCCAGAAAGCTCTCGCGGATGCGCCAAAGATTCACTCTGATCGCCCTCTGCGCGATGAATTGGATCTCCTTCTCCTCCTACCGAAATTTCCCGAATTCCTGTCGCTGATTCAGCAAATTGCACCAGCTCCGCTCACTCAAGCTTCTGGCGCTCTGGCACAGCAGGGGCCAGCTGCATGGCAACACGCGATCGAAGACTTCTGGCACGGGGAGCCGGAATTGACTGGAGGCGTGGACGACAGCGACCAAGCCCAGTCTTCCGATCGAGTACTCGCGTGGGTGTTTCTTCAACCGTACGCTGAATATCTTGCAGATCACCGCGAAATCGCCGTTCTCGATGGAACTCCATCGACCTGCCCGCTTTGCGGCGGCAAGCCTGCCGTCGGCGTATTGCGGAGCGAAGGCGATGGTGCGAAAAAGTCCCTGATTTGCATGCTCTGCGCTCACGAATGGGCTTTTCGAAGAATTTATTGTCCGGCGTGCGGAGAAGAACGAGAACCGCAGATGGCATATTATTCAGCGCCCGAGATCGCGCACGTCCGCGTGGATGTCTGTGACACGTGCCATACCTACCTGAAGAGTATCGATTTGACAAAAACGGGACTGGCAGTCGCCGTTGTAGACGAGCTGGCAACAATACCCTTGGACTTATGGGCACGCGAACATGGGTACGAGAAACTACAAATCAACCTGTTAGGAACCTGACCAGACGGCGAGGGTAGCTGCGTCGTTTTAGGAGCTACTGTTTGTGCGCGGATTTCGTGCCGAAGAAGTCGCCCGAATTCCATGCCGGCCGTTCGGACTGCTGCGCGATTTCCTAGGAGATGAGGAAGTTCAGCGCTGTGGAGCGCCGCCGAATCGAAGTAGACGCGGGTGGTCCATGTTGTCGTTAGGAGTGTGGTAATTGGTTGCGGTCCAGTTTGTGGCGAGCGTGGCGCCTTCGATCGCCGGATCGGTGCTCTGAGTTCCCGCGTCAACTTTGACAGAGGGCACGCCGCACCGCACGAATGAATGCTGATCGCTTCGAGTGAAGAATCCCTCTCCGGGGCGTCGGTCGGGGCTGATCGTGTACCCCGTCCTGCGCGCAGCCTGCCTCTACATCCTTGGAAAGAATGGAATGCTCGGCGCCCTTTGGGACGATGTCTTTGATGGGAAAGCGCAACCCCGCCGCGCCGTCTATATTCAGCGTGAATGGCCGACTGAGATTACGATGCCAACAGCTAAGAACAGTTTCGAAAACGATCACGAGGGCTACACAAAGCGCTTAAATCCGCATCCCGTCTGGGCCGAGCGTTAACCGTACGTGAGGTCGGTGCTCTGTCCGACTTCGATGATATAGCCGTCAGGATCGCGGATGTAGCAACGTATCTCGCCGTACTTGGGTATCGGTGGCGTGATGAACTCGGCTCCTCGACTTTTCCATAATTCATAGCACGCTTGAATATCCGCAACGCGGAAATTCATAAAGCTGTTGATGTGATTCGGGTCGGGGACGCTGAGCGTTACCGTCGGCTTATCCGGCGTCGGCCCGCCGCCAACGTTCAGAATCATCCAGATATTCGCAAGCTGAAGGTACGGAGGCGCGTTGCCGTCACCCATGGTCAGAATGCGAGCGCCGAAGACCTTTTCGTAGTAGCGAGCCGATCGGTTGACGTCGGCGACGGTGAGAAAATGCGCGATGCTGATCCCCTCTTTCGGTGGCATCTCATAGCTTTTCTGATCGATTTGTACGCTGTTCATTGACGTCTCCTCCGATAAATGGCGCTCATCTGCTGATTCTGATGATTTCGTATTCTACCCGCTGCCCATTAAGCCTGACGAGGAAAGGCAAAACAATTGGACGGCCGGCCACCCGGGTATCGAAAAAAATACGGATCGGATCCGATTAATTGTCTGGGATCAATGACTTGCGAGGAATCGATGCTGCTGGAGTCCGGTTAAAATATTGATTCTACTGAACTTGTCCGCAAAATATTGCGGACAAAGGAGTTAGGTATGTTCGTATTCCATAAGTTATTTAGAATCAGTAATCCGATTTCTGTCAGGACTGAAAACATCCGGACTTGGCCGTCAAAATCCTGTACGGGAAGGAGTTAGCCTACGCACGATTCAGTTTTCAAAGAACTGTTTCTTACTGCTTCTGCTGTGGCAATGATGAACGAAGTTTCCTGGAGGCGCAAGGTCAGATGTCACATAGGGTGGTCGTGGAAAGAGGCCACCCGCTATTTCATTTGTGGGACCCTTGACACAGCGGTCGGAGGCGAGCGGCTCGCGGGTCAATACGGAAAACACTTGACTCTGTAGTCGGCTACAGGGTTTATGCTTGAAACATGGAAGGATTGACGAGAAGCCAGCTCGCGCAACGCGCCAGCGTAAATCTGGAAACCATTCGTTTCTACGAAGAGAAAGGATTGCTTCCCGCGGCACCCAGGACGGCATCGGGTTACCGAAGGTTTTCAGAGGAAATGATCGAAAGGCTGGCTTTTGTGAAGCGCGCGAAGACCCTTGGGTTTTCTTTGGAGGAAATTCGTGAGTTGCTCCATCTTCAAGGTGAGCAGACTGGCGTATGTGTGGAAGTCCGAGACCTTTTGCAGACGAAATTGTCGGCTGTCCGCGAGAAGAAAGCAGACCTGGAGAAACTGGAATCGCATCTGAGCGATGCTTTGGGCAAATGCAATCGAGCATTGGAGCAGCAGCCGAAATCCCCGGAAGCCTGTCCGACCCTCCGGCAAATGGCCGCCTCCCGCTCGCACAGCGGTGAAGTGAAAATGAATAGCGCAAGGAGAGTTGCCGCACGAGCCCGTTGAGGTTCTCATGTCAGAGCAAAGTTGCGAAACAAGAGACTTGGCTCGTGGTCGGAGCGCACTTCTATTGTGGTGCGTTCCTCTCGTCGCGGTCATTGTTGGTTTGAATTGGCAAATGGCTCGGTCGGTGCTGTGGGTTCCTGCATTCCTGATCATGGCCGTGGCATGTATTGGCAACGCTGCACGATGCGGCAGACGGCATTGCTACGTGACGGGACCTGTCTATTTGCTCGCTGCAGGATACGTCGCGCTTTCCGCATTGAATTTGGCGCCGATGCGTCCAGGCGTATTTCTCTCTGTTGTTTTCGGCATTACAGCCGTCGCCTGCCTGGCTGAAGGCCCGTTCGGCAGGTACAAAAGGAAGGTTTGAAGGGAATGAAGATCGAAGTTTTCTATTTCGAAAATTGTCCCAATCACGTTCCCACTCTGGAGCGAATTCACCAGGTCCTCCGAGAAGAGGGCTGCGATGCGGACGTCAGAGAGGTGCTGGTGCCAGATGTGGAGACAGCTCACAATGTGAGATTCTTAGGCTCACCTACGGTTCGTATTGACGGCCTCGACATCGAGCCGAAAGCGGAGGAACGAAAGGATTTCGGGTTGATGTGCCGCAGATACTCAAGCGGAATACCTTCCCACGAATTGATTCGAGAAGCCGTCCGGTCAGCATTGATTGGGGGCTCCCCACAATGAATAAGATCCGGTTCGTGATCGACTCATCTCCCAGCGCGCCATTTACGAGGATTGCTGTCCGCGTTTACGAAGCTTGGCAGAATGATCGACTTCAATGACGAGGAAGATGTCTTAAATGGGAGGAAATCAGGCGACAGGTAAATCCGATTCAAGGAGCACCGTGGTTGCCAGTCTGGCTGCGCTCGGCAGCGTGATTGTGGCGTCAAGCTGCTGCCTACCGCTGCTGCCTTTTCTCTTCGCTGCCGGAGCAGCGGGCACATCCGCTTTTGTCGTCCAGTTGCGACCGTACCTGCTTGTTCTATCCGTGTCGCTCATTGTCTTTGGGTTTTACAGATCGTGGCGGGCGAAGCAATGCAATTGCAAGCCCAGCTGGATTAGCACTTTTCTCTTGTGGTTTTCGGCGATTGTGGTCGTCGCATTCATCTTCTTCCCACAGGTAATCGCCAACTTGGTGGCCGATCTCTTGGCAGGCAAATCATGAATCGAAAGCGAATGCTTCTTGTTGTGGCCATCCTGGTGGTGTTTGGGGCTGTCTATTACTTTTATGGCGGACATTCGACACCGAAGCTACAGCCGCCACTGGCCAGCTTTTCTTCAGGCGATCTTACACCGCTGAAAACTGCGTTCAACTCTTCTGCGTCCTCTGTCCGCGTTGTCGTTATGCTGTCGCCGACTTGAGCCGTTTGTCTGCAGGGGGCCTCTGCAACCGGACAATTGCTACAGGAACTCAATAACCAGAACGTACGGGTTTTTGCGATCTGGGAGCCGGTGCTGCCCACGGATTTTGCTGCGCCTTCGACCGCTGCCCTCGCGCGTATTCCTGATGTACGAGCGGTGCAGTATTGGGATAGGAGTCGAGCATTGTCTCACTTGCTCGGAGAACGGAACCGCTCAACGGTCGTATGGGACTACATCGCGGTATATCAGCCAGGAACACTGTGGCAAGATGCTCCGCCCAAGCCGGTTTATTCTGACGGTCCCGTTCGCGACGCGATTGGCGGAGCAAAGGAGTCTATCAACCGGTTACTGGCAGCCGGCCCAACCCCGACGGGAGAAAACCGAGGACAGACGGGACGTTGACTAATTTCCGTTGCCGAAAAATGGAAATGCCTCCCGCCTGTCCCCGATTTCCCCCCGATTCTTATGCCGCTGAGACCGACTCCTTCCTCCGATTGAGTGCCGGTAGAAGAAGTTTCAGAAGCGCTTCATCAGAGAACGGGTTCTGACCTGAGATCAACTCGCGATCTTGAAGGACGTATCTCCCCCAAGGCTCGACCACACTTACGTCACCGCCCGCCGTACGCAAGGCGAAGTCCGGGTAGAAGAGAACCTTACCGCCAATCTCAAGCGGTTCCCGCTGCTGCTCTTCGGCTGTCGAAAAGATAGTCATCTTATATCCGGAATAGATCCAACCTTGAGCCTTTGCGTGTGCTCCAGCGGCATCGCCCGCCGCCAGCGCGGCGACGACCTCCTTCGAATTCGGAAGAGCCGAGAGAAGTGAAATCGGGCCATGGCAGAGCACTGCCGTAGGCTTGGATGTTTCATGAAAGTGTCTCATCACGGTGCCAGCGTCGGGATCATCGAGAAGATCGATCATGGGGCCGTGGCCACCGGGGACGAAAACCGCGTCATATTGATCCAGGCCCGATGCGATGACATCCGAGATGCGGGATGGATCTCTGAGCCCAGTCAGGCCGTCGCGGAATAATATATAGTCCTGAAGCTTGGCCGCGTCCCCGCCGAAGAAATCGGCGACCTCTGAATGCACATCCACTTGGGGCGTGTTGCCTTTGGGGGTGGCGAAAGTGATTTCGTAGCCCTCCTTCATCAGGGCGCGAACCGGAACCGTCAACTCGTTGAGATAGTAGCCAGCGCCGGTATAAACCTTGCCATCCTTCAAGGGCAAACCGCGACCGCTCGATACCAGCACTAAGACTTTTCCTTTTGTTGTCATTTTGTTCTCCTTTTTGAAATCGAGTCTGCTTCCTGAGATCCTTCATCGGCGGAAGCGTCACTCAGCCAGTGGAACCTCTCGACCGTAGAGTGTGGGGCTTCTGCGCTCGTTCACGCAACTCCCGGCGCGACTGTCTGTCGTTTTGCTGGCAGAAGCACTAACAGGACAACTCCGATAACAAGGAATACGATCACATCAGTAAAGTTCCTGTGGACGCCGTGATCCCAGGCCTCCACAGTTTGAATAGCCATCACCGTGCCATGGGAAATGTGCCACCAAGCCGCTAGAGCGATCATCGAGCGGTGCTCAGACGGTCTTCTTGCCGCTATGAGTAGAAAGACCCCAACCGGAATAAAGAAGCTCAGAAACATCGGATGAACCTCGCTCTTCCGCTCCAAAAGCCAGCTGGAATGCCGCAGATCCGTATATAGAAAATAAATTTGGGCCAGATTGAACAGCCCCACGATCACCAGGACGATCTGTGTTAGGCGTTCTCTTTTCACATTGACCTCATTCTTTGAACGACCAGTTACGACGTGCGGACAGTGTCATCAGTGTTTAATGCAGGTTATGCCCCCGGGAATCCGAACATCAACCACGACTGATTGGCCACCCAATGCGGATACAACTCCGTCATCTGATCGAACAGTTCCTGATCGGATTTCGCGGTTTTCTGCAGCCGATCGAAGTCCTCGAGGTAACGCTTGGTGTCCTGGATCGTCGAGGGAGAATCGGGCGCGCCAGGCTTCTTGTGACCGGCGACAACCATTGTCGGATTGAGCGCCGCTAACCGGTCTAGCGCCGCGATCCAATTCTTTCGGCTCTCGGGAGTGGTGTCGCCGACGTACATGCGGCAGTGGTTGTACACAACGTCGCCAGCGGCGATCAGGCCGATTGATGGGACATACAGAGACGTCGAATCGGGACTATCGGTGCGGCCCTGCTTGATGATGCGCAATTCGCGGCCCTCGAGAGTGAACGTGTCATTCGCATAGGGCTCGGGTGGAATCAGCTTGGTGGGGATTTGCCCAGGAAACAAGCTGCGGGCCAGCCGCTCGATTGTGGGAGTGAAAGACATCTGCATGGCGTTCACCGCCTCGGGCGTTGCGATGGCCCGAGCGCCGGGGAAACGGTCGAGCAGAATGCTCAGACCGTAGAAGTGGTCGAAATGGGCGTGCGTTATATAGATGGTCTCGAGGTTGCGGTTGTGCAGAGCAATCCAAGCCGCGAGAGCCTCGGCCTCAGCCACTGTCCCCATTGCGTCCACCAGCACCGCGTCGAACTCGCCGAAGATTAAAGTCGACGTGATCGGGTCAAAGCCGAACGCTTCGCCGAAGGGCTTTGGCCGCTCGCCTACCATAGTCTTTCCCGGGGCCGTAAAAACGTTCACACTAAGCGTGTTCGACGCGACAGGGCCGGTCGCGCGCGTGGTCTCTTTCAGTCCATTTGTGCCGCCCATTTGGTACTCCTTTCGATCAGAGCGAGTGACTGTTCAGGGCGAGATTAGCAGAAGCGCAACGATGAATCTATTGGACGAACGTATCAAACAATGCCAAAGTCTCGTAAGACATTGATAATAAATTAGGATAAATGTGGTGGAGACAGCGGAGTCGAACTACTCAGGGTGTTGATAAAGCGTACCTTATTAATTCTTGGAACTGCTACAACGGTACGGCAAGTCAAGTCTCGTCTGCCTGCCTTGCCTCTCGTACCTTTCGGGTTGCACGTGCCCACCGTGACATCCGGCCGCTGGTTTCACTCCCGGAAGCGAAGAGGCCACGCTGCATCGAGCACGTTCAAGTTGACTCGATACACTCATTCGATACCTGTACAAAGGCGAAGACCCTCGCCAGTAGAAGACAACGCGAACGTTCGGGTCGCTAGTCACGGGAATCGAAGAGCGCGGTCGATCCCGGCGGGTCTGTCGCCTGGAGTTGATCAAATGTGGTAAACCGTTGTAGATTCTGTACGACGTCTGGGGTCAAAACGCATCCATATTCTTAATTTCTAATTGATTGCGCCAGCAGTTGGTCACACGCTGTTTTTGCAATCGACGACTGATCGCCTTCTCCGTCCCTGGGTGCCCTCGAACTGTAGAGCCATGACATGCCGTTCGCGTCCCAGGCGCGAGCTATTGTGGGAGGCAACATGAGCAAGGTCCAGAAACGCTATCTGTTGATCGGCGGGGTTCTCGGCTTGATCGTAATCGCGCTGATTGTTGGAGTGGTTCGGCCATATAAGCAAGCTATGGGCGCGCCGACAAGCACTCCCGACGTCGAAGTCGTACAGGTTCAGAAGCAGGATGTTCCGATTTATGCCGAGTGGATTGGCACGCTCGATGGTCTGGTCAATGCTGATGTCAGGGCGCAGGTTACTGGCTACCTGTTGAAGCAAGGCTATCAGGAGGGGGCTTTTGTGAAGCAGGGCCAACTCCTTTTCCAGATCGATCCACGGCCTTTTCAGGCCGCGCTCGATCAGGCTGAAGGCCAGCTGGCACAGGCGAAGGCCGCACTCGCCAACGCCGAAGCGGTTCAGCGTCGGACCGAACTTGACGTCCAACGCTACAAGCCACTGGCGGAGCAACAGGCGGCCAGCCAACAAGATCTCGATAACGCGGTTCAGAATAACCTGGCCGCACTCGCCACGGTAGAAACCGCCAAGGCCCAAATCAAGACGTATGAGGCTGCAGTGGAAACTGCGAAGATCAATCTGGACTTTACTCGCCTCGTTGCCCCCATTGACGGCATCGCGGGGCAAGCCCTGTTGCAAGTCGGCGCACTGGTCACACCTGGTAGCGGAATCGTCACTTCTGTTTCTACTGTGGATCCAATCAAGGTTTACTTCACCGTTGGTGAGCCACAATATCTGGCATGGCGGCAACGTTTTCCAACGGACGCGAGCCGCCTGCAAGCCGACAGGGAACTACGGCTCCAACTGATTCTGGCAGACGGATCCATGTATCCACATGAAGGGAAGTTTTATTTTGCCGACCGGCAAGTGGACCAGACCACCGGCGCGATTCGAATCGCCGGGCTCTTTCCCAATCCAAACAATATTTTGCGACCCGGCGGCTATGCCAAAGTCCGCGCGGTCATTCGGACCCAGCCGGGGGCGTTGCTGGTCCCGCAGCGGGCAGTATCGGAGTTGCAAGGCGGTTACCAGGTTGCCGTCGTTGGCGCCGACAACAAAGCTGACGTTCGAACGGTCACTGTCGGCGACCGGGTTGACAACCGATGGATCATCGTGAGCGGGCTGAACGCGGGAGACAGAGTCGTAGTTGAAGGAGTGCAGAGAATGCGCAGTGGTATCCGTGTAAACGCCAAGCCCTTCGTCGCCGAGAATCAAGCATCGGCAGGCCAAGCATCGGCGAATCGATAAGGACGGATGACCCATGTCGAAATTCTTCATCAACCGTCCCATCGTCGCCATGGTGATTTCGATCATCATGGTGTTGGTTGGTGCGCTCACCGTGCTGAGCTTGCCCGTCGCACAGTTTCCCAATATCACTCCACCCGAAATTCAAGTCCTCGCCACCTACGTCGGGGCCGACGCGCAGACGCTGGAGCAAGCGGTGGCTACTCCTATCGAGCAGCAGATGAATGGGGTAGACAACGAGAACTACATGTACTCGCTGAACGCCACAGGCAACTCAAGCACCAGCCTGATTGTCGACTTTGACGTAAAGACCGACCCGAATACCGATTTTATTCTCACGCAGTCGCGGGAGACGCAGGCTGCTTCGCAGCTTCCAACGGACGTCACGAACTACGGCGTCACGGTACGAAAATCGGTGACCGCTCCGCTGATGTGGGTTGCGCTTTATTCTCCGCACGGAACCTACGACGCAAGGTTTCTTGCGAACTACGCTTACATCAATCTCACCGACCCGATCCTTCGCTCACCCGGAATCGGCAACGTACAAGTATTCGGAGCTGGTCAATACGCGATGCGCCTTTGGGTAAAGCCGGATACGTTGGCGAAACTTGGCATCACGGTTCCGGAGATCGTAAGTGCGATTCAGTCACAAAACACAGTGAACCCCGCTGGCAAAGCGGGAGGCGAGCCCGCTCCGAAGGGCCAGGAATATACCTACACTGTTCTCGCGCAAGGGCGTCTCGTTTCGCCGGAAGAATTCGGCAACATCGTGGTTCGTGAGACGCCTGACGGTGCGACGGTGCGTGTGCGCGACGTCGCCCGCATCGAACTGGGGGCTCAAGACTACAGCGTTGCCGGACGTTTCAACGGCAAGCCGGGCGCGATTATTGCGGCCTACCAATTGCCCGGATCGAACGCAGTCGACGCAGCTGCCGGGGTCAAGCAGCTAATAGCGCAGATGAAAGAGCGCTTCCCCGAGGACATGGATTTCGCCGTTTCTCTGGACACGACTCTTTCCGTGACGCAGGGCATCAAGGAAATCGTTGAAACCCTTGTGATCGCGCTGGTCCTGGTCATCATCGTTGTTTTTCTTTTCCTTCAGGGCTGGCGTTCAACGCTGATCCCGCTCCTGGCTGTGCCGGTTTCGCTGGTCGGAACGTTTGTGCTCTTCCCGCTGTTCGGTTTTTCCATCAATACACTCTCTCTCTTCGGGCTGGTGCTGGCGATCGGCCTGGTGGTCGATGACGCGATCGTCGTCGTGGAGGGCGTGGAGCGGCATATCGAAGAGGGCCTGACTCCAAAGAACGCAGCGCTAAAGGCGATGGAGGAACTCTCGGGTCCCGTGGTAGGAATCGCGCTGGTTCTCTCCGCTGTATTCGTGCCCACCGCTTTCATTCCCGGGATCACTGGCAGACTGTATCAGCAATTCGCGGTCACTATCGCCATCTCGGTAATTCTCTCAGCGTTCAACGCGCTGACGCTTAGTCCAGCTCTGGCTGCATTACTCCTTCGACCGCGCGAAGAGAGCCATGGCCTGCTGCGGAGATTCTTCGATTGGTTTAACCGAGTTTTTGAGCGGGCTACCCAGGGTTACGTCGGCTGGAGTGGCGTGCTGCTCAAGAAGACAGCCGTGATGGTTGTGCTTCTGTTTGCGTTTTGCGTCGCAGCTGGATTCTTCTCTAGTCGCGTGCCTTCGAGTTTCCTTCCCGATGAAGATCAGGGTTATGCATATGTGAATCTGCAATTGCCCAATGACGCATCGTTGGAGCGGACATCGCAGGCTGCGGCGCAGATCGAAAATATTCTGGCGAACACGCCGGGAGTGAAATACACGACCAGCGTAATCGGCTTCAGTCTGCTCAGTTTTGTTCGCACCAGCTACAACGCGTTCTTTGTCGTCACACTGAAGCCGTGGGATGAGCGCACGTCGAGAGATGAGCAGTTCCAGGCGATTAAGGCGCACCTGAATCAGCAGCTTTCCAAATTGCCGGCGGGAATCGCATTCAGTTTTTCGCCGCCGGCCATTCCGGGCGTCGGCACTGCGGGCGGATTCACGTTCATCCTTGAGGACCGCTCCGGCGGCAGCATCCAATTCCTGTCGCAAAACTTGAACACGTTTCTTGAGGCGGCGCGAAAGCGGCCGGAGATCGCGAGCCTGAGCACGACGTTTCTGCCGAGCGTTCCGCAGAAGTTCGTCGACGTCAATCGCGACAAAGTGTTGAAGCAGGGCGTCAATCTTTCCGACGTCTACCGCACCATCCAGGCGTTCATGGGTGGATATTTCATCAACTACTTCAACCGCTTTGGCCGCCAGTGGCAGGTCTACATCGAAGCCGAGAGCGAGGATCGCGCCAGCCCCGATAATGTAGGGCGATTCTATGTGCGCAACAACAAGGGCGAAAACGTTCCACTGTCTACGCTCACCACGGTCAAATCACAGCTCGGCCCGGAATTCACCATGCGCTTCAACGAGTACCGTTGCGCACAGATCAACGGGAGCGCGGCGCCGGGCTACAGCGCGGATCAGGCTACCGCAGCCCTCGAAGAAGTTTTCAAACAAAAGATGCCGCGAGAGATGGGATTCGACTATTCCGGCATCTCGTATCTGGAACAGAAGGCGCGCCAGGGAGTGCCCCCCGCAGCCATCTTTGGTCTGTCGCTGTTGTTCGTATTCCTGATTCTAGCGGCGCTTTATGAAAGCTGGTCGCTGCCGTTCAGCGTGCTGCTCAGCACGCCCGTCGCGGTCTTTGGAGCGTTTCTCGTGCTGTGGCTGCGCCGCATTCTGCTCGGCGTTTTCCTGCCGCCGTATATGGTGCAGATTGAAACCGACGTCTACTCGCAGATCGGCTTGATCATGCTGATTGGCCTGGCGGCGAAGAACGCGATTTTGATCGTCGAGTTCGCCAAGGACCAGTACGAACACGGAAAACCGCTGGCCGACGCCGCGCTCGAAGGCGCGAGGCTCCGGCTGCGCCCAATCCTGATGACATCGTTCGCGTTTATCCTCGGCTGCGTTCCGCTGTGGACGGCGAGCGGGGCGGGTTCAGTGGCCCGCCAGATCATGGGAACGGCGGTGATTGGCGGAATGCTCGCCGCCAGCGCGATTGGAATCTTTTTCATACCCGGCATCTTTTATATGGTCGAGAAATGGTCGGGCGCGGGAAAGGAACCTGCATCCGGCATATTGCCAGCTGCGCCTTCACCCGCTCCGGGAGACTGAGGCTGCGACATGGTTGCGAAGAGACCGCGGGCTCAATGGAATTGTGCCATGAACGCCAAGAACATGAACGCCAAGAAAATGAACACCGGAAGATTGCTGACCGTAATTGCAGGATCGGCCATGTTGGTCGGTTGCGTGGTTGGGCCTAAGTATCACCGCCCCACCGTTCAGACTCCGAATTCTTTTCGAGATCTGGCAGACAATCCACAGCTTCAGGCGCAGGTTGCCTCCTATGCCGATCTTCCCTGGTGGCAGGTGTTTCAAGATCCGAAACTGCAGGAGCTCATTCGCACCACACTCAAACAGAACTATGATTTGCAGATTGCGACGGAACGTATTAACGCAGCCCGCGCTCAACTTGCGGTGACGCGATCTAGCTTGTTTCCGCAGGCATCGGGCAACGCCAATTTCAGTGGAGGAAAGGAAAACCTTGAACAGTCCCGGTACAACTTCCTGACCTTGACGGCCGACGCGGCATTCCAGTTGGATTTCTTCGGAAAGCTCCGACGCGCCAGCGAAGCAGCGCGCGCGCAAATGCTAGCAACCGAAGATGCACGCCAAGTGGTCGCACTGACCCTGGTCAGCGACGTTGCAACCGACTATTTCACGCTGCTGCAACTTGACCTACAGCTCGCGATCACGCGTGAGACCGTCAACACCCAGACCGATTCGGTGAAGCTTACCCACTTGCGGCTCGACCACGGCGTTGCCACCAAGTTGGATGTGCTTCAAGCCCAACAGGTGCTCGATACCGCCAATGCGGCGATCCCGGACCTGGAGCGACAAATTGCCCAGGAAGAAGACGCCCTCAGCATCCTGCTCGGCAATTATCCACAAGATATCGCACGGGGGACTCCGCTCGTCGAGCAAACGCTGCCACCGGAGGTTCCGGCCGGGCTTCCATCATCGATCCTCGAGCGTCGGCCAGATATTCGAGAGGCGGAACAAATCTTAGTCGCCGCGAACGCCGACATCGGAGTCGCGAAAGCGCAGTTCTTCCCGCAAATTTCCCTGACCGGGGGAGGCGGAGGTTCATTTGGTCGGGACTCTGTTTTCCCAAGCCTTTTCCAGACGCAGCTAGGCATTTGGTCCTACGGCGCGCAGGTGAGCCAGCCGATCTTTACGGGAGGTGCACTGAAAGGGAATTTGCATCTAGCACAGTCTCAACAGCGACAAGCTCTCATCGCATATCGACAGACGATTCAACGAGCTTTTGGCGACGTTTCCGATGCGCTCATCGGTTACGAGAAACTGCATCAGGTCCGAACACGCCAGCAGGATTCGGTCGCCGACCTGCAGGAAACCGTCCGCATCTCCACGCTTCGGTATAAGGGTGGCACGACGACATACCTCGAAGTACTCGACGGACAGCGGTCGCTTTACGGCGCCGAACTCACGCTCGCAGCAGCTCGGGGAGATGAATACCGCAGCCTCGTCCAACTGTACAAGGCACTCGGCGGAGGCTGGCAACAGTAAAATCGTCGGTCAGTGTTGGGGGTGTTTATCGAAACGCCGGTATTGAACTGTTGCGAAGCGGCAAGCGGCGATAGTGAATGATTACGACGCGCGAATACCGAGGAAACCTGCATCTTCTTGGCATGGGTTTCATCCAAGACAGGGTGCGTTTTCGCTAGAGTGGCCGTCCAGTCGAAGCGAGGAGTTGAATGTTTGAGAGCATTCTCTGCCAGGTAACGGAATATGATCCTGACGTCCTAGAGTCCCTGATTGGGCTTGCAGTCGAAATTGCACGCGAGGGGCGAGAGGGAAGACGAGTAGGCACGCTCTTTACGCTCGGAGATGAGAATGCCGTTCTCGCGAGATCTAGACCGTTGATTTTGGATCCCTTATCGGGACATCCTGAGTCTTCACTCCATCTCACCAATCTCAATCTACGCGGAACGATCAAGGAATTGGCGCAGCTGGACGGCGGGTTTGTGGTCAGTCGGGAAGGAATTGTCCTTTCCGCGTGCCGCTATCTCGATGCCGTAGCCGCACAAGTGGACGTGCCGCTGGGACTCGGCAGCCGTCACATTGCCGCCGCGAACATGAGTGCTGTCACCAAGGCAGTGGGTATCGTGGTTTCTGAGAGTTCGGTGGTCAGGCTTTTCTGTCATGGACACCTAGTCGGCGAAATCATTCCTGAGGTTTGGATGATGGATCACGCCCACCTGCGTGGCACCGTGAAGAGGGAACAAGTCGGTGAACTGACGATTCTGACGCCAAATCTCCGACCAGCCTCGATCGCGAAGTGACCAACCAGTGATACACACCGGACTGAAACTCATGACAACGTAGGAATCCAGGTGTGAAGTCTGTGGACTCGTAACCACCAATCAGGTCCACTGGTTCGTGATTCGATGTGGAGATTTCGATCTCACGGTGTACCGGTGGAGTTCTGAAACCGCCAACGCGGCCGGAGCCCGGCATTACTGCGGTGAAGCTCATGCCGAGGTTTGACTCGGTTTGTGCTCCGCCGAAGCCCAATTTTACCTAGCGCGCCTTGCCCGTGAAGTGATCTTCCGGTGCATTGCTGCGCCGGACGCCCAGTTTGCCAAAGCTCCAAACAGTAATCAATCAAGGATGCCAGGGAACTCCTGGGAATCCTTCTATACAAGACAAACGGTTGACTGACTCGCAAAGAGAGAAATATACTCGCATGATCGATTGGGTGCTAAGAAAATCGATATTCTATTATGGATGACTTTGAGCGACGGACATGAAAACGAGTGACACATTGCAGGATGCCGTAAACAGAACCGTCGAAGCCTCCTTAAGACAGGGGCGGCATCGAACAGCAGCTAGCAAGGGCGGTCCTAAATCGGAAGGTTTCATGAAGTTCAAATTATTGCTGTCTTTGTCTTGTGCTCTGCTGTTCTCTTCGTTGTGCATGTTGAACGCACAGGACGGGCGCGAGGTGCGGTTGTGGCTGACAACACCCGACCGGACTGCTCTAGTTGCACCACAAGCCGCGCTGCACTTCTCTTCGGAGGCGGGTCAGTTAGCGGCCCTTATGGTGGACGATGCGCGGCGCTTCCAGTCGATCGATGGCTTTGGCTTTGCGCTTACAGGAGGTAGCGCGCAGTTGCTGATGCGCATGGACCCTGCACAACGGACGGCGCTGCTGCAGGAGTTGTTTACGGCCGGCGACAACGCGATCGGGGTGAGCTATCTGCGCTTGAGTATCGGTTCTTCCGATATGAATGCGCGTGTGTATTCGTACGATGATCTGCCGGGGGGCGAGACCGATGTGGAGTTGTCGAAGTTCAACGTGGGACCAGACCGCTCGGATGTGATTCCGGTGCTGAAGGAGATCCTGGCGATTCAGCCGGGGATCAAGATCCTGGGATCGCCGTGGTCGGCTCCGGCTTGGATGAAGACGAACAACGATGTGAGAGGTGGCGAGCTCAAGCCCGAATATTACGGAGCATTCGCGAAGTATTTGGTGAAGTACATCGAGGCCATGCGCGCCGAAGGGATCGCCATTGACGCGATCACAGTCGAGAATGAGCCGCTGAATCCAAAGAACACACCGAGCATGGTGATGTTTGCGCAGGAACAGGACACGTTTATTGCGAAGGACCTTGGGCCTGCGTTTGAGAAGGCGGCGATCCGAACGAGGATTCTGCTCTACGATCACAATCCGGACGTTTTGTCCTATTCCCTATCGATTCTCGGAGATCCTGTCGCCAGCAAGTATGTCGATGGAACGGCATTTCATCTTTACGGCGGTGATGCAAGTCTGCTGACCCAGGTGCACGATGCGTATCCGAAAAAGAACTTGTATCTGACGGAGCAATCGGTTACCGAGCCCCGCTCCGCACCGCTTGGGATTGCCGACGCGATCAGGCGGGTGATGATCGGCGCAACGCGCAACTGGTGCCGCAACGTGTTGCTGTGGAATCTGGCGGCTGACCCGCAGAACGGGCCGCATACCAACAATGGGGGATGCACTGGTTGTTCTGGAGCTCTCACGCTGGATGGCGATTCTGTGACCAAGAATGTTGCTTATTATGTGCTCGAACATTTCTCGCAGTTCGTGCCGCCGGCATCGGTACGAATAGCGTCGAGCGAGATGGAGCAGTTGGCCAGCGTCGCTTTCGTGACCCCGGCGGGCAAGGTGGTGTTGGTGGTTTCCAACACGGGAAATTTTCCGAAGCGCTTTGCGGTGAAGTATCACGGGAAAGTCTTCCAGACCGGCTTGCCCGCAGAATCGGTGGGTACTTTTGTATGGTAAGCGCGCGCTTCGGCTTCTGGGAAACGATCTCGGTGGCGTTTGACGTGTCTGATCTGATTCCGGGCGTGCTTCGAGTTCAACCCGCCTCGGTAAGACAGGGCCTGACGCGAGAGGGCATGATGCCAAAGTCAAAATTCGGGCAAGTGGTTATGTTGGCGTTCTGCAGCGGCTTCCGAAGGTAGGAAAGCTGAAGAAAGGGGAGACCTTTAGCGAGGCTGTTCAATTGAAACTCAGGCCCGGCACGGATCCAAGAAATGTGCGGATCGTTACTTTTGTCCAAGAATCCGGTCCTGGCAGATTGCTCGGCGCTGCTTTACCCAGGCCTGCAAGCTAGCGATCGAGCCTGCCCCCAGCAGGACTGCCAACACTTCATAGCGAACGAGTGCCAGGCGTTCATTTCAGCAGTCCATAATGATTATGTCGAACTCTCGCTTAAAGCGATGCTCATCGGAGCCCGGGCAACCTGCGAGTTCCGCTTCCGAGACGTCGCTAGCACCGCAACGCAAAGGCTATATGCGGGCAGCAATCTATACTTCACTGAATAAGCTGGACGGCGAGAATGCAGAAGAACAATTGGTCGAATTGCGCACTTACGCTGCCGCTCGGCACTGGAATATTTGCAGCGAATATGAGGACCTCTACACCTCAGGCTCAAAGGATTCTCGTCCGGAACTGAATAGGCTTCTAGCCGACGCTGACCGACGGCGCTTCGATGTGGTGCTCTGTTGGAAAGCAGATCGGTTCGGACATTCTCTCAAGCACTTCGTCAATGCGCTCACTGCTCTAGACTCGCACGGAGTAGCTTTTGTCAGTGTGCGTGACAACTTGGACCTATCTACGCCTACCGGTCGACTGATGTTCCAGATTGTTGGGGTTATGGCTGTACGTGAACGTTCACTGATCCAGGAGCGAGTGAAAGCCGGGTTGCGCAAAGCGAAGCGTAAGGGAAAGACGCTGGGACGTCCACCCCGGATAATCAACTTCGACGAGATGGCTCGACTGCGTGTGCGAGGTGCCAGTTTTCGCGAGATCGCCAAGGCAGTTGCCGCGTCACCAGCCACGGTACGCGCGCGCCTGTTGCACCTTAGACCTTGGGCTCCGTTGCCTGACGGGAAACGCATGGGGCGTCCGTCCCGGGTGATCAATGTCCGCGGCCTGCTGCGGATGCGCGAACAAGGATTCAGCGTTTGCGAGATCGCGAAGGCAGTCAATGCGTCTCCCAATACGGTAAGCCGACGTATCCTGGAGGAACGGCTCAGGAGCGGGCTGCCCAGCGCGAAGCGGGGGCGCCCGCCTCGAGTGATCGACGTTGATCAGATGATGCGGATGTATGAACGTGGGGCTGGCATTCGCGAGATTGCGAAGGCAGTTGGCGTGTCCGCGGGTACGGTGCGCACGCGTTTGCTGCAGTCGAACAAGTCGCCTTCGCAGACTGCCCGTAGCGAACGGTCTCCCAAGTTTAGCGGTCCCGACTGTTTGTCGGGAGAAGTGCAAACGATGTCCCCAGTTTTGTCATCGGTTGCAAGACCCGTGGCGGAAGGAGCCAATTGAATCCTAATTCCTCACGCTACAACCAAAGTAAGATCGTTCCTCTGCCTAGCGCTCTTCTTAGGGCTCTTTGTAACTAGGGCACGAGGGACAGGCCGGCAGTAAAGAAGGAATTGAGAGATCCGATGCTCACACGACGAAGCTTTCTTGCCAACGCCGCCTGCACCATGGCTGCAGCACGTCTTTACGCGCGGGGCAAAAGCAAAGTCCAGGTTGCCCTCGACATCCCCAGGGATGCGACGGGTCCTCATCTGCCGATCGATTTTGTCGGCCTATCTTATGAGGTCCAGCAACTTGCCGAGCCCAGTTTCTTTTCGGCCCAGAACAGCGGCTTGATTCGCGAGTTCAAAGCACTCTCGTCTACTGGTGTTCTCCGCCTTGGCGGGAATACCAGCGAGTTCGCTTACTGGAAACCGGAGCCTCACTCTCCCGAACCCGAGCATCCTCATGTCCGTGAAGTCGTAGGCGAGCCGAAGGCTCACTATTACGCGGTGACGGTGGAGGCAGTCAGGAACTTGGCGGAGTTCCTCCGAGCCACTGATTGGACTTGCGTATACGGCATCGGGATGGGCACGAATATATCGGTACGCGCCGCCGAGGAAGCGGTCTTTGTAGCCGAGACGCTGGGAGACCGCCTCCAGTATTTCCAGATCGGAAACGAGGCGGACCTATTTGACCGACACCTGCGCGATCCGAAGACATGGTCTGCCAGGACTTACCTGCAAGAATGGCTCACGCTGGCGCGCGCTATCGCAGCTCGTGTGCCGGCTGCACAATTCGGCATGCCTGATGTTGCCGGCGCTGTCTCATGGCTGACTGAGATAGCTGATCAATGGCCTTCCATACAGGCTCCGCCCCGCGTAATCACGCTGACTCATCACTATTACTTTGGCGGCCCGGCAACGAACCCCGAGGTCAATATTCCGAACCTGCTGAAACCAGCGACGATGCAAAAAGTGCAGATCACGGCGAATATCGCAACGGCCGCGGCCGGCAAGATGGGTGCGCGCGTACGCATGACCGAAGGCAACACTTGCTATCGCGGAGGCAAGCCGGGTGTCTCCGACGTGTTTGCCGCGGCGCTTTGGTCTGCCGACTATTCGCTCCTTCTGGCCAGTAATGACTATTCCGGTGTCAATCTTCACGGTGGTACCGGCAAATCTGTGGCCAATTCTGTTGGTGGTTCGCTGCCTGGCGACGCGCTTCTCGAAGCGAAGGGCGAAACTCCCGAACAGATTGGCGCGCATCCTCATCCGTTCTATACACCTATTGGCACATTTGGCTCGGACTATGTGTTGGAGCCCGTCGCGTATGGGCTCAAGTTTGCGGGCTCGTTCAGCGGCGCCACACTGTTGAAGACCGAGTTCTTGACGAAGCTGCTGGATACGGGAGTCAACGCGACGGCGTATGCTGCGAAGCTGCCTGCCGGGCACACATCCGTGATCATTCTCAATAAGGATGCGGCAGCAGACCTCGATGTGGAACTCAACTTTGGTCGCGACGCGCGTGGAGTGGTGCAGACCGAAACATTACACGCACCAGCACTAGACAGCCGCGAAGCGCACATCACAGCGTCAACGAAGACCGAATCGCTCAAGCAGGGCAAGTGCTCCGTCGCCGTTTCCCACGCGACAGGAGTACGCATAACAGTGAGTTGAATCGTTTTCGTGACGAACTTCCTTTTAGCCGACCACTCATTCGGAGATGTGGCCGCTCGGTCTTGCACCGCCTGCGATTTGGCATAGCTCGGAACCTGCCATCAGAAATGCCCCCACTCCGTAAACATAGCTGGACGACGGCTTGTATTTGCCCGGTTCGGCGCCGATGGGCTGGATATTGCCGAGGCGTCCGCTGTCATAGATATGCGTCAGCATGCCGCGCCAAGCACGCCTGACCAGCGTCAGGTATTTCTTGCGCTCCAGGATGTGCTCATTGATGCCCCAAGCAATGGCGTAAGTGAAGAAGGCCGTGCTGGAGATCTCCGGAGCGGGGTAGGCGTCCGGGTCGAGGAGGCTGGCGCGCCATAGGCCGTCGGACGGCTGAAGCGCCGCGATGCGCTCGGCCACGCCGCGATAAAGACCGATGTACTTCGCGAGCAGAGGCGAGTCATCAGGCAGCCTCTGGATCACGAGAGCAAGACCGGCGAGAACCCAGCCGTTGCCGCGCGACCAGAAGACCTTACTGCCATTAGGTTCACGCATAGTCAGGAAGCGTGCATCGCGATAGTAGAGATGCTCCGCAGGATCATAGAGGGCCGCGGTGGTCAGGTCCCACTCATGATTCATGAAGTCGACGTAGCGCTGGTCGCCGGTGGCAAGGGTGAGTTGAGCGAGAACCGGGGCGGCCATATACAGGGCATCGCACCACCACCAGAGGAGGTTCTTGGGCTTGTCGGGTCGCGCGAGGACTTCGTTCATCGCTTCGCGCGTCGGCGCGAACATCTTCGGGTCAAGCGTCTCGGCGTAGAACGCGAGATATGTGAGGCCGATGGCTTCGTCGTCGGCGTGACCCGGGCGCGGAAAGAGGGCCCAGTGGTTCTGCTCGGCAACCTGAAGGACACGGTTACGGTAACGCTGGTCGCCGGCAGCCTTCGAGGCAGCGAGAAAACCGTCGTAGAGAGCGGCGTAGGTCCACTGGATGTTGTACTTGCCTTCCGCCTCATGGAACTGCCAGTCCGCGACTCTCTTCATGGCTTTGAGGATGTCGCGGCGCTTCAAGCGCGGAGAAAGATCGATGGCAAGCGGCCCGGGATCGTCGGGCTGACTTCCGGCGGCGGCAAGCTCGTCGGCGGACTGCGCGGCCTGTGCAAGAGGATTCTGGGATGGGGCGAAAAGAGAGAGAGCGAGAATCGTAAACGCGACAAGCAACCGAGAGTTCTTCATCGGCCCATCCGGTTTATGTAAGAAATGGCTTCCAGCGTTCCAATATCACTTTCACTTGGACCACATCCTCGGGGCGAAGCTGCGGAAGGGGTGGGCGCACTGGACCCGCAGCGAAGCCAAGGACGTTCATCATTTCCTTCATGACAGAAACCTCGTATCCCTTTCGCCGAGCGCGAAGTTCATAGAGAGGGAGCACGTAAGTGTTCATCAGACCCATCAGGGCTGCAGAATCACCCGTGGAAGCAGTCTCATGGAGGTTCAGGGAAAGCTTGGGAGCTACCGTTGCAATGCTCGAGGTGTAGCTGCGAATGCCGATGCTGTAGTACCCGGGCACACAATCATCGCCCGCTCCGCCAATCCAATGCAGTCGATCGCCAACGCGGTTGATAATCTGCTGGTATCGCCGCAAGTCGCCCTGGCCGTCTTTCCAACACTCCAGCGTGGGAACGCGTTCTGCCAGTTGTTCAACCCATGCCGGGCTCGGGTTCACCCAATCGCGGCTGTAGACGAGTAGCCCCAACGAAGTGGCACGACCGATCTCCGCATAGTAACTGGCCAGACCCTCCTCGTCGGCATTGGGATAATACGGCGGCAAAGCCAGGATGGCATCGGCCCCTGCCCGTGCTGATTGCTTAGCCAACTCGATAGCTACGGGAACGTTGAATCCTGTACCAGCGATGACCGGAATGCGGCCATGCACTTCTTCCGCCGTTGCCCTTACTACGTCCAAATGCTCGGCAGGGGTCAGTGAATACATTTCGCCGGTCCCTCCCGCAGCGACAATCGCAGCAATTGGAGTTTCGAGGAGCCGCTGTAGATTTTTTCGGAGTCCGGGAATATCCAAGGACAGATCCGGCTTTAGCGGCGTGATCGGAAACGCAATCACACCCCGAAGTTTGCTCCGCAGGTCCCCTGGCTTCAATCGTTCACCGGCGTTGACGGAAGTCACGTCATGAAACGCGCCGGTCGGTAAAATGGATGAGGCAGCCAACGCGCCAGCACCGTCAATAAACTCCCGGCGCGAAAAATGTGAAGACATTGTTCTCATTCCCTTGCACTGTGCTTGCCAGACTTTTCAAAAGCTACGGGCTGCACAGGGCGACCAAACTTCCTGGACGAAGCGATTTTGCGCATTCTACGATTTAATGCGATTTCATTCGCGGGTCTGTTTGAAATCGAAATAAGCGAAGTTCATATTGCCGAGCGTCAATATGTGCACAGTGAGAACATTTTTCCCTTTGCTCAGAGGGACTTTGAAAAGTTGCGATGCCAGATTCCAATGGTGCCATTGACGCCAGGCAATCGGGTCGGCAGGATCGTTTGTTGTGGTGATCTGAAGCGGCCCAGTCGCGTCCTTTCCGTTCACATCCACTGATATTGTGCCGCCGCGATTCGATGTGTAAAGGAAATCGGCCGCGTATGTGCCCGACTTTGTCACATCTACTGTGATGTTGAACCACTCGCCGGGCTCGGTCCAGCCAACATAGAGCAGGTCTGCTGGAGGCACGACCCTGTCGAAGGGGTTGTCGTCAACCAGATTAGGCTTTCGGTTGAACTTCGTGTAGGAAGTATCCACTCCCTCATGGATGCGAAATTCATTGAGATAGGTCCCATCCGCCGGATTCAACTCTCCGCTGCCGTGATTCTGGGCATCGGTGTCATGATACGCAACTCCTTCGCCGCCCAAGTCATAGTAAGCACACAACACCTTGCCCGGTATTTTCTGCGGACCGCCGCTATAGCGGGCGTCGTGATAAGCCAAGCCTTTATATTGGCGAAAGAATGATTGGGAAAAGACAATTGTCGGTGACAACATTGCAACCACGAAGCAAAAGGAAAACATTCGGCGACTCATTCTTGATCTCTCCCGGGCACCGCTTTACCATGAATAACAATCGGATGCTCAAAAGTGGAAAGCAACTGCACGAACGCGACCAGAAGTAGAAATATACAAGACAAACGGTTGACTGACTCGCAAAGAGCAAATATAGTCGCATGATCGATTGAGTGCTAAGAACATCGATATTCTATTACGATGTTTTTGAGCGACGGACATGAAAACGAACGACACATCGCAGGATGCCGGGACCCAGAATCGCCGGGGTTTCCTTAAAACAGGGGCAGCATCGATAGCGGCTGGTTTGTCTGCGGGAGTAATCCCCTCCGCGTCTGCCGAGACTACGTCAACGGAAAGCAGTCCAGCAGTGGCAAGGGCCATCCAGGACATGATGCCGACGCGCAATCTGGGTAAGACGGGATTTCGGGTCGGAATTTTTGGCCTCGGCGGACAGGGAGCGCTTGAGAAGCCCAATAACGAGACCTTGGCGGTGCAGATGATCCACCGATCGCTCGAGTTAGGAGTGAATTATTTCGACACCTCAGCCATTTATGGCGGACCCGACAGGTGGAGTGAACGTTATCTTGGAGAGGGTCTCAAGGGCAGCCGGGATCACGTTTTTATCGCGACCAAGACCAAAGAGCGAACCCGCGATGCTGCGCTTCAAAACCTGGACGTGTCTCTCAAGCTGCTGGATACCGACCACATTGACACGTGGCAACTGCATGACGTTGGAATTCAGGAAGACATCGATCAGATATTTGGCAAAGGTGGTGCGATAGAAGCCCTGGTTCACGCGCGCGATCAAAAAATGGTGCGCCATCTGGGCGTCACCGGACGCTTCCGTCCCGAAGCACTCATGGAATGCATACACCGCTTTCCCTTTGACACGGTCCTGATGGGCGTCAACGCGGCTGACAAATACTATTACAGTTTTGAAAAAGATCTCCTTCCGCTGGCTGTCGAGAAACAGATGGGGATTGTCGGGATGAAGGTGATGGCACGCGGCCGCATTCTTTCCAGTTGGACGCCGCCGCCTGTGGAAGAGCAGAAACATTCGTGGGAAGGTAGAGGCGCAATCACCACAGTTCCGGGTACGCTGACGAAGCAGGAGACCTTCTTTTACACTCTGTCATTACCCATCAGCACGGCAATTATCGGGTGTGACTCAGTCGAGCAGGTCGAGGAATGCGTGGAACTCGCTCGTTCCTTTACCCCGTTAAGTCAGGCCCAGATGGCTGCGACGGAAACAAAAGTTGAACCTGTCGCCAAGCAGGCCCTGTTTTTCCGGCTGATGCCCCGTTGAGGACTCGAGTGGCACGCCAATCGTATTCAATCACGCAGATTCCGCCGGCCATTTCCTGCTGTCCGCGACAAAGGTGATGCCCGATCATGCTGATCCATCCAGATCGTCTATTTCCAGCCGAACCTGAGACTCGCAAGATCGCACGGACGTTGTATGAGCGCCTGCGCAGCTTGCCGATCGTTAGTCCTCATGGGCATACGCAGGCGGCGTGGTTTGCAAGAAACGAACCCTTCGCCGATCCGACGAGCCTAGTGGTGCATCCCGACCACTACATCTTCCGCATGCTCTACAGCCAGGGGGTCCCTCTAGAGGATCTTGAGATTGGGCGAGACGAGATAAGAAACCCCAGAAACGTCTGGCGTATTTTTGCTAGCCATTACTATCTGTTTCGCGGAACCCCAACGCGCCTGTGGTTGGATTTTTCTTTCCAGGAATTGTTTGGACTTGACCAAAGATTGTCGGAAGCAACTGCTGATCTCTACTTCGACACGATTTCAGAAAAGTTACGGACTCCGGAGTTCCTGCCCCGCGCTCTCTATGAGCGTTTCAAGCTGGAAGTGCTGGCGACCACGGATTCTCCGCTTGATTCGCTGGCCGATCACAAATCCATCCGCGAATCGAACTGGAAGGCAAGGGTTCTGCCGACTTTTCGTCCCGACCCGGTGGTCGATCCAGAATTCGAAGGGTTTGCTAAAAATGTTGCCGAGCTTGGCCGACAAACCGGAGAAGACGCGTCGACATGGACCGGCTATTTGAATGCGCTCCGAGCGACCCGCGTCCGCTTTCGAGAGTTCGGCTGCACGGCAACCGATCACGGGCACCCCACGACGCGAACCGCGAATCTTACCGCGGTCGAGGCCGCAGAACTCTTTCGGCGAATAATCGCTGGGAGCCCTGATGCGCAGCAACAGGAACTCTTCCGCTCTCAGATGCTGACAGAGATGGCGCGCATGAGCCTCGACGACGGCCTGGTTATGCAGATTCACCCGGGCAGCTTCCGCAACCACAATCGCAAACTTTATGAGCGATTCGGCCGCGACATGGGTGCCGACATTCCCACACCGACGAATTATGCGGATGCGCTGCGGCCCTTGCTGGAACTGTTTGGCAACGAGCGCGATCTCACCATCATTCTTTTTACGCTCGACGAGTCTACCTACAGCCGGGAACTGGCTCCACTGGCCGGGCACTATCCGTGCCTGAAACTGGGGCCGCCGTGGTGGTTTCACGATAGTCCAGAAGGAATGATGCGCTTTCGTTCGCACGTCACCGGAACGGCCGGATTCTACAATACGGTCGGTTTCAACGACGACACGCGACCTTTCCTTTCGATTCCGGGGCGGCACGACATGGCGCGGCGCATGGATTGCGCTTTCCTGGCGAAACTCGTCGTCGAGCATCGGCTGGAGGAAGAAGAGGCTATGGAAGTGGCGCAGGATCTCGCTTACAGGTTAGTGAAGAAAGCATACCGGCTGTAGAAGCAACATGGCGGAAACCGGTCTTAACAGCCCGAAGCCAGACGCTCTCTCTGAAGGTCCGCGCCTCGGGCGTGTGCGGTGGACGGTTTGCGCCATGCTGTTCGTCGCCACCTCTCTTAATTACATGGATCGCCAAGTTATCGCGATCCTCAAACCCACGCTCGAGCACAGCATTGGGATGACGGAGATAGCTTATGCCTACATCGTAGATGCTTTTCAGATCGCATACGCCATCGGGCTGCTCGCCACCGGCCGGCTGATCGACAACTTGGGTACACGCATTGGCTACATGTTGGTGATGGCAATCTGGAGCCTCTCGGCAATGGGCCATGCGCTGGCCCGGACGGTGCTGGAGTTCGGCTTCGCGCGCTTCTCCCTGGGCCTTGGCGAATCCGGTAACTTTCCCGCGTCGATCAAGACCGTAGCCGAATGGTTTCCGCAAAGCGAACGCTCCCTGGCTACCGGCATCTTTAATTCAGGAGCGAATGTCGGAGCCATTCTCGCTCCCGCCATCGTCCCTTGGGTGACGTTGCGCTACGGGTGGCACGCGGCGTTTCTGACAACTGGCCTGTTCAGTGTGCTTTGGATTCTGTGGTGGTTTTGTTATTATCGCCGCCCAACCGATCACGCCACACTAACCAGCAAGGAGTTGCGGCATATCTACCAGGAAGCAGCTGATGCCCTGGGTCCATCAATTCGGTGGCGACGACTGTTGCGGTGCCGGCAGACTTGGGGTTTTTCTGCCGCCAAGTTTCTGACCGATCCAATCTGGTATTTCTATTTGTTTTGGCTGCCGTCGTATTTCAGCGCAAAATTCAATCTGGACCTTTCGCATCTCGGATTACCCCTTATTATTGTTTACAACGTGTCGGCCCTTGGCAGCATTGGCGGAGGCTGGTTGCCTGCCCCGTTTCGGCGCATGGGGCTTTCCCCCAGCCACGCGCGGCTGGCGGCAATGCTTCTGTGCGCATTTTTAATCGTCCCCATCTACACTGCCGGCCGCGTGAAGTCGATGTGGACTGCGATCGCAGTGATCAGCGTGGCTGCGGGTGCACACCAAGGCTGGTCTGCGAATCTCTTTACCACGTCGTCGGACATGTTTCCGCGAAGCGCCGTAGGCTCGGTGGTCGGTATCGGCGGCACGGCGGGATCCATAGGCAGCGCCCTTTTTGCTTTCTACGCCGGCCACGTTTTGCAACTGACGCACAGCTATGCCAGCCTGTTTGGCATCGCGGCCAGCGCTTACCTGCTCGCTCTAGTTGCTCTCAATCTGTTCGCTCCCGGGTTGAAGAAGGTGGCGCTTGACCCATGAGCCTCTACTGCGCTACCGGTGATATCGAGAGTGATCTAGTTCCGCACTTGCAAGACCTGCTTACCCAGAGTCTTGCGAAGCTGGGAAATCGCAACCGTGTGCTCATCGTGCCACCCGACCACAGCCGCGTGCATTCACGCTCCGGCGACCTGACGCGCTACGCGTGGCAATATTACGGCGACCGGCTTCGGGCAATCCTCCCGGCGCTCGGCACTCATGCCGCGATGCGATCTGACCAGATCTCGAGGATGTTTGGCGAAATCCCGCAAGATCTTTTCAGCGTCCACCACTGGCGAACGGACGTGGAGACTCTCGGCGAGGTGCCTGCCGAATTCATCCACGAGCAATCGGAGGGCAAGCTGAAATATGCGTGGCCGGCACAGGTCAACCGCCTTATCACACGCGGGGGCTCCGATCTTATTCTTTCCATCGGCCAGGTTGTACCCCACGAAGTCATCGGTATGGCGAATTACAACAAGAACATTCTGGTGGGCACCGGAGGCCGCGACTCGATCAACCGCAGCCATTACCTTGGCGCGGTTTACGGGATGGAGCGCATCATGGGCCGCGTGGAGAATCCCGTGCGCAAGGTTCTCAATTACGCGGCTGATCGCTTTCTTCGACATCTGCCCATCGTCTACGTACTCACCGTCATTGGACGAACGGAGGATGAAGGGCTGACCGTGCGCGGCCTCTTTATCGGTGACGACGCCGAGTGCTTTCACCGGGCAGCCGCTCTGAGCTTGCAAGTCAACTTTGAAACCCTCGATACGCCCATTCGCAAGGCGGTGGTTTATCTCGATCCGCATGAGTTTCACAGCACATGGCTAGGCAACAAAGCGATTTATCGCACTCGCATGGCCCTCGCCGACGGCGCGGAGTTGATTGTCCTGGGTCCGGGGATAAGATCATTTGGCGAAGACTCGGCCATCGACGCGTGGATCCGCAAATATGGCTATCGAGGAACATGCGCGACCCTCGATGCCGTGAACGCCAACGTGGACCTAGCCAACGAACTGGGGGCGGCTGCGCACCTCATCCATGGGTCTTCTGAAGGCCGCTTCACCATCAAGTTGTGCCCCGGCCATCTAAGCAAAGAAGAGGTCGAAGCTGTGGGCTTTGACTATGGCGATTTGAAAGCGATGCTCGAGCGCTACAATCCAGAAACTCTTCGCTACGGCTACAACCGCATTGAGGGGGAGGACGTCTTTTTTATTCCAAATCCGGGGCTGGGATTGTGGGCGTACCGCGATAAATTGCTGGGGCATAGCGCATGATCCAGGTTCTGATGGAGGTTCGCGCTGTCGTCAAGACCACTCTCGGCAAGTTGTTTACCGGTAGCACCAGATGCAAGTTCGAGAATGCCGACTACCACTCCGAGGGAAACCGGCAGAAAATGGCTTTAAGAATTCCACTGACGACGACACCGTCCGAGAATCCTGCCTCCATGCTCTGCACCAGCGAATGTTGTACAGCCACCAAGAGAGTCCCCCGTTGGTTTGTCACTGTCAAAGAAACGCAGCAGGAAGCCACGCCATAGATTCTTGCCCGCTTGCGCGAAGTAGGCGCGGTCCTGCTGGGGCCCAGGGGCGTTAACCAATAGAGCGATCGCTATGATGAAAAAGTGCGGAGTATACCGCAAAACGGGCTAGTATTGGTCTTCCGCGCTAAGTGTTCGAGCCTTTCTTCACTTCAGCAGATCACAATGGTTATGCTGAAATCCCATCAAGCCATCGACCGCTTTCCTTTCTAACATCACACTTTCTGGCATTGCCCCCGGAGCCAAACGTGTGCGCCGCCGCGATCCGGCGAACTGACGCACTATGCGTGGAACCATTGCAGAGAAAATCTGTGCTCGGGCTGCCGGTTAGCTGCGCGGACGCGTGGTGGACCAACGCACTACCAACTCAGGTTCAATGACAATTTCCGCAATGTACTTCGTGCGCCCCTCGATTCGGTCAATTAGCGTACGCGCCGCCATCTCGCCCATTTGTTGCATCGGCTGTCCCACAGTCGTAAGTGGAGGACTCATATAGGCGGAGTTCTGAATATCATCGAAGCCCACCACCGACAAATCGTCAGGCACCCGCAGGCCGGCTTCGAGGAAAGCGCGGATGGAACCAATCGCGGAAATATCATTGAAGGCAAACAAGGCAGTAAAAGGCTGCTTACGCGCCAGCAATTGCTTGGCAAAGGGGTAGCCCAGGTTCGGCGTGGGATCATCTCCTTCGAGCTGCACAATCAATTCTGGCCGCATGACAATGCCCAGTTCTGCGGCGACTTCGCAGATCGCGTTCCAGCGGTCATCGGAATCTGCGCGTGCCGTCGAGCCTTTCATGAAGGCGATTCTTTCGTGCCCCAGGTCGACCAGATGCTTCAGCGCCAGCGATGCGGCACGGCGGTGATCCAGAACAATATTGGTTACGCCTTTGATCCGGCGATGACCAGCAACAGCTACGGTCGGTAGAGGAGGTTGTTCCGTTAACAACGTGCTTATTGTGACAAACCCTTCGACGCCGCGCTCCAGAAGCATAGTCGAGTACGTCGCGAGCAGTTTCTTGTCGTTGCGGTGAGCGACTGTAAGAAAGAAAAACTTGTGCTCTCGAAGATAACGTTCCATGCCGCTAATCACATTAGAAGCGTAAGCATCGCCGATTTCGGCCAGAATGACTCCAATCGTGTAGGTGCGCTTAACCCGAAGGGAACGGGCGAAGAAATTCGGTCGATAGTTGAGGTCGCGTGCCGCTGCCAGAATTCTGTTTTTTGTATGCTCCGGGATGGAATGCGAAGCGGAAGAATTGTTCAGAACCGCCGAAACGGTGCTGGGGGTAAGCCCGACGTGTTCGGCGACAGACCTCAGGGTCACGGCCGGCTTCGTGCTCCGATCTGCCTTCGTCTTATTTTGGACTTTCATTCGGCAGACTTCCTCGTGGGGCCCCTCCCAGGACGTCTGGTGCTCGATGCTTCGTGCGTCCGACTCCCGGATTGTACCTCACCCGCGAGCCGCGACAAAAACACAACAAACCAAGAAAACAGGGGTCAGATATTGCGGTTCCCCCTAAGAATATCGATATTTTTCTCTTGACAACAAAAGGTATTTGGAGCTACACCTTCTTGCAGCATGGAATAGTAGAGATGTACTAGCTGGAAATCCAGTAGAACAACGATATTCTTGGCAAAAGTGTTTCTGTGTTCTTGGGAATCAATTTGTTTCTTGGGAGAAACTCCATGACGAGCTTCACTCGCTGGGCACTCGCCGTTTGTCTTCTGGTGTTCGTAGCTGGCCCAGCATTTTCGCAGAGTACAAATTCCGGCGACATTCGTGGCACGGTAACCGATCCGTCGGGGGCGCTGATGCCAGGAGTAGCTGTCACAGTGTCGAACCTCGATACGGGTACGACGAAAGATCTAGTCACCAACGATGATGGTCTCTACGATACTGCCTCGATTCTTCCGGGAAACTACCAGGTCACTTTTACGAAAGAAGGCTTCAACAGACTCGTGCGCGGCCCGATCACGCTACAGGTCGGGGTTGTCACGGTGAATGGCGTGTTGAAGGTCGGCAAGGTGGCTGAAACGGTTGAAGTTACCTCCGACATTCCGCTGTTGAAGACCGAGAGCGCCGAACAATCCACGACGCTCGACTCGCAGACCATGGTGAATTTGCCGCAAGTGGGTTCGAATGGTCAGAACTGGGGTCCCTTGGCGCAATTGCTCCCCGGTGCCGCCGGTAGCGGTGGCAGCGTGAACACGGCTTCTGGCAACAACGGCGACCCGGGAATTGCTGTCTCGGTGAATGGCAACTTGCCGTTTTATGACAACTTCCTGCAAGACGGCGCCTCCACCAATTTGCCGATCAGCGCCAACGTCGACATCGCTACCTTTGAGACTATGCAAGAGCTGCAAATCAGCACCTCTACCTTCTCGGCGCAATATGGGATCGGTGGAGCGGTTTTCAACCAGATCACAAAAAGCGGCAGCAACAGGTGGCACGGCTCAGGCTATGAATATTTCCAAAGCGACCAACTGAAGGCCGACAGTTATAACTTTTCCAGCACTCCGCAGCCGAAGCCGTTCCTGCGCGACGACAACTACGGCGCATCGGTCGGCGGACCGATTATCAAGAACAAGTTGTTCTTTTATTTCAATATCGACAGAATTTATTTCAACGGCGGCAGTGCAAGTAACGTTGCAACCGTCCCCACAGTGGCCATGACGCAAGGCAACTTCGCGGGCATGCCCACCATATACGACCCCACCACTCCGATCGTGTGCCCTACGCCGACCACATGCTCGCGGACGAGCTTCGCCAGCGAAAACGGCGGCTTAAACCAAATCCCCACGGCTAGGTTCGACACAGTGGCCGCTGCGGCTCAGGCGTACTATCCCGCCCCAAACACGCCGGGTCAGGCACCCAATCCAGCGTTCCCGGGCGTGATAACCAATAACTACGCCTACGTGTCGCCAAATTTGAATCCCTTTCATAAATGGTTTGGAAGAATCGACTACCAACAATCGGAGAAAAACAGGATAAACTTCTCCATTACTCAAGGTGACAATCCTGGCACCACTACCAACTATCAAATCTGTCCGATTGACTGCTTCTCCGGAGACGTCGACAGGTACAATACGCAGGTTTCCGATGTGTATACAGTCAGTTCCCATGTGGTGAACGAAGCCCGGTTCGGCTATACCAAGCAAGGGAACTGGTTCATTCCTTACAGTGTTGGGAAGGGCTACCCGGCAAAGCTGGGTTTGCAATATTCGAAGGCCGATATTTTCCCAATTCTCAACGTCAGCCAAACATCGCAAGCATCTGGCACCGGTGCTTCTGAAGAAGAGGGTACCTGTTGCACCTCCATATTGCAGCCGGGTACAAACGCCATTTACATCGAGAATACTTTTCAACCCTCCGACGTGGTTACCATGGTCCGGGGTAAGCACATCCTGCATTTCGGCGGCGAACTGCTCGATTATCAGGCGAACTATACCCCTTGGGGAAATATGAGTTCGGGAACTTTCACCTTCACGGGGATTTACAGTCAGCAAAACAACACGATAGGAACTGGAGGATCCGCTTACGCGGACTTCCTGCTGGGCGATGTAAACCAGTGGGGTGCGACGAACCAGCCCGAGTCCGGAATGCGGATGAAGAGTCCGCAGATATTTGTTCAAGACGATTACAAACTCCGCCCGAATCTAACCTTGAACCTCGGCTTGCGCTATGAATACCAAAGCGGCTGGAGCGAGGTTAAGAACAATTTGGGCTCGTTCGATCCTGCTATCCCGAATGCTGCCGCCGGGGGCGCCCTGGGTGCAATGTGGTTCGCAGGCCAGACCTCGCGAAGCACACTGATGCAACCCAAGAACGTATTGCTGCCTCGCTTCGGCTTCGCTTGGACTCCGATGGGTACTACGGTGATCAGAGGAGGCTTCGGAATTTATGCCCTCACCTGGAGCATGGATGATTACGGTCAAGGGGTGGGCTTAGGCAACAACAGCACGGGTAGCGCTGAAGATGGCGAAGGAATAACTCCGATTACCCAGCTTGATGGCCCCGGAACCAATAACCAGACCGGTCAGCCTCTGACCTACGTGGTGACGAACCGGTCGCCTACGGCATACAACGGGACGAACGTGTCGTACAACGAATACAACCTGCCCGTCGCCAGGATGTATCAATGGACGGCCAGCATAGAGCGTCAGCTGGGAGCCAACATGGAGGGCGAGATTGCCTATGTAGCCAGTCACGGAGCCAATCTGTCCTTCCCGACGGATATCAACCAAATATCGGCAGCCGCATTGGCGACGCAGGCCACGCAAAATGGCGGGGCCTTTAATGCCGCGAACACCCCTTATCCGCAGTTTGGAACGATTCAGGGAGAAGTTGGCGCCACCACTTCGAACTACAATTCCCTGCAAGTGCAAGTGAATCGCCGATTTAGCGGCGGGCTGAGTTTCAGCGCGAACTACGTCTGGTCTCACTTTTTGGATGACCAGGATTCAGCCGGATGGGGTAGCCACGGTGGTACGCAGACCTTCCAAAGTTCGTACAATTACCATGCCAATTACGGCAACTCCAATTTCGATGTGCGAAATGCTGTGAAGGGGAGCTTGGTTTACCAGATACCGGTCGGCAAGGGCAAGAGGTTCCTTAACAGCAACGCATTCCTGGATGGAATTGTGGGCGGGTGGCAAACCTCAGCGACGATGTTCATACATAGCGGGGAGCCGTTTACTGTCGTGGATTCCAACAACAATTCCAATGCGGACCATTCCGGCTCGGAGTCCCAGCAGTACCCCGACCTTGTTGGCAACCCTCATGTCAGCCACCCAACTATTCAGAACTGGTATAACGTGGCAGCCTTCGCTCAACCAGCTCCCAGCACGTTCGGCGACGAACGGCGCAACCAACTGGTGGGTCCAGATCTTTCGGAAATCAACTTATCGCTGGGCAAGAACTTCTCCATCAGGGAGGGCATTGGGCTGCAATTCCGGATCGACAGTTACAACATTTTCAACCACCCGAGCTTCGGAGTTCCGAACACCGGCGTGGCATTCGCCAATGGTGCGCCGACAAGCGCATCCAGTATCACCACAACCACGATCGGGCCGCGGCAGTTCCAATTGGATGCTCGCATCTCGTTCTGACAACTGGCATCGTCTGAAAAACGAGAAGGACGGCGGCGTGCTGCCGTCCTTTTCTTTGTGTGGGGCGAACGAGAGACACGGCGCGTTCACCGTACAATCGTGACATGAGGACAAGAGCGTTTGCAGTCTTGCTTTGCACGATTCTGGTTCCGGGAGCGTTGTCGTGTTTCTCCCAATCGAGTCCGAGCCGCCAGCAGCAGATCGAATCGCACGCCCACAAGGCTGCGGAATATCTGAAGGAGAATAAGCCCGAGCTCGCGGCGCCTGAGTTTAGAGCCATCGTTGCCCTCGATCCCAATAACGTGGACGCACGCGGCAACCTTGGTGTGTTGCTGTTCTTCCAGGGCGCATATGTGGATGCGATTCCTCAGCTTCGCGCCGCGCTGAAACTGAAGCCCGGGTTGTGGAAGATTCAGGCTCTGCTTGGCATCGCCGAAAAGCGTACGGGTGAGGTGGAAGCGGGTCGCCGCGACTTGGAGGAAGCATTTCCGAAAGTCCAGGAAGAAAGTATCCGGATTCAGACCGGGATGGAACTGATCGAGATCTACTCCGGAACTAGGGATCTGGATAAAGCCGGAGCCATCGTGAGCGCTCTGCGAAAGCTAGACCCGACGAATGAGGCTATGCTCTACGCAGCTTACCGAATCTATTCCGATCTTGCCGCCGAGTCCCTGCTCAGCTTGTCCGTGGTGGACCCGAATTCCGCCCGCATGCACCAGGCAATGGCGCACGAGCTGGCGAAGCGCGGGAACATCTCGGAAGCGATCGAGAACTACCGGGCCGCGCTCAAGATCGATCCGCAGCTTCCGGGGCTTCATTTTGAGCTTGCCGAGATGCTTAGCACTTTGTCGACCGCGGAGGGCCGGGAAGAAGCCGAAAAAGAGTATAAGGCAGCTTTGGAGGCCAATCCATTTGATGAGCAGGCTGAGTGCCGGCTGGGCGACATCGCCCTGCAGCGAGACGATTTGAAGGAAGCTAACGAGCGTTATAGCCGGGCCCTGCAACTCCAGCCAAGCGACCCCGAAGCCGACATCGGCTTGGCGAAGGTCCTCATGACAATGGATCAACCCCAAAAAGCCGAACTGCTTCTTCTGCACGCCCTCAAGCTTGACCCCACCAGCGCTCTGGCCCACTTCCGCCTGAGTACAGTCTACCGGCAGACCGGACGTACAGCTGAAGGCAAACACGAACTGGAGGAATATCAAAAGTACAGCAAGATGAAGGAGAAACTTCGAGCGATTTACCACGACTTGCATCCGGAGCAAGCCACCGACGAAAACGAAGATGCGAATCCAAAGAAATAGTCAAGGGAGAGCGAGGTCATTGGACGGCACCGGCAATCTCAGGATTGATTTGTCTCAGAGGGCATCACAATGATGAAGACACTTCTTGCGGCTTCGATATTGTCATCGGTTGTTCCAGTGATCGCTAGTTCCTACTATCCCGCCCGCCTGGAGGATCCCAAAGCAATTTATCTGACGCAGGATAATTTTTCTATAAAGGGGGACGGAATCGCCGATGATTCCGCAGTCTTACAGCAAGCCATCAATACGGTTCAGGAGAAGACCAATCAGGGCATTCTGTTCGTTCCGGCTGGCCGCTACCGTTTAACTAAGACGATCTATGTCTGGCCGGGAATCCGGTTGATCGGGTTTGGCACTGCTCGGCCCACATTTGTCCTCGCCGCAAACACGCCGGGTTTCCAGCAAGGGCCCACGTATATGGTGTTTTTCGCGGGTGGACGACCGGGCGCAAATGCGCCTGCACCGGATGCGAATCCGGGTACGTTCTATTCCGCAATCAGCAACATCGACATCGAAATTCAGGACGGAAATTCGGGTGCTGTAGGCATTCGCGCCCACTATGCCCAGCATTGTTTTCTGGCGCACATGGACTTTCACATCGGCTCGGGCCTTGCGGGAATTCACGATGGCGGCAACGTCGCTCAAGACGTGCACTTTTATGGTGGTCAGTACGGCATCTGGACCCGGAAGCCCTCGCCTGGATGGCAATTTACAGTGATCGACGCCACGTTTGAAGGGCAACGGGAAGCGGCGATCCGGGAGCACGAAGCCGGGCTGACGCTGATCCGTCCGCAATTCAAGAATGTCCCAACCGCGATTTCCATCGATCCTCAATACTCCGACGAACTCTGGGTGAAAGATGGACGCATGGAAAACGTTACGGGACCTGCCTTAGTCATCAGCAATGAGAACAATGCCCGTACCGAGATCAACATGGAAAACGTCGTCTGCCGTAACGTTCCTGTTTTCGCGGCGAACCGCGAGAGCGGAAAGCACGTCGCAGGTCCGGCAGAAATGTACGAGGTGAAGACGTTTTCTCATGGGCTGCAGTATCAGGACATAGGCGCCGTACCCGCAATTCAGGACGTCTATGAGACAGCGCCGTTGAGCGCACTACCGAAGCCAGTCGAGTCCGACATCCTGGATCTGCCGCCGATCGACACGTGGGTAAACATCCGATCCCTTGGCGCCAAGGGTGACGGTACGACCGACGATACGGACGTGTTTAGAAACGCCATCGCTAAACACCACGCGATTTACTTGCCCTCGGGCCAATATCGGGTGACGGACACCATCATGCTACGGCCAGATACGGTCCTCATCGGCCTGCATCCGAGCATCACTCGAATATTGCTTGCCGATTCTACTCTGGCTTTTCAAGGCGTTGGCAGTCCGAAGCCTTTGCTTGAAACTCCAAAAGACGGGACGAATATCGTGACCGGCATCGGCCTCTACACCAACGGCATCAATCCGCGAGCAGTGGCGGCGAAGTGGATGGCCGGGAGGGACTCGATGATGAACGATGTCCGCTTTCTCGGAGGTCACGGCACCATTGATCCGAACGCCACCACAGAACAGGCTCGCAAAGTATGGAAAGAGATTTATAACGACACCCATAGCGCCGATTCCAATCCGAAGCGCCGCTGGGACGGACAGTATCCCAGCCTCTGGATCACCGGCGGCGGGACTTTCGTTAACATCTGGACGCCCAGCACGTTCGCGCAAGCAGGCCTGTACATCTCTAACACTTCAACTGGAGGGCGAATTTACGAACTCTCGAGCGAGCATCATGTTCGCAACGAAGTAGTTCTGGACCATGCGTCCAACTGGCAAATCTACGCGCTTCAGACGGAAGAAGAGCGGGGCGAGGGTGGGTTCGCATTGCCGCTCGACATCCGGGATTCGGGCAACATCACCTTGGCAAACCTGCACATGTATCGTGTCGTGAGCGCCTATCAGCCCTTCCCCTATGCGGTCGCGGTTACAAACTCCAGGAACATACGGTTTCGCAACGTTCACTGCTACAGTGACAGCAAAGTGTCGTTCGACAATGCGGTTTACGATCAAACCCACAACATCGAGATCAGGCAGCGTGAATTTTCCTGGCTGACGATTTCCGGGGCTGCGCCCCAAATCCGCCCGAAGCAACCTTCTCCAGTTCTCGCCGAGGGCGCGAAAGTGGAGAAAGTCGCGAGCGGCTTCTTTAATATTTCCGGAGGAGCGGTTGACAGCTCCGGAAACGTCTATTTCGTGGACGCGCAACGGCAAACCATCTATTGCTGGTCCGCCGCGACTCGCCAACTATCGAAGGTTCGTGACAATCCACTCGATCCGGTGCAACTTTTCTTTGATAAGTCGGATGATTTGATTGTGATCTCGTATGCGGGAAATGGAACTGTTTACAGCTTCAAGCCGGGCGCGCAGGATGACGATATTGCCCTGCTGCCGGCTGTGCCGGCGATGTCACGCCCGGGAATGACCCCAGTGCTGCCTGTCGACTACTGGAGAAACGAAAACGATTTTCTCGAAACGATTCTCGCTAAACAACCCTATCAATTTGTCTCTCCGGATGGAACTACTTTTCTTCCTGCGGGAGAGGATTTTGTGTCCGGGGAACTCTATTATGGTTCCAAATTGAATAACACGCTGCGAGCCTTTGGCTTCGCCCCTGCGGTTACTGGCCAGCCCTACTACGTTTCCGATGAAAACGGAGAGAAGACTTATGCCGCCAGTGTGGGCAGCGACGGCACGATCTCGAACTTAAAGCTATTCGAGGAGCGAGGTGGAGAAGGCCTGACGGTGGATGAAAAGGGCAATGTCTATATCGCCACAGGACAAATTCTTGTGTACAACTCATCGGGCGATCTGATCGATACTGTCGACGTGCCGGAACGGCCGTCGCAACTGTTGTTCGGCGGCCGTGACGGCCGTACTTTGTTCGTTCTCGCACGCACCTCTTTGTATGCTGTCCAAACTGTTAATAAAGGGCGCTGACAAGAACGGATCTCAATTTGCCCGAGCCATCGGAACATATGGGTTCCCACGCAAGGACGCCATCCGGGCGGCTAGGCTGATCTTATTGGGTGGGCTGTCATCATCCTCTTTGTTTCCGCAGTCCACCCGGTCCAGAGCTGACTTATCCACTTCCGAACAAGTGAAGCGATAAGGGATCAGACAGGGTTAACTTTTGGGGTTCTGGTAAAAGTGGTCGCCCAGACTGCAGAAGAGTGAGTATTGATTCCGACCGCTCTTGCTCCAAGATGGTTTGCAGAGACACAAGAGAAGCAACAGTGAAGCGATTGGAGGCTGGAAGCGATCTCGAACGGACATTTGTGAAGAGGTTCGTAGGCTCTGGCCGGTGAGCAATAGACTGCGATACCTGGTGGATGCTCCACTGGTCGCCAGCTAGTTATGGTTTGTCCAATTGTGCCTGCTTGTCTCTGGGCAGGCCTTGCTTGACGACCTCCAGCTGCTGAAATCCATCTTTGAGTACGGTCTGTTTCGCGTTTTCCCGAGTGACACAGATCGGCGTCAGCAAGATGGCCTTTGTGGTCAGCGTGCCGTTGGCCACCTGCGTCTGGCTCTCTATGCCTTCGTGCCGCGCGAGTTTCATCGCGGCTTCAGCCGCAGCACGCGCCTCATCTCTGACCGGCTTATAGACGGTCATCAGCTGAGAGCCATCGAAGATACGCTCGATGGCGGCGAGATCTGCGTCCTGACCCGAGACCAGCACTCCGCCAGACCAGCCCTTGTCTTCGAGCGCCTGGATTGCACCGCCAGCAATCGCATCATTCGAGGCAACAATCGCCGTCGGAGGAGCCTTAAGCTCGTTCAATTCTTTTGTGACCATGATGTAAGCGTCGGTGGCGCTCCATTCTGGCACCCAGACATCGGCAAGGACATGAATGTCGCCGCGATCAATAAAGGGCTGCAGCACTTTCATCTGTCCGGCGCGAACGACTTTCGAGTTGGCGTCGAGCGGTGAGCCTCCCAACAATAAGTAGTTGCCTTTTGGCGCGCGATCCACCAGGCTTTGCGCCTGCTCGAGTCCGACTGAGAAGAGATCGAATCCGACGTAGAGATCGACTGCCGCGCTGGCCAGGCGGTCATAGCTGATCACCGGGACGTGTTTCGCGTGTGCAGCTTTCACAATGCGCGCTGCCTTGCTAGTATCGTGCGGCAGAAACACGAGGACATCGATACCGCCATCGAGCAGTTCGTTGACTTGGCGAAACTGCAGGTTATCGTCGCCATTGGCGGAGCGGGTGACAACGGCACCTCCGAGTTCGTGGGCGCGCTGCTGAAATTCGTCGAGGTCAGTCTGCCAACGCTCGCCTTTGACAGCTTCGATGGAAAATCCGATCTTGATTTCCGTCTTCTGCGCCTGCGCAACACCGAGCGTCAGGATGATGAGAACGAAAGAAACTCCGGCAAAAAACCGAGGGGAAGCCCGCATGACAAATATCTCCCAAGGCGCCGGCTCTCCGCACGACCGAGACCGTGAGCCCCGCAGCACGCCTGAGGGGATGATGGCACCGGAAGCAATCGGGGTCAATTTACCTTCGTAACGAGGATCTCGCTGGCCGCGAGATTGTGCTTACAGATCGTCTCTGCCCCTCTAAGTTGCTCCTAATGACACTCGGCCCGTGCCAGGCGGAAGAGCTGCCCTTCAGCGTCGCGCAACCACGTAGTACCGACGCCGACGTCAAACGGATGGTTGAACGTGCAGGGGACCGCTTTGGCCGCCTCGATTGCCTCATGAACAACGCTGGGAGGAGTTCGCAATATGCCGCAATTGCCGACGTTGATCTGGCGCAGTTCGATGCAGTGATAGCTGCCATTGAGCGTTGGATGGTGAAGAATCGCCATAACACTCAGTGACCCGTGGGCGGCAAACAGGAAGCTATTTAGATCATGCCCTAGAACGGCAGTGCGGAAATTTAGCCAGGGCATTTTCTCCCAGCTTTTTCCCCGCTCAATTGGAATTGTAATCGGCGGGAAGAAAAACCGAGAGGAGGATCCTCCGTTGGCGGAACCCCATTGTACGAAATTACAATACATCCGTAAACAATTGATAATAAATGAGATAGTGGTGGAGGCGGCGGGAGTCGAACTAATCACTATGTTGACAGCACGTAAGTTATTGATTCCAGGAAGTGCCACAAGGGCTAAAAAGGCCTCATTGCCCGATCCATTGTACGTTTATTGTACGAAAATGCTTCCGATCTGGAGTCCCGCAGACCGACATAGCGACGACAGTATCCCATAGATTCGTCGGGCTGGATCGAGAAAAAAACACCTAGCTTCTGCAGATACCGCAAACCCCACCTCGCCATTTCCTTGCTACGCCTCTGCTCCAACTTCCGGGTTGCCCGTCATCCACCCCAGGGGGAACTGAAGGCCCCACATGGAGTTTGCCTCTTCCGATAATGGCTTTCGAGCGCATGAACGATTACGATGTTTGTTCGATCGATTGGATGAATCTTAGATGGACGTGCGATTCGGAAATTGAACGATATCGTCGGTCCAGGGCCTCGTCCGCTGGTGACGGTTCTGGAACCGAGATTCGAGCCATCAACTCTTTCGCATTTAGGAGGTAGTGATGCTTCACTCCCTCGGCCCGCTGCTCTTCGTCGCACTGATGTCAATCTCGCCATTTTGCTGGGCGACCGATCACATTCTCTTTACGCGGCAGGCTCCGTCGGAAGCGAGGTTGTTCATCTCGAATGCTGACGGGTCTGGCGAGCGAGCCCTCACGCAGTCGGGTGCGCTCGACTACGATCCCGCATGGTCTTCGAGTGGTGATTGGATTGTTTTCACGTCAGAGCGCGCCGGTTCGGCCGATCTTTATCGGATTCATCCCGACGGCACTGGCCTCGATCGACTCACCGACGACCCGGCCTATGATGACCAAGGAGCTCTGTCACCCGACGGCAAACAAGTGGTCTTCGTCAGCACGCGTGCCGGGGGAAGAGCGAATCTCTGGGTCCTGGATGTGGCCACGCGCAAAGCCAGACCGCTGACTTCCGGCGACGGCGGCGATTTCCGGCCCGCATGGTCTCCGGACGGGAAGTGGATCGCGTTTTCCTCAGATCGGGGGAGTAGTCTTCCAGCCGCGAAAGGCCGATGGGAGCGCCTCCAGTTGGTCGATATTTATCTCATCCAGCCGGATGGCACCGGCTTTAAGCGCATTTCAGCGCACGGCAACTTCTGCGGCGGCCCGAAATGGGCGCGGGACAGCAAAAGCCTGACTGCGTACTGCATGTCGGCGCAAGAAACCTGGACGTATCGGTGGGGCGATCAGGATGGCGATACCCAACTGGTCCAGATCGACACCCAAACCGGTGCGACGAAACCGTTGGCCGCAGGTCCGGGAGTGAAGATGTCTGCAACGGTGATGGCATCAGGCGAGATCGGCTATCTTCGCCGTGACAAGTCCGCGAAGGGAGTTTTCTACGCAAGTGGCAGGCACGGTCCGATAGGCTCGGATTTGTACAATCCCTCTTGGTCCCCGGACGGCACTCACCTCGTCTATAGCCGCTACAACGACGCCTACACTGCGGAACCAGTCAAGCTTTGGAGCCGGAACCCGAACTATGAACTCTCCACGACGTCAGGGTTGCCGGCCTACGACGCCACCGGTGAGCGCTTCGCAGTAACGGACGCCGACTACGCCGCGAAAACCATGAAGCTGCTAGTTGTCGAAGAAGGAAAACCGGCGCGCTCAATCCTTGAGCGGCAGGATTTGATCCTGGGACCGCGATGGTCCCCCGATGGCCGGCAGATCGCTTTTGGGATCGGGGGCTTCCCATTGTTCGAACCCTTCGGCTCCGGAGGAAACAAGCCGGCTGGCCCAGCCCAGGTGGCTATGATGAACGCCGACGGATCGGGGTTTCATGTCATCACCTCGGGACCGAACAGCAATGCGTTTCCGTCATTCGCGCCCGGCGGCAAGCGGATCGTTTACCGCACCACTGGTACCGAGGGAACGGGTCTGCGCATCATGAACCCTGCGGACCGCTCCATTACGATTCTTACCAAGGACTATGACAACTTCCCGGTTTGGTCTCCGCGCGGCGATTTGATCGCCTTCGTCCGTAAGATTGGGGTCGATTTTGAAATCTTCACGATCCATCCGGATGGTAGCGAGGTCACGCAGCTAACCCACACCAAGGGTAACGACGCCCATCTGGGGTGGTCTCCGGACGGTGAACGGATTGTGTTCACCAGCAGCCGGATGGGATTCAAAGACGAGGCGCTCAATACCGACACAGCCCCGCAGCCTTACGGTGAGATTTTCGTCATGCGCTACGACGGCACACAAGTCGAGCAGCTTACCGACAACCAATGGGAAGATGGAGGACCCTCTTGGCAACCTCAGAAGGCGAATCCGCCGACAGCAACAGCGCCCACCAAATGAAGCCTCAGGTGTGACTCCCGGTTAGTCGGCAAACCTTACTTTGCCGGGTTAGGTACGAGTAGCCCGTCATCCGCCCAGAATCCGGAACCGCGGCTTCCGGAATCCGACTTCACGCCCTGAATAGCGTGCGATTAGCCCATTACCCCGGATCTGCCCAGCTAATTGTTTGGACTATCGTTATACGTTTAGCGAGCCATCTTGCAGGGCTATAATGTCACGCACAGATGGGCCTTGCCGCTGGTACCAAACTCGGTCCCTATGAGATCCAGTCGGCACTCGGCGCTGGTGGCATGGGAGAAGTGTATCGCGCTCGCGACACTCGCCTGGAGCGCACAGTCGCAATCAAGATTCTGCCGGAACATCTCTCGTCGAACAAGGAACTGAGAGCGCGTTTTGAACGCGAAGCGCGGGCGGTTTCTTCACTCAATCATCCTCACATCTGTCACTTGTACGACATCGGTTCGCAGGACGGGACCGCCTACCTCGTGATGGAGTACCTGGAGGGAGAAACACTGGCGGACCGTCTGCGAAAAGGTGCACTTCCGCTCAAGCAATCGCTGGAATTCGCTATCCACATCACGGAGGCCCTCGCAACTGCGCATCATGGTGGCATACTCCATCGCGATTTGAAGCCGGGAAACGTAATGTTGACCCCGGTTGGCGCCAAGCTCTTGGACTTTGGACTGGCAAAGGTGGCTCCTGCTCTCGGTACATCCGCGGGAGTTGCCGGCGGCATGACGCCTTCAACTCCCACCGTGACAATAGCTGACCTGAGTTCGCCGTCGAACGGGCTGACCCAGCGAGGCACGCTAGTTGGAACTTTCCAGTACATGGCGCCGGAGGTCCTGCAGGGAGCGGAGGCAGACGCGCGCAGCGACATCTTCAGTTTAGGGTGTGTGCTCTACGAGATGGTCACTGGACGGCGTGCATTTGAAGGGAAGAGTCAACTAAGTGTTCTCACGGGAATTCTGGAGAAAGACCCCGACCCCGTGAGCCGGGTTCAGAAAACATCGCCCCCAGCGCTTGATCATGTGGTGAAGACGTGCCTGGAGAAGAATCCCGAGGAACGTTTCCAGACCGCACACGATGTGAAGGTGCAATTGAAGTGGATCGCTGCAGGCGGCCCACAGGCGGGGATCACACCGTCTCCGCAGAGTAACTCGCGGCTAGGTTGGGTGGTGGCAGGCGCCGCGGTTCTTGTGCTCGTATTGGTCGCCGCGTACTTCACCATCGCCACCCATTCCAGTCCGGTGGTGCGGTCGTTCATCGAGTCACCACCGGGCACGTCATACGTCACCCTTTCGCCGGCATCGGGCCCGCCCGCCATATCCCCCGACGGAACCCGTCTGGCCTTCACCGCTCGCGATGACAAAGGCAAGACCATGCTGTACCTCCGCCCTCTAAGCTCCCTGACGGCGCAGCCTCTTGTGGGGACAGAGGACTCCAGTTACCCCTTCTGGTCGCCTGACGGCCACGAGATCGGTTTCTTCGCCGGAGGCAAGCTCAAGAAAATCGAGGCCAGCGGCGGGCCCCCACAATCTTTGTGTGATGCCGCCATAGGGCGCGGAGGCGCATGGAGCAAAGATGGTGTGATTGTATTCGGGCCAGGAACGTCAGATCCGCTCCTGCGGGTAGCGGCAGCGGGCGGCGCCGCCGAGCCAGCCACGAAACTGGATGTCTCGCGCGGAGAAAATAGCCACCGTTGGCCCTACTTCTTGCCCGATGGCCAGCACTTCTTGTTCTGGGCGCGCAGTTCCAACGGAGTGCAGGAACATACGGTTTATATCGGCTCTCTGGGGTCGCTCCAGGCGAAGCCGCTGATGAAGAGCCAGTTGATGGCGCTCTACGTCCCCGATTATCTGCTTTTCCTGCGTGACCAGACGCTGATGGCGCAGCCCTTTAGTACGCGGAGCCTCGAAACCACCGGAGTGGCTAAGCCCATCGCCGAACATGTGGCCATCAATCCCACGACGAACCGTCCGGCCTTCTCGGCGTCCGACAACGGCACGCTGGTTTACCAGGCCGGTAACGCTCAGGGGGGGTGGCACCTGTTTTGGTTTACACGCGATGGCAAGCAGACGGGTTCGGTTGCTGACCTCAATCCTTATTTCGACCCGTCAATTTCTCCCGATGGGACGCGACTCGCCACGGCGCTGATCACTGGCCAGGGAACCGGCGATATCTGGATCTTCGACCTCTTACGCGGCACCAAAGCACGCCTCACCTTCGGCCCCGCGATTCAGAGGTACCCGGTTTGGTCACCCGACGGTAAGACGATCTTTTTCGGCTCCAATCGAAGGGGGGGCATCCACATCTACGCTAGAGCCTCCGATGGCACCGGCCCCGAACAGGCACTGCTCGAGGGCGACGATGCCTTCAAATACCCGGAGTCGGTTTCGCCGGACCAGCGATTCCTTGTCTATATGCGTGTAGCGAGCGATAAGAGAACGGCAACTGACATCTATGCGCTGCCTCTGTCGGGTGAGCGCAAACCCTTCCCTATCGTGCAGAATGCATTCAACAACATGCAGCCTAGGATTTCGCCGGACGGAAAGTGGATGGCCTACTCCAGCAATGAATCCGGCCGGTTTGAGGTTTACTTGACCGGGTTCCCCGGCGGAGGCGCCAAGTGGCAGGTCTCCACCAACGGGGGCTCATTTCCAAAATGGCGCCGGGACAGCAGGGAGTTGTTCTTGCTCGATGCAGCGGACAACGTAATGGCAGTCGACGTAAACACCGCTGCTAACAGGGTCCAGATGGGCACGCCCCACGCGCTCTTCCACGCTGGTGGAGCTCAAACCCAGCAGGGCCCTTACACCGTGACCTCCGATGGCAAAAAGTTTCTCATCAACACGGGCGACGTGAAAGAAGAGAACCAGCCCTTCACCCTGGTACAAAACTGGCCCGCCGAAATCAAGAAGTAACATTGGAAACAAAATCACTTTCTCTTGATTCCGCTTCCAACGTGCCGGAGAGTAGTAGCCGCCTGGGCAGGCAATGTCGAAAGTAGCCGCGCATGCCGTAGAGCTTGTCCCGTGGTCCAGAAACGGCTGTTGAAAGAGGACAGTCGGCAAACCTTACCTTGGGATTACTTCACGCTTGCCCGTCATCCGCCACCAATCGGGGGCCCCGTCAGTTGGAAGCTCAACCTTAGTGAGGTTTGATCCCAGCGCTTTCGATGATATGCGCCGCGCTTTCACTCTCGCTCAATACGAAGCGCGCGAACTCCGGCTGTGTCATGCTCATTGGATCAGCCCCATGCTGCACAAGTTCGTCGCGCACATCCGGCCTAGCCAAGGTGCGCGCGATGTCTTTCGCTATTTTCTCGACAACGCCAGCAGGAGTGCCAGCGGGTGCCCACACTCCATACCAAATTGGATGGTCGAAGCCGAGGACGCCAGCCTCGGAGATGGTCGGAACCTCGGGCAGTAAGGACGAGCGCTTCATAGTGGTGACGCCTAGCGCACGAAGATTGCCCGCACGAATATCGACCAGAGCAAGCTGAATAGGTGCCATCATGTAAGTAGTTCGTCCTGCGACTGAACTAGCGATCACGTCGGTGATCGCGTCGCCCGGTTGAGCCGGTAGGTGCGCTGCCCTAATGCCTGCCTCCAGATTGAACTTCTCAATCCCCAAGTGCGTGCCAGTGCCCACGCCTGTGGAGCCAAACTTCAGCTCACCGGGCTTCGCCTTTGCCGCTGCAATGAGCCCGCCCACAGAGGTAATGCCAGACGACTTTCCTGCGACCAGCACGTAGGGCTGGCTGGTGAGCGGAGCGACCGGAATGAAATCCTTCAGCGGGTCATACGGTAGGGTCTTCACGAGCGCGGCGCTGTACGCCTGAGCGCTTGTGTTCACAAGCAACGTGTAACCGTCGGGTGGCGACTTCGCAACAACGGTAGGAGCTTCTGTGCTTCCTTTGCCTGGGTGATTCTCGACTGTCACGGGCTGGCCCCACAGCTCTGAGAGCTTCGGGCTGATGGCGCGGGCTACCACGTCAGGCCCACCGCCAGCCCCGAACGGCTCGATAATGCGCACGGGCCTAGTTGGGTAGTCTTGCGCAAACGTCATGCCGCTCGTGATGAAAAGCAGGAACAGCAACAGGAATCTCATGTGCCCTCGCCTCCTGGCTTGGTTAGTGGTCTCCGTCTCTGTCTTTTCCCACGTCTCAAACTCAAGGACCGTCGACACCAGTGGGATCACGAGATCTTAAACTAAGAATCAAGACTCCCGCCGCAACGTAGGTGAGCGCTAGGAATGCGAAGCTGGCTACAAGCGAGTGCGTTCGATAGTTGAAAAATCCAATCGCATAGTTTCCGGTGAATCCGCCAAGCTGTCCGATTGAATTAATCAGCCCGAAGCTTGCGGCCGCTGCTGCCTCACTCAGCATCATCGTCGGTATCGCCCAGAAAGTTGGAAAATAGGCAAATAGGAACCCGCTCCCTAGCAGCAGAAACGCGATCGTTGAGGTTGCGTCGTGGTGCGAAAAGCTTGAGAAGAAGAACATGCAGCCTGCGGCCAACAGAGGGACCGCTGTGTGCCAATGCCGTTCGTTCGTCTTATCCGAGTGCCAGCCGTTGATCAGCATCCCCAAAACCCCCATCAGCGCTGGAATCATCAGCAGAGACGTCACGTTTTTGTTGGAAAATCCAGAAACGCGTTTCACAAAAGTTGGCATCCAGTACGCATTTCCGAGATATCCCGTCATCGCTAGCAAGTAGGCAAACACCAAGATTAGAATTCGTCTTTCTGCAAAAACCTGCATCATCGTAAAGTTGCGTTTCTTCTTTTTCGCTTCCAGCTCCGCTTGTAATTCGCTGACGAGCCAAGTGCGTTCTTGCTCAGGAAGCCAGCGTGCTTGCGCAGGCCAGTCGGTCAAATAAAAGATGGTAATGATTCCAAGGACGATGGCAGGAATCCCTTCCAGGATAAAGAGCCAGCGCCACCCAGCCAACGACTGCCAATGTACTCCGAGCAGCCACCCAGCTAGCGGCGAGCCGATTAACGAGGCGGCGGGAACTGCTGCATATAGGCAGGCGATGGCCCGTCCGCGCTCGCGCATGCGGAACCAATGAGTCAAATAGACGATCATGGCGGGGAAAAAGCTGGACTCGGCAACGCCGAGTAGAAAGCGAGCCGCGTAAAACTGTCCTGCCGTGTGAACAAAACCAGTCAGCGCGGTAACGATTCCCCAGGAAATCATGATGCGCGCAATCCACTTCCTGGCGCTCCAGCGTTCTGCGATGACAGCTCCCGGTATTTCGAACAAGACATAGGTCAGGTAAAACATGCCAACCCCTAGCCCGTAGATGCGGTCGCTGAAATGCAAATCCGCACTCATCCGGAGGTTGGCAAAAGAAACGTTGACGCGGTCGATGTAGTTGACGACGTAGATGAGAAACACAAAAGGAAGCAGACGGTAAGCGATTCGCCGTCTCGCTCGCTGGCCGACATCACTCAACTCGGCCATACTCAAAAGTTCCTTGGCAACCGGCGAGTTCAGAACAGATGTCATGAGCGTTTCCCCCAAGCCGACCAGAGTATCGGCGAGGGCATCATGAAGCTAGGATTGTTCAACCGCGCCAGATCCTCATCGAATTGTTGGGAAGTGATGTAATTGGCCTCAATCATTGCTTCTCGAAGCTGTTCGAAGTTCGCCTGCATCATCGCGATGGCAGGAGATCCGCTTTGCCACATGAATAACTGCGCCGACGCTCCCACGTCCGTCAATCCTCTTTCTCGCAGTAACCCGGAAAGCAGCCGTCCATACCGACGATTCACGCCGGCAGTTTCCAAAACTCTTAGCATCGCGACCTGTGTCTGCAAAAGCACTTCGCCTGAACAGAGTCCTGGATCCGGCGGAATGGAGCAGGTATCGTATTCCTCAATCAATAGCCACCCTCCCACTTTCAAACTGGAGACCATACGCGCCAGAGCGGTATCGCGCTCGCGCACGTGCATCAGCACAAGACGCGTGTGAATCAGGTCGAACTCTGCGTCCGGCAGAGGATCGGAGCCTACATTATGGGCGCGTACGTCTAGAGCGGGGCCCCGCAAAGGCTCAAGGAAACGGGTATCGACGTCGGTGACCAACACATGCCCCGTGGGGCCCACACGATCTGCAAGCCACCTCGCAATCGTTCCACTGCCGGCGCCAACCTCCAAGCAAGACCATCCGCAGTCAACACCCAGGGTTTCCAAATGTCGGATGGTTTGTGGGTCATAGATTGCGGACAGCGCGGCGAAGCGAGTCGGCGCCTCCTTGCTTTTATTTGCGAGCATGTAGTCGGAGTGAACCACCTCTATCGCTGTGGTATCGCAGATTCCCATGACTCCGTCCTCTCTGTCCGGATTAGAAAACTGGCCTGACCGATTCCTCAAGGTTCGGTTTAGACCTTATGATTTAGCGGCGGGCCGGTCTATAATACAAGCTCAAAAACATTAAGAATTGTTGAGAATCACTTAATGATCGACTTTACGTCTCGCCAGCTAAGGGCCTTTTTATTGGTTGCCCAGCATCGCAGCTTCACTCGGGCCGCTGGCGCGCTCTTCATCACCCCTTCTGGGCTGAGCATCTTGATCAAGGAGTTGGAGAACCAACTGGGTGTCCGGCTCTTCGACCGCACGACAAGACAGGTTGCCCTTACTGCGTCGGGAACCGAATTGCTCACCGCTGTTCAGCACAACCTTCGTGAATTAGACATGTCTCTGTCCCACATCGCGCGAACTGACGGTGTAGGTCCGTCCCTGTCAGTGGGTGGAGCACCTTTATGGGCAGCCGGAGGGATAGCGCTAGCGCAAGTCATCAAAGCATTCCGTCCTCATAGGCCGGCGCTTCGGCTACAGGTATTCGATGGTGATAGCGCCACCACTTTAGCAAAGGTCGAGTCCGGGGAACTCGATGTGGGACTTGGTTTCTTCTTCAAGCATGTTCCCGGCATCCGGCGAATCCCATTGTTCCGTTTTTCTCTCATGGTGATAAGAGCGAATGCCAGGCGTGCGTCGTCCCGTCCTACGGCGAGTTGGGCCTCATTGAAGGGAGAGAGATTCGTTACATTCCAGCCGTCTGTACCCCTGCAGCAGTTCGTTGACAGGAACCTGGCAAAGGCCGGCATCAGCTACCAACCCAGTCTTGTAGTGAACTATCTGTACACGCAAATCGCAATGGTCGAAGCGGGAGAGGGCATCGCTGTCGTTCCTACCTTCGCATTTGGCGAATGTCGGAATAAGGGACTCCTGATTAGCTCTTTGGTCAATCCAACTGTGCACCTTGACTTCTATCAGATTCGTAAGGGAGGCAGGAAGCTGTCGCCAGTTGCAGAGGAGTTCACGGCGTTCTTAAAGAACTACATCGTTGGGTGGGCCGGAAAATCTGGTCTAGTGTGAAGCACATGAACCAATTCCGCCGAAGTGCGTCACGCGGAGGATCCGCGAAAAGCCCGGACTCGATAAACCAAGTCCGTGAATTGTCGGCAAACCTTACCTTACCGGGTTAGGTAAGAGTAGCCCGTTATCCGCCCAGAATCTGAAACCAGCCAGGCCGGCTTTATGGCCTGATCGCTAACAATGAATCCGGTGTGCTCTAAGGTAAGGGGAAACGGTCGGACATTATTGCTTCATCACTTCATGACATTCCGTACGGACAGCCGCCATTTTCTCTGGCGGTGGCATGGTGAATGTTTCGCCCGGTCGTGAGGACATGGCTCGCAGGCATTGCTCAAATGCGGGCTTGTTAAAGAAGAACAGAATCATCGCGGGGTCACTGGAAACGTTCGCCACGCCGATCCAGTTTCCATGCGGGATGAAAACCGTCGCTCCTGTTCCTGCGTCGTATTCACGTCCAGCCAACGTGACGCGTACCGCACCCTTGTGGACGAATATGACTTCATCTTCGTGCAGATGCTTGTGGGTCGGAATTTTGTTTCCCGGCGGCATCTCCTCTGTCCCGACCACCAGTGCATCCGATCCAATGCTGAGGGGATCAACCTTGAAGATGAGCGGCTTGTCCCCAAGCAGCATCCAACGGTCACCTTCGTCGGCCTGAAGGACTGTGGGCGTCGGTTGCTTTGGCACTGCCTTCGAATCTGTGGTCAGTGCGCCGCCGCCCTTATTGGAAGTTGCTGCAGGCGCAGGGTTGGTTTGAGCAGATAGCGGGAAGGTCGCGAGAAGCAGCAACGACGCAAGATGAACGTGAATCCCCATACACCCTCCGTTTTTTCGAAATCCGACTTACGTTACCGAACCAGGTGTTGCACCCAGGCTGCGAACGCGTGCCAGGCCGCCGTCTTTCCGATCGGCACTCGAGTTTGCAGCACCAATATGAGGAAAGAGCCGGCCCACAGCGTCGCCCGATGGATCCGGCGCGTAGACCATAGATCGTAGCCGACCAGGACGAGCAAAAAGCTTTCGGCAACCAATGCCACAACGGGACCCTTCCGGAATACAAAAGCGAACGGCAAGCGTGCGATCGCGGGAGTCAGCAGCGCAATGGTCGCGATGTAGATGAGTCGCTTGTGCGTGGGCGGGTCCGAGCGCGTGCGGAAGGCGAAATAAAGCGGGACCGCAAAGATCAGGATATCGGTCAGCGGGACAATGTAAAACATTTGTGGATCCCGGCCCGCCGGCGCACCCCGAGCCAAAGAATCGGTTGCGGCCACAACACCGAGAACAATCATGAGACATCCCAGAAAAAAACCCGCCACGCCCAAGCGCCGATGAATATCTACGCGGCCGGCGGAGACCAGCGAAGTTTGAGCGACGAGTAACAGAATCCAGCAGGAAAACACCGCACCGTGTATATGAATGATTCGGCTGGGCAGCGGCGCCCGGTAGAGTCCGGCAAGATAATAGGTGTGGGCAAAACCGACGAAGACCGTCACCAGCATGACCAGCGCCATGCTCGTAAAGAACAGGTGATCGAAACGGCGGCCGGGCAGCTTCGCAGTGCGAGCACCCGTCCGGGAGTATTCCGCAGCTGTGGCCATAGTTCCCGAGCGGTCCGGATCGCCCTTGTTCCAGAGGGCGTGACCGCCATTGTAGGGTCAAATTACCAGATCGGGCAATGTGGGGACGGGTTACAGCTCCAAGCACTTTAAATGTTGCAAAGTTGCCATAACACTCAAAACCCTGAAATCGGCTCGTCACTGGGCGGTTGGTCGGCAAACCGGAAGTAATTTCGATGCGTAGCGATGGCGCCATAAGCCAACAACAATCTACCGAGAAGCTCTTGGACGGCTTCCAGTGGGCTCGTCTTAGCGAAAGAAAGAATTCTTGAATGCATCGTGTCGCTGATGCGCTACGTTCAAAACTTGAGCGAATTCGGGTTCGCCGTGCAAATCATTCAGCAGTGGGTCCTTTTCAATATAGGGATAGCTGAAGAAACCGGATTCGACGCTCATTCTCAGCACATGTAAAGCAGAACTTTTGTTGCCCAAGATGGCATACGCCTCGGCGATTTTGTATGTGGCCTCGGGATCCCCGACTCCTCGCTCCCCCACTGTTCGCTCCAGTCCACTCAACAGCTGCAAGCCTTGTGCTCCGTGCTGATGAATCGAGTCACTCAGAGCCTTTCCAATTCCCGTGTACAAAGTTGGGTCGAGTTCGTACGCGCGATCAAAATCTCTTGCGGCTTGGTCAAACTTCTTTTCGTGAAATTCTCCGAAGCCACGGTAAAACAGGGTGAACGAGGAATCATCAACTGGCAAGCTATCAAGAAACTTCTGGTATTCCCCCAGATAGAGGTAGCTGTTTAACACCGACCCGTTGCCCTTCACAAAGGGAGCCAACTGGCGCGCCCGTTCGCACTCCGCCACGGATTCGTCCAACATTCCAGCGAATCGGTATGCATATCCCAGTTCCCAGTGGGCCGCGGCGTAATTGCCGTTGGTCTTTAAGGCGTCTCGCAACAAAGGTACACCTTGCTCAACTTTTCCCGTGTCAATCAGGAGATTCGCAAGAAAGATTTGTGCGTCAAGCAAGTTTGGTCGTATCGCCAATGCTCGTTCATACGCAGCTTGGGCTCGGCGATATTGCTCCCGCCCGCCGAGCTCGAAAGCCGCATCCGAATTATAGGAAGCTCCCAGGTAAGCCCACGCTGGAGCATAGTTGGGGTCGATCTCAGTGGTCTTCTCGAACATTTTGATCGCCAGGGGAAACTTGTTCTGTCCGTAAAGATCAAGTCCCTGTAAAAAATATTCATAAGCGAGTGGACTGACCGACGCTTCCGGTTTTAGATGCTCCGTTTCAACTGGAGACAAGTTCAGTTGCAGTTCTGAAATCAGTTGGCCAGTAACTTTATCCTGAACCGCAAGAAGGTTGTCGTACTTAAGGTCGATCACTCCTTGCCCTAGAAGTTTTTCGGTTTTGGCGTCGACCAGTTGGTAGCTGATACGCAAGTTGGTGCCATCGCGAATGAAACTTCCCGTGAGCAGCGTATCGACTTTGAGATCTGCGGCAACTTTCTGAAGGTCAACGGCCGTTCCTCGATATTTCTCAATTGCCGCAGAAGGGCGGACGCTGAGTGAACTCACGTAGGCCAATTTCGTGATGAGCGGACACCACAGGCAGTGCATTCGATTCCACCGGTCGTGTGCGCAACTGGTGGAAACCCGCTGACCTGGAGCGTTTCAAGGCGGCCACCGCTAGACTTGCCGCGCAGTACGACACGTACAAACCTTTTCCCGACCTTGCCGTGAACGGTAAGCAGACGCTTAATGAGAACATCGCCGACCTCGCCGGCCTCGCCGCCGCCTACGATGCGTACCGCGCCTCCCTCGCGGGCAAGGCCGCTCCTGTCCAGAACGGGTTCACGGGTGACCAGCAGTTCTTCCTCGGCTTCGCACAGTACTGGATATCAAAGTCGAGTGACGCTTTTCTTCGGGAGCAAGTGATGACCGACGACCATTCCCCCGACCAGTTCCGGCCGGTTACGGTCCGAAACCTCGACGCATGGTATGCGGCATTCGATGTAAAGCCCGGTGACAAGCTCTACCTCGCCCCGGCTGACCGCGTGCGCATTTGGTAAGCCAATGCAGGCGCGGGGTGTCTATGTCTGTTGTGTATCATTGGCTCCGCATTCAAAAGGCGTCGGCCGTCAGTCAAGCCCGCTCCCATTGCGAGGAGTTCGCCCACTCATGCCAGCGTCCATGCCAAAGAACCGTTCCACTTTCGGTTGTTGTCTTCTGGGATCGAACGCCCACCCCGCTGCCTTGATGCTGCTCGCCGTTCTTCACCGGCCGTAAAAGCAACCGCGACGAAAAGACATACCGCCGAGAACAGAAGAACTCGACAGGCTCCGTGGCAAACTTTGTGGTCAACTGGAGACTGAATGAATAGGAATCGTGTTCTCGCAGCCATCGTTATTATGCGGAAACCGGCCGCGATCACCGGCGCTTCTTGAGAATCCGCCTCGCTCAATTGTCGGTTGTACGATTATTGTACGGGAAATTTTGTTCCTTGCAAGCTATTGATAATAAACGAGATAATGGTGGAGGCGGCGGGAGTCGAACCCGCGTCCGAAAATGTTACTGGTCAAGAGACTACATGCTTATTCGCGTTCATGCCCCAGGCATTACCCTAGGACGTTCGCGGCCCACGCTCAGAACGGACAAGAAACGCTAGCCGCTAGCCTGAGATCTTAACCTCCGCGCCCAGACGTAGCGAGGAAGAGCAGCCCTCTGTGTGACGCTCGCTCACCGCCCAAGGGCGAAGCGGTGGAAAGCGGCTGCCTAATTAATTAGGCTGCGTATGCCATTTGTTGATTGGCAATTATCATTTTGCACGCGATTACGGGTGTGTGCACCCCGGCATGCCTCTTGGCCGCAAGCATCTCCGTCGAAGCCGTGACGCCCCCACTGGTGGGATTGGCCTGTAAAGAACCACTTCCAGCCTAGGATGGAACCCTAGGGAAGTCAATGAATTGGATGCCGCTCCATACTCCAAAGGTTCGGGCGGTTTTCACCCTCAGGCCTGACTTCTAGCCGAGGTTCGCCGCCTTCTGGCCGATCATGACCGCGTCTTGCATCTGGCGGAATAGGTCACCGACCGCTGCCGGGGAATGCGACATCAGAATCGTGTTGCTCTTGTCGTTGGCGCCGATTTCTTTCATGGTGTCGAGATACTGCGTGACCAGCACCAGCATCATCACATCTTTCGGCGTCGAACCTTCCACTGCCTTTGAAAATGCTTCCACCGAATCTTTCAGTCCTTCGATGATCGCCTTGCGCTGGTTGGCGATGCCTTGACCTTGCAGCGCCTTGCTCTGTGCTTCTGCCTCAGCCTGCTTCACCTTCAGGATTTTCTCGGCTTCGCCGCGCGCGCTGGCCGCAACCTGTTCGCGCTGGGCGGCGTTGATGTCGTTCATAGCCGCCTTCACTTTTTCGTCGGGCTCAATGTCGGTAACCAGCGCCTGGTCGATGGCATAGCCATAGGTCCGCATTACGTCGTCGAGTCCCTCTTTAATCGCGATCGCGATATCGGACTGCTGCAGGAAGGCGTCGTCAAGATTCATCTTGGGAACATGGCCGAGAATCACGTTGAACACGTAGGACGAAATCTGCTGCTTCGGATTGGCCAGCTTGTAGAAGGCCTCATACACTTTTTCAGGGATGACATGGTACTGCACCGAGACCGGCATCTTCACAAACACGTTGTCTTTCGTCTTGGTTTCAACGTCGAGGGCAAGCTGCTGCACCCGCAGGTCGATGCGCCCGGCAATCTGATCGAGCCAGGGCAACTTGAAGTTGATGCCGGCGTTGGCGACGCGATTGAATTTGCCCATCCGCTGGATCACGATCGCCTCGGCGGTTCTCACCTGATAAAAGCCGCTCAAAATGGTCCCAATCACGAACAAGGCCACGATTCCGTAGACAAAGAACATTAAAACCTGCGTGAACTCCATGGGTAATCCTCCGCGGTTATTGTGTCGTTGCGGTTGCGCGAAACACAAACACGAGAAAAGTTACTTCGACCCGAATGGGATGAATCATAACGGTTTGATAAGTTTCCCACAACGATCTCACGCCGGGGATTAACTCGGTCGCGTCGCCCACGAGCGTGTGCGGAAACTTATATGGAACTTATTATGGAACCAAGGGGTGGGACATCCCATCTATGGATTAAGGAGAACTAACCATGACTTCAACAGTTGTTGCTGGCGAGAAAATCTCCCAGGAAATGGGAAAAGCGTATCCAGTGAAGGCGTATGCGGCGCAGAGTGCAGCTTCGGGGCTGGCGCCGGCTGCGATTCGGCGTCGCGAGCCGGGAGCGACCGATGTGCAGATCGACATTTTGTACTGCGGAGTGTGCCATTCCGATCTGCACCAGGTGCGCAACGAGTGGGAAAACATGATGCCCACGGTTTATCCCTGCGTGCCGGGTCATGAGATTGTGGGACGTGTGGCCAAGGCCGGCAGCGCGGTCAAAAAGTTTAAAGAGGGCGGTTTGGCAGCGGTAGGCTGCATGGTCGATTCCGACCGCGTGTGTCCGAACTGTCGTGCGGGCAACGAGCAGTTCTGCGACAGCATGCCGACCTTTACTTACAACGCGGAAGACAAGCACCTCGGGGGAGTGACCTACGGCGGATATTCGGACAGCATTGTGGTCGACGAAGCCTTCGTGCTGCGCGTCCCGGAGAAGTTGGACCCTGCGGCCACCGCGCCGTTGTTGTGCGCCGGCATTACTACTTATTCTCCGATGCGGCACTGGAACGTTCGCAAAGGGCAGAAGGTTGGAGTGGTGGGCCTCGGCGGCTTGGGACACATGGGAGTGAAATTCGCCCATGCCTTCGGGGCGCACGTCGTCCTGTTTACGACTTCGGCGAACAAAGTGGCAGATGGACTGCGGCTGGGCGCGGACGAAGTTGTGATCTCGAAGAACGACGCCGAGATGGCGAAGCACGCTGGGCAGCTTCGACTTTATTCTGGACACGGTTTCCGCGGAACACAACTTGAACGCCTATCTAGATCTGGTGAAGCTCGACGGAACGTTGACTCTGGTAGGGGCATCTCCGACGCCGTTACCGCTAGGGGTTGGGAGCTTGCTGTTCCGGCGGCGTTCGCTGGCGGGATCGATCATCGGAGGCATTCGAGAAACCCAGGAGATGCTGGATTTCTGTGCCGAGCATGGCATTGCCTCCGATATCGAGCTGATTCGCGATTCAGCAGATCAATGAGGCTTTCGAGCGGCTGGCGAAGAGCGATGTGAAATATCGTTTTGTGATCGATATGGCTCGCTGAAGTAAACGTCGGCTGTTGACGAGAAAAGCGAAAGTTAGAATCCCCACCCTTCGCCTTTGCTCAGGGCAAGCCCTGCGCCGATGACGCGCAAGGGTGGGCACTCACTTCACGCGGCGCGCAATCTCTGTTCCAGGGCGGCCTTCACCTCCGGCCATTCTGTGTCCAGAATGCTGAAGTAGACCGTGTCGCGCACCCGGCCAGTCCACGTGATCAGATGCCTGCGCAATGTGCCTTCTTCTTTCGCGCCGATGCGCAGAATCGCATTGCGCGACTTCTGATTTAGAGCATCTGTTTTGAGTTCAACGTCGCATGCATTTCCAGTCCTCGAAGGCGTGGCGCAGCATGAGGTACTTGGCTTCGGTGTTGACCGCAGTGCGCTGCCATGCCGGAGCGATCCAGGTAGAACCGATCTCCACGCGGCGGTTGACGCGGTCGATATTCATGAAGCGGGTGCTGCCGATCACTCGACCGGAACGAAGCTCGACCGTGGCAAACACTACTGACTCGCCACGCTTCTGCTCGTCAAAGATCTTTCTCAACCAGATCGCTGAAAGTCCTCCCGCGTCTGCATGCGATAGGGAATCCATTGGAAAATATCGTTGAGAGCGTCCTTGGCAGATCTCCCAGAATATCTCGCCGTGCTCGCGGCGAATCGGTTCGAGACGAACGACCGATCCTTCTAGCGTGACTGGGGTAACGATATTCTAACGGACAAGCTGCCAGAGTCATGGGTACATTCCTTCCCTGACCCCATTATCTTGCATCTTGGGCCCGTTTGCGGCATCTCTACTACGACGCCGCTCTGTAGAATGGAAGGCGAGGTGTTGACCTGCGATGATCTCATCCGTCCAATACTGTACCAAGCGACGATGTCAGGAGAGCCCGCGGTGAAAGCGCAGTGTCTGCCCTTTACCCAAATCCCGCATACCACTCGCCTATTCACTGATTTCCTCGCATATTCCCCCAGCGTCCAGCCTTTCTATCCGCATTCTCCGCACTTCAGCGAATGGTTGAAGGCGGAAGCCTCAGCGCTGCAGTACGATCCATCCCGCCGAGAGCGCGTCAGCGCGATTCTTGAACGGCAGAACAAATCCTGGGACGCCTCACCGCAGACTTTCGCCAACCTCGCTCGTCTTGCGCCAGGGTGCGGCTGCCGTCGTGACGGGGCAGCAAGTCGGCCTGTTCGGCGGACCGATGTTTGCCATCTACAAGGCTCTGACCGCGATGAAGCTGGCGGAAGAGGCCACGGCGGCGGGCATTGACGCGGTTCCGATCTTCTGGCTGGCCACATCCGATCACGATCTCGCCGAAGTGAATCATGTTTCGATACCCGGTCCCGAAGGACTGCTGCGCACGCTCACAACTTCCAGCCACGGTGTTCCAGGCGCGCCTGTGAGCAATGTGTCTCTGGGCGACGAGATTTTGCCCGTGGTGGAGGAAGCAGGCTCTCTGCTGGGAGAGCGTGAGGCTGCACAATTCCTTGCGCGAGTCGTATCGTCCCGGGGAGACGCTGGGCTCGGCTTTTGCCCGCTTCTACGCTCGCCTGTTTAGTCCGTGGGGTGTGATTCTTCTGGATGCTTCCGATACGGAACTGCATCGTGTCGCAGCGCCAATGTATCGAGCCGCAATCGAGCGCGCGGAAGATTTGGATGCCGCGTTGCTCGCCCGAGGTCAGGCCCTGGAGAGTGCAGGTTATTACCAGCAGGTAAAAGTGACGGCGTCATCGGTGCTGCTTTTCGCCATGCGTGAGGGTGCTCGCACGGCGATCCACCGCCGGTACGGAAAAGACGGTGCTCCGGAGTTTGTTATCGGCGGCGAACCCGGCGCGGAGAAGCTTTCGTCGGCCGAATTGCTGGATCGAATCGCCGCAGCGCCCGAAAACTTCAGTCCTAATGTGCTCTTGCGACCCGTTGTGCAGGATTATCTGCTTCCCACGGTGGCCTACGCCGGTGGTGCCTCCGAGGCGGCATATTTCGCGCAGGTGGGCGCGGTCTATGAGGCAATTCTGGGTCGCGTTACCCCAATCGTGCCTCGTTTCTCAGCAACTCTGGTGGAACCCAAGGTGCAGCGCTGGCTGGGGCAATATGGCATCGCAGTCGAGGACGTCTTCCAGGGGCTTGACGCGCTGCGCCAGACGCTGGCCTCGCGTACTTTGCCGGCAGGTCTGCAGGCGGCTTTCGAACGCGCGAACCAGTCGATCGAAGAATCCTTCTCCGGCTTGCAGGGAGCGTTGGCTAAACTCGATCCCACGCTCCTCGAAGCCAGTCAGACGGGTGCCTCAAAAGTGCGGTACCAGCTCGACCGCCTTCGCGAGCGTGCTATGGCCGCAGAATTGCGCCGCAGTGAGGTTGTGAGCCGTCACGCCGTAGCATTGAGCCACGCGCTCTATCCCGAAAACGCGCTGCAAGAGCGAGGTGTGGCCGGCATATATTTCGTCGCTCGCCACGGAACTGAACTGCTGCGAAACATCCATGACGCCATGCGGACTGATTGCCACGACCACCAGATCTTGGAGTTGTAGGCGATCCCGTCCGGTTGGAATGACGCACTTGACGGCTTCTATTGCCGGAGCCAGGTTTCGAGTTGCTCCAGCGACTCCACGCGAGGCAGTTCGGTGTCGCGGTAGGCGCCAGCCACATCGAACAGGACCGCCTGCATTCCCGCATTGCGCGCTCCTATATAGTCCACCGAGTACACATCGCCCACATACAGGCTTTCACCGGCGCTCGCCTTCATTGTGCCGAGCGCTGCCTCAAAGATTTCTGCGTGCGGCTTCTCGACTCCAACGTTTCCCGAATCCGTTACGCTCTCGAAGCAGTCGGCAATCCCACAGCGCGAAAGAACGTCCTCGATCCTGCCATCGGAGTTGGAGATCACGGCAATACGGAACTTCTGGCCGATGCGGGCGAGGGCGGCGCGGGTGCCAGAAAGAATCTGGTCCCAGTTCGCTGATTTTCGTGTGTTCTCCACCAGCGCTTCGCGGACACCAGTGTCCTCGTCGAGTTGGTGCAGGAGATAAGTGTGAAATATCCACCAGAAACCGTGATCGACACCTCCGCCCAGCATGCCCTGATCGAAGTCACGCTTCGTTCTACGCTCCAGGGCCTGCCATTGCTCTAACCTGGGATGACGATCGCCGGAGATGGGGGCCAGTATCTTCGCCCGGTTGGGAAAAAGAAGAGTGTTGCCCACATCGAAGAAAATGACGCGCCGTTCCGCCATGAGTTCATCTTACTGAAAGTCCATGGCAGCGGGCAGAATAGCTGCTTTCCCGGCGCCCGAGGCGGAAGCCAGCTGACCCGCCAGATGCAGTTGCTGCGCTCCCTCCGTGACCTTCGCGGGGAAAAAATGTAATATCCAATCACTCGGGGCATTAAAAGTACCCTTTGGGATTCAGCGAGTGCTATGGCTCTTTCTTCGACAACCTGGGTGATCGCAGGCTTCGCGCGCACCACGCGCGCCGCCTTCTCGCTGCACAATGTGCTGCGCGCTCAGTCCGCTCTAGTGGCCGGCGTGGTGTTGTTGCAGGGTCATTCCAGCCGCCGCAACGACGTTTACAACATTCTCTGGGCCGTCGTCTTCGGGTTTGCCACGCTGAACATCCTGAGCCTGGCAGCCAGACGTTTCGAGCCCAACCGTCGCGGCCTCACATTTGGAGAGTTGATGGCAGTGCTAGTGGTTTTGCTTTCGATTTTCCTGCTGGGCTGGGAGTTGCTGGGCGTATTCCGCATCTTCCCCATCAAACTTCAGCGCTAAGCTTGGCCATTTGGAACCTGCTCAGTTTGAACTGGCCCGTTTAGTCAGCTTTTGCGGTATCATTCGCAAAATGGCGAAGAGTCCTGCCACGATCGAAGTTACGTGTCCCTGCTGCAGCGCGCTGCTGAAGATCGATACGGCGACCGCAGCTGTGATCGCACACACCGCCGCAGTGAAGCCCAGGATGTTCAACGATATGGAAGAAGCTGCCCGCGCCATGAAGGAGCAGGACAGCCGCCGCGAATCGATCTTCCGGCAATCGGTGGAGGCGCAAAAGCACGCTTCCGAACTGCTGGACAAGAAGTTTCAGGAGGCAGTTAAGAAAGCCAAGGAATCTCCCGACACAGGCAAGCCCATCCGCGATTTCGATCTGGATTAGGAGCAGTGGCCAGTGATCGGTGATCAGTGGTCAGAAAAGCCCACTGACCACTGATCACTGGCTACTGACGTTTAGAGTCGAATGTGATGGCGATTCGTCCACTGCTTCTCGGCCACCGCGGCGCACGTGCCGAAAAGACTGTTTCTGAGAACACGCCGGCCTCGTTCGACCTCGCACTCGCCCAGGGCTGCGATGGTTTCGAGTTCGATGTGCGGCTCACGGCAGATCGGCAAGCCGTCATCTGTCACGATGCAACCGCACGCGGCGTAAAGATTGCTGATTCCTCCGGCGAAGAACTAGCGTTGCCCCGGTTGCGCGAAGTCATAGCTCGCTACCAGAGCACTGCCTTTCTCGATATCGAACTGAAAGTTCCCGGCTTGGAACAAATCACGACGGAGTTGTTTCAGAAGCTTGTCCCGACGCGCGGCTTTGTGGTCTCCTCGTTTCTCCCTGAAGTGTTGCAGGCCGTTCATAACTTGGATGTGACGATCCCGCTTGGACTCATCTGCGAGACGCTGGCAGAGTTCGGCCACTGGCCTCAGTTACCGGTTGAATATGTGATTCCGCATCACAAGTTGGCAGGGAGGAATCTCATCCACGAGGTCAAAGGCGCAGGCAAGAAGATATTCGTGTGGACAGTAAACGCCACGGTGGACATGAGGCGCCTTTCAAAATGGGGCGTGGATGGCATTATCTCCGACCATCCCAAGCGACTGCTGCGGGCCCTGGGCCGTACTAAGAACATAGAATAGTGGATTAAGAATAGAGACTGTTCAATCCGCAGCGGCTTCGAATGCGGCAGTTGCACTGCCCACCGGCCGCAGGAAGGCGGTGCGCTCGGTTTCAAAAGCCTCCAGGTTCGCTCCCATGGCGTGCTCATCCCAACCTAGAACGGCACCGATGCGCAACGCAGCTTCGCGGCTGCACGACTCCGACCAGCAAGCGCCCAAAGCCACCGGCACGCGGCGCAACAGCGCGTCGCCCAAAGTCATGGCAAACTCTCTGCGATATGCCTCCACCACCTCGGCGATGACGTGGGAGGTATGCGGACAAATCGGAGCCCGCAATTCGGCACTCACCAGAGCCATGCGGGCGATGTTCGCAGCGCGCTTCCCGTGCCATTCCACCATCCCGCGGGCCGTTTCCTCGCTCACCCCTCCAATCCGCGCGATTTCGAGCACCGCGTCATCCAGAAGGGGATCGAGCGCATTGTCCGGTCCCATTGTCATCGTAGTTGGGTCGGTCGCCTTTAACCCGATCTTTCGGGCACAGTCTCGGGCGAGTGATGCCGCGGTGGTCAACTTGCCGCCGATCACGGAGATCATGCGAGCCGCGCCGTCATCCGCGTGGTCGTGCAGGATGTGCTGCCGCGTGACCGCCGAGGGCTTATTGTCCGGCGAATAAGGCAGGGGGCGGATTCCTGCAAATGCATGCTTCACGCTCTGCGCCGTTATCTTCGCCTTGGGAAACAATTGCGCTACGGAACGCACCAGATAGCTGATCTCTTCCGCCGAGGGAACGGTTCTTGCCGGGTCACCATTGTCGGCGACTTCGGTTGTTCCCACCAGGAGCTGATCATTCCACGGAATGATAAAAATAGGACGGCCGTCCACCGCCTCGGTATAAACTGCGGCGCTCGGCGAACCGGAAAACCTGGGGAGCACAATGTGCGAGCCGCGCACCCCGCCCAGCATGGGCTTGGCCATGCGGATCGACGAGCGCTGGCACATACGGTCAGCCCACGGCCCGCTGCAGTTGATCACCCAGCCAGCGTCGACACGCTGGTCGCGCCCGGTTATCTGGTCGCGCAACAGCACGCCGCGGGTGCGGCCGTGGGAGACGTCAACCGCGAGCGCCTCCATGTGATTGCGGACGGTCGCTCCAGCCTCCACGGCTTCCATTAACCACTCTGCTACCAGGCGTTCCGGAAATTCGCACTGAGCGTCTTCGTAGTTGAAGAACGACCAACGATGTCCGGCGTCCAGCGCCCGCTCCAGGCGTTTCAATTCCATTTCGGAGGTGTCTTTGCTCGGGGATTTTCCGGCCATGCGCTGGTAGAGCCATAATCCCGCACGCACCTTCATCGCACTCCGCCGGCTGGTCTCATTCAACAGCAGCAGGAAGTGCATGGGATGCACAAGGTGAGATCGTTCCCGCAGCAGCTTTTCCCGTTCGCGGAGCGATTCCCGTACCAGGCCCAACTCCCCGTGTTCCAGGTAACGCAGCCCACCATGGATGATGCGTGTCGAACGGCTGGTTACTCCGGAGGCAAAATCGTTCTGCTCCACCAGCAGCGTGTGCTTGCCCGCACGGGCGCATTGCCGGGCAACAGCGACGCCGTTAATTCCCCCCCAATCACCACCACCTGAAAGCGTTGGCCTTCCAGGGACGCTCTTGGATTTGTCGCTAATGCCATATTTATCTATTAGATACAGGACGTTTGAAAAGTGTCACTAGAGCGACTAGCCTGCAGCGCGGCAGACACTATGACCTTTAAAGTGTGCACCCTCTCCGACAGCCGGAGAAGGTAACCTTGGTACCGCGAGGCAAGTGACTAAGAGTCCGATTCCGGCAACTGAAGTTCTGACATTAGGAAGTGTAAAACACTCTCGGGCGGGTGGGACAGGCAGCTTGATCCGTGTTCTCAACCAAACTGTCGCTTCGATTCGTTGCCCGTACCGCGATGGCTCATTTAGAGTGGTTGCCAAATGTCCACTACAGGCGAACGTTTCGAACGAGCAGTCGCGATCATGGAGCGATTACGAGCTCCGGGGGGTTGCCCCTGGGATCGCGAGCAGACCTTCGATTCCATCAAACCTTATACCCTGGAAGAGACCTACGAAGTTCTCGAGGCCATTGATAATCGGGACTGGGACGAACTGCCCGGCGAACTCGGCGATCTGCTGCTGCAGGTGCTCTTTTATTCGGAGATGGCCAAAGAGCAGGGGACATTTTCGATCGATGACGTTCTTGACCGGCTCTCCGGCAAGCTGGTGGACCGGCATCCTCATGTATTCGGCGACGCGAAAGCCGACACTTCAACCGAGGTGAAACGCAACTGGGAAGCCCTGAAAGTCGAAGAAAGAAAGAGGCGTTTTACCGGGACTAAGGGGGCAACGCCGGGCCGGCCGACGCCGGAGGCCGCACCATCGATTCTGGCTGGAATCTCTTCCTCCATGCCGGCAGTGCTTGAAGCTCACAAACTCAGTTCGCGCGCGGCGCAGGTTGGTTTCGACTGGCCTGACGTCGAGGGCCTGTTCGACAAACTCGCCGAGGAAACTGACGAACTGCGCCAGCATCTACGGGAGTTTCCCGCTCCCGGTCCGCGCCCCGAAGGCCGCGGCGTTGCCGGTTCCGGACGGCATATCATTCCCGAAGATCTGCGGGCGCGGCTGGAAGACGAAGTCGGCGATCTTTTCTTCGTGCTGGTCAACATCGCCCGCTATCTGTCGCTGGATCCCGAATCCGCATTGCGCAAGACGAATCGCAAGTTCCGCCGCCGCTTCCGGTGGATGGAGGAGCGCCTACACGCAACTGGCACCACTCCCGAAAGTGCGTCGATGGATGAACTCGAATCGCTTTGGCAGAAGGCCAAACAAGAGGAGAAGCCAGCGTGAGCCCGGACGCCATCGTGATTCGCCGCTGTCATGGCCTCGATGAGCTTAGGACCTGCGTCGCTTTGCAAAAAGAGGTCTGGAACTTCAGCGACGCCGAGCTGGTTCCGCTGCGCATGTTTGTCGTCGCGGAAAAGGTCGGAGGACAGGTGATGGGCGCCTTCGACGGCAGCGAGATGGTTGGCTTCGCTCTTTCGGTGCCGGGCACGCGGTCGGGCCACGTCTATCTCCACTCGCACATGCTTGCCGTCCGCAAAGAACATCGCAATAGCGGGCTCGGCCGACGCCTCAAGCTGCTGCAGCGCGAAGACGCGCTAAGTCGCGGCATCGAACTCATCGAATGGACCTTCGATCCGCTTGAGATCAAGAATTCGTATTTAAATATTGAGAAACTGGGAGCCATCTGCCGGCGTTACAACATCAACCAATATGGAATCACGTCGTCGCCATTGCAAGGCGGCCTTCCCAGCGACCGGCTTATTGCCGAGTGGTGGCTGAGGTCCAGGCGGGTGCAAACGCTGCTGGCGACGGGGAAGAATCCGCCGTTCGACCAGCAGGCTGCGATTGAGGTTCCGGCGCAGATTTACGAGTGGAAAGCCTCGCTGGAAACACGAAGCCAGGCGCAACAAGTGCAGGAGCGCAACCGCGAGCAATTTCTGCGGGCCTTCGGCGGCGGGCTGGCTCTGCTGGGGTATCAGCGCGATTCCGTAGGCAACGGCAAGTTTCTGCTTGGCAATTGGGAAGAGAAGTGGTCGTATGCGTCGGAAGAATGATTGCCGGCTTCGGCCTTCGGGAGTCGGGCTTCGGCAAAATCTCCTGACGCGAGGTGCGGTGTCAGTCTGCAAGAGTTGTCAGAAGCTACAGGATTCTGGTTGTCAGAAGCCCGGAGCCCGAAAGCCGAAGCCCACAAATTATGAAGATTGAAGCCATCACCCTCCGCGAGATTCATATGCCACTCGTCCACTTCTTCGAGACGAGTTTCGGACGCACCTACAGCCGCCGCATCCTGCTGCTCACGGCCCATTGCGAAGGGGTCAGCGGTTGGGGCGAATGCGTGGCCGGCGAAGATCCTTTTTACAGCAGCGAGTGGACCGAAAGCACATGGCCCACGATCACTCAATATCTTGCTCCCGCCGTGCTCGGCCGCAGCCTCGAATCGGCGCGCGACTGCGCGGCTCTTTTCTCCCGAGTGCGCGGCCACCGCATGGCCAAGGCGGCGCTCGAAAACGCGCTCTGGGATGCCGAAGCGAAGCAGAAAGGCCAGCCTCTGTGGGAGCTGCTAGGCGGCACGCGGACTGAAATCGCTTGCGGAGTCTCCATCGGCATTCAGGATTCCATCGAACAACTTCTCGAGAAGATTCAGATTGAACTGGCCGCTGGCTACCGGCGCATCAAGTTGAAGGTCAAGCCGGGCTGGGATGTAAACGTGCTGGAGAAAGTCCGCTCGCGCTGGGCTGATATCACCCTGAGTTGCGACGCCAACTCCGCCTACACGCTCGACCAGGTCGAGCACCTGCGAACCTTCGATCAGTTCAATCTGCTGATGATCGAACAGCCGCTCTGGGACGACGACATTTTCTACCACGCTCGCCTGCAAAAAGAATTGCGCACCGCCATTTGCCTCGACGAGTCGATCGTCAGCGCCCGCACCGCGGCGATTGCGGTCGAAACCGGCGCATGCCGCATCATTAACATTAAAGTCGGGCGCGTCGGTGGGTTCAGCGAGGCCAAGAAGATCCACGACATCTGCCACGCCCAGAAGATTCCGGTCTGGTGCGGCGGCATGCTTGAATCCGGCATTGGCCGCGCCCACAACATCGCGCTTTCGACGCTCGAGAATTTCAGCCTGCCCGGAGACGTTTCCGCCTCCAGGCGCTATTGGAAAGAAGACATCATTGATCCGGAAGTGCAAGTCTCGCCGCAAGGGATGATTGCGATCAGCGACCAGCCCGGGACTGGCTATCGCGTTAGAGAGGATCTCATCGAGAAGCTGACAGTGAGGAAGGAAACGCTGCACGCCCGAGCGTGACGCCGCAAGACATTCATTTCTGGCTTAGCAGGTAGAGGTCGGCATGACCGGCAGGGCGGGCGTAAACCACCGTGGAAAGATCTTTGGAAAAGTCGTACGCATTGCCGGAGTAGCCCTGGCGAAAGGCAAAGGGGAGCTTGAGGGCCACTTGGGCAGGTCCGGTTAACTTTCCGTCGTGCCAGGGCTGGCGATAAATCGTGGTTTCTCCGCGCGAAGCGCCCAGGTAGAGGATGGATTTACCGTCGGAGGAGAAACGGACAATCAGAGTGCTCTGCTCGGGCAGTAATGGGATGCACTTGCGATCGGCCAGGGAGAACTCACTTACCCCGGTCAACTGCGCCGTTGAGCTTTGGGTTGTAAGCAGATATTTGCCATCCGGCGATGCATCCCAGATACCGCCGCAGTTATCCACCAGCTTCACGACACTGGAACCGTCTGTGGCGACTTTCCAGGTGGAGGTCTTGGCCAAATCGGTCTCCTGACCGCCCAGGTAGAAAAAGTTCGGATCTACACTGGCCGACCCATAGCCGCCGTTTACTCCCGACCAGGGAATTTGGCGAAGGCTGGTGCCGTCGCTCTTAACGATGTAGATCTTCTCGGCGCCATTCTCTCGCGCGGAAAACACGAGCTTTGAGGCATCTGCCGTAAACGTCGTCGTTATAAGTTCTGTTCCGGACGTGATTTTGACACGGTTGCTGCCATCGATGTCGGAAAACCAGAGGTCTCCCTGCTGGGCGTTGCCCGAAAGGGTGATGAACATGATGTGGCGACCATCCCAGGAGAGGGCGGGCTGGGTGGCTTCTTCATTGGTCAAGTCGAGCGATTGCTTCGTCTGCGGGTGGTAAACCGTGAGAAAGCCTGACCGCCTGCCATTTACGAAATAGATTCCTTTTGCGGCGGGTCCGGGCATGGGTGAGAGATCGGGACCGGCGCCGGTGGTCACTTGTCTCAGGTTGCCGTCGGCCACGCGGTACTCCCAGATATTGGTGACATCATTGACCGTGCGGCTGCATAGGAAAGTCTCGCCCGGATCTCTCCAGACCAGGCCGGTTGGGCTTCCGGAAAGTTCGCCGATTTTCTGGGCAGCGTGAGTGGAAAGGTTGACCCGGTAAAGCGTCAGATTTGGAGAACCCAGCACGTTGTCAGGTCCGGTGACGATCAGCAGGTCCTTCTCGTCAGGGAAGGGCAGAATTTGCATGGGGGTCAAGCCTGGGGCCGCCTGAAAGATCAATTCCTCCGTCAGGCCTGTCTTTGGCTTTCGGAAAACCGCATTCTGACCGCGGCTCTTTATGTAATAAAAAGAGTTTCCGTCGGGAGATATCGCCAGCGCGAGCCCCGAAGCTACGGCCGTGGATGCGCCCCCGAGAGTGGGCACGCTGCGAATCTCTTGCACCGTGAAATCGAGGGAATAATAGATTTGGGTGCCATCTGGCGAGAAGCTATCCACAGATTTATCAACCGAGTCGTTGGTGAGCTGCAGCGGCTCGCCGCCGGAAGCCAGCATCACGAAAACCTGGTCGAAGCCCGCGACCGACGAGGTGAATGCCAGGGTGTGGCCGTCGGGAGAGAGAACGGCGGTGTTGATTGGCTTGTTCCAATGGCTGATTTGGACGACCTTGGCGGGGCCACTGGAGGAGTCGCGAAAGTAGTAGCCAGCCAGCGCACCCAGCACAACGAGCGCGACGATGACCGTTAGGGCAGGGGGCAGTTTTCGAGATGATTTGGTCTCGGCCGCTGCTGAGGTGCCACTCGCAGGCTGGGGCAAGGCCACGCCGAGGGCGGTCATTGAGACGCTGCCGGAGCGTCCGGAGCCAGAATCGCGCTTCGAGCGCTTGAGATCGCCGCGCAGTTCGGCCCCGGACTGGTAGCGCAGTTCGGGATCTTTTTCCAGGGCCTTGTTGATGATGCGATCGAGTTCCGGGGGAAGGTTGGGATTGAGGCGCAGAGGGGAAATCGGAGTCTTGTGCAGAATGGCATCGAAAATCACGGCCGAAGTTCCACCGTAGAATGCCGGACGCGCAGTCGCCATCTCGTACAGAACCAGGCCAAAGGAGAACAAGTCTGTGCGTGCGTCTAACTCTTCGCCGCGCGCCTGTTCCGGCGACATGTAGGCGACCGTGCCCACCGCGCTGCCCGGGCTGGTGAGATGCTCCTCCACGTCGAGGGTGGGGGAACTCATGCCAGCGCTTTCTGGTTTGGCGGTGACTTTCGCCAGGCCAAAGTCAAGAATTTTTGCCTGTCCGCGGGCGGTGACAAAGAGGTTGGCCGGCTTGATGTCGCGATGGATGATTCCTTTGGAGTGCGCCGCGTCGAGTGCGTCGGCGATCTGGATACCTAAATCCAGCACGGTTTCGATTTCCAGGGGCTTGGCGGAAATCCTGTGCTTCAGCGTGACCCCTTCCAGATACTCCATGGCGATGAAAGCCTGCCCGCTCTCATCGTCGATCTCGTAGATGGTGCAGATGTTGGGGTGATTCAACGCAGATGCGGCTTTGGCTTCGCGCTGGAAACGGGCCAGCGCCTGCGAGTCCTTCGCCACGTCATCGGGCAGAAATTTGAGGGCGACGAAGCGGCCGAGCTTCAAATCCTCGGCCTTGTAGACAACCCCCATCCCGCCGCCGCCGAGCTTCTCGATAACGCGATAGTGCGAGATAGTCAGGCCGATCATCAGGGGCAAATCTTACGTGGCAGGCAATCGGCAAGTCAACGAAAGCCATTGGCTCCTAGTGCGACTTCGGGTCCGTCGCCGGCGTTTCCGCTTTGTGACTGTCTGCCAGCTTCGCCTCTTCCGCCTTCAACATCTCCACTCCCTGGGCAAATGTAGTGTCGCCGGGCACGCGCCGGAAGTCGCTGAACATTTCCTCGGACTTGATTGCAATAACCTTGAACAGAAGAATCCTTCCCGTAAAGCTCAGAGACATGTGCGAAACTTCCCATGAGTCATCTCCCACGTCGCGCTGCTCGACCAGAAAATGCCCGCCCTTGTCGAGATGCCCCAGAATGCCCCAACCGAAGCCGACCTCTTTGAACAGGGTCCCGTCGATTCTGGCGATCCTGCGCGATGCCGAATCAATCAGAAGAAATCCCTGCATGCCCTCGAGCACCTGTTCCACACGAGAAGGTGGCTGGTAGGCCGGATTGGGCCGGAATTTCAAACGCGCCAGGCGAGCCCCGTCCTTGCCAAGGTCGGCTGCACCCCGTTCCTCGCCGTCATAGTCGAAAAGGAATGCGTCGGGTAAGGCCTTCACAATGCGCAGCGTGCGCTCGGCAGCTTGCTGTTCCTGTGAATGCTTACGGCTGAGCAGCTCCGGATCGCTTACCAGACCCGCCAAACGGTTTTCCTCGCCCTGCATTTGTTCGGGCGTAAGCTGCTGGTCGTTATAGGCGATCGTCATGCCGGCCATGGCGCTGCGGGTTTCAACATAGAGCCTGGTTTGTGAGCCCTGCGGAGTTTGCTTGCGCGAGCGGAACATGTGTTTGATCGAATCGTCGTTGCCGGCCGCCACTTCATTCGCGACCGCGGCCCGCACTAGTTCGATCGGAGAAGGCGAATCCGGCGCACTGCTCGTGTGCGGATGGGCACCCTCCAGCAAGCTCAGGGCGGCAGGCCCTAGCCCGCCCAGACGGAATTTCGACAGTGCCCCGGCATCGAGAGAAGCCACATCCATCCCGACGAGCAGGACGCCGAGCAAGATAGCGATAGCGACACGAATCAATTTCGACCGTATTATTTTCTCGAGCACACCTCTAGTGTAACAAGATGGCTTCGGGCATTTGGCTGGCCTTCTTGTCGAAGTGCACCATTTCCGGAACTTGCCGCAGCCTCCGTGCCTTGCGTATAGTCGTTGTAGTGCGTGGTGTCCCGTCTTTGCCTCATGGATTCTGATTGGGAGCAAACCGTCACGGATGCCGCCGCACCAGGAGAGCGTCCTATGAGCGCACCCGCGACTGGGTTGGCACAAATCGGCAAGTCGGTCTTCATTAAGGGCGAACTTTCCGGCAGCGAAGATCTATACCTGGATGGCCAGGTCGAGGGCAGCATCGCCCTCAAAGGAAACAGCCTGACGGTTGGCCCCAACGGCCAGGTTAAAGCCAGCGTCGACGCCAAGGGTGTGGTAGTGCAAGGCAAACTGGAGGGCAACATTCAGGCCAGCGACCGCGTCGAATTGCGCAAGTCCGCCGTCGTCACCGGGGACATCACTACTCAGCGCATTTCTATTGAAGAGGGCGCATATTTGAAGGGCAAGGTTGATATTCACCGGACCGACAAATAAGTCGCGGTCCCCGGGCAACCGGTCTTTGTCAGGGCTGACGGGGTTGTGAAGCGCCAGGCGGAGGCTTTGGCTGAGGGCCTTATTTCAGGAGTCACAAAGTCAGGATGTCGTCAGTCTCACAGACTTTCATGAAACTCTTTCGTGGTTCATCCGGAACGGAGACCATACCGGCGCAGGGCTCACAGAAGCTGACCCGCCGCTCCAGCGGCTTGGGAGAGCTGTCGCGCATCTGGGAGTCCGCCGAAGACCTCTGCATTCTCGACCTGGGATCGACTTCACCCGCGAACATTCGCCACTTCACCGAACAAGGCCACCGAATCTACAGCGAAGATCTGCTCACGGCTTCGACCGATCCCGAGCTTCTAACCAAGAACGAGGAGGGAGGCGTTGCCCTCGACAGCCGCAAGTTTCTTGCGGATAACCTGGTGTATCCGGCCGCTCGCTTCGACGTCGTCCTGTGCTGGAATCTGCCGGATTACCTCGATGAGAGTTTGGTGAAGCCGGTCGTGGGACGGCTGTGGTCAGTCCTCAAACCCGGAGGAATGCTGCTCGCGTTCTTCCACACTCGTGATGCTGGGCCAGACTCGCCTTGCCACCGCTTCCACATCGTCGGCTCCGACACCCTCGAGATGCAGAAGATTTTGTTGCGGCGCGAAGCCCGGCGAGGTCCTACGGGAGCTGTCCACACCGCGATCTCGGATGGTTTCCAGTTGCAGCGCGTTTTCAATAACCGCCACATAGAAACCCTGTTCCGCGACTTCGCCTCCATTAAGTTTTTTCTTGCCCGGGATAATATCCGTGAAGTGCTGGTAGTCCGCTAATAAGCACCCGTCTGCTCGACTTGACTCTTCCACACAATCACTCCCATGCGGAAAAGATAATTGCGTGAGATCTCTATCTGGGTCTTTGTACTGACAGAAACAGCGGACACCAGCAGGCTGCGAATCTCATCTGGAACATAAGCTCGCCGCACCGACGTCAGCCCATCCCGCCAGGCCACACGGCTGCGCATGAGCGGAAATCCAGCGAACGCCAAAGCCAGATGCAGGGGATGCCGGATGAGGTCGTTAATCAGCAAAGCTCGCCGGCTCACCCGCAGACCTTCGCGCACAAACTGAGTCAGTTGCTGCGCGTCCAGGTGATGGGCAAAAAGGCTGCAACTGACCAGGTCGAAGGCCTCATCGGCGAAGGGCAGGGCTAGCGCATCGGCCACCACGCCGGAACTCCGCCCAGCGTGATAGGGTTCATTTCCCCAGGGAAGATGAGACCGCGCCCGGTCCAGCAGCGTCACATCCAACTTAATCCCGCGTCTCGCCAGCTTCCGCCGCACCATCTCCGGAACTTCCCCCGATCCAGCTGCCACTTCCAAGAGAGAAAAGTGTTTTGACCCGCAGACTTGAGCCGCGCGCTCCACCATCTTCTGTGTGGTCGCGACCCCTCCGAACCAGCGGTTGACCCGCCCGAGATCGCGGAGCGTAGCCTGTACATCTGCGGGAGAGCATGCATCAGAATCGAGAATCTCAGGTGCGTCGACTCGCTGCATGGCTAGAAGATCACGCACGCGCTAATTTGCTTTCGCCGCGGGGCGCGCCGGGCTGCCGTCCGCCTTCACGTAATGGGCGTACCAACTAAGGTTGCGTTCGAGCCGGTCTTTGATGTGAGAGGGCGTTTTGAACCCGTGGTACTCGCCGGGATACACCACCAGTTCGGTTTCGCGGCCCAAGCTCTTCAGAGCCTCGTACATCTGCTCACCGCCCAGGATCGGCACATTCCAGTCGACATCTCCTCCCATGAAAAGAGTGGGCGTGGTGATGTTCGCGACTCTGTAAAAGGGCGAGATCTTGTCCCACGCCGCGCGGTTCTCCCAGGGGTGTCCGAGTTCCGTATCGTAGTCGAGGATGTACTGATCATGCCCGTACAACGATGCGAAGAACGCTGAACCCGCGCCCGTAATCGCCGCCTTGAAGCGCGTGGTCTGCGCAATGATGAAATCCGTCGAGATGCCGCCGTAGGACCATCCTCCTACGCCCAGCTTGTCGGGATCGGCTACGCCCTGCGCAATGGCGTAATCAACCATGGCCATGTCGTCCTGATAATCCTTGTTCCCCCAATCGGCGAAGATAGCCTTACAGAAATCCTGTCCATAGCCGGACGAGCCGCGTGGATTCGGTTCCAGCACTACATAGCCGTTGGCGGCAAGGAGCTGCCAGAAATGGAAGAACTCGCCATAGTAGGCACCCACAGGTCCGCCGTGCGGGATCAGAAGGGTGGGATACTTTTTCCCCGCCACATAATCCAGCGGCTTGTAGAGATATCCCGCGACCGTGGTGCCGTCCTTGCTCTTGAACTTGACGTATTCCGGCGTGACCACTCTGATCTTCGCCATGAACGCATCATTCACATGCGTAATGCGCGTAAGCGGGCCGCCTGAGGTGGTCGTGGTGAAGATTTCCGCAGGCCGGTCCATGCTCGTGATCTGGGCGGCAACGTCTCCTGACTTGGCGATGGTGTAACTCGCGACCACGACGTGCCCGGAGATCGCTCGCGTGATCTCCCCGCCTTCCGCTGGGATGCGGAACAGATCCTGCGTCCCATCGTCATCGGCAATGAAGTAGACGAACTGCCCGTCGGGCGAGAAGTGCGGCGACCTCGACGAGCGATCGAATGCCAGTGTCAAAACCCTGGCTTGACCTCCAGTTGCCGGAGAAACAGCAATGTGGTGGGTAGCGTACACGAGGAGCTTCGGATCAAGCTGCGTGACGTAGGTGATCCACTTGCCATCGGGCGACCACGCGAGCGAGCTATCAGAACCAGGATTCGTCGTGACTTGCGTCAGGTGTGCGCCCTTGTCGGTGTTGTCGGCGGAGACCACCCAGATGTTGGTATCGTAAGTGCGATCTGGGTCCGGAGTAGAGCGGTTACTGCGAAACGCGAGCAGCTTGCCGTCTGGAGACCACGCGGGCTGCTCATCGTCGAAGTCGCCGGACGTAACCTGGACCAGCGCTTTTGTAGCGACATCGAACACGTACAGATGCGTGCGTCGCCGGTCGAGATATCCCACGGTATCGGTCTTGAAGCGATAGCGGTCGATCACGAATGGTGGAGGAGTTTTTGGTTTCTTCGGCTTGGCGTCCTTGTCTTTATCGCCGCTCCCCGGCTTGTCCTTTTCTTTGGCTTTGGCCTCGTCCAACTCTTCCGGCGACGGGTCTTGCAGGATCAGGACCAGTCGCTTGCTGTCAGGCGACCAGGCAAAATCATCGACGTCCTGAATCGTATCCGTTAGCTTCTGCGCCTCGCCGCCCATGCGGTTGAGCAGCCACACTTGTGTTTTGCCCTCACCACGCTTGGATAGGAACGCAAGGAACTTCCCATCTGGACTCCAGCGCGGATGGGAAGAGGAAACCTCCTCCGCGGTCATAACGACAGGGTCGCCGCCGCTCGCCGGCGTCATCCAGATGCGCGTCTCCGTCTTGTCCTCCTTCAGGGACGCAGCCGAGACCGTATAAGCCACCCATTTGCCGTCCTCGGCGATTTGGGGATCGCCCACTCCGCGGACTTCAAAGACATCATCAACCGTGATGGCCCGCGGGGCGGGTGGCGTGGCTGGAGCAGACTGAGCGGCGACAAACTGCGTCGGAAAGTGAGAGGCACAGGCCAATGCACAGAACGGCAAAGCAAGTGCGCGGAATCGCATAAGTGTTTGTTTCCCAATGCAGGATTTTGGATGCGGCTGCGAAGCGGCCTAAGTCTAAACCTCGGCCAGCTCTTCTTCCAGCAACTGCTTGTTATACAGGTCGCTGTAGTAGCCGTTCAAGGCGAGCAGTTCGTCGTGTGTGCCCAATTCGACGATGCGCCCATCGTGCAGCACAGCGATGCGGTCGGCATTGCGCACCGTGGAGACGCGATGGGAGATGAAGATGGTGGTTCGGCCCTGCATCACTTCGCGCAGGTGGTTGAGAATTTTGTCTTCTGTGTGCGTGTCAACGCTGGAGAGCGCATCGTCGAGAATGAGGATGCGCGGGTTGCGAATCAGCGCGCGGGCAATCGCGGTGCGTTGCTTCTGTCCTCCCGACAGCGTAATTCCACGCTCGCCCACCATGGTTTGATACTGCTCGGGAAAGCCCTCGATATCCTGGGCGATATTGGCCGCTTGGGAGGCTTCCTGAATCTGCAGATCTGTCGCCGATTCTACGCCCAGCGCAATGTTTTCCCGGATGCGGTCGCTGAATAAAAATGTTTCCTGCGGCACGAATCCCACACTCTTGCGCAGCGATTCCAGGGAGAACTCCCGGATCGGCCGCCCATCGACCAGAACCATCCCCGGCGCGGCATCGTAAATCCGCGGAATCAGGTTCATCAGCGTGGTTTTCCCCGATCCCGTCGGGCCCACGATCGCCATGCTGCTGCCGGCGGGGATTCGTAGATTCAGGTCGCGCAGCACGGGTTTGCCGTCGTATGCAAAATTCAGCCCGCGAAACTCGATTTCGCCTTCCACCTGCCGGTCTGCGGCCTCTGTCCCATCCTTGATCTCCGGCTGTTCGTGCTGAATCTCATTCAGTCGAACCAGCGACGCCGTGCCCCTCTGGAAAATGTTGACCACCCACCCCAGCGCGATCACGGGAAACGTCAACTGCAGCATGTAGATGTTGAAGGCGGCGAAGCCCCCAATCTCCATGCGTCCGGCCAACACTTCGCCTCCGCCGATCCACAGCACCAGCACCACCGCCAGGCCGAGCATCAGTTCCAGCGTGGGCCACAGCATGCCCATGAGCCTCACCAGTTTCAGGCTGCGCGCAACGTACTCCTGGTTGGCACCTTCGAATAGTGCGATCTCCGCCTCTTCCTGCACATAGGCGCGGATTACACGCGCTCCGGAGAAGTTTTCCTGAGCCCGCGCCGAGATGTCGGAGAACATCGCTTGAATTCTCTCGAAGCGCTCATGAATGCGGCGCCCGAAGTACTGAATCACCACGCTGACCACGGGCAGCGGGAGGAAGGCATAGAACGTCAGCTTGGGGCTGATGCGCCACATAAACGAAAGCGCAGCGGCGGTGAACACAAAAGTATTCGCCGAATACATGATCGCCGGGCCCAGCAGCATGCGCACTGCGTTCAAATCGTTTGTCATCCGGGCCATGATGTCGCCGGTCCGCATGCGCTGGTAGTAAGAGTAGGAAAGTGTTTCGAGGTGGGCGAAAAGGTCGTTGCGCAGATCGAACTCAATATCGCGCGAGATGCCGATCACGATCCAGCGGGTGAGGAACAAGAAGACGCCGCGAACGGCGGCGACTTCCAACATCTGCCATGCAAAGTGCAGCAACTTCGCGGACGTGACGCCGGTGTTGAGATCATCCACCGCGTGCCGGATCACCTGCGGCAGCAGCACCCAGGCGCCGTTGCTCAGAAAAATGCAGAAAACGCCCGCCACAAAGCCCCAGCGGTAGCGCTTGAGGTAGGGCAGTAGCGGACGCATGCTCTTCGGAATCATCCCGGTTGTCTAGATGAAATTCTAGCAGGGCGGGGTGCAAGTTTTGCGCGTGAGAGACGAGTACCAGAAAAGCTTGCACCCGGTCGTTCCCCGGGGCGTGTCCCTGGCTAACTCTCAGTGCAAGGGACGCTCTTTCTCGGCGGTTACACGCTGCGGTTTCGGAACAATATCGCGCCCGAACGCAACAACACTGACCGCTGCAAGAAGTGCTCCCCAGGCGACGGAGAAGATCCATCCTGCGTAAAAGATGAATGCCTGAGCCACATCCATTGGCATTGTTCCTTGGTGTAGGCGGCCGACGCCAGGTGGAGACCCCAACGCCGTGCCGCCATGAGCAAACCAATCAACGCGATTCAAATTGCGATTAACGATTCAAGTAGAAGCCGGCGCCTTACTGCTCCGAGGCAGGAGCATCTTGCGTGCGTTGCTGCATGCGTGCTTCCCGATTCGCTTCAAACTCCTTCATCTTTGCCTGCTGATCGGAAGTGAGCAACTGGAACAGCTCGTTGTGAATGCGGGTTTCCTGCACCTTCAGTTGCACCAGCGTCTGCCCCTGCTGCGCGACTAAGGCCTGCACCTTGGCTTCGTCATAGGTGCCTTCTTCATACTGCTTGAGTTGCAGTTGCATCTGGTGAAGCTGTTGCATCTGCGGCTTCATGGCAGCGTGCTCTTTCTGCAAGACGGCCTTCATCTGCGCGCGCTGGGTGTCAGTTAGGTCAAGGTATTTGGCGAAGAAACCCATCATGGGGCTTCGCATGCCGAAGGCATGGCCGTGCATGGGCGCAGTTGCATCCGCGGTTTGCGACTTGGCGATGGCACCGCACAACAGCACCGCCAGCGCCGCTACGAGCAAGCGAAAACGAATCGTCTTCATAAGGTTATTGGCTCCTTTAACCCCGGCTCCGTCCAGGTACTCGCCTGTCGGGGAACTGAGGCTTTTGCGTACAGTTATAGAAACACGATTCCAGCGGGAAAGTGGTAAAAAGTCAGTCAATGCGAGTAAAGTTTTGTCAAAGACGGCAACGCCCAGCCGAACAAAGAAGTTAGTGTGTGCGGGTTTGACAATTCTTTACCGCTGCGGCCTGCTGTCTGGTGCACAATGAAACCTGCCAAGATGGAACGGATTCTTGTTATCGACGACGATGTCGAACTGTGTACCCTGGTGGGCGAATACCTGCAGGCCGAGGGATTCATAGTCGAATCGGTGCATGACGGCGAGAACGGGCTGCAGCGCGCCACCGGTGGCGGCTACCTGCTCGTAGTCCTGGATGTGATGTTGCCTGGCATCAACGGTTTCGAGGTACTGCGCCGGATCCGCGCCACCTCCCGGCTGCCAGTACTTCTGCTTACCGCTCGAGGAGAAGATGTTGATCGCATTGTCGGCCTCGAGATCGGTGCCGACGATTATCTGCCGAAGCCTTTTAATCCGCGGGAACTCGTGGCTCGCATTCGAGCCATCCTGCGACGCACGCGCAGCGACAAGTCGTCTCCGTCTGCGCCGGAAATCGTCCGCGTGGGTGAGATTGAACTCGATCCGGCCACGCGCAGCGTGCGCCGCGACGGCCAGCCCGTCGATCTGACCTCGGTCGAATTCAACCTGCTGGAAGTGCTGCTGCGTGAGGCCGGACGCGTCGTTCCGCGCGAGCGCTTGGTCAACGCCGTGCTCAGCCGCAAGTTCTCGCCCTTTGACCGCAGCATCGACATGCACGTCAGCAAGGTGCGTAAGAAGCTCGGCGACACGGATGCCGACGAGCACATCAAGACCATCAGGGGCGTCGGCTACATCTTTGCCCGTCCGCGGGAAAAAGCGGGGGAAAAGGTGAAAACCACATCATGAAGAGCTTGTTCCTCAAGATTTTTCTTTCCTTCTGGGTGGCCACAGCTTTGTTTCTTGTGCTTGGGCTCCTGGTGATGCTGGCCCTTCGGCCACAACGCAATGCTACTTGGGAGGCGCTGCGCACGACTGCGCTCACTGAAGCCATCACTGCCTATGAGCAGGGCGGAACTCCACAGGCCCACGAGTACCTGGAAAACCTGCAGAGGACCCAACACGTCCGCGCCTACGTCTTTGATGAGCAGGGAATCGAAATCTCTGGCCGTTCGAGTCAGGGATGGGCGGAGCATGTTGCCGCCGGTCGGCCCGTGCCGCAACGTCCCGGGATGCTTTTCCCTCGCCCTCAAATCTTGACCGAGTCGAAGGCTTCCAGCGATGGACACCATTTCTACACGATTGCCATGGAGCTGCCGCCTGGACCGCGGGTGTTTCTCGGACCACGCGGCATGCCGGTGCCAAGTCTGATCATCGCAGTCATCTCTTCGGGATTGGTTTGCTACTTTCTGGCTTGGTATATGACTAAGCCGATCGCCCGCCTGCGAGCGGCGACCCAGAAACTTGCTGCCGGCGACCTCACGGCCCGCGCCGGCAAGCCGAACAGCAGAGGGCGTGACGAGATTGCCGGACTCATCCGCGACTTTGACGCCATGGCAGCCCGACTGGAGAGCCTGGTCAACGCTCAGTCGCGGCTTCTCAATGACATTTCTCATGAATTGCGCTCTCCACTGGCGCGCTTGAACGTGGCTCTCGGCTTGGCGAGGCAGCGTTCGGGACCGGAAAGTGCGGCCATGCTGGAGCGCATTGAACTGGAAGCCAGCCGCCTCAATGAACTCATCGGCCGCCTGCTCGCTTTGGCCCGCCTGGAAGATGGCGAGCAGCACGTGCCCGCAACACCGGTTTTGCTGGATGAAGTGGTGCTCAATGTGGCCGAAGATGCGGAGTTCGAAGCTCAGGCGCGGCGTTGCCACGTACGCAGCGAAATCCCTGAGGGGATCTGGGTGGTGCGTGGAGATGCGTCGCTGCTTCACAGCGCCATCGAGAATGTTGTGCGCAATGCCATCCGTTACACCCGTGAAGGCACCACCGTTGAGATCCACCTGGAGAAAACGGGAAGCGCCGGTAGTGAGCAAGCGGTCGTCCGGGTTACCGATTGCGGCTCCGGGGTTCCCACCGACGCACTGGAAAAGTTGTTCCAGCCTTTTTACCGCCTGGACGATGCCCGCGGCCGGCAGACGGGCGGGGTTGGCCTGGGTCTGGCCATTACAGAACGCGCCGTGCGCTTCCACGGCGGAAGCGTTGCTGCCACCAACCGGGCCGAAGGCGGACTTATGGTCGAGATTCACCTGCCTCTGATGCCAGGGACCGCCAGCGCGGAGGAAGCGCTAACCGTGGCGGCCAGTGAACACTGGCCAGTGGCCAGTGGCCAAAGGGAATAAACTGGCCATTGATCACTGATTACTGGCCACTCATTCCAGGCAACTCCCAGGCCCGTCTGCGGTTCCAATAGGTCCGGGGGTTTGCTCTTCCCACGCATTCCTGATACATAAATGGATGGCAATTCACGCCTTCAAATAGGGTTCACGCCCGGTTTGTGTGGCCGGGGAATGCATAAGCACGTTCACTAGGAGATAAAGCGAAGAATGCGGACAAGGCTTGCCTGGATTGTGGCGATTCTGGCTCTGGTATTAATCGGCGCCCTGTTGGCCTGCAGCACCAAGTATTCATCCTCCTCCAATGGTTTGGTGGTTGTTCCCAGCCAGGCGGGGGGCCCGCAGGCGAATAACCAACAATTCGGCCCGGTAATGGAAAGCTTCAGCCTCGACTTGGCGAACGGCCATGTTTCGGAGATCTACAACGTGAACGGTCCTCCGACGCCGGGATTGCCAACGGCTGTCGTTCTAGATCCGGCAGGCGCGAACGCCTATGTGATCGTCACGCAGAATCCGGCGGCGCCCGGCGGTGTCACCGGGATTGCCGATTTTGCCGTGGCCTCTGATGGTAAGTTAGGGACCGGAACCACGACGGCTCTGAACACGACGGCCCCCACGGTGACGGTTGTCTGCGTCACAACGAACGGTCCACAGGACATGATGGTTCAAGTGCAGCCGACGCCTGTGGTTCCGAATTCGCTGGCTATTGATTCCGCGGGAAAATTCCTGTTCGTGGCAGATGTAGCCACGTCTGGGCAAACCCAGCCGTACACCTGCAATGGTGCGACGGTGACTTCCACGGTTTCGGTGCCGGGAACAGTGTCGGTGTTTGCGGTGAGTGGCGGAACTCTGACCGAGGTACCCGGCTCGCCGTTCGCCCTTCCGACGGACCCGGACGCCTCCACTGCTAGCGCGTCTGCCCTTGCTGTGACCCCAACCACTTACCCCTTGCTGTTTTCCTACTGTTCGGGGTTTCCGTCTGCCACGACGGAGAACCTGTACGTTACAGATTCCGTTAATTACGTTTTGCTGAATTACCTGGTTTCGTCAACTGGCACATTAACCCCGGTTCCGACTTCGTCGACTGTAGGAGTTCCGACCGGCCCCGTACCCGCCGGCGTAACGGTCGATCCTTGTAACCGGTTCGTGTACGTGGCGAACTCGGGTCCGGGAAACGGTGGAAATAGCGTCAGTGCATATACGATCTGCAGTAAGGTTTCGCTGCCCAACTGTCCGACTCCGAACTACAGCCTGCTGCCGGTCAAAGGCTCGCCCTTTGCGGTTTCCCCAGGCGACAGCCCTGGGCCACTGTCGGAGGACGCCTACGGAAGTTACTTGTACGTCGTGGATACGGGGTCGAACGTCGTCTCCCAGTTCAGACTAAGCCAAACCACGGGCAGTTTGACGCCGCTCACCCCGCCGTTTGTGGGAGCGGGCCAGGGCGCGAACTCGATTGCGGTTCGCAGTGACGACACTTGGGTGTTCGTGGCCAACATCACGGCTGCGACCCTCTCGCAATTTGCCATCACACCTTCCACGGGTGCTCTGGTTCCGGCACCCCAGCCGATTAGCACCTTCAATTTACCCTCAGGAGTAGCCGTGACGCGGTCTCCTCTGCCGTGATCCGTTGCTTCGACTGGAGGACGGCGTGATTACGTTGGAATCTTCAGAATCAAGTAAGCGCCGACCAGAGAGAAGATCAGGTCCGGCGACCAGGCAGCCAGTGCCGGTGGTAACAGGCTGATATCGCCCATCGCCTCGGACAAGCGCGACACTATGGTGTAGACCACGGCAATTCCCACCGCGACGGCAACTCCCGTGATAGCTCCCTTCTTGGCCGCTGACAGAGAAAACGGGATGGCGATCCCAGCCATGATCAGAGTGATCAGCGGATAGGAAAGCTTCTGATTCAGCTGTACCCTGAGCCGCACCACATCGAAGCCACTTTGCTGTAAATCCCGGATGTAACGGCGCAGTTCCTCATAGTTCATCTCGGAATATTGCTTCACTTCCTTCTTGAAATAGGACGGCTCCTCGCTGAGCTCGGGAAAGGTGGAGACGTCGAAGGTGCGGTAGCCGGCAATGGCGGCGCTGTGCAAAGACCGCTGCCAGCCTTGTTCAAAGACCCAGCGTCCCAAGTTTTCGGCCCAGTGAGCGCGCTCGGCGTGGATGCGCTCGGTGATGGCAAAGCTGGCGGGATCGATTCGAAAGATGGTGAGATTGGCGAACTGATCGCGGTCGGCGTCGAAGAACTGGTAGTAGTAAATGTCATTGTGCCGGCCGAAAATCCAGCGCCGGTCGGGACGCAGATAGGTTTGCGGCGGCTTGCCCTTGATCTGGTTGTGCAGCGCCTCCTGGCGTTTGTTGGTATGAGGCAGATAGAACTGGTCGGCAAAGAACAGGCCTGCGGAGAGCACTGCGGCCGCGGCCAGCACGGGCGTGAAGATGCGGTAAACGCTGGTTCCGGCCGCTTTGATTGCGGTGATCTCATTGGACCGGTTCATCAGCCCGAAAGTGATCAGCACCGCCAGCAGCATGATCAGGGGCGCAACGCTGTAGAGCAGGTAGGGAGAAACATTGAGCAGATACTCCGCGACCACAATTGCAGGCGTCTGATTGCGCAGGATGTCCCCCAGCAGCTCGAACAGGGTGAACACCAGCAGCAGCACCAGGAAGGCAGACACGATCATCCCCAGGTAGAGGAAAAAATCGCGTAGCACATAGTCATCTAGCAGGGTAGGGAAGCTGGCGCTGAAAACTCGCCGCCGGGTGGAGACGCGCTCGAAAGCGTTGCCGTCTCTGCGCCTGTGCCTGCGGTCGTGTGCGGGAGCATTTCCGGGAACTTTGTCCCGCTTCCACACCAAGCGGATCGCCGACAGCGATAGAGGGCGACGCTCCGCTTGCCACAGCAGGAACAGCGCGGCGGCGAAGAATACAAGGTTGGCCAGCCACGCTCCGAATGCGGGGGGAACCCGGCCCTGCTTGGCCAGCGAAACTCCAATCAGAGAAACGAAGTAGTAGACGAAGACCAGCACGATTGTCAGCACGAATCCGCCGGACTTGCCGCTCTTCTTCGAGGAAAGGCCCAGCGGGATTCCGACCATGGCCAGCACCAGACACGCTGTGGGCAAGGCGAACCGGTTGTAGAACTCGATTCGGTACAAGCGCGCCGACACGGGATCGGCACTGGCCGCGCGACCATACAGATCCCATGTGCTGATGGCTTTAACTGGAGTCTGTTCGTCCGCTTTGTTCTCCGACGATGCCAGCTCGATCGGGATGTCGGTTTGCTGGAAGGTGGAAATCTGGTAATGGTCAACTTGCGAAGGATCGGTTTCATGAGTGGAACCGTCTCTCAAATGCAGGTGAAGCCGGTCCTCTCCTTCGGGGACAAGGATGCCCTCTTTAGCCAGCGTGATTCGTGGATTGGAAGCATCCGAGATGTCGGCGAGAAACACTCCATTCCAAACCGCGCCACCTTGGGCGCTGTGCACGTCTTGTACGTAGAGCACGAGCTTGGGAAAGCCTTCGTAGAAGACCCGGGGTTGCACTTCATAAGAGGCTTGCGCGCCTTTGAGTTGATCCTCAAGGCGTCCCAGCGAGGCCAGCGACCACGGCGCCAGATAAAGGCCGTTGACCAGCGCCAGCAGCCAGGCTGCGACGACAAATATCGCGAGCACGCGGCCAAAATTCCACACTCCCATGCCGCTGGCGCGCATGGCGGTGATTTCGCTGTCGGCCGCGAGACGGCTCAGGCCAATAAGAATCCCAACCAGAACGCTCATGGGAATGGTGTAGGTGAGCGCGAACGGGACGGTGTAAAAGAAGATCTCGGCCACGCTGGGCAGCGGCGCGCTGGCCCGCACTACGAGTTCGAGGATGCGTCCCAGATCGCGTGTGAACAACACAAAGGTGAAGATCGCCGCTCCGATCAGGGCGTGCGAGGTCACTTCGCGAAGAATGTAGCGGGTAAGAATCCGCATGCGGGCGCCGTTGCTGAGGGCAGGATAGCATGTGAGGCAGTGGTCAATGGCTAGTGGTCAGTGGGCAGTTCTTGGAGCTGGCATTATCTTCTATCTTTGCGCTGGAAACGGTTCTTAATGTTCCAACGGAAGTTAGGGAACGGGTGAGGGTTGGCCGCTCGAGTCCCTCGTGGATTTCTTCTCGAAATAAATTCAATGAGGTTGGTGGATTCGGGATTCCTGTGCGTGCGTTTCGGACCAGAAATCGGGTATCCCCCTCCCCCCTCCCCTCACTGGAATCATCACGTTAGCGGGAAATTCCCCGTAAAATCCGGATGTCAAAGAACTTAGATACTAAAATCCGTGAAAGAAAGGACTTAGAGGCGCGACGACGCGGGTTCACCCGACCGTCACGGCCTCGACCATGATTACGCGATTTCGATGACGGCACAAGGTCAGATGTCACACGGGAGGTGTGGAAAAATCCTGGGAGCGAACGATGTTCTGACATCGCTGCGTCGGATGCGTAGATCACCACCTCTTCGAAAACCGCGAAGCGCGGGCAGCCTCGTTTGCGGTAGCGCAAAGATGGCCAGCCCCCTGGTCACAAAATCTCAATGAATGTTAACGCCTTTTCAACAGCTACACTGTCATTCTGCTATATGATCCTGCTGTCGGGCGACTACAGTGAAAAAGCGACCAATCCTTTTTGGCCTCGTGCTCGTTTTGGGCACAGCTTTAGTTTTTGCTACCGCTCTTGCACAGTCCCCGCACACTGACAGTGCCGTGCAGTGGCCTACCATGAATGAACTGCTTCACAGCAAGAGTTCTCAAAAGGCTTTGCAGGAAGCTGGGCTGGCCTCCGAACAGGTTAAAGCATTACGGGCCGCTCTCAAGACCGCAGATCGCAAGACGCCTTGGCTAGATTCAGGCAATCTAGGCGTTACAAAGGTACAGTCAACGGCTGACGGACAGAGTGCACTGTTCGTAAGCGGGACGCGTACACCACCATGCGGAGCGCATGATTGTCCCATATGGATTGTGAGTCTTGTTGGAAACCATACAGATGTTCTGTTGGAAGATTGGGGTTGGGGACTGGTTTTAATGCGTTCGACGCATAATGGTCACTTCGATGTCGAGACAGCGTCGGGTAGCCGCGATCCTGAACTGCTTTATTGGGCGTTCGGGGCTAACGGATACCGCGTGCTTAAATGTGCGTCTGCAATTGAAGTGGGCACGGAAGACGAACCACGATGGCAAGTTTCAGTGCATCCGTGTCCCTCTTCGCCCTCCAGTTAAGCGACCTTGGCTTGCTCGGCTTCTCGTCAATTGGCGTAACGTGGACATCTTGCTCTTCGCATAAGCAGTCGTAAAACTCTAACCCCCGTACCCAGTTCTAGCGAAATTCTTAATAGCGCTATTCCGGGATGATCACGGCTTTGCTTCGCGGAATGCCGTCGTAGGCGGCGCGATCAATTTTCAAGTGCGCCAGCACGAGCTCGGGTGGTGTGTGCGTGAGCCATTCGGTGAAAGAAAGATCCCGGAAGACGGGATTCTTGAACATCTCCAGGAAGACCATATCCGAATCGCCCGTATTTTCGATGTAGTGCAGCAGAGTCTTTTCCACGTAGCCGACGTCACCGGCTTGAAACTCCATCGTGCGGGCTTTATTGCCCGTGGAGATGACTGTCATCCTTCCTTTGCCGGAAATGTAGTACTGCCATTCATCGGCATTCTGGTGCCAGTGAAGTTCGCGCAGGCCGCCGGGATGGAGAGTGACCAAGGCCATCGAGGTCGTGGTGACGTTGAAGTTGTTCGAATCGACGATGCGCACATCTCCCCCTTTGGTGCTTTTGGTCGCAGGCATATCCAGTGTGCGGAAGGTGTAATCTACCGGCGATCGAGGGAGCGATCCCGCGGCAGCGTGCCGGTCACTCTCAAGCGAACCTGGGACGGCGGTCTGGAGGATGAAGAGCTCTTCGCGGGGAACATTGTGGAAGGCCTGCTCGGGAAGGCGGAAGTTCTTGGCCAGGACTTCGCGCGGGACGTGGGCCATGGCGTCGCTGAGCAGCACGGTTTCCGATTCGGAGAAATTTCCATCGTCGAAAACGAGCATGAATTCGCAGCCGTCCGGGTCGAGGCCCTGGATCGAGTGGGGAATTCCGCTGGGGAAAAACCAGAGATCGTATTTGTTGGTGTCGGCGACGAAGCTGCGGCCGTCGTTGTCAATCGCCGTGATGCGCGCCGAACCATAGAGCATGATGGCCCATTCGGCGGCGGTGTGCCAGTGGAGTTCGCGAACGCCACCCGCGTTGAGGCGCATATTGACGCCGGCCAAAGTTTTGGAGACGGGCAATTCGCGAACGGTGACTTCGCGGGACCAGCCGCCTTGGTAGACGCGCTTGTTGGCAAAAGAAAACGGATATTTGAAATTTTGGACGAGGCTTTTGGAATCGGTCGAAGGCGGCCAGATGGAATCCGGATTTTGTCCATCAAGAGCGGGATTGGCGGGGCCGGGATCGCTCTGGGTGCGATCGCCTGAGGCGTTTTGGGATTTGTTTTGGTTTTGAGCAACCGCACTGGAGGCAGAAAGAGCGCCGACGGCGGCAGCCAGAGCCGCCGAGCTGGCTCCCAGGAAAGCACGACGCGAGACTTGATCGTTCGAGTTGTCGGTATCCATTTTGATCTCCTTAAAACTAACTTCTTTAATTTACTATGAGCGTGGATCAGCCGCGAAACATCGCGATAGCACTCATTGAGGGTCAATGAGTGTAAACGCCGGTTAACGCAAACTGTCCTCATGTAGTTTGTTAAGCTTTTCGTCCACTAGACGTTGCAGGTTATCGAGGAGTCGGACATCGTATTTGCTGATCTCCTCTACCAGATATGAGAGCGGAACTGAGACGTTTGTGCTTACGTCCAGAAGGTGCCGAAGGGCCTCGCTCGCTATTTCCCGTTTTAACTCGGGTTGAGTGTAGCGGGGCGTGTAGCGAAACGCCCGCACCTCCACGATCCGGTCCAATAATTGTTTCTTCCAGAGCCGGTTCAGCGTGGTCATGACAGTGGTATGTGCCCGCCGGAGGTCCTCGTATTCAATGATTTCGCGCACGGTAGCGCGTGACTCCGGCAGAAGTTCCCGATAGGCGGTGCGAAGCCTTTGTGGTAAGATTTCCTTGTTTCCTTGAATAAGGTTATCGTGCTGGCAAAGAAGACCTCCAAGAACCAAATCACGCTTCCCAAGGCCGTAGTCTCTCGTTTCGGCGAGGTCGACTATTTCGACGTGAGCACCGATGGGGAGTGCATTATCTTGCGTCCGCTGCAACGGAGTCGTGCCGAGGAGGTGCGCAGCCGGCTGGCTCAGCTTGGGATTGGGGAACAGGATGTTGCAGACGCGCTGGCGTGGGCGCGCGAAAAGGTGTGAGCCGTAGAGTGGTCTTCGACACGACCACGGTGGTTTCTGCGCTCCTGTTTACGGACGGTCGCCTGGCTTGGCTGCGGCAGCATTGGCGCGAGCGCGGGTGCGTACCCTTGATTTCGCGCGCAACTGCTGCGGAGCTTTTGCGTGTCTTCCGTTACCCAAAGTTCGGACTCTCCTTAGACGAGACGCGAGAACTGTTGGCCGATTATCTTCCTTATTGCGAGGTGGTCGAGCCGGCAGAAAAATGCGCATGCCTGTGCCGGGACGCAAACGATCAGCCTTTTCTGGACTTGGCTCAGAGCGGTAGAGCTGATCTGCTGATCAGTGGCGATCAAGACCTGCTGATACTGGCCGGGCAAACCACTTTTCTAGTTGAAACTCCCGAAGGCTATCGCCGCCGAATATCCGGAGCGCATCGATCGTGAATGTAGCGCACGTGAATGTAGCGCAAGGGATTGTGTTCAAGCAAGAACTGCGGCACTGCGTCAACTATCCGGCTTTCAGAAACAACGCCGACAGCGGCGGCAGCGTGAGTTTGAGCGAGTGAGGACGGCCGTGGGCTGGTTCGTCCTCGGCATTCACTCCGCCCAGATTGCCTACGCCGGTGCCGCCGTATTCCACAGCGTCGCTGTTCAGCAGTTCGCGCCAGTAGCCGCCTTCGGGCACGCCTACGCGATAGCCAACGCGCGTTATGGGCGTGAAGTTACAAACAATCAGAACGGTGTCTCTGGGAGACTCACTCTTGCGCAACAGCGAAATGGTGCTGGTCAGATTGTCGTTGCAATCCACCCACTCAAAACCCGCGGGATTGGTATCGAGCAAGTGCAAGGCCGGCTCACTGCGGTAGACCAGGTTCAACTGTGCAACCCAGTTCTGCAAGCCGCTGTGAATCGGATATTGAAGCACGTGCCACTCGAGGCTGGTGTCGTGCGCCCATTCGCGGACCTGACCGAACTCGCAACCCATGAAGAGTAATTTCTTGCCGGGTTGAGCGTACATGTAGGCGAACAAGAGCCGCAGGTTGGCAAAACGATTCTTCTCGTCGCCGGGCATCTTGCCAATCAAAGACCCCTTGCCGTGAACGACTTCATCGTGCGAAAGCGGCAGCACGAAATTCTCCAGGAACGAGTACAACATACGGAAAGTGAGCTTGCTGTGATGATATTTGCGATGTATGGGATCCTGCTTGAAATACTCAAGCGTGTCGTGCATCCATCCCATGTCCCACTTCATGCCGAAGCCCAGGCCGCCGAGATAAACCGGCCGCGAAACCATGGGCCAGGAAGTGGACTCTTCCGCGATGGTCTGGATATCAGGATGCTCTTTGTAGGCTTCCTGATTGAAGCGGCGGAGGAAGTCGATGGCCTCCAGATTCTCGCGCCCGCCGAATTTATTAGGAATCCATTCACCTGCCTTGCGCGAATAATCGAGGTAGAGCATGGAAGCAACCGCGTCCACGCGGAGCCCGTCAATGTGGTACTTGTCCAGCCAGAACATCGCGCTTGACATCAGAAAGCTGCGGACCTCGCTGCGGCCGTAATTGAAGATGTGCGTCTTCCAATCGGGATGAAAACCCTGTCGCGAGTCCGCGTGTTCGTACAAATGCGTACCATCGAAGTAGGCCAGGCCGTGGGCGTCAGAAGGGAAGTGTGAAGGCACCCAGTCGAGGATTACGGCGATACCGTGCTGGTGCAGGTAATCGACCAGATACATGAAATCCTGGGGCGTGCCGTAGCGGGAGGTGGGTGCGAAATAGCCGGTGGTCTGGTATCCCCAGGAACCGTAGAAGGGATGCTCCATCACTGGAAGGAATTCCACGTGGGTGAAGCCCATGCGTTCCACGTACTCGGCGAGACGGGGCGCGGTCTCGCGGTAGGTTAGAGGACGATTGTGCTCCTCTGGAACGCGCATCCATGATCCGAGATGAACTTCGTAAATGGATTGCGGCGCCCGCAGAGAGTTGCGTGCGCCACGCTTCTCCATCCACTCGCGGTCGCCCCACTGGTAGTCGAGATCCCACACCACAGAAGCGGTGCGGGGAGGCTTTTCGTGCAAAACACCGAGCGGGTCAGCCTTGTCGACATGGTAGCGGTGGCCCCGTGACTCGATATGGAATTTGTAGAGCGCGCCTTTGGTGACGCCAGAGATGAACCCTTCCCAGATACCGGAACCGCCGCGCGGCGCCAGCAAGTTGGCTTGAGGATGCCAGTTGTTAAAGCTGCCGATCACTGAAACCTGGCGAGCATTGGGCGCCCAGACGCTGAAGACCGCGCCGTCGAGTGCGTTGCGCGAAACCAGATGCGCGCCCATTTTGTCGTATAGCCGGTAATCGCTCCCCTCGTTGAACAGGTAGAGATCCTGATCGGACAGGAGGCGCGGCGTTACCTCGATTGGGGAACTGGAATCAGCTGGCATCTACGGTGCTTAGTTTACTGGAAGAGCCCGCCGAATGATATTCCACATCATCCCGGAACGCGGCGGCATTCTCCTTTGCCCACTGGTCCAGCGTAACCGGCTTGCGGCCGAGGATACGCTCAACATTATCGGTTACCTTTGCCAAACGGCCCTCACGAATGGCGCGCCAGAGCGAAACGTGAGCCTCAGTTTCTGCCGCCGATCCGCTGATGGCAGAATAGCGTTGCCGTGCTTCCTGGTCGGTGATGGTTTTAAACGCAAGCCGCTTGCCAATCACGGATCCAATCTTTGCTGTTGCCTCTGCGAAGCTCAGCGCCTCGGGTCCGGTAATGGGCAGGGACTTACCGGTGTATTGCAGTGTCGTCAGAGCTTTGGCGGCGACGGCGGCGATGTCGGCGGAATGAATGAAGGCTCTGCGGCCGTCGGCGGTAGAGGAGCGAACGATTCCTACGCCTTTGATTGACTTGGCCCAGGCGAGCAGATTCGACATGAAGCCCGTGGGTTGAACGAAAGTGAATTGAATTCCGCTGGAGCGGACCGCGGCTTCCCCTTGCTCATGCCAGGCGCCGATTGCCAGACCTTGCTCTACGTCCATTGAAGAAAGTTTGACGAGGCGCTTCACGCCTGCAGCCTTGGCCGCCTGCGCCGCGGCTTGATCTCGCATGGGGATTTCCGGACCGCTATTTACGAGGAAGAGCGCATCGATTCCGGCAAGCGCCGGCCGCAACGAGGCTGGCTCAGCGAGATCGCCGATGAAGACCTCGACGCGATCGCCGTAACGGGCCTGAGCCTTTTGCGCGTTGCGGACGAAGATTCGGGGCCTCTCCCCGCGCTGCAGCAGCTGTTCGACGACTCTGGCACCGATGTCTCCGGTAGCGCCGGTAATGAGATAAGTCATAAAGGGCTCCTTGTCTGTCTTACGAATATGTACGAATGCTCATAATCTGACATAAGCCTACGAGACAATATCGAGCTTGTATACTCGCATCATTCATGATGTCTATCGATATATCTGTAAAGGAGATAGGGCAATAAAGTATAGATATGCTCATGTTTTGGTTATACTGTCTTGAATGACAGCTAAGACGGCAAGAAGAAAAACCTCGCGCCGCCGGCCAAAGCAGCGCCGTTCACGTCAGACAGTCGACGCGATATTGGAGGCGGTGATAAGGCTTCTAAAGCGCCGGGGCGCAAACGCTATAACAACCAACCGAATTGCCGAGATCGCCGGAGTGAGTATTGGCTCCGTCTACCAGTACTTTCCTGACAAGCGCGCGATTTTTGTGGCCTTACACCAGCGCCACGTGGATTCCATTGATCGTATGATTCAGAGCAAGCTGGTGGAGCATGCCGCATCGCCGCTTAAAGATCTGGTGCGCGCTATGGTTGAAGGAATGGTCGAGGCGCACGAAACCGATCCGGAGCTGTATGAGCTGCTGTTCGCGCAGGTTCCGCATCGGGCGGATGGGACGCAGGAATTTGCCGTGCGCCTGCATGGAGTGTTCCGGCTGGCGATTGCAGCGAGGGCCCATGAAATGAAGAAGAGCCGCGATCTCGATAAGGTCGTGTTCGTCGTGACGCACATGGTTGATGCGCTCTCTCACGGCGCGGTGCTGCGAAGGCCACCCGGGCTGTCGCTGACGGAGGCGAAAGAAGAGGCGGTTAAGGCGGTCCTGGCCTATTTGACTGCGTAAACGGTGCCAGTTGAGCAGTGCACTTGCGCCTGCGGAGCCGTCATGGAAGCTGTCTTTTCGTGGCGGTGTTCTTGGCGAATCACCATGCTAGACTTTCTTTTCCAGCCATGCCCGCCCTGCGTCTAATCTTTCTTTGGCACCAGCACCAGCCCTTCTACAAGGATCTGGTGACCGGCGAATATCGCCTGCCCTGGGTGCGCCTGCATGCGCTCAAGGATTATTACGGCATGGTGAAGCTACTGGATGAGTTTCCCAATGTTCACCAGAACTTCAATCTGGTGCCTTCACTGATCACGCAAGTTCAGGATTATGTTGCGGGGACGGCGCAGGATCCTTTTCTGACCGTGGCAGCCAAACCAGCGAATGACTTGACTCAGAAGGAACGTCAGTTCGCGCTCCAGTATCTTTTTCAGGCTAACCACGCCAACGTGATTGGGCGTTATCCGCGCTACAAGGAGCTGTTGGAGCGGTTCCGTGAGCACGGCTATGTATCGGAGAAAGCGGAGAGGTATTTTGAGCCGCAGCACTTCACCGACTTGCAGGTGCTGTCCCAGATCGCGTGGTTTGACGAATTCTTTCTGGAAGATAAGGACATTGCGGCTCTGATCAAGAAGGAACGTAACTACTCGCTCGAAGATCAGAGTTTTGTGATCAGGCGCGAACGGGAACTACTGGGCAAGGTGCTGTCTGCTTATGCCGACGCCGCCAGGAAGGGATCGATCGAGATTTCGACAACGCCTTTCTATCATCCGATACTTCCACTGGTCTGTGACACCAGTGTGGGGGCGGTTTCGTCGCCGGGCCTGTCCTTACCGCAGAACCGGTTTCGTCATCCCGAGGACGCTCGCGAACAACTAGTGCGCGCGCTCGACCTTCACCAGCAAGTGTTTGGGCTCCGGCCGCAGGGAGTGTGGCCGTCGGAGGGTAGCGTTTCTGAAGAGACGCTCGCAATTGCGCACAGTCTGGGAATTCGATGGATGGCCACCGACGAAGGCGTTCTCGGCCGCAGCGCGGGTGTGTTCTTTCAACGCGACGGCAACGGCCGCCTGCCCGCGCACTTGGCGGAGCTACTCTATAACATCCACCGGTATGAGAATGGCGAGACCGCGATGCACATGGTGTTCCGCGATCACACAATTTCGGACCTGATCGGCTTTGTCTATTCTGGGATGGATCCGGGAGAGGCCGCCGCGCATCTGCTGCACAACATCCAAGAGGCGGCTCAGCCAGTGCTCGCGCAAGGGCAGGACGCAGTAGTGTCGGTGATTCTCGACGGTGAGAATGCCTGGGAATACTATCCCAAGTCGGGGCGGGAGTTTTTACGACGATTTTACGATGCCCTGCAGCGCGAGGCAGGCCTGGAGCCGGTTACGGTCTCGGAAGCGATTGCCCGCCATCGCAATATTTCGCCCTTAAAGACCCTGGTGCCCGGTTCGTGGATCAATGCGAACTTCAATGTCTGGATCGGTGCTCCCGAGGACAACCGGGCCTGGGATTACCTCTACCACGCCCGCGAATTTTATGCGCTGCATGCGGCCCACGCAAGCGAGGCGCAGCGAAAGCTGGCCTTTGAAGAAATCCTGATCGCCGAGGGCAGCGACTGGAACTGGTGGTACGGACCGGAGCACCACTCCGCCAACGACCACGATTTCGACGAGCTCTATCGCAAACATCTTTCGAACGTTTATCAGGCCCTGGGAGCGAGCCCCCCCGATTACCTCGCCCAGCCGATCACGGCGGGCGAAGTGCGCCCAGCCTTCACCCCGCAAACACACTACATTCATCCTCGCGTGGCAGGGGACAAGATTCGGTACTTCGAGTGGATGGGCGCGGCCATCTACACCGCTGACCAGCGGGCTGGCGCGATGCACGGGAAGCAGTTTCTGCTGGATTCGGTATATGCCGGGATCGACAGCACGTTCGTGTACGGGCGATTGGATTTTGGCGGGCCGGTCCCGGATATGGAGTTCGATCTGGTGGTGAACCTGGAGTCCTGGGCAAATGGAGAAGCGCGTCCGCGGCGCACCCTGCGGCTCGATACCAAAGTACAGGACCGCAAACTTACGGGATGGAGGGTTGACGGACTGGAGGAATCGTCACCAGCCTCTTCGGTCGGTACTTCGGGCGAATCTGGAGACAAGGGTGAGCAAATCGCGAGAGCGGCGATGGTACGGAATTTTGAGTTCCGCTTACCTCTGAGTTGGCTGCTGGCGGAGCCGGCTTCGAGTCCGAGCCCTCAGGCGGTCGAGCACAGGGGCGCTGCGGCGATCCCGCCTACCAGCCGATTGCGGCTGCGCTTCAGCCTTTGGCACAACCGTCTGCCGGTGGATGCGTTACCGGTGCAGGGTTGGATCGAGTTGCAGTTGGTGAGTGAGGGGGACCTGGGATCGGTGATGTGAGGACGGAGTGCTACTCGCCTCCCTAAGAGCAAACGCCGGAAGCGTGGGCCTCCGGCGTCATTGAAGAAGTGAGAATTATTTACTGTCCCGCGCTGGCCACTGCTGCGGTCATCGCCAGCGGACGGTTGAGTTCGATCGTGAGTTCGGTTCCTGCCATCAGCGTGGCCGAGCGATGCTTGCTGAGCCAGTGAACGCCGGTTGAGCCTGCGCCGACGACTCCGCCGATGAGGATTCCCGGGGGACCGCCGATGAGGCCGCCGATGAGCATGCCGCCCGCCGTCCCGCCGCCCGTTTCTAGCTCGTCGCGGCGGTCGTGACCGGATCCCTTGAATTCGCCTTCCTGGTTGACATCGGTGTCGCGTCCGGCGTTGGTATCGACCAGGGTGGCATCCAGAAAGAAGCGTTCGCCGGTTGGGAGGATCAGGGCTTCGGGCAGAATTCCGATGGTGGGTTTGCCCGAGATGCGGCGCGGTTCAGCCACTTTGGTGACGCGGCCTTCCACCATGGCTCCGGCAGGAATCACTGTCTTGCCGTCGAGCACTACAGCCTGCGTCAAGCGTGCCTGAAAAGGACCCCCAGCCTTGTTGCTGAAGGTCGCGAGAGTCGTCTCAAGTTTGACCATCAGGGCGGTGCCGGCGGGTACGGGAGAACTAGTCTGCGCCGCAGCCATGGTACCTATGCAAGAGCAGGCCAGCAGCAGGATGCAAGATGGCGCTATCGACTTCTTCATAATCCCTCCTCGAATCTTACAACCCATAAATCTCGCGATTGTTGCTTTGACTCTAGACTAGGTACATGGCCAGGACAATACGTGGGGCGGCTAGCGAACCAGAGAAGATAAGGGTCGGGTATGATCTGGCTCCAGGCTTGCGATACGGGCCCGAAAACCTGTGGACCCGACTGCTGGCTTCTGGACAGGAATAACGGCCGTTTGGCGATATGCAATCACGGAGCAGAATCGCTATGTCCTGCAGGCATATGCGCCTTTAGAAACCTTTCGATTTGTTGTCCCGATGCTTCAACGGATCCTAATAACTGGAATCACGCAACCGAATGCAATTTTCTGTATCTAACAACTCGACCAGGAAATACAGAAGTGTGCAATGATCTCTCTGCCTGGAACCGGGATCGAGCATGGCCAAGCCGATATTGCTAAGCGTGGATGACGACTCTGATGTTTTGCGGGCGATCGAGCGCGATCTGCGCTCGCACTACGGGGCGGAATACCGCGTGATTGGAAGCGATTCGCCCGAGGGCGCGCTTGACCTGCTGAAGCAGTTGAAGGTGCGGAATGACAGCGTGGCCCTGCTGCTGGCCGACCAGCGGATGCCGCGCATGGATGGAGTGGAATTTCTGCAACAGGCCATGGGGATCTTCCCCAGCGCGAAGCGCGCATTGCTGACTGCTTATGCGGATACCAACGCCGCGATCAACGCCATCAACCAGGCCAGCATCAACTTTTTTTTCTGAAGCCCTGGGACCCTCCGGCGGAGCACCTGTATCCGCAACTCGATGATCTGCTCGATGACTGGCAGGCTTCGTACCGTCCGACATTTGAAGGGATCCGGGTGCTGGGGACACGCTGGTCGCCGAGATCGTATGAATTGCGCGACTTTCTGGCGCGCAACCGCGTTCCCTATCAGTGGACTGACGTGGAGCTTTCCGCCAATGATCCAGAAACCAAGCAACTGCTGGAAGCTTTGGGGCCGGAGGCGGCGAACCTACCCGTGGTGCTGTTTCCGGACGGGACAAAGCTGCTCGAGGGCGTGCCGGCGGAAGTCGCGCAAAAAGTTGGCTTGCGCACGCGCGCTCAAACCGACTTTTATGACTTGGCGATTGTGGGCGGGGGGCCAGCTGGATTGGCCGCGGCCGTTTATGGAGCCTCTGAAGGTCTGCATACGGTGATGATTGAGCGGGAAGCGCCCGGCGGACAGGCGGGAATGAGTTCGCGGATCGAGAACTATCTGGGATTTCCGACTGGGCTTAGCGGGGCTGATCTGGCGCGGCGGGCGGTGGTGCAGGCACAGCGTTTCGGGGTGGAAATCCTGGCGCAGGAAGTGGTTGGCGTCCGGACCGAAGGGCCTTACCGGATTATCAAGATGGCGGATGGAAACGAGGTCTCCTGTCACGCGCTGATGATCGCGACCGGGGTGCAGTGGAGACGGCTGGAAGCTCCGGGCATCGACAGGTTACAGGGTGCGGGGATTTATTACGGCGGCGGAGCTACCGAGGCTTTGTCCTGCAAGGGTGAGATCGTCTATGTGGTCGGTGGGGCGAACTCAGCGGGTCAGGCGGCAATGAACTTCGCGAAATACGCGGACCGCGTCATTATTCTTGTGCGGGGCGAATCGCTCTCCAGCACCATGTCGCAATATCTGATCGATCAGGTTAAAGAAACGCCTAACATTCAGCTATGGACCCATGCGGGCGTGTCTGAAGCACACGGCGAGACGCATCTGGAAGAGATTTCGGTGCTTTGCTCCGATACCAACAAGATTGAGCGCGTGCCGGCGAGTGCGATGTTTATCTTTATTGGAGCGCTGCCGCGGACGGACTGGCTGGCGGGCATTGTGGAGCGAGACGAGCGCGGTTTCCTGTTGACTGGTCCAGACCTTGTGCGGGATGGGCAACGTCCGAAGGGATGGACGCCTGACCGCGATCCATTTCTGCTCGAGACCAATGTTCCCGGCATCTTTGCTGTGGGCGATGTGCGGCACGGTTCTATCAAACGCGTGGCTTCCGGAGTGGGAGAAGGATCGGTGGCGGTGCAGTTCATTCATCAGTATCTGAGCAAGGTATAAATGGTCGATAAATCTGAACTACGTCGCGTGCAGGAATTCGCTGATTTGCCGGACGATCAGCTCGACTGGTTTCTCAACCAGGCGCAGGAGTTGAAGCTGAAGGCGGGCGATGTGTATTCGCGCCCGGGCGATCCCGCGGACACGATGTTTGTGATTCTTGAGGGACATCTTCAAGTGCGGGGCGAGATTGGAGGCGAAACTTTCGTCTTTGACCTGGAGCCGGGCGACGTCACCGGAGTACTGCCGTTTTCGAGAATGAAGCAGTTTTCTGTGGGTGGGCGAGCGCTGACGGACAGCCGCGCACTACGATTTCCGGCATCGTTGTTTCCAGACCTGGTGCAGAAAATGCCGGTACTGACGCAGCGTCTGGTCGGCCTGATGGCGGACCGAATCCGTGAAACCACGCGGATGGAGCAACAGCGCGACCGATTGGCGTCTTTGGGAAAGCTTTCGGCGGGACTTGCACATGAACTTAACAATCCGGCTTCGGCTGCGAAACGCGCGGCCAGCCAAATGCGCGAGATTCTTAAGAAAATCAGGGACGCGAGTCTCGAACTGGGAAGGCGTGACCTCACGCCGACGCAAAAATCGGAGATCGAGAAAATGGAAGCTTCGTTCACACAACCGGATATTGTTCCGCCGGATGCGCTGACCATGAGCGACCTGGAAGACCAGATCGATTCTCTGCTGCGCAGTCATGGGCAGAACGACTTGTGGATGCTGGCGTCCGGCCTGGCGCGGCGGAACATCAAGCCGGAAGTGGTTGAATCGTTGTTCGCAAATCTCGATGGGGAGACGGCGCGGGCGGCTCTGGTCCGGATCGCCGCTTCGGTTGAGATCGCGAGTCTGCTGCACGAAATCGAGAGCAGCACTTCGCGGATATCGGATTTGGTCGGGGCCATCAAGGAATACACCCACATGGACCAAGCGCCGGTGTTAAACGTGGACGTGGTCAAGAGCCTGGAAACCACGCTTACGATCCTGAATCACAAGCTCAAGCAAGGAGTGGCGGTGCAGCGCGACTACCAGGGTGTTCCCCTCCTGGTGAATTCATTTGGCAGCGAGCTCAATCAGGTGTGGACCAACATTATTGATAACGCCATCGACGCGATGCACGGAAAAGGCGAGTTGCGCGTCAGAACCTACCGCGATGACGGTTGCGCGGTGGTTGAGATTACCGATAACGGTCCGGGGATTCCCGACGAGGTGCAGCCGCACATCTTCGAGCCTTTCTTCACCACGAAAGGAGTTGGGGAAGGCACGGGCCTCGGCTTGGACACAGTGCAGCGAATTGTGAAGAAGCACCGGGGGAATATTCAGGTCACTTCGAAGCCCGGTGAGACGCGTTTTCAAGTCTGGCTCCCCTTGTCCGGAGCTCCGGCCTAAACTCCATCACATTGTGCGAATCTTCCATCCGCTATAATCGACAGTTTCAGAAGCACTGCATAGGAAAGACCAAAGGGCGCCGGGCCTTGGACTGGCCGGGGTCTCACCTTTACTGTCATTTCCGCGCGGTGCCGGACGGCGATTCACGGGTCCCATGCGGACGGCGGCAAGAAAGGTAAGCGCGGTATGACGAGCATGACGAGTATGACGAATATTGGGGCAATCTTGGGGCGCGAGGTGCTGGATTCGCGCGGCAATCCTACGGTCGAAGCCGAAGTGCAGCTTGCCAGCGGAGCGGTTGGCCAGGCCATTGTCCCGAGCGGCGCATCGACGGGCGAGCACGAAGCCGTCGAACTGCGCGACGGTGACAAAGCGCGTTTTCTCGGCAAGGGTGTTCTCAAAGCCGTCGACAACGTCAACGGAGAGATCGCGGACGCACTGGCGAACTGGGATGCGGCCGATCAGCGCGGCCTTGACCAAAAGATGATCGAACTCGACGGCACCGAGACCAAGAGCCGGCTGGGAGCGAATGCGATTCTCGCGGTATCCATGGCAACGGCGCGGGCCGCAGCCGCGGAATATGGCCTGCCGCTCTACCGTTATCTCGGTGGAGCGGCAGCAAATACGCTGCCCACGCCCATGATGAACATCCTTAACGGTGGGGCGCACGCCGACAACAATGTCGACTTTCAGGAATTCATGGTGATGCCCGTCGGCGCGCCTTCGTTTTCCGAGGCGTTACGCTGGGGCGTGGAAGTTTTTCATACGCTGAAGGGTGTGCTGAAGAAGCGTGGCTATAACACGGCGGTAGGCGACGAAGGCGGATTTGCGCCCTCGGTGAAGTCGAACGTCGAGGCCATTGAGGTGGTGCTGGAAGCGATCCAGCAGGCCGGCTACAAGCCGGGAGAAGAGATCGCCATCGCACTCGATCCCGCGGCCAGCGAGTTCTATCAGGGTGGCAAGTACGTCTTCAAGAAGTCGGACAAATCGGCCAAGAGTTCGGACGCCATGGTGAAGTTCTGGGCGAAGTGGGTCAAGGACTATCCTATTGTGTCGCTTGAAGACGGGCTCTCTGAAGAAGACTGGGAGGGTTGGCAGAATCTGACCGAAGAACTGGGCGGCAAGATTCAGCTCGTCGGGGATGACATCTTCGTCACAAATATTACTTTCCTGCAGGAAGGAATTGACAAGGGCGTTGCCAACTCGATCCTGATCAAAGTCAACCAGATCGGTACAGTCAGCGAGACTTTGGATGCGATTGATCTGGCCCGACGAAACGGTTACACATCGGTGATCTCGCACCGCTCGGGCGAAACTGAGGACACATTTATTGCCGATCTTGCTGTCGCCACGGGCGCGGGACAGATCAAGACCGGCTCAGCCTCGCGGACGGACCGGATCGCCAAGTACAACCAACTGTTGCGGATCGAAGAGGAGTTGGGCTCGTCGGCGCGGTTCCTGGGGCTGAAGGCGTTGAATTACAAAGGCTGAAGTGCGGCTGTTCTTATGGAGGGTCTTTTGATGAGGTCTAGATCGTGGTTGTGCTCGTGTGTTCTCGCTTTGTCAATGTGTGCCGGCGCCCAGACCACAGTGTCGATTGCCCCGGACGCGGCGTCCAAGGAAGACGTCAAGAAGCTCTTTGATGTCATGGCGAGCCGCGAGCAGATGGCCCAGATGATGCAACAGGTGTTTGCGCAGATGCGGAGCCTGAACCGCGAGGAGATTAAGAAACGGCACCCGGATGTGAATGACGAAGAGCTCGCGCGCATGGACAAGCAATCCGAGGATCTGATGAAGAACTTTCCCTTGGACGAAATGCTGAGCGACATGATCCCCGTCTATCAGCGGCACTTCACGAAATCGGAAATAGAGGCGTTGACCGTCTTTTATTCGTCTCCCGCCGGGCAGAAGTTTCTCCACGAAATGCCGGCGGTGACAGCGGATACCATGCGGACGGTGTATCCGCGAATACAGGCGGAGATCGACGCCGCGCTCAAGCGGGCGGAAGAGAAGACGAATTCACCGCAGAAGTGAAGGGAATCAGGGTGGGTGCAGATAAGCTCTGGCGCTGTCAAACAGTGACTGCCCTCTGTGACATCTAACCTTGCGTTCCACAACCCAAGCAGTCGACCATGGGACCGGAGGCAGTGTGGCGAACTCGACGGCACCAACGCCAAGTCCTTTGCTCCCAAGATTTTGCCCGCAAACTCCTGATTCCAAGAGATTATTTCAGGTTTTCTCGCTAACATTCTGATTCCAATAGACCGGGGGAGGGGGGAGGGGTACCGCGGGCCCTCGAAAAGTTAATCGCCCCTGCCAGGCGGAACCTAGGTTGACTTAGTCTACGACTTAGTTACAATGAACACTATGGAAGTTAATGTCCACGAAGCCAAAACCCACTTCTCCCGTCTGCTCGAGCGAGTAGCGTTGGGTGAAGAGATCATCATCGCCAAGGCAGGGACTCCGGTGGCTAAGCTGGTGCCCCTGCACGGAAAAAAACGAGACTTCAGATTTGGTTCTGCCAAAGGCGAATTCGTGGTGCCGGATGACTTCAACGAACCTGACCCGGAGCTCGAAGACCTCTTCTACAAGCCCCTCCCCGAATGAAGGTTCTTCTCGATACGAATACCTTTCTTTGGGGTTTGAGCGCCCCTGAGAAGCTCTCACTCGCAGCACGGAACGCGGTTGCATCGTCTGAGAGGTTCTTAAGTGTGGCAAGCATTTGGGAGGCTCTGATCAAAGTACAGATCGGAAAGCTCCCGTTACCAGTTCCCGCAGGTAATTATCTGGCTACGAAAATGGGTGCCAACGGCGTTAGTGTACTTTCCATTAAACTCGAACATGTGCTCCAAATCGAGAAATTGCAACTCCATCACCGCGATCCCTTCGACCGTATTCTCATCGCGCAGAGTTTGCAGGAAGGCTGGCCGATCATCACTTCGGACCCAGTGTTCAAGAAGTATCCAATCCGGGTAATCTGGTAGTTCAATCTGCGCTTATGAATCTCAGGCTCACCGCTCGATGCTCACTGCTGCGAGCCGAGAGCTGAGAGCTAAAGCGCCAGGAGCTCAAGGCTTGCCTCGTCCTAAACCGCTGGTACTCATCATCCTCGATGGCTGGGGTTATCGCGCCGAGACCAAAGCCAACGCCATTGCGCTGGCGCGCAAACCTACTTACGACCGACTGCTGCGCGAGTATCCCAACACGCTGATTCATACCAGCGGACGCTTTGTTGGCCTGCCCGAGGGGCAGATGGGCAACAGCGAAGTGGGGCATCTCAATATGGGCGCGGGGCGCATCGTTCACATGGACATCACTCGCATCGACCTGATGATCCAGAACGGCGAATTCTTTTCGCATCCGGTGCTGCTCGCCGCCATGACGCACGCTCGCATGGGTCAACGGAGACTGCACCTGTTCGGCCTGGTCTCGGACGGGGGCGTGCACTCGCAGCAGGCGCATCTCTATGCGCTGCTGAAAATGGCGAAGCAGAACGGCGTGGACCGAGTCTTCGTGCACGCATTCATGGATGGCCGCGACACTCTGCCCACCAACGGCGCCGGCTATCTCGAACAGCTGCAGCAAAAGATGCGGGAGTACAACTCCGGAAAGATTGCCACGGTGAATGGCCGCTACTATGCGATGGATCGCGACCGGCGCTGGGAACGGATCGCCAAAGCCTACAATGCGATGGTCTTTGGCGATGCCGAAGGCGGCAAGAGCGCTGACCCGGTTCAGGGAATGAAAGATTCCTATAACCGGGGAGTCACCGATGAGTTTGTCGTGCCGTTTGTCTGTAGCGATAAGAATGGCCGGCCGCTCACGACCATTCGCGATGACGATGCCTGCATCTGCTTCAATTTCCGTGCTGACCGCGTCCGGCAGATCACGCGCGCGCTGGCGCGCAACAGCGGGCTGAATGCGACGGCTGGCACTGATCTTCCGGGAGCGGCTGATCTGGATGCCACGATTCCCCGCGACCGGGTTCCGGCGAATCTGCATTACGTTTGCATGACGCAGTATGACAAGAACTTCAGCCTGCCAGTGGTGATTCCGCCGGAATCGATGGCAAACATCCTGGCCAATGTGATGGGCAATTCCCACATGCGCAACCTGCGCGTGGCTGAGACCGAGAAGTATGCCCACGTTACATACTTCTTTAATGGCGGCGTGGAGCAGCCTTTTCCCGGCGAAGAGCGGGTGATGGTGCAGTCGCCGAAGGTCGCGACTTACGATCTGAAGCCGGAGATGAGCGCAGCCGGCATCGCAGATGCCGTTATCAAGGCCACGGAAGAAGGAACGTTTGACGTGATTATCGTCAACTTCGCCAACGCCGACATGGTGGGACACTCAGGCAAGATTGAGCCCACGATCAAGGCGGTAGAGACTGTGGATGCCTGCCTGGGCCGCATCGAAACCGCGGTTCGCGCCAGAGGAGGCGCCATGCTGATTACGGCGGATCACGGCAATGCCGAGATGATGATCGATCCGGTGACCGGCGGACCGCACACCGCGCATACCACCAATCCCGTGCCCTTCATCGTGGTTGCGGAAAATGCCCGGCAGTTCACATTGAAGCCTAACGGCTCTCTGCGGGATATTTCGCCAACCATGCTCGGGATGCTGGGCCTCGATGAACCGAAGGAAATGACAGGGGCGGATCTTCGCGCTTTCCTGAAGAACAAATAAAGCCCAAGGGACGCCGAGGGCGCGGAGTACACCGACCTGCACGATGACGAAGCTATTGATTGTCGTCCATCACGAGTTCGATCTATGGAACGTGCCCTCGTGGTTTTCTGAAAGACTGCGGACAGACTTTCCTGACCTCGAGGTGGTACACAGGCGTAGCTATGAAGGTGCCGAGGAGCATCTTCGGGAGTGTGAAATCCTCTTTGCGTTCGCACTCCGCCCCGAGCAGTTCAGGTTGGCGGAGAAGCTGCGCTGGATGCATACGCCGACGGCGGCCGTGCATCCATTGCTCTTCCCAGAGATGGTGACAAGCGATGTGATTCTCAGCAACGCCCGCGAGGTACACGGTCCAGTGGTTGCCGAGCTCGTGATCGCGCTCATGTTTGCGCTGGCAAAGAAGATTCCGCAGGCCGTGCGGCTCCAACAAAAGCATGCCTGGGGGAAGACTGCGATCTGGAACGATGGTGCCCGGCCGCGCGAGGTGGCGGGCGCGACGCTGGGCCTGATCGGGCTCGGCGGCATCGGGCGCGCAGTGGCCCGCATGGTGTCAGCTCTGGGCATGCGCGTGATAGCCGCGCGCGAATGTCCAGAGAAAGAACGTCCCCAAGGAGTGGAAGCAGTCTACGGGCCGGCTCAGCTCGACGAGTTGCTGTCGCAGTCGGATTTTGTGGTGGTGGCCGCTCCGCTTACTGAAGCGACGCGCGGATTGATCAACGCGGATCGGCTGGCCGCCATGCGGCCGGATGCCTATCTGATCAACGTGGGCCGCGGCCCTCAGGTGGACACGGCCGCACTTGTCGACGCGCTTCAGAACCGCCGCATTGCCGGCGCGGCGCTTGATGTCTTCGACCAGGAACCGCTTCCCGCCGCGTCACCGCTGTGGGACCTCGAAAACCTACTCATTACGCCGCATACCGGCAGCTTCACCGAAAAACTCTGGCAACGGCATTACTCGGTATTCTCGGAAAATCTTCGCCGCTATCTCGCGCACGAGCCGCTGCTATTTGTCGTTGATAAGCAGAAAGGATATTGATCGGTCTAGTTCTTCATAAAACCAGTGGGCATTAACAGATAGCCCTATTTTCCCCGACTTGGACACAAGCCATGGCTCTGAAGACTGCAGACTGCAGCCGGTGGCACGACATTTGCCTGTAGTCCCGTTTCCACATCCAATAGTTCGAGGCCTGATAGACCGTTTCTAATGGAATCTGGCGGCACCAGACCTTCTACCCGGTACAGAACCCTGGGTTCAGCCACCGCATCGTCTCATGGCCGCCAGCGTTAAAGTGGACCATCAATTCCGCCGATGGGAGTGGAAGATGGTAGGCAGCCGTATCTTCGCCGACGCTGCTTCCGGGTTGCGCCTCGCTGACGAGGTCCCTATTCACCACCACGCCGTTGCGACAGCAAACAAATGAGCGAGACTTCCCTAAAGCTACTTCTGGTGGAAGACAATTCCCTGGATGTTCGTTTGCTGCGGGAGATCCTCAAGCGTGCACCGCATGAGTTCGCCTTGACCACGGTCGGATATATGAGCGAGGCGGAGAGTCACCTCGCGACAAATGCCGCGGACATTATCCTGCTCGACCTGGGGTTGCCGGACGCATGCGGACTGGAAGCGGTGCGGCGGGCGCGCGCAGCCGCACCTCGCATCCCGTTGGTTGTGCTGACCGGGTGTGAAGACGAAGTGGTTGCCGACCAGGCCTTGCAGGAGGGAGCCCAGGACTTTCTCGTCAAAGGCAAAATCGAGACGGCAGGACTGCTCCGAGCCATTCGCTATGCCACTCATCGGATGAAGGCGGAAGTTGAAATGCAGGAGGCTCGGGAGGAGGCGGAAGCCGCCAACCGCGATCAAAGATGAACTCCTCGCCGAACTGCAGGCTGCCCACGCGGAAACCGAATCTGTTTTTGCGCTCGATCCCTTCGATCCTGATCGGGGTGGATTCCCAGGGCCGCATCACGCGCTGGAACCTGACGGCGACCAATACTTTCGGGATCGAGGACAGCAGTGCCGATGGGCGCACGATCGAAGACTGCGGAATCCGATGGCTGCATCCGGAGATCAAAGCGGAGATCGCGCGCTGGCTGGCGACCGAGTCTGCTTATCGCTCCGAGAATCTGGCCTACGAGCGCGAAGGCAAGACCCGTTTTCTGGGCTTGAATGTTCTGCGCATCCCGGCGAAGGTCGGCGAACAAACCGGGTTCATCATCACCGGGGCCGACGTCACTGATCGGATGGGCCTGGAATTGCAACTTCGGCAGGCGCAAAAACTCGAAGGCATTGGTCAACTGGCGGCCGGCATCGCTCACGAGATCAACACTCCCACGCAATTCGTTGGGGACAATATCAGGTTCCTGAAGGATTCCTGGGGCCCGGTCGCGGAATTTCTGAACTTCTGCGGAACGGTGCAATCGGAATGCGCGACCGGCCCAGTTTCCCGCGAACATCTTCAGCAGTTCTGCGAACTCCATCAGAAGTGTGATCTGGAATACCTGTCGGAACATATTCCGAAAGCCATCGACTTGTGCCTGGAGGGAGTCAAGCGGATCGCCAAGATCGTGAAGGGATTTAAGGAATTTTCCCATCCCGGCTCGGAAGAAAAGCGCGCCATCAACCTCAACCAGGCGATCGAAACCACGATCTCGGTGGCCAGACATGAATGGAAGTATTGCGCCGAGTTGGTTACCGCTTTCGACGCCGACCTGCCCCTGGTCCCGTGCCTGGTGGGGGAATTCAACCAGGTGATGCTGAACCTGATCGTCAATTCCGCCCATGCCATCAGTAACGCAGCGGAGAAGAGCGGGAAAGGGAAAGGCACCATCACGATCAGCACGCAGCGGGAAGGCGAGTGGGCCAGGATCGCGGTGGCCGATACCGGCGCCGGCATCCCGGCGGAAATACGCTCCCGAGTCTTCGAGCCTTTTTTCACTACCAAAGAAGTGGGCAAAGGCACGGGGCAGGGATTGGCGCTGGCGCACGCCGCGATTGTCAAACGCCATCAGGGCCAGCTCTGGTTTGAAAGTGAACCGGGGCAAGGAACGACCTTCTTCATCCGGCTTCCCGCTGGGAGCGGGAACTCCCGCGTCATGAACAAGCGAATCCTCTTTGTCGACGATGAGCCCATGATTCTGCAGGGCATCCAGCACAGCCTGCGCGGCATGCGCGCCGAGTGGGAAGTCGCAACTCGCCAGCAGCGGCGCCGAAGCCTTGGAGACCATGGCGCAAGCTCCCATTCGATGTAGTGATCACCGACATGCGCATGCCCGGGATGGATGGCGCCCAATTACTGGACTTGGTGAAGGCCAGGTTTCCCCGGACGGTGCGCATCATTCTTTCCGGGCAATCGGACCGCGAGACCATTTTGCGTTCGGTGGGCCCCAGCCACCAGTATCTGTCCAAGCCCTGCGACCTCGATGAACTCAAGCAACGGCTGGTGCGCGCTTTTGCGCTGCGCGACATGCTGAACGATAGCCACTTGAAAGAGGTCATCGGCCGGCTGAAAACCGTACCCAGCCTTCCCGCACTCTATGTTGCGGTGACCGAAGCTCTGCGATCTCCAGACACTTCGATTACAGAAATCGGCGACCTGATCGCCCAGGACATGGGCATGTGCGCCAAAGTGCTGCAGTTGGTCAACTCGGCATTTTTTGGGCTTTCTTGCCACGTTTCGAGCCCCCAGCAGGCGGTCAGCCTGATCGGAGTCGAAAATCTGAAAGCGCTGGTTCTCAGCGTGCAAGTGTTTTCCGATCTCGGAGGCCATCTCACTCACAGAACTTGGGCTTCTTATGGGACCACAGCATGACCACCGCCAGTTTCGCCAAGGCCATTGCGCGGGTAGAACGTGTCGTCTCGCCGGGAGTGATGGATGACGCCTTCACCGCCGGACTGCTGCACGATGTGGGGCGGCTGGTTCTGGCCTCCGCTTTTGGCGCCGAATATCAGCAGGTTCTGAAACGGGCAGCGGAACCCGGAGTTCTGCTGGCACAGTGTGAAGGCGGATGCCTTTGGTTGTACGCACAACGGAGTGGGAGCCTATCTGCTCGGGTTATGGGGGCTGACCGACTCGATCGTGGAAGCGGTTGCCTGGCACCACCAGCCGGCGCAGGCCCAACCCGCGTCATTTTCCGCGCTGATCGCCGTGCATGCCGCCGATTACTACGATAACCAGCTGCATGTTCATCCGCTTTCCGATGAAACCTCGGGGCTGGATGAACTCTTTTGACCCAACTCGGACTCCAGCAACAACTGGCGTCGTGGGAGAAAGCTTGTCGGGAAGTTGCCTCTCGGAGTGAACACAATGCCTGAAAAAATTCTGATGGTGGACGACGAAGACGCCGTGCTGGTGGGATATCAGCGCATGTTCCGCAACGAATTTCAAATCGAGACCGCGCCGGGCGGAGCAGCGGCCCTGGCCGCGCTCGAAGCCACCGGGCCCTATGCCGTTGTGGTCTCCGACATGCGAATGCCGGAGATGGATGGCGGCCAGCTGTTGAGAAAGGTCAAAGTGCTTGCGCCCGATACCATTCGCATCATGCTGACCGGCGATGCCGATGTCCGCAGCGCGGTGAGCGCGGTCAATGAAGGAAGCATTTTTCGTTTTCTGACCAAGCCCTGCAATAAGGACACCTTGGCGAAAGCCTTGACCGCGGGATTGATGCAGTATCGCCTGCTCACGGCGGAAAAGGACTTATTGGAAAACACGCTGCAGGGCAGCATCCAGGTGCTCACCGAAGTGCTGAGCCTGGTCAACCCGGCGGCCTTTGGCCGGGCGCTGCGAGTGCGCCGCTATATCCATCAGGTGGCGACGCGGATGGCTCTGGACAGCCCCTGGAGGTTTGAGGTAGCGGCGATGATGTCGCAATTGGGATGTGTGACGCTGCACCCGGAAACCATCGAGGCCGTCTACGCTGGCCGGCCGCTTCCGCCGGACGAACAAAAGCGCTTTGACGCTCATCCCGGCGTGGCTCGCGATCTGCTGTCGAAAATTCCGCGGATGGAGCCCATTGCCTGGATGATTGCGCACCAAAATGACTCAGCGCCGGTGGGAGGCGACGTCGCGAAGGCGGCCACGGCGGACATGCGGCTGGGAGCCAACATGCTGCGGGCCACCCTGGCTTTTGATGAGCTAGTGACCAAGGGGCCTGTCCCAGAGCGAGGCCGCAAACCGCCTGTCGCGGCAACATCCGGATTTCGATCCGCGAATCTTTCAGGCGCTGGTGGAGCTGGATGGCGAGAAAAGCAAGATGGAGGTGCGCTCCTGCGATATTTCGGAGTTGATCCCCTACGACATGGTTCTGGAGGAAGAGCTTCGCACCAAGACTGGCATGTTGCTGGTGGCCAAAGGTCAGGACATCACGCCGACACTGATCCTCAAGCTGAAGAATTTTCTGGAGAAAGGAGCCATCGGCCGAAAAGTGGCAATTTCCGCCAAGGACCGGGCCAAGGCAGCGACTGTCTAGGCCATCTACGACTGAATCGAGTTGTGGCCCTCGGCCCACTCAAATCGTAACTGTTTCAAAATGGGCCGTGTCCCGAAGTGGAATGTCCAGCACGGATTTCAGAATTTATCCTGTCGGATCGCCAGTATTGTCGGCGCATACTGACGACTATCGCCAGTAGGCAACTGTCCCGTATCTCACCTCAAGGCACCAGCGCCCCTACTCGAAGTAGCAGACCCTGAAGTACTGCGCATCGCACAAAGTCAGGTGAAATGAAGACCGCGTCCCGATCGGATCGGAAGGTCCAACTCGAGTCCTACCGCGGGCTGCTGGAAGCGGCTCCCGATGCCATGGTGGTGGTGAACGTGGGCGGGGATATCGTTCTGCTGAATGTTCAGGCGGAAAAGCAGTTCGGGTACAGGCGCGACGAACTGGTGGGGCAGAAGGTGAAGAACATCATCCCCGAAGGCTTCGCGGAACGGATCATTGCCGACGGCACCCGGAGCGCGGCGGAGGCGTTGGCGCAGCAGATCGGCACCGGAATTGAGCTGATTGGGCGGCGCAAAGATAGAAGCGAGTTCCCCATCGAGATCATGCTGAGCCCGCTGGAAAGCGCCGAAGGCATTCTGGTGACGGCGGCGATCCGCGACATCAGTGTGCGCAAGGTTGCGGAAACGCATCTGGCGCAGATGGAGGGCCGGTATCGCGGCCTCTTGGAAGCGGCTCCCGACGCCATGGTGGTGGTGAACGTGGCGGGAGAAATCGTCCTGCTGAATGTTCAGGCGGAAAAACAGTTCGGGTACAGGCGCGACGAACTGGTGGGACAGAAGGTGAAGAACATCATCCCCGAAGGCTTCGCGGAGCGGATCATCGCCGACGGTACCCGGAGCGCGGCGGAGGCGCTGGCGCAGCAGATCGGCACTGGAATTGAGCTCATCGGGCGGCGCAAGGATGGCAGCCAGTTTCCCATCGAGATCATGCTGAGCCCGCTGGAAAGTCCGGAAGGCATCTTGGTGACGGCGGCGATCCGCGACATCAGCGTGCGCAAGGGTGCGGAAACCCATCTGGCCCAGATGGAAGGCAGGTACCGGGGACTGCTGGAAGCGGCTCCGGATGCAATGGTGGTGGTGAACGTTGCGGGAGAGATCGTTCTGCTGAATGTTCAGGCAGAGAAGAAGTTTGGCTACCGCCGCGACGAGCTGGTGGGGCAGAAGGTGAAGAACATCATCCCCGAAGGCTTCGCGGAACGGATCATCGCCGACGGCACGCGCAGCGCGGCGGAGGCTTTGGCGCAGCAGATTGGTACCGGAATTGAACTCATCGGGCGGCGCAAGGATGGCAGCCAGTTTCCCATCGAAATCATGCTGAGCCCGCTGGAAAGTCCCGAAGGCATCTTGGTGACGGCGGCGATCCGCGACATCAGCGTGCGCAAGGGTGCGGAAACCCATCTCGCCCAGATGGAAGGCAGGTACCGGGGACTGCTCGAAGCTGCCCCGGATGCCATGGTGGTGGTGAATGTTGCTGGTGCGATCGTTCTGCTGAATGTGCAGGCGGAAAAACAGTTCGGGTACAAGCGCGACGAACTGGTGGGGCAGCAGGTGAAGAACATCATCCCCGAAGGCTTCGCGGAACGGATCATTGCCGACGGGACCCGCAGCGCAGCCGATGCTCTGGCGCAGCAGATCGGCACCGGAATTGAACTCATCGGGCGGCGCAAGGATAGCAGCGAGTTCCCCATCGAGATCATGCTGAGCCCGCTGGAAAGTCCCGAAGGCATCTTGGTGACGGCGGCGATCCGCGACATCAGCCTGCGCAAGGGTGCGGAAACGCATCTGGCGCAGATGGAGGGCCGGTACCGCGGGCTCTTGGAAGCGGCTCCCGATGCCATGGTGGTGGTAAACGTGGGCGGAGAGATCGTTCTGCTGAATGTTCGGGCGGAGAAAGAGTTCGGCTACCGCCGCGACGAACTGGTGGGGCAGAAGGTGAAGAACATTATCCCCGAAGGCTTCGCGGAACGGATCATTGCCGACGGTACCCGCAGCGCGGAAGATGCGCTGGCGCAGCAGATCGGCACCGGGATTGAGCTGATCGGGCGGCGCAAAGACGGCAGCGAGTTTCCCATCGAAATTATGCTGAGCCCGCTCGAAAGTGCCGATGGCATTCTGGTGACGGCGGCGATCCGCAACATCAGCGTGCGCAAACTGGCGGAAGCGAATCTGGTGCGCAAACTCGACGAATTGTACCGTTCCAATGAGGAATTAGGGCAGTTTGCCTACATTGCCTCACACGACTTGCAGGAACCGCTGCGCATGGTGGCCAGCTACACCCAGCTTCTTTCCCGGAAGTACAAGGGAAAGCTCGATACCGAGGCCGACGAGTATATCGCTTTCGCAGTGGATGGGGCGAACCGCATGCAGCGCCTGATCCAGGACCTGCTGGCCTTTTCTCGGGTCGGGACCAAAGGCAAAGGATCTGCACGGATACTTCCAGTGAAGAAGCCTTGCTGCAGGCGCTGCAGAATCTACGCGGCGCCATCAAGGAAAGCGGCGCGCAGGTGACGCACGGCCCCATGCCCGCCGTCCTGGCGGACGAAATGCAGTTGACTCAGTTATTTCAGAACATTATCGGCAACGCCATCAAGTACCAACGGCCCGGCATCCCCCAGGTCCACATCTCCGCTGCCCGGAACGGCGGGGAGAAATGGATGTTTTCGGTGCGGGACAACGGACTGGGAATCGACCCACAGTACTTCGAAAAGATTTTTGGCATGTTCCAGCGGCTGCACAAGCGGGAAGAGTTCGCCGGCACCGGCATAGGCCTGGCCATCTGCAAAAAGATTGCGGAGCGGCACGGCTGCAGCATCCTGGTCGAGTCAGAACTTGGGCAGGGTTCGACTTTTCGCTTTGCCCTGGAAGGAAGTGAGAGGAAATCATGTATACCAGCGGTTACACCGATGGAAGTGACAGTATGTCCCTAGAAGTTCTTTTGGTCGAAGACAGTGCCGGAGATGTCCGGCTGACACAGGAAGCCTTCCACGCTGTGAATCCGGCAGTTCGTCTGCACGTGGCTAACGACGGCGTTGAGGCTCTGGCCTTTCTCAGGCATGAGGGGGTTTTCGTCGATGCCCCTCGCCCGAATCTTACCTTGCTGGATCTGAATATGCCCAGAATGGATGGCCGCCAGGTGCTGGCTCTCATCAAGGACGATGCCAGCCTGAAAACGATTCCTGTCGTGATCCTGACCACATCCGACGCGGAAGGGGACATCGCGAAAAGCTATCAACTGCATGCCAATTGCTACCTGCGTAAGCCGGTGCAGCTGAATGCGTTCGAGAGCCTGGTGAAGAGCATCAATGACTTCTGGCTGACCAAGGCCACGTTGCCACAAATACAGTAAGAACTGGGCAAGGGTTCGATCTTCTCTTTGCCCTGGAAAGAAGTGGGAGAAAATTATGTATGCCCACCTACACGGACGGAGGAAACGATATGCCGTTAGAGGTTCTTTTGGTGGAAGACAGTCCCGGAGATGTCCGGCTGACGCAGGAAGCCTTTCGCGCCGCCAACTTGTCCGTTCATTTGCACGTGGCTAACGACGGCGTTGAGGCCATGGCGTTTTTGAGGCGTGAGGGGGTTTACGCAAATGCCCCTCGTCCGGATCTTACCTTGCTGGATCTGAACATGCCTCGAATGGATGGCCGCGAGGTTTTGGCTCAAATCAAGAAGGACGACAAGCTGAAAACGATTCCTATCGCGATCCTGACCACATCCGAGTCGGAAGCCGACGTCGCGAAAAGCTATGAACTGCATGCCAATTGCTACCTTTGCAAGCCGGTACAGTTGGCCGCATTCGAGAGCCTGGTAAAGAGCATCAATGATTTCTGGCTAACCAAGGCCAGGTTGCCGCAAACACAGTAGGCATTGCAGGGCTCGCATAGATCGCTGCCCTGCGTGAGCGTGTATCCGTCAGATTGAACACGCTCTCGGCGACCTCAGCGGTCAAGACGCCTTAGGGCTCGACCAGGCGGGCGCATTAGCGACCGGCTCCAGGCGAAATTTCTTCACCGCGAAAATCCCCAGCACGACGAAGATTGCCATCACAACAAGTTGAGCCGCCAGGAACGGCGGCTCTTTCTGCGTTGGAGCCAGCGCGTGAACCGACGGCACCTTCATGAAGATCTGCGCTACCAGGACGAAGACATTCAAATATAGGGCAAGTACAGCGCACACCACGTAGATCGGTCGCCAGGCACCGGCCATGTGACGAACGTAGCGGCCTATGATGGCTACCGCTAGCGCGACTAGCGAGATAATCGCAAGCACATGAGACGGCAAGAGGTGCTCGAACGGAAAGAGGAATCCGGTCAGGCTGGTTAAGACAGTGGTCGCCAGAAAAATCGCGGTCGCGCCGTCAAACCGTTTTCCGAGAAGCAGCCCGTACAGGACGAGAAGCCCCGAGCCGATGCCTGCCAAGCTTAACATCACATGTACGAGGGTGAATGTCGAGAGAGACATGCCTAGGACCATGGTGCCCATCCTTTCAGGTCCCAGATATTACGTCCGCCACGGGGAAATCGCAAGACGAGTGCGGATGAGGGAGGGCCGACTGGCAGGAGTCCGCGGCTGTCGTTGTCTGTTTCTGACCCGCGCTCCGCTTCGTGCTACAGTTTTCTCGCGGACAATTGTGTTCGCCCGAGACTCCATGGAACCGCGACTGATATGGATCAATCTGCTGGTGAAGCTGGGCGTGGCTGCGGCCGTGTCCAGCAGCCTGGTGCGGTCCGTGGAGTTCAAGTCGCTTTTGTTTCGTGAAGAGCGTTCCCTGCGCCAGAAGATTTACCTGGTGCTGTGGTTAGGGTTGCCGATCACGATCGGGGTATGGATCCGATTCTCGGCCAAAAGCTTTTTTGCAGGAGATTTGAGTTTTGAAACCGCGCTCCTGCTGGGAGCGATCGGCGGCCGTTGGGCAGGTGTTCTCGGGGGGATATTAATGGCCCTGCCCGCATTGGTACACGGTGAGTGGGCGACGCTGCCTTTCGGTATGCTTTGCGGCTTCATCGCCGGTCAATTGCGCACCATGGCGCGCGATAAGGACGACATCTGGTCGTTCTCTCCCTTCATCGACCTCAGCATTTATCGCCTCATCCGCCGCAATCTGCCGACGCCCCACCTGTTCGACTGGCAGATCATGTTCTTCACCACCATCATCGGGCTGCGTTTCGTCCAGAGCCAGTTGTCGCGCTATTTTCCCCGTTCCATCTTCAGCATGGACGGCAGCAACCTGTGGGTGGAGGCGGCGATTTATGCAGCGTCGGCAATGGCTATCGGGATCGAACTCAAGATCTTCAACAGCGTCCGCATCCAGATCAAACTGGAAGAGCAGGAGCGGTTGCTGTTGCACGCCCGCATGGAAGCGCTGCAGAACCAGATCAATCCTCATTTCCTTTTCAATACCCTGAACTCGATTTCTTCCCTGGTGCGCTTCGATCCGGATAAAGCTCGCGACGTGATCTCCAAACTGGCCACCATCCTCCGGCGTTTGCTGAACAGCGCAGATTCTTTCGTGCCTTTGCGGGATGAAGTGGAATTCATCGACAACTATCTTGACATTGAAGTGGTCCGCTTTGGGCCCGATAAACTCCGGGTGGTGAAGGAACTCGACGCCGCGTCCCTCGATGTGATGGTTCCGAGCATGATCTTGCAGCCGCTGGTGGAAAACTCCATCAAGCACGGGCTCTCTTTCAAGGTGGAGGGCGGCAGCATCTACCTGCGCAGCCGCCTGGCCGATTCCGTGCTGGTTATCGAAGTGGAAGACGACGGCGTAGGTATTGCAGCCGCGCCACTAGTGGTTTCAACCGGCACGCAAGGCGCCGGAATCGGCATGGCCAACATTTCCGAGCGGCTCCAGGTGTTGTACGGAGATACCGCGCGCATGACGATCGACAGCCAGGAAGGCAAGGGAACTCTGGTACGCATCCGGTTGCCGCTTTTACAGGCGATGGGAGCGGTTCCGGAGGCTTTCTACGAAGAGCGCCCAACCACGCGCCGGTAGAATTCTTCGTATTGCGGAACGATCCTGCTGGAACAGAAACGGGATTGTGCCACGGCGCGCGCTGCCTTGCCCATGGCCCGCAGGCGGCTTTCATCGTTCAGGAGTTCGATGGCGTAGCGGGCCATCGTATCGACATCGCCCACGTCAGCCAGATAGCCGCTCACACCGTCTCCAATCACTTCCGGGACGCCGCCGGTGCGCGTCGCGATCGGGACGACTTCACACGCCATCGCTTCCAGTGCCGCCAGGCCGAACGATTCCAACTCACTCGGCATCAGCAGGATGTCGGCGATTCCCAGCTTCTCCTGCACCTGGTCCTGCTTGCCCAGGAAGAGTACATCCTCATGGATTCCTTTTTGTACCGCCAGCCATTCGACTACGGAACGGTCCGGACCGTCGCCGATCAGCATTAACCTCGACGGAACCTTCTTGCGCACGCGGTCGAAAATCTCGACCACATCGGAGACTCGCTTTACCGGCCGAAAATTGGAGAGATGGACCAGCAGTCGCTCACCGTTAGGTGCGTACTCGGCATGAAGCTCGGCGTTGTTGTTACGGACATACACGTCGCAATTGACGGAGTTGTAAATGACTTCGATTTCTTTTTTTACATCGAAGACCCGCATGGTGCGGTCGCGCAGATAGTTAGAGACGGCGGTGACGCCGTCGCTCTGGTTAATGGAATAGCGCGTGATGGGCAGGTAGGAGCGGTCAATCCCGACTAGAGTGATGTCCGTGCCATGCAGGGTTGTAACGAAGGGCAGCCGGCGGCCTCGCGGACCATCCGCCAGCATTTGCCGTGCCAGCAGCGCACTCACCGAGTGCGGGATCGCGTAGTGCACATGCAGCAGGTCGAGATCATACAACTGCGCCACCTCGGCCATGCGCGTGGCCAGCGCCAGGTCGTACGGCGGATAGTCGAACAGCGGGTACCGAGACACTTCGACTTCGTGATAATGAATATTGGGTTCCTCACCCCGCAGCCGGATGGGCTGGGCGTAGGAAATGAAGTGAATCTCGTGGCCGCGTTGCGCAAGTTCCAGGCCGAGTTCCGTGGCCACCACGCCGCTGCCGCCGTAGGTGGGATAACAGGTGATCCCAATCTTCATTCCGCTAAAGTCCGCCCTTTCTCATGGTTCCGCGAGGTTCTGTAATTCGATGGCCGCAAACAATAGACGATGCAGATTCTACAGGGCGCAGGCAAGGTTTGGTGCGGGGAACAAGTGATTCGACAGGGGAGGGTTTACTGCTCGGCTTTTGGTCCCGGCTTGATTATGCCCGGATCAAGCTTGTCCAGGTGGGCCTGGAAGCGTTTTTTGGTCTCTTCCGGAAGCCCGGTGAATTCGATGCCCATGCCGACCCCGGGATCGCGGGTGCGGACTGTGGCGGAGGCGGTTACGTGCTCCTGGTCGATCCAGATATCCACCTTTAGCACGGTGGTGACGGCCAGGGGCATCGCGGTCTCAACATAACAACCGTTCCCACTGATGTCTGTGGCATTAACACGCATGGGAGTGTTCACGCGCTCGTCTTTGAATTCCAAGGGGAACGAGATCTTGTGACGTTGAAACCTTCTGCGATTGTCGGGAGTAGGAGCCGGCAGGTTGGAGCGTTCTTCCGGGGATAACTTGGAGATCCACGGGCACTCCTGGTCAACCACCAGCTGAACCCCGACCTGAACCTTCTTTAGTGCGCCGGCTTCCGACACCCAGATTACTTTGCAGCGAGCTTTCCTGGCCTCGTATTGGACGCCGATGACGTCGCCCACCTTCAATTCCTGCTCGATGCCGGAAATGCAGGCTCCTGTGATGCTGACATTCTGTGCAGTGGCGTTCTGATGGAAGGGTTGACCGTTCGCACCCATGCCCCACACGCGTATGCGCAGGTCCAAGGTTGCTCGCGGGGCTGCCCCAGTGGCAGACATGATAAAAGGCCTCCCAGCTTGAATATCTGAGCCGGTTCTAATGGAATCATAACTCAGGGAAGGGCTTACCTGGGGTTACGAAGGTCACTCGATGTGGTAGCGCTCAACGGCAACCGGGCGACCCTACGGCCTGGTCTCTGCCAGAATCAGATCGTGGTACGAGATCAGAGCGATTCCTTGACTCAAAAGCAACTCCCCGGCCTCGGGCATGGTCAAAACGCGTAACTCAGTCTCACGCGATTGACGCAGGCGGGTCTTGGCCGACTTCAGATCATCATCGTTATAGCCTGGGTGGCAAACGAATTCCCAGGTGCCGTCGGGAATAACTGCGGCGATGGCGCGGAAGAGTTCTTCATCGAGGGCACCTGTAACGACGACGCCGAGAGTCCCGTCGGGAGTCACCACACCCTCCCGTTTCGCCGCCTCGTGGAACTTGGCGGCAAGCGTGCGAAGAATTCGGACCTCGGCATAACGTGTCCACAGGTTGGGACGCGTCAACAGTTCACTCGACTTCAGAGGTTTGCGCGGGCCAAACGGATTGCGAACGGCGCGCACGCCGCAGGCTCGGGCAGCGCTCAGCAGGGGCCGCAGCACGCTCGGAAACAGATGTGTGTGTTTGTGGGTATCCAGGTGAGAGACGCTGACACCGGCAGATTGGAGCTTGCGAATTTGAGCGCTGGCCTCAGCTTCGATCTCGCGCGGGTTCAGGCGGCCGGTCAGGGCACGGACGGCGAAAGACTTCAGGCCGTCCCGGAAGCGAGCACCGCCGGAATCCGCAGCAGTGAGGGAAGACAGCTCTGCATTAAGAACCGGCTCGCCATCGATCAGAACGACATGGCAGCCCACGCTGAGACGAGGAACCGTCGCTGCCAAACGCACAGCATCCTCGAACGCGCGTCCATTGGCCATCAGCGTCGAGGAGGTCACGATTCCGTGAGTGTGAGCTTCGACGATGGCGCGATTAATGCCCGCGGTGAGGCCAAAGTCATCGGCATTGACGATCAGGCGCCGCACCGCGTCAGTCTAGCAGGGTGGAGAGTTGGCCTCGCGGATCGATGAAATTGCCGACTCGCGTTTGACCGATTTTTCGCGGCTCGCGTAGACTCGTACCGTGAGCGGTTCGCGCGGGAATGTCCCTTACTCGCGTTTCGATCCGCGCGACGCTTGCCCTGCGCAACCAACGACGTGTTCACGCAAAGGCAAGATTAAGAGGGGCGGTTAGCTCAGCTGGTTAGAGCGCCTGCCTTACAAGCAGGAGGTCGCAGGTTCGAGTCCTGCACTGCCCACCATCTTATGCAGTAAACATGCGTGTTCTTGCGATGTCGCCGTGAGCACGGGAGTACGCCATTCTGTTATGGGTTGTGCAAGAGTTACGCCAGAGAGCCATACAACTCACGTGGGAAGTCGTTAATTGACGTGGATTTTCGCAAACGATATTGGCAGAGGCAGGTCTTTCGCGTTCTCGGGGAAGCTGTTAGGATATTTTGTGCGGTTCGGACAGGAATCGCGCTCTTTTTGCTGCAGCTTAGGCAATTCGATAATAGCCGTAACTAGATCACGCCGCATAAACACTGGCGATTGCGCATCTTGTTGATTTGGCGAGTGGGGACGTAGTTCAGTTGGTTAGAACGCTGCCTTCTCCTCGGTTTTGTTTGTTTTCATCGCTTTAACCCCCTTCCTGTCGGTCTTCCTGTCGATAAAATCGCTGTCAATTCCGTCAACTCCTTCCACTCCCTCCATACCGTTCCGGGATTTGCCCGAATTTGCGATCCGGTCTACCTTCCATCCCCTCCAGAGGGAGATGGAATATGCCGGGAAAGCCAAAGCTTTACACACCATCGGGTCAAGATCCTCAAGTACGTGAAAGTTGGAGATGCGTGGCGCTTCGCCAACGTCGTCAAGCGCAACGGCAGGATTGTGCGCGACCACGTCCTGATTGCGGGCCGCGACGAACACCACCCCGAGGGCAGTTATTACCTCGAGTGGTATGAGCACGGCAAGCGTCACCGCCAGGCCGTCGCTGACTTCGCGGCCGTAGCCGAAGCGGCCCGGCTCAAGGCCATCGAAGTTGAGGCTCTCAAAGCCGGCGTCATGTCGCGCCCGGCACAGCCTGCGACGATCAGTCCAAACGGCATTGCGCTGGCCGCAGCCGTCGACCAATACCTCGCGATGGTCCAGGCCCAGCGCAGTCACCGGACCTACATCAGCTACCGCTACACCCTGAAGGAACTGCTCGTCCCGTCCTATGAAAAAAGCTCCCTAGAGCAGGTGGCGCGCGAGGACATCCTGGCCTTCATGGCACGTTGCTATCAACTTGGACTGGGCCACCGGACCGTCTACGACAAGCTGGTCGTCGTGCTGCAGCTTTTCAAACGGCACGGGAAAAGCGGCCTGATCGCATCCAGTGACTGGCCGAAGTACGTTGAAAAGATCCGCCCGATTTACGAGCCGGAAGAAATCCAGTCGATGCTCAATCACGCCATCGGTGATGAGGCAATCTTTCTGAAATTTATGCTGGGCTCCGGATTTCGCGATCAGGAGGCGCAACATGTTTGCTGGCGCGATCTCGACTTCCGTCAGAGTCACGTTCGGGTCACCGCCAAGGCTCTCTGGGACTTTCGGCCGAAGAACTGGGAGGAACGAGTTGTACCGTTGCCCTCAGCTCTCATCGACCAATTGCGGCGATTGAAAGAGACACGCAATGCTCTGCCCGCACAATTGGTGTTTCCCAATAAACGTGGAAATCCCAACAGCGAGAACGACACGATTGTGAAGCGGGTCGCCGACCGGGCGAAGTTGAATTGTGGACAGTGCGTTACGAAGCACGGCAACAAGTGCGCGGAAGGGCCGTACTGCCAGCACTTCTTCCTGCACAAGTTCCGCCACACATTTGCCACCGAGCACCTGCGCCACGGTGTGGACATCCGCACGCTTCAGACGTGGATGGGCCATCGCGACATCAAATCGACCATGGTTTATCTGAAGGGGGTGCAATCTAAAGACGCTTTGGCAAAAGTGAACGCAGGAGCCCTGGCGGGGTATGTTGCCTGATCAGGTGCAATTGAATCTGACTCTTAGGCTATGCTGGTTTCCTAATCATGAAGCGAAAACATCCTGAATTGCCGGACCGCTATGACGCGTTCTTGCAGGAACTGAAGGAGCGGATCCGCAGCGCGCAAGTGCGCGCCGCTTTGTCCGTCAATCGGGAACTCGTATTGCTCTATTGGGGCATCGGCAGAGACATTCTTAGCCGTCAGCAATCGGAAGGGTGGGGAGCAAAGGTCGTCGACAGGCTGGCTCATGACCTCCTCAAAGCCTTTCCGGGCATGACTGGTTTTGGCGCGCGAAACCTCAAATATATGCGGGCTTTCGCTGAAGCCTACCCCGACCAGCAATTTGTGCAACAGGTCGTTGCACAATTGCCTTGGGGCCACAATGTTCGGATTCTTGAAATGGTCAAGGCCCCGGCGGAACGGGAATGGTATATACGGCAGGCTGTCGAGAGTGGCTGGACGCGGAATGTCCTTGTCCATCAAATTGAGGGTGACCTTCACCGCAGGCAGGGCCGGGCAGTCACGAACTTTCAGCGAACGCTCCCGGCTCCCCAGTCAGAACTGGCCCAGGAACTCCTCAAAGACCCCTACAACTTCGATTTCCTAACGCTCGGGACAGAGATGCTGGAGCGTGATTTGGAACGAGGTCTGATCGACCATCTGCGCGACTTAATTTTGGAACTCGGCAAGGGATTTGCATTCGTCGGAAACCAGTACCATCTGGAAATCGGCGGGCAAGACTATTTTCTCGATCTGCTTTTTTATCATCTACGCCTTCGATGCTATGTCGTAATCGACCTGAAAATTGAAGAGTTCAGGCCCGAATTCGCAGGCAAGATGAATTTCTATCTGTCGGCCGTGGATGACCTCTTGCGCCATGTCGATGACACTGCCAGCATCGGCCTGATTCTCTGCAAGGAAAAGAACAGAATTGTGGTTGAGTATGCACTCCGGGACACAGGCAAGCCGATGGGAGTGGCACAGTACCGATTGACCGAATCGCTTCCAAAACGCTTGCAGTCCGAATTGCCCACGAGCCACGATCTTGCAGGCGAGTTGCCCCGGTTCAATCTGGTGACCATGCGGATTCGGCTGGAACGGGCGTTGCAGACTATCGCCGAGAAACGGGGCCTGTCGACGAAATTGGTCGGCATTGCGGCCTTGACGCGAGCACTCACGAGCGCGAATGCATTATCGACAGAAGTGGTCGCAGATTTGCGAACCGTATCGGCTGTCCTGAATTCAGCAGTCCACGGTCAGGAGATC
>CAWDNT010000001.1:0-1164007 GCA_963803795.1 uncultured Acidobacteriaceae bacterium | reverse complement strand
AAACAGGTCGCTCCAACCCCCAACGGTCGTCGTATCGATCTCCGGGGGAGGCTCCATAAAAAACGGCTGCAGGTAGCGCGCCAGCTTCTTCAGTTGATCGTCGACCGCGACGAACCGCGCCGCATCTTTCGTCGATATCTTTCCGAACTCTGCCTTCGCCCTCTCCCGATCCACCCACCACGGAACCACTTGTCCATCGGGGAAGGGAACTTGAATCGCCGGGTCGCAAGGGACCATGCGTAGGCCATGACTAGCCAGCCCCAGTTCTGCAATCACCTCCGGCCGCAGCATGCTGGCAATATAAGAAGTAGTCGAAACCCGGCAACCCGGCGCAATCTCCTCAGTCACGCAGCATCCGCCAACAATCTCACGCCGCTCCAGCACCAGCGTGGAAAGTCCGCCACGTGCCAGATACGCCGCCGCAGTCAACCCGTTGTGACCGGCGCCAACCACGATCGCGTCATAAATAAAGTTGGAAGCCGGTTTCACCAAAGCTGCCTCTTAATGTCTCCCTAACATGCCGATCGACATGTCTGATTGACATGTCTGACTCAAAGTCACGCCCCGGTCTTCGCGGAACCATACATTACTTCATGAAGCACTAAAAACGAAGTTGAAAAGTAGTATCATCTCCTATATGCTTTCGTGACTTGGAGTCATTCATGAGTGGAATCGCCAGCAACCCCGCCGCACTCCCGCGTTACATGCGCCGAGTCACACCCCGTCCCCGCTCCGAGGCCAAGCGCTCCCGCATCATCGACGCCGCCATGCGGCACTTCGCCGAGAACGGCTACCACGCCGCCCGCGTCGGCGACATCGCAGCCGCGCTGGGCATTGCCAAAGGCTCCATCTTCCAGCACTTCGGCAGCAAAGACGGTCTGTTCTTCGAAGTCTACAAACGGGCCGTGCGCTCTTTCTCGAAGTATCTGGACGCGCCCGACAACGTGCGCGCCGCCGGCTTCTTCGAGATTCTTTATTATTGGCTGGTTCGCACCGAGCATCTGCTGCGCGAGGACTGGATCCCCTACCGCATCTCTCTGCTCGGCAACTACGGCACCGATCTGGTGTTGAAGCGCGAGATCAACCGCTTCCTCACCACCGAAGATCCCTACGGAACCGTCGCCTTTGTGCGCTTCGGCATCGAGCGCGGCGAGTTGCGCAAGGACATGGACATTGAAATGATCGTCTCCCTGCTCGATTGGACCTTCGAACGCTTCCAGGATGCATTGCTCACCGCCGAACTCGACCCCGGCCTGTTCCGCAGGCAAGGCGAGATGCCAGAAAAGAAGGAAGCGCGCATTCGACAATTTTTGGCCCTCTTGCGGGGTGCGGTCGGTGCCGCTCCTGCTTCCGTGACTCGTGGCCAGCGTGAGATACGCAAGGTGGCCGCGGTTGAGCTGGTCGCCCGGCCAAAGGCGTTGTAGCAAAACCGAGTCTGCCCGGCACAAATTTAGTGTAGAACTCCAGAGTGAGAGTCAATCAGATGATGCAGCCTTCCATCGAACAGATCCTCTCCAGCTACGACGACCGCGCCCCACTCTCGCAGGCCTCAACCATTCCTGCCGCCTGGTACGTCGACCCCCGCGTCGCCGACCTCGAACGCCTGAATGTCTTCAGCAAAACCTGGCAACTAGTCGCCCGCACCGAACAACTGAAATCTCCAGGCCAGTTCGTTAGCGCCGTCGTCGCCGGCGAACCAATCGTTGTCGTCCGAGGCAACGACGGCGTTCTGCGCGCTTTCTACAATGTTTGCCGCCACCATGCCGCTGCCGTCGTAACCGAGCCCTGCGGCCAGGCTTCTCTCCTGCATTGTCCTTATCACGGCTGGAACTACGGCCTCGATGGCTCCCTGAAAGGCATGCCCGAATTCGAAGGCGTCGAGAATTTTGACCGCACCCAAAACGGCCTCGTCCCCATTCGAGTCGAAACCTGGGAGTGCTTCGTCTTCATCAATCTCGACGACCACGCTGCGCCGCTCACCGAATTTCTCGGTGGCCTGGTCAAGCGCGTCGCGCCTCTCGGCATCAGCCAACTGCACTTACTTCGACCGCCGCACTTTCAACATCCACTGCAATTGGAAAGTCTTCGTCGATAACTACCTCGACGGCGGCTACCACGTTCCCCATCTTCACAAAGGCCTGAATTCTGTTCTCGACTACAAGCAGTACACCATCGAGAACGAAGACCGTTATTGTCTGCAGTCCAGCCCCATGGTGGCTTCCGCCGAAGATGCCGCCACCGGCGCAACCCGCAAGGGCGACCGCGCCTGGTATTTCTGGCAGTATCCTAATCTCATGATCAACTGCTACGAGGGATACATGGACACAAATCTTGTGATCCCCGTCGATGTGGACCACTGCACCGTGATTTTCGATTTTTATTTTGGAGACATCAGCGACGCCAGCCGGGAATATAACGAGCAGTCAGTAAACGTAGGCAATCGCGTGCAGGAGGAAGATCTCGGCATCTGCGAAGACGTGCAGCGTGGTCTGAAGTCTCGAGCCTACCGCGCCGGGCGTCTTTCCGTCCGCCGCGAAGCCGGAGAACAATTATTTCACCGCCTGCTCGCCGCCGACCTCAAACGCGGCTTAGAGCCACGGTCCGCCGCCGCCGATTAAGCACTTCCGACCCTATACGGCAGATCGCAAGGGTTCCGAGTGCTAATGGCAGGCCTGGATCATGTCGCCGTACTCTGCCATTTCTTTGTCGCAGTGTCGACGTCCAAAATAAGATCTCGAGGCGATCACGGAAATGATAAATAGTCGTTACCCCCACCGAATGTCTCAATTCCGTGGTCGGTAAACGAGCAGTCTCAGCAGGCCTGCCATTGCGGCTACCAAACCACAGACAACTGAATGTCCTCCAGACGCAGCCGGGTATTGAAATCGGCTTCTGGACCAATCACAAAGTACGCTAGTGCCTTGTGGGCTTCGTTTCGTCAGCCACTACCCAATCCTTGATGCCTTACCTCGCTTACTGATGATCCCGCGCAATCGTCTCCTGCCAGGTCTTTGACTTAATCATCGCCCCATCCTTCAGCAACTCGCGCGTGTACTTGTAATAAAAATTCTTCTGATCGGTCGTAACCAGCAAATGTCCACGCCACGTCAGAGTGCGCCCTTTCAAAGTAAACACACTCTCCGCCTCGCCCCGCACCGAACAACTCTCCGGATGCGCATCATCCGCGTCGTAAGTCAGATTTTCGTAATCGATTTCTGTCCCCCACGGATACTCGCCGCTCTCCTGCCCCTTCCAGTGGACAGTGGTCTTATGACGAGCTTCATCGCGCTCGACAGTCCACTCCCCGGCCAAGGAAATCCTTCGCTCTTAAGATCGACGCGCTCTTCGGACGGCTCAGGCGGAGAAAACGCCGGCGCATTAGCTCCGTGCTCAGGCACAACCGGCAACACAACGCGCGAACCGTCACTGCCGCCGAGTTCCAGAGAAGTTGTCATGGAATAAGGCGTAGGCAGCATCATCGGCCACAACGCATTCGAAATCGCGACACGGATGCGATGCCCCTTGGGAAACACCCACGAAGTCAAATGCATTTCAATATCGAGTGCATACACTTTACCCGGTTCCAGATCGCGCGGCTCCCTCATCGAATCCCGCTGCGCGCCGTTAATCCCCGCGCCAGTAATCTGCGTAACCGTCCCATCCGGCGCCACATCGGAAAGCCGCGCAAACCAGTCGGCCAGCGGCGCGGTGGCGGAGGCCCGCAGCAAAGCGTGCGGACGCCCGAGAATCGCCACATCCGCTCGCAACGGCGCCGAATCGTACACTAAACTGAACGCATCCACCGGCCGCACGTCGCTCAATAACTCACCCCACCAGAACCCCGCCTCCACGCCAATCGACGGAACATACTTAAGCTGATGTATGTCAGTCTGCGCCGCACTCTCGGCCAGCAAGTGATTCGGCTGAAAAAATAAAGTCGAGGCCCGCGCATCCTTCGGCGGCCAAACATCCTCCCGTCTCCACTCCCCAGGCACGTTTTCCAAACTCGGATCAGGCGCATGCCAGTGCTGCATATAAATCACCAGCCGCGGATCGCGCTCCACGCCCGTGTCCCGCCCCTTCAGCCAATGATCAAACCAGCGCACCGCCTCATTCCGCCACTCAACCTCCGGACCAGGTACCGCCTCATTCGGATACGTATGGTTCCACGGCCCCACAATCGCTTTCACCGGCCCGCTCGCCTGCATCAGCATGTCGGGCACATTGTCGCGATATCCATCGAGCAATCCCCCAATCAGAAAACTGGGAATTGTGATTTCCTTCAACGGACGCACCCGCTCCCGCCAGAACGGCCCGTCATGCTGATGTTTCAAATAAAGCAGTGACCAGGGAGGCGTCTCAAACCGCGGCCCCAGAACCTTTTCGTCGAGTCGTATAATCCGGAGCCCCAGTCCATCCCTCCGCCATATCCATGTTCAATTCGAACTCGTCGATATGTGCGATCCCATCCACATAGTGCACATCATCGTGAAATAACTCCGCAGTCGCGTCCATCGCCAGAATCGCCTTCAACCCCGGCGCATGCCGCATCGCCATCTGCAGCGAATTAAATCCTCCCCACGAAATCCCGAACATTCCCACGTTTCCATTCGACCATGCTTGATGAGCCAGCCACCAAATCACCTGCTCTCCATCCACCTGCTCCTGCTCGGAATACTCCCGCTCCGGCGGCGCGCCCTCACTCGCCCCAAATCCTCGAATGTCCACCCGCACGCTCACATAGCCGCGCCGCGCAAAATAAGCATGCTTGGGATAATCTCCCGCCGCCGTGCCATCATCTTTGCGATAAGGCAAATACTCCAGCAGAGCAGGGAACTTCTCCCCGCCTTCGCCCCGTCCGGCATGTAAAGCGTAGCCGCCAGCCGCACCCCATCTTTCATGGGAATCCAAGCCTGCTCCATGCGAACTCCATACGCAGGCGGGGAAGGCGGCTCGCTCGCAAGGGCGCCCTCAGAGAAAAACAAAGGAATGAGTGAACTGAAGAAGAAACACAAGATCATCCAACGACGATCCGTTCGAATCAACACGTTCTCCTGAACGCCTTTGTGGAAGAGCCACCGGCTCTTAACTGATAATAGCTTGTTCGGCTGGAAGCTAAGAGCTAGAAGCTGGGGCCAGAAGCTAAAAACCGACGTGAAACTACTCCTGTCCCAACTCCTGCTCCCGCCGCATCGCCCGCAGATCAATCCCCAACTGCTCTGCCTTCTTATAAAGATGACTCCGCTCCAACCCAAGAGACTTAGCCGCCAGACTAATGTTCGAATGGCTGCGCTTCACCTCCGCCAGGATCACTTCTCGCTCGAAAGCCTCGACCCGTTCGGCCAACGCCCCCGACGAAAACGCCGGGGACGCCACAGCACCAAAGCTCCCTCCCTTCGGCATCGCGATCTCCACAGTAGCAAGATCAACCTGCCCGTCAGTAGCCAGCAGCATCAACCGCTCCACCATGTTGCGCAACTCCCGCACATTACCTGGCCAGGCATGCGCCTGCAACGCTGCCATCGCCTCCGCACTAAACGCCGCCGGCTTCCATCCATTCAGCGCACTCACCTGCGCCGCAAAATGCCCCACCAGCAACGGGATATCCTCTCTTCTCTCGCGCAACGGCGGCAGCACCAGGGGAAAAACGTAGATTCTATGAAACAAGTCCTTCCGGAATTTCTCCTCCCGCACCCGAGCTTCCAGGTCACGATGTGTAGCCACCACCACCCGCACGTCGACGCTCACAGGCTTGTCCCCGCCGATGCGCTCTACTTCTCCTTCTTCCAGCACGCGCAGTAACTTGGCCTGCATGGCCAGCGGCATATCCCCAATTTCATCCAGAAAAATCGTGCCCTGATCTGCTTGCTCGAACTTGCCAATATGCCGGCCGCCTGCCCCGGTGAACGATCCTTTCTCGTGTCCGAAAAGTTCAGACTCAATCAGCTCCGCCGGAACGGCCGCGCAATTCAAGGTCACAAACGCTCCCCCGGCCCGCGCGCTGCGTTCATGAATCGTCCGCGCCACCAGCTCCTTTCCTGTCCCGGTTTCTCCCAGGATGCAAACCCGCGTTTCACTCGCCGCTACCCGCTCCACCTGCGCCATCACCCGCTGCATGGCCGCACTCTGCCAAACCATCTCGTGCTTGCCCAGTCTCTGCTTGAGTTGCCGGTTTTCGCTTTCCAACCGCTGCAGCTTCAGCGCATTCTCCACTGTCAGCAAAAGTTTTTCGGTCGAGATCGGCTTCTCCAGAAAATCCAGCGCGCCCAGCCGCGTAGCCCTCACTGCCGTTTCAATGTCCCCCTGCCCAGACATCATCACCACCGGCGCGGTCACCCCCTGTGCTCTCAATTCTTCGAGCAGCGCCAGACCGCCTTTGCCGGGCATCACTACATCCGACAAAATCAGGTCAAAGTTCTGCGCCTTTGCCAGTTCCAGCGCCTTACCCGCGTTGTCGCATACCGTAGCTTCATGCCCGGCCAGTCGAAACGCCCGCGCCAGCGATGCCAGTGTGTTCGCTTCGTCATCCACAATCAGCAAATGTGCTTTCGTCGGCTACCTCCTCGGAATCCCTGATTATTCAACCTGCAGCATGCGTGTCGTCGAGCGCCCGCGGTAACTCGATCACAAACGTAGACCCCCGGCCAGGCTCGCTCTGCACCCGGATTCGCCCTCCATGATCGCTCACCACCGACTGCACAATGGCTAGCCCCAAGCCGGTGCCATGCTCCTTGCTCGTGTAATAAGGAGTAAAGATTTGCTCGCACTCCTCCGGCGTCAATCCCGCACCTGTATCCGCAACCTCGATCACCACGTTGCCGTTTGCACCGCGCGTACGTAGCGAGAGCGTTCCGCCCTGCGGCATCGCATCCATCGCATTCAACACCAGATTCGAAATTGCCCGGTGCAACATCTCCGCATCCGCCGTCACCAGTTCCAGGTGAGAATCCAGTTGCAGCTCGCAATTGATCTTCGCACGCCCCGGCGCTTCCAGTTGCGCCTGAAAGAGCTGCACCACGCCCCGAATCACCTCATTCGCCTGCACCCGCTGCAATTTCGGCTGCGGCATTTTCGAAAACTCGCTGAACCGCCCAATGATTCCCTTCAGGTTCGCAATTTCCGCCAGCAGCGTTCGCGAACTTTCGCGGAACACTTCCTCGAACTGTTCCGGAGTCTGTTGCCGCGCCCGCACCAGATTCTCCACCGTAAGCTGCAGCGGAAACAGCGGATTCTTCAATTCATGCGCCAGCCTCCGCGCCAGTTCTCGCCACGCGGCCACCCGCTCCGCCTGCATCAGGCGTTCTTTCTGGCCCAGCAATTCCGTGGTCATTCGATTAAACGAATCGGCCAATTGTCCCAGTTCATCGTCGCCCAACACATCCACTCGCGCATTCCAATTTCCCGCCGCAACCTCCTGCGCGGCATGAGCCAGTTGCTCCACCGGACGCGTCACCCGCGCCGCCGCCCAACTGCTGAGGAGAATTGCCACCAGAATCCCTCCCCCGCCCACCATCAACGCCGCCGACCCGATCCGCCGCATCAACTCCACATAAGTCCGCCGCGAGTTCCCGATCAGCAAAATCGCCAGCAGCGGACGATCCTTTCCTACACCCGCACCCAGCAGCGGAATCGCGTGAAACACTTCATCCTCAACCGGATTCCCAGACCACCGCACGAGACTGGAAGTTTCCTGTTTCGACTGCCGTATCCCATCGACCAGAGGTTCCAGCTTCCCTGCCGTCTGCACCGTCTCGGCAGCTGACTCAGACGGATCCACCAGCAACTCCGCCGCGAAACGATCGCCCCGGTTCTGATACAGCAAAGCCCGCATTCCCACCGGCATATCGATCCCAGAGAGAAACGATCTATCCAGACGGCGTCCGCCAATGACATAGACCGGACGTTCCCCCACCCGCGTCGCCCGCACTGCAAACAATCCCAGCGCCGTTCCATCCTGCAGTTCTTCCTGCTTAAGAAACGCGCTCTGGTCAGCCGACGCGGCAAAGCTCCCCGCTGCGGCATCCGGATACCCAAACTCGGCCGGCCACTGCGCCGAAGAGATAATGGTCCCATCGCTTTCCACAAACTCCAGAAAATCAAGACGGCTATTTTCCGCGGTAGTCTTCGCCAGTTCAAAATAAGGTCCCGCATCCGCCTGTGGACGGTTCAACTTCACCGCCATCCGGCTCGCCTCTTCCGACGCCGCAATCGCCTGCACCCGCCGCGTCACATCCTCGCCCTGTCGGTTGAACTCACGCCTGAACTGCGTCACCAGCGCCGCCGTTCTTTCCTCCTCGCTGCGCTCGAAAGCCCGCCGCGTGACTGCCGACACCAGCAATGCCACCGCCGCGACAGACAGGAAGACAGTCAGCGCGAACACAGTCAGCAGTTTTCGGCGAAACATCATTGCCCTTCTTTTACCGCCCGCAGGTTTTGTAGGATGCCACGGAATCGTTTGCATGATATCGCACCATCCGCCCTGCCGCCTTGCAAACCCGCTCACCGTCGAGCCGTGAGCGGGCCGCCAAAATACCTATCGCTTTGGAGAAGCGCCGTCCTCCAGCTGCAACCTTTGAAGAAACGGGCCAGTGCCCAATGCACAAACGAAATACTGGCCACTGCCCACTGATCACTGGCCACTGACTTCAAGCTATCTTCGTTCCGCCGGCCTCCCCTGGCTAGCCAAATCCATGCCGCGCAAAACGTCGTTGGCAAAAAAGAACTTCCCATCCGCCGGCACCATCATGATCTGCAGCTTGTCCGAAAGCCGCTCCGCCACGATCTTATTAATGAGCAGCGGATTGTCTTTCAATATCGCTGCCTCGCTATGCAGTCGCTCCGCATCCGCTACCGCCGTCACCCGAATGCGATCCGCCTCTGCATCGGCCAGCAACCTTCGCCGCTCGCCTTCAGCTTTGCTGTCCATCACCTTAGCCTGGGCCTCCGCGTCCGCCAGCAACTTCCTCCGTTCCGCCTCAGCCTTGCTGTCGATCTCCTTGGCCTGCGCTTCCGCTTCCGCATTCTGGATGGTAGCTTCCTTCCGCGCCTGCGCCTCGAGCCGGCTCTGCTGAATCTGTTTCTCCTTCAGCGGCAGCGTGTATTGCATGGCATCGGCCTCGCCCTCAGCCTGCAGGACATGCACGCGGGCCGCGCCTTCTGCCTGCTTCACCTGCTGTACCTTCGCCGCTTCCGCTTCCAGTTCGGCAATCCGTACTTCCTTGGTCTTCAACTCTGTCTCCACGCCCATACGATCGTTCTCCTGCTCTTTTAACAGCAGCGCCTCCAGCCCTTTCGCATATTCAGGTGGCAGTTGTATGTCTCGCAGCATCACCTCTTTCACCACAATCCCATCCGCGGCCAGCTTCTGCGTGATCAGCCCGGCAGCCCGCTGCCGCACTTCCTCGCGCTTCGCCGAGAAAACGTCTCGTACCGTATAGTTCGGCACCACCTCCCGCCAAACGCTAGCCACCGTAGGCGGCACAATCTCCCGCTCCACCGGACGCGGCAAATTTCCCTGGATATAATCCAGCCGCTTGGCGTCCAGCCGGTACCGCACCGTAATCGCCAACCCAAGCGTCAATCCTTCTTTAGCCTGTACATCCAAAAGTTGCGGCCTCGTCGGAAGACCGCTGGCCGAAGGCTTTGCAATTTCCGAATCCCCGGTAGTAAACACTTGATCCCGCGTATCGAACATCGCCACATCTTCCACCAGCGGCATCACCATGTGTGCCCCCGGATAAAGCGTCCCCGGCTCCGTTCCGCTCATCTCGCTAACCCGCACGCCAGCCATCCCGCTCGGCACCACCACAATGCTGAATGCCACGAGCAGTGGACCCCAGGCCAACATCACCAGAGCCAGCGAACTCCGCCACCGCACCACCACCGGCGCCGCACCTACAGCTCCTCCCGGCGTCGCCAGCAATCTCCGGTACAACATTTCGCGATACAAATCGTAGGCGAGAATGCAAACCGCCGCGATCATCATCCCCACGCCGCACGTAATCAGCAAATACCTCAAAGCCAGCATCGTAGTTCTCCTATGCGCCTCGGCGCTTGCGCTCTGCTTTCACCGGTGCGATCTCTGGAACCATCTGTCGTGCGGTTTGCGGAACAAAAAACAGCCGGAACACCTTCCCAAAAATCAGTTCCTCCGCCAGCACCGCCACCGCCACCGAAAAAATCAGGCCCGCCACCACCGCCATAAATGTGATCGCCATCTGCATAACGCCTCCCGTGTGCGCGTACCGCACTCCAACCTAAATTGCAGGATAAACACCAATCTCTATGGGATTTACAATTAAGCACTTACGGGAGGCCAGGCGAACGCCAACGTGGCCAGTCTGAGTCAGTGTGTCGGTCCCAACACACTCATTTCCGGTACGCTGCGGCGATAGAGGACAAACGGGGTTATGACACCCGCCCCCGTGCTGTCTTCAACTCTCCTGTTTTCTCTGTGACTCTGCGCCTCTGTGGTGAAAAGCTTCTTCCCGCCGCCATTTGACTCCCCATTCCCCTAGCCGCTATCGTTGCCCGCATGAACGTAGTCAAAGCCACCCGCCAGTTCGAATCCTGGCTGGCCCAACGCACCACCATCGAGCAGAAAGACCTCCGCCTGAAACACACCAACATGAAGTCGGACGTCTTCATGTTCCTTCGCGCCACCTATTACCGCTGGGCGCAACTCTGGCCTCAAGTCTGTCCCGACCTGGCCAGGGCCCCAAAAGTTCTAGCCGTAGGCGATCTCCACGTAGAAAATTTCGGCACTTGGCGTGACATCGAAGGCCGCCTGATCTGGGGCGTCAACGATTTCGACGAAGCCTGGCCCATGTCCTACGCCATCGATTTAGTCCGCCTAGCCGTAAGCGCTCACCTCGCCGCCGAAGCCGGACATCTCCCCATCAAGCGCGAAGACATCTGCGGCACCATGCTCGAAGGCTATCGCGAGGCCATGCTACAAAAAGGAGTCCCCTTCGTTTTAGGCGAAAAACATCAATGGCTCCGCCGCATCGCCCAGGGCGAATTGCGCGATCCCGTCCACTTCTGGGAGAAAATGGATGCACTCCGCACCCTAAGATCCGAATGCCCCGTCAGCGCCATCGACGCTCTGGATCACCTCATGCCCGCGCCCGGCATTCCGTACCGCTTGGCCCACCGCATCGCTGGACTCGGCAGCCTCGGCCACGCCCGCTACGTAGCCATCGCCGACTGGCATGGCGGCCGCATCGCCCGCGAAGCCAAAGCGCTAGTCCCATCTTCGTCCTACTGGGCGCAGTGTCTCGAAGCCAAAAAGGCCTGCGGCCCCGCCGAGATCCTCTACCAGACCGTCATCAACCGCGCCGTCCGCTGTCCCGATCATTTCGTCCAGTTGCGCGGACGCTGGATCGTCCGCCGCCTGGCCCCCGACTGCTCCCGCATCCTGCTTGCCTCCATGCGTGCCCCCGATACCGAACTCCGGCTGCTCCGCTCCATGGGATGGGAGACCGCCAACATCCACCTCGGCACTCCGATAGCCCGCAAACTCATCCTCCGCCACATCGACAAACAAAAGCCAAAGTGGCTCCACCAGGCCGCCGAGCAAATGCTCCAGGCCACCCGCGACGACTGGAATGTCTGGAAGAAGAAAGGCTACGCCTGAACGCCTGCGCTAAAACCAAGCACTGGGAACCGGGCTTTAGCCCCTGAGGTGTCCTCTGCGCTAAACTATCTCGCCGCCATGCCGTCGACTCCGCAAAATCCCAACCACCTGCTCACCGAACTGGAAGCCGCCAAAGGCCAATTCAACCCCGGCCAACCCGCCAAAATCCAAAAACTCCTATCCCAACTCTCCAAACTCCAACTGGACGCCCACCAGCTAATCCGCTTCCACGAATCCCTGCTATTCCTCCGGGCCTTCCCTCAATCGCCATCCCTAATCCCGCGGGTAGAACATCTCCTGAACACCTTCCACAACCGAATCGAAAAACTCCGCTCCGCCAACGCCGATATGTCCCCTTTCGACGACTTCGACACCTCCGGCATAGCCGCCACGACCATGCAAGACACTCTCTCCTTCGACGTTGCCCAATGGCTAGCGCGTCGCATTCCCAGAAATGTCGAGATCGCCTGGAACGATTACTGGGACGACTACCAATCCGAGCGCGCCCGCGACAACACCTGGCCCCGGTTCATTCCGCTATTAGAAGAAGACGCCGACGTGGAAGCCAACATCCCATGGGACACCTGGATCAACGCCGCCAGAGGCCGCCAGAACGCACTCGCCTGGCTCCTGAATCAATTCGCCAAACTCCCGCTCCCAGCCCGTCAGCAGTCCGAACTCTACGACTCCCTCCGGCTCCCACTACGCTGGAACCTGGAAAACTTAAAACTCTCCCGCACCCGCAACTGGAGCAGTCCCCGCCGCTTCTACTTCCACCACTCCCCGCTAATCCAGCGGAGCGAAGTCAATCTGGCCCAGGAACTCTCTCAACCCAAACCAAAACTGGAAAAGCTTTCCCGCTCAGCCGGCGAATCCGTAATGCAATCCATCCGCGAAATCATGGTAGTCCGCTACCGCGAACTCTACGGCACCACCCTGGGCGATCCGGGCACAGTAGTCAAAGCCGACTTGGGCCGCGGCGTGATTATGCACTTCTGGGGACTCCCGCCCACTCGCCGTCTCCCGCTTCGCGCCTACTTAGCCGGCTACACCCTGAAAAACGGAGTCCCCATCAACTACATCGAAGCCATCGGCCTCTGCGAATGGATCGAGGTAGGCTTCAACACCTTCTACACCTACCGCCAGGGCGAAACCGCCTGGATCTACGCCCAGGCCCTGCGCTGCCTCCGCGCCCTGACCAACGCAAACTGTATTTCGATTTACCCGTACCAGATCGGCCAAAACAACGACGAAGCCATCGAAAGCGGCGCCTTCTGGTTCTACCGCAAATTAGGCTTCCGGCCCGGCCGCTCAGATCTGCGGAAATTATGCGAAAGGGAAGAGAAGAGAATCGCCGCCAACCCAAAATACCGCACCCCACCCCGCACCCTGAAACGTTTGGCTGAAGCCCACATGTTCTATGAAGTGCACGAACCGATGGATCCCGCGTTCGTAGCGCAGAAGAAGAATCAGCCGCGAAGCGGCGCTAGACTGCAGCCCGGGGCGCAAGCCCTGGGTAAGGAGGTGAACGATCACCGAGCCCCGAAGGGGCGAAAGAACAACTCCGGCCCCTGGGACACTTTCTCCGTCCGCACTGTCGGCCTCCGAATCAACCAACGCATGGCGCAAGAATTCAACGGCGACAGCCAAAAAATCCGTCAAGCCTCGCTCGCCCAAGTCAGCCGCGTGCTAAAAATCAACCCGTCCCGCTGGACCCCCGCACAACAGCAGTCCCTCGAAAACTGGTCGCTGGTCCTCGCTCAAATCCCCAACCTGACAAGCTGGACCTCTGACGAAAAACGTCAACTGATCAAAATCATCCTCGCGAAAAGCGCAAGCACCGAAATGTTCTACCTCCGCCAAACCCACCACCACTCCCGCCTAAGAGCTGAACTCCTGCTTCTGGGCTCGAGCTTTCACCTTTCTTGATGTTGTCATTCCGCAGCCCTTCGCAGCCGCGAGAAGGGCGAGGAATCTCCTGTCCCCTCCGTCATTACCGACCTCGCTCTTAAACTCGATCGTGCCATACAAGCGGGGGGGCCCCATTTCTCGCGTTCTGTGCGAGAAGGCCTGTCCTGAGCGAAGCCGAAGGGTGGGATTTCACAAATGCCGCCCCCTTAGGATTTTACGTTCCTCGATCCAGCAGAAAAACCGGAACGGAACGGCTTCGAGCCCGCGACGTCGGGGGAGCCTTCGCCCGGGGCCTTATTCCAAACCCAGATCGCCATCGTACTGTCGGATAACCCGATAGCATTCGCAGGCGGAGTCTTCAAGCTTCTTGCGGTTCACGATCTTCACTGCGCCCCGGGTGTACTCGATGAGCCGCTCCTTCTGCAAAACACCGGCTGCCAAACTCACGCTCGGCCGATCAGTCCCTAGCATCGTTGCGAGAAAATCATGAGTGATGGGCAGCGTTCCCGTATCCACCCTGTCTTGGGTCATCAGCAACCATCGCGCCAGCCGCTGCCTAATCTCGTGCAGCCGATTACATGCGGCGGTTTGCGCAATCTGCATGCCCCGAATTGCGGCATAGCGGTTCAACATCATCCGGAAGTGTGGGGTCAACTCCAACACATCTTGCAAAGCCCCAACTTTTATCCGAAATCCGTCCCCCGTAATCTGAACCACCCCCCGGAGCGGGCCCTTGCGCAGGCCAACGATTGACTGTGTTCCTGTAAAGCCCTCATTGCCAACTATGCCCGCTTCCGCGGTTCTTCCATCTTTCATGACGACTACCAGGGAAATCAACCCTCGATTTAGGAAATAGGCAAATTCCAGCCTTCCACCCGCCTCGTGAAGCACTAGATGGTTCGGCAAGCGGACGTATTCGAGGTGCGGGCGAACTGAGTTGTACTCGCTATCGGAGATCGATAGAAGGATTCGGTTGCCGACTGGCTTCCCTGCGGTGTTCGTCCGCTCGCCAGACTGCACGGTTTGGAGGTCCCTGCGTGCCACAAGCGAGAACCGAAAAACCTCCCAACGCGGGGACGAACTCACCCCTCATGATTTGCGAAATAGAAACTCTCGCTACGCGGAGGATTGTACAAGGTGGGAACCCGCTCCTTCTGTAGGGTATCTTACATTGCCATTACCGCCGCGAGATCGCAGGATCCAAACTTGCCGAACGCTCCCACGCCACGAATTTTGTCTGGATATGTAGCATGCCCGACAGACTGCCGAAATGAGCGCATATAAAATTTGTTTGCTAATTCCATTTATCTTCCGTCACCCCGCGATAGGGTGACAGTTTTCTGCTGCAACCATTCAGTACGCCGCGGTGAAAAGGAGAACGCTTCGCCTCTCGACAGCAAGCAGGTAGTAATCGTGTAGTCAGATAAACCTGGGCGCAGCGAAATGGGCAGCCATGAGCCGGAGGCTGGTGTGGATTGATCAACCGCGGTTTCGCGGTTTTGGGTGTTCTGAATGCGGCTGGCAATTCAAGCCTTCTGGTCCGCCCGCCGGCGCATCCTTCGGTGAAATGATGCGCAACTTCGAGTTGCAGCGCGACAAAGAGTTTGCCCTGCATGTTTGCGCCGATCACTCCAGGACCCACGAGCACAAACTCTGAATATTTCAAACCGCACGCTACCACCACATCCCGATCTGCAACCGCTTCGCGCTCGTCATTAACTTGTGAGGGGGCGCCCCATCCTTGTCTCTCCATTGGAGAGAAGGATGGGGTTTTTCCTCGACCACTAGATACAACAGCGAGGACTCCAGGAAGGTCGTGGAATGAGAACCGGCTTGCGGGCCCGCGAAAGCCGGTGAGCAGGGCCTTCCAGGCCTGCGTCACTGGAGCCTGTGTAGATCGGGCTTCAGCCCCTGAGGGGCCCCTACTCTCTCCCGTTAGCATTCGTGCGACCGGTTCTAGTAGTAAAATGTCGCGGTGCTCCAGCGGGTGCTGAGGATATGCCCGCGCAGTCTCCTGAAAATCCCGCCTGGGGTGCGGCTTTGAAAGGGCGCGGCTTTAAGCCGCGCCGTAATTGCCATTAATTTAATTGCGGCTTTAGCCGCTGAGGCGGTTCATCCATGTCCACGAAAGCATTAGCCGATCTCCAGGCCAGCAGCATCGATTCCATTCTTCACGAGGATCGAAAGTTCGAGCCCCCCGCCGAATTCAGCCGCCACGCCCACATCCAGACCCTCGAAGAATACGAGGACCTCTACAAGGAATCGATCGCCGATCCCGACAAGTTCTGGAGCCGCATGGCCAGCGAGCTGCACTGGTTCAAGACGTGGGATAAAGTCCTCGAGTGGAATTCCCCCTGGGCCAAGTGGTTCGTCGGCGGCCAGATCAATCTTTCCTACAACTGCCTCGACCGCCACGTCCTCACCGCCCGAAAAAATAAAGCCGCCATCATCTGGGAAAGCGAGCCCGGCGAAATCCGCACCCTCACCTACCAGCAGCTCCATCGCGAAGTCCAGAAATTCTCGAACGTCCTAAAAGCCCTTGGGGTGAAGAAGAATGATCGCATCGCCATCTACATGGGCATGACTCCAGAACTGCCCATCGCCATGCTGGCCTGTGCTCGCATCGGCGCGCCCCACACCGTAATCTTCGGCGGATTCTCTTCCAACGCCCTCATCGACCGCATCCACGACTGCCAGGCCACTGCCGTAATCACCCAAGACGGCTCCTACCGTCGCGGCGCTGAAGTCAAACTTTTCCCCGTTGTAGAAGAAGCGCTAAAGTCCTGCCCAACCGTGAAAAACGTAGTCATCTACAAACGCACCGGAACGCCCATCAATCTGCAGCCCGGCCGGGATCACTGGTGGCACGACCTGATGGCCAAGGCCTCCGACGTTTGCCCCGCCGAACCGCTAGACGCCGAACATCCTCTCTACATCCTCTACACCTCCGGCACCACCGGCAAACCCAAAGGAGTTGTCCACACCACCGGCGGATATTCCGTAGGCACCTACATCACCACAAAATGGGTCTTCGACCTGAAAGAAGAAGACACCTACTGGTGTACTGCCGATATCGGATGGGTCACCGGCCACAGCTACATCGTCTACGGCCCGCTGCAAAACGGCGCCACCACCCTCATGTACGAAGGCGCTCCCAACCACCCCCAGCCCGACCGCTTCTGGTCCATCATCCAGCGCCACCAGGTCAACATCTTCTACACCGCACCCACCGCCATCCGTACCTTCCTTAAGTGGGGCGACCAATGGCCAAAAAAACATGATATGTCCAGCCTCAGACTCCTCGGCACCGTAGGCGAACCCATCAACCCCGAAGCCTGGATGTGGTACCGCGAAGTTATCGGCGGAAACCGCTGCCCCATCGTCGACACCTGGTGGCAGACGGAGACTGGGAACATTATGATTGCGCCGCTTCCCGGGGCGATCGCTACCAAGCCTGGATCTGCTACTCGGCCTTTTCCTGGTGTCGCTGCCGAGATCGTCACCATGGACGGTCAGCCCGTTCCTCTCGGCTCCGGAGGATTCCTCGTCATCACCAAGCCCTGGCCGGGCATGCTGCGCACCGTCTACGGCGATCCTGATCGCTACGTGAAGAATTACTGGTCGCAGATTCCTGGTGTCTATTTCACCGGAGACGGCGCGCGCCGGGATAAAGACGGATACTTCTGGATTATGGGCCGCGTCGATGACGTGCTCAACGTGAGCGGACACCGGCTCAGCACCATGGAAGTCGAATCCGCGCTGGTGGCGCACGAAGCGGTTGCCGAAGCTGCCGTGGTTGGACGTCCTGATGATCTCAAGGGGCAGGCCATCTCCGCCTTTGTCACTCTCGATCAGGGCCGCAAGCCCACCCTCGAGTTGAAAGAAGAATTGCGCAAGTGGGTGGCGAAAGAAATTGGCGCACTGGCTAAGCCTGACGACATCCGCTTCACCGACACCTTGCCCAAGACTCGCAGCGGGAAAATCATGCGCCGCCTGCTGCGCGAACTGGCCACTCACGGCGATGTCAAAGGCGACACTACGACGCTCGAAGATTTCAGTGTGATTGCCAGGTTGAAAGAGAGCGAGGAAACGTAACATCTTCCGAATACGGTGGCGGCAGGAGAAGGCCAGACGGCCCTCTCCCGCAAGACCGCGTCCTATTCGCCGGCTTCAGTTGCAACAACCCGCTGGTGCATATCACGGGACAACCTCTGAGCCGAACCTGCAACCCTTCCTCGTGCGCAAGGTAGCTCAACCGATCACGACGGAGGGCCGCACAAAGAGACCCGCGCTGCCTAGCATTTTGGCGACCCCAAGCAGTGAGCCCGGCTCCGATCAAGCCGGGCTTTTCGTTTTTCTCACCACTGCTTACCCTTGCGCCCCTTGGATGCTGTTCCAAACCGGCCAGCCTCAACATAAGAGTGCGCCGACAATAGGGTCAAGAAACGAACCCAGACACCTAGTTTCCCGAAAACGAACTCGACCACTGAAAAATCGGCGCCTTGGTCTTGACTCCCTCCCGCCCTGTCCTACGATGGAGGTGAGGCGTCTCGCAGGCGTAGGGAACCAGCAAACAATTGCAACACGAAGTGGAGGAAGTCCCATGAAACTGAACGACAGTATCTCGACCTATGACGTTGCCGAGGCTCTGCAGGGCGAGACCGGCAAGTTTGAAGTAACCAGCCCCAATGGTGAGCGCTATTTCGTTACGTGCCAGCCCGGACATTCGATTGTCAGTCTCGAGTCGGCCGCCTCCGAAATTAACCTGCAGCCTTTTCTGGTGCGCAAAGTGGCTCAACCCGTGGCCACGGAGAGTCGCACAAAGAGGTCTGCGACTGCCTGACAGTTTTGGCAGCCGAATAAACAAACCCGGCTCTGATCAAGCCGGGTTTTTGATTTCAGGGCGCCGCGTGACCTGATGCGACCATCACACGCGACCAGTGGAAGAGGAACAAACACTGCCGCCAGAATCGCCATTGCGTAACGCACTGCTGTTGGTCTGCTTTTGACAGCGATCGTGGAGCTTTCCATTCTTACCCCCGAAGGTTCCCAAGTCCGCAACCAGGCCAGATTTTGATGGAGGACACCTGGAAGCTACGCGAACCGTTCACGGTGCTAAATACTGTAGATCGTGTAGGGTAATCGAGGGAGAGGCGCGAACTGGCCAGCAATGGCGACGCCAAGAGCCATACTACAATAATGCTCGAAGGCTTCAGCGTTGCTTTCCGGCAAGGGGTGCGGTTGTGCAGACGCCGTTACATCCTTTTTATTCGTATGTAGCGCGGCAGCTCGGGTAGCGCCGCCAGGACGAGGTAAGCCCCGAAAAGGATTCCCACGAGGCCCACGACGCTACAGACGATGACAACGGCGTTGACAACTGGATTGAAATTTGTCATTTGCGAACCATAACATTCACCTCGGAAACCGGGTATCAGGTCTTCACTGTGGATGGCCTCGGGGTTTGTCCCCTAGGCCATCCACTCAGCGCGTGAAACTTAACGATCGAGTTCAGAGCTGCTACCCGCGGTGTCTCACGCAGAGTGGCGTTCTTTGAAGTCCTCAATCTTGCCTTTTGCCTTCTGCTTCGCGTCGTCCACGGACTCGCTGACCTTCTGCCGGCTCTGGGCGGCCTGCTCGGAAGCGGCTTCCTTGTGCGATTCGTGGATCTGCTTCGCGGCATCCTTGGCATCTCCCCAGGTTTCCTTTACCGCACCCTTGGCTTGATTCAGCACTCCTTTGTTGGCTAGTTTGTCGTCACCAACACTCTCTCCAACGCTTTGTTGCACTTTGCCTACTGCTTGATCGATCTTGCCAGTCACCTGATCCTTATTCATGAGTTCCTCCTGTTTGTCTGTAGTTGCGGTATTCTCTGAATGCGGTTGAGATCGTCCCGTCCCTGAATCCTACGCGTCTATCTCGCGTACGCCATCGGGCAAACCGGGTAGACAGCCTGAATTTGGACAGCAGCCTTCTGGCAGAGCCGTGGCGGCAAACACGAGTCATGCTCTCTTGCGGGTTTTGACCGGCGTTTTTTTCGCCGAGCGTGGTTTCTTGCGGGCTGCGGCGACCTTTCTCTTCTTCTTCTTCCTGGTTGCGGTATTCACTGGAGGCAGCAATTCCATCTTGGGCTGTTTCGCCGTGCGATGGTGGCCATGCTGCAGCGGCTGGATGCGCGCAGCTTCTTCGTCCGTTCGTAGCTGATTAGCCGCAGCTTTTTGGCGCTCTTCGTCAAGGTATTCTGCAATCGTTTGAGTTGGCATGGCTGCAGTGTTGCAGAAGTGTCTGGTGCAAATCTGTCCCATTTTGGCCACTCGGGGATAATTTATCGGTCCTGGGACGGAAGGGCACGGCTTTGGCCGTGCTGCCTGGGGGAGACTACTTGCGGGTCAGCCGCAGCTCGATCATCATCCGCTCCTCGCCTTTGTCATCGATCAGGAAATGGCGATGCAGCAGAACGCGGCCGTCTTCCTCAAGGTGCGCGCGCGCGACCGTCTTGTGCCCAGGCCGGTCGGGATCGAGGGGCGTGGCCCAGAGCACGATGTTCTTCCCGTCAAAGGTGCCATCGCTCTGGCGAATCGACATCGTCGTCTGCCGCGAGTCATACCACACGGTGGTGAAGCGATTCGTTTTCGAATCAAAGCCGGAGATTCCGGTGCCCGTGCTCTTGGTCCCGTCAGCCTCGAAGAAGGTGAAATCCGACTGCAGAAACTTGCCGTCCTCAATCATGTACTGCTTACACGTGCCTTTCGTCACGATCGGCTTTCCGTTCATCGGAAAGAACGTCTTGACGACATCCCAGTCGCCCGCAAACTGCGCGAGCAGCTTCTGACCGGACCCCGTCGCATTCGCCGGCTCATATTGATTGTGGGTCTGCTGCCCTACCGCCGCAGCCGTAATGAGCAACGTCACGGCAATCCACTTCTTCATGACTCGCGAATTATATGAGAAAATCGCGAGCATTGCGCGCCTTGTGGCGTCATTTGCTTGTGGAGTGTGCCCGTCCCCACTCCAAAGCCGGGTTTGAATGGGCGCCTGCTGCGGAGGATCATGGCAAAGACATCACTGCTGCTGTTCGTGACGCTTGCGGTCGTAGGCATGGCGTTTGCATCCGACAGCACACTCCCGCCAGACGGAACCTCCCAGCAAGCCAGAAACAAGGCGGTCGCCGCGCGAGTGTTCGAAGAAATCTTCAACCAGGGAAAATTCCAGGTTGCAGACGAAATCTACGCCAGCGACTTCGTGAACCACGGCCTCCACAAGAACTTTGATCTTCAAGCGGATCAAGCGGCCGTGCATGCCGAGAAAAAAGCGTTTCCCGATCTCAAGATCACAGCGGACCTGATGGTGGCAGAAGGCGACCTGGTCACAGTGGTATGGACCTTCCGGGGAACCAATACCGCCGCCGGATACGGACTCCCGCCGACGGGAGCCAGGATCGAACTTCGCGGCATCACGGTCTGGCGCATTGTCGACGGAGAAATTCGCGAGGAGTGGACCTCATTCGACGACATGCAAGCCGCCCGCCAACTCGTGAGCCAGTTGAAGTGGCAGCTCCTCGGCCTTCTTGTCGCGGCAGTAATTCTCGTGTGGATATTCTGCCGGGTCATCCTAAGACTGAGGCTAACCAAACTTCCGCGAGCCTCCGTTCCCGAAAAATAAATTCTGAAGACGCAGGTTCGAGCTCTTTGCTTTGCCTCGGCGTGGCGGCGCGGGTTCACCCGACCGTCACGGCCTCGACCACGATTACGCGATTTGATGGCGGGCACAAGGTCAGAGGTCACACACACGGCCTGTGGAAATAAAAGCATGTCATTTCGAGTCGGGCGGAGAGCCCCCTGATTAGCTTGCTCGGACTTTGTTGTCATCCTAAGGAAGCGGAGTCGCACGCGAACCGGGCGACTCCCGACGAAGAGCCTGCCCTGAGCCTGCCGAAGGGACCTATGCAACTCGCCCCCGCCCTTACTACTCCTGCCACGAGTGAGCTGCTGCTCGGGCTATTCTTCGCTCAGGTCTAGCCTTTGCGTGGGATTTCCCGCCAGACTTCTTTTCTGCAGACTACGCATCAATCGCTCATCTTCGGCGATCAGCTTTGGGTTTCGTCTTTCGCCACTCTGAATTTCAAGCAGTCTCTGCATTAAATCGGCGTAGTTCTCCATGACTTCCTCCGCGACCGGCGACGGCTGGTTAGTTCGCAGAAATAGTAAGTGGCATCCCAAACGCAAGACTGTCCACAATTGCTCATTTCCGGCCAAATGAGCTGTAGGAAGACTCTGTCCAGCTCCAAGCTACCCCACTCAAGCCAAAACCGGGCTTGCATGGGCCACCCGCCACGTAAGTGCGGGGTAGGTATGGAAGGCCGGAACAAGTCCCGAAGGGACGGCACATCCCGTGTAAGACGGGCAGCGCCATCCGCCGGCCCTTGACGTTGATCCTGACGTTGGCGGGTGGCCCGCCCTTCCGTCTCGCTTTTTTACTTCTCCCGTTCCAGAACTCTGGGTGCCCCTCGATAAGAGCGAAGGCGGTGTCAAAAATCTTGTCAAGACCCTAAACCTCATGTTTTTCCCCTAACCGGCTGATTCCAATGGAAAAATAAATCCCGAAAACGTGTCAGTTTTACCCCTCTCAAAATGCTATTCTGGATATATAGAGTAAAGATTGGCGCCGGCCTCAGGGCTAGCGCCTTTTGTTTTTCCGGACTCCTTATTTCCAACAACTTAGCACCCAGACTCAAGACCTGATCCATGCGCAGACGCAAGGGCCGTGCCCCCGGACGCAAACCGCGTCCGGCCCAAGCCCTGCCCGCCCGCGCCGTCCCGCAAACGTCCCAGCCTCAAACTCCATACGAGCGCGAACAATCCACCAAGCGCCGCGGCGAGATCTCCGAACTAGCCTTCGCCCTGGCCGCCGCCCGCCACGGCTTCGGCATCTCCCGCCCCTACGGCGACAGCGAACGCTACGACATCATCCTCGATTGCCCGAGAAACGACCCCTCGCACCTCCCATCTGTCATTCCGACCGGAGCGGAGCGAAAGCGAGCGAAGTGGAGGAACCTGCTTTGCGCCCCCGGGTTGTATACCGCGACCGAGCAATCCGTGAGAGCCATTTTCGCTCGATTAGTGGGCTTAGCCAAGCCCTTTACTGTATTGATTTTTCCCGGGCGGCGCGGCACAAAAATGTCGCGAATGGTTCCCTTCTTTTCGTCGTTTACGTGCTCCAAATACGCTTCGTCTTCCAACAGGTACTGCGTGGCATTAAACTGCGGATCGCCGTCCACGACGAGAATTTTTTTCGAGTGGACACGGGCCAAGGCGTATGCAACGTTGACGGCGAGCGTGGTCTTTCCCACGCCGCCCTTCATGTTCATGAAGGAGACCACTTGCGGAGCCATAGATGTGTCGGCTACCTTTCTGGGGAAAGGAAGCGCAATTCTACACCCGGGCAGGTTGAAAATGGCGAGTCCACGGTTTTTAAGCCACTGCCCCAATCCGCCTCGCCTTTACACCCCCACCCCCTGCCTGCTATCCTCACTAGGTCACCAAGATAAAATCGAAACTGAGAACAGGAGTGCACCAGGTTAGTGTTAGCCAGAGAGCAAAAGAAATCCGTAATTGACCAGTATCAGACGCACGCGACTGACACGGGGAGTCCCGAGGTCCAGATCGCCATTATCAGTGAACGCATTGGCCAGTTGACGGACCACTTCAAGACGCACCAGAAAGACCACGGCTCGCGCCGCGGCCTGCTCATGCTGGTCAGCAAGCGGCGTCGCTTGCTCGACTACCTCAAGAGATACGATTCCGAGCGCTATAAGACGGTCATTGGGAAGCTCGGCATCCGCAAGTAAGCTTGCGAACTAAACCCGGGAAATTGTTCCCATCAACGTATCTGAGAACGCCGCCTTCGTCTCGAAGCCGGCCGAGCATTGAGCCAATTCACACCGTGCGTATTATCGAAGAAGTATTCCGAGCCTGCCTCGGAACTCACCTCTCATGGCGGCCACCTATTCATGGCTGAGCGCGTTTTTCCATCCTCGCAACAGCGCGTCGCTCGTGGGCGCAACCGGAAAACCGCGACTGCCCTCCTGATTCCAATAAGAAGGATGAAACATGAAACCAGAAGTTAGCAGCGTTACCGTAGACCTCGCCGGCGGCAAACAAATCTCATTTGAAACAGGGAAATTGGCCAAGCAGGCCCACGGCGCGGCCGTGGTGCGCCAGGGAGACAACGTCGTGCTCGCCACTGCGACGGCGAATGCCGACCCGCGCGAGGGAATTGATTTCTTTCCCCTCACCGTCGATTACCGCGAATACACCTATGCCGGTGGACGCTTTCCCGGCGGCTTCATCAAGCGCGAAGGCCGCATGAGCGAGCGCGAAGTGCTCACCAGTCGCCAGATCGATCGCCCGGTGCGTCCGATGTTTGCCGAGGGATTCAAGTGCGAGACCCAGGTCATCGCCTTCGTGCTCTCCGCCGATACTAATAATGATCCTGACGTTCTCGGCATCAACGGCGCCTCGGCCGCGCTCACGCTTTCCGACATTCCGTTCCTTGGACCGATCGGCGCCGTGCGCGTCGGCCAGATCGGTGGGGCTTTTGTTATTAACCCCACCTACGACGAAATGCGCGACAGCCTGGTGAACATCATGGTCGTCGGAACCGCCGACGGGATCGTGATGATCGAGTCAGGCGCGAAAGAAATCAGCGAGGAAGTCGTCGTTGACGCCATCGAATTCGGACACACCGAGGTAAAAAAGATCTGCGCGGCGCTGAGCGACCTGCGCGCGAAGGCCGGCAAGAAGAAGAGGGAAGTCACGCCTCCGGAATTCGACCAGGCCTATTATGACGCGCTGAAAAAGAAAGTGGGAGCGGACCTTTCGGATCGGCTGGACACCAAGAAACATCCCAAAGCCGAAAGCCATTTGCTGGTGAAAGAGCTCAAGAAAAAGCTGCAAGCGGAAATTCCTGAAGATGATGAAAAAGCGCAGGCAAAGTTAAAGCAATACTTTGAGACGTTGCGCGAGCGAATCTTCCGCGAGGAAGTAATCGAGAAGAAGCGGAGGCCGGACGCGCGCGCCTTTGACGAGGTCCGCGATATCTGGATCGAAGCCGGAATCCTGCCGAGAACCCACGGCAGCGCCATCTTCACCCGCGGCGAAACCCAAGCCCTGGTAACCACAACGTTGGGAACCTCGGACGACATGCAGCGCCTCGAAGGCTTCGAAGGCGAAGCCAAGAAACGCTTCATGCTGCATTACAACTTCCCGCCGTTTTCGGTGGGGGAAGTGGCGTTTTTGCGGGGAGCTGGTCGGCGGGAGATTGGACATGGGGCGCTGGCGGAGCGGGCGGTGTCGGCTGTGCTTCCGGCCGAGGAAGCTTGGCCTTATGCGATGCGGGTGGTTTCGGACATTCTGGAATCGAATGGATCGTCTTCGATGGCTACGGTTTGCGGGGCTTCGATTTCGCTGATGGATGCTGGGGTTCCGTTGAAAGCTCCGGTGGCCGGCGTGGCGATGGGATTGGTGAAGGAGGGCGAGCAGTATGCCATTCTCACCGACATTGCGGGGGCGGAAGATCACTACGGCGATATGGACTTCAAGGTTGCGGGCACTCGCGACGGCATTACCGCGCTACAGATGGATATTAAAGTTGCCGGCATTACTTCGCAGATCATGCGGGAAGCGCTGGCGCAGGCTAAGCGCGGACGGTTGCATATTCTGGGGAAGATGGAAGAAGTTATTTCGGCGGGACGGGAGAAGATTTCTGATTTTGCTCCGCGGTTCTATACGGTGCAGATCCCGGTCGATAAGATTCGCGACCTGATTGGACCTGGCGGCAAGATGATTCGCAGCATCGTGGAACAGACTGGAGTGAAGATCGACGTGGAAGACTCCGGATTGGTTAAGGTTGCGTCGAGCGATCAGGCTTCGGCGGCTAAGGCGTTGCAGATTATTGGCGATCTGACGGCTACGGCGGAAGTCGGGAAGACGTATTTAGGCAAGGTTACGCGGCTGGCGGATTTTGGGGCGTTTGTTGAGATCATCCCTGGGACCGACGGGTTGCTACACATCAGCGAAGTGGCGGAACATCGCATTGGCGACATTCGCGACGAGTTGAAGGAAGGCGATCAGGTGCTGGTAAAGGTGCTGGCAGTGGAGGGCAACCGGATCCGGTTGTCGCGTAAGGCGATTCTGAAGGAGCAGCGGGCGAAGATGGGCGGTGGAGCTGCGGAAGGCGCGCCGGTGGCGGCTGGAGCCGAGGGTGAGTTTGCGCCCGCGGCGGCGGCGACGGGCACGGTGGTGATTGAAGGCGGCGGGGATTTCCCTGACGAAGCTGAAGGTGAGCCGAATTTCAACCGCGACGGTGTAGCGCATGTTGGTGGCGGCAGCGATCGGCCTCATGGGGATCGTCCGCATGGTGGAGATCGTGGCGGGCGCGGCGGACGGCCCGGTGGTGGCGGGCGGGATCGTGGACGCGGCGGGCGCGGTGGACGGCCTGGTGGTGGCGGGCGGGATCGCGGGCGCGGCGGGCCTGGCGGAGGAAGACACTAGGGCTTCTTTGCCACGGATTTTCGCCGATAAACATGGAAGGCCACGATGCGAGTCGTGGCCTTTTTTGCGCCTGAGGGAAAAGCAGGTTCCTCACCGGGCTTGGCGTGCGGTTCGGAATGACGCCTTTAGCAGAAGGTGGATTCCCTCAGCGGCTGAAGCCGCCGCTAGCTGGTGATGCTTTCGGCACGGCTGAAAGCCGTGCGCTTCCCGGTCTTAACTCCTAGTGTGAGCAGTGAAGACGGCTGAGAAAATACATAGCTCCTTCGTTGGGAGTCGCTCGCTTTGCGCGCGACTCCGCTTCCTCAGGATGACAATTCAGAGTCAAACTCAAAGTCAAAGTCAGGGTGAAAGGCGACGGACAGAGCCTGCTCAGAGCCTTCAACGCGGCATATGAACGCGGGTTTTTCAGTTTGATCAAGATATACTTCTGTTGACCACGGAGTTACGCGGATGGACACCTTCGATTGCCGGGATGGCGAAATTGGCAGACGCAGCGGACTTAAAATCCGCAGGTCCGAAAGGACTGTGGGGGTTCGATTCCCCCTCCCGGCACCAACTTCGAAGGATTCGGTGTCGAGACTGTTGGCGGAGATGGTGAATTGAGGGAGGAAGCATGAGTCAGCGCGGGATTAGTCCGCTGGTTCCGGTGGGATTGATTGCTCTGGTGGTAGGGATTTTTCTGCAGCATTTCACGCATGAGCGCTATTCGGATTTTGCGGGCGGATTCCTGGCGGGTATGGGACTGGTTTTCGTGATCTTTGGATACGCTCAGAAGGTGAAGAACCGAGGCCAGTGATGGCTAGTGCGACGATGCTGCCGGGACTGGTGCAGCGCTTGGGTCCCACACTATTTTTCCTCCGACAATTGTTTTGAGAACTTTGACGTCGCGGATTTTTGCGGGAGCGATGGAAAAGACGTCGTCGCTTAGCAGGCGTCGGGCAGGATAGCGTCCTGGGGATCGGAAACGGTTCCGCGCAGGGAAGTGGTGGAAGACTGCTCGTGAAGTAGGGTGTTGAGAACGGGGACGGCGAGAACAAGAGCGACAAGTATTGCACGCGTCAAACGGTGCATTGCACGCTCCTTATTTAATGCACTTGGGTGCGCCAGGCTTGCGGTACGAATGGCGCGATTGAACGGCAATAGTCTGCGCAACTTATTTTCCGGTGTGCGCGATTGTAAAGATGTTAGCGCTCACCAGGTGAAACCGTTATTCCAGAGATGGACATTTCCGAGCTGCGAATGGGAACTATTTGATAGTGTGGAGGCCATGATGCGGAAAAGAATATGTGCGTTTTCGATCTTTTTGGCGGGATGGGCAGTTCTCGTTCCTTTTGCAAGTGGCCAGGCTAGCCCCCGGGCGCGCGATCTGGGAGTGCCTTTTGATGGAGTGCCGGGGCCGCTGAATGCGATCACCGATGTGAAGGGCGTGGAGGTCGGCCACACAACTTTGATCTCCGGAGACGGAGTGTTGAAGGTGGGTCAGGGACCGGTGCGGACGGGCGTGACTGCGGTCTTCCCGCGTGGAAAAGAATCCAGTGATTCAGTGTTTGCCGGATGGTTCACGCTGAATGGCAATGGCGAGATGACGGGGACGACATGGGTTGAAGAGTCGGGATTCCTGGAAGGTCCGGTGATGATCACGAATACGCACAGCGTGGGGACGGTGCGCGATGCAGTGATCGCGTGGCGCTTAAAACACGGCGGGCCTGACAAAGAAGGCTATTCGTGGTCTCTGCCGGTTGTCGCCGAAACCTGGGATGGGTACCTGAATGATGTGAATGGATTTCACGTGAAGCCCGAGGACGCTTTTCATGCGCTGGATAGCGCACATGGCGGTGCGGTGGAAGAAGGGAATGTCGGCGGCGGAACGGGAATGATTTGCAACGAATTCAAAGGGGGCATTGGCACGGCCTCGCGACGGCTGGATGCGAAGTATGGCGGATACACGGTGGGAGTGCTGGTGCAGTGCAATTATGGACAGCGCGATCAGCTGCGAGTTGCGGGTGTGCCGGTGGGGCGGGAGATTGGAGGAGCGAAGGTCTGGGATGATGATGTGGGGTCGATCATCGTTGTGGTGGCGACGGATGCTCCGCTGATTCCGACGCAGTTGAAGCGCGTGGCGAAGAGGGTGTCGCTGGGGCTGGGAAGGGATGGGAGTTATTCCGGCGATGGGTCAGGAGACATCTTTATTGCTTTTTCAACGGCGAATGCGGGAGCGGCATTGGCGAGCCATGCTAATCAAATAACGCATGCTGCCCAATGATGATATCAATCCGGTTTTTCTGGCGACGGTACAAGCCACCGAGGAAGCGGTGGTGAATGCCATGGTTGCCGCAAAAACAATGACCGGTGTCGATGGGCACACCGTCGTGGCGCTGCCCCATGATCGACTGCGGGAGGTGTTGCAGAAGTACAACCGGCTGGCGAAGTAGGGTCTGCCAACGGGGCCTGCCAACGAGAACCGGGCAACTGATGTAGTCTGATCTTTCCACGCATGAAGCTTCTACGAGGAGAATGGCTGGCGCTGGCGGTAATGGTTTGGCTGACCGGGTGCGCTTCGATTGGCGCGCCGATGCCGCCTTCGCTGGAGTTGCCGCGACCACCTTCGGACTTGCGGGCCGCGCGCAAAGGTGACAAAGTCACGCTTACCTGGAGCATTCCGGCGCGGACGGTAGACCGGCAGAGGGTGCGCTATTTGGGAAAGACCAATATTTGCCGGAGTCTTGATCCGGTTGTGGCCAAGTGTGATAAGCCCGTGGGCGAGGCAGCGCCGCCGGCCGATTTTGCGACCAAGAATGCGGCGGGCGGACAGAAGTTGACGGCCAGCTATACCGACACTTTGCCGCCGGAACTGCGGGTTCGCGATGTGTTCGGCTCATCGACCTACGCCGTGGAAGTGCTGAACCGGGACGGCCGGGCCGCCGGATTGTCCAATCAAGTGCATGTGCCGCTGGGCGAAGCGCTGCCAGCGCCGGCGGACTTCAGTGCGCGGGTTACAGCGCAGGGCGTGGTACTGACGTGGAGTGGAGCGCTGTTGTCTATACCGTCTCCCACTCCCATCCGCCGGAGTTATCGCATTTATCGCCGGGCGGAGGGCACTGCGCAGGAGATTCTGGTGGGCGAGCGGGAGGCTGGAGTCGATAAGAATCTTTCGCTCACGGATCAGAGTTTTGAGTGGGAGAAGACTTATTTCTACCATGCAAGCACGTTTACAGTGATCGCGCAGCCGGGAAAGCCGGAAGTATCGATTGAAGGTGACGACACGCCTGAGGTAAAAGTCTTTGCTGACGATGTGTTCCCACCGGCGGCGCCTTCCGGATTGCAGGCGGTGTTTTCCGGGCCGGGGCAGCAGCCGTTCATCGATCTGATCTGGGCGCCGGTGACGGACGCGGACCTTGATGGCTACAACATTTACCGTCACGAGGAAAACGGCACGCCGGTTAAGGTGAATTCAGAACCGGTGAAGATGCCGGCGTTTCGTGATGTGCAGGTGGTTTCGGGGAAGACGTATTTTTATTCGGTGTCGGCGGTGGATCGGCGTCACAACGAGAGTGCGCGGTCGGAGGAAGCGAGCGAGAGGGTGCCTTAGGTTCTCAGCTAATCCAAAACGCCTCCTGCAGCATTTCCGCAGCGAGGTCGAAGCGGCCCAGAAGACGAATCAAAGCGGCGAGGATACGCCCTGCCTCATGGTGGAAAGTGTTATCGAGATCCATCCGGCTACCCGCACCCAGAGTGGCCGGAGAGACAGACGCGACGCTAGGGCATGTCATGCGGATTGATGGGCCGGACTTCGATCGATCCCCAGCGCGCCGACGGGATGCGTGCCGCGAGGCCGATGGCTTCATCCAGGTCTTTCGCCTCGACCAGATAGTAGCCGCCGAGTTGTTCCTTGGTTTCGGCGAAGGGACCGTCGGTGACCAGGCGTTTTTTGTCCCGCAATCGCACGCTGGTCGCAGTGGAAATGGCCTTGAGCTCATTGCCCCCTCGCAAATGGCCACTTTGAGCAATACTTTTGGTGAACTCGGTATACTCGTTGGAAATCGCTTTGCGTTCCGTTTCTGACAGCGTAGCCCAGTGGGCTTCGTTCCCATAAATCAAGAGAAGATATTGCATATTTTGGCCTCCTTTTGGCCTTTTCACCTAGTAGTCGAAATGGGAGCACTCATTATCGACAATTTCTGTGGAAGAATTCTCGCCCGGATTTCTACTCTCGTGATTAGATAGATTGCGATGAAATATTGCCGCTTTCAACTGAATGGTGAAGTGCAGTACGGGCTGGTGGAGCCGGTTGCCGGACGCGAGGCGGTCGTGCGAGTTCTGCTGACAGCTCCGGAGGAGTCCGACGGGGACGTGGAGGGTTTGCGCACGCGCCGGATCGAACCGATTGCACTGGAGGAGGCTGCGCTGCTGCCTCCGGTCAGGCCATCGAAGATTGTGTGCGTGGGCCGCAACTATCGGGAACATGCCGCGGAGCTTGGTCACGAAGTGCCCAAGGAGCCGCTTTTGTTCTTCAAGCCCACCTCGGCGCTGCTGGGGCCGGGCGGCGCGGTGCGGCGGCCGAAAGGCTCGGAGCGCGTGGATTATGAAGGCGAGCTGTGTGTCGTGATCGGTAAGACTTGCTACCAGCCGCCCGCAGATGAGGACGTGAGGCCGTATATCCTCGGGTATACGTGCCTGAACGATGTGACGGCGCGCGACTGGCAGAATAAAGATGGGCAGTGGGCGCGGGCCAAGGGTTTTGACACGTCGTGTCCGGTGGGGCCGGTGGTGGTGGAGGGAACTGATCTTGATCCCTGGGCCGGGGTTGCGGTGGAGACACGGGTCAATGGCGCGGTTCGGCAGTTGGGGAATACTCGGGATTTCATCTTTCCGCTGGATGTGGTTATCCGGTACATCGCCCGGGTTATGACGCTTTTTCCTGGTGATTTGATCACCACCGGGACGCCGCAGGGCGTGGGACCGGTTGCCGCGGGAGATGTGATGGAGGTCAGCGTGGAGGGCGTGGGGACACTGAGGAATTCGGTGGTGGACGAATAAGAGTGAGGAAGCGAGCTGAACACGCGATTATTGTGTCGCCCGGATCCTTCGGCGGACAGAAAGCGCCCGCCTCAGGATGACAACCCTGCCAACAGCCTATTGCAGGCGGAAGCGCTCGCGCATTAGCCGTTGCAGGCGGGGTTTGTAAAGAAGATCGTAGGCTAGTTCTTTGTCGGGAAACATGGCGAGGGCGGCTCGCTTGGCGCCGGCGGCGAGCTCGGAGGCCTCTTCCACGGTGAGGCCGGGGTCCTGGCTGATCACCGACGTGACCATGCTCATCATGACCTGCAGGCGGCGGATTCTTCGGGCCTCGTCTGCATTTTCATCCTGCGTCGCTCCGGGTTTTTGTCCCGCCAGAAGAGGATTCTTTTCGTGATCCGCCGGTTCGCCGGTGTTCATGCTGGCCTCTCTTTTCGCCTCACAGCTTTTTCATCCACACAGGTTTGGATGTTGCGGACGCGGCCCAGGTCGCGCCGTTTCCAGCATTCTCCTCTAATCGGGAGAGAAAACAACGGCCCGAAAGTGCTGGCCTGGTCACTAACGTCACTCAAGTTTCCAGAGAAATGGAGAGGTCGAAGTCAAGACAATGTTCTACCGAGCTTGTGACGAAGCTTCTTCGATCAGGGCTGCAACTTCTTTTGGGTGGGAAACGTAGACCGAGTGGCTGGCGCCTGGGACTTCAACCTTGTGGCTGTTGGCTCGGGTAGCGTACCAGCGTTCGAGGTCGGGGTTGATGGTTCTGTCGCTTCCGGCGACTATCATCCAACTCGGTTTGCTTCTCCACGCGGGCGTGGTAATGACCGCTTTAAAATTTTCAGCTTTGTTCAGCACCTGTGACTTCGCCATTAAGGCAGCCTGCTCCGCAGGCAGGTCGGCAGCAAAGTACTCATGAAACTGCGCCGGGTCGAGGTAAGTGAAGCCGTCTGGCGTCGTCTTTATAGCGCCAGACTTGGTGAGGTCGCTGGGGAAACGCTTTCCGTCGTCAGACTCATTCTCGCCTGCATCCGGCATGTGGGCCGCGATGTACACCAAGCCGGCAACCGACGAGTCTGTCCCCGCTTCGGTAATTACACTTCCGCCGTAGCTGTGAGCGACCAGAATGCACGGTCCATCCTGGAGCGCAAGGACGCGCTTTGTGGCGGCGACATCTTCCTGGAAGGACGTCTCCGGCTCCTGGACGATGCTGACGTTGTAGCCATCCTTGACAAGAATGTCGTAGACGCCTTTCCAGCCGGAACCATCTGCCCAGGCGCCGTGAACCAGAACAATGTTCTGAACCTGATGGTGTTGGCCGCTATTGTGGGCCGAGGGATTCTGGGCCAGGAGCGCGCAGCAAGTCAACAGGAAGAATACGATGCAAAGGGGCTGGAGCGATCCTCGCATGGCTACCTCCGATGGAGTCACGGCAGTTGATTTAATATCTGGCCGCAGGTAAACGACTGCGCTCTCGATAATTATTTAGCAGCCTGCTCAAACTCGTTTTTCAGAAGACTGACTTCGATGCGAGTACCGACGGTGCGTTTTTCCTCGGGAGTGTTGCCCAAGCCAATCACGAAGATGCGGTAGGCCGGAACCTCGTGGTTCAACACCAGATAGCGCTCCACGGAATCCGCCATCTTTTTGGAATTGGCAATTGCAGCCTGGCCGCGACCTGAAGAAAAGCCCTGGACCTCGATGATGTAACCATGCTGGTCTTTCAGTTGAGCGGCTAGATCATCGAGCGCGTCCTTGGCTTGCTTGCTCAGCACGGTCTGGCCGGGACGGAAACGAATCTCGGTCTGGGCGCCGGGCTTGTACTGATCGACGTTGCCGACCACGGTCTCGTCGCCGGCGACGCGGGTGTTAAGGGAGGCTATAGTCTGGTGAGCCATTTGAGCCTTGTTGGCCGCGTCTTGCGCATGTTCATCGGCGAGGCTGGTCTTGGCGGAAACCATCTGAATGCCCTTCTGGGCGCGGGTATCGACGTCGCGGATCATTCTGCTGTTATCCGCGGTGATCTCATCGAGTTCGTTGACCCGGTCCTGGATGGGCTGAACATGGCGCCGAACGTACTGCTTGCTGGCGAAGGGGTGCAGGACGAGCCAGGTGAGGCTGGGCTCATCGCCATCCCAGAAATCCGGGGGCCGGGGAGACTGCAGGTGCTCATCGCTGCCCGTGCTCACGGATTGTGAGGCGGGAGCGGTTTGATTCGAAGATTGCTGCGCGAACGCGGGCAGCACCATCCCCATGAACAACAGAAGCATTATAAGTGTGCGATTCGTCATATCATCTCCTTACCGAGTGAGAGCGCTGAGAGCGCCAATCCAGCCTAAGTGCCAGTGCCGGCGCACATGGCCAAGAGGCTGCGGGAAAACCCAAGGCTTCCGTCCAGCATTGGTATTGTAGCCCTAAAACCGCGGAATTCCGGCTAATAATTTGGCTGGAAAGCGGCTTCTGGCCGGGCTGACGGGCAGAACGGGGTAGGGCGTGGGACGAGAGAAAACCGTCAATTTGGCGTGTCTGGAGGGGCGGTGAGGCTATGGAATGGGAGGCTCTTTGATCGATTCTCCAACCCGTTGTCCTTCTAGCTCAGGGGTTTGGACATCTTGACCAGGTGGCACGGCAGCTTCGGAGGATGCTGATCGTCGGGGAAAGGCAGGGTTCCGTTTTCGGCGTATCCGAGCCGCCGGTAGTATCCGTGGAGTTCTTTCCGCAGATTCACGATCGTCAGGTCCATGAAGAGACAGCCAGCGGCCCGGCAAGAATCTTCGGCTGCCTTAACCAGGGAAGATCCCAGGCCGGTCCGCTGCCCGGCGGGATCGACGGCCAGCAGGCCGAAATAGCCTCGTTCGTGGCGCAGTTCAACGTAAACGCAGGCGACCAGGGAGCCGGCTGCCTCGGCGAGCAGGAACTTGCCTTTCTGCAGCAGAGCCCGCACTTTGTCTGGGTTGGTGCGGTCCGCATCGCTGAAGAAGCGCTCAGGGCGGAAGGCAGCGTTCACCAGACGCGCAATGTTTTCGGCGTCGGCGAAGTCGGCGATGCGCCTTCTGATCTGGTCCACGCTAGTGCGAGTTCACGCTGTAAACCGTGTGGTGGCTGGGCAAGAGAAATCCGACCACAGCGCCCACCGGGAGACCGATTGCCAGGCCGATCCCGGCAAATCCCGCTCTGCCGATGGATGGCAAGCAAAATGATGGGGCCTGACATGGCTGGTAGGTCGCTGCAGCTATTCCGGCTCCTACGCCGGCACCCACCGCGCCGCCGATGAGAGCGTTGCGCAAATGATGTTTGTTTTCCATCAGTTTTACACGGCGAACGTCTTGCTTCGGGATGGTCTCTCCGCCTGCGTTATCCTGGTACACAATCGCAGCGTCGGAGAAACTCACGAAGGTTCCGGAATGCTTCTTCGAGTTCACGTCGACGACTTGAATCTTCTGCCCAGGGAGCAGGGCACTCAGATTCGTCCAGGATGCTTGATCGCCTTGCGCCCACGAAGCGCAGGATATTCCTAGGATGCTAATCAAGAACAAGCGGTTTCGCATTGAGCACCTACTCCCTGAAAGTTTCAGGATTGCTGCTTCGCTACTCCAGTTTTCTACTCGACAATCCTGTTGAACCGGCACGCGGCGTCAAATCTAGGCTTTTTGCTTTCCGAAAGCAAACGATCTTGGCTCATCCCGCCGCATGTAGTCGGATAAATCCAAATCCATTGCCCGTTCGTACTGTAGGAGAAGGTCGAGAAGCTAAAATTCCGATAAGGATGACAAGGATAACAACTATGAACAGGAAAGTTGCAGTTGTGCTGGCAATGGTTGCCATCGCCGTGACATCAGCCGTGGCCGGGATGAAGAATCCGGTTGTGGGTGGGCAGGAAATGTATCCCACCAAGAACATTATCGAGAACGCGGTGAATTCCGCCGATCACACCACTCTGGTGGCTGCGGTGAAGGCAGCCGGATTGGTAGAAACGCTGGAAAGTCCGGGGCCGTTTACGGTGTTCGCTCCCACCAATGAAGCTTTTGCAAAACTGCCTGCCGGAACTGTGGACATGCTGTTAAAGCCAGAGAACAAGACCACGTTAACCAAGGTGCTCACTTACCACGTGGTTGCTGGACGGTGGAGCGCGTCGGACCTGAAGAAGCAGATCAAGGCGGGGAACGGGACGGCGGAGCTGACCACGGTGGAAGGTGGCAAGTTGTGGGCGTCTCTGCATGACGGCACCCACATCATGCTGAAAGATGAGAAGGGTGAAACGGCGCTGGTGACCATTCCAGATGTGTTTCAATCGAATGGAGTGATCCATGTGATCGACACGGTGGTCATGCCCAACTAGCTTTCGAACGGACGTAAAGTCAAAGGCCGCCTGCAGAGGCGGCCTTTTTGCTTACTGTTCCCCTACGATGGTGGCCAAAGCTGCGTCGGAACTGAGCAAAGCCGCGCCCCAAACCACGCTGTCGGCGAGATCCGCGGTTGAGCCCCACACCACGCTAAAGCCCGTCATAGTGCTGCTGCCCCAGACCACCGAAGAGCCCCAAACCACGGAACTGCCGGAGACATTCGCACCCCAAACTACCGAGGCTCCCCAGACTACAGAAGAACCCCACACCACCGAATTGCCCGCTATCACCGAGTTGCCGTTGGAAAGCGTGACTGTTCCAGTCGAGGAATTGTAGGCTGCGGTCGGCGATAGTGCCGCGCCCACGGTGGCGGGCGCCACATTGTTATTGTTGAGCGCGGCCTGCACATCGAGATAGCCTGCACCGACCGTGAAGATGTCATAGTAGGAGGTGTAGGTTTGTCCCGTGATCGGATCGGTGGCCGCGGAGGAGGTAGGGAAAGTCTTGTAAGCGGTCTTCATCAGGCGCGCTTTGATCTGGTCCGGAGTCATCCACGGATGCTGTTGCAGCTGCAGAACCACGGCGCCGGCTGCTGCGGGAGTCGCCATGCTGGTGCCGCTCAGGCTGAAATAATCGTGATCGGTATTGTTGCCCGGGATTTCATTACCCGGGTATAGGTTGTCCAGGGTGCTGCCGTGGTCGTCGAGAGAAACTACCAGGTTGCCCGGAGCTACAACGTCAGGCTTCACAACGTGGTCATACATGGTGGGGCCCTTCGAGCTGTAGCTGGTCATGCGGTCGTCGGAGCGCGAAAATGTGCCCATGGAGTTCATCGCTCCGACGGTGAGCACCAACGGATCATTGCCTGGGGCGGTGATGGTTCCGTATCCGTCGCTGCCGTCGATGCTGATCCGGCCATAGTTACCGGCAGCGACGACGACGACGATTCCGCTCTGCCAAGCCGATTCCACCGCCTGGCAAAGAGGATCCTGCGCATATCCGACCGAGATTGCCCGGCCCAACGAGAGGTTGATGACCTGAATGTTGTACTTGTTCTGCAGATTGATGGCTTGCTGGATGGCGGCAATCACGCTACTATCGCTGCCCATGCCAAGCGAATTTAGCACGCGAAGATCGATCAGCGTCACGGCCGGGGCCACACCTGAATAAGTTCCATTCGACAGGTAGCCATTTCCGCCGACGATTCCAGCCACGTGCGTGCCATGGCCGTAAAGGTCATAGACCAGCTTTCCGTTTGAGTTGCGGACGCTGGTCCCGGTGAAATCCTGGTGATAAGCCACGCGCGAATAACTTTCGGTCGAGTCCCACAGATCGGGGTGGGAGTCGTTGATGCCGCTATCGATTACCGCTACGCCGATGCCCGCGCCGTTGTAACCCGCGTTCCAGGCTGCCGAAACGTTCATTGCGACGTTGGTGTAGTCGTCCATCGCTTTTACCGGATGGTCGAGGCTTACGGACTGAACCTCGGCGTCGGCTTCCAAGGCAGGCAGTGCGCTTGCCGGAATCGTAAGAGCGATGCCCTTGACGACGCCGAGCCTGTGGTTCAAGCGGGCGCCAAGACGCAGCACTCGGTCCTCTTGCGCCGACTGCGGAGCCTGCTTGTACTGCACGATCACATCGACGGTCTCGTTCGCCGCAGCACCCTGATGGGCGCGCGCCAGGACTGGCGCGAGGTCGGGCGCGAACTTGCCCACCATCCGTCCGTCGCCCGCCCCTTGGGCGAAAGCGGTCTCTGCAACCAGCAGCAACAACAGTGTGCTTAAGCGCTTTCCCCACGCTGCGCTATGGCGTTGGCCTCGGTCCGCGTTCTTTTGTTTCAGTGTCAGCGACATAGTTAGTCTGAACCTTCCGCCGGACGAATGTGGCGCAAAACTCCGCTTAACCCGCCTTACTGTGGTGCACGGACGATACCAATCGATTCCTTGTAAGTCATTGTGATCATTGCAGATCAAAAGAGTCGCGAGCGGCGAATTGGGTCACTCTGTCCTGCGCCGGGGGGCGCGGGACAATTTGTCCCGCAGGCTACGGGGCCAGAATTACTTCGGTTTCGTAAGCGTAGGTTACCTGGCAAGAGAGAGCCCTCGAAAACACTGGGTCCGCACGGATGCAATTGGTGAAGGTTTCGCACTGGAAGAACCAAATGCCGGTACGGTGGCTTACCGCGCTGCGGCCGCTTTGCCTTTTTCTTCCGGCTGCGTGCTTGCGGGCGAGAGCCGCGGCATCGCCGCCATTAACCGCATGGTGTATTCGTGCTGTGGCTTGGCGAAGATCTGGCCGGCCGTTCCACACTCTACGATCTCGCCCTGATGAAGAATGGCGATGCGGTCGCAAATCCCCGCGACCGATGCAAGATCATGAGAGATGTAGAGAATGGCCATCCCGGTGGAGCGGTTCAGTTGGCGAAACAGCGCCAGAATCTCGGACTGCGTAATTACGTCGAGAGCGCTGGTGGCTTCGTCGGCGATGAGCAGCGCGGGACGGTGCATGACGGCCATAGCGATCAGCACTCGCTGGGCTTGTCCCACGCTCATCTGCGAAGGATATTTACTCAGGAATTCATCGTCGGAGGGTAGGGAAACGCTCTGCAGTGAGGCGCGGATTGCATTCATGCAATCGGCGCTGGTGCCCGAGGCGTGTGCCCGCCATGCTTCCCTGAGTTGAGTTCGGATTTTGAGTGCCGGATTCAGAGAGGACAGGGGACTCTGCAAGACCAGGGCAACAGCGCGTCCCCGCAGCCCGCGCAGTTCGCGTTCTGAGAGCTGCAACAGATCGGAGTCTTGAAAGCTGATCGTGCCTTCGGCTTGCGACCGCTTCCTGTCGAGAAGGCCGAGAATCGTCATGGCCAGCGTGCTCTTGCCGGAACCGCTTTGCCCCACCAGCCCCAGCACTTCGCCGCGCTGGATTTCCAGGCGCAGGTCGCGTAGAACAGGCTGTTTGCCGGCGTAGCGCACGGAGAGCTGCGCCGACAACAAAACCTGGTTTTGCGGAGACTCGGACGCCATCTTTTACCTTCGCGGTTCCTAAAGCTTTAAATCCGTGTAATCCGTGTAAATCGGTAGCAACAATGTTCGACTACTTCCCCGACACTGTGAGCCATTCCGCGTTCCAGAAGGTTTGCGGCAACAGAATTACCGGAGCGGCGCCGTGCACCGTGGTCGAAACTGCCGAAAGTGCATTCTTGTTGATCAGGAAGATAAATGGTTCCTGTTCGACCACGATTTCCTGGACGCGGTCGAAGGCTTCTTTCCGCTTCTTCACATCGCTCGAGGACGCCTGGGCCCTCATCAGGCGGTCAATCTCGGCTTCCCATGAGGTCTCAGGCGTCTTCTGCTGCGGGTTCCACTGGTGGTTCGCCGAAGAACTCAGCCAGACATTCATCTCCCCGTTCGGGTCGAGGTCAACGTTGGTCAGGCCGAGAAGAACGGCCTCATAGTCGAAGCTGTGCCTCACGCGCTCGATCAGGGAAGGGAAGTCGAGCGTAACCACGTTCACGTGAATGCCGATCTTTTGCAGATCATCCTGGATCAGGACTGCCATGCGTTCCCTGTTTTTGTTGCCAGCGTTCGTGATAATGGAGAAGACGACTTCGTTCCCGTCTTTGTCTTTCAGCGCCCCGTTTTCCATGCGAAAGCCATCAGCCTGCAATTGCTTCAGAGCTTCATCGGGGCTGTAGCTCTGGGGCTTCAGCTTGCTGTTGAACCAGAATTTATTTGCTGGCGAGAAGGGTCCCACCGCCGGCTGAGCGTGTCCATGAAAGACCACGCGGCTTAGATCTTCGCGGTTGATGGCTTCCGAGATTGCCCGCCGGAAGATGGCCGAACGGAACCAGTTCTTCTTGTAATCTGGGATCGGCGACTTCGCTACCTCGTTAAACCAGAGTTGCTCGCTATCGAGCGATGCGCCAGCGTCGTGCACCAATTCAGGCGAAGTCACAGCCAGCTTGTCGAAATACTCGCTGTCTAAAGAGTTGATCAGGTCGAGTTCTCCGCGCTTGAATCGCAACATCTCGACATCGCGGTTGGGCTGGATATCAAGGCGTATCGAATCCAGATAAGGCAGCTTCCGTCCCTGCTCGTCCGTCTTCCAGTAATAAGGGTTGCGCTTCAGAAGAATCGTGGAGCCGGGCTTGTAGTCGGCCACCATGAACGGGCCCAGAACAGCCATCTCTTTTTTCGGCGAGCGCTCGGAAAGAATCGCGACGTAGTCAAAGAGGCGATCCAGACCGGCGACCGGGGCGGGAAATCGAATCGAAATCTGCGTCGGCGAAATCACTTTGGTCTCGACGTTTCCCGAACCCGAGCGAAAAGAATCGCCCGTCGGCGAATGCAACTCCGGGTCCATCAATTGCTGAATGGTATAAGCCACGTCCTCGGCGGAAAAAGGTGTGCCGTCGGAGAATGAAACTCCGCTGCGTAATCGAAACGAAATTTGACGCCCATCTTTCGAGACTTTCCACGACATCGCCAGTCCCGGCTCGAGTTCCTGAGTCTGGCGATTCACCCGCACCAGCACTCCTCCCGTCAGATAACGGATCGCGCCGGACGCATCGTCATCCACCTTGAGGGGATCAAACGTCTTGGGCTCCGAGCGCAGACAAAACCTGAGTTCGCCACCGTCTTGAGCCCGCGCCTGCCCTAGGAAGGATCCCAGGCAGACCAGGGCAACTGCGATTGTTTTCCCGCAGGGATTTATCAATTGCTTTAGCTTGTTTCCGTGGCGCTTCATGCTGCCAACTCCTCCTGCCTGGAAAGCAAAAACTGAAACGACGTCACTACCACCACGAGCAAAATCAAAGGCACAAACTTCCATGGCTCTTCGCCTACCGATATCAGACCTTCGAGCTCTTTCAGCAAACTTCCCCACGATGGCATGGGCTCGGCTACACCCAACCCAAGGATTCCGAGGTTGGCCTCACTTAGGATGAAGACCGGAATTGAAATCCAAAACTGGGCGTAAAGCACGGGTTTCAGGTTCGGCACGACGTGCACCCAGAACAGCCTTTGCCCGGAAAGCCCTGCCGCTCGCGCCTGCCGGACGAAATCTGAAGTGCGCAGCGAACCCGCGGTAGTGCACAATACTCTCGCTGCGGCAGTCCAGCCCAGAAGACCAAGCAGCAGAAACGTTACGAAGACCGAGACCAGCGGAGACACGTTCAGCGGCATCAGCGCACGCGCCGTGATCAGCAGGAACAACCAGGGCAGCGACATAAACAAATCAGTCACAGCCATCGCCATGCGCGCCCAGACGCCTCCTAGATATCCCGCCAGTCCTCCAATCAACGCTGCCAGTAGAGTCGAAAGCAAAGCTGCGGCCGGAGCCAATAAAAGCGAAATACGGGTTCCGTAAAGGACGCGGGCAAAGCGGTCGCGCCCAATCTCGTCTGTTCCCAACCAGTGAGTTCGCGACGGAGACGCGTTGGTTGCGTCGCGATACTGCCGGGAGTATCCGGCAGGGGCCAGCCAGTTCGCTGCCAGCGATGCGCCGAGCACCAGCGCTAACACTACGCACGCAAGTTTTCGCCAGAAGCTCATGCTTCCTGGCCTCGGATTATATGACCGATTACATCTGCCCCGGAATTGGCCAGCAGGGTAACCAGCGTCACGAGGATTGTGATGTTTACCAACAGCGGCAGATCGCGGGCCAGCGCCGCTTGCCACGCCAGTTGCCCGATGCCGGCCAACCCGCACAAGGCCTCGACGGGGATAGCCGCCCCTACGGCCAGACTTACCGACACTCCGGCAACGGCCAGCAACTGCGGTGTCACCACCGGAACTACATGCCAGAAGAGAATGCGTGCCTCGCCCAATCCTTTCGCTCTCGCAGTGATGATATGAGGCCGGGAATAGGCTTTCACCAGCAGGTTGCGCGCATACCGGTAGGTGTGCGGGAAGACGATCAGCGCAATCGCCAACGAGCCGGGCACATTCCAAAGCACCGAGAGCAATGCCAGCACGGCGGCGGGAAGGCAGAGAAATGTTCCGCTCACCACCGTAGTCAGCGTGTCGTAAACCGAAAGCCGCAGCCACGCCGCACTCAATGCCAGGGTCAAGGTCAGCATCCATGCGAGTCCAAGGCCCACGGCTAGCAATCGGAGCGTGAGCGGCGCGCGGTCGCGAAGCAGGCTGCGCACGGGTTGTCCCAGTGCGAGCGAGGTTCCCAGGTCACCATGCGCGGCTCGCTTCATATAAGAAAAATAAAACTGAAGGACGTTCTGACCTTGATGTCTGGCATTGTGCAACGCCTGCAAGCTCTGCGCGTTCAAGTGCGGATCCAGTTCCCGCTCATCGACATCGAAGCCTGGCGCCAGGCGCACCAAAGTGGCGGAAAACAATCCTCCGAGCAGAACGGTTGCGAGCAGAGCCAGGGCATGCCCGGCGATTTTCCATCTCAGGCTTCGCATTTATTCTCCTGAGGCGCTCTGGGCGCGAGAGCCATGCTTGGCGCTACCTTGCGCATGGTGGGTCTGCTTCACGGAGTACATCCGCCGGTCAGCTTCGGCCAGCAATGCCTCCACGTCGTATCCGTCTTTCGGGCAGAAAGCCGTCCCCACACTCAGGCTGACGACATCTTTTCCGCAGGTGTGGCGTCCCGCTTCGATGGCCGCCTCGTTCAAACGGATTGTCTTTTCCTCGACAGCTTCGGTAGTAAGACCAGGAGCAGTGATCACAAATTCGTCGCCGCCCATCCGCGCAACGTAGTCGTAACCACGGCAGGCATCCTTCAGCCGCGTGCTGAACTCGCGCAGCAGTTTGTCTCCTTCCAGATGGCCGAAAGAATCGTTGATCTTCTTGAGCCCGTCGATGTCACAGACCATTACTGCCAATGAGGTCTGCATGCGCCGGCACCGCGCCACCTCCTGCGCCAGATGCACAAACAGCGAACGCGCGTTGGGCAGTCCGGTGAGGAAGTCCGTGGTCGCCGAACTTTCTGCCTGCTGATACTTCAGAGCGTTCTCTACCGAGAGCGCTACCTTCGAAGCCACGGCCAGGAGAATTCGCAAATGATCCGGAGTGAAAGCGTCCTGGGTCGCGTGATACATAGCCAGCACGCCCACCACGCCATTGAGTCCCTGCAATGGAACGGCCAGCGCCGAAGACAAGACTGCATGTTTCTCCGGGTCAGTCGCGTAGCCGGTTTCCACCTGCGGGTTGCCATTGATGATGGGCTTGCAATTTTCCGCCACCCATCCGCATAAGCCCTCGCCCATACGGATTTTCAATGACGACAGCACGCGAAAGTTTTCGCCGCTCACCAGTTCCGGCAGCAGCCACCCATTCCGGTTCACGAATACAGCGATGGAGTCGTAGGGAACCAGTTTGCGCAGCCGCATCGACAACACGGAAAGCGTTTCGCTCAGGCTCAACGAGTTTCCCAAGTCCTGGCTCAGATCGAACATCGCTTGCGCTTCTTGCCGGGCGGATGCGATCGAAGTCAGGAAGTCGGAATCGGTCTGCGAGTTGTCGGCCCATTTCTCGAATCCGGTCGCCGGAGCGAGGCCGCGTTCCACGCGCAGTTCTCGCGAGAACCCCCGGGGAAAGAAACCGTCTTCATAGGTCTGCGCAATGCGTTCCAGATCTACATAGCGGCGCTCCAGAACCTCAACAATCTTCGGGTCAAACCATGTTCCTGCCCGTTCTTTCACCCGATCCATGGCAAGATCGAGCGGCATCGCCTGGCGATATTGCCGGTCAGAGGCCAGAGCGTCCAGGCAATCCACGACCGCAAGAATGCGCGCCCCAACCGGAATCTGTTCGCCGCTAAGGCCGATGGGATAGCCCGAGCCATCCCATCTTTCGTGGTGCGAGCGCACGATCGGAGCTACGGGATAAGGGAAGGCAACGCGATCGAGAATTTCCGCACCCACCAGCGGATGCACCTTCATCTTCTCGAACTCTTCCGGAGTCAGACGGCCAGGTTTGTTGATGATGTGCTCTGGCACTGCGAGCTTGCCAATGTCATGCAGCAGCGCCGCCGCGCGCAGTGCTTCGATCTCATCCGGCGAAAGCCCGATCTCTTTGGCGATTTCGACCGCGTAAGTCCGCACCCGTTGCAGATGAGTATGCGTTGTGTGGTCCTTGGCTTCGATCGCCAGGGCCAGAGCCTCGATGGTTCGCATGTTCAGCGAGGCAATTTGCTCCACGTGGCGCTTCTCGACCTCTACCCGTTCCCTCTCAGCTTCCAGACGCCCCAGATAAAGTCGATACGAGCGGTACACCCAATAAATCACCGGCAATAAGATCAGCGAGGTCTGCCACCCCGCGCGCTGGTTGATGATTCCGACCAACCCCACGGCGGCGGCGCCCACGAGGTAGTACGGGAACGACCAGAAGTAGCACTCCTTCCACACCTTGCGGCTCGATTTGTTTTCGGTCAGCGCAATCACGACGGAAATTGGCAGCGTGTTTGCTAGAAAGAAAACCAGAGCTGCAACCATCAACAGGATGGGCTTATTGTCGCCCGCTCGCCCGTCGAGCCAGTGATAGCTGACGTAGCAGAGTGCGCTGGCGTTTGCCATCATTCCGAAAACGTTGAAGAGGACCTTGACCGGGTCCAGTCGATTCCTCGCATGCCAGACGCTCTGCACCAGAGTGGCGGCGCAGCCGATTACCAGCGTCTCAGGCAGGCTGAGCTCCATCACGCCGAGAAGAATGAAAAGGAAGTTCACCGACATGGTGCCGTCGATGCCCGGCAATTGCACCTTCAGGCTCGAGGCCAGGACGGCCACAGCCAGATAGCACAGGAATCGTGTCTGGTCAGCGGATTGCCAGTTTCGTAAGGCGGAGCACAGCACCACCATTCCGAGCGAGACCATGATCCCGACAAATAGTTTCGTTCGAGTCGACATTGCGTCTTTAACTGCTGTTGCAGGGGAGGCGGCAGACTACGTCCGTGGCGAGGAAAGTGACTTCCCCGCACACCTCGGGACGAACCTGTTCAGTGAAATGCTATTTCCGTTAGCGGGTTTTAAGAAGCTTACTTCCGTAACCTCAGAAGATCGTTACGCTGGTTCGTGATTGACTGCGATTACTTTCGTGACCATCCTCAGATGCATACCTCAATCCAACACTTGTTCGCTGTGTCAAGATCAACTCCAAACGCGCGGGATGCCACCAGTAAATCTCAATTCGCAGGCTCAAGAGCTTCCCGGTGTCAGTGCCGGAGTCAGAGGAGTCGCAGTCTTCTCGGCAGACCTTAAGGGAAACATCACCGGCTGCAATGACGCTGCCCTGAGGATCTTCGGCTGCAGCGCGGCGGAAGTCCTCGGCCGAACTCTGGCAGCTGTCATCTCAGGGGAGGGCGGCGCCGAGCAGAGTCAACTGCAGAAGACCATGCTCACAGCGGTGGTGGAGCACGGTCAGTATCGATCTTCGCAGTCATGTCAGAACAAGGCTGCGAAGGACTTCACGGCGGAGTTGACCGTCACATTGCTTCGTGATCTTGAATCCGTTCCAGTGGGAATGGTCGCCCTGCTCTCCGTGGCTGAGGACAAATCAACCCTGGGTGCCCTGCTGACCAAAGCTCAAAGTCCGGAAGAAGACGAGGCCGCGCACACTGTTTCGCGCGAGATTGACGGCACGAATCTTATTCTCGCTAGTCCAGTTATGCACCGGTTTATGCGCATGGTAGACCGTGTCGCAGGCCACGGCGAGAGCGTGCTGGTTACGGGTGATACCGGAACAGGCAAGGAACTCATTGCGCATGCGATTCACCAGTCCTCGCAACGGCGCAGCCGGCCCTGGGTCGACATCAACTGTGCTGCGCTTCCCGAGAACCTGGTCGAAAGCGAGCTGTTCGGCTATGAAAAAGGCGCCTTTACCGGCGCCGACGCGTCCAAACCTGGCTTGTTCGAACTCGCCGACAAGGGCACGCTCTTTCTCGACGAAATCGGCGAACTGCAGATTCAGACTCAGGTCAAGCTGCTGCGCGTGCTGGATGGATCTCCCTTCTACCGCCTGGGAGGCCACCGCAAGATCACAGTCGACGTCCGTATCATTGCCGCCACCAATCAGGATCTCGATGCGGCCGTCGCCGCCGGCCGCTTTCGTCAGGATCTTTTTCATCGCCTCGGCCAGTTTCAGCTTCGCGTACCTCCGCTGCGGGAGCGTCCCGAGGATATCGTGGCGTTGGCCGAGCACTTCCTCAGCCTCAAGAATCCCGGCAGTGCCTTCGCGCCCGATGCGGTTTCCGCTTTGCTCTCGCACTCCTGGCCGGGAAATGTTCGCGAGCTGCGGAACCTGGTCGCGCGAGTTGCCGTCGAATCAAGGCACCCTGAGATTCGCAAATCGCAGATCACAGACGCCATGTCCGGCAATCCGGTGGCTCTCCGTCAGTCTGCCTCCATGCCGGTCGGCAATCTCGACAGTGTGGAAGAGCAGATGATCATTCGAGCTCTGGAGCGCAGTGGCGGTCATCGCAGCCAGGCCGCGGAACAACTGGGCATCTCCCGCCGTACCCTCAGCCGCAAGCTGAAGGAATACAACATCAACGTGAATTCCGCCGATGCTGCCAATTCCCTGGCGTTCGTCAGCCTGCAGCAGCAGAAGTTCTTTCGCGCTCGCATTCAGCTGGCCGTTGCGCTAAAGAACCAGCAGGGTGAGGAAGTTTGTGTTCAGGGTGTGAACCTAAGTACCGGCGGCATGGGAGTGGACGGCTTGAAAGAGCCAATGAAATTTACTGGTCTTCTCGACGTCAGTTTTCCACTCCCGGGGAGTGAAACCATTTTCAGGGCCAAGGCCCGCATCGTGTGGTTCGGCGGCGAAGGCCGCGTAGGCCTTCGCTTCGCTGTCATCGACCCTGCTCTCTTCGAACAGCTCCAACATTGGACAAACAACGAAATGAAGAACGAAGGCTGGGAATTGCCCGCCGGCTCTCAGTAGGAACCGTCCCGCGGTCTCCCGTCGGACTGTTAGTGCGCTGGCGCAGGCTGCTGCGTCGCCTGCGGAGCCGCAGTGCCCGGACTTGAGAAGTTCACCTTTGGAACCTCGCGTGATCCCGGCGAAGCCTCGAAATAAGCCTCGTTCGGCTTGAATCCCGCAAGCCCCGCGAAAAAGCTATTAGGGAACTGCTGCACATAAGTGTTGTAGTCCTGCAGAGTGTCGTTGTAACGCTTGCGCTCGACGGCAATGCGATTCTCCGTGCCGGCAAGTTCATCCTGCAGACGCAGGAAATTCTCGTTAGACTTCAACTGAGGATAGTTCTCAACCACCACCAGCAGACGGCCAAGCGCGCCATCGAGCTGCCCATTGGCTGCGATCTTCGCTTGCGGCGTACCCGCGGAGAGCAGGGCAGAGCGGGCTTTCGCGATATCGCCAAACACCGTCACCTCCTGCTGCGCATAGCCCTTCACCGTCTCCACTAGGTTCGGGATCAGGTCAGCGCGGCGCTGCAGCACAATGTCAACTTGCGACCAGGCGGACTTTACCGCCTCGTTCTTGGCGACCAGCGTATTCTTCACGCTGACATACTGGCCGAAGACAAATAAACAGCCGAGCAATAGAACCGCGACTATAACGATGACGACGATCAGTGCTTTGTTCATGACATTCTCCTGAAAAGCAGCCTCTGCAAACTCTACGCTGAGCCTGCGGTACCCGAGTCCAGCATTCTATCAACTGCGCCCGCTGCCTGCTCCACCGCCGCCAGATATCGAGAAAAGACGTCGGCAACTTTGATCTTCTTGCGGTCGGCTTTTCGCTCCCTGACGTCCAGCACCTGCAGGAAGCCAGAGGCATCAAACCCAATCTGCGTTGACAACGCCTGCACCGTGTCCCGCTTTCCCACCGGAGCATCGTGCCCCAGCACGATAAGCGAGTGCCGGAACAGCGTGGCGAACGAGGAGACCGATCGCAGCAGCAACTCCCACATGCGGGAGTCGCTGTCAGCTGCGAGCAGCAAGTGCTGCCGCAGAAGGGCCAGCTTTTCCCGCAGCTCGTATTCCACCTGGACGCCGTGCAGCCTCGGTGGAATCGTCAACCCCTGAACGACATCTTCTCCGAAGAGAACTTGATGGTGCTGCCGCATGTCTAGCAGCTCAATCGTAAACACATCGGTGGAATGTTTGATCTCGTCGAGGGTCATGAACAGGGGAGGCGGCTGTTTCTGCGCATTCCACCATTTCACGGCAGGCGCCAGCGTCTGCAACGCCGCGAATGAGCTGTCGCGAATCACGCAGAACAGATTCACATTCGAGAACTCAGGATGATAGTCGCCCGCTGCCGCCGATCCGAACAGGATCACACTCTCAAGGTTAGCTCCGGCCGCTGCGCGCAGCCGGTCCACAAAGTCGTTAATCGTTTTCTCTGGAACCATTTGTCCCCTCGCTACCAACTACCGCTAGACCCACCGCCACCGGACATACCGCCTCCGCCGAATCCGCCAAAGCCGCCACCTCCGCCACCGAATCCGCCGCCGCTCCAGCCACCGCCTCTCGATCCTCCTCCGCCAAACATGCCGGAAAAAAGAATCCAGAACAGTACGCTGCGAAGCGGAGTAAAAAGAACGATGAGTATGACAACAATCAGCAGAATAACCCCGCCGACCGACATCCCTCCGCCCCGTTGATTATCACGTTCGACCGGAGCCTCTGGCTGCAGGTTGGTTAGCTGGATACCGGCATCATCGGCAATGACCTTCGCGATTCGTGACGTGACCAGCAGCAGGCCCTGACTATATTGCTGGGCCCGCATGAGCGGGACGGCCTCTCGCGCAAATTCACCCGTCTTTCCATCGGTGAGAATGGGCTCCAGCCCGTAGCCAACCTCAATGCGATCGCGGTGGTCGTCAATGGCGTAGAGGATCAGCACCCCCCGGTTGGTCGACTTAGTCCCGAGCCCCCACTGCTGAAACAGAGCGACCGCATACCCTTCGATGTCCGAGCCATCGAGCGAGTGGATGGTCACCACCGCTATTTTGGCGTGCGCCTTCTCATCGATCTGGCGGCAGATGTCGTCCATCTGCGCGATCGTGTTCTGATCCAGAACATGGGCAAAGTCGTTGACGTAGTCGGTGGGTTTCAGCTGGGCAACTGGCTCGGCCTGCGCTGCCAGAACCAGCAATAGCGCGCAAGCCCCGCCTAGCCACCATTTGGAGTACGAACTCATGGGAAGCGAAATTGTACAGGACCGGCAACTTCGTATCTCTTAATCCTTGTGACTTGGCGCACGCCACTGCGATATCATCAGAAAGATGCCAGCTTCTCACCCCTTTCAGACCGACGACGCCAGGCTCCAGCCGATTCAGGCCAAAGTGATGGCAGGCAAGCGTCTCGATGCCAACGACGCCCTCACTCTCTACCGCACCGGCGACATACTGGCCGTGGGCTGGATGGCGAACCACGTCCGCGAGCGCATGCATGGCGACAATACCTATTTCAACGTCAATCGCCACATCAATCCCACCAACGTCTGCGTCGCGGCCTGCCGCCTCTGCGCTTTCGGTCGCAAGAAAGACGCGCCCGGCGCCTACACGATGGCGCTCGACGAAGCTTTCGAAACCGCTGCTTCCGGATACAGCGAAGCCGTCACGGAATTCCACATCGTCGGCGGATTGCATCCCGACCTGCCGTTTCAATATTTTCTCGATCTCTGTTCCGGCCTGAAGCAGCGCTTTCCGCAAGTTCATCTCAAGGCTTTCACCATGGTCGAAGTCGCATATCTATCGAAGCGCGCAAAGTTATCGATCCGTGAGACCCTGGAGCAACTGAAAGCCTCAGGAGTAGATTCACTCCCCGGTGGAGGCGCCGAGATTTTCGCCGACCGGGTACGCCACATCATCTGCGATCACAAGATCGACGGCGATCAATGGCTGGACACCGCCAAGACCGCCCACCAGATCGGGCTGAAATCCAACGCGACCATGCTCTACGGCCACGTCGAGAACGACGAAGACCGCGTCGACCATTTGCTGAAACTGCGCGCGCTGCAAGACGAAACCGGCGGCTTTCAGACCTTCATCCCGCTGGCCTTCCATCCGGATAACACCCCGCTGCAGCACTTGCCGAAAACCACCGGCATGCTCGACATCAAGCAGATCGCGGTCAGCCGCCTGGTACTCGACAACTTTCCGCATATCAAATCCTATTGGCAGATGATGACGGCCAAGATCGCGCAGATCTCCCTGCGCTTCGGCGCCGACGACATGGATGGCACAGTGATCGAAGAAAAGATCTACCACGACGCGGGCGCGACCACCCCGCAAGGCATGCGCCGCGAAGAACTCGAGCGCCTGATCCGCGCCGCCGGCCGCGAACCCATCGAGCGGGATACGCTCTACCGCCCCGTCACGCGCACCGAAACGTCGGTCACGGTTGCAGTGTAGGGCCGCCTCGTAGAGACCCGAGATTCTCAAACAGAAAAGGCCGGAGCAGGGAAGTGGATCCCTCTTCTCCGGCCGCTACATAGAACATAAAGTGTTACTTACAGCTTCTCGTAGAACTCACACGCCGAGCAAGAAATATAGATCCCGCCCGGAACGCCGCGCTCGCGATCTTTCATACGCTTGACGATGCGCGTCGTCTTGCCGCACTTGGGGCAATCCGTGCTCTTGCTGGTGTCCATCACCTTTTTACGGTCTGCAGTCTTTGCAATCTTCGCGCCTACTGCCATGGTTCGTTTCTCCTGATGTCTTTAATGTGTGCGCAGCGTTGCGCTTCACTTCGTCTGCGGATGGTTATGGATGGGATGTTTCAGAACGCTCTTAATTCGGAACCAGCATCCACCCTGGGAAACTGAGGCCGCATCCTGATTGTGTTCCGCTCCTCAAGTTTACCGTAAGATTGTGCCGCCTGTCTTGGCCGCCGGCCGTGCTAAAGGGAACTCGCGCGGCCGTCGTGGAGATAAAGGCATTTCAAATGGACGCTTCAAAACGCCGGCCGCAACGTCACTTGAAGGCATCTGCACCCGCTTTGGCGCACTGGGCATCCTGCGCGCTGGTGGCGCCGGAAACCCCGATCGCACCCACGATCTTGCCATCCGACACGAGTGGGAAGCCACCTTCCACCGGGGTAGCCCCTTGCAAACGGAGTATGCGCAAGCCCTCACCTCCGGCGGCGAGAGCGTCTTGAAGCGCCTTGGTGGGCCGTTTGAACAGCGCTGCTGAGCGTGCCTTGTCGATAGAGATATTGGCGCTGCCCAGTTGTGTGTTGTCCATCTTCTCGTAGTAAACCAGATTGCCGGAGGGATCGACGACCGCAACCGCAACCATCCAGTTATTCTTCCTCGCTTCTGCCAGAGATAAGGCAGCCGCTTTCTTGGCGTCTTCCAGCGGAATACTCAAGCCGTAGGGATTGGGCATCTGTGCGCGCGCACCGGCCAAGAGGCAAGGCACAAGCACGATTCCGAGAACTATGTTGAACACGTGTTTCGCTGGCATGAATCTTCTCCTAATTTGCGGGGCTCAATCGAAGCGGGCCCGCCCGCGGCATGAATTGTGAACACTCTGCGACCGCGTCGCGTTTCCTTTTCGTCGCGCCTGATTTTACCGTAAGAGAGATGTTCATGTGGGACGGCTGCTCTCGGCTGTCCCGCCGAGCGCCGTTCGACGCTTTCGCCCGGCAAACTGAGTTTTGCGCCCTTCCGCGCGCCCGTTGACCCCGTTCCCTCGCCCCTGCTACCGTCATATGTTTGCCCTCTACGGAGACTTAGCATGCCTGCCATCAAATTTCGCGGTGTCGATTTCATCCAGTTCGATTCGCTCCTCACTGAAGAAGAGCGCCTGGTCCGCGACACCACCCGCAAGTTCATCGAGGACAACCTCGTGCCCATCATCGAAGAATGCAACCGCGCCGGCCGCTTCCCGCGCGAACTCGTCAAGCCCATGGCCGACCTCGGCTTCTTCGGCGCCTCGCTCCAGGGCTACGGTTGCGCCGGCATGGGCAACGTCGAGTACGGACTCGTAACCCAGGAACTCGAACGCGGCGATTCCGGCGTGCGCAGCTTCGTCAGCGTGCAGTCGGCGCTCGTGATGTATCCCATCCATGCCTTCGGCAGTGAGGAACAGAAACAAACCTGGCTTCCCGCCATGCAGAAGGGCGAAAAGCTCGGCTGTTTCGGACTCACCGAGCCCGGCTTCGGCTCCAATCCCGGCGGCATGCGCACGCGCGCCCGCAAAGTGGGCAAAGAGTATGTTCTCAACGGCGAGAAGATGTGGATCACCTCCGGCAGCATCGCCGACGTCGCTGTCATCTGGGCGAAGGTGGAAAACGAAAGCGACAAGATTCGGGGCTTCCTGGTCGAAAAAGACCGCCCCGGTTTCAAGGCCGACGATATTCACGGCAAGTGGTCGCTGCGCGCTTCCGTCACTTCGGGGCTCTCGCTGCAGGACGTTCACATCCCCGAGTCAAACTTGCTGCCGAAAAGTGACGGCCTGAAATCGCCCTTAATGTGTTTGAATCAGGCCCGCTACGGTATTGCCTGGGGCGCGATCGGCGCGGCCATGTCCTGCTACGACTGTGCCCTGCAGTACGCCATCTTGCGCAAGCAGTGGCGCGACCAGCCCATCGCCTCGCACCAGCTCGTGCAAGATAAGCTCACCTGGATGATCAGCGAGATCACGAAAGCGCAACTCCTCGTGCTGCAGGTAGGCCGCCTGAAAGATGCGGGCAAGGTCGAGCACCAGCACATCTCCATGGCCAAGCGCAACAACGTCTGGATGGCTCTCGAGTGCGCTCGCCTCTCTCGCGACATCCTCGGCGCCAACGGCGTCGCCGACGACTATCCCATCATGCGCCACATGATGAACCTCGAATCAGTGAAGACCTACGAGGGCACGCACGACGTGCACTCGCTGATTATTGGGCAGAGTGTTACGGGGATCGACGCGTTCTAGGCTTCCAGACGGAAGGAGCCGGGTGTGGAAATTGCCAAGCTGATCCTCGAATACCTACGAACGCTGGTCTGGCCGACGACCGTAGTAATCCTATCCCTTCTGTTTCGAAGAGAGATAACGCGAGTGTTTGCAAGGCTAAGCAAAGCTGTATTGCCGGGAGGGTTCTCGTTTGACCTGCGGGAAGAGGTGCAGGAGCTAAAACAGCTGTCCGAAAAGGTTCAGTCGGCCCCGCCCTCTGAGGAACAGAGGGCGACGCCCAGCATCCCTCTAACAGAAGCCAATGCCCGAATGGTGAAACTTGGGCTAACGCCTACGTTGAGCGGCCTCGATATTTCGTACTACCGTGCAAGGGCAGAGACCGACCCAGTGCTCGCGCTTGCGGGCTTGAGAATTGATTTGGAAACCCCTCGCGCGAAACCTAGCTGTCGGATTCAAGCTCCAACCCTCAGGGTCGCTCTATACTCTTCTCGGACGACTGAAGGAGGCGGGGGCGATCACGCTAGATCAGGCGCACTTAGGCCTCAAGATCTCCAAGGTATGCAACGAGGCTATACACGGCCGGTTTACTTCCAGAAAAGAAGCTGAAGACGTCATCGATTCGGCCGGAATCCTCTTCCAGCAATATCTCGCATGGCTTAGCTGGGGCTTCGACGACAATTGGAAGCCAAGCCAATCATGACCAACTGCATCTGAGACAATTTGACAGTTTCGCATTATGCGAAGTATAATCTTCGCAGGATGCGAACCCGCGAGGAGCGGCATGCACGTAATCAGCCGCAAGAAGCTGAAACAAGCTGGTTCACGATACAGTGCCCTCGCAGGTCCACTCGACGCGTGGTTTCGCATTTCTAAGAAGGCGGCATGGAAGAACCTGGCGGATCTCAGGAAGACATTTGCTACCGCGGACGCGGTTGGCAAGTGGACGATCTTCAACATAAAAGGTAACCAGTATCGACTGATCGCAGAGATCAACTACACATATGGACGGATTTACGTCCGCCACGTGCTGACCCATGCCGAGTACGACCGGGGAGGTTGGAAACAATGAGCGCGAGTGCAGTCAGATCCGAATACGCTTCTTTATTGACCAGCACTTTGCCTTCGGTGATCGGGAGTGAAGCTGAGAACGAACGCTACATCAACCTGCTCGAAGAACTTGACCGCAAGGGCAGCCGCATGAGCGCGGCCGAGCGGCGTATGGCTCAGTTGCTCACTTTGCTGATCGAGGATTTTGAAGAGAAACATTACGCGTTCGAAGCCGCCAGCGCCATCGATGTCCTGCACGAACTGATGTTGGCCAACAACCTGAAGCAAAAAGACCTTGTAGACATTTTTGCCACACCGAGCATTGTGTCGGAAGTGCTCCGCGGGAAGCGACAGCTGACTACAGAACACATCCGGCGGCTTAGTCGTCGGTTCCATGTTTCGCCGGAAGTATTTTTCTGAGTTTCCGTAAAACCCCGCAGGCTGTCAGGAAGCCGGTTTCTCGCGCGGTGGTTCCACCGCCAGGAACTCCTCCGCGAAACGCTGGCTGTAGCTGTCCAGCAGCGACTGCACGCGAAGCGGAGTGGGCGATCGCAGAATCAGCCCCGCGTGGTGATGCTTCTTGATTCGCAAGAACACTTCGGGATCGTTGTATCCGGACGTATCGGGATTCTCCTGCCGCGCCAGTGAAATAATCACTCCCGCATACTCCTCACGCACCGGAGGCAGCTGATACGTTCCATCCCCGCCGGCGACTTCAATGCGAGCCCACTCCCGCCACAGGTTGACTCCGGTAGCAGTCTCGACCATCTCGCTAATGTAGGCGCCACCAACCCGGGCCGCGCACTCCAGAAAATAGAAATTTCCATCGGCATGGGCCTGAATGAATTCGGTATGAGCCACGCCGCGCACCAGTCCCAGTGCCGCAATCAGCTGTCGATTGATCTGCCGTAAGCCTATGTCGGCATCACTGCCCCGCGGTACAACGCGTGTCGTGAAAATGCCGCCGCCTTGCGCCACATTCATGGGCGGCTTGCCATACTTGCTCACGCTGGCGAAAACCACCTCGCCCTCCGAAACCACCGAGTCCACGTGGTAGACCTCGCCCGGGACAAATTTTTCCAGCAGGAAGGACGACTGCTTGTCTCCCAGTTGCTCCAGCACCGGCCACAGCTCTTCGGCGGCGTGAATCTTCTTGATCCCGATCGCCGATGCCTCCTGCCTCGGCTTCAAGACCCACGGCCCTGGGACATGTTCCAGGTAGTAACAGATGTCGTCATGATTAAATACAGGAACGAAATCGGGGACGCGCACGTTGCGATCCAGCGCCCTCATGCGCATAGCCAGCTTGTCACGAAAATAGCGCATGGTGGTCAGGCCCATCCCGGGCACACGGAGGTGTTCGCGAAGAGTCGCGGCAGTTTCCATGTCGTACTCGTCGAGAGCGACGATTCGGTCGATTTTCTGCGAGCGCGCCAGGTGAGTCACAGCCTGCACGATGTCAGCGAGAGGAATTTCAGCAGGAAGATAGTAGGTGTCGTCCAGGCTGTCGCGCGGCCAGTCGGCATCGCGCAGCTTCTCCCCTGTAAGCAGGAGCACTCTGCAGCCCTGGCGCTTGCACTCGCGCATGAATTCCTGTCCCTTCTCGTAAGTCGTGATGCACAGGAAGGTCGGTGGGCGCCGTTTCGGCATGGGGTCACTTTTCAAAACAAGCCTGCGAGAATAACACGAGAGCCTCCGTCCCGATATCCGTTATTCTGATGACTCTGGCCATTTCTTTCAATCTCCACGCGATTGGGATATATTCTCAGGCCGGTCGAAAATGGCCGATTCATACACGTGCTCGGAGGCTTCCTGTGTCTACGAAGACTCGTTCAGAAGGCAAGGCCCGCAGCTTCGGGGAGAACATTGAGAGCGACCTGGCATCGCGGTTTCTGCGCGTGGTCGAGGTAGCAGCCATTGCCTCGGCTCATACCATGGGCCAGGGCGAGCGCGAACTCTCTGATCAGGTGGCCACTGAGGCGATGCGGCAGACCATGGATTCCATCCCCATGCGTGGCACCATTGTCATCGGCGAGGGCGAGCGCGACGAAGCTCCCATGCTCTACATCGGCGAGAAAGTCGGCGCCGACTTTCCCGACGGACGCGAGGTGCCCGAAGTTGACATCGCCGTCGATCCGCTGGAAGGTACCAACCTCTGCGCCACCGGCGCACCTGGAGCGATCACCGTGCTGGCTGCTTCTGAGCGCGGAGGCTTGCTGCATGCGCCCGACTGTTACATGGAGAAAATCGTCGTCGGACCTTCGTGCAAGAACGCCGTCGAACTCGATGCGCCTGTAGCTGACAATCTGAAGAACATCGCGAAACGAATGGAGCGCGATGTGGAAGACCTGGTAGTGATCGTGCTCGACCGTCCGCGCCACGAAAAGCTGATCGCCGATATTCGCGCCGCCGGCGCGCGCATCCGGCTGATCGGCGACGGCGACCTCTCGGCCGGCATTGCTGCCGCCGTGATTGGCACGGGCGTGCACGCGGTCATGGGCTCGGGTGGTGCGCCGGAAGGCGTGATCACTGCCGCTGCCATCCGCTGCCTCAACGGCTACATGCTCGGCCGCTTAGTGGTAAAACCCGACCAGGAAGAGCGGCTCGCTCGCATGGGCATTAAAGACAAGAACAAAATCTACGAGGCAGAGGATCTTGCCCCGGGCAAACAACTGATCTTCGCCGCAACGGGAGTCACCGACGGTGCTCTGCTCAAAGGCGTCCGTTTCTTCGGCGAGGGCACGCGGACTTCTTCCGTGATCCTGACCCAACTCACCGGCAAGGTCCGCTTCATCGAAAGCATTCACCTGGAGAAAGGACCGGACGTGAAGGTGAGGTTCATGTAGGGCCCTATTTCAGATACTCCTTCTTCAAATCCTCGGGAACGCTTGGGGACGGCGGAAAGTCCTGCGAGTATCCTTTGAGCAGGTTCACGGTCACTTCGCTACGGCGAGCGCCATCGTGGATGGCGATTTTGTGGGGATTGCCTTTCGAGTATCCCTCCCAGAGCGACACTCCAGCGTAGGCGCCATCTTTCCGCAGGATGTAATAGGTCATGTCGACGAAGCGCAGCTTACTCATGTCACTGTTGTAGTTGCGGACGATGCGCTTGAGCGTGTCCATGCCGGCTTCCTGCGGAGACATGCCGCGGCGCATATTTTCAACGATGGTATGTGCGCCGGCTACCTTGATGTTTTCCTCTCCGCTGCCGGTTGCTCCGGCTGAACCTACGTCCTGATCGGTGTAGCAGCCTGCGCCGATGATGGGCGAATCACCGCAGCGTCCGGGGAGCTTGAAAGCTAATCCGCTGGTTGTGGTGCAGCCGGAGATTTCGCCTTTGTCGTTCAATGCGGAACAATGAATCGTGCCTGTGGGCGGAAACAGAACTTTGTGCACGGCATCCAGTTGAAGCTCCGGCGCAATGCCGAGCTCAGCGGCTCGCGCCTGCAGGTTCTCGATGCGCTCTTGCCACAATTTCGATTGTGGTTTGTCGGGATTCGCGCCTGAGTCGGGAGCTTGCCAGTGCGGGTCGGCGAGGCTCGGTCCCCACCAGTCTTCGCTGGAGTGGAACTCTTTCCACAGCAACCAGACTTTGCGGGAGTGATCGGTGAGCAAGTTCTCGCGCGGGAAGCCAACGGCCACGGCGAAGCGCTCGGCGCCCTCGCCGACCAGCATGACATGTCCGGTGTGCTCGATCACGGCCTTTGAGACCAGCGACACGTTCTTGATGTTGCGCACTCCGCCGACTGAACCGGCGCGGCGCGTGGGTCCGTGCATGCAGCAGGCATCAAGTTCGACCACCCCTTCTTCGTTGGGGATTCCGCCGAGGCCGACGCTGGTGTCGTTGGGATCGTCTTCTGGTCCCTTGACTACCTTGAGGGCGGCGTCGAGCGTGTCGCCTCCGCTTTTCAGGAAGGCGAAGGCGTCGTCGAGATAGTTGAACCCGTTAAGGGCGCAGACGATGACGGGACGCTTGAACGATCCGGATTGCGTCTGGTTTTCGTTTTCAACATGTTCTGGCGCGGCAGCCCTTGGCTTTGAGTCTTCGGCTTGGGATCGGGTTCCTACTCCGGCAGCGACTGCTCCTAGAACCGACGTCTTTACGAAATCACGGCGCGAGAAAGTCACGAGTTCCTCCTGCTTGTAGGAAACCAGAGAGCATATCACGCCGCGAGTGGAGGTTCGGGGCATTGTCGCTGGTCAGATCGAATGTCGAAAAAAATGCAGATCGAAACCGGTTAATTGTCTGAAATCAATAATTTGCGAGGAATCGATCCGCTTCGAATCCGGCTAAGATATTGATTCCAAGGAGCTTGTCCGCAAAATATTGTGGACAAAGGAGTTAGGCGCAGCCGCATTGCGTAAGTTATTTGGAATCAGTGACGCGATTTCTGTCGGGACTGAAAACATCTGGACTCTGGTGGCAAAACCCTCTGGGGGAAGGACTTAGCCCACACACGATTCAGTTTTCAATGAACTGTTTCTTGCTGCCTGTGCTGGGGCAATCATCAACGAATTCGGAATGAGGCGCAAGGTCAAGTGTCACATAGATGGGCTGTGGAGAATTGTGAGCGGTCAGTCAGAGTCCCAAGGGGCTTAGAGGGGTGGAATCCCACCTTTCGCAAGGAACGCGAAAGATGGGGCACCCGGCACCGATCTTTCAGTCATTCATGCACACATGTAATTAACCGCTGGCTAAGCCCCGGTAGCGTCCCACCAGTCCGGCTCGGCGGCTGACTGAGGGATTGGGCGGGACGTCGGAGATCGAACGCACGTTGTTGCTGTTTTGCTCGGAGCGGAAGCGTAGCAGGGCGGCGATGTTTCCTACCTTGTCGAATTCGGGATCGTCCTTGATGTAAAAAAGTTCGATGTCGTGGCGGATGACCCAGGGCAGGATCGCTTCGCCTACATCCACCACCTCTCGAGTCTGGCGGCCGCATACTGGACAGAAGTTGACCAGGTGGGCATCGAGATGGCCGCAGCCGGAGCACTCGACCGCCTGGGAGTGATAGCTTTGCCCGAGCAGCAGGGTTTGCACTTCCCCCAACTCCAGCGCGTTGAGCACGCGGCGCAATCCGGTGACGCCGCGGGCGTTGTGGCGAGCCTGGTTGAGGGTCTCGCGAACTGCTTCCTGGCAGCGGCGCTCTTGTGCGTCGGCGAAGATCTTTTCCGCGTGCGAACGGATTTCTTCGCTGCTCACGTGAGCAACCTCGGCGGTAAACCGGCCCAGCAATTTCTGCTTGGCGTAGGGGTGCAGTTGCGGTTCGAACTGCGACCAGTGAATGTCCTGGCAACCCACGATCCACTTTTCGAACATGCCCTTGTCCTTATCACCTTTGCCTTGATTAGTTTTGCCCAGCGCATCCTTAAGGAACTCGGCGATAAATTTGAAATGATGACGGGCTTCGTCGGCTACGCGGCGCTCGGCGTGGCCTGCATCGTAGCCGCCGAAGCCGTCGCCGCGGCCGCGGCGGGTTAGAGGATGAAAGAAATCCATACGTTCGGTCAATTCGCCCAGATGCAGATGGAACAGGCGGGCACGATGACGATCGACCAGCACGATGCCGAGGCTGGGAGAGGCTCCCAGCAACTGGGCGAGAGGCTTGAGGTGAAAATGGCGATTCACCAGAAGTTGCGTGCCGCTCAACTGTGCCGGCAGATCGTATTCGCGCCAGAAGCCTTGCGCGGAACAGGCGAACACGGCTTTGGCGCGGGGGCGCGTGTTCCGGGGACCGGAGATCCGGAGACCAGTTCCCCGCAAGTCCTGTGACAGACGCACGATACGGTCGAGATCGGAGCGTGCCGACTCGAGCCTGTCTTTACCGTTGTTATTTCTGCCGCTACTGCTCTTGCTGCTGCTCTCCAACTGGCGCATGGCTTCCCGCGCCAGATCCTTGGTAAGGATGGCTTCTTCCTTGTGTGCTTTATTGCGAGGCGGAGTGGGTTGAAAGTAGAAGCTGAGAGCGCAGGCTGACTGATCTTCAAATTCTGCCAATTCGTGGATTTGCTCGTGAGTAATCATGCGGTGAATCCCAGTCCTTTCAAAGAAGTGGAAAGGTGATTTATGCGGTGCCGGTGCTTGCGAACCTTCCCTTGAATTGCCGGACGAGGCGGGGCGACTTACGGAGGTGGTCGCGAGCCGTTGCAATCGAGGTCAACACACGGTCGGGCGAGGCGCCGGTGATAGCGGAAATCTCGTCGACGCCGAAGCCTTCAAGGGCGTGCAGAATGAAAGCTTCGCGATGGACCGGGCTGACGTCGTGCAGAGCGGAGGCGATGAGGCGCATCATTTCGTCGGAGCCGACGATCTGCTCGGGTGTGGCGACGCGATCGTCGGCGATGATGGTTTCTTCGGTGATGGCTTCATCGGGTTGATGGAACTGCAGTTCGGGCTCATCGCTGGCCTTTACGTTTTGTTTGCGAGCGGAATCTCTGAGATGCACGGCGCTGCCGTTGCTGCCCTCCGAGCGCGAGAGTTCGTCGAGAGCTTTCATGGCCAAGCGGTAGAGCCAGGGCTCGAGGGCGAGGCGTTCCGGCTTGTCTTTGTTATTGCCGTCGCCCTCGCCGAGAGCGGCGGCGATGGTTTCGTCAATCACTTCCTCTTTGCTGATGGAGTCTTGCGCCACGAGATCGGAGGCTTCGCGGAAAAAGATTTCGCGTTCGACGAAGCGCTCGAGGCGGGAGAGATTCACGTTGACGTAGGAGCGGACATCTTCGGCGGAAACCATCGCGGGAAAGACCGCGGCCAGAGTCTGCTCGAAGGGCACGGAAATATTACGCCGGGCTGAACTTTCATGCTGCCGGCGCGGCCACTTGTGGGAGGAGCGCAGCAGATCTTTATGCTTGTTGACTTGCTGCAGCAGATCCTCGAATGCACTCTTCACTGCGGCGGCGGCGGTTGAGGCTTTGGCTTGGACTGCCATCTGTCCCGAGGGCAGGCGCAAGTTGAGGGAAACGCTGGTGCCTTCGCGCGCGGAAATCTCTTCGACCATGCCTTTCAAATGAATCAGCTCGGGACGGAAGACCTGCAGGCGTTTCCGCAGTTTTTCGACTTGATGTTGGATATCTTTTTCTACGGCGGGAGTTTTATGAAGCCGGTAACTGACGTGAACGTTCATGAGCACCTCAAGCTTGCCGACGGCGACGCGCAAACCAGTGCTTTCTAGAGCGATTGTACACCCGCTGCAAGAGTGCGAGGCTGTAATCGAAAAAAGTGATTTGAGGATTCCACAGTTTTGGGAACTCCCAAGGAAACCGGGAAGCCTGGAGCAAGATAATTTACAGAATGTCGCTGGGCCGGATATGATCCGTGAGCTATGAGACTGGGAAAACTTCTGCCTCTTGCTGCTCTGGTTGCTTCGGTTTGGGCTCAGGCTCCTTCATCGAAGGAAGTTGATGCTGTCTATCCCGACGCGCACGCGCTGTATCTGGATATTCATCAGAATCCGGAACTCTCTTCGCATGAGACGCAAACCGCTGCGAAACTGGCTGGCAGGTTGCGAGGTCTCGGATATGAGGTGACGGAACACGTGGGCGGCACGGGGATTGTGGCAATCCTGAAGAATGGGGCGGGGCCGACCGTGATGCTGCGCACGGAACTGGATGCGCTGCCGGTAGAAGAGAAGACCGGACTGGCTTACGCCAGCAAGGTTCACGCCAAGGATGACGCCGGGCACGATGTTCCGGTGATGCACGCCTGCGGGCATGACCTGCATATGGCGTCGATCATGGGGACAGCGGCGATCATGGCGCACAGCAAAGGCAGCTGGCACGGGACGCTGATGCTGATCGGGCAGCCGGCGGAGGAAACGATTCTTGGCGCCAAGGGGATGATCGACGATGGCTTGTTCACGCGTTTTCCGAAGCCTGACGTGGCCGTGGCGTTGCACGTGGGCAATGGTCTGCCTGCGGGGCAGGTTGGAGTCACTCCTGGAGTTATCAGTACGAACGCGGATTCTCTGCGGATCACGATTTATGGCAAGGGCGGGCATGGTTCGGCGCCGCATACGGCAATCGACCCCATTGTGATTGCGGCGCGGACGATTCTTGCGCTGCAGACTATTGCTTCGCGCGAGGTGAAACCCGGAGAGATGGCCGTGGTGACGGTGGGCTATATCCGGGCGGGGACTAAGAACAACATTATTCCGGATCAGGCTGAGTTGGGGCTGACGGTGCGGACGTTCAAGGCAGAGGTCCGCAAGCAGGTGCTCGCCGCGATCACGCGGATCACGGATGCGGAAGCGGAAGCGGCGGGGGCGCCGCGCCCGCCTTTGATTGAGCACTACGAGGCGACGGACTCGGTGTACAACGATCCTGCGCTGGCAGAGAGGCTGCGCGGGGTGTTGGAATCGGCGCTGGGCAAAGATAATGTGATCACGGAACCACCGGCCACTGCGTCGGAGGACTTTTCTTATTTCGTGGAGCAGGGGATACCCGGTTTCTACTTCAGCCTGGGAGGAGCGGATCCGGAGAAACTGGCGCAGGCCAAGGCTGCAGGGACTGTGCTGCCTTCGAATCACTCTCCGCTGTTTGCGCCCGATGTGGATCCGGCGCTGCGGACCGGAATTACGGCTGAAGTGGCGGTGTTGAGGAGTTTGCTGAAGTGATCGCGGCGACCGAGCGTGAAGCACTCCAGCTTCGCAATCGATTGAGCGGTCAGCGATTGGCGAGCGTAGAGATGTTGCCCAGACCAAGCAGACTAGAGTCCGCGGTCACCAGGGTAAGACGCAGCAGTTGAGCGGTAGCGGCCAGGAATCGATCCGCTGGATCATTGTTAGCCCAAGGCAAACGCCGAGCGGCCAAGGCAATCTCGTGGGTCAAGGGCGCCTCCAGGAAGTCGGCGGTCGCGCGGGCGACCCAAGCTGAAATGTCGTCAGGCAGGCGAATTCTGCCTTTTGCGTTCAAGGTCAGCGCCTCCCAGGTGCTGATCGGAGAAAGCCAACGCTCGTTCTCTGGATTCTTGATTTCTTGTGCGGTTCTTCTCCCCAACCGAGGAGACGCCTGCAAACTCCAGATCCAGATATGAGTGTCAAGAAGCAGCCTCAATCCCGCAATACCTCCCACTCATTTTCGTCATTGGCCGGGGAAATGATATCACCGAGAATCTCGATGCTGTCTTTCATCGAGCCGAACCACTCCATGTTCGCGGTTTCGGCAGGAGGAGGGGAAACTTGCGCGATCGGTTTGCCAAAGCGAGTGACGAGAAGGGGCTTCTTCGTTTTCTGCACCTGCTCGAGCATGGAAAGGCACTTGGCCTTGAATTCGGAGATAGCGACTTCCTTCATCCAATTATTAGACTATAGTCACTAATGTTGGTCAACATCAAAATTATCGGAATGATGAGCGTAGAATGGGCCGCGATTAACGGCGCTTTAGAGCTTCCAATTCTTCCAGCGTCCTCGGCCAATCTGATCCCAGGAGCCGGGACAAACTTCGGTCGGCCAGAACTTTGCCGCCGGTCTGGCAGCGCGCGCAGTAGTTGGTTTCTTTGTCGGCGTAGCGAATTCGCAGGACTTTGTCGCCGCATCTGAGACATGGTTCGCCGTAGCGGCCGTGAACTGCCATGTCTTTGCGAAAGGCGGTGACTTTTTCGGGGAAAGGCGGCGTTCGCTTCGGCTCGGAGCCGGTCCATCCAGAACTGAAGGGTGTCGACGGGTGGCGGCGTATAGTCGCTCCCATTCTTGCGGCTTTAGTTTTTGGGTGAGGGTGAGCGGAGAGAGTTGCGCTGCGTGCAGGATTTCGTCTGAATAGGCGTTGCCGATGCCGCTCAATAGGCGCGGATCGGTAAGGGCGCGTTTGAGTGTGTGGTTTTCGGCAATGAGCGCCGCGCGAAAGGAAGCGAGATCGCTGGAGAAGACATCGATGCCTCCGGCGTCGAAGGAACGCAAATTCTCCTCGCCGAGCACAATGTGGAGGGACGCCCGGTGCTTGGAGCCGGCCTCGGTAAGAACGAGGGAGCCGTTGGGGAAGTCAAACGCCGCCAGAGTCTGGCGCCCTGCCAGTTTTGCCTCTCGTGCGCGCCAGTGCAGCCGCCCGGCAATCATCAAGTGAAGTACCAGCCAAAGATCATTCTCTACGCCAATCGTGATGCGCTTGCCAACGCGTCGGAGTTCGCGGAGGACGCGACCTTCGACATCCGCAAGCGGCGGTTGCGCGGTTCGCAGGAGGAAAGCGCTTTGCAGCCGGACGCGTTCGAGTGGCTGACCGACGATGCGTGGTTCCAGTGCGGTGATATAGGCTGCGATGTCGGGCAATTCTGGCATTCTGGCGGTCTGCGTTATCTTCCTCTTGGAGCGGTGCTCTTAAGTTAGTTCGAACCGGCGGCGCCGATCTGGTCGAGGTGATGGACCAGGTGCGTAAGGTAATCATTTGCCAGAAAGTCAAGGGTGACCGGCTCTCCGGGACCGATGCGGCATACGGTTTCCAACTTGGAGGCGGGGAGGCGGGCGATTATGTGAGCGAGGTAACGATTGTAAGCGGACCACAACGAGACCAGCAGGTTCCAATCGGCCTCTTGAGGAGCCTGCAGGCTTACATTTCCGTTCTGGTCGTATGGCGGGAAGTCCAAAGACGGTTGCAGGGCGCCGCGGACGAATCGTTGATGGTTGTTTGACGCGGAGTCGATCAGATGTCCGAGGACCTGCTTGCGCGACCAGCCGCCCAGTAGCACGGGCTTGGCGGATTCAAGTTCGCTGATTGTGCGAAGCTTTGGCTCCGCCGCTTCGACCACGCGTAGGAGTTGTTCACTCAGCTTTTCCATTCATTCTTCCGCCGCAGCAACTGTTTCGCTCTTACAGACTAGCTTCAGGCGCTCAAGAGAGGGTTACATACGTCGACGTCACTCGCTAAGGCCGACAGACGCCGAAGTCATTCTCTACGCTCTTGGTTTCCCATACCAGCTTTTTGTCGGGACCTTTGGACTTCACTCTCTTCCCATGCAGCTTCATTCGATCACCCGGCTTAATGCCCTCGGTGTTGCTGGACAGCGCGTAGATGCGGTTGTCTTTTTCGTCAGTGACCGTCATGCCGTTCGCCCCCGAGTTAACACATCCAGTAATCGTTCGCTTCTTCGAATAGTGAACGGCAACAATGACGACGACTACTACTACTGCGGCGGCTGCCACAATTGCGCCGACTATTTCCCCTGTTGTGACACCACCGATGTCGCTGCCGGGGCCAAGTGAGGGAGCCTGCGCCTCGGCAGGCACGCAGAGAGCGAAGCTGAACCAAAATATTACAAACGCACGCCAAAGAGTTGCCTGCGCCACGATGTCCTTTCTAGCTGAGAGGGATTGTTCGGTCCGGGGCCCGCGCCACTCTTCAGCGGCAGCATTGAGCTGGTGTTTGTTCTTGCTCTTGCAGAGTCGACTGATGGTACGCCACTTTGCCCGTCTGTGAAGCGATTTTTCTTTACGAGTTGATCTGATCCAGAATTGCGCGGGCTGCCGCTGCGGGATCGGTCGCTTCGGTTATGGGTCGGCCTACGACGATGTGGCTGGCTCCGGCGGCGATGGCTTCTGCGGGGGTGGCTACGCGGGCTTGATCTGCGTGGCTCGCGCCCGCGGGGCGGACGCCGGGAGTTACAATGGCGAAGTTGTGGCCCAGTTCGGCGCGCACGGCGGCGGCCTCGCGGGCGGAAGTGACAATGCCCTTACATCCGTTATCGAGGGCCAGCGCGGAGAGGCGCAGGACTTCCTCGCGCACCGTTCCCTGGAATCCGACCTTTTCCAGATCGTTTTGGTCGAGGCTGGTAAGCACCGTCACTCCGAGAACCAGCGTTGCCGGGTTGACGGAGCGAGCCGCGCCCACCGCGGCGTGCAGCATTTTGCCGCCGCCGGCAGCGTGGACGGTCAACATGCTGACGCCGAGCCGGGAGGCTTCATGCACGGCCGCCGCTACCGTGGTGGGAATGTCGTGATACTTCAGATCGAGAAAGACTCGCCGTCCAGAAGCGACGAGATCGCGCACCAACTGCGGGCCTTCGGCGGTGTAGAGTTGCATGCCGACTTTATAGGTCAGGGCCGAGTCGCCGACGGCCGCCACGATCTTCTGTGCGGCGGCGGCCGAGGATACGTCCAGGGCGACGATCAGCCGCTCACGCGCGTCTTTATTCCGAAAATCGGCAGCGCGCGCGTCAGAGTGAAGGTTGGGGAGGGCTGCCACCATTCCCCGCAGTATAGAGGGTTTAGCGGAGTTCCGCCATGGGATGGTTGTAGGCGACAGTCTGGTAGACCTGCCGGCGCTCGGTGCGGGGTTTTACCAGATCCAGGCGAACCCGCTGCAATCCCCGCTGCTCGAACTGCAGCACTTGGGCGGCGCCATAGGAGAGATCGATAATACGACCTGGTACGACCGGACCGCGGTCGTTTATTTTGACTACGACCACACGCCCATTGCGCAGATTCGTGACCCGCACATAGCTTCCCAGGGGAAGCGTTGGGTGGGCGGCGGTCATGTCGTACATGTCAAAGTCTTCGCCGCTGGCAGTCGGTTTACCGACGAAATAGTCGCCGTACCACGAGGCTGTCCCAATCTGATACGGTTGATTCTTGCCGGTCTGGTTTCGGATTTCGGGCTTGCCTTGAACTGCCCTAGTTTGGGCTGAACTGGCCTCCGAGTTGTTCGGGCCCTGAGCCGCTCCCAGGCCGACGACCAATAAAGCGATCATCAGTCCATGAGCAATACGTCCACGCATTCAGTTCTCCTCGCATACTCAAGAGTCGTCCTAGCTAGGCTGTGTTGGTTTAAGGTTAGGTAAATGGTATGGGGCTCAGGGGGGCTTGTCAACCCGAAAGTGCATGCCCTATGGTGACGTGATAGTTATCGATATCTCACGTAACTTGTTGTTAATCATGAGTAATCGGCAACATGTCGCTCAAAACAATGATGTTATATGTTTATCATGTAGTAAATACAGCAAGCTTGGTGCGCCTGGAAGAATTTTCATCCTCATTAGATTCAATAACTTACAGGGAATTCTTTCTAAGTTGTTTATGGGGAGCATTTTAGGTAGAAGGTTGTTTACGTACGGAATCATTTTATTTTGAAGATCATGGCTGAGAAACCACCTGTTGTGTTGACAATTGCCGGTTTTGACCCCTCGTCCGGGGCGGGGGTAACGGCGGACATTAAGACGATCGCCGCCCATGGCTGCTATGGAGTGGCCTGCATCACAGCCATGACCGTGCAGTCCACCGCTGGGGTGCTCCGAATGGAGGCCGTAGATCCCGATCTGGTAATCCAGACCCTCGAGGAGCTTGCCGCCGATATCCCCATTGCAGCCGTTCACATCGGGATGCTGGGCACGGCGAAGGTGGTCAAGGCGGTGGTGGAGTTTCTGGGCCAGAGGTTGGGCAAGCTCAAATTGCCCAATGTGGTGCTCGACCCGATCCTCAAATCATCCTCCGGTGCGAGTCTGCTGGATGCTGCCGGAACCCGGCTGCTGGTCGAGAAGCTGATCCCTCTTGCCGATGTGATCACCCCGAACGTGGATGAGGCCGCTCTCCTGACTGGCTTGAAGGTGACAGATCTCGAGGAAATGCGAGCGGCGGCTGCCAGGCTCCATCAGATGGGTTCGGCGGCCGTGGTGATCACGGGCGGCCATCTGGAGAAGGCGATTGACCTGTTGAGCTTCACCACCAAGCGCGGAGTCGAGGAGGAAGTCTTCAAGGCTGAGCGGCAACGTTCAAACTCGACTCATGGCACCGGCTGTGCCTTCGCCACTGCTATGTCGTGCCATCTGGCGCTTGATCGCGGATTGGCCGAAGCTGCCTTGCTGGCCAAGACCTTTGTCACAGCTGCCATTGCCGCCGGCCATCCTCTGGGGCGGGGAACCGGTCCCGTGCATCACCTGTATCGGATGCACCAGCAGCGGCGCGCGGCGGGCACGGGAAGCGAGTCCTGACAGTAGCGCTGGCGTCCCTGGCGGGGAGTTGCTGTGTCGAATGGGGGAGGGTGTGTCGCTTTCTCTGCACGCGAGAGTGCCGGACGGCCGGCAAGGTGCCGGCGCTATTCGCCGTCGGAGGGCTTTTTCAGCAGAATCCCGGCCACAAACGACGCTGTGGCGGCAAGCAGCCATTCGATCCGCCACATCTGGATCGCCTGGAACTCCGCCAGATTCGATGCTCTGTAGAAGAGGCTGACGCCGATGGCTCCGACCACGCAGCCCAAGCCGATCATGAAGGCGATCAATGCCGCCGTCGGCAGACCTACCCAGCGCTTGATCTCATGAAAGTGCAGATAACGCAGCCAGTCAGGAAAGGTAATCTCGCTCCAGGAAGCTGCGACCGAGCCTGCCCAGGGACGTAGCCATGCCAGGCTCCGCTCCCAGAGCGCTGCTATAGTCGCGGCATTCGTGCCGGGTGCAGCTACTACGCGGCGGCGCCAGCCGCAGGTATGGCAGAACTTAGCCCCGATCATGAATTCAGTACCGCAGTGGGCGCAGGCGTCCGCCATTTCCTGCGCGGGGGCTGGGAGCACAACCTCAGCCGCGGGGTCCGCGACAGCTGGGGACCGCCAAAACTCCTGCTCTGCATCTCGAACCAGTTCAGCCATAGATAGGAATGCTTAGTTTCGGAAAGGCAAGCCGACAACCAAAGAACGGTTTCGACTAACGTGTTTTCAAGTCAGATACTTGCAGGTTCACTCTCAACGGGGCGCAAGTTATTCCGCGCAATTATTACCCGTAAACCCGTAAAGATGCCCCGGTACCTTAGTGTTTCGGTCGAGTTTTCCAGATAAGGGCCTGCAGATTATGGGTTCCGAACGGCTGAATGCCTCGGCAGACTGTTTGGTCTTGCCCGCAACGGCTTTGGTTCGTCCCGTGCTGCGGCAAAAGTTCAGTTAGACTGAAAGGTTAAGGGCTAACGGTAGGGATGCAGTCGAGTGTGAGATTGGCGAGATCGTTGGTTCACAGGAATGCGCTATCCTGCGTCGTTATCCTCTGCCTCCTGTTACCTAAGGCCATGGCTCAAAGCGCCGCCCCGGCGGGAAGCGCTCTGCGCGCGGCCACAACTGCATCGCCGCAGCGCGATCCGCTGGTCGACGCAGCCTTCGACCATTTCTACAACCTCGAGTATGACCGCTCAATCCAAGAGTTCGAACGATTGCTGGATCGGGGACCGAACGACCCCGCGGCGGTAAACCACCTTCTTACGACGATTCTGATGCGCGAGCTTTATCGCATGGGCGCGATGAATAGCGGCGAATATGCCAACGACAGCTTCATTGGAGATGCGCATCGAGCCGCCGACCCTAAGGTGAAGGAACGAATCAAACAATTAGTGGGTCGCGCGGAGAGCCTTGAAGAGCAGGAACTCAAGGCGAATTCCGACAACGTGGACGCACTCTACGCCCGGGGGGTCACCCGGGCGCAGTTCGCGCTCTATACCGCGCTGGTCGAGCGCGCCTGGTTTTCTGCCCTGCGCAACGCCGTGGGGGCGCGCCACGACCACGAACGCGTTCTGGAACTCGATCCTCACTACGTGGATGCCAAATTGGTCGTGGGTACGCACAACTACGTGATGGGCAGCCTGCCCTGGAGCGTGAAGGTCGCGGTGGCGCTGGTGGGGCTGACCGGGACGAAAGAAAAGGGACTCGAATACCTGCGCGAGGTGGCCGACAGCAACGGAGAAAACAGCGTGGATGCCAGGGTCGTGCTGAGCTTGTTTCTGCGGCGCGAGCACCGCTATGACGAGGCGCGGACGCTCATGCACGATCTGGCGGTGCGTTATCCGAGGAATTATCTATTTCCGCTCGAGGAAGCCAATCTGCTGCGGGCCAGCGGCCGTGCGGAGGAGGCTGCAGCGGCCTATCGCAGGGTTTGGCAGAACGGCCGGGAAGGGAAGTACGGCAACCTGCATTATGAACTAGCAGCATGGGGACTGGGCGAGCTGTTGCGCAGCCAGAAAGATTATGCCGGAGCCGCGGCCGCGTATGAAATGGTGGAGGAGGCTCCTGACCCGGATCCGGAGACGCTGCAGAAGGCCAACCTCGCCGCCGGAGAAATGTACGACCTGCTGCAGAAGCGCGATTTGGCCATGAAGAAATATCAGACGGTCCTAGCCGAGAACGGCAGCACTCCTCCCGCGGAAAAGGCCCGCGAGCACATCAGGGAAGCGTACCGGGAGTGATATTGGTACCCGGGCACGAAGATGCCAGGGAACTTTCGGGCTACGATCACACGTATTGTCTTTAGAGGATGCCTGGGAGGGGCAGAACCATGTACTGCAACTATTGCGGCAAAGTGATTCAGGATGACGCGGCGGTTTGTGCTTATTGCGGTACTCGTGTGGGGGCGTCGATAGCCCGCAAACGACTGGTGCGGCCGAGGCAGGGGCGGAAGATCGCCGGTGTGTGCCTGGGTTTCGCCGAGTACTTCGACATCGACGTGACGGTGGTCCGGCTGGTCTGGCTGATTACGTCGCTCATGACGGGCATTGGTCTGCTCGCGTATCCCATCGCGTGGATCGTAATGCCGGAAGAGCCGGTACTGCAGACGGCACCGGCGGGTGCACAGCGCGTGACGAACCCATAATCGCGGGAGGACAGGCTGCTCCTCTCTGTGATTAAATCGCGTGCATGCAACCGATCGCCATTCAGCAAGTAAAAAGTGGCGACGCGGAAATCGTCTACCGGGTGCTGGGCGAAGGCCCTCCTGTAGTTCTGCTACATCCTTTTCCCGCAAGTCATGAATTTTGGCTGCCGGTTGCCCAGGCTTTGGACACGCGCTACCGCATTGTTCTTCCTGATCTGCGCGGACACGGCGATTCCGGCGTGGGCGAAGGTCCCGCTACCATGGAGAAACACGCCGCTGATATTGCCCGCGTGATGGACGCTGCCGACGTGGGTCGCGCTCCGTTGATTGGTGTGTCGATTGGCGGATATGCGCTGTTCGAATTCTGGCGGCGGCATCGTGGACGCGTAGCTGGGCTCGGTCTGTGCAATACTAAGGCGCCGGCGGATTCCGCTGAAGCCCGCGCTGGACGCCTGCAGGCGGCAGATGACGTCCTGATGCGCGGGACCGAACCGTTTTTCGAGAGCATGATTCCCCGCTTGCTGGGTAAGACTACGCGCAAGATGCGGCCCGATCTGGTGGACGGCGCGCTCCGCATGATGCGGAAGATGGCGCCCGAGGACGTGGCGGAAGTGCAACGCGGGATGGCTGGGCGTCCGGACTCGGTCGACACATTGAAATCGATTAATGTACCCACGTTGCTCGTGACGGGAGACGAAGATATCCTGACCGGTGTGAATGAAACCGAACTAATGCGGCAGCACATTGCTGGAAGCCAGCTGCGGGTGATTGCGAAAGCTGGGCATTATTCCCCTTGGGAACAGCCGGACGAAGTGGGCAAGCTGTTGCGCCAATTTCTGGAACAGCTCTAGGAATGGGTACTGTCCAACTCTGGCCTGGGCTAGAATCAGTGGCGCTATGAGGAAATGTTTTGCAGTGGTCGCGCTTGGGATATTGGCGGTGTGCTCCTACTCGCAAACTCCGACCGCCGTTCGGCCTCGGATTCTCGGTATTGATCACGTTTCCTTCTACACCACTCAGCCGGACGGGGTGAAGGCGCTGTACGGCGGCACCCTCGGCCTTATTTCTGCTGCGCCCGTGGAGTCTGGCGGGCTCGTGAGATACATGGTGGGTAAGCAGTGGGTCGGCTATAGCGCCGCGCCCGACCCTGCGGCCACCGACCGCATGGACCACGTCGCGTTTACTACTGACAACATCGCGGCGCTGCGCGCGTATCTGATGGCGAAGGGTCTGAGGGTACCTGCAATCGAGGGACACGACGATCACAGCCTCAGCCTTTTCGTGGCCGACCCGGAAGGCCACCGGATTGAATTCGTGGAGCGGGATCGGCATGTCCGTACTTTCACGGACGCCTCGACAGACCCGGTCTCACGCCACATGATTCACACCGGATTCCTGGTTCACAACCGCGATGCAGAAGATCATTTCTATCGTGAACTGCTCGGGTTTCGTCCCTACTGGCATGGGGGAATGCATCCCGGCGAGACCGACTGGGTGTCGATCCAGGTTCCGGACGGAACAGACTGGCTGGAATATATGGTGAACCAGCCCGAGCATCCCGATGCGCGGCGGATGGGGGTGCTGAATCACATCTCGCTCGGCGTTGCTGACATGAAACAGGCGCAGGCTATTCTCGAGGCCCACGGCTGGAAGCCGCATGGGGACGAAAAGGCGCAGATGGGCAAAGACGGCAAGTGGCAGCTCAATGTGTTTGATCCAGATCTGACGCGAATCGAGCTCATGGAATTCAAGCCGGTGGAGAAGCCGTGCTGCTCGGACTTCACCGGGCCGCATCCTTCCGAGTGACGCCCTCACACCTTGAGGAAGATTCGTTTCCGCCAGAGGAACCACAATAGAATCCAGCAGAACAACACCGCGGCCAGAGAATAGATGAGTGAAGCATTGGCTGCGCTGGCGCCGAATGACATCAACTTCGCCTGCGCAGCATCATGCCACGTCACCGGTCCTTTGGGGCCCTTCACGGTGAACGAGTAGCCGGGTCCGTACACAAATGAGTCGGCGACGAAGCCAGCAATTGCGTTCATACCGAATACGAGGATCGGCATGGTCCAGGGGCCGCGCCACTTCTTAATTTCCAGCGTCCAATAGAGAAAAGCGAGGAAGACGAGCGCAAAGCCACCGCTGAAGAGCACGAACGAACTGGTCCAGAGGTTCTTATTGATGGGGAACCAGAGATTCCAAACCTCACCTGCACCAAGGCCGACAATTCCAACGCACAGCATGAGGAGCGCTTTCACACCAGGGCTTTTCCCGGAGCGGAGCCAGTAACCAGTCAGCACTCCGATTAACGCGGTCGCAATCGCCGGGATCGTGCTGAGGATTCCTTCCGGATCGCGGGTTTTGTCGAAAAGATGTCCCATGAACAGCTGGCGGTCGAGCCAGGCAGCGAGGTTGCGATCCGGGTCCATGAACGGGACATCGCGTCCCGGCAGTCCGAAACCGGGGACCGGGACGAAACGCAGGAGGGCCCAATAGCCAAGCAGGCAAGCGCACATTGCAATGAAAGCTCCGCGGCGGCTTGACCACAGAACTAGAATGGCGCTGGCGAAATAGCAGATCGCAATTCTCTGGGTAACGCCCTCGAAGCGCCAGGTGTGCACGTCGAGACCGATGATGGGAGAAGCATTCACAAAAAGGCCGATGGCTATCAGGATGAGACTGCGCTTGAACGCGTGGAACAAGATATGCCTTCGGGACTCGCCGCGCTGAAGGCGGGCGGCAAACGAGAACACCATCGAGATGCCAACCAGAAACAGGAAGGACGGGAAGATGAAGTCGGCGCAGGTCCAGCCATTCCAGTCGGCGTGTTTGATCGGCCCGTAAGCCAGGTCATCGCTGCCGGGGTTGTCGACGACAATCATGGCGGCGACAGCGAGCCCGCGGAAAACGTCAATGCACAACAGGCGTTCGGAGGTTGGTTTGGCGGATTCTAGCACCGCGGGCACCGCACTGGCGACCGGTTGCGTGGCGGACATAGTCGGAACAATATAAGCGTGGTCTGAACGCCTGTCACCTACGAATGCGGCTCGATTTTACCTGCTGGAATCTAGCGTCGAGGTCCGGGAACCGGTCTTGAGCCGGCGGTTCGCAACCGACACGACCATCCGGCGATTTGCTACAATCCTCCCGGCATGATTGATACGGAACTGGTTGCAGCGAAGACTCTGGTTAGCGCCAAGGGAGACGGCCCCGCCGTGGACGTGGGGGGTGCCGCGAGCCGCGTTTTCCTGGTGACGCTTGAAATTACGCAGATCATCGAGCAGGAGTCGCTTGACGTCAGCATCCATGGGTCAGCGGACGGCGCGGCGTGGGGGGCGAAGGCGGTGGGCGCCTTTCCGCAGAAGTTTTATCGCGGGGAGTCTCCGCTATTGCTTGATCTGACGGCGCATCCGGATGTGAAGTTCGTGCGCGCGCAGTGGGGCGTGGCACGCTGGGGACGTGGCGTCGAGACTCCGATGTTCGAGTTCGGCGTGCGGCTGAAAGAAGTCCCGGCGGACGTGCTGCGCGAGGCCACGGCTGGAAGCCAAGGCGTTAGTGGTGGCCAGTCTTGAAAGGGACAGCGCTCAAGCTCGCCGAAGAGACGCGGAGGCAGGCTGTCACTCTAGGAAAGCACGCAAAACAATCTGCTGCATCACATACCTAGTAGGAAACGCAGATTCAGCACCAGCACAAGACAGCAAACTGCCCAGGCTCGCCATGCGGGCAGGGAAGACCGCCGCTCGTCGTATACAAATATCGCGAGCAAAACAATGCAGAGCAGGAGTTGGAACAGGCGGTAGTGATCAGTCACCAGGATAGGAATGAGCAGGCTCATGGGCTCATTCGGGTAGAGCGACGCGCCCTGCACGATGAGATTCAGCACGTAATGTGAAAAGACGGCCAGCCACACGACGACGAACGCTCTCCTGCCAAGCCGCCAGAAAAAGGCCGCAAATGCTGTAGCCCACACCGCCGACATAACAAGCGAATGCGACCAGTCATCCCATGCCGTGTGATCCAGATGAAAAACGCCGAACAATATCCAGAGAAAATCCAACAGGAATGCGCCCACCAGCAACGCCGTTACCGGAACTCGACGCGCGCGACCGCGCAGTGCCAGACCCGCCGCAAAGTGACCCGCATACATATCAGGAGTTCCCTCCGCGTTGGCGGTCGCCACGAAGCAGCCATCGAATGAACAGGATGGGCACAACGATGAAAACTACTTCGATGATTCCCCGATGCCACGTCATCGCGGAGCTCCTTTCTGAAGAAACAGCCAGTCTCTAGAAAAGCAAGTGCAGCCCCAGCACCAGCAACACGGTTGCCCCCACCAGGTTGGGCGGGAACGACGAGCGCAACTCCGCTAACGCGTATGCGCCAAGAAGCGCAATCACGATGGCGAGCTGGACCCACCAGTAATGCGAAAAGCCAAGGGCTGCCGGCAGCGAGCCCCAGCGCCAAAGGTCCCACGGAGCGCCCAGTGACGCGTGCGGATAGAGCGCGATGGGCCTGGGATGAATAATGACGTCGAGCACAACGTGCGACATCACCGCGAGCCAGACGGGCAGCCACACGCGCACGCCTTTGTGGGCGAAGCACAGCGCGAAGGCAGCCGCCTCAACCAGGACGGAGACGACAGAATGCGACCAGCCATCAAAGAACGCCGCCCGCGTGAATGGTTCGACCCCGGCGGCGGCGAGACCGATCCAGACAATGTCCGGCAGAAATGCTCCCGCGAGCAGCGCTGGCATGGGCGCCCGGCGCGCGCGCGCGCCGATAGCGAGGCCGACCGCAAAGTGCGCTGCGAACATCAGTGCGTTCTCCCGCGATGCAGGAGTGTGAGAATGGCCCACGGCAGCGCGATGTACAGAAACTGCAAGACAGCTTCGCGAAGACTCATTCCGCCTCCGGCCACGGTGCCGCGCCTTGATGCAACGCTGAATTCGGTGGCTCGTACCAAAACATGATCTAACCCTATAGATGCTTACAATAAGGTTAGGTTAGCACAACCTCGAATGTAACGCTAATGGAGATAGGAGCCGGATCAATTCAGCAAGCACCAAGAGTCCCGATGACGAACAAACGCACCCTGGACAATCCACCAGCGCAACTTTTGACATCGGGGGAGACATGGTCGGGATTAAGTAACTGTCAAATGTGTGTTGTAGTACCGTCGAGCCTTTGCACGATTCCCACAATCCCCCATGCTGCACCATCGCCTCCTACCGGCCTTGGAGCGGTCCAAGAAAAGCCATCCGCAGTTCTCATCCTCACACTGTCGGATCTGGCTTCTGGACCGACTCACCAACAAATTCGCTGCGCTGTGGAGGATCGGAGCCAGCGCGCGATCTGGATCGTCTCGCGAGGTTTTCCATACCCAATCCAGCGATTCTTTGTTAAGGCAAAGTTGACGCTTCTTGGCGACTCTACCGAGCCGGCGATTAAACTCACCAAGGGCTCTACGTGATAATCCACGACCAGTCGCAAGCCGACAGAAAAGAGCGTATAACTCCTCGCGAACTCGGCGGACAAGACCGAGTTGTGGGTCGGTCACCCAGGGTGGCGTCTGGTTGCCAAGGAAACCTGCGAGCCGGATCCATCGCCGAAACTCGACCACATCAGTCAAATAATCGCGTGGCTTGCTGAGGCGATTTCCCACTGTGTTCACGAAATCGAGTGCCAGGTTCCCGGCAATGAACTGGAAATCCAGAGTCGAAGGCTTTTTCCTCGAGGGTTCGTTGGTAGGCGTAATCGCTCGCATTTGACGTTTTTGCTACTCGATCGGTTCGAAGTTGTTAGACTAACCCCATTTTACACGCCTATACGGTTAGACGGAATCATCCCCTGGTGTCTTCGGCGCGGTTTGTATCGCGCTGCACAACAGCAACTAAATTGTTACTTGGCGACTGCTGATTGTTGAAAGTTCCTTCAACGGCGTTATTTCTTCTCTTTCCGCTATATTGATCTCAGGATGAAAAGCGAGTCCCAGGTGATCGTGCGTCCCGCGCGCAACGTGCGGGGTAGCGTAAGTCTTCCGGGAGACAAATCGATTTCACATCGCTACGCCATGCTGGCGGCGATCGCCGACGGGCCGTCGCGGCTTGGAAACTACTCGACCGGCGCGGATTGCGCCAGCACACTTGGGTGCCTGCGTTCGCTCGGGGTGAAGTGGGAACGGAAGGATGGCGCCGATAACATCATCGAAGTGCAGGGAAGCGGGCCGTCGTTGACCGCTCCGAGCCAGTCGCTGGATTGCGGGAATTCGGGTTCGACCATCCGAATGTTGAGCGGCATTTTGGCCGCGCAGAAGTTCTCGAGCGAGATGGCAGGAGATGAATCGCTCTCGCGCCGGCCCATGGAGCGCGTAATCACGCCGCTCATGGCTATGGGAGCGCAGATCACGTCACAAAACAGCCGCCCGCCGCTGCGCATCACTGGCGGGAACCTCAAAGGTATCCATTACCAAATGCCGGTAGCCAGCGCGCAGGTGAAGACGTGCCTGCTGTTTGCCGGACTGCTGGCCGAAGGCGAAACGCGAATCGAAGAACCGCTGCGGACGCGGGATCACGGAGAAGTCGCCCTACGAGCCTTCGGCGCGGATCTCGAGTGCAAAGGTAACGCAATCTGGATTCGTGGCGGCCAGCGTTTGCGCGGCATCGAGGCTCGAGTTCCCGGAGATATTTCCAGCGCTGCATTCTTTCTTTCCGCTGCCGCTCTCTTCCCCGGATCGCAATTGACGATCACGGATCTGCTAATGAATCCGACGCGGGCACGCCTGCTCGATCTCCTGATGCAGATGGGAGTGGGCGTTTCCGTGACCCAGTTGCAAAGTATCGATGGCGAGCTTGTGGGTACTCTACAGATCGAGGGTGCGCGGCTGAAAGGAGCGACCATCGCCGGCGCTTCTACCGCTGCGCTGATTGACGAAATTCCAGTGCTGGCCGCGATCGCTCCCTACACGGAGCAGGGCATCGAGGTTCGCGATGCGAAAGAGTTGCGGGTGAAGGAGTCGGACCGGATCGCATCCATCACGACCAACCTTCGCGCCATGGGGGCACAGGTGGAGGAACGCGAAGATGGTCTGAATATCCGTGGCGGGCAATCTCTCCGGGGCGCCGAACTTGAATCATTTGGCGATCACCGCATCGCCATGGCCTTCAGCATCGCGGCTCTGCGAGCCCGGGGAGAGACCCTGATTCGCGGCAGCGAGTGTGCGGCCATCTCCTACCCGGCATTCTTTTCCGTCCTTGAAGAACTGACTGAACGCTGAGGCCGTCCGTGGCTCCGAGCGGCGTTCGGGATGCTGGTATGGTAAAGTAGTGCCGCCTGCGAATTGGGTCCTCGCCACCTTCTCTAAGGAGCTTGCCAATGTCCACCCTCCGCGAACTTCTCAAAGACCGCAAAGTTTACTCCGTCGACGCCGCCCGCACGGTGCTGGAGGCAGCGCGCTTCATGATGGAACACAATATCGGCGCCCTGCCCGTGCTCCGCAACGGAGAGCTTGCCGGCATCTTCTCTGAGCGCGACATTATGAACCGTGTCGTGGCTGTGGGGCGCACGCCGGGGCTTACGGCCGTGTCCGAAGTGATGACCGCTAACCCACGCGCTGTTAGTTTGGACGAGACTATTGAAGAGTGTCTCTTCATCATGCACGAGTTCGGCTTCAGGCACCTGCCTATTGTGGAAGGCAAAGAACTGAAGGGGTTGGTTTCCCTGCGCGACATCGTCCTCCGCCAGGCAGCGGAACTCGAACGCCAGGGGCGGCGGGCCTCCTAAGAGCCGCTTCGGGCTTTGGCTTTTCTGATTTCGTCGTGGCTTCCTTTTTGGAATTCCCTTGGGGGTCCGAAGCCCTGTCTTACTGGCGCTCACGCAGCAGCAGTTCTCCTGGCTCGGGCGGCAGCTTGAAGGGAAACTCGAAGGTTTTGCCGTCTAGCGGCAGGCGCAGGACAAACTCCTCCTGTGCCTTCCATCCGCCCAGCTGCCTGCTGCGAGCGTTGAAGAAAACCCATCCGCTCACTTCTGGATTCGCACGGTCAAGGTGGGCCGAGCGCAGGCTATTGTTGCTGAGGAACGCGATCAGCTCACTGATCGAGTGCTGGTAGTCCTGCAGCCGATCTTCGCGAACCTGTTTCTCTTTGGGATGCTTTGCGGCTGCGAGCTTGGTCTGGTCGCGGAGTGCGGCCGCGTCAGCTTGAATCTTCTGGGTGTAATCGTCCGGATCGAGCGCTGTCTGTACGATTTTGAAGTGCTTCATGAACTGTAGAGTGATTCCTGCCGGGCTCGAGTCCAAACTGGCCGATCCCCGGTAGTGAATTTCCAGCAAAACTCCGAAGATGGGCTCGATGCGGTGACGGATAATCTGCATCTCGCGCGCATCCACCGCAAGGACAACGCCCACATCTCCTGACCACAACCCATATCGATACTTGCCGTCTTCACCCTCGGAAAAGGTGCATCCCGGCTGCTGTTCGTTCCACCGGACGGTGGGTGGTTGGGCTGCGTTGTTATGGCTGGTTTCGACCGGCGATGACTTCACCGGCGAGGCCAGGTCTGACCAGGCAAGGAGCGAAGAAGAGGAGATGAAAGAAAAGACCGTCGAACAGACCACGCCCGCGCAGATGAGTTGCAGCACGGGAGGACGCCGCGCGGAGTTCCGCAGACGCAACATGAGCGGAGGCCTGTCTCAGTTTGCCTTGGTCACCGCCAGGGTGACAGTGGCTACGCCGGGAGATGGCGGAAGGTTACTGGGCGCCGCACCGTTTTGATCCGCACCTGTGAGCGTGAAGTTGTATGTATTATTCGGAGTGACTCGGCCGTTAAGGGCCGTCGTGCCAATGGTGGTACCGCAGGCCGGCAGCAGCAGTAAGCCCAAGGCAGCTACCACGAGTAAAACCATCCCCACCAGCTTTTTCCGGTGGTTTCGGGCCGCGCCCACTCCCACCAGCGCCAGCCCGGGAACAGCGAGCCAAAGGCCATAGAAGATGCGCGGGCGCGAACGGTTGGTCGCATTCACCTCAGCGCCGAAAGTGCTGATGGTGAGAGTGGCAGGTTGTGCAACGCCATTGGTTACGGATACGGTCGCGGGATCGAACGAGCAATACGGCGCGGCCGTCACAATCGGAGTAATCGAGAGGCAGGCGAGCGTAACATTTCCGGTATAGTTCCCGAGCGCCGTCACCGTCACCGTACTGGTGGCTGAGCTTCCCGCAGGAACGGGGCTGGGAATCGCGGTGGTCGGCGAGACCGACAGCAAATAAGCCTGTGTGAGATCCGCTACGTTCAGGTACAGGATAGCGGTTTGGGTGGTCGCGCCTGGGCTCGTACCCGTTACCGTAATTTGGTAAGTGCCTGCCAGAGTGTTGCTCGAGGTCGTAATAGTCAATGAGGGGCCATCGGCGGGCGGGATTTGGGACGAAGGGCTTGGGGTGCACACCGGCGGGCTGATTGTGACCGGCCCTGAGGTAACCTGGCAGCTCAAATCGACTGGGCTGTCGAAGTTTCCGACTGGCTCGAGGTCGATGGTGGCCGTTGCGGATCCGCCCGGATCGACTCCCGCTTTTGGAGTCAGCGGCGAGACGGCAAGTGTAAATTGTCCGTGCGCCATCGACACAGACGCCGCGGAGAGCAGGGACAGCAACGAAGCGAAAATGATAGCGCGTACGACCCGACTGCAATTCACCATGAGTGGATGAGAACTCACTACCTTCGATTCCTCCAACGGCGTAAAAGCTGCCTGAGCCGGCTCGAAACAATGCTGGCCGCCGATCAGCCGCAAAAGCAATGTAATACGAGAGGCGCCCGCAGAATACGCCAGACAGAATCTTAGACTACAGTCGCCGATCATGCCAATCCCGCCCGGCGGCATTTCACGGATTCTTAGTGGCGCGGCAGGATTTGGTCTACGGAGTGGCAGTTGCCCTGGAAGGGCATTTACTGCTCGTTACTGCTCGTCCCGCAGAAGTTCGGGCGACGGCACCGTACCGCTTTCCACTTGCTTTTGGCGCTCGGCCCGGTGTTCATTGTCGATGCGGACGGAGGCCTCCAGTTCCTTCTTGCCTTCTTCTTTGCGGCCCATGTGAATCAGTACCTGTCCCCGCACGTAATGGATGTCGGGGCGGCCGGGATCGAGCTCGCCGGCGGAGTCAATGGCGCTTAGCGCCTGCTGATATTTTTCCTGCCGCTGGTAAGCCTTGGCTAACCCCACATACGAATTCAGCAGGCGGGGATCGCGCTGCAGCGCCTCGCGGTAGCTCTTTTCCGCGTCGCTGTCCTGTTGCAAGAGCGAATAGACGTCCCCCAGTTCGTCATAATTATTCGCCACATCCGGCTCGATGGCCGCATCTCTCAGGAACTCGTCCCGTGCATGTTGGTAATCCTGCTTCTTCAAGTAAGCCAGCCCCAGGTTGAAATGAACGAAGGTCAGATTCGGATTGGCCTCGGCGGCAGCTTGAAAGTCGGCCAACGCCAAATCATATTGCTCCAGATTCAGGTGTGCTTTACCCATGAACAGATGGAACTCAGGTGATCCCTCGCCGGCCTTGATCAGTTGTGCCGTGGCCCTCTCATCCAGTTCCTTCTCCCCGGCCCGATGAGCGGCGATCGAGAGTACATACAGATAGCTCAAGTGCCCGGATTCCTGCGTCCAGAGTGGTTCCAGCGTGTTGGCGGCATCTGCCCACCGTTCCGCGAAAAAATAGCAAAGCCCCAGCAGATGCCGGGGCTGCGACCATCCGGGTTGATCACGTACCACGGATTCAAATGGTGGAATCGCTTTAAGAAACTGGTTCTGCCGGTAGTAGGCGAGACCGATGTTCAGACGGACTCCTGCCTCGTGCGGCATCAACTGCTCCGCTTTGCGCAGCGGACCAAGAGCCTTCGTCCATTGCTTGCGCTTCATGTCGACGACGCCAAGGTTCGCATATGCTCCTCCCACCTGCGGATTCACCGCGAGTACCTGCCGGAAGTCGCGCTCGGCTTCGTCGAGTCGTCCTCCGTTCAGCGCAGCCGCCCCTGCCTGGAGAAGTTGGTCGACATCCACCGCCACCCCAGACGAGGCGACTGGCGCGCCATTTCGCGAACCAGCTGGCACCGCAGGCGAGGAAGTTTGCGACAACACTGCTGCCGTCAAGCTGGCCAGCAGCACCCCGCCTACCATTCTCGATCGCATTCCCGCGCTTGACACTGGTCTCACTCTCTGCTGTAGTGTCCGCCAACCTCTGCATTGAATTCAAGCATGCGGGATGGAGTTTTCTAGATTCTTGCAGGGCGGCACTCCAGGATGTCGCAAACCAGGGACAAGAATTCGATGGTCACCATTCGTGATGTAGCGAAGGAGAGCGGGTTCTCCTCCACCACGGTGTCGATAGTTCTCAACGACGCTCCGCTGGCGCGCTACATCCCGGCAGTAACCAAGAAACGCATTGAACGCGCCGCGGAAAAGCTTGGCTATCGTCCCAACCAGTTTGCCCGCTCGCTGCGCAGCAAGCGCAGCCACACCGTCGGGGTCATGGTTTTCGACATGACCGATCCCTACTGCACGCTGGTGTTGCGCGGCATAGAAAACACGCTTTACCAGGCCTCGTATCTGCCCATCCTTACCGACGTTCACAACGAACGCAGCCGCTTCGAGCGCTATCTTGAGATGCTGCTCGACCGCCGCATCGAAGGCCTGGTCGTGCTTGCCAACTGGCTCTTTCTCGACATCAATCTGCTCGCCGATCTGGAAAAAAGCAGCATTCCTACCGCCATTATCGGCTGTGAACTCAAGGGTGACGCGATGAGCTCGGTGATTGTTGATAACGAAGTTGGCGGCTACCTCGCGCTGGAGCATGTGCATTCCCTCGGTCATCGCAAGATCGCTTTTATCCGCGGGCCGAAGACTTTAGGCGACAGCTCTCCGCGGTGGCGCGGCATCCGCAACAGCGCCAAGGCACGCGACCTCGAAATCGATTCCCGCCTTGTTGTCGACCTGCCGGAGTCACGCGATCCGCTTTCGAGCTTTGAGGCGGGAAAGAAACTCACCGAGGACCTGCTCAAGCAGAAGCATCCGTTCACGGCGCTGCTGGCCTTTGACGACATGACTGCCTTCGGCGCCATCCGTGCCCTGGCCAACGGTGGCCTGCGCGTGCCGGAGCAGTGCTCGGTAATTGGCTTCGATGACGTTGCCGGCTCGGCTCTCTGCACTCCGCCGCTCACCACGATTCGTCAGCCCATGGAAGCGATGGGTGGGGATGCGGTAGGCATTGTTCTCGAGGGCATTAACCGGGTGCTTGAGAAACGCGAGGTCGCGGCTCACCATCGCAAGGTGGCTCCCGAGCTCGTGGTCCGCGAATCCACCCGAGGCCTGTTTTGACGGGGAAGCTTCGGGTGCGCGTTTTTTCCTTGACAGAAGATATGGGAAAAACGCACTATTCATACGATTTAATATGCGATCTCAGGGGTTTCAATCCACCCGCAGCTGCCCTGGGGATCCACAAGAACTTCGCCGCCATGCCGTGCGAAAAGGGAGAAGCCTGACCATGAAATCTCATCGTGTGATGTTTCCAATCATGCTATTGGTCCTGACGTTCTGCGCAGCGGGCTGGGCTCAGGACACGGGGTCTATCACGGGTACGGTGAAGGATCCCTCGGGCGCTGCGGTTACCAATGCCGCGGTCGTGGTGGCTAGTCCAGACCATGGCATCGACCGCCACACCACGACCAACTCCAGCGGTGACTTCAGCGAGGCTGCTCTGCCGGGTGGAACCTACAACATCTTCGTCACCGCTCCCGGCTTCAAGAAATATCAAGCTAAGGGAGTTGTCTTAGACGTTGCCCAAAAGGCCCGCGTCGACATCAGTTTGGAAGTGGGTGCGCTCAGCACTGAAGTCGTGGTTGAGGGTGCAGGCGTGGCGCAAGTGGAGACTCAATCCTCCGATCTCACGGGCACCGTGAACGGGAAAGAAATCTCGCAACTTGAGTTAAACGGCCGCAACTTCACCCAGTTGGTTACGCTGACCCCCGGCGTCAGCAACCAGACTGGCCAGGACGAGGGCACGGTGGGTGTCTACGGTAACGTCAGCTTCAGCATGAACGGCGGCCGCGTCGAGTACAACAACTGGGAACTCGATGGTGGCGACAACATGGACAACGGCAGCAACTCGACGTTGAACGTCTATCCCAGTATTGATGCCATTCAGGAATTCAAGGTTCTCACTTCCAACTACGGCGCGCAATACGGCCGCAACGGCTCCGGCACGGTCGAAGTTGAGACTAAGTCCGGCACCAATAAGTTTCATGGTGACGCATACGAGTACTTTCGGAATGACGACCTCAATTCCCCCGCCTGGTTCGAAAACGGCGTCGCGCCGGAATACAAGAAGAACGATTACGGCTACACCATCGGCGGTCCGGTGTATATTCCCGGTATTTACAACAAGGACAAAAGTAAGACTTTCTTTTTCTGGTCCCAGGAGTGGCGCAAGGACATTGTCCCGGGACAGACCTTCAATGCTCCGGTTCCCTCTGCGGCAGAGCGCGCCGGAGACTTTTCGGATCAATGCCCGAACGATAACTCCGCGATTGGCATGGCAGATTGTCCGTTGCAACCGGCCCTTCTGCCGGATGGAGTCACTCTCAATCCCAATGCCGGCCAGCCCTATCCCGGAAACAACCTCGGGCTAAGCGCCGATCCGAACGTAGCCGCATTGCTGACCATGATTCCCTTGCCAACTGGAGCCAACGCTTCGACCTGCACTCCGGGTGGCCTGGCCAACCCGTGTCTTTTCACTGCATCCCCCGCTCAAACCACCAACTGGCGGGAAGAGTTGATCCGCGTCGACCACAATTTCAGCGACAAGATTCGCGCGACTTTCCGTTACATCCACGACTCCTGGCAGACCACCACCGCCATACCCTTGTGGACCAACCAGGGGAGCTTCCCAACCATCCAAACCGCATTCAAGGGTCCGGGGGTGAGTCTCGTGGCTCGTCTCACCAACACCGTTTCTCCAACGCTGTTGAACGAATTTGTTTTCAGCTATACCGCGGACCACATCATCCTCAACGACCTGGGGAACTGGCAGCGGCCCTCCAACTTCACTATGACTGATCTGTTTCCGGGGAACGGCGGCGGTGTGCTGCCCGGTATCAACATAGTGGATCCAGCTGGTGCGTACGGCCCCTTTGGCGAGGACGCGGGATACATCCCGAATGGTATTTACAATTCGAATCCGACCTATACCTTCCGTGACAACGTCAACAAGGTCATCGGCAAGCATGTCTTGCAAATCGGTGTTTACATAGCCGCCGCCCAGAAAAACGAGTTCGGAGGCGAACTGGCCGACGGATCGTACCCCGGCTATTTGACCTTTGATCCAGGCAATGACAACAACACAACCGGTAACCCTATTGCCGACTTGCTGCTCGGCAACATCGACACTTTCGGCCAACAGGACCACCTGCTCAAGTATTACAACCGCTACAAGCTGTTCGAACCCTACGTTCAGGACGACTGGCGCGTCACCAGCCGGGTTACGCTGAACCTGGGGCTGCGTTTCAGTTTCTACGAAACCTACCGGGAGAAGGAGAAGCAAGCCTTCAACTTCGATCCAGCTCGTTACGTCCAGGGTCAGACCACCGTGAATCAGGATGATACGGTCAACTTCCTCACCGCCGACGGTTTGACTCCCTCGGTCACAGACTTGCCGAACGGGATGGTGCAGTGCGGCGTTACCCCGGGTGTGCCGGACGGTTGCATGCAGAATCACTGGCTAAACCTTGCTCCGCGTCTGGGATTTGCCTGGGACCCGAAGGGTGACGGGAAGTGGGCCATCCGCGGAGGCTACGGCATCTTTTACGAGCACACCAACGGAAATGAAGCCAACACCGAATCGCTAGAGAACTCGCCACCCCTCGCAACCACAGTCCAGCAGACTCAGATCATTGGCTACACCAACATCGGCGCCAGCACCGGTACTGCTACTCCCCAGTTCCCGCTAGGCGTGGTTTCCATCCCGAACAAGGTTACGTGGCCCTATGTCCAGCAATGGCACTTCGACATCCAGCACGACATTGCTCACAATACCATCGCAACGCTCTCCTACGTCGGCAGCAAGGGAACGCACCTCACCCGCGAGAGCGACCTCAACCAGCTTCATCCGACTCCGCCCAGCCAGAATCCTTACAAGGTCGGCGAGATGATCACGCCCAATGCAAGCGGCAACTCACCGGACTGCGGCACGACGGTCGATCCGATCTACGGAGTTCCGACCAATGCAATGACGCCCAGCGGGGTTCCAATCCCAGTCACATTCAACGCGCAGGGCTTCCCTTCAGGTCCGGCCGTTAACTTGGGTGTCTCGGCGTGCGGCACGCTGGCCGACCCCCTCCGCAACTATCCAGGTTACGGAACCATTACCCATCTGGAGCTGGCGAGCTCTTCCATCTACCACGCTCTGCAGGCTTCTCTGCGGCGCACCGTAGGACAGCTCACGTTGAGCGGCGCTTACACTTATAGCCATTCCATCGACGATTCCTCCGACCGCAGCGATGCCGACAATGGCGGTGTGGTGAATGCGTACGACTTCCCCGGCAACCGCGCCAGTTCCAATTTCGATGAGCGGCACATCTTCAGCGTTAGTTCCATATGGGACGTGCCGTTTTTCAAAGGGGCCGGACTCCGCCACGCCCTGCTGGGTGGATGGGAGCTTTCGGGAATCGCAAGCGTCTCCACGGGAACGCCATTTAGCGTCGTCAACCCCACCGACAATGCCGGAGTCAGCGAAGGAGTCGGCGCCAGTTCACGCGCTGACATTGTTGGGGACCCGAATTCTGGGTTTTCCCGGGTAGCGTCCGGAGGCCTGGGGCCCCTGTGGTATAACCCCAATGCCTTCGCGGTCCCGCAAGGCTTGTCGTTTGGCGACTCTGGAAGAAATGTGCTGCGCAACCCGCGTCACACGAACTTCGACATGGCCTTGTTCAAGCACTTCCAAATCAGGGAAAGCTTCGCCACCGAATTCCGGGCGGAAGCTTTCAACGTGTTCAACCACACCGAATGGGGGACCATTGCGGGGGATGCCGGTTCCGCTGCGGGCCAAGTTGGCACTGAAAACAACTCACTCGGCGCCAGCGACTTCCTCTATGTCACTACTGTGCACAACCCGCGCATTATGCAGCTCGCGTTGAAGTTCATCTTCTAGCTGCGAGCTGTCGCAATAACCGTCCCGGCCTCGTCAAGAGGCCGGGGTTCTTGTTTTAAGGGACAGTCAGGATTGAAGACAGATATCCGGAAACCAGAAAACCTCACCCCACCTGCACCCGCTGCCGGGCGGCCACGGCTTCCAGCGCGTGCTCCAGGTCCGCAATCAGGTCATCGGCATTCTCGATGCCTACTGAGAGCCGGACCATCTGCTCGGTGACTCCCATCCTGGTGCGGGCTTCGGCTGGAATCATAGCGTGTGACGTTAATACCGGAATCGATACCAGCGACTCAACGCCGCCGAGGCTTGTTGCCAGCGTAAACAGGCGCATCGCTTCGCTGACGCGGCGCGCATCGTCGCCCGTGCCCTCGACCTCAAACGTTACCACGCCGCTGCCACCGCTCATCTGCTCGCGCGCAATGGCGTGTTGCGGATGGCTCTTCAGGAAGGGGTAGTGAACGCGCTGCACCTTTCCGTGCTGCTCCAGAAACTCGGCCACACGCAGCGCATTCTCGTTCTGCCGGGCCACCCGCACTGCCAGCGTCTTCAGCCCTCGCACCAACACCCACGACGCATGCGGGTCCATGCAATTGCCCAGCGTCGTCCGTGTCTCCCAAATTCTTTCAATCAGTTCGTGACTCCCAGCCACGGTGCCGCAGATCAAATCGGAATGCCCGGCCAGATACTTTGTCCCCGAATGCATTACGAGATCAATGCCATATTCCGCGGGATGCTGGTTGATCGGTGTGCCGAATGTGGCGTCAATCATGCTCAATAGCTTGTGTTGCTTGGCCACGGCCGCCACTTTCTTGAAATCCACAACACGCAAGGTCGGGTTGGTCGGCGACTCCAGGTAGAGCAACCTGGTGTTCGGGCGGATCGCCCGCGCGTGCTGATCATATTCGGTGGTGTCGACGAATGTCGTTTCAATCCCCATCTTCGGCAGCCACTGGGAGAGGAATTTGATGACTCCGCCATAAATATCGCGTTGCGCCACGATATGGTCGCCGCTCTTGAGCAAGGCCATGATCGTGGTTGTGACCGCTCCCATACCGGAGGCGAACGTTAGCGCGGCATCCATGCCTTCCAGCTCTGCAATCGTCTTCTCGGCAACTGTATTCGTCGGATTGCCATAGCGAGTGTAGTGATGGTCGGTGCGTGTGATCCGAACCTGTTCATCATTGTCAGTCACCTGGAACGAGGAAGTCTGATAGATGGGCGTACTCACCGGCCCGTTTTTCTTTTCCAGGTCCGCTGCGCCGTGTACCGCCGTGGTCTCTGAGTGTTGGGAACGCCGTTCCATGAATACCTCTTTGCCTACAGACTAATTGGGCAGAGAGACTCCTGCAAGCTTAGCGATGCCTTGCACACCATTTATAATTCTCCCTCCATGAATCTTGGCCTGAAGGATCGAGTCGCCCTGGTAGCTGCTTCCAGTCAGGGGATCGGCCGCGCCACGGCGGAGGCCTTCGCCGCGGAAGGGTGCCGGGTCGCCATGTGCGCCCGCAATCAGCAGACCGTGCAGGCTGCCGCGGAAAAGATTAGAAGACAGTACAACGGAGAGGTTCTTGCCCAGGCCTGCGATGTTACTGACGCTGCCGCGGTAAGGGGCTTTGTCGCCGCTGTGGCCGAGAAATTCGGCAGCGTCGACATTTGCGTAACCAACGCCGGCGGGCCGCCGGCCAAAGGTTTCCTCGCCGCAACCCTGGAAGAATGGCAGCGCGCTCTCGGTCTGAACTTTCTTAGCACCGTCTACTTCGCGCGCGAAGTCATCCCCCTTATGCAGCGAAAACGCTGGGGACGCATCATCACGCTTACTTCGATTACGACCAAACAGCCGGTCACAGATCTTGTGCTCTCGAATGCAGTGCGGGCGGCCGTCGTTGGCCTGGTCAAGAGCCTGGCCAACGAGTTTGGGAAAGACGGAATCCTCGTCAATAACGTCGGCCCCGGCTTCACGGCGACCGACCGGTTGAAGGAGTTGGCCAAAGCTCGCGCTTCCGCTTCGGGGAAGAGCGAGCAGCAGATTGTCGAAGGCTGGGCCGCCGACGCTCCGCTCCAACGCCTGGGTGATCCCCGCGAAGTTGCAGAGACCATCGTTTGGCTTGCCTCTGAGCGAGCTTCCTACATCACCGGCCAGACCGTGCTCGTCGATGGCGGCATGTATAAGGGCTTATAGGTTCTGGGAAACTGCGTGCGATTTATTGTTTCCCGTACAATCAGAGGAACCGGGGATCACTGTTATGGCAAAGAAACCGAAAACCAGGACTGCCGCTGGCAGAAAAATAAAAAGCACGCGGTCCCACTCGCGAGCTCAACGCGCCGTCGCCAAACATGCGGCCAGCAAGACTCAGCTCCAGTACATCCCCTGGCGCACGATCCCGCTAGAAGATCTGAACCCGCTTCTGCAGCGGCAGTTTGTCGTGGGTCAGGAAATTATGTTGGCGCGGGTGCTCCTCAAGAAAGGGTGTGTCGTCCCCGAGCACAGCCACCACAACGAGCAGCTCACTTATGTCCTTGACGGTGCACTGAAGTTCTCGATTGACGGACGGGAAATCGTGGTCCATACGGGCGAAGTTCTCTGCATCCCTGCGCACATGCCGCACCGAGCTGAGGCGCTCGAAGACACGGTGGACCTCGACGTTTTCAATCCGCCCCGCGCCGATTGGATCAACAAGACGGACCAATATCTGCGGAGCAAGAAATAATCTTCGACTCCATGCCTCCTGTCGCCACGTCTGAAAAGGGTTCTGAATCCAGCCTGCCTCAGGCCACGTTTCGTTACCGCTGCATCGGCTGCGCGGCGGTCAATCCCACGGCCGGCCAGGATTTCCGATGCCCGCAGTGCGGCAACCTGCTTGAGATCACCGATTCGTCCTGGAATTCCCAGAACCCAGCCGCTTTGAAATCCCTGTGGCGGGAGCGCCGTACCTTAAATACCGCTATCGACGTCAGCGGCGTTTGGCGATTCCGCGAGCTTCTTCCTGCGCCCGCTTCCGAGCAACAGGTTGTTACCCTGCGCGAAGGCAACACCCCACTCTACAACCTTCCGCAATCCTCCCGCAGCACTGGCGTTGCGCGCCTCTATGGCAAACATCAAGGCCTGAACCCCACCGGCTCCTTCAAGGACGCCGGCATGACCGTTGCCGCCACCTTCGCCCGCCAGGCCGGCTACCGCTGGGTGGCCTGCGCCTCGACGGGCAACACTTCCGCATCCATGGCCGCCTACGCCGCGCGTGCTGGCATGCGCAGCCTGGTTCTCGTTCCGGAAGGCAAAATCTCATGGAGCAAGCTCTCCCAGGCCCTCGATTATGGAGCCCTCACCTGCCAACTTCGCACGGACTTCGACGGCTGTCTCGGCCTGCTGCAGCAACTGGTGCAGCGCGCCCCAGTCTACCAATTGAACTCCATTAATCCATTCCGCCTCGAAGGACAGAAGACTCTGGCTTTCGAATTACTGGAGCAACTCGAGTGGCAGCCTCCCGACCACATCATCGTGCCGGGAGGCAACCTTGGAAACAGTTCCGCAATCGGCAAGGCTTTGCTCGAAATGCTCGAGGTTGGTCTGATTCCGCGGCTGCCAAAGCTGTCTGTGATTCAAGCGGAAGGTGCCAATGCTCTGGTTCGCACCTTGCGCAAAGGCGGGGGCAAGCGTTTGGTTAGCGTGCACGCTGAAACCCGGGCTACGGCGATCCGCATCGGCAACCCTGCTTCGTGGGAAAAAGCCGTAAAGGTGCTTCAAGCTACCGGCGGGGCCTGTGAACAGGTGAGCGAAGTGGAAATCGCCGAGGCCAAAGCCGAAATCGGCGCCGAAGGCATTGGTTGTGAGCCCGCCTCCGCCGTCACCCTGGCGGGCCTGAGGAAATTACTGCATCAGGGCTTCGTGAAGCCGGAAGAAACCGTCGTACTGGTCCTTACCGGAAACTTGCTCAAGGATCCCGACTTCACAATGGAATTCCACCGCGGCGATCTGTTTCAAAACTCGATTCACGAAAAGGAAGGAGCTAAGCTAAATCAGTTCCGACATCCCCCCGTGGTCCTCGATGCCACCCTGGACGCCGTGATCAAAATCTTGGAGCAAGCCGAAAAATCCGATTTAAACCACTCGAATGCCTAAGAAGAAAAACAAGAAGAAAACCCGCCGCCCAGCCGCGCTGCATCTGGCTCTCCCAGCGACCTCAGCCAATCTGGGGCCGGCCTTCGATGCCGCCGCCCTGGCGATGGAGCTCTACATCACCATCGACGCTCGCCCAGCCACTGCCTTCTCCATTACGGTTACCGGACGCGACCAGGAAATCTGCCGCAACCTCGAGGACCACCTCATCCTCAATACCTACCGCGAGATTCTCCAGGCGCAGGGCCAGAAAGTCGTCCCCCTGTCTCTTCGTATCAACAATGAGATCCCTATCGGCAAAGGCTGCGGATCTTCGGCCGCAGCCCGCCTTGCTGGCATCGCTCTGGCCAATCACTTTGGCCGTTTGCAGTGGACGGATGCCCAGATTGTCGGAGAAGCCTCCCGCCGCGAGCACCATGCCGATAACGCCTCCGCCTGTTGGATGGGCGGCCTCACTATCGCCCGTATGTCCGGAAAGACCGGAGCCCAGGTGGTTTGCATCCGCCCCAAAGGGAAATGGCCACTGCTGCTGGCCATTCCCGATCAGGCGATGTCCACCGAAGAAGCCCGCCGCGTTCTCCCAACGGAATATTCCCGCGCCGACGCCGTGGCTAACATCCAGAACTCGATGTTCCTGCTGGCTGCCTTTACTCAGGGGAATCACCACCTGCTCTCCGCCGCGCTCGAGGACCGCATCCACCAGCCTTACCGCGCGCGGTTTTGCCCGTTGCTCCCCTGCCTGCAGGAATTGACCGGGGAACAAGGTGTCCTCGGCGCGGCGCTTAGTGGCGCAGGTCCATCGGTCATCGTTTTCCTCGACCCCGACTCGTCCGCCAAGAAAACGCGAGCCTCTGTTGCGGCTCACCTCGCTGGTAGAGGGCTTCGCGCCGAGCTTCTGCTCACTTCCATCACACGGCGCAGTGCCCACCGCTGATCCTTCGGCCTCTTTTTCCCATATACCACTAAAGTGCCATTTACTAGCCCGGGCGTCCCGGATATTTTGACGTTTCCCCCCAGACACAAACCTGTGCGCCTCCTACGAAACAGTATGGGTCGCAGCTTCCTTCGGAGCTCAGGTTAAGTTTCTCTGGGGATGAGTAAGTAAGGATGAAGCGGAAAATGCATTACCGAATCCAGCCACGAGAGATCGCTGTATCACGCAATCGGCCAGTCCACATCGTCCGGGAGCAGGTCCAGGAGGAGATCCGGAATTTTCTCCAGGCCTTGGATTCCTATCCCGCCCGCGTCGCCAAGGAACCCCGCGTCAGCTTCCACCAGCATCTTTGCAGCGTGTTCGCCGGGGCTCGCGATGATCGGGGCGAGATTCGACTGCGCCACTGATCGGGTCGGACGCCCAATCTAGCGGCTGGCGGGCGGCACGATGCCGTTCATGCGTAGGTATTCCACCATCTGTCCGTAGTGGTCGAAACTGTGGGCGGCAACGCTCGTTGCCAGGCCGAGACGCGACACCCTTCCTTCGCCGAACGGGCTCTTTACGGTCTCCACTAAATTTTTATCGTTGATCGTCTGTATCGCCTTGTGTACGTATGCGAAGGAGTCGTTCAGATACTTTAGAATGTCGGCCTTGGTAGTGATTGAGGCAGGGCCCGATTCGTCGCCGATGTCTACCGGTGGTTTCTCTTCCAGAATGGCTGCACCCAATTCGTAGTTCACGGCGGCAACATGTTTTATCTGCTCGCCGAAGGTTCGCACACCCTTGAACTCGCCGTTGGTCGGAGCGAATCCGAAGTTGGCTTCCGGCATTGCTTCCGCCGCCGGAACAAAGTCGTGCTCCACGTTCAAAACCGTATGGTCGAGCACTTCTGTGACGGTCCGGCGCTCTTCCTTACTCTTGTTGCTCTGGGCCGCGCCCATCGCTGCCAGCGCCAGAACGCAAAAGGCAAGACAACTAAAGTTTCTCTTTGTCATGATTCCTCCATGTGCAGGGAAATCACTAATCCCTCACCATCGCCGGAGCTATCTTCAACTCAGCTGCGGTCAAGCGGTGGCGCAGGATGCTGCTCAACCCTATCACCATCGCCAACGCCGACCAAGCCAAGGCCACGGGCACTCCCTTGCGCGCGGCCAACTCTCCCCACACCGCGCTGCCCAACGCCATTCCTCCCTGCAGCACCAGCAGGTACATCGACAAGGCCCGCGCTCGCATCCACGATGGGCACATGGTCTGCGCCACTACATTGAAGCACGCCAGAATCCCGATCCATGCCGCGCCCGCCGTGAATAATACCGCACAAAGCCACTCAAAGGCATGCACCTGCCCCGCCGCAAACGTCATTCCCGCAAATACGACGGTCGCTGCCGCAACCAACCCGTCCACCGAATACCGCACCCGCAGACGTGGCAGCAACGCCGCTCCCACCATTGCTCCCAATCCAAAGCATGTCAGCAGAAAGCCGTAGCCTTGCGCCCCATGCGGTTGGCAAATCACCGGGAGCAGCGCCAGCAGGGAAGTCGCCCCCACGCTGAAGGCGCCCGTGCGAATCAGAACCGATCTCACCTGGGGTGCGCCGCGGACGTAGCGGAAACCCTCGAGAATCGCATCCCGCACCCGCCGGTTGGCCAGCGGTTCATGCGGTGCGCGCCGCCAGCGGCACAAAAACAAGATGACCCCAAAGAACGATGCCGCGTTCAGAAGAAATGACCAGCCCGAGCCCGCCACCGCCACGACCATGCCGCCCAGGGCTGGCCCCACCGCGCGCGCCACGTTAAATCCGGCCGAATTCAGCGCTACAGCCGACGCATGCTGCCCCGGGGAAACCACTTCCGGCGTAATCGCCTGCCATGCCGGATCGTTTAAAACCGCGCCCACCCCCAACACCAATGTAAAGAGCAGGAGACTCCATGGGGTCACCGCGTGCAGCAGAGTCAGCACGCCCAGCGCCGCTGCCGCTGCCACCATCCAACTCTGAGTGAACAACAGCAAACGCCGCCGGTCGACCATGTCGGCCAGCGCACCTGCGGGAAGCACCACGAAGAAAACCGGAACCGCCGCCGCCGCTTGTACTAGGCTCACCATCAACGGAGAGGTCGAGAGCTGCGTCATCAGCCAGCCCGCCCCTACATTCTGCATCCAGGTGCCCGTGTAGGAGATCACTGCGGCAATCCACAAGGAACGGAACAGCGGCTCCCGCAGCGGCGCCCACGCCGCATCGGCACGACGAACCGCAACGCCCTCCACCGCGGGAATTGAAATATGATCAGCCACTAGAGCTCCACCCTGTGTTCCTCTGTGCCCTCTGTGTTAAAGGTTCTTATCCTAAATCTGGCAAGCTACCCAGAGGGGTCCCCTACGGCAAACGGCCACTCCCGCCCTCGCCACGCGCGAATCATGTAGATCACCAGCCCCGCCAGCAATATCACCGCCGCGTACCGTATTTCCTTCTGCCAGTTTTCGCGGCCGAACAAGATAAAAAGGAATCCCGCAATCGCCAGCAGCGCTGGCAGCGGATACAGCCACATCCGAAAGGGACGCACCACCTCCGGCCGGGTCACCCGGAACACAATCAATCCCACAGCTTGCACCAGAAACTGCAGAATAAGACGAATCACCACCAGCGCCGCGATGGCATCCCGAAGCCGCAGAAAGCAGAACATCGCCGCGACGAGCCCCAGCGCCACCAGCGAAACGTACGGGAAGCGGTAGACCGGATGCACTTTGGCAAACGCCCGGAAATAGTTCCCGTCAAGCGCCGCGGCATAAGGAACCCGCGAATAGCCCAGGGTCAGCGAGAACACCGACGCAAACGCGGCCACGATTACCAGTCCCGTGACCAACCGCGCCGCCCACGGCCCGTAAATCCGCTCCATAAACAAAGACACTACGTACAGTCCGCTGTTGTTATGGCCCGCCTGCAGCATCTCCCGCCACGGCACCACGGCCAGAATGCACACGTTCATCATTAGATATAGACAGGCCACCAGCAGAATGGAAAGCAGGAGAGCCCGCGGAATATTCCGCGTAGGATCTTTTATTTCATCGCCCAGGTAACAAACGTTGTAGTAGCCCCAATAGTCGTAGGTAGCCACCAGAAGCGCTCCGCCCAACCCAGTGAAGAACGCGGGCGACAAGGAAAACGCGCCGGGAGGAAAATCAAAGGCGCGACCCGCGTTGAAATGGGTGAGCCCGGCGAAGATGATCCATCCGATGGTTCCCATCACCCCGAGCCACAATATTTTTGAAAGGCGGCCGATCACGGTGATGCGCCGGTAGAGAAGCAACACCGTGAACAAGCAGATGAATATCGCCAGAACGGTTCCTGGCGTTACGATCCAGCTCACTTGAAGAGGTCCCGTTCCTGGGATGGGCAAAGCAGCCGTATGCGCGGCGTAAACGGTTTCCAGGCCCGGCCAGTAATAGGCAGCGTAGCCCGCCAGCCCAATGCATCCGCTGGCAATCGACAGCGGAGCGCTGAAGGAGAGCTGCCAGATAAACAGAAACGAAATCAGCCGGCCCCATTTCTTCGGCCCGTAAATCTCACTCAGATAACGATACGATCCGCCCGATCCCGGAAACATCGAGCCCAGTTCGGCCGATACCAGCCCATCGCACACCGCCAACAGGGCGCCCGCAATCCAGCCCAGCATGGCCTGGGGCCCGCCCATCGCGCCCAACACCAGTGGCATGGTGATGAAAGGCCCCACGCCGATCATGTCGATCATGTTGAGCGCTGTAGCGCTCCCCAGACCCATCCCGCGAATCAGGCCGGGCGAACTCGCTGCGGGCTGCGATGGAGATCCCATTTCGTAGAGACGTTGCTTGCAACGTCTTTTCACCACGAAGAAGAAAGACGTAGCAAGCTACGTCTCTACGGCTAATTATTATTCCTGGCGCTCAACAGATTCACATACAGCCGCACGGCTCCCGGCACTCCTGCGGGCAACTGCCGGAAGAACGCATATCCCGTGTAGATATAAGTTCCCTTGCCATACTGCGCCCGCAGCAGGCCGCCCTTCTGCGCGTCCTCGCCCGGGTCATGGCAGCTTAACAGCGGTTTGAAATGCTCGTCCCATTTGTCCATGAAGTAGAGCCCGCGTTCCTGCACCCAGCCATCGAAATCGCGAGCCGTAATCTCGTTCGGATAATGAAACACTCCATCCTCCGGCGCCAGAATATCCACCGGAGCCTCCTCCACTGAAACCCGCGCCCGGCTCAGTTCCGCCGTAAACGGAGTGAAGTGCCCGTTGTTAAAATCTCCGACGCTGGTGTTGTACTGGACGATCAAAGTTCCGCCGGCTGCAACGAAATCGAGCAACTTCTTGTTGTTCGCGACTACATCTTTCTGCGTGTCGTAAGCGCGAATCCCCAGGACGATAGTGCCGTACCCGCTCAACTCGTCGCTAGCCAACCTCTCCGCCGGAATCAGCGTTACGTTCATCCCCACTTGCTTCAGCACCGTGGGAATGTCATCGCCCGCACCCATGATGTAGCCAATCCTCAAATCATGCGGCACCTTGACGTCCACGATGCTTACTCGCTGTACGGCCGGCTGGTAATAATAGAAGCTGCCGAGATCCTCGCGCGTCACCAGCGTGTAACCTTCGCTGAATTTCTCGCCGTCCGTTTCCAGCACAGCCCGAATCTTCGCTCGTCCTTCCTGCAAGCCGGCAGGGAACACTTTGAACTGGGAATCCTGTTTCTCTCCGCGCCGCGTGAACTCCACTGCCAACTGCACCGGTTCTGATCGCCAACCCGCAGGCAATTCCAGGCGCAGGACGCCCCGCGCTTCGCGGCTAAGATTGCTGGTCACCCCCACCGTCACCATAGAACTCGCGCCGTTATGCGTCGAAATCACTTGCGTCCCGGGTTCGAGAGCGACCGAAAATGCCGGCACCACAGCCAGAGGACGCGCTCCTTCCTTGCCAGCATCGTCCACGAACCGGGTCACCACGGTTGTCGCGATGCCGTTCTCTACTGTCTTTCCCGCGCCGGTGACCACATACTGCGCCCTGGCGCGCAACACCGGAGGCGGAAACGGCAAGGTCGCATATTTCTCGTTGTCGACGTGATTCACACTGTCGGTATCGGGATCATCGCGGTGCCAGTAGGGCCGCGTATACTCTGCGTTTTTTGGTACCTTCAAACGAAAGATCACCCGCGCGTTCTGCCCGGGCTCGACCGAAAATCGCTTTGTCTTGCTGGAAATCGTCGCCCACCCCTCTGGGACTTCCAGCTTCAAGCCGTCCATAACCAGCGGTTGTTTTGATCCGTTGTGAAAATTCACCGCGACCAGGAACTCCTGACCCGGCGAAACCGTGGTCATCGCATCCGCTTCTTTTCTCAGAACCTCCTTCACTGGCCCACCATTCGCGTCCACAGAGAAAACCGTTGTCGCCTCAAGCGTTATACGCAACGCCTCGTTGAGCGCAGTCTCTGCTTGCTCGCTTTTTTCCTCCAGCTGGGCCAGCAGGTCGGACTTGGCCGCAAAGCTCAGCGCGCTCTTGCCCACCTCCCCGCAGATCTGCTCCAACCCGTCCACAACTCCCATCAAGGGCGTCGCGGCCGCCGATGAATCGTTCCCCTTGCCATCCTCGCTGGCCACGGCAATCTTCTTCGCGAGCTCAGTCAGCTCCCGCCGCAATTGTGGAACCTTGGATTCCTCCGCGCCCAGGCTTGCCGCGAGCGCCGGCAAAGTCGTATCGATCCCATCGTAGAAATCCTTCTCGTGCCCGTCTTTATCTAGCTTCGCCGGCACCACCGAATCCACGAGTTTGTAAAAAGTAAACCGGTCACCCGGCTCCACAGTCCAGTTCGCGGATCCCTGCGAGAGCTGGTGCCGCAATCCCTGCATCGCGAACTGCACGTACGACCCGCCCAGATCCGTGTTCGTCTGCCCCGTATTCAGCCTCACAGTCCAGTTCGCATCCGGACAGGTCGCTGCGCCAAAGCCGCAAACATTTCCGATATAAAGTTTCTTTGCCTGCCACGGCAGCAACCCCTGCGCGATCTGTTCCGGGAACCGCTTCGGATCGGCCGCCGCACGAAATGCCTCCTGCGTCAGGATGCTCGAAGCCTGATGGTGCCCGTGCCCGTCCCGTGATGTTCCGGAAAACCGTGCCACCAGCACATCCGGACGGAATGTCCGAATCACCCGGACCATATCGCTGAGGGCCACATCGTGTCCGCCCCACTTCGCGAAAGTCTCATCGGGGCTTTTCGAAAACCCAAAGTCGGCGACGCGCGAGAATCGCTCCTGCACTCCGTAATATTCGTCTGCCGCCAGCAGTTCCTCGGTTCGCAGCACGCCCAGCACATCCGACAAATTGCTCCCAACCTTGTTCTGTCCGCCCTCGCCGCGATTCAGCGTCATCAGCAGCACGCTAGCGCCGCGCCCCCGCGCCTCCAGCGTCAGCATCCCGCCATCTTCATCATCTGGATGAGCCACCGTCTGCATCAGCCGCGCCGTCGTCGCCAGCCGCCGCAGCATCAGTCGCAAGCCCAGCGTTCCTTGATCTTGAGGAAGCTCGGGCGGTACACCCTGATACTGAAACGACGGGAAAGTCGCCGCGGATGCAGCTTGGTTCTCAGCCGCTGGCGCCGAGCTTTCCGCAGCCTGCTGCGAATGAGCCGCCGGCACAACCGGAACCACCAGCAACAACAATAAGAATAAGGTTTGGAAAACCGAAGTTCGGGCGAAGCGCCGCACAAGCCGCACCAGGCCCTTAGCGAGCGTGTTAGATCCGGAAGATTTCACCCTACAAGGATGGGGCCTACCCTCGCTCCGACGCAAATTCTTTCCTTTCGCCGCCTGGGTTAGACTCCCGCCAAAAGAAAAGAGTAGCCGCCGGAGCCGTGAACGGGATTCAAAACTGAGAACTGAGAACTGCCCTACTGCCGCCCCTGCTTCAGCGCGTCCTGGCAAGCGCTCGCCGCAGTCAGTACTTGATTAAACGCGGTGTCCTTGCGCAAGTCTTTCAGCAGAGGATCCGCGAGCAGAGCCGAATACGAGCAATAATTCTGCTGCACCGCGGCTTTGAGCAGGCGCAACGCTGCATCCTTCTGCCCGCAATACGCCATCAGCGCCCCCACTTGATACCACGCCTCCGGATCGGGTTCGATCATCGCTGACGATTCCGCCTCCCGCACAATCCGGTCCATGTCAGCCGGCCGCGGCGCCTGCGTGCACGCCGCCAGCAACTCGCGATGGTAAATCGGAGCCTTCGACATGCCCCTGACGCTCTCGCGCGCTTGGCCCATATTCCCCGCGGCCAGATGAACGTAGGTCGATACCCACGCCGCCCATTCTGTACCCGGGTCCAGATGCACGAAGTCCATCGCCCCGTCGGTCTTGCCCAGTTCCAGAAACGCCCACGCGCACGACCGGAAGTTGGAGTTCCCCGGATCGAGCGATCGCGCGGTGTTGCACTCCTGTGTCGACCGCTCCTGCATGCCGGCGTAGCGCAGCACGTAGCTGAGCGCGAAATGTGCGTCGGCGCTCTGCGGTCTTCGCCGCACCAGATCCGTCGCCGCATCGTAAGCCAGGCCCAGTTCGCCCCGTTCCACGCGGTGCGCGATCAAACTGCTCGCCGCGTCCACCCGGTTCGGGTCCAGGGCCAGCGTCTTCTCATAGGCACGATTCGAGCGCTGGAACGTCTCCTCGCCCCCCCCGCCATAATAAGAATCGTAATAGTACCTGTATCCCAGCGCATCCCAGGCTGGCGCGTAGCCTGGATCCTCTCCAACTACATGTTCCAGCACCGCGATTGCATCCTTGTTCTGGGCAACGTCATGGGACAGCGCAAGGCTATGCAGGTAGAGGTCATAGGCCTCCGGATTCTTCGGTCGTGACGCCGTGTTCAACTCTCCTCCCCCGCCGCCCAGCACGGGCAACAGCCCCTGCTGCACCTGTGTGGTCAATTTATTCTGCAGGGAAATCAAGTCATTCACTCCAGCGCTAACGTTGGCCTGCCACAGCAGCCGATCATTGGGCACATCAATCGCTTCCAGCGTCACGGTTAGCTGCTCGCCCTGCCGCATGAAGTGCCCGGTCAGCAACTTGCCAACGTGCAATTCCTGACCCACCTTGCGTGGATCGAGGTCCACCTCGACATACTTCCGCGTCACGGACGAAGGCCTCACTTCGAGCGATCGCGAATAGGTCAGTACGCTGGTTAATTCATCCGCCAACGCGAAGCGGAGGTAATCCACCGCGAAATCCCCGTTCATATTTTGCAGCGGTAATACAGCGATCGCATTCGCCTGTTCCAGACTCGCGACCGACCGGTGTTTTACCCAGTACGCACCCACTGCGGCCAATACCGTCACGAGCAGCGCCGCCGTTCCCAGCAACAGCCAAAACTGCCATCGGTTGCCAGTCGGCCGGCCAAACGTGTTGCTGGCAACCCGCAGCTTCCCCGAGTGCAGGCCACTCTTTACCTGCCCTGATTCCTGCTCCCGCTTCAACTGCTGCAGGTCCGCCTTCATCTGCGTAGCGCTTTGATACCGCTCCTTGCGGTCTTTCTCCATCGCCTTGCCGATGATGCCCTCCAGCTCCACCGGCACCTTCGGATTCAATTCTCCCGGCGGAACTGGCTTTTCATGCAGCACCGCATCCAGCGTCATCAGCGAATTCTTGCCGGTAAACGGCTTTTTTCCGGTAGACATTTCGTACATCACCACACCAAACGAGAACAGGTCGCTGCGGAAATCGATTTCCTCACTCCGCGCCTGTTCGGGTGACATGTAGACCGCCGTCCCCGGAATTACCCCTACCGCAGTCAAGGAATTGTCTGCCGCTGCTCCGTCGCTGTCCGTTCCGATGTTGTGCAGCAGCTTGGCTAGCCCGAAGTCGAGCACTTTCACCTGCCCGCTTGGAGTCAGGAAGATGTTTGCCGGCTTGATATCCCGGTGCACAATCCCCTTAGCATGCGACGCTGCCAGCGCATCCGCCACTTGGGTGCTGATATCGAGCACCCTCTCGGTCTGCATTGCCTGTCCCGAGATGGCTTGCTTCAGGCTCTCGCCCTCCAGCTTCTCCATCACGATAAAAGGATGCCCGTTATTATCCTCAATGCCGTGGATTGTGCAGATATTGGGGTGGTTCAGCAGCGACGCCGCCCTCGCCTCCCGCCCGAAGCGTTCCAGCGATTTGGGGTCGCCCGCAAGATTTTCGGGAATAAACTTTAGGGCAACATGCCGGCCCAGCTTCAGGTCTTCGGCCTCGTATACCACGCCCATACCGCCGCCCCCGAGCTTGCCCAGGATGCGGTAGTGGGACACAGTCTGGCCAATCATGAGAAGACCCAACCCCCGAACGCGGTAATGTTAGGCCCCGCCAACGGCTCCGGTCAACTGGCCCGTTTTGACCGCTATCGTTCCCAAACTGACAAATACCCTGTCCTTTTGTGTCGGCCGTCCGGTTCCGGGTTGCTCCGCGGCGACTACTATGAAGCTAGCAATCCTGAAATAGCGAGGCGGTTCTGATATGGCGCGGAGGTCTTGGAACTACTCTCCCCAAATGCAAGAGGCCATCCGACGCCGCGCCACCGAACTCTACCACCACGGCGGAGCCCTCGAAGGCCACGACGAGGAAAACTGGTACCAGGCCGAAGCCGAGATCCTTCGCGAATCCGCCACGAACCCCGCTCGCCGCGCGGTTGTCGTCAACCTTCAGGGCGTGGTCTACACCGGGGAATACGAAGCTACAGCTTCCGAGGGCTACACTCCCGGCGAGTGGAAACCAGGCGATCCCGTTCCCGTTCGCCTTGCAGGCGATAAACTCTACCTCCGCCGCCCCAATGGCCAGGAACTCCAGACGACGATAGTAAAAAGAATCGGCTAACCACAAACCTTGTCATCCTTGAGCGAAGCGAAGGAAAGATCACAAGGAAAGATCATAAGGTGCGGGGCACTCTTGCCCGCGAACGCGTCCAGCGCAGACCCTCACTACACCCACAACCCCGCCGAAGCCCCCACCCACTCCATATTCCGATTGTGATCCACGCCCATCATCAGCCCCCGCCCCATGCGGATAATCGTCAGCACCGCCTGCAACTCCTCCTGCCACACATACATCACCCGCACCTCCGCCTTAGTCCCCCCAAATGGAGTCTCAATCACCGGCTCAAAGTGAAGCCGCTCTTGCAGAATGTATTCTGCCCGTTTCTCGGCGGGAATCGCTGCGATATCTTCTTTCTTCGGCGCAATCACCACCCCCAGCCCGGCAAACGAATACAAAGGCTTCAGAGCGTAGTTCTGCAGGTCATCGGGAATCCGTTCCAGCCGGTCTAGAAACCAAGTCTTCGGCACCGACTCATGTCGCAGGTACGGAAGCGAAAACTTGCTGATCCGGAAATACCAGTTTGGATGCCCCGCCCACTCCACATCAAGATCGTCGCGCCAATCGAACGCGAGCCTCACCTGCTTGCGCTGCAACTCGTCGACAATCGCCCGGTTGTAAATCCGCCGGATCGGCACCCGCTTTCCATTCCGTTCGTAATAAATCCGTGCGCCATCCTTCTTGATCTTTTCGATGTCGACGGTCTTAATCCCCAGCATCTTCTCGGTCAGCAGAAAATCCGGCAGCGTCTTCTGTTCCTGCGGACGAATCTCCATCAGGATCACGTTCTCCGGATCATGCGTACCCACAATCGCCCGGCGCAAAAGTTCGCGGTAAGATTTTTCCTCCAGCCCACCCAGAAAGAACTGTAGCCGCTCTCCGCCCGCGAAGCGATCGATCCCGTAGACATCGATATAGCTTTGCGCCAGCGTCACCTGATAGGTATAAAGGGAAGGGAAAGCCTGCAACTCGACCAGCTTGGGCTGCAACTCGCCGCCCGCATCACGCACCAGTCCAAAATCCACCTGCACAAACATCGGATGCGCCGGCTCATTCGGAACTCGAAACTCCGCTGGAATCGATGCCTCCGACCGCGCCCGGTACTCCGGACTCTCCACCATTTGCCGAATCAACTCTTTCCCATCCTCTGCCATCCGCTCCAGCAAAGACTCGGGAAAGAAGCAAGGGGTCTCCGCCAGCCGGAACTGCACGTGAGTCCCACAAGCGTCATCAATCCGGCGCAAGAACGCTTGATATTTGTCAGAACTAAAATTGGTGTTGAACTGCCTTCGGAGAGAAAGAATCATTTTAGGGCCGACGTACCGCGTATCGCCGGCGTCCCGCCGGCTAAAGATTTGTCATTCCGACCTTGAGCGGAACGAAGGGGAAGAACCCGCTGTTCGCCAGTAGCAAGACCGCCCTAGGCCTCCACCAAAAACTTCCCATCCCGCATGATCTGCTCGTCGTCCACCCAGATATTAAACTTCCGCCCCACTACATCGATATGAGTCGACGAATCCCATTCCGCTCCGGTATGTGCTCCATAGGGATTTCCAAACGCAATGTGCACTCCAGGATACTTTTCATCTTGGAGAATCTGCCCAATCACTTCCTTCAAGTCAATGTTGGTCCCGATGGCAAACTCGCCTACGCGGTCGCTGTTCTCATCCGTGTGGGTGTACTTCCAGAAGTCGTCTTCCAATTCACGATTCTCCGAGTGAGCCTCGGTGAGCCGGTTGTTCCTCATGCGGATAGTGAGTGGAGTACCCTTCAAACTTCCAAACTTCGCGCACAAATAGTCGCCCACCACTCCGTCAATCACAAACGTCCCATTCACTTCGCCCGGCGTTGTGAAAATCTCACCGCCAGGCAGGTTTCCCCACTTTTCTGGAGTGATAATCCCGCTGGTCTTCAGCCACTTATAATTCGGATTCAACTCCGCCGTCAGATCCGTCCCCGCCTCGGTCTGCGCCCGCACCCGCTGCGCCTTACGCACCATCGCGACAACTTTCGCGCTCAGCCGGTCCACTTTCTGAAAATCCGCCCGCATGCCTTCCAGCATGATCTGCCGGTTGATGTTCACCATATGTGCGTGCCGGATCTTCCGCCGGTTTACCACATCCGTCATCTGCATGCGCGAATGCAGTTCATTTCTCTGTGCCTGCACCGCAAAGATCGAAACCTGGCTGGTCTCCAGGTCCTCAACAATCTCCGCTGGCATGTCCTTCAAAGGACGCTCCGTCAGATCTTCCAGCACCCAAGCCCGGTAAGGCGCACCCAGCTTTTCCAGTTCGCTAACAATCGCCGCCGCAATCTCCAGCGTGACCTCATCCGTGATCACGCAGACTTTCTCGCTAGGCTGCACCCGCAGGCACACGTTCACGGCATTGCGAGCACCTGGGGTAAATTCAGGATCAAAGGAAACCTGATTGATGCGGGTGCCCCATCCTTCTCGCGTCCTTTGCGAGAGACCGGGCCCTGAGCTTGCTACAGGGGTGGAAGTTTTGACCTCGTCGGCATGAATAGTCATTAGCTTACTTTTCTTGCAGAAGCCGGCGCAACTTCCGCCAATCCCGCCTCCGTCTCTTCAATGATGTAGTCGACAACCTTCTTCAACTCTCCCGTCTCCTGATACACGCGCAGTTGTCGGTCTGCGCCGCTGCCCGTCTCGAGCATGGTATGGATGTAGTTCAACTCCTCGCGCGAGTCCAGTTCATCGACCACGTCGTCCACAAACTCCAGGTACTCAAGGATCAGATCCTTCGCCGGCACTTCCGTCTGCTTGCCGAAATCGATCAGCTTTCCGCTCATCCCGTAGCGCGCCGCGCGCCACTTGTTCTCCATGAGCAGGGCCCGACGGTACAGCCGGAATCCCTGATTCGCGGTGTGCAGCTTGTACAACTTCGCCACTGTCGCCTGAATCAGCGCCGCGAGCGCAATCGTCTCATCCGCCCGCATCGGAATATCGCACACCCGGAACTCGATCGTATTAAAAAACGGATGCGGCCGGATGTCCCACCAGATCTTTTTTGCATTATCGATGCAGTTGGTCTTGATCAGCAGCTTGATGAAGTTTTCGTACTCGCCCCAGCTGGGAAAATAATCCGGAATGTTGGTCCGGGGAAACTTGTCAAACACCTTGCACCGGTAAGACTTCAGCCCGGTATTCATCCCCAGCCAGAACGGAGAATTGGTCGACAGCGCCAGCAGGTGCGGCAAGAAATACCGCGCATGGTTCATCATGTGGATCGCGGTCTCGCGATCCTCAATCCCAATATGTACATGCAATCCAAAGATCAGGTTCGCCCGCGCCACCAGTTGCATGTCCTCGACAATATTCTTGTAGCGCTCATCGGGATGAATTTCCTGCACTCGCCAGTCGGCAAACGGATGCGTTGCCACCGAAGCCAGCTTGAGCCCATTCTCCCTGGCCAGCCGGATAATGTCGCGCCGCAGCATCTTCACTTCCGCTTTGGCTTCCTTGATATTCTTGCAAACCCCAGTCCCCACCTCCACCACCGACTGATGCATCTCCGCCTTCACCCGCTCCTGCAGGATCAGTCGGCCCTTCTCGAGGATCTCCGCCTGAATATGAGACCGCAGATCCCGTGTCTCCGGATCTACTGTCTGATATTCCTCTTCGATCCCGATAGTGAAAGTAGGCGGCATATGTGTGGCGCGGGCGCCCTCGCCCGCGAAATCTAACCAGAACCACGAATGCCCGTCGCTTTCGCGTGCTTTGCGAAAACGATGGGCAAATCAGGCCTAGACAGTATAACAACGAGGCCAAGAATGCTGATCAGAAGTTGTGGCGATTCCGGAACCAGGAAAACCAGAAGAAAAAACCCACAAAAAAGAGCATCAATCCACTCAAGCAGATAGAAACGACAGAAAACAAGCTGCGCGCCCAGTGTCCGGCGTAAACGCGCGGGTCAATAAGACAATGGCTGCTGCTTGGCTGACAAGAATTGCGGCGATACCCCACAGCACGAATATCTCACTCAGCCCGCCAGCCACGGCGCCGAGCCCAGTGGTCTTTTGTTCCCAAATCCCCCTGAACGCGTATCCGACGCCTACGAGAGTTGGAATCCACGGTACCCACGCCAGCAGCGCGCCCCAGAGAAAACGCCTTTTCTTCAATTCATCCACGCCTACTTCGCCGCCTTACCGCGCTTGCGCTCCGCTACCCACGCCGGTTCCGCCTTGCGAGTTTTCTTCACCGACGTCCCATTAAGAAAGCCAGCCCACCGCAACTCCTTCGCCGGATTCTCGCCGCTCAAAGCCATCTTCACCGCCATCTCCGCCACGGCAGTCACGATCCAATCAAAATTCTCCTGCCCCACTGACGTAATCTCCGCATCCGGCGCCGGATTCAGAAAATCAATCGCATAAGGCACTCCATCCTCCACCGCAAACTCCACGGTATTCAAGTCATAGCCCAGCACACGGCACAAAGTAAGCGCATCTTTTTCGATTCTGGACCTTAGGGCCTCTGAAGACGGCGGAGGATTCCCCTTCACATACCGCTCATGATGCGGCGCCCGCGGATCGTACTTCATGATGTGAACTTTCTCCTGCCCCACCACATAGCACCGGTAATACTCCTCAAATACGACTCCATGCTGCAAAGTCATGCACAAATCGCCGGTCTGGTTGTAATGCTGAAAGAATTCCTCCGGGGAATGCACGTGATAAACATGCTTCCACCCGCCGCCGGAATAAGGCTTCAAGAAAGCAGGGAAGCCGACGTAATCGAACAACTCCTGCCAGTTCAAGGGATACGTCAAGTTCCGCATCGACCTGTCAGTAGTTCCCTCGGGATGCTTATTGTGCGGCAGAATCACCGTAGGCGGAATCGCCACGCCAAGCTTGTGTGCCAGCGCATAATTAAAGAACTTGTCATCCGCTGTCCACCAGAACGGATTGTTCACCACAATCGTCCCGTGCAAAGCCGCATTCTTCAAATAAGCCCGATAAAACGGAATATCCTGCGAGATGCGGTCGATGATCACGTCATACTTCTTAGGCTCATCCATCCGAATCCCGCCAATTTTCACAAACTCCGCCGAAACCCCCTCAACGCCGAGAGAGTTAATCTTCTCCACCACCGCTGGCGGAAACGTATTCTCCATCCCAAACAAAAGTCCGATCTTCTTCACAGCCCTCTCCATTCCTGAGCTCAAAATCTCACTACTGGCCACTGACCACTGCCCACTGCTAAAAATACTTCCCCGCCATCCTCTGCCAAAGCGGCCAGTCATGTTTCGAATTATCGCCGTAAATATCCAGCCAGTGCGGCACCGCCTTGCCATTCAAAATCGCCGAGAGCTTCACATTTGCGTCCAGACAGATATCCCAGTCCGCCGAACCCAGCACAATCTTCATCTGCCGGTAGCGGCTTAAAAACCAGTCATCATTCTGATTCGGCAAATAGTCCGGCGGACAATTAAAGTAGCAATCATCGTCGTAATACCCATCCAGAAACTGATGGATATCAAACGACCCGCTCATACTCACGCAATGCGTCACCACGTCGGGATGCTTAAAAGCGAAATTCACCGCATGATAAGCCCCAAAGCTGCACCCGGTCAGCGCCAGCCGCGGCGTCTGATTTTTCCACCGCACAAACGGCAAGAACTCATGCAGAATGTAGCGTTCATACTGCAAATGCCGCAGCACTCGCACCTTGGGATGCACGCTCTTGTTGTACCAACTCTCGGTATCGACGCCGTCCGGGCAAAACACCTGCAGATCGCCGCGCTCGATCTTGGGCGCCAATACGCTGATCATTCCTCGGTCTTCATACTCGAAAAACTTCCCCATCGAGGTCGGAAACACTAGCAGCGGCGTCCCCGCATGCCCAAAGACCAGCGCCTCCATCTCCCGATTCAGTTCCTGGCTGTATCCCTTGTGAAATTCGCGATTCATTCTTGGACAGTTCCAGCAGACGGAGTATCTTACCTGAACCGGAACCCCCCAAGCCCACTTTTGCGCTAACCCCGGCGCGATCCGCCCGCAAAATGATATCGTGATACGAGACATGTCCTGGAGGTTCCCCAAACTGATTCGGCGCTCCGCGCCCGTTGTACTCTTAGTGCTCACCCTCGCCGCCGCTGCCGGATTCGCCGCTGTTACTCATCTCGTCGCCCGCTTCACCGCCAATCAGCAGGCCCGCGGCCGCAAGCTCTACCAGTTGGGTCTCGCTGACGCCAGCGCCGCCCGCTACGACGACGCGATCGCGGTTTTCCGCGCCGCCCTCACCTGCGATCCCACCAACTCCGAGTACCAGCTTTGGCTGGCCCGCGCCCTGCGCGACAGCAACGATCCCCGCCGTCTCGAAGAAGCCGAATCCTATCTCATCGCTCTTTGGCAGCGCTCTCCACAAGATGCCGCCGTCAACCTGGCTCTCGCACGTGTCGCCGCGCATCGTAGTTCCATCGAAGACGCCACTCGCTATTACCACAACGCCATGTACGGAGTCTGGAACGCTGATCCCGACTCCAACCGCACCAATGCCCGCGTTGAGCTCATCAAGTTTCTGCTCAACGAGGGCGCCTTCAAGAATGCCGAGTCGGAACTCATCGCCCTCGCAACTTCCTTACCTCCCGATCCCGCCGCGCACCTCCAGGCCGCTCAACTCTTTACGCAAGCACGAGACGACGCCGGGGCGCTAACCCAGTATGAAGAGGTTCTCCGCCTCGACCCCTCTAGTCCTCCTGCTCTGGCGGGGGCTGGCCAGTCCGCCTACCACGCCGGCAACTACGCCGCCGCCCAACGCTATTTGCAGGCTGCCATCAACGCCAATCCGCAGGATGCCAACACTCTCCAGCTTCTCGCATCCACCGATCTCGTTCTCCGCACCAATCCTTTCCAAAGTCACATCTCTGATGCCGAACGCAATCGCCGTATCGCCGCCGCCTTTGCCCAGGCCGAAAAGCGTCTCACCGAGTGCGCCCGGCAGACCGGCGTCGACCTCAGTACCGCGCCGCCTTCCGTATCCCCTCTCTCCACCTTGCAGTCTCGCTGGACTGCCACACAGCCCGACCTGGCCCGCCTCCACACTCCTGCCGAAACCGATCTCCCCGACAACATCATGGACATCGTCTTCCAAATCGAACAGCAGACCGTTTCAATCTGTGGCGAGTCGCAAGGCCTCGACCTCGCGCTGCTCCTAATCTCCCAAAAGGTGAGGGCGCCGGCAAATGAGTAATCCAGACCTTATAGTCAATTCTGCGGTGTCGTCATCGCGAGCACCAGGGGCGCGGTTCCAAACTTCCCATCGCTTGTTCTCCACTCTCGAAGGCGTCTTTAACGAAGAAGTTTTCTTTCTCATTCTCTCTGTCTTCATCGGGATCTTTTCCGGCCTCGCTGTTGTGTGCTTTCGCCTCGCCATTGACTGGATGCACCTGGCTTTGCTGGGACCGCTGCCCCAAACCCATAGTTGGCGTCTGTTTGCGGTTCCCTCGCTCGCCGGCCTGGTCGTAGCCCTGCTTGTGCTGCACGTATTCCCCAACATCCGTGGCAGTGGCGTGAACCAGACCAAGGCCGCGCTCTACATCTTCAACGGATTTATCCCCTTCCGCACTGCCATCGGAAAATTCATCTGTGCCGCGCTCGCCATCGGCTCCGGTCAATCCCTTGGTCCCGAAGATCCCTCGCTCCAGATCGGAGCCGGTATCGCTTCTGCTCTCGGACGCCAGCTCCAGATCTCGCGCGAAAAACTCCGGCTCATGGCTCCGGTCGGTGCTGCCGCTGGTTTGGCCGCCGCTTTCAACGCTCCCATCTCCGCCGTACTGTTCGTCATCGAAGAGGTCATCGGACGATGGAGCGCCGGCATTCTCGGTTCCGTAGTTCTCTCTGCCGTTTCCAGTGTCGTGATCGTGCGCTGGTTTCTCGGCAGTGAAACGCTCTTCCGAATTCCTGTCACCACCTTCAAGGGACCCGCCGAACTTCTCGCCTACGCCGTTCTCGGCATCGTCGGAGGCCTGGCTTCGGTCGTCTTCGCCAAGTCGATCGGCTATCTGCGCCCCCGGCTCAAACGCCTGCCGCGCTGGACGCAATATCTTCAGCCCGCGGTCGCCGGACTTCTCATCGGCCTCATCGCATTTCTCGGTGCGCCCCAGGTCATGGGCGCCGGTTACGATTCTATGGACCAGGCCATGCACGGCCAGTACGTCTGGAAATTCCTCGCCATCCTGGCCGTTCTTAAAATTCTCGCCACTACTCTCTCTTTCGCCAGTGGCGCTCCCGGCGGCATGTTCGCGCCCACGCTTTTCGTCGGAGCCATGCTCGGTGGCGCCGTCGGCGACGTCGAACACTTCTTTTTCCCTCACCTCACCGGATCCACCGGAACCTACGTCCTGGTTGGCATGGGCGTCCTCTTTGCCGGATTCCTGCGTGTCCCTATGACTTCCGTCTTTATGGTCCTCGAAGTCAGCGGCAACTACGAGATCATCGTTCCCGTCATCGTCGCCAACACATTTTCCTACCTCATCTCGCGCAGCTTGCAATCCGTTCCCATCTTCGACATGCTCACACGCCAGGACGGGCTCATCCTGCCTTCCCTCGAGGAAGATCGCGAAGAAGCGATCCTGCGCGTCGAAGATGCCATGCTTCCAGTCCCTGACACGATCCTCAACGCCGAGGATTACGTCGACGCCAACGCCCGCCGTGTTCAAGGTTCCACTGACTCCACCTTCCTCGTACGCATGCATCCCAGTGGCTGGAATACCATCGGCCGTGACCAACTCCTTCGCCTTTTCCGGGAAGGCAAGGGTGAGCACACGCTCGGCTCCGTTCTCCCTCCGCAGTCTCTCCCCGGCTTGTACCCTGACCTCCCGCTCGACTCTGCGCTTCGCTACGTCAATAATTACCCGATCGTGCCCGTAGTCAATCGCGCCAATTCGCGCCAGTTGGAAGGCGTAATCTCCCGCGATTCGGTCTTCAAGCGATATGGAAGTACCCAGTCTGAAGTCGGAAGCTGAGCCGCTTGCTCACGCTCGTACGAAGGGTGTGCCGCAAAAGCCGCCTTTGAGGGAACTCGCCTTCGGGTGTGGCGCCCCTGAGTTATTTGGCTCTTGCTGCACGGCGCGCTGGTATCCGCTAAATTTGATGGTTTCCCGGACATGTACCGACCCCGCCTTAAACTGAAGATTGTCATCCGATCGTGTGTAGGCCGGAAACCAGTAGCGCCCATCCACCTGTTGGCGATATGTCACAAACGTAGGCCGCAAATCCGAATGCTGATGCTTCCCCGTCCGTATCAGGTCGGGGCCGCTCTTGCCGCACACCTTCACGATCTGAAAATCCTCCGCATCCACCCAGATTTGCCCTTCAAAATATCGCTTGCCCTTTTCTTTGTTCTTCGGCTCTACGTGAAACTCGTATGTATCCAGGTCGTCCACATGCCGCTGCCCGGTATAGGTCAGGTTGTACTGGGTCAGGTCGTCGCTGGCCAGCATCAACGGCATGAAGACGCGAATATCTTCCATGTCTTCCTGCGTAAGTTGAACCCCGCGCAATGTCGATTGGGCCGCGAATGTCACTTTCTCTTGTCTCCTGCCTTTCTCATCGTAGGAAACATTCGTCACCTCATGAAACGCTCCTGTAACATCTTGGCCACTAAGCGTCTGCACCAGGACGTCTTGCGTGTAGGTGTAATGCAGACGCGCTTCCCTCGCAGCCGCTTCTGTCGCCCCAAACTTCTGGATTACGTCCTGCGCGGTCATCGTCTTCGGCGGCGCCGAATCCAGCGGCCCGTTGCCCCTTTCGCAATCGGTCTGCCCCAACAAAGCCGTGGGCCGCAAAAGAACCGGGAGAACCAGCACCAGAGCGATTTCTGCGAGAACTACATGCAGTCTCATACCGCCCTCCTCAACTTATCATCGTGAGCGGGAATGCGCCCCGCGAACCTGAAGCACCCCTGGAAGCCAGCCCTGAGCGAAGTCGAAAGGGAACTCGCCTACCCGCGGTCCCGCAAAGGCACTTCTACCCCCACCGCGTCTCTCCCGTCGCGACAGCATAGTTTCACTGCTCCAGACCCCGTTCTTCCACACATGTGCAAATTCTTGCGTCGAGTCCTGTATTACTACCCCTAACTCGAATCCCACCCGCCCCGGTTTGGTATCCCGATTGCCCTAATACTCTCGGAAGTCGCGCTAATCGCGCATTCCACCGGTTCTTTACATATCAATGTGCAATGTCCCCCGGACAGGATCATCTCTATGAAAACCACAATCATCGTCCTTTGTTTTCTCTGTGCCACGGCCGCCTTCGCCCAAAATGCTCCCGTGCTGAGCGGTCAGGCCCAGCCCATGCAGATGTTGGAGCATCCTGGGCACGCCTCCGAGCATTCTATGGCGCCGGAAACCAGCCTGCTGAGTACAGTTTCCCCTTACACCTACGCCAAGGGCGAAGTCCCGCTGTCAGAACTCGGATCACTCCCGTACGAGACTCCCCTAGGCGACGTGGCCCGTGCCTATAGAAAAGAGCATAGCGACGCGCCTAAAGCAACCAAAGTCGTCGAAAAGTAAAGCCACGTGGGGACAGCCGCCTCGCCTGCCCCGAGCCGAAGAGGCTGTCCCGCCAAGCCCAGCGAGGCGTTCCGACGCCCGTTTCAAGCACTTCCGTAGATTCCTCGCGCACTTCTAGCTTTCCCGTACACGCCCTTACTCACCAGCTCCCATCATCAGAATCGGCATAGTCGGCTCGGCTGCCCCCGTTTCGTTTTCTACGGTGATCGCGAACGCCTTTGCTTCAACCGCTTCCGGCAGCACCGGATTCACCACGCTAGCGCTGCCCTGCCCATCGGGCTTGAACACTCCTGCAGGAATGGGGGCCCCGCTAACCGGAATGAGCCACAGCTCATAAGCCTTGTGCGGTGGCAGCGGAGGCATGTTGTTAGCCAGGAAAACTAGACTACTGCGGTTCCGCAAGTAAAATGCCTTACCCTGGGGCTGCGGCGCAGCCTTTGTCGAAACCAGCGTGACCCGCTGCGCTTCCGGCTCCAGGATGGGCATCGCGATCCGTCGCAGCTGTTCCAGTTCGCGCCTGCTCTGCGCCGCTTGCGAGCTCGCCGACACCAAAGTCTGCCGCAGGGCGGAATTCTCTCGCCACAACGAAAGCGCGAAAACCACCACTGCCGCCGTAGCCGCCCAGCCCAACCATCCCCACCAACCAGGCCCTGCCGGCTGGCCACGCGAGGGTCTCGGAGCTTCCTTCGTATTTCGTGAGAGGTCGTCAGCTGCTCGCCCCTCGCGTGCCACCGCATCCAGTAGCCGCTTCCGCGCCCGTTGCGGAGGCCTCGGTCCCGCAGCTGCCAGCGCCAGTAATGCCGTATCGCCGCGCAGTTGCTCCAGCTCCAGCCGGCAAGCTGAACAAGTCGCCAAATGCGCATCCACCCGCGCGCGATCTTCTCCCCGCAGCGCATCCAGCGCGTAGAGTGCAAGATCGTCAGCGTATTGTTCGTGGTCGCTCATCTCTACATGCCTAACATTTGGGGACAGGACTCCTCGGCTGTCCCAGAAGCACAACTCCGCTACTCCCTCAACCCTGAAACGCCTTCCGCAGCACAATCAACCCCGCTCGAATCCGCGTCTTAACCGTGCCCAACGGTTCTCCGGTTTTGTCGGCGATTTCAGAATGGCTCATGCCTTCCCAATAAGCCATCTCAAGTGCACTGCGCTGTGCCGGAGCCATCGTTCCCATCACGCCGCGCACTTTCTCCGCCGCGCGCGCCCGCTCCGCTTCTCCCGCCAGGTCGGGTGCCACCGACAACACGACATCCTCAATATCCGTTTCAGGCCGCCGCTTTCTGAGGGAGTCAATCGCACGGTTGCGCGTGATCACGGCCAGCCAGCTTCCCAGACTGCCGCGCGCTGCATCGAACGCGCTCGGTTTGCGCCACAATTGCAGAAAGACTTCTTGCAGCACGTCTTCCGCCGCCCCGGTATCGCCCAGCACTCGCAAGGCAACCGCATAGACCACCGAAGAATAGCGATCATAGAGCTCCGCCATCGCTCCCTGATCGCCAGACTTCAGCCCTGTCACCAGGGCCAGATCTGCCGAAATGCCTTGTGGTTGCGGGCTCAACAAACGCCAGGTCCATTCCTTATATAGAGGTACGCAAAGTCAGCCCTAGCGGATTGCCTTTTGCATTCAGGAAAACCACCTTTACGGCTGTGGCGAAAACATAGCAGCCGGACACTACCCCGGGCAAGCGATAGGGTCTGTATGCCGTAAGCTTCAAAGACGGAGGTACAGCTCACACCGGTCCAGATAGACCACCCTGGTTAGACTAGGGCTTGCTCTTGGTGTTTGGTGGCGATCGCTACCGTTGAACATTGAAGCGATGCAAACCGGCTCCGAAAGATTGATCAACCAGAGAATTGAACGAGAAATAAGGGCCAGGACGAAATCCCAAGGGAAGCCCTCGCTCACTGGCTCAACTTGATAGCAAGTTGACGCTCTGGCGGCGTCATTTGACTCCACAACTTCTGCAGGTCGTCCTGCAACGCTTGATTGTCGGGCTCTTTGTGCAGAGCCAGGGCAAACCAGCGGTAGGCCGTAGGCAAGTCACGCGGCGTGCATGTTCCGGTCGAGTACAGCGCGCCCAAGGAAATCATCGCCTTCGTATTGGACTGTTCCGCTGCCGGCTTCATCAAGCGCAGGCCGTGGTCACAGTCCTGCCGCACCCCACGTCCATAGATATAGCGTTCGGCCTCAGTCACAGGATCAAACGGCTTAGCCGCCACAACCCTCGCTGGCGAGGGCTTGCGCGCCGCCGCTTTCGGCTCGGGAGGCGGCGCCGTAGGAGGCGCTTGCTTGTCAGCATCAGAAGCTGCAGGCGGTGGCGCGGAGGCCGTCGGCACGTTGGGATCGCTTGGTTGGGTCCGAGCAGTACCGCCCTCGGAAGAAGCAGTTTGAGGGGGAGTGGCCTGAACCGGAGCTGGCGAAGTGGTCTGCGGAGGAATCACCTGTCCGGCGGCAGGTTCTACTGGGCTCGCCGTCGGGACGCCCGTGGTGGGAGCGATTCCGGTGTCGTTGGCGCCTGCGGCCGGAGCGGAGACGCCCGGCGTCGCCGGTCCCGTCCCGCCCCCGGAATCCGGGCTCTGCGCCGCGTCCGCCTTTTGTTTCGTCGCCGACGGTTTTTTGTCGCCCGCGGTCAGCCAGTCGAATCCTCCTTGCTTCCAGTGCAGATAGCCGAATCCCATCGCCAGCCCCAGAGCGACCACGATCAGAATCAGCTTGCCCGAGCCCCGCTTTGGTTCTTCCTCATCCTCGAGGAGATAGTCCAGACTGGAGGACGGTCGCAGCGGATCATGCTCAGCATGACGATCAACGGCGGGTCCGGGAGTACTCAACCCAAGAAACGAGTGCCCAGTGATTACCGGTCCCGCGCTCGGCCGGACCTCGGATCGGACCTCGGGTCGAACTTCGGACCGAAGCGGCGCCGGACCCCGCCCCGCGGTCGCGCTGCTCAGTCCTGTAGGCCCAGCGAGGGGTGCTTCGACCGCATGCCTGGGCGCCGACTGCACCGGAGCCGGCGGCGACGGAACCGCAGGCTGGCTAGGTACCGCTACGTCTTCCGTGGGGGCGGGAAACTGTACGGCAGCCTGAGGCATTGACACCAAAGAGGCTCCGCACATTCCGCAAAAACGGTTGGTCTTATCATTTTCATTGCCGCATCGTCCGCAGCGCACGCACCCTCCTAAGTCTTCAGCCCTCTAGATTAACTCCATCGGCACGGGTTCCGCGAGTACGATGCAGATTCCGCCGCGTCGTGAGTGACACTGCTCCCACCCTGCTGGTTTTTCATGCTGGAACTACGGATCGGCCCTTAATTAATTCAGAGGCGTGCTGGATGGGTCCGTGAGCGCGATCAACTTGCCCAACGGATACTCTTCTTGGGTCAGAGGAACCTCGGGCTCGGAGTTGACAATGGTCAGCACATCGCCGCTATGAACTCCTCGCAAAAGCAATCGGTCGCTCTCGACGGCCACGACTCGATATTTCTCGTCGAACACCGACATCACAACTCCTCCTGCATATTTGATGCCAGATTCAGTATCCTCGGTACCAAAGAATTGATACTTAAAGAGCTCTCCCTCCTGTCGAAAGGTTCCAAAACAGGAAGGTTCGAGACTGAAAGGTTCCGAAACCGAACTCAGCCCCGAATCTGCCACCTGCAATTGACCTATGCCGCTCCGAAGCGCACCGAAACTAGCTTCGAGACCCCGGGCTCCTGCATGGTCACCCCGTAAAGGACGGGGGCGATGCTCATGGTTTTCTTACTGTGAGTGATAAGGACGAACTGCGTCTTCAAGCTCATTTCTTTGACAAGGTCGGTGAAGCGCGTGATGTTCGCTTCGTCCAGAGGGGCGTCGACTTCGTCAAGGATGCAGAACGGGCTGGGCGTGAACTGGAAGATACCGACCAGCAGGGCCAGCGCGGTTAGCGCTTTTTCGCCTCCCGAGAGCAACAGCACGCTCTGCAGCCGCTTACCGGGAGGGGACGCGACAACGTCGATGCCGCTCTCCGTCGAGTTTTCCTCGTCCGTCAGTTTCATGAAGGCGTGTCCGCCGCCGAAGAGCTTCTTGAAAGTTTCCCCGAAGTTCTCGTTGATTTTGGCGAAGGCTTCCTGGAACTTCTGGCGCGAGACTTCTTCAATCTCGCGAATGGTCGCGGTTGTGTTATCGATGGAGGAAATCAGGTCCTTGCGTTGCGTGTCGAGGAAGGTGTGCCGCTCGGCGGTCTCGCGATACTCTTCGAGCGCCATCATGTTCACCGGACCCATGGCTTCCAGCTTGGCGCGCATGTCGCGATGTAGCTGATCGCAAGCCGAGAGCTCGTCACCAGTGACAAGGGCTAGCGTGGCATCGGCCAGCAACGCGGCGCGCCCGATTCCGAGCTCGTTCAGACAAGTTTCCGCCATGTACATGGCGTCGGCCTGCAGCTTGGCAGCGGCCGCCTGCAGCTCGCCCCGGCGGTCGCGGGCCTGGTCGAGGAGCTGGCGGGAATGGCGGAGAAGTTCGTCGATTTCAGAAAGGCGGGCGCGGAGTTGATCTTTCTCGAATTGAAGCAACCCCTCCCGTGCCCGGCCTGCTTTGCGCTCGGCCTCGAAATCGGCGGCTTGTTGCTCAAGTTGGAGATTCTCCGTTTCGCGTTGCAGTTTTTCCGCGGCTGCACCTTCAATCTGAGAAGCCAGCGCATGCAGGCGTTCACCCATATCGGCGAAAAGGGAATCGATGCGTCCAAGCACCGAAGTGGCGGATCGATGCCGCTCTTCCAGTGCCGCGACCCGGGCAACCCGCTGCGAGCTGGTCTGCGCCGCATCTTCGCGACGCTGACGCAAGACGCCGAGAGCCTCCTGGGCGACTGCGATTTGCTGCTCGAGCTGGGCGCGGGTCTCGTCGAGGGCGGCGAGTTCCGACTGCCGCATCGTGATGATGGATTTTTGCTCAGCGCGTTCTACGGCAAGGCGGTGCAACTCCGCCTGCGAAATGCTCATGCGTTCCGCGACTCGGGCCATCTCCGAATCGAGCTGCTGCAGCATGTGGCCCGAAGTCATCGACTGATGTTCGGCCGCTCGTTTCTCTTCGTCGAGACGTTCCAGCAGGGATGTGAGGTCCTTGATTTCTCGGCCGAGCGTGAGCATTCGCATTTCCTCGTCACTAAGAGCACGCTCGAGATCCTCAAGCTGCCGGAGAACTTCGCGGAGTTCGCGCTTCATCGAAAGCGGACCTTCGGCGCGCTGTTTGCCGCCGGTGACCGTTACATTATGGAAGCATTCTCCGGATTGGGATAAGAAGAACGCGTCCGGATTCTCCAGAGCCAAACCACGCGCGGTGTCGGAGCCGGGGACAATATAACCGTCCCGAAGCTTTGGAAGAATGACTTCCAGCGACTTCCCGAAGCCGTTGAGAACCCGGATGGTGTGCTTCAACGGCACAATGGAAGCCGTGGGTGGCGCGCAATGAGCGGCTTCGACAAGGACGAAGGAAAACTTGGCCTGCGAGTCCTCGGGGTGAACCAGGAAAGTGGCACGGCCGTCGACATCGCTGCGCAATAGGCGGAGGCCTTCGTCGGCAGCATCCCAGGACTTGACCACAATGTAGTTGAGTTCGTCGCGGAGGAAGTCTTCGACGACACGCTCAAAGCGCGGCTCCACTTCTAGAAAATCCGCGAGCACGCCGACCGGGGCGAGGCCGCTCTGCATTACTCCCGACTGGAAAAGGCGGCGAACTGACTCTGTGGAGTATCCGTGTTCTGCGATGACTGACTCCAAAGAGCCTTTCTTGCCTAGAGCGGTGGCAAACTCGGCGCGGAGCACGTCGAGATGAGTCCTGGCTTTGGTCTCGTCGAGGCGGCGGGCATCAATCAGGCGGCGAAGCTGGCTGATCTCTTCGCTGATGGCAGCGACTCGCTGCGTCACGGTTTCGAACTCGAGGGCGAGTTGTCCGCGCTGGCCGCCGAACGCATCCACCTGGAGATTGGCGCTGGTGATTTCAGCTTGCAGACGCCGGGCCTCGCGATCCGTGCCCGCGAGGCGCTCTTCGGCTTGCGCCATCTGGTTGCGAAGCTGCGAGGCCGACGATACTGCATCAAAGATGGCGACGCGAGACTCTTCCTGCTCGCGTTCGAGTTCAGCGAGCGAGGCCGCCGCAGCCGCGGCTTCCTGCTGGGAGAGAGCCAGTTCGTGCCCGGCCGCGGCCAGGTCACCGGCGGCCGATTCCAGAACTCGCCGGTTTGAATCGCGCTCCGCCTCAAGCGCGGTCAGGCGGTGCGTGGCTTGGGCCAACTCCGCTGCCTCCGAGGCAGAGCGGACTACAAGTTCGGCACAGCGTTCATCGTTGTGCAGGCGGCGGGCGCGGGCGCGATCGATTTCCAAATCGACCTGGCTCAGGCGATCGCGATTGTCGCGGAGCTCACTCTCAATAGCGTAGCCGCGCTCGGTGCTTTGTCCATGCTCCGACTCAAATTGCTGGACCGACTCCGTGCGATGTTGCATCTCTTCGGCCAGAGCATTGAGCTGGGCGTCGAGTTCAGTGCTTTCCTGTTCGATAACGGCAAACTTGCTGGCCAGGACTATGCGCAGCTGGGCCCGCATCTCTTCGCGCAACTTGGCGTAGCGTTCCGCTTTGGACGCCTGGCGCTTCAGCGAATTCATCTGGCGCGTGACCTCGTCGAAAATATCGTTCACGCGGGCCAAATTCAGCTTCGCGTCCTCGAGGCGAGCTTCAGCCAGGCGTTTCTTGGTCTTGAACTTCGTGATTCCGGCAGCCTCTTCGAGAATCGCCCGGCGGTCGGTGGGGCGGCTGCTGAGAATCTGGCCGATGCGTCCCTGCTCAATGAGCGCGTAGGTCTCAGGTCCCAGGCCGGTTCCCATGAAAAGTTCCTGAATGTCGCGTAGGCGGCAGAGTTTGCCATTGAGCAAGTATTCGCTGTCGCCAGACCTGAACAGGCGGCGCGTGACAACGATTTCTCCCGTGCGGAATTGCTGCTGGTCGAATTTCCGGCGGCGGATCTTAAGCACCACTTGGGCTGCTCCGCTTACGGCTGCGGAAGTTGCGACGGGCACGACTGCGTGCACCGGCAGGGCGAATACCGGTTCATCGTCGGGGAAGGCTACCGCGAGCATGCTAACCTTCGATCGCGGACTCCCTACTGTGTCGGCCTTTACTTCCTCGAGCCGGCCAGGCTGGGCTTCTTCCACGGCGCGCTCGGTTTCTTCGGCGGTGCGAGCACGGATGGCTGCTTCATCCCAGTCTTCGGCTGGACGTCGCAAGGCTTCGGCACTCACGGGAAGTTCGTCCTGTATGTCGATCTCAGTGGGCGCTTCCGCGTCCGGACCGGGATACTCTTCTGGATCGATCAGTGTGAGCGAGACCTCAGCCATGCCGGTGGGCTTGCGGTCACGCGTGCCAGCGAAGATCACATCTTCCATGCGCGAGCCGCGCAGGGTCTTGGCCGACTGCTCGCCCAACACCCAGGAAATGGCGTCGGCAATGTTCGACTTGCCGCACCCGTTGGGGCCGATGATTGCGGCGATGCCGTCCCCATGAAACTTGAGGTCGGTGCGATCGCAAAACGACTTGAAGCCGAGAATCTGAAGCCGCTTCAGTTTAAGCAACGTGTACTCCTTGGAGAAATAGTGGCCAGTTTTCCGCTGTGCTCCTTGCCGCCCTGTTTACCAGACTGATACCTCTAGCGCCGAAATGATGCTTGCTCAGACGTTTTCCCTCTCCGGCTGGACAGGGTGTGCACAAATTAGAGCTACTGTAACGGTGAAATCGGGGTGGGGTCAAGCAATATAACACTATATATTGTATGACCTTAAACCCAACCGCGTTGGGTTGCACATGCATTGCAACAGATGTCAGGTTCTTGGGCGAGGGAAGGACGAGGTGGGAGAACCGCGAGAGCAAGGTTATGGTAGCGCAGTAGGAGTCTGGTGGCAACGCCGCTGAGCACTGCGCATTGCCGTCAACCCATGATTATCCTTCGGCCCCGATTGAATCAGGTTCGTTGCCCGACGTACCAAGGCGCACTCACCGTGAAGATGCGTTCATTGCCGCGGGCGAGAAGCACCCACTCCAGCAGACGGCCTCGCTGATTGTGAAGGAAGTATTCGTACCACTTGTCCTCCACAAGCTCCGGTATGACCACGACGATGCTGCGATCGGGATGTTTTCTCGAGAGATCGAGAACGAACTGGACGATGGGAACGATGACAAAGCGGTAAGGGGAGGGCAGAACGTGAAGCTGCGGTGGTACCTTACCGTCGGCGCGGAAGGGCCGCTCAACGTATTGCTCCCAATCGTCTTGAAGCAACTCGGAATGCTGGTTCGGCTCGACGTGCAAGGCGATTACTTCGGGAGAAAGCCGGGCAGCAAATTCAATTCCCTGGCGGGTGATGTTGCTCCAGCGGTCGATGGCAATTACCGCGATGGGATGCTGGCTCAGGCCTGCCACGTCCACGGGTATCTTGCAGCTTGTGAGCACTTTTACGGAGTGATAGTGGCGACGCACAATGGCGAAGAGAAGAATCGTCAAAGGAATGAAGAGCAGCGTAATCCAGGCACCGTCGAGGAATTTCGCAACCAGCACGACCACGGTCGTGATGCCAGTGACGGTCGCGCCTAGTCCGTTTACGAGCGCGCTCTTCAGCCAATGCGGGCCTCGATTCTTCCGCCAGTGCATGACCATGCCGGCTTGCGAGAGTGTGAAGGCCAGGAAAGCGCCGACAGCGTAGAGCGGGATCAGCCGGTCAGTGACGCCGCCGAAGAGAATGAGAACGCCGCCACAGAGTACTGCCAGTACGACAATGCCATACGTGTAGACCAGCCGCCGCCCGCGGTAGCCGAAGACGTGCGGCAAATAGTTGTTTTGCGCGATGGCGCGGCATAGGCGCGGAAAATCGGCGAAAGCGGTGTTGGCGGAGAGAGAAAGAACGACGAGGATGGAGCCGATGGTCAGATAGTAAAAGAGGCCCTTGCCAAAAACCGCGGCGGTTAGCATCGAGAGAACGCTTTGGTAGCCGGGCTGGCCTGGGTCGGTGGCAGCGATTCCGTACGTCTTTACGAGATAAGAGATTCCCGCCAGCATCACCGCCAGTAGAAAAATAATGGCGGTGAGCGAGCGCTGTGCATTCTGGACAGTGGGCTCCTTGAAGGCCTTCACCCCGTTGCTGACCGCCTCCACGCCAGTTAAGGCGGTGCATCCGCTGGCGAAAACCTTCAGCAGCAGCCAGTAAGTGACCGCTTCTGTCATTGCGGGCGGCGGCGGTAAGACAACTGAAGGCGTAGGATGGCCTCCGCTGAGGAGAACACGGACAAGGCCTGCAACGATGGTTATAAGAAGTGTGCCGACAAAAAGATAAGTAGGAATCGCAAGGACAGCGCCCGCTTCGCGCACGCCGCGAAGGTTGACGATGGTGATGATGATCAGAATACCCACACAAATGGAAACCATGTGTGGGAGCAAGGATGGAACAGCCGAGACCAGGGCGCCGACCCCCGCGGAAATGCCCACTGCAGCCGTAAGAATGTAATCGGCGAGCAGTGCGGCGGCGGCGAGCAGGCTGGCAGGTGCTCCAAGGTTGAAGCGTGCCACGGTGTAGGAGCCACCGCCTGAAGGATAGGCGGCGATGGTCTGGCGATAGGAGAAGAACACGATCACCAGCAGCGTGATGATTGCGGCGCTTATGGGTACGATATATCGAACGCCGAGAAGGCCAAGGGGAATCAGCAGCGTGAGAGCCGCTTCCGGGCCGTAAGCAGCCGAGCTAAGCCCGTCGAGACCAAAGATCGGGACGCCCTGCGCAGGACCGATCTGCTCCGCGCGTTCGTCGCTGGTCCGGATGGGCTTGCCGACAACCAGATCGAGTATGTTCATGAGGCTTGGAGCCCTACCGCCGCTCACAACAGGAAAAACGAGATCCAGTCTTCTTATTTCTCCCCCAACTTCTCAAAGAACAGGCAGATGGTCTCGATGCCGTGGTGGAAGTTGGGGATGTGGAACTTTTCGTTGGGGGCGTGCAGGTTGTCATCGGGAAGACCAAAGCCCATCATTACGCTGGGAATTTTCAGGCCGTCCTGGAAATCGGTGACGATGGGGATCGATCCACCGCTGCGGATGAAGACGGTTTCTTTCTTGAATGTGTCGTGCAATGCCTCCGTCGCCGCCTTGATGTAAGGATTGTCGGTACCGACTACGCAGGCTCGGCCTTTGCTCCACACCTTGATTTTGGTTTCGATACCCTTCGGAGTAAGCTTCTTCACGAACGCTGTGTAGCGCTTCAGGATGTCGTCGGGATCCTGATTGGGCACGAGGCGCATGGAGACCTTGGCCGCGGCTTTCGCTGGAATGACGGTCTTGGCGCCTGCGGCGGTGAATCCTCCGGGCATACCGTGAACTTCGAGCGTGGGCCTCGCCCAGGTGCGGTAGAGAACTGAATATCCGGGTTCTCCCGTCAAGACTTTCGATCCCACTTCGGTTTTGCGGTAATGTTCTTCGTTGAAGGGCAGACGCTTCCATGCTCTGAGTTCGTCTTTGCTTGGGGCCTTCACGCCTTTGTAGAAGCCGGGAATCAGGATTTTTCCTTTGGCATCTTTCAGCTTGCTGATGATTTCGATTAGCGCGAAGAAAGGATTGGGCGCAGCTCCGCCGTAAACGCCGGAGTGCAGATCAACCTTGGCACCGTGGGCTTCAATCTCCGTGTAGACGAGGCCGCGCAGACCTACGCATAGGGTCGGAAGATTTGGGGCGAAAAGTTCGGTGTCACAGACTAGGGCGAAATCGGCCTTCAGCTTGGCTTTCTGTTTGCGGACATATTCGGCGATCGACTCGCCTCCCACTTCTTCTTCGCCCTCAAAAATCACTTTGACGTTGATGGGAAGTTTACCGTTGCCGGATTTCATCAACGATTCCAGGGCCTTTACTTCCATCCAGAGCTGGCCTTTGTCGTCGACTGCTCCGCGGGCGTAGATGTTGTTGTTGCGTTCAGTGGGCTCGAAGGGTGGAGTTTGCCATTCGTCGAGCGGATCGGGCGGTTGCACGTCGTAATGGGCGTAGCATAGGACCGTGGGTTTGCCTGGCGCGTGCAGCCAGTCGGCGTAGATGAGAGGATGGCCCTTGGTGGGGATGACCTCGACGTTTTCCATACCGATGCGGCGGAGTTCGTTGGCTACGAAATCGGCGGCTTTCTCTACATCGGGCTTGTGCTCGTCGAGGGTGCTGACGCTGGGGATGCGGAGAAGATCTTTTAGTTCGCTTAGGAATCGCTGCTGATTATTGCGGGCGAAATCTACTGCGGGAGATGCCATGGTTGATCCTTTCTCGTGAGAGCTACGTTTGCAGGTCGCAGGCCGGAAGCCCAACAGTATACCGCCGCTCGGCAGACCGAAGCGATCTTATGATGCGGAGTGGACGCCAATCCACAGTTATTGACGCGTGGTTGTGGAGCCAACCAATTCCATTTTTCCATTCCGGAGTTCATAAGATGTCACTGTGACTGTGCTGTTGCTCCTGTCCCATCTCGACACCTCTCGGTGGATCAACGTGTATCGACCATCATTCTCGTATCGATAGGTTTCGTTTTCCCAATCGGAAACGCTGCTGTTTGAGCTTGTCGTCACCTGCTTCTTTGACTGATCAAATGAAGGAGTAGTGAGGTTGCTCAGAAAATCGTTGTGAACAAATTCGTTCGCCCTGGGATCATACAGATAAAAATCGTACGAACAATTTCCCGTCGCACCACAATTGCTCAATAGCTGCAGATCTTGATTGCCATCGAAATTGGCATCGACAGTTGTAAGCACACTCTCGGCCTTCATCGGCGCTATATCACCTGGGCCCGTCGCATTCTGGATGGTTTGAATGACCTCGCTGCCCGTTCCCGTGGTGATGTCGAGGTCGCTAAAGGTATTATCCGGCTGGCCGGGAAAATGAAAAGTGAACGGTGGCAACTTGGAATTGATACGAAAAGTGCAAATCATGCCTCCCCGGAGGTCTTCTTCACCAGCAACATAAAACGGCACCTGGCTCAGCGGAGTTGTTCCTTTATAGGGAAGCAGTTGGCACCCTTCGCTCGGCGGAGACGAGGTTGAGCTGGACGGAACCAGCGTTGGGCCTGAGGTTCCGGAATCCGGGTTACCCGCTGAAGGCAGCCGGTGCTGCGCGAAACACAGGGGCAGACCAGCCGTCAAAAGGAGAATCTGGAGCAATAGGGTACTAATTACGGCGATGACCTTCTGCCGCATACGCCTCAGTGTACCAAGGTTACGCAGGGCCTTTGAAAACTCAGAAAAGACAGCCTCGACATTTCTAGGCCACAATGCTCAGGAAGCGGGACGGCGAAAACCGGTCGAGATCGTATGACGGCTTCTTGTCAGTAACTACTTCAGCCATCACCTGCGCCGTGATTGGGGCGAGGAGAATGCCATCGCGAAAATGGCCGGTGGCTATGTAATAGCCAGGAGTGGCGGTGGCGCCGAGAATCGGCAATGCATCTGGAGTTCCGGGACGCAGGCCGGCCCAGTCTTCTAGAATCTTCGCGTTGCGCAGTTCGGGAACCAAGGCGAGCGCGGCGCGGTGCAGGCGCTGAATCGTCGCGACGTCGGTGCGCTTGTCGAATCCAGCTTCTTCTACTGTGGCGCCGACCAGGATTCTGCCATCGCTGCGCGGGATCAAGTAAACCTCTGGAGTGCGGACTACGTGCTTGAGCAGGTTGCGGGAGGGTGAGGCTAGGCAAAGCATTTGTCCTTTTACCGGCCGCGTGGGAAAGGCATGGGGCGCGATCTGGCCCGACCATGCTCCCGCGCAGTTGACAACTTTCGGGGCGTGGAATGAGGTTTTGGTCGTGATGACGCCGGCGACACGTCCGTTGCAAAGATTGATGGCTGTGACCTCCTCACCGGACGAAATATCTACAGCACGACGCTTAGCTGTTTGCAGGGCGGCGACGGTAAGTGCGCGCGGGTCGACACTGCGCTCGTGAAGGTAGAAAGCCGGTCTATTGAGATCGGCAAGAACTGGCTCCAGTTCGGCCAGAGGCGCGGGCAGCGTTGCTGTTCTTAATGACGGAGAATGAAGATGCTCGACTGAGGGAAAGAGAATCGTGCCCTGGTCTCTTAGATCAACTTTCATGCCCGATTCCACTTCCAACTCGCGGGCGAATTCGGGATACAAGCGCGCGCTGGCTGTGGCTAGCGGTTGCAGAGCGGCGGGCGTTTCAAGCGCGCAATCGACCAGCATGCCGCCGGCTGCATGCGAGGCCTCGCGACCGGGCTCGCCGCGCTCGACTACTAGAACGCTCACGCCTTTTCTCCGCAGCTCGATGGACAGCGAGAGCCCGATAATGCCGCCGCCGATGACGATTACATCCCAAGTCCTCACCCTGGCATTGTAGAAGACTTGGTTACTTTCGTTACCCGGGTGGTTACGGTCCTGCCGCCTATAATCCGTTCAAACACTAACCAGTGATGTTGAAGACAAAGCCCAACTCGAGCAAGGGAACTGCAGTGTCGTCGCTGTGGATCTATGGTCCATGGGTCGATCTGATTGTGGGATGCGGCGCGTGGTCGGCTCCGCTTCTGCTGATCTCTTACTTTTCGATTGCGTCAAGCACGCGGGCCTGGTCGGTTGCTTTCTACGCACTGGCGCTGTTTTTCAATTACCCGCATTACATGGCAACGATCTATCGTGCCTACCGTCGCGAGGAAGACTTTCACAAGTACCGCGTCTTCACGGTCCACATCACGGCCCTGATCGTTCTGACGGTGGTGCTGGCGCATTCCTGGATCCGGATTTTGCCCTGGATCTTCACGATCTATCTAACGTGGAGTCCGTGGCATTACAGCGGACAGAACTACGGCTTGTTCATGATGTTCGCTCGCCGCGCGGGAGCGAAGCCGAGTGAGGCCGTACGCCGAGCGCTCTACGGTACTTTCGTAGCCTCGTATTTGATTCTGTTCCTGGGCTTTCATACCGGGGCTTCTGTGGATCCTCTTTTCATTTCCCTCGGAATCCCTGCAATCGTAAGCCAGTGGGAGCAGATACTGCTAGTTGTGGCGTTTGTTGCGCTGGCCGTATTTGGGTTCTCGGGCCTGGCAAAAGACACGGGTTGGCGAAAACTGCTCCCTTCACTGACTTTATTCTCATCGCAATTCCTGTGGTTTGTGTTGCCGGCGGGCATTTCGCTCATCAAAGGCCTGGAAATCCCGCAGAGCCGTTATAGCTCGGGCATACTGGCCGTCATGCACTCGGCGCAATACCTGTGGATCACCAGCTACTACGCTCGCCGCGAGGCTGGGGGCGCAAACAGCCGCCCTTGGCGTTCGTGGGCATACTTCGCCGTCCTCGTTGCCGGTGGCATCGCTCTTTTTGTTCCTGGACCCTGGCTCGCGAGCCGTGTGTTCCACTGCGACTTCACCACGAGTTTCCTGATCTTTACCGCGCTGGTGAACATCCACCACTTCCTTCTGGACGGCGCCATCTGGAAGCTGCGCGATGGGCGGATCGCGGCTCTTTTGCTGAACTCGCGGGGTCGTATTTCCGATGCAGCGTCTGGGGCTGGAAGCCGGTTGTCAGAGGCGTGGCACTGGCTTACCGGTGGAACCACTGGCGCACGCCAACTGCGAGTCAGCGGTGCCGTGGTGCTTCTGTTGTGGGGAACCGTGGACCAGGTCCGTTATTATCTGTCGCTGCATGCCGATAACCTTCGGGATTTGCAGCGTGCAGCGGCGCTGGACTCCTTTGATACTTCATTACAGACACGCCTGGCCCGGCGAGAGCTGGAGGAAGGTGACCTGCAACCCGCGGAGGCTGCCTGGCGAAAAGCAATACAGGCCAACCCATCTGATCCTGCGGCACGCCAGGGGTTCCTGCAATTCCTTGTCAGGCAAGACCGCATCGATGAGGCGTTCGTTTTGACAGAAGCATCCCTGAAATACACCCCTAAAGATGCAAATCTGCTCGTGGACCGCGGCGTCCTGGCACTGCGCCTTGGTCACCCCGCGCAGGCAATGGATAGCTGGAACCGGGCGATTTCCTTCGATCCCGGCCAAATGCTCGCGCATCTTTATCTCGCAAACGAACTCGATCACGAAGGCAAGGCCCAAGCCGCCGCAGGGCATTACCAAGTGTTCCTGAGCGCAGTTGCCCAGATGCCGGCTACAAAGCGTCCTCAGCCGGAGAAGATCATTGCGATTGCGCTACGCATGGCAGATTGCCAGGCGCGGGCGTCCCAGAAAGCGCTGGCGATCGAGTCTTACGAGTTGGCGGCAACCATTGCGGCTCAGACCAAGCAAACCAAACTCGAGAGCATCGCCAACGTGAATGAAGCGGCGCTCCAAAGTGAAGCTGGAAAACTGGATCAGGCGCTTCAGCTTTACCAACACGCTTTACAGTTGGATGACTCGATCGGCGACCGGACCTCCAGCGCTGAAGACTGGCTGGCCTACGGGCGTTTTCTTGATAGTGCGGGCTTTCCAGCTCGCCTGAGTTACGCGTGCCTAGTGAAATCTGCGAAGCTGCAGGACGCTCTCCCGGACGCGTCGCAGCGGCAACTCCTGGCCGATGCCAGCAAGCAAGCCGAAGGTCGAGTTGGGTCAGAAGCTCCCACAATCCGTCGCGATCCAGAGCCTGCGCTGCGAGAAGCCCTGGCCCTTCGACGTTGATATTCGCCGCGAATGGGGCAGCCCAGGAATTCCACGACCATTTCTTCACCGGGTTTCTCCACAGGATTCATCCACCAGGCGTTTTAGGGCTGGCCCTAGTGCACGGCCAACCATTCCGCGAGCTAATTGACACTGCGGCACTTCTGCTAAACAATTGACAAGACCCCCGCAGCTAAGGCGGTTAATCCTGGAGGAACTAATGCCGGACGAAGGCGAACAGACACAGGTAGAACAGCAGTCGAGTGCAGGGAAGTGGATTCTGGTTGTCCTGGCGGTCATTTTTATCGCGGCAACCGTCTTTGGGTATGTGACTACGGGACAGCACATCGAGAAGCTGACTTCAGACCTGAGCGCCAGCCAGGCGCAAGTCGCGGAATTGCAAAAGCGCGTGCAATCCTCGGAAGCTCAGGAAGAGACCATTGCACAAAAGCTTGGCATGACCAAAAAGGAACTGATGGAGCGTGCTGGCGCGCTGCAAGCGCAACAGAAAGCCGATGAATCCCGCCTGGCGCAGCAAGAGAAGGAATCGAAAGAGCAGTTCGGCCAGGTCAGCGGAGAGGTAGCGGGGGTCAAGACCGATGTGGGCGGCGTCAAGACTGACGTGGCTTCCACCAGAGCTGATCTCGAAGCCACCAAGGCGAAGCTGCAGAGTGCTGTGGGCGACCTGGGAGTCCAGAGCGGCTTGATCGCCAATACCCGCGGTGATTTGGAAATTCTCAAGCACAAGGGCGACCGCAATTATTACGAATTCACTTTGCTCAAAGGAGCGAAGCCGCAGCCCGTGGCAACGGTGAGCCTTCAACTTAAGAAAACCGACCAGAAGCGCGGCAAGTTCACGGTGAATGTGACGTCTGACGACAAGACCATCGAGAAGCAGGATCGCAATATCGCCGAGCCGATTCAGTTCTATTCGGGACGTGATCATTTGCTGTTTGAGTTGGTGGTCTGGACGGTGGACAAGAAGAAAGCGACGGGCTACCTGAGTACTCCGAAGAGCGCGCCGGCACCGGTGACAGCCAATTGAACGGAGTGCTTTTCCCGGCAGGGGCAAGTGTCCTGCTGCAGATCGCACTGCGCACGGGCGTGATCTACCTGGTCGTGCTGATCGGGGTGCGACTTAGCGGCAAGCGCGAGGTAGGGCAGATGACGCCGTTCGACCTCACGCTCCTGCTGCTGCTTTCCAATTCCGTGCAGAACGCGATGACTGGGCCGGACACTTCGCTGATCGGGGGCGTGGTGGCGGCTTCCACCCTGTTGTTGCTGAACTACCTGGTCGGGAGTCTCTCCGGCTCCAATCGAGGTTTCCGGCGCGTGGTTCAGGGCGAGCCCAGCCTGTTAATTCACGATGGGCAACTCATAGAGGCGCACATGGCGAAAGAGCACGTCAGCATGGACGAACTGCAGCGCGCGCTGCGGGAGCACGGCATCGCCCAGTGCAGCGATGTTGCGCTTGCCGTGCTGGAAGTGGATGGTTCCATCAGTTGCTTGAAATACGACGAGATCAAGCCTGACGCCAACACCCATTTGGTGCGGCGGAGGTTTATCCAGAAGAAGTAATCCCTGACGAAGCGACGTTGTCAGTCGATTGGTACGAATTTCACGCAGACGGGTTCTGCTACATCCAGAACTTTGCCAGTAGGCGTGAGGCGGCCGGTTTTCGAATCGACACGAAAGACGACAATGTTGTCCGATTTCTCGTTGGCTGCGAACAAAAAAGCGCCCCCCGGGGAAATCTCAAAACTGCGGGGAGTCTGGCCTTTCGTGGGCGCGTACTCGATCAGCGTCAGACTGCCTTTTTCTGGATCGATGGCGAATGCTGCGATGCTGTCATGGCCGCGGTTCGAGGCGTAGAGGAACTTGCCGGAAGCATCGATCTCAATCTCAGCGTCATCGTTGTGCCCGGAAAAATCTTTGGGGAAAGTCGAGATCGTTTGCAGTGGACGCAACGCGCCGGCAGAGCCGTCATAGCTAAACGCAGAAACTGTTGACCCCATTTCGTTGACCACATAGGCAAACTTGCCGTTGGGGTGAAGAGCGAAGTGCCTGGGACCCGCTCCAGGATCGGCCTTGGCGAACGGCGGGTCGTTAAGGATAAGCGAACCCTTGGTGCTGTCGAACTTATACACCAGTGTCTCATCCAGGCCAAGGTCATCCACGATGGCGAAGCGGTTGTCTTGTGACAGGTCGATAGAGTGAGCGTGTGGTCCCTCCTGGCGCTCCGGATTTGTGCCGTGGCCAACGTGCTGTATGAAGGCCGAAGTCACACCCAGCCGTCCATCTGGAAGAACCGGGAATACTGCGATGCTGCCCCCGGTGTAGTTCGCCACGAGAACGTATTTTCCAGACTTGTCTACCGTTATGTAACAAGGGTCAGCGCCTTTAGACGCGACTTGATTTAGCAACGTTAATTTGCCGGTCGCCGGATCGATGGCGAAGGCGCTGACGGCTCCGCTCTTTTCTCCTTTGTAATTGCTGATCTCGTTGACCGCATAAAGGAATCGGTGATTCGGATGTACGGCGAGAAACGATGGATTGGTGGTCTCCGCCGCCAGGCCGATGGCGGTCAGCTGGGTGGTATTGGGATCGAAACGATAAGCATAGATGCCCTTACTCGTACTGCCTTCCTGCGTGTAAGTGCCTACGTACACCAGGTATTTGTGTTCTTGCGGCGCGGACGCTGCTTCGGCGCAGAGCGCCAGGAGCAGGGACAGGAGCAAGCCTACGAGCCAAGGTGCGATGCCGCGGGGAACGTGCCGAGTTGAGTTCATCACTGTATAGAATCGCATGTAGTAGCTCCGGCGCAACTGTGAAGATCCCTGGCGTCACTTGGTCAAAGTGACGGGCACGGGTTGATCGTAAGGCTGGATGACTACGCTTACGGACCGGCGCTGGTTGAAGGCGTCGAGCGTAACGGGAAAGCTAACGATCACGGTCCGACTAAGTTCCTGGCCGGGTTGCAATTTGTCTTCAGGAGAGAGAGCGGGCTGGACATTCGCTTTCAGGGCCGGGAAAGCCTGATAGTAACGATCGAAGTCGATCGCAGAAACTGCCTCGCTACTTATCTCTCCGCCAGATGTTACAAGTGTTCCTTTAATATCATGCACCCAGAGTGATTTCCTCCCTGAGTTGCGCAGGGTAAAGGTGAGAGCTACCAGGGAAGCACTCTGCCCGGGGATTTCTACTGCGGCTACATTATCGAGCGAACCGCTTCCCTGGGGCTTGGCGCGCTGGAAAAACGATGCGATGCCGACGATGACAAGCACTCCAGCCATAGCGTACAGCAACGGCTTGACCGGGGGCAGGTTACGCTTAGCGGTGCCGAATTCGTCGGCGATGTTGATGGTCGGGCCGCGTTGTGTGCCCGGGGGTGTGGCGGCTGCCGGTGTACTCGGAGTGGCGAGGGCGCCGAGATTCGCGTTCGGAGTTTGATCGGGCATGGATTCTTTCGCGCCTTCGGATTGTACTCCTGGGCTGGGTGCTCAACTCCACTCATGCTTCATCGCCTTGCCGAAGTTTTGCGCAGGCAGGGTGTTCAGGACGTCGTCCGTGGAGAGCCAGGCGCGGCGCGCCTGCAAAACGCCGTAACGGATCTTGTCGAGATGCGAGGTGTGATGGGAATCGGTGTTGATCACGATCTTCACGCCTCTTTGTTTGGCCTGGCGCAGGTGTACGTCGTTGAGGTCGAGACGATCGGGGTAGGAGTTTAATTCCATCGCTACCTTGTGCTTTGCAGCCTGGGTCAGGACTGCATCCATGTCGAAATGATAGGCATCGCGGCGAAGCTGCAGGCGGCCCGTCGGGTGGCCGATGATGGACGTGTTGGGATTCGCGACCGCTTTGAGCAGGCGCTCAGTCATCTTCGCCGGTTCCTGGTTGAAGACCGAATGCACGCTGGCAATGACCACATCCATCTGGGCCAGGACATCGTTGGAAAGATCGAGATCACCGTCGGCGAGGATGTCCACTTCGATTCCTGCGAAGATGGTGATGCCGTCGATCTTCTCATTCACCTCGCGAATCCGTTGAATGTGCGCGAGGGCGCGCTTGTCATCCAAGCCGTTCGCAAAAGCCAGGTTCTTGGAGTGGTCGGTGATGGCCATGTATTTGTAGCCGCGCGCCTTGGCTGCTTCGGCCATTTCTTCGATGGTGTTCTTTCCGTCGGTTTCGACCGTGTGCATGTGCACGTCGCCCTGAAGGTCTTCCACCGTAATCAGATTGGGCAGCGTGTGATTTGCGGCGGCGTCGATCTCGCCCAGATTTTCACGCAGTTCAGGAGGAATGTAGTCGAGCTTCAGCTTGGCATAGATTTCTTCTTCAGTTTTGCCAGCGACAGGCTTTTCTGTTTTGAGGTCGGCGAGGCTGTACTCGTTGAGGGTATAACCCATCTTGAGGGCGCGCTGGCGCAGGGCAACGTTGTGGACTTTCGATCCAGTGAAGTACTGCATGGCCGCGCCGAACGACTCCGGGGGGAGTAGGCGAACGTCCACCTGCATCCCGTGGCGCAACTGAAAGCTGATCTTGTTGTCGCCCTGGGCAATGATGCTCATCAGGGACGGGTACTTACCGATGTACTGCACCGCCTTCTGGCGTTCGTCCTCGCTGCAACAGGCTTTGCCCGTCACCAAAATGTCCAGATCGCCGACCGTTTCGCGGCCGCGGCGCAACGAGCCCGCGGGAGTGATGCGGTCGATGCCAGGAAACTTGCCAAGATATTCCGTGAGTTTGTCCGCCTCAGTCTCGGCAGAGTCGATCAAGAATCTCCCGGATATTCGGCGGTAGTCTTCGATCGCCTTCAGCAGCTTTTGTTCGTGTTTCTCGCCCATTCGGGGCAGTTCGCGGATCTTGCCTTCGCGCGCCAGCTTTTCCACGCCATCGACGTCGCAGACTTTGTGGGCGCTCCAGATCAGTGCAATTGTTTTCGGTCCGAGGCCCTGGATCTTCAGCAACTGGAGCATCGAAGGGTGATACTTCTTTAGCAGTTCGGCCTGCACGCTGAGGCTTCCGTCCTTAAATAGTTCCTGCAAGTTCACGAGCATTCCCTTGCCGATGCCGGGAATGGCTAACACCTTCTTGGGTTCGCCGATGATGTCTTTAATCTGCTCGGGAAGGTTTTCGATGGCCTGGGCTGCGTTGCGGTAGGAGCGGATGCGGAACGAATCCTGGCCGTCTATTTCGAGCAGGTCTGCAGTTTCGTAAAGGATGTTGGCGATCGCCTTGTTGTCCACGGCCTAAAGACTAAACAAGATTGGAATGGAGCGCCAGCGGTGGAGAGCAGAAGAGAGGCGACGTTCGGGAAAATAGAACTACGCATCCGACCATGAAGGTCGTAAATGGCCGTGTGGCGCCGGAGAATTCAGGCGAACTGCAGCTCAGGCGCTTTTGGTGACGTTCGCCGCCTGCGGTCCCTTCTGGCCGTCGGTGATTTCGAACTCCACCGTGTCGCCTTCCTGCAGGCTCTTGTAGCCCTCGGAGGTAATTGCGCTGTAATGTACAAAAACGTCGGGACCATCGGCGCGCCCGATGAACCCGTAGCCCTTCGCGTTATTGAACCATTTGACGGTGCCTTTCAGACGTTCCACGTACCCCCTCTTTCCGCACGTCTTTCAGTCGGGGGGCCCCAGACGTGCCCGCATAGGATGCATTTTGGAGCGATTAGGATGGGGTGTCAAGGCGAAAGGTGGGCGAGACAAACATGCTGGCGACGACTCGCGGCACTCGCCTGAACAGCCCTTTCGGCTCGGCTCAGGGTAAGCGAGGCGGCTGCCGCCACACCACCATTTTTATTTTCCTCGCATGTAGTGATCGAGCCACAGGACTGACGAGATGGTCTTGGCGTCGCGAATTGTCCCGTTCAAGACCATGCGGACTGCTTTGGACAAAGAGACGAGGCTTTTGTGGATGACTTCGTCCGGCTCCGGCTGCGCTGCTCCGGCGCGAAGGCCTGTGGCGAGGTATACCGACATGGTCTCGGCAACGAATCCCGGGCTGGCGTAAAAGTTGAGAATGAGCCGCCAATGAGTGGCGGTGTACCCGGTCTCCTCCAGGAGTTCACGCTGGGCCGCGTGCAGAGCTTCTTCACCGGGATCGATGCGGCCAGCAGGGAGTTCCCATAGAAAGTCGTTGGCTGCGTGGCGATATTGGCGCTCCAGCAGGACACGCGGCGTGGAACGCGACTCATCGACTGCCAGAACTACCACCGAGCCAGTGTGATGAATGACATCGCGACGGGCACGGACGCCTCCGGGCTCCTGCACGTCGTCAGTGGTCACCCAGAAGACCGGGCCCCGATACACCGTACGCGAGGAAATCAACCTTGCCTTGGAATTTGAACTATTGTTGGACTTAGTCGGCTTTGACTTGGAGCGCGGACGCTTTGTCATGAAAACAATATAAAGCACGGCATTCGGCTTCCGGCATTCTGCTATGCTGCCGGGCATGTCAAGGAAGCTGTCCAGAAAGCCCCAAATCACAATTGTTGGAGCAGGGAATCTGGCTGGCGCTCTGGCCGTCTCGTTGCGCGGAGCGGGATACAAGATCGATCAAATCCTCTCGCGGAACGCGGCGGATTCTCTGCGGCGCGCCCGGAAGCTGGCGCGGGAGGTTGGGGCATCGGCCGTCGCGGCTGCTGGCGCGCAGATTCGGGCTGAGATCGTTTGGTTTTGTGTCCCCGACGCAGCGATTGCCCAAGCGGCCACGTCGCTGAGTGGAGCTGCTCATTGGAAGGGCAAGGTGGCGCTGCATTCCAGCGGAGCTCTGACCAGCGACGAGCTTACCGTGCTACGGGAGCAAGGGGCAGCGGTTGCGTCGGTTCACCCTCTGATGACGTTTGTGCGTGGATCACGGGCGGCGCTCGTAGGAGTGCCATTTGCCATCGAGGGGAATCCGAAAGCGGCGCGGGTGGCTCGTGGCATTGTTCGGCGCTTGCATGGCCAGACGTTTGCCATCGGAAAAAGGCGGAAAGAGGCTTATCACGCCTGGGGGATGTTTGCCTCACCGCTGCTGACTGCGCTACTCGCAGCCAGTGAGCGTGTGGCCGGTGCCGCCGGGGTCAGCCGAAAAGCGGCGCGTGAGAGAATGCTGCCGATACTCCGGCAAACGCTGGCTAACTATGCAAAGCTTGGTGCGCCGGGCTCGTTCAGCGGTCCCATCGCTCGCGGGGATGTGGCGACGGTCGGGAAACACCTTCAAGTATTACTTGAAGTTCCGGAAGTCCGGGAAGTCTACATTGCTCTGGCGCGTGCCGCGCTGCGCGATCTGCCCGCGAGGAATCGCGCTGCCTTGGAGGAGATTCTCAAAGGATAGTCGGTTCCCATCTCCCGGACAATCAAGAGTTTCGATCGCCCGCAATTTGTTTCTGAGGTAGTTGTCGCATCATGAGCCCGAGCAGCGCTAACACACCGAAAGGAATCGAGGCGGCGGTGCGGATGGGGAGTGTGAGCACCGCCGAAGCAAATAGTTGAGGAGAAACAATCGGGCGCGCTGCGATCACGGCTGGAGCAAGAATCCACTGCCAGAAAAATGCCAACGCAGTTACCCCCAACACTACTCGAAAGAGCGGAATCGAACGCGCGAAGACACGCCACGACAGGGCGATCAAGAGGATTCCAGGCAGGAGAACGACGTGGTCATACACCGCGTGACCTGGCAGTAAAGTGATCGTAGTGATAGCGAGCAGCAGGCTGACCGTTAAGGCGAACTCAGTCGACGCAGGGGATGCACGACGCCTACGCGATGCCATAGCAAGTGCACTTACCAAAAGCATCGCGATCAGAAATGGAGTCAGGCGCGAACCAATGTGAGTGCCGAGTAAATAACCCACGAGCGGCGGAGTCGAGTACTGCCGGTAGCCGAATACGACATGCACCCACTGGGAAATCCAGCCCGGCCAGACCAACAAGGAGGACGCGACCAGCAGAGTCGAAGTGAGAAGAAAGCCTGCTACGAACTGCCGGCGAGCGCGCCATTGATCGAAACTCCACAACAGAAGATAAGCCACGACCAAGGCTGTCATCTGCGGCTTGATCAGAGTCAATGCCAATAGGCTGCCCGAGAGAGAAAGTCGGCCATCGACGAGTGCGGCAAGCGAGGCGGCGAGAAAAAACCCTACGAGCAAACCAATCTGCTCGGCGAACAGACCTTCCAGCACCGCATAATTCGACAGAGTGAGAAGGACTATTACGCCGACGGTTGCGGGCCTCACACGGAGACGTAGAGTGCGAAGCCAGAGAACGACGCTGAGTGCAGTGACCGCTGGCAGAATCACCGCCAGCCCGACGCGAACCGTGGAAAAAGGCAGAAGAGACAAAGGCCAGAAGAGAACGTCCACGAAAGCTGGATAAGCGAAAGCCCGGTAATCCGGAGGGGCGGCGGGATTGCGGGCATCCAGGGGCCGCCCGAAGAGGCCGATCTGGATTTGCCTTGTCATCTCCGGGCCGTAGGGATTGCGATCATGGAGCAAGCTGGCGCGCGAAGTCAACCAGATGGGATAGAAGTCAGCGCCAAAGGAATATCCGTCACCGAAGCCCTGAGCCGCACGAACTTCGTGCGCCTGGGGCACGAAAAGAGCGAGATGGTAGTAGACCATGCAGGCCGCGCAGAAAGTGACCATGATCAGGACGAGAATGTTTCGGGATCGCGCGTCTATCGTCGGGGTGGACATGCAAGAGCGGGACGTGCAGGAATTTAAGCACGGGTTGCGAGTTGCAGGCAAAGATTAAAAGTAATGGCCGGTGGGCCGTTGAGGCCCGTTCGGTTCATGACGAGCTGAATAAATGGCCCAGCTTTTCCTTCTTGGTCCTAAAATACTCTTCGACATACGGATGGGGCTCGACCTTTTCTGGATTATTCGAGACCAGACGCACCCGGCTTAGGCCGAGCGCCTTGAGCATCTGGGGGACGGCACAAAATCGCGCTGGTCGGCCTTGAATCCCACACAGTTCGGTTAGCGGCTGCGCGACGGACCGAGTGTGGGGAGCTTCGCCTAACCACGCGCCTTGAAGGGGAAAATGGCATCTTGTTTTGAAGGAATGGGAACTCCGTTGTGAGTGGCCGGCTGAAAGCGCCAGTTCTCAAGCGCCGCCAGGCATCTATTGTCGATCTCAGGGCCAAGGCTCTGCAGCACGGTCTTGCGAACGATTTCCCCTCTTTCGTCGATCGTGATTTCGATGACGACTTTGCCCTCGGACTCCGGCCGTTGCCACGGGTAGACCACGGGATCGGAAGTCGCGATGGGCAAAGCCGGGCGAATCTCGTCTCCGTACACCGGCCCGCCGGGCAGACTTCCGTAGGGAAGCCCGGCAGTCGCGCCATGACCCAATTTGGAGAGTGTTGCCGTCTGCGAGTTGTCTTCGGCCGCCGATGGATTAAGCGGAGCGGGTGGCATGGGCAGCTTGGCCACCGTAGATGTTGGTTTCCACATCAGCTTCTCGTGACCCAGCCGCTGGTGCCGATAGGTCTCGGTTGCGTGATCGGCTGAACTGGTACTGCTCTCGTCGGGCGTGCGGGTCGGGAAGTAGAGTCGCGTGAGCACTTTGCCATTGTGTCCGACTGCAATGGAAGAAGGGTTCAACAATTGGGGCTCCGGGGCATGTAGCAGCCAGGCGAATAGCACGCCGTGCAGCGCTAGCGACGCCGCCAGCACTTTGTGTTGACTTCTTGCTGTTCCTGGATTCAGTTGCCCAAACATCTCTGAACAAACTCCCAGTCGGAACGCTCTTCTAGACGTTAGGTTAGACGCCGAGAGGGGGCGTTCGTCAAGGGTCTTTGTTCAACTCTGGTAACTACCGGGCAGCAATCTCGAGCGGATCGCCGTCCGAGCGGGACGGAGCAGCGTTACCACAGCATGATGGGTATGGTACTGTCCGTGGTGCCAGGATGATGGAACGCTGGTAAAATGAGTTAGTAAACCAGAAATCGATCCGGTTAGTGGGGCTATAGCTCAGCTGGGAGAGCGCGTCGTTCGCAACGACGAGGCCGTCGGTTCGATCCCGACTAGCTCCACCATGTTTTCAAGCTACACAGTGTTATTTGGAAGCACCTGGGGAGGGCTTACTACCCAACTCTAGCCCCTCACGCAATCTTTACTAGTCCCCACCTGGCCTAGTCGCATACGCTACGCCACGAAGCTATTTCTGTTGGGTTAGTTCTTCTGGCACAGTAATCCGACCGATCGGCCCTACACTCCTCCAGGTTGCAACCTGATGCACACTTTCTGCAACAGGCACCGCAGAGGCTGGCTGAAGTAATTTCGCAAATATGCCAAAAGACGTGCCCAGCACGTGCCCCGCAAGATTTAGAATGGCCTCTGCATGCTTGCGCTGAGAACATTTTCCGGGCTTGGCGGAACGCTATTTGGAGTGTTCGTCGTTGCGCTCGTCGTGGGGCAGAACGCTGCTCCCGCGGGGCACCCTCCAGATCTGGCCCAGGCACCGCCGTCTGCTCCTGCGCGCAACTCCGTGACGCTTGATGGCTTTATCGACTCGGCGATCCGGCAGGAACGTCGCTTGACCGATTTGATGCGCTACTACAGGCCCATCGTTGAGACCTACATCCAGGAAGAAAAACGTGATTCCCACTTAGGAACCTCTCCTAAGGGAGACGACTATTTCTTAACCCGTCTTGATCTGACAGGCGCTGCCCCGGCCACTGTGGCGTTTGCGGACCAGGAGCACTCGAAGCAGGAGGGGGATAAGAAATTGCCCCGAAATGCATCATCCTTCGCGGCGGCTGGATTCGTGCAAGCGCTGTTTCCTGACCTGGACCACTTCGACCGCCGGAACTACACGTTCGATTTCGTCCGGTGGGAGATTCTCGGCCAAGTGCGTTGCGCCGTCCTGGACGTGAGGCCTCGCGGGAATTCAGGGAACCGTGGCTTTGCCGGCCGGATCTGGGTAGAGGATCAGGACTTTAACATTGTGCGCTTCACTGGAACCTACACCTCGAAGGCGTTCTCCAAACGCGCGTTTCATTTCGACAGTTGGCGGCTGAACACCATGAGCATCATGTGGATGCCCGCTTATGTTTATACCGAAGAGTCTGATCCTCACGATCCTTCGAGCCACGGGCTCTGGTTCAAAGCCCAAACCCGGATCTGGGGGTACGACATGGGGCACGCAGGAGATCACCGGGAGTATGCCAAACCTCTGACCGACACGCCGGCGTGGGTCGATCCTAAGCGGCACGAAGCTTCGCAGGACCTGAGCCCGGCTTACACCTTGGGACAATCAATCTACACACCGGAAGACAATGCGGTAGAGCGGTTGCAAGTTGCCGGACTGATGGCTCCAGACGGCGAAGTCGACCGGATATTGGAGACCGTAGTCAATAACCTGATGATAACCAACGAGCTCGATCTTGCCGGAGTTCGTTGTCGCGTGCTGCTCACCACGCCACTGGAGTCGTTCGTGATGGGACGAACTATCGTGGTCAGCCGCGGGCTTCTCGATGTGCTACCTGACGAGGCGACGCTCGCCGCGGTGCTGGCTCACGAACTGGCTCATATCGTTTTGGGTCACTCCGTGGGCGCCGGATATTTGTCGGGCCTGACGTTGCCGTTCTCGGATGCGGAAATCTTCGCCAACCTGAACTTTCATTTCGATCCTGCACAGGAAGCCGCCGCCGACAAGAAAGGCCTGGAGCTGTTTTCGAAGTCGCCTTATAAGGATCAACTCGCGGATGCCGCCCTCTTTCTAAAAGCTCTGGAAGCCCGTTCTCCGCAACTGCCCAACCTGTTACATGGGCGCTTCAGCAACGATTTCGGGAGCAGCCACCTGGTCGGGATGCCGGCGCTGGCCAACTCTGGCAAGTCTCTGCAAATGGAGCGGGTGGACCAGATCGCGGCCTTGCCGCTCGGCTCGCGAATTGTGGTCGATCCCTGGTCAGACCGGATTGAGATGCTCAAGAGCAAACCCGTTCACCTGGACTCGGCATCGGAAAAGATGCCGTTCGAGGTGGCTCCGTTCTTCCCACACCTCAAACGGCTGGACGAGCACGAAAAAGCTCAGGCCGGACCGCACCCGTAACGGGCGTCTATCGAATCGCACCACCCCCCACGTCAGTGCCATTCCCTAGTTTCCCCACAGACGCTAGTATCCTGATTGAGCAGACTTCGGGGGAGGGCTGCTCGACTTACGTCCCATGACTCTTTGAGCCTGGGGCGTTTTGTTTTGCTCCGCATTAAACCCAGTGCCCACTGACTGCGGCATTTTCATAGCGAGAAGCGCAATTTCTCTCCTTCGGTCTCGCGAGCCCCTACAATATTCGCACCCCCCAATCGTCTACATCCCCAGATGAATGGCGCGGCGAGCCTGGGACGGATGAGCCTCGAACAGGACCAGCGGATCTCCGAGGTGGTCAAGCGGGAGCAGTCCCGGCTGCGCAACTTCATTCGCCGGCGGGTGCCGGACCCGCGCGATGCCGAAGACATTCTGCAGGAGGTCTTCTACGAGCTGGTGGAAGCGAATCGCCTGCTGATGCCGATCGAGCACGTTACCGGCTGGCTTTTTCGCGTCGCGCGCAACCGCATCACTGATCTCTTCCGCAAGAAGAAGCCGGAGAGCTTTAGCTGAGGCCGCCGTGGTCGACTACGAAGAAGAGTTGCTGCGATTGGAAGACTTGCTGCCTTCGCCCGACGCCGGGCCAGACGCCCTTTATGCCCGCAGCGTGCTTCTCGAGGAACTCGAGTTTGCGCTTGACGAGCTGCCCGCTGAGCAGCGCGAGGTGTTTGTCGCGCACGAGACTCGAGGGGCGCAGCTTTAAGGAGATGGCGGCCGAAAGCGGCGTGAGCGTCAATACGCTGCTCTCGCGCAAACGTTACGCAGTGCTGCATCTGCGCGAGCGGCTGCGAAGCATCTACGACGAGTTTACGAAAGCATGAGGAAGCGAACATGAGAGAAAAAAATGGATTTTTCTGGCTCCGGCAGCAATTCTTGGAGTTCTGCTATTTATCTTCATTGGTGGCGAGCTGGTGCTGCGTCTTTGGAACTGGCTGCTGCCGGGGCTGTTCGGTTGGCGCCAGATCAGCTTCTGGCAGGCGATTGGGATTCTGGCACTGTGCCGCATCCTTTTCGGCCGCACTGGCGGGCGCGCGTTCCGCCGCTCCAACTTTCGCCGTCGCATGACCGAGCGCTGGGAACGCATGTCACCCGAGGAGCGGGAGCGTTTCCGGCAAGGCATGCGCGGTCGGTGTGGCGTGGGCACGCCGGCCAGCGAGAGCAAGTAGTGATGTGCCGGGTGGACGGCGCAGCGTGAGCTGTAGCGATGAGGCCGTCGGTTCGACTCCGACCAGCTCCACAAAGTCCAAAACCCCAATGAAATCAATGCCTCCCGGCACCATGAACGCAAACAAAATTGCGATGAAACCCCACGTTTTTAGGGACATCGAGGCTGCCGGCGGTATATACTTCACTTCTATTCTTTTGCGCGTATATTGGCGCGCGAGTATTGGGGCTCCTGATTCTGGCCTCAGGACGGGCAACTCATGCAGAACAAGAATCTGCGGTCTGATCCTCAGGGTCGGCCGAACTCCACCAACCAGCCCGGTGTAAGTGTTCCCGCGAAGGGTGATAGTTCTGGTTCCAACCTGCCGGTCGACCCCGATGCTACGGTTGTCGACGTTTCCCAGGCACCTTCCGATCCCCAAGGTACGCTGGTCGATTCCGACGCCACCCTTGTGGACTTCGACGCTACTCTGGTGGATCTCGATGCCACCCAGGTAGACGCTGTTTCGCCTGCTCCGTCTTCCAGTTCGAGGGGCGCGCGTGTCAAAGTCAGCGTTTCGTTGATGCAGATCGGCGATGTTTTGGGCGGCCGCTACGAAATCCTGCAGTTGCTGGGCGAGGGTGGAATGGGGGCCGTATACAAAGCCCGGGACCGGGAACTCGACCGTTTTGTCGCCCTGAAGCTGATCCGGCCGGAACTGGCTGCCAATCCTTCAATCCTCGCCCGATTCAAGCAAGAACTTCTGCTCTCTCGCGAGGTGACCCACAGAAATGTCATCCGTATCTTCGATTTGGGCGATGCCGATGGTGTGAAGTTCATCACCATGGAGTTCGTGGAGGGGCAAGACCTGCGCTCACTGATTCAGGAGAGGAAGAAATTTCCTGCGGCAGAGGCAGTAGAGCTCATGCTACAAGTCTGCCGAGCTCTGGAAGCCGCCCATACCCTCGGCATCATCCACCGCGACCTGAAGCCGCAAAACATCATGCTCGATCGAACCGGCCGGATCCTGGTGATGGACTTTGGTCTGGCCCGCATGGTCGAAGGCGACGGCATGACCCAAACCGGAGCCTTGGTCGGGACGATGGAATATATGTCACCCGAGCAGGCGCTGGGCAAGGACTTGGATCAGCGCTCCGACCTTTTCAGCCTGGGGTTGATCCTTTACGAACTGCTGACTGGCATCATGCCGTTTAAGGCAGAGAGTGCCGTCGCCAGCTTGATCAAGCGCAACCAGGAGCGAGCCACCCCGGTCTCTGATCATGACGAAACGATTCCAAGCGCGCTCAGCAACATTGTCGGCAAGTGCCTGGAGCGTGATCCCGCGTTGCGCTACCAGAATGCCACCGAGTTCTTGCGCGATCTGGAAGCCTGGCAGGGCAATCGGGCGGGCGCCACGTTGCGCTTCCCCACAAGCGAAAAGCCCTGGGGACAAACCGTTCCCTGGCACTGGATCGGCGGTACGGCGGCGGTTTTGGTGCTGGCGGTCGCAGGCTTCCTGCTGCGTGGGAAGTTGTCTTCCCCGAGGAGCGCGAAGTCGGCCCCGGCCGCGCCGGCGGTATCTCTGGCCATTCTGCCTTTCCGAAACGCTTCGGCCGACCAGAGTCTCGGCTGGCTCGGGTCGAGCGTGGCGGAAACTTTGAGTACAGACGTCGGGCAGTCGTCGCACCTCCGTATCGTCTCTCCGGAACGCGTGAGCCAGATTCTGCGCGATTTGCGGATCTCGTCCGATACGTCGCTCGATTCTGCCACCGTGCAGCGGCTCGCCGAATTCAGCAACGCGGACAACATCGTCTGGGGCCGCTACACCCGATTTGGCGATCAAATTCGCATCGACGCAACCATCCAGGATATGAAACACGGCCGCACCACCACGCTGGCGGAGTCCGCGACCGAAAACAACATTCTGAGCGCGATCGACCTCCTTGCCGGGGACATCCGTTCGAACCTGGCTCTCTCCAGCAGCACAATCAAAGAACTCCAGGGGCAGTCCTTCAAACCTTCGACGAACTCTCTTCCGGCTATGCACGATTACGACGACGGGCTGCAGCTCGCGCGTCTGGGAAATTTCCTTGATGCGAGCAAGCAGTTCGAAGCCGCCACAAAAGAGGACTCCCAATTCGCGTTAGCTTATTCGGAACTCGCCAAGACCTATGCCAACCTCGGGCAGGACGCTGACGCGGAGCACGCGTCCCGTAAGGCAGTTGAGTTGAGTGACCAGCTTCCACCTCCGGAAAAATATCTGATTCAGGCAAGCCATTACCAGATCCAGAAGGACTATCCCAAAGCGATCGAAGCCTACGGCTCTCTGGCGAAAGCCGCACCCGACAATGCTGACGTACTTTTTGATCTTGCGGGGCTCTATGAGAAATCGAGCGCGTACGACAAGGCCCGAGAGGAGTACACGAAAGTGTTGACGCTCGATCCGAAGCGCGTGGACGCTCTGCTCGCGATAGGACGGGTCGAGGTTGATAGCGGAAACCCGCAGAAAGGCCTCGAATATTTGACCCGTGCCCAGGCCTTGGCGGTCGAATTCGGCAACGAGGAAGAAAGGTCCCAGATTCTTCAGGCGATGGGCGCGGCCTACGCTGCTCTAAACAAGAACGAAGACGCTCTCCGCAATTTTCGAGATTCGCTCGAAATCAAGCGCAAGCTGGGACTAAAGGCGGGCATCGCCCTGAGCCTGAAAGCAATGGCATCGTCGGAAGATCTTCTAGGCAAGCCGGACCAGGCGCTCAAGGACTACAAAGAGGCACTGGTTTTATACCAGCAATTGGGCGACAAGGCGGGAACTGGGGACGTCCTTAACGACCTGGCTGATTTTGATGTCGATCATGGCCAATACGACGAAGCATTAAAGTTGTTTAAGGAATCGCTCGAAGCCGAAGTCGAGGTAGGAAACCAGAGCATGCAGGCATTGGTTTTGAACAACATCGGTAACGTGTACTTTACCAAAGCCGACTACCAGAACGCCCACACCTATTACGAGCAGGCCCTGCAACTTCGCGAAAAACTCAACGTTCCTGGTGCGGTTGCTGACACTCTTCACAATCTGGGTGAGATTTCAACCAGAATGGGTCAGAATGACCAGGCGGTGGAGCAATTCTTACGCGCGCTGGATTTGCGGCGAAGCACTGGAGATAAGCGCTGGGCGGCCATCGAGTCCTCCAGTTTAGGTACTTTGTTCGGTTATCAGGGCCGCTATGGTGCCGCGCTGAGCGCAGAAGAAGATGCCCTCAAGACGTTCCGGGAACTGCAGGACCGCAGTGTCTGGTTGGCAGGAATTCTCAGTTTGTACGGGAACGCCCTGGCACAGGTCGGTCGCGCCGACGACGCGCAGAAGACTCTCGAAGAAGCGATGAATGTAGCGCATGAGCTGAAGGATCAAGCGACAACGGCAGAAGTTCAGGGCTACCAGGGCGACAACGCCTTCTATCGGGGAGACTACAATGCCGCCGCCGCCCTTTACGATCAGGCGCTCAAGGCGGCAACCCACGCCAACGATTTGGATCTGATTCAGGTCGCAAAGTTCGATATTGCGAAAGTCGCGGTCAGGCAGGGTCGCTTTCAATCGGCCGCCAGCTTACTCGGCAAACTGTCCGAAGATGCCGACCGCATGGGATTGAAGTATGTGTCGGTGGAATGTTCGATTTATCATGCCGAAGCTCTCATGAACCTGAAGAGCTACGAACCAGCCCGAAAAGAGCTGGAGAGCGCCCTCGACAAGAGTGAGAAACTCGGCCTCAAGGCGTTGCTTGCCCAGAGCCATTATCTGCTGGCGCGCGATCTTGAACTCTCCGGCAACGCGGGTGATGCCCGGGAGCACTACACACAAGCCCGCAAGATCCTGGATGAGATTAAGAACGAAGCCAAGACCGATAGCATCGTGAAACGAAGCGATCTCAGCCCTATTTTCACCCACCCCGTCAGCTAGTTCTCACGCAAGCATTCTTTATCCAGCCGCCTCCAGCCGGCCGCCACAAGCTCTTGACCGCACCTTGAGCAGGAGCCCGTGGCCGCCGCTGTGAGCCCTGTCAGTTTCCTGACAGCGTGATGGCTTGCGGACTGTTCGCCGCATTGTCCCTAATGGTCAGCGTGCCGCTCACGTTCTTTGTCGACGTCGGCGTGAAGGTCACGGAGATCGTGCACGTCCCGGTAGTGGGGGCGAGCGTAGTGTTTGGCGTTGTAGGGCAAGTTGTTGTAAAGGTGAAGTTGCTGCTGCTACTGGTCAGACTCGTTAGTTGAAGCGGAGTCGTTCCTGAGTTGGTCAGCGTCACCACCTTTGGCGTACTCGGCTTATTCAGCGTCTGTGTTCCGAAGCTCAAATTGGTCGACGACAGGGACACCCGCGGATTGATCACCAGGGCCGTCAGCAGCACCTGTTGGGTTGATGCGCTGTCAGTAATGGTGAGATAGGTTGTCGAGGCCGTTGGGCTGAAGACGTTGGCGATGGCCAGGATGCCCACACCAATCGCACAGCTCTTCCCCGCAGGCAATGTGGCCGGCAGTTTCAGAATCATTGGAGGACAGAAGGTGAGGTCGCCGAAATCACCGTTGGCGGAGCCTCCACCGAGCGCTGATGCTCGTAATCGTGATCGGCGCAGTTGTGGTGTTCTTCAGGGTGACGAGCTGGAGGCCGATCTGATCTAGATACAATGTGCCAAAGTTCACGGTCAATGGCGAAATATCTATCCCCGCCACCGTCACCGTGCCATTCACATAGGTGATCGCATAATTCCCACCATTCAGCGCCGTGCACGAGCTGGGATAGTTACCTGGCAGACTGGTGCTGGTCGCTGTGGTCGCGCAGCTTACGCCCAAGGTTGCGGCACTGTCCCCATTCACAAGCCCGTTGAGGGTGAAGCTGGGGGTGATGATCGGAGGGGTCCCACCGTACGTCATCACGGCACTGCTGGCCGTGATGGTCAGCGGCACCGCCGTGATCTTCAAGGTGCCGGGCACATACGCGATCGCGTAGGTCGAATCCATGGCTCCCGAGCAGTTGGTACCGTAAGTGCCCACCGGATTGCGCGCTGGCACTCCTGTTGCGGAGCAGCTCACCGTCCCCAGGACGGACGCCATGTCCCCATTCACAAATGCACTGAAGCTGGGGGTGATGGTGGGGATCCCCGTTCCGTAAGGAACGGTAGCGCTGCTTGCCGTGATGCTCAGCGCCGCCTGGCCGACTGTCAACGTATAGCTCAGCGTGGCGGAGCCCACACCGTTGCTGGCTGTGAAGTTAACCGGGTAATTACCGGCCGTGCCGTCTGCGGGAGTTCCCGTGAGAGCGCCCGTGTTTTGCGTGAACGTCAGCCCAGCAGGCAGCACTAGCGGAGTAGCCGCTTGGGCGCTGCAAGTACCATCAGTTTCTGCCGCCAAGCCCGCCGTGTTATCAAAGTAGCTCAGCGTAGTTCCACCTGAACCGGTCGCTATCGCGAAGGTTCCGTTGTAGCCGGTTACCGTGCAACCGCTGACTATGACCACATTGGGCGCAACGAAGCCGGGAAGGCTGGAAGCCGTAAGCGTCACCGTGTTACCAACTTCGGCAGCGGTTACGCTGACCCCGGAACCCGTGGTCGCTGTCCACCCAACCAATGCTGGCGTCGGATAAGGCGAACCTATCTCCGCTACCTCGGCTGTTCCCAGCGTGCCTTCGGTAAAAGTGATCGTGGGGGCTACGGCCATGCATCCAGTGTCGCAATTAAGACTAATGGCCGGAGCAACCAGCGCGGGAGGCTTGGCAGTGGCTCCCATCCCCGAAGTGGTCGGCAGGAACGCCAGCACCACGTCATTGGTTGAACTGCTCTTTCCACCGGCTAACGGAATGTCCCCGCCTACCACCCCAGAGAAAAACGTCGTGATGTCGTTATCGAACTGGCAGTAAATCGCAGGCGAGGTCGGTATTGGACTGCTCCCCGTATTCATAGGGTTGTCACAACCTGTGAAGGAAGGTCCCACAAAGCTGGTGCCGTAGGGCAGTGACGAAAGACTCGAATTGAACTCATCCGGATCGTCGAGCATGCGCGGCACGCTGTTATAACCCGCTGGCACCGTAAAGGGGTTGGTTACTGGGGCATTACTTGGATTGATATTAATCTGCCAGATCACACCTTCAGGAGTTTCGGACTGGGGTACCGGCCCTATCGGTGTCCCGTTTTCGCTGCTGGAAAGGAGCTGCAGATTGTAGTACACGCAATTGCCGTTTGAGTAGGGGTAGCAAAGTGGAGTGGTAACGTCGCCGTTCGCGTCGGTCCCGTAGTTGTAGAAACTCACGAAGCGGCAGTCGAAGTCCGTGGTCGGGCCGGTCGGAAAGCCCTGTCCGTTATCCTGAGCCTGGGTTCCCGGGCAAATTCCAGTACCTGAGACCTCGGTAGCAGTGGCCTGGAGGGAGAGGCACTGACCCGCAGGCAAATTCACCACCGGGATCTCAACTGTGAATATCACTCCATTCGGATCCGTGCAAGCGCCACCACCCGCGTTACTACCGTTCGGGCAATAGGTGACCGACGCCGTATTCGATGAACCCGAAGAACAGTATTGGTTGTTTAATGGTTGCGGATTTGGTGGCGCCACAAAGTTCGCGGTAACGTTTTGTGCCGAATCCATTGTCAGGCTGCACGTCGGCATGGTTCCGAAGCTTGCGCAAGCGCCGCCCCAGCCCCCGAACGTGGACGGTGAACTCGCGTTCGCCGTCAAAGTCACCGATGCTCCGGCCTCATCGCTTTCCGAGCAGGTACCGGTCTGCACTCCGCCGGTCTCAGTGCAGTTGATCGGCGTTGGCGCAGGCGAGCTGTTGTTGCTGGTGTCTGTAACGGAGCCAGTGCCCAATCCAAGTTCCGTCAAAGTCAGCGGGACGGCAGCTGGAGTGAACGTCCAGCTCAAGATGTCTTGAGTTTCGAAATCTCCACCGGTCGCACCGGTGAACCCGACGTACGCATTGGTTCCGTTAGTGACGCCGATACTGGCCAAGTCTACGTCAACCCCGTTCGGGTACAAGTCATTACCATCGACCGCCACGTGGAGGTTAGCTGGCGTTTCTGCCGTGACAGGATAGTAGGTGATCACTACACTGTGCGGGTTGCCATCCGCCAGGTTCGCGGTATAGACCGGGGCGCCCAGAGTCGAGTTCGAACCGGATGTTCCCCCGCAGAGGTAGTTGTGATGCGAGGTGTTCCGCCCGGCACCGCAGCTCTGTATTGCCACGTGGCTTACGGAGCCGTTTGTTTGGTTCGGCAAAGGATCCCACGCGTTCTCGAACGTGTCGAACTCGATCGCGAGGCTTTTTGGGATGCCTTCACCTGAGCTTGGATTGCTGTTCGAATCGGCGTCTCCGTATCCAATTGCGCCGCCATTTCCGCCTGTGTAACCAATTGCTGTCGGGCCCGAGCTTTGGATCACGAAGGCAATGCCGTCCGCCGGAGGGTTGGACGGGTTGGTGAATTTGAACGAGAAACTGGTAGTGAATCCGTTTTCGACAACCTGAGGAGTGGCGTACCACGCGGACCCAATCTGGTTGCCGGCGCTGGCCGTGAGCTGCAATGCAACATTGGGACTCGTGCCCGTGAACACGGGTGTGGTGCCTGGAGAGGGATTCAGCGTGAGACAAGCGTGGTTCGAACTGAAATCGGGCGTGTAGCTGGGAGAAATGGGACACTGCGCCCAAGCCGTTGTGCTTCCGCTGACCACAACCAAGACCGCGATCGCGGCCACAATAACGAACTTCGTGATTCCCAGCTTCATAAATTCTCTTTTCCGCGCGCTGGTTTTACCAGTCACGCTTTCGGACTTGCAGATCTTCATGGGGCCTTACGGCATGGTCCCGACACGAGCTTGGTGCAGACGGCTGCAGAACCTTGCTCTCAGCGATTGCAGTCAATCACTTTCTTGCTGCGCGAGGCGCAAGACAGGCGGGGGGCCCTTCGCCAGCAATCCTTATGAATCTGGGGGTCGATTCAGGTAGCGAGTTGGGGGACGCGCTCCTGTGAATTACTTACCTGCGAACCACTTTACGGCCATTGCCACGCCACTGCTTGACACGGGCCGCCAAAGAACTCGATCGCGCCGGCCTCGTCTTTACTGAATATCGAAAATTACTGACACCTGGGTTATCCGGAGGGTCGGGTTGCTCTGCCGTCAGTCCTCCGAACCCAAGGCTGGACGGGGCATCTGAGCCGGGGCATCCTTTCCCCGCGTAGCATTCTTTACCCAGTGTGAAGATTTGTCAAGACAAGACACCAACAATTCTTCAACAATTTTGGATAATTCCTGATTTCAGGATTCTTGACTCGAGTCAGAGGGGTATTTCCTTCCTGACTTCGAAAACGACAAGAAATGCACACACCCGGATCACCGGACTGCCGGAAACATTCCCCGGCAACGGGAAAGTCGCTCGACAGCTCTTTAAAGGATGTCATTCAAATTCCGGCCCTCGCGGTCGAGAGCTACTCCGGGAGACGCAGGCGTTGTGTTGGCCCCGTATTAATCAGGAGTGTGGCCGAGGAAGTCTTCGTGGCCCTCGAACACCGAAGCCAATCTTGTGAGGCGGAACAGTTCCCGCAAGCGTTGATTCAAGTTGATGAGTTTCAGGGCGCAGTTTTGCCTCTGGGCCGACAGGTACACGCCGACGAGGGCGCCAAGGCCAGAGCTGTCGAGATAGTTCACATCAGTCAAGTCCAGCACGACACATTTGGCCGTTGGGATAAGACCGCGGACGGTGTTCTGCAGCTGGGCAGAGGTACTCGATGTGATTCTGCCGGTGCAGCGGACGGTAGCTTCCCCGGGCGTTCTTAGCGTTTCCAGATTCAATTCCGAGATTGGGACAGGGTTTGCCGCCATGACAGGCCTCCAAGGTAGGAATCTACGGGAGACGGGCTGGACTCTTCGGAGTCGGCGCCCGTCCAGTCGGGCCTCAATCAGTGATCCGGCTTTGGGCTGACTGAACGCCACTACGATGCTCCCGGCGGCAGCAAAGTCAAGCCGGTTGTCAGAAAGCTGCCAGCCTGAGCGGATCTCCCTAGCGGGACGGGGCCGGGCAATAGCTGGCGGGAGGGTAGCTTTTGATGTTTGCACGGGTGAGAAATTCACCTATAATCCGCTACCTGAGCGACAACCATGGGTGCATCCCTTCGGCAGTACACAATCGAACCCAGAGCAGAGCAGTATTCGATAGCGATCATCACAGCGAAGGGAACGTCCTTCCCTGAGATCGGCCGCCACCTGTCGCCCATTTTTAGGACCGTGCTGGCCAGCACCGAAGAACAAATCCAGGCCGCAGTGCATGACATGGGCGTGCACGGAATAGTGTTCAACCTCGACTGCATCAGTGAAGGAGCAGCCGACGGCATTGAAGTTCTGCAGGAAATCCGCAAGCTGCGCGAAGACGTGGTACTGGTGGCGATCACGGCGTCGACCAACAGCGAGATACCACTGAAAGCCAGCCAAGCCGGCGCGGACGAATTCTTCCTCGACTCAATGGACTTCAGCCAGTTGCCCAGCGTGCTGCTGGCGGCAATCGAGAAGCGTGCGCTGCAGTTCGAAGGGCGTTGGCTGCTTGACCAGGTGGAAGGGAAGTCAGCCTTCTGCGGCCTGATCGGCGGCAGCGAGCCCATGCAGAAGGTGTACGGAGCCATCCAGGCGGTGGCGGACAGCAACGCGAGCGTGTTGCTACGCGGGGAAAGCGGTGTGGGCAAGGAGTTGGTCGCCCATGCCATCGTGCAGTCCGGAAACCGGCAGGACAAGCCATTTGTGTGCCTGAACTGCTCCGCCCTGCCGGAGAGCCTGATCGAGTCAGAGCTGTTCGGATACGAACGAGGGGCCTTTACCGGAGCAGATGGCGCCAAGCCCGGAATGATCGAGCTGGCGCACGGCGGCACGTTATTTCTGGACGAGATTACCACGCTGAACCATCCGTTACAGAGCAAGCTACTACGGATCCTGCAAGATCGCTCGGTGCAGCGCCTGGGAGGCCGGTCGTCACGCAAGATCGACTTCCGCCTGATCACCGCGACCAACGATGACCTGGAAGACATGATGCGGAGGGGCCGTTTCCGAGAGGATCTTTACTACCGCATCAACGTCGTGCCGATCCTGATCCCACCGCTGCGCGAGAGGAGTGGAGATGTGCCGTTGCTAGCGGAACACTTTCTGCGCACCTACTGTGCGGCCAACAAGAGGCCAATCAAGCAACTGCAACCCGACGTAATGCACATCCTCGAAGACTATTCCTGGCCGGGCAATGTTCGGGAATTGGAAAATGTGGTGCAGCGCATGGTGGTGATGAACGACGTCCCAGTGATCACAGCCCAACACTTGCCGCACCAACTTCTCCGCTCCAGCGCGGCCAGCCAGGAGGCGATCCTCATCCCGGAAGAAGGAGTGGACTTTGACGCCGAGATGGAGAGGATCCAGATCGCCTATCTCAACGCCGCCCTCCGCCGGACGGAGGGTAAGAAATCCGCGGCTGCCGCTCTGCTTAGCATCGACCCGCAACGGATGAAGTACCTCTGCCGAAAGCTCAAGCTCTAGGGTTGTTGGACGCCAACGCAGGTTAATAATTAACCCAGCGTCGATTAATAATTAACCACCAGAGAATTTCTCACCGGCTGGAAGCCATTCCCAGTTCAGCACCGCAACCGTTAATCAGTTGTGATTGCTAGACTTGGCGATTCTTTGGTCAGTCCGGCTAGTTTGGCATGGCTCGTGCAATAGGGAAGACGAGTACGGGAATTCAATCGAAAGAAAATTCAAGGAGCGCCCCATGACCATCCAGAAAAAGTCTTTGATCAGCACCCTGAACACAACCAAGAAGGCGATCGTCGCCAGTTCTCCGCTGGAAATGCCGAGCGGTGAGAAGTCCGTAGGCACGAAGCTGGGACGGGCTGGCAGAGCGGGCCGCGCAGGACGTGCAGGTCGGGCCGGCAGAGCGGGCCGTGCAGGCCGTGCAGGCCGTGCAGGACGGGCCGGCAGGGCAGGCCGCGCGTAAGGTTTGTAATAGAGCGAAAGCGAAGAGGCTACCTTGGGGGAGGGCAGCCTCTTTGTTTTTTCTCACCAGGCGCGGCGGCCAAGGAAGTCCCGGGTTTCCCGCCAGGCGAAGCCCCCCAAACTTCTCCGCTGACCATACACCTTCGCTATACCTACCATTCCGGGCTTCAATGCCCCACTCGGGTTCGACAGGCTCACATCGACGACATAAAAGTTAGGCGGGCGCAGTCCTTTGTACCGGGAGAGATCGATCAGCCCGGGGGGTATTTCTGACGCTGCTGGCTCAATGCCAGTCACAGACGCGTCGGCAATTTTGAAGAATCCGTTCGCCAGCAGCCGGACCTCTGATCCGATGTGAAACTTGGAGAGATCGTGTTCGGAAACGTAGATCCGGGCGTGCATGGTACTCAGGTCCGCAACTTCGGCGACTTCGGTCCCGGCAGGAAGATAGGCACCAAGTTGATCGGTCAAGCGCGGCGTGAGAACCAGCCCCGCTATGGGAGTGCGAACTTCAAGTTGCGCCGTTTCCAAGGCGAGCTGACGGGTTTGCTGGCCCAGCTTGATGCGCTCGGTATTGGCGACACCGAAACCGGGCGAATTTTGGAGATTGGCGAGAACCGCGCGGCTCCGTACCACGGAATACTCCGCCTGAGCGTGTGCCACCCTGGAATCGAGCACCGGGTTCCGAAGCCGGACCACGGCTGCGCCCGCCGAAATCCGTTGGCCTTCGCCAGTGTATACATCCGTGACCACCCCCGGCACCGTGCTACGGAGGACAGCCCGGTTCAGGGCTTCCAAAACGAAATACCCGGTTGAGGACTCTCGCCGCAAGGGCAGCAGCGCTACAACCAGGAGAATTGCAGCAATCGCGATGGAGCGCTGCGGTGTAAACCAGGATGCGATTCTGTCTTTCTTGTCGAGATAAACGAATTTCATAAAGTTCCCCAAAGTGCGGATGCGACCCCAGAAGATGACGACTGCGGTTCCGATCTCAGGTACAAAAGACCATTCGGGGTTGAAATTGCGAAAGACGTTCCCTACGAAGCTGGCGACCACATAGAGAACCGTGTAACTGTAAAGTCCGGAGAGAAGCGCGTATACGGCGTAGCCTAGCCGCCGGCGCTTGGGGACGTACGGCACTTCGATGGGGAGCCGCCAGATGTTGTGCTTGACCCAACCGGAGACGAACGCGGTGGAATCTTCCTTGAGATCGACGATTCCGAGAAGTTCGGTGAGTATGTAATACCCGTCGAGCTTGATGAGAGGGTTCCAGTTGAGCAGAACCGCCGAGATGCCAGTGATGAGCATGACCCAGTAACAGGCATCGTGCAGCACGGTATAGGGCGGAGTTCCCAACCAGATAATGGTGATAACGGAATAGGCCATCAGTTCGATCCAGACGCCAGCCAGAGAGATGACCATCCGCTCATAGCGCGTGGCCTTAACTTCGCCTTCCGTGATGTCGGTATAAAAGGCGGGAGCCAGATAGATGAGAGCGAAGCCCATGAACTGAACTCGTCCGCCATAATGTTTAGAGGCATGGCCGTGGCCGAACTCGTGAAGCACCAGCACAACAAGAGCGAGCAGATAGAACCCAAGCACATCGAGCCAGGTTTTATCGGAGAAGTTGTAGAACTCCAGAGTGTCGCGGCCGATTTCAGACCAATGCGAAATCGTGATTCCGGCGCCGATTCCGAAGATACAAAGCGTTAGAAACGTGAACCATGGCGTGTAGAAAAAACGAGTGTATCCGTAAAGCCAGGTGAGGAACTTGTCGGGATTAACGGCGGGAAACAGAATCAGCGACAGGTCGCCGTACCGGCTTTTTTTCTTCTGAAGGTGACGTCTCTCATCGGCGCTTTTTTGCATCAGCGCAACATTTTTTTCCTGAGGCGTCTTGTACCAGAAGTCGATTGCATCGAGCTCCGCGGCGAATTCGCGTATTTCAGCTATGCTGCAACGGTGGCCGGATTGCTGGGAATAGAGCTCCGCGATTTCCTCGTAGTTGTGCCGGCCATCGAAAAGCTGGATCAGAGCCCAATTCTGGGGAGGAAATTTGTACATGCACTCTGCGCTCGGAACATAGATGCGAACCATGGGTTCGCCATCTTCCATATGTTCCCGAGCAACAATGTCAGGATCCATGCGGGGAGTGCGCTCCGCTAGCTTGCGGGCAGGAATATCAGGCAGGGCCGCACTCAAAGCCCGCGTAATATTCATCGCATATTCTCGACGCGGACGCTCGCGTCCATGCCGGGGCGGAGCGAGCCGGGTTTGCCTTCGAGTTCGACGGCAACTTCGATGGTGCTGCTGGCAGGATCGACGACTGGACTTACTTGCACAACCCTGACCTGGTATTTTTGCTCGGGCAGATCCGGAGTCGTCATTGGAAGTACCTGGCCTTTCCGAATTCGCCCGATGAAATTCTCCGGCAAGGTGAACCGCATGCCTAACGGACCCTCGGCCGTAACCCAGAACAACCGGTCTCCCTTGACCACTTGCTGTCCCTGGCGCACGTAGCGCCGGGCCACGACGCCCGAAAACGGTGCGCGGATCTGGGTCTTGTCCAACTCAAGTTCAAGGGAGCGCTGCGTCTGGTTGGCATCGGTGAGCAATTCGCGAACGCGTCGGACATCCCAGGTTTCCGATTCTGCCTTGAACTTGGCGTGCTCAAGTTGCTCATTGCTGATGATGTGGGCATCCCACATCTTCTGGGCCCGGTCGTAGTCCGCCTGCATGACTTTGGCTTCGGCTTCCCAGTTCCTCAAGTCGGCTTCCATGCTGCGCGTCTTGGCTCGTGCCGCCTCCAGGTCGGCGGTCAGTTGCCGGTCATCGAGCTGCGCCAGCAGGTCACCGGCGTGAACACGGGCACCCGCCTCGGACCGCAATTCGGCGATCACGCCGTCGCGCTGTGCCAGCACATCAAGCTGGTGTTCGACAATCAACGGTCCTGAAACGGTGAAGCCACTGTCGCTGGGGGAAACGCTGGCCGCTGGTGCCGGCGCGCCCGAAGCCGTCGACGCGGGAGCGGCTGCCACTTCCATGCTCTTTTGGGAACACGCCAGCCCCGCCAGCAGAGCCGCGCCCAGCAGACTCGCACCCAGCAAGAGCAAAGCAAGATCGTTCGGTTTTCTACGTTGCATCGCCTCACACTCCAAACCACGCCCAGGCTCGTGAATAGATCCATAAGAACGGCTTGCGAAACAGGACATAGCCAGCCGGATACCATCCCACGCGCACCTTCCCTCGTCCTTCCATTCCGGCCCTTATTGCTCCGTCTTGGTTCGCGACTGCAACTCGCGCAAAGAATACTCGGGAATCGCCCTGCAGGATTCCCTTGGGGCTGACCACCATCACGTCACCGTGAAAGGTACGCGTCGGAAAGCTGTTCAGCTTGATGGATGCTTGCGACCCGGAGCGCAGCGGGGCTGCATCGGTATCGTCGACGGCCACGTCTACGATTGCCCGCGAGGTATCGACGATTTCGGCGAAACTGTCACCATACTGCAAGCGTTTTCCCACCAGGTTTTCGACATGGGGCGTCGCCACGAGGCCGTCGATGGGTGAGCGCAAGCGCGTCTTGTCCAGCAGTTCCTCGTCCCTGGCGACTTCCGACTTCCAGAAGTCGGCTTGTATCCGCTGCACGCCGGCTTCGCTACTATCATTGGCGGCCAGGGAACGATTCATCTCCAGCAGAGCGGTCTGGTACTTAGCCTGCGCTTGGGCAAGCACCGAGCGAGCCTCCCAATCGGCGAGTTCCGCGATGACCTGGCCGTGGATGACATGATCGCCTTCATGAACGTACACCTTGCTGACAACGCCCTCCACTTCGGGCTGTATCTGTGCGGAGTGTAGAGGAGCCACCACGGCATCTCCATCCACGCGCAGAGGCAAGGGGAATCCAGCCAGGAAGATCAACACCACAGCGGCGGCGGCGATAAATAAGGCCCGGCGCCGTTTGTCCATGGCCATAAATTTCCGTTTTCTTTCCATCACGGGCTGGAGCACGGAAATGAATGGCACCTCCTTGTACATCTGGGCGTTGCGCAACGCGACTGTCGCCTGCCCGGCGAGCACTTGCAGGATCTCCAGATGGGCCGTCGAAAGAAAGTCCGGATCCGCGCTTTCGAGGCCCAGTACACCGACGCGCCCGGTGTCGTCGGTCAGCGGAATCGCATAGAACCCCCGCATTCCCGAAGTTTCGAAATAGCCTTGGAACTTTGCCCGGGTCTCTTCCCGCGCGGCATCAACTTTGTCGCCGTGTTGCCGGACGTGCACCACTTCGTTGGAAAGCATGGCCCAGCGAAGGACGTCGTTGAGCGGAGCGATATCCGGGGCGCCGGCGTCGACCTGCGTGACGCCAGTAACGGCACTCAGTTTGTACCTTCCACCCTGGTCGAGGGCGACGGCGGCGCGCTCGTAGGGAATCACCGCCTGCGGGGCGTTGACGATGGTCTGAAGAACACGTTCCAGGTTTAGCGTAGAGGTGATCTCGTGGCTGACGGTCACCAGCATTTCCAGGATCTCTACTTTGCGCTCGGCCATCAGGAGGCCGGCATTGCGCAGAGCGATGCTTGCCGTTTCGCTCAGATTGCTGAGGACAAAGAGGTCGTCATCATCAAAAGGCGTTCCGTCGATCCGGTTGACCGCTTCTACCACACCGACCAGGGATTCCTTGTCGAGCAGGGCAGTGACCGCGATGGACTCGACCTGGCCTTCTTCCGTGTTCAGGTTACGGCGAACCAACCGTTCGTCCTCGGGCTCTGTGATCAGCACCGGTTCTCCGTTGTCAGAGACATCACCGGCGATCCCTTCGCCTCCTTTTTGTGTCATTCCCTGGTGGGTGGTGGGATCCTCGCCGGCCTGGTGCATCAGCAAAATGCTGCCATCGCCTTGAACCATCCATACATTAACCGCCTCGCATTCGAGCGTCTCGCAGATCTTCGACCCGATGAGGGGAAGGAGTTGATCCATCTCGAGAGTGGAAGCGAAAACCTTCTCAATGTCGTAGAAGTGGGTGAGGCGGGTGATCGAGGTCAGAGAGTTGTTGCGCTCAGCTTCATACCGCCGGGCCGCATTCAGGGCCGGACCGGCGATCTCGGCTATTCCTTGCAAGTCGCCAAGATGAGTTTCAGTGAGCTGTACTTCGAAGCTGAGAATCTCGATCGCGCCAATCAAGGCGTCATTGGCGACGAGGGGAAGATATGCGAGGGAATGCAGGGTCTTGCGAACGTTGAGATGGGCGTACTGTTCGCGGACGAGGGTCTTGCCGGCCAGCAGGAGCGGTCTGGCATTGGCGGCAAGAATGCCGAGCGTGCCGGCGTCGAGGGGAACCGTTTCATCCGGTGCCGCATCGCCGACGGTGCCGTGCACGGCCCAGACATCTCCCTCGTCGGTTTCCGACACCATATAAACGTTGACGGCGGAGGCGGGCAGCAGGGTGGCGAGCGACTGCGCAATCGCGCGCGCCCTGGGAGCAATCTCCTGTGCCTCCAGTAGGCGAACCGATATTCCAGCGATGTCGAGAACCAGATTAGGGCTTTGAGTTGCCATCAAGCTCGCCGCGGAATGCTACGATACTCTTATTCAATCCGGGGGAGACAGCAGTCCCAACTTGCAAATTCGCCGGGCTTCCTCTAAGTTGAGCGTGCACTTTAACAGACGGTTGAGGGGCTGTCAACGCATTCCAGCCGCTGGGCCGTTTCCGATCATTTGAGGTGAGACCACTTTGGACATCGAACTTCGCAGTCTGGGCCAGGTGAAACTGGTCAAGTTGCGCGGCCGGCTGACTCTGGGTGACTCAGTAGATCGCCTTCGGGACACCCTGGACGATCTGATGGGTAGCGGCGACACGCGCATCGTGTTGGATCTGAGCGAAGTTCCCTGGATCGATTCCAGCGGGATCGGTTTACTGGTCAAAATCCTGACTGCCGCCAAGCAGCGGGGAGGATCGATCAAGCTTCTGAATCCTTCGAAATTTACCGTCCAGACCCTGAAGATGATCTGCCTGCTGGACCTGTTCGAAATCTTTGAAGACCAGCAACTCGCCGCAGCCTCATTCGGCTAGCCTCTTGTCTGTAGTCCGGACCGAAATCCTGGACCGAAATGCTGACGCTTTGGACCTGGCGACGTGTTCCACGGGCAGCAGCCGTCATCCCAATCATTCGCTGGAATAATGTCAACAACTAAGAGAGAATATTAAGGTTGTATCTGACAGACAGAGTACTATCCTCACGGCACTCAAACCGCAGCGCGGATAAGGCGATCTGACGCCCGTGTGGCCCGGCGACCCGGTTCAGCGATGAGTACTGCAATCCGCCACTCGCCCTACGGGAGACATTTGCAACTATGGCTACCACCACGATAGAAGTTGACGCCGCCGTGAACGATCATAGGCATTCCGAGCTGGAGCGCTGGGTCGGGGAAGTGGCGCAAATGTGCAGGCCCGAGCGGGTTCACTGGTGTGACGGCTCGCCCGAGGAATATCAATCCATGCTGCGGCTGCTAGTCCTTACCGGGACTGCGATCCCGCTCGATCCGGCGAAGAGGCCTAACAGCTTCCTGGTCCGGTCCGACCCTGCGGATGTGGCCCGCGTCGAAGACCGGACCTTTATCTGCTCTCGAACTCAGGAAGAGGCAGGCCCGACCAACAACTGGGAAGATCCGGCGAAGATGAAGCAGAAGCTGACGGGATTGTTCACCGGTTCGATGACGGGCCGCACCATGTTCGTGGTTCCCTACAGCATGGGTCCGATCGGCTCATCCATTTCTAAGATTGGAGTAGAGATTACTGATTCGCCCTACGTCGTGGTCAGCATGCATATCATGTCTCGCGTGGGAAGCCACGTGCTCGAAGTGCTCGGAGCTGACGGAGAGTTTGTGCGCGGGCTGCATTCGATTGGCGCACCGCTCGGACCGAACCAGCCCGACGCGGCATGGCCCTGTAATAAGGAGCACAAGTACATCTGTCATTTTCCGGAAACGCGTGAGATCTGGTCGTTTGGCTCCGGTTACGGCGGCAACGCGTTGCTGGGAAAGAAGTGCCATGCGCTGCGTATCGCCTCGGTACAGGCCCGCGACGAGGGGTGGATGGCAGAGCACATGCTCATTCTGAAGCTGATCAGCCCGGCAGGCCAGGCGAAGTATTTTACCGGCGCCTTTCCTTCGGCTTGCGGCAAGACCAACTTGTCGATGATGATCCCGACGCTTCCCGGCTGGAGGGTGGAGACCATCGGCGATGACATCGCCTGGATGAAATTCGGTGTGGATGGCCGGCTTTACGCCATAAATCCAGAGTACGGTTTCTTCGGCGTAGCGCCGGGCACGAGCACGAAGTCGAATGCCAATGCCATGTTGAGCGTAACCCGAAACTCTGTCTTCACGAACTGCGCCATGACGCTCGATGGCGACGTTTGGTGGGAGGGGATGACCGAGCAGAAGCCGGCCAGGTTAGTGGATTGGCTCCGCCGGCCTTGGACCCCGGACTCGGGACGCAAAGCGGCACACCCGAACGCCCGCTTTACCTGCGCGGCGGCGCAATGCCCCGTTATCGCGCCCGAGTGGGAAGATCCGAAAGGTGTGCCGATTGATGCCATCCTGTTCGGCGGGAGACGCGCGGGAATTGTTCCTCTGGTTACGGAAGCCTTCAATTGGCAGCATGGCACTTTCCTTGGCGCCACAGTCAGCAGCGAGACCACTTTCGCGATCACCGGAAAGGAGGGACGACTCCGGCGCGATCCCATGGCGATGCTTCCGTTCTGCGGTTACAACATGGGCGACTACTTCGCGCACTGGCTCAAGATGGGAGCCCACGCAAGCGCGTTAAAGCTGCCGAAGATTTTCTACGTTAATTGGTTTCGCCAAGATAAAGACCAGAATGGCAAGTTCCTGTGGCCCGGTTACGGCGAAAACAGCCGCGTGTTGAAATGGGTCTTTGAGCGCTGCGACGGTAAGGTGCACGCGAAGGACACTCCGATCGGACGAGTTCCTGAAGTGGCCGATCTCGACACGAAGGGACTGGACATCAAGAGCGCTCAGGTGGACGAATTGCTCAGCATTGATCTGGAGGGGTGGACGGCGGAAGTGCCGTTGATCAGGGAGCACTTTGCCAGATTCGGCAGTCATCTTCCTGAGGGATTGAACGTTGAGGTGAAGGCGCTAGAAGAGCGCTTGCGGGCCGCGAAGCGATAGTCCCCTTTGGTTCGAATCCCAGTTAGTCGCCAAGGCCCTGAGGCGGGCGCTGGTGTTAGAATGCCGCCTGCCCTTAGGAGCCAAAATGACAATCCCCGTCAGTGTGAAGCGCACGTCCCACGTTCTGGCTGCATCACTAATTCTGGTCTGTCTCCCGATACGCGCGCAGGAACAACATAAGCCGGAGCCGCCAAAGGCAGTGGATCTTATCTGGGGCGTGAAGATTCCGATGCGCGACGGAGTCAAGCTGAATGCCACGGTCTATCGTCCCAAAGACCAAAAAGAGGCGCTACCTGTAATCTTCGAGTTGACCCCTTACATCAGCGACAACTATCACGGCCGGGCGTACTACTTTGCGCAACACGGTTATGTGTTTGCTCTGGTCGATGTGCGCGGGCGGGGGAATTCCGAGGGACAGTTCGACCCATTCCAGCAGGAGCCGCAAGATGGCCACGATGCAGTGGAGTGGCTGGCTACGCAGCCCTGGTCGAATGGCAAGGTGACCATGTGGGGTGGCTCCTATGCCGGCTATGACCAGTGGCTCACGTTGCGCGAGTTTCCTCCTCACTTGGCTACGGTTGTGCCGGTCGCGGCGGCCCATGCGGGCGTGGATTTTCCCATGTTCAAGGGCATTTGGGGTGCTTATGACATGCAATGGTTGACGTTTACCAGCGGAGTGACTCCGCAGCAGAATCTGTTCGGGGAATCCTCGTTCTGGATTGAGAAGTTCCGGGAGCTCTACCTGAAGCACCGGCCCTATAAGGATCTGGACAAGATCGTAGGCAACGACAGCACTGTATTCCAGAAATGGATAGCCCATCCCGCGTTCGACGCGTATTGGCAGAAGCTGGATATCACACCGGAGCAATATAAGAAGATCAGTATCCCAATCTTGACCATTACCGGCGACTACGACGGCGACCAGGCCGGAGCCCTGACTTACTACCGCGATCACATGAAGTATGGAACGGAGGAAGCCAAGGCCAAGCATTACCTGATCATCGGACCCTGGGACCACGCGGGCACACGGACTCCCAATAAGGAAGTAGGAGGCCTGACATTCGGCGAGGCCAGCATGCTGGACATGAACAAGCTGCACGTGGATTGGTATGACTGGACAATGAAGAACGGCAAACCACCGGAGTTTCTGAAGAAACGAGTCGCCTACTACGAAACGGGCGCTGAGCAGTGGAAATATGCCGACAGCCTGGAAACAATCTCGAATGCAAAGAGAATTCTCTACCTGAATTCCAACAACGGAGAGGCGAACGATGTTTTCCACTCAGGCAGCTTGACTGAAGAAAAACCCGCCGCCGCGAAGCCCGATCAGTACGTTTACGACCCACTGGATGTACGTCCGGCGGAACTGGAAAAGGAAGAGATCACGAACTTCATCACCGATGAACGCTATGAGTTGAATTTGTTCGGAGATGGCGTGGTGTATCACAGCCAGCCATTTAGCGAAGATACCGAAATCAGCGGCTTCGTGAAACTGGTGGTGTGGATGTCGATGGATGTGCCGGACACCGATTTCGGCGTGAACCTGTACGAGATTATGCCAGATGGCAAGAGCATCCAACTCACCGGAGACGCGCTACGTGCCCGCTACCGGGATTCTGCTGTTGTCGAGAAGTTAGTCAAGCCGGGAGAACTCGACCGGTACGAATTCGGCGGGTTCACCTTCTTCTCACGACGGATCGCAAAAGGGAGCCGCCTCCGGCTGGTCCTGACTTCGCCGAACAGCATCTACATGGAGAAAAACTACAACAGCGGTGGCGTGGTGGCGGAGGAGTCCGGAAAAGACGCGCACACAGCGCATATCACGCTTTATCACGATAGCGATCACCCAAGTTCGCTGGAACTGCCGCTGGTGAAGTAATAAAGCTGGCTCGGTAGTTGCGGATGGGTCGTTCGCGAGAGGCCTCAAGCACGCACACTATCTGTTTGAAGGATACGAGGGGGCGTTTTTGATATAGTTTCCCCCTCATGCCCCCGTCCGCCGCCAACCAAGTAAACCGCAACGCTCCGGAGTCGCCTCCACCTCTAACCCGAAACCAGATTCGTGGCTTCTGGGCATCTTGGGGCGGCTGGACGCTGGACGGCATGGACTCCTTTGTTTATGCGCTGGTTCTTGTGCCTTCGCTACGAGAGTTGCTCCCGCGCTCCGGCATTGCGCCCACCAAAGCCAACATCGGGCAGTATGGTGGGTTGCTGTTCGCACTGTTTCTGGTCGGCTGGGGGCTGGCGTTCTTGTGGGGTCCGATTGGAGACAAGTTCGGCCGTGTGCGTACGCTCATGCTGACCATCCTGTGGTATTCGGTGTTCACATTTCTAAGCGCCTTCGTGACCAGCGTGTGGCAACTTGCCATTCTGCGTCTGCTCGCGGGCGTGGGCATCGGCGGAGAATGGGCCATGGGCGGGACGTTCGTCGCAGAGGAGTGGCCCGAGCATCGCCGCCGCATGGGCGCCGGGTTCATGCACACGGGCTATTACGTAGGTATATTTCTGGCCGCGCTGGCTAATTACGGCATCGGCAGCCACTACGGATGGCGCGCCATGTTCATCTTCGGCGGCTTGCCGGCGCTTTTGCTGGCTTGGCTTCGTCACGGGGTGGTCGAGCCCGCTGCCTGGAAAAAGAAAGAGAGTGTGGTCCGTTCGTGGGCAGTCTGGCATCCGTTTGCGACTCTATTTTCGTCCCCCTGGCGAAGCCGCACCATTTTAAATTCATTGTTCATGCTGGCCTCCATCTGTGGTCTGTGGGCTGGAACCGTTTATGTTCCCGCGGCGATCACTGCTCTAGCTGAAGCGGGTGGCCACGTCGGCCCGGCAGCCGCGCAACTGGCTTCGTGGGGCGTCATGCTGGTCTCATTCGCGACGATTCTCGGCTGCCTGGCCATGCCTTGGCTGGCTGAACGCCTGGGCCGGCGCGGCGCCCTCGCGCTTTTCTTTACTCTGATGATGGTCTTTATCGCGCTCACGTTCGGCAAGGTTTTCTACCTCGGAGCGGGCGCGCTGCCCTGGTTCTTCATCTGTCTCTTCTTCTTGGGCCTTGGCGGTGCCAACTTCGCCGTCTACACGCTCTGGCTGCCGGAGCAATATCCCACGGAATGCCGCGCCAGCGCCTTCGCCTTCTCCACTTCATTCGCCCGATTTGGCGGGGCAGGGATCACATTCCTGGTAGGCAGCAGCGTCCGCCATTTCGGGTCGCTGGGCACGCCGGTCGCGATGACTTCCATCGCCTTCGCACTCGGGCTGTTGCTAATTCCATTCGGCGCGGAAACGCGGGGCCAGAGTTTGCCGGGGTAGGCCCGCCGTCATGCGAGCCCAAACCCACCTGTGGCTAGGCTTCGCATCTAAAGAATTCGTACTAAGAGTCACCGGGTCAAATCTGAGACAAACGCCGGAGCAGATTTTCCTCCGCGAGGCGTTCAAACAAGAATTAACTCCATATACACGTCGGCCCGCTGGTATGCGGAAGGGATTACGCGATCCGCATCGATGTGCTTGAATCCCATGGACTCGTACAGCCGAATCGCAGGCGTCAGCGTGTGGTTGGTCTCCAGATAGAGTCTTTGAGCGCCTACATTTCGCCCCTCTTCGATGGCCGCATGAAGCAACTTGCGACCGATTCCGGCTCCCTGGTAAGACGGCTCGACAGCCATCTTGGCTACCTCAAATTCTTTTTCCCTCAGACGAACTAGTGCGCAGCAGCCGACGCATCGTTCACCGGTGCTTGCGAAGAAAATCCTGCCGCCCAAGTCCAGAATGGTTGCCTGTGGATCGGCAAGAACCAATTCCTCCTTTGGCTCTATGCGAAAGAAACGGGTGATCCATTCTTCATTCAGCCTTCGGAATGCAGCTGCATCCCCTGGCTGAAACTGGCGGATGCCGATTTTGACGGCAGGTGAAGGCTGTTCGTTGGCAAGAGTCGTGTGCATAACCCTCCTTGATCATTCTTAGATGACTATTCGACAATAGAATCTGACCTGGAGATATGTCCAATATCTGAATTATCTCCACTGAGACGAACTGGATATGAAACAGGAAATTGAGTTCAGGCATTTACGTTACTTTCTTGCAGTCGCCGAAACCCTGCACTTCAGCAAGGCGGCGGCGCAGTTGGGGATGGCGCAACCGCCGCTCAGCCAGCAGATCAGGAGCCTGGAACGGATACTGGGCTATCCCCTGTTTGAACGCACAACCCGCGGTGTCCGGTTGACAAAAGTGGGCGAGTATTTCAGGCAGCGTGCGCGGAACACCCTCACCAAGATGCAGGACGATGTGGAGATGGCGCGACGGTTGGGGAGCGGCCAGGAAGGAGTTTTGACGGTGGGATTCAGCGGCTCCGTCATGCTCACCACACTGCCCAAAGCAATCGAACGCTATCGCCGCGTGTATCCGAGGGTTGAATTACGGTTGCGAGAACTGGTTACGGCCGAGCAAATGCTCTCACTGCTGGATGGAACATTGGATCTGGGATTCCTTCGCGACGGCGCAACGCAGGACGGCATCTTGATCGAATCGATCCTGCGAGAACGATTCATTGCCGTACTCCCGGCTCGTCATAGGCTTGCCCATCGGGCCACAATTCGTCCCGGAGAACTCCGAAACGAGCGGTTTGTATTTTTCGCGCGGCGAATGGGACCGCTTGCTTTCGATCGGACCCTCGCCTGCTTTGAAGCAGACGGCTTCCGGCCAAATGTTGCCCAGGAGGCTCCACAGTGGCCAACCGTAGTGCGCCTGGTGGCTGCCGGGTCCGGTATATCCTTAGCTCCCGCCTGCGTCGCAAACTTCGCAATGCCAGGAGTCGTCTACAAAAAGGTGCGTTCTCCACATTGGACATCGATTGACATCGGGTTGAAGCCTAACCTAGACAATCCCGCAGTCGAAGCCTTGCTGAGCATCGTGCGCGGACAATTCTCGAAGAAGAGCTCTGGTTCTGCGCTCTGTTAGGCTGCGCTCACCTTGGTTGCTCCCGAGCTGCTCTGTGCCAGCAGCTTAGTGCAGTTGTATACCGTGCGGGTGCAGGTCATGGGTAGCCCCACCCGCTCACCCAACTCCACCACCGCGCCCACGAGAGCTTCCAGTTCCATCGGCCGGCCCGCTTCGAGATCCTGCAGCATCGAGGTTTTGTGCTCACCAACTTTCTCCGCGCCGGCCATTCGCTGCTCAATAGAAACCGGCAACTCCATGCCCAACTTGCGGGAGACCGCTTCCACTTCTTGCATGATTTCCCGGACCACCGAAGACACTCCGGGGTCGCGGACCATCTGCGCCAGCGTCGCGCGCGTCAGTGCGCTAACGGGGTTGAAAGACGCGTTGCCCAATACCTTTACCCAAATCTCATGCCGGATGCGAGTGGTGACCGGACAGCGCAACCCGGAGGCGATCAGCGCCTCAGCAATCCCGCGGCAGCGGTCGGAGCGGCTGCCGTCCGGTTCGCCGAGCGAAATGCGGTTGCCTTCGATGTGTTGAATCACTCCTGGTGCGGCAACCTCAGTCGCGAAGTAGATGATCGACCCCACCACGTTGCGAGCTTCGATCGCCTCCGCAATCACGCCGCCGGGGTCGACACGTTCCAGGCGTAATCCTTCGTACTCGCCGCCGAAACCTTGAAAGTACCACCACGGAATTCCATTCTGCGTGCTGACGACGATGGTCTCCGGCCCCAGCACTTTGCCCAACTGCGGCGCAAGTTGTGGCAGGGCGTGCGCCTTCACGCCAAGAAAAACGGCGTCCACCGGCCCCACTTCTTCGAAGGAACTGGCGATTGCGGGCCGCGCCACGAAATCTCCCTCGCTGCTTTTGACCTGCACGCCGTGCGCCTGCATGGCGCGAAGATGCGGGCCTCGCGCAAAGAGTGTGACCTCGAACCCGGCCTGCGCCATGCGCGCGCCGATGTAAGCTCCGATTGCGCCCGCCCCCGCGATCAGGAATTTCATCTTTGCTTATCCACGTTGGTTATCCACGAGCGCGGCAGCGACCACGCGTCTGCGAATTTTCCCGGTCGCGGTGGTTGGAACGCTTTTCACCAGATAAATCTTCTTTGGACATTTGTATTCTGCAAGGTACTCGCGACAGTGCTTGATCAGCGCCGATTCAGTGGCGCCATGAGCTTCGTGCAAAACCACGGCTGCGGCCACTTCTTCACCCAGCGTGGGATGCGCACAGCCAAACGTCACCGCCGCCGCCACTGCGGGATGCCTCAGCAGAATCTCGTCCACTTCGTGAGGCGCGATGTTCTCTCCGCCGCGAATGATGATGTCCTTAATCCGGCCCGTCAGATGCAGATAGCAGTCTTCGTCCAGAAATCCCTGGTCGCCGGTGCGAAACCATCCGTTGACGAAGGCGCGGGTATTTGCTTCGGGATTGTTTTCGTATCCTCGAAACACATTGGCTCCCTGGATGGCAATTTCGCCGCGCTCATTGTTTTCGAGTGAGTTGCCGTTCTTGTCCATGATCCGGACCCGAAGCCCTGTGCCCACTCCTACCGATCCGGCCTTCCGGTGACGCGGTGGCAGCGGATTCGACGTCATCTGGTGAGACGCCTCGGTCATGCCGTACGCCTCAACAAACGGGACGCCAAACTCGTTTTCGATTTTATGAATCAGTTCCGGCGATAGGGGCGCGCTGCACGACCGGATGAAGCGCAGCGTTCCCGCCTCTGCGGGCTTGTGGTGAGTTCGAGCCATTAGAAGCTGATGCATCGTGGGTACTCCCGAATACCAGGTCACGCGATGTTCCCGCACCGTCCGCCAGAAGGATAGCGCGTTGAATTTACTGGGAACAACCACGGCGCCCCCGGAAAGCAGAGTAGCCATGGTCGAACCAATCAACCCATGAATGTGGAACAGCGGCATGATGCACAGCGAAACATCCTCTTCAGAAAGCGCGTAGGTGTTAGCAATGTTTGCCGAGGAGACGGCCAGGTTGAAGTGCCGCAAAGGAACGCGCTTGGGCTGGCCCGTGCTTCCGCTGGTGTGCAGGATCAGGGCAATGTCATCGGCCGTAGGCTCGGTCGCGGTAACGCCGCTGGGAGCGCCAATCAGACTAACGTTGCCATTCTCCAGCATTTCCACAGAGAACACGGGGATCTTGCGGTCGGCGGCCGCGCTCCGAGCGAATTCTGCGCCTACCGGCGGACAAAGCAAGATGCGGGCATTGGTATCGCCGAGAAAGAAATGAAACTCCTCATAGGGGTAAGCCGGATTCAAAGGCGCTGCTGTTCCGGCAATCGAGGCAGCCAGAAGGCTCACCATCGCCGGCAAACCGTTGGGCAATGCGATGGCGACTGCATCACCGCGACGAATACCCGCAGAGGCCAGAGCGTTCGCCATGGCCAGGACCTGCTGCCGCAGCGAATCGTACGTGACATGGACCCTTAGCTCCGGAACGATAACCGCGGTGTCACTGTCGGCGAAGTGTAAAACATCAAGAAGAGTATCTACCGACTTCAGTGTCATTCGTTGTCGCCTCTACCTCCCCGGATCCTTCACTAGATCGAATAGCCCTCTGCACTCAAGGCCTTTTTGAATTCCTTGAGGAAAAACTGCACATTATCTTCAGTGGCCAACGGACCCATCACCCCGATGCGGAAGACTTTCCCTGCAAGCGGTCCAAATCCGCCGGCGATTTCAATGCCCGGCTCGTCCAAAAGGCGTTTGCGCACTTTGGCTTCGTCAACGCCAGCGGGCACACACACCGTGTTAAGGGTCGCAATTCGATGCTCTTCGGGAACATGCATGCGCAGCCCCATCGCCTCGATGCCCTTCACAAAAGACTTATGGCTGTGCCGATGCCGCTCCCAGCGGTTCTCGATGCCTTCATCAGCAATGACGAGAAGCGCCTCACGTAACGCGTAAAACATCGAAATCGGTGCGGTGTGATGATAGCGATGCGACACGGTCGAGTAATCGTGAATCAGTTTGAGGTCCAGATACCAGCTCCGCGGCGGAGTAGTGCGGGCGCGCAGAAATTCCATTGCCTTCGCCGACATGGCCATCGGAGACAACCCCGGAGGACAGCTCAGCCCTTTCTGCGTGCAGCTGTAGGCAACATCAACGCCAGTGCGGTCGAACTCCACCGGCACTCCCCCGAGAGAGGTGACACAATCTGCAATCACCAGAGCGCCCGAGTCATGGGCGGCAGCGCAGATCACCTGTCCCGATTGCAACGCTCCCGTCGATGTCTCGGCATGAACGTAAGCCACAACTTTGGGTTTCTCGCGAGAGATGAATTCTCTAGCTTCATCAGCAGTAAAAGTCTCACCCCAGGGCTTCTCGAACCGTACAACGTTCGCGCCGTGGCGCTTCGCCATCTCAGTAAGCCGGTCGGAGAAATATCCGTTCGCAAACACTGCCACCTTGGCTCCCGGCTCAACGAAGTTGGCGACGGCAGCTTCCATGCCCGCGCTGCCGGTGCCGGAAATTACCAGGGTCGCGCCGTCCTTGGTTCCATAGGTGGTCTTGAGTAATTGCTGAACGTCTCCCATCACCTGGATAAAGTAGGGGTCGAGGTGCCCGACAATCGATTTCGACAGCGCCTCATACACCCGCGGGTGAACCATGCTGGGTCCGGGGCCGAACAGGTAACGGCGGGGCGGTCGCAGGGCAGGGAACTGCAGGGCGGCGGGCCGTTCGATGGCGCTCATAGTCCTCTCGATTCCTACTAGATTGCGTCCGCGGATGTCTTAAGGAAGGGCATGGCTCAAGCCGTGCCGCCCGGCCGACAAAACGATTTGGGCCTCAGCCCCTGGGGCGCCCGGTCGTGCGCCCAAAACTGGCGATGAGCCCGTCGTGGCAACACCTAGATATTACGGCACGAAGCGGACGGATGTCACCGATGGCCCAGCCCGCGTCTACGAAGGGAAAAAGCTGATCTTGTGTGCCGACTTCGTGTCAATCGGTGTAACGGAGATTTTGCGTCAGTCTCTGGTTGTAGATTACATTATTAAGAATGACTCGCACCAATCTCGTTATCGCACTCGTGCTATTCGCTCTTCCTGCATTCGCCCAGCGTGGCGAATCTGCCAAGCCGGCGGCCGATGCCAGTGCAACTCCTGCGGCAGAGAAATCTGCGGAGCCGAAATCCGCCGAATCAAAATCCACCGAGCCGATGAAGAATCCTCTGCCCGCGGACAAGTCTGTGCCGCAGACCATCACCGTGAACGGCAAGACGCTTCACTACACGGCGACCGTCGGCACAATCACGCTGAAAGGCAAGGACGACAAGCCCACCGGCGTAGTCATGTACGCCGCATTCACGCTGGATCAATCAAGAGGCGACGAACCAAAAGGCAAGAACGACGAGCCAAAAGGCAGGAACAATGACAGCGGTTCGCGCCGGCCCGTCACGTTCGCGCTCAATGGCGGGCCCGGGGCCTCGTCTGTCTATCTGAACCTGGGCGCGATCGGGCCGAAGCATATTGCGTTTGCGAATGACGGTGATTCGCCTTCGGATCCCGCAACGCTGACGGACAATCCCGGCACATGGCTCGACTTCACGGACATGGTCTTTATCGACCCGATCGGCACTGGATTTTCACGTTCTCTGGTGGACGAGGCGGAGACGAAGAAGCTTTTCTATGCACCGAAGCCCGACATCGAGTATCTCTCGCTCGTGATCTACAAGTGGCTGGTACAGAACGATCGCCTGCTGGACAAGAAATATCTGGTTGGGGAGAGCTATGGCGGGTATCGCGGGCCACTGATGACGCACTATCTGCAATCAACCCTGGGCGTTGCCATGAACGGCCTGGTGCTGGTGAGTCCATATCTGAACCCGGAGAAAGGCGATGGGGACCTTTCGCCGATTCCCTGGATGATCGACCTGCCATCGATAACGGCCGCACATCTGGAGTCCGAAGGCAAGCTGACTGACTCGGCTATGCAGCAAGTGATGGCGTACACGCGCGGAGACTACGCAGAGGCGCTGCTGAAAGGCCGCAGCGACCAGGCTGCAAACGACGCGATGATTGCGCATGTGACCGAAATGACGGGGCTCGATCCGAAGTTCGTGAAGTTTGCCGGCGGCCGGCTCGACATTCGAGCCTATCTCCGCGAGGTGCACCGGACACAGGGATTAATCGGCAGCGTGTACGACTCGAACGTGACCGCACCCGATCCGTTCCCCTACGCCCCGACGCAACAGACTGGCGATCCGATTCTGGAGAGCATCATCGCGCCGACCACCACCGCCATGGTGGACTTCATCACGCGAACGGTTGGATGGAAAACCGATGCGCGCTATGAGGCCCTGTCGGGTGACGTCAACCGGCAATGGGATCGCAACGACGACCTGCGTAAAGGTGCAGTCAGAGACCTGCGCGAGTCGGTTGCTGCCGATCCCAAGCTGCGTGTGCTGATCGTGCATGGATGGAACGATCTCTCGTGCCCGTTCATGGGATCAGTACTCAGCATAGACCAGATGCCGATCATGGGCGATGCGAACCGCGTGCAGATCCACGAGTTTCCCGGCGGCCACATGTTTTATACCCGTACTGTGAATCAGGACGCAGCTACATAAGTTGGCGGAGACCATGGTGGAGACGCATTAATTAGGAGTCAAGTTTCCGTAGATTTGCGACAGGTGGCCCATTCTAAATTTCGCGTTCTCTGCGAAATTTAGAATGGGGATGATCGGCAACGAGGCGGGGCATCTCAATTCACCGTTTTGCTGGCTCAATCGTGATACGTCTCTCCGCACGTTCAAGCATTGCATCCGCAATGCCCGGCCATCGGTCGTGGGCCTTGTCCCCTTCGCTCAGTTCGGCGGCTGTAAATCCGGTGGGCGCGAGATGTTCGCCATAGATAATCATCAACTCCTTACGCTTTTCGTTATCCAGCAGGTGGACGAGGCGCACATACATCATTGCCTCCGGCATTCGATAGCCCTTGGCACGCACAAGCGCCTCAATGTGCTCACGGTCAGAACCCGATTCAGTGGCCGCGTCCTTTGTCCGAACCCAAGTGTCTACGTAGAAATCCATGCCGCCGATGGTCGCATGCTTCGGCGAATCGTACGTGTGATGCAACTCAGGACGGCTCGGTAAATAACCCTCAAATTGCACCCAATACAGCCGCTGAACTTTCTCTTGAGCATCTGCTTCAACGAAAGCGTGCAGTTCACAATCCGCGATGTCGTAGAGCACCCAGCGATCTGCTCCGACATACCGAGCGGCCTTCGGCAATTTAATTCGTACCCTCGGATCGTGCTCCGAAGTGACCACATTGCCCACCACTTTGCGCTCAGGAGGAGCAGTCTGGGCCACGAGCGTGGCGCCACAGAGAAAAGACAACACGACAACAATGGATCGAAACAAGGCTCACCTCAAATGTGATTCCTGGACACAGGACCACCCCGCGTTTGCCGCATCTATCTCGGCAGCGATCATCTTAATGGTTGCCGGCAGCCAAGGAGCGCTCGGAAGTTTACTTATCTTTCGCCGATTTTGGGCTGGGGCTGAATGCGGTCTTCAGTCCGCTCCTGCACGCGGCTTTCGGGTTGCACAACTTCTTCAGCCGAACCGTCCGCTTTGCGTCCGAACGAGGGGAAGTAGTCAGGAGAAGAAGTCAGCGGCGTTACAAGAACTGGAGGGGGAAGATTGTCAGGTTCGGTGAGAGGCAGATTTTGAAGCCCTGTATTCGCCGGAGCAGCAGCCGCGAAAGTGGGTGGGTGAGCGCTCGCCGCGCCATGGGCTTGTGCAGCCGAAGGAGTGGCTCGGCCCATGAACAGAATGAGCATCAGAACGACCACAGCGAAGATCCGTGGAGAAGAACTCATAAAGCCTCCCCGACCAATTCTAAAGCTAACATCAGCAGGGGCCGCGAACAACTCTACACCTGGTTTTGATGCCGAAGACGCGCCGTGGGGTGCGCGGAAAACATGACTGCCATATCGATATTGTAATCAGGCATTTGGAGTCATTGATCTTGCCCGGATGGTCGTATTCATTTGGGTGGGATTCTTCACTGCCAAGCTTTTCCACACTAATGCTGTGACATCCAACCTTGCGCCTAAAATTAAATCGCGCGATCATGGTCGAGGCCGTGACAGTTGGGTGAACCCAGCTCGCCGCGTCCCTAAATCCTTTGTTCTCTAGATTTTGACTTCTAAGTTCTTTGACATCCGGATTTTACGGGGAAACTTGCGCTAACTCGATGATTCCAGTAGACCCCGGGGGGAGGGGGTATCGAGACCTCGCCTCCCAGATAGCGACAATCAAGCCCGTTCCTGCGACCTGGCTGACAATTTATTTTCGGGAAGAAATCAACAGTCCCGAACCTACCTGCACGGTCACCAACTGTGGCCTAAAAACACCTAGATCGGCGAGTGGTGTCCCTGCACAATCAGCTCCTCCGCGATGCGGCGTGCTTCGGGGAGGGTCGCTGCCGCTTTCTGATCAATCTCTGCCGGCAAGTTTTGTTGAATCCTGGTCAGCTCCTCGTCAAACAAACGCGTGATCAACGCGGAACTGTGTTCGATCGGCTTGCCATCGTCACCCGGCACTTTAACTTTGTGGCGCACGCGCTGGGCAATCATCAGCCGGTAGATGCGGTCGGTGGCCAGATCTTCCATGTAGCCATCGAGCAGGCTGGCGCCTTTTCCGTTGAGTACGCCATTGCGATATCGAATCACGGTGCGCACCGCGGCCTGCGTTCCAGCCAGCGTTATTCCGCCAACGCCCTTCGGGATCGGCCGCAGATCAGGACGCGCACTGGGTAGCTTGGGCTGCTTCGCAATCTGATTGGGGTAAGGGAACTGGGCAACCGCGATTTCGTTCTGATCGGGATGACCGGTCCATGCTCCATCCATCAGGCAGTCGGCTTCGTTTTTTTTATCTTGCTTGAGGACTTTCATAGCGCGCTCGTTCAATTCTTTGTCCGTGCGGCTGGGGAAAAGTGCGGTCATTCCGCCAATCGCAAGCGCGCCATGTTTGTGGCAGACTTCCGGCATCAGCGTGCGAAAGTTCTGGAAGAACGCCACGTCATGCGGAATGGTATTGCGATCGGGCAAAATCCAGTCGGGATCCTCGATCATAAAATCGATCAATGAGGCCATATAATCCCAGCGGCCCAGGTTCAAGCCGAGGCAGTGCTCGCGAAGATTGAAGAGGAATTCCTCCATCTGATAAGCCAGCGGGTGAGCTTCCACCAGCGCCATACATTTGATGTAGTCGAGTGGCAGGCCTTTATGCCTGGCGAGAGCCTGGAACAGATCGCGCCACCAGAAGGCCTCCTCAGCGGACTCGCTCTTGGGGATATACACAGAGAAGTTGTGCGGCAGCCACGCGGGGTCGATCTGGTACCAGATCAAAGCCAAGTCGAAAAGGGAAGCGGAGATGATCTCGTTCTTGATCACTCCACCCTGGCTGAGGTGCAGACCGCGGGGTCGCACCCAGGTCACGGTTTTCGAGCGCTGAACGGTGACTTTCTTCTGCCGCTTCTTGTCGTCATAGCTGAGTTCATACTTGTAGGTGGAGATGGTGTTCTGAACCGCCACCATGATCCGCTCCCAGGTGTTCGCCGTGGAATCTTCCAGGTCGAGCATAACGGCTGGAGAGCCGGAGTTGAGCAGTTTTACCGTCAACTCGCCATCGTCCGCCGGACCGGTCATCTGGTTGCGCTGATCCGCACACCAGTCCGGCACCGCGATCCTCCAGTCGGAGGTGGTTGCCTCCGAACCCGTCAGATAGTTCGGTGGCTTTCCGCGATGCGACAACTGCAACACCTCGGCGCGTTTGACGACCAGTTTCTGTTGCCACGGAGTGAATTGCCTGTGCAGCGGCCACAGGAAATCGAAGAATCCCTTGGGAAGATCGCGGTGCGGATCTAAATCCGCCGGTGCGTAGTTCATGTATGGCGAGGCGGCGTTTTCAGTGGGCAGTCGCATGGGATGAAATCCTTCAATCCCCGCTTTCGCGGGTCTATGGCTGAAATCATCCTATCGCAAAAATGACGATGACCGTTTTGCAAGACGGCTATCAATGGGCAACTGGAGTGACGAAGCTACTCACCGGGTGTGACTCGCTCTGCCGTCCCTTACTCTGCGTCTAGGCTGGGCAAGCTATTCCGCAGGACTGAACTTGCGAGAGTGTTTCCGCTTTCGGTAGCCTCTTCGTTCTCACAGGGAAACCTCGGCAATAGCCCTTGCAGGAGCTTTACGCTGCCCTCGCCACCCCGATCATCCTGAGGCAACGCTCAGTCCGCTAAAGCGTGAGTGCCAGTTTGGGCCTGACCCAAGGTTGTAATCCCTTCGTAAGGGTTTGTGGTTGCAAAGACTGCTAGAATCGCCTTGGCGCCGCTCCACACAAAATTTAAGGTATTCATGGCCTCCTCCCCCAGAGCCGCTGCTGTTCTGCTGCTATCGGCCGCAGCATGTTTTCCCACCTCCGTCGTGTGCCAGACTCAAGCCGTGTCCTCGATTCGCCGGGTGCAAGTGCTTGATACACGAAAGCAGGTCGAGATCGAGATTGAGACCAGCGATCGCATCGTCCCACAGACCAACGTTCTTACCGGTCCTGATCGCCTGGTGGTGGATTTCGTCAATGCCGTTCCCGGCGCTCAGCTACGGAACCAGGCGGTAAACCGTGGAGAAGTGAAGAGCCTGCGCGTGGGATTGTTTTCATCGAATCCGCCCGTGACGCGGGTTGTGCTTGATTTGAATGGTCCGCAGCCGTACCAGGTTTTTCCTTCGGGAAGAACTGTGATCGTGAAAGTGGGAGGAAGTGCGGGCGCGGAAACAGCGGGTTCCGCTTCCGGACCAGTTCTGGTGAATACCAGTTATCGCGCCCCGGCGGGGAGGGTCTCGGCTCCAGCGCCGCCTGCCGCGAAGCCACGGCTGGAGGTTTTGTTTCAGGGCGGTTTGCTGTCGATCAGTTCCAACCAAGCAAGTCTTTCCGAAGTTCTCTTGGCGGTGCATGAGCGCACAGGGGCAGACATTGCCATTCCGGCGGGCGCGGAACAAGAGAAGGTCGTAGCCGACCTCGGCCCGGCGCCGGCGCAGGAAGTTCTCGCTCAACTGCTAAATGGATCGCAATTCAATTTCCTGATTCTTGGTTCGCCAACGGATCCCAAGGCTCTGAATCGCGTCATTCTCAGCTCGCGCCCTGGTGGAACGATGGCGTCACCGCTACCCCAACTCCAGCCTCTGGCCGGTGAGGACGATGACCCCGATGCCCAGCCCGGCGTCGCAGCCCCAACCCGCCCAGCGGCAAACGTTGCGAACCCCAACCCCGCGAACGACGGCCAGCCTTCCCCCGACACAAGGACCCCTCCGAACACCGATGTTCCTCAACCGTAATCGAGTTCTCTGGGTTCGCTTCCGCTGATTGATTGCCTGACTACGTCTGCGCGCCGGATTGCGCGCAATCGAGTCAGGTAGATTACGGCGGCGTGATCAGCCGGATGGGCACGGGAGAAGTTCCAAAAACAGGGTTGGAGCTGACAGTCGTGGTCTGCCCGTTTCCGCAGCCCGCGACGTTCAGTACGTATACGACGGGGCGTCCCTGGCCGTTGAGTTCCTGGATAAAGACCTGCAAGAACCCGACGATCGTAACGTTGGGTTGCTGTACGCCCGTGGGCAGTGCGGTGCCATCGTAGATCGGCAGCGTAGCAATGGAGTTACTGGCAGTGAGGATGCCGTTATTCGCCACCAGGCCATCCTGGGCCAGCGGATTGCTAGAACCAGCCTGGATTTGAAAAGGGAAAGTGCCCGTGTTGAGCTGGTCTTGCCCATTGTCGCCTTCTCCCGCAGCGTTAATCAGGCACTGCACGGCGGTGCCGGTGTCGCCGGTCTCGCTGCGAGGATTTATCGGGTTCTCGGTCAGGTCGACTTGCGTTGAACCGGGGCCTGCGGGAGTACCGCACGTATAAACCGTGGTCTGATCACATCCTGCGATCGCTTCCTGGAAGTTGTCAGCGGTCGCGCAGGAGGGAACCGCGACGGGCGTACCTTGAATCAGCGCCGGAACGTACTCCAGCGTGGGGGGTGGGTTAGTCGCCTGCGGCGGGTTCGCGGTCAGGTTCCCGCCGTAGCAGTTGGGTTGGCCGCGGCGACAGTCGGCAGTCAGATCGAAGGTCTCTCCGATCACTCCGTTGGGATAAATCCCCTGTCTGCTGATAGCCCCGGACGCCAGATTAACAAACGCCACGCTGGTTACCGGGTCGACGTTCGGGATGATTAAGGGCTTCACGCATCGTGGCTGAACCGGAGTCAGCGTAGCCGATGCGTCCACTGTCTCCGAATTGGAAGAATTGAATACCTCGGCGGTCGCGGCGGCGCTTGTCGTGGTATTAGAGTAGTTGCCGCCAGGAAACAAGGAAAAAACGCGGGCGAAGAAGATCGGCAGTTTGGCGCTTGTAACGGTTACTGTGACCACCGGATTCACGCCGAAGCCTGCTCCCGCACCGGTGCAATTTGTGGTGGAGGCACCTGCGCTTCCTGCGCCGTATTTCACGGAAACGTTTGCACTCGTGGCCGCGCCGCCGCTGATCAGGTTCTGTTGAGCCACCTTGATCGCAGCCAACGTGGCGGCGCTGTCGGTTCCGCCGCAGATCGGCTGCCATGAATTGCTCACGTTCGTCGGGTCGCCCGTGATGCCCGAGATCGAAATCATCCTTGCCGCCGTCAGGGCCGCCGCATCAGCGGCGCGCTGAGCCTCGCCCTTGGCCTGGTAGAGGGTGCCGAGGTCGATTGCCAGCGCAGCCATGGCAATAATGGTGACCAACGCCAACGCCACCAGCGCCATCGTGAAGCCGCGCTCCCTGGAGCGCGCCTTGCCGTGACTGCGGTGGTGTTCGATAAGCGGCGGCAGCATGTTTGAACCCTCAATTTTCGTTAAACGCGGCAGCGGCGGTGGTAATGCCCGTCGGACCGATGAACGTCACGCCCAGCAGACCCGCCACGCTGCTGTATTGCCACTTGTACGGGTACAGAATGGTGACGCAGGTTCCGACCAGATTTACCGGATTGCCGTTTATTGTTTGTGACGTGACGCAGCCTCGATTGATGGTGAGCCGAAGCGTGCCGCCAGGTCCGCCTGGACAGCCCGTGGCAGTTGAAACCCAGGTGAGAGTGCCACCCGTTTGCACCGGAAGGTCAGTGATCAGGCCGCAATCGTTGAGCTTCTCAGATTTCAAATAGTTGTCCACCACGTAGAATGCATCGATCACAGACGCGGGTTGTGCATCCGATGGATTGCCCAGATCATTCGCGGGATCGGCAGCAGCCACACGCGCAGCCTCGCGAGCAGCGTTGGTAAGCTTCTGCTTCAGAGAAATCGCTCCACTGAAGTCAAAAATTCCGACCACGAAGAGCACGAGCAAAGGCAGCGAGAGCGCGAATTCTACGATCTGGGAAGCACGGTCTTCGGCCCACAGCCGCCGGGAAGCACCGACCATCCGAGGAAAACAATGAAAGTGGCGATTCATTGCGTTTCCGCCCGCATCTGGGCCTGAGCCCGGAGTTCGATGGTTTGATTACTTAGAGAACTGAACGGCAGCCAAAACTTGTAAGGATACTGGAGGCTGACGGAAACCCCGCACTCCCCAGCGCCTCCGTTGCCGTTGCCGGGAGCCGACAACTCGATATTAGTTTCGGATGGGGGGTGCCATTGCCGTTTGGGTGGCTTACGCCTTGGACGCAAATGTTGTTCTGGCTGCTGTCGCACGCCACGGTCGTGGAACTGCACTCGTCGTGGTGGCGGAGGGAGAGCAGCCGCACAGCGCGGGAGGGGTGGTGGGCTGCTGCAACTGAGTGGGATCAAGATGGGCAACCTGCATCGTGCTTTGAACCGCGTTCCAGGCGTTCGCTGATGGGTCGTTCGCGGCTGCGCAGGTCGTGCAAACCGGGGCCACAGCCGCGCGCGCACCTTCCCGTGCCGCGTGGGTGATCGTGCCATAAATGCGGAATGCCTGCCCGAACCAGAAGATAGCCATGAAGATCATGAAGAACAAGGGCAGGATCATTGCGGTCTCCGCGATCTCAGAACCGCGGGTGTTCCGCAATAAAACGCGCAATGTCGTCGATCCCGGCTTCTTCATATTCACCTTCCATCACTATCGTGCTCCCCACATCTTCCCGATGCTGAAAAGCAAAGTGGTCAAAGCTAGTGCCACGCCATAAGGAACTTTGAGCGATTGTGGATTATCCAGCGAAACCTCCGCTCCCGGCCTACGAAGCGTCAACATCGACGCCAGCAGGCTCCCAATGTTGCGCAGCGTTTCCTTGAATCGCCGCTTGTAGATCACTAGTCCCAAGGCCATAATCCCGGCCACAAAGACCGAACCCATGAGCAAGCTCACCATTCCTTCCCAACCTACAAATGCTCCTAAGGCCCCGGCCAACTTCCAATCACCTGCACCCAGGCTGCGGAGAAAAACGAAAGGCAAAAGCACGAGAAGCCCCAGCCCCGCACCCTTCAGCGAAATTCCCAGCCCGGACCATCCGTTAGCCAACACATTCGCCAGAACTCCGACCAGGAATCCCGGCACGGTGAGCCAGTTCGGGATGCGGCGACTGCGCCAATCCGTCCATCCGGCGATCAGCGCCAAGGCGACCGCCAGCCCGAGCACGACCGCTTTCAAACCGGCCCCAATTCGCCTCGGGAGCGCCGTCTTCCCACCGCAATGTGCCAGAGTGATAGCAAGAGTTCCATGTCGTGCGAGTCTCGACTATGCGCGCTGAAAATAGCTGCTCCTGTTCCCGAGAAACTCGTGTCGCAAAAGAGGCTCCGGAAAAAAGCTTCGAAAAGCCGTGCCAAAGCCGCGCTAGATGCCCTTCTGACGCGGATTTTCACATAGCTCGATACCGAAGTCAATGAAGACCGCTGGGGGGAGTAACCGTTCGTCACTGACCAAGAGCAAAGGCCCGGAACCTGTCCGGGCCTCCAGGAAATCCTCTTACCCTACCGGTTGAACGCTCCCGCTCCGTTGTGCTCGGCCACGATGCGCTTGGCACTATCGGCCAGCGCTTTGGCCTGCGGAAGCAGGTCCAGGGCTTTCACCACTTCAGGATCCGATTCCGCGCGCACCTTCAGGCCTTCATCCTGACCGAAGGCATCCACCAGGATCTCAGCCTTAATGTTAGACCTGATCCAATCGTTGTTGTCGATCATATCCGCCTGGGTATAAGAGATGTTGGCCTCGTCGAGTGACTTGCGGAAGTCCTGCAGCATGACATCGTCGACTTCCAGATTTCTTCGCAGGATGATGAGTCACGACGTAGCGCTTGGCGAAATTGAAGAATGCATAGTGCTGCAACAAGGTGTCCTGAAAGTGGTTGCCCTTGAGCGGAGGGATGGCAACATCGGGCGTGATGCCGCCGCCGCCGTAGACCGTGCGGCCACTGTCAGTCAGCTTTACCTCGCGATTGGCATTGCTGCCGGAGTCGGTTTCGCGATTGTAGTAATAATCGTAGAGCGAAATGTTGCTGTAGTCGCGCTGAATCAGCCGACCGCTGGGCGTGTAGTAATGTGCGGTGGTAAGAGCAAGTCCCGTATTCTCTGACAGCGGATACACGGTCTGGACCAAGCCCTTGCCAAAGGTGACTTCACCCACGATCAACCCGCGATCGTGATCCTGAATGGCTCCGGAAACGATCTCTGCCGCGGACGCGGTCAAGCGGTTTACCAGCACCACCAGCGGGTAATCCTTGCCTCCGTTGCCATGCTGCGCCACATAACGCTTCTCCGCGGAAGCGCGGCCGTGGTGAGAAACGATGAGCTGACCCTTCTTCAGGAACTTGTCGGCTACGCCCACGCCCTCGCTTAACAAGCCGCCGGGATTTCCCCGCAGATCGAGAATCAGACCCTTGAGATCGCCGAACTCATCCAGGGCTTTCGAGACCTCTTCTTCCGTGGTTTCGTTGAACCCGGTCACGTGCAGGTAACCGATTCCCGGTCGAATCAGGAAGTGCACATCCACGCTGTAACGCGGAATCTCGTCGCGCACCAGGGTGAACTCCATCGGCTTCTCCACGCCCTCGCGCGAAATGCTGATGTGGACAGTGGTTCCCTTGGGTCCCTTGAGCAAATCGGCGACGTCGCCCGTGCTCATATTTTCCGTGGACTTGCCATCAACCGCGATGATCACGTCACCTGGATGAATGCCTGCCTTGTAAGCGGGCGTGCCCGTGAAGGGGAAAATCACAATGACTTTGTTGTTGCGCGGGCCCACCGTCATACCCACGCCGTAGTACTTGCCGCGCTGATCCTCGCGCATCAAGGCGTAAGACTTGGGATCGAAGAAATTCGAGTGCGGGTCGAGCGCGTGCAGCATTCCCGGGATGGCGCCGTTATAGATGGCCTTGTCCGGGTTAACTGGCTCGGCGTAGTTATCCTCGACGATGGCGTAGACGTCAGTGAACTGTTTCAGGCTGTCCTTGACGTCAGAATCGCCGGCGAGCGACGACTGCTGTCCCGTGCGCTGGGCGAAAAGAATTCCCAGAAAGCCGCAGGCAACAAGAAAGAAAACTACCAGGAAGAGTGAGCGGCGAGAACTACGTGCCATCTTGAATTGTCCTTCGGTCAGGGTTGTCGACCACCCAGCAACCGCGCTGAATAGACGCAGTATATCACCACATTAGACTGTCCCGGAACGAGATAGTCACCATGGTAACCACCCCGCGGAGCGTCTCTTAATTGTGAGATGCGGTCGGGGGCAGATTGGGTTCCTCCACTGGTTCCCGAGCCAGCCTATTCCACAGTCGCCAGTTTGAGACGAAGCTGCAGATTCCTGTGCGCGACCATGGCAATGCGCCGCTGGATCCTAAAGCATTGCCAGCTACGGGAACAACGAACCCAGGTTACTCTCCCAGCCGGCAGACCAACCCTGTAGAAATGCGCACATGGTTTTGTGCTAGCCCGGCCTGGCTTGTCAGATAGTCCGCCTGAAGCCGCCAGGCCAGGTTGCGCCTGATGGAGTAGTCGACTCCACCGCCAAGAGCCATGGCAAATCCAGTTCCCGACACACATGCCCAGACTCAGGGATAGCAGGAAGTGTGATGCCGCCGCCGGAACTGGTTGCGTTCTCCGATCGGGTCAGATCCACATGTTCTCCACCCACCAGGAAGTGTGCAAATGGCCTGATGTTTCCCCCAGGGTAGGAGAACTGTGGTCCGAACAGAAAATTATGGATCTTGGGATCGGAAGCCACGTTTACGATCGTGCTTGTCTGCGTGCTACAACCGGTGCAGGGAGAGAACGTCTCTGTCGTCGTCGTCGATGCCGACGAACCGCTATAGTAGCCGCTGAAATCCGTCACAAAGCTGAACCACCGCTTCATATTTACCGCGACCGAGCCGTTCCATCCGTTCATGCTTAGTCGCGCGCTGGTGGCACCGGAGACAGCAGTAGTATCGATCCGGACGCTGGAGGAGCCTGGGATCAACTCGTAATTCCCGTATGAATACCCGGCAAAAATCTCCGCTTTCGGTCCATCCTGCGCAAAGACTGCCAGATTGCACACTACAATCAGAACTACTCCCAAGAAGTGACGCATTTCCTTTTTCTCCTTACAGCAGAATTTCATTCAGAAGCTAGTTCAGGAACTAGGGGGCGGCTCGCATCCCTGGTGAAGGCGCGGCAGTTGCTTCAACATCGTCTGATTGGCTGCTCGAGGCAGACTTGGCGGATGCCTCTGGATGATCTTCCTTGGGCTTGGAGGGCGAACGAAGATTGCTCTCTTCATCGTCCTCAGGCCCGGATGGCCGGTAACCTCTCCTGCGACGCGCAGACGAATAGTGCAGGCCCGGGAACGTGCCGACAGCCTCGCCGATGCATCCGCCGATCAGGCCGAGAAGCCCACCCCCAATGATTATTCCGCCGGAGACTGGGGTTCCGTTCTGAGCGCTTTGGTGCGCGCCGAGGGCCGCCCCGACGCCAAACCCGATCGCAGCGCCGATCAGGACGTGGCCAGCGCCGCCATGATGCGTCCAAGGTGTTTGATACCCCCAAGGATATCCATGCTGCGGCGGAAACGGACGCCCCGGCATCGGCCGGTTGAACTGAGCCAGCGTTTTGCCATCGTTGATATCAGTCGAGGTGGAGATGGTTGGTGTGTATTGACTCCGCGCTGCTGAGATTGCGTCCTCTGCCGGGGCGATGTCTGCGGCTTGCTTTTCTCTTGTTTGCGCCAACGCGACCGACGCCACCAGAACCGACGCCAGCAATAGATGAATGTGTTGTATGTGTCTCATGAGCGCAGAGTAGCGCTCATTACATACTTACGCTGGCAGTCCTGGGACACTTTCCGGAGTGTCACAACGATTCGAGCGACTTGCTGATGAACTCCACGTAGCGCCGCAGCTCGTCAATAGAAGACTCCGCGATCAGCGAGAAAGGAATCGCGCGGGAACCCGCGGGCAGCTCCTTTGCCGTCAGGGAATCACACACCACCGCAGCGGTCTGTTTCAGTCCTCTTTGCCAGTTCGGCTTGCGGGCATCTCGCAACACCAGGCTGTCGGGATGGAAACCGGCAGCGCTCAGCATGGTGCGCGCCAGCTTTAGGAAATCCGGCCACTTCGAGGCCACACCCACCAGAGCGCCCGAGGGAGCGGGCAGCCACTGTCTCAGGGAGGACGGTACGGAGCGAAAACCCAGAACCAGAAGCTCGGCGCCCGCTGGAAGCGCTTGCCGAACGGTGGCTGCCCGATTCGGTAGCGCGACTGGAATACTGTCATCCAGCGCTTTCAAGCACTCTTCCAGTCCGCAGCTCATGACCGGCAGATTCACAGCCTGTTGCATCTCCGCCGCCACGATTCTTCTGAGTTCTTCGTCCGGCTCGATCAGCAGAAAATGATCAGGTGGCTGCAATTCCAGCCATTGCCGGATTCGAGAGCGGAGAACAGGCAGAGACACGCCCTGTTTGCGCGCCACGCGGAAGAGGCTGGCGATCATCTGATCCAGTGCAAGCCCGGATGAGAGTGTGATCTCCGGCTTATTGGCCCGCACAAAAACGCCGCTGCCACGACGGTTCTCAACCCAGCGCTCCCGCGCCAGTTGCCGGTAGCCCGCGCTAACCGTGTTGGGATGCAGGTGAAAGCGCCGCGCCAGTTCGCGCGTGCTGGGCAGGCGCTGGCCGGGAACAAGGTCGTCGCCCAGAATGCCCAATACGACCTGTGTCACAAGCTGCTCGCGAATGCTGACTTCACTTCCCCGGGCAAACCAAAGCTGCATGGCCGACTATGGTAAAGCCAGTGGAGGAGTTGTGCATAGTCCGGCGAAACGGCTGCCGCGAAAAGCGTTAAAACCGCCGGGGACCATGGCGCCGCGTTGCCGCCGTTGCGCCGCCGCATTATGATGAGGCCATGAGCTTTTCCGACACTATCTTCCTGTTCTTCCTGGCCCTCATTCTCTTTGGGCCAAAGAAGTTGCCGGAGATGGCTCGTCAAGCCGGACGCCTTCTGGCTGAACTCCGGCGTGCCTCGAATGAATTCAAGTCGCAGATCGAAACCGAAATCGCCCACCTGGAAACTGAGAAGAAACAGACGGTGCTCCCGCCAAGCCCGCCGCCGCAGGGCACTGTAGCCAGCCTGAATGCGAACGCGGCGGGCGGCGATGCAGCCCCGCCGCAGCTTGAGTCGCCCATCAGCCCCGATACCCCCGCAGACCGGGTTATCGCGGATCAGGCAATCTCAGACCAGGCCACGTCAGTGGATTCGAGTCCAGCCGCGTCAGCGAGTTCAACTGCCCCCGACGAGACCGTTGTGGAGCTTACCCCGCCGACCTCGCAGGAGTCGCATGTTTGACGCCGCGACCGAGGCTTCGGGCGACGAGCCCAAGCGCGACGCCATGCCTACCATGGGCTTTCTCGATCACCTGGAGGAGTTGCGCCGCCGCCTGGTTTACTCCATTGCAGCGGTGGCTGTCGGCTTCTTCGCCTGCTGGGGATTTCGGGAGAAAATCTATGCGGTCATGCAGAAGCCAATTGTGGACGCCCTCAGATCTCACGGCCTGTCGGAGAAGCTGGTCTACCTGAATCCCGTGGACCCCTTCAACCTTTACTTGAAGATTGCCGCTCTCGCTGGTCTGTTCCTTGCTTCGCCCTTTGTGCTCTATCAGGTTTGGATGTTTATCTCGCCGGGCCTGTACCGCAATGAAAAGCGCTATGTGATGCCCTTCATGGCTTCGACCATCGCTTTGTTTTCAACTGGAGGCTATTTCGGCTACAGGATTGTTTACCCTCGGGCCCTGGAATTTCTGATCGGTTTCGGAAGTCAATTCCAGCCCATGATCACTATCTCCGAATACACCTCGCTGTTTATGAGCATTATCCTTGGCATGGGATTAGTCTTTGAGATGCCGATTCTTATTTTTTTTCTGGCGTTGATGGGCATCATCAGCGCCGGCTTCATGTGGAACAACTTCCGTTACGCAATATTGCTCATTTTCGTGGCGGCGGCCATTGTTACGCCGACTCCTGACATCATGAGTATGTTCATCTTTGCGTCTCCCATGGTCGCCCTGTATGGGGCCAGCATTGGCATCGCATGGCTTGTCCATCCCAAGCAACGGCGGGCGCGAGCAGAAAAACAGGCGCCCTAAGATGCGAAAGTCGATTGAAGTTCAGTTTGAATTTGACTGAGAGGTTCGGGCAGTGATGGTGACGAAGAGAGTGATCTCGCGAGAGTTCCCGAGAAAGATCCCGAGAAAGATAAGCACGACCAGTTTTCTTTCGATTCTGTTGCTCTGGGTTGCCCTCACCTTCGTTGCGTGCAGCCATGATAAGGAAGGCAGCGCAGTGGGAGTGCAGGCCGCGACTCCAAACCCTTCTGCCGACACGACTCCCCCCAAGCTCGCACTTCCGCCCGACAGCGGCCCGCCGCCGGCGATCGATTCCGCCCGTGCCTTTCAGTACATAAAAGAGATCGTTGCTTTCGGCCCACGGCCGATCGGCAGTGCGAATCACAAGAAGGTCGAAGATTACATCCTCTCTCATCTCAAAGGCGACGAGGTGGAGAACGACACCTTCACCGCCGACACGCCCGAAGGCAAGTTACCCGTCCACAACATCGTCGCCAAGTTCCCCGGGGCGAAAGACGGGATCATCGTCATTGCCAGCCATTACGATACGAATTACCCGCTCCGGAAAACTTCCTTCGTGGGCGCCAACGATGGCGGTTCCTCCAGCGCACTGCTGCTGGAATTCGCGAATCAACTCCGCGGCAAACCTCGCAATGGCTACACCATTTGGCTGGTGTGGGACGATGCCGAAGAGGGAATAAAGCCCGACAACGAAGTCCCATTTCTCGAAGACAGCCTGTATGGCATACGCCATCTGAAAGATAAGTGGGAAGCCGACGGAACGCTGAAGAGAATTAAGGCGCTCCTGCTAGCGGATATGGTCGGAGACGCCGATCTCAACATTGAGCACGATTCGAACTCGACGCCCTGGCTCGAAGACGTCGTCTACGAGGCCACCACCCGGGTTGGCTATCAGTCGCATTTCTTCGCGCGGACCATGGCAGTCGATGACGATCACATTCCCTTCGTGAAGCAGGGCGTCGCCTGTGCCGACTTCATTGACTTTGACTACGGCTATCACGATGTTTTCTGGCACACCACGCAGGACACAGTCGACAAGCTCAGTCCCAAGAGCCTGGAGATTGTCGGCGTCACCATGCTGGAGACAGTCCGCATCCTCGACAAGATGAATCCATTGCCGCCGAAGTAAGCGCACATCCCGGTCTCATACTCTCAGCGATCTCCGCGGCCGTGCTCCGCGCTTCCGTACCGAGCTTTTGCTCTTTTCCAGGATTTCATTTCTAATGCACCCAATATGCGAACGCTGAAAATCTTGTGGCTCTGTATGACCCTTAGCGCTATCTGCCTTGCCGCGGCTCCTCCCAACGAGACCGACGATGCCGCCCGCATCATTCAGACCGCTCTTCAACCCTCCCCACTCGAAAGCAACCTGCAACACCTGACCGATGAAATCGGCGGGCGCGTGCCCGGCACGCCCGCCATGCAACATGCGGTCGAGTGGGGAGTGAAAGCATTTACCGTAGCCGGAGCCGACTCAGTTCATACCGAAAGCTTCGTAATCCCGAACTCCTGGTCCGAAGGCGCGACCGAGATGACGATAAGCGCGTTCTACGAAGTGGGCGACGCAAAGGTGGGCGGACTGCTGCCCACGATTTTCCGCGCGCACGCGGTATCGGTGGCCTGGGCGCCCGCGCTCGCTCCAGCCAAGCACGTGCCGGTAGTCGACGTCGGCAACGGCAGTCCTGCGGACTTTGCAAAAGCCGGAGATATTTCCGGCAAGGTGCTATTGGTCCATTCGATCGTGCTCAAGACCTGGGACGATCTATTTGCGGAGTATTCGAACGCTCCCCCGGTGATCACCGCGGCAGTGAAAGGTAAAGCCAAGGCAGTCGCTTTTATCGCTACGCGCGAACACGATATCCTCTACCGGCACACGAACTCTTCTGAGGGAGAAATCGATCGCATTCCGCAGGTGCTGGTGGCCCGCGAAGATGGCGAGCGCATCGGCCGCTTGCTGGCCTCAGGGCATCCGGTGTGGGCTGACCTGAGTATCCCCAACCAAATCGGCGGGCCGATCAAGTCCGCAAACGTGATTGCGGAAATCAAAGGCAGCGAAAAGCCGGATGAATTCGTAATTCTCGGCGCACATTTGGATTCCTGGGAGCTCGGCACCGGCGCGCTCGACAACGGCTGCAACGCCGCGCTGGTAATCGACGCGCTTCGTGCCATCAAGGCATCCGGATTGAGACCGCGCCGCTCCATCCGTTTCATCCTCTTTTCCGGTGAAGAAGAAGGTCTGCTCGGCTCCCGAGCCTACTCTCGATCGCATCGGCCTGAGCTCGACAAAGCCGCCGGAGTTATCATCTACGATTCCGGAACAGGCAAAACCACAGGCTTTTCCGACGGCGGCCGGAAGGATGTCATCGACACTGCGAAGCGCCTCATCGCTCCGCTGCAGCAGTTTGGCTTGACCAATATGAAAATTGACATGGAAGGGGGCACCGATCACTTTGATTTCATGCTGGAAGGCGTTCCTACATTCGTCGCCGATGAGGACGAGGCGAATTACATGGAAAACTACCACGCCGTCTCCGATACCTACGACAAAGTGGACTTTGTGCAACTCAAGAAAAACGTTGCCGAGGCTGCCGAATTCAGCTTCGCGTTGGCCAATCTTCCGGAAAAGATTGGTCCGCGCTTTACTCGTTCGCAGATCGCGCAGAGCCTGCAGGAAACGCATAGCGAGGAGATGCTCAAGAACTCTGGCATGTGGGACGCTTGGGAGAGTGGACGGCTGGGCCGGCAGAAGTAGTTGAACGTCCAATTTCCGATTCCCGATGGCCAATTAACCCAGGCAACATTTTCGATCGACAATTGGCAGTCGCTAATCGAAATAACAACCGTCGGCAATCTGACTTGCTCTACTTCTGGATTCTCTTCAACCTGTTCGCGCTGGGCATGCTGGTGCTGGACCTCCTCGTCTTCCACCGCGGCGGCCGCGTTGTGCGCCCGCACGAGGCCCTCGCCTGGAGCGCCATATGGGTCGCGCTCGCCGCTGCCTTTGCGGGACTGGTTTTCTTTTGGCAGGGGCGCCAGGTCGCTCTCGAGTTTGTCACCGGCTACGTTCTCGAACTCTCGCTTAGCGTGGACAATCTCTTAATCTTCCTCGTCATTTTCCGCTACTTCTCCGTGCCCGAGGAGCACCAGCACCGCGTGCTGTTTTGGGGAATTCTCGGGGCGCTCCTGATGCGCGGTTTCTTCATCCTTGCCGGTGTCGGCCTGATCCACCGCTTCCATTGGATTCTCTACATCCTTGGGGCACTGCTGATTTACAGCGGCATCCGGGTAGGGCTAATCGGGGAGCATCAAATCGATCCAGCAACCAACCCGGCAGTGCGAGTTCTCCGCCGCTGGGTGCCGGTCACGGATGACTATCAGGATGGCCGCTTCTTTGTCCGGGGATGGAAAGGAAATCCCGGACTTTATGCCACGCCGTTATTGGTGGTCCTGGCCGTAATCGAAACCACAGACGTGCTATTTGCCGTCGATTCCATACCCGCCGTTCTCGCTGTCACGCTCAATGCCTTTATTGTTTACACTTCGAATGTTTTCGCCATCCTCGGCCTGCGCTCGATGTATTTCGCCGTCTCCGGATTGATGAAGATTTTCCGCTTCCTTCACACCGGACTGGCGTTGGTGTTGATCCTGGTGGGTCTGAAGATGGTCACTGCGGATCGCTTCCCAATATCGACGCTAGTGACACTGGCAGTCGTAGCCGGAGTGCTGGCCGTGTCGGTGATCGCTTCGGTGGCGTATCCGGCAAAGAGGGAAGAATAGTTTCGTTACAAAAACCGAAGCCTTTCCTCCTTCACCACTGAATGCTTCAGAAATCAAAGGCGCACCACCCATAGGCTATTATGGAATTCCATGGCGCAGGTCACCTTCCATGTCCCGCCGCGCCCTTATCAGGCGCGAATTGAAAACGGTCTGCTGGCGCGGGCCGGGTCTTTGCTCGCAGAGTTGCTGCCTCAAGCCAGCAAGACTTTTATAGTCACGGTTCCGCCCGTGCGCCGGCGGTGGGGTGCAAAGCTGGTTCGTTCTCTGAATTCGGCAGGCTTCAGGCCCCAGGTAATCCCGATGCCCGACGGAGAGCCCGCCAAGAAGCTACGCACGATTGAAATAATGGCGGAAAGACTGTCTCGGAAGGGCGCCGATCGCAAGGCCGTTCTGATCGCCCTTGGCGGCGGTGTAGTCGGTGATGTCACCGGGCTGCTGGCCTCGCTTTACATGCGCGGTGTGGAACTGGTGCAGATTCCAACCACAGTCCTGGCGCAAGTGGATGCTTCGGTCGGAGGCAAGACCGGCGTGAACCTCGGAGCAGGGAAGAACCTGCTGGGAACCTTCCATCATCCTCGCGTTGTTCTAATTGATCCGGAAGTCCTCCGCACGCTGCCCAACCGCGAGTTTCGCGCCGGCCTCTACGAAGCGCTTAAATGCGGAATCATTGGAGATCTGGACCTTTTTTTGCGTTTCGAACAGAAGCGAGCTCAAATCCTGAAGCGCGATCCGGTGGAGCTCGAGGGTCTCATCGCTCAGTCTGTAAAACTGAAGGCCGAAGTAGTCTCCGCCGATGAGCGCGAAGGCGGCTTGCGCCGCGTGCTCAACCTCGGTCACACCATCGGACACGCACTCGAGGCGGAAACCGGTTATCGCAGCTTGCTTCACGGCGAAGCCGTCGCCTGGGGCCTGATCGCCGCGACCAATATTGCCCTCGCGGTGGGGCGCACGGACAGCGTGACCGCCGGCCGCATTGCCGACGCTGTACTCAGCCTGGGCCGCCTGCCGGAACTGAAGGTGAGCGCGCGCAAGATCCTCGCACGGCTGCAGGCCGACAAGAAGACACAAGGCGGTGTGGTTCATTTTGTCTTGCCGCGGGAGATTGGAAAAGTCGAAATCGCCGCGGACGTGCCGGACAGCGTGGTGATCAGTGCGGTCGAAGAATTGCGTCGCCTGTCCCGCGGCGGATGGGGGAAGTGAAACCTTTTAACCGCAGTGGCTGAACAACGGTCAACCGTGGTGGGTGCCGCCCCGGAGGGTGCCAGCGACGCTCGTTCCGCGGCGAGCGCCGTCCGTGAGATGTTTACCTCGATTGCGCCGCGCTATGACTTGCTCAATCACGTGTTGTCGTTTAACGTGGATCGCTTGTGGTGGCGCCGCACGGCGCGCTCTTTCGCCCAGATCCTCTCCCAGCCTGGCTCCCGGGTCCTGGACCTCTGCTGCGGTACCGGGGATATGACTTTCGCCCTGCGCGCGCAGGCAGCGAACGATAGTCCGCAGGTTTTGGGCGCCGACTTTTCCCACGCCATGTTGCAGCGCGCCCAGTGGAAGTCTCTTGACAAGATCTCACCGAGCGGCAGGTTACCAGCACCGTACTGGATCGAAGCCGATGCACTCTGCCTTCCGTTTCCCGACCAGCACTTCAATCTCGTCACGTCAGCCTTCGGCTTCCGCAATCTTGTCGATTATGACGGCGGCCTGCGCGAGATCGCGCGCGTCTTGCGGCCCGGGGGGGAGTGCGGAATCCTCGACTTCAGCGAGCCGAAGGGACTAATCGGCCATCTCTACCGGCTCTACTTCAAACAGGTTCTGCCGCGCGTCGGCACCATGCTTTCCGGCGTTCGTGGACCCTATGCCTACCTCCCCAATTCTGTCGAGCGCTTCCCTGAGCCACAGCAGATGCTCAGCCGCATGCGCTTCGCCGGCTTCCGCGAGGCGACTTGGACGCCCTACACTTTCGGGATTGCCGGCTTATATCGCGGGAGGAAGTGAGAATCAGTGCCGGTGGTGACACCTATTCAGTGCTCGCGCTGTTCGCCGAGGCTGGAGTGGTCTTGAAGCTGTCCGCGAAAGCGCCAGCAATCGTGTAACGAATCACGTTCTCATACTCTCCACCCAGGAAGTTCCGCAGCCGGTCCGTATTCATGATGTATTCACCGGTCATGTAGGGGAGCGCCTCGGGCGGAATCGCCGAGATTTGCCGCTTCCACAGAAATCGCAGCACCATTCGCATCGCCCACTTTCCAGGAACGCGCAGCAGCTTAGCCTGTGCGATCTGAATGCAGCGTCCGAAGGTGAGCGGCTCGCCGCGCCCGGCGACGTTTAAGATGGTCAGGCGCTGCGGCTCGGGATCGCGGTGCAAAATGTGTGCAATCAGCCGCGCCATATCGTCCACATGGACAAACTGAATTTTGTTGTTGAGATACTGTTGCCCGCGCGGCAGCATGCAGGGCAGCCGTTTGCCCTGATTCCGCATTTTCTCAGCCCGTGGGCTCTTCCCGTTCGGCGTGCCTCGAAACGCACCCACCAGATAATTGTCGACGCTGGCGCCGGCAAAGATATGAGGACGCAGAATGTACACGCTGCACCCGCGCAGGGCGGGCGCTCGCTGCTGCACCACCTCGTCCGATTGCTTTTTGTGGATCGCGTACGGCAGCGTGTGTGCTGCCATCGCCGAATCTTCCGTTGCCGGCCCTGGCAGACTGGGCCCATACGCGGAAACGCTGCTGGGAAAGACGAATTGCTTGATCGGGGAGTCCGCCGTGCGATTCGCTTCGGTGACGGCTTCGATCACACGCGCCGTGCCAGCCACGTTGATCTGCCACATGCGCTCCACATCGAGCACACCCGTTCGTACCGGATCAATCACGAATGCAAGATGAATCACTGAGACCGGATGCGTGTCGCGCAGCAGTTCGTAAAGCACGCGCGTAGAGGATTCCTCGCCCAGATCCAGGCGCTCAAACTGCAACTGAAGACCGGTTTGGGGTGGACTCAGGTCCACTCCAATTACAGAGAAATCGGCCAGCAGCGGGAGCAGCCTGGAGCCCAGGTTTCCCGTAATACCCGTAATCACGACGACAGGTTTGGCACTCGTCATCAGTTGGGCTTGGATGGTGGGGGTTGTTGTGCCGGGGTTTGCGCTGGCGCGTTCGGAGCAGGGGAGGGCGCAGCCTGCTGAGGCGTATTGCTACCAGCTCCCTGAGGCTGTGTCGAGGGCATTTGAGGACGCCGAACCGGCATTTGACGCACTCCGGGCGGTCCCACCGGACCCGCCGCTCCAAAATACTCCTCATTCGGTATTGCCTGAAACGAGTTTGTGTACTTCTCCATCATTTCCTTCAAGCGTTCGCTCTTCAGCTTGCTACGGATTTCATCCTTCACCTGGTCCAGGGGTAGAACTTCTTTGCTCGCTACCTTGTAGATGTAATGGCCGCCATTGTCACTGATGACAGCCGATACGTCGCCCACTTTCAAGTCAAACACCGACGCGTGCGCCGGCGGTAGAGCCGTCCGCCGAACCTTGGGCAAGTTCACCGTGGGGTTGGCTACTTTTGTGCCGGCCGCTTCGAACGCTTCCTTCTGCAGCTTCACAAAATCTTCACCCGCTGCCGCTCGCTCCCGCAAACTGTCCGCCAACTTGTTCAAATCCTGCTCGCCTTGTTCCCGTTTTGCTTGATCCGCGGCTTCTTTCGCCTTCTGCTGTTCTTCGGTCAGCTTTTCCGGCTCTTTCGCGTCTTTCTCTGCAGGCTCCGCCTGCTTGTAACGCGGAATGAACAGCCGGTCGAGTGAAAACTGCTCGTACGCCTCCGGATTCTTCTTATAGAAGTCGGCAACCGCCGTATCCGGCACTTTGTCCGCTTCTTCCTGCACGGTGCGCTGCAGCTCGATCGCCAGAATCTGCATTCTATCCAGCTTCACCCTCTCGAGGAATCGCGGACTCTTGTCGAGACCCTTCGCTTTCGCGGCATCCGACATCGCTATGATCCGCGGAAGCCCCGATTCCAGTTGGCGCTTCAATTGCGGAGTGATGGTCGGTGTCGGCGAAACCGCGTTAGCAATCTTCTCGAACTGCGCCCGGGTGATCTCGGTCTTGCAGTCCGCCGGCCTCTTCACAGGAGCCGCGGCCGCCTTGTTAGCGCCGGTCTTGGATGCGGCAGTTGTTCTTGGCACTGCCGCGCACACACCCTTGATGGTGAGCACGACGGCATTCTCCGGCACTTCAGGCGGCTGTGCCGGCGCCTTGCTGGCGGCGCTCGCAGACTGAGCCGGGCTCGCCGGTGTCATCTCCGGCGTCGGTGCCTGACCCCAGGCTAGCGTTCCCAAAAGCACACACAGCAACCAACTCTTACGCATACAAAATTCCTCCAGGATTGGTACATCAGGAAGTTGTATAACCCGAACCTAGCATCCTAGCATAGAGGCCCTTTTCCGCAGTACCCCTCGTCCACGTTGATTTTCTTGGCGCGATCTGGCGCTAGCAGCGATAATTCCATCATGTCGGGGACGCCGGCCCTCTATTCGCCAGACGCCATGCGCGCCGAGAAACGCGCTGTGGCTGGAAACTCCGTGGTGGCCTCAGCCATCATCACCATCGGAAAAATCATCGTCGGTGTGACCACGGGCAGCCTCGGAATCCTCTCCGAAGCTGCGCACTCCGCGCTGGATCTGATTGCCGCCTTGCTCACCTATTTCTCTGTCGGAGTTTCCGACAAGCCTGCCGATGCTGACCACCAGTATGGCCACGGGAAGGTCGAAAATTTCTCGGCGTTCGTTGAAACCGGCCTGCTTCTGCTGACCTGCGCCTGGGTTATTTATGAGGCGATCATGCGCCTGTTCTACCGGCATGTCGACGTCGAGCCTTCAACCTGGGCCTTTGCTGTGATGTTGATTTCCATGGCTGTGGACTGGTGGCGTTCCCGCGCCCTTGGCCGCATCGCCACCAAATACGAAAGCCAGGCCCTTGAAGCCGACGCGCTCCATTTCGCAACTGACATCTGGTCATCAGGCGTCGTCGTGCTCAGTCTGATCCTTCTCGTACTGGGACGCGTTTATCGTCTGGATTGGCTCCGCGTCGCCGATCCCATCGCTGCCTTATTCGTCGGAGGCGTCATCGTTTCCGTGAGCTGGCGCCTGGCCCGACGCACCGTCGACGCTCTCCTCGACGCGGCTCCTGCCGGCATCCGAGCCCAGATCATCGATGCGGTCTCCCACGTAGATGGTGTACTCGAGGTCGGGCGAGTGCGAATTCGCCGCGCCGGCAATCGCTATTTTGCCGATCTAGCGGTCGGTCTTGCCCGCACGGTCACCTTCCAGCGCTCCGAACAGCTGGTGGAGGCAGTGACGGCGGCTGTTCACAGTATTCTTCCAGACGCCGATGTTACGGTTCAGCCGCTACCGCGCGCCCAGCGTTCCGAAAATATCTTCGACCGCATTCGCGCCGTTGCCACCCGCCACAACCTCAACGTCCACGACATCAGCGTGCAGGATCTCCACGGCCGCCTTCACGTCGAGCAGCATGTGGAACTCGATGAACGCATGACCCTGAAGAGCGCCCATGATCAGGTCACCGAACTGGAAGCCGACATGCGCCATGACGTACCGGAGATCGCCGACATCCTCACCCACATCGAGAGTGAGCCCGCCACCATCGAAACCGGCGACGAACTAGTACGCGACGCCGACCTCGAGCGGCGGCTGAAGTCGCTGGCCAGCCAGTTTCCTGAGATTGTCGATATGCATGACGTGCAGATTAAGAAGGTGCGCGGACGCCTTTATGTTTCCTGCCACTGCACCTTCTCCGACGATCTCCCGCTCGCCAGTGTTCATGACATCCAGACCGAACTTGAAATCCGGTTCAAACAGGCAGCGCCCGAATTGTTTCGGGTGTTGATTCATCCCGAGCCCAGTACAGATAATCGGCGATGAAGTCTAGAAAGCGACTTGATAATGACCAAAGCCAAAACTACTTGGATTGAAAAGCAACGCTTCAACGGAGTCGCCGACAGCGGTCACACGATTGTGGTCGACGGTGATAAAGTGGCAGGGAACAGTCCCATGGAACTGGTTCTCATTGGCCTGTGCGGCTGCACCGGCTTACGACGTCGTCTCGATTCTGAAAAAGAAGCGCGAGCCTCTTGCCAGCCTCGAAGTCCGTGCCGAGGCCGAGCGCGCCGCCCAACCGCCCGCTGTGTACACGGAAATCAAGCTGACCTACCGCGTCGGCGGTAAAGTGTCCCGCAAGGCGGTTGAGGACGCAGTGCGTCTCTCAAAAGAAAAGTATTGTTCGGTCTCGGCCATGCTCGAGAAGACTGCTAAAATCACGGCTGAGATCGAGTATCTAGACGCATAGAATGCGCTGACCAATGCCCTGGAAAATCCTCCTCTTCACCCAGCCCGGCTGCCTCAACTGCGAAGTCATGAAGATTTTCCTGGAAGCGAAGGATCTCGTCTTCGAAGAGCGTGACATGAGCGACCCCGCCGCTCGTCTCGAATTGCTCGAGACCTACCATAGCCGCACCGCTCCAACTCTAGTGGTTCTCACTGCAAAGGGGGCCGAAGTGATCGAGGGTTTTGATCCCGACCGCCTTGACCGCTTCCTCTCCGCTGCCTGATCATCGAAAGCGATTCGACGAGGCTAACCATCTCAAACCCAAGTCCGCAAAACGCCCGTCCGCATGCTCTGCGCGGCTATTTGTTCATCGCCTCGGCGGCGTTTCTATGGGGAGTTTCGGCCGCCACGGGCCGCGCTGTTTTTACTGGGAAGCTGGTGCTTGGAGCCGGCGGCGCTCCGTCCCATCGATCCCCTGATCCTCTCGCAGACTCGCACCACATTCTCTCTGCTGGTGCTGCTTCCGCTTCTGGTTGCCTCTCAGGGTTGGCAGCGTATCAAACTGCCCCTACGCGATCTCGCGTACTGCTTCCTTCTGGGTACGCTCGGCGTCGCCGTCTCGAATTATTTCTATTACGTCGCAATCCAAAGGACGAATGTCGCCACCGCCATTATCGTGCAATACACGGCTCCGGTCTGGGTTCTGTTCTACGTCGTAGCCCGCGGCCAGCAAAAGCTCTCGCTGCAAAAGGTCGTTGCTGTGGCCCTGGCGGTTACTGGAATCGCGCTGGTCATCGGTATCATCGGAAGCAAGCCAAGTGAAGGACGAGCCCTACGCCTCGATTCCTATGGCCTCTTCGCTGCGCTGCTGGCCTCATTCTCCTTCGCCTTCTATAACGTCGGCGGACATCGCATCCTCGCCCGTTACGACCGCTGGCGCGTGCTTGTCTGGACGCTTACTGCTGCCGCGGCCTTCTGGCTCGTCGTCAATCCTCCCTGGAAAATCCTCTCCGCCCACTATGCGCCCGCGCAGTGGCTGTTCTTGTTCGTCTTCTCGATGATCTCGGTGCTGGGAGCGTTCTCCCTCTACTTCCTCGGATTGCAGCATCTCGAACCCACTCGCGCTATCATCGCTAGTTGCCTGGAGCCTGTCTTCTCTATTCTTCTCGCCGCCTTGCTCTTAGGCGAAGTGTTGCGCCCAGTCCAGACCGTGGGAATCGTCTTTGTGCTGGCGGCTATCGTAATCGTGCAGCGCCCAGGCAGCGGCGTTACCGAGGATTCAGTCGTGGTTGAACCCATCGAATAGAATTCCACGCGTTCGGCTCGACTTCGGGATGGTGCTCTTACTCCAGCTTCTTTCCCCGCGTCTCCGGCAATTGCGTCGTCATCAGCGCGGCCAGCAGATATCCACCCGCACACAAATAGAATGCCCAGCTTAGACCTTTCGTTTGTCCTACTCGCCCAATCACCAGCGGAGCAACAGAACTCATCGTCCGCGCGCCGTTGTAAGTAAATCCCAGCGCACGAGCTCGCACGCTGGTCGGGAAGATCTCGCTGCCCATGATTCCAGAGCCGGAAAAAATCCCGGTTCCGAAGAAGGCGACCACTGTCCCCAGCAGCATGAGGACAACCGGCGAGCGCGCTGCAGCATAAAGTGGAATGAGAAATGCTGCGGCTAAGCTATAGACCAAAAAAGCCTTACGCCGCCCTAGATGATCGGCTACCCATCCAAAGCTGGCGTAACCAGGAAACATTCCAAACAAGTTCAGCACAACCAGCAGAGTAGTTGTTCCGATCACCCCAAAGCCACGCCCACCCTGCCCTACGGGAAGCGACAAATATGGAGGCAGCCAGGTGAACAGTCCCCACCAGGCAAACATGCCGCAGAAGTTAAACAGCAGCAGAGCGAACGTAGCTTTCACGTAAGGCGGCCGAAAGATCACTGAGAATTTCATGTCTCGAATCGAAGAGACGTAACGCGTTACATCTCGGCCGGCATCGCCTGATCTGCCGTCATTCGCTCCGCGGAATGGTTGCGAAGGTCTTTCCTGCCACATGGCCGATTCCGGCACCCCACGCCGAATCCACAGCGTCAGCAAAGCCGGCAGAATCCCCACGAAGAACACGGCCCGCCAACCGAAGTACCGCGCCACGGGCCCCGCCACCAATGCTGCCACGGCAAAGCCAAGGGCCCACGAACTCTGCACTATGGAGATCGCCTTGGCGCGGAACTCCGTGGGCCAACTCTCGGCCACCAGGGTTGCGCCAGTATTCCATTCGCCACCCATCCCGAGGCCAAGAACAAAGCGCGCTGCCGCCAGCATGGCAATGCTCGTGGCCAGGCCCGAGGCGAAGGAACACACGGAATAGGTCAATATGCTAGCCATCAGCGCCTGCTTGCGCCCGATGCGGTCCGCGAGAAAACCAAACAGCACGCCACCCAGGCCTGAAGCCAGCAGCGTGAGCGTGCCTAGTAGCCCGGCCGTTGTCTTGCTCATGCCCAGGTCGCGCATGAGAAGCGCCAGCACTAGCGCATAGAGCATGGCGTCAAAAGCATCGAGTGCCCAGCCCATGCCCGCCGCCAGCAGCGTCCGCCGCTGCCCCGGCGTTGCCTGCCGAATAAGCTGGATGGGGCCAATGGCCATTCAGCGGGGATTGTACGGCGTAGCGGGAAATTGTCAATTTCCCGTTTCGACGGGCACGCCTGCGCCATGACCGTTCTCACGTCTATTGGGGGATTTCGCCCCGTCTTCTTCTGTGCGGGTTGGTAGAACTGCAGATCTGCATGTTTCCTTCTTAGGTACCTTCACCGAGGCTTTACAATGTTTTTACTTCGCAGGCGGAGCTTCTTGGTTAGTCTTAGTCGTGTAACTCTGCATGGCGACGCTCGAAGTGGATGTGCTTATGAGATTTCAGCGGGTTAGCATACTGGTTGCTTTTGTCCTGGCGTTCCTCACCCCTTGCTTCGCCCACCATATGGCAGTTGTGGTCAACAAGGACAATAACGTTGAAAACGTCACTTCCCTTCACCTATCCAGGATTTTCCGCTCGGAGATCAAGAAGTGGCCGGATGGAAAGGCCGTCGTCCTGGTTCTGCATAAGGATTCCGCCGGCGAAACGGAAACGCTGGAGCGCTTGATCAAGATGAGCGCTGACGAATTAAAGGCACTGATCGCCGCTCACAAGGACTCTATCATCATGGCAGACTCCGACGCGGACGTGCTCAAGATCGTGCAATCCACTCCCAGCGCTATCGGCTTGGTAGACGTCCGCTCGGTCGACAACACCATTAACGTCGTGCGGGTGGACGGCAAACTGCCCATGGAATCAGGCTATCTGCCGCATTAGCCGGGCTTTCTACCCCCAGATTGCCGTCCCACAAGACGGAAATACCTTCGCGCCTTCCTTACGTCGCGCACGATCTGTTCGCGCAGCACCTCGACAGACGGAAACTTGATCTCATCGCGCACCCGGTCGAGGAAACAGATCTCCACTTCGCTTTCCGGCGTCAGCTCAATCGGATGAAAGTTCAGCAGGTGCGTCTCGATAGCAAATGAATCTGCCCCAAACGTCGGCCGGTTGCCTACGTTGGTGACAGACTCAAAGCGGTCGGTTCCCACGCGGGTGCTCGTGATGTAGACGCCGTCTTTCGGCACAAGTTCCTCATAGCGCGCCAGATTGATGGTAGGAACGGTGTACTTGGACCCCAGTCCGCGCCCTCGCCCGGGCGTGCCCAGAATGCTGAACGGACGTACCAGCAAATGCCGTGCCCGGCTTACCCGGCCCTCGCGGATTAATTTTCTGATGTGACTGCTGGAAACGGGTTCGCCTCGCAAAGTCTGTTCCGGGTAGACCTTCACCTCGAAACCCATTTCCTGGCCTAGTTGCGCGAGCAAATTCACATCGCCAGCAGCCTTGTGGCCAAAGCGGAAGTTGTAGCCCTCATGCACCTCGCGCACATGCAGTTTCTTTTTCAGGATGCGTTCGGCGAACTGGCGCGGCGTCATCAGCGAAAGATCACGTCCAAAGGGAAGGATCACGAGAGCGTCGATGCCGGTGCCTTCGAGCAAGCGTAGTTTCTCTGGCAGCGGAGTGAGCAGCTTCAGATCGGAATCGGGTCGCAGAATGCGCGCCGGATGAGGCTCGAAAGTTACTGCAACCGCTTTGGCCCCACTCTCCCGTGCCCGCCGAACAATCTCGCCCAGCACATGCGCGTGGGCTCGATGTACTCCGTCGAAATTGCCCACGCTCACCAGCGAAGGCCCGAAACCCGCCGGAACGTCCTCGATTTTGTGGAATACCTGCATTCTAGTCATCAATGACCGGCGGTTGGTGGTCAGAAGGCCAGTGTTTCGGAGGTTTTCACTGACCACTGATCACTGGCCACTGAAGTTCAGATTTCAAACTCCAGTTTCATCCCGTCATACGCCAGGCGTACATGCGGCGGCAGAGTTGCGTTGGTCGCTTCATGCGCCAGATCGTGGCAAATGTGGGTAAAGAAAGCTCGCTTCGCCTTCACCCGTTCCACAATGCGCAGAGAATTCTCCACCGTCGAGTGCGTGGGGTGAGGTTTGTGCCGCAACGCATCCAGAAAAAGAATGTCCAGACCTTCCAGTTGATGGAACGATGCTTCGGGGATTTCGCTGTGGTCGGTGAGATAAGCCGCTTTGCCGAAGCGGAAACCGTAGATCTCCGCCTCGCCATGAATCAAGCGCACAGGCTCGAAGCGTGCCCCAAATAGCTCTACCGGACCGTCAATCGGCCGCAATTCGAGTTGGGGTAAGCTGCCATATTTGTAATCCGCGTCGAAGATATAGCTGAACATCCTGCGCAGGAAGGCCGCCGCATCCGGGCGCGCGTAAAGTGGCAGCTTCGCCGGCTTGTGACGATAACTGAGTGGTCGCAGGTCGTCAATGCCAAGTATATGGTCGGCGTGCGTGTGGGTATAGAGAACCGCATCCACATGCGTGATTCGCTCCCGGATGGCCTGCGTGTAGAAATCCGGCGAGGTGTCGACGAGCACAACCTTGCCCGCATACTGGATCATGATGGAAGGACGGGTGCGCCGGTCATGCGGATCAGCCGAACAGCAGACCACACAGTCGCAGCCGAGTGTAGGCACACCCATGGATGTGCCGCTCCCCAGTACGGTGAGCGTCGCCTTCATCGGCTAACCTTCATGTCTGGGCTGCCTTGACTGGGTTGCGCTGATTCGATCGTCACCGTCCGCTGGTTCCTGTGGCAGAGCCGGGCTGCGGCGGACGCGACAACGCGTTAGTCACTTCCACATAGGCCATGCGCACTTCGTAGAGGCTGTTCTGCAGAAAGTTTTCTTCCGTGGGCGTGAGGTTGCCCTTGGTTTTTTCTGCTATCAGAGCTAGCGTGTCGATGGTTTGTCGCGCCCCGATGATGTCAATGCGCGGCTGCTCGTCCTGCTGATGCATCAGCCCCAGCTGCAGCATCGCCGTCATGTAGAGCGACGCCAGGAAGCGTTCGAACGTCATCTCAAACTCTTTGGCGGAGCGGCCGCTGAGTTCCACCCGCGAGTCCAGATCCTGGGAAGATGCCCGGTAGGCGTCGGCTTGCACCTGCTGCTCGGCCGCGGTAGGGGCCGCAGGTGTGGCTTGCCCTGCGATGCCATCTCCCTCTGCGGGAAATGCCGCTACAGAGCCGCCAATGGGCACAGCTTCCTGGGCTGCCGTTGCAGCCGAGGCTGGAGGCGCAGGAGCCTTAGCTGGCTCCATCTCATCGGGAACATCCTTGCGCAACTCTCCATCCTCTGTAAACAAGCGACGGTCGGTTACAGTGAAACCTGACTCTTGTCTCTTCTCAGCCATAAAGTATGTCCCTGTAGATTTCTTGCCAGAATCTTGATGAAGCTTTCCTGAGCCTGCTTTTCTAAGCATGCTTTTCTAAGCATGGTGCAGCAGAGAATCCTCTGCCTGCCCGGCCGCGACAGTGTCCAGCGGTAGCTGACTCACGGTGACCTTTGAGGTTCCAATCGTCACTTCGCGTCCGGGAATTCCCACCTCGCGCCGAATGTACCCCAAGGCAATAGTCCGGCCGCCGGGGGGTTTGCTTAGCACCGCGACGCTAGTGACTTCACCGACTTCCTTTTCATCGCAGATGATCTTAGCCCCCGACAGGATCGCCGCCGTGCCTTCCACCACGAAGCCGGTAAACTTGCGATGCACGGCGCCGCGCGAGCGAATGCGCTCCACGATCTCCTGCCCAACGTAGCAGCCCTTGTTAAAATTGAGCGCGCGAAGTTGCTCGGTCTCCTGGGGCAGGTCGCGTTCGCGAATGTCGACGCCATACAGAGGAATACCAACGACTATGCGCTGCATTTCCAGCGCCTCGCTGCCCACGGGGGTCGCCCCGGCGGCGAGCAGAGCTTGCCACGTCTTGTGAACATCCTGAGGCGCAAGCCAGATTTCGTAGGATTCGCGCCGTACATCCTCGCCGCGCACCACCGTGCACTCAACGCAACCACAGTCGCAATTGCATTGCGGTGTGATCATCTGCAAGGTCTGCAGCTCTGGCACTTCGATCCCGGTGGCATTCAAAATGGCGCGAGACTTGGGCCCCGCCAGGCCGAGCGTCGTCTGCTTCTCGCTGATATTTGTCACTTCCACGTCGTCCATGATGATGTAATGGTCGAAAGTGGCGACGATCTTCTCGACCTGGCTGCGATCGGTCTCCACAATGAGCATCTCACCCAGGTTGTAAACCACCATATCGCCGAGAATGCGGCCCTGCGGATTGAGCAGGAAAGCATAAACGCCGCGTCCGGAGGCGAGATCGCGAATGTTGTTCGTGACCATTCCGTTCAGCCAGCGCACCCGGTCGCCGCCGGTTAGGGAAATTCGGGCGCGGAAGCCCAGGTCATAGACCCCACAACCGTTGAGCAGGGCGGGAAACTCCAGTTGGGGATCGGCAAAACGCACCGCCGTGACAGCCCCCCGGTAGTCTGCCTCGGGGAGCGGCTGCGCTTGGGTCTCCGGTTGCGCGCACAGTGCGTCTTGTAGCGGCGTACGTGACATCGGAATATTGATTATAGCGAACAGCTTCGCGATTCATTCGTCGATTGGCTCATTCGGCTCGGCTTGTGTTAGCTTTTCTGCCGTGGATCCGCAAAAGCCTTCGAAGAAACGCATTGCCGTCATCCCCGGAGACGGGATCGGCCAGGAAGTGACCTTGCAAGCTCTCAAGGTCATTAGGGCATCGGGAGCAGATGTCGAGTTGAGCGAATTTGACTGGGGCGCCGACCGTTATCTCCGAGACGGGATGACGGTTCCCCCCGATGGCTTCGCCATGCTCGAGCGCGACTTCGACGCCATCCTGGCCGGCGCTTTCGGCGATCCGCGTGTCCCCACCAACATCCACGCCAGAGAGATCCTCCTCGGCATGCGCTTCAAGATGGACCTTTACGCTAATGTGCGGCCGGTGCGGTTGCTCGATGCCGCTTTGTGTCCTCTCAAGCGGATGGAGCCTAAGGATGTGGATTTCGTCGTCATCCGGGAGAACACTGAGGGTGTATACACCGATGCGGGCGGAGTCTTCAAGCAGGGTACGCCGGATGAGATTGCAATTCAGGAGGACATCAATACGCGCAAGGGAGTGGAGCGGGTCATCCGCTATGCGTTCGAGTATTGCGAGCGCCACACCAAGCTCGACGGCGCGCCTCGCGGCCGCGTACTCCTGTGTGACAAGTCGAATGCCATGACCCATGCGGGCGGCTTGTGGCAGCGCGTGTTCAAAGAAGTGAGCGGCGAACATCCGCAGATCGCGGCGCGGCACATGTACGTGGACGCACTGTGCATGCAGATGGTGCATGATCCGCGAGGATTCGACGTGATCGTAACCAACAACATGTTCGGCGACATCATCACTGACCTCGCAGCCGGTTTGCAGGGTGGGCTTGGTATGGCGGCCAGCGGGAATATTCATCCTGGGAAGACCTCAATGTTCGAGCCCGTACACGGCTCGGCGCCGCCAATTGCCGGCAAGAATGTGGCGAATCCGTTCGGTGCGATCCTGACCGCGGCCATGATGCTTGAGCATCTCGGATTGACGAATGAGGCCGAGAAGATCGAGGCTGCAGTGCTGGAGGCGGTGCGCCAGAAGAAGACCACGCAGGACATTGGAGGAACGCTCGGGACACGCGAGGCGGGAGATTGGGTAGCGGAGAGGGTCAATCACCCGTGAGCATGTTTGTCCTTGAAGACAGTATGGGCAAACAGGGTAGACTCGTTCCTAATGGATACCGTTAATCTTCAAGGCGTGAGGATTCTTAGGCTGCTTTTTGCCATTGTGCTGCTATTCGGCTTAGGCGGCGCGCTTTCGGCAGGAGCGCAGAATCAGGCCAGTCAAGCTCCGGCCCAGCAACCACAGGTTCAGAATCAAGATCAAAGTCAGCAGCAGGCGGACAAGAGTGTCAGCCCCAAACAACCACCCTCCCCACCGGCACCTTCCACGCCAGCCTCTGACGCCGAAGAGAAGGAAGTCAAGATCACGCCCCGGGAAGCCGAGCAATTATTCCACTCCGTAGATGAGATTCTGGCTTTCGACAGCAAGCAGACGGGACTTCCCATCAAGAAGCACGTCAAACGGAGGCTTACCAGCCGCGATGAGGTGGTTGCCTATCTCACCAAGCACATGAAGGACGAAGACGTGAAGAGGTTGCAGCGCTCTGAGCTTGTACTCAAGAAGTTCGGGCTGCTGCCGCGTGAGTTCGATATGGAAAAACTGCTGGTCGATCTGCTGCGCGAAGAAGTGGCGGGCTATTACGACCCTAAAACGAAAACCGTGAACCTGCTGGACTGGGTTCCACTAGAAGAGCAGGAGCCGGTACTGGCGCACGAATTAACGCACGCCCTGCAAGACCAGGCGATCGGCCTCGATAAGTGGATGAAGAAGGGCGATAAAGATCTGGGCGAGATCAAGAAAGACCCTACTCCTGAGGATATCGATAACGACGAAATCGACGACGCGCGCGAGGCGGTGGTCGAAGGGCAGGCGCAGGCCATGATGTTCCAATATGCCCTGGCTCCGACAGGGCGCTCGATTGCCGACTCTCCCGACTTGGTGCAAGGCATGGAGGCGGAAACATTGACCGGAACACCGAACACCAAGGTGTTCAACGAAGCTCCCATTTTCATGAAGGAGTCACTGACGTTCCCCTACAGCTATGGGATGGACTTTGTGGTGAAGCTGATGGCAACCGGGGGCAAGGAGAAGGCCTTTGCGGACGTTCTTGCGAATCCACCGCATACGACACGCCAGATTATGCAACCGGAAACCTATCTCTCGGGGGAAAGGATTGAGCCCATGCCCTTGCCGGAGTTCAAGCGTGACTTCAAGGACTACATTAAGTTTGATATTGGAGCGATGGGCGAGTTCGATGTCGCAGTATTAATCGAGCAATACGCGGGAAAAGAATTATCAAAGCGGCTGTATCCGGACTGGCGCGGCGGTTACTACTATGCTGCTCGACCGAAAAACAATACGGCAGCACCGCTGGGGCTGCTCTATGTGTCGCGGTGGTCGAGCGCCGAGAGAGCTGCAGAGTTTGCCGGGATTTATGCGCGCTCGCTGGGGCAGCGGTACAAGAAGGCGGAGGAGGTAAGGGACTCATCTCACGCATCGGCGGATCGAAGTGAAGAGGGACGTCAGGAACGCAAAGTCGAGTTGTTGCAAGGGCGGCATGCGTGGACTACGGAAGAAGGCGCCGTGGTGATCGAGCAGCAGGGCGATACGGTGCTGGTGAGCGAGGGTTTGGACGCGACTACAACGGAGACGCTGGAGAAGGAAGTGTTCAGAAAATAGGCCAACCTCACCCGATCTCATTTTTCCTTCGCAGATGTACCCTTAGCTTGACGTTCCTGCGAAGCAGCATTTAAAAAGTGCTGCACCTTGGCGACGACCTTGAATTGCTTGCCGCCACGCTCAATCGTCAGCGTGCGTTCATTGCCGGGAGCGCCTCCAAGCAAGGACCAGACTTGTCCGAGAGTGTTGCCGGCGACGGGAATGCCGTCGACAGCCAGGAGGTGATCGCCTGCCTGTACTCCGTCCTGCCCCTGTGGTACGGAGGGTTTGCCCTCGTAATCGGCAATTCCGAGGATGGTGAAGCGTCCGTCGTCCTCGGGGCGCAGGATCAGGCCGATGACATCGAAGTCAGGGAATTTGAACAAGCGGCCGATGTCGAAATAGACGGTGGAGTGGGCGTAATCAATGCCGACGCGGTAGTTCAGCAGGGCTTCGGCGCCCAGCAGTCCGGCACTGGGACCCCCAGCTCGTTTTTCGAAGAACACAAACCGCTCCGTGGGAAAATCAGCCACAGCAACATCTGTGAGGAAGAGTGGACCATATTGCACACGGTCCAAGCGCATCAGCTTCCACTCTGGCTCATCATCCAGCCCCCACATATTCGCGGGACCGACAGCTCCGGTCATTTGCGGCCAGTCGACGTGGGCGGTGGCGAGTTTGTCGAACAGGTCGTCTGACAAGACGCTGATCGAGGCGCCGAGATCGAGCGCGAGATTATATTTCTTGTTTCCGATTTGGCTGGGCATCTGAATGAGGCCGTTCTGCTGGTTCACGGTCACCTTTGCCTGCACTCCATTGAATTTCAACCTGCCCGGCTCAGCGATGGTGAATTCGTGGTCCGGGAAATTGATGATCACGTCATAGTTCCTCAGGACGGTGGCCGGAATGTTGATTTCGGCGGACAAGCCCGGGGCGATCCTGGTCGCGGCGCTCGCTGGCTTGAGCGGAACGACGGCTTCTTTGATCGCCTTCAGAGAAATAGTCATGCCGCCAATTGTGATCTCCTGCGGCGGCGCCGCCGAGCAGGACTTCCCGTCGCAGGCAACCGCGAGCCCCATGAGCGTCGCCGCACGGCGAGACAAGCAGAGGTCGGGATTTCCGTTGTCGACCCAGCCGTGAACTTGCTTGGTCGAGCCGTCGGGCAGCGGGAGGCCTACGTCAATGAGAACGCGGTTGTGATCGAGAGTCATTGGAACTGTGACGGAGCCACGTTCGGGCTGCGCCACGAGCCGCGGAGCGTTCTGGGCGAGAGCGGCAGTACAGAGAAGGAGGACGGAAGCAGCCGCATTGAATTGCATAGAAAGATTGTAGCTGGATGGGAAAGCTCGAACTACGAGGACGCCGTTCGACCTCTCTCGGGGCAGGCTCCGCCGTAGGGGTCTTGTATAATCACGGGTTTGGCTTGCACGCCGAGGAGACGTCTGTAGGCGTGAACTTTGGAGGGTTGGTGTCACAGGCGGAAATTGGGATTATTGGCGGCAGCGGATTGTACGCCATGCCGGGGCTGACCAAGGCGAAGGAAGTGCGGGTAAAGACGCCGTTTGGTTCGCCTTCCGACGCCTACATTTGCGGCATGTTGGAGGGGCGCAAGGTGGCCTTCCTGGCGCGGCACGGACGCGGACACCGCATTCTGCCGAGTGAGCTGAATTTTCGGGCCAACATTCATGGGTTCAAGCAGCTTGGAGTCGAGAGGATTGTTTCCGTTTCCGCAGTAGGTTCACTGAAGGAAGAACATAAGCCGTTGGATTTCGTGATCCCGGACCAGTTCTTCGATCGCACGCGGCATCGCGTGGACACGTTTTTCGGTGGCGGAGTGGTGGCGCACATTGCCTTTGCCGATCCCGTATGCGGAGAACTGGCGGGCGTGGTCGAGGGTGCTTGCAAGAAGATCGGGGTGACAGGCAAGCGCGGCGGCACTTACTTATGTATGGAAGGTCCGCAGTTTTCGACCAAGGCGGAGTCTCATGTGTATCGCGGGCTGGGAATGGATGTGATCGGCATGACCAACCTGCAGGAGGCGAAACTGGCGCGCGAAGCGGAGCTTTGCTACGTGACGGTGGCAATGGTGACGGACTACGACTGCTGGCATCCGCATCACGATTCGGTGACGGTGGATCAGATCGTAGCCGTGTTGCTGAAAAACGCTGACAACGCGACGAAGGTAATACGCGCGACCGTAGGGTCGATGCCACGGGAAAGATCGTGCAAGTGCGGGTCGGCGCTGGCGCACGCGATTCTGACGGATCCCAGAAAGATCCCGGCGGCAACCAGGAAAACGTTGAAGCTGATTATTGGGAAGTATGTGAAAGGCAGTGGTCAGTGATCAGTGGTCAGTGGCCAGCAAAGCTAGCAGTCTGGATTCTAACTGGTCACTGATCACTAATCACTGATCACTAATCACTGGCCACTAATCACTGAGGTTACGATGAGCATTGTTGTTGTCGGTTCGGTCGCGTTTGATGACATCGCGTCGCCTTCGGGCAGCGTAAAGGGCATTCTGGGCGGCGCCGCGACTTACTTTTCGCTGGCCGCCAGCTATTTCACTCAGGTACGCATGGTCGCGGTCGTGGGCGAGGATTTCGGAGCGGAACATGAGAACGTTCTGAAGAAACGCGGAGTCGATACGCGGGGCATCGAGCGCGCCACGGGCAAGACATTCCGCTGGGGCGGCACCTACGGTGAGAACCTGAATGAGGCCAAGACAACTTTCACCGATCTGAATGTATTTGAGAAGTTTCAGCCCCGGATTCCGAAGGAGTACGAGGACACCGAGTTTCTGTTTCTGGCTAATATCCAGCCGACGTTGCAGGCCAACGTGCGGCGGAAGATGAACGGCGTGCGGCTCACGGGATGCGACACCATGAATTACTGGATCCAGGGCGCGCGGAAAGAACTGGCAGAAACCTTGAAGCTCGTGAATGTGCTGCTGATCAACGACACCGAGACCAAGATGCTGGCGGATGAGAAGAACCTGCCGCGCGCAGCGCAGAAGGTGCTGGCTATGGGTCCCCAGGCGCTGGTCATCAAGCACGGCGAATATGGGGCGACGATTTTCTTTCGCGAAGGAGCGTTCGGCATTGGGCGTCATCCCTTCCGCGCGCCGACCCTGCCGCTTGATGAAGTGAAGGACCCGACAGGAGCGGGCGATTCGTTTGCCGGCGGATTTATGGGTTATGTGGCGTCGCAGGAAGAGTTGAATCGCGAAGTGCTGAAGCGGGCCTTGTTCTACGGGGGAGTGATGGGATCGTTCGCCGTGGAAAGCTTCGGCACAGAGCGTCTGCAGTCACTGACCCGCGAACAGATTGACGAGCGTTTTCAGATTTTTCGTGAACTAACCCACCTCGAATGAAGCCACAAAAGGCGCCGCCGAAGGCATACTCCGAACATGAGATCGTGCGCCTGGTGTGGCTGGCGATCTTCGTCTCGGTTTTTTCCTTCCTCTTTTACCATCGCTCTGGCGATGTGCTGTTGTACGGGGATGCGGTGGCGCACATCAACATCGCGCGCCGCGTATTTGATTCGAAAACACCCGGACTGCTGCAGTTGGGAACCGTGTGGTTGCCGCTCCCGCACCTGCTGATCATCCCGTTTATCCTGTCGAAGCAAATGTGGCAGAGCGGCGCGGGGGGCTCGATTCCGTCGATGGCCGGGTTTGTGCTTGGCGTGCTGGGGATGTTTCGGCTGGTACGCTCGGCTTTGAGCCGCAATGGAGAAAACGACGTTACGGCGCAGGTAGGAGCGTGGGTTGCGGCGATCTTGTATGGCGCGAATCCGAATCTGATTTACATGCAGTCGACGGCGATGGGTGAGTCGCTATATCTGGCGTTCTTCATCTGGTCTGTAGTGTATTTCGCCGAGTTCGTGCGGGAAGCGAATCTCGAGAAGGCAGGTCGATGGCTGACCAGGTGCGGGTTGTGTCTCGCCGGAGCTTGCTTGACGCGGTATGACGGATGGTTTCTTGCTGCCGCGATCGTGGTTGGAGTTGTGATAGCAGTCTCCCGCCGTCGCAACGTACGCGAGGACGCGGCACCCGTGCTCGTGCACGCGTCGTCGCGTGCGGCACTCGTAAAGTTTTTTTTGCTGGCGGCGGCTGGTCCACTGCTATGGCTCGCGTACAACGCCGTTGTTTATCGGAATCCGCTAGAGTTCGCGAACGGCCCTTACTCTGCGAAGGCGATCGAGAAGAAAACCGCAACGGTGAACCCCGCGAAAGGGAATCTAGTGGCTGCCGGGTCGTATTTTCTGAAGGCGGCGGAACTGGATGTGGGCAACGCAAACTGGCAGGGACGGCTATGGCTGGGGCTGGCGTTGGTCGGAAGTCTGGCTGCGGGGTTCGGCGGCCGTGGCCGGGTTGCGTTGTTGCTTTGGACGCCCCTGCCGTTTTATGCGTCCTCCATCGCGTATGGCAGCATTCCGATTTTCGTGCCGACGTGGTGGCCGTTTTCGCAGTACAACCTTCGCTACGGTCTGCAACTGCTTCCGGCTTTCGCAGTGTTTGTGCCGTTGGGAATTTCTTTTATCGTCCAATCCGCAGCACGGATCCGGCCCGTTGCGTTCTCCTGGAGCCCTTGGAAAGATGCCTTAACATTCTTGACCATTCTGGCGCTGGCAATCGCCAGCTATAGTGCGATCTGGCGAGCGGACCCGATCTGTTATCGCGAAGCTGCCAACAACATGCGCGGGCGAGTCGCGCTGGATGGGCAGTTGGCGGGCTGGATCAAGTCTCTGCCGCCGGATTCCACCCTGCTGATGTATTTGGGCGAGCATGCGGGTGCGTTGGAGCAGGCTGGGCTTCCCTTGCGGCGAGTCATCAATGAAGGCAATCATCGGGTGTGGAAGCGACCGGTCGATCCTGGGGGGTTGTGGGAGCGTGCGCTCGCCAATCCGGCGGGTTACGCAGATTACCTGGTGGCATTCGATGGTGACCCGGTGTGGACGGCGGCGCGGAACAAGCGGTTAACTGCTCTGGTAGAAATCCACACCACGGGGCAGCCGCGCGCGGCGATCTTTCAAGGACGAATCCAGAGAGCTAGATAAGGATAGCCACGGTAATCAGACGGGTTAACGCGCAAGGTCGCCAAAGGCCGCAGGTTCCAGTGGTAGAATCCGGCCATCCTTAATCCATTTGGGCAGGGATCGAACCAATGAACCGGCAACATATTTTCGGTTCGCTGCGCGAACTGAAAGCATCGTCTGTGCTCGGCAACGCGACTTCGTTGGGGCCGGTGGAATTGGAGTGAGTATAACGTCCGTTGTAATTCCGTTCGTGAAGGCCAGCGCGTGCGGAAATGACTTTCTGCTGGTCGACTCTCTGATCATTGAAGACGCTGTGGCTCCTTTGGACTTGGCAGCCCTTACGCGGCGCATGTGCGACCGGCACGAGGGTGTGGGCGCGGATGGGATTGAATGGATGTATCCGCACGCGTCGGCTGATCTGGAGATTCGCTTGACTAACGCTGACGGCTCTCCGGCGGAGATTTCCGGCAACGGTACGCGCTGCGTGGCTGCGTACGTTTGCGCCGAGCGGGGAAAGGAGAAGATCACAATCCAAACCGCGGCCGGATTGAAGTCTTGCCTACTGACGGGACAGACCCAAGGGGAGTACGAATTTGAGATCCAGATGGGCGAGGCTGCCGTCGGAGTAGAAACGGCGGTGAATCTCGAAGCGGGCGAGGTGCGTGGAATCCCGGTTTCCATGGGCAATCCGCATTACGTTGTGTTCGTGGATGAGTTTCTTGCGGACTGGCAGGCCCAGGCGGCTAAGATTCAGCGTAGTTCTGAGTTCAAACATGGTGTGAACGTTGAACTGGTTGTGATTGATGGAAAACATGATATGAGAGTTCGTTTTCTTGAGCGCGGAGTGGGAGAGACCCAATCGTCCGGGACGGGCTCCTGCGCAGCGGCGGTGGCGGCGATGGCTACGGGCGAGGCAGAGTCGCCGGTTCGGGTCCACGCTCCGGGAGGCATACAAGCCGTGCGCCAGGAAGGGAAGCAGGTGTTTCTTCGTGGCGCGGCGCGGCTGGTTTTCCGTGGAGATTTTTTTCTCGATTGAGCTGCTCAATTCGACGGATGCAGCATGGTGCTTGGCAGTTCCATCTGTGCTGGTCGCGTTTTTATTTTCATAACAGGCTTCTGCAAGCATGTCTTCTTCAACCATTCGTCGCATCAAGCCATCTGCCCTTCGACCGGGTGATACGGTCGGCATTGTGGCGCCGGCCAGCAATGTCAACCGCGGCGATCTGGAGGCTGGCTGCGAAGGGCTGCGCCGCGCGGGCTACCAGCCGATTTACTCTGACACCATTCTGGATAAAGATCTTTATTTCGCCGGATCGGTGGAACGCCGGGCGCGCGAACTGGAACAAATGTTTGTGCGCGAGGATGTGCGGGCGATCGTTTGCGCGCGCGGCGGGTACGGCACGAACTATCTGCTCCGGGCGCTGGATTTGGAGAAGATCAAGTCGCACCCCAAGATTTTCGTCGGCTATAGCGATGTGACCACCCTGCTGACTTATTTCTCCGACGCCGCCGGATTGATCACGTTCCACGGGCCCATGGCGGCGAAAGACTGGGCCCACGAAGATGGCGTGGATCTGACTAGCTGGCAGGCGGCACTGACGGGGATGACGCCCTGGGACCTGCATCTGGATGCGGCTTCTGGAGTGAGTGGATTGGTGGAGGGCGTTGCCGAGGGAGCTCTCTACGGAGGCTGCCTTTCGCTTCTGGTTTCCTCGCTCGGAACTCCCTACGAGATCAAGACAGCGGGCACAATTCTGTTTCTTGAAGACGTGGCGGCGAAACCATTTCAGATTGATCGCATGCTGATGCAGTTGAAGCTGGCGGGCAAATTGGATGATGTGCAGGGCATTGTGTTTGGCGAGATGCTCGATTGCCTGCAGACCGCAAATCAGGGATACACGCTGGAAGAAGTGGTGCTACGAATTGTGGGGAACCTGAGAGTGCCGGTGGCCTACGGCTTGCGTTCGGGACATGTCACGGCTGGAAACATTACGTTGCCCATCGGCGTGCGAACCGGTTTGACTGTGCGCGGTGGAGAGGTAAGGTTGAAGATTCTGGAAGCGGCTGTAACAGCGGCAGGGAAGAGCTAGACGCACAGAGATCATGGACGAAAAGAAACATATTCATTTAATCGGCGTCTGCGGCACCGCAATGGCGTCTCTGGCGGGGATGCTCAAGGAGCGCGGGTTTCGCGTGACCGGGTCGGACTCGGCGTCATATCCCCCGATGTCGGGTTTCCTGGCCGAGCTGGGGATTGCAGTGGCGCAGCCTTTCGATTCCCGAAATCTGGAACCTCACCCTGATCTGGTGGTGGTGGGCAATGCGATTTCGCGAGGGAACGCGGAACTGGAACAGGTGCTTGACCAGCGCATTCCCTTTTGCTCGCTGCCGCAATTGCTGCATGAGGAATTCTTGCGTGGCAAAGAAGTGCTGGTGGTGGCGGGAACACACGGAAAGACCACGACAACCTCAATGCTGGCGTGGATCTTTCACACGGCCGGCATGCAGCCTTCCTTTCTGATTGGCGGGATTGCGGAAAACTTCGGTTCGAGCTTTCATCTCGGTCAGGGAAAACATTTCATACTGGAAGGTGACGAGTACGACACGGCATTTTTCGACAAGGGCCCGAAGTTTCTGCATTATTTTCCCGATGCAGTGATCCTGACCTCCGTGGAGTTTGATCATGCCGATATCTACAAAGACTTGGATGCTGTGGAGACGGCTTTCAAGCGGCTGGTGAATTTGATTCCAAGACGGGGGCGGATTATCGCCTTCGATGGCGCGGCCGGTGAAGCTGCCGAAAGTGCCAGCCTCGAACGCTGCTTGAGCAAATCGCTTTGCCCGGTCGAGCGGTATGGCATCGGACCGCGCACAGGCTGGCAAATCACGGACTTGAAATTCGACCCTGGGCGAACTTCATGGTCTGTGCTGCGGGAGGGGAAGGCCTGGGCAAATCTTGAGTTCCCCCTGGCCGGTGAATACAACGTGTGGAACGCAACCGCGGCAGCGGCGATGGCTGCGGCCTACGGCATCTCGAAGGAAGAGGTCGCTGCAGCGTTGAAGACGTTCAAGAGTGTCAAGCGCCGCTTGGAAGTGAAGGCGCAGGTAAACGGCATCACCATCATTGACGACTTCGCGCATCATCCCACCGCGATTGCGGGCACGCTAAAGGCGTTGCGGGCGCGCTATGCCGGGGCACGGTTGTGGGCGATCCTGGAGCCGCGGTCGAATACTCTGCGGCGGCGCGTGCTGCAGGCCGATCTGGCTCGCAGTTTGGCACTGGCGGACGAAGTGATCGTGGCGGGTGTCTTTCGCTCAGAGGCATTGGCTGAACACGAACGCCTCGATCTCCCGGAACTGGCGGCGGATGTTCAAAGACAAGGCAGCCGTGCGCGGTTGATTAACGATGCCGACGAAATCGTGCAGACGCTCGCCCCGGAGATGCGCAGCGGCGATGTGGTGGCCATTCTTTCCAACGGCGGATTCGGGGGAATCTACGAGAAACTTCCGGCGCGGTTGCGGGCTTTAGCGAAGAGCGCTACTAGCGTCGATTCGGCGAATGCGGCAGGCCGGCCATGAGGCGATCCTTCATGATTCGAAGGCCGGCACGCCAAATTGCTTTCTTGACACTGCTTTGTTGCCTCGCGCTGGCACCGTCCCACGCTGCAACCAACTACACCATTTCTTTGGCAAATCCCGAGCAACATCTGTTGCAGGTGCAGATCATACTGCCGGAAGGGTCGGCGCGGCGGGAGTTGCAGCTTCCGGTTTGGAACGCCCTCTATCAGGTCCGCGACTTTGCGCAATACGTGAACTGGGTGCATGCGAAAGACCGTGCTGGACGCACTCTCGCAGTGCGCCAATTGGATAAGAGCCGCTGGCAGATCACAGGCGCGGAGGCCGGCGCGGTGGTGGAGTATCAGATCTTTGTCGATTCGCCCGGGCCGTTCGGGGCACAGCTCAATTCGCATCACGGTTTCTTCAATCTGGCTCAGGTTCTCATGTATCCAGTCGACGCTCGGAGCGCCCCCATGGTCGTGCGCTTCAACCAGGTTCCTGAGGGATGGCACATCGCCACACCGCTTGCTTCCGCTCCTGAGGGCCGGTTCAGCGCGGAAAGTTATGACCGTTTGGTCGATTCCCCGGTCGAGGTCGGAGACTTCAGGGAATCCGATTTCGACGAAGGTGGCGCACACTATCGAATCGTGGTGGATGCCGAGTCAGACGGCTACGACATGGAACAAATTGCTGTCATGCTCCGCAAAATCGTGTCAGCCGCGACCACTTGGATGGATGATCGTCCCTTCGACAGCTACATGTTTCTTTATCACTTTCCTCGAGGACCTGGCGGTGGCGGCATGGAACACGCCTATTCGACCGCGATCGCAGTGAACGCGGATGTGGTCTCACGGGCTCCCGAGGTGCTGGCTTCGGTGACGGGTCACGAGTTTTTTCATCTCTGGAACGTAAAGCGCATTCGTCCGCAGACCCTTGAGCCGGTCGATTACACGCGAGAGAATTACACGCGAGCCCTCTGGTTCAGTGAGGGGTGCACCAGCACGGCGGCAGACATCATCCAGTTGCGCGGCGGGCTTCTCGACGAGCGCCACTTCGAGCAAGAGCTGGCATCAGGCATCGGCGAACTCGAACGGCGTCCCGCGCGCCTGACGCAGTCGGCGGAAGAGTCGAGCTTGGATGCGTGGCTGGAGGGTGACGCCTACTACCGGCGTCCGGAGCGCAGCATTTCTTATTACAACAAAGGCGAGATGCTGGGCATCATGTTGGATTTAGCAGTGCGCGAAGCCAGCCACGGACAAGCCTCCCTGCGCGAGGTCTTTCAATGGATGAATCAGAATTATGCGAAAAAGGGACGGTTCTTTCCTGATTCGGACGGGGTACGCGAGGCTGCGGAAGCGGTAAGTCATGCCGACCTGGGATGGTTTTTCGCGAAATATGTCGCCGGGACCGAGGAGATCCCTTGGAATGATTTCTTTCGCGGCGTAGGACTGCGACTGGTGGAAGGAAAAAGCAGCACGGCTGATGCAGGATTTACGGCATCGCGAAACTTCGATGGTCCCATGGCTGTCTCGGCTGTGACTGCGGGCAGCGAAGCCGAGCGAGCCGGCCTGCAAACCGGCGATACGATTCTGGAAATCAACGGGAAGGCGGCTGCACAGGAATCTTCACAGGAAGTGGCACAGTTTACCGCGGGCGAAACCATCACCGTGAAAGTACGAAGCCGGCGCGGTGGAGATCGCGAGTTGACGTGGAAGGTAGGAAGCCGCGAAGAAATCTCCTACGACCTCGAAAACATGGAGAACGTCACGGCGGAACAGCAGGCACGAAGGACAGCTTGGCTGAAAGGTGAGGCGCAGATTCCGCAAGCAACACATTCACACTAGGGGCGGGCACTCTAGAGAGCACACTCAATATGATCCGCACTATTGCAATGCTGGTCTTCTGGGCCCTGGCCGCGCCCGTGGCGGCTCTCATCGGATTTCCCTGGACCTTCATTTCGGGCGACGTCAGCCTGCTGTATCGGATGTTCATGTTTGGAGCCTGGAACGGCGTGCGGCTGACCGGAGTACGAGTGCAAACTGTCGGGCTCGACAAGCTCGATCCGGCGCGCACCTATATCTTCATGTCGAATCACGTGTCGAACCTGGATCCGCCAATCACGATTCCTTTGATTCCGAAGCGCACTTCGGTGATGGTGAAGAAGGAGTTGTTCAGCGTTCCGATCCTCGGCCGTGCGATGCGGATTGGTTCATTGGTGCCAGTGGATCGCGGCAATCGCAATGCTGGGATCGAAGCGGTGCGAATCGCCAAGCAGGTCGTGCAACAGGGGCTCGACATGACCATCTACGTGGAGGGCCATCGCTCATTTGATGGCAAGCTGCTTCCGTTCAAGAAGGGACCATTCTATTTGGCGATGGAGTGCGGAGTTGCGGTGGTTCCCGTGACCATCGCTGGCACACATTACCTGATGCCGAAGGGAAGGTTCGCGATCAAGCCAGGACTGGCGACGGTGATCTTTCATCCTCCGATCGAGCCCAGCGGTTTCGGCAGCCGGGAGTGTTTGATGGAAAAAGTGCGGGCGGCGATTGAGAGTGGACTTCCGGAGCAGTATCGCCAGATCGATCCAACGACGATCGAACCAAGCACGAAAGAAGCGAAGGCACAGTAGCGAAGCCATCAGCGTGAGTCCCTCGGGCTCTGCTTCTTTGGCGCCTTGGCCCGAAGAGCCCGGGCCATTTCCGGCAGCTTCGGTAACAGCGCGGAATACTTGAGCCACAGTTTGTGATCGACGGCGGGTGCGCCGCTGACCAGCGCTCCTGCAGGAATGTCGTGCGCCACTCCGCTTTGCGGGGTGACGATGGCGGCCTCGCCGATCTTGCAATGGCCAACCACGCCGACCTGACCAGTTAAAATCACCCGCCTGCCGATTTCTGTAGAACCGGCCAGGCCGACTTGCGAGCAGAGCAAGGCATCTTCGCCGACCTGGGATCCGTGGCCAACCTGCACGAGGTTGTCGATTTTGACCCCGCGGCGGATGCGAGTTTCGCCGACGCTGGCACGGTCGATGCAGGAGTTCGCCTGCACTTCCACGTCGTCTTCGATGATGACCGGGGCGGGCTGGGGAATCTTGTGCCAGTGTCCGTTGTGAGTCTTGGCGAAGCCGAAGCCATCGGAGCCAATGACGACGCCATTCTGCAGCAGGACGTTGTTACCGATGCGGCAGTTCTCGCGGACCACGGCATGGGCGTGGGCAAAGAAATTGTTGCCGATGTTTGCTCCGGGATAGATGACCACGTGCGCCAGCAGTACGGCGTGGTCGCCGATCTCGACGTTTTCGTCGACGACCGCGTAGGGGCCGATGTGAGGGCTGCGTCCAATCTTTGCCGTGGGATGGACGACTGCCGTGCGATGCACTCCTGGAGCGTAACGAAGCGGTTCGTGGAAGAGTTCGAGGGCATGGGCGAAACTTAAATAAGGATCTTCGACGCGCAGCGTGGCTGCCGGGATAGAGGGAAAGTTCTCGGCCACGATGACAGCAGCGGCTTTTGTAAGCCGGGCAGCGGCGGCATACTTGGGGTTGGCGACGAAGGTGAGTTCGGATGGCCCGGCTTGTTCGATGCCGTTGAGTCCGGTGATCTCGGTGTCGGCAGAGCCGTTTTCTAGGCGCGCGTTGAGGGTAGATGCGATCTGGGAAAGTTTCATGGTCGATGAACGGGATGCGGGTAAATCGTACACCAGTTCCAAAGCGCTCTATCGGCCGATATTTACCATTTTGTAACAGGGTACCCCCTCCCCCCCTCCATCCCTGAAATCATCGAGTTAGCGAGAAATTCCGGTAGTGTCCTAATTCCGTGTTGCTAATCGCTAATTATCAGCGACGTTCATCGCCATTGGTCCTCCAGTGGTTGCTGTGGCCAGAGCGATTGGGGAAAACTCCTTGCAATGTTTATTGTAGCAGTTTGGTCAATTTTATTGCCTTTTTATGTTGATTTACACATTAGGCTCCCAGCAACTCGGCAAGCGACCACCGATGATCGGTTAAGCCCGCCGCGACCGCTGGCGTCGTTTTCAGCGCCATATTCACCCGCACGAAATTGTAAAATGCCACGTACAAGCAAGCCGCATCGCGCAAATTCTCCAGCGTCTTGCTTGCCGCGTTCGTGAGCCGTGTGAATCTGCGAAGGTGCATTCTTACGTTCAGGTTCGTGCGCTCTACGTGTGACGTGCTGATTCTGCTGTAATCCGGCCTTCCGATTTTGATGTGTGGGATCGCACCTAAGACCTGTCCCGAGCCGTACCAGTTATCCTTGCTGATACGACCGTAGACTTTGTGAAGCTGCCCAAATTCTACTTCCCGACCGAAGTGCTCCCGCATCGCGCCCACGTATCCGTTGTATTGGTCAGATGTGACCTGGTATCGGCCATCGGTGCGCTTGCGAAGGTCTTTAATAAACGCATGAGCATTCACACCACTCCGCGTGCCGATGTGATGGCTGATTAGCAATTTCGTTTCGGAGTCGATTGCCAACCACAGCATTGTGCTGCCCCACTCATCGGGATCGCCGTTATGTAGGTGCGGGGCGCGCGTGTGAATGTAGGTCCACATCTCGTCTACTTGAACGAATCGAGGGACGATATTCTTTACCTTGGAGTCGAGCACTTGCCTCGCTTGTTTCGCAGCAGTGTTCATAATCCGAAGGATCGTGTCTCGGTGCACGCCCGTGAAACGTTCGATTGCGCGAATCGACATTCCTTCCAACATAAGGGTGAGAATCTTTTCTGCTGTGTCAACGTCGGTGTAGTGACTGCCGATCTTCGGCTGTGGCGCGGAGAACGTGCTGCTACAGGACTGGCAGCGCCATCTCTGGATTTTCTTTCGCCCGTAGGTTCCAAACTTCTTGCATTCTTGATGCTGGCAGCGAGTGCACGTCATTTTGGCCTTGATTTCTTCGGGCCAATAGAGCCAAAATGACAGCGGGTGCAAACCCTGTCCTTGGCTCAACCCGAGGACATTCCCCGTAGGCGGCTGGAACCGCTTGCGGGGAGATTAGTAGGTGGTGGAGCTAGAGGGAATTGAACCCTCGGCGGGAATCTCTGTCAGGAGGGACCGCCACGCCGTCGTTAGCCCCACAAAAGACCAAGGGCCAGCGTTTTTCCATAAGTCATTGGATTCGCTGGCCTTTTTCATACCGTGCAATATAATAAAAAAGTTATACCAAGTCAAGAAAAAAGACATTGACACATAAGAAAAAAGTGATACCATCACACCTACCGCCAAAGGAGTGGCGGTACTGGGATTTTGTGTATTTGAACGGCACGAACCCCATCGAGGCGTGGTATCAGGCCCTGCCGGAAGACATCCAGGACATATTTAATGCCCTACTCAAGAACAACCAAAAAACCAAAACTCCCCTGAACTGGACGGGGTTTAGGAAATATCTTCAGGGGGGCGACCTTCAGAAGTATGGAGTTTGGGAGCTTGAGTTTAAGGGAGAAGATGGACTGCCGCATAGGCTAATGGGTATCTTTCATGGAGCCAAGACGGCAGTCTTCTTAATGGGCTGCTACCACAAGGAGGGCAACTATACTCCTTCAAATGCCTTAGAGACAGCTGCTACGAGAGCAGGATTGCATTACGACGTCAAAGGAAATAAGGCGAAGATTCGTGAACGAACGGTCCAAGAGAATATCTAAGCTACTATCCAGCGCTACGTCTCGCGCTTCGTATATTCGAGCGAAACTTAGCGTCCTTATTCCGTCTCAGATCCGCGCCTTGCGTCTGCGACGTAATGACATGACGCAAAAGCAACTAGCGGAGCTGGCGGATATGGCCCAGCCACGCATCTCCGCTATGGAGCGGCCCGGAGAAACAGCGCTGAATGTTGAAACATTGGTAAGGCTGGCCTCTGCTTTCAAGGTGGGCCTAAAGATTGAGTTCGTCGAGTTCAGCGAAATGCTGGCGTGGGAGAACAATTATTCGCAAGATGAATTTGACGTTCTGCCGCTTGATGAAGACCGCGCATTTCTCAATCCTACCGCCGTCACGGGGGCCCGTCTTCTCCCAGTATCTAATTTGTTGTCCCTAAATCGAGGGCCACTCGGTTCATTGAATGAACTTTTTATGCGGGGCGTGCGGACTGGGTACGACCGATACTCTCAAATCGCCGGATCGGGCCGTATTTTGACGGGGCTCGTTCAATCTCACACTGTGACGGCGCAGATCGAACCGTTTATCGCCACCGCTTCGGCAGTGGAGAACCGTTACCAAGACGTACCCATTTCTCTGGTAGCAGCAAGAGCACTTTCATATGACACGCTACGTTTAACTGGAGCCGAAAATGGCTGATGAACGACAATCGCTAGCTAGTGTTCCTGTCGTCTATTCGAACAATATCCGTCTGGCTATTTCGTTTGCCGATTTCCGCTTGTTCGTTGGAGAGGCTTTGCCAACCGGACCGCCGCGTCAACCGGGTGATCTCGGTGCGCCTTCAGGCACGCCACCAGAACAAGTTGATCGCGTTTGCATTGTCCTTAGTCCAGACCTTGTCCCTCAGGTTATAGCCGGTCTGGAAACTGCGATTAAGGCTTATGAAAACACCTTCGGACCACTCCGTAAACTACCGCAGGTTCCCCAGGTAGCCGTTTCCGTGCCTGCCGCAAAACCGTAGCGAGGGGCGTCATGCCAGTCACAGTTCACGAAGGCGACACGATAATAGGCTCCAATTTGGTTGTCGAGGAGCACATATTCATCAACTGCAAACTCAAGAACTGCCGCCTTTTCTATTCCGGCGGAACTTTTGAGTGGGTAAATACTTCATTCGAGAACTGCGCTTGGAGTTTTCGGGACGAAGCGGCGAATACTGTACGACTAGCGATGGCGATCGGCATGTTGAAGCAGGGACAAGCGCCACCTCAAAATATAATGGGCGCGACAGGCGGGTCGAAGATGAACTAACTTTTTGCATTTAGGTGCACTCCTATGGCATGATCTGCCTGAGTGCGACAGACATTTAACAAGGGCCCGGACCGGCATCCGGGTCTTTTTCATTTCCCTGTGATTATACTGTTAGCAACACACTTTTAGGACACTACCGAAATTCCCCGCAAAATCCGCATAACAAACGACTTAGAGGTCATAATCCGGAAAACAAAGGACTTAGCCGGGGCAGGCGGCCGACGAAACATTATGCCGGACTGCTCCGCGAATATGATCGATGGTTGGGGCTGTGGATGACAAGGTCAGACGTCACACAAACGCTGATTTCTTTTACTCTGAAGTGGCCCCACTTCGATCATTACATTTGGCCCCACCCTAACCGATAGATCGGCCTACCCTGTCTGCGAAGCGGACGGGGAGGGCGATGGACAGGAGACGCAAGGTGGAGCTATTCGAAGAGATCAGACGGGAACATGCGCACGGAGCGGGCACGATTCGTGCGGTCGCGAATAAGCTGGGGGTGCATCGGCGGATGGTGCGACAAGCACTGGCGAGTGCGCTTCCGCCGGAGCGCAAACTGGCGGTGCGGAACAAGCCCAGGCTGGGTCCGGTGATGGAGTTCATTGACGAGATTCTGCGTGCGGATCAGTTGGCTCCGCGCAAACAGCGGCACACGGCGCATCGCATCTGGCGAGCGGATCCGGCAAGAGCGCACCGGAGGCAGTGGCGGAAGCGACGGTGCGGCGTTATGTGCGGGAGCGCAAGCAAGAGTTAGGACTCACAGCGCGCGAGACGTTCGTGCCGCAAGTCTACGACTGGGGCGGCGAGGCGCAGGTGGATTGGTACGAAGCCATGGCCGATTTCGCGGGCGAACGATTGCGGGTTTACATTTTTGCGATGCGCTCAATGGCCAGTGGCGGAGCGTTTCACGTGGCCTACTATCACGCCACGCAGCAGGCTTTTTTGGAAGCGCACGAGTTGGCGTTCAGCTATTTCGGCGGGGTGTTCCGGTGCTTGCGCTACGACAACCTGAAGAGTGCGGTGAAGAAGATTCTGCGCGGGCATCAGCGGGAGGAGACGGAACGCTTGATCGCTTTCCGCTCGCACTGGGGCTTTCAGACGGAGTTCTGCAATCCGGCGCGAGGCAACGAGAAGGGCGGAGTGGAGGGCGAAGTCGGTTATTTCCGCCGGAATCATCTGGTGCCGATTCCGCAGGCGAAGAACCTGGAAGAGCTGAACGAACAATTACGAAGTTATTGCCAGCAAGACGAACAGCGGCGGATCGCAGGCAAACCGATGCCGGTCGGGCGAGGCGATGCGGATCGAACGCGAGCATCTGCTGCCGCTGGCGGCTGAAGGATTCGAGCTGGCGGAGGCCAGTTTTCCGACCGTGGATGGTAAGGGCTGCGTGAAGGTGCGCACCAACTTCTACTCGACGCCCTTGAGGCCGGGGACGCGCCCGCAAGCGAAACTGTTGCCGGCGTATGTCGAGATCTGGCAGGAACGGGAGTGCGTGGCGCGGCACGAGCGCAGTTTCAGTCGCTATGAGCAGGTGCTCGATCTGGAGCACTATCTCGACGTGCTGGAGAAGAAACCGGGAGCGCTGGCGGGATCGAGTCCGCTGCGGCAGTGGCGCGAACGCGGACGCTGGCCGGAGAGTTTCGACCGGCTCTGGCAGAGCTTGCAGGAACGGCACGGCAAACACTCGGGCACGCGGGAGATGATCGAGTTACTCACACTCGGCAAGCGCTACGGGTGGGATCGGCTGCAGCAAGTTGTCGAGCAATCGCTGGCTTTGGGTTGCACGGATGCGGCCGCGGTGCGGCACTTGCTGACGGCAACAGAACTGAATCGTCCGCGCACCGAGTTACTCGAACTGAATGGACTGGAACGCTACGAGCGACCGTTGCCGCTGATGAACGAGTATGACCAGTTACTCAGCGTCGCTGCCAGCACGGCGGAGGTGGCGCGATGAAAGAGCAAACCCAGGCTCTCGAACACGCCAGCGTAAAGCAATATTGCAAAGCGCTGCGCGTGCCGATGATCGGAGCGCACTTCGTGCAACTGGCGGAGCAGGCCATCAAAGAACAGCGCAGTCACATCGGGTATCTGGAAGCGCTGCTCACGATGGAGTCGGAAGAACGCGACCGGCACGCCATTCAGCAACGGCTTCGCGATGCCAAGCTGCCGCGGCTGAAAACGCTGGAAGAGTTCGACTTCAACCAGGCACGACAGATTCCGGCGGCGAAGATTCGCGAACTGGCCGAGGGCGGTTACATCGAACGCGCCGAACCTGTGGTGCTGATGGGCGAATGCGGCACCGGTAAGACGCATCTGGCGACGGGCCTGTGCGTGGCCGCGTGCCGACAGAAACGACGGGCGCGATTCACCACGGCTGCGAATTTGGTCAACGAGTTGGTGGAAGCCCGGCAACACAATGCGGTGAAGCGAGTGCTGGCGCGCTGGTTGCGCTATGACGTGATCGTGCTCGATGAAGTCGGCTACGTGCCGTTGGCCGACATCGGAGCGGAGTTCTTGTTCCAAGTGATCGCCGAACGCGCCGAGCGGGCCACGTTGATCGTGACCACGAACCTGCCGTTTTCCGAGTGGACGCAGGTGTTTCCCAATCCGCGCTTGTGCAAGGCGTTGCTGGATCGCATCACGGACCGGGCGCACATCATCGAAACCGGCGCCGAGTCCTACCGCTTTCGCAGAACCCTGGAGGTGCGGCAGAAAAAGAAAGCATCGTAGGCGGCTGTCTTCTATATCGCTGGGCAAGGGAAGGGGCTCAAACGCCGCTCCTTCCCCTGCACCCCATCCCGGCTGCAACCGCAAGACAACCGGACAGGCATCCTTATTAATGACTGGGTGGGGCCAAATGTGAGTATCACGGTGGGGCCAAATCAGGTTGTCAAACGCAGAGATCTTACGTAAGGCGAAAAGGCTGTTGGGATCTCGATCGACTTCGGGCTCTGACGAACCCACGGTTCTTTGGAAAGGTAAATAATGACAGCACACGTAAACGAAATGGGGATCGTCCTGCGTTTCGATTCACCGTTAGAAAACCTTGCCCCTGAGCGGTAGCACTCCACATCCTCGGGACGATGTAATTCATGTCCCTGCAAACGTCGGGTTGAACCTCGCGTTCACTTCTGTATTGCAGATCGGACAGTTCTCATTATGTTGAACAACTTCTAGACACACAGGTCAAAGTGGGCGTTCTCAACAACATTTCCGGTGTCCTCGAAATCAAGAGCGCTGAAATAAGTGCGGACGGGGAGGTCCCTGATGACAGATCGCGAATCCCATGCTGGCTGGCTCGCTCGGAGCCTTAGAGGTATGGGGCCGTGGTATCCCACTTCTCGCAAAGGACGCGAGAAATGGGGCCCCCGTGGGTGCGGTGGCTACAAGTGCACGGGGCCTTCGTCGCGGAATAGCAAAGCTCCGAAACCCTTGCCAGAGGCGGGTTTTTCCACTATCGTACTTAGGAAGGAATTGATCGGCTTGCGTCCGTCGACCCAAAGGTTGGGTCCTCCTCTGGCTGGCGCATGGCTTGGGATACTGATTTCATCGAGTTGCCCCTTACTCATGACCCTAAAGACGCTACGGCGTGAGACTTCCATGCACGCACTAGAAAGAAGCATTCCCTTCGTAAGCTCACGCACGCTGCCTGTTTTGCTGCTGCTTTTCACGGGGTCCTTCAGCTGGGCCCAGAACCTGTCGCATGTTGTCGTTGTGTCGGCCACGAAGCACGTCACCACGCCGCCATTGAGCCAGATTGCGCCAATTCCGCCACGGGAACAAGTCCGGTCTTCGGGCGCGTCTTCCGAGGAGCCGGGATATAGACACTCGCCGCAGGACTTGACTCCCAGGCCGTCCTTTGAAGCGAATGCTGATGCAACGCTTACGACGAATTCGGGACTCGACATTCTCGGTGTTGGGATGGGGTTCACCGGTTACACCGAGCAGGGGGACATAGCGGTCGCGAACGGAGCGGCAGGGGCAACGCAATTTGTGCAATTCGTGAATGAATCCTTTGCCGTGTTTGACAAGTCCAGCGGCAGAGTAATTTCCGGCCCAACTGCCGGGCACACTTTGTGGCAGAGTCTGGGAGCGCCCTGCTCCACCCGTTCGGATCTTGATGAAATCGCGCAGTATGACAAGCTGGCAAACGTCTGGGTGATGATGATGCCGCTTTACACGACTCCGCCGTACTTCTGTATTGCGGTATCGACCACGTCGGACGCCACCGGATCGTGGAATCTCTACGCATTTGAGATACCGGTGAATGCCCCCTTGTGTAGCTGCAGCCCGATGCCGGACTATCCCAAGTTGGGGGTCTGGCCCGATGCTTACTACATTGCGTACGCTGAGTCTGTGGACTCGGTTTATCAGGGTCCCGCCGCCTGTGCGGTCGACCGCAGCGCGATGCTAAGCGGAGCGGACGCTACCATGCAGTGCTTCACCGACGACGGCACATCCAACAATCTGTGGCTGCCTTCCGACGTGGACGGGACCACCGCGCCTGCCAGCGGGACGCCGAATTACTTCGTGAATTTCGATGTGAACGATCAGTCGCTCGATCTCTGGCAGTTTCACGTCGACTGGACAACGCCCAGTAATTCAACGTTTACAGGACCAACGAATATCCCGGTGACGGCGTTCCTCGAACCTTGCGGCGATACGGTGACAGTATTCACGCCCGCCGATAACTGTGTTCCCCAGGCAGGAACCACAGAAATGCTGGGTGTATTCGGCGACCGGTTGATGTACCGGCTGGCGTATCGCAACTTCGGGAGCTACGAGGATCTGGTGGCCAACCACTCGGTGCAGGTCGCTTCAAGCAGCGACCAGACGGGCATTCGCTGGTACGAACTGCGCAACCCGGGCTCGGGTTTTTCGGTGTACCAGCAGGGGACGTATGCGCCGGATTCGAATTATCGCTGGATGGGCAGCATCGCGATGGACCAGGTGGGGGATATCGCGGTGGGGTACAACGTCTCGAGCAGCAGCATGAGCCCGACGATCCGCTACACTGGCCGCCAGTCCACGGACACGCTGGGCACGATGGAAACAGAGATCGATATTTTGTCCACAGCGGGAGTTGCCACGGCGTCGCAGACGAATTCCGTGCGCTGGGGAGACTACAGCAGCATGGCGATCGACCCAACGGATGACTGTACCTTCTGGTATACGAATCAATATCAGCCAACCAACGGCAAGAATGAATGGAGTACGCGGATCGCATCCTTCAGCTTCCCAGCCTGCTCGGGGGGCTTCGCGCTGAGTTCTTCTGCGAGTTCACTTACCGTGAACTCTGGCAATCAGGGTACGGTTACGCTGACCGTAACGCCGCAGGGAGGATTCAACTCTGCCGTTAGTTTTAGCTGCTCCGGTCTGCCTGCGGGGGCCACTTGCGCGTTTAGCCCGGCCCAGGTAACGCCTTCGGGCACCGCCGTTACGACCACACTGACGTTCTCGGTTGGCACGCAATCCGCCTCACGACGGGTGCCGAGCCCGTTTTTGCCTGTGGCCGTGATGGCCGCAGCTTTTTGCTTGATCGGCTGGCGCAGAGCGCGCAGCCCGTTCATGCCGATGCTAGCGGCGGTGATCATTGGGTTGGGGGCGATGTCGGCCTGTGGTGGTGGTAGTAGCGGTGGTACCGGCGGAGGAACAACCCCGACGACTTCGACGGTGACCGTGGCGGCCACGGCGGGCAAGCTTCAGCAGACGACGACGATTACCCTTACGGTGAATTAGCCCGGCTGGCGGCCGTCTTCAGCGTTCCTCTTTCTCTTTTCCCTCCTGGAACGATCGCGCACCCACCGTGCTAGTGATCGCAGCACCATCACAGCTGTAGGTCCCTGCGCAGCTTCGCTCAGGATGAAACCCTCAGTAAATTACAAGACCCAGGTGCTACTGCACGACGAGCGTGAACTGTCCGGACTCGGATGGTGCTCCGCTGGCATTTAGGGTAATCGTGACCGTGTAACTGCCTGCCGGGGTGCCGAGATTCTGCTGCTGTTGCGTTCCGCCACCGCCTCCGCCTCCGCCACAGGAGGGGACAAAGGCAAGCAGCGCGAGCAACAGCATTCCGCCGAAAAGCGCAGCGAAACGGCGACGACGCGGAGTTGCGAGCACAAAGATGCCGGCAAGTGGAAGACCTCCGCCAAGCAATGCCGCAAAGAGATAGCTGTGCCGATCGCGTTGAAGCATGGCCTTGCGAGGAACAATTGCGGCGGAGGCGGATGGAGCTGTCGTAGTGATCGTGATGGTGCCGTTCGCTATGGTGTTGGGACCGCTGGTTGCGATTGACGCTGGAGCGCAGGCGCTCTCGGCTGGCAAGCCCGTGCAGGCGATGCTAACGGCCGAGATACCGCTCGAGGCGATAAGGCTGAGCGGTATGGATCCTGACTGGCCGGGGTTGACTGAGATGGAACTCGGCAGGCCGCTGATTGCGGTGAAACCTGGCTGAATGCTGAAATTCACCGAGCTGCTGACGGGGCTGGAACTGAAGCTAGGATCGCCCAAATACTGAGCTGTGATGTTGTAAGTGCCGGCGTCAAAATTGACAATCCCTCCTCCAAGTGCCGCATTGCCTTGGCTGTTTAGGGCTACGGGGTTTGCTACGGGCGTTAGGGCTGAACTTTGAAAACCCATGCCCTGAGTCGGTATGCTGCCCGTAGTTGTGGAGAATTGCACCTTCCCCGTGGGAAAGCCTTGCCCTGAACTCCCAGCTACAACGGCTTTGATGAACACCTGCGCACTTCCGAAGGGGAACGTGTTCCCCGGGATCTGGTTGCCGGATGGATCAAAGGCAAGCTCCGAAAGGGTCGTGGTGCTGGGTTCCGCAGAAACCTTGACCATCAGAGAAGTAGAGTCGCTGGCGGCAAAAGTTCCGTCTCCGGGATAGTGGGCCGTGACGGCGTATGGCTGGCTGTTCGGGCTGCCCGGCAAAGCCGTGGTGGGCACCGATATTTTGCCGGTGTTGTCGAGCGTGAACGACTGTAGCGGCACTCCTGTGGTGCCGGTGCCGTTCGGTGGGGCGAACCCGGTGGCTGCGATTAGCGAGACCGACCCGGTTGGGACACCACTGCTTGAAGTCACGCTGATCGTGACTGTGTCCGAGTTACCGTGCGTAATGTTCAGGCTGCTCAGGCCGAGGGTTGTCTGCGTGGCGTGGAATAATCCGGCGGCGGTCGACCAACCGGTTACGAGGTTGTTTGCGTCGACCGAGCCGAGTCCCGTGGCCAGATCGTAACCGGCAGCCGCGTTGTAGCCCGTTCCCGTCTCCACACCGTACGTGTCACCTGCGGAAAACTGGCAATCGGGAGTGGGATCGAATATTGCGCATGGCATGAGAATGGTTCCCTGAGTTACGTCGTGGAAGGCCGTGGGCGAAGAGGCTGCCAGCTTGTATAAGACGTAGTTGGCGTTGCCCTGGCGGCCGCCCACCTCCTGGTTGACCAGCGCCATGATGCCAGCAAAAGCCGGAGTTGAGGCGGATGTGCCGCCGACCCCGAAAAACTCTGTGTTCGGATCGCTCACCTGGCACGAGGTAGCGCCAGCCTGGACCGCGTCGGCTTCGCAAAGGATGTAGAAACTGCCCGATGGCGAACCGGCAGCGGCATACAAGGAGACATCCGGAATGTCGCGCAGACCGTCGCCGGGAACGCCAGTCCCAGTCTGCCAGGCGGGTTTGGCGTATCCTCCGGAGCAGGTGCTTAGCGCTCCCTCGTTTACGGTGCAGTTGCTAACGCCTCCGGATCCGCCCGCCGTAAGCACAGCTGATTGGTATGAGCCTACGGTGTCCGAGGTGTTGCAGTTAGTTAGAGGGGTAGCGCCGAAAACCGCATTCGTGCAGCTGTCATTCCAGGTGGCTTCCGGAATATAGCTGAGAGCCGATTCCCAATCAGGGGCAGCGCTGGTGCCCTGGCTCCAGTAGGTCGGCTGATCGGTCATATCGAAGAAATCGGTACCCCCCACCGATACGTTGTATGGGGTCTCGCCCCATCCAGTGACGGCCAGCCCGAACTCCGCCGGGTTGGGTGGAGCAGCGTCGTGATCGTCGCAGCCGGCGGCGCCGTTGTCCCCCGAAGACACGGCCGCCGTGATGCCCTGTGCGGAAGCCTGCTGCCAAATCTGGTTCCAGAACTGATTCCCCGCGGTGCCGGTCACCAGTTCGCAGAGCCCATAGCTCATGCTCATCACGGGGGCAAGGTTGTTGTCCACAATGTACTGGGCGGAAAGGGCCACGCCAAAAGTAGTATCCGTGGTCGCGGAGACCACCAAATCGATTGTGGCGCCTTTAGCGACGGCGCTCGACCACTCCACGTCGAGATCGGCTTCGGTCTCGTCGCCCACGATGCCCGGGTCAGGTCCATCGTTAATAACCTGCAGGTTAGGAGCAGGCAGGCCGAAGAAGTTGTGGAAGTCCGAGATATCCTGGGTGTTGATGTCGGTCTCGGCCACGATGGCGAGCGTCTGTCCAGTTCCGTCGATCGGAGTGGAAGCACTCCACAATGGTTTGACGTTGTAGATGGTCGCGAAGTCCCAAGGGCCGACCGCGTAACATGGGCTGCCCTGCACCCCGCAGCCTTGGCCGGGGAAGGTGAACAGCGGCTGCGGACCCTTGACGGGCTGCGCTTTCCCCGTCTCCTTGTTTCGCGTGAATGCTCCCAGACTCTTGTGTTCCGCCTGAGCCGGAAAGTTGTGCAGCGAGAGTACTCCCGCCACGGCCGGAGTCAGAGCTGTGGGGATCGAGGGGTCGCTGGAGTTGGCCCAGTGCTGCTCGCCGTTCACGAGATACTTGTGAATGGTGGTGTGAAAGGCTTCCTGCACCTGGCTGGCGGAGCCGGAGAATTCGATCACGGTGCGGCCTTTGGAGGGCGTGCCGAGCTGGAATCCGTGGGACTGCAGCCATCCGGTGATTAGCTGCATGTCGGCGTCGGTGGGGCCGAATTGTTTGCCGTACTGCTCGGGCGTTAGCCACTGGTGGTAGTTGGGAGAATGTTTGTCCTGCTGATTGTCGAGCAGGGTGCGCAGGGCGTACTCCTGCTGCGGGCTGCGCTTCAGTACGAGAAGCATGCGCTGCATGGGGAGTGTGGCCGGGGCTGTGCCCAGGTCGAACAGGGGACGTGCCGAAGGATAGGTGTTGCCACGGAGCACCGTCAATTGCGCTTCGTCGATGGGCTGCGTGATCAGCGGGGACTGCGTCTTCGATGCTGACTGGGCGCTGGACTGCTGCACAAGAGCTAGCGTGCAGGGCAGGAGCAGTGCGACAAGTGTGACGGCCAGGGGTTGCTTCGGAATTGAGGCGCAGAAGACCTTCATAGGACACCTTTACCTTTGGGACGTGACTGTGCAAAGACCAGACGGGGCAGGAGGAAGGTAGATGGCCCCGGCCGCTCTCGCTGCGCAGGGGTTTGGCCGCGCCCGGACTGAGTCTTTTTATCGCAAGTGCGGCGAGATTGCAATACCGAATCTGATTCTTCGAACACTACTCCCTTGAAATCTCTTGTTCTTCAAATTTTTACTCTTGGAACATTTACTCTTCGAACATGGGCACCTGGCGCTGGTCTCGGTGGGGCCGCGGCGGGACGGCGGGTGGCGCCGATGACGGCCAGCACCGTCAGCGACTCGAGCGCGGTGCGCGGGACGAAGATGCGCTGCGTGTTCGAGCGCTGGTCGGGAGGGTTCACGAGATAGCCTTCGGGTAGGTTCTGGGTGAGGTCGGAGGGCATAAGGCCTTCGAGGATTTCGTTGTCCTTGAAGCGCAGGCGCACCCACAAGCCTTCGGAGCGCGGACGGGAGGTGAAGGTCTTGCGGGTGAGCGATTCGGAGTCGCCGAACTCGCGGACGAAATAGACGCCCTTGATCTCGCGCAGGTCCATGGCGACTACGTTGCCGGAGGTATTGAGCAGTTCGAGCTTGCCTTCGTTGACGAACTGGGCCGGCGAGACGTAGCCGGAGACGGAATCGCGGTCCATCTTGCGGACGATGACTTTCTTGTGGGTCGAGGGCATGGTTGGGCTTCGGCTCGGATTTCGGACCGCATGCAAGATCACATGGCGCACTCGAGGCTTCCGACGGCCTGACAGCCTGCGAAGCCTGCCTCGATTCTCGCACTAATTCGGCGGGAAATCGCGCGAATCCACGTTGGCAGTAGCCAAATTGTAAACGTTGTGTTATTCCTTTAAGTTGCCTTGGAGTAGCTCAAGTCTGTATAAGTGTTTTGTATTGAATGGCTTGTGTCGGGTTCGGTGAAGGCATGGTCGCTTGGGTTGGGCTGGGTATCCTGTGGAAATCTTGTGGAAAATCGCCAGGCCGAGCGCTTGGCTCGGATTTCGTGGCAACGACGCCGGTCGTCGCGTGATCGTAGATCGCTTGACGACGAATGGCTGATTACATTTACACGATGGAAATCCGGTTGACGCCGGACCAGATGAAAGGCGTCAATCTGGTGCAAGACGTAGCCCGCGCCGCGGGAATCACTCTTTACCTTACCGGCGGCGCGATTCGCGACATCATCAGCGGATTTACCATCCGCGACCTGGATTTTACGGTTCAGGGCAATCCTCTCAAACTGCAAAAAGATTTGGAACGGGCGGGCGCGCAAATCGCCGGCCACGACGAAGACACGCGCACGCTGTTTCTGGTGCTGCCGGGCAATGTGCGCGCCGAAATCGGCATGGCGCGCACCGAGGCCTACGAGAAGGTGGGCAAGCCTCCGGTGATTACGCCGGCCAGCATTCAGGAAGATTTGCGGCGCCGCGACTTCACGGTGAACGCGATGGCGCTGTCGCTGAATGAAGGCTCGCGCGGGCTGCTGCTCGATCCCTTCAATGGCGTGGCCGACATTGAAGCCAAGCTGCTTCGCATTCTGCACAATTATTCGTTTCGTGGAAGATCCTTCGCGGCTGATTCGCGCCACGCGGTTTGCGGCGCGCTTTCATTGGCCGCTGGAAGAGCGCACGCAGCAGCGCTACGACGCGGCCAAAGAAAATAAATACATCGAGCACATTCGCGCAGCGCGATGGGGCATGAGATCGCGCAGCTGGCGCATGAAGACGATCCGCTGAATGTGGTGCGCGCGCTGGAAAAGGAAGACTGGCTGAAGGTGCTGCATCCGCATTGGCCTCGGCCAAGGTGGACACGAACGGCGCTGGCGCAGTTGATGAAGACGCGCCAGCAGATGGTGGATCTGGGCTATACCGTCGATCCCTCGGCGGCGGTGATGCATTTTCTGACGGCGCGGCTTTCGGATAAAGACATTTCCGATTTGCGGCGGCAGATTCCGCGCAAAGATTTGGTCGAAGCGTGGCGCGACATTGAGGATCACGCCAAAGAACTGGCGAAGCGGCTGACCGGCAAAGAAGCGGCGACGCCTTCGCGCACGTGGAATCTTGCTCTCGTCGGCGCGCCCGGAGATGGTTCTGTTTCTGGCGGTGACGGCGCGGCATCAGACGGTGGCGCAGAAGATCAAGAACTTCCTGACCAAGTGGCGGCAGGTGCAGCAGCGCATTCCGCTGCCCGAGATGACCGAGTTGCTGATCACTCCGCAGTTGCCGGAATATCCGAAGATTGCGCGCGACGTCTTCATGCTGCTGCTGGACGGAAAGCTGCGCTCGCGGACCGAGACTCTGAAATTCCTGAAGCCCTTTGCGCCGCCGCCTCCGCCACCGCCTCCGCCACCCAGGCGCGGGCGCGGAGCCTAAGGCTGCGGCAGTGCTCCGGCGGCAGCGGTGCCGGCAAGAGGAGAAGTGGCGAAGGGCAAAGGGAAAGGCGCGCGGCAGCGGTCGCGGCCCCGCCTCACAGCGCCGGCGCCGTCCGGCGAAGGCCAAAGAAGGCCAAAACCGGAGATCGCGAAACAGAAGCAAAGCCGAAGCGAAGGCTAAGAGCCAAGGACAAAAGCGGCAAACCCACGCAACATCCCGCCAAAGCAGCCACGAAACACCAGGCAAAGCTTGCGAAAGCCTCCGCAAAGACGAAGAAGACGCGCAAAAGAAAGTCAAGGGCAGAAAGCGATAGGTGCGCCGGGCAGGTCTAATTTCTCGATTGGACAGCGCCGAAACGGGCATATAATGGGGCTATGCATCGCCCGCTTTTTATTGCGGCGTTCGTGCTTCTGCTGGCCTCGGTGCCGCTTTTGGCGCAGCATGGCGGAGGTCATGCGTCGGTGGCGGCCACGGCGGATTTAGTGGCGCAGGGCATGCTTCAGCGGCAGCATTCTTCGGTGGTCACATCCTTCAGCGGTGGTTTTAGCGGCGCACGTTCCGGTTCGGGTTTCACAGCGCGTTCATTCGGCACGCGTTCGTCTTCCGTCCGCCGCTCTCCTCGCGCGGCTTCAACGCGTTCCGGCGCGGCGTGCGCATCCGCACCTATGGCTTCGGAATAATTGCTATGGCTACGGCTGCGGATGGGGCTATGGCTATCCGTGGTGATCTGGGGCGGCGTACGATCCTTACTGGTGGTGGGATTCCGGTTCGTCTGATCCGGAGCCAGGATCAGCAATACCAGACGGCTTGGCGAACGAGATGAACCAGCAGAGCTCGAACGAGCAGAGGCATCCAGCGCGTCAGCAGAGCGATCAGGATCTCTATGCGCGGTCGGCGCCTCCGCCGTCCGCGCCAGAACGATGAACGCGCGAAGCCGTACCGGCCACGGTGCTGGTTTTCCGCGATCAGCGCAAACAGGAAGTACAGAATTACGCCATCGTGGGCCAGACGCTGTGGAGTTTCGCGCCGCAGCATACGCAGAAGATTCCGCTCTCCGACCTCGATATTCCCGCCACCGACAAAGCCAACGACGAGCGTGGCGTGGATTTCCGCCTGCCCGGCACGCACGAAGGCCAGTAGATTCGTATCGTCTTCCGACTAACTTGAGCGGATCGCATCTTGGGCGCCACACCTCTGTGGATAACTCGCCGCTTGCGCATCTCGCGTTTCCCTCTAGAATGAGCGCGCAACGTAAAATTAAACTGAGCCTATGTCCCAATTCGTCCACCTGCACCTCCATACCGATTATTCCCTGCTGGACGGCGCCTGCGACGTCGAACAACTCTGCGAGCGCGTGCAAGAAGCTGGGCATGCCCGCCGTGGCGATGACCGACCACGGCAATATTTTTGGCGCGGTGCATTTCGTCAATGCCGCGCATCAAGTAGGGCGTGAAGCCGATTGTGGGCTGCGAGCTCTACATCTGCAAAAAAGACGATCACAACATTGAGCGCACGCCGCCCGATGGCGACACCTACAACCATCTGCTGGTGCTGGCGCGAGAACGAAGAGGGCTACCGCAATCTGGTGAAGATTACGTCGGAAGCTTCGCTGCACGGCTTCTATTACAAGCCGCGCGTCAGCAAGAAGTTTCTGGCGGAGCATTCGCGCGGGCTGATTGGGCTTTCGGGATGCCTGAAAGGCGAAGTCGCGGAGCGGTTGATGGAAGGGAATTACGAAGCCGCGCGCACGGCGGCGGGGACGCTTCGCGGATATTTTCGGCAAGGAAAATTTCTATCTCGAGATTCAGGATCAGGGCCTGGCGATGGAGCACAGGATTCATCCGGGGCTATTTCAGTTGGAGAAAGATCTCGGACTGCCGCTAGTCGCGACCAACGACAGTCATTATTTGTGCGAAGACGACGCGCATGCGCAGGACGTGATGCTGTGCATCCAGACCGGCAAGTCGATTCACGATACGGCGCGGATGAAGTTCGATGGCACGCAGTTCTTCGTCAAGAGCCACGACGAGATGTATCGCGTCTTCAAAGACTCGCCCGAAGTTTTGACGCGCACGCTCGATATCGCCGAGCGCTGCAGCCTGCGTCTCGAAAAAGTGGCGACGCCTTTCCCCCAATTCGATGTTCCGCCCGGCTACACCATCGACAGCTATTTTGTGCATGTGACGCGCGAAGGCTTTGCGCGACGCATGGAGGCGCTGCGGCCGCTGCACGAGCAAGGCAAGCTGAAACATTCGATGGCGGACTACGAGCAGCGGCTGGAGCGTGAACTGGCGATCATCCAGCAGATGAAGTTTCCGGGATATTTCCTGATCGTGTGGGATTTCATCCGCTACGCGAAGGAGCGCGACATTCCCGTGGGGCCGGGTCGCGGATCGGCAGCTGGGTCGCTGGTTTCCTACGCGCTGGGAATTACCGATCTCGATCCGCTGCAGCATGAGTTGCTGTTTGAGCGATTTTTGAATCCCGAGCGGGTTTCGATGCCGGATATCGATATCGATTTCTGCATGAACCGCCGCGGCGAAGTGATCAATTACGTCACGCAGAAATATGGGCGCGATAACGTGGCGCAGATTATCACGTTTGGCACGATGGCGGCCAAGGCTGCGATCAAAGATGTGGGCCGCGCGATGGACATCCCTTACGGCGATGTCGATCGCATCGCCAAAATGATTCCTACGCAGCTCAACATCACGCTCGACCAGGCGATCGAAGACTCGCCACAACTGCGCGAGGCGATGGAGAAGGATGGGCAGATTCGCGAGCTGATCCAGACCGCGAAAAAGCTGGAAGGGATGGTGCGGAATTCCGGAGTGCACGCGGCGGGCGTGGTGATTTCGCCGCGGCCTTTGACAGAACTGGTTCCGCTGCACAGGACCAAGAACGACGAAATCGTGACCGCCTTCGACATGGTCGCCATCGAAAAGATGGGCCTGCTGAAGATGGACTTCCTGGGGCTGACCACGCTGACGATTCTCACCGACACGCTGAAGCTGATCGCACAGACGCGCGGAACGCCAATTACGCTTGAACAGATTCCGCTGGAGGATGCGGAGACCTATCAGAAAGTTTTTCACAAGGGATTGACCTCGGGCGTGTTCCAGTTTGAATCGCATGGCATGCGGGATGTGCTGCGACGTACCAGCCGAACTCGATTGAAGATCTAACGGCGCTGAATGCGCTCTATCGGCCGGGCCCGATCAGGCGGAATGATTGACGATTTCGTCGACCGCAAACAAGGACGGCGCAAGAAGTCGAGTACGAACTGCCGGAACTGAAAGAGATTCTGCAGGAAACGCTGGGCGTCATCGTCTACCAGGAGCAGGTGATGCAGATCGCCAACCGCCTCGCGGGCTACTCCTTGGGAGAGGCCGATCTGCTGCGGCGCGCGATGGGAAAGAAAAAGCCGGAAGAGATGGCGCAGCAGCGCGAGCGGTTTGTGGAGGGCGCGGCGCAGCGGAAATTTCCGCCGAAGAAGATCGAGAAGATTTTCGATCTCATGGCGCAGTTTGCGGGATACGGATTCAACAAGTCGCATTCGGCGGCGTATGCGCTGCTGGCTTATCACACGGCATATTTGAAGACGCACTATCCGGTCGAGTTCATGGCGGCTTTGCTGACCTCGGTGACGGGCAGTACCGATGACGTGGTGAAGTACATCAACGAATGCCGTGAGATGGGCATTGCGGTTGAGGCGCCGGACATCAATGTTTCGGATGCAAACTTTACGCCGCATGGAGAGGCGATTCGGTTTGGGCTGGCGGCGGTGAAGAATGTCGGGGGCAATGCCATTGAATCGATTGTGGCGGCGCGGAAGAAGCTGGGGCGATTCAAATCGATCTACGAATTCTGCGAGAACGTCGATCTGCGGCTGCTGAACAAGCGCGTGCTGGAGTCGTTGATCAAGAGCGGAGCGATGGATTCGCTGGGCCGGCGCGCGCAAGTGATGGCCGTGCTGGACCGCGCGATGGAGCGGGCCCAGAAGACACAGCGCGACGTGGAATCGGGACAGCACGGCCTGTTCGGAGTGTTTCAGCAGGAAGAGGCGGAAGCGAACAACGACAAGCTGCCGAACATCCCAGACTGGGATGAGCAGGCGCGGCTGGCCGCGGAGAAAGAAATTCTGGGTTTCTTCATCAGCGGGCATCCGCTGGAGAAATTCAAAGATAAGCTGGCCGATCTGCAGGCGCTGAGCATCGCGGAAATCGGCGCGATGACGAAATCCACGGGCAAGGACGAAACCATTGCGACCGCCGGCATTATCGGCAACGTGCGCGTGCTCAGGTCCAAACGCGGGGAGTTCTACGCACAAGCGACGCTCGAGGACATGTCAGGCTCGATCGACATGATCGTTTTCCCGGAAGCCTACAAGCGGCTGGGCGACAAAGTGAAGCTGGAAGTTCCAGTGCTGGTCAAGGCCGGCGTGAGAATCGAAGAAGGAGCCAATCCCAAGATCACGGCGGCCGAGATTATGCCGCTGGAAGAGGCCAAGGTTCCGCTGCCGCGTGCGATCCGGATTCGAGTGCCGCTGGAAACCGCAGGCGAGGACACCGTGGATGATCTTCATAGGCTTTTCCGGGAGAGGAGGGGCGAAGCGCGGGTGTTGTTTGACGTGGAACGCGCGGGGGATTTCATGGTGGTGATGGAAGCGGAAGGTTATAATGTGCTGCCAGATCGCAACTTCATCGCCCGAGTCGAGGAGTTGTGCGGGCAGCGGCAGTGTGCGCGTAATCAGCTAGTCCGTAATCAGCTTAATCGATCAGTTCAACCAATCAGTTCGGCCAGTCAGTTTAACCATGGAAGCCACCGAAAAGGCGCAGCAGGAACTGGAGCAGATCGAGCGGCAGGTGGCGCTGATCGAGGCCACGGCCGGACAGAATGAGGCAACTCGCCGCCAGCTGGCGAAGCTGCAGGAGCGCGTCCACACCCTCAGGCAGGAGATGAAGGCGTTGCAAACCGCCTGGCAGAAAACCGAACTGGCCCGGCATCCCCAGCGCCCGCAGACGCTCGACTATATCGAGCGTGTGTTCACTGACTGGAGCGAGATTCACGGCGACCGCGGATTCGGCGACGATCCGGCGATCGTATGCGGGATGGCCCGCTTTCATGGCGAGGAAGTTCTGATCGTCGGCACCCAGAAGGGGCGGGACATGAAGCAACGCGTGTACCGCAATTTTGGGACGCCTCATCCGGAGGGTTATCGCAAGGCGCTGCGGGTGATGCAGGTGGCGGAGAAGTTTCGCAAGCCGATCTTCACCCTGGTAGATACCGACGGAGCCTACCCGGGAATTCACGCGGAGGAGCGCGGACAAGCCGAAGCGATTGCTTATAACCTGCGTGAAATGGCGCGGCTGGAAGTGCCCATTATTGCGACGGTGATTGGGGTTGGGGGCAGCGGCGGTGCGTTGGCGATTGCCGTGGCCGACCGCGTGCTGATGATGGAGAACTCGATCTATTCGGTGATTTCGCCTGAGGGCTGTGCCGCCATCATGTGGAGAGACTCCACCAAGAAGGAGTTGGCGGCGGAAGCGATGCGCATCACGGCCACCGATCTGAGCGAGCTGGGCTGCGTCGACGATATCGTGCCCGAGCCGGAGGGTGGAGCGCACCGCGATCACGAAGCAGCGGCGAACCTGCTCGATGTCAGCCTGCAGAAGCACTTCTCAGAGCTGAAGAAAATCCCGCCCGCCGAGTTGGTCACGTCGCGATACAACAAGTTCCGCACGATTGCCCAGTTCTTTAAGGCCGATTAGTGAATCCGGGATGATCTTTCTTTTGGCGCTGGTTGCACTGGTTATTCCTGCCCTCGTTCCCAAATAGATTCCTCCCCGGCTTCCGGCGCGCGATTTGGTGTACTGGCGGAGCGCCATCGCCGTATAATTGAGTGTTTCCCCCAAGCTGGAATTTGGGCGGATCATTCCGCCCCACAATCATAAGGAAGGTGCAGGGATGGCCACTACGGATGTTGCGCCCCAGGGTACGGGCGGGCAATTGGGGCGTAAGCGCATCGTCAATGACATGAGCATTCAGGTTGCTACGGTGAATGGCTCAGGCTCTCAGAGTTCAAACACGGTATTGCTTCGGGCGATTTTCCAGATGGGGGTACCGGTTTCGGGCAAGAACCTGTTTCCCTCGAACATTGCCGGACTTCCTACCTGGTATACGATTCGCGCCAACAGAGATGGCTACATCGGCCGCAAGAAAGAAATTGATTTCCTGGTTGCTATGAACGCCGAAACCGCCCAGGACGACGTGATGTCGCTGGCGGCAGGCGCTTCCGTGCTCTACGACGAACCGCTGGCGCTGGAAAAGCTGCGCTCCGACCTGATTTTCTATTCGGTTCCCTACGACAAGCTGGTCGCAACCGTCTGCCCTGAGGCCAAGCTGCGGAAGCTGGTCAAGAACATGGTCTACGTGGGCGTGGTCGCGCAGCTGCTCACCATCGACATGGGCGAGGTGGAGAAGGCGATCCGCAAGCAGTTTGCCACCAAGGTAAAAGCTGCCAACCTGAACCTGGCCGCGGCGCAGGCGGGGTTCGACTATGCCAAAGCGAATCTCGAGAAGCGCGGAGTTTTCTACATCGAACGCATGAATGAGACCGCTGGCAAGATCATCATCGACGGCAACTCGGCTGCGGCACTGGGTTGCATGTTTGCTGGATGCACGGTGGTGACGTGGTATCCCATCACGCCGTCGTCTTCGCTGGTGGAGACGATGATTGAATACATGAAGGAATACCGCATCGGCCCCGACGGTAAAGCAACCTTCGCCATTGTTCAGGCCGAGGATGAGCTGGCGGCGATCGGCATGGTGATTGGCGCCGGCTGGGCGGGAGCGCGCAGCATGACTGCGACCGCCGGTCCGGGGATTTCGCTGATGTCGGAGTTTGCCGGCTTGGCTTATTACGCGGAAATTCCCGGCGTAATCTGGGACATTCAGCGCGTTGGGCCCTCGACGGGCCTGCCCACGCGCACTTCGCAGGGCGACATTCTGGCCACGGCGTTTCTTTCGCATGGCGACACCAAGCACATCATGCTGATTCCGTGCTCGGCGGCTGAGTGCTTCAGCATGGCTTCGGATGCCTTCAATCTGGCAGAGCAGTTCCAGACGCTGGTTTTCGTGATGTCCGACCTGGATCTCGGGATGAACAACTGGATGTCGGATCCGTTCGAATATCCGACTACGCCGATCAAGCGCGGCAAGGTTTTGGATAAGGCTGATCTGGAAAAGCTGGGTGGGTTTGCCCGTTACAAAGATCTGGATGGCGACGGTGTGGGCTATCGCACGTTGCCGGGAACGAACCATCCGGCCGCGGCGTATTTTACCCGCGGCAGCGGACACAATGACAAGTCCAACTACAGCGAGCGGCCTGACGATTACGAAAACAATATGGAGCGGCTGAACCGCAAGTTCGAAACGGTACGCTCGTTCGTGCCGCGCCCCGAGATTCTCAAAGGCGCGAATGCAAAGATCGGGATCATTGCATATGGCACGTCGCATTGGGGCATTATCGAAAGCCGTGACCAGTTGCGAGGTGAATATGCGATTGAAACCGATTACCTGCGGCTGCGGGCTTATCCTTTCACGCGGGAAGTGCATGAATTCATCGAGCAGCACGACCGCGTGTATGTGGTCGAGCAGAACCGCGACGCGCAGATGCTCAGCTTGCTCAAGCTCGACCTGAAACCTGAACTGATTACGCGGCTACGCAGCATCAGCCATCTGGACGGACTGCCGCTCGATGCGCGCTCCGTTACCGACGAATTGAGCACCATGGAGGGCAAGTAAGATGGCGACCACGCCTGCTGAACCCAGATCTCCAGAACCAAAGACGAATCATATTGGCTTGACGGTGATTGATTACAAGGGCGGCAAGACCACGCTGTGCGCGGGCTGCGGCCACAATGCCATTTCCGAGCGCATTATCGAAGCCATGTATGACATGGGCGTGCAGCCGGAGCGCGTGGCGAAGCTGAGCGGAATCGGGTGCTCTTCGAAGAGTCCGGCTTACTTCATGAACCGTTCCCACAGTTTCAACTCCGTCCACGGACGCATGCCGTCTGTGGCCACGGGCGCCATGCTGGCTAATCGCAATCTGATTGCGCTGGGCGTGAGCGGCGATGGCGACACGGCTTCGATCGGCATCGGCCAGTTTGTTCATCTCATGCGCCGCAATTTGCCCGTCATCTACATCATCGAGGACAACGGCGTCTACGGACTCACCAAAGGCCAGTTCTCGGCCACTGCTGATCTGGGATCGAAGCTGAAGTCGGGAGTGATCAACGATCTGCCTCCAATTGACACCTGCGGGTTGGCTATCGAACTGGGCGCGACATTTGTGGGACGGTCGTTCTCGGGCGACAAGAAGCAACTGAGCACCATGCTGAAAGCCGCCATCGCGCACCAGGGAACGGTGATGCTCGACGTGGTTTCGCCCTGCGTGACGTTCAACGATCACGAGGGTTCGACGAAATCCTACAAGTACGTAAAGGATCACGAAGAGACGTTGCAGGAGATGAGCTTCGTGCCGCACTTCGAGGAGATTGACGTTGAATACGATCCGGGAACTACGGTCAACGTCACCATGCACGATGGATCCAGTCTGCGGCTGCGCAAGCTTGAGGAAGACTATGACCCAACCAACCGGATCGCAGCCATGAAGCGGCTCTCGGAAGCGCACGACAGGGGCGAAGTGCTGACGGGAGTGCTTTACGTGAACACCAAGGCGCCGAACTTCCTTGACATGCTGAATATGGTCGATGAGCCGCTGGCTACGCTGCCAGCATCGCTGACGCGGCCGAGCAGGGAAGTGCTGGCGGCGGCGATGGAAGAACTGCGCTAGCGGGAGGCTTCCAGTTCCTTGAGCACGGCGCTACAACGCTCGCAGACCGTGGGATAGGCCTTGTCCTCGCCGACGTGGACTGAGTAATTCCAACAGCGTTCGCACTTGGCTCCGTCTGCTTTCTTCACCTCGACATGCACCTGCCCGGTGCCGTTGCCCGAGCCTTCGGTAAGCGTTACCGCGGAAACGATGAATAAATAGCGGAGCTGATCTTTATAGCGCGCCAAGAGCGAGTAGGCGGGATCGGCAGCCGTGATCGTGAGCTGAGCCTCCAGAGGCTTGCCGATCATTTTGGCGTTGCGCGCGGTGTCCAGAGCCTTCATCACTTCTTCGCGTATCGCGAGCATGGCGCTCCAGTCCTGGCGCTGAGCGGGATCGTCCACGGCGGTGCCTTCGCCCAGTAGATCGGAGGCCGAAGGGAACAGCGCCAGGTGAACGCTTTCCAGGCGGTTGGGAAGATGCGGCAGGTGTCCCCAGACTTCTTCAGAAGTGAAGCTCATGATGGGAGCGAGCAGCCGGGACATGGCTTCGCCAATGCGCCAGATCGCCGTCTGTGCGCTACGGCGAGCCTGCGACTTGGGCGCGGAGATGTACAGGCGGTCTTTGAGGACGTCGAAGTAAAAGGCGCTGAGTTCGGTCACGCAGAAATAATTCACGCGGTGATAGATGCGGTGGAAAGCGAACTCATCGAACCAGCGCCGCACATCTGCAGCCAGGGTCGCGGTCAAACGCAGCATGTACTGGTCGATCTCCTCGAGCTTTTCAAAAGGGACAGCATCGGCCTGCGGATCGAAGTCGTAGAGGTTGCTGAGGACGTAACGGAATAAGTTATTGCGGATGGTGCGATAGGTTTCCGCGACGCGCTGCATCAACAGCTCGGAGCCGACTACGTCTTCGCGGAAGTCGACCGAAGCTACCCAGAGACGCACGACCTCTGCTCCCATGCGATCGGCAATATCGACGGGATCGACGTCGTTGCCCCGGGATTTCGACATGGCCTGGCCTTTTTCGTCGAGGGTCCAGCCCGGCGTGACTACGCCTTTGTAGGGCGGAGTTCCGTGCGTGCCCATGGCGCAGAGCAGGGATGACTGGAACCAGCCGCGGTATTGGTCGCCGCCTTCCAGGTAAAGATCGGAGGGCCAGGGATATGCCGGCTCATCGGCGATTAAGGCGAGATAGCTCGCGCCTGATTCAAGCCAGACGTCGAAGATATCCGTTTCTTTTTCGAACTTGGTGCCGCCGCAGTGCGGGCACTTCGTGCCGGGGGGAAGAATTGTGTCTGATTCGGAAGTGAACCAGGCGTCAGCGCCCGAGCGGGCGAAAAGTTCCACGACCTTGCGATTGACGGCGTGGTCGTTGAGCGGCTTGCCGCAGCTCTCGCAAAGAAAAACGGCGATCGGAACGCCCCAGACGCGCTGCCGTGAGATGCACCAGTCGGGGCGGGTGGCGATCATGTTCGAGAGCCGCTCTTCGCCCCACGCAGGGTCCCACTTCACGTGCTTGATTTCTTCGAGGGTGCGGGTGCGCAGCGTGACGTTTTCTGAACCTCGACTACCTTTTGAACCTCGACTACCTTCCGAACCTTGACCGCCGGACCGGTCGGGCATCGGCGTTTCCATCGAGATGAACCACTGCTCGGTAGCGCGGAAGATCACAGGATTATGGCAGCGCCAGCAATGCGGGTAAGAGTGCTCGGTCTTTTCCGCATGCAGCAGAGCGCCGCGGCTCTTGACCAGATCGATGATCGGCTGATTGGCTTCCCAGACGCGCTTGCCGGTATATTCCGGCAGGCCGTTTCGCAGGATGCCTTTTTCATCGACGTTGCTGGTGGCGTCGAGACCGTATTTGACGCCGGTGAGGAAGTCCTCCGCGCCGTGCGAGGGCGCAGTGTGGACTACACCGGTTCCGGTGTCCATGGTGACGTACTCGGCCAGCACGCCGAGGATTTTGCGGTCGAGAAACGGGTGTTGAAAGTTCAGGTATTCCAGCTTGCGTCCGGGGAAGTGAGCAAGCTCGCGCGGATTCGCCAGACTACACTTCTCCGCGACATCCTTCGTCAGCTTCGAGGCTACGATGTAGACCTCGCCGCTGGATTCGACTGCGGCATATTCTTCATCAGGATGAAAAGCCACCGCCTTGGACGCAGGCAGAGTCCAGGGGGTAGTGGTCCAGATAATGGTTGAAACTCTCTTTCCTGCCAGAGCTTGATCGATCTTCGCGGGATCGTCGAGCAGCGCATACTTCACCCACACTGTGGGGCTGGTGTGGTTCTCATATTCGACCTCAGCTTCGGCAAGCGCGGTCTCGTCGTGCATGCACCAATAAACTGCCCGGAGACCCTTGTAAACGAATCCGTTCTCGTAAAAGGAGAAAAAAGTCGACAGCACGACCGACTCATACTGCGGGTTCATGGTGGCGTAAGGCCGATCGAAGCGGCCGAAAACGCCGATCCGTTTGAACTGCTGGCGCTGCAAATCGAGAAACTTCTGCGCGTACTTGCGGCATTCCGCGCGCACGTCCGTGGGACGCATCTGCAACTTCTTGCCGCCTAGCTCCTTGTCTACCTTGATCTCGATGGGCAGGCCGTGGCAATCCCAGCCGGGCACGTAGGGAGCGTCGAATCCCGCCATGGTCTTCGATTTGACGATGAAATCCTTCAGACACTTGTTCAGCGCCGTGCCCAGGTGGATGGGTCCGCTGGTGTAAGGCGGGCCATCATGCAGGATGTAGGTGGGCGAGCCTTTGCGGGCCTCCCGGATGCGCTCGTAGATGCGTGTCTGCTCCCAGCGGGCGAGCATTTTGGGCTCATTCTGGGGCAAATTTGCCTTCATGGGGAAGGCAGTTTTAGGCAGGTTGATGGAGGCTTTCAGGTCGAGCGGCACTCGGTTGGATTCTCCCAAATGATTGAATCTTTTCATTATAGGGAGAGCCGCCGGGAACGTCCATGCGCCTGCACCTGGGGCAGAACCTGGAAACCCAGCTTGTTTACGGGAGCAATTTCATGAAGAAGGACACCGCCCAAGGGAACTTGAAATACACTTCGTAAAGGGGGACAGAAGAGGTACAATTTAAGTAGAAGCCGAAGGTCCGGGAGTTGATCCCGTCCGTTGGGACAGCAAGGCTGTAACCTAGAGAAACTAGGCAACAACCAGAGAAGAATTAACCGAGGCAACTTGTTGGAAAGACGGATCATCTGTGTAGAAGGGCGTCTCCAACGAAGCTTGCCGTTTATTACTGCGAGAATTGAACCCGGGAACAATGGCATCCACTGAAGTAAATCCGAAGGTCGATCCGAAAACCGAGAGCGAGCCAGAACTTCAACTCCTGCTGGCTCCCAATACTTTTGAGCCTCTCTGGAAGTCGCTTTTCACTGGCCTGGACGAATTCTTTTTCCCCAAGAAGCTTCCCCCGCTGAAGCTCGATTCGAAGCCTATCCCGGTGAAGGATATCTGGGGCTTCTACAACTATAAAAAGAATGGCGCCCTGGGTTCGACGGTAGCGCATGTGATCGTGATCGCATTGATTATCGGCGGCACGATTTTCGCGAGGCGCCTGGTAACTAAGGTCGAAGCCAAGGCGCAGGTGACCGAACTGGTTGATCCCGGCGATTACATTCTGAAGCCGGCGAAGACGCAGGCGGGTGGCGGCGGTGGTGGTGGCGACCGCGATGTATTAAAAGCCTCGCAGGGAAAACTGCCCAAGTTCTCAATGAAGCCGCAGCTCACACCTCCGGAGGCGGTGATCCGGAATCTCAACCCCAAGTTGGTGGCTGAGCCCACGGTGATGGTGCCGCCTGATATCAAGGTGGCCATGAACAGCATGCCAAACCTTGGCGACCCGAAATCGACCGTCGTGATTCCGTCGAACGGTACGGGGGAGGGCAGCGGTATCGGCTCGGGCGAGGGTGGTGGTGTTGGCTCAGGAAACGGGCGCGGCGTAGGTCCGGGTGAAGGCATGGGTATGGGCGGCGGCGTTTACCGCTCCGGCAGGGGCGTCACTCCGCCACGGCCGATCTACTCGCCTGATCCCGAGTTCTCCGAAGAAGCGCGCAAAGCCAAGTACCAGGGAACTTGCACTCTGATGATTATCGTTGGCACCGACGGCCGGCCCACGAACATTCGCGTAGTGAATTCGCTGGGCATGGGACTGGACGAGAAGGCCATTGAGACGGTCAAGACGTGGCGTTTCGAGCCCGGGCAGAAGGATGGCCACGCGGTGAACGTTGAAATGGCCGTGGAAGTCGATTTCCACTTGTACTGAGGCGCTCGGTTCTTTGCTCTGGCATTCCGGTTTGGGCGTTCCGGCTCCGCGTTCCCGGTTTCCCAATCAGAAACTAATCCTTCCGCAACACCGCGAAGTGCAACAGCACTCGTTGATTGAACCCCAGCCTCTCGTACAGCTCAATCGCTCGCACATTATCTTGCCGAACGTGCAGAATCGGCGTTTCCCCACGACGGAGGATGCGTCGCATCACCTCGGCCATCAGGATGCGAGCGTAACCGTGGCCGGTGTGCTCAGGGTGGGTGCAGACCGCGCTCACTTCGGTGTAGCCGGGAATCTTCAAGCGCTCGCCAGCCATGGCGACTAGTTTTCCGTCGCGGCGAATTCCCAGGTAGACGCCCAGTTCGTGAGTGCGTTTGTGGAACGGCCCAGGCTTGGTGATCGCCGTGAGCGCGATCATGTCAGGAACGTCTGCGGCGCTCAGTTCGATGATTTCCGGATCGGAAGACGAACTCGAAAGCGGGACGCTGTTACCCTCATAGACCATTTCCGGCATTGGAGCGCCAGCGAGAAAACTCCAGCCTGGGTGAGGCTGGTAAGGCGCTTCCAGGAACAATCCAATCGTCCCATGCTTGTTCACCAATCCCGCGAGCGACTCATAGCCCTCCGCCGTGGGCTCACAAAAAGCAGCGAGGGGTGAGACTTCCGGGATGAACCTGCGGGCCTGGTTGAAGGACTCGGCGAACTCAGCATGCCGCGTGGTCAGTGCCTTCCAGATGATGTTGTCGAGGGGATGCATTCGCTTAGCGTCAGCCACCATGGTTTGACTGATATGATTTGACTGAGTGGGAGACGTCTCGGATACAGTAATTCTGCAATGCAGGAACGCACTATCCGAACCTTGCGGGTAAAGTGAATTGTCCGCTTTTGTTTATTCCTTCAAGTCCACGTGCTGAACGTCTTCAATCGTGTGCCCGAGGAAGCGCTCGCCCAGTCGCCGGAATTTCTCTACCGAGTCCGTGGCGAAGAATGTGAGCCGCGGATGCTTCCGGCGTTCTTCATGGACGGCCCGGGTCAGCGGCAGAAGCCTCTCCAAACAGTCGGCAACGGCCCGGGCCGTAGATTCTGCGGAATCCACGACGCTCACATGCGGTGGCACCAGGCGATGCAGCAGCGGCTTGAGCAGGGGATAGTGCGTGCAGCCAAGAACTAGAGCGTCTGCCCCGTCGAAACCCTCAGCAAAGGCTTCGCTCAGGTAAATGCGTGCGACCTGTTCGGTAACAGGGTGCTCGACCCATCCCTCTTCCACCAGCGGAACCAGCAGCGGACAAGCCTTCTCCCGCGCCTCGAGACCACGCGCCTCAAGAGCTTTCCGGTAGGCGTGGCTGCTGATAGTGGCCTCGGTGCCCATGACAACGACTTTCCTGTTCTTGCTGACGGAAGCGGCAGCCTCCGCCCCGGGCTCGACCACCCCCACGACCGGCACATGGGCCGCTTCCGTAATGCGGTCAAGAGCGAGCGCAGTCGCGGTGTTGCAGGCGATGACCAGCAACTTGGCTCCGTGAGCCTCAAGGTAGTGAGCGGCTTCGACTGCATAACGGGCGACTGTCTCGACCGACTTGGAACCGTAGGGAAGACGGGCGGTATCGCCAAAGTAGAGGTAATCGGCGTCCGGAATAAGTTCAAGTAAAGCTTTAAGTACTGTCAGGCCGCCGAAGCCGGAATCAAATACGCCGATGGTGGGTCGCCGCTGGCTCATGGGATGGAACATTCCGATCATAGCAGTGAGCGCACGGGACGATAGGTGGCAGGATTTGTTCCGGGATAAGGTTTATTTCGATGCCATCCAGTGCAGGACCGCAGGCACAAGGTTGCTGTGGAAAGACCCTTGCACGGTGAGGTCATGCGCCATGCCCTCAACTTCAACGTAGCGGGCGTGCCCGGGGTGGGTCTGATTGACGATTTGAGCGATGGCTTCGCTGTCGGCGCGGCTCATGATGGTGTCAGCGGTCCCGCGAATGACCAGAACTGGCGAGTCCACGGCTTGCCAGAGTTGCCCCAGGTTCAGCGCCTGCAGTTGCTGATAGAACGCGGCAGGGCGGCCATACTGACCATCGGGCGAATCGTACCAGAGATCTCGCCATTCCGGATGTTGGGCGAGAACCTGGCCGGGAGTCATTCCCTTCGTCAGATACAGTTCGTAGAAATCCGTAAACACTTTGACTGCGGAATTAACTTCAGCCGGTGGCTTCCCCGCTTGTGTGAGGCGGAGTCGCTCCAGTTCGAGCATGTGCTCATACCAGGTGCGTCCCCAGGAACTGGCGGAGATGTATCCCCGCACCGCATGGACGCTTGCCACTAACGGGGAAAATCCGCCGCCATTGCTCAGGCCGAAAACGAACACCCGGCGCGGATCGATGAAGTCATACTTGGAGATCGAGTCGAAGGCAGCCTTCCAACCCTCGAGTTCGCTCTGGAAATCCGCTTTGGAGCAATCGCCTTCGCTCTCGCCGACCCCGGGTTTGTCCATGCGAATGGTGGCGTAACCCGATTCTTCAATCAGGCGGAGCATCAGCGCCCCGAATCCATCGTTGCCGGCGCCGTTGGGATACTCCATGCTGTCGCAACTGAGCCAGCCGACAAAGAAGATCAGCGGAACCCTGCCGGGCACATTTCTGGGACGCGTGACGAAGGTGCGGAGCTTTTGCCCTTTGCTGTTGGTGACCCAGCCATAGGTAACGTCGGCGTTAGAGAATTTCTCGCGATGCGAGGTCGACTCATCGGCCTGGGCCGGGGCGAGATTACTCAGACAGGCAACGATGAGAGTGAGCAGAGTCAACCGGCAACGCCAGTTGGGGCGATTCATGGGATGTCTCCAGTCGGCTCGCAGTCAAGAGATGGTGACTTCGCTGAGACGCAGGGACTCGCCGAAGGTTAGCGATTCAAAAACATCAACCCCTTCAGCGAGCGCGAAAAGAATCGTCTCTGGAAGCACTAGCAAGATCGCGTGTCCTTCCGCAGCACAACCCCGGCGGAATCGGCGCGCCATGCGGACAAGTGCGGGGGTGTCCGAGGAAGGTGCAGATCTTGTCAGTAGCCTCGGGCGAAAGGATGTGCTCGAACTTGCAGGCCTGCTGCTCGATCTCTGATTCGCTGTCCATGGCCAGGCTGTCGGTGAAAAGGCGCTCGGCTAAGCGGTGGCGGCGGATGATGCTGCCGGCGCGTTCGCGGCCGCGAGCCGTGAGTTCCACGATCAGACTGCCATCGCCCAGCGACGCAGCCACGGGTTTCAGCGCTTCATGGCAGGGATTCACGAAAGGCTTGTGATCGTGGGGTTGAGGCGGATGCGGCGTGGAAACCACAAACCCCATCTCGATCATCTTCTCAATCGCCAGACTCACGGGCAGCGCGCCGTGGACCTCCATGCGCTCGACTTCGGCGATCTCGCCGTGTTCCGCCAGCACCCACAGCTCTTCGAGCACCTCGTCGAACTGCTCTTCATCGGCCATCGCAAACACTTCCTGCGACTCGATCTTGCCGTGGTGGAATTCGATGCGGCGGTCGGCCAGGCGCGCCACGACCGGGTCGTGCGTGACCATCACGATCGTCCGCCCTTGCTGATGAAACTCGCGCAGCAGCCGCAGCACGATCTCTTCGTTCAGCGCGTCGAGATTTCCCGTAGGCTCATCGGCCAGAATAATCTTCGGATCATTGATCAGGGCTCGCGCGATGCATACCCGCTGCTGTTCGCCGCCGGAAAGCTGCGATGGCAGGTGATGGGCGCGATCGCCCAAGCCCACGCGGGCCAGAGCTTCAATCGCCTCATTCTCATCGGTCATGCTGTGGAAGTACTGCGCCAGCATGACATTCTCGACGGCGGTAAGAAAAGGAATGAGATGAAACTGCTGAAAAATAAATCCTATCTTCTCTGCGCGGACCCGATTCAGATCCGCAGAGGAGATGCCGGCAACGTTCTGGCCGTCGAGCCAGATTTCGCCAGACGTCGGCCGATCAAGGCATCCGATCAGATTCACCAGCGTTGATTTCCCCGACCCCGATGGCCCCATGATAGAGAGCCATTCGCCCTGCGCTACATGCAGGGAGATGTCATCGAGAGCATGAATGGAGGAATTCTGCTCTCCTTTGCCGTTCGGGCTCTGGTCCCCCACGGCCTTTGCGGGGTAGAGTTTGGTTACATTCTTGATTTGAATCATTTCACTCTCCCCGCAGGATGACCGCCGGCTGCACCCGGCGCAACAACCAGATCGGGAGGACTGCGGAAAGCAACGTCACCACTATGCTACCAGCCAGAACAAAGGGCAGCACACTGAAACGTGGCGCCACGGGAGCATGGAAGTTAACCCGGCCGATCCAGGCCGCAATGCCGATGCCCAGAACAAACCCGATCACAGCGCCGGAGGCACCCAGAGCGGCCGCCTCGGCAGCAAAAAAACCATCGAGCAAGCGGTCGGAAGCACCAAGCGCTTTCATAATGGCAAAGTCGCGGCGGCGGTCGAAGACCCAACCCATCAGCGTGGAAAGCACGCACAGCGCAGCGGTCAGAATAATAAGTGCAGTGGCGGCGAGCAGCGTGGCGCGAGTCTTGCCCAGAACACGCGCTTCACCTTCCATAATCTGCCGCACCGGACGTACATCGGCGGCCGGGATCGCCTGCTCCAACTCGTGCATGATCGCGGAAATCTCCTCCGGCGATCCGCTGGCAGCGACCTCTATCGTCGAAGCCTGCACGCCTGTCCAGGAAACGAAGTCGGCCAGTGAAAGATAGACTCGGCTGTCTTCCGCAGCGCCTGTCCGCACAGTTCCGGCCGAGGTGAGGTGAATAGTGCGTCCCTTAAATGTAAGGTCGAAGGGCTGGTTCCTGGGAGAGACGACAGAAAGCGCACGCACGCCGACCAGCGCCGGGTGCACCATTTCTCGCGCTTCTTCTGCGCGAGAAGTGGGAGCTGCCAAAGGCCAGTTGGTCACCGACCACCACTGGTCCAGTTGCCGAACCCGATCAAAGTCTGTGCCCGCAACAACAACCGGCTGGCCGTCGCTGGTGCGTGCCACCACCAGCGCAAAAGGCGCGACCACACCGCGGCCTGCCACGACCGATTCCACGTGCGCAAGAGCGTCAGCGGGAAGGGAAGCGGCGTCCCTGCCCACCAGGATGATGTTCGCGCCGTAGTTGCGAAACTCGCGGCGCAGCTTGGTCTGCACGTCAACGTAGAGATTCAGCATGGCGGTGGCCACAGCGGCGGCAACGATCATGGCAAACAGCGCCGCCAGAGCGCGCCCGCGGCGCAGTACCGCGGCTCGTACCAGCATCCGCAAAAACATGGAAGTGTGTGGCGATCGCTGGCGGCCGGCGGCCACGTCCTGCGCGGAATGCGAAAGCTTCACAGTTCACCTCGCAGCGCAAACACCGGGTCAAGCCTTACGGCTTGGCGGATGGCAACAGCGCTTCCCGCAAAAGTAACGATCACTGCAATCAACAGAATCACGGGCAGAAGCACCAGCGGAATCGTAATCTGCGAATCGAAGATGGAGCGGCCGATCTGGCGGCCGAGCACTCCCCCAGCCGCGAAACCCACAAGGCCGCCGATCAAAGCCAGCAAAGTCGCTTCGGCAAAGAAGACGGAGGCAATTGCGAGCTTTCCCGCGCCCAGGGCCTTCATCAGCCCCACTTCTGCGCGCCGCTCGAAAATGGCGGTAGCCATCGCGGCAGAAACCGCCAGCGCCGAAGCAAACAGCGCCGCGAGAGTGATAAGAAAAATCAGGCCCTCGATGCGCGTCAGCACCGCGCCTTCGTTCTGCGCAACCTGCCGAATCTGTTCGGCGTGCGAGTGCGGAATCGCCTCTTGCAACTGAAACGCAATCGACTGCGGATATGGCGAGCAGTACCACCGGTCATAAACAGGTCCAGACATGCTCTTAGGGTCGCGGCGTGCCAGAGCGTCCTCAGGCTTGGTAAGGGCACTCACATAAACGCGGCGAACCGCGCCCGGTTTGCCGATAATTTCCTGGGCGAGGGCGATGGGCGCCACGACCTGGTCGTCTTCGCTGCCCCCGGTCGAGAGAATTCCGCTGACATGCAACTTGCGGCCGGAGATCGTAACCTCATCACCCGGCTTCGCCGAGATCCGCGCTGCTAGCCGCTCTCCCAGCAACACATCGTGGGAGCTGTCATCGGGCCATGCTCCGGAAACCTTCCACCAGGGATGCGTCGATCGGACCCCGGTCGTGAACTCTTCCTTGCCAAAAGAAACCTGTTTGGCAAAGTAAGTCCCGAGTAAGGTGAGATTGTCCGTGTGATCATCCCGCTGCAACGTAACGTTCACCGGCAACATGGGCGCAAAGCCAGTGATGTTGTTATGCCAGAAGGTACCCTTGATCTTCGGCAGGTCGGCTTCATTGAGAAAGGCGCCATCGCTCGGCGGTTTCAGGTTGACCCCGCCAATTTCCACGTCCAGCGTGTCTTCCTGAGGAGTGATGAGCAGGTTGGCGCCGATCGTGCGCAGCTCGCGATTAATTTTGTCGCCGACGTCGGTGGCGACAGCAATCATGGCCGTAGCCACAGTCACGCCCAGAGTGATGGCTGCGCCAGCCAGTAATTTGCGCCGCTTCTGGCGGCGGAAGGATTCGTAGACGAGTCGCGCGAACATCCTCTACTGCTTCTCGAACATGCGGCTACCGGCCGCGATGTCCGCCTCTTGAATAATCACGGAGTCGGCAGTCTGGGTCGCCTTGAGGGGAACGGGGTTGCATCCCCCTTTCGCGCCCACGGATTGCGGATTGATGGGAGCCGCGCAGTTCTTGCAGACGACTCCGTTGCCTGACTTATAGAAGCCGACAGCGCCGCAGATCTCGCAGGCATCGAAGACGGTGGCGACCTTGCCATCGGGCTTCTGATAGAGCCAGAATCGGATTGAGGTGCCGTTCTCCTGCGTCTGGTAGCGGTGCAAGTCCCCATCGGAAACCTGCGCCAGGGGAATCTTTACTTCACCGTTTACAAAACTGACTTCCGTGGCCGGCGACAGCGCGCTCACGCTCTTGGCGTAGATAAACTCCGCCGTAACCAGAGCGATAAAGATGAAGGAAAAGCCATAGACTGAAGCCATCCAAAGGCGTTCCTTGCGAGCCGTCCAGACAGCCTTACGTCGCGCAGCCCCTGACGCCGATTCCGGCACAGGCTCGCGCCGCTTGGCATCGAACAACACCATCAGCGCAGCCAGCGCGAAAATGGTCACAAAGAAGAAGAGATCGTTGCGCACGATCGGCCCGATGATGGCCATTTCGCGCTTGGAAGAAGCGATCACTCCGCTTTCTGACAGCTCGTGCAGACCAGCGACCACCAACTGCAACGCCACCAGAAACAGGATCGCCGTCGTCACCCGGAAGAACTTCGGCAGGTTAATACGCACGCTGCCTTTCACAAACATCACTCCGAAGGCAATAGCCGCCAGAACGCCGAGAAGTGTACCCAGAAAGCTCATCAGTTCCGTCGAGTTCAGCGAGACGGCAGATAGGATCAGCACAGTCTCCGCGCCTTCGCGCAGCACCATCAGAAACACAAAGAAGAACAGGCCAACCCACGCATCCTTACCCACCAGCAGACCAATCTTGCCTTCGATTTCGCCTTTCAGCTTGCGCCCCGTCTTCATCATGAAAATAACCATGGTGACGACGAAGAAGGCGGCGGCCAGCATGATCCAGCCTTCGAAAGCGTCTTCGTTCCAGTTCAGCCGGGAAATCACAACCGCCACGCCGATGCTACCAAGGAAAGCGGCACCCAGCGCGGCATAGACCGCCTTGCGCAGATCATTCCGGCCAATCTTGGCCAGATAAGCCAGCGTGATCCCAACGATCAGGGCGGCTTCGACCCCTTCGCGAAGCGTGACGATAAAAGCCTGAAGCATTTATGAGTCACCTGGGTTCGTGAAAACGATTTTGAAAATGAATTTCAATTTCAACTTCAAGGATATGCCGCCAGCGGCGGGGCGTCAATCCGTGGCGTCACAACCGTGAGTGATCGCCATCACACGGGGAAATCTGGGATCAAACGGAGTCCGCGGTGTGGCCGGCTGTCGTGAGTGCGATTTTGCAGCAACAATGCCGGTCCAACGCACGACACGAAATTTTGACTTTCTTGCTTCCGTCATCACTGAGAGTAAGTCGTATCTCCTGACGAGCCTCAGAGAGGACCGGAACTATTCTTAGCTCCAAGCCGGTGGCGGCGGCGATTGACTTGGATATATCCTCTCCCTAAGATTGCATTCCGAGGACGGGCCCCTCTCTCCCATGATCGCGCAGACCATCTCGCACTACTGCATTGTCGAGAAATTGGGCGGCGGTGGCATGGGCGTGGTCTATAAAGCCGAGGATGTAAAGCTCGGCCGGTTCGTAGCTCTCAAGTTCCTGCCCGACGATGTCGCTAAAGACCCACAAGCTCTCGCCCGTTTTCAGCGCGAAGCCAAGGCTGCTTCGGCGTTGAACCATCCCAACATCTGCACCATCTACGAAATTGACGACCAGCACGGGCAAGCGTTCATCGCCATGGAGTTTCTGGACGGCATCACGCTAAAGTACCGCATTGCGGGCCGCCCCCTGGAAACCGAGCTGATTCTAGCGCTTGCCATTGAGATTGCCGACGCGCTCGACGCAGCGCACGCAGAAGGCATCGTCCACCGGGACATCAAACCCGGCAACATTTTCATCACCAAGCGCGGACACGCCAAAGTCCTCGACTTCGGTTTGGCCAAAGTCACAACCCCCAGCACTTCTTCGAGCCAGATTGCCGCCGCAAACACACTGACGGGAACGGTCGACGAACCCCATCTGACCAGTCCAGGAACCGCACTGGGCACGGTGGCCTACATGTCGCCCGAGCAGGTGCGGGGCAAGGAGCTGGATGCACGCACCGACCTGTTTTCGTTTGGCGCGGCGCTCTACGAAATGGCAACTGGAACTTTACCGTTTCGCGGTGAGACCTCGGCAGTGATCTCAGAGGGAATCATGAACCGCGTTCCAGTCCCTGCGGTGCGGCTGAACCCCGACCTTCCGCCCAAGCTGGAAGAGATCATCAACAAGGCTCTCGAGAAAGACCGCAACCTGCGCTACCAGCACGCCGCCGACATCCGAACGGATTTGCAGCGGGTGAAGCGGGACTCCGAGAGCGGACACAGTGCTGTCGCAAGTTCAGCTATGGAGGTGTCAGAGGCTCCGGCAGGCCGGCTTGCAAAGCTCTGGAAGATTGCGGTTCCCGTTTTGCTGGTCACCGTGCTCGTATCGGGCGGACTTTACTACCGTTCGCACAAAAGCAAGCGCCTGACCGAGAAGGACACCATTGTTCTCGCCGACTTTGTGAACACCACGGGCGATGCGGTATTTGATGACACTCTGAAGACAGCCCTCAGTGTCTCCCTGCGGCAATCGCCGTTTCTGAACGTGCTCTCCGACAGTCAGGCTGCGAAGACTCTGCAACTGATGACCCGCCCCGCTGACACTAAACTCACACCCGAGGTGGCCCGCGACCTGTGCCGGCGAGCCGGCAGCAAAGCCTACCTTGCCGGATCAATTGGCAGCCTGGGCAGCGAATATGTGCTGGGATTGAAGGCGGTGAATTGCCAGAATGGAGACACCCTGGCCGAGGAGCAGGCGACGGCGGCATCCAAGGAAAAGGTGCTGGAGGCGCTGGGCGGAGCGGCATCCAAACTCCGCAGCGAACTGGGCGAATCGCTGGCGACGGTGCAGAAGTTTGATGTTCCACTCGAACAGGCCACCACCTCTTCGCTCGACGCTTTCAACGCCTATAGCACAGCTCTTGCCACTTGGGATAAACAAGGCGACCGTGCTTCACTCCCGCTTTTCCAGAAAGCCCTTGATCTCGACCCGAATTTCGCCATGGCGTACGGCGGGATCGCCACCATCTATCACAACCTCGGAGAGGACGACCTTGCGCGCAGCGACACCACCAAGGCTTACGAACTCAGAGACCGGGTAACTGAATCCGAAAAAGTCTCCATTGAAGCGCGATACTACTTATACGTAACCGGGGAAGAGGAAAAGGCTGCCCAAGTCTACGAAATGTTGGCGCGGAACTATCCGGAAAAACCCGGGATTCCGAATCATCTGGCGCCTATCTATGGCGACTTGGGTCTCCACGACAAGGCGGTCGAGACGTTCCGTACCGCAATTCGATTGGACCCCACAAGAGCAAACGCCTACGCCGACCTTGCCACAGCGCTGCTCGCAGCCGGTCACTTCGACGATGCCGGAGCGGTTCTGGCGGAAGCAGATAAGCGACAATTTCAAACCGACGTGCTGCTCCAGGCCAACTACTGGCTCGCGTTCGTGCGCAGTGACAATGCGGAGATGCAGCGTGTTCTAGCGCGAGCCCCAGACGTCTCCGGAGCCCGGCCACTGCTGCTCCACGAGCAGGCCAAGACAGAGGCCTATTACGGGCATTTCCAGAAGGCTCGGAATCTCTCCCAGGTGGCTGGAGACCTGACGGTACACGAGGGTAACAAGGAATCGGCTGCCAGTTGGTTGGCCGCAGCCGCTGTTCGCGAAGCCGAGGCCGGTTTCGTTTCGCAGGCGCGGCTCTATCTTGCGGAAGCCGAAAAGATGAGTGACGGCAAGGACGTTCAAGTCCTGGGGACCGTGCTCGCGGCCCGAATCGGCGACCCACAGCAGGCGCAGAAGCTAAGCGAGGGACTGGACAAGAAGTATCCCCAGGACACCTTTGTGCAAAAGTATTGGCTCCCGGTAATTCGCGCTATGCTGGATCTCCGCCAAAGGAGCGGGTCGAAAGCAGTCGACGATCTGGAGCCCGCGACAGCCATCGAATTAGGGGATTCTTACGCAGTCACTCTTTATCCCCCGTACGTGCGCGGCCAGGCCTATCTGGTGACTGGTGACGCGAGTAAAGCGGCAGCGGAATTTCAGAAATTCCTCGATCACCCGGGTATCGTTCTAAATTCTCCTTTGGGCCCTCTGGCGCATCTGGGACGGGCTCGCGCCTTCGCTCGCAGCGGCGACTCGGCCAAAGCGCGTGACGCCTATCGTGACTTCCTCGGTCTCTGGAAAGACGCCGACCCCGACATCCCCATCCTGAAGCAAGCCAAAGCCGAGTATGCGAAGCTGCAGTAACCCGAAGAGTACTGCTTCCCGCAGCGAAACCTCTCTACCGAACCGGTGATCCGCAAAACAGCCATGGAATTGATTATGATCACAATCCTTTCAAGAAGGCGTTAGCCTCGTCCAACTGTGGAAACAACTTCTCCTCAGCCTGAAATTCCGCCGAATGCACGCACCGCCGGCTCCCGCGCAGCCGTACCGGATGCTTCAAGTGCAGCATCTCGTGGTAGACGATGTACTCCACGGCATAGCGGGGAACAGCGGCCTGGTCAAAGATGCGGCTGATCACAATCGCATTATGTGCCGGATCGTAATGCCCGAGAATGCGTCGAGTCTTTGTCGGGCTCCAACTCATGCGCGGGCGCCCCAGCAGTCCATGAAAGAACCGCCGGTTCAGATCCTCAAAAACACTGTCCAGATCGTAGACGTGACCTTTGGGAGAGCGTAGCCGTTTGCGTCCACGCATCTGCCGCACCAAATGCGCTTTACTCACAACTTCATGGCTGGCCACATATTTTCGATAACGCGCCGCATGGCCGCGATCAATATCCTTGCGGTACATCTTGGCCAGCAGAATGTGGGCGATGGCACGTATCACCGCCTCAGGCGCACCTTCCAGCAGATCGGAAAGCCTTACCAGAAGCCTGCCCTCGCGCAAGCGGATGGTGTTGTTGACGTTTGCGAAAGCAAAGAACTCAATCTTCAGCTCAGGCGGCACACTGCCCGGACGCAACTCCCGGTGTTCCTCATGAAAGATTTCCAGCAGTCCGGCACGCACAGTAGGCCTAGATTAGCACGGCCGATTTAATGGGAACTGGCTACCGCGCGATGGTTCTGCGTGCTCGTTTCACTCCGACCTGCTGGCCGAAGGGGTTGCATCGGGTCTCTTCTTGTGCTTCGCCGCTTCTTGCTGCTCCACCAGCAGCTTGCGATGATCTTCCACTGAAGTATTAAGCGTATCGAGAGCATCGGTGAGAATGAATTCGTATTGCTTGCTTTCTTCCGCGGTGACGCCGGCCGCATCTCTCAGCGCCAGCAGCTTGGCCTGGAATTCGGTATCGGCATCAATGATCACTTTCAACGGCTTACGAATGTCATCTTTCCGGTCGACGTAGGTTTCGATGTTGTCATTCAACTCGTCATAGATCAGCAGGAAATCATCCAGCTTGTCATGCGTTTGCTGCGGCCGGTCTTTCGTCTTGGGATCGCTGCGCATCTGCTCCAGCGTGACCAGGCGACCACGGGCAAATTTCACGTAAAGCGAGAGCCGTTGCTGCGGCTCCCAGCTGGCGTCACGAATCTGGTCAATCTCCGGCTGGGTAAAGGGGTCCCGGTGACGCTGGGCCACGGCCATCGCGGCCAGCAACAAGAACAGGCCCAGACCAGCGAGGGCTCGAAGGCGAGGTGTCATTTCTTGCCAACTTTCGGAAACATGGCGGCCAGCAGATCGTCCCGAATGCTCTGCAGGCGGCTAATCGTGTTCTGTATCTGCTCCTGGTCGTCGTGTGAGACAGTGTGCTTAATGTCGTTGAGTTTGCGCACCATTTTGCGGAGCGCGATTTCGCTCTGTTTTTCGTGCTTGTGCGACTGAATCGCATAGTCGCGGGCCGACTCAGCGTATGTGACAGCATCACCCAGAGCAGTCTGCGCTTTCTCGCTGTCACCGGCAACGTATAGCCTGTCGGCTTCCGCAAGATGCAGTTCGGATATCTGAATACACAAGGGAGGACGGTCAGCAATGCCGGCACTCGCCAGACGTCCTTTCAGTTCTTCGATGGAAGGCCGCTCCCGGCCGCTCAACCTGGAAGGCGCGACCAGCGCGGAGAATGCCAGGGCCGCCGCCGCAACCCGCCAGAATCGCAAATATTTGGTCCCGAACCGCATGGTCTCGTCCGTGGCTATTTCTTCGGCTCGATGGCAATGAGTCGATGTTTCGCCTGCCACTCCTGATCAGGATACTGCCCGTTGGCGGTCTTGAGGAAGAGGTGGTAGTTTGCCGCCGCATTCTTGAAATCTCGAAGGTGATCGTAGGCCGACGCCCGCAGGAAATAGGTGATAGGAATCTCTGGCAGCAACTTGAGCCGGGCGTCCAGCGCGCGAATCACCAGTGGGTAATCTTTATTCTCCCCGGCGGCGAAGGCAAGATCACCATATGCTATGCCAAAATCAGGCTTAAGTTTCACGGCGACTGCAAACTCCTGCTGGGCTTCTTGAAACTTCTTCTGCCGCAACAAATCTTGACCGAGCTCGCGATGTAGTTCAGCCTCGTTGGGGTGAGCGACAAGCAGCTTGCGCCGAACCGCCTCGGCCAAATCATTTTTCCCGTCGCTGCCATAAAGATTCCCCAGTTCCCGCAGCGCAGATTCGTCCCCGGGGGCAAGCTTGACGGCCATTTCCATCTCAGGGACGGCCGCCTTCGGGTTGTCCTCGGCGGCCAGCACCCGTGCCAACTGAATGTGCACGGCAGCAGAGTCCGCATTCACCGCCAGCAACTTTCGCAAGTATTCTTCCGCTTCAGGGAAGCGGTGTGCGCGCATGTAGATGTTGGCTAAACCCATGACCGCATCCGTCGATCGTGAGTCGAGTGCCAGCGCCTGCTTGTATTCGTGTTCGGCCCGCCCAGAATTATTTTCCCGTTCAAGAAGTAGCCCTGCGGAAAGATGCGGCTCGGCCTCCTTGGGTTGCAACGCTGCCGCCTGCTGGTAGGCCGCAAGAGCCTCCTCCGGCTTCGTTTTCTCGATCGTCTCCCCCAGTGAGAGCCATGCCCGGTATTGACCTTCCGCGATATGACTGGTGGGCTTCAGACGGGTCGCAGCCCGCAGAAATTGCTCCGCATCAGGCTGGTTCGTCTTCGCCAGTTGCAGCCCGAGATTCAAATTTGACTCGAAAACATCGGGTTTTGCAGCCACCGATTTGCGGTAAGCCGTGATCGAGTCATCCAGCTTGCCCAAAGCATTTTCTACGAAGCCCAGATCGAACCACCCCACATAGCTCGCAGGCTCCCGGTCCACTAACTTGCGAAGCGGAGGTTCGGCGGCAGCAAAGTCCCGTTTTTCAATCGCCTTCTCCGCCGCGGTCAGTTCGGCGGGCTGAGACGGAGAATCGTTATCCTCCACCTGGATGTGATGAACCGGCCGGTGACCTTGAGGTTGTGACGGGGACTGTGATGAAGATTGCGCGGAACCCTGCGACGAGGCTCCTGAAGGCGCGCTCGTATCCTGCGCTACCGGGCACACGCTCGCCGTCAACACCAGTAGGCAGACCGCGAGAACTCTACTTGCTCCCATTGGACCGCGACGCTCCGTTACCCTTGCCCGCGCTATTCCCATTCAGCAGGCGAGCCAGATACTTGCCGGTGTAAGAGCCGGGCACCTTCGCGATCGCCTCCGGCGAACCCACGCCCACAATTTTGCCGCCCCGTGCTCCACCCTCCGGCCCCAGGTCGATCACCCAGTCAGCCGTCTTGATCACTTCCAGATTGTGTTCGATCACCAAAATGGACCCTCCTGCCTCAATAAGACGGCGGAACGCAGCCAGAAGTTTGCTGACATCATCGAAATGCAGCCCAGTTGTGGGCTCGTCAAAAATATAAAGCAGACGCCGGCGTCGCCGGCTTTCATCCCCACGCCCTGGGCCGGGCCGTCCAATCTCGCGCGCCGCGGGCTGCAGATGCGCTGCCAGCTTCATGCGCTGCGCTTCACCGCCCGACAGAGTTGTCGCCGATTGCCCCAGCCGCAGGTAGCCCAGCCCAACCTCGTCCAGCACGCGCAGTTTCTCAGTCACCTTGGGTACTTCCGCAAAAAACTTGAGCGCCTCCTTCACCGTCAGGTTCAACACTTCATGAATATCCTTCCCGCGGTAGCGCACGTCGAGTACCTGCGCCTTATAGCGCGTGCCTTTGCACTCTTCGCAGATCAGTTCAACGTCGGCGAGAAACTGCATCTCCACCGTTACCGTGCCGTCGCCCTGGCAGGTTTCGCACCGGCCGCCGGGGATATTGAAGGAAAAGTGACCGGAGGTGAAACCATGCTTCTTGGCCTCGGGCAATCCCGCAAAAAGTTCGCGAATGGCGTCAAACGCCTTGATGTAGGTCACCGGATTCGACCGCGGCGTCCTCCCGATGGGCGATTGATCGACCAGCACCACTTCGTCAATGAACTGATCGCCCTCCAGGCTTTCCCAGGTAGCTGCGCCGCGCGTCGCACCCATGCCCTGCTGCGTCTTGGCCTCTCCCAGCGCCTGATAAAGAACCTGGTGCAGCAGCGTCGATTTACCCGACCCCGACACTCCCGTAATCGCCACCAGCATCCCCAGCGGAATGCAAATGTCCACGCCTTTCAGATTGTTCGCCCGTACGCCCTTGATCCTGATCTGCTGCGCTCCCGGCTGGCGCCGCACCGCCGGAATCTGGATGCGCAAATCTTCGGCCAGATAGCGGCCCGTGAGCGAAGCCGGATTCCGCAAGATCTCTTCATAGGTTCCTGCCGCCACCAGCTTGCCGCCGTTCTCGCCTGCTCCCGGACCAAGGTCGAGAATTCGATCCGCCGTCCGCATAATGTCAGGATCGTGCTCTACCACCAGGATCGTGTTCCCCAAATCGCGCAGGTCTTGCAATATCTTGATCAGCCGGTGAGTATCCCGGCTGTGCAGCCCGATTGAGGGCTCATCCAAAACATAGAGCGTCCCCACCAACCGCGATCCGAGCGACGTAGCCAGTTGAATCCGCTGGGCTTCGCCTCCGGAAAGAGTAGACGAGAGCCGGTCCAGCGTCAGATATTCCAGTCCCACATCATTGAGAAAACGCAACCGCTCGCGAATCTCCTGCAGCAGCCGCTCCGCTATCTCCGCTTCTTCCGCGCTTAACTGGACGCCTGCGAAGAACTTCGCCGCGTCCTCCACCGTCATCGCGCAGACGTCACAAATGTTTTTCCCGTTGATCTTCACTTGCCGGGCTTCCAGCCGTAGCCGCGTCCCCCGGCACTCCGGACAAATCGAATATCCGCGATAGCGGCTCAAAAACACCCGAATGTGCAGCTTGTACTTCTTCCTCTCCAGATACTGAAAGAATCCACGCACACCCAGAAACTTTCCATCCCCATCCAGAATGAGCTCTTGCTCTGCGGCGCCAAGCTCCGCCCAAGGCACGTCGAGTGGAATGCCTTCCTGCTTGGCGAACCGCTTCATGTCCGTAAACACCGGCCGGTACTTGGGTTTGTTCCACGGATCGACAGCGCCTTCCCCCAAAGATTTCGTCTTGTCTGGAATGACCAAATCGAGGTCGAAGTCAATCGTATTGCCAAATCCCTGGCATCTCGGGCATGCCCCATAAGGATTGTTGAAGGAGAACAGGCGCGGCTCGGGTTCCTCGTAGCGGAGATTACAATTCTTGCACTCGAAACGCTGGGCAAACCGTATCTGCCGCGCGGGCTGATCACCATGCGGGGGCAGGTCAAAAATCACTTCCCCCGCTTCCCGGTACGCTGTCTCCACCGCATCCACAATGCGTGACCGCGACTCCGCGGAAACCGTAAGCCGGTCCACCAGCATGAACACCGGCTGGTCAAAACGAATATCCAGTAGCGATTCCGGTGTCGAAAACTCATACACCTGCCCCGCCTGATACAGCCGATTGAATCCGGCCTTGCGCAGATCGAACAGTCGCGCCTTAAGCTGGTCGGTCAGCCCTGGGTCCGGCGCGGCGCCTTTCTTGGCAGACTTGCGCCCGCGCGAAACCTTTTTCTCCGCTTCTTGCGTCGTGGCCATCGCCGGCTGCAGAGGAAAAACTACCTGGACCCGCGTTTCCCGATCCAGCGCCAGCACCGCATCCGCAATTTCGTCCACCGTATCTTTCTTCACTTCGCAGCCGCAGTTCACGCAGTAAGTGCGGCCGACCCGGGCAAACAGCAACCGCAGATAGTCGTAAATCTCGGTCGCCGTCGCCACCGTCGACCGCGGATTCCGCGTCGTGTTCTTCTGCCGGATCGCCACCGCCGGGGCGATGCCATCGATCGAGTCCGCGTCCGGCTTCTCAATGCGCTCCAGAAACTGACGCGCATAAGCCGAAAGCGACTCCACATACCGCCGCTGCCCCTCAGCATAAATCGTGTCAAAGGCAAGGGAAGACTTCCCAGAACCCGAGACCCCCGTCACCACCGTCAAGGTATTGTGCCGAACTTCAAAATCGATGTTCTTGAGGTTATGAACGCGGGCGCCGCGAACAACAATGCTTTCCGTAGGTAGAGGGGCAGACATCGGGCAAGTGGTCGGGCAGCAACTCGATCCGCCGCCGGGAGTGCTCCCAGCAGCTTCAGAGAGCGCTGTCGAACCTTCTATTATAAAGCAGAGCTAGAAAGCGCAAGCATAGCCGCGAAGCGGCGGCAGAATGCAGCCCACAGCTTGCCTGAGCGAAGTCGAAGGGGCGTAAGCCGTGGGTAGAGCAAAGAGGAAGATAACCAAGCCCCGAAGAGGGTGAAAGACAAGTTCGCGGAGGCCTAAAGCCTGAGACTAATCCTGCTCCTCATCGCGCCGCTTCCCATACCGGAAAGCCAATCCAAACCCAAACAGCATAATTCCAATCGGAGGAAGCAGCAGCACCAGCACCGCCCGGTTCAGCGCCTGCTGGCCCTCCTTGGGTGTGCTCCTTGCTGCCGCATTGCACATGGCACAGCCCTGCCCAAAACTCGGCAGCGCGCAAAAACATAAAGCCGCCAGCAGCGCAAGCGCTCGAACTTTGCCATTAAGAAACTTCATCGCAATTCCCAATCTTACTTCACGCCCAATCTCAGAATGCGGTCCGCGTCCGGAAAGAAAAAGTAATACATAATCACAAAGCACCCGGTCACCCCGATCACCAGCATCCACCTCATCAACGCCTTCTCAAACTTCAAGTGCATAAAGTACGCAATAATCAGCGCCGACTTGATCACCGATAGCACCAGCAGCACCTCCAGCATACGGACTGGCTCAAATACCTGCCGGTAACCGAGCCAGACCTCCACCCCGGTCAGAAACAGCAACGCGGCCCACACCCAGAAATACTGGCCTTTGCTATCGTCGTGCTTCGCGACATCATGCATTGTGTTTTCTCCGCAATCCCCTAAGTCTGTCATCCTGAGCGCGTTCTTTTGCGCGAAGGACCTATGCAACTCGCCGGCGCCGCCCCGCCGCCTTAGTTTCCGTCCTTGTGACCGGCGTTAAACCTTGGTCGACATCAAATACACCAGCGGGAAGATGAACATCCACACCAGATCCACAAAGTGCCAATACAACCCAGCCACCTCAACATCATTTGCGTCGTAGTCCTTGCTCTTCAGAAAGAGGATGACGCTCGCAACGATCAGCCCAATCAGCAGCGCATGCACACCGTAATGAAAAACATTATCCGAAGGAATCAGAAGGAATGCCCCCAGCCAGATCACACCCAGAATCGGCAGAAACCACTTGCGCAGCGCCACCACGCCCAGATAGATCACACCGATCGTCACGTGCAGCATGTGCATGGCAGTTAGCGTAAAGAACGTAGCCGCGAACTGCGGCACGCCCGTCGAGATCCGGGCGTACTCGCCGGCTTCCTGCCCTGCCGGCTTCGGAAACGCCGGCAGACTCAGTCCTTCGTGGATCAAATGGGTCCACTCCATGCCGTGCAGCACAATAAAGGCCGTGCCGAATGCCATGGTCGCCAGCAGCCAATTGCGCGTCCACGCCCGGTCACCCCGCTGCGCCGCAAACACCCCAAGCACCATGGTCAGCGAACTCGAAAGCAGGCAAGCCGTCATCACCGTCGCGTTGATGATGCTTTCCTTGCCAAACGGCGTGGGCCACACGGTATAGATGCGGTTGTAGCTGAAGGCAAACAGCAGCGCTCCGAAGGTCAGTGAGTCCGAGGCCAGAAACAGCCACATCCCAACTTTCTTCGAATAAGCCCCGAACAACGGCGCTTCATATTCGCCCGGGACATCCCGTAGCTGCACAGTCAGCGGGCGTCAGCCATTCTCTCCTTTTCCCCTTTCCTCTTATCGCGCAAACGCTAATAGAGCAAAAACGTAAATCCACAACACCGCCATGAAATGCCAATACCAGGCCGCGACGTCAACCACAATCCGCCGCCCCTCGATCGGCTTGTGGAGCAGGGAAGTGATGCCTGCCCAGAGCAAGCGCAATGATCCCCCCCTCAGATGCACCGCGTGCACCGCAGTCAGCAAATAAACGAAAGAACTGTCCGGATTCGTGCTGACAAAGAATCCACGGCTCCTCAGGTCCGCCCATGCAATCCACTGTCCCACCAGAAATCCCAGACCAAGAATCACCGTCACACCCAGCCAGGGAAAGTTCCGTTCCTCTCCCAGCGAAACTCCCGGAATCGACCGCACCGGAGCCAGCGCCGCCCGCCGCGCAATCGCGCGCCGTGCGCCCTCCATCGTCAAACTGCTGATCAACAGGATTGCCGTATTGATCGCCAGCAGCACCCAGGGCAACTGCACTCCGCCCCAGTCGCGAAAATAAGTGCGGCTCGCATCGTCAAATGTCGGCAAGCCCCGCCGCACAATACGCACTCGTCAGCGAAACAAACACCATGCAGACGGTTGCGATGGCGCAGATCATCCCCAGCCGCGCCCGCCGCAACCGCGCCCCATAATTCGGCAACCCCGAATCCGGAAACCGCCCATCATCCCCGCCGCCGTCGGAGGTGTGGGGCGACTCTCCGCCCGCGGCCCAGCTGGCTCATCGGAGTGCTTGGTAGTGATAAGTCGCCATAAATACTTCGATGAGTGCGCCTTCCACCTGTGCGTCAGTTCTCGCTCAGTGCGATGCACGGTTCACCGGATCCGTCTGCATCACGTAATCCCTGCGCCGCTCCCGGAACTCCATACTCGTAAGGACCGTGATGCACCACCGGCGTCACGCCCGCCAAAATTGTCGTGCGGCGGAGGCGTCGCCGTCGTCCACTCCAGCGTCGTCGACTCCCAAGGATTGTCGCTCGCCTTCGGCCCCTTGAACATGCTCCAGAACAGATTGATCACAAAAATGAACTGCGCCGCAATCGTGATAATCGCCGCGTAGGTCATGAACTGATGAATCGGCATCAGCTTCTGTCAGGTACGCCACTTCCGTATATTGCGAGTACCGCCGCGTCCCTCCGGCAATGCCCAGATAGTGCATCGGCATGAAGATGGCGTAGGTTCCGAGCAGCGTGATGAAGAAATGCACCCTGTCCCCAGGTCTCATTCATCATCCGCCCAAACATTTTCGGGACCCAGTAATACGTCGCCGCAAACATTCCAAAGATCGCCGCCACGCCCATGATCAGGTGGAAGTGGCCGACCACGAAATAGGTATCGTGCAGTTGAATGTCGAGCACCGGCTGCGCCAGGAACGGCCCGCTCAACCCGCCCGAAACGAAAAGCGAAACGAACCCGATGGCATACAGCATCGGCGTCTGAAAGCGAATGCGCGCCTTATACATCGTGCCCAGCCAGTTGAACGTCTTGATCGCCGAGGGCACCCCGATGCACATGGTCAGCAGCGAGAACGCAAACGCCGAGTAAGGGCTCATGCCGCTCATGAACATGTGATGGCCCCACACCATGAATCCGAAAAATCCGATCGCCAGCATGGCGTAAACCATCGCCTTGTAGCCAAAAATCGGCTTGCGCGAAAACGTCGACAGAATCTGCGAAGTCACGCCCATGCCCGGCAGAATCGCGATGTAAACCTCGGGATGTCCGAAGAACCAGAACAGATGCTGCCACAGCAACGGCGAGCCGCCCTTGTGCCCCATGATCTGTCCGTTCACCACCACCAGCGGCACATAAAAACTCGTGCCCAGGTTGCGGTCCATCAGCAACAGGATCCCTGCCGAGAGCAGCACGCCGAACGCCAGCAGCCCAAGAATCGCCGTGATGAACCACGACCACACCGTCAGCGGCATGCGCATCATGGTCATGCCCTTGGCCCGCATATCGAGCGTAGTCGTCAGGAAATTCAACGCGCCCATCAGCGACGCCAAACAAAAAATCGCGATGCTCGTGATCCACAAGATCGGCGCCCAGTCCTTCACCCTGGCCCAGCCTGCTGCATCGCGCTCAGCGGCGGATATCCCGTCCACCCATGCAGCGGCGCTCCACCGGTCACAAAGAACGCAGCGATGATCACCACGAACGCCACAAACGTCGTCCAGAACGAAAGCATGTTCAGCACCGGAAACGCCATATCCGGCGCCCCAATCTGAATCGGCAGAAAGTAATTTCCAAACCCTCCCTGCGGCGCCGTCGTCAGCACGAAGAACACCATGATGGTGCCGTGCATGGTCAGCAGGCTGAGATAAGTCTCCGGCTTGATCTCGCCCACCAGCGGCAGCACCGCCCTCGGCCAGCACCAGGTGGATGCGCATCAGCAGCGACAGAAACATCCCGACAAACACCGCCGTGAGCGCCAGAAAGAAATATTGGATGCCAATGACTTTGTGATCGAGGCTGAAAATGTATTTTCGAATGAAACCCTGAGGAGCGTGCGCGTGAACCGTAGCCGAGGTCGCCATTTATTGTTTCTCCGCCTCCCGTGCCGCCAGCCACTTGTCGAAATCTTCCTGGCTGACGACGTGTACCATGCCGTGCATTTTGTAATGCCCCAAGCCGCAGAGTTCGGCGCAGGCAATTTCGTACTCGCCGATCTGCCGTCGGCTTGAAATGCATGTGAATGTTCAGTCCAGGCACCGCATCCTGCTTGAAGCGCAACGAAGGCACAAAAAAGCTGTGGATCACATCCACCGACCGCAAACTCAGATCGACCTCGCGATCCACCGGCAGATACATCGTGCCCGTGACCACATCGTCCTTCGCCGCCGGATCGGAAGTATTCAAGCCCCACCGCAGCCTCGCCGCCCGCCGACGGATCCATCAGCTTGACGCTGGTCGCGCCGTATTTCCCATCCGGTCCCGGATAGCGGAAGTACCAGGCAAACTGCATCCCCGTAACCTCAACCTGCACCGCGCCCGGCCCCGCCTGGATCAAAACGCTGGCTCGCCCAAACCCTGCTGCCCATCAGATTCAGTCCGATGAACAGAATCGTGGTCAGCACCGTCCAAACCATTTCCAGCTTCACATTGCCGTGCGAATAATCTACCGGCGGCGATGACGGCCGCTCCCGGTATCTCCACGCGAAGTAACCCAGCGAGAGTTGTGCCGCCAGAAAAACGATCCCCATCAGCACGAGCGTCAGGGTGAATTGTCCGTCGATAAATCCCGCGGCCGCCGAAGCCCCCACCGGCAGCCACCAGGTCTTGGCGACAAAAAAGTATGTGCTGGCAAGAGTGATCAGCCAGATAACAGCCATTAACGCGAGGCCCATTCCCCAGTCCTCCCGGCACAAAACCGACTGCAAACGATTTCCCGGCGCGTTGCCGCGCCCCACAGCGCAAGCAACAGTCGGCGGCGAGTTTACCACAGCCGCCTTGAGGATATTGCAATCGACTTTCCCGAAGCAAGAGCAAATCGCCATGCGATTTCACAAGAATTCCCGCAGGTCCCGGAACCAAAACAAGTAAAGCTGCTTAGCAGAAGCAGTTCACCCGCAATCAGATCCGCAAACACAAACTGATCGCGCACCACAGTCTCGCCCACCGAAACCGGCACAGCTGCATCAAGCATGGGCCCGGCATACACAAAAGAATGAAACTCCCCGCGTTCCCCGCATGGATCCACGTTCCGGGCAAAGCCGAAAGCAACGCCGCATCAAACTCGCGTCCAGCGAAAGACCGGTCAAGTTTCCCCGTGTCCACGCAAGTCAATTTCGCTCGCATGCCAGACGCAATCATCTCCTCGCGCCAACGCACGCGTCGGCAGCCCCCACACCGGAAATATCGGCTGCAGCCCGGTTTCTTTCAACTGCTTTTCCCGGTAGGCGCGCACATCTTCGAGAAACAGATCACCAAACGCAACTCCTTCAATTCCCTCAGCCACCGCACTGGCGCAAGTTTGCGCCATCAACAATTCGTACTGCTCATTCGAGCAAGGCCATGGCAAGGGCACCGCCCACAGCGGAAGCCCCGCCGCTGCCGCCTGTCGCTCCACCAATTCCCGCCGCACCGCATGCATGGCCACGCGATCCGCCTCGTCATTAAAAGTAGTCAGCAGCCCGACGACCTCATACTCACCCCGCTGCCGCAGCAAATGCAGACTCCAGGCGCTATCCTTCCCGCTGCTCCAGGACAAAAGAATACGCATGCTAGAAGACTTTCCTGAGTTGACTTACCCTGTGTTCCCCTGTGCCCCTGTGGTAAAGATTTTGCGCTTAATCGATGCCAACCCACGCTCAAGGTGCTATCTCTCACTCCACTCCGGCACCCTCCCCGGAGTCCAAGGCGCTCCGGCAGCCTCCATATCTTTCTCCAGCTTAGTCAGGTCGACTTCAACCAACGCTCGCAGCTTCCCCAGTTCCTCGGCGAACTCACCCGCGGCTATGTTGTAGTCGTCAAGGTGAGTTTGAGTCGGCTTCGCAAAAGCAAAGCGTTCACCCTCGAGGATCGTCTCCACCCGATCGTCGATCGACGACGGCACCGGCTCATTACGCTTCTGCATCTCCTGATCTCCCCGCAGCGCCCGCAGGATCCCGCGATTCGTCTGCTCGATTAAATCCGCCGCAGCGCCCAACTGCTTCTCCGCCGCCGGCGCTTCCCGCAGCGCCGTGCGAATCGCCTTAAGCCGCGCTTCGACGTCGTCCGCCGTGTGCAGCGCGCCCGAGACTGCCCGGTAAAGCCGCGCCGCCTTGCGTTGAAACTCCTCCTGTGCCGCCCGGTCACCCGCACTCAGGGCAGACGTCCCGTCGGCGACTACCTTGAAAGTTCGCGTATTGCCTAACTCAGAAACTGTTCCGCCAACCTTCTGGAACATCTGCACCCTGTAAGTGCCAGAAATCACTAGCGGCCCCTGCGTCCCCGCCGCCGCAAAACCTTCCTCCTCCTCCGTGCTCTCGCGCAATGAAGGTGCGGAATACCGCAAGTCCCAAGCCGCTCGCTGAAAGCCCGACTCGATGCTGCCTTCCACCCTCCGAATCGGCGCGCCCGACTCGTCATAAATCACAAAGTAAACCTCCGGCTTCGTCTCCTCCGCCTCGGCTCGTAGCTCGTCATCCGTGGGATAAGGCAACGTCTGGTTCTTCTTAGCGGCTTCTTTCTCGGCGTCCTGGCGTTTCTCTTTCTTCGTCTTAAGCTTCTCTTTCAGGTAAGCCGTAAACACAGCTCCATAAAGAGGATTATCGGCGGTATAAAAAGCGTCGCCCTGAAACGCCTTCTTAGGAGCGCCAAGCGGATGCCGCTGGATGTACAACAATGAATCCTTAACCTGAAAAAGTCGCGCAGGCTCGTCCAGCGACTCTGCCTTGATCTGCCGCAACGCCGAAATATCGTCCAGTACGTAAAAACCGCGCCCAAAAGTAGCAATCACCAGATCGCCCTCTCGCGCCTGTATCACCATGTCGCGCACCGCGATGGTCGGCAACCCGCCCTTCAGTTGCACCCAATGCTGCCCGCCATCGACGGTAAAGAACGCGCCGAACTCTGTCCCCGCAAACAGCAGATTGGCATTCACCGTATCTTCCGCAAAAGCCAGCACGGGGCCATTCTCCGGTAGGTTCCCCGCGATCGAGGTCCAGGTCTTGCCCGCATCCGTCGACCGCAGCACGTAAGGTTTGAAGTCTTCATTCTTGTGATTGTCGAACGCCGCGTAAACCGTGTTGGCGTCATGCCGCGAAGCCGCCAACCGGCTAACGTAGGTCGTCTCCGGAACCCCGGTAAACTTGTCGTACTTCGTCCAACTCGTCCCGCCGTCCGCCGTGACTTGAATCAGCCCATCGTCGGTGCCCACATAGATCAGCCCTTCTTTTTTCGGCGACTCCGATAGCGCCACAATATTTCCATAAAGCGAAGTTGACTGGTTCTTGGCGACCGCGTCCGGCTCCCACACTCTCCCCATCACCGGCAGCTTGTTCCGGTCGATCTGCCGCGTAAGGTCGCCGCTGATTGCCTTCCAGGTATCGCCCCGGTCATCGCTGCGAAATAATTTGTTAGCCGCAAAATAAATCCGCGTATGCGAGTGCGGACTGATAATCACCGGCGAATCCCAATTCCACCGCAGCGGAGGTTCACCCTTGCCCTCCTGCGGCTGCAACACCAGTTCCTGCCCCGTAGGCTTGTCGTAGCGCACCAGCACGCCGTACTGCGATTCCGAATAAACCGTGTTCGCGTCCTCCGGATCCACTTGCGAGTGGAACCCGTCGCCCCCGGTAGTGACGTACCAATCCGAATTCACAATGCCGTTGAGGTTGCGCGTCCGCGCCGGCCCGCACCATGAAAAGTTATCCTGCGTTCCGCCGCACACGTTGTAGAAGGGAAGCGCATTGTCCACCGCCACGTCGTAGAACTGTACCGTCGGCAGATTCGCCTTGAATTCCCAGTCCTTGGCGTCATCCCAGGTTTCGTACATCCCGCCATCCGACCCAAAGACCCAGTGCTTGGTATCGTCCGGATCAATCCAGAGCGCGTGATCGTCTCCGTGATGATTCGTCTCCTCGACCTTACGCAACGTCTTCCCGCCGTCCAGCGATTCCCGCATAGTCACATTCATCACGAAGATGCGATCCACGTTCTTCGGATCAGTCACTACCCGCGCGTAATACATCGCACCCGCATCGAATTCGTTCCGCCGCTCCCACGTCGCGCCCCGGTCATTCGACCGGAAGATTCCACCCTTCCCGTCGGGCGCCTCGATCGTGGCATACACCACACTAGGGTCAGCCGGAGAAACTGCCAGCCCGATTCGTCCCATGTCAACCTCGGGCAACCCGGACTTCAGTTTGTTCCACGTAGCCCCGGCGTCGATGGATTTATAGATCGCACTCTCCGGCCCGCCATCGATCAAGGTAAAGACATGCCGCCGCCGCTGGTAAGCCGCCGCATAAACAATGTCCGGATTCGATGGATCAGTCGCCACATCCACCACACCCGTGTTCTCGCTGATCGTTAAGACGGCCTTCCAGTTCTTCCCTCCGTCCGTAGTCTTGTAAAGTCCGCGATCTCCGCCGGGCCCCCACAGCGGTCCCTCCGCCGCCACGTATACCACTTTCGAGTCCCGCGGATCAATCACCACCCGCCCAATATGCTCCGACTTCTTCAGCCCCAGGTTCGTCCAGTTCTTCCCGCCATCATCCGAACGATAAATTCCATCCCCATAAGACACGCTGCGCTGGCTGTTGCTCTCGCCAGTCCCCACCCACACCACTGCCGGATCGTTCGGATCAAGCGTTACCCATCCAATCGAATAAGACCCTTCCTTGTCGAATACCGGAGTCCAAGTGGTGCCATCGTTCACCGTCTTCCAAACCCCGCCCGACGCCACGCCCACGTAATACTCAAACTTGTTCTTGGGATTCACCGCAATCGACATCACCCGCCCCGAAGCCACAGCCGGCCCAATCAACCGAAACTTCAGCCCCGAGAAAGTGTCCGCCGTCATCCCGCCTTTCTTCTCCTCATCTTTTTTATCCTTGGCGTCGTCCTTTTTCTCTTCCTTCTTCTGCTCTTTCTTCTGCACCTTCTTGTCCGCATCCTTATCCTGCGGAGCCGCGATCAAAGTGGAGAATGCAAAGCCAACGATTGCGAGAACAATAGCGAGGCGTAATTTCACGAATGTCTCCGATCCAAAGATTCCCGAAACCGATATGTATACAGGATTCCGCCTGGACTTAGAAGCAGGAACGTAATCGGACCCAGAGTCGCGAAGCGACGCCATTCATTAGCCCCGGACGTAAGTCCGGGGGATAAGGGACCGAAAGAACGAGTCCCCAAGGGACGGACTAGCTCTCCCCGCCATCACAGCGCCTTCCGCAGGTTAAAATCACTCCATGCCAGCCAAGGCCCAAGGCCACGACACCCGCTACGTCAAAATGCAAAAGAACAACTGCTTTGTCTGCGGCATGAACAATCCCGAAGGCATGCGCCTCAAGTTCATCCTCGATGAACCCAGCCAAACCTTCATCTGCCGCTTCCGCCTCGGCAAGCGCTACACCGGACCGCCCGGCCACTGCCACGGCGGCATCATCGCTTGCATCCTCGACGATGCCATGGGCAAGGTCAACAAACTCCACCACGTAGTCGCCCTAACCCGCGAAATGACCGTCGAATACCTCAAGCCAGTCCCGCTCCACAAACCGCTGCGAGTCGAAGGTCGCGAAGTTAAAGTAGAAGGCCGCACCCACATCAACGCCGCCGAAATCCTAAACGAAAAAAATGAAGTCCTCGCCCGCAGCCGGGGAACCTTCATAGCCATCGACCCCGCAAAAATGTTCGCCAAATACGTAGAAAGATAGCCCATATGGAATAGAGAGAGCAGCCCGCCAGTTCCTCAGGACCCGCAAAGCCGGCAGCTCTAACCCTCCGGGGGTACCGAAAATTCCGCACGCGCTGTAAAATAAACCTCAGCTTCGCCACACTCCGAAGCCGCATCCAGAAAAGAGTCCACCAATGTCGCAAAACAACGGTAGTTCCACCAGTCTCCGCCTCAAAACCGGCCTCGCCGAAATGCTAAAAGGCGGTGTCGTTATGGACGTGACCAATGCTGAGCAGGCCGCTATTGCCGAAAAGGCTGGGGCCGTGGCGGTAATGGCGCTCGAGCGCGTGCCGGCGCAGATCCGCGCTGAGGGCGGGGTTGCGCGCATGGCTTCGCCTAAGAAGATTCGCGAGATTATGGCGACGGTGTCGATCCCCGTCATGGCCAAGTGCCGGATTGGGCATTTTGCTGAGGCGCAGATTTTGCAGGAGCTTGGTGTCGATTACATTGACGAATCTGAAGTGCTTACGCCCGCCGATGAAGCTCACCATGTGGACAAGCATGCCTTCAAGGTTCCCTTCGTTTGCGGGGCGCGCAATTTGGGCGAGGCTCTGCGGCGTATTGCTGAGGGGGCGGCTATGATCCGCACCAAGGGGGAAGCTGGCACCGGCGACGTTGTCCACGCCGTCAAGCACATCCGGCAGATTGTGCAGGAGATGAAAATCCTTACCGTGCTGGGCGAGGAAGAGCTCTACGCCAAAGCCAAAGAACACGGCGCGCCTTACGAACTGATCAAGATGGTCGCGAAAGCAGGGAAGCTGCCTGTGCCGAATTTCTCCGCCGGAGGGATTGCTACGCCCGCCGATGCCTCGCTCGTTATGCAGCTCGGCGCCGAAGCCGTTTTCGTAGGCAGCGGCATCTTCATGAAGGATTCCACCACGTTCGCCGACCCCGTGGAAGCCGAAAAGCGAGCCCGCGCCATCGTTAAAGCTGCCACGCACTTCAACGACCCTAAAGTGTTACTTGAAGTGAGTGAGGACCTGCAGGGCGCTATGAAAGGTCTGGCTGTCGCGGGACTCGATGAGGCGCATATGCTGCAGACTAGGGGTTGGTAAACGCGCCACAGGGGATTTGAAAACTGATCAAGCAGCTTTGATCTTTGAGATCGCTGCGACAATCTCGAGGACCTGCTTCATCTGGTCGGAGTTCAATAGGTCCAACGTCGTGGCTGGACTTTTGTCGCTCCGGGCGAATCCCGCAGGAATTTGGGTTTGACTCTTTATTAATCGTGGCCCGACAGCTGGAACAGGGGTAAGGGAAGGCCTGAATGGTACGTCAGAATCGGGAACGGCGCAAGCCGAGGCAAGTATTTGCGCCATTCTCCCCGCCTCGCACCACGCGGGGAATTCTCGCGAACTTGAACGCGTTCGGTCTCGTAAGCGTGAGAGGGGTAGTTGCGTTCCACCCACCCCAAGCCGTCTTTCCGGGCGTCCATCTTTGCCATTCCGCATCTTTACCCCAGCTACCTTTTCCCACCGTCGATCTTTACCCCAGGCTATCTTCCTGATGTACTCGATGAATTATGGGGGTGGAGTGACTTGACTATGGCGAGTTGCCCCGGTCTCTGTCACCTACTCCCATGTCACGCGAAAGCGGCGAGACATGGGGGACCCCGGCTTCTACAATGCGTCTTATGAAAAAGTCCAGGGTAGTTATCGAGGATTCATCCCGAGTGGCGCGGGAAGCGAAGGCACTCGTCGCACTGGCTTTCCGCAATGGGCCGATCGAGAGCGTGCATGCGGGGAAGACCTGTCCGACATGCCGCGGCAAAGCCAAGTATTCTCATATCAGTCAGAGCGAGATGCGGCAGATCATGAAGACTGCGGTCGATCGGGTTTATACCTTTCTGGTTGTAAAGGAACGAGACTCCAAAGAGTATGACGCGTTGTTGAGCCTAGGGGAACGGTACACCACGGCATGGGATGACCCGGTCTTAACCAAGAAGTTTTGAAAAGCCGGTGATCCAGGTCTGAGGCGCCCTACTCCCATGTTTCGCAAAACCGGCGAGACATGGGGCACCCCAGTCCATCTTTCTGCCAGTCCGTCTTCGTCCCAGTCCATCCTTCCCCCGCTCTATTTCTCCGTCGTTCTTTACGCTAGCCCATCTTCCTGATGTGGCAGATCAGTTAGGAGGGTCGAAGCGAGGTGGTCATGCTGCTGGTGGTCGGATGGTCATCACAAGAATGTCTGTGTCGTTGATTCGGACTGGGCCTGGTTTCGCTGAGGAATACCAGCGGAAGCTGCTCCACTGCCATTGTTCCGGCCGCTCCACTAGTCCCCGTGCTACCGGGTTGCGATGGATATAGCGCAGTTTTTCGATTCGCTTCTTCTCCGTCCACACGTTGAAATCGTAGAACCGCGCTTGCCAGAAATGGCGCGGACTCGTTGGGGTGCCCCGCTTCTCGTTTCTTCTGCGAGAAGTGGGAATGCCGCGGCCCCCTAGGCTGCGGACCAAACCGAGCTTCAATGCCTGAATGGCCGTTGATAATGTCGCCCGTTGCGGTTCGCTCACGAGTAAATGAACGTGCTCGGGCATGACTACATACCCCGAGATTACGAGCCGATAGCGGCGGCGCACACGCTCAAGAATTTGCAGGAATAGATCGCAGGTTACCGTGTTACTGAAGAATGGGCGGCGTTGGTGGCAGCTGAACGTCAGGAAATGTAAGCCTTTCCCCCGTGGAAGCGATGCAGGCCTTCGGTCATTACCAGAGAGTAGGAAGGCTGACTGGAAATGTCTGTGACAGGTGAACATCGAGGGTCGTGGTGGCCCTCCCATGTCTCGCAAAAGAAGCGAGACATGGGGCACCCCAGCTCGTTTTCCCGTTTTGGGAAAATCTTGTCAAGCCCCCTGCGGGGTCGGTTTCGGGGTCAACTTGCTGATTCGATTGGAAAAATAAAGTTCGAGATTGTGACGGTTTGTCCCTGTGCGGATTGATATAATAGAGGTATAGAGTCAAAACAATGGCGCAGGCCTTCGGGTCTGCGCTTTTTTTTGGCCAAATTGTTTTTGTACCAACTGTTTTTGACCAAGGAGATATGGCGCGGAGGGCGTTTCAGGACGCCCTGGCCGCGTCTTTTTTATGCCTCGAAAACCGGATCCGGAGAGAAAGCAAGAGCTGAATGACATGCAGAAGCTTGGTGTGACTTTGGCGAAGCGGCTGGGCGAGGCTGTGGAGGCTGCGTTCCTGGCTAAGGCGACTATGCTGGGCTTTCCGGTGCTGAAGCCTTGGGGAGATAGCCGTCCTTATGACTTTGCGGTGGAGAGTGGGCGGCGGCTTTGGCGGGTGCAGGTGAAGTGCGCGACCAGCTACCGGGGTACGCGATGCGATGCGCGGGCGTCCGGGAGCGGGGAACTCTACACGCTGGATGACATCGATTTTCTGGCGGCGTATGTGATCCGGAGAAATTTGTGGTATGTGGTTCCGGCGGATGCGTTTGTTCCACGGGCGACGGTGCATTTTAACTACGGTCCGCGGAGTCAGGGGATGTTTGAACGATACCGCGAAGCCTGGTGCCTGATGGCTTGTTCGGCGCGGGCGCGGGGCAAGGGCGACATTCCCAAGCGATGCCGGTGTGAGGAGATGGCGGAGCGGTGCGTGGTGTGTCCGAAAAGGTGAGGAGGGAAGCGGACGCCGTGTGGTTATTGGCCTTCCGTGGATGTCAATCATTGACAATCCTTGCCGGGGGGGGTGTTATTTCTGTCTCATGCCCATAAACGTCAATCTCACTCCTGAACTCGAAGGCTTGATCCGCCAAAAGGTTTCCTCGGGTCGTTACAACTCGGCCAGCGAGGTGGTACGTGAGGCTCTGCGTTTGATGGAGGCAGAAGATCAACTGCGCGCCGCGAAGCTGGGCCAGCTCCGGCATGAGATTCAGGAAAACTTGGATAGCGGCCCTGCGCGTCCATGGAATGTTTCTGAGCTGAAACGTGAAGGACGCAAACGGTTCTCCGCCCGCACCGGCGCCGGCCGCAAATAATGCCTAGCGTCGTCGTACGCCCAAGAGCGTTCGTCGATCTCGCTGACATCTGGGCCTTCTTCACTTCGCGTCATCCTTGTAAACCTCGCCGCCCTTCATTACGAAAACGACCTTCTCCATTACGGTGATATCCGCCAGCGGGTCGCCGTCGACCGCAACAATGTCGGCGAACTTACCGGCTTCAATGCTGCCAATGTCAGCGGCGCGTCCGGTCAGCTCGGCGCCGTTGATGGTGGCGGCGCGGAGGGCGTCGAGCGGCGTCATGCCGCCCCTTACGAGCGCTCCGAATTCTTTCGAAACCACGTCTGGGTCGTCATCGATACCGTAGGCAATCTTCAGGTGATGGGCCAGCGCGCGGTGGAAGGCGGGTTCCTGCTCCTTCAGAATGGCGACGCCTTTGGCAAAGCTGACCGGGTCGCGTCCCTGCGAGGTTCCCGTGAGCATGTCGTGCTGGAAGCAGTACAACGTGGGCACCAGCCAGGTGTGGTGTTCTTCCATTAGACGCGCGCCTTCTTCGTCCATGACCGTGCCGTGTTCAATGGAATCGACGCCGGCGCGGACCGCGGCTTTGATGCCCTCGGCTCCCTCGGCGTGTGCCATCACTTTCTTGCCGGCGCGGTGCGCGATTTCAACTGCTTTGGCCATCTGCTCTTCGCTCAGCTCCTGCACTCGATAGTCGCTGATTGGGTCCATGACTCCGCCGGTGGCCATGAGCTTGATCCAGTCTGCACCGTACTTGATGTCGCGCCGAACGACGTCGCTGATTTCGTCGACGGTGTCGGCAATGTTTGGGCCGCGCGGCAATCCCGCGTCCGGAGCAAGAACGTCGGCATCGCCGTGTCCGCCATTCAGCGAGATGCAGCCTCCGGCGGAAACCATTCGAGGGCCGCGGATCAATCCCTTGTTGATGCTGTCGCGAAGCGCCAGTTGGCCATACGCCGCGTCGCTCTCGCAGGCGTCACGCATGGCGGTGAATCCGTGATCGAGCCAGACTTGCAGATTGCGCACCCCCCAGATGGCCTTCTGCGGCGAAGACATGCGCAGGCCGGAAGTGGAAGTCTGATCCTTGGGATTGCCCAGCACATGGGCATGAGAATCGATGAGGCCGGGCACGACGGTGTATTTGGAAAGATCCACGATGCGCAAGCCCGCAGGGGCAGAATCAGCTACGCGAAGAATGCGATCTTTCGCGACCAGGATGTAGGCGTTCGTCGAAACCTTGCCGGTGCGGACATCAATCAGGTGTCCTGCGAGGACGGCGAGAGTTGGAGTTTGATCCTGTTGTTGGGCCTGTATCTGTTGAGCCAGTATCGCTCCTGCGAAACAGCAGAAGACAACCGTGAGCAATGTGCGCCGGGGCAGCCTGGTCATAGTTTCTTTCCCTCCAGAAGGAATAAGAAGACTATGGTGAGAGGGGTCGTGCTGACAACAAGAAATGCGCTGGTCGGGTCACTGTTTGCCCGAGAGATAGTAATCCATGGGGCTGGTAGCAGGCGGCATTCACCGATGGGCGGGATTTACTATTTCGCAGGCAGGAACTCAATTTTCACGTCGCGACTGGCGGGCTTGAAGTCGAAGTCCGCTGTCACGAAAACCCGGTGGCTTGACTCGGAGGCGAGTTCGAGGCCAAAAGCGTCCACGTAAGGAATCTGGCGCTTCAGTTTGATCAGTGCGGCGCGAACTGCCCGCTCTGCATCCGCCGGAACCACTTCAAATGCAAAGGCACTAAGTCGCGAGAGGACCAACTCCATGGCATGGCGGCCATGGGCCTTGCAGGTGATCCCGGCCACCTCGCCCCAGTGCGGCGCCGCAATCACGACGGCGCACCTTCCCGCGAGATGAGACTTGATGATTTCCGCCACCCGCGCCGCGCCCGCCTGGTCATCGAGGTAGCGCAAGATGGCGCTCGAATCGAGGACGTAGGTCACCATTTATTTTTTTCTTGGCGCCGCTGGCGCTTCAGTTCTTCGGAAAGGGAAGGCTTGCCGGAAAAAAGGCCACGCGTCCTGTCGACTAGTTCTTCCGACACCGGTTCCAGAACAATGCGCGAACCCTCCTGGGTGACTGCGATGCGTGTGCCAGGCTTAATTCCCAGTGACTCGCGCATCTCCGAAGGGATCACAAATTGGCCTTTTGTGCTTACCGATGTTATCTGTCGAACCATGCTTACATTATAGCACAGAGTAAGACAGAAAGCGAGGGGAGACGTTGCTGGCTCTCCTAAGTCTCCTAAGGGCGGGCGGAGTTCGTGGCGTCCATCCGGTAAAATCGAATCAGCATGAGGATAGGAGTTTTGGCGCTGCAGGGCGATTTCGATGCCCACCGCCGCCGGCTCGAAGAGCTGGGCGCGGAAGTTGTGCTCGTAAAGAAGCCCGAACAACTCGACCAGATCGACGGGTTGGTCATTCCCGGGGGCGAGAGCGGCACGTTTCTGAAGTTGCTGGGGGAAGAAGGTTTTGAGAAGTTGAAGCAGTTCGTGCGCCTGAAGCCGACCTTCGGCACCTGCGCTGGCGCAATCTTATTGGCGAGCGAGGTTGAAAACCCGAAGCAGGCGGGGCTGGGCGCCATCGATATACGCATCCGCCGCAACGCCTACGGACGCCAGATCGATAGCTCGATCCGCGAAGGCCAGCTGCTGCAGAGCTCTCTCAACAGTGAGCCGGCCTCAACCCTTGAAATGGTTTTCATCCGCGCTCCGAAGATTGAGCGTCTTGGCGCTGGCGTGGAAGTAATCGCCACCGAAGGCACGGATAAAGCTCCGGTCGCCGTGCGGCAGGGAAGAACGCTGGCCGCAACTTTCCATCCTGAGTTGTCGGAAGATACGCGGGTGCACCGGGCCTTTTTGGAGCTTGTTTCGAACGGAGAAAAGCCGTAATCCATAGCTTCCGCAAAACGAAAAGGGCGGCTTCGCAGCCGCCCTTCAAACTCATCCTAAGCAGAGCGCCTAGGTCCGCACCTACAATTCAATTTTCTCGCCCGATAGCACCGTTGTCAAGGAAATGCGGGCGCTCCGACAAAACTTTAGGGAGGCCCCGGTGAGACTCGAACTCACGACCTCTAAGGTGCGAACCTAGCGCTCTATCGAGGCTGAGCTACGGGGCCGTTCTCCTGCCATGCCCACCCCAGAACCTGTTTCCGCACCAAACGTGTTTCGATCCACGACAGCTTCCCGCCTCAATCTTCTCTCATCGTGAAAGCTGTCGAACGCGACCGGCAACATTTTTCACCGCAGGTCCCATTCCAGGATTCCCGCTCTGGGACGCGCGTTGAAGGGTTTATACTCGAAGAAGATGTCCGCCAATCAAAAGAGGACGTTCTACCTCGAAACCTTCGGCTGCCAGATGAATGTGCATGACTCGGAAAAGGTCATTGGCACGCTGGTGCATGAAGGGTACCGGCAGGTGGAGACGGTCGAGCAGGCTGACTTGATTCTTTACAATACCTGCTCCATCCGGGATAAGGCAGAGCAGAAAGTCTTTCACCGGCTGGCGGATTACAAGAAGCTGCTGTCACAGGGCAAGCGGTTTGGGGTGCTGGGTTGCGTGGCGCAGCAGGAAGGGGAGAAGATTTTCGAGCGCGCGCCGCATGTGTCACTGGTTTGCGGATCGGCCAGTTATCGCAAGTTGCCGCAGATGCTGGCGGAGTTGGAAGTCGCCCAACCGGCAGGGAAGTCCGAAGCCCGAAAGCCGAAGCCCGAAAGCCTGGTTCGCATCACCGGGCTCGACGATCGCGAGACTGACGAGTGCTTTGAGACGGAGTTCACGGCGCGGACGAATCCGCATCGCGGTTACATCACAATCATCGAAGGCTGCGACAAGTTCTGCGCCTACTGCGTGGTGCCGTTTACGAGGGGGAAAGAGCGCAGCCGCACTTCGGAGTCGGTGCTGGCGGAAGCGCGGGCAATGGCCGACCTGGGATACACGGAGATCCAGTTGCTGGGGCAGAACGTGAACTCGTATAAAGATCCGACAGGGAAGCGGTCATTCGCCGAATTGCTGGCGGGGGTGGGCGAAGTGCGGGGAATCCGAAGAGTGCGGTTTACGACCTCCCATCCGCGAGACTTCGGCCGCGACATCATCGAGGCCATCGACGCCGTGCCGACGCTCTGCGACCATGTACACCTGCCGGTGCAGAGCGGTTCGGACCGGGTGCTGAACGCTATGCAGCGGCTCTACACGCGGGAGCAGTATCTGGAACGGATTGCCTGGATGAAGGCGGCGAAGCGGGAGATCAGCATGACGAGCGACATAATCGTCGGCTTTCCGGGGGAGACGGAGGAAGACTTCGCGCAGACTTTGTCGTTGTTAGAGGAGGTGGGCTACGACTCCGTGTTTACGTTTAAATATTCTCCGCGTCCGAATACTCCGTCGCTGGCGCTGGAGGATGCCATTCCGGATGAGGAGAAAGCGCGCCGGCTGGAAGTGTTGATGGCGAGGCAAAAGGAAATCCAGAGCACACGCTACAAGAAATATATAGGGACGACATTGGAAGTAATGGTTGAGGGACGAAATGAATCCCGCGGGCAGTGGATTGGGCGCACCTCGCAGAACAAAACCCTGAATTTTACCGCGCCTGAGGAACTGGCTCCCAAGGTGGGAATGTACGTTCCCGTAAGGGCAACGACCAGCTTTCCCAACAGCCTTGTGGGCGAAATGGTGGTATAAGAGGCGAAGAACGGTAGGCGCAACCTGGCGCCCTTGAAGGAGTCTGCTATGGAAGTTGAGATGACGATCCGAGGTCTTTTAATGGACCCTGTGAGTAATATGCCGATCGTGATCCTTAAGGACGTGGCGGGGGAAAGTGTACTGCCGATCTGGGTGGGGGTGTACGAGGCGAACGCGATTGCTTTGGAGATGGAGAAGGTGAACACGCCGCGGCCGATGACGCATGATTTGATCAAGAATGTGCTCACTGGGCTGGAGACGCAGGTGCACAAGGTGGTGGTAACGGAGCTGCGCGAGGATACGTTTTATGCTGTGATCTGGCTGGAGCGGAGCGGTGAGGTGATCAGCGTCGACTCGCGACCGTCTGATGCGCTGGCGCTGGCGCTGCGGGTGGATTGTCCCATATTTGTGGATGAGATCGTGTTGAAGAACTCTAAACAGGCGGCGAATATGTCGGATCGCGTGACTGCTGAGGAATTGAGGAAGTATCTGGAAGGGCTGAACGACGAGGATCTGGGGAAGTACAAGATGTGATAGCAGTGGTCAGTCAGAGCAACAGTAGCCCCTCAGGGACCGCGCAGATCGACTGATCCCCGTCGCTTTACATAATACCTGTTATCGGACATTGGGTAAGAGCGGTACGCTGTCCTCGGCCATTGCCTGCACTCGTAGCGATGGGAAGAGATCGGGCCTTTGGCCCGATGGACGGCCCGCGGGCCGCTGTCCCCACATCAGCGACGGCTAATCACACGGAAAAACAATTCCGGGATGGAATAGAGTTCCCGCTACGCGGGTGGCTATGGCGATCAGTTCGCTTTGGCCGTGGAAGACTTTTACCTGGCGGGCGCGAGATAGTTCGGGGAGGTTGACGGTGCGGCCGGAGCGGATGCGGGCGGCGGTGGCTTCGTCGGCGGTGACGGAGGGAAACTGCGGCAGGAGTCGGCGGGGGTGGATGAAGAGGGCGGCGATGCCTTCGTGGCGAGGAACAGCGGACTCTGCGGCTTGCGCCGCTTCGGAATGACAAGGCTTAATTTTTATTTCTCTTACTTCTTCCCTCTCTTGTTCCCTCTCCATTTGTCCTTCAATCTCTTCGAGGGTGTGGGCGTGGGTGATTTCGAACTCGGCTACGGCGGTGCGGCGGAGGGACTCGAGATGGGCTCCGGAGCCGAGGCGCTGACCCATTTCGTGAGCGACGGAGCGCATGTAGGTCCCGGAAGCGACGCGGGCGCGGAACCTGGCGCGGTCGGCTTCGACTGAGAGGATGATGAATTCCTTAATCTCGACCTGGACCGGCTTTAGAACCACTTCTTTTCGCTTTCTTGCCAGTTTGTAGGCTGGGACGCCGTGGATTTTCTTGGCGGAGAATGGCGGAGGGACTTGCTCGATCAGGCCGAGAAATCCGGCGGCCAGTTTCTGGAGTTGCTCCAGGCTGGGGGTGACGGGGTGCGGCTCGCTCAGGGGTTCGCCATCGGCGTCATAGGTGTTGGTGGCGAAGCCGAAGCGGATCGCTCCTTCATACGTCTTCTCGGAAGTGGTGTAGAACTGGGCCAGGCGGGTTAGGCTGCCGGTGACGAGCGGGAGGACGCCGGTGGCGAGGGGATCGAGGGTGCCGAGATGGCCTACGGAGCGCTGCCCTAGAATGCGGCGCATGCGGTTGACCACGTCGTGCGAGGTCCAACCGGCGGGCTTATCGATGATGATTACGCCATTCATTGAAGAATTTGGTAATTTGGTAATTGAGTGATCGGGTAATTCGAGCTCTGGCGATTCATTTCCGAAGCGAACGGGAACGTCCTGAGGGGCTAAAGCCCGAATTTATGCAAGCGCATAGCTACTCGATTACTAAGTTAACAGATTCCTTATGCTTCCTCTTCGTGACGATCAGCCTCGGTACAGCACTCCCTGGGTGAACTACTTTTTGATTGGCCTGAATCTGGTGATTTTTCTTTTTGAGTTCACGCTGGATCCTCGGAGCCTGGAGTTGCTGATTCGCCAGTTTGGCGTGGTGCCGTCGCATCTGGCTTTGTTTCTGTCAGGCTCGCACAGGTATCCGCTGCCGGCGGTCGTGCTTCCCTTCTTTACCTCTATGTTTCTCCATGGGTCGTGGATGCACGTGATCGGGAACATGTGGTTTCTGTACATTTTTGGCGACAATGTCGAGGACTTCCTGGGACACTTCAAGTATCTGGTGTTTTACCTTCTTACCGGATTGATTGCCATGAGCACACAGGTGCTGGTGAATGTGAACTCTAGCGTGCCCACGGTGGGGGCGAGCGGGGCGATCGCGGGGGTGCTGGGGGCTTATTTCATTCTGTATCCAAAGGCGCGGGTGCTGACCTGGTTTTTTGTGTTTGTGCTGTGGGTGCCGGCGTGGATCATCCTGGGATACTGGTTCGCGCTGCAATTCTTGAGTGGGACGGCTACGCTGCTTGCTTTCCAGGGCCAGAACATAGGAGGAGTAGCCTTCTGGGCGCACGTGGGCGGATTTGTCTCGGGGGCGCTGATGGTGAAGCTCTTTCCGGAGCGGTCGCGGCGATATCCGTATGCGTATCAGTAAGACCGCGTTCAAAGGCCGGAAGCGACGCGGAGCAGTCGTTGCGACCTCGGCACGGCGGGCGAAGACGCCCGCCGGACAGCCGCCGAGACGGCGGCGCTACCCGCCCTATTTCTTGGGACGCGACTCTGGGGGAACTAGACCTGACAGCCGGTAGTAGACGACCAGTTGGCCGTAGTGCTCGCCGGAGTGCTCGATGAAACCGTAGGCCAGGTCGGAGATGCGGACCTGCTGCTTGGCGAAGGGATCAGTGACGAGGTTGGACATTCCTTTATCGCCTTTGGCTTTGATGGCTGCGGCGCCATCGGCAAAGGCTTTTTTCACGAAGGCGGCTACGTCAGCCTTGGTTTTGTATTTGTCGCGTTTGGGGTCTTCCTCAGCCGGCGGCTTCTGGCCCAGAGCTAGATTGGTGAAAAAATAATTGGCGTTGGCGGCGTGGAGGAGTTGCTCGGCGAAGGTGCGCTGGGCGGGCGTGGGCTTGAAGTCGTATTTATCCTCGGGGAAATCTTCGGCCATGGCGATGAGTTTGCGGCCAATGTCGTTCCAGGCCGCGAGCACGGCCTGTGACGGACCGTCAGCGGGCTTTACGGCGGCTTGCTTCATGGCGTCTTGTGCGTGGACGGGAAAAGTGAGAATCGTGGTGGCCAGCAGTGCGGCTGCGAGCACTAAACTCTTGCGCATGGGTTCCTCCGGTTTCATCTGATGAGCGAGGGCAATCTTAGTCTGAATCTTTATTTGTGTAAACTCCGGAGCGGTACAGGGGTGAAATAAATTCTTAAACACAGGGGGCACCGGGTACACAGGGTAGATCTGTTTTGTTATTGGATTTTATTTGGTGGCAGCGGTCGTCCACATTTTTCACTTTGGATGTGTCGAAGTATTTCAATACCGGCGTATCCAGACAGGCCTTGAAGTCACCACGTTGCATGGCCACGCCAATGATCGCGGAAGTCACCGTCTTGCTGATCGATTGCATCGTGTGGAGATCGGTGCCGTGATAATAAGGGTGCCAATAGGGATCGAAGTAGTTGTACCGCCCGGTAAGGCGCTTGTTGTACGGCCCTCGTTCTCCGGATTCCTTGGCATAGATCTTGGAGTAGTCGTGCGGGTAGATGCGTTCGAAAACCTTCTTGCCGCAGCGGAAGACGGCAAAGCTATCCATCATCCGCGAATATTTCTCCGAGGCCATGTCTTTATCCAGCCTCAGGAGAACCTGCTCATCTAGCCCGACGCTGGCAGGGCTGGCGGTTGCCCAGCCTTTGGTTGGCCAGGGTGTTGCATCCGCAGGCGGCGTCGCTGTCTTTCCGCCGAAGAGCAGTGCGGTTGAGGCCAGAACGATGGTTCCTGCAAGGGCAACATGCCCGCCGCGTTGCTGCATGGTGGCTCCGTTTGAATCGACAGGAAAATCAGGGGTAGCATCAGCGGCAAGATCTAAACGACGGACAGAGTTTGCCCTGAGCGAAGCGGAAGGGAGTGTTCGTCCCTCGCGGTTCGCTGTAGCTACACGCCATTCGGGCGCTGGCGAATCAGCGAGAGGAATTCGGAACGCGTTTCTTCTTCGTTGCGGAAGCAGCCCAGCATGGAGGACGTTACGGCGGCGGAATGCTGCTTTTCCACGCCGCGCATCATCATGCAGAGATGGCGCGCCTCGATGACTACGCCTACGCCTTGCGGCTCGATTACCTTTTGGATGGTCTCGGCGATCTGGGTGGTGAGGCGCTCCTGAATTTGCAGGCGGCGGGAGAAGACTTCGATGAGGCGCGGGACTTTGCTTAGCCCGATCACCTTGCCGTTGGGGATGTAGGCTACGTGCACTTTGCCGAAGAACGGCAGCAGGTGATGTTCGCAGAGGCTGAACATTTCGATGTCTTTGACGATCACCATTTCGTCGTAGGTAACGGTGAAGAGCGCGCCTTTGAGCAGGGCTTCGGGATCTTCGGTGTAGCCGCGGGTGAGGAACTGCAGGGACTTGCGAACGCGGTGGGGAGTTTGCTGGAGGCCTTCGCGTTGGGGATCTTCGCCCAAGCGGACCAGTATCTCCTGGACCAGGTCTTCGAAGCTGGCGCTCGTTATGGTTGGCTGTTCGGTGGTTTTCATGGTGAGGTTCATCCAGTCATTTTTTCGTTCGGGCAATTACCTAAGGAGCTGCGATTCGCCCGCGTACTCGAAGGAATTCATCATCGTCTCTTCCAGTCTTATCCTTTCCAGATGCGCGAAGCCGAAGCCGCGGTGCACTATTTCGTAAATCTGGATGCAAAGATTTTCAGTGGTGGGGACTTCTTTAGCGAATTCCTTCATCGTATTCAAATTCTCGTGGCCGTAGCGGGCGAGCACTTCCCTTTCGATGAAACCATCGAGATCAGTTAAGTTGCAGACCATGCCGGTCTTTTCATCGACGGGGCCGCTCACCGTTACTTCTACGACGTAGTTGTGTCCGTGGCCGTATGGGTTGTTGCACTTACCGTAGGTTGACTGGTTCTCTTCCTCCGACATGGCTTCGCTATGCAGGCGGTGCGAAGCAGAGAAGAGATAGCGGCGTGAGAGGTGAGCTTTCATTTTAGGAAGCTCGTAATCTTAGGAGAATCGTAATCCGACTCATGCTTCTCCGTAGAAATCTACAAATAGATCTGGGGTTTCGTAAACCCTTACACGGTGCAGCTTCGCGCGGTCGAGCTTTGGGGCAAGACGCTGCCAGACGGCGATGGCGATGTTTTCCGTGGTGGGGATCTTATGCAGAAACTCGGGTACCTCTTTGTTCAGGAAACGATGGTCCATGGCGTCCAGCACTTCGCGGTGCATGACTTCTTTGAGTTGCTTGAGGTCGACTACGAAGCCGGAGCGCGGGTCGACCTCTCCCTTTACCGTGACTTCGAGCGTGTAGTTGTGGCCGTGGCCGTTGGGGTTATTGCATTTGCCGAAGATGCGGCGGTTTTCTTCCGAGGTGAATTCTGGGTTGTGGTAGTAGTGGGATGCGGAGAATTCGGCTTTGCGCGTGAGATAGACCATAAGAACAGCTGCCGGTTGTCAGTGGCCAGTTGCCAGCAAGCACCCTTCGTCAGAATATGTGCGGCCCTTCCAGGGGACATTACCGTTGGCGTGCGCCCTCGCCGAACGTAGCAACAGATAGGAGAAAAGAGGAAGGCCGAACAAGGCAAAGATATTTGGATTCCAGGCGAAATGGGCGTGGCGAATTCGCAGGACGAACAAGGCATACAAGATCACGCCTAGCATTCCGGCTAGAACGGCGGGCTGCCAGTGTCCGCGAAGGGCAGTGGCGAGGCTGATGGCAAAGCTGGCTATGATCAGGACAAACTCGATGCCGCGGAGCGCGGCCAGCCGCAGGGGCGCGGGGAATAAAAGCGCCAGGTTCTTGGTCCAGCCTTCGCGGAGTTGAGTGAAATTGCGGTACATGCGGGTGCGGACGGCGTCGCCGCCGTAGCGGAAGAATATCTTTCTGCCTGATTGTTTCACGGCGCGGGCCAGCGCCACATCTTCGAGCAAGTTGCCGGCGATAGCGGCGTGTCCGCCGACGGCGTCGTAGGCTTCGCGCGTGATCAGGATGTACTGACCGTTGGCGGCCGCAGCGGGAGAGCTAGGGTCGCTCACCTGAGATGGCCGGAAGCTTGCGGCCAGCTCGGCAAAGATCACGGGCATTACTGCCTTTTCCCACGGAGTGTTCACGATCTGTTCGGGCGAGTAGGAGAGCAAAGCCGCGCCACGGCGCTTTGCCTCTTCGAGGCTGCGGGCTAGCGAGCCCGGCAGGTGGATGGTGTCGGCGTCGGTAAACAGCAGCCATTCGCCATGGGCTGCTTTGGATCCAGCTGCGACGGCGTTGTTCTTGCCGGTCCACCCTGCGGGGAGGGAGCCGGCTTCGATGACTCGCACTTGCTGACTTGAGAACGAGGAAGCGATAGCGCGGGTGCGGTCTGTGGAGTGATCGTCGACCACGATGATTTCGAGGGGCGTGCCGTCGTTCTGGGTGGCGTTATTCTGGGAGACCAGTGACTGCAGGCATGCGCCGAGGCAGGCTTCTTCGTTGCGAGCCGGTACGATCACCGATACTCGGGGCCGAGCGGAAGCTGTGTCTGTCGCAGGCATACGCCGAATCAACTATTATAGCCAGGTGCGATGCATTTTTTATTCTGCGGGCGCTAATGCGCGGCGCTTGGTCTGGCTCGCAGCGCTGCTGACGTTAGCCGGCTGCTGGAGCGGGTCGCGTCCGTCGCGCATCGGCTCGGCAGCGCCCGATTTCACGGTGCACGACTCTGACCGGACGGTTACGCTAAGCCAGTTCAAGGGGCAGGTCGTGGTATTGAATTTCTGGGCGACCTGGTGCCCGCCCTGCATCGAGGAAATGCCTTCGCTGGTGCAGATGCAGGAACGGATGAAATCGAAGGGCGTAACCGTGCTGGCGGTGAGCGTTGACGCTGATGAAAATGACTATCGGCGGTTTCTGCGAGACCACAATGTGAATCTGCTCTCGGTGCGAGATGCAAGCCAGAAGAGCAATGAATTGTACGGAACCTTCAAGTTTCCCGAGACCTATGTGATCGACCGGAAAGGCGTGGTGAGGCGCAAGTTCATTGGCGCGGTGGACTGGACGGAGCCGGAGGTCATCGATTTTCTGGGGAAACTATGAAGTGTTTTCAGGGCCACGCGAGGAATCACAGATTTCTTCGGCTTCGCAGAACTGCATAGGACAAATCAAGCTCAGGAGCGCCGGGCAAGAGTGTCCGACCCATACAATCAGCGTCCGACTCACACGCGATCACAATTTCACGTTGCGCAGGCGCAGGGCGTTTGCGATGACGGATACTGAGCTGAAGCTCATGGCGGCGGCCGCGAAGATGGGACTGAGTAGAAGGCCGAAGAACGGGTACAGCACTCCCGCCGCAATGGGCACGCCGATTGCGTTGTAGGCGAAGGCGAAGAATAGATTTTGCCGGATGTTGCGCATGGTGGCCTGGCTTAGGGTGCGGGCGCGCAGGATGCCAGTGAGATCGCCTTTGACCAGCGTGATGCTGCCGCTTTCCATGGCTACGTCGGTGCCGGTGCCCATGGCGATACCGACATCGGCTTGGGCGAGCGCGGGGGCGTCGTTGATTCCGTCGCCGGCCATCGCGACTACTCTTCCCTGCCCCTGCAGCCTGCGGATGATCTCCAACTTCGCTTCTGGCAATACTTCGGCTTCGAATTCTTCGATGTCGAGTTTCTGGGCGACTGCCTGCGCAACTTCTTTGCTGTCGCCGGTGAGCATCACGATGCGGACGCCCAGAGCCTTGAGGGTGCGAAGTGCATCGGGCGTGGAGGATTTTACTCGATCAGCGACGGCGAGGTCGCCGACGTACTTGCCATCGATGGCCACGAAAATAGGTGTGCCGCCTGGCACGGTGCCGTGACTGAGGCCCGCGCCAGGTTTTAGCAGGCCGAGCTCAACCATCAGAGCGAGATTGCCGACCGCCACTCGCTTTCCATCGACGACGCCCTGGATGCCCTTGCCGGTGAAGGAGGCGATCTGTTCGGGCTGAGAAAGCTTCAGGCCGCGTTTGGCTGCGGCAGCGACAACCGCCGCTCCCAATGGATGTTCGCTGGCAACTTCAAGGCTGGCGGCGAGACGCAGCAGTTCGGGCTCATCTGCCAGCGCCTGCGAATAGCCTACGACTGTCGGCCGGCCTTCGGTCAGGGTTCCGGTCTTGTCGACTACCAGAGTGTCGACTTTTTCGAGGATCTCGAGAGCCTCGGCGTTCTTGATGAGCACGCCGGCGCGCGCGCCCCGGCCTACGCCGACCATGATTGCCATTGGGGTGGCGAGTCCCAGGGCGCAGGGGCACGCGATGATCAGCACGGCGACTGCGTTCACAAGCGCATGTGCGAGGCGGGGCTGCGGTCCGAGCGCCAACCAGGCGAGAAAGGTGGTCGCGGCAACCGCTACAACCAGAGGCACGAACCATTTGGCCACACGATCGGCGAGCCGCTGGATGGGAGCGCGGCTGCGCTGGGCCTGGCCGACGAGTTGCACGATGCGAGCCAGCAAAGTTTCGCTGCCTACGCGCTCGGCGCGCATCATGAAGGAGCCGGTGCCGTTGATAGTCGCGCCGATGACTTTGCTGTCGGTATCGAGCGATTTCTCGACCGGGAGGGATTCTCCGGTAATCATGGACTCGTCAATCGAGCTGCGGCCTTCGAGCAGCACTCCATCGACCGGTATTTTTTCTCCTGGGCGCACGCGGAGACGGTCTCCGGGCTTGACTGTCTCGAGTGGGACATCCCTCTCGCTTCCGTCGGAGTGGAGCAAGTGTGCGGTCCGGGGACTGAGATCGAGCAGGGCACGAATGGCTGCGCTGGTGCGGCTGCGGGCACGCAGCTCCATGACCTGCCCGAGCAGGACCAGAGTAGTGATTGCGGCCGCGGCTTCGAAGTAAACGTCGGGATAGCCGGACATGCCGCGCAGAGACGCGGGAAAAATTCCGGGCGCGATGGTCGCGATCACGCTGTAGACGTACGCAACGCCTGTGCCCAGCCCGATCAGCGTGAACATGTTCGGGCTGCGGTTGACCAGGGAGGTCCAGAACCGCTGGAAGAACGGCAGGCCGCACCAAAGGACGACCGGGGTGGCGAGGAGTAATTCGAGCCAAGGGAGACCCCAGCCCCAGAGAAAGAACACGTAGCGGTACCCGGCGAGTGTGTCCACCCGCCGCACAAAGAAGCCCGGCCAGAGCATACTACCCATCGCAATGACCAGCAGCGGCACAGTGAGTACGACGCCGACCCAAAATCTGCGGGTCATGTCGCGCAGTTCTGGATTTTCTTCAACGGATGCGGTGACCGTGCGGGGCTCGAGGGCCATGCCGCAAATCGGGCACGAACCGGGCGCGGGCCGCACGATCTCCGGATGCATGGGGCAGGTGTAGTCGGTACGCGTGGTGGCTGCCGGGAATTCCGGTTCGAGAGCCATGCCGCACGAAGGGCAGGCGCCCGGCTTATTAGCGTGGACCTCGGGGCACATGGGACAGACGTAGGCAGTGTCTAACGTCGATGGTGAGAGCTTAGCCTGGAGACTGCTCTGGGCTGAGCTCTCGCGGTGATGATCCGAGAAGATGGCTGGCTTCGAGGTGGCGATCATCCTCAGACCCGAGGCACGCGCGGGTACGGACGGGCTGAGATATTTCGCCGGCTCCGCTTTGAATTTGTCTGCGCATCCCGCACAACAGAAGTAGTAGTTCTTTCCCCCATGTCCATAGACATGTTTGGTGGTTGCGGAATTTACATTCATTCCGCAGACCGGGTCGCGTTCGAGCGCGGAGGCTTGGTCTGATGGATTCGTGGACATGAGGTCTGGGATCAGCCTACATGCTTCGATGGACAATGCTTTATATTGGATTCATGCCCGGCGGATAGCCTGGTCGTCTGCCTTTATCGGAGCAAAGGATCTTCCCATGACTTATCTGGACGTGGTTTTTCGTTACGGCGCCGCGCCCGGCGAGAATGAATTGCGAGCCATCGATGGCATGCGCGAAGTCTACGGTGTACGGCGAGTGGATTTCAACGAGGCAGAGCGGACTGTACGCGTGGAGTTTGACGCTTCCCGCCTTAAGACCGACGCTGTAGCTCGACTCTTGCGCCAGGCTGGAGTGGACGTGCGAGAAAGCATAGCGCTGGCTTAAAGCCAGCGCGGACGAGGGGGTTGGGGGAAGGCTGGGGGAAGCAACTAAATGCAAGGGGCGCCCAAGAAAACCTCTGGCCGAAGTCGTCGTTGGAACGCCCCGTTGCGCGCCACTTCGTCTGGTCTTTGATAAGCACATAGCATGCCGTCTCTAAGCCACTCAAAATACAGGTACGTTCCCTGCCCTGCTTTGTAGGAATTGCTCTGGGCCGGGAAAGAATTACTTCGGGCGCGGAACGCGGGGCAACGCTGGGGCCGAATGCTTGTGGAAAGGGCCAAACGGGTGGACTTCTGAGTGGTTCCGGCGGCGTGGTAGGCGAAAGACCTTACGTGGAGCGGCTCGTCATCAACCCGGATCGAGCCCGTCATTGCGGGAGCATTCGACGCACGGCCCGCGCGGGGTTCGCGACAAGTAACGACTTTCGCTATAACTCTTGAGCAAGATCTTCCTGCCAAAGCAAAACCTGCGCCCTTACTCAGCTGGACAGAGCGTTTGGCTACGAACCCTTTTTGAGCGTCCCCGCCGTACTACTCAGTCCTACGACCTAGTGAAAACACTAGCAACTATTGCAGCTTCGCGGACTCCGCCTTGGCTTCCTTCAGGATGGGGATATCGGAGTCGGCGTCTTTCCAGAGAGCAAGAAACTCCTGGTAGCTCCCACCAGCCATTTTGGAATCTCCCGCCAGCAGATAGGCCCGAGCGAGTTGGAGCCGCGCCAACGCCGCTAGAGGGCAATTCACCGCAACCCCTCGCTGATCCAGAAACTTTTGAAACTCACTCACCGCCGCCGTGCCCTGCTGCAACAGCAAATAGGCCTGGCCCCGGACATATACGGGATAGAGCGTGCCGCCAACCTCGAATTGCGGAAGAGGAGAGCCGAGTTCGTACTGCGCTGTGGTTTGGAGAAGTTCCACGGCTCTCGCCGGATTGCTCCGCCGAATCTCGATCGAGGCGTAGATGGTGGGCAGCCAATAACGATTTATCACAGTGTTAAGCGGAAACCGTCCAGCTAAGTCGTCCGCCATGTGCTTTGCCTGGTCAGTGTCTCCGATACGCGCCAACGCCAGAGCCGCGAGAATACTCACGTCGCGCGTGGACGCGGTAGCAAGCGCGGAACTGATCTCCCGCCGCGAGAGCGCAACATTGTGAAACTCGGCGTCGCGCAACGCAACATCCATTTGCCAGGCTGCTGCCGTTTCCGGTGAATCGTTGCGAAGTGCAGAATCGGAGGCGCGTTTAGATAAGTCACGCGCCTTTGCGAGGCGGCCGTGGAATGCCTCGGTATCCGACGCGAACGAAAAAAGAACGTCCTCTCCTGGTTTGCCACTCGCATCGGCGATTTGTTGCTGCATCCCGGAATCGTCATCGTCAAGAAAGGCAACCCCGTAGCGATTCCCGTGCAGGAAAGGATTGTTAACCTTGTGCGCAACGGCTTGGTCATATTGCGCTTTCGCATCGTTGCGACGATCCAGGGCGGCATACAGCCCGACAAGGTTCGTGTAGGCAGCTGCGCTCCCCGGGTTGAGGCGGAGATCTTCCAAGCTTGCCGCCACTCCTTTTTCGTATTGCCCGAGATAGGTGTAGTCGACTCCTAAATTCCCGAAAGGCTCGCTGCTGCGCGGGTAGGTTCGCGCCCAGATCTCGTATGTCTGAATTGCTTTTTCGAGTTCACCTGTGGCCAGAAGATAATAGTTTGCCGAGATGCGGAGTCTTTCCCGCTCGCTCACTTTGTCGCGCAGGTCGTAAGCCCTGCGCAGATTCTCAGTAGCTCGACCGGGCTCTCTGAGATTCGAGTACGAGATCCCCAGGGCCGCATAAGCGGCGGCGAAATTGGGGTCGAGTTCGAGCGCGTGATTGAAGAATGGAATAGCGGCGGCACTGCCTTGCTCTTGCAGCGTTGTTCTTCCCACCGACAGCGCCTTCAGGGCTTCGAGAGAAGGCGTGGTCGCTTGGTCCAGGGGAATGTCAAACTTTTCAACTGTGTTGAGAGACTCCCCCAGTTTCGTCCTGAGTCTGGTCGCCGTTTCGCCGAGCGCTCTAAGCACGTGTTCCTTATTTTCGGCCGTCACCTGCTCCTGTACCAGGAGGTCTCCCGTCTTGCAGTTGACGGCGTCAAGTCCAATCACGTATTGGCTGCCGAGACTTCCAATCGTCCCCGCGACATAAGCTTTTGCGCCCGCGCGTTGACAGAGATCGCGCGCTACATCCGGCGTCACTTTGGTTCCGGGTGGCTTCGCCATGAGTCTCAGGGTGGCGCGAGTTCTTGCGTCGGAAAGTATGTTCAGAAATGGAGACTGACCCAGTTGCACGGAAATCGCCTGCCTCAATGTGTCATCGAAGACAGGATCGCCGGTGGTGTTCTTGAAATCTGCCAGCACTACGGTGTCCTGGTCAGTCAGCTTGGAAGCGCGGCGCGAGCGCCAGTAAAATCCTCCGGCGAGGATTGCGGCACCCAACAAGAACGACACAGCGGCGATTCTCCATGAAGAAGGGTGCGATCGATTCACGGTATCGGTCCGATTCGTTTGCTGATCCAACAACCCACGCCGACTCTTGGTGCTGGATGTGCCCGTTCGAGCAACTCCCGGCGCCGACGTTTCATCGTCCGCCGAAGCCGCGACGACATGCTGGGATGACTCCACGTCGCGTCTAAGACGGCTCAGTTCGGCCCTCATGTCCGACGCACTCTGATAGCGGAGGTTTCGGTCTTTCTCTAGTGCGCGGTTGACGATGTGTTCCAGTTCGGCTGGGATGTCGGGGTTTAGCCGCACCGGCGCTACCGGAGCTCGGTTGAGGATCGCATCGAATACGGTGGCGGAGCTGTCACCGCGAAAGGCCAACTGGCCGGTAGCCATTTCATAGAGGACGGCTCCAAACGAGAACAGATCAGTGCGAGCGTCCAACTCTTTTGCGCGCGCCTGCTCCGGCGACATATACGCGACCGTACCAAGAGTGGCGCCGGGACTAGTCAAGTGCTCCTCGTCCATCGTCGTCTGCACGTGCCCGGCTGCGAACTGGCTGGAAGAACTGGCAGCGAGCATGACCTTCGCTAAGCCGAAGTCAAGAATCTTGGCATGACCGCGCTTCGTTACAAAGATATTGCCGGGTTTGATGTCGCGGTGGACGATGCCTTCTGCGTGGGCCGCGTCGAGAGCATCCGCAATCTCGATGCCCAGCGACAGCACGGTCTCAATCTCGATCGGCCGACCCGCAATGCGGTGCTTTAGCGTAATTCCGTCCAGAAACTCCATGGCGATGAACGCCTTGCCATGCTGGTCATCAATTTCGTAGATAGTGCAGATGTTGGGATGATTCAACGCCGAAGCCGCCTTGGCTTCACGCTGAAAACGGATGAGTGCTTGCGGATCTTTGGCTACGTCGTCGGGCAGGAACTTTAGGGCTACAAACCGGCCAAGCTTCACGTCCTCGGCCTTGTAGACCACACCCATGCCGCCGCCGCCCACCTTCTCGACGATGCGGTAATGCGAGATGGTTTGGCCGATCACTGGGGCGAATCCTACGTCTGTGAAGCGGGGCAAGTCAATGAAAACCGTGGAGTTGGCTGCAGGTCAAGAAAGTTGGGGAAGTAATATCGCCATCGCGCTCATTTCCCCCCGGTGTCCCAGAGAAGAAGAAGTTTGCTACAATGATTTTCCAGTTTGCGATGAATTCACGCATAGAATACGCATAAGCGGAGTGACCCGGGATGAGCGTTCGCCAGTTCGTTCCATTCCCTTGTTTTTCTTATAGTTGAAAACCTGCGCCCTTAGCTCAGCTGGATAGAGCGTCTGGCTACGAACCAGAAGGTCGGGAGTTCGAATCTCTCAGGGCGCACCATCCTTGCAACGACATGCGATCCCGTTCCGGGGATTGAGACGCACGCATCAGCACTTGACACAATTTAACGGAGCGCTCCAGGCCTTGTTTAACAGGTTCTTCCTTGAGCATCCCCCCTTGTCTTTCACGTTTTGATGACCGATCAGATGGCGAGATCGACGGGAATGGAGGACTCAAGAGTCGGGCGACCTTTCGGCACCAGAAATGGCCGACAAGGTCTCGCCGCGGGCCACGGGCCGATAGAGATTTGCGAAGCAGCGTTTAGAGAGTCGGTTGCGGAAGGAAGGAGAGATGCGCGCCACCTGGCCGTCCCGCGATCCGGGACGGCCAGGCGTTTAACCTACGTTCGTTGGCCGCGCACAACTACGGTTTCACTCAGCTTAGTCGCCTGCGTCTGCGCAAGAGCAAACGCCGGTGCCGGTGCCCAGTGACTGCACAAAGCTGCAGGTTTCTTGCAGGTTGAAACCGAGCTCAGCCGCGGAAAGAACCGAATCCGTCAGAGTGGTCTCGGTGATGCTGAACGCGCCCGAGGCTGCACCCTTCTGAATGTGAGTGAGCCAGCCCTTAATTCCAGGATACACAGTATAGGCGACAGGACTGCAAACCCCGCTCGGGGGAACATAGCTGGAAACTTCCTTGACGATTCCCCGGGTGGGCCTGGTGCCGTGATCCAGGATGTTGCCAAGAAGGTTGGTGTTGACGGAGAGGTCGAGGTAGCCATTGGCGGTTACTACGCAGCTGCAGCATTCTTCCATCTCTTCAGCGGTGTCGAAGACATAGATGTTTGCGCACAGGTTGGCGGCTCCATCGGCGCCGTCGTTGGTGAGCCGCAACTGGGCAGCGGGCGCGCCGGATGCGTTGGCATTGGCAAAATAGCCCACGTCGTAGACGGAGTCTTGAGCCGCGGCGGTGCCAACTGCGAGCACCATGGCAACAGCCAAGGTAAGCAATGTACAAGCAAGTTTGTTCATGCGAATTCCTCCTGAAAGTCGCGCCCATGGCTGGCGGAGGAGGAATCAGCTTAGGGACGCGCTGCGGCAACTTTAGCCGCTGGCGCAATCGTTACAAGTCCCCACGTGGCTTAGCCAGATACGCTACGCCCCAAAGCTACTTCCATTGGATTAGTACGGATGGGTGATCCGACTGCGGGAGGCCAATGTTCTCGAGTGTTCCCTCTAGCTGGCGGGGAGCAGTGCGCCACACTCCAGGCACAATGGCTTGGAGCATGCTGTGATCGCGCCGCACGACCGGCACATCCTTTGCGAGCCGTAGGCGGCGATTTTCGGACGTCTTTCGATGGGACCCGCTGATGAAGTCCCCTTCCTTAGCCGACGAGTGATGACGGACTGGAGGATACGATGGAACAGGGTTGGTTCCGTGGGGGGACCTCGCTTTTCTGTCGGTTGCACAGGAGACCGTCGTGAGGTGGGTACGCCAGAATGCGACGGAGAGATGAACAATAGACTCTTTAACTCTAGGCGCTACTGTCTGCGAAAGCAAATCCGGCGAACCGGCAGGATATGCCACTTCAGTCGATGACTCGCCTCTTTCGGTGCCCGCCACCGGGTCGGAGTTAGGGTTGGATGCTGATCAGCGCCGCGCTGACAGCCGGGAGAGCGACAGTGTAGACGCCGCCGGACGGTTGGACGATCTCGGCATATGCAGTTCCTTGCGGAGTGCCGTCCGCACTGCCATCGAACGTCTGACCAGCCAGGGTCACGCCAGTGGTTGAGGAAAAAGAGGGAGCCGTTAGGCGGCCGATCGTAGCTTGCCCGTATCCGGCGAGGGCGATGGAAACTGGTCCGCTGGTGGTTTGATCTTTATTCAGAAGTAGAAGGCGAATGGTCTGATTGGCATCGATGGTCGCCCACGCCTTGATGTTTGCCTGCGCGGGTGAAGTCAGCGTCACCGGCAATAGCTGCGCGTTGTTCTGAGCGGCTTGCGCAAAAAGCAGCAGCCCGTAATAAAGAGGATTGATGTTTCGGACGGCGTATGTCCTGACGCCCCCGTTCGATGTTGAGGTGAAATCAAAAGGCGTGTAGGCATTGGGCGTGTTCGGGTCGCCGGGAGCGAAGAAGTTGAGTCCGCTGACACCGACATTGGCGTAGGAAAACGCGATGTCCATGGCCCACAGGGCAGAACTAAAACTGTTACTCACGCCCAGCTGACCGCCGCAGTTGATGGAGTTAAGTTCGCCAATGCGGAACGGGATTTTCGCCTGTTGCGCCGCCAGCAAATACGGAGGGATTCCAACCGGACCCGTCAGAGGCTGAGTATCGCCGTCAACGGCCGGTTCGGTGAGCAGGTAATTGGTAGGTTCGGTGGCTCCGTTGCACGCGGTCCCTGAATAGTGATGAACCGTGACGATGGCGATGGTCGATGCTTGCGTGGAGATGAAGGACTCCAGGTTATCCATAAAGCTGGAACTCAGGCCGGCCCAGACGGGAGCGGATAGCTTGATGCCACCGGAAGCGGAGACGAGGGCGGGAGCAAACGCTTCGTACTGCGCGAGGTAATCGTCATAGGAAGCTTCGTAAAGGTCCGGTTCGTTTCCCAGTTCGATGGCCTGCAACTGGCTTCCGGGCAAACCGGCTACCAGTTGCTGGGCCTCGCCCGTGGCTGTGGTTACGTCGTCGTCCACGAAGTCGACCCCGACGAAGAATTGCGCGCCCAGATCCTGGTTTAGCTGAGACAGAGCGGAAAGGTTGCCGGGGTCGTAGACATCGGAATTCCCCCCGTCGGATAGTTCGCGAATCAGCAAAGGGCCGTTGGCATATTGAAAAAGGTTCTTGAGCAGTTGCTCGTAGATTGGGTTCATGTTGGTGGATGAGGTGCCCACCATGGTTAACGTATCTCCCATTTGCTGACCGATGCCCAAGAAGTTCGGCGGGATCGGCGCGGCCGCTGCTGTGGGATTAATTTGAGCGCTGGCGATCTGGAACGCAGCCGTCACCGTGACTGTTGCGCTTTGTTGCGTTGATCCGGCCGAGTTTGTCGCCATGAGCGTGTAGGTAGTGGTGCCTGCGGGCACTACTACGACGGAAGAGGAAGATGCTTGTGGCGTCGCAGTTACATTACTTAGCTGCACCGATGTGGCGCCGCTTACCTGCCATGCAAGCGTGGTGGTCTGCCCGGCCGTAATGGCAGCCGGGCTGGCGGCAAAGGTGCTAATGACCGGAGCGGAGGGGTGTGAAGGTGCCGAGGAGCCATTGCCGCCGCACCCGGTAAACAGGAGCGTAAGAAGTAACGCTACACCTGGCAGGAACTCGCCCCGAAGGTTGGAGAAATTCACATTCTCGGATACGTCGGCCATGCCGTGGTTTCCGAAAGCCGCCCCGGGTTCGTAGCCGCCGGGGCGGGAAAGATTCAAGATTGAATCCTTATATCACGCAGAGACATGAAGAGAGTACTTGCGTGGTGCGGGCCGGGTTGCGTCGGCAGGCGTTTCTGTTAGTCTTGCTTTGCCCTGTTGTTTCTGCTTGCGATGTCTTTCGTGCTGTTTCTGTCATTAACCGGATAAGTTCTCCGGAACTCGGGTCGCGCGCCATGTCGAAGGGTACTGAACAGGAACTATCCATCCTGTCGTCGTCGAAACACGGATTGGTCTATCTCACGGCCAACGATTGGGCTCTGATCGCCGACAAAGCGAGCCGGGTTCGTTTCAAGAACGGCGAAGCGCTGGTTCAAAGGGACAAGCGGGCGAACGGAGTTTATCTCCTGTTAAAAGGTACTGCGCGAGTGCAGATTCCGTTCCAGTCCACGGTTCCGGCGATCGGGCCGGGCGAGATCTGTGGCGAAATGTCATTTCTGGAGGACGCTCCGGCTAGCGCCAGCGTGGTCGCCGAAGAAGAAGTTGAGGCCTATCACCTTGACCGCACCACCTTGCTGAGCCTGTTCGAGTTGTTCCCCCACCTGGCTTCGCGTTTTTACCGGTCGCTGGCCACGAATCTTTCACGCCGTCTCCGGGATCTGATCGGTCCGAGGTCGGAGGCTCCCGCCGGCAGGCCAAGACCTTCATCCTGACAAGGTTGGGGTTCGGGCGGACACGCTTGCGAAGATAACTCTCCAGAAACTAAGAAGCGCCCCGAAACTCTGTCGAGTTTCGGAGCGCCCGAACAGCCCTCCCCCAGAACTGCTCGATCATTACACTATTTCGAGTCCTACCCGCTTGTGAACTCCACTTTTGTGCCATGGCATGGCACGAGATGGCTATAGGCCTTGGGCCCTGTGGCTGGTTCGTATTCGCCGCCAATTTTCTCGCTCACCGACGATTACCGCAGTAACCCTTAAGCTGGGATTACCGTTGACCCCTACTAGTCCGCCTACTTACATTCTCCACAGGGGGTCGTATGAAGGATATTCATGAAGTATTGCGGCAGAAGCAGACCAAGTACGCAGCACTGGGAAAGCAGATCGAGATGCTCCAGCAAGCGGCGGAGAAGCTGCGTGAAGTGGCTCCCTTGCTTGCGGAAAACGACGAGGAAGATAACGCGGTTTTGATGGAAGTCGACGAGACTTCCGACAGCATGGCGGCGAAAGCAGGCGCGACTGGCGCGGGCGCGCAAGCGTCCAAGGCAGCCCGGCCGGCGGCACCTCGTTGGCCATAATCTCGCCGTAAATGGTGGGGAATGTAGTTTATGACCCTTCTGGCATTGCTGGTTTCCACTGACGATTCCGCATCCGAGATCCTGGGCCGGGTTCTTCCGGCCCAGGGGATCGTGATGGAGCGTTTCAGTGATCTCGCCACCGCGATCGACCGTCTGCAGCAGCAACGGTTCGACGCGCTTGTGGTCGACTTCGACGACCCAGACGCAGCTGGTCAGGTGCTCGACGAGGCCCGGAGGCTGAATTCGGGCGACGCTGCTGTCACTGTGGCCCTGGTGGCGGAACCAGCTAAAGCGCGCGCCATTCTTAGCAACGGGGCGCACTTCGTGCTCTATAAGCCGCTCTCCGACGAGAAAGCCAAAGCCGGCCTGCGTGCCGTAGCTGCGTTGTTGAAGCGTGAACGTCGACGCTCCTATCGCGTTCCCGTGCAGGCTCCGGTAGAAATCACGCTGCCCGATACCCGCAAAGCCGAGGGAATTCTTCTGGATCTGAGTGAAACGGGAATGGATGTTCTTACGGCTGAACCTCAGGCTCCCGGAGCGCTGCTGAATTTTCGCTTTCAGTTGCCCGACGGAAGTCTTGATGTAGAGGCTCACGGGCAGGTGGCCTGGGCGAACCCGAACGGACAAACCGGAGTCCATTTTCTGGATTTGGATGAGTCCATGAAGTCGCAGCTTAAAGACTGGCTGCATGCCGCTGCGGTGACGCAGGGCGCGGGACCGGAAGAAACCGTTCCTCACTGCAAGCTCACCGATTTGAGCCTTGGCGGCTGCTACCTGGAGAGTGATTCGCCGTTTCCTGAGCTGGCACTGGTTGACCTTTGCCTGAGAACCCGAGACATGGCCATCCACACCGAAGGCATGGTGCGGGTCACGCACCCAGGCCACGGAATGGGATTGGAATTCCCTTCGCGCACGCCGGAACAGCGTGCCCAGGTGGGCAACCTGATCAGCTTTCTCCAAAGTTGCCCTGAATCCACACCGGAACTGATTATTTCCCCGCGCGCGCTAACCGCGGACTTGAGCCAATTCGAGCACGCTCCAGAACTGGACGAAAACGCGGAACCGCTGGAAGATCCCCTGCTCGAACTGCTGCGCCAAGGGTCTTCTCTGCAACAGGATGAGTTCCTCGCTGAACTTCGCCGCCAGCGCTCGGGCGAGAGCGTCGCGATCTAGCTGGCAGTTTCCCACCAGATCGTCCATCACTTCTCACCTTCAATTGTTACTTTAAGAAAAGCCTCTCGCTTCGAGTGGCTTGGGGACTTCACGGAGTAGCGCAGGGCAGGAATAAAGACCGGCGGCGGCAGTAACGGGGTCGCGAGAGGTTGAGGGGGAGTGTTCCCGACAGGCAAAGAACCCACGCCCCGTCTATAGCGCGGGTCCTTCACCTACCGTTGTCTGTTCCACCCTATTGGGAGTACGGTAGCTGATCGTTGTTGCGCGATGGTTTCAGGATTATTAAATCTAGGTTAAATACAAGTGGGTTCCCCACAGGTGCGTCAGATAACGGTCGGTTTACCTGGCAACATCCCGAGCAACGCAGATCGCGGCAGCCTGGCGTGGGCGCCACTTATGGCGATTGCGGCAGCGGCGTTTGCGGTTGAAATTCCCTTCTTTTTCAGCGGCATGCCTTCGGGACACGATGTCGAATTCCATTTGTACTCCTGGCTGGAAGTTCTTTCGCAATGGAAGCTGGGCATCATTTATCCGCGCTGGGCTGCGCTGGCGCATTTCGGATATGGTGAGCCGCGCTTCATCTTCTATCCCCCGGGATCGTGGACTCTGGGAGCGGTGATCAGCGCGATCATTCCGTGGACGCTGGCTGCCGGCATCTACATTTGGCTGGTGCTGGCGGCCGCGGGCGTGACGATGTTTCTGCTGGCGCGGCAGTGGCTTGACCGGCGAGACGCAACCTTCGCCGCCGTGTTGTACGCTGTCAATCCTTATCATCTGGTCATTGTCTATTGGCGAAGCGCGTTCGCGGAACTGCTGGCTAGTTCGTTGCTGCCCTTGCTGCTCTTGCTGTTGTTGAGAGCGGACGAGAAGAGCCGGCGCATGACTGTTTTGTTGGCCCTGCTGCTGGCTTCCGCATGGCTGATCAATGAACCCGCGGCGGTCATGATCCATTATTCTTTGGCGTTGCTGGCAGTGGTGATCGCCTGGCAGCGGCGCTCACCACGGTTGCTACTGGCGGCAACTGCCGCGGTGGTTCTGGGAGCCGCGCTGGCTGCGTTCTATTTGCTCCCCGCGGTCTATGAACAGAAGTGGGTCAACATTGCAGAAGCGGTCTCCGCGGGAGTTCGACCGGTTGATAGTTTTCTGTTCACCCGCATTGCCGACCCGGACCACAATGCCTTCAACTACCTGGTTTCCTGGGTTGCGATCGCGGAGATCCTGCTAACCGTGATAGCGGCCTGGGCCGCGCGCGGCTGGCGCAGCCGCAATCCCACGCTTTGGTACTCGCTGGTGGCCTGGGCCGCGGCGTGCGCGCTGCTTATGTTCCCGATCTCGAGCCTACTATGGAACATTCTTCCCAAACTGCAGTTCGTGCAGTTTCCCTGGCGATGGCTGCTTTGTCTGGGGATTCCGTTGACTTTGCTGATCGTGCTGGGTGTGCGGCGGTGGGCCGCGCGTGTGACGATTTATGGCGCTATGCTGTTTGTGCTCGTGTTTGCCGGGCACCACTACCAACCTCCCTGGTGGGACCATGCTGCTGACCTGCGCGAGATGCAGGGCAACATGGCCTCCAGCGCGGGATACGAGGGCACCGACGAATACGCGCCCGTCGGCGCCGATGCTTCGTCGGTTGATAAAGACGCTCGTCGCGTTATCGTCGACGGACCAGCTCATGCCACGATCCACGTTTCTCTGTGGAGTCCTGACATCAAACTCTTTACGGCGGAGATGTCAGCCCCCGACAATCTCGCTTTGCGGCTGTTCAATTATCCGGCATGGCGGGTCGACGTGAATGGACGCCAGGTGCAGGCCGGTACTCGCGAGGCCACAGGGCAAATGCTGGTTCCAGTCGAAGCGGGTACGAATCAAGTGCAGCTCACTTTCATTTGCACCTGGGATCGCAGGGCGGGTGGGTGGATCTCGGCCCTCGCGCTGCTATTAGTGTTGGTGCTGCTTCGATGGCCGGTGTCATCCACTGCCGGTAAGCTGTCATGATGAGTCAATGATGCGGAGAATTCTGATAGCAACTTCCAATCCCGGCAAACTGCGCGACTTCGACGGTGCGGCGCTCCGGCACGGAGTCGCAATCGCTGGCCTCCCTGACTTCTCTTCCCTGCCCCCCGTCATCGAGGACGGCCTCACGTTCGAAGCCAACGCTCGCAAAAAAGCGGAAGCGTCCAGCCGGTATGTTCCCGGGGAGACCGTCGTCGCCGACGACTCGGGCCTGGAGATTGACACGCTGCACGGCGCTCCGGGCGTGCACTCAGCCCGCTACGCCGCCGACCAACCCGACAAAGCGGAAGCCAACACCGATGACGAGGCCAACAACGCGCGGGTCTTGCGCGAACTGAAGGGCGTCCCATCCGCCGAACGCACTGGACGATTTGTTTGCGTGTTGGCTGCCGCTCGCGACGGCAAGACACTGGCTACATTTCGCGGCGTCGCTGAGGGCATCATCCTCGATGCTCCGCGCGGGGCGAATGGCTTCGGCTATGATCCGTTGTTCTATTTTCCGCAGATCGATAAAACATTCGCGGAACTGACGGCAGAGGAAAAGTCCAGGTACAGCCACCGCGGCGCAGCCTTCCGCAAGTTTCTCGACTGGGGCAAACGTCTCGGTGACGACTGACGGCCGGCAACTTACAACGATAGTGGTCCAGTTTGAATTTCCGCAGATTTAGCGTCGGCGTTAGACTTAACGGACGGCGACGCTCTCTGGCCGGCGCCATTCTAAGGGCCGTTATCAAGCGGCCGATGAGGTAATAGGGGATATGAAGCTGGCGTCCGCCATGTACGACTTGGCTAAAAAGTCGCCTTCGTTGATCAGGATCGGACGCGGAATCACTGGCAGATACGTTCACAGTTCAGAGCCGTTCATTGAAGCTACGCGCCAAAAGCACGGGCTTGAAATTGGCGGCCCCAGCCCAACATTCGGCGACACCGGAATCCTTCCCATCTATCGCTACGTAGCCAGTCTGGACAATACCGTCTACTCTGCATCCACGCCATTCTCGAACGATCCGCGAGGAAGTGACTATCAATTTCACCCACGAAAAGCAGCCGGCAAGAATTTGATCCTTGAATCGTCGGCCCTAATTGATATCAAAGACGCATCCTACGATTTCGTTCTCTCCTCTCACTGCCTGGAACACTGTGCCAATCCCATTAAGGCTCTCAAGGAGTGGCAGCGAATTGTTCATCCTGGCGGTGCGATCATTGTGATACTCCCTCATTTCCGGCATACCTTCGACCATCGTCGTCCACTAACATCTTTGGAACACATGCTGGAGGATTCAAGACGCGACGTCAGCGAGCATGACAGGACCCACATTGAAGAAATGTACTCACTTCATGATTTCTCTTTGTCGCCAATGGAGCCGGAAGGACTGCGGGCTGCATTGTCTGACAACTTCAAGAATAGGTGCGTACATCATCATGTTTTTGATGACAGGAACAGCCGGGCCTTGCTGGAAGCGTCTGGATTAAGAGTGTCACTAGTGGAGTTTGTCAGGCCCTACCATATTGTTAGCCTGTGCGGTGTGTCTAAAGGTTGGTGATGCGGCCGGGTTGGGCGGTGGTGCAGGTCGGGGAGGATTACTCCCTCTGGAAATTTCAAACTCCACAACCAACCCTACAACCGGTTCCTTGACTTCACTTCTCTCACCGCCTGATAATGAAAGGTTCTTTTATCGTTCTTGAACCGTTAAGCAGACCGAGTACGAACTTATAAGGAGCGATTCGTGGCGTCAGCAGCCAGTTCTGCTGCTCCGGCTGTACCGAAGGTTGAAACTCACGGCGTGGCTCCCCTGCGGGCCGGCCAGGGTACGCAATTCGTATTGCGCCGCCTGCATTCGCTTACCGGGATCGTTCCCGTGGGTGCGTTCCTCTTCGAGCATATTCTGATTTCCAACTCCACCGCGATCAGCGGCCCTGACGCTTATGCCCGGCAGGTAAGCTTTCTCGCCAATCTTCCGCTGGTGTTTTTTCTTGAGTTGTTCGGAATCTGGCTGCCGATCCTGTTTCATGCGCTTTACGGTTTCTACATCTGGTACCGCGGCGAGGGAAACGTCATCGAGTATTCCTGGACGGGCAACTGGATGTATACCGCGCAGCGCTGGACCGGCGGCATCGCGTTTGCCTACATCATTTGGCACACCTAGACGATGCGCTTTACCGGAGTCGATCTGCACGACTATCCCGGCGCTTCATTCGGCAAGGTGCAGGCGGAAGTATTTCAGACTCCGTTGTTCCTCTTTTATGTTGTGGGCCTGATTGCGGCTTCCTGGCACTTCGCCTACGGCATCTGGCTGTTCTGCGCGAAGTGGGGCATTGTTTCGGGGGAGAAAGCGCGAAAACGGTTTCTGGTCGTGTGTTTAGCATTCTTCTTTGTCCTGAGCCGGCGCTGGACTGGCCAGCCTAACTGCCTTCCGGTCGCGCCCGCAGGAGCTTTTCGAGCCTGGGACGGCGGCGATGCAATCGAGCCAAGCTGCGAAGAATCAGGCTGCAAAGAATCAGGCTGCAAAGAATCAAGCTGCACCGAACACAGAAGGCCGGTAGAGATAGAGATTAAAGATGGCAGCTCCGAAAATTATTGTCATAGGCGGCGGCCTGGCCGGACTTTCCGCCGTCATCAAGATCGCCGAGATGGGCGCCAATGTCGACCTGTTCTCCATCGTTCCGGTGAAGCGTTCGCACTCCGTGTGCGCCCAGGGCGGCATCAATGCTGCCAAGAATCTTAAGGGCGAGGGCGATTCGACCTGGCAGCATTTTGACGACACGGTTTACGGCGGCGATTTTCTGGCCAACCAGCCGCCGGTCAAAGACATGTGCGAGGCCGCGCCCGGCATTATCGATCTGCTTGACCGCATGGGCGTTCCCTTCAATCGGACTCCCGAAGGCCTGCTTGATTTTCGCCGCTTCGGCGGAACGCTCTACAACCGCACTGCCTTCGCCGGCGCAACCACCGGCCAGCAGCTGCTTTATGCACTTGATGAACAGGTACGCCGCTACGAATCCGAAGGCAAGGTCAAGAAGTACGAGCATTGGGAGTTCCTCTCGGCCGTGCTCGACGGAAACCGCGTCTGCCGCGGCATTTGCGCCATGGACCTGCGGAGCATGGAAGTCCGCACCTTCCCGGCCGACGCCATCATTATCGCCACCGGCGGCAACGGCGCGATCTTTGGCAAATCCACGAACTCGGTCGTCTGCACCGGATCGGCGCAGTCCGCGCTCTACCAGCAAGGCTGCTACTACGGCAACGGCGAGTTCATCCAGGTGCATCCCACCTGCATTCCCGGCAAGACAAGCTGCGCCTGATGTCGGAATCAGCCCGCGGTGAAGGCGGACGCGTCTGGGTTCCGAAGACCCCGGGCGACAAAAGAGATCCGAAGGCGATTCCGGAAAAAGACCGCTGGTATTTTCTTGAAGAGTGGTATCCGAAGTACGGCAACCTGGTTCCGCGCGATATCGCGACCCGAGCCATCTTTAAGGTTGTGTTCGAGCACAACCTCGGCATCGACGGCAAGCCGATGGTTTATCTCGATCTGACGCATATCGACCGCAAGATTCTCGACCGCAAGCTGGAAGGCATTCTCGAAATCTACGAAAAGTTTGTCGGCGACGATCCGCGCGACACGCCCATGAAGATTTTCCCCGGCATGCACTACACCATGGGCGGACTGTGGGTGGACTTCAAGCAGGCGACGAATATCCCCGGCATTTACGCTGCCGGCGAGTGCGAGTATCAGTATCACGGCGCGAATCGTCTGGGCGCGAACTCACTCGTCTCGTGTATCTACGGCGGAAGCATAGCCGGACCCAATGCGGTGAAGTATGCCCGCGGCTTGCAGGCACGGTCCGACGGCAACGGTTGCTTCGAGGCCGAAAAGAAAAAGCAGGAAGAGAGCAATTCCCTGCTGATGAACAACTCGGGGACGGAGAATCCCTTCCGGTTGTGGCGCGAGCTGGGCGAGCTGATGACGAAGGATTGCACCGTCATCCGCTACAACAAGAACCTGCAGCAGACGGATGCGAAGCTGGTAGAGATGCTGGAACGCTTCCGCAGCATCAACCTGAGCGACCGCACGCAGTGGGCGAATACCAGCGTGGTCTTCACCCGCCAGCTCTACAACATGCTGCAGTTGTCACGCGTGATTGCCCAGGGTGCTCGCCTGCGCGATGAATCGCGCGGTGCGCACTACAAGCCCGATTTCCCCGACCGCGACGACAAGAATTTCCTGAAGACGACGAAGGCATATTTCGCGCCGGATGCGGATGAGCCGAAGTTTGAGTTCGAACCGGTCGATACGTCGCTGATTCCGCCGCGGCCGAGGAAGTATGACGCGGTGAAGTGACGGCTATCTTTGACGAAGTTCCAAAACCCAATCGAACCCGCGCTTCGCGTAAACGAGCATGGCTCTGGGTCGGAATATGCGTCCTGTGGCTCGCGACCGGCGCGGGTAGAATTGCAAGGCACAGGGACGTCGGATGGCCGATAATTGCGGTATGGGCTTTCCTCCTGTTGATATGGATTTGGCGACTCGTCGCTTCCTACCGAGACGATGCTCAAGAGGATACTGACTGAGAACTATTAATGGCTAATAAATCCGTCATCATAAAGATCAAGCGCCAGAACACCCCGACTTCCAAGTCGTACTGGGAAGAGTTCGAACTCGCCCACCATCCCGGCATGAACGTGATCTCCTCGCTCATGGAGATCGCCGCTAACCCCGTCACCCGCGAAGGCAAAGCGACGACGCCCATCACCTACGACTCGAATTGCCTGGAGGAAGTCTGCGGCTCCTGCGCCATGCTTATCAACGGACGCGCCCGCATGGCCTGCTCCGCCTTGATCGACAATCTCGAGCAGCCGGTTCGCCTCGAGCCTTTCTCAAAGTTTCCCGTGGTCCGCGACCTCGCCGTCGATCGCAGCGGGCTCTTCGAAAATCTCAAAGCCGTCAAAGCCTGGGTCCCGATCGACGGCACCTACGACCTCGGTCCCGGCCCGCGCATGACCGCGGAAGAGCAAGAACAGGCTTATCCCATTTCCCGTTGCATCTCCTGCTGCTGCTGCATGGAGGCTTGCCCGCAGTTCAACGAAGATACCGGCTTCGTGGGCGCGGCCACCATCGCGCAGGTGCGGCTGTTCAATACTCATCCCACAGGCAAAGCGCTCCAGCACGAGCGTCTGGCGGCTCTGATGGGCGACGGCGGCATCCAGGAGTGCGGCTACGCGCAGAACTGCGTCGAGGTCTGCCCCAAGGATATCCCGCTGACCCGCTCCATCTCCGAGGTGGGAGGCGCTGTGATGAAGCAAGCCCTCGGTGACCTTTTCCGGCGCTGATTTTTGTCACTTCTGCCCAAAAACCCACTTCTGCGACCCTGCACCAGGCGCTAACTGATTGCTTCCAAGAGCACATGAGTTAGCCGCAATCCCGCGCGGGGATGGCGTTTCGCGTGCTCCCATCCCTGGGGAAGAGGTTTGCGGAACCCAGAAGTAACCAGGGGTAACCGGGGCGATGGGTAATGCCTGGCGCAAACTCTGGTAATGAGCGGCCTGTAATTCGGAAGTTGGGGCGCTTGACAGCATGGCTTACAATGTCCGGACGGCTGTGAACTAAGCCTTACGGAAGACTGCGGAACTCATTGGGAATAAAACTACAGCGTGAACTGATTCTTCTTTCGCTGCTGGCTTGTCTCAGCAGCCCGCTGTTTGCGGCGACAACCACCGCTGTGCACAAGTCTGTCCATCATCACAGGTTTCCCCGGCTGCATTGGACGCTGTGGCATCCCATGTTCCGTCCGTCCCACGAGTCGCTCTTAGCTCAGAACGCGGAAGTCGACCGCCTGGAATTGCCTCGCATTCAGGATGACGACGAACTCGAAGCGCTGAAGGCCAGCGGAGCGCTGCAACCCATCATCGCGGGTGAGTCCTTGCGCTTCGATCCCCGCCTCGATCCTTCGCGACGTTACTGCCGTCCGTGGACCCGCGACTTTGTCCAGGATATCGCGCAGGCTTACTACAACCGCTTTCACGAACAGATTCAGGTGAATTCCGCTGTGCGGACCGTGAAGGTCCAGAAAAAACTCCGCCGCCACAATCGCAATGCGGCTCCGGCCGAGGGCGATACGGCGTCGTCGCATCTTGCCGGCCTCACCGTGGACTTGCAGCGTCGCGGCATGACCCAGGAACAGATTCACTGGATGGAGCACTACCTCTTCTACATGAAGGCTCTCGGCCTGGTTGAGCCCGAGGAAGAGCGGCGCCAGTGGGTATTCCACATCATGGTCTCAGGCCACTATGCGGATTGGCGCGAAACCCAGGACATCGTTCCCGTGGACCGCCAGCGCCCCGAGCCCGCCACTATCACCGCTGACAGCCGCCCCGAATAGTCCCCGCATTTCTCACACCGTATACTGCGCTTCGCCGTTACCAAACGACCAGTTCTCCCACACCACTTCCACCAGAGTGATCATCAGATCCTGCGGTTTTAATCCGGGATTCTCCGCCAGAATTTCTGCCATCCGCCTGAACAGCTTGCGTTTCTGCGCCAGCTTGCGTCCAGTCGACAACGTAATCTGCACCATGACGATGTGGTCCGTCCGTTGCACGCCAAGATAGGAAGGGTCATAGACCAGACCGCTTGCTGGATGCTCGGTGATCACCTGGAATCGATCCTGCGCCGGCGCGTCCATAGCCTCCACCAGCGCTCGATGGACTCCGTCACCCAGGGCCTTTCTATATCCTTCTGTTTTGCCTTCGCGTAATGAAATTCGAACTAGTGGCATTCCTGCCTCCTCCTGGGATCGAGACGCCAAGTGCCGCTAAGCGAATGGATGAATCTGCTACTCGTGGCGATTCATAGGCGGAACAACGAGCATGTTTTAATGGATCATGATCATCCTCATGGCTGGCCTTCCCGGCGCGGGCAAGACTACGCTCGCGCGCGAACTGGCTGCCCGCACTTCCGGCCGCGTACTTAGTAAAGACGAAGTTCGCCACGCCCTCTTTTCCGCAGACGAAATCGAATACTCTGCCCAGCAGAATGACTTTTGCCTGCAGGTAATGCTTGAAACCGCCGCGCACCTCTCCCAACGTGATCCGAACCGCATTCTTTTCCTCGACGGCCGCCCGTTTTCACGCCGTTACCAGGTCGACAACGTGATAAACGCAGCCGTCGCCCTGCACCAGAGTTGGCGCATCCTCGAGTGTGTGTGCCCCGAAGAAATCGCCCGGCAGCGTCTCGAACAGCAGTCAGCATCAGAAGCACATCCTGCCGGCAATCGTGGCTTCCAGCTTTACCTTGAAGTGAAATCCCGGTTCGAGGCCATCACTCTCACAAAGACAGTTATCGACACCAGCCAACCGCTGCAAGACTGCGTCGAGCAAGCGTTGGCATCCCTCCGTTAATCGTCATTCGCGAATCGCACTTTCTTCCTCGCGCGCCAGCCTATACAATCGTTGGCTTGCCCGCGGGCCAACCCGCTGGAGCTCCAACCCTATGACACACTGTAGAATTCTCCTGCTCTCCTGCCTGATTCTTGCCGCCTCCTCGGCGATCTCCCAATCCACCAATCCCTCCGACGCCGCCGTCAGCGCCAAAGCTCGCGCCATTCACGACTCCGCCATCGTCGTCGATACCCACGCCGACACTCCCCAGCGCTTTCTCGACGAAGGCTTCGACATCGGCTCGACCGATCCTAACGACGTGGGCCACATCAGTCTCGACAAAGCCCACCGCGGCAATCTCGGCGCGGAGTTCTTCTCCATCTGGGTAGAGCCCTCGACCAACCAGGGCCACTTCGCCAAACACACCTTCGATCTAATCGACTCCGTCTACGAGCAGGCCGCGCGGCATCCCGACCGGATGATGATGGCCTTCTCGGTTGCCGATATCGAGCGCGCCCACAAAGAGCACAAGCTCGCCGCCCTGATGGGCATCGAAGGCGGACACTCCATCGAAAACGACATGCATTTGCTGCGCGATTACTACCGCCTCGGCGTCCGCTACATGACGCTTTCCTGGTCGAACACCAACGAATGGGCCGATTCTTCTGGTGACATCAACGATTCCAAGGTTGAACACCACAACGGCCTCACCGATTTCGGCAAGCAGGTCGTGCTTGAGATGAATCGCCTGGGCATGATGGTTGATATTTCACACGTCGCCGACAAAACATTCTGGGATGCGATCGCTACCACGAAGGCCCCGCTGATTGCCTCGCATTCTTCCGCCCGGGCCCTGGTCGACGCACCGCGAAACATGACGGACGACATGTTGCGCGCGGTCGCTAAGAACGGTGGAGTGGTGCAGGTGAACTTCTTCTCCGGCTTCGACGATCAGAGCTATTGGGATGCATCCAGGGCGCAAGCCAAAGAAAAGGACGCAGCCATCCAGGCCATCATCGAGAAAAAGAAAGCCGAGGGACAACCCGTCACCTACATCGATACGGACCGCATCGAGCGCGAGTGGACGGCGAAACTTCCGCGGCCGCCTTTTAAGGTTTTGATTGATCACATTGATCACATCGCCAAAGTCGCCGGCGTCGATCACGTGGGTCTGGGCTCCGACTTCGACGGCGTCAGCGGCGCCACCCCCCAGGGCATGGATTCCGCCGCCGACTTGCCCAAGATCACGCAGGGCCTTCTCGATCGCGGGTACAGCGCTGAAGACATCAGGAAGATTCTCGGCGGCAATCTGCTGCGCGTCTTCCGCCAGGTCGAAACCGTCAGCCGCGAAATGCAAGCCCCATCCCATTGACCCGGGCGCTGTCGTACAATGCAACGTTGCACTAAACCACAGTGCACATTTGTGCCGTGCAAGGAGCACTCATGCGTAATGCTTTTATAGTCTCGACGCTGCTCTCAATGTTCACGCTCGCAGTCTGGGCGCAATCGAGCACCCAGGCCGCGCCTGCGGCCAAACCCACCCCAGCTAAGCCGCCCGTTCACCATGCGGCGACGGGCACAACCACCGCCGTCATCGAAACCACCGTAGGAAAGCTGACCTGTACGCTGTTCCCCGACAAAGCCCCGATCGGAGTCGCCAACTTCATCGGTCTCGCCACTGGAACCAAGGACTGGACCAATCCCGTCAGCCACGTCACTAAACACAACACGCCGCTCTACGATGGCACCATTTTTCATCGCGTGATTCCCGGCTTCATGATCCAGGGTGGCGATCCCGCCGGTAATGGCTCGGGCGATCCCGGATACGCTTTCAAAAACGAAGCGTCTTCTGACCTCTTGTTCGACAAGCCCGGACGCTTGGCCTATGCCAACTCCGGTCCCAACACCAACGGATCGCAGTTCTTCATCACCGAGGTAGCCACGCCGCATCTCAATGGAAATTACACCATCTTCGGCCAGTGCGACGAAGCCACCGTGGCGCTCGTTAAGCAGATCGCGCATATGGCTACCGACCCTCAAAACGACCGGCCATTTCGGCCAGTAAAAATTGTTCACATCACGATTGTTCACGGCACGGCCGCACCGGCTGCGGCTAAACCTGCGACGCCGGCGAAGCCAGCAGCCGCCAGCACACCCAAGACACCAGCCACTCCAAATTGACATGTAGAGACAGCCGCCTCGGCTGTCCGCCGTGGCCGGGCGATTTGCAAAACGGCATTCACGCACGAAAAACCACCAACGACTGAAAGGACCCCATGACCCGCCAACCCGGACTCTACGCCACCTTTGAAACCAGTGAAGGCAACATCGTTTGCCGGCTCTTCGAAAAAGACGCGCCCAAAACCGTAGCCAACTTCGTAGACCTTGCCGAAGGCAAGCGCGAGTGGACCCATCCCTCGACCCGCAAGAAATCCCAAGACCGCCTTTACGATGGAACGATTTTTCATCGCGTGATTCCAGACTTCATGATCCAGGGCGGCGATCCGCAAGGCACCGGCATGGGCGGCCCCGGCTACCAGTTCGAAGACGAAACCAAGGGCTCGCCCCACAAGCTCGACAAAGCAGGCAAACTCGCCATGGCTAACGCCGGCCCCAACACCAACGGCTCGCAATTCTTCATCACCGTCGCGCCTACCACATGGCTCACCGGCAAGCACACGATTTTCGGTGAGGTCCTCGAAGGTCAAGATGTTGTTAAGAAGATTTCCGAAGTCCCACGCAGCCGGCAGGACAAGCCGAACAAAGATGTCGTGGTGAAGAAGGTGACGATCGAGAAGGTGTAGGCAGAGCTTCGCACCAAATGGGATGGGATCGGGAAGGACACGACGTTCAGCCGTGCCGTTAAGCCGCCAACAATGTATCCGCGCTTCAGCGCCTGAGGTAAGCTCTCACGCGCGAAGTCCTCAGCGCGGACTAAACCCCGATCACACCGCACAACTCCTTCACCGCCGCCGCGCTCTTATCCAGCCCAGCCTTCTCGTCAGCAGTGAGCTTGATCTCGATAATCTGCTCAATCCCCTTAGCACCAAGCTTCACCGGCACGCCGACGTAAAGACCGCTGATCCCGTACTCACCCTGCAAGTAAGCGGCACAAGGCAGAATCTTCTTCTTATCCTTGAGAATCGCCTCCACCATCTCGGTGGCCGCGGCCGACGGCGCGTAATAAGCCGAGCCAGTCTTTAGATACTTCACGATCTCCGCCCCGCCGTCGCGCGTGCGCTGCACCAAAGCTTCAAGCCGGGACTTCTCAATCAACTCCGTAATCGGGATGCCCGCCACCGTCGAATACCGAGGCAGCGGAACCATCGTGTCGCCGTGTCCGCCGAGCACAAATGCCGTCACGTTCTCTACGCTAACCTTCAACTCGTCAGCGATAAAAGCTCGAAAACGCGCCGAATCCAGCACCCCCGCCATGCCGACCACTCGCTCGCGCGGAAATCCGCTCAACTTGTAAGCCGCCTGGGCCATCGCGTCCAGCGGATTCGACACCACAATCAAAATACACTTGGGCGAGTACTTCACCACTTCGCCCACCACCGCCTTCATGATGCCGTAATTAGTGTTGAGCAGATCGTCGCGACTCATCCCCGGCTTGCGCGGAATGCCCGCCGTAATCACAACAATGTCAGAATTGGCCGTGTCTTTGTAGTCGTTGGTGCCGGTGATGTAAGAGTCGCGTTTCTCGATCGGCATCGCCTCGAGCAAATCCAGTCCCTTGCCCTGCGGCACGCCTTCAATAATGTCAATCAGCACCACATCGGCGAGTTCTTTCGAAGCAATCCAATGAGCCGCCGTCGCGCCTACGTTGCCCGAACCTACAATGGTTACTTTCTTGCGCATGAATGAGTCCTTTCAAGAAATGATTGAGCCATTGAGCGATTGTGCGACTTGGCGATTGAAGATCAAAATCATGCCAAACACAACGGACGCACCGACGATCGCCCAATGGCCCGATCGCCCAATCACTCAGTGCCTACACCAGCACCGCCGCGCCCATATTCTCAATAATGCAGTCCGCGAATTCGCTGGTCTTCACTTTGGTCGCGCCTTCCATCAGACGCTCAAAGTCATAGGTTACCTTCTTCTGGAGAATGGTTCGCTCCAGGCCTTGCTCGATCAAATCGGCGGCCTCATCCCATCCCAGAAAACGAAACATCATCACCCCTGAAAGCATCACCGACCCAGGATTGATCACATCCTTATCGGCATACTTGGGAGCCGTGCCGTGTGTAGCTTCAAAAATTGCGTAGCCATCGCCAATGTTCGCCCCTGGAGCAATGCCCAGCCCGCCCACCTGCGCTGCGCAAGCGTCCGAAATGTAGTCCCCATTCAGATTAGGGCAAGCCAGCACCGAGTACTCATCCGCCCGCGTCACCACCTGCTGGAAGATCGAATCGGCAATGCGGTCGTTGACCATGATCTTCTTCTTCCACTGTCCTTTACCGTGCGAGGCATAGATGCGGTCGAGAACGTCTTTCACTTCCGCTTGTACAGCTTTGCGAAACGCCGGCGGAGCAAACTCCATCCCAGGCTCTACCAGTTCGGCATTCTGCGCCACCGTCACGCTCGGATTCTTGTCCTTGTTGTCAATGATCCAGCTCTCGCGCTCGGTGATTACGTCGTCGCGAAACTCCTCTGTAGCCAGCTCGTATCCCCACTTACGGAACGCACCCTCAGTAAACTTCTGGATGTTGCCCTTGTGCACCAGAGTTACGCTCTTGCGGCCAGTCTCAAGCGCATGCCGAATCGCCATGCGCACCAGGCGCTTGGTTCCAGTCACGGAGATCGGCTTGATGCCCACGCCAGAATCCAGCCGCACCTGCTTTTTGCCGCCCTTCAGCATGTCCTTGTTGAGAAATTCAATCAGCTTCGCGCACTCCGCAGTTCCCTCTTCCCACTCGATGCCGGCATATACATCCTCGGTATTCTCGCGGTAGATGACGATATCCATGCGCTCCGGATGTTTCACCGGCGACGGCACACCTTTGTAATACTTCACCGGACGCACGCAGCAATACAGATCCAGTATCTGACGCAGCGCCACATTGAGAGATCGAATGCCGCCCCCGACCGGCGTGGTCAGCGGACCTTTAATAGCAACGCGAAACTCACGAACTGCGTCAACCGTGTCATCCGGCAGCCAGGTGTCGAATTTCGCCTTCGCTTTCTCCCCCGCGAACACCTCATACCAGGCCACGCGCCGCTTGCCCTTGTACGCTTTCTCCACCGCCGCGTCGAAGACTCTCCGCGATGCCTTCCAGATATCGCGCCCGGTTCCGTCACCTTCAATAAACGGTATGACCGGATTATCCGGCACCTCGTACTTCCCGCCCGCATAGCCGATCTTCTTTCCGTCGGACGGTACCGCAACACCGTTATAAGAGCCCGCCATCGTCAGCCTCCTGCCTATTAGGTCCGCGTATGTTTAGAAAACCTCTCATTATATAGAGAATATCGAGAATCCGTGGGAACCGCCCACTAACTAATTGTGCCTCGCTTGTGCCATAATCCCGTTTTAGGGGCTGCATTCAAGCCGGAGGTTCTTATGAAGAACTTGGCGCTTCGCGTCAGCCGCTGCCGCTTGCTGGCCGCAGCTATCGCCTGCTTCCTCACCTTGTCGACCTTCGCGTTTGCCGCGGCCAAGGCTGAACGCACGCAACTCGGCCACGATATCACCGTTGGCCCCAACGAAGGGGTCAGCGAGCTCACCTGCATTGGCTGCAGCATTCGCATTCGAGGTCAGGTCTCTGGCGACGTTACCACCGTTGGAGGCAGCATTTTCCTAGAAGATCAAGGTCAGGTTGCCGGAGACATCACCGCCGTCGCCGGCGATGTTCGACTCGGCAAAGAGGTAAAGGTTGCGGGCGACGTTACCATTGTCGGCGGCGAACTCCGTCGCGACCCGCAGGCCACCATCTCCGGCGAGTTAACTAACGTGGGCGGGCGCGGGTGGATCATTCCCGTCCTTCTGGCGCCCTTCCTCATCCTCGGGCTCCTGATAGCCTTCGTGGTCTGGATCGTTCATCGCTTAAGTCGACCCACAGTCGTGCCGGCTTAGAAACGGCACGCCGTCACCAGCGCCTCGTCCCAAAAGACTTTCGGACGCCCAGCGTCATATAGCGTCCCCAGGGTCCGTTGTTACCCAGATCGGCCACGCCGAGATTGGTGTCGCGCGCCCCTAGACGATCGAACAGGAAATGCTGCGTGATGCGAAACTCGAATCCCTTTCCGATATAGATTCCCCCACCCCACGAGTGCTCAATGCCAATCGCGTCCGGCGACCATGTGTACAGCGTTTGCGGAATGGTCTTGCCGAACAAGAACGAAGGTGCGCCAAACACCATAAATCGCCGCAATTGCCCGCGGCCAAACGGACGCACCTCAAGCATTCCTGACAACATGTAACGCGCAAACATGCTGCAGGGCGCGTTCGCCCCACCATATTGCCCAGCGTTTCCGGCACAGAGGTTTGGGTCAATCTCGTTGTGCGGAGGCGCCAGGTCAAGCTGCGCCCATCCCCAAAACATGTCGCGAGGGAAGAACATCCGTGGCGGGCCCTCTGCTTGGTCTGACTTCGCTGGCATGCCGTGGATAACATCTCCCGTCAAAACCGGGTCCGTGTTTTGCGGACTGCTCCCTGACGCCGCACTCTGGGCTCCGCCTAAAACCGAGATCGACAGAAGAAACGCAAGAATCCATGCCAACTTTTTCATCCAGGCCTCCAAAATTTGTATTTCTTTGTCTTGAGGAGAATCTAAAACCGTATCATGCCCGCAAAGTTCCCACCTATATGCGGTAGCGAACTGCATCGATGTACTCACCACCACTACATGCAGAAACTTGAGACTCGTCCGCAAACTACGTACTTTGGAGGCGGAATATTGTAATCTTACGGATGAGAGTGACCCCGGGTCTTACCGTTGCTATCAACAACATTCCATAATTCATATCCACAATTTGGATTTATTCCATTCGCAGGATTAGTACGCAGGCGTAGTAGCCAAAAGGACTTACGATGCAAGCATCTACGGTTTGGCTGGACGATTGCTTGCCCACACACAGCAAAAGTTCCAAAATCCCATGCCCCAGGAAGTTTCTGTCTCTTATCAGGCCATCAAGAGCAAGGTGTATCGGCTGATTGACGCCTTGGTCGTAGGCGAGAAGACAGAGGTTGAGGTCCAGGAGTCCATCCGCCGCTGGTGGGATCTCATTCACCCCGCCGACCGCCCCGTCGCGCAAAAATATCTGCTCACCGTTCTGGAACGCTCCGGTCAGGCGCTAGACGCCGTTGAGGAGGGCTTGATGGACGTAACTCACCGTGAGCCGGTTCGCCCATCCGATTCTGCTAAGGCCCTCAAGTTGGTCGATAGAATCGTAAAGCAGACCGCCAAGCCGGCGTCCCTTGGCACTACCGCCTGAGTCCGACAAAGATTTTACAAACTCAGGCTTGCGGCGTCCCCTCCAGCCCAGTATCCTCAGGTCCAGCAATCCCAGAATCCCAGCAAATCGTTCATGGCGCCCTATGCGCCAAAGCCCAGTCAGGAGTCGCAAATGAGATCTTCGCACCTTCAGTCCCTCCTCACAGTTCGTGCCTATCTTCTATCCGGGGCGCTGCTAATCATGGCCGGATCCTTATTTGCCGCCTCGAGTATCTACACCTTCACCCTCAACTCTATCGACGGCACCTCTGCCCCGCTGGCCAACTACAAGGGCAAGGTAGTCCTGGTCGTCAACGTCGCCAGCCAGTGCGGTTACACCCCGCAGTACAGCGCTCTCGAAGCGACCTATGAGAAATACAAAGATCAGGGCTTCGTGATCCTCGGCTTCCCCGCCAACAATTTCGGCGCCCAGGAACCCGGCACCAACGAAGAAATCAAGACCTTCTGCACCCGCAAATACAGCGTCACCTTCCCCATGTATTCGAAGATTTCGGTCAAAGGCGCAGACCAGGCTCCGCTCTACGCCTACCTGACCAAAGACACCGGACCAGGCATCGCGGGCGAAATCAAGTGGAACTTCACCAAGTTCCTGGTAGACCGCAACGGCAACGTGATTCAGCGCTTCGAACCGGCGGTCACACCGGATTCGAAAGAAGTGATCGCGGCAATTGAGAAACAGTTGAAGTAGCAGTATTAGCGATCCATTTCTCGCGTCCTTTACGAGAAAGCCCGCCCTGAGCAAAGCCGAAGGGGTGGGATTCCACACCTCCACCCTCTTGGACCCTGCGCAGGCCATCCACCACTTGCTCCACCATCCCTGCGCATCAACGCCGGTTATCAAGCACGAGCCCAAGCCCGAAACCCACCAGCACCGTACCCGTAGCCCGGTCGAGCGTTTTGGACACCGACGGCCGTCGCAGCCAGCACGAGAGCGGGCGCGTCGCGAGGATAAGCACCAGAAACCAAAGCATACCTTCGGTCGCATGAATCGCCGCCAGCAGCATGCTGAACGAGATCACAGATACCCCGGCGGGAATAAACTGCGGCAGGAATGTGACGTAGAAAACACCCACCTTCGGGTTGAGAAGGTTTGTTAGGATCCCGCGAACGAACCACCGAGACGCGCTTGCGCTGACAGCGCTCCCAAATACTTGCCTCGATCGAGTTTCATCCATCGCCGACGCCGGCTGGTGTTTGCGCAGCAGCATCTTCGTGCCCAGAAAGATCAGATAGCAAGCGCCCGCGATGCGTAATGTCCTGTACGCAACCTGGGATGCCGCGAGCAGCGTTCCCAGCCCGAATGACACTGTAAGCCCCCATATCAAAAGACCACAGCAGATGCCCACTCCAGCGAGCACAGCTCGACGCGACCCTTCCACCGCTGCAGTCCGCAGGACCAGAGCGGTGTCGATCCCCGGCGTAATCGTCAGGAGCCCGGCAGCCAGAGTAAACGCCAGCAATGCGTGGTATATCGTCAAATGCACTCTCAAAGAATCACCAGTCTACGCGTCGTCTGGTAAGACGAACAATCTGAAACCTAGCCAGTCGCCCCGCAGCGTCCCTGATTGGGCCGCGCACGTAATATAGACCGCGCCCTGCTACAATTCGGTTCGCAAGACAGCTAAAACCAAATGCTGCGTCGTTCTCGGATTGCGCCCGGGTTGAACTGGCCAACCACTGGCCACTGACCACTGACCCATGGACTTCGACCAACTCCAAACCTTCCTTGAAGTAGCCCGCCACGCCTCGTTCTCCCGCGCGGCTGAGAAGCGCTTCCGCACCCAGCCCGCCATCTCCTCCCAGATTCGCGCCGTGGAAGACGAAGTCGGAGCCAAGCTCTTTGACCGCTCCGGCGGCAAAGTCTCTCTCACCGCCGCCGGCAAGTCCTTTCAAAAGTACGCCCAGGACACGCTCGACGCCCGCAAGGCCATGCTCACCTCTCTCGCCGAAATGGAGCACGTCCCTCGCGGAGCCATCACCGTAGGCGCCAACGAAGGCACCTGCCTCCACATTCTTCCCGAAGTCTTTGCCGACTTCAAAAAGCAGTACCCGGACGTCTCAGTCAACATCAAGCGCGCCGACTACGCCAAAGTTCTCGAGTCGGTCACCGACAATTCCGTCGATTTCGGCGTGGTTTCCCTGCCCGTAAAAGACAACCGCCTCACCGTAGTCCTCATCCATCAGGATGAACTGGTCATCATCGCCCCGCCGCACCATCCGCTGGGTAAGATGAAGTCAGCTTCCGTGGGAGACCTGGCCAAGTATCCGCTGGTCCTTCCTAAAGCCGGCCACACCCGCGACGCGCTCGACGAACTGTTTCGTGAACGCCGGCTAAAGCCGAACTACAGTATGGAACTCGACTCCAGCGAACTCCTGAAGCGCTTCGTAGCCGCCGGCGTCGGCGTAGGCTTCATCGCCCGCTCCAACGTCCAGGAGGACGTTCGCGCCGGCTTTCTCACCGCAATCCCCATGGCCGACGCTAAACTCCGCCGCGACCTGGCTCTGGTCTTCCGCAAAGATAAAGCCCTCAGCCGCGCCGCCCTCGCCTTCATTGAAATTGCCAGGAAACACAAATCCAGCGCCGTATCGCGCCCTGACCGAAGTAAATGAAGACTTTCCCTCAAGCATCGTTCCTGCGTTTCCTGCTCTCTTCCCTGCTCCTGGTCTTTCCCTGTTTCGTCCTGCCCTGCCTTTCGGCCGCCGCGCAGGTCCAGCCACCCACCTCCTACAAGCTAGTCGCAGTCACCGTGACCGGCAGCAAACGCTTCACTACGGAAGAAGTCGCAGCCGCCAGCGGATTGCCGATCGGCACCATCGCCCACGAGGAGGATTTCAAGAAGGCAGCCCGCCAACTCGGCGAGACCGGAGCCTTCGGCGACATCACATACACTTACTCCTACTCATCAGCCGGCACCAAACTCGTTTTCCATGTCACGGACGCCGACAAGTTCGTCCCTGCGCGCTTTGCCGACTTCGTCTGGTTCTCCGACGAAGAACTGCTCCACAAGCTCCACGAGCGCATTCCACTCTTCAACGGAGAACTCCCCCCCAACGGGCGCATGCCCGACCAGATTTCCGATGTTCTCCAGGCCATGCTGGTCGAAAACGGCGTCCCCGGCCACGTCGAATACCAGCGCACCAACGGCAAGGACGACCGCATCGAATCAATTGCCTATAACGTCGCCGGCGTGAGCATTCGCATCCACGGCGCCGAGTTCCCCGGCGCGGGAGCAGGTGAGTTGCCCATCCTCCAAGCTGCCGCGGAAAAACTATCCAATCGCGAATACTCCCGCGATTACATGGCGAACTTCATCGAGCACTCTCTGCTGCCCATCTTCCATGAGCACGGATACCTCAAGGCCTCCTGCGCTCCGCCCCAACCCAAGGTCATCAAACCAGCCGCCACGGATTCAACCGACAATAAACAGCCGCCCACCTTCGTGGACGTCGTCTTCCCCGTCACTCCCGGCCTGCAGTACAAGCTCGCCCGCTGGGATTGGTCGGGTAATAAAGAAATCCCGAGCCACCAGCTTGAGTCGTTCCTCCACGCCAAGGCTGGGCAAGCCGCAAACACAGTTCAGCTGGAAAACGACCTGCGCGCCGTCCAGACCCTCTATGGCTCACACGGATACATCCTTGCCAGCGTCAAAGTGGACGCCGAATTCGACGACGTCACCGCAGAAGTGGTTTTCCACCTGGTTGTCCGCGAGGATTCTCTCTACCACATGGGCGAACTCGAATTTCGCGGTATCGACAACAGTCTGACCGCCCGGCTGCGCTCCGCCTGGAAGCTCCGTCCCGGCGATGTCTACGACGCCACTTATCTCAAGGAGTTCCTGCCCCTGGCCCGAAAGCTGCTCCCACCCACCCTCGACTGGGACGTCGACCCCCACGTGACCGCCATCGCTCGCGACAAAACCGTAGACGTCGATCTCCAATACACTGCCAGGGCGGCTCAATGACGCAAAATCGCTTTAGGAACAATTGACCACCGGTGCCTCAAAGATATTCACGGCGGCACAAAATATGAGCAGACTATTGACCTTCTTCACCATGGCTGCGGTCTTGACCACGAGTGCGTGCACCCGAGGGCGAAAGGAGACTGGCATGGAAAACACAACCGAGTCCGCCCAGGCGATCAGCGACCTGCGGGCCGCGTACGCGGCATTCAACCGCGGCGATATCGAAGCGGCCGTGCAGTCACTCGATCCCCAGATCGACTGGAGCGAGCCTGCGGAGTTTCCCGGCGGAGGCACTTATCGCGGGCGGGAAGCCGTGAAGCGCTATTTGACCCAGTCGCGAGCTGCCTGGGCCGAAGCAAGCAGCGAGCCCGAACGATTCATTACCTCCGGAAATCGAATCGTGGTCTTCGTTCACGCCAGGGTCCGAGCTAAAGACAGCAACCAATGGCAGGACGTGCGGCTTGCCGACGTCTACACCATAAACAACGGCAAGGCGATCCAGATGCGAGCCTTCGCCGACCGGCAGGAGGCATTGCGCTGGGTTGGAGTCGAAGAACCGAGCCGCTAAACTCACTCGCTCTCTGTTAACCTCCAGCCCCTTTGGCCATCTACGAGGTTAGAGTAATATGAACACATTGGCGGCCATCTCCCCTTCATAGTGCCGCGAGAAGCACTCAGGAGAATAAGCATGAATAAGGGTTCGCAGTGGTTCCCAGCGAGGAAAGCGGTCATCTTCTCAGCAGCCGTATGCTTCAGCCTTTATGCCTTTGCCGCCGGCAAGCAAACTTTCACCGGCGAAGTCAGCGACGCCATGTGCGGCAAACAACACATGGAGGGAACCGCCGCAGATTGCACCCGCGCGTGCGTAGCGAAAGGCTCCAAGTATGCCTTGGTCGTAGGCGAGAAGGTTTATACCCTGGAGGCCACCGACAAGACAGCTCTGGCCACGCTCGACAAACAGGCCGGCAAGAACGCCACCGTGACCGGCACCTTGGCCGGGGACACCATTACCGTGAGTTCCGTCGCCGCCAAATGACCCTGGCTGGGTGACGCTCACAAAGACTCGCCGCTGTTCCGGAATCAGAAAAGCGGCATTCTTATTGTTGACCGCGACCAGACCTGTGGTAGAGTAAAGCGGTTTTGCCCGGCGCCCTCCCCCAAAACGGACCGGGCATAACGGCGGGAACCCGCGCCAGCGGTTTCCCGCCATTTTTTTTCTCGCCGCGTGAAATTCATCTCGCCTTTACAAACCATTGTGTTAAATTGTGCATTCTCCATCTCAAATTTTTTCGTGCCGGAGGTAACAAGCGTTGGGCAAAGACATGGTTCCCAAGCGAATGTTCTTCACCAAGGGAGTCGGAAAACACCGCGAGCGGTTAACATCTTTCGAGTTGGCCTTGCGCGACGCCGGTATCGCCGCCCAGAACTTGGTGCGCGTCTCTTCCATCTTCCCGCCCAACTGCAAAATGCTCGCTCGCAAAGAGGGCGTAAAGTATCTCAGCCCCGGCGAAGTCGTGTTCGCCGTGGTCGCCGAAAACTCCACCCACGAGGCTCACCGCCTGCTGGCTTCCTCGATTGGCGTAGCCATCCCCGCCGACAAGAATACCTACGGATATCTCAGCGAACACCACTCCTTCGGTGAGACCGAAGACGCCGCCGGAGAATACGCCGAAGAACTAGCCGCCGAAATGCTGGCCACCACGCTCAACGTCGAGTTCGATCCTGACCGCTCCTGGGATGAAAAAAAACAAATCTACCGCCTCTCCAACAAAATCGTCCGCACCGCCAACGTCACGCAATCAGCCGTAGGCGACAAACGCGGCCTCTGGACCACAGTAATCGCCTCAGCAGTTCTGATCTTTGATTAACAACTGCTTTCTGTGTCGAAGACATCTGGGTGTGACGAAGATAGGGCGTGACGAAGACATCTGGGTGTGACGAAGAGTTCTGCGGTGTTCCATTTCTCGCGTCTTTTGCGAGAAGTGGGGCTTTTGCCTGGTCCCATGTCCCAGTCTTAAATCAGTATGCCCTTTGAACTCCAACCCATCTTGCAAGGCGAACGACTCGAACTCAGGCCGCTTCGACCAGACGATTTTCCTAGCCTCTTCGCCGTAGCCTCAGATCCACTCATCTGGGAGCAGCACCCCAGCAAAGACCGCTACAAGCAAGAGGTTTTCCAGGAGTTCTTTCGTGATGCGTTAGCATCGGGAGGAGCCCTGATCGCCATCGACTCCAAAACGGGCCGGCCCGTAGGGTCGTCCCGTTTCCACGGATACAACCAAGAAAAGGCCGAGATCGAAATCGGTTGGACGTTTCTGGCCAGATCCCACTGGGGCGGCATTTACAACAGAGAAATGAAACAGCTAATGCTAGGGCACGCTTTCAAATTCGTGAAATCTGTTGTCTTTCTTGTTGGTCCCCAAAATTTGCGCTCGCAGCGGGCCTTGGAAAAGCTAGGCGCCGTTCGCGCGGGGTCAAGGCCGGACGCACACGGCCGCGACAGTTTCGTCTACCAGCTCACGCCTTCTACGCACTCTTGATTGTCATCCTGAGCAAGCCTTCTTTGCGGAGCAAAGAGCCTGCCCGGAGCGAAGCCGACGGTTCTTTGCGACACAATAATCGCGCATTTGGCTCGCCTCCTTATCAACTGCACTGCTACCCGCTCCTTCGCAGACTGTTCATGATATAATAGCACTTTAGTAACCCCTCAGCCCTCCCAAATGTAACCTTCCGTTAACAGCCTTCCCGTATCATAGAACTGTGGAAGAATACTTATACAAGCAAGAGGAATAGTGTGGATATCGAAACCCGTAGACAAAAGCAGCAAGCACTCATAACCGAGTTGTTGGAAAGAAAGATCCGGCTCCACGCCCAGCGGCTATACGACAAGCGCGGCGGGACCGAAGGTTTTGCCCTGCAGGACTGGGTGGAAGCAGAGTCCCAGGTATTAGAAAACAGCATCCTGGCCCCGCTCTACCGCAGGACGCGCGACACCTCATCCCCAGAAACCGAAGCCTAAGCGGAAACCATCTCAACCCATGTTGGGATGCCAGAAACATGTGGGGACGGGAGCATTCGCCCGTCCGGCGGCCCGGGTATATCGGGCCGCAGTGGCTGGGACGCCACGAATGCCTACTTCTTAGCCGCCGCAGTCTTCCCCTTGCTCGCCTTGCTTCCCTTCTTATCCAGCCGCTCCAGCACCGCAGCCACAATCAGCGGCAACCCCACCGTAGCGTCCACAAACACTTCCCCAAATCTCCCACCCTCTGCCGGAGGCACAAACTTCCCCCACGAAATCGCCTCGCTATAAGGACTGCCCGACAACCCGCCCCAATAAACCGGCTCCGGACAAATCCGCAACCCATAGTGATACCGCTTCAGCGGAATATTCTCCCCCAACCGCCGGTGTCGCAACTCGCAGAACGGACCAAACTGCTGCGACCAGTTCCGCGGCACTCCACCGCCAATGGTTAAGATTCCCAGCTTCTTCTGCCGCAGCAACGTAGCAGCAAAGTGCTCCAGATCGAGAAACGGATCAAATCGAATCTTGTGCCTCCCGGTAGATTCCCGCAGCCGATTATTCAACGCCGTGTCCAGCCCCATCTCCGAATCGCTGAACGCCGGCACAAACACCGGAACGCCCTGATCATGCGCCGACTTCAAAATCCCCCGCTCCTGCACGTTCTTCGCCAGATAAGCCCCAATCGCATGATTCAGCTTGTAAGAGCACATCACTTCATTGTGATCCCAACCCTCCAGCACCATCGACATCACTTCTTCCACATCGTCCAGATTCTGCTCCGGCTCCAGAGTGTCATACACGCGGTTGTAACCCTGCTCATAAAGTTCTTCATCCGAAACCCCAGGATTGACTTGGAAATGGGCGCGCCCGGTAGCCTCCACCAGCCCGTGAGCCATCAGCGCGCCAGTCGAGACCACAGCATTCACTATGCCGCGATCAATTAACTCCGTCACAATCAGCCCCTGCTTCGCCACAGTCATCGCGCCCGACAGCGTCATCACCACAAAACATTCCTCGTCGCGAGCCATCGCTTCCAGCACGTCAGCAGCTTCGCCCAGTTGCCGCCCAGTAAAAGCCGTCTTAGCCATCGCCCGCACCAGATCGTCAATCGACTTCACCTTGCCCAAATCCAGCGGCTCCAAAGGAATCAGCCGGTCTTCAATCGGATTATGCAGATGCCGTTCCACGCCGTCGCCCGCGTGTCCCGCATGATCCTGCGCCTTGCCCTGATGAGAATTTCCATGATTCCCGTGTTTCAAGATGAGCCTCCGATCCCAACTCCTGAATCTCCCGAGGAATTACTCTACAGGAACAGCGTGAAAGGATGCCACGCGGCCGTTCGCAAGTACGGGACTGTGACAGTCTTCGCCCGTGGTAGTCTTCGTAAGACGAGGAAGACTCCACTATGAGAGACCTTCGCCATACATCGTTCGCTTTTTATGTGGGATTGGCATTAATGCTCGTAGGTAGCATTGTGCCGCGTCTCACGGCGCAAGACGCTCCGCCGGTCGTTGGCGAATGGACGGGAACCCTGAATCCCGGAGGCCAACCTAAGAAGCACGTCGTAGTCCACATTTCCGCTGAGCAGGACGGCAGCCTGCGCGGCACCATCGACTACCCTGATCAGGACGTTTCCGGCGTCCAGATCACGGCCATCACCTATGCGAAATCAACTCTGCATTTCGAAAGTACACCCGGTCTCTGTGCCTATGACGGCACCATGGACAAAGACAGCTCAAGAATTACGGGTGCTTGGAAGCAAGCCGGAACCAGCCTGAACCTCGTACTCAAGCGCACACCGTAGCGCTCTCGAATGACTCTTTTCCTAACGCGACAATCACCGGGCGCCTCGTCTCGCCCGGCCCTCGAAGCTCAACATCGCGTTTGACTTCAGCAGTGGGTCGCGGGTTTCAAATGTTTCCATCTTCGAGCCGCGCGGCTTAGGAGAACTCGGCCTTGCGCCACGTTCGAAGATTGCCCGCGTAGAGCACGATACAAAATAGGTTCGCTGGAATCAAGCCCAGTTGCCCCGTTCTTAACCCGATGACGCAAATGATCAGGCTGTTGACTGCCGCCAGCACCCAGCCCGTCCAGCATCTTCTCCCTATCAGAATCGTCGAAAAAACAGTGAACACACAAGACAAGCAATCAAGCCGCCACACAAGCGAAAGCACTTCTAATCTCATATCTTCTATCTTCACTCGGAAGGAGAGGCTCGCCCCGATATCCAGGAGGTGAGACGTAACCGTGGTAACTTGGCCCTTCCCGTGACGCTGGGTGTTCCCTTTTGAGCATAGTCGCGTGGTTAAGAGAGTTGCCTTGTTTGGGGGATCCCGCTCGCGCCACGTCTCGAATGCGCCGATCACCGGAAGCTGATAGCCGCCTTCCGAATGCTATATTGATCGGCGGAGGACGAATCGTGCCCCCTGACAAATTTCGCGTAGCCCTGGTCCAAACGTCGGCCGGCCCAGAGCCTGAGCAGAATCTCGAAAAAGCTCTCGAACGCGTAGCCGACGCCGCCGGACGCGGCGCCCAGGTAGTCTGCCTCCCCGAACTTTTCCAGACCCAATATTTCTGCCAGCGCGAAGATCACTCCCTCTTCGACCTGGCCGAACCCATTCCCGGCCCCGCCAGTGAAAAGCTAGCCGCGGCCGCGCGCAAGAACGGCGTAGTTCTGATCGCGTCGTTATTCGAAAAGCGCGCCCCCGGCATCTATCACAACACCGCCGCCATTTTCGATTCCGACGGCACTCTCAGCGGACTCTACCGCAAGATGCACATCCCCGACGATCCCCTCTACTACGAAAAGTTCTACTTCACCCCCGGCGATCTCGGATTCCGCGCTCTCGACACCACCGCAGGCCGCCTCGGCACGCTCGTCTGCTGGGACCAATGGTTTCCCGAAGGCGCTCGCCTCACCGCCCTCCAGGGCGCGTCCATCCTCTTCTATCCCACAGCCATCGGCTGGCATCCCGCCGAGAAAGCCGAGTTCGGCGCAGCCCAGCACGACGCCTGGCGCACCATCCAGCGCGCCCACGCCATCGCCAACGGAGTCTACGTAGCAGTAGTCAATCGCGTAGGCTTCGAAACCGGCAACATCCGCGGCAAGTCCACCCCTGGCCACGGACTGGAATTCTGGGGCGCATCGTTTTTCTGCGATCCCTTCGGCCGCGTCCTAGCCGAAGCCTCGCACGACCGCGAAGAAATCCTCATGGGCGACGTCGACCTGAAGACTCTCGAAGACATCCGCCGCAACTGGCCATTCCTCCGCGACCGCAGAATCGACGCCTACGCCCCTATCACAAATCGCCTGCTCGATGGACAATAAATCGGTCAACGAGTGGAATCGCCTGTTTTCGTCGGCTAACGGGCGACTACCAAGCAGCGGAAGGAGTGCACCCAGACTGCGGCTATGCCAAATCGCGCCGAAAACGAGGGTTCGTCTTTGCCTTACCGATTGTTGATGTGACGTCGCGATTTGCATCGAGCAGGAATCCGTTCATCGACGTCGACGCCATCTCAGGATCAACACATGATTTATCATCGAGTGCAATAAACTAACTCCATGCACCGATCCACTCATTCAAGTAATACTTTAAGCGTTCCCCCAGCAACCCTCGCCTGCCGCATGCCCGCAGAATGGGCCCGGCACGCCGCCACTTGGCTGGCCTGGCCGCACTATCACGGCGATTGGCCAGGAAAGTTCCAACCCATCCCCTGGGTCTACGCCGAAATCATGCGCAATCTAGCCCGCCACGAGCGCGTCGAACTGATCGTGAACAATGCCGCAGCAGAACGCCAGGCCCGCAAGCTGCTCGACCGAGCCAACGCGCCCCTAAAGAACATCCGCTTCCACCGCTGGCCCAGCAACCGAGTCTGGCTCCGCGACTCAGGATGCATTTTCGTAACGCAAAGCCTCGAGCAAAAGGATCGGGAAGGGCATGACTTCAGTCGTGCCGTCAAAGACAGGAAAAAGACGCGGGCTTTAGCCCCTGAGGGTCGTTTGCAAGCCGCAAACTTCCGCTTCAACGCCTGGGCCAAATACACAAACTACCGTCAAGACGAAAAAATCGGCACCCAAATGGCCACCACAGCCGGAGCCGAAGAAGTCCGCCCGCTACACCGCGGCAAACAAGTAGTCCTAGAAGGCGGCTCCATCGACGTCAACGGACAAGGCACCCTCCTCACGACCGAAGAATGCCTGCTAAGCAAAGTCCAACAGCGCAACCCCAACATGCAACGCAAAGACTACGAACGAATCTTCGCCGACTATCTGAACGCCCCGCACGTAATCTGGCTAGGCAAAGGCATCCACGGCGATGACACTCACGGCCACGTCGACGACCTGACCCGATTCGTCGCCCCTGACACAGTAATCACCATGGTCCAGTCCAATCCGAAAGACGTCAATCACCGTCCTCTAAAGGACAATCTCCGCCGCCTGCAAGCCGCCACCGATCAGGACGGCAAGCCCCTCAACATCGTCGAGATTCCCATGCCCGGCCCGGTAGTCTTCGAGCAGCGCCGTCTCCCAGCCAGCTACGCCAATTTCTATATCGCAAACGGCATCGTGCTCGTCCCCGTCTTCAACGATCCCAACGACCGCATCGCCCTGAACACTCTGGCAGCCCTATTCCCCACGCGACAAGTCGTCCCAATCTATTCCGGCGACCTGGTCTGGGGACTCGGCACCATGCACTGCATGACTCAACAACAGCCGTCTCTAAGCAGCACTTAAGAGTCAACCCTTTACGGGAAAGTTGAATCCTATTTCCGCTTTAAGTTGTTCACATCAAGGGCGATCTGATTACAATGATCTCCTGGGCCAGACAATCGATCGCCTCATGATCCTCGGATGATTTTCAGAGTCATGAGGTTCGGAATCACCAGGTTGAACATCACAACGTCCAAAATCAACCCAGCGAGGATAATGAAATGAACGGATTCAAGGTTCTTGTGTTAGCTGCCGCCGTTGCCATCGGCTTCACCGTAACCGCTCCCCAAACCCAGGCTCAGGTAGCCGTCGAAGTTGGAGCCGCGCCTGTTTGTCCCTACGGCTATTACGACGTGGCACCCTACGACTGCGCTCCCTACGGCTACTACGGCCCGGAGTGGTTCACCGGCGGCGTCTTTATCGGCGTCGGCCAGTGGTTCCACGGTCCTGAAGGTTTTCACGGCCACGTCAATAATCGTTTCCATCCCGATCATGGATACACCGGCCCGCGTCCCGCCCGCGGCGAGCACGCAGTCAAGCCCGTCGACCACATCGAACACTTCAAAGGCAATGAAGTGCGCGACGGCCACGGCCACCCCGTAGGCCGAAAATAAGTTCTGAGAATTGAGGTCGAGTAAAAGTGGGTGCCCCACTTCTCGCGTCATTTGCGAGAAGTGGGATTTCACACTCTCAGCCCTCTAGGATTCTGATTCCCAACCCATCTCGCCTGACCCGCAGCGGACAAACCGCACACCGCACTTTCACTTCCTCACTTCGGCACCGCACAGGAATATCTGTTCGGTCCCGCGCTATCCGGGCACAATCCAACAAACACCAAGCCTCGCGATACTTCTCAAATCGCGAGCGCGTCGACCCTGGACTAAGCCAGAGGTTCATCAATCCCTCGGCCTTCTCGATCGGAACGACGTACCACACGTCCAAGGGCACGACATGCGCCACGACGAAATCCATGTCATCCTTGGTAAAGGGCTTGCCGTTGCCTCCGACGCCTGCCTGATATCTCAGTCCATCGCGATGCGACGCGCCCTTCACCTGCACGCGCCAAAAGCCCTTCCCCTAATCCACCACAAAGTCATACCGTTCGCTGTCTCCCCAAGGCTTGCAAACCGGGATCCTGATCCTGCTAGCCTTGGCGAGAAACGCTGCCTCCACAGCTTCCCCGCTCCGTTTATTGTTATTGTCAGCGACCGCGTGTAAGTCGATCACTTCATTCGTAGATTCCGTACCCGAATTGCCATTCTTCTTCCGATAAACAGAAAAGGCGCAGCCCGTAGGCCACGCCTGAAAAACACTCCTTTTGAGAAATGTGATCTTGAGAGACCTGATCTTGAGAGACCTGATCTTGAGAGACTTGGATCGGCTGTCACGTCCGACACTGCAAGTACCCGCGTCGGTCCCTAAACTTTTGTCCTTCCGAAACGCCCGAAGAACCTGCTGTCTTTTGGAGCGGCAATGGTGCGAGAGCGACGCTCCAGAACGTGGGGGACGCTATCGCGCTACTTCCGATACTGCGTAGGCGACGGCCCTTTTTCCAGCGTCTCGCGATCCCAAATCCAGCCGTCTCGCGTATAGCTGGCCAGCTCGAAATCCTGCGTAAGTTCAAGGGCATCCACAGGACAAGCGTCCTCGCAGAGTCCGCAGAACATGCAGCGGCTCAGGTCGTAGGTGAAGTTAGTAAGTTCCTTGCGGCGGGTATGCTCGTTGCGCTCGCTCGAGACCACGATCAGATTTTCCGGGCACGCCACCGCGCACAGGTCGCAGGCAATGCACATGGTCTCGTCAGTATCAGGATTGACATTCAGCCGCGGCGCGCCCCGGTAGCGCTCCGCCACCTGCGGCCGCTCCATGGGATATTGCTCGGTATATATTTCCTTGGGATCCTGATAACGGAACGTCACCTTCAATCCCTGCAGAAGGTCGATCAGAAACACTTTGCGGAACAGGTTTTGCATCCCCATGACGGGGTTAGCATAGCAGGTGCCGGCGGTCAGTGGCCAGTGGTCAGTGGATAGCTTTCTGCGGGTAGAGATGCTCATGTGGGGTCAGCCGCCCTCGGCTGTCCAGTCGAGCGGAGCTCGATGTTTTTGGGGTGGAGCAGCGCCTTCAACGCTGCGTCAAAGCTCTCGTTTCGCTGCAGGCTTCAGCCGCCGCGGTAGGTGTAAACAGCAACAAGTCTGGGAACTTTTTGCGGCTGCTCCTCGTACTTAGATCAAGAGGACGCCATGCGAGCCTATTTCGCCAAGTTGACCCCTAAAACCCGGATGCTGCTCGCCGTGCCCGCGCTCGTGATTGCTTACACCTTGATGACGTGTGTGCTGCCGGCACTGGCTCGCGCCATGGTACCCGATGCAGTGCGCTCAGTGCTAAGCCTGCTCTGATCGGACAGACTGTATCGGGATTTCCACCCGGGGTATTGTCATCCTAAGTCGCACGTTTGGCTCGCTTCCTTATTCCCACCCCGCCAGTGTTACCCTGCTGCGTGGATCTCTCCGTGCCCACAACCGGTGTAATGACCAACGACGAACTCTGGATGGAGGAAGCTCTACGCTCCGCGCAGCGCGCACTCGAAGCCGGCGAAGTCCCGGTCGGAGCCGTCGTCGTGTGCGGAGAACGCATCGTCGGCCGCGGCTGGAACCGCAACATCACCGACTCCGATCCCACAGCCCACGCAGAGATCATCGCCCTGCGCGAGGCTGGTGCCACCGTAGGCAACCACCGGCTAACGGGCTGCGACCTGTTTGCTACAATTGAACCGTGCCCAATGTGTGCCGGAGCCATGGTGCACGCGCGGATCAGGCGCCTGGTCTATGGCGCGGACGATCCCAAAGCGGGCGCCGTGCAATCAGTAATGCAGGTGCTGAATTACCCGCAACTGAACCACAAAGTGGAAGTCCGCGGCGGGGTCTTGGCAGGCCGTAGCGCAGAGCTTCTGCAGACGTTCTTTAAAAGCCGCAGATAGTTGTTGGGGTCGCTGGCCACTGACCACAGGCCACTACCCGCTGCCTTCCGGAGAGATGCGTGAGTGGTTGAAACGATCCGCCTCGAAAGCGGACATACCTTAACGGGTATCGGGGGTTCGAATCCCTCTCTCTCCGCCATTTTTCCTTCTTGAGATGGCTTTTGGATCTGTTGGCTGGGCGGGAGTGCCGCGCCTGGGCGCGGGGCGGGCTACTGTCGGGTCCGGACCATCGCGTCAGGTCTTCTTCGAGCCCCGGCTTGCGGGGGAGGAATTTATTTCTTGGCCTGTATCCGTTCGATCTGCTGGAGGTGGTTGAGGTCGTGGCCGGCAATGAGGCGGACTATGTGCTCGATGGTTTCCTGGCCGCGCTCGGAGTGCATGCCGTAATGTTTCCACTGCTCGGGCTTCAGCGACTTCAGCAAAGCCAGATTGCCTTCGCGGAGCACGCGGAACTGTTCGACTGACTTGCGGGGATCGCGCTTCTCGTAATGCAAGTTGGTTACCCAGGCATCCTGATCGAAGGCCGCGATAGGAGTGCCGGGCGCACCGAGTATCAGCCTCATACGCCAGCCAATCGCGACTTCTGCGTCGGCAAGGTGGGCCACGATCTCGTTGACTGACCACTTGTTCGGGGCTGGGCGTTTGCGCAATTTGGTGGTGGGCACGCCCTTGATTGCTCGTTCGAGTTTCTTTGCCGTCGCAGCTTGAACTGCCAGAGGCTGCTTCCCTTCAGAGTGTGCCATGATCCGCTGAATGTATTGCTGGGCTGTTTCGCTTGTAGTCATTGCATTCGTCTCCTAATTGTTATTAGACGGCGTCACGTTCGGAGGGTGAGCCGGTAACATCATACCTTCTTCAGAAGTTGGTGACTTGTTCGGTGTGGCGCTGCAGGTACCAGCAGGGCACGTATCCCGCATGCGGGAAAAGCGTGTTGACGCAGGTTTGCGGCCCCGGAGGATGGAAGATGAATTGGGTCTTGCCGCTTTTCTGTGGTATGGCGTCGTAACTGGTGACGATGATTTGGGCGAACGGCTGGCGATTCGTAGCAACCTTGTAGCGGAACAGGGCGTAGTCGACCGCGTATGCTAACGCCGTAAGACCCAGCGCCGAGGTGATTCCAACAATGATCGCACGCGTCAGCCAACGTTTGATTTCAGCATTTAGCACTCGGGCAACCGGCGTGTCATTATACCCGCAGCCTGGCGGCATGCAGTTGTGGTCCAGCGGCGCGGTAGTGGTCTAGTTTGATTTTGAGACTCACTGTTAAGGCTGACAATTCCTTAGCTTCTGCGGTTTTTCGGGGGAGTACGAGTCAAGTTGACGCAGTTGTAGCCTTCGTTCCTCAATCCTAAACTCGATTACCTCAAGAATGCGGGCATCCGTGCAACCGATCCGGGCAAACTCCAGCCTTTCGATCTCCGCCTTGATCTGCGCCGCGGCCTTCTCCCGCAAAAACATGGCGACAGTGTACGCTACCGCACATTGGACAGCAATGCACTAATAGGACGAGCGAATATTAAGCGAATACTATGCGTCGTATGAGATCGGAACGCCAGGTGCCGGATGGCATTCGTGGCAAATTGGTAGTTCTACTTCCCAGCATTGGCCCTCATAGAAGAACGTCAGGTTCTCATGTCCCATAAGCAATCCACAATGGCAACGAGCAATTCGTTGGCCGGGGGAGCTGGCGGAGTTTAGAAATTCCAGGATTGATTCCCGCGGATTTTCGTATGCCATGGCAAGGCTTACTTTCTTACTGCCATAAGCCTACTGACTGTGCTCCTTGTGAGTCTGTCCCGTATTGCTCAGATCATTGCTCGGATCATCAACACTTAGCGGACGATCCCCGGGGCATTCTGGCTGCTGTCTGTTAGTTCGCATTTGTGCGCGTCAAACTGGGACTGGAGACTGGCGGTTGCCTCTTTAAGGCTGCGAATATCGGAGGCTTTGAATTGCTGGCTGCAGCAGGTGCAGGCGGCAACACACGGCGTTGCGCCAATGTGCTTCACGATCCGAATAGCCCGTTTTGGCATGACTCAGTTTCCCACAGCCGTAGCCTGAGGGCTAGCGCTGTGGAAATCAAAGGGCACGACTACCCGGATTCCTGCCGCGTTGACAACTCGCGGCTTCGACAGGCAAACTACCACGTCTGCTGATTACGGGCTGCGGACAGCGCCTACGGGCAATCCAGAGGATAGGAGCGGCTTTAGAACATATTTACCGGCCATGGAGCAGACCGTCTCCTACACGCTCGATTCCACTCTGGAAACCGTAGACCAAGCGGAGGACAAAGCCAGCCGCATTGCCACGGAATTGGGCTTTGCGGAAGACGAGGTGATGCAGATCTCGATGGCGGTGCGCGAGGCCGCGGTGAATGCGGTTTTGCACGGCAACGCGTACGCCCCGGATAAGAAGGTGGTGCTGGCCTTCGAGCGTACTCCCGAGGACCTGGTGATCACCATTCGCGACCAGGGCAAAGGCATTGACTTGAGCGGGATTCCGAATCCTCTGGCGCCGGAAAATCTGCTCAAGACTTCAGGACGCGGCATTTTTCTTATGCGGTCGTTCATGGACGTCGTGGAAATCCGCCCGTCCCAGACAGGCACGGAAATAAAACTGATCAAACACGTCCGCGGGCGATCCGCGGGCGTCAAGGAGGGGTCTCAGTGAGCATGAAACTTAGCACTCGGCAGGTGGACGGAGTCACCATTGTGGATTGCAGCGGCCGTATCACCCTTGGTGAAGGCAGCGTCATGATGCGCGACACCGTACGCGACCTGCTCGCCAAGGGCAACAAGAAGATCGTGTTGAACCTGGGCGACGTCAACTACATTGACAGCTCGGGCATCGGCGAGCTGGTCAGCGCCTATACCACCACCAAGAACCAGGGCGGCGAACTCAAACTGCTTAATCTCACCAAGAAGGTGCACGACCTGCTGCAGATTACCAAGCTCTACACCGTCTTCGATGTGAAAGAGGACGAGACCGCCGCGGTCAAGGCATTCAAGTAAATATCTATACGATGTAATCCCTGGCCGGGGATGCCCCGCTCCCAGGTCTCGCAAAAGCGGCGAGACCTGGGGCACCCGGCCTTATCTGCAGAATTTCCATTCCGGGAAGAACGAGCTAAGAATTTCGCCGCCCCGCGTTTCTTCGGACCCCGCCGCCGTAAGATTCCAAGTGGAGCTACGCTTCAGCTCTTGAGAAGCATCATGGCCCGCAATCGCCTGGGATGTTCGATCTGGTTACTGGCAGGCCTGATCGTCTGCTTAGCAACACGGCTGGTCGGCGCCTCCGACTGCCTGCCCATTCGCGAAGCCAAACAGCATGTCGGAGAAACCAAGTGTGTAATGGGAAAAGTGCTGCGGGTGAAGGCCGGCGCCAGAGGCGTACATTTCGTTGACTTCTGCGAAGATCACATGGCTTGCCCGTTCACGGTCGTAGTCTTTCCTCATGACCTGAAGGATGTAGGCGACGTCCGTCGCCTTGCGGGACAGATGATCGAAATCCGGGGGCCGGTCAAACTCTACGACGGCCGCGCCGAGATCGTCCTGAGCCGGGTGAGCCAGTTGATTGGGGGCTCGACGCTTATCCCGCCATTGCCCAAGAATTACGACGTCGAGAAGCAAGGGCACTACAGCGCCGGTAGAATACGTCCCCCTAAGAAGCCGGCGAAAACCTATGGCACGCCCAACTCCACGACCACTTACGGCAATGAGGCGGATGTTGGCGACGAACCGCATCCGTGAGTCACCCTCCAAGCCCTGCTTCGATCATGTACATAGAATCCAATTATATGTACATCCGTGATACACTCACGATTGAAGAGGAAGACCGAATGGCCACCGCCCGGAATCGATCGCACAAGCACTTTCAATTGGACTCAATGAAGATCAAGCGCGCCCAAAAAGCCCTGCGTGCCAAGACAGAGACGGAAACCATCGAGCGGGCGCTGGACCTCGCGATCGCCGAAGAGCGGAACAACCGTCTGGTTCTCGAAGCCAACAACCGTTTCGTAAGGAGCGGCGTCGTCATTGAAGATGTCTACGGCAACCTGGACGATTAGATGCAGCCCACCCTGCTTGATTCATCCATCTACGTTTCTGCCTTACGCAGCGAAAAGGCGGCGCTCGCGCTCGAACGACTGACAGCGGGGACAATTCTATGGCTGAGTGCGGTGGTGCTGCAGGAACTCTATGCCGGAGCACGCGAGGGTCACCGAGAAGTGGTCGAGCGGTGGGAGCGGGAATTTGAGCAGTCGAGGCGAATCCTTGTGCCGGACCTCAGCGATTGGAGTAATGCGGGGAAAGTGCTGCGACTTATCGCGGCCAGATACGATTACGGGAAAATCGGCTGCGGGCGGCTCACCAATGATGCGCTGATCGCCATGAGCGCCGCCCGAGTGGGCATTCGCGTCATCACCGTCAACGAAAAGGATTTTCGCAAACTAGCTGAGTTCCGCAAGTTCGCGTGGCAGTGCGTAGCCCTTTGATTTGCCGAGCTATGATTTGCCGAGGTGTGCGCGTGGCGGCTTAGACCATTCCCTTCCTTAACTCCTCCAGCGGATATCGCGTGCCTCGCCAGATGATGCCGTCGTTCCACAGCGCGTGGCACATGGAGAGCAGCAAGGTATACACAAACAGCGCTGTGCTGACGGGATGCAGCAGGAAGTAATACGCCGGAACCTTCGAGCGCCAGGACATGCCCAGATAAATCAAAAACATCGAGGCGAGAGCGATGGCGTAAGGCAAGCGCTCCCAGCCGTGCGCCAGGCATACGCCCAGGAACGGCATCAGATTGAGGAAGGCCAGGCCGAAGGCGGAGAGCAGAGTTCGCCACCACTGAAACGACAAGACTGCGAAGAAGTTCTTGGTGAGATTCTCGACCACGCCGCGGGCCCCGCGTGCCCAGCGAATTGAAATCAGGTCTTCGCCGAAGACATTGCGTTGCGCGAAGCCGGCGTTCTTCACCACCTTGCCCAGCTTCATATCGTCGAGGACCTCCATGCGCAGGGCTTCGTAGGTTCCCACCGCCTCATAGGTGCTGCGGCGAATCATGTTGAAGGCGCCCACGCCCATGTGGTCTTTCGACTTTGGATCGGCCACTTTCCAGGGCCGGTGTCCGAAGACGAACATGGTCTGAAAGAAGGCGATCATCATGAACTCGCCCGGGCGCTTCATGATCATCTGAGGAAACACCACAACATGGTCCGCGCGCTCGGCCTCGCCATAAGCCAAAGCCCGCCGCACAGAGTCCGGCTTGAACTGCACGTCGGCATCGGTAAACAGCAGCCAGTCGCCTTTGGCTTCATTCGTTGCGGTCCACATGGCGTGCGTTTTGCCCAGCCATCCGGTGGGAAGTTCTCGATGATGGATGACGTGCAAGCGTCCATGGGCCGCGGGACGAACTGCCACGTCTTCCATGATCTCGCCGGTGTGATCGGTGGAGCGGTCGTTGACTGCAATCACTTCGTAGTTGTCGTAATCGAGTTCGAGGAGGCGAGCTAAAGATTGCTCAATGTCCCGTTCCTCATTCCGTGCGGGCACGATGATTGAAACCAGCGGATTGGCGAGAGCAAGACTGCCTGAAGCAACGACTGGATTGCGGTCCCATTCGGCGGTGGAGATGTCGGCCACGCTGGGCATGCCGATCGCGGCCTCGATGATGCGAGAGAACCAGGCCAGTGCGAGAATCGTCCCGGCAATCCAGTGAAAGTAATGCATCCCCGCCTAGGTCTTCCCTGCCTCGAGAGTCGCGCTGTCGAAAGTTACCTGCGGCGCGAATTTCATCCCGTAAAAGAGTATGGCAGCTGAGACCACCATCGCGATGACCGGCAGGATGAACGCCGCCTGTAGCGAGCGCCGGTCGGCGACCCAGCCCATCATGGTGGGTGAGGGCACGTCTCCGAGAATGTGGATGATGAAAATGTTCACCGCCAGCGCCGTAGCCCGGATGTGCGCGTCGACGGAGTTGATCACGGCTGCGTTCAGCGGCGCCGTATTGAGCAAGAGAAAAAACGCGGCGAGCGCGATAGCCGGAATCATGGCAGGGCCCTTGACGAACAGCGCGACAATCATCACCGGGACGCCGAGCGCCATGCTGGCGGCTGACACCAGGTAATAAGAGCTTTTCATGCGGTGGAGCAAATAGTCACCGAGCCATCCTCCGGCCAAGGCGGCGACAATTCCGTCACCGACGATGATCAGGCCGAACGTCAGGTTGGCGGCTTCGAGCGTGTAGTGGCGCTCGCTGTAGAGGAACTGCGGCATCCACACTTGGATGCCGCCGAGAGAGAATGTCATGGCCGCCATGCCGAGTGTGGAGGTTAAGAAGGCAGGATTGCGCACCAGGCCGAAGATCGTTGTCCGTTCCGGGGTGCTTTTCAGCGAATCGAATTGCCCGCGCTCCGGTTCCTTGAGAAACATCACGGCAATCGCCAGCAGGAAGCCTGGGGCGGCGGCGATGTAGAACGGAAACCGCCAACCGTGCTGCGGAGCCAGATAGCCTCCCAGCAGGTATCCGGCCGCCGATCCTACGGGAATCGCCAGATAGAATACGCCGAGAATTCGGCCGCGCTTCTCCTCCGAAAAGAGATCGGCGACGAAAGTTGGGGCGATGGTGACGAAGGTTGCTTCGCCGATCCCAACCAGGGTGTGGCGAATCAGCAACTCGGTGTAATTGTGGGTAAAGGCGGTCAGCAGAGTGAGGCCGCTCCAGAAGAACGCCCCCAGAATGATGATGAACTTGCGGGAATAGCGGTCTGCCAGCGGACCGACGAACGGAGCGGCGACCATGTAGAAGCCTAGGAAAGCGCTGGTGAGGTAGCCAATCTGCGTCTTCGTCAGGTGGAATTCGTCCTGCACCAGCGGCTGCACTGCGAACAGCACGTTGCGGTCCGCGTAATTCAGCAGATTGAGCGCTGTGAGGACGATTAGCGCCGTGCGTGGTTGCAGTTTTGCGGAGGTCACGGTCCGAGCGAATATAGCACGGACGCTAGCCGAGGCTGGCGGCCTTCATGAAAGTGGGGTCGAACTGCGCTCGACGGACAGCCGAGGGCTGTTCCAACGTGAGATCTCTGCCAAATCGAGACCGTGCCGAGCCGTTTGACTGAGGCGACAATTGTCGCTATACTTGACGACAAATGGTAAACGAATTGCGTGCCGTGGTGAAAGAACTCGGGGGCCGAACCGTTCTGGGGCGCAACCTCAACAATCAGCACGATCTTTGCGAGGCCATCCGCACGGGCTTCCCTCCTGCTGTGGTTGAGCAGTTGATGCAGGCTTCCGGTCTTACGCTTAAAGAATTAGCCGATGCCCTGGACCTTTCGCCGCGCAGCTTGCAGCGCAGGCGCCGCAGTGGGCGACTGGCACGCTTCGAATCCGATCGCCTCTACCGCCTGGCGCGTATCGTTGCCCTGGCGCAGCAGAGTCTCGGTGACCGCCAGAGTGCCGCGCGCTGGCTGAAGCGCGCGAACCGTGCGCTGGGCGGCGGCGCTCCGATCAGCGCCATGGACACGGAATTGGGAGCGCGTCAGGTAGAAAACGTGCTGGGACGGATCGCCTACGGCGGCGTCAGTTGAGGCGGATCTCTTGAGGCGAGTCTTTTGAGGTCAATCTATCGCGTGCTGCGCAAGGCGTATGCGCGCTCTCCTCTGGATGGTGAAGGCGCGTATCTCTACGGAGGGCGTTGGTCGAGTCCGGGAACTCGCTTGGCGTACACCTCCGAGCATCAATCCCTGGCGATGCTCGAATATTTTGTTCATCTCGACCCTGGCGACGCGCCGCCGGATCTGGTTCTGGTCACTTCTGAACTTCCTGACGATCTGGCGGCCAAGGTTATCGCAGTCGATGATCTTCCATCCTCGTGGCGGCGCTCACCGGCGCCCGCCGAACTTGCCCGCATCGGGGACGAATTCGTAGCCGAGGCCAAACACTGCATCCTGGTTGTGCCATCGGCCCTGGCTCCGTATGAAAACAACTGGCTTTTGAATCCACGGCATCGCGACTTCCGTAGAGTCGTGGTACATGGAGTCGAGCCGTTGAGTTACGATCCGCGAATGTTTGCCCCGCAACGCCGCAGACCGCGCAAGGGCTGAGAGTATCTGTCTTTATTTCTCTATTTCTTTGCCCGTGGCCACCTCGCCACGACCGTCGTCGAGATTCCGCCCCGTGGACGGAATTCTCCCTTCACCTCGGCCCACACCGGCTTCGCCCACCGCACTACATCCTCCAAAACCCGGTTCACCACGTTCTCCTGAAAAATCCCCAGGTTGCGGTAGCAGTGCAGGTACTCTTTGTACGATTTCAACTCCAGGCAAACTTTATCGGGCTGGTAGCGCAGCGTGATCACGCCAAAGTCCGGCAGTCCGGTCTTCGGGCACACCGACGTGAACTCGGGATCGTCAATGACAATCTCGTATCCGGGAAACTGGTTCGGCCAGGTTTCAATCTCAGGAAACTTGGCGTCCAGCCCGGCGGCGGCGTGCTCGGGCGTGTAGCGGCGCGGTTTTGGCATGGGGGTATTGTAGCGTCTAGATCCGCAACGTGTTCTTGAAAGCCAGCGGTTCGGAGTAGACTACTGCCCGGCTGGGTTGCGTCGGCCAGCTCGTCAACGGAGGACAAAACATGCGTTCCATCGCCCTCGTCCTGGCGGCACTCTGTATACCTGCCAGCATGATTCACGCTTCGGACCAGCCGAAGCTCTCATCCGCCCAACAGGAAGTGCTCGATGTCCACAAAGCACGCGTCGAGGCTAGTGAAAAGCGGGACTACGCGGCCTACTCCCGCCTCGTAGCCGATGATTGCATGTACAGCGATGACGATGGAATCCTTGATACAAATCACAAGGCTCACATCATAGAGGACTGGAAGCTGCCCCTCGCCTACGACCACGGAGTGAATCCGCGCGACTACGTCGTGCACGTCTACGGCAGTACAGCCGTGCTGAACTACCGAGTCACGATACACGAGCAGTTTACGGACGCCGACATCATCAGCGAACAGCGTGCCACGGAAACTTACGTCAAGCAAAATGGCTCGTGGCTGCTCATTGCGAGGCAGTGGGGTAATCTGCCCGTAAACTTTCACAAACCTGTTGCCGTGGATACCGGCGTTTATAGGGATTATGTTGGCCAATACGAGTGGCGTCCGCTGGATCAGCTGGAGACCGTGTCGGTGAAGGACGGGAAGCTATGGACAGACTTCGGGGAAAATATGGACGAGGAGTACTTTCCGCTAGGGCCTGAGACGTTTTTTGTGAAGAATGATCTGGGAAGCGTGACGTTTGTCCGCGACGCTCAGGGCCATGTCATGGGCTACACCTACCACCGCTGGGACGGACAGGAAATCCACGCCAAGAAGATCAAGTGAACCCGCATCCGGCGCCCTGCGGCAGCATCTAACCAAGCAATGGCTGGGGCAGAGAGCGTTCTTTCGCGGCGGTCTGAGTGGTAAATTAATGCTTGCAGTCGTCCTCGCCGCACGTTGAAAGAAAACCGGTTGGCAGGAACCAACAACAATTCGAATGGACGTCCAGCGAGCAAGCGCCGTACCTGGCTGGGTGTAGGGGCGGTTGCGGTTGCGCTCGCTCTCATCCCCGTCTTCTCTCGCCCCGGCCCTCTGAAGGTTCGCACCACAACCGTGGAGCGTGGACCCATTCGCAGCCTGATCTCCACCAACGGGAAAATCGAGCCCATTCGGAATTTTGAGGCGCACTCGCCCGTGGCCACCACCGTGCAGCGCCTGCTCGTAAGGGAAGGAGACCATGTTCGCCAGGGCCAACTGCTTTTGCAGCTCGATGACGCTGGCCTGCGCAGCCAGGCGGCTCGCGCCCAGGCCCAGATCAAGGCAGCGCAAGCCGACCAGGCCGACCTTACGACCGGCGGAACGCGGGAAGAACTGCTTACGCTCGATGCTCAGCTGATCAAAGCTCGCAGCGCCCGCGACGCCGCCCAGCGCAATCTGGATGCTCTCCGCCGCCTGCAGCAGCAAGGTGCAGCCTCCGGCGGGGAGGTCAAGCAGGCCGAAGACGCATTGCAGCGCGCCCAGGCCGATACCACTCTTCTCGAGCAGAAAAAGAAAGATCGTTACTCCCAACCCGAGGTTGCCAGGGTTCAGGCGCAGGCGGCCGAAGCGCAAGCCGCCTATGAAGCCGCCGAAGATGCTCTGCAGAAATCCAGCGTACGCGCTCCCTTCGATGGCATAGTCTACGCCCTGCCCATCAAGCAAGGCGCTTACGTGCAAACCGGAGACCTGCTGTTGCAGGAAGGCGATCTCTCGCACATGCAGGTGCGCGCTTTCGTCGACGAGCCCGACATCGGCCGCCTGACCACCGGACAGAAAATCGAGGTCACCTGGGACGCTCTGCCGGGCCGCATCTGGAACGGCGCTGTCAGCACCGTCCCCTCCACCGTGAAACTCCACGGCGCGCGTAACGTAGGCGAAGTCACCTGCACGGTCGACAACCATGATCTCCGCTTGTTACCGAACGTCAATGTCGGGGTCACGGTCATCACCGCTGAGCACAGCGGCGTGCTCACCCTGCTGCGCGAAGCCGTCCGTATGGACGACACCAAGCCTTACGTTTTTCAGGTGGTGGGCGACGAACTGAAACGCCGCGAAGTGGAAGTCTCTCTCCAGAACCTTACGCGAGTCGAGATTACAGCCGGCCTTCCCGAGAATGCCGTCGTGGCCCTGTCCTCACCAGACGCCAAGCCCTTGGCCGATGGCGCCCGCGTAAAAGTGGTGCCTTAGCTCATGGGCTGGAATGGGAGCGATTGTCATACCGCGCAGCCATCGCTTGCGCAGCCGGAGTCCGTTGAGCAACCCGCCTTTGAGACGCCGCGTCTGAGTCGCTTCTTTATTAGGACGCTAATCATGCTCCTGCTTCCCGCCTGCCTTGCAGCCGAGACCCCGCAGGACCTTCTGGCAGCAGGCCGCGTGGATGAGGCGCTGCAAACCCTCGAACAGCAGATCAGCACTTCTCCTACTGCGGAAGCCTACAACCTGCTTTGTCGCGCTCATTTCGAGCTCGACAATTGGGATGCCGGCATCCCCGCTTGCGAAAAGGCTGTTTCGCTCGCACCTGAAAACGGCCTCTATCACCTCTGGCTGGGTCGAATCTATGGGGAGAAAGCGGATCGCGTCGGTTTTCTCAACGCCATCGGCCTGGCCAAGAAGGTTCGCTCGGAATTCGAACGCGCTGTCGAGTTCTCTCCCAACAGTTGGGAAGCCCGCACCGACCTCGCTGAGTTCTATCTGGAAGCTCCGGGCATCGTTGGTGGCGGAAAAGACAAAGCACGCGCCCAGGCTGAATTGCTCGCGCCGTTAAATCCCTCCATGGCGCACTGGGTGAAGGGACGCATCGCCGAGAAAAGCAAAGACAACGCTGCGGCGGAGCAGGAATATCGCGCCGCGATCACCGCCAGTAAAGGTGGCGCTCGCGCCTGGCTGAATCTTGCCGGCTTCTACCGCCACACCGACCGCATCGACGAGATGGATCAGGCCCTGCATAGCATGGAGTCCAGCCATCTCGATCATCCCGGGGCGTTTGTGGACGGGGCCGGCATGCTGCTCCGCACCGGCCGCGACTATCCGCTGGCGATCCGGCTTTTGCGCCGCTACCTCGACTCTTCCAACACCGTTGAGGAAGCCCCTGCATTTAAAGCTCACTGTCTGCTCGGTGAATTGCTCGAGAAGCAAGGCGACCGCGCGGGCGCAGCCGAACAGTATCGCGCAGCTCTGGCCATGGCTCACAGCTTCGGACGCGCCCAGGCAGGATTGCAGCGTGTGGAGCGCTAACTCGCAATCGCACCAGCAGCTCAGGGTTTGTGATTCTCTCCCGACAGCGCTGCCGGGATGAGGTATTGCGGCACTAACTGAGATTCCCAGGGGAAAAACTTTGTCCGCTCCGCGTAGTCTCCTCCAGTGATTCCTACCACCATATCGAGGTCGGGAAGAACCAGCACATACTGGCCTCCGTTGCCAGCCGCGTAGTAGTCACGAAACTCCCGTCCACCCGCTTTGAGAAGACGCGTGTGCCAGGCATAGGTGTATCCATGATCTGTGTCGGTTGGGATAACAGGTGGAAAACCCGAGTGCCGCTTGACCGAATCCTTTACCCAGGCCTCGCTCAAGATCCGCTTTCCATTCCACACTCCGCCTGAAAGATAAAGCTGGCCCAGCTTCAGTTGATCGCGTGCCCGCAGGTAAAGCCCTCCACCCAGGTAAAACTCGCCGGTGGGAGTGAGGTTCAAATGATACGAAGTAATCTGCAGTGGACGGGCAAAATACTGCTCAAAGAATTCTGGCAGCCAATATCCGGTGGCATTCTTGACGATGCCTCCCAGCAGATTAATATCCGAGGCGCAGTAAACCGCTTGCTCTCCGCCCGGGTCGCGTGCCATGGGCAAATCCAGCGCGAATTTGTACCAGTCGTTCTGCACGGTTTGCATCTGCATCGGGTCTTCGCTGCCGGCAGATGACGGATCATGGTCATCACAGGCCAGGCCCGATGTCATGTCCATCAGGTCCCGCACTGTGATGCTGTTCTTGCGTTCATCCCAGTTCGCGAAGGGCTTATACTCCGGGAAGAACGAATAGGCGGGCGAGTCGAGTGCTATCTTCGCTCCGTGCTCGCGCGCCAGGCCGACCAGCACGGGTCCGAAGGTCTTGCCCGCGGAGCGCATGTCGTGGGTGCGATCTTTGGTGAAGCCATAAAAGTACTCCTCGAAAACCAGCTTGCCGTGGCGCGCAATCAGCAAACTCTGAATGTTCACCGGATTGCTGAGCGACGGCGGAGTCGTGAGAATTCTTTCGATCAGCTCTGCAATCGGGCGAAGCTCCAGGCCCACATCTGACAATGAGGCCGTCGCCCAGCCATCGTTCTCCGCAATTGGCCTCTGGTAAACGTAGGGCCGCGAGGGAGAGGGGATCCGAGGGTAGAAACCCAGCGCGTTGCTCTGGTCGCGCCGCGTGAACTGCAGCAGCGGATAAGAGCCAAGAACCGGCAAAGATAGAACGTCTGCTGGCGGATCGTAGGTTCCGCGCAACTGCACGTCGCCCTTTTGAAGCAAGGTGACGGCGCCCTCCCTCAGTTCCACATCAAAAATCCGGCCCCGGAAATAATTGGCCTCTGGGTTCCGCAGAAATGCTTTTAGCAAGCCGTCGGGACCCTGTTGAACGGAAACATAAAACGAAGCCCGCTCGTCGAGCGGCACCACCTCGCCACGCCAAACCCGAGGCGCTATTTCCGACAGCTCCACCGGACTCGCATAGCCGGAATAGTTGTAGAAGGCAACGCCCGACAGTTGTATCCAGTGTCCAACGATCTGCTTGCCGTTCGCGCTTAGACGCCCGCGAAACTTCCCGGCGTCTCCGGGCAGAGCAAAATGAATCTCACTCTTCGAGCGCTCTACAGGCGCCTCGTATCCCGCGATGCGCGCGCGCCACTGGTCAGTGCGGCCATCAATCGTCAGCTCGCCGCGAACCAGCGGACCAAATGACTGTTCACTACCCCACAATCCGAGCAAAGCCGTTGCCGGCTGGTTGGCGGATGAACTGGAAGGCTGAGTCTGAGAGTCAGAATGCTCCGGGGGAAACAGAGAGAAAACCAACAGCACAGCCAAACCTATCCAGCTGGTTCGCATAGACAAAACCTTCCTGACACAGCGCACCTAATAGGACGGGTGTTCGGCGGTTTCGTGAGCCACGGTTTCGTGGGGCGCACGCTCTTCGGACGTGTGTTCAGTCCGCACGAAAAGACAAGCCGAGTGCGTTCGCTCTAACTTGGCTTTGGTATCGGGGATTGGCGCCGACTCATCCTTATCATTTCTCTTGCATCAGAATGTCCGTAGAATCTTTCCAGCTACTACGATAGTGGGTACTCGCAGAGGTGAGAACAATGAAACGAAACTCGTGGAGTGGTACGCGCATTCATAGACTCTTACTGGCGGTGCTCGTCTGCCTCCCGGCTTCCCTGCTGGCCGAGCCGGTCACGCTCCAGCACGCCGTGGAGCTCGCGCTTAAACACGCCACCGGCATCAGCATTGCTGCCGCCGACCAACAGCATGCCTCCGCCAGCTACCGTGAACTCCGCAATAGCTACATCCCCCAACTCAATGCGGGAGCCGGAATCGGCTGGTCCGACGGCTTTCCCCTCAGCCTCGAAGGCTCCGCCCCTTCGCTGTTCAACGTAAACGCCCAATCAACCCTCATCAATCCTGCCTTGAAGGATTTCATTCGCGCCGCGCAATCGGACATCGTGGTCAGCAGTCTGCAAACCAAAGACCAGCGTAATCAGGTCATTCAGGACACCGTGTTGAGCTATGCCGAACTGGCGAAATGGGAACACCGTTTGAGCCATCTGCGCGAAACCATGGCCGCCGCAGAACAGACGCAAATAGCCGTCGCGGAGCGCGTCAAGGAGGGGGTTGACAGCGAAATCGATGGCAGCAAAGCCCATTTGTCGGTGGCCCGCCTGCGCTTGCGACTGGTCGAAGCTTCCGGAGCAGCCGACGTTCTCCGTGAGCATCTTTCCCGTTTAACTGGACTGCCCGCCGCCTCTTTCGAAATAGACCCCGATTCCGTGCCGGTTCTGCCCGTCGTGAACCCAGAGCCGGAGCCAGAGACCGAAGCCCTGACCAAAGTCGCGGACGCAAACCCGGTTGTTCAGGCCGCAGTCGAACATGCCCGCGCCCAATATCTGCGCTTAAAAGCGGAACGCCGGTCCCTGTGGCCGAGTATCGACTTCGCCGCGCAGTATGCAAATCTCGCCTCATTCAACAATTACGAAAGTTACTATAACGCGAAGAACTTCCAGCCCAACAATGCCACAGTTGGGATCGTGCTCCACCTCCCTTTCTTTAATCTATGCTCAACACGAGCGAGTTAAAGAGGCTGAGTCGGAAGCGCGCAAAGCCACCACGCAAGCGGAAGCCGCCCGCAACCAGGTCTCGGAAGAGACCTTACGTCTGCAGCGGTCCGTCACCCAGATGCAGGCCGCCCGCGACGTGGCGCAACTCGAATATGAGATCGCCCAGAAAAATATCGAAGCCACGCGCACTCGCATGGACTCCGGCACCGCCAATCTGCACGATCTCGGCGATGCCCGGGCTCAAGCCAGCGAACGCCTCATCACGTTGCAAGACGCCACCTTCGACCTGGAACGCAGTCAGGTCGCGCTACTGCGCGCCAACGGAGATCTGGAAACCTGGGCCCTCGGCGCCAAATAGTCAGTCGACGCCTCTTTTCGTCCATTCACTGCATCAAACCTTCTGTTCAACGACGAACCTGCATAAACACTGGTTTTTCAACGCATAAGCGTCGTCCCGATGTTAAAATAAGTGCTTACCCAATATGCCTCTTAAAACACTATTTTTGAATCCGCCCTCCTTCGAAAACTTCGACGGCGGCGCTGGCTCCCGTTGGCCCGCAACCCGCGAAATCGAGTCATACTGGTACCCGGTGTGGCTGGCTTATCCGGCCGGAATGCTCGAGGGCGCGCGCTTGCTCGATGCCCCTCCGCACTATATTTCAGCCGAGCAGACTATTGAGATCGCCAAGGACTACGAGTTTCTTGTGTTGTTTACCTCTACTCCCGGCTTTCCGGGCGACATTGGCCTGGCTGGCGCCATCAAGGCCGCCAATCCAAAGATCAAGATTGCTTTCGTCGGACCGCATGTCAGCGTGCTGCCCGAGAAGTCTCTGCGCGACTGCCCGGCGATCGATTTCGTGGCCCGCAAAGAGTTTGACTACGCTGTGGTCGACTACGCCAAAGGTAAGCCGCTGGCAGAAATTGCCGGCATTTCCTTCCTGAAGGATGGCAAGGTCGTGCACAATCCCGACGCGCCGCAGATCCAGGATCTCGACGCTCTGCCCCACGTTACCGACGTCTACAAACGCGATCTCGATGTGACTCGTTACAACGTGCCATTTCTGCTGAACCCTTACGTATCGCTCTACACTACGCGCGGCTGTCCGGCGCAATGCACTTTCTGCCTGTGGCCGCAGACTTTGAGCGGACATCCATGGCGCAAGCGATCCACTGACGACGTGGCGGCTGAAATGGCGAAGGTGAAGCAGTACTGGCCGGAAGTGAAGGAGTTTTTCTTCGACGACGACACTTTCAATATCCAGGCGGCGCGCACGATCGAGCTGTGCTCAAAACTGAAGCCGCTCGGCCTGACCTGGTCGTGCACGTCGCGCGTCACCACCAATTACGAGACGCTCAAGGCGATGAAAGAGGCCGGTTGCCGGCTGCTCATCGTCGGCTACGAATCCGGCGATCAGCAGATTCTGAAGAACATCAAGAAAGGCGCAACCCTTGAACATGCCCGTGAGTTCACCAAGAACTGTCACAAATTAGGCCTGGTGATCCACGGCGACTTCATCATGGGCTTGCCAGGCGAGACTCGCGAGACCATCAACAACACGATTGCGTTCGCCAAAGAGCTCGACGTGGAAACCATTCAGGTCTCCGTCGCCCACGCCTATCCCGGCACCGAGCTTTATGACTACGCTGTGAAGAACGGATTCATCGTCGGCGACAACAAGATGGTCGATGAAGGCGGCCACCAGCTGGCGCACATTGAATATCCTGGACTGCCCGCCGATGAAATTCTTTCCGCCGTTCATCGCTTTTACGACGAGTATTATTTCCGGCCCAAGGCAGTATTCCGCATCTTGAAGAAGGCGGCGTTCGACAGCAACGACCGCAAGCGGCTTTACAAGGAAGCTAAGACTTTCCTGAAGCTGCGTTCGGCGCGCAACAAGATGGTCAAACAGCACGGTGAAGAGGCAGCAGCCGAACTCGCCAAGGCCTGAATAGAACTAATGAAGGCTTTTCACCACAGAGGCACAGAGATACGGAGAAGACCTTTACCTGTTCTTGTTTATCCTTTTTCCTTCTCTGTGTCTCCGTGCCTCCGTGGTTGAAAGATCTTGACAGTTAACCGCTTAAACTTCCAGTGACCTTTCGCAAGTATCTTGTGCTGGCAGGAGTCACGGTCTTCGCCGCGGCGGGTGACTCCTTGCTTTCCCACGGGATGAAGCAGACCGGCAGCATCTCCGTCAATCATCTGCAAAGCGTCATCTTCGCCGTGCTCAATCCCTGGGTCGCCGTCGGCATTCTTCTGCTGCTGGCGTTCTTCGCCACTTACATGACCGCGCTCTCCTGGGCCGATCTCACCTACGTTCTGCCGGCGACTTCGCTGGGGTATGTGTTGCTCGCCCTGGTTGCAAGATTTGTGCTGCACGAGCACGTGAGCCCCCTGCGCTGGCTGGGCATCGCCCTGATCACGGGCGGAGTGGGATTCGTGGCCGGAGGCCCGGAGCTTACGAAGCATCCCCAGGCGAAGTCCCTGGACGAAGAAAGCACAGCAGTCGCTGTCACAGGAGTCGAATCATGAAAGGTATCTACACCTGGAGCGCAATCCTCGCCATCGTCTTCGCCTCGGTAATTGGCGACGTGCTTCTGGCCCGCGCCATGAAGCAGGTCGGGGACGTCGGCGCACTTTGGCGCCGCTCCGGCCTCGGCACCGTGATCAGCCGCACGCTGGGCAATCCTTACTTTCTCTTCGGGGTCACGGCCATGGCTGTGGCCTTCTTCAGCCTGCTGTTCGCACTCTCCTGGGGAGACGTAAGCCTGGTGGCCCCCGCCGCCGCTTCCCTAACCTTCATCGGCAACGCCGTCGCCGCGAAAATCTTTCTGCATGAGAAAGTAGATCGCCGGCGGTGGATTGCGGCCAGCCTCGTGGCCGCAGGCGTGGCGCTGCTGGCAGGATGAAAAATCCCCGTGTCACTTCCGAATCGGGCTGAAAGCCCGGTGAGAGCTTGCCCTGAAACGGAGTCGGAGGGGACGTGTTGTCGTCGACGCTGCAAATTACGCCCGGCCGAAGCTTCGAGTGAAAGACTTTGCTCATATTGGTTCAGCCACTTGCACCATCCCGGGGAGGCCGCGCAATCCGGCCATAGGAGCCCGGTTTGGCCGCAACCAAAGCGCCTTTTTCTTCAACTAACCTCTTGCTGGAGACCTGAGCATTCTTGCTCAGAATAATGGCACGCGGAGTGCTAATGTCCAGTTGTCTTGCGATCGAGTCGTCAGGCAGACGGTAAGAGCCTGGCGCTTGTGGGACTGCGGTATGGTGAAGGAATTTGCATCCCTCGGGTTCGTTTCTTTTGTGATGTTGGCTGCTTGCGGGGCAGTGTGCCAGAGCGTACGTCACTCGCTACCCGACGCGCCTTCCGCGCAAACCGCAACTCCGGAACATAACTTTAACGGCTTCACGCAGGAAGCACGCCCGCCTTTCGGATTCGACGCGACCGCCGGTAACGCAGGCTTGATCCGCCAACTCGTGTTCGCCGATTCTGACAGAGCGGTATCCGGTCAAAAAGACCCGGATGCTATTTTTCGCAAGTACCTGTATCCATCATCGCTGAAGAAGCCGTCGGGTTATCACTCTGTGAGCACCGGCGGCCTGATGGGCCGGGCCACGTCGGCGGCTTCGCGCCCCCTTATCACTCGCGACGATTCCGGAAAGGCCAGGTTCAACACCTCATACCTGCTGCGAACTCTGACCGCGGTCGCCAAGGACACCGCCTCAACTCCATATTGGAGGCGGTCTCTCGCGGCGCCGTTCGGCGATTTTGGTTCGACCGTGGGCAATGACGCGGGAATGAACCTGTGGCACGAGTTTGGGCCTGGCATTGAGCAGTTGATGAGAAATCACACCCCGAAGTTTGTCTCCAGGGTCCAAGAGCGCGTTACCCACCGCTAACCCCGCCGGAAAGAAAATCATCACCGGAACAAACGCATGAAGCCGGAGGCCGGGAGATCGGGCACGATAAATTTCACGCCCCTGACTCCCGCCGCGCGCAGCAGCGCTTCCGCGGCCAGGTATCCGCTGCGGACCGCGCCTTCCATGGTGGCAGGCCAGCCAGTAGCAGTCCAGTCGCCGGCAAGAAAGACCCGAGGCCATGTTGTCGACTGCCGGGGACGGTAGGCGTCAATGCCAGGCCGCGGCGAATAGGTGGCGTGAACTTCCTTGATCACCGTGGACTTCACCAGATTCGCCGCGCGCGCCGCCGGGAAAAACTCGCGAACTTCTTTCAGGGCAAGGTCAACAATCTCGGAACGCGACTTGTCGATGAGACTCTTCGAAGCGCTTACCACCAGTTCGATGTAGCTGCCGGTCGATTCTGCGTTAGCCCCGCCGCGAGTCGCCAGCAGCTGCGACTTGTGGAACATCCATTGCACCGTTCGGTCGAGGAGGACCGCGTGGTCGAGTTCGCTGATCTGACGATCGAACCACAGGTGGATGCCGGTGATGGGGGACGTCTCGAAATGGCTGACTTGGTCGCGCAGTGGGCTGGCTTCCGGGCTCTGCGGGAGGACGCGCTCGAGACCGTCGAAGGGCAAAGCCAGGACCAGATAGTCGAATGTCTCTTCCTCTTCATTATTCTTATTGCTGACGCGAATGTGTACTTGGGAGGGCTCGGGGGAGAACGCTTCGAGCGACGCGCGGAATCGAATGGCGCCGCCGCGGGCGCGAATGTAGTCCCCGGCGCGATTGTATAGGTCGGTCAGCGGAATGCTCGGAACGCCCATGCGGCGCGCAGTGCGAGACTTCATCGACTCGCGAACGACCTGGGCTGCGGAAGAGATTGCAATCAGGTCGAGATCTTCACTCAGGGCGCTGACCAGGATCGGCTTCCAGAAGCGTTCAATCGCGTTCTCGGTTTGCGCGTGCTGGCGACACCATTCGAGAAACGACTGGCCGGTATCGCGCTGCTCGGTCAGGGCGAGTGCGGCAAGAGCGCGCGAAATAACCAGCTTGTCCTTGGCAGAGAGAAAGGGAAAAGCGAGGAACGACGGTGCGGTGTGCAGCGGGGCGGGTAGCGGAAAAGCCCGCATCACGCTGGTGCGGCCGCCGGGTTCGATGAAAGTCATTTCGTCGAACCAGCGGATTTTGTCTTCCACTCCGATGCGCCGGTAGAACTCGACCAGGTTGGTGCAGACGCGAAACAGAACGTGCTGGCAGTTATCGACGACCTCGCCGGTGCCGGGATGCTCGTAGGAGGAAGCGCGTCCGCCGAGATAGGGGCGGCGCTCGAAGAGAGTGACGCGAAAACCGGAATCGGCGAGGGCGCACGCTGCTGCGAGCCCGGCTAGGCCGCCGCCGGCTATGGCTACGGTGGGTTGTGTGGAGTCCTGGATCATGCGAGGTTCGGGCTTAACAATTTTACCTATACCAGTTTCATCGACAATAAGGAGCGAACCCCGTCAGGGGCTGAAGCCCGAGTCTATTATGGCGTTTTACGGCACGACTGAAGTCGTGCCCTTCCCGACCGTGCCGGAGCCTTGCGCCCGGTTCCAATGGCAAGATCAGGTCAGGCGTTGCAGGAAGCCTTTTCCCAGGACGCGCAGCTTTTCGCTGACCGTGAGGCTCACCTTTCCGTTGAAGACATCGTACTGGCGCTCGGCGATTTTCTCCAGCAGCCGCCGGTAGATGTTGACCAGCACCCACAGGGCGGGCTGGCTGTCTTCCGAGATGTAGGGAATCAGCTGCTCGCCGGAGTGGTAGAGCTGGCAGGCGCGGTCGGCTTCGAGCGCTAGCAAAGGCCGGAAGCGGGCTGGGTCGGGCTTCGAAAGCAGTTCGGCGGCCGACAGGCCGAACTTCGCCAGGTCTTCTTCCGGCAAATACACGCGCCCCATCGCGGCATCCTCTTTCACGTCACGAATAATATTGGTGAGCTGGAAGGCGAGGCCGCACTGCTCGGCCAGGGGCTCGGCCGCGGGATCACGATATCCGAAGACATGGATGCAGACAAGGCCTACCACCGAGGCCACTCGATAGCAATAGACTTTGAGATCGTCGAATGTGTGGTAACGGATGGTCAGGCCTGGAACGGCGAGATTCGCGGAAGGCCGGGTATCCTGGCTCGCGGCTTCGGGGTCCACCACATCCATGGCGGTTCCCATCGCCAGTTCATCGAGCAGGCCCGCGGGGATGGTATAGCGGCGTTGCGCGTCGGTCAGGGCCAGCAGAATGGGATCATCGCTGGGCTCGCCTTGCTGCACGCGATGCAAAGCATCCAGCCAGGTATCGAGTTTGTAGCGGCGTTCCTCGAGACTGAGATTGGGGTCGTCGGCAATGTCGTCGCAGCGCCGCATAAAGGCATAGACGGCGCACAGTGCCTGCCGCTTGCGCTTGGGCAAAACCAGAAATGCGTAATAGAAATTCTTGGCGTTGGTGCGGGTGATGCCGCGGCACACCGAATATGCCATGGTGAGCTGCGCCGGAGCCGGACTCCAGGGAATCAGCACCGGTTGCGCTCCCGCAGTCATAAAACCTTCCCCAGCGCGGCCCGAGCCACCAGCGCCAGTTTGCGAGTCTTGGAGATCGCTGGACGACGGCCGAGAACGGCGAAGCCCTGGCGCTCGATGGCGTTCAGAATCTCCTGGCCGCCGCGGCTGAAGAGTTCGATGTCGACCGCCAGTTCTCTGTCTACTTTGCTTACCAGCGGCAGGCCGCGATCGAACCAGTGGCGCGCCCGTTCCACTTCAAACTTCATCATCTCGCAAAACGCCGGTGTATTCCGCCTCTGAGCCAGGTCCTCCTCGATCACCGAATAATGCCTCAAATCTTCGCGCGGCAAGTAGATTCGGCCCTTGGCGTAGTCGACGCTCACGTCCTGCCAGAAGTTCGCCAACTGGAGTGCGGTGCAGGTGTGGTCGGAAAGTTGCTTCCGCTCGGCATCGCGATACCCGCAGAGGTAAAGAACAAGATGTCCCACTGGATTCGCCGAATAGCGGCAGTATGCGAGCACATCGTCGAAGGTTTCGAAGCGTGTGACGGTCTGGTCCTGGCGGAAGGCGATCAGCAGATCGGAGAACTCGTGCTTCGGAATGTCAAACTTCTTGACGGTATCGGCCAGGGCCACAAAAACGGGATGACGCGGATTGCCCGCGTAGCACGCATCCAGTTGCGCCTGCCATTCGTCCAGTAAGGCCAGCGCTGCCGCCGCGTCTCCGACCTCGTCCCCGAGATCGTCGGAGATGCGGCAATAGGCGTAGACATTCAGGAAATCCTGACGCAGCTTTTTTGGAAGAAACCAAGTCGCGACGGAAAAATTCTCGTAGTGGGTGCGGGCCAGCCGGCGGCAGTATTCGCGCGCCTCTTCAAGCGACGGAGCGGACCCCGGGATGGCATATTCGGCGGGCAGGCGGCTCCAGCCGAGCGCGGCGGCAGGTGCGGTCGAAATATGAGAGTCGGTGCTGGTTGCAGAACTCATTCAGTTGGGTCAAGCCGCTTCCGCGTGCTGGGGCGTGTCATAGGCCAAGTACCTCAGCGGCTAAACACGGCTAAGAATCACCGCTCTTATCGCAGCGCGGAAGCGCTGCGCCACCCAAAGCCATCAGTGGCCGGGAATGATCGCGGTCTTGATGTCGCCGCCGCGGTTCAGCATATGGCGGAGCACCTTTTGCAGGCTCGACAGAGGGGCTTCGCCGGTGATGTAGTCGGTCGGCCGGATTTTCTTGGCCGCGATCAGCCCGAAGGCGCGGCGCACCGTTTCCGGCGTGTGATGGAACGTGGCTTTCAGGGTGATCTCGGAATAGTGCAGGCGGTTGGTATCGAGTTGCACCTTGGATCCACTGGCGCATCCGCCGAAGAAATTCACGGTGCCGCCCTTACGGACCATCTCAACCGTCCACTCCCAGGCCTCGGGACGGCCCACCGCCTCGATCACCACATCGCAGCCGCGTTTCTGCGGAGTCAGTGCGCGCACCGCCTCCACCACGTTCTGCACCTTGGTGGTCTGCACAATTTCGTGCGCGCCCATATGCTTGGCGGCCACCACCTGTTCGTCCCGCTTGACCACGGACACCACATTGCACCCGATGGCTCGAGCCACCTGCACAAACATCAGCCCGATGGGGCCGCCGCCAATGATGGTAACGGTATCGCCGATTTCCACGCCGGTTTCGTGCAGGCCGCGCAGCACGCAAGCCAGCGGCTCCGTCATCGCCGCGTCTTCGAAGCTCACGTTAGCCGGGATGACCAGCATATTGGCTTCTACAATGCGGCGCGGCACGCGGATGTATTCCGCATAGGCTCCATTGTTGAACAGCAGGTCTTCACAGAGATTTTCCTGGTGCTTGGAGCAATAGAAGCACATCTGGCAGGGCGCCGAATTCAGCGCCACCACGCGCATGCCCTTCTTGAAGCCGTGCACGCCCTCGCCGACTTCCTCGATCACTCCGGCCAGTTCGTGTCCGAACAATGCGGGGGGCACAATCATCCGGGCGTGGTAACCGCGCTGAAACACCTTGAGATCGGTGCCGCAGGTAAGCGCCACCTGCACTTTGACCAGCACCTCCCCCTTTTCCACGCGGGGGATGGGCACTCTTTCGATCTTCAGATCTTCTTTGCCGTATAAGACGGCAGCCGTCATTTTTCCATTCACTGCTTGCTTCCTTCCCGCTCACGTTTCCAGGTACTGCCGGGCTGAATCACGATCTTCATCGACGCAGGCTGCGGATGAGCTGCCAGTTCCAACCCCTGCGCACCCTCCTGCAGCGGAAACCGGTGGCTGATCAGCCGTTCCAGGTCCATTTCCCAGTTCATCACAAAGCGAACTGACTCTTCCTGCAAATCCACAGACGCGCTATAAGAGCCCACCAGCGCCTTCTCATCGACGCAAATCGCCGCCGGATCGACCATCACCTCTCCGTGCTGCGTTTGCGCAAACAACAACACCCGCCCGCCAGGACGGGCCGCCTCCATCGCGGGGCGGATCAAGCTATTGCTGCCCACCGCCAAAATCACCGCGTCCGCACCACGACCTTCGGTCTGCTCCCGCACAGCTCGAACCGAGTCGTTCTGCGAGGCATCGATAGTATGTTCGAAACCAAGGCTTTTAGCTATTCTAAGCCTCTCCGGATACAAATCGGAAGTAATAACCGTGGCCCCTGCCCGGCGAGCTAGAACACTGAGTATGATCCCGATTGGGCCCTGCCCAATGGTGAGCACCGTCTCCCCAGGCTCCAGGCGGAGAGCCTCGATCCCCTTCATGCAGGTATTCACCGGTTCGACAAAACAGGCCTGCTCGAAAGAGATGCCCTGTGGGATTCTGACGGTTCCCTGCTCGACGATCCAATCCATGACCCGGACATACTCGGAGAACCCTCCGCCGGAGGGCTCAAATCCCGCCGTGCATCCCACCTTCTTATAGGTCGTGCACTGCGCAAATGTCTTGTGCCGGCAGTAGTAGCACTGGCGGCAAGGGATGTGATGAAACACCACAACCCGGTCGCCCGGCTCGAACTTCCGTACTCCTGCGCCGACGGCAGCGACCACTCCGGATGTTTCGTGGCCGAAGATGCGCGGCGCTGAATGGGAACCAGAAGCAATCTTTTTCAGATCCGTGCCGCAGACCCCGCAGGTATGCACCCGCACCAGCAACTCTCCAGCACCGATCGCGGGCACGGGAACAGTCTCCAGACGAACGTCGCTGACACCACGGTAAACCGCCGCCAGCATGGTCGCCGGAATCGACTGGCTTCGGTCTTCCATCGCGATTTGTCCAGCAATCCCCATTAGCTCCCCATCACCCTTTAGATGAACTGCATTCAGATGCGCTTCAAATCCCGCTAGGTGTCACGGTGTCGATGCCAGCACCCGAACCCTATTTCGCGGAACCTTCGGTCTGCCTCGGATCGGTATTTCTGAACTCCACCTGCACCGTCATTGAATCCAGGTACGGCGATTCCGGCGGCGTGAAGTGATACGCCTTCACCTGCAACACCACATAGAAATTATCCACTTTCATGATGCGCCTTGCGCCGACCGGCACGGCCGCGAAGGTCGAGGGCCATAGTCTGCACAAGGCGTTTTTCGCATCATCCTTTGGATCGTTGGAGGGATTCGGCGAAACCATCAGCACATTGTCGTAAATCGGGTGTACCAGGTCCGCCATGGTTGCTTGCCAGGACGTAATCTTGTTATCGCCCTCCGGTCCCTTCGCAATAATCGAGAACACATACCGGTCGGCTCCGCGCGAATCCTTGATGCGCTCCCGGTAAAGCGGATCTTGCGGTGTGAGCTTGACCTCAAAGCTGTCTTCCACAACGCGGGTCGAACCCTGGCGAAAGCTTTCCGCGTAAACTTCTGGGGCGGTCGACTGCGCGGCCACGTGCACCGCCGAACACAAGACGATCAGGGCCAGCGGCCGTAGCTTCATGGTCATATTCATTTGGGCCCTCGAGCAATCGACCCGCTTACCGCCGCAACTGCAGGCGCCGCAGTGTTTTCTAAGCCCTCGCCTGACGCCCGGCTCAATTCCTGCCGATAACGCTCGAGCTGCTCGCCGAGCACGCGCGCTGCCTTGCGGCTGTTGCGGGCAAGCTGGGCAACACGCCTCCACAGCGTCGGCCGCAGCGCTGCGAAAGCCGCGAAGCTCGCCGTCCTGAACTGGCCTTTCGAGTCGATGAAGCGGGCCATGTGCGGCATTTCAAAAGCCAGCTCATCGGAAATCACTTTGGTCGCTGCAAATCCAATCCCATGCGCGCGCGCCGCCGCCGCCACGCTCGCCGCTTCCATGTCCACGGCCTCTGCCCCGTAGGACTTCGCCAGGCTCGCTTTCTGCTGCATTCCCGCCACGTCCATAAAGGTCACTAACGTACTTCTTCGCTGGTGCGGAGCGGTTTCGCCATCGATTTCGACGCGGCTGCCGTCGCGCGCATCAATCACCACTGCCGGTATGAAAAGATCCCCGACTCGCAGACTCGAGTCCAACGCCCCGGCAAACCCCACCGACTGCAGCAGCGCGGGATGATACAAGGCAATCACCGCCTCGGCTGCCCGACGCGCCGCCTCCACGCCGATTCCGCCGCACACCACGACCATGTCGTCGCGCTCGAAGAAGACAAAGCTGCGACGGTCGTAGCACTGCTCAACCCGACACCAATTCCTGGTCAGCCCGCTGACTTCGCGCTCCAACGCGGCCACAATGGCGACTTTAGGCATACCCGTTGGCCCGGAACCACTCCACCGCGCGTCGCAGCGCTCCGTACGAGGGCACGCTCTTCCATCCCAATTCCCGCTCGGCCTTATCGGAGCTGGCCCACATCTTTTTCTTTCCCATGCGCACCGTCTCAACCGTGGCGCGCGGTTCCCGCCCCAGCAGGCGGCCGGTCACAGTTTCATCCACCGCGCCCGCTGCGTAGGCAACAAAGTAAGGCAGCTTCATGGTGGGCGAGGGCAAACCCGCAATTTCGCCGAGCCTGTCGAGAATCTGCTTCAACGTCAGGTTTTCACCGCCCAGAATGTAACGCTCGCCGCTCTTGCCTTTCTCCAGAGCCGCAATGTGGCCGCGCGCGCATTCCCGGGCATCTACCAGGTTCAATCCCGTCTCCACGTACGCGGGAAACTTCTTCTTAAGAAAATCAACCACAATTCGTCCCGTGGGAGTCGGCTTGACGTCCCGCTCGCCCACCGGAGTCGTCGGATTCACCGTCACCACCCGCATGCTACCGCGGCCCGCCTCCATTGCCACCTGCTCAGCCATGAACTTCGAGCGCTTGTAATGGCCAATCATGTCGGCCAGCGAAACCGGCGAGTCTTCATCCGCCGGATGGCCGTTCCCTGTGAAACCCATGGTCGCCACGCTCGACGTGTAGACCACGCAGCGCACTCCATTCTTCCGCGCCGCTTCCAGAATGGCCCGCGTTCCCTCCACATTCGACCGGTACATCTCCGCTGGATCCCGCACCCACAGCCGATAGTCGGCAGCCACATGAAACACCACCTCGCAGCCCGCCATCGCCTTTTCCAGGGAAACTGAATCGCGCAGGTCGCCCGTCGCCGTCTCCGCCTTCGTCGTCCCGGAGTTCAATCCCTCCAGGTTCTTCAGATTGCTCGTCGGCCGCACCAGAAGCCGCAAATCCGCTCCCTGCTCCGCCAGAACACGTCCTACATGGGAGCCCAAAAATCCGGTCGCGCCTGTGAGGAAGACTTTCATGCTTTAGCAACCAGCCGTTGGCAATCCGCAGTTAGCATCTGGACCTTCATGCACTTCGCCAGAATGCGGAAAAACCTGCACTGCATTGCCAGAACAAATGCCAAATGCTAAGTGCCAATTGCTAATTGCCGGTTTTCTCCATTACCTTGGCATAGGTCGTAAGCGCGAGCAGCGGGAAGTATTGCCGGTAGAGGTGATACATCAGATAAAACACGCGGGGAAAACCCGTGCCCGTGAAATAAGGCTCATCCCACGACCCGTCTTGCTTTTGAGTACGCAGCAGGTGAGCAATCCCGCGAGCGACTGAATCGCTGCGAGTATCGCCCACCGCAAGCAACCCTAGAATCGCCCACGCCGTTTGCGAAGGCGTGCTGGCCCCAACGCCTCGCTGCGTGGCATCGTCATATGATGCCACGCTCTCGCCCCAACCGCCGTCCGGGTTCTGCACCATGCGCAGCCACTCTGCCGCCTGCTGAATGCAAGGCTCGTGGTTATCCATGCCAATCGCTTCCAGGCCGCGCAGCACCAGCGCCGTTCCGTAAATGTAATTCACGCCCCAGCGTCCGAACCAGCTTCCATCCGGCTCTTGTTCATTGCGGATGAACTGAATCGCCCGCTTCACCGCAGGGTGGTTCTGGTCATGACCGTAGGCCGCCATCATCTCAAGGATGCGCCCGGTAATATCCACCGTCGGCGGATCGAGCATGGCGTTGTGATCGGCGAAGGGAATATGTTGGAACACCATCTTGTCGTTGTTCTTGTCGAAAGAAGCCCAACCTCCGTTCTCGCACTGCATCGACAGGATCCAATCAATCGCCCGCTGCACCGACTCCGTCTGGTACCTTCCGTTGGGATGCTCCACCCGGCTCAGCGCCAGGCAAACCATCGCGGTGTCATCCACATCCGGATAAAACTCATTGTTAAACTCGAAGTACCAGCCGCCTGGCTTGCCTTTCTTGTTCTTGATCTGCCAGTCGCCCGGGTTGCGCACCTGCTTCTGCAGGATCCAGTCCGCACACTTCACCATACGCGGATCGTTTGCGGGAACGCCCGATTCACCCAGCGCGAACATCGCATACGCCGTGTCCCACACCGGCGACATGCAAGGCTGCATGCGGAAGGTGTCGCCCTCTTCGATCCCTAACTTCTCAAATTCATCCAGCGCCCGGATGACCTGCGGATCATCCACCGAATAACCCAGACAACGCATGGCGATGATGGAGTTCATGATCGAGGGATAGATACCGCCCAGCCCGTCGCTCATCTCGAAGCGCTCCAGCATCCACTTCTCCGCACTCTTTAGCGCGATTGAGCGCAGCGGACGAATGTGGACCCGCTCGAACCAATGCGTCATGCGGTCAAGGCAAAGAAAGAAATTTCGCCACGACACCAGCTTCTTCGACCAGCGCAGGTGCATCCGCGATTTCTGCATCCCGCCGACAAACAGCTCTTCGATGCCCATCTCCCGTGGAATCTTCTTGAATGGCTTCTTGGCGTAGCAGATCGAGAGCGGCACCAGGATGGCCCGCGACCACGAGGAAATCTCGTAGATATTGAACCAGAACCAGTTGGGAAACAGCACAATCTCCGGCGGAACCGCCGGCACCGCGTCATAATCGTACTGCCCAAAGAAGCACAGGTAGATCTTGGTAAATGTATTGACCTCGGTGACTCCGCCGAGTTCCAGGATTTTCTTGCGGGCGCGCTGCAGTACGGGATGATTCGCCGGGTATCCCGCCAGCTTCAGCCCGAAATACGCCTTCACCGACGCGCCGACGTTCGACGGACCTTCGGGATACGTGTTCCACCCGCCGTCTTCTTTCTGATGCTGGACAATCCAGTTCGCCGCCTTCCGGAAGCGTTCGGGATCGCCCGTTCCCAGTAGCGTGTGCAGCAGAATGTAATCCGATTCCAGCGTGGTGTCGGCTTCCAGCTCTCCACACCAATACCCACTTTCGTGCTGAGCGGAGAACAGAAGCTTGCGGGCGGCGTCCATGGCAGCGCCCACACGGCTGGCCAGTCCGTCGATCTTTCCAAAGCGAAGTTGTGGTTCGGAAACTATATTGGAATCAGGGGAGTTTGTGTCCATCTCCATCAATGTGCGGCTCCGTTAATCCGCGGTAACGCTTGCCGGAGCAGCGGCAATGGCCTCGACAATCTCCGGCGGCAGCCCGAAGCGGACGTTTTCCGGCATCACTTCGAGTTCCTGCACGTTGTCGAAACCCTTGGTGGCCAGAAACTTCATAGTTTCCTCCACCAGGCACTCTGGCGCCGAGGCGCCCGCCGTAAGCGCGATCGTCTTCACGTCAAGCAACCACTCGGCCTCAATGTCTTTGTAGCTGTCGATGAGATGCGCGTTCGTGCCCAGGTTGCGCGCTACCTCAACCAGACGATTCGAATTTGAGCTATTCTCCGACCCCACCACCAGTAACAAATCCGATTCCGAAGCCACTTCTTTCACGGCTACCTGCCGGTTTTCCGTGGCATAGCAAATATCCTGCGCCGCCGGCCCTTTAATGTTCGGGAACTTCTTCTTGAGGGCCGCGATAATGTCCTTGGTTTCGTCCAGGCTCAACGTAGTCTGCGTCAGATAAGCCACGTGGTCGGGATCGGGCACACTCAGCGATTTCACTTGCTCCGGGTTCCCCACCACTTGAGTCACCAGAGGAGCTTCCCCCAGAGTTCCAATCACCTCGTCGTGATCGTGGTGCCCAATCAGAATTAGCGAATAGCCTTCCTTGGCAAACTTCACTGCCTCCACATGCACCTTGGTGACCAGCGGACACGTGGCATCAATCACGCGCAGCCCGCGCCGGGCGCTGTGCTCGCGCACCTCGGGCGAAACCCCGTGCGCGCTGTAGATCACCCGCTCGCCATTGGGGACTTCATCTTCGCTGTCGACGAAGATCGCGCCCTTGCCCCGCAACTCGTCCACCACGAAGCTGTTGTGGACGATCTCTTTACGCACATAAATCGGAGGACCGAAGGCCTCCAGTGCAATGCGGACGACATCAATCGCCCGAACCACGCCGGCGCAAAACCCCCGCGGCTTGAGCAAAAGCAGAGTCTTTTTCTGGATATTTGGCACCATCAAACTCCCGTTCTTGTGATCTTCCCCATCCGACTTAGGATGCAAAACCTGTGCCTTGAACCTGTACGGTCAGGGTACACGAACCCATTGAAGGCGATAGTAATAAACTACCGGAAAGTACCCTTCTGGTCAACGTAAGCCACAGAAACGGCGGGGATTAGCAGCGAAGTGGGAGTTCAGAGCATTGGATGGGGCGCCCTCCGGATAGGAGTGTCCCCGCCGTTCACCACAGCCGCTTGACGTCGTAGCGGTCAAGAAGTGCGTTCGCACTGAGAATTGAAAGGTTCAGCGATTGGGCCTGAGCTACCGGGATTCGGTCAAAGGGATCCCGATGGTGAGCCGGGAGTAAACCAGCACGGACCGCCGCTTCCATCGTGATCGGCAACTCCGAAAATGCCTCCCGCTCCAATATGCGGTCCAGGCTATCGAGGATAGACGACGGTTTGAGCTTGCCTAAATTCACCTTGATGGCTAACTCCCACCCTACAGCGGCTGAGACGAGAATGCCATTATCCCGGTTCCCAAGGATGGTGGAAGCGCGTCTGGAGAGACGATTTGCATCTTCCAACCACCAGACCACTAACCATGAGGGCTACGGCAAGCTATTCGTGACGGGGCTGCCGGGCGGGCGCCGGCGCTACCCGTTCGCTTTAATCATCTGCTCCGCGTGCTTGCGCGAAGTATCAGTCAGCTTGGCTCCGCTCAGCATCCGGGCCACTTCCTCGGTGCGCTCTTCGCCCACAACGGCGCGGATGCTTGTCCGCGTCCGCCCATTGCGCTCCTTCTTCTCAATTACGTAGTGCTGGTCGGCGAACGTGGCAATTTGCGGCAGGTGAGTTACGCATAGAACCTGATTGGCGCGCGCCAGCGCCTTCAGCTTTTTGCCCACAGCTTCGGCGGCCCGCCCGCCGATGCCGGCGTCGATCTCGTCGAAGACCATCGTGCGTTGGGAGCCTGACCGCTTCTTGCGAAGACCAGGGTCGGTTCCCGCTTCCACGCTGACCTTCAGCGCCAACATCACTCGCGACAATTCTCCGCCCGACGCAATGTGTTCCAGTTGACGCATGGGTTCGCCGGGATTAGTCGCGATCATATAAACAACCTCATCGATTCCCGCCGCCGCCCAGTTCCCTTCTTCTTCGCCGGTCGTCATCTGAATCCGGAACACCGATTTCATGGCCAGATCATTGATCTCGGCCTCCACCATCTTCTCCAGCTTGCGGGCCGCGTCTCGTCGAGATTTTGACAGCGCCCGCGCCGCCCGCAGATACTCCGTGCCCGCTTTCGCCAGCTCGGCGCGTAACCCACGCAGAATCTCGTCCTTATTCTCGATCTCCGAAAGCTTGCGTGCCACGTCCGCTCCAAACCCAATCACATCCTCCAGCGCTGGACCATACTTGCGCTTCAGTCGGTCCAGTACAGCCAGCCGGTCTTCCACCTCCGCCAGATGTTCCGGCGAAGCATGGATTCCGCCGGCATAATCCCTCACCGTGGCTCCCACATCTTCCACGCTGATGCGCGCGGTCTCCAGTGCGGCTAGCGCCTCCTGAAACTTGGGCTCATAGCGCGCCAGCTCTTCAATCTGCTTCTGCGCCGCCCGCATCGATGCCGTGGTGGAACCGTCGCCTTCATACAGCAGATCGAAGGCCTGCATGGCAGCGTTGTAAATCTTCTCCGCGTTGGCCAGCACGCGTTTTTCTGTCTCTAGTCGCTCGTCTTCGCCAGATTGCAGCTTAGCTTCTTCGATCTCGCGCTTCTGAAACGCCCACAGATCCACTAGTCGCAACCGGTCCTGCTCATCCCTTTCCAGATCGTCAATACGTTCGCGAATTCCCTTCCACGCTTCAAATGCCTTGGATACCGGCTCGACCTGGGTTCCTCCAAATCCATCGAGCAGCTCCAACCGCGCCGGAGCGTCGAACGCCAGAATTGACTCGTTCTGCGCATGGATGGTCGCCAGATGCGGCGCAAGCTGCCGCAGCACCGCGACCGTCGCTGCCTGATTGTTCACGAACACGCGTCCTTTGCCTCCCGCGGCAATCTCACGACGCACAATCAGCGAGCCATCTTCCGATTCGTCGAGCCCGTTGTGCTCCAGCACCGTCTCGATCGCGTCCCCGGCGACGCCGTCGCACTCGAAAACTGCCGACACCACTGCGCGCTCCGCCCCGCTGCGAATCACTTCACTCGACGCCTTTTCACCCAGCAGCAGCGCCAGCGCATCGATCAGGATGGATTTTCCCGCGCCGGTTTCTCCCGTCAGCAGGTTCAGCCCGGAGGCGAACTCCACCGCCGCGTTGTCGATCACCGCGTAGTTTTCCAGCCGCAATTCAACCAGCACAGCACTCCTCGGTGGACCAATGTCGAAGTTTTGCGCAGCATAGCACGAAAGGGCATGAAAGTTTACGGATGGGATACGTGCCGCGAAGCGCGTGCCTCAATCATCTATAATCGCCTCAAGGATCATCCAAAAACCAAGATGCAACTCCTCTCATACTCTGCATTCTTCGTCGGCGGCGAAATTCTCGACCTCGTTTCCAGTACTGGTCCCGTCGCCAAGTTCGTCCTCCTCACATTGCTCGCGTTCAGCCTGATTTCCTGGGCAATCATCCTCACCAAGTGGAGCTTGCTCAGCCGCGCCCGCTTGCAGAGTGGACGCTTCCTGCGAGCTTTTCGCCGGGCACAACGCCTGCAGGACATGGCCTCGGTCGCCGAGCAGTTCCGGCCCAGTCCGTTAGTCGGCGTCTTCGAGGGCGGATTCCAGGAATACAAGCGCCAACTCGCCGGGACCGGCGCCGCGCTCCGCAGCCTGACCGCGGTGCAGCGCGGCATGCAGATTGGAGCCTCGGAAGAAATCACGCGCCTCGAGCGCAACGTTCCCTGGCTCGCGATCACTGCCGCCGTCACCCCCTTCATCGGACTGTTCGGCACGGTCTGGGGCATCATTGACGCTTTCCACGGCCTCGGCACCGCCGGCGGAGCCACCCTCCGCGCCGTTGCCCCCGGTATTTCCGAGGCTCTGATCACCACGGCCGCCGGACTCGCCGCCGCCATCCCGGCAGTCATCGCCTACAACCTCATCGGCAACTCGATTCGACAGTTCGCCGCTCGCGGCGACGATTTCACCCTCGAAGTGCTTAACGCCATCGAGAACCTTCAGCCGCAAGCTGCGGCTGAGGGGAGGCGCTGATGGCTTTCACCTCGCCCGACGGCCGCACCCAAACCGCTCTCGCCGATATCAACATCACTCCGCTGGTCGACGTGGTCCTCGTCCTGCTCATCATTTTCATGGTCACCGCGCCTGTTCTTCAGTCCGGCATCGAAGTCAGCGTGCCCAAAACCCGCACCGTCAAGGAGATCACTGAGGAGCGGGTCGTCATCACCATCAACAAGGACCAGCGCGTCTTCCTCGGCAACGAGGCCATTAACATCAATCAGATCGCAGCCAGCCTGCGGCAGAAGATTCGCGATCCCCGCAATCAGTTCATCTTCGTCCGTGCCGATGAGAACGTGCCTTTCGGCGCCTTTGCCACGGTGATGGACGCGGTCAAACAATCGGGCATCACCAACGTCAGCATCGTCACTCAGCCTTTGGAAGAAAATGGCGCGAAACGCTGAGATATTTTTCGAACACGACAACTGGGGACGCGCCCTCACCTGGTCCGTCGGCTTTCATATCGCCGTGACTGCTGTCATCCTGCTCTACTCCGTCGTATTTACGGGGTCGCACGGAGAAGGCTGGGGATCCGGAGGCGGGGGTTACGGCAATGGGCGTCACATTAGTCAGCAACGTTCCCTTGCCCGCCACGGCCGCGCAGACCCAGAACGTTCTGGCCAATGAATCCAAGGGCATCACCAAGTCTCAACCCAAGGTTGAAGAGAAGGAACCCGATGCCATCGAGATTCAGGGCAAGAACTCCAAGATCAAGCGAAGAAGCCGCCCGCGCCCACTAAAGCGAAGCCTCAACCCGCGCCGGAGCAGGAAACCAACCAGGTCGCGTTCGGCGAAGGCGGCCCGGTCAGCGGACCCTATGGCAGCTTTGCCGCGGGCGGCGCCAAAGGCGGTTTCGGCGTCACCGGCGGCGGCGGCGATTTTGGCACAAGATACGGCTGGTACGTGCAGAGTCATTCAGCAGAAAGTCTCCGAAAACTGGCTGAAGTACGAGGTCGATCCGCAGCATCAGCAGGCGCAGAACGCGTCTATATCACCTTCGACATTGCCCGCGATGGTCATCCCTATAACGTGCGGATCGAGCAATCCAGTGGAGTGCCCTCGCTCGATCAGTCCGCCGTCCGCGCGCTGCAGCGGATCGACACCTTCGGCCCGCTGCCCCCCGACTACAGCGGCAGCAAGATCTCTGTGGAGTATTGGTTCGACTACAGCAAGAAATGAACTTGTGCTACCTACAGGCCGGTGAGGGCATCAGTAAAGCAATGGCGGAAAAGGCCGATGTATAGGATCAGGAAATGCGTATGGAGCATCTACCTGATTATTCCTGAGGTTCCATATTCACGACTATGATCGACCGTAACTTGCTAATGAGAACATATCGGAGTACGATATTGTCGTATACAGTATCCTTTTGCCCGGGTTCGCGTAACGGCTCCAACCGGATGGACGATAGACATAAACAAAGACAAGTCCTGCACTTTCCCGGATTCTCTGCCCCAACCGGCGCACGGCTTCTGAGCGCCTTCAGCTTCCTGATCCTGCTTTTGTCCGTCTTGCTGGCTCCCTCCTTCGCCCAGGATTGGGTGCGCACCGGCTCCGGCCTGGGCGTCGAAAAAGTCCGCCTCGCCGTTCCCGACTTCAAGCCCTCCAACAGCAGATCCTCAGAACGCCGCCCTGCTGAAGACCTTCAACGACACGTTCTGGAACGACTTGGATAATTCCGGCGTCGTCGAACTCGTTTCCAAGAGCTTTTATCCCTCTGCAGGTGCCCGGCCAGCCCGCCGAAGTCACATTCCAATCTGTGGAACGCGCCTCCGCCCAACGCCGCCATGCTGGCTTTCGGCAATCTCGGCGTCGCCGGCGGCAAAGTCACCGTCCAGGGCTGGCTCTACGACGTTAAGAACACGGCTTCGCCGCAGGTTCTCGGCAAGCAATACACCGACGTTCCCACCGACGACGCTGCCCGCCTGATCGCCCACAAATTTGCCGACGAGATTATCTTCCGGCTGGGCGGCGGTATTCCCGGCATCGCCGAGAGCAAAATTTATTTTGTCAGCGATCGCTCCGGCCACAAAGAAATCTGGGTGATGGACTACGACGGCTCCAATCAGCATCAACTCACCCATCAGGGCTCCATTTCTCTTTCGCCGCGCATCTCGCCCGATGGTTCCCGCCTCGCTTTCAGTTCCTTAACCAAGTCCGGGCTGGGATATTCTGATGTTCTCGCTCGATCTCAACCGCCTGGTCAGCTTCCCGCGTTTCGGCGGCAGCAATTTTTCGCCCTCCTGGTCGCCTGATGGAACGCGCCTGGCGTTCTCCTCTTCGCGCAGCGGCCATTCGGAAATTTATGTCTGCGACGCTTCCGGCGGCAACCTTCACCGTATGACCACCGGCAAAGGTCCGGACGTTTCTCCCGTCGTGGAATCGCAAGACCGGCGCGCAGATTGCTTTCGTCAGCGGCAGCACCGGGCTGCCTCAGGTCTATACCATGGAGGCCGACGGCACCAACCAGCAGCGCATGACGGACCAGGGTTATGCGGTCTCGCCCAACTGGTCGCCCAACGGCCAGTTCCTCACCCTGGCCTGGACCCGCAAGTACGGCCCCGGCGAGCCCGGCTCCTCCGACATTTACTTGATGGATATCGCCAGCAAACAATGGGTTCAGCTCACGCACGACGGCGGACGCAACGATTTTCCTTCGTGGGCGCCGGACGGCCGGCACATTGTCTTTCAATCCAGCCGTTCCGGCAAAGAAGAGATCTGGATGATGCTCGCCGACGGCACCAAGCTTCATCAGCTGACTTTTACTGGACGTAACACGCAACCGAACTGGAGTTGGAAATAAGAACATTTCGTCTGAACTCGAAAACGATTCGGGTTCGCAGGAGGATCAAACGTGAAGAGGAACAACGTGAATAACATCGCCAGAAAGCAGCAGATTCTGAAAACGCTCGCAACCGTAATCGCATTGTGCGCAGTTCTGATGCTGGGCGCATGCAAGAAGAAAGCAGCCCCGCCCCTCCGCCGCCTCCACCGCCGCCTCCGCCATCGCCCACCGCCTCCATCTCCGTGAGCCCGATACCGATTCAACAGGGGCAATCCGCCACCCTGAGCTGGCAGACTTCGAACGCCACCGATGTCTCCATCGATGGCATCGGCGCCGTTCAAGCCAGTGGATCGCAATCAGGTGAACCCGGCCGATTCCACCACCTATCACCTGGTTGCCAAAGGCTCCGGGTGGAACCCAGGAGGCCACTACACGCCTCACTGTCACGCCAGCCGCCGCCGCCGCCCCAGGCCGCCACTCCGTCGCCGTCGGAAGAAGACTTGTTCGGCCAGAACGTCAAGGACGTCTACTTCGACTATGACAAGTCCGACATTCGCGGCGATCAGCAGGCTTCCGATCCAGGGCGACGCGCAGTTCCTCAACCAGCATCCCAATATCAACTTCACGGTCGAGGGACACTGCGACGACCGCGGCTCGACCGAATACAACCTGGCCCTGGGCGACCAGCGCGCCAGTTCCGTCAAGAACGCCTTGATCGCGGCCGGCGTCAACGCCAGCCGCATCAAGACCATCAGCTACGGCAAGGAAAAACCGTTCTGCATGGAAGACAACGAGGCCTGCTGGCAGCAGAACCGCCGCGGCCACTTCGTATATCAGAAGTAATCGTGGGATTTCTGCCAGGGGCGGAGAAACCTCCGCCCCTGACTTTCTGCTTTCGATATGTCGGAGCATGTTTTCGGTTACTTCGATATCCTGCATCTAACACCGCAATGCCGCGCCAACCCGTCTAAAATAGGTTCGGGAAACTTTCGCTTATGACACCAAGACGATTGCTCCACTCTTTTCGCTCTGCTCTCCACGCTTTGGCTGGCCGCCACGCCCGGCCTGGGGCGTCAGCAAAGAAATGATTCAACTGCAGACCCAGGTGCAGCAACTGCAGGAGCAGATGACCGCCATGCAGCGCAGCTTCGACGAGCGCATGGGCGTGATGAAGAACCTGGTCGAGCAGGATACCGACGCGGTCAACAAAGTTGGGCGTCGCTCTCACTGCTGCAGAACACGTTGCAAAAACAGCAGGGAGACTCCGCCTCGCACGTCGACCAGCTTTCCGGCCAGATCCAGGCGCTCAACGATACGCTCGACGAACTCAAGGCGCGGCTCGCCAAAGTCAGCAAGCAGCTTGAGGACATGCAGTCGTCCCAGCAAAGCCTGGCCGCACAGCAGGCCACACAACAGGCCGCAGCAGCAGGCATGGCGCAGGCTCCGCCGCCCGATGTCCTCTACAACAACGCCCTGCGCGATTACAACGGCGACAAGAACGACCTCGCCACGCAGGAATTCTCCGACTACGTCAAGTTCTATCCCAACACCGATCTCGCCGGGAACTGCTACTTCTATCTTGGCGAAATTCAATTCCGCCAGGGAAAATACCAGCAGGCGGCGCAGAGCTATGACCAGGTTCTGCAGAACTTCCCCACCGGAAACAAAGCCGCTTCCGCGCAGTTGAAGAAAGGATTCTCGCTGATCGAACTGGGCAAGCAGGATGACGGCGTGACTGAACTCCGGCACGTGATCCAGCGCTATCCGAAATCGAACGAAGCTCTACAGGCCCGCGAACGCCTGCGCAAGCTGGGAGTTTCGGCAGACCGGCCCGGCCAGGCCAATAAGTTTCCGTATTAATTTTCCTGCACAGGCAGGAGGCACTCATCATGACATAAGATCTCCGACAACGATCCCGACCGCGCCAAAGGCGCCATTGAAGCGAAGAACATCAATCACGACGGCAATCTCGGGCTCTCAGAGCAACTCGGACACCGCGACCAGGATCCGCGCGTCAAGGGCGCCGACACAGACTTTCCCGAGCCGGGAGACAGTCCGGAACACTCCGGCGAGCCAGGCGAAGGCGAGCCAGAGAGCAAGAAAAGCCGGCGTTAGCACTCTTGCTTCACGACGCTTCCCAGTGTCATCCTTAGGGGAGACGGAGATTGGCTCGAATTCACGTCGGAGTGAGAAAACCTCTATTCCGTTATTGCGGCGGTGGGAAGAGTGTCTGACTCACGAGCCGACAATGTGAGGGCACTGACCCCTAGCCATTGTCCGCGGCTTCTAAATTGCCATCGCGCCGACTTCTTTTTCCACTTCGACAGTGTCGACCATGACGATCGCGTCCCAGGGACAGCCGTCGAGGAAGCAGCCGTCGGGACCTTTGCTGAGGCACTTCTTGCAGCCGATGCAGAGAATAGGATCGACCGCGATGCGGCCAAACGGCGTGCTGTCCTCGTCCGCCACCCAGAACATGCAGTCTTCCACCGGACAATATTCCACGCAGGCCGGCGAGCCGGCGCATCCCGTGCAGCACTCGGTGATCACCGCCAGTTCCTTCGGCTTCTTCTTGCGAGGCGTGGTCAAGCCCTTTGGACTTCGGTTCAGACTTCATTTCGTCGGGAACCATGCCGACGGCTTTGGTGGCGCCGGATGCAGGAGGCATGCCGTGATTATACCGTGACAGCGTACAGCGAGAAAGGACTTTAGTCCCGACAGGGACGGCATTCATTAGCCCCGGACGTAAGTCCGGGGTCAGCGAACCCAAGTGAAACGAGTCCCGCAAGGGACGGCACTGGCTTCTCTCGCATTATCCGCCCACGGCAGCATGTCCCAGAACGGATTTCAACAGACAATATCAACTCCCGCACCGTTCGCAGGCCGCTGCTTCCGGTATACTGATCCCCTGCAAAGGAGCATCCCATGGCAGGAAAGAGTCTGAACCGGGTTCAACTGATCGGTAATCTTGGGAAAGATCCAGAAGTGAAGTACACGCCCCAGGGCACACCGGTAGCCAAGCTGACCATCGCCACCAACGAGCGCTTCAAAGACAAGGCTGGCGACTGGCAGGATCGCACCGAGTGGCACAACGTCGTGCTCTGGCAGCGCCTCGCCGAGATTGCGGGCGAATATCTGAAGAAGGGCGGCAAGGTCTACATCGAAGGCCGCCTGCAAACCCGCTCCTGGGACGACAAGACCAGCGGCCAGAAGAAGTACATGACCGAAGTGGTAGCCAGCGACCTGATCCTGCTCGGCGGACGCGGCGAAGGCGGCGGAGACTTCAAAGAAAGCTCGCGCGGCGCCTCGGCCGGCGGCGGCAACAATTTCGACCAGCGCACGCCAGAACCTGAGCACGCCACTGCCGGCTCCGGGCCCGATCACGGATGAAGATATTCCGTTCTAGCCCGCAAGCGTATGTGTGGGACAGCCGCCTCGGCTGTCCCGCCGAGCGCAGCGAGGCGCTCAGCATGCTCTCAAGCGTTCCTGCAACTGCAAAAAATCTACTCCCACATCCCAACCGTCCAACCGCCTGCTAAGATACAGCTTCGCTCGGGAGGCTCCGTGTGGAACAAATACCACAAGACCCCGCACCTCCGTCTGTCCCTGCCGTTGCCCTGGTTCCCGAAGCTGCGGCGTATAAAGACCGCAGCACGGGACTCACGATCTTCGGCATCATCGAAATTATCCTGGGTGCGCTAGCCGCGCTCATGGTTCCCGTGACGTTGCTGGGCGCCGTGTTCTCGCGCAAACTCGCCGGCGGAGCAATGCCCGCCGGCACCTACGCAAGCGGCATTTGCTCCTACACATTCGCGGCGGTTTTGTTAGTAACTCTGGGCATTGGCTCGATTCGGGCGCGCCGTTGGGCTTGGGCCCTCAATCTGATTCTGTCGTGGTTTTGGCTGATCATCGGAGTAGTCGCAACCGTCGCGATGACCGTGTTCATGCCTCGGATTTTTGCTGCCGCCTTCCGGCAAACCGCTGCGCAGACTCCCAACGCGCCGCCCCTGCCGACTGGCGTATTCGCCGTCATCCTCACGTTCGTCATCGTGTTTCTGTCTTTCTTTCTGGTGGTCTTGCCCCTCGCCTTCCTTCTGTTCTACCGTCGCAAAGACGTTGAGGAAACCTGCAAACGGCGCGATCCTGCGGAGCGCTGGACCGATCGCTGCCCCCTACCGGTGCTTGCGGTGAGCCTGGTTCTGGGCTCCAGCGCAGTCTATTTCCTGTTGATGGCGGTCACCACTCCTTTTATCGCGTTCTTCGGAAGGTATCTGACCGGCCTGCCCGGGGCCGCAGTCTTAGTGGTAATGGCTGGCATCGACTGTTTCGTCGCCATTATGCTTTACCGCGTGCGTCTGGCCGGATGGTGGCTTGCCGTCTGCGTGCTCGTGTTGCGCATGATCTCGGTGATCCTTACTTTCCGCCGCGCCGACTTGCTGCAAGCTTATTCGAAGCTGGGATGGTCGGACGCTCAACTGCAGCAGATGAAAGCCAACCCAATGTTCCATAGCAACACGGCGGTGTTGCTGTGGTGGAGTGTGGTGTTTATGATTCTGTTCCTCGGATATATGATCTGGATCAAGCATTTCTTCCGCGGACCAGCCGCACCCGGCTCCGTAAAACCGGAGATGTCTTACCAGCCGTCATCCGGCGGCCCCGCACTGTAACCGACTGCGGGCTTCTGGACCTCGACTTGCATACCTTCATAAACTGTCATAATATGAAGGTATGGCCATGACCTCTCTTAACATTTCTCTTCCCGAGCCCCTGAAACAGTATGTCGAAGGACAGGTTGCATCGGGCGATTGGGGCACTCCCAGCGAATACGTCCGCGAATTAATTCGCCAGGACAAAGAACGGCGGCTCCACTCACTTGAACAGGATCTCATCGCAGCCGCTAAGGGACCTACGATCAAGCTTTCCTTGACAGCAGTACGCAAGAAGGGCCTGCTCGCCGTCCTGCGCAAGCAGGCTGGCAAGAAATGAGTCGCCCCGCACTTCGGCTCGCTGATGTCGCCGTCAATGACATTCAAGAGCAAGCCGACTGGTACGAGCAGCGCTCAGACCACGCATTGGCAAGGCGATGGGAAAATGGAGTTACTGCCGCTCTGATCCTGCATCGAAACGAATCCCCGCTCAGGCGCAAAATGCGGCTTCAGCGCTGATGAACTTCAAGGCGTTCGACGGATGTCAGTCGCCGGATTCCCCAGACATCTGATCTTCTATCGCGCTGAAAAGAACCAAATCACGATTCTCCGGGTAGTTCACGGTGCCCGCGACCTCGAAACCTTGCTTTGAGCCTATGAGGCAGACGGCGAAGTAGATAGAATAGACTTCCATGACCGAACAACTAGCCGACAAGAAATGTGTCCCCTGCCGCGGCGGCATCCCTCCGCTAAAAGGCAAGGAACTCGACGCGCTCCACAAGATCGTCCCCCAGTGGAGCGTGGTCAACCAGCACCACATTACTCGCGCCTTCACTTTCCCCGATTTCAAGCAGGCACTCGATTTCGTGAATCGCGTAGGTGCGCTGGCCGACGAGCAAGGCCATCATCCGGATATTCTGCTGGCCTGGGGCAAAGCCGAAGTCACGATGTGGACCCACAAAATCGACGGCCTCACCGAAAGCGACTTCATCATGGCCGCCAAGATCGACCGGTTACTGGGGTGAGCGGCTTAGCGACTATCCCGCACTAGTGAATTAGTTTGGGCTTGCGTCCGCATTTATAATAGTGGTGTGGTCTTCCGAGGTGTTCCGTGATGGATCGTGAAAAAGTCCAAAAAGGACGAATGTGGGCTTATGCGGCTGGGATAGTCATTTTTGCCGTCGTTGTGGCGTGGAAATTTGTGATCCACTGAGAGCGCTCTTTCAAGGTCCGGCGGTAGCACACGGCTCTCCGGATCGTTCTTGATCTCGCCGGATCAACCCGCTGTATTTGAAGTAGTAAGCACGAGAGCTCTCTGATAGCCAGCTAAGTCCTTATTTCGGAATATTTTGCCCGCAAGTTGTTGTGGCGCTAAGATTTTTTCACAAAATTCTCCTAACCTGATGATTCCAATGGACCAGGGGGGAGGGGGGTACCCCGCCAAAACCTCACTCGTCCCAAAACGGAAAAATCAAAGTATCCTTCCTGCCGCCGACCAGCTACCGCTCCGATTCAATAGAGATCTCTGCAGTCCGCTCCATACCAACTCGCATCGCCAGCGCCCACAGCACCGCAGGAATCAGCATGACCAATCCCGTCCAGGTCGCAACCATGCGAGCAGCGACGCCTGCATCAAGCAAGCGCCCGCACAGATAAGCACCCGCCGCAATCGTCAGCATCGAGAAGCCCAGGTCGGCGGAGAAGACGCGGCCGCGGAAGCGGTCATCCGTGTGCAGCTGCAACAACGTGGTTGAGAAAACCCAAACCGTCGATCCTCCCATGTGCGCCAGCATGGCACATGCGCTGGCCGTCCAAACCGTTCGACTGCTCCCGAGCATTCCATATCCGAACGCGATGGTCAGATAACCGAAAAGGATTCCGAGTTGCAGCCGCCGGTCGCTGCGCCCTGCCCAGCGCGCCGCGATCAGCGGTCCCACCAACGCTCCGATCCCGCGTCCGCCGAGCAGGATGCTCATGCCCAGCATCGCCCCTCGCGCGGCATCGACATTGTGCCAATGTACCGCGAATTCATGCGCGCCCAGCACGGTAAAGATCACCCAGCTCGGACCGATCATGAGTTCGCCAGCTTTCGCAAAGACGGTCGGAAGCAGAGTGCGATGACTGCGCACGTAGCGAATGCCTTCCAGCACAGGAGAGAAGTCGACCAGATCGCGCGGACGCAGCGGAGCCGCGGATTCGGCATGTGGCTCGGCAAACCGCATTCCCCCGATGAGAATCGCCGACGCCAGGAATGACAGAGCATTCAACACAAAGACTGCGTCTCGACCGAAGAACGCGGCGACCAAGCCGCCGACTGACGCGCCAATCAGCAGATTCACCGACCACGTCGCTGAGGAGAGTGTGTTGGCAATGAGCACCTCTCCCTTTGCAGCGATATTCGGGATCACCGAGCTGCGGGCTGGCTCGAAGAACGCGGCCATGATGGTCTCCGCCAGCAGCAACGGATAGACCAGCCACACCATGGATCGCGAACGCACCAGCAACATCGCCAGCACCACGCCGAAACGAACCAGATCCGCGGCAATCATGACATGTTTGCGCCGCAAGCGATCGTTCACCACGCCCGCTGCCGGACCAACAAAGGTCTGCGGCAGAACTTGCAGAACCAATGCCAGCGCAACCGAGCTTGCGTGTCCGGTCAACTGCAGCAGCAAGGTGTAGATGGAGAGTGTGTAGAACCAGTCACCAATCTCGCTGACAATCTGCGCCAGCCACAGCCGGCGGAAATTGCGGTTGCCGCGCAGCAGCCGCCAGTACGCCGCCAGCGAGATCGATGGAGCCGCGCGCTCTGATTGAGGTTCCATGCGAATGGTTAGGGTAACTGGTGAACGCGGAGTTTGGGAATCGAGATTCCAGTAGAAAACCGCTAGGAAGACGGATGCAGCTTTCTCTTCAGGTCTTCGGCGATCTGCTTGCCATGGAAGCGGCCGTTCTCGATGAAGATTTCGTTGGTGCTGGAGCCTGCGACAATCACCCCGGCCACATAGATCCCAGGCACGTTGCTCTCTAGCGTCACGGGATCGCAGACCGGACGACATTGCTCCTCAGAGAGTTCAATTCCCATGCTGCGCAGGAAATCGTAGTCGGGATGGTAGCCAATCAAGGCCAGCACGAAGTCGTTCTTCAGCCGGATGGGGCCGCGCGGGGTGACGATGACGACGTGGTCGATCCCGATTTCCTGCACGCGGCTGTCGAAATAGGCAGTGATGTCTCCATTCTTGATACGATTTTCGAGGTCGGGCTTGATCCAGTATTTGACGTGGCGATGGAGTTGGCTGCCGCGATAGACCAGCGTGACGCGAGCGCCGTGACGCCATAAGTCGAGTGCCGCAATCGCCGCCGAATTCTTGCCGCCAATCACCAGCACATCGGTGTCGTAGTAGGGATGAGCCTCGGCGTAATAGTGTGAGACCTTGGGCAGCTCTTCGCCAGGAAGCCCGAGTTGATTCGCAAGATCGTAATATCCGGTAGACGCGATGACCTTGCGCGTGCAGTAGTCGTGAGGCCGGCCGGCACGGTCGGTAGCGGTGATGCTGAAGTTTCCATCCTCACCCATCACTGTTTTGACCCACTCGTACTGGCGAATGTCGAGGTGGTAATGCTCGGTGACCTTGCGGTAGTACTCGAGCGCCTCTTCGCGAGTGGGCTTCTGCTGGGCGGTGGTGAAAGGGACATTGCCAATCTCCAGCAACTCGGGGGTGGTAAAGAAAATCATGCCCGCGGGATAGTGGAAAAGTGAATTCACCAGACAGCCTTTGTCGAGGACGATGACCTTGAGGCCGAGCTTTTGCGCTTCGATGGCGCAGGCCAGGCCGGTCGGCCCGGCCCCGATGACCAGGACATCAGTCCGCGTCTCGGGATGCGAACGAAGCTTGGGCTCGGGCTGAACCGCAACTTCCGCGGCGGTGAGAAAATCAGGCATGGACTCAGTGACACGTTGCGCCGGCTTAGACACGGGCAGAAACCGATGATTCTAGCACGCGACCGGAGCTGAATTTCCTACGGTCGGGTTAAACGGAAGCACGGCAAAGGGTGAATGCTTGGTCCGCGCTATAATTTCCGGTTACTTCATCGACCGCGCTCTAATCAGGACCCTATGTCAATCTCCGCAGAACCGGCGCCTAACACGCGCGTTGAATCTGACAGCATGGGACAGATCGAGGTCCCAGCCAACGTCTACTGGGGAGCGCAGACACAGCGCTCGCTGCTGCACTTCAACATTGGGCGCGACACCATGCCGCCGGAGATGATCCGCGCGTTCGGCACGCTCAAGAAGGCGTGCGCACTGGTGAACCAGGATCTCGGCAAGCTGCCGGCGGACAAGGCGAAGCTGATTGTGCAGGCGGCTGATGAGGTGATCTCCGGCAAGCTAAATGACCAGTTCCCGCTGCGCATCTGGCAGACGGGCAGCGGTACGCAGACCAACATGAACGTGAACGAGGTGATCTCGAACCGCGCCATTGAAATTGCGGGCGGCGTGATGGGATCGAAGAAGCCGATTCATCCTAATGACGACGTAAATATGTCACAGTCGTCGAATGACACGTTTCCGGCGGCGATGCACATTGCGGCGGCATCCCAGGTAAGGAACGTTCTGATTCCGGCGATCAAGAACGTGCATGACGCGATCGCCGCCAAGGCGCGGGAATTCAATGATGTAGTAAAGATCGGACGCACGCACTTGCAGGACGCTGTGCCTTTGACGTTCGGGCAGGAGTTTGGAGGCTGGGCCAGTCTGCTGGAGCGCGACATCAAACGTTTGGAGCAGGTGCTCGACGGACTCTACGATCTCGCCATCGGCGGAACTGCCGTCGGGACTGGGCTGAACACCCATCCCGAGTTTGCAGAACGTGCTGCCAAGAAGATTGCCGAACTCACGGGACTTCCCTTCCGCTCGCATGGCAACAAGTTCGCCGCGCTTTCGGCGCATGATGAGATTGTCTACGCGCAGGGTGCGATGGAAACGCTGGCGGCTTCGCTGATGAAGATTTCGAACGACATCCGCTGGCTGGCTTCGGGGCCGCGATGCGGGCTGGGGGAACTTTCCATCCCGGAGAACGAGCCTGGGTCTTCGATTATGCCGGGCAAGGTGAACCCGACGCAGTGTGAGGCGATGACGATGGTCTGCGTGCAGGTTCACGGCGCGACCGCTGCCGTGGGATTTGCCGGATCGCAGGGCAATTTCGAACTCAACGTTTACAAGCCGGTGATTATCTATAACTTTTTGCATTCGGTGACACTGGTTGCCGACGCTTGCCACGGATACGTCGAGTACATGATCAAGGGCATCGAGGTCGACCGCGCCAAGGTGGATTGGTACGTGAAGAACTCGCTGATGCTGGTGACGGCGCTGGCGCCGAAAGTGGGATACGACAAGGCTGCCAAGATCGCCCACACTGCTCTGGTGGAGCACAGCAGTCTGCGGGAGGCGGCGCTGAAGCTGGGCTATCTTAGCGGCGAGGAATTTGATCAGCTGGTTAGGCCCGAGAGGATGACGCGCCCGTAGTGGATTTCGTCACGAAAATAAAGTTTGCAGTGTGATTGCGACGAGCGTTGGATGGGTCGTTTGCGAACTGAATGTTTCGATACCCCCTCCCCCCTCCCATCCCTGGAATCATCACTTTAGCGCGAAATTCCCCGCAAAATCCGGATGTCAAAGAACTTAGATACTAAAATCCGTGAAACAAAGGACTTCGGGGCGCAACGAGTGGGCTTCTGCCAACCGTCACGGCCTCGACCATGATCGCGCAGGGGATGGGCTGTGGACAAGGTTAGATGTCACAGTGGCTTGTGGGAATTTCTTGAGGACTGCTTTTTGAAATGTCATGCATGTGGAGTATACTGTGGAATAGACTCCACAATATGGAAATCGTGCAAATCGTGTTGGATAAAAAGCTGTTACACGCCGCCGACCAAGCCGCGAAGCGCACTAAGCGAAACCGTTCCGCTTTAGTGCGCGACGCTTTGCGTGAGCATCTCCGCCGGTTGGAACTGCGCGCCAGTGAAGAGCGCGACCGCCAGGGCTACTCACGACAGTCGCAGGCCGACGCGGAAGCGCGGGGTTGGGAATCGGAGGCCACGTGGCCGGAAGAATAGCCCGAGGCGACGTTCGGCTATACGAGTTTGCCTCGCCCGACAAGAAGCGGCCGGCCCTCGTGCTCACCCGCGACAGCGCTATCGCGTATTTATCCACGGTCACGGTTGCGCCTGTCACCTCGACGATTCGGGGCGTGCCGTCGGAAGTGGTTCTGGATGAGGAGGACGGTATGAAGTCCCCGTGCGCGGTGAACCTGCACAATGCAGTTACGGTGTCGCAGCAGCGCCTCGGGAAACGTGTGGCCCAGCTTAGTTCTGCGCGGATGAATGAGGTGTGTGCTGCCCTGCGGTTTTCTTTGGGTTGCGATGCAGGCTAGTTAGTGGGAACATCTCCGGAGCTGCCCCACTCAAACCAACCCCAGGCTCGAGTGCGGCCACCGGCCATCGCAGGCCTCCGCCTGCAGACCGGTTGTGATTCCCTGCATTCTTGAGTGTGTTGCCTGCAGAGCGCTTGCACTCGAACCGGATCAGTACGAGACTAGACCATAGTTGTCAGCCCGTGATGGTCAGAGCACGAATGTCAAAACCCTAAAAGGAATCGCGTATGAATCGTCGCGAGTTTCTCAGAGGTTCTCTTCTGCTGGGGGCTGCATCGGAGTGCCCATGGTTGCTGCCCCGGGCATCGGCCATCTTCGCGCCTAAGCGAGTCCTGGTGCTGGGCGGTACCTTGTTTCTTGGGCCAGCGGTAGTGAATGCGTTGTTAGCCTCGGGCCACACCGTCACACTTTTCAATCGCGGCGTTACCAACCCGGAATTGTTCTCTCACCTGCAGAAACTGCGCGGCTTTCGCAGCGCGGATCCGAATGATCAGGACTTTTCGGCGCTATCGCACCGGCGCTTCGATGTGGTGGTGGATGTCTGGCCGAATGACCCTGACGTGGTCGCGTCGGCGGCTACCTTGTTAAAAGAGCAAGGCGCGCATTATCTGTATGTTTCGTCGGTTGGCGCCTACGACCACAAAGAATTCGCGAAGGCGGGCATCACTGAAGATGCGCCCACGGAGCCGTTTGACAGTTCGTGGCGTGCTTACAACCGCAACAAGGCAGAAAGCGAACGGCGGCTGCACAAGATCCTTGGCGAGAAGCTTACGATTGTGCGTCCGGGGCCGATCGCGGGCCACCGCGATGGCGGAGGGGACCTGCTTATCTGGCTATTGCGTGCTCAGGATGGCAGGCAACACATTGCTCCCGGCGATGGCAGCGATCCGGTCGAGTTTGTGGATGTGAAAGATGTCGCGGCCTTTCTCGTCATGGCTATCAACCGCTCGATCTATGGAACCTTCAATCTTACCGGGCGGTCAATGTCGTTTCGCGAATTCCTCGACCGATGCAGCGCTGCCACGGGATCCAATGCCAATTTTGTGTGGATCCCCCAGCAATTCCTGCAGAAGCAGGGACTGGAATCCAACCATGTGCTACACACTTTCATCGGCAATTTCCCATATTGGGAGCCCGATCACGGCTACCAAGGGTTGTATGCCATTAGCAGCGAAAAGGCTTTTCGGGCCGGATGGGTAACTCGTCCCTTCAAGCAGACGGCATTCGATTGCTTGAATGACTTCTACTCGGGAGAGTTCGACGATGCACTTTCACCTTTATCTTCGGAGCGGGAGAATGAGGTCCTCCAAGAATGGTCACAGCGAACGCCCTAGGGTCTTCGATTCCAGTCAGCCTGACTTGCTTAGGTCGATAAGGGAAGTTGCGGAGGCAACGTAAGCGCGGACACTTTTCAACGACTTAACGGCACCCCCGGGCTCCGCTCAGGGCAGGCTATACTTCGTGCCCTTCCCGAGCCCATTCCGGCCCACCCGACCCCGCATACTACGGCTCGGCTAGTTCAGTTTCCTGAGTGAGCCCTGCTGACTTTGCCTTCTTTGGCCCAGTCGTGATCACTACTACACTTACCAGCACGAGGAATGTTCCGGCGATCGTCCGGGGACCCAGCGGTTCGCCGGCTAGAAAATATCCGAGCAGCACGGCGATCACGGGGTTCACGTATGCGTAGGTGCCAACTTTGGTGGGGGACTCGTGGTGAATGAGCCAGACATAGGCAGTGAAGGCAATGATCGAGCCAGCGACGATCAAGTAGGCCAGTGCGAGCCACGCCCCCGAAGAAACGGCTTGCCAGTGGAAGCCGTTGAACTCTCCAAAAATAGCGGCCGCTAGCAGGAGCAGGATTCCGCCGACGAGCATTTGGGCTCCTGAATTCATGATCTTCGATTGGGGCAGAACCAACTTACGGGTGAGAACCGAGGCCAAGGACCAACTGATGGCACCCGCCACCAGAGCAATCGCGCCGGAGCGGTCGATGGGAGCGTCGCCGAGGCTTACGGAACGGCTGGCCAGGACCGCTACTCCGGCGAGTCCGACCAAGAGGGCACATGCCAGGCGGAAGGTGAGCCGCTGGGTGCGCAGGATAAGAATTTCGGCGAGCGCGGTGAAGACCGGGATGGTCGCGAGCATCACGGCTGTAATGCCGGAGGGGACGCGCTGCTCGGCCCAGAAGACTAATCCGTAATCCAGCAGAAAAATTAGTGCAGCCAGCAAGGTTACTGATAACCATTCGCGGCGGGAAGGTGAGGCGATTCCGGTGGCGCGCACCCAGGCGTAGAGCACGATGCCGGCGGCGAAGAAACGCATTCCGGCGAGCAGGAACGGCGGCACCTCGCGCACGCCGATGCGGATGGCCAGGAAGGTTGATCCCCAGACGAAGTAGATTATGGCGAAAGCCAGCAGGGTCTTCCAGCGGGGTGGGCGGGGCGTGGCTTGCATTTAAAACAATCCTAAAAGCGAGTTAGAAGAAATCAGACCGGGTTTTTAGATCGTCTGCGCACAGTTGCGGAGGCAACTTTCGCTATCAAAAGTTTTTATAGGCGTTATATTCCCCGGTGCATGCTCGTGGCGGCGGCGAGGACGTTTTACTTCTTCAGCAGGCTGGTGTGGCTGGCGACGCATTGCCAGCGGCCTTCGGTGTAGACCCAGGTATCGGTGAAGCGGCCGAAGTGTTCGTAGGGCTTTCCCTGGTAGGTTCCTTTGGTGTGGTAGATGCCAACGACCACGGCTGCGTCGGCGTACATGCTGACCTTGACATCCTGAATGGTCAGGCTGGTGGGTTTGAACTGGGGATCTCTGATATCGGCCAGAAACCTGGCTTTGTCACTGACCTCGCCATCGTACTCGGTGTTGACGAATTCGTTGCCGATCATGGCATCGAGAACGCGGGCGTCACGATTCACCTGGGCTTCGTTCCACAGGTGTTCCATGATCAGGAGCTTGGTTTGTTGTGAGTCGTCTTTCGACTTCTGGGCGGCCGCTTGTCCCAACACGGCGAGGGCCAGGAGAAGACAGCAGCATGTGGCACGAAGCATGGTTTTGCTCGTCCGCCACATCCCCACGTGAGGCGGACGCTCCGGAAAACATAACAGTCGGTGGTGGCTCGGGATATTCAAATGCGCAGAGGAGTGTTACGAACGTACCTCAGGGGCTAAAGCCCACTCATCCGCGGTACACCTAGACGCAGCGCTGAAGGGCTGCTCCACCCCAAGATAAGGAGCTGTTAAGGACTAAAGCCGCAGTGGCTGGAACGCCTCGCTTTGCTTGGCGGGACGGCCGAGGCGGCTGTCCCCACATGAACATGTTTAGAAGGCCCAGCGCAGGAGTGTGGCGCCTACTGTGAAGCCGGCGCCTACTGAAGCCATGAGCACCAGGCTTCCTTTCTTCAGCTTGCCCTGTTCGACAGCGGTATTCATGGCTAAGGGGATGGTGCCGGCGGTGGTGTTACCGAAGCACTGGATGTTGACGATCACGCTTTCCGGGCGCAGGCCCAGACGTTCGGCGGTGGCGTTGATGATGCGCAGGTTGGCCTGGTGGGGAATGAAAGCGTCGATATCTGAACCCTTGAGGCCGTTGCGTTCGAGCAGCTTCAGGCAGGCTTCGGTTTGCTTGCGGACGGCGAACTTGAAGACTTGCTGGCCGTCCTGGTGAACGTAGTGCATCTTTTTGTCGACGGTTTCACGGGTGGAAGGATTGAGACTACCTCCGCCGGGCATTTGGAGGAAGCATCCGCCGGAGCCGTCGACTTCGTGGATGAAGTCAATCAGGCCGACGGAATCGTCCTCGGCGGGCTCGAGAATCACGGCACCTGCGCCGTCGCCGAAAATCACGCAAGTGGCGCGGTCGGCGTAGTCGATGATGGAGGACATCACGTCGGCGCCGATCACAAGAATGCGCTTATGCGTACCTGTGGCGATGAATTGCGCTCCCGTCTGCACAGCGTAGACGAAGGCGGAGCAGGCGGCCGAGAGATCGAATCCCCAAACTCCTGCGGCACCCAGTTTGTGCTGGACGAGGCAGGCGGTGGAGGGGAAGAACATGTCGGGCGTGACCGTACCGACGATAATGGCATCGAGGTCGCTGGGAGCGAGGCCGCGTTGGGCGAGCGCTTTCTTGGCGGCCTCAACTGCCAGGTCACTGGTGGCTACGCCTTTTTCAACGATGTGGCGTTCGCGGATGCCGACGCGGGCGAGAATCCAGTCGTTCGTGGTGTCGACCATTTTTTCGAGGTCGGCGTTGGTGAGTAGCTTCGGCGGCACATAGGTGCCGAGGGCGCTGATTTTGGCGCGAATAGGCTTGGTCAATTAGAGCTCCAGAGTATGAAAGTGAGTATTTTGCAGGATTGGGAGCAGAATGTCTAACCGATGCTGCAAGAAGCGGAGGACCACGCGCTCAAAATGTAATAAGCCAGGCACCGGGGGCCCACCACACACGCAAGAGCCCGTTACCGTTGCTTCCTTCCGGACCTGGCGGGGTTGGCGAGAGTACGTCGCGTGAGACCGATGCCTGACCGCAATCATTCTAGCAAACGAGAGCGTCGATTCTCCGCCTGATGGTGATTCATCGCGATGGCGCGGGTAAAGGGGTGGTGACTTTTGGTGCAAGAAAGGCATATGAAAGCCTTCCCTTCTTGATGGAAGTTGTCGAACAATAGAGGTTGAACCTGACAGGTTTAACCCAGAGGTTGAATCTGGAGTCGGACGATACAGCCTGAAGGCGGACGAGCCTCAGGGCGCTATCCGCGATCTTCGATGCCGCAATCCAACCCACAGATCGACGCGACTCCCCTCCCGCTGACGATCCACCGATATTTCGAGTTTGCCGTCTATTTGCTTGTGTTAGTTGGCTTTGGAACGCTGGCGAGCACCGGCGGACTGGATCTCCCGGCAATCGTGCTGGCGGGGACGGCGCTGGCAATGCGCGGGTATCTGCTGGCGGAGCGGCGGCCCATCGTGATTTCGGAGCGGTGGACCACGCCACTGACTATTGGGTATTTCGTTTTCTACGTCGCGGATTTCCTGCTGCTGTCTCACAGCTTTCTAACGGCGACCGTGCATCTGGTGCTGTTTGCGGTGGTGGTGCGCACGTTTTCGCTGCGACGCGATCGCGACTACACGATGCTAGCGATCCTGGCGTTCCTGATGGTATTGGCGTCGGCCGTGCTCACCGTGGATAGCGTCTTCATGCTTTTCTTTGCGGCCTTCATGCTGATGGCGGTGGCCACATTCATCCTGATGGAAATGCGGCGGTCAGGGCAGGCGGCGCGCTTTCAGGCACGATACTCCGGCGATATGCGGGAGCGCCGACAGCTGGCCTTCTCGCTGGCGCGGGTAACGCCGGGTTTGGTGCTGATGATACTGGTGGGTGCCGCGGCAGTGTTTTTTCTGTTGCCCCGTATGTCGACGGGCTACCTGGGCGGCTACACCTACGGCACTGATTTTTCGACCGGCTTCAGCGACCAGGTGCAACTGGGCCGGATCGGGCAGATTCAGCAATCGAACGCGGTGGTGATGCACATCCAGATTGACGGGGATCGAGAGGGCAAGTATGCCCTGGACTGGCGAGGGGTCGCATTGGCGAAGTTCGACGGCAGGAACTGGTCGAACCCACGGGAGCAAAGTGTGCTGTATCGGGAAGCGGATGGAAGCTTCCGCATTCCACTCGTGGGCCAGGGTGTTGCACGGGCTGTGACAGCGCGCGATCACCTGATTCATTACCGGGTGCTGATGGAACCAATCGGCACCAACGTATTTTTTCTTGCTCCCTGGGCGCGGCGGGTGAAGGGAGCGTACCGGACGTTGCAGATCGACGACGGCGGAGCGGTGTCCGATCTTGACAGCCAGCGTTCGGTGAGCCTTTACGAAGCGGACTCAGATATCTCCACGCCTTCGCCCCAGCAACTTCGAGCAGCCGGAAATTATCTTCCGGAATTTGTCTTGGGCTATCTGCAACTACCGGAGCTTGATCCGCGCATTCCGCGGCTGGCGGGGCAGATTACAGGCTCCGCTTCCAACAGTTACGACAAAGCGGTTGCGATTGAAAGATACCTGCAGACGCATTACGGATATACCCTGCAGTTGCCGCGGTCGGCGGTTGCCGATCCGCTGGCCAACTTTCTTTTCGAGCGCAAACAGGGACACTGCGAATATTTTGCTTCCTCGATGGCCGTGATGCTGCGGACGCTGCAGATTCCGGCGCGTGTGGTGAACGGGTTCCGCAGCGACGAGTTCAACGATCTCACGGGCAATTACGTGGTGCGGGCAAAGAATGCGCACTCCTGGGTGGAAGCCTACTTTCCGGGCTATGGGTGGGTGACGTTCGATCCCACGCCGGGCGGCGCGGTCGGGTCACCGCAGGGCTGGGGCCGGATGATGCTCTACCTGGACGCTGCGGCATCGTTCTGGCGGGAGTGGGTGATCAGTTATGACTCCTCGCATCAGTACATTCTGGGCCAGGAGGTACTGAGCGGAACGCGGGGTTCCTGGGAACGAGCGCGGATGTGGGCGCGTCTGCGGTATGCGCGGATGTTGAATTGGGCGCGTAGAAGTCAGCGGAGTGTGGGGCACTCGCCCGGAGGATGGTTCGGAGTTAGTGTTGCGGTTGCGCTTTTGCTGCTGGTGCTGGGTAACGCTGCGCGGATTGCGCGGATGATCCGTACAAGACGGCTGCAGGCGCATCCGGAACGCTCGCCGGACCAGGCTGCGGCGATGTGGTACGAACGGATGGTTCAGTACCTGGCGCGGCGTGGGCTGCGGAAATCCGGGACGCAGACGGCGCGGGAATTCGTGCGGGTCATACCGGATGAGCCGTTGCGTACCAGGGTCGGGCAATTCACCGATGCCTACGAATCGGCGCGGTTTGGAAATTCATCGGAGGACGCAGTGCGGTTGCCGGAGTTGCTTGAAGAGGTGGAGTCGGCAACCAAGAAGTAAGTCTGAGCGACCGGCAAGCACTCCGCCGCCTGACTAGAAGTGCCAGACTACGCCGCCGCCGACGAAGTAGTTGTTCTGGCGTGTCTTTCCGGTATCGGCCAAGGGCAGACTAGGCGTGCCGGACCAGAAGTCACGGACATCGAGGCGAATGCTGAAGGTGTGCAAGACCCGAACATCGAGGCCGAATCCGCCCTGGATCACGCCCGAGGTTGTGGAACTGCCGGGGTTGGCGCCGCCGTAGATCAAGGTACCATTCTCGCTGAAATGGCCGAAGCCGGCGCCGAAGCTGACCCAGGGTGAAACCGCGGTCGCAGGAAACAGATTCAGGCGAGCCGAGGGAGTAACGAATATCTGTTTGTAACTTTTAGGAACAACATCGGAGCCGGAGTTGAGGTTCTCATCAAGGTTGAAGACCGCGGGCACTTCTCCCGAGAGCGCAAAGACGGGAGTGCCGAAAAGGCGGCGGGCATAGTTGACTTCGAAGCTGAGTCCTTCGCCGGAGTGGACCACCGCATTGAAATTGGTGGCACCAGGGATGCCTTGGTCACTGATGAAGACGCGGCCAATCATGCCGGTCAATTCGTTTTTCTCGTCTTGAGCCGCTGCTGAACCGCTCAGAACGGAGATCATCACTGCCAAGAATGCAATTACGGCCTGTTTCCCAGACATTTCCCCTCCAGGATGCGGGACTTACGCTCTTCTGACTTACGCTCTGCTTCGGTAACGCATAGGGTAGCATGAAGCATGGAGTTTTCTTCCACAGGTTGCTGTATTTTCGGATCCTACAGCCAAATAGTAAAGGATGCATGTAGTCCGTTGGATGGTTTCACGCGAGGGATGTTGGCAAGAAAATGTTAAAATAGCGAGATTGCATGCCCTCGAAAAACCTCACTATCTCGCGTTCCGGCGACAAACCCACCAGCAACGCTTCGACTGACAGTGAACTGGACACTCGGCCACAGAAAGTCGGCTTCGTCAGCCTGGGATGCCCCAAGAATCTGGTCGACAGCGAAGTGATGATGGGCATGCTGGCGCGGGCGGGGGCCGAACTCTCGCCGCGGGCCGAGGACGCCGACGTAATCGTCGTGAATACCTGCTCGTTCATTGAGAGTGCGCAGCAGGAGTCAGTGAACACGATTCTCGAGATGGCCGGGCTCAAGACTTCAGGGCGCGCGAAGAAGCTGGTGGTTGCGGGCTGTCTAGTCGAGCGGTTTCGGGATGAAATCCGCAAGCGCATTCCGGAAGTGGATGCTGTGGTAGGGACCGGGGAGTTGCAGAACATTCTGGCAGCGACCGGCATTGTCCCAACCTTGCCGCACCTAAATTCGGCACATAGCGATTCCCCGTTTGTGGTTTTACCTTCGCGGGCGGAGGGCGATGCGCGGGTGGCGCAGGGGCGATTCTCACGCGAGCAATGGGACGGCGCGATTGCGGATCTGCCGAACTATTTGTACGACGATGAGACCCCGCGCATTCTGGCCACCCCGAAATCCACGGCGTACATCAAGATCGCGGAGGGTTGCGACCATCCTTGCACGTTTTGCATTATTCCGCAGTTGCGGGGACAGTTTCGCTCGCGGCGCTTCGAGTCGGTGGTTGCTGAAGCGGAGCGGTTGGCGCAGAGTGGAGTTCGAGAAATCACTTTGATCGGGCAGGACACGACTTGCTACGGCGAGGATTTCGGTTTGAAGGATGGTCTGGCGCTGTTGCTCGAAAAACTGGCAAAGATCGAAGACCTGCGCTGGATCCGGTTTCTCTACGCCTATCCCAATAAGATCACGGGCAAGCTGCTGGAGACGATTGCATCGTCGGAAAAGATTTGCTCTTACATGGATGTGCCGCTGCAGCATGCATCGGCGCCGGTGCTGAAGCGCATGAAGCGAGGAGGCGGAGCAGATTTGTTTCTGCGCTCGATCGCCAGGATGCGGCGCGCGATTCCTGGCCTGACTCTGCGCACGTCGTTTATCGTGGGCTTTCCGGGAGAAACCGAGAAGGAATTCGAAGAGCTGTGCGATTTCGTGCGCGAAGCCCAGTTTGATTGGATGGGAACTTTCTCCTACTCGGACCAGGAAGGCGCGGGCGCATTATGGATTGGATGAAGAAGCTTTCCGTCCGCGAGATCGAGCGGCGACGCAAACACCTGATGGGAATCCAGCGGCAGATCAGCAAGAAGAAAAAGAAGGCGCTGGTGGGACAGGAGTTCGACCTGCTGCTGGAGGGCGACATCGGAAGAAACCGATCTGCTGATGGAAGGCCGCACTTCGATGCATGCGCCTGAAATTGACGGCAAAGTCTTTGTGAACGATTTTCCGGCAGAGACTGAGCCCGAGCCGGGCGAGTTTTATCGCTGCCAGATCACGGAAGCGCACGACTATGATCTGGTAGCAAGGATTCTGTAGCTAGATCCTGTTGAAGCTGTCCGATCTGGATTTTGTGGTTTAACTCAGCAAGAACCTGGAACATTCCCTGATCATGCCTCGCAAGCGCACTCTGAAACTCCGCTGCCCGATCTGCAAGAAAGCCGTGAAGAGCGGCGATGCGGAGTTTCCCTTTCTGCAGCGACCGCTGCCGCACGATCGATCTGGGCAAGTGGGCGAGTGGCGCCTATGTGATTCCATCGCCGGTTGACGGATGCCGAGGAGCAGATTCGAGCAGAGCACTCCCGAAGATCGGGATGAAGAATCGACGAATCCGATGAATCGGAACCTCGCCGAGCGCCGCACACGGACATCTACCGCCTGTCGCCGGAGCGGCCCGCCCAACTCCGCTGTGGGCTATGCTGGTCGCCACGTTTTTCGGCATCGGACGGCTGCGGCCCGGGCCGGGGACTTGGGCATCGGCGGCAACCGTGTTGCTGTGGGCGGCGCTAGCCAGCGCGCTTTCGGCTTCCTTGCGCACTCCGGTCGCCATCGCTTTAGCCGTCGCTGGTCACGCTGATCGGCATCCCTGCGGCGACGCCGGGTCGCGCGAGGTTCGGGAACAAAAGATCCTCAGTTTGTGGTGATTGATGAGGTCGCGGGACAACTTGTGGCTCTGATCGCTGTGCCGCTCGCGTGGAAATCTTTTCTGGCGGGCTTTATACTTTTTCGTGTCTTCGATATCGTCAAGCCGCCGCCGGTGCGACAATTGGAGGCGATTCCGGAAGGCGCCGGGATTGTGCTGGACGACGTTGCGGCCGGTCTCTACGCGTTGGCAGCGATGCATCTCTTGTTGCACTTTGGTCTTCTAAGATAGTGTCTTCTGACGTAGTGTGAGTGCTTTCCTCATGGGATTTTCCGACCGCATCCTGGGCAAGAAAAATGTGAATGGCGGACCGCACATCGAGTCCGTCTCGCCGGTGCTGGCGTTGGCGGGAGGCGAAGTCCGCATCGCGGGTTCGGGATTGCGGCCGCAGCAGTACCAGCGTCCGCGGGTGCAGTTTGGCGAGGTCGAAGGTGGAGTCGTGGTCAGTTCGGATTCGTTTCTGGTCGCCCGCGTTCCCGAGGAGCGACTTCGGGCCCGGTGGTGGTCGCCGCCGATGGGCATGTCAGCAACGCGCACACCGTCAAAGTGGCCGTGCCGATCGCCGAGAATCTGCATCCCGTCACTAATCCGGCGCTCGATGCCCAAGGCAACATCTACGCGACTTTTTCCGGTTCGCGCGGACAAAAAGTTCCGGTCGCGATCTTCAAGATCGATACCAACTACACGGTGAAACCGTTCGTCGCGGAGATGATGAACGCAACCTCCATCGCCTTCGATCGCCAGGGACAGATGTATGTTTCGTCGCGCCATGATGGCGCGGTCTATCGCGTCGCGCCAAACGGAAACATGACCACCTACGCCGAGGGCATGGGAGTCGCCACCGGCATCGCTTTTGATCGAAATGCCACAATCTCTATGTGGGCGACCGCAGCGGCACCATCTTCAAGATCGGCCGCGACCAGCAAGTATTCGTTTTCGCCACTCTTGGAGCCGAGCGTTTCGGCCTACCACCTGGCCTTCGGTCCGCAAGGCGACTTATTTGTGACCGGGCCTACCACTTCGAGTTTTGACTGCGTGCACCGAATTGATCCCGCAAGGAACAGTGCACAGGTTCTTCCGTGGCCTGGGACGCCCGCAGGGCCTGGCTTTCGACTCCGCTGGGCAACCTGTATGTGGCAGCTTCGCTCTCCGGCAAGCGCGGCGTCGTGAAGATCACGCCCGACGGCGAAGGCCAGCCTCGAAGTGGCGGGCCACGGACTTGTGGGACTGGCCTTTGCACCCGGACGCAGCGTCATTCTGGCGACCACAGACGCCGTACATCATCTCTCCTGGAACATTCCAGGGCTGCCGCTGCTTCCGGAATAGCTCCCGTCCGAGGTTGATGCGCGTCCTACCTGCCTCCGCGGTTTCATTTACACTTCTAGCCGTGAACGCTGAGATCATCGCGGTTGGGTCTGAGTTGCTCACTCCTTTCCGCACGGATACGAACTCTCTCTATCTCACCGAGCAGATCAACCAGCTGGGGGTTGAGGTAGTTTTCAAGAGTGTGGTGGGTGATGATCTCAAGCGGCTGGTAGAGGCGGCGCAGCACGCGCTGTTCCGCTCAGAGATCGTGATCTTCAGCGGCGGTCTCGGGCCCACCGAAGACGACCTTACCCGCGAAGCGGTTGCCGAAGCGATGGGCGTTCCCTTGCGGCGCGATGAAGTAGTTCTTGCCGGAATCGAGCAGCGTTTCGCGGCGCGGGGCTGGAAAATGTCCGCCAACAATGCCAAGCAGGCCGACGTTCTCGAAGGCGCGGCGGTGCTTCCTAATGCCAATGGGACCGCGCCGGGGCAGTGGATGAGCGGGAAGTTTGACGGGCGCGAGCGCATTGTCATCCTGCTGCCCGGGCCTCCGCATGAGCTGAAGGCTTTGTTTGAAGCGGAGTGCCGGGAGCGACTGCGGGCCAAGTTGCCTGCGGCGTTCCTGGCAACCCGCGTGCTGAAAGTGGCGATGCTGGGCGAATCACTTGTCGACGCGCGCGTGGCACCCATTTACAAACGATTTGGCGACGTTCAAACCACCATCCTGGCGGGAGCGGGAGAGATTCAACTACATTTCAAGTCTCGCGCGGGGAGCATGGAAGCGGCGCAGGCGCGAGTGGATGAAGCGGCGGACGCAGTCGAGGAGGAACTGGATGATGCCGTCTTCTCGCGGGATGGCGAGTCGCTCGAACAGATCGTCGGCTACTGGCTACAGATGCGCAACGCCACGCTGGCGGTGGCGGAATCATGCACCGGCGGTCTGTTGGGAGAGCGGATTACGTCCGTCAGCGGCAGTTCGCGCTACTTTACGGGAGGCGCGATCGTCTACTCGAATGCAATGAAGACCGAACTGGCAGGAGTGCCTGCCGACATGATTGAGCGCCATGGAGCCGTGAGCCGTGAAGTGGCAGCGGCGCTGGCGGAGGGTATTCGGTATCGTTGCGAGGCAACGCTCGGGGTCGGCATCACGGGCGTGGCCGGACCGGGAGGAGGAACTCCCGAGAAGCCCGTGGGATTGGTGTTCCATGCGCTGGCCAGCGACAGCGGGACGGAAGTGATCGAACGGAACTTCCCCGGCGATCGCAAGCGTATCCGCTGGTTCGCGACGACACTGGCGCTGGATATGGTGCGAAGAAAGCTGATGTGAAGAGAAAGCTGCTGGCTGCTGGCTCGTAGCTGCTGGCTCTTCCAAGCTGGGGGCCAGAGGCTAGAAGAAGTTTTTATGCGCCTTTTCGTTGCTCTCGATATGGAGGATGCTATTCGCGGCCGAATTTCCAGATTCCTTGACGGCGTGCGTGGATTTGCGCCGGATGCGCGCTGGGTGCGGCCCGAGTCGCTGCACGTTACACTGAAATTCATTGGAGAGAAAACGGAAGAAGAGGTTGAGAAAATCAAGCGGGCACTGAAAACGTTTGAAGCGCCGATGTTCGAAATGAGTTTTCGCGGCCATGGATTCTTTCCGGGCGCACGAGCGCCGCGAGTGTTTTGGGTAGGAATTGAGGGAGGGCCGAAATTGAGTTCTCTGGCCGCAACAGTGGATGAAACTCTGGCACAGCTCGACATCCCGAAGGAGGAGCATGCTTTCACTCCGCACCTTACGCTGGGTCGGGGCGCGGGAGGTTCAGGCTCGCCACGCTCGCTCAAAGGAGAGGGTCCGAAACGAGGTTTTCAGCTCGTGCAAGAAAAGCTGGCGTCCCTGCCTTTGCTCGAGTTTGGTACGATGACTGCCCGCGAGTTTTTTCTGTATCGGAGCCAACCTTCACCCGGCGGCTCAAAGTACACGCAACTCGCCGGATTCCCGTTGCGCTAGAGCAATTCACTTCAATGCCCGCGTTGCTTCTTATTGCCGCACTGAGCTACCTGCTGGGATCGATTCCCTTTGGATACCTCCTGGTTCGCATTTTTCTCGGGGAAGATGTCCGGAAGAGCGGAAGCGGAAATATTGGGGCAACGAATGTGTCCCGCAAATCACCATGGCTGGGGGCACTGACGCTGTTGTTGGATGCGCTAAAGGGAACTGCGGCGGTGGCATTGTCCTATGGGGTGGCTGCGCATATGGTTGCGATCCCTACTCTCGAGCAAGTAACGGTGGGAGCGCTGTTTGCGGTTCTTGGCCACGTGTTTCCGGTGTGGCTGAAATTCCGCGGCGGCAAGGGCGTGGCAACAGGTCTTGGCGCATTCGTTGTGATCGCTCCGAAGGCGGTGCTGATCGCGGCGGGCGTTTTTATAGCGGTCGCCGCAGTCTCTCGTTATGTTTCTCTGGGGTCAATCGCTGCCGTTGCCGTTTTTCCGATGATGGCTTGGCTTACCGGTCAATTCCATCGTTCTCCGATAGGGCTGGCACTCATCTGCATTGCCTCTCTGGTCATTCTGGTGAAACATCGTGACAACCTGCGGCGACTTTGGGCCGGGACAGAGAATCGGATGGGAGCGAAGCGCGCATGAGTGAGATCGCAATCGTCGGCGCGGGAGCCTGGGGTACGGCGCTGTCGATTATTCTCGGGCGCAAAGAGACTCATCGGGTTCGGCTGTGGGCTCATGAAAAAGATGTTTGCGAAACCATCACACGGCAGCGCGTGAACGAGCGGTTTCTTCCCGGGCAAACCGTGCCGGCTGGCGTCGCGCCCTGCAACGATCTGGCGGAAGCGCTTGCGGGCGCGGCCGTTGTGGTGAGCGTGATGCCCTCGCAACATTGCCGCCTCCTGTTTGAGCAGATGCGGCCGCATCTGGGCCCGCAGACCATGATCGTCAGTGCGACTAAGGGGCTGGAAGAAAAATCCCTGCTGCGCATGACCGAGGTGATCTTTCAGGTGGTCAAGAGCCGCGGTATCCCAGCGCCCAGGATCGGCGCGCTCAGCGGCCCATCGTTCGCGGTGGAAGCGGCGCGGGGAGACCCGACCGCAATCACCATCGCGTCACAGGATGAAGAGCTGGCGCGCTTCGTCCAGCAGGAGTTCAGCAATGCCAGCTTTCGCCTTTACACCAATGAAGACCCGATCGGCGTTGAGTTGGGCGGAGCGCTGAAAAATACAGTCGCGATCGCCGCCGGGGTTTGTGCGGGGCTCGGTCTCGGACACAATTCCGTGGCCGCCCTGATTACGCGGGGTCTGGCGGAGATGACGCGGCTGGTGGTGGCGTGCGGGGGTAAAGCGGAAACCATGGCGGGTCTGGCGGGGCTGGGCGATCTGGTGCTGACTTGCACAGGTGGTCTCTCCCGCAATCGCAGTGTAGGGGTTGAACTTGGCCGTGGACGCAAGTTGCCCGAGATTCTCGCTGGGATGCATGGCATGGTTGCCGAAGGAATCTTCACCGCAACAGCGGCCGTAGGGCTGGCGCAGGCGCGCGGTGTCGAGATGCCGATCACCGAACAGATGTACGCCATTCTGCATGAGGGCAAGGCTCCGCGCGAAGCCATTCATGAATTGATGACCCGTAGCAGCAAAAGCGAGACTCTCCGAGTGTAGCGTGGCGTCGGGCTTGAAGAGTCCGACACGTTTTGTTGCCAAACCGGCACCGGACGTGCATTCCGACTGGTACTTTGGTAATGGTGAATTTCACGGTTTTCGCCTCCGGCCACTCCTTCGACATTAAAATTCTAGAGATACCCGTGAAATTCGCCGCCACTTCGACCGACGGCGCTTCCGAACTGAGCCCAGGGAGCGACTTGTCTTCCGCGTCGCCTAATCCGGCGCGCATCCCGATTCTCTATGTGATTCTTGGCGTGCTTCTGGTGATCAGCATCGTGCCCATGTATTTCTACTCCGCGGAAGTGGAGGCGATAAATCGGGACCGGCTGAAGACCAACGAAATGCTGCTGCAGAATACGGTGACGCGGTCACTGGCCGACGATCTTTCGCAGCACGAGCGTTCGCTGCGGATGATGCTGGCCAACCTGTCATCGGCGATTCAGGTGGCGAGCGGCGGTGATATTGGCAGCAAAAACATTGAAGCACCGGAATTGCGCGCGCTGCTGGAGAACTTTGTTTCTTCCTCCGATGAACTGGCGTACGCCACCCTGCTGAACTCCGAGGCGAAGGGCGTCTCGGCCGGGCGCATCGCGCCGGACGCCTTCCTGCAGCGCGAGTTGCAACATGCCTACGATGCAGCCCGTGATGGCCGCGCCTACAACGGGCAAGCGCTTCAGGTGGAAGACGGAAAAACTGCGCGGACGGTGGTGCTGGTGAGCAGTCCTGTCAGCTACGGGGGCCGTTTTCTAGGGATGGTGGGCGCGGTGGTGGATCTGCAATTTCTGATTCGCCGGCTGCAGGAGGTGAGCGGCGGCGGTCTGATTCCCTATGTCGTGGACTCGCAAGGCCGGCTGGTAGCTGCGGGCACTCCGCAATACGTGACCGGCCAGGACATGAAGAGCCTGGAGATCGTGCGCAACTTTGTGGACCAGGGCAATAAGGCACAGTTGGCCGCGACCAAGGAATTCGCTGTCCGCGAGGGCAAGAACAGTGTTGAGATGCTCGGCACCTACAGTCCGGTGACCGCACTCGACTGGGCTGTAGTTGTGCAGAAGCCGCAGCTTGAGGCTTACCGCGGAGTCTCCGAGATGCAGCGCACGGCGCGCCTGTTGGCGCTACTGGCGGTACTGCTGAGCATTGGGGTAAGCATTTTCGCGGCCCGCAGAATCACCAATCCTCTGCAAGTCCTTACCCAATCCGGCCGGGCCCTGGCGCGCGGCGATTTCTCGCAACGCGTCCACTTGCGGAGCCGCACTGAAATCGGTGAACTGGCGGAGACCTTTAACACCATGTCGCGAGGAACTCGAACAGTTCGTCGAAGATCTGAAGCGGGCAGCGGAAGAGAACCGCGCATTGTTTCTGGGGTCAATCCAGATGCTGGCGGGCGCGGTTGACGAAAAGGATCCCTACACTCGCGGCCACTCCGACCGGGTCACGCGCTATTCGCTGCTGATCGGCAAAGAAATGAATTTGCCAGTCCCTTTCATGGAGACGCTGCAGATTTCCGCGCAACTCCACGACGTGGGCAAGATCGGCATCGAAGACCGCATTCTCAAGAAGCCGGGCGCGCTTACCGCGGAAGAATTTGAGGTCATGAAGACTCACACCACCAAAGGCGCCAACATCCTGCGTCCGGTCACCCAGCTGGCCGAGATGCTTCCCGGCATTGAACTACATCACGAAGCTCTCGATGGGCGGGGCTATCCTTACGGCCTCAAGGGAGATCAGATCCCCCTGCTGGCACGGGTGATCGCAGTGGCCGATACATTTGACGCATTAACCACCAACCGTCCTTACCAGCATGCCCACACTCCGGAAGAGGCATTGAAGATCATCCAGAACCTTGCCGGCAAGCGGCTCGATCCCGAGCCGGTGGCAGCGCTGATCGCGGTTTACGGACGAGGCGAAATTCGCATTCAGCGCGTCGCGATCAGGAGGGCGGTTGCCGCCGCAGAGGCGGCGGCGGCGGCTGACGTCGCGGCCGCGGCCGCGGCCGCGGCGCTGCCTGCGCCTGAAGCTGGCAATCTCGAAAGAACCCGCGTCTAAGTACTCCTCACCTGTCTTCGACCGCCAACCGCGGTCGGACTCCGCTGACCGCTATAATCAGGTCTTAATAGTCAGGTCATAATAATCAGGTCATAGGATTCCTCATGATTCAAACTCTGTTCGGCAGTACCGAAGAAACGCAGACCCGGACTTTTCGAGCGCATGAAGCAGGCGGTCACGCGCACGCGCGAAAACCTGGCCGAGCGTATTGAAGAGGTCGTTGCTTTTGGCAAGGAAATCGACCGCGAAGACGCTCGACGATCTTGAAGCCACGCTGATCGGCGCCGACCTGGGCACCACGACCACGCAGGAAGTCCTGGGCAAGCTCCGCGAAAAAGCGGATCGCAAACAGATCAAGGACGTGCAAGAGCTGAAGCGCCTGCTGAAAGAAGAATTGCTGGCAATTCTGAATGCGGCCAATAGCCGGCCAGTTCAAAGAGTGATCCGGCACGCCCGAAGTGATACTGGTTGTCGGCGTGAATGGCACTGGCAAGACGACGACGATCGGCAAACTGTCGCAGGTATTTCGGTCCAATGGCAAGAGCGTGCTGTTGTGCGCGGCGGATACCTTTCGCGCGGCGGCGATCGAGCAACTGGAGATCTGGGGCGCGCGCACGGGCACGGAAGTGATCAAGACCAAGCCCGGTGGCGATCCTGCCGCGGTGTTGTTCGATGCATTGCAGGCTGCAGCCTCGCGAAAGACCGATTACGTGATCGTCGACACCGCCGGCCGGCTGCATACCAAGACGAGCCTCATGTCGGAACTGGAAAAGATGAGGCGGACTGCCCAGCGCATTATTCCCGGAGCTCCGCACGAGACATTGCTGGTGATGGATGCGACCACCGGGCAGAATGGTTTGCAGCAGGCGCGCCTGTTCACGGAGTCGGCGGGTGTAACCGGCATCGTGCTTACCAAGCTTGACGGCACGGCCAAGGGCGGCGTGGTGGTGGCCATCTCGCGTGAGTTGGGGCTGCCCGTGCGGTTTGTTGGCGTGGGCGAGAAAGTGGGTGATTTGCTGCCATTCGATCCGAAGGAATTTGTTGATTCGCTGTTCGAATAAGGCTGTTTTCACCGCGGAGCCCCGCTAAAGATGCTGGTCCATTCCATCGACGAGCAGTTCCTGCGCCGTGCGCTTGACCTGGCGCGCCAGGGCATCGGATTTGCGTCTCCCAATCCCTATGTGGGTGCAGTCATCGTCGACCAGAAAGGCAGCATCGCGGGCAAGGGAGTTTACACCTACGATGGGGTAAAGCACGCGGAGGTCCGCGCACTCGAAGACGCCCGCGACAAGGCTCGCGGGGGAACGCTCTACATTAATCTCGAACCACACTCGCACCAGGGCCGAACACCCCCTTGCACTGAAGCCTTGATCGCCGCGGGTATTCATCGCGTGGTCGCTTCTATGTCCGATCCCAACCCCAAGGTGAGCGGGAGAGGTTTTGAGAAGCTGCGCGAGGCCGGCATCCATGTGGAAGTTGGAGGGATGGAAGCCGAGGCCCGAAAACTGAACGAGGCCTTTGCCCGCTATGTTCGTCACGGCGTTCCCCTAGTAACGCTGAAGGCCGCCATGACGCTTGACGGCAAGATTGCTCGGCCGCCGGTGGCGGTGGTGAAGCGCGTGGCAGGAACACCACCTGGCGGATGGATCACCGGCGAAGCGGCGCGCGCCAACGTGCAGCAGCAGCGTCACCAGAGCGATGCCATCCTTGTGGGCGTGGGAACCATCCTTGCTGACGATCCTTTGCTCACCGATCGCAGCGGCAATCCGAGACGTCGCCCGTTATTGCGCGTGATTCTGGATTCGCACTTGCGACTTCCACTGGAGTCGCGCCTGGTGCAGAGCGTCGTAACCGAACGTAGGAATGATGTGCTAGTGTTCTGTTCCTCTGCCGCCAAAGAGAAAGACAAAAAGAGTGAACTGGAGGAGCGCGGCGTTCGGGTCGAGGAGGTTCCACCAGCCGCATCGGATGGCCGTCCCGATATTCACGCGATTCTGCGTCGCCTCGAGCAACTTGAAATTACCGGCTTGATGATCGAAGGAGGGTCAACGGTGAACGGAACGGCGCTCGCCTCAGGGGTGGTCGACAAGGTTTTTCTGTATTACGCGCCGAAGGTTCTAGGAGCTGGGTCGGTTCCGTTGGCCGCCGGAAACGGTTTTCGCATAGATGAGGCTCTGGAAGTAAGCCGTCTCCAGTTGCATCGTTTCGGAGACGACTTCGCGGTGGAAGGATACTTGCGCGATCCATACGAGGACTGAGATCTTCCTGCTGCGGAGCCGCAAGCAATTGGCAATTAGCAGAAGCTATTAGCCTGCGGCTTGCTGATTGCCGAATGGCTGCTTTCTGTGCCTCCGTAGCAGGTTTATGATGTTTCGTTACTCATCGAGGTCCTCATGTTTACCGGCATCGTGGAAGAAGTGGGGCGCGTCACTGGCATCGAACAGCGCGCCGAAAGTCGCCGCATCACCGTTGTCGCCTCGAAACTAACAAAAGAATTAAAGCCCGGCGACAGCATCGCGGTCAGCGGAGTTTGCTTGACTGCGATAGACATCACGCCAGGCTCTTTCTGCGCCGACCTTGCGCCCGAGACCTGGGAGCGCACGTCGTTCTCGCGCATGCGCGAAGGGGCGCTGGTTAACCTGGAGCTCCCCATGAAAGCCGATGGCCGTTTTGGAGGCCACATCGTCCAAGGCCACGTGGATGGCGTCGGCAAGCTCATTGCATTGGAGCGCATCTCGGATTCGGAGAACTGGTGGCTGCGCATCGAGTTGCCCGATGAAGTGGAAAGGTACACCGTTTACAAGGGCTCCATCTGCATCGAGGGCATCAGTCTCACGGTGGCAAAGCTCGAGGACAGAAGCTGTACGGTTGCCATCATCCCCCACACCGTGGAAATGGCGAACCTCAACTCGCTCCAGCCGGGCGATGCGGTCAATCTGGAGGCTGACCTGATTGCAAAGTATGTGGAGAAGATGATGGCCAGAGAGCCGGCAGAAAGTCTCCTCACCGTGGAAGAGCTGGTGCAGCAGGGGTTTTGAGCGAATAGCACAAGTTGGGTAGCCTCGACGTATGGCCTCTGCCGAAGAGGAAAAATACGACCCGTCAGGACTGGGATTGTGCGGCGACTGCGCCCACGCCCGCTGGATCAGAACCGATAAGGGTTCGGCCTTCCTGCAGTGCCGGCTTTCGTTCACCGACTCGCGGTTCGCGAAGTATCCGCAGCTTCCGGTTCTCACTTGCAGCGGCTACGAAAGGCGCCCAGCGCCCAGGACTTGAGCTTCTAAACTCCCAGCTTTAGCTCGTCCAGTTCGAAGAATTCCTGAATGATAGGCTCCTTTGATTTTTCCATCTCAGCCGAGGTACCAAAGAAAATCGCCCTGCCTTCATAGAGGAACACAACCCGGTCGGCCAGCTTCTTGGCCAGACGCATATCGTGGGTAACGACGATACTGGTCAGGCTGAGTTGGAGTTTGAGCCGCTTGATGAGATCGCCGAGCAGTTGCGCCATCAGAGGATCCACCATGGTGGTCGGCTCATCGTAAAGAACACATTCCGGCCGCGACGCGAGCGCCCGGGCGATGGCAACCGATCGCTTCATGCCGGTGGAAAGATCGGAGGGCAGCAGGTCGCGCATTTCCTGCACGCCTACCATCTTCAGCAATCCATCGACGATCTCGTAGATCTGCTCCTCCGACAAGTCCCTGGTTTCGCGCAGAGGAAACGCCACGTTCTCGCCGACGGTGAGGGAATCAAACAGAGCTCCGTTTTGAAAGACCATGGTCACTTTCTTGCGTATGGGTTCCATCTGTTCTTCAGAAAAGTGGGTGATGTCCTCGCCGGCGACGATCACCTGGCCAGAGTCGGCTTTGAGGAAACCCATGATAAGTTGCAGCGAAACCGATTTACCCACACCGCTTCGCCCCAGGATGCAGACGGTCTCGCCGGGCATGACGTTGAAACTCACGCGATCGAGTACGGCCTTGTCGCCAAAAGCTTTGGAGACCTCGCGGAACTCGATGTAGGGTTGGACAGGGTCGGGCATGGCTCTCTCGAAATTAGGTTTACCGGTCCACGGGCCATCAGGCTCGTCGCTTCTCTGCCTGCAATTCCTCAGGCGTGTTCAGGTTGCGGAAGATGGCGGATGAAAATCCTGCGCCTTCCAGCTCTTCTCGCCCAATCACTCGGGTTCGAACCTGATCGAACAATACGTCGATCTTATTTCGTCCGGCTCGCAAGGCACGCTCCGCGACGCCGGCAAACTCCCGGCGGTAAATGGCGCAAAGCGGCTGCCGGCGCCCGTCACCGCACGGCACAACCACAACCGAATCAGACGCGCCTCGCGCCTCGGTGATCAAGTATTGCAAGAAGGCCGACGAGACAAATGGCATGTCTACTGCCAACATCACGTTGAGTTCGGTCGGCGAAGCCAGCAACGCGGCATGAATGCCACCCAGGGGGCCGTAGTCTCGAAACATATCTTCCACCACCGGAGCTAAAGCCGCAAACTTTTCTTTGCTGCCCACGATCCACACGGTGGATGCGACCGAACGGGCCATGTCGAGCGCCCGTGCCAGCAGCGTCCGTCCCTCGTAATCCACGAACGCTTTGTCCGTGCCCATGCGCGAACTCTTGCCGCCGGCCAGGATGAAGGCGGTCAGATCGCGCGCGGAGCGGTTTTCCATGCCGCGATCATACACTTTGCCCGTCACTTTGCCCGTGTGAGGAAAGACATCGTGTAAGCCCTATGCTCGCGCGCTGAAAGTTTTCCCACAGCGTAACTAGCTGCATCAGCGTGGTTTGGCTTCTGGACCAACTCGTGACTGACACGAAAGTAACCTACCCAAGAAACCTGCTCCGGGAGATGATGAGCTTCCGGCGCTCCCGTCAGGTCCGGAAGTAACCGTCATGCCGCAGAAAATAATGGATGTTCTGATGCTCGGGCGCTGCTCTCACGAGTTCTCCTGGCCGCGGCGCGGCGCGGATGGAGACTACTACCAGGTTTGCCTGCTGTGTGCGGCCGAGTACCAGTATGACTGGACCACGATGCGGCGCACCCAGCGCGTGGAACACGCTAAGCCCGACACCGTTGTCCAGCGCAGCCATGCGCGTGAAAAACGTGCGTCGTGGACGCCGCGCGCTCGCCGTCTGAAGCTGGATGTGGCACTCCGCTATCGCGTCAATAACACCAGCACCTGGCATGATGGCACAATCGACAACCTCAGCCAGAGCGGACTGCTGTTCCGTGGGCCGCAACAGTTGCCTGTGAACGCTTTGATCGAGATGGTGTTTGAGATGCCGGAAGAAATCTCCGGCCAGAAGAACCGCAATGTGCTTTGCCAGGGCCGCGTGATGCGCTCTCGAAACAAGCTGGGTAAAGAAACCCAGGACAAGGACGCGGAAGCGGGCACGGGCCTGCTGGCGGCCTCGATCGTCGACTACAAGTTCATCCACTAGGGGCACGCGAACTCTGCTTCCTGGGTACCGCACCTGCGGCTCAACCATCGCTGCATCCCGCTAAAACACCTGCAAAGTCGCACCTCGCATCCGCTTCGTCGTACACTCTGGAAGCAGGGCAGTCCATCTCCATGCCTCCAATCACGGCGCTGCTGCACACGATGAATGACGCATTGCGCGTCGGGCGCACGCTCGAAATGATCCTGCCCTGCGCCGAGATCCTGATTGTGGACCATCGGTCCGTGGACTCCACTCGGCGCATCGCGTGCGAATATGGAGCGCGCATCGTGACGGCCGACCGTAATGCCACTGCAAATCACTATCTCGACTTGGCGCGGCACGACTGGATCCTCTGCATGGAGCCGGGGGAATCCATCACCGAGGGCCTGCAGGCGAGTCTATTCGAATGGAGTGCGCTGCCCAGCCACGGTGCTGGGGGCAACCTTACCGGCGGCGCGGCCTTTTCCGTATCCGTGCGGGAGCAAACCGGCGAAGAGTGGCGAGAGTTGCCTGCGCCAGAGACCCGCCTCATCCCCCGCAGCTGGGCTCTGTGGCAGGGACGGCTTCCCGCTCATGAGCCTTCCGCGGTCGCGCTAGAGGGGGCCGTATTGCGTTTTACCATGCCCTGAACGGACGTTCTTCGGCGGCCCGTCCTGGCTCACTGGTTCGTGACGCTGGTCAGCTTGCTGCTCACTGTCCGGTTGGACAGTGACTTCAGTACCTTAGTCCTCTCCGCCCTCGTCGCCTTATAATCCACTCAAGAACCAGCGATACCTGCGTTCTCAGGAAGATGTGCGCGGCAGTGCGCCCCGCACCTTTCGGATGACGCCACGAGACTTAGTGGATCCATTTCTTGCATCTTCGATTTTTCTCTTCGGGCTGGCCTTTGGCAGCTTTCTGAACGTGTGTATCTATCGTCTGCCCCTGGGTTTGTCGGTGGTGGCGCCGCGCTCCGCCTGTCCGCGCTGTAATCGCCCGATTGCCTTTTACGATAACCTGCCTGTCCTCAGCTGGCTGTTTCTGCGCGGCCGCTGCCGCCACTGCAAAGCTGGAATTTCGCCGCGCTACCTGCTCATCGAGGTGCTCACGGGTGTTCTCTTTCTCGGTTGTTACGCTTATTCGGGACTCACGCTCGCCACTTTGAAATATTGCGTCTTTGGATTTCTCCTGCTGGGTCTCATCTTCACCGACGCTGAAACCAAGCTGCTGCCGGACAAGCTGACGCTGCCCGGCCTTGCCCTTGGCCTGCTCTTCAGTTTGCTGGTTCCCGTACGTGACATGGCTTCGCAGTTTCTGCCGGGGGTAGTAAACCTGCCCATCAGCGCGGACCTCGCCGCTCGTCTGTTCTCCCTGCTCGATTCTGTGTTGGGCGCGGCCGTGGGTGCTTCGTTCATTTACGGAGCCGGAGCAATTTACTTGCGCTGGCGCGGAGCCGAAGGCATGGGCTTCGGAGACGTGAAGCTGATGGCGATGGTCGGGGCATTCCTGGGTATGAAACTCACCATTTTCACGATCTTCGCTGCTTCCCTGGCGGGTTCTATGTTTGGCCTGACCACCGTGCTCGTGGTCTGGATCAAGCGCACGCACCGCTTCGGACGCCGGCTGGCGAACCTGCAGGCGGCGCGCCGCCGCGGTTGGCAATCCGCACAAATGGTTTATCGCCATTATCAAATGCCCTTCGGGGTTTTCCTGGGCAGCATGGCATTGCTCGCTCTGTTTGTCGGCAATCAGTTCTTGAGTTGGTATGGGAGGTTCTGGTGGTAAGGCTGCTGGCCAATCCGCTGGTTCTGCCCGCTGCGCTGGTGCTGGCTGTGGCGGCAGGCGCCTTCATATTTGGCATCTGGGTGATTCGCGGCCTGCGCCGGAACATTGCCGCTGAGGCCGATCTGGACTCAGGGGCCTCGCCCACTCTCGAAACTCTGCCACTTCATCTCTATAACACTGTCATTCAGCAACTAAAGCAGCAGAAGCACGAATTACAGGTTCAGACTCTGGCCGAACAACGTCGCGCCCGCACCACGGAGAATTTCAGCCAGGCTGTGCTTTCCAATCTTTCCTCTGGCGTGCTTGTGTTCGGCGTCAACGGACTGGTGAAACAGGCTAATCCCGCCGCCAAGGAAATTCTAGGTTTTCACTCCCCTGCTGGCATGAGCGCGGAGGATATCTTTCGCGGTGCCGCAGTCTGCTCGGCCGTCCTTACCGATGGGTCGGGGGGCACACCCGAACAACTCACTGAAGAAGTCAATGCAGTCCTGCGGGAGGGGAGCAAGTGCCGGCAACTTGAAGCCGACTACACCACTCCCACGGGCCGAACCCTGCGCATCGCGGTCACGGTTTCGCCGGTGCCCGCTGTCGATGGCAGTTTGCTTGGAGCGGCTTGCCTGATCAGCGACCTCAGCGAATTTGAACTGATCCGCCATCAGCAAGAGTTGCATGGCGAAATTTCCGCGGAGATGGCTCTGGAACTGCGCACGTCTTTGACCACAATCGCCGGATACGCCCAGCAGTTGGCGCGGAATCGCGATCCTGAACTGGCTTCGCAACTGGCCGCCGACATCGCCAGCGAAGCGTCTCGCCTCGACCGTCATATCGGAGGGTTTCTGTCGGAAAAACGCTCCGCTGCAGGCACCGCAACCCGTGCCAGCGCGGTAGGACACAACATTTGAAGATCGCTACGGAAGGAAGATCGAGCGGAACAAAAGTACAAGTAAAGGGTGAACTTATGAAGCGCATCACACTGATCGGTTTTGCATTCGCGTTGTCTACAGCCCTGCTGGTTTCTACGGCAGTGGCACAGATGGCAGCGCCCGCACAGGATCAATCGTCGCTCGGCGACTATGCCCGCAAGATCCGCAAGGACCCCGGAACCGCCAAAGCCAGGCCCAAGGTCTTTGACAACGATAACCTTCCCACCGACGACAAGCTCTCGGTCGTCGGTCAGCCGTCCACGGCAGACGCAGCAGGCGCGGCTCCCGCTGACGACAAGAACGCCGCCGGCGCAAAGCCCGACGAGGACCAGGCCAAGAAGCAAGCAGCCTGGAAAGGCTGGCAGGACAAGCTGACCGCACAGAAGGATCAGATTGACCTGGCCAGTCGCGAACTCGACGTGTTACAGCGCGAATACCAGCTTCGCGCCGCCGCCATGTACGCCGACGCGGGTAATCGCATGCGCAACTCGGCCGATTGGGATAAGCAGGACGCGGACTACAAGCAAAAGATCGCCGACAAGCAGAAGGCGGTTGAGGATGCTAAACAGAAGCTCAGCGACATGCAGGAGGGAGCACGCAAGGACGGCGTTCCCTCTACCATGATCGAGTAGATCACGCTCGAGTAGATCGTGATCGACTAGCCGAGCCTGGTGGGACGGCACACGCACAGCCCAGCCTGGAGACTCACCTCAATTGGTATGATCAAGCAGCGCCGGCCAAGGCCGGCGCTTTTGCTTCACCCTCCGCAAGCAAAACAGTTGTCAGTTCCCTTCCTTCTCCCTCATGTTTTCGCGGAGCCGGAGAATCTGTTTCACATGATGCCGTCCGTGCACCAAATGAAACTGTCTCCACTGCCCGGCGGTCAATGGCCCTAGAATCGGGTGATCGAGCAACCTCCTGCCGCGCCCGAAGCGGCTTTCGCACTGCGCGATGATCGCATCCATCTCCGCAATCTTCGCTCCTACCTCGTTCCTCACCTGCTCCCCCGGCAAGCCTTTCGGCCGCGTCGCCGCCGGCGCTTCGCGCCCCTCGGGCATGTGCTTGAGGCCCACGACCACCAAGGTCCGCACCCTCTGCCTCATGGAGGCCCGCGTCGCCAGCGGCTTGCCAGCCTCCATCACTCTCGCGAACCCTTTGATCGTTCCTGTGTAAGTCAGGTAGAGATGTTCCAAGACCTCTGCCGCGCACCATTTGTCCGCGGGATGCCAGCTCAACTGCTCGCTGGTCAGACCTTCCACGGCCGACTCCACGGCTTGCTTTAACTCTCTCAGGCAGGAATCCATCGCGCTACTCTCGCGTTTCTGCGCGCTTCAGGTAGAATGTTGCGCGGCAATCAAAACATCCCAGTTATAACAGGAAGGTCACATGAAGATGCGGGACTTCGTTCAGCCCGAGACCGTCGTGGTCGCCGCAGTGAGTGACGGAGTCAATGAGGATAAGGCCTGGAGCATGGTGCGCGGCAACGGGCGCACCCCAGCCAGTGCGGTTTTCGTGGTTGCGCTCCTCGTGATTCTGGCGCTGCTTGCGGGCTGCAACTCCAATACCGTAAACACTCCCCCGGCCAAGCCTGAACCCAAGCCTCCCGAACTGCTGACCGGCCGCGCGGCTTTTTATAAGACTTTTATCGCCGCCCGCAATTATGCTGCGGACGTAAAGCCCTTCCGCATCGAGTCAACTCCCTCAAACGAGAGCAATGGCCAGGATGGCAAATCAACCATCTGGCGCTCCAGCTACGCTTCCGCCACACAACACGGCGTGAAACCTTTTTTTTGGTCAGGCAGCAACGCCCCTGACGCTCCCTCGCGCGGCGTCTCGCCTGGCAACGAGGATGTCTACAATCCTAGCAACGCGTCCACTCAAGTTTTTGATCCCGCCTTTCTGAAGGTGGACACCGATCAGGCTTTTACCGAGGCCCAAAAACACGGCGGCGACAAGATTCTTGAAAAGGATCCCACCACCCCCGTGATTTATGTCTGCGAGTGGAACCACAATACCAACCAGCTGGTGTGGCATGTCATCTATGGCGGTTCTCGCGAGACTGCCAAGCTGGCAGTTTCGATCGACGCCTCAACCGGCGCATTTATCCGCGTCGAGAAATAAGCTTGGAGTCACTAGTTCGTCTCGGCCTGACTCCGAGACCATCGCATGGAAAGCAAGCCACGTTGGGACTTCATTCTTGCTGCTTGGACTGCTTTTGCGCTCAGCAGTTCTGTTTTCGCGGTGCTGAGATCGGAAACCAAGCGGGCAATTCCCCCCTGCTTGCTGGATTCTTCGTTTGACATCTACAACTCCTCAAGTTTGATGGTTCAGCGGGGAGGCCTATCGGAGCCGCTTTTATGGGGAGGCTCTGTACCAATTGTCAGCGCCGGCAGGCCTCAACCTACGGATTAGACCCTATTGTCAGGGTGAATAGATTGTACGATGTTAGCTAGACATAGTGAAAGCAATCGGGCCATTCGGGAATCGGAACATGCGGAGGCGGGCCGTTGCCCAGACAAGCAGACCCTCAACTCGAACAGCGCATCCTTGACGCCGCTTGCCGGCTCTGGTCCAGGGGCGGCGAAAAAGCCCTCACTATGCGCGGCGTCGCTAAGGCGGCCGGCACCACTACCCCCACTCTCTACGAGCGTTATCACGACCGCGACGATATCCTGCGCGCCGTGCGCATCCAGACCCGCATCGAACTATTCGCGGCGCTCCGACGCACCCGGTCGCTCTCGCAAGCTTGCCAGCGCTATCTGGAGTTTGCCCTCGAACATCGCCACGCCTACGAGGTGCTCTTCGACGAATTCGCGCAGCCCCCATCCCTCTACGAGCCGTGGCCCTCTTTTAATCTTATGCGCTTGCGTCTGGCGCAACGCCTGGGAGGATCTCCACGGAGATACACGCGCCTCATGCTTTCTCTGTGGTCGCTGATGCATGGCACCGCGATGCATCTGATCCGGGGAGGCGTTCGGGGACCGCTGCGCACACAAATGATTCACTCGTGTCTCGACGCGGTCGCAGCTATCGTTGCACAAGCCGGCCGCACCAAGGGCAAGGCAGATTCCGGTCCGAAGTGGCCTGTGAACCTGATCCTGGGAGAAGCGGCCCACAGCAAGGTAATCGAGGGCGAAACCGATGCCAGCGCGAAATCCCTCCGGCGGGGCAAGCGCTCGAGGCTCCGTGCCATTCGTTCTGGCGAATGATTCGCCAGTCCTCCAGTTTATTTTGGAGCAGTTGTCTGCGCTTTCAGCCGGTCGATCGCCTTTTTCGCTTCTGACGCCTGCGGGCCGTGCGGCAGAATCCTCAAATAGCTCTCGTACTCGGCGCGGGCATCGTCTGGGATCCCCAGCTTTTCCAGACACTCAGCCAGCCGGATCGTCGCCACGGCGTCGTTGTCTTTGTAATGCAGTGCTTCGCGGTAGCGGTCTTCGGCGGCACGATAGTTTTGGCGCTTGAAATAGAAGTCGCCCACTTCAATATTCTTAGCGGCCTTGTGCGGATCCCAGGCATGAAACTCGGCTATGGCCCCGCTGCCTGAGGCGGCAGCCTCTGCGTCAGCCAGCGCAGCCTCACTCTGCGGGTGCGCTTTGGCATCGCCCGCCGGAGGGCTCAAATCCACCTGCGTATCCTTGCTCGAGCTGTCGCCAACCCCTGGGCCCAAATCGTCAACCTGCACGCTATCCGAGCGCGGCGGCGCCATGCTCGGAGCTTTCTTTTTCGCCGGATCGTTCGCCGGAGCAGGCTGCGCGGGCGTATCCTCCGGGAACGAAAGATCGCGGCTCAGACCGGAAGCGTCCCGATTCTCGGAAGGAGGAGGAGAGGAAGGCGGTGGCGAGGGCGGCGCTGGATTCTGCTGCGTCCAAGCGGCGCAGCTTAATCCCAATAGCAAACACAGATACAAGTGCGGCCGGCATTGCATGCCTCTATTTTACCGCTCTCACCGGACTCTTTGGAAAAGGTGTTTCCCCGGCAGGTAGTACTCAGAACCAGTGACCGCCAAAAAAGCAGGCCGCTCAGGGGGAGGTTTGAGCGGCCTGGTTGGCGAAGTTCTCCGGGGGAGGAGAAGCTGTCTTTCGTCGAGTTACAGCGACGAAGGATTATTCTGACCGGTCGTCGCTGGCGTCGTCGTGGGCGTTGTGTCACCCACCGTGTTGGTCATCAAACGAACATCCACGCGGCGATTATCGGCACGGCCTTCTTTGGTCTTGTTCGTCTCGACCGGCTTGTCTTTGCCCAGACCGATCACGTAAATCTTGTGCGCCGGTACGTTGTACTTCGAAGCCAGATACTGGATCACCGAGTTCGCGCGTCGCTGGCTCAAGTCGTAGTTGTAATCAGCTGAACCTACCGAGTCCGTGCTGCCTTCGAGCGCGATAATGTAACCCTTGGTGCTGGCAATCGTCCCGGCCAGCTGATCGAGCGCCTCCATGGCCTTGGGCGTCAGATTGTCTTTGTTGAAGCCAAACTTCACTGACGTTTCAGCCACTGGATGATAATTGTCCAGGTTGGCGACCGTGTTGGTCAGTACGCCTACGCGCCCATTGGCTGCGTCGGCCATCTGCTGTGCTGATGCCGCCGACTGGCCGGCGGCCTGCGCCTTCTGTTCCACATCTGCCGTCTTGGCATTCACGGCCGCGATGCCAGCCTGCGCTCGGGCATCAACATCCTTGATGTCCTTGCTGTTCTTCGCCGTCATGTCATCCAGTTCGTTAGTCTTATTGATCAGCGGAGTGGTCTGTTGCTTCACATAATTCTTGGTGGTGCAGCCTACCGACGCCACCATGCTGGCTGCGAGGAGAATCATTAACGAAGTGCGGGTCATATTGGAAAAAGCTCCTTGGATTTCTTGTCTCAGCGCCATCGGGTTCTCCCGTGCGCGGCATTCTGCTGTCTTGCAGGCCCTGGAAGATCTTGAACCCTTACGAGTCACATACCCTACTTTTGCACGGCAAGTGCCAGTCCCCTCTGCCGGAAACATCGGTCACAAGTATATACGTTTTCAATCATTTGCGGGCAAACTAATGCGGGCAGCCGAAAACGGCTGGGCCCTAAAGAACGCAAACCCCACATACGTTATGGAAATTTTATACACTAACGCTCAGATAGGCGACCCGCGCTCTAATCCCTCCGAGGCGGGCAGATGAGAGGGATTGTCTCCCGCTTGTTCCGACGATAAACCCGGAAATCACTCTCATCGACCGTAATGACAGAGTGTCGAGGACAAAGCTCGCTCATGCGAATGAGACACAAATCGGCTAAGTCCGGCTTGCGGTCTGCATAACGCCGCGCCAACTCCCGCAGTTGAGGCATGTTTTCGGAAAGCTCAAACGCCACTTCGAGCAGATCATCTTCCACCAGGGACAATACGTAGGAACTCGACCCCAGGTGAAATGCCGCCTCAGCGAGCACAGCCTCGCAAGTAAGCAAAGGATCGGTGATTCGCTTGCTTAAGTCGAGCGCCCACGGGTGATGCCGATCGTTGCTTCGGGCAAAAGCCACGATGAAACCCGTGTCGACAATACCTTTCATGAGCGGGAGAATCCTTTGCGCGAAGAAAGATCAGCGGGTCCTCCGCTGAACGCACCCACATGACGCATGAATCCCTGCTTTCCTCCGTTGGACTTAGCATGCTCGATCTGCTCGCGAACTAGTCGTCCCATCGGCACCCCGGTCCGCCGCGAAGTTTCCCTCAGCCAGGCGAGAAGCTCGTCTGTAAGACGAATTGTGAGTGTATGACTCATATGACAGAATTGTAACACACTTCGCGGCCTCTCCAAGCGGTCACCATCGTCCCGCCGCCTCCATATGACGATGCCCTGCGTCTTCGGCTGCACCGGCGCCTGGGCTCCTTCATCAAATAGAATTAGGTCGCACACAGCCGCAATGGACATTCTCGCCAAAATCCGCACCATCCCCACGGAACCCGGCGTGTATCTCTACAAGAACGCCGAGGGTGAGGTCATCTACGTGGGGAAGGCCAAGAACCTGCGCAGCCGCGTGGCCAGCTACTTCCACGAAGGCCGCTGGGAGGATTCGAAGACCGGCACCCTGGTGCGCGAAGCCGCTGACGTTGACTACATCGTCGTCGCCAACAACAAAGAGGCGTTGGCGCTCGAGAACAATCTCATCAAACAGCGGAAACCCCGCTTCAACATCCTGCTGCGTGACGACAAGACTTATCCGTACGTGAAGCTCACGCTGGGCGAGCGTTGGCCGCGCGTGTATGTCACCCGCCGCCTGCGCAAGGACGGCAGCGCTTATTACGGCCCCTACTTCCCTGCCAATCTGGCCTATCGTATCGTCGATCTGATTCACCGTAATTTTCTGATTCCCTCGTGCAAGGTCGACCTCACGCGCTTTCATCCCCGCCCCTGCCTGCAGTACTACATCAAGCGCTGTCTGGGCCCCTGCGTGAAGGATCTGACCACGCCGGAGGCTTATCAGGAAGCGGTGCGCGACGTAAAGCTGTTTCTGGAAGGGCGGCCCACGGACCTGAGCCGCTCGCTGCACCAGCGCATGGAGCAAGCCGCCGCCGCCGAGGAATACGAACGTGCAGCCCGCTACCGCGATTTAATTTCCACCGTCGAGCAGTTGCAGGAGCGCCAGCGCATCGCCGCCGCCGAAGGCGATGACGCCGACGTCTTCGGTTTTCACTATGAAAACGGCATGCTCGCGGTGAACCTGTTTCACATGCGCGGCGGCCGCGTAGTCGACCGCCGTGAATTCTTCTGGGAAGACCTGCCCGAATTCACCACAGAACGTGTGGGGACAGCCTCTCCTGGCTGTCCAGGCGAGCAAAGCTCCCCTGCCACCGATCCCTTCAACCCTGGTGAATTCTTCTCGGCACTGGTCAAGCAGCTTTACATAGGTCAGCCTTACGTGCCGCGGAACCTTTATGTGCCCGTTGATTTTGAAGACCGCGAAACTTTAGAAGACTTACTTTCCGACCAAATCCCGGGCGAGGGCGGCCGGGCCACAAGAGTTCACATCCTCGTCCCGCAGCGTGGAGACAAGCGCGCTCTCATCGACCTTGCCGGCACTAACGCCAAGCAATCCTACGATCAGCGCTTTCGCGTGCTCAAGCCCAATGCCAAGGCAATCCAGGAGGAGCTTCAGGATGTGCTCAGCCTGCCAGAACTGCCCAAACGCATCGAATGCTTCGACATCTCCCACATTCAAGGTGCGGAGACCGTGGCCTCGATGGTGGTATGGGAAGACGGGAAGATGAAGAAATCGGATTACCGCAAGTTCATTATCCGCACGGTCGAGGGCGTCGACGATTTCGCCTCCATGCGTGAGGTGGTCACGCGACGTTACAAACGCGTGCAACAGGAAAAAACAACCATGCCCAGCCTGGTTTTGATCGACGGCGGCCTCGGCCAGCTGCACGCGGCCGCTGAGGCGCTGGAATCGCTTGAGATCATCAACCAGCCGCTCGCAGCCATCGCCAAGCGCGAGGAGATTCTCTACGTCTACGGACAGGAGAAAGATCCGATCGCGCTCGATCATCATTCGCCCGTGCTGCACTTGATTCAACTCATTCGCGACGAAGCTCACCGCTTTGCCCTGACTTTCCATCGCAAACGCCGACAGATGCGCGACCGCTCCACCGAACTGCTGGAGATCCCCGGCGTAGGCGAGAGCACAACCCGGCGGCTCCTCGAACACTTCGGCAGCGTGCAGGCAGTAAAGCAGGCAGACGCGGCCGCACTTTCATCGGTTGTAACGCGGGTTCAGGCGGAGGCGATCAGCCACCACTTCCGCAAATAGCGGAAGCTCGCGAACCCCCTAGACCGGACACTTCTATTCCCTACACACGCGGAAGCTGCGGAAGGGCGTCAAAGTGCGCGTCGCGCGCGCACAGAACGAGCGAATGTTGCAGGACGAGGGCCGCAATCCACATATCGTTGGTCGGGATGGGAGTGCCTTGCTTGCGCAGTTGCCGGTAAACAGCGCCGTAATGATGCGTAGTCTGCTCATCGGCGTAGAGCACACCGACGCCGGACTTCAGCAGAAAACGGCGCAGAACGGCTTCGTTGCGCGGTCCTTGGCTGCCCACAGCAAATCCGGCGCGCAATTCTCCTAGCACGACGAAGGGCAACCAGACTTCATCGGCGAGTTCAACCGTTTCGACAACCGTCACATTGCCCCGGCAAAGGTCGGTGTAGCGGTTGGTATCGAGACCCAGCCTCACCGCCACATCTCTTCGTCAATGGTATCCTGCGCAACCAAGGCGCTGTCGAAAGCGGGATCTTTGCGCCAGGTGCCTGCGATGTCGGCGAGATCGCGCTGCCGTTCGCGTTCGCCACTAACGCCAGCGCCTCGGGCCAGAGCGTCAATCGCTACCTCATTCAGGCTTTTGCCCCGCTCGCGCGCGGTCCTGCGAAGAGCTTCGTCCAAAGTATCCGGCACATTGCGGATCGTGTATTGCATGCATGAATTGTAGGCGTTGCAGGCATGAAATGCAAGCATATGCCGGTGACCACAGTGCACTTTTCTTGCTACATTGGTCTGCGAAGTCGGAGTCTGTCGCTGAAATCCGTGGCCCACGAATCTATACCATCCCAGAACGAATCCGGCATGCTCATCGTCACCGGCGCGAGTCGCGGTATCGGCGCGGCCATAGCCAAACTAGCCGGTGGACGCGGCTTTTCCGTGGCTGTCAACTTTTCCACTGGCGAAACCGAAGCCACGGTGATCGCTAAACAAATTGTTTCCGCAGGCGGCCGCGCTTATGCGATTCAAGCCGACGTCGCTCGTGAAGAAGATATCTTCCGGCTCTTTGAGACCGCCGAGCGCGAACTGGGGCCGATCAAAGCTCTGGTCAACAATGCCGCCATTACCGGCGGGTTTGCGCGCGTCGAATCGGTGAGCGCACAAACTCTCGCGCAAGTTATGGCGGTCAACGTCACGGGAGCGATTTTGTGCGCGCGCGAGGCGGTACGTCGCATGTCAACCCGCCACGGAGGAACCGGCGGCGCTATCGTGAATATTTCCTCCCGCGCAGCCCAGATAGGTTCCGCCGGAGAGTGGGTGCACTACGCAGCGTCGAAAGGCGCAATCGACAGCTTCACGATTGGACTGGCGCGTGAAGTTGCTACCGAAGGAATCCGTGTGAACGCAGTCGCTCCCGGACTGATCGACACGGGGCTGCATGCCGCCAACGGCGCGCCGGACCGGCTGAATCGGCTGACGTCCACCATTCCCATGCAAAGGCCCGGCACCGCACTCGAGGTAGCCGAAGCAGTGCTCTGGCTGCTCTCCCCTGCCGCTTCTTACACGACCGGCACTATTTTAGACGTCGGCGGCGGCCGCTAGTACTTGCCCGGGGACTGACTTCCCGGCTTCTCTGCTTCAGATTCTCCCGCAGGTAGCTCTTGATTTTCTCCGGCAAACGCGAGGTATGCAGAACGTCGCGCAGAAGCGGCGGTGGCAGGTTACGGGCAAACTCCAGAGCCCGCGCCAGCGGAGTGTGCGGGCTGCGCAGCAGCGCCAGGCGAATCTCGCGACGCACCGACCACTTCGGGTGATGACACACGGCTTCGACAAACGCCACGCTCGCGTTCGGTCGCATCAGCGATTTGATGACTGCGGCTTCAGTCAGGCGCGCATTCTCCAGGGCCGTGCGTGCCACGCGTTGTTCCTTGTCGAGCAACAATGCCGCCGCAACTGTTTGCGAGGCCCGGCGAGCCAGCATCATGCGTTCGCCCAGCGTCACCGAGGGAAGGCGGGTCACGAGTTGTTCTGCGGCGAAGTGTTTCAAATCGGCCGCCGCTGACGGTTTCAAACCAAACTGCATGAGATCGCCGGTCCAGAAATGGCGTAACAGGCGGAGCGCCAAGTGTCGCGGCGTGCGCGGGTGAGCCGCCAGGGCAACACACACCTTTCGCGACTTGAGCACGACCGGCTCCCGGCCGAGTTGTTCGAGAGTCTCGGGGAGCAGATCGCGACGTTCGAGCAGCGCGAGAGCAACGTCTTCGTTCAGCGGAGCGGTAGGATTAGCGACAGAAGGAGAAGCGGCAGCCGCGCCTGGCTGAGCGCTTTCAGACCGCCCAACCCCGGGCGTCAGTAAATGCTCCTGTTGAATTTCTTCCGAATCCATAAATGGACTGCGGCGCTCAACCAGCCCTCCGTGCCATCCGCAACGCGCCGTGGACCGGATCGACCACTTCAAGATTCAAAACCACGTCTGGATTCGCCGCCCGCACCCCATTGTAGAAAAGTTCGCGAATCATCGTAGCGTGACGAAAGACTCCGCCAGCTATGGCCATCGGGACAGCCGAAACAATAGCGGAACGTTGCCGAGGAAAAAGCCGGCGCAAGACGATCTCGGCAAGTTGTACCAGCTCGCGGGAGGCTTGCGCGATAACTTGGCGAGCCGTCGCGTCTCCACATTCGGCCGCAGTCAGGACGGCAGGAAAAAGCGCCGCGAAGTCTGGATCGGCGTTCGCCGTACGCGCTAACTCTGGGAACGAATCCAGATTCCAGGCGGTTTTCAGTTCGCGGAAAAGCCGCCCAGACGGCCGCGCTCGATCTTGTTCAGCTTGGTCCCGTTCAGCTTGATTCTGTTCAGCTTGATCCTGTTCAGTTTGATCCTGTTCAGTTTGATCATCCCCAGCCACATCCCCCGCCCGCAACACAGCGCCGACCGCCGCGCGCCCGATCCAATGGGCCGAGCCTTCATCGGAGATAGCGAAGCCCCAACCTCCAGCGCGAGCCGTTCTTCCCTTAGCGTCGCGGCCATATGCAATCGAACCCGTTCCGGCGATGACGATCACGCCCGGCCCCTCGCCGAAGGCCGCTGCCAGCGCGATCTCCATGTCGCCCACAACTTCGATTTCGCCCGGAATAATCTCCGCCACGATCTTGCCCACGGCACTTGCAACGTCCTTACGCCCAGCACCCGCAGCTCCAACACACGCACGCTGCACCTGCTGAGGATTTACCTTTGCGGCTCGGCACGCCCCGAATATTGCCTCTTGCAGAGTTTCCCTGGCGCCGGCTTCGCCTACACGCGTGATGTTGCTGGGACCCGCAGTAAACGTAGCGAGCAGCGAAGATTCATCCCCCACAGCGCAAGTCGTCTTGCTGCCGCCCCCGTCAACGCCCAGATAGTAAGCCACGCGTTAGTTCTATCACAGGGAAAGTTCGAGTTCTCGCGGGTTCACCTCGGAGGACCTTGGAAGCGCCTCTTTGAAACCATGTCCATAAACACTCACTCGCGCCGAGCATGGATTGCCGCCATAATTCAAGACAAAACTTGTAGCGAAGAAGTCTAGCGGCAGAACGCATGGGTCTGGACAAGCTCGATCTCGCGATTATCGCGCTGTATCTCGTGGGCATCACCCTGTTCGGACTGCGCTTCCGTAAGCGCCATCGCTCCCTGCGTGACTACTTTCTTGCCGGACGCGACATTCCCTGGTGGGCGATCGCTCTCTCCATCGTCGCCGCCGAAACCAGCACTCTCACCATCATCAGCATCCCCGGTCTCGCCTACGACACCAACCTCACCTTTCTGCAGGTGGTGATGGGATACCTCGTGGGCCGGGTGGTGATCAGCTTTGTGCTGCTGCCGCATTACTTTCGCGGCGATCTCTACACCGCCTATGAGCTGATTGAACGCCGCTTTGGGGGCGGGTTGCGCTCGCTGACTGCCGGACTGTTCCTCTTAACGCGCGCGGCGGCCGAAGGCGTCCGTGTCTATGCCGTGTCCATCGTGGTGTCGATCGCGCTCGGTACTGGCCAGGTTGCATCCATCGCTATCATCACCGCGTTGACGCTCATCTATACATTCGAGGGCGGACTGGCGGCGGTAATCTGGACCGACGTGGTGCAAACCGCGATTTATGTTGGCGGGACGCTGATTGGATTAATCACCATCCTGCATCTTGTGCCGGGAGGATGGCCGGCGATTCACGCCGCGGCTGCGAGCGCCGGCAAACTCCAGGTGTTCGACTTCCGGCCCAATTTCTGGCTGCCTTACACCTTCTGGGCGGGCGTCATCGGTGGCACGGCCTTCATCACCGCGAGCCACGGCACCGATCAACTCATTGTGCAGCGCTTGCTGGCAGCCCGCGGGCAGAAGCAGTCCACCGTAGCGCTGCTTTCGAGCGGTGTGGCAATCCTGTTCCAGTTTGCTCTCTTCCTGATTGTCGGCGTAATGCTGTGGGCGTTTTACCGCGTCCCCTCGGCGACTTTCGGAAAACCAGACCGAATCTACCCCACATTCATCGTCACTCACATGCCGCACGGAATTTCCGGCCTGCTGATTGCGGCGATCCTTGCGGCCGCCATGTCGAACTTGAGCGCGGCGCTGAATTCGCTTTCGTCGAGCACAATTATGGATTTTCTGCTGAGATTACGCCCAAAAACCGACGACCGGGCACGAATGCGTCTCTCCCGCCTGGCAACTTTTGGCTGGGCGATGGTGCTTTTCGCGCTGGCAGTGTTGGCGTTGCAAAAGGCGGGCCGCGTGGTCGAAGTCGGCCTGCAGATTGCCTCCGTGGCCTATGGCGCCCTGCTCGGAGTCTTCCTGCTGGGCGTCTTAACGCGAAAGGCCAATCAGCGCGGCTCAATGGTCGGGATGCTCTTCGGCTTCATCACCGAACTGTATTTATGGAGAGCCCATGTCCCGTGGACCTGGTGGGTCATCATTGGGACGACAGTGACGTTCACCGTAGGCTACATCATCAGTTTGCTTCTACCAGAGCAGTCGAAGGCTGCAGGTGCCTCTGACGTATACTGACACCCTTCAATCATGCCCGAACTAACCCAGCGAACCGCTGTGCGCCCTGAACTTGCCCGCGATCTAGGCGTCAGTCATGCCTCCGCGGTGGTCGTGGGCACAATCATCGGCAGCGGCATTTTTCTTGTTCCAACAGAGATGATGCAGGCCGTGGGTTCAGCCAGGCTGGTGTATCTGGCGTGGCTCGTCGGTGGAATTCTCTCTTTTTTCGGCGCGCTCACCTATGCCGAACTGGGCGCCATGAAACCGCAAGCCGGGGGAGAATATGTTTACGTCCGCGACGCCTACGGGCCGCTCGGTGGCTTTCTGTATGCCTGGACGTGGTTCGTCATCGCCAAACCCGCATCGATAGCCACCATCGCTACCGGACTGGTTCGTATTCTCGGGACGTTCTCAATCTTTTCGTTCTTCTCGAGCAATGTTGTTACTGTCCCTTTCGCTGTCACCTGGGGCCAGCTTGTGGCCATTGCCGCAGCCATTCTTATTTCTCTCCTGAACTACTTTGGGGTCAAGAGGGCCGGTGAATTCCAGCTCGTGTTCACGGTGCTGAAGGTGGCAATCATTCTCGGCATCGTGGTGGTCTGCTTCAGCGGGGCCGGCGACGCAACGGGGCGCGGCTGGAGCAATTTTGCCACCACCTTCACCGGCGCCAAAGGCGGCATCGCCGGCTTCATGGCCGCGCTGGTCGCCGCTCTGTGGGCCTATGACGGCTGGAACGATCTCAACATGGTCGCCGGCGAAGTGAAGAAACCAGGGCGCAATATTCCGATTGCACTGATTGCGGGTGTGGCGACAGTCGGTGTGCTGTATGTGCTCGTAAATGCGGGAGTGCAATACGTGCTGCCCGCCGATGTGATCGCTGCCTCGCCGCGGCCTGCCTCCGACGCCGTCTCCCTTGTCATGGGACGCATGGGCGCCAGCATCGTCTCCGCGGGCATGGCGATCTCCATGCTCGTCACTCTCAACGGCACGATTATGAGCGGCGCTCGCGTACCGTTTGCCGTGGCTCGCGATGGCTATTTTTTCTCGGCCCTGGCCGACGTGCATCCCCGCTTTCACACCCCCTCGGTCGCCATCGTGTTGCAGGCGGCCTTGTCAATCGCTCTCCTGCTGCTGGGAGGAAATTTCCGCCAGCTCTTTTCGCTCGCCATCTTCGCCGAATGGCTCTTTTATATGATCGCCGGCAGCACGGTGTTCGTTTTCCGCTGGCGCGATCCACAGGTGCCGCGGCCATATCGCATGTTCGGCTACCCTGTCGTACCCGCTCTGTTCGTTATCGTGGCCGCCGCTCTGCTCTGCTACACCTTCCGCGGAGAATGGCCGAATTCCTTGTATGGCTTGCTGGTAATCCTGGCTGGCGTACCGGTTTTCTACTGGTTTCGCCGCCAGCGTCAGGCCCGCATGCAGTCATAGCCCGCCGTCAACCTCGCTACTACCCCACGCCCCCGGACCATTTTGAACCGCGTCCCATAACCAGACCTACTGGTTACCTTAGGTCAAGAGCCGTGGACACGTTTACCCCCTGTCCCTTTTCCCCTATCTTGAGAACTCCAATCCCAGTCGCTCCCTCGGCTTGGGTTCCCTTGGAGCTAATCCATGGCTACGTATCAACGCGGTTTTAAGCTCGGCATTCTTCCGGAGCGCAAGATTGACAAGCGTGCGCTGGTCGCCAGCTACAGTTTCATGGTGATCGGGCTTTTGCTGTTGATTAACGTGGGACTTTTGTTTCCGGAGAGGATCCAGCTCAAACAGTACCGCGTCACGGAATTGATTCCACTTCCCGCCTTGAGGCCGGAGCCGGAGCCGATCAAGGTGGTGAAGCCGCAGGTGAGGCCGAAACTGCTTCCTCCCGCGCCGGTTTTCGAAACCCCGAAGCTGGTCGTGCCCCGTGAAGTTCGTCGCATGCGTGCCCCCGACCCGGTGGAGGCACCCAAGGTAGTAGTAAACACGTTCGCCGCTCCGCAGTTGAAGATGGCCGCGGCAGGTGGAGCGCGTCCCCAACTCTTGCATACCGGCGACTTCGCCGGCAGCTCGGTAGCTCCCACCGTCAATGCAGCCGTGCAGAAGGTACAGACCGGAGGTTTCGGCGACCCCAATGGTTTGAAAGGCACCGGCAAGCAGGGCGCCAAGCTGTATGCCGCCCAGGCTGGTGGCTTCGACATGCCCGCAGGTCCGGGACAGGGCAACGGATCAGGCGGAGCAAAAGGCATTAAGGGAACCATAGCCAGCGCCGATTTCGGAAACGGCATCGCCACCGGAGGGAAAGGTGACGGCCGCAGCGGCGGAGCCGGCATTTCGACCGGAGGCTTTGGCTCAGAGCAGGTGGTTCACGGCGGACCGAAAATCGCACAGGCCGATTCCGGACCAGCAACCACGCCGGTTGAAATCACCTTCAAGCCGAACCCGCTTTATACCGATGAAGCCCGCAGCCTCAAGCTGGAAGGCGAAGTGTTGCTGGAAGTGATGTTCGCCGCCAACGGATCTCTGCATGTCAATCGGGTGGTCCGGGGCCTGGGCCACGGCTTGGACGAGAACGCGATCGCAGCCGCCAACAAGATGCGCTTCAAACCAGCGCTCCGTATGGGACAGCCAGTGGATTCAACCGCGATCGTGCACGTGCTTTTTCAGATGGCGTACTAAAACAGTTGCCAGTGGCCAGTGGCCAGTCAAATCGGCTAAAGCTGGCGGATGGCAACTGACAACCGACAACTGCTTTATGGAGAAAAGAGTCATGCGTACTTGGAAATTGATGTTCACAGCCGCACTGCTGGTTTCGGTGAGCGCTGCCGCGCAGCAGCCGTCGGAGTCACAACCTTCGGCACAATCGAGCGCTGCCGCCACCCAGACCGCGCCCGCGCCGTCATCTTCCGATGCCACGTCACCGGCACCGGCCCAGGCTGCTGACGCGCAAGCGGCTCCGGCCTCTCAGCCCCAGGGCCCGCAGTCGCAGTCCCAGCAGGGGAGTGCTCCGGCGCCAACGCCTTCGACTCTGCCTGCACCCACCACCATGGATCAGGTTGTAGATCGCTTCATCGAGCGTGAACATGCGCTCATGAAGGCGCTCTCCAACCGCACTCCCGTGGTTGAGACCTATCTGCAAGACCTGACCGCCGATCCTCAGCTCGGCCCTGTGCCCAGCGGCGACCACTATTTCCTCGGCCGCATGGATATGGGCGTCCAGGTCGACCGCAAGGACTATCTGAAGGAGCAGGATAAGGGCATCGGCATTCAGGGCATGGAGACGCGCCTGCTGGGCGGCTTCCACAAGCTCTACAAGGTCCAGTACGAGCCCACCGGCTTCTCCTGGATGGTCTATGCCGATCGCACCGATTTTGACCGCTCGCACTATGAGTTTCATTACATCCGCCGCGAATTTCTCGGCGACATCCGTTGCCTCGTCTTTGACGTCACACCCAAGAAGGACGCTAAGTCCGGCAAGGGAGGACGCTTCCTCGGCCGCGTCTGGGTCGAAGACCAGGACTTCAACATCGTCCGCCTGAACGGCACCTACGCTCCGGCGCCGCGCAACTCGTACTTCTTCCACATGGATAGCTGGCGCCTGAACCTGATTCCAGGTTATTGGGTTCCCGCCTACATCTACAGCGAAGAGGGCGACTTCAGCGCTGGCGTGAAGAACAAGCTCGCCTTCAAAGCCCAGACCCGCATCTGGGGCTACGACCTCAAACGAGGCGACAAGGACGACGAACTCACCCAGATTCGCGTAGACAGCGTGAAGGATGAAACTGCCACCACGCAGGACGCGTCTCCGCTGCAGGCCGAGCGCGAATGGCAGCAGCAGGCTGAAGATAACGTCATTGAGCGCCTCACCCGCGCCGGCTTGCTCGCGCCCGAAGGCGACGTTGACCACATTCTTCAAACCGTCGTCAACAACCTGGAAGTCACCAACAACATCGACCTGCCGCGTCCGGTACGCACTCGCGTGCTGCTCACCGCGCCTCTCGAGACCTTCAGCGTAGGCAACACCATCGTGATCAGCCGCGGATTGATCGATGTGCTTCCCGACGAGGCCAGCCTCGCGGCTGTGCTCTCGCATGAACTGGCGCACATCGTGCTTGGCCACAATCTCGGCAGCAAGTATGCGTTCAACGATCGCATGCTGTTCTCCGACGATTCCACTTACAACAATCTGGGATTCAAGCATATTCCGGAAGAAGAGACCGCAGCCGACAAAAAAGCTATTGAGCTGCTGAATAATTCCCCATACGCCCAGAAACTCGACAACGTCGGCTTGTTCCTGAAGGCGTTGCAAGTCCGCACCCCGCAGCTGAGCGCCCTCTTGACCACGCACCTGGGCAATTCGCTGGCAGAGAACGGGACCATCACACGCCTGTCAGCTCTGGACACCAAGGGTCCGGCGCTCGACAACAACAAACTCGATCAGGTTGCCGCTCTCCCGCTGGGTGGACGCGTCAAGATCAATCCCTGGGACGACAAGGCGGAAATGGTGAAGACGGCTCCGGTCGCCATCACCTCGGCGCGTGACAAGATGCCGTTTGAAGTCACGCCCTTCTATCCGCGGCTAGCCCGCTACGGCTCCTCGACCAATCCGAGCGCCGCACCGGCCACCACCGCCAACTCAAACTCGGGCAACTAACAAGCTCTACTCCAAGTTGCAATAAGACGAGGGCCGGGATCCGGAATCACCTTCCGGGATACCCGGCCTTCGTTTTTAGGGCACCGGTATTGGTCTTTGTTGATAGTGGTTCGGGAAGGGCACGGCTTCAGCCGTGCCGCAAAGCCGCCCTACTTCCCCTTATCTTTCCCCGGCAACCCCGCCGGATTCTCATGCGTCCGCTCCCGGAACCTTCCCCGCAACCCCGCCGCCAGCGTGACGCTCGATTCCCCAAACTTGTCACGCAGCCGGTCAGCCGCGGCCAACGCATCTTTCCAGCGCTGCTGCCGCCCACCCTCGAGCAGATCGATCTGCTCCGCCTGGGCCTCAAATGACGACGCCTGCACGCCCAGCAGCCGCACTTCCCTCCCCGGCTTCCAGTGTTTGCGAAACAGCGCGCGAACCTGCTCAAAGATTTCTCCGTCAAGCTGAGTAGGCACCGGCAAGCTGTGAGCGCGGGTGATAGTCGTGAAGTCTTTATAGCGCAGCTTGAGTTGAATGGTGCGCGCGTGCAACTTCGCCTCGCGCAAGCGCCGCCCTACCATCTCGGAAAGCCGCATCAGCGTGGCGCCAAGCTGGTCCAGATCCGCCGTGTCCTCGTTAAAAGTGTGCTCGTGGCTGATAGATTTCGCCTCGATATCGGCTCCGACTTCGCTGTCGAACCATCCACCGGCATCCTCGCCGCGCGCCTTCCCTGCCAGCGCCAGGCCCCACTTGCCGAAACGTTCTTCGAGTTCTGCTTCTCCGAGCCGTGCCAGATCTCCGACTTTCTTGATGCCTAACTCGTGAAGATGGCTCTCCATCACCTTGCCGACGCCGGGAATCTCGCGCACATCGAGCGGCGCGAGAAACTTGGCTTCTTCTCCCGGCACAATCCACAGCACGCCGTTAGGCTTGGCCTGCGCCGAAGAAACCTTAGCAATCAACCGCGAGGCTCCAATGCCGATCGAGCAATTCAGCCGCGTCTCTTCCTTCATCCGTTGATGCAATTTGTGCGCAGCTTTCAGCGGCGGCCCGTGCAGCCGCGCAGTCCCCGTCATGTCCAGGTAAGCTTCGTCGATGGAAGCCATCTCGACCTGCGGCGAGAAAGCTGTGAGCACGTTGTAGACTTTTTCCGAGCACTCGCGGTAGCGCTCCGGATGCCCGTCAACGAAGATGGCATGCGGACAAAGTTTCGCCGCAGTTCTCAACGGCAAAGCGGAATGCACTCCAAACTTCCGCGCCTCATAAGACGCCGCCGAAACCACCCCGCGCTCGTTGCGCTGTCCCCCGACCACGACCGCTTTACCTTTTAGCGAGGGATCGTAGAGTTCTTCCACCGAAACGAAGAAGGCGTCCATATCGACGTGGAAGATGGTTCGGGCAAAAGCCGGCAGCTGAGATGTGACGGCCATGAGCGGATTGTATCAGCCAGGTTGAGGGCGTTGTCCTCTTCAGGTTTGTCAATCAGTACGAAAGATTGTCATCCCGAGCGAGGCGAGGGATCTTGGTTTCTGCCTGTGCCAGCAGGCTGCGGCGACGCAAGCAAAAACCAAGATCCCTCGCTTCGCTCGGGACGACAGGCCTCGGGGATTCTCTACACCAGCACCTTCTCCTGCATCGGCGCGGCAGCCCGCATCTGCTTCACCTTCTCATAAATCTTCCCATACTCCCGCGCCGAAGCATTCCACGAAAAGTCCTTGTTCATGCCATTCCGCATCAGCACCTGCCACGAAGTCTGATCCCGATAAGCCTGCAGCGCATGCTTGATCGTCAGCAGCAAAGACTCCCCGTTGTATTCCGTGAATTTGAATCCGGTGCCTTTGCCCGAGCGAGCATCCCAAGGCTCAATCGTGTCGTCGAGACCGCCGGTAGCCCGAACAATCGGCACCGTTCCATACTTCAAGCTATAGATCTGGTTTAGCCCGCAAGGTTCATATTTAGAAGGCATTAAGAACATATCAGACCCGGCCTCAATCTTGTGCGCGATGGCGTTGTCGTAAGCCACCTTCACGGCAATCCTGTTGGGAAACTGCTTGTTGAGCCGGACAAACATCTCCTCATACTGCTTATCGCCTGCGCCCAGAGCGACCACGATCATCTCTTCACGAGCCAGCCGGTCCATGATCTGTGCAATCAGGTCAAACCCCTTCTGCGAGGCAAACCGCGACACAATGCCGATCACCGGAATCTTCGGATCGGTATTCTTCACCCCGAACGCAGTCAACAAATCCTGCTTGCACTGCGCTTTCCCGGAAAGATCCTGAGGCGAATATTTCGCCGCGATGAATTTGTCCGCCTGCGGACTCCACTCGTCATAGTCCACACCATTCAAAATGCCTGTAACGGTAGCCGCCCGGTCGCGCAGCACGCCCTCCAGCCCAAAGCCGTATTCGGCAGTCTGAATTTCCTGGCTGTATTTCCGGCTCACCGTAGTAATGAAATCCGAAAAAGTAAGCGCTCCCTTCAGAAAATTCACCTGCCCAAAGAATTCCATCTTCGACATGGTGAACAGATCCCAGGGCAGCATCAGCAGCGGCAAAGTCTCAGGCGGGAAAAGCCCCTGGTAGCCGATGTTGTGGATGGTAAACACAGTGCCCACGTCGCGAAACGCCGGATCCTCGGCATAAACCGTGCGCAACAACACTGGAACCAGCGCCGACTGCCAGTCGTGACAATGAAAAATCTGCGGCACGCCCAGAATCTTCGTCGCCTCCAGCACCGCACGTGAGAACAACGCGAAACGTTCCGCGTTATCGGGAAAGTCCCCCGCAGGCGTGCCATAAAGCGCGTCGCGATCGAAGTACTCCGGGCAGTCCACAAAATAGAAGCGCACTCCGGACTGGCTCCCGCCCGCCACCACCGAAGCAAAGCGGTACTTGTCATCGAAAGGAATGGTGATACTGCGCACCACGGTCGGGGGATCAACCAGCTTAGTCTGCCGGTAACGCGGCAGGTACACGCTAACCTGATGCCCCAGCGCCGCCAGCGCGCGCGGCAATGCGCCCACCACGTCTGCCAACCCGCCGGTTTTTGAAAACGGCACACCTTCCGATGCCACAAACGCAATATGCATGAACCCTCCCGGGAAACCCGCTTTTCGCGGGCGCACGTTATGATGGAATATATGTGGGACTTAGCCAGTCTATATGTCCGGGGAAAAGAGGGTCAACGTGCCGAAGGTCGTGTCCACGCGCCGTCCTCAACATAAGCCCAAGTTGGGACAGCATTTCCTCACCAGCGACAGTTTTGCCGCGCAAATCGTCGACGCCCTCGGCGACGTATCGCAAAACACCGTCCTCGAAATAGGTCCCGGACGCGGCGTTCTCACTTCCCTGCTGGCCAAGCGCGCCCGCCGCCTCATCGCCGTCGAACTCGACCGCGTCTTGGCCGCCCAACTCCGCCTCCGCTTCGGCATGTTCCCCAACGTCGAAGTCATTGAGGCCGACATTCTCTCTATCGATTTCGATTCCCTGTTCGGACCCAAACCCGGCCTGCGCCGTCCCGGAATCGAATTCCGCCCCGAGCCGGCAAAGGTCATCGGCAATCTCCCTTACTACATCACTTCCGACATTTTGCTGCGCCTGTTCGACTACTCCAAATACTTTGAGACCATCGTTGTCCTCGTGCAGCGCGAAGTAGCCGATCGCATCGCCGCCGAGCCCGGTAGCCGCGATTACGGCCTGCTCTCCGCCACCGCCCAGCTCTATGCCCGCGTCGAGAAACTCTTCAGCCTGCCGCCCGCGGCATTTTCTCCCCCTCCCGAAGTGCATTCCACCGCGCTGCGCCTTACCATCGCGCCCAGACAACAAGAACTGGGCTTCGATGGGGATGGTGCTATAAAAGACGGCTTCATCGACTTCCTCAAACTCTCCTTCGCCCAGAAGCGCAAGACTCTCTGGAACAATCTCAAGTCCAGCTATCCCGAGCCACGTCTGCGCGCCGCCTTAGCCCAGGCCCGAGTGAAACCCGCCGCCCGCGCCGAGACCTTGACTCTGGAGGAAAGCGCTGCCCTGTTCCTCGCCTTGCGAAGTTCCCACGACGGCTCGTAGCATGATTTCGGTCGGCAAATTGTTTTGCTGAACCCCTTTCGCGGAAAGGAGTATCTATGGCCGCGGCCCCGGTTCGACATCCAGCGGTCGCCGGAAGATTCTATCCCCGCGATCCAGAAGTCCTGCGTGAGGAAGTTCGCAGCTATCTGTCCCAGACTCCGGAGCGAAAGCCATTTCGTTCGATAGGCTGCATCGCTCCCCACGCCGGCTACATGTATTCGGGCCACGTGGCGGGCGCCGTCTTTGCGACGCAACAGATTCCTCACCTCTGCCTCGTGCTGTGTCCCAACCACACCGGCGCAGGCCGTGCCCTCGCGATCGTCAGCGAAGGCGCCTGGGAAACGCCGCTGGGCAACGTTGCCATCGACAGCTCGTTCGCGACTGCCCTCAAGCAGCGCTGCCCCCTGCTGCAGGAAGACTCATCCGCCCACCGCAATGAGCATGCCACTGAAGTCGAGTTGCCCTTCCTGCAAGTGCGCCAGCCCCAACTCAAGTTCGTTCCCATCGCGCTCGGCACCAGAGATTTCGACGCACTCGAGCAACTCGGCGAAGCCATTGCCGATGTGATTGCGGCGCAAACCACTCCCATCCTGATCGTAGCCTCAAGCGACATGAACCACTACGAATCCGACGCTATTACCCGCGTCAAAGACCACAGCGCGATCGAACCCATCCTCACCCTCGACGCCCGCGCCCTCTACGACGTAGTCACACAGCAGAACATCAGCATGTGCGGCTTCGGTCCGGCGGTCGCGATGCTCACAGCCGCGAAGAAGCTCGGTGCGACTTCGGCAGAGTTGGTAAAGTACGCAACCTCAGGCGACGTCTCGGGCGACCGCGACCGGGTGGTCGGCTACGCTGGCGTCATGGTTTCTTAACGTCCACTCGAGGAAATCGTTTCCCCGAGCTTCGCCGATGCTGTAAGGTCACCGATGCTGTAAATTGATGCCATGATTGCTTGCGAGCACGCACTGGCTTTGTTCCTGTTTATTGGCGTTCCGATCTGGGACGCACTCGAGACACGGGCGCTGAAGACCAGCACTAATCCCCGCAGGAAAATCTTGTCCTATCAGAGAATTCTGCTCCTCCTTTGGACCGCCGCCATCGTCGCCTGGTTCACCTTGCGATCCAGCGTTTTCTTCATATGGCCGGGAGTCCATCTGGCCGCTCAGCAGAAGATAGGGGCATCCTTTGTTTGGGGCTTCGCCGCCGCGTTCACAGCTGGTTCCCTGCTGCAGGTGGTTCTAGTCCGTCGCAGCGCAACCGCGCGCGAGAGAATGCTAAGGCCATTTAAGCGCTTGGCCTTCATCCTTCCCGTAACTCCCGAGGAGCGAGCATGGTTCGCATTGGTGTCAGTCACCGCAGGTATTTGTGAGGAGGTTTTGTATCGCGGATTTCTAATCAGATATCTCTCCAATGGCCCCTGGCACGCCGGACTTTGGATCGCGTTAGCGATCGCCAGCATTTCCTTCGGACTCGGGCACGGCTACCAGGGATTACCCGGAATCATCGGCACCGCCGTGGTGGGCGCCGTAATGGCCGTGCTCTTTCTCGCTAGCGGAAGCCTGTGGCTGCCCATGGCACTTCACGCCATCATCGACCTGAGAATTCTCTTGCTGCTCCGCCCCGGCGACCTAGCCTCTTGAACCCTTCAGATCGCCGACTGGTCCTTCATAAATCAGCGCCAAAGGACCACGGCGGTTCGAAACGCGTGATCCACGAACCACGTGTACAACCGCGATATTTCGCCAATTGGGCCGCGCACCTGTTCGCACAAGCAGAACTCCTACACCTCAATCTGTGACCGTTGCCGTTCCAGACTGACACTAACTGTCAGGGCCTCGACGCATTTTGGCGCGAAACAGCCCGCCGGAAGGCTTAGACTGAGACTATAGTTTGACTCCGTGTGGCAAAGAAGGGGAACGGGAGGAGATCAGAGGGGAACCTCGGTAACTCTGCTTTGGCCAGGCAAGTGCGAACGTTAATCCCGACAAAGAGTTCAAAAGGGGAAAATAGAGATGCGGAAACAACAGAAGGGCTTTTCACTGATTGAACTGCTGATCGTGGTGGCCATCATCCTGATCATTGCAGCGATTGCGATTCCTAACCTGATGCGTGCTCGTATGGCTGCCAACGATTCGTCCGCGGCCGCTTCCGAGCGTACCATCGTCACCGGCGAAGTCGGCTATTTCGCTGCTTACCCGACGGTCGGCTATGCAAGTCTGGCCGCCCTCGGTGGTGTGTCGCCTTGCACGCCAGCCGTAGCGACTGGTTGCTTGATCGATAACAACCTGGCTCAGAACGGTACCCCGGCCAACGGTGGTAAGAGCGGTTACATGTTTGCCGCAACCACAGCGACCGGCGGAGGCAGCCCGATTCCAAACGAGTTCTGGACCACCGGAACTCCCATCAGCGCGCAGACCGGTACCAAGGCATATTGCGCGTTCGATGACGGCGTGGTTCGTACCCAGGCTCCTGGCGTCATCACGCTGGTCGCCGGCTACGCCGCCTGCCAGGCCCTGAACCCGATGGCGAACTAGTAGTCTGGCAAAGTACCTGGAGAGGGTACAAAGCCAGGGAGCAGCGAAGGCAACTTCGCTGCTCCCTTTTTCTTTTTTTTCTTTTCCCCCGGCCTCGCCAGTCCGTTCTTAGTGTCCTGAATGCCCAGTCCCACCGGAGGCGTGTCCACCCGTCCCACCGCTCGCACGGCCCGCTACCCCGGCACCCACCGGCTGCGCTCCACCGGCAAACCCGCCCGCACGCGGAGAACTCGCCGAAAATTGCCGCGCCGGATGCAGTTCCACAAACCCTGCCTTTGCCACCTGCGTATTCAAATGCTGCAGGTTCCCATACGATCCGCGCGGAATTCCTAAGCCCGCCGATCCGCTCCTGACCACCGAGTGCAGCGGAGGAACATTCGTCACCGCCGGTCCGCCCTTGCCCACCGCTATTGTGCTCACCGTGCCCGCCGGCGCAACCGGAGCACGAAAGCCTGCAACCGCCGCCCCGCCATAACGAATTCCGCCCCGCCACGTGTTCCAGCCGCCAGGCTGCCATCCCCAGCCAAATCCAGGAACAAACATCCAGTTTCCGTAGTAATAAGGCATCCAGCCCCACGGATACGCCGAAGCCCACATGTATCCCATGCCCGGATACCACGCCCAAGCGCCATCCATGAACGGATTCCACCCCACCCCCGCAAAGTAGGGCTGCCACAACATTCCATAGCCTGGAAGGTTGTTGTATCCCCCGTAATAGCCCAGATCGCTGTAACCGTAGCCATACGGAGTCGAGTTATTCTTCGAATACTGCTCGTGATATTCAACCGATTCCTTGTCCCACTGGTCGTAAGGATTTTCTTCGAAACTCTTCGCCACCATCGACTTATCATCATCGTTCACGTCGAAGCTGACCATCTTCTTCTTGTCCACCTTCACCGTTCCCGACGGCCCCACCACTTCCAGATCGTTCTTGAAACTGGCAAGCTCCGCCATGCTCGAAGAACTCGCCACCCGGAAGTGCGCTGCTTGCGTGAGTACCATCTTCTCCCGGGAAAAATTCAGCGTAAACTCATCCCCACTCTTCCCTAGCCAGTTGACGTATGCCCGTCCGTCCACGAGGTCTACGACAGAAACGCGCTTTCCCGCATCGTTCAGCCCCAGCGTGCTGAACTCAACCGTTGTGTCGGGAGTAACCCGCATCGTGCTGCCGTCCTCGAACTCAATCTCAGCGCGGCCGTTTTCTCGCGTACGCAGTTGTGTCCCCTGCGTAATCGGAAGATTGACAAAAGCATTCTCGAACCCCAATCCAGAATTCTTGTCGATCTGCACCGTTCCGTGCACGTCGCTCAAGCGAACGATTCGTGCCTGCGAATCAGCCCCGGCGGGCAGCGCCCAAAGCGCGCAGGCCAAAGCCGTACCTACGATCGCGTAAAGTCGTGGCTTGTACATAGAGCCCCCTGAAGAAACCGAAAACCATACTTCCGCCCATTAGAACACGCCTTTGCGCCGGCAGGTTACTCCAAATCTGCCCTACCATCGATCAGCGCCCAGGCCCAGCTGCGGCGCCATTCCCCATCTGCATCAACTCCTTCGCCCGCGCCCGCACCACATTCATTACCGAGGTGTCCTCAAAAATCTCCCGCAGCACCGGCGCCACCCCTTGTATTTCGCTCAGTTCATTATTCTTCGCTTGCGTCTCCATGCGCTTCAACTCCTCGTCCAGCGCCAGCTTCTGGTAGCGATGGTAGTAACTCAGCCGGCGTCCATATTCCAGCGTGCCAGCCATGTTTTGGAAAAGCGATGTCAACTGCTGCACCGCCGCCAGGTTCGAGTAGTTGTATCGCGCCGTGTTGGAACGCTGGCCATCCTGGTAGCTCAGCTGCTTCCTACCGGTGAAGGCGAGCTTGCCGTTACCCGAGTCAATCCGTCCGGCGAAGTATCCCGCCTGCTTCGCCAACGCAAAGATCCGCTCCCGGTTCCCTGCCGAAACATCGAATTCCGCTCGGTAATCCTGCTCCTCGGAATCTTCCGCTATGGTCCCGGTGCACTCATAGCTTGCATCTCCGCTGGCGTCCACTGCGATCGAGTAATGCTCCGGATTAGACTGGGGAAAGTCCAGCGTGAACGTAACCGTCGCCGTCGAAGCCGCACCGCCGCTTACCGCCCGCTGTGCCGTCGACGGCCCAGACATCGCGGCCACCACCAGCATTCCCACGCCAACCGCTCGCCAGCCACTCGTCGGGAAAATCAGGAATCCACAAGGCCGAAGAGCCCGAATCAAAGAGGCCCGAATCAAAGATGCCCGAATCAAAGAATCTCGGATCAAAGAAGCCCGAATCAAAGAGGCCCGAATCATCACCGCGCCGCAGCCCTTTGCCTTTCCAGCGTGCCCGCCGTATGCAAATGGCAGATAGCGATGGCCAGCGCATCCGAAGCATCCATCGGCTCCGGAGCCCTCGCCAACCCCAGCAAACGCGTCACCATGTGCTGCACCTGCTGTTTCTCCGCTCGCCCGTAACCCACCACCGACGACTTGATCGTCAGCGGCGAATACTCGGCAACCTCAAGCCCTGCCACCGCCGCCGCCAGCATGGCCACTCCCCGCACCTGCCCCAGCTTCAATGCCGACTTAACATTCAGAGCGTAAAAAATCCCTTCAATCGCAACTTCGTCCGGATGATGCACCGTAATAAGCACGCCGAGTTCGTCGTAAATGCGCGACAGCCGCCGCGCCAGCGGTTCGCGCAGCGAAAGCTTGATCGCTCCGCAGGTCAGGCACACCAGCCGTCCCCCGGAATGCATCTCCACCACGCCGTATCCGGTATACTCCCCGCCACAATCAATCCCCAGAACTCGCACGCAGGAAGTGTATCGCACTTGATAGACTTCACTGTTCTCAAAGAAGGTTACCGCTCAGACGATCTTGGATGTTAGGCGTCCAATCATTAGGAGGATCCGTGAAATCGAGATTCGTGAAATCAAGATTCGTGAAATCAAGATCGGTGAAATCAACCTTGTTCATTCTCGTCATCGTTATCGCTGGCGCCCTTTTCTGCTCCGCCCAGCAACCCGCGACCGATCCCGCCATGATCAAGTTTTTCGGCGGCAACTGGAGCTGCGCCGGTGAATTCGCAAACGGCAAGAAAATCGAGGCCGACGTGAGCTTTACCCCCGAACTTGACGGCAAGTGGCTTCAATACCGGCACACCGACCGGCCACCTGGTCTATTCAAAGCTCTGGCCCTGTGGGGCGTTGATCAACCCACCGGAAGCCTGGTCTCAGTGATGGAAGATAATTTCGGCAACTCAAGGTTATTCACCAGCGATGGCTGGAAAGATGGATTGGTAACCTTTGAGCGCGCCGCAATGCTTGACCAGAAGATAAGCCGAGAGCGTTTTCGTTACGAACGTCAGTCGGCTGATTCCTTCAAGATGACCTATGAAAGATCCGCGGATGGACAGTGGAAGATGGGCGATTTCATCGTCTGCATGCGGAAGTAAAAAGCTCCCCTAACAACACTTCGGTCGCCGCACCTTGACCTCATCGAATTCCCGCCGAAAAGCCGCATAAGCCTCGCTCGACGACGCCATTCCAGCCCGGCGTAGAAACCGTGCATACGCGGCTTCATCAAAAATCTCCTGCAGCGTCGCCACCACAATGTGCCAGCCAGAAATGATTCGCCTCATCCCCGCTCCTCCACCAGCCGAGTCCTAACAAACGGCACTTCCTTCACCGGCGCTTCTCTAGTCCCACTCAGAATTCCCCACCACTGCCGCCCCGATTCCACCAGAACCAGCGCAACCATGACCACCAGCATTCCCGTGACCGCTGCATCCAGCCGGTTGTTGAAGATCAGCCGCCCCGTCGCGCTAGTCGCCGGACCAGCCGCGAGCGCCTGCGCCTGCGCCAGAAACCCCACTCGCGGATTAGGATCGAACAGCTTTTGCCACGACGCCGTAAACGTAACCGCTACCAGCCAGGCCAACGGCACCAGCGTCACGACCGCATACCTCGCCCGGTGCATCTTGATGATGATCGTAGTGGCCACGCACAAGGCCACCGTCGCCAGCAGCTGATTCGAAATACCAAACAGCGGCCACAAGGAATTAATCCCGCCCAGCGGATCCTTCACTCCCTGCCACAGAAAATATCCCCACGCCGCAACGATCAGCGCGCTGGTCGCCAAGAATCGACGGATACCAACTCGTCCGCCCCAGCGGCTTATACACATGCCCCAGCGCATCCTGCACCATGAACCGCGCCACCCGCGTACCCGCATCAAGAATAGTCAGAATAAACAGCGCCTCAAACATGATGGCAAAGTGATACCACAGCGCCATCAACGTGTCGCCGCCCAGACTGTGCGAGAAGATATGCGCCATGCCCACGGCAAACGCCGGAGCTCCGCCGGTCCGGTTGTAAAGTGTCTGCTCGCCCACCGCATGCGCCAGCGCCTGCATGTCAGCCGCGGTCACTGGAAAACCCCAGCCGGAAATAGTCGCCGCCGCCGCGGCCGGAGCCTGCCCCACAATGCCCGCCGGACTGTTAATCGCAAAATAGACCCCCGGCTGCATCACGCTGGCGGCGATGATCGCCATCACCGCCACCGCCGACTCGCACATCATCGCTCCATAGCCCACCATGCGTGTCTCGGTCTCGCGCGCAATCAGCTTGGGGGTCGTCCCGCTCGAAATCAGCGCATGAAATCCGCTGATCGCGCCGCAAGCGATCGTGATGAAAGCAAAAGGAAATATCTTCCCCGCAAACACCGGACCGGTGCCATCGACAAAGCGCGTCAAAGCCGGCATGTGCAGCGTGGGATGCAGCGCCACAATACCCACAGCCAGCAGCGCGATCGTTCCCAGTTTCACAAAAGTGCTCAGATAGTCGCGTGGCGCCAGCAGCAGCCACACCGGCAACGCTGACGCGGCGAACCCATAAACCATGATCAGAATCGCCAGCGTAGAAGCGCTGAACGTAAAAAGCCTCGCCAGCCCTGGATCCTGTGACACGTACTGCCCACCCCAGATTGCCGCCAGCACCAGAACAAATCCCAGCGCCGAGACCTCCAGCACCTTCCCCGGACGAATCCGCCGCAAATACAAACCCATCAACAAAGCGATCGGCATCGTCATCGCAATCGTGAACGTGCCCCAGGGGCTCGACTTCAGCGCATTCACCACGATCAACGCCGCCACGCCCAGCAGGATAATCAGAATCGCGATCACCGCCACATAGGCGACGAACCCTCCCACACGCCCAATCTCGTCCTTCGCCATCTCCGTCAGCGACTTCCCATCGCGCCGCACCGAAAACAACAAGATCACGAAGTCCTGCACGCATCCCGCAAACACCGCCCCCGCCAGCACCCACATCGTCCCCGGAAGATAACCAAACTGAGCCGCCAGCACCGGCCCCACCAGCGGCCCCGGCCCGGCGATCGCCGCGAAGTGATGTCCAAACACCACCCACTTGTTCGTCACCAGAAAATCGCGGCCATTCTCCAGTCGCTCCGCCGGAGTGGCTCGCAAGCCATCCAGGGCAAGAATCTTCACAGCAATGAACCTGCTGTAGAAGCGGTACCCCAGCGCATAGCAACACGTTGCAGCCACCACCAGCCACAACGCATTGATGGGTTCGCCGCGACGCACAGCCACTGTGCCCACGGCCACCGCGCCCAGCACCGCGACCGTTCCCCACCCCAAAATCCTAAGAGGCCTGCTCATTTCAGTTGATTCCAGTGGAGCATTGTGCCCAAACTTCAGCCGCGACGCAAATGCCACGCCTACCTTCACCCGGCGCGTCATGAGGCCGCTCCTTGTCGAGAATCTGTCTGCGTTTAGTGATAATCTTGTTCTTCCCGGCTACTGCTGATCCCGCGCTTCGGGCTGCCGGTGAGTGCAGCCCGCGCCCAGGTTGCATCCAGGGAGTTTCGCCAGAATTCATGCACCGGAGCAGACAATGAAGATTGGTATGTTGACCGGCGGAGGCGACTGTCCAGGCCTGAACGCCGTTATTCGCGCAGTGGTCCGCAAGGGCATCTTCACCTACGAGGACCAATTCGTCGGATTCATGGAAGGCTGGCGCGGCGTCCTTGAAGACATCAGCATCCCCCTCAATCTCGATGCGGTCGGTGGCATTCTGCCTCGCGGCGGCACCATCCTGCGCACCTCGCGCACCAATCCCTCCAAGCGTCCCGACGGCATCGACCATTGCCTGGCCACGCTCGACAAAAATAAGATCGAGGCTCTCATCGCAATCGGGGGCGATGACACTCTTTCGGTCGCCCAAAAACTCTACGAAAGCGGCGCCAAGGTCGTCGGCGTCCCCAAGACCATCGACAACGATCTCGGTGGCACCGATTACACTTTCGGATTCGACACTGCCTGCAATATCGTCTGCGAAGCCCTCGACCGCGTCCACACCACGGCCGAAGCCCACAACCGCGTAATGGTGGTTGAAGTAATGGGCCGCGACGCCGGCTGGATCGCACTCTACAGCGGCATCGCCGGCGGCGCCGACGTCATCCTCATCCCCGAGCGCCCCTTTGATGTCGACAAAGTCGCCGACTCCATCCGCCAGCGTCACGAGCGCGGCCGTTACTTCTCCATCGTGGTCGTGGCCGAGGGCGCAAAATTCTCCTCCGAATCCGGCCAGGGCTCTCCCGTTCTTTCGGACATCGCCAAGGACGAGTTTGGCCACGCCAAACTCGGCGGTATCGCCAACATCCTCTCCCGCGAAATCGAAAAACGCACCGGCTACGATACCCGCGCCGTGGTTCTGGGACACATCCAGCGCGGCGGCTCGCCCAGCGCATTTGACCGCGTTCTGGCTACCCGCTACGGCCTTGGAGCCATCGATATGGTGCATCGCGGCGAATTTGGACGCATGGCCGCCCTGCGCGCTAACAAAATCGTCTCCATCCCTCTGATCGAGGCCATCTCGCGTAATCGCGTCGTAGATGACGAGACCATTCAGATCGTTGACGGCCTCTTCCAGAAAGTAGCCGATCGACAAGCTGTCTGAGAACACGATTGCCATAAAGTAACGCTCGGCCACCAAATCAGCGGCCTGGTCACGACGAAAACGTCACGACGCAAAACGTCATGATGCAAAACTTATACCCGCGGCTCGCTCCGTTTTTTCTGACGCTGATCGAATTCTTCCTCCTGATAGCCGCCTGTGTACTGATTTTCTTTTCTTCCCGAAAAGCCTCTAGTCGTCCCCAGGCCCCAGTGTTTCTCTCCCTGCAGCGCGCCTGCTCTCGCCTGGCCCGCCATCGCCGCCTCTCCGTACTGCTCGTAGGTCTCAGCGTGATCGCCATCCGCACCGGGCTCATCCCCATCCTCGGCATCCCCCAGCCCCGCTTCAACGACGAGTTCAGCTACCTCCTCGCAGCCGACACCTTCGCTCACGGCAGGCTCACCAACCCCACCCATCCCATGTGGATGCACTTCGAAAGCTTCCACATCATTCAAAAACCCACCTACATGTCCATGTACCCGCCCGCCGAAGGCTTTGTGCTAGCAGCCGGAGAGTTGCTCGGGCATCTCTGGGGTCGACCAGCCCGGGTTCAACAATCCTGGGTTCAACAATCCTGGATCGGGCAACTGCTAGTCACCGCTCTCATGTGCTCCGCCCTATGCTGGATGCTGCAGGGCTGGCTCCCTCCGCCCTGGGCCTTGCTCGGAGCCGCCCTCGCCGTGCTCCGCCTCGGCATCCTCAGCTATTGGATGAATACCTATTGGTGCGCTTCCGTCGCAGCACTCGGCGGCGCGCTCGTGCTCGGAGCCTGGCCGCGTCTCCGCCGCAACCCCGCGCATCCTCGAAGCCTCTACGCTCTGCTCATGGGTTTGGGACTGGTGATCCTGGCAAACAGCCGCCCCTATGAAGGCTTCATCTTCACTCTTCCCGTGGCCGCTGCGATGTTCCTATGGCTCACCGGCAACCGCCGCCCGACACTCCATCTCTCGTTCTATCGCGTTGTATTGCCGCTGTTCGTGGTCCTCGCCATCGGAGCCCTGGCCACCGGCTACTACTATTTTCGCGTAACCGGCAGCCCCATCCGCATGGCCTATCAAGTGAACCGTGATACCTACGCCATGCCTCCTTACTTCATCTGGCAAACGCCTCTGCCGGAGCCCACCTATCACCACGCGGTAATGCGTGATTTCTATCGCGCGGCGCTGATAGAGTTCGAGACCAATCGCACATTCGCGGGCTATCTCCATCGCGCTGCAGCAAAATTCATTTCCTGGTGGCAGTTCTATCTCGGCCCGCTTCTCACCCTGCCGTTCCTCGCATTCCCCAGGGTTCTGCGTCAGAAAAAGATGAGTCTGCCAGTAATGATCTGCGCCGCCATGGCCGTCGGCTTCGCCATTCAAACCTGGACGCTTCCCCATTACTTCTCTCCCGCCGTCGGCGCCCTCTATATCATTCTCGTTCAGTGCCTGCGCCAACTCTGGCAATGGCGCCCCGGTGACCGTCAGATCGGCCCAGGCTTGGTTCGCGCGATTCCGGTGCTGGCCTGCGCTATGATCCTCCTGCGCGCGACGGCTGCGGCTGTTCATGTGCAGATCGAACCCCCATGGCCGCGCGGTAATTTGGAAAGGGCGAGCATCTTGCATCGGCTGCAGCAGCGGCCCGGCCTTCAACTCGTAATCGTGCGCTACGGACCACATCCCGACCCCACCCTCGACTGGGTCTACAACGAGGCCGACATAGATGCCGCAAAAGTAGTCTGGGCGCGCGATATGGGGAAAGACGCTAATCAGGAATTGCTGACTTATTTCAAAGATCGCCGCGTCTGGCAGGTGGACGCCGGCGCCTTACCGTCCCGGCTCGAACCGTACGAGGCCGCCCAGTAAATGAAAACTACAATCTGGATTCTGCTGAGCGTCTTGGCGTGCGCAGTCACTTGGCTCTACACGGCCAGAGTTCTCGGACCGTGGGAGCATTACGTCAACGTCGAACGCGGCAACCTCAAAAATCAAATGGGCGACCTCTATTCTCCCTGGATGGGGACCCGCGAACTCCTGCTGCACGGGTCCAACCCCTACGGACCAGAAGTAAGCCACGAGATTCAGATGGCGTTCTACGGGCGCGCAATCGCCCAGAGCTACCGAGAGCCCGGCGCCAATGTAATTAACGAACAGCGCTTCGCCTACCCCGTATACGTTGTCTTTCTTCTCGCTCCAACGGTCCACGCAGATTTTCAGAAACTACAAGTATGGGCAGCGGCGACCCTCGCTGTGCTGACTGCGCTCAGCGTTCTCCTCTGGATCGAAGTCTTGCGCTGGCAGCCGTCCAAAGCTCTGATCGCCACCCTAATTCTATTTACGCTCAGCACTCCACAGGTCACGCAAGGCCTGCGGCTCCGCCAGCTCGGCCTCGTGGTTGCATTCCTGCTGGCAGTCAGTGCATGGTGCGTGATCCGGAATCACTTGGCGCTAGCCGGCATCGCGCTCGCACTTTCGACCATCAAACCTCAGATGGTTGTCCTTCCCCTGGCGTGGTTCCTGCTATGGAGCGTGAGTGCGTGGCCCCGGCGATGGCCTTTGCTGGCTGGCTTCAGCATCACATTAGCCACTCTCATTGCCCTGGGAGAGCTGCTTCTACCCGGATGGCCTCATTTTTTCCTAAACGGACTCTTAGCCTATCGCAACTACGTCGCAACCCCTTCGATTCTATCCACGGTACTCGGCGGTGCGTTTGGTCTAGTGGTATCAGGAATCATAGTGGTTGGTATGCTCGCATTCGCCTGGCGAAATCGCCAGGCAGACGCCGCCTCGCCTGAATTCATTCAGGTACTCACCGCATTTCTCCTCGGAGCAGCCCTGGTTCTGCCTCTAATGTATCCCTTCAATCAGGTCCTGTTGCTACTCCCCGCGATGATGATCGCCAGGGACTGGCTGTCTCTCCCTCGTCTCCTTCGACGTGTGCTCGCCGTCGTTGTCGCGTGGCCTTGGATTACACGCTTTGTATTGCTATTACTTCCTCCTCGCTTGGATTCGATGAGCCGTCTTCCCCTGCTGCCCTCAGCCCTAACCCTGTTCGTCCCCATCCTTCTTTCAATGCTCTTCGCGATCAGTTGGAGCAAGGCCACACAGTTCCCCCCTCAGGCGCCAGATTTGCCTCTCTCCTGAGCCCCAATTAGGTATCATGGGCGGGCTCATGACATTAGTGAACGCCGCCTCGTGGATCACCGCCAAGCGCCTCCGCGTTCACGGCCTCCTCCTGGCACTAAGCCTCTGGTCCGTCTATGCGTGGAACGTAGCCACGCCCGGCCTCTTCGATCGCGCCGGCAACCTCAAAGGCACTGACTTTCTTCATTTCTACACCCTAGGCGCGCTCGCCCTGGCTCACCGTGGCACCGATCTGTACAGCATGAGTGCCCAATCTGAACTAGTGGCGCAACGTGTCCCCGCCGCCGCAGGCATCCGCTATCTGCCCGTCTATCCGCCGCAGGTTTCAATCCTCTTCGCGCCCTTTGCCCACCTGTCTTATCCTGGCGCGCTAATTCTTTGGCTCACTTTAAGCGCGCTGATTTACGGCGTCTGCGTTTACGCCCTCTGGCGCATCTCCCCCAACCTGCGTAACTACCCGCTTACAGTTCTAATTCTCGCTCTCGCCCTTCCCGCCTTCTGGCACTTAATCACCTGGGGACAAACGTCCGCCCTGGCTCTAGCCTGCTTCACCCTGGCCTTCTTCGCCCTGCGCGCGCAGCGTGAACTCCTGGCTGGCTTGGCCCTCGGATGCCTCATCTTCAAGCCCCAACTGGGCCTCGCAGCCGCAGTCATCTTCGTCGACACCCGCCGCTGGAAAGTAATCGCCGGCGCGCTCCTCTCAGCCACGGCACAACTAACTGCCGCCTTGATTTACTACGGCCCCGCTCCGCTCCGTACCTGGATCCAAACACTTCTCCGCTTCCCCAGCCTGCTCCCGCTTCTCGAACCAAAGCTGTACCAAACTCATTCCCTCCGCACTTTCTGGACCATGCTCCTCCCATGGCCAAACCTTGCCCTTGCTCTCTACATCCTCACGGCGCTGCTCACGCTAGCCCTCGCCGCCCGCTGCTGGCAAAGCAGCCTCTCGTTGCCTCTGCGTTATTCAGCCCTCCTGCTGGCCACCGTCCTCGTCGCTCCGCATCTCACCGTCTACGATCTGGTCATCCTCGCGCCCGCGTTCCTGCTCCTCACAGACTGGATAGTCATTCAACCCAACCAATCAACTACATCATGTCTCGAACTCCTACTCTATCTAGCCTTCGCCCTCCCACTGCTAGGCCCGCTAGCGCGTTGGACGCACCTCCAGCTCACAGTTCCCGTCATGCTGGCTATTCTGTATGTGATATTTCAACTCGGTGAAGGATCAAGCCCACAAGCCAAAACCGCCTGACAAGCCGCTGAAAGAATCGGCAATCGGCAGCAACATCCAAGAGACATAATCGTGGACGACGGCAGTAACGTGGAAGAGCGGCGCTTCAGCGCCGCGTAAGAGTGCTGACTGCATGCGGGCTTCAGCCCCGGTGGTCGCTCGGTGTCCTCCACCGCGGATTGACCCGCGCTACTCCCCAAACAAAAACCGCAGCGCCTCCGGGAACCGCTCCGCCCATGCCGCCTCGTTGTGCCCGGCTCCATCCTTGATCATCAGCCGCAAGCGCTTCTCACTCAGCACCGCTCTCCGCAGGATGGCCGCCAGTTCCCGCACATCGTCCACCACCGTCCGGCTCCGCTCCGCGCTTCCAGCCTCCGCTGTTCCCACTCCCAGAAACATTCGCTCCGGCCAAATCCTCACCGACCGGCTCTCCCTGATCGTCTGCCGATGCGACGCCCACAGCGACGGACTCTCCACCAACAACCGCCCAAACATTCCCGGCCGCACCATCACGGTGTACAGCGCAATCAGCGCCCCCAGAGACGAACCGCCCAGCCCGGTATTTTCCGCCCCCATCGCCACCCGGTAGTTCCGCTCCACGAATGGCATCACCTCTTTCATCAGAAAATCCGGATAATGCCGTCCCTGCACCCGCAGCATCATCGGATTCATCGACCGGTGCGGCATATACTCTCGAATCCGGTCCTTGCCCGCGTTGTCCATGCCCACGATAATCATCGGCGGCACCGCACCTTCTCCAATCAGCCGATCCGCCGTCTCATCCACCTGCCACTCAACGCCCGTGAAAGAAGTAGCCGCCTCAAACAGATTCTGCCCATCATTCAAATAAAACACGGGATAGTGACGTCCGGCATTCTCCGCATCGTCATACCCCGGAGGCAGCCACACCCGCAGAAAGCGTGTGTTCCGGAATACTCGGCTCCGAAACTCATGCAGCCGCAAGTCTCCGGTGGCGCCGCTGGCACGAATCGCCGCGGAAGCCGCCGCTGTGCCATTCCTCATATTCTGGAGTTTTCCCATCGGAAGTGTTTCAGCCGCGGAGCGCTGCCCGCACAACCGCCACCCCAGCCAGCAACGTGATCGACACGATCAGCCCCTGGGAAATCAAGCACAGGATGCACCATGTCTCGAGGACATAGACCTCCATAAGCGTCAGAAACACCGAGAACCCTGATCCAACCAGTGCGAGCGCCAGTAACCAGTTCGGAGTCTCTGCCCGCGATCTGTAAGCCGTCGCCAGGATCAACAGCACTCCGTACCCCACCACCCCAATCCCCGCCACCGGAATTCCCATCACCGTTGATTGCTCACTCCGGTTCACAATGTCGCAATTGAACTTCTGACCTATGTCGCAGAATGCGGTCGCCGACTTCGCATAGTGTCGCTCGAGCGATATCCCGGACACCGCCACTCCCGCGACCGCCAACACCGCGATCGCTAAATAGAGGATTCGATTCTTCGCCGCCGCATTTGCCGTAGTACTCACGGTAAACCGCACCCAGTCTGGCTACCCAACACTTGCAGAGGAAAAACTCCCTCAATCGGCGGGTTCGCCCCAAACTGCCAGCTCGGAAACAGCTTCACTCCAGCCGCCGCGCATGCCGGAGCAAGATCATGCGAGCCCTTGATCGCACATTCGGTGTAAGGCACATACTGAAACGACTTCCCGAACATTTCCTTCTGCTCGAGGCAGTGCGGACACCAATACAGCCCATACATCTTCGCCTGCTTCGATGCCAGACACTTCGCGAATTCATCGTAGCGATGATTGCTGTGGTACCAGCCCGCGGCGTAAGCCAGAACAAACAACACCACAATCCCGCCCCAGATCAGCTTGTTCCGCGATTGCGGAGCCGCTTCCGGCATTCCCGCCCGCTCCTGGTGCCGCTTTCGCCGCTCTTCCGACATGATTCCCTTCCGCCACGATTTCAATTCTTATATCACGCCCTCAAGCCACCACGTCCAACGCTCCGGCCAGCACATCCAATTCCTCGCAATGCAGCGTCAGCACTTCCCCATCCACCATCACATCGACCGGCGCGTTCAAATCGAATTCCACCCGCCGCACCGCTTTCCGCTCCGCTAGCGGATGCTCAATGTGCGAACCGTCATAAAGTCCCGGCAAATTCCTCATCAGGCCGATCCGCCCAATCGCACCCCATCGCACGTATTCAATAAGACCACTATTCACCACAGCCTTCGGCGCGATCATCATGGTCCCGCCGGTAAACTTGCTGTTATTAAAGGTGAGAAACAAACAGCGTCGCCGGTCAAACTCCGTTTCCGCATCCACCCGCACCGGAAACGGCCGCCTGTGCAACCGCGCCAGCCCCAGAAAAATCGAAATGACGTATCCCAGTTCTCCCTGACGGCTGAAACGCCGCGCCCGCAAGGTCGCCACATCGGCAGGAAATCCCAAACTCAGCAGATTGATGTAGTGGATCACTCCGCCGCGATGCCGCAACCGCAGCACGTCGCAAGCCTGCGACCGCCCCGCAATCAGCGACTCGATCGCATGCTCCACCCCACGGTCGCTGAAATCGCGCAGAAAAGAATTTCCCGTCCCCAACGGCAAAAACCCCAGTGTAGGGCGGGCGCCCCCTCCCGCCTCGGGAAAAAGCCCGTTCACCACTTCATAAGAAGTCCCGTCCCCACCCACCGCAATAAACCGCTGCCGCCCGCTCCGATAAGCCTCGCGCGCAATTCGCATAGCATCGCCGGCACCCTGCGTCTCCACCACGTCGACCGCAATCCCGCCCGTCCGCAGCCGCTCCAGCGCCGGACCCAGCATCTTCCGGCTCCGCCCGCCCCCCGCCGCAGGATTCACAATCGCCAGATACGATTCCCGCCCATTCACAGCCCCACCACCGCTGCCCGATGCACCGTCTTTGCCATTTCCTCCGCCAGAGCCTGCCGTTTGATCTTCATCGACGCCGTCCGCGGAAAATCTTTTTCATAGATCACATAACCGCCCACCCTTTTGAAGTCGGGCAACCGCCGGTTGCGGCTCACAATCTCTTCCAGCAGCGCGCTGTCGAATCGCTGATTCGGCTCCAGCCGCAGCACCATCACCAGCATCTCCCGCCCCAGCTTTTGCGGCCATAAAAAGTTCGCCGCGAACACGCAATACTCCTTCACCGGCAGTCCATCGAACACCGTCTCAATATCCTCGGGATAAATATTCTTCCCGCCTTCGGTCACGATCATGTTCTTCTTTCGCCCAAACAGCTGCAGATGCCCGCTCTTGTCAAAGCGTCCCAAATCGCCAGTCAGAAGCCAGCCATCGACAATCGTTTCCAGGGTCAGCTCCGCATCGTCCAGATAATGCGACATGACGGTCTTGCTCCGCGCCGCAATTTCTCCAATCCCCTCCTCATTCGGACTCAGCACCCGCAACTCCACGCCCGGCAGCGGCTTGCCCACCGTGTCCGCGCGAAACGGTTTCAGATCATTCAAAGTCAGCGCAGTTCCCGCTTCCGTAAGCCCATATCCATTCACCACCGGAATTCCCAGATCATAGAAAAACTGCATGGTCGAGGGCTCCATGAATGCCCCGCCCGTGATCAGGGCCAGCAAATCCCCGCCAAAGGCCCGATGCACTCCCGGCAGTAGTGCCCGGCTCAGTTTCACTCGCGCCTTTCTCCGCGTCAGCATCTTATTAAGCCCAATCATTCGATTCAGAATCGCCCGCTTCCACGCCGGCAGTTCCTCGATCTTCGCGCGTACCCCGCGCTCCAGATTCTTCACAATCATCGGCACCAGCGCCACATAAGTAATCCGGTAGCGCACAAACGCATCCCGCACAAATTCCGGACGCAGCGTCCGCAAATGCACCACGCACGCCCCGCACACGAACGGCCCAATGAATCCCACCATGAAATCAATCGCGTGGTTAGTCGGCAGAATGCTCAAATACCGCACCCCTGGCCAGAATGGATACCACGCCGTTAACGCCCGGCACTGCTCCAGATAATTCTCATGCGTCAGCACGCATCCCTTGGCACGCCCGCCCGTGCCCGACGAATACACAATGCAGGCCACGTCTTCCCGCTGCCGCATCACAAAATCCGGTGCCCCTTTGCGCCTGAAGTCCTCCCAGCGAAATCCCCCCGCCAGATCCGCTCCCAGCGGCGCCTCCGTCACCAGCACCAGCTTCGTCTTGATATTGTGAAATTCCGGCGATTGCATAATCGCCAGCCAAAGGTAATATTCCACCACCAGCACTTTGGCCTTCGAGTGCTCCAGCAATTGCAACTGCTCTGCCGCCGTCAACTTGTAATCGAGCGGGACCAGCACTCCGCCGCCGTAGAAAATCGCATACGCCGAAATCAGCCACTTCGACTGGTTCGTCATCAGGATCGCCGCCCGATCCCCGGCATCAAACTCCGCATCCTCCAGCGCCCGCGCCAAAGGCATGCTGATTTCCTTGAAATCGGAGTAAGTAAGCCGCACCTTCTCCCGATCGCGATCCGCCTCAATTAGGCAGGTCTCGCCCCCAAAGCGCTCCATCGCATCGCGCAACGCCGCGCCCAGACAGCTATATTTTTGGAGATCAAGCATTAAGGAATCATTTCACCACAGAGGCACTGAGACACGGAGAAAACCTTGTTAATGAATCAGCTACCCGCGGAACTTGAAAGCAAACTCGAAGATCGAGGAGAAGATCGAGGATATGAAGACTAGACCGGCTTTTCTCCGTGACTCCGCGCCTCCGTGGTGGATTACGCTCTAGAGCCGCGCCCGAATCTTCCCCGCCAGCGTGCGAAAGTCCGAAACCCCCTGCAACTCATAATCCGGAAGCTCCACCCGAAAATGATTCTCCAGCTTGGTCAGCAGATCAAGCGTCTGCAAGCTGTCGATCCCAAGCGTTTTGAAAAAGTCCTCATCGGCGGAAAGCTTCTCCCGCGGCACCTTAAAGTGCGCCGCCGCCAGCCCCAGATATCTCATCCAGCGTCTGTTCAGCAGTCTTCATAAAATGCACTTCGTCATCCTGACCAGGTTGTCATCCTGAGCAGCTTTGTCATCCTGAGCAGCTTTGCATCCTGAGCGAAGCGAAGGATCTCCCTCTCCTCGGCACCCGTCGTTCTGTGCTCGCAACACTAAGGCAAGTACGGCAGCGCATCCGTACTCTCCACAAACTTCCGCAACCCAGCCTGCACCGCGGGCCGAGCAAACAGCTCACAGAAAATATCGATCTCCCGCCGCAACTCCTCATGCGGAATAGGCTTGATAAACTTCTTAGCTGCCGAAGCCGTCGCCCGATCAAATTTTCGCAGCTGCACCGCCGTGGCCCGAGCCGCCCGCAACACCTCGCCTTCGCCCACCACCTGGCTCACCAACCCGATCTGCTGAGCTTTAGTAGCATTGATACTGCGCCCCGTAAGCAAAAGATCCCGCACCACGGCATTGCCCAAATCCCGCTTCAGCCGCGGAATCCCGCCAAACCCCGGAATCAACCCCAGCCTTAACTCCGGAAAGCAGAACCGCGCCATCTTGTCCGCAATAATCAAATCGCAAGTCAGCGCCAGCTCAAATCCCCCGCCAAAAGTCACTCCATGCACGGCGGCAATCGTAGTCAGAGGCGCAGCATCAATCAGATTCAACACGCGATGAATCCGCTCCAGAAAATCCCGCACACCTTTCGCTGCCGCAGCCTTCTCCATCCCCTGCGACCGCTGATACAGCTCGCGCAAATCCGCCCCCGCGCAAAATCCCGCCTTCAACTCGCTATAAATAATCAGCGCATGCGCCTCCGCCTGCATACTCTCCAAAGCCGCGGCAAATTTCTCCAACTCCTCCAGCGATGCCGATCCCAACTCGTTGCAAGGCTCACGATGCAACGCCAGCTCGATCACGCCGTCGGCAAAAGTCCAGGACAACGCGCTCCCACCACATCGGCTCGCCAGCTTCGATGCCCGCCGTTCCTTCGTGCACTTTGATATCCTTCGTGGTTCCAGAGGATCATCGCCGCACTAAACCGCCTGCCTCACCCGGTACATCTCCTCGATCTCATTCTTCATCCGCGCCGCAATCACGTCCCGCTTCAGCTTCCCATTCACCGTTAACCATCCATTCTCAATCGAGAATGCTTCCGCCCGCACAAAAAACGCCCGCACCTGCTTGTAATGCGGCAACTCAGGATTCACCGCATCCAGCGCGGCTTGCACCTGCTCAGGCGTCACGCTCCCAGTCACGATCGCAGATCAAGTATCCTCGCCCGTTTCCCACCACCACCACCTGCTGCGCTTCCGGCAGATGTCTTCGCAATCGCACTCTCAATCGGCTCCGGCGAAATCTTGTGCCCCGATCCCAGCACAATCAGATTCTTGATCCGCCCCGCAATCCGCCAATTTCCCGCAGCATTCACCTCGCCCTGATCGCCAGTATGAAACCATCCATCGCGCAAAGCCTCCGCCGTTTGCTCCGGCCGGTTCCAGTATCCGGGAAAAACATTCGGTCCCCGCACCACAATTTCGTCATGCTCCCCCAACTTCATCTCCATGCCCGGAATCGCCGGCCCCACGCGCCCCACCTCGACCCGGTTCGGATCATCCATCGTGCAAATCGCCGTCGTCTCCGTCAGCCCGTAAACCTGCAGCACGCGAATTCCCAGCATCATGAAATAAAGCTGCGTCTCCGCACTCAGCGGCGCCGACCCGCAAATCAGCGCCTTCAAATTTTTCCCGATCATCTTCTTCCGGATCGCCGGAAACACCAGCGCACTCGCCAGCCCCAGCCACAACGCGTCGCCAGTCTTCGCCTGCCCATCTTGCCGCCGCGCCCACGCGCCCTTCGCCCGCGAATAAATCGCCTGCGCCATTCCGCCGGTCTGCCACAGTTGTTCATCCACCGCCCGCCGCATGCGCTCCAGCAATTGCGGCACATTCAAAAAATAATCCGGAGCCACGACCCGCATATCATTCGCGATCTTTGCCAGATCCATGTTGATCGTGACCAGGCTCCGCCGCTTCAGAAACGTCAGCAACGCAATCCACGACGCCGCAAAGGTGAACGGCAAATAATGAAAGATGCGATCCTGCCCGCCCGATCTTGACGACGAACCGGACATCAACTGCGCCAATCGCTCCCCCGTCCGCTCCAGCATGAAGCCCACATTCGCCGCCGTCAGCACCACACCCTTGGCTTCGCCCGAAGTGCCCGATGTGTAGATGATCGTTACGGGACTGTCCTTCCCCACCTGTGGCAGCTCCAAGTGCACGCCTTCCACGCCCGCGAAAATTTCGTCAAACAAAAACTGCGGCGGCGCCTCGCTCCATGCCTGCGCAATTCCATCCCGCAACACCGCGTCTCCGCAACATACCAGCCGACGGCGTGCAATCCTTCATCATCGCGACCAACTCCGCCGGCGCCTGCCGCGAATACAGCGGCACCACGATCAGCCCTTCGGCCATGAGCGCCAGATCCATCGCGACCCAGCGAATGCTGTTTGCCGCCAGCAACCCGCACCGCTCGCCCTTCTTCAGCCTCTTGGAAGCAATAAAAGTTCTGGCCTTGCGGACCAATTCCAGCAACTCGCCGCCCGTCACGCCGGTGACTTCGCCCTCGCGAATCTCGGCGAGAATCCGCGTGTCCGCAGCCGCCTGCAGTTGCGAGAATATCTCTCCATGAATGGAATGCTCATTCTGTGCGGAACCGCTCTTTATTTCGACTGAAACTCGCTCCAGCTCGACCCGCTGAGATTGAAATGCTCTACTCGCTCGTCATAATGCGAGAGTAGCGTGCGCGCCTTCGCCGAAATTACCGGAACCTCGTAAGTCTGTCCTGCAAACGAGCGCACCGCCTCCAGCGAGTCAAACCACACGAGCGTGACGAACTCCACCTCAGCTCCCCGCTCCAAGCGCAACACATGGAATCCACGATAACCTCGAGCGCCAAGCTCATCCTTCACCCCAGGAAACAACTCGTTCCTCAAATAGTTGTCGTAAGCATCCGCCTGCGATGCCATCGTCCATCCATGCCACATCCGGCAGATCATTCTTCTCCCCAGGAACCCGTTAGTTGTAAGCCGCCACCAACTCCCGCAGCCCTCGACCCATCGGCGGCAAGTAATCCTCCCAACTCCACTCTCCCCGGCGCGTCTCAAACTCCGGATACCTTCTCTGCACTTCCTCTTCAAAATAAACACCCATGCGCGCCATCACTTTCAAATTCCTCACCACCGTCTGCGCGATGCCAGCTCGCAATCGCCTCGCCCTCGCAACTCAGCTTCTCCAGAGCCGCCAGCAGCTTCCCCTCAAGCTCCGGATCGTCCACCGTCATCAGCAAATCCTGATGCCCCCGCTCCCGCATCAAATTTCGGATGCGCTCATCCATCGTGATCCCCGCCGATGGCACCAGCCCCGGCATCGACGTCACAATCCCGTGATATCGCGACGATGCCATCATGTGGCACGCCCGCAGAACGCTGACCAGTTCATACATGTTGTACTCATCCGATGTCAGCACCGGCACGCCGCCCAGCTTTTCGGAAATCCGGTTCGCCGGACGCGCATCCAGTCGCTCCGTCGCCGCCAGAATCACAAAGACATTTTTCTTCTTGCGGAACGCATCCACCGCATTCGCAATCGCCGTCCAATATTTTTGATAAGCCTGCTCCGCCGCGGGCCCCGAAGTATGGAAATACGGCCCCCGGTAGTGGCTGTCCTTGTAAGCCCCGGCCACGCTGCGCAAAGCCATACTTCGCCACAGAAGCCTTCACCGGCCACTCAAACGGATTAATCGGACACACCACCAGCACCGGCGTCCGCCCATCCCATCCAACTTTCCGCAGCACGCTCTGCCCGTACTCCGCCGGACGCGGCTCAAACGTCCACGCCGTATCCGTCCCCAACTCCGTCGGCACGCCCAGCTCGCGCAGCACAGTTCGCGACTCTTCATTCCGCGTAATCACGAATGAATTCCTGCAATACCGCCCGCACATCTTCGCCACCAGCGGATCCATGTGCCCCGCTTCCGCGCCATATCCCACCGAAAGTTTGTTCTGCACCGCCGCAATTCCCAGCGACCCAATCATCATCGTGGTCAGCGCATTGGCGAACTTGCTCTTGAACATCGACCCTTCGCACGCCACCACTCCATCATGCTTCGGCACTTCATTCGCCAGAAACGGCGGAAAAATATCCGGCAGATGCACCTGCTTCGTGCCCTCGAAGTATCCCCGCGAGAACTCGAAGTTCTGGCTCATCACGCTGAACTCCACCCGCTCCGCCCCCAGAATGTGCCGGACCTGCCGCAGCATCTCTTCCACCCGCACATCCGACCCCATATTCCGCGTGCCGTTGTAACCCGCAAACAACAATTTCAGCTTCTCGCCCGGCTTCCAGCGCGCGCCCTCCCCCAGCATCCATCCCGCCTTGGCGCGCTCAATCGAACTGCTAACCCAGGCTTCCAGAATGAAGTCCATCATGCCGCGGTTCCTCCCGCCGCCGCCGGCCACGGCCGGTATTTGTATGCGAAATTATTCTCCCGGCTGAACTTCAACAGCGGATAGCAATACTCGGAAAACGCCACCGGCTTTTTCCCCAGTTCTCTCGTCACCCGCGTGTTATCGAAGACCGTATTCCACACCAGATACGGCATGAACACTTTCATCAGCGACGCGCCTTTTCCAATCGCGCCCTTGCGGTTCGCCAGAAAATTCACCGACCCCGCAAACGGACGCTCCGCCACCGGCACAAACACCGGCGCCCGCTTCTTCTGCGCCGCAGCCAGCGCCGTGGTGATCTCGCGAAACGTCTGCGACCCGATCCCCGACGAAAGATGATAAGTATCGTGCTCCGGACGCTCCTTCTGATGCAGCGTCGCAATCGCCTCCGCCACGAAATCCACATTCACAATATCGATCTTGTCCGTCGGACGAAACGGCAGCACCGGCAGCCCGGCCAGAAACACAAACGCCTTCACCATGTCGAATTGCGTCGTCTCCGCATAGCGGCTGTCGCCCAGCACAATGCTCGGACGAAAAATTGTCTTCGGAGTCTCCGGCAGCAGCACCCGCATCATGTGCTCGCAGAATTTCTTCGTCCGCGCATAGGGATCGTAATCCGACCGCTCCCAATCAATCGACCGGTCCTCCCTCACCACTTCGTTCTGCCGCTTCCCCGCCACCGCCACCGTGCTCACCTGGCTGAAGCGCCTCAGCCCGTGATAATGCTCCGCATGCCGCGCCAGCGTCAGCACCTCCAGCGTGCCCCGCAGATTCACATTCAGGCAGCTCTTCTCCGACTTCCGGTTGAGCGACGCCGCGCAGTGAATCACCGAATCCGTCGTGTGCACCAGCCGGTCATATTCATCGCGCCCCAGCCCGAACCCAGGCTCCGTCAAGTCTCCGCGAAACACCCGCACCCGCGTCTGCAGATACTCGTAAAATTGCGGAAACTCCAGATGCAATTGCAGCGCCTGCCACAGCCGCTCCTGCGCCTCGCCCACATCCCGCGCCCGCACCAGCACATTCAGCGACGCGCCATGATCCCGCAACAGATTCGCCGCCACATGCGCCCCAATGTATCCCGTCGATCCCGTCAGAAATATCGCCATTAATAATTCCGTATTCTTGCCTTGCTCCGCGAAAGGCGTCCATACATCGCTCACGCTCAGTCGCGAAGCGACGGCATTCATTAGCCCCGCACGTAAGTGCGGGGAAGGCAGCAGCAGGCGAGAACAAGTCCCTCAGGGACGGCACCCAATCACGTCCCCGTCTTCACCGTCTCCCCATTCTGCAAACTCCGCGCCGGACGCGCCTCCAGCGGCCGCCCCTCAATCAACGGATAAGTCCACCGCCGCAGCGCCGGAATATGCACATTGATCCAGTAATCCCACCAGTCCAGCATCCGCGCCTTGTATCCAAACTCCTCCCGCTCATCCTCCACCAGCGCGTGCGACAGCTTCTCCACGTTATCGGCGGCGAAATCGTGCTCATTGAACAGAATAAACGGCTCGAACAACTCAATCAATTTCTCCACCCGCTCCAGATTTCTCTCCGCCTTCACCAGAGGCGTCTTCTTCAGCGGCAGCGGCGACATGATCCGCTGAATCGATTTCACAATCGCTTTCTGCGCCGGCGCCGACATCCGCTGGTACCGCGTCTTCGATACCGGAATCGCATCAAACCGCAGCCGCAGCCACGACTCCAGCCCTTCCTGCGCCCGGTAATGCTTGCGGTGCGCCAGCGACGTCAACTCAATCGACCGCCCCATGTCGCACGGATTCGTCACCGACGTCGCCAGCTGGTAAAGCGGATCGTGCCGCCGCTCCACAATCGCCGCCGCAATCAGCGTCATCCCCGCGCACACCGCATCCACCGGAATAATATCCAGCCGCTTGCTCTCATTCGACGGCAACTGCCGGAAATACGTCCCCAACAAATAAGACAGCGACGCCGAAGTATTGATCCCTTCATTCCATCCCAGAAACGGCTTCGCCACCGAGGTCTCCACAATCGCCGGACGCACCACCGCAATCGGCAGCCCCGCTCCATGCTTCACGATCAGCGATTCCGCCAGGCTCTTGGTCAGCGTGTAAGTATTCGGCCAGCCCAACTCCTTCGCGCGCCGCGTCCCCGCTTCGGTCAAATAAGTCTTCAACCACCGGATCCGGTTCTTGCGGATCTGGTTCTCCAACGCCGCGCCCTGCAAGTCCTTTCGCCGCATGTTCTTTCGCCAGCGACTGCGACTTCAACTCCGGCTGTCACTTCCGCGCCCTCAGCCTCTGCCTCCGCCTTCGCGATCAGTTCATGCAGAGCTCGCCATTCCTGCTCCGCATCAAAGTTCGGCACGCGATGCGGCGTGTAATTCGGAATCAGCTTCTCCGTCACCCGCCCGTCGCGCTCGCCCGCCACGTAACAAGTCGAAAGATGCAGCAGCCCCGCGTGATCGGTCCCCCGCACAAATTCCAGGATGTTCATCGCCGCATCGGTATTGGTCGCCAGCGCATCCCGCAAATCCGGATTGAAGTCCGTCAATCCCGAGCTGTTCACGATCAGGTCAAGATTCCTCTGCAGCCGCCGCGCCACCTCCGCATCCAGACCTAACCCGGCCTGCGTGACGTCTCCCTCCACCACCTCAACTTTCTCCCGCAGATACTCCCCAAGCCCCGCTCCATATTTCTCAAACAGCGGATCGAACACCGGCGATTCTTCCACGATCTTTTCAAACCGCCGCTGCGCCGGATTCGATTTCTGCCGCCGGATCAGCAGATAAATCCGCCCGATCTTCGGCAACTCCATCAGCGTATTCGCCAGCCAGACTTTGCCGATAAATCCGGTCACGCCGATCAGCATCACGTGCTTGCCCGCCAGCGCCCGCCGCACCGAAAATCCCGCCGCCTGCCTCTGCCCTTCGAAATGCACAATCGGACGTTCCTGCACCGTCGATTCCCGCCCCGACCCAATCACCGCCGCCCGCAGTTCCTCCACCGTAATATCCAGTTGCCGCGCCAGCGTCTTCGGCGCCCGCCGCCCATCCGGACTCTGCTCCCGAATCCGCGCGAACGCTCCGCGCGGCCGGATCACCGGCTCCAGCAACCGTCCCGTCGCCACGCCATCGCGAAACTCCAGCCGGTTCGCCACCACCCGCTTCACCCCAAGATGCTGCGCCAGCGGCTTCATCACGTGCTCCAGCCCCTGGCTCACCAGCACCACATCCGCCCCCGAGCGCACCAGTTCCTGCACCCGCTCCACTCCGTGCGCCTTCAGCTGCGGCTTCAACTTGTATTGGAAATATTCTTCGCCCAGCAGATCCAGCCGGTCGCGGGTCACGCCCCGCAACGCCGTATGCACCACGCGCGTAGCAAACTTCCGGTTCGTCGAATAAAGAAACGGACGCAGCGCCGCCATCAGGAAGATCAGCCCCCGCCGCCGGAACCGCTCCGTGAAGGTCTGCGCGTTCCAGGTAAAGAACGCCACCGGCTGCACCACCGTCAGGTCAAGCAGGCTCCCCTCCACCCGCCAGTACACGGTAGGGGCGGCAACGGCCGGCACGCGAGGATTGTGGTTTGACGGTTCCAAATGGTTTGACTGTTCCAAAGTATGCTTCGTCCCACAGGGATTCTGCACTAAGGCAGACGAATCTCCTATTGTAAACAATGGCCCCACTCCCGCGAAGCCCACGATTAGTGGGTAGTGGCCCGATCTGAAAAGCCCTTCACGATCGCGCACTTCAGCCGGGCGAGGGGTCTCCCGCTCGCACACCGCCGTCTCGAGTCGAACTCAGTCACGCCGCGATTCGCTTATTCACACTCCCGTAACAATCCTTCCGTATAGTTGCGACCTTCAGCACTGGTAGCGCTTTCAACCACCCACAACCTGAGGAGCAACCATGGCCACCGCATCGCACCTCCGTACTCGACCAGAAACTCTCCCGCTCTCCCGGCAAGATCGGCATGCTGGTCTTCGGCGTCGTGCTGGTCATCGGAGTCGGCTATGCCGGCTCCAGCCTGCTTCACGATCTTTCCAACGTCCATAACGAATCCGTCCTGCCCTATGTGCTTCTGGGTATCGCGCTGCTGGTCGCTCTGGGCTTCGAGTTCGTCAACGGATTCCACGACACCGCCAACGCCGTGGCCACGGTCATCTATACCCACTCGCTCGAGCCGCACATTGCCGTGGTTTGGTCCGGCTTCTGGAATTTCCTCGGCGTGCTGGCCTCCAGCGGCCTGGTAGCCTTCGCCATCGTCTCGCTGCTGCCCGTCGAACTGATTCTGCAAGTGGGCAGCAAAGCCGGATTCGCCATGGTCTTCGCCTTGCTGGTCGCCGCCATCATCTGGAACCTCGGCACCTGGTGGTTCGGCCTGCCCGCCTCCAGTTCGCATACCCTGATCGGCAGCGTGATCGGCGTCGGCATCGCCAACCAGCTCATGAACGGCAGAAGCGGCACCAGCGGCGTCGACTGGGGACAAGCCGCCAATATCGGCAAGGCTCTGCTGCTCTCGCCCATCGTGGGTTTCGGTTGCGCCGGGCTCCTGCTGCTGCTCGCCAAAGCCCTCATCAAAGATCCCAAGCTTTACAACGCTCCCGAAGGCACCGAGCCGCCGCCCTTCTACATCCGCTGCCTGCTCATTCTCACCTGCACCGGCGTCAGCTTCTTCCACGGCTCCAACGACGGACAAAAAGGCATGGGCCTGATCATGCTCATTCTCATCGGCACCGTTCCCACCGCCTACGCCCTCAACCACGCCATCACTTACAAGGATTCGCAGGATTTCATCGCCGTCTCCGCCCAGGCCGCTGATGCCCTCACCAAATACGTCAGTCCCAACGCCGCCATCGGCGACGCCCACGAAGACGTCACGGCGTACATCCGCGACAAGAACTTCACTCCCAACACCATGCTCGCCCTGCGCACCCTGGTCAGCGACATCGGCAACGAGACCGCTCTCTACAAGGAGATGAAAAACATCCCTAACGACCGTGTACGCAACTTCCGCAACGACATGTATCTCATCAGCGAAGCCCTGCGCCTGATGCAGAAGAGTGGCAATCCAACGTTCTCCGCTGCCGACACCGCGATCCTCGCCAACTACAAAAAGCACATCGATCACTCCACCCGCTTCATTCCCCTCTGGGTAAAGGTCGCCGTAGCCATGGCTCTCGGCCTCGGCACGATGGTCGGCTGGAAGCGCATCGTCGTAACCGTCGGAGAAAAAATCGGCAAAAGCCATCTGACCTACGCTCAGGGCGCGGTCGCCGAAATCACCGCCATGGCCACCATCGGCGCCGCCGACGGATTCGGTCTCCCCGTCAGCACCACCCACGTGCTCTCTTCCGGCATCGCCGGCACCATGGCCGCCAACCACTCCGGAATTCAGTGGTCCACCGTGCGCAATCTGGCCCTGGCCTGGGTCCTTACCCTGCCCGTAGCCATGCTGCTCTCAGGATCCCTATTCTGGCTATTCCGTAGGACGTTCTAGGGCCAGGGACAGGCCCTTTTTAAGGACAGTGGCAGCCCCGCAGGGACAGCACACATTCTCCTGCGTATTTGGGAAATCGCTGGATAACTCTCTGGTAGGTCCGATTCAGCAGAATTCAAAGTGTCTAATCAGGCGGAAGCGCCCGTGGAAGCCGCCAATCCCCGCTGTTTGCGCAACTCCGCCAGAAAAGTATCCGCCGAAAGCGCCGCCTGACTTCGGAAAAGTCCCAAGCAAAGCATCTTCTGTATCACCCGCCGCGGGAACGAATGAAGCATTTGCAGCCTCAGTCTCCAAACCTTCCGGCTCCACCATCAACTCCGGCAGCACGTCGCGATTCTCCGTCAGCAGGCTCAAGAATTTTTCCAGCAACTGCGCGATGTTCCGGCGTGCTCTGAGTGAATTCCACGCCCATTCCCTTGTCCGCATGCATGATGCGAACCACGCCTTCTGTTCTCAATTCGATCCCCGCGGCCCGCATCGACAGCGTCACGCGCGTAGAAACCGGAAACGGCGAATTGATCTCGAGGTAGCATCCGCCCAAACTCAAATCCGTGAGCTGGCACCGCACCGGCGGATCGTCCTTTTCCACTTCCGGAGAATTCCGCCCCAGCCATTCCCGCAACTGCTGCACAACTTCCGGCGACGGATCCTGAAACCGCAATCCCACCTGCCTCCCAGTTCCTTCCCAGGCAAACTCCGCATTCACTTCCAGAGCCTTGTCAGAACCCGGCAGCGTGAACGCCAGCTTCCACCGGCCACTAGGTTTGCTCCGCCGCGGCAGGCTGACCGCCAGGCCGCCCTCGCCCAGATCGGTGGTATTAACCTTGAAGTGGACGTCCGATTCGCGGCTCGTCATTTCCACCGCGACATTCACCGACACCCGCGAATTCCGCCGCCGTTCCTTCTTCATCAGCGCCCGAGCCGCGCGAAAACTCGACTTCGATCGCTCCACCGACACCGGCTTATACAGGATGAAGTGCGCCCCAATCTCAAATCGCCGACCGCAGTCCAACCTCCGGATCCAGAATTGCCACCGCAACCGCACGCTTGTTGCACGGAGCACTCCGCGCACTACGCAGCACCGCCGCCGCTCCCGGCCCCGCGCAATCCACTATGATCGCCTCAAACCGCTCCCGCGTCAGCTTGCGCAGCGCGATCTCCGAACTAGCGCAGAGTTCCACGCCAATGTCCAGATCGCCCAGCGTCCGCCGCAGCACACGCACGATCTTCTCGTCCGAACACAGCAGCAGCGACTTCAGATTCATGATGCCGTCTTTGATCCTCTTGAGTCCGCTCGTAACTCAGCCCAGCCTGATGGGAGTGTTTCTCCAGCGGAATTCCAGCCACGCAAAACGAAACACGGCCCTATCCCACTGTAAGCCTGCCCCAAGAACCCGATCAATGCACCTGTTGTGCCATTGGTTACGAGCGTAACAATCTTGGTGTACCAAAATCGCAAAGACCTGCCCCGGAATACGGCTCCGTGGATGCAATAAGGTCAATAAATGCAATTACTTAGAAATGCTTAACTAAAGCGTCGCACCGGAGATTCTGATTGACTTCCACAATCGATTGCCATAACATACCCAGTCTCCGATCAGCTCTTGGAATTACTAAGGATGCCCATTGAGCACGCTCGGCAACTCGAGCCTCCAACACCGGACTGGATTTTCCATGAATCCCGGTACTATTCGGAGAATCATATAGATAGAGCAATCTATTTATTTCATTTCCCCTTTGTAGGAAAGGCATTTTGCATGGCCAAGCGACGCGGAAATCCCAACTGGGGCAAGCCCGAGCCCATCGGCCCGATCGTCCCCACCATCACCGAGTTCGAGCAGGTGGTGCGCGAATACAAGCTCACCCCTGACCAGTATCTCCGCTCCACCCGTCTGCGCGAGTGGGCCCGCCGCAACAAGAACTCCAAATACATCCCCGAGCCTCTCCTCGAAGCCTGGGGCTTCGAAATCGAATCCACGCTGTAACCGCATCCGTTAAGGATTCCCCAAGGGTCGCCGAAAGGCGACCCTTTTGCTTTGGAACCGGAATCCCGCGCGGTGCCTGGGACGCCGACACTGACGTGGAAGAGCGTCGCTTCAGCGCCGCGAAAAGCGTCTACAATCACTCCGGGCTTTAGCCCCCGAGGGACCTCACACCTTTACTTCCGGGGGGAAGCACATCAGCGACCATGCTAAACCTGCTCCACCTCCCGCTTCCCGAACTCTTCGCAGTCCTCGCAGCCGTAGCCTTCGCCGCCGGCCTGAACGTCTACGCCACAGTAGCGGCCCTAGGCCTCCTGGCCCGCTTCGGACACGTCCCCCTCCCGCCAGCCCTCCAACTCCTCGAAACCTGGCCCATCATCGCGGCCAGCACAACTCTCTTCGCCATAGAATTCTTCGCCGACAAGATCCCCGCCTTCGACCTGATCTGGAGCGCCCTCCACACCTTCGTCCGAGTCCCCGTAGCCGCGCTGCTAGCCTACGGAGCCACCCGCCAACTAACCCCCGGCGAACAACTACTGGCCGCCGCCCTGGGCGCAGCCATAGCCCTGGCCGCCCACTCCGGCAAAACCGCCCTCCGCGCCGCCGTAACCCCATCCCCCGAGCCTTTCTCCAACGTCACCCTAAGCCTGGCCGAGGACGCCCTGGCCATCTCCCTAACCTGGCTAGCCACCCGCCACCCCTACGCCGCCGCCACCATAGCCCTAGCAATGACAGCACTAATAGTGTTGCTGGCAAGAGCAGTAATCCAAGCCATGCGCAACCTGTTCCAGGGAGCGGAAAAGAGCTGGCAGGATAAGTTCTATGGGAATCGGGCTTCAGCCCAATGAGGGTGGGCTAATAATAATCAGGTGCAGGTCGTTCGCTGGCCCGAGAAGGCGGACTAGCTCCGCCTCCCCGCGCCAACCAACTCAGCGTGCTCTTACGCGGTTACGAGTTCATGCCTCTTGATGGTCGAGGTGACCACGTCAAAGGTGTGAACCTGGGGCGTTCCCTCGATAAACTTCGCCAGCGTCTTCAACACTTGCGGATAGGTATTGGTGTTGTAACTGTCGGCATCGTTCTTGTTTTCCCACAGACTGATCGCGGTCACATCAATTCCGCCCTGACCGGCCAGCGTGATTTCGTCCCTAAAACCATTCTGCTTACGCAGCAAAGGCAGGACGTCTTTGTCAAAAGCTCGCGTGTAATCGGACAACATATTCGACTTCAGATGAATAGACACATTGCGTGCAAACATATAGGCAACCTCCTAGGGTTGAGGTGGCTAAGAAAGAAAACTTCAGATGGGCTGACTTAGTTCAGGGAACCTGAAAGAGGAGCAAGGACGCTCACTCCATCTCAAGTGGTGCACTTAGGTGGCCCCTCCGCATCCCCGCGCAACTCGTTGTATCGATAGGTCAAAAAGCAAATTCGCCAACCCAGAGCCAAGCTTCCATCGTGTACTTCCGGCTGAAAGCAAGCACAAACGGACGGGCGCCTTACCCCAGATCCTTGTCATTTCGAACCGGGCCCCAAGCCCGGTGAGAAACCTGCTGTCCCCACCGCAGCTAGTGTGGAGCGGGCGCCCCGCCCGCTCCCTTTGATCTTGCTCGTGCTTTTGACTTAGCCCTCGCCTATCCCGGACGCCGGGTGCCACATTTCTTGCGTCCTTTGCGAGAAAGCCCGCCCTGAGCGAAGCCGAAGGGTGGGATTCCACAACCCTCAACCCCTTGGGATTTTTGATCCTTAGCCCTCGCTTTTGGATCTCGTCCCGTCATCCCGGTCGATTCGCCGCCTCCGCCTTCACCGTCTCCACCACCCAATCCACCACCACCTTCTGCACCCGCCTCCGAGCCTCGTCAACACTGACGCGTTCCTCCGGCTTCTGAACCGAAGCCTTAACTCCCGCTGCCTCCGCAACCGCCGGTCCCTCCGCCTCGACCCCGTCGTCCTCCTCGTCGTCCTCGCCGTCGTCGTCCTCGCCTTCCTCATCGTCAAAATCTTCTTCCACCCACTGCGGACCACCAATGCACGTTCTGCCCACGTCGCCGCGGTCGATCACAACGTCCTCCACATCTTCCGCTTCAAACTCCGTATTTCGCAGGTTGCAGCTGGCCGTTTGCAAAGCGTAAAGCATCAGCGCCGCCGTCTTATGCTCCATCTGACCGTTGCCAAGCAGTTCCATCACCTGCATCAGCGCCATCTGCACGGCATTCGCGTCTTCCAGCACCGGAACCACAAACCGCGCCTGCTTAAACTGATTCTCCACAATCCGCGCCCGCTGCTCCTGGCACCGCACATGAAAAAAACAAAGCCGCCTGCACCGCAGCGCCGGAGACCCACACTGTGTCCCATTCACCTTCACATGCTGGCACCGATTAACATTTTCCAGACCCATATTCCCCTCACCCCTTCACCCTGAAACCATCGGAGATCGAACTCCGCTGCCTTCAGAGATTCAGAATTGTCGTGAATTTCGCCCCAGCAGGCAGCTGAAACACTCGGATTGGACGAAATGTTCGGTCCGATAAACGTTCGGGAAGGGCACGACTTCAGTCGTGCCGCTAAGCCCCTATAAAAATCGCCGCGCTTCAGCGCCTGAGGTACGCTACGCGCCCGCACCGATTTTTTCACCAGCCTGCCAGATTCCAGTATTCCCACTTTGGGAATCGCCAGCAAGGTCATGTGAACATCGGAAGAGATAAAGCTGTGGAAATCACATTGCCGGGTGCCCCATCCTTCGCGCACTTTGCGAAAGGTGGGATTCCACGACCCTAACCCTCCTGGGGTTTTGACCCCACACAATTCTCCACAGCCCTCCTGTGACATCTAACCTTGCGCCCCATTCCAAACCCGTTCATTATTGCCCCAGCAGAGGCAGTACAGCTCATCGATCGAAGCCGACCCGTAACTCCTTTGCTTCCAAGATTTTGATCTCTAAGTTCTTTAGGCTCCGGATTTTGCGAGGAATTTCGCGCTAACCCGATGATTCCACGAGACCCAGGGGGAGGGGGGTATCAACGGTCTTTTTCAAAATCAAAGTATGAAAAGAACAGAGAAAGCTGTTCCACACAGGCCCGGAAAAAGATATTTGCAGCCGAAATCCACCGGTAAAATAACGTCATGAGTCCAGAAGTTTCCGATCTCCTAAAGCCAGCACTCGCGCTCCCAGTTGATGAGCGCGCGGCACTGGCCAACACCCTGCTCGACAGTCTCGAAGAACCGCAGCAATCCGTTCAAGCGGCTTGGGACGAAGAAGTAGCGCGCCGCATGCAAGACCTAAAGGCGGGCAAGGCCGTAACCGTCCCTTGGGAAGAACTGCAGCAAGAGCTGTTGGCGATGAACGCCGACGCAGTTCAAGGACGCGACAAAAGCGTCCTATAAAAGCTCTTGTCATCCTGAGGCAGCGGAGTCCTCGGCTTTGCCGAGGACTCCCAACGAAGGACCTATGCAACTCGCGTGCGGCGCAGACGCTGCCGGCGCTTGCAGAGGTCCTTCAGCCCGCAAAGAACGCGGGCTTCAGGATGACAATTCATGTCTGAGCGTCTAGGTACTCCGTACTTATTAACCGACTTGTTACAATAAAAACATCATGAATCACGAAGCCTTCGCCGACGTCCCCACCGCCATCGAGGAGATCCGCGCCGGCCGCATGATCGTGGTCGTCGACGACGAAGACCGCGAGAATGAAGGCGACATCACCCTCGCTGCCGAGAAGGTCACGCCCGAGGCCATCAACTTCATGGCCAAGCACGGACGCGGCCTGGTCTGCCTCACCATGACCGAGGAGCGCCTCGCTCACCTCCGCATCGGCCCCATGACCGCCGAGAACACTTCGCAATACGGCACTGCATTCTGCGAAGCGATCGATGCGCGCTCCGGCGTGACCACCGGCATCTCCGCCTACGATCGCGCGCGCACCATTCAGGTAGCGATCGATCCGGCTACGCAAGCGTCAGACCTTGCGCGCCCCGGCCACGTCTTCCCTCTCCGCGCCCGCAAAGGCGGAGTGCTGGTCCGCGCCGGACAAACCGAAGCCTCAGTAGATCTGGCCCGCCTCGCCGGACTGATTCCCGCCGGCATCATCTGCGAAATCATGAAGGACGATGGTACGATGGCCCGCGTTCCAGACCTCATCGAGTTCTGTCAGCAGCACGGCATGAAGATGCTGACCGTCGCAGAGCTGATCCGCTACCGCATGGCGCACGAACGTTACGTGCATCGCGTAGGCGAGGCCTTAGTCGACACCCGCTTCGGCGAATTCCGCCTCATCGCTTACGAAAGCGAGATCGACGGCGGAGAGTCGCACGTGGCCTTAATTAGAGGCGATATAGAGAATAGAGACGAGAAGAACGACCCGCCAGTGCTGGTCCGCATGCACGCCCACTGCCTCATGGGAGACGTCTTCGGCGCAACCGGCTGCGAGTGTCACGCCACGCTCGAAGGCTCACTCCGCAGGATCGCCGAGGAAGGGCGCGGAGCCCTCATCTACCTGCATCAAACCTCGCAAGGTTTTTCTGTAGAGAAACTCGGCGAGCGAAGCGCCCTCACCTTCCATCGCGCCCGACAACAGCCATCCCTGCTCGACAGCGAGCGCCAGACGCAACGCGAAATCGGAATCGGCGCCCAGATTCTTTCCGACCTAAACCTCCGCCGCATTCGCCTGCTTACAAATAGGCCCAAACGTGTGGCCGCACTCGAAGGTTTCGGCATCGAAATCGTCGATCAGGTTCCGGTAGAGTTGAAGGGAGTACAGGCGGGAAAAAGCTAAAGGCCGCAGGGCGCAGCCCGGATGCTAGAACGGCTTGCGCACGACAACTTCGCTCTCGCGGATGAAAAACTGCGCCGAACATTGCTCCGAGCCGCAGATCACAGGCATCAGACCATTGATCTGCCGGCGCGTAATCAGGCCCAGCATGCCGCAGGATGGGCAAGACAGCACGGCCCAGTATGGGTCTTCCTTCTCCCCAACTTCGCCAGCATTTTCGAGGACAAAGATGGTTCCGGGTTGCATCTGTTCGGGAATCCATTCATTCAGAATGTCCAGTTCTCCGACCATGCACTCCTCCTGTGTTCCGCTATCAACACCCAATCCTTCGATCCACACTGTTGCCTACGAAGCTTTTCTAGCACGCCGACGCCCCGCGGGCGATGTTACGGAGGTACTCGCTTTTCTGGCGACCAACTCAGCCCGCACTTGCCGCACCGCGTCGCTGAGACAGATGCCCAGAATGGGCTGACTGGAATTCTTGAGGATATCGACGATCTGCCGTGCCGAAGTTTCCAGAAAGAGATGCTTGCCATCGGTCAGCAGGTGAACGTCGGAATTGCGACCGACGATTTCGGCCAGGCCTTTGCTGAACTCGCGATCGAGGAAGCGCATGACCTTGCGGACTTTCTGCAGCGGGAAGCCCTTGCGGCGCAATTCGCAGATGACCGCCATTTCGGTGAGGTTCTGCATGGAATACAGACGGCGATGCCCCACACGTTGGGGCTTGACCACACCGCGCTCGTCCCACCACTGGAGCTGGCGCGCGGTCACTCCGGTGAGAGCGATCACCTCCTGCGATGAGAAGCGGTCTTGCATTATCCCCCGTTTATGTTTGAAACAGTCTACGACTCGAATGTTTGAAACATTCTAGGCGGGACTTGGCGGGTGTCAACAAAGATTCGCAGGAAGAGGGTTAACTAGAAGAGTGCCTAACGGGATTGTGCGGAGAGCCGCCGCCGACGAAGTGGACAATTTCCAGGTGGTCGCCGTCCTGCAACTCGGTCTGGTGCCAGCGGTCGCGGGGGACGATATCGCGGTTTAGTTCGACGGCTACGCGGTCGGGCTTCATCTCGAGTGACTCGATCAGCGCTGCCAGGGTGAAAGGGGCGGGTGGTGTTTGATCCGGAAACGCCTGCTCTTCTCCGTTGATGTGAAGATTCATTTCATTCCAGCAAAGATACACTGAGAGCAGTGTGTTTGCAGGCTGTATTGTCTCACGGAGAGGGACGACGCCTCGCTGTGCTGGGCTGGAGCCTTCGGCTTCGCTCAAGGCGGCATTCCCCAGATGGCTTGAGCATCGTCGGGCAGAGCGGCGGCTGTCTCTCCATGCTTCGGCCGCCGAGACGGCGGCGCTACGGTTCGAGTTACTCGGCTTTGCGCAGGGCGAACTTGCGGGTTACGGTGCGGCCTTCGTGGTTGGCTTGCACCATTACGGAGGCTTCCACTAAGGCAGATTCCTCGACCTCGACGGAGATTTGGGCGGCGCCCGCGGAATCGGTGACGGCCTGGGTGTAGAAAGGCGTGGCGTCGGGACGGGCGAAGCGGAAAGTGAGACGGGCGCTGGGCACGGCTGTTCCGTCTTCGGTGACGCGCAACTGCATGGTCAGATTGCGATTGTTGTGAACCGAGGCGGCGTTCTCCCATTGCACGTCGAGTTGCTTGATGGCGGCCAGGGCGTCGGTCTCGGCGTGGTCGAGGACGCTCTCGAGTTTGCCTTCGCGGATAGCCTCCAGCACCAGGCGATGCTGGTCGCGGAGCTGCTGCTCTTTTTGAGGATCGCCGAAGCCGACTTGCGCGGCGGATTTTGCGTAGGAGATCGCGCGCTTGCCTATGCACCGGCCGCGCACGAAAACCTGAGTCTGGAGCAGTTTTTCGCTCTCGCGCGCTTCGCTTTGCACGTGGTAGATGGTGTCTACGTGTTTTACATCAGTGTTAAAGCCAAAGATCATAAAGAATTGTGTGATTGGGTGATCGGGCGATTGCGCAATTAAAAACCACAACAGCCTGAGCTTACAACGTTTGCTGGGCTATTTAGTTTTGATTTTCAAATTGCCAAATCGCGCTATTGCACAACTGCCAAATTGTTCCCCGGTTCCCTTGACACTCTTGCAGACCAGCACCTAATCTAGAATGTTTAATCAGAGCTTGGCGCGAATTATATATAGCCTCTCCCATGCCCGACAATTATTTCGCTGGCTACCTGCCGTTTCTGATCCATATTTTGATCGCTGGCGGGATTGCGACTGCAATTATCTCGCTTTCCTGGCTGATCGGGGAGCGTAAACCGACTCGGGCCAAAATGTCGGCCTATGAATGCGGCATGACGCCGGTGGGAGACTCGCGAGGACGCTTCTCGGTAAAGTTCTACCTAGTGGCTATGCTGTTCATTCTGTTCGACGTTGAGGCTATCTTCCTTTATCCCTGGGCGGTGATTTTGCGCGATTTGAAGCACTTCGGGTTGTGGGAGATGTTCGTATACATCGGCATTGTTCTGGTTGGCTTCTTTTATGTCTGGAAGAAGGGCGTTCTGGATTGGGGCCCGTCTGGGGTGCGGTCTTCCGGCGTGCAGTCTAATGTGCGGCGAGGAGAACGCTAGTGGCTTTGGCGCCTGCGATTACTGATCTGGAACAGCTGAAGGGTCATCCGGCGGTGGCGCGGCTACTGGCGTGGAATCCGTCGTCTGTGGCCGGGGTGAAGTTCGACCGCGACGAGATGACGATAACCGTGGAGCGCGCGAATCTTCGGGAAGCTTGCGCCTTGCTGCGGGATGATGCGGAGTGCGCTTTCAACTTTTTGTCGGATGTGACCTGCGTGGATTGGTATCCGGCGGAGCCTCGATTTGAAGTGATCTACCACCTGCTTTCGATTCCCAAGAAGGAACGGGTACGGCTGAAAGTTCGGCTGGACACTGCGAGCCCTGCGGTGGAGTCGCTGACTTCTCTGTGGCCTGGATCTAATTATTTTGAGCGCGAAGTGTTTGATCTGTTTGGCATCCGCTTTACGGGGCATCCTTATATGCGGCGCATTCTGATGCCGGAGGATTGGGAAGGTTATCCGCTGCGGAAAGACTATCCGGTGGAGGGCTACCGCTAGGCGATGGCTCACCTTGCTCCCACTCCCGTGCTTGAACCCGGTCAGGATCGGACCATGATCCTGAACATGGGGCCGCAGCATCCTTCGACGCATGGTGTGCTGCGCGTGCTGCTGGAAATTGATGGCGAAACTGTGGTGCGGATCATGCCGGACATCGGCTTTCTGCATACGGGAATTGAAAAGACCTGTGAGGCGAAGTTTTACCAGCAAGTGGTGCCGCTGACTGACCGCATCGACTATCTCTGCCCCATGACCAACAATCTTTGCTACGTGCTGGCGGTAGAGAAGCTGCTGGGGCTGGAGATTCCTGGGAAGGCGCAGTGGTTGCGGGTGCTGCTGAACGAGTTGACGCGGATCAACTCGCACCTGGTGTGGCTGGGCACGCATGCCATGGATATTGGTGCGCTGACGGTGTTTCTGTATTGCTTCCGCGAGCGCGAAGAAGTGCTGAACATGTTCGAGATGGTCAGCGGACAGCGCATGATGACCTCTTACTTTCGGGTGGGAGGGGTGGCGCTGGAGCCGCCTCTGGGATTTTTCGAGCGAGTGCGCGAATTTGCCGGACGCTTTCCGGAGAAGGTGGATGAGTACGAGAACCTGCTCACGGGGAATCCTATCTTTATGATGCGGACCAAAGGCGTGGCGAAGCTCAGCGCAGAAGATGCGATTGCTCTGGGAGCTACTGGACCGACGCTGCGCGGGAGCGGTGTGGACATCGACCTGCGCAGGGATATGCCTTACTCGGGATATGAGAATTTCAAGTTCAAGGTTCCGGTGGCGCAGGAAGGCGACGTGTTTGCGCGGTATATGTGCCGGGTGCGGGAGCTGCGGGAGTCGATTGAGATCGTGAAACAGGCTCTGGACGGGATGCCGGAGGGTCGTATCAAGGCTGATGCTCCAGGCGTGGTGCTGCCGGACCGGGAAAAGATGAAGACGCAGATGGAAGCGCTCATCTATCACTTCAAGATTATTACTGAGGGCTTCGCGGTGCCGGCGGGTGAGGTATATCAGGCGGTGGAGTCGCCGCGCGGGGAGATGGGCTACTACATTGTTAGCGACGGGACCGCTAAACCTTATCGGGTACACGTGCGGGCGGCCTGTTTGGCGAATCTGCAGACGCTGCCGAAGATGTGCGAAGGCGGGTTGATTGCGGATGTGGTGGCGGCTATCGGAAGTATCGACATTGTGCTCGGGGAAATAGATAGGTGAGGAATTGAGCCATTTGGCGATCGGTGATTGGGCGATTGAAAACCGCTCGAAGGAGTGGTTGTAAGCAGTCAACCGGAGCAGCTTCGGGATAGGACCAAGGCATTCGCTTTGCGCGTGATTCGTCTTTATCGCTCGCTGCCTTATAAGACGGACACTCAGGTTCTTGGAAAGCAGTTGTTGCGTTGTGGGAACGTCGGTGGCGGCCGATTATCGCGCCGTATGCCGCGCGAGATCGAAGGCGGAATTTATAGCTAAGATGGGTGTCGTGGTCGAAGAAGCGGACGAAGCAATTTTGTGGCTGGAGCTGATGACCGAGTCCAGGATCGTTTCGCCGGCTAAGACTGAGGCGCTGTTGAAGGAAGCGAACGAGCTAACGGCGATTTTCGCTGCGTCGCAAAGAACGGCGAGGAATGCAGCATGAGCTTTTCAATCGCCCAATGGCCGGATCGCTCAATCGCTCAATTCTTATGAAATTTTCTGCCGAGTTCGAGACGCGGTTTGCAGAGATGGTTACGCACTATCCGACGAAGCGGTCGGCGCTGGTGCCCACTTTGCTTTATGCGCAGGATGAGGTTGGATATCTCTCCGATGAGGTCATCGCGGAACTTGCCGGGCGACTTGATTTGACAGAGCTCGAAGTGCGCAACGTGATCAGCTATTACTCGATGCTGACTATCAAGCCGCGGGGAAAGTTTAATGTGCAGGTTTGCACTAACATCAGTTGCCTGGTGCGCGGCGCTGAGGAAATCCTGCAGCACTGCGCCAAAAAGCTCGGAGTCGGGCACAAGGGAACTACCGCTGACGGGTTGTTTACGCTGGAAGAGGTGGAGTGTATTGGGGCTTGCAGTTGGGCTCCAGCGGCGCAGGTGAATTACGATTTTCATGAGAACTTGACTCCCGAGAAGATCGACAAAGTTCTTGAGGAGTATCGGACGAAAGCGGCGCAGTAATTCATGGCTGACCTGATTTCTCATCCCGACGAGGTGAAGATCGTCTCCCGGCGCTTCGGCATGGGTGCGACCGACATCGACCGCTATCTCGAACTGGATGGCTACAAGGCCGTGCGGAAGGCGCTGGGGATGGAGCCCGACGCCATTATTAATGAGGTGAAGAATTCGGGGCTGCGAGGGCGTGGCGGGGCTGGATTCTCGACCGGGATGAAGTGGTCGTTCGTGCCCAAGCAGTCGGCGAAACCTAAATATGTGCTGTGCAACGGCGATGAGAGCGAACCCGGCACTTGCAAAGACCGGCTGATCTTCGAGCATGATCCGCACTCCGTGATCGAAGGAGTGATGATCGGCGGGCTAGCGGTGGGTGCGCAGAGCGGGTACATCTATATCCGGGGCGAATATCGATATCTGTTAGACATCATGCAGAAAGCGATTCGCGACGCTTACGCCAAGGGTTTTCTGGGCAAGAACATTTTCGGGAGCGGACGCGACTTCGAGGTTTACTGGCATGGCGGCGCGGGGGCTTATGAAGTTGGAGAAGAATCGGCGCTGATGGAGTCGCTCGAGGGCAAGCGCGGGATTCCGCGGATTCGGCCTCCGTTTCCTGCCGTTGTGGGACTCTGGGGCGGTCCGACGGTCATTAATAATGCGGAGACTTTGGCCAGTGTGCCTCACATCATTCTCGGCGGGGCAGAATGGTTTGCGAAGATTGGTCCGCCGAAGAATGGCGGGACCCGGCTGTTTTGCCTGAGCGGGAATATCGCTAAACCCGGCGTTTATGAGCTGCCGATGGGCTACAACCTGAAGAAGATGATTTACGAAGTTGGCGGCGGCATCCCTAACGGGCGCCAGCTGAAGGCTGTTGTGCCGGGCGGGGCTTCGTGTCCCTGCCTCACCGCCGATGAGATTGATGTGAATATGGATTTCGATTCCGTGGCCAAGGCGGGGTCGATGCTGGGTTCGGGCGGCGTGGTGGTTGTCGACGATGCGCAGTGCATTGTGAAGTTTGCGCTGCGGACTATGAAGTTTTATCAGCATGAGAGTTGCGGGTGGTGCATTCCCTGCCGCGAGGGTACGGACTGGCTGAAGAAAACTTTGACGCGCTTTCATTCCGGCGGCGGTGTGAAGAAAGACATCGACAACATGCAGTATCTGGCGGAGAACATGCTAGGGCGCACGTTTTGTCCGCTGGGCGATGCGGCGGCGATGCCGACCATCGCGTTTGTGAAAAAGTTCCGCAGAGAGTTTGAAGATCATCTGGACGGCCGGCCTTGCCCGTATGAGAAGACGGGCGTGACGGAAGAAGTGATGGTATAGCGAGAAGATTGAGTCATTGGGCGATCGGGCGATTTTGCGATTTAAGAGCTTAAGAGTTTTCCCGAAGGTTAGGTTTTCAATCGCCCGATCACGCAATCGCAAAATCGCGCAATTCTTATGGCTGACGTAACACTAACAGTTGACGGCAAGAAGGTCACGGCTCCCGCGGGGACGCTGCTGATTGAGGCTTGCAAGACTGCCGGCATTGAAGTGCCTTCGTTTTGCTATTACCCCAACCTTTCTTTGCAGGGCGCCTGCCGCATGTGCCTGGTGAAGGTCGAGAAGATGCCGAAGCTGCAAACGGCGTGTACGACTGTGATCAGCGAGGGCATGGTCGTGACTTCGGATAGCGAGGAGATCAAGCAGGCGCGGAAATCGATGCTCGAGATGTTGCTGGGGAACCATCCTCTGGATTGTCCGGTGTGCGATGCCGGGGGCGAGTGCGAACTGCAGGACATGACGTTCTCCTACGGCGCCGCCGAGTCGAAGTTTATGGAGGCGAAGAACCACAAAGACGAGCAGCAATGGTCGCCGGTGGTGTTTTTCGACCGGCCGCGCTGCATTCTGTGCTACCGGTGTGTGCGCGTGTGCGGCGAGGGCATGGATGTTTGGGCTTTGGGGGTGCAGAACCGGAGCGTCAGTTCAATTATCGCGCCTAATAAAGAGGATCACCTGGACTGCGAAGAGTGCGGTATGTGCATCGACATTTGTCCGGTGGGCGCACTGACCTCCGGCGCGTATCGCTACAAGACGCGGCCCTGGGAGATGAAGCATGTGGGCACGATCTGCACACACTGTGGCGATGGGTGCAAGACCACGCTGGGTGTGCGCCGCGCCGACACTGGAATGGAGATTGTGCGCGGCGACAATCGAGATAAGAGCGGGACGAATGGCGATTTTCTTTGCATCAAGGGCCGGTATGCGTTTGATTTTGCGAATCATGAAGAGCGGCTGACGCGTCCGCTGATTCGCCGGGACGGCAAGCTGACAGCGGCAACGTGGGAAGAAGCGTTTGAGCTGATCGGGAGAAGGTTCGCTGAGGTTCGTGATAGGGATGGGGGCCAGGCGATTGGGGTTGTGGGCTCGACTCGCACTACCAACGAAGAGGCCTACCTGCTTTCGAAGTTCGCCCGCGTGGTGCTGAAGACGAACAATGTGGACCACCACCGGACCGCGGACTTCCCTGCTCTGGCGGCTGCGCTTCGCGGGAAAGACAATGTCACGGCCAGCATGGCGGACGTTTTCACGGCTCCGGCCATTCTGCTGATTGGCAACGATCCTACGGAGCAGCATCCGCTGCTGGCCTGGCAGATTCGCAACAACGTTCGCCTGCACCGGGCGCGGCTTTACCTGATTAACTCACAGCCGATTAAATTGCGGCGGCAGGCGACGGACTTCGTGCAGATCCCTGCCGGAAGCGAAGGGCTGGTTGCCGCGTTTCTCGCGGGCAGTGACAGCGCTGCAGATTCGCTCACTGGTTCGTCTTCAGCTTCAAGCAAGAATGCCTGGATGGCGCTGCGCGATAAGTTGAAGGCTGAGCAGAATCTTGTCATCGTTTTCGGCTCCGAAGTTCGGGGGGATGATCTTGCCAGCCTGGTGAAGTTCGGCTCCGCAGTCTCCGGAGCGAAGTTTATCTGTTTGGCGGATTACGCCAACTCTCGCGGCGCCGCAGACATGGGGTTGTATCCGGATTTGCTGCCGGGATATCACCCGACCGCTGGCAGCAGCCAGTTCCATCAGGAGTGGGGAGACATCCCGCAAGTTGCCGGCCTTGATCTCGCTGGCATGGTTGAAGCGGGAAAAGCGGGAAACCTGAAAGCGCTTTATGTTGTTGGATCGAATCCGGTGGGCCGGTTGGATCTTGATCCGTTCGCCTTCTCGAATAGTTTTGTGGTGGTGCAAGACATGTTCCTCACTGAAACTGCGGTGATGGCCGATGTCGTGTTGCCCGCCGCGAATGCTTATGAGAAGTCAGGAACGTTCACGAATACCTGCGGAGACTTACAGCTGGTAAAGAAGGCCGGCGAAGTGACGGACACGAAAACTGATTTCGAGATGATTGTGCGGATCGCAGATGCCATGGGCTTCGAGGTGCGCAGATTAGTGCCCTTCGGTGGCGGCACGCATGCCGACATGGGGCAGTCGCGGGGAGCGCAGTCGGGCGAGGCGGATCGTCACGCGGTGTGGCTTGAGGCTCATGGACTGGAGCCGAAGCTCAGCCCGTTTGATTCAACCGCGATTCTGGATGAAATTCAGCGACTGGTGCCCGGGTATGACGTCTCCCGGATGAACCTGCTGGCGGGCAACAGCCAGCATACATCGCTTAGTCAGGTTGGAGCCGGGGTTGCACACCGGCCGGAATCCATTGCTCCGGCGAACGACGATCTTTTTACTTCGGGTACGCTGGGACGTTATTCGCGAACATTGAAGTCGGTGGCGGAGAGTCACGAAGTGAAACCCGCCGAGGTTGCGGCGGACTGAGCGCAGCCGTAGGAGAGGAAAAAGACTTTGTCAGTTGGCGTTTTCATACTCGTGTCAGTGATCAAGTCGGTGATCGTGCTCGTCGCGCTGCTCACCGCGGTCGCTTACACGGTCTGGCTGGAACGCAAAGTTGTGGGCCACATCCAGAATCGCTGGGGACCCACGCGGGTGGGGCCTTTTGGACTGTTGCAGCCTGCTGCCGACGGAATAAAGTTCCTGTTTAAGGAGGATCTGACTCCGCCGCACGTTTACAAGCCGCTATTTCTGGCGGCACCGATGATGGCATTGATCTTTGCGCTGACTTCGATATCGGTAATTCCATTTGGTAATTCGATCACGATTGGTGGCACGAGCGTTCCGCTGCAAATCACCGACCTTAACATCGGTTTGCTGATTGTTTTGGGGGTAACTTCGCTGGGCGTATATGGGGTCGCCCTGGCGGGGTGGTCGTCGAATAACAAATATTCTTTGCTGGGCGGGCTCCGCTCCAGTGCGCAAATGGTCAGCTACGAGATTGCGCTTGGACTGTCGCTGGTTGGGGTCCTGATTCAATCTGGAAGTTTCAGTTTGCGGGTTATCGTCGATGCTCAGGGAGGACGGTTCCTGGGCTTCATCCCGCGATGGAATATTTTTCACGGGCAATTCATCGGCTTCTTTATTTATTTGATGGCCGCGTACGCGGAGACTAATCGCATTCCGTTTGACCTGCCCGAGGCGGAAACCGAGCTGGTCGCGGGGTACCACACGGAATACAGCTCTATGAAGTTTGCCATGTTCTTCATGGCCGAGTACGCCAACATGATCACGGTGGCTTGCCTAGCGACGCTGTTGTTTTTTGGGGGATGGCATGGGCCGTTGTTTGGGCCTCCGCTGCTGCAGTCGTTGCTGCCGCTGTTCTGGTTTGGGGCAAAGATTTTCTGTTTTCTCTTTCTTTACATCTGGGTGCGCGGGACGTTGCCGCGTTTCCGCTACGACCAACTGATGTCTTTTGGCTGGAAGTTTCTGCTGCCGCTGGCGATTGCGAATCTGGTAGCAACGGCGATTGCCGTCGCCTGGTAGGGGAAAGAAAGTTCTCGGCTGCCGGTTCGCAGTTCCCAGTAACGGCGCAGGGACCGCTGCAGCTGAGTGTTGTCTGAGAATGTTTTCTGAGAACTGCGAGCCGAGAATTGCTTCATGAATTTTCATCTCATTCTATTTCTAGCTTTCGGAGCAGTTTGCGTGGGCGGGGCAGTCAACCTGCTGGCGCAGCGGCATCCCATCAACGGCGCGCTGTCGCTGATTGCGGTGATGGCTGCGCTGGCCGGCGAATATCTGCTACTGGGGGCGGAGTTTGTCGCGGCGGTGCAAGTCATCGTCTACGCCGGCGCCATCATGGTGCTATTCGTCTTTGTCATCATGCTGCTCAACGCGGGCGTAGAGGAACAAACGAATGGAAGCCGTGTAGCTCTCCTGTTTGGCGTGCCTGGGATGCTGACCGGCAGTGTGCTGGTGGCGTGGGTGGTGCTGCAGCATTCCGGGACCGAATCGGTGCCGATCGGTGCGTTGCCGGGGCATCCTACGGATATCGCTCAGCTTCTGTTTCACGACTTTTTGTTGCCCTTTGAAGTCACTTCCGTGTTGATCCTGATCGCGATCATGGGCGCCGTGGTTCTGGCCAGCAAGCCGGAGGCTGCGGCGGGGAAGGTGGACTGATGGTTGCTTCGTATGTGCCGCTCTCGTATTACCTGCTGTTGAGCGGATTTCTGTTTGCCTGCGGCGTGGCGGGGTTTCTCATCAAGCGCAACATCATCACGATCTTCATGTCGATTGAGCTGATGCTGAACGGGGTGAATCTTTCGTTTGTAGCGTTCGCGGCACACTGGCACGCGTTGAGCGGGCAGGTTTTCGTTTTTTTTGTGATGGTGGTGGCCGCGGCGGAAGCGGCCGTGGGGCTGGCAATCATTATTGCGGTATATCGCACGCGCGAGACTTTGAACGTGGATCAGATCAACCTGCTCAAGCTATGAACCCGAACCTCAATCTCTGGCTGATTCCGGTTCTGCCGCTGGCGGGGGCTGCGATCAACGGCTTTCTGGGCAAGAAGTCTTCGCGTGAGGGTGTGACCACCGTCGCGCTTCTGTTCAGCGGAGCCGCTTTTGCGATGGCTTTGTGGGTCGCCGCGCACTTTTCGTCGTTGTTACTTCCCTACCATGAGTTTGTGGCTCACTGGATCCGTTCCGGAAACTTCAGTGCGGACTTTTCCTTCTATCTGGATCAGCTGTCGCTGGTGATGTTGCTGGTGGTGACCGGAGTGGGATTTCTGATCCATATTTACTCCGTCGGCTACATGTGGGACGACCCCAGTTACTACCGCTTTTTTAGCTATCTGAACCTGTTCATGTTTTTCATGCTGACGCTGGTGCTGGCGGGCAACTACCTGCTGATGTTCATTGGCTGGGAGGGCGTGGGACTGGCGTCGTACTTGCTGATTGGATTCTGGTTCACGAAAGACTCAGCGGCGTCGGCGGGCAAGAAGGCGTTCATTGTGAACCGCATCGGAGATTTTGGGTTCCTGATCGCATTGTTCCTGCTGATCAAACACTTTGGCTCGCTTGATTTTCTAGCAGGTATTTCACCGTGTGGAACCGTTCAAGGCGGCGGGCAATGAAGGTCTGCTGACCGCGATTGCCATCCTGCTGATGGTGGGTGCAGCGGGCAAGTCGGCGCAGATCCCGCTGTATGTTTGGCTGCCGGACGCGATGGAAGGCCCGACGCCGGTTTCGGCGCTGATCCATGCCGCGACCATGGTTACCGCCGGCGTTTATATGGTTTCGCGCTCGCATGTGATCTTTGAGAGCTCGCCCACAGCGCTGATGGTTGTGGCAATCATCGGCACGCTGACTGCGTTCTTTGCTGCGACGATCGGCATTGTGCAGAATGACATCAAGAAAGTTCTAGCCTACTCGACGATCTCGCAGCTTGGTTACATGTTCATGGCCTGTGGCGTGGGAGCTTTCTCGGCTGGCATTTTTCATTTGATGACGCATGCATTTTTCAAGGGCCTGCTGTTTCTGGCAGCGGGTTCGGTGATTCATGCGGTCGGCGGCGAACAGGACATGCGAAAGATGGGCGGGCTCAGATCGTACATTCCGTGGACGTTCTCACGATGAGCATCGCGACGCTGGCGATCGCGGGAATTCCGCCCCTGGCAGGCTTTTTCAGCAAGGACGAAATCCTCTGGAAGGTGTTTTCCAGCGAGCACGGAAGTTGGGTTTTCTGGCTGATCGGTGTGGTCACGGCGTTTATCACATCGTTTTATATGTTCCGGCTGTGGTTTATGACTTTCTTCGGCGACTATCACGGAGCGCAAGCGGAGACTCACGGACACGGCTCGCGCAGGGCATAATGCGGATGAACACGGAGGCCCGCACGAGAGCCCGATGGTGATGCTGGTTCCGCTTGCGATCCTCGCCGTGCTCTCGATGGTGGGCGGTTGGGTCCGGTTCATTGGGGAACACCGCTTCGAGAATTTCCTGGCTCCGGTGTTTGAGCTTCCCGCTGCCGGCACAAAGCGTCGCGGAGTCAGGCGGCCACACGGAACTGTTGATTTGACCGCGAGTCTCTGTGGCGGCGGCGTTTCTAGGCTTTTATCTCGCATACCTGCTTTACCACAAGTCGGCAAGTCCTGCCGCAGAAGATTGCGGACGTCACTTCGGGGGCTTCTATCAGGCTGTAGTGCACAAGTACTACATCGACGAACTCTACGCTGCACTCTTCGTGAAGCCGCTGATCGATGGCTCGACACAAATCCTTTGGCAGGATGTGGACCGTGGGATCATCGATGCGGCCGTGAATGACGCCGGTGATGGGGCGCGGCAGGTTTCCGACAAGGTTCGCCACATGCAATCCGGCAACATTCGCTCCTACGCGGCGTGGATTGCAGCGGGTTCGGCGGTAGTGATTGCCTTCATGATCTGGATGGGGGTGGGAGCCCGATGAGCGCTGACGCCTGGAGCCCGTACATTCTGACGCTAGTGACGTTTGCACCGCTGTTGGGCGGATTGCTGCTGATATTGTTTCCCAGACGAGATCGTGACATTCGTATTTTTGCTCTCGTCGTCTCGCTGCTGACGTTTGTTTTGTCTCTGCATTTGCCGGTTTATTTCTCTCGCGCACAAACCGGTTTTCAGTATGTGGTCGACAAGCCGTGGGTTTCTACTCCGAATATTCACTACCACATGGGGGTTGACGGCATCTCTCTGTGGCTGGTGGTGCTCACGACGTTCCTCACGCCGCTTTGCGTCCTAATTTCCTGGAAGTCGATTCACGAGCGGGTGAAGGAGTTCTTCATTCTGCTGCTGATTCTGGAGACGGCGCTGATTGGGGTGTTCACCTCTCTCGACTTGTTCCTTTTTTACTTCTTCTGGGAAGCCACGCTGATACCGATGGCGCTGCTGATTGGCATTTTCGGGCACGAGCGTAAGGTGTATGCGGCGGTTAAGTTTTTCATGTACACCATGATCGGCTCGGTCTTCATGCTGGCGGCGATCTTGTGGCTTTACGCGCATACCGGCAGCTTTGATTTTGTTGTGATCCGTGACCAGATCGTGAGCGGAGCTGTGCCGAAGTTTCCGGCTGCTGCGCAGTGGCTCTTTCTTAGGCTTCTTCCTGGCATTTGCCGTTAAGGTTCCTCTCTTTCCTTTCCATACATGGCTGCCCGATGCGCACGTGGAAGCTCCGACGGCGGGATCAGTGCTGCTGGCCGGAGTGCTGCTCAAGATGGGCACCTACGGACTGCTGCGCTTTAACCTGGGACTGTTTCCCGAGCAATCGCGGCAGAATGCTCCGTGGGTCATGACTCTGGCATTGATTGGCATCATCTATGGCGCGCTGGTGGCAATGGTCCAGCCGAATATGAAGAAGTTGATCGCGTACTCGTCTGTCAGCCACCTTGGATTTGTGGTGCTGGGGATCTTCAGCTTCACGCAGGCCGGACTGAATGGCGCGATGTTCGTCATGCTGGCTCACGGAATTTCAACGGGCGGACTGTTCATGCTGGCGGGCATTCTGCACGAACGGCGGCACACCTACGAGATCAGCGAATTCGGCGGACTGGCTTCGCCCATGCCGGTGTATGCAGCGTCTTATCTGGTGATCGTGCTGGCGTCGGTGGGTCTGCCTCTTCTGAACGGATTCATTGGCGAATTTCTGGTGTTGAGCGGCGCATTCCAGGACAAAGCAATTTACGGGATACTTGGCGCCACCGGCATCATTTGGAGCGCGATCTATCTTCTCTGGATGTATCAGCGGGTCTTCTTTGGCAAGGTCACGCATCCGGTGAACAATTCTTTGAGCGATCTTTCCGGGTTCGAGAAAGTTGCGATCTGGCCTTGTGCGGCAGTGGCGTTGGTAATGGGGGTCGCGCCGATTCTTTGGTTGGCAGCGATTGATCCGGCGGTGCAGGCTGCGCTCACGCCTGTCGCGGGAATTGCGAGCAGGATGGTGGGACCGTGATCTCTGAGGCGATGATGGCGATTCATGCTCTGGCCTACTCGCAGACGCTGCCCCAGAGTGCCGATTACATTCGCATACTGCCCGAGATTATCCTCTCTGTCTTCGGCATGATTGTGATGGTGCTTGAGCCTCTGCTGGACGAGGAAAGAGGTCAGAAGCTTCTGGGATTGATCGCGCTGGTGGGCACGCTGGCGGGACTGGGGGCAACATGGTTCATGGCGCAGGCTCCGGGGCTGGCGTTTTGGAACATGGTGCAAGTGGACGGATTCAGCGTCTTCTTCCATGTCCTGATCATTGCGATTGCGGCCGTCGTCATCCTAAGCTCGTACGAATACATGGCCGTGCAGCGGATTCGGGCTGGAGAATACTATGCGTTGATTCTTTTCGGAGCAGTCGGCATGGCGCTGATGTCTTCGGCAATCGAACTGGTTCTGATTTTCATCGCGCTTGAGATTTCTTCTATTTCTTCGTATGTGCTAGCAGGATTTCGGCGACACGAGGCTTCCAGCGCCGAATCCTCGCTGAAGTATTTTCTGCTGGGTTCATTTGCCACGGCATTTTTCCTGTATGGAGTGGCGCTGATGTTCGGCGCCACGGGTTCGACGAATATCGACCAGATCGGCAGGACGTTAGGGGCTGGGCCGATTCCATTGCTGGCGTTCGTGGCAGTGGCGTTCATGTTTGTGGGCCTGGGATTCAAGGTGGCTGCCGCGCCGTTTCACATCTGGACACCTGACGTGTATGAAGGAGCGCCGGCGCCGGTTGTGGGCTTTATGTCGACTGCGCCCAAGGCAGCGGCCTTTGCGGTCTTGTTGCGCGTGGTTTTTGTGATCAACGTGCACGACATATTCTGGGTTATTTGGGTCTCGGCAGCGCTCTCCATGACTTTGGGTAACCTGGGCGCTTTGGTTCAAAATAATGTGAAGCGGTTGCTGGCTTATTCATCGATCGCGCATGCAGGCTACTTGTTGATGGCGTTCGCGGCCGCACCCGCTCTGGGAACTTCGGCAGCGATGTTCTACACCGCAGCCTATGCGGCGATGAACCTGGGTGCGTTTGCGGTGGTGAGCCATTTCGCCAACGCAGGGGAGCGGTACGTGACGCTCGAAGACTATGAAGGCCTGGGCCGCAGTTCACCGCTGCTGGCGGCGACGCTTACCATCTTTCTGCTCTCGCTGATTGGCATCCCAATGACCGGCGGTTTTTTTGCCAAGTTCTACGTGTTCAGCGCGGCAGTTAAAGCCAACTTGATCTGGCTGACCATCATCGGCGTGCTCAACAGCGGAGTGGGCGCGTATTACTACCTGCGGATCATCGTGATGATGTATATGCGCGAATCGCGGAAGGGAGTGCCGGTGACTCGGGTTCCCATCCCGCTTGGTCTCGCGCTGGCAGCCTGCCTGGCCGCCACTCTCTATCTCGGAATGTTTCCCAATTCCGTCTTGCAGTATGCTCAAGACTCCGCCTAGCAACTTGTACAACCGGGTCTGCCCGAAACTCCCGTCTCTGCGCTCGTTTCGACCTACCCGGAACCTCGGTAGTTTTCTCACTTCATCAAATCAAAAAGGACGCGAAGTTAGCATGGGTCCGGATTTCTGGGTGAAGATTCACTCATTGTTGGGAACCAGGGGAACGAAGCGGACCAGTTCGCGGAGGGAAACCACCGGCTGCCCGTTTACCATGCGGATGAACTGCAACTGCTGAGAGTCGGCCGGGCCGACGGGAATGATCATTCGTCCGAGGTCGCGGAGTTGGGCGAGCAGAGCGGAAGGCAAATCAGAAGCCGCGGCGGAGACGAGGATAGCGTCGAACGGAGCTTCGGCGGGAAGACCGAGTGTGCCATCTCCCGTAAGAACACGGACGTTCGTATAGGCGAGCGCGGCGAGAACGTTGCGGGCGCAATCGGCGAGAGCGGGATGGCGTTCTATGGAAAAGACCTGCGCCGCTAGTTCAGCGAGCAGAGCGGTGACGTAGCCCGAACCAGTCCCAACTTCGAGAACCTTGTCGGTGGGAGTGAGTTGAAGGGATTCCAGCATGCGGGCGACGATGTAGGGCTGAGAGATGGTTTGGCCGTCGCCGATGGGCAGCGGATGATCTTCGTAAGCCTGGCTCCGATATGCTTCAGGGACGAATCGATGACGAGGGACGCGGAGCATGGCCTCGAGGACACGCGGGTCAGAGATTCCGCGGGCACGGAGTTGAGCATCGACCATGAGTTGACGCGCGGTGGTCGAGTCGGGCATGAGTTTTGGAGTACTGCTTCCCTTCTCGAGTTACTGCTTGCGACGGCGGACGCGCAAATCGAAACTTATCACACCGTTCTGGTCGCGGGTGCCGACGAAGGAGATATTGCGATTGAAATAGTACTCTCCCTGAATGATTTGCTCCGAACTCTGCGAGACATTGGTGGAGTAGGTGAGGGAAACGTTGTTGGAGAATTGCTGCTCGATGGTGATCTGGGGGCCGTTGCTGATGGGATTGGTTTCGGTGGTGAGTCCCTGAGGATCGATTTTGATGTTGCTGGCGCCGAACAAGCGCTGGAAGCGGCTGCTGACCGTGCTGTTCAGAGCCTGGCTGAGGATGAGGGCACTGGCCTGATCGGAGAAGGCGCTCTGCCCAGATTGCTCCTGAAGTTGCGCAGATTCCTGGTTGGTGCGGCCGAGAGCGAGAAGAGCGATGATGTCGGATTTGGGCAAGGGAGGCTCGGACCGGTAGTTAATGTTCAGGCGGTCGGGTGTGCCGGTAACCGTGATGTTGAGATCGTAGCTGCGGACATGGCTGGAAGCCTGGAGGTTGAGTTGGGGCTCGATGGCAACCGGATTGGCAAAGGTGATATCACCGCGCTCGAGAGTAAAACGGATACCGTGGAAAGTAGCCTGCCCTTCGAGAACATCGACCCGGCCGAGTACGGCGGGACGGGCCACGGAGCCGCGCAGGCGGAGGTCGGCGTCGCCAGAGAGGCGGGCGATTGCAGTGCGCATCTGGAGCTCCGGCGCAGTCACAACCCTGATATCGAGTTTGACGTTATTGAGGGGAGAGTTGGAGGCCGTGACGGTGGAGAACTGGCGGCTGCGTTCGAGATAGGCACTGAAGTCGAAGCCCGGGGTCACGGCAATCTTGTTGATGCTGATATCGCCGGACAAGGTGGAAGCGGAGCGGGTGCCGACCCAATGCAATTCCGCGTTGGCGGTGGAGCTGACACCGGGGGGATAGCGCAAGCGCACATCCTTGCCGGTGGCGGTGACATTGAAATTAAGTTGCTGGTTAAAGTAGGTAGCCTCGCCTTTGAGGTTGAGCGTGCCACCTCCGGTGCGGGCGGTCAGCGTTTCGGTACGGATGCGATCGCGAGTGAACAGGAGTGAGCCGTTGAGTTCGCTCAACCCGCTGGGCAATCCAGCATAGGAGAGCGAACCGTTGGTCACCTGAAAATGGCCCTCAGGCAGAGGCTCGGCAACCGTACCGCCGACGGTCACGTTCATGGTGACGAGACCGGAAGCAGTAAGGTTAGGGTCGAACACTGGAGAGCAGTCTGAGGTCGAGACGTCCATCGGCAGTGAGATTGAGGGTGCGACCACCCGAGAGTTGCACGGAGCCATGGACTGTGAGGTCTGTCCCCTCTCCCACGAGATGGAGTTGCCGGATGTTGACTGACTGATGGGCGAGCGAGAAGAGAACCGAATCCTGATTATGAACCTTAACGTTTTCGACGTCGAGGGAAACGGAAGCCAGGTCGCCCTCGAGGGCCCACTGCCGGGGCTGGCGGAGCGGGCCGCGCAGGTTGAGAGAGCCGGCGACAGCGGAATGTCCTGTGAGTTGTCCGCGGAAATAGGAGCGCCAAAGTGCGTCGAGATCGAGTTGGTCCATTTTGAAGGTGAGGTCGGCTGGATAGTCATCGCGCAGTTGAATGTTGCCGCTGACCAGAAGTGAGCCCTGCTGGAAGTTAGAGTTGCCGGTGACGCGCAGCACGCCGCCCTGGGTCACGACTTGCAAGTCCATATCACCGGCGAGTTCGTGATCGAGGGTGAGATTCCGGACGTGAACTTCCCCATTGATCGAAGGCGCGTCGGGAGTGCCGGAGCCCTTGAGGACGAAGTCGGCGCGTCCTTCTATGGAGAGACGATTGGGCTGGATCTGGTGAAGGCGGGCGAGATCGAAATTGCTACCAGCGAGATCCAGATCGAAAGCACGAGTGGAAGGATTGTACGCAGCGCTTCCAGTGATGACTGAATCGTCGTGGAGGAGATGCAAGTTGTCGAAAGCAATTTGGCCGTGGGCGACATGGAAGTCAGAGTCGAACTTCTGAATGATCTCACCGTAGGCGGAGGCGTCGCTGAGATGCAGTTGTCCATCGCCGTGAGGTTCAGAGAACGTGCCGGCAGCCTGGACGAAAAGATCGGTTTTGCCGGAGACGGGATAGTTGAATCCGGCGAAGGCCTCGACGTCGGCCAGGTTGGCGTTGTGGAGGTTGGCACGGAGGGTGAAGCTGCTGTCTCGGGTGAAATGGCCGTGCTGGAGGGAGGCGGAGGCGTCGAATTCAGCGGAAGCGTCGTCCCGGCGCAGAGTGGCGTTATGAAGAGCGATGCCTTGGAAGGAAACCTGAATGGAGGAGGAAAGAGAGTCCCAATGCGTTTGGTGAGGATGCGTATTGGCTGTGGCGGGCAAGGTTACGTCGAAATCGTCGGCTTGCAGATTCCCGCCAATTTGAGGAGAGGAGAACGAACCGCCCATGCTGCCATTGAAGGTGGCGCTGCCCTTCAGGGCGATGGGAAACATCGCCGGACCGCGCACGACCTCAAGAAAAGGCAGCCAGTCAGCAAGACTTGAGGTGGTAATCGAGAGTCGCACCGCGGACGTGGCTGATAGCGTGCCCGAGGCCTGTACGTGGGAGGTGGGGGTGGCGAGCGAGAACTGCTGCAGGTCTAAAGCGTCGTCGTTGGCGTGGTAAAGGCCGCTGGCATGAGCTGTGAGCGGGAGTTCTGCGTGAGCAGGATGCGCCGGAGGAGTGAGATCGAGAGCGAACTGGATTTCCGCATCCCGAAGGGTTCCCTTCCAGCGAGCTTCGAGGGTTCCGGAGGCCGTCCCGACGGGATGGAGGCGCGAGATGGGATGAGCAGCAGTAGTGAGCGCACCGACGAGATCTTCGACAGATAGGTCGCGCAGACGAACCATAACGATCGCGGTTTGGATCGCCGGCGCCTTTGGTAACGATGGTTTTCGATCGGCGATTTTCTGGCCGGATTTATTCAGCGGAGGGGCGGCAGAAATGACGGCGGTATCAAGGTTTTTTCTGGCGACGGGCGAGAGGTGCTGGGCTGGCGCGAGCCACTGATTCAATTCAGCATCGCCGGTGAAACTGCCTCCGAAAATCTTCCCTTGCAGCCTGGAGAGTTTGAGTTGCTGGTCGGTGAGAGTGTAGCCGGCGGTAAGAGAGGCCCGGGAGAAAGAGATTTGGTCATCCTCCCAAGCGAGGTCACGGAGAGTCAGCAGACCGTTGGTGGCGAACTGATCGAGCGACCAGTCGCCGTGTCCTTTTAGTTCAAGCACGCCGGCGCGAAGATCGCGGCGGCGGGTGATGGACGCAGCTTCGGCGAGGTCGACTTGGCCATCGTAGGAGCCCTGGAGATGGGGACGGCGGAAATCTGTGATCTGGCCGGTGGCTGAGAAGTGCGAGTGTCCAGAGTTCCACTTAAGAGCCGGGACGATGGCAGAGTCGGACCCGAGATTGAATTCCATCGTCGGTCATCCATGCGAAGGGGCGGCAGTCCAGAAGCTTGGTGTCGACCATGCCGAGCAGAAGGTGTCCATCGTAGCGGCGACGGAGAAATGAATAATCCATTTCAAGCGAAATGTCGCGGGCAGCGAAATCAACCGGGAAGGTCTGGTCGTCCCAGAGGATGCGACCATGGCGAAGTTCGAGATGATTGATCGAGAGAGCAAAGAGTTGCTCGACGAGAGTGGCGCCGGTAGCCGGCCTGACTCTTCGCGGTGGAAAATTGGTGGTCCCGTCGGGATAGAAATCCACATGGACGACGGGTTGCATCGAGGATGACTTCATGGAAGGCGAACTCGGAACGAAGAAGAGAACTGATTTTCAGGCGAGCGACGATCGCGGTCGACGTGAGCGAGAGGAACCTCGGAGGCAGACTCGCGGCCGTGGACGGTGATATTGCGCACGTCGGCCTGGAGGCGAAAGGGAGCAGTGTGGATGCTGCCGATTTCGGCGCGGCCGCCGGTGATGCGCTCCACTTCGGCGATGAGGCGGCGGCGGACGAGCGACTGGAAAGAGTCAGTATTGACGTATACAAGCAGGCCAAGAGCAGCGAGGGCGGTGGCTGCGGCGACGAACAGCAGATATTTCCACCAGCGCGCGGCCGGCGGGCTTGGGGGAGGGTTCGGTCACTGCGATTGGACTCCCGGGTCGTTCGCAGAGGTCGTGACGCCGGGAATATGGACCTGCCCCTCGGAGCGTAAAGTTTGCAACCAGGAAACCAGCAACTCGCTGACCTTCTCTTGCGTAAGCAGCTCGCGAATCTTGGCAGAGACGTCGGCGAGCGGAACTTCGGAGGCTCCTGACTGCTTCAACTGGGGACGAACTGGTCGCGGTAATAAGCCTCGATGGACTTGGAATCGATCTGGACGGCGGGACGAAGGCGGGCATCGACCAGGCGCATGACGTCGATCTGCTGCCGGACGTGGGCGAAGAGATCTTTTTCAGTGAGGTGGTATTGGGCGAGAAGCGCCTGCCAAGCCTCAGGGGATGCGGCTTGCGGATATTGTTTGCGGGCATCGGCGACGCGGGCGGCGACCTCGGCGTCGGTGGCGTGAGGGAAATCGGCAGACTTCATCTGCTCGCGAAGAAGTTCCTGGTCGATGAGACGGTCAAGAACGGCACGGCGGTCGTCATCGGTGAACTGGCCGAGGTTGCGATTGGTGAGCAGAGCTTCGTAGCAGAGAGCCTCATCCCAATCGGACTGCAGAATTATGTGGCCGTTGACGGTGGCGATGATGCGGTCGATCACCTCGGCAGAGGCGCGGGCGGGCGCAAACAGGAGCGTCGACAAGCAGAAGTGCCAGAGCGGCCACGACGATCGTTCGTGTTGATTCGAAATCTCATCAAAATGGCTGACCTATGCTGAAAAAAACGTTGAAATGGCGCAGGCGCTGGGTCTCGAAGTCGCCGGTCAGTTTTCCGGTCGAATTCGACCAGACCCTGAAAATAGTACGGTTGGATTTAGATTGTACCCGAAGTCGAAGCGCAAGGGGCCGATGGGGGTCTTGTAACGCAACCCAATGCCCACCGCGTGAGAAGTGTAATCGTAGCCGCTGTTGTTGAAGTAGGTTTCACACGCTGGAGTCGATCGCGCCGGGGTAGCCAGCAAACACTGCGCGGGATCGGGCTGATGCCAGCGCAGCAGGCCCTTGAGCATATCGTGACCGGCGGTGAAAACGTTGCCCATATCGTGAAAAATGGCAAAACCGAAACCTTCTCCCAGATAGGGCAGGCTGACTGGGGAAAGCGCAGTTCCTCGTTGTTGACGAACAGAGCCGAGCCGCCGACGGGAAAACCGGAATCGGGATCGCGAGGTCCTGCTTGATTTAACCCGAAACCGCGATGAGAGTTGCCGCCGCCGGCAAAAAAAACTTCGGGCAGAGGGATCACCGAAATTCCCTGAGGGCAAGAGGTGGTCAAGTCGCTGACTTCACAGGCTCCGGGCGGCAGAACCCGGGTACCGCGATAGACCTGCTCCAACCCGAGCGTAGTGGAACGGGCGAAGACGAACTTGTGGTTCGCGCGTCCGAAAGCATAATAGGTGGAATCCTGGGAAAGAACGCGGCGCGTAATCTGGCCTGAGAACCAAAGTAACTGGAGGCGGCGAAAGCATCGAGGGTGAAATATTGGCCCTTGGTGCTTTCCAGCGGATTGTCGCGCTTATCGCGAATGAAGGTAAAACCGGGGCCCCCGACGCGCGCCGGCAAGGAAAACAAACTGAATTCGGCGGGAGAAAAGTCTGCAGGCGAAGTCGCTGGCTTTTACGCGGCGATAGTCGAAGCGATAGGTGATGGACGTGGAGTGGTTGGGTTGCTGCTTGCCGATTTGCTGGCGCAGATCGATTTTGCCTTCCAGGCGCTGCGAGGTGAAGGTGGCGACGTCGAGGCTGTTGTCGTAGAAAATCGTGTAGAAGATCTTGAAGCGGTCGTTGTTGAAGAGCTTGGGGATTTCGTAACTGATCAAGGCCGCGCTGCTGGAGGCGTCCGACGTGGGACTGGAAGGTCAGGGTCTGATCGCGGCCGCCGACGTTGAGGCGGGTGATATCGAATTCGACGCGGGGGCTGACGCCGGTCGTGCCCTGCGGGAGCGCTGGGTCCGGAGGGCAGGCCGGTTTCGAATTCCAGGCCGCCGCCATAGGTGAACGTGTAGCGCTTGGCTTCCTGCACCTGGACGAGAACATTTTTCTGCGGATCGGAGCCCTCGGGATTCTGCACGGCAGTGTCGACCTGGCTGAAGATGCCGAGATCGTAGAGCTTGCTTCTGCGTGTCGAGGAGGTCCTGCTGGCTGAGAGGTTGGCCGGCAGATCACTTGAATTTCGCGCTGCACGACGTAGTCGCGAGTGTGATCGAGGCCGGCGACCATCACCTGGTTCACGAAAAACTGCTCGCCTTCCTGGATGGTGTAGGTGACTCTTCGCGATTGGGTTGGCCGGGCGAAGGCTTGGTGGTGATTTCGAGCGTGGCGTTGGAAAAGCCGTGATTGAAGTAGTAGTTGAGGATGGACTTCGCGATCGTTGGCGAGATTTTGTTCGGAGTAGGGCTGGCCTTCGCGGTGTTCAGTTCAGGGAATTCCTTGGCGTCAATCTTCTGATTGCCGACGATGTGGAACTGCGCCGACCAGAGTCTGCGGACCTTCTTCGATTTGAATGTGAACCGCGAGGTGATTGTCGACGCCCGTGATAGTTGTCGTCGACTTTGGTCTGAATTTTGGCCTCGCGGAATCCGTTGGAAACGTACAGAGCCTGGAGGGTGGCGACGTCGCTTTTGAGCAATGCTCCGCTGTAGCGTCCCTGCGGAAAAAACGTGCCGGCGGGCTCGAATCTGCAGGCGCTGGCGGAGCATTTGCCGGGAGAAATACTTGTTTCCCGTAATCTCGATGAGTTCGAACTTGTGCAGGGGGCCGGGATCGATGCGGTAGATGACGCGGAGCAGTGTCGGGAGCGGTTTCCTTCTGGATCTCGACCGTGGCGTCGAAATGGCCGCGGCTCTGCAGATAGTCAAGGAGGTTGCGCTTGCCTTCATTGAGCAGGTCGTCGTCGAGGGCATTTTCCTCGTAGACCGGAACTTCTTTTTTCATGACACCGCGGCTGATGTGGAATCCCAGGGCGTAAATCATGACGACGGGGCCGGGTTCGATGAGATAGGTATAGTCGACGGCGTTGGATTCGGGGTTGTATTTCTGCTCGGCGATGGAAACCTGAGCCAGGACGCGCTGCTGTTTCTGAAACTTCTTGCGCAGGCGCTGAAGAGAATTGGTGATGCGGGCGGCGGTGACGCGATCGCCGGGGTGCATGCTGGCGATGTCCTGAACTGGCTCTGGGAAAAGGCTGCGTGGCCGGTGACTTTGACTTCGCCGACGTGAGCCGGGCTCTCCAGCGCTGATGTGGAAAAGGATGTTGACTTGCTGGGTGGCGGAGTTGGACGTGCTTTCGGCGGTGACTCGGGCTCGGTAATACCCATTCTCCTGCATGAGCTGGCGGACGTTCTGCAGGGCACTGTTGAGTTTATCGAGAGTATAAAGTTCGCCGAGCTGGAACTTGGAGGCATTGACGATCTGGTTGGAGTTGGGATGGCTGGGAGCGCCCTCCACATCGACCGCGCCGACAAAGAAATTGAGCGAAGTCGTGAAGGTGAGCCGCACGTCCGAACCGGAGGGAGTGACTTCGGCCTGGATATCGGCAAAGCGTCCTGTGGCGAAGAGGATGCGGATGCTTTCGCGGACCTGGTCGCGGTCGAGCGGCTGGCCAGTTTTCTGCGGCAGCATTTGGAGCAAGTGGTCGCGGTCGGGCACGCCGGGCAGTTCGATCGATTGCACCGTGCGTCCGGCGTAAGCCGACCATGGTCCCGAGAGTTGAGGGGGATTGCGTAGATTGCGGTTCCTGAGACGCGTGCGAGGAGGCGGACGCTGACGATCCGGCAAGGGCGGGACCGAGCGAAGCGATGATCAACCATCACGAATGAGGCGTACCGTCTCAGCAAATAATGTCCTTGGGCCTGTTGCCTACGTTCGATGAAGCGCGGAAGGCCGGTGTTGTCTGCATCCTGGCGGCTGAAGCAGTCCAGACACTTATAATAAAGGTTTTGCGGGTGAAAGCTGGTGACCTCCTTGAGACAGGGCGCGGAGAAGGAAAAATTGGACGAGCGATATTCGCGGCAGATTCTGTTTCGCGGAATCGGAGCGGAGGGCCAACGGCGGCTGGCCGCGGGGCGAATTGCGATTGTTGGGTGCGGCGCGACAGGGTCGGCTCTGGCGTCATTGCTGGCGACGCGCGGGCGTGGGAATGCTGCGGATTATCGATCGCGATTACGTGGAGGCGAGCAATCTGCAGCGGCAGTCGCTGTTCGAGGAAAAGGATGCGGCCGAGTCGTTGCCCAAGGCGATTGCCGCGGCGCGAAGGATTGCGGCTTTTAATTCGGAGATTGTGGTGGAGGCTCGGGTCGAAGATCGTGGTCCCGGCAAATATTCATGCGTTACTTGAAGGGATGGATGTAATCCTTGATGGGACGGACAACTTCGAGACTCGATATCTTGCTGAACGATTATGCCGTTAAGAACTCCTTGCCGTGGATTTATGCGGCGGCCGTGGGCAGTTATGGAGTGACTTTGAATGTGCTGCCGGGTAAGACGGCATGCCTGGCTTGTATTTTTCCAGATACGCCGCGGGGGATGGTGGAGACCTGCGAAACCTCCGGGATATTGAATACGGCGGTGAACCTGGTGGCTTCGATTGCTGCAACGGAGGCAGTGAAGTTGCTGGTTGGGGGTAGCGCGGCAGAGCAGCTGCGCAACACGCTGTGGTCGTTTCGATGTGTGGACGAATGAGCACGCTGAAATTGCGGCGGCGAATCCGCGGCCGGGCTGCCGGACCTGTGGAGAGCGAGATTTTGTGCATCTGTCGGGCGAGGGGCGTCCGCATATCACGCTGTGCGGAAGAAATTCCGTGCAGATTCATGAGCGCGCCCGGCCGATTGATTTTGCCGAGATGCAGCGGCGGCTGGAGGCGCACGGCATAGTCCGGCACAACGAATTCGTGCTGAAGTTCTGGCGCGAGCCCTATGAGATGACGCTGTTTCCCGATGGGAGGGCGATCATCAAGGGGACGACGGACACTGGGGTTGCGCGGAGTTTGTATGCACGATATGTGGGGAGCTGAGCGGCGGGGCAGTTCTTCGCCTCTTATAGCGGATCGGGTCTTACGTTGTCAGATCTTGGGTTGTCAGATCTTGGGTTGTCAGATCTTGGGTTGTCAGATCTTGGGTTCCGTCCGAATCAACAAGGCGAGGCGCGGAAACAGAAAGTGGCCACCGGCGTCATCGATCACATTTACCTGGCAGGTATAAAAGCCAGGCTTGAGCGATGTGAGCGGCACATCTAATTGAAAAACGGCGGCCTTGCGTTCTCGCGCGTTTAATTCCGTCAACTCCACCAACGAACTCTCGTAGGCCTTGGCCTTACCTTGAAAGAACGCCACGTTGGTCAAGAGCCGTATGCCAGGCTTGCGCTCTGCGCCTGTTGCAGAGGCTACGAGTGCCGGCTTTGCTGGATCGTAGACCTCGTAATAAAGAAACAGGTGCTGCGTGGCGGAGAAAACATGCGTAATGCTCGGAATGATTTCGGAGCCGTCATGCACGAGCGGGTTCGGGCTGGCACTCTTTTTTGCCGGCTGAATCTGGCTGGCCAGCACGACCGAACTCATCTTTAGCGGCTGCGTTTTCAGGTCTGGGACGTCGATGTCGGTTTCGAACGATCCCATGCGGCCGGTTTGATTCTCGCGCACTACGAATTTCAGGTGATACTTGCCGCTCAGCAGGCTCATCCCGCTGTCATACTGCACATTCTTTTTCTGCACTTCGGTTGACGTATTCACTGCGAGCTTCACGGTATCGCGGATTCTATTCAAGGGATGGTGTTCGCTATCGAGCACCATTCCAATCACATCCAGCGTCGCTTTGTCGCGGTCGCTGTTGCGGACGAATGGAATCTGCGATCCCGGTACGACCAGCGACATAGGAACGAAGAACTTGTTGCCTTCCAGGCGGAAGTAGGCGACGCCCAGATACAGCGGCAAATCCGTGGCTGGCAGTTCGGAAGCGAGTTCCTCCTCGAGCTGCCGCTCTTTGTCATCCTGCGTGGAGTGCTTGAAATCCGCGGGCGCGTAGTAGCCGCGGCGGTAGTCGATCTTCACGCCGGGAACACTGCTTTTCACAACGATGCGACGGTAATGCCCGTCGCGCGCGGGGTTCGTGCTGTGATAGCCGAGCAGGTAGTAGGTTGATGTGTCCTGCTGCACGCCCTTGAAAATCTTGGTGAAGTCGTTGGAATCGAGAAAAGCGCGGCCGCCGGTGTCGCTGGCCAGCGTCACCAGCGTTTCCTGGGTGGTGAAATTGGAATTCAAACCGTTGAGTGTCGCCTGCCCGGAATACGCCGCTACGCCGCGCAGGCTTGCATTCTGAGCTTCCCCGCCCGCCACCAGAGCCTGCAGGCCGCGCATGTCCATGGTGTAAATCGCCAGGTTGGAGCGAACTGCCGCATTCACGGCTGCTCGCAGTTCCGATTGATTCTCAATGCCGGTGCGGTCCATGCCGCTCGAAAAATAAATCAGCGACTTCTTCTGCTGAACGTAGCTCAGCTTTTCGGCCACGGATCGCAGCGCCTCGAGCCGGCGGTCGGTATTGAAAATGTTGTATTCCGTGTCATCGGCGGTAAAGGGCTGGCCCGTGTCGGGTGTTCCTTCGGTGGTGCCCGTGGTGCCTTCTTCGAAGCCTTGGCCGCTGCCTGTACTGAATTGCTCCAGCTGTTTCTTCAGCAGGGCATGATCAGTGGTGAAGTCTTGATTCACCAGCAACGAACTTCCCAGGGAAACAATCGACACCAGGTCCGCGGGCGCCATTTGGGTATCGACATAGTGTTCGGCGGATGTAACCGCGTGATCGATTTCGTCCGGTTCCATGGCAGAGAGATCGAAGAACAAAACAATAAGGCGCCGATCTTTGAATTGAGCTGCCGCATTTGCCGGGGAGGATACTGGAGCCTTCGGCACGGGGGCTGGCTCCGGCAGCGGCTTGGCCTGGGTCACATCCAACGCTGGAACGGCATCAACGTTCTCCACATCGAAGGAGAGAATCTTCTGTGGCTTGTTGTCTTCGAGAATGGTGAAGTTTTCCGGCTTTAATCCCTCGACAAACTTTCCGTTCTTGTCCCGGACCGTGACATTCACCAGGACGAGATCCGATTCCACGTGAAGCACGTACTCGGGCTCTTGCTGCGAAGGCGCAGCCGCAGACAGGAGCACGAGCACCAGGAGTACCGCGACAACTTTATCAGCGAATCGGTCTCGGATGGATGTCATGGCAATTTCTTTCTAATCTATTCTCCTGGCAGCGGCCTTCTCAGAAACGGAAACGCGACGTAATCGTGAACTGCCGCATGGCCCCCACCGCTGTGACACGCCCAAAAGTGGGCGAGTTTACGGTGGTATCGATCGAGGAATAGTTGGGTATGTTGAATATATTGGTGGCCTGGGCCCGGAACTCGAGCATGCGCGATTCCTTCAGAGGAACGATTTTTGTAAATGCCATGTCAAACACCTTGCTGCCCGGGCCGATGATGCTATTGCGGCGCGCGTTGCCATATTGTCCGCATGGCGGAGCCGTCACAAAGGCGTCCGTGTTAAACCACTCTCCGATGGATGGATTGGGCAGGGAGATAGCTTGTCCGGGAACTATGTTCGGCCGCAACGTGCCGTTCGTCCCGCTATTCACATCGCAAACGGCGCCGAGGAATCGCGGGGTAAACGGCAATCCCGAGGCTATGGTCCAATCGCCGCTCCATTGCCAGTCGCCAAAAATGGCGCGCGCCGGAGTATTTCCGGTTAGCCAGCGCTTGTCGTGGCCAAAGGGCAGCTCCAGCAAATAATCTGCCGTGAACTTATGGGTCTGGTTGAAGCTGGAGAGCCCGCGCTCGGCGGACAGATCAAAAGGATTCTGCGCAACGTTGGCCGCGCCTGCCGATGAGCCGGCACCTCCCCCGGCCGCGCCGGTACCGCCCGAGCCCAATCCAGGGGTAGTTGCAGCCGCAGTCGCTCCCGCGCCAATGGAGGACGCATCATCCAGTGACTTGGAAAAGGTGTAGGTGCCGCCGATGGAAAATCCTTTCGCCAAGCGCTTGCGCAGCCGCACTGATCCCGCATTGGCCTCCGAATCGGCCATGGAGCTCTCGTAGGTGAAGGCGTCAACCCCGTTAATACGAATCCCAGTCGCGGTTCGGTTGGGTGCTTCCAGAATGTCGAGATCGGTGCCCTTGGTTCCGGTGTAGTCAATATTCAGGAGCAGGGTGGGACGAATCTGCTGTTGAATGTCCAGATTGCGAATCTGGACGTAGCCCAGCCGGTAATTCGGATTCACCGCATAATTGTTGGCTATGCCAGTGACCGTGGGAAATCCGTCTTGCAGAGTCAGGTTCGGAGGAGACGGGAAAGCTGCCTGAACATTCGTCGCCGTGGTGGCGAACGGCGGCTGCAAGGCAAGTTGCTGCGCGATACCCTGATACGCGCCCGTGTTGTAGTTGATGCCATATCCGCCGCGCACTACGGTTTTGGAAAACGGCTTCCAGGCAAAGCCGATGCGCGGTGCGAAGTTGTTCCGATCGGGCCGCACCAGACTGGCCGGCAAGGGGCCGTAGTATGGCCCCGCTTGCCCTGGCTCGATGGGAGCAACCTGCAGCGCGAGCGCAGGATTCTGCACCAGCACGCCAGGAGAAAGATCGAGGTTCGCAAGGAGATTGTTCACTTCGGTGAGGGGCGAGACGTATTCATAGCGCACACCAAGATTGAGGGTCAGATTCGCGCGCATCTTCCACTCGTCCTGCACGTATAAATCCCAATAGTTGCCGCGGAAGTGGTTGCCGTGGTTGCTTTCGCTAAACTGCACGGAGGTTTGTTGCGGTAGTCCGAGCAGAAAGTCGGCGAAATCGAATCCCGTCCCGGCCACGGGCTGACCAGCACTGATTTCCGAAGTGTTGAGACCGGTGAACACGAAGGAACCGCGCGGGTTGCCGTCAGTTTCTTTATTCACCTGCACGCGACGAAAATCTCCGCCCCAGCGCCAGGTGTGTTTGCCGTGGTTCCAGATCACATTGTCGGAGAAAGTGTAGGTCTGGCTTCGTGTGAGCGCAGGAGTCGTGTCCTGAAGGTTGGCGAAGTCGGTGAAGGACAGATCCGGCAAGCCCCAGTCGAAGGGATTCTGCGAAACTCCCGTGATTCCAAGAGTTCCTGTAATGTCGTTGCTGAAGGCGTAAAGATTTTGAGTGCGCGTGCGGCTGCGGTTAAAGTCCGCCTTGATTATGTTGGTGAGTTTGCCGATGCTGCGCGTGTAAGACACCGGCGCATCAAAGCTGCGAACCGTAGTGTTGCCGCCTACGCTCGGGAATGGATTGGTCAGGTTGGCGCTCGATCCGTGGTAGTGAAAGCCGAGCAGCAAGCTGTTGCGGGGAGCGTTGCGGCCTCCGCCCCGGCGGCCGCGCACGGGAGCCGCACCGAAGGTGTGGTTTAAGCGCATGTTCAGATCGTCGCTGTCACTGTTGGCAGAGGTTACAAAGTGGAAATTTTGAAAATTGCCGGGAAGGTTCGGGCACGGAATATATTGCAGCAATCCTGCCACGCCAGTGGAGGGCCCACTCGAGGGACACGTTTGTGAGCTAAATCCTGGAATGACGTTGCCCGCATAAGGAGTGTTGGTGGCGGGATTGAACACCTCTACCGGTTTTCCGGCTTCGAGTCCCGAAGTGTATGTGACAGCGGAAAAGTTTCCTTGACGCTCCTGCAGCGTTGGTACTGTCGAAAACTGATCGAAGGGATTCTCTGCGCGCTTGCCGTTGTAATTTATGAAGTAAAAAGTCTTGGTCCCGCCGTGGTAGATGTGGGGAATGTTCAGCGGTCCGCCCAGGGAACCGCCGAAAGTATTCTGCAGGTAGGCTGGTTTCTCCGTGGGCTGGCCCGTGATCGAAAACGGCGATGCATTGAGAGCCGAATCGCCGACTCCGTAATACAGCGATCCATGCGGGCGATTGATATCAAAACCCCGCCGGCCAAAACCCCCACCGCCAAACCCTCCGCCCCCGAAACCTCCACCCAGGCCGCCCAATCCGCCGCCGCCGCCGCCGAATCCGCCTCCCTGTTGGCGGGCATCGCTAAAGCGCTGCTGCATTTCATCAGCGCTCATCGCATTGAAGGAATTCGAAGTGTTTCCCGACACCGTCACGGATTCCGTAGCGCTGTCTGGCGCGATTCCGGGAACCGGCATGCCGGAGGGAACTATGTCGCTCGTGGAGCCACCGGATGTATCCTGACCGGCCGCACTCTGAAACACGGAAAGGCTCTGAAAGCCTCGTCCGCCCGCATTCGTGCGCCGCTGGGCACTGTCGTTGTCCTTATCCTTATCCTTATCATCCTTATTCTTGTCCTTGCCAATATCGCTGGCGGCCGCGCGGGCGCGCGACAGGAGGACGAGTTCAAAGTTTGTCTGGGCGTCCTGATGGGCTTCGTCCAGCACCACTTCCTGCGAGTTCGCGGCAAATGCCGCCATTTGCACTCGCACGGTGTAATGTCCATCGGCTGAAACCCGCAACCAGTAACTGCCGTCGACGTCTGTCGAGGTATTGATCTGCTCTTTGGTGGCGGCGTTCGTCGCGGAAACGCCTGCGCCGGGAATCGGCATATTCCCCGATTTCACCACGCCATGAATGCTGCGCCCGCCGGCCGTGGGGGTAGCATTTTGCCCCGCAGTCTGTCCCTGCAATACATACGGGTGAAACACGATAACCAGAGAGAAAAAAAGAAAATGAGAGACGAACTCTGGGCGCAACTTGCCCTTGCTCGCCAGGATGCGAAGACCAGAACTCCTCATAGCGTCGCGCCGACGTTTCGTGCCGTCTTGCTCGGATGATACCGCTCCGAGGCCGCATTGCGCTGTAAAGATTTGTGCGTTTGCCGAAGTTGGTCTAAGCAAATGCCGTCGCCAATCGGGGGATTAGCGGCAATCAGCGGTCATTTGAACTCGTTCTTGAAGACGCTACCGGACTTCATTACGAACTTGACGCGCTGGAGTTCAGTGATGTCTTTTAGGGGGTCGCCGGAGACGGCTACCAAATCGGCCCATTTCCCGGCTTCGACGGTGCCCATTTTGTCGGACCAACCCAGGAGTTCGGCGGCGGTGGTGGTGGCGGTTCGAATCGCTTGCTGAGGCGTCATGCCGTAGTTGACGTAGTATTCGAATTCCTTCGCTTCGTTCAAGTCTCTCCAGTCGAAGCCGCCGGCGTCAGTGCCGAGGACGATCTTCACTCCCTTTTTCAACGCCAATTGAAACGCCACCTTTTCGGTCTCCACCATCTTCGGCCAGTTGCCCTGGCGGCCGGAGGCGACATAGGCGCCGACCGCGATGGTGGGAACCCAGTAGATGCCCCGGCGAGCCATTTCTTCCATTTGCAGGTCGCTGAGTCCGTCGCCATGCTCGATGGTATCGACGCCTGCTTTCAGGGCGGCGGAAATGCCATCGTTGCCGATGGCGTGCGCGGCCACTTTCTTTCCGATGCGATGCGCCTCATCGACGATTGCCTTGGCTTCTTCGTCAGTGAAGTTGACGTGGCTGTGCAGTACGCCATCTGGACCATAGAAGTAGCCGTGGTCGGAGTAATACTTGATCCAGTCGGCCCCAAACATCGCCTGCTCGCGAACCGCCTTGCGCGCTTCCTCAACGCCATCGACATACTGCACGCCCTGAGGGACTCGAATTTCCCAGGAATATCCCAGCGGACCGTACATGCCGGTTGGAGTCATGGCGCGGGTGGCCACTTGCATGTGGGGGCCGGGGATTTCCCCGTTGGCGATGGCCTGCTTGACGTCGACGTCAGCATACATCGCACCTTCGGTCTCGAGGTCGCGCAGCACGGTGAAGCCGTGGGAGAGCGCGATCTGCGCATTGCGCGCGGCCAGGATGGCGCGGTACGGAATGGACTGTTTGAGGAGCTGCTTGTCGTAATCTTCCGAGGTGATATCCCCCTGGAGTAAAACGTGCGTGTGGGCATCGACGAAGCCGGGGAGGACGGTGGCGTTGGAAAGATCGATCAGGTCGACGCCTGGGGGCGGGGAGCCGCCGGGAGTAACACTGACGATCTTGTCACCTTCTATGAGGATGAGGGCATTCGAAATGGGGGCATCGCTCTTGCAGTCAATCAGTCGCCCGGCACGAACGGCGATCCGCTTCTGGACGGGAGAAGATTGTTGTGAGGTGAGGATGCTGCTCAACATCGAAAGAAGAAAGACAATGGCAAGAATCCTTAGACCGTAGGGTTTCATCCGACGCGCCTCCGGCGAACGGCGACAGCGTAACAGAGGAAGGGTGAAAAAGAAAACGGAAGGCCATCAGCTCTAGCGGCTCTTCTGCCCACTCGCATAAAATTCACCGCTTCTATCAAAAAGCTTGCTCTCCGTGGCATACTCTTTGTTTCGCAAATCTCGGGGGGTCTATGCAGCGCTCAATCCTTGCACTACTTGTCATCGGCTTGTTTCTGCACTCAGCCCTTGCGGATTCACCGGAATCGAATCAAGACGCGTCTCTCGACGGATTCTCATCGCAGCATGCGAGTACCGAACGCGAATGGGAAAGCAAGTTCCGTGCCCTTCCCAACGCTCAGAAGCAACGCGATTACATGCAATTGCTGAGCGCCAGGCCGCATCATGTGGGGTCCGCTTACGACAAGCAAAATGCCGAGTGGATTCTCTCGAAATTCAAAGAGTGGGGATTGGACGCCCACATTGAAACCTTCAAAGTGCTTTTTCCCACGCCTAAACGCCGCCTGCTGGAGCTCGTCGCTCCCACGCGTTACGTTGCTAAGTTGCAAGAACCTGCTTTAGCAGAGGATCCTACTTCCGGTCAGCAGGACGAACAGCTGCCCACTTATAACGCTTATTCCCGCGATGGGGATGTAACCGCGCCGTTGGTGTACGTGAATTATGGCTTGCCTGAAGATTACGAGCGCCTGCAGCGCCTCGGGGTTTCAGTGCAGGGAGCCATTGTAATTGCGCGCTACGGAAATTCGTGGCGCGGCATCAAGCCCAAGGTTGCCGCTGAGCACGGCGCTGTGGCCTGCCTCATCTACTCCGATCCAAAAGACGACGGCTACTTTGGCGGCGACGTTTTTCCCAAAGGACCGATGCGTCCTGATCAGGGTGTGCAGCGTGGCAGTGTGATGGATTTTCCCTCTTCTTATCCTGGTGATCCGCTCACTCCTGACCGGGGCGATCCCAATGCGCTCCGCATGACCGCGAGTAACGCTCCCAGCATTACCAAGATTCCGACTCTGCCCATCTCCTACGGGGACGCACAGCCGCTGCTGGCCGCCCTTACCGGCCCGTTGGCACCCGAAGAATGGCGTGGGGCGCTGCCGATCGCGTATCACGTCGGTCCCGGCGCCGGGAAGGCGCACCTGGTGGTTGAATTCAACTGGGACGTGAAGGACGTGAACGATATCATCGCCCGCATTCCGGGCTCGTCTGAAGCCGATGAATGGGTGGTGCGTGGGAACCATCACGATGGCTGGGTGAATGGCGCCGAGGACCCTATCTCTGGCCAGGTCACTCTGATGGAAGAAGCCCGGTCATTTGGCGAACTGCTCAAGCAGGGCTGGAAGCCCAAGCGCACCATCGTCTACTGCGCCTGGGATGGCGAGGAACCCATGCTGCTGGGTTCGACCGCCTGGGCCGAAACCCACGGGCGCGAATTGCAGGAACATGCGGCTGTCTATATCAACTCCGATGGCAACGATCGCGGCTATCTGATGATGGAGGGGTCGCACTCGCTGGAGCACTTCATGAACAATGTGGCCCGCAGTGTCGAGGATCCGGAGAGCAAGCTTTCAGTTTTCGAACGCGAGCGACTATTTGGCATTACCGACGCCAAGTCCGACGAGGACCGCAAAGAGCTGCGCCAGCGGGCTGACTTGCGCATGGATGCTCTCGGGTCCGGCACGGACTACACGGCGTTTGTCGACCACCTTGGAATCGCGTCCCTCAACCTTGCGTACGTCGGAGAAGACGACGCCGGAATCTACCACTCAATCTACGATGATTTCTATTGGTACACGCATTTCTCCGACACGAATTTTGTCTATGGTGTCGCGCTTTCGCAAACCATCGGCACGGCGGTGATGCGAATGGCAGACGCAGACGTTCTGCCCTACGAATTCACCGATTTCGCCGACACCATGCAGAAGTACAACAAAGACTTGCAAAAGCTCTTGCAGAATAAGCAGGACGAAGCTCACGAACGCGAGCTGGAGCTAAAGGAAGGCGCATTTCACGCTGCTTTCGATCCACGCAAGCCGACCGTCGCGCCCCCGGCGGAAGATATTCCTCCACACTTGAACTTCGCGCCGCTGGAGAATGCTCTCGAGGTACTCACTAAGAGTGCCGAGCGTTACAAGGCCACCTTCAACAAAGCGGAAGCCGCGGGATTCCCTGGAAGCGACAAGCAGTTGGCAGCGCTGAACCAGAAGCTGCTGCAAAGCGAACGGCGGCTCACCGATCCCGCCGGCCTTCCGCGCCGCCCCTGGTACAAGCACATGATTTACGCTCCCGGTGTCTATACCGGATACTCGCCTAAGACGATGCCAGGCATTCGCGAGGCCATTGAGCAACGGCGCTGGCAGGAAGCTGACACTGAGACAGGGCGAGTCGCCAAGGTGCTCGAAAATGAAGCCGCACTCATTGACTCCGCGGCGTCGGACCTGGACAACCTAACTAAATAGCGCAGTTTTCAAGGGCGTGAACTCTGTACCGCGTTCTCATTTTACGGTCACACGGACGGGGAGAGAAGTAGAGGGGCCATTAGCATCGTCGCCGGCAAAATAGGCGATGAGTTGGTTAGCGCCGGCTGCAAGATCTGAAGCTCGCACCTGCAAGGTGGCGCTCGATAAAGACTGAGAGCAATCGTGTAGCGGGGCTTCACCCAGCAGCCGACCGCGGGTGCTGCCGAGATAGAAGCGCACCTTTCCGCCTGGTCCGGCATGTCCGGTACTCTTCACGGTCGCAGTAAGCCACGTGCTCGAGTCACCGGCACCCTGAAAAATGGTTCCGGGATTGGCAGAAATTCCTGCGCTCGTCCAGGCGCTGGGGCGGCCAGCCATTCTCCAGGAAAACATCAGAAACGACGTCGAGGTCAGGTCGATCGCCGGTTCGGTGGTGCTGAAGGACTGAACATTATCCCGGTAAACCGCGACTTGCGAACTGTCGAACTTGCCATCATTTCCATTGAATTTCTTGAAGGTATCCACACCATTCGCCGGACAGAGAATCATTCCCTGCAGGGTACCGGCAGTTGCTCCGCTAGCCGGGCCCTCGGAGGCAGCGCCCCACAAGATCGGCGTTCCACCCGAGGTTCCATCCAGCGCGCCTGCCAGGTTCGCTACCTGATGCTGGATGCAATTGGGGAACGTGCTACCGTCACCCACGATGAACGATGAGCCCCAGGAATTGGCTCCGAGCACGTTGCCCAGCCATTTCTGCGAATAGTTGTTGTAACTGTTCGAAGTGGTCAGGTAGTGGAGCTCGCTTGCCATCACCGAGAGGCCGGCGCCGTGTGACGTGGTGTCGCCATTTTGCCACGGAACGCCGAACCCCCATACATCCGTTCCGGACTGAGTAATCGCCACGCCCACCTGATTCTTCAAGGCAGCGAGCATAGTGGATTGATCGAGTGCCAGCCCACCAGGATTGCCCGCCATCCCCAGCGCGCGATATAGCTCGAAGTGCGCCAGCCCACTGACATCGTAGAGATTGAGGGTATCTTCATTGCCGGTGTCGTAAATCTCGGTGATGTAGTTTGACGCGTACTGGGCCGCCTCCGCTAGATAGGTTTTGGGGTTGGTTACCGGCAATCCCGCGGGCAGTTTGCCCTGTGCCGAGGTCAGAGCGAAGTAAAGTTCGGTCGCGCCCAACTCCATATCATCATCCCACACCGTCTCCGGATAGCCGTCGAAGGGCGTGATGGTAAGAAGACAGCCGGAACTGCAACTTCCGCTGTTCACTGAGTTCGCCGGATCGGTGTTAGAAGTATCGGCCAGCGCGAAAATGTCTTCTGCGTTTTGCAGTGCCTGCGCTGCCATGGCTGGCTTCGTAGTTTGATAAAGCTGGTAATACTCGGCGAATGCGGCTGCCAATCGCCCGGCCAGGTTTGGGCTTATTTGCGCGCCGGCCGCCGCGGCGATGAATCCCGGCCGGTAGCAGATGTAAAAATAGTCACTCGTGCAGCCCTCGTAGTCATCAGCAGCCTGCGGCAGGGTCCAAACGTCGTATTCCGTTTCAAGATTGGGAAAATGCTGCCAGTCCTGGCTGTTATCCACCTGGTAGTAGAGAGTCTTGCTGTTGTCGTCCCACATCTTCGTCAGCCACGCGAGGCCGAATTCCGCTTCAGCCGAGAAGTCAGAGGACTTTGGCGCACCCGATGCAGTGCCCGCATAGGAGACCGAAGCCGGGGGCGCCGCGGGACTTGGTGGAGCATTCGGTCCCATCTGGTTGGGAAAATCACGAATCCCAATTTCCATGAGAGCAGTGGTATAGCTCACGGTCTCAACATATTTCATGTAATCGCCCGCATCCCACCAGCCGCCAGCGCCGTCAATCACCGCTCCTGTTGGAGTGAGCGGTGTTCCTTTAGTCGTGATGAGGTCGTTGTCGTTTAGTGGCGGAGTATCGAAGACAGTTGCGCTCTCGTCATTGAGGTGACCGGGGGCGGTGCGCAAGGCGTTGGGGATGTAGTCTGGCCCGTCGCGATCGGTCTCATAGAACCAAAGGGTGTTCAAGAGCAAACCGGGATAGAGCACCTGCGGCGCATCCACGGCGAACTGCGGCGAGGTAGCCGGTATCGGGCCTTGCACGGAGATGGTGTAAACATCGCCGCCGGGGACGGAAAAGTTGAGAGCGTACACGTCATAAACAAGACTTGCGCTGTGGCTCCAGGTGCCGAGCAGTGCGCCAATTGCGCTCGAATAAGCTGTCTGCCCTGCGGAATTGATAACGCTGAATGTCGCTCCCGATTCCGATGCTGTGGACATTAGATACGCGTGAAAAGGGATATTGCCGGCTTCGTAGCCAACCTGGTTGACGCGCACATAGGCGGACAAAGCAGCCGCCGAAGCAGACGCAAGCAGGAAGACTACAGTAAGTGCGATTGCGGGGAACCGCAGGCGATTGGAAAGCTCGGGGAAGCTGCTGGACCGAATCATGTTCCACCTCACGGTTGGGCGATTGGCATGAAAGCATTCATTAAAACGTATGAATACTGCTTGCGGAGCCAACAGCTTATACCATTATGGCCGGATTTTCCAGAGTGTTTCTGGTGGGGGAGGCACTGGTTTAGCTGGCTAGTGTTGCCTTCATTCCAGCGCTTGGGCGGTGTGGTTCTTGCCCTTCAAGTTCCCTTCTCAGATCTCGATGAAGGTGAAGAAGAGCGGAATTGCTTTTGTGAACTGCTGTATTCAGGTGCCGCAACGGTTATCAATTCAAGATAGACTTCATCGCGGGATAGATGCGGCGATACACCGCGTACGCCCTTTCCATGACAAGCAAGTCGTCGGAATTCGGACTCGCGTTTCCGGTAACCCGCACGACGGCGTCGCAGGCAGCGTCAACCGACGGCCACGCCTTTGCGCCGACCCCGGCCAGGATTGCGGCTCCGTAGGCGGCACCTTCTTCTGCCTCGACCGTCTCGACTCGTTGTCCATAGATGTCTGCCTGAATTTGCCGCCAAAGCGCGGATCTGGCGCCGCCGCCGCCCAAGCGAATCTTCTTCACGGGAACTGCGATTTCCTGAAAAATCGTGAGGGTGTCGCGCAAGCTGAAAGCGACTCCTTCCAAGATCGACCGAATCACGTGAGCTCGTGTATGAGAACTCGTCAAGCCAACTAGCATCCCCCGCGCTGCCGGATCGAGATGAGGAGTGCGTTCGCCCATCAGATAAGGAGCCCACAGCAGACCATCGCATCCTGCAGGAGCTTTCGCCGCCTCGGCAGTCAGCCTGTCATAGGACTCCAGTTGACCGTCGGCGCTTACGCCAAACTGATCCCGGAACCAACGAAGCGAAAGCCCGGCAGCCTGGGTCACACCCATCACCAGCCAGCGCCCCGGGACCCCATGGCAAAACGTGTGCAGGCGGCCTCCGGGGTCCAGCGCTGGACCATCGGTTGCGGCTAGAACAACTCCTGAAGTTCCGATGGTCGCGCTCACCGTCCCCGGTAAAACCACCCCCAGGCCAATCGCACCGCAGGCTTGATCTCCCGCACCCGCGACCACCGGCGTTCCACGGAGTAAGCCGGTGGCAGCCGCGCCCGCGTCCGAGATCTGGCCGCAGATCTCGGACGACTCGTACAAGTCGGGCAGAAGCGACTCGTCCATTTGAACCTGTTCCAAAATCTCCTTCGACCAACGCCGGTGGGCTACATCAAGCAGCAGAGTGCCGGAGGCGTCGGCCATGTCGGTCGCCCGTTCACCCGTTAACTGCAACCGGACATAGTCCTTCGGCAGCATGACTGAGCGGACCCGCTTCCAGTTCCCGGGTTCATTCTCCCTGACCCAAATACACTTTGTCAGTGTGAAGTTCGTGAGGGCGGGATTGCAGGTGAGTTGGATCAAACGTTCAGTACCGATTTGAGTGGTCAGGTCCCGGCTCTGCTTCTCCGTCCTGACATCGCACCAGATCAATGCAGGTCGTATGACGCAGGCTTGCTCGTCCAGCAGGACCGCGCCGTGCATTTGTCCAGACAAACCAACGCAAGCAATCTGGTTACCGTGCAGATGACCTTGTTCCAACGCCTTGCGAACAGCCACCCCGCACGCGCGCCACCAGTCGCAAGGGTCCTGCTCTGCCCACCCGATCTGCGGCGACGCAAAGGCATGGTGTTCCTCGGTAGCAGAAGCGATGACACAACCCGCGTGATCGATGACGAGAGCGCGCGTGCCCCCCGTACCCACGTCGATTCCCAGAAGATACATACCCACCAGTTGGTTGCTTGCCGCCGCAAAGGCGGCAGAATCCTAAGTCGCGAACGTTAAGCCCGTGCACGTTATCGACACGGGATATTACCACTGCGTGGTTGACCTACAACCCTCCGCTGACTGTGACCGCCTTGTTGAGATTTCGAGGTCTATCGGGATTGAGTCCCCTACGAATCGCAATGTAATACGCCAACATTTCGAGCGGAACGATTTCCAAGAGCGGCAGCATCACTTCTGCGGTGGCCGGAAGATATAACACTTCGTCCGCAAACGGAGCAATTTCCTGATCGCCCTCCGTCGCTAGCACGACCAGACGCCCTGAAAGAGCTTTGATTTCCTTTGCACTGGCCAACTGCCGCCTATAGCGATCGCGAGACTCGGGGTGACTGTTGTCGCAAGTGGCGATGACGATGGCTGCGATTTCGTCGTCAATCAGAGTGATCTGGCCGTGTTTGAATTCGCCGCCCGGGTATCCCTCGGTATGGATGTAGGCAGCCTCTTTCAGCTTGAGCGCGCCGTCCAGGGCAATGGGATAGTGTGGACCGCGTCCAAAAGAAAATGAAGTCGGGGGTCCGGAAATATCGTTCGGCAATTTCGGCGCAGCGGTTCTCCAGTTGCAGAACTCTATCGAGTTTCTCGGGAAGCTTTGCCAGCTCACGAACGTAGTCCCCCATTTCCTGCGCCTGCAGCGAGTGCCTCGCTTGCGCAAAACCCAAGGCTACCAGAAGCAGGCAGGCGAGCTGGCCGCCGAATGCCTTCGTCGATGGGACACTTAACTCAGGGCCGGCTTTAATGTGGAGACTACAGTCGGCCTCGCGCATCATGGATGAGTTTTCAACGTTGCCGATGGCCATGGTTCTCGAACCTTCGCGCTTCGCCTTTCGGAGAGCGGCCAGGGTATCCGCGGTTTCACCTGACTGGCTGATGACAACAGTCAACGACGGGACAAAAGAGGATCGATGGCATTCGAGCTCGCTGGCGTATTCGACCTCGACTGGGATGCCGGCCACCTCCTCGATGACGTACTTTCCGAATAAGCCTGCGTAACGGCTGGTTCCCGAAGCAGCGATTCGTATCGAGGCGAGAGACTTTATTTCGGATACGCTCAGCGGAAACGCTTCCAGCGCGACTGTGCCACGTTCGGTGTCCAGCCGGCCCGCCAGCGTGTCGCGAACCGTTCGCGGCTGTTCGTGGATCTCGCTGAGCATGTAGTGTGGAAATTTGCGATTATCGTTCATAAACTTTGAGCAGGAGCTTTCGAGCTGTTTTCGTGACAGAGCTTTCGCAGGATGGTTGGAGTTGCCACGTGTCCAGGTAACGAAAAGAGTCGGAGACCTCATATCCTCCCTCTTGAAAAGCGCGCTTCGTAGGGAGGTAGCCGATGTATGTGTTGCAGTATCCCAGGGTCCATGTCTTCTGCGCTGGGCTGGATCGGGAAATTCGTTGACCGGTCTCGAAGAACGGCTCTCCGGACATCGCCACCAAAGAGAAATCGCCCGCGCGAAGAACCTGCACTTCGCAGAACACCGGTTCCAAGGCGCTTTTGCCCTCAACGACGTTCTTCAGGGATTCTGCCCAGTCGTCGAGTGCAGAACGAATTTTGGCTGCAACGGCAGGGTTGCTGCGCTCCTCGGAACGAACCGTCCGCTCTTGCTGCAGTCGCATTGCTCCTAGCTCTTCCGGCGTGGGGAGGTTGGAGTAGGGTAGATACACTCGCTCCGAAACCGCTTTCAGCGGAACAAACTTGATCGAGCGAGCGCTGCGCATGGCCTCTCGAACCGCCGCTGCGAGGCGGTCTCCTTCTTCTCTTGCTGCTTCGACCCCCTCGAACGCGCGCAGCGGCGCTATGTCGCCGGCACATCCGTTCAGAAACATGGCGGTTTTACCGGGCAAGTTTTCCAGAGACCGGCAGGCAAATGACGGAAAGTCGCCGCTGATGGAAGTTTGATCGCCTCCCAGAATGTAGGGATGTGCGGCATGGCTGAACAGGATGCACGAACTGCCCCCACGCACGCGTACCTCAGCCACATCCAGGAACTTGGGTGCCGCTTTCTTGGCATCAGCGCCGAGCACGATTCCATCTGGCGTTTTCTGCCGCCGGTTGACGCCCAGGCGGAATGGCACTCGATTGCACCAAACCTGCGCCGGCTTGCGTGCACGGTGCGCTTGTTCGATCGCCTGAACGGATTTCTTCACCACGCTCCATTGGTACTCGAGGCTGGCAAGGAGGCAGCCGCGGAGAGGCAGCATCCCGGGACCGGAATGGGTGTGAGTCGTCGAAATGAGGACGCACTCCGCGGGAATGCCGAGGATTGACTGGCAAGCGCTGCGGATCTCATCTACATGCCATCGCGCCAGCGCCAGCAGATCCAGTTGCAACAAAGCTATGCTTGTGTCTCCATAGGTGAGAACCAGAGCCCGGGTGAACAGTGGATCGGCAACATCGGTCGAAGCTTTTAGGCGGGCGATGAAGCCGGAAAGCGGGGAACCGACCGCGGGGGTGATTTCCTGGCGTGCCGCACCAGCCAAAGGTCGATTGTCTGATTTAGGCATAGTCTTCAGTGGCCGGTCAATTACGAGGCAATCGATTTAGAGCAAGTAATACTGGTTGGAAATGACGCGCTCGCTGAGCAGTTCTTGAAGCACATTGTTGTGTGGATAGGCATGCCCGCGATGTTGACGAAAGGCTTCGGCATAATTGATTCTCTGTCTGGTGCCGCCGCTAGCTTCCGCACCCCGCGCCGCCGCCCAAGAATGCATGGCCGCGAGATAGTCGTCAATTCCATGGTGAGTCATCAGCCACTCCCGTTGGCTGGCGTGCTCGGCCAGCATTTCAGACTTAAACTCGATTTCATCGCTAACATCAACGTAGAACTCCGGGGCCACGCGTCTGCCAAAAATGTCGATGCCCTGCATTACATCGAAGTAAAAAAGATGCGGAACTCGCTGCGTGGGCCCGGAAAGGACGGCACGGTCGCCGCGGGAATGAACAGGAAAGCTCCTAGACCCATGGTGTAAAGTCCCAGGACCATCGTCTTCTGGTAGCCGATCGCGTCGATGAGTTTGGCTGACGGAATCGAGAAAAGGAAATACGCTCCGAAGAAGGCAAATTGAATCAGCATCACTTTCGCATAACTCAAATCAAAGATCGCCTTCAGGTGCGGCACCAAAATGTCGTTCAGGCAGGTGAGAAATCCCCACATGAAGAACAACGTGGTTAGTACCGCCAGCGGAGCTTTGTAGGAAGAAGGGGTCTCAGGCGTAGAACTGGTCGTCGAATTTCGCGACGTCATGATTGCCATGGCGAAATATCCTTGGGCCCGAATCCGGGGGCCTTATCGTTCGGCGATCATAGCATCGGGGATCGGACAACATGCCAAGCGCGCGATCGCGAGGCCGACCTCCTCCTTCATTCGCCGGGTCAGGCATACTTTCTTACGCACCTTTTGCTTGTTCTTGAATCGCACGATAGGCCTGGTCAATTGCTGCGTTCGTATAAGCGCTGGCGGCGGCGTCGGAATTTGCAATCGAGATTCGGCCAAACTGTTTCCGTCCAATCACGCAAGGTCGCTCTTCCGGCGCCCAGTGCGGATCAGACAAGGAATCGTATTCGTAGGCGTAGCCGTGGGCCCACCGGTTTACCGTTATCGCGGCAATGTCGCGGGCGGAATCGAATCCAGCCGGCTCGAGCGCGCGATTCAACTGCTCACGGATATTGCGTTCAAACTTAGAAAATGGCGTGCTGATGAGTTCGAACCTGCCCATCCGGTACTGCTCTCGGCGCGGCAACCCCGGCTTGCAGGGAGTCCGCAACATGAAGAGCACCATTGGTTCTTGCGGGTTGCTGGGAAACTGATACGCGCCCAGGCTGACAGGAAAATCGAGCATGGTGAAGCTGTGGTAGCTTCCCGGCGAGACGATTTGCCGTATCCCTAGTTTGTGGAATGCCGTCCAATTGCGAATGGCAACGTGCGTATAAATGAGCGGCTCCTTCACGCAATAGTGGAGAGCTTCTTTTTGCTTTTCGGGCAGCTCGGGACAAAGATATGGAACCATGCTGTTGTAACAGGCGAGGATGCAGGACTTCCCTGTTGTCTTCTTCAGCTTTCCTTCCTGGACATACGAGACTTCCACCTCTGTCGCCGACTCTGGTTGTCCGGAGTGTTGCACACGAACCGCAGTTGAGTTCACGCGAATTCGGATTGGAGACGACGGCTGATCAAGCTTGCTGTAGTCGGCACGTGCGATAACAACGTCCTCCATGGTGTGCCCTGGAACCGCTTCAGGGATGAGACTCCGCACCAGCAAGCGGGCGATGGACGCATTCCCGTCGGGAAAGTGAAAAATGTAGGGTTCTTCCTTCTCTTTTCCCTCGTCTCCCCCTAGGTTCATGCCTTCAAAACCTGCATAGTGGCATGCCTCGTAGTCGTCGGGATTTCTATAACAGGCAAGGGCTGAGACAGCATCGATTCCGACTGCATATAGATCGTTTGTATAGGTCTGGAAAAATGGCAAGACGCCAGGATCAGCTTTACAAATCTCGGTCAAGAATCCGGCGTAGCTGATCTTTGCTAACCGCGCATGTTTCTCCTCTTTCGAAAGGCCGGAAAGATAATCTTTCTTCTCGTCGTAGAGGCGGGCGATCTCCAGCTGAAGCTTCTCCGGGAGTGGACTCTTCTTGAGGAACTCGGGCCAGGGAGTCGAGCCCATTCCGGTTACCAGGCGATCCTCACCAAAAGTCTCTTTGTCAAAAAAGCAGGCTGTACCCAGGTGCGAGTACAGTTTCTGATCGTAGGCCTTATAAAAAGTCTTCGTTTGAACGCCGAGGTCACTGAGAACGCCTTTGGCCACTTCGCTGTATTCCGAGGGGCTCTCAATCGACTGGGTTCCACCATTACTCAACAGCAACCGTTCTCCCACGTGGAACTCGTTGCGCCGGGCATGCCCGCCAAAATCATCGTTTGCATCGAGGACCAGAACTCGCGCACTCCTGCCGGCATTCTTGCGGTAGAAGTAAGCTGCAGCCAGCCCGCTGATGCCGCCCCCGACGACCACTAAGTCATACGCTTCGTGCGTGTCTGCGGGGGTTCCTGCGGTTTCCCAAAAATCCCCATCGCGCAGTGCGTGCGCCACATCGTATGAGCCGGGCGCGCTGCCTCTCATTCCTGTCAAAGCAGGCGGATAGAACTTTGCGGAATCGGCACCAGTTTGGACTGCAGCATGGGTGCCATGAGCTAGGCCCGGCAGGCTGGCGTAACCTAGCGCTCCGATTCCCATGGCAACGCCGTTGAGGAAGTCGCGCCGTGTGATGCGGCGTCCCATCCCCAACTGCCGGTCGCGATTTTCTTCGCTCATGGATTCACGACGAAGCTGTCGGCCTGCGGGTCAGAGGCAGCAAGATTCGTGCCAGTTGCGGAATTGTGACGCGCTGCTTGTACCCGTCCCCTCGATGCGGAATAATCCTTTCGCGAAACCAAATCAGGGTCCTTCTGCACGACATGAACAGGCACTCCCAAACCGCGTGAAGGTTCGCCAGTATTGCGGAGCCGATATCCGCTGCGTGTGCGCAGCGCGCACATTACTATAAGTCCGCAAGGTTAGAAAAACTAGCCACCACTGTCAAGAACAATGAAACGCCGCTCGTAGCCCGAGGAGAGTCGGCATTAGCCGAAAGTCGAGAGAGTGAGCATGTTGAAATCCCGGCGGACATGGAAGAAATCCCAGTGGTAATGTGCTAAACGCCGGTGCAAAACACCCGAAAAAGGGTTGATTTTATTAGGTGCCTGGACTAGAAACGATTGGCTGCCCCCCAGGGATTCGAACCCCGATAACCTGCTCCAGAGGCAGGTGTCCTAGCCGTTGAACGAGGGGGCAGTCGATCCATTATCCAACGAGTGCCCAGCCCGGTCAACCGCCCTGTGACACCGCGATCCTTTTGCGAACTCCGCGGCGACCGCACTCGTGCCTCTCTCGAGATTCCAGACAATTTAAGATCAGCAGTTTTGCGTCCTAGCCGTACGTTCGCGCTAAACTTTGTTCTTATCCGTTGGGCGGTCCCGAGGAGTTGCTTATGGTTACGGCTTTCGAGAGTGCGTCTGCAGGCTATGCCGAAGCTGCGCGCCGTCCGCTGGCGTCTGACCAGTGCACGCTGATCGTGGTGGATATTCAGGAAAAGCTTCTGCCTCCGATTTTTCAGAAGGAACAACTGGTGCGCAACTCGAAACTGCTGATCCGCGCCGCTGGTGTGCTGAAGATCCCCGCGATCGTGAGTACGCAATACGCGAAAGGGTTAGGCAAGACCGTGGCGGAGGTCTCTTCTCTGCTGCCGGGAACCGAGGCCATCGACAAGGATCATTTCTCGTGTTTTGGCAGCGAGGTTTTTTGTACGCTGCTCAAGCGACTGCCGGGCAACCGCAACACCCTGCTTCTGTGCGGCATGGAAAGTCACATCTGTGTGATGCAGACAGCGCTGGCGGCGCTGCGCGAAGGCTATCTCGTGCATGTCGCCTCGGATGCGGTAAGCTCGCGGACGGAATGGAATTGGAAGATCGGCCTGGAAAGAATGCGGGCTGCGGGTGCGGTGATTTCTTCCACCGAGATGATGATCTACGAATTGATACGCTCCTCGTCGTCGCCGGCCTTCAAGGAGATACTGCCGCATCTCAAGGAATAGAGACGTGCGTGAAGCGGGATTTCATCCGCTCTGCCCCGGCTCCTTCTTTTTTACCCGTACGACCGTGATCTTCGCGAAGCCCTCTTCAAATGCGGGGGTTTTCAGCTTCGCCGCCATGCGGCGCATCACGTCCTCCGGAACGACACGGTCACGCCGCTGGTGGCGCTCGAGACACACTTCGAGTGGTACATCGAAGAAGACCGCGTGGACTTCGTACTGGTAATCCTTTGCCAGCTTGATCCAGTGTTGGCGCTCCTGCGGGGTGAGATTGGTCGCGTCCACGTAATTCATGGGACGTTTGGCGATGAGCCTCGCCTTGAGCATAGAGCGAAGGTTGGAAAATACAAGATCCTGGAAACGCTGCTCGCGCACATCGTCGAACAACAGTGAGCGCACCATGTCACTCGACAGCGGAACCACATTGTGGCGCTTGAACCACGAACTCTTGCCTGATCCCGGCAGCCCGATCGCCAGAACCACTACACCTTTCGGCGCCCGTGGCGGCGCGGCGGGGGCTGCTGGAGCCTTCGGAGCTCGCGCGGCAACTGGCGGAGCGGGCGCTTGCGCCTCGGCCTCACCGGTGTCCACAAACTCTTCCTCGGATGCGCCTGTCTCCAGGGGGATGACCGGAATTGATCCCTTCACGGCGGCGGGGGTAAAGGCTTGAGCGACTGCCTGCTCGCGCCCCCGGCCACCTCGTCCGCGTCCACCGCGCCGGCGGCGTCCGCGGCCGGTCGATCCGGTGCTGATCGTGGCAGGCTGCGAAGCCACGGGTTGCGCTTCGGAGGGCTCGTCTTGAACCGTCCGTTCCTGCGAGATCGAACGCGCCCGGCGAACGGGCCGATCCTCGGGCACAGAAGCTGGACCTGAGACTTCTGGCTCGATGGTCTTGCTCTCTTTCGCGACATCACCGGCTGCGCTGGGCGGCTGCTCCGCGTCAAAATAAGCCGGCTGCAAGGGCGGAGGAGCAGGCTGATCGGAGGGCTCGACAGGCGTCTTTTTTCGGCGCTGCAAGCGCTCCCGCATCCATTTGCGCATGCAAGGCTTTTAACACAGAAGAGAGGGCGGGATCAATCAACCGAACCTCTGGACGAACCATGCGCGACAGCCTTGTGGAATTCGCTACAATGCCAGAATGCCCGAGGCAATCCCTTCTACGATCCGCGGTCAGAAATACATCTCTCTTGGCACCTTTCGCAAGAACGGCGCAAAGATCGCAACGCCTGTATGGTTTGGAGAAGACGGCAGTAAGCTGTATGTCATGACGCGCAGCGATATGGGGAAAACGAAGCGCATTCGCAATAATCCGCGGGTGACGGTTGCTCCCTGCACGATCCGGGGGAAAGTTACCGGGCCTGAGATTGCGGCGCTGGCGCGCATCCTGCCGCCGGAAGAGCAGCCTCATGCGCGGCAAACCATCAATCGGAAGTATTGGATGGCGCGGCTGCCGTCGATCTTCAGCAGGGCGGATGCGTTTCTGGAATTAAGCTTCCCGTAACTGATATCCAGGGATCAGACGGACATGGTTCCGTGACGGGAACCAAAGTCTTCCGAATCAGGCGAGCGATCATTTTACGCCGGTTCCGTGTCCTGCTAACATCATGTGTCTGCACACCAGCTCAGGAAGCTTTCTGAGATCGCACTCATAAGAACACTAAGAACGGAGAAACCATGGCAATCAAAGTTGGCATTAACGGTTTCGGGCGCATCGGCCGCAACGTTCTGCGGACCTCGCTCAACGACCCCAACCTGGAATTCGTGGCGGTCAACGATCTCACCGATCCGAAGACGCTGGCGCACTTGCTGAAATACGACTCCATTCTCGGCAACCTGCCCAACAAGATCACCTGCCGGCGCCGACAGCATCACGATCGACAACAAAACCATCAAGGTTTTAAGGAAAGAGATCCGGCAGCGCTGCCCTGGGAATCGGTGGGCGCGCAGGTGGTCATCGAATCGACCGGCCGCTTTACCGACGCGAACGACGCCAAGAAGCACATGCGCGGCTCGGTGAAGAAAGTGATCATCTCGGCTCCGGCGAAGAACGAGGACATCACGCTCGTGCTGGGCGTGAACCATGAGAAGTACGACGCCGCCAAGCATCACATCATTTCCAATGCTTCCTGCACCACGAACTGTCTGGCGCCGATCGCCAAGGTGATCAATGACGACGTTCAAGATTGTCAGCGGGACAATGACCACGATTCACTCCTATACCAACGATCAGGTCATTCTCGACTTCCCGCACAAAGACTTGCGGCGGGCGCGGGCGGCGGCGATCAACATGATCCCTACTTCGACCGGCGCGGCTAAGGCGCTCAAGCTGGTGATTCCTGACCTGGCGGGAAAGCTGGACGGCTTCGCGATGCGCGTGCCTACGCCCAATGTTTCGGTGGTCGATCTGGTGGCATGGGTGGAAAAGAAGACGACGAGGGAAGAAGTGAATGCGGCGCTGAAGAAGGCATCCGAGGCCGGGCCGCTGAAGGGCTACCTGGGCTACGAAGAGAATGAACTGGTTTCGTCGGATTTCAAAGGCGACCCGCGTTCTTCCATCGTCGATGCACCCATGACCCTGGTGGTGGGCGGCAATTGCGTCAAAGTGATCTCCTGGTATGACAACGAGTGGGGATATTCCTGCCGCGTGCGGGACCTGATTCACTACATTGCGGGCAAGGGCCTGTAAGCTGTGTAGCGCCGGCATCTTGCCAGCTGTCGGAGTGCGGGCGGGAAGCCCGCACGACAGCCGCCGGAGACGGCGGCGCTACTTTCATATTGCCTCTATTTTAAGGACGAACCAGCCAATGTCCAAGCTTTCCATCCGTGATCTCCCGCTCAACGGCAACCGCATTTTCATGCGCGTCGACTTCAATGTTCCGCTGGAAGACGGACGGGTTATGGACGACACGCGCATCCGCGAAACCCTGCCCTCCATCGAATATGCCCTGCGGCATGGGGCGAGACTGATTCTGGCCTCGCATCTGGGGCGGCCGAAGGGCAAGCCCAACCTTAAGATGAGTCTGAAGCCGGTGGCGGAGCGTCTACGCATGGTGCTCGACAAAGAGCTGGCGCGCGGCGAAAACGTGGGCTTCTGCCCGGACTGCGTGGGCCCGGAGGCGGAGGAAGTGGCCACGCAGCTGGAAAAAGGTCAGACCCTGCTGCTGGAGAATCTGCGCTTTCACGCCGAGGAAGAAGCGAACGACGAGAAGTTCGCCAAGCAACTGGGAAGTCTGGCCGATTTCTATGTGAATGATGCGTTCGGAACGGCGCATCGGGCGCACGCATCCACCGTGGGCATTACGAAGTTTGTATCGAAATCGGCGGCTGGTTTGCTGATGGAGAAGGAACTGAAGTATCTGGGCAAGGCGCTGGAGCATCCGGAGCCGCCGTTTGTGGCGATCCTGGGAGGCGCCAAAGTCAGCGACAAGATCGGCGTGATTCGGAATCTGATGAGCAAAGTCGACTCGCTCATCATCGGCGGCGGCATGGCCTACACCTTCCTGAAGGCGCAGGGACAGGAAATTGGCAAGTCGCTGCTTGAAGCGGACAAAGTGGACCTGGCGCGGCAACTGCTGGAGGAAGCGAAGCAACGGAATGTGAAGTTCCTGCTGCCGATCGATCACGTGGTGGCAATGAAGCCTGAGACGAACGCCGTGGTCCAGCAGATCGGCGAAGGCCAGCCCATTCCGGCCGACCGCATGGCGCTGGACATTGGGCCGAAGACGATCGAGCTGTTCTCGGAGGAGATTTCGCGGGCGCGCACCATCGTGTGGAACGGGCCGATGGGCGTGTTTGAAGTTCCGGGATTTTCGCGGGGGACTTTCAAGGTCGCCCATGCCGTGGCGGAAAACGTGGGGGCGATTTCGATTGTCGGCGGCGGCGATACGGTGGCGGCGGTGCATGGCGCCGAAGTTGCGGACAAGATCACGCATATTTCGACCGGCGGCGGGGCGTCGCTCGAATTTCTGGAAGGCAAGAAGCTGCCGGGAGTCGAAGCGCTGACGGACAAGCGCTGAATCACCCATCGCTGAAAGGATCTCATGCCGCGCACGAAGCTCATTGCCGCCAATTGGAAGATGTACAAAACTCCCGACCAGACTCGCGGCTTTTTTCAGCGAGTTCTTGCCTCTGGTCTCCGGCCACAGCCGCGACGAGATCGTGGTTTGCCCGCCCGACGTTGACCTCGCGGCTGCGCTGGATTCGCCGAAAGGATCGAGTGTGGCCATCGGTGGGCAGAACGTGCACTGGAAAGCGGAGGGCGCGTTCACAGGAGAAACTTCCGCGGCGATGCTGCTGGCAGTGGGCGTAACCCACGTGATCATTGGGCACTCGGAGCGGCGGCAGTACTTTTGCGAAACCGACGACACGGTGAACCTGCGGCTGAAGGCCGCGCTGGAGGCCGGTCTCACGCCAATCTGTTGCGTGGGCGAGGTGTTGGAGGAACGCGAGGCGGGGCTTACCGACGACGTGCTGCGACGGCAGTGTGTGCGAGCCTTCCATGCCGTCTCCGCCAAGAAAGCTGCGAAGCTGGTGATTGCCTACGAACCGGTCTGGGCGATCGGGACGGGCAAGACGGCCACCCCGGAGCTGGCTGCGGAGGCGCATGCTGTGATCCGCCGGGAAGCTACGGAAGTGTTCGGCGAGGATTTCGCGTCGAAGCTCCGCATTCTCTACGGAGGATCGGTCAAGCCGGAAAACGCTTCCTCTCTGATGGCGCAGGCGGAAATCGATGGCGCGCTGGTGGGCGGGGCGTCGCTCGATCCGAAATCGTTTGCGGGGATTGTGAAGTACTAAAATGACTTCTCCTGCGAGCGCGCATACCCATCCCATCGGGCCGACGTAGGCGTTGCCAACTACCAATTTCCGGAGGTCGCGACTCTCAGATCCAGCTGGGGTTTGAAGTCTAGGGTGAGTCGATCTCATCCAAGCCTGCGAATGCAAAGGCTTTCCGGCATGGGCGGCCCTGAACTTAGGTGGGTGGCGGGCATCCGGAGACCGGTAGAAATACTCTGATATTCTGGAATTGCGGAGGGTACTTCGGTTACGGCAGGGCCGCGCAAACGGTACAACACAAACTACTTATGCCGCATCCCAGTGAGTGCGGCCGGAAAAGGCAACTTGACCGAGCCACGACAGCAACAGAGCAGCTGACCCCAGCGAAGCCGAGGTAATTGAACGGGCCAAGCTAGGGGGACGCGGAAGCGTTCCAGTTGCTCTATGACAAGCACAAGCGGCGGGTGTATTCGCTGTGTCTGCGGATGACGGCGAACACGGCGGAGGCGGAAGATCTGGCGCAGGAAGCATTCCTGCAGCTCTACCGCAAGATCGCGACATTTCGCGGGGAGTCGGCGTTTTCGACCTGGTTGCACCGGCTTTCGGTAAACGTCGTGCTGATGCATCTAAGGAAGAAAAGCCTTCCTGTGGTTTCGCTGGAAGAGACGACGCAGGGAGCTGAAGAAGATTCTCCGAAGAGGGATTTCGGGGCGGACGATGTCGCACTGGCCGGATCCATTGACCGAATGCAGTTGCAGAGGGCGGTGGACAGTCTTCCTCCCGGCTACCGGACGATATTTGTTCTGCACGATGTTGAAGGTTACGAGCATAATGAAATCGCGAAGATTGCGGGATGCTCGATTGGCAACAGCAAGTCGCAGTTGCACAAAGCGCGCATGAAATTGCGCGACCTGCTCAAGATGAATAGAGCCGAAAAGGCCGGAAAATCTCGAGCTAGGTTAGGCAGGGTTAGACGACGGAACGACATCGACCTGGGCAGAGGCGCAAGAACTGCGGTGATAGAGTTTGAGCCGCGAGCGGACTTGGGGGAAAGGTTATGAATTGCGTTGAGCTGCAGCAGAGCTTGGCGGAAGTGGAAGACGGCAGCAGTGCGGAACAGCGCGCCCATCTGAGGGCGTGTCCAGAGTGCTCGGCGCTGGTGAGAGAATTGAATCTGATCGTCGCGGCGGCCGGACAACTGCAAGCGGCGGAGGAACCCAGTCCCACGAGTTTGGAATTCCATTGAAATCGCATTGCGGAGAGAGGGGCTGATCCGTCCGCAGCGCGCCGCCCGGCCGCTGGTCCCTTCTTTCAGCACCCGCTGGGGAGCGGCGCGATGGCTGGTGCCCGCGGCAGCGATGTTGTTGCTGGCGTCTGGGAATCTATGTGCGGCAGGAGTCGCTGCCGAATCAATTGGCTCGACAGGCCTCGGTGACCGTACCGGTTGCGAACGCCTCTGACCTGAATGACGACGATCTGCTGCAGGAGGTCGCCGACATCGCTCCGGGATGAAGACACAATACGCAGGAGAACTTGCGGCGGGTAAATGAATCGATCCGCGATGCCCAGGGCGTGGTGGACGAGAGTCCAAACGACGAGGATGCCCGTCGATCGTTGATGGACGCCTACCAGCAGAAATCCATGCTTTTTGAGATGGCGATGGACCGTTCTCTGCAATAATGAGGGGAAATTTCGAGCAGGCTTCACGAAGATGGCGGATCAGATGGCTTGGGGGAGTTGCAATATGGCAAGCAAACGCGCGGCAAAACTGGTTGTGATTGGCGTGATCGTGGCGGGCACGCTGGTGGCCGAGAGCAAGAAAGAGTACCACTTCTCGGTGGGCCCGAGAGCCGGCGTCTCGGTGATGAATCCGTATGGCTCAATCTCGGTCAAGCCCTCGTCGAACAATACCGTGGTGGTAAACGCTTTTGCACTCCGACAAGGTTGAGGTGGATAACAACCAGAACGGCAACCGCGTGGATATTCAGTCGCACTTGCTGGCCGGCGCCGACGCCGACTCGGGACGCGTGGATTATGAAGTTCTGGTTCCCGCTGACGCAAGCATCACGCTGCACTCCAACACCGGGTCGTTGCGCGCCGAGAAACTGCACGGCGATGTCAGCCTGGAAGGTCCAGGAGCGGCAGTGGATGTTCGCGACGTCTCCGACGCGCACGTCCATGTGAAGACCATGAACGGCGCGGTGAATCTGGATAATATCCAGAACGGACACGTTGAGGTCGACTCGCTGAGCGGAGACGTTACGCTGAGGGGCGTAACTGGCCCGCTGGTGCAGGTGGTCTCGACGAGCGGCAGAATCAATTACATTGGCGATTTTGGTAATAGCGGCGAATACCGGCTGACCAGCCACAGCGGCGATATCGAAGCCACCATCCCGGAATGGACCTCCGCCGACGTGAGCGCCCGCTCGGTCCGCGGAGAAGTGCACGACGATATTCCTCTTCAACCCAAGAACCACACTTGGTTTCCGCTCGATAAGGGACGTGCCTTCGCAGGTACCATGGGTCGAGTGGCAGTGTCCTCCACCGTAGTGCTGCGCACCTTCAGTGGTAAAATTCACCTCAGAAAACGCTCCGAAAAACAATAACCAAAACGAAGAGAAAACCGGCTCGGCGCAAACGGTCTGTTCAAGGCCCGAAGAAGCCGACGGGACTTGGTGTGCTTAGCCGCAAAGCCCCGGGGTCAGGTCAGTCGCGGGGCACGGGCCGTGATCCTGATCGGGTTCATGGGCGCGGGCAAGAGCAGTGTGGGCCGCGCCCTGGCCGAACAGCTGGGCTGGACGTTTCGAGGATCTCGACGAGCGGATTGAACTGCGGGAGGGGCGCAGGGTGCCGGAAATCTTCCGGGATTCAGGAGAATCGGGGTTTCGCCGAGCCGAACATTCGGCTTTGCGAGACCTGTTGCGGGAACTGCGTACCGGCGCCGAGAGAGTTGTGGCCCTCGGAGGCGGCGCTTTTGTGCAGAAGGATAATGCCGCACTGGTCGGAGCCGGAGGCGTTCCCACCGTGTTCCTGGACGCTGGAGTAGAGGAGTTGTGGCAGCGTTGCAGACGGCAAGCCGAGCAGCAAAGAATTGAGCGCCCATTGCTGGGTAGCCTGGAACGTTTTCGCGAACTTTACGAGGCACGGCGGCCGCATTACCTGAAAGCATCGTTTCGGCAGGAGACCGGCGGGAAGACCGTCCAGGAGATTGCGGCGGAGGTGATTCAAGCTTTGGGCCTGGGTCCAGGCAGCAGAGATCGAAGCCGCGAGAGGGCGAGGAGAAAAGCAGTGACTCTGATGGCACGGATGCGATGGGGAACGGTGGCGGTTCTGGCTTGCGCGGCCGTTTTGTATGCGGGCGACAAGAAGGACAAGCCGACAGGCGCCAAGCAGATGGTCGATTCCGGCTCGTTCGGGGTTTTCGTCAAAGGCCAGCGCGTGGTGACCGAAACTTTCAGCGTGAAGCAGGAAAATGGCATCAGCATGGTCAAGTCGCAACTGCAGGAAACTGGCGGTTCCGCCTCCTCCGGCCAAAAGTCGGAACTGCACATGACCAGCTCCGGCGACTTGGTCAATACGAATGGAGCGATGGCAACGGTTCTCTGGTGGTCACGCCCAACAATGACTTTCTGCTCGAAAAGATCACGACTTCGCCAACCTCCAAAACGGCCGAGCAACCGTTTCTCATGCCAAACACGTCAGCGATTCTGGACAACAATTTTTTTATCCACCGCGAGGTGCTGGCTTGGCGCTACTTGACGACCAATTGCCAGAACGAGGGCGGCGAGTTCGAAGTGCCAGCAGGGAGCCGGTGGAATTCGGCGTGCTGGTGCCGCAAGATCGGACCTCGATGCGAGTGCGCATGGAGTTGGTGGGAAGAGAAAAAGTCAAAATCGGGGGAACGGAGCGCGAACTGTTGCGGCTGAACCTGATGGGGGAAGCGTTCTCCTGGGCCCTTTGGGTGGATGATAAAGACAGTTCAAGCTCATGCGGGTGCTGATTGCGGACGATAATACAGAAGTAGTGCGGGACTAACGAGGACGCGGGAGCTGCTGGGATTTGATCAGGAGTTGACTGGAGCGACTATGCCGCTGGCGGATGCACGTACGGCGCGAGTTCTGATCACGGTGCTGTTGTTTGCGCTGGGGCTGGGGTTTCTCTACGTGGCGCGGCAAACCCTGATCGCCTTCCTGTTTGCCATTTTCTTTGCCTACCTGATGAGCCCTCTGGTCTCGCACCTGGAAAAGCTTCTGCGTGGCCGCGGGCTGCGCCATCGCAGTAATTTATCTGCTGCTGCTGGGCCTGCTGGTGCTGCTTTTCATTTCCATGGGACCGCGGATCGGCCGGGAAGGCGCGCGCCTGAGCCAGTCGCTCCCGGCTCTGGCACAACTGAGTTCCGGGCAGATCGCGGAACAACTGGGAGAAGAGCATGGCTGGAACTCCCGGATGCGTCGAATTGCTCCGCGACTATCTCGCCAGCCACAGCAATGAAATCGCGAAACTGGCGCAGAACGTCGGGCTTGCGCGTGGCGGACGTGGCGAAACAGGCATGGCTGCTGGTGGTGGTCCCGCTATTGTCGATTTTCTTCCTGAAAGATGGCCGAGCCTTCAGCGAGTTCCTGCTCGACTCTGGTGCAATCGCGGCCGCAGCGTGAATTGCTGCAGGGCGTGCTCAGCGACTTGAACCAGATGCTGGCCCATTTCATCCGCGCGCAACTCACCCTGGCGGCGCTGACCTTCGTCATGTATTCGGCGGTTCTGGCCGTGATGCGGATGCCTTACGCGCTGGTGCTGGGCACGCTGGGCGGATTGCTGGAATTTATTCCCGTGTTAGGGCCGCTGGTGGCAGCGGTAATTATCATGGGCGTGGCCTTGCTGATGGGGTACAAGCACTGGCTGGTGCTGATCTCTTTCTCGGCATCTGGCGCCTGATTCAGGACTACGTATCTTCTCCGCGCATCATGGGACAAAGTATGGAGCTGCATCCCCTGGCGGCAATTTTCGGCGTGATGGCGGGCGGCGAAGTGGCCGGCATTCTGGGTATTTTTCTTTCCATTCCTGTGATGGCGAGTCTGCGAATTGTCTTCCGGCGCTGGCGGCTGTATGCGGAGAAGAGAAATTCGGCCCGCTGAGTGAATACGTGCTGGATAACCAAGTCGGGCGCCCGAAGTAGGAAGTCCTCGGATCTAGCCAGCGGTATGCCGCCTGTTCCGGATCCGCTGCCACGTTTTTCTCTGCTGACGTTGCGCAGGAATTCCGCGGCGGCTTCGGGCAGAACCGTATTGATGAACATGCCCGAACCTAGTTCGAAGCCGGCGACGCGCGTCAGACGTGGAATCACGCTTACATACCAGTGAAAGTGCCGGGCGCTGGCATAGTCCGAAGGACCGCTGCGAACGGTGAAATTAAGGTCGGGATTTTCAAGCCCTACGTAGATCTTCGCCAGCAGGCTGCGCAAAACGCGGGCCAGGTCCGCGATCTCCGTCGCCGAGATGTCACCGAAAGTGGCCATGTGGCGAAGGGGAAAGATGTGGGTGGCAAACGGCGTGGCCGAGGCGAAAACCTCCATAGCCACGAAGTGCTCGCTCTTTAGGACGATGCGTGTCTGCTCCTCAATTTCCCGTTCCACCATATGGCAAAACATGCACTTTCCGTCGTCGTCGTAGTGGCGCAGAGCTTCGTGCAGCCGATGCCGCACCTGGCTCGGAATTACCGGCGTGGCGATCAGCTGGGAATGCGGATGCTGCAGGCTGGCACCGGCATCGACGCCGTGGTTCTTGAAAATGGTGACGTGGTTGATGCGGCGGTCCATGCTCAGCAGAGTGTAGCGCTCCTTGTAAACACGCAGAATGCTGGCCACCTGCTCGATCGGGCAGCAGAGCCATGCAGCAGGAGTGGTCTGGACTGTCAATGATGACTTCGTGAAAGCCGAAACCCTCGATGCGCCGCCAGACGTCCTGCAGGCTGCGGGTCGGCTGGGCTTCTTTCGAAAGCGCGGCGAACTTGTTGGGGATGACTCGCACCGCCCAGGGCTCGCCGGCATTCGCCGGAAACCGCATGACTTCGGGCGGGGTCTTGCTCTCGTTGCCCGGGCAGAAGGGACAGGTTTCCACGAAAGACGGCACGGTTTGCGCCGGCCGATGTGTGGCCAGCTCCTCGGGGCGCTTGGCGCGTTCGGTGGCGATGATGACCCACTCTTTGGTAAAGAAATTCTGGCGGAGCTCCGGCATGGCATCCCTCCCAGAATCTTCTATCGGCAAAAGGAGAGTGGTACTGGAGTGCCGAAAAGATGTCCGCGCCTGCGATGCTAGAAGTGACTGTCGATTTGGGATTTGCACGTTTCTTGTGTGGACTTTCGCCCTTGGCCGGTACCCTAGTGTAAATACCGGCTGTTGTAGAATCGAAGGACCCCTCTTATGAGCAATAAACTTCCTATCGGGATTCTGGGCGCTACTGGCGTCGTTGGGCAGAGGTTTATCCAGATGCTGGAGCGCCATCCGTGGTTCGAAGTGGCCTGGCTGGCCGCTTCCGATCGTTCTGAAGGCAAGACTTACTCCGAGGCCGCGCGCTGGCGGCTGAAGACGCCGATTCCGGCCAACGTGGCCACGATGAAAGTCTCTCCCGCCACGCCGGAGGGCGCGCCGAAGATCATTTTCGCCGCACTTGATGCTTCGATTGCCGCCGAGATGGAGCCGCGTTTCGCCGAGGCCGGCTGCGCGGTGGTTTCGAATTCCAGCGCATTGCGCATGCAGTCCGATGTGCCGCTTGTGATCCCCGAAGTGAACGCCGGGCACATCAAGCTGATCGACGGGCAGGCCTGGCGGAAAAAATCCGGCGGCTATGTCGTGACCAATCCCAACTGCTCCGCGATCGGACTGGTGATGGCGCTGGCGCCTTTGCACAGGCGCTTCGGCCTGGAAACTGTGATGGCAGTGACCATGCAAGCAGTCAGCGGCGCGGGCTATCCGGGCGTGGCTTCGCTCGACATCCTCGGCAATGTGATTCCCTACATTCGCAATGAAGAAGAAAAGATGGAGGAGGAAACGCTGAAGCTGCTGGGGCAACTGAACGGGACCAAGATTATTCCGGCGACTTTCGCCATGAGCGCGCAATGCAACCGCGTTGCGGTTGAAGACGGACACACGGAATCGGTTTCTGTGCGGCTGAAAACCAAGGCCAAGCCGGAAGAGATCATTGCCGCGTGGAACGAGTACTCGCAGCGAACCCCAGGAATTGAAGCTGCCCAGCGCGCCGGAGCGTCCGGTGGTGTACCTGGAGGCGAACGACCGTCCGCAACCGCGCTTTGATGTTGACCTGGGAGCAGGCATGACGACTGCGGTGGGACGGCTGCGGCCCTGCGGCGTGCTGGACTGGAAGTTCACCGTGCTCTCGCACAACACCATTCGCGGAGCCGCCGGCGCGGCGGTGCTGAATGCGGAACTGCTCAAGGCCAAAGGCTACTTTGCGACTTCCTAGAATGAAAGCCGAGCCGTGTTTTTATCATCGGCACTTCTGTAACCCCACCAGGAAGTCACGCCGATGATCGTGATGAAATTCGGCGGCACTTCGGTGGAAGATGCCAAGGCCATCGAGCGCGTGGCCGCGATCGTCAAAGGGCGCCTGCCGCAGAAGCCTGTGGTCGTGGTCAGCGCCATGGCCAAAGTCACCGACACGCTGCTGACCATGGCGCGCGCGGCGGGCGCGGGCGAACGCAAGACGGCGCTCAAACTCTGCCGCTCTCTGCAGGAGCGCCACTACAATACCGCCAGCGAACTGCTGGGCACGGCGCTGTTTACCGACTTCCACTCGGAACTGGGCAGCGACTTCGAGGGCGCTCGACGAACTGCTGCGCGGCATTTCCGCGGTCGGCGAATTGACTCCGCGCACCACCGACCATGTCGCCGCTTTCGGCGAAATGCTTTCCAGCAAGATTGTGGCGGCGGCGTTTGCGGCTCACGGACTGAACGGCGTGCACGTGGACTCGCGCGAGGTTCTGGTCACCGACAGCAGCTACATGGAAGCGGTGCCGCAGACGGAAGAAACCAACGAGCGCGCTGCAGAGCAAAGTGAAACCGCTGCTCGATGCCGGCCAGGTTCCGGTGATGGGCGGGTTCATTGGAGCGAACCGCGCCGGCATAACGACCACGATCGGACGCGGCGGCTCCGATTTTTCCGCCGCGATCGTCGGCGCTGGGCTGGACGCCGAGCGCATTGAAATCTGGACCGACGTGGATGGAATTCTGACCACCGATCCGCGCATCTGCCCAGATGCGCGGCGGATCAAAGTCATCAGCTTCGACGAAGCGGCCGAACTGGCCTACTTCGGCGCCAAGGTGCTGCATCCGGCGACGGTGCTGCCCGCGATCCAGAAAAATATTCCCGTATATGTGCTGAATTCGCGCAATCCTTCGTGTGAAGGCACGAAAATCACCACCCGCGCTCCCCAGGGGAAAAACATTTTCAAAGCGATTGCGGTGAAGAAACGCATCACCATCGTCGATGTGGCCGCGCCACGCATGCTGCTGGCTCATGGCTTTCTGCGGGCGATTTTCGAGGCCTTCGACCGGCACAAGGTCGCGGTCGACGTGGTCTCGACCTCGCGAAGTCAGCGTTTCGCTCACCGTCGATTCGAATCAAGCCATCCCAGCTCTGGCCGCCGATCTGGCCAAGCTGGCCGACGTGAAGTATGAAGGCCGCAAAGCCATCGTCTGCCTGGTGGGCGAAAGCCTGCGCGATAAGCCGGGCATGGCCGCGCTGGTGTTTGGCGAGTTAGCCGACAAGAAGATCCGCATGATCTCGCAGGGCGCGTCGGAAATCAATCTGACCTTTGTGATCGAGGAAGATGAAGTGCCCGAAGTGATCCAGCGCCTGCACAAGACATTTTTTTCAGAACTGGACCCGGAAGTATACGCGTGAAGAGTCAAAGATCTTCAACCGCAAGGCATCGAGAGACAACGCGACGATCGCTAAGGAATATCTTTGCGTGCTTTTCGGCCCTTTCTTAGAGACCCTCTGCGGTTAAATGTTTTGACCTCATGAACCTCCTCCTTCTCGGCCGCGGCAAGACCGGATCGTTGGTGGCGGAAGCAGCTCGCCAGCACGGACATGACGTCGGTATCGTCGGCGCCACTGAAAACGCAGGTGGCGCGGCTCTCACTCCAGAGAAGCTGCGCGGGATCGATGTTGTGATCGATTTCACCACTCCCGCCTGCGTCGTCGCCAATATCGAAGCCTGCGTCAGGCGCCGGCAAGAACATGGTCGTCGGCACCACCGGCTGGTACGGGGAAATCGATCGCGTCCGGCACTTGGTGGAGAGCCACGGCACTGGATTCGTTTACGCCGCAAACTTTTCCGTCGGCGTGAATCTCTTCTTCGACGTCGCCCGCGCCGCAGCTGCAGCCTTGCACCACGACTACTCCGGACAAATCTTCGAGCGCCACCACGTACACAAAAAAGATGCGCCCTCGGGAACGGCCATCGCCATCCAGCGTGTCATCCAGGAAACCAGCGGCAAGGGCGAACATCTTGAAATCACTTCCTTCCGCGAAGGCGATGTCGTGGGCATGCACGAGGTCGTGTTCGACTCCGCCAATGACAGGATTTATCTCTGTCACGACGCCAAATCCCGCCAGGGCTTCGCCGATGGCGCGGTGCGCGCGGCGGAGTGGCTTGCCGGCAAGAAGGATTTCTACGATTTCAAGGACGTGTGGCGGGAGTTGTAGTTCGGCTGCCCGTTCCCATGCAAGTCCATTCGCGCTATCTTATTAACATGCAACTCCGTGGCTGCGGTACCGCGCTCGTCACTCCCTTTCATCAGGATGGCTCTATCGATGACGCTGCCCTGCGCAACCTGGTGGCGTGGCAGGTGGAGTCCGGCATTGATTTTCTCGTTCCCTGCGGAACCACGGGCGAGACGCCCACGCTTACCCATGACGAATGGCTGTACGTGATTGATGCGACCATCGAGGTGGTGGCGGGACGCGTGCCAATCGTGGCCGGCGCAACCTCGAACTCCACGCACGATGCCGTGGAAAAAGCCAAAGAAGTTGCCGCACGGCCCGGAGTCGACGCCATTCTCACTGCTTCTCCTTACTACAACAAGCCCACGCAGGAGGGCCAATACCGGCACTTCAAAGCGATCGCCGAAGCCGTGGGCGACAAGCCGATCATTCTTTACAACGTTCCCGGCCGCACCGGAGCGAACCTCGAACCGGCAACCCTGGCGCGGCTGGCCGAGATTCCGAACATTGTGGGAGTGAAAGAAGCCAGCGGCAACATGACGCAGATCGCCGAGGCCATCAACGCGGTGCCGGAAACGTTTCTGGTTTTTTCCGGAGACGATTCGGTTACCTTGCCCGTGATCGCGCTCGGCGGCGTCGGCATTGTTTCGGTGGCGTCGAATGAGATTCCGCACGAGATGGCAGCCATGACGCGGGCTGCGCTCAACAATGACTGGACCACGGCGCGCAGCATCCATCGCAAATATCTGCCTCTGATGCAGGCGAACTTCATCGAGTCGAGCCCGCTGCCGGTGAAGGCCGTGCTGGCGATGATGGGCAAAATCCAAGAGAACTACCGTCTGCCGCTGCTGCCCATGCGGCGCGATACCCGATCGAAGCTGCAGAAGATTGCGACGGAAGCTGGCCTGATCGCGAAACCAGCCGTGCCTGCGCCGGAAGCGGCCGAATTCTACATCTATGAAAACTGGGCAGCCGGTCCGCATAAGATCGTGCTGCATCGCGGATCGTGCGGACAGTGCAACCAGGGCAAAGGCCGTCCCGCAGGACACGACGCCAACCACGCGCGTTGGCATGGACCCTACGCCACGTTGGCCCAGGGGCGCGAGGTCGCGCATGGTATGACCGGCGTGCTGATTCGCAGCGAGTGCAAGTGTGTTTAACGGCGCATAAGTCTCGCCCTTCGCGTTTCCTTTATACTTTCCCCGCATGCAATCCCTTAAATCTTCCATCGAACGCCTCGCTGCGCTGGGCGAGGTCGAACACAATCCCGAGGCGCGATCGCTGTTTCTCGAATTCCGTGACGCACTCACGCAGGGCAAAATCCGCGCCGCCGAAAAGATCGACGGCCGCTGGGTGGTCAACACGTGGGTGAAACACGGCATTCTGCTGGGGTTTCGGCTGGGCGAACTGACCGAGACGGGCGGCGCTGGCCTGTCGTTCGTGGATAAAGACACTTTCCCTGCCCGGCAGTTTTCTATCGCCGATCGCGTGCGCATCGTTCCCGGCGGTTCGTCGGTGCGGGTGGGAGCGTATGTCGCGCCGTCGGTGATCTGCATGCCGCCGATGTTCATCAATGTGGGCGCTTATGTGGATGAAGGCACGATGGTCGATTCCCATGCGCTGGTGGGGTCGTGCGCGCAGGTCGGCAAGCGCGTGCATTTGAGCGCGGCGGCGCAGATCGGCGGAGTGCTCGAACCGGTCAATGCGGCGCCTGTGATCATTGAAGACGATGTGCTGGTCGGCGGTAATTGCGGAGTCTATGAAGGCACGCTGGTGCGCGCGCGGGCAGTGCTGGGCGCGGGAACTATCCTGACCCGATCGACGCCGCTCTACGATCTGGTGCGCGGCGAAGTTTACCGCGCGACGGCAGAAGCGCCGCTTGAAGTTCCCGAGGCGCGGTGGTTGTGCCGGGATCGCGCGCGGTGAAGAAAGGCGCGGCGGCGGAGTTGGGAATCTCTTTGTATACTCCGGTGATCGTGAAATACCGCGATGAGAAGACCGATCGCGGGATCGAGTTGGAAGACTGGCTGCGCTGAAAACCTCTGTCGTTAGCCCACAGTGACTGCAAGCATCCCAGCGCCGTCGGGAGCGACATGAATCTGTTCGAGCTTCTCTACCACGGCATCGGCCTCGCCCAGCGCCGAGGCTGGATAAGTGCTCGTCAATGCAATCACTTTCATGCCCCCAGCGTGCGCTGAGCGGATCCCGGCAGGCGCATCTTCGATCACCAAACATTCGGCCGGGCTCACGCCCAACAGCTCCGCCCCCTTCAAATAGGGCTCGGGGTGCGGCTTTCCGTTGACCACGTCCTCAGCAGTGACCATCACTTTCGGAATCGGAATTCCCGCGAACTGAAGCCGTGCGGCTGCGAGATGGCGTCGTCCAGACGTGACCACGCCCCAGCGGCCGTCCGGAATCGAACCGACGAGTTGGCGGCACCGGGCATCACGGCGACTCCGTCGTGATCCGCCGCTTCCAGGCTTTCCAGCTTCGCAACTTCCGCCTCCGCATCCATATGAGGAGCAACCGTGCGAATCACCTCGAGAGCCCGGACGCCGTGGGCAATGGCCACTACTTTCTCTTCGTCAACTCCCCGCTCGCGCGACCAGATGCGCCATTGCCGCTCCACTGAGCGGGTGGAATCGACGAGAACTCCATCTAGATCGAAGAGAATTGCAGAGCAGCGAAATGTGGTCATTCTTTTTTTTATCACAAAGAGCGTCAGCGGGTCGGAGCCGGAAGAATCTGCGGAGGATCTGGCGACAATGCGGCCTGCCGGGCTTGCTGGCGGAGTTGCAAATGCCGCTGTCGGAAGTGGGCCTTGGCGCGCTCGCCCCAGGCGCGCACGAACCAGTAGTTCAGGCCAGCGCCGATGGCGGAACTGATAAGCGGAATCATGCGTCCCGCCCACTTCTCCACTACTTCAGCGCTGGCCCGGGCGGCGATGCGCTGGATCACGCGCGGAACAAACTTGTTGACCACTTCTTTCTCCATCAGCTCGCGGCTGATGTCCACCCCAGCCGCGCTGGCGGCGGCGATCCAGAGTTCGGCGATTTCGTGGTCGGTGTTGAACTGAAATCCGTATACCAGACTCAGCTTCTGGATGGTGCGCATGGTGATGGCCGACAAGATGCCGAGATCGGGAAAGATGGTGATCAAACCGCCCAGGCCGAAACCGGCGCCTTCGACTGCGGCGAGTTTCATTCCGCTGCGAATGAGTTCGTCAGCCACCCCGTCGAGTTCGCCCATCTCGAGCGAATACACTCCATGATAGCCGCTGATGGGCAGCCGGTAGGCGGCGCGCAGCTGCATTAGAAACTTCGCGGGATCGACCTGGACAGTGGAGTAGGCGCGGGTTAGTCCCTTGCTAAGCGCTCCTCGACGCGGCCGCGAAGCCACGACTTGGATTCAGCCTCGGCCATTTCCTCAACCTTAGCTCAGCCGAACGCGAAAGGCCAGCGGGACGAGGTGCTCTCAGTTCTCAAGCACTGCCCTCTGGCTATCGGTCGCGGGCTCCTGTGCTAGCATCTTCAGTATCTAATGCCAACTGGAAAACTGCAGATTATCCCCCTCGGGGGCCTCGGCGAGTTCGGTATGAACTGCATGGCCGTGCGCTGGGGCGACGACATTATCGTGATCGACGCAGGGCTGATGTTCCCCGAGGCTGAATTGCTCGGCGTGGATATTGTCGTTCCCGACATTTCCTATCTCATCGAGAACCGGCAACGGGTTCGCGGAATCGTCCTTACCCACGGCCACGAAGATCACATCGGCGCGCTGCCCTGGATTCTTTCCGAGCTCAACGTGCCGGTGTGGGGTACGGAGTTCACGCTGGCCTATGTGGAGGACAAACTCGACGAGCACGGATTGCTCGACGATGCCGACCTGCGCGAGATTCGTGCCGGGGAGCGTTTCAAGGCCGGTGTCTTCACGATTCATCCCATTCGCGTGACGCATAGTCTGGTGGATTGCGTTGCGCTGGCAATTCATACTCCGCTGGGCGTGATCATTCACACCGGCGACTTCAAAGTCGATCCCACGCCTACCGACAATCATCTGTTCGATCTGCACGCATTCGCCGAATACGGCAAACAAGGCGTGCTGGCGCTGTTTCAGGATTCGACCAACGTCGAGCGCAAGGGTTACACGCCCAGCGAGCGCGCGGTGCGGCGCAAGTTTGACGAAGTTTTCGCCCACACCCAGAGGCGGCTGTTCATTTCCTGCTTCTCCTCCTCGATTCATCGCATCCGCTTGGCGGTGGAACTGGCGCACCAGCATGGACGCAAGGTCGCCTTCATCGGCCGCTCGATGAACAACTCCGCCGAGATCGCCGAAGATCTTGGCTACCTCGAAATTCCTGAAGGGCTGGTGATCAATCCCGGCGAGATGAAGAATTTCCCTCCGGAAAAAGTCTGCGTGATGATCAGCGGAACCCAGGGCGAGCCCATGTCGGCGCTGTCGCGTGCGGCCGTCGACAACCATAAGCACGCCAAAATCGAGAAGGGCGACACGGTCGTGCTCTCGTCGCGCATTATTCCGGGCAACGAGAAGACCATTTACCGCATGATCGATCACCTGTTCCGCCGTGAAGCGCACGTGATTTACGAAGACGGCACCTCGCCCCCCATTCACGTCAGCGGACACGCCAGCCAGGAAGAGCTGAAGCTGATTATCAACCTGGTAAAGCCGAAGTACTTCATTCCCATCCATGGCGAGTACCGGCAGTTGAAGCTGCACGCCGAGATGGCCGGAGCCATGCATAGCTCGGTGGGCAATGTGATTCTGATCGAGAGCGGCGACGTTCTTGAGTTCGACGAACACAACGCCCGCAAAGCGGGACGCGTCAACGTGGGCCGGGTCTGCATCGATTCCGGCTCGCGCACCGACGTGGTTGAAGATCTGATTATCAAAGACCGCCGGCACCTGAGCGAAGACGGCATCGTGCTGCCCATCATCGCTATCAACAAGCTTTCAGGCCGAGTGGAAACTGCGCCGGAGATCGTGACCCGCGGCTTCAATCCGGGAGAAGACGGCTTGATGGATGGAGCAAAGCGCATCGTCGAAGATACGCTGGCGCACTCCAGCGAAGAAGAGAAGGCCGATTACGGCGTGATCAAGGAAAAAATCCGCGCCGACTTGAAGCGCTACATTTCCAAGCAGACGCAGAAGCGGCCGCTGATTATGCCGGTGATCTTGGAGATCTGACGCCACCCTCTGATGGTAACTCTTAAGGAAATCCAGCCGCCCAAACTCGCCTCAACGGCATCGCCGTCCACACACGCTTGATCGAATTCAGTCTTCCAGAATCTGATCACCGCCAACTGTTCCTTAAGCCCGAAAATCAGCAGCCCATCGGCGCCTTTAAACTTCGCGGAGCCTACAACAAGATCGCCGCGCTCTCGAAGGCAGACCGCAAGCGCGGAGTCATCACCTACTCCAGCGGCAACCATGCGCAAGGCGTAGCCTACGCGGCGCGGGCGCTGGGCGTGAAGTCCGTCATCGTGATGCCGGGCAACGCACCGGCGATCAAGCGCGAGGCCACAGCGGCGCTGGGCGCGGAGATCGTCCTCGTCGGCCCAGGCAGCGCCGAGCGTCAGCTCAAGGCTGAAGAACTGGCCGCGCAGCATGGATACGTGATCGTGCCGCCCTACAACGACGAGCAGATCATCGCCGGCCAGGGCACGATGGGATTGGAGATTCTCGAAGACCTGCCGGAAGTGGAAACAGTTTTCGCGCCGGTCGGTGGCGGAGGCATGATCAGCGGCGTGGCCACGGCAATTAAATTGAGCAAGCCCTCGGTCAAGGTGATCGGCGTGGAGCCGGAACTGGCAGCCGATGCCCAGGCCAGCTTGCGCGCGGGAAAGATCGCTCAGTTCCCTGCTGAGCAAGTCTCGCGCACCATCGCCGACGGGCTGCGCACGCAGAGCATCGGCGCTATCAACTTCGAGCACATCCGCCGCTACGTGGACGACATCATTACCGTAACGGAAGACGAGATTCGCGAAGCTGTCCGCTTGCTGGCGGCAGACCCCAGGACCGTCGCCGAGCCCAGCGGAGCGGTGGCAGTGGCCGGCTTCCTTTTCCACCCCGACCAGCTTCCGAAGACCAAACTAAACGTCGCCATCATCAGCGGCGGCAATATCGATCCTAAGATGCTGGAGGAATTCCGCCGCGGTTAAGCAAGTAGAAGGCCTGCCAGGTCACTTTGCGCGTCCGGCGACCGCCCAGCGCCGAATCGCGACCACAGACCAGACGGCCTCGACCAATCCGAATGGCCAGGCTCCCTGCAGAAACCCGTAAACCGAGCCAAGCGCACAAGCTCCGGCGAAAGCCAGGATGAACCAGCGGCCGCGGGCTTCTAAGGCGTAGCACACTAGCATCGCCGTTACTGCGAACAGGCCGAATATCGATAAACGTGTCATTGGAGTCCCGGATCCTGGTGTGCCAATCCTATCAATTCTTCGTGCCTCCGAATTGGTGGACAGCGGAAAGGGATTTCTGGGCTAACATACTCCTAGGCTTCCAAATGCTATGAAACTGCGACTAACCATTTCTCCATTTACAATCGTTACCTGTCTTGCCCTTTTGTCCTCGTTCGCCTTGGCTGATGCCGTGCGCGGAACGCTGGTGCACGAAGAAACCATCCGCGTCGCTCCCAGCGCGGACGCCGCCAGAGTGGGCGATGCCGGACGCGGGAACGAGTTGGTCATCATCGATTCCAGCCGCGACTGGGTTCATGTGGAAGCGATTCTTCGCCCGCCGAGCCACGACGAAGCCGCAACCGAAGAGGAAGCGCAAGGCAAGACCATCACGGGCTGGGTTTCGACCAAAGGGCTCGTAATGACCACGACGCAAGACGGCGACCGCATCATTTTTGGCGAAGCTGCGGACTCGGAAGACGAGGCCAGCCGCCGTCGCGGACGGCGCGATGCAGCGCAGGATGCGATGCGGCTTTACTATCGCCTCTATGATCTGATGCCCACCTCCCCGCTTGCCCCCCAGGCTCTGTATCGCGCGGCCGATATTCGCTGGCAAATCGAGAGGGCAGACGTAATGACGCGCGCTTCGGCGCGTGAACGCCAATCCTACATGCGTGGCCAGATGAATGAAGAGTGGATGAGGCTGGTGCTCAAGAAGTACCCCGGCACCAAGTGGGCTGACCTGGCCGCCTTTCGGCTGCTTGACAATAAGCTCTGCGGCGAGTGGGAAGGCTTGTCGAAGTGTCCGGACAAGGAAGCTGAACTCTACGAAAACTATGCTCAGGAGCATCCGCAGTCTCCCTCTGCCCCGGAGGCCTTATACAACGCGGCTTGGCGCCGCTCCGCGCTGATTGAGATTTACAAGACAGAACCCAACCAGAAGAAGGCGGCGGAATCCAAGGACCGCGCCGTGGCGCTGGCGCAGAAAATCGTCAGCCAGTACCCGCAGAGCGATTGGGCCTTGCGCGCAGAGCGGCTGATCTTCTACATTCAGCAAGGCATTCCAACCTACGGAAATACGGCGGACTAAATTTGCCCATTTATCAAGCTGTAGTTCTTGCCATCATTCAGGGATTGGCGGAATTCATTCCCGTCTCCAGCTCCGGACACCTCATTATCGTGCGGAGGCTCCTGGGTTGGAACGAGCTTTCCCCGGCTCATGAACTTACCTTCGACGTCGCACTGCACTTCGGCACATTGCTCTCCGTACTCTTCTACTTCCGCCGCACCTGGTTTCAGATTGTCCGCGCGGCGTTCGGGGGGAAAATTGTTCGCTTCTCCGAAGCCGGCGGCTCGGACGAAAGCCTGACGCTGCAAGAGCGGAAGGACGAACGGATGCTTCTGTGGTTTCTGGCGCTGGCAACCATTCCCGGAGCTATCGCAGGCAAGCTGCTCGAGCATTCCGCTGAAGATTATTTCCGCGAACACATCGTCCTGATTGCGGCGGCGTTGATCCTGGTTGCGCTCCTGATGTGGCTCGGAGAAAAAGTCGGCAGGCGGGAAAAGCCCTTGACGCGCATCTCTTTCGCCGACTCGCTCGTCGTAGGGGTGGCGCAGGCATTTGCCCTGCTACCCGGCGTCTCACGGTCCGGCTCAACCATCACTGCCGGATTGTTCCGCAACATGACCCGGGAGGCTGCGGTTCGCTTCAGCTTCTTGCTCTCTACTCCGATCATCGCCGGCGCAGCGCTGCTGAAAGCGCACGAGCTTCGCAAAGAAGGCTTACCTGCCGGGATGCACGCGCCTTTTCTGATCGGCATTGCCGTTTCCGCGATTGTGGGTTACGCCACCATCGCCTGGCTCATTCGCTACCTGCAGTCGAACACTCTGCGGGTGTTTATCATCTACCGGGTCGTGGTTGGTATCGTCGTGATCGCCCTGGCATACGTGTGGCATCTTCAGTAAGCACGTCGGAACGGACGCGCTCGTCTTGATCGGGGAAAAGAGCTGAGGCAACACCTGCACGTCCCATGACTGGCTCAGGCAAAGCGGAAGGCTTGTTTCAGGCGCCGGCCACTGGTAGCGCCATGTTCCAGGGCTTTTGCCGGGGGTTTTTCCTGTGCTATTGCCGGCTCACGGTCGAGGGACGCGAGCACCTTCCGGCTTCTCCATTCATCATTTGCAGCAATCATACGAGCCATATCGACAGCGCGGTTCTAATGACAGCTTCGGGTCTTCCTTTTTCAACATTCGCACTGCTCGGCGCTAGTGATTATTTCTTTGACTCCTGGAGGGTGAGGTTCGTAGTCTCTCGATTCATGAATGTCATCCCAATTGATCGCCAGGCGCAACCAAAGTCACTGCGGCGGAGTCTGGCAATGTGTGATGAGTTCTTGCAGCGAACAAATGGCAATCTGATTCTCTATCCTGAAGGTACGCGCTCAAATAATGGCGAAATGCATACCTTCAAGAAAGGTGCCGGGCTGTTCGCTGTAGCGCTTGGAGTACCGGTCGTGCCCGCTTACATCGAGGGCGCTCACAAGATTCTGCCGAAGGGGACGAACATGCCGCGGCTGGGAGCCGTTACCGTGCGCTTCGGTGAGCCGATCAGGTTCGCATCAAATTCGTCCGATCCTCTGCTCGCGCGCGGGGTTCGGAAGGCGGCGGTCGAATTGCTCGAACAGCGCATCCGCGGGCTCAGCCGGAAGCCGCCAACCGGAGGCTTTGCCCGATTTCCCGATGAGGAACAACAAACAGCGATTCCCGTCTCGGCCGTGGCGCAGCAAAACCCGAATGCAAAAAGCCACAGGCTCAGCGGAATGTCATAGTCGTATATTGAGAACACACAATGTACACAGCCAGGCACATGAAATGGTGGGGATGGGGAGATGAAGAGGTCGGCTTCGACTCTCGCGCCCATCCCGGTTTGTGGCCCTACGCCAAAGCGGTGCTGGATGTGGAACAAGACCAGGTAGATGCGCAGCCCGTCCCGCTCGAGGCCGTGCGGTTGCGCGAGGCGATTCGGCACGAAGGGTTCCTGGCTGAACTGCGCCTGTGGATGCGCGCCGACCAGATCTGCGATGACCGCCGGGAGCGCGTGATCCATGCCTACGGGAAGGGCTTTCGCGATTTGTTTCGGATGCGGCGTGGATTGGCCGAGGGCGCTCCTGACCTGGTGCTTTATCCCGAGAATGAACACGATGTTCTGATGACGTTGCGGGCGGCGGCGCGCCACGATGTCGTAGTCATTCCGTTCGGGGGTGGTTCGAATATCGCCGGCTGCCTGGAGCGGAGCGAAGCGCGACGCATGGCGGTGTCGCTTGACATGACACGCATGCGGCGCGTGCTGGCGGTAGATGTCGAGTCGTTTACCGCGCGCATCGAGGCCGGTGCCTTTGGCCCCGATCTGGAGGAGCAGTTGAACGGCTACGGCCTGACGCTCGGCCACTTTCCAGACTCCTTCTTGCACTCCACGCTCGGCGGCTGGATCGCCACACGGTCGGCGGGAATGCAGAGCGACAAGTACGGCAAGATCGAGGATATGGTGATTGCGCTGCGCATGGTCACGCCGGTGGGCGTGCTGGCAACGCGAATCGTACCCAAGTCCTCGAACGGCATCGATGTCAATCATCTGTGCATCGGCAGCGAGGGAACTCTGGGAGTAATTACTGAAGCCACCATGCGCGTTCATCCGCGTCCTGAGTCGCGCCGCACTCACGGCTACCTGTTTCCCGAATTCGAGGCCGGCATCGAAGCTATGCACGAATGCGTGAGAAAAGAGTGTGTGCCCTCGATGTTGCGCCTCAGTGATCCCGACAAGACGGCGCTGTCGCTGGCGTTTAAACCGCCATCGTCGCGGCTTTCGCAGGCAGCGACCAAAATCATGAAGGGTTACCTCAAAGCCAAAGGGTTCGACTCGCGAGCCTGCCTTATGCTCACAACTTTTGAGGGCAGCAAAGCCGGAGCCGTCCGCCAGCACAGTCAAGTGAGCCGCATCTACCGACACTTCGGCGCAGTGGACCTGGGCCCCGGTTCGGGCAAGTCGTTCGAGTCGACCAAATACGATTTTCCGCACATCCGTGACTTTCTATTGGATCGCGCTATCACGTCCGATGTCAGCGAGACGTCAACCGTCTGGAGCAACCTCGTTCCTTTGTATCGAGCGACGACCACTGCGCTACGCGCCGCGATCCTTGAAAGCAGAGTGAAGCCTTGGGTGGGATGTCACATCAGCCACACCTACCAGTGCGGGGCGAGCCTCTATTTGACGTTCGCCCTTAAGCAGCAGGACGGGCACGAAATGCAACAATATCTCCACGCGAAACGGGCTGCCCAACAGTCGTTCATCGATCACGGCGCCACCCTCTCGCACCACCACGCGGTCGGTACCGAACACCTGCCGTGGCTGACTGATGACATTTCGCCTGTAGGCGTGATGGCTGTCGCCGCCATTAAGGCGGGACTCGACCCGGATAACATCATGAACCCGGGACGGCTGCGACCATCCTCTGCGCCTTTTGAGGAATGGTCGAGAATCGCGAGCGACGCCGCAATAACTGCCAAGGGTTGACGTACCTCGCCGGGTCCCTCAGCGGGAAGGTCAGTTTATCGTTTGATAACTGTTTACCTTCTTATTACAGGGTACCCCCCCTCCCCCCTCCGGTCATTGGAATCATCACGTTACCGCGTTTTTGCCCGCAAAATCCGGCGGGCAAAGGACTTAGGGGTCAAAATCCGGAAAACAAAGGAGTTACGGGCCGATTTTTGGCCCGTAGCGGCCCTGTTGCTTTCGCTGAATTTATTGCCTTTGCCTGGGCAATTATGGAATGAGTTTTTGGCTCGGCGCAAGGTTGGATGTCACAGGGATGGGGTGTGAATATTCCAGGTGGCAGTTGTGAAGAGTCAAGATGATCTTGAAAGATTCTATGCACAGTCTGCCTCACAGCAAGGCGATAGTTGCCGCCATCTGCTTGCTGCTTTGCGGACTCGGATGCTCACCTACTGGCGCGGTTGCTGACAGGCAACCCAGATGAAGCGCTTTTTGGGAGGGCTATGGAGCCTGCTGACAGAAAAAACGCGCCAGAATCGTCCCTGGCGCGCTTCAGGAGGAAGGTGCCACTTGCAACCTTCCCGCGTAACTTCGGTTGCACTCCGCTTAGTCCCCTGCGTCGGCGCAAGAGCAAACGCCAGTGCCGGTGCCCAGTGACTCCACAAAGCTGCAGGTCTCGATGAGATTGAAATCATATTCCTGCGCAGAGAGAACCGAATCCGTCAGAGGCGTCTCGGTGACGCTGTACGTGCCCGAGGTTGCCCCCTTCTGAATGTGAGTGAGCCAGCCCTTGATTCCAATCTGTGGGGAAACATAGGTAGGGCTGCAGACCCCCGTTGCAGGAACTCTAGTCGAAACCTCCTTGATGATACCCCGGGTGGGCTTAGTGCCATGATCCAGGATGTTGGCAATGAGGTTTCCGTTGACCGTGAGGTCGAGGTAACCATTGGGGGTTACTTCGCAACTGCAACATTCCTCCATCTCTTCGGCGGTGTCGAAGACATAGATGTTCGCGCAAAGGTTGCCGGCTGCGTAGGCGCCGTCGTTGGTGAACCGCAAGTGGGCGGCAGGCGTGGCTGAATTGTTGGCATTTGTAAAGTAGCCGACGTCGTAAATGTCGTCTTGCGCCGCGGCGGTGCCCACTCCGAGCATCAAAGCAACAGCCAGTAGAGAAAACAGTGTACAAGCAAGTTTGTTCATGCGAATTCCTCCTAAAGTCGCGCCCGTGGCTGGCGGAGGAGGAATCAGCTGAGGACGCGCTAGCGGAACTCTATCTGCTCGCGCAATCTTTACAAGTCCCCGGGTGGCCTAGGTCGAATACGTTAGGCCCCAGAGCTACTTCTATTGGATTAGTTCCGTCGGGTAGGTTAATGGCCGGGTCGCGGTTCACGCGCCCAAGCAACCGCGGATGACTGTTGCTACAGCGAGACGGAAGCGCCAACCCTCGGGTGCAAGTAGCAACGCGAAAAACGTTCCAACAACGACTGCTCGCACGAGCCATTCCGCGGCTTTCATACGACAGGAGTCTATACGTCAATTGCGTGAAATCCCAGGGTGACTGTCGATAACAGGCAATAGCACTCATTGACCTGGCTGCGGCGATAGCCCCGGAAGCCAACTCAATACCCCTGTCTGATTACGGGCATTGCCGGAGTGTCCGCTTCTTGGCATAATAATGAGGCTCTGGCCGATTTGCGCCACGGGACAATTTTGCGCCCGTGAGAGAAACGGCCCTCATGCGTTTTCTGGCAAGCATCTTTGTCCCCACGGGGAACCGGCGGCTGAATGAGCTGATCGGTTTCCTGCTGTGCGTCTCTGCGCTCCTTCTCTTCCTCGCGCTGGCTTCGTACTCGCCGGTCGATCCTTCGCTGAATAGCGCTTCTGTGCTGACCGGAACCCACGTTGCCCGCAACTGGGTCGGCGTGGTGGGAGCGCTCATCTCGGACCTTACGCTGCAGTTCTTCGGGATTGGAGCTTTTCTGCTTCCAATCTTTCCCGCGATGCTTGGGCTGCGCTGGTTTGTTTCGCGGAAGATCCAGTCCCCGGTGGCAAAGAGTCTGGGCGGAATCTGGCTGGTAGTTTTCGTGCCCGCGCTGCTGGCGTTACTGCCGGGGCATCTGCGCTGGCTGCATGTGGTGCCCGTCGAAGGCCTGTTGGGGCGGGTTGTGGGCGATCTCTTAATCCACTACTTAAACCTGGCGGGCGCCTACATTGTTTGCGCAAGCGTGCTGGCGGTCGCGCTCTATCTTTCGACGGCGTTCTCGTTTTCGGCGATCCAAGTGTGGGCTCCGACGCGATTTGCGTTCGTGACCGCGCTGTGGAACAGATACCAGGATTGGAAGGCCGAACGGGCCAAACGGCGGCAGCAAAAGGAACTGGACAAACGCCGGATTTCGAAGCCAGTCGTGAAGACGCAGCTGATCCCCTCGCGGCAAAGCGGCGAATCCCTAGAACCTTCGCGAGCTTCGGCGGAACCTCGCCGTACCGGCATCGAGCGCATGCTCGAGCCTGAGGTCGCAGAACGCGCCCCGGCTGCGACGGGCGGGATTCTGACTGGGTCCGTGGCCGGGGATGACGCCGCACTTGACCCGGAAGTGACGCAGCGTGCTGATAGCGATCACAAAGCAAAGACGACGATGCCGCGGATCGCAGGCGGTTACAAGCTGCCCTCGAGCAGCTTGCTGCAGCGTCCTGACGAACAGCAGGCGGTGGATGCGGACGAGCTGAAGCTGCTGGCGCAGGTGCTCACGGAAAAGTATGCGGAGTTTGATGTCCACGGGCAGATCACGCAAATCAATCCTGGTCCCGTAGTCACCACGTTCGAGTTCAAGCCTGACGCTGGAATTAAATACAGCCGCATCACCAATCTCACCGATGACTTGTGTCTGGCTTTGAAAGCCGAAAGCATTCTGATCGAGCGCATGGCGGGGAAATCGACAGTGGGCATCCAGGTGCCGAACCGCGAGCGCGAGATCATCTGGCTGCGGGAAAACATCGAGTCGCAGGAGTTCATGGGCTCGAAGTCGAAGCTGACGATGGCCCTGGGCAAGGACATCAACGGGCGCATCGTCACGGCGGACCTCAACGGAATGCCGCATCTGCTGATTGCCGGATCTACTGGTTCGGGCAAGAGCGTAGCCATCAACGCTTTTATCATGTCGATTTTATACAAGTCGACGCCGGATCAGGTGCGCCTGATTCTGGTGGATCCGAAGCGGCTGGAACTGGGCAACTATGAAGGCGTGCCGCATCTTTACACTCCGATCATCACTGAACCGAAGCTGGCGGCGAACGCGCTTCGCAACGCCGTGCGTGAGATGGAACGGCGGCTGAAACTGCTGGCTGCCAAGGGCGTGCGCAATATCGACCAGTACAACCGGCTGTTCGATAACGGCACGCCCAGCCTGTTCGAAGAAGATTCCGACGATAAGCCGATTCCTTATATCGTGATCATCATCGACGAATTGGCCGACCTGATGATGCTCGATTCCAGCAACGTGGAAGAATCGATCACGCGGCTGGCACAGATGGCACGGGCGGTGGGCATTCACCTGGTGCTGGCGACGCAGCGTCCGTCGGTGGACGTGATTACGGGGTTGATCAAGGCGAACTTCCCGGCGCGAATTTCTTTTCGAGTGGCGACTAAGGTGGATTCGCGAACCATACTCGACGCCAACGGAGCCGAGGCGCTTCTGGGCAAGGGAGACATGCTCTATCTGCCCTCGGGATCGGCGCGGGTGCACCGGTTGCATGCGCCGCTGGTCACGGAGAAAGAGATCGCGGCAGTGGTTGAATTCTGGAAGCAGCAAGGCTCGGCAGAGTACCAGCAGCAATTCCTCGAACCTCCGAAAGAAGAACGTGAGGCCGGGAGCAGCGGCAGCAGCGATGGAGGTGAGGGGTCTGAGGGCGGCGGCGAAGACGACCCTCTGTATCAGGACGCGGTGAGGCTGGTGGTGGAGTTTGGGAAAGCGTCCACTTCCCTGCTCCAACGGCGGCTGCGCATTGGTTACGGACGCGCGGCACACCTGATCGATCTGATGGAGCAGGACGGAATCGTGGGTGCGGCGGACGGCCCCAAGCCGCGGGAAGTGTTGAAGCGTCCTAACTGGATTTCGGAGATTGAAGAGACCATGCGGTAGGTCGAGGTTCGACCCTTGGCCCGCGGACGGTTTTGACTCTACATTTCTGTGCCGTAGATTTATCCTGGGCCCCGTTTATGAAGTCGAAAAGGAGACTCCCTATGCCTGCGGTAAAACGGGGACTCTACTGCCCGATTATTCCTCTCTTAGTGGTTTGCCTGGCCGTGTCGGCGTGGGGCGCAGATTTCTGGACCAAGAAGCCGTACCAGAATTGGTCTGCGGATGAGACACACCGCATCCTCGAAGAGTCGCCGTGGGCCACGACGCTCACTCTGGGCTCTATTCAAACCAGCATAACCAGTGGTGACTCTCCGGCTAACCACGGCAACCGGGGCGAGATGGAGACGGATCCCAGCGTTTCCTACAACCTGCAATTCCGCTCCGCGCAGCCTATTCGAGAAGCCCAGGTGCGCACGGCTCAGTTGAACTCGAAGTACGACAAGATGAGCGCGGAGCAGAAGGCTGTTTTCGACGCGAACTCGGTCAAATTTCTAGCCGTCACATTTCCGGACCGCGTCGTAGTTTCCGTGACCTACAGCTCCAACGTCCAGGACTATGTGAGTTTGCTGCGTACTTACTGGGAGCGCCAGAGCGCGGCGACGCTCAGCATGTCGGTGTTTCTGGATGCCGGCAAAGAAAGGTTGAGCTTGTTGAATTACGGCTTCAAGGACGACACTTTTCAGTTCACTTTTCCACGTCCGAAGCAACTGGGTCCGGAGGAAAAGATCGCCGTGGAGTTTGTCCACCCCAACATCGGCCGGCTGCGGCAGCAGCGGATCCTGCAAGAGTTTAGCTTGAAGAAAATGCTGGTGAATGGAGAACCGTCATTCTAACTGTGCAGGCCGGGGCAGTGCTTGATCGTAGCTTTTGAAGCTGGACTCCAAACAACAATCCCGCGCTTGGCGAAATCTTCCGGATTGCGTAATATCTGCACCTGAGTCTGCACCATGACTCTGACACTCTGAATCAGGATCGGGCAAATATGGGAGACGAAGCTCAGGAACTGCGGGAACATGCGGAAAAAGCCAGAGAGGACAAGTCGCTCGCGGCCGTGTCGCTAACCATGGCAGTGCTGGCGGTATTAGTGGCGGTGGTATCGCTGTTGGGGCATCGGGCACATACCGAGGAAGTGGTGCTGCAGGCGAAGTCCTCCGATCAGTGGGCGTACTACCAGGCCAAGAATATTCGCGAGCATGAGGACGAGTTGTTCAGCGATCTGGCTGCCGCGGTGGCAAGCAATGACTCCGGGGCAATGACGAAATTTCGCGAAAAAGCTACACAGGAAGGCGAGCGCTACAAACATGACAAAGAAGAGATTCAAGAGGAGGCGCGCAAGTTGGAGCAGGAGGTCGCAAGGGAGAGAAACCGCGCCGACCTGTTTGACCTGGCAGAGGTATTTTTGGAGATTGGGCTGGTAGTGACCTCGATCACCCTGCTTTCCGGGCGGCGCATCTTCTGGCACTTCGGGATTGTGCTCAGCGTGGTGGGAGTAGTCGTGGGTGTTATGGGGGCGATAGTGCGTTGACGCTGGCGGGTTCGGTCGGCGCAGCGGCTTCAGGGCCAATATCGGTCAGGGCAGGAAGGCCTTCATGCAGAATAAGCTGCCGCCGGACTTTTCAAACTCCGAGGTGTCAACGATGACGGGCGCGAGGCCTTCCTGGCGCAGGATGTTTTCCAGGTGTAGCGTGACGTAAGGCGTGAGGTAGCTTGTGTTGGCTACGATGCCGTTGCCCATGAATTTGTGGGCTTCGTCGGCGGTCAGTTCGTGAACCCGCTTCCAGAAGCCACGCAAGGTAGCGAGAGATTGGGGAGCGTAGGCGCCGGGATAGACGAGCACAGCTTCGTCGTTCAAAGGGCAGAAGCAGGTGTCGAGGTGATAGCAGTAGCGGTCGACCAGATGCAGCGGGACGACCGGGATTCCCAATTTGGACATGGCGGCTTGAAATTTCTCAACGCCAGCCTGGGTCGAGCGAAAGCCGTAGCCGGCGTAGATGCGGGACCAGTCTGGGTGCCAGAGCAGGTCTCCGTGGCCCTCCAGATGGTCGGTGCCGAGATCGACTTCGATGATCTTGAACCCACGCCGCCGGTACCAATCCACATAGAAAGGCACTTCGCGCTGCCGTGAAGCATGCACCATCCGGCTGGGCACGATGAACTTCCCTACTCGGTCGTGAAAACCTACAAAAACCTGGTTGGCGGCGAAGACCATGTCTTCGAGGCCGAGGGCCGGAGGGATGGTTTCGACCTGGCATCCGTTTTGCTCAAGGGCGGAACATAGAGCCTGCCATTGCTGCTGGGCCTTCTGGCGATCCACCGGAACATTCTGGGACATGTAAGGGTTTTTCTGACCGACAACCTCAAAATAGGCCGGAGGACACAGCAAGACGTGCTTTGCCATTTGATGGAATGGTAACCAGGGGCCAACCTCGAAGCAAGACACGAAGACGAGAGTTCGTCACAGTGCCGATGCGTCGGCACTGAGGGACGAGAGACACAGCCAGATGCTGGCGTCAAATGCTAGAAATTGGCTACGGGAGGCTACCACACCGTCTGGCATCTCACCTGCTGTTGGTTCGGAATCTGGCTGCTTTTAGATCTCAGGGACCAAGAGCGGGGATGGCGAAATCTGAGCTGAGGGAGCAGTCCGGCGGAGGGCGTGATGCTCAGCCACTGTGCGAATTCGCAGTGTTCAAGACCTTTTCTTCGGCTACGTCAAGGCAAACTGTTTCTAGTGGAGACCGAATTTGTGGCCAAGTCGGTAGAACTGACAGCCCCGTCCTCTCATCAAATGCGGCAACGGCCCCGGCGCGTGGAGCGTTACTGGCTCTGTGACGAGTGCGCCGAGGTCTGGACGCTCGTGCACGACCGAAAGCAGGGAATCGTGCTGGTGGCTCTGCCGCGGCAGCCGGTCGGCGCGAGGGTGGCGACGGCGGAGGAGTATAGAGCATCTGCGTAGAGCAAGCACCCGGATTCCCGGAATGGGCTAGGCGCCACGGGCGCGACGATGCGGGGCGCGGTATCCCATGCCCATGGAGATGTGCCGGGCCGCGTCTTTGAGTGCTTCGAGAATGCGTGGCATGGTCTGTGGACTAACCTGCTGCGTGGTGCCGCTCAAGCCCAGGCTGGCTTCGATGAAGCCGCGCTCATCGAAAATCGGGGCGCCGACACAACGCGCGCCGAGATTGTTCTCCTCATCGTCGACAGCGTAGCCCTGGGCGCGGACTTTTTCCAGTTCCTTGAGCAAACGCGGCAGCGTGGTAATCGTCTTGGGCGTGCGCTTCTCCATCCCGCTCTTGCGCAGAATCTCCTCCAATTGCTCTTGCGGAATGTGGGCGACGATCGCCTTGCCAACGCTGGTGGCGTGTACCCGCATACGGCGTCCTACCCAGGTATCCATGCGGATAAAACCCTCCGGCTCAACCTTCTCGATGTAGACCGCGTCAGGCCCGTCCAGAACGGCCAGATGGCAGGTGAGGCCGGTCTGGTGCGTCAGGTGGCGCATGATGGGCAGGGCCACTCCGCGAACATCCAGCCCTCCCAGCGCTCCCCGGCTCAGACTGAGGATCTTCAGGCCCACGCGGTACTTTCCGGACTCGCCGTCGCGAGTCAAATAGCCCTGATTTTCGAGGGTGCGCAGGATATAGCTGGCAGAACTCTTCGGAATGTTGAGTTTACGGCTGATTTCGGCATTGCTTAAGCCGTCGGACGCCTGTGCAACAGCTTCCAGCATGGCCAGAGCGCGTTCCACGGCCGCGGACGGAGAATCGGGTAGAACCGGCATACTCGCTCTATTTTACCTGATCCGGCCAATTAAGTGAATGTATGTTCAACATATTGAACGACCAGCTTGACCAGCTTTTGGCCATGGCCTACGCTTCGCCAGTATGGTGAAGTCGTGTTCAGTATATTGAACACCCACAAATCGCCCAGGAGAACATCAGATGTCCGCCAAGGAAAACGGGAAGAACTCAACTCAACAGCATTCCCCCTCACCTTTAATGGACGATCAACAGACGACTGCGCAGTACGCGCTGGCGCAAGATTGCCTGAACTACGAGTGGGCGAACAACCCGCGATGGAGAGGAATCGAACGTCCGTACACGGCGGAGGATGTGCTGCGGCTGCGCGGCTCGGTTCACATCGAGCACACGCTCGCTCGTCTCGGGGCAGAGCGGCTGTGGGAACTGCTGCAAACCGAGTCTTACGTCAACGCGCTGGGCGCGGTCACGGGCAATCAGGCGGTGCAGCAGGTGCAGGCGGGACTGAAGGCGATCTATGTGAGTGGATGGCAGGTGGCGGCGGACGCCAACAATGCAGGGCAGATGTATCCCGATCAGAGCCTGTATCCGGCCGATAGCGTTCCGAATCTTTGCCGCCGCATCAACAGCGCGCTGCAGCGGGCCGATCAGGTCCATCATGCGGAAGGAAAAGTTGCTCCCGGCACAAACCTGGTTCGCGCCGCTCATAGCCGACGCGGAAGCTGGGTTTGGCGGCACGCTGAATGCGTTCGAACTGATGAAAGCGATGATTGAGGCGGGCGCGGCTTGTGTGCACTTTGAGGATCAGCTTTCGTCGGCAAAGAAGTGTGGACACCTCGGCGGCAAGGTGCTGGTTCCGACCACCGAAGCCGTGCAGAAGCTGGTGGCAGCGCGACTGGCAGCCGATGTGATGGGCGTGCCCAACGCTGGTGATGGCGCGAACCGACGCGGACAGCGCGCATCTGCTGACTAGCGACATCGATGCTCGCGACCAAGCCTTTTGTACGGGAGAACGCACCCCCGAGGGCTTCTTCCGCATTCGCGGCGGAATCGAATCGGCCATCGCGCGCGGCCTGGCCTATGCTCCCTACGCGGACCTGATCTGGTGCGAGACTTCGCATCCTGATCTCGAAGAAGCGCGGCAGTTTGCCGAGGCGATTCATGCGAAGTATCCCGAGAAGATGCTGGCCTACAACTGCTCGCCCAGTTTCAATTGGCGCAAGAAGCTTGATGAGGAAACCATCGCACGATTTCAGCCGGAACTGGCCCGCATGGGATACAAATTTCAGTTCGTCACGCTGGCCGGGTTCCATGCGCTGAACTTGAGCATGTTCGAGCTGGCCCGCGGATACAAGCTCGCAGGCATGACCGCCTATTCGCGGCTGCAGGAGAAAGAGTTCAGCAGCGAGACCAAGTTCGGGTATGAAGCGGTGAAGCACCAGCGGTTTGTAGGGACTGGCTACTTTGATCAGGTGCAGCAGGTCATCAGCGGCGGGTTGGCCTCGACTATGGCGCTGGAGGAATCGACTGAGGCCGAGCAATTCGGCGGAGGGAAATCGTTGCCACGGCCGGAACGTAGACTCGACGCGGCTTGCCAACCCATGCGGGGAGATTGTTCGCACCCGCCGCTCAACATTGAGATCGGGTCCGAAGAGATGCTGCTGCCGTCGGGAGATTAGGAAAACCAGAGTCGAAATGATTTGCCACGGGCAGAAGGTTATTTGTCAGGCGCATGCCTCTGGGTGAGTGAGTTCCATGTTGTGAAGTCGCTCGTTAAACCTCTGCAACTACTTCATCGTCTGTTTACCCATTTTCTTTAGGGAAGAGACCGGCGATTGAATCTCCAACTGACCACAACACGTGGTGATGTGTCATATCCTTTGACAGAGGCCCGAGAGCGCAGGATTCCATACGTTGCAGGATGTCGCGGGACACGATAACATTAGGTTCGCGCTGCGTAGATCCGCAGAGGGCTGCAGTCCGGAAGCGGTTGGAGATGCTCTCGCCAGCCGAAGTTGTAAGCAATTCGTTGCAGATTATTTATAAAGTGCGGAAGTGGTGGAACTGGCAGACACACCATCTTGAGGGGGTGGCGCCGAAAGGCGTGGGGGTTCAAATCCCCCCTTCCGCACCAAAATCGTCCAAAGTGATGCGCCCGCTGGGCTCGCTACGAGTAAAGCGAAATTCAGGACGAACCAGGATTTGAATCACCAACGTCAGACGCTTCGGATGGCAATGACGCTGGCGAGCTTTCCCAGTTGGCTTTCCATGCCCATCACTGCGCGCTGTGTCCACTCATCGCTGTGCATCGGGTCAAGCGTCAGGACCATGCGCACGTTGCCTCCTAGCGCAAAGAAGTCCACCTTGTTGCCTACGGTGTATGGTTCAACGCCGGGAATGAAATCGGCCCGGTGAGTGTAGGCGATCGTCTTGCCCGGAACGATCTCGGTGTAGGTCAGCCTCGCTTCCGTAGTCAGAGGCATCCCCGCATTCTTCATGAACTGAACCTGCGGCGGATCGACCGCCGTCATTGCATACACCATCTGGCCACCGGCCCGCAGATCGAGCTGGTGAACCTTTACCGAGAACCCTTCCGGGCCCCACCACGATTCGATTCCCTCTCTGGTCGTCCAAAGCTCCCAGACATCCTTGATCGATGCCTCGTACGTGCGCTCGATGACGACCTTGCGATCGGACCGGTTATTGGCTTTCCCGCTCATGATGTTCTCTCCTTGATGATTTTCTTGTTTCAAGGCCGCTTTTTAGCGCGGCGCTTGCGCGCGAGGGCTTCGCCGAACTTATCGAGACGACCTTCCCACAGTTGCCGATACTGGCTTACCCAGGCATCGAGATCTCTGAAAGGATCGGGGCAAAGTGAGTAAAAGCGCTTCTGTCCCTCGGGGCGGACGCGCACGAACCCAGCCTGCTGCAGGATGCGGAGGTGCCGCGATACGCCGGACTGGTCGATATCGACGTTCTCGACAATGTCGTTGACCGAATGCTCGCCGCCCCGCAGGATTTCTACGATGCGGAGCCGAGTCGGATCCCCCAGGGTTTGGAGCATCTGTACATGCATCAAAATACATATATATCATCATGCATATTAAATGACAAGGCGGAATCGTTGCGCAAAAGAGGGATCGGGGAGACGGGGCTTCAAAGCATCATGCGAGCCAAGACGAATGCCAGTAGAGCAGCCGAAATACGAGCGCGCATTGGGACAAGAGCGAGACTATCTTTTTCGAGTGTTCAGCTGGTCGAGTGCACGCTTCAATTCTTCAAGCTTCTGGCCAGCCTCGCCGAGCTTGCCTTCCGCGGTGAGGCGCTGGTAGTCGGCAAGGTCTTTGGCCGCTTCGGTGATGAGCGCGTTGAGATCCGCTGCGGGCTGGCGCGAGGCGGCGGATGCCGGTGCTCCTCGCGCCGCTTCCGGCGGTACCGCGGCGGCAGTCAGCGACGAGACCGCTCCGCCAAAAAGGGCGGCCATTGCTGATTCGAAGGTTGGTCCGTAGGCGAGCCGATCTTGCAGTGCGAGCACGACCAGACGCAATTCGGGCATCGGACTCCGCTCGGCCTGCAGGTAAATCGGCTCCGCATACAACAGCGCGCGTCCGGTTGGAATCACCAGCAAAGCCCCGCGCCGCACGTGCGAGCCCTGCTGATTCCACAGCGTCAATTGTCCGGAAAGCTGTGCGTTCTGATCAATTCGCGCCTCGATTTGCAGCGGTCCATCGACCAGCTTTGTCTTAGGAAAGTTGTAGACCATCGACGTACCGTATTGTGCGCCGTCGCTGCGGCCGGCAATCCAGCCAATCAGATTATTCCGGTTGGCCGGAGTGAAGGGCAGAATCTCCACGAATTCCTCGCCGGCTTCGCCGGGCAGTTTCATCAGGACGAAGTTGGGCTGCATCGCCTGGGTTACTTGCTGACCAGCGTCACTCATGCCAACTTCGGTGGCGACGGTCCACAGGTCCTCGCGGTTGTAGAACGCTTCCGGATCTGTCATGTGATACAGGCCGTACACCTCCGCCTGCAATTTAAGCAACAACTCGGGGTAGCGCACGTGTTTGCGCAGCCCAGGAGGCATCATCGCTGCATTCTTGAACAGGGTTGGGAAAATGCGGCGGTAGGCTGTAATGATGGGATCATCCGGATCGAACACGTAGAACGTGGTCGTACCATCGTAGGCGTCTACCACCACCTTCACACTGTTGCGCATGTAGTTGATGGGATTGCCGTCGAGCTGGTAATGGGTTGAGTAGGGATAGCTGTCTGAAACTGTGTATGCGTCCAGGATCCACGACAGACGGCCGTCTTCGCCGAGCACGATGTAGGCATCTGGATCGAAGGTCAGGAACGGCGCTAACGCCGATACGCGATCGCGTATGTTGCGGCGCATCAGCAGCCGGCTATTCTTGTTCACGTCATCGCTGAACGGCAGCTTCGCGAGATCGCTTTGATCGAGCGCGATGATCATGCGGCGTATGAAACCGCCGAGAAGAATGCCGCCGTCGCCTTCGTACGAAGTGAGGTTGTTGGTTGCGCCCTGCGGGTAGTTGAATTCCTGCTGGCGAGTCTTGACATAGACGTCAGTGTTGGTCAACTCGCCGAAATAAATCTCCGGACGCGTCACGGCTAGACTACGAACCGTGCTCTGGACCGGCATGTTGCTCAAAATCAGGGTGGGCAGTCCTTCCGCAGTGAACCCGTTGACCGGGTTCATCGTGATGCCGTAGCCGTGAGTGTAGATAAGCTTCTCGTTAATCCAATTACGGCTGCTTTCCGGAAGCTTATCCACGTTCAACTCGCGCGGCGCGAGCATCACCTCGCGAGTCGTGCCGTCGATTTCATAGCGGTCAATGTCGATGTCGGGAAAGTCATAGTAAGTGCGGATCTCCTGAATCTGACGGAGAGTGTCCTGCAGCGCATGCCAGTCCCAGAGCCGGATATTCTGAAGGGTGGCTTGATTGTTCGCCGAGTCGGCAGCCTCGACGGTGGTCTCAGCGGGAAACTCACGCTGCGTGACCCGGTCCAATCCATAGGCTTGGCGCGTCAAGTCGGTGTTGTAGACAATGTAGGGCTTCTCGCGGACCAGTTCATTCGGTTTGACGATAAAGCTGCTGACGTACCAACCGATGCCTTGAACGGCGATATAGCAGACTAGCGCAGGAAGAATCGCGACGGCCAGCCAGCGCCCGCGTGGAACCCGCGCGGCATTGACGACCATGATCACCGCGCCGAGAATCAAAGCGGCGCAAACGATCAGCATCCCGGTGATCGTGATGTGCGCATCCGTGTAGGTCACTCCCCCAAAGATGGTGTGATCGTCAAGCAAGCGCTCGAAGCGGGCGATATAGGCACGCGCCGCAAGGATCAGCAACAGGAACGCAGACGCGATGGAGAGTCCGCGCCAAGGTAACGCGACGTGGCGGCTGAGACTCCCGGCGAGGGCACGGGCTCCTCCGGTGATGAGGATGAAGAAAACGGCGAGTATCCAGATAATCACAGCCAACGTAAGCAACCAGCCGAGGATGAGCTGCCACGCGGGCAGGGTGAACAGAAAGAAATTCAGCGGCTTGCCAAAGATCGGGTCTATGACGGTGCCAGTTGCCCGGGGTGCAAAGCAAAAGAGCGCGAGCGTGGGCCATTCCGCCATCATGCCGGCTCCGGTCGCAGCGGCAATGGCGAGCGAAACGCCGAGCGCGATGAGGCGCAGAACCGGCTCTACCGGAAGCTTCATTGGCCGTCCGCCGATTAGAATCGTGTGACCAACCGGCAAATCGGCGAGATGTGTCCGCTTCAGAGCCAGAAACGATCCGTACAGAATCAAAAATGTGGCCGCTGCAAAAGCCGTGAAGATTCCCCACTGAAGGCTCAGTGTTTTCCAGAAAACGTCTCCGTAAGTGAGCGACCGGAACCAGAGCAGCTCAACGTAATTCGACAACCCGGTCCGACCGAAGAAAAAGATGACCGCCAGAACGGCTAGAATGACAACGAGTCGACGACGGCGGCGGCGAGGCTGCGGCGCATGGGTCGGCGGCCAGTCAATAGATTCGGGCATTGCTCCACTCCGTTCTCACTAACGCTCTCATTACCTTCATATAGTTATCCGCATAATACTCCCTCCTTGAAATGGAACCCGGTCTCCGTGCAGACGCTGTGTGTCGGAGGTCCGATCCCTGCAACGGGCGGGTGGGGGGCCTGTTCCAAACGGGAGCAAGCTCGACAGAGCCATTCTCGGCAGGCATTTCTCATCATCCAAACAATTCATTTGATGAATTTCGCGAAGTCAGATACGCTCACGCCGCTTAGGAAGATACGGCGCCCTCAGCGGGCGGCGACACTCTGACCCCGACGATGTCCGCGCTGACATCGCTTTCCAGACCAGAAAGGAATATCTCCATGTCGAGCAACGCCCCCAGCCGCAAGGTATTTCTTGCTTTGGCCGCGCTTTTCCTTACCGCGGCCGTTGCCACCGCTTCCGCCCAGACCGTCGTCACCGACACGGGCACCTTCACTGGCGTACCGTCGCCCAGCGACCCGACTGCGGTCGATGTATTCTTTGGCATCCGCTACGCGGCAGCGCCGGAAGGGGCGGCACGCTGGACGCCGCCGCAACCGCCGACTTCACCCACGGGCCCGGTTCTGGCGGACTTCCCGGGACCGGCCTGCCCGCAGGCTGGAAGTACCGCGCCTCTGCCGCAGTCCGAGGATTGTCTTTTCCTCAATGTTTACACCCCCGCAAGCGCCACCCCACATTCGAAGTTGCCAGTCTTTCTGTGGATCCATGGCGGCGCGCTGGTCAGCGGAACGGGTGCGGACTACGATCCATCGGTGATGGTGGCCGAGAACAATATCATCGTGGTGACGATCAACTATCGCCTGGGCGCGCTCGGGTGGCTGGTGGAGCGGGGATTGCTCGCCCCAACTCCGAGCTTTTTTCAGAATGTGGGCGACGCAGGCGACTACGGCCTGATGGACCAGCAATTCGCGCTGCAGTGGGTGCAGCGCAACATAGCTGGTTTCGGCGGCGATATGAGGAAGGTCACGGTCGGGGGCGAATCCGCTGGTGGCCTCAGCGTTTCAAGCAATCTGGTTTCGACCACGACTGCGAAGGGTCTGTTCCGCAGCGCGATCATCGAGAGCGGCGGCTATATGTTGCACGACGTGCCTTCGGAACTGGTGTATGGAGCGATCTTCGGCGCAGGCTTCGATGTGGCTTTGGGATGCACGCCGCCGAATGACGCGGCTTGTCTGCGCGGGGCATCGGTCGCGAGTATCGTCGCCGCGCAGGGCGAAGTGTTCGGAGCTAGCGGGATCTCGCCCGATTTCGGGACAAAGGTCCTGCCGCTCGCGCTGCAGCCAGCGTTTTCGACGGGCGAATTCATCCGCGTCCCGGTGCTTCAGGGCACGAACGCCAATGAGGGCAGGCTCTTCGAGCCGCTTGATTTCCCCTTCGCCAGCACCTTTCCTAACATACTGGCGGCCGGGGGCCCGGCGAATTTCGACTTGAGCAATCCAAATAACTTCTGCGCAGAGGGCTCCAGCACGCCGGTGGTCTGCACCTACCCACAGGAAATCAACCTGTTCCTCGGGGTGATTGGCTTCCCGGCCGCCGAGAATACGGCTGCCTTGGGTGCCGCGCTTGCGGAGGAGTATCCACTCGCCGATTTCCCGGATCCGTTCCTGCCCGGTGACGCGCCCAGTTCCGATGAGGCGCTCGCGCAGATCTTCACAGACCTGGTCTTTGCCTGCAACGGATCCGATTCCAATATTGACCTTGCGCGTTTCGTTCCGGTCTTTGGTTACGAGTTTAACGACCCCAATGCGCCAACCGTGGTGGGTTTCGGCACGGTGGTCGAGCCACCGAACGATGCGTTTGGCTTCCCGAGTGCTTCGGAACATGCCTCGGAACTGCAGTTCCTGTTTAATTTCGGTACGCCGCTCAGTGCCGATGAGCAGCAACTGGCGGGCGAGATGAAGACCTACTGGGGGAACTTCGTGAACACCGGGAATCCGAATCTGCCGCGACACTCTTCGTTTTGGTTGCCATTCAACTTCATCGGAGCGGTCCAAGATCTTGCACCCGGGCCGAGGGCTCCGAACCCTTTCTTTAACTTTAGACAGGAACACTTCTGCCAGATTTGGCAGCCGTTCATCGCTGCCGAGACGGGGGAGTAATCCTGCCTTCGTAGATGCAGAGTGTGATCAGTGCTGTCGCTTTCGTCGACTTGACCCTCCATCGTCGCGGGATGCACGACGACTGGTTTTCGCGGCGACTCTGCGGGAGTCGATCGCAGCGCGGGTTTGCGGATTGAGCACGCTTTTGATCTGCTGGCGGAGCCAGCGATTGGCGGAGTCATTCTCCACGCTTTCATGCCAATACATCTGGGCCTCGAGTTGAGCAGTCTTCACGGGAAAGGGATAGACACGGTTGCCGAGTCCGGCGTCCAGGATCTGCGCGTGCCCTTGGGACAAGGTAAGGAGAAGATCGGTATCGCTGACCACTCGGCAGGCAGCAAAATTGTACTGGCAGCGCAAAACGATCTTCCTGCGAAAGCCAAGCCGACTCAGTTCTACGTCGATAAGACTGGGGCCGTAGCGTCGCGAGGAAACCAGTACGTGGGGCTGCGCGAGATAGGTCTCGAGATCGAGGGTTCGGGAGATTCCGGGATGCCCGGGGCGAGCCATCACCACGAACGGCTCTGAGATCAGCCGTTCTTGATGAATGGGCTCACTAGTTGTCATTGGGACGTCGATGGCGAGATCGAGGGAGCCGCTCGCGAGTTCTGCTTCCAGGTCTCTGCGTTTGACCCGCGAGGTGGTAATCGACATCTCGGGCGCCTCACGTTCCAGACGCTGCAGCAATGTGGGAAGGATCAGAGACCCGACGTATTCCCAGAGCGAGATGTGGAAGTTGCGGCGGGTGTGAGTGGGATCGAACTGATGACTTTCGCGAAGGTTTACCTCCAGGATCTGGAGCGCTTGCCGTACCTGGTCGATCATGTTGCGGGTAAAGGGAGTGGGAATCATGTGCGCGCCGCGGCGCACGAAGAGGGGGTCCTTTAAAAGGTCACGCAAACGCTTCAGGGCGTGGCTGATGGCGGGCTGGGTGAGGTTCAACTGATGGCCGGCGCGGGTAATGTTGCCCTCGCGGTAGATGGCTTCCAGCACAACGAAGAGGTTGAGATCGACCTGGCTCAAATGCACGAAACATATATTACTGGATTCGTAAGATTCATTTGATGAATTTTGCGGGAATCGCTAGGCTGACTAGCTTGTGCGAGACAGAACATAACTTCCAATATGCATTTTGCCCCCTCACCCCGCGCCCAAGACTACCTGCAGAGGCTTGGGGCTTTCATGCAAGAGCAGGTTCTTCCCGAAGAGGCCAAATACTGCAGTGAAGTACAGAATGTGGCGGACTGGCGCACCTGGAAACAGCCGTCGATCATGGAAGAACTCAAAGCCAAGGCCAGGACCGCAGGTCTGTGGAATCTATTTGTGCAGGAAAAGAAGTACGGCGCGGGACTGACGAATGTGGAATATGCTCCCTTGGCCGAAATGATGGGGAGGTGTTCGATTGCGCCCGAAGTTTTCAACTGTAACCCTCCCGACACGGGGAATATGGAGGTTCTAGTCAAATATGGCTCGGAGCAGCAAAAACAACTTTGGTTAAAGGCGCTTCTCGCCGGCGAAATTCGATCCGCGTTCTGCATGACCGAGCCAGGCGTAGCGTCTTCGGACGCGACCAACATGCAGGCGACGGCCGTCATTGAGGGCGACCAAGTGGTATTGAACGGACGCAAGTGGTGGAGTTCGGGTGTGGGGCATCCGCACTGCCGCCTGCTGATCTTCATGGGGTTGACGGACTGCGAGGCACAGAAATATCGACGGCACTCGATGGTTCTGGTGCCGCTGCCCGCGCCGGGAGTTGAGATCGTGCGCATGGTGCCGGTTTTTGGCGGTTATGACGCTCCCTTCGGGCATGGAGAGGTGAGCTTCCGCAACGTGCGACTGCCGGTGGACAACATTGTAGCCGGGCCCGGACGTGGATTTGAGATTGCACAAGGCCGCCTGGGGCCGGGGCGCATTCATCACTGCATGCGAACCCTGGGGGCAGCGGAACGCGCTCTGGAACTCCTTTGCCGGCGATCGCTGGCGCGAGTGGCCTTCGGGCGGCCGTTGGCGGAGTTGGGAGGAAATGCGGATGTGATAGCAAACGCGCGCATCCTGATCGAGCAGGCACGCCTCCTGACTCTCAAAGCGGCCTGGATGATCGACCAAGTGGGCGCGAAGGGAGCGAAAAGCGAAATCTCACAAATCAAGGTCGCCGTGCCCAACATTGCGCTGGCGATTATTGATCAGGCGATCCAAATGCATGGAGCGGCGGGGGTGTCGGAGGATTTCCCGCTGGCGGAGATGTTCGCTTCGATACGAACGTTGCGCATTGCCGATGGACCCGACGAAGTGCATCGCGCGTTGATCGCTAAGCTGGAGTTGAGCAAGTATAAAGCGAAGAATTGCACAACCACCTGAAGACGGAAGCGCCAAGGAGGAGTGAGTTGAAAACGTGCTTGCGGCCGGGTCAACTCGTATCTCTCCTATGTCGATGAGCCTTGTACAGACGGTTCGTGGTCCCACTCGCTTCTCGCAACTTGGAACGACACGGATGCACGAGCATGCCTTCGTACTGGGTTGCCGGCCGGCAAAATTGCGCAGTCAGAATGCCCAAGGAGACAGCCACCGATGACTTCAGCATTGCTGGGTGAGTTCATGGGGACGATGGTCTTGATTTTGCTGGGGAATGGTTGCGTGGCGAACGTTGTGTTGAAGCATTCCAAAGCGCAGGGATCGGGGTGGATAGTACTGACCACGGGCTGGGCGTTCGCCGTGATGTCCGCGATATTTGTCGCGATCGCGTGTGGCAGCAGGGATGCTCACATCAATCCGGCGGTCACGCTGGGATTTGCCATGGCGACTGGAAAGTTCGCCAAGGTCGTGCCGTATTCCGCCGCGCAAATGGCGGGTGCGTTTGCAGGATCGGTGCTGGTGTGGATTCACTTTGGACCACACTGGAAAGCGACGGAAGATCCAGAGTTGAAGCGAGCGTGCTTCTGCGGGGTGCCGGCGATTCGGAATTTCACTGCGAATCTGGTAAGCGAGATCATTTGCACGTTTGTGCTGGTGTTTGTAGTCGGAACGATTTTCTCGAAAGCTGTGTTGACCACCGGCTTGGCGGGTGGGCTGGCACCTTTCCTGGTGGGGTGCCTGGTGTGGGGCATCGGGCTATCGCTCGGAGGTACGACTGGTTATACGATGAATCCTGCGCGGGACTTTCCTACCCGGATAGCACATGCGGTGCTCCCAATCGCGGGCAAAGGAGGCTCCGATTGGGGCTACGCGCCGATCCCGTTCCTGGGGTCTTTGGTCGGCGGCACATTGGCAGGGCTCCTGCTCCGCGCTCTTCACGTTTAGGGAAATCTTTCCGAGGATCGCTGGGCGCGTTACCTGCCCTTGAAGACGGGGGCGCGTTTCTCCAGGAAGTGGGCCACGCCCTCTTTGAAGTCTTCGCTGCGCAAACTTGCCACCATTTCCTCCACCGCAAGATCGAAAGACTCGGCTAAGGTCTGAAACATGGCACCGTAGACCTGGCGCTTGATCACTCGCAAGGAGCGGGGACTGACCCGCGACGCCAGATCGGCAGCATATTCATTGACCTTGTCTTGAAAACTTTCCTGCGCGAACACTTGATTCACCAGCCCCATGCGCAAGGCTTCAGCGGCGTTGATCTGGCGGGCGGAAAACAGCAGGTCGAGAGCATTGGGAAGCCCGACGATACGCGGCAGCATCCAGGCCATGCCGTACTCGGCGATGAGCCCGCGCTGGGCGAACGTGGTCGAAAAGCGGGCGGCGTCGGAAGCCAGGCGCACATCGCAATAAAGCGCAATCACCAGACCGAGCCCGACTACCGGACCGTTGATGGCAGCCAGGATGGGCTTTTCGATACCAAGGAGATAAGAATACTTCTTCTGGAAATCTGGCAAGCCACCCTCTCGGCGGAGGGGGCTGCTCAACTGCGAGACGGACTCCCGATCCCCGCCTGGCAAGCCCTGCGTAGCGACGGCACTTAGCAGCGACATGTCGGCGCCCGCGCAGAAGCCGCGTCCCGCGCCGGTCAGCACGATGATGCTGACGTTGTCATCGCGCTCGGCTTCTTCGAGGTTGGTGCGCACTTCCTTTTCCATGGTGGCGGTCCAGGCGTTGAGCTTGTCTGGACGGTTCAACGTGATGGTTGCGACTCGGTTCGCGACTTCGTAGATTGCTTCCTGCGTTGGCATTCGTATTTCACCTGGACTCTCAGCAGCCTGGATTCCACGGCCAACTACTGTGCCATGCTTGGCGTTCGCTGCCCCAACGTCGGCGGCCATTCCGATTGGACGGAATGGCCGCAGTTTTGACGCAGAGAGCGACTAGCGTCAGAACGTCAAGCGCACCCCGAGTTGGAGTTGGCGCTTGGGAAAGGCGGATGTGAAAGTTAGCGGTACGCTGGGGGTAGCGGTCCCACCCCCCGGCAACGCTGTACCCGGTCGAATCCCATGGACGTTAAACGTGGTCTCACCCGAGCCACCAATGGACGCGGGAAGAGCGAAAAGGGGGCTCACCTCATTGTTGACGCTGGCAAAATTTGTCCGGTTCGCGATGTTAAATCCTTCCGCCGTGAACAGCAGGCTAGTCTTCTCGCCTAGTTTGTGCCCCCAGGTCAGACGCGCGTCGAAGTCAACGTAATTGGGGCCCAGGCCCGTGTCACGAGGGGCTCCGATGGGCCGCTCATTCGTGGTGTGATTGTCGCCGTTCACTTCTCCTCCGGCCAGCAAGTTGAAAGGATGCCCGCTGTGGTAAGAGAAAATTGGAGCCAGCTGAAAACCCGACAAAATACTCTGTTTCCAGGGACTGTCGATCACACCCGCGATCACGACTTTGTGCCGTTCGTCAAACTCGGAAAGACTGCGATCCAGATTGAGGTTTGTGGGATCCTGCGGCCCGTAGTCCGTGTTGTAGTCCGTGGAGGTGTCAATGCCCTTACTCCAGGTGTAATTCGCAAACACTGAGAAGTGATTGCTGAAGCGTTTCGTGAGTTCCAGGATGCCGCCCTCGTAGAGAGCGTAGGACTGCGAGCTATATTGGTTGTTCTGTACGATCAGGGGATTCACAAAGCATTGTTGGGTGTTGCAGGGCAGGCCCTCAGGGCTGCCGGGTATTGGGTCTGCCCCCGACGCCGTGGTATTCCAGTTGCGATAGGAAACCGTTTGGCCGTTGGCCAGGGTCACGGAGGTAAACGGCGCCGGCAACAAATTGGTATCGATGGCGATCGGGGTTCTCTGGGTGTGCGAGTAGATACCGCTGAGAGAAATGGAGAGTCCCGGACCAATCTCCCGCTCAATTCCAAAGGAAGCCTGCTGGGCGATCGGGGGTCGATAATTCGGCTGGCTCACGAAAAGTACCTGCAGCGGAGAGAGGGGACCGCTATTGGTAACGTTGACGCCCGTTTGCCCATTGGGAAATGGACCAGCGACTGAAGCCGGTGTGATACAGGCATTGTTTCCCGGGGCCGCGGTTGTGCACTGAATCAATCCCTGGGCAAAGAGGCTCCCGAAAATAGTTGCCGCCCCTGCTACATTCAAGGAAGGAATCCCACCGATCGGATCTGCGTAAATGGAAATTTCGCGGCTGCACGGGCTAGAGCCGTTCCCTGCGAGACCGGGGATGGAAAACCCGAAATAGGAGACCCCGCAGATCGCGCTGACGTTGGCGACCTGGCCGGCGCCAGGGGTGTTCTCAACCGCAGACTTATTCTGGTTCACCACCCCCAGGCTCAGGTCGACATCAGGAATCTGGACGTCCACCGGTCCGTAGAAGATTCCGTACCCGCCCCGGACCACCGTCTTGTGATTCTTGAACGGATCCCAGGCGAAGGAAACCCTGGGTCCAAAATCCTTCTTGTACGTGGTCAACGGGGCGAATTGCGTATCCAAGTCGTAGCGCAGGCCGTAGGTTAGAGCAAAACTTGGCGTCATCTTCCAGGAGTCCTGGGCGTAGAACGAGGTGAGCGGGCGGGAGTAGTACGGGTACGTCGGATCTCCGAAACCCTGCTGGTAAACCTCAGGCAGCCCGAACGATGCCGACTGTAAGGGGTTGATGCCGGTGGTTGCAAGATATGGGCTGATCAAACCTCCGGGGAGCGTCCCGAACACAAAGCGACCGGGGAAAAAGGTGTGCGATTCGGTGTGATTGCCGCGGAGCAACTCGTAAGCGCCGAACTTAAGAGTGTGATTGCCGTGAATCTTGGTGAAATTGTCCGCGAATTCGTAGCGCCGCAAAATGGTGATGTTGGGCAGGAAAATGTTCGTTCCCAACATTGTTGATAAAACTTGGAATCTGAAGCCCCACCTCTGCCGGCTCGTTTGGAATCACGTTAAAGCTGTAGTAATCCCACTGCACCCGGGCCTCGTTCTGAGTGGTCGGATTGAGTTGGCGGAACCAGGTGGCTTGCAGATCTTGTCGTAGTCGTGGATCGAACTTCCCGCCGAAAAAGCGGTCAGAGACTTCACGTCCGGCGATTCCTCCAAATCGTGCCCATACCGGTAGGTCAGGGAAATCTCGTTGTTCGCATTAACGCGGTGATCCAGGCGGGTCGATACCTGATATTCCCGCGTGTCGTAAGGGAAAGAGTCCACCCTCGGTTTCAAACTCGTTTAGGAGGAAGCTATTCAGCGCGGATTGACCTGGCGACACGAACGGGTTCGCACCGCCGGGATTTGGGTTCAGCGTCAAGACGCTCTGGAGAGCAAGGCCGCATTCAGCCGGCGGCGCTGGGAAGCCCGGCAAGCAAGGCGCCGGTGTCGGTGAGGGGTTCGCCTCTAGTCGCGGCAATAATGGCATTCTGCGCCGCCGTCGGACGGAAAATGTCGGTATTCGTCAAAAGTGGAACGGCGTTTTGCGCATTCTGGCGCAAGCCTTCAAACGAAACAAACAGAAACGTCTTATCCTTTCTGATTGGGAAACCCAGGGTGCCGCCGAATTGCTGGCGGGTCAAAGTATCCTTAACCGGCGTACCGACAGTGTCAGGGTTGGCAGGATTGAAGGTCTGGCCGGCTTGTAATGCCTGGGTGAACGAAAACGGATTTTGGGCGTCCATGGCATCGTCCCGGAAAAAACCATAGAGGCCGCCGTGAACGATTGTTGGTGCCCGACTTGGTCACAATATTGATGGAAGCGCCGGTGGCTCCCCCCAGGTCCGCGCCGTAGTTGCTGCGATTGATCTGAAACTCCTGCACCGCGTCCTGGCTTAACTGTGAGGCGCTGGCCACCGCTGTCGCCGGAGGTCTCGCCACCGTCGACCGTTATGCTGTTTCCTCTGCCATTGCTGCCATAGAAGGACAGCCCGCTTGTGGGCGTTTGCTTGACGCGAAAATCCTGGTCTCCCGCCAGCCGCGTGGAATCGGAGACCCCAGGCGCGAGCAAGGTAAACGTAAGGTAATCGCGCCGGTCAATGGGCAGGTCGGCGATGTACTGTTGTGAGATTCTGTCCGCCTTGGCTCCCGCGTTCAGTTTCCACCACGGGCGGCTGGTCCGTCACCTCGACTACCGCCGCGACCTGTGACGGTTTCATCTTGAAATCGGAGGTTACCGTCTGCCCGATGCGCGACAGTGACGCTTTTTCGAATCTCGGTCGCAAACCCGGTCATCTGCGCACTGACGTCATAAGTGGCCGGCGACAGCCCCACGACCCGGAACTGACCGGTACCATCCGTGGTGGCCGTGCGCTTCAAGCCGGTCTGGATCTCGACCACATTAACCGCAACTTTGGGCAAAATGGCACCGGAAGAATCCGTTACCGTTCCGGTGATCTCTCCCGAAGAGCCGACGCCCTGAGCGTGAGCCACAAAGGTTGCGAACAGGAAGCAGAGAAGAACGCAGGCGATTGACTTCATGGCGGAATGGACAAATACATGCTTCCGGGAACATGCCCCGTAGCGTGAGACCGCACGAGTGTCCAAACTGTTCTGTGCAAAACCCATATTCCCCCCTTGCTCAGGCTTTGTCTGAATTAGGCAAAGGCACACTCGTACCTTTTCAGGGCGCCGCACGAGCGTAGCTGCGTTTTTCAGATTCATCAAATGAATTTTATGGATGACGATGTATGCTCTGAAAGAATTGGGACAACCGACCGCCGGACGAGCAGCAGACCGGTGCCGAAATATGCGGTTCATAGCCTTAGAACCTCTTTTCGCCGGCGTTTGCGGCGGCTGGTTGCGATGCCAGGAATTCGAAAATCGCTTTGTGCGCAGCCTCGGGCTGATCGGTCGAGAATAGATGGCTGGCACGTTCGATCAAGACGAGTTGTGCGCCGGGAATGCGCGCCGCGATCAATTCCCCGTTAGCAGGCGGGACCAAGCGGTCGGCCTTCCCGTGAATTACGAGGGTTGGAGCCATGATCTGGGGCAAGCGGCTGAACGATTCCCACGCAAGTATCGCCTGCAGTTGAGCAAGATAGCCGGCCGGGGTGGTCGGCCAGGGGTCACGCTGGACGATATCTTCATCGATCAAGTACCGCGGCGTCGCGGCGTCGTAGATAAAAGGGACTGCGGCCTCAGTTGCTTGTTCCCGACTCATCCAGGTGCGGGCTTTCAGCATCTCGATTGCGGCCGGCTCCGCGCGCTGGGCGTTCGGTCCGCCGGCAGCGGTGCAGCCGAGAATGAGAGACCGCACACGCCCGGGATACTGCAACGCGAATTCCTGGGCGATCATGCCTCCCATCGACATCCCAAAGACATGGGCGCGGGGAACGCCGGCGGCGTCGAGCACGGCGGCCGCATCGGAAGCCATGAGGGCGATCGAGTAGGGGCCGGGAGGCACATCGCTGTGTCCGGCGCCTCGATTGTCGAGCGCGATCGTGCGGTAACAAGCTGACAACGCCGGGCGAGTGCGATGCCACATCGCGGACGGGTACCCCAGGCCCATGATCAACAAGACCGGCGCACCTGTTCCCTGCTCATCCCAGTAGATTTTTATTCCTTGGTTGTCAGCGAACGGCATTCGAGCTCCTTCCAAGACAAATCGACTGCAGCCGCAGTCAGAACTGAGGCTGCCGGTAAGCGAAACTAAATTGCCCCAACTTTGAGAATCAGTTTGCCGAAGTTTTCCCCTTTGAACAGCTTTAGGAGAGTGTCGGGAAACATCTCGATGCCTTCGACAATATCCTCGCGCGACTTGAGCTTGCCCGCCGCCATCCAGCCTGCCATTTCCTGAGCAGCCTGGGCGTAGCGGTCGGCGTAGTCAAAGACCAGCATGCCTTTCATGGTCGCGCGACTGACCAATAGCGAGAGATAATTGCGCGGGCCCTGGATGGGGCCAGTATTGTTGTATTGCGAGATGGCGCCGCAGATCACGATGCGAGCGCCACGCGCAAGGTTCGCGAGCGCAGCCTCAAGGATGTCACCGCCGACGTTGTCGAAATAGATGTTGATCCCTTGCGGGCAAGACTTCCGTAGCGCCTCGGTCACGTTTTCGGATTTGTAGTCAATGGCGGCGTCAAATCCGAGGTCGGTGACGAGATAACGACACTTGTTGGCGCCGCCTGCAATGCCAACCGCCCGGCAACCTTTGATTTTGGCAATCTGTCCCACGATCGCGCCCACCGCCCCAGCCGCCGCCGACACTACTACGGTGTCACCCGGTTGAGGCTGACCCGTTTCGAGCAAGCCGAAATATGCCGTCATCCCCGTCATACCCAACACGTTGAGGAAGGTTGGGAGCGGCGCCACACGCGGGTCGACCTCGATTAGACCCTTGCCCTCGGAGATGAAATACTCCTGGACTCCAAAGGTTCCCGAGACATGCTTGCCCACAGCGAAATTAGGGTTTCTGGAGGCAACTACCTGGCCAAGCGCCAAAGCGCGCATCACCTCGCCGATGGCAACTGGCGGAACATAAGATCTGCTCTGGTTCATCCAGCCACGCATGGCCGGGTCGAGCGAAATGAGCAATACCCGGATCAGTACTTCGCCTTCGTGCAGCTCGCGAACCGCCTCTTCCGCATAGGACCAGTCGGTGCGTTTCGGCATTCCCACGGGGCGAGAAGCGAGGGTGAATTTGTGATTGACGACTGCCATAATGGTCTCCCTTCCGTTGCAGCAGTTCTCAACGCTGCGTCACGCGATGTAGCGCTCACCGGACAAAAGTCGCGCGGCAATCTGACGACGCAGCGCGATGGAGTTCACCGGCATGTGATCCGCATAGCTACGAATGGTTACGAGATGCCTGCGCAAAGCGTCTCCTTCGGAGCAGGCGCTCAGCACCGTGCGCGAGAATCGCTCAACTCGAGCCATAGCATCGCGCAGGTACACAGCGCAGATGTCGAGGGCGGTCCCGCTCTTGCGTGTCGATGCCGGCTTCTTGCTGCGGAGGAAGCTGGATTCCATGGCAAAGACCTCCATCGTGATGTCGGAGAGGTTCATGATGACCTCCTGCTGTTTCTCGAGCTGAGCGCCATATTTTTCGTGGGCGACCGCAAGTGTAAACAGGGCGATTGTTTTCGCGTGGCGAACGAGGCGGTCTTCTTCAGTTTCAGTTTCGGTAACACTTTGCTTCCTGTTCGTTGAGTCGGGGTTTTCACTCTCGTTCAAGACCGAGCGTGCTGCTTCGAAAAGAGGCAACTGTCCGCGGGCCGCGCGTTTCAGAGGCATCCCCATAATGACCAGACGGTTGATTTCACTGGTGCCTTCAAAGAGGCGGTTGATGCGCGAGTCGCGATAGGCTCGCTCGACTGCGTAGTCCTGATGAAAACCATAACCACCGTGGATCTGGACGCCTTCGTCCACCACGTAGTCGAGCATCTCAGAGGCAAAGACTTTCACCATCGAGCATTCCGCCGCGTACTCCTCGAGGGCCCGCATCTCTGTGAGGGAGTTCTGACTCCGTTCGGCGGAACTCGCGTGCATCTGATTTTCGATGAGTCCGGCTACGCGCCAGGTCATGGACTCGGCAGCAAAAATCCGGATGGCCATTTCGGCAAGTTTGTACTGAATAGCGCCGAAGTCAGCGATGGCAGAGCCAAAGGCCTTTCTCTGCTTTGCGTACTTGATGGAGATGGCAAGCACATTCTTGGCGGCGCCGACGGAGGCAGGACCAAGTTTCAAGCGTCCGATATTAAGGACGTTGAACGCGATGACGTGGCCGCGCCCGATTTCTCCGAGAACGTTCTCGACGGGAACAGGTACGTTATCGAGATGGACCGCAGTGGTGGAAGTGCCGCGAATGCCCATCTTATGTTCCTCGGCACCGCTGCTGACCCCGGGGAAGGCTCGCTCTACCAGGAAGGCAGTGAACTTTTCGCCGCCAACCTTGGCGAAGACGGTGAACAGATCGGCTGCGCCCCCGTTGGTGATCCACATCTTCTGGCCGTTGAGGATGTAGTGCTTGCCGTCGGGAGCCAGGTCGGCGCGAGTTCGCGCGGCAAGAGCGTCAGAGCCGGCTAATGGCTCAGTGAGGGCATACGCAGCCAGCAGTTCCATGCGGGCCAACCGAGGCAGGTATTTTTTCTTCTGCTCAGGAGTGCCGAAGTACACGATGGGGAGGGTGCCGATGCCTGTGTGTGCGGAATGCCAGCCGGCATAGGAGGCGTCGCGTCCCATATGTTCGGCGGCGACCATCAAAGACGGCAAATCCATTTCCATGCCGCCAAATTCCTCTGGAACGGTCATGCCTGTAAGGCCCAGTTCCGCGGACTTTCGCAATACCCCAAGAGCAGCGCCCGGCTGTTTATCGCGGATGGCAGGAAGCTTGGGCTCGACTTCGTTGGCCCAGAACTCATCGACCATGCGGCCGATCGCCAGATGCTCCTCGGTGAGATCTTCCGGAGTGAACACCTGGGCGGGGCGAACATCTTCAAAGAGAAAAGATGAGCCTCTTGTCTTGCCGGAAATTTCTGTTAGTGTCGTCATGATTCCGATGCCCCCTTTCGAGATTAGCCACCTAGGTTCGTTGAAAGAATTCGAAGGCCGCGAACTGCCTCCGACGGATTGGCTGCTTCTGACCCAGGACCGCATCCAGAAATTCGCGGACGCGACGGAAGACCGGCAATGGATTCACGTCGACCCAGAGCGAGCGGCGCGTGAGTCGCCATACGGCGGCGCCATTGCGCACGGCTTCCTTACGCTTTCGCTGGTGAGCTATTTTTCCGGACAGGCGATTCGAGTCCGCGAGGGAGTCGGGACGCGGGTCAACTATGGACTGAATCGTGTGCGCTTCCCATCGGCGGTGCGGGCAGGATCGGCGATCCGCGCCCGCGTGGTTCTGCTTTCGGTGAAGGAATCCGGTGAGTTCGTGGATATCACTTTCTCGATAACGATTGAGAGTCAAGGCGCCGACAAGCCCTGCTGTGTAGCGGAATGGGTGGTGCGATATTACCGTGCATGATGGGATGTGGAATTGGCCCATGGAGGAGCGGCCGGATGCAAGGCGATGGAAGTCATTCATATAGTGCCGCTCTCTGCACACTGTAGCGAGGCACGCATCAGGACCGCGATCCGCTGGGGCATAATCGCAAAGCGCTCGTCGTGCGTGAGTCCATGGGCGTAACGGTAATAGATTTGCTGAACAATCACTGCAACCTTGAAACGGGCAAAGGTCAAATAAAAGACCATGTCGTGGATGGCCCGGCCAGTCCCCAGAGCATAGCGTTGAGCCAATTGAGCGCGGGTCAAAGTTCCAGGGATAGTCGTTGGAGCGGAACAGACTTCCTGCAACTCATCCGGATCGCCGGGGTCGGTCCAGTAGGCCAGGGTTGTGCCGAGATCGGATAGCGGGTCACCCAGCGTGCACATCTCCCAGTCCAGAACTCCGACTATTCTTGTGATTTCATTCGAGTCAAGCACGACATTGTCGTATTTGTAGTCGTTGTGAATGAGAGTAGCGTCGCTCGACGCTGGAATGTGCCGCGTGAGCCAGGCGGAAATGCGCCCGACTTCTGGCAGGTCGTGAGTTGCTGAATTGTGATAGCGCTCAATCCATCTCTTCACCTGGCGTTCGAGGTAGCCCTGCGGCTTACCTAAATCGCCCAGGCCGATCTTCTCGTAGTCGAGGCCGTGCAACCGCACAAGGTTGTCGAGGAAGGCTTCGCTGAGCTGGCTCGCCGTTGCAGGCGACAGCAGCAGGCCGGGCGGCAGTTCTCGGCGCAGGATGACGCCGCGAATTGGCTCCATGAGGTAGAAAGGTGCGCCGAGCACGGAAAGATCGTCGCAATAGAGAATCACTTCCGGCGCAACGTTATAGGCTTCGTGCAACTTGGACAGCACGCGATATTCGCGACCCATGTCATGGGCAGACTTCACCTGGCTGCCGAACGGCGGCCGGCGCAGCACCAATTCACGGCCGCCCAAGTTCAGGCGATAAGTCAGATTCGAATGACCTGAGGGGAACTGCTCGACTGTAACCGGGCCGGGGTCGTCGAAATGCCGACCCAGGTACGCGCCGAGCCGAGACAGATCAAGTTCTTCCCCTGCTCTGACGGCAACAGCGTAATCACAAGAGGCAACCATGGTTTCGAACTCTTCGTTCTTGTCCTTCCGAGCTTGTCAAACTCCTACCGGTACGTGAGCAAAGACTCGTCTTCAAGATGAGGGTGCGCGTTGAAGGTACTGAGCGTGAAACGCTCGCCAGAACTCAAAAACTCGGTGAACGAGGCGTTGCGTGACATCCAGGTCAATTGCAGAGCGTCCGCATCCGCCAAGTTCAAGGCTCGCCGCATGGCGACACCGATCGGACCTCCTGAAGTGAAGACCACGGAATCTCCGGCTGGAGTTGTGCTGTTGGCTAGGGCGGAAATCCCGCGATCCACGCGCACGCAGAACTCTTGCCAGGATTCCACACCGTCGACCACTAACTCACCGCTCACCCACAAGCCGATGACTGCCTCAAACATTTGCTGGAAGCATCTTTTGCGTTCGTCAGAGTCCTTGGCGTGCTCGAACACGCGTTGAAGATGGCGAACTTCCTGAGATTTTTCCAGCACCTGCGGCAGGCCTAGCTTCAGGACTGCTTCCGCCGGATATTCGTCGAACTCGTTCGCCACTGCCAATTCAGGGAACTCCCGCCCGAATGTTCGATAGGCCTCCTCGATCATGCGCCCGGTCTGCACCTGTCGGACACGAGGGCCTGACCAGGCGCGGCTGAAGATGACTCCGCGGCGGGCCCAGTAGTCTCCCAGAAGGCGGGCTTGCACTTCGCCGGTGGCGCAGAGTTTGTCATAGTTCGGCTCCAGAAATGACGCCTGGGCATGGCGAACTAGAATGATGCGGCTCATAATTCTCGGCGTTACGCGACCACATGTTCCCTACCGAAGTCGGCAAATGTCTGGTTGGCTTCAGCGAGGCGCTTCAGCAAAGGAGCCGGCTCCCATAGTTCTCCATGTTGTTGGCGGAATTCGCAGACACGGGCGTAGACTTTTTTCAAGCCGATGGTGTCGGCATACCACATGGGGCCTCCGCGATACGCCGGAAACCCATAACCATTCAGGTAGATGATGTCGATGTCGACCGCGCGCAACGCGTAACCCTCCTCGAGAATGCGGGCGCCTTCATTCACCAGGGCGTAGACGCAACGGTCGATCATTTCGGAAGCGGGAATGTTGCGTTGAGGGATTCCGGCCTCCGCACTCCATTTCCGCACCAGAGCGGTCACGGCTGGATCGGGTACGGCGCGGCGTTGGTCGTCGTAGCGGTACCAGCCGGCCAGAGTTTTCTGGCCGAAGCGGCCCATCTCGCACAGGCGATCCTCAGCGATGGGCTGACGAACGCCAGGTTTTTCGAGATGGCGATATTCCTTGCGAATCCGCCAGCCAACATCCAGTCCGGCAAGGTCGCCCGTCGCTAGTGGCCCCATGGCCATGCCGAACTCGACTAGTGCATTGTCCATGGCTTTGACTTCCGCGCCTTCTTCGATGAGGAACTGAGCCTCCCGGCGATAAGGGCCGAACATACGGTTTCCGACAAAGCCTCGGCAATTTCCCACGAGCACGCCGATCTTGCCGAGTTTTCTTGAGAGCTGCATGCAGGTGGCGATGACCTCTTTGCTCGTCTTTTTGCCACGCACAATTTCCAGCAAGCGCATGATGTTGGCTGGACTGAAGAAGTGCGTCCCGATAACGGACTCCGGCCGCGAGGTGACGCTGGCAATGTCGTCGATGCTCAATGTGGATGTGTTGCTCGCCAAAATAGCCCCCGGCTTGCAGGCTCGATCTAAATCCTGAAACACCTGCTTCTTAAGCGCCATACCCTCGAAGACTGCCTCGACCACCATATCGACGCTGCCAAAGTTGTCGTAGCTGAGACTGGGTGTGATCAGGGCAAGCCGCTCATCGACGAACTGCTGCGTAAAGCGTCCACGCTGAACCGAGCTACCATAGTTCTTCCGAATCCTGGCGAACCCCTGGTCGAGCGCGGGCTGATCGACCTCCTTGAGCACAACGGGAATACCTGCATTGGCAAAAACCATGGCAATGCCGCCGCCCATGGTCCCGGAACCGACAACGGCCACGCTACGGATTGGCTTGACAGCGGTGTCTTTCGGGATATCGGGAATCTTTGCCACTTCGCGCTCCCCGAAAAAGACGTGGATGAGCGCTTTAGATTGATCGGAGAAGAGACATTCCGTAAAGAGACGCCTCTCCACCTCGCAACCTTCCTCGAAAGAAAGTTTGGTTGCTGATTCCACAGCGTCGACGGCTGCAAGCGGCGCCACCAGACCCCGCTGTTTAGTCCGGACACGCTCGCGGGCTGACCCGATGATTCCCGCGTTCTCCTCAGCCGTACCCAGCTTCTCGGCGCGTTCGCGCGTTCTCGGTATTGGCTTTTCGGCGACTTCGCGGGCAAAGGCCACCGCGCCGGAAAGCAGGTCGCCTTCGATCAAGCGGTCGATGATCCCGAGCTGGAAGGCTTCTGCTGCGGCAACAGGTTTGCCCTCGGTACACATTTCAAGTGCCTTGGCGACGCCGGCAAGCCGAGGCAGGCGTTGAGTTCCCGCCGCGCCGGGAATGAGTCCGAGCTTCACTTCGGGCTGGCCGACCTGCGCATCGTTTGCGGCCACGCGATAATGGCCCGCCATCGCCAGCTCCAGCCCTCCGCCAAATGCGGCACCATGAATCGCCATCACTATTGGCTTGCGGCAGTTTTCAATGCCGAGGAGGAGTGGAAGAAGGCCAGCGCCGCGGGTTCTGCCAGAGGTCATCTTCCCGAATTCCTTGATGTCAGCTCCGGCGACAAACGTGCGGCCGCCACCGATAAGGACAGCAGCTTTCACAGAAGGATCGTTACTTATCTCCTCGATGGCGCTGGCAATTCCCTCCGGCACTCCAGGGCTGAGGGCATTCACTGGTGGGTTATCGATGGTGATGATCGCGATCTCGTCTTTGTCTCTGCTCAACCTTACTAGACTGCTCATGGTGAACTCCGATCGTTGCCACCGCACCGGGCTAGAGCAGAGTCGATCACGAGCTGGGCGATGCGTTCGCGGTGAAAGGTCGCATCGCCGAGCATCGTCTCGGACGCTTTCGCGCGGCGATAGTAAAGGTGAAGGTCGTTCTCCCAGGCAAAACCGTTACCGCCGTGAATCTGGATGCCACGGTTCCCTACAGACCTGCATGCATCACTGGCATACATTTTGGCGATGGACGTGGCAGTGGACGCGTCGGGAGCGTCATGCTCCAGGGCCCACGCCGCGTAGTAAGCGGCTGAACGCGAGCTCTCGGTTTCAAGGTACATGTCCGCACACTGGTGCTGGACGGCCTGAAATGTGCCGATGGGCTTGCCAAACTGCTTTCGCATCTTAGCGTAGTCTACGGTCAGGTCGAGCACACGCTGCATCCCACCCACCATTTCGGCAACAAGGGCCGCGGTGGCGACATCGAGTGCGCGTGCGAGGTTAGTTCCATCGCCCAGCTTCTCCGCAGGGGTGTCTTTGAACTGGACTGCGTAAAACTTCCGAGTCAGATCCAGAGCCGGCATCGGCGTAATCGATAAGCCAGGGGCCTGCGCTTCGACTACAAAAACGCCGGACTGGGTGGCAACGAGAATAAAGTCAGCCACATCGGCGTCGAGAACGAAAAGTTTATCGCCAGTCAGCCTGCCATTGAAGGCAGCAAGCTTTGCGGCGGCCAAGTCCCAGGTTGCGCCGGCTTCGAGCAAGGCGAGAGTGGATCGCACTTCGCCGCGACAGATAGGAGCGAGATATCTTGTCTTCTGCGAGTCGGTGGCGACAGCCTCGATTACCGCGCCAGCAAGTGCGACGGTTGACCAGAAGGGGCCGGGAAGCAACGCGCGACCAGCCTCCTCCATCAGCAGAATGAGTTCCACTTTGCCCAGACCGAGTCCGTCGTATTTCTCCGGGAAAATGATGCCCGTGTAGCCTTGGGCAACCATCTTCGACCAGAGAGCAGGATCGAACGGCTGCTTGCTTTCAGCCAGGTGCCGCACGTGCGTCATAGGGCATTCCCCGGCAAAGAACTGGCGCGCGTTCTGTTTGAGAATCTGCTGGCTTTCGTTCAACCCGAATTGCATGATCTGTCCTCAGTAACTCCTGGGCAATCCCAGAACGAAGTGTCCGATGATGTTGCGTTGAATCTCTGAGGTTCCGGCTTCGATGGTGTTGCCGCGCGAGCGCAGGTATCCATAGGCCCAAGTGCCTTTGTCGACGGAGTGCGGGGAATTACCTTCGAGCTGACCATATGGACCCAGCAATTCCTGCGCCACCTGCTGCAATCGCTGGTTCAACTCGCTCCAGAAGATTTTCTGGATAGAACCTTCTGGGCCGGGTACTCCTGCGGTGCTCATGCGGCTGAAGGCGCGCATCTGGTTCCACCGCATGACTTCAATTTCGGCATAACACTGTGCCAGTTTCTGACGGATCAGTGGATCTTGCGCGGCAGATTTTCCGTTGCGTCGCAATTGCCCGGCAAGCTCGATCAAGCGCTCCATGTTGCGGCGAAAGGTAATCTGCAGGCCGGCGCCGAAGGTGCCGCGTTCGTGCATAAGCGTCCCTATCGCGACATCCCAGCCCTGATTCACATTGCCCACGACATTCGCGATGGGGACCCGCACATCCCGGAACGCGACCTCGGCAAATTCACTTTCCCCAGTAATCTGGCGGAGCGGGCGAACACTGATCCCCGGCGATTTCATGTCCACCAGCAGCACAGTGAGGCCTTTGTGCTTTGGAAGATTCGGGTCGGTTCGCACGACCAATTCGCACCAGTCGGCAACCCAGCCATAGCTGTTCCAAGTTTTCAAGCCGTTCACCACGTAGAAATCGCCATCCACACGGGCCTCGGTCTGCAAAGACGCGAGGTCGGAACCGGCATTGGGTTCTGAAAATCCTTGGCACCAGATCTCTTCGGCGCTGAGAATCTTCGCCAGGTAGCGTGTCTTTTGCTTCTCTGTGCCGAACGCGATGATGGTGGGACCGATCAGACCCAAGCCCAGCGTGTTGGCCATTGGTGGAGCACTGGCCAAAGCCATTTCCTGCCAGAAGATGACCTGCTGCATCAGATTCGCGCCCCGGCCGCCGTATTGCTTCGGCCAGGAAACTCCCGCCCATCCGCCTTCGAATAACTTGCGCTGCCACGCCCGCAGATATTCGAATCGAGATTCCAGTGATTCCTCGCGCTTCTCGGCCCAATCGGCTGGCACATTGGCCGCCAGCCAAGACCGCAATTCGTCGCGGAATTGCTTTTCCTCGGATGTTAGATTCAGGTCCATCCCATCTCCTTAGCCCCGCTCCCGGGTCGGCTCTGCGTATCGATGCTGCCGCCGGTCACAATTCCCGGGTAAGCGTTCGTGCCACGCTACCGAATTTCGCTCGCAGTTCTTTCTTCAGCACTTTTCCAGTCGCAGTCTTGGTCAATGTCTCGCAAAACTCGATCGATCGGGGACATTTGTAGTGCGCCATGTTAGAGCGGCAGAACTCGATGAGTTCCGCTTCCGTGGCGACGCATCCTGGTCTTAGAATCACCACTCCTTTAGGGACTTCCCCCCACTTGTCGTCTCTGACGGCGATCACCGCGGCTTCGTACACAGCAGGATGCGCCAACAATGTTTTCTCCACTTCCAGCGAGGAGATATTTTCACCGCCGCTGACAATAATGTCTTTCTTGCGATCGACGATCAGGATGTAGCCATTCTCCATAACGACTGCCATGTCACCGGTGTGAAACCAACCGCCACGCAAAGCTTCCGCCGTGGCTTCGGGCTGCTGCCAATAGCCGGCCATCACGCTGTCGCTGCGGGCAACGATTTCACCCATGGTCTCGCCATCGTGAGGCACGTCCTTGTCATCGAAATCGACAACCCGCAGTTCTACTCCCGGATAGGCATAGCCGGTCATTGACTGAAACACGTAGCGCTCTTCGGGTTCGCAGGCGACATCTGGCTTGAGCTCCGCGGTGGCGAGAGAAGGTGAGCACTCGGTCAGGCCGTATCCGGAAAAACATTTGCAGCCGAGCTTCTGCTCGACCTCGCGCATTAGAGAAGGAAAAGATGCGGCGCCGCCGATAGTGATCCACCTCAGGCTGCTCAAGTCATACCTGGAACGCTCCGCGCAATTCACCAATGCGGCCGCCATTATGGGCACAAGGCTGAGCGAACCGACTCGCTCCCGCTCCACCAGGCGAAAGATCTCTTGTGGGATGAACCGCGGACTCATGACATGGGTTGCTCCCACCAGAGTGACTGTGTGCGCCGCTCCCCAGCCGTTGGCGTGGAATAAGGGAATCGTATGGAGGAAGACGTCTTCATACTTGCTCTGGTGGAATAGAGCTATATGCAGGGCGTGAAGATAAATGTTCCTGTGGGTAAGCATTACTCCCTTGGGATTGGCGCTCGTCCCGCTGGTGTAAAAAAGTTCGCAGAGAGAGTTCTCGTCGAAGGAATTGATGTCGGCGCGGTGCGGGGTTGCCGCAGCTAAGAGCTGTTCGTAGTCCTGGGGATCCAGCCATTCGGCATGGGGCGCGGCATCGAGCAGGTGGCAAGAGCGGACGCTGGTGAGTTTCGGGCGAAAGGAATCCACCAGGCCAAGGAAGTCCTCCGCCAGGAATAATTTGGTCGCGCCAGAATCGTTCAGGATGTAAGCAAGCTCATGCGCCGCGAGACGGTAATTGAGCGGGAGCAGAACGGCCCCGGCATCAACGACTCCAAAGTAGGCCTCCAGCAACCGATGGCAATTCATGCTGAGAAAAGCGACCCGATCCCCAGCCTTCACTCCGGCAGCACGCAACGCGCCAGCCAGCCGGGCCGCGCGATCGGCAAACTGCGCGTAGGTAAATCGCAGGTCCTGGCAAACCACAGCTGTCTTATCTGGAAATTGCTGCTCCGCATAACGGAGGAAGCGAACTGGCGTGAGAGGAATATTCATGACAGCGCCCGCTACCAGGCAGTCTGGCCCCCGTCGACGACAAGAACATGGCCGGTAACGTAGGCCGAGGCGTCAGAAGCCAGAAAAATTGCAGCGCCTTTCAAGTCGTGATCGCTGCCAAAACGGTGAAGAGGAATCTTGGCCAGAAGAGACTCCTTGTGGTGCTCAAGAATCCAGTTGGACATGTGTGTGGGAAACCAGCCCGGAGCGATGGCGTTGACCTGGATATTGTGCGTCGCCCATTTGCACGCCAGATCCTTGGTGAAAGCGATCACCCCGCCTTTGCTTGCGTGATAACCGATGGCTTGCAGGTCCGAAGAAGCTCCGCCCAAGCCCGCTACCGAGGCCATGTTGATGATCTTGCCCTGTCCCTGCCGGATCATTGCTTTGCCAACAGCTTGCGAGAACAGAAAAGTTCCCGTAAGGTTCGTGTCCATGACCTTGTTCCATTGCTCCAGCGTCATTTCTTCGACCGGAGCCCCCCACGAAATGCCCGCATTATTAATGAGAATGTCGATGCGACCGAAATTCTGCAGAGTCAATGCCACCGCTTCGTGGATCGCCGCGGGGTCTTTCACGTCGCAGCCGAGTGCGAGAGTCTTAACACCAAGTCCAGCCAGCTGGTCGGCCGCTTCCTGACAGCGATCCTTCTTGCGCGCACACAGCGCAACATTTGCTCCCATCTCCGCCAACCCTTCGGCCATCTGGCGGCCAAGGCCGATCGAACCACCGGTGACGATGGCGACGCGCCCGGTAAGATCGAACAACTGCCTGGCATTCACAATGTGGGAAGCTCCTAGCCTGAAGTTTCACCCTTTCGCAAAGTGATAGTCAATATCACAATATAGCGACTAACGTCAACGCATATTGCCTTCTGCTGAAGAACCGGACGGATGAGAGCCGTAACATTTAGTGAGCAAGGGGAAGTGAACGTGTTGAGCATTCCCTTAGGGGCTGATGCTTAACACAAGCCGGCCAGAAACCTGTCCCCGGCGCAGTTGCTCGAGCGCTTCGTTCGCCTGGGACAACGGTTGTGTCGCTACTTCACAGTGGATCTTCCCGGCCGCAGCCAGGGCCAGAGTTTCCCGCAGGTCTTGTCGCGTACCAACGGCGGAAGCTTGAATCCGGATTTCGCCAGCCGCCATCAGGATGGGCGGGAAACAAATGTCTTGAGCGGGCAGGCCGACGGCGAGCAGGATTCCGGTGGGACGAACACAATAAAACGCCATGTCATAGGCGGCTTTCGCCGCGGACGTCACCAAGGCGACATGAACGCCGCCTTGTGACCGCAATTGCTGCACAACCTTGTCAGATGCCGCATTCAGCGTCCTGGAGGCTCCCAGAGACTTGGCCAGAGCGAGTTTCTCATCGCTGATGTCAATTGCAGTGACGTCAGCTCCGAGTTCGCATCCGATCTGCACAGCAAGGTGCCCCAGACCACCCACTCCAAACACGGCTAAGCGTTGACCCGTCGTGATGCGTGACTGCTTCAGGGCGCGATGGACAGTAACCCCAGCGCATAGGAGAGGAGCGGCCTGCTCCGAGGCCAGATTAGCCGGAATCGTGGCGACATGAGTAGCAGGTGCTTTCACAAATTCAGCATATCCACCGTCCACGGTCACACCGGTAATCCGCTGCCTAACGCAGAGGTTCTCGTTGCCTTCGCGGCAAAATTCACACTTTCCGCAAGTCCAATGGATCCAGGGCACGCCGACGCGGTCGCCGATGTTCACATCCCGCACAGCGGAACCGACCTCAACAATGGTGCCGACGACTTCGTGCCCCAGAATGAGCGGCTTCTTGACGATCCCTGCGAGCTGAGACCAGTCGCCATCTGCGACGTGCAAATCGGAGTGGCACACGCCGCAAACTTGAACTTTGATCAGAACTTCACTCTCTGTGGGTTTGGGAGGAGAGACATCTTGAACTGTGAGTGGAGTCTTGAAGTCGCGGAGCACGGCAGCTTTCATCGTCTCTCCCTGGGTAAGCACGACTAGTGCTCGAACGAAGAATCGGATGGACCGCTCGAAGAACTCAGGGTTGGAGCCCCCGAAGGAAAAACTCTACTGCGCTGCGTACTCGATCTGCGAGCTTGTGCGGTCCGGTCAAATCAACCGCCCACTGCCGTACGACAGTGTTATAGAGGCCTTCCATAAATTCCGCCAAATGAACAACGGGAAAACTCTGTGTAATTTCACCTCTCTTTTGTCCCTGCGCCAGAATCTCTCGCAGCAAGCCAACCGTGGCTTCCTCGTGTCCGCGCATATTAGCGCAACGCACCGGATCCATCGCGCCCGAAAGGACGACGGCCTGCCACAAGCTGCGGTCCGCCTCTACTTCCTTTGCCATGCTGACATAGAGCCGGCGCAAGCGCTCCGCCGTGCTCGCATCGGTAGATAACTCTGAGCGCAGCCGGTCCCTTATGCAGGCAAATCCGCGTTCCCCGACCTCGCGCAGAACCGCGTCTTTGCTGGAAAAATACCGGAAGAACGTCGGCTGGCTAATCTCGAGAACCCGCACGATGTCGTCGATGCGCGTGTTCTCAAAGCCGCGCTTGCGAAACAGTTTGATCGAGGTATCGATGATCTGCTGACGGAGTCGAGCTTTCTTACGCTCACGAAGTCCAACCGCGATATCGTTTTCAGATCGTTCGGCAACAATTCTCCGCGCTGCCGTCACTCGAGGCATCGGTTCTCCCATAGATTGCCTGAAGCATGCGACCGCCACCTTACCAGGCAATGTGATAGGCACTATAACAAAATAGCCACTAACACATGAAGATTCTTTCAGCCGTTTCGCTTGCGGTTCCTGAAACAAGCTTCGAGGTAGAGCACGCTCGCCCGTTCTATTCTCGAAGAGTCGCTGGCTGGCCTTGACCGATGGGAGCGGCGGATGTCAAACTGTTCCCTGGTAAAGAGAAGAGAGAACGGTTCGTCATCTTCGAGGTTCTACCGGTGATTTGTCATGCGCAAGGAGTAAAGAAGACCCTGCAAATGCCGAATCGCAGGCGCGGATGAGCGAGCAGAAGGCTACCGGAGAAAACGGCGGCGCTCTTTCTCTTCCACGGTGCGTTAGCCGTACAATAAACGTACAATGGAATTGGGATGGTGGGGGATTTGGGCAAAATCAATAAGTTATATGTTATCAATGTGATGGAGCAGTTCAACATCCCTCTTCCGCACCCAGCGCATTCATTCTGAACCGTTAGGATTTCTTGATTCCATGATTATTCTTGTCACCATCATCCACGTGATTGTTTGTTTGTTTCTGATTGTGGTTGTTCTGCTGCAGAGCGGCAAGGCCGGGGACATTTCGGCGGCTTTCGGCGGACAAGGCAGTCAGGCGGCCTTTGGCCCACGCGGCGCGGCCACGGCGCTCTCTAAAGCCACGACCATTTCCGCGGTCATTTTCATGCTGACGTCGGTGACGCTCTCCATTAACGCCATCAAGCAAGGCGGGCCAAAGTCCGTGCTGCAGGGCGTGAAATCGACGCCGGTTAAGACGCAGCCCGCAACTCCTGCGCCAACGCCCGCAAATCCCCCACCGACGAAGTAGGCTGACTTTCTGAAGATCGAAAGTTGCAGCGTCGCCGACGCCTGCGTACGGGTTTTGCTGTAATTGTATTTCCATCATGCGGGTGCTACCATCCGACTATCGGCACTTGTAAGCCGGGAGGGTTCTGCTATGTCGGATCGCGAAAGCAATAGTTTTGTATGGTTTCTGGCCGGGTTGGGTTTGGGGGCGCTGGTGGGAGTTCTGTACGCGCCGCGGCCGGGCAGCGAGACGCGAGACGTGCTCCGCGCTCGAGCCGAAGAGGGACGCGATTACATGCGCAGCCGGGCGCGCGAGGCTCGCAGCCAGGCTTCCGAGTGGGTTGATCGCGGCCGCGATGTCGTGAGTCAGCAAAAGGAGCAGTTCCGTGCCGCCTATGAAGCGGGCAGGCAGGCCTATCAAGAAGCTACGACTGAGACCGGAGTACCGAAGGGCTTGTAATCTCTTGGAGCCGGCGGTCCGGCTCGGGAGCGTTTTATGGAAAATCTCACTCCACTGTTTATCGCCCTGACCGGAGCCGCTGTACTTCTGCAAGCCGGAATTCTTGCGGCTTTGTATCTCGCCATGCGCAAAAGCAGCGCGCGCATGGAAGCGCTGGCAGTCGAAGTCAAGACCAAAGCTCTGCCTACGCTTGAGACCGCGCAAGCCATGCTGGCGGAACTCCGCCCACAGCTGATAGTAATTGCCGACAATCTTACCGAGACCACGCACTCAGTGCGTTCGCAGGTGGAACGCATGGACGCAACAGTCAACGACGTTGTGGATCGAGCTCGCCTGCAAATCATCCGCGCCGATGAACTGCTCAGCCGTACGTTGGACCGGGTGGAAGAGACTTCCGATATGGTGCACAACACCGTCGTCTCGCCAGTACGGCAATTCGCCGGCCTGATTCAGGGCGTGACGGCGGGCATTGAATTCCTGTTCGGTAACCGCGGCCGCAGAAACGGCGGCACCCGCGAAGCGCGGCGGCCGGTGCCGCAGGACGAGATGTTCATCTGAAGCTTCCGGCTCCCGCCGGACGATTCACGATTGAGTGGTCAATGAGGGACGTGTTTTTCTATTCCCATGCGATATCTGGTTCGAGCCCGTGTTAAACCTGGCCGGGAATGCGCTCTGCTTCAGGCCGTCGAGAACGAGACGCTTGGCCAAGGCTCAGTTGCTGAAGGCGAATATCTGCGCAACATGAGCGAAGCGCGGATCTGCGACGACCAGACCATACGCTGGGTCGAGGTCTGCTATTGCCCCACTCCTTTACAGGAAGAGCGACCTTACTGGGAAAAATACTTCGAGCTGACCCGCGTACAGGATGCGCACGACCGGCGCAAATGCCGCGATGAAAACGGAAGCGAACCTTGGGCCTGCGGCGACTGCGATTGTACAGCGCGGTTGGAGCAGAAGCTGAGTGCGTCTGGCACGCCTTTTCTGAGCTCACTGTGCGTGAAGAAAAAACAGGGTGTTTGATAGATCAAAGAGCATCGCACAGCACAGGATGCACGCGCGCGACGGATCAATCCAGGAAGTTCTAGGTGACTCGGCACGTCCCCCGCCGGTTTATTTTGGCTTCTCGGGAGGGGCTATCTGAACCTGTATTGCGTGAACATTGTCAGATTTTGAAGTGTCTACGGACACGACTTCAAGACTGCCGTTCGCGTCTCGCATTTGAATGGTCTGCGTGGCCTGTGCTCCGGAAGTACCAGCTCGCACGGAGTTGGTTGTGAGTGCAGTCACGCGCAACCCCCCACCTGGATCGCCGGGGTCAGGCCGTTCCACCTGGCGCGCGGTGTCTTGCTGGCCGGTTGCGCTGGTTCTTTGGGTGGTGGTTGAGCGTTCAACCAGATGCAGGCTTCCGTCCCGGGCAGCTCCTGGAACATCAACGGAAAAGCTTTCCACGGTACTGCTCTTTTTCCCCGAACTCTCGGATTCCGTGCTCACGGTGCGAGAGACTTCGCTCAGCTTGCCCTCAGCATCTGGACGGGAGACGCGCTCCTCTGTGCTCCGGTCATTCCCGTCTTGCTTCGTGGTAGCTTGCTTGACTTCGCTCACTTGCCAGTTGCCATTGAGATCGGGTAGCAGCGTGGTTGTTTGTGATGCAACCGTGTCATTCGTCTGCTGGCGGCGCTCTTGCACCATCATCGCTGGAGCCAGAGCACCGTCGGCGCCTGGCAGCATCACCGTTTTCTTAGTCTCCTCCGCATCCTTGCCAGTCTTTTTCGTCTCCTCGATTTCGCGCTGAACCAGTTGAAGGTTGCCGTCAGCATCTGGATTGGAGGTCGATCGGACAACCGAAGAGTCACCGCCGGCACGCGTGTGCCTTTCCTCTTCTGTCACTTGCACCAGTTTTTTGGCGCCATCGGCATCGCGACCAAAGGTGCGCGTGGTAGTTCGCACGGTGGTCGAATCCACCCGCACAGTCGTCTTTTCGATATCCTGGTACGGTTCGAAATCTCCATCAGCGCCACGGCGCTGGATTGATTGACTGTCTACCGTGCGATTGCCGCTCTGGGTGTGACTTTCGACGGTGCGCGTCGGGTTCACGCTGCCACCTTGCGAATCGGCTGTACTCGTCCAGGACTTGCTCGTGGCGTCTGATTGGGAATCGGATGTTTGCGCCGTAATTGGGGCAGCCGAAAACAAATATGCTCCGATTGCGAGCACCATGAGTCGAGCCAGGCGGCCAACCGGGGACGTGCGAGTGTGGCCGTCTCCAAGCTCACGATCACCGCGCGCCGACCGCCGAAGTCCATTCCGTTCGCAAATGCCTGCTCTTGGCATATCCACGATTCTCTTCCTGTGGACAGTCGATGTCCAGTCAAACGGCTTCCGGTGAGGGATTGACCTGAGCATTCATGAATGGGTGGGTGGCGCGGAGTTCGGGTCCATTCTAAACTCATGTGGTACGCAATCGCTTCGACCATGACAAACACTTTCAGGCTGGCGCGTGACACAGTTCTGAACGCGGCACGAACCACGGTAGCGGCGGTGGCAGCCATGCTGCTAGCTCGCGCTCTGAAGCTTCCCGAGTATTACTGGGCGCCGATTTCCGCTATCGTGATTATTCAATCCACCATCGATCCGAGAACCTTGGCATGGCAGCGGTTTGCAGGGACCGCTCTGGGAGCGGTGCTAGGAGCGTTCATCGCCACATTTTTTCCTACCAACGCCCTGGTGTACGCGGTCGCAATTTTCCTCTGCGGAGTGCTCTGTGCACTTCTCCGGTTCGGCGGCGCTTACCGTTTTGCAGCGATTACTTTGAGCATCATTCTTCTGATCGTGCACCAGCGTCCGGCGTGGATCGTGGCTTCGCATCGCTTTGTGGAAGTGTCGCTGGGAATCGCGGTGGCGCTCGTCGTGGCCGAACTGTGGCCCAGTCGCGCCTGACTATCTACGAGATCCAGCCGCCGCCGACGACGATGTCGCCATCGTAGAAAACAGCCGCCTGGCCGGGAGTGATGGCGCGCTGCGGCTGATCGAAGGTGACGAGAACCTCGTCGTCGCCGACCTTCTCGAGCATGGCCGCAGCCGGCTCGTGGCGGTGACGAATCTTCACCGACACGCGCATGGGCTCGCGCAGGTCGTCGACGGAGATCAGGTTCACGCGCCGGGCGCGCAACGTCCGCGAGTAGAGATGCTCGTCGCTGCCGACCACCACCTGCTTGTCGGCGCCATTGATCTGGATGACATAGAGCGGCGATCCGGTCGCCACCCCCAGTCCCTTGCGCTGGCCGACGGTGAAGTTGTGAATGCCGCTATGCTCGCCGATCACTTCCCCGCTGGTGGTCACCAGTTCGCCTGCAGTGTCAGGCAGGGCCTCGCCGCTCTCGGCAAGATAGGCGTCGATGAAACGCTTGTAGTCGCCGCCGGGAACGAAGCAGATCTCCTGCGAGTCGGGCTTCTCGGCCAGAGCCAGGCCCTGCTTGCGCGCCAGTTCGCGGACCTCGGGCTTGGTCATGCCGCCAAGCGGAAACAGCGTGCGGCTGAGTTGCTCCTGCGTGAGGCCGAAGAGGAAATAAGTCTGGTCCTTGCTGCGGTCGGCGGGACGCTTCAGCAGCCAGCGTCCGCGGTGCTCGTCGTACTCCACGCGAGCATAGTGGCCGGTGGCAACGCAATCGGCGCCGATCTGCCGCGCGACGACGAGCAACTGATCAAACTTCAAATGATTGTTGCAGAGGCTGCAAGGGATCGGCGTGCGCCCCGAAAGATATTCGGCGACGAACGGGCGCACCACGTCGCGCTCGAAGCGCTCTTCGTGATTCACCACGTAATACGGAATGCCGAGGTGCTCGGCCACGCGGCGAGCATCGTAAACGTCGTCGAGCGAGCAGCAGCGGCCCGTTACCTGCTCGGGCATGCCCTCGTGCCCGGCCAGCCGGCGCTGGTTCCAGAGCTGCATGGTCAGGCCAATGATGTTGTGCCCCTCGGCGCGCAGCATGGCCGCGACGGTGGAGGAATCGACTCCGCCCGACATGGCTACGGCGATGGTTTGACGACTCTGGTCATGCTAAGCGCTTAATAACTTGCTTCCTGTACACCGGCGACAACTCCCGCAACCGCGCCACCGTCTCCGGCACCAACGCGAGCGCGATCTCGATCTCTTCCGCCGTGTTCTGCTTGCCCAAACTGAAGCGGATGCTGGCACGCGCCCGATCGGCCCGGAGCCCCATCGCCATCAGCACATGGGACGGCTCAATCGCGCCCGACGAACATGCGGCACCGGTGGAAACCGCCAGACCCTTCAGATCCAGGGAAATCACCATCGCCTCGCCGTCGATGTGATCGAAATAAATGTTCGTTGTGTTCGGCACGCGCGGCGCGCCGTCGCCATTCACACCGGCTTCTTCCACTTGCGCGAGAATTCCCTGCTGCAGGCGGTCGCGCAACGCAGACACTCTTCTTGTCGTCACCACGCTCGAATCCTTGCACTCGCCATCTCCGCTGCCTTACCGAGGGCGACGATTCCGGGAACATTCTCGGTTCCGGCACGCCGCGAGCGCTCATGCCGCCCGCCATAAAACAGCGGCTGAAGACGCGTTCCCTTGCGCACGTAGAGCGCGCCCACACCTTGCGGCGCGTGCATCTTGTGGCCGGAGATCGAAAGCGCGTGACAGCCAATCCGCTTCACATCAATCGGAACCTTGCCCGCAGCCTGCACGGCGTCGGTGTGGAAATAGACATCGGCCTCCGGCGGCGATCTTTCCAATTTCGTCGACCGGCTGCAGCACTCCGGTTTCGTTGTTGGCCATCATGATCGAAATCAGCTTTGTGTTCGGCCGCAATGCCCGCCGCACATCATCGGGATCTACCAGGCCGCGGCCATCCACCGGCACATATGTCACTTCGCAGCCCATTTCCTCCAGATGCTTGCAGGCATGCAGCACGGCGTGGTGCTCGATGCTGGAAGTAATGATGTGGTCGCCTGCGCTGGTCAATCCCGCAATTGCCAGATTGTCGCCTTCGGTGCCGCCGCTGGTGAAGACGACCTCCGCCGCCCGGCAGCCCAAGCAGCGCCGCCACCGAGTCTCGCGCCCGCTCTACCGCAGCGCGGGTCTCCTGCCCATGATGATGGATCGACGACGCGTTACCGAAGTGCTCGCCGAAGTACGGACGCATCGCGTCGAACACTTCCGGCAGAACCGGCGTGGTGGCGTTGTTGTCGAGATATATGCGGGGCATCTCGCTCACTCTTCCATTCTAGCCGAGGAGCGCGTCGTTGGGCACTTTGGGCTGCTGCTACCGCTTTTCCATCGCCACGTAATGGTTGGGATAATCCGGCCCCAGATATTCAGCGCGCGGACGAATCAGGCGATTGTCGTCGAGTTGTTCGATGACGTGCGCCGTCCAGCCGCTGATGCGGGAGACGGCGAAAACGGGCGTGAACATATCTTCGTCGATGCCCAGCACGTGGTAGGTGGAAGCAGAGTAGAAGTCCACGTTGGCATTAAGTTTTTTTTCGGCTTTCACGAACTTCTCGATTTTTTCTGACATCTCGTACCACTGCGGCTGCCCGCTGGAACGGCCGAGATCGCGCGACATGCCGCGCAGGTGCGTAGCTCGCGGATCCTCGGTGTGATACACGCGATGACCGAAGCCGGGAATCTTTTTCTTTTGCGCCAGCATGTCACGGACATAATCGACTGGGTCGGATTTCTTGCTGGTCAATCGATTCCAGGATGCGGAAAACCGCTTCATTCGCCCCGCCGTGCAGGGGGCCCTTGAGCGCACCGATGGCAGATGTGATAGCTGAGTGCATGTCAGCCAGGGTCGCCGCGGTCACGCGAGCTGCAAAGGTAGATGCATTCAGTTCGTGGTCCGCATGGAGGATCAAAGCAATATCGAGCGCCCGCTCGGCCGTGGTAGAAGGCTTCGCGCCATTCAACTGCAGCAGGAAATTGGCGGCGTGCGAGAGCGAGCGGTCCGATTCGACAACCGGCTTGCCTTTGCGGATCCGGTCATAGGCGGCAACGATCATCGCAATCTGCGAGGTCAGCCGGATAGCTTTGCGCACATTGGCATCGTGATCGTTACTTTCCTCGTCTGCATCGTAAAAAGCTAACGCCGAAACCGCCGTACGCAGCACATCCATGGGCAGCGCATCCTTGGGTACCGTCCGAAGAAACTGGATGATCGCTGGATTCAGCTGGCGCTCTTGCGCCAGGCGCTCCTGCAGATCCTTAAGCTCGCTGCGATTCGGCAAACGTCCAAACCAAAGCAGGTAGCAGGTTTCTTCAAATGTGGAGTGGTCCGCCAGTTCGTGAATGTCGATGCCACGATAGGCAAGAACGCCGCGATCGCCATCGATGTAACAAATGCTGGAATTAGTGGCAACAATGCCTTCCAGGCCTTTAGCGGCAGGAGCGCTGGTCACGCTGGGCATAGTCTCTCGCTTAATCAGATTGATTACCGTTGCCCGAACCGCGCCAGGTGCGCGGGCCACGCAAGTTTCTTTTATACTCCAAAAGGCCGCTCACATTCCACACGGCTTTGAGTGATTTCTTTGCATTGCTGCCTGTCGACAGCCGCTCCATGCCTGGTTTTGAGTAGCTGCAGCGGCAGCCCAGAAGAAGACGGGGCCGCGGATCAAGCGGGCCAAATACTTAAAGCTGTCTTGCTCAGGATCTGGTGCTGAAGTCTGTCGTTCAGCGGCAGCGCCCGGAATTCATCAAGGTTCTTCTTGACGTCGGGCACGCCCGGACCGGGCCAGTCGGTGCCGAACAGAGTCTTGTGAGCGATCTCCTCGAGACGCGGGAAGTACTGCAGCAGAGTCTTGGGCGGGATGCCACTGATGTCGAGATAGACGTTGGCATGGCGTCGTATCAGAAAGAATGCGGTTTGCATCCACAGCGGACGGCCGCCGTGCGCCAGCAGTATCCTGAGCTTCGGAAAATCGACCGCGACGTCGTCCACATACATTGGGTCGCCGTACTTGTTCCGCGCACCGGGGAAAATCGATGTTCCAGTGTGAAACATCACTGGGACGCCGTTGGCTTCAGCGGCGCGGTAAATAATTTCCAGTTCCTTGACGCCATTCAGGTAGTCGTTGGGAAACAGAAGCTGGTGCGGAGGATGGATCTTGATCATTCGGATCCCCAGCCGCAGAATCTGCTCCATGTCGGCTAAAACGTTCGTGGTATGCCGCGGATGCAGACTGCCGCACGACAACAACCGCTTCGGATCTTCCTTGACATAATCCGCGATGAATTGATTTACCCCGTTGGTGAAGCCGATTACCTCAGGCGCCACGTAGTTGATAAGCACCGCCCGGTCGACGCCGCAGGCGTCGAGATATTTCAGGAACGCCTTGGGTGAGCGGCAGAACTCGGCGATCTGCTCGAAGTTCGGGCGCTTCTTTTTCATGAGTTCCAGCGCGTGGGGCTTGAACATTTCCAGCGGCGAGATGTGGATGTGGCAGTCCGTGATCATTCGATAAGACTCACTCGTTTACCAGCATCGTTTGCCAAACTTGTTTGCCGTCGATTGCTTCCGCTGAAAAACCATCGTAGCCGCGCTTGGATCAACTAAGCTCGACTTCTGCCGCGGACAGGTTTGGCTAGTCGCTAGAAGCTAGCAGCTTGGAGCCTCAGTACGTCGGCACTGTCCCATCCACCTGCCGCGACCAGGCATCGATGCCACCTCGCATGGACTGCGCTTTCTCGAATCCCTGTTGCCGTAGCCATGCGGTCACATTCATCGACCGCACGCCATGATGGCAAACGACCACGATGTACGCCTCCGGATCCAGTTCCCGGTGCGCGCGGGATGGGACATCACCCATCGGCACCAGCTTCGCTCCAGCCATGTGTGCCGCTTCAAACTCCCAAGACTCGCGGACGTCGAGCAGCGTGAACTCATCGCCCTGATCGAGTTTGGCCTTCACTTCTTCGGGCGTAATCTCGTAGTCCATTCGTAAGGATGTGCCGTCACAATGTCCCGCAGAGCCGGGTAGCTACTCGCCCACCCACTTCGGCGCGCGCTTTTCCATGAATGCGCGGACACCTTCCACCGCATCTGCTGTCTGCATCAACTCCTCCAGGTAAATCTTCTCCGCCCGCGCCAGGCCCTTGTCGAAGTGCATCGCGTCCCAAGCGTACAAGGCTTTCTTGGTTACAGCCAACGCCGCGGGACTAAGCTTGAGCAGTTCCTGCACAGTTTGCTCGACCGCGGCCGCGAGATCTTCTTCAGCAACGGCCCGATTCGCCAGTCCCATCTCGGCTGCCTCGATGCCGCTAATCGTCTTTCCGGTCAGAATCAATTCCGCAGCTCGCTTCTGCCCCACCAGTGCGGCCAGTGCCGCGCACGCCACCGGCGGATAGCAGCCCAGCTTAATCTCGGGAAATCCCCACTGGGCCGACAAGGCGGTGTATGCCACGTCGCAGACCATCGCCATCTCCGCTGCCCCGCCCATGCAGTGCCCGTGGACAGCCGCAACCGTCACCTTCTTGCTTGCAACCAGGGCTCGAATCACCGCGTGGAACTTGATCAGCATTGCCTCGACTTTATCGGGAGTGTGCGCCGCCACATCAACGCCAGCCGAAAAGGCCCTGCCCTCGCCGCTCAGCACGACCACAGAAACCTCGGAACGCGCCTCGATTTCTCTCAGCGCCTGCGCCATCTCCTCCATCATTACAATGTCGATGACATTCAACGGAGCATGATGCAACACAATCCTCGCCACCGGAGAACTTACATCCAGCACGAGCCGGCCGAGTTTGGATTCCACGGATATCGTCATCGAGATTCCCTCTGTACCTCCGCGGTGAGAGCCATTCGCGTTATAAATTAATTGCCGACTTCCTGACCTCACCAATGCTCGCCAGCGGATCGCGGGCGCCGGTTTTTTCGGCGATCCATTTCTTCTCAGTGCCAATGATCTCCAGCAGCAATTTCTTGTCTTCGGCAGACGGCATGTACTCTTTCAGGTGCTCTTCATAAGCGCGATCGTCGAGCTCTTCGCCCGTTTGCGCGTGGAACTTCTGTCCCGCCCAGCGTCCGATCTCGCGATTAAACTTGATATGCGGCGCATACAGCTTCGGCTGGCCTGCCGTCAACGCGCCATTGAAGCGCTCGATCAGGCCCGCCACTTCGTCGCGATAGAGATTTCGGTTGTAATCGTTCAAATCATCCAGATCCGGAAGGTGCTCGTTCTTGGGCTCGTCATACCTTCCCTTAACACCCCACACATAGGCCCAGTGCGCCGACGAAGAATGGTCGGTGCCGAAGAGATCGTAAGAGCTCGAAATCCATTTGTTGAGATATTTCTGGATCAGCCAGCCCGGTATTACACCAGCTTCCACGATGCGCCGCAGGCCGTCGTTGCCCGTACCCATGTGGAACGCCTCTTCGCGCAGCATGTACGACATCGACCGCCCCAGCGGTGCGAAGGCGGAGTACTTCAGCATTTGCAACTGGAACTTTCCGTCACGATCAACGAAGTCGGTATAGGTGAAGAAATCCATCCAGTTGTCGACATCTACGTTGAACGCGCCCAGCAGCCGCTTGTTCTCGAAGGCGCGCCGCTCCAGCATCTTCTGGGCTTCAACCTTGCCCGAATATCCGAAGTGATCGACAAGCAGCGCGCACATCTGCCAGCCATGGCGCATTTCCTCAATCATGACCCGTGTGATGGCTCGCCGATCCCAGTCGGTCGGAGCATTTTCTAAAAGATTGCGCTGCTGTTCGACGCTGGCGAACTCGGTATCGCCCTGATAAACGATCATATTCATCAGCGCGTCGCGCATCTGCTGGGTGGGAATCTGGCGCAGATTCTCCCACTTTCGCCGTCCCTTGTACGAACCGAATTCGATCTCCTCCGTATCGATCGCGCCGTAAAGAGTATCGAAGTGAAAAGCCTCGATGTCTTTTGTATTGACGCCGATATCTTTGCGCCAGTCATTGAACATGCCTTCCCAGTCACTGAAGGTACCGATTTTCGCTACTTTGCCTGGCATATCTACCTCGAGCTTCCGTATCTCAGTAATCCCAACTATTTCGCCTTGAAAACTGCTGGCCGCTTCTCCACGTACGCAGCCAACCCTTCCTTAGCATCCTCGCTCTGGAAGAGAATCTGCTGGTTCTCGCGCTCCACCGCCAGCGCCGACTCCATGGGAATTTCCCAGCCCGTCTGCACCGCGCGCTTGATCCGTCCTACCGCCTTGGCAGCCTTGTTCGGAGGACAGAACTGTTTGGCATACTCCATCATGTTTTCCATGAAGCCATCGCGCTCGTAGATGTCATTGACGATGCCGAGTTCCTGCGCCTCCTCAAACGAGAAGGTGTTGCCCGTTACCATCAGTTCGATCGCCTTGCTCTTGCCCACCAGGCGCGAGAGCCGCTGCGTGCCGCCTGTGCCCGGAAGCACACCCAGGTTCACTTCCGGCAGGCCGATCTTGCCCGCATCCTTGCGTGCGATGCGAATGTCGGCAGCCATCGCAATCTCTAGCCCGCCGCCCACGCAGTGGCCGTTGATCGCCGCGATCACCAGCTTGGGCGTGTGCTCCAGGCGCAGCAGCATTTCGTTGGCGTGCAGGCAGAAGTAATACTTAAAGGTCGGATCGACGCTCGAAAGCATCTTGATATTCGCCCCGGCAGAGAAAAACTTGTCGCCAGCTCCGGTTAGCAAAATGACGTAGGCATCATTGTCCATGCGCGCGCGCAGGATCGCCTCATCGAGCTGCCGGTTCATCTCGTAGGTGTAGGTATTGGCCGGCGGATCGCACATCTCGATCACAGCCACGCCGCCATCCCTGCGGTAGTTGACAAGCTGCTTTGCGGTTTCGCCGGTCGCCGGCTGCACTGTGGTCGCCATGTTGTAGCTCCTTGTAGATCTCAATTTACCTTTGTCACTCCATTATCTCTTTGTCATTCCGAGCAAAGCGAGGAATCTTCTTTCATCGGCACCCGTTACAAACCTTAGCTTCAGCGCCCGTCTTTGCGCGCCCTCGTACCCGTCATCACGCCGCGCAGAAAAATATCGCTCATCTCGCTAGCGAGTTGTTCAGCGTCAGCGTCCACCCGCGAGTTATGCCAGGTATAAATCCAATTCATCATGCCGAACAGGCTGAGCACGGCGATGCGCGTGGAGAATTGCAGTGCCCGGTCCCTCTTCAGTTCATCCAGCAAGCCCACACAGATCCTGTAGTATTCGCGCTTGATGGCAGCAACCTCGGAAGCAAAGCCGTTTTTCAGCGCCTCCGCCTCGTGCGTCAGCACCTTCATGCTCGCCGGATTAGCAAGAAAATATTCCAGATGATTGAGAATGAAGATGCGGATCCGCTGTTCCGGATCGTTCACGCCCTCCAGTTGCGATTTCAGCCGCTGCACGATGGTAGTGAACGTGTGCTTCTGGATCAGAAAAAGCAGCCGCTCCTTGGACTCGAAATAGTAATAAAGCCCCGCCAGCGACATACCGCTGGCACGCGAAAGATCGCGCATCGAAGCGCCCTCATATCCCTTCTCGCAGAAAACGTCTGTAGCGTGGGTGAGGATCTGCGCCAGCCGCCGGTCAAAACGCGTGGCCGGCACCGGAGCGGCTCGATGCCGCCGCGGGGAAACTCGTGCTGCTGTAAGAGGGCTCGCCATGATTCTGGAAAGATGATGGGATAATTCGAACGTTCGTTCGAATCTAGTATACGGGAACCCAGCCTCTGATCACAAGTCCCGGGATTCGGATTGCCCCAACTTCATGGGTGCGGCTGCGTCGGTACAGGCTGCGTCAATGGTGGTTGCTGGATCACTTCACGCTCCACCAGCATAATCTTCTTCACCAGGTTTCGATCGTATGTCTGCTCTTTGCCATCAACCCGTACCAGCACTTGGGTCACCGACACGGATATCACATCGCCGAGCACTACTGATCCGTCCCTTAGTTCAACCGTATCCCTCGAGAGGCCGCCGAGTTCCACTGTGATGCTGCCCCCGGGAAGCTCATCGGGAGTCACGTCCAACGGAGTGCCGCCAGGCGCATAGCCTTCCTTTGTCAGATCAAGTTGGTGCGTACCAACGGTAGGCCGAACCATAACAGGCGTAGTGCCAGCTTCTTGACCATCAACCTTCAACTTGGCGCCCGGCGGCACGGAGACGACTCTCAGCGGAATCGTTTTGGCTCCCAGCATGTCCTTCTTAGCCGACAGACTAATGCTCGCGGGAATTCCCACGGAATTGAATTGGAACTGAATCTTCGCCGTCTGGCCTGCTTCCAGATCTGAAACCTGAAGTTGCCCTTCACCGATCCGTACTTTGTTTTTGTCCATCAAATACACAGTAAAAACGGCGCGCGGGATCTGCTTGTCCGTCAGGTTTTGGACGGCTACGTCGGACGTGAACGTGTTTTGCCCTGCATACGTGCCCATCTGGCGGAATCTCTCGAAGCTCAGCTTGAGGGCAGGATTGTCCGTAGGCCACGTCATGACTATCGCCGGTTCGTTCTTGGCTAAAAGAACAGAGGGTACGACAAGAAGGAACAGTAGGGCACGGAGGTGACACGGCTTCGTCATATGGTCGCGAGTTTTACCACACCGTGAGGCAACACACAACGCGAAGCTCTAGGTCAAGCCTCGTCGGCTTAGTTCCTTAAGTCCGCCAGCATTCGCTCCACTTCGCCCTTCTCTTCGCCCGTCAGCGGCAGCAGCGGCAGCCGCGGCGCCCCGCCAAAGTAGCCGTTGAAGTCCATGCCGTATTTCACCCCGGGGATCCCGAAGTCTCCCACCAGGCGTTGCGCCGCACCGGCAATGCGCTCCTGCTTGAGCCGCGCCAGATCGGCGTCACCCTCTTTCCACGCCGCATAAATCTCGTAGCACACCGTTGGCGCAACACAGGCGAAGGCAAGAATCGCGCCAGCCGCTCCGGCATCAAGCGACGGATGCAGTTTCTGCGCCGCCCCGACCAGCACCTGAAACCCAGCTTCCTTCTGCCGGGTTTTCATCTTGCCGACTACCGTGACTGCCGCCGAGGAAGGTTTCGCCAAAGACAAAGACGAAGACGAACCCGCCAAAGCCGCAACCTGCACCAGTTCTCCGCCGTCTGCACTGGAGTGCGCAGCAGCAGCCGCCAGCATGCGCGGCGTAACCGCCTCAAACGTCTCAGTTACGGTGACGCTGCGCTGGATGTGCCGCGTCCCTTCCACCATCTCGCGAACCTTCTCCACCTCGCCGCTCGATTCCTTGATCCCGATCAGGTTCGGATGCTCCGCCAGTGCGATCACCACCTCCGCTGGAATGTCGTAGCCCGTCGCCTGCGGAAAGTTGTAAATGATCACGGGCAGCGGCGAGCGATCAGCCACGGTGCGGTAAAACGCCAGCATGCTGTCCGTCTGCATCTGCTTCTTGTAGTAATGCGGCGTCCGCACCATGGCAATGTCGTAGCCCAGCTCAGCGGCATATTCTGTAAGCCGCAGCGTCTCGATCGCCGACTCGATCCCCGTACCCGCAATCAGCACTTTGTTTGGCGCAGCCGCTTCGCGCGCGGATTTTAGCACGTCGCGCCGCTCCTGGTCGGAAAGCAGAATGGCCTCGCCCGTCGACCCAAGCACAACAATGCCAGCGCAAGGCGTGCGCGAATAACGCTCAACGTTGCTCTCGATCTTTTTGAAGTACACGTTGCCGTCGGGATAAAACGGCGTCGTGATGGGAGGAAAAATACCGTGAAGCAACACAGGGCACCTCGCGCACTAATTATTACACGCGAAACGCGGTGCGTCGTCGGCTCTATCGGCTCTTGACCGCGCGTTCCGCGTGCAACTGCTGCAGAGCTCGTATATTCAGTTCGCCGCGCTGCAGCGCCGCGATTCCTTCCGCTGCCGCTCGTGCTGCCGAGAGCGTTGTAATGGTGGGAATGTGCGCCATCACTGCGGCGCGCCGGATCGCCTTTTCGTCGAACCACGGCTCCAGTCCGGTGGGAGTGTTGACGATGAGATGAATGCGCCGGCCCTTGATCAGATCCACCACGTTCGGACGGCCCTCTTTCACCTTGTACACGCGTTCAACTTTCATCCCCGCCGCTTCGATCACATCGCCCGTGCCTGACGTCGCTACCAGCTTGAAGCCCATATCCACAAACTTGCGCGCAAGCCCCGCGACGTGGCGTTTGTCGTGCTCCGTGACGCTGAGAAACACCGTCCCTTCCGTCGGCAGCTTCTGGCCCGCAGCCAGTTGGGCCTTGGCAAAAGCTTCTCCGAAGCTGTCGCCCACGCCCATCACTTCGCCGGTGGATTTCATTTCCGGCCCCAGCACCGTGTCCACGCCAGGAAACTTGCTCCATGGAAACACCGGCGACTTCACGTAGTAGCAGCTTCCTGTATCGAGATCGGCGCGCCGGTCGATGTTTTCCGGCAGAAATTCGCGCAGCTTACGCCCAGTCATCAACCGCGCCGCAATCTTCGCCAGCGGAACGCCCGTAGCCTTAGAGACGTACGGTACCGTGCGCGATGCCCGCGGATTCACTTCCAGCACGTAAACCTTCCCGCCCTCCGCACCATTTCCTGACCCACTGCCGTTACCCCGCGGAATAGCGAACTGGATATTCATCAGTCCTACCACCTTCAGCGCCCGGGCCAGTTTGAAGGTGTAATCGCGCATGCAGTCCATTTGCAGCTGCGGAATATCCACCGCCGGCAGCACGCACGAAGAATCACCCGAGTGAATACCAGCCTCCTCAATATGCTGCATGATTCCGCCGATGACCACGTCCTGGCCGTCAGAGAGCGCATCCACATCCACTTCAATCGCATCTTCGAGGAAGTGGTCGATCAGCACTGGACGATCGTGCGAGTACTCGACCGCCTCCTTCATGTACCGCAGCACCGACTCTTCGTCATAGGCGATCACCATCGCGCGCCCGCCCAGCACGTAAGAAGGTCGCACCACCACGGGATATCCCACGCGCTTTGCTCCTTCGATAGCCTCCTCAAGCGACGTCGCCATCACTCCCGCAGCCTGCGGAATATTCAGTTCTTCCAGCAGTTTGTTGAAGTGTTTGCGGTCCTCGGCCAGATCAATCGACTCCGGAGAGGTGCCAATAATGTTCACGCCCGCGGCCTTGAGCGGCAACGCGAGGTTCAGCGGGGTCTGTCCGCCAAACTGCACGATCACTCCGCACGACGCTCCCTTCGAAGTCTCGTGCTGGTAAATTGCCCAAACATCTTCGAAAGTCAGCGGTTCAAAGTAAAGCCGGTCGCTGGTGTCGTAGTCGGTCGAGACCGTCTCAGGATTGCAATTGATCATGATGGTCTCGTAGCCATCTTCGTGAAGCGCAAACGAAGCGTGGCAGCAACAGTAGTCAAACTCAATTCCCTGCCCAATGCGGTTCGGTCCGCTTCCTAAAATGATGATCTTTTTCTTATCGGTCGGGGCGGCTTCGTCTTCGTCCTCATAGGTCGAATAAAGATAAGGCGTAAAGCTCTCAAATTCAGCCGCGCACGTGTCTACGCGCTTGTACACGGGCGTCACCCCGTGCTTCTTGCGCAAATGCCGCACTTTCTCTTGCCCCTCCAGCCGCCACACGCTGGCCAACCGGCCGTCGGAAAATCCCATGCGCTTGGCTTCGCGCAGCACCACGGTCGGAATCGACTCAATCGGGTGTTTCTCCAGCTCAAGCTGCATGTCGTTAATCTCTTTGAGCTGATAAAGAAACCACGGATCCATCGAGGTCATCTTCGCCACCTGCTTCACGGTCTGCCCCTGCCGCAAAGCGTACTGCACATAGGCCAGGCGTTCTGGATGCGGTGTCACCAGCCGTTGCGTCAGGATCTTGGGCTCGATCTTCCCTCCCCCAACGCGTTTTCCGGTATCGAGCGAGCGAATACCCTTCATCAGCGCTTCCTTGAAGGTGCGCCCGATCGCCATCACTTCACCAACCGACTTCATCTGCACCCCAAGGTTCTCGTCAGCTCCAGGAAACTTTTCAAACTGCCACTTCGGAATCTTGACGACAACATAGTCGAGCGTCGGCTCAAAGCACGCCGGAGTCTTGCGCGTGATGTCGTTGGGAATCTCGTCTAGCGTGTACCCCACCGCAAGTTTTGCAGCAATCTTCGCGATCGGGAATCCTGTGGCCTTCGACGCCAGCGCTGATGAGCGCGAAACCCTCGGGTTCATCTCAATCACCACCATGCGCCCGGTCTCCGGATTCACCGCAAACTGAATGTTCGATCCGCCGGTATCCACCCCGATCTCGCGGATCACCGCAATTGATGCATCGCGCATCGCCTGGTACTCGCGGTCAGTGAGCGTCTGGGCCGGAGCCACTGTGATCGAATCTCCGGTGTGTACGCCCATGGGATCAAAGTTCTCGATCGAACAAATGATGATGACATTGTCCTTGGTGTCGCGCATCACCTCGAGCTCGAATTCCTTCCATCCCAGCACTGACTCTTCAATCAGCGCCTCGTGAACGGGAGACATATCCAACCCCCGCGTAAGCACCTCCACCAGCTCTTCGCGATTGAAAGCGATGCCGCCGCCGGTGCCCCCCAGCGTGAACGAAGGCCGCACGATCACAGGAAAACCAATCTTGCCCGCAAACTCCAGACCGTCTTTAGTGCTGTTCACCAGCGCTGATTTAGGTACGTCGAGCCCGATCTTCTGCATCGCGTCTTTGAAGAACAGCCGGTCCTCGGCCTTCTTGATTGCCTCCACCTTCGCGCCAATCAGGATGACGTTGTACTTTTCCAAAACACCGCCGTCGGAAAGCTCAATCGCAAGGTTGAGCGCAGTCTGTCCGCCCACTGTAGGCAAGACGGCAAAACCCGCGCCCGGCGACATTTCCCGCTCGATGCGGATAATCTCTTCCAGGTACTCAAGCGTGAGCGGCTCAATATATGTGCGGTCGGCAACCTCCGGGTCGGTCATGATGGTCGCCGGATTGGAGTTGGCCAGCACCACCTGATAGCCCTCAGACTTGAGCGCCTTGCAGGCCTGCGTGCCAGAGTAATCAAACTCCGCCGACTGCCCAATCACAATAGGCCCGGAGCCGAGAATCAGAATCTTCGAGATGTCAGCGCGTTTAGGCATTGTGCTATTGGACCGCGGCCACGTGTTTCTTGTTTTGAAGGCGCTTGATCTTTCCTTCTCGCATCAAGATCCCGAGCACGCTGTAGCTCAAGTAATTCTTCGAACCGCCGCCGTAGTCGCTCTGCAGTCCGAGGGACTTAGCCACCTCGTAATTTGTCACGCCATCCTTGTTAGCCTTAGTCGTTTCAAACACGGCGCTTTTCAAGTGATCAAGAGCGATCTGAGCCTTCTCGACCACTCCAGACGGAACGATCATCCCGCGACCTCTGTTGAGCATCACACCTTTGGGCACTACCGCATTTGTAAGAAGACCACCCCGATCCTCCGTACCGAATGCGCTAATCAATTCTGCTTCAATTCTCAAAGCTTCGGCTTCAGATAATCCCTCTACCAACTTGACCGTGAGCACTTGCAGCCCGGCAGCGTGAACTTGCTTTATACGTTCACCCTTTGCGGACTGATCAATTCGTATCTCGTGTTCCCAGGCGCGAGTGCCGGCACCTTTACCAATGTAGAAGGGACGCGCGGGGCTAAAGCGCGGATCTTTCAAAGCGTAGACGTAGAAAACGCTTTGGTCCTTCACCCTTTCCACTCCTCCATCATCGTCACGAACTCCTTAAACAGATAATGCGAATCATGCGGCCCCGGCGCGGCTTCGGGATGATACTGAACACTGAACAGCGGCAGGTTCCGGTGCCGCAGTCCTTCCAGAGTCGAATCGTTCAAGTCGATGTGAGTCAATTCAACTTCACTCTCCGCCAACGAATCCGGATCCACCGCAAAATTGTGGTTGTGCACCGTGATTTCAATCTTGCCGGTCTTCAACTGCTTCACCGGATGATTTCCGCCGTGGTGTCCAAACTTCAGCTTGAAGGTCTTCCCGCCCAGCGCAATACCCGCGAACTGATGTCCCAGGCAAATGCCAAAGATCGGCATTCTTCCCATCAGCCGCCGAATGCTGTCCACGGCATACGTACAAGGCTCGGGATCTCCTGGACCATTCGACAGAAAAACTCCATCCGGCTTCAGAGCCATCACATCTTCCGCCAGAGTCTGCGCCGGAACCACCGTCACCCGGCATCCTTCACCCCGCAGCTTCCGCAGAATATTTTGCTTAATGCCGAAATCGTAGGCGACTACATGAAAGCGCGCCGGCTCATCCTTCACGCCCACTAGAGCCACCGGCTCATGCGAGCGCTCACCCACCTCCCAAACGTACGGGCCCTTGGTGCTTACCACTTTTGCCAAGTCCATCCCGTCCATCTTCTGAATCGAATTGGCCTTGGCCACCAGCTTCTCCGCGTCGTTTTCGATCGTCGACACCACGCCTCGCATCACGCCATGATCGCGCAGATGCCGCACCAGCGCCCGTGTGTCGATATCCGAGAGCACCGGCACTTTGAACTGTTCCAGGTACTCGTCGGTCACCTGCTGCGATCGCCAGTTCGAGCTCACTTTCGAGAACTCGCGCACGATCAACCCTTCGATCCACGGACGCGTGGCTTCGTTGTCTTCCTGGTTGGTACCGTAGTTGCCGATCTGAGGATTGGTCAGAACAACAATCTGCCCTGAATAGGATGGATCGGTGAAAATCTCCTGGTAGCCAGTGATGGAGGTATTAAAAACGACTTCGCCGTAGCATTCGCCTTTGGCGCCGTAGCCTTTGCCTCGGAAGACTCGCCCGTCTTCCAGCGCAAGGATAGCTTGCATTCTCGCTCCGGGGAGTGGATTTTAAAGATTTTATCAGGGATTGCTCTGCTGGCCAAGCGCGGAACGCGGCTTCCATGAAGAAAATTTGAAGTTGCGAAGAAATCTGCAATAACCCTGTGGAAAATCACTGCGTAACGGCTGCCAGGATATAGTCCGTCAGCAGTTTCTCGGTTTGCTCGTGCATGCCGCGCGTGCTGTAGTTTGTGCTGGTAATGACGACCACCATATCCAGCCCCGGAAACACCGCAACTTTGTTTCCCCCGTTTCCGCTCATGAAAAACGCCGGATAGTTCTTCCCGCCAGCCTTGAAGGACTTGATCCACCACAGATAACCGTATTCTGTGTCGTCGTCGATGCGGGCGTGGGGTTGGATCGAGGTTCGCACCCATGTTTCGTCGACAATCCGCCTTCCCTGCCAACTCCCACCGTTCAGGTAAAGCTGTGCAATCTTCAGCAGGTCGCGGCTGCTCAACCGCAGTCCACCGCCAGTCTGCGGGATGTTCAACGGTGAGTACACCCACTCCACATCGGTAATCCCGAGCGGAGCAAAGAGCTTCTCCTCGGCATAGCGGTCGGCGCCCACACCGGTGACCTTCTGGAGGACTTCGCTGAGTGTGAAGACCCCACCCGTGCAGTAGCTGAAATATCTCCCGTAGGGCGGGGGATCGATTTTTTCGCCGATGTGCATCCGGCCACGAATCGGCAAGTCGAGGATGAACTGCGCCCAATCTTCCACCACATACATTCGTTCCTCATTGCCTCGCGAGGCATCGTTCCAGTCATCGCATTCCAGCGGCGAGCTCATAGTGAGGAAGTCTTCTACTGTGATCCTGTCCTTCCGCGGGTCAGGGTTCTGCAGTTTACGCACATGCTCCGGCAGTAACTGCAGTACACGCGCATGCACGCCACTCAGCTTCTTTTCCCCAATGGCGATACCGATCAGCGCATCAGTGATGCTCTTGGTGGCGGAGCGAGTGTCACGCAAGGACTTCGCGTCGCCATCGAAGTAGGTCTCATAAACCAACTTCCCATTCCGCGCAATCAAGACGCTGCCGATCTTCTTGAAGTCACCGGCGCGCACCGCTGTTTCCATCGCCCGCAACTCGTCGATGGAAATCCCATTAGCACCAGGAGAACTGGTCGACCAGTCCGCGGTTGTGGTTTGACTAGGGGCGATGGCAACAAAGCAGCAAGTAGCTGCGAAAGCTAACAACGCAGATCGAAGCACGATTGCACCCTCCAGGAATTCGACTGCATTTGAGTGTGCCTCTGGGAAGGGCTTGAAATCTTGTCATTTTGCAACCTGCTTGGTTCATCCGAACTTACTGCCGTCGATACTGACCGGGGGTGATGCCGAACTCGCTCGTAAACGCATGAGTCATACGGCTCTGGTCGGAAAAGCCGCACTGAAGGGCGACCTCTACCAGCGGCAGGCGGGTATCAACGAGAAGTCGTCGAACGCGAAGCAATCGTTTGCGCCGGAGGTATTCCCCCGGCGAGTTCCCAAAATACTTCCTGAAGGCCCGCGCCAAGTACACCGGATGTACTGCCACCGTCGCAGCCAGGTCGGCGATGGTGATCTCACAACCCGCACAATCCTCAATCATCTCCTTCGCCCGCTGCAGCCACTCCGGAATGGAGCGCGACTCAGTGCAATCGTCCAGCCGGGCCAGTTGGCCAATCAGTTCCAGTCCCAGCCCCTCCAGCACTATTGCCGATGGGCCCTCTTCGCGCTGAAATTCCTCTATGAGGCGTCTGGTGATTGGGGAACAGTCGTGCGCCGTCGCCGTCCTGCCCGCAACCACTTGTGCGGTCCACGAAGCTCGCTCCAAAAGCTTCGACCCATCCCCACCAGGGCTGATGCTTAGGAATCTGCCATTCCGACTGCGAAAGCAATCCCGATGGGTCGTGCCGGCCGGATTGTAGATCAGGGTGGATGATGAGCAAGGTCCGTAATGGTTGCGTGCCTCAGTCGAATAGATACCTTGAACCACCAGGACAAAGTGGGGAGTCTCGTGCGTGTGGCGCGGCACTTCGCGTTCCGGCACGGTCGCCTCCACCTCCGAGAACTGGAATGAGGCGGTCTGCACAGTCTGACAAGAGCTGCCCAGAAAGATCCCCGCAGAGAACGTGGGTATTGAGCCACAGGTCCAGCTCCCGCATGGTCGAGTTAGAGCACCCTTCAAAACTGGAGCCTCACAGCGCCTTGTCAGAACTTCTCACAGATATTCAGACGGAACACGGGTGCAAAGGATAGGAAAAAGGCTAAAGAAGCAGTTCCGAAAAGAGACGTTCCCAGCAGCAAAAACCGCTATTGAACCTATCTGACCCTACCCAGCTTATCCATCGGCCAATACCCAAACACAGCCTTGCCATAGATATAACTCTGGTTCACCGGACCGAAATCCCGGCTGTCGTTCGACATCGAACGATGATCCCCCAGCACGAAATAGCTGTCCTGGGGCACAACCGTCTCGGGATAGGACCGCGAGTCGGCGTACGCGGGCGGAACGTAGTCCTCATTCACCGCCTCACCATTCACATACACTTGCCCGCTATCAATGCGGATGCGGTCCCCGGCCGCTCCGATCACGCGCTTGATATAGCTTTTCGAGGGATCGCGTGGGTAACGAAACACCACAATATCCCCGCGCGAAATCGGCTCCAGCCGGTAAACGAACTTATTGACGAAGATTCGCTCCTGGTCCTCGAGCGAAGGCATCATGCTAGTGCCCTCCACCTTCACCGGCTGGTAGATGAACACGATGATGAACGCCGAGATTGCCAGCGAGAGAAACAGGTCGCGCAACCACACTCCTAAAACAGGACGTAGCCGCACTCCAGAGTTGGGACCTGCTGGCTCGATCTGAGAAAGCGACGGCGCCTGCCTGTCCCCTGCTTCGGTGCTTGGCTTGTCGGGCATGCGAATCCTATTGTATACAGATCGCGCCCCCCGGCAGCGACTTGTACCAACCGAATCCCAGCAGCCCCTGGTATCCTCCTGTCCTCACCAGGCAGGCCGAAAGCAGGGTAAAATAAGTCAATCTAGGAGACGTGCATGTCGGTCAGCCGCGTGCTTGAAAGCAAATACGCCCACCGGGTCCTAACCCTCGTTTTTCTCTTGACCGTGACCGTGACCACTTCGGCTCAGTGGCCCGCTCAGCAAGACGAAGGCGGCATTCCAGCCTACAACGCCGGCCCGCCTCCCAAGGACGCCAGACTCCCTGCTATTCTCACCAAGGCTGATCTCTGGGGAGCGGACGCGCAGTATCCCTACCAGACGCATGCTTATGAGTTGGCAGCGAAGATTCCCAGCGTGCTCCACCAGCAGCCCTGCTATTGCTATTGCGATCGCATGGGTCACAACAGCCTGCGCAGCTGCTACGAAAACACGCACGGGGCCCGATGCTCCACCTGCCTGAAGGAACTCTATTATTCCTATCAGCAGCACCAAAAGGGCAAAACCGCAGCGCAGATTCGTGCCGGCATCATCAAGGGAGAGTGGAAGTCGATCGACCTGCAGTCGGCGGCCGCGATCAATTAGCAACGACCAATTAGCATGGAGTCCCCAGTTGCGCGGCCGGCCCGATCGAGTTGCGAAACGACAAAAAAGGGGCGAGCCGAGCGATGCGCTCGGCCACCCCTTTCGTTGCAACTTATGCTCAGCTCACTGTTGAGCCTTCGGTTTTGCTTTTCTCCTGGCCGCCGGAGCAGCGGTTTTCTTCGTTTGCTCTTCCTTGAGTAGCGTCAGTGAATCCGCCGCGTTGAAGGGGTACTCGCGGACCGACTCTTGCGCTGCCTGGCCAAAGTTACTCAGGGTGACGTCCGCGCGGCGGTTGCTAGCGAGGATGATCGTCCTCATATTACTGAGCACTCTCTGCCTGTCTTCCGGGCTCAACTCAGGATTCCGCTCAACCGCATTTCTTACCTGCCGGTCGGTAAGGTTTTGTTGCTCGCCAAATGCTTTGGTCTGAATGTTAGCGGCAGTAACACCCTGTTCGACCAGGAAGCGCTTGACGCGGTCGACCCGCCGCTCCGAGAGCCCCTGATTGTATTCCACGGAACCACGCGGATCGGCATGGCCTTCCAGAGTAAGACGGGCATCCGGCTTGGCCTGGAGATAGATCAGGAAATCGGCGGCGAGCGCAGTCAGAGTTTTTTCCTGGCTGGCGAGCAAGCCCGCGTCGGGATTCTCTATCGTCGGTTTCGCCGTCGCAAAGTAAACGCTGTGAAGGGCAAGCCTTTTCTCGATAGCAGCAACATCCGGTAGTGGAGGTGGAGGCGGCGGAGCTTGCACATATACGGTGGTCGAGGCCGATGCCATCAGCGGCTGATTGCGATCATCGGCTACGTTGCAGGTCACGGTAATAGTGCCGGGTTGTGCGCCTCCCGTGCCGAGGATAGCAGCAGAGGTGTTGCCGGTTATGCTTCCGGCGCTCGCGGTGTAGTGGTAGGTCAAGCTGCGGCCGTCGGGGCTGCTCGCGGTCGAAGTAATGGTCGAGGTTCCACCCATCGGCACGCTCGCCGGATCCGACGCGCACGAAATCACCGGCGGATGCGACATTTTCACCATGTACCTTGCACTGCAGGAAGCAACGCCATTTTGGCTGCCATCGCTCAAGCTGGCAGTGATCTGGTAGGCGCCTGGCTGCAAGCCGGTGGTGTCAATCTGGGTTGAAGCCCCGGTCTCGCCGGGTTTCACCCCGGAGCCGCTCCAGTTATATGCGACGGTGCCCCTGGGATTGAAGTTAGATCCAGCGGCAGTCGCGGTCACAGGTTCGCCGGCAAACACCTCGGCCGGCTGCACCGAGCATGCGGCGGCGGGTGGTGTCAACGTCCGTTTGCCACCGCCCAACACAAATATCAAGCCGGTCTGCAGTCTTGCCCCTCTGACATCAGTGGCGGGAACGATCGAGGACGGACCATATTGATGATTCGAGAACACGTAATCGGCTCTGAACACCCGCCAGGCGAAGTGGTGACTCAATTTCAGATCGAGACCACCGCCAGCCAGCAAGCCGATTTCGTAATCGTTTCCGAAGACCTCGGATGCCAGGCGATGCTCGCCCACCAGAGCTTCGAGAAACGGAGAAAAATGGCGCGTGCGATAGGTTAATTTAGGCCCGGCGGAGAGGTTGAAGAATTCAACTTGGTCAATTCGCGCCGCCACTCCCGTGTTACCGCTGCCCCACTGACCACTGCCGTCGACCGTCAATCCGAGCCAGCGGTTAAAGTCGTAGGTAACGCTGGCGCCGAGGCCCCGCGGATCCCACTTCAAACAGCTGTTCACCGGGAGAACTCCGCCTGGGAGCAGGCCATTCACATTGCAGCCTGGATAGAAAGCCGAGTATCCGCCATAAAGTTCCCACTTGGGAGCATGCCCGTCCTGCGCTGCTGCGAACGTGCCAAGGAAGCACAGGACAGCAATCGCTGCCAATATCAGAACTGCCCCGCGGCAAGAAGAGTTATGAGAGTGAGATGACATGAGCTTCCTCCGAACTTCAACTCCGAACTTCAACAACCTGAAAAAATCCTTTTCCAGCGTGCCCGCAGTGAACCAGCCGCACGCTGGTCTCCCTGCCGAACACCTCATGGACCTGGACAGGGAGGTACATTCACCTGATCGTCCAGCAATGTGACTCCGCCCGTCCGGGCGAGTGCTCTGCCATTCAGGGTCGCGCCGGTGTCAAGCGAGACGGACGCCTGAGCCATAATGGTTCCTGCAAATGTTGTGGTAGTTCCAAGCGTCGCCGAACTCCCGACCTGCCAGAAAACGTCTTGAGGCAACGCGCCGCCACTGAGAATGACATCGCTATTGTTAGCTGCCGTCGTCAGCGTAGAGACGATCTGGAAGATGTAGGTGCCATTGCCGCTGAGGGTCAGGGTCCCGGTTATTCCCAGCGAGGGCTGGGCGCTTGTCGTCTTATAAACGCCCGGGGCAAGTGTTTCCCCTCCTATATCTGCGGGGAGCACCGTTCCGCCGGGTGCTTGTGCGGCGTAGTTATACGCCGTGGTCAGGTCGCCCTGGGCCGTGTCGGCCGCGGCATTGCCGGCGTCGAAGCTGGTCGCCGTGCCCGGGGGAAACCCGGTGATCGAAGCCCCTGGCCACACGCCAACCTCTCCTGTAATGATGGTGTCTCCGCCGTTGGTAAGCGTCGAGCCGCCCAGACCTCCGAAACTGCAGGTCGATCCCAACGGCACCGTGGCTTGGCACGTCGTGGCCGACGTCATGAACGTCCAGCCATAATTAGCTAGTGGATTGCCGGATAGATCCTCGGCGCCGGAAGTAATGTTCGCGGCATAGGAGGTGTCGAGCGCAAGCGGATTCGCTGGTGCGAAGGTCGCGGTATTGCTTGCCGGATCGTAATTCACTGTTCCCGTCACAGCAGTGTTGCCCGGGCCGGTCAAGGTAAAGGTTGTGGTATTGATCGTGGAAGCCTGCATCGCTTCGCTGAAAGTGGCGGTCACTAAGGTGTTGGGGCAGATGCCGGTTGAGCCCGTAGGAGGGGATACAGCAGTCACAGTGGTCGGGGCGCACGCTGCGGTATTGGTCATGAAGCTCCATGAGAAGTTACTGGCCAATGCATCGCCGAATACATCTTGGGCGCCGGTCAAAATCATGGCGGTGTAGGTCGTATTCAATGCGAGCGCGCTGGACGGCGTGAAGACTGCGGTTGACCCGGCATAGCTGACTGTTCCTGTCACCGAGGTAGTGCCCGGCCCGGTCAGGGTAAAGGTTGTGGTATTGATCGTCGTAGGATTCATCGCTTCGCTGAAGGTCGCCGTCACTACCGAGCTGGGACAGACGCCGGTCGCGCCGCTGGCCGGAACTTCGGAAACCACCGCGGGTGCAACGCAGGGCGCGCTGTTTGTTGTGAATGTCCATACGAAGTTACTCGCCAGGGCAACGCCATACACGTCTGTCGCGCCCGTTGTAATCGTCGCGGTATAGAGCGTGCTCAATGCGAGCGGGCTTGATGGTGTAAAGATTGCGCTGTTATTCGCCGCGTCGTAGGTGACTACTCCTGGCACGGCCGTGGTGCCCGGCCCCGTCAAAGTGAAGGTTGTGCCATCGATGGTTGCAGGATTCATCGCGACGCTGAAGGTGGCGGTGACGGTTGCGTTCGGACAAGCGTTGGTCGCACCACTGAGGGGAGCCACGGAAATCGATGCAGGCGGAGTCAAGCTTGGGTTGCTGCCGGGATTACAGCATCCGGGGCTGAAGATGAGCAGTAATAATGCTGTCAACCAGATTGTGTGATTGCTGTATCGCATGATGCTCATCGTTTTTCCTCTCAGCTTTCACTGCTGCCGCGATTGCGTGGGCCTATTTCGCAAATTAACTCTGGCTAGTGGCGAACACAAGGATTCCGCCCAACTCGAATGGGCGTATCGAGGCTGCAGCTTCCCGTTTTGGAATGTTGACGCCGCCACTCCGCCGACGCGCTACTTCAATTCTTGAGGAGAGATTCGCTCGCGCGAAGAAGTTCGCGGGCCCAATCGTCGAATCGTCCCAGAGTTGCCACTTGCTCGGGACTCGCGACTCGGTACTAGGTACTGCACCCCCGAATTGCCCTATACCCGCCCTTTGAGTGATACTTGGGTGTCGGCTATTCGAGTTTTGAAGGCCAAGGAGTCCCCATTAAGACCAGCGCAGGAAAAATTCTCCATATGGCTCAGAAGGCTACCCCCAAGAAGTCATCCATCGCGGACGACCCGCGCATCGCCCAGGCTCTGCAGAATTACGAAGCCGGGCTGCGCGCCCTGCAGGAGCACAAGTTCGAGAAGGCGAAACCTCTGTTCCAGAAGGTACTCGCCGGCGCCAGCAAGGAGCTGACCGATCGGGCTGCCGTCCATCTCAGCATCTGCAACCAGCACCTCGAGCGCTCCACCGCCCAGCAGTTCAAGAGCGTGGAAGAGCACTATGACTACGCCGTTTCCCTCATGAACGTCGGCGACTATGTCACCGCCCGCGAGCACATCGAAAAACTTCTCAAGCAGGCGCCGAAAACTGATTTCGTCGTTTACGGCCTGGCCGCTCTCGATTGCCTCACCGGTCACGTGGAGGACTCTCTCAAGCACCTGGACGAGGCGCTGCGCCTGAATTCCAGCCTGCGTTACCAGGCGCGCAACGACTCTGACTTCCACAACCTGGCCGAAGACCCTCGCTTTACCGAGCTGTTGTACCCGGATCCCGCTGCTGACTCTTCTTCGCCGGAAGGCTCCTTCCGGGAAGACGAGTCGCTTTAGACCCGCATACGAGATTCTCGTATGGAAACCAGAATCGCTGATCTGTTGTCGATGGAGAAGGCCACGCGCGAGCGTGGCCTCCGCGTGGTCGCTATCGGCGGCGGCACCGGCCTCTCCACTCTGCTCAAAGGACTCAAACGCTTCGCTCTCACCCCTTCCGAGATGGCCTCAGCTCAGCCCGGCACGCCCATCATTCGGGACCTCTGCGCCGTAGTCACGGTCAGCGACGACGGCGGTTCCAGCGGCCGCCTGCGCAAAGAACTCAACATGCTTCCTCCCGGCGACATTCGCAACTGCATCGTCGCCCTCAGCGAGGATGAAGCTCTGCTCTCCCAGCTCTTCCGCCACCGCTTCGAGAAAGGCTCCGGCCTCGAGGGTCACAGCTTCGGCAATCTGTTTCTGGCTGCACTAACTTCAATCACCCACGACTTCTCCGAAGCGGTGCGCCTTTCTTCGGAGATTCTGGTTACCCGTGGCCACATTTATCCCGCGACGACTTCCAATATCGAACTGGAAGCTCTGATGGAGGACGGCACTCGCGTCCGTGGAGAAACCAAGATCACCGCCAGCAAAGTCCGCATCCAGGAACTTTTCCTCGTTCCTCCCAACGTCGACCCTCTCCCTCAAACGCTCGATGCCATCGCGCGCGCCGATATCATCAGCATCGGTCCCGGCTCGTTGTTCACCAGCCTCATCCCCAACCTGCTGGTACACGGCATCGCCGATGCCATCGTCAACTCGCCGGCCACCAAGGTTTACATCTGCAACCTCATGACCCAGGCCAACGAGAGTCTGGGCCTTACCGCCGCCGACCACATCCGCGCTCTCAATCGCCACGCCCGCCGCCAGATCTTCGACTATGCGCTGATCAATCGCACGCCCGTTTCCGATGAACTCAAAACCAAATACGCGCTCGAGGGTGCATGCCAGATCGTCGCCGATCTCGATGCCATCGAAGCTCTGGATGTTATCCCTGTTATGGGAGACTACTTGGAAGAGGCCGGCGTCGCTCGTCACAACACTGCCCGCGTCGCCAGCGACCTGGTGCAACTTTCAAGCGAAGCCAGGGGTTCCGAGACCAAGGGCCGATCCGCCAGAGAACTTTGAACTTGCGCACGCCTCTTTTCTTCCTTTCGCGCGCCCTTCGCACTCGCTAGAATGTCCAGATATGAAGTCGGCAAGGATAACGATGATAAGGATCAGGATAACGACGTGGACGATTGCGGGCCTGTTATCGGCATTCGCGCTTCTGGGCACAGCCGCCGCACAGCGGAGCCCGGACGATGAACCTACTGCAAGCCTGAATTTTCTCGTTGTCAAAGACGACAACGGCAAGCCGATTCGCAGCGCCGCGGTGATCATGCATCCAGTAAGTGCCCACGGCAAGCAGAGCCGCGGCGGACTCGAACTCAAAACCGATTCCGAGGGCAAAACCAGCTTTGACGGCGTTCCCTACGGCACACTGCGCGTGCAGGTGCTGGCTTCCGGATTCCAGACTTTTGGCGAAGACTATCAGATCGACAAGGCTAAGATGGACTTCACCATCAAGCTGAAGCGCCCGCAAGGCCAGTACTCCATTTACCAGGACCACCCCGGGGAACAAAAGAACGAAAAAAAGGACGACCAGGCGCCTCCTGATCCCAACTCCAAGCCCCAGTAGCTGGCTGCGATGTTCTAGAACGTTCCAGCAGGTAGAACAAATTCTCTGGCAGCGCCCTGGAACGAAATGTTAGTGTCGTACTCCGACCTTGCCTGGAGGCAACCATGCCAATCCGTCGCACCTTATTCTTCGTGACGGTCTGCGTACTTCTCTCCACCGCTGTTTTTTCCGCGGCAAACCCCGAATCCATTCCAATCATCCATGACCGCATCGCTGGCATGAAGTCGGCGGACGGCCTGTTTCCAACCGCATGGGACGCCAAGACTGGAAAATTTTTTCTCGAGATTCGCAAGTTCGACCAGGATTTTCTCTTGGTAGTTTCCTTACCTTACGGGTTAGGATCGAATGACATCGGACTCGACCGCGGCCGGTTGGGCGAGGAGCGGATCGTACACTTTACCCGCGTCGGTCCCCGCGTCTTGCTGGTCGCGCCCAATCTGCAATACCGTTCGTCCTCCGCCAATCCCATGGAGAACCTGGCCGTGAAGCAGTCTTTTGCCGAGTCAGTTCTGGCCGGCTTCAAGATCGAAGCGGAAGAGGATGGCGCAGTCCTGATCGACGCCACAGACTTCCTTCTGCAGGATTCTTTTGGCGCCGGTGAACAGCTTGCGGAGACCAAGCAGGGTTCCTACAAGCTGGACAAAGACCGCAGTGCCTTCGCACTAGAAAACACGAAGAACTTTCCCCTCAACACAGAGTTCGAGTCGATTCTGACTTTCACCACCGAGCATCCGGCTGAACACTCGCTCGTAGCCACCGTAACTCCAGATGCGCATGCGGTCACTCTGCGCGAACACTACTCATTCGTGCAATTGCCGGATGATGGCTACCAACCGCGCGCCTTCGATCCGCGCTCCGGCTTCTTCGATACCCACTACCGCGACTACTCCGCGCCCCTCGGTTCGTCGTTGGATGTGCGCCTCATTGAGCGGCATCGCCTGATCAAGAAAGACCCCAACGCAGCCCTGAGCGAGCCGGTAAAACCCCTCATCTATTACGTCGACACAGGAGCCCCCGAGCCGATTCGCAGCGCCCTGGTGGAAGGCGCAAGTTGGTGGAATCAGGCTTTCGAAGCTGCCGGCTTCAAAAATGCTTTTCGCGTTGAAGTGCTGCCGCCGGGAGCCGACCCCATGGACGTGCGCTACAACGTCATCCAATGGGTACATCGGTCTACCCGCGGCTGGTCCTTCGGGAGCACGGTCTCCGATCCTCGCACCGGCGAAATCATTCAAGGCCGCGTGACTCTTGGCTCCCTGCGCGGCCGCCAGGACTACATGATCGCCGAAGCCCTGCTCTCCCCTTACGAAAAAAGCAAGCCTGTCTCACCCCAGATGCAGCAGATGGTGCTGGCCCGGCTGCGGCAACTCTCCGCCCACGAAGTAGGTCACACCTTAGGCCTGGCTCACAATTTCGCCGCCAGTTCGATCGCTCCGGGCACATCGGTCATGGACTATCCCCATCCCTGGATCACGCTCGACGCCAGCGGCAAGCCCGACCTCTCGCACGCCTATGCCACAGGGATTGGTGCGTGGGACAAGGTATCGATCCAATACGGCTATTCGCAATTCAATGCGGGTACCGATGAGCGCGCAGCCCTCGACAGCATCCTGAACACGGCCCAGGCCAGCGGTCTTTATTTCATTACTGATGAGGATGCGCGGCCGCTCGGAAGCGCCCATCCACATGCCCATCTCTGGGACAACGGCCCCGACCCGGCGGCAGAACTCAATCGCATTCTCAAGGTTCGAGCCGCAGCCCTGGCGCGTTTCGGCGAAGACGCCATTCAGCCCGACAGGCCTTTGTCCGAACTCGAAGACACTCTGGTTCCTCTCTATTTGCTCCATCGCTATCAGACCGAGGCAGCAGCCAAAGAAATCGGAGGCCTCGACTATCGTTACGCTCTCCGCGGCGACGGAGAGCTGATAACCAAAATCGTCGACCCGGCGAACCAGCAAAAGGCGCTTGACGCTGTACTCAAGACGCTCTCCCCTGAGACTCTGACCCTCCCCGAATCGCTCCTGCGGATTCTGCCTCCGCGCGCTTTTGGCTATCCCAGCACCCGCGAATCGTTCGACGGACACACTGGCCTCACCTTCGATCCAGCCGGCGCGGCCGAGTCCGCCGCCGGTCTAACCCTCACGCTGCTCTTCGATCCCCAGCGCGCCTCGCGCCTGGTGGAGTATCACGCCCGGAACGCAGCCAATCCCGGTCTTAATCAAGTCATTGAAGCTGTATTCCAAGCCACGTGGAAAGCGCTGCCCGCCACCGGTCTGGGGGCTGAGACGCAGCGCATCACTGAAGCTTTAACGGTGGAACATCTACTTGCGCTGGCAGCAAACCCTGGTGCTTCCCCGGAAGCTCGTGCTCAGGCCCGCGCCGAGGCAGTGTCTCTTCGGTCGTGGATTTCCGCTAAAGTGACGAAGGCGCCAGAATCTCCCGAAGAAAAAGCCGTTCGAACCGCAGCCATCGCGCGCATCGAAGCGTTCGAGAAAGATCCGGAGAAGTTTGTGCCGGCAACCGACGTCCCGGCCCCGCCCGGGCAGCCCATCGGAGACGATGAGCAAGACTAGCCAAGCACGAGTAAAATCTTGCCCATGAACTATCTTCTCAAGACCGAGCCGACCGTCTATTCCTTTGCCGATCTCCAGCGCGAAAACACGACGATCTGGGACGGAGTCGCCAATCCCGTTGCCCTCAAAAACCTGCGCGCCATGAAGCCGGGCGACCAGCTAATCATTTATCACACCGGAGATGAGAAAAGCGCCGTGGGAACTGCGACCGTAATGTCGGTCGATGCCGGCGACCCCAGCAATCCCCAGGTAAAAATCAAAGCTGGCAAGCCGCTGGCTAAACCAGTGACCCTCGCCGAGGTGAAAGCGAATAAACTCTTTGCCGATTCCCCGCTGGTGCGGCAAGGACGACTGAGCGTCGTTCCCTTGAGCGACGCCCAACACAAGTTTCTCGCCGGCAATTGAGGGCGACCCGAAGCCAGACGCTTCAGTGTGCCTTCGCATCCCGCCGGATCAACGCGTGATCGACAAAGAATCCGATTCCTACCGCCAGCGGAATCACCCCGAGCGTGGCCGCGATCATCGCATCCGGCTCCGCGCGTCCGATAAGAACGAAAGTCGCGATATAGCCGAGCGCCCCGGCCACCAATAAAATCCCGGACCGCCGCGAACGCGCCGCCTCTGAGAGCTCCGGCTGCATCGGCACATCCACTCCGCGCGCAATCGCGGCCAACCGCTCTTCGCTGCGCAGCTTGCGCACTCGGAAAAACGTGTACATGGCCGCCATCGGGATCCCAAAGATCATTACCACCGCCACCAGTCCCACAATGTTTCCGTCCATTGATCCCTCCTAACCTTCGATCCAGCGTTGGTTTCATCACAGCGCTTTCCTCACTAATTACGAACGCCTGCGGAAAAAGTTCAACGATTTTACGACTCGTCATCGGCTTACAAATCTTTGCAAATCTCCAGCTGTCCTCTTAGCAACCCGGGCTTACACTGGTGGTTCTTATGCCAGTGGCGGGACAAACGATCGAGTCTGGACGGGGGTTGAAGCAAAATGCTGCCTAAAGCGGTGCGAACGAGAGTGTTCCCGTGGTTCTGCCTGCGGCTGGCGTGCCTCACCGTCTGTCTCGCGGGGTTGCTTCTCGCAACTTCTTTACAGGCGCAGGACGTGCAAGAGAAGGTCGATGTCGATGACCTTTCCCGCAATTTCGTAGTGCACCCGCCCAAGGGTTACGACGCGCAGCAGCACTATCCGGTCGTCATTCTTTTCCCCGGTCAAAACCAGGACGCCGAGGAGATGGCTCGCCTCACGCACTTTAACCAGCTCGCCGATAAGGACGGTATTATCGCGGTCTATCCCATAGCCACGCGCGGACGCTGGAATATCGGCGTGCGGCCAGAGCAGCCGACGGCAACCCCGCGGCGCGGCTACGGACGTCACGGGGGAATGGGCGGAGGCGGTTACCCAGGAGGAGGTTACCCAGGTGGTGGCTATCCCGGCGGCGGTGGCGGAGGCTATCCCGGCGGCGGCGGGCAGAGCGGAGGACAGACCGGAGGACAAAATCCGGACGACAGCAGGAACAAGCCAGAACCCGCAGATGACGTCGCCTTTCTCAACCAGATGCTGGATCAGCTCGCCACCAAGTACTCGCTGGACACTCACCGCATCTATGCCACCGGTCTGGGCGATGGCGGCCTCATGGCGCTGCGTGTGGGCTGCGCCATGGCCGACCGCGTCGCCGCAATTGCCCCGGTGGGTGCGGCCCTGCCGAAAACCATGATCTGCCTCCCGTCGCGTCCCGTCCCCGCACTTTTCATAGTCGGCACGGAAGATCCCATCGTTCCATACGGCGGCGGCACCTACAAGCCAGGCCAGTTCCACGTACTCTCCGCCGAAGACAGCGCCAAAGCCTGGGCCAGGTTTGACCGCTGCAATGAAAAACCAGCTCAAGACAAACTCCCACCCTTACAGAAGGGCGGCAAGGAAACCAAAACCTTTACTTTCAGTGCCTGCCAGGACAATGCTCAAGTAGCGCTCTATGCCGTCAAGGATGCCGGCAATACCTGGCCCGGCGGTGAGCAGTACATGAGTGAAAAAGAGGTGGGCAAAACCAGCGACGCCCTCAACGCCAACGAAACCATCTGGAGCTTCCTGGCCACCAAGAAAATCGCCGGCGACAGCGGCGTCGGAAAGTAACCAGGACCGCTCCACCGCTGATTCCCGACTCGCCTATCGAATCAACTGCCGCAATTCGCGCCGCAGAATCTTTCCCGAGGCCGTCTTGGGCACAACCGCCACAAAATGCACTTCTCGCGGTTGTTTGTAGTGGGTCAAACGGTCTCCTACAAAGGCGCACAATTCTTCTTCCATCTTTTTGCAGTTCGCAAACCCCTCCCGCAGAGCGATGAATGCCACGGGAATCTCGCCCGCCGCCGCATCGAGCCGTCCCACCACTCCACACTCTCGCACCGCCGGATGCTCCAGCAGAACTGCTTCCACTTCCGCCGGCGCAACCGGAAATCCCTTGTACTTGATCATCTCCTTGCGCCGGTCGACCACGCGGTAGAAACCCTCACTGTCCCGCGTCACAATATCCCCTGACCAATACCATCCATCACGCAACACCGCCGCAGTCGCCTCCGGCTCTTTCCAGTAACCTTGCATGAATTGCGGACCGCGCATCACCAGCTCTCCCGGTTCGCCCGCCGGAACTTCCGCCGCATTCTCCGCCGAGCCCGCCAGACTCTCCGCCCCAATCAGCCGGCACTCGGTCAGCGCCAGCGGATGCCCAACCGAATCCGGCCGGTACAGCTCAGCCTCCAGGTAGCCGCAATGCGTCACCGGTGAAGCTTCCGTCATACCGTATCCCTGGCACACCAGAATGCCGGTGAGCGCCGTGAATCGTCGCGGCAGATCCGGCGCCAGCGGCGCCGCTCCCGACTTCACCCAGTGCAATTTGTGATTCTTCGGAAACTGTCCTGCCTCCGCCGCCTGGCACAGCGCATTCATCGCCGGCGGCACGAGCGGCATCATCGTGATGGCCTCGTCCGTGAGCAACTGGATAAGTTGAGGAACCCCGAAACGCGGCATCAAGACCAGCGTCGCCCCCAGAATCAGCGCCGGATTGAGCATCACATTCAATCCATAGATGTGATAAAGCGGCAGGAAGCAAAGAATATTGTCATCGCAGTTCAGCGGGGTCGCGCGCGTTCCCAAAAACTGATAAACATTCGCGACCAGGTTGTAATGCGAAAGCATCACGCCCTTAGGCAGTCCCGTCGTGCCACTCGAATAAGGCAGCGCCCCCAGGGTTCTCTCCGATCCTTGATCAGCCTCGGGCAGGGCAGCGCTCACAGGCTCCAGCAGCTCAGAGAACGGCTCGGTTCCGCTTCCCTGCTCTCGCGTCGTGTAGACGCGCCGCAAGTTCGGCAGCCCTGCAAGATTGATCCCTTCAATATTAGGCCCATCCGTAATCAAGAAAGCAGCGCCCGAATTCTCCAACTGATACCGCACTTCCCGCTCGCGATACGAAGGATTCAGCAGCGTCGGAATTGCCCCGGCCAAGGTCGCCGCATGGTAAGCCGTACAGAACTCCCAGGAATTGCACAGGAAAATAGCAACCACTTCCCCCGGCTTCAACCCGGCCGCAACCAACCCGCGCGCCAACGCTTCCACCGTCTCTCCATATTCCGCATAGCTGAGGCGCCGCCCGCTAGAAGTGTCCACCAGAGCGGTTTTCTGCGGGTGCTTACGGCACGACGCCAGAACGGCATCGTGCATGAAGACGTTGCCGGGATCGGCGTAGAGCTGAGTCCGCAACATGGCGGGGATGATTGTAGCGGAAAGCCCCGGGATTCGGCTGGTCGCGAAGGGTCAAACTGGCAGTCATCTCCCCACTCCAGCGCCCACTCGTGTGATGTCGATATTACCCAGGAGAATTGGGGCCTGCCAGGAAGCCGCCATCGAGAACCAGAGATTGGCCGGTCATGAAGGAGGCGCGATCCGAGCACATCCACACCACCGCTTCTGCGACTTCCATAGGAGTTCCGAAACGGCCCATGGGATGGAGCCCGACAGCGTAGGGCCTGATCTCCGGCCCGCCAAAAATTCGCTCGCCCATCGGCGTTTCGATCACCGCTGGACACACCACGTTGATCCGAATGCCGTTGCGCGCGGTTTCGAGCGCTGCGGATTTGGTCAGCCCCATCACGCCGTGCTTGCTCGCGCAATAGGTCGCGAACCCAGCGGAACCAATCAAACCCGCGACCGATGCCATGTTCACGATGGCTCCGCCGCCGCCCTGCTTGAGCATCTGCTGAATTTCGTACTTCAAGCAAAGCCATGTGCCTTTAAGATTGATGTCGATGGTTCGGTCCCAGTCTTCTTCGGGTTGTTCGACGATCGGCAGAAGGTTTCCCTCGATCCCGGCATTATTGAACGCGATATCCAGGCGCCCAAACTTCTCCACCGTCTTGCGGACCAGCGCCTGAACTTCCGCAGCGATCGCGACGTCGGTCTTCACAAACAGGCCATCGCCACCGGCGGCACGTACCAGCTCGATGGTTTCCTTTCCTTCCACTTCGCGCCGGCCGGCGACCACCACTTTCACTCCTCCCTTGGCAAAAAGCACCGCAGCATCACGCCCAATACCCGACGTCCCGCCAGTCACAATCCCAACCTTGCCGCGCAATTCCACCGTCATGATTTCTCCACAAATCGATTCACACTCGAATCAGCTTTGCATCGGATCCACTGGATCCCGACTCGTTGGAGAATACACGTTTTGGGCACAGCCTGTTGAACCTCCGGTGGAACCGCATGACCCTGTTCTAGCCTCCCTCCGCCCTGCGTCAACCGGCGCTGGGTAAAGGCACACGCGCACGCGCCGCAAGTCGCTCAGACCAGCGAATCCTCCCCGTGGCCTGCATCACCACAAACAAAGTAGTGATGGCAATGATCGTGATTGCCAGGCCGGTAAATCCCTTCCAGAAAAACGCATACGAAAACAGAACCAGGTAGATCAATTGCGCGGTTCCTGCTTCGAGCGCAGCAAACCGCAGTCCCACCACCAACCTCAGGTAGCTAACCACCAGGGCAACCGAAACGATGGACGCCAGAATCATCGCCGCGTGGATCGAAATGTGATCCACCAGATAGGCCAGCAACAGATGAAAGGCGAAAAACGCCGTTGCCAAGAAGAAGTAGTTCATGGGATGCAGGTCAATGTTGCGCAAAGTAGTAATGATGAACATCAAGAAGAAAAAGAAAAACAATGACACCGGCGCGGCATAGCTGATTTCTCCTGCCAGCGGCCCAGGTTGCAGCTTCTGCGGCATCGTCATGCCGATCTGGAACCCTGAGACTAGGTTCGAGTATTCCCATGTCAATTGCCAGCCGCCCGGTACCAGCTCTTTGGAAGTGGGCGAGAGTGTATCGTCGGCAAAGTCGATATCACGAAAATTAGTCTGCATCGTCAGCATAAAATCGCGAGCCTGCGCGATGCCGTCGCCCAGCTGATAACGCCAATAGTCGAGCCCTTGCGAGCGATACGCCACGTGCAGCATTGCAGTTTCTCCCGGACCCACCGTCGCCCGCCCCACCGTACCTTGATCGTCAGTCGCAAGCGCAACCGACTGCTGGTTCACCTTCATCTGCAGTTCATCGTAAATCGCTTTCTGCGCCGGAAATTTCATCCGGAAATCCACTCTCTGCGCCTCCGCCGTGTTGTTTCGAAACGTATACTCTCCGGCAAAGTCAACCGCATACGTGCTGTACCAAAGCAGCCCTTTCTGCCGCGGAGTGAGACGAAGGTTCACATGAATTCGGCTTGCGTCCACCGGCAGCGGAACCTCCCGCTTCTTGTTCTTGCTGCGAACTATGACCTTGCCATCTTCGACCGTGGTTGAGCTCACGATGTCAGTGACGGTGTAAGTCGCCGTCGGCGGAGACTGCTGTTGCGATGTGCCCCAGGTAGAGGCCACCCGGCCCTGCAATTGCTCGTTGCTGCCGTAAGTGCGGGAGAAAATGGTCGTGCCCAGAATCACCCACGCTATGGAAGTGCATACGAAGATGAACGCCAGTGCCAGAATTTGTCGTAACAAGAGATTTCCTCCTCTAGCGATAGATCGCATTACTCCGATTGCAAGGAGGATGCCGCTGCGAATGCGCTGAGATCAGGCAGCTTAGGCCCACCCGACCGGCAAAACTGTGTCCGCAGAAACACGTGTGTGTCACGGAATAGACAGGTAGGGCTGGAGGATAACGAAACTCCTAGCTCGCCAGCTTGCGCAGAAATTCCCGCTCGTCCATGCGGTACTTGAAGGCCTTGCGCCCATCGATGAACACCACCGGCACTTCGTCATTGAACTGCCGCCGCAGTTCGCTGTCACTATCCACATCCACTTCCTGCCACGTAAAACCGCCGCGGCGCGAGAGCTTGGTGAGGCTCTCCTTCACCAGCTCGCAAAGATGGCAACCCTTGCGCGAGTAAACCACGACCTGGCGGGACTCTGGCACGGCTGGATTGTAGCTCTCCCCGGACTGCCGATTCCACTGGGAAATTGTCAAAAAGATGTCAAAAATGAAAAGAGGTAGAATTCCGCCATGCACAAAGATCCAGACAGACCTCTTCGCGGCAAGACCTGCCTTATTACCGGCGGCGCCCTGCGCCTCGGACGCGCCTCCGCCCTCGCTCTCGCCCAGGCAGGCGCAGATGTCGCCATCACTTTTCGCACTTCCGCCCGCGAGGCGCAGCGCACGGTCGTCGACCTTACCAGCCTCGGCGTCCGCGCCTTCGCCCTGCACTGCGACATCACCGACGAAGCCAGCGTCAAGTCCATGATGAAAGAGGCCGGACGCGAACTGGGCCGCATCGACATCCTGGTGAACAACGCCGCCAACTACGCAACCGCCGATTTTCGATCGCCTCACCGTGCGCCAGTGGGATGCCATGTTCGCCTCCAACACTCGCGGGCCATTCCTGGTTTCGCGCGAAGCCCTGAAGTGGATGCGCCGAAAGCGACCGGTGAAGCGATGCCGAACCAAATCGAAGCCAAAATCATCAACATGGGCTCGCTCGGCGGCCTGCGCCCCTGGGCCACGCACGCCCATTACTGCTCTTCCAAGGCAGCCCTGCACATGCTCACCAAAGTCATGGCCAAAGCTCTGGCACCGGAAATTGCCGTCAACGCGGTCGCTCCCGGCATGATCGATCTAGGCGAGAAATCGGCCGCCGCATTCATGAGACGCATGGCCAAGCAGACCCCGATGCGACGGAATGGCCGTGGAGATGAAATCGCCGCGGCAGTGTTGTTCTTCGCCACCGCGCCGCAATTCATTACCGGACAGATTCTCGCCGTAGATGGCGGCCTCGGCCTCTGACTTGTTCTGAAGTGGCTTCGACGCTGTTTTTGAAAGGGCTTCGCCGTTGTTTTGAAAGGGAGCCGCCGGGCTCAGCCGGCCCGATTAAGCTTCCGCCGAAGTCGGATCGATAATCCGCTTCACTTCCGAAACCCGGTTCGCCGGAAAGCCGCCCTGTTTGGCATGTTCCCGCACCATCGCTTCGTTAGGAGCGATATAGACGCAATAAATCTTGTCCTCCGTGACATAGCTCTCGAGCCACTGAATCTGCGGACCCAGGTTCTTCAACACGCTGCACGATTTCTGCGAAATTGCCACAATCTGATCCTGGCGTCACACTCCCCGCATCGGGGATCTCCCGCTCAATAACATATTTCGGCATCTTTTCTTCCTTCCGTTTGAATGTTCCATCCGGTCCAGCTTGAGCTGAATCGTGCCCGCAGATTTTATGCCGCAGCCCGCCGAAATTGCCACTTGATCCGCGATCGGGCATCCTCTTCTGTACTGTTCCGGCTCAAGGTATAGTGGGGCGAATGAAGAAATCCAGGAACGAACGCTTCGTCGCAAATGCCAGCCGCTCTCCCCCCCCCGCGTCGCCGTCGCCATCATGGCCGCGGGCAAAGGCACGCGGCTCAAGTCGCAGCTGCCCAAAGTTCTGCATGAAGTCGGCGGCAAGCCGCTGCTGGCCATGTCATCGCCGCCGCCACCAGCGTAGTGCCGCCCGCAGACGTCTTCGCCATCATCGGTCACGAAGCCGAACGCGTCCGCTCCGCCGTCGCCCATACCGGCGTCAACTTCGTCCTGCAGGCAGAGCAGCGCGGCACCGGCCACGCTCTGATGGTTGCGCAGCCGGCACTCTCCGCCTACGACCATGTCATCGTCCTCTCCGGCGACGCTCCTCAGATCACGCCGCAAACCATCGCCCGCCTGCTCAACTTCCACCTCGACCAGCAAGCCGCCATGACTTTGCTCAGCGCCGACCTCGACCATCCCACCGGCTACGGACGCGTCATCCGAAGAAAGAATTCCCGCAGTGCCGAAGTCCAAGCCATCGTCGAAGAAAAATCCGCCAGCCCCGCACAGAAGAAGATTCACGAGATCAATGCCGGATTCTACGTCTTCGCTGTGCCGCAATTGTTTTCGCACATCGAGAAGCTTTCCACCGCCAATCCTCACGGCGAGTATTACCTCACCGACATGGCCGGAGTTCTGCGCGAAGCCCGACAGCGCGTCGTGGTCTGGAAAACGGAAAACTCCAGCGAAGTTCTCGGCGCCAACACCCGCGCCGAACTCGCCGTCATCGACCATCAGATGCGCATGCACAAGTGCCAGCAGCTCATGGCCGAAGGCGTCACCATCTTTTATCCCGCGACCTGCGTGATCGATGACGATGTCGAAATCGCCGCCGACACCGTGATCGAACCTTTCGTGCAGATTCTCGGCAAGTCGCGCATCGGCGCCGCCTGCCGCATCAGCTCCTACTCCGTGATTCGCGACTCCGAAATCGGCCGACGGCGTCCTCATTCGCCCCGGCTGCATTCTGGAAGAAGCCCACGTCGGCCCCGGCGCCGTCCTCGGACCCTATTCCCATCTGCGTCCCGGCAGCGACATCGGAGAAGGCGCGCACGTCGGCAACTTTGTCGAGACCAAGAAGATCAAGCTCGGCAAGGGATCGAAGGCCAACCACCTGACCTATCTCGGCGACGCCGAAATCGGCGCCGGAGTCAACATCGGCGCCGGAACCATCACCTGCAACTACGACGGCGTCCAGAAGCACACCACCGTAATCGACGACGGAGCCTTCATCGGCAGCGACAGCACCCTGGTCGCGCCCGTGCGCATAGGCAAAGGCGCCTATGTGGGCGCCGCTTCGTGCATCACCAGCAACGTCCCCGAAGATGCGCTGGCCAGTCGGCCGCGCCCGGCAGGTTGTGAAAGAAGGCTGGGCCCGCGAAAAGCGCGCCGCAAGGAAGCCAAAGTAGGTTTCGGAAACCCTGAGAAGATTTCCTGAGCATGTTGGACAAAACGGCTCGGGAAGGGCACGACTTCAGTCGTGCCGCTAAGGACCTCTTAAACCCGCGCGCTTTAGCCCCTGAGGGACTTGCCTCAGTGCGAAATTGCCGCAAACAACGGCGAATGCATCAGCGACTGAAACTGCGCGTCGCTGTCCTTGAAGTGCATCATGAACTTTTCACCGTCGGAATCGGCTGTGGCCTTGTCCATCGCCGCCTTTTCAACCGGCGAAGCGCTGCTTTTCTTGTACATGATGACCGCCTTCATCATCATGGCTAGTGTCCCCGCCGTGATCGAGTCTGAGGTCACAACCGTCAGGTCAAAATTCACGCCGCTGGAAAAGTCCATTGTGTAGTAGGAACCCAATACCCGCTTCTTGACCGTCTCATAGTCGGCGATCTTGGCCGCATCCCCCAGCGCCGACCGCATCATATTCTGCGAACCCTGCTGGTCCAGAATGCTCCAGAACGCCGCTGCATCCACGTTTGACATCATTTCCGACATGGTCGTGTTCGTATCCAGGCTCAAAATCTGCCCATCGCGCGTATCCAGCGCCAGCTTCACCGCCGAGAGCTCACCGAACAGCAGCGTGCTGTCGTCGAGAAAAGTCATCATGAAGTCGCCGTCCATGGGGTAGAGACTCGAGGTGCGGTATTTCGTCGCCTTGACCTTCTGCAGGGTCAGCTTCTTGAGCACGGCCTTCATGTTGAAAGGTCCGCTGGCGATAAAGACCACCTTGATCCCCTGCTTCGCGGTACGGAAGGAGGGTAGCGCGAGCGAGTCGATATCTTTATCGGGGTTGATGCCCACACCCTTCAGCGCGCTCTCGGCCTCCTTCACGCTTTCCTGCGAATCCATAATTTGCTGCTTTCAGAGCGGTCGCTGTCGGCGAGTCTCGCAGCGCCCGGTAATCCACTGAAATCAACTGCTGCAGGTCCGCGGGAATCACGGCTCGCGCTGATGAATTCAGCGGCATCGCGTTCGCCATGCCCGCGGCAAGCACACCCAGCATTGCAAGGCTCAGACCGGCTTTAATCGTTTTCATAATGTCCTCAGTCCTCGGAATATTAAGGTCTTCCTAACCCAGTGAACTCACAGGCAGAGAACGGGATTTCCCCCGCATCTTGCGACCTGCATTTTGCAACTTAGATGCGTCCTTGGGCCTTCCCGTTACCCGGTCTCCTTATTCTAAGCCAGCAGCCCGTTCCCCACCTTGCCAAAAGTGCTAGCCCATAACCACTTTGGGGCAGCTTGTCCCTCCGTCACTCGAACTGCACTCGCCAATTTGGAAAAAGGCTGTAAGATCCTTGCAGACTGTACGCTACCGCACACAGACGCCTACCTTCCTGGCGCCAAGAAATCAGGAACAATATTGAAAATCCTCCTCTACAACCCCGACAACGGGGTTACGCGCAATTTCATGCCTCACCTCTGGATGTTCTTGCTACAGTCTCTAACCCCTCCCGGCCACGAAGTTGTACTCATCGATGGCAATGCTCAACCCATGGACGAAACCGGAATCGCCCGCTACGTCCTCGAACAAAAGATTGATCTGGTCGGCATCGGCGCCATGACTCGCATGATCGCTAAAGCCTATCGCATGGCAGATGCCGTACGCGCCGTGGGCGTGCCCGTGGTCATGGGCGGCCCTCACGTCACGGAAATGGCCGACGAAGCTCTCGGCCGCGATGGTGGTCCCCACCATGCCGACGCCGTCGCTCTCGGCGAAGCCGATAACACCTGGCCGCGCATTGTCGAAGACGCCGCCCGGGGCCAGCTGAAAGACATTTACGCTCCACTCGATGCCGCCGGCAAAGAACTCAAACCCTCGCTGAAACAGTATCCCGTCATCCCCTGGGACACCATCGATCTCCACCAGTTCAATCTCGTCCCTCATTCAGCCAAGCATTGGCTGCAGAAGATCGGCGAGGGCTGGGGAACTTTCCGCATCATCCCCGTCGAGTCCGGACGAGGTTGCCCCTACGGCTGCGAGTTCTGCACCGTAACCGGTTTCTTCGGCGACTCCATCCGCTTCCGCACCAACGAAAGCGTCGTCAACGAACTCCTGCTGCTCAAGGCCCGCGCCCGAAAAGAACGCGGACAAATCGCCGTCTTCTTCATCGACGACAATTTCGCCATCAACCTAAAGCGCACAAAGTCCTTGCTGCGCGACATCATCACCGCCGGCGCCCAGGTAAACTGGGTCGCCCAGATCAGCGCCAACCTCCTGCGCGATCAGGAACTCGTCGACCTCATCTCCGCCTCCGGCGGAAAGTGGGTCTTCATCGGCATGGAGTCGATCGATCCCACCAACCTGAAGGATGTCAACAAAGGTTTCAACAAGCCGGAAGAATACGCCGCCGTGCTCGAGCGCCTCGCGCAGCGCAATGTCTATGCCATCACTTCATTCATCTTCGGCATGGATAATGACACCGTAGGCGCGGCCGAGCGCACCCTCGAGCAGGTGCGGACCTGGCCGCCAGGCCTGCCGATTTTCGGCCTGCTCACTCCCTTGCCCGGCACTCCACTTTATAAACGTCTAGACGTCGCCGGCCGCCTAACCCGTCCCAAGCACTGGCAGGAGTTCATCCCCTTCGCCATGGCTCACACTCCACTTAAGATGACCATCGACGAGGCCCACACCGAAGTGAACTACGGCTGGTCCCATACCTACGGCTCAGAAGCCATCGCCCAGGCCGTCGACTCACTCGACGACCAACCGCTCGGCTATCGCGTCAACATCTTCATCGCGCGCGTCTGCTTCCGTGGAATCTACTTCCCCATGCTCGGCCGCTTTGCTTGGTGGAAGGTCATATCGGAGAACCGCCAAACCATCTTCAAGCTCGCCAGGCAAGGCGTCGAGGCCTGGTGGGATTCTCGATCCAGGACAGAGCCCGCGCCGGCAACCAGCGCAGGAGACTAAGCCCCACGAAGGCCCGTCGTAGAGACGTAGCTTGCTACGTCTTCTTTCTTGGCCGGAACACGAATGCGGAGACGCGTACCCGCACCACTTCTTTCGCTAACCCGCTATCCACGCTCAGCCTGCGCCTCAGTCATCATCAGGATCGGTGGGTGGGCGTTTATCGTTCATGAAGTAATCTGCTTTCAGCGGCGCATCCAGGGTCTGAAATGAGATCGGCGTCTGGCTGAAGTTGAAACAGTCGGAAAGATCGTCGGCGGGCGTGTCCGCGTAGCCGAGCGATGGCAGATTAAAGTTTGTCTCGATAAACTTCAGGATACTCCCGAAGTCATGCGTCACGTGTGAGATGTAACCCGGCTTGGCGTAGGGCGAAATCACGATCATCGGTACCCGGAATCCGTACACATACCCACAACCCCACTGGGCGCAGTTCACCAGCACTTCCGGCGGCGGTACATGGTCGTACCATCCTCCCCAGTCATCCCACGTGAGGATAATAGCGGTGCTCGACCAATACTGGCTGTTCCCGATCGCGTTGACAATCGAACTCACATAGGAGGGACCCGATCCGTCATTGCTCATCGCATGGTCCGATTCCAGACCGTTCGGAATAACCCAGCTCACCGCGGCAAGCTTGCCGTCCAGAATATCCGTCAACACCGGCGCAGAGTTCTGCGCAGTAGCCAGCACCACATTGTTGGTCCAATCCGCTCCGGTGCACACTCCCCCGCTCGGGGCGCTCGGGCCGCACATGTGCTCGATCGCGTTAGGGGCCGTCCAGATCGATCCCGCCGAGGGGGCGTAATAGCGCCAGCTGATGTTGGCAGTATTCAGCAGGTCGGTCAGCGTGGCATGCTCAAAGCACGGATAGGCCGGCGTTTCCGCCCCCGCAGGATCGATCAGGTTAACGAATTCGGCAGCGGGAGCCGTGCAGCCGGTGTTATTGTTGGCGTTCTTTACCCCAGCCGGGTTCTCCGCCTCGAATAAATTGCTGCCCACCGAAGGCGCCGATGTTCCTGAAAGGATGAACTGGTGCGCCGGCATGCTTGGGCCCTCGTTGGTCTGGAACATGTGATCCGCGAACGTGTACGTCTGGGCCATCGTAAGGTACGGCTGAACATCCGCCGGATTCACGTACCTGAACTGCGGATCCGCAGCTGGCGGGCAGCCGGCGCTCCCGGCTGTGCACGAATATGGGATCAGGTCAGCGGTATTCATCTGACACACCCCGGACGTGTTCAGGTTGCACATATCCACGAACGCACTGTGAGCATGGCTCAGATCGTAGTTGTCCGGGCTCGAGCCCGCCGTGCCCAGGTCGATCGGACTTAGCATGATGGTCGCGCCCGTCGAGTCGGTCCCACTGCTGGCGATGTCGTACTGCGAAGCGGTCGGGCTGGTGCTGCACGCACTACTGTTCCCGTTTGGCGGAATACACAATCCCTGAAACAAGTTGTCGGGCGTGCGATTCTCCTGAAAGATAATCACCACATGCTGGATCTTCGAAGCTGGCGGGGGCGCCGTAATCGTGGTCGTACTGCTTCCACTGCAGCCATTCAGGCTCAGCAGAAGTCCAGCGGCGCAGAGCAGCAGAATCGAGACGGATAACAGCGCTACACGACTCATAGTGGAACGCCCCCTGCGCGAAACGGCCCCGCAGTTTTCCAAACCTGCAGTCATGAACCCCGCCGGCGCCCTTCCCACTCGGTCCAAAGCAGAATTATTTTGTTAGCATCGCCCGTAGAGACGTAGCTTGCTACGTCTTCTTTCCCCGTCCCCGGACGATTCCCGGCCAGCAATGCCCGCGATCTCGATCAGTCGACCTCGATCAGCCGCTAATGATCTCCACCCTCTTCCGCACTCCCTCCGCAAAAGCCCGATCCTTAATCGCCGCCAGATTGATCTCCACATTGGCCAGCGCTCCGCTAATCGCCGCCCGTGCCAAAGCCTGCGCCGTAGTCAAGTCTGACTTCATATTAGGATTGCTGACGGCAAAAAGCCCTCCCGTGATTTCCGCCACTTCATGCACCTTCTCGGCCACACCCAGCGGAACCCCGGTAGCCAGTTTAAGAGCCGCATCGATCACCCCATCAGCGTCAGCCGGATCAGTCTTCGCCTGTTTGTAAGCCTTCATCACAGCATCGTAAGACTCAGCATCCGCGTCGATCGCAGCCTTTAGCTCCTCCCGCAACCCGCCAAGCCGTCCAATCGCCGCGCTCAGCTGCGACTCATATTGCACATACGCCTTCTTTCCGCGCGACATCGAGGCCACCATCGTGGCGAGCCCCGCAGCCATTGCGCCCGCTGCCGCCGCCGCACTCCCGCCACCGGGAGTAGCCGTAGGCGCAGCCAGTTGCTCGATAAACGGCTCAACCCCAGCCCGCAATCCTCCCACCGCCGTCTTCCCGCTCATCACCGCCGCCAGTCGGTTCTCCAAAATTAAAGACGAATCAAAATTCTCCACTTGCAGAAACCATTCTGCCACCTGCTCCAGTGCCTTCTTCGGAATCAGTCCCACAATCTCGCTCGACACCGGAGTCACGCCATACCGCGCCGCCTCCCGCTTCACCATTTCAAACACGCGATGCACCGGCGTCTGCTCAAAATCCGTCAGATTCATCGAAACCTGCGCCAGCCCCCGCACCAGAAATCCCGCGCCCTTCACAAACCGCATCCCACCGCTCGAAGACCGTACCGCCTTCGCCACTTTCTTCGCGATCTCAACATCCGGGGTGTTCAGAAACACGTTGTAGGCAATCAGAAACTTCCGCGCCCCCACCACGGTCGCGCCCGCCGTAGGATGCACCCGCGCCTCGCCGAAATCCGGCTTCCGCGCCGCATTCGTCGCAATCTCCGCCCGTATCCCTTCAAACTGCCCCCGCCGGATGTTTTCCAGATTCTGCCGCTCTGGAGTTGCCGCCGCCGCTTCATACAAATAAACCGGAATCTGATACCGCTTCCAGATCTCCTCGCCCACGTGCCGCGCCATCGCCACGCAATCTTCAATGCTCACGCCATCAATCGGGATAAACGGCACCACATCCGCCGCTCCCATCCGCGGATGCGCCCCCTTATGCGCATTCAGATCAATTAACTCCGCAGCCTTCCCCACCCCGCGAATCGCGGCTTCCTGAATCGCTTCCCGCGTGCCCACCAGCGTAATCACGCACCGGTTATGGTCCGCATCCATCTCGCGGTCCAGCAGGTAAACGCCATCCACCTTCATGGCGTCAACAATAGCGTCGACTTTGGATTTATCACGGCCTTCGGAGAAATTAGGAACGCACTCGACCAGCGTAGACATAGGTCAGAAGAATATCCGGGTTACATCCGAGTTGTCATCCTGAGCGTAGACCTGCGCTCCGCAAAGCGGAGCACCTAAACTGAACTGTCATCCTGAGCGCAGACGCGCGCTGCGCGAAGCGGAGCGCGCGTCGGAGTCGAAGGACCCCTACTCTTAAGGCGGGGCGTCATCCCGAAGCCCCGCGCTTTCACCAGCGGGGCGAGGGATCTCCCGCGCCACAGTCGTCGGGGATCGTACGCTACCACCGCTAGAACCTGGCCACCCCCACCTGAGCGGAGACAAATGCGATCCCAACTCTTAAGGCGGGGCGTCATCCCGAAGCCCCGCGCTTTCACCAGCGGGGCGAGGGATCTCCCGCGCTACAGTCGTCGGGGATCGTACGCTACCGCCCCCGCCAGAACCGCCCCACCCCCACCCGCACCTGCACCGTATTCAACCCCGGATTCGGGTCCGCCAGCCCCGCATTCGATATATGCAAATACCTCAACTCCACGCTCCAGTTATATTTCGCTCCCAGCACATGCGTCCCCAGCGCCGCCGCCGAAGTAAAGTTCACCGTGTTCGTATACGTCGGCACATTGTGATCGCTGAACAGTGTCCCGCCGCTGAGTTCGAGATACGGCGAGAACCGCCCGCGCCGCTCGAAATTCCACTTCAGTCCAAACGGATTGAATCCCACTCCATAAGCCGTATTCGCCGGCTGGAAAATCAAATACGCCGGCTCCGCATCCACCGCATACTCAAATCGTCCCCGCAAAAATCCCGGCAGATGCGGCCCCGTAATCACCCACCCGTACCGCAACCCCAAATCAAAAATTCCGGTGCTCGAAGTCCCACCCGGAACCGAGTGCCCACCCCCAGCCCAGATCTGCACCTCGTGCCCACCTTCTTCCGGGCCCGGATCTGCCTGTCCCAAGCCCGTTTCCTCAGCAATGACCACAAGAGAAAGGACCAAGAAACAGAAAAGAAGAGACCCACTCGTTCGCTTCATGGTCTAGCAGGGTGCCCGACCAGCAGACTTTTTGCAAGGACCCTCAGTCTTTCTATGTTTGTCATCCTGAGGCAGCGGAGTCGCACGCGAAGCGGCGACGCCCAACGAAGAGCCTGCCCTGAGCGAAGCCGAAGGGTGCCTCTAGGGACCAAGAAGAATGCGGGCTTCAGCCCCCCGAAGGTACGTCGGATGGCCTGTGGGACTGATATCTGACTATTTCCGTCTCCCGTGAAGATCCAGCTCAACCTCTCCGCTCTCGCCATCCCTCTCTTCAGGCTGTCCTGTCGCCTCAACCGCAACCCCTGGTGAATTCTTCCCGCGCCGGGAGCGTATCTTCTCTTCAACCTCCTTCAGCGCATTCTCAAACTCATCCCGTTTCGCAATTCTCGTGGACCGTTTACCCATAGCGCCATCATGCCACAACCGCGCCCGCTCGCGGTCTCTCATCCAATAAGTTCGGGAAGGGCACGGCTTCAGGGGAAGTCACAAACCGATCCGCTTGTCATCCTGAGGCAGCGGAGTCGCCCGCAAAGCGGGCGACCCCCAACGAAGGACCTATGCATTTTCCTTCCACCACCGCGCGTGCAAGCAGCAGGTTCGGGAAGGGCACGGCTTCAGCCGTGCCACCAGACGCCAAGAGGAATGCGGGCTTCAGCTCCTGGGGGTCTGCCCTCGTGGGACGGACACTCCCGGCCGTCTTTCAACCTCCCTCGTGTGCTTCGATTGTCCGGGCACCCCCCAGCCACGGACTACCGGCCACTAAACGGCAACAGCCCAGTTTCCGGATAGCCGACAACACACCCGGAATCGTCGAACTCCTCTCCGAGATACTGCACAGGCTATAATTGCGCCCAGGCATGGCTCTAACCTCTGGCACGAGACTTGGCCCCTACGAAATTCAATCGCCGCTCGGCGCAGGTGGCATGGGTGAGGTGTACCGTGCCCGCGACACGCGCCTTGACCGAACCGTCGCCATCAAAATCCTACCCGCCCATCTTGCCGGCCACCCCGACGCGCGCAGCCGCTTCGAGCGCGAGGCTCGCACCATTTCTTCCTTGAACCACCCCAACATCTGCACGCTGCACGACATCGGCAGCCAGGATGGCACGACCTACCTTGTCATGGAATACGTGGATGGCGAGACGATGGAGGCGCGCCTGCAGAAAGGACCGCTTTCGCTCAAGCAGGCGCTCGAATGCGGCATGGAGATTTGCGACGCGCTCGAAAAGGCGCATCGCGCGGGGATTGTGCACCGCGATCTGAAGCCGGGGAATGTGATGCTGACCGCGTCCGGTGCCAAGCTGCTGGATTTCGGACTCGCCAAGCCGGTTGTGCTCGCCGTACAGGCCGCCGGCGGAAAAGGCAACCTGACTCCCTCCACGCCTACCATGAATCTTTCTATGCTGACGGCAACGCCGGCCGCGCTGACGCAGCAGGGAACGATCGTGGGGACATTTCAATACATGGCGCCGGAAGTTCTGCAGGGGCAGGAGGCCAACCCGCGCAGCGACATTTTCAGCTTCGGCTGCGTGCTCTATGAAATGGTCACCGGACGTCGCGCCTTCGAGGGGAAAACCCAGCTAAGCGTGATGAGCGCAATTCTGGAAAAAGATCCCGAGCCGCTAGCGAACTTGCAGTCCACTTCACCGGCGGCCCTTGACTACACGGTGCGGAGCTGTCTTGAGAAAAATCCTGACGAGCGCATCCAGACCGCGCACGATGTGAAACTGCAACTGGCGTGGATTGCGAACTCGGGTTCGCAGACAAGTTTGCCTGCCCTGCCTTCTTCAAAACCGCGCCCCAAGTTGTGGCTGGCTGCAATCGCTGTCCTCGGGCTGGCCGTGATTGCGTTGACGCTGGCGTTGGTTTCGTCTCCGCCGCCGCGGCGTGTGTTGCGGGTGAATCTTCTTCCGCCCGACGGAACCCGGTTCGAAACGCTCTACCGAACCGGAGCTCCAGCGCTCTCCCCGGACGGCACGCGTATAGCGTTCATCGCGCAAAGAGATAGCAAGAACTCGCTATGGCTGCGCTCGCTTGATCGGCTCGAGGCCACGCCCGTGCCCGGCACCGACGATGCCTATTTTCCCTTCTGGTCGCCAGATGGCACGGCCGTGGCGTTTTTCATGCGGGGCAAGCTGTGGCGAACGGATCTGAACAGCGGCTCACCCACTCCGATCTGTGACGCGCCGGAAGCCCGCGGAGGATCCTGGGGGCGCGGCGATATCATCATTTTCGCACCGATGTTCGGAGGGCCGATTTTCCAGGTTCCCGCAGCCGGTGGAAAGCCTAAGCCGGTCACCGGCGTTCCCGTGGCCTCCACCAATGTCTCGGACCGATGGCCCTCCTTCCTCCCCGATGGGAAACATTTTCTGTTTCTGAACAGCCCTTACGGTAACGCGGGTGATCAGAATGAAGTTCGCCTGGCTTCGCTCGACGGCGACACCCATCTGCTGCTGCGGGGAAAATTCTACGGCGCCCACTATGTCTCCGGGCGCTTGCTGGCGGTGCGCGACGGCTCGCTTCTCGCCTGGAAGTTCGACCCTTCCAGCGGCAAGATTTCTGGCGATCCAGTAACCGTCGTCGATAAGGTCGCATCCGACGAAATCACTGCGTTGTCCGTGGTTTCCTTTTCCGCACAGGGCATGTTGCTCTACCAGTTGGGCACGGGCCCGAACGGCGATCGCCACCTTTGGATGGATGCCGCGGGCAAAGAGCTTTCCCAGCTTTCCGAACCGACAGTCTATGGCCCTACTCGGATTTCTCCCGACGGCTCGCGAATCGCGACGCCGGTGATCAGCCAATTTGGCAACTCTCCGCTTTGGATCTGGGACTTGGCCGGAGGAACCCGCAGCATCGTTTCTGCGCCCACTGAATACGTGGATGCTTCGGTCTGGTCGGCGAATGGCCGCACTCTTTACTTCGATTTTTTCAAAACCGTCTTCCATAACGAACTGCACGCGGTGACGGTGGACGGATCTCAGCCCGAGCGCGTTCTGATCAAATCAGACCGCGACGTCATGCCTGAAGATGTGACCGACGACGGAAAGTGGCTTCTCTATGCAGAGGCCAGAGCGGGTGACCTCGCGAGTGCCGAGTTGAAAGCCTTTCCGCTCACGCCCGGCCTCGAACCCTTCAATGTGCTGGAACCGGTGGATGACCTGGGCAACGCACGACTCAAGCCCTCCTCCAACGACTGGCTGGCCTATCAGTCGAGTGAATCTGGGCAATCGCAGGTCTACCTCACGCGCTTTCCTCATCCCGGAGCGAAATACCAAGTCTCGAAAGACGGCGGTACGCAGCCAGTTTGGAGCAAGGACGGCAAAACCCTCTTCTACCTTGATTCGTATCGAAAGCTGACAGCCGTAGATGTTCAGACGCAGGGCGAGGCGGTGCAGATTGGCGCGGCCAAACCCTTGTTTACAACCCGTATTCGCCACTCCATTGCAACCGAGGCGTACGACGTCGCGCGCGACGGCAGGTTCCTGGTCGTGGATTCCATCACGGAGAGCACCGCGCCGGTGGTGCTGGTCACCAACTGGGACGCCGAGCTGAAGAAATGAGTCCAGGTGCGAACTAAGAATTTGGGCCGAGAACTTACATTTGGTCCGCAACAGGGATCCCCTCCTGTATGACGGGCAAACCGCAAGCTACCCCATTAACTTGGCCGCACCTTGACAACCTCCCACTCACCCTCTTATAATTAGCACTCGATAGGCGAGACTGCTAACAGCACTCCCTAACCCTTAACAATTCATAGGCTTACAGAACGTCAACCGTACTATCCAACCTTGAAAGGAGTTGCAACCATGGCTAAATTCAGCCCACTACATGACCGCATTCTGGTCCGTCGCGTGGAAGAAGCTTCCACCACCCGAGGCGGCATCATTATCCCCGACAGCGCAAAGGACAAGCCGCAGGAAGGCGAAGTCATTTCCACCGGCAAGGGCCGCACCAATGACGAAGGCAAGACCTTCCCCCTGGCCGTTAAAGACGGCGATCGTATCCTGTTCGGCAAGTATTCCGGCACCGAGATCAAGATCGATGGCGAAGACTTCATCATCATGAAAGAAGACGAAGTCCTCGGCATCCTGACCGGCGCCGCCAGTCCGGCCAAGAAAGAACTAGCCGGCGCCAGGAAGTAAGGCTTGTAATCCTGAGCGCATTTTAGGTTCGTAATCCTGAGCGCGCACTTTAGGGTTTGTCATCCTGAGCGCGGTTTTTGCGCGAAGGATCTCAATCTGATCGGCACTCTCAGGTTTAGCCAGAAGCTAGCAGCCAGAAGCTGACAGCCGATAGCTGATAGCACTCAAAGAAATCCGCGGGTTCAGTCCCGCAACAGAATTAAGGAGAAAAGAAAATGGCAAAACAAATCGTACACGGCGAAGAGTCCCGCCAGGCAATCCTGCGCGGCGTAAATCTTCTGGCCGACGCAGTCAAAGTCACCCTCGGCCCCAAGGGCCGCAACGTGGTAATCGAAAAGAAATTCGGTTCCCCCACCATCACCAAAGACGGCGTAACCGTAGCCAAAGAAATCGAACTCAAGGACGGCCTCGAAAACATGGGCGCCCAAATGGTTCGCGAAGTAGCCAGCAAAACCAGCGACGTAGCCGGCGACGGCACGACGACAGCCACTGTCCTTGCCCAAGCAATTTACCGCGAAGGCGTAAAGACAGTAGCCGCCGGTGCCAACCCAATGGCCATGAAGCGCGGCATCGAGAAAGCAGTCTCCCTCGTCTGCGGAGCCTTCGACAAGAAAACCGGCGAACGCGCCAAAGGCGAACTAGACAAGTTCTCCAAGCCCGTCTCCGGCGAAATGATAGCCCAAGTAGGCACCATCAGCGCGAACAATGATGAAACTATTGGGCACATTATTGCTGAGGCTATGAAGAAGGTCGGCAAGGATGGTGTCATCACGGTTGAAGAGTCGAAGACGCTTGAGACGCAGCTGGAAGTGGTCGAGGGCATGCAGTTCGATCGCGGGTATCTGTCTCCTTACTTTGTTACTGATCCGGAGCGGATGGAAGTTGCTCTTGAGAATGCTTACATTCTGATCAATGAGAAGAAGATCAGCTCGATGAAGGATCTTCTTCCCTTGCTCGAGCAGATTGCCAAGAGCGGGAAGCCGTTGTTGATCATTGCTGAGGACGTTGAGGGCGAAGCGCTGGCTACTCTCGTCGTCAACAAGCTGCGTGGAACGCTGCAAGTGGCGGCTGTCAAGGCTCCTGGCTTCGGCGATCGGCGCAAGGCTATGCTGCAGGATATCGCGATCCTTACCGGCGGCAAGGCCATCACCGAAGACCTGGGCATCAAGCTCGAGAACGTGCAGATCAGCGATCTCGGCCAAGTCAAGAAGCTCACCATCGACAAGGACAACACGACCCTGGTCGAAGGCAAGGGCAAGCACTCGGAGATCGAAGGCCGCGTGAAAGAAATTCGCAGCCAGATCGACAAGACCACCAGCGACTACGACCGCGAGAAGTTGCAGGAGCGGTTGGCCAAGCTGGTCGGTGGCGTAGCCGTGATCAAAGTCGGCGCCGCAACCGAGACCGAAATGAAAGAGAAGAAAGCCCGCGTCGAAGACGCCATGCATGCAACTCGCGCAGCCGTGGAAGAAGGCATTGTCCCCGGCGGCGGAGTGGCACTGGCGCGTTGCGTCGCGGCTCTCGACAAGCTGAAGCTTGAGGGGGATGAGCAGATCGGTGTCAACATCGTGAAGCGCGCCCTGCAGGAGCCGATGCGTCAGATCGTCGAGAATGCCGGCGAAGAAGGTGCGGTCGTCCTTGGTAAAGTGCTCGAGTCCAAGGACCCGAACTACGGCTTCAATGCTCTGAACAACGAGTATGAGGACCTGGTCAAGGCGGGCGTGCTCGACCCGACAAAGGTGGTGCGCACTGCACTCACCAACGCCGGCTCGATTGCGTCGTTGATGCTCACCACCGAAGCCCTGGTCGCGGAGATTCCGGAAAAGAAGGAAGCTCCGATGCCGGGTGGACACGGCGGCGGCGGTATGGAAGGCATGTACTAAAGGCAGTGGCCAGTGGCCAGTTGCCAGTGGCCAGTAAAGTCAAGGGCCCCGCTCGCGAGAGTGGGGCCTTTTCTTCGGGCCAATTCGGGAACACTTGTTAGTTTTTTCTTAGCGATGTTGATCTGGCGTGCCAGCGCGTCAGTAGAATTTACTTTAGCGGGCGGCGTTTAGGAGGGTATTGCCAGTGGGTACTGGACACCGTTCGCCAAACGGTTGAGTGGCTTTTCAGCCATTAGGGTTCGACTCCCTTGCCCTCCTCGGGTCACTCGACCTGCACTAAATGTGCTTGACTACCTGCTACATTCACTTATCATAGAAGTGTTTGGCGAACGGTGTTTGGTATCTGCGAGCCCCGAGCAAATGCTCGGGGCTTGGCTTTTTGGCGAGGAGTGGAATGAGTTATTCGGCATCTCCAATGCAGGGTGGACACGGCGGCGGCGGCATGGAAGGCATGTACTAAAGGCAGTGGTCAGTTGCCAGTTGCCAGTGGCCAGTAAAGTCAAAGGCCCCGCTCGCGAGAGTGGGGCCTTTGACATTTTCTCTGAGCTTTGTACGCAAACGGGGCAGGTGCTTGGCCGAATCATGGTAGACGCGTCCTCAAGTTGGCGTCGGAGAATACCCTGGGCACCTGGAGAAGGCAGGGGTCCGCGATTCCCGTCGAATCGCGTTGTCGGTCGGGGAACCTACGATAGTAGCGAAATTAGCGGACTTTTTCGAAAGCCTGAGGCGCATCTGTACGAGCTCAGTCGGTCTTTCGCCGGTCATCAGGCCACCGCTTACTTCCGCGACGCCAGCCGTAGAGCGCGGCAGCAGAAAACCAGCCAGCCCGCTCATTCGAGGCGTACATTTACTACTATGACGTGACATAACTTAGTCATATGTAGTAACTTATGTTTGTTACACATAGTACGGACGGCGTTACACATGTTAACAAAATGTACTAACATGAGCATCAGATTGGCCGAATCATGGTAGACGCGCCCTCAAGTTGGCGTCGGAGAATAGCCTGGGCACCTGGAGAAGGCAGGGGTCCGCGATTCCCGTCGAATCGCGTTGTCGGTCGGGGAACCTACGATAGTAGCGAAATTAGCGGACTTTTTCGAAAGCCTGAGGCGCATCTGTACGAGCTCAGTCGGTCTTTCGCCGGTCATCAGGCCACCGCTTACTTCCGCGACGCCAGCCGTAGAGCGCGGCAGCAGAAAATTGGTTAGCTCGCCGTGGAATAGCGTACAGGCTACTTTATTTATGAACATTTAATTTCCTTGACATTGTCCCGACCATTTCGGATAATTGTGCTAAAAGGCGATCCAGAATCTTCAGGTCGCCATCGTTCGGGAGGCAAGAATGCAGAGCATCGAAGAGCTCAGGAAACAGTTCATTGTCGACGAGAACCTGCTGAAGTCACGCCTTGAGCCCGTGGTAGGAAAGGCGCTGGCTCACTGCCGCATCGACAAGGACGGGCGTGTGGAAATCCGGAATACAAAGCTGTCGGGAAAGGAACAGGTCAAGCTTACGCTTGCGGCGCGAGCAATAGGATCGGAAATGGATTCCGCAATTTCCCCCGAGGTGAGTGTTCTCGAGATTTCCAAGTTCACCGGCCTACCGACCAATCAGGTGCGGGCCCGCGGGAAGGACGTAATTGAGGAGAAGTTTGCCCAGTCGCCGAGGTCTGGGGTCTATCGCGCGATGCCGCACAAGATAGAGGCCTTCTTGGACGGCCTCCACGCTACACAGCCAAGCAAGGGATAAGGAACGGAACAAGAAGTGGAGGCTTCAATGGACAACAATGCATTTCAGGAGCGAGTTAAGCGCCTCAAAGAAGTAAACGACGTGATCAAGGACCTAGATCCAGCTATCAGAGAAGGGGCGCTTCCGCTCTTTGCAGAATACGTGAAGGGGCATCCTGTTACCCTCGATGCGGGGCGACAGCCGGACGACGGCGGCGGAGCCAGCTCTGCGGGGGAGGGTGCAGCAGAATTCTTCGCGAAATTCCCGGAGGGCAAACCCTCTGACAACGCCGTCTCCATAGCTGCCTACTTGTACAGCCAGTATGGAGCGGAGCCATTCAAACTCGACGAGGTCCGCGGATCAGCGAGCTCCGTTGGCCTTACAATTCCGGCCAGTCTCGACATGACGCTCAAGCAGGCGCAGCGCGATGGAAAACTGCTTTTCCAGCACACTGGTAGGAGCGAGTTCAAGCCAACTGTGCACGGCGAGCTGTATTTCAAAAAGACCTACCAGGTAATAAAAGGCACGAAGAAGCGACCGGCTCAAGGCAGTGAGTCATGACCTTAGCCGAGTTTCTTGCGCCGCTTGGGCCCGGCTCTCAGCGAGGGGTGTGCCTCGGGGTTCTTTACTACTACCAGCACTTCCACAGCAAGCCCTCTCTCACCACAGAGGAGGTACGCGACGAGCTTGTACGCGCCAGAGTGCCCAAGGCCTCAAAGATCAACGTGGCCGACGTCTTAAACAAGAGCGGAGCGCTTGTAGACAGCCCGGGTGTATCCGGCGACCGGCGCTTGTGGCAGTTGACGACGTCGGGAGAAACGCATATTCGAGCGAGGCTAAGCTTGCCCGCGACAGCGCCGGAGATCGAGCATGACGTCACGACGCTTCAGAGCCTCGCGGCCAAGGTGAGCGATAGTGTGGTGCGCGATTACATACTTGAGGCGATCAAATGCCTAAGCGTGGGAGCGCTTCGCGCAGCAATCGTTTTTCTATGGACAGGCGCTATTCGGACTCTCCAAGAGGAATCCTTCACCAAGCACCCTGCAAATCTCAACGCAGCTATTGGCAAGCACGACCAGGGCGCGCGCGAGGTGAAGAAACTGGAAGACTTCGCCTACATCCGCGACGCCATCGCCCTGCTCGCGTTCCAAGAGCTAGGAATTCTGGACAAGGGCGAGAAGACAACGATGGGAGAAGCCCTGGATCTACGTAACCGGTGCGGCCATCCGACGAACTACAAGCCAGGGGTAAAGAAGGCGTCGAGCTTCATCGAAGATGTCGTCGGAATTGTCTTCGCGTGAGTCGGGCAGCCTCGCGTGCCTCAGCGGCTGAAGCCGAGTTCCCTTGTCGGAGTTTTTTCGGCACGAGTGAACTCGTGCCCTTCCCGAGCTTGGCGGGCCTTGGGGTTCGGTGTGGGCTGTTCTCGGCTTACCTCGGCGGCTGAAGCCGCGCTTCCCTTGTCTGGGCTTTTTCGGCACGAGTGAACTCGTGCCCTTCCCGAGCTTGGCGGCCTTCGGGTTCGTGGTTTGGTGTGGGCTGTTCTCGGCTTGCCTCGGGGGCTGAAGCCGCGCTTCCCTTGTCTGGGCTTTCTCGGCACGAGTGAACTCGTGCCCTTCCCGAGCCTGGCGGGCCTTCGGGTTCGTGGTTTGGTGTGGGCTGTTCTCCGCTTACCTCAGCGGCTGAAGCCGGGTTCCCTTGTCTGGGTTTTGCGGCACGAGTGAACTCGTGCCCTTCCCGGGCGTGGCAGGCCTTCGGGTTCGTGGTTCGGTGTGGGCTGTTCTCGGCTTACCTCGGCGGCTGAAGCCGCGCTCCTTCTGGCAGACTGATTCGGCACGAGTCAACTCGTGCCCTTCCCGAACGTGGCGGGCCTTCGGGGTCGTGGTTCGGCTTGGGCTGTTTACGGCTTACCTCAGCGGCTGAAGCCGCGCTTCCCTTTTGTCTGGGCTTTTTCGGCACGAGTCAACTCGTGCCCTTCCCGGGCGTGGCGGCCCCTTCGGGTTCGTTGTTCGGTGTGGGCTGTTCTCGGCTTACCTCAGCGGCTGAAGCCGGGTTCCCTTGTCTGGGTTTTCTCGGCACGAGTCAACTCGTGCCCTTCCCGGGCGTGGCAGGCCTTCGGGTTCGTGGTTCGGTGTGGGCTGTTCTCGGCTTACCTCAGCGGCTGAAGCCGGGTTCCTATTTCAAGGACGCTTTACGGCACGAGTGAACTCGTGCCCTTCCCGAGCTTGGCGGTCTTCGGGTTCGTGGTTCGGTGTGGGCTGTTCTCGGCTTACCTCGGCGGCTGAAGCCGCGCTTCCCTTTTGTCTGGGCTTTTTCGGCACGAGTCAACTCGTGCCCTTCCCGAGCGTGGTGGGCCTTCCCGAGCCTCTTGTTTGCGAGCTTCGCAAAGACTCGCCACGATCCCGCTCGGGAAGGGCACGACTTTTAGTCGTGCCGCTAAAGCCTTCTACGTCACGCGGCTTTAGCCGCTGAGGGCCAGCTGTCTAGTTTGAATCCTGGGTAGGCTGAGCAATAACGGTAGTCCGGGGGCGACTCCACTAGCCCTCGCTTCACTGGATTCTCGTGGATGTAGTTGCGATGCGCGTCGTAATCTACTGCGTCCCGGATGCGATGTTCCGTGAATCCTCGTTGCCATACTTCCCCTCTTCGGCTCAACTCCACGCCTAACGCGTGGGAGTAGCCTCCTTTGATGAATTGGATTGACCGCTCCAATGTGACGTTGGATGCTGGGGTCAGTAACAGGTGAACGTGTTCGGGCATTACGACGAAAGCGTGTAATTCGAATCTTCCCTGCCTTCGATAGGCGTAGAGCGTCTTCAGGAAAAGTCGGGCATACGATTCGACGACTAGGAACCTGCGGCGCCCACGATGAGAAGGTCACGAAGTATGTGCCGTCCGGATTTAGGGCGCGGGTCGGCTTCACAGGCTCACCTCAGCGGCTGAAGCCGCTCTCTGGCAAGCTTAATGCGGCACGACTGAAGTCGTGCCCTTCCCGAGCCCTATTCTTGGCACCAGTGTGCCGCTTTGGGAAGGCCGCCTTTACGCGGCGCTGAAGCGCCGCTCTTCCACGGTGCTGCACGCGTCCTGCTCGTCCTCCGCGAGATCAACATCAACGTCAAAGGCGTCGGACAGGAGTGTCCGACCTACGCTAGCAATTTAGGGTCCTGAGGGATTTGCACAGGTTTATTTTTCTTGATGTTCAAGTGACCTTGCTTCCTGTTTTGGGATGGGGATACTGGAATAGGGCGTGGTATGCGTGTGATCTGCGGGTGCAAAACAGCGGGGTCCGTGGTCGCTGAGGTCCTTCACTTCGTTCAGGATGACAAAATTTAGAGATGGATGGCGGGAAAAGGGGTGGTGGTTATGGGGGTGATGATTGGGGATTTGATGGCTTCGGATGAGGGGTATGGGCCGGGTAGGAAGCGGGGCGAAGGTCGTGACAGGTCTGCCAGGGCCGGTGGAGATGGAGGTCCTTCAGCCCGCAAAGAACGCGGGCTTCAGGATGACAAGAATCGGGGAGAAGGCTGGCTTCGGGATGACATGGTTGGTGCGCAATCGCTCCGGACTGAGAAGGGGATTCCGCCTAAGCGGATGGGGGAGCTTTCGGAGCTGGATTTTTTGCGGAAGGCAATGGGGATGGGGATGATTGTTTCGAAGCCCTGGGGTGACAGCTACCGTTATGACTTTGTTTGCGATACGAATCGGAGGTTGTGGAGGGTGCAGGTGCGGTCGACGGAGGAGCGGTTTGGATGCCGGGGATATGCGGTGCATGCTTCGGTGTATGTGGGCCGGAAGATTGTGGGGCTTACGGACAGAGATATTGACGTGCTGATTGGTTACATTGTTTCGCGGGATATTTGGTATGTGGTGCCGGTGCGGGCGTTTATGCCGAGGAAGAATTTGTGGTTTTATCCGGATGGGAGCAAGAAGGGAGCTATGTTTGAGAGGTGGCGGGAGGCCTGGTGGGTGATGATGGGGAGGAAGTGGCGGGCAAAGCCCTGAGTACGGGTCGGCTTCAAGAGCGTCCGTCAGCGGCTGGAAGCCGACCATCATTCGTGGCCTTTATCGCAGCGCTAGCCACCCGCCTCCAACCTCCGGTTTGCCGGTGATACTTTCCTTATCGAGACGGCGTCGAGGCTTTTGCGCCGAGAACCTGTGCGAGCTGAGGTTCAATCTGGCAGAAGCATTTTGCGGCGCAGGGCCTGGTAGCGAGGATGAGACCGAAGACGGCCTAGTTTGGGCTCGGTGGAAAGATAGAGCGCGATGGCATCGCGGTCCTCGATGGCTTTCTCATACCAGTCCAACGCCTGTTCCACCTGTCCCAGGCCCAGGCACATGATTCCGAATACGCCGGGAGCCACGTAACCCGATTGCGCGCGCTGTTCTAGTTCCTTCAAGACAGCTGTCGCCTCTTCGCTGCGGCCTGCCCGCAAATAAAGATTGCGCAGCGAAGCCAGCACCCACGGGTTTCGCTCCGAAAACCCAGCTGCACGCTCTACGGCATCGACCGCCTTCTCGATGTTGCCTTTGAGAAAATAAGCCAGCCCGAGCATCCAGTGCGAAAAATAGTAGGTCGCGTCCAACTCGAGCGCCTTCGTCGCCAGGGCGATCGCCGTGTCCGGATCATCCCGGCGATACGCATTTTCCGCCAGGCCGATCACCGCCAGATGATAGAGCGGGTCGAGCTCCGCCGCCCGGTTGAACTCGACTTCCGCTTCCTTCAGACGTCCCAGAGGTTGGAGGAAGTGCATGGCGTAACAGAAATGGACTTCGGCGACGGCCGGGCCAAGCTCCAAAGCCCGCTTCATCTCACGCTCGGCGCCTGTCCAATCGTAATCGTAGTATCCCAGCACGCTGCCCAGGTAGGCATGCGCCTCCGGGAGACTCCCATCCAGCTCCAGAGCCTTCTCCAAGGCACGTTTCGCGTCCGGCAAAATGCCGCAAGGAGCAGCTCGTCCCCACACGGCTTCGATGACCAGCAAGTATCCCACCCCAGCGTATGCGAGCGCGTACTTGGGGTCGCGTGCGAGCGCCTGCTCGAAGTACTCCCGGGCCACGCGAACGCTCTCAGGGTTGAGCCGGGCTGATAAATGCCGTCCCCGCAGGTAGAGATTGTAGGCCTCCAGATCGGCGGTGGGCCGGTTCAGCAGCGGCTGGCCGCTCAGCTTGAGTTTCAGAGTTTCGACGATGGCCTGCGAGATTTCATCCTGAATTGCGAACACGTCGGTCATCTCGCGGTCATAGCGCTCCGACCAGAGGTGGTATCCGTCCGACGCCTTAATCAACTGGGCGGTCACGCGGAGGCGATTCCCGAGTTTGCGCACGCCACCTTCCAAGATATATTCCACGTTCAGCCCCTGCGCGATGCTGCGGATGTCCTGTCCCTTGCCAACGAACGCCAGGGTCGAGGTGCGCGCCGTCACTAGCAGACCCGGCACCTTGACCAGCGCATTGAGGATGTCCTCGGCCAAGCCGTCGCTGAAGTATTCATTTTCCTTGTCGCCGCTGAGATTGGAGAACGGGAGCACCGCGATCGAAGGTGGGTTCGAGACGGGAGCCGCGGCTTGTTTGAGCGCCTGTTTTACCTCCGCGATGCTCTGGAACCGCTGCGCCGGCTGCTTAGCGAGGCAAGCGGCGACCACGCGCGCAACCTCCGACGGCGCCTCCGTCAGCGGCGGTGGATCTGTGTGCAGGATCGCCGCCAGGATCGAGATCGCGTTTTCGCCGCGGAATGCTTTCCGCGCGCTGAGCATCTCATACAAGACCACGCCAAAGGAGAAAATGTCCGAGCGCGCGTCCACGCTTTTGCCCTGGGCCTGCTCCGGCGACATGTAATGAACCGTCCCCAAGACGGTGTTTTCCTGGGTGAGCGTGGCCGTTTCAGCGTCGCCGTCCTGGCCGAAACTTCCCTTGGTCGACGCTTGTGTCACGATTTTCGCCAACCCGAAATCCAAGAGCTTTATGCCGGCCTTGGTCACCAGGATGTTGGCGGGCTTCAGATCCCGGTGCACTGTTCCTCTCTGATGGGCCGCTTCCAGCGCGTCGCAGATCTGCCCGGCATATTCCAGGGCGCGCTTCAGAGGCAGGGGACCAGGTTCGGCCGGAGACAGCAGCGGATGCCCATTCACCAATTCCAGGACAATGAAATCGGGACCGACGTCGTAGATCTGACAGATGTTCGGATGGTTGAGAGCGGCGACGGCGCGGGCTTCGCGTCCAAATCTTTCCGAGTACTGCTCGGTGGAAACCTTGAGAGCGACCATCCGGTCGAGGCGGGTGTCGCGAGCCTTATAGACGACACCCATCCCGCCGGCGCCGATCTGCGAGAGAATTTCGTAGGGTCCGAGCGTATCGCCGGCCGATAGCGGCATAATCCTGTTGGTCATTTCTTCGCTTCGTGACTGACATTGATTGTATATTCCAACCGCCTCGGCCGGAGCGGCTCCAGCGATGGTTTATCGGCTGGCGGGTGGCCCACCCTTTGAATTGAATTGCTGAAGCTAACATAACTGAGGTTGCCCCGTCCTTGCGCTTTGTGCAAGGGCGGGTACGATGGCGGGTGGCCCAGGCATTTTTTCTCGCTGCCATTGTCCACACAGAGGGTGCCCCGTTCCTTCGCGTTTTTTGCGAAGGGCGGGAGCCGGAGATGCGGGCGCCAAGTGGGTTTGATCACGTGTCCACGACAAAATCAAATAGCACGCGCGGCATCGCCACCCACCCCTTCGACAAGCTCAGGGCAGGCTCTTGCAAAAAACGCAAGGATGGGGCACCCTCAGTGGGAATGGTGCACGCAAAGATCGTTAAAGGTGGGCCACCCGCCATCGAACGAAAAAAAGCGAAAACGAGTCGCTACATGCCGAAAACACTAATGCTAGTACTGGCTCTCATGTTGTTGACAGGTTGGCTTACGGCTCAGGAGTATCCGCAGACCGGTTCCAGCCAAGCGCGTACAGCTACAGGCCCGACCACCAATGGAAAGGAAGCCTGGCAAATGAAGGACCATGAATCTAGTCACGCGGCCGCGCAATCTCAGACGGACCAGCCTACGCGCAGACATGCTAAAGCAAAGATTACCGTTCAGAGTTCTGAAGTCAAGCCGTACGACCAAACCGCGAGCCCGGCATTAATGGAGATCCGTTTAAGCGAAACGTTCACCGGAGATATCGATGGCGAATCACCGGTTCGGGCTTTACAGGTCATGCGCGACGATCATTCTGCCAGCCTCGTCAGTGTCCAACGATTCCGCGGAAAACTGGGCGGACGCCAAGGCACCTTTGTGCTTCAAGGTTCGGAAATCGTCGAGAACGGCAAGATCAAGGCGACGTGGTTTGTCGTTCCCGGGTCGGGGACAGGCGATCTTTCCGGGCTGCGCGGCGAGGGCGGCTTTGAAGGCGACTTTGGAAAAGGGTCCGATGGAACGCTTGATTATTGGTTCGAATGATTTAGCCACGATCAGAGAACGTCGCGCGAACCGGGAATATCAAGAAACGCGGCATGCGACTACGCTGCGTGCCGAATCAGTTCCAACCTAAAAAGACAGCACTAAACACTTCGGATGGTTGCAGGCCCCCCGGCGGGGTGGCCAAGTTTCCAAGGTCGGCTCATGTTTCAAGTTCCGCTGGGCTTGCACGCCAGCGCGGAGTGGCATTCCTACTTCGATTGGCTTGCAGGGAAACTATCAGAGTAACTTTGTTCCGGACTGTTCCCCAACACGCCTTCCCTAATCTCGATTTTGAGTACCGGCCTCGGGCATAGGGCACAATGCCGGTGAATGTTCTCAGAATTCTCTGCGATCTCGCTGAAACCCGCCATGCACGTGGGGTTTCAGACACACTCCCGCCTATGCGACCGCCAGCCGTTTCCGGTGCAGATACAAGTTCACCAGCGCGAAGCAGGCGCACAGCCGCTCGTGGTTCTTCTTCAATCCCCGGTATCTCACTTTCTCGAAGCCGAAGATGCGCTTCAGGATCCGAAACGGATGTTCTACCTTCGCGCGGACTCGCGCCTTCGTCCGATTCTTCGCCTTTTGTAACTCATCCACAAAGTCCTTGTACTTCACTCTGCGGCTGGTCATATCTTGTGCCTGCGGAGCCGCTTGCCGGATCGCTTCGCCCTGTCCCTGATACCCGCCATCGCCCCACACTTTTCGTTCGTCGCCGTGCAGCAGGTCCGGCAGCATGTGCTTGTCGGCTACCGAAGCCGCCGACGTGCACACCGAATGCACGTGGCCCTGCTTGGAGTCCACGCCGACGTGGGCCTTCAGCCCGAAGTACCACTGCTTGCCTTTGCGCGTCTGATGCATCTCGGGATCGCGCTCTCCGCTGCGGTTCTTGGTCGACGACGGCGCATGCAGAATGGTCGCGTCCACAATCGTGCCCCGGCTGATGCGGACGCCCCGGCTCTCCAGATATTCGTTCACCCTTTGCAGCATGGCTCCGCCCACATCGTGTTTCTCCAGCAGATGGCGGAACTGTAAGATTGTGCTCTCGTCCGGCGCCGGCGCTCGCCCCAGGTCCACGCCCGCAAACCGCCGCAGCGCGGGCGATTCATACAGCGCCTCCTCCGCACCCGGATCGCTCAGATTGAACCACTGCTGCAAAAAGTACACCCGCAGCATGATGCTCAGGCCCACCGGAGGCCGTCCGTTCTCTCCCTTCGGATAGTGTGGTTCTACCAACCCCTGTAACTCGGCCCAGGGCACCACTTGCTCCATCTCGTCGAGAAACTGTTCTCGCTTGGACTTCCGCCCGTACCTCTCGAAACCTATCTGCGCCGCCAGCGTCTGTTGTCGCACTCGTGTTTTCCCTCCGACTTACACACTACCCGCGCAGCCTGTGGATCGGCGAGTATTTTCCTTTTGCTATTTTACTCCTGCGAAAGGAACTCGTTCCGAGCGACCCTCCACTCGAAGTGTGGTTACGAGAGAGTTGCGTTCGGGAGGTAGCTCTGTCCCTCGGTCTCCCGAACGCTCCATCTCGTACCGAATCGCCGGGCGGGGGAAACAGAACGGAAACTCGGAAAACGGGGCTGGCCCATCCCTCGCAACGCCGCAACTGAGGCTGCTCCCTCCTTTCGCGGCTTTCGAGAGGTGGGAGCCGAATGGTGGGGCCGGACGTCAGGGTTGGCTTTCGTCGGCGGTGCGAGGTCAAAGGCGGCGCTGCAGGCTGCATGGTGCCATGTGCCTCAGCGGCTGAAGCCGAGAGCTTCTTTTTGCAGCCTCTTATTGGCACGAGTGAACTCATGCCCTTCCCGAGTCTCTTGTTTGTGAGCTTCGCAAAGACTCGCCACGATCCCGCTCGGGAAGGGCACGACTTTCAGTCGTGCCGCTAGGCGTCCTGCGTCACGCGGCTTTAGCCGCTGAGGGCCAGCTGTCTAGTTTGAAGCCTGGGTAGGCTGAGCAGTAGCGATAGTCCGAGGCCGACTCCACTAGCCCTCGCTTCACCGGATTCCCGTGGATGTAATCGCGATGCGCGTCGAAATCTGCTGCGTCCCGGCTGCGATGGTCGCTGAATCCGCGTTGCCAGACTTCACCCTTGCGATCTAACTCAACTCTCAGCGCGTGAGAATAGCCTCCTTTGATGAATTGTATTGACCGCTCCAATGTGACGTCGGATGCTGGGGTCAGCAGAAGGTGAACGTGTTCGGGCATTACGACGAAAGCGTGTAATTCAAATCGTCCCTGCCTTCGATAGCCGTAAAGCGTCTTCAGGAAGAGTCGGACATACGATTCGACGACTAAGAGCCTGCGACGCTCCCAGGTTGAGAAAGTCACGAAATAGGTTCCGTGCGGATTGAGGGCGCGAGTCGGTTTCAAGGGCACACCTCAGCGGCTGAAGCCGCTCTTTGGCCAGCTTAATGCGGCACGACTGAAGTCGTGCCCTTCCCGAGCCTTATTTCTTCCAATGGGGTGCCGCTTTGGGAGACCCGCTGCCCCACCTTTCGTGGTTTTTCGAAAGGTGGGAGTCGATGCTGCGGGCGGGGTTGAGGGCTTTACGCGGGCGCTGAAGCGCCGCTCTTCCACGGTATCGCCTGGGTCTCGTGGGTGCGGCGTGCTGGATCAAGATCAACGTCAAAGGCAGCGGACGGGGGTATCCGCTGTACACGAGCGGTGCCCCACCCGGTCGTACTCCTACTTCACGCCTTTGTCTGGGTTCCACGAGCCCTGCAGCTTGCGGACGTAGACGATCTGGCCGATGTGGTAGGCGTTGTGGGTGCAGATGTTGGCGATGGTTGGCGCTAGCATGGCCAGCTTTTGGTCGTCGGAGGATTCGACTAGTTTCTCAAGGTCGGTCATCACCTGGTCGAGCTGGGTGACGGTGTCGGTCCACTGTTTGGTGTCAAATTTCACGAAGGTCTGCTCATTGTCGCCGGCATATTTTTCGTTTGTCCCGCCCTGGAATTTGATCAGGTTGCGGCGATTCCAGAACAGGAGATGGTAGGTCAGCTGGCCGGCGGAGTGGCCGCCTGCCGGGGGCTGCCAGCTGGCTTGCTCGGCGGTGAGTCCATCGACGGCGACGCTGATGGGCACAAACCAGTTTGCCTGATTATGAGTGGTGTGCAACTCCTGCAGCAGGAGGCTGCGCAGGGTGGCGGGCTGCTGCTGTTTTTGGGCGTGGCAGGGAAGTGCAAACATCAGAACCAGAACTGAACCTGCGACTGCGATGGCGTGCTTCATTTGGGGGTTGCTCCTGATTTCATGGTGAGACGGCTGAGGGAAAGACGTGCTCCATGTGTGTTTGTTAGCAGGCATGGCTTCCGCCTCGACTTTTGGGACGGTTTGGTATAGCTTTGCCCGGCTGGGCGAACCGACATCCATTTTGTTGAGAATCAGAGTAGGTTTAGGAGGTCTGCTATGGCTGCCGATGTGGCTGGCCGCGCTCCCGAATTGAAGCTCGAAACGGAAAAGAAAGGATCGGAAACGGTTGTGCGGGCGACGGGCCGCATTACTCCGGCTTCGTCCGCTACGCTGGAGAAGACTTTGCGCGATCTGACGACCGAGGGCGGGCGCATCGTGCTAGACCTAGCGAATGTGGACTACGTCGATAGTGCCGGATTGGGGGCGCTGGTCAGTGTTTATCTCCATGCAAAAAGGACGAAATGCCATCTGAAGATGGCGAATCCGAAGGAACGCGTAAGGGACTTGTTTAACCGGAGCGGGCTGGCTGTGGTGTTTGAGGGCGAAGCTTTTGACCGGCTGTGGGAGGCTTGGGCGCTCGGGAGTAAGTGAGGTTCGTCGCTGACAGGTGCCGTGGTAGAGCGGCCTTGGCTGGCCGTGGGCGCGGGGAACGTCCTCATTAATGGGCGATTAATAAACCGACGGGCGGGGGAATCTGGGGTATGATCAAGACATGCCTTATATCCTGGAACACCTTACTAGTCTTCGTCAGGAAATCACGGACTTACGGAACATGAACGCTCGCTCGGCCAACCGGAGCGCGGATAGCCAGATCGACCAATCAGCGGTGGAAATGCGGGCCAATCGGCTGCTTGAGATCAAGAAGGAATTGTCGCAGATGCTGAACCGTCCTGAGGATCCACGAGTGTGGTGGGAAAAGGGTGGGCGGCGGAATCGCGTGGCTTAACGGCGGCTGAGAAGCGGCTTGCCGGGAAATTCGAATAGGCCTTCTTCGGACTTGGGTCCGATGGGGGCTTTTGTTTTTTTGGAGCTTCGAGGTCAGCGTGACAGGGTTTGTGCTGCGGCGGTTAGCGCGGCCGCGAGGCCGTCGGACTTGGCGACCCCGCCCTGGGCCAAGTCTTTGCTGCCGCCGCCGCGTCCGCCGAGCTTGGCCATGGCTTCCTTCAGCAATGCGCCCATGTCGTGCGGCTGACCGGGAGACTGAGCGAAGACCAGGGCCGGCTGCGGAGACTCGGTGGCGAGCAGGGCGATCACGGGGGAGGACTGCCGCGTGAGTTTTTGGGCCAGCAGCTTGAGGTAGTTGAGATCGCGGTCGGAGAAAGTACGGATCACCAGCTTGCGGCCATGGTTTTCTGGAGTTTCCGCTAATAGCGACGCGGCCTGCGCGGCGGCGAGTTCTTCCTGCGATTGCTCGCGTTGCTTGCGCAGCGATTTGATTTCATCCAGAGACTTGCGGGCTTGTTGCGGCAGGTCGTAGATGCCGGCGGAAAACAGCGCGGCGGTTTCGATGAGGGTGGAGAAATCGCGGCGCGCGGTGGAGACAGCGCGCTGCCCGGCAACGAATTCAACACGGTATCCCTGGCGAACTTTTTCGGTCTTGCGCAGCAGGATGCCGCCAATCTGTCCCGTGCTGCTCACGTGCGTTCCGCCGCAGGCAGTCAGGTCCCAGTCGTGGATGTCGATGAGCCGGAGTTGGTCGCGTGCAGCGGGCGGAAGTTTGCGCAAGCCGAGCTTTTCCGCCTCGTCGCGGGTCACATAGCGGACATCCACGGAACGATTCTCGATCATGATCTCGTTGGCTGCACGTTCGGCGGCTTCAACCTGATCTTTATTGAGCGAGGGCGCCTCGAGATCAATCGAACAGTAGTCGTCTGCCATGTGGAAAGAGACAGTGGGCATATTGAAAAGGCTCACGAAGGCAGCGGAGAGTACGTGTTGGGCGGAGTGTTGCTGCATGTGATCGCGGCGGCGGGCAGCGTCGATTTCGCCCCGAACGCGGGTTCCGGGCGGCACGTCCTTGAGCGGAGCATCCAGGTAGTGGACGACGCGACCGTCTTCGGCTTCGGAGACTTCGGTGACGTGGAGCCTTTTATCGGTGGAGACTAGCCAGCCGGTGTCGTGGATCTGGCCTCCGCTGGTTGGGTAAAAGGCGGTGCGGTCGAGAATGAGCGCTGGGCGGGGTGTTTCTACCGCCGAGAGGATTTCGGCGTCAAAATTGTAAAGAAAGGAGTCGTGGTAATAGAGACGGTCGGTCATGCTTGCTTCAGGATAGAGATGGAATTGAGGGTTATCAAGTCAGTGCTCCCTCGGCACAGAATTCTTAAACACAGCGGACCCTTCGGCTTCGCTCAGGGCAGGGACAGAGGTTCGCAGGATGGACCGAAGCCTTGCTATTCGACCTCGATGTTATCTTTAGTAGGCTATGGACGTTCTCCAAGAGCTTTTTCAGCGGCATTTCCGCTCACCGGCGACGCGGATAGAGCCGCTGCAAGGCCAACTCGGCGGTTCGGGGCGGAATATCATCCGGCTGAGCAGGGACGGGGCCAGCGCGATTGGCATTCTGTATAACGTACGCGAAGAGAACATCGCCTTCCTGGAGTTTTCGCGGCATTTTCGGAAACATGGCTTGCCCGTGCCGGAGATTTACGCGGAAGATTTGAGCCAAGGCGCTTATCTCGAGGAAGATTTGGGCGACACGACGCTCTTCGAGTTTCTCTCGAAGAATCGAGAGGGCGAGAACATCGCTTCGAATGTGGTGGAAGCCTATCGGAAAGCTGTGGCCGTGCTGCCGCGCTTTCAGGTAGAGGCTGGGCGCGATCTGAATTACAAAGTGTGCTATCCGCGGGGCAGCTTTGACCGGCAATCCATTACCTGGGACCTGAATTATTTCAAATATTACTTCCTGCGGCTGGCCGGCATTGCCTTCAACGAGCAGACGCTGGAAGATGACTTCGAATGCCTGACTAATTTCCTGTTGAGCGCGAACTGCGATTATTTTCTCTACCGCGACTTCCAATCGCGCAACATTATGCTGCGCAAGGGCGAGGCTTTTTTCCTCGACTACCAGGGCGGCCGGAAAGGCGCGCTCCAATATGACATTGCTTCCCTTCTGTACGATGCCAAGGCCGATCTGCCTCCAGAGCTGCGCCAGCATCTGCTCGATCTTTATATCGATAAGCTCTCCAGCTTCGTCGAGGTGAAGCGCGAAACGTTCCTGCATCATTACTACGCTTACGTCTACGTCCGCATTCTGCAGGCGTTGGGGGCTTATGGCTTCCGCGGCTTTTACGAGCGCAAGCCGCATTTTCTGCAGAGTGTGCCCTACGCGCTGAAGAACCTGCGCTGGCTATTGCACAACGTGAAGCTGCCAATCGTGCTGCCCACGTTGACGGAAGCATTCATCAGCATGCTGGCCTCGGAGAAACTGCAGGGCCTGGCATCGGAGGCGGACCATCTGAACGCTGGCACCGAGGCGGTCAGCAAAACGCAAGCTTCGGAGAAGCTCCAGATATTGAACTCCGCAGGGGAAAACCTAACAGTGCGGATTTGGAGCTTCTCCTTTCACCGGGGGTGGCCGAAAGACGAAAGCGGAAACGGCGGCGGGCACGTTTTCGATGGCCGCGGCCTGCCGAATCCCGGCCGTGAAGAGCGCTTCAAAACGCTCACGGGCAAAGACACGCCGGTGATCGAATATCTCGATCAAGAGGCGAGCGTGCATCGGTTTCTGGCTCACGCGACGTCGATGGTCGATGACAGCGTGGCCGAGTATCGGCGGCGCGGTTTCAAACATCTGATGGTGTCGTTCGGCTGTACTGGCGGGCAGCATCGCTCGGTTTATCTGGCGGAACAACTGGCGAAGCATTTGCGCGGCCGAAATGGAGTGGATGTGGTGGTGCGGCATCGTGAGTTGGAGGGGAAGGATGCGGTTTGAGGAGAAAGCGAGACTTGGGCGCTGCCTTAAAAGCAGGTTCCTCACCGGGCTTTCAGCCCGGTTCGGAATGACAAGAGTTGGGCTCCGTGTGCTCCACTGCCTGGGGAATCCGGCGCAATGAAAGCGATGATTCTGGCTGCGGGCCTGGGAACGCGTCTGCGGCCGCTCACGGATAATCGTCCTAAGGCGCTGGTGGAAGTCGGCGGCCGGACACTGCTCGAGATCACGTTTTCCCGCCTGCGTGAATTTGGGGTTCGCGAGGCGATCATCAATGTGCATCACTTCGCCGACATGGTTGTCGATTACCTGAAGGCGAACGACAACTTTGGCATGCGTATCGAAGTGTCGCGCGAGGAGGTCTTGCTCGACACCGGCGGCGGATTGAAAAAGGCCGCTCATTTCTTTCTAGAGAACTCCAGCCCTTTGAATGAGCCGTTCATTCTGCACAACGTCGACGTCATCAGCACGATCGACCTGGGACGCATGGTGCAATGTCATGCCGAACGCCAAGCCCTGGCGACTCTCGCGGTGCAAGACCGTGAGACTTCCCGATACTTGCTGTTCGACCAGCAGCTTCGACTGTGTGGGCGGCGTGCCGGGAAGGATCAGTCGCCTGAACTGGTTCGACCCGTGCAGCAAGCGCAGGCGCTGGCCTTTTCCGGCATCCACGTCATTTCGCCGCGTCTTTTCAAGATGATGACGGAAGAAGGGAGTTTTTCCATCATCACCTCGTATCTGCGCTTGGCTGCCCAGGGAGAAAGCATCGCCGGGTTTCGCTCCGATGAATATTATTGGCGTGATCTTGGCCGGGCGGAGAATGTGGCGCGAGCTGCCCAGGATTTCAAAGACAAATTGGTTTCGTAACAAAGGAATCGACCGAGGCGAACGGGGCAAGATCAGGGCCCAAGCCTGCGCAGTGCCTAACTCGCTACCATTCCAATCTCCCCGGAAAGCTGGCAGAATTGCCGCGATCGAATTCAGTTTGAAGTCAGCGGCAGGCGCCGCCTTGGAGGAACAATGGCTCCGTCCCACTCTTTTCGATTTCCCGGGGAAAGTGATTCCTATCGCAGCGCCCGTAACGAATTACGCAGGCAGAAATTGATCTGAGACGGCGCGTCGAGGAAGTCGCCGTTCTACGCCGCCAGCTTCCCCCGAGCGGCGAGATACCGGAAGACTACGTCTTTGAGGAGGGCCCAGCCGATCTGAACACCCCGCCAACTGCCAGGCAGGTGTCGCTCTCGCATCTGTTTCAACCGGGCAAAGACACTCTTGCTGTCTACAGCTTCATGTTTGGACCCAAGATGAAAGCGGCGTGCCCGATGTGCAGCTCGATCATTGATGCGCTCAATGCCACCGTAGCTCATGCCAGTCAGCGTATGAGTCTTGCAGTCGTGGCAAAATCTTCGCTGGAAAGACTCCGCACCTTCGCGCGCGATCGCGGATGGAGCCGCTTGCGTCTGCTCTCTTCCGCCGGCAACAACTACAACCGCGAGTAGCTACGGCGAAAATGCCGAAGGAGGCCAACAACCGTCGCTCAATGTCTTTGTTCGCCGCGGCGGGAAGGTCCGCCACTTCTTCCATTCTGAGCTTCTGCTGGTTCCAACCGAGCCGGGACAGAACCAGCGCCATGTTGACATGATGTGGCCGCTCTGGAATCTGCTGGATTTCACTCCCGAAGGCCGGGGCACGGACTGGTTTCCAAGTCTGACCTACCCTGATTCCGGCAACAAATGACAGGCTGCGTGGGTGTCATTTTTCTTCTTTCACTGTTTTGCAGGCATCGTCTTGCAGACCAGCGTGGTGTGCCCCGTTTTTGAATCGATCACGGTTTTCACGGGCAGACAACTGCAGGTCACCGTGTTGGCATTTTCCTGCTTGAGTACCACACAGTGTTCGATGAGTTCGGCGGAGGGTGGAGGGACCTGGCTCTGTATGGGAGGCGGGGTCGCAGCAACCGGCGTCTTTTTCGCCGCACAGCCTGCCAGAAACAGGCAAAGTACCAGCCCAGCTTTCCTCATGCTCTCTGTTTTCGCTCCCCCGCGCCCGCTTGTCGATGGCAATCTTGGTTACTCGCCCCGGCTGACAACTCGATATGCGGCCAGGCTTATTGCGCAATAGGAAGGGTGGTCTCTCGGATCACTTCCCCTGTTCCTACCGGCTTGCCATTGAACGTCATATGAGGGACACCGTCAACGAAAACAAGATGTATAGGATGTTCCTTGCTTAAATTCTGCGTGAGGTACTTAACCCGTTCGATCGTTGGGTCAATCAATTCCTTGTCCTCGGGCTTTCCATGGGTGCAAAAACGAAGCTCGATTGTGTTATCCGATTCCAACTGGTATCCCGTCATTGCAAACCCGTCGGTTGGCACCCTCCGAGTGACCAGGTCCTGGTAATCGGCGTATGGTTTGCCAGTCTCCACTCGAAATGACGCTCCGCCTACTGTGGTCCCTTGGTAAAGCGCACGAATACCAATGGCCACACCGACCATCACAACAGCAACTGCCAGTATTTTCTTCATACCCTTAACACCTCAGCACTGTTGTTACTACTGCCCGCAGGCGCTGCACAAGTTACGAACGTAAGCTCCAAATGCAGGCGCGAGAATCTAGCACCCGAGAACGGGAGCACCGCACTCTCTACTTTCAGGCCGTCAAGTGCGCCGGCGTTGACATCTCGGTGCGAGACCTTTCAGGTGAGACGATCAGCACCTCACATTAGGCGGATTGTTTCCCGTCGATGGTGCCCTGTGGTTACTTGTCAGCAATTGGGTTTCACGGTGCAATTGTCTTAGCAGATACAAAGGGAGGAACGCATGGGCCGCCTGTTCGGCTTTCTCAGCGTCGTTGTCGTACTGGGCATCGGCATGTACATTTATTCCAGGCAGGTGCAGAGCTCTTCTGCTCCCGCCGGGGCGAACAATCCGAAGGCCGCCATCAACATCACCGGGGTAAAGAGCGATCTGATCAGCATGGCCACGGCCGAGCGCCGCTACTACGCGAGCGAAGGAAAATACGCTTCCTTCGACGAACTGATCTCGAGTAACTACATTACCCTGGCCCGGCAGCGTCCTCCTTACTCCTACGAGGTTGAGACCACTGCCAGTGGCTTTCGTGTGGTCGCTACCCGTTCCGGTGATGACGCCTCGGGCACGCCCGCACAGCTTTCGGTCGACGAGAACATGGAGTTCCAGACGTCACCATAGGCCTCGGCCGAAGTTGGCTATCGCTTTCGGGGAAACAATATTTCGAGCGGAGGAATCGAGACGGAAGTGGTCAAGGAATGCTCCGGCGGCTGAGTTCCGTCCTGAAGGGCTTTTGCGAGGGTCTCCATTGCCTGTCCGGCCAGCGGCGGAATGAGAACCGTCGCCGCCAGCCATTTTTCGCGCACCCAGGCTTGACCGGTCGATGGCAGACCATCACATCCGGTAAATGGCAGGCTCATCCATCGCGAGCGGTCTATTTCTTTGCTGATCTCCTGAAACGCTTTGCGCGCGCCCATCGCCATCGAGTCATCCTGCGCGCCGATCAGGTCAACGGACGCGCTTTGTGAAGTAGACAGCTTCAGCCAGGAGCGCACTGCTCGCAGGGCACTTTCCTCGGTCCATCGCGCCTTCAGCATTGCTACTTGAATGTTCGCCGGCTTTGTTTCCAGCATGCCGGCAGTGCGACTCTGGGCGGAGGGACTGCCCGACGGTCCTTCGATGTACAGAACCGAACCACCTGCGGGCAGCAACGCGGCGAATTGCCTTCCTTGTATGCGGCCAATCTCCGCGTGATCGGAACTGACGGCGAAGACGGGTGTGGTCGCCGAGCGGCGGAGTTCCGGCAGGTAATCCGGTCTCCGGTTCAGCACCGCCCAGCCGATTCGGGCGCCACAGGCGGCACGAGCCACCTGAGGCAGGGCCGTGCCTCCAACTGGTTCCACCACAATCGCATCGGGTCGCGACTCGGGCGGGCTTTGGATTGCCTTGAGCAGTTGCGTGCTTTGATTCACCGCATCGTCATCGGCAAAGACGACCTCCGCATCGATCCCAAGTTTGCGCGCGGCATCTTCCGCGGACTGGGCTTGTGCCACTTGAAAATCGTTCTCGCACGTGTGAAGCGATACCAGGAATCGGAACTTTTTCGTCATGTCGCTAGTGACTGCCTCTTCAGTATGGCCCGATGATTCCCGCGATCGCGCGGGGCGCCGGTGCCGGCGCTTCAGCATCCTTCGTGTCCAGAACATCCAGATATTTCAAGCCAGAACCCGTGTTGAAGAGTACAACCGTATCGTCGTCGCTGAAGAAGCCGCTGGCCAGCAACTTCTGGTAGGCAACCAGCGAAGCTGCTCCTTCGGGCGCGGCGAAAATGCCTTCCACCTTGGCCCAGTGGCGAGTGGCATGAAGAATTTCGGCGTCGGTGGCGCCGAGGGCGAGGCCTCCGCTTTTTTTCAGAATGTCGAGAATCAGGTAGTCACCGTAGGGTTTGGGGACGCGCAGGCCGGCAGCCAATGTCGAAGCGTGCGGCCACATTTCCGACTCGGCGCGACCTTCATCCCACGCTTTAACGATAGGTGCGCATCCAGCAGATTGCACGCCGATCATGTTCGGGCGCTCCGACCCGATGAAACCCAGTTTCTCCATCTCATCGAAAGCCTTCCACATGCCGAGCAGCCCCACGCCGCCGCCTGTGGGATAGATGATTCCCTGCGGAAGTTTCCATCCCAGTTGTTCGGCCACTTCGTAACCCATCGTTTTCTTGCCTTCGACGCGATAGGGCTCTTTGGTGGTGGAAACGTCGAACCATCCTTCGCTTTTCCAAGACTCGCTTTCTTTCAGTTCGGCAACTTTGCGGGCGCAGTCGGAGATCAAGCCATCCACCAGCGTGACGTGAGCGCCATAGTAGTTGCACTCGACGCGGTTAGCCAGGGGAACATCTTTGGGCATGAAGATGTGGGCTTCTATCGAGGCAGCGGCGGCATACGCGGCAAGGGCTCCGGCAGCATTTCCGGCCGAAGGGATGGCCAGCTTCTTCAGGCCGAAATGGCGAGCCATGGTGACGGCGGCGGAGAGTCCGCGAGCCTTGAAAGAGCCGGTGGGATTCAGGCCTTCGTCTTTGATAAAGACATTGGGATATTCTCGGCTGCGCAGCATGGGAGTAAAACCCTCGCCGAGCGACACCGGCGCCGCTTCAGGCAAGACGGCATCGTAGCGCCACATGGTCGGTGCCAGCGGCAGCAGCGAGGCTGGCGAGAAACTCTTCTTGATGCTGTCGAGATCGTAGCGCGCATATAAAATCCCGCCATCTTTCGGGCAAACCGTTTGTGGACGGTCGGCGGGGTAGGGCTCGTGGCAACGGGTGCATTCCAGGTGAGTGAGGCGCGACACGCCCAGAGTTTATCAGGCATGAGGGTGCAACGGCAGGAATGACCCCTCAGAGGCACTCGCGAGATTACTCACGCCAGGCCGCAGTTCGCACGAAGACGGTGGCCACGTCATCGCTATAGATCGCCTGCCAGCCGCCGGTTTCCGCGAGAATGTTAGCCAAGGCGGACTCTTTCGGCACAACCACGCAGTGAGCCTGGTGCTGCTGAAGAAAATCCTCCCAGCCCGGCTCCACATGCACCATCTTCAAGTAAGACTTTAAGAATTGCTCACCGTAGAAATCATGCCGGTCATCGACGACCATTCGCACTCGCGGATAAAGCCGGTAGATCAAATACCCGCCCCAATCATCGGGACTCACCAGCGGCCCCGGCACATTTCTTTCCTCGAGATAATCCACCGCCGCCACGGGAAACCGCTTCGCATCAAAGTGGGCGTCCATCAACGTCCTTTCACCCAGCTTGCCGCCGTGCGCCGCAGTCCAGCAGGTAAGCACGATCGACGCGATCGGCCAGAGATGCCCTCGCAGGCCAGACTCGATTGCCTCCATTCGTTGCAGAAACCGCGTGAACGCGAGTCCTCGCGCTGCCAGTCGTCGACCCCGGAATCTCTCCATCGCCTCTGACAACCACGGCCCAATCACCAGAATCAGCAGCAGCGACGACACGGGAATGTTCCGCGAAGCGTACAGCCCCGAATACACGGCGAATATGACTACCAGCGCCTGACTCAGGCGAGCCTGGCCTGTCTCCCGCCTCTTCGCCGCCAGGGCCAGCAGTGTCAGCAGCAATAATCCGGCGAAACATTTCTGCGCGACATAATGAAAATTCGGAGACTGAAACTCGTCAATGTGATCCATCAGAAAGCGGTTCGAAAGATAGTCGTAAATGTGAACGTGCAGTTGAAAGCCGTAAGGATTCACCAAGGTCGCCAGCCGCGCTCACGATGCCGGTCAGAGTCAGAGCTCGAACCAGCCGCCCGGCGCGGATCTTCCGCAAGACGTCGTCGAACCGGTCTCCGCCCCGGCCTTAGCCACTGCCACGCGGCACTGCACCAGTAAATCGCAAGCAGCGCAAAGCCCAGCAGAAATCCACCATGCAGATTCACCCACAGCAGCATCAGCAGCGGCAGCAGCCATAAGCAGTCCGACCGCGCCGCACATCGGCCCTGGAACTCCCCGGGGAATAGGAATCAGATGCGCAACAACTCTTTCCGACGACTCCAGAATCCAAAACCACGCCACGGTGAATAACCAGCTCACCACGTGCGGCCGCGCCAGAAAATGAATCATCGCCGCCGAAGCCGCGAGCAGCACCAGAACGACAGCCACCAAAATATTCGTCCCCCGCCGCAACAGCAGCCGGAAAGTCCACGCAAACACCAGCGCAATCACCAAAGCCGTGAACAGCACCACGCCGTTCAGCCCGGCGGCAGTCTCCAGCCATCCCACCAGCAAGTCGTACAGCCACTCCCACGCAAACCAGGGCTGGCCGTTCATGTCGAGGAAAATGGATCGACACGGGGAATCGCATGCGTCGCCAGAATCATTTGCCCCGTGCGAATGTGCCAGCCGATTCCGGCATCGCCCAGCAACCGCACCGATAGAGTTGTGAATGCAAGCAGTCCCAGCAGCGCCACGAAAATCAAGTCACCCACCGATGGACGAGCCACCGCACCCATGCAGGAGGCGAGTCCGCAGCAGAAGTTGTGGAGCCGATTGCCATCGCGCTGAATCTTATAGAGTAGGAGCCTGAACAGCAAGAGAATGAACGACGAGAGATGAACTACGAGAGACGACAGCAAGCGGCACATCGCGTGGTGATCGTGGGCGCCGGGCTTCGGCGGGCTGAACGCAGCCCAGGCGCTGGCCAGCGCGCCCGTGAGCATCACCGTCATCGACCGCAAGAATCATCACACCTTCCAGCCGCTGCTCTATCAGGTAGCCACCGCCGGTCTTTCGCCCGGCGAGATCGCTGCTCCTATCCGCTCGATCCTGCGCCGTCACAAGAACGTCGAAGTGCTGATGGCCGAAGTGACGGGCTTCGACCTCGAGCGGCGCGTGGTGCAGACCGCAGCAGGACGGAATGAAGATCAGGAAATTCCCTACGACTCCCTCATCGTCGCCGCCGGCGCCAGCCATGCCTATTTCGGCCACGACGAATGGGAAGCTCTCGCGCCCGGCCTCAAGACCATCGAGGATGCGCTCGAAATCCGCCGCCGCGTTCTGCTGGCCTTCGAACTCGCCGAACGTCACGCCTCCGCGAGTAGCCTTGCTCGCCGGCATGATCCCGAATCACGATCTCCTGACATGATCCGCTGAACTTTGTGGTCGTCGGCGGAGGCCCGACCGGAGTCGAACTCGCCGGAACCCTCGCCGAAATCTGCCGCCACGCTCTCGCCCATGATTTCCGCTCCATCGATCCCCGCCGCGCCCGCATCCATCTCATCGAAGGCGGCCCTCACGTTCTCCCCGCCTATCCCGAAGATCTCTCGCGCAGCGCTCTGGAGCAACTGCAGCGCCTGGGCGTCGAAGTTCTCACCTCCACCATGGTCACGAAGTCGAGCCCGGCGCGATTTCATGGGCGACACGCGAGACTCGGAGGCAGCCGTCATCCTCTGGGCCGCCGGCGTCGCCGCCTCGCCTCTGGGCAAGAAACTGGGCGTGCCGGTCGATCGCGCCGGACGCGTGCTGGTCCAGCCCGATCTCAGCCTTCCCAACCATCCCGAAGTCTTCGTCATCGGAGATCTCGCCGCGCTGAAAGACGCTTCAGGCAAACTGCTGCCCGGCGTCGCTCCGGTGCCATCCACGAAGGCCGATACGTGGCCAAGCTGATTCGCCGCGAACTGGCAGCGGGTTCGCGAGTCTCGTCCAGCGACCGCCTGCGTCCGCCCTTTTCACTACTTCGATAAAGGCAGCCTCGCCACCATCGGCCGCGCCGCCGCCGTCGCCGAGTTCGGCAAGATTCACATCTCCGGCTTCATGGCCTGGCTGGCATGGCTGTTCATCCACATTCTCTTTCTGATCGGTTTTCGCAACCGCGTGCTGGTCTTCATCCAGTGGGCGTGGTCGTATTTTACCTACGAGCGCGGCGCCCGCCTGATTACCGGCAGCACCACTCTTCCCGGCTGGAGCAGCACGTGCGCTCCACGACTCGCCGGCGGTAGACGAGCACAAGAAATGTCTACCGCCAGTCGAAAATAAGAGTAAGAATATTCAGGTGAGGATTGTCGATCCGATGAAAGGCATTCCAATCTCGCGGATTCTCCTTGGCCTCGCTGGCAGCTCTCATTCTTTCCTCCGTCTCTTCCGCCGAGGTCCTGAAAATCGTCGTCAACGACACCATTCAGCCCATCACCGAGGAGTACATTGCCCGCGCCATCGACGAAGCCCAGCGCCGCAACGACCAAGCTGTATTGATCGAGATCAATACGCCCGGAGGCCTCGTCGAATCCACTCGCGACATCATCGAGAAGATCACGAACTCGCCCGTGCCCGTCATCCTTTACGTCACGCCCAGCGGCAGCCGCGCGGCGTTCGGCCGGATTCTTCATCCTCGAAGCCGCCGACATCGCCGCCATGGCGCCCGGAACCAATACTGGCGCGGCGCATCCCGTCATGCTCTTCGGCGGCGGTCAAACTCGATGACGTGATGAAGCAAAAGATCGAGAACGACGCGGCCGCCCTCATGCGTTCCGTCGTCTCCAGGCGCGGCCGCAATGTCGAAGTGGCCGAAAGCGCCGTGCGCCAATCCAAGTCCTTCACCGATCAGGAAGCTCTCTCGCAGCATCTGATCGACTACGTTGCCTCCAGCCAAGACGATCTCTTCCGGCAGATCGATAGCAAGAGCTTCAAGCGCTTCAACGGCCAGGAGGTCACTCTGAATCTCGTCGGCCAGCCGGTCGCGCCTTTCGGCATGACGCTGAAGGAACAGCATCCTCGACTATTTGATGGACCCGAACATTGCCTTCATTCTGCTCGCCATCGGCGCTCTCGCCCTCTATGCCGAATTCAATCATCCTGGCGCGGTCGTTCCCGGAACTGTGGGCGTCGTTTTCATTCTGGTCTGCCGGCTTTCGCCCTGAACCTGCTGCCCACGCGCTTTGCCGCGCTGGTCCTGATTCTTGCCGCCTTCGCGCTTTTCGCCGCCGAAGCCAAATTCGCCACCCACGGTGTGCTCACCATTGGCGGCATCGCGCTCCTCACTCTCGGCGGCCTGCTTCTGGTCGATTCGCCCATCCCGGAAATGCGCGTCCATCTGCTCACCGCGCTCGCGGTCAGCATTCCCCTCGGCGTGATCACCGCGTTCCTGATGAGCATCGCTCTCAAAGCTCGCCGCAACAAGAGTGGTCACCGGCGCACAAGGCATGATCGGCGAAACCGGCATCGCGCAAACCGCGCTCTCTCCGCGCGGAAAATATTCGTCCACGGCGAACTCTGGGACGCCGTCTCCTCCTGCCGATGTATCCGCCGGCCAGTCCGTGGTCGTGCGCCGATCGATGGTCTCGCTGCTTCAGGTTGAGCCGCTTGCAGCGTCGCCAGACCGCACTCCGGCACCGGCTGATTCTCGGCTAGAGGCTTCGCCCGCGCACCAGCTGCAAGCAACCGGCCGGCATCCGAATTCCGCGCCCTGTGTCCGCGCATTGCGTTACAATCCGCCTCAGAAGCGCTTGTACGTTCCGGCCGCGGAGGCTACGAGATGGAGCTTCTATGGAGACTCGGATTCGGTTCGGCATCGATCGTCATCGTCGTCATGTTCTTTACGTCTTCAGCTCGATCAAGATTCTGGCCGAATATGAGCGCGGCGTCATCTTTCGTCTCGGCCGCCTGCTGACGCACCGCCAAGGGACCGGGTGTCATTCTGGTGTTTGCTCCGCTCGACCGCATGGTGCGGGTCTCGCTGCGCCAGGAAGCGCTGGAAGTTCCGCCGCAGGACATCATCACCCGCGACAACGTGACGCTGAAGGTGAATGCCGTCATCTTTCTGCGCGTGATCGATCCCAACAAAGCTGTGGTTGAAGTTTCGAACTACGTCTACCAGACTTCGCAGTTCGCGCAGACCACGCTGCGCTCCGTGCTGGGCGAACAGGAACTCGACGAACTTCTCGCCCACCGCGAAAAGATCAACCTGCGCCTGCAGAGCATTCTCGACCAGCACACCTCGCCCTGGGGCGTGAAGGTGACCAACGTCGAGGTCAAGCAGGTCGACATGCCGGAATCCATGCTGCGCGCCATGGCCAAGCAGGCCGAGGCCGAACGCGAAAAGCGCTCCAAGATCATTCACGCCGAGGGCGAATTCTCCGCCGCGCAACGCCTGGTGGATGCCGCCCATCTGCTGGCCACCGAACCGGTCAGCGTGCAACTCCGCTATCTGCAGACTCTGACGGAAATCGGCGTCGAGAAAAATACCACGGTCATCTTTCCCTGTCCCGGTCGATTTTTTCTCGGGCCTGCAGAAGATGCTGGGCAAGGTGAGACGACAAGAGCTGCCGCCGCGCAGCCTGATTGTGAGTCTGCTGGCGCAGCGCTTCCAGCGCTGCGATAGGACGCTTTGCCGCGAGCGTGGGCTTTAGCCCCTGAGGTATAGAGCTGCTATGGATCCCGAACAGGACACGGAAATCACATTAGGCACCGCGAAACTGCTGGGCCTCTTCTTCGGCCTGGTGATCGTCTGCGCTGTTTTCTTCGCGCTCGGCTACACGCTCGGCCGCAAGTCAGACGTGGCGCTCGCTCCGCCAGCGCTGCCGCCCCTCTGCAAACGGCATCCAACACCTCAAGCCCGGCAGCTCGGCGTCTCCAACCCGCTCACCCCGATGACCTTTTACAAAGCGGTCGAGCAGAAGGACGCCAATCCGCAACTGACGCCAGCATCACTCGGACGCGAGTTCTGCCAGTCCCGCGGCAGCCGGCCAACCAGCCTCTTCACCGAACAGTCATCCCCCGGAACCTCCTCACTCGGAGACGCAGGCGCCAGCCTGCACCGGACTGCGAACCCGCCCGATCCCATGGCCGCGATCCCCACCGGCGGTTATTTCGTGCAGGTCGCCGCAGTCAGCAAGCAGGAAGACGCCGAAGCCCTGGTCGATGCGCTCAAGAAAAAACAATATCCCGCTTTCGTCGCTGCCAGCTCTTCCGCCGACAAGCTATTTCGCGTGCAGGTCGGTCCCTTCGCCGATATCAAAGACGCGGAAGGCATGCGCACCCGCCTGGTCAATGACGGATACAACCCAATCCTGAAGAAGTAAGACTAAGAATAGAACTGAAGCGCCCTATGAAGCCAGACCCGCTGTTGAACCGCCGTGTCATCTTTAAGCTGCACGGCATGGACCCGCTCGACTCGACCATTCTGAAGCAGGACGAGACCGGCTACTGGATCCGCGGCGGCACCCTGGCCCCTCACCTCGACCATCCAATTGTTCCTGCCGGAATAATGACGTGCGTTATCTCGAGTTCACCCGCATCGAGTGGCTGCGAGCCGCGCGCCAGCGCCCCTGACGACTCGCTTATTCGAGCATATTGACAATCGTCAATTTAACAGATATTTCTAATCCCCATGACCACGTCCCCACATCTCTCGACCACACGCTCCACGCCATCGCCGATCCCACGCGCCGCCGCATCCTGCAGCGCTCAAACAACGCGGCCCGCTCGGCCAGCCGGCACGCTCGAATCGGGAAAACGCGGGCCTCTGCGCCGGCGACATTGAAGAACGCGTGCGCCTTTCCCAGCCCACCATCTCGCATCACATGGCCATTCTCACCAAGGCTGGCCTGGTCGAGGCCGTGAAGCAAGGCCAGTGGCGCTGGTACCGGCGCAACGAAAAAGCTCTTCGCCGATTGGTGAAGAGCCTGCGCGCGCAATTGTGATGGAATTCGCCTGGTGCAGGAATTCTCTGAAGGCTCTAGTCCGCCGCTGCGGCCGCCGCTTTCGCTTTCTGCAGCAGCCGCCGGGCCTGCGAAATCAGTTCCGCCACTTCGAAAGGTTTTACCAGATAGGGCAACGTTGTTTTCCTGCAGGAACGCCCGCTCATCGCCCTGCTCCACGCCATGCGAGAAGGTAAACAGCACATGCTTTTCCATCGTCCGGGCAATTCTTCTTGAGCCAGAGGAAGGCTTCTTTTGCGTTCCAGTCCGCCGGCATCTTGCCGCTCATGATTACCGCATCGAACGGCTCGGAGAGCAACCGCGTCTTCACTTCTTCGCTCTTGCTGGCCGTCACTACGTTGGCGCCCGGCGCCGGTTAGCACATCGCGCTCGAATTCCAGCACCGCCTCTTCTTCCTCCACCAGCAGCACCCGGCCCTGGATCGCTCCTTCGCGTTTCGGCGGCGCAACCAGCAGCCGCTTCCACCACCGCCTCGGCCGCCACCGCCATCGGCAGCCGCACTTCGATCACCGCTCCGCCCTCGGACGCATTGTGCGCCGTGATGTCCCCGCCGTGCTCCTTCACAATCCCGTAACAGATGCTCAAACCCAGCCCGGTTCCTTTCCCCACATTTTTCGTGGTGTAGAACGGATCGAAAATTCTCTTGGGATCCTTGATCCCCGGCCCATCGTCGGCAAACTGCGCGCACACATCGCCCTTCTCGCAATAAACGCGAATCTTCAGTTTCCCCGCTCGTCCCGTCTCCAGCACCGCATCCACCGCGTTGTTGATGATGTTCAGAAACACCTGCTCGATCTGGTGCGGATCGGCCACCACCAGCGCCGGATCCGGCCCAGATCTTTTTCCACCGCAATGTTGTTGACCTTGAGATCGTAGTCGCGCAGCGCCAGCGTTTCTTCCAGCACCTTCCGGATGTCCACCTCCGACCGCTCCGGCTTCCTCTGCCGCGCGAACGAAAGCAGATTCTGCACCACCCGGTGCGTCCGCTGCGCCTGTTTGAACATCTTGCCGACATAATCTTGCGCGCGCTCGTTCAGTCCTTCGCTTTCCAGCAACTGCGCATATCCCAGAATCGCGGTAAGCGGATTGTTCAACTCGTGCGCCACGCCCGCAATCAACTGCCCCACTGCCGACATTTTCTCGCTCTGCAATAGTTGCTCCTGCGTGCGCCGCAGATCTTCGTAAGCCTTGCAGGTCTCTTCGTAAAGCCGGACTTTTTCAATCGTGGTGGCCAGTTGCCGGCTGATCGCCACCATCAGGTTCTCTTCCCCGCTCGAGTATTCGTACTCCGCCTGGCTGCGCAGGCCCATCATGCCAATCGGACTGTCCTTGCCCCAGAACAGCACCCAGATCCACGAACCATCAGCTGTCCGACCGGATGAACTCCGCCACCGTCCCAGTCAGATGCGGCAGATACTCTGCCGTGATCACCTCGGCTCGCGACCGCATCACCAGATCGCCAAAGCCCTCAGCAAAACTGATTTCTGCCGGCCGCGACTTATCCCGGCTGCTCGGTCCCCACGCCGCCCGGCGCCGGTAGGTAGGGGCATCTGAATCCGAAAGGTAGACCGCTCCGCTCTCCGCCCCGAACAACGAAACCACCTGCCGCAACGTCAAGTTCAGAATTTCATCCAGATCGAAAGACTGGGTCGCAACCACGGCCATCGCGTTCAGCGCATTCAGTTCGCGATTGCGCCGCCGCATCTCGTCTTCGGCGCGCCGCTTCTCCGTCACGTCCAGAACAAAGCCCTGAAAGCGTTCAATCTTGCCCTGCCGCATCCCGCGTGGCAAAACTGCTCTCCGCCGCCAGCAGCAGCGTTCCATTCTTGCGCCGCATCGTCACTTCAAAATTGCGCACATAATTCTGCGCTTCGATGTCCCGGTGGAAGGCATCTCGCTGGCCCGCATCCACTCGAATATCCTCGTCCAGGTTCAGCGGCAGCAACTCTTCCCGCTTGTCATACCCCAGCATGTGGACAAACGCGTCGTTGCAGTCGAGCAAACGCCCGCCAGGCGTCGCCACATACACACCTTCCTGCACCTGCTCGAACAGCAGCCGGTATTTCTCCTCCGCCGAACGCCGCTCCGTGATGTCGCGGACGATGTGAATCGTCCCCTTCTGTTTGCTCCCTTGCTCCGCATACGAAGAAGTGGAGACCATTGAAAATCCGCCGAAGCACGGATCAGCCCCCTCGCTGATTTCCTCGCCCCCGCGCGCGCAATAAGGGCACCCGGTCCACTCGCCCAGCTTATGCGGCAATACCGCTTCGCAGGTGCTGCCAATCACGTCGGCCGACGCCAGTTCGATCTGCTCCAGCAGGATCTGGTTGGCCTTGATGATGCGGAACTCCGCGTCATGCGCCAGGATAATGTCATGCACCGAGTCAAACGTGTTCCGCCACTGTCGTTGCGACCGCAGCGCCTGCTCCAGCAACCGGAAATTCTCGATCGCGATCCCCAGCTGCCGCCCGCAAGTCTCCAGAAACTCCAGTTCCTCGGCCGTCAGTTTCCTCGCCCGCGCGCTGCCCAGAACCAGCAGGCCAATCGACGACTTCTTTCCCAGCACCGGCACCATTACTACGTATCGCAGTTTCTCCGATTCCAGCAGTCCCGAATCCTCCGGGCTCGCCTGGCTCGCCCGCGCCGCTACCGGCCTGCCGCGCTCCAGCATCTGCGTAACACTTTCCGTCACCGGCGCAAAACCGGCTTCCCGCAGGAAGTCCGCAGAAACCCCCACCGCATGCGTCGCCACCAGATGGCCGCCCTCGATCAAGCGGAACCACGCCGCTTTGCTCTTGGTCAGCCGCTGCAATTCTGCCAGCGAATCTTCCATCATGCCGCCCTGCTGTTGAGCCAGCACAATGCTCTCGGTCAAAGCCCGCAGCACCTTCAGCCGCCGGTCCCGCGCGTGCGCTTCTCCAAACACAATCAGCAGCATGCTCAATCCCAGCAACACGTCTGCCGCCACCGCAATTCCCGCCGGAATCTCGCTCGTTATTAGCGGCCAGCTCAGGTGCTGTAGCAACAGGCAAGTTGCCAGCAGCCATGCGCCCAGCTCCCAACGCCCTCTGCGCGCCCGCAGCAAGGCAATTGCAGCCGTCAGTAGAATGATTCGGTAAGAAACTTCCAGAGCAACCCGCAAAGGCAGCGAATCCTGCCAAAACACCACTCGGGCCAGGGAGAACCAGGCTACGCCTACCGTGATCACAGCCAGTGGCGCCATCAGATTCCGGTCCCGGATATAAACCAAAACCGCGCCCGCAAACAATCCCACCGCAACCACGAACGCCGCCTGCTCCGCCGCCGGAATATATTGTTCCGGGATCCCCATCGCGGCCCCGTGTACGCCCGCCAGCCGTGAACCCACCAGCAGCGCCCAGCCCCCGGTCCAAACCAGAAGGTAGCGCTCGCGAAAAGCGCAAAGCACCACCAGCGACGCCGCCAGCACCAGCAGCAGCGCCCACTCCCCGGCCTTCAGCCCGGCCAGCGCCGGCTGCGCGGTAGTGTTCCAAATCGACCAGAGAGAAACGTTCATCTTGATTTCAATGTCATTCCGAACAAGCGTTTTGTTCGCCGTGAAAAATCTGGGCGAGCCACGCAACTCTTGTCATTCCGAACCGGGCGCCAAGCCCGGTGAGGAAGCTGCCTTTCAGGATCGCGCCTTCATCTCGCTTCCTTATCCAGACGTAACAGTGCCCTGCTTTTGAATATCACGGCCCAGCCCTTTATCCATGCGTTTTCAGAGCCACTATGGTTACTTTCGGCACCTAGTCGATGGTGCTGGAATTGCCGAGAGTATACTGTCAGGGCACTATGGCCGACCGCATTCTCGTTGTTGACGACGAAGAGGCAATCCGCGAGATTGTCTGTGCCATTCTGGCTGCCGCCGGCTACAGCTGGAAGCAAGCCAACTCCGGCATGGAAGCCCTCGCCCTGCTCAATTCCGGCGAGGAATTCGAACTCATGCTGTCCGATCTGATGATGGCCGATCTCGACGGCATCGGCCTGCTCGAACGCACGAAGGAAAAGTTTCCCGACATGCCGGTCGTCATGGTCACCGCCGTCCACGACATTTCCGTCGCCCTCGCCGCTGTCCGCAACGGCGCTTTCGACTACCTGCTCAAACCCTTCGAGCGCGAGCAGTTGCTCAATGCCGTCGGCCGCGCTCTCGAGAATCGCCGCCTCAAGGTGGAAAACCGCAACTATCAAATCAATCTGGAGTCGCTGGTAAAGGCCCGCACAGATCAGTTGCAAGAAGCTCTGAGAAATCTGGAGCGCTCCTACGACATCACCCTGGAGGCTCTGGGCGACGCACTCGATCTCAAAGACGCTGAAACCCAGGGCCACTCCAGGCGCGTTACCGCATTTACCATGGCAATCGCGAAGGAGATGGGGTTGCCGAAAGAACAAATCGACGTGATCGCCCGCGGCGCGTTCCTTCACGATATCGGCAAAATCGCCATCCCGGATCGCATCCTGCTCAAACCTGGAAAGCTGGATGACAAAGAAAAAGAGATCATGCGCGAGCATTGCTATAACGGCTACCAGATGCTCAAAAAGATCCCTTTCCTCGCCGAAGCTTGCGAAATCGTATACTCCCACCAGGAACACTTCGACGGCAGCGGCTATCCCCGCGGTCTCAAGGGCACCGAGATTCCACTGGGCGCCCGTATCTTCTCCGTCGCCGATACCCTCGACGCCATCATCTCCGACCGCCCTTATCGCGCCGCGAGAACTCTTGGCGAAGCTCGCAAGGAGATCCAGGCCTGGAGCGGCCGTCAGTTCGATCCCGAGGTTGTCGAGGTCTTTCTGAGGATGTCCGACGAGATCTTCGAATATGTGCGCCGCGAGATTAACGGCCAGGCCAACCCCACCAGCTACTCTGCCAGCGCCAAAAGCAATTAACCTGCTTCCGATCAGTCTCTTTGGACCAAATCAGGCAAAGTCGCGCCAGCGGAGCCTGCCCTGAGCGAAGCCGAAGGGGCATTCATTAGCCCCGCACGTAAGTGCTGGGTAGCCAGCGAAAGACGAACTGAGTCCCGGCAGGGACAGCACCCGTCCTCGACTCTCCGCAACTTCCGTGCCTCCTCGCGTTCTTGATTTAGGGCCGGTCCCTTCAATGCGCACATAGCCCCGCAGGATCCTACAATGGAGGAACCGCAGCCGCCACGGAGGCACCATGAAATCCACACTCGTTTTTTTCGCGCTCTGCATTCTCACCACTCTATCCTTCGCGCAGGACCACCCCGCCGTCACCGCGCTGCCCAACTCCATCTACGTCGGCGCCGACGGCAAATTCGAATCCGCTCCCGACACCGCCGTTCTCCAGTTCAAAATCTCCGTCCAGGAGAACACCGCTCAGGCGGCCTACCAGCACGCCTCCAAAGACGCCGAGCAGGTACGTGAAGTCCTGCACACCAGCGGCATCGAGCCGAAAGCCGCCAACATCGGATTCCTGGCCGTTCAACCAATCTACGACTGGAAAAATCCGCAAAGAAAAGTTATCGGTTATCGCGTCACTACCGACGTCACTCTCAAGCTCAAGGATTTTTCCAAGATCGGCCCCATCACCCAGCAGCTAGCCGACGCGAACGTCAGCGAGACCCAAACCCTGAGCTACGCCCTTGAAACCATCGACGAGGCCAAGAACAAAGCCGTCGAAGACGCCTACCGCCGCGCCCGCAACTCCGCCGATGCCCTGGCCCGCGCTAGCGGCCGGACTCTGGGAGAACTCTCCTACGCCTCGGTCGATACTTTCGAAAACCAGCGTGTCCCGGTCCCCCGCATGGCCCGCGCGATGGCCGCTATGGCCAACACAGCCAACGCCGCTCCCCCCGCCCCCACCGAAGAATTCACCCCACAAACGGTAATAGTAACCGCCCACGTGAATGCGCTTTTCAGCCTCAAGTGAAATCGTTTGTTTTCGCAGGAGCTTCGCGGAAGAAGTTTTCAGAAGAACTGAAGACTGCTTGCAGTGACGGCGAAGAGCGGCGCTTCAGCGCCGCGTAACGCCTGAGCTGCAGTGAGGGCTTTAGCCCCTGAGGTACTAAAAATCAAAGCCTGAAGATGGAATTCCAGATAGCCCGCCCAAAATCCACCAACCACGGAAAAATCACCCGCTGGCGCTGTGTGTGGGAACCCGTGTCCTCCGCCGGATTGGCAGAAACAGGGTGAGAGCGCAGAAACCCAAGCAGATCGCCAGCGCGCACCCGGGTGGCCACCCCTTCGATCATCATCAATCGGATGCGGCGATCGCTTCCCAGCAGAACCACTGCAGGCACGGCAATCCCGCCTTTTTCTTCAGCGTTGAACATACCCCAGGCCCGCACCATTTCCTTTTTTGTATCGCACAGAATTGGAAACGGCAATTCGTACTGCCGCCGTACCCGGTCAGATTGCTCAGGGGAATCCACGCTCAGCGCCGCAATATGAACGCCGAGCCCCCGGAATTCATCGCAAAGGTCACCGAATTCCGCCAACTGACGGAGACAAAAAGGTCACCAGTAGCCGCGATAGAAGATGAGCAGAAGTGAGCCATCGTTCAGCAGCGAAAAGAGGGTTCGCGGGGCGCCAGTGGAATCGGGTAGAGCAAAATCCTCGGCAAGCGCACCTACCTGCGGATTTTGGACTTCGTTCATGCGCATGCCGCAAACGATTCGGAAAGCCGTCTTAAGGCGTAGCCTTCGCCACTGCAATCCGGCTCGCGTCCACCGTAATCGGACGCTGAATCTCCATCTCGATCGACGTTCCCACATCCAGCTTCACGTCGTTCCCGCGTTTCAGCAGCGCCCACCCAATACCCGCCGCCGCTCCCACGCCCGCTCCCACCCGCGCCCCATTCAGCCCGCCAGTCGCCAACCCTCCCGCCGTCGCCCCGCCCAGGGTTCCGTAAACTCCGCCCTTGGCCGCGTCTTCCACCTTTTTCCCAGTGTCGCTGTCCTGCTGAATCGTCCCCTCCGAATCTTTCACCGACTTGTTATCTGCCCCCGGCGTGTTCTCCACCGACCCCGGCAGCATTACGGTATAACCGCTCGGATAAATCATCGAGGTAAAGTGCATCAGGATTTCCGCCCGCCCGTGCCCGTGCCCCGCGCGTTCCACGTGCGCAATCTTCCCTTGAATGTAGGCCCCCGCCGGCACAATCACGCGGTCACCCACCACAAACGGAAATGACGTCTCCGCATAAACCGCATCTCCCTCGCGCGCGTTCTTGGTCGAGATCGCCTGCTTCAGCGACAAAGGAATCTTCGTCCCCGCAGGAATCGTAACCGCATTCGGATCGGAAACCGCAGCCGGCTTGGCACTCTGCGCCGCTGCCCCAGACGGTGTCGAACTTGCGGCCGCGATGTCCGGCTTCTGCGTATCTACCCCTTGCCCCAACGCCATCCCAGACATCAGCAGCAAAACCCATACAACGCGCATCACAGACCTCCAAAATCCTCAATTCAGCCCGAGAATATCACGCTCAGCCGCTAGGATGCTGCCTATCCGACTCGGAGTTATCCTCGGCAAGACGGGCCTCAAGCTCAAAAGATCGGGAAGGGCACGGCTTTAGCCGCGCCGCAAAGAACCCGTAAACAGGCGGGCTCTAGCCCTGAGGGATCCCGTGGCAAGCGGGACAAATGACCCTCACTTCGACCAGATCGGGTGCAGCGGCCGGTGCTGCAGAATCTCGTTCACTTCTTTCGCTCCCGGAGCCTCTGAATCTTCAACGCGGCGCGACACGGCGAACGCGTATTTGCGATTGCGTCCAAGTTCGCCCGGAACAATCGCCGTTCCACCCACAAAATAATCGCCACGCTCCACCGCTTCCCACTGCGTCAAAGTGAAAACCATGATCGGAATGTCTTGCCGCGGCGTCTCCTTGGTCCAATCCGGAGGCCGGATGTAGACGATCGGCCCCCGCTCAACCGAACCCTTTTGCGCATCGGACGCTTCCCACTGCTCCGTAACAATGGTGTATCCCTTCCATCCGTTCGGCAGTGAAAAGCGAAAGCCGTACTTCGTGTTCGTGTATTCGACAGCATCAATTGAAGGCCCCGCCGCCTCTTGTTTGGTTTGCTGCCCGGCCCCACTGGACCCTCCTTGCAGCGTACTGGCGAACCCCGGCGCGACCACAACCCATGTCGCCAGCAGAGCGACGGTCCTAATGACGCGCATCCTGATTTTGAGCTTCATTCTTCTAGCTGCTCCTCACACTTTCCAAACGCAGGTCATTTATAGATCAAATATTTCTGTCGTATTACCTCAAACTTCTCCAACTCCTCCCGCCAATCCTGTGCAATCCGCTGCGGATCCCTCCCCGCCATCAGCCCATCGAACGCGGCCTGGTTCACCAGCAATTCCGTGATCCGCCCAATCTTGAAATTCGCCGGATACAATCTCTGTAACGCCGCCGCCAGCTCAATCCCCAACTCCGGCCCATCCAGCGCATTCCGCTCGGTGAGAACAAGATTCACGCCCTCACATTTCTGCCCGCTATAAACCGCAGCCGTAGGCGTAAACGTAACCGGCACAAACCGCACTCCCGCAATCCCGCGTCCATTCAAATAAGCGGCCAGTTCCCGGCCCTTCATCCAAGGCGCTCCCAACAACTCAAACGGAGTATCCGTCCCCCGTCCCACCGAAACATTTGTTCCCTCAATCAAAGCCACGCCCGGATAAAGCGTTGCCTCGGTCAAGCTCCGCAAATTCGGCGAAGGATTGACCCACGCGAGCCCGGTAGCGTCAAACCAGTCCCCGCGCTGCCACCCCTCCATCGGCACGACCGTAAGCTTGGCATTGATATTCCGTTCCGCATTAAACATCTTCGCCAGCTCGCCCATGGTCATGCCATGCCGCACGGGCACCGCCCAATAGTTGGTGAAGCTCTCGTGCCCTGCATCCGCCACCGGACCCTGCACAAACGACCCCGTAATCGGATCAGGCCGGTCCAGCACAATCACCTCAACCCCAGCCGCAGCCGCTGCCTCCAGAAAATATCCCAGCGTAGTCTCGTAGGTATAAAACCGCACCCCCGCATCCTGAATATCAATCACCACCGCATCCAGCGACTTCATCACCTCCGCTGCCGGCCGCCGCGCCGCATCCGTCCCGCCATAAACACCGTAAACCGCAACCCCGGTAGCCGCGTCCTTCGAATTGCCCACATTAAGCGTATCCAACGTCCCCGTGACCCCATGCTCCGGACTGAAAATCGCTTCCAGCGAAACGCCCGCAGCCCCAGCCAGCACATCAATCGTCCGCCGCCCCTCCAGATCCACTCCCGTCTGGTTGGTCACCACTCCAATTTTTTTCTTGCCCCCGGCGACCTGCAGCACATCGAACCCATGCTCTTCAAGCACATCAATCCCATTCTTCACGCTGCCGTTGCGCGTGCTCATGTGTCGCGCCGCGCTCTGCGCCTCGTTGTACCCGGTAATGCTCGCCCAGCGCAGTGCCTCTTTCTCGCTCGTAGTCAACACCAGATCCGCCGCCACAGCAGTCGCCACCTTCGACCGCAAAGCAATCGCATTCCCTCCCCGGGGATGCACCGCATTCGTCAGCAAAATAATGTAAGTCTCGGTCGTCGGATCGATCCACATCGATGTTCCCGTCCACCCCGTATGCCCGTAACTGCCCACTGGCAGCAAATCCCCACGATTCGACGAAAGCGGAGAATCAATGTCCCACCCAAACCCCCGCAGCACCGGCGCCGAAGGCGGCTGCTCCGGCCGCGTCATCTTCTCCACCGTCAGCGCCGACAAAATCCCGTCACCGCCATTCAGCAAAGCCTGCGCAAACTTCGCCAGGTCATCCCCGGTAGAAAACAGCCCGGCATGCCCCGCCACTCCACCCATCCGCCGAGCCGTAGGATCATGCACCACTCCCCAGAGCATGTGCTCATTCTCGTCATATTGCGTCGGAGCAATCTTTTCTATCCAACCCGCCCGCAAATCCGTCGGCGGCGCAAACCGCGTCCGCAGCATCTTCAGCGGCACAAAGATATGCCGCTCCGCATACTCGTCCAGCGTCTCGCTCGTTACCCGCTCCACCACCGCGCCCAAAACGATAAAATTGATGTCGCTATAGGAAAACCGCGACCCCGCGGCCTCTTCCGGCGCCTCCGCAAAGGCCATCCCATAAGCCGTCTGCTTCCCTTCCCACGGAGTCTTCAAATCCAGATCCTTCGCCAAACCAGAGTAGTGGATCAACAACTGCCGCACCGTGATGTCATCTTTCCCATTCTGCGCAAACTCCGGCAAGTACTTCGCCACCGGATCGTTCAGCCGCACCTTTCCCTGCTCGACCAGTTGCATCACCGCAGTAGTAGTAACAATCACCTTGGTCAACGAAGCCAGATCGAACACTGTATCCAGAGTCATCGCCTCGCGCCGCGGCTCCAAAGCCCGCTCCCCATAAGCCTTCCGGTAGATCACCTGCCCGTCGTGCCCAACAATCAGCACAGCCCCCGGAACCTGCTTCTCCTCAATAGCCTGCTCGATAACAGCATCAACCGCCGGAAGCGTAACCGCACGGGTAGGGGCAGCCACCCCCTGCGCAGTCGCACTCAAAACGCAACCGAGCAGCACGCTCAGAGCGAACACCACTCCGCGCACTTTGCCCCACGAGTTGGATTCAAAAGGAAGGATGTTCTGACTCTACACAACCCACACAGTATGACTCAAGAAACTCAAGTAAGGGGGTGCCACTTATGCCATATCATGGATCTCTCCATGCTCACACCCCATCCCTCGTCACCTTTGCGAGAAGCCTTCGACCATCAAGACGAAGTCTTCGCCCCCGCCTTCGCAATTCTGCAAGAAGCCATGAACCATCAAGCTTTCCCCGCAGCCTCGCTGGCCGTAACCCACGGCGGAAATCTGGTGGCCCTAAAAGCCCTGGGCCAATTCACACATCAAACGGGTGCCCCATCCTTCTCGCGTTCTTTGCGAGAGGGTGGGCGGGTTGACATCCAGTCCACCACCCCAAAAGTGGGTGCCCCACTTCTCGCCTCTTTTGCGAGAAGTGGGCAAGGCGCAGCCAATCCCTCCACGCTTTTCGATCTAGCCTCCCTAACCAAAGTAGTAGCCACCACACCCACAGCCATGCTCCTATACGAACGCGGCCTGCTGGATCTAGACGCCCCGGTCTCGGCCATCATTCCCGAGTTCACAACCGACGCCGCAAAAGATCCCCGCCGTCACGAAGTAACCCTCCGCATGCTCCTCGCCCACTCCTCCGGCCTGCCCGCCCACGAAAAATTTTTCCTGAAGGCCCACACCCGCGCCGAACTCCTCCAAGCCGCGTTCACCACCCCGCTAGCCGCCAATCCCGCTACCCGCGCCGAATACAGCGACATCGGATTCATAATCCTCGGCATCGCCCTCGAACGTTTAGCCGATGAATCCCTCGACCGCTTCTGCCAGCGCGAAATCTTCGCCCCTCTAACCATGACCCACACCACCTTCAACCCCCCGTTAGAAATCCGCACAAAGATTCCCCCCACCGCCGACGAACAAACTTTCAGGAGACGAATCATCCAGGGCGAAGTCCAGGACGAAAACGCCGGCATCCTCGGCGGAGTTGCCCCCCACGCCGGACTCTTCTCCACCGCCGAAGACCTGGCCAAATTCGCCCAAACCATGCTGAACCAAGGCAGCCCCATCCTCCGCCCCGGGACCATGGCCCTATTCACCCGCCGTGAATCCGCGCCCCCCGGCACAACCCGAGCCCTGGGCTGGGACACACCCTCAGCCCACTCGCAATCCGGAAAATATTTCTCCCCCCAATCCTTCGGCCACCTCGGCTACACCGGAACCTCTCTCTGGATCGATCCCACCCGCCAGCTCTCAGTAACGCTGCTAACCAACCGCACCTGGCCCGATTGCTCCAATCAATCCATCAAACAAATCCGCCCCAAATTCCACGACGCCGTAATCGAAGCTCTGGAAGAGAAGAATTAAGGCTGGGAAAAAAGAATTAGCGGTGGAGCAGGCCTCCCAGGCCCGCGTTAACGCAGTCTTGTAGACAGTGGGCTTTAGCCCTGAGGTATCTTCTTCATCCTCCCGCCTTAAACACTCCAAGCGGCGAAACAAAAAGCAGTTAGAATAAACCCGCCGCTCAATCCCGAAAGGCTCCAACTTGAAGCCGAACCCGTCCACTTTCCCCCAACTCCACACCGAGCAGCCGAACCGCGCCGCGAGCGACCTCGACCGCAAATCCTCCCTCGACATCGCCCGTCTCATCAACGCCGAAGACGCCACCGTAGCCCTGGCCGTAAACCGCGCCCTGCCCCAAATCGCCCGCGCCATCGATCAAGTCACCGCCGCCCTCCGCAGCGGCGGACGCCTCATCTACGTCGGCGCCGGAACCAGCGGCCGCATCGCCGCCCTCGACGCCGTCGAATGCCCGCCAACCTTCAACACCAGCCCGCGTTCCGTCCAGTTCATAATCGCCGGCGGCGCCAAAGCTCTAGCCTCCGCTTCCGAAATCAGCGAAGACGACATCCAAGCCGGGCGCGAAGAAATGTCCCGCCGCAAGCCCACAAATAATGACGTAGTCATAGGCATCGCTTCCAGCGGACGCACTCCCTTCACCGTAGCCGCCATCCAACGAGCCCGCCAGCGCGGCGCTCACACCATCGCGCTGACTTGCAATCCCAATTCCCCACTACAGCGAGCCGCCCACTTCGCAATCGTCACCCAGGTAGGTCCCGAAGTCCTCGCCGGATCCTCCCGCATGAAGGCCGGCACCGCCCACAAAATGGTTCTAAACATGATCTCCACCGCCGCCATGACGCGCCTCGGCTACGTCTACGGCAACCTCATGGTCAACGTAGCCCCGAAAAACGAAAAGCTCCTGCAGCGCGCCATAGGCATCCTCCAGCGCGCCACCGGAGCCACGCACGAATCCGCAACCCAGGCCCTGAAAGCCTCCGGCAACCGCACCCCGGTAGCCCTCGTAATGCTAGCCGCCGGAGTAACCCGTGCCCAAGCCACGTCGGCCCTGAAAAAAACAAAAGCCAACGTCCGCCAAGCCATAGCGCTGGCGAAATAAGATTGTATTGTGTGGCGCGGGCGCCCCCGCCCGCGACCGCCGAAAGCGACTCAAAACCTAAGGTAGAGCAATCCCGGGATAGGCACGACTTCAGTCGTGCCACAAAGTATCAAAAAAATAGACCCGCATTTGATCTCCTCTAAGCACCACCAGCCGCGTGCCCTCTCGATTACCCACCCCACCACAATTCCCCGCTAAAATAACTCGTTACCTCAAACTCATAACCCAATGGACAAACTGGTAATCCGCGGCGGTTCCCCGCTCCTCGGCACCGTCCGCATCAGCGGAGCAAAAAACGCCGCCCTCCCCTGCATGGCCGCAGCTCTCTTAACCGACGAGCCGGTAATCTTAGAAAACATCCCGCAAGTCCGCGACATCCAGACTACCCGCAACCTCCTGGCCGCCATGGGAGCCGAAGTCGAACTAGGCTACGGACGCGCCCAGCATCGCACCACCATCCACTGCAAAACTCTGGCCAGCCCCGAAGCCTCCTACGAGCTGGTAAAAACCATGCGAGCCTCCACGCTAGTCCTGGGCCCGCTCGTAGCCCGCTGCGGCCGCGCCCGCGTCTCCCTTCCCGGCGGCTGCGCCATAGGCCAGCGCCCCATCGACCTCCACATCAAAGGCCTCGAACTCCTCGGCGCAAAAATCAAGCAGGAGCACGGCTACGTAGAAGCCACCGCCGACCGCCTCCGCGGCGCCGAAATCGTTTTCGACCGAATCACAGTAACCGGCACCGAAGACCTGCTCATGGCCGCCACCTTAGCCGAAGGTGAAACCATCCTCCAAAACGCCGCCCGCGAACCAGAAGTAGCAGACCTGGCCGCCCTGCTAAACAAAATGGGAGCCAAGATCCAAGGCGCAGGTACGCCCACCATCAAAATAAAAGGAGTGACCAAGCTGAAAGGCGCGCGCCATCGCATCATCCCCGACCGCATCGAAGCCGGCACCTTCCTGATCGCCGGAGCCCTGACCGGCGGCGATCTAAACATATCCGCCTGCGATCCCGCTCACCTCGATGCCATCCTGAGCAAACTAAAAGAAGCCGGAGTCAAAACCAAATCCACCGCCGACTCCGTCCGCGTCATGGGAGACAATCCCTTCACCGGCTCCGACCTCAACACCGAAGAATATCCCGGCTTCCCCACCGACATGCAGGCCCAATTCATGGCCCTGGTCACCCAAGCTGAAGGCGCCAGCATCATCACCGAAAACATTTTCGAGAACCGCTTCATGCACGCCCAGGAATTAGTCCGCATGGGCGCCAACATAAAAATCGAAGGCCACCGCGCCGTAGTCCGCGGCAAAACCCAGCTAAGCGCAGCCGCAGTCCAAGCTTCCGATCTCCGAGCCAGCGCGAGTCTAGTCCTCGCCGCGCTAGTCGCCGACGGCGAAACCATAATCGACCGCGTCTACCACATCGACCGCGGCTACGAAAAAATCGAAGAAAAACTGAAAGCCGTAGGCGCCCAAATCAAACGCATCGGCAACATGCTCCCCTAAGAATCAGCAAGGCGAATCGTGCAGAGCGGGCGCCCTCGCCCGCTGCCTTTGACTTTGGTTTTTGACTTCGGTTTTGCATTTGAAATCGTCGGACGGCCAGGCCCACACCTCACTGCAACTTCGCGTACTCCACCTTGGCGTCCTTCAAGACAGGAACATCAGCATCAGCATCCTTCCAAAGCGCAAAAAAATCCTGGTAAGCAGCCCTGGCCTTAGCAGTATCGCCGGAAAGCACATACGCCCGGCCCAGCTGCAGGTGGGCCAGCGGCCCGGTCAGATAGTTGGACACGATTCCTCGATGGTCCAGCAACTTCTGGAACTCCCCGGCCGCTGCCGGGCCATTCTTTTGCGCAAGATAAGCCAGGCCGCGCAGGTACGCGGGATAGAGCCCGGCTTGAATCCCCATTTCATACGGCAGCGAAGCCTCCAGCGCCACGATCGCCCGGTCAGGCGCCTGTTGCGCCAGCGCAATCGATGCCTCGATCATCGGAAACCACACCACCTTAAAATAGGTATTCGTAGGATCGGATTTTTCCAGCGCATCGAGGAGGCTTCTGGATTGAACCGTTTCGCCACTGCGCGCCAGCACCAGCGCAGCATTCACTCTAACGTCGCGCCCGGGAGCAAGCGCCAGCGCGCGGGCAATGTCTTGCCGGGCCGCAGCTGCGTTTCCCGCCTCAACCTCGCGGCCTGCCTGATTTACAAGCCACAGCGCTCCCGTTTCCTTGGCGTCCGATCGCACCGCTGCGTCCGTGGCGCGCCGCGCCAGATCCCGCGCCTTTCCCAGCCGCCCATAGTAGGCCTGGGTATCGGCATGGGAGTTAAGCAGCTGATCTTCTTCGCCCGGCCGGCCTGCGGCCCACTCCACCTGCCGGTCCATTTCTGCCGTATCCCCGGAGAGAAATGCCAAAGCATATTCCTGCAATCGAATAAACACGCCATCGAAATTTTTCTGCTGCGCTTCCGCCAACGCCTGCCGGGCCTCCTTGAAGCGGTTGACCTCGATGTTGAACGCTGCAAGGTTCCCATAGCCTGTGATCGTTGGTTCCAGACGCTGTTGCGCTTCCGTTTCCACAATCGCCTTATCGTATTGCCCCAGAGCGGCATACAGAACACCGAGATTGCCGTGAGGCACCATGTCCCGCGGATAGCTCTTCGCCCACAGTTCATAGGCTTCCGTGGCCTTCTCCACTTCGCCGGTCACGTACTGAAAGTAAAAAGCCGCGATGCGGTACTTCTCGCGGTCACTCACCCGGTCGCGTAAGTCGTAGGCCTTCTTCGCATTCTCCGAAGCCAGACTCGCCTGTCCCAGGTTCGAATACTCAACCGCCAGGCCCACGTATGCCATCGCGAAGTTCTGATCCAGTTCGATGGCCCGCTTCATGAATGGAATCGCTTCCGCGTCGCCCTTGGTGCGGCCCGTCGTGATGCCCATGCTGTAAGCCTTCAAAGCTTCCAGCGATGGCGTCGTCGCTTCCACCGGCACATCGAACCTCTGCACCGAAGCCAGCGATTCCCCAAGCCTGGCTCGCAGGCTGGTTGCGGCCGTGTCCAACGCTTTGAGCACGCCCTCCTTGCTAGAGGCCTCGGCTTGCTCCTTCGCCAGATTGTCCCCGGTATTGCACGCCACTGCACTAAGGCCGACGATGTACTGGCTGCCCAGGTTCGAGATCGAGCCCCCAATCACCGCTTTGCTGCCGGTGCGAAGGCAGAGTTCCTTGGCCACGTCCGCAGTGACCCGCTCCGTGGGCGCGCGCCCCATCAACTTCAGCGTCTCGCCCACTCTCCGGTCGGAAAGAATATTGAGGAAGGGCGACTGCTCCAGACCTACCCCGAGGGCCTGTTTGAGCGTGCCGTCGAATACCGGGTCGCCGGTGGAGTTAGTAAAGTCCGCCAGAACCACGGTGTCTTTCTCCGTGAGCACCGCCGCGCTGGCCGCCGGCTTGGTCGAACGCGACCGCAGATACACTCCGCCCGCCACCAGCGCAACCAGCGCCACAATTCCGACCGGCAAAAGCATCTTCCAGCGCGAACCCGATCCACCCGCCTCAACCGCAGTGCCGGCCGATGGAGTTGATGCAGACGATGATGAAGATGAAGACGATGACAAAGACGGTGACAGAGCGGGATAACTCGATGAATGTGCCGCCACGCTCCCCGAAGAAGCGGGAGCAGCCGAAGCCGGAGCCGGCGCTTCCTGCACCACCGCAACTCCAGAGGAGCTGCCCGAGGAAGGACTGGCAGCAGCCACGCGGCCAGTTTCACTATCGCGCTTCAACCGCTGCAAGTCGGCTCTCATATCGGCTGCACTCTGGTAGCGCAGGTTGCGGTCTTTCTCCAGAGCCTTGTTGACGATTCGCTCGAACTCAGCCGGCACATCGGGGTTCAGCCGTACCACCGGCGTAGGTGCCAGATCAAGGATTGCTTTGAAGATGACTGCGGAACTCTCTCCCCGGAACGGCAGCATACCCGTCGCCATCTCATACAGCACCGCGCCGAAGGAAAACAAATCGCTCCGCCCATCCAGCTCCTTCGCCCGCGCCTGCTCCGGGGACATGTAAGATACCGTCCCGATCGTCGATCCCGGACTGGTCAGGTGCTGGTCGTCCACCGTCTGCGTCATCGTGTTCGAAGACGCGGCCTCGCCCCCCGGCGCAAGCTTCGCCAGCCCGAAGTCCAGTATCTTGGCGTGTCCCCGCTTGGTCACAAAAATATTCGCCGGCTTGATGTCGCGATGCACAATCCCTTCCGAATGCGCCGCATCCAGCGCATCCGCCGTCTCAATCGCCAGCTCGAGCAGCACCTCCATCTCCACCGGCTTGCCCGCGATGCGATGCTTCAGCGTCATCCCATCCAGAAACTCCATGGCGATGTAGGCCTGCTCGTCCTGCTCGCCGATGTCATAAATCGTACAAATGTTGGGATGATTCAGCGCCGATGCCGCCTGCGCTTCGCGTTGAAAACGCGCCAGCGCCTGCGCATCCCGCGCAACTTCCTCCGGCAGAAACTTGAGGGCGACAAAGCGGTGCAGCCGCGTATCCTCGGCTTTATAAACCACACCCATGCCCCCGCCGCCAAGTTTTTCGACGATGCGGTAGTGAGAAATGATTCGTTCGATCATTGAGAAGGGGTGCAACTCGGACGGCTCCATCTTACAAACGTCACCCCCGCCAGTCAACGAACCAGAACCACGCAGCGGGCGAACTGGGGCCTACACTCTTGTCGGCCAAACGCGTACAGCAAGAAACGACTACGCAGGACCACCTCGACGCACAACTCGCTCTCGATCAAATCGGTTCTGCTCCGGTTTACGGGCGAACTGGCCTGCCAGGAGCGAAGCGACGCAGCCGGCCAGTTCGTGGGCAAGCGGGCGGGGAGCGCCGCAGTCGGGGCAGAGAGAGGAGCAAAGCGACGACCGTAGCCCCGGCGAAGGCGCTGCCTCCACCGCCCCCGCAGCGTGAGCGCAAACCAGACTAAAACAAATCGGGCCGCCCGAAGGCAGCCCGTTATTTCCTTAGCCGAAGCCTGAAGCCCGATAGCCGAAGCCCGATCTAGTCTCCCGCCACCGGTTCGCCCACTTCCGGCTTCGCAGCATTCGTCTCGTTCCCAGCAGCCTTACCCAGCGCGCCCAGCGGAATGAATCCGTTCTCGGCAACTGCGGGTTTCTCCTTCAACACCACTTCGCGGTACAGGGAAGCCATGCGTGCGTTGTAAGCCTCATCGTTCTTCTGCGGCCCGCGATGCCCCGCCACCGGAGTCTCCGAATGGTCCACTGCCAAAGCTTGAAGCTCGGCCGCGGCCTTTTGTTTCGCGTCTCTCGCCCGCGTCTTCTCTTCCCGCGCATTCTTCGCGATCCCCAGATTGTCCAGGTCGTGCTGCAGCTCCGTGGTCACAATGTTCTCACGCAGCAGAAGCGAATGTGTCTCATCGTCCATCTTTACTTTCTTCCCGCCCGCAAAAATCTCGTGCCGCCCATGCTCCTCATACCACTTGGTCAAAGTGGCAGTCATATGCATCTTCTCGATGATGTTCCGCCACCCCACGCCCGTGTTGTAAGCGCAGAACGAAATCTCCCCTTCCTGCGTGGCATAAGGAATAATGCACTGCTCCGTCCGCCGGAAGTCGTAGTTAAACAGATCCTGGAACCACATCCCCGCAATAAACAGGAAGTTCCACCGGTCCTGCCGCCGCTTCATCACGTCGTCGACAGTTCGGTCCGGCCCAACTTTGCCGTAGTTCTTCCCCGTAGCGTTGAAGTTCTTATCAAACTTCCGCAACAAATCCATCAACTTAAAATGCGTAGGCGCCTGAAACGGATCGTAGTTCTTCATCAAACAAAGCGCCATCCCAAACACGGTAAGAAACTTCCCCCGCGCCGCATCATTAACCTTAGCAATATCCTTAGCCAACTGATCGCCAGCCAAAAAAGCAGTAACCGGAACCGCCTCCTTAGTCTCCTTATCAATCATCACAGCCATCCCCGTCCCACAATTCGGGTGACAACCACACGATAGTTGGCCCCAGTCGTTTTTTACGTCGTTGGCGTGCATCAGGTCGGCCCAGTCGCTGAAAGTTCCCATGAAAGAAATTGGGAACCAGTCGCGGCTTGGTTCGCCTAAGCCGGTTTGATTTTTTACGTCGTGGGCCAGGTGACTTAGCGTGTAACGCTGGGCTTGGCGGCGGTCGTCGGTTACGGCTTCGTCGCGGCCGGTGAAGCTTACTGGTTGGAATGAGAGGAAGCTTATCGTTCTTGGATTATCGAGCGCGAACTTGATGATTCTGCCTACTTGTTCGTTGTTGATGCCGTTTACGATGGTTACTACCGGGACGATTTCTACTCCGGCTTTGTGGAGGTTTTCGATCGCCTTCAGTTTTACGTCGAACAGGTTGCCTACCATGCGGTGGGCGTTGGCGGCGTTGCCGATTCCATCGAATTGCAGGTAGGCGTAGCGCATGCCGGCTTCCACTGCCTGCTGGGCGAATTCGAAACTTTTTGCGAATTCGATTCCGTTGGTGGCTGCTTGAACGGAGTTGTATCCGACTTTTCTGGCGTAGCGGACTGCGTCGAGGAAGTATGGGCTCAACGTGGGCTCGCCACCGGAGAACTGCACGCTCATCTGGCGGCGCGGCTTGATGGTGATGGCGTTGTCGAGCATGGTCTTGATTTCTTCCCAGGTGAGTTCGTGAACGAAGCCTACCTGGTTCGCGTCCATGAAGCAGGGATCGCACATCATGTTGCAGCGGTTGGTCAGATCGATCGTGAGCACCGAGCCGCGTCCATATTTCACGGTTGAAGAACCGTGGTGGTGGAGTTTTTCGTCGTTGTGGGCGACGATGTCGCGGCCGGGGAAAACGTCTTCGAGGTGCTTTGAGAAATCGGTGTCGATCGACATCACGTCTTCGAAGTGGCCGTGCTTGGGGCAGTCCTTAACCATGAGGATCTTGCCGTCGCGTTCGATGATGGTGGCTTTGATCTCGCCGACCTTTTCGTTCATCAGAACTTCGTGCGGAAGTTTACCGTCGAGAATCTGCTGGCGGATTTCCGGGACACACTTCGGGCAGAGAGAATCGGTGGAGCGGGGCCAGCCGAGGGGTGGCTTCGACTTTTCGTAGGACTTGAGCAGAGGCTTGTCGGACCATTTCGGGGTGGGCGAAGGATTTTGCTTGATCTGATTCAAACGATCGAAGACTGCCCAAACGCCTTTGGCGGCGACGGTGACTGCTTTTTCTACGTACTTGATCGGCTTGCGCATTTTAGCTTCTGGCTCCTGGCTTTTAGCTTCTAGCTGTTTTGCTTTTGGGCTTCGGTCTTAGGAAAAAACTCGGGCGGACACTTGCCTTGGCTTCGCCTTCGATCCTTACCCACAAAACCCAGTCGACTAACCCGACTGCTTACGGTTCTTCCCTTGAATTGAACCTGGTTCTTACACTTTTCCCTGGGTATTGGTCTGGGGTGATGCTATTGGAGGGTAACGGGTTACGCATCTTTATCTCAACGAATGGGGGAAAAACGGGGTTTAGCGGTTGATTGGGGGATTGGGTGGAGGTAAGTTGTTGAAAGGAAAAGGGGCTTGTGGATGCAACCCGCACGGTTCTTGCTGGACACAATATTCCTTTCATGGAATACTACAGATCATGGCGTGGGAGGTGGAATACACCGAGGAGTTCGAGACTTGGTGGAGTGCGCTATCGGAAGAAGAGCAGGCGGAAGTCAACACGAAGGTCGAACTGCTGGAAGAGCATGGACCCACGCTGCCTCGTCCTCACGCTGACGTGATTGCGAGTTCACGCCATTCGAACATGAAGGAGCTGCGCGGAAAAGTGGCGGAGCGGCATCTGCGGGTTTTGTATGCGTTTGACCCGCGGCGTACGGCCCTGCTTTTGATTGGTGGCGACAAGACGGGCGACCCGAATTGGTACGAAAGATTTGTGCCGATTGCCGATGACTTGTTCGATCGGCACCTTGGTCGGATTGCAACGAAATCATAGAAGCACATTACGGTCCAACAGACCGAAGACAGGAGCTGCACGATGCCCAAGAATTTCAACACCCTTCGCGAGAAGATGTCCCCTGCAGCACGAGAGCGTTCGCGCGTTTTGGCCGAGAAGTACCGCGCGGAGATGCCGTTGGTTGAACTTCGCGAGGCGCGGGAGATGACGCAGGTGCATCTGGCGAAGGTGCTGGGAGTGAATCAGGCGGCGGTGTCAAAGCTGGAGCGGCGTGCGGATATGTACGTGAGCACGCTGCAGAGCTTTGTCAAAGCAATGGGTGGAGAGCTGAAGATCACGGCGCGGTTTCCGGAGGGGACGGTGGAGATTAATCAGTTTGAAGATGTTAAGAAAGCGGCGACGGGGGAGTGAGTCGGGGCCGGGGTGGCCTACCCCACTTCTCGCAAAGGGACGCGAGAAATGGGGCACCCGGACCGGGCCGCCCGCCGGGAGTTTGTCACGATCCAATGTCGGTTCCAACCTTCCATCTAAACGCAAGCCTTCCAATCGCGCCTCGGGGCTGAAGACCCGGTTTCCTCTGTTCGGGTTTCGCGGCACGACTGGAAGTCGTGCCCTTCCCGGGCTTAGCTCCTAGCGTGAGCTGTGAAGATGGCTGAGGAATGCATAGGTCCTTCGCGTGGTGGCTTTCGGCGGCGCTGGTGGCCGCGGGGCTCAGGATGACAAAGCTAAGGCAAGAATCAAAGTCGCAGTCAAAAGCGACGGACAGGAGTGTCCGTCTGACACGAGCTCGGTCCCGATTCGCGGGAGATCCCTCGCTCCGCCTGAAGAACGGCTGCGCTCGGGATGACGCCGATCGGGTGGCGGCTAGTGAAGTCAACAGCAGGTTCCTCACCGGGCCTTTGGCCCTGTTCGGAATGACAAGGGTTGGTGGGGATTGGACTTTACGCGGCGCTTAAGCGTCGCTCTTCCACGGTTGTAACTGCAGCGGTGGTGATCCCCTCAGTTCAAAGTCGGAAGCAGGATCAACATCAACATCAAAGGCGACGGACAGGAGTGTCCGTCCCATACGGGCGGACCTCGGGGCTGAAGCGTGGTTCCGTTTTCTTCGAGGTTTCGCGGCACGACTGGAAGTCGTGCTATTCCCGGGCTTAGCTCCTAGCGTGAGCTGTGAAGATGGCTGAGGAATGCATAGGTCCTTCGCGTGGTGGCTTTCGGCGCCGCTGGTGCGCGCGAGGCTCAGGATGACAAATCCAAGGCAGAAACCAGAGTCGGAGTCGCCAAAGGCGACGGACAGGAGTGTTCGTTCCACACGGGCAACAGCAACTACAACATCACCGGGCCTTTGGCCCTGTTTGGAATGACAAGGGTTGTTGGTTGGGAGGGGGTGTTTTCGCAGCGCTGAAGCGCTGCTCCACCCTGGGGCTTTACGCGGCGCTTAAGCGCCGCTCTTCCACGGTTGTAATTGCGGACGTTTTTTTGGGGGTCGAGTGTGCAATTTTGAACAGTCATGCCATTTTGGGAACGGTATTATCAGCCTACTTCGAAGAGGCTAGGTTCCAGTGAGGGGGACGCCTCTTGTGGGGCAGGCATGGGTTAGCGTGGCCGTTGGCTGCATTCGACCCTTACGCCTGCCCTTTTGTCTGTGTCGTTAGTTGGCTCTCCCGCCTTTTTCTCGGTCGCTGGTTCACGCTCCCAGAAGTCCACAACGTCCAAGGCGACGGACAGAAGTGTCCATCCCAGAAGGGCCAATGGTGGAAGCCCCTTGGAGAGCTTGTGGTGCAGCCTCCGGGTATGGGGTCCTTCGACTGCGCATGACGTCCACTTCGTGGGCGTCACGCTTCGCTCAGGATGACAGGGCTATTTGGATTCCGGCGATTCCGATTCTTCGTCCGGGTCGTACAGTTGTGGGTCGTAGCCTTCGGGATAATCCTCGTCGATGCAGGCGTGGATGGTTATTGGATTTGGGAGTGGGGGATCGAGCAGGTGCCAGGCTTCGCGGTATTTTTCGAGGCGCATGCGCTTGGCTTTGCGGTGAGGGTAGAAGCGGAGCATGGGTTGCGGGGTGCAGACTTCTACCGGGATGATGTACCAGATGTTTAGCGGGACTACGTGGGCGGCTATGAAGTCGATGTCGCGTTTGGTGTAGACGGCGCGGGTGTTGCCTACGGTGTAGGTGGCGCGGGTTTCGTAGGCATCGGCGCGGAGGCAGTCAGTGCATTTGATCTGGATGCGGAAGAGGTGGACTTTGGGTTGGGGACGGTTGTCGAGAATGAAGTCGTAGCGCTCGCTGTCTCCCCAGGGCTTGCAGATGGCGAAGCGGCGCTGGCTGGCCTGGTAGAGGAAGGCGGCTTCGGAACGCTCTCCGGTGCGTTTGGTGTTGGGGCGGTTGGGATCGTCGGGGCGGCCGGGCGGCTTGGACATCGGGACTCCTGCTTTTTAGAACCTTTTGTTGAGAACAGAAAGGCGGAGCCCTGGGGCTCCGCCTGTATTTGCGAAATTTGTTGGGTTCTGGTTCTATTTTAACATTGGGGCGCAAGGGGGTCGGGGCTGAAGCTCGGTTGCTCGTTCTGACGTCATGCGGCACGACTGGAAAGTCGTGCCCTTCGCGGGCTTTCGCGGGCGCTTCGTCGAGCGCTCAAGCAAGAAATCAACAACAGGTTCCTCACCGGGCCTTTGGCCGAGTTCGCAATGACAAGGCGTTGGTGGTGGGAAAAGACAACGTCAAAGACGGACGGGGGCTTCCGTCCTACACGGGGCAGGCAGCTTGCGTCCGACTGCTTTGAGAAACGACTCCCCCGAACCGTTCACTCAACAGCAGTCGGACACTTAGCCGCGCCCAGCGCCACGGATGGGATTCAAACGCGGCGAGAGCAAACCTGACCCGCAAATCTGGCCAGTCTGGTACCCTCCAAACAGAGTCACAAGAATTACGGGCTCTGCTGGGTTGGACCTTCCGCTTCGAGCGCATCCAGAACAATGGCGATCACATCCTGGGCTTCGATAGTTTTTACAAAGCCACACAGTCCGACCGCGCTGGAAATGATTTCACTCAGTTCGGGTTGCGGCAATTCGGCGAAACCTCCCACGTCCTGGTGGAGCTGTTTCAGCAGCAACAACAACCGAGCCACTCTCTTATCCTTGAGATAGAGGGACGAATCGGAATAGGTCACGCCGAACGCGGGGTTTGGGAGCATCTGTCTTGCAAAACAAAGAGAAACTACTTTGTGCATGGTCGCCTCCGTGAGTGCGCTCGCAGTGCGGCGCGGTCTTCTGGTGTTCTTTGCCTCGTGTTTCTTGCTTTGGTTGCTGGAATTCATTGCCGCGCTCCTACATTCTGGCTTTTCCAAGTGTCGAGCCATCGGCTGAAGAATGGTTTGGGCCTGGGGTTTGCGTCCGGCCGGGAAGGTTTCGGTTCCGCGGACGAATCAGGAAGGAACGTTGACGGTGCGCACCGAGGGGTGGATGAAGATTGCGCGCGGACAATGCTCGCGCCCAATGATCGCGGCCGCTGAGCAAGAGTCGAGATAAGTTTTTTCATGGAATTCTCCTCTGATTGGGTGATTGAATTTCCCCAACTATTTGCCGAACGCCCGCGCTGCCCTGGTAGGCTTCGTGCCGGGTTCGGCTGGGACAGAATTGCGCTCAAGACTTCCGGCGAGCACGCGGAATTCAGATTTCAGGGAACTCGCAGGTTGCTGCGCCCACGCGACGGCCAAAAACGCCGGTTCCAGCGGGCACAGCGAGCTATTCAGCCGGATAGAGGGGTGACTTCAGATCAGAAACGTACAGAGGAGATCCTGGAAAGAGCGGGGATGGCGATGTTTCGTCGTCACTGCCGGCTCGAGCGCCGTAGCGCTGACAAAACAACCTGAGCAGTGGTTTGGCAATGCCGATAAAACTGCGATTGGATTGACCGCAGCAGAAGTGACCTGAATGCGGGGAAATACAGGAGGAGCCAGATTTACAGGAGCGTCAGCCTCGTTGAAGGCAGTCTCGGGCAAGTCCGGCCGGGGTATGGTGGATACACCGATTGCGGCTCCCAACAGGACGAAAACCAAGATCAAACGAAGTCGCTGCACGTCACCGCACTCCAAGCTGTTAACAGGCTAATCCCGCGAGTGGGGGTTGTCAACGATGATCTCGAGGCAAAACAGGCTCTGGTCGGGGCTGAAGGAGGCTGGCCTTCTTTGCTTTTGCCGGTGCGGCGAGGGCAGCAAAGTCAACATCAGGTTCCCTTCGGCTTTCGCTCAGGGCAGGCTCTCACCGGGCCTTCGGCTCCGTTCGGAATGAGAAAGGTTAATCCAAGATGGTTCGTCAGTCTGACTTTGCGCGACTGGCTGGGGGTGTGATGCCGTTCATGCGGAGGTACTCGACCATCTGTCCGTAATGATCGTAGGCGTGGGCTACGGCGAATGTGGCGCGGTGGAGGCGGAGCGGGCTGCTGTTCTCCGTCGGCTCCAACATGTTTTCGGTGGTCAACGTGGCTGCGGCTTTGTGACCAAGGGCGAAGGAATCCTTAAGGAAGTTGATGATTTCGGCTTTGGTCTTCAGGTTTTCTGGACCGTCGCCGCCCAGGAAGTTCTCCGGGAACTTCTGGGCGGTGAGCGGCAACCAGATTGCGTAGTTGGAGGCGGCTACGTGCTTGACCTGCAGGGCAAACGTGCGCACACCTTTGTAGTCGGCGCCAGGAAGGTTCAGGCTCAGGGGAGAGAAATTGAATTTGTCTTCGGGCATGGCTTCGGCGGCTGCCACAATCAGGTTTTCGATGGTGACGATCTCGTGGTCGACGGTTGAGGCCACGGTTGGTGAAGGCTGCGGGGGTTGCGACTGTTGGGCCTGCGGCGGGCGCGATGCCGGCGGTACCAGGTTGTTGGCGCGATAGTAGACGACGAGCTGGCCGTAGTGTTCGGCGCTGTGCTCGATGGCGAAGGTCCAGATGGTGGAGTTGTGGGCGAGCCGGTTGCCGAAGAATTTCGATGTTTTGTCGAGCCCTGCGTCACCCTGCTGTTGAATGACTTGCGCTCCGTCGGCGACTGCCCCCTGCACGAACTTCACCACGTCGGCTTTCGACTTGAAAACGTCGCGCGAAGGGTTGTCGCCTTCGCCGAAGTCGGGCCCGACGTTTGATCCGGAAATCCTGCGGATCAGGACGTAATCGAGGGCGGCGGCGTGGAGAAGATTTTGGGCGAAGGTGCGCTGGTCTTTCTGCAGCTTGTAGTCGTACTTATCTTCGGGAAAATCCTGAGCCATGGTAACGAGTTTGTTGCCGATGTCATTCCATCTGCCGAGCATCTCGTCGGCTCGGGAAAGTGCAGGGCGCGGAGGTTGATTCGGCGCTTGGCCCTGACTGGGAAGAACGGTTGCGGTGACGGCGAGCAGAGTGATTGCAAACAGCGCGCGTGAAGACTGCTTCATGGTTGATTTCTCCTTTCGCTTACTCGGGTCTGGTCTGTGATCCAGTTCACTTCCCAGGTCTTGCCTCCATCGTCGGAGAACGATTGTTCAAAATGAGGCGTGTTCGAATCGGTATTCGACCAAATAAATCGAATGTAGATCAGTTTGCCGTTGAGGGTGTCCTGGCCGTAAAACTCGCCGCGCCCGTCCTTGAACTGGCCGACCTGGGGTGCGACGATGGTGCCGTCTTTGGCGTTGGCCCAATTAAGGCTCCATTGGTGGGTTTGAGGATTGTAAAGACGCAGGGTCAGACCTTCGATGTGGCCGCCTGCGCCATCGGTTTCGAACTCTTCGAGTTGCGAGCGCCCTTCCCAAACTTTTCGAGTAACGGACGTACCATCGAAATCGATCCAGGTATTCGAGCCTGTCAACGGGTGCAGGCGGCGCTTCAGGTGAATCTTCCAGCTGCCCAACTCAAAATCGAAATCGTGTTGGCCATCTCGTTCGGTGGTGGCCTGGGCTGCGGCATTTGGTGCTCCGGATTCCGTTTGTGCCACCGCAGGCGAGAGAGTCGTTCCGACGACGGCGAGCAGAGTGAGCGTGACTAGCGCCAGGGATGACGGCTTCATGGTAGATTTCTCCTTTGCATTGGGATTCGCCGTTTCAGAAGGCCTTGTCGTATATGTCACAATGTGATATATCAGAATACGACATGACAGTCAAGGATCGACCGCTATCATCGGCCTCGCTTCATATTCTTCTCGCGTTGTCTGAGTCTGACCTGCACGGATATGCGATCATGCAGTCGGTCAAACGGCAGTCGGGGGGGAATTACCGGCTGGGACCGGGCACGTTGTACGCGAACCTGGATCGCCTGCTGGCCAGCGGGCTGGTGGGCGAGAGCGAGCGGAAACTCAAAGGTGGCGATACCCGGCGGGAATACTGCCTGACAGCCAGCGGGGAGCAGGTGTTGCGGGTAGAAGTTCGGCGTCTGCGACAAATGGTTGACGTCGCTCAGACGCGGCTGGGTAAGTTGGATGGGAGGGGCGCATGAGTGTGCGGCTCGGCTTAATGTGGGCTTACCGCTTGTTGCTGCAGCTTTATCCGCCAGCATTCCGACAACGATTCGCGCCGGAAATGCTGGAGTTCGCAGAAGCAGCGGAACCTAATGAGTGGCCATTGATCTTCTGCGACACGAGCGTTGCGATCGTGCGCTGCTGGCTGCAGCCGGCCGTAAGCAATTCGGCGGCCGTGCCGGCCGGGCGGGATGCTTATCTGGCGGTGGGAGAATCCGCGCTTACGGCCTCGAGAGTGCTGCAGGGTTTAATGCTATCCACGGCAATCATTGCCGGCCTCTGCTACTTTGGTTCGCTCGGCTATGTGGAGCTTCCGAAATGCCACGCGATCGCGGTCGAGAACTTATCGCGATGATGGTTACTACGATTCGAGTTCGAGGCACGAGATTCCCTTACCAAGTCAAAAGCAGCGGGCGAGGGGGCCTGCGACACTTCTCCACTTTATCCACTTTCATCCTCAACTTTTCCACAATCGCCGGGGCGGAGACTTCAGACTGGACCGGCGGGCAACGCTTCCCTGCTCAATAGGATAGAGACTTCCTTCCCTGATGTGATCTCTGCCGTTGACAAAAAATTCTGAGGGGCTAAAATACGCCTCGCTCGTTACCCTGTTAAATTTAAAACATGACTCCTAAACTGCTTGATCCCGTGGTGCTGCAGACCGATTTTCCGGATCTCAAACTTCACGCCAGCGGCAAGGTGCGCGACGTTTATCAGATTGATAATGAGCGCCTGCTGTTTGTCGCGACCGACCGCATTTCAGCATTCGACTACGTGCTGGCGACCGGCATTCCTCACAAGGGCCGGGTGCTGACCCAGATTTCGCTGTTCTGGTTCGACTTTCTTTCTGACATCGTTCCGAACCACTTGGTCACGGCCGTGGAGCAGTATCCGCAGGCGTTGCAGAAGTATGCTGAGGTGCTGCGCGGGCGGTCCATGATTGTGCAGCGGGCCGAGATGTTTCCGGTGGAGTGTGTGGTGCGGGGATACATTTCAGGATCGGCGTGGAAGGAATATAAGGCTACGGGCAAGGTGTGCGGGATCGAACTGCCGGCGGGGTTGCGGGAGTCGGAGGCGTTTCCGGAGCCGATCTTTACTCCGGCGACCAAGGAAGTGAGCGGGCACGACGAAAACATTTCGTTTGCCCGGATGTGCGAAATTCTGGGTTCGGAGACTTCCAGCACGTTGCGCGAACTCACGTTGCGGATCTACAAGAAAGCTGCCGCGTACGCGCGGCAACGCGGTATCATCATCGCCGACACCAAGTTTGAGTTTGGCCGCACCGCTCAGGGAATCACGCTGGCGGATGAGGTGCTTACGCCGGACTCTTCCCGGTTCTGGCCCGCCGACAAGTACGCACCCGGACGCGGGCAGGAGTCTTTCGACAAGCAATACGTTCGCGAATACCTGGAAGAAATTCACTGGAACAAGCAGCCGCCTGCGCCGGCTCTGCCGGATGAGGTGGCGCGCCGGACCAGTGAAAAGTATCTTGATGCCTATTTCCAGATTACGGGACGCAAGCTGGATGTGTAGGCGTAAGGCCCGGCTAAAAGCGGGGGGCAGGAGAACAGCATGACCGCGGCGGATTGGCTGATTGTCGCGGTTATACTGCTGAGCGTCGTTTCGGCGGGGATACAGGGCTTCTTTGCGGAGGCTCTGAGCATGGCTGGACTGGTCGTGGGTTATATTGTTGCCGCGTGGAAGTATCCGGGGTTGTCAGATTGGTTCATGACGTTTTTGAAGAACGCCTGGCTGGCTGATATTTTCAGCTTCCTGATCATCTTTTTTGTGATTCTGCTGGTGTTCAACATTGCCGCCAGGATCGCGCGCAAGTTGATGAAGGCAGCCGGGCTGAGCGGGTTCGACCGTTTTATGGGAGCGTTGCTGGGCGTGGTGAAGGGGGTTTTAGTAGTGGCCGTGGTGCTGATGGGCATGACGGCGTTCACGCCTACCTCAACCATGCTGAAGAGCTCGGTGTTGGCGCCGTATTTCCTGGTGGTGGGAAGGGCTGCGATGTGGGTGGCGCCGGCGGAGTTGCGGGCACGGTTCAATCAGGGGTTGGAGTTTCTGCACCGGGCCCCGCAGGATTTGACCGGCGCTCCAGCTTCGAAGCCGAAATAGGTTCGGGGCGAGTAGAAAGTTAAAAAAACGACCTTAAAGAAAAAGAGAGAGACCTACCGTGAAAGATCAACTGGAAGCACTCATTCTGCAAATGTATAAGAGCAACATCCTTTATTCCGAGGGTGTGCGCGAATTCAAGAAACGATTTATCCTCACCGTCCTGCAGGAAAACAAGGGGAACCAGTGCCGCGCCGCACGCGAACTGGGGATGCACCGGAACACGCTGAGCCGGACTATCGATGAACTGAAGATCGATGTCCGGCTGCTCCGGGATGGGGCGAAGCGTCCGCCCAGGAGCGCGCGGCCGATGTCGTTGGACAGGGACAGAGAGAAGAAAGCGGCGCGCTAGACGTCGGTTCCGGCAAAACCATATTGGCGTTTCCCGCGCCTCAGACAACAACTTTATCCAAAAAACCAAGGGCAGCCCTTGCGGGCTGCCCTTTTGCGCGAATCGCACCGCCATCAGTTCGCGGCTGGTTTGTGAACCGGCTTCCTGGCCGGAGTTGGCGTTGCTGCCTTCAGCAACTTTCCCTTCTCCATGGTCATCGTGAACGGGTTCGGGGTGTAAGAGGCTGGTTCGCCCTGGAAGTCGAGACTGGCGCCTTCTTTGGGGATCAGCTTCAGCGGAACCTTCTCCTCGAAAGTGAGAGTGATATCCGACTTCTTGGCGTCAATGTCATCGGAGCTGCCGGCGATATCGAACTCAGTCGCGGTCGCCTTGATGACTTGGCCGTTCATCTGAACCGGCTTGCCCTTGATGGCATTCCAGACAAGATCCTGGTCTGCCTGGGCGCCATTGGAGAGGATGAATTCCCATTGGGCGAAATCCATCTTGCTGGGGTCCGTGGCAGTCGCCATGGTGTGAGCCTGTTCGGCGGGAGTGGGAGCGGGCTTGATGGTGAAGCCGGCGGGTTGCGTGGGGTTGGCCTTGATTTGTGCCAGGACATCGGCCCAGCCGTCGTCTCCGGCGTGGTACTTCATGTATAGGCCTCGGGCGTACTTTTCGATCGACTGCTGATACTGCGCGTTGGGTGCGACTACGGAAGCGCGCCCGGCGAACCAGATCGCGTTGATCGGATCAGGAGGAAGGTTCGGATCCGGTGGGGTGGGGCCGGCGTAGGAAAGAGCGAGGGGATACACCACACTGAAATCCTTTTGAAAATCAGTGCTGCCATCAACCGCGGCGCGCAAGTCCTTGCGAGCGGTGTCATAGTCTTTGGCGGTGAGGGCAGCGAGGCCGAGGGCGGCGTTGAAGACTCCGGTCATCTGATCTTTCATCTTTTGAAAGTCAGGGTCGGACATGCCATCGGGCTTGGCGAATTTGGAGAGGCCATCCAGACCCATCTGCCCGTACTTTTTGGCATCCGCGAGATCCTGCGTGGCATTGGCGTCGCCGCCTTGCGCCTTCAGGCGATCGAAATAAGCAAGCAGGAACATGGCGCGCTCGTTGGTGGGATCGGCCGCGACGAGTTTGGTGGCGGCGTCGAGGGTTTTTGCCTGGTTCCCGGCTTGCTGGTAATCCTGCATGAGAGTTTGCAGGGCAGCAACCTTCATGATGCTGTTGGGATACTGGGTTAGAAATGCTTCGAGGCCGCTGATCTGAGCGGCATCCTTCTGCCCGATGGCGGCCACGTATGCGTTGTACTCGGCTGGGTCCTTAATAACGGGGGCTGCCGTGGGCGCTGCTGCGGGTTGCGCCTGAGCGGGTTGAGCGGCAGCCTGCGCGGGCGCCGCGGACGGTTGCGACTGTGCAGCAGCATCCTGGGCCGCCGCCAGCGCAGCAACCCCAAGCACAACCGTGACCAGAATCTTTTTCATCAGTGTGGCTCCTTGGATCTTTCGGGATCGGCAATTTGTATCTGTGTGAGACGACTGGCGACTCACCCGGCATTCCGGGTTTGCCGGATTATAAGTACGTCTTCTTCCGAAGGCAAGCAACTTCCTAGTCGCCTCCGGCGCTATTGTATAGGATGCAGATGTCGCGCCTCGCGTTCAGGTTGTAATTCAGCTTTTGTGAAGACACTTGGGGCGGGACTGGAGGCATTTTCCAAATGAACGCGGTGGGGACGGATAAAGTGGATGCGGTTCACCCGCTGGGCGGGCAGGTAGCCGTGGTTACCGGCGCGGGCCGGGGCATTGGCGCCGCGATTGCACAGGAGCTGTCGAGCATGGGCGCGACGGCTGTGCTGTGCGGGCGCACACGTGCGGCTCTGGAATCGGTTGCGCAGGCGATCACTCAGGCAGGCGGGAAGGCCGAGGTGGTTTCCTGTGATGTGACCAGTCTCCGGTCGGTTGAAGCGGCGGCTGGGCGCGTCGAAGCGTCGTTTGGGCGAGTGGACGTTCTCGTCAACAACGCCGGGGTCGGGGGATTCGGCGGGCCGCTGCACCAACTGCCTCCTGACTCCTGGGAGCAGATCCTGAATACGAATCTGCGGGGCGTTTACTATGCGGTGCGGGCGTTTGCGCCGATGATGATTCGGGCGCGCTCCGGGCACATCATCAATATTTCGTCACTCGCGGGGAAGAATGCGCTGCCGAATGGCGCGGCTTATGCCGCCTCGAAGTGGGGATTGAATGGGCTGAGCTACTCTCTGGCGGAGGAGCTGCGCGGGTGCAACATTCGCGTGGCTGTGATTTGTCCCGGGTCGACGAACACTGAGCTTAGTCCGCACGTGGGGAAGGATCCAGGGAAGATGCTGCAGCCGGCTGACGTGGCGCATGCTGTGGGTATGTTGGTTACGCAGAGTGCGCAGTCGTTTGTGAGCGAGATTCTGTTGCGGCCTACGCAGAAACCGTAACAAAGAGCGGGGCGATTCAAGATTTTCCGAAGAGACGTAGCTTGCTACGTCTCTGCTTGCGGCGCAGGGTTAGGCGGCCGGGGACACGACGCCGCCGCGTCTCCGGCTTGCGGCGTTCGGGGGGTGGCGGCAAGACGTTGCAAGCAACGTCTCTCCGACTGTTATTTCTTGAACAGATTCTCGAAAGCCTGGCGGGCGTCGTTGGGGCGGAGGCTGGCGGGCGTGGACGTTTCTTTTTCGCGGGTGACGCGGACCTCGTAGAAGGTGCAGTCGTTGCGCGCATCTTTCTTGGCGATGCGCTGCTTGATCGGCTGCATGCATTCGAAGCGGCTTCCGGGATCGAAATACATGCACTGTTTGCAGGAGTGCAGTTCGAAGCCGCACTTGGGACACAGGCCGGTGGGCGGGATTGCCTGCAGCACCGTGCCGCACTGGGCGCAGCGGGAAACGGCATGGGTGCCGGGCATATTTACCGGCTTTGGTCCCATGCTGTAGTCGCGTCTGGCGGGCGGCAGCGGGGCCGGCTTTTCCCGGGACTGCTTTTCCAGGGACTCTTTTTCTCGGGACCCCTGGCGCGGCTTGTCTTCGCGGTCGCGATCCTGATATCCATGCTGACGGTATTTCGCCACGGAAACCTCCGAGCACGTTGGCGTATTGTCTCGCCAGCGGCATTCCAAGACAAGTCTGAACCAGTTCCGAGCGGGAACCTCAGGGGCTAAAGCCCCAACCGCTGGACAACTGAACGGCACGGCTAAAGCCGTGCCCTTCCCGAACCGTTTTACGAAATGCTTCTAAGCGCCGGAGGCCCCGCTACAATGAAAGCATGATCCATGAAATCTTTCCCGTGGGGCCGCTGCACTGCAACTGCTCGATTATTGGCGACGAGACGACCCGCGACGCGATGGTCATCGACCCCGGCGACGACATTGAGGACGTGCTCGCGCTCATCCGCAAGCATAACCTGCAAGTCAAGCAAATCGTGATCACGCACGCCCACATTGATCATGTGGGAGGCGCAACGAAGCTGCGGGCGGCTACGGGCGCGCCCATCCTGCTTAACCAGAACGACTACGCCCTGCTGAAGATGCTGGATGTGCAGGCTGCCTGGATTGGTGTGGCGCCGCCGGGCGAGGTCAAGATTGACCAGAGCCTGAGCACGGGCGATACGGTGAAGGCTGGGGTGCATGCTGCCAGCGTTTTGCATACGCCAGGACATACGGAAGGCAGCGTCTGCCTTTACTTCCCTGCTGAGAAACTTCTGATTGCAGGTGACACGCTGTTTGCCGGGTCGATTGGCCGCACTGATTTGCCCGGCGGATCGATGCAGAAGATCATGCAGTCGCTGCACGGCACCGTGCTCGCATTGCCTGATGAGACGGTGGTAGTGCCTGGGCACGGTCCATCGACCACGATCGGCGAGGAGCGGGAGAGTAATCCGTTTCTGGTCGGCAGCAGGAAACCTTAGCAGGAAGGTGGGAACGCGAGGGCCGCCTCAGGTGCAGATGACCAACTGCTTCGGCGAATTGCTAAGGTAAGGCGTCTCCTGGAAGTCCCCGTACTTGTGCTCGATCACAAAGCCGATGTGAGTCAGCAGAGAGTCGATTTCCTGGGGATAAAACATCCGCAATTTGATCGGGATTTCTACCTCCGGCTTGCTGGTAATACCTAATCAGGTGGTTCACTTTGAGTGGCCGGATCATATCGGTTCGCCTCGGTAACGGTGATGCGACCCCCTCCATCCGGATCCTCGTACTGGCCTACTGGATATCGTTGAGCCGGGTCGCGCATCGGGATTTGCAAGTTGGGCGTGAAGATGTCGACAATGACGCGCCCGCCGGGGGCGAGATGCCGCCGCACGCAACTGAAGCAGGCGTCGATCTCTTCGCTCTGCAGCAGATGGGAGAGTGAGAATCCTACCCTTGCTCGTGTCCCGGACAAGCGGCGTCGTGCTCAAAATCAGCCGGGCAAGGCATCCAAGATTCTCTCGATCCCTTCCCGAAACTCGTTCTGTGCCGTGATCAAGCTTAACACCAAGAATCCGTCGCTGGGGAAGTCGTAGAAGTGGCCGGGATGCACCAGCACAGACTTGCGGCCTAGCAGATCGGTCGCTAACTCTTCGTCGTTTTGAGTTATTGGGACGCGCAACACCGCGTACCATCCGCCTTCCACGCTTAAGCGCTGACAGGTCTTTTGTTGGGCAAGCTGGCGGTCGATTTCGGCGAGATTGCTCAGCACGCGCTCCATCAACTGCCGCTGAATATTCTTTCGTTGGTCCAACAGCGCCGGGGTCGCCCATTGAATGGGCGCATTCGTAGAAAGATATGTGTCGGCGATCATTTCGAGACGAGCGTGCGCGGCTTCGACCCGTGCTGCCGGGCCGCTGGTCACGATCCAGGCCACTTTCATTTGCGGCAGCGCCGAGACCTTGGACAACCCGCTCAACGTGAAGGTGAGTACGTCTTGATTGGCAACGAAGCTTTGCCGTGGCGCACGGTCGTGAGCGTAGTCGAGAAAGACTTCGTCGACGATCAAGGCGAGTTCGTGCTCGCGGCAGCAAAGATTGAGCGATTCTCGCTCCGGCGGATGTACGTACGAACCTGTGGGATTATTGGGATGAACCACTACCACGCCTCGCGTGCGCTGCGATACCGCTTCTTGCAGCGAGGGAAAATCCATTTGCCAGCCGTGGTCGTAGATCAAGGGATAGGGAATGAGCTTGACGTCATGCAGGTCGGCGAGGAATTCGAACAACGGATAGCTTGGTTTCGGAACCAGCAGCTCGTCGCCGGAATTACAGAGCAGGCGGAACACGAAGGAATAACCTTCGCTGGTGCTGGTGGTGAGGATGAGATGCTCGGGGTCGAGATGTCGAATGCCATGCTGCGTTTGGTAGTAGGCCGCGACCGCGGCGCGGGCGCTGGGCAAGCCTTTGGGCTGGGGATCGTAATCCATGGACCGAGGCGAGGCTAACGATTGGAGGATTTGTGCCTCGTCGTAGTGGAGTCCGGCTCGCGTGGGGTTGGAAATGGTTAGGTCGAGCACGCGTGCGCCGCTCGATCGTGCTTCTTCGAGGGCCTCCGTCAGGCGATTGGGGGTGAGCTTCCAGTTGGTGCGGTCGGAAAACATTGTGAAAGAGCCTAACAAATCCGCTGCTAATCGTTCCTACTTGAGAAGCTCCCAACTTTAGCCCGGCTTGCGTTTGAGGTCTAACCCGATTAACGGTTTCAAACGAGGGCTTGGAAAATGGCGAGCAGCATGGCCGGGAGACGGATTCGCCACGCGAGACAGCCGGCCCTCCGCTGCCAAACGTTCGTGCGCCTCCTGCCATGACGGAACAGAATCGCCGCTTGGGGCCCAGTGAGCATACGCGGCTTCATCGCACCATTCGACGAGAAGCGGCATCACTTTCGCGTGGGATCCGGAGCCGCGAAACGCCTTCATCGCCTGCTCGGTCTCCCACACAGTCAGTGTCCAGAACGTGCGCCCAACATCTATCAGGAGTCTTCCGCCGAAAAATCCAGGCGCGCGCACGACCTGGCGTTGAGACAGAAACGTGTGCCAGAGGAACGCTGGCAGGTACTTCACAGAGCGAACGCGGAGACGAGTGACCGATGCGAACATAGCTTCTCTCTTGTGGGCACGAATCTAGGGCTGTAAGTAGAATCCCAACTCCGGCGGCTGAGTCAGGGTCTTGGTTGCATCGTATTGCCGGCGGGCCTGGCGTACAGCCACGATTTTTTTCTGGAACTCGCGGGCGAGATCGTCGTAGCGGACCAAAACATTGTCGAGCCAGTACGGGCCGTATTCCCGCAGATAGGCTTCGCGGTACATCTGACTGACCCGGGTGGTTGCGTCGCGCAGATCTTCGAGGCGGGCATTGATGGCTGTTATTTCTTCGAGGTCGTTGCCCACGCGGTCCGCATCGGTCTGGTTCTGGAAAGCGTCCCAATAGAATTTGTTGATCTCCTGGGTGAACTCGGCCTTCATGCCGAGGGCGTCCCAGCGCCAGGCGGCCAGGATCATGTCGGCCAGCGTGTCCTGATTGGCGTGGGCTTTGGCGTGGTTGCGGTAGAGCGACTCCAGGGCGTGCTCGGCGCCTAAACGCATTTCAGGAGCCGCGGGAGCGAGCTTCTGCATCATCTTTGCGCCCTCCGGAGTAAAGGGATCGATCCAGAACAAATCGTCGGTCTCGGTTTCGACTTTGATGTTAGCCAGCGCCTGGTGCCCGCGATCCAGATTTTCCAGCGTGTCGCGGAACGTGGCGTCGTTGCCGTTGCGGTAGAAGGCCCAGTCATACGCGTTCTTGAACTGGTCGATGCTCGACTCGCCTGACTGCCATCCCGTGGCTGCGCCAAAGATTAGCGTCGGCCAGGCCATACCGTAGAGTGCTTCGCCGTCGTCATTCCATGTGGTGTTGAGCATGCCCATGGCACCCAGCTTTTGACCGTCGCGCACAAAGTTGCGGATATTGAGGTAGCCCACATCCAGGTTCGGCCATAGTTGGTTCCAGGTCTGCGCGCCCGGAGCTACAATGACGCGCAGGCCGGCATCGCGGTAGGGTTTGATGATGCTGTCGTAGTTCGGCTTTGGGTCATAATCCCAGGGGACGGCGATCATTTCCTTGGGCAGCATGCCGAGCAGTTCCGGATATTTCAGCGCGATATCGCCCCAGAACATGAGCTGCTTGTGATAGGGCTGAAGAATGGCGAATACTTTCTGCATGTGCTCGAGATAGACCCGCCCCAAGCCGACTTCTGTGGCGCGCGCGGCGGTTTGGCCGTGCCCCAGTTCAAACGTCTCGTCGCCTCCGATGTGAAGAAAAGATCCGGGGAAAAGCGGGACCAGGTCGGCATACATGGCCTTGATGATGTCGTACGACTGTTCTTTGGTCGGCGTGAGGACATGGCCGTGGGGCCGTTCCGCTACCTCGGAGTAGATTTCGTACTTCAACATGTGGTGGAGATGTCCGAAGGTTTGCTGCTCGGGAAGAATCGTGACATAGAGCTTCCTGGCATAGTCGACGAGAGCGTTTACTTCCTTCGGAGTGAGCGCGGCTTCCCTGGGAGCGAGCAGGGGTTGGCTGGCAAAATCGAACACGTGCTCCATGTACAGACCGAACAGGTTCACTTTGTAGGCGGCCAGAGTGCGGATCTGGCGCTTCATGTAATCTTCGGTGGGAATGGGACCGCGGCTGATGTCATCCTGCACGCCGCGCCACTCCATGCTTGGCCAGTCGCGAATCGAAACCGCGGGACAGATTAGTTTTCCATCGTCCTCGCGAAGCAACTGGCGGAGCGTCTGCACGCCGTAAAAGAGTCCCTGGCCGGTGTTGGCGGCGACGATCAGGTGAGTCTTGTCGGAGAAGAGCAGGTAACCCTGGTCGCCGATGGAATCCGCCTTCAGGCCTTTCGAAGCCAGGAAATCCCTGACGCTGCGGTCTTGCAGGCGCGCCAGCACGATGGTGCTTCGCACTTGCCGTGTTTTCTCCTTGGAGCCGGTAATGCTCAGCTGCAGGCCGGACTGATCGTGGATTTCTTCCGCGAGGGTTTCGGCAGCGATGCGGTCTTCATCCTGGTGGCCGAGCTCCACCAGGATTCTGGTGGTTGGCCGTACGCGGAAACCCCCTTGCTGGAGGCGCACTTCCTTGGGCTCGGGGATCAGCTTGAGTTGATCTTCTTTCAGCTGATTCCCCTGGAGTTGGCTCTCCGCCTTAGGAGTCTGGGCGGACATTGCAGGAATCAGACACAGCAGAGCAAGAAGAAGACCGAAGGCGAATCGTCTTTTCATTCCTATCCTTGGGTGAGGCGAACGACACTCCATTCTACCGGGATGTCGCAGCTATTTCCCGAAGACCTCCTTATTTACGACGTAGGGCATTTTGGTGATGTCGCCGCCATAGTTGGCTTCGAGGACGTCGATTAATCCCTGGATGCAGCGTCCCGCCATGCCTTTGTCGGGATCGGGGGAGAGTCGCGTAATGCGGGCGGCGCTGGCGAAGTGGGGCATGAGGCGGCAGCGGTCGGCGATGGCGGGATCGCGAAGCGGCGAATCAGCGGGCAGCGGTTCTTTTTCGTAGACGTCGAGGGCGGCACCGGCGATCCAGTTCTCGCGCAGAGCTTTCACCAGCGCTATTTCATCGATTACCGGGCCACGCGAGTCGTTTACCAGAAAAGCGGTCGGCTTCATCAGCTTCAGAGTTTGCTCGTTGAAGAGATGATAGGTGGGCGTGGCACTCTCGCCGGGACGCAACAGCGGAACATGCACGCTGACGAAGTCGGCTCCGCGCAGAGCATCTTCGAATCCTACGTACTTGATCCAGTTCTTATCTTTTGAAATGCCGCGGGCATGGCGCAGGTCCATCGTCTCTTGAATGGCTTTGACGTAATCGTGATTCTCGTAGGCCGGGTCGTAGCACAGCATGTTCATGTCGAAGCCAGCGCACTTCTTGATCATGGCGAGACCAATGCGGCCGGTGCCGATGATGGCGATGGTCTTGCCGGTGACTTCGTCGCCTAGAAACGGGAGGTAGGGATGCCAGTATCCCCATTGGTTGTCGCGGGTGAGATGCTCGGCGGGCCACATCTTGCGGGCCAGCATGCCCATCATGAAGAAGGCAAACTCGGCGGTGGCCTCGGTAAGGACATCGGCCGTGTTGGTGAAGGGAATCTTGTAGCGATCGGCATCGGCGCGGTTGATGTTGTCAAAGCCGACCGCGTACTGCGCCACGACTTTCAGCGTTTTCTTACCGGCTTCATTCTTGCCCGCTTCAAAGACCTGGGCGTCGATGGGATCGCGAAGCGTGGTGATCAAGCCGTCGATGCCCGACTTCACCTTTTCGATAATCAGACTCTTCGGCGGAGCTTCAGGTTGGGGATAGACCTCGACTTCATAACCGCGGTGGCGCAGAAGGTCGATGGCTTCTCCGATGTCGCAGGTGGCAAAAACACGAAAAGGTTTATCCATGAGTCTCCCTCAGAATAGCTGAGGCTTAACTGGGACGCTTACCCCTCACTCGTGGGGATCATCGAAAATATCATACGCGACGTGGAGATCGGGCATGCGGCTCGGCGGCCGCATGGCCACAATGAGAATGTACTTCCGGGCCGTTGACCAGAATCCGCTTCGGGCCTAGAGTTTCACCAATGTTCGATCCTCTTTCCTCGCCTGAGGAAAGATCCCTGGTGGGATTCCGCTCCCACAGTGTTGTTCGGGTCGCGGTGAGCGTGGTACGGGCTGCCTTTGCCGACCATAGCTTCGGCTGAACAGCTGATGCCAACCTCGCGCCGCGCGTCGCCAAGCAATTAAGACGGAGCTAGAAGTGTGCCTGTCGCCCTGCACGGAGGTGCAAAATGAAGGTTCGAGATCTTGCGGTCCCCATTCTATGTATCGCGCTCGCAGCCATTGCCGTCCCACCCGTTCCCGCGCAAAACGATCCTGGTCCTCGCCCTGGCCCGGCGGCAGCCGGAAATTATTATCCAACCCTCAATGCGAATGAGCAGGCTTTTTTCAGCCAGGCGCAGCTTCGTTTTCAGGAAGTGGATTCGGTTTCTGGCAAAATCGCCGGGGAATCGGGATCGGGTCTTGGTCCAACGTTCAACGGTAACAGCTGCGCGCAGTGCCATGCTCAGCCCGCAATCGGCGGCGCCAGCCCGGGACTTCTGAGCCCGCAGAACGCAATTCAGAATCCGCAGGTGGCATTAGCCGCGCTTGATGGCGCGTTTAACTCCGTTCCTTCGTTTATTACTGCGAATGGGCCGGTGCTCGAGGCCCGCTTTATCAAGACTTCCAGCGGCGCGCAAGACGGCGGAGTCCACGACCTCTATACCATTGCCGGGCGTTCCGATGCCCAAGGCTGTACGCTGGCGCAGCCTGACTTTGCTACCGCGCTTTCGACGAATAATGTGATTTTCCGGACGCCGACGCCTCTGTTTGGTCTGGGCCTGGTGGAAGCAACTCCTGACGCCAATCTGCAGGCAAACCTGGTGGCCACGCAATCGGCCCGGGCGGCGCTGAGAATTGGCGGTGTCTTCAACACCAGTGGGAATGACGGGACCATCACGCGCTTTGGCTGGAAGGCGCAGAACAAATCGCTGCTGATTTTTGTGGGCGAGGCTTACAACGTGGAGCAGGGAGTATCGAACGAGAATTTTCCCAACGAGCGCAGCGCCGTGACGGGATGCGTGTTCAACGGGTCTCCGGAGGATTCCACGAACATGCTGAACCAAAATGCCAGCAGCCCGAACTACGGCACCGGCCTGGGCACGGAATCAGAAATGGCGTCGGACATAGTGAACTTTGCGGCGTTCATTCGCCTCTCTGCGCCGCCGGCACCTGCTGCTTCCACTCAATCGATTCAGAATGGAGCTGCTGATTTCAATGCCATCGGCTGCAACCTGTGCCACTCGCCGACTCTCACCACCGGGACTGCAATTTTTACCGGCATGTCGAACGTCGCCTACCATCCTTATTCCGACTTTGCCCTGCACGATATGGGTACCGGGCTGGCGGACGGCATCCACCAAGGTTCAGCCGGTCCCAATCAATTCCGCACCGCGCCATTGTGGGGGCTCGGACAGCGCTTGTTCTTCCTTCATGATGGCCGGACCTCAGATCTGATCCAGGCCATTCACGCGCACAGCAGCAACGGATCGGAAGCTAATATGGTGATCCGCAAATACGATTCGCTTAAACCATGGCAGGTGCAGGACCTTCTGAACTTCCTGCGTTCGCTGTAAGTGGAGTTTAGGTGTTGAAACGAGAACGGCGAGGAGCCTGGCGGACTCTTCGCCGGTAAGTTTGCCGTGCTTCAGAATCGTCGGCAGAATTATTGCTCCTCGAAAGTCCAGCGCGTGGACTTGCCGATGAATTCCTTCTCCCACAGACCGAACACCACGCGGGGGCGCACGGCGAAGACCGGCTCTTTCATGGAGAGGATGTCCGATTTCATTTTCGACATGTCGAAGCTGTACTTGCGCTGGTAAAGAGGGAGGAATTTGCGGCGGGCGGGGACATCGGCGATTTCGACCGTGCCCTCGACAATGACTGCTTCTTGCGCGTGCTCCGTGCAAACCGCACAGTTCGGGTTTTGCGCCAGGTTGCGAGCCTTGCGGGACTGGCTGCCGGTGCTGAACAGGAAGCGGCCGTCCTGCCATAGACCCCAGACCACCATGGTGTGGGGCGAAGCTTTGTGCGGCGGGGTTCCGGGCTTGACTGTGGTGATCCAATAGTTGTGCGATTTCTTCAGGCGCTGCTCGGCCCAAGTCCACGGGAGCAGGCCCTTGTTGCTTTCGGGCAGGCCGTAGCCCGGCATGAGGGGTCGACTGGACTTGGGCTTTGCCGGTCGCGTTGGAATCTTTTTCGTTGGCATGCGATTAGCCGAGCCAACACTCCGGGTGTCAGAGGTTCTTCCGGGTCCACTGGTCGAGGCGATCAAGCGCCTTCTGCAGGTTTTCCAGCGAATTGGCGACGCTGAAGCGCAGGTAGCCTTCGCCGAAATCGCCGAAGGCGGTTCCGGAAAGCGCGGCCACACCGGCCTGCTCGAGGAGAGCATCCGCGAGGGGCTTCGATTTCCATCCGGTCTTCGTGATATTGGGGAAAACGTAGAAGGCGCCCTTAGGCATGCGGCAGGAAAAGCCCTTGATCTTATTTAAGCCGGCCACGAATACGTCGCGGCGGCGTTTGAACTCGCCGCACATCTTGTCAACTGAACTCTGGTCGCCGCGCAGGGCTTCGATGCCCGCGATTTGGGTGAAGCTCGCGGTGCACGAAGTGGAGTTCGTCGCGAGGCGAGTGATGTGGGCTGCGAGGTCGGGGCGCATTACGCCGTAGCCCATGCGCCATCCGGTCATGGCGTATGTTTTCGAGAAACCGTCGAGCAGGATGGTGCGTTCCTGCATGCCGGGTACAGACATGATGGAGAAATGCTCGCCTTCAAAAAGCAGGCGGCTGTAGATTTCGTCGGATAAGACCAGGATGTTGCGGTCGCCGATGATCTGGGCGACCTGCTCAACATCTTTGCGTTGCATCACGCCACCGGTTGGATTCTGCGGTGAATTCAAGATGATCAGTCTGGTGCGGTCGGTGATGAGGGCGGCGAGCTCGTCGACATCAAGGGAGAAATCGCGTTCCTCACGCAGATGGATGGGGATGGCGCGGCCGCCGACATAATTGATCATCGACTCATAAATCGGGAAGCCGGGATTGGGATAGATGACTTCATCTCCTTCATCAATTAATGCCAGAATCGTGAAGAAAATGATTGGCTTACCTCCCGGAACGACCACGACTTCCTCGGGCGTAACCTTGACGCCGCGGGTGCGGCCCACATAATCGGCGATAGTCTGGCGCAGTTCGGGCAAGCCGGCGGAAGGACCGTAGTGGGTCCAGCCATGGTGCAGAGCGTCGACGGCGGCTTCGATTACGTTGGCGGGAGTGTCAAAATCGGGCTCGCCGATTTCCAGGTGAATGATGCTCTTGCCTTGCCGCTCAAGGGCGCGCGCCTTGTTCAGAACTTCGAACGCAGTTTCGGTGCCGAGGCGCGACATGCGGCGGGCTAGTTGCAATTCGTATTGTGTGGTTTGTGCCATGATGGCCGCGCTCCTAAGAGTCTGAACGGCACATTATACGCCGCGGTTGGACGGGTACGGGATTACGGCACGACTGTGCCCTGCTCAATACAAGTCACGGCCGACGATCGGGATTACTCCGAGACGCTGTGTTCTTCGTTCTGCGAGCGCAGTACGCGGTCGACGGAGTAAGGAGCGCGGTGACGGGGTTCGTGGTAGTGGCGGACCTGCATCTCGCCTAACAGTCCAATGGCCAGCAGGTTCAATCCGCCGAGCAGCAGGCCTAAAGCCAGCATCATCAGGGGGCCGTGAGACGCCATGATGGGAACGTGGCGCAGGAATTTCTCGACTCCCAGCCAGGCTACGACTGCGCTGCCGCCGAAGAGGCTGAGCAGGCCGAAGGTCCCGAAGAAATGCAGTGGACGGGAAAGATAGCGGAGGAGGAAGCGAATGGTGATGAGATCGAAGAATACCCGGAAAGTGCGCGAGATGCCGTAGTGTGAAACGCCGCGCTCGCGGTTGACGTTACGGATGGGCACTTCGCAGATGGACGCGCCATACCACGACGCCAGCGCCGGGATGAAACGATGCAGTTCGCCGTAGAGCGGAACCTGCTCGAGGATCTCGCGGCGGTAGGCTTTGAAGGTGGTGCCGAAGTCGTGAATGTCGACACCGCTGAGCTTGGCCATAAGCCAGTTTGCCATGCGGGAGGGGATGCGGCGCATCCAGAAATTATCGACGCGGACTTTGCGCCAGCCGCTGACGATGTCGTAGCCGGCGGCAATCTTCTCCAGAAATAACGGGATGTCCGAGGGATCGTGTTGCAGATCGCCATCCATGGCGATGATGTACTCGCCGCGAGCGTGGTCGAAACCGGCGGCCAGCCCGGCGGTCTGGCCGAAGTTACGGCGGAGCTTAACAACTGTCACGCGACTGTCGACGGCTGCAATCTCGCGCAGCATGGCGAAGGTGTGATCTTTCGATCCGTCATCGACCAGCACGATTTCGAAAGTCTCGCCTGCGGCCTCCATCACCGCCTTCAGGCGATCATAGAGGTCGGTGACGTTCTCCTGCTCGTTGTGCAGAGGGACGACGATGGAGTACTTGGGCACAGTCTTTTTATTATAGCGCGCGGACTAATCGGCGTATCTGAATTCGTCCACGAGGGATGCCCCGGAGTAACCAGCCCTGCACCTGCATTGGGGCTCAACCCTGGTCTTTGAGTTTTAGACGGGCCTTGTTTTCTTCCATAAACTTCTTTATATCGTCGGCCGCTCCCAGCAGGCGGTTCCATTGTTCGTAGTAGAGCGTAACCGGGAAACGGCCGAGTCCGTAGACGCTGACTCCACCTTTTTCGCCGACTTTGAAGATCAAGTCTCCGCTGCGCTTCTTGGTCTGGACCTCTTGTTCCAACTGGGACAACCGGGCTTTGAGTTCTTCGTAAGTTGGTTCCGACATGTGTTTCCTCGCTGGGGTAAGTTTGATAGCGGAATGGCCACCTTAGCCGGGCGACCAAAATCACACTCATCCCAATAGTAACTTGCCTGGCATTGCCTTGCGCAGGACAACCCATATAAGCTTAAGAGGATTTAGCCCAATGCAGGAACGAATGCCGTTTAGCTTTCGATGGTTGGCGTGGATCTGTCTGTCGCTGATGTTGTGGGCGGCGATGGCGGAGATTACTCACAACCATCCGAACAAGGCGGAATCCGCGTCCTGCTCGATCTGTGTGGTGGCACACAGCGCCAGTCCCGCCGTCAGTTCCTCTCAATCCCGGCCGGTGTTTGCTGCGGTCGGCCTACTACAAGAAGAAGAAGTAATCGCGAAAGCCCGGCTCAGTGTTCTTGATTTGGGCATTCGCGGTCCTCCTGCCGTCTAGGGATTCCCGCCAATTACCTGTTTCCGGCTTGACGTGGCCGCGTTCGAGCCGGTCGATTCCCCATTCGTTTCAGGAGGGCTCATGCCTACTTTCTATCAAGGGCGCTTTGCCGTGTTGGCGATGGCGCTGTCTCTAGCCCTCAGCACGGCGAGGGCGCAATCCGTCGGTAACTCCACCACGCTGAACGGGACGGTGGTTGACGTGACCGGCGCAGTGGTGGTGGGCGCCACCGTTAAAATTCATAACCCCGTGAGCAGCCTTGCTCGCAGCGTGCAGACCGACACCACCGGTCAGTTCAGTCTTACGAACATTCCCTTCAACCCGTACCATGTCACCGTCTCGGCGAAAGGGTTCTCGTCCTATGCCCAGGATGTTGAACTGCGTTCGGTGGTTCCGGTTACGATCAGCGTTACGCTGCAAGCGCTGGCTGAGGCAACGACTGTCACCGTCCACGAAGAAGCCGGCGACCTGGTGGAAACCGATTCCACGTTCCACAGCGATGTGGACAAGAACCTGATCGACCGGCTGCCTATGCCGGCAGAATCGTCTGGCGTGAGCGCGGCGGTCACGGCCGCCACACCGGGTGTTTCTGCCGACTCCAACAACAGCATGCATGGTCTGGGCGATCACGCGGAAAACACCATTTCAGTGGACGACCAGGCCAATTCGGATCAGACGAGCAAGACCTTTTCCAACCAGATTCCATCCAATTCAATTCAATCGATGGAGGTAATCGCCGGAGCGCCGCCGGCGGAATTTGGTGGCAAGACGAGTCTGGTCGTAAAGGTCAGCACACGTTCGGGTCAGGGTATCAACACGCCGACCGGTTCGCTCAGCTCATCCTATGGCTCTTTTGGCACTTCGAACGCATCGTTTGACATGGCCTATGGTGGACCGAATTGGGGTAATTTTGTGGCTATCAGCGGCACCGATGGCGGCCGCTTTCTCGACGCGCCTGAGTTCGACGTCATGCACGACAAGGGCAACCTGGAGAACTTGTTCGACCGGATCGACTATCAGATCGCCGCGGGCAATACGGTTCACCTGGACCTGGCGTGGAGCCGGTCCTGGTTCCAGACGCCTCAGACCTATGACAATCTTAATGTCGGCGTGCTCGATCCATTCGGGAATCCGGTTCCGGCCATGGATCAGCGCTCGCAGATCAAAACGTTTAACATCGCTCCTTCGTGGTCGCTCTTGCTCAATCCGAAAGCCGTGTTTACCCTAGGCGGTGTCATACGCCGCGATGATTACCACTACTATCCAAGCGGCGACCCGTTTTCTGATCTCGGTCCCGTGAACCTGCAGCGGGAAACTATAGGCCAGCACCGCCTGCTTACCAACGCGGGCGTGCACTCTGATCTAGCGTATGTTCGCGGAATCAATAACACGAAGTTCGGGATCAGCTATCAGCAAACGCTCCCTACAGAGGCAGATACGCTCGGCATCGTCGATCCAACGTACCTTCCCTCGCTAGTGAACAAGCAGGGTCTGCCCTGCTTCGTGGGTGGCGTGGCTCTGGATGCCCCATGTACGACCCTGCTGCCTTACGACCTGACCCGCGGCGGAGGGCTATTCGACTTCAATGGCCACACCGACGTAAAAGAACTCGCGCTCTTTGCTCAGGACACCATCAGCAAGGGCAACTGGTCATTGAGCCTCGGGCTGCGCGGCGACGTATACAACGGGCTCAGCTCCGCGTGGCAGGTGGAACCGCGGTTGGGCATGGCATACAACATCAAGCCGAGCAGCACCGTGCTTCGCCTCTCGTACGCGCGAACGCTAGAAACGCCCTTCAATGAGAACCTGGTTCTTTCCAACAACGGCTGCGATTATGCGGTGATCGCGGCGCTGGTTCCCTGCGTTCCGGCAAACCTGAACCCCGGCTTCCGCAATGAATTCCACGCCGGCTTGCAGCAGGCTTTCGGGCGCTACCTGGTCTTCGATGGCGAATACATCTGGAAATACACCCACAACGGCTACGACTTCAGCGTGCTGGGCAACACGCCGATCACTTTCCCTATCGAGTGGCACAACTCGAAGATCCCCGGATACGCGGCTAGCTTGCACATGCCCAATTTTCACGGACTGACGGCAGGCGTTGTGTTCTCCAGTGTTGCCGCGCGCTTCTTCCCGCCGCAGGTGGGCGGCCTGGGAGCCACGGTGGGGCAGAATGGCCTTCCCTTCCGCATTGATCACGACGAAAAATTCAACCAGTCGACCCATGTGCAATACCAACCTTGGCAACACGGCCCCTGGTTCGCGTTCAGCTGGCGCTACGATAGCGGACAAGTAGCCGGCGCCGCGCCCTGCTACGGCGTGAACCCAGGAAACGACTGCCCGGCGTCCACCACCCTCGGCGGCCAGCCCGCGGTCGAAATGTTCGGCAACGGCGCTCCCTTGACGGCCGATGAGGAGTTTGAAGCGGGATTCTACTGCGGCACGGTCCACGCCACGCCGACCGCCGCGCTTCCGTCGGTCTGCTTGGCATCGCAATTCGGATCTACTCTTATAAAGGTGCCTGGGCCCAACGCCGAGAACGATGACCATAATCCGCCGCGCATCGCGCCCCGGAATCTCTTCGACATCTCGGTCGGCCATGACAACCTGCTGCGTGGCGACAAGTACAAAGTGAGTTTGCAGTTGACCGCCATCAATGTGGCGAACAATTATGCGCTCTACAATTTCCTTTCGACTTTCAGCGGGACGCATTACGTGACACCGCGTTCGCTCACGGCGGAAATAGGGTTCCACTTCTAGCGCGGGGCGCCGGTGGCTTCGACCGTGGCTACGCTGCAGCTTGTCTCGCCGCGCGCAAGACGTAGCAAGCTACGTCTCTACTAATGATTTGGGATGCTGCCCGGACCCAGTCTGTAAAGCAAGGTAAAGGCCCGGCGATCTTCGGGGCAAAAGGAGTTGGGCTGTTAGAATTAAACCCACAAACCTTTGCGTTGTCGTGGGATTCTTTTTTGGGGAGAAATGCTTGCCGATAAAGTTCGTCGCACGGCCATTGATTGCCTTCTTCTTTGCATCTGTTCTTTCTCTTTCATCCGCGTCTCAGGAGACTCCAGCGCCATCGAATCCAGCGCCTCCGGCATCCCAGACTGAAACGTCCAAGCCGTCGGCCGCAGGGCAGGACGGACAGCCCGCCTCGCCGCCGCAGGCTCCTTCGGATAAGGACAAAGATAAAGACAAGAACGCGCAGGGAAAAAATAAGGGAACCTCGAATGACCGGCTTTTCCTGGCGCTACCTAATTTCCTGACGCTGGAGAATGTCGGCAACGTGCCGCCGCTCACCGCCGGGCAGAAATTCAAGGTCGTGGCTCGGGGTTCCTTCGATAAGATCGAATTTCCGTGGTACGGAATTCTGTCGGCCATCAGCCAGGCGGAGAACAGCGAGCCGGGTTATGGCCAGGGCTGGGAAGGTTATGGGAAACGCTATGCGTCTGCCTTTGCGGACGGAACGATCGAAAACTTCATGACGAGCGCGGTTTTTCCCTCACTTCTGCATCAGGATCCACGATTTTTTCAGAAAAGCGACGGTGGATTCGCGCGACGCGCCGAGTATGCGGTGAGCCGAATCTTTGTGACTCGGGCCGATTCGGGCCATCGCCAATTCAACTACTCTGAGATTTTGGGCAGCGCTGTGTCGGCCACAATCTCTACCAACACCTACCATCCCCGATCGTTCATTACGACTCGTTACAACCCGGCCACGGGCATGTTGACCTATGTCTTCAATCCATCCGATCGCACACTTTCAAATACTGCGAGCGTGTGGGGGACGCAGGTGCTGTACGACACAATAACGATCCTCATAAAAGAGTTCTGGCCCGATGTTCATCGCAAGATGGACCACAAGCACAACGGCGAGGTGAAACAGACCAGCAACTCGAATCCCTAGGCCGGTCTCGCGGCGCCTGGAAGCGCGGTTTCGACGAGTCGGGACGCGAGTTATAACTGCCCCGCTTCTGGTTTAAAGATGATGCCCTGACTCTTTCTGCTGTTCATCACCACTCGAACCGGGGCATCAAAGTGCAAGTGGCGGACACATCCGTCTTCGTCCAAGGAAGGCTGCCCGCTCAGCCACTCCCAGTCCACGGAGCCTTCGCCAGCGTCGGGATTTACGGTGAAGTAACCGATCTGGAATGCAGTGAGATTCTGGAAGAAATGGCTGCCCTGGGATGGGGTGACGCGAAAATCGTGGAATCCCGCCTCGACGATGACGCGTGCGCCTGAAATTTCGTCCCACTCCACTGGAATGCCGAGCCACGGATCATTCGATCCCCAGCGCCCCACTCCGATCAGCAGGTAAGGCCGATTCTCGGCGCTCAGCACACCGTTGAAGTGAGCTACCGCCTTGGCTACCTCCAGGCTGCGGCTGCGCTCGAAGCGCTGCGAATCGACCACCACTACATCATGAAGGTTTTCAATGCGGCCGTTGCCCAGGACTTTGCTGCTCTGGCAGAGCAGAAGTTTCGGGTCCACGCTGTCGACCAACAAATCCTGGTGATCGCGGGAAAGGGTTAAGCGGACGAATTTGCAGAAAGCCGAACTCCGCGGCTTCGCCCGGCCTGCCGGGACAGACGAACTGCAAACTCGATTTCCACGGGAATACCCAGAGCGTCTTCGCCGGCTTTGACCAGCATCTCGAGAATCGCCGCCAGAGGAAACAATCCGTGTTTCAGCATGGGCGCAAAACTCACGATGCGGACGCCCGGCCGGCTCACACCGTCATACATCGCCTGGTTATCGACGGAATAAGTAGAACCAACCGCCAGCAAGGTGCCATCCGCCTCGGCGGCATCGAGACCGAAACGCATTTCGTGCAGATGTCCGAGACGTCCCTCGGAAACGCCATTTAATGCGAGCGCCCAGAACTCGGTCTGCGAGTTGGCGAGCATGTCGTCGACGGAAGAGAATTGCAGCAGATTCTGCGGATAGCGCGGGCAGAAGGTCAGGCACTTGCCGCCGTCGACCACAGCCCGGCCCAGACCTAAAGCCACGGCGGCAATGCCATCGGCGAAGGTCATTGGCGGCACGGGATAGAAATTGTGCGAGCGCACCACGCCCGAGAAATCGGGATAAAAGCGTCGCCCATGCGCGGTGCCCACAAGTTGCTGCACGATCACCGCCATCTTTTCTTCTTCGAGGCGGTAAGGTGTGGCGCGCACGTAGGCCTTGGCATGGCGGCTGAAGGTGGAGGCGTAGACGCGCTTGATGGCGTCGATTAATTCCGCAAGCCGCACGGCGGGATCAGCGCGACTGATTGCCCAGCATGAAGGTTTCATAGACTCCGGTGAAAGGCTGGTATTGCGAATCTTCGAGCAGGCTCGAAGAGCGCACGGCGAGCGGATAGTGTACCTCAGCGAGAAACACCTTCAAGTCTTCCTGCAACTTCGCGGGGAGCGTGGCGGCGAGAAATCTTTGCAGAATCTCGGCATCGTCCTCGCATTGCAGGGCGAAATCGAGGAGGTTGTTCTCCGCCATGAATTGATCGAACGCGTCCGTGGCGAGAACCAGGGCGGGCGGCACCGCGATGCGGATGCCGGGAAAGCGGCGTGTGATGCGGTTCTTGCGCAGGAGATGACGCACAAAGGCGAGGCCGCGAGCCTTGCCTCCCAGCGATCCGGCGCCGATCCGGAGAAAACCTGTCTCCGAAGGCTTGAAAGTTTCGGCGTTGAAGTCGCCGATCACCAGTTCGCTTTGTTCGCGGCGGTAGTCGTTGATGGAGTCGATCAGGTCGCTGCGCAGGTGTTCGGGACCGGTAAAATCGGAGACCTTGCGCGGCCGCAGCTTGGCAGCCAGGGCAAATTCGGTTCGCGCCATGAGCCAATGAGAAAAGTGGTTGCTCTGGGCATGGTAGGTGAGGCTTTCGGCCGGAACTGTCTGCAATTGTTCTTCGAGCTCGTTCAAGTCTTTGGCGCGGCCGACTTCTTTCAGATCCGGAAGGCGAAATACGAAATCGCCAAAGCCAAATTGTTCGGTGAGAATGCGGCGCAGATCTTTCAACAGAGTCGGCGAACGCTTTCGCAGAAACGAATACCCCGCAGCCAGCGCCCGCGGACGGAACTCCGTGCGGCTGGTCTGCAGGACTACTGGCACGTCCGGCACCAGCGCTTTCATCAGGCGGGCCAGCTCAAAGCCGGCTTCCGAGCTAAGTTTGCCTTCCCAGGGAAACTCCACGTCCGATACCAGACCGAACAGGTAGTCGCGATACTGTTCCACCAACTGGGCCGCATCTTCGAAGTTTGAACTCAGGAGGATTTTCGGGCGAGCCTGCATGCGCACCAACTTGTGCGCGACGTTGATGCCTTCCTGGATGACGCGCCGCGATTGCTTGATCAGTTCGGTATAGATGACTGGCAAGAACGACGAGTAGTAACGGATGTTGTCTTCCACCACCAGCAGGACTGGCACGCCCATGGCGCGCGTATCGTGCAAGACATTGCGCTTGTCTTCGATGTACTTGACGATGGCGATGAGGATGCGAGCATTTCCCTGCCAGAGGAAAATGCGCTCGATATCAGTGACAGGATTTCGACTGACGAAGTTCTTTACTTCGCGATAGTCGTAGGCCAGAACGACCACAGGAACATCGAGACCGGCACGTTTCACCTCGCGCGCCAACTGCGCGGCCGTCATATCGCCTACGGCGAAGTTGGTGACGATCAGGTTGAAACGGGGCTGGGAGCGCGCCAGTTCGAGCGCTTCGGCGCAGCTTGAAACGTGGGTGATGCCCGGGATTCTGCTGCAGGTTCAGTTCGAGAGATTCGTCGATCAGCAGCTCGTTGAGGCGGCCGTCTTCGCGCAGAATGAAAGAGTCGTAGAGGCTGGAGACCAGAAGGATGTTCTGGACGCTGAAGGGCATCAGGTTGTCGAAGCCTTCGAGGCGGCTTCGGCGTCGAGGAGGGGCTCGATCACGGGCCGCGTGGTCATCGAGGGATATCTTAGTTTAAAAACCTGGGCCGTAAATAGATACGGAGTGGAAGGGCTCCACCCCGCATCAGATTAGGCGACGGCGAGACAGTGCAAGAAACATCTCTACGACGCATTTATACCAAGCCCTGATCCAGCATGGCATCGGCGACCTTGAGGAAGCCGGCGATGTTGGCGCCGTTGACCAGATTGCCGGGCGTGCCGTATTTCTCGGCCGTTTCGAAGCAGTTGCGGTGGATGGCGATCATGATTTTGTGCAGCTTGTCATCCACTTCTTCGCGCGTCCAGGAAATGCGCGCGCTGTTCTGCGACATTTCGAGGCCCGACGTGGCCACGCCGCCCGCGTTCGCCGCCTTCGCCGGACCATAGAGAATCTTGGCGTCCAGGAACAGCTTGGTTGCCTCCAGCGTGCTGGGCATGTTGGCGCCTTCGGCCACCAGTTTGATGCCGTTCTTCATCAGGTTCGCGGCATCCTTCGCGGTGATTTCATTCTGCGTCGCGCTCGGGAACGCGCAATCCGCTTTGATGTTCCACAGCGGGCTGTGCTCCAGCTTCACGTCGGTCGGCATGAAGATGCGCTTTCTTGTAGCGGTCCGCGTAATCGCGGATGCGCCCGCGCTTCACGTTCTTCAGTTCCAGACGTAAGCCAGCTTCTCGCGATCGATGCCGTCGGGATCGTAGATCACGCCGTTTGAATCGGAGACGGTCAGCGGCTTCGCGCCGAGATCGAGCAGTTTCTCGATGGTGTACTGGGAGACGTTGCCGCTGCCCGAGACCAGGCAGAGCTTGCCTTCCAGCGAGTCCTTGCGGCTCTTCAGCATTTCCTCGGCGAAATACACGCAGCCGTAGCCGGTCGCCTCCGGACGAATCAACGATCCGCCCCAGTTCAGGCCCTTGCCGGTAAGCACGCCGGTGAATTCGTTGCGCAGGCGCTTGTACTGGCCGAAGAGGTAGCCGATTTCGCGTCCGCCCACGCCGATGTCGCCGGCGGGAACGTCCGTGTTCGGGCCGATGTGGCGTTGCAGTTCGGTCATGAAGCTTTGGCAGAAGCGCATCACTTCGTTGTCGCTCTTGCCTTTGGGATCGAAATCCGAACCGCCCTTGCCGCCGCCCATGGGCAGCGTGGTGAGCGAGTTCTTGAACACCTGCTCGAAAGCCAGGAACTTCAGAATGCCAAGGTTCACCGAGGGATGGAAGCGCAGGCCGCCTTTGTAAGGACCGATCGCGCTGTTCATCTCGATGCGGAAGCCGCGGTTGACCTGCACCTTGCCCTGATCGTCGATCCAGGGCACGCGGAACATCAGCACGCGCTCGGGTTCGACGATCCGGTCCAGAATGCGATTGGACTGATACTCGGGATGCTTCGCCAAAACCAACCGCAGAGAATCGAACACCTCGCGCACCGCCTGATGGAATTCAGGCTCGGCGGGGTTCTTCGCCTTCACACTGATCATTACTTCTTCAATGTAATCGCCGGGAGCCTTGATTCCGGGCGAGGTGAGAATGCCAGAAGTCATAGTCCTACCTCCGTAGGTATTCAGGTTCAAACGCGGCATGGGATCAGGTGCGGCTCGGGTCCCAGCCCCAAAAGGATACGCCTCTTGGGTTTGTAATCAACCGAATTTGCTTATCGGGAAGCTTAGCTCTCAACCGTCCAATCCATCTCCGACGGCTCGCTCCCCTTGCTGGACAGCCGAGAGCCTGCCCTGATGCGAAATCGAAAGGGCGGCTATTCCCGCCTGAGCATTCCCGAACCCTATTACAGGATTCGTTCGTGGGTATAGCCGTTGGCGCCGAGGGCGGAAATTAGTTCGGCGATGTGGTCGGGACCGCGGGTTTCCATGGTGATGTCGATAGCGGTGTCTCCTAGATTCACGTTGTGGTAGGCGCGGTCGTAGGAAGTCTCAACGATGTTGGCGCGGTGCTGGGCGAGGATGCCCGTGAGCCGGTGCAGAGCCCCGGGATAATCCGGCAGATGCACGCGCAGGCGCACCAGCCTTCCATCTTTGACCAGGCCGCGCTCGATGATGCGTGCCAGAAGAGTTACATCGATGTTTCCGCCGCTCACCACGACTATCGACTTTCTTGCCAGTCTTCTCGCGAATCATCGCACTTCGGCGATTGACCAGGGCAGCCAGCGCGGCGGCACCTGCTCCTTCGGCCAGCACCTTCTCTCTTTCGAGCAGTAGCAGGACGGCGTTGGCAATCTCTTCCTCCTCAACCGTGACGATATCGTCGACATACTTCTGAATCAACGGGAGTGTCCGCTCACCGGCGCGGCGTACGGCGATCCCGTCCGCGATGGTCACCGCTGAGGGCAGGGTCACGGGTTTTCCCTCCGACAGCGCGACTTTCACCGAAGGCAACCGCGCCGGTTGAACTCCGATGACCTGGATGCGGGGATTGGTTTCTTTCAGGGCGCAAGCGATCCCGCCGATCAGACCACCTCCGCCGATGGGGACGACGACAGCCTCAAGATCGGGATGCTGCTCAAGCAATTCGAGCCCCAGAGTCCCCTGCCCGGCAATCACCTCGTCGTCATTAAAAGCATGAACAAAGGTGAGATGTTCCTGGGCGCTGAGGCGCAGCGCTTCGTCGCAGGCGTCGTCGTAATTCGCTCCGTGAAGCACGACATCGCCGCCGTAGCCGCGTGTGGCCGACACTTTGATCAACGGAGTCGCCAGCGGCATGACGATTCTTGCCCGGATGCCGAGGTTCGAGGCATGGTAGGCCACGGCCTGCGCGTGATTGCCCGCCGAGGCTGCGATCACTCCTCGGGACCGCTGCTCGGCGGTGAGACTTAGAAGCTTGTTCAGCGCACCCCGTTCTTTATAGGCGCCGGTTCTCTGCCGGTTCTCGAGTTTGAGAAAGATCGAGTTACCGGTCAGCTCGGAGAATGTTTCAGAACGCGTGCAGGGAGATACGTAGATGGCTTTTCGAACCCTCGCCAGGGCGGACCGGATGTCTGAGAGATTGACCATGGGAGCACTGGCCGCGGCAAGAGCCGTCATTTTACCTGAAAGGAAATCCTTGGACGCTTCACGATACAGGAACCTCCTGCGGAGCCGTGGGGAAACATCGTCCACCCAGTGCAGAAAAATCCATCCACCGCATCGAAAATGACGATTGTACTTGGCTGGGTGTTTCAGGTTAGACATCTAGTATGGCGGAGAGTCGCCTCACCTTTTCGATCGATCATGATGCATGTGGCGTGGGTTTCATCGCCCAACTGGGCGGACCTGCGTCGCATGGCGTGGTGGAGCGCGGGCTCCAGGCTTTGGCACGTCTGGCCCATCGCGGCGGCGTGGACGCTGACGGCCGCAGTGGCGATGGCGCGGGGCTGCTGGTCGCGCTTCCGAAAGCTTTTTTTCGCAGGGTCGTTCGGGACGACGGGATTGCATTGCCTGAAGAGTTCGGCGTCGGCATGGTGTTTCTTCAGCGTGGCCAAGCATCTCAGGCGATGGAGTCGATTCGAGCGGCGGTTGAGAAATTCAAGCTCTCATTCCTAGGCTGGCGGGAGGTACCCATTGATGCTTCAATCCTTGGACCACGTTCGCGGGATTCCTTGCCCGTTGTTCAGCAATGCTTTGTAGGGCCTCGCGGCAAGTCGTCGAGCTTGAATTCCGGCATCGACTCTTTCGACTTCGAGTTGCAACTATTCCGGCTGCGACAGGAACTCGAAACCGTTTCTGACTCCGGCTACTACTGCTCCTTCTCTTCGAGAACCATTGTTTACAAGGGATTGCTTACTCCTGAGCAATTGGCCCCGTTCTATTCCGACCTGAACGATCCTGAGTTCGAAAGTACGTTTGTAGTGTTCCACCAACGTTATTCGACGAATACGCAACCCAGCTGGTCGCTGGCCCAACCCTTTCGCTTCGTGGCCCACAACGGCGAGATCAACACGATCAGCAGCAATCGCCGCTGGTTTCAGGCGCGCGGGGCTGGGTTGCGCCGCCAGCTTGGAATTACGGAAAGCTCTCGGCTGCTGCAACCGGGGATGAGTGATTCCGCGAGTTTCGATAACGCGCTGGAAGCTCTGGTGAGGAGCGGCTCGAGCATCGCGGAGTCGGCATTGCGGCTGGTGCCACCGGCATGGGAACACGACGAGCATCTCGACGCTGGGCTGCGTCAGTTCCTCGCCAATAGCGCTCCTCAGCAAGAGCCTTGGGACGGGCCGGCAGCTCTGATCTTCACCGATGGCCAGGTGGTGGGCGCCAAGCTTGACCGCAATGGCCTGCGTCCGTTGCGCTATACGCTGACTTCGGATGGATTGCTGATTGTCGGATCGGAAGTTGGCATTACTGATCTTTGTGACGAGCAGGTGATCGAACGGCAGCGGCTTGGTCCCGGCGAAATGCTGGTCGCCGATCCGGCAAGCGGAACGTTTTTCCGGCCTAGCGAAGTTGCCCGGCTTGTGTCCGTCGAAAATAGCCGGAGCACGGCGACCGCAATTCAGGCAGAAAACAAAGCTGTGCCCACCATCCCCGACGCCAACCGATTGATGGCGACCTTCGGCTGGACTGAAGATCAATTCCGCATGCTGTTTCAGCCGCTGGTGGAGCAGGGTCAGGAACCGTTGTGGAGCATGGGCGACGATGCACCTCCCGCTTTCCTATCCCGCCTGCCGCGTCCGCTTTGGGATTACTGCAAGCAACGCTTTGCCCAAGTTACGAACCCTCCTATCGATCCCTTGCGCGAGAGCCATGTGATGTCTCTCAACGTGTATCTCGGCGAGAATACGAAGCTGGATTCTCCGCTGCTTGATGCCGGGCAGATGGATTCGCTCGGAGAAGCGCGAACGATGCACTGCGTAGACTTCAGTTTCGAGGCAGCGGGAGGAGTCAAGGCTGCGCGTCAGGTTTTGAACCGGATAGGTGAAGCAGCTTCGATCGCGGCGGCCGGCGGCAGAGCAATCCTGCTGAGCGATCGCGCCGTGAGCGATAAGCGGGCAGCGCTGCCTGCGTTGCTGGCGGTTTCGTGCGCGTGGCGCACGATGACCGCTGCCGGAGCCTGGAATCTTCCGCTGATTGTGGAGACGGGCCAGGTCATCGATACCCATCACGTCGCGCTCCTGGTGGCGGCGGGGGCGAGCGCTGTGCATCCCTACCTCGCCCTGAGCCTGAGCGTCCGCACCGGCGTTGACGGGCCCGCACGCTATCGTGCCGCGATTGAGAAAGGTCTACGCAAGGTGCTGGCGCGGATGGGCATTTCGACCATGAGCAGTTACCGGAATAGCCAGATATTCGAGACTATCGGGCTCGATCCGGAAGTGTGCGAAGAGTTCTTCGAAGACGCCGGACACACTCTCCGCGGAAAGTCATTGGACGATCTTCTGGAGGACTGCCTTGCTTGTCACGCCGCAGGCTTTGGCTCTTCCGCTGCAGAGTTTCGCGATGCCGGCCTGTACCGCTTCCGGCGTGACGGCGAACTGCATTCGGCTTCGCCTGAGCTGGTGCGGCGAATGCATCGCTACATCAAATCGCCGACCCCGCAGAATCAGGCCGCTTTGGCAGTGCTCTCGGAAGAAAGAACGAATGTTGCGGTTCGGGACTTGCTCGAGTTTCGTCCCGCCCAGCCACTGCCCCTGAACGAGGTGGAGGGCGAAGTCTCGCTGCTCAGCCGCTTCAGCACGCAGGCCATGTCGCTGGGCGCAATTTCGCCCGAGGCACACATGACTCTGGCCATCGCCATGAATCGTCTGGGAGGGCGCAGCAATACCGGCGAGGGTGGTGAAGATCCCAGCATTTATCACGATCGTCCAGAGGCCAACAACCGGGTCAAGCAGGTGGCCTCGGCGCGCTTTGGCGTGACTGCGGAATATCTAGTGCACGCCGACGAAATCGAAATCAAGATGGCGCAAGGCTCGAAGCCGGGCGAGGGTGGACAATTGCCCTCGGCGAAAGTCACGCCTTACATCGCACGCCTGCGGCACGCCATACCCGGAACCTCGCTCATCTCGCCGCCACCGCACCATGACATCTACAGCATCGAAGATCTGGCGCAGTTGATCTACGATCTGCGCGCAGTGAACCCGAACGCACGCATTGGGGTGAAGCTGGTTTCCAGTTCGGGAGTCGGCGTGATCGCCACGGGCGTCGCCAAAGCCGGAGCGGATGTCATCACGATCAGCGGTCACGATGGCGGCACGGGCGCATCGCCGCTCACCTCTATCAAGAACACGGGGCTCCCCTGGGAGATTGGATTGCGGGATGCGCACACTGCGCTGGTGCGCGCGGGTCTGCGCGCCCGAGTGCGATTGCGCGTGGATGGAGGTCTCAAGTTCGCCCGCGACGTGGTGGTCGCCGCACTTCTGGGCGCTGAAGAATTCGGATTCGGAACCGCTGCTCTGCTGGCCATCGGCTGTGTTATGGCGCGGCAGTGTCACCTCAACACTTGTCCCGTGGGCATCGCCACTCAAGATGAAACTCTGCGCGCCCGCTTTGCCGGGAACCCGGAAATGGTCGAGACTTTCTTCCGCGCGCTGGCAGCCGACGTCCGCCAACTGTTGGCGGGGCTGGGTGCGGGCTCCATCGACGAAATTCTGGGTGCGGTCGAGCGACTGCGGCCACGGTCAGTACAAACCGAACAAAGCGTGTCTTCGCTGTTGGAGCCCATTCCTGATCCACCCGCGCAATTTCCCTGTCCTCATGAGGACACAAGCGCGCTCCACATTGAACTGAACCGGGTGGTTGACGATCTGGAATCGCTCTCCCTCCGTCCTTATCGTTTTGAAATCACCAGCGAGGATCGCGCTGTAGGTGCGCACTTCAGCGGTGAGGCGCTCCGCCGCCTCGGGGATTCGTTTGGAACTTCAGGTCTGAATGTGGGTGGGGTTGAGTGTGAGTTCTTCGGCACTGCCGGACAGAGCTTCGGCGCTTTCCTGATTTCCGGCGCGAACTTCCGCTTGAACGGGGAAGCCAACGATTATGTGGGCAAAGGGCTGTGCGGCGGGAGCATCGCGATTACCGCGCAGGCGGAAGCATCGGAACGCGGCGACGTGCTGGTGGGTAACACCGTGCTCTACGGAGCTACATCTGGTGAGTTGTTTGTCGCGGGCCGGGCGGGAGAACGGTTTGCCGTCCGCAATAGCGGAGCGCTCGCTGTGATCGAGGGAGTGGGGTGCCACGGATGCGAATACATGACAGCTGGGGTGGTAGTGATTCTCGGTCCCGCGGGACCAAATATGGGCGCGGGGATGACTGGCGGCCTGGCTTATCTGTTACGCGCCGACGCCAATGACTATTTTAACGACGATGCCATAAACCACGACTCGGTGCGGTTCGCAACTCTTGAACCTCAGGAAGAACAATGGCTTCGCCGCGTTCTTAGCCGGCATTTGCAGCTCACGGCCAGCCCCCGGGCCGCCGAGTTCCTTTCCTGTCCCGCTCTGCCCCTGCTTCGCGTGGAACCCTTAACGCCCCCATGCCCCATTGAAGAGACGTGGGCTTCGATTCTGGCGCGCCTGGCGGCCGAGGAAGCGCGCAGTTACTCCCGCGACAAACTCATCCCTTCCGAACGGCCAGTCGTGCAGTGAGCCGGACTGCCGATTGTGCCCGGGCTCACCGAAACTACTTCGATGGGAAGTTCGCTATAATTTCCTAACTAAACGGCATGGATTTCGATCAACTCATCACATTTCTGGAGGTCGCCCGGCAAGGCAGCTTCTCGCGCGCCGGGGAGAAAGTCTTCCGCTCGCAATCGGCCGTCAGTGCGCAGATCCGCCAACTGGAGCAGGAGTACGGCGATCGCCTGCTGGACCGCTCGGGCAAGACCGTCAAGCTGACTCCGGCCGGGCAAGTCTTCCATGACTACGCGGTGCGCATGAAAAAGCTGCGCGATGAATCGCTGGTAGCGGTGGCCGACCATGGACACACGCCGCGGGGCACGCTCCTGGTGGGGGCCAATGAAGCCACTTGCCTTTACGTTCTGCCCGAGGTTTTTGGGGAATACTGCCGCCGATATCCCGACGTGCAAATCAGCATCTATCGCAACTTCACCTACAAGATCGTGGAGAAGCTGGAGAATGGTTCTCTCGATGTGGGCATACTCAGCTTACCCGTCCAGTCCGCGAGCTTGAAAGTTCAGGCGATATACCGTGACCGGTTGATGCTGATGGTGAGTCCCAAGAACCCTCTAGCCAAGCTGAAGTCCGCGCCCATCGGCGACGTTGTGAAGTATCCTCTGCTCCTCCCCAAGACCGGCCATACCCGGCGACTGCTGGATAGACTGTTTCGCGAGTACAACACCGAGCTCAAGGTCAGAATGGAGTTACCGAGTATCGGGATGATCAAGAGTTTTGTGGCTGCTGATCTCGGAATCTCGCTGATCAGTGCGTCTTTCGCGCGCGATGAAGTAGCGGCGGGCAGGGTGAAGCTCGTCGAACTGGAAGGCGTGGAACTATGGCGCGAACTCGGCCTGGCTTACCGGCGCGACCGCACGCTGTCGGTGGCTAACAAGACTTTCATCGCTGTGGTACGGCAGCTCTCGGACTATCTGAAGAAGGCAGAGAGCACACCGCACTCGTAGAGTTTCCTATGCATCCACTTCCGGAGGAGTGGTCGCGGGCTGCGCCTGCGGCTGAATGATGTGCAGTCCGCACTCGGTCTTTGACGATCCTGCCCAGCGCCCTGCCCTTGGGTCTTCTCCGGGACGCACCGTCGCGCGTGCAGTGTGTGCAACCGATGCTCGGATAATTGCGATCATGCAGCGCGTTGTAAGGCACATCATGTTCGTGGATGTATTGCCATACCCGGCTTGAACTCCAGTCGGCGATGGGATTGATCTTCACTAAGCCAAACTTCTGCGTCCCACTCGATTTTGCCGGCGCCGGCCCGGGTCGTGGTCTGATCGCGCCGGATGCTCGTGATCCAAGCTTGCAGTTCGCCCAGCTTGCGCTGCAACGGCTCAACCTTCCGAAGGTTGCAGCATTGGTCGGGGTTACGTTGCCAGAGTGCCGGACCATGAATCCGTTCCTGTTCCTCGGGCGAGTTCAGCGGATATACCCTTTCAATTGTGATGCCATATCTCTGCTCCACCTGGTCCATGAGGTTGTAGGTTTCGGGAAACAGGAATTCAGTGTCCAGGGTGAAGAGACGAAAGCTCTGGCGCACCCGGGAAGCGATGTCGATCAGGACCATGCCTTCGGAGCCGAACGCGGAAGAGATCGCCACCCTATCTCCGAATGTGTCGAATGCCCACGCGAGGACCCGCTCGGGCTCCAGCTTTCCGCGGCGATGCTGCAGTCTTCCTACATCCTCTTTCATGCCAAAGGCTCCTCATCCGTTCTCAAGGTCTGCAGCGTTTTGCATAAGTGTGGCTTCAACTGCCTGTTTCAGTTCAGCGAAGCTGGCTGCTTCCTGGACTAAATTGCGGTCGGCGAACCTCACGACTTCGCCGACGACGAGCAGGGTGGGAGACGCGAGCTCGAGGCACGCGACGGAGATCCGCAACCGTAGTGCGGTATATCCGCTGCTCGGGAGTTGTCGCCCGTGGAAATAATCGCGCAGGGAGTTTCTTCTGCGAAGCCGGCGGCTGTGAGCCGGCTGCAAATCTCGTCGTAGTTGGAACCCGGCATGTAGACGACGAGGGTCGATTCGGAGCAGCAAACTGGCTCCAATCCGCGTCGTCGTTCGCGGAAGCACGATGGCCGGCCGTCAGCACGAGGGTGGAAGATGCTCGCCGATGCGTCAGCGGAATGCCGGCTGCGGCGGCGGCTCCCAGGGCTGAGGTCACACCCGGAACAATTTCATATTCAATGTTTGATCGCCGCAGCGCTTCGATCTCTTCTCCGGCCCGGCCGAAGATCAGCGGGTCTCCGCTCTTCAGGCGCACCACTTGCAGCCCGGAAGCAGCCAGCGCCACCATCAGAAAATTGATCTCTTCCTGCCGGATGGTCTTGCTGCCGCAGCGTTTGCCCACATTCTGGACTTCTGCGGCCGGCGAAATCAGTTTCAGGATTTCGGGCGTGACCAGGTCGTCGTGCAGCACGACTCGGCTGTCCGCAGCAAACGCAGAGCTTTCACCGTGAGCAACTCGGGATCGCCCGGACCCGCGCCCACCAAATACACCTTGCCGGTCATGCAGTCATCCCCATGCCGTTCGCTCTCATTCGCCGATCTCGTTCCGCCAACGCCGCCTTCAGAGCCTCGCGGCTGGCCAGGGAATGCAGCAGTTCGCTCTTCCGTTTCGGGTCAAGATCGCTGGCCAGCACAAGCCTTCGCGTCTCTCCCAATTCCGCAACCCATCGCGCATATCCCGGACCAAACTGCCGCTCCAGTTGTTGCCTCAGCCTTTGCGCCAGAGACGGGCTCTGCCCGTTGGTCGAGATTGCGATCTGCAAGGTCGCCCCGCCGCACCACGGCGGGATAATAGAAATCGCAATACTCCGGATCGTCGACCACATTGCACAAGACTCCACGCCGCTGAGCTTCGCGATAAATCGATCCGTTGAGAGAGCGCGACGCGGTGGCCACGACAGCCAGAAAAGTTCCTCGAGATCTGCGCGACGAAAGGCCCGCATTTCGAGCTCGATCTTCCCCGGCTTCGCCCACTCGCTGCACGCTTTCGGTAGCTTCAAGAGCGATCACGTGAATGTGCGCACCGGTGTCGATGAGGCCGCCGATCTTCGGTTCGCCAACCTTCCCGGCGCCGACCACGAGGCAACGTTTGCCTTCGAGCTTCATGAACATTGGAAACAAGCTGCTCATAGTTGTTTGCTTCCTAACTTTTCCCGCTAACCCTCCACGCCGCTCGGCACGCGGCCCTCGGGCAGGTCGCGAGGGACCGCTTCTACGAATTCGCCCGCAAGAAAGCTGCGCAGTTCCGCATCGCTGTGACGGGCAAAAAAGCGGCGCAGATTCTCACCCGGATTGCCATCGGCGAGATATCGCCGCAGCAGACGCTCGATGGCTTCGGGAACTTCGGTTGCGGGGCAGCGATACCCCACCGGCCTCGCGATCGCCTGATTCAGACCGAGCGCGCCGCCGAGGCAGAAGTAATAGGCATCCACCATGTGCCCGTTGACCTTGATCTTCTTGCCTTCGATTCCGATGTCGGCGATCCAGTGCTGTCCGCAACTGTTGGGGCAGCCGGTGACGTGGAGTTTCAGATGCTGATCGAAACCGGGCAAGCGTTCTTCCAGTTCCTCGACCAGCCATCGAGAGAAGCTTTTCGTCTCAGTGATCGCCAGCTTGCAAAACTCGGTGCCGCTGCAGGCGATGGCGCCGCGCCAAAACGGCGACCCGCTGACTGGAAGTCCGATCGCACCCAACTCTTTGGCCAACTCATCCGCCTGCAGCCGAGGAACGTTGACGATCAGCAGATTCTGCATGTTGGTGGTGCGCAATTCGCCGCCCGCGAAGCGCTCGGCAAGATCGGCCGCAGCGTGCATTTGTTCGGGAGTAATCCGGCCGCGCAGAACCGCGGCGCCCACATAGCAGAAGCCGGGCTGCTTCTGCGGATGAATGCCGATGTGATCGCGGTAGACGTCAGCCGGCGGCTGCTCGGGTTCGGCCGGATCGAGTTGAAATCCAATGCGCCGTTCCAGTTCTTTCTGGAAGTCATGCGGCGTCCAACCATGCCGCAGGAAAAGAAATTTCAATCGCGCCCGCTCGCGGTGTTCGCGCAATTGATCGGAGTCGCGAAACAGTTCGGCGATTCCTCGGATTACCGGCAGAACCTGGTTCCAGCGCACGAAGGCATTCAGCGGCGCGCCCAGATACGGCTCGGTGGAAAGTCCGCCGCCCACGCGCAAGGCGAAACCGATCTCAGACTTTCCTTGAACCACACGCTCGATCGCAGTCAGGCCGATATCGTTGATCTCGGGATAGGGGCACCAGACGCGGCATCCGGTGATGGAAATCTTGAATTTGCGCGGCAGATTGTAGAACTCGGCATTCCCGGCCAGCATGCGGTCGGCTTCGAGCGCGAGCGACGAAGCATCGCAGATCTCGTCCGCGTCCACGCCGGCGACGGGGCAGCCGGTGATGTTTCGCGTGACATCGCCGCAGGCACCGGTCGTATTCAGACCGACGCGCCAGAGTTCTTCCAGAACCTCCGGGAGAGCCTCGATCGTGACCCAATGCAACTGAATGTTTTGCCGCACCGTGAGATCGGCGATGCCGCGGGCGTAGCGTCGGGTAAGGCCGGCGATAGCTCGCAGTTGGTCCGATCGCAGCAGGCCGTTGGGAATTCGAATCCGCAGCATGAAGAACGGCAACGCCAGTCCCTGGCCGTCTTTGCCGCCAACCACTCCCGCTCCGTCGCCCTGGGTGTAAACTCCCCACCAGCGGAAGTAGGTTCCGATCCATTCCGGTGGAATCGAGTCGAAGCCTTCCTGCGCAAAGCGGCGAATCTCGGCCAAGCCCTCCCAGGGATTCATTGCGCGCTTCAGGCGTTCCGACCTTTTGCGCTTTCGTTTCTTTGACTGGATTTGCCATAAACGATTTGCCCCAAACTGGTTTGCCGCCAAAAAAAACCCACCGCCAGATGCTCTCTGGCGGTGGGTGATAAGTGCTGATGCTATGAAACCTCTAAGTCAGCAGCCTCCCTGCGCCAGAACACACGCATGCACAACAACAACATGCACACATGCAAATCTGGCGAAGATTGCTGAAACTACTCATACCATCACGGATGTTAGGCCGAACCAGAGACCACGTCAAGTTTACGGTTAATTTTTTAGATGAATAATTTCGATTGGGCGCATCACATTTTTTGATATCGCTGAAACAGTCGCCGGGAGGCCCATTTCGGCGGACATTGGCTCACGCAGCGTTGGTGACTCGCCCTCTCACACTCTGAAGAACAGTCGCAGGGATTTGCAACACGCGGATTCTCGAGTCCTTCTTGGTTGTAACCTTAACCGCGATGCCGTCCGCCTCCGGAAATGGGTCCGAAACCACTTCAAACTCCTCACCATAAAGACGAACCCGTCTCGAAGCCGCATATCCAAGATGTCGAACCCGCGCGCAGACTTCCGACACTGAGGGAGTTTCAATATTGCGATTAGCCATGATAGGACGATTATAGTCTTCTAACCGGTTGTGTGCCGGGGCTGCGCCGTGCTGCGATCGAAGCCGCTTCGTGGAATTCTCGGACTCGGTAAGTTGTTGAATCAATGGAGCGGGAGACCGGGATCGAACCGGCGACATCCAGCTTGGGAAGCTGGCGTTCTACCGCTGAACTACTCCCGCTCACTTATAGCAATCGCACCAAACTTGCTCTTGAACCAATCAGAGTCTAGCACTCGTAACCGCCGGAGACAATCCGCGGAACGGCTCGGACTGGTGCAGTCAGCCGGAATGGTAAGATTTGCGGAATTATGCGAGCGGCCGCGGAGCACCAGCCGTCCGATGCTTTTTCATTTAGACTTCCTACCTAGAGAGCAACCATGTCCCCCTCCAAAAAGCACGCTCGTACAGGTGTCATCAGCGATCAGCCCGCGGTCTCTGAACCTTCCTTCTCGGAGCGGGCGCGCACGCTGGTGTACACAGGCCGCATTGGCAGCCTCTCGACTATTTCGCGCAAACAGCCAGGATTCCCCTTCGGCTCGGTGATGCCGTACGCGCTGGATGCGAGCGGGCGTCCCATCTTCCTCATCAGCACCATGGCCATGCACACGCAGAACCTGCAGGCGGATTCGCGCGCCAGCCTGCTCGTCACCCAACCTGACGCCAGCGGCGATCCGTTGGGCGCTTCGCGGGTGACGGTGATGGGAAACGCTCTGACCATTCCGGAACCCGAAGTCGCGGACGCGCGACGGCGCTACCTGGAGCGTTACGCGAACAGCAAGTACTGGGTGAACTTTGAAGACTTTTCTTTCTACCGCATGGACGTGCTGGACGTTTACTACGTGGGCGGCTTCGGGGTAATGGGCTGGGTTGCGGCGTCGGACTACCTGCAGGCCCAACCCGACCCGCTAGCTGATACCGCTGCCGGAATCATCGAACACATGAATGCCGACCACGGGGACGCGCTCGTCCTGCTGGCGCGAGTGTTTGCCAGCATCGAGTCTCAGGAGGCGGCGATGACCGCGGTGGACCGTCTCGGTTTCCAGGTGCGCCTGAAAACCCAGGATGGGATGAAAGGCGTGCGCATTGCGTTCTTGCGGGAAGTGAGCAATCCGGTGGAGGCCAGAAAAGTTCTGGTAGAGATGGTGCAGCAGGCGCGTCAAAAATCCTGACAATTTAACCTCTTGTGCGGAGCCCTTTCGCGCCGAGGTTGGCAATCGAGTGCCCTGTCTTCCAGCAAACAAAAATGCCCGCAATCCTTTCGGATCGCGGGCACTTGGTTTCACTGCAAAAGCGGTCGCTTAGACAGCTTGGACGTTCTCCGCCTGCCAGCCCTTGGGGCCCTTGGTCACGTCGAACTGCACGGTTTGTCCTTCTTGCAGGCTGCGAAAGCCGCCTGCTTGAATCGCGGAGAAATGCACGAAAACGTCCTCGCCATTCTGACGGCTGATAAAGCCATAGCCTTTGGCGTCGTTAAACCACTTCACTGTTCCTTGTTCTGCCATTGTTGATAGTCCTATTCTGTTTCTTTGGATTGTGCTGAGAAGATTCGCTGCTAGTGAGGGGGTGACGCTGGTTGGCGATACCGACCTTCAGTTGCTCGTGAGTCAAACTTAGCTGGGTTTGATTATACACCCTCAAGCGGAAAACCACCGGGAAATCTTGCACGCATCTCGGTTTGCGCGAACCCGGTAATACCCCTGCCGGCGAGGAGGAAGTCCACCAGCGTGCCTGAGGCTTTCTGACCGAGGCGCACGACGGAGCCGGAGAAGCGATTGCAAGCCTGGCGATGGACTCTTTCATTCCGAGTATCCGTCGGCGTTGTCGTCGTCTTCGCTTCCTTCGTCATCTTCTTCCTCTTCTTCCTCATCTTCTTCGTCGGGAGCTTCCCGGACCATAAAATCGACGACCGTCGAGCGATCGGCAGGGTCGGAACCGGCGAACGCCGGAACTAGTTTTCTCATCGCTTGATGCCCGTGGGGGGGATGCGCCGGGAGTTCGCTGGAACGAACTTCAGTTTCATCCGACGCGCCGCCTAAGCCGCAGCCTTCCGGCCGCGGCCATTTCACAACTCTGGTGGCGATGGTAGCAGCTTTTCGATTTAGACGTCTTACAAATCGATGCGCCTCCACCGCGGGTAGTCCCATTTTGAAACGGGCGATGGTTTTTCCCTTGCTTTTGCTAGTTTTCGTTGGACATCAAGCTATTCTGAGATTGTTTGGGTCATTTTTCTTTCGATCGCGTGACAGGCATACGCCAGCGCGATTCGCTCCACCTATCGCGACGACCCACGGAGGCCTTTTCTACGGGGAACTTCTACACCGACGTGATTTCACAAGATCCGCGCTTTGACTCGGTGGCGCGCGTCGACGATCCTTCCCTGCTCGAACCGACGACTCGCAAACTCGTTGAGAGTGTAGTCTCTGCCGCGCAACAAATGGGGATTGAACTCATGGTCTACGAAACCTATCGCAGCCAGGACCGCCAGCAGGAGCTCTTCAACAACGGCGCTACAAAGCTTCGGTCTGTAGGCGTTCATCACTATGGCTTGGCCTGTGACATTGTCCGTGTGGTGGGCGGAGAACCTTCCTGGAAAGGTGATTTCTCCTTCCTGGGACAGCTCGCGCACAGCAGCGGGCTTATCTGGGGCGGCGACTGGGGCGCGCCCGACATCAAACACAGCTTCGTCGACAGCGTGCATATGCAGCGGTGCACGATCGCCAGGCAGGGAGATCTTTTCGCCGGCAGCTGGTATCCCGACGATGCTTACAACCCTTACGACGACGCTCAACATCTCTTTGCGGCCGCAATCAAAGCCGGAGCACTCAAGCAGGCAAAGGCTGGCGCAAGACCGCGTCGTGCACGCTCCAGCAGCAAACGAGCGTAGTCACGCGTTAGGCCGTCCGGCGTTCGGCCGCCTCACCCTTGATGCCTGACCCGGCAGGACTCCGATCTCATGGATTAATATCAATGGTTACGATTTGCTATCTTCGCCGCCTAAAGGACGCCCCCGATCATGCCTCGAAAAGATCCGAATCCTGCTGCCAACCGCCGCTCGTTCCTTAAGACCACTCTGATCGGCAGCGCGGCCGCGACCTTGACTCCGCTCTATCCCTCGCTGGGCGCTGCCCGCGAGATCGCTTCCGCCGTCCCCGCTTCCGACGTCAAGCCGTTCGAACTCGATGAAGTCACTATCTCCGGCCTGCAAGATGGAATGCGGTCCGGCAAGTTCACGGCCCACTCCCTGGTTGAAATGTACGCGTCTCGCATCGAAGAAATTGATAAACACGGTCCTGCTGTCAACAGCGTCCTCGAGTTGAACCCGGACGCGCTCTCCATCGCCAGCTCCCTCGACCAGGAGCGGAAGGCGAAAGGCCCGCGTGGCCCGCTGCACGGCATCCCCGTTCTGATCAAAGACAACATCGACACTGCAGACAAAATGATGACCACCGCCGGTTCGCTCGCTCTGGTTGGCTCAAAGCCACTGCAGGACTCGTTTGTGGCGCAAAAGCTGAGGAGCGCCGGCGCTGTCATTCTGGGCAAGACGAATCTCAGCGAGTGGGCGAATATTCGCTCCAGCCACTCCACCAGCGGATGGAGCGGCCGCGGCGGCCTCACCAGGAATCCCTACGTTCTTGACCGAAATCCCTGCGGTTCAAGCTCCGGCACCGGCGCGGGCATATCCGCCAACCTGTGCGCCGTGGGCATCGGCACTGAAACCGATGGTTCCATCGTTTGCCCATCGTCCTCGAATGGACTTGCCGGCATCAAGCCGACCGTTGGCCTGGTGGGCCGCAGCGGCATCATCCCTATCTCTCACAGCCAGGATGGCGCCGGTCCTATGTGCCGAACCATCCGGGACGCTGCGATTTTGCTGGGCGCGCTTACCGGCATTGATCCCCAGGACTCCGCCACTGCCGGAAGTCAGGGCAGATCGTTCACGGACTATGCTCAGTTCTGCGACCCCAACGGCCTCAAGGGCGCCCGCATCGGCGTAGCCAGGAAGTACTTCGGCTTCAACGACGCCGTCGATGCTCTGATGGAGCGAGCTCTCGACGCCATGAAGCAACAAGGAGCCACGCTGGTCGATCCCGCTGAAATTGAAACTCTGGGTAATTTCGATAAGAGTGAACTGTTGGTCTTTCTGTACGAACTGAAGGCCGACCTCAATGCTTATCTCGCGCGCCTCGGCCCCAACGCTCCGGTCCACACGTTGAAAGAGATCATCGACTTCAACGACCGCAATCGACAGAAAGAGATGCCCTACTTCGGCCAGGACTTATTTGTGAAAGCCGAAGCTAAGGGCCCGCTAAATGAGAAGGCGTACATCGACGCGCTCGAAAAGAATCACCAACTGGCCCGCACCGAGGGCATTGACGCCACCATGGACAAGTACAAGCTCGACGCCATCGTCGCCCCCACGGGCGGACCAGCCTGGCTCACAGACCTCGTCAACGGCGACCACTTTGCCGGTGGGAGTTCAAATGCGGCGGCGGTCGCGGGCTATCCCAATATCAACGTAACTTCCGGATTTATCTCGGGCCTTCCGGTCGGCATCTCATTTTTTGGTCGCGCTTGGAGCGAGCCGACTCTCATCCGCCTGGCCTTCGCTTTCGAACAAACGGTTAAGGCTCGTCAGGCTCCGCGCTTCTTGTCTACTATCGGCGCGGGCTAATTGACCGCCATCCGCTTACGTCTCGCCTTCTTCCCCGTCGGCCCGTATTAAGTCCATCGAAACCATCTCAGCGCCAGCACGAATGAGATGCTACCCCACGACGCCATCACTAACAGCCGCGGCCACTGCCGGATCAGCGGCGTGCCCTCCAGAATGCTCGCCCGCAAAGCATCGTTCAGAGCCGTCAGGGGCAGCACCTTGATCAGCGGCTGAATGACCGCGGGAAAACGCTCGTAGGAGAAGAACACGCCGGAAAAAATCCACATGGGCATCATTACGAGATTCATGAGCCCGCTTACGCTCTCGATTTTCTGCGCCCGGCTTGCGGTCAGCAATCCGACTCCTCCAAAGCACATGGCCCCGGCGGAACCGAGTAGCAGAATAGCGAACAGCGACCCCAGCACTCTCATGTGGAAAACGATGACCCCAAGTGTCAGCAACAGGCCGATTTCAATGATCATCAGCACCAGGCGGCTTGATAGCAGAGCCAGGAGGAAGTCTCCGCGCCGCATGGGCGTACCCACGAAGCGCTTGAGCAGCTTACGTTGCCGCATGTCGACCAGCGCGAATCCAATGCCCCACATCCCGGAGTTCATCAGGTTCATGCCCAGCAATCCGGGAATCAGAAAATCGATGTAGCGGGAACCGGGCTCGGAGGAAGTCACCACGGTTGTCGCAACAACATCCTTACGCCCAGCTGCCGACTGCAGCGCATCGTCCACTTCCGATCTCGCCAGCACACTCTCGGGACGCGCCGGATCGTAAAGATACCGAAGTCCCCCAGCGCCGTCCGGTTCGATCACGACGTCGTATTTCCCCAGACGGAAGCCCTTCCGCGCCGCCACGCTATCCTGTACTTCGACTTTGAAGGATGCATGCTTCGGGGAACCTTGCAGCAGCTCCTCCGCTTGGTGCGCACCCGCCCCCGACACAATCGCAACCGAGGATGCGTCGGCGGGTTTGTTGCGGAAGGCGATCCCAAGCCCCATCGCCAGCAACAAGGGAAACACGAACACCCAGAACACCACTTCCGGTTCACGCTTTAGCTCCAGCATGCGCGCTATCAGCAGATGGCGGTATCCCGCCCAGCGCCCATTTCGGCGGGTCGGCCGATTCCGCGGAACCATTCGTTCTACAACCGGGGTTTGCTCTGCCACACTCATAACCGATTACCCACGGACGATCGACCTATCGCGCCTCAGGCTTCCACTTATTCAGGAACTCAAGCAACGCCTCCGGCGTCATCGAGCGCGCGTCCTCGAATTCGCCGTTCTTCTGCGTGACCACCAGCTTGCCATCGGTCTCGATTACCGCCAACGCAGGAATACCCTTGTTCAGTGGCACGTCGTAGCGTTTCACCAGATCACCGTTTTTCATTTCGTCTGGCCCCAGGTCGACATGCACCACCTCATAGGAGGCCATAACCGGTGCAAAATCGGGCCGATGAAACGCCAGGTCAAGCACATGGCAGTCGTAACACCAGTTGGCGCCAAACACCAGAAGCACGCGCTTGTGCCCGGTTGCCGCTTTCTCCTGGGCTTCCTTGATCTCCGCGTGCGCGTCCGCGTCTGCGGGATAGATATTCTTGTTCATGTCCGAGGGCTGTTTCAGATGAGGCGCGTCCGCTCGCTCCACGCTCATCAGTCGCCACTGCTCTCCCTGTTTGCGCCACATTTGGCCGTCGGTCACGCTCAGAGTCTGACCATTCGCCAACCGCACATCGGCTTTGAAAACAACGCTTGTGCCTTTGGGACGGTCGAGCACTGCAACCATTTCTAAGGTAATGCTTCGCGCTTTCAGGCCAAGCCAGAAGTTCACGTCTGAATCCGTGTCGGTCTTGACGCCGTTAGCCATAACCTGCGCCACAGGGTCGACGCTGTAGAACGCCTTCAAAGCGGTAGCGTCTCTCGCGAGCACCTCGCCCCTCCATTGGTCCAGTGGAGGAAAGCCCGTCCGCGAGTCAGTCGCCGATGCCTGCGCAAAGCCAGAATGCCCGCCCATTACCGCCGACGTTATAGCCAGAAGAACTATGTAGCGAAAATGTCTCTGCACACTCGTGTCCGTCCTTTCACTTGCTCACTCTTCCCGCAAATGCCGCCCGGTCAGCCGGACAAACACATCTTCCAGACTAGCCTGCCGCGTGGTCAAGTGCTGCAACTCGCTTCCCTGCTTCCCAACCGCATCCAGCAGCGCAGGGATCGTCAAATGGGGCTCCTTCACACTTAGCGCCACCATGCCGTCATCCTCACGAACCGACTCCACGCTAGGCAGCGCGCGCCACGCCTCTAGCGCTGCACCATCCGAATTCCCAGCCGTTCTCGCACTCACGGCAAACTCAACGACGTGATGCCCGCCCAGGCGCTCGATCAAATCAGGAGGCGAACCCTCGGCGATGATCTGCCCGTGATCGACGATTGCCAGCCGGTCACACAGGCGCTCGGCTTCATCCATGTAATGAGTGGTCAGCAAAACGGTGCCGCCCATCCGCTGAAATTCACGAATGATATCCCACAACTGCCGTCGGCTCTGCGGATCAAGACCGGTGGTTGGCTCGTCGAGAAAAAGAATCTTCGGATTGCACACCAGCGCCGTCGCCACCGCCAGCCGCTGCCTCTGCCCGCCGGAAAGCTTTCCCACCCAGGAATCCGCTTTTTCGGTAAGTTGCAACTGCTCGAGCACCTCATCACACGACCGCGGTTCGCGATAGAAGCTGGCAAACAGCTCGACCGTTTCACGCACCGAGAGTTTTTCTGAAAGCCTCGTCTCCTGCAGCGAAATCCCCAGCCACTCCCGCATTTCGCGCGCATTCTCCCGCCAGGAGTGGCCGAGAATTGACACCTCGCCCGAAGTCGGCTGCAGCAAGCCCTCGAGGATTTCAATGGTTGTAGTCTTCCCTGCTCCGTTCGGACCAAGAAGACCAAAGCATTCGCCGCTTTGAATCTCGAGGTTCAGCCCGCGCACCGCTTCGACTTTGCCGTCGTAAGTCTTGCGCAGGTCGCGACATTGGATAGCTACGGACACCGTTCGATTTTACCGGATGAACACGGAGCACGTCTGGAAGCGTGCAGTTCAGGCTCGCGCTCTGCTAAAATGCCGCATCGCCGGGCTCGCCCTCGGCATCTTCACTTCCATGCGCACACCCAAGCGCGGCTTTACTTGACGGCGCTCCCTCTAAGACGCCCGCGTGTCGTTTACAACCAGCCTCCAACTTCCAGTTCTCAATTTCCAGTTGAGAACATGAAAGGACGCCGCCTGTGCCGCGCAAGCTTTGGGTATTGTCATCTTTGCTTCTCGTCTTAGTTCAGTCTGCCTTCCAAGATTCCCGCCACTTCACGTTTCACTACGCTTTCACGGTGAGGAATCTTCCTGCCGGGAAAAAGGTCCGCATCTGGTTTCCCGAGGCACACAGCGACGCGTACCAGGAAATCCGGACTGAAAAGGTCAAGGGTGATTTGCCCCTGCAAGGACTATACGAATCGAAGTACAGAAATAGAATTTTCTACGCCGAGACTTCTTCTGCGAAACCGGAACTCCACTTCGACGTGGAATACGAAGTGATCCGCCACGAGCGCGTAGCCTTGGAGCCCGCGGCGCAGCCGGCTTTGGCCACGCTGTCACCCAAGGATGAACGACTTGCCACTGAGCCCGACGCGCTCGTACCAATTACCGGCCTGCCCGCCGAACTCGCGGCTAAAGTCACCGCGGGCAAGACTAATCAGCTCGACAAAGCCCGTGCCATCTACGATTATGTCTTCACCACCATGCGCTACGACAAAACCGGCACCGGATGGGGCCACGGCGACGTCCTCTACGCCTGCGACGCAAAGAAAGGCAACTGCACCGACTTCCATTCCTTGTTCATCGCAATGGCGCGATCCCAAGGCATCCCGGCCCGCTTTGAGATCGGGTTTCCGCTGCCCCCTGACAAGCACGCCGCCGAGATCGCCGGATACCACTGCTGGTCCGATTTCTGGATCGAGGGTAAAGGATGGATTCCCGTGGACATTTCCGAAGCATGGAAACACCCTGAAAAGCGTGACTACTTCTTTGGCTCCCATGACGTGAACCGGGTGCAGTTCAGCATGGGCCGCGATCTGCGGCTCAACCCCCTGCAGGATGGGAAGCCGCTGAACTATTTCGTCTATCCTTATGTGGAAGTAGATGGGCAGGAGTTCCCGAATGTAGCGTTGGCCTTTTCATTCGCGGACGCCGGTCAGCCGTAGCGGCAAGATAGGGTCTGAGTGCTCCAATGCTATCGCGTCGGTATAACCTCACTGGGCCCACTCGGAGGTTGGGGCAAGTCTGGCGGTGGCATGGGCGGGACTGGCGAGGCTCCGTTGATCGGCTTCGGCACGTCTTGTGAATCTTCCCCAGGACGCCGCAGGGTGGGGGCGTTCGCGGGGTGCTCCGTCGGTTCTTTCTTCGCTTCTTTATCCTTGTCCGACGGCTCTAGAATCACTTCTTTCTCGGTGCGCACGATCTTTTCGCCGTTCACCTTCATGGTCTCCACGCGCACCACTTCATCTCCCACGATGCGCACGAAATCGACATCCGCCGGGGGCTCGCCGTAAATCCATTCCTCGTACTCCGTCTCACCTTCCCGCTCCCGTACCTTCTTCGGTGGCTTGCCCTTGGCATGAAGCACCATTTCCTGACTCATCCCCACCAGAACGTGGTGCGCCTGGATCGCCGCCTTTACCTTAGGAGGCACGGTGTCCAGATAGGCTTGCTCTTTATTCTTGGCGTTGAAGTCGAGCACTGGATACAGTAACGCCCGCAGTTGCTGCACTGTCATCTCGGGAACATGCTTGTCGAAATAAAGGTCTACGAATGTCCCGTGCGGATTAGTTTGCTGCTCGTCCCCACCCGCGACCGGCGTACCATAGGCGCCGGTAACCTCCACTCTCTGATACCACTTCTTCCGGTGCACCGGGCCGCCATTGATCTCAAAATGAATGTGGTCACCCTTGATCTGCACATATGAAATGTGCGCCGGATCGCCCGGCTTCACCGCAGGGCCCCAAAGGGTGAGCGTCTGCCGCAACTCTTCGCCGTTCGGCGTGATCACACCGTCCTTCAGTAGCAGTCCTTTTGTACCCATTGGAAAAGCCGTCCGCGCATATACCAACTGAGTTTCAAAGTCGCGGATGACTTCATAGCGAGTGTTTTTACTGATCCGGGGCGCGTTGGCAGAAATCGGCGGAGCGTCCGGCACAGACGCCCCATCACGCGCTGGTTGGGACGCCGGTTGGGGCACTGAGGCGGGTGCGGCCTTTCGCAATTGCCCAGGCTCGCTGCTTTGACCGCAAGCAAGAATCGAGGTGAAACAAAAAGGGGACAGCCAGACAAGAAGAGCTATATTTCGCGAGCGCAGCATGGAATACCCCGGGGCGCGCCTTCCATTATAAGCGATGGAGCAAGCGGAGCGGGGGTTCATTGCCAGTCAGCTTCGAGAAGCCTTCCTTACACGCTTTCCGGCCCGCGTCTCTTGTGTTGCTGGCACTTGGTCATGATGGCGGAGCGGAGGCGCGAGCGGAGGTCTTCAGGCAGTTCGTAGAGCTGGGAGTCGCGATAGATCTCGATGGTCTTCTTCGTCGTATCACACACTACATAGCAGTTGTGGCACCAGGAAAGATGATTCTCCAACTCGACCTTCGTAGGCTCGTCGAGGACGCCGTCCAAATAGTTGGTCAGCTCGTGCAGAAACTCAGAGCATTTCACTGTTCGCCATCTCCACTCTCGCGTTTCTGGAAGAACCGTCCCAAGCGCTCTCGAAGCTGCAGGCGCGCCCGCAACAGTCGCGACTTCACCGCGGGTACGCTCAGTTCCAGAGCCGCCGCGGTCTCCTCGGTGGAAAGTCCTTCCACGTCCCTTAATACAAACACGGTCCGGAAGCCCGGGGGAAGGCCCTGGATCGTCTTACTCAAAATCTCCCGCAGCTCCGCCTGGTTATACTGTTGCTCGGGATTGGGGCTCCAATCCGCAATCTCACGCGGAAGCGAATCATCTTCCGTCTTGATCTCTTCGTCGAGTGAGACCGTGCGTTCAGGCTTCCTGCGGCGCAGCTTCATCAACGCTTCGTTGACGGCGATGCGCACCAGCCAGGTGTAAAACTTGGACTGCTCCTGAAACTTCGCCAGGTTGCCGTACGCCTTCAGAAAGGCTTCCTGCACCACGTCTTCCGCATCCTCGCGGTTTTGCGTGATGTGTTGCGCGATCCGAAAGACGTTGCGGTCGTAGCGGCGAACCAGCTCTTCAAAGGCTGAATCGTCGCCCCGCTTGGCGGCCTGTACCAGGGTCAGTTCATCACTGACAGGCCCTTCTAGTTTGTTTTGGATGGCTCCCATTCTCTTTGCGATGCAGTATTTTGCGGGTCCAAGCCGCGGACAGAAAAGCAAACTGTTATTCTACTTGGTAACCGAAGTGTTTGCCCAATCGGTTTCAGGTTTCAGGTGGGCTGAGATTTGCGATACAGTCAGGGAAGAGTCGGAGCTGGAGTTAGAGTACGCAGTCGAACACGTCCTTGCGTACTCTGGGGCAGTCGCACAAGTGCCGTATAATCAGCACTTAGGGCTCGGCTTCGGACCGGGTGTGACTAGCGGTGCGCGATTTCGAAGGGATTGGGATTCTCCAGGCATGGCGCGACAGAGCGAGAAACAGAAGGTGATCGAGCAAAGCGAGGTGCGGCAGGTAGTCGAGCATGCCGTGGCGCAAGTCCTTCAGGCGCAGATCCCGCAACTGCAGTCGCAGATTGTGCAGCAGGTGCTGGAAGCGTTGCCCGCTCGGGCGAGTGAAGCTTCCGCTGCGGGCGATCTCGGTGGCGCTCACGACTCCAACGCTCTGGTTCACGCCGTTTCCAATATCCATGCGGGATCGACGCAGAAAGAGATTCTGCGGGCCCTTCTCGACAGCGGCAGCGCGTATTGTTCGCGCATCGCCCTGTTCGTGGTGAAGGCAGGAGCCGCGTCGGGATGGCAATGCCGCGGTTTCGGCGATGACGAAGTGGTCAAGGATTTTTCGCTCGACCTTAGCGCGGGTCCGGTGGCACATACGTACCAGAATCGCGTGGCAACGCCAGGCAATATTGCTGAGATGGGCCAGCATTTCGTACGACAGTTCGACAGCCCGGCCAATGAGCAGGTGCTGGTTTTGCCGTTGGCGCTCAAGGACAAAGTAGCAGCCCTGGTTTATGCCGACGGAGGCGACAGCGGCAAGCTTGATCCAGACGCCCTGGAACTGTTGGTGATCGCTACCAGCGCATGGCTGGAAGTAACTTCGCTTCGCAAGCAGGCAGCGGCGCGGGAAGACAGCGACGTGGTGAGCCGGGTTGAGAGCCCGCCGGTGCAAACGGTTTCTTCGTTTTCCGATCCTTTCGCAGCCCATGCGCCCAAGCATGTGCCCGCCAAGCTTGTTGAGCCCGAACCCGCGGCTGAGGTGGTGGAAGTCGCTTCGGCACGCGCGGCAAGCGCGGCCGCACCGGCCGCGGCAACTGATCCCCTCGCTGGGTTGTCGCCGGAAGATGCTGACGTCCATCGCAAAGCGCAACGGTTCGCACGCTTGCTGGTCGATGAAATCAAGCTCTACAACCAGGCGAAAGTGGCGGAAGGTCGCCGCAACAAGGATTTGTATGACCGGCTCAAAGAGGACATCGACAAGAGCCGCGGTACGTTTCAGAAGCGGTACGGCAATACGGCCGCTGCCAGCGCGGACTATTTTCAGAGCGAGTTGCTGCGCAGTCTGGCTGAAGATGACATGTCCATCATGGGTTCAAATTTCCGCCGCTAGATTCGCGGCATGATCTGATAGTAGAAGGTTCTGGCAGTAGCGTGTCTCCAGGAAAAACAAAAGTAGTGCCATCAGGTCCGAGGTTGGGGGTACTCGCAGCCTTGGCTCTGTGCGGCTTCGTCGGCGTTCTGCTTCCTTCGGCAGAGGCCTCGCAGCAACCTGCGTCCAGCTCCGTTCCAAGCCAAGCAGATACATCTCCGCCGAAACCAGCTGTTCACAGTGTGGAGAGCAGCAAACAAAGCACGGATACAAGCAACAGCCCGCCTAAGCAGGCACCCGCCGGCAAGAAGCCAGTAACCAGCGTTGTGAAGGGTCACTCCGTCAACACCAGGAAGCCAAGGAAGATCTCCCCCCGGGTCCGGCGCATGCGGCAGGCCTTTGTGGCTTCGGCCAGCTTGCGGCCTATGGCGCAACAGCTTCTGCAAGATCGCTCACTTCCGGCCTACGCCGGGGTCGAAGCCTACGGACGGGCTCACGCCAAAGAAGATGCTGGAGCTCTGGCCTGGCTGGTACTGGGTTATGCGCACGTGTTGGATCGCGACTTTGCCCGGGCCATCGACCCGCTGAACCGCGCCAAGGTTTATGCCGGCGACCTTGGGGATTATGTCGACTACTACCTTGGAACCTCTTACCTGCAAACCGGGCGCACGGCGGAGGCTCTGGCAACATTGACCGACTTTGCCAAGACACATCCGGATTCGCTGCTGGTGCGGGACGCCCGCGTCAGCTATGCCGAGGTGCTTCTGGCGGAAGGACAGGCAGCGGAAGCGGCAGCTTTGTTGGAGCAGGACCGCGTGCCAGTGCGCTCCGACGTGGAACTCGCTCTGGGACGAGCTTACGCTGCGGCTGGCCAGACCGCGAAAGCCGCCGAAACCCTGGAGAATGTCTATTACACGATGCCGGGCAGCGCTGACGCGGATGCTGCGTATCTTGAGTTGAAGAAGCTGCCCTCCGTTCCGCCGCCGACCGCCACCCAACTCAAAACCCGGGGCGACGGATTGATGAGTCGGAAGCGTTATGCCGAAGCAGCGGACGAATATCGCAATCTGATCAACGAGATTAGCTCCAATTCCAACAGCACTGAGCGGTCAGGGATACAGCTTGCCCTCGCGGAAGCGCTTCATCGCGGCGGCAAGAACCATGACGCCAAGCTGGTCCTCGCCTTGGTCGGCGGCGAAGGTGGCGAGATCAACGCGCATCGTGTGTATCTGCTGGGTCAAGTAGACTTCGCCACCAATGACAACGATGCTTTTTACCGCACGGTCGATGAGCTGCGCCAGGCGTCTCCCGCGAGTCCGTGGCTCGAGCTGGCCCTGCTCTCCGCCGCCAATCTGCACCTTGTGCATCATGAGTATGACCAGGCACTCGACGCATTTCGCGAGGCGCAGGCGCGCTTTCCCAACGGTGCGCGAGCTTCGTATATGCACTGGAAGGCAGCCTGGCTCACTCTGCGGCAAGGACGTAATGAGGAAGCCGAGAAGGCATTCGAGGACCAGATTGCGATTTACCCTTCGGGTGCGGAAACCCCTGCTGCTCTCTATTGGCGCGCCCGGCTGGCCGAGGAAGACAATCAGCCCCTCATGGCCCGTGCCTTTTATCAGAAGCTTTCGGATCGCTATCGCAACTTTTATTACGCGGAACTGGGAAGGCAGAGGCTGAAGCTTCTTCCGGAAGCAGCAGACGATGCGACGACGCGATTCGCCTTGCTCGATCGCGTGCCGCCCCTCGACATTAGCGGAAAAGTGACGGACTCGGAACCGCCCTCAGACGAGTTGCACGTGCAGAAAGCGGAGCTTCTGGGCAATGGCGGGCTCGTCGATTTTGCAGTACGCGAATTGCAAGCCGCAGCTGCAGCCGCCGGTGGCAGTTGGGGCCCGGCTGAAACCGCACAACTCTATGACGAGACCGGGCACTACGACCAGGCCATCGAAGTCATGAAGCATTCCGCGCCAAATTACTTCGCCCTCGACATTCCCGATCTGCCACGGAAATACTGGGAAGCGCTGTTTCCCAAGGCATATTGGAGCGACCTGAAACGGTCGGCCGCGGCCAATGGATTGGATCCCTATCTCGTCGCTTCGTTAATCCGGCAGGAGTCGGAGTTCAATCCCAACGCGGTTTCGCGGGCTAATGCCGTCGGCTTGATGCAGTTGTTGCCCAAGACCGGCAAACTCGTGGCCAAGGAAGTAAAGATGAAGCGCTATACCGCCAGCCAGTTGTACACGCCCGCGGTGAACCTGCAACTCGGCACGCGCTATTTCCGCGGCATGGTCGACAAGTTCGGTGGATCTCCCGAATACGCCCTCGCCGCCTACAACGCCGGATCCGACCGCGTGGAAGACTGGCTGAACCAGGGCAAGTATCGTGATGCCCAGGAGTTCGTGGAATCGATTCCCTTCACCGAGACCCGCGAGTACGTGCAGGCGATATTGCGGAACGCTAGCGTGTACAAGCAGCTTTACGGGACCCCGTAAGCCCCGTAAGACTAAATCTCTTAACTCAGTTAGACCGCGAATCTTCTTGGCTGCTCGATTTGTGAAACAGAATCTCCAGCACCAGCAATCCCGCACCAACCACGATGGCGCTGTCCGCCAGATTGAACACCGGCCACTGATACCGCTTCACGTAGAATAATAGAAAGTCGACCACGCGCCCGCGCGCCAGACGATCCCAGAGGTTCCCCAAAGCTCCTCCCATAATCAACGCCAAACCAATGCCGGTGACTATGTGAGCATGATGGTTTTTCCAGAGCAGAACCGAGACCACCAGCAACGCGATCGCGGAAAATGCGATCAGCAAGCCGGTTTTCCAGTGCGCGTTAGAGTCGGCGAACAGGCTGAAGGCCGCGCCAGTGTTTTCGGTATGGGTGAGTTGAAAAAAGCCTGGGATAACCTGAATGTGAGAATAAAGCCGGATGCGCTGCGCCACGAGGTGCTTCGTCCAGCGGTCAAGCAGGACAACGACGAGTGCAATCAGAAGGTAGAAGCTGCGCGCGGAGTTCTTGGTCATCCGAAGTTGTGGCTTGAATAATCTGAGCCTGCAAACATCTTAAACTGTTTGCGATTCCGATTCTTTTCTCCACAATTTCTCATTTTCACCTATGCCGGGCACGGGCGGTCCATGTATTCTGATGCCGCCTTGAGCCAGCCTGCATGTCGCGAATCGTAGGGCGCAGGCCTGTCCCAAGTTGTTTTAATTCCTATGTCGGCGAAATACTCGCATGAAGCTTTGGAAACGCTGGAGAGGCCGGACGCTGTTGTTCCTGGCGGTAGTCGGACCGGGGATTATTACAGCGAACGTCGACAACGATGCCGGCGGCATCCTGACCTATTCCCAGGCCGGGGCGCAATATGGATTTCTCCTGTTGTGGACCATGATCCCGATCACGCTGGCGCTGATCGTGGTGCAGGAGATGAGTGCCCGCATGGGTGCGGTGACCGGCAAAGGCCTGAGCGACCTGATCCGCGAAGAGTTCGGGCTCCGCATCACCTTTCTGATGATGCTCGGAATTCTGATCACCAATTTCGGCAACGTCGTCACGGAGTTTATTGGCATCGCAACCAGCCTGGAATTGTTCGGGCTTTCACGCTACGTGACCGTGCCGGTTTGTGGTGTGATCGTTTGGCTGATCGTGGTCAAGGGCCAGTACAAGAGCGTGGAGAAGGTTTTCCTGGCGGCGTCGTTCTTCTATATCACTTACATCTTCGCCGGTGCGCTGGCGCATCCGGCGTGGAAAGTCGCAACCGCCGCTACCTTCAAGCCGCCCGAATGGGCCAGGTTCCGGGAACAAGCATATTTGTATATGGTGATTGGAGTGGTTGGAACCACGATCGCACCCTGGATGCAGTTCTATCTTCAATCCTCAATCGTTGAAAAGGGCGTAACCCGGCGCGGACTCAAAGCCTCGCGCTGGGACGTGATCGCGGGCTGCATTTTTACGGACGTAGTGGCGTGGTTCATCATCGTAGCCTGCGCCGCGACGCTGTATGTGCACGGATACCGTGACATCAAGTATGCCGCCGACGCAGCCCAAGCACTGAAGCCGCTGGCCGGACAGTACGCTTACATCTTGTTTGCCGTCGGGCTGTTCAACGCATCACTTTTTGCCGCGTCCATCCTGCCTCTTTCCACGGCCTATACAGTGTGCGAAGGGATGGGCTTTGAATCCGGCGTGGACAAGAAGTTCAGCGAGGCTCCCTTCTTCTACTGGCTGTATACGCTGTTGATCGTAGCCGGCGGCGCCGTTCTTCTTATACCGGGACTGCCCCTGGTAAAAATTGCCGTACTGTCGCAGGTCGTGAACGGCGTGGTGTTGCCGTTCGTACTGATCTTTATGCTGCTCCTGATCAACAAGAAAGAGCTCATGGGTGAGTACGTGAACACGGGTTTATTCAACGCTGTGGCCTGGCTGACAACGATCGTCATGATTGGGCTGACCGTTGCGTGGTTCTGGACGTTGAGAGGTGGCGGTTAGCGTGAAGCCTTCAGAGGTAGCCCATCAGACATCGCCCGGTTAAAGAAGCTTTCCGGCCGCCAAATCCTTCACCAGAGAAGCATCGGCCTCAAGAAAATCATACGATGCCAGATCCTTGGGGGCTGACCATTGCAGATCGCGGAAGATACGATTCTCGATTTCCCCTTCGTATTCGCGAACGATGAAGAATCGCAGCTCCACCATGGCTCCATTCGGGTAGGTATGCCGAAGGCGGGCGATCTCGTCGCCGATCTTCGCGTGGATTCCTAGCTCTTCTTCCAACTCCCGGCGCAGGGCATGGCGGGGCTGCTCGCCTTCTTCAATTTTCCCTCCAGGAAATTCCCACTTGAGCGGCATGGTCTGATGTCGTGTCCGCTGGCACACCAGCAGCTTGCCATCCTTTTCGATCACCGCTGCGACGACCCGTTTCATAGATTGCAGATAGTGCTGGCACGAAGCCCGCTGGCGACGGAACTGAGCCACACGCGCCCAATCCCGGAGACCTTGCCCTTCTCAGAGCTCACTTAGACTTCTCAATCTTTTTCCCTACAACATCAGCACAGTACTGGACGAGTTTCTGGTCCTCCGCGCCGAACGCCGCGGGGAAATGGCTGTCGATGTCGAGCTCGCCGGTGACCTGGTTTTTCACGAAAATAGGCACAACGATCTCGGACTTCGTCTCCAGGGAGCACGCCAGGTAGCGAGGATCTTTGCTGACGTCGTCGACCACGATCGTCTTCCCGCTGGAGGCCGCCGCTCCGCAAATGCCCTGATTGAGTGGAATTCGCGTGTGCGGAGTCATGGCGCCCACGAAAGCTTCCAGCGCTAGCATGGGCGGCTGGGCATTTAGTTCGAGCATGTAAAAGCCAACCCAGTTGTACTTAAGCATGCGCTCGTGCAAGAGCTTGCACACGCCTTGCATGAGATCCTTGGCCGTAGGCGCGGCTTGAGCCAGCGCCGTGATTTCGTTACGAACTTCTTCGATTCTGGTAGTCACAGGCATGAGGAGAATCTTAACTCAGAGTGGGAGATTCACGGCTGTGGAAGACGGAACCCAGGTAATCTGGCGGATTCCTTTCGTGCAGGCAAAGAGTTCGGCACTATAGCGAACGCCAGAGCGTCGATACCGCGGAGAAGGGTGGTTTGCAGGCACGCGATGCGGTGCATGGGAGGAAAACATGAATCTTGAGCTAAAGCCTAATGCGACTCAGCGCTAGCGAAAGCGCGCCGAGAACCAGTTGGACGGCGTGGGTTGAGGCCTGGGGCAGGCCGCCTACAGCGGCAATCACTTCCTCGGGCCGCAGGTTCTTGGCTTCATTCAGCGTCTTCCCCACAACCAATTCTGTCAATGCCGAGCCACAGGCAATTGCCGCCACGCAGCCCTTCGCCTTGAACCGCGCCTCGGTAATGCGGCCGGCGCCGGTCGCCAACATCAGGCGCAAAGCGTCTCCGCAGGCAGGGTTTTCAATTTCAACAGTAGCGTCGGCATGGGCAAGCTCTCCCGCATTGCGCGGATTCTGAAAATGATCGAGTAACTGCGCAGAATACATTTGCAGCGCAATTGTAAACCGCAGATGGCAGGCGGCAAACTCAACTCCGTGAACCAGTGCCCTCGGGAAAATAAATCCGCCAGCCCTGTTCCCGGGCCTCGGACTCTAGGTCGGGATTCGGGTTGATCGCAAACGCATGTTTCGCCATCGCCAGCATGTCCCGATCCCAGCAGGAATTGCCAAACGCGGCCTCGATTCGCTTCTTCACGACCTCACGCAGCGCCTGCGGTTTGCCTAGGCCGGAGGGCACGCGGATCAGCCGATCCGTGACGATGCCATTATCGACTTCCACCTTGCTCGCAAGAATGCGGCATTCAGGGATACCGAAATGCTTCATGCCGACACGAATCACCCATTCGTTCGAAGCCGACACTGCCCAGACCTCGCAGCCATTTTCCTGGAGGCGACGAACCAGTTCCCTCATCTCGGGGAATATCTGCACGACAAAAAACTCGTTGAAGAAGCGTGAGGCCGCGTCCATCATCTTCAGCTCTGAAATGCCCTTGTGCAGCGTCACCATTTCGCCGCAAATTGTGGTTTCATCGACCTCGCCACGCCGGTAGGCCGCGTAACGCTCCCGCAGGGGACGCACTAGAACTTCCCGGATAATGTCGCGCTGTTTCAGTTCCCAATCGAAGAACCGCTCCCCGACATCGCCCGACCACAACGTGCCGTCGCAGTCAAACGCAGCTACGCGCACGTTAAGACGGAGAATCGAATGGAGAAATTCGTTGGTCGCGGGAAGGAATGCTTCTGCCTCTGGGGCATTCATCCATCGACCATAACTTGCCCGGGGGAAGCGCGCAACGTCGGACATTGTTCTGATGAACATCGGGTCGAACGGACAGGGTCAGACGGATCTGAGTTCAGCAGGAGCGCGCCAGCAGCCCGGCATAGTCCTCCGGCGTGTTGATATTCAAAACGACCAGAGGATCATCGACACGAAAATATTGGATATGCTCCCGATGATCGTGTTCGATTTCGCGGGCGATCGATGAGGCCGGGACGCGGAGAAACGCTTCCATCATTTCGCGGCCCACAAGGTGGGGATGCCCGTGTTTGCCGGAGAACTCAGGGACCACCGCCCAGATGCTCTGATTGGCTGCTTCGAAGGCCTCGCGCAAAGTTTCGACGGTGGTGGTGCTGGCCGGAGGCCGGTCAACCAACGTAATCATCACAGCATCGCGGCCGTGGTTGAGTACTTCGCGCAGCCCGACCTGCAGCGAACTAAACTGGCCCCGGTCCGGATCCGGGTTCACCACAAGAGAGGCGCCCTGAGCATAAATGATCGGCGCCAGCGCTGGTTCATTCTTTCCCACCACCACCAGGACGAACTCGGTCGCCATGGAAAGTGAGCGAATGGCTGCCGAGAGAAATGTGTCGCTCGAAGTCGATTGTCCGGCCGCCGACGGCGGCCACGGGAGTAAGGCTTTGTCCCTGCCCATCCGCGAGGAATCTCCGGCGGCGAGGATTAAGCCGGCGAAGCTGGAAGCGCGGGTCATGCAGCGAAGATAGCAGGGAATGCGAGAGAAAAGGAAAAAACTGAATCCATTACGGGAGGAACCGAGACGCGGAGGAAAGACATGGCAACCAACCGTTTCACTCGCGCTCGTCGAATGCGGCAGCTCGTGCGTCCGGCACGTCTGCCGGTCCCTCATTGCTCGCTTCAGGCTGAGAGTCTTGCGAGTGGAACCAGCTCATATGCGGCAAATCCGCGCTGGCGTGCCGGCGAAACGCGATCAGCTCTGCCGTAATTGCAACCGCAATCTCCTCGGGTGTGACCGCGCCAATGTCGAGTCCGATGGGAGCGTGGACGCGGTCGAACAAACCCGCGGGCACGCCTTGCTCTCGCAATGTCTTGAAAATTCCGATCACCTTGCGCTTGGAGCCGATCATACCGATGTAGCGGGCACGAGTCTGCACCGCCCAGCGCAGCAGGCGCATATCGTCGCGATGACCGCGAGTGACGATGACGATGTAGGAAGACTCGTTGGGATCGAGTTGATTCGTCGCCTCATCGAAATCGAGCGCGTGGACTTCGCGGGCAGCTGGGAAACGTTCCTTGGTCGCGTAAGAAATGCGGTCGTCGGTGACGACCAGGTCGAAACCCGCATTCGCAGCTACCTGGCAAAGATTTACGGCTACGTGGCCTGCGCCGAAAATATAAAGTAATACTGGAGGCAATACCGGCTCAATGAAAACCTCGAGCGTGCCGCCGCAAACCAAGCCCGTGTCGTATTTCGGATCCTGGTTGAGGTCGAAGGTGAGGGTGCGGGGCTTTTCCGATTCCATAACTTCTCGCGCCGCCTGCCACACATCGGCCTCGACGCAACCGCCGCCAATCGTGCCCACGATCGTGCCATCGTCGCGCACCAGCATCTTTGCGGTGCGAAAGGAAGGAATCGAGCCCCGCACGTTGACGATGGTGGCAACGGCTGCGCGGCGACCCTCGCGCCGAAGCTGCACGATTTGCTCGTAGATGTCCATGAGGCGAGAGCGGCCTGCCGCTTTGATTATCAGTCGGTTAACAGGAGAGAGTCAAACACGACCCCTTCTGTGTTAGTTTCAGGCTTTTAGGAGAGCACCGTTATGAAAGCTGTCCGCATTCATCAATTTGGTGGGCCGGAAGTTTTGACTTATGAAGACATCGCCGATCCCCAGCCGCGCAAAGACCAGGTGCTGGTGCGCGTGCAGGCGTGTGCGCTGAATCATCTGGATGTTTGGGTGCGCAAGGGCCTGCCAGGGGTGAAGCTGCCGCACACTCTCGGCAGCGACGTGGCGGGCGAGATCGTGGAGATAGGCGAGTACGTCGGCGGGTTTAAGACTGGACAGCGAGTGCTGCTGGCGCCTATGCATTACTGCGGACATTGCGCAAAGTGTGTTACCGGACTGCAAAACCAATGTAGGGAATTTACCGTTCTGGGCAATGGTGTGGATGGAGGAAATTGCGAGCTCATTGCCGTTCCGGCGGCGAATGTGATTCCGATTCCAGACTCGCTCGATTTTAATCAGGCGGCAAGCGTGCCGCTGGTGTTTTTAACCGCGTGGCACATGCTCGTCGGACGAGCCGGCATTCGTCCGGGGCAGACCGTGCTGGTGCTGGGGGCGAGTTCCGGTGTCGGCATCGCGGCGATTCAGATTGCCAAATTCTTTCAGTGCCGCGTAATTACGACTGCAGGTGATGAAACGAAGCTGGAAAAAGCCCGCGAACTGGGCGCGGATTTTGGCATTAACCACTACCAGCAGAAGATCTCCGAAGAAGTTCGGAAGATTACAAACAAAGAAGGCGTCGACATCGTGGTGGAGCACGTTGGCGCCGCCACCTGGGACGAGAGTGTGAAGTCCCTGAAGAATGGTGGCACGCTGGTGACTTGCGGGGCTACGACCGGGCCGAACGTCGCGCTTGATCTGCGCCATCTGTTCGCCCGGCAGTTGACCCTTCTCGGCTCCTATATGGGAACCATGGGCGAGTTGCATGAGGTGTTGCGGCACGTATTTGCCGGGCGCCTGAAGCCGGTGGTGGACCGCAAGTTTCCCCTCAGCGAGTTGCGGGCGGCGCACGAGTATCTGGAGAAGAGTCAGATGTTTGGGAAGATTGTGGTGAATCCCTAGCGCTCGTTCCTATTGAAAACAAGGCGATTAAAAGGGGGCGGCAATTTTGCAGCCGGTGAGTTCTTGCCCGGCCGGCCCGCCTACCGCACGGGTGTGCTGCGCAAACCGCCAAGTCCTGATCGACGGTTACTTTCGACGCACGACATCATGGTTCTGCGGTCGTGTACCAATGTGTCCTATTCTTTGGTGCTTTTCATGTGCCAGAATGGAGTTACTCGGTTATGAAGAAACACTCCCCCTTTGCAGCGATCGCGTTTCTGCTGCCGACCGTTTGCTTGTCAGCGCGGGCGAGTGCCCATACGCCTTGGCCGAATTCCCTGCAAAGTACCAGTTTTCTTCCCTTAGCTACGTCACTGAATCCTACGCGATCCCTTGCCTCTAGAGCGCCGTTTTCCACCGATACGGAGCGCTGGACAATCGGTCGAAGCCGCCGAACGGTATCTCTAAAGTGTCGCTACCTTGCTGGTCTTGGAAAATCAATATGAAGAATCCTAAAATTTGGAATCGTTTCGTTTTGCTGGTAACTCTCTGCGTTGGATGCACAGCCAGCCATTTAATTGGACAGACACCCACCCTGTACGAGAAATTTACTCCGCCAAATGGAAGTTCTTCCCAAGCCGGGACCGCAGGCTTGGATACCGCTGACGGAGCTTTTCAAGTCGATGGTCCGTGGGTTGGAACGGGGTCAAATGAGCTCCTGCCTTCACTTTCTGTCTTCACAACTGCCGATCCCACAAGTTTGGGGCAACCCGCAACAGGATATTTGACGCTCTCGATTAGTCCAGGGACTCCTTTGCAAGGATCCGAGATCATATCCAACGCGCTACCAGGGTATGGTTACGGTTACTACGAAATGATGATGGCCGTAGATCCTACAAAGGTGTCCGGAGGAGTCTGTTCTTTCTTTTTGATGCAAGCTGGCGGGACACTTCAGAACAGAACCTATGGCCCGGAAGAATACGACTTTGAGTTTCTTTTGAATGAATCTTGGCTTGGATCTGCTAATTCAGGCGCGGTTCATCTTACGACTCACCCTTCCGGTGTCTCGATGGTTCAGAGCCTTTCATTTAACCCTGCATTGGGATACCACCGGTACGGGTTTTTATGGGTTCCCGGAACTCTTTCATTCACGGTGGATGGCCAAATTGTTCACTCGACGACTAGTTCAGACGTGGCCATGCCTCCTCACGGACTGTGGATTTTTGCGAATGCTTGGTCAGGTGATTCAACCTGGGGAGGCGGCCCTCCGAGTGCGAAAGTTAATTGCGTCTACAATTCGGTTAAGTTCTGGCCAAATGCGACCTCCGTGCCAACCGAAGGTCAAGATCCCAACCCTCCAACAGGTCTGACCGCGGTTGTGCAGTAAAGGAAGAAGCGACAACCGAGACGGCGTACCTAGAGCGCCCGGCGCGCAGCCGGGCTAATTGTCTTGCCTGTATTTGCCGATATCCCTCCTTGAGAGTCGCCCTACGAAGGGTCGTTCTCTCCGTTTCGGTACAACAATGATGCTGCAATGGAATTGGATAGCCTTTGCCGCGCTTGGCTTTCTGGTGGCCTACCAGCAGTTTCGGATGCACAGGGCACGCCGGGAGTCGAAGCGGCGCGAAGAGTTGTTCCGGATCGTCACGGAAAACGCAGCCGACATGATTGCGCTGGTGGACGTGAAGGGGCGGCGGCTCTATAACAGTCCCGCGTACAAGAGAATTCTGGGTTATTCCGCGGCAGAACTGGGGGAAACGTCCTCTTTTGAGCAGATCCACCCGGATGACCGCTTCAAGGTGCTGGAAGCGGCTCGTGAAGCGCGCAGCACTGGAACCGGGAGAAAACTGGATTACCGCATTCGTCACAAAGATGGCACCTGGCGGGTTTTGGAGTCGATGGCCAGCACCATCAGGGACGAGAAGGGTGAGGTCTCCAAACTGGTCATCGTGAATCGAGACGTGACCGAGCGCAAACGCGCGGAAGAACAATTGGAGCACAACTCTTTTCACGACGCTCTGACCGGGCTGCCGAACCGTCGTCTCTTCCTCGATCGCCTGCAGCATTTGTTTGCCCGGGCGCAGCGCATCCCGAACCGCCAGCATGCCGTGTTGTTCGTGGACCTGGATGGTTTCAAGGAGTTCAACGACAGCGTGGGCCGCGCGGTAGGGGATCGGGTGATCGTCGAGATTGGACAGCGCCTGGGGGTCTGTTTGAGGCACGACGATACCGTTTCCCGCCCGCAATTCGAGTTCCCCATGCTGGACGCAGTTCTGTCGCGAATGGGCGGCGACGAATTCACCATTCTGCTCGAAGAGGTGAGCGACCCGAGCAATGCGATGCGGGTGGCGACCCGAATCCTTTCCACTGTGGCCGAGCCCCTCCTTATAGAAGGACGCGAGGTGCGCACGTCGGCGAGTGTGGGCATCGCTTTGAGCAAGTCCACACATGACAGCGCAGTAGATCTGCTGGTGGATGCCGACGTCGCGACGCGAAGGGCCAAAGCCCTGGGAGGAGCCCGCTGTGAGGTGTTTGATGAGGCGATGCACACCCGTGCCATCAACCGGCTGAAGCTGGAATCCGAGTTGCGAGAAGGCTTGGCGAAGCGCCAGTTCCGCGTGCAGTACCAACCCATCGTGCAGCTGGAAACGAAGCGGATCACTGGGTTCGAGGCGCTGCTCCGCTGGCAGCATCCCGAGCATGGCTTGATTTCGCCGGACAAGTTCGCTGCCGCGGCGGAGGATGCGGGGTTGCTAGTTTCCATCAGCCAGGGCGTGACTCTCGAGGCATGCGGGCAGTTACGCACGTGGGACAATGAGATTCCCAAGAAGGAAGCCGTGGGGTTGAGCGTGAACGTTTCAGCTAAACAATTGGCTGATGGCCAGTTCGTCGCCGGCCTGGAGACGACACTGCGGGAGACTGGGATTGACCCGTCGCGGCTGCATCTGGAGATGACGGAAGACGTGGCAAGCGCCGACGCAAAGTTGACCGCAACCGTTCTCTCACACCTTAAGCAGCTTCGGGTAGGGGTGACCCTCGATGATTTTGGAACGGGGAATTCTTCCTTAAGCGGGCTGCGACAGTTTCCGGTTGAAGCATTGAAGATTGACCCCTCGCTGGTTAACGGAATGCTGGCCGACCGCGAAACCTGTGAGACGGTGGAGTTGATCATCCTGCTGGCGCACAAATTGAAATTGAAAGTGATCGCGGAAGGCATTGAATCCAGCAAGCAGTTTGATCACCTCCGCGCACTGGGATGCGAACTGGGGCAAGGACATTTCTTCTCCCCTCCAGTTGAGGCGAAGGCAGCGGAGGAGCTTCTGCGCCAGCCGATGCCAGTCCTGCGCGCGAAGGTGGCTGGAGCACAATAAGCGGTGTTCTTGTTCGCTTTACGCCATCCTAGGTAGTATCGGCTTTGATTCCCCGTCTTCCGCGCAGTGTCTATACTCTTGCTGGTAGATGCTGATGCTCACTCCAACGGCCAAGCACATCCGCCGCACGACCTGGGCGATCACGGGTGTGGAAACAGGAGCGTTGCTGTTCGTCATTGGTCTCCTAGTCCTCTACCTCAATCCGTTTTGGCATTTTGACGAGGGCGGGTTCCTGGATTGGCGCCTGCGCTGGTGGAATAGTGCTGGCGAAGTACTCATCGCCGCGGGCTTCTTGATTGAGGCCCTAGCCCTGGTTGGCTTGGCGGCGGCGCTTGTATCTCGTTGCGTCGGCCGGCGAGCGTGGCCCTACCTGGTTGCAGCTTTGCTGGTGGTTTGCTCCGCGCTCTGGATTAGCCCTGCCGGCTTCAGTCGTAATCTGGATGCGCACTTTGAGTGGAACCTGGCCGACGGCTTCAGTGTGTTCCGGCTGCAAGCCTGGGACGAAGGTGCAGGAATCTGGCGCCCAGTGGGGCGTCCGATGTGGCAGTCGACGGTTGAGATACAGATTGAGCCACTGTTACGAGGCTTTTTCAGGCTCAACGATTGGCAGAAGATGAATGGGGATATCGGCATCAAGGTAGTCCGGATTGTTCCAATCGCCTGGCCAGTTGAGCTGGGAAACGGTGGCGAAACCCTTGACGATCCCGATGAGACCGAGCTTATGCGGGCTGCCGCGCAGGAAGACTTGAAGACGGTGCAACAGCTATTGTCTGCGGCAAAGGGCGCCAAATTAAATGCCGACGGCGTGAATGTGTTGAGCGTAAATGATTTGGATCAGACCGGGCAAACAGCTCTGATCCTCGCCTGCCGGAACCCCAAGGCAAACCCGGAGGTAGTCAAGGCACTTCTGGCAGCGGGTGCGGATGTAAACCTGCGCAGCCGGAACGGCTACACCGCACTCACGTGGGCCCAGGTTCGGAACAATAACGAAATCGGTCGCTTGCTGCGCCGGGCCGGAGGCAGGCAGTAGCGGCCTTTGCGCGGACTGCTAACTGATTCAAGCCATTCCCAGCTTTTCAGAAAGCTCGCGACTCGACGCCCCTGGTGCGATGGGCTTCCGCGCAGTACCGAGCTGGGGTCGCGCCGGTCCACCTTTTGAAAACGCGGGTGAAGTGACTCTGATCAGCGAATCCGCAGAGAAGCGCGGCCTCGACGATAGACGAACCGTCCCTAAGAAGCTGCCTGCTGCGGTGAACACGCCGCGCTGTCTGGTACGTATGAGGGGTGCACCCGACGGCCTTCGTAAAGGACCGTAATAGCGTCGTTGGCGAAGTGCCGGCTTCATCGGCTAGCTCAGACAGGCTGATGTTGGCTTCCGGAGAATCGGCGAGGCGCTCCCGAGCCTTTTCGATCGGCGCGCTGAATCGCGCGGTAAGCCTGCGGCTGCCGTACCGATGGAAAATGTCGGCGATCAAACTTAAGTAGTGTTGCTGCAGTTTCAGGGCACTTGCGCGTCCGGCGTATCGGCTCAAGAGATCAATGATTCGAACTGCAAAATGGGAGTCGCGTACTACTGCGAAACGAAAACGGATTTTTGAGTCTCCCAGCTCAGGCATTAAACCCGTTAGCACGGCTGGGGCCGGGCACAGCGAGACGCAGTTCCATGAATTCTCCGCTGGTTCGTTGGAGTGGGCTTCGTCAGGATTAAGCAATATAAGCTCTCCGCGTCGCACAATCGTTTCGCGGCCGCGATGAGAGAAGCGCTGTGCTCCACGGCTATTCACGCCAATCGAAAAATGCGGGTGCGCATGACGCGCAAATCGAAAATCAACATACTCGCCTTCGACGAGCTCCAGGCCTTCACAGCCGGGGACAGTGTGTACCCGCACCATTTGTCCAGCCACTGACTGTTTCCTCCTTTTTACGTCGTTGAACCCTCGCGGATTGGATGTAGAAAGCCATTGAAAAGCTCCACAGTCTGAGCAGACGACGCCTGCGAATAATAGCCTGATGATTGTGATTTCATAGCCCACCGCGACTGCTCCTTCGGTCGCAATTTTGTGCAATACCTGGCTTTCTCTCCCGTGTTCCAATCTCTCGGAGGGGGACAGTCGACGAGTCTTGAAGATGCATCCAACGAATCGGCGGCCGTTTCCTTCAACTTCGCTTTGAGGAGATCAAATGAAAAAGCTGCTTGGGCTGTTCGCACTTGTGTTGCTGCTCACGCCGATTTTGACTGCGCAGGAAAGCTACACCGAAGGTCCGTTGTGGAGGTTGTCGACGGTTCGTGTGAAGCCCGGTCATCTGGACGAATACCTCGCCAACCTGCGTCAAACCAGCAAGCCGCTGCTGGAGGAAGAAAAACGACAAGGGATAATCTTGGACTACAAGTTTTTCCTGAAAGAGGATAAGTCCGATCCCCAGGACTGGGATGTCGCGCTCGCGATCGAGTACAAGAATTACGCATCCTTGGACGGTTTTGAGGCCAAGTTAGAGGCGGCCCAAGACAAAATTCAGGGTAGCCAACAAGCGGTCCACCAAATCTCCGAGAAGCGCGGCGAGATGCGCGAACAGATCAGCCGTCAACTACTGGAAGAGATCATTCTCAAGTAGGGGCTCCTCGCTCGGGTGGTCCCGGTTCAGTCATCCGGTCCACGCCCCTGCGGCGAGGGTTTTCACGGCGGATATGTAAGGATGCATAAGATGAAGAGGGGCCGCCTCAATCGAGGAGATGCCAGTCATGCGGAAGTACGTCGCGGTGGGAGCACTGATGGTAGCGAGATTGGTCGTCGGAGCAGCCGGTATTGCCGGTGCCCAGGAGGCCTCGCCGGCCTCTTCTGTCGTCCGGCAGTCGCTCGGCGATGCCTGGTGGACCGGCCCCATGCTGGCACCCAATGCCACGACCTTACCGCGCGGGCATCTTTTGATCGAGCCCTATCTCTACGATGTGATCTCCGCTCACGCGAACGGACTGGGGTCGCTTACGTACGTGAACTACGGACTCTTGGATCGAGTGACTGTCGGGTTGATCCCCACGGGGGGCTTCAATGTGGCGAGCAGTGGCCCCAGCAGCTCCAGTGTCGAGCTGGGTGATCTCACCTTGCAGGGTCAGTACCGGGTCGCGAAGTTTCACGAAGGCAGTTGGATTCCGACGACCTCGGTTGTGCTGCAGGAGACGGTTCCGACGGGGAAGTATGACCGGCTGGGCCACCAGCCGAACGACGGCCTGGGCAGCGGAGCCTACACCACAACCTTGGCGGTCTACACTCAGACATACTTTTGGCTGCCGAATGGCCGAATTCTGCGCACGCGCTTCGACGCTTCGCAGGAGTTGTCCCACGATGTAAACGTGGACGACGTCAGTGTCTACGGTACGACTACCGGATTCCGCGGGCAGGCCAAGCCCGGCAGCTCGTTCCTCGCAGACTCATCCTGGGAATACAGCGTGACGAGGAAATGGGTGCTGGCGCTCGATGTCACCTACCGTCACAACTGGAGTACTCGCGTGACCGGATACAACGTGAGTCCAAACGGCGGACAGAACCCCTCGAGCGTCTTGCTGAACTCCGGTTCCAGCGAAGTCTTCGCCTTTGCTCCAGCGATCGAATATAGTTGGAAGCCCTACCTTGGCGTACTCGTCGGTACCCGCGTGATCCCGCCCAGCCACAATACGAATTCCACAGTCACCCCGGCAATTGCGATCAACTACGTCCACTGATCTTCGTTTTGTGGGGCATCGAACTAATTTGGGGGCGCCCACTGACTTTGGACTTACTTAGCGTGCGCCGTTCCCCGGCGAGACGACCCGGCCGTAATCCGAGGAGCGGCTCAGACGATCGAACATGCGCCAGACGGCGAGGGAAATCTTGCTGATGGCTTGTTCGCCGTCGCGTTCATTGGCCAGGAACGCGGTCATCACGCAAATCACATAAGGGCGCCCTTCGACGAACACGATTCCAGAATCATTTCGCACGGCTTCGAGCGAACCTGGCTTGTTGGCGATCTTCACACCGGCGGGAAGGTCCCGGGGAATCCACGAATCTTTATTGGTGCTCAGGACTTTGAAGAATTCTTCGGTTGATTCTTTGCTGAGCAGCTTGCCACGGTAGATGGCCGCAAGCAGGTCATCATTTCGCGCGGGGTGGAAACATTCTCCCGGCCTTGCTTGGCAGCGTCGAGGTCCATCATTTTCCGGCGCAGACGAGTGTGTGCGAGTCCGAGGGAGTCGAGCATGGCATTGACATTGTCCATGCCGATGCGGTCGATCAGCACGTTGGTGGCGGAGTTGTCGCTTACCGCGACCATCATAGTTGCGAGATCTCGCAGGGTAATGCGGGTAACGCCGGGGGTGAGCCCGCCCATAATGTCGCTGTCGGGGACGAGATCGGAAGCCTGAACGGTATAGAGATCGTTGAGCTTGAGCTTGCCTTGCTGCGCCTGGAGATACAGATTCGCGAGCACCGTGATCTTGATCGAGCTGGCCTGGGCAAAAACTTCATTTTCGCGGAGAAAGAACTGGTCGCCAGTTTTGAGGTCTTCGATGGCCAAGCCCATTACGCCGTCGAGGTGCTGGTCGACATCGTGAATGGTGGCCTCTAGCTTTTGCCAGAGGACTTTCTGTTTTTCGAGCGAGGGTGGGCCTGCCGTCGGATTGCCTGGAGTCTGGGCAACAGACAGCGTCGCAAGCAGCAACACCGCGCAGATTACGTGTCTCAAGCCTGGTCCCCTTCAATCCCTTTTGGGTCTGCAAAGAAACATGCCTCAGCCATCAATCTTGGCCTCCCGCAGTTGCTTAACTGCAGTCTCGGAGCTGACCGGCGAATAGTAAACCTCCTTGAACGTATACGAGCGGGCTTTGGCGGCGAGGACCGGCATGATCTCGATGTGCCAGTGGTAGTCGTCGTCGATGGTCTTCCAATAACCGAGGGTCTTGGAAGGATGCAAGCTGTTGGGCGAGGTGTGCAGCACGAGATGGAAACCTTCCGTGACGGTGCGAATGCGCTGCAGAGTGCGGCGTAGAAGTGCAGCGAGATTCACGCGCAATCCCGGCTTCGACAATCCCGTGCGCTCGAAGGAAGCGTCGTGGTTGCGGGGGAGAATCCAGGTTTCGTAGGGGACGCGCGGAGCGTAGGGGCCGAGAGCGACATAATCGCCTCGGGCTTCGATTACACGTGAGGCCTGACGCTCTTCCTGGTGGAGAATGTCGCAGAAAACGCAGCGCTCCTTTTCCGTGAAGTATTCCCGTCCCGCCCGCAACTCGTAGAGTACGCGCCGGGGCACGAACATGGTGGCCGTGAGCTGGGACGTAGGATGAGCGAATTCCTGGCCAGCGTTGGGCCCGTAGTCCTTGTAGAGGCTGACGTACTTGATGCGCGGATCGCGTTTCAGATCGAGGATGCGCTCGGCGGCGAGGCGCAGGAACATCCCGATTTCGTCGTCGCTGGCATTCCAAAGCTGGCGGTCATGCCGGGGATTCTCGACCAGAACTTCATGAGCCCCGACGGAGTTCATGCGGTCATAAAGGCCGTCGCCGCGGCGGCCGGGCTCGCCTTCGATGTGGTAGAGCGGAGCGGGATGCACCATGGACCGCGCCGACCAGCCCGCCGCACTGGGCAATGCGGAAATAACCTGCGTGGCTTGGGGAGCATCCGGGCAAAAAATGCAGGCGGTTTCGGGACGCAGCGCCCTGTCAGCCGGCTCGTCTCCGGTCATGACCCAGGAGCGAGTGATAGGATCTTTACGGAGTTCCATGTATTAGGTAAACACTGCGGGAGAAGCCGCGTCAACTGGCATTTCTACATCCCCCTGTGAACCGCGTCACAGAAAGTCGGGATTAGGCTTTGTTATAATCCGCGCCAAGCCCGCTTTGATGACCGAGCCGTCCACTCCGCTGATGCGGCAATATGCCGCCGTCAAGAAAGAACATCCCACCGCGTTGCTGTTCTTCCGCCTGGGCGATTTCTACGAGCTGTTCTTTGACGATGCGATTGTCGCCTCCAAAGAGCTGCAGATCACCCTTACCTCGCGCAACAAAGAGAAGGGCATCGCCGTGCCTATGTGCGGAGTGCCTCACCACGCGGCGGAAGGCTACATTGGGAAGCTCATCCGCAAAGGGTTCAAGGTGGCGATCTGCGAACAGATGGAAGATGCGCGCCTAGCGAAGAAACTGGTGCGGCGCGAAGTGACGCGTGTGGTCACACCCGGGACGGCAGCGGATTCGCTGCTGGGCTCGGAAGAGAACAATTTTCTGGCCGCTCTGGCGCAGGTTGGAGAACGTGTGGGGTTTGCCGCACTGGATCTCTCTACCGGGGAGTTTCGCGCCACGGAGTTCTCGGGAGAAGGCGCTCTGCGGCGGGTGCAGGAAGAACTGGAGCAACTGCGGCCGAAAGAATTGTTGTATGCATCGGCAGCACCGCTGTTCGAGATGAAGGGTAGCCGAGTCTCGCTCGTCTCAACACAAAGCCTTACTCCTCAAGTGACGCCTGCACCAGCACCGCAGCCTCGGGCACCTGGGGCCACTTGTGCGGAGACTCCACTCGACGACTGGATCTTCGCCCCTGACCACGCGATCCCGCTGCTGGAGAATCATTTCGGAGTGTTGTCGCTCGAGGGATTTGGGCTTGCGGGGCGGACGGCCGCTGCGGCTGCTGCAGGGGCGATCCTCTACTACGTACGCTCGACGCAGCGTGGATCGCTCGATCATGTGGACCGTATCGGATGGTATGAACGGCAAAATTGTCTGGTGCTAGATGCGGTGACTGTCCGCAACCTGGAATTGATTGAACCTCTCTTCGCGGGGACGGATGCGGGCGTTACTCTGTTTCGCTCCATCGATATTGCAGTCACGCCCATGGGCAAGCGTTTGCTCCGGGCATGGTTGCTGCGGCCGTCGCTCGATCTTGCCGAAATCAATGCGCGCCTGGACTCGGTGGAAGCGGGCGTGAAGAACACGATCGCACGCGAGGAGTTGCGGCGCGCGCTCGATGGTGTACTCGACCTGGAGCGGCTCTTGAGCCGTGTCACACTAGAGACGGCGAACCCGCGGGACGTGCTGGCACTGGCGGCTTCACTGGGGAAGATTCCGACAGTCAAGTCCGCGGTAGAAAGGTTGGGGACGGAGCGACTGAAGACTTTGCACGGATCGCTCGACGCACTGCGGGACCTGCGCGAGCGCATCGAACGCACAATTGTGCCGGAGCCCCCACTGAGCTTCGCCGATGGCGGCGTGATTGCGGCGGGCGTGGATCGCGATCTGGATGAGTTGCGCGAACTCTCGCGGAACAGCAAACAGGTGCTGGCGCAGATCGAGCAGCGGGAACGCGGGCGGACCGGGATCGGGTCGCTCAAAGTGAAGTTCAACTCCATCTTTGGTTATTACATCGAGGTTTCGAAACCGAATCTTCACTTGGTTCCGCAGGATTATGAACGCAAACAAACCCTGGTGGGTGCAGAGCGCTTCACCACCCCTGAATTGAAGGAGTACGAGGCCAAGATTCTCGATGCGCAGGAAAAGATCGTCGAGATCGAGCGGCGGCTGTTCACCGAGGTGCGCACCGCGATTGCGTTCGAAGCGAAGCGAATCCGGCAGACTGCGCTGGCGCTGGCCGAGGTGGATGTGCTGGCTTCGCTGGCGCACATCGCGGCTCTGCGAAATTATTGCCGGCCGCAATTTGTTCCTTCGGCAAGCAACGCTTCGACCGTCAGGGCTTCGGCGGAAAGTGACACGGGCGAGTTGGAGATCGTCGAGGGCCGCCATCCGGTGATTGAGCAGCAGGAGATGGCCGGCGGCAGCGAGCGTTTCGTGCCTAACGACCTTTACCTGAATTCGTCCACGCACACGATTCTGCTGCTGACTGGACCGAACATGGGCGGCAAATCCACTTACTTGCGGCAGACGGCACTGATCGTGATATTGGCGCAGATGGGCTCGTTCGTTCCGGCGCGCTCAGCACGGCTCAGCGTGGTCGACCGCGTTTTCACGCGTATCGGCGCCAGCGACAATCTGGCGCGCGGGCGCTCAACCTTCATGGTCGAGATGACGGAGACCGCGGCTATTCTCCATACGGCGACGGCGCGGTCTTTGATTCTGCTGGATGAAGTAGGCCGAGGGACGTCCACTTATGATGGATTGGCGATTGCCTGGGCAGCCATCGAGTATCTGCACGCACGAGTGCGAGCCAAAACTCTATTCGCGACCCACTATTTCGAGTTGACGGAACTGGCCGAGCAGCTTGCGGGAGTGAAGAACTATCACGTCTCGGTAAAGGAAACCAGTGGCGGGATCGTCTTCTTGCGCAAGGTTGAGCCTGGAGCGGCCGACCGCAGCTACGGAATCGAAGTAGCCAAGCTTGCGGGCTTACCGAATGAAGTAATTATTCGAGCGCGCGAGGTGCTGGCTGAGCATGAATCTGTCGAGCGGCTAGCGACGGGACATCTTTCTCCGGGAGCTTCGCCGCCGGCAACGCAGTTGACCATCTTCACGCCGCTGTCGCAGCCGGTGCTGGAGAAGCTGCGTGAAGTGGATTTGAACCGGCTCACGCCGCTGGAGGCGCTGAATCTGCTGGCGGAGTTAAAGAAAGAGATTTGATCGCAGAGAACGAGACCAAGCGCTAGCCACTGCATTGGATGACTGCTCAATCAAAGACACGCCAGGCTTGCGAAGTCGGCCAATTGCTGATCGTCGGCTTCGACGGCACTGAAATGACGCCGCGGATCGCTTCCCTGCTCACGCGTCTGCAGCCGGCGGGGGTGATCCTGTTCGCTCGCAATATAAAGACCGCCGAGCAGACCTGGCGGCTGCTGCGCGATTGCCAGAAATGCGTTTTGACGCCGCTGTTCACTTGTGTAGACCTTGAAGGCGGCCGCGTGGACCGGTTTCGCGAGGTGCTGGGTCCGACGCCCTCAGCCGCGGAAGTGTTTGCCACGGGCGACCGCAAGCTCTTCCGCAAACATGGACAGGTGATTGGAGAGAACTCCCGGGCGCTGGGATTCAACGTCGACTTTGCTCCAGCACTCGATCTGGCGTTTGAAGCCTCGCGCAGCGTATTGGGTTCGCGCTCTGTTTCGGCGAATCCGTGCGAAACGGTTTCCTATGCGCGCGAGTTTTTTGGCGGTTTGCGGATGACGGACGTGCTGGGATGTGGAAAGCACTTTCCCGGTCTGGGCGAAGGAACGCTCGACAGCCATCACGAGCTCCCCGTGATCAAGAAATCGCTGAAAAAACTTTGGCCCGAGGATCTGCTCCCTTACCGTGTACTCCGTGCACAGATGGCACTGGTGATGATCTCGCACGCGGCGTATCCGCTGGTCACGCGGGATCGGACCCCCGCGTCACTCTCCAAGCGGTGGATTTCCGATATCCTGCGCAGGCGCATTGGATATCGCAATCTGATCGTGTCGGACGATCTGGAGATGGGCGGAGTTTTGTCGGCGGCTCCGGTGGGACAGGCTGCCGTCGAGTTCGTTCGAGCGGGAGGAGATTTGTGCCTGATCTGCCATCGCGCGGATCATATCGAACAAGCTTCCGAGGAGCTGGTGAAGACCGTGGAGCGCGACCTCAGGTTTGCCCGGCGCGTCCAAGAATCGGTGAGGTGCGTGCTGGCGTTCAAGAAAAAGTCGGCGAAGATGCTGCGGAGGACGAAAGAACCTTCTCCAGCGACGGTCGAGAAGCTTTCGCGCAAGCTGTGGGAATTCAGCGAGCAAGTGCGGCTGGAAGCTCTGGATCGCGCGGAGAATGAGCCCATTGAGAATGACCGTGAGGAGAACGCGCGGCGGCCGCGGGCATGATCAAGAAGACAATGATCGTGGCGGGAGTGATGAGCGGGACGTCCGCTGATGGCATCAACGTGGCATTGGTGCGGATGGACTCGGGAGCTACAGGTTCGCGTCGAGCATCCAGCGCCGGCTTCGAATTGCTCGGGCATGCCGAATACCCTTACCCTAGGAAAGTTCGTACCGCGGTGTTGGCGGCGATGAACGCTTCACGAGCGAGCGTGGCCGACCTGGCCCGGTTAAATTTCCTGCTGGGTGAGCTTTATTCTGACGCCGTGCTGGCCACCGAGAGACGGTTCCGCGTGAAAGTGGACCTTGTGGGCTGCCACGGGCAGACCCTTTATCATCAAGGCGAGCTGCAAACATTTCTCGGGCGTAGGTTGACGGCGACGTGGCAGACGGGCGAGGCGGCGATCGTCGCTGCAAGAATAGGTGTGCCGGTGGTTTCCGATTTTCGTCCGGCGGACATGGCGGCCGGAGGCAAAGGCGCGCCTTTGGTTCCCTTTCTGGACTACATGCTTTTCCGCGATGCGGTCCGCGGGAGAATAGTGCAAAACGTCGGGGGCATCGCGAACCTTACAGTAATCCCCGCCGGCGCCGCTGCCAGTGATGTGGTCGCGTTCGATACCGGGCCGGGCAACATGGTGATCGATGCGGTTACCGACAAGTTGTTCGGCGAACCGTTCGATCGCGGGGGAAAGATCGCGGCTTCGGGCAAGGTGCTGGAGTTCGTACTCAGCAAACTGTTGCAGCGGAATTTCTTCAGGAGAAAACCTCCCAAAACCGCGGGGCGGGAAGAATTTGGCCGGGCATTTGTGCGCGAGTTTCTGCGCAGCTGCGGGCGCTGCAGAAAACAAGATGCTGTAGCGACGGCCACGGCGCTGACGGCGAAGTCGATTGCAGATGCAGTGCGGCGCTTTGCGGTTGAGAACTCAGGGTCTGCACGGAAGCGAACATTTCAGGAAATGATTCTCTCCGGAGGAGGAGCGAAGAATTCTACCCTCGTGGCCATGTTAACTCGCGAACTCGCAGGGCTCAAATTACGGCTGCGATTGTCCGACGAACTTGGCCTGCCGTCGGCCGCGAAGGAAGCCGTAGCGTTTGCCGTTCTGGCGTATGAAACCTGGCATCGACGGGCGTCAAATGTTCCGTCGGCGACTGGGGCGAAGCGCCCAGCCGTGCTGGGTAAGATTTCCTATCCATGCTCCGAAGCGAAAGAAGACTCGTAAGCGAGACTTGTTGACCTATGCCGATTTACATTTCAATGTTCCGCGGAATCAACATTGGAGGACACAAGCGAATCAAGATGGACGACCTGCGAAAGTCGTTCGAAGGCTTGGGCTTCGAGCAGGTGAAGACCTACATCCAGAGCGGAAACATAGTGTTCAAGGCTGGCAAGGCTTCCTCCGTTGCGCTGGGCAAGAAGATCGAAGCCAGGATTGTCAGCGACTTTGGCTTTTCGGCTTCCGTGATTGTGAGAACGGGCGCTGAGTTGGGTGAGACCATCGCTGCCAACCCCTTCCTGACACAACGAGGCATTGACCATGAGAAACTTCATGTCACCTTTCTTTCGGACGTTCCCACAACTCCTGCCCTGAAGAAACTAGCCGAGTTTACGGTCGCTCCCGACCAATCGCGGTCTGTAGGCAAGGAAATCTTCCTCTACTTGCCAAACGGATTCTCCGCAAGCAGTCTGTGGAAGGTTCCCTGGGAGAAAGCACTCGCCGTGGTCACCACAACCCGCAACTGGAAAACCGTGAACGCCCTACATCAAATGTGCCAGGACTGCGAGTGATGGCGGACCGACAGAGCTCAGGCGTCGGAGGTCAAACCCCGGATCCCGAATTTCGAGCTCCGGCTCCCGCGATCTGGCGCCGCTTGACCAAGGACATCGCGGTGCTCGTCTTCCTCGCGTTTTTTCCCCTACTTTCGTGCTCCAGCCAGCCTGATCCCAACACGCTGGTTATGGTGATTGAGTCGAGCCCCACGAATCTGGACCCACGGGTCGGTCAAGACGCGTATTCGGAACGCATCGACAACCTGATCTTCGACGATCTACTGTCGCGCGGCGACAACCTGGATGTGGCGCCCGGACTGGCCGAGCGCTGGGAGATTCCCGATCCGCTGACCTACGTTTTTCATCTTCATCATGGCGTGAAATTTCACGACGGACGCCCGCTGACTTCGCGCGATGTGAAGTGGACCTTCGATTCCTTGCTTCAAGGCAAGATTCGGAGTACCAAGGCGGCGGCTTATCGCTTTGTCGATCACCTCGACACCCCGGATGATTTCACGGTCGTTTTTCACATGAAGGAACCGGACGCCGCACTGCTGTGGAACGTCTCCGACGGCGCGATTGGCGTTGTGCCGTACGCCAGCGGCGATGAGGTTTCGCGCCGCCCCATGGGCTCGGGGCCGTTTAAGTTTGTGAGTGCTGAGACCGACAAGGAAGTCGTGATTGAACGCAACGACGACTACTGGGGCGAGAAGGCCAGGCTCGCGCGCGTGCGTTTTTCCGTGGTGCCTGACGCAACTACTCGCGCGCTTGAACTACGTAAAGGCAGCGGGGACGTGACCATCAACGCACTCACACCGGATACCGTCCTTGCCCTGGAACGAGATCCATCGCTCGCAGTCGAGCGGGCTCCCGGAACTGTCCTGGCTTATCTGGGCTTCAACCTGCGCGATCCCATTCTGCAAGATGTGCGAGTACGGCAGGCGATTGCCTATGCGCTCGACCGCCGGCCGATGATCGAGTATTTGTGGCGCGGCCAGGCACAGCCGGCACGTAGCGTGCTTCCACCGCAAAGCTGGGCGTACAACGGCAGCGTGCGGGCCTATGACCACGATCCCGGCAAAGCGGAGAGGTTGCTCGATGCTGCGGGCCATCCCGCGGTGAATGGCGTGCGCTTTCACATCACCATGAAGACTTCCACAGATGAGAACACGCGCCTCATGGTCGCCGTCATGCAGCAGCAGTTGCGTGAGGTCGGGATTGCACTCGACATTCGCAGCTTCGAGTTCGGTACGTTCTTCTCCGATGTGACCCATGGATTATTTCAGCTTTACGGGCTGCGCTGGGTCGGGGGCAACGAAGATCCGGATATTTTCTACGTGTTTCACTCCTCGAGGTTTCCGCCGAACGGCGCCAACCGCGGCCATTACTCGAATCCAAGGGTAGACTTGCTGATCGACCAAGCACGCCGCGAAGTCGATCCTGCCGTTCGTAAGCCAATCTACGCGGAGATACAGCGCATCCTGGCGGAGGAATTGCCTTACATCGATCTGTGGTATCTGGACAATGTTCTGGTGCACAACAAACGGGTGGTGAATCTGAGGCTGAATCCTGCGGGAAACTACGACTTTCTGCGCACGGCGGAGCTGGCGCCGAATAAGAACTAGCGGGTCTGTGGACACCTGGCCTACGGCCTTGCTTGCGGCGTTCCGAGTAGTGGCTAGAGAGACGTTGCAAGCAACGTCTCTACGACGCAACCGAGGTACTCACCAAATTAGCGGCAAACGCCGCGTGTTACCATCGAACTTCGGGTGAAGCCGGCGGGATGCTTCCTGATCCATTATCCATGCGGATTCTCTTCATCGGCGACATCTTCGGGCGGCCGGGACGGACCATCGTCAAGGACCGGCTGCCGGGCATCGTCCGTGATCAGGCAATCGATCTCGTCATCGCCAATGGAGAGAACTCGGCGGCTGGTTTCGGCATCACTCCGGCGCTTGCCGAAGAGCTGTTTGAGCTGAACATCGACGTCATCACCACCGGCAACCACGTTTGGGACAAGCGCGAAATCCTCGATTACTTTCAGATGGCCGAAGGCAATGGGCACGGCCCGCAACGGCGCGTGCTTCGTCCCGCAAATTATCCCGCGGATATGCCCGGTTGGGGCTTGTATCAGGGTCATAAAGGCAAGATTCCTTATGCCGTAATCAACTTGCAGGGGCGGGTGTTCATGGCATCGAACGACGATCCGTTTCGCATTGCCGACCAGCTGTTGCAGAAGATTGCGGCCAAGGTGATTCTGGTGGACTTTCATGCCGAGGCGACCTCGGAAAAGATTTCCCTCGGCTGGTACCTCGACGGACGTGTAACCGCGGTTGTGGGTACTCACACGCACGTGCCGACGGCCGATGAACGCGTTTTGCCCAACGGGACTGCATATGTCACCGATGTCGGCATGACTGGTCCTTATGACGGTGTGATCGGAGTGAAAAAAGAGTTAGTGGTCAACAAGTTTCTCAACGGCATGCCGGTGCGCTTTGAGCCGGCCACGGGCGACGTGCGGCTGTGCACGGTGGTGATCGACTGCGACGAGAAGACCGGCAAGGCGCGGGATATTGAGCGGCTGATGCTGAGCTAGGTTGGCGGGGGAATGCCGGGTCCTAGCGCGTCGTTTCGTCGTCAATCCAGTATTCGCGTCGGGAGTTTAGTACCAGCTCCGAACGACCCGTGGTTTCTACGTGCAGTGCGTGCAGTCCGGGTGTGGGCGCTGTCGGGCGGAAGCTCAGTACATAGTAGTTGGGCACGTCGTTCGACACGGCGATGAGACCTGCCTTCAGATCCTTAGCATCGTGGAAGGGAAAGAATTCGCCTCCCGTAAGCTGCGCGATGGATTCTGCGGTCTTGGTTCGCAGCGCATTGCGTGCCGTAAGAAAGGTCATGGTCGCCAACCGAAGAGGCGGGGCAAGCTGGCTGATACAGTCGAGCACCTGCTTGCTGGAGTGCCCTTCGTACTCGGAATCGGCCCCATTGCGGCTAAAGCAGCCGTGCGCAGGGCCTGGCGCTGTGCTCCCGAACCCAAACTTTGACGCTTCATGGGAGACTGCAGATCGTGTACTTGAAAAGCCGAAGCTGTACATTGCCGTATTGGTGTCGCTGATGAGGCGCAGAGCTTCATCGAGCGTTGTCTTACTGCCCTGATCAATGGTTTCGCTGAGCAGCAGAATCGCACGGCGATAGCGCGTGGGCTGTGCCCGTAGCTGCTCGATGGCAAATGCAATCCCATCCAGGATGGCTGCCCCCTGATCACCCTCGCTCAGGCTTTCGAGTTGCTGGGAGGCATCCTCTGTCCTTGGAGTGAAAGGCATAAGCAGATGCGGAACACTGTCGAAGCCGATGATGGCGATGCGGTGTTCTACGCTGCCGATCAACGCGTCGAGAATCGAGTCTAGCCGGTGGTAGTCAACAAGATGTCGCGCTCCTGCACCCCCCGTTTCAACAACGATTGCCAGCGCCAGCGGCTGGGAGTCTGTGTCCTGATCAAGGGTGAGGCGCTGCGATACGCCGTTGTCGGTGACAAGGAAGTCGCCAGCCGTGAGACCAAAGACTACATCTCCTCCTTTGGTCTTCAAGAGTATGGGTACCTCCACCAGAGTGGAGCGAACAGTCAGGGTGGGCTGGCCTTTATCACTCTGCTGTGCGCTTATGCCCACAGCGGCGACGCAGAGTAAGAGAGACAACGTACAGGCAGATCTCATAACTAAGCCTTCATTGTAAGCGCGACAGCACGCTCTGGCAGGCTCTGCTCGACAGGTTTACCGGCGCAAAGCCTTCCCCGTTGGCATGGTTGCAAGAAAGCCTCACTTCCCCGTTCTCACTGTGCTCAAATCCATCCCCCGTTACAACCGAAGGTACGGGGACTATTAGCTCTCGGCGGGGATGAGGCCTGAGGTTAAAATCAAAGCAGTGCAGCGAGTATGGATCATTGCGGCGGTTGGTCTTCTGGCGGCAATGCCGGTCGTCCCGGCGTTGGCCGCGGACGATGCCACCATCAGTGCTCCGGTCATCTCCTGCGGCAACGGAATTCCCGGCGGGGTTTACTGCGCGCCTTCCAAGAAAGATCTGAAGGAAGCCCGCAACGCTTACGCTCACGGATTGAAATTGCAGGGCCAAGATCGTCTGGAAGAGGCTCTTAGACAGTTCGACGATGCCTCGCGACTAGCGCCGCAAGACCTGGCATTCCTTTCGGCACAGGAACTGACGAAGTCGCAGCTGGTGTATCGGCACACGGAGCGCGCCGATTCCCTGCTGGCCTTGGCCCAGCCAGCGCAGGCGGCGGCTGAGTTCCGCGCCGCGCTGAAACTGGATCCCGACGACTCTTATGTCGAGGAGCGCCTCACGCAAGCATTACGTGACCCGGGGGCTTCCAAGCTAAGCGGAGTGTCCGCGGTTCTAGCCAAGGCCGCTGAAATCGATCTTCAGCCCAAGACGCAACGGGCGACGTTTCACTACCGCGGCGATGTTCGTGGCCTGTTTAGCGAGCTGGCCTCAGACTATGGCGTAAGCGTTGAATTTGACGATTCGGTTGCGGCAAAGACGGTGCGCTTCTACGTGGACGATGTTGACTTCTTTACCGCTCTCCGCCTGGCATGTCGAGTCAGCAAGACGATGTGGACCCCGCTGGACGCTCATGAGGTGCTGATCGCGGCGGATACTGCGGAAAATCACAAGCAGTTTGACCGTATGTCGCTGGCGACTTTTGTCCTGCCCGGGGCGAGCACGCCCCAAGAGATAACCGAACTGGTCACTTCGCTAAAGACTATTTGCGAGTTTCAGAAGATCAGTTCCGGCCAGGGTGGAACCCTGGAAGTGCGCGCACCGCAGGCGACGCTGGAAGCGTGCACGAAGCTGATGCGGCAGTTAACCAGTGCTCGTCCGCAGGTTGCACTCGATATTGAGGTCTACCAGATCAGCCACAACTTCACGCGCGAAATCGGCATGCACGTTCCGAACACGTTCAACATCTACAACATCCCAGTGGCGGCACTGGCAGCGGCGGTGGCGGCGCTGGGAGGACAGAGCATCCAATCGCTCGCCAACCAGCTAATTTCTTCCGGCGGCATCAACGCTGCTGGGAGTTCGGCGCTGTCCGGACTTCTGGCGCAACTGCAAAGCCAGACAAGCGGTATCTTCAGCCAGCCCCTGGCGACCTTCGGTAACGGCATTTCGTTCTCTGGAGTGAGCCTGGATCACCTAACGACGGCGCTTTCCCTCAATGAATCCTGGGCGCGTAGCCTAAGTCGCGTCACCCTGCGTGCGTCGCAAGGCAACGAAGCAACTTTCCACCTGGGCGAGCGCTATCCCATCCTGAACGCGTCCTACGCACCCGTCTTTAACTCATCGGCGATTTCAGCGGTTCTGGGGAATCAGAGCTACGTCCCGCCTTTTCCTTCGGTCAGTTACGAAGACCTGGGATTGATGCTGAAGGCCAAGCCTGTAATCCACGGCAATGGCGAAGTGAGCATGTCGATTGAACTGCAGGTACGCTCCCTGACCGGGCAGAGCTCGAACGGTGTGCCCGTGATTTCCAACCAGGAATACAACGGCAGCATTCGTCTGCGCGATGGCGAGCCAGCTGTGGTGGCGGGAGAAATCACTACCAACGACCAGCTTTCGATAAGCGGCATTCCAGGTATTGCAGCCATTCCCGGTTTAAATCAGGCTGCCAGCGACAACACCCGAATGAAAGAGGAAGATGAATTGCTCATCCTGATTACGCCGCACGTGCTGGCTAACCAGGACCGGACTACGGACGAGATCTGGCTGAGCGAGAAGTAAGTTCTATTTCCCTTGCTTCGCGGCAAAATCCACCAGACCCTTCAACGTGTCAGCAGGAACGTTACTCACATTTCCGATAACGCGGCCGTTAACGAAAAGAGTCGGCGTACCGGTCACGTTGACAGCCTTGCCCAGGGCCAGGGAAGCATCGACATGCGCCTTGGCTACGGGAGTGCCGGCACACGCGGCAATGTCCGCGCCTTTCACGCCCGCGGTGTTGGCCAGCGCAGTCAGTTTTTCGTCGGCGTTTTCAGCCGTGATGTCGGCTTGAGTCTCATAGGTCTTGGCAATGAACTTCCAAAATGCCTCGTTCGACGCTTGTGCAACGCAATCAGCGTAAGCGGCTCCTTTCGCCGCCCAGTTGTGCATCTCCAGGGGGAAGTTCTGGAAGACGAAGCGCGCGTTGGGTTCCGCCGCGATGAGCCCCTCGATTGCGGGCTGCGCCGCTTTGCAGGCCGGACATTGCAGATCGCCGAATTCGACAACGGTGACCGACGCGTCCTTCGGTCCGCGCGAGGGCCCGGTCATTCCCTTCTCCAGCGTCTTCCTCGCCGGGTCGAACGGCTTAGCGCCGAACGGAATAATTTCGCCAATCACAGCATGGTCGCCATCGGCCGTAACGTAAAACCGGCTGAGCGACTGGCCTTGGGGGGTTGCGAGAATCACATCGACTTGAGCCAGGCCCGGCACCGGCGCCGGTTTGATGCTGGAGATCTTCCAACTCACCTGCGACTCATAGCCGAAGGTCTGCTGCATGAAGGAATCTACCGTGGCTTCCGAAGGAAGATTCACGGCTGCCCCTGAGGCCGGGTTATCTACGAGCTTCGTGGCCCCAGACTTCGCGGTGGTTGAGGTTTGAGCCAGGGCCAGACCGGAGGCCAGCAGGAGGATGAGAATTAGATTGATAGAATTGCGCATGTTTTCCTTTCATTCCAACAATTGTGGAGCAGGATATACGGGGATTCTCTGACCAATCTCCGAGAGATCCCTTCAAACCTCGCTTTTCGCAGCGATGGGAAAACGCCGGCCGTAACCGAAGGCCTTGGGAGAAATCTTAATACCCGGGGCCGCCTGCTGGCGCTTGTACTCGGCCCGGTCCACCATCCGTACGACTCGCCGCACCACCTCGAGATCGAAACCGCGATCGGCCGCGATCTGTTCGGCGGAGTGCGCGTCTTCCACGTAGTCCTCTAGCACCGCATCCAGAATCTCGTAGGAGGGCAGCGAATCGCTGTCTTTCTGGTTGGGCCGCAGCTCCGCGGATGGCGGCTTCTCCAGCGTGGCCTGCGGAATCACTGCACGCCGCGAATTCACATAATGACTGAGACGGTAAACCAGCGTTTTCGGCACGTCCGAGATGACCGCCAGGCCTCCGACCATGTCCCCGTAAAGTGTACAGTAGCCCACGCCCAACTCGCTCTTGTTGCCGGTGGAAAGCACGATGGCGCCGAACTTGTTGGAGAGTGCCATCAGCAGAGTACCCCGGGCGCGCGACTGGATATTCTCCTCAGTCACGTCTTCCTTCCGACCCTCGAATACTTCCCGCAGGGTTTGCCGGTACGCTTCAAAAGTCTGATTGATGGAGAGCAGCTCGAAGCGCATGCCAAGATTTCTTGCCAGCGCGCGGGCATCTTCAATCGAGCCGGGTGAAGAATAGGGGCCTGGCATGCCTATGCCGATCACGTTATCCGGCCCTACGGCATCGACAGCGATGACGGCAGTAAGAGCCGAATCAATTCCACCGCTGAGGCCGATGATGGCTTTTTGAAATCCGCACTTGCGCATGTAGTCGCGGGTGCCCAACACCAGCGCCGCATAGACGCTGGCTTCCTCGCCCTCGAGCTGCTCGTGCATGTCCCCGGTGAGGATTTTGGAGTCAAAGTAGATCAGATCCTCTTCGAACGATCGTCCCTGCGCGATGACCTTCCCGTCCGCATCAAGAACAATGCTGGAGCCGTCAAAGACCAGGCTGTCATTGCCGCCAACCTGATTGACCAATGCGACCGGAACCTTGTGGTGGCGGGCGATCGAGGCCAGCATGTCGCGGCGCAGTTCACGCTTGCCAATCCAGAAGGGTGAAGAGGAGATGTTGAGCACGAAGTTTCCGCCGGCGCGGACCAGAGCCTCGATGGGATCGACAGTGTACAGGCGCTTGTGCCAGAACAGCTTGTCGTTCCAGGCGTCTTCGCAAATGGTGAGCGCCATCTGGTTGCCGCAGAAGGTAAACAGTTCCTGGCTTTTGGCGGGGGCGAAGTTGCGCATTTCGTCGAAGACATCATAGGTGGGCAAGAGCATCTTCGATTGCAAGAAGGCGACTCGGCCATCCTGCAGCAGGGCGGCGGAATTCATAGCGGACTTGCCGGTTTCGGAGTGCGCGGGAGTCACCAGGCCGCAGATGACGGCGATGCCTCGGGTTTCGGCCGCAATCTGCTCGGCGGTCTCACGATTGCGAGCAACGAAAGAGGGGCGCTCCACCAGGTCGCGCGGCGGGTAGCCGCATACCGACAACTCTGGAAACAGGATCAGGCCAGCGCCGTTCCATTGCGCGCGCCGGGAAACCTCGATGATCTTGGCTCGATTGCCGGAGAAATCTCCGACCGTGGGGTTGATTTGGCCGAGCGCGATCTTCACATCTTTAGTGTAAAGCCGAGGCGCGCGCAGGCCAAGTTGCGGGCTGATGAACGCCCATCGGCTTCACTCAGAGCAGGTTCCGCAAGCGCGATGTATGCCTCGGTGAGCGACGGAATTACACCGGTTTGGAGCCGACACCTGCGGCGCTGGCAGCTTTCGCCATGCCAACATCGGAAGGCGAGGTGCTCGCGGGGACGGTCGATTTCAGACACAACTCCACGGCGTCGGCCATGCTTTGGCGTTCCTGCTGCTTCAAAGTGACCCAATTGTCAAACGTTGCTCGCTCCCGCGCTACACCCTCGAGGGTGCGGCTGATGCGCGCGTTGTAGTGGGCTGTTATGCTCTCCAGTTCCGCCTGAATTTGGGCAATTTCCCCGGCCTTTCGCGCCCACTCCACCTCAACCTGTGTCCTCTGCTCGGCCTCGTAGGAGTCCAGGGCATCCTGACGCGCTTTGGCGTCCTGTTCTACCTGGTCGACCGTAATCCCGGCCGCATCAAGAGCCATCAGCACCGCAGCCCGCTGCATCTCCTTCGATAAGGGGCGGATGTGTACGCTGCGAAGCATCTCAACCACTTTGTTAATGGTGTATCCCTTCCGCGGCAGCATGATGCCCGCCGCGCGATAAATATCTTCCATCGGCGACAGCTCGACTTGGAAAGTTGGGACCTCTCGTGCGGAGTGTGCGGGAACTTTTTTCGCGTGCGGGGACACCTGAAGCATAAGATTCTCCCTCTCGCCCTCACCATTGCCGTTGCCGTTTTCGTCGCCACCTGGGTCGCCGCCTGCGCTGAGGTCGTCTTGCTGATTGCGCCAGGTGGCCAGTCCGAGCCAATTGCGTCGCATAGGTTTCCTTTCGTTGCCAGCGTCCTTTAGAGGCTGGTTGCTGCGAAGTCTAGTCCGTCGAAGAGCATCGAATTTTGGGGGCGGCGCGATGCGGGGCCGGTCCCAGTCGTCGATTTGGTAACCCGCCCGGGGCGGAGGTATGGTGGTTGCCGAGCTCGCAGCGCGGACGATTGGCGCTGCTTCTACTTTCCGCTCGGCTCCCGGAATTTCGTTCGCATGGCTCTCTGGGCCCGTCGGCGAGCTTTGGGGTCTTTCCGTCGAAACCATGGGGCTGCCGCTGCTCACACTTTTCTGCGCTGGGAAATCCGCGGGAGCAGGCTGGTTCAGGACCGGACTGTTCGTAGCATCTCGCTGAATACCGACAACATAGTCCCATCCCTCGCTGCGGCAGTACTTTGTGATGCCCGAGAACTGCCCCCAGCGCCATTGAACTTTGAGCTTTGAGCCCACCCCGATTGGTGCTTTGAGTCGTATACATGCCCCTCCGTCAGATTTGTCTTCCATGCGCGCCGGAACCGTCTGCAATTTGCCGCTTTGGTCTTGCCAGCACGCTTCCACCAAGATCATCACCGCGGTCCGCAGTTCGCCCATACTCCGCTCTGCAATATCTATCGGCAAGAAGTGGAAACAGTTCACAGCGGGACAAGTCCCAAAATCGGCGGGGTTGCTGCATTTTCCCCTTCTGGGTCACATGTCGAAGGTTGGAATCGATCGTTGGGCTTGCGGAATCTAGCCAGGCCTCACCGGTTGTTGTCGCACTGGCAGGGGCAGTCTCCCAAGCGCTAGTCGCCGCCCGCCGGGAGGACCGTGTGCCTTGGCGCTGGTGCGGGGACGTCGCCCTTCTGGTCGCGCCAGAGGACTCTATTCAGACGTGCGGCTCCGGCTGCGTCGGGGCGGGAGAAATCCATCTTCGCCGACTCGCTGGCGCCTCGGGCGTCGCGCTTGTTGGTTTCGTAGATGAGGCCGTTTTTTAAGTTTCTATAGTCCGCCTTAAAGGCGGGCTGTGTACCTGCGCCGGAGAACATCGGTCCCATCGCTGGTGCATACGCATCGTTTTGGTTCATTGGCGGCAAGCCTAGCAGCATTTCCAGGGTGTGAATCATGTTCACGGTGGTGTAAAAGCGATGATCGACGTAGGGCTCGGCCGCAGTGCTCGGTGAATACTTGCTGACCACGAAGGCGATGGAGCGGTGGGCGTCGACGTGGTCGCCGCCGTCTTGAGCGTCGTCTTCGAGGACGAAGATTGCAGTGTCGTCCCAGTACGGACTGTGCGAAACGGCATCGACTATGCGACCGAGAGCCAGATCGTTGTCGGCCACCGCGGCCGCCGGGCGCGGCATGTTGGGACGTGTGCCGCCGGTGTGATCGTCGGGAAGATAGAGCAGGACGAATGCGGGAAGCTGAAACTCGGAACTCTCGTTTTCTTCGCGGGCTCGCGTGTAGGCCGCGAATTCGTTGAGGAACTCATCAGCCCGAAGCTGGTCGGGATAATCGGTGTTGAAATCGGGATAGAGCGGATCGAAATGATCGCGCAGCACGGCCTTCGTGGGCTTGACACCCTTGAACAGAGGCACCGTCCACGGGAACGGACTCGGCCCGGCGTGCGGATCGCCGACATTTGGCGGCAGAGGATCGCCCTGGTGGAGTTCGGTACGCGGGCAGGGCGATTCTCGCGCTGAAGGAGTTCCCTGCTTCGGAGTCGCAGCCTTGCGGGTTTTGTTGCACCACTCGGCATTCACGAACTCCCCGTAGTCGCGATAGCTCAATCCATGGTGTGCGACGTTGTCCCAGAGGAAACCGGTGCCGGGATCATCGATGTCGGGCTGGTTGTGCTCGAGCGGTACCTCGTCCGCAACGCTGCCCCCGAAGTCATACGTCCGTTCATGCCCGCGGTAGGCGATCTGCCAAGTCTTCTCGTTGTAATCGCTGGTGATGGCCGCGGTTGACCAGAGATGGCCGTCGCCGGAAACTTCTCCGCTGTCGTAGAAATTGTCGAGCACGCCAAATTGCAGCGCCAGCTCGTGCTGGTTCGGCGTGATGTCGGCGCCGTACATGGTGAGCAAAGGGTCGCCGTCGCCCACCTTCAGATCGCCGAGAATCTGGTCGTAAGTGCGATTTTCTTTGATGACGTAGATCGCGTGCTTGATTGGATTCTTGCCGCCGGTGAACTGGATCGTCCCCGGATCGTTATGCAGCAGGTTGTCATGTTCGACGACGCGGGTGAGTTCGTCGAGCTTGCTAAGAGTCGAGGGAATATTCAGCCGCGCGATCGAACCACGGAGCAGGGTCGGAATGTAAGGATGCTCATGGTATCTGATCTCCCAGGCAGTCTTACCTGAGCCCTTGTTCGGGCGCGTCCCTTGGCCCTTAGCGGTGGCGATGAGCAGATCGTCGCCTTGAACGGCGAGTGCGCTCGGGTACCAGTCGGTCGGTATAAAGCCAAGGGCGGGGGAAGTGCCAGAGTCTGCGGTGGACGGACTCGCCGTCAATTCGATCGAACCATTTCTGAGTATGCCGGAGGTGTCAAACACGGCCACCGCATTCAGCGAGGCGTCAGCCACGAACAGCCGTTTCCCGTCAGCCGATTGACCGAGGCCGCTGGGATAACTTCCGCCGTACTGCTGATCGTGAACCGCTGTGCTGAGAACTGCGAGGGTGCGAGTGCTTCGCGTTGTGACTGCAGCAACCGCATCTACGTTCGATAGAGCCACGTAGAGCACGTTCCCGTCCGGACTCAGCAGGAGAGCGGTGGGATGCGAGCCGGGCGCGATGGGATCGTCCGGTTCCTGCAACTTGATCCAGCGAACAACTTTGCCGCTGACGAGATCCAGTTCCGCCACTCGCGATGCATTCCACAGGCTGCACCAGGCGCGGCCACCGTCCCGCGTGGCTACGCAGGTATACGGGAACGACGACGGCACCAGATCGTTCGTGCTGAGATCGAAGCGCCGCAACGCTTTGCCGCTCGCAACATCGAGCAGCAAAGCGTTGTCGGAAAGATTATTGGCGACGAGAAGGCGGTCTTTATTGCGACCGCCATTGTTACCGGCGGAGGAAACCAGGGCCAATCCTGCTGGATATGGAATCGCAGTTCCGGGTGCGGTTTTCCGCAGACCGATGGCAACTTTTTTCCCGGCGGCGAGCGGCTGCGATTCGATGGCAATGAATCGTTCGGGCGCGACCGTGCCATTTGTAAAGCTGTAGACTGCGATTCCGTTGCCGGTGTCCCCGGCCTTCTCCCCAGTGGGATCCGTGATCGAACCAACCGACGCGTAGAGGTGCTTCCCATCGGAACCGAAGACCAAGCCAAGGAAGTAGCTCTGGTGCACGTCTTCTCCGAAGCGCTTGTCGGGGTATTCGGTGATCTGATTCGTCTTCAGATCGAGTATCGCGATCGACTGCATCGCCATGGTCTCCTGCGTGCCATAGCCGTTGTTCAATAGCGCGGCGTAGCGGCCATCCGGGCTGATCACGATGGTAGCGGGAAAACTATTGGTGCTGCCGATTCGGCCGGGCGTGGGAATGGTCAGAGTCTTGCTGGTGGGCAATGAGATCGATGAAGTATCAGGCTTGGGTTCCTGCGCGATTGGAAGCGCAATCTGAAAGGCCAGAAACGCGGTCAGGAGAATCATGCAGGAGAATCGAGTCACGGAGCCTCCGCGGAATTTGTCTGCGACAGTGGAAAGAGATCAGCGTAATTCAGGCCGAGCCACGCGGTCAAAAGAATCGGAAGAAACAAGACGGTGCCGTAGTGGAAATGCCATTTGGAGCCCAGGGCGCCAAGAGAGTGCAAGGGATACCCTTTGACTTCGCTCAGGGCAGGCTTTCGACAGCGCAGAATGATGTTTCGCAAATCATCCCGCTCCGCTCAGGATGACAGAGCTAGTGGAGGCTTTCCTATGCCCCCGAAGCTCGCGTCGGCGCCTCATGGCCGGGGGAATGCTCGGGATGCTCCTCCGTACTCGCATTGTGGCGGACGTCGGCGCCCTGCACCCAGAAGATGACATCTTCGGCGATGTTGGTGGCGTGGTCGGCCACGCGCTCGAGATTGCGCGCCACGAGCAGCGCGTCGAGGGCCTGCCGCACTACCTCGGGACGCTGGTTCATCGTCTTCACGAGTTGGATAAAGGCATCATCCTTCATGCGATCGACAACACTATCCATTTCGAGCACAGCTTGGGCGAGCTCCGCCTTGCCCTCGATAAACGACTCCAGGGCCCGGCGCACCATAGCGCTCACGGCTGCGCCCATGCGCGCGATATCGACGGGCAAATCCGCAGCGGGAAGCTCAACCATATCCATGACGCGCTCGGCGATGTTGACAGCCTGATCGCCTACACGTTCGAGGTCAGAATTAATCTTGGTTACTGCGAGGATAAAGCGCAGATCGACCGCCATGGGCTGTTGCATGGCGAGCAAGTCGAAGGCCGCTTCGTCAATCTCGCGTTCCGCCGTGTTGATCAGGCTCTCGCCTTCGAGAACCATTTGGCAACGCGCGAGATCGCGATCGACGTAGGCCTGGCGGGCACGATCCACCGCCTGTTCCGCCAGTCCCCCCATGCGGAGCAACCTCTGGCGCAGATCGTCGAGCCCTTGCTGAAAACGCGTGCGCATTATCCCGACCTTTCGTTATTTCAAATCTGCCTTACTTCAAGTCTGCTTTATCCAAATCTTCCCGTGATGTAGTCTTCCGTCTTCTTGTCTGACGGCTTGGTGAAGATCTTCTCCGTCTTGTCGAACTCAATCATCCGGCCCAGCAGGAAAAACCCAGTAAACTCGGCGACCCGCGCCGCCTGCTGCATGTTGTGCGTCACTATTACTATCGTATACCGCTCTTTCAGCTGAAAGATCAACTCCTCGATCTTGCCGGTAGATATGGGATCGAGCGCCGAACAGGGTTCGTCCATCAGCAGAACTTCAGGCTCGACCGCCAGAGCGCGAGCGATGCACAACCGCTGCTGCTGCCCGCCCGAAAGGCTGGCTCCCGACTTTTTGTGAACATGATCCTTTACTTCGTCCCACAGCGCCGCAGAGTCGAGCGAACGATGCACGACCTCGTCGAGCTTGCGGTGATCCCGAAAACCGTTCAGTTTTAGCCCGGAGGCGACGTTGTCGTAAATCGACATCGTCGGGAACGGATTGGCTTTCTGAAACACCATTCCGACCCGGCGGCGAAGCTGGGTGGCGGACGTGCCGTTGTAGGCATTGATTTCGCCGATATGGACACTCCCCGTTACCCGCGCCTCAGGGATGGTCTCATGCATGCGGTTCAGGCAGCGGATGAATGTCGACTTGCCGCAGCCCGAGGGCCCGATCAGCGCCGTAGCGTGATTGGCCGCCACCGTCAACTTAACGTCGTACAGCGCCTGAGTCTTGCCGTACCACGCATTCAGGTTTTCGACCTGGATTCCAACGCCCATAGACTATGCCGCTCCGAAAGTACCACGGCGTACGGCGAAGCGCACGGCCGCAACCGCAGTCACGATGAGAACGATCAGCACCAGCGCCCCCGCCCATGCCTGCCGGTGCCATTCGTCGTAGGGAGAAATAGCATAGTTGAAAATCTGCAGGGGCAGCGCGGCCGTTGGCTCGTTGACCTTCAGGTTCCAGAACTGATTTCCGAACGCCGTAAAGAGCAGCGGAGCGGTTTCGCCCGCGACCCGGGCAAAGGCCAGCATAATCCCCGTAATCACGCCCGACGTTGCGGTACGCAGCGTGATGGAGAGCGTGGTCCGCCAACGCGGAATGCCCAGTCCGTAGGCGGCCTCACGCAAAGCCTGCGGCACCAGCAACAGCATTTCCTCGGTGGTGCGCGTAATGGTCGGGATCATCATAATAGCCAGCGCCACTCCGCCCGCCAGTGCAGAGAAGTGTTTCTGGGTGAGAACGACAATAGCGTAAGCCACAATACCGATCACGATCGAAGGCACGCCGTTCAGAACGTCGGCGGTGAAGCGGATGACATCGCCGAAACGATTGCGGCCATACTCGGCTAGGTAGATACCAGCACCCACGCCCACGGGAACGCCCAGCAGACTTGCCAGGGAGAGAATAAAAGCAGAGCCCACGATAGCATTAGCCATTCCCCCGCCGGCTTCACCAACCGGCTTCGGAGTCTGGGTGAGAAAGGCCCAGTTAATCGACCCGACACCGCGATAGACAAGGTAGGCGAATATCGCAATCAACGGCGCCAGCACCAGGATGACGGTAAGCATGGCCACGCCGGTCATGACATGGTCGGCGATGCGGCGCCGCAAGGCGATGGGCGGGACGGCGTGTAACGCAGAAGAATGGATGGCCTTAGGCATTGGCCCTCGAAGGCTGGCCGCGGGTGACCGTCCAGACCAGCAACCGCGCAAGTGCGTTGACCACAATCGTGACCAGGAACAGAGCCAAGCCAATCTCGATTAGAGCCGAGAGGTAGACATCGCCCGTAGCTTCACTGAACTCGTTGGCCAGTACGCTGGCCATGGTGTAACCCGGGGCGAACAACGACTTCGCGATCTCCGGCCGGTTGCCGATCACCATGGTCACGGCCATGGTTTCTCCCAGAGCGCGGCCCAGGCCCAGAATGATGCCGCCCATGATGCCGGCGCGCGCATTGCGCAGCACTCCGACTCGAATCATTTCCCAGCGCGTGGCACCCAGCGCCAGTGCGGCCTCCCGCTGATGCTGTGGCACCACCATCAGCACTTCACGTGCAATCGAAGAAATGATCGGAATGATCATGATGGCCAAAATGATGCCCGCCGCCAGCATGCTAATGCCGTAGGGCGGACCTACAAAGAAGCCGGTCCAGCCTAACGTGCGGGATAGAAAAGGCTCGACGTAGTTGCTGAGAATCGGAACCAGGACGAAGATCGCCCACAGTCCGTAGACCACGCTCGGAATCGCGGCCAGCAACTCAACAAAGAACGAGAGCGGCCCGCGCAGCGCCTTGGGACACATCTCGGTGGTGAAGACCGCGACTCCAACCGACAGCGGCACGGCGATGAGCAATGCGAGAAACGAAGAGACCAATGTTCCGTAAACGAACGGCAATGCGCCGAAGTGTTCGTTCACCGGATCCCAATCATGCCCGGCAAAGAACTTGAATCCAAAGGCATGCCACGAGGGTCCGGAACGCAATACCAGTTCGTAAACGATCAGTCCCAGCGTTGCTAGTACGGCCGAGCCGCACAGCAGCATGGCTACTTTGAACACTTGGTCGCCCGTTTCACCGCTGCTCCCACGAAGAAACGGCTCGGCCTGCCTTCCTGCCAGAGGGAGGCTGCTAACTTTCGTCCCATCAACAGGTTGTGGACCAGGCATATCAGGCTGAGGTAAGACAGGACTCGCCATGCGCGTTAACCGTAACAGAATCCTGTTAACAGGATGTTAAAATGGCGAAGCTTTTCAGGGTTGCCTTTTCCCGGGCAAGCCTGTATTTTCATCTCCCGATTCCGATTCTCGTTTCTTATGTCGATCGCGCCAAAACGCAGCCGGGTTGTCTTTCAGAAGCTTGAGCAGGACCTGGTCAAGCTTTCCTCGAAACCACCCGCTGAGAATGTGCACCGTTTCCGCACCGGCACGCGCCGCCTTCAGATACTGCTGGGCGAGCTTTCGCCAAGACTTGACCGGAATCAGAAAAAGCTTCTGAAGTTGCTGGGCCGGATTCGCAAGCGTGCCGGCAAGGTCCGCGATCTGGACGTCCAGTTGGCTGCGTTGCGAAGCTTGAAGATCCCGGAAGAACCGCGGCGCAAAACACAACTGGTAAACCATTTGATCGAACTCCGCGGCGGGCAGGAAAAAAAGCTGCGGAAGGCAGTCGATGAAGACACGATCCGCGACATTCGTAGGCGACTGAAACACGCCAACAGGAACTTCGATCCGGAAGCAATCCAGGATCCTTTGGCCGTGGCTAGGGGGATGCTGGCAGAGATTAACCGCGGGAACTCGCCATTCACCGAGGCGCTACTGCACGAGTACCGTATTCTGATCAAGCGTGCCCGCTATGCGGCTGAGTTCGCCGAGCCCTCCGCGAAAGTGGAGCAGTTCATCACCGGGGTGAAGCGCATCCAGGACGCGCTGGGCGATTGGCATGACTGGCTCACTTTGACGCGAACCGCCAGCGACTATCTCGGAGAGGTGCGGGAATCGCCTCTCGTAGCAGAACTGCACAACGTATGCGGAGCAAAATTCCGCCATGCCGTCGCGGTGCTGTCGCCGATGCGAGGCGAGTCTGCCCATGCCCTGGAATATCCTATCCATCCTCCTGCTCGAGCCATGACAAAACCGACTCGCCCAGCAACCTCGGCGGCGTGATGGCTTGGTTCTTCCTCGCAAATCACTCATTCTAAACAAAACCAAAAATGACAAGCTGACTTGACATCAACCAACGCCTGCCCTATAGTATGGAAAGTCAGCTTTACATTCTATGCCGGAGATCCTGAATCGAGTCAAAGAGCTTCGCAGCGCCCGCGGTTGGACGCAGGAGCAACTCGCCCAAGCCGTGGGGGTATCGCGCCAAAGTATCAACTCGATCGAGCGCGACCGTTATGTGCCGAGCCTGGAGCTGGCGCTTACCTTCGCCCGCGTTTTCGGCTGTTCCACCGATCAGATTTTTACGCTGGAGAGCGAAAAATGAAGATTCCCATCGTCGGTACGGTGATTGATGAACGTTTCCTTAACCATCGTCTCAAATCCACAAGTCTCGCCGGGATCATCGGCGGCGTCACGGCCATCTGTCTCTTCGCCTATCGTTTTTACGTGAACCACTTCTGGAGTTGGGACCTTTTCGTTGTCGTCATGACCATTCTCGGCGTCAAGCTGACCGTGATGGCTTGGTATCGCATAACCGATTAATTGGAAATGGAGGAACAAGAAAATGTGCATTGGAAATCGAAAAAATAAATCCGCAGGCCTGATCCCTGTCGCCTCGATGTGCCTGGTGGTGGGCATCCTTTGGCCGTATCTCTTCCATCCCGCAACCTCCTTCGGGAAGGACCTGAGTGACGGATTGCGTGGACTGCTGTTCGGCGCCTCGATCGGTATCCATGTGATGGCGATAGGACTGGCTCGCCGTCAAGGCCGTTGCGGTGGCTCTGTTGCAGGCAACGATACCGGTCTGCCAGGCGCTGAGACGCGGACGTAGTTCTGATGACATAGTCGCAATGACACGGTCCTGATGACCGAGCGACATTGGGCATGTAAACTGTTGGCCTTGCCTCATGCCAACGTTTGCCGCGGTTGATATCGGTTCCAATTCCGTTCGGCTGAAGATCGCGCGTCTCACGCGGGGCCGCCTTCGTTCGATCCACGAAGACCGCGAGGTGACGCGGTTGGGCGAAGGCGTATTTCGTTCCGGCTTTCTCACCCCCGAGTCGATGGCTGAGACGGTTAAGGTTCTGCGCCGCTTTCATCGTGCCACGCAACAAGTAGTTACGGACCCAGTCCGAGTCGTCGCCACCAGCGCCCTGCGGGATGCCCGCAATTCGCAAGCTTTTTTGGAGTGGGTGCGTTCGGCCACGGGCTGGAAGGTCGAGATTATTTCCGGATTGGAAGAGGCTCGTCTCATTCATCTCGGACTGGTGTCCAATCTCCACGTCGACAGTTCGCCGGCGTTAATGCTGGATCTCGGAGGCGGAAGCTGCGAACTGACAGTTTCCGGGCGCGGGCACATCCGCGACATGGTGAGTTTGCCCTTAGGCGCGGTCCGTCTCACCGATGAGTTCCTCAGCCACGATCCCCCGCGCAAGGGCGAACTCAAACGGCTGCAAGGCTTCGTGGCCCGTGAAGTGAATCGCATCGCGTCTCGCGTGGTCGCTGCGAAAGTCAAGAATGTGATTGCTACCTCTGGAACTGCCGCGGCTCTGGCGGCAGCGGCCAGCCATCTGCGGAAAAACGGGAGCCGCCAGCGAACCGTCGTCTCCCGCGGCGAGATGACGCGTATCGCCAAACAACTGGCGCGCCTGCCCGTGGACGAACGGCGCCGGATTGAAGGCATCGGTCCCCGGCGGGCGGAAATTATCGTGGCCGGGGCAATCGTTTATCACGAATTGCTCGATCGTTGCCACCTCAAGGGTTTTCGTTATTCCCCGCTGGGCCTGCGTGATGGGCTGCTGGCGCAGATGGCGGCTGAACACGACCACAGCACGCGCTCGGGAAAACAGATCGAATCGGAACGCTGGGAGTCGATCACCCGGGCGGTGGCTCACTATCACGTCGACATGAAGCACGCCCTCGATGTGCGCGAGTCGGCTATGTTTTTATTTTCCGCGCTGCGTCCAGTACACGGACTGGCGCCGGAATTCCGCGAGTGGCTCGCAGCCGCCGCCATGCTCTACGAGGTAGGCGATTACCTCAACCGCAACGGGCATCATCGGCACACTTATTACATCATTTCGAACTCGGAGATTCTGGGCTACACCCCGCAGCAGCGCCGCCTGATCGCGGCGATCGCGCGCTATCTGGGAAAGTCGCGGCCAACCATGGAAGATGGTCCCATAAAGGCGATCGACCCCGCCGATCGCGCGGGCGTGCAAAAAGCAATTCTGCTGCTGCGCCTGGCGCGTGCTCTAAACCTGGGCCGGAGCCGCGCAGTGCAAAAGGTGCGCGTCAGTCAGCGCGCAGCGGAGATACACCTGACGCTGGTTCCCCGTCGGCGCATGGGAGTAGACCTCGAACTGTGGGCAATTGAGAAGGACTGCGCTTATTTCCGCGAAGTCTTCGGGCGAGAACTTTCCACCGCCGCGGTGTAGAGCGTGCGCAGAGCTTTCGGCGTGAGGCACCACATCAGCGTGCCCGAACTCCGGCGCATATCGACCCGGGCCACGGCTCCTTTTTTCAGTTCTACCGACGCTTCACAGCCGGACTCGCTGATTACGGTACCCAGGAACTGGCTGAGGTTCGGATTGTGTCCCACAACCATGATCGATTCCTGTCGCGCGTATTTTTCCAGCAGTCGCCGAAAATCAGCAAAGCTCGCGCCCGGGCGCAGTGCAGTCTCGATCTGCAGCTTGCCCTCGTAACCCATCTCGTTGCCAACCAGCGAAGCCGTCTGGGTGGCGCGTTTGAGCGGGCTGGAAACAATGCAATCGACTTGTGCCTCGATGGCAGCCAGCGCACGGCCCACGTAACCGCATTGTTCGACGCCCTCCTTGTCGAGCGCGCGTTTCTCGTCCTTCTTAGGGTTGGCCATGGGCTCGCCGGCGCTGGCATGACGCAAAAAATAGATGATCATTCGGAGTTATCGTTCGCTGGGCTATCGTTCTCTGGGTTATCGTTCTCTGGGTTATCGTACTCTTCCGGCGGGAGCTTTGCGCTTGGGCGCCTTAAGTTGCGGTATCGCGAAGCCCGCAGGCTGCCGGCCTTCCGCAACGCCGATCAGAAAATCCTGCGCGCTGAAGGCGGCTGCGCCCGTCGGCGGCTTCCGATTGCGTTTGCCGTGCATCGGCTGCCAAGCCCGAATGTAAGTTGCATCGCGCAACAGCATGCGAGCCTTGCGGTTATCCGCCAGATAGGCGTCGAGAATCTCTCGACGCACGCGTTCGCGAAGGAATTCGTCGCGCAGAGGCACCAGCACTTCGACCCGCTCATAGAGATTGCGCGGCATCCAGTCGGCGCTGCCGATGTAGATTTCTTCGTCGCCGCCATTGCTGAAATAGTAAATCCGGCTGTGCTCCAGAAAGCGCCCCACAATGCTGCGCACCCGGATGCGGTCACTCACGCCCCGCACCCCCGGCCGCAAGGCGCAAATGCCACGCACGATCAGATCGATCTCCACCCCGGCCTGAGAAGCTCGATACAACGCTTGCACAACGTTCTTGTCGAGCAGTGCGTTCATCTTGGCGATGATCCGTGCCGGGCGGCCTTGGCGGGCGTGGTCCGCCTCGCGATCGATTAGGGCAATAATCTTTTCCGCAAGATCGAGCGGGGCGACCAGCAACGGGTCGTAGCTCGGGTTCTCGGCATACGCAGTCAGGAAACTGAAGACGTCATGCACGGCCCGAGTAATCTCCGGATTCGCCGTAAACAAGCTCAGGTCGGTATAGATGCGCGCTGTGGTGGGGTTGTAGTTGCCGGTTCCGATGTGGGCGTAGCTGCGTACGCCGTCGGGATCGCGGCGCACCAGCAAGCGAGAGTTTGCAATGCGTCTTCAGGCCAACCAGCCCATGAAACACCTGCACTCCGGCATCTTCCAGCTCGCGCGCCCAGCGAATATTGGACGCTTCGTCGAAACGCGCCTTCAACTCCACCACTGCCGTAACTTCCTTCCGCGAAGCGGCATCGATCAGCGACGGAACTATCGCAGAGTGCTCGCTGGTGCGATAGAGGGTCTGCTTGATCGAAAGTACGTGCTCATCTTCCGCTGCCGACTCGATGAACGACACGACGGCGTCGTAGGAGTCGTAGGGATGATGCAGCAGAATGTCGTGCCGCCGCAGCTCCTCGAACAGATTCTGCGACTTAGCCGTAAGCCGCAACTCGCGCGGAGCAAAGTTGCGGTACTTGAGGTCGGGGCGCGGGGTCTGCTCGTAAACGTTGAACAGCCGCGAAAGGTTTACCGGGCCGTTCACCGGAAAAACCTGCCAGGGATCGAGTTCGAACACGGTGCGCAGCCGATCGATGATCTCGGGATCGGCGTCGGCCTCAATTTCCATGCGTACCGCATCGCCCTTGCGCCGGTTGTGCAACTCCGCCCGCACCGATTCGAGAAGGTTGCGCGCTTCTTCTTCCTGCAGATAAAGATTGCTGTTCCGGGTGACGCGGAAGGGAGCTGAGGAAACGATGTCGTAGCCGTGATACATGTTCTGGGCGTGGTGCGCAACCAGGTCTGCAAGGAAAATGAAATCAGCGGTGGTGTCCGAGGGCAACCGCACCAAACGCGGCAGCGCCCGGGGCACGGACACCACGCCGGTATAGGTAAGCGCGGAGCGCCGCCGTCGACGCAAAAGAAACCCGAGGCACAGCGCCTTGTTGATCACCCGCGGAAAAGGATGGGTGGGATCGACGGTCACTGGCGTGAGCAGAGGATCCAGTTCCTTCTCGCAGTATTCGTCGACGAAACGCCGCGCCTCCGCGTCCAACTCGTGCAAGCTCAGCACACGAATCCCATGCTCGGCCAGGGCTGGGCGCAGCTCGTTCCAGCACTCGTACTGATCGTCGACGAATTTGTGGGTAAGACGCGCCAGAACGTCGCGCTTCTCGGTCAGCGTTAAACCATCGGGACCAGCTTCGTTGTAGCCGTCCTCGATCTGCTGCATCATGGCCGCCACGCGAATCTCGAAAAACTCATCCAGATTGCTGGCGGAGATAGCCAGGAACTTCAGCCGTTCCAGAAGCGGGTTGCCTTCATCCTGGGCTTCTTCGAGCACACGCCGGTTGAAGGCAAGCCAGGAGGTATCGCGGTTGAGATAATACTCAGGATTTTCCAGCGAAAGACGAGCCATGTGCGAGGGCACTATACGTTCATACGTGCAATCTCTTGTTGCCGATGGGAGAACCGGCTTCGACCGCAGCTCTATGTATCAAAACACTGCTCGGCCCGGTGCAGACGACGTTCGCCGGAAGCGGTGAGAACAGCCGACAACCTGATCGTCCGGCCTGAGCGTGCACTTGCCATAACGATGGCCGGAATCGCATGCGCCGTCACCTGACCCCGTCCTGCGTGACCGGCTACTTGACTTGCTTGATTGCCTCTTTTTCCTTTTGGACGATGCCGTCCGGCAACGGCGCATAGCGAGAGCGCAGCTCGTCATCTTCTGCCCGTCAGTCACCATCCAGTTCAGAAAGTCGGCCAGAATCTTGCCTTTCGCGGCATCTTTCGACTGCTGCGGGAATCAGCAGCCAGGTGAAGCTGGAAATGGGATATGCATCCTTGCCCGGAGCGTTGGTGATGGAGACGCGAAAATCCGCCGGCATTTTGGGAGCGGACGCAGCCGCGGCCGTCACGCCTTCAAGCGACGCTTTCACGAAAGCTCCCGCGGAATTCGCACGCTGCCGTAAGGGATGTTGTTCTGCACCGCATAGATCAACTCGACGTAGCCGATCGCTCCCGGCAATTGCCGAATCGAGCCCGCCACTCCTTCGTTGCCCTTTGCCGCCCAGCCCAATCGGCCACTTGACGGATGTGTTGCTGCCCACCTTGCTCTTCCAATCCGCGCTGACCTTCGACAGATAATCGGTCCAGATGAAGGTGGTGCCGCTGCCGTCGGAGCGGTGAATCACGATGATGTCTTTGTCGGGGAAATTGATGCCCGGATTCACGCTGGTGATGGCTTTGTCATTCCATTTGGTAATTCTGCCCAGAAAAATTCCTGCCAGGGCGTCGGGAGTAAATTTCACCTCGCCGCTGACTCCAGGAATGTTGTAGGCCGGCACGACCGCGCCCAGCACGCTGGGAATGTTGAGAACTTTGGTCTTCAGCTTGGTTTCAGCTTCCGCGAGCTGACCGTCCGTCATCGGCATATCGCTGGCGCCGAAATCCACCGTGCCTTCCGTCACCTGGCGGATGCCGCCGCCGCTTCCGATGGATTGGTAGTTGACCTGAATATCCGGATGAAGCTTGTGATATTCGCTGAACCACTTCGAATACATGGGATAGGGGAACGTGGCGCCTGCTCCGTTCAGCGTGGTCTGCCCTATCGCCGGCAGGGCTAGAAAAGCGCACAACAAAAGCAGTGTGAGTCTACGCATCACTCGATGATTCCTCCTGGATATGGATATCCTCGGTTCTATCGGCGATATGTTACAGGAGAGTTACAAACGAGTGAATTTCTGATGAATAGGCCGCGGGGATTCGTGGCGGGATTCGTCGGATTTTCGCTAGTCGAGACCGAGAACCAACTCGAACCCTCTTTACTTGGATATTGCGGGCTGCAAACGCGCAATCTCGCGAGGAAATAAAGTGTTGCCGGGAAACTGCGCACGCAGAGCAATAAGCAGTTCGAGTGCGTGGATCTTGTCTTTGTCGCGCACATAGGCAATCGCCAGCAGGACGCGCGCAAACGGCGCCAGATAATGGCCGTGCTGAGCGGTTGTCTGCAGGTCAGAGATTCCGCCCCGCTTGTCGCCGGGCAATCCACCCACACGCAACAGCCACCGCACCGGCGCCGACATGCTGCCGATAATGTACTTGCTGAATCCGGTCGCCACCAGCACGTCGGAACAGTCGTTGCAGATCGCGAGAAGCTGCTGCGCCCATGCGGACGCCTCTTTGGCGTAGTGCAAGGAGGCCAGATTCTTTTTCTCAATCAGTGCCTCGTAGTCTGCCTGCAATCCTGAGGCGAGGGTTAGAGCAAACAATGCGTCGCGGTCTTTCGCATCTTTGTTCAGGCGGGCGTGCGCGAGCGTTTGTGCCTGGTCCACCGCGCTTTGAAAATGGCCCCGCACCTCGGGATCGGGGCTGAGTTTCGAGCGTGCCGCAAAGCTGTCGTCGTTCTCAAAGAACTGCCCCTCCAGTACGCCCAGGCGGTTGAACTCGGAAAAGAGAAATCCAGCAGCCTGGCTGACCGGCCCGACCGGATCATCGGGATGCTTCGTCTCCCACGAGGAAAAATCCTTCTGCGCGCCTGCGAAATCCAGGTTGTAGAGACCCACGAACCCGCGATCCAGTTCTGTCCCGGCAGCGGAATCGGCCGCCGCAGTTGAATCGTCAGCCACACCGTCGCTCGCGGCCGCGCGCAATCCCAAGCCAAGCCATAAGACTGCTACCATAGCAAGGACAAACGCCGATCTCGATGGGGCAGTGGCTGGCATGCGTGGTAGGACGAATACCTTCATTATCGTGTGTTTCCCCGGCAATGCAACATTACTTTTTGCACATCTGGCTTTGATGCAACTAATTGGCGTTAAGGCCATCCCATTGTTGTGGCTCGGCAACTTCCGGAGGGCCCCCGTTCCGCAGTTGGGTCTTAACCCGCAGGCAGGCTTCAGGACGAACATTTCATGAGCGATTCTATCCGCTACGCCCCTGGCTGGCCCGGCATTCCACCCCGCTGGACCTCGAGCGCCAAAACCGGCGTCGGCACGGCGTTGAACCCCCACAGCAAGGTCTGGTTCACGCTGAGTCACGGCATTCTAAACGAAGTGTACTTCCCGCGGGTCGATCAAGCCTGCACTCGCGATCTCGGTTTCATCGTTACCAATGGCCGCGATTTCTTTTCCGAGGAGAAGCGACACTGCACTTTTGAGAACAGTGCTTTCGAACCCGGCATCCCGGCGTATGAACTCACCAACACTGACGGCAGTGGCCGCTACCGCATCCACAAAGAAGTCTTAACCGTTCCCTTTCGCAACGTGGTGCTGCAGAAAATCCGCTTCGAACCGTTGCAGGGACAGCTCGCCGACTATCGTCTTTACGCGTTGCTCTCGCCGCACCTGGCCAACTGCGGTGACCACAATACCGGTTGGGTGGGCGATTACAAAGGTCTGCCCATGTTCTTCGCGGAGCGCGACGCAACAGCCTTGGGACTGGGCTGCTCGGCGGCCTGGAAAAAAATGTCAATCGGATTTGTCGGCGTTTCCGACGGATGGCAGGATCTTTCCGATCACTTCCAGATGGAATGGGAGTATCAGCGCGCGGAAAACGGGAACCTGGCTTGTACAGGAGAGATCGACCTCGCCGCCTGCGCCGGAGAGTTCGTGCTGGCCCTGGGCTTTGGCGGAACCTGGAGTGAAGCCGGACAGCATGTGCGCTCCAGCCTGTTTGAGGACTACAACAATATCCACGAATTCTACGTGGCCGAGTGGAGGAACTGGCAGAGCACACTGCTCAAACTCGATGAACCGAAGCGTGAGTACGATCTCTACCGCGCCTCGACCGCCGTCTTGCGCACGCACGAGTCAAAGGATTTCTTGGGCGGCATCATCGCCAGCCTCTCGATCCCCTGGGGATTCAATAAGGGCGACGAAGACCTCGGCGGTTATCACCTGGTCTGGCCGCGCGATCTGGTCGAGACTGCGGGAGCACTGCTGGCCGCGGGCGCGGGTAACGACGCCATCAGGGTGCTGCGTTACCTTGAGTCCACCCAGGAAGCCGCGGGCAACTGGGCGCAGAATCTCTGGCTCGACGGGCGCTCTTACTGGGGCGGCGTCCAGATGGACGAAACCGCTTTCCCTATCCTGTTGCTCGATTTGCTGCGCCGCGAAGCTGCGCCTGGCCTGGGCAAGCTGGAGCGCTGGTGGCCGATGGTTCGCAACGCTGCGAGCTTCATCCTGCGCAACGGCCCGGTCACGCAGCAGGATCGCTGGGAAGAAGATGCGGGTTATTCTCCCTTCACCCTGGCGGCAGAAATTGCCGCGCTGCTGGCCGCGGCCGACATTGCCGAACTAACCGGCCACCCCGATGCCGCTCCTATTCTGCGTGACACTGCCGATGCCTGGAACAACAACATCGAGCGCTGGGTCTATGCGACCGGCGGCGATCTCGCTCAGCAAGTCGGGGTGGAAGGCTATTACGTGCGCATCGCTCCGCCAGATGCTGATGGAGCCGCGTCTCCGACCGAGGGCTTCGTGCCGATCAAGAATCGTCCTCCGGGGGAAAATCCGGAACGCGCATCTCATATCATTAGTCCCGACGCGCTGGCTCTGGTGCGCTTCGGTTTGCGCGCACCCGACGATCCCCGCATCCTCAATACGGTTAAAGTCATCGACTCCCTTCTGCGGGTGCAATTGCCGCAAGGCCCCTGCTGGTACCGCTATAACGGCGACGGCTACGGCGAGCACAACGATGGCTCAGCTTTCGACGGCACCGGCATTGGCCGCCCCTGGCCTCTGCTGGCGGGGGAACGCGCCCACTACGAACTTGCGGCCGGTCGCCGCGGCGAAGCCGAGTCTTTGCTCACCATGATGGAGAACTGCACCGCCGGCCAGAGCCGACTCCTCCCCGAGCAAGTCTGGGATGGCGACGATATTCCCAACCTCGAATTGTTCCGCGGCAAGCCCTCCGGCTCCGCCTGTCCTTTAGTCTGGGCCCACTCTGAATACATTAAGTTGCGCCGCTCGGTGCGCGACGGAAAGATTTTCGATCAGCCTCCGCAGACGGTGCAGCGCTACCAGGTCGAAAAGCCTACGCGAGAGTTCTCGGGATGGAGGATCAATAACAAGCTCCGGTCGATCCCACAGCACAAAATGCTCCGCATCAAGCTGCTCAATCCTGCGCTCGTGCGCTGGAGCATTGACGGCTGGAAGAGTGCTCACGACACCAACACGCGCGACACTGGCCTTGGCCTCCACCTGCTCGACCTCCCGACAGCGTCGCTGCCCGCGGGGAGCCAAATCATGTTCACGTTTTATTGGACGCAGGAAAATCGCTGGGATGGTAAGGACTACACAGTCACGGTGGCCTAGACTGCCGAGGCTGGGCCAGCGACCTGTGAGTAAACCAGTTCCACCACGGTGCAGTCGTCGCTGAGGGGATTTCCGGCGCAGAACTCCGAGACCGCGGTAAAGATGCCTTCCAGCGTTGGAGTCTTCGCCGCAGTCGCTTCCAACCGGGAGTCCTCGAAGAACTCGCCCATCGCATTCTCTGCCTCGGTCACGCCATCGGTCACCAGGATGAAGCGGTCGCCCGAATTGAGCTGGCAGCGGGCGCTCTCAAACGTGGCATCGGGCAGCAACCCTACCGGCACATTGCCGTGCGGCGGACGCATCACTTCTCCGGCGCAAACCAGCAAAGGTTGCACGTGACCGCAATTTACGTATTCCAGATCGCCATCCCGCCGCAGTCGTGCTATCAGAACGGTGGCATACTTTTCTCCCACGAGTTTTTCTGTGAAGAAACGGTTCACCGCGGCCACTACTTCCAGCAAGGGCATGCCGGAACTCAAATGCGAGTAAATCATCCCCTGCAGAGTGGAAGCCAGCAGCGCCGCGGAGACTCCCTTGCCGCTGACGTCAGCCAGCACCACCGCCAGGCCTTCCTTGGTATTGACGGCATCGAAGAAGTCGCCTCCAATCTCTTTGCAAGACAGGTTCTTCCCCCGCAATTTTGCAAACGGCACGTCGGGAATCTTTACCTGCATCAGACGCTGCTGGATGCTGGCGGCAATGGTCAGCTCCTGCTGGTAGCGCCGGGATTCTTCCTCAGCCTGCACCAGCCGGGCGTTCTCGATCAGCGATGCAGCTTCAGTCGCAATGGCCCGCAAAATGTCGTGGCCCACGCCGGAGAATTCGCGCGAGGCGAACCGCGAGTCCACATACAGGACTCCCGTAACTTCGGCGGAGGGGAGGCCGGGTACCATAGTGAGTTGCTCGCGCATTTTGGCCTGAACTTGTCGCTTGCGCAGTGGAATGCAAATCACTGTACGCAGGTCATAGGCAACAATGCTCTGCCGGCCGGCGAGGTCCGGAGAACTCCCGGTATCCGTGAGCAGAAACTCGGAGTTTGAACGCAGCGATTCGTCCAGCGCGGAATGCGAAATGGTCTTGTCGTCCAGCAACGGCTCGCCCTTATTGTTGCGTCCCGCAGCCAGCCGCAGGCTGCCGTCTTCGTCTTTCAGGAAAACGTAACCGCGCTCGGCCCGCGTCAGCCGAAGCGTTACCTCCAGCATGGTCATCAGGATTTCATCCAGCACGCCGGCGGTGTTCAACTTGCGCGCCGCTTCCAGGAACAGCGTTAATTTCTCGAGATCGTTAGCCTCCTGCGAGATCTGGATCTCTGAGATCTGGCTAAGAAACTCGCGCGCCGTGTTCGAGGTGCCGTGGGCCGGATTGAAAATTGCGTAGGCGGAGTCGCGCGCCCCAAATTCCAACCGGTCGTTCCGCTCCAGCTTTTGCCGCTGAATGCGTTCTCCGTTGACGAACGTGCCATGCTTGCTGCCCTGATCGACCAGAAAGAATCCATCTTCTTCCAGCACGATGAGCGCGTGATCTCGCGAGACCCGCGGATCGGCGATCACCAGATCCTTATCCACCTTGCGCCCCACGCTGAAAGGCGTGCGGTTGAGGACGATGTTTTTCTGTTCGTTGCCTTGCACCAGCACCAGCCCGGGGAACACTCCAGAACCGGACGACGACGAACGGCCTATCGCATTTAAGACCATGGGATCGACAGTGGCTCCCCCCGCCCAAGCCTACACTCAAATCGCGCAAATATGAATAATGACAGGAATCCTGCCCCGGCGGGAAGGGCCGTCGTCGGGACTGTCCATAGCGTTTCCGCCAAACCTTCAATGAATACCTGAAGTTTTCATTGCGGAACCTTCCGTATCACACGACCAGCGACCAGCCCAGGAAAAGCCACAACAATCCCACGTTAACCAGGAAGAGACAGGCACAGACCATCCAAGATCTCGGCAGCAAACGCGGACCTTGAAGTAACCGGGCGAAACCGACGAAAGCGGGAAAGATGATCAGCAGATAACGCATCATGCTCTGCAACGGAGGGGTGGTCTCTTTGCAGAGGAAGACAACGATCGCAGCCGCAGAATAGAGAAGATACTCGACTCTCATCCGGCTCAGCACGGCAAATGCAGAGACGGAAAGCAGGAATATCAGATTCAGTGCAAGGATCGGATTAGGCATGTAGATCAAATCTCGAACACTCGCCCATAAGGTTGTCCAAGGCAGAGCAGCCGAGGTCCGCCAATATTGTCCGTAGGCTGGGACGAGCGCACCGTGGCCGTTCCAATGCAGATATCCCAGGAATCCAGCCAGCCCAAGCGGAACCAACAGAACCGGCAGCGCCTTGATGTTCCGGTGCCGTACGGCCATCACCACCAGAGGCACAGCAACCACCACGCCCACCGCCTTGGTCAGCGCCGCGGCCAGGCCTAGCACGGCCGCCGCCCACCAACCACCTCTGCGAGCCATGCACAGAGACCAGGCAATCAGCGCAAAGAGCAGAGACTCAGGGTAGCCGGCAAAGAAAATGAAACTGGCCGGCCAGGCGGCGCAAAGAAGAACACACTGATTCACGAGATCTGGATTTACGAGATCTGGATTTACGAGATCTGGACTTACGAGATCTGGATTTACGAGATCCTGCGGGTCATCCCCAAGCAACAGCTCTTGCAATCCCCAAAAAAGAAAAAACGCGGCCACGGTTGAGATGAGCAGAGCGGCAGCAATCGGCGGAATCAGCAGGCTCGCAATCTTTACCAGGCTTGGGTACAGCGGGAAGAACACGACCGCGTCAGCTCGATCGTACCCATGGCCTGCGATGTGAAGATACCAGAGCGTGTCGAAACGCTCCCAGACGCCGAACAACAGGTAGCCCACGCTAGCTTCGGGTGGAGGTAGGTTCTCGGTCAGCGCATTCGACTGCAGCAGCCGCCCGTTCACCGGTTGAATGAGCGCAAAAACCGCCGCGAGCAGAGAGTAGGCCGCCCGCAGAAGGAGTGCCATTACAAGCGCCCGCCGCCACGGAGGCCAACGGCGATCTTCGTTCGATGGTTTCATCTCAACTGTCACGAATGGAGCTCCTACACATGCAGGTCCTGCACTCGGCGCGGCTCGTCTTTCACATAAAAGAAAATCAGCGCGAACACCCACACCGGCAACGCAAAGGTCGCGAAGAACGGCCACTCCCAACCCCTAAACGCCAAATCTCGCGACACCACCCAGTAAGTCGCCGTCAAGCCCAGACTAGCTACCCACTGCCATCCCAAAACCAGAGCGCCCAACCGGTACGCCAAAAGGCGACTCCGTGACCGCGACAGGAACACCGCCCGCTCTCGTGCCAGCAGCAGGATTGCGGGCAGCAGAAGAACCTGGTTGTAGGGCGCGTACATGGGTACCACCAGCACTGTCAACGCCAGCACTAGCGCTGTCGCACAACTGAATCCCGAAGCGTCTGCCCCCTGCCGCCGCAACTTCCATAGCACCGGTGCGCAAGCAAGAACGCTAATACCCGCCAGGATCTGCCCGCCAATGCGGCCCGCTCCCCCACTCGCGGCGGAGCCGAAGATCTCATTCAGCATAACTTCGAGCACAGACTGGCTCTGCGTGTAATGCCGGTATTGCCCGATAGCCTCGGCAAACATTCGCCACCAACCCGGCAGGATGATCTCCGCCCCGGCCAGCAACAGGACCATCGTGAGCCCAAACCCAAACACAAGCCTTCGTCGTCCTCGCCAATCGCCAACCGCCCACAAAACCAGCCACGCCACAAGCGGCCATGCCAATTGAGGTTTGATAGTCGCGAGCGCCAGCAACACTCCACCGCAGAACAGGAAACCGCTGGCCACGCAGGCCGAAGACGCTGCCAGCAGCGCCGCTACCAGCAGGCTCAATTGCTGCAGCTTGATTCCTTGCACAGCAGGAAAGCTTCCCAGCATCAGCACCATGCAACCGGCAACGGCCATCGGCGGCAACTGCCATCGCAGCGTGCGCAGCCACAGCCAGACGCTCGCCCCCGTCAATAGCACCAGCGACCAGTAGAATGCGATCAGCAGCGCCGGGAACGAAATCCCGACTAGCGGCGCCAACAGAAAGACCACGTATACCGGATAGGCGAAGCCCTGCTGGTCTTTTGGATCATTCGGCCGGGCAGCATCTAACCGGCGTCCGTAATAGCCTTCCTGAATTTCGAGCGTGACTTCGCGACTATATGGATTGCGACGGTGCAGCAGGAGTTCCCGCGCCCCCAGCCAGCGCGGATAGAGATCGGAGAGATTCCCCCGCGGAATTTGCTTAGCCTCGGCTTCCGCGATCTGCCGGGCTCGCAGGATGTCCACCACATAGAACCACATGCTGGCCGCCGCAACCACGGCCAGCACCAGCCCAACAACGGGTTGCAGAGGTTTACGCAAGCCTTGCCAGAAGCACCCTCTTCATACTCGAATCCGTAACCGGCCGCCCCCATGTTACAACTGTGGAGCAAACTTACTGATGCGCAAGCGAATCACAGTAGCAGCTGTCGTGGGCCTGGTCAGCGGCACATTCTGCTGGTTCTTGCTCAAGCGCCTCCATCAGAACGCCGGCGACTTCCACTGGGCGCTCCACCTGGCGGAGCGCCTCGTGGCCCGGCAGAATCCCTACGATACGCCCCTCGAGCAGTATCCCCTCCCCGCAGCGCTCTTCGCCCTGCCATTCTTGCGCGTGTCGCCTGAGGTTGCTGCGGGGCTCTTTTATGGGCTCAGTTCAGCTCTTCTGGCTTTCGGCCTCACCCGCGAAAACTACGGCAGGCTGCGGATTTTTCTTGCTTTTCCTTATTGGGCGGGCGTCCTCACGGCGCAGTGGCCCCCAATCATCGCCGCCAGCGCATTTTTTCCTTTATTGCTGCCTGCAACCATGATGAAGCCCCAGGTGGGACTGCCGGTCTTCCTGACGCGACTGTCCCGCCGCGGACTGCTGGCATGCATTTTCGTGGCAGCGCTAAGCTTCGCTGTCTTGCCGCAATGGCCAAGCCTGTGGCTCCGGCAAACCCATTACTACGAGCACTTCGTTCCTCTATTAGTCTTCCCTGGACCTCTACTCCTGCTGGCGTTGCTGCGCTATCGTGATCGCGACGCCTGGCTTCTGCTGCTCGCCTCACTCATGCCGCAGCGCTGGTTCTTCGACAGCTTCACCCTTTGGCTGATCCCCAAGTCGCGGCGCCAGATCCTGGTCACCGCATTCTTCAGTTGGGGCGCGGGAATCTCCCGCTGGTTCCACCAGCCCGCCAACTTCACCGAAGTCGGACGATTAGCCGTAATCTTTATCTATCTGCCCATGCTGGTCGTTGTTCTATTCCGGAGCCCCGCAGTGGCGGCGCCCCTCGCGGACTCGCAATGAGCCCGAGGCTAAGCACCACGCGCGTCTTCCTGGCAGCGCTCTTCCTCGGCCTGTTCGCCATGGCCGCGCGCAACGTCACCGATCCCGACATTTGGTGGCATCTCAAGACCGGGCAGTACATCGCCGAGCACAAAAGCGTTCCTCACACCGATCCCTTTTCCTACACTCGTGCCGGAGAGCCCTGGGTCACGCACGAGTGGCTCACCGAGCTTCTGCTCTACGAGCTTCAGCGCACCACGGGATGGGGCGGATTGATCGTGACCTTCGCCGCGGTCCTGGCTGCCGCGGTCCTCTTGTTGTACTTGCGCTGCGGTCGCGCTCCCTACGTTGCCGGCGTTGCCACGCTCTGCGCGGCATGGGCCACCATGCCAGTCTGGGGAGTGCGTCCTCAGGTTCTTTCGCTGCTGTTGACCAGCCTTTGGCTACTGATTCTCGAGCGTTCCGATCGCAATCCCAGGCTTCTTTGGTGGACTCTCCCGCTCACCCTGCTCTGGGTGAACCTGCACGCCGGGTTCGCTCTGGGTTTGGCGCTTTCAGCCTTATTCCTTGCGGGAGAATGGATTGAACGCGCCCTGGGATACTCCAGCTTGGGATACTCCAGCCAGAGCGCGGCACACTTACGCACCGCGGCACTCATACTGTTGCTCGATCTGCTGATCGTGCCGCTGAATCCCAACGGCCTGCGGATGTTCTCCTACCCGATTGAAGTCCTTCGCTCGCCCGCCATGCAGAACTACATCGCCGAATGGGCGTCCCCCAATTTCCACCACGCCGAGTACTGGCCCTTCCTGATCATCGTACTGGCCACGTTTGCGGCTCTCAGTTGGTCGCCTCGCGAGGTGAGACTGCGCGACCTGCTTCTGCTGGTCGTCAGTCTGTACGCTGCCCTTTGTTCCATCCGTTTGATGCCGTTATTCGTTCTGATCGCGGTCCCGCTGGTTTGCTCGCGGCTGGGGCACTGGCCGCGGAGCAATTCGGCGCAGCGTGCGCCAGCGACCCGGGCCTTGCGCAACGGCGCGATCGTGCTCGCCATGGCGGCCTTTGCAGCGGTCCATATCACCCGGGTGATCCAGAACCAGCCGCAGTCTGAGATGCTGCGTTTCCCTGCCCGCGCCGTCGCATTTCTTCAGACCCGCTCACCCTCCAGCCGAATCTTCAACCATTACGACTGGGGCGGTTATCTGATTTGGAGGCTTTACCCGTCCACTCCCGTCTTCATCGACGGCCGGGCCGATCTTTACGGGCAACAACTGCTTGACCAGTTCGCCAACACCTATCAACTGAAAGGGGCCTGGCAGCAACCCCTTCGCCGCTGGAGCGTCGACACCGTTCTTGTTCCCCCGGATTCTGCACTGGCGACTGGCCTGCGGAGTTCTCCGGGTTGGACTGTTTCCTACGAGGACTCGCAAGCCGTTATCCTGAATACGCTTCCTCATGCGACCCGGACCGAGCCCGTCAAAGGCAACCTAACCTTGGCAAAACCAAGTCTGTAAAACCGGACCTGCAAGGTCGAGTGCGAAGGCCGCACTGCAGTTACCAACGGTATGCAAGAAAGTACACCTTTCAAAGCATTTTGCGGGTTATTATGAGTGAGATTAATCTCCCGCAGAGCGATCCGAGCAAATGGGGACGCAAGTCTCCAGAGGTATGTGCTTTTTATCTGTGGAGATGGTCGTTTCAGAAGCTTGCTGTTTCTTTAGGAGGCCGGGAACCATGGATCATCTTTGGAGATTGTGGCGCGAGGAAGAAGGACAGGATATCGCGGAGTATGCCGTGATGCTGGCCGTGATCCTTGTGATCGTTGTAGGCACCATTCGGCTGATTGGCTCTAACGCGAACAATGTTTTCTCCAACGTCGCCAGTTCGATTCAGTAGGAATCTGCAACGGCGCAGCACGACACAAGCAATCCTCGAGGTGTACGGCGGGGATAATCGTCTTTGCTTGTCCTGACAGAGCATTATGAACCGCACTCGTCTGTTGATGATCGGGGCTGTGGCCTTGGCCTTGGGGGCCTTCGTCAGCCTGTTCGTTTACAAGAACCTGGCAGGGAGAGGCCCGGCGACCGTCGAAGCCGGCGCAGACGTTGTCGTTGCAGCGGACGATATTCAGGTCGGGGCGCGCGTCGAAGAGCATGATGTGCACATCGCCAGATTCCCTGCCTCTGGACTGCCCGCCGGCGCTTACACGAAACGGTCTCAGGTGATGGGACGCGGCGTCATCATTCCCATTGCCAAGGGTGAGTTCATTCTCCCCAGCAAACTGGCTCCGGAAAATGCCGGATCAGGTCTGCCTTCTTTAATTCCACCGGGAATGCGCGCCGTTTCAGTGCGGGTGAATGAAGTAGTCTCGGTCGCTGGTTTCGTCGGTCCGGGAACCCGTGTCGACGTGCTCCTTACTGGAACCCCCAACGGCAGTTCGGAGTCCCAAACCACAACCGTCTTGCAGAATGTGGCCGTGATCGCCTCCGGCCAGCGCCTGGAACGCAATGCCGCCGGGGAACCTCAGAACACGCCGGTGATCACGCTCCTGGCTTCTCCCGAGGACGCCGAACGTCTGACTCTGGCCAGTTCCGAAGGCAAGATTCAACTTTCCTTGCGTAACCCGCTCGATACTCATCAGGACCCCGTGGATGCAGCCAATGCCAAGGGTCTGTACAAGGGCGGCACGCCGGCCGCGGCTCTGCCGCGGGTGGCGATTCATCCCGTGAGACAGCAGAAGACTGAGAAGCCGGCTCCCCCTCCTTCGGTGCTCAGCATAGAAGTCTATAAAGGTGACAAGAAAACTGTCGTCCCGCTGCCCGAACAAAGCGGTGAAGACCCCAAGTAGTCTGAGAGCAGTTTCGGCCTGGCTGTTCGATGCGCTGCATAGCAGGTTTCCTCATGTGGAGAGGAATCACACAATGAAGGTTCGCACGACATTTTTCGTTGCGCTGGCACTGTCGCTTTTACTCCCGATCTTATTCGCGATGTGCGTTTCAGGGTTCGCGCTGGCCGAGGCTCTGCCCCAACAGCCTGCGACTCAGGCGCCCCAGGAACCAACTCCGCCGGCCACCACCCAGACCACTCTTCCTCCCCAGTCGGCCCAGCCCCAAGGTTCTGCTCCGCTGCGCGTCATGGTCGACAAGTCTCTGCTCATCAATACCACCGAGCAAATCAAGCGCGTCTCAGTGACCGACCCCAATGTCGCCGATGTCACCCCACTTACCGGCACTCAGATCCTGGTCCACGGACGGTCCCCCGGCGAAGTCTCCCTGATCATATGGGACGAACTGGAACGCTCGCGCAGCTTTGATCTCCGCGTCGACGTTGACGTCAGCGCCTGCGCCGAAGAAGAACATCGCGTTTTCCCCGAGGAACAGATTTCTGTCACCCCTTCCCGAGCCGCCATCGTTCTCTCCGGCCACGTTACTACCGAGGATGTGGCCAAGCGCGCCGGAGAATTGGCTTCCGCATATTCCAAGAATGTCGTGAACGTTCTCACCTTCGGTCCAGTGGGCGCCCAGGAAGTCCTGCTCGAAGTGAAGTTCGCCGAGGTCGACCGCTCCGCCCTTACCCAACTCGGCGCCAACCTTTTCTCCACGGGCGCCGGCAATTTGGTCGGCACTTCAACCACCGGCCAATACGGTGGTTTCGCTAGCCAATCGATCAGCCAGACTCAGGGGCAAAATACCCCGTTTCCGGCCACTCAAACCATCAGCAACGTTCTCAACATGTTTCTGTTCCAGCCAAACATCCACTTGGGCGCCGTGATCGAGGCGTTGGCCACCAAAAATCTTCTCCAGATTCTGTCCGAGCCCACTCTCATCGCCGTCAATGGCAAGAAAGCCAGTTTCCTCGCGGGCGGCCAGTTCCCCTTCCCCATCGTTCAACCGGGAGCGGGATTCACTGCTGTCACCATCTCCTTCAAAGAGTTTGGCGTGAAGCTGGATTTCACTCCCGTAATCATGCCCAATGGCAATATTCACCTCACCGTTGCCCCTGAGGTCAGCACTCTGGATTTCGCCGACGCGCTTACCATTTCCGGCTTCACCATCCCCGCCCTGAGTACGCGCAAAGCCGAGACCGAATTCGAGTTGCGGGACGGGCAAAGTTTCGTGATCGCCGGCTTGATCGATAATCGCGTCACCGACACCTGGGAGAAGGTTCCCGGCCTGGGAGATATTCCGATTTTAGGCGCCTTTTTCAGAAGCAAGAACGTTTCGAAGAGCAATCAAGAACTGATGGTTCTCTGCACCGTGCACCGGATTTCGCCGAACACCGAATCACCGTCCGGACCTAAGCAGCCGGACTCTTTCATCAACAACGACAAGTTTGATGGAAAGAAGCCTTCCGGGAAGTAGCCCGTTTGGCGCGTGGCCGATGAACTTATTGGCGCCTGGTAACTGGACACTGGCAACTGATTTTTGGGGAGGGGGAAGGCGTAGGTTATGGCTGAGCTTTCAGTCGTCATCGTGGCCACTGACAATGAGCAGCGCACTGTCCTCCAGGTATTGGTGGACGGCACCAGCGTAGCTCGCACGGTTCATACCTGTGCCAGTTTTCCGGTCGCCGTATCAGATCCCGTCACGCGCCGTGTCCAAGCCGCCAGCCCCGATGTTATTCTGGTCGATATTCCGGCCGATAATCCCGCCATGGCCATGCGCGCCGTTGAACTTCTGCACCAGGAACTGCCCGAAACTGCTGTCTTTGCCATCGGCAATCTCAACCAGCCGCAGGTCATCGTAAATGCCATGCGCGCCGGCGCTCGCGAGTTCATCGAGCGTCCCACCACCACCACCGACCTTCTCGAAGCCTTTGTTCGCCTCACGACTGCCCAGCGCAAGGTTCAAAAGGAAGGTCCGCGAGGTAAGGTCTTCTCCGTGGTCAACGCAAAAGGCGGCAGTGGAGCAACCACCGTGGCCGTCAACCTCGCCCTGGCTCTGCAATCGGCTCATGGCAACACGGCTCTCGTGGATCTTGCCCCACTGGGGCACACCTCCTTACATCTGAATCTCAAACCCTTGTTCACCTTGGCCGACGCCACCCGCAATCTGCACCGCATGGATAGTTCCCTGCTCGAGAGCTTCATGACGCGGCATGACGGTGGCCTTCAGCTGTTGGCGGGAACCAATACCCCCGCCTCCGTCGAACCATCGACCGCGGAGTTTGTCCGGCTGTTCGACATGCTGGTAACCCACTACCGCTACGTGGTCGTCGACAACTCCTCGCGTCTCGACGCCGCCAGCCGCCTGGTCGCCAATCTCTCGGAGTGCGTCCTGCTTGTGGCCTGCACCGACGTCGCCTCTCTGTGGAGCGCCGCTCGCGTGCAACAGTACCTGGGAGAAACCGGCAACCGCGAACGCCTGCGCTTGGTCCTCAATCGTTTCCGTAAAGTGCCAGGCTTCACCGAGGCGGATGCGGAGAATGCTGCCGGCGTGAAATTGCTGTGGCGCGTCCCCAATCAATACTTCGCCATCTCCTCGGCCATTGACCGCGGCACGCCGGTGATGGAGCAAAGCCACACTGAGATTGCCCGCTGCTTTTCCGGGCTGGCACAGGAATTGACCCGCAACGACGTCGACGTGAAACGTACTGCCTGGTCCTTGTTCAAGACAGTATAGGTTCAAGACAAGTATAGCTTTTGAAAGGGTGCGGCTTTAGACGCACCGCAAAGTGATACGAAATTGACAGCGGTGCAGTTTGATTGTCATCCTGAGCAAGCGTTCTTTTGCGTAGCGAAGGATCCGAGCGAGCCGCGCGATGTGTTGCAGCCTGCCCTGAGAGAGCGAAAGCGACCGAAGGGTTCTTTCCGACACAATAATCGCGCGTTTGGCTCGCTTCCTTACCAAACTGCCGCTGCTCGGTTTTAATACTTTATGGCCAATCCGCAGATCTTCGAGCAGAACACGTACCAGCAGGTAAAGGCCGACCTGCACCGCAAAATCCTTGACCGCCTTGACCTTGAGAAACTGGGCCGCAATACCGGTGACTCGGCTCGCGAAGAAGTTCTCGCCCTCATCCGCAACTCGGTTAATAGCGAGGTCGTTCCCCTCAGCTTCGCCGAGCGCGAACGCTTGTCGCGCGAGATTCTCGACGAAATCTTTGGCCTGGGTCCGCTGGAGCCCCTGCTCAAAGACCACTCCATCTCCGATATTTTGGTCAACCGTTTTGACCGGATCTACATCGAGCGCGCGGGCAAGCTGGAGTTGATGCCCGACTTGTCCTTCAAAGACAATCAGCACCTCATGCAGATCATCGAGCGCATCGTTTCCCGCGTGGGCCGCCGCGTCGATGAGTCTTCTCCCATGGTCGACGCTCGCCTCCCCGATGGTTCCCGTGTAAATGCGATTATCCCCCCTCTCGCATTGGACGGAGCTTGTCTCTCCATCCGCCGTTTCGGGCGCGATCCGGTCACGGCCCGCAACATGATCGAGAACCACACCCTCACCGAGCCTATGCTCGAGCTTCTCTCCACCATGGTGAAAGGAAAGTTGAACCTGCTGATCTCGGGCGGCACTGGCGCAGGTAAGACTACATTGCTCAACGTGCTTTCCGGCTACATCCCCAACGTCGAGCGCATTGTCACCATTGAAGACGCCGCCGAACTGCAGCTCAAGCAGGAACACGTCGTGCGCCTGGAAACCCGCGCTCCCAACATCGAAGGGAAAGGCGCCGTCCGCCAGCGCCAGCTCGTTATCAACAGCCTCCGTATGCGGCCTGACCGCATCGTCGTCGGCGAGGTCCGCGGCGAAGAAGCCTTCGATATGTTGCAGGCCATGAACACGGGCCACGAAGGTTCCCTCACCACGGTCCACGCCAACTCCGTGCGCGACGCCCTGGCCCGGGTCGAGAACATGGTCTCCATGGCGAACCTCAACATTCCTGAGCGCGCCGTGCGCCATCAGATTGCTTCCGCCATCCACGCCGTTGTGCAGGTCGCCCGCTTGTCAGACGGCACGCGGAAAGTAACCTCGGTTTCTGAGGTCATCGGCATGGACAACGAATCCATCATCATGCAGGACATTTTCGTCTTTGACCGGCGCGGCCTCGACGAAAATGGCAAGGTCCGCGGAGCGTTCCGCGCCACCGGAATCCGCCCCCAGTTTGCCGAACGGCTGGCCAACGCGGGCACGCGGCTCCGCCCGGCACTGTTTGAGTCAAAGACTGAGATTTGAAGACGCTGTTCCAGAGAATTTGGGGGTAGAGAGCTATTAGTTTATGTCCGCCTTGTTGATTGCGTTTCTCGTGTTCGTAGTAGTTGCCCTGGCAATCTTCGCCGTTCTGTCTCTGTTCGACAGTCGCCGCGCCCAGGCTCGCCTCATCAAAGATCGTCTGGCGACCGTGCAGAAAGCGCCCGAACGTGAGCCTGACGAAGAACTCGCCTTGCTGCGCGACGAGCAACTCAGCGAGATTCCCGCCCTCGACAGTTTGCTGCGCCGCTCTGCGCGGGTTTCGGCCATCCAGGAATCGTTGCTCCAGGCGGGCATGAAATTTCGCGCCGGCAACTTTCTCGTACTGTGTATGCTCTCCGGCGCTCTGACCGCATTCGCGGCTCTGGTCTGGAGCCGCAATCCCGCCATCACCTGGGCCGCCCTGATCATCGGCGCATTCCTTCCCTATGCCCTCGTCTCCTATCGTCGCCAGAAGCGTTTCGAAAAAATCGAGGAGCTTTTTCCCGAGGCGATCGACACTCTAGCCCGCGCCGTCCGCGCCGGACATGCCTTCACCACCGCTCTGGAAATGATTTCCAACGAAACCACCGAGCCCCTGGCCAGCGAATTCCGCAAACTCTATGAAGAACAGAAATTCGGCATGCCGGTCCGAGACGCCCTCATGAATCTCACCGAGCGCGTGCCCCTCGTGGACGTGAAGTTCTTCGTGACTGCTGTCATGTTGCAGCGCGAAACCGGCGGCAACCTCGCCGAAATCCTCGACAATTTGTCCTACGTCATCCGCGAGCGCTTCAAGATTCAGCGCCAGGTGCGGGTTCACACCGCGCAGGGCCGCCTCACCATGGCCTTGCTGATGGGTATGCCGCCGGCCGTAGTGGCGATTCTTGCGGTCTTCAGCCCAGAGTTTGTCCGGCCGCTTTTCTACGACCCGATTGGCCATACTCTGCTGGTGGTCAGCATCGCCCTGCAAACCATTGGCTACTTCGTGATCCGGAAGATTATTAAGATTCAGGTTTAACGAATGACGTTTAACGAGTAACGTTTAATGAGTAACGTTGAACGACCAAGCTTGAGCGACCAGGTTTAAAGATGCCGGTAATGATTCTGGCCATCGTCGTATTTGTCACCGTCGTGCTAGTGGTGTTCGCCTTCGGCGCGGCCGTAGTGACCCCCAGTTCCGTGCTGGGAGCCCGCCTGCGCGCTCTCGGCGGCCAGATCACGCAGGCTCCCGAAAAGCCTGCAATAAAAATAAAAGAACGTCTCGAGCAGGCTCTCGATCCCATCAGCCGGGCGATTCCCATGTCGCCTTCCGACGTCTCCCGCACCCGCGGGTGGCTGATCCAGGCCGGACTTCGCGAATCGCGCCACTCCAGTTATTATTTCGGGGCTCGCCTGCTGCTGGCGGCTCTGGGCTTGGCCGGAGTCCTCGCTTTTTCTGGTTTCAGCAGCCTGAGCCTGCTGGTCTGCGTCCCCGCACTCGGTTTCTTCATCCCCCGCTTTTTCCTGAAGCGCATGATTAAAGACCGTCAGCAGCGCATCCGCATTGCCCTGCCCGACGCTCTTGACCTCACCGTAATTTGCGTCGAAGCCGGATTAGCCCTCGACCAGGCGCTAATGCGCGTCGGCAAGGACTTGCACCACGCCCATCCCGACCTCAGCGACGAATTTCATCTCGTCAATCTCGAGATGCGCGCCGGCAAGCCCCGCGCCGAGGCCCTGCGCAATCTCGTCGACCGCACCGGAGTGGATGACATTCGCTCTCTCGTCGGCACTCTCATCCAGACCGATCGCTTCGGCACCAGTGTGGCTCAAGCTCTACGGGTCCACTCCGACTCCCTGCGCACCGCCCGCCGTCAGCGCGCGGAAGAACAGGCCGCCAAGACTACAATCAAGATGGTCCCTCCCCTCGTTATTTTCATTTTGGTACCGTTCCTCTTCGTCACCATTGGTCCGGCGCTCATTCAGGCCTATCACTCCCTCGTTTCAAAATAATGTGCGCGTAATCAGTGCACGTGGTCAGAAGCGTTTGAGGCACATCCCAGCAAGAGAGGAAATTAGGAGTCGTCATGCCCGGATTGGTCCCGCGCGGCCAGGCTTTCAACCAAACGCGCCAGCTCCATCTCGCCACCAACCTCGCCGTGGCCCAGACCCACTGGTCCCGGTTGCGCGGTCTACTCGGCACATCTGAACATGACTTCCGTAACGGCTGTGGGCTCTGGATTCGACCCTGCCGAGGCGTTCATACTCTAGCTATGCGATTCCCTATCGACGTGGTATATCTCGACCCAGCCGGTTCCGTGGTGCACATCGAGTGCTCCCTGCGGCCCTGGCGGTTCGCGCCCGTCCGCATGCGGGCAGCTTCAGTTCTGGAGTTACCGCAAAACACCGTAGTCTCAACCGGAACCGCTCTAGGCGATAGAATTGAGATCAGCATAAAGGGGGATGCCTAGACCCCGCGGTTCTCGGCCATGCCTTGAAAGGGCGCGGCTTCCAGCCGCGCCGCTGCCGGCTGAAATAGGAGCGTGGGCTTCAGCCCCTCGGATGACAAACTTTCAGTGACCAATACCCTCCAACTCGAAAACGCGATCTACTTGCATGACGAGCCCAGGCTCCTCGTCGAGTGGACCCCGCGGTGGGAAGGCTTCGTCACCTCCATCCGCCCCGCCTTTGCCCGCTCCGGCCCGCGCCTGGCTGGCGAAGCTCCTCATGGCATCTCTCCTTATCGCGGAATGATCGCCGCAATGTTGCTGCAGGCATTCTTGCTGTTTGTCGTCATGATTCTTCCCGGAAAGATTGCCCAGATGCGTCCCTACGCGGTGCCCAAGGTGCGTCCCTATGAAGTCATCTATTACTCCGGCGACGAACTGCCGCGCACCGAAGACCTTGGCGGCGCCCAGGCCGGAGCCACTGGCCGCGCCGGTGGTCACGAAGCGCATCACCGAACCCAAACCATCCACGTAGCTCGCGGCGGCTCCCTCTCACCAAGAGTTGTCGACGCTCCCGACCTTAAACTCCCGTCCACCGCTGGAGCGGTAGCCAACCTGCTCGCTTTCAAGGCCAAGACAGCACCGTCCAGCCCGGGACCACCTCCAGCCGAAGGTCTGCACTCTTCGCTCACCGCGCCACGTCTTCCCGTCAATGTAGTCGCTCCTGCGCCGGCTAACTTCGCCCGTGATCAATCCCGACGCGGACTCACGCTCGACGCTGTCGTTCCGCCGGCTCCCAACATTTCTTCGGACAAGTCTCGATCCTCTCCCGCGCTGAATGCCGCGGTCGTCCCTCCCGCGCCTAGCATCCGTTCTGACCACACACTCGTCGCGCCGGTCCTCGACCCCAGCATCATCGCCCCGGCATCCACCCGCATCTCCCGCGACCAGGCGCGTTCCACTCCAGCACTGAACGCCAGTGTGATTCCGCCCGCGCCCGCCGCCCTCAGCCGCGAAGTTTCCCCCACCCGAGTGCAGATAAACAACGATGCTGTCGTGCCTCCACCAGTTTCCGCACCAGAACGCGAGACTTCGCGCAATGCGAAACTCAATCTGCCCGCTCCATCCGTGGTCGCGCCACCGCCCTCCGCCGATTCCTCACATGACCTGCGGCGCCTGCAGAGTGGCACTGCTTCCGACCCCTCAACCGCCGTCGTCCCTCCACCCCCCATGCAGGCGAACGGATCGTTCGTAAGCACCGTTATCGGCAAACTCTTCGGCACCCAGGACGTTGTGCCGCCACCACCCACTGTCTCCTCGGAAGGCGCTTCAGGAACCGCTCGCAACGCTCCGGGCGGCTCGGGCAGCTCTCTCGCCAACAGTATCGTTCCCCCTCCACCGTCGATCTCAGGTTCCGGCACGGCAACAGGAGGCTCCACTTCCGCTCGAGCAAGAGGCTCATCCCTCGGCGCGTCCAACGTCATCCCTCCGCCCCCCATCAGTCGGAGCCTCAGGCACCGGCCAGGGTTCTCCATCCGGTTCCGGAAACTCTGGCGCTCCCGGCAACGGCACGCTGCTGGCCAGTAACGTAGTTCCACCGCCTCCATCAATCGGCTCAGGCGCGCTCTCCGGCTCCGGCAGAAAAGGCGCCGGCCTCGGCGGTCCGGGCGACTCCGGCTCAGTTCTCGCTCCTCCCGGCGGAGGTGGAAGCAATGCCGGTTCCGGAGTAGTGATCTCCTCCCAGCCCGGTTCCACGGTCGGAATGCCAGGCGGCAACAAGGGCTCGCTGGCGATGTCGCCCTCTGGTGGGGACAAGCCGGGCCTGGGCGGTTCCGGCGGAGGCGCAAGCATCGGTCACGGTGACGATCCCGGCAGCGGTTTGACTGGAGAAAAGTCCGGAGCAGGCTCAGGCAACCGGCACCGGCGTCGGGTCCGACCGCGCGCGTGGTGGAATCTCACCCACTCCCGGCCCAGGCGGCGCCGGAAGCGCTCCCACCGGCTCTCCCGCCGTGCCCGGCGTGGACGTTCGCGGTGGCAGCACCTACGTCGTCAATTTGCCCAGCTTCGGAGCGGACGGCAACGCCAGCGCTCCAACTGCTCCCGCCTCATCCGGCAATGCCGAAGGACGGAGCGGCCATCACCATCGTAGCCACGTCACGCTCCGGCGGCGCGTTTGATTTCTACGGGAAGCTCCCCGGAGACAACTACACCGTCTACGTGGACACGTCGATCGGCATGGTCGTCATGCAATTTGCCGAAGTCAATCCCGTCGCCCACACTCCAGCCGGGACTGCGACCGGAGCGCTTGTCGGCCCGCGCGGCTATGTCACCGATTTGCCAGCCAACCTTCCCCACGCCCGCGTAGTAATCAAATGCACCCTCGATGTTTCCGGCAAGCTGCAGCATCTCCAGGTCCTGGAACCCGGCCCAGCCGATATGACAGCGAAGATCATGGCCGCCCTGCCTCGTTGGAAGTTCCGTCCGGCCATGCGCGGCACCCAGCCGGTTGAAGTCAACGCTTACCTCGGCTTTAACGTCGACACCAACGACCGCTTCTAAATCGTTACGACAACCGGAAAAGGCCGCGTGCCACATTTCTCGCGTTCTTTACGAGAAGTGGGGCAGCGCCATGTGATATCTAACCTTGTCATCCACAGCCCCATCGTCCGATGATGCTGGCGAGGCCAGTGCGCGAATGCGATTCATTCCTGCCTAGCGCGAAGCTAAGTCTTATGCTGTCAAGATTTTGCCCGTAAGTTGTTGCAGCCCTAGGATTACTTCAAAAAATCGCCCTAACATGATGATTCCAATAGATCAGGGGGAAGGGGGGTATACCCCAGTAACGAGAAGGTAAATAGCCTCTTTCCTGAAGCCGGGAGTAAGGAGGCCCGCATCGAGCAAACGCCCATGGAACTCAGCGGAAAGCATGCCCAAGCCCGAAGCCAAGCTCTACCGCAGCCGCAGCCGAGCCAGCAGCGCATACGCCTTGCGAAACCACGGACGCTCACGCCGCCGCAGGTACCCCGGCATCGTCGGCTTCTTGTCAAGAATCTTCTGGGCCCACTCCCGCGCCTCGTCGAGCCGGCCCTGCGACTGCAGCAAGAGCGCATAGTTGTAGTAAGTCTCCGAACTCGTGGAGATCTTCGTAGCCTGCTGAAAGAGCGGCTCGGCTTTTTCAGCTCGCCCAGTCTGCGCGTAAGCATGAGCCAGCAGCCCTTTCGCACGCTGGAAGTCGTAATTAGGATCAGCGGCAACGGCGCGCTCGAGATCCGGCACCGCCGCCGCGAAATCCCTGAGTTCGATCTCAGCAATGCCGCGGCGATAGAAGGGATCGGCGGAATCCGTTCGCGCCGAGATAGCCCGGTCATAGCAGGCCCGCGCCCGCGCAAAGTCGCCGTCGTCAAGATAGAGCAGCCCCAGTTCTTCGTAGTTCCCCGCCGAAGGATTGTCAAGAATAGCCCGCTCCAGTTCATGAATCCGCCGCCGTCGCGGAAAAGCCTGAAACGACCCGCGCAGCAGTCCAGCGTCGGGAATCACTTCGGCGACAATGTAAATCAGCGCCCCAATCCATCCCAGAAACAGAATGATAAAAATCCAGTAGGTATCCGGACGCCGGCGAATGAAGTGCACGATCGCCACCGCCTGCAACATGAATCCCCATCCGCCGAGAAAAAAGAGAAGCGATCCCATGGACAGCGCAATATGACAGCGAAGAATACCACGGGCTTCAGGCTTCAGCTTTCGGGCTTCGGCGAATGCTAGAATCACCAGTGGTGAAGCCTTTCACGCGCCCGATTCGCCTGATCGCCTCCGATATCGACGGCACACTGCTCAATCCCCAATTCCAGATTTCACCCGACGACTTGTCCGCGCTGCGCCATGCCCATGATTCCGGCATCGAAGTCGTACTGGTCACCGGACGCCGCCACACCTTCGCCCTGCCCATCGCCAGGCAACTGGGTTTCGATCTATGGCTGATCAGCTCAAACGGCGCCGTAACCCGTTCGCTCGCGGGAGAGACTTTCCATCGCGACCTGATGCCGCGCCAGCTCTGCCGCGAGCTCTGCGAGGCTATGCAAGCTTTCCGCGGCAATACCGTTCTTACCTTTGACCAGGAATCCAAAGGCGCAATCGTGCTCGAGCACCTGGACGACTTGAACGCCAGCATCCGGCGCTGGCTGGAAAAAAACATGGCCTACATCGAGTTTGTGGTACCCATCGAGAATGCCCTCGTGACCGATCCCGTGCAGGCCATGTTTTGCGGTTCGATGGAGCGGATGAGCGGAGCCCTGCGAGCTCTCGGAGCCAGCGGGACCGAAGGCAGGGTTACTGTACTGCGGACCGAGTACCCCGCGCGAGATCTCTCCATGATCGACGTGCTGAATGCGGGCTGTTCCAAAGGCCACGCCCTCGAGCGATGGGCCGCCCATCGGGGCTACAGACGCGAGCAGGTCATGGCCATCGGTGACAACCACAACGATGTCGAAATGCTTGAGTTTGCCGGGCATCCGGTTATCATGGGGAATGCCTGCGAGGATCTGCGCGGGCGCGGCTGGAGCGTAACCCTCGGCAACGATCGCTGCGGTGTAGCCGCAGCAATCGCAGACGTAGTCGGCAGCTGAAGTTCGTCGGAGATCATCCTTATTCTGGCAGGGACGATTAACCGAAACCGATTTGCATAAATGATTTGAAAGGGCGCGGCTTCCAGCCGCGCCGTACAGCACGCTGAAAATCCGGGCTTCAGCCCCTGAGGTCGCGCTGTAGATTCTCTGAAATTCTGAAATGAAGACGGCAATCCAGATCGGGCAATGGGCGGTGGTGATCACTCTACTCGCCGCAACAGCGGTGCCCTGCTCTGCAGCCGACACCGCCGTTTTGCGCAACGGATTCTCCATCCGTCATGAGCGCCGCCGGGTCATCGGGACCATCACTCGCCTCTACGTGAGCGCGGATGACTCGAGTTTTGTGGATGTGCCAACGGCGGAGATCGACCACTTTGAAGCCGCGCCGGCCGAAGCCCCGCCTGACCCAGGAAAAAACGTCTCCGCTTCGCGCCTTCAGCCGCAATCTCCGGCACCGTCGCAGTCTCGAACACAGTTGCAATCTCAAGCAAAGAGCGTCCAGCCTGTGCCGGATCTGAACGAGGTAGTCAGAGCGGCCAGTGGAACCTATCGTCTCGACCCGGATCTGGTAACCAGCGTGATTCGCGCCGAGAGCGGCTTCAATGTCCGGGCGGTATCGCCCAAAGGCGCGCAGGGATTGATGCAGTTAATGCCCCAGACAGCGTCGCAACTGGGCGTGCAGAACGCCTTTGACCCGCGGGCCAATGTCGAAGGCGGCACGCGCTATTTGCGCGAACTGCTCGAACGTTATGACTTTGACCTGATCAAAGCTCTGGCCGCCTACAACGCAGGCCCGCAGCGCGTGGAGCAGTATGGCGGCGTTCCTCCGTACTACGAAACCAAAGCCTACGTGGCCCGCATCGTGCGCGACTTCAACAAAAAGAAACTCGCCGCAAAAGCCGCAAACCAGTCGGCGGCGCCAAAGACCTCGTCCGTCAAGTCAAGCCGAACATCTGTCCCGGCAAACAAAGCGCACAAGCCCACCCCCCAAGCCCAGGCGAAGGCAAGTCCTGCGCCCGGCGAGCAACAGACGGCGCAATGAAACACCGGCCTGAGACACCAGCCTTCCTGGTTCCACTGCGCCGTGGGACCTGTTTGACCCTCTACTCACACTCATTTACCTTTGGAGTGCCGTTTCCGCTTCGCGTGGCGAAGGTCGCGGCGCGAGGCTTCTCCTTTTCATGGACAAAAAGCGCATCGTGGTGAGTACGGTCGTTTTCCTCATACTCGCCGCTCTGGTTTACTTTCAGTTTCGCGAATGGCGTGCTTTCGACTGGGGCAAGTTTCGCAATCTCAGCCAGCAAATCCGCTGGTTTCACGTGCTTCACGCTGTACTATGGATCTATTTTGGATACGTGTTGCGAGCCATCCGCTGGAAGATTTTTCTGCTGCCGGTTCGACCAAAAGCTTCCTATACCGGACTGATCGCCCCCACGCTGATCGGATTCACCGGTCTGGCCTTGCTCGGTCGTCCCGGCGAGCTCATTCGCCCTTACCTCATTTCCAAGCGCGAGAACCTTCCGTTCTCCTCCCAAATGGGAGTATGGGCGATCGAAAGACTATTCGATGTCGGGGCCTTTACCATCCTGATGGTGTTTGCCATCTTCTTTCTTCCTGGCGCGATGCAGTCAATTCCGCACCCGGAGTACTATCACAAGTTCCGCATTGGGGGCTTCCTGCTCATGGGTCTGGTGGCGGGCCTTGCCGCAGCCGCCGTGGTTATCGGGCGCAGCGGCGAAGCCATCGCCGTCTGGGTTGAAAGGCGCTTTGCTCATCTGGCTGCAAATCTGGGCCAGCGCATCGCCGAGAAGATTCGCGAGTTCGGCCTGGGACTGCGCATCGTCCATGGCCCAATATCCCTGGCGCTGTCGATCGTCGTTTCGGTGGCGATGTGGTTTGTAATAGCCGTCGCCTATCAGGAGGTAGCGCATGCTTACGGGACAGACGCCCTCGATATCACGCGCCCCCAGGTGCTGCTCCTGATGGGAGCCAGCATTTTCGGATCGATGCTGCAGTTGCCCGGCGTCGGCGGCGGCTCGCAGGTAGCCACGATCGCTGCCCTTACGAGAATCTTTGATGTTCCCGCCGAAATGGCGACAAGTTGCGCCATCCTGCTGTGGTTAGTGTGTTTTGTCGCGGTGGTGCCGCTCGGCTTGGCGCTGGCCCACCATGAGAGATTATCGTTGCGGAAATTGTCAAAAGAGAGTCATCAGGCCGAAGGAGCGGAGATCGTCGCGCCGCCCGCGTAAACCGCTATTCCTGTCTATTACATAGGTACGGCCTGTGCGACCCGGCCTTACTCGCCTGTTACAATTTCTGTATTAATTCCCAAACATTCGATTTCGCTCGACAGATTGTTTTTCGACCGACGACAGCGCCATGAAATGTCCCTTTTGCGGCTTTGCCAACGATAAGGTAGTTGATTCGCGCGAAAGCAAAGAGGCGGAATCGATTCGCCGCCGCCGCGAGTGCCTGAAATGCAGCAAGCGCTTCACCACCTACGAGCGCATCGACGAAATCCCTTATATGGTCGTCAAGAAGGACGGCCGGCGGGAAAAGTTCGACCGCCAGAAAATCCTGAACGGCCTGTTGCGGGCCTGCGAGAAGCGGCCGGTCCCCATCAGCAAGCTGGAGCAAATTGTGAATGACGCTGAGTCCTTCGTCATTGAGTCGCAGGAGCGCGAGCGCAAGACCAGCGAACTGGGCGAACTGATCATGAACCGCCTGCGCCGCTTCGACAAGGTCGCGTATGTGCGCTTTGCCTCGGTCTACCTGGATTTCAAGGACGTCAAAGAGTTCATGAACGAGCTGACCGATTTGGTGAAAGCTAAAGAAAAAGAGACGGCGGAAGTCCGCGGAAAGAAGAGCGGTCAGTGATCGGTGGTCAGTGGCCAGTCAAGGCGCAGCATCGACGTTCTTACTGGCAACTGGTCACTGAGCACTGGGCACTGCTAAGGCAGTTATGACTCATAGAGTAACTCTCATACCCGGCGATGGCATCGGCCCCGAAGTCACCCAGGCGACGGTGCGCATTCTCGAATCCACCGGCGTGAAGTTCGCGTGGGAGTCATTCCAGGTTGGAGCCGATGCCTTCGAGAAGTACGGCGAGTACATCCCGAAAGAGGTAATCGAGTCGATCGAGCGCACCCACGTGGGATTAAAGGGACCGGTGACAACCCCAATCGGAGGCGGGTTTTCCAGCATCAACGTCGCATTGCGCCAGAAATTCGAGCTCTACGCCAACTTCCGTCCGATCCGCAATCTGCCTCACATCCCCACGCGTTATCCCGATGTCGACCTGATCATCGTCCGCGAAAACACCGAGAGCTTGTACTCCGGCCTAGAGCACGAAGTGGTCCCCGGAGTAGTGGAAAGTCTGAAGATCATCACCGAGAAGGCCTCCACTCGCATCGCGAAATTTGCCTTCGAGTATGCCCGCAAGAATCAGCGAAAGAAAATTCATGCCATTCACAAAGCCAACATCATGAAGCTGTCGGATGGCTTATTCCTGCGCTGCTGCCGCACCGTGGCCAAGCATTATCCCGAGATCACTTACGGCGAGCACATCGTGGATAACACCTGCATGCAGTTGGTCATGAATCCGTATCAGTACGACATGCTGGTGATGGAAAACTTGTACGGTGACATCATTTCAGACTTGTGCGCCGCCTTCGTAGGCGGCCTAGGATTTGTGCCGAGCGCGAACCTGGGCGACCACTGCGCGATTTTCGAGGCGGTTCACGGTTCTGCTCCAGACATTGCAGGCAAGAATCTGGCGAATCCCACTGCTCTCCTGCGCTCCGGGCTGCTGATGCTGCGTCATCTCGGCGAGGTCGACGCCTCGCTGCAGATTCGCAATGCCCTGGAAAAAGTGTATCGGCATCGGGAAAAGTTGACGCGGGATATCGGGGGCAAGGCGGGCACGTCGGAATTCGCGGATGCGGTGATCGAGGAAATGGATAAAGCGAAGGCCGCGCCTGCAGCTGTTCAGTAGAAAACATTCTTCATCTATGGTTAGTCCAGGTCCACCATTGACTCTCATCGCAGATGGGAGTAAATTCGCGGGTTCCGAGGAATCTGAAGGGATGGCGAAGACAACGCGCCGTGTGGGGGTAGTTCTGTTTCAGCTGGGCGGTCCTGATACGCTGGCTGCGATTGAGCCTTTCCTTTATAACCTGTTCTGCGACCCCGACATCATTGACTTTCCCTTTGCCCGCATCGGACGCAAACCTCTGGCCAAACTGATTTCGACGACGCGCGCCAGCAAGGTGCAGCATCACTACGCGATCATCGGCGGAGGTTCGCCCATCCGGCGCTTCACCGAACGGCAGGCGCAGGCGCTCGAAGCCGAGCTCGCGAGCCAGGGCATGAATGTGCGGTGCTTTGTAGCCATGCGCTACTGGCACCCCTTTACCAGCGAGGCGATCGCACAACTCCAGGCCGCGCAGTGCGACGAGGTGGTCCTGCTGCCCCTGTATCCTCAGTATTCCTCGACTACCACGGGGAGCAGCCTGAACGAGTGGCGGCGCCTTTACCACGCAGGTGTTCCCGTACACGACGTCGGACCCTTCTACCGGCATCCTATGTATTTGGACGCCGTGATCGAGAAAATTGAAGAGGCTCTGGCGCGGTTTCAGGTGCCGGAGCGTGCCGAGATTGTTTTCAGCGCGCATAGCGTCCCCATGTCCGTGATCTCCAAGGGCGATCCTTACCAGCGGCAGATTGAGGACACGGTACGCCTTCTGATGGAGCGCGGCGGCTGGCCGAACCGTCACCGGCTCTGCTACCAAAGCAAGGTGGGAGCGAGCAAGTGGCTGCAGCCTTCCCTGCACCGGACTCTGCATGACTTGGCGGCCGAAAAAGCGCGGGAGGTTTGTATCGTACCCGTGGCCTTTGTTTCCGATCACGTGGAGACGCTGGGCGAGATCGACCACGAAGCCCGCGAGAAAGCGCGGCGGCTCGGCATCAAGCAGTTCGAAATGAGCGCAGGTTTGAATGATTCTGCAAAATTTATTTCGGCCTTGGGACAGTTGGTGCTGCAGGCCTTGGGCATAGCCGTAGATCACCTGCATTCCAGTTGATGGAGCAGGAAGGCAGGACACAGCGCCAGCTTTGGTGGCAGCGGATTAGGATCTGAAAGGGCGCGGCTGCGCCGTTAGGGCCAAGAGCCTCGCCGGGCTTTTAGCCCCCGAGGGATTGGCAGTTCCCTCATTTAGACAGTTTCGAGTTGTAGGCAGAATAAAGGAGGAAGACTCATGCCGGAGCCGGAAGGCGACAAGCCTACCCCGAATCCCCCAGCAACGCCTGCCGCAATGGATGCCACGAAGTACGTAGGCACCCCGGCGGTGGGAACCTCGAAGGCAGCAGCGGCTGGTGGGCTTTCTTCGTCCGGGCCCTCGAACACCGAGATCGACCGTCGCCGGCGCCGCCTGGTGTGGGTCGCGGTCACGGCTTTCCTCACCGCCTGGTTCATCGCCTTCTTCCGATTCTTTCTTCCCCGCACTCTTTTCGAACCCAACACCGTTTTTAAGATTGGTTACCCCTCGGAGTTCGCCCTCGGCGTCGACACCAAGTTTCAGCAGAAATACCGCATCTGGGTCGATCGCACACCTGACCGCGTGTTCGTGATCTACGCGCGCTGCACCCACCTGGGCTGCACTCCAGACTGGAAGCCGAGCGAGAACAAGTTCAAGTGTCCTTGCCACGGCAGCGGCTATGACAGCGAGGGAATCAATTTTGAAGGGCCGGCCCCGCGTCCTATGGACCGCGCTCACGTGGAACTAGCGCCGGACGGGCAGGTCATCGTCGATACGTCGCGTCTTTACCAGTGGCCCAAGGGACAGCCCAGCAAATTCAACGATCCAGGAGCATTTTTAACCGGAGTGTAACAAGCAAGAGCCGTGGTGGTGCACGCGACAACGGATTCCTCTCCGGCTTCGCCCGGTTCGGAACGACAACGGTTAGAGGTTTGGAAATCATCTATGGCTGACGAAAATAACGGCAAGAACGGCAAAGTGGGCCTGGTCGATCGCGTCAAAGACGACATTCAGGCAATGAAGGTCGACATCCCCGCCAAGGCCAAAGAGCAAATGGAAGGCCTGAAAGACCCGACCAAGACTCAGGTCTACACCTCGATCTTCCGCCACAAGCACGACGACACTCCGCGCAACCGGGCTCTGGGCGTGCTCTCCAACGTCTTCCTGCATCTGCATCCCGCCAAGATCAATCGCGACGCGGTGCGTTACAGCTACACCTGGGGCATGGGCGGGATCACGTTCTTTCTCTTCATCATCCTCACCTACACCGGCGTGCTGCTGATGTTCTATTACCATCCCAGTAAGGTGCAGGCGTTTCGCGATGTGCTGTATCTCGAGCACGACGTGCCGTTTGGAAAGATTCTGCGCAACATGCACCGCTGGGCCGCCCACTTGATGGTGATCGGCGTGTGGCTGCATATGTTCCGAGTATTTCTGACCGGGTCTTATAAGAAGCCTCGCGAATTCAACTGGAACATCGGCGTGCTGCTGCTGGTGTTCACTTTGCTGCTATCGTTCACGGGATATCTGCTGCCTGACGATCAACTGGGATTCTGGGCCGTGACCGTAGGCACGAACATGGCGCGAGCCACGCCGCTGCTCGGGCACGAAGGCCCGTTCGGCTCGATGCTCGGCATGACGCCCTATAACGACGTGCGCTTCGGCCTGCTCGGCGGCTCGATCGTGGATGCGAATGCCCTGCTGCGCTCCTACATCTGGCACTGTATTGGAATTCCAATCGTCGCCTCGATCCTGATGATCGTCCATTTCTGGCGGGTGCGGAAGGATGGTGGAATCTCCGGCCCAGCCCCAGTCATGCTGGAAGCCGAAGGCGATAAGCCGCACAGAGGACCGAAAGCGGCAGGCGAGTAGGCGCTCACCGAGGGAAAAACAGGTTCCTCACCGGCCCTTCAGCCCGGTTCGGAACGACAAAGTTTTGTTAGAAGATTGACACGAGAATAATTATGGACTGGCGACAACTTTGGGAGATTTGCTCGGCTCCAGACAACGTTCCAATCGTAGGCCTGATTCCCCTACTCTGCTTTTACATTTATCTGGCATTTAAGCAGGCCCACGCCAATGACCAACTGATCGCGCAACTGGAAGGCGACGCGGCCCTGGCCAAAACGCATCACCGCAAGACCTGGCCCTTCAAACCCGGCTGGCAAAAAGAAGTCCACGTCTGGCCATTCCTCCTGCGTATTGAATTTCTCGCCGCCATCATCGTCACCATCATTCTGATGGTGTGGTCGATCACGCTCAACGCCCCGCTGGAAGAGCCCGCCAATCCCAATCTCACCATGAATCCGGCGAAGGCCCCGTGGTATTTCCTCGGACTGCAGGAGATGCTCGTCTATTTCGATCCCTGGATCGCCGGCGTAGTGATGCCTACGATGATCATCGTCGGCCTGATGGTCATCCCCTACATCGACACCAACCCTCTCGGCAGCGGCTATTACACCTGGAAGCAGCGCAAGTTTTCCATCGGCACCTTTTTATTCGGCTTCATCATTCTCTGGGTCGCGATGATCATTATCGGAACCTTCATACGGGGGCCTGGCTGGCAGTGGTTCTGGCCAGGCCAGACGTGGGACCACAACCGGCTCATCTATGAGGTGAACCGCGACCTGCCCGATATTTTTGGGATCACGTCGAACATGGCGAAGGCTCTTTTCGGCGCAATCGTAGTCGGCGGCTATTACCTGCTCGGAGGTTTTCTCGTGTATTCGCTCTTCCGGCGATATATGGCGAAAGACTTCAAGCGCATGAGTCTTTTGCAATTTTCGATCACCCAGTTTCTTTTGCTCACGATGGTGGCTTTGCCCCTGAAGATGGGGCTGCGCCTCCTGTGGCACATCAAGTATGTGTGGATTACGCCCTGGTTCAATATTTAGGTTCATTGAGAGTTGTGAACACACTTTGAGCACAGACGCGGGCGCGGACAGCAGATTCCTCGCTTCGCTCGGAATGACAGAGAATTTCGGAGGAAGCGGTGCCTGAACAACCCAACCCCGAGCAGGACCCGATCACAACTAAGTCATACGCCGCGTATTACCTGGTCGCGATGGTGATTCTGATGGCAACGCTTTTCTGGGCCTTGTGGGATGAGGCTTGGACACAGCGGCCCTGGAAGGCCTTTCAGGAGCACTGGGCATCCCGTTATAGCGCATTCCTGAACACCGCGCGGTCGAGGTCAGCGACGTCGGAAACCGACGTCGAGAAAAATCCGGATTACGTCGCACTCAAGCAAGCCTACGAAAAAACCTATCAGGATTCGAAGTCGCAGGGCGAAGAAGCGCGCAAGAAACTCGACGATGCCAGCGCCCGCCTGCTCGCCGTGCAGAGCGTATTCACCGACCGGCGCGCCTACGTGAATGCTCTCACCTACGAATTCGAAACCAGTAAAAGCGATTCCGCAAAGGCCAGCAAGCGCAAGGAGATCGACGAATACAAGAGTGAACAGGCAACCGTTGAATATCCGGACGGGAGCAAAGAGAAATACACCTTCCCGCAGCTGGAAGAAAAATACAACGAGATCCGCGACGAACGCACGCGACTAAGCCTCGAACTCGGCGACGTGTTAAAGCCTGTGACGGCCGCTAAGGCGAAGCTGGACGAATACATCTCCGACCACATGGTCGACCTCACGCCCCATCAAATCGACGGCCTGAAAAAACGGGCAACCGAATGGGTTCCGGCGATCGTCCAGATCAACGTTGCCGAGGCCAACATCGTCGATCGCTGCGAGTCCTGTCACATGAACGCGCGCGAGCCGCTGAAAATCACCGCGGCGTCGATGACCGGCAAAGGCGAAAAGAAACCCGATGAATACGCCGACGCATTCCTAAGCCATACCCAGCCCGAGTTATTGCAGATTCACGATCCCGAAAAGTTCGGCTGCTCGCCCTGCCACCAGGGTAACGGCCGGGCCACTACCAGCATCGAGAAAGCGCACGGAAACTACGAGCACTGGCTCTGGCCGCTGTTCTCCAAGGAAAACGCGCAAGCCGGTTGCCAGAATTGCCATGCCTCCGACATGGTCCTGGTTAGCGGCGACATCCAGTGGCCAACCCTCAACAACGGCAAAGACCTCTTCCGGCAGCGCGGCTGCATGGGCTGTCACCGCTACGAGGGCTATGACAAAGAGCCCGACGACCTGAATGCGATTGGCCAGCAAATCAAGCAGATCGACACCCAGAAGATAGACAATTTGAAGCAGACCGCCTACCTGATGAAGCAGGCCGACGCGGCCGAGTCGAACGAAGAAGCAAACAAGCTGAATACCCAGGCAGTCGACTTGAGAGTCGCGAACAGCAAGCTGGACGGCCGTTTGCAACAGCTCGACTACCAGTCCCACAGCCTGATGCAGGACATGAAGAAGGTTGGCCCGAATCTCAAAGACGTCCGCCTCAAGCTGAACAAGAATTGGATTCCGGTGTGGCTGAAGAAGCCCTCCGATTTCCGGCCCACCACCAAGATGCCGAACTTCCGCCTGAACGATCACCAGATCCAGGCAATTTCCGCCTATATCTGGCAATCGGGATTCACGGACCCGCTTCCCAAGCACAAGCCCGGCGACGCCGCGCACGGAAAAGAATTATTCGAGACCCGCGGATGCCTGGCCTGCCACTCCATCGGCGAAGGCGATCAAACCCAAGGCGGCACCTTTGCCGCGAATCTGACCCGCGTCGGCGAGAAGGCCAATTACGATTATCTGGTTCGCTGGATTCACAACGCCCGCCAGCGCACCCGTCCCTATTGCCCATACGAGAAGAAAGATATCGGCCCTGAGGATTACGCCAAGAAGGGCCTTCCCTACGAGTTCGACCTCGACCACAGCCGCTGCCCCAACGACGGACATGAACTGCAAGTGCAGAACATGACCGTGATGCCCAGCCTGCGCCTGTCGCCAGAAGATGCCGAAGACATTGCCACGTATCTGATGACGCAGAAGAAGCAGGAGCCGTCCTCCTACGCGGATGCTTCGTTCATGGACGATCCCAAGCTGAAAGACGAAGGCAAGAAGTGGGTCCGTTATTTCGGCTGCTCCGGCTGCCACGAAGTCGCCGGCTTCGAGGACGAAGGCCGCATCGGCACCGAGCTCACCTACGAAGGCAGCAAGCCGATCGAGCGTCTCGACTTTGCTCTGTTCACCGAAGTAGCCCAGCGCGGGGGCAAAGACGCCGAGCCCATCAAAGATAAAGAAGATCTAGCCCGCCTGCCCGACGGCGCTGCGACAGAGCCTTGGTACGATCACAAAGGATTCTTCGAACACAAACTCGCTGAGCCCAACGTTTTCGATCAAGGCATGGTCAAAGGCGAAACCGAAGCCCTCCGCATGCCCAACCTGCACCTCACCAGGGAGCAGGTGCTCGATCTCACCACTTTCCTGCTGGGAAGCGAAGAAACTTCTCTGCCCGCGAGCTATCAGTACAAGCCCGGCGACGCGCGCCACGATATTCAAGAGGGTTGGTGGATCATCAAGAAATACAACTGCATGGGCTGCCACCAGTTCATCCCGGGACAGCAGACCATTCTGATGGGAATGAAGCAGTATCAGGACATTCAGGAGCAGTTGCCGCCAAAGCTCTTAACCGAAGGCGCGCGCGTCGACCCCGAGTGGATGCGAAAGTTCCTGTCGAATCCGGCGCTGAGCACTACCGACACCAATCGCAACGGCGTTCGGCCTTACTTGAAGGTCCGCATGCCCACGTTCTCTTTCTCCGATAACGAACTCCGGAAGCTGGTCCGCTTCTTCCAGGCCCTGTCGCAGCAACCGATGCCCTATATTCCGGAAGAGGTGCCGGTGCTCACGACAAAAGAAACGGACATGGCTCGCAGCCTGTTCTCGAGCACCGCAGCTCCGTGTCTGAAGTGTCACGCCACGGGCGACCCCAATCACGACAAGATTGCCACCGCGCCCAACTTCCTGCTGGCGAAGGAACGTCTGAAACCGGACTGGGTCGAGCGCTGGATCACCGACCCGCAGGCCGTCAGCCCAGGAACCTCAATGCCTTCGGGTCTTTTCAAGCAGCAGAATAATCAGTGGGTATTCGCCGGACCAACGCCGCCATCCTTCCAGGGCTATGAGGGAGATCATCGGAAACTGTTGACGGATTACATTTTCCAGCTCACGGCCGAAGAGCAGCGCAGGGTAGCGGCCTCCATGCCGCATGCCAAAGCGGCGGCACAGCGAAAGAGCGAACGCAAACAAGCGGCCGTCGAATTGCGTCCCGCGGCAAGCGGCGGTTCGCGGTAAAATAGCGGTTACGCAAAACTGGACGTGCGACCATATTTTGAAAGGCGCGGCTTCCGGCCGCGCCGCAAAAGTCCGCAAAATCAACCGCGGATTTAGCCGCCGAGTCGTCGGTAAGCCCTTAAATGTCAACCACTACAGAAAGAAGGACATTATGAATAAGAAAACGAATTGGATGTTATCAGTCAGCCTGCTGGCGTTTTGCGCCTTGCTGCTGGCAGTAGCTTGCACGAAGAAAGAAGAACAGCCCGCCAATACCATGTCGGCCGACCAAACCGCGATGACTCCCGCGGCCACTCCCATTGATCCCGCAACCGTGGCCACGATAAACGGCACCGTCAAGTTTGACGGCATGGCTCCTAAGCCATCGAAGATCGACATGAGCCAGGATCCCGCCTGCAAAGGCATGAACGAAGCCGAGAACGTGGTGGTCTCCAGCGGCGATCTGGCGAACGTCTTCGTCTACGTAAAAGATGGACTCGGCAGCCGTACCTTCGACGTGCCCAAAGGCGCCGTCGTCCTCGACCAGAGCGGCTGCAAATATCATCCCCACGTGCTTGGCGTGATGGCCGGGCAGACGGTTGAGATTAAGAATGACGATCAGACCACGCACAACATTCATCCCACGCCGAAAGACAACCGCGAGTGGAACGAATCGCAGCCCCCGTCGTCCGCGCCGCTTGAGAAAAACTTCGCCCGTGAAGAAATCATGCTTCCCGTGAAGTGCAACCAACACCCCTGGATGAAGATGTACATCAACGTGGTTAAGAGCCCGTTCTATGCGGTCACCGACAAGGACGGGAAGTATGAAATCAAGGGACTGCCTCCGGGCGACTACACGATTGCCTTCGTCCACGAAAAACTGGGTGAGCAGGACCAGAAGGTGACAGTCGGCCCGAAAGACACTAAAACCGTCGATCAGAGCTTCAAGGCTGCCGGCGAGTAAGGCCATTGCACAAAATGTTCGGGGAGCGCACGGCTTAAAGCCGTGAAGTAGCCAGCCCGCTACGGCTACCTTTTTAGCCTTTGAGCGCAACCTCGGTCTGATAAACTTACCTGTTTGGTGAGCGGGGATTCTAATCCCCGCTTGCTGAAGGGGAACCACTCTGAAAGCCATTCCTCCGTCCTACAACCGGGCCCATCACACCTTCGCTGTGTTCGTGGCATGCGCAACGCTCGTCGTGATCACTGCCGGCGCGCTCGTCACCAGCAACGACGCCGGACTCTCGGTTCCTGACTGGCCGACTTCTTTCGGCTACCTGGTAAAAGTCCCGCAGTTCGTGGGCGGCGTCCGCTACGAGTGGAGCCACCGCATGGTGGCTGGCACGCTCGTGTCGCTCACCCTGGCCATTGCGCTCTGGACTTTCCTGGTCGAGAAGCGTCGCTGGTTGCGTTGGCTGGCCATGGGCGCATTCTGCACGGTCATCGCACAAGCCACTCTAGGAGGGCTTACGGTTCTGTTCTTCCAGCCACCTTGGCTTTCCACCGCCCACGCTACGGTTGCGCAAACATTCTTCTGCATCGCGGTAGCCATCGCACTCTTCACCGGACCCCAGTGGGTCGACGATCGAACAGAAAAACATCGAATAGAAAAAGATCGACCTAGGAACGGACGACCGCGCGTTGAGCTCGATTCGCGCCGCCCGAGCCTCTTCACGCTGACCTGCCTCTCCGTAGTCGTGCTTTACGTACAACTGATCCTTGGCGGGATGTTCCGCCATCATGGCATGAGCTGGTGGCCGCATGTGCTGAACGCGGTGGTCGTTTCCTTTGTCCTGGCCTGGACAGCGATCCGCGCAATCTCGGTGTATTCGAATATCGACGCCGTGCGCCGCCCTGCAATCGTGATGCTTTCGCTGCTTATCACCCAGCTCTGCCTCGGCTTCGCCGCATTCCTGACGCGTGTAGCCTGGGGACAAGACGCAGCCCAACCCGAGTTACCCATGGTCGTCTCCACGGTCGCGCACGTGGCCGTCGGCGCCCTGCTGCTGGCAACAACGGTAGTTCTCGCGATTCAAGTGTGGCGCAATGTTCCGGTTGCGCTGGCCGAGCGCGTAACCCAGGCACAACAGGATGCGTCGGCGGCATGAGCGCCGCTAGCAACCTACTGTTTGCCTGTTTATGTTCATTCTCAAGATGCTGAACGCGATCTCGTCGTAAACTGATATTGGATTAACTCAGGATTCCTCTTGGTATCGAAAGTCTCCGCACTCGCCGACGCCCCGGAAGTAACGCCTCCTTCCGTCGCGCCCGTAATTTCCGTAGAGCACCTGCTCCATCGCTACGAGAACCGCACCGCTCTCAACGGCGTTTCGTTCACCGTGCGGCCGGCGGAATTGTTTGGCCTTCTTGGCCCGAACGGCAGCGGCAAGACTACGCTCTTCCGGATTCTTTCCACCTTGATGCTTCCCACCGCAGGCCGCGCCGCCATTATGGGTTGCGATGCCGCGCGGGAGCCGGCCCGCTTGCGCCGCCAGATCGGCGTGGTCTTTCAGGCCCAGAGCATCGACCTCAAGCTCACCGCCTACGAGAATCTCTGGCATCAGGGACATCTCTATGGTCTGCGCGGCCCGGCCTTGACGAGTCGTATTCAGGAAATCCTCTCCCGCGTCGGCCTCGCCGATCGCGCCAAGGAACTGGTCGAAACGTTTTCCGGCGGCATGCAGCGCCGCATCGAACTGGCCAAGGGATTGTTGCATCGTCCCGGAGTTCTGTTGCTCGACGAACCCACCACCGGCCTCGATCCCGGCGCCCGCCGCGATCTCTGGCAATACCTGCAAATGCTGCGCGACGAAGAACACGTCTCCGTGCTCGTCACCACGCATCTGATGGAAGAAGCCGAGCGCTGTGACCGCCTCGCCATCATGAATGAAGGCAACCTCGTAGCCCTGGGCACGCCCGCGGAGTTGAAAAGCGAAGTCGGCGGCGACGTGATCCTGCTCGACGCCGCCCATGACGCGGCGTTACTCGCCGAGCGGATTCAGGATCGCTTTCACGTGGAAACCACGGTTCTCGAAAACCAGATTCGCATGGAACACCAAGGCGCCCACCGCTTTGTAACCGAAGTCGTCGAAGCCTTTCCCGGAGAGATCGAAGCGATCTCGGTGAGTAAGCCGGCGCTCGAAGACGTCTTCATTCGCCGTACTGGGCACAAGTTCTGGAGCGAAACGAACGGAACAGAAGCCAATTCAAAAGATCACAGGAGGTAACGTGCTTTCTATGATGCTAGCGATTTCTCTCTTACTCGGCATCCTCCCTTTGCTGGGAATCGTGTGGACGTTGACCAACGGCCTGATCACCACCGTCGACGGCCTGTTCCTGACCCTGATCCTGCTCACGCTCTCTGGAGTCTTCATGCTGAACGCCTATTGGGAAATGCGTGATCTGGGAATGCTGCCCAAGAAGAAGGCCGCGGCTCCGGCAACGAAGACGCCTCCGGCGAAAGCGAGTTAAGCTCTGTGGCCACTCAAACCGCCGTCCTGTCCAGAGCCACTGTGCCAGCATCGGCAGGCGTGTGGCTGCCTGCCTTCACCCTGTGGTGGCGTGAGATTGTGCGCTTCTACCGCCAGAAGACGCGGGTCGTCGGCGTGCTCGCCTCGCCGCTGGTATTCTGGATCGTGCTGGGCTCAGGCTTCGGCAACTCCTTCCGCTCCGGAGCAGGGCAAGGTCAGGAGCACTACATGGATTATTTCTATCCTGGCACACTAATCCTGATCGTCCTCTTCACCTCGATTTTCGCCATGATGTCACTCATCGAAGACCGAAAAGAAGGCTTCCTGCTCTCCGTCATGGTTGCTCCGGTCCCGCGGTCCGCGATCGTCCTCGGCAAGGTTCTAGGCGGCACCACGCTCGCTGCCATCCAGGGAATGATCTTCCTGATCTTCGCGCCCTTCGCAGGCGTGCATCTCAACCCGCTCCAGATCTTATTAGTAGCCGTAGTCGTCTTCCTGGTCTCGTTCGCACTGACCGCGCTCGGCTTCGCCATCGCCTGGCCTATGGACTCCACCTCAGCCTTCCATGGCATCATCAATTTATTTCTGATTCCGCTATGGCTCCTGTCAGGAGCGCTGTTCCCCCTGTCCGGTGCCTCCGGATGGATTCGTGTCCTGATGTACCTCAATCCACTGACCTACGGAGTCGAAGCCCTGCGTGACCTGCTCTACCCCGGCGTGGAGACCAAATTCCCTCTGCCGTCCTCCATTGCCACCTTGCTTCTGTTTTCTCTGGTAATGTTTTCGCTCGCATTCCTGATGGCGAACCGCCGCACCACGAAGCCGGCCGCCTGATCGCCACACCTATGATCGCTGAACAATACGCCTACTTCCCTGCCCTGATCGCAAGTCTCAACGGAGCCAGCGCAGTCCTCCTGCTGATAGGCCGCTACCTGATCGCGCGCGGCCGCATGGCTGCCCATCGCGCCTGCATGATCGCCGCCGTAGTAGCCTCCGCGCTCTTCCTGGCCTGCTACGTCTATTTTCATGCCCACGTTGGCGATATCCGTTTTCTCGGCGACCATTTTTGGCATGTTATCTATCTGATCGTTCTCATCCCTCATGTGATACTGGCCATTGTGATAGTTCCCATGGTCATCATCACGCTAAGCCGTGGCCTGCGGGGACGCTATGATCGCCACCGAGCCATAGCGCGCTGGACCTGGCCGCTCTGGATGTACGTAAGCATAACCGGCGTAATCGTATACTTCATGCTCTACCAATGGTTCCCGCATAGCTAGAATCACAGCGAGGAGAAAGTGGAGTGAGGTCTGCGTTCAGGAGGGCAAGCGGGTGGAGCAGGCCTTCAGGCCTGCGTTGAAGTCAGTCATTTGGATTAGGCTTCAGCCCCCGCGGTGCGCGCTTTCGAGCCGGCTCCACTGCCGCAGGCAGCACCGTGGAAGAGCGGCGCTTCAGCGTCGCGTAAATTACAATTGATGTGGGCTTTAGCCCCGGAGGTCGGTTCCTAGATTCTATGTCGATCGTGAGATTAAAGATTGATGTCTCCGGCACGGTAGGCGACGAAGCCTGGCGCGAGATCAAGCAATTCGACCAGATCCAAAGCGCCAACTTCGGCCCCCAGTTCGGCAGCGGCGGACTGCCCGCAAGCCGTGCGGCCACCTCGGCGTTGCCGCCAAGCGAAGCGGAAGCCCTACCCCAAAGGCGCCTGGATCGGAGCCGAAATCAAGCTCCAGACGCCACTTCTAGCGCAGTACGCGGTTTCCCATTATCTGGAGCAGGAGCGCGTTCTAGATGCCGATGTCGTAGAGTAGTTGTGACCACGCCGTCTACCAGCATGTCCGCAAATCTGACTCCGGCCCCGCCCGCCACAGATGCCCTGCCCCAGAAGCCCGGCATGTCTCGCACCCAAAAGCTGCTCTTCTTCGTAACCGCCTGGCTGATCTGCTTGATGCCGTTCCTGTTCTGGTGGAACACCTGGTTCGGCCGCAAGCTCTCAGACCACCAGCTAACCGAATACCTGCACGACTCCAAAAAGCCGCGCCACATTCAGCAAGCCTTAGTCCAGGTCGGCGAGCGTATAACGCGCCAGGACGCAACCGCAAAACAATGGTACCCAGACCTGGTGCGCCTGGCCGCTGATCCGGTAGAAGAAGTCCGCAACACCGACGCCTGGGTCATGGGCCAAGACACGTCCGGCGCCGGATTTCACGAGACGCTGCTGAAGATGCTCTCCGACCCCTCGCAGATGGTTCGCGGCAATGCCGCGCTCTCGCTGGTGCGCTTCGGCGACGCCACAGGCCGCCCGCAAATTCTAGCCCTGCTCCAACCCGCCCACATCGCATCTCCCGAATCCGGCCGCATCATCGACGCGGATCGCCCCGGCACCGCCATCCACCAGAGCGGCTTGATAGCCAAGCTGGAATTCGCGAATAAACAGATTTCAGAAATCCGCTCCCCGATTCCCGGCCGCATTCGCTCCGTAGCCGGAACCGGAGCAAATATTTCCGCAGGCGCGGAACTGGCAATAGTCGATCCCGCAACCGACCAGGTCTGGGAAGCTCTCCGCGCCCTTTATCTAATCGGCCAACCCGAAGACCTCCCAGCCGTTCGCCCCTACGAACGCGATCTTCCAGATATCTCGAATGACGTGCGCCAACAAGCCGTAGAGACCGAACAGGCGATCGAAAAGAGATCTGGTACGCAATAGATTCCGACAAGCCCCCGCGAGCCCGTCCGGCCTAAGTCGTATTCGAATGAATTTCTTCCAGTCTCAGGGTTTCCCCTCGACTATTTGAGGACGTTCCCCTCAGGACGTTCCCCGATTGCACTCATCCGATAAGTTGTGAGATCAATACGGAAAGGAGTAAGGATCAGGCGCAGCGTCACTTGCCCCTCCTGTCAAGGCCTTTGCCGCTGCGGTGCCTCGCTCCGCTCTGCTTCGTCTCCCGCCACTCGTTGTTCGTTATGCAATTCAAGGTCGGAGACATCATCCATAACAAGACCAGTCAGGAAGAGGGCCGTATTGTGCGGATCGCAGACCTCCCTGGTTACGGCCTCTGTTACATAGTGTCCGTCACTCCTAACCCCGTTTGGGGTACGACGGCGAAAGAAGCCATCTGGAAACCATCGGAGGTCAGCGGCTCATCCTAATCGACACCGATCACAGTCGACGCTAATCCTAATCGAGGAAGATCGTACTCGAGGAAACGGAGACAATCCATCTTCTTGTCGAAGGGGCCGCCGGAGCCGGCCTTCACCCCACCGCTTCCATCACCACTCTCTCCACCTCCTTCCATGCTCCAGTCCGCGGATCGACCAGCTCAAAATGCCCCACCCCAGCAATCTCCACCAGCCGCGCGTCTTCTCTAGCTTTCTGCTTCAAAACAACGTAATCGCGGCTGAAAGCCGGAGGCACCACATCATCCTCCACACCATGCACCAACCACTGCCGCGCCCCAATCGCAAGCTTCATGGGATCCGCTTCCCGATAATGATCCGCAACCTCCGCCGGCGTCCCACCCAGAAACTCGACAACTGCATCGTTACTCAAATGCAGCACATATGCCCGCTGCAAATCCACCACGCCCGCCAGCGATATCGCGGCCCTCACGCCCATCTCATGCGCAGCCAGACAAAGCCCAAGCTGACTTCCAGCCGAATGCCCGATGACAACGACCCGCCGCAAGTCGAACTCATATTTCCCCGCATTCTGTAGCAGAAATTGGCACGCCGCCCGCACATCCCCAAACGTCCCCGGCCAGCCTCCACCCGCATTCCCCACCCGCCGGTACTCCAGATTCGCAGTCGCGATTCCCTTCGCGGTAAGCGCCGCGCACAAATGCCCCATATACCCCAAATCGTATTTTGCTCTCCAGTACCCTCCATGAATGCTGATAACCAGTCCGCGCGGTCCCTTCCCCGGCGGCAACCGCAAATCCAAAAACTGATTCGAATCCCCTCCATAGGCCACCCGAGCATCCGCCCGAGGCGGAGCCAAACTCAAAATGTCATCAGAAGAAGTCATTTCACGCGTTACCCTGTGCCCATCTGCGCCCTTTGTGGTTAAAGCTTTTGCTCAGTTCCACCACAAAAGACTGCACTGAGAAGGTGGTCGAACTGACCACTGACCACTGCTCCTACTCGTATCTCAAAGCCTCAATCGGATCCAGCTTAGCCGCCCGCATCGCCGGAACCATGCCGCTCACCACTCCCACCACCGCCAATATCCCGGTGGCCACCACCAGAATCATCGGCGACAAAATCAGACCGGATGTCTCCCGCCTCAGCATGCTTCGCCATCGCGCTGTAAAACGTCAGCCGCCCCACCGACACCGACACCACATACGACAACAGAATCCCCAGCAACCCTCCCACCCCCGTAATCACCAGCGCCTCCGCCAGAAACTGAAACAAAATGTCCCGCCGCCGCGCCCCCAGCGCCTTCTCGACGCCAATTTCCCGCGTCCGCTGCGTTACCGTCACCAGCATCATGTTCATCAGGCCCACTCCGCCAATGCCCAATGTCAGCGCCCCGATAAACCCCAGCAAGACTTTCAGCGCCAGCGAAATAATCCCGAACTGCGAGAGCTGCTTCTGCGCATCGAACACAAAAATGCGCCCGCTTGTCGTCACTTTTGAAGTCGTGCGCCGCCCCCAGTGCGTCCCGAATCGTTTGATCCAGCCGGTCGTGGTCCAGCCCCTGCGAATCCATCCAGATCCCATCCAGATAGTGATTGTCCTTCAGCACATTCATCGAGTTATACGGAATGTAGATCGTCCGGTTATCGTCGTCGTCGCCCTCCTGCATCCGCGGCTTCACCACTCCCAACACCTGGAACTCCACTCCATTCACCCGGATCTCCTCGCCCACCGCCGGCATCCCGGAAAACAGCTTGTCCTTCGCCTCCGACCCAATCACCGCCAGCAACCGGTGCCGCTCGTTGTCCTCATCATTGAGGAACCGGCCCTCATCCATGTCGAGGTTCCAGATCTCCTCGATCGCCGCGTCCATGCCCTCCACCGGCAAGGTGAATGTCCGGTTTCCGTTCTGCACCGACGAATCTTTCTGCGACATCCGCACCACGTGCTTGCACAAAGGCACGTTGTTGCGCAGCAGCTCAACGTCGTCATTGGTAAAGCGCACCTGTACTCCCGCCTTATTTCCCCCCGCCTGCTCCGACGTCCGCCCCGGAAATATCCCCACCGCGGTAGCCCCAAAACTCTCAAAAATATTAGTAATCGCCTGCGCGAACCCATTCCCATAAGCCAGCAGCAACACCACAGTAGCAATCCCCCATGCCATCCCAGCCATGGTGAGCGTTGTCTTCCGCAAATCATGCCGCATAGCGGCAAACGCCTGTCCCAACAGATCCCGACGCATAAAATGGTTTACCCTGTGATCCCCTGCCTGCCGTGAGCACAGCCGAAGGGCGCCCTCTGTGTTAAAGGTTTTGTCTCCATAAGCATGAATCCGCGTGGAGGAAGGTCCTTCGCTGGCCACTGTAGCTACTCCTTCCGCAGCGCCTCCACCGGCTGCAGCATCGCCGCCCGCCGGGCCGGATACAATCCCGCCACCACCCCCGCAACCGCCAGCGAAAACACCGCCAGGGCTGCCGTAGACGCCACCAGCTTCGGCGGATCGAATCCATCCCCCAGATTCACCCTCGACAGCAACGCCATAAGCCCCGCCGCTCCCGCAATCCCAATCACCCCGCTCAGCAGCGTCAAAAACGCTCCCTCCACAAAAAACTGGAACATGATGCTGGCGTTAGTCGCTCCCAACGCTTTCCGCAATCCAATTTCTCGCGTCCGGTCCGCCACCGCCACCAACATAATGTTAATGATCCCGATCGCTCCCAGCCCCAGCGTCACCAGGCCCACGCTCCCCAAAAACGCATTCATCGCGTCGAAAATCTTTCCCACCTGGTCCACCGTGTTCACCGTATCCCACTCGTCGAATGAATCCGGATTGCTCGCATCAAACCCGTGGTTCCGCGCAATAATCCGGTGCACTTCCTGCCGCGCCGCTTCATGCAGCGCCCGCGTCCTCGGCTGGTATTCGATAAGGCTGATCACATCCGGCGCTTCCCCCACGTTCGTCAGCCGAAAATACTCCCGCATCGTGCTGAACGGCATAAAGCACTTCAGGTTTTGCGTATTGTTATCGCCGTGTCCAATGCGCTGCAGCGTTCCGATCACCTCAAACTCCACCCCATTCAGCAGAATCTTGCTCCCCACCGCCGGCCGCCCCAGAAACAATGTCCGCTGCGTCTCATCTCCCAGCACGATCACCGCTCGCTTCTGCGCGATATCCATCTCATTCAGCCAGCGCCCCTCCTTGATCGGCAGGTAACGGATCCGGTTGAACATCGCCGGCACTCCCATAAGGTCTCCGCTGGACTGGAAGAAATCGCTCACTGCCCGAATATCGTTGCGACGGATTACTGGCGCCACCGCTCCCACGCTCCCGCCCTCGCGCAAAATGTCCTGGTAATCTCGGTCCGTAAGGTAGTACTGCCGCAACGCCGTGAAGCTCCCCTGCATTACCGGAGCCCGGCTCGACCAGATGAACATTACGTTCTCACCCAGCGTGTCGAACTGTTTCTTATTTCCCGACCGGAATCCCTCCCCCAGTCCCACCAGCAGCAGCAGCGAAAACACTCCCCACGCAATCCCGAACATGGTCAGAAACGACCGTAGCTTGTGTCCCCACAACGTCCGCAGCGTCTGCCCGAAAATATCAAGAATAAGCCGCATCCTAATGATTATACGGTCTGCCCATCAAACGTCCTTGTCACAGAACCGCTCTTCATGTATTAGCATTCAGGGAGCGCAAAAAACATAACCTAGAGATGCAAGCCGACTCCCAACATTTCCCCGCGACTCCCATCGCTCTGAAAATGGCTGTGGCCATCGGCATTGGAATGCTCGCTGGCATGGAGCGCGAATGGTCCAACAAAGACGTAGGCATTAGAACCTTCGCCATCGTTGCTCTGCTCGGCATGCTCGCTTCCCTGATCGGACCAAGCGTCGCCATCACCGCGTTTATCGGCGTGTTCTTGCTGGTTGCCTCGATGAGCACGCGGAGCGTCCTCGAAGATCGCTCCCTCGAGATCACCACCTCCGCAGCCCTGATGGTGAATTACCTGCTCGGAGTTCTGGTCGGCCTTGGTCATATTTTCACTCCCGTGGCGGGAGCGATCGTCATGACCATGCTTCTTGCCTGGAAAACCGAACTCAGCCGCTTTGCCGGCGGCTTGCAGCCCTCGGAGATTCGTAGCGCCGTCCTGCTCGGCCTCATCGGTTTCGTCATCTATCCCACGCTGCCCAACCGCTACATCGACCCCTGGCAACTTTTCAACCCCAGCGACGCCTGGATCAGTGTCATCGCCATCGCCGGAATCGGATTCGTGAACTACGTGCTGCTCCGCGTCTACAGCACACGCGGCCTCTATTTCGGAGCCCTCTTCGGCGGCTTGGTAAACAGCAGCGCCACCGTGGCCGAGTTAGGCACAAGGCTGAAGGAAACAGGCATGGTCGGCCGCACCGCCACGCTCTGCTTGTTGACCACCATTGCCATGTTCGCCAGAAATCTCATCCTCGCCACCATTTTCTCGCCCGCCTCCCTGAGCGCCACCCTCATCCCCCTTTGTGCCATGACCCTCGTGGCCGTCTTTTGGGTTTGGCGAGACCGCAGAATTGAGGAAACCGTCCCCGGAACTCTCGCCCTCACTTCTCCCATCTCCATCACAAAAGTCCTTTGGTTTGGAACCGTATTCATCTTCATACAAATTGCCGGAACTCTCCTCACCAAATACTTCGGCAGCGAGGGCATGCTGGCCACCGGGGTTTTCGGCGGCCTGGTAAGCAGCGCCAGCACCACCGCCGCCGCCGCCACCATGGCCATGCACGGTAAAATCACCGCTGCTCTCGCCGGCAGCACAACCGTGCTCACGTCTTTGGCCAGCGCTGCCGTGAACCTGCCGATCATCTGGAAAACCACCAAAAACAAAGCTGTCATCAAGGCATTGACCATCCAGATGGCCACCGTGATCGCGACGGGAATTGCCGCAGTCGCAATTGACCGCATCTTCCAATTCTCCGAATGGCTGGGACGATACTGAGCGGAGAACACGGCGTGGCGCGTCGCTGGGTCTAGCCCAATAGAAGTAGCACTGGGGGCCTAGCGTATTAGACTAACCCGCGTGGGGGCTTGCAAAGATGTCCTCAGCGGCTACAGTGTTCCGGAGTGTGCTCGTAGCTTGATTCCTTCTCCCCGGCCACGGGCGCGACTTCCGGAGGAATTCGCATGAATAAGATTGGCTGGACATTGCTGTCGGTGGTAGCCGTTGCTTTGGTGCTCGGAGTGGGCACCGCCGCGGCCCAAAACATACCCCCAGACTATGATTACGACGTCGGGTACTTTGCGAATGCCAATGCATCAGGCGCGCCCAGCGCCCATTTGCGCCTCACCAACGACGGCTCCTTTGAAGACGCCGTGAACCTGTGCGCGAACATCTATGTCTTCGACAACACCGAAGAGATGAAGGAGTGCTGTAGCTGCTTAATAACTCCCGATGGGTATCTCGACCTCTCCGTCAACTCGAACCTCCTTGGCAATATCCTGGATCACGGCACCAAGCCCACCCGGGGCATCATCAAAGTGGTTTCGAGTTCTTTTCTTACCTCAACAGGGCTCTGCACCCCTACCGACTTTGACCCGTTTTCTGGAATTAAAGGCTGGCTCACTCACGTTCAGAAGGCTGCAACCGCGGGCACGTTCAGCCTCACCGAGACGCCTCTGACGGATTCGGCTCTCAATATTCCTGACGAGTTAGAAGTGAATCTTCAAGAAACCTGCAGCTTTGTAGAGTCACTGGGTTCGGGCACTGGCGTGTGCTCGTGCGCCGACGCCGGAGACTAAGCTCAGCGAATCCGGACCTGCGCCCCAAGAAACATAGGCTGAAAGCCTGGCCGTCTCGCATGTCGGGACGGCCAGGAAACTCGGCCCTTAGTAAATCTCGATCGCCCCGGCCATAGATATCCCTGGGAAGAAGTTTTTCTCTCTACCCTCCACAATTCATTTCGTTCTCCCCCAAACTCAGCTATTCTCTACCCCGGGATGACCACGCTGCCTCTTTCCGAGCTCCTCGGCGCCACGGTGTATGACCCATCTGGCGCGGCGACTGGCCACGTTCGCGAAGTCACCCTCGCCCCTCAGGAAGACCGCAACCGCATCGCTTCTTTCATCGTCAAAACCAAATCCGGCACCCGCGTTCTTCCCTTCTCCGCCGTCACCACCATCAACGCCGACATTCACACCTCCACCAATCCCGCCGACTGGCCCGCCGCCAACGGCGCCGAAGGCCTGTTCCTCCTCGAACGCGATCTCCTCGATCAGCAGGTCATCGACGTCCACGGCCGCAAAGTCGTCCGTGTCAATGACGTCGACCTTCAAATCGATGCCATGATCGAGGCCGGACGCTCTCATGCCATCCTGCGCATCCAGTCCGTCGACATCGGCGTCCGCGGCGCCATCCGCCGCCTCCTCCGCGGACTCGCGCCCCGCGCCGCTCTCCACGTCCTGCTCGAGAGAATTCCTCCCCGCACCATCCCCTGGAGTTTTGTCGACTTAATCGAAACCGATCCCGCCCGCCGCATCAAACTCAAGATCTCTCACGAAGGCCTCGCCACTCTCCATCCCGCCGACATCGCCGACATCGTCGAAGACCTCGCCCCCGATGAGCGCGAAGCCGTCTTCCGCACCCTCAACGAAGATGTAGCCGCCGAGACCCTCGAAGAAGTTGAGCCCAATATCCAGAAGTCGATCGTCGAATCCCTGGACTCCGAGCGCGCCGCCGAAATCGTCGAGGAGATGGACCCTGACGCCGCCGCTGACCTGCTCGGCGATCTCCCCCAGGATCGCACCGAGCAGATCCTCGTCGAGATGAAACCCGAGGCCAGTCAGGAGGTAGTCGAACTCCTGGAACACCGCGAAGAAACCGCCGCCGGCCGCATGACCACCGAGTTCCTCGCCCTCCCCGTCACCGCCACCGTCGAGAATGCCATCGGAGTAATGCGCGAGTTCGAAGGTGGCATCGAAACGGTCAGCACCATCTATCTGGTCGACACCCACGGCACCCTCGTAGGCGCCGTCCCCCTCGTGAAGCTAGTCCTGGCCCAGCCCGATACTCCGCTCCTCTCGCTGATTCAGGAACCCCTCGTCCTGACCCACAAAGAAACCAGCGACAGCGAAGTAGCCGAACTATTTGACAAATACAACCTGGTAACCCTTCCCGTAATCGACGAACACAACAAACTAGCCGGTGTAATCACCTCCGACGACGTAATCACCATGCTCCGCAGCAAACTCTAGAGACTCGGTTGTCATCCTGAGAGAGCGCGTTCTTTGCGACACAATAGTCGCGCGTTTGGCTCACATCCTTATTCGACTGTCGGCTACCCCCTGCCCACCCACCCGCTATAATCATTGGTTCCAAGGAGACCCTCTTGCCCTTCGACGACCTCCGCCAATGGATCGCGGCCCTCGACCGCGCTGGCGAATTAAAGCGCATAAAAACCGAAGCCGACCCAATCCTCGAAATCGCCGAAATCACCAACCGAGTAAGCAAATCGAAAACTGGCAAGCCCGGCGGCCCAGCCCTCCTATTCCAAAACATCAAGGGATACCCCAACTCCCAACTCCTCATAAACCAGTTTGGCTCCGAAGCCCGCATGAAACTAGCCCTGGGCGTAACGTCCTTCGATGAATTCGCCGACCGCATCCGCGTCTTCATGGACCTCAAATCCCCCCAAGGCTTCCTCGACAAACTAAAAATGCTTCCACTCCTAACCGAAGCCGGCAAATTCTTCCCGAAGACCGTCCCCACCGGCCCCTGCAAAGAAGTAATCAAACGCGATAATTTCTCTCTGCTCGACTTCCCCATCCTCCAATGTTGGCCCCAGGACGCCGGCCGCTTCATCACCCTCCCCTGCGTAACCACCCGAGACCCAAAATCGGGCAAGCGTAACGTAGGCATGTACCGCCTCCAGGTTTACGACGCAAAAACCACCGCCGCACATTGGCAGCGGCAGAAAGTAGCGGCCGAACACTACCGCCAAGCCCTAAGAAACGCCGCAGCCCTCTCAAAAGAGGGTGCCCCACTTCTCGCATCTTCTGCGAGAAGTGGGAACCCCGCAGCCGTAGATCTAATGGCCCGCACCTCCGGAGGCCAAGTCCTCGCCGCAAACCCCTCCGGCAAAATGGAGGTCGCGGTAGCCATCGGCACCGACCCCGCCGTAACTTTCTCCGCCATAGTCCCGGCCCCGCCGGACGTCGAGGAATATCTAATCGCCGGTTTCCTCCGCGCGGCCCCAGTCGAGCTAGTCAAGTGCGAGACCGTCGACCTCGAAGTCCCCGCCACCAGCGAAATCGTCCTCGAAGGCTACGTCAACCTCGACGAACTTCGCCCCGAAGGCCCTTTCGGAGACCACACCGGGTTCTACTCGCTCGAAGATCTATATCCCGTGTTCCACGTGCAATGCATCACGCACCGCAAAGATCCTATTTACGCCACTACCATAGTTGGCAAGCCTCCCATGGAAGACGCCTACATGGGCAAGGCAGTCGAGCGTGTATTCCTTCCCCTGATGCGTCTCACCATTCCTGAATTGATCGATATCAATCTACCCATTGAAGGTGTATTCCACAACCTGATGATCGTCTCCATCCGCAAGTCCTATCCCGGCCAGGCGCGTAAAGTGATGAACGCGATCTGGTCGCTGGGCCAGGCCATGTTCACGAAATGCATCATCGTGGTCGACGAAGACGTTGACGTGCAAGACATCCCCGACGTCACCCTGAAAGCCCTGAACCACATCGACCCCGAGCGCGACATCCAATTCACCTTAGGTCCCGTCGACTCGCTCGACCACGCGAGCCGCCTAGCCAACTACGGCTCCAAGATGGGCATCGACGCCACCCGCAAGTGGCCCACCGAAGGCTTCACCCGGCCGTGGCCCGACGAAATTGTGATGGATGCAAAGACGAAAGACTTAGTCGACACCAAATGGAAGGCACTGGCCAAGGAGTTGGGAATCGACTGACTCGCGTGGGACCGACACTCCCTAGGCTTCGTTCCGGACAGGCTTTTCTGTCGCTTTGAGTTTGAGTTTTGCAGGGGTATCACTGGACGAATGGCCCACTCAAGCCCCTTGGCTTGAGTGAGGGATGTTCACGAGGGTGCCGACGCTCGCGGGCAGCCTGAGTCGTGGCGATGAAAACGTGGGCTACGCTCTTTTTCTAAAGCCCTATCTCCGGAGGGCAAATCGGTGGTCCGGTTTGCGCGTCGATTGGGCGATCGCGATCAGCCTCTTCCGCCTTTTTATCGGGGCTTCGACCGGTGCGACGAAGATTGGTTCGGCGAATCGAATCTCGTCCAGCCAGGTCCGCGCCCATCTCTAATGTTCTCTCGCCCACGCCGCCACGAAAGAGGCTGCGGCTAACAAGGATCGGCCCCACTATCAGACCTTTGGTCAAAAAGATGAAACCAATCGCCCCTCGTCTCAGTAAGTGACTATAGAGAGGCTCTTATGAAAACGATCTTTGTCGCCCTGCGAGCCGCAGTAGTCAGCACCGCCTTCATCTGGCTCTGGGGTTGGGTCGCCTGGAGCCTGCATCGCCGCTACGACCCCGCATTCGGCTTCACCTTACCTGGATGGACGGGCGCCCTCGGCATCGCGCTACTCGCTGCCGGAGCAGCCCTGGCGCTCGCCTGCATCACCACCTTTGTCGCCCGCGGAGGAGGCACGCCGGCGCCCTTCGATCCGCCACGTAATTTCGTTGCCGCCGGCCCCTACAAGATCGTGCGCAATCCCATGTACATCGGCGGCTACATCGTGCTGCTCGGCTACGGCCTTTACGAACACTCGCTCGCAATTCTGATCTTCGCCCTGCCCTGGCTTCTGCTCGCTCATCTCTTCGTCATTCTCTACGAAGAGCCGCACCTCCGTGTCGCCTTCGGAGCGCCCTACGACGCCTACTGCCGCTCCGTCCGTCGCTGGCTGCCCCGCCTGTCGTGGTTCTCGACGGGCCAGCACCGCTGACCTGACCACACGCTTCGTCAGGGTTGAATGGTGGTCCGAGCGTCCAGTGTCGATTAGAACCAACTAATCATGAGCTGTATGAGACATTAATGCCCCCGCAGCCAGGGGACACTCAAGGCTGCCGCATTTCCAAGCGTGGACACTTTTACCTTGGAGATCACATGCACCGACCACATCATTACCTCGCCTCGCTCTTCGTCACTGCCGCCTTTGCGGCGCCACTATCTATCGTGGCCGCGCCCGCACCTCAAGACGCCAGCGTTCAGGTCCGGTCTACGATAAAGATCACAAGGATTATCACAACTGGGACGACAACGAGAATCGCGCCTGGGGTCAATTCCTCGTCGAGAACCACAGGGATTCTCACGAATACGCGAAGGCGAACCAGAAGGAGCAGTCGCAATACTGGAACTGGCGTCACGCTCACCCCGACGCTCGAGATCATGACAGGCACTAACAAAGTCGCTCGGCAGCTCGCCTTCCTAGCCTAACGGGCGGCGACTCATGGGATATCAAAGTCCCCGCCTTGTCTCTGCAAAAGAGGCAGAGACAGGCGCGGGGCGGCCGGATCGGTCCGTTCGCGAAGAAAGCAGGTTCCCTTCGGCTTCGCTCAGGGCAGGCTCTAACCGGGCCTTACCGAGGCATGTCATTCCGAATCGGGAGGGGCGCATCTCAACCTCGTGCTATTTCGCGGCCCTTATGGGCACCGCCATGATTGTGGCCAGCATGGTTGCAACCACCTTCTCTCTGCCGTCGCTGATGGCAAAAGCGTCCGCTGCACAAACTGTCAGGGTCCGTCCCGCTCTCTTCACCTGCGCTCGGGCGGCGAAGATCTCGCCGGCAGCGGGTGCCAGCAGGTTTACCTTGAACTCCACTGTGAGGACCCCCTTATCGTCCGCTGCGACGGTTAAGGCGGCGTAACCGCAAGCAGAATCCAACACCGCAGTGATAGCACCCGCGTGCAGATAGCCGTTCTGTTGCGTAAGACTTCGTGAAAATGGCAGGCGAATCTCCACACCGCCTTGACGCACCGCTGTGAGCTCGGCCCCCAAAGTGCACATGAAGGCTTGCCTCGAAAAGCTCTGCCGGACTCGTTCTTCGTGAGTGGTCACGTATCTCCTCTACTAGCCGGGCCGGAAGCGGATCTCAAACTGTACTTTTACCACAGCCCAAGATTGCGTGGGAACGTACACGCTGTGCAGGCTATAATTGCCCGCACTGATGGCTCTGACCTCTGGCACAAAACTTGGGCCCTATGAAATCCAGTCTCCTTTGGGCGCTGGCGGGATGGGCGAGGTCTATCGTGCGAAGGACGTCCGCCTGGATCGCACCGTTGCGGTTAAAGTTCTAGCTTCCCACCTTTCTTCTTCGCCGGAACTCAAGCAGCGTATGGAACGCGAGGCTCGAGCCATCTCTTCGCTGAACCATCCGCACATCTGCCATCTTTACGACATCGGCTCACAGGACGGCACTGACTATCTGGTAATGGAGTTTCTCGAAGGGGAAACTCTGGCTGAGCGGCTTCGCAAAGGACCTTTGCCGCTGATTGAAATTCTAAGGATTGGGACTGCCGTTGCCGAGGCGCTCGGCGTGGCGCACCGCCAGGGGATCGTGCACCGGGATCTGAAGCCAGGGAACATCATGCTGACGAAGGGCGGCGCGAAGCTGATGGACTTCGGGCTGGCGAAGTCCGCGGGTACTGGCGTCCCGCCGGGAGCATCGAGCGCGCCTCTTTTGTCGGCTGCGCGAACGATGAGCCAAGCCAGTCCAGTCTCTCCCCTCACAACTGCCGGTACGATGATCGGGACGATCCAGTACATGTCGCCGGAGCAGATTGAGGGTAAGGAGGCAGACGCGAGATCGGATCTGTTTGCGCTGGGGGCTGTTCTGTATGAAATGGTAACCGGCACAAGGCCGTTCGAAGGCAAGAGCCAGATCAGCGTGGCAAGCGCGATTCTTGAAAAGGAGCCAGAACCAATTTCTTCCGTGCAACCGCTCACGCCTCCGGCGTTCGAGCACATCATAACTGCGTGCCTCGCAAAGAATCCTGACGACCGCATTCAGTCCGCGCAAGACATCGCGCTGCAGTTGAAGTGGATTGCTGAGGGTGGGACACAGGTGGTCAATCCCGCCGACAAAAAAGGGAACAATCGCGAATTGCTGGCCTGGCTGATCGCAGGCCTACTTGCCCTAATGCTGATCGCGTCCGTTCTCTTGTGGCGTGGATCGAAGGGAAACGAGCAGACGACATATTTTTCCGCTCCTTTCCCGTTCGCGGCGCGGGCTGTAGCTGTGTCTCCCAATGGCCATACGGTTGCTATTGTTGGTCATCGAGAGTCCGAACGAAATAACGTCCTCTGGATCTATGAACCGGGAGCGCAGGATGCAACCAGCCTTGCCAACACTGAAGGTGCGGGCTTCCCCTTCTGGTCTCCTGACGGGCAGTCGCTGGGGTTCTTCGCAGATGGGAAACTGAAGAAGCTGAATCTGGCTGGCGGCCCGGTGCAGACGCTGTGCGATGCATCCACAGGACGCGGGGGCACCTGGAACAAGGATGGCGTCATCCTTTTTACGCCTAGCGGAACGCTGGGGGTCGGCCTCTATCGGATTTCAGCCTCGGGTGGAACTCCAACTCAGGTCACAGTTCCGGACAAAACCTTGAGCGAAGACAGCAACCGCTGGCCGGTATTTTTGCCGGACGGAATTCATTACCTGTATTCCGCAATCAATCTTTCCGGGAGAAAAGATCTCTATTCGGTCTATGTGGGTTCACTGAATTCGAATGAGAAGCGGCTTGTGGTCAGAGCAAAGGGCAACGCGGCGTATGCCGCTCCGGGATACCTTCTCTTTTATCGGGATCAAACCCTTTTCGCGCAACACTTCGACACCGGAAGACTCGAGATTACTGGGGAACCTGTTCCTCTCCTCACGGATGTCCAATTCTTTCCGCGGATTTCTCAAGCGGTATTTGCCACTTCTACCGCCGGGTTGCTGGTCGCCCAAAGAAATGCGGATTCCGGCGCCTCTCAGGTACTGTGGTTTGACCGTAAAGGCCAACAAATTGGAATCGCGCTGAACCCCGGCATTTACGGCAACATAATGCTCGCTCCGAACGGCAAAGTGGCAGCGTCAGATACAACCGATCCTGTCAGCCAGAACACAGACATCTGGACTTACGATCTCGAAACCCGGAGCGCGAAACGGCTGACGTTTGATCCCGCGTTGGACTCACTGCCGATCTGGAGCCCGGATGGAACTCGAACGGTTTTTGCGTCAAATCGTGAACTCAAGTTCGACTTGTATTTGAAGGATACCAACGGAGGACAGGAGGAGAAGGTCATTCCGCAGGACGGTCCTGATCGATTTCCGACCGACTGGTCGCGCGATGGGAAATATGTGCTCTATGGTCGCGGTCCCGACCTGTGGTTTTTGACGTTCCCGGAACTCCGACCCACTCAGTTTCTCAAAGCGGCCTCAACTTTGAAGAGCGCCCGCTTCTCACCGGACGGGAAATGGGTGGCATACTCTTCCAATGAGAGTGGACGATGGGAGATTTATGTAACCTCTTTTCCCGAAGCACATGGGAAATGGCAGGTGTCGAACACCGGAGGAGATCAGCCCAGATGGCGGGGCGATGGCAAGGAACTCTTCTACCTCTCCACCGACAGCAGGATTATGGCTGTTCCGGTGAAAACAGGGTCTAACTTCGACGCTGGTACTCCGACAGCGCTTTTCCAGGCCAATCCTCGTGAAATGTTTGCTACTTCCGAATTGTTTTCTTACGACGTCAGCAATGACGGGCAGAAATTCCTCATCAACACGCAACTGAAGACAGAAATGACACCCATGTCTGTGGTCCTGAACTGGAGCGCAAGGTTGAACAAATGACCCACCCGCGAAACAAACAGCTACAGGATCAAAGGCGAGCCAGATCCCACGAGAATTCCGCTGTCAGGGCTCGGCGGCAAGAGCTGCGGACTTAGCGCCCTCTACGACCTTGGCGTATCTAGAGTCTTTTTCAACTGTTTATCAACCGCGTAAAGAATGATGTTGCATCCGGTCGAAGGTAACAAGCCTCTCTGCCGTTAGGGAGACGTGGCGCAAACGGGCGCTTACACTCACTGACCCCGTTGTGAGTGCAGAGGCTGAGTGCAAAGGCATCTCACCGGCACTCGCCGCGGGCCCAGGTTTTCGGTCCTGCCTCCACAGCTGGAGGGTGCCCCGTACCGTCCCTCCGCTCTTTCGAGGACTGGGCCGGATTCTCGACTTATCCATAGTTCATGTTCATGGCCCTGTAACCTTCCCCTCTCCCGCCCCGTAAGCGTATACAGAAGGTTTAATAAGGATGCCCGTGCTGGAACTCTCGTCGCTGGGACAGCCGTTACCGGAGAAGTCGGCGCTGGGACAATCAGAACTGCTGCGGCAATTCGTGCGCGGCGATCTGGACGCCTTTGAAACGCTCTTCCGCGAGCACCAGGCTGAGGTCTACCGCTCGATCGTCGTGATCGTGCGCGATCCCTCCCTCGCCGAAGATCTCACCGTCGAAACCTTCTGGCGCATTCACCGCGCCCATGCCCGCTTCGATCCCACCCGCAGCTTCGAAGCCTGGGCTCGCCGCATCGCCACGAACGCGGCTCTCGATCATTTTAAGAGCGCGTCCCACTCCTTCGCCAGGCACACGCAAGCAGGGGACGATCCCGATCCGCTGGAGAATTTGCCCCAGCCGCCGTCGCCCGATCCCGCCATCACCATGGAGGTCCGGACCAAGACAGCGCAAGCCTTCCGCCAGCTTCCGCCGAGCCTGCAGGTCGCGGCCACGCTGGCGTTGATCGAAGAACAACCTTACAAACAAATTGCCGAGACGCTTGGCATCTCGCTGGGCGCCGTGAAGCTGCGGGTTTTCCGCGCCCTGCGCCTGCTGCGAATAAATCTCATACAAAAAGGAATCAAACCATGAATCCATCGGAACGGGAGAGAATCGCAAAACTCCTGAAGCAGTCGCTTCCAAAAGTTACAGGTGAGGAGGCGCAACTTGGCCGCGACTTATGGCCAACGATGCAGCGGCGCCTGCAGCAGCCTTCGGCGTCGAGGGCCTGGTTTGAGCGAGTCCGGTTCAATCAGGCTTGGTTCAATCAGGCCTGGCTCAACGAGAAATGGTTTGACTGGGCTCTGGGCGCGGCGGTGGTCGCATGGCTCGTATTTTTTCCGGCAGCGATTCCCGTGTTGCTTTATCACTTGTAAAAGGAGGAGATCATGAAAACACATCCGTATCTTCGGGCCTATATGGCGGGCATCTTCGTCCCAACTCTGGGTTTGTTGGCCGCACTGACGGTATTCATCGTGACTCGGCTGGTTTTTCAGGTACCGGTTCCCCTTGAGCGTTCCTTGGTATTTCCGATGGCATTGGCGCCGAACCTGTTCGGACTGTGGAACATCTTGTATGTGCGGTCTGGACGCCGCTGGCCGATAGGCTTTCACGGCGCGGTCCTGCCCTTGGTCATGGCCCCGATCGGCGTGCTGGTGGCCAGATTCGTCGGCATTCTTTCCCTTGGCGCACACAGTGTCACCTTGTTCCAGCAGATAACCATTCCCTATTCCCAGATTATCCCCGAGGTTATCGGGCAGGACTGCGTGGTGATAGTGGTCTACTACCTGGTCTGGAAATACATAGTGGCCTGGCTCAATAGCGTGCTGGAGGTCGCGTGAAGGCAGGCGGACGGCTGCAAGACACGGCATCCGGTATACTAGAGCAATATGCCTGTACTGAAGAACATCGCCGCGATCGCCAAGGGCATGAGCATCACCTTCATGGAGATGTTCCAGCCCACGACGGTAGAAAATTACCCCGACGGCAAAGGACCGTTAAAGGGAGCGAAGTTCGAAGCCCGCTTCCGCGGCGCCCACGTGCTGCAACGCGACGAAAACGGACTGGAAAAGTGCGTAGCCTGCTTCCTCTGCGCCGCCAACTGTCCCTCGAACTGCATCTACATCGAAGCCGCCGACAACACGGCCGAACACCGCATAAGCGGCGCCGAACGCTACGCCAAGGTCTACAACATCGATTACAACCGTTGTATCTTTTGCGGGTATTGCGTGGAGGCTTGCCCGACTGACGCGATTACGCATGGGCATGGGTTTGAGCTGGCTACGTTTAATGCCAGCACTCTGGTTTACCGGAAAGAGCAAATGCTGGCGCCCCGGCCTGCGCATATGGGAGAGAACGTCGTATTTAATCAGGCTGATGTGGATGGAGGGGCTCCAGCGCAGATGGTGGCGGGGAGTTAGAGTTTCCGGGTTTCGATTTCGATTACACGCCGGTCCTTCGGGCCGGCGTTTTGCATTGGGCGATCATGTTTCGCTCAGGACGACAGCCCTTTAGAATGTGGCTACGAGGCGGACGGTGTATTGGCGGGAGGGGCCCAGGGCGTTGCCGGAGAAGAGGCCTCCGAAGTCAATTACTTCGAGTTCGTTGCTCAGGTTCTGGGCGTCAGCTTGGAGGCGCAGCGAGCGCTTTTCCAGTTGGTAGAGATCGGCTCCCACTGAAAAATTCTCCGTGAGGTAAGGGCAGATGCGGTCGCGGTTAAAGTTGAGGTGATTAATCACCACCTGGCCGTATTCCGTGGCATATTGCTGAGCCGTTAAATCAAGTTGAAACGGCAGACCGCTGTTGTAGTCGCCGCCCATGGCGATCCACAGGCGCGGGGCGACCTGATAACGAAGGCGGCCGCGAATGGTTTGCCGCTGGTCCTGCGAGTCGGGAAAATGTCCGGTCAGCTGAGTGTTCGCGCCGGTAGCGTCATCCCCAAGAAAGAGGCCGCCGGTTACCGGGTTCCAGACATTGCCCACGATGTAGGAGTAGCTGGCGAAGCCGGAAAAGCGTCCCCAGTGCAGAACTTCGAGCTTTGCTTCCGCTCCATAGAGAATGGCTTTTCTAAATGCAATGGGGAAGCTAATGCCCGTGCTCAGGACCTGAGAATCGTCGGCGTAGTTGTTCACGTCACGGCGGAACATATTGGCGTCGAACCTCAGCTTCTCGAAAAACGCCTTCGTCGCTCCCAATTCAAAATAGTTTCCGTGAGAAGGCTGGACAGGAAGTTGCACGGCGGGAACGCTGGTGTCGAGAGCCTCGGCACCGGGAGAACTGGCCAAGAGAACGTTTTCGAAGGACGGGGTCTGGAAGATGCGGTCATAGGAGGCGTGAAGATTCACGCCGACGGAGGGGAAGTAGCGGGAGACGGCAACACGCGGACTCACCGCGTTCTGGTTCAGCAGCAATTGGTAGTGGTCCCAGCGGAGGCCGGCGTTGACAGTCCAGTTGCCGAGCCGGATGGCATCCTGAATATAGGCCGATTGTTCGAGATCCGGGCGGGTGCCCGTAAAGGCAAAGGCTGTGGCACCGGCGTCTAAGATCCCCAAATTGATTGGACACTGGGGGTCTGAAGGGTTGGCGCAGTCGGGCATGAGGTAGCCGAAGCCTTCGTGCAGGAATATCGCGTCGGACTCGATGCCGGCCTTCCATTCCTGCCTGCCGTGATGAACGGAGACGCTGGTGTTGAAGTAGATCTCTTTGAAGTCGTTGTGTTGGGTTGCAATTAGGGGCCATGATGACGGGTTGGAATAAAAATCATTGGAGTTATCGCGGGCCATTCCGCGCAGCGAGGCGATCACATCGGAAGAAAAGATGTGCTGGTATGAGACGCTGCCCATGGTTTCAAAGTTGTCGCCGGTCTGGAGCTGGCCTCCGGGGATGAATACGCAGTCGCTCGGCTCATCTGCCGGGGAAACAGGCGGACAGCCGACGTTGTTGTCGGAGTTCGGCACGTAGGCTCCGTTCTGCTGCACTAATTCGTTGGGGATCTGATAGCGCGCGAGTTCGTGGCGGACGATGAGAGTGAGGCGATCTTTCTGGGTCAGGTCCCGCTCATAGCTCAGCGAAAAGCTGCCGGTGGTGCCATTGTTGGTGTAATTCTCAGGGACCACCGGGTTGAGATAGTGACCAGTCATGTTGCCTGAGGCGCTCAAGCCGAAGGTATTTGCCTTCCATGCGTATTGGTCTTGAGTATTGATGCCGGCCGTATCATAGGTACCGCCGAAGAGGGTAAGTTGTCCGTGAAACCCCGGATCTCCGCCTTTGAGAGTGTTGACCTCGATGACTCCGCCCATCTTTCTGCCATATTCGGCTGGAATGCCGGCGGTATAAATCTTGAGGGATTCGACATCGTCGGCTTCGAGCTCGGGGCCGAAACTGGGCGAACGGTTGTCGGTGAGGGGAATGCCGTCGACGATGAATTGTGTCTGATATTCCGATCCGCGTGGGTGGAGAACCGCATTGCCTTCGTAGAGCCAGCCGGGCTCTGAGTTCACAAGGTCCTGCATGGAGCGGCCGGGGAGCGCGGTCAATCGATTCTCAATGGTCTGCAAACCCATCTCATTGAACGAACCGGCACGATAGGGATCGACCAATGTACCGGACGCGCTGACTGTCACCGACTCGGAAGCTGAAGCCAGTCTCAGCCGAATCGTACGATCCAGGGGAAGGGCGGAACGTATCTCAACTGACTCGAAAACCGGAGCGAAGCCTTGTGCGTGAATCTGGACCTGATAGATGCCGTAGGGGAGGCGCTTGGCATCGAGGTCGCCCTGGCCGTCGGTAGTGAAGATGTGGCGATACTCGTTGCCTTGGCTGACAAGCTCGACGGCAGTTTTAAGGGGAAGACCGTCGGGGCCGGCGACCTTGAGGCGGAGCTCTCCCGCGTTGCTCTGCGCGTTCACAGGAAAAGTGAGGAGCGGAAGAGTGAGAATGAAGACGCCGACGTGGAGTAATAGGCGCACAGTTTCGATGCGGAAGAATCCTTATGCTACCAGCTTCGGGATTCTAAATTGAGGGGATGCGGGCTAGGAAAGCTTGGTCGGGATGACGAGGCTGGGTTTTTACAAATTGTTTACATTCGTCTGACAAATGCGGGGCGACGGTGGGGCACGATGAGGGTGCGATTAGGATCGGGGGTTCGATCGCTGATCTTCACGCCCTCCGTCACCATGAGGGAATGGGGAAGCTGGCGTCTCCACCGCAGGGGGTGGAGACGCCGGTTTTATTTTTGGGATAGAGAACGCTTCTACAAGGGCGAGAACCTCAGGGGCTAACGCCCAATTCACATTTTCGGCACGCTAACGCAGGCCTTTAAGGCCTGTTCCACACGCTTGTCTTGCTCAAAGGCCTGCACCACCCGCTTGCCTTCTCCGGATCCGCTCATGAGATAGCTGATGTCTTCTACTTTCGCAGGAGGAGGTCTGCGGCTATGAATAGGGCGAAGACTACGGAGATTATGCCGTTCATGGTGAAGAAGGCGGCGTTGAGTTTGCTGAGGTCGCGGGGCGAGACGAGGGAGTGTTCGTAGGCAAGGAGTAGCGCGACGGCCACGACTCCGGCGATGGCGAGTTTGCCCAGTGCGAAAGCCGGGAGCAGGGCGATCAGCAGGAGAAGCATGATGAGGTGGAAGGCGCGGGCGATCCAGAGGGCGCGGGGGATGCCGAGGTGGCGGGGGATGGAGTGGAGTCCGGCCTGGCGGTCGAAATCGAAATCCTGGCAGGCGTAGAGGATGTCGAAGCCGGCGACCCAGAAGGTGACGGCGGCGGTAAGAATGAGGATGCGAGGGTCGAGAGAGCCGCGAACGGCGATCCAGGCGGCAGCAGGGCGCTATGCCGAGAGCGAAGCCGAGCACGAGGTGCGACCAGCGGGTGAAGCGCTTGGTGTAGGAGTAAAGGAGCAGGACAGCGAGGGCGACCGGGGAGAGCCAGAGGGTAAGGCGATTCAGTTGGGCGGCGGCGAGAATAAAGATGGCGCAGGAGACGATGACGAAAGTGGTGACGAAGGCGGGCGAGAGATGGCCGGCGGGGAGCGCGCGGGTGCTGGTGCGGGGATTGGCGGCGTCGATGGAGGCGTCGGCCAGGCGATTGAAGGCCATGGCGGCGGAACGGGCGGCTAGCATGGCGATTACGATCCAGAGAAGTTGATGGCCGGTGGGAAGGCCGGAGGCGGCGAGCATGGCTCCGCAGAGAGCGAAGGGGAGAGCGAAGATGGAGTGCTCCCACTTGATCATTTCCAGGGTGACGCGGAGGTTGTGGAGGACGGGCACGGAGAGTAGTATCAGTGCTCAGTTCTCAGTTCTCAGTTGTCAGTTCTGCACGAGCTCGACGGACATCTGAGGGTCAATGCTGTCGCAGATTGGGCTTGTCCAATACTCAGAGCGATCTGCCCGGCAGTGGCTCGGTTTGATTGGGAACTGGCTTCTAGGGCCATTTCCACAATTGACAAGGGCTGCACGGTGGGGCATTATGGGTGCGTCAAATTGCGGTACTTTTTGTTGCAGGCGAACGGATTAGGGACTGGAGGGAGCGCATGTCCGAATTCATCCGCAGGATTTGGTCGGAAGATGAGGGACAAGATATTGCTGAATATGCGGTGATGCTGGCAGTGATCCTGGTTCTGGTCGTGGGCACGATACGACTGATCGGGTCCAATGCCAACAATGCCTTTTCCAATGTAGCCAGTTCAATGCAATAGCCGGACGGGCGGCGCACGCGCAATTCGGAAATCTAAGTTGGGAGTTTTTTAGGCATGACGCGATTTTTCTCATTTACCGGGCAGTTTCGCTACTACTGGTTTATCGGGGTAGCGGCTGCGGCGGGGCTTGCGGGGAGATCGAGTCAGCCATGATTGACTAGATTCAAGCAAGTTTGCCAGAGGCCGCGATTTAAGATCGCGGCCTTTGCTTTTGGCGAGGAAGCGATGAGGCTAGCGAGCCACAGACGCGCGATTATTGCGTCGCAAAGAGCACGACTCTTCAGTGCGCTCTTGCCCATTCTGCTTCGCCAAGCAAAGCGCTGTGGCTCTAGGGTGACAAGGATTCATTGGCAACTTCAGGAGAGAACCAATGATCGTCAATATGTCGGACAAGGCAACTGAGCAGGAAATTGCACACATCATCGAGCGCATTCGCGAGGCGGGATATACGCCTCATGTGACGCGGGGAGTGGAGCGCTGCATTGTGGCGGCGGTGGGAAACGGGCGGCGCCACGAAATTGAGGCGCTGCAGGTGGCGCCGGGCGTGGACAATGTGATGGCCATCGCGCAGCCTTTCAAGCTGGTGAGCCGGCAGGTCAAGCCGGAGGGAACGGTGGTGAACGTGGGCGGGGTCGCGATTGGGGGTCCGGGAGTGGTGGTGATTGCCGGACCTTGCTCGGTGGAATCCCGGGAGCAGTTGATCGGCACGGCGCACGCGGTGAAGCGGGCCGGGGCCACCATGCTGCGCGGCGGAGCGTATAAGCCACGGACTTCTCCTTATGACTTTCAGGGACTGGGGCTGGAGGCGTTGAAGATTCTGCGCGAGGCGCGGGAACAAACCGGACTGCCGGTGGTGACGGAGGTGATGAGCACGGAGGATGTGGACATCATTTGCGAACATGTGGACATGCTGCAGGTGGGAGCGCGAAACATGCAGAACTTCGCGCTGCTGCGGCGGCTGGCGACGGTCAGGAAGCCGGTGCTTTTGAAGCGCGGTCCGTCGGCGACGGTGAAGGAATGGTTGCTGGCGGCGGAGTACTTGCTTTCGGGCGGGAACAGCGAGGTTGTGCTTTGCGAACGCGGCATCAAGACGTTTGAAACGGAAATGCGGAATACGTTTGATCTGGCGGCGGTGGCGCTGGCGCGGGATCTTTCGCATCTGCCGGTGATTGCCGATCCTTCGCACGGGACGGGCAAGCAAAGTCTGATTGCGGCGGTGTCGCGGGCGGCAGTGGCAGTGGGAGCGGATGGACTGATTATTGAAGTGCATCCCTGCCCGGAGCGGGCGCTTTCGGATGGAGCGCAGTCGCTGGATTTCGCGGGGTTTGAGAAGGTGATGAAGGCTATTGCGGAGCCGCTGCGGAGGGCGGCGGTTCTGGCGGTGCAGCGCGGAGTGGCAGAGGTGGCTGTAGGTCCAAGAGCCGGAGACCGAGAAATCGCTGCGCTCGGCTGGACGGCACGAAGGCGACCGTCCCCACATTGATTGATCAGTTATCTCCACGCGACTCGTCCCGCTGGGTAAAGAGGTTTATGACGGAGGAAAATGCCACGACCTAAAGATGCCACGTTTTGACATCACTATTGCCGGTGAGCTGAATCTTGACCTGATTATGTATGGGCTTCCTGACGAGCTTCCGCCTGAACGCGAATTGCTGGCCGATCGGATGATGCTGACGCTCGGGGGATCGTCGGCGATCCTGGCGCACAATCTGGCGGCGCTGGGCAGCCGCGTGGGATTTCAAACGCGCATTGGAGACGACGATCTGGGCGAGACTGCTCTGCAGCGGCTGCAGGAGAGTGGCGTGGATGTTTCGCAAGTGCGTCGCGTGCCGGGCGCGGTCAAGACTGGGCTTACCGTTATTTTGCAGCGGGCCGCGTGGCGCAACATGGTGACTTATTCCGGAACCATTGCGGAAACCGCGTGGGACGATCTTGACCTGGCCTATCTGGCCGATTCGCGGCATTTCCACGTCTCTTCTTATTATCTGCAGGGCGGGCTGCGGCCGCGCGTGGCGGAGCTGTTCCGCAAAATGAAAGAGGCGGGACTCACCACTTCTCTGGACACCAATGATGATCCCGACGATCGGTGGGAGGGCGGGCTGCATGAGGCGCTGAAATATGTCGACGTCTTTCTGCCGAATGAGCGGGAGGCGCCGAAAGCGGCGGGAGTCAGCGATCTGGAAACGGCGGTGAAGAAACTGGCGGCGATGGTGCCGCTGGTGGTGGTGAAGCTGGGCCGCGAGGGTGCGATGGCGCAACGCGGAAGCGAGCGGTTCACCAGCCCGGCACTTCGAGTGGAAGCAGTGGACGCAGTGGGAGCGGGAGACAGCTTTGATGCGGGCTTTCTGCATGAGTATGTGCGGGGCGCGGATTTGGCGGCGTGCCTTGCCGCCGGAAATCTGGCGGGCGCTTTTTCCACTACGCGGCCCGGCGGGACGGAGGCTTTCCGCGATGCGAAGTACCGCGGGCAATTCTTCGAGGAACATGGGTTCAAGCCGGGCGTGTGATTCGGGGTGGCACGAATGAAGAGGTTGCGGAAAGAATTCGGCGCATATCCAAGAAGCACACCTCAGGCGCTGAAGCGCGGCCTCGATTTCAAGACTTAATGGCATCCTTCGACTCCGCTCAGGGCAGGCTTAAATTCGTGCCCTTCCCGAACTCTGCTCGAACTTGGGTTTTCGGCAACTCCGAAGGTCCTGCCCTCCCGAAACCATCGATGAGATGCTTCAGGTTACTCTGGTTACCAGAGACATTTTCGAAGTTGAATTATGATCGAGACTGGAACGAGCTATGAAGAAACTGAGTTTTCTGGTCTCCCTCACGAACGACGAGAACGACTACCAGCAGGAACAGCAGGCGGCGGCAGAGAAAGCTGCGCGGCGTCTGGGCGTGGACTTGAAGATCGTCCATGCCAGCAACGACGCGGTTACGCAAAGCCAGCAACTGCTGCACTACATTCAGGGACGGCGGCTCGCGGCCCGATGCAATTGTGTTCGAGCCGGCGGGCGGAACGGGATTTCCGCAGGTGGCTCGCGCCGCGGTGGCCGCGGATATTGGCTGGGTCGTGCTGAACCATGAGGCCGACTATCTCAAGCAGCTGCGGCAAGGCTGCCATGTGCCGGTCTTTTCCCTCAGCTCCGATCACGAGGAAGTTGGCAAGATTCAGGGAAAACAGTTTGCGGCGCTGCTGCCGCAGGGCGGATCCATTCTGTACATCGAGGGGCCGGCGAATAGTTCCGCCGCGCATGAGCGGACTGCGGGAATGAAGCCGGACGAAGCCGGCGAACATTCAAGTGAAGACGATGCGTGGCGAATTGGACCGAGGAGAGCGCGTACCGCAGCGTCAGTTCGTGGCTGCGACTGCGCACTTCGCAAGAGACGTCTGATCGATCTGGTGGGAGCGCAGGACGACAGCATGGCGGCGGGCGCCAGAAAGGCGTTCGCGGAAATCGCGGTGGGTGAGCGCGAACGGTGGCTGAAGATACCTTTCACCGGTTGCGACGGGTTGCCGAAGACGGGCCAGTCCTGGGTGCGCAGCGGCCTGCTGGCGGCGACGATCTTTATCCGTCCGAACACGGACCTTGCGCTGGAAATGCTGACCGAGGCGATCCGCACTGGATCGCAGCCAGCCGGAGAGCAGACTGATTGCTCCGGAATCGGTGCCGACGATTCCGGAACTCGCGGCGCGGGCGGCGAAAGCTCGTGCCAACTCACAGCAACGCTCCGCCGGCGCCTGAAGCCGATCTGGCGGTTTCGCCCTTCGATTCTTCAGTCGCGAGGTTCTGTCGCAGCAGAAGCCCGGTTTTCTGGCGTCCTCCGTCGGCTTCGCTCGGAGGATCCAGTGCGGTTCCCCACATATCAGACTCAGCTGCTTCCGGAAAACCCCGATCCAAGACCTAAACAGCGAAGGCTGCGGAAGCCCATGTAGCAAATAACGTCTTGACATCGGTTACGAAGGTGTCGTACCGTTCCGCTCCATGTTCTGCGCCAAGGTCTGAGCCAGAACGAGGAGAACCGTCTATGTTGACGAAGCTGAAGCAATTGTTGTGGTGTCTGCTGGTGCTGGCCATCACGGCTGTGCCGCTGATGGCGGGAGGCAACGACCCCAAAACCGCAAAAGGAAATGCAGTGGACGCGGCGGAAGCCGGCCGCCGTGCCGGCGAGTCCGAACCCTGCTCCCAAGCCTGACTGCGGCCCCGGGAAATGCGAATGTGACTGCGTTATTGGGTGTGCTGGTGAAGAAGGGAGTTCTTGGCGGCAGCGGAGGCCGACGCCATCCGGAACGCGGCTCCGGAAGCTGAATTTCAGCTTCTGGTGGAAGCGCTCAGCCGCAAGGGAGTATTGAGCGCGGCGGATTTGTCGGCAGCTGGTACTCCGGCAGCGCAACCCGCAGCGGCTCGCCGTGGCGCCCGGTTGAGGCTGCGGAATCTGCATCGTCGTCGTCGCGGGAGGCAGCGGAAGCCTCGCCGCAATCAACCCCAAGTCAAGCCGCAGACGCCTATTCCGTCGCGGGTAGCGGGCGAGCTGCCGCCTCCCCCAGCTTCGGTGGTAGGGGCGGTGATTCCGGTCCGGGTGTTCCCGATCGACGCCCCCAAGACCGGTGGCCTAGCTGGGATAAAAGCGGGACCGATCACGCTTGCGCCTTACGGCTTTATCAAGGCGACAGTTGTCCATGACAGCAGCGACCCCGAATGGCGATGACTTTCCGTTTCCCGGTATATGGCTGACTGCCGGGCCTAACTCGACCTTCAACACCGGCCCAACCGAAGATCCCGAGGTCCACGTCAAGGCGCGGTCGACGCGCTTTGGGCTCAACCTCGAATGGCCGGACATGTCGAAGAACCTTACGCTGACCGGCAAGATCGAGGGGGACTTCGAAGGCAACTTCAGCGAAGTCGACAACCGCGACGTTTCGTCGATCCGCAGCAATCGAACCGCAACTGCGTCTGGCATATCGTCCGCCTGGATTACCACGCCAGCGACCCTTCGACGTTTTCTTTCTAGGTGGGCAGGACTGGACGCTTTTCGGGTCGGGCGCACTGGAAAATATAGTGGAAACCACATTCAACGGCGCGTTCTGGGGCAACATCTGGGAGCGCTCGCCGCAAATGCGGGGGGGCTTTATCTGGACGCTGGATAAGGTACACCACGTCAACCTCGAGCCGCAATTTGGGATCATGATGCCGAGCACGGGTCAGATCCTAAAGCTCGGGTTATCCGGATCTCGCGGGCCAACTCGGGGAAGGCGAGCGCGAAGGCGCCGACTCCGACCGTCCCGAGTGGGAAGGCAGAGTGGCCTTGAGTTATCAGATTGATCCGGCAAAGGGTGTCGCGCCGGCACAAATATCGCTGGCTGGATTCCATTCCCGGCGCACGTCGATCGTTCCCAACAGCTCCTACGTTTGCGACGGCGGCACGAATGTGCTGGCTTGCTCCTTGGAGTCTGCGTTTCCGAACGGCTTTCAAGCGTCCAGCCCGCAGTGGGGCGGCCAAATCGTGGCACAAATGCCCACGCGATGGTTTACCGTGGTGGCGACCGCCTATCGCGGAGGCGATTTGCGCTTCTACTTCGGCGGCCAGATCAACACTTTTGCCACCGATGTGGCGGGGCTGACTGCAGTATCCGGGCCGTATGTCACTGCGGATGGCGGACCGCTGGTTGCTGCCGGTGGCGCCGTCCTGGGTTGCACTGGAGCACTGGTTGGCGGTGCGTGCCCGAGCGGGGACGCCGTGGTTGCTCCGCAGAGGCCCATCCGGTCGTTTGGGGGGTTCGTCCAGCTTGGCTTGCCGCTTTCGCGGTGGTTCAATGCCGATCCGCATGGCCACAACGCGGGCTGGCAGCTTCTGTTCACCATGGGCAAAGACCAAGTGAATGACCACGACCTCAACAATCCCGGCTATGTTGCCGCCTACAATGGCGGCGGCACTGCCCCATTGCCGATGTTGATGGGCAAGACGGCGATCGGCACCGTGTACTACAAATTCAACAACTGGTGCCAGTTCGCTTTCGAGCAGTCGGTCTACGCCACGCGTGATGAAGGACGGCCTGACGATATACACAATTGCTGGGCAGCCATCCAACGAATGGCAGGATCACCGAACCGAATTCGGACCGATCTTTACGTTCTAGACCGACCGTCGAACTCCAGCGGGCCAAGACTGGCCCGCTGGGGTTTCGAGGCCGGACGATTGTAATGGCCGGGAAGATTGACCGCCGGCTATCGAAGAACGGGGGATAGGGTCCATTCGAGCGATGGTCCGCAAGTGAGTCTGTCCTCCCAAACTTCCTTCTTGAAAGCTCTTGTACGGGCCGCGCCAGGGGGAGCAGAATGTACCGAAACCGCGCGACTGGCTTGCAGAGTCGTGCGCGGAGAACTGGTGCGACCGATGCGCCGGCATGCTTTGGAGGAGTTGGGTTTGATGAGTATGCGCAGAATTGCAGCTGTGCAGGCGGGTCTTTTGCTGGCGGCCATGTTCGCGAATGCCGCCTCGCAGAAAGACACGGTTCGGATCACGGTTCTGGATTCTGTAACTCGAGCGTCGACCGCTGACAACAATAACGGCGTCCCGCAGAATTGCGAGCAACTTACTTTCGACGCCTATTGCCGTTCGACTACAAACGTGCCGATGATCAGCACCTTGCTGGTGCAGGAAGGCAACGAGCCGCCGTTCCGCATCAGTTGCACGATCGAGTCGAGATACTCCCAGATGCATTCCGTTGCCCAAGGGCGAAAGTTTCGACGCCAGAAAAGAGAAACATGGCCTTACCGTGTATTACGTGGATGACAAGGGCAAAGAGCGAAGAGCAGTTGTACGCGCTGGTAGATGCTGCGGGAAAGGCCGGTCCGCCGGCGGCGGCGGCCGCAGTTGCAGCGCAGCCAGTCGCCGGCCGCAGTTGCGCCACGGCAGAGTTCTGCGGCAGCTGTGCCAGCACCAGTCCGCGCCAGGCATCGTCCGCGCCAGCGCCGTCAGCTGGCGCTGTGCAGGCAGCGCCTCCGGAGAAAGTTGGAGAAGGTTAAGGTGCAATTTCAGCTCGACACCCGCCGGGCGCGGAAATCACGCTTGACGGCAAGTACGTGGGCAGCACGCCATCGGAAATCGCAACTACGACTGGGACGCATGTCGTGTTTTTTCCATGCCGGGCTTTGATGCAGTGGAAGCGGGAGCTTACGGTGCTCGCCGGATCGGTATTGAACGTGAGCGCAATTTTGCAGAAGGAATAGCCCTAAGCATGTGGGTTCTCGAATCCGGGTCCGAGGACGAAATTACTGCGGTACATGGAGGAAGTTATGGCGAATGCTGCAGTGGCAGGAACTAGTCAATGCAGAGTACAGCATCTGGCGCGTGATTATGGCCTCGTCTGTCGGCACCATGATCGAGTGGTACGACTTCTACATTTTCGGCAGCCTGACGGCCATCCTGGCGCTGAAGTTTTATCCTACGGGCAACGACACGTTCGCCTACCTCGCTTATCTCGCGACCTTCGCGGTCGGCTTCCTGGTGAGGCCTTTCGGCGCACTGTTCTTCGGCCGCATCGGCGACCTGGTGGGGCGCAAGTATGCCTTTATCGTGACCCTCTCCATCATGGGTTTTTCCACCTTTGCCATCGGCCTGTTGCCCTCATTCAAAACGGCAGGCTGGTTCGCACCGATCGTGCTGCTGTTGATCCGCGTCCTGCAGGGACTGGCGCTGGGCGGAGAATATGGCGGCGCTGCGGTTTACGTGGGCGAGCATGTCCCCGACAACAAGCGCGGCTTCTACACCAGCTTCATCCAGATCACGGCGACGCTGGGTCTTTTCGTCTCCTTGATCGTGATTCTGGTTACGCAAAACTCGATGTCGAAGGAAGAATTTGCCGACTGGGGCTGGCGCATTCCTTTCCTGGTCTCCATCATCCTGGTGCTCATCTCGCTCTACATCCGCCTGAAGATGAAGGAGTCGCCCATCTTCGCGCAGCTCAAGAGCGACGGGCATGACCTCGACGCAACCGCTCAAGGATGCCTTCACCAAGTGGACGAATCTGAAACTTGTGTTGATTTCGCTTTTCGGAGCGACCGCGGGACAGGGCGTGGTCTGGTATACCGGGCAGTTCTACGCGCTGTTCTACATGCAGACCGTCTTGAAGGTGAATGTCAAAACCGCGAACATCGTGGTGGCCATCGCGCTGCTGATCGGGATGCCGTTCTTCACCGTGGTGGGCGCTCTTTCCGATCGCATTGGCCGCAAGAAGCTGATGATGGCGGGCTGCCTGCTCGGGGTGCTTACCTACATCCCGATCTATAAGGCCATGGAACGGGCCGCGGGAAATAATGTGGTCACGGTGAAGTCCACCCGCAACAAGGTGACGGGCGCGATCGGGCTCACCGCAATGACCACGGATGCGACTGGCGCCTTGGTGCCAGTCAAGGAAGCAGTGAATCCAAATCTCACCATGTTGGTGGTCCTGATTTTCATCCAGGTTCTTTATGTGTGCCTGGTTTACGGGCCGATTGCCGCGTATCTGATTGAGGCTTTCCCGGCGAAGATTCGCTACACTTCGCTTTCGCTGCCGTATCACATAGGGAACGGAGTGTTTGGCGGATTGCTGCCCTTGATCGGTCTGTCATTGGTCGCGGAAACCGGCAACATCTATGCCGGGCTCTATTACCCGATGATTGTAGCCGGCGTTACGTTTGTCGTGGGCAGTCTGCTGCTGAAAGAGACTCACGGCGTGCGCATCTGGGATGAGGCCGGAGCAAAGGCGGCAGACTGATCGAGTCTGCCGTTCTGAAGGCTCAGCCAGCACGCTCTTATTGCAGGTTGAGTTTACCGGTGAGTTCGATATCTGCCGCGGAACGGGCGACATAAATGTCGAAATCGCCGGGAGCGACCGTCCACTGGTGACCCTTGACGTCGTAATAGGAGAAGGCTCGCCGGTTGAGGCTGACCTCGACGTGTTTGGTTTCGCCGGGATTGAGTTCCACTCGGGCGAAACCTTTCAATTCCTTCACTGGGCGGGGCACGCTCGCGTGCTTGTCGCCAACGTAGACCTGGGCGACGTCTGCGCCGGCGCGGGTGCCTGTGTTGGTGACGTCGAAAGCGACGGTTGCGTTTTCTAAGCCCGCAGCCGGAGTAACCATTAGATTCTTGTAGGCGAAGGTGGTGTAGGAAAGGCCGTAACCAAAGGGAAATAGCGGCTTGATTCCGGACTTGTCGAAGTGGCGGTAGCCTACGAAAATGCCTTCGGTATATTCAACTTTCTTCTCGCCGTCCTTTGGATAGTAACTGTCGTGGACCGCATTGTCCTCCCAGCGGCGCTCCATCGAGATGGGCAACCTTCCGGAGGGGTCGAACTCACCAAACAGCAATTGGGCGAGAGCTGTGCCGCCTTCCTGTCCCGGGTACCACGCCTCGAAGAGTGCGGGGACGTGGTCGACCCAGGAAGTCATATCCACGCCGCCACCGGAAGTCACAACTACGATTGTGTTCTTGTTTGCGGCCGCGATCTGTTTGATGAGTTCATCCTGGCCGGGAGGCAGTCGGAAGGTGCGGTCACCGCTTTCGCCTTCGGTGGAGGGATCAAAGCCGACGGCGAGCACTACCGCATCGGCGTGCGCAGCTACGGCTTTCGCCTCGGGGGTTACAAGAGTATCAGGACGGGCGATGCCGAGACTGACGGGAGTCTTCCCCAGCCACCGTGTACGTAGTAATCCAATTCGATCTGGTGCGGGCCGGGGGTAAGGTTCAGCGAAACCTCGCTCACAAATGCGTACCAGTCGTTCCAGTTGTCGAAGACCAGATTCTTATCGACATAGAGCCGGTAGCCTCCGTTCTCTCCGGGACCTTGAACGAAGACGAGGTAGTTCCCTGGAGTTGCGGGGGTGAAGTAGCCGGACCAGCGAATTGAGATGTCGCTGTCGGCGCCGTCGCCACCGCGCGCCGGTTCGTAGCTGACGTGCTGGTCGGTGCGGATGATGGTGGGGTGCCGCTTAGCGTGGCGTTGGTGAAAAACTGGGTCTTCAGTCCCGGTTGACCCCCAGTTGCTTCGGTCGTGAATTCGGTGCGCTTAGCGATTTCGTCGAAGGTGGGCAGGCCGCGCTCGTAGTAAACTTTCGCGCCGCCGCCCAGGTAATTCGCGATGCCTTCCAGGTAGCTTACGGGGGTAAAGGGCTTGGCTTCGGCGCTGCCTCCTCCGCCGGGCTGCGCGGGATAGGCATCCGGGCCGATGACAGCGATCGAGTGAATCCTTCCCTTCTCCAAAGGAAGAAGATTGCCGTCATTTTTCAGCAGGACCATGCCGGCCCTTGCGGCCTGCAGGGTTACCTGCCGGCCTTCGGAATTTAATTTGGAAATCGATAAGTCGGTCTGGTCGCGATCGAGCCATCCGAATTGAATTGCCGTGCGCAGGATGCGGCGGACTTTGTCGTCGATGGTGGCCTCGGTCACCTTGCCCGACCTGACTGCCGGCAATAACGTGGCGCGGTTCATGAATTTTCCTGACGGCATCTCGAGATCGAGGCCGCCGTTGGCCGAGGCTACGCCGTCGTAGGTGCCACCCCAGTCCGACATCAAGATTCCGGTAAAGCCCCAGTCTTTCTTGGCAACGTCGGTGTTGAGATAGCCGTTCTGGCTCATGTGCTGGCCGTTGGTGAGGTTGTAGGAGTCCATGAGGGCGCCTACGTGGGCTTCTTTTACCGCGGCCTCGAACGCCGGTAGATAGATTTCGCGCATGGTGCGCTCATCGATGATGGAATCCATGTTGTGGCGGTCGTATTCCTGATTGTTGCCCATGAAGTGCTTGACGGTGGCGCTAACCCCCTGGCTTTGCATGCCCTCGATGTAGGCAACGGCGGTGCGTGACGAGAGGAAAGGATCTTCTCCGAAGTATTCAAAGTTTCTGCCGCAGAGTGGAGCGCGATAAATGTTGACGCCGGGACCCAGCATGAAGTGCACACCGCGAGCGCGCGCATCCTCGCCGATTACGGCGCCGATTCGTTGGGCGAGAGCAGGGTCCCAGGTGGCAGCGAGGCCGATGCCGCCGAAGACGGTGGAGGGGCCGTAGTTGCGGACTCCTACGGGGCCGTCGGCCATTTTCAGGCGTGGGAGGCCTATGTGGGGGATGGCGCGGATGTAGAAACTGTCGACGCCACCGAGGAGATCGACCTTTTCTTCGAGGCTCAGTTGCTTGAGCATGGATTCTACTCGCGCCTCGGTCGCTGCCGGGGACGCGGGCGCCGTCTGGCACACGGCGGCCAGAACGGAGACGAATAAGAGGAAGAGACAAGATGAGTGCAGTTTGCGCAGCATTGCGAGCCTCCATTGGCACAACTTACAAAGCCAGCGGATTATAAACTGGCGAGCAAGTCCGCACCCAGCGTAGCTAGAACGATATCTTCATTCGATGATAAGCCACTGACTGCAACCGCGCCGACTACTTCGCCGTTTTTCCAGACTGGAACGCCACCGCCCCAGCCTACATATTGTGGATCGCCGTAGTAGGCGATGTCGTGACCCTTTTCCGGATGTTTGACCTTTTCACCGATTTCTTTGGTCGGCTTGCGTTCGCGGGCAGCGGTCCACGCCTTGTTCATGGCGATGCGGATGGAAGAGACCGGGGCACCGTCCATGCGGACAAAGCAGATCAGGTCCCCGTGGGAATCGGCGACCGCGATCGCCACGGCCTTCTGCATCTGTGAGGCTCTTTCCACGATGAGATCGACCGCGTGTTTGGCCTCAGAGTGGTCGATGGTCTGGAGGGTTCTCATGGATGGGAAGGATACAGTCGGCCGCAAAGCGGCGGCAATCCCTGGCGATCGAATACCTGAGCACAAAAGTTGCGGGCGGGAAAGTTAAACAGGTTTCCCGCCCGTAGGAAAGTTGTCCTATCATTCGAGCTTAGAAGATGAACTTCAAGCCCGAATTGCCGATCCGGAAGGTGTTGTTGACCGTGTTGGTCACTACCTCCGAATGTTCGCTGGTTGCAGTTTCGATTTGGCGGCCCGAATTGAGGATGATTGAACAAGTCGAAGAACTCGGCGCGGAACTCGACGTTCAACCTTTCCCAATCGTAGTCTGCTTGAACACCGCGAAGTCGAAATTGACGACGCCTTGCCGCCGCATGGTGCGTCGACGCGAGGCTCGTCGCCGAAGGTCCAGGGATTGTTCGGCGTATCAATGTTGCCGTTATTTCCGCTGGGCGCGGTAAAGCAGGCTGTGTTGAACCATGTGGTCTGTTCTCTGTGGAGGGCGCTTCCGCCCACGCTCTTGTCGCAACCTCCAACGTAATCAGGTCGAAGAGTACCAGTATCCCAAGGCTGCTTCGGTGAGGCATCGGGACCGCCGCATTTAGTCTTCACCGGGAAGCCACGTTGGAGGGTTGTGATGCCGTCCAAACCCCAACCGGAGACGACTGCGTTGCCGACCCCGCTCAGGCCGGAGAGGAACATCTTGCCGTGGCCAAAGGGCAGATCAAGCACGTAGCTGACCACCAAGCGCTGGGGGACATCCTGTGAGGAGAGCGATTCTCTCCCTTCAGGTTGTTCCAGTCCTGGACCTGCCCCACGCCGCCTGTCTTCCACCTTCCAACCATGAGGTCAGCGTGTCAGTGTTCGACATCAGTTTGGAGTTGGTGTAGGCCACCAGCAGGGTACCGCCGCCCTGGAATCGACGAGTTACGGTTGCCTGCAAGGCATTGTAGTTGCTGCCGCAGCACCCGAATTGAGCCGTTAAGGTTGGCGAATATTGCGGGTAAGGGCGGTCCAGTTGGCCTTGAATTGTGACCTTGACCCAGACACCGGTGCAGATCGGGCGAAAGGGTAGATACCATTGGATTCGCGATTGGCTGGTCGATCGCGATCGGTAGCCAGCCGCCGCCGTATCGACGGCTTGGGTAATGAAGCTGTCAGGGATCTGGTCGGATGTAATCGGTGTTGGATTGTTCCAAGATGCACTCCGTGCGAACCCGCATAGGCTACATCGGCGAAGAATCCGCCGGGCAATTGACGCTGGAATGTCCAAGTTGTACTGCTCCAGTAGCCGTCTTCTGCACCGTGTAGCCCGGCGCGAAATTCGGGCGCGGCGTTCTGGGAATACATTCGCTGAGGGATTTCCGGTCCGACCCGGCGGTCGGCACCCTCCGCTGAGAAAGGGGACCCGGTATGAATTGACGGCCCGGCGCCGTACCGATCGTCGCTATCGGGGCCAAGGTAGACCCGCTGTTCTGGTCGAGTGTGGCAGCGGGAGAGACGCCGTGATCGTTAGTGTTGTAAAGAAATTCGAAGTCGCGCTGATTGACGGATGTCGTTGTAGGGATTGGTGTTGAACGACCGTAGTTCGGGATGAAGAAATCCCGTAACCGCCGCGAATTACAGTCTTGGGGTCCAACGCATAGGCAAATCCAAGCGCGGAAGAACTTTCTTATAAGAAAGCGGCAAGTTGTTTCGGCCGGAGTTAACGCCGGTTCCAACCAAGAACACATCGCCCGGGCAAGCACTTCCGGCCACACCGCTGCATCCGGTCACGGAGGATTGATTGCGCTCGGGTCGAAGTAGGTCATCTTGTCGTAGCGTTCCGACCACGGACCCTGCAGCTCGTAACGGACGCCCAAGTTCAGGTCAGCTTAGGAGTTGCAGTGCCAAGTATCGCCAAAGTAAAAAGCACGGTATGTCTGTTTGCCGGAAATCGGGCCGGAATCACCAGAGACCCGTTCGTCTGGTTGCCAAACGCGGCCCCGACGCCATTGCTACCCAAGGAGGAAGTCGGCAAAATCCTCGCCGTTACCCGCGCCAGCACCCTGCACATTGCCGGCTCCAACCGTTCCAACCGTGGCCGAAGTCCACGACCCGCCGAAGGAGATGAGCCGCCGCCGGTGTTGGTTTGGAGGTAATTGTCGTAGCCCTCTTCCAGTTGCAACCCCCAAACATAGGTGTGGTGTCCTCGGATCATCGTCACTTGAGGTGAAATGTTGAACTGCGTATTAAGGTCGTCGATCGAGCTTTGCCCCTGGCTGCAACTCACGAGCGAATCGTTCTGGCCGAAGCAGGGCGTCATTGGAGTACGTTCCAGGCTTGGTACCAGCGGGTCGTAGCTGGCGGGCCAGCCCTCAGTCGTGAAGTCGAAGCCGTCATTGACGGGGGCTCGCAGATAGTGGAACCGGCTGATGCTGGCGTCCGAGGTTGAATATTGTATTGGAGCTGATGGCGTTGTTATACCCGAGGGCTATGCTCTTGCTGTTTGTTTTTTCCGCGCAACGGTCCACGCAGAGGCCGGTCTTGAACGGGTCCTGCGACAAGCTGAGCAGCTTCCAATAGGTGAAGCGACCGAACAAGGTTTGCTTGCCGTTGATGGTTTGGTCGACCCGGGCCACGATATTCGTCGGTGTCACCTCCCGTGCTGCCGCTCTGAAGGAAGTTTAGGACCGTTCCTGTGGTCGTGGGATCCGCAACAAGCTTGCCCAAAAGGTAGGCTGAGGTTGAGTTGATGAGATTTCCGTCGCACGGTTGCCCAACGACGAAATCGTTAGAAAGGCAATTGTAGGGGAGCGGCGCGCGTGCCGCCCCAGCCCGTTAGGGCCGACGCTGTAAGAGGGTTATAAATCTGGTGGACGGGTAGTCCAGCACTCGTGTCGTTGCAAAGCCCTGCCCCGCTGAACCCGCTCAAACATAGGATCGGAAAAGTCTCCTCCCCGTTCAGCGAGAGTCGGAACAGTTGTGTTAAATGGGGTGCCCTGGCGGAGCCGGAAACCTTCATAACTGCCGAAAACGAAGGTCCTGTTTTTAATGATCGCTCCACCCCCGGCGGCGCCAAACTGGTTCTGCACAAACGGGACCGGCTTATTCGCTGTGCCCGCTTGATCTTCCTCAACCTCGTTAAAGAATTCGTTGGCATTCAAAACCTTGTTGCGCAGGTATTCATAGCCTTCGCCATGCCACGTGTTGGTTCCCGACTTGGTGGCCATGTTGATGACGCCGCCGGCGAACTTGCCCCACTCCGGTCCGAGGTTGTTGTCCTGAACCTTGAACTCCGAAATTGAGTCCTGAGTCGGAACCAGGAATGGCAGATTGATGTAGCCGATGTTCAGCGGTTGACCATCCAGATACTCCGCGCCCTCATTCGCGAAAGCTCCGCCGATCTGGTAGTTGGCAAAGTCGAAGGGATTCTTGCCCACAACGTTGCCTTCGGTGCTGCCTTGGGGAATGACCGAGGGCGTGATGGTCGTCAGGTTAAAGATGTTGCGACCGTTCAAGGGAAGTTCGTTGGCTTCGCGCTGGTCAACGACGGTGCCGAGCGAGGAGGTCTCAGCTTGCAGCAGCGGAGTTTCCGACGTCACTTCGACGACTTGGCTGACCTCGCCGACTTGCAGCGCAGCATCGACGTGCGTGTTCTGCTGCACGTCGACTGTGAGATGGCGAACGCACGAAGTGCTTGAACCCCTGCTTTTCCACGTCAACCCGATATTGGCCTGGGAACAGGTTCACAAATGTGAACAGGCCGTCAGCGCCGCTGGATTGCGTAGCGCTTTTCAGACGTGCCGAGGTTGGTCAAGGTCACGTTGGCGTCCGTAACGGCCGCTCCTGAAGCATCGGTGACGGAACCGGCTATCGAGCCATAGGTGCTTTGGCCGTAAAGAGAAAGGGAAACGGAAACGAGGAGGGCCAACGAGACGAGCAAACTTCGCAGCATGCGGCTTGGCATAAGTGACTCTTTCCGGTACAGGAATTTCCCAAATGTCCCCAAACAACGGTGGTGGATTCTTGTCCACGGGAGTAACCGTTGTCAAGCGGAAAATGCATGATTCGCATTTGAATTATCGTTAACCCTAGAACAATGGTATGCTTCCGGCGCATGACCGCCACCATGATGGACATCGCGAAAGCCCTGAAGGTGTCCGTGGTAACGGTGTCGAAGGTGCTGCGCAATCAGGGGCGGATCAGCGAAGCCACGCGCAAGCGAGTGTTGCGCCGGGCAAAGCAATTGAACTATCAGACGAATTGGGTGGCACGCAGCCTGGTGACGCGGCGCACCTATACGATTGGTTTGCTGCTGCCGGAATTCACGCATCCCTTCTTCGCGGAGATTGCCCGCGCGGTGGCGCAGACGGTGCGTCCGCATGGGTATCACGTGGTGATTTCATGTTTCGAAGAAGATCCTGAGTTGGAGCTAAGCGAGGCGGACTCGCTGCTGGCGAGGCGGGTCGACGGTCTAATCATCGCTTCCTCGCAGCCGGCTCGCCGTCTGGGATTGTTCAAGAGGATTCAAGAGCAGAAGGTACCTTATGTTTTGATTGACCGTCCCATCGCTGGTCTGCGGGCCTGTTATGTTGGGGTCGATAATTATGCTATTGGTGAGTTAGGTACGGAGCATCTTATCGCGCGGGGCTGTCGCCTCATTGCCCACCTGCGAGGTCCCGAAGTGGGGATCGCAGCCGAACGGCTGGCGGGCTACCGGCGAGCGCTGCTGAAGCACGGCATTCGCCCTAATCCGCAGTATGTTGTGTCGGGCGGCCGTCTGGACGACACGGGGTATGAGGGAATGCGGAAATTACTCGACCTGAACCCGTTTCCGGACGGAGTTTTCTGTTACAACGACCCTGTCGCTATCGGCGCCATGCGGGCCATTCTAGGGGTTGATTTTAACCTGCCGGACGACATATGTGTGGTGGGAGCCGGCAATATTCACTACTCCGACCAAGTTGCGGTTCCGCTCACTACTGTCGACCAGGGCACGTGCCAAATCGGAGTGCTGGCCGCTGAACTTCTGGTTGAGCGAATCGCGGCGAAGCGTCCAATGCGGCCGAGAAAGATATTGATTCCACCCAAGCTCGTGGAACGGGAATCAACCCAGCGACAGACGTAGACTCTCCACGAGACATCAGAGGGTCTGTGCAGTCAAAGGATCGAGTTGCTGGCCGCCGCACGCATCATTAAAGAAGCATCTTTATCAAGGAAGCGAGCATGCGGTGCACGCCCCGAGCGCGATATGCTGGGCGACTGAAGGAACCTAAGTTGCGGAACACTCTGCTACGTGCATCCTGTGTATTGACGCTGGTGCTGTTCGCGGCGGCGCTGACGGCACCGGTTTTCGACGTCAAACTACCGCGTGGCCTGGATTTCACGCTGCAGAATTCTCCCACTTCGCAGAAATATCTGATTGAAACCATGCCCGGGGGAGTGGCTCTTCTTGACTATAACAACGACGGTTTGTTGGACGTTTTTCTGGTCAACGGCGGCCGGATCTCGAGTCCCATGCAGACTCCCGAGAACTTCGATCGTCACGACCCGCGTTACTGGAACCGGCTTTATCGCCAGAACAAGGACGGAAGCTTTACCGACGTGACGGAACAAGCCGGATTGGCTAACGCCGGAGACGGAAACTATGGGATGGGAGTAGCGGTCGGAGATTATGACAATGACGGCTATCCCGACCTCTATGTGACCAGCTACGGGAAAAATATTCTGTATCACAACAACGGGGACGGCACCTTTACTGATGTGACAGCCAAGGCGGGAGTCGCTGGAGGTGGGTGGTCGGTGTCAGCCGGATTCTTCGACTACGATAACGACGGCAGGCTCGATCTTTTTGTAACCCGGTACATGGAGTGGGACACGAAGCACAGCAAGGATTGCGGCGGGAACTATCACACGTACTGTCCGCCGGAAGAATTTCCTGCCACCACCAACATTCTGTATCACAACAACGGGGATGGAACCTTTACTGACGTAAGCCAGCGCTCGGGCATCGCGGCGAAGAAGGGGCGTGGGTTGGGAGTGGCGTTCGCCGACTACGATGGCGATGGATTCACCGACATATTTGTGGCCAACGATGGCATGCAGCAGTATCTATTTCACAACAACGGCAACGGGACTTTCACGGAAGTTGGTCTGGAGGCCGGCGCTGCTCTTTCGCAGGACGGACGCCGGCTCTCGGGCATGGGCGTAGTGTTTCAAGACTACGACAATGACGGCCGGCCCGACATTATCGTCACTGAGTTGCCGCGGGAAATTTACGGCGTCTATCACAATGATGGCAATGGTTCGTTCAGCTATCGCAGCCTCGAGACCGGTTTGGGCGTGCTTTCGAGTGGAAGTTCCGGATGGGGAGTGGGCCTGGAAGACTTCGACAACGACGGGTGGAAAGATTTGTTCGTGGCGCAGGGTCACGTATTAGACAACGTGGAGCAAATCGACCCCTCCCTGCACTATCTTGAACGGCCGCTGCTGGCGATGAATCACAACGGGCGGTTCGAACGCGACGATTCGGGCAGTACGATTCCCTGGGCCGGGCGCGGGGCCGCGTTCGGCGATTTGAATAACGACGGCTGGCAGGACGTGGTGATGACCACTCTGGGCGGCCATCCTGAAGTGTTTCTCAACCGTGGTGGCAAGTTGCACTGGCTGGTGATTACCCTTCGCGGAACCCGCAGCAACCGGGACGGCTTCGGAGCCCGGGTACAGGTGAACGGGCAGACGCGATTTGCGACCTCGGCCGGAAGTTATCTTTCCTCGAGCGACAAGCGCCTTCACTTCGGGCTGGGCACGGCGGAAAAGGCTAAGGTGGAAATCAATTGGCCGTCTGGTATTCACCAGATGTTGAATGATGTTCACGCGGATCAGTTTCTAGAGGTGCGTGAACCGGAGAAGCCGTGATTCGAGCGCTACTATTCTTGTACTTTGCGTCGCAGGTCGCATCGCCGCAGGCTGCCGAGCACATGCAGGCGGGAGTCGCGGCGGAGAAGGGACGACAGTTCGAGGTTGCGGTCACCGAGTTCAAGAAGGTGACCGAACTCGACCCGTCGTTTCCGGATGGCTTCATCAGCCTGGGCCAGGCATATATGGAGACGGGCGATTACGGGTCGGCGATCCCGCTGCTGAAACATGCGTTGGAATTGAACGCCGACTTGTTGCCGGCGCATCAATTGCTGGGCTATGCGTTGCTCGCCCAGGGTTATGCGAGCGAAGCGATTCCGCACTTGCAACGCTCTCCAGATAAAACCGCGCTGGGGATTGCGGAAATTCAGACGGGACAACTGCCGGAAGCGGTGACAAATCTGCAGGCGGCGCTGGTGGCGCATCCTAACGATCCCGATCTCCTCTATTACCTTGGGCGGGCCAGCGGGCTGTTGGCGAAACAGTCGATTGATACGTTGCTGGCGGCTTATCCGGACTCCGCCCGGGCACACCAGGCGATGGCGGAAAACTACTTCGTGCTCCGGCGGATGCCGGATGCGGAAAAAGAGTACGGCGAAGCGCTGCGGCTGCGGCCGGGTCTGCCCGAGGCTCATCTTGCGCTGGGCGAAGTGTACGCGGGCGCTTTCCAGTGGGACAAAGCGGAGGAACAATTTCGGTTGCAAGTTAAGCTGCAGCCGGGGAATGCCGAAGCAGCTTACCGTTTGGGAGAGGCGCTCCTGGAGCAAGGCAAAGCGCATGAAGCGCGGGCGGAGCTTCTGCGCGCCGACCGCTTGATGACGGACATGCCGGAAACCCTTTATTTGCTGGGAAAAGCCGCGTCGCTTGAAGGTGACGCCGCCGCCGCGGAGAAAGCCTGGACGAAACTGCTTTCAATTGAGAAGCAAAGCGCACTGGCGGCACAGGCGCACTTCGGATTGGCTGGCCTTTATCGTAAACAAGGCAAGACGGCAGAAGCGCAGCATGAAATGCAGGAATTCCAAAGCCTGCAGAACAGCGCGAACCCGGCGCAACCATCGGGAAAGCCGGATTCGCAGCACTAGAGCACTTACAACGTTTTTGACAGGAGCTTTTTATGGGACGGATTCGTCGTGCATTCTTTCCTGGTTTGGCTACCACCGCTTTCTGCTCTCTCGGATTATTGTTGCTCTGTTCCTTCGCCGTGCTGCCGCTCGAGGCGGCCGAACCTTCCTCTCGAAATCTGGATTCCGGATGGCAATTTCGAGCCGTAGCGAACACGGATCGATCTGACGTCAAGGAATGGCATCCCGCGACGGTTCCCGGGGTGGTCCAGACCGATCTGCTGCACGGCGGCCTGATCCCTGACCCTTTCGACCGTGATAATGAATTTCGGCTGCAGTGGGTCGGCCTGGCTGACTGGGAGTATCAAACTACATTTCAAGTTGACGCGGCCGCGCTCGGGCACGACCACGTCGATTTGGTTTTTGAAGGATTGGACACGTTTGCGGACGTCTACCTCAATGACCAGGCGGTTTTGCACGCCGACAACATGTTCCGGCGCTGGCGAATCCCTGCCAAAGCCAGGCTCAAGCCGGGGCCGAACACGTTGCGAATTGTTTTCCATTCCGCCGTTGAGAAGATGATTCCCTACGTCAAGTCCCTGCCTTACATTTTGCCTTCGATCTCAACCCATAATTATGGGAACGAAGAGAACATCGCTACCGCCCCCTATACGCGCAAAGCCCCGTACAACTACGGCTGGGATTGGGGACCGCGCTTCATGACCGAAGGCATTTGGCAGCCCGTACGGCTTGAAACCTGGGATGCCCTGCGGATTGAAAACTTCCATATCCATCAGCAGAACATTACTGCGGATTTGGCCAACGTTACGGCAGAGGTCGAGATCGAAGCCGGCCGGCCCACGACCGCTACGCTCACGCTGGCTCACGATGAAATGTCTGGACCACAAACATCTGACGGAACTCAGACCCTGCAACTCAATGCCGGCATCAATCACGTTTCGTTTCCCCTGCGGATTACCGCGCCGAAGTTGTGGTATCCGGTTGGGTATGGGGCTCAGAACCGGTATAGATTCTCCGCGCAGGTGCGCATCGGTCGTGACGTTGCGGCTCACAGCGATACCAAGACCGGACTGCGTTCTGTGGAGTTGCGCCGGGTTCCCGATCAGTGGGGGAAGAGCTTTGAGTTCGTAGTGAATGGTATTTCCGTGTTTGCGAAAGGGGCGGATGTTATTCCGTTCGATAGCTTTCCCAACCGCGTAACTCCTGAGATTCATCGCGGCATTCTGCAATCCGCACGCGACGCGCACATGAATATGGTTCGGGAATGGGGCGGTGGCTATTACGAGTCTGACGATTTCTACGATATCTGCGATGAACTCGGCATTATGGTGTGGCAAGAGTTCATGTTTGGCGGGGACATGATTCCCGGCGATGTCTCCTTTCAGGAAAATGTCCGGCAGGAGGCCATCGATCAGATCAAGCGCCTGCGCGACCATCCGAGCATTGTGGTCTGGTGCGGAAATAATGAAGTGGAAACTGGATGGTGGCACTGGGGCGACCGCCAGGAATTCAAGGCGTCCATCTCTCCCGACACGCGGGACCGGGTTTGGCAGGATTACGTGGTCATGTTCGCGGACATTCTGAGGAGCGCCCTCACCCAGTATGCAGATCCCACACCTTACACGCCCAGCTCTCCCAGCGCCAACTTTGAGGAGATTCCCGACAATCAGCACAACGGCGATATGCACTACTGGGCGGTGTGGCATCAGCAGGCGCCGGCTTCAGACTATACCAAACAATTTCCGCGCTTTATGTCGGAATATGGATTTCAATCCTTTCCGGAGATGCGCACCATCCACACGTTTGCCAACAAGCCGGAGGATTTCGATATTCGTTCCACGGTCATGCAGGCGCATCAGAAGAACAAGGGCGGGAATGAACGCATCCTGACTTACATGCTGCGCGAGTACCGCGAGCCGAAGGATTTCGCTTCGTTCGTTTATCTGAGCCAGGTGCAACAGGCGGAGATCATCAAGATTGGCGCCGAGCACTTGCGCCGGCAGCGACCGCGCACTATGGGGTCCATTTACTGGCAGTTGAACGATTGCTGGCCGGTGGCTTCCTGGGCGAGCATCGATTACTACGGCCGATGGAAAGCTCTGCATTACTATGCGCGCCGCTTCTATGACGATGTGCTGATCTCGCCTTTTTTGCACGACGATAAGGTAGACGTATACGTGGTCTCGGATAAGCTGCAGCCGCTTTCCGGGACGATCCACATGCGCCTGCTCGACTTCTCAGGGAACGTTTTGCTCGAGCAAACGAAGGATGTTCAAATCCCCGCGCAGTCGAACGCGATTTATTTCAGTGTCGACAAGGCGGCCGTGTTGGCAAAGGGTGATCTGCGCAAGAGTTTCCTGGTGTTTGATCTGGAAATGGCGGGAAAGCGAGTGTCGCGGAACCTCATCTTCTTCAATGTGACGCACGACCTGGAATTGCCGGTGGCGCCGAAGATTGAAACAACTCTGAGCAAAACCGGCGATGATTACAGCGTCACGCTGCAATCATCCAAGCTCGCCCGGAACGTGTATTTGTCTTTCGGCGACCTCAATGTGGAAACGGCGGACAACTATTTTGATCTGCTGCCGGCGGAGTCCGTTACGATTCGACTTAAGTCTTCTGCCACGCTGGACCAGCTGAAAGCTGCGCTGACAACCACGTCACTTACCGAGGCATTCGGTTCGAATTGATATTGCGAGGGCCGGAGAGTGGTTTTTAGCTGGTGAGCGCGGCAGGATTCGAACCTGCGACCCATGCCTTAAAAGGGCATTGCTCTACCAACTGAGCTACGCGCCCACAGTCTTTTCAATCTAACACATTAAAAAGTGGTTAGTGAACATCGCTTGCAGCAGTCATCGTGGATTCAAAACGACCGGTGCTCAGCCGCGGTGTTTGCCGCCGGAGTGACCGTGACCACCGAAATGACCGCCTCCGCCCGAGTGCGCACGACTGAAGCTTTTGCCGCCGCCGGAATTTTTCGGGGCGTGTCTGCCGCCGAAATGGAAGCCTCCTGAGTGCGCCTGCTTGCGGGAAGACTTCGCAAAACCGTTGTTCTCAGAGCGGCCGAAAGACCGCTTTCCGAAATCGTTGTACTGAGAGCCTGCGGCCGTCGCTCGATAGTTCCGCATCGAACTGCCGTAACCCGCGCCAGCCCTGGTTCCGTAGCTGTCTGCGGATCTGTTGTAGGAATTTGAAGCATACGCCGAACGGTCATTCTGTGCTGATCGAAACTGTTGCGATCGAAACGGCTGCGATCGATCCTCCGGCGATCTAGCTACCGCTGGGCGGATGCTGTTGTAGGCCTGCCGTGACGTCCCGCCATAGCCGACTCCTGGCGACTGGTAGCCGCGGCTAAATCCTGCTCCCGTCCGGTTTCCCGCAAATGCGTTTCTGTCTGGCCCTCGGAAAAAGTTCTGTGAACGTGCCCCGCCGTACTCGCCGCTCGGCCGGCCATAGCCTCCCGGCGGCCGGTATGATCGATTCGAGGCCATTGTTCCCCGCGAAAAGGCGCGTGGGCCACCGTGCGGCAAGCCCCAATCGGCCACCGTGGAGCTGTGTGAATAATAGTTCGAACCATGGAAGAGAACAGATTGAGTCAGCCAGTTCAAACCCCACGCCAGCAATCCGAATGGCGTGCGAGTAAAGGCGGTCATCGCAATCCCCAGGCCGAATCGCACCGCAGGACCGATAGATGAACCGATAAATGAGCCCACCGCGCCGAGCAGCGAAAACCCCGGGTAAGGCGATATCGGTTGTCCATAGACTCCCCACGGGTTATAGGCCGGCACATAGACCACCTGCGGATTCACGGGAGCTAAAACGATATTGCCGTTATCGTAGTTCACTGCTTCCTGGGGAGTGCTTTGCAGGTTGCCGGCGGCCTGCGCACGCCTACGCATTACCTGCACGGCATCGAGCACGTCCTGCGGCTGGTTGTAATAGGCGTTGCCCAATTCCTTTGTCCAGTGCAGGTTCTGGTCCATCTGCGCCAGCACCTGGGGAAATGCCGTCAGCGCTTTCACGCCCGGATCCCAGGGCTCGGCGTCCGCTCCCGCCGCAATCTGATCGGAAGAGGCATAGCCTTGCGCCTGCCGCCAGCGGTCGGCCTCCGCCACCTGCGCGGGATATGTGGAGGCAGTCAGCACTTGGGCAACAAGCGCGTCGGGATAGAGTGCGATCGGCGCCACTAATTGCTCGATATCCTGCGCATTGAGCGGCTGCACCTGCGCCGGTCCATAACCTTGCTGCGGATAAATTTGCTGCGGATCTGCGTGGCCGGGGGCTGGGTACGAAGGCTGCGCGTAAGGCTGCTGTCCGTAGGGCTGTGGCTGCGCGTTATCGGGCTGTTGATAGCTCGGTCGCCGGTCGGGAGCGTACTGTCCGTTGTTCGGCGCCTGCTGCGCGAGCAGATCTCCCTGGACTATTGCGGCCAGAAGCAGCGCCATCGCCAACGCGATCACACGTTTTAGCAGCACGCCTCGGCTATCGGAAGAGGAATTGTGGGGCGAACTAAGGTGGGGCGAACTCAGCAGGATGGGAAATTTTTCAGCGCACGACGGGGGAACGTCCGTTGGGGGTCTCATCTTTCCACTCACCTCTCGTGGCCCACATGGGAGTCGCCCTAAGGCTAACCCTATGTTCCAAGCCGCCGTAGGCTGAGCTTACGACCCGGGCGGGAACTTGCTGTTCATTCTAAACCCAAATCCCAGGCGTTAGTTTTGCACAGGAGACAGCCGGGGAACGGACCTCGCCGCACTGCCCGACGGTTGCACACTGGTTATCGCGATTGTGCTGCCATCTGCGGTGTGGAAGGTCTTAGCGGCGGGTTATGGAGCACAGAATCATCCACTACTGGAGCTTATTGAATGCGGCTCTGCCCACCGGTTCAAAACGGCTTCGGCGGGGCCGGGCCTGGGTGCAACTGGAGAGCTGCCATTTGAGATGCAACAGGGAGCGGTGAATCCGCCAGCGAAAAGAAGTATCTATCGCAAGGCATCGGTCGTTGTGGGCACGCTTCACGGCCAGCGAATCGGCGGCGAGCTTTCGGGGATGGTTGTAGAAATCGACCAACTTGTCAGTCGCCATTCCGGGCGTCGCCAGCCAGCTTGGGATGCACGTCGAGAGTATGTCCACGTCGGTAAGGATCTTGCTGAGGCCCAAGCCCGTGGAAGGACAAGCGGTCTGAAACGCGTCGCCGGCCAATACAACTCCTGGTTGAGGATTGCCGTCGACGCTGTAAAGGTCGACGCAGCCGGATTCGACTTTGCTGGCCACCTGAAACTCGCCAGTCACGCGGCTCAGCTTTGGCAGGTGGCATCTGAGCATTTCATCCGGCTGCAGGATGAACTCACGGACCCAGGGGTCGTGGGCAGATCGATACACAAAGAGGTTCCCGCGCATAGTGTTGCGAACCTTGAAAAGCGTGAGATAGCTAATGCAGGTTGACGGATTGACCGAGTAGTAGACAACCGAGTCAAAGTCAAAAGGCTGCGCCTGAGAAGCAGCTACATCAAAGCCCAGGACGACGGACTGGTCCTTTTGCAGCACGCGGCGACGCAGCTTCAAGCTGGCCAGGAGCCCGCTGCTGACCCCCGAAGTCAATACGACCAGACGCGAGGTTAGTTCCTCGCCGCCCCTGAGCTTGACCCGCTGCAATTGGCCGCTGTTGGTGATATGTTCCACGCTGTCGCAGCGGTAGTCGACGACTCGCGGCAAGTTGGCGCGCAGCGCGTTGACCATGTCTGCATAGTTGATGCCATACTGTTCGGTTGGGAAGGTCTTGAAAATACGGCCATCGTAGCCCGAGCGCACCTCGGTCCATCGCCGGGAATGCGGGAGAAGCTGCTGAAGCAGACCAAGCTTGCGCAGCAACCGCACAGGTTCCTGGTCAACCTTCTCCGCTTTGAATACCTGGGGGCAGGTGGAACGCGGGTCGACGAGAATGACACGGCGCCCCTGCTGCCCCAGCACAGCAGCTAGGGTTGTGCCCGCCATGCCGGCGCCTACGATAATGATCTCTGAGGAAACGTCAGATGAGCCGAAGGGTAGCAATTCACACTCTTTCGCCGCTCGGGCGGGCAATTATCGAGACGACAGACACCTTAGGCCCTGCCCCGAGCTTGGGGAATAGCCACTCCGTGCCATGAAGGGCACCACTAAAGCGCCAGGGAAGAAAGGTTCTTAATTCCCTGTGCCTGGCGCCACAGGAGCAAAAAGGCTCCCGAACGCTCAATTTCAAACGCGCCAAATGCCACAGCTGGAATAGAATAGCGCTTCGCCAAGTCTTGGCCTATGAGCACTCCTACCGAACTCTGGAAAAACTGGGAAGGCCAGGTAGTCGATGGAAAGTTCCCGCTGCGGCAATGGCTGGGAGGCTCGGATCACAGCGTTGTATTTCTCACGGAGCGGGGCGGAAAGGAACGCCAGAAAACCGCCATCAAGCTTACGGCGGCGGAATTGGACGAAGCGACGCAACTTTCCCGCTGGTCTGGCCCCGGGAAACTTTCCCATCCCCATCTGATTCGGCTGTTCGAATGCGGACGTTGCCAGATTGAAGAGACGCGGTTGCTCTACGTCGTCATGGAATATGCTGATGAGAATCTGCTGGAGATTCTTCCCCTGCGACCGCTGGGCCCGGATGAGGCGTTTGAGATGCTTCGGCCCTCGGCGGAGGCCCTGGCTTCCCTGCACCGGGGTGGGTTTGCCCACAGCCGCGTGAAGCCTTCCAACATCATGGCGGTCGACAACCACTTGAAGATTTCCGCTGACGCAGTGCGCCGGACCGGGGAGCGCGGCATCGAGCGAGTCCGCAGCGCATACGACGCTCCCGAGGTGGCAACCGCTGGGCCTTCGCCGGCAGCCGACATCTGGGCGCTGGGCGCTACCCTGGTCGCCGTCCTCACTCAGAAGGAGCCAAAGAGCGTTACTCGAGAACCGGTGGCCGTGCCCGAAACGATTCCGCAACCTTTCCGTGAGATTGCCCGGCAGTGCCTGCAGATCGACCCCCGCGAGCGCTGCACGGCGAGCGATATCCTCAGCCGGCTCCAAACCCGGGCTGTTCAAACACAGGCTATTCAAACCCACGCTCTTCAGACCGATGATGTTCAGACCCAGGCGCCGATTGGCGCCCGGGTAGTCGAGGTGCGCCGGTCGCCGAAGGGTTCGAAGCGGTGGATCGTCGCACCCGTTGTTGCCGTAGCACTCTTGCTGGTGGTGTGGGCCGGCAGCAAGTTCCTGGTTCATCAGCCCTCGGTTCCGGCTGCGGAAACTCATTCTGCAAGCCCTCAACCCCCTGCTGAGACTCCCGCAGCGCAAGCGCCGACGCCGTTTTCAGAGAAGGCAAAGCCCGCGCCAGAAGAAAAAGGAGTGGTGCAAGGCAGTGTGCTTCGACAGGTCCAACCCGACGTGTCACGGAACGCACTCAACACGATCGAGGGCCGGCTAAAAGTGGTGATCGAGGTTTCAGTGGATGCGTCGGGCAACGTCTCGGCGGCTAAGTTGATGTCGCCGGGACCGAGTACGTACTTTGCGAATCGGGCGCTGGCAGCGGCACGCGGCTGGAAATTCAATCCGCCTCAGGTGCACGGACGAGCAGCCGCCAGCGAGTGGGTCCTGCGATTTCAGTTTCGAAAGACGTCCGCCGAGGTGCTTCCGTCGGAAAAAAATCCGTGAATGACCCAGTCAGCCTTTTGTCTCTTCACTCTTGCCGTTCTTCATCTTCCAAACCATCTGCCGCAGCATGCCGAGCAGGAATTCCGTGTCGCCGGTTTGCAAGTGAAGCCGGCGCACCAAGCGCCGGACCGCTCCCTCAAAAGAATCTGAAGAATTCAGCTTGGGATAGCCGCTGGCGCGGAGCGCCGTGAACAAGGTCTCAGTAATTCGTTCCACCTCAGCCGCCGAAGCAGGGGTTCCCTCCTCAGGCCGTGCGAGTGCGCCGGGATCGCGAACCAATTCGTACAGGCAAACCGCCACGGCCTGCCCCAGGTTCATTGAGGTGTGTTCCTCGCGTGCGGGGATGTGCATCAGCCAGTGACAGTGGCTCATGTCTTTGTTCGATAGCCCGAATTTTTCTGATCCGAACAGGAGAGCACAAGGGCCGGTGGCAAGATGCGCGCGAATCATGGGAGCGCCTGCCTCCAGCCGCTGGAGGGAATGCTGCAGGTCGCGATGCCCGATTGCCGTGGTCCCGACCACCAGCGAGCAGTCGGCAACTGCCTGGGCCACCGTTTCGTGCTTTTCGGCGCGGGCCAACACCGCGGCGGCGCCCACGGCGGAACGGGCGCCTTCAAATGCCACATCGTAGGGATTAACTACACGCAGATGCTGAAAACCAAAGTTGCTCATGGCCCGAGCGGCCGCGCCGATGTTGAGAGGGTTGCGCGCATCCACCAGAACCACGCGCAGATGATCGAATTCAGCAGAAACCGGCAAGCTGGCTTTATTCTACGGCAGCCCGGGCTGAATCGGTTCGCGGGCGCCTCGACCACCGGGTCAGGTTCGCGCAGGTCGCCTCCCGGCAAGCGCCGTGCCGTAAGGCCTTGTTAGTCGTGTTCACATATGTAAAAAATTTGTCAAACCTTTGTTACTGTCCCGAAAATGGTTCGGAACGTTGTAAGCTTCAAGGGTTGGGGGCCGCGGGCAAATCCGGCCCGAATCGAATAATATGGGTCAAACCGCAATCCCGATGACCACGGCAAGATCGGCAGATCCGATGGATTCCGTGCGGCAGATGGGGAGAATTCTCGTGGTCGAGGACGATCCCGCTGTTCAGAAAGCCCTGAAGCGACTCTTCGAGTCGGAGGGATACACAGTTGAGGTTCAAGCCAACGGGAAGTCGGCGCTGGAGAGTTTCCAGGCGGCCCCGCCGGCGGTTATTATTCTCGACCTTCGCTTGCCCAAACTTTCCGGCAGCGACCTATGCAAAGAAGTCAAGGCCCAGGCGCCTGCGTTGCCGATCGTGGTTCTCAGCGCGGCTAGCGACGTTTCCGACAAGGTTCTGTTGCTGGAGTTGGGCGCCGACGACTATGTAACCAAGCCCTTCAGCCCCCGGGAATTGCTGGCGCGGGTGCGCGCGGCGCTGCGCCATACCTCGAGAACGGCGCACGTGAATCTGGTCAGTTTCGACGGCATTTCAATCGACTTCAAGAAAATGGAAGTCCTGCGCGACGGTAAAGTTGTAGTCTTGACCGCGCAAGAGTTCAAGACTCTGCAGTTTCTGGTGCAAAATGCCGACCGCGTAATCGGCCGCGACGAATTGCTGAATGAAGTTTGGGGATATCAGAACTATCCCTCGACGCGCACCGTGGATAACCATATCCTGAAGCTTCGCCAGAAATTGGAACGCGACCCGGCCAGTCCGGTACACTTCCGCACGGTGCACGGAATGGGTTACAAGTTCGTTCGCTGAGATCCCTTGGCCCCTTCATCAGAATCCGCTTCGCAAATTTTTCCAGAACCGTCTGGAAGCGCACTGGTACCCAGAACGCGGCTGCGTACGCGCTTTCTGCTCTCCATGGTTCTGATCACCGCTGCCCTCACAGCGTTGAGCCTTCTGGTGGTTCGGAACAGCGTGCGTAGCCATGTCCGCGACGGAATCGGACAGGATCTTCGGAACTCCGTCACCAGCTTTCAGAACTTTCAGCATGATCGCGAAGTTATGCTGACCGGTTCGGCGGAATTGGTCGCCTATCTGCCCATCACCCGGGCGATCATGACGGCACACGACCCGGCCACGATCCAGGACGCCTCCAAAGACGTGTGGCTCTTGACTGCCAGCGATCTTCTTGTGCTCGTCAACCGCAATGGCGAGGTGGTGGCTCTCCACACAAAATCGCCGGGCTTCACCCGCGAGGCAGCGCAGCAATACTTCGATCGGTCGTTGAAAGAGGAAGACTACAGCCACTGGTGGTTTGGCGCCCACCATCTGTACCAGACTTTCGTAAAGCCGGTTTACTTCGGCTCCAAGACGGAGGGCCCGCTGCTCGGCTTCTTGATCATCGGCTATGAAATCGATGATCGCCTGGCTCGCGAGGTTAGCAAGGTCTCGGCCAGCCAGGTCGCCTTCTCCTACGGGGATGAAATTGTGGCAACCACGTTGATGCCCCTGCAAGCCCAGAGCCCCGGTGTGAGCGCGCTGGCCTCGGGATCTTCGCAAAGCGCGCCCCAGGATGTGGAAGTCGGCAAAGAGAATTTTGTGGCTACCTCCCTTGATCTGTCAGGCCATCAAAAACCATCAGTGCGCTTGACCGTGCTGGGATCTTACGATCAGGCGGCAAAATTCCTCGATAACCTGAATCGACTGTTGCTGCTGCTGGGCCTCACGGCTGTCCTGGTGGGCAGCGGGCTGGTGTTTCTGATCTCCTACACCTTCACTCGCCCGCTGGCCAGCTTGGTGGAGGGAGTGCGCGCTTTGGAGCACGGAGATTTTCACCATCCCCTCGATCCCCGGGGTAGTGACGAGGTAGCGGAACTGACTTCAGCCTTCGACCGAATGCGCTCCAGCCTGCTCAAGACCCAACAAGCTCTGCTGGAGTCTGAGCAGTTAGCCACGATTGGACGCATGGCCAGTTCAATTTCCCATGACCTTCGGCATGCGCTGGCCGCAGTGGTAGCCAACTCTGAGTTTCTTTGCGATGGCCATCTGACTTCTACACAGCGCGAAGAGCTATATCAGGAGGTTCGAACTGGGGTTAACCAGATGACCGACCTCATCGACTCTTTGCTGGAGTTCGCCCGCACCAGAGAGTCCTTGAACCCAACCTATGCCAGCGTGGTCGAAACCGTGCGGCGAGCCATGCAGGCGGTGCGCTTGCACCCACGGCACCAGGGTACGCGGATCGAGATCGACAGCAATGGTCAGATCACGGCCTGGTTCGATGCCCGCAAGCTGGAGCGCGCCCTCTACAACCTCTTGCTGAATGCCTGTGAAGCTGCGCCCAGCGTCGAGGGCAGAGTTCAAGTCACGATCGGCCGGAACAACTCCGAGGTCACGATCGATGTTGCGGATAACGGTCCAGGCATCGCGGAACCGATTCGTGAAAAGCTGTTTCATCCCTTCATAAGCTTCGGCAAAGAGAACGGCACGGGCCTCGGACTTACGGTGGTGCAGAAGATCGTGCAGGATCACGGCGGCCAAGTCTTTATGGAACGCACCCCGGACGCTCGAACCGTTTTTCGGATCACGATCCCCGGACGCGCTCCCCAAGGCTCGGACGACGCAGCGACGGATCCGCGGCACGTCCCTTTTTGCCTGTAGCCAAGTACGATAGAGCGACCGAAAACTCAATTCGACATTCGGATACGTAGCCCGGTTCCCATTTTCTTGATTTCACGACGATCCGCATGTCGCGCAGGAGGATGTGTGAAGAACCCAAGGACCCTCGCGCTTTGGACAACTGCCATCACGACGACCGCCTTTGTCCTTTTGACCGCCTATAGCCTGGCGCAAGAGAGCACGCCCGCGGCCGCATCTCAGCCCGCGGATGCCTCGCTGCGCGAGCTCGATTCCCAAGTGCGACGAATTGCGTGCTGTCATCGAGCAGATGCGAACCGAAAACGCGCAATCGCGCGTCGAAATGCGGGAGTTGCGCCAGGAATTGCAGGACACACGCAGGCTGCTGGCTCCGCTCGCCACTCCGGCGAATGGCCCGGCTTCGTCCGCTCCGGCGGAATCGACCTCGTCCGTCTCCCCCAGCACCTCCGACACTGCAACCAACGCTGACTTGAGCAGCCGGGTTCAGAAGCTGGAGGAATCCGCTCAGTTGCTGGGCTCAAAGATTGATGAGCAATACCAGACCAAGGTGGAGACTGCGGGAAAATATCGAGCCCGGCTTTCCGGAATTGTGCTGATGAATGCTTTTCGCAATGTCGGCGCCTCCGACAACCTGGACCTACCCAACTACGCGCAGCCGCCCGCTCCGGGCGCCTCTCAGACGAGCCTGGGAGCTACCTTGCGTCAAACCGAGATTGGCCTGGAGATTTTTGGACCGAGTGTGGCAGGTGCGAAGAGTTCAGCCAATGTGCAGTTCGATTTTGCCGGAGGCTTTCCGGCCACCAACAACGGCGTCAACTTCGGTCTGGTGCGCATGCAGACTGCCAGCGTGCGGCTCGACTGGCAACACACCTCGGTGATTGCAGGGCAGGATTCCCTGTTCATCTCGCCGTTTTCTCCTACATCCTTTGCATCCCTCGCCATTCCGACATTTGGTAACGCGGGGAACCTGTGGGGCTGGACGCCCCAGCTTCGCGTCGAGCATCGCTTCGATCTTTCCGACCAACAGACCCTAACGCTCCAAGGTGGAATTCTGGACAATCTCGATTGGGAAACTCCCAGCAATTCCTTCTTCCGCTCGGCGACAGCTGGGGAAAGTTCAGGCCAGCCAGCTTATGCCGTGCGCACCGCGTGGTCCCGGCCAGTATTTGACCATCCATTGAGCTTTGGTGTGGCCGGCTATTATGGCCGGCAGGACTGGCCGTGGGGTCACGACGTGGATGCGTGGGCCGGTATGACGGATTGGCAGGTTCCGATTCTCCGGCGCTTGACTCTGTCTGGTGAATTCTATCGCGGACGCGCAGTCGGCGGCCTGGGAGGTGCGATCGGCCAAACCATCCTGTACGGCGGCAATCCGGCCTACTCCACGACGAGTATCCGTGGCCTTGACTCCGCCGGAGGATGGAGTCAACTCAAATTTCAACTCACGCCCAAACTTGAATTGAACGGAGTATTGGCGGAGGACAACGCATTTGCCAGCGATGTACGCGGTTTCGCCACCGATGCGAACAACGCTGGTCCGATTCTGGGGCGAAATCGGGGAGCGCTTGGCAATCTCGTCTACCGGCCGCGGTCCGACCTGTTGCTCTCTGCCGAATTCAGACGTTTGCACACGTTCCCCGTCTATGACAGTGCCAGCGTAACCAACCAGGTCAATCTTGCCTTGGGGATACTGTTCTGACCATGCTTCGCTTCGCTCATTGCCGGACTGTCTGGTGCATCTTGGTGCTGCCGTGCTTATTTGTTTTTGCCTCAGCGCAGAACCTGGACCTCAAGGGCAAGGTGCAGCTCACCAGAAACGGACACAACGTAGGCGACGCGTCGAAAGTTGTGGTCTGGCTTACAGCCTTGGGGAGTACTCCTGCTCCTGCGCCGCTCCCGCAGCAGAGTTCACAAATCCCCCAGCTGGTGCAGAAGAATAAGAGCTTTCATCCTTCCCTGCTTGTGATACCGGCGGGCGGGCAGGTCGAGTTCCCCAACCAGGATCCATTTTTTCACAACGTGTTTTCGCTGTTCGACGGCAAGCGCTTCGATCTTGGACTTTATGAGAGCGGTACCACCCAATTTGTTAAATTCGACAAGCCGGGTATTTCTTTTATCTTCTGCAACATTCACGCTCAGATGAGCGCCGTGGTGATTGCGCTGAATACGCCGTACTATGCGATATCAAACGCTCGTGGCGAGATCAACATCGGTGGTGTCGTTCCCGGCCGCTATCAGATGCACGTTTTCCATTCTTCCGTTTCGCCGGATGCATTGCACGCCGTAGAAAGGGAAATTACGGTGAGTCCAGGCGAGACCTTCCTCGGAACCTTCAGCCTGGCCGAATCGAATCTCGAATTCGCGCACAAGAACAAATATGGCCGCGACTACGATCCCCCGCAGCCCGACAGCCCAGCCTACGCGCGCCCCTAGGTTATAAAGCTCGAGGTTTTCTAGGCGCGAAGCAAGAATGCAGCCCACGGCGTAAGCCGTGGGTAAGAAGTCGGCAGGGGAGCAAGTCCGAGCGGGGCGGACGAGTGGGCGGGTTACCCACGCCTCAGCCTCGTACCTTCCTGTTGATTTCTTCTCGAAAATAAATCTTCGTCGAGCCTCTCGGGGGCGGATGGCTGGTGTGTGCTCCGACCCAAGATATCGAATACCCCCCTCCCCCCTGGGGTCCAATGGAATCATCAGGTTAAACATGATTTCGCCCGCAAAATACGGATGTCAAAGAACTTAGGTACTAAAATCTAGACAACAAAGGACTTGAGGGCGTCGCGAATTGGCCTCTGCCAACCGTCACGGCCTCGACCATGATTGCGCGAATTAATTTTGGGCACAAGGTCGGATGTCACAGTGGGGCTGTGGAAATTGTTGAAGGCTCCGCACTACGGCGGTCCGGGAGGCAAGAGCGATCGCCACATCACACGCCGACGGGGCGGGGCAGACGGCTGAAGCCTAGTCCCGTCGGATTTCTGCGGCTCCTTTCGAGAGGCAGCCTTCTTAGTCTGCCTCTTTTTCTTTTTCGCCGGAGCCTGTAAAATCGCTGTCGATCAGCCCCTAGAATTTGTCCAGTGCTTCTGGCCCTTCCCTGTGTGTTTTCATGACACAACCTTTGAAATCCGATAAGCAATTTTCTTTATGGCCTCTGGGGATTCTCGGTATTCTAATTTCATGGTTTGCATACCAAGCTAAAACTCCACGCCGGGAGGATGCTACCTGCGATGCAAGCGGCCCCAGAAAGAAGATACCTGCGCCTCTTGCGGATACTGCGCCGCCCCCACCAAAAACCGCCGAACCTGAGACCACATTCCGCCCAGATCAGACACCGTGGTGGGGAACCTTTGGCGAAAGAATCACTCTTCTTGTCGGTATCGGACTCTTGATTGTTAATATTTACCAGCTGAGCGCCGCCCAGAGTGCCGCCAATACGGCTGCCTCTGCTCTTCATATTGATCAGCGAGCTTGGCTTAGTGCGTGGATGACTAACGACCCCTACAAAGAAGAAGAGCTCATGCATCTTACTATTCACATCAGAAACAGCGGTCACACCTTTGCGAAAAGCTCTACGATCAATCGCAATGTTGCTATCGTTTCCAAGGGAGCTGAACCGCGGTCTGACGATTGGAAGAATGACCTTACGGTAACTGCTGGACTGATCCCCCCTGGGATCGGGGAAACGTGGGCTCACGAGATACACTCCTCTGAAAAACTCGACAAAACGTTGTCCGATGCTCTTAAGGATGGAACGAAGATCATTTACGTGAGAGGCAGGATCGACTTCGATGACATTTTCCCGGATAGCCATCGACACTGGGTAAGTTTTTGTTTTCATAGTAGCAGCGGGACAAACTGGCTTACCTGCAACACCGGCAATGATATTGACCCATACTGATTCGCTGGCTGGAGGGAATATGTTCAGTAAGGTTGTAATAGCGGTCAGTTCATTCATGTTTGGCGCATTGAGTACATGGACGGTTCTTTGGGGTGCGCCTTCTACGACACAATCGCAGTCACAGCCCCAGTCACCGCCTAGCGGATTCGTCATAAAAGTTGCGCCGGGAGCGAAGATTCGCTCCGTAATCGGATTTTTCCCCGACAAGGAGCCAATCATCCCTGGATTAGGCGGAAAAATACCCCCTTTGACGATCACCGCCGAGCCAGAAAATCCAGCTCCGCAAATTTTGGATGGGCTGGACTGTGATGGATGTGTATTTAATAACGCTTTACTGAAATACAGTGGCGGAGCTGTGCGTCTGGAACACGCCTCGTTCACGGGCACGACAACCCTAGAGCTACATGGCGCAGCACAGAATACGGTTGCAGTTTTAGACCTGATGGGATACATCGCCAAAGAGGGCAAGATTTTTTTGCCATCTCATAAGCCTCCGATTAGAAAAGCCACGGCCAAGGCCACAGTTAAAGGCAATTTCCAATCGCCGCATTTTACGAGTGAGCCGGGGTTGAGCAGACAACCGAACCAGCCATAGGCTGTCCCTACCCGCGTTTTCCCCTTCCGTTCCGGAACCGTGGGTGCCCCGTTCTTGCGTTGTTTGCAAGGGGGGTGGCGATGCAGCCAATACAACTTTTTGCCCCTTCCGCACAAACCGCGTTGCGTATGCGTTCGTGGTTCCCGCCCTTCGCAAACCGCGCGAAGGACGGGGCACCCACTTGTGTTTGTCATGCCAGCAAGATCGAAAGCCCGGGCCAGCCGCCAGATCTGCCTCAGGCGCTGAAGCGCGTTTAATTGTTGACGACTTAAACGGCACGAGTGAACTCGTGCCCTTCCCGAAGCCCAGCTCTCACGAGGAGGAGAAACCTGGGGCAGCCGGCTGCTGTACTAGAAAAGAAAGGGCGCGCCGGCGGGGCAGCCTCTTTTACCGATGTGCGGGCGGGAAACATTAAAGATGGGCCAGCCCCCCGCCAGATCTGCCTCAGGCGCTGAAGCGCGTTTAATTGTTGACGACTTAAACGGCACGAGTGAACTCGTGCCCTTCCCGAGCCCAGGTCTCACGAGGAGGCGAAACCTAGGGCAGCCGGCTGCCGTGCCAGAAAAGAAAGGGCGTGCCGTTTAGCACGCCCTTCCCGCCTCTGACCTTCACTTCACTTACAACCTTGCTGGCAAGTCTGCGATTTAGTGGTGCCCTCCACCCCCAGAGTGGCCGCCGCCGGAAGAATGGCTGCCACCTCCGGAGCTTGGTGCGCTATGAGAAGCGCCGCCACTATAGCTCGGAGCCCCGTGATAACCACCGTAGCCAGCCGGGGAGCGCGGCTGCGCGATGGGCTGCCTCATATTCAGCTGCGGACGCGAATAACCACCGCGATCGTAGTTGCTCGAACCGGATTCGCGCGAGTAGCTTGAGCTTGGCGACGTCCGATTCCAGTAGCTGCCGCTCTCGCCCCGGCTTGCCGATACAGAACCACTTTCCCCGCGACCTGCCGATTCGCTGCCATTCGAGGGCGGTGTAAACGTCTTCCATTCGCTGCGATTCGGTTCGCCGCGGGTGGACGAAGCCTGTTCTCCGCGGTTCGCAGAGGATGTTGCCGGCGCCATCAAGCCGCGAGTTCCATTCTCATTCGCGGACGCGTGAGTCGCTGCACCCCTGGCCGTACCACTATTCATCTCCCTGCCAAAGGCAGTCGTGCCGCGAGACTCCGCAGACCCCGGACCCGTGGCACGTGCGCCCGCCGCCACCGGCGAAAAGTGGCTCTGCTGCATGGACCGCTGCAGGTGCGCCGTCTGTTGCTGGAACGACTCCGAATGCGACGCGCTCTGCGTGCCAAAGAAATGTTGAGAAGCGCTGTTATGAATTGTCGAAGGAGACGCAGCCCGTCCGCTCGCCGACAAACTCGCGCGCGTGGGCACAACCGGCATGTTGCCGGTCATCATGCGAGCTCCACTCAACTGCGTATGGGTAGCTGCCATCGCCGTCGTCCTGCCAGCTCCAAACTTACCCGCAGCCACCGTCGAAAGCGCGCCCCCGATGTGCGCATCGTTGATGTGCGCCAGGTTCGAGAACTGGGTGCCCGCGTGCAGCGGAGCAATCCCGCCAAACCGGTTGAGCGTGCCAAATCGGTTGAAACCGACCGCGCCGAACCGCCCGCCGTATCCACCCCACCACGGGAAGAAGCGGTCACCCGGCCCAATCGGCAACCAGCCAAAGCCGCCCCATCCACCCCAACCGAAACCAAAGCCAAAGCCCCATCCGCCTCCGAAGCCAAAGAACGATACATACGCCGGCGCCCAGAATGGACGATAGAAACCCGGACTCCACACCGGTCCCGGCCACCACGCCCACGAACTGCCGTACCACATCCAGCGACCATAGTGATATGGCGCCCAACCCCAGGGCTCATAGCCAACCCACGTCCAACCGTAATAAGGCTCCCAAACCCAGTTGCCATCGCGATACGGAGCCCAGCCTTCCGGCTCATTCGGCACCCACACCTGCCCGTAGTCTGGCGCATTTTCCCAGGTTCCGTTGGCGTCCAGGTCCTCCGACCCAACGTAATACTTATTCGTGTGGTGCCACGCGGCCGCTTCGTGAATCATCCGGTCGCGGTCGCTATTCCAGCGGTCCCAATCGTCACGCTCGGGTGCAGCGCTGATTTTATACTTCGCATCCCCGCCGGAACCGCGCACCGTCGCCATGTCACCCTGCTTGAGATCGGCAATGCCCTGTGGCGTTGAGATCTGTGCCTCTCCCTTGCGCACGATGATGATGCTGTCCCCGTCGGGCCGCACTTCAATGCGGAACACACCGTCTTTATGTGCGGGGTGAAGTGCAACGTTGGGGGTATCGATCTCCGGCTCAGCCTCACTCTCATTGAACACGGAGTAATTCGCCAAACCCTGTCCCAGCTGAATCTGAATGTATTTATGAGTGAAGTTCGCGATGTTGGCTTGCGCATTCGGTCCCAAGCGGAGAATGTTTGCGTAATCCAGTTGCACCTCGGCCCGCCCGCCAGGTCCGGTGGAAACTTTGTCGCCATTCATCACCGGCTGATTCAACACAGCCGCTGACCAGGTCCCCGAATCCCCGCGCTGCGTCGACACGTCGCCATGAGTCATGCTGATCCGGCCTACACCCTGATCAGTCTTTGCCGGACCTTCACCGGAGGGTCCACCCGGCTGAGGTTCCTCTCCGAGTTGCGGAGGTTGGCCGCCCTGAGGTTGCCCAGGTTGCGGCGGTGATCCGGGTTGAGGAGGGTGCGCGGCTGGAGGTGCGGCCTGACCCTGTCCCATCTCCATCGGCGCGTTGGGCTGCTCCGAGGGGCCAGGACCTGGCTCAGTAGTTTGCGCCTGCACGCTGATCGAAAAAGCACCAGCCAGCACCATAGTGAAGATTGCCGAACCTGCTATGAGTCGGTTTTTCATAACCCATCTCTTCCCAAACCCACGTGTCTACTAAAACCCTAAAATCGAGTGATTAACACGTTATAGGAAGAAGCAACTGCCATGCCAAAGGTGAGATCGTAAGAAGTCCATTAACTCATTTGTTTTCAGCTAGGAAGGGAAGGTTTTCAGCCGAAATAGAGGCCTAGATCCGGAGCCGGTGGCCGCCCTGAGCCAAACTGGTGGTTTTCAACCAATGCAGAGCTACGTTTCTTTCTCGCCCTCATCCGCAATCCCAATCTTCGACAGCCGATAGCGCAACGCATTTCTCGACAGCCCGAGCAATCGCGCTGCCTGACTCTTGTTTCCATTCGCGCGTCGCAGCGCTTCGCGAATCATTTCATCTTCCCAGTGTTCGAGCGTCATGCCCTCTGGGAGAAATCCACCGGTGCCGCTCGCCGCCTTAGCCGGACGCAAGTCCAGATGAATATCCGACGCCTCGAGCACCGTCCCCTTCGCCAGAGCGCAAGCCCGTTCGATGATATTCTGCAGCTCCCGCACATTCCCCGGCCAGTGATAGTTGACCAGGATCTGCATCGCCTCCGGCGAAATGCTCTTCACTGGCTTGCCGGAATCTCCCGCAAAGCGCGAAATAAAAAGATTTACTAGATCCGGAATATCCTCCTTGCGCTGGCGGAGCGGCGCAATGTCGATGGGAACGACATTCAAGCGATAGTAAAGATCCTCGCGAAATGTTCCCTGCTCCAGCGCCTCTCTCAGATCGCGGTTCGTAGCCGCGATCAGCCGCACATCCACCTTCACCGTTTTCGTTCCGCCGAGGCGCTCGAACTCGCGCTCCTGCAGCACGCGCAGCAGCTTCACCTGGATCGCCGGCGGTACATCCCCGATTTCGTCGAGAAACAAGGTGCCCTTGTCCGCCAACTCAAACTTGCCCGGCTTGCTCGCGTTTGCGCCAGTGAATGCGCCCTTCTCATAGCCAAAGAGTTCGCTCTCCAGCAGGTTTTCTGGAATCGCGGTGCTGTTGATCTTGATGAAAGGCCCAGAAGCCCTCCGCGACTTCTCATGAATCGCGCGCGCGATCAAATCCTTTCCTACGCCACTCTCCCCGCCCAGCAGGACTGTCGAATTCGTGGGCGCCACGCGCTCCATCGTCGCCAGCACTTCCTGCATCTTCACGCTGCGCGCAACGACGTTGGGATGGACATAGCGCTTGCCCAGAGCCTCGCGCAGCGAGCGGTTCTCCTCGCGTAAGTCGCGAACGTCCAGCTCCTTGCGGATCACCATGCGCATCTCGCTCAGCGAAAACGGCTTCAGCACATAGTCGCTGGCTCCGGCCTTCATGGCTTCCACCGCGGTCTCCACCGTTCCAAAAGCTGTCATCACCACTACCGGCAAGGCGGCATTCTGCCGCTTGATGGCCTGCAGGAATTCCAAACCATTCATCCCCGGCAGCTTGAGGTCCGTCACCACGAGATCAACCACGTTCTCCCGCAGAAGTTTCAGCCCAGCCTCGGCATCACCGGCGGAAAGCGTCGTAAAACCGTCCTCGCCAAGATTCAACTCGAGCAGGCGCCGCATCTTGGCTTCGTCTTCGACAATCAGAATTGTTGGCATGATGGTTGGCAGTCGTCCGCCGCTTCCTCGATCTCCGCTAGCCTAACTGCTACACACGGGAACGCCACTTACTTAAGATGCCTGTGCGGCAACCTCGTCACCTTCAGGAAAAAAGACAATGAAACAAGCCCCGTGCTGATCGCTCCCTTCGTTGCCTCCCTCGACGCGGATTGTTCCGTGGTGCCCATCAACAATCGTCGAGACAATCGACAACCCCAGGCCCACTCCCGTTTTCTTGGTAGTCACAAACGGGTTGAAGATCTGCTCCCGCAGCTCCGCCGGAATTCCCGGTCCGGTGTCTTCAATCCGCACCTCCACTCCGTCCCGATTCGCGCTCTTCGCCCTCGCCGCCGTAACCCGCAATGTCCCTTCGCTGCTGCTCATCGCATCGTAGGCATTCTGAATCAGATTCGCGAACGCCTGTTCAGAAAGACTCTCATCCAACGGAACCAACGGCAAGTCCGCCTCATATTGCCGCTCCACCCGCACGGTCCCGTCCTTCTGGGCTTGGGCTAATAACACGGAGTGCAGCGCGCGATCGAGCACCGCAGTAACGTCGAGCGGAGCGAGCTCAGCATGCAGAGGCCGGGCAAAATCCAGAAACCGCGTTACCAGCGCGCTCAGGCGGTTCGTCTCACTCGATATGTAACCTGCCAGTTCGCTGGCCAGAGGATTCGATTCCCCCAGCTTCTGGTGCAGCATCTCCGCCGAGCCTTTGATCACTCCCAGCGGATTACGGATCTCATGCGCCAGCCCGGCCGACATCTGCCCCAGCGCCGCTAGCCGCTCTGAACGCCGCGCCTCCTCCTGAGCTTGCTCCAACCTGCGGTTGGTTTCGGCCAGCGTTTCCGCTAATTCCTGATAGCGCTTGATCTGGCGCCGGTTCTCCACCACGAAGCGGTTCACCACCATCGCCGCAAGAAAAAAGAAGACGATGCGGATGGCGAGCCGGCCGTAGTCCTCTGCGTTAATCTCGTACTCCTGCAACGCAGGATAAAGATACGAACAGTAGGCGGCAGAGGCGAGCGCAGTCCAAAACAGCGTGGCCCATGGACCGAAATATTCCGCCGCGGTGACTGCTGGCAGATAGTAGATGGGATAGTAGTAGCTGTTGATGGGGATTTCCCCAGTGTGATCCAACAGCAGCGTGGCCAGGGCAATCTTCAGCACGATAATGTAGACCGGCCCGCGCCGCGGGAGGCGCGCAATCAGCCAACCTTCACTCAACTGGAGAACGCCAAAACCAAGCAAGATGAACTGTTTGTGGTACTCCCGCACGGGCGGCAGGACGGCTAGTAAGGCGAGCAACACAAGCCAGAGAAAATCCATCCAGTTGATCGCAGGACGGATTTGTTCGTTCCTGATCGGTTCGCTCATGGCAGGATCGTAAAAAATAACTGCGCCGGGAGCAGGCTGGTTGCCCGGCTTCCCGGCGCTATCGTGATCTCGTTACCTTCACTTCGATCCGCTGGCACGTTGCACCGCACGCGAACTATCAGACCGCAGGCGGCCGGTTCGCGTCAATGTCCTTTCTTAGGCGCACTTACGCTTTCCGCCTTAGGTGCGGCCGGATGCGGATTCTGTTGCTTCTGCGGCGGTGGAGACGCGGGTTTCTGCGTATCGGTCGCTCTCACCATCGGTGTAACCCGCACGGCCGACGGACGCAACGATGGCTGAGCGCCCTGCGGTGAGGGACGCGAGGCCGACGATTGCTGGTTCCGGTTTCGGGGTTCCGGCGCGCTCGTCTTTGGTTCAGGCTCAGGCTCTGCCGTCCCCTGTTCTTCCCAAACTCGAGGCTGTGGTTTTGCCTCGTTGCCCTGGGCATTGACTTCTCTGACGGAATGGAATCCGTTCTGCGATTGCGGCTGCCGCGCGGTCTGCACTGGCCGCCCCGGCGGTTGCTGCCGGACTAATGCTTGGCCGGCCGACGATTGTTGAACCGAACCCGGCATGAGAGTCGGCGTCCGCAGTGCGACTACCTGGCGACTCATCACGGCAGCCGGCGGCTTGCTCGCCACCGGCTTGCCCGCACCGAATGCGCTGTTCCGAACCGGCTCGACCGCAAGCGCGCTCGAGACCGGCGCAGCGGCAATTTCCCGCGATGGAACCGGCATCACGTTCTGGGCCGCCGGCCGGCCATTCACGAACGCATCGCGAGAGACTACTGTCACGCCTCCGCTCACGTTTCGATTCGCGTAAGTGACATTGCTCACATTCCGGTTCACGACCACCTTGTTGTAGACGTTAGTGACTCTCACGATATTCACCGCAGTGTTGGTGGTGTTCACATTGTTTACGTAAGCGCGGCTCACGCGATAACCGGGAATAAATACTTCCCCGGGAGCCAGCGGGAACCACCCTACTCCCACACCAGCCGAGAAATGAAACCCCGGCCCGCCGCCGACCCAACCCACCAGCGCGGGCGCGTACACCGGCCGTACCATGCTTGGCCCCGGAACCCAAACCCAACCGTTGCCCGAGAGAGCCCAGCGTCCGTAGTGGAAGGGCGCGAATCCCCACGGCTCATTCTCGACCCAAGTCCAACCCCACGGCGCCACCCAGGCCCAGCTTCCGAAGCGATACGGCGCCCAGCCTGCCGCGATTCCCGCAGGCTGCCAGACCATGCCATAGCCGGCCACATCACTCCAGTTACCGTACTGATCGAGATCTTCGTATCCGGTCATGTCCCGAGAAACGTAATTCGCCGAGTCGGAGCGATCTTCCGTCTGGTCGCGATCGAGCGCCCAGCTGTCGAATCCGTCTTGACCGGGAATTCGCCCTAGGTCGTAGTTCAGTTGATCTGTCCCGTTACTAGTAAAAGTTGCGGACTGGTTCGCCACCACGGCATAAGAATTGCCGCCGCCGGTGACCTGGCCACGTCCGCTCCACACCGTCACTTCCGTCCGATTGCCGTCTGGATCCACATCAATGCGGTAATCCCCCGGCTGCATGACCACGAACGCCACGTTCGGCGTGTCGATTTCATAAGAGTCCTGGTCGTCTACATGCCTGACCATCACAATCAGGGAGCCCTGCACCAGACGAATCTGCGCCGCTTGATCGCTCACCTCGAGCAACGTGATCCCGGTCTTCGCGCCGAGGCGGAGAGCGGTCGATCCGGTATGCAATTCAGCTCGCGAATTTTCATCCGCCCAAACATTGTCGCCTGTCACGAGCGGACGATTGAGCACCGCGGTGACCCAATCGTTTTCACCGCTAGGCTGGAGCGATACGGATCCATCCATATAATTCAAACGAGCGACTCGGCTTGGAGGATCCTGCTGGTCGGTGTCTTGATTTGGCGCGTCATTTTGCGCAACCTGGGAGGGTCGCGAATCTGGAGCGGCCGGCGCGTCCTGCGCCCTTACTCCGGGAAATAGTTGAAGCAGGAATGCCAGACCCGCCAGCGTTATTGCCCAGTTCCACCACGGCCTTTGTCTCTTCATAAGAATGCTTTCCTCATTAGATTCCAAGGGAGTCCGAGGGGGATTCTGAAACGGATTCCGAAGCGAGTTTGCTCCGATCGTATCCATACTCATATAAACACGATAGGTACCTTTAGTTTCTGGTCGCGAGGTCGGAGTGGGAGGCTAGGGGCTGGCCGATCAGGCAGGCGAAGACTTGTTACGTGAGTAACGTTCAGTGGGTTACCGGCTTCGGCGAGATTTCATCCAAGGTAAGATTCAATTCCAGCACATTGACCCGCGGCTCACCGAGAAATCCGAACTGCCGCGACTCAGTATGCTGGCGCACTGCTTGGCGAACCACATCTTCGCTTAGCCCACGTTCTTTTGCGATGCGCGGCACTTGAAATTCCGCCGCTTCGGGCGAGATATGTGGATCAAGCCCCGAACCGGATGTTGTCAGCAAATCCATGGGAATCGCGACGTCCCGGGATTCTCCGCCTGCAATCGATCGGCATCTCCCTGCACCCTCGCCACGAGGGATTGATTGGTTGGTCCAAGATTCGATCCGCCGGAATTGCCAGCGTCATAACCCGTCCCGGCGCTCGATGGACGCGAGTGGAAATATCCAGCAGAGGAGAACGACTGCCCGATCAATCGCGATCCTACTACCTTGCCATTCCGCGTCAACAGTTCGCCATTAGCCTGCTTTGGAAACAAAACCTGCGCCAGTCCCGTAATCAGCAGTGGAAACAGCAGGCCAAACAACACCGTAGTCACCAGCGTCATCAGCACAGCGGTGATCAGATTCTTCTTCATAGCCGCCTCTACGCCAGCCCCGCCCGCACAATAAGGAGGTCGATAAGCTTGATCCCAATAAATGGCACGATCACTCCGCCCAGCTCCGTATACCAGCAGATTTCGGCGCAGCAGCACCGCCGCTCCCTGCGGAACATATTTCACCCCGCGCAGCGCCAGCGGAATCAGCGCCACGATAATCAGCGCATTAAAGATGACCGCCGACAAGATCGCCGACTGTGGCGTGGCCAGATGCATCACGTTGAGCGCTTGCAGAACCGGGAACGTCCCGGCAAACATTGCGGGAATGATGGCAAAATATTTTGCCACGTCATTGGCAATCGAAAACGTGGTCAGCGCGCCCCGCGTCATCAGCAACTGTTTGCCGATTTCCACGATCTCAATCAGCTTGGTCGGATTCGAATCCAGATCCACCATGTTGCCGGCTTCCTTCGCGGCCTGCGTGCCCGTGTTCATAGCCACGCCCACATCGGCCTGCGCCAGCGCCGGCGCATCGTTCGTACCGTCGCCGGTCATGGCAACCAGTTTCCCCTGCCCCTGTTCTCGCCGGATCAAATCCAGTTTGTCCTTCGGGGTAGCCTGCGCCAGGAAGTCGTCCACACCCGCTTCGGTCGCGATCGCTGCCGCCGTCAACGGATTGTCTCCGGTAATCATCACCGTCTTAATTCCCATCGCGCGCAACTGATCAAAGCGCTGCCGCATGCCGCCCTTCACAATATCTTTCAGGTGAATCACTCCTAAAGCGCGGCCATTCTCCGCCACCACCAGCGGTGTCCCTCCGGAGCGCGAAATCGCATCCACCGCGGTGCGCACTTCCGCGGGAAGCGCACTGCCCTGCTCTTCCAGATACTTGGCAATCTGCATCCGTCGCGCCCTTGCGGATCGCCCGCCCATTCAGATTCACGCCCGACATGCGGGTCATAGCGCTGAAGGGAATGAACTCGGCGTCGTGCGAACTCATTTCACGCCCTCGCAATCCGTACTTTTCCTTGGCCAGAACCACAATCGACCGTCCCTCAGGAGTTTCATCGGCCAGCGAAGACAGCTGCGCCGAATCCGCCAGCATCGCCTCGGTCACACCCGGCGCGGTTACAAACTCCGTGGCCTGGCGGTTGCCCAGCGTGATGGTTCCGGTTTTGTCGAGCAGTAAAGTATTCACATCGCCCGCGGCTTCCACGGCGCGTCCCGACATCGCCAGCACGTTATGCTGCACCAGTCGGTCCATGCCTGCGATGCCAATCGCAGAGAGTAGCCCACCAATCGTGGTCGGAATCAGGCACACCAACAAAGACACCAGCACGAACACCGTCTGCGGAGCGCCCGCATAAATGGCAAACGGCTGCAGCGTGACTACAGCCAGCAGAAACACGATCGTCAGCCCGGCCAGCAGGATGTTCAGCGCAATTTCATTTGGAGTCTTCTGCCGCTCGGCACCCTCCACCAAAGCGATCATGCGATCCAGAAACGTTTCGCCCGGATTCGAAGTGATCTTCACCTTCACCCAATCCGAGAGCACGCGCGTTCCGCCCGTCACTGCCGAGCGGTCGCCACCCGCTTCGCGAATCACGGGCGCCGATTCGCCAGTAATTGCCGACTCGTCCACCGACGCCACGCCTTCCACAATCTCGCCGTCGCCGGGAACAAACTCGCCCGCCTCCACCAGCACCATGTCCCCGCAGCGCAACTTGGAGCCCGGCACCGTCTCGGTTTTTCCGTCGCAAAGCAGGCGGTTCGCCATCGTCTCTGCCTTCGCGCGACGCAGCGCATCCGCCTGCGCCTTGCCGCGGCCCTCCGCCATGGCCTCGGCAAAGTTGGCAAACAATACCGTGAACCACAGCCAGAGCGTGATCTGCAGATTGAATCCGAAACCGGGCTGCCCGCGCATTCGCTCTAGAATGAGCAGCACTGTGGTCACCACGCTGCCCACTTCCACCACAAACATCACCGGATTGCGCATCATGGTCACGGGATGCAGCTTCACCAGCGAATCCCACGCTGCACGGCGCACGATCTTGATGTCCCACAGGCTGCGTTTTGATTTCTTGCTCGCCATATTTTGCCTAGAAAGCTTTGCCCGCCTGCATCAGCAGGTGTTCGAGAATTGGCCCCAGACTGAGCGCTGGGAAAAATGTCAGCGCGCCCACGATCACCACCACCCCGATCAGCAAAACCGTGAACAAAGGCCCCGTCACCGGGAAAGTACCCAGCGTTGCCGGAGTCTGTTTCTTTCCAGACAGATTGCCGGCAATCGCCAGCATCGGCAGGATCATCATGAAACGCCCCAGCAGCATCGCCAATCCCATCGAGGTGTTGTACCAGGGCGTGTTTCCGCTGAATCCGTTGAAGCCCGACCCGTTGTTGGCCACGGAGGAGGTAAAGGCATAAAGCACCTGGGTGAATCCGTGTGGCCCCGCATTCGATATGGAAGAAGTGCCGAAGCTGTACAAAACCGAAATCGCGGTAAATACCAGAATCACCAGAGGAAAAATCAGTATCACCAGCATCGCCATTTTCACGTCGTAGGCTTCGATCTTCTTCCCCAGATACTCCGGCGTGCGCCCCACCATCAATCCCGCGATAAAGACGGAGAGAATGACGAAGACCAGCATCCCATACATCCCCGCACCCACTCCCCCGAAGATCACTTCGCTCAGCATGAGATTGATCAAGGGAACCATTCCGCCCAGCGGCGTAAATGAATCGTGCATGGAGTTGACTGCGCCGCAACTTGTGTCAGTAGTCACAGTGGCGAACAATGCCGAGTTCACTACTCCGAATCGCACCTCTTTCCCTTCCAGGTTGCCCACAGTCTGCGGAGAAAAAGCCGGACGCTGCATGCCATGTTGTGCTGCAGCCGTTACCAACGGATTCCCTCGCTCTTCCGCCCAATATGCAGTAGTGACGCCCCCCAGGAACAGCAAAGCCATCGCTGCCCATACCGCCCATCCATGTCGCGGTGACCCGGTCATCTTTCCCAGCGTGTAAGTAAACGCGGAAGGAATCGCGAGGATGCAGAGCATCTCAAGAAAGTTCGTGAACGGCGTGGGATTCTCGAACGGATGCGCGCTGTTCGCATTGAAGAAGCCACCGCCGTTCGTTCCCAGTTCCTTGATAATCTCCTGCGAAGCCGTCGGCCCCTGTGCAATCACCTGCTGACTAACGGTTTGCATCAAAGGCTCGCCGTCGGGCCCGGTCACAGGTTTTCCGTCGGAACCAAGTTGCGGCGTCTGGTACGGATCCACCAGTTGCACGGTGTCGTAAGGCTTCAGGTTCTGCACAACGCCTTGCGACACCAGCACGAGCGCGCCCACCAGGCACAACGGAGCCAGAATCCACAAGGTGCCACGAACCATGTCCACCCAGAAATTGCCGATGGTTTTCTGCTCGCGGCGTGCAATGCCGCGAATAAACGCAATGGCCAACGCCATTCCTGCTGCCGCCGAAACCCAGTTGTGATACGCCAGACCGACCATCTGCGTCAGATAGCTCATGGTGGTCTCGGGCGAGTAATTCTGCCAGTTCGTGTTGGTCGTAAACGAAGCCGCCGTGTTGAACGCCAACGCCGGAGGCACTCCCGCCAGCTTCTGCGGATTCCACGGCAACCACGCCCACTGCTGCACCCGCTGCAGCACGTAAAGCAGGATCATGGAAACGCCGCTGAATAAAAGCAGCGCCAGCGCGTATTCCTTCCAGTCCATCTCGTGGTTTTCATCTACGCCCGTGAGGTGGTAAAGGATTCTTTCCACTGGCCGCATTACCGGATCAAGCCAGGTCCGTTCACGGCCATAAACCCGCGCCATAAACCCGCCCAGCGGCTTGGTGATCAGCGACACCACCAGCAGCAGAAAAAAGATTTGCAGCCATCCATTTGCCGTCATCAGAACTTCTCCGGCCGCAACATGGCATACACCAGATACACCAGCAGCCCCGCGCAAATGATCAGGATGATGATTGGTTCAGAATTCATATAGTTCTCAACGCACCCGCTCGCAAAAGACCACGTAAGCCAGCGACACAGCGAAGAAGAGAATGGTCACTGCGAGAAAGATCGCATCCTGCATCACAAGATCCCTTCAGTCCTAAAACTTGACCATGATTGCCATATCGATGAACTGCTCATCCCGGCGTAGATCGGGGAACCAGACGCTGCTGCCTTGCGCTTGGCAGGCCGTTACTGCCAGCGGTTCGGTTTCCTGCATGGACGAACTTCCATTGTTGCAAGCAAAGAATTGAGGATATCCGTTGTTGGTATAAGGCTCTCCTCCCGAACCCGGCGGCGTGACTCCACCGCGGCCTGACCAGTACGGCACACTGGCATGGCGATAATCATATTCCCAGCGGAACGTGATGTACTGCCGAGGCATGTAGTCAAACGTAATCGACGAATCCCAGGCCTTGAATGGGTCTGACGGGTTCCCGGTAAAGTAAGGGGCATTGATCGCCGCCGACTCTGCCGTCTCTCCGTTGATGGGAGGAGCGAGAACAAGATAGCGTCCGGGATTGTTGATCTGACCTCCGCCAAGCGTCAACCCGTACCGATCCTTTTTAAACCACATGCGGTTGTACAACATGTAGCCGATAAAACTCTGTTTAGGATTGATTCCAGCGCTAAAGTAGTCACCCCCCACCGAGTTCGCATCCTTCTTGTCACCATGACAGCCAACGCCCTGTAGATATACGCCTGCCGTGGTGGTCGTGCTGGGGCCGAATTCACAACCCATATCGCCGGTGAACGAGAAGGCCATCTTGTCCAGAACCTTCTCAGGTCTGTCGTAATACTTGATCTCGATGCTGTCGTCAGTGTGGACTCGCCCCCGGTTCGGTATGTACAAATCGTCGTGCCCCAACCCGTAATTGTTGGAAATCACGTTCACCCACGGTCGTGGAGTCCACTTGATCTGTCCACCCAGACCTTTCCGCGAGTTCGCCGACCCATACGATTGCCATCCGTTGATGAACCAGGGCTCGATCTTAAGGTGGGGATTGGGGAAAATCTGAACTCTCAAACCGTTAAAGAACCAGGGTGTGTTCGACGACACATACGACGGCTGATACGCCCAGTTATCGAAGTTGTAGTAACTGAAAAGACCGATATATGACAGAAAAATGCCAGCATCCACGTTGATCCCGTTCAAGGCATTGATATGGTAGCCGCCGTATGCCTCTGCCAGGTAGCGATAGGCAGTATCAAGATCCCACTGACCCTTCGCAGGACTGGGGTCATTGCGTGGCGTCGTGGCGGAATACATGCCGAACTGAGTCATGAACCGCGCCCGCACGTTGTCATAGTGAAAATCGCCGCCGAGGCCGAGTTGCTCCAGCTGGATTTCGTTGGAGCGAAATATTTCGCTCGATCCATTTATCGTGTTGTCCACCGGTTTGTTGAAATCATATGTGTAAGTAATATCAGCCCGTATTTCCGGGGTGAAGAATTTCGAATCAAATGCTGCTTCTTTCGTGCGCGGATTGCCATTCAGCCAGGTCCAATCCCAATCGGAAAAGGGATCGATTTTTTCCTTCTTGATAGACGCGGTTTCGGAAGATTGAGCGGAGGACGGACTGGGCGAAGACGAACTCGCTGGCTGTGCCAACCATCCTGTCATCCCGCCAGGCGCAGCGGCGTTGGTCGCCCCAGTCGAGCTGGCAAGGTTCGCCGCCGTCACGGCGGGAACATTTGGTCCCGGGCCAGTCCTCTCTGGCGCCGGCGACGCCCCGCTGCGATCAGCGGCTGGCGCACTCTTCTGCTGCTCAACTTCCGCGCGCAAGCGCTCCACCTCGGCTCGCAGCGCTCTTAGTTCATCCCGCATCTGCTGCTGTTCTGTTGGCGCAGCCAAACTAGAGCCGGCGTTCGCGGAGGAAGTAGCCGTGCCTTGCGTGGACTGAGCGCCAGCCCAGGCTGTCAGAAACAGGACGAACGTCCAGAGCAATAAGACCTGAGCTGCATTTTTCTTTCGCATGATATTCGGCCTCCAGGCGGTAGTCGCCGCGTTCGTTTTCTGTTGCGCGGCAATCGTCCTCAAAATAGGCGCCGCGCAGAACTTTGAACTGTTCCTCTTTCTTCAGTTCCCTGCAGAGTGGCACCACCCAGTAGCACACCGATGGCGCACCCTCGCGCAGCAAGGCCGTCAGAAACCTGAGCATGAACGCGACCGCTGCCAAAGCGACGACTGCAACTGCCGAGGCTGCCCACATACTCCTGCCTCCCATGCTTTCACGCAGACGCCTTGCGCAAACATTTCAGTAGAGCATTTCAGGTGTAAAGGCGAGTTAAGGAATTCCTAAAGAATTCGTAAAGGAGCCATTCCCGCTTCGACCTCCTGGAACCGGGTGAGGATACGAGCAACACCGACTAAACATTAAGGCATTAAGGAGGATGAGAACCTGGAAGGCGTGCTGCGTTATACACCGCGAAAGCGATCCTTCGCGCTCCGGCTAGCCCCGGAACCCTGTCACTTTCCTACACTTGCGAAGTGGCTTACTCGCAATCTCGATTGCGTCAGTTCCCTCACATCCAGCTCTCCGTTTCGGGTCTTATCCAGTCTGTCGAACTCCGCTTCCATGAACTTCATCCATTCTTGCTTGGAGATCCTGCCCTTCTTTTCGGTATCGATAAGAAGCAGCAATTGCTTGACCTCTGCCTCTCCGAGTGCCAGCTTGTCCTGCGGTTTCGGAGCTGCCGCCTTTTGTGCCAGCCCCGCCCGTAGCATGGCACCCATCACGGCCAACGTTGCCACCAACACAATAATCTGTACGGCGTTCGTTCGGCTCGACATGATTACTCCACTCGATCGGATTTTTGCTGCCTGTCGAGGAATCAGTGCACAACCATGAACGTTGCTCTCAGGGTGAGGCCGCTGATCGCTCTCAGCAACCCCATTCCGCTTCCCCGGGCTGAGCAAAATACTCCCGCGACTTCGCCCGATTGCTGGTCATCGATTCCAGTTCGAGCAGCGCTAAACGCGCAGCCGCCACCAACCGGCTCTTCTCCTGTTGCGGAACTTCTTTCCACGAGCCGCGTTCCTCGCCCCGATTACCCGGCACACCCGGCGTCAGTGCCTCGTGATAGTCGTGGAAAAGCTCCGCCAACCGTTCCGGTGCTACTTCGTTAATCCACATGATTCTTGATCTCCCCGAACCCAAAAGGTTCTGCAGGCTGCTTCTCAGCCACACGACTATTGGACACGGAATCCCAGAAGGGTCGAATAAAGGATCTATAAAATGTTCGTAAGGATGGAAGAGGATGGCGGCGAAAAACAGGCCTTACGACCCCGGCTCAAACCGGTACCCAACCCAGGGTTCAGTAAGCAGGTATTTCGGCGAGGAAGGATCGGCTTCAATCTTCTTGCGCAACTGCCCGACAAAGACGCGCAAGTACTCGGGCTGCTCGACGCTGTTCGTGCCCCAGACAGCTGCCAACAGCGTTCGGTGCGTCACTACTTTGCCCGGACGCCGCACCAGATAAAGCAGTAAGTCGAATTCTTTCGGCGTGAGATGAACTTCATGCCCTCCCACCTTCACGGAACGCGCATCCAGATCGATCGAAAAATCTCCGGCGGTAATCGTGCTGGGCGGTTCCTCGACCGTTGGCGTCCGCCGCAATTGCGACCGGATCCGCGCCAGCAGTTCGTTCATGCTGAACGGCTTGGTCACGTAGTCATCGGCGCCGGCGTCCAGCGCTTCCACCTTCGTGCGATCCTGTCCGCGCACAGAAAGCACGATGATGGGCACTTGAGAGATCTGCCGAACCTGGCGGCACAGCCCTACTCCATCGAGGTTCGGCATGGCCAAGTCGGTCACCACCACGTGCGGTGTCCAGTTCTTCATCAGCTCCAGCGCCATCTCCCCGTCGTTGGCAACGCGGATGTCGTAGCCCTGCGCCGTAAGCGTAGTGCGCAGCACGCGCGTGATCTGCGGCTCGTCATCCACCACCAGGATTCGCCGGTGCTCGTTTGTCATCTTCTTCTCGTCGATCTCAATCACCGCATTTCCTGGGTCACGATGTGCACATCCACCGCGGGGGTATCGCGTAGAAACTTATGAATCGCTGAAAGATAGAAATACCTCTTCCAACCCTTCGTGGCCGACCGCCCGAACACCACCTGGGTAATGTGATTCTCGCGCACAAATTCCGCAACTTTCTCCGCGACCACCTTGCCCTCGCTCTTCACCACTTTGGCGCCCACGCTTTCCGCGAAGCGGATATTGTCAGCCAGAGTGTGCTGGTTCTCATCGCTCTCATCCGTACCCGTGTCCACATAAAATGCATATAAGTCGCCATCCATGGCTTGGGCCATGCGAGCGCCCCGCGCAATCAAATACTGCGCCGCTGGGTTCGAACTGAAGCACACCGCAATCCGCTCCCGCACCTGCAACAGTTGTCCGTCTTCATTCTTGAGTTCAGAAAGCGTGCGATCGACTGCCTGCGTCACCTGCCGCAAAGCCAACTCGCGCAGCGCAACCAGGTTGGTATTCCGGAAGAAATTAGCCAGCGCCCGATCCGCCCGATCCAGTGGATAAATGTCTCCACGCTTCATGCGCGTCTGCAACGCCTGCGGAGTAAGATCTGCCATCACAATCTCACCCGCCCGCCGGATTACCCAGTCCGGCACCGTCTCCCTCACCTGCACCCCGGTAAGGCTCCGGATCGTAGGCGACAGGCTCTCGATGTGCTGCACGTTCAAAGTGGAAAGTACGTCAATTCCCGCATCGAGTAGCTCAAACACATCCTCATAGCGTTTCGCGTGCTTGCTGCCCTCAATGTTGGTGTGGGCCAGCTCATCCACCAGCACCACGTGCGGCTTGCGGGCCAGGATGGCGTCCACATCCATCTCTTCAAAAATCGTCGATTTATATTCCAGCTTCTTCCGCGGAACCGTCTCCAGCCGCGAAGAAAGCTCCACAATCGGCTTGCGTCCGTGGGTTTCCACCACGCCGATCACCACTTCTTCGCCGCGGCTGGCCCGCCGTACGCCTTCACTCAACATGGCATACGTCTTTCCCACGCCAGGGGCGTAGCCCAGAAACAGCTTGAACACCGCCGGCCGCTGCGCGGTGTCCACTTCCTTAAGCCATTCATCAGGACTTTTGGGCATCGCCGCTATTCTCCACGCCGGAGCAACAATTGTCGAATTGTCGGCAACAAGGGCCGAGCTTTTGCCACAGAGTCACAGAGACACGGAGAAAGCAAAAGAACACACAGGAACAACATAGAGATTTTCTCTATGTCTCTGTGACTCTGCGGCAAAACTTTTTTCCCTGCGATTCCATTACAATCGTGCCCGTGAAAGCCCCCTGGCCACAGCACCTGCTCCGCTATGCCGCCTGCCTCGGGGCCGCCGAATTGGTGGTCCAGGTCTACCGGCGGCTCATCCACGTAAACCCTACTACTGTAGCTTTGACATTCCTTCTGATGGTGCTCTGGGTGGCGGCCTATTGGGGATTTCGCTTCTCTGTCTTTCTCGCTCTCATCGCCACCCTCGCCTTCAATTATTATTTTCTTCCTCCCATCGGAACCTTAACCGTCTCCGACCCGCAGAACTGGGTGGCGCTGTTCGCCTTCCTGGTAACCGCTGGCATCGCCAGCCAGCTTGCCGACCGCGCCCGCCGCCAAACCGCCGACGCCAATCAGCGCCGCCGCGACGTAGAACGTCTCTACAGTTTCAGCCAGCGCCTGCTCGCCACCGACAACGTAGCCGAACTGCTGAATGCGATTCCCGCCTACGTTTGCGACGGATTCGGCGCCAAGGCTGCCGCCATCTACTTGCTCAGCACGCAACAGGTCTATCGCACGGACCCCAAAGCAACCTGGCTTGCCCTGCAAGACCTTCAAATGGTCAGTTCGCGCGGCGAGCCGGTTATCGACTCCCGACGCGGAATTTCCCTCACTCCATTGCACCTGGGTACCCGCACCACAGGGGCCGTTGGCATTGCCGGGCCAGCGCTCTCGCGCGCTACTCTTGAAGCCCTGGGCAGCATGATCGGCATCGCCATCGAGCGCGCCGGAGCTATGGAAAAACTCTCCCAGACCGAAGCCGCGCACCAGAGCGAAAACCTGCGCACGGTTCTGCTCGATTCAGTGACGCACGAGCTGCGAACTCCTCTCACCGGCATCAAAGCTGCCGTCACGGGTCTGCTCTCGGATTACAACCTCGACGATGCGCAACGGCTCGAGTTGCTAGCCGTAATCAACGAGGAAACTGATCGCCTCGACCGCCTGGTTGGCGAAGCCACGGAAATGGCTCAGCTCGATGCCCACAAGGTCGAACTCCACATGGCCCCCGTGGATATCGCCACCGTGATCGAATCCGCTGTAGAAGAATCCAGAACATTCATAGGTCAGCACCCGCTCGAGATATGCGTGCCCGCGTCGCTCCCCAAGGTGCGCGTCGATTCTGACCGCATCGCGGAAGTGCTAAAACAGTTACTGGAAAACGCCGCCAAGTATTCTCCTCCCACTTCGCCCATAACCATCACCGCAGAACAAAAAGGAAATCGCATAGTCACCAGCGTCACCGATCACGGACACGGCATCGACGACTTCGAACAATCCCTGGTCTTTGACAAGTTCTACCGTGGCCGTGAACAGCGCTACAGCGTGCAAGGAACGGGCATGGGGTTGGCCATCGCCAAGGCCATCGTGGAAGCCCACAACGGCAGCGTCGCCGTCACCAGCCAGCTCGGCCGTGGTTCGGTCTTTTCCTTCGAACTGCCAATCGCTTGAAGTGGATCCTTACACGATCAGGACCTCGGTCAGCACCGTCATACCTTTCGCATTGCCGAAAGCAACATCAAGACAGTACATTGCTGTTGGCATCCATTCCATGCTCCGATGAGCCTCGCCACCCTCAACGATATTTTCTTCGCCGCCACCGAGCGCAATCTCGACCACGCCATGCTCTACCGGAAGGCGGGAAAGTGGCTGCCCATCTCCTCTTCGGACCTCCGCCGCAACATCGCCGGAACCGTTCGCGCTCTACAGAGGTGGGGCATCCAAAAAGGCGACCGCATCGCGATTCTGAGCGAGAATCGCCCCGAGTGGTCGACCGCCGACTTCGCCATCCTGTTGCTCGGCGCTGTCACCGTTCCTGTCTACTCCACACTGACTCCCGAACAAACCGCTTACACCTTGCGCGACTCCGGTGCCAGCATCGTTTTCGTTTCGACTGAACTTCAACTGCGCAAAATCCAGGCGATTCTCGCCCAGACGCAGGTAAAGAGAATCGTAGCCATGGATCACGTCCAGATCCCCGGCGATCTACCTGTGCCGTGCGCGCTCATGGATCAATTCATGAGCCAGGGCCCCCAAAGCCTCGACCCCCCAACCGAATCCATCGCCCGCTCCGTCCAGCCCGGCGACGTCGCCACCATCATCTACACCTCCGGCACCACCGGAATTTCTAAAGGAGTGATGCTGACCCACGGCAACATTGCCTCGAACATTAATTGCTCCCTGCACGGCTTCGACATGCACCCCGGGCTGATCAGCATCTCATTCCTTCCTCTTTCGCACATCACCGCCCGCCACGTGGATCTTTCCATGCTTTACCACGGCGTAACTCTCGCCTACTGTCCCTTCATGGCAAACCTTACAGAAACCTTCCTCGAGGTTCGCCCTTCCTTGTGCGTTTCTGTGCCCAGAGTCTACGAAAAAATCTATGCCAAGACCGAAATGAAAGCCCATGGCTTCGCCAGGGCCGCCATCTACCGCTGGGCGCTGTCAGTAGGCCGCGCCAACAAGCCCGCAATTCTTGCCGGACAAATCCCCACCGCAGCCAGCTGGAAACTGGCCAATCAACTGGTCTTCTCGAAAATCCGTGAAGGCCTGGGAGGCCGCGTCGAAACTTTCATCTCCGGAGGCGCGCCTCTGGGCCGCGAGCTAGCCGAGTGGTTCGCCACCGTCGGCATCCGCATTCATGAAGGTTATGGCTTGACCGAAACTTCTCCCGTGATTGCCGTCAACACGCCGGTCAACCATCGCATCGGCACCGTCGGCAAAATCCTTCCCAACCTCGAAGTGCGCATTGCCGAAGACGGAGAAATTCTGGTGCGTGGCCCCTCCGTCTTCAAGGGATACTGGAACCGCCCCGAAGAAACTCAGAATGCCTTCCAGGACGGCTGGTTCAAGACCGGGGACATCGGCCACATCGACGCCGATGGATATCTCTCCGTCACTGACCGTAAGAAGGAACTCATCAAAACTTCAGGCGGCAAGTTCATTGCCCCACAACCGATCGAGAACTCCCTGAAGCTCAATCCTCTGGTAGGGACCGCCGCCATCATCGGCGACAAGCACAAGTTTGCCTTCGTCATCATCTCGCCCAACTTCCCAATGCTCGAAGACTGGGCCCGCGCGAACGACGTCGTTTTTTCCTCGCGCGCCGAACTAGTCGCCAACCCAAAAATCCAGGCGCTCTACGACGGAATTGTGGAAGAAGTGAACCAGAACCTCGCCAGATTTGAAAAACTGAAACGCGTGTTGCTGGTCCCCGACGAATTCACCGCCGACAACGGCGCTCTCACTCCCACACTGAAACTCCGCCGCCGCATAATCGAAGAACGCTATCGCCGCGAAATCGACGAACTCTACGCCCAGGCGGAATCGACGGCTACGACATAAGTATTGTCATTCCGAAGCGGCGCAGCCGCCGAGGAACCTGCTGTCATTTCCCCAGCACACTCGCGCCGAACCGCCGATGTCCCTTCCACTCGGTTTTCATTACAATATCCTCATGACCGATCCCCTAATCATCGCCGGACGCTCCTTCCGCTCCCGCCTGATCGTCGGCACAGGAAAATATAAATCCTTCCAGGAAACCGCCCGCGCCCTCGAGGCCAGCGGAGCCGAGATGGTCACAGTAGCCGTCCGCCGCGTCAATCTCGACCGCAGCAAAGAATCTCTGCTTGACTACATAGATCCAAAGAAATATTTCCTCCTGCCCAACACTGCGGGCTGCTACAACGCGGACGAAGCCATTCGCGCAGCGCGTCTCGGTCGCGAAGTCGGCCTCTCAGACTGGGTAAAACTAGAAGTGATCGGAGACCAAGCCACGCTATATCCAGACGTACAAGCCACGCTCGAAGCCACGCGCGTTCTAGTCAGCGAAGGTTTTACCGTGCTGCCTTACACTTCTGACGACATCGTCTTCGCCAAGCGTCTGGTCGAAGCCGGCGCAGCCGCCGTGATGCCGCTCGGCGCGCCCATCGGCAGCGGCATGGGCATTCAGAACCAGGCCCACATCCGCATCCTGCGCGAAATGATCACGGGTGTGCCGCTGATTGTAGACGCCGGCGTAGGCACTGCTTCCGATGCCGCCATCGCCATGGAACTCGGCGCCGACGCGGTCCTCATGAACACCGGCATCGCCAACGCCCAAGATCCCGTGCTCATGGCCGAAGCCATGCACCACGCAGTGCTAGCCGGCCGCCAAGCCTATCTCTCAGGCCGCATGCCAAGGAAGTTGTACGCCACAGCCAGTTCGCCCCTCGAAGGCGTAGTCCGGTAGCGCGGCGTCTCGCCGGCCTCCGTAGCAATAACAAAAGGGCGGCCGCGGCCGCCCTGGTCTCTTCCAAATCTCTCTCAGAGCATCTTCACACTCTGCACATGAATGGAATCCGCGGTCTCGCTACCGGTCACGGCGACGTGGTGTCCGACATGATCCTTAAGCGCATCCGGATTGTCCACCTTCAGAACCTTCTGGTCCTTGTCGGTCACGATTACCATATCCGCTCCAGCGGCCAGGCATTTCTTGGTGCACGCCTCAGCCCCAGCGTTGGCGCCCTTTGCGCCGCATTTGCTATCACTCACCCACCCATTCACGGTAGCGCTCTTACCCATGTCATCAAACGCCAAAGCCGTCAGGGCAAACACGAAGCACATTACCAGACAAAGCAATAGAACTTTTCTCATGGCCGGTTTTCTCCTTTTTGATGTTCCGCTCGCGGCTAAGACCGCGGGTTGTGCAGGCACTCTAATCGCACGTCCGGCAGCAACTCAACGCCCCGGCGATCGATTAAACGTCCCGAACTATACCACAGAGGAACTGGTCGATTGTCACGCAGTTGTCACCGCGCGCGATCCTCAGAACCGTTGCCGCGGACACCCTCACTTCTTCGCCGAGTGGCGGACGGGCGGCATCTGATTTGCCGGAGCCGGCGGGACGTAGACATACTCCCCCGGACGCGCGTAGTGCAACTGCTCGCGCGCTTCTTTCTCGATCGCTTTCTCGTCCGTCTTCATTCCCTGAATCTTCTGCGCGTAGACTTCGTTTTCGTGTTGTTCCTGCGCGACCCTTTTTTGCAGCGATTCATATTCCATCCGCTTCTGCTTGTACACAATCATGCCATTCGCGCCAAACATAACATGCACAAACAGCAATCCGGCAAGCACCGCGACAGCGATGGTCGCAATGCGTCGCCGCAAAAGACACAGTCGCGTCACCAGCGGTCGCACACCCAACATCCAGGAGGCCGCCAACGCCTCGGCCTGTGGCGCCCTTTCGACCATGGCGCGCAGTCCATCCTGCGGACTGGGAAATCGCCGAATTCTTGAAAGATCACTCACTCGAAAATCCATTGCTTGGCCGCCGCGCTCAACTTCTCCAACCCCTGCTCGCTCCGCGCTTCTGAATACACTCGCACCACTGGCTCGGTCCCCGAAAGCCGGTAGCACACCCACGAGCCATCCTCGAAAACCAGCTTCAATCCGTCGGTGCGAACCGCCTCGCTGATCCCACGCCCACAAAACTCCCTTGGATCAGACCTCAGCTTCTCAGTGAACTTCTCCTTCACCTCGGGCGTCAAGCGGAAGTTCTCCCGTCGCGGGTAGTAGGAACCAACATGGTTACACAGCGCCTTCAGTTGCTCTCCCAGCGACTTCCCTCGCTTCGCCACCATCTCGCAACACAAAAGCCCAGCCAGCACCCCATCTTTCTCCGGCACGTGGTGACGGATCGAAAGCCCCGCGCTCTCTTCCCCGCCAATCGCGATCTTATCCTGCATGATCAGTTCGCCAATGTACTTGAATCCCACCGGAGTTTCGTAAAGCTCCACTCCCCGAGCCTTCGCAACGGCATTAATCAGGTTCGTGGTCGCCACCGACTTCGCCACTCCGTTCTTCCATCCTCGGCTCTCGACCAGGTAGTCAAACAGCAAAGCAATCACGTAGTTCGGCTGCAGAAAGGTTCCGTCGGCATCGACAATCCCGAAGCGATCCGCATCGCCGTCAGTTGCAATGCCAATCTGCGATCCCGTGGCACGCATCTTTTCTCTCAACCCCTCCAGCAGGTGGTCATCGGGCTCCGGCGCGTGTCCGCCAAACAGCACATCCCGGTAGTCGTGGACAGTGGCAACCTTGACTCCGGCATCACGCAATAATCCGTCCGAATATCCCCGCGCCGCGCCCCACATAGGATCAAAACAAACCCGCAGGTTCGCTTTGCGGATCGCTTCCAGATCCACAGTCTCCCCAAGCCGCTTCAAGTACGCCGGCTTCACATCGAGCGACTCCTCGGCAGCTTTTCCGTTGCCCACCGTTCCTGAAGCCGAAGGGGCGCGATCTCCCTCCTCAATCTCCGCCTCAATCTTCTTCGTAACTTCCGGCAGAGCCGGGCACCCATCCGGCGTCGAGAACTTGATCCCGTTGTACTCCGGAGGATTGTGCGAGGCCGTAAAGTTGATGACCCCATCCGCCCTGGTTTGGACGACCGCATAAGCAAACGCCGGAGTGGGCGCAGGCTCCGCAACTACAACCGGCGTAATCCCGTACGACGCCAGAATCTCCGCCGCCATCGAACAAAACGTCTCACCCAGGAATCGCGGATCGCGCCCCACGATTAGCCGCGCTCCTTGTTTCTTCTGTGAGACCACGTATCGCGCAATTCCACCCACGCCCCGCCGCACGTTGGCAAACGTAAACTCCTCCGCCATCACCGCCCGCCAACCCGATGTGCCAAACTTGATCTGCGTAGTCATAAAGCGCTCCGGACTCTGTAGCGCCGGCATTTTGCCGGCTGTTTTGAGGGCATCCTGCCCTCCGTGCCGGCACCCACCAGACACCTGCCGGGATTCTCTCTGCGCACTAACAACACAACCTGCTACATTTTCTTCCTAGCCGGCGATGCTGCCGCCTGATTTTATATGACCGACAAACGAATCGTCCTCACCGCCGCCGCCTCGGAAGAAGAAGCCCGCAAAATTGCGCGCCATCTGGTCGAGTACCAGCTTGCCGCCTGCGTCAATGTCGTCCCTCAGGTTGAGTCCTTCTACCGTTGGCAAAACAAGATTGAAGAAGCTCGCGAATGGCTCTTGATCGTCAAGACGACCGCCGCAGCCTTCGTCCAGGTGCGCCAGGCAATTGCAGAACTCCACTCCTACGAACTTCCGGAATGCATCTGCCTGACGATTGAAGATGGATCAGCCGCCTATCTGCAATGGATGGCCGAATCAGTCTCCGCGGGAGAATTCGGCGAATGACTCCAATGCTTCGCCGAAAGGCTACTGGCTCAATTGCAGTTGTGAAGTTAGCTGATTGATAGCCGAGACGTCGAACAAGCCAGATAGATCTGCATGTCCGGCCAGAGTATCGCGCTGCTTGCCTTCCACCAGGATCTTGACCCTGAGAATTCCGGGGAGGTTGGCCGAAAGCGTCTGGATCATCGATGCCACCGTCAGTTCTTCCGACAGCACGCCGGAGCGGTGGCCGTCGGCGAAAGCCGCGTTGATGTCGATGACCGCGAGCCCAGGATCGACCAGGTAGACGCTGCGGATGTCGGCACCCTCCGGCAAAGGGTGGGGCGAGGCTTTGTCCAGATATAGAGCAAGAAGCGAACGCAGCAATTCTTCAGCGCGCTGTTGCCGAACCGAGGGCAGTGGAATGCGCGCCGCCTGCGCGAGCAGCACCCCAGTATCGTCGTATGCGACAAAGAGCGTTACTTGCTCGGTGGCTCCTGCCACAGGAGGCACTACGGGACGCATGTCGACAGAGGCGGCGGGACCGGCGACGGCGCGGCCTCGCATGCGCCACGCGTAGACGCTCATGCCCAGCACGGCCAACAGCAGCACCGAGACCGCAATAAAAAGATGCCGTGGAATCATTGTTGTCCAATCATTGTTGTCCAATCATTGTTGCCCAATCAGGGCGCGGCTCCCAATTGCGCGCGAACGGCGGCGATTCCGTTAGCCACTGCGCCGGCAACGAGTTGCTGGTAATCGGCAGAAGTAAGTGGCGACAAATCGGATGACGGCGCGGCAACCTCGACGGCAATGGCGGCTGTGTTGATGTTGTTCAAGGGGCGAAGTGGCGCAGTGAGAGTACGGACGGTAACCTGCTGCTTCTTCAGTTCCGCGGCCACACTCGCAGCGGCTGCTTGACTGAGAGCGATGGAACCGGACTGGGCTGTGTTCCATGAGCGGAACGGACCCCGGTCGTCCTCGGCTGCATAAGGAAGCAGCGCCGTGTAGACACGCACGCCGTGACCGTTCGATGCAGCATGCAGGACCACATAGACGGCTGCGTGGGTGGTGTTGGCGTAATAAGCCCGGTCGTCAAGCGACACCGTGGCGTCCGAATCGCGCAGAACGAGCGTCGGGATTCCCCGGTTCTCCAGTTCCTGACGCAAACGGCGGGCGAAGGCAACCGTCACATCTTTTTCCGCAAGCGTCGTGCTGAGCGCTTCGCCCCGGTCGCTTCCGCCATGGCTGGCGTCCACAACGGCGAAGTAACGGCGCGCGACCCCACCCGACGGTCGTGTTGCCGGCGGTTGGGGAACTGCACCGCTTTGTGGCGCGGCCGCAGCCGTCCCTGTGCCCAAGGTTGCCCCAGGTGCGGTTGCTGCGGGCGCAGTTGCCACAGATGCAGTCGGACCGGCAACGGCCCTTCCTGTGGTCGTCGCCGCGGCCTGAGACCTGATGGGTGCCAGAGTGATGGTTCTGCCATCCGGACTGAAGCTGGCGATAAGGGGAATCGTTGTGCTTACAGTAATTTGAGCTGCCCCATTGCTCTCAGAATAGGCCGCCTCCGGAATAGTCTTGCTGCCGAAAGTAAGAGTAGGCGAGGCGGGCGAGGTCACAGGTTCGTGGCTGAAAGTCATGCGCAGTTTGCCCGGTTCAGTCGAAACCGACGGATTGACCGGCGCGGTGAAGCGAAACACCAGATGCGAAGCATCTTCCGGCGACACTGAGGCAGTGAAGTGCGTAGCAATGCTGCCGATGAACAGGCGTCCAGATTCCTGGTGAAGAGTCACACCGCCTCCCAAAAACCGTGGCAGCAGCGAACCGAGGGAGGCCACAAGAACCAGGCCCCGTCCGTTTTCCATGAGGAATTTCCCGGAGAGGTCGGCGTCGCGTCCCTGAATGCGCGCGTAGCTTTTCCCCACGACGAACTCGCCGAGGATGCCGTTGTAGTGTATTCGCCAGCGTGGAGGCTCGAATTTGGCACTCACCGTTCCCAGCGGATCCAGCAGCTCCAGCAAGCCAACATACTCCCGCCCTTGCCGCTGCACGATAGGCAAGGAATAGTTGGCAGCGGTGGAATAGACGGAAAGATGCTTTTCAGGAGCCGCACTGGAAGCCACCAGGACCGCTAAAACTACGAAGACACCAGCGGCGACTCCGCCTCCTCGCCATGCGCTAGTCGAATACCCGCGAATCCCGTTTCTAATCGAGTGCATAGACCGTCAATCCGCTAAGGAGCTTGGGGTAGAAGTCGGTAGACTTCTGGGGCATGACCTCGCCCGCAAAGGCAATGTCACGGACCTGCGCCATGCGGCACGGATTCATCAGAAAAGCGATATCAGCGCCGGCACCGGACGCGCCGCGTACTTGCGACAAAGCTTCACTCGCGTCACGCACGTAAGAGATGTTCGCCTGGTTGCGGATAGATTCTTCTGAAAGTTTCAGCACTCTCTCCAGCAAACATTTATGTAGTTGCACCACATCGAGGTCCTGTTGCCGGAGGGAGTAACCCGCGAAGACATCTGCCGTCGGGTTGGGATGGTGCAGCAGGAAAGCGCGCCTGGCAGTCACTGCCAGGATGGACGTTCCAGCCCGTCCTGACTCGCGGAGGATCGTGTCGGCGCAGCGCGCGTCAAATGACGCATCGATCTCGTCCACGTCGAAGAAGGCGCGCGCGGACTTACGGAAGTCCTCTTCTGAAAAGGATGCCAGACCGTGGACCACGCGATGTGTCGGCAGGATCAGCAGACCGGGGCTGTTCATGTTTACAAAAGTCATCATCACAAACTCGTAGGGAGAAAAAGACGCGCCGGCGCCGGAGGCCGCCGTGGAAGAATCGGCAGCGCGTCGCTCGTTGCGGTACGTGAGCGCGGTTTCGTAACGATGATGGCCATCGGCAATAATGAGTTTCTTGGCGCTCATCGCCGTTCGGATTGAACCAATCAGCTCCGAGTCGGATGCTTGCCATACCCGGTGCGTGACACCATACTCATCCGCCACTGAAATCTCGGGATCGGCATCGGTGGCGAGCAGAGACTCGACCTGGCCTGAATCCTCATAAACAACGAAAATCTGGCCAAAATGGGCTCTGGTGGCGCGGACCAGATCCAGGCGGTCGGCCTTGGGTTTGGCCAGGGTCTGCTCATGGCGGAAAACGATGCCGGCAGAGTAATCCTCAACGCGGCCCAGCGCGATAAAACCGCGGCGCTCCAGTTCCTTGGTTGTACCGGGGAGCGTAAACCGCTGGGAATAGATATAAACGGCGGGATCGGGATCCTGACGCAGGATGCCCTGCTGGCGCCAGTCGCGAAAGTAAGCTGCGGCCCGCGAATATACATTATTCCCTGCATTGTCATTCTCTTCCCGCCGGCCAAGAATGATGCGCACGAGGTTATGCCGGCTGGCCGCGTAATAACGATCCTGCAGGGCAGGAGTGATCTTGTCGTACGGTTGGGTCACCACTTGGGCAGGCGATACCTGTCCGGGATCGTAGCGAAACGCGCGGAAGGGATGAATGTCAGCCATGAAAACTCTTGATTGTAACAAGATGACACTGGACCCGCCTTCCCAGCGCTCGACCCGAGCCGGACGGATGGCCCGGAATGGGCCGCCGATTGTGGACTGGCACCAACATTTGACAAAAAAAAACCAACCCTCGGAGCAAACCTGTGATACTATCGCGGCCAAATGAGGTGCTTATGGCCCTCCTGGATGGGCGCCGGGCATCACGCCCCAAGGATCTGGTTCGCAGCATAGTCCGAAGTCGAGTTCGAAGCAGAGTTCAGAGCTTAGTCCGGAGCTTGGTTCGAAATTCCCCCCGGTTCGACCCTGGAACCCAGTTCTTCTCCGTCTGCGTACCCTGCCCTACCTCGGGGTTTTCCTTTTCGTGGCCGCGGCCTGCTGCTCGCCGCTGATCGCTTTCGCTCAGGCAGACGTGAATGACGTCCACATTAAGCCCCGCGAGGTGGAAAAAGCCGCAGAAAAAGCGGACCCCGAACAGCTCGCGACCCAGAGCATGGTCTCCCCGACCCTGAATACTCGCGTGCGTCCCCTTAAGGTCGCGGTCGATCTGGTCCTGGTTCCGGTCACGATTACTGATCCCATGAACCGTCTTGTGACTGGGCTCGAGAAAGAAAACTTCCAGCTTTTCGAAGGCAGCGCCCCTCAGGAGATCAAGTCTTTCTCCAGTGAAGACGCGCCGGTTTCCCTCGGAGTGATCTTTGATTCCAGCGGAAGCATGAGCAGCAAGATGGACCGGGCCAAGGACGCGGTGGTCGAGTTTTTCAAGACCGCCAACCCGCAAGATGAATTCTTCATGATCACCTTCTCCGACGAGCCCGAAGTGGTCAATGATTTCACCAGCTCTGTCGACGATATCCAGGGCAAGCTGGTATTCACCGTACCCCGCAGGCGGACGGCCCTGCTCGATGCCATCTACATGGGCGTCAGCAAGATGAGGGAGGCCAAATACCCCAAGAAAGCGCTCCTCATCATCTCCGACGGCGGTGACAATCACAGCCGCTACACTGAAAACGAAATCAAAGCTCTGGTGAAAGAAGCCGACGTCATGGTCTATGCCATCGGCATCTACGACCGCTATTTTCAAACCCAGGAAGAGCGCCTCGGTCCGGAACTGCTCGGTGAGATTGCCGAGCTGACCGGTGGGCGGGCGTTTACCGTGGAGAACCCCAACGACCTGGCCGATGTGGCTACCAAGATCGGTGTCGAACTGCGCAACCAGTATGTACTGGGATATCGTCCTACGACAGTCGTCCGGGACGGCAAATGGCGTAAGATCAAAGTGAGGTTACTGCCGCCGAAAGGATTGCCGCCACTCCGAGTGTATGCCAGGACCGGATATTACGGGCCCCAGGAATAACCGGGCCGGGAGCTTCTTCTTGTTCTTGCTCTGAAGCGTGCCATCTGGGCCGCAGCCGCGCTCGCGCTGCTGGCACAACCCTTTCCCGGGCACGCCGCTCGCCAGCCTTTCAACCTGCAGTCAGAAAGCGTCCAGTCCCAATCAACCCAGTCCCAGCCAACCCAGTCCCAGCCTGCCCCCTCACAACCTCCTAAGTCCCAATCAAACGCTCCAGCACCTCCGCCAGCACCTCCGGCCCACCAACAATCCGGCGAAGAGACCGGAACCTTCGTCATCCGCAAGGATGTAGACGAAGTCTTGCTCCACGCCACGGTGGTAGACGATAAGCAGCACATTGTGACCGACCTTGACCGCAATGCCTTCTCCGTATTCGAAGATGGCAAACCGCAGACCATCATTTCCTTTCGCCACGAAGACCTTCCCGTCTCCATGGGAATCGTGATCGACAATTCCGGCTCCATGCGCGAAAAACGGGCCAAAGTGAACCAGGCAGCGCTGAACCTGGTGCGAGCCAGCAACGCGCAGGACGAAGTGTTCGTGGTGAACTTCAACGACGAATACTATCTCGACCAGGACTTCACCAACGACTTGCTGAAATTAAAAGAGGCGCTGGAAAAGATCGACGCCAGGGGTGGAACCGCGCTCTACGAAGCCGTCGTCGCCTCAGCTGAACACCTGAAGAGAAACGCCCGGCTCGAGCGGAAAGTGTTGTTCGTGGTTACCGACGGAGAGGACAATGCCAGCCGCGAAACCCTGGAGCAGGCAGTGAAGCAGTTAGAGCAGGAAAATGGTCCATCTGTGTATGCCATCGGAATTCTAGGGGATGAAGAACATCCCAAACGGGCTCGGAAGGCGCTGGAGATCATCGCACAACGAACCGGTGGACTCGCCTTTTTCCCCACCACTCTTGACCAGGTGGATGAGATCAGCCGGCAAGTGGCCCACGACATCCGCAATCAGTACACCATCGGCTACAAGCCCACCAATCCCAGAGCCAGCGGCGGGTTCCGCACAATTCGCGTGGAGGCCAAGGTCAAAGGCCGTGGCAAACTCGCGGTGCGAACCAAGAGCGGTTATTACGCCGGCCAGCAGCCCGCCCCGTCCCCAACGAAGTAGCGGACGATTCAGGTTGCTGTCAATCCCCAGGGTTTTAACAGCTAACTTTGGTTCCATTGACGATTCCGAACTCTCCCCTTACCCTGTAACGTGCACTTGAAGAACTCTGAAGTCTCTCATCTGGGCGTCGTCGACGACATTACGGACCTGGTCGGTGGAACTCCCGTCCTCCGATTGAAGCGGCTCGTTGCCGCCGGTTCGGCTGACGTCTTCGCCAAGCTTGAATACTTGAATCCCGGTGGCAGCGTGAAAGACCGCGCCGCCATCGGCATTATCCGCCGGGCGGAGCAGCAAGGTAAGCTCGCCCCCGGTGGGACCATCGTCGAAGCCACCGCAGGCAACACCGGTATCGGCCTGGCGCTGATCGGAGTCAATCGCGGCTACAAGGTAAAGCTGTTTGTGCCGGAGAATTTCTCGCAGGAGAAAGTCACCATAATGCGCGCCCTGGGCGCCGAGGTTGAGCGCACACCCGACGAAGAAGGCATGCAGGGAGCCATCCGGCGCGCCAAAGAGCTCGTCGCCGCCGATCGCAGCGCATTCATGGCCGGACAGTTTGAGAATTTCGCCAACCCCGACTACCACTACGAAACCACCGCCGTGGAACTCTTCGAACAAATGGCCGGGAAGATCGATGCTCTGGTTTTGGGCTGCGGCACCTGCGGAACCTTTACCGGCGTGGCGCGCTACATGAAGCAACATCTGCCGGCAGTGCTGACGGTTGCTGTCACCACGCAGGGTTCCGTGCTTGGGGGTGGAGCTCCCGGGCCGCACAAGGTGGAAGGGATCGGCAATAACTTCGTCCCAGAGACTTTCGACCCAGCCGTATGCGATGAAGTTATCGCAGTGACCGATGACGATGCCTTTGCGACCGTGAAGCAGCTGGCGGCGCAGGAAGGCGTGCTGGCGGGTTCGAGCGGAGGTGCAGCCGCATTCGCAGCTTTGCAGGTGGCACGCCGGCTGGGCACGGGGAAACGCGTAGCGACGATTATTCCAGATTCCGCGGAACGCTACTTGTCCAAGAAGATATTCGAAGGTGGAGTCTAAATGGGCGCTCGAGAGTCTGCATGAAAAACAACCAGCAAGCCGGGTTTGCAACCCGCGCCATTCACGACGGACAGCAGCCCGATCCCTTAACCGGCTCAGTCACGGTGCCCATCTATCCCACTTCCACCTACGTGCAGCAAGGCATCGGTGAAAACAAAGGCTATGAGTATTCGCGGGTTTCAAACCCCACCCGCACGCGCCTGGAGGAGAACCTGGCATCGCTCGAAGGCGGCGTGGCCGCGCCCGTGTTTGCCAGTGGCATGGCAGCCATCAACGCGATCGCCAGCATGCTCAAGTCGGGCGACCATGTCGTCTGCGGCAACGATTTGTATGGCGGCACACCCCGGTTGTTTAACCAGGTGCTGACTGGGTTCGGGCTGCAGTTCTCCTACATCGACACTTCCGATGCCGAAAATGTCGAGCGCGCTATCCGCAAAAACACGCGCATGGTCTATGTCGAAACCCCGACCAACCCGCTGATGCGCTTGAGCGACCTCGCCGCCATCAGCAAGATTTGCCGCCGCAAAAAAGTCGAGTTGGTCGTTGACAACACCTTCATGTCGCCCTACTTTCAGCAACCCCTGGCTCTGGGCGCAGACATGGTCCTGCACTCGACCACAAAATTTCTCAACGGGCATAGCGACGGGCTGGGTGGCGTCGTGGTATGCAGCACCCGCGAGCAGGCAGAGAAGTTGGCCTTCCTGCAAAAGGCCGCGGGCGCGATTCTTTCTCCATTCGAATGCTGGCTGGTGTTGCGCGGTGTGAAGACGTTAGCCGCTCGCATGGAGATCCACGACCGCAACGGCCGCGTGGTCGCGGAGTTTCTCGCGAGACACAAGAAAGTAAGCAACGTGTTCTATCCCGGCCTGCCCGATCATCCCCAGCATGAGCTGGCGAAAAGACAAATGACCGGCTTCGGGTCGATGATCACATTCGAGACCGGCTCCCTGAAGAACGCCAACAGGATGCTCAAGAAACTGCGCGTGTGCTCACTCGGAGAGTCACTCGGCGGAGTAGAGACGCTGATCTCGCATCCCGCCACTATGACCCACGCAGGGTTAGGCGCAAAGGGACGCAAGGCAATCGGCATCACCGATGGCATGGTTCGCATCTCGGTCGGCATCGAGGATATCGCCGACATTCTCGATGATCTCGAATCCGGCCTGGCTGCGATCTAGAAAATGTAGAGACGTAGCTTGCTACGTCTGCCACCACCTCGACTCTAGCCACAAAGAAAAAAGCGCGGGCAACTTAGCCCGCGCCTCAAAACCCGCAAGCCCTAAGCGCCAACCAGCGCCGGCTCCACTCCGTAAATCGAATACCACGAAGTCGCAGCCTTCAGCTTGCCGTTCACATTATTGATGTTCTTCACTCCTTCAGTCTCCAGCCACGAACGGAACGCTGCCGCACCCTGCTTGGCATAAATCGGAATCCCGTCCTTCCACGTCGCCCGCCCGCACAGCACACCATTAAACTTCACCCCTGATTCCCCGGCCAGCTCCAGAGTCTCGCTGAACTCAGCATTGCTAACACCCGCCGAAAGATAAATAAACGGCTTCGTCGCAACGTTAGCCGCCTGGTGGAACAGGTCAATGGCTTCCTTCTTCGTATAGGCCTTCTGCCCGCCAAAGCACTTCACACCCTCGACGAATTTCATATTCACCGGCACTTCCACCTTCAGCACATCGACCCCATAACGTTCCTTGCTGAACTCCCGCATGCTCTCGGTAACAATCTGCGGCTTCTTCTTCGCGTAGTCCAATCCCTTCTCGTCCGCCCCCTCGTCGTATCCAACGAACTCCAGAAAGAACGGGATGTCATTAGCGCGGCATTCGTCCCCAATCCGCTCCACCCAGGCGTGCTTTTTATCGTTAACTTCCTTGGGATCGAACGGAGTGTAGTAAAGCAGAATCTTCACGCAATCCGCACCGGCTTCTTTCAGCCGCCGCGCCGACCAGTGATCGAGCAAATCGCCCAATCGTCCCGGACCAGTCTTGTCGTATCCCGTCTTCTCATAAGCCAGCAGCAAGCCGGCGTTCTTAGCCCGTCGCTTCGACGCTGGCAGTCCCCACTCCGGATCCAAAAGAATTGCGCTGGCATGCGGCGTCAAAACTTCAGTGACCAGTGTCTTGAACTCCTCCATCATTGCGTCGCTGACTTCCCCGCCCTTTTCCTTGCCCAGCGACTTCTGCAGCGACCCGCGCTGATCCATAGCCGCCGCCGCGATCACACCACGTTCATTCGAAACTTTCTTGAGACCCGCCAGTTTGCCAGGGGTAAGCTTCATAGATTCCTCCAGGACTGTACGAAGATGAGTGCTTGGAACAGCCAATTGTAAACTACGAGCCACTAAAAAACGGTCCCGGCCTTCGGCTAAAGAGGTGCTCGTCTCCACTTTCAGGAAACAGCGCCAGGCCGGCGGAACAGCGATTGCGTGGGTCGCTGACGTTCTTGAAGCCAGGAATGGGACTCGTGAATAATGGACCACAAAATAGGGAGGGCATCTTGGCCGCAAAAATTCTCATGGTTCTTAGCGCGAGCATTGTCCTTACGCTCGGAGTCGTCCATCTCGTCTATACGTTCTGGGGGCCTAATCTCACACCCCGTGACCCCGCGCTGCAAATCAGCATGAGTCAGAGTTCACCTGTCATTACGAAAGAAACAACAATGTGGCGGTGTTGGGTCGGCTTTAATGCCAGCCACAGCATGGGGCTTATCTTGTTCGGCCTGATTTTCGGTTATCTCGCATTGGCCCACGGCCAACTCCTCTTTCGGTCACCCTTCCTGCTCATTGTCGGGCTGGCACTCCTTATTGGTTTTGTTGTGCTCTGCAAGGTTTACTTTTTCAGTGCGCCTCTCACAGGAGTCAGCATTTCTTTGGCCTTCTACGCCGCCAGCATTGTGCTATCGCGGGCCTGAGAATGCCCCCCAGTGCACAGACTTCGACGCACGTCAGCCGCGCCTAGCCCCAATGGTATAGTCGTGTGACCGCGGCCCGGCTTCCCATCGCCGCCGCGCAGGCAGACTGCAAAGCGAACTGCCTTCTAGAGACCTCCAGGGACACTTGTTCGAAGGACTCGTTCATCATGCCCATCGCCACCACCAATCCCGCCACCGGCGAAGTCATCAAAACCTTTGAGCCTCTTTCCGCCGCGCAGATCGACGAAAAGCTCCAGCTAGCGGTCGCCGCCTTCCACGCCGAACAGAAGACAACCTTTGCCGATCGCTCCCGCCGCATGCAGAACGCCGCCGACATCCTCGAGCGCGACAAAGAACAAGTTCGCTCATCTGATGACGCTGGAAATGGGCAAGCCCTACAAAGCCGCCGTCGCCGAGGCCGTCAAGTGCGCCGGAGGTTGCCGCTACTACGCCGACAATGCCGCAGAAATTTCTCGCGGATGAAGTCATCGAGACCGGCGCTAACAAAAGTTTTATCCGCTACCGTCCCATCGGCCCGATTCTCGCCGTGATGCCCTGGAATTTTCCTTTCTGGCAGGTCTTTCGTTTCGCCGCCCCGGCCTTATGGCCGGCAACGTCGGACTGCTGAAGCACGCCTCGAACGTCCCCCAGTGCGCGCTCGCCATTGAAACGATTTTTCTCGAAGCCGGATTCCCCGAAGGCGCGTTTCAGACCCTGCTGATTGGTTCGCAGCAGGTCGATCGCAATCCTCAACGATCCCCGCGTCGTCGCCGCCACCCTCACCGGGAGCGAGCAGGCCGGCATCCAGGTTGGAGTTGCCGCCGCGAAACGAATCAAAAAAGTAGTTCTGGAGCTCGGCGGCAGTGATCCATTCATCGTCATGCCCAGCGCCAATCTCGACGCCGCTGTCGCTACCGCAGTCGAAGCTCGCGTCATCAACAATGGCCAATCCTGCATTGCGGCCAAACGTTTCATCGTCGCTGAGCCCATCGCCGCCGAGTTCGAAAAGCAAGTTCGTGGATCGCATGAAGAATCTCCGCATAGGCGATCCCTTCGACGAGAAAACGGAACTAGGTCCGCTAGCCACTGCCGACGCCGTTACCGACCCTCGACGCAGACGTCCAGAAAACCGTCAAAGCCGGCGCCAAACTCTTAACCGGAGGCCATCCCCTCAAGCAGCCCGGCAACTACTATGCGCCCACAGTCCTCACCGACATTCCGAAGGATTCCCCTGCCTACCGCGAAGAATTCTTCGGCCCCGTGGCCTCGCTTTTCCGGGTCAAAGATATCGACGAAGCCATCCTCCTCGCCAACGACAGCCGCTTCGGCCTCGGCGCCAGCGCCTGGACCACCGACGACCGCGAGCGCGAACGCTTCATCAACGAACTCGAATCTGGCATGGTCTTCATCAACAAAATGGTAGCCTCCGACCCCCGCATTCCCTTCGGCGGCGTCAAGCAATCCGGACACGGCCGCGAGCTAGCCGCCAACGGCATCCGCGAATTCATGAATATAAAAACGGTCTCGATCGCCTAAGGAGTAGCGAAAAACGGCGGGATCCCACCAAAAAAGGCCTACCGCTGCCAAAACATTCCGTAGAGATGTAGCTCGCTACGTCTTGCCGCTGCCGAGTCGGCACTCAGCGCGGAACAGCTTGCGGCAAGTTCTCCTGCTGGTTTTCCGGCTGGTTTTCCGGCAATGACCTCTGCCCCTTCAACGCGCTGGTCAATGCCGTCGCCTTCTCGTCTGAAACTCGGATATCTCCATCCAACACGGCCATCAACTTACCCGAACCGGTCCCCTGAAATTGCGCTCGCCGAAGCGTCGCATAACCTTGCGCGATAGCAGGAAGCGTCACTTTAAAATCCCCACCTTGCCGCATGACAGTAAGAATCGACTGCGCCACCGCGTCGCGTACTGCCTCGCCCAGAGATCCCGACCGCAGCAGTTCGCCGACCAATCCCTCAGCACTAATTCGCCCCATCTCCGGCCTCAGTTGCAACGTGCCGTCTTCTCCCACAGCCGGAGTCAGCTTCACTTCGATCGTACCGTTGCCTTCCGCCATTTCATTGACCGTATCCCTGCCAAAGCAGGCCCAGCGTTCAAAGTGCAGTTGCACAACCGCCAGGCTCGCGGGCTCTTGCGGAGTCAGACTGGCGCTCCGAATCGAAACCTGCTCTCCGCAGCGGTCTGCTTTGTTGAGCTGGGCGCGCAGCACGTCCCCTATATCATTTTGCAGGTCCGACAAGTCCGCCGTCAGCTCAAGCTTGAATGTGTTCTGGCCGCCTTCCTCCACGCCCGCGGAAATTACTCCCGACGTAGGGATCGAGATCGACTGACCACCCAGGTTCACCGAGTTCTTCACCCGCGGAATCGCGTAAGCGGCGTTCGCCCCGTCGTCAGCTGCTCCAACGTTCATTTCCTTTCCCAGATCGGCTTGTTGGCTTCGGAAAGCCGTCAGCGTGCGCTCCAGACTCTCCCCCAAGCCGCCGATCTGCGGCGCAACTGCCTTCGTATCCGCAACCATTTGATCTAGCGCCTTGGTCTCCTGCTCCAGATCAGAGTCCGCCTTGCTCAGTTTCTTGGTGATTTCTCTCAGCCCGGATTTCTGTCGTTCCGAAAGCCCGTCGAGAAACTTCCGGTTCTCGGTGCGCGCCCGTTCCAGCGCCTGGTCAAGCGTCGTACCGCGGCTGGCCAGTTCGGAACCTCCATTCGGCTTACTCAACACTGCCAGAAACCCCTGCAGTTCAGCGTCCGCGGCTGCCGCGCTTTTCTCCACCAAGGTGTACTCGACGACCTGTTGGCTGGTCGCCTGCACCGCCAGGGCTGCGCGAAAATCCTTCAAGTCGTCCTTCGTAGAAACCCCGCTCGCTCTACCCGAAGATCCACTAAGGCCGCCGCCTCCAGCCCCGCCACCCCCCATGCTGCCCCCACCACCACCATGCTGCGCCAGCATGCCGCACGGATACGCCACCAAAGCAGCCCCCAGAACGACCGTCCTCACTCCGAAAATCCGATTCCCTCTGTGAGACATATTGCGCAATCTCCCAACCCTGTCATCCTGAGCCCAAATCATGCCTCGCGAACCGCGAAGCCTGACCACACACTCAAGCCACTACCCGAAGCTCCGGTAGAGATGTAGCTTGCTACGTCTCTGCCGCCAGAGGCACGACCCGTGCAGGTCCAACCACCCCGGCACCCTGTCCTGTCCTCCCAAGCCCGAAGCGAAGCCGAGCAGGAAGCCGATCGGAATCCCGTGCCCGCCTCCGCCTAGCGTGGCTCAGGTCCGAAAAAAACGCCACAAAATTTACAGTTCTTTGCACAACCGGAGGAACAAGCTTAGCAGGATGTGACGCCGATCACCTCTTTTACAGACGAAAGCTAACCTCCACCTTGATCTCGCTCCGAACCGGAATCCCGTCCTCGGTCCCCGGCTTGAATTTCCATGTGCGAACCGCTTCGATCGACTTCTCATCCAGGCCGCTTCCCAGGCCCTTCACGACCTTCACGTCAGCCACGTCGCCGCTCGCATCCACGGTCACCATCAACGAGACCGTTCCCTGCACTTTGTCCCTCCGGGCCTCATCGCTGAACTCCGGGCTCGGACTATAAATCGGACGAGCCTTAGTGGGTCCGCCATTTCCCTGGATAACGCCAGTGCCTCTGCCAGCACCAGCGCCTTCACCCGCAGTCGGCGTATTGTCCGCAGTATCGGTCGATCCCGCTCCCCGCGCCGAGCGGCTCACAGACGGAATCCTCCTCCCGGGATTCAGGTAGAAGTGACATCGCAGTTTGAGAGACTCCCCGCTGAATTCCGCCGGCACAGCCATAAACGGCGCAGATTTCGCAACCGCATCCAGGCCACTACGGTCTAGTTCCGCGTCTCCAGAACTCTCCACCACTTTTCTGCTGTCGAGCGTGCCGTCCTTTAGAATCGTGAACTCGACCGTGAACGCCTTTTGCCCGGTCGCTGGAATAAGCCCTTTCTCGCTGAGCCCCCGCCGCCAGTTTGCACGAATGTTAGCGAGCACACCGAAGCCCAGATAATTTCTGGTGTGAAAGCTCACCGGCCCATTCAAAACCTCAATCTCCCCAACCTGCGCCATCTGATTGGAGTTGGGGCTGTGCAGGCCTGGAGAACCCTGATTCGCATCACCATCGGGGACTCTCTCCATCGTCCCTTGCGCAAACGCAACAGTCCCGGCGAGGAAAAGCACAATCACGCTCGCATGCACGAGATCCCTAGCAACGGCTCTTCGGATCTTTTTCACTCGAACCTCTGAAAACGATGGCACGCTACTTGCCAACCCCCACCGTCTCCCGAACCCCAATCTCCGGCACAGTCCTGCCCACCACGCTAGCAATCTGCCGCACCTGCACCATCAACTCATCAAACTGATCCGGAAACAGCGACTGCGGACCATCCGACATCGCCTCATCGGGCTTGTGATGCACTTCCACCATCAATCCATCCGCGCCCACCGCCACCGCCGCCCGCGACAGCGGCGTAACTTTATTCCGCTTTCCCGTCCCGTGACTCGGATCAACAAAAATCGGCAGATGGCTAAGCCGCTGCACCGCCGGCACCACACTAAGGTCAAGCGTATTGCGAGTGTGGTCAGCAAAAGTCCGCACTCCGCGCTCGCACAGCGCCACGTTGTAGTTGCCCTCACTCAAAATGTATTCCGCGGCCATCAGAAATTCCTCGAGCGTAGCTGACATCCCCCGCTTCAGCAGCACCGGCTTTTTAGCCCGCCCGGCCCGCCGCAGTAGAGAAAAATTCTGCATGTTCCGCGCCCCAATCTGGATCACATCCGCATACTCCTCCACCAGATCAAGCGATTCATTATCAATCGCTTCCGTAATAATCTTCATCCCATACTGCTGCCGGATCTCCGCCATAATCCGCAGCCCTTCTTCACCCAATCCTTGAAAGGAATAAGGCGAAGTCCGCGGCTTGTAAGCCCCGCCGCGAAAGAACTGCGCCCCCGCCCGATGCACCCGCTCCGCCACGGCAAAAGCCTGCTCCCGGCTCTCAATAGCGCACGGCCCCGCGACAATCGCCAGCCCCGCACCGCCGATCGTAGCCGCAGTCCCGGCAAAACGAATCACCGTGCTGTCTTCCTTAACATCCCGGCTAACCAGCTTGTAAGGCTTCGAAACCCTGATCACTTCCTGCACGCCCGCCATCTCTTCCAGCGTGCCCTGCTCCACCTCGCCCTTATTCCCAGTGATGCCGATCGCCGTCCGCTGCGCTCCCGGCATGGCATGCGCCCGATAACCCAGCGCCTCAATCTTCGCGCAAACCAGCCGCACCTGCTCCTCACTAGCCTGCGCCTTCATTACAACCAACATAATTTCCCCAACTCGTGTGGTGCCAGCGCTCGTATGGGACGGGCACTCCTGCGAGCCTGCCCTGAGCGAAGCCGAAGGCTACGGTTGAGCGCAACTCAAACTGCAGCGCCACCGAACCCTCGCCATCAAGTCTACCGTCGCCAGCCCTGCACCGCAAACGGGGCAAGTCTTTTTGCTAGCCCTGCGCAAAAACTAAGGCCCAACTCGCCGGAACACATACAAATAAGCCCGATCCCCCCAAAGATGTCCCACATCGCCCCCCACCGCCACTTGCTCAACCAGTTCGTAGTCGCGGTGCGCATACTCCCAGGCCATCTCAAGAAACGCTCGGTTCTCTTCCAACGTAGCCGGAGTTCCCCAGGACCGCGCCACGTCGGCATACACCACAAATCGCGGCCGCGCGTCCTGAACCTGCTGCAGCATCTCACTTCGCATTTGCTCGGCGTACTTCTGCTTCTCGAACAAAGGATAGGTATAGAGATAACTGCTGGCACAGTGCCGGCTGGCATAAAAACAAATCTCCGGTTCGGACCCGAACAGTCCAATCGTATCCCGCTCCTCCGAATGCGCCTTGATGTAGTCGCCCGCAGCCGCCGCCTCCAGGAATGGATCCCGGTCGAAGATCTTCCGGTTGAGCGCAACCGGATCGAGTCGAAAGTAAGTCTTGTACTGACCGCGTACCGAGATCCCAAACACGACAGCGAAGTAAAGGACGGGAAGCCAGCCCACCAGCACACCGAGTCGTCTCTCCAGCAGGCTTTGCCGCACCGCGGCCACGCCAATTCCCGCGCACAGCGCAGCCGCGGGCAGCACGAGCACAAAGTAGTGAGGGCGAAAATAAAGCCCCGGGCAAACCGGCAGCCCTGAGAACAAGAAAAAACCAACAACGAACCCCCCATGCGCCCGTCCGTAGCGGCTCCACAGCGGCGCAGTAAGCCCAACCGCAACAATCTCCCAGATCACGAACGGACGCACCACCCACGGAAGCGAAGCCCGCAGCATCGGCCACGCTTCCCGCAGCGTTATGATCGAGCCGTATTCCCGCGCATAAGACCAGGTCCAGAACCAGAAGCTGGAAAAGACCCCGGCGCGCAGAAGTATCAGGCACGTAACTCCGAACGGCAATATCACCCCGCCGAACAGCGCCCCGCCGCGTACCGCAAGATTGCGCCAGGGCAGAGGCCGCTTCCATTCACCCCACAGCCAGTACAATCCCGCGAAAACCGCAAACAGAATCCCCGGCTGCTTCATCAAAAACGCCAGCCCGAAGCAGACTCCGCTGCCAAAGAAAAGCCCAATCCGCTCCGTCTCCATGGCGTGCAGCAGCAGCAGAATCCCGGCCAGAGCCGCAAGCACCACAAAGTGCGTAGCGTGTGCATACAAGCCGAGCACCGCGGGACGGCACGAAAGAAAACTGTAAGTGATTCCCGCAACCGCGCCCGCCAGCGGCCCATAAAGATATTTCCCCAGAAAAAACACCAGGATGGTCGCCGCAACATTCACCAACAGCAATCCCATCCGAATGCCAGAAGCAGTCTCCCCGAAAACCCACATCATGGCCGCATAAGCCGCATAGGTTCCTGGCAACTTCATATTGCTGGCGATTTTGTACGGCGGGATTCCTTCCAACATCAGCTGCCCTACATATGCAAACTCCCCTTCATCCCGTTCCAGCGGCATATCGCGCAGCCGCACTCGCACGACTGCAAACAACACCATCACCACCAGCAGAGCACCCACGCACCAATACGTCTCCCATCCTCTTCCGGATGGCGCAACCTTGAGCGTTGCCGCTCGCGGACCGCTAGTGATTTCATCCACGAAAGTTCTCTCAAACACCAAATCGAAAACTGTCTGCAAAAGCAATCCATTGTACCGGGATGCATCTCGTGAGTCCCGCGACAGCCGTCGGCATCCAAACATTGCAAACTTCAAAACTATTTCGGAGTCTTCCTATGAAAGCAGCAGTGGTTCCCTCGGTAAACGGCAAGTGGGAAGTAAAACAGTGGGAAACCCCCAAGGCGGGCCCGAACCAGGTGGTCATGAAGATCCACGCTAGCGGACTCTGCTACACCGATGTCCACCTGACGCATGGCCTCATCCCCGTCCAGTTTCCGCACGTCTTCGGCCACGAACCCGTCGGCGAGATCGTCGAGGTCGGCCCCGGCGTCACCTCCCGCAAAGTCGGAGACCGAGTCGGCGTCGGCTGGGTGCAAAAAGGCGACGGCACCTGCGAGTGGTGCCTGCGCGGCAAGAAGGAACGGTGCCAGAACCCCGTCGCCTCCACCGGCATCACCTTGCAAGGCAGCCATGCCGAATACATGCTGGCCTATGCTGACGCCACCATGCCTCTTCCTGCCGCCATCAGTTACGAGCAGGCTGCGCCCATTTTCTGTGCCGGTTACACCGTCTGGAGTGGCTTGCGCCTCGCTGATCCCAAACCCCATGAGCGCATCGCCGTAGTCGGCATCGGCGGCCTGGGCCATCTCGCCCTGCAGTATTCCAAAGCCTCAGGCTTTGAAACCATCGCTGTCACCAAGTCCAAAGACAAAGAAAAAATGATCCGCGAACTGGGTGCCGACGAAGTAGTCGAAAGCGGAGCCAAGCTGCTGGCCGCCGGCGGGGCCGATGTGCTGCTCGCAACCTCGAACTCCTGGGCTGCCACCGAAGAAGCCGCGCAAGGCATGCGTCCCGACGGCCGCGTCGTCGTGATGGGAGCATCCAACGAACCGCTGCTCTTCAATATGAACATGATGCTAAACCGCGTTCGCATTCTCGGTTCGAGCCAGAACGGCCCAGAGTATCTCTACGAAGCGCTCGACCTCGTCGCCAAAGGCAAAGTCAAAGTCGTCGAGGAAATCTACAAACTGGATGACATAGCCAAAGCCTACGACCGGGTAGCCGAAGGCAAAGTCCGCTTCCGCGCAGTAATAACGATGAACTAAGGGCCGCGGCGGACTGTCTGGAACGAAAACGGCATCTGTGGGAACGGCCGCGTTTCCTCCCTGCCCACTCTAATGTATTCTGAGCCGTCCCATGATCCGCCTCCTCATCTGGTTACTAAGCCAGCCCTTACTCTGGGCCGTGCTCGGCGTAACCCTCGGCCCCTACTTCTTCTGGCGCGGTTTTCTTCTCCTTCAGCGCAAGCGCCTCATCATGGATACTCCCCGCTCCACCATCCGCTCCGCGGCCTTGGGTCGCGTGGAACTAACCGGCAAGGCGCTCGGTCCCTACACGCTCGTTGCCCCGATGAGCCATGCCGATTGCCTCTACTATCGCCTGGTCATCGAATCAAACCCGCAGGGCGATCTGCGTAACAGCATCCATGAGATGTGCGCGCCAATGTTCCTCGACGACGGCACCGGCACGCTCATGCTTTTTCCCCAGGGCTCCGAACTTCTGCTGCCACCGTCCAGCGAAAGATCGGAGTACGGCAAGTTAGCCCTCTCACTCTCAAGGTACTCGGAGGGCAATCCGGAATTCGCCCAGGAATATTCCATAAAACCCGGAGACACCATCTTCGTTCTGGGCACCCTTAAGGAGAACCCATGGGCGAAGAAGGACCCCGTTGCCGAGTGCAACGAGCTGTCTAGGATCGGACCAGGATTCGTCGGACAAGGGGAAGCCGATCTGCTGCGTCGTGAGGCTTATCCCTACCTGAACCCCAAGCTCCCTTCGGGAGCAACCGTGGCTTCGCCGGATAAATTCGACGTCCATCCCCCGGTAATCTTGATGCAAGGCGAGGGTCCATTCGTAATCTCCACCGACAGCCAGCGAGACCTGGTAGCCAAGCTGAACCTCAAATCCTTCCTCTACATCTGGGGAGGCCCAGCCGCGGCGCTCTGGGGTCTCTGGGAGATTCTCAACCACGCAGGCCTTCTGTGATAGTCCCGTGTGGCGCGGGCGCCCTCGCCCGCGACTGCCGACAGCTTCTCAAGTCCCGCGCAAGGTCCGCGGAGCGGAGCTCCGCCATTTCCCCGCACAGTTCTCTCGGCTCATTGTAAAATCAAAGGCTTACCCGGACTTCCTCCGGTTCCTATGCCTTCGCAAGACAACTCGGAAATCGCCACCGCGGTAAACAACGCCGGTTCCGATCATGCCAATAACGATCGTTCAAATGACGATCGTTCCAATGACGACCGCTACGATCCCCAGCGCGTAGAAGCCAAGTGGTTCGAGCGCTGGCAGAGCGATCCCCAGCTCTACGCCGCCGAACCCCATACCACAAAAAAGAAATTCTACGTCCTCGAAATGTTGCCCTACCCATCGGGCGTCCTGCACATGGGACACGTGCGCAATTATTCCATCGGTGACGCCCTGGCCCGTTATATGTGGATGAACGGCTACAACGTCCTTCACCCCATGGGATGGGATTCCTTCGGCTTGCCCGCGGAAAATGCCGCCATCCAGAACAACACTCCGCCCCGCCAGTGGACCCTCGGCAATGTCGTCAAAATGAAGGCGCAGATGAACCGCCTCGGCTTCGCCTACGACTGGTCCCGCGAAGTCACCACCTGCCTGCCCGATTACTATCGCTGGAACCAGTGGTTCTTTCTCAAGTTCTACGAAAAGGGACTCGCCTATCGCAAGAAAAGCAAAGTCAACTGGTGTCCAAAATGCGCCACCGTGCTCGCTAACGAGCAGGTCGTAGACGGATGCTGCTGGCGCCACGAAGATACCCAGGTCGAGCAGCGCGAACTCGAGCAGTGGTTCTTGCGCATCACAAAATACGCCGACGAATTGTTGCGCGATCTCGACAAACTCAGCGGCTGGCCCGAAAAAGTCCGCACCATGCAGCGCAACTGGATCGGCCGCAGTGAAGGCGCGCTGGTCGATTTCAAACTCGACTACGCGGAAAACCATAAAGGGTTTGGCCCGGCTGGCTCGACTATCAGCATGTTCACCACCCGCATCGACACCATTTTCGGTGCGACCTCGGTGCAGCTCGCTCCCCAGCATCCTATCGTCGACGATCTCGCCGCGAACAACCCTGATTTGCGCGCCAAGGTCGATCAACTCATCGCCGAGCAGCGCAAAGCCAGAGAAGTGGGTGACATCGGCGAAATCGAAAAACATGGCGTCTTCACCGGCCGCTACGCCATCAATCCCTTCAACGGCGAAAAGGTTCCGGTCTGGGTGGCCAACTACATCCTCATGGATTACGGCACTGGCGCGATCATGAGCGTTCCGGCGCACGACGACCGCGACTACGAGTTCGCGAAGAAATACAATCTCGAAATTCGCCTCGTAGTTCTTCCACTCTCGAACGACCCGGAAGAAACCATGGCGGAGCCTGCCCTTCCGTTTACCGCGCACGACGAAGGCATGCTGATCAACTCCGGCCAATTCAGCGGCCTCGAGTGCGCCGACGCCATCCAGAAAATGTCGGCCTTCGCCGAGAAAAACGGCTTCGGCAAAGCCACCATCACTTATCGCCTGAAAGATTGGGGAATTTCGCGCCAGCGCTACTGGGGCACGCCCATCCCCATGCTTTATTGCGAAAAAGACGGCATCGTGCCCGTGCCCGAAAAAGATTTGCCTGTGATTTTGCCGGAGGCAGTCGATATCGCGCACGCCCTGGGATCGCCCTTGAGCGGTTTACCCGAGTTTGTCAACACCACATGTCCCAAGTGCGGAGGTCCAGCGCGCCGCGAAACAGATACCATGGACACCTTCGTCGATTCGTCCTGGTATTTCTACCGCTACACCGACGCGCACAACAACCGCGCTCCGTTCGACTCGAAAATCGCACAGTATTGGTTCCCCATCGACCAGTATATCGGCGGCGTCGAACACGCCATCCTGCACCTTATCTACTCGCGCTTCTGGACCAAGTTCATGCGCGATCTGGGATTGATCACCAACGACGAACCGGTGGAGCGCTTGTTCACGCAGGGCATGGTGATCAAAAACGGCGCTAAAATGTCGAAGAGCCTGGGCAACGTCGTCAGCCCCGACGAAATGGTCTCGCGCTATGGCGCCGACGCCGCGCGCCTCTACAGCCTGTTCGCCGCTCCACCCGACCGCGATCTTGACTGGCAGGACTCGGGTATCGCAGGAATCCAAAGATTCCTGGGCAGGGTCTATCGTTTCGTCACGAAAAACGCAGGCAGCGCCACAAATGCATCCATAGGGACGTCGCCTGCAACGTCTCTCTCGCCGGAAGCGCGCCAGATCCAGCGCAAACTCCACCAAACCATCAAGCGCGTAAGCGACGACTTCCAGGGCCGCTGGCACTTCAACACATGTATCTCCGCAATCATGGAGTTGGTGAATGTGTTGTATGACATGGAGGATGCGATCGCACAGCATTCCATCCCCCAACCATTTCTGGCCGAAGTGCAACGCGACTTGGTGCTGTTGCTCGCGCCCTTCGCCCCTTATCTCGCCCACGAACTCTGGGAAACGCTGGGCGAAAAGGGAAACCTGCTCAAAGCGACCTGGCCAAAGTACGACGCCGCGCTCGCAAAGGAAGAGGAGCTCGAAATTCCCGTGCAAGTCAACGGAAAGCTGCGCAGCCTTTTCGTTGTGCCGGCTGACGCTGCCGAGGAGTTCGTTATCGAGCGCGCGCTTGCTGACGAGAAAGTGCAGTCTGCGATCGCAGGTAAGCAAATCGTGAAAACAATCTTCGTTCCGGGCAAGCTGGTCAACTTCGTGGTGCGATAGATTCATGCCTCGAGTCTCACCCACGCTCGAAGGCTTTCGCGCAAGTTTTCGCCGGCCTTCGCTGACATTTGCCGAGATTGCCTGGCGCTGGACCGTCGGCGGATTTGCCTGGGCTCTGTTTTTTTTCGGGCTCGTCGAATTTCTCGACACGCTTCCGGTGACGAGGGCCGATGCGACTCTCCTGTCGACAAGACAACCCTTGCTCATCGGGCGAGCGATCGCACACATTCTTCGCGGCAGCCTGAATCGCGCCGTGATGGCAGCGTTGCTCGCGGCAATCGGCGTCTCATTGCTTTGGCTCATCACCTCTTCCATCGGCCGCGCCGCCACAGTCCGCGCACTGCTTGAATATTTTCGTAGAGACTCTGCAAGCGACATCGCTGTCGAGACCGATGCGGCGATTGAAACGCGGCCTTTTCGCTCGCTGACCGGGCTGAACTTCCTGCGCGGTGCGGTTACGCTGTCCGCAATCCTAGCCTTCGTGGGCGCAGCAATTCTTGCCGGCTTTGCATCGCCGGATTCAAACCCCCGGCCTGGCCTGGTTTTCGTTTTTTTCCTGCCGTTGGCTGCATTGATCTGCATCGCATGGCCGGTCTTGAACTGGTGGCTCTCGCTCGCCTGCGTGTTCGCGGTCCGGGACGGCGAAGACACGCTCGGGGCGCTCTCCGCCGCCGTTACTTTTTTTCGAGAACGAACCGGAGCGGTGTTTGCGGTGAGCACATGGACCGGGTTGGCGCACCTGGTGGCTTTCAGCATCGCGACCACCGTTGTGTCGGTGCCGCTCGCTTTTATCCAGATCGCTCCCTGGCGAGTTGTGATCGTGGGCGTATTTCTGGTGACGCTGGCGTATTTTGCGGTGGTGGATTGGCTGTACATGGCGCGTCTGGCCGGGTACGTCTGCATTGCTGAAATGCCTGACACTCTTGTTTCGTCCATGCCGACCGCGACTCCTCCGTCGCTGGCGCCAGCCCAAACCACCATCGACCGCGAGGAAGCGATTCTCAGTGACATTCCGAATTTGGTTGTAGAGACGTAGCTTGCTAGGTCTTGCGTGCGCCGGCACAGACTTTGCCAAGACACCACAAGACGGCGGCAAGACTTTGCAAGCAACGTCTCTACGACACGGTTCTTTACATGGGACTGCCGATTTGAGAAACTCATCCGTGGAACCCCAATCCAGGCTTAGCGAATCCATCGTCATCCTCGACTTTGGCGCGCAGTATACGCAGCTCATCGCGCGCCGCATCCGCGAACAGAATGTTTTTTCCGTCGTGTTGCCCTGCACGGCATCGCTTGGCGAGGTCAAGAGCTGCTCGCCAGTAGGCATTGTGCTTTCGGGAGCGCCTTGGTCGGTGTACGACAAAGATGCGCCGCCGGCGGATCCGGGGCTTTTCAAGTTGGGGCTGCCGGTGCTTGGCATCTGTTACGGGCTGCAGTTCATGGTGCACACGCTGGGCGGCAAGGTGCGGCCGGCGGACAAGCGCGAGTATGGGCACGCGGAGGTCGATATTGTTGCTGAATCGGCGCTGTTTCAGGGCCTGGCCAAGCGGCAGGCGGTTTGGATGTCGCACGGCGATGAGGCGTTGGAATTGCCTCCGGGATTTGAGCTGACTGCAAAGACTTCGCACGCCGTGGCTGGAATCCAGAATGTCCAGAAGAAGTGGTTTGCGGTGCAGTTCCATCCTGAGGTTCACCACACGCGAAATGGCACGGAGATGCTGCGCAACTTTGTGTTCAAGATTTGCGGCGCGAAACCGACTTGGACGCCGCAACACTTCATTGATTTGACGGTGGAGCAGGTGCGGGAGCAAGTGGGTACGGGACGGGCGATTTGCGCGCTTTCGGGCGGAGTGGATTCGTCGGTTGCGGCAGTGCTGGTGGATCGGGCCTTGCGCGGTACTCGCGGCAAATCGCGGCTGACCTGCATCTTCGTGAACAACGGCGTGCTGCGCAAGAACGAGTTCGAAAAGGTGCAGAAGACTTTGCATGACAAGCTTGGGCTGAGGCTCGATGCGGTCGACGCTACGGGGCGCTTTCTCGGAAAACTCAAAGGTGTCGGCGATCCCGAGAAGAAGCGCAAGATCATTGGGAACGAATTCATTAAAGTATTCGAGCGGGAAGCCCGGCGCATCGAGAAGGAAGAAGGCAAGGTGAAGTGGCTGGTGCAGGGTACGCTTTATCCGGACGTGATCGAGTCGCGATCGGTGCGGGGGCCATCGCAGGTGATCAAGTCGCATCACAACGTGGGCGGGCTGCCGGAGAAAATGAAGCTCAAGCTGATCGAGCCGCTGAAGGATTTGTTCAAAGATGAAGTTCGCAAGATCGGGCGCGACCTGGGTATGCCGGAGGAAATTTTGCAGCGGCAGCCCTTCCCCGGGCCCGGGCTGGCGGTGCGCGTTTTGGGAGAAGTCACGCCGGCGCGGCTGGCGCTGTTGCGGGATTGCGACGACATTGTGGTCAGCGAGATCAAGAATGCAGGACTGTACACAAAAATCTGGCAGTCGTTTGCGGTGCTGCTGCCGGTGATGTCGGTGGGCGTGATGGGCGACATGCGGACTTATGCTTATACATGCGCGGTGCGGGCGGTGAGTTCTGAGGATGGCATGACAGCGGACTGGGTTGCGCTGCCACACGAGGTGCTGAAAAGAATTTCTTCGCGGATTGTGAATGAAGTGAAAGGCGTGAACCGCGTGGTGTACGACATTACTTCCAAGCCTCCGGGGACGATTGAGTGGGAGTAGAAGCTTCTAGCTTCTAGCTTCTGGGCGCTGTTCTGCCACCGTTCTGCGGTTGATGCGTCGCCATCCCGAGGTTACTAGCTTTCTGTGTGACGAGCCTGTTGGCTGCCTTCCTTGGCGGTTTTCATGATCCAGTCGCGGGCCATGCCTCGGATTTTTTCTCTTACTTTGTCCAAGTCTACTTTCCTGGGTGTTTTTTTCTGAGTGGGCTTGGCCGTTGCGGCCGGACTGTGGGAGTGGGCGGATTTGTTTTGCTTGGTAGCGGGTTGTTTGTTGGCTGCGGGGGGTGGAGGCAGTGGTTTGGTCGGGATAGCTTGGATGGATGCTGGTGTGGGTGCTGGTTTTGTAGCCCTGCCGGGCGAGCTGCGCTCGACCGGACGGCCGAAGGCGACCGTCCCCGCACGAGCGGTTGTGGTGGTTCGGAGTTCCTCGGGTGTGGGTGGTTCGTCTACGTAGGTGGGATCGCCCTGGCGGATGAGGCGATTGGCTTCGGCTTCGATGGCGGCGTGGTGGCGGGCTTTCTCTTTGGCTGCGGCTCGGGCGGCGGCGGCGGCTTCGGCTGCCTGCTCAGCAGCTGCTTCGGCTTTTTCTTCTTCCGTTTCTTCCGGGTCGGGGAAATCTTCTTCGGACCACTGGTCGCAGCCGATGCAGGTCTGGTCGATGGTGTTGCGGTCGATGACAACATCTTCTTTGTGAAAGGGCTCGAATGTGGTTTGGAGGAGATTGACGCTGGCGGTTTGCAGGGCATAGAGGAGCAGGCTGGCGGTTTTGGAATCGATTTGGCGGGAAGCCAGCAGGCGCATGATTTGCATGAGTGAGACCTGGATGGAATTGGCGTCCTCGAGGACGGGGAGATAGAGGCTGGCGTGGTTGTGGCGGACGCGGTCGCAGTTGAGCTTGATGCGCTCCTCCTGAAATCGCTTGTGGAAGAAACAGAAGCGGTTGCGTTTGAGAGCGGGCGAGCCGCACTGGGTTCCGTTTACTTTGAGATGCTGGCAACGCGGGACGCTGAACATTGACATGGTGGTCTCCTACCCCCCTCCCCCCTGGTCTATTGCAATCAGAGAGTTGGCGGGAAATCGTGAAAAAATCCTAGGGCTGCAACGAGTTAGGGGCAAAATCTTGAATCCTAACGAGTTATGGGTGCGGAGGAGCATGATTCTGTTGGGCTATAGGATGAGTATTGGAAATTGCTGGGAGGTGGTCAAGGTTAGATGAACTTTGGGGGCGAGAAAACTGTGGAAAATGGTTTGGGGTGTTGTTCGCGAGGAAAATTCTCCAGGGACATGCTGCTTTGCGAAGGATAGGGATGCTTCGACTGCGTGGGATCGTCCTTTGGACGATCGCGCTTGGCTCAGCATGACAGTCCTAGATTAACGTGGAATGAAGCCCAGACTCGCTAGTTCTTTGCGGAGGGATTGCGCGTCGGTGAAGAGGATGCCGTGCATGCCGAGGGAGGTGGCGGTTTCTACGTTGGGTTGCAGGTCGTCGATGTAGATGGCGTGGGCGGGGTCGATGGAGAAGGTTTGAAAGAAAAGTTCGAAGAAGCGCGGATCGGGTTTTAGGAGGCGGGCTTCGCCGGAGAGCAGGACTCCGCGAAACCATCGCAAGAAATCGAAGCGCTTTAGAGCTGTGGGATAAGTTTCGGCCGACCAGTTGCTGAGCGCATAGAGAGGGACTCCGCGAGAACGGAGTCCGGTGAGAAGGTCGACGGTGCCATGGATGGGGCCTCCGAGCATTTCGTCGTAGCGATGCCTCCAGGCGTCGATCAGTTCCGATTTATCGGGATGAATCGATCTGAGTGCAGCGCAGGCCTCGGCAAGAGTTCGTCCAGCATCCTGCTGGGCATTCCAGGAAGAAGTGCAGACATTGGCCAGGAAGTGCTCCATCGCGGCTTCGTCTCCGTTGAAGAGCTTGCGATAGAGGTAGCGCGGGTTCCAGTCGATGAGCACACCACCGAGATCGAATACTGCTACCGAGCGATTGGCCTTCATGTCTGTAATTCTATCGAAACGAATGCTTTCAGGATTGGTCGCGGTGGACGGTTTCCATGGAGAAGGCGGGGAGGCAGACGGCTATGTATTCGGCGCCGCCTTCGTGAGGAGTAGAGTAGCGGATCCACTCGCCGGCGTGGGCGATTATGGCTTGTCCGGCGGCTACGTCGAGGGAGCCGTTTTTGTGTTCTACGTGCAGCGTGCCTTTGAGGACGATGGTGAACTCGTCGAAGGCGGGAGTCTGGCCGGGCTCGAACCATCCGGCGGGGCTGCGCATGTGGGCTACGCTGGCGGATGAAGTTTGGGAGTTGACGCGTCCGATGTATTCGTCGATTAGTTTTGGCTTGTTGCCGGCGGATTGGATGCGCGTGGGCTGCGGGATTAGGGTGGGCATGGGTTTGGTCGTGACTTTTGTCGGTCCTATTAGAGCATGATCGGTGGTTGGCGAGAACGCCGCGTTGCGCCCGGCGGGACAGCCGAGGCGGCTCTCCCCACATGAGTTCGGTTGTGGCGGCTTTACCCGCGGGGCTCAGACGGAGTTTGCTCGGCGCTAGATGGGACTTGGCGGCGGCCGAGACGTAGCTAGCTACTTCTCTACGACGATTGTGTGGTGGTGCTTTCGTTGCCGTGCTCAAGCATCGGTTACAATCCTCGCTTATGTTCTATCGTTCGGATAATCGTTCAATCGATCAACTGCGGCCGGTTTCTATTGTTCCCGACTTTATTACTACGGCGGAGGGATCGGTGCTGATTGAGGTGGGGAACACGCGGGTGATTTGTACTGCGTCGATTGAAGAGACGGTGCCACCGTTTATGCGGAACTCTGGGAAGGGATGGATTTCGAGCGAGTATGCGATGATTCCGCGGGCTACGCTGACGCGGACTCCGCGGGAAGTGGCGAAGGGGAGGCCGAGCGGGCGGACGCATGAGATCCAGCGGCTGATTGGGCGGTCTTTGCGTGCGGTCACAGATCTGGCCCGGCTGGGCGAGCGCACTGTGTGGATTGATTGTGACGTGATTCAGGCGGACGGAGGGACACGGACTGCTTCGATTACTGGTGCGTTTGTTGCTTTAGGACTGGCGCTGGAGAAGTTGGTGGAGGCTGGAACTTTGACTTCGGTTCCTTTGCGGGATTTTGTGGCTGCGGTTAGCGTGGGGATTGTGGATGGAGAGATCCTGCTTGATCTTTGTTATGAGGAAGACTCGCGGGCGGATGTGGACATGAATTTTGTAATGACTGCGGGGCACAAGATGGTGGAAGTGCAGGCTACTGCGGAGCGGCAGGCGTTTGATGAGGCGCAGTTTGCCAAGATGCTGGGGTTTGCGCGGTCGGGGGTGCAGGCGCTGATTGCCAAGCAGCAAGGGGTTTTGAGCGGGCTGACGTTGCGGCAGTAGGGGGAGTTGGGGCTGATGGGCTGGGGGCGGGTGCCGTCCCTGCCGGGACTCGGTTCCTTTTCCGTTGGTCTGCCCCGCACTTACGTGCAGGGCGAATGAATGGCGTCGCTGGCGCGACTTGGACGGAATTGGGAGCGCTCGCTTCGCTTGCTGGACCCTTCGACTTTGCTCAGGGGAGGCTCACGAGGCGGCCTCACCTAGATTTTTCCTGCTGCCTCTCCTTCACGGTCTTGCCTCTTCCCATCCGGTCTGCCTCTGGCGGCAGAGACGTAGCAAGCTACGTCTCTACGGCATGCTAGTGGTTTTGGGTTGCTACCCAATCGTGGATTCTGGTGGAGAGGACGTCCAGCGGCAGGGCGCCGGCGCCGAGGATCTCATCGTGGAAATTGCTCAGGCTGAATTTGTCGCCTAATTGATCTTTGGCGTACTGGCGGAGCTTCAGGATCTCCAGTTGACCGATTTTGTAGCCGAGCGCCTGGGCTGGCCAGGCCATGTAGCGGTCGGTCTCGCTCTGCACTTCGGCTTCGTCGATGGCGGAGTGGTCGTGGAAAAAATCTACTACCTGCTGGCGGGTCCAATGTTTGTAGTGGAAGCCGGTGTCGACTACCAGGCGGATGGCGCGGAGCATGTCATCCTGCAGGTGACCGTAGTAGCTGTAGGGATCCTGGAAAAATCCTACTTCTTTGCCTAAGCGCTCTGAGTAGAGGGCCCAACCTTCGGTGTAGGCGGTGTAATACTCGTTCTGGCGGAAGGGCGGGAGCTGCGGCAATTCCTGGGCGATGGCGATCTGCAGATGGTGGCCGGGGATGCCTTCGTGATAGGCGGTGGTTTCAAAGTCGAGCGTGGTGCCCTTCTCGAAATTGCCAGTGTTGACCATGACGTGAGCGGGGCGGGAGCCGTCTTGCGATCCCTGAACATAGTGGGTGGCTGCATCCTTCTCGCTGTATTCCCCGATGGACATGACTTCCAGCTTGGCTTTGGGGAGACGTCCGAACATGGAGGGCAGCTTCAGGTACATCTGATCGATGTATTTTTGATAAAGGTCAAGGATCTCTTTACGGGAATGCACGTGGACCTTGGGATTGGCCGGCAGGGATGCGCTGAAACTTTTGAGGTCTTTGTAGCCGAGCTGATTGACGACCTGCAGCATGCGGGCTTCGATCTCTTTGACCTGAGCCAGACCGGTCTGGTGAATTTCTTCCGGCGTGAGATCGGTGGTGGTGCTGTCTTTCACGCGGAAGGCATAACGCTCGGCGCCCTCGGGCAGCGCCCAGATTCCGGGCTCGGTGCGGCCTTTCGGTGCGTACTCTTCACGGACGAAGGTTGTGAATTTGACATAGGTAGGAAGCACGGTCTCGCTGATCGCGGCCAGGCCCTGCTCGCGCAGCCGTTTCTGGTCCGCGGCGGGGATGGAATCGGGAAACTTGGCGAAGGGCTGGGCGAAAGGCGAGGCGTCGGGGGCTTTGGTGGCGAGGCCATTGCACTGTTGAACCACTTTCTGGAGCAGGACGCGCGGGGGCATGAGGCCCTCGGCCATACCCTTGCGCATCTGAATCACAGTTTCGTCGAAGACGCGGGGAAACTGCCGCAGGCGCGAAATGTAGTCATCGTAGTCCTTGACGCTCTGAAATGAGAGGACGGTCACTAGCTCTGGAAGTTCGATGGGGAGGCCTTCGACCTGCGATACGGGCATTTCCCAAGGCTTGAAACGGGCTCCCTCGAGGGCCATGCGGAGGTCGCGGACCATCAGGGTTTTGTTCAGGGCTTCCTGCTCGGGGAAGCCGGTGGTGTCGATGGCTTCGAAGCGAGTGAGATATTTCCGGCTCTGCTCCAGGTCGTCGTCGATGGCCTTCTGCGAGAGGTCGTCTAGTTTGTCGTTCCAGCGCTTGTCTCCGAGGACGGAGGCGTAGATGGGGCTGGTGCGGAGGGTGTACTCCCAGCGCTCGGCGAGAAGATCGTTCAGGGCTTTTCTTCGGGACTCTAGATCAGATTGCGGCGGCGCTGCGAGGACGGTGGAACACAGCAGGGAGACCAGCAAGGCTAACAGGACGATGGATCGCATTCAGTGAGGCTCCTTATGTAGCGGTTCTGACAGAATTTGTGTTTCTCAGGGGCGCGCGGCGCTGCTGATTGTACACTGACGCGCCTTGGTGAGCCGAGTGCTGCCTGGTTGCCGGGGTCATTCGTAGCGCAGGCTTTCGATGGGGTCGAGGCGGGCAGCGTGGACTGCGGGAACCATGCCGCTGATGATGCCTACGAGGCTGAGAATAATTGTTGCTACGAGCAGGCTGCCCAGGTCGATGTGGAGGTGGATGTCGCCGGCCTGGAGGTTATCGCCGAAAGCGCTCATCAGCGGAAGTGCGCCAACGATCCAGGAAATTATGTAGGCGATGGCGATGCCGCCAAGACCTCCGGCGAAGGTTATGGCGAGGGCCTCGGCTAGAAACTGGAAGAGGATGTGGGTTTTGTGCGCGCCCAGAGCTTTTTCTATACCGATTTCGCGGGTGCGCTGCTGCACAGAGACCAGCATGATGTTCATGAGGCCGATGCCGCCGATGCCGAGAGTTAGAGCGCCGATGAAGGCGAGCAGAACTTTTAGGGCGGTGGTTACGACCGTGAACTCGTCGAAGTCCTGCTTGAAGTCGGCCATGAAAACGGCGCGGCGGTCGTCGGGGCGGAAGTTGTGGTGTCCGGCGAGCACGGAGCGAACCACGCGAGTGAGTTGCTGGTGGTTTTCGCCCTCGTAGTCCATGAAAATTCCGGTGATGTATTTGGTGTCATACAGGTCGCCCATGGTGCTGAAAGGGATGACGATGAAGCTGTTGTCGTTGTCGTCGCCGCCCTGGACCTTGCGTTGGTAGACACCGACGATCTCAAAGCTCATGCCGTTGATGCGGATGGATTGTCCGAGGGGTGGTTCGCCGGAGAAGAGCCTACGGCGGGCTTCGTCGCCGATCACGGCTACGCGGGCGCGCTGGAACTGATCTTGTTCACTGAGACCCCGCCCGGTGGCGACCTGAAAATGCCGGATGCGCTCATATACGGGATAGACGCCGGTGACGCCCAGGTTGGTGAAGCTACGCGTGTCACGTTGGATGGTCAGATTATTTCGACGGTCAAAGACAGGAGTGACGCCCTTGATCATGGGGACTTCGTTGCGAATGTAATCGACATCGGCGATCTGGAGGCGGATTTCGCTGCCGGCCTTGGCGCCTCCGGCTTGCAGGGAGGTGCGGCCGGGGAAGACGCCGATGACGTCGGTGCCCCAGGAACTGAAGATGGTTCCGATGGCACGCTCGAAGCCGGAGCCGAAGGCCAGCAGGATGACGACGGTGGCGATACCCCAGGCCATCCCGAGCATGGTGAGGGCGGTGCGGCGGCGGTTGTACTGCATGGCACCGAAAGCTTCTTTCAGCAGATCGCGGGTCATAATTGCTCCGATACTTCTTGCTTCAATACTTCTTGCGAATTACTCCGGGCGACTGTTCCTGGCGACTTATTCCTGACGCAAGGCTTCCACGGGTTCGAGCATGGCTGCTTTGCGGGCGGGGTAGAGGCCGGCGGTGATGCCGGCCAGGGCCAACGAAAGCACCGCCGCGACAGCGGACACCGGTACGATACGCGGCGTATCGAAACCCTGCGGGAGATTCACTCCAGAGAGCAGGTGAACGATGAGCGCGGCGGCACCTACTCCGAGTGCGCCGCTCATCAAGGTGAGGAACGCACCTTCCAGAAAGAATTGGAACAAGATGTTGCGGTTGGTGGCGCCCAGGGCTTTGCGGAGTCCAATCTCGCGGGTGCGCTCGGTTACCGCGACCAGCATGATGTTGATGATGCCGATGGCGCCGAGGGCAAGGGTGACCAGGCCTACGCCGCCTAAGAACCAGTCCATGGCGGTGAAGATCTTGCCCATGAGTTTCTGGTTCTTCACGGTGTCCCACTCCTCCCAGATGTCGACGCCTTTAGGATTGAAGCCTCCGTGATTGCGAGCGACTATGCGGTGGAGTTCGTCTTTGGCGTCTTCATTTTCGTCGAAGCTGCGGGGTTGATAGTTGATGAAGGAAATCGCATTGCCATCTTTGGAGTTGTCGCCTTTGAGGGGAAAGAGTTCGCGCATGGTGTTGAAGGGAACGAAGATGCGAATGTTGGTGGAATTTTGCTCTTCGTTCCCAATCATGGAGAGCATGCCGATGACTTCGAAGTGAACGCCGTTGAGGAGGATGGTGTTGCCGACCGCGGGACGTCCGGGGAACAAGTTGCGCGTCATTTCGCGGCCGAGGAGGCAGACGCGGCGGCGCTGATCGTTGTCTTCGTCGTTGATCCAACGGCCGACCTGGAGGGGGATGGTCCTGACCTTGCTGTAGATGGGAGGAACGCCGGAGACTTGGCCATTCGTGCTGGTGTAGTCGCTGACGGCGCGGATGTCGTCACGCGCGATCACGGGAGCAAGATTCACGGCCAGCTTTGATTCGTTCTTGATGGCGAGGTAATCGTCATAGGTGAGGTTGAACCACTTCATGGAAGTGAAGCTGCCTTCGACGGCAGGAGAGCGTCCGCCCCAGAAGAAAATGATGTTTTTGCCGAAGGTTTCGAGCTGGCGGCGGTTGCCGTTGCGGAAGCCTTCGCCGACGCCGGCCAGCAGCAAGAGCGATCCCACACCCCAGGCGATGCCAAACATGGTGAGGAACGAACGCAGCTTATGCGCCCATAGGGTGCGCAACGTCTGGCCGAAAGTGTCCAGGAGCATGCGCATCGGTTAGCTCAGATGGCTTGGGGCGGACGGGCAGGCCGATCAGCCCTTCACACTGTAAATTCGACTGGCGACAACGGCGAAGGTTAGCTGGGATTTTCTAGAAAGGGGAGATGGCCGCCTCGCTGCGCTCGGAGGATGGCCGAGGCGGTCGTCTCCACAGGGTTTGTGGTTCTGGCTCCACATGAGTTGTGCTGCTGTCTGGTAGTCTTGTTTCGTTTGGAGAAGTAAGCATACATTTTGCGAAAAATCCTTACCATCATTGTTGTGATACCACTGCTGGGCGGGGTTGGGTGGTGGTATTTGCGCGAGCAGGCTTTGCCGGATTACGGGCCCGCGTACCGCGAGTATGCCTATGTGACGAACGGCAAGAGCAATACGGTGAGCGTGATTGACCTGCGGACGTTTGAGCTGGCAAAGACGATTGCAGTGGGCGTGGAGCCGACCGGAGTGGTGGCCAACGGCAGGAAGAATGAAATCTATGTGGTCAACAGCGGGTCGAACAACGTGAGTGTGATCGATGCCGAGAAGAATGCCGTGGTGGCAACGATCGGAGTGCATGGGAAGCCATATTTTATTGACGTTTCGGAAGATGGCAAGCGGGCTTACGTGGCGAATTCGGGGTCGGCCAATGTTTCGGTGATCGATCTCGATAAGAAAGTTGTGATCGGCAATGTGCGGGTGGGCTCTGCGCCGGGACTGGCACGAGTTTCGCCGGACGGCGCGACCGTGGTGGTGTCGAATCGCGGCGACGACACGGTTTCCGTGATCGACACGAAGGTGCTGCGGGTGCGGACGACCTTGCCGGTGTGCCAGCAGCCGGAGGACATCGCCATCCTGCCGGATTCGAGCAAGGCGTTTGTGGCGTGTTCGGGTTCGTCGCAGGTGGCGTCGATTGCGTTAGATAGCGGAACGAAGAATGGTGAGCCGACGAGTGATCGGGTGCTGGCGCTGCTGGATGTAGGGAGGACGCCGGTGAGCCTGGCGTTGAAACCCGATGGCGGAGAGCTGATCGTGTGCGATTTTGATTCCGACAGCATTTCGATTATTGAGACGGGAAATAATGAAGTGGGGAGCAGCGCGTTGATCGGGCAACATCCCGCGCACGCGGTGGTCACTCTCGATAACTCGCGGCTATATGCCAGCAACTTTGGATCAGACAGTGTGGCTGTCTATGACATTGACATGGGCCGGAGGATCGCGACCATGGCGGTGGGAAGCCATCCGGATGGTTTGGCGCTGTCGCAGGATCAGAGGTATGTGCTGGTGCTGGATACTCAGGCGGGGGACGTGACGGTGATCCAGAAACGAGAGCCGCGAAGGCTGGAGCCTACGGAGTATTCGCTGTTGACCATGATTCCGGTAGGGATGCAACCGAATGGGATTGTGGTGAAGGCGTTTATGGTGAGTGGGGCGGTTAAGAAATAGGGTGACGCGGCATCTTGTGGGCGAGAAAGACGTAGCAAGCTACGTCTCTACGACGACGCTATGGTGTTGTTACCGGCTTAGCGCAGAATTTGTCCAGGGCTGTTTTCAGGTCGGCGGCTATGGCTGGGGCTTCACGGGATTCGATGTCGCGGCGGGGCATCATGTAGACGAGTTGGCCGTCGCGCAGAATGGCGATTGAGGGTGAAGAGGGCGGTTGTCCGGTGAAATAGGCGCGGGCACGCTCGGTAGCATCGGCGTCTTGCCCGGCGAATACGGTGTAGGTCTTGTCGGGATGCGTGGCCTTTTCGAGAGCGATGCGGACGGCAGGACGCATGCGGCCGGCGGCACATCCGCAAATGGAGTTCACTATCACCAAGGTTGTACCCGGGCGGCCCTTCAAGGCGCGGTCGACAGCCTCGGAGGTGCGGAGTTCTTCGATGCCCAGGCGGGTCAGCTCTTCGCGCATGGGGATGACCATAATTTCCGGATACATTGGCGTGTTCTCCTTCGACTCGCGGATGTCTTGATTCTATCTGATAACTGAGGAGTTGGGTGCTAGCCTGGTTAACACTGGCTGGGAACGTTGGCCGACGATTGCCGCTGATACAATTTTGGTTTTGCGGGCTAGTGCAACGTTGATTTCGGGGCTTCGCGATCGGTCGAAGGTCGCCCGGGTCAGGAGATGGTTGTAAGCAACCCTCCGGGCGAGCGTTGGCAACGAACTGGGATGGGGCAGAGCACTTCCCCAATGGGACAGACGTTGTTGTTAAGAGGTTGAAACCAGAGGAGGGTCATTCACAGATGAAGAGCAAATCGCGTTTTGTAAGTTCACTCTTCCTGGCCGGCGCCCTGACGTGTTCCGTATTGGGGTCGGCTTGCGGACATCCACACTACTACCGGGTCTATGACCCCTACTACAGCGACTACCATGTCTGGAACGATTCCGAGGTCACCTATTACCATCAGTGGGCTCGCGAAAACCACCGCGACGAGAATAGAGACTTTCGCAAGCTGCCCGCCGGGGAACAGAAGGAATACTGGACGTGGCGGCATAGCAACGGGGACCACCACTAAAGTAAGCTCGTCACTCGATCAGCCCTCGGGTTTTTCGAAACCCACGAGTGTGGCGGTGTGGGCGGCGGGCGTCGAGTCGCCCGCGGAGTGCTGGTTACTCCGAGCGAATGGCCGACTACTTAACTGGTCGCGTCGTCGGCGACTCGAATCGAGAAGTTGACTACGATTCTGGCTTTGGTCTCGACGGGCTGTCCGTTCTGGAGATAGGGCTTGAAGCGCCACTGGCGGACGGCTTGCTGTGCCGCGGCGGTGAGGATTGAGGGGCCGCTGAGCACGCGAAGGTCTTCGATGATGCCGTCGGTCCCGACTACGGCTTGCAACACTACGGAACCCTGGACCCGGGTGTGCTGTCCCAGCAAGGGATAGGCCACATCGAGGGATTGCCGGAGTTCCGGGACGGCCCCGGCGGGAAGAAGTTCACGCTCGGCGGCGTTGGTGCTCACACCTGGTACAGCGGCTGAGACACGGTTCGAATTGCCGGGAATCTCCACTTTCGTGATGTTGCTTCCGGGATGAACCGTGCGGTGAGCGTCGCCTGCGACCACTTCGACATCGAGCGGTGGAAGGGCGGCGCGGGTGGTTGCGACCACTGGCGAGTCCTGGTTTGCGGCTTCCTGCTGAGCCGGCTCGGTGATGGCCTTGGTGGCAGTCTTCGGAGCCGTGTGGTTCTTTGCGGTCTCAATCTTTGCTGCTTCAATCCGTGCGACGGGAGCCGGGGCGGTCTTGGCGGTTGCAGCCGGGGAATTCAGTTTCGGGGTGCTTTCCGGACCGGTCGAATCGGAGTCAGCGGTCTGGTCGGAGCCGAACCAGAAATCGCGGTCCTTGGCGAGTACGACGCCGAGGGCAACCAATAGAAGAAGGAGTGCGATCTGAAGCCGGCGAGGTTGCCGGTTGGAGAAATTAACCTGAGGTCTGGAAAGCTGCGCTGCTGGGCTGTTTTGTAGCATTTAGGGTCTTTGTGCCTAGCGAAATAGCCCTTAACCAGGGGCCGATCGCCAGACACAAGTATCCTGAGGCCGTGAAGTCGCGGTGGCAATGGCACGATCTGGGAACGAGTGGCCCGAGAGTGCTATAAGGACGGCTCTGGAGGCAGGGGGCGTTCAGCGCAGAAAGACATGGGCGGGATCCTCGACATGGATGTTTGACTTGCGGCGGACGCCACTTGCGATGTTGTAGGCGACGAGCAGATGGCCCTCTACGATGAGAATCTCCTTGGGGCTGATCCAGCCTACGAGGGTGGCGTGGGGAAGAAATGCGATGCGACGGGGGGCGTCGTCATTGCTACTGGCGTTGCTCTTTACCTCGTTGCTCTTTATCTCGATGCTCTTTATCTCGACCGCGGGCAGATCGAGCAAAGCCTTGCGAATGCGCTGCGATTCCTCCGGGTTGGCCTGCCCCTGCTCAGAGGGTTGAATCGGCTTGTTCGCCTGAGCGGTGGCGACAATGGTGAATGCCACGGAGGCGAGGTCGGGCGATAGCTTGCCGTTTTCGGTGTAGAAGCTGACGTCGTAGTCGGGATTCTTGTAGGCTGCCTGCTCATCGAACAGGGTTAAGGTTTTGCCGTGGAAGTGGAGCAGAGTTTGATCGTTGCTTTGATTCTGCCAGCCGCAACAGGCGGTGTCTGGAATAGCCTCGAGGATTGTGCTGGAGTTGGGAGCATCGAGCACGCGGCGTAGCGGTGGATTGACTGGGGTCGATGCCCATTTGCCGGCGTTTTCCTCATATAAAGAGGTTGCCTGGTAAAGGGGCTGGGTCTTTCCGGAGACGAACAGGGTGAGCAGAAAGAATTTGCCCACGCCATCCTCTGGAACCCACACCTGGCCGTAGGGGCAGGTTTCTTCACAGCCTCCGGTGGGGCAGGGGCAATCGGGAAGCGCGATCGAGAGTGCATCCTGACGGGCGGCGCCGGAGAGATCGGTTTGCCATGCCAGCCAGGTTGTTTTGGTCGAAAGATCCACGCCATCGCGCTGCAGGCGGCGCGCCTGGTTTGAAAACCAGTAGAGATGGGCTCCATCCTCTGAGAGATAGGGCACAGGCGCTGACTCGGTGATGGAAAGGTTTGAGCCCGCTGTTGCGGTAGCGCGGGCGACCTCGCGGGTGAGGGTGGTTGCGGTGTGGCCGTCCCAGAGCCAGATCTTCTGCTCGGCCGCCAGATCTTCTTCTGTAAGCGGTAAAGATACGGGTGCGGCGAACAGGATCTGGCCCAGATGATTGACCGCGAAGCCCTGCGGCGACGCCACGGCTTCTGCGGGGATTTTCACGGTCTGTTTGGCGGCGAAGGTTGCGGGATCGTATTCTGCCATCTCGCCGGCTGGACGAAGAATCCAGAGGCGATTGCTCTGTGCCACGAGCGAGGCGGCCAGGAACAGAACGAAGCTTAATAGCGGAATCAGTTTTCGCATGCATTGCGGCGCGCCGCCGCGGGGTTGAAATATCAAGATGATTGTAAATGGTGGATTCGCTGGCTCCGCACTCTTGCGTACAATAGGTGGTGAAATTATGAGCCCACGACCTGCGAAGACAATGACGACGACCTCAAGTCCCTCCGTTCGCTCACAAACGGCCTCGGCACAGCTTCCGGAAGTGCCGCTGACGACTGAGGGTTACAGCGTGCTGCATCAGATGATGCGGTTCCGGTGGACAGCCTGGCGGGCGCTGCCTGAGGGGGCGCGGTCGTCGATTGCGCAGGAAGCTTCGGTGGCGCTGGGTGAAATGGAACGGAATTCGAACGGGCAATCGGCGCTTTTTTCATTGATCGGGCACAAGGGCGATCTGATGCTGGTGCACTTTCGCAAGTCTTTTGCCGAACTTAACCAGGCGGAACTCAGGCTGGCCGGACTGCGCCTGAGCGATTACCTTGAGCCAACATCTTCTTATCTTTCCATCATCGAACTCGGGCTGTACGATTCAACGCTCAAGATTTACAAAGAACTCGTTGATCAGGGCATTCAACCGCACTCTGAGCAGTGGAAGGCGGAAATCGAATGCAAACTCGACCGGCATCGGGAGGCGATGCGTCCGCGGCTGTTTCCTGAGATTCCGCCGAACCGTTACGTCTGTTTTTATCCCATGAACCGGCTGCGGGGCGAGGATAAGAACTGGTATACGCTTCCGATCGAAGAACGCGCCCGCCAGATGAGCGAGCACGGCCTGGTGGGGCGGCGCTATGCGGGCGAAGTGAAGCAGATCATTACCGGGTCGATTGGCTTTGACGATTGGGAGTGGGGGGTCGATCTGTTTGCCGATGATCCGCTGGTGTTTAAGAAGTTGATCTACGAGATGCGCTTCGATCATGTCAGCGCGGTGTATGCGTTGTTCGGGCAGTTCTTCGTGGGAGTGCGCTGCCCGGCGGCGGCGTTGGAGAAATTGCTGGGCGGGGAACTGCCGCAGTAGGTAACGCAAACAAGTTCACCACAGAGGCACAGAGGCACAGAGAAAACCTTTTTGAGGTTTGCCTTTCTCTGTGACTCTGTGACTTTGTGGTGAAATGATTTTTAGGAGCTGGAGAATTTCATGGCAACGCTTGGACTCATCGAATACAAGGATGCCAGCCCGGAGGTGCGTGCCGTTTATGACGACATTATGGCAACGCGCAAGACTGACTGGATCAACAATTTCTGGAAAGCGATCGCGCACGATCCCGTCACGCTTAAGCGCACTTGGGAGGACATTAAGCAGATTATGGCTCCGGGGGCGCTTGATGCGCTGACCAAGGAGATGATTTATGTCGCAGTGAGCGTGACCAACCAATGCAATTACTGCATCGCCTCACATACTGTCTCGGCGCAGAAAAAAGGGATGACCGATGCCATGTTCAAGGAGTTAATGGCGGTGGTGGGGATGGCGAATGAAACTAACAAAATGGTCAGCGGATATCAGGTGGAGATTGACGAGCAGTTCAAAAAATAGCGGGAGTGAACTTCCCGCTCAGCGTTTCTTGGTTACACGGGGGAACTTGTAATCGTGCTGCTTCATATCCACCTTCTGGCCTCGGAAGTGGATCCCCTCGGCTTCGAGCCTGAGCCGCTGCTCGAATGCTGAATCGCCGCGCAGCTTGATTTCTCCTCCGGCGCCTAACACCCGCTGCCAGGGCAAGTCGAAGCTGCGATGCAGCACCTTGGCTACCTGTCTGGCCGCTCCCGGCAATCCGGCGGCTCGCGCGACGGCTCCGTAGGTGGACACTTTGCCTTTGGGAATCCGTCGGATCGCGGCTTCGATGCGCAGGCGCATCGTCGCCTGTCGATCTAATGACCGAGCCGATGATCGATCTGACGACCGGTCTGGCGAAGATTTGGTTCCACGTTTCCGCGGCGTTTTGGTTCTCTGCTTCACAGCGCGATCCATCCCAGGCGAATCAGCCACAGCGATCCTACCGAAACCAGCAACCATAATATGATGCCTTGCAACAAGGGGCGGTGGCCAACCTGCTTGACGGTTGCCACAGAGATGCCGCTGCCGATGAGGAATAGGGTGGCGGTCAATCCGATCTTTGCAACTTTCACGGCGATGGCGTAGGCGTGGGCTCCGGCCGGGAGATACGTGTTGCATACTGCCGCGAGGCAGAACAAACCGATGAACCAGGGCCATTGAATCCTGGCTTTGGCGCCGCGCACCACGGCGGTTCCGATCGAGAGCGGGACGATCCACAGGGCGCGCGCCAGCTTTACCGTGGTCGCAATGGCAAGAGCTTCGGCGCCATACTTGGCGGCCGCGCCCACGACTGAGCTGGTGTCATGAATGGCCAGGGCTGCCCAGAGGCCAAATTGCGATTGCGTGAGCTTGAGTGCCGCACCGATGGAGGGAAAAATCAACAGCGCGACGGAATTCAAGACGAAGATGGTTCCGAGCGATACGGCCATCTCTTCGTGGCTGGCTTGGGTGATGGGCCCGACGGCGGCAATGGCGCTTCCGCCGCAGATCGCCGTGCCCGTGGAAATGAGAAACGACGGGACTTGCTGCACGCGCAGCAACCTGCCGAGGCCCGTGCCCGCAAGCAGTGCGAAGCTGATGCCGAGGATGGTGTAGACGAAACCACTGCTTCCCGCCCGTAGCACCTGGTGGAGGTTCATGCCAAAACCCAGTCCTACGACGGAGGCCTGCAGAAGGAATTTGGAGAATCTTTTTGCTCCATCGTCGTAGGGATGAGGCAACGTGAGGCCAAAGACCAGCCCCATGGCGAGCGCCACGGGCGGAGACACGAAGCTGCTGGCACTCGCAAGCAGGCAGAGAAGAAAGACGATGCGAGGCAGCATTCGAGGAGAACTGGGCGCGTCTGCGGCGGTCGCACCGCCTGTCATATTTGGTCGATCATGTTTGGTCGATCAGGTTCGGTCGATCAGGTTCGGTCGATCTTATCCCGTTGATCGTATCCCGTTGATCTTATCCCGTTGATCTTATCCCGTTGATCAGGGGCCGGGCTAAGCCGCCTTGCGGAAGGACTCGATGGCTTCCGCCTCAGAGTTATAGACGTCGAAAACCGTGAGCAGCTTGGTGACCTGCAGCAAATCGCCGACGCGCTTGGTCAAGTTGGTCAATTTGATGGCGCCGCCTGCGTTTTGGGCAGTTGTTCCCAGAGCTACGAGCGTGCCCAAACCGCCGGAATCGATGTAGTTGACCTCGCCCAGATTGAGCACAATGCGCTTGTTCTCCGACACAGCTTTCTTGACTTCATCGCGCAGCAGCGAAGTCTCCTCGCCGAATATAATCCGGCCGCTGCAATCGACGACGAGAATTCCATCTTTGGATCGCGTTGCGACTTTCAGTTGCATAAAAACTCCTTTGCGGCGTTTCGGGCAGATAGCGCTCGAATCACGCCGGTCCCGCACTGTCAACTGGCACCAGCGTAGCGCTTGTGCGGCGGTTTTAGCAAGCCTAGCTGCGCGAACAGCAAGAGAAGGGCTATTTCGCTTTTGCCACCCAGTCGTGGATACGCGTATCGAGTACATCCAGCAGAAGCGCGCCGCCGTCAAGCAGTTCATCGTGGAAACTGCGAATGTCGAATTTGCCGCCCAGTTCATCCTTAGGCGTTTTGGCGGAGTTTCAGAATTTCCAACTGGCCGAGTTTATAGGCCAGAGCCTGGCCGGGCCAGGCGATGTAACGGTCCACTCAGCGCCTTTCGTCGTGATTCAACGGAGGATTGTGGTTGCTGCGCGGTTGAGAAGGAACAAAACACGCCGAGAGCAAGAGCAACGCAAGTGCCGAGGTTGAGCAGGCGCATTGAGTCTCCTTAAGTAAGCAACCTTCCGACGAGCGAAACCTCAAGTCGTACCGCTGAAAGTTTCATCATGGCAGCCATGTCTTGGGATTCTACCCTGGGGATTCTACCCTGAAGTCCTGTCTGCGGTTCTTATCACGTATAATCAACGTTCCGGATCATGAGCTACACCGTCCTGGCGCGCAAATACCGGCCGCAGAAATTCTCCGAGGTTATCGGACAAGAGCACGTTACCCGCACCCTGCAGAACGCTCTGGAGCAGGGACGGACGGCCCACGGCTACATATTCAGCGGGCATCGCGGCATTGGAAAGACAACCGTGGCGCGGATTCTGGCGGCGGCGTTGAATTGCCGTTCGTCCGACAAGCCGGTGGCGGAGCCTTGCGGCGTTTGTGAATCCTGTACTGAGATTCGCGCGGGGAACGCGGTTGATGTGATCGAGATCGATGCGGCCACCAATCGCGGCATTGATGAGATTCGCGAGCTGCGGGAGGCGGCACGTTACAAGCCGGCGCGCGACCGTTTCAAGATCTACATTCTTGACGAAGCGCATCAGATTACTGACGCCGCCTTCAATGCTTTGCTCAAGACTCTGGAGGAGCCTCCGGATCATATTGTTTTCATGCTGGCGACCACGCAGCCGGAGGACATTCCGCAGACCATCCGGTCACGCTGCCAACACTTCAGTTTTCGCGCCGTAAAGTTCGATGACATTGTGGGCCAGCTGCGCGATCTGGTAGGGCGCGAAAAGATTGAAGCGGATGACGATGCTCTTGCCCTGCTGGCTGAGGCTGGCGACGGCTCGATGCGCGACGCGCTGTCGATTCTGGATCAAGCAATTGCGTCCTCGAGCGGAAAGATCACGGCTGATTCCGTGCGCAACCTGGTGGGTGCGGCGCCAGCGCACATTCTTGAAGAAGTGATGCAGGCGGTCGCTCGCGGGGCGAGCGACGAGGTGCTGCGGGAGGTCGACCACCTTATCAGCGAAGGCCATAGCCCTACGCACTTTGCGCGCCAGATGGTGCGCTTCCTGCGTAACGCGACCGTCGCCAAGATTGCTGGGAAGGACTCTTCCCTGCTGCAGATATCGAGTGAGGAGCGCGAGCGCGTCGCGCGGATCGCGGAGTTGTTCGGCGAAGAAGATCTGACGCGGCATTTGCAGATCATGTTGCGGACCCACGGCGAGCTGGGATACAAGCAGGAGCAGCGTTTTCACCTAGAACTTGGGCTGCTCAAGATGGCGCACGCGCAGCGCATTCTGCCGATCGAGCAATTACTCAGCGACGTGGCTGCCTCTTCTGCCAGCGGAACTGGAGTTGGCGCTTCGGCAAGACCGGTGGCCATTGCCCCTGGGAGTGCGGGCCCGCAGAGAAATCGGTTCGCGGAGGGGCGCGAGGAAGCGGCTCCGGCTGCGGGCTCGAGGCATGTTTCTCCGTTCGATGCTGATTCCGCGCGCAAAGGCGGTCCGCGGCAGGAGTTTGCTGCGAATCCTGCTTCGGGCAGTGGGCCGCGCATGGTCTCTGCTGGAAACCCACCTGCGCGAGTGGTTATGGGAGCGGCCGCGCCGGCAAATCTGGGCGAGGATGCTGCCGAACTGCAACTCAGTTCGCCGGCTGAGGCGCAACGCGAACCGAAATTGCAAGCTGCGCCGGCCCCGGCAATCGAGAGACTGCGGAACGCCGTGCTGCAGGCACTGAGGGATGGCAATCAGCGCATTTTGGTGTCGATGCTGGAAGCCGGCGAATGGGCGGTCGAAGGCAACGAAGTAGTGATCCAGGTCGCGGAGTCGCAGACCGTGGTCGACATGTCGCTGGGCGCCGATGCCAGGCGACTGGCGGTTGCTTCGGCCAGTGGCGTATTGGGGCGAGCTGTCAGGCTGAGGATTGTTTCCGGCGCAACGGTGGCGACCACGGAAGGAAAAAACAACGGTAACAGTTCCAAGTCCGGCGTGACGAACTCGGGAACTGGGGGCCGGGGGCGCGCTGAACAGGATGCCGTGGTCCGGAGGCTGCAGGAGAAATTTGGCGCCGAGATTCGTACCGTGATTGATTATAAGGAGAAGCGGTAAGAATCAAGGGTTTGGAGTTTCAAAGTTTTAAGGTTTCGGAACCTTCAACTTTTGAAATCTTGAAACGTGAGGTTTTATGGGTGGATTCAATCTGCAAGAACTGATGTCGAAGGCAAAGTCGCAGTATGACTCGCTGCAGAAGAAGATGCAGGAGACGGTGGTTGAGGCCTCGTCGGGCGGGGGCACGGTCAGGGCGAAAATGGATGGCCGCAAGCAATTGCTGAGCCTGCATATCGATCCGGAAGCGGTGAAGTCGGGCGACGTGGAGATGCTGCAGGACCTGATCCTGGCGGCGGTTAATGAAGCTGCGCGCAAAGTGGATGGAGCGATGCAGTCTACCGTGGGCGGAATGTTGGGCGGGATGGGCCTGGGCGGGCTGTGAGGGAAATGAGCGATTGTGCAATGGGGTGATTGTGCAATTCCTGCGTCAGCTCTGGTGTTTTGTCTGGTCTTCAAGTTGCCGAATCACCAAATGGCAAAATTACTCAATTCTTTATGTCGAAATTTGCTGAGCCGATGTCGCGGCTGATTGACGAGTTGAAGAAGCTGCCGGGCGTGGGCTCGAAGAGCGCGCAGCGGCTAGCTTTCTACATTCTGCGGGCGAGCGACGAAGATGCCGAGGCTTTGGCGGCCGCAGTGCGTGACGTTAAAGCCAGCCTGCGGCTGTGTTCGGTGTGCAACAACATTACGGACGTCGATCCCTGTGTTTATTGCACCAGTGCTACGCGCAACCAGCGCCTGGTGTGCGTGGTCGAGGAACCCACCAACATTGCCGCCATTGAAAAGACAAAGCACTTCAACGGCGTCTACCACGTACTGCATGGATCACTTTCGCCGCTGCACGGTGTGGGGCCGGAGCAGTTGCGGATCGCGAATCTCATCGCGCGGGTCGACGCGGGGAACGTGGATGAGGTGATCGTTGCGACCAATCCGACGGTCGAAGGCGAAGCGACCGCCACTTATCTTTCGCAGCGACTGAAACGCGCGGGCGTGAAGGTGACGCGCATCGCCATGGGCATCCCGGTGGGCAGCGACATTGAATATACAGATGAGATCACGATGCTTAAGGCGATGGAAGGGCGGCGGGAGTTGTGAGGTCTTAGCTTCTAGCTTCTAGCCTGTTTGAGCTTCCTTTTTCGCGGCCTCGCTACTGGGTTAGATCTGTTCGAGGAACACGTTTAGCTCTTCTTCGGCGGACTGCAATCCTTCGGGGAGGGTACCGCGGTTGTATTCTGCCATGCGGTTTTTCCACTTGAGGAAGTCGGTGATGCTTTGGGGTTCGACGCGGACCTCGACGCGGCGGAGGCTGGCGAGCAGGAGATTCATTTCGTAGCGGAAGCCGGTGTTGCTGCGCAGATTTTTGACGGAGGGATGCGCCGTTTCAATTTTGCCACGACTGTGTTCCAGCAATCCCCAGCCCTGGGGCAATTCTTCGGGGCAAACGAGTCCGGCGGGGGCCAGGTAGAAGCGCTCGCAGCCGACTCCTTGCTCGGGCTTGAGGCGGAAGGGTTTGGCGCGATCGGCCAGGAAGTCGGAGCGCGTGAGCTTGCACTCGACGAGCACGGAATGGCAGGCACGCTTCCATCCGATGGCATCGGGCATTTCGCCGCTGACGCAGGCTTGCTCGGAGAGCACTACTCCGCAGCGGTAGCCGCGGAGCCAGCGCACGGCTTTTTCGACTAGTTGGGCGTGCGTCATGGGTTTGGTTGGTGGTTCACGAAAACAAGAACATTTGTATCTGGAGAAGCGGACGCGCGGAAGTGACTGGGAAGCTACTGGTCGCACCTGTCCGTAATATGATTACTGACAATGCCCGGCTCGGATCATTCTGCGATGCTCGCGGTGGCGATAGCGGAAGCGCGTAAGGGGTTGGCCGAAGGCGGCATCCCGATTGGCGCTGCGATCTTTGACGAGAGCGGGAAGCTTATCGGCTCCGGCCACAACCGCCGCGTTCAGAACGGCGATCCCTCATCGCATGGGGAGACTGATGCTTTCCGGAGTGCGGGGCGGCAGCGCAGCTATGGCAAACTGATCATGGTCACGACTCTCGCGCCTTGCTGGTATTGCAGCGGGCTGGTGCGGCAATTTGGCTTCCGAACGCTGATTGTCGGGGAGAGCCGCAACTTTCAGGGAGGCGTGGAGTGGCTGCGCTCGCTGGGGGTTGAGGTGATCGACCTCGATTCCGTGGAGTGTACTTCGTTGTTGGGCGAATATATTCGACGGCACCCTGAGATTTGGAACGAAGACATAGGCCAACCGCAGGAACCTTCCTCCTAGAATCTCAACTGCAGGGTCATCTGGATCTGGCGTGGGCTGCCAATGGTTTTGTTGACCGCACCCAAACAGCCAGGTGCCGTTGCCGGCGAGCGCGCAAACCAGGGGGATGGTGGCTGCGGGCGTGGTGGTGGGAGCAATCGTCGAGACCGACTGGGCAAGCGTTTCCATGGGAGAAAGAATCTCGCGACGCAGACCATAGTCTGCATTCGGGGAGTACTCCTGCGCCATCCGCTCCATGCCGTGCCAATCCTTCTGTAAGTCAGACTGGGGTGGGATTGTACAACGAGCCGCGGCGCGCTGGATGGCGAGAATCTGATCTGAGAAGTGTTGTATTATCGTGCAACATTTCACCCGCCATGAAACTTGAGAAACAGTTGTTGCAAAGCCTTCCCAAAGTCCTTTTACACGAACACCTGGATGGCGTACTGCGGCCGCGAACGGTTATTGAGCTGGCCAGAGATGCTCAGTACACTGGCCTGCCAACTGAAGATCCCGATGCGCTTTCCCAGTGGTTCTTCCGGGGAGCGAATCAAGGGAGTCTCGGAAAATACCTGGAAGGCTTTGCGCATACGATTGCGGTGATGCAGGCCGAGGAGGCACTGCAGCGGGTCGCGTATGAACAAGCCGAGGATCTGAGCCGAGAAGGAGTCGTTTATTTTGAGACTCGTTTTGCGCCCGTTTTTCATACTCAGAAAGGATTGACCCATCAACAGATTGTGGCGGCGGCGTTGAAAGGACTGGAACGAGGACGAAAAGACTTCGGGATTTCCTCTGGTTTGATTATTTGTGCAATGCGGAACATGAACACCTCGCTCGAAATGGCAGAGCTTGCAGTCGATTTTCGGGCTCGCGGCGTGGTCGGCTTTGATCTGGCGGGCGAAGAAGGCGGTTTTCCGGCGAAGAAGCATGTCGATGCGTTTCATTACATCCAGCGCGAGAATTTCAATATCACGATTCACGCCGGCGAAGGCTTCGGAAAAGAATCGATCTGGCAGGCCATTCAGTATTGCGGAGCGCACCGGATTGGGCACGGGACGCGGTTGATCGACGATATTGCCGTGGTGGACGGCAGGGCAGTTAAGTTGGGCGGTCTGGCTCAATATGTTCTGGATAAGCGCATCCCGCTGGAGATTTGCCTGCTGAGCAACGTTCACACCGGCGCCACGCCGAGCTTGGCAGAACATCCTTTCCGCATTTTTTATCAGGAGAAATTTCGCGTCACTCTCAATACGGACAACCGGCTGATGAGCAGCACGACCATGACGCAGGAATTCGAAGCGGCAGCCGAAACCTTTGGTTTGACTCTCGATGACTTTGAGAAGATCACGATTAATGCGATGAAGAGCGCATTCTTGCCGTATCGACAGCGCTGCGACTTTATTTATTCTGTGATCAAGCCTGGCTACGCCAAGATCCGCCGAGCAAGCGGGGCAAATTGATGGCGGCAGACGGCGCAGTCAAGGCTGGCGCTGAAAAGCATCACCCAGACAGGACTGCCACATCGAATGATCTGCGAGTTCGCGGGTCGCTGGCGCCGGCACATCCTGACGTTACGCATAAATAGTCGGAACATAGAACCAAACATGGACAATCCTTTCATGGCCCGCGCCATTCAGCTCTCGATGGACAACGTCCGCTCGGGACGCGGCGGACCCTTCGGATCGGTTGTGGTGAAAAACGGCGTCATCATTGCCGAGGGCGCGAATCAGGTCACTTCCACCAATGATCCGACAGCTCATGCGGAAATGGTCGCCATCCGCGAGGCCTGCAAGAAACTTGGCGTTTTTGACCTGGAAGGCTGCGAGATCTACACCTCTTGCGAGCCCTGCCCGATGTGTCTGGGAGCAATCTACTGGGCGCGCCTCTCTCGCGTTTACTTTGCTAACGCCGATGCGGACGCGTCCCGGATCGGCTTTGACGATTCGCTGATCTACCGTGAGCTCGCCCAGCCGCATTCGCAGCGCAAGATTCCGATGATTCAGATGATGCGCGAAGAGGCGTTGGTGGCGTTGCGTGCGTGGGAAAACAAGACGAATAAGATCGAGTACTGATTCGGCGCGGACTCCGCCAGCCTCAACCCAGGGAGAACGATTTGATCGATCGCTACTTTAAGCTCACCGAGAATCACACTTCCGTGAAGCAGGAGATGCTGGGTGGCCTCACTACCTTTGTCACGATGGCCTACATCATCGTCGTGAATCCCCAGATTCTTGCCCAGGCAGGAATGCCGGTGGAGGGCGTGGTGTTCGCGACCTGCGCTTCCGCCGCCGTGGCCACACTGGTCATGGGACTTTACGCGAACTATCCCATCGCGTTGGCGCCGGGAATGTCTCTGAACGCCTATTTCACTTATTCGGTTTGCCTCGCGATGCATGTGCCCTGGCGTACGGCGCTGGCGGTGGTCTTTTGTTCAGGCGTTCTTTTTCTTGTACTCACGGTGACGCGGGTTCGCGAACAGATTGTCAACGGCATGCCCGACTGCCTGAAGCACTCGACAGCCGCGGGAATTGGAATGTTTATCGCCTTCGTGGGATTGCGGAACGCAAAGCTCGTGGTGGCGAATGCGGCTACGTTTGTCGGGCTCGGCAGCTTCGCTGACAGGGAAGTGCAGACCGCCTGCTTCGGCCTTGGGCTGACCCTGGTCCTCATGTCGCGGAAAATGCATGGCGCCATTCTGATCGGCATTTTTGGAACGACGCTGCTCGGAATCTTTCGCGGGATGGCAACGTGGCCCACGGCAATCTTCGCGATGCCACATCCCTCTTCCACTTTCTTACAGCTTGATTTTCGCGGTGCGGCCCATCTCGGGTTGCTCGAAATCCTGTTCGCCTTTCTGTTTGTGGATCTCTTCGACAATGTCGGAACTCTGGTGGGAGTGTGCGAGCAGGGCGGCTTCGTTAAGGATGGCAAGATTCCCCGCGTCGGCCGAATCCTGGTAGCAGATGGCGTGGGAACTGTTGTCGGCGCCTTGACAGGAACTTCCACGGTGACGAGCTATATCGAAAGCGCAGCTGGAGTTGCTGCCGGGGCTCGTACCGGGCTGAGTAACGTTGCCGTCGCAGCACTCTTCCTGCTGGCCACTTTCTGCTCGCCGCTGGCCAGCGCGATTCCAGCCTACGCGACGGCCCCGGCGTTGATTTTAGTGGGCGTATTGATGACGCAATCCATTGCGCAAGTCGACTGGAGAGACTTCAGCGCGGCGGTTCCGGCGTTTATCACCATGCTGGCCACGCCCCTTACATTCAGCATCGCAACCGGTCTGAGTCTCGGTCTGATTTCGTTTACGGTCGTGAAGACTGCGGCTGGGAAGATTCGCGAGGTAAACGTGCTGATCTGGATACTCACGATTCTGTTTATTCTGCGTTACATCTACCTGGCCGCAGCTTAGGAAGCTGGCTCGCCTTTTAGGTTTTCACGGCAAATCAGTCTTCATCGAGGTATTCGGCGGGCACGTCATCCTCCGGCACCTCATGCGTGTGAACTTCGCTTTCATCGGCGTTCTCGGCGTCTTCAACGCCGGACACAACGCCAGCCTCGAAAGCATTTCCCTCCTCGATCAATTCGTCGACGCTTTCCGAATCTGCTGTTTCGACGTCAGACAAGCCTTGCAGATCTCCCGATTCCTCGCCCGATCGCGATTCCGGCACTTCGCGAGCGAATCCCGCCTCACTCCGCCCTTGGGGTTTCTTCGCACCCTGCAGCTTGCGCGCGCTTTTGGTCTTGCCACTGGCCGCTTTCTTCGGGCTCTTCTTTTTCGCTTTGTTCGCTGCCGCTTTGCTCGGCGCGGCCTTCTTCTTCGCCGACTTCTTAGGGGTTCTTCGCTTCTGCACTTGCTTCTTCGTGGGTTTTGCTTTCCGGCCCGCAGTCTTCTTCGATCTCGTCGACTTCTTGCTGGTTTTCTTCTTGGTAGCCATTCGCGCAGTCTAGCACCGGATGCATGCACGGGGCAAAGGCGGGCCGGGTACCCGGTTAGGCGCTAGGTTTCCTTCGAATATGTATAGATAAGGTGATGCACTTCGGGCTCGGCGACAACATAACTGTTCAAGCGCAGCTCCAGTTCGCGGTCGGCTTGTGTTTGCCGTTCGTGCTGACGCAGGTGTTCAGCCCACGAATGCACCAGAAAGATTTCCAGATAACGATCCTCGACTTCGGTATCACGGAAGATCCCCCACCGGTACGCACCATCGCGACGTCGTATGCGCCCATATTGATGGATTGCTGTTATGAACTCTGCTTCGCGCTCTCGAATGACAGAGTATTTGACCGTAACCAGCACCGGCCCCTGGGTAAGATCAGATCCAAGCTCTTGGACGACAACAGGCATGCGCCAGTGGTTCCATGGAGTGAGGTCAGCAGTGGAATCAGGAAGCCTTGCGAAAAGCGCGAACACGACTGTCCCGATCGTTCCAATGCCGGCACAGACAAGAGCAGCCCGAATGCCTGCCCGTTGGGCTACAGCACCCCAAGCGACGCTTCCCAGAGAGAAACTTCCCTGATACACCAGGATGAAGATTGCCAGAACCCGGGCTCGAACCCAATCCGGGGCCAGGTTCTGCACCAGAGCGTTGACTAGAGAAATGAAGGTTACCCACGCCGCGCCGCCCACCAGCATGAGCGGAGCCAGGGTACTCAACTGGTGTAAGCCGGCGGTCGTCGCAATCACAAATCCTAAGATCACCACACCAGTGGAGACAATGATTTCCGTCGACCACCGGGCGCGGGCCGACTGCATAATCAAAGCACCGACGATTGCGCCAGCCCCGAAGCATCCGAGCAGGAGCCCGTATCCGATTGCGGTCTTATTCACGCTGCGAGCAACCGTCGGCAATAACGCAAAGAGTGAGCTTGAAAAGAACATGACGATGCCGGTGCGAAGCACTACGGTGAGGATTGCGGGGGAATGGCCGACGTAGCGGATGGCCGCGACGGTGGCTCCTGTCAACGTTTCCGGCGGCGCGGTCCGCTTGCGAACCGGCCGTTTCCACCTCGCAACCACCAGAATGACGCCGAAGAACGACACAAAGTTCACGACAAATGCCGCGGCGACGCCTGCAGCGGCTATGATGATGCCCGCGAGTGCCGGACCAACGGCGCGGGCGAGATTGAATTCGATTCCGTTAAGGGCTGAGGCTGGGGCAAGGTCTTCCTTGGGCACCAATTCAGGCAGGATTGCACGCCACGTCGGGGTTTCAAACGCATCTCCCGCCGAGAGTGCGAAGGTCAACACCAGCAGCAGCCAGGGAGACATGAAACCGGCGATGGTCAAGACCGCGAGAAGCAGCGCCACGCCCATCATCCACGACTCTGTAAATAGAATCAGTTTGCGGCGGTCGACGATATCGCCAGCAGAACCTGCAGGAAGGGCCAGGAGAAAGTACGGTAGTGAAGAGGCGGTTTGGGTGAGCGCCACGTAAATCGGCCCCGCGCCGAGTGACACCATCAACCACGCCGCGCCCACGTTCTGCATGAAGGTGCCGATATCGGAGACGACGTCTGCCAACAACAGATTGCGGAAGGTCAACACACGCAGGGGTTGCCACAGACTGGATGAGCCCGGTGCCGCGACTGTGCTCATGATTGGGTCCCCCTTTTTTCGCAAGTGCTCATGGTAACAAGTAGCATGCGAAATAATCATCCGGCTTCTTCAACCGAGGCGGCGCAGGTTCGGGCAGGAAAAAGCATTGGCGTACCATCGATCAGACTTTTCACTTAGACTTTCATTTATCTTTTCTACTATCTTTTCTACTGGAGGCTTCTTTGGCTCGTTTTCCCAAAATCTCCCCTGCGCTCAAGAAGCGTGCCGCGCGGATCGAACTGCTGCTTATGGATGTGGACGGCACGATGACGGACGGCAGCGTCACTTTGCTCTCGCAAACCGACGGCACCGCCCTCGAAATCAAGACCTTTGACGCACATGACGGCCAGGGTTTAACCCTGGCCCAGACTGCCGGTTTGCGCACGGGCTGCATTACGGGCCGCGAAAGCGCCGCACTTCTCCGCCGCGCCCACGAAATGAAGATGGAGTTTATCTACATGAAGCAGCCGGTGAAAATGCCGGCGTATGAAGAAATCCTTCGAAAAGCGGGTGTTTCCGACTCCGCTGTCGCTTATATCGGCGACGACCTGCCTGATATTCCCCTCATGCGCCGCGCTGGTCTAGCCATCGCTGTGGGTGATGCCGCCCCCGAGGTAAAAGACGCCGCCCACTACACAACGAAAGCTCTTGCCGGCCACGGCGCAGTCCGGGAAGCGGTTGAGTTGATTCTCAAGTCCAAAGGCGTTTGGAAAGAGATGATCGACAAAGCCCGAGCGTGAGTTAGCTGGTGGCTAGCTCATTGCACTACGACTGTACCGGTCATCTTCGGGTGAATCGTGCAGTAGTAGGGATACGTTCCCGCCTTGGTAAAGGTATAGGAGAATTTCTCATCCGTGTCCAGCACCTTGGACTTGAATACACCGTCTGTGCTGACCGACGTATGGGGAATGTCATCACTGTTTGTCCAGGTAACTGTCGTTCCGACGGGTATCGTGATCGTCTGCGGCCCAAAAACGAAATTATCGATTTTCACCGCCGCGCTTCGCCGCGGAGGGCTGGTCATTCGCCTTGACGCTCGGTGAACCTGCGAACAGCAGTAGCATCGCAATCATTACCGGCGTCACCACAGCTGCAAGCCACATATTTTTCCTCGTCATTGTTTTGTTTCCTTTCTAGTTTGATGTTTCTGCTTGATCTTCTTTGTTCGGGAGTAGGTTTCTTGCGGTCCCTAGCCGTAGATCGAGTCAACTACCGCCAGAGGCGCGTCCGTATTCTCTGACGCCGAAGAGTCCGAGGTTCCCGAGTGGCGAATCGACCACCGCGAGGCTGCGACCGCTGACCAGATAGTTCACGTCGGTGATACCCAACACCCGCTGCAACTGGTCGGCTGGCACCTTCATTGGTCCGGCCGAGGGAGCTGTTCCTGGCGCGGGTTGAGGGAAAGCGGTCGACATCGCGGTGTGGAACGAAACCTTACCTTCTACCTTCTGCATGATCTGGTGAATATGGCCGTTTAACACCGTCACCGAACCGAAACGCTTGACGTAAGACAAGGCTTGTTCGCTGTCGTCGGTTCCCCAGCCCCAATCGGGATAGATGGTCCACAGTGGAATGTGGGCAAAGAGCACGATCGGAGTGCTGGCGGAGCGGCCCTTGAGATCTTTCTCCAGCCATTCCAGTTGTTCGTTACCGAGCGACCCCATGCCTCCGGCTTTCAAATTGGCGACATTCACGAGACCGACGAAATGCACACCTTTGTGATCGAAGCTGGACCAGCCTGTGCCCTTTGTACCCTTCCCGTAGCGCTGAAGATATTGCTCGCCGTTGTCAGTGAGCATGTCGTGCTCACCGGGCACAAAGAAGATCTGTTTTGCGGACGCCCCTTTTAATACCTGATCCAGCGTATCGAACTCGCTCGGCTTCGAGAGCTGACTCAGATCGCCGGTGTGAATGATGAAATCCGGTTTGCGGGGCATGGCGTTGATCTTGTTGATTGCCGTCTGCAGAGTAGCGGTGACGTCCGGATTCGCCGGCTTGTTAAAGCCGATGTGGCTGTCGCTGATCTGCACAAAGCTGAAGTCCGCGCCTTTGCCGGCATCTTTGCCGTAGCCTTTGGCGAAGGCCCGAGACACCGGAATGCCGCCGCTCATGGTCCAGACCAGGCCTGTACCCGCCCATGCCATGCATTTCAGGAACCCACGACGATCGACTCCGTCGTTGTTGAGGTCTTGCAACTTCTGATCGATAAGATCTTGCTTCTTGTCTGGCATTTGCCCTCCGTGGTTTGTAGCGTTCTGAGTTGATAACTGGCGGGAGTCGTTTTTATTCCCAACCAGATTGAGGTAGCCGGAAAAAATTCTCGATAGCTCATATCTCCGTCAGCCCGGCCCGTTCACACCACTCAGGAAGCCGCCCAAATGCCCGGTCAGCGCGACGATACCGACCGCCAGAACCTCGAGCGCCAGGCGGTAGCTCGGCAACATAACCTTCCGTCGTCGAGCGCGGAAATGCACCCACCACACCAGCCAGATCATCACCGTCGAAACACATGCCAGAACGAGGTGCAGCAATAGGATTCCCTTCAGTTTCTGTCCCTCGAGTTGGAACTGCCACGCGAGTATCCCAGTAGCGAGAACCGGAACAGTCGAAATCGCCGCCATCAGCAGGTTGTAGTATGCTGCGTCAGCCAAGCCGCGGCGCTTCGTCCATTGCGCGATAAGATCGAACGCCACTGCCGTGATGAACAGTGCGATTGGAAAATGGATCAGCACGACATGTTGCGCGTGCTTGGCTAGGAGCGCCGTCTTAAGATCAAAAGGATTTACCATCGCCATGCCCCTTCCAATGGAAATGAGTTCCCTGTTTCTCGCGAAGGAGTCACGCTCGGTGACTCCTGTTCCCTGTGACTCGTTGTGCAGAACGGACAGCACTCGGTTTTATTCCGTGGCATTTTTTTGTGGGGTAAGGGAATAAAACGATCGTCCGCTGGTTTACCCTTGTGTGCATGCCGGAACAGAGCTTGCCAGCGGAGTCGTTTGAGCAGCTAGCCATGCCTCACTTCGACCGGCTCTATAACTTTGCCTGCTGGCTGACGCAAGACCGGCAAGAAGCCGAGGATCTTGTGCAGGAGACTTATGCCAAGGCGCTCAAAGGCTTCTCCTCGTTTCAGCCGGGCACAAATTTTCGCGCCTGGATCTACAAGATCCTGCGGAATGCGTTTCTGACCTCCCGTACTGGGCTGAAGGCGACCGCTACCGTGCCGCTCGAACTCGAGGGTGAAGAGGAAATCTTGCCAACAGTCAAGGAAACGCCAGAGAGCATCCTGCTGCAGCGTTCGGATGGGCAACTCGTGCAGCAGGCCCTGGAACAACTGCCCGTGGCACATCGTGAGATCTTGTTGTTGTGTGAAGTCGAAGAGATGTCGTACCAGGAAATCTCTGCCGCTCTCGCCATTCCGATGGGCACGGTGATGTCGCGCTTATCCGCGTGCGAGAAAAGCGTTGCGCGATGCCCTGCGACTACAGGTTCGAAAAGGATGAACCAAACGGTGAACTATGGGTTGTGAGTCTTGGAAGGCAAAACTCGACACCTACCTGGATGGCGAGCTCCCGGAGGAGGAGATGCGCAGCTTCGACGCTCATGTGCGCAGCTGCCCATCTTGCTCGGCGGATGCTCTTGCGCGGGTACAGATGAAGCGCACGATTCAAGCGGCTGGGAAAAGTTACACTCCCAGTGCGGAGTTCAGGAAGCGCATGCAGCAGAAGATTGCGCGCAAAACCGCAGCGCAGTTTTGGTCTGGGATGGAGGTTAGCTGCCGCGGCAGCTGTCATTCTCGTGGTCGGGACGTTAACTTCCACCTATCTGGGGACTCGATCCGACAGAGACGCTCAGGTTTTCAGCGAAATCGCAGACTTGCACGTGGCGACGCTCGCCAGCTCATCTCCGGTAGATGTGATCTCCACTGATCGGCACACGGTGAAGCCCTGGTTCCAGGGAAAGATCCCCTTCGCGTTCAATTTGCCGGAACTTCAGAACTACAGAGTTCTCTCTGCTGGGCGGCCGGATGACCTATCTTGATCAAACGCCGGGAGCACATCTCATTTACGACATCAGGAAGCACCATATTTCCGTGTTCGTGTTCCAGGAACGGTCATTGCCGGCCAAGTTGGACGAAAATTCTGTCTCGCCGAAGAAACAGCCATTCAACATGGAAACGTGGAGTCAAGGCGGGCTTCGCTATTTCGTTGTAGGAGATGCGAGTGCTGCGGACATTGATAGTCTTGCGAAGCTGTTTAAAGCCGCGTCATAGCCGCGTCATAACTCAATCTACGTCCCACACACCGTTGACGATAAAGTGATCTGCGCCTGAGTAGCGACTCGGTCCCGAACTAGTCATCAGCCACAGCATTTCTGTTATAAGACTAGACGAGCTTTCAAACGAGGCTGGGAGAGTTTACGATGCGACGATTCTGCAAGGCCTGGGCAGCGATTCCACTGGCGTGCCTGGTGCTGCCGGCCGTGGCCCAAGTCCAGACTACGGAAAGACCCGACCTTAGCCAGCAGCCAACCCTCTACGTGGTCGGCTATGCCCACCTCGATACGGAATGGCGATGGGAGTATCCCCAGGTCATCAACGAGTACATTCGCAAGACGATGGAGGATAATTTCACTCTGTTCGACAAATATCCTCACTACGTTTTCAACTTCAGCGGAGCCAACCGCTATCGCTTCATGAAGGAGTATTTTCCCGCCGACTTCGACAGGCTAAAGAAGTATGTGGATCAAGGCAGATGGTTCCCGGCGGGCTCGTCCATGGAAGAGGGTGACGTGAATGCTCCTAGCGCCGAGGGCATCATTCGACAAGTTCTGTACGGAAATGACTGGTTTCGCAAAGAACTGGGCAAGGCCAGCGCGGAATACATGCTGCCCGACTGCTTCGGATTTCCGTCTTCCCTTCCGACCATTCTGGCGCACTCCGGGGTAAAAGGATTTTCCACGCAGAAGCTGGTGTGGGGATCGTCGGCTCGTGGCGGAGGTCCGGAATCGCTGGAGAAAACGCCAGAAGGTACGCCTTTCAACGTGGGCGTGTGGGTGGGACCGGACGGCGAAAGCGTGCTGGCGGGACTGAATCCGGGCGACTACAGCGCTGGGATTTACAGCGATCTCAGCCAGCCTCTGCCTCCGCTGCCGCCGGATGCCGCTCTCGAAGATGTTCGGAAAAAGTTTCAGCCACTGCAACAAAAAGTGGAACAGGCGGAGGACCACGGGCAAATCCTCGAAGCGAAGGAACTTCAAGAGTTCGTCGACCTGCGAGATCAGCAGAAAGCGTTCACCAAGGTCGAGGACGATCGCCAACTGGGCCGGCATCAGGGTGATTGGGCGGCACGCGTCGAACTGAACGGTAAAGTCAGCGGCGTATTCACTGATTATCATTATTTCGGCACGGGCGACATCGGTGGAACGCCGGACGAGGCATCGGTGAAGCTCCTTGAAGCCATCGTCACGCAGGGCATGGCGAGCTTGCCCATTCGAGAATACCTTGCCTTTCGTGATGGGCCGCATCCGGTGGGACCCTCGGTGAAGGTCGGGGACGGACCGGTGCATGTGATCCCGGCGAACGCCGAGCAGATGTTTCTCGACATCACGCCCACCCAGGCCGCCGGACTTCCCCACTACACAGGAGAAATGGAGCTCACCAATCATTCCGCGGGCTCGCTGACTTCGCAGGGCTACCAGAAACGTTGGATCAGGAAAGAAGAACTGCTGGCCGATGCGGCGGAGAAGACCTCCATTGCGGCAGAGTGGCTGAGTGCGCGGCCGTACCCGCTCGAGCGCCTTAATAATGCCTGGACGCTGGCGATGGGCGGCCACTTCCACGACATCGCCGCCGGCACAGCCTCTCCTAAAGCCTACGAGTTCGCCTGGAACGATGATGTGATCGCGATGAATCAGTTCGCGGGCGTGCTCAATAACGCCACCGAGGCTGTTGCGGCAGCGCTGAACACCGAGACGAAAGGAATTCCGGTGGTGGTCTTCAACCCCTTGAATATCGCGCGCGAGGATTTGGTGGAAGCGAGCGTTAACTTTCCTGAAGGCATGCCAAAAGCGGTGCATGTGATTGGTTGGGATAACAATGAAGTGGCGGCGCAGATCTCGAATGGCAAGGTGATCTTTGCAGCCAGCGTGCCATCTGTCGGCTACGCGGTTTACGATGTGCAGCCGGGGGAACCTGCGGCCGGCCGGTACCGAATGAAAGTTTCGGAGAATTCTCTCGAGAACGAGTACTACCGGGTGAAACTGAACGCCGATGGCGATGTTGCCAGTATTTTTGACAAATCGCTCGGCAAGGAACTGCTGGCTGCACCGGCGCGCCTGGCGATTTCCTACGACAATCCCGAACACTGGCCAGCGTGGAATATGGATTGGGATCAGGAGCAGGCTGCGCCAAAAACCTACGTCGGCGGTCCCGCGACAATTCGAGTCGTCGAGAATGGTCCAGCGCGCGTGGCCGTGGAAATTTCGCGGGAGACCGCAGGCTCGAAATTCGTGCAGACCATCCGTTTGTCGGCTGGTGATGCCGGAAAGCGCGTGGAATTCGCAAACGTCGTGGATTGGAATACGAAAGAATCCAACTTGAAAGCGACTTTCCCCTTGACCGCTTCGAATCAAATTGCCACTTACAACTGGGACATTGGCACGATCGAGAGGCCGACTGCCGAGCCTAAGAAATTTGAGGTTCCCTCGCATCAATGGATTGACCTGACCGATGTGAGCGGCAAGTTCGGCGCAACCCTTCTGACCGATTGCAAGAACGGGTCGGATAAACCGAACGACCACACCATCCGCCTCACGTTGATCCGCACGCCGGGCACGCGCGGCGGTTATGCCGATCAAGGCACGCAGGATATCGGACACCACGAGTTCGTTTACGGAATCGCCGGGCACGTTGCCGACTGGCGGGCGAGCCAGACCGACTGGCAAGCACAGCGGCTGAACGATCCGTTGATTGCATTTGAAGCTTCCAAACACGCGGGAGCCCTGGGGAAAGAGTTTTCTTTGGTGAAAGTGAGTAACTCGCGAATTCGAGTGCTGGCGCTGAAGAAGGCAGAACACAGTGACGAGATCATCATTCGGCTGGTTGAACTAGAGGGCCGACCGCGGCCTGACGTCAAAATATCTTTCAACGCTGCAATAATTTCTGCGCGCGAGGTGAACGGGCAAGAGCTGCCGGTTGCGAGCACGCCTGTGAACGGAGGTGCACTGGTCACATCGTTCTCCGCCTATCAGCCGCGTACCTTCGCCGTTAGGCTGGCTGCGGCACGAACCCGAGTTGCGGGGGTTCGTTCCGCTCCGGTAACGCTCCATTACGACCTCGCTGCTGCGAGCAACGACGGAACAAAGTCTGAGGGCGGATTTGATGGCAAGGGCAACGCGCTGCCGGCAGAGATGCTGCCCGCGCAAATTGCGTTCAACGATGTGCAATTCCAACTCGCCCCGGCGAAGACGGGTTCTCTCAACGCAGTTGTAGCCAAGGGGCAGACTATTGACCTGCCAGCGGGGCAGTATAACCGCGTATATGTGCTGGCAGCTTCGGCAGACGGCGATCAGAAGGCAACTTTCAAAGTGGGCAACACCGGGGTCGACCTCAACATTGAAAACTGGGGCGGATTCATCGGTCAGTGGGATGACCGGCAGTGGAGTTCGAAGGATACTTCGCACGACGATTACGGCCAGATGACCGGCATCAAGCCGGGCTTTATCAAACGAGCCGATCTGGCGTGGTACTGCTCCCATCATCACAACGCGGCGGGCGAGAATGTGCCCTACCGATATTCCTATCTGTTCGCCTATCCCATCGACCTGCCGGCTGACGTGAAGACGATTACCTTGCCGGATAACGACAGGATCCGCGTTCTGGCGATCTCGGTGGCTGATGAGAATGCGGAAGTGAGGCCTGCGCAGCCGCTCTATGATGTTTTGCCTTCGCCTGCTTCCAGCAATGCCGCACAGTAAGTTGTTCACGTGCGCGGTCGCCTCGTAGGCGAGCGCACAGGACGTGTCAAAATAGGCTGACTGTTCTACTCGTGCTTAGTGGCCGGACACGCCATCATCAGCGGAAGGCTGACTTGAGTCTCGCGAGCACAATCCTGAATCAGTGCAGCAAGCCGAGCGGCTCCGTGTCGCAGTTGCCCTTCGCCGATCAAATGTTTGATCTCGTCACCCGCGGTGGAAACTCACTATTACTGGCCTGACATGAACGCCGATATGCAGGAGGTTTTACGCGTATTGAAACCTGGCGGAGAGCTCATCATCATCGCCGAGGCCTACAAGGGTGGTAAGTACGATCGATTGCTCCGAAGGCTCGAAGAGCTCAAGGAGACTGTCGATTATGCGCACCTCAGTGTCAGCGAGCACAGAGAGCTGTTCTCCAAGGCCGGCTATTGCGATGTTCAGCTGATTGAGGAATACGACAAAGGTTGGATCAGTACAGCAGTTAGCAAGGCCGGGTAGTTGCGGATCGCGCGGCCAGACACACAATCGCGCCACCCATCACAAAGCACGCGCTGGAGCTCGATCCACTTCGGACATCAACCGGGCACGGTGCCACGAAGCGCGGCCAGGGCTTCATGCAAGCTATCAAAGATGCCAATGACTTCTGTCAGGTGATGACGGTCAAGATCAGGCTTCAGGTCCGACTGCACGTGAGCAAAGACGAGCCCCGTGCCCTGAGCGGAGAGGTCCTTCTGGAGTTCGCGGACAACGCATGCAGCGGTGAAATCCACGTTGGTGATGGCCCCAGCATCAACGATCAACCAGTGCAGTGGTGAAGGCGCCGAGCTGGCGAGCATCCGCGTTTCCTCGGAAAAACGATTGGCGTTGGCGTAGTAGAGCGGCGCCCCGAACCTGTAGAGGACCAGGCCGGGCTCGGTAACCGCCCCGGGAACGACCGGATCCAGTTGCCAGATACCTTCACTAGTCTGTTCAAGCACCGCAGTGTGCGGACGGTAGGTATGGTGGACGATGCGGAGCAGCGACAAGCACATCGCCAGGAGAATGCCCTGCTCGACACCAACAAAAACAACAACCACCGCGGTGGTGACCGCCAGCATGAATTCAGCGGGGCTCTCGCGGCGGATGGCGCGGAGAGAACGCAGATCGATGAGACGCATAGCAATCGTGAACACGACCGCGCCAAGAACACACTGAGGAAGAAACTGGAGCGGGCCGGTAAGAAAAAGAAGGACTATAACAACGACACCGGCTGTGGAGAGGTGGGCCAGCTGGTTGGTGCCGCCTGAACTTTCGACCATGGCAGTCTGGGTAGGACTGCCATTCACAACAAAGGTGCCACTGAAAGCCGCAGCGGCATTGGCGGCAGAGAGGCCGACGAGGTCGGCATTTTCGTCGAGTGGCTGATGGTGGCGCGTAGCGTATGCGCGCGATGTTGCTGCACTCTGCGCAACGACCATGAGCAAACAGGAGCCGGCAACGGGAATAAGCGTTCCCACGTCTCTCCAACTCAAATCAGGTAAACCCAAGTGGGGCAAACCTCCGGGCACGGGACCGAGAACGGCGACACCCCGCTGTGCCCAATGAAAGATGGCGCTCGCCGCAACTGTCCCGGCAACCGCAAAGAGAGTACCGGGAAACTTGGGGGCGATGCGATGACAGAGCACGATGGCGGCTACAACCGCGAATGAAATCGCCATCGTGAGGAGATGAGCGTATGGCAGCGATCGCAGCACTTCGAGAATCTGACTGGGAGTCCGGCGGCTGTGGACGTTGATGCCAAGCATTTGACCAAGCACGGCGATGCCGACTTGAACGCCAACGCCAGCCAGAAAGCCCAAGAGAACCGTCCGAGATAGGAAATCCGCAAAGAATCCCAGCTTGAGCAGGCGAGCGAGGAGAAGGAAGATACCGGTCAACAGGGCTACTAAGCCCGCGAGGGCGACATATCTGGGGCTGGCGATTGGAGCCAAGCCGGTCAGGCCGCTTGCAAGTATGGCCGCCGTAGCAGAATCAGCGGCCACAACAAGATAGCGCGAAGAACCAAAGATGGAGAAGGCAACGAGAGGAAACAGGAGGGTGTAGAGGCCAGTGATGACAGGAGTGCCAGCAATTTTGGTGTAGCCAAGCGACTGCGGGATGTTCATAGCCGCGAGCGTGATTCCGGCTAGGAGATTCTTCGATACCTCCGACCACCGAAAAGGCCGAAACCCTTGGAAGAGAGAAAAGCCATTCGTGAGGCGAGATACGGGAACAGGGCGGTTAGACATGAACGGGACTTCTTGTGATGTTTTGGGTGTCGAGCGTCGTTGGTCCTGAGAACCGGCCCTCAAAGCGGTGTCGAAGCAGCGCTGAGCGCCGGTTTTGTTTCTCATTCATAGAGTCGAGGCCTTCCCAAGTTCGTATTGCTCTCGCTTCCGTACAGATACAGCGGTGGCTCGATCATAAGGGACACGAACTTCAAAAGAAACTTGGGGAACGCCGGATGCCACTTGTGCCCTTTCCGCCGCGGTCGTTACAAGAAAGACAAAAATAACACTAAAACAATCTCAAGGGCCGCGGAGCAGCTGCTACTCAGGTTTTACTCAAGCTGCACCTGAGCTTCCTGGGCGAGAAGGCCGCCAAGTCGCAGAAAAAGGTTGCGTCGGCGGCCAGTTCGCGCAGGAAGCCTTGATTTTCCCAGCAAAGGGTTTTAGAGTGCTCGGGCGTTCTCAGACGGGACCAACGGTGAGGGAAACAGAAAAAGTGGAACGGGCGCCCTTTAGCAACTTAAGGTTCGATCGGCTGACGGCGTGCTTCTGATTGGGAAAGAACGCGAAGTGGTTGAGACCCGTTGCGAGTGGAGTTACACTTCTGTTCTCTGGGACGACACCGATGGAGCCCGATCCAACGAGCGCGCCTGAAGCCGCTAATAAATCGCCTGCCCTCGCGCAGGCCGTAGCCGCGCCGCTTACGCGCGCCGCGATCTTTCTGGTGGCTACGCTCAACCCGGGCGCTGACAATCGTGCCACGATGCGCTCGCTCTGCGCCGACCTTGCCGCGCTGGTGCGCGCGGTGGAATTTCGCGACCTCGAAGGGGGCCTTTCCTGTGTAGTGGGGTTTGGATCCGACGCCTGGGACTGGCTCTTTGGGGCTCCGCGTCCGAGGGAATTGCACGCCTTCCGGGAGATTCGCGCCGGATCACGCCACGCGGTCTCTACACCTGGCGACCTGCTGTTCCATATTCGCGCCAAGCGTATGGACCTATCCTTCGAACTGACCACTCAGATTATGGCGCGCATCGGGAATGCCGCTTCCCCGGTGGATGAAGTGCAGGGCTTCCGTTACTTCGACGACCGTGATCTCATGGGTTTCGTCGACGGAACGGAGAATCCCAGGGGCGCGGCAGCCGCCGACGCCGTAGTGATCGGCGACGAGGACCCAAGCTTTGCCGGCGGCAGCTACGTCATCGTGCAAAAGTATCTCCACGATCTTGACGCTTGGAACATGCTTCCCACCGAGGCGCAGGAACGCATCATCGGCCGCACCAAGCTCTCCGACATCGAATTGGACGAGTCCGTCAAACCAACTTCAGCGCACAATGCGCTCACCACGATCGTCGAGAACGGAAAAGAGATTAAAATCCTGCGCGACAACATGCCCTTCGGCCGGCCCGGGAATGGTGAATTCGGTACCTATTTCATCGGCTACAGCCGGTCGCCCCGTACAATCGAGCAGATGCTTGAAAACATGTTCGTCGGCCGGCCGCCCGGCAACTACGATCGTCTGCTCGATTTCAGCCGCGCCGTGACTGGAAACCTGTTCTTCGTACCATCGGCCACATTTCTGGAGACCCTGACCGCCGACCAAACTGTAGAAGAGCAGTCCGCAACCGCGGAACCCCCGGCCTCGCCCGCATCCTCTTCATCCATTTCATCGGTGCCCGAAGGTTCGCTCGGCATCGGTTCTCTTAAAGGAGACATACGACATGAATAATCTCCATCGCGAGCTTGCCCCTATTTCCGATTCGGCATGGGCTCAGATCGAAGAGGAAACGTCGCGCACGCTTAAGCGCTACCTTGCGGGACGGCGCGTCGTCGACCTAACGGGGCCAGCCGGCGCGGGCCTCTCAGCCGTCGGGACCGGCCATTTGCGGACGATCGCCGCCCCGGCGAAAGGCATCGCCGCCAGGCAGCGCGAGGTGAAGGCGCTGGTCGAGTTGCGGGTTCCGTTCGACATCGATCGCCAGGCGATCGACGACGTCGAACGTGGCGCGAATGATTCAGACTGGCAACCGGCGAAGGACGCAGCGCGCCAGATTGCCTTTGCCGAGGACGCCGCCATCTTCGAGGGCTATGCCGCCGCAAGCATTGGGGGCATCCGTCAAGGAACCAGCAATCCGATCATGACCCTCCCCGCCGACGTGCGCGAGTACCCTGAGGCCATTGCCCAAGGCTTAAGCCGGTTGCGCCTCGTGGGCGTCAATGGCCCCTACTCCGTGCTGCTGGGCGCCGACGCCTACACTGCACTCGCCGAAACCAGCGACCACGGATACCCGGTCCTGGAACACGTCAAGCGGCTGGTCAAGGATGAAATCATCTGGGCGCCCGCCATTACCGGTGCGTTCGTGCTTACCACCCGCGGCGGTGATTTTGACCTGCACATCGGCCAGGACGTCTCCATCGGTTATCTCAGCCACACCGAAACAGCTGTCCGCCTGTACCTGCAGGAGACCTTCACGTTCCTTCTGCTCACCACCGAGGCTGCGGTTGCGCTGGTTCCTCGGGCGAAGGCCAAGAAGACTTAAACGTGTGTCGGGGGCTGCAGTTCTGAAATTGCGGGCTTCAGAAATCAAAATTCTATTGGCGCAACCGGCTCCTTCCGCACTACTTCATGTCGAGCAGCGCAGCCATCGTTTCCACCCCGTCCCACAGATTCTGCAAGCGCAAGTTCTCATTGGCGGCGTGCTGATTGTCATCGTAGTTGGCGATGGGTACCGTGATAGTGCGAGTCTGCGCAGCGCGTTCCATCGCGCCCAGCGGCACGCTGCCTCCCATGGTGGGCAGCAGGACGACATTTTTGCGTGCGCTCTTCACGGCTTCAATTACCTCCCGCGCAATGGGCAGATCCATCGGAGTGCGCACGGCATTGTAGCCCGCCTCATCGAGCACAACCATCGCAACCCTCGGATGCTCCAGAAGAATTTGCTGCGTGGGTTCGCGGTCCACGATGAAGTAGCCCCGGGACTGAATATAGTCGATGACGCGCTGCTGTTGTGCCCGCCAGTCGACCCCGACCACCAGGCGCAGGTCCAAATCGGCAGTCGCGGTGGGAGGAATGACATTGGCGGCTCTGGCTCCGGTTTGGGCTGATGAGATGCCGTTGATATTCAGCGAAGGCTGGTTGATCAGCTCAAGCAGATGCGCGCCTGCGCCGTCCACGTGTCCCAGCCAAAAGGCATTCATCAGCATCCGGTCGTTCACAGGGGCATGGGCCAGCGCTTCTTTTTCAGCCGCAGAGAGCGGCTCAATTCCGTCATAGAAATGCGGCACCAGAACGTGGCCGTCTTCATCTTTCATCCCGGCAAGCAACTGCGCCAGCATCATTGCCGGGTTCGGCGCCCAGTTTCCGTAGTGGCCGCTGTGCAACCCGTGGTGCGGCCCATAAACCGTGATCTCTAAATGCGCGTCGCCTCGCGCCCCAAAGACTACCGTCTGTTGACCGCTTTGATCGACCGGCCCGTCACACACCAGCCAAACATCGCCGTGGACTAGATCGCGGTTGGCATTGAGGATCTGCTCGAGATGCGGTGATCCCGCTTCCTCCTCACCCTCCCACACGAAGCGAAGGTTCGCTCGCAAAGGGATCCCGGCCGCTTTTAATGCATCGAGCGCCGTAAGCTGCGCGAAGATAGCCGCCTTATCGTCGCCGGCCGATCGGGCGTAGATACGCTGCTCGCCGTTTACTTCCCGCACCACCGGCGTGAAGGGCGAGCCGCCATCCCATTCCGCCGGAGTGACCGGCTGACCGTCGTAGTGTGCATAGAAAACAATCGTATGTTGTGCACCCGGCACATCGATCTGTCCGAAGACCACCGAAGGCGCATCGGGGAGAGAGAGCAGGCGGGAATCGATGCTGCGCTTCCGGAGCTCTGCGAGGAGCAGGTCGGCATTGCGCTTCAGGTTTACCGGATCGGCGGCAACATTCGGTATCGACAGCAATTCGCTAAACTGCTGCACCAGTTCCGCGCGATGTGCCGCGGTGTACTCGCGGGCCGCCTCCGGCGGCGTCTGCGCCCCAATCGAGGTTGCCAGACAAAAGAGAAACGCAGCAAGGTAGAGAAGTTTCATAGGCTCACTATACAAGTGGCTGGTGTCGAAATGTTCCTCCCGCTGTTCCCGCCGGGTGAACCACAACGATGAGAAATGCCGCGGTCTCTCGAACCGTTGCCCCAAGCCGGACTTCCGGAGTGCAGCAGCGAGCTCGGTACACGTGACCTGACGCTTTCCGCAGCCAGTTCTTTGGTCGCTCCTGGCGCGTAACGGACCGGGAGTTATCCCGCCGCATCCACTAGAAAAGATGCTGGTCTGTAGGGACCCTGCTGGTATGATGACCATCGACAAAAGCCAGATGGTTCTCTTTCTGGAATTGAACCTGAGGCCAGCCAGGGATAGTCATCTTTAAAGTTCGGCCCATGGAGGACGCATTGACTGACTCGAGCCATAACGTTTTCAATCGTCGCGACTTCATCCAGGGTGCGCTTGCCGGAGCCGCTTTCGCCGCTTTTCCGATCTCTGCTTTCTCTGCAGACAACAATTCTGGTCTCCGGTCGGTGCTGAGCCAAATACCGACGATGCATGATGAGAATGTGAAGCGGCTGCAGGACTGGATCGCTTTGCCCTCGATCGCGGCCGAGAACCGCAACTATCCGCAGGGCCCTGAGTATATGGCGCAACTGGCTCGCGACGCAGGATTCGCGAACGTCGAGATAGTGCCAACATCGGGCAAGCCTGGGGTCTTCGGCATTCTCGATGCAGGTGCGGCAACTACCGTCGGCATCTATTTTATGTACGACGTGAAACAGTTTGACCCATCGGAGTGGTCTTCGCCGCCGCTCGAAGGCCGAATCGTAGACAAGGAAGGGCTGGGCAGGATCTGTGTCGGTCGCGGCGCGGTGAACCAGAAGGGGCCAGAAACGGCTTTCCTCGGCGCCCTTCATGCCTTCAAGGCGGCGGGAACAAAGCTGCCCGTAAATCTCGTGCTCGTCTGTGAAGGTGAAGAAGAGATTGGCTCGACCCACTTTCCCGAGGTTGTGCGCCAACCCAAGGTCACCGCTGCGTTGAAGCGGTGCATGGGTGTGTTCATCCCCGAAGCGGGCCAGGATGTGGATGGGGGGATACAGATATCGCTAGGCGCGAAGGGAGTAGTTGAGCTCGAATTGGTTTCCAGTGGAGAGGGATGGGGACGAGGGCCCAAACACGATGTTCACTCGAGCCTTGAGGCACAGGTGGACAGCCCGGCGTGGCACCTGGTGCAAGCGCTAAACACTCTCGTCGAGTCCGACGGACACACTCCTGCTGTGGCGGGATTTTCTGACAAGGCGAAGCCGCTTACTCCCGGACAAATGAAGATGATTCAGGATGTCGCGGCCCGCCGTAGTGAAGCCACCGTTAAGCAGCAGCTAGGCGTTGAGCATTGGGTGCACGACACAAACTGGCTGGACTCGCTGGTGCTGCTCGAATCGAAGCCCACGATCAACATCGAGGGCTTGGTCGGCGGATACACAGGTCCCGGGGGCAAGACGATTCTGCCGCATCGGGCGATCGCGAAGATTGACATGCGGCTGGTGCCTGACATGACGGCTGCCGGTACGCTGGCGCTTCTGAAAGAGCATCTCGCCAAACACGGCTTCGGCGACATTGAGGTCAACATGAGTGGCGGCTACGATCCGACCCAGACGTCACAAGATTCGAAGCTCATCCAGGCGCAAATTGCGACTTACCGCAAGCTGGGTCTGGACCCCGTGCTGTGGCCTCGATCCGCTGGATCCTGGCCGGGATACATTTTCACATCGGAGCCTCTCAATCTTCCCGCCGGACATTTTGGACTGGGGCACGGGACCGGGGCACACGCTCCGAATGAGTACTATCTGATCGATTCCGCGAATGCGAAGGTTTCTGGAATTGATGGCGCTGTGGGTTCCTTCGTCGAGTATCTCTACGCCCTGGCTTAAAGCGGCGGAAGGCTCAAAGGTCGAATCAAGGCTGGACGCCTGCATAAACAGGAATCGCGCCGCGGGCGGCGTTCTTGTAAACCACGCCGCCCTTCATTACAAATACAACGCGGCGAACGGCGGTGATGTCTTTCAAGGGATCTCCATCGAGCGCAATGATGTCCGCTTGAAAGCCCGGGGTGATCGCGCCAATCTGATCGCCCAAGCCTAGCGCTTCGGCGCCCAGTGAGTTAGCCGAGACCATCACTGCCATCGGATCCACACCGCAGTCACGCACGCGATCGATGAACTCCTCGGCATTGCGCCCGTGCGCGCCCGCTACGGCGTCCGTGCCAAAAACGACTTTCAGCCCCGGAGTTTTTGCCGCGTGTTCCACGATCTCGTGATCCATCGGCAGGATCTTTTCCATCGCAGCAAATCCCTCGGCAGTGTAGCCTTGCGTGCCGAGATACCTTTCCCTGTTCTGCAAGTAATTCTCAATGACCAGCCCGCATTGCGGATCGAAATAAGTGCCCTTCTCTGCCATCAATTTCAAGTCGTCGTCTGGGGCCAGCGTACCGTGCTCAATCTCGGTGCAGCCCGCGAGAGTTGCGGCGCGGACCGCGTCTTTATAAGCGTGCACCAGCGTGCGCAGTCCCTGCTTTTTTGCTTCATCACAAGCTGCGTTCAATTGCTCCTGCGAAAGAGTCATGCCTCCGCCCTGGCGGATAGACTTCGACGCGAAGATTTTGATCAGGTCCGCACCGGCTTGCTTTTCCTTCCTCACGTAAGCACGGATTTCATCGGGCGTGCCGGTCGCCTCACCTCGCCCTTCGAGCGGTTCGTTGGCCGTGAGGATGCGCGGGCCAGGGAGTATTCCTTTCGCGATAGCATCGCGCAGTGGGATGTCGTTCGGCGCGCCCACACTTTGTACCGTCGTGAAGCCTGCCATCAGCGTTACCCACGCATTCGAAGCTGCTTGATAGGCATCCTCCTGAGTTGTCCCTTCCGTGCCCGCGTTTTTCCCGTCTTTGCCGAAGATCCACGTAATGTGCACGTGCGCGTCAATCCAGCCGGGCAACACCGTCAGGCCGCGCAGGTCATAGTCCACCGGCCCGTCGAGCTTAGAATCCAGCGCCACAATCTTTGAGCCCTGGACCACGATTCGAACGTCGTGGAGTATGTGACCCTTGCCATCGATCACCACGTTCGCGGCAATTACTGTGGGGTGCGGGGAGGCTACCGTCTGTGCAGAAATTCGAGGCGCCAGAGCGCCGACGCCAACAATGCTGAGGATGCACGCAATGACTTTTTCTGGGCGCATGACCGTTCCTTTCTCGGTTCGATCTCAAATGCGAACCAATTCTAGCGCTGGGCGGTGCCGAGGTTGTCGGAGTTCCGGCCTTTAGGGTCCAGTGCGCGAAAGAGCTAGCTGCTCGAGAGCGGCGAAATGGAGCTCTCCTTTTAGCTTGCTTTCTCCTCCGCGGCGCGCCTCCGGGAGGCAGCTCCTTCAGGGTCGGTGATGATATCGACCCACTTCGGGTCCGGCGAGGCCGCAGCGTCATAGGTGTCGTGCCAGTTCCACCACTTGTACGGCGCGGTCTGGGGGTAACCCTCAGGCGAGTCCTCCCAATTCTCCTGACGGCCGAGCGGCGTGATGTCCAGGTAGTTCCAGGTGGTCCCCATCGCCTCGTCGGCTCGGTTGTTGATGAAGTAGGTGCGGAATACGCGCTCGCCGTCGCGGAAGAATACGTTGTGGCCGTGCCATTCATCGACGCCGAAATCCTTGTCAAAGCTGTCGGTGATGGTGTACCAGGGCATCTCCCAGCCCATCCGCGCCTTCAAGCGGGCGATATCGGCCTGCGGGGCGCGGGAGGCGTAGGCGAGGGTTGTATCGCGAGCGTTCAGATGAGCCAGATGGGCGACCTGATCGGCGCCAAAGGAGCAGCCGCGGCAGGCATGCTCGGGCCAGCCGAACACTCCGGGCTCGAAGAAGGCGCGATACACGATCAACTGGCGGCGGCCCTCGAACAAGTCCCGCAGGCTTACTTTGCCTTTGGGTCCGTCAAAATCGTACTTCTTGTCGACAGCCACCCAAGGCATCCGCCGGCGTTCGGCGGCCAGCGCGTCACGGGAGCGGGTCAAGGCCTTCTCCTTCACGAGAAGCTGCTGGCGCGCAGCCTCCCACTCGTGCTGCGAGACGATCGGAGGTGTCTTCATTGCGAGATGCCCTTTACCGTGTTCGTTGTTTCTCTTTTCGCTTTTTGCCATCTTAATTTCTCCTTTGTCTTCTGAAACACACCGAGACGATTCGCTCCGAACAATTTCCTGAACTTGCCTATGCCACCGCCAGAATTCCTCCTGTGGATCCGGCTTCGGCGACGGCGACATGGAATTGCTGCGGCTGCAGGACCGGTTTCTTGATCGCGCTCCGTGCTTTGTGACCAAGGGTGTGAGCAGTACATCCAGCCGCAGAATTGATCGGGCGCTTGCTGCCTTAGTGGCCCGCGGCTGGACACCCGGCATCGGCTAAGCCAGAGCCGCTTGATATAAGGCGACGAGTTTCCCCCAGGCACGCTCGGCTTCGGGCTTGTTATAGAGCGGCACACCGTCGCGCATGGGCATATCGGGCACGCACCAGCCATGCAAGGCGGAATATACTTCGATCTCGGCCGAAACCTTCGCGGCTGCAAATGCTTCCTTCAGCTTATCCTTGGCATCGGGCTGACGCTCGTCGTCGTTCGACGCGATCCCGAAATACATTCGTGCTTTGATCTTTGGCGCGAGCAGATGCGGGCTATCGGGCTTGTCGGTCACCAGGCCTCCGCCATGGAACGATGCGCCCGCACCAATGCGATCGGGCACCGACGCGGCGGTCCTCACAACCAGCGCGCCACCCATGCAATAACCCTGGGTTCCGACCTTCTTTGCCGTGTTCACTTCCTTTTGCGAATCGAGGAAGGCAACATAGGCGGTGGCATCCTTTTCGGCATTGCCGGCCGCGTTCACCGAAGCCATCAGCGGCCGGAGTTTCGCCATATCATCGGCATTTTGAAGGTTGAAGGTGGAGGCATCCGTGAAAGGAGCTTTGGACGCACGGTAAAAGGGATTAGGCACGAGAACGGAATATCCGTTACCCTCAGAGGCAATACGCCTCGCAATGGCGCGCATAGAGGGCCGCAAGCCAAATGCGTCGGGCCAGATCAACACTCCGGGATGGGAACCGTGTTTCGGACGAATGAATGCAGCGTCGCAAACTCCATCCGGAGTCTTGATCTCGACGTCAGTCTCGGTCACTTCAAGGCCCGCGGCCGCTGCCGATTGTACCGTCGCAGCCAGGCCCACGCCCACCAAGAGGGCTGCAAAGTCGCGCCGTGTGATGTCCGCGGGATGCGCGTCGTTCGTCGGTTGGTTTTTCTGGTTGTCTGTCATGGATTTTCCTGCAACGAGTTTACCGCCTTTGGCCACCTATCCGCATCGTCGAAACATCTAGTTTGTTGAGCTCTTAGGATGCGTAGGCGACAATCAATCAGCCGCCATCTCCTGTACCTCCCGCTCCGGCTGAGACGGCCCGGGTGTCATCGAGCCGCGCAGCTCCGCTTCCAACGCCGCCAAGGGATGGGGACTTGAGCGCCGCTGCGGCAGCAATCGACTAATGCCCAGAGTAGGCAGGATAGAGTAAAGCCTGGGATGAGAGGACATCCCGGTCGCTACGACTTGCTATTGAACAGCATCCGAACTCCAAGACTTGGCTAGGAGGTTCGAAGTCTTGCACCGGCGGAACCGCTGCGAGCGCGTCCCGGGGGCGCCGGATTTGGCAAACAACCGCGTATGGGAGCGGATACCTCAGGAAGCGGTCGCCTGGACTTTTTACCGCATCTCACCCACAAAACGAAGTGAAAATTGATCTTGGAGACTTTTCTATCAAAAATTCGGCTCCAGTTCAAGTCAGTTAGCGCTAGCGTCAAGTCACCACTGAAATCGTCGGATTCCGGTCATTGGGTCGGAGCATGTCGAGAGAGTCCTTTGGGCCAGAACGACAACTGTACCGACGAGGTCACATTCGACTGTTTGGCCGACGCAATCACCGGAAAATTCCACATCTCGTATTGCACGGACGCGGAGAGACTGAAGCTTGGTCGCGGCCAAACCTCCGCGCGTACATTCGCGTCTGCCAGCGTTCCTCCGTTGGGGATAAATTGCTGGCTGACTTTCTGATGCCTGAATCCAAATTGGAGTTTGTTGCGTGGACTGAACCAGTATGTGGTCCAGGCCTGTGCGCCCTGCCCCTGGCGTCCGATCCAGCTTCCCATCAAATGACCAGCATTCTGAAAGCCGGTGATCCAGCCTCCGTCCCAGTAAAAAGCCCCATATGCGACGTCACCCCCGCTGTAGGGAGGATCTGTATAGCCGCCTTCGAGGCGCAAATCCAGTTTCGGAATCCTAGGCAGCCGAGGAATATATATTCCTGCCAGCCAAGCCGCGACGTCGGGGCCAAGAAGCGGAGTGATTTCGTCATGTTCGGCGAGACCTTCAGCGTAGAAGGTCATTCCGTCCCGCAGTCCGGGAATCCGGTAACTGAAGTCCATTCCGGATCGGCGTGCTCCTGGTTTCTTCGGGTTGCCAGCCAATGTGTTACCCGCCGAGAACACACTCCTCAAGAATGAATGCAGGGTCAACGGATAACCCGGTCCTCCATAATCGGTGGTCCGCGACAGGCCAATTTCGAGGTTTGAGGTTGGCTTAAAACTGATTCTCTCACCGTGAACAATCGGCTGCGGATTCAGTGACTCGCCGTACTGGCCGACGAACCCGGAGGGAGTGTTCAGAAACTCGTATCCTGAATACTGCCCTATAAAGGCCTCGACCCGCATCGGTCCGAGCAATCCGAAGATGCTCGGAAGCGTAAACGGCGTGACTCGGTTGACGCGGAACATTCGAAGCGGCTGCGCATTGTCGCTGAACATCATGGGCCCGCCCTGAGATGGCCCCCACCACAAGCTCTGGTTTCCGTAGGAGAGTTGCCAGTCGGAAAGGTTCAGAGCTACGTAGGTATCGAGGAATCGGCCTTGGTTGAAAGCGGGGGTGGGCGTGTCGGGTGGTACAGGGAAGGGCGTGGGAAGGCCGCTTTGGCTGAAATCCGCCTGGGAGATGGCATCGCGAGCAGTCAATGGCAAAGCGGGGGCCGAGGGGGAATGCTGATATTCACCACGGGCATACACTGCAAATGGGCCATACGCCGCCCATCCCGACAATCCAGCAACGTTGTTAAAACCCTGTTCCTCGGGCCGGCCGAAGTCATTGACGATCGTTTGTCCAAAATGATCGCCGTCAGTAAGGGGCTTGCCGACGATCTCCGTGCTCCGCGTATAAGCTGATTCCAGGCGGATCTCGGCATTTTCTCCGCCGCCGAGCAAAACAATCTGCCGGCCAAATTCCTTCTGTAGAGCCCGGTAAAGCCGTCTCGCCTCGCTCGGCAGCGCTTCGTCTTCAGCGACGCGATCGGAAGCCTCTTCGACCTGTCGCGCACATTCCATGCGCGTCCACGGGCGCATGTCGCCGAACCCGGTATGAATGTACCCGAGCGCGGTCAGACGATCCAAGGCTGGGTAGACCCAGCTATCCAGCGGCACGTATGGCGACCCCATGTTTCGCGCCTCGCGGCCAGTATCATCCTCACCCTTACTGAACGTACCCCATTTCGCAATGTCGGCATCGCTGTAATGAGAGTTGGAGCGGAAAACCTGCCGACCCAGGTACCACCCGAGGGCGCTTCCCACTACCACGTCTGAGGCGAAATGCTTCTGCCCCGCAAACCGCGCAGCGCTTACCCCTCCCGCCATGCCATAGGCCAGCAACTGCATCAGGGGGCCGGGATATTCATGGGCAATCAGACTCGCAATCGCCCAACTGATGGCGGCGTGCTGCGAAGGAAAGGAGTCACCGCCTTGGAAAAAACGTCCCCGGCCGCCATCTATAAAGGGGCGTTCACGTCCCGTTGCATATGCGAACACCTCCGTATCCAGGAATGCGTCGATCGCGGCTTCGCCGCCGAGCAGTCCGGCTTCGCGTTGTTGATCGTTATTCGTCACGTGTCCCCAGAGGAACATCCCCGCCGCGATGCCGGCCATGGCGCCGAGTCCAGCATTGGAAGCGGTAACCGCGTGCGAGACCGTCGTCGGGTTTGTGGGGACGTGTTTTTCTATGGCCGTGTCGCTCGCCACCAACGCTCCACCGGCAAAAGCCAATGGGACCGTCACCTGCCACTCCACCTCGGTCATGTGGAACGGAGTTAGCCAGAAATTCTTCTGATCCTGAAAAAGATTGCGCGGGAGCGATTTCAAATCCACCGGAGCCAGCGAGAACTGGGGAGACTTCACGGGAGAGTTTGCAGTTGGAGCAGGAGTATTTGTTGCGTCCGGAGGTGTCTGGGCACGCGCGATCAGGCAACCCGCAGTCAAACAACCAAAAACTAGGACCGATGGAAGCCACGACGTCCGCACCGCCACCCTCCAGTCTCCGGCGCTTCACTAATGGTCTCAGTGAATTTCATTTACCGCGTTCTCGAACTGGCGCGGCAGTTGCCGTATGTTCGTGTTGATGTATTTTCGCATTGGATCTGTCTGTGCTGTCGAATACCGCTGCTTGCGTTGCGTGCGGAAGTCCGAATCCGTTCCAAGCTAGCACGAAAATGAGTCGGCACCTGGAAGAAGTATGGCTGCGCTGGCACTGTGATTGTGCTCACGCTGAGTCTAAGATGCAGGATTTCAGTCGAGGTAGCCTGATAGAATCACTCCCTGGGAGCGCGATAATAACTTAAGGTTGCGGGTCATGCCGTGACGATGATTCAAACAGAGACCCAATCCGAACCGATGATCGACGAAAGGGCCGATCCGGCGGGCGCCGAAACCGAGATTTCCGCGCTTGATGTCCTGGTTCTCCTGCTGGAGCACAAGCTCTTCATTGTGCGCTTTGTGCTGGGAGCCGCGCTGTTAGCAGCCGTGGTTGCCCTCCTGCTGCCGGTCCGGTACGAGGCGAAGACCGTGCTGCTTCCACCTGCACAGAATTCATCCATCAGTTCGACGCTGTTAGGACAACTCGGGGGCCTGGGATCTTTGGGATCACTGGCCTCACTGGCGGGTGGGGGTCTTGGCATCAAGAACCCGGCTGACATGTATGTCTCTTTCCTCACCAGCCGGACGGTCGAAGACGCAATGATCCAGCGGTATGGCCTGATGAAGGAGTACCACAGAAAGCGAATGTCGGACACGCGGAAGGAGTTCGAGCACCGCACGACCGCCGTGGCCGGCACCAAGGACGGGCTGATCCGCATCTCGGTCGAGGACCGTGATCCGAAGCGGGCGGCGGAGTTGGCTAATGGTTACGTGGAAGAATTCCGAAGACTCTCTGCCTCACTCGCAGTCACTGAGGCAGCGCGGCGGCGGCTCTTCTTTGAGCAGCAAGTGCAGCAGGCCAAGGACAAGCTGACCGAGGCCGAAGAGGCTATGTCAAAGACTGAACAATCTACCGGCGTTTTGCAGATTGACAGTCAGGCACGAGCATTGATCGAATCCGCCGCCATTTTGCGTGCCGAAGTGGTAGCCAAGCAAGTGCAGATTGAAGGCATGCGATCCTTCGCTACCGACGACAACCCTAATCTTATTCTCGCCAAGCAGGAACTTGCTGCACTGCAGTCGCAACTTGCGCATGTGGCGGGCTCGCAGAGCGACACCGGCTCGGACATCAATCTTTCCAAAGGGAGAGTGACACAATCAGGGATGGAATACCTCCGTCGATTTCGAGACCTCAAGTACGAGGAAAGCGTCTTCGAGTTGCTGGCAAAGCAATTTGAAATCGCTAAACTTGACGAGGCGCGGGAAGGGTCGATAATTCAAGTTGTGGATGCTGCCGTGCCCCCGGATAGAAAATCGTCACCGCATCGGGCTTTGATTGTGGTGACGAGCACTGTCTTGGCCTTTTTTGTCGCCGTGTTCTGCGTCTGGCTGAGGAAAAGGTTGGATGCCGCCTTCGAACTGCCAGAGAATCGGCAGCGCCTGCGGACAATCAGGGGGCTGTGGAAGGCAGGGCGAAATACGCGCTTAGCCGCGTATACATTGGAGAGTACAAGACTCAGGGTTGCAAACCTTGATGTGCATATCGCATCTATATGCATCTGATAGACTGGGCACACCATGAGGGTTTTGTTCTTAAATCCACCTTTTCACCCCCGATTTTCCCGGGAGCAGCGTAGTCCAGCGGTTACCAAGAGTGGAACGCTGTACTACCCTAAATGGCTGGCTCACGCAGCCGGGGTAGCGATCAAGAGCGGGCACGACGTGGACTTGGTCGACGCCCCTGCTGCCGGCTACTCCGTGCGGGCGGTCATCGACCGCATCGCGGCCAAGAACATTGAAGCCGTCATCTGCGATACTTCCACGCCTAGTATTCTCAACGACGTCAGTGTCATCAATTCTCTGGTAGCCGCCAAGCCGTCGCTGCATGTGCTGATGGTCGGACGTCATGTTTCGTCGCTTCCCAAAGAGACGCTTGCCATGTCGGCTTCGCTGCAAGCTGTGGCCATACGCGAGTATGAATATACGGTGCGCGACTGGCTGGAAGCGAAAGCCTATGGCGCCGATCTTTCCACGGTCGATGGCCTGGTGTGGCGCCGCGCCGGGACGGGCGAGATCGTCAGCAACAAAGCGCGCGAAGCCATCGAGAATCTTGACGAGCTGCCTTTTGTTTCGGAGGTCTACAAGCGATTTTTGCATACGCCAGACTACTTCTATGGCCACTCTCTATGGCCGCTTGTGGTCTTCGACACCAGCCGCGGATGCCCGTATCACTGCTCGTTCTGTGTCTATCCGCAGGCCTTCAGCGGGCACACGATGCGCTACCGCTCGGTAGGGAACGTAGCTGACGAATTCGATTTCGTCGCCCGCGAAATGCCCGAGATCAAAACCGTCATGCTGGAAGACGACACCTTCATCATCAGTAAGCCGCGCACGCTGCAGTTGGCCAACGAATTGATCCGCCGAGGCAACAGCCTTCCATTCGACGCCAACTGCCGTGCCGACATCGGGTCCGAAGGCGAGCTGCTTTCAAGGCTCCGCCTGGCCGGCGCCCGGCTGTTCTGCGTTGGGTTTGAGAGCGGCGACGTCGAAGTCATAAACGGCATGAAGAAGAACAATGATGACCGCCGCGACGCCAAGTATCACGAGGAGGCGCATCGCTTTGTCCGGCGCTGCCGCGAGGCGGGCATCATGGTGCACGGCTGCTTTATGGTCGGCAATCTGAACGAAACGCCGGCCAGCATGGAAAAGACTCTGACTTTCGCCAAGAAGCTCCAACCCGATACCGCTCAATTCTTCCCGATCATGGTGTATCCCGGTACAACCGCGTACGAGGAAGCCAAGAAGCGGGATTACATTCAAATCGAGAACTGGGACGCGTGGCTGACAAAGGAGGGCCTGCATAACAGCGTCGTCACCTTGCCAAACATCACGCATCAGCAACTTGTCAGTTTCTGCGACCGCGCGCGACGGAGCTTCTATCTCAGTCCTTCCTACCTTTTCTACAAGCTGAAGCAGTCTGTGAAAGATCGCCGCGAACTGCAGCGCAATCTTAAGGGCTTCGTTACGCTGTCGAAGTACTTGTTGCGCGGCAGCCAGCACGAAAAAAACGAGCCGCCTCGGCAGACGGCGCGCCGCGATAACATCGCTCCAGTCGCGAGTGCTCCTGGCAGCGACTAGATCGCGACCGATATGTGTTTGCTGTTGCGGCGCTGAACGTTCGACCTTCGGCCCGTCTCCATGCCGGTTTCATCCGCGGAATCCGTAAGCGCTACTTAGGAGTCCGCTTCCAGTATGGGGTGGCGAATGGGGTGTTCCATCGAAGCGAAGTCAGTGTCGATTATCATCCCGACGTTCGATGGCGCCCCCCGCATCGGCGCTTGTCTCGATGCGCTAATGAAGCAGACGGCCGCGCGGGATGTAGAAATTTTGGTCGTCAACGACGGCTCAACCGATAACACTGTCGCCGTGGTCACGCTTTATTCCGGGATCCGCCTTATTTCCCAGGCAAATGCAGGACCGGCAGCGGCTCGTAATCGTGGCGCCTCGGAAGCCCGGGGGGCGATCATCCTGTTCACCGACGATGATTGCGTGCCGATGCCCGGCTGGCTGGACGCCATGATCGAGCCCTTCGAAGATCCAGAGGTCGTCGGAGCGAAGGGAGTCTACCGCACCCAGCAGAAGCGCCTGATTGCACGTTTCGTGCAGATCGAGTACGAAGACCGCTACCGTCTGATGGCCGGTCTCGACAGCATCGATTTTGTCGACACTTACTCCGCTGCGTTTCGCCGCGATCGCTTTCTGGAGATGACTGGTTATGACACTTCATTTCCGGTGGCATGTGCAGAGGACGCCGAGTTCTCCTACCGCATGTCGGCACGCGGCTGGAAGATGAAGTTCGTACCCGCGGCAGTCGTCTACCACACGCATCCCGAAACGCTCTCGCGATATCTCAAGCGGAAATACAAATTCACGTACTGGCGCATGCTCGCGTTGCGCAAGAACCCCAGCAAGGCTGTCAGAGACAGCCATACGCCTCAGCTTATGAAGGTCCAGCTTCTGTTCGTGCCTGCGCTTTTAGTTGCCGGAGCGTTTGATCTGGCGGTGCGGCCGCCGGTGCCCGTTTCGTTGTTCGTGCTTGCAGCCTTTCTGCTTAGCACGCTGCCTTTTGCGCTGCGGGCAATCGGGAAAGACCCCATCGTCGGATTGCTTTCTCCAGCGCTGCTCGCTGCGCGGTCCTGTGCGCAGGTTCTGGGTGTAACAGCTGGCCTGATCTATGCCCGCCGCAAGCCCGCCGCCTCCCCGACCAAATCACCTGCCTGATTCGGCCCCAAACCGACTATGTCAGCCCGGCCCTTGTCGGCATAGTCATTGGTATATTCTTCTCAACATGAGCTTCAATGATGGTGAATGCGAGTGAAATTGGTACGTTTCCACAGCGCTGTCGCAGATCGCTACATTGGGGTACTGCTTCCCGCAAGCAATCACTGCTGCCCAGGTCGATCACGTGAGTGAAGCCCCTCCAATAATCTTCGAGCGCAGAGAGCCAGGGAGGTCGGGCGGTTTCGCCGTCACCATTTCCAGGAATATTGTTGCGAGTTTGGCGCGTGTTTTTGTCGTCTCGCTGATCGCGCTGGTGCTGCCCGCCTATCTCACTCACCATTTGCCGGTTACAACGTATGCCGCATGGGTGTTGATCCTGCAGCTCGGGGCGTACGTTTCGTATCTCGACCTGGGTATACAAATGGGAGTTTCCAAGTTCGTCGCGGAATACAGTGCCCGGGGCGATCTGGCGGGAGCGGGGCGTCACGCCAGTGCCGGATTTGCCCTCATGATGCTTGCCGGAACCCTGGGCCTGGCTTGCACGGTTGTTCTCGCGTGGCAAGTCCCGCGGTTGTTTAAGACGATGCCTCCAAATCTGTACCATGATGTCCGCATCAGCGTCATATTGGTCGGGTTCTCCCTATCCTTCGGTCTCGTCTGCGCCGTATATTCGGCTGTTTTTCTCGGACTTCAACGGTATTGGATTCCAACGACGATCTCAATCGTCAATCGCGCCTCCTTCGCCTCTAGCGTCCTTGCGGTGGTCGCTCTCCGGGGCAATCTAACAGCGATGGGGGCTGCCGTGGCGTTCGTCAACATTCTTACAGGTCTTTTGCAAGTGGTTGCCTGGAGGAAAAGGGCATCCCATATCGATATATCCCCGCGGCTGGTAGATTTCCGCGTTCTCACGAAGATGGCAAGTTACTGCTCATTGCAGTCGATTTGGACGGCTGCAATGTTGTGCGTCACCGGTCTCGACGTCGCCATCGTTGGGCATTTCGACTATGTGCAAACCGCCTACTACTCCATCGCCACACTGCCCACAAGTTTTGCGTTGTCGATCATCGGTTCAATGATGGGTCCCTTGATGCCTGCGTCCTCCGCCATGAGCACAGCGCGCTCGGCTTCGGAGATGGGCGATTTGCTGGCGAAGATTACCCGTTATAGCACCATGATCCTGCTTTTGACTGGACTGCTGCTGATGGTTTGCGGTTTCCCGATTCTGCGTGTTTGGGTTGGTCCTGCCTATGCCCTGCACACCCTCAAATATCTCCGGATTCTTGTTCTGGCAAATGTGATACGCACTCTATGTGCTCCTTATGCGACGATGATTGCTGCTACAGGGCGACAGGGGGCAGCTACTGCAGCGGCTATATCCGAAGCTGTAGTGAATCTGGGTAGCAGCATCTATCTGGCCAGCCGCTTTGGGGCCATTGGAGTCGCGCTCGGCACCCTGCTTGGTTCGTTCGTCAGCGTCGCCTTGCATTTTGTAATAACCATGCACTTTACCCAACGGACACTCGAGATCTCCCGTTCACGGCTGTTTCTGAAAGGACTGCTTCAGCCCACCATCATCGTTATTCCGTCTCTTTTGCTTCTTCCACTCTGGTGGTCGCGTTCTCACGTGGCTCTGACTCCGCGACTGGCAATCGTCTGGGGCCTCACCACTCTGGCCTTAGCCTGGCTTGCCGTACTCAGCCGGCAGGAGCGAAACGACCTGTTGCGTCTTTCGAGAAGCCGCCTTAAGTTGTTGTTGAGACCAAACTGAGCAATCGAAGACTTACTCTAAACTACGAAGGGCGGGAATGTTCGTGCGGAACAACAGTCTGCGGAACTTCTTTGAGAAGTTAGGCGTGGTTCCGGAAATCGAATATTGGAAGTCGGTCTTTAACGGCTTGATCGCTCCGAAGGTCGCCGTTCTGCCCTATGCCCCGCGACACCGTGAACTGCCACCAAGAGTCCTGCCGGTGAATTCGGCATGGAAGGGCATAGAAAGTGTGCTGGCCGATCTAATTCAGCGGTTTGGCGTCGGTACGCGTCGCTGCCTTGAATTCGGTGTGGAATACGGATATTCGACTACCGCGCTCTCTTGCTTTTTCGATTCTGTGACTGGAGTAGATCTATTTATCGGCGATAAGCATACCGTCGATGAAAGGGATATTTTCGCGGAAACCTCGACCCGGCTCTCCTGCTTTGACAACATACGGCTGATCCGGAGCGATTACAGTGATTGGACTGCTAAGGACGATAGCTTCTACGACCTGATTCATGTCGACATTGTTCATACCTACATCGATACGTTGTCCTGTGGGTTATGGAGCGCCCGGCATGCGCAGTGCGTTCTGTTCCATGACACGCAGAGTTTTCCAGCCGTGAAGAGGGCTGTCATCGATATTTCGCGCCAGACCGGCAAACGCCTCTATAATTTCACGGAAAGCAACGGCTTAGGAATTCTGATTTGAATTCGAACCGAGTTGGCCTCCGGGCGGGCCGCCGGCACTGACGTTCTGGCCAGTAGGTCTCAAATCGAATCCCATGATGAACGAAAAACTGACGGCGCAATCTATCTGCGCAGTGTTTGTTACCTACAACCCCCGACCGACATTCATCAAAAATATTGAAGCCGTCGCCGCGCAGGTCAAGCGGGTTGTCGTGGTCGATAACGGTTCCTTGGGCGAAACGGGACAGCATCTCCAGGAACTGGAGGCGCGTCTGGGATGTGAGGTGATTCGCAATCGTCAGAATCTGGGGGTCGCGACCGCTCTCAACCTGGGCGTGAATTATGCCACAGAGGCAGGGTACGATTGGGTCTGCACCTTTGACCAAGACAGCCGTGTATGCGAGGAGTTTTTCTCGAAGATGCTGGGGGCATACCAACACGCTCCGCATCCGGAAAGGATCGCGCTCCTTACTCCGCTCTACGTGGACCGCGAGTCCGGAATCACTGTGCGTTTGAGGCGGGCGCGCAACGGTGAGATACTTACCACACTTACTTCCGGAAGCATGATACCGTCCAGTGCAATTCGAAAGCTTGGACTATTTGATGAGAGCCTGTACATCGATGCGGTCGACACCGAGTACTGTCTCCGCGCCCGGCAGAGCGGGATGATGATCCTCCAATCGGATGCGGTACTATCGCACTCCCTGGGGCGAACCACTTATCATCAGTTATTGGGACTTCGCTTCGGCACCACAAATCACTCCCCAGGCCGTCACTATTACATCGCTCGCAATCGCCTGCGGTTACTGGCGCGCTACGCGGCGGACTGGCCCTGGGTCTGGCGGGAAGTCAGGGGGATGCTCTTCGACGATGCCAAAATCATTTTGGTGGAACCCAATAAATGGAGGAAGTTCCGCGCCATGGCAGCGGGCGCGGCTGACGCTCTGAACGGAAAATTTGGCAAGCAGATTGAACTCTAGGCCAAAGATCTCAGTATGCATTGCCGCCTACCAGGGCGAACGCTACATTGCCTTACAACTGCGCTCCATCCTTGAGCAATTGTCCGCGGACGATGAGGTCGTTGTGGTCGATGACGGTTCCACCGACGGTACGTGCCGCGAAGTCTCGGCGCTGCAGGACGCTCGTCTGGTGTTGATGCGAAACCTTGATAATCAAGGTGTCCTTCGGTCCTTCGAGACGGCGCTTTCGCGCTCCTGCGGGGAGATCGTGTTTCTCAGCGATCAGGATGATCTTTGGCTGCCGGGAAAGGTAGAGACGGTGCTGGATGCATTCGTGCGTGACCCCGATCTGATGCTGGTGGCAAGCGACGCCATACTCATCGATGAGGAGGGCGCTAAGATCGGGGATTCCTTTTATGCTAAGCGAGGTGAATTTCGGGCTGGGCTGTGGGCGAACTTGCTGATTGGCAAGTTCCACGGGTGCACCATGGCGTTTCGCTCGATCCTGCTGCAAAGGGCATTGCCTTTCCCGCCTGGCAGGCTGGTGCATCATGACACCTGGATTGGGTGCATGAACGCTCTGATGGGGGGCAAGACCAGATATATTCCTGAGCCTCTCGTCGCGTACCGGCGGCACTCGACCAACGCAACCGGCCGGTTAAAATTGAGCAACTATACGAGACTAAGAATGAGATCTCAGATGCTGCTTGGACTGCTGGCAGCCCTCGTGAGAAGTTGGCGCGACAAACCCCGACATTAACGAGAATCACTGTCGCGTAGCGGGTAACCGTATTCCTGCGGACTTTACATACACACGCTCGTAGCTGGCAAGAATGATCGCAACAACTGCCATGACGGCCCGCTGCGAATCTAACAAGCTGTTCGTCGCAAACCACAATAGCGCGCAATACGCGACGCACGGATATAGTACGATTCCCAGGACCTTACCGCGCTTGATCCAGTTCCAGGCGAGCCCGTAGAGCACGCCGCAGCCGAAGATGAATGGAAAAGAAAACCACGCCAGGTCAGAAAAGATGTATCCGAAAGCTCCGGGCCAGATCAAGTTTCCATCCAGTCCAGCTCGTGTGACGGCTCCAAACTCCGCCCTCCAAACCTCCGGCTGATCCGGCCAGTTCATGAGCCTTGCCAACGGCACCAATCGGTTCCAGGTGTGATTGAAGGCAACAAAACTGCTGAGATATAAGCCCCGGTCGGCGAAAGGAAAGCGGAGATTGCCATTTACGACCGCAGCGAGGCGATTGTAAGAAGCTGCGGTGTAGCCGAAGAGCGTGTAAACTTGGTCATCCCAACTGTCAATTCCGCGCAGGAAAGAGAACACAAAGAACAACAGTGCAGCGCTAACCGCAAAAGCAGTGCCCGCGCCAAAGGCGAATCTGAAGCTAACCCGCTTTTTCGCATTCCTTCGTATCACGTACAGGACTGCGAGACCACAAGCGACCATGATCAATATATCCCGGCTCAGAATAAGCGTAGCGGCGGCAATGACCGCCAGTGTCGCAACCACCAAAGCAGATTTCACCAGCAGGTTTCTCCATCCGTTCAGCCGGAGTTCGGAGGAACGCCAGAATGCCCACCAAATGATTCCCGTGAGCATCAGCGGAGCAAGGTTATAGCCGCTGGCAAGTTCGGTCGCGACAAGGTCTTTCAGCTGGCCGCCTTGTTGCGTCATGAGGAAAACAATGATGTCGGAATTGAGCTCTACCAAGAGGAAAACCGATGCAGCCGTAAGCATGATCCCGATAGTCAGTGGAATCATCAGAAAAACCGTTGGTGAGATCCTGGTCTCGAATCTCCGTTCAAGAAACGAGGCCGGGAGCAGCCATTTTACGAACCAGGCGCCCATCAAGAAACTCAGGACGCATAGCGTATAGAACAGAATAGTTGCGGGGTCCAGAAACATCAGGTCCGGTTCCGCCATGTAGTGGCTGTAGACGGAGGGCGGAATGAGACATGCGAACAAAAAGAACGCGTACGATATCATCGCCAATCCATAAGGAGACGCGATGTTGCCCAGCAACCGCCTTGAAGGAAGCGGCGTTCGAGTTTCGGGCGTGGAATTGGGCATGTCCGGCAACCTGGAGTTCTTCACGCTCTCAACCATATTTCGCGATCATGATTATTGCAGTATGGCCAGCGCCGCCGCGGTCAAAGCCAGTTGCGAAGAAATCTGTGTCCAGTCGCGCAGTGCGCGGACGAAGGCTCCCGTCGGAAGCTTGTAGGGCACCACGATCTGGTCGCCGGGGTACATGCGGATGCGGTCGAATTTTGTGCCTACGAAAAGACCATTCACGTTATTGGCGGCGACCACAATCCCGTTCGCGCGCAGTACAAAGGCGTGATGCAGGTCAGACTGGGGTTTGCCCTTGCCGGCTATTTCAAGATACGCCCCGGCCGTATTGCGCGGCTCGAAAATGAACGATCCGGGATTGTAGACATCTCCTACGACGGAAACGGTTGACGGAGTATGCGGAATCGTCAGCCGGTCACTGTCTTCCATTAACATGTCCGGGAAATCCGTGAGCTTATTGTCCTTGGGCCTCACGGGCAGTGCGACGCGACCGCTGGCCCGGGTGTTGCGAAGCTGCGCGATGATCGCTTCCTGTGCCGCCATCATTTGCGGCAAATCCCCAGGCTGGGCTGAAGCCGCCACAGCTAATGCCGACTGGTGGATTTGTACTTCCATGGTGCGTGCCAGTTCGTCCAGGCTTTTTTGCTGATCCACACGCGCCGATTCGCGGGTGAGTTGCGAGCCGTAAACGTAGGCGTCGGGCGTCAGACCGCCCGCTCGTTGCAGAACCGAGCGCAGGGTTTCGTTGGTTTCGAGTTTATAAACACCGGGGCGCATCACTTCCCCTTCGACGATTACGTACTGAGAACGGTCCGCTTGCGGGACGCTGATATCTCGTTGCGAGAAGATCGTCACGATATCACCCGGCTGCAATTCCAGGTTGCTCGCTTCGTCATGTTCAATGATCGCTTTGCGAGGGCTCATCCAAATCAGCTTCGAGGAGAGGTCTGTGGGATTGACCCGCTGGATAATGGCATAGTCCCAATTGATCTCGGGAGCGTAGCCGCGCACGTCTTCGGCGACATCCTTGACAATGTTCGGGTTCGGATTATTTCCCGTGGTCTGAGAAGACTGTCGAGTCCCAGTGGCGCGATCACCGGCTCTTGAAGGTTCATTACCCGAGGAGTTTTGTCCATTTTCCGCGTAAAGAGTATCCGCCGCCCGATCTGAAGAACCCGTAGCGGCGGCCAGGTTGTCCTGAGAATTGGAGTTCTCAGCTGATTGAGGCGTTGCGGTACCGTTCGCGGTCGACCCATTGGCCGGCCCCTGAGTGAGGCTGGTGGAGGCGCCGTTTTGTTGCGCTTGCGGGCGAACAGGATACTCAGTTGCACGGCCGTTAACAACCGCGGCACGATTGCGCCAGTAGCGACGAGTAAGCAGGGACTGTGCGTCCGGAATCAGGTCGCGCACACGCATACCCGGCTTCCAGGGATAACGGCCGGGATTGGCGACGTTGCCCCTCAAGGTCACGGTATCTTCGAAACGCGGAACGATGGAAAATACTCGAACAATGTCACCATCCTTGAGCGGCAGGGCTCGGGATTGCTCGTCATACGGAAACTCCAGAGCCTTCCGCGCCTGGTGATCCACGAGGCGATCAATCGTGATTTTGCTGGTATCTGCCACCGTGCTCAAGTCGCCTGCAATCTCAATCAAGTCGTTGAGGGTGGAGTTGTCCTTCATTTCGTAGATGGCCGGTGTGTTAACGGATCCAGAGATGGCAACAAGGGGGCCAACGTGCGGAATGTAGAGAACATCGCCGGGCTGGAGACGCACATCCTTTGACTTATCGCCTTTGATCAGCAGGTCATAGAAATCGAAATCAGTAATAGTAGTACCATCGCGCCGCACCTGGATGTTCCGCAGCGATCCTTGTGGAGAGGGACCGCCGGAAACGAAAATGGCATTGACCAGCGTACTCAGAGAACTGATGGTGTAGGTACCGGGATAGCGCGCATTGCCAACCACGACCACCTGGATGGAGCGGAGCCTGCCAATGTTTGCGGTGACATTGAAGTTCTTGAATATCTTCGAAATCTCGCTCTGAAGATCAGGTTCGAGATCGCCGTAGTGGAGACCGGCAACGGATATTTCTCCAACCTGCGGGATGTAGATTTGGCCGGAGCGGTCCACGATTACCCGCAAATTGGCCTCAACCTGTCCCCAAACCTTGATCTGCAATTCGTCCCCTGGGCCAATGATGTAGTCACTCGGAACCTGCATCCAATCGACTGGAGAAAAAGTGCTTGGAGCCTGCCGGAACAACGACTGGCCGAACAAGGGCAATGCCCGCCCAACGGAGTCCGCTACCATCTGCTCGAACTCGGTTTCTGGGTGGGGTGGGATTTCCACATGCATCTGCGAGGGATTGAGTGGGGGAGTGCTTGGAGTGTATTGGTCTGAGTTAAGACCTGGGGGATTCGTCAACACGGGAGTACGCACAGGGAGGGACGAATTGTCGCGCCCTTGGGCGTTGTTGCCTCTTTGAGACTGGGCCGCGCTGCATGCGGGGGTTCCCGCCATCGATGGATCGGAGCAATCCACGACCGTGTTCTGAGATGGTATGCCCTGAGACACAGGATCATTGGCGGTTTGCGCACAACACAGCCCACCTGAGAAAACGGCGAAGAACGTGAAGAGCAGCGACTTTCGCATGACGGATTCAGAATCCTATGGTTCCGGAAAGTGTAGCTTACAACGTTTTGTCATTCTATCAACTGCCATGTAAGAAGAATCGCTGGCGGTGGCCCCTGGAGTATCGCTCTTAGAGTTTCTCCGTATTTCCGGTCAAATGAACGCCAGGATAGGGAGTATTGCCGGGTGGCGCGCCGAGTCGAGTCGACGCTTGTTTGTTGGAGGAATTGTCGCTGGAAAAACTCACAGGCGCGGCTACCGGGCGCGCGTCACTCACCGGGATGTGAACAAGTGGCCGAGTTTTTCTTTCTTAGTCTTGAGATATTCTTCGGCGTACTCGCTGGGTTGTACTTCGCAAGGGACGCGCTCCACAACCTCGACGCCAGCGCGTTCGAGCGCCGCGACCTTTTCAGGATTGTTGGAGAGCAGACGAACACGCATGACACCCAACCCCTTAAGCATCTCCGCAGGCAAGACGAAGTTGCGATGATCGGCTTTGAAGCCGAGACGTTCATTGGCTTCAACGGTGTCGAGCCCGGAATCCTGCAACTCATAGGCTTGCAGCTTGGCCATCAGCCCGATGCCACGTCCTTCCTGCTGCTCGTAAATCAAAATGCCCGTACCCGTCTTGGAAATCATCGCCAGCGCAAGTTCCAGTTGCTGACGGCAATCGCAGCGCAACGAATGAAATACATCGCCGGTGAGACATTGGGAGTGGATGCGAACCAGCGGAGGAGCGGAATGAACTTCGCCCATTACAAGGGCCACGGCTTCTTCAACAGTTTCTTGTTTCCCGATGTTTTGGCTCGGCTCCTCAGCCGGGCGCAGTTCGCCGCGGAAGCCATAAATGCGGAACTTTCCCCAGCGAGTCGGAAAATCCGCCGAGGCCATTTGCCGAACTGCCGTCTTGCTCACACCTTCATTATAGCGGTTGCGAGCCGAGGGCCGGATTGATGCCGGAGCACGGCACATTAGGCCTTATAAGCTAAATATCCGCCCTCACGCGCGACTGATGGTCACCCGCAACGAATCTCCCTTCGCCACCTTTTCGACCCAGCGCCAGTGAACTCCTTCAGTTCCTGCGCCGAACGAGGCACCGTGGAGGATTTCGGCAATGATCTCAGCCGTTTCTGAGACCGTCATTCCGGAACGATTGAAAAACAGATTGCCGTCCGCAAACGCAACGTTACCGCTTCGCACGGCGCGAAGCTCCCGCCACCACGGATATCGCTCCAACACGTTTTGTTCCCGAAGACTCCGGTCCAAATTGAATCCGCAGGGCGCTACAATCAAGTACTCTGGATCAGCAGCGCGAAGCTGTTCAGCAGGAATGGCGGCGGAGTACTCGCCTTTCTTGCCAAGCAAGAGTTCGCCGTTCGCGATTTCCACCAGTTCCGGACCCCAGTTTCCCATGGCGAACACGGGGTCGGTCCACTCCAGCATGACCACGGTTGGCCGGCTGAAACCCGCCGCCTTCTCTCTGATCGCGTCCAGGCGCTGTCGTTCACGATGGACAAGCGCTTCGCCCCGCTCCTCCAGGCCAAGCTCTTGCGAGATCCGCAGAATACTTTGGAAGATGTCTTCCAAAGACGACGCGGAGAGCGCCAGTTGCCGCGCCGCATGCCCGCAACTTCGCTGCACGTCTCCGGGCGTAACGGCACACACTTCGCAATGCGATTGAGTGATCAGCAGATCGGGATGCAGCTCTTGGATCAATTCTCCATGAACGTGATACAAGGGCTCGCCGGATCGCAGTCTGCGCCGAACCTCCGTGTCGATTTCCCCGCTCGAAACAGACACGTCAAACGCAGGATCGCTGCAAGCCGGCAGACCCCTCACCCACGCGGGGTTATCGCACTCATGCGACCTCCCCACCAGCATCTCGCCGGCGCCCAAGGCACAGACGATTTCAGTGGCACTCGCCAGGAGAGAAGCAATCCGCACAGAAGTGCCTCACTTTTCTTGACACACAGTCCGAAGGAACTACCATACCAGATTTTACCGAGCCTTTTACCAACGCGCCTCAAGCATCTCCTGGCGCTTACTTAGCGCACACTGCCGTGCCACGGTCGCGATCGCAATGGTGCTCAACCGAAACTGTTGAGAGCTTACGGTTCGGGGTGGTCGAATCACTTGAAAGCCACCAGGTACGCTTCGTGAGTTGGTATCGCGAGCTGGACAATCCTGATGGCAAAGGTAATCATCTGGCTCCCTTAAATTTGTACCTCCGCGATCACTACCATGTCGCAGAAACCTTCGCGAATGGGGACAAGATCTGGGAACGCAATCATGAGTAAGATGGGAGTCCGTCTTTGCCGCGGAGTTCTCCGCAACCTCAAGGCCTACCTGGCTTCAAGATTCTACCCGCAAAACAATACCAGCCTCGCGATCACTCCAGAGCACGGAATTTACCAACGTTTTTACAAATCTGTGACGAAACGGACACCAACGTTCGGTAAAGTTTCTCAACTGCGCAAGTTCCGGGGCTGCGTTGCCTTGGACGTGTTCGTTTTCAGGCTTTTGCGGTATGATCCGAATAAATAAGGTTGTTCCCGATTTATGTGGCATCGAAGGCCGGGAACCGCGCAGTTCTTCTCGGGTTAGAGGGTGGTGAGTACGAAGTCCTCCGCGGCGCCACAACTCTTTTTGCGACTCAGCGGCCGCTCATCATCGTCGAAGTCCACTACCAACGCGCTGCAGAGCTAATCACCACTTGGCTGAACCAACATCGATACGAGGCCCAGTGGAACATACCAGAGGAAAAGTTTCCGCGGCGCCTGTTCGCTTGGCCCACGGAACAAGATGGTGAAGCTTGGATGCGTGTCTCATTTGGTTCATTTAGTCGAGAAAAGAACTTGAGAGTGGTCCATAATGTAGCGTGATTTCGTGTTGTGGGGGGCAGAAGTGAGTATGTATGATTCGCAGTCGCCTTAGCTTTGCCCGTTTGTATTTGAAAATTGTAACGCTGTTGTTGCCTGCGTGTGCTTATTTCATCGCTGTAAAGGTGCGCTTCGGTTTCAACTTCCTATTCTCGCGGACTCCTCCGCCTGGTCTGCCTTCCTACTGGAGCATTCTGCTTCTGACGACTATCGTCTGGGCGATTGCCGCCGAAGAATCAGGTCTCTGGAATGTGGAGCAGTTGTACGCCCCCGGCGGGAAAAGCCGGCGATTGCTGGAGGCTCTGGCATTCACATACGCAGTGGTAATGGCGGCGGGGTTTCTCTATCGGCAGGCTAGTTACTCGCGACTGGTCGTTGGCATCAGCGCGGTCGCTCTGTTCGGCCTTGTAACAGCTGCCCGTATCCTTTTCCGGGTCTTTCTGGAATTCTTGCGCAAAGATGGCAGAAACGAGGTCAAGATTCTGGTGGTGGGAGCGGATCGTTTTGCCCGGCGGGTTGGGACATCGCTGTTGCACGGCGAAGTGCTACCTTGCAGGGTGATGGGTTTTGTGCGCCTTCCGGATCAAGAGGTCGCGGTGGATGGTCCCGTATACGAACTGGATCAGATCCCGTCATTTTCCAACGGGAATTCAATCAACGATGTCATTATCGCGCTGCCCGCCGCCCGCTTGAACGACGTGCAGAAGATCGCGCCGCTACTGGAAAAGCTGTGTGTCCCTACCCGGGTTGTGATCGATCTGGGCGAGGGCGTTGTTCTCCGCGACCGGCTGATCGACCTGGGCGGATTTCACATGCTCGATCTGCGACCGACTCTGGCGGAAACCGGTTCCTACCTGTTCCAGAAGACAATATTTGACATGGCCTTCTCAGTTCTTGTTTTGTTGCTTGCTCTTCCGCTCACCCTGTTCATCGCCCTGGCCATAAAACTGGAAAGCCGCGGCCCGGTCTTCTTTGCTCAGAATCGGGTGGGTCTAAACGGACGAGTATTCCGGATGTTCAAGTTTCGTACCATGAAAATGTGCAGCCTCGAGGAGGAAGACACGCGCTGGACCTGTGCCGACGATCCGCGGCGAACCACCGTGGGTGCTTTCTTGCGCCGCACCAACCTCGACGAGATCCCCCAATTTTTTAACGTTCTCCGGGGCGAGATGAGCATCGTGGGACCGCGGCCCGAGCGGCCCCATTTCGTCGAGCGTTTTTTGGAAGAGATCGACCGCTACAATTCCCGTCACATGTTTAAGGCTGGAATCACCGGGTGGGCTCAGGTCAACGGCTGGCGCGGGGATTCTTCCATCGCGAAACGCGTGGAATACGATCTCTACTATCTCCGCAACTGGAGTCTAACCTTCGACTTGCAAATCATAACAATGACCTTGCTCCGCATTTTCAACAGCAAGAACGCGTACTGATTCAGCGCGACTGTGGTTAGGCCGGCCTGGGGTTCGAGCACCGATGCGGCGCGTTCCTCAGTTAAGTTTATGCTCGCACGCTTAACCGTTGCTGGGATGCCCCACTCTCCGCGCGCCCGCATGCCAGGAAGAGCTACGACTTCGCTTTAGCCGATCTGAACAAGGGCAATCGCACAAAATTGTAAGCTTTCCTCTTCCCTGTGCTCAGGCAAGGTCGTAGCGATCAAGATTCATCACCTTGTTCCACGCAGCCGCGAAGTCCCTCACAAACGCATCCTTCGAGTCGTCACAAGCATAAACTTCTGCGATTGCCCGGAGCTGGGAGTTCGAACCGAAGACCAGATCGACGCGCGTTCCGGTCCACTTAATCTTGTCCGTCGCCCGATCGCGTCCTTCAAACACACCATCGGACGTGGAGGAAGCCTGCCACTTCGTATCCATGTCGAGCAGGTTGACGAAGAAATCGTTAGTCAGCGTCTCCGGTCGTTTGGTGAAGACGCCGTGTTTGGTCTGCCCGAAGTTCGCATTCAGGGCGCGCATGCCGCCGACCAGAACCGCCATCTCGGGGGCGGTCAGTGTGAGCAACTGCGCTCGATCCAGCAGCAACTCCTCCGCCGACAGAACCTGCCCGCCGCGGAGATAGTTGCGGAACCCGTCCGCGACTGGCTCCATTATGGCGAATGAATTCACGTCGGTCTGCTGCTGCGAGGCATCCGTGCGCCCAGGAGAAAAAGGAATCTTCACCTTGTGACCGGCCTTTTTCGCAGCTTCCTCGACGGCTGCGCAGCCGCCAAGCACGATCAGGTCCGCGAGCGAGACCTTCTTCCCTTTGTTCCCATTGGACTGCGAACTGTTGAACTCCTTTTGGATCGCCTCCAGCTTCTTGAGAACTTTCGCCAGTGCGGCCGGCTGGTTCACTCCCCAATCCTTCTGCGGCGCAAGGCGAATGCGCGCCCCGTTCACCCCACCGCGCTTGTCGGAACCGCGGAACGACGCCGCCGATGCCCAGGCAGTCGTGACCAGTTGCGAGATCGACAGTCCGGATTTGAGGATCTTCACCTTCAGAGCAGCAATCTCCTTCTCGCCGATCAATTTATAATTCACGGCGGGAACCGGGTCTTGCCACACCAAGACCTCCTTCGGAACGAGTGGACCAAGATAGCGCCCGATCGGCCCCATGTCGCGGTGCGTCAGCTTGAACCACGCCCGCGCAAATGCGTCCGCGAACTGATCGGGATGCTCGTAAAAGCGGCGTGAAATCTTCTCGTAAGCCGGGTCGACCCGCAAGGCAAGGTCCGTGGTCAGCATGGAGGGCGCATGGCGCTTTGAGGGATCGTGCGCATCCGGCACCGTGGCTTTGCCTGCGCCATTCTTCGGCGTCCACTGATGAGCACCAGCCGGGCTCTTCGTCAGTTCCCATTCGTAGCTGAACAGGTTGGTGAAGAAATTGTTGCTCCACTTCGTAGGCGTCGTGGTCCAAATCACTTCCAGTCCACTACCGATAGTGTCACCGCTGTGACCTTTGCCGAGTTTATTCTTCCATCCGAAGCCCTGATCCTCGATGTTGGCACCTTCTGGTTCGTTGCCCACATATTGAGCAGGAACGCCGGCGCCGTGGGTTTTGCCGAAGGTGTGACCGCCGGCAATCAGCGCAACTGTTTCTTCGTCATTCATCGCCATGCGGGCGAAAGTCTCGCGGATATCGCGTGCCGCAGCAATTGGATCCGGCTTTCCATTCGGGCCTTCCGGATTCACATAGATCAAACCCATCTGCACTGCGCCGAGAGGACTCTGAAGATCACGATCGCCGCTGTAACGCTCGTCGGCAAGCCACGTGCCCTCAGGACCCCAATTCACCTCTTCGGGCTCCCACACGTCTGCGCGTCCGCCACCAAAACCAAACGTCTTAAAGCCCATCGATTCGAGTGCGACGTTGCCCGCGAGAATCATGAGGTCGGCCCAGGAAATCTTGCGCCCGTACTTCTGCTTGATCGGCCACAACAGCCGGCGCGCTTTGTCCAGGTTCACATTGTCCGGCCAGCTATTGAGCGGCGCGAAGCGCTGCTGCCCGGCCCCGGCCCCGCCGCGGCCGTCGCCGATGCGGTACGTGCCCGCGCTGTGCCACGCCATACGAATGAACAGCGGCCCATAGTGGCCAAAGTCGGCCGGCCACCACTCCTGCGAATCCGTCATCAAGGCGCGCAGGTCCTTGATCACGGCATTCAGGTTGAGGCTCTTGAACTCTTCCGCGTAATTGAACTCCTTTCCCATGGGATCGGATTTTGGTGAATGCTGGTGCAACACCTTGAGGTTCAGTTGATTCGGCCACCAGTCGCGGTTCGTGGGCGTGGAAGCACCATGGTTAAACGGGCACTTGGCTTCGGGTAAGGTACTTTTGTTTTTAGCTTCGGGAGAAACACTTCCTGATGAAGTCGCGAGTGTATTTTCCATGTATTTCCGTCCTTCGAATATTGATTGGGTACTGCGTGAAAACAATTATTTCTTGTTCGTGCAGCGCCGGCAGAGGCCAAAGACCTCGACCAGCGGCTGCGTCAAATCAAAGCCATCCGGCAGATGCTGGGATAGCCGTTTGAAATCGATGAACTCTCCTTCGATGTCCTGCACTGATTTGCAGCGCGAGCACACCAGGTGGTGATGAGGTTTGAGATTGCCATCCACGCGCAACGTAGTCGCATGTGGAGTGACTTCTCGCAGCAACCCGCACTCGATGAAAAGCCGCAGATTGTTGTAGACCGTGGCCAAAGAAACGGATGGAATGCGGCGCCGGACCGCGGCATAAATGTCTTCCGGGGAATAGTGTCCGTGGGAAGCGACGACTGCCTCATAGACTACCTGGCGCTGGTGCGTGACCGCCAAACCGTGCTTCGCGGCCAGCTCACGGAACTGTTCATGGGTGAGGCGCATGATTATCGGATGAGAATGATTATAAAACTATCCAAAGCCGTGTCAACCGAAATCTTCCTGGATCTCGAGGTGCCCCGAGCACGTACAATGAAAAGAATTAAAGGGTATAGTGGCACAGAGCTGAAAACAAATGACCCTGTCAACTCCTGGTTCGAACCTCGGCCGTCATGTGTTTGGACTGGCCATTTTGGCCGCCGGCTTCATCACGCTGGCCTGGCACGACTACAACGGCTGGCATCAACCGCGTTATCTTCTCTATGCCGCCGCGGCCGCCCTGATTTTCGGCGGCGCTGCGATTCAGTTCCGTCGGACCGCCAAAACAGGCGCAGCCGTCCTGGGTGCGGCTTATCTCGTCTTCGCCTTACGTTGCGTGCCACAAATCCTCACTGCGCCACAGATCTACAATAGCTGGGGCAACTTCTTCGAGCAGTTCTCTCTCGTGACCGGCGCGGTAATCGTTTATGCGCGCTTCTCATCGGTATGGTCAGCGGCAACGCTTCATCGGATCGGCCGCATTCTTTTTGGCATCTGCGTCGCTTCCTTTACCCTCGAACAGGCGATTTATCTCAGGGCTACCGCCAGTCTTGTTCCCAAGTGGATTCCGCCAAGCCAGATGTTTTGGGCGGTAACCACCACCGTTTTGCTCGCACTCGCTGCTGTGGCTCTTCTTGCGAATCGAATGGCGCTTCTCGCGGCTCGCCTGCTGACATTGATGTTCGTGAGCTTTGGGCTGCTCGTGTGGGTTCCGTTGGTCCTTTCCGACCTTCACAATCATGAGAGTTGGAGCGAAAACGCCGAGACTTTCGCGATTGCCGGAGCAGCATGGATTCTCGCCGATCTCCTCGGCGACGTCGGCCCTGATGGCCATCTCCCGCGATGACATGAGGTGGGCGTAAATCCACAAACCTCGTGCGGAGATGGCCTCCGCACTTTCTTGGCTCTGACCGACGCCTCGGTTAGAAATATGGTGGCCAGGGAGGGAGTTGAACCGCCGACGCCAGCCTTTTCAGGGCTGGACACAGCCGCTCAGATGTCATTGAGTCTTCGAAGCTTATCACCAATTTCCTCACGTTTCTCCGCTCGTTTATTGGAACAGTGATGGAACAGGTTTCGGAACAGCTTAGTTCACGAGTCCAGTTCCCGTCAGCTCATTGAGTTTGTTTACTACTCTTCGCTGCGACTCTGGTACGAACTGCTGATAGATCTCCAGCGTCGTAGTCACCCTTGAGTGCCGCATCTGTGCTTGAGCATCCTTCACATCCGCACCGGCCATCTTCAGCCATGTTGCATGCGAACGCCTGAGCACCTGCCAGTTGACCCAACCCATTCCCAGCACCCGAGCTGCCGGCTTTATGAACCGGGTCAGTATTGTGTTGTCCCTCATAGGAGCACCCTTTGCAACCGAAGCAAAAACCAGATCACCAGGCCCGCACGATTTCACAGCCGGATAACGCCTGACTGCGTTACCCGCCCTGATCTCGACAGTGACGGTCTTGAGCCGATGAATACGGTCGATCACCCCGCGATTCACCGGAATCGTAGCATTACTAGCTTTGCTCTTGGGAGCACCCCACTCGCCGCGACAGTACCGCTCCTCAACTGTGATGGAGTCCTCGTGCACGTTCCTCCATCGAAGGCCCACCAACTCACTCGACCTTAGACCTGTAAACGCGGCTACATGCACCATAGTCGCGTTTAGGGTTCAGGAATAAGGACGAGCAACGAAGAGAACTTTATCGGGTCGATGTAGGGCCCTACGCGGTTCCCTTTTCTCGCCGGGGCTAGCCTCACGCCTTGCATCGGGTTCTTGACGAGAATCCCGTAGGTCACAGCGGAGGAAAGAATACTGGACATGACATCGCGAATCTTGTCCCTCGATTCATACGACAATTTCGAATTCGTGATGCCCGAGAAATACTGCTGCAAGGTTAGGGGCGTGAGATCGCGCAAGCACTTCGATCCGAACGCCGGCATGAGATAGTTCTTGATGACTCCCTCGTATCGGTTTCGGGTACTGTTCGCCAGCAGTGGCAACAAAGTCGATTTGTAGACTGTTTCCACGTATTCCTCGAACTTTGTTGCTGAACCGATGGGACGAGCCCCTGATTCATTGGTCGCAAAAACTCTGCGGCCATTTTTTTGGCTTCGCGCTCTGGAATGTCCCCCGGAGCTAGTTTGTGGCGCTTACGTTTCCTCGTGCTCGTTCCATCCGAAAACGTGTCCGCCCAATACAGCAGATACCACCAATTCCCTTCCCTCTTGGGGACGGGATCCTGAAATCTCCGGCGTGCCATCGCTTCAAGCTCTCCTCTCGATGGCTTGCCGAAATTTGCCTCGGCCGAAACAATACCACGACCCTCACCACGGGACATCGCACTATTTTGGCCGGAAGATGCCATTCAGTCCTGCGCTCTTTCGATTTTCACTTCCCCCCCACTTTCGCTCTGAACGCCACAACCTCAGCGCTGCCTCGCTGACTCCCAAGTAGCTCGCTGCCTTTTTCGGCGTCAACTTGTCTGGTTGTTCATTCAAGGCCCGTGCTTCTCTTTCGCCACTGCTATCGCGACATGCTGTTTGCTGCTACTTGACAAAAGAGAGCACGAATCGAGCGAACAGTCAGACGATTATTGATCCGTTGGGTAGCGGTAGCGACGCCAAGCCGCCGTGCGTGAGGGTTGCAGCAGGGCGCTACCGGTAGCGACTGGTAGCAGCTACTTTGACGTTTTCAGCGGCGGCACCTTATTCACGTATGCGCGAACTCGGTTGCGCGTTTTGGGGTGGTCATAGAAACTGGCCCAAGAGCGTTCGCCCGGAGCTTGCACCTGCCACGACTTCAGTGGAGCAAGGTTTCCCCCCCGGATAGGCGCTGCTTTCTCGATCGTTTGGTCGATCAATTCGCATATCTTGCGAGCGGGCGGGTTTGGATTCCGCGCCTTAAGGCGGGCTATTAACTCTTTTCTCTCGTCGACGGGGCTAGCTGCCGTCGTGAATGCGCATACGGACTAGCTGATTGATGCTCAGGTCTTGCATCCCGCGCGCGAGCGCAGGTCGCTGTTCAGCTGTGAAGTTGTGGGTCCGCATGGCGACTAGTTCGTCCGGCTCCGGATGCTTGTATCCCGAGCCCTGTAACTTATCGATGAATTCCGGAGAAACGCCGTGGATTCTGAAGGCGATCAGCTGTTCGAGGCCCCCGTCAGATGGGCTCGTACCTCAGATCGGTCAATGCAAGAATGGGTACGGTTCTTCGAGAAGTTCTTCGTGCAGAGGCACTCGTTTTGCCTTTTTCCTGCGACCGGCATCACCTCGACTCCACTTCCCGTTTGTGTAAGGCTCAGACTCGCGTGGTACCCGAATTAGGACTCCAACCCGCAATAATTCTTGACACGAAGGCGGATTGTCGAGACAATGCGGCCCGTACCACTCACCAGCTAGAGACTTCTGCAGTGTAGTGTGGAAACCAACACGTAAGTTCTGTGGAAGCCGGGCCCTTGGCCGACCGCCGTTACCCCCAGCGGACCGGTGTCTCGATAGCGGCCAATCCAAGATAGAGAACGCATGATGCAGGTCTGAATGAAAGGCAAATGTTCTCTCCTCGCTTGCTTCGCCGCCGTGGCTTTCCTCCCGGCACTCGCCCAGACCGTGACCGTCAGTCCTACCAGTTTGTCATTTGGGAATCAAGTCGAGGGTACGATCAGTTCTGTCCAGAAAGTGACCCTGAAGAATGGTCAGACCTCAGCGATTACTATCACCAGCATCACATCGAACTTATCTGACTATGTGGCCACTAATAACTGTCCGGTCAGCCCAGCAACTCTGGCTGCCGCGGTCACTTGTACGATCTCCATCACTTTCAAGCCAAGCGCCCTGGGGGCTCGCTCTGGCACTCTCACGGCTGCGGATAATGGAGGTTCTAGTCCGCAACTGGTAACCCTCAACGGTACTGGAACTGCTCCTTCTCTTGTCTCGATTGCGGTCACACCGGCGGCACCGTCGGTGGCGGCAGGACACACGGAGCAATTCACCGCCACGGGAACCTACAGCAACGGGACCAAGCAGAACCTGACCAGCTCAGCCACCTGGACTTCGTCGGCGGCGACAATCGCGACCGTGAGCAGCGGCGGACTGGCCACGAGTTTGGCTCAGGGATCCACCACGATAACAGCCACATCAGGGACGATCACCGGCTCTGCCACATTGACGGTCACGGCGCCGGTGTTGGCTTCGATTGTAGTGACTCCCAGCACGGCATCGGTGGCAGCCGGGTACACGGAGCAATTCACAGCCACGGGAACCTACAGCAACGGAACGACGCAGAATCTGAACAGCGTGTCGATGTGGACTTCGTCGGCGACGGCGGTCGCGACTGTGAGCAGCGGTGGGTTGGCGACGAGCATTGCGAAGGGAACGGCCACGATCACGGCCACGTCGGGGACCATCCATGGCGCCGCAACGTTGACGGTAACGGCGGCGGTACTGACATCGATTGCGGTCACACCGGCATCGCCGTCGATACCGGCTGGAGAGAAGCAGCAATTTACTGCGACGGGGACGTACAGCAACGGGACGACGCAGAACCTGACCAGCACGGCGACCTGGACGTCCTCGGCGGCGACGATCGCGACTGTAAGCAAGGGGCTGGCGACGAGCGTGATTCCGGGAAGCACGACGATCACGGCCACTTCTGGAACGATCACCGGTTCAGCCACGTTGACGGTTACCGCTGCAGTGTTGATTTCGATTGCGGTCACACCGGCGGCACCGTCGGTGGCGGCAGGACACACGGAGCAATTCACCGCCACGGGAACCTACAGCAACGGGACCAAGCAGAACCTGACCAGCTCAGCCACCTGGACTTCGTCGGCGGCGACAATCGCGACCGTGAGCAGCGGCGGACTGGCCACGAGTTTGGCTCAGGGATCCACCACGATAACAGCCACATCAGGGACGATCACCGGCTCTGCCACATTGACGGTCACGGCGCCGGTGTTGGCTTCGATTGTAGTGACTCCCAGCACGGCATCGGTGGCAGCCGGGTACACGGAGCAATTCACAGCCACGGGAACCTACAGCAACGGAACGACGCAGAATCTGAACAGCGTGTCGATGTGGACTTCGTCGGCGACGGCGGTCGCGACTGTGAGCAGCGGTGGGTTGGCGACGAGCATTGCGAAGGGAACGGCCACGATCACGGCCACGTCGGGGACCATCCATGGCGCCGCAACGTTGACGGTAACGGCGGCGGTACTGACATCGATTGCGGTCACACCGGCATCGCCGTCGATACCGGCTGGAGAGAAGCAGCAATTTACTGCGACGGGGACGTACAGCAACGGGACGACGCAGAACCTGACCAGCACGGCGACCTGGACGTCCTCGGCGGCGACGATCGCGACTGTAAGCAAGGGGCTGGCGACGAGCGTGATTCCGGGAAGCACGACGATCACGGCCACTTCTGGAACGATCACCGGCTCTGCGAGTTTGGCCGTAACGGCGCCGGTGTTGGTGTCGTTATCGGTGAGTCCGGGGAGCGCGTCGATCGCCAAGGGGACGAGCCAGCAGTTTGCGGCGACGGGGACGTACAGCGATGGCAGTGCGCAAGATCTGACTAGCTCGGTGACTTGGACTTCGTCCTCGACGGTGGCTAGCATCGCCAGTGGAGGGGTGGCAAGCGGAGAGGGGGTGGGCACTGCCATTATCACAGCGACGTCAGGTTTGATTAACGGCACGGCCACGCTCAACGTAGGGCAGGCCGTGCTGGTTTCCATGGCGGTGACCCCGGCCAACGCATCGTTGGCCATGGGCACGACGCTGCCTCTGGTCGCGACCGGGACGTACAGTGACGGCAGCACACTGGTATTGACGAACACGGCAGCCTGGACGATGGCCGACTCGGCCATCGCGACGGTGAACAATCAGGGAGTGGCCAGCAGTGTGGTTTTGGGAAGCACGACGGCGATGGCGACATTAGGCACGATCAGCGGCTCGACCACGGTGACTGTGAATCCTGCGGTACTGGTTTCGATCGCGGTGACGCCGGCCGTACCGGTGATTCCGCTGGGGGCGACACAGGCCTTCACGGCGACGGGGACGTATACGGATGGGAGCACGCAAAACATAACCGGCACGGTGGAGTGGAGTTCGGACACGCCTGGGGTGAGCACGATCAGCACGGGAGGGCCGACGCCGGCAGTGGCCAGCAGCGCGGGAGTGGGCAGTGCGAACATCACGGCCAGTGAGGGCGGGGTGAGCGGATCGACGACGCTGACGGTGACAGGGGCGGCGTTGGTGTCGTTGGCGGTGATCCCGGCGACTCCGACAATCGCGTTGGGCACGACGCAGGCCTTCACGGCGACGGGGACTTACACCGACGGCAGCACGCAGAACCTGACCAGCACGGCGACGTGGTCTTCGGACACACCTGCGACGGCGACCATCAACAGCGCGGGACAGGGGCAAAGCGTCGGAACCGGAACGGCGACCGTGAGTGCGACATCGGGGACGGTGAGCGGGTCGACGGTGCTGACGGTGACGGCGGCGGTGCTGGTGTCGATCGCGATCAATCCGCCGACGGCGACGATCGCGATGGGCACGACGCAGCAGTTCACGGCCACAGGAACATTCACGGACGGGACGACGCAGGATCTGACGCAGAGCGGGCACTGGAGCTCGACGATGGCCACAGTGGCGACGATCAGTGACACGGCGGGCACGATGGGACAGGTCAGTACGGCAGGCACGGGGACGACGACGATCGGGATCAGTTCGGGGACGGTGAGCGGGACGGCGACGCTGGTGGTGAATCCGGCGGCACTGGTGTCGATCGCGATCAATCCGCCGACGGCGACGATTGCGCTGGGCACGACGCAACAGTTTACGGCCACGGGGACGTACACGGATGGCAGCACGCAGGATCTGACCTCGGTGGCGACATGGAGTTCCTCGTCGGCGACGGTAGCGATCATTGGCAACACGGTGGGCAGCTACGGGCTAGCCACCAGCGCCGGACAAGGCACGGCGAACATCACTGCCAGTTCCAACGCCGTTTCAGCCAGCAGTACGATAAGCGTGGCCGGTCCGACATTGGTTTCCATTGCGATCACGCCCAACGGAGTAGCAATCCCACTGGGGACGGGGCAGCAGTTCGACGCGGTAGGTACCTACACCGACGGCAGCACGCAGGACTTGACGCAATCCGCAACCTGGGCGGCGTCGGTTCCAGCAGTGGCCACGATCGGTGCCGCTGGATATGCGACGAGCGTGATTCCGGGAAGCACGACGATCACGGCCACTTCTGGAACGATCACCGGCTCTGCGAGTTTGGCCGTAACGGCGCCGGTGTTGGTGTCGTTATCGGTGAGTCCGGGGAGCGCGTCGATCGCCAAGGGGACGAGCCAGCAGTTTGCGGCGACGGGGACGTACAGCGATGGCAGTGCGCAAGATCTGACTAGCTCGGTGACTTGGACTTCGTCCTCGACGGTGGCTAGCATCGCCAGTGGAGGGGTGGCAAGCGGAGAGGGGGTGGGCACTGCCATTATCACAGCGACGTCAGGTTTGATTAACGGCACGGCCACGCTCAACGTAGGGCAGGCCGTGCTGGTTTCCATGGCGGTGACCCCGGCCAACGCATCGTTGGCCATGGGCACGACGCTGCCTCTGGTCGCGACCGGGACGTACAGTGACGGCAGCACACTGGTATTGACGAACACGGCAGCCTGGACGATGGCCGACTCGGCCATCGCGACGGTGAACAATCAGGGAGTGGCCAGCAGTGTGGTTTTGGGAAGCACGACGGCGATGGCGACATTAGGCACGATCAGCGGCTCGACCACGGTGACTGTGAATCCTGCGGTACTGGTTTCGATCGCGGTGACGCCGGCCGTACCGGTGATTCCGCTGGGGGCGACACAGGCCTTCACGGCGACGGGGACGTATACGGATGGGAGCACGCAAAACATAACCGGCACGGTGGAGTGGAGTTCGGACACGCCTGGGGTGAGCACGATCAGCACGGGAGGGCCGACGCCGGCAGTGGCCAGCAGCGCGGGAGTGGGCAGTGCGAACATCACGGCCAGTGAGGGCGGGGTGAGCGGATCGACGACGCTGACGGTGACAGGGGCGGCGTTGGTGTCGTTGGCGGTGATCCCGGCGACTCCGACAATCGCGTTGGGCACGACGCAGGCCTTCACGGCGACGGGGACTTACACCGACGGCAGCACGCAGAACCTGACCAGCACGGCGACGTGGTCTTCGGACACACCTGCGACGGCGACCATCAACAGCGCGGGACAGGGGCAAAGCGTCGGAACCGGAACGGCGACCGTGAGTGCGACATCGGGGACGGTGAGCGGGTCGACGGTGCTGACGGTGACGGCGGCGGTGCTGGTGTCGATCGCGATCAATCCGCCGACGGCGACGATCGCGATGGGCACGACGCAGCAGTTCACGGCCACAGGAACATTCACGGACGGGACGACGCAGGATCTGACGCAGAGCGGGCACTGGAGCTCGACGATGGCCACAGTGGCGACGATCAGTGACACGGCGGGCACGATGGGACAGGTCAGTACGGCAGGCACGGGGACGACGACGATCGGGATCAGTTCGGGGACGGTGAGCGGGACGGCGACGCTGGTGGTGAATCCGGCGGCACTGGTGTCGATCGCGATCAATCCGCCGACGGCGACGATTGCGCTGGGCACGACGCAACAGTTTACGGCCACGGGGACGTACACGGATGGCAGCACGCAGGATCTGACCTCGGTGGCGACATGGAGTTCCTCGTCGGCGACGGTAGCGATCATTGGCAACACGGTGGGCAGCTACGGGCTAGCCACCAGCGCCGGACAAGGCACGGCGAACATCACTGCCAGTTCCAACGCCGTTTCAGCCAGCAGTACGATAAGCGTGGCCGGTCCGACATTGGTTTCCATTGCGATCACGCCCAACGGAGTAGCAATCCCACTGGGGACGGGGCAGCAGTTCGACGCGGTAGGTACCTACACCGACGGCAGCACGCAGGACTTGACGCAATCCGCAACCTGGGCGGCGTCGGTTCCAGCAGTGGCCACGATCGGTGCCGCTGGATATGCGACGAGCGTGATTCCGGGAAGCACGACGATCACGGCCACTTCTGGAACGATCACCGGCTCTGTCATTTTGGCGGTCAATTCAGCCGTGCCAACCTCGCTGATAGTCACTCCTGCGAGCTCATCGATTCTTGTTGGCGCTCAGCAGCAATTCGGCGCCACGTTGGATTACAGCGATGGAAGTTCTGTGAACGTCACCAGCACGGTCACATGGAATTCTTTGAACCCCGGCGTGGCCACCGTTAACAGCAGCGGTCTTGCAGTCGGCGTCACGGGCGGTTCGAGCGCGATCGCTGCAACCTGGGGCGCAAACGTATTTACGGCCTCGGGAGGTCTGACAGTGTCAGCACCGATCCCAAACATTTGGTATGTGAGCCCGGCGGGCAGCGACTCAAATCACTGCCTTAGTAGTAGCGCTCCTTGTCTCACGATTGCTCACGCTGAATCATTATCAGCGGTGGGGGACACGATCAACATCGCGGCAGGAACGTATCGTCTTAGCCCGGGAGGCAGCAGCAACGACGGATACATATCCGCCAAGTCCAACCAAACATTCGTTGGTCCCGCTTGTACTCCAACCTCTGCACCATGCCAAGCAGTGATCAGCGGCGGGCTCTCCATCGGCCGTTTAGCGTTAGGGCCGGACGCTTCCGGAAATTGGTACGTGACCGGGCAAACGCAGCACGGGTTCGTCAACACCTCTGCCAGCTGCGATACAGGTTGGGGAGGGTGTACCTGTCCAGAAGATTTGTTCTTTAATGGTGTTCCGTTGCAGCATATTGTTGCCTCATCGGAGCCCACGCTGACCGCAACGCAATGGTGGTTCGACTACACGAACCACATCATCTATTTTCATCAAAACCCGGAGGGGAACACCGTCGAAACCAGCGTTCTGGAGACTGCCTTCTTTCCGAATCGCGCGAACAACGTCACGATCAATGGTCTGACCTTTGAGGAGTTTGCGTCTCCGGTGCAGTCGGGCGCCATCGACCCGGCTTACGGTTCTACTCCCGCCTCCAACAGCAGCATAAATTGGACGATTGAAAATTCTTACGTAACGCTAAATCATGGGTTCGGAATCCGTGCCGCCTTCGGGATGCAGGTCTTGAACAGCCTGCTGACGAACAACGGCAATTTTGGTATCGGGGGTGGACTTCCCGCGGGGCCCGAAATCACCCCTTCCGGACTGCTGATTCAAGGCAATACTGTTACCTATAACAATTACGCGCACGTTTTTCCGGGCTTCGGGGCGGGCGGAATAAAGTTCGGGAATACCGCCTACGCTACGGTGCGTGGTAACACGGTTTCAAATAATCTGGGCAACGGGATTCACTTCGATGTGGATAGCTTGTTCCCGCTTATCGATGGGAACACCGTCATCAACAATGGCGATCCGGTCGCAAGTGGAACCGCTGGTGCTGGAATTGTTTTTGAGATTGGCTCTGGCGGCGCGACGGTTCGCAACAATGTCGTTCAGTACAACGGAACAGGAGCAACCTCCGGCCCCAATGCGCAAGTCGTCAGTGCGACCAGCGTGGGGATGCAGGCGTATTGCAACGTAGTGGAAACAGGAACCAATCCACACGAGGGAGCATTCGAAGTGTCTACCTCCGACCGGGGGTACAGCACAGAGCAACCGTATCTCGGCACCTACATGGTGAGCACCGGAAACTACTTTCACCACAACACAGTAATCTGGGACTCCGGATCGACGGCGCCCGCTGGCTATTTCCAGAACGACGAAACGAACCAGCCTAACTTTTTTTCCGTCAATACCCCACCAAACTTCAACCAGTACCATGCCAGCAGCATCGGCTTGACGGTCTTCGCCTATGACAACGTTGGTGGAGATAATAAGGAACAGAATTTTACAACTTATCAATCGAACAGGACTGACGTGAACAGCACGATCGATACAATTTACACGAGCGGTTTCCCGACCGTCTCGATTACCTCTCCGGCGGATCAATCTTTCGTGAACAGTTCGGTCACAGTCGCAGCGACCGCATCAGATATCAGCGGGATCAATAACGTCGAACTCTATGTAGACTGGAACCTGGCGGCGACTGCGACGAGTAGTCCGTATACCTTCACCCTTAGCGGGCTCACCCCCGGGGCGCATAGCGTCGCTGCGGTCGCCTATAGTAACGCGGGCATTCGAAACTGCTATGGGGTGACGCTAAATGACTGACGCCGCGCGGACAAGATTTGCTGCCGTTTTTTCTGGACGGAGAATCTGCATTTTGGCCGTTGTTGGCAGCAGGCACGGCTGTTCGCTGCGCTTGAAATGCTCGCCCAAAACAAGTCCGTCACCGAGGCGGCTTCTTCAGTCTGGGACTGCGCGCCCAAGCAAGTAGTCATTGCGCACCCAATGTCGGTCCCTTGCCAATGCATGAAGGTGACCACTTTCAGTCGCACTATCGTATGCCCAGGTCCTCTCCATGGCAACGCGCACACCGCGTTCGCAGCTTGACCAGTACCGGCTCCCTGACCTCGCGGTCGGTGAGCTGGCCTTCAACAAACCCATAGCTGCCACCGTTGCTTAAGTCCACCGGCCTCCCCCTCATCTTCTGTTACCGTGCCTCCCGAACTCGGGTTCTCTATCAACAACTGGCGGCGGATTTCGCACACCTTCCAGTTTCTCCGTCCACAAAAGCAATTTGCTGAAAGCCCGGATGATAATCAGCATGTTCGGCTCCTTTTCTCCGAGCCTTTTGTTGGTTTGCGCCTCCAAAGTCTACTCGGGTCTAGGAGCCGACATTTGCGCGCAAGAGAAAAGGCCGCCCTGTTCAGCGGTACGTTCACAGCTAGGTCAATGAGGGTAGTTGCCTGTTTACGCCAGTTGACCCTCGTCAGAATGCTTCGGCGCCAGCACGGCGAACTGGTGCGCTACTTTCTCCTGATTGCAACAGTTATCATGGTCCTCAACGCGGGTTAGGTCCAAACTTGAATGGGCTAGATGGTTCCTGACAGAAGACGGGCAGCCATTCATTGGGTGCTACTTAAGCCGAGATCGACGAACGAAAATCTCAGGAACGGTAGAGGCGGGACGATGGCGCTCGGCGGAGACAGACAAGTGTTCGCGAGAATATGCACGCTGGTGCTGGCGTTTTTCTTGTCTTTTGGCTGGCCAATCCGTAGCACGGCTTATGCCGTGCTCGCGCATGAGGCCATCATCGACAGCGCATGGAACACCAACATACGCCCGCTACTGTTGAAGCGTTTTCCCAACGCTACGGCGGACGAGCTCAAAGAAGCACACGGGTACGCCTATGGCGGCGCCATTATTCAGGACATGGGCTACTATCCGCACGGAAGTCATTTCTTCAGCGACTTGACACACTATGTTCGGAGCGGAGACTTTGTCCTGGCTCTGCTGCGCGACTCCAAGAAACTCGACGAGTACGCATTTGCGCTTGGCGCCCTCTCTCACTACACTGCGGACAACGAAGGCCACCTCATGGCGGTCAATCTTTCGGTGCCCCTTCTGTATCCGAAGCTGAAAAGGAAATATGGCGACGTGATCACTTACGAAGAAAACCCCCTGGCGCACGTAAAGACCGAATTTGGATTCGACGTGCTGGAAGTCGCGCAGGGACGTTATGCGCCCTCTAGTTACCATGACTTCATCGGCTTTGAGGTTTCAGTTCCTCTGCTGGAACAAGCATTTCAGGAGACGTATGGCTTGGATCTGAAGAGCGTCCTGTCGGATGAAGACAAGGTGCTTGGCTCTTACCGGTATGACGTCAGCCAGCTTCTCCCCAAAGCGACCCGCATCGCCTGGAGCTTGAAGAAAGACCAGATCATGAAGGATCAACCTGGGATCACCAAAAGGAAGTTTCTTTATAATCTATCCCGCGCGAGTTATCAAAAGAACTGGGGAAAGGCGTATCAGCCGCCCACTTTTGGTGAAAGAATGCTCGCCTTTCTGGTGAGGATTCTCCCTAAGATAGGTCCGCTTAGAGTGCTGCAACTCCAGACGCCTACGCCTCAGGCGGAACGCATGTTCGAGGCCAGCTTCGATACGAGCCTGCAACGTTACCGGAACCTGCTTGACCAGGAAGCCACCGGCCATCTGGACCTGCCCAACGACAATTTTGACACTGGCGGAGTAACGGGCCCCGGCAAATATCGGCTCTACGATGAGACCCAAGCAGAACTGCTTGATGCACTCGCAAAGCAGAACTTTAGTGGTGCTTCGTCGGCGCTTCGGAACGAACTCTTGGAATTCTTCGGACATCCGGACGCGCCTTACGCGACCAAGCGCAAGCCAAACGAGTGGGCGCAAGTTCAGGTCGAGCTTGAACAGCTGAGGAAGGCGGCTTCGCCCGCAGCGGTTCGCGATGCGAGGGACCCTTAGGCAATGATCCCAATTGGCCAAAAAATCGCCGGCGAGAGCCGCATCCCAGAAATACCCTGTTCGATTTGCTGCAAGCCAATAAATTTGAGCGTCGACTTGTCTGCCGATGAAAACGGCAAAGCCGTTCACACACGTTGCTACGGCAAGCGAATCACCACCCCTCAGGCGGGCCCATCAATCGCTATGATGGCGGATTAGACCCTAGACCTTACGGTTCGTTCCTGGCTAGCTCGGGCTATATCGGACCCGGCAATTTTCAATGGTCTGTGGTCTTGGATGTAAGTGGGGCGAGAGCGGCGTGGGGTCATTACATTCGAGACTTCTTGATGATCCAACATTTGTTCCAGGGACGATCAATTCTGACCAGCTTTCCGAAGCTCAACGTTTGATACTGGGGGTTCACAGAGTTCAACAACAGAAGGAACTTTGTAACCATATTGGCCGTATGAACGTTCTAGCTGCATGGAGGTTTCGATGAATGAACACCTACTAGATCCGAAGTTTATTATGCTCGCCGGCGTCGTGATTCTGGTCATCGCGGTACTGGCGTGGCTATACGTGCAAAAACGCAGGAGTACGACAACAAGCCTGCGACAAAAGTTTGGGCTCGAGTACGAGCGAGCGGTACATCAGCAGGGGTCAGAACGAAAAGCAGAAAAGAAACTTGCGGATCGCCAGGAACGGGTTGAAAAGCTCAACATTCGTGATCTTGATCCGATGGAACGCGAACGCTTTTTGAAGCGTTGGGAGTCCGTACAGTCTCGCTTTGTTGATTCGCCGAAAGGCGCCGTCACAGAGGCCGATGACTTGGTGTCCTCGTTAATGAAGACTCGTGGCTATCCCGTATCCGATTTTGATCAACGCGCCGCCGACATTTCTGTCGATCATCCCCGGGTTATGGAGAACTACCGATCCGCGCATGAGATTGCGCTGCGGGTGGGGAAAGACGCCACAACTACGGAGGATCTGAGAACGGCGATGATTCACTACCGCTCTCTGTTTGAGGAACTGGTCCAGGGCCCGACAGTTATGGAAAAGAAAGAGGTTGCGTAATGGCTGAGCTGAAGTGGAGAGGTGGCGATTATCAGGGCTGAGATTGAGAGACTGGAAAAGGCCCTGAACCGCTCACCGATGGTGGTATTCGGGATCGAATGAAAGCGTGGCTCGACGAGCGGCGTGGTGAATTCGCAGAAGCTAAAAGACCCACAACCCCTGTCAATTTCTTGGCACCTAAGCGTCAACTAGGGGGAAGGACCTGGTCAGAGGGGGGGAACCGCATGAGGATCATATTGGTTGTCGTGTTGATTGTGCTTCTTCCCGGGGCACTTAAAAGCGAAAGGATAATCGACTGAACCCGACCATGGCGGAACTGAGCCAGGCGATCGAGCAGGAAGTCGAAAAGTATCCAGAGGCGCAACGGCTGAGGACACATCCCGGAGTGGCTGCGTTGACCGCACTGGCCTTCGTGCTGATGATCGGCAAAGCCGAGCGCGGATTTTTTGGGTTTTGCGCATTCTGGTCTGCCAAGGACTGACCAGAACACTCGCAACGGAGATTACCGTTCCGATTATTGTCGCGGTGCGGACGACGACCGCTGATCGCCCCCCGGCCGAGATCCGTACGAGCGCGTATACGCATACGGCTCTTACGAAGGATGAGCGGCGTAAAAGCTGCGTCGGGATTCGATCCCGAATACCCCCATCGGTACATTCCATCAGGGCCTTTTCCAGTCTCTCAATCTCAGCCCGATGATCGCCACCTCTCCCTGTGTTGTTCGTTGTCATCTTGCACTCCTCACTGCGCTCGAAATTATACGGTGAGCAAAACTGACCAGCGAAGCCTAATGATGTTCCGGCATAGTTTGCGGCAGGTCGTCCCGGAGGGGACTATGCTAGCTTTCGGTTTGGTGGGAACGGTTGTCTTGTTCGTAATGCTTATGGTGATTGCTCGCGGTGTATGACCCCTTACGCCGAGAGTTGTTGAACTTTAGTACCTGTTCCGAATTGACCATCTTTTTTCTCCCCGATTGCCTCATCATCAATAACCCATGAAGGCTAAGAAGCCTACTCTCAAACAGGTGCATGCTGTCTATTGCCCGACTTGTGGCGCGGGGCCGGGCGAGAAATGCAAACTCAGCCCGGGACACCCCCGTGCACAGCCTCATCGTGACCGACGCTTAATCGCGTCAGATTGAGTATCTGAATACCAAGCGTTGTTTACTTCCTGAATGACTTCGCTTCCAGCAGACCCCTCCCCCTTGAACACCTCATGTCACTGACAACCCAAACCGATTGGGGGAGTATCCAAGCCCTGACAGTGAAACAAGCGAAACAACCGCGCTGCCCCTACTGTGTTTTGGGCACAGGATTTAGGCCGATGAAGGTTCTCTCCAACGGGCGGCAGATTTGTGAAAAGTGCGGCCACATTGTTTTTCCGAACGACACCGCTTTTAGGTGTCCGTGCCCGAAGTGTCTAGAGGTGAATTTGTCGCCTAGGATTCGCCGCTTGCGACGGTAGATCGTGTCCTGAAGTCGTTTTCCGCCAATACTCTTCGACAAGCTGCTTCCTCTCGACAGTCGATAGCGCCCGCACATGGGGAGATTACGGCAGACGGAGAGGGTTCACGAGAGGCAGCATCTGAATGTTTGACATCGAACGCAACCAAGCCTAGCAATGTTTGACTTTCAACACCAGGGGTGAAATCATTATTTCGTCGAGCGGATCGCAGCTTTACCCCGCGGGAGGCTTGATCTCGTTCTCGCCCTTCTTGCGCATTCATTCATCCTTACATCGTAGGAAGTTTCTTTCTGGGCATTCGCAACCCTTGGGAAGGGGGCCAAATTATGACACTCGTGGCAGCGTCCAAGAAACTCATCAAATTTGATACTAAGAGATTCCTTTCCACCATCAACGGCGGTAGAAAGATCGAAGCTTTTTCCAAAAAGCAGACGATCTTTGCCCAGGGCGACTCGGCCGATGCTGTTTTTTACATAAAGGAAGGAAAGGTGAAACTCACCGTTGTGTCGGAGATCGGGAAGGAAGCCACAATAGGCATTCTGAACAAAGGCGATTTCTTCGGAGAAGGCTGCCTTACCGGGCAGGCTCTCCGCATGTGCTCCGTAACCGCAATGACCGATTGCTCCGTGATGAAAATTGATAAGAAATCCATGATGGACGTGCTTCACCGAGAACACGAATTCTCCGATATGTTCGTGGCGCACTTGCTGACACGGAACATCCGGTACGAAGAGGATTTGGTTGACCAGCTTTTCAATTCGAGTGAAAAACGACTGGCCCGGATCTTGCTATTGCTGGCTCATTTCGGGAAGGACGGTAAGCCCGAGACGGTAATCCCCAAGATGAGTCAGGAGACCCTCGCGGAAATGATAGGCACAACTCGCTCGCGGGTTAGCTTTTTCATGAACAGGTTCAGGAAATTGGGGTTCATTGATTATCACGCTGGCGATGAATTACAGGTTCACAGTTCACTTCTCAACATTGTTCTTCACGACTAGACTTTCCTTTTCCGAACAATGTGGGAATGCCCTCGCGCAGACATAGCCACCCTCGGCTTCGCCATTTCCTTGATGACTTCGGCAAGTGTCGTCTTGGCGGATTGCTTTTTTGTTTTTCTTCTATCCACATCCTATGATTTCACGAATCCGGGGGCCCTACTGGTCGATTTTGATCAGTGCAATCAATCTTCTGGCGTGTTAAGGTGACAACGGGGTGGTTACCACCTTCTCCTCTTTCAGGTCTTCTGACCTAAGCCAGTCCATCTGAAGTTCTCCAACCTTAGGAGTTTAGCGAGAGAGCGGTGTGCCGATGCCTTTTCAAGCGATCTTGCGCGAAGTCGATCAACTCCACAATGTCAGTACGCGCCTTGAAACGCTGGCGGAGCAACATCTTCCATTGTCAGAACCACTCATAGCCATTGCGGGAACCGTTCGCAATACGGCCACTTTGTTAGAGGTATTGGTCGCGACGAAAGGCCCGAAGCCGATCTAAGAACGCAGAAAAACAGCCCAGAGCGGGACCGTTGGCAGCATAGAGGCGCTGCTCGCTCAGCGTGTTTGCGTTTTATTAGGGGCGCAATCTCTTCGTGGCAGAAGAAAGCGGCGCAACCGGAACTTGGGATAAAACCTGATTTCAAGGCGGGAAGAGACTCTTCTGACTCTCAACGAGTTTCACGGGTTGAGTATCCTTCATCGTCGCTGAGCATTATTGAACAGTCAGCCCTACTCTCCGGTTTTACAATCACATCCGAATTCGTAAGCGACTAGCCTTTCCCTTTGGGCACCGGTCTGATTGCAGGAAACGCGGATCGCTTCGCTAAAGTAACGACTCTGAGAATTTCTAAGGAGGAGGAGGAGGATTTATGCAAAGCGTGGTCGGAATTTTTCCCTCAGTGGTGTTGGCGGAGCGGGCTGTTCAGGGTCTGCTGAGTATTGGCATGACGGAGCGCTCCATCGTCTTCTTGAGCAGCGGATCGCGGGAAGACAATGCGGTCAGGGTGTTGTCTGACAAAGAGCTAGATAGGGTTCCGACGACGGATGCAGAAGGCGATGGGATGGGGAAAGCTATAGGTGCATTGTTGGGCGGAGCCGTGGGGGCGAGTGCGGGATTTGCAGGCGGGACGGCGATAGCGAGTTTGCTGGTTCCGGGCGTGGGCACAATTATTGCGCTTGGGGTGGGTGCTGCCACGGTTCTGGGACTGGGCGGCGCGGCTGCGGGAGCGAAGGGCGGGGATGCCGCCGAACATGCGATGGACGTTGGAGTTCCGAGAGATGAGGTGGAGTTCTATCATGAGGTGCTGAGGCGTGGTCGGTCTCTGGTGATTGCGAACGCGGAAGGCGAGGAGCTGGCCGAGAGGGCACGAGCGGTGTTCAAGGAACAGGGTGGTGTAGATGTGGGGGCGGCTCGCGAGGAATTCGAGAAAGCCGCTTAAGGGCGCGAACTTGGGGAGCCCCGCCAGGCAATTTAGTGTTGCTGCGATTTTCGCTCATTGACCTTCGGCAACCAGCATTCCCCGTGAACAGGCTTTCCGGCTTCGGTTACATTAAAGTCCTTGGGCAAGATGAGTTTGCCACAGATGGCGCATTTGAGCGGTAGGGGTGGGTTTGTAGCCATCGCTTGCCCGGTTCGGGAACTCATTCACTCCTTCACCAGCCAGGCCAAAGCATCCTCGCGGGTCTCAAAAGCGGGAAAGTCGCGCCGGGAAAAGCTCCTCAGGTTCTTAGCGAATGCGTCAGGGAAGTGTTTCGCACCGACCCACGCAGTTTTCCTGATAAAGGGCTTGTCGAAGACTGCGGTTTCCTTCATTACTCGAAGCGCTTCTTCGTCAAACGACGCCCCCGTGAAATCCGAAAGTATCAAAACCGAATTGCATGGGCGCGGGTGGTCACAAGCTCGGGAAGTGCTCCGACGATCTCTTGCACCTGAGCCGCCGAGCAGTTTGATAGGTCCACCAGGAGAATCTGTTTGCCCTGATGAGTGATGAACCGAACCCGATCAGACATGGACCACCGCTTTCTTGGGGGAGCGGCAACAATCGACGAATGTTAACACGCGACGATTAAGAGCTGCTCGCTTTGGGGCAAGAATTCGCTTCGGGATTCGTAACACGACCGCCTTGTCCCTCAGCCATGGCGCGGATATTACTGGGTGCGTTGAGTCTCTGCCCCAGTGAGCTTGGCACCCGCCGGGCAAGCTGAAGGAATAGACTGAACCTCATGAGCGGTCTCGTGGGGAAATTCAAGATGACATTGCAAGCCGATGGCCTCTGTGCGGCGATGCGGTGGCTTAACGACAGAGTATGGGGATTACGCAGGTACACTGACTAGTGAAGTAAAAACAAACCCACATTTCAGGGATGGTTTTTCGGAAGGATCGGGATCGCAAGCTGGAAGGGGATTGCTAAGGTAGCGGCTGCTATGGCCGTAGAGGGGTGACTTGGTAGGGTGTCTGAGACGGGCTGCTGCGGGTGTAAACTTAGAACAGAGGCTGAAATGAAAGACCACGGTGTTGCTTTGAGTAACCTAGCGAAACAGGCCCCGTTTGTTGATCTGACCGATTCGGAAGAACAGCGCGTCTGGGAACTGATTGAAGAGATCAAAGCTGTCTTCGAGCGACAAGCCAAGAAGAAAGCTAGCTAGATGGCTGGGGGTAATAGGGAAAAGGGGGCTCTGTGCCCCCGGTTCCGTCATGCGGTTTTGTTCTGCTTCGCTTTCCAAGCCTTCCATCGCGCTTTCTGTGCGGCTCCGATCCGCGCTCGGGCCTTCGCAGATACCTTACGGCGCTTGCGCGTCGGTTTGGCTCCGTAGTACGTTCCAACAAAAGCGGCGAGTGCTGCATTCAATCCTGACAACTGCCTTTCTACTTTGTCTCGTTCCTTCCTGAGTTGCTTAACAATCTTCGACACGTTCCCCATTGGTTCGTTCCCCCTCAAAGCAAGGCATCATAGCAGACAAGGCTGGAGCTTCGCGTGCATAGGCATCCAGGGGTGAAATGGTGGGACCGATGCCCTGGTTGTAGCAATGGATCAGGAACACTGACGGAACGGCTTTAAGCTTTCCACTGAGACCTCTTCCAGAGGCGTTAGCTTCGAGCATTCGAAGCCAAGAGTCGAGTTGGTAAAATTGGTGAGGCACTGTAGAGACCTCCGCGCGGAGCGTTTGCAACTTGTACAAGGATTACAGGATGGGGGCTGGCAAGAATGGCTTCTTTTGCTCACTATGACGCTTGAATCCCGTAGTGCCCTAGGAAACTCGGAACCCGTTTTCGGAACGCCGGGGAGGTTCTGGGGGGCAGCGCAACTTCCGCGTGACTCCAGTTTCACACGGCTTAATCCCCGGCGTCGATACAAGAGCACACTCCAGTGCCGGTACCCAATGACTGCACAAAGCCGCAGGTTTCTGCGAGGTTGACAACTAACTCGGTCGCGGAGAGATACGAATCCGTCAGAGGCGTCTCGGTGAGGCTGAACGTGCCCGCGGTTGCCCCCTTCTGAACATGCGTCAGCCAGCCTTTGATTCCATCATAGGGGTCAACTCCCGTAGGGGTGCAGATGAAGGGAACTTCACTGCTAACCTCTTTGATAATGCCCCGGGTGGGCTTGGTGCCATGATCCAAGATGTTGCCAAGGAGGTTTGAGTTGACGGAGAGGTCAAGGTATCCATTGGGGGTTACTAAGCAACTGCAGCACTCCTGCATCTCTTCGTTGGTGTCGAAGACATAGATGTTCGCACATAACGGTTGGGTGGTGTCGTCGGCGTTGTAGGCGCCGTCGTTGGTGAGCCGCAAATGGGCGCTGGGCGCGCCCGCTGCGTTGGCATTCGTAAAGTAGCCGACGTCGTAGACATTGTCTTGAGCCGTGGCGGTGCCCACTCCGAACACGAAGGAGATGGCCAGCAGGGAAAGCAGGGTACACCCGAGTCTGTTCATGCGAATTCCTCCTGAAGTGACGCCCATGGCTGGGGGAGGGAGGAATCAGCTTAAGGACGCACTGGTCGAAACTCTAGCGGCTGGTGCTTTCGTTACAAGTCCCCACCTGGCCTAGTTCGGAAGCGTTAGGCCCTGAAGCCACTTCTAATTTGTTTTCGTCGCACTCCGCCATTGCGTTGACCGTCGATAACTGTTGAGAACAGGCGATAGCACTCAAAACCCCGCAGCCAGAAGCACGTGCTACCGTCTAGTGAAATGGGCCGAGGAACTCAAATAGCAGGACGAGCAGCACCAGCGCAATGATCCCGAGCAAAAGCGCGATGCCCAACGCGTAAGTGTACGGCTTGAATGTCCCGGAACCGCGCGTTCGACGAAAGCCGTTCAAGCATTTCCTAAGACCGTAGACGCACAGCGAAACCGAGAGCAGAGCGACTAGGTATCCACGCCAGTCCATAGTGATTCATGTAAGTTCAAACTGATCCACCACCGCTTCACGTTCCTTGCTCCTTGGTTGTTGTTCCCAGCCCGATGCGTTCTTCCTCTGGCGCGTGGCGCCATTCAACGAACAATTTCCCACCTCGCATCCAATAATGGAATCGACCTTTCTGCTCTGGCCAAAAGCCGTTCTTGGTGAAATAAACCCGCTCGTCTTGGGTTCGGCCCCCTAGGATTCGCTCGTTTTCTTTCCAGAGCATGATCAGACTCTTCCGGTCCAACCTGTCCAACCCTGCTCGCTCGGTTTGGTAATGCGTCCGTTAGCGATCCGCCGAGTGCTTGGGTTTCAAGCTCGTCTTCGGTCAGGCTGTCGAAAAAGCGAGCCCATACGAACCAATCCAGGAACCGTCGGTTATCCTCCAGCTTCGCCAACCGGTCCCGAATGGATACCTTGGCCATCTAGCCCCCTCCTTCTGGCTTACTGCCTGCTGGGCTCGACTGCAAGAAAGCACGCTCCTCCGCTCGCTGGGTCACCTCAAGTGCGTCCAACCGGTTTTCGACGTCCGAGACTTCAAGCGCGCGCAGGAAGCTTGCTCCGAGGTAGCCGACTGCAGTTGCGATTCTCGGATCCAACTTCCCAGCACGAATTTCAACGATCGATTCTGCGAGCAGATCGCGCAGATCGGCCGCGGTCTTTGGCGCCGCAAACTCCCTCAGATCGCCCGGTCGGTACACCGATCGTCGACGACCTCCCTTACTGCCAAGCTCTGCGGCCTTGCCAGGGTGCGCATGTATCGCGCAACAGTTCTGGCCGGTAAGAGCACGGGCTCCGCATCGCTCACCATCTCGCTTCTTGCGTTCACACTGCATCTCTTAACCTCACTGTTTATGCGGTCCCAGGCCGCTAAGCGGCGGGGCGGGTACCTCCAAGACCCGTCAATAGACACTTAGCAGCAGATGTTTGCAAAAGCAACAGCTTCAACGAGAGCGAAATGGCGCTCTTCTACGAGTGCATGCTGAAGTGTGTTCGAAAACGGCTTGACACCGCCGGACATTGTCAGAGAGGCGATGTTTCGCCAACAATGGCAAGCAGCGTCCTTCGCTAAGAGGGTGAACGTTTTGGGGAACTCTTCCCCTACACGACACACCACTTTGGTCATCTCGACGACTACTGAAGACTAGAGCACTATAATTGTGATTCCAATCACATCGAACCGATCTTTTCCGCCGACCTTCCCCGTTTGGAACAAGAACGACCGCAATACAGAGTGCTGTCCCGCCCCTCGGCAGGCCCCGGGCAGTGCATCCCGCAAGTTGGGATTTAGGTGTACGCGGAAAGCAAGTGCTTGACCTGATTCTAGCCTGCGCTTCGACACCGTTTGCATGCGGGCCGCAGGACTTTGGGGGGTCGTCTATGCGCGAGATCATAACTCGTTCCTTGCTGTTGTACTCCTGCGTTGCATGGGCAGCTGCGGCTGTCGCCCAGAACGACTACAGAGTCATTTCCGTCACCGATGGCGGAACCATCTCCGGCACCGTGAAGTGGTCAGGACCAATGCCACGCCAACTTGCTGTCCCGATCAATAAGGATCCGCAGATATGCGATCCAGACTCCAAGAAAACTGCCGATCTGGAGCGGTTGATTGTCGGCCCCGAGGGAGGCGTGGCCAACACCATCGTCTACCTGAAGAATATCTCAGCCGGCAAAGAGCTGGATCTCCCAGAGCAACGGCGCCATCTGGATCAGAAACAATGCCATTACGTCCCGCACATTCTTCTAGTTCCCGAAGACGCTGTGCTTAGCATGCAAAGCTCCGATGCTACCCTGCACACCATTCACATGGACGGCGCGGCCAGCTTCAACCTGCCTTTCCCGTTCGTCGATAGGGTCACCACGCGCACTATGTCCACGCCAGGGCTGGTCCATCTCCGGTGCAACGGCGGTCACGTCTGGATGAATGCTGAAATGATGGTGGTTCCGCACCCCTATTACGTAGTCACCGACGAGAGCGGTCGCTTCGAACTCACCAAGGTCCCCCCGGGAACCTACCAGGTCGTCGCTTGGCATGAGGGCTGGATTCTCACAGGCAAACAACAAGCCTACGATGTTCTGACTCAGCAGTCGGTGCAGCGCCCCATCTTCACCGAACCCAAGAGCTGGGAGAAACCGGTCACGGTCAACACCAATCAGGCCAGCGTGATTAATTTTGTGATTTCCAATAAGTAGGCGATTTCATTAGAGAGTCTTAGATTAGATTCGGAAAGTTTATCTTTTCCAGGCGATCATCAAGCCAAGGACTACTGGCAGATAAATCACGGAAGCATGCACAACGCGGCTAGCGAGCACTTTGGAGCCGGATTTTACGAGCATACCCACGTTGTAGAGCATGAAGATGCCTGCCATTCCTATGGCAGACCTGTACACGAGATCACGCCCTTCCGTCGATAGTAGCGTAGCTAATATCAGAAGGAAGGAGAAAACAAGAATCTCAGCGCGTGTGAAACGCGAATCCAAGTCGAAGCGCGGCAACATCCGATATCCGGCTCTGGAATAGTCGTCACGATACATGAGTGCGATGGCGAGGAAATGGGGAAATTGCCAGAGAAAAAGAATGGCAAACAGAAACCAGGCCCGCCGGTCAAGGGATGCGCCTGCTCCGGCCCAGCCAATCAGCGTAGGCATAGCGCCTGGAAACGCACCCAACAGCGTACACAGGGGCGTCTTGCGCTTCAGAGGAGTGTAGATAAGAAGGTACGAAAGCAAAGTTGAGAGGGCCAGAACGGCGGATAGTCTGTTCACCACCAAGGTAAGGTATAAGCAGCCCGACACGCTTAGCAGCATCCCGAATACAAATGCTTCGCGGGAGCTTACCCTTCCGGAAGGCAGAGGGCGGGAAGCAGTTCGTCGCATTTGACCGTCCCAAACCCGTTCCATCCACTGATTCAGGGTTGCGGTTCCACTGGCGACCAAAAGGGTGCCGACAAGTGTGCTGACCAACCCGCCGATCTTCAAGGGACCACGGGTTGCCAGATAGTAGCTTGTGGACGTGGTCATTAAGATCAGCAGGTTCACTTCGGGCTTCGTCAGAATGTAATAGTCCCGGAGCTTAGAAGTGAGCCTCTGCGAGAAGGTCGAATTTGTCATCACGTTTGTGGTCGCCCAGTTACCAGTCTTGGCCGGGTTCGTCAACATCTTCGGTTTGTCGCACTTGATTGCGCTTGCGATAGCAGACGAAGATCATGCCGATGGTCATAAAGGTTGGCGGAGCGATGAGGACCAGGATACCGCTCTTCAGGGCCTGAATCATGCGAGAGCCGGAGGACGCCGCTTGCGTATAGCAAAGCGCGCAACTCTGGGCAAGGACTGGCTTTGGCGCCAGCAAAAGAATTAGTCCCACCAGCGCGATCCCGAAAATCCACATTGGTCTCGAAAGCTTCATCGTTGCCTTCCTCTAGGGCTCAGGCTACTTCGCCCATGGTACGCCGTCCACTAGGCGGAAGCTGTCAGTCCATCCATATTGCATCCCCAAGATCACGGCAACAGTGAAAATTACGACAAACCACTTTAGCCCACGATTCTCCGACAAGTGCATGAAAAACAGGAGCGCGAGGCCAGCTTCGATAATCGCGACGGTTATCATGCGGACAAACATCCGTGACGCGGTGATGTCCTGGTAGGCGATGACGAACTGGATCGCCGCCAGGAGTAGCAGGCACATGTAGACGGCTACGTCCCTCTTGATTCGACTACTTCTGTGCAGTTCGGTAGTGGCCATAGTCCTCCTAGCCTTCGTGAATTAGTGGGCCAGATTCAAAAGATAGACCAGCGGAACGACGAACATCCAAACCAGATCCACGAAGTGCCAATAGAGTCCGGTGATTTCGAGGTCGTCGGCTTTGTAGCGTCCGCCCTGATACCGCAGCCCCACTGCGATCAGGGCGATCACACCGCCGGTTACATGCAATAGGTGCAAGCCGGTTATGCTGAAAAAGAGCGAACCGAACAGAGGCGTACCCCAAGGATTGTGGAACAGAGTCGCTCCTTCCCCGATCATTCCCATCCATTCACGAATGTGTAGGATGGCGAACAAAATACCGGCCACAGCCGTAATCATGGTCCACCGGAAAGCTCCGGCGTTGTCGCCTTTCTGGGCGGACTGCACTCCGATTAGCATAGTCAAGCTGCTGGTCAGCAGAATGAAGGTCATTAGCGCCACGTTGGTGATGCTGTGAAAGGGTCTGGGCCAATCGGGAGTGGCGTTGCGTATAAATCCGTAGGCGACCAGACAGCCGGCAAAGGTGGCGCTGTCTGCGATGATGAATAGCCACATCGCCATTTTTTTTGCGGGGACCGAGAATGTGGGCTCGGCCATCGCGCTTGAATGTCCCTGCATAGTTAGATCAGCTTGGCTCACGTTGCCTCCTACCTTTGACGGAGTTAGAGCTTCATCCAAAGCAGCAAAAGCAGATACACCCACAGGACACCCATGAAATGCCAATAGCGTGAAGTGGCGTCCAGGGTACTGCGCTTGAGCACGAAATGGTTGAACTTCCCGATGACCCGCAGCAGGCCACCAATTCCGCCCGTAAGATGCAGCGCGTGTGCGACGGTGAGCACGTAGAAGAACGAGTAGCTGATGTTGGTGGCGAGCTTGAATCCTTGTGACCTAAGCTGCAGCCACGCAAAGGTCTGTCCGGCAACGAACAGGAGGCCTAGAAAAAGAGTTGCATACAGCCAGCGAGCAGGACCTTTAGCCTGAAGCTTCAAGCCGCCCCCCATAAAAGCGGCTACGCGACGCCGCGATACTTCCAACGTGATGCTGCTTCCGATGATGATGAGAGTGTTTAGGTACAGGATCGGGGGCAAGGTAATGTGCTGCCAATCAGATGCCGCTCCTTGTCGAACGATCAGGGCGCTGGTGAAGGCTGCGAAGGTCATAGTGATGCCCGCCAGGCCAACCCAGATGCCAGTGCTGGCAGGAGCGGGAGAATAGTCCTTGACCTTGCGCAGGTCTCCGTCAGAGGGAACGAGATTGCGCGAACCTCCGTGCCCGGAGCCTTTGCTGGGTAAACGGTCGAGATCTATTTTTGGTGGTTCGCGGACCGTGGTCGCCATAAGGCTACTTCCCTCTTGGGTCAAACCATCCGGGTTAAGGCGGAGCCTACTTCTTGCCGTTATTTCTCCTCATCCGGACTATGAACCTGCTCCGGCGAGGTCTGCATCACGTAGTCGGCGCTTGCACCCTCGACACTGTACTGATACGGATCGTGGTAAACCACCGGCATCTTGTCGCCAAAGTTGTTGTGGGGTGGCGGCGTGGCCGTACTCCATTCCAGCGATGTGCCTTGCCACGGATTTTCGTTCGGTGCCTTCTCGCCCCAGAACCGGCTGTGGATCAGGTTGTACACGAAAATGAGTTGGGCAAAGCCAGTGAACAGCGCGGCCACTGTGATGAACTTATGCACCGGAATCAGCGGAATCAGATAATCGTCGGTGAAGGCCTGGTAGCGACGCACGTTGCCGGCGATTCCCAGGTAGTGGAACGGCATAAAGATACAGTAGGCGCCGACAAAGCTCATCCAGAAATGAACCTTGCCCAGAGTCTCGTTCATCATGCGGCCTGTCATTTTCGGGAACCAGAAGTAGGTTCCGGCGAAGATGCCGAACATGGCCGCAACTCCCATCACCAGGTGGAAATGGCCAACCACGAAATATGTGGCGTGCAACATGATGTCGATCGAAGGCTGAGCTAGAAAAAAGCCGCTAACACCGCCGCTGATAAACATGGAAACGAAGCCCAGCGAGAATAACGATGCTGAATTGATCCGCAACTTGGAGCCATACAGGCTCCCCAGCCAGATCAGCACGATGATTGTGGATGGAATCGTGATCACCAGCGTGGGAAAGGAAAAGGCCAGCGATGAGAAGGGATTCATCCCACTGACGAACATGTGGTGCCCGTAAACCATGTAACTCAACACCGCTAAGGCTCCCATGGAGTAGATGAGGACCCGGTGGCTCAACATCGGTCTACGCATGTTGGTGACCAGGACATGGGAAACGATGCCCATGCCGGGCACGATAGCGATGTAGACTTCGGGATGTCCGAAGAACCAGAACAAGTGCTGCCACAGCAGAGTTGATCCGCCGGAATGCGGCAACAGGTGGTCATTAATGACAAGGTTCGAGGCCACGAAGAAACTGGTTCCGGCCACGTGATCGAGAATAAGCAGGATGCAGGCGGGCATCAGCACCGCAAATGCGGTCAAGCCCATGATCGAGGTGATGAACCAGGCCCAAGCGCTGAGCGGAAGCCGCATCAGGGACATGCCTCTACAACGCATGTCGAGCGTGGTCGTGATGAAGTTCAACGAACCCAGCAACTGGCCGATGCAGAAAATCGCAATCGAAGTTGCCCAAAGAACCACGCCGAGACCCTCGCCGGGTCCGCCAGCGTCACCGACAGCGCTCAACGGCGCATATTGCGTCCATCCACCCAGAGTCGGTCCTGTGCCCGCAAAAAACGACGCAACCAGAACCAGGAAGGCCACGAACGTGACCCAGAACGACATCATGTTGAAATGCGGAAACGGCATGTCTTCGGCACCCACCTGGATGGGCAAGAAGAAATTGCCGAACGCGGCGAACGGTGCAGTAGTGAGCACAAAGAAGACCATGATCGTCCCGTGCATGGTCATCAGTTGCAGGTAATACTCCGGCGTCATGATGTTGCCCGGCGCGCCGGTCTTCGACAGCAGGTGCAACCCGGGTATCGCGTAGCTTCCGAATCCGAGATGGATACGCATGATCCAGGAAAGCATCATCCCGATCAAAGCGGCGAGCAGAGCCAGAGCGTAATACTGTTTGCCGATGACTTTGTGGTCGAGGCTGAAGACATGCTTGCGAATGAAGCTTGTTGGAGCTCCGTGTTCCCCCGCATGTGCCGACATATTGTGCATGGCCTTACCTCAAGCGAAATGTGTTGTCCCGATGTTGCACAAATGAAAGCTACTGCAGCGCCGCCTGCTGCTTAAGCCAGGCATCGTAGTCTTCCTGGGACATCACCTCGAGGTACGCCTTCATGTTGTAGTGCCCGAGGCCACAAAGCTGCGTGCAGACAATTTCGTATTTGCCAAGTTTCGTTGCCGTGAAATGAATCGACACGTCCAAGCCCGGAACGAAGTCCTGCTGCACGCGCAATTCGGGGACATAGAAGGAGTGTCCCACGTCCTTCGCGTGCATTAGCAGATGGATTTCCCGGTTCACTGGAATGGCCATCTCGGCGGTGACGATGTCGTCTTTGGAATCCTGGTCGTTTGTTGTGTCGAGGCCAAAAAAGTTCGCCTGGGCCTCACTGATCTGGTCGGCATGCAGTGGGCCGAACGTTCCATCCGGGCCGGGATAGCGGAAATAAAATGCGAACTGTCCCGCCTGCACCTGAACCGGCAACGCATTCGCCGAGGGTGGCGTGAAGTACACGCTGGCCCACGCCTTGACTCCGAACACCCCCAAGGCCAGGCACTCGGTGCCTACCAGCAGGAAAGCTGCAATTACCAACCCTGTGGCACCCCCGGGAAAACTCCTGACTTTGTCGCCGGGCTGGGGGTTGGAAAACTTCCAGATGAAGAAAGCCAGCAGGAACTGAGAAGCCAGGAACGAGAGACCGGCCTCCCACATCGTATCCGTATATTGCTCATCAATCAGATAGCCGTGGGTCGAGATGTCCTGTGGCATAGGCCACATGCGCATCACGATAGGAATCGCCGAAGCAATTGCGATCACTATAATGGTCACCGCGAATATCTTCGCCATATCGCCCCGCCTCCTTTTTCTGGGGATGGTCCAGCCTCTCTTGGTAAATCCGCAGCTTCCAACCGCTGCGGCATTCACTTGACTCCACGGATTGTGTTCTTTGCTCTCGCGTCTTCTACGTCGTCTACGTTCCCTATTTCGCCTTAAAGGTGAAATTCGCAGTTGCCGGCTGACCAGCCCCTACCGTCACTTTTTGGTTTTGCGTCCCGGCGGCTTCCTGCCACGCGGTCACGGTGTAGTTTCCCGGCGGCACGTTGTTGATGGTGTAATTACCCTCCGCGTCGGTGGTCGCGTAAGGTCCTTTCACCACGGCGAACCAACCGTGCATCCAGGGATGGATGTTGCACTTTACTTCGATAAACTCCGGAGCTTTCCAGCTCTTCTCAACCGGAGGCGCTCCCGGCGGCTGCGACTGATTCCACGGGATGTTGCCGGTCAGCGGGTTGGGATTCGGGTGAATGTTGTGAGCTGTTTGATCGCTGGTTTCCACCTTGAATGTCTCGCCGACATCCATTGCCAAGACATGTGGCGTATACAAGCAATTCTTCTGATTAAATTCCAGGACCGCGGTTGAGACCTGCGCGCTGCCGCTCCAATCGGAGATGTAGAGAACCGCATTCTCCACTCCTCCGTTGGCGCCAACCACATATGTTTCCAGGTGCGCGGGATCGCTGGCGTGGGCCTTGACGCAGTAAGGATCTTTCGACATGTCGATGCCCTTCATGTGCGGCGCCGCTCCGTCGAGTTTCACCGTTCCAGTAATCTTGCCTTCGCCAGCCGCGTTGACTCCCTGACTCAACATCAACGCCGCACAGCCCGCTAAAACTATCGCCGATAGTACCGCGAGATTGTATCGCTGCTTCATAGAAAGTCCTCTCTCTTATGAACTACGAAGATGAACCGTGTGACGATGGTCGTCTCTATTGCTGTCCCGCAGGAGCATTCGGATCAACCGGCTTCAGGCCAAGCTGTTTCGCGATTTCTTTTTCCTTGCTCTTCTGCGCCATAAACGTTCGCAGGTAGAAGACCAGGTCCCACGCCTCATCCGGCTTGATGTTGTCGGCGAAAGAAGGCATGGGGGTGCCGTCTAACCCGGTCATGAAGATCCTGTAAATGTCCTGGTCGGTGTCCCCGCACTTCGGCCGGGTTCCGTCAGTAAAGTTGAAAGCCGTGATCGGACGGCCGAGATCATCCTGAAGTGTCGACGCCGATGGCCCGTTCGCCATGCCCGCCACGCCGTGGCACTTCCAGCACTGGACCCTGGCAAACACTTCGCGCCCTGCCTTGATGCGCTCGGCTGTGACTTCCGGCTCGGGAGGAATCTGAATCGGCGTTCCAGGTTTTTCGCCGACCCAGCGTGGAGAGAAGTGCTTCACCCAGGCCACCAGGTCGGCGCGCTGCTGCTTGGTGAACGTGCTCCACTGCGGCATATTCGAGCGGTCGAGGCCGCGTGCGACGGTGTCGAAAAGATCCTGGTCGATGGGCAGGGTCCCGGTCGGGGTGGAGCGGCATTTAAAGATGCCCAATTGGAAGTCGCGCGGCTTGGGGTCGACCCAGGGGAAGGCTTCGCCGTTGCCATCGCCCAGCGGGCCATGGCAACTGACGCAGTACCGTCGGTAGTCGGCCTTTCCGTCCTTGGCATGACCCGTAATATTTCCGATGTGGCTTTCCGTCCCCATGCGCGTGTCAATGTCGGACTCGGTGAGCTGCGCCCAGCAGGCCGCTGGGAGCGCCACAACCGCAGCTGCGCCCAGTAGAAGCGACCACTTCTGCAATCTTGTTTGCATGTCTATCCCTCTCTAGAAATCAGGCTCTAAAAGTCAAAGTCCAATCCCATCAGGATTTCGCTCGTGTTGATGTTGGTTGGCGCTCCCGTCGTAAGATTCGCCGGGCCCGTGCCGTCCTGGTGCAGCCAGTTGTACTCGTTGTGCCAAGCCAACCCCGCACGGCTGGTCATAAACGGGTTGTAGCGGAAGCCGACCGTGTAGGTCGAGATATTGCCGAAGTTCGAAGGCGCGGGGCCAAGGATTCCGTTGGGTCCTGTAGTCACGTATCCCGCTCCGTCGGCCTGCTGCGACATCCGTTCCGCCTCATACCGGCCGATGAAGATCAGCTGCGGACTGTATACGTAGTGGCCTTCAAACGTGACCCCGTTCCAGCTCGGTGCTTGCGCTCCCACCGGAAGAGTCGTTCCCGGCACGTTGTTCGGAGGACAGCCGTTGGGAATTTGAGTTGTGCAGGTTGTCCCTCCATTGCCGTCCGTGGCGATTGCATTGCCGTAACCCTGGCCGAACCATACGTTATCCGAGCCATGCTGAGTCACAACCGTAAGATCGAGATGCTGTCCGAAGTAAAACTGTCCGACGAAGCCCTCGCGGCTGAACCCTTTGTTGCCAATACCCGAACCCGCAATCGGAACCCCACCACCAGCAGTCAGATAGTAGGTGGCCGCTTCTCCAGCCATGGCGTAGAACCCGATTCGCTGCACCCCCAGCCTTCCTGTGTCGAACGCCTGGCTGGCCGTAAAGAATCCGGTATAGGAGTTGGCTCCAGTACTCAGGTTCACGTTCCCGTCGCTCGAGCTGACCAGCGAAGCGGAAACGCGCGTCCGGTCGTTCAGCGAATGTCCCATGTACTCGATGCCGAACTGGTTGTCCCCGATCTGTCCAAAAATATTGCCGTCTCCAACCGGGATGAAGTGATAGGTCTGATAAATGCCTCCGTTCCCGGTCAGCGTCAAAATGCGCTTTTCAGAAAGCAGGTTGTCCAGTTCGAATCTCCCCAGCTTAAAGTTGAGCCAGGGACTGTGGCCGATGTTATCGAAGCGCACAAAGACCTGCTCAAAGTGAAAGGCGCCGGTAGAATCGGAGGACGGCAGCAGATAGAACGAAATGTTTTTCTCCAGCGTTCCTGCGGTGTGGAAGTCGAGCCCGCTCAAGTCAAAGCCGGAACTCGAAATGCGCTGGATCGCCTGGCCCCCGTCGAGCGCTCCGCCCGTGTATGTGTCAACCTGCACCTTCCCCGTGCTCACCCGGTGCCAGATCGGCGTGATGCGGAAGGTGACCGGCCAGTAGCCTGGGTTCTGCCAGATCGGAGCATCGCGATCGTTCATGAGCTGATAGCCGTTGTCTTTGAACTTTTGTCCAAAGTAGTTGAGCATCGGCCAGGACTCGTGACAGGCCGAGCAACGCAGCCCGTACTTCCTCGCGAAGGCCGGCAACGCATTCGCGGGCTGGCTGCAGGTGAGAACTACCGATGCGAGAACCAGAGCGACAATCGCAAAAGAGGTCGCAAACCGAAAGACATTGCGGAGATGAAAACGACTAAAAACGTGCATGGCCGTACTCCTCGGCAAGATCGAATCTAATATCTGGTTTGTGGAAAGTGGATTTTCCCCTGGAGGTGACCGGGTTCGGACGCGGCAAGCAAACAGACTCGAACTGGGGGTCTTTTCCCATGGTCTTGCTACTATCGGCTACGTTGTAGTGGACCTACTATCGAACCAGTTCCGCATCCTAATGCTGTCGCAAGAGGAACGTCAAGAGTTTTTTCTCTTGCCTAAGTTCGGGAGAATACAAAGTTTTTACAACTTTTTAACAATGTCAAAGAAACTCTGCCTCATGAAACCCGGTATCCGCGCCCAATTGCCGGGCCGGGTTGACAGCCTTGCCTCCGGAGTAAGAGACTCTGTGAAGTCTTGAACGGGATTATGGGGGATTGGCGGAAGTACGTTACAGGGCGCGATCGGCCGCTGTGCCGGCTCAGTTCAAGCGCCGCAGTCATGCTCTGCCTCCTGCTTGTGGCGGCCACGCTTCCACTCGCCGCCCGCGAGAAGGAAAAAGTTTCCTATGGCGAAGGGCTGATCGTCAACGTCGCGCTGCCCGCGAGCGAAGTAGAGCAAGTCGTCGCCGAGATCACGCAGAACGGCATAATCCGTGGGACCAAGGAATACAACAAAGACGAGTTCGTCGCTGGCGCCAAACCCGCCTCCTCCTGCCACGCCTTTCCCGCATTCACTGAATCCGGGAAGGTCTTCTACAAGATTCGCGAGCACGCGCTCGACCCGCGCAATTTCAAGGATAGCGGCGACGTCGGAACACTGGCTGTACGCTATGTGGTGCAGCCTCAAGGCGACAAGAACACGGTCATGCGCATCGACGCGGTCTTCGAAGAGGACTTCCGCCATACCGTCCATCCCTCCAACGGCTCCGTCGAAAGTAACGAGTACAAGGACATTCAGGAGCATCTTGACGCCATCGAGGTTATGAAGCAGCAGAATCTCGAGTCCGAAAACGAGCGAAAGGAACAGCTGGCCAGGAAACGCAAAGCTCCCGTCGAGACTTACGCCCCCACCGATACCGCCCAGCAATCCTTATCTCAGGCCTTCCCTCAAACCGTAGAGTCCCCGCACGATCCCGTTTCGCAAACCGCCGCAGTGCCCTCCCACGGCCAGCCGTCCCAAAGTGAGGTGCCGCCGAGTCAACCCGCGCCCAGCCCCGCCCAGCCCGATCAAACGCTGCCGCGTCAATGGCTGCCGGGTCAATCGCTGGAAGAGCACGTCAAGGATCTTCGCCAGCAGGTCGAGCGTCTGGTCAAGTCGCCGGGTGCGCCGCTCAAATCCGCGCCCTTCCACACCGCGAGCTCGCTGCAAACACTAAGCGCTGGCGCAGAAGTCCTCATCCTGATTTCCACGCCCTACTGGTACGGCGTTGAGACCTACGAAGGGCAGCACGGGTGGATCATGCGCGACCAGTTGGAACTACCATGACCCACGCTCCCTCAAGATTCCGCGTCGCAGGACTCCACAAAGTTCTCCTGCTCGTGCTCCCGGCGGCGGCGATAGTTTTTTTCGGAGCGCAACGCGCATACCCTCAAGGCGACGGATTCGAACGTGCTTTCCCGCAGTCCACGGTCACGATAGAAAAAGTTCTGAAAGAAATGCAGGCCGCCACCGCCGGACGTCTTCCCCTGCTCGAGGGCTTTGCGACTTCCACGCCCGATCATCCACTGGACCGCTATCGGCGCGGCTATTATCAGTCCAAGTTCCAGGTCACCGCGGCACCTTCTGGAGGATCGATCGTGCGCGTCACCGTGCAGGTTACGGCTTGGTACGCCGATCCGGTCGCCGCCCGGTCTGGATATCATCTGCTGTCCTCGAATGGCCGTCTCGAAGCGGACCTGCTCGATCAACTGTCTGATCAACTTGCCGGCAAGGCGCCCCAAGGTGACGCGAATTCTTCGGCAAGCGCCAAGCGCAAGCCTTTCCCCTCGGAAAAATCTACTCGCGAAGCGTTCCGTTCGCAGCCGTCGTCCTCGCCGCAATCATCGCCTTGGGAATCTTCGCCGGCCGAAGCCGTCAAAACGCCGGGTCCTGCCGAGCCTGTCATCTCGGCTCCGGTTCCACAACTCCCCCAAAACGGGGGCAACTCTTCGCCGTCTCTCGCTCAGAGTCTGGCCGAGCAAGAACAAAAACAAGAAAAGACCGGCTCACAAACCGGCCAGAAAAAACCTGCCGACGAATCCGCCAACGCTCTGCGTGCCGAAGCCGAGAGCCTCGAAGAGATCTTGAGGAACCAGGCTCATCCTACAAATCTGGTCGCGGTAAGAAAGTCCGGCACTCCCGTGGTTGCGACTGCCAGTTTGACCGCCAAGACTCTATTCCTCGCCAGCGCTCACGATGAGTTCGAGATGCTCGATTTCAATCGGGATTGGGTTCACGTGCGCATCTCCGGCCTGTCCCGCGGTTGGATCTGGCGCACCAGCCTCGAAATGCCCGACAACGTCCCCTACAACGAATCTGCGGCAAGTGCAGCGCCGGGCCCCATCGCCGCCGATTTGTTTCACGTCACTCGCGAAGAAACCGCACCTTTCCCAGGGGATTGGGCGCCGCTCCGCGGAAAAAGCGTAAAGATCGTCTCGGTGGAAAAAATCAACGAAACCAAGGATGCCGGTCCGCAGCTCAGACTGGAGTTCGCCAAGTCAGTGCTCGATAGGGATTATCCCGAACTCGCGCAGAAGCCGCAGGAACTGGCGGGGATTGTCTTGATCTTCGATTCCGTCGATGGAGGCATGATTGCCGCCACCTTCCAGACGCTTCAGCAATGGAAGGCCGGCAAACTATCGGACGCCGCCCTCTGGCGTCAGTGCTTCTTTGATCCCCCGGAAACTTTCAATGAATCCGGAGCTTTGGTGAGCCATTAGCAGCAATGGACGGAAGGATAGTTTTTCGCATTGTCGGGAGTGCAGTGACGGAGGCGAAAGTGCCGCGTTCTTTCACCTTGCCAGCAACTGCTCGACGTATAGGAAATACAAAAATCGATTTCACCTCGTCCGAGGGGACGCCGCCGGAGGCCATCGATCCGATTGAGGACACGAAGTATCGGACAAGATGCGAAACGAGTGGCCTGTAACCTGTCGAATCTTCGGTTGGAAGACAAAGGGCCTAAACAGCGTGGCTGGATGAAATTGTTCCGAGGGCAATCAGGAAGCGGTTAGCATCAAATCGCCGGATGTATGTATAGGAAATACAAAAAACGATTTCATCTGGCCGCCGACTGCAAGTGAGCAGCCTAAATGGGAAAGATCAGGGAAACCGAAACAGGGAGGGGGCGGAATTCACACATTCCGGTGTCACATGCACTCATCTCGGAGACTGTGCGTGAAGATATATTCTGCAGGGTGATTTAAGTCCCCTTTAAGAAATCAGGCTGCTTCGACCGGTGCTCGCCGGCCGACCCAGTGCATAATCCGACCTTGACTATCTAGCAGGGGGTCTGTACCAGAGGTTTTGATGCGGAGCCACCTCCACGGGAGTCGGGGAGGACGCGGTCGTCGTCGCTGATTCAACAGAAGGAAGACAGCGGCCCACACTTGCGCTTTGCAACGGGGTGAAAGCAGCCCAAAATATCGCATTGCGTGCCCATAAGGATCGGGCACATGTTGCGCGAGGATGTCGACAAATTCTTCGTTTGTATACCGCACAAGAACAGACCGTTTATTTCGTGTATTGTCCCCAGTCATTATTCAAAACGCACCCGATAACTCTGCGTTCTATCAGGGGTCGCCTTCCAAAAAGATGGCTGGCGTGCGCAGACACGTTTCAGTTGCAATCGCATTTACGTAGTGGTTGCATCAGTCGCACGCCTGCCGCAGCGCTTGATATATAGGAAAAATAAAAATCGATTTTAGAAACGAGGCCGTGACGAGTAGTTCCTCAAATTGCTGTGGTCATTTTTGGACATCGAACGTTCTTCTGACGCAAAGGAACTCGTGTGCGGTCGACAGGGGCTAGAGGAATGAAGAATCGGTGAAGAAACGCCGATCCTACGCGTTAGCTGGATCTAAACGACCGACACGGACCATTTGATCGCCGCGACTATCGATTGAGGGGTCCGTCCCGAAGGTCTTGTACGTTAACTGCGCCCAGCTCAATGGCAACGGTCTAGGCTGCCTCTTCTGTCTGAGTAGCAGAAATACAAGGGAAAGCATCTTCCTCGCACGAGGCGCAAGCAGCCCGAAGTAGCCCATGGAGTTTCGATAGCGATCGAGGACGTGCGGGATTAACATAGTGACAAGTGCCTTATTCGAATATCTGACTGGGCTAAAGCGCTTCTGTCTTGTATCCTTAGCTAAGTATTCGATCTCTTCATCGTTGACTCTTCTTCGACGCCTCTGCGCGATTGGAGGCTTCCGAATATAGCGACCGATGTGATCTACCACGATCCTTTTGGACACCGAGCGCCCGATGTAGACGTTCCAGATGCGTTTTCCTTCGGTTTCGAGCATTTTCCTCAGTTCGTCTTTGCTGTCTGGACTCGGCCCGCGGGACAAAATCCGGGCCCACCCGAGGTCACTGAACTCAAATGGACCAAAGCCGACTTCGCCGAAGAGAAGCACGGTCGTTTGCCAATGGGCAAGGCTCCCGACGAATGGTCGTATGGCGATGTCGATGCCGGCTTCAAGAATGCGGCGCTGGTTCTCGGCGAGACTTTTGTGACACCCGACACCAGTCACCAGACTCTTGAGACCCGCAGTGCGATGGCCTACTGGCAGAACGGCAAGGTCTTCATATATACGGGCACGCAAAGCACCGCGCAAACGCTGCCCGCGATCGCGCGCTGGTTGAACATTAGTCCTGACGACGTTGGCCCGACGTGTCAATGAATGAAATCGCGATCTCTCGGCGTTTAAGAGTCCGGGGCGTTCGGCGTCGGTTCGCATCCGGCTGGCACCTCTATCCCTTCGCTTCTCCTCAGTTCCGACCGGCAAACGGTGCCTTCACGCGCCGGTGCCACACACGCTTCGCGGATTGCAGGTCTGCGGGGCTCGAACCATGAGGATGGCTTGGAGCGTGCGTGGCATGTGTTTGGGAACTTCGAAAACTACAACCTGCGACACGTTATCGGCGCTGCGATACGAAATGCGGAAATAGTGCCGGCGCTGGCGCATCTTGATCAGACCGACCGCGATGGCGGGCATGACTCCCAGATGGCGGGTCACTTCTGTCGAATATTCGTACGACTCGATTTGCGAGTATGGAATCAGTACTTTCGTTCCCGCGTACTCAAACGTAAGCGATTCCTCGGACGTGGTGTCCAGTCGGCCGACAGCACCTGCAGGCAATAGAGGAATCGTGCCACCCGCGTACATCACCCGGCCGTCGTCTACGGCGAGGACCGGCACGGCCAGGGCCAAGAGCAAACAGAAGATCATCAACTTGTTCATGCCATACCTCCTCATACTCCGTGTCCCATGCGGCGTGGACTGCCGCCGGCTTTCAGCGGTCCTTCATCGCTGGACCTTACGTGTGACCGTCATCCCCTGCGGAACCGCGTTATAGAACGCATGGCGCGTCAGGAGTTGCCTAGTCGCTCCCCACGACAACAGCCGCCAACAATGCCGCGTGATCCGAGGGCCAGAGTCCGTCCGACAGCCGGCTTCGTGGATCGGCCCCAAGCAACGCGGCTCCCAGCGGAGTTACTCTGCCGTGTGTTAACACCAGATCTATTCGCTGATAAAGTTGCGAGACGGGATTGTTGTCCGCTTCATCCTGACAACACGTTAATCCCGCGCGCTTCGGGAAGAGACTGGACCAAACGTCGTGATAGCCAGCAGAGATGAAATCCACGTAAGTCGGGTCTTGCGGCAAAGGGAATGCCTGCGCGTTTGAATCCATCGCGATGATCACTGGCAAGGCGCTGTTTGCCGGACCCGCGCGCAGCTCATCCCCCTGTAATTCCCGGACATTCGCGTCGAAGGACTCTAGATGGGTATTGATGTAGTGAAAAGAGTGTCCGAAAAACTGTGCATCCACCGAGGCCCACGCTCTGGGATACGGAACTGGGCCAACCGGAGTCGGCAGAACGAGTTGATTCACGAATTGTCCGGATTGCGGATTACTCCACTGGAAGATCCAGGACGGAAGATCCGTACGGGCCAGGACAACGTCGTAATCAGTCACGGCAACGCAAAGGTAAGTGGCGGGTGGAATCAGTCCAGGTGTTGGGGGAAATGCATTTTGGGTGACCTGAACGGCAACTTCATAGTGCCCGCCCTGCGCCGCCAAAGCACCAACGAGTTCCTGCAACATGTCGTACTGGAGGGTCATGGTTCCGCACGTACCTGCACCCGGATCGAAGGTTCCGGTGTACCACTGGTCCACTTCTTGCAGGCTTAGCAGTTCCGGCTGGCCCTCCAGGATCTTACCTGCAACTGCCTGCATCCGTTCTGGAGGATTGGTGCCTTGAACCTGCGTAAGTATCTGGCCGACACCGATCAGGAATTGTGGCAGGGTCTGGGTACCCACCACCTGCAAGAAGTCGGTCCCTTCGTTCACGTTGTATGTCATCACGGTGCCGACGCCGGGGATCAATTGGGCCATGGCGGGAGCAGCCGTTGCTGCCCAAATCGCCGCGACGGAGACGAACATAAATGTTGTTGATGCAACGCTGCGTTTCATGAGAATTCTCCTGAATTGAAATTTGAAGCCAAGGATTGATTAACTCCATACCGCCCGCCAATGTTATTGCGCTAGCCCCGAACAGGAGCGCCCAGAAAGCTGGCATCCCCTGGCAACTTCTCTGTCATCGCTAAACTTAACTGAACCGCAAACATCTTATTTTTCATTGTGTTTCTCTTCTGCGGAATCCAACCGACCGCCGCATCCTATAGCTAGTAGTGCAGAGCGATGGCCACTTGCCCTGGCAGTAGATGGCCGGTGGACCATGGTCGGCTTGACGGGATAGCGTGTGGGGAGTTGCGGGATGGAGTCTGTGCATTAGCGGCGCAGCGATTGCGAGCAGCGGTGATGGGCCAGGCGCCGCGCCGCGCGGATGCACTGGAACCCCTTCACGGCCAATCCGATGGAATATTGAGCACGTGCGCGGGAATGGCGCGCGTCTTGCAGGCCGTACACAAGATGGCAACCACCGATCTATCTGATAGAGGAAGGGACTGGAACGGGGAAAGAATTGATCGCTCGATGCCTATGTCGTCACAGCACGACGCGACTTTCATTTCTTAAGGCCCAGGCGTCCCAGCAACGCCACAAACCTGGGGTCGCTCCGCAGCGGATCTGCCATCGGGTCCGTGGGCAGATAAACCAGGAAATCACATCGCTCTTCGTAGGCCTTGTCGAGCCAGGCGAACGCCTGGTCCTTCTCACCAAGGCCAATATAGATCAGGGCTACATAGAGACTTGGTACGTATTGGCTTCCGCTTATCTGCTGCAACTGCGAAATGATTTCACGAGCCGCGGCCTGCCGCCCGGTAACAGCGTAGAGGTGTCCAAGCAGCGCCAGCAGAGCAGGTTCGTGCGGTGCGAATGCCAGAATTGACTGGTAATACTGCTGAGCCTGCGAATACATTCGCATTTGCTCGTTGGCGCGCCCGATGTTGATGATCGCAATGGCATAGCGGGGATCGATTGACAGGGCCTGTTGGTTTGGTCCGATGCTATCGCTAAAGCGATGGGCCTCATAGTACGCCTCTCCCAGCGCAGCGTTGAGTAGAGGAGACCTTGGTTCGATCGAAACGGCGCGGAGCCGCTCGGCGATCGCCTGGTCTGTGTCCCCCATGGCAGTTAGATAGTAGGCATAATACTGATGTGCGGTTGCGTAATCTGGCCGCAGTTCGATAGCCTTCCGGAATTCCTTTTCAGCTTCTGGGTAGTTCCAATCGTATACCAGCGCAGAGTATCCCAACGAAACGTGGGCCTCGGCCAGGTCTTTGTCCAAGGCAAGCGCTCGTAACGCATTGGCCTTTGCCTTTGGAAAGGCTTCGCTCGGCGGCAAAGCGGTGTTGGGTGCAGATCCCAAAAGAGCATAACAGTCCGCCAAGCCGGCGTACGAGGGCGCATAGGATGCGTCGTATGCGATTGCCATTTGAAAATAAGAACTAGCTTGCATCAGGCTTTGTGTCGTACGTAGATTCCACTCGAAACGCCCATGCAAGTAAGCCTCGTATGCTTTGGGGTTCACTTGATGCGCGGGTTGTATGTCCTTAGGGAGCGCAGCCAATATCTTCTGTACGATGTTGTCTACAATCGCGCCCGTGCCTGCCTCGTCGGGATTCATTGCATGTCGGTCGCCCACCAAGCCGGTCTGGTCTTTGCATGACACAAGTTGATCGGTGATGGCCAATTGATCGCCATCGCGATGAACCGCACCCGCCAGAATGTAGGTTGGTTTGTGATTTTCGCAAACTTGCTCAAGACTGAGCTCAGAATCTGCGGTTGTTAGCTCGACCACTCCCAGCTTCAGGGGATGAACTTCGCTCAATCGGGTAAAGACCTCTTCTCTCACAATCTCGGCAAGACGGCGAGAATCCAGATCGCCACCGATGGTTTTGAAAGGCTGGATAGCTAAGATTATTCTTGACGGCCAAAGCAACTCAATCACACGTGGGATAGCGACAGATACGACGATCACAGCGAAGATCGCGGCAGCGATTCCGAGAACCAGTCTTGGCAGAAGACGCCGAGGCGGTGGAGAGGGCGGAGGAATTGGCTCAGGCGGAGGATGCACGACGTCCAGCCCCGAATCGCGCTGCAAGCCCACCTGAGTCAGAATCGAGGAGAAGCGCGGATCCGAACGCAAACTGTCGAAAACCGATCCGACTTTCAGATAGATCAATAGTCCGTCGCGTTCGTTAACCGCTTTCCCCAACCAATGAAACGCATCATCAGTCTTACCCAAGCCGGCGTACACGACGGCAAAAGCGACGGGCGGCACGTGACGAGTTTTTGCTGTGACGAACAGCTCGTTCAAGATCTGGACCGCGTCCTCAGTCTTCCCCGCCGACGCGTAAACCTGTCCCAGGAAACCTGACCAAAGAGGTCTGGCGCCTCCGACCGTCAAGGCTTGCTTGAATCCGGCGATCGCTTCATCAAATCTGCCTTTCCGCCCGAACGTCAGCCCCAGAACAACGTGAGAGAGAGGAAACTTGGCGTCCATGGCCACGGTGCCGCGCAGCTGCTCGATAGCTTCCTCATTCTGGCTTGAGAGATAAAGCAACAATCCCAGGCTAAAGTGCGCCACCGGTGAGAAGGGGCTAAGTTGCCGTGCGAGCTTCGCCTCGACGAAAGCTTCGTCGAAGCGCGCCAGGACTGCCAGGTAAGCCGAATACCAGGAGTGGGCATGGGAATAGCCGGGATCGAGTTCAATGGCTCGCTGGAACTCCTTTTCCGCGCCCTCCCAATCCCAGTCAAAGCGAAACTTCGCCATCGCTAACGCCAAGTGCGCTTCCGCAATCGAATCGTCAATACTCAGAGCTTTGAGCGCGGCCACCTTCACTTTCTCCATCATCTCGGAAGGTGCCCTGAGGCCATATTCGCCCGTTCCCATCAAGAGAGAACAGTGAGCCAACCCCGCATATGTGAGCGCGGATTGTGGATCAATCTCGAGCGCGCGCTGGTAGTGCTCCACGGCTTTTCGGAAATCTTCGTCAGTGACCCGGTTGTTCCAAAAATGCCGGCCCTTCAGGTAGAGGTCGTACGCCAGAGGGTTTATCGAGACGGATGGTTTGCCTGTCACGGCTGTGGGATTTGCCGTCTCCAGGAGCGAAGGATCGAGCGCAGACCTGCTCGACGGGGAAGCTGTTTCCATTACCGATCGAGCCGAAGGGCTTAGCTTGTTCCTTATCTCGTTAGCGATCGCGGCCGCCACTTGCGACTGCAAGTTCAGAATGTCGCTAAGGTCGCGGTCGTAGGTCTCCGTCCAAAGATGCTGATCGGTGCGGGCCTCGATCAACTCTGCGGTGATGCGCACCCGATCGCCATCGCGGCGCACGGAGCCCTCCACGATGGCATCCACGCTCAATTCGCGGGCGATCTGAGGGAGCGTTTTCTGGGCATGCTTATACTGCATGATCGAAGTACGCGAAATAACGCGTAACCCCGGGACTTTCGCCAAAGCAGTGATCAATGATTCGGTCAGGCCATCGGCAAAGTATTCCTGCTCGGGGGCGCCCGAAAGATTCTCCAACGGCAACACGGCAACCGAGCGGATCGCGGGCAGTTGCGGCCTCACGCCAGCTGGCGGTCGCGGAGAGCGGCGATCGGCGTTCTGTTCGATCGCCTCAAGTGCAGCCTTTATTTCGCCGACATGCTGATAACGCTGGCCCATTTCCTTACGCAAGCAGTGGTAGGTGATTCTCGAGAGCGACTCCGGCACGTGTTCGGGCAGCGGCAACGGGGAGTTTCGCAGGATCGCGGAGCCGAGCTCAATCATGGTGGCGCCTTTGAACGGCATTTGCCCGCTAGCCATTTCGTACAGCAACACCCCAAAGCTCCAAATATCACTGCGGGTATCACTCGGACGGTGTTTCAGCACTTCTGGAGGCCAGTAGGGCGGAGTTCCCACGATTGTGTCTGAACTGTCCTTGGTATCCGGGTTCTGGAGAGAGCTGGGAAGCTCGCTGCGGCGTTGTATCTTCGAAAGACCGAAATCCAGCAGCTTTATCTGGCCGTCGCGATTGAGCATCACATTGCTGCTCTTGAGATCGCGGTGGATCACGTCGTTTTCGTGCGCGTGAGAAATAGCGTCGGCGATCTGGATGCCGTATTCGACGACAAGATCGAACGGAAGTCCGACATTAGCCGGGATGGCATTGGTGAGAACCTGCCCCTCGACATACTCCATGACAATGCCAGCTTGGCCCGACTCTTCGATTACATCTTTGATCCGGCATATATTGGTGTGGTTCAGAGACGAAGCAATTCGGGCTTCCGTGTAGAGTTGGCGGCGGGCGGACTCGTCTGGAATCGTGTTTTCGCTAACCAGTTTGATGGCGACGACGCACTCGAGTGTGGGGTCCCAAGCACGATAAACCACACCCATGCCGCTTACAGCCACCAACTCTCGGAGTTCGTAACGGCCGAAGGTTCTACCCGGTAATGTCGGATCGGCAACCAATGCGGCCAGATGTTAGATCGGCCCCACGCACAAGTCAATCTAATCCGCACGCCGGGATTCCTAGCACCTTCAAAATGATCTGAGTAACCCGCGAAGTCGTGAGGTTCCCCATCGCAATGAGTTGCATCATTTGCACCTGCGCAGTTGCTTGGAGCCTTTACTGAGTTGTGATTGTCAGCAGCATGGGTGCGCTCCCTGCGGGGAATGGTGAGCCCTGAACCGGAGAGAGCGCTCCAGTGTTGGCGTCAATCGTGTAGGCTGTGACGGCTTCGGCTACAGGATCGGCTGCATACAGAAAAAAGTTTCCCGAAGAGGTCGATATCTGGCTTAAACCCCACACGGATGTCCCGGAAGTGTAGGGAGACCCGCTTACCGGCGTCAGGACTCCGGTATTGTCGTCAGCGGTGAACGCGGAAATCGTATCGTCTTGAATATTGGCGGTGTAAAGGAAACCTTGCGCAGCGTATGTAACTGGCACGTAGGCCATCTGCAACGGGTCGTTGCCGGTGGTGAAAGGGGATTGGGGCAGGGGGGTAAGGCTGCCGGTAGTTGGATTGATCGAGAACGCTGCGATCTGATTATTTGCATTGGCTGTCCCAGCCAGAGCTACATAAAGAAAGTTGCTGCCGTAGCTGACCACCATCGCCGAAGGTCCGGGGAACGATCCGGGCGCGCCGGTGGGAAAGGGAGAACCCTGGATCGGAGACAGCGCTCCATTTTGTTGGTTGATCGCGTAGGCTGAAATCCCGCCCATTGAGTCATTCAGATTGCTTACATATAAAAACAGAGCGCTGCCACCCTGAGGTGCCGCCTGGACGGCCTGCACGGGAGTATTGCCTGCAGGAAAGGGCGATCCCGGAACTGGCGTAAGCATTCCGCTGCTTGAGTTAAAGAGAAACCCATCCACAGTCGCGGCGTTGAGGTCGGTAGCATACAGATAAGAGGCGCCACTTTCGACAAAAGTGCTCACACCACCCGCACCCGGAGGCGTGCCCCCCAGGGAAAACGGCGAGGTTGGGATGGCGGTGAGTGCGCCCGAACTCGAGATCGAGTAACCGTCTACTGCATCGTTCAAGAAATCGGAAACGTACAACTGGCCGTTCATAGACGCTACCATCCCCGTACTCTGATTCGGTCCCGGCGCCACCTGTGGCGCACTCAAGGTTCCCGAGGATTGGTCGATGGTGAAGGCCAGGATCTTGTTGATGCTGGTGGCATAGAGAAACTCGGGAGCAGGGGGAGGGGGCGGCGGGCAATTAGTAGAACAAGAGGGCGGCGGAACAAGCTGGCACGCTTTTTGTGACCCCATACACCCGGCCAAGCCCAACAGGCATACACTCGTTGCGAGGATGCTCAACAGCTTGGTTGACGGCATTGATCTTTCTGATCTCGCGACGAAACTTCCTCCGCTGCAACCCAACCCCGCTCTAAGAACCGCAGGTCGCAAACCGGTTACTCGCATATTGTTCCTCCATTTGCTTCTTCGCTCTAAGGTCAAGAACACATCGGTAAGTTGATATCGCCTAGTGCCGGCAGCGGCAGGGGCCGCGCGGTAAAGCATAGTCGGGGATCACAGCGCCCACGATCGCCCCGCCCGCAGCACCAATTGCGACACCAACCAGAGCACCGATGCCTTTCTCGAATCCTGCCCAGCTTTTCGATCGGGAGCCAACGGCAACGCCAATGCTCGCTCCGGCAAGTCCGCCAACTACCAGGCCGATCACCGCGTGCTCGCCGCGCCTGGCGCCGGAGGTGGTCGAGACGCGGACGCGTCTTCGCGCTTCACCGAGACGTCGGAACCTTTCTCCTGCAGCGTGAGACCCTCGTCGGATACGCTGACGAATTCTCCGTCATGGTGTTTCATGCTGGCTTCTATCACTACAATTCCCTGGCCAACCCCTAGGCCACGCAGGTCCGGCCACGAGCCTTGCTCTTCTGAACGCAGAGTGCGGCAGGGAGCCCGAGGACAAAGACAAGAACCATGCAGAGCCGCGAAGTCATGAAAGGACCTCCAAGGTCAACCGATGTCTTCGATGAGTCGAAGCTATTGTTGGAACGTTCCCGAAAAAGTCCCACTCATGCCCTGACACAGCGGAGTGGTCGCGCTGCAAGATCCAGTGCCTGTCATCGTGCCGTTCGAAACTGTACCGCTGCCCGTGAACTCAACGAAATTGCCATTCGCTTCCCCCGCGACGAAGAGCAGATTGAATGTTTCATTAGCGGGAACGGGGTTGGCGGCCACGCCTATCAGAACTCCTTGCCCCGTATTTTTCGAGGTGCTGGGTAATCCAGATCCGGAGATGGAGCCTTGCCCACTGTTGTTGTTGGCAGTGAAGCAGACGGGGCCTTGCACTGAGAACATGCCCACTGGCGTGGTTACGCTGCAAGGGCTTGAAACCAGCGCAACTTGGTAAGTACTCGAACCGCCCAGCGAACCGAGATTCCCAGTTACACTCCACATCCCCGACATCGGCGTCGTTGCTCCACTTCCGGCGTTCTTGGTAGAGCTGCAGCCAACGGCAAAGACCACCAAGATCAAGACCGAGATGCGTTTCATAGTTCTCTCCTTAACCAACGATGACCATCGGCAGGACGACTAATCCGAAGAGGGCGAGGATCATGCATGAGAGGGAGGTGGAATGCCCAGGAACTTGGCGCGCTGGCCCGGTCTTCTGCCATCTTCAGAATTTGACTAACCGCACGTGCCTTGCTTTTCATTATGTTTCCCTCCGGCCAAGCCAATTGCCACCGTGTTTCAGCCAGGGGTGTGCATCTCGAGTGCCATTTATCCTCACAACCAAGACTCAAGGGACAAGTGCCACGATCACCGCTCGATAATGTAATATTCACGAGTGAAAGGCTTGGCATGATTCTGAATCAAGAAGGCCCTCCAGTCGAACATTTGGGGTTTCTGTATCGCGTATCCCGGGCGCTTCTTAAGGAAGGCGAGTACGGCGAGATCCTTTCCGGTCTTCTCGACACACTGATCGAAGGACTGGGGGCTGATCGAGGATTCGTAGTTGTGCGCGAGGCTGGAGAGTTCCGAGCGACTGCAGCACGGAACTTTCACAGCGAGGCGCTTGCCCGAGCGGAAGAAGCGTTCAGCTGCTCGATTGCCCGCACGGTGATGGAGAGCGGGAGAGCAGTCCTGATCGGCGATGCCTCGATGACTGAGCCCTACAGTCGGCAGCCGAGCATCCGGCAACTCTCACTTCGATCTGTTTTGTGCGCCCCTCTGGTGGTGAGCGATGAAGCCTTCGCGCTCATCTATCTGGAAAATCGCCAAGTCTCCAACTGTTTTACGGAGGACCAGCGAGACTTGTTGGATGAAGTCTGCGCGTTGGCAGCGCCGCGATTGCGGGCCGCAGTGGCAATGAGCCAGGCGCAGCGGCGTGTCGAGGCGCTAGAACTGGTTCACAGTCAATCCGACGGAATATTGACTGCTGACCCAGCAATGGCGCGCCTGTTGAAGACCGTACACCAGATTGCGACTACTGATCTGCCCGTTCTGATTGAGGGAGAAACCGGTACCGGGAAGGAATTGATCGCCCGGGCTGTCTACCGCCATAGCGCTCGTGTAAAAGGGCCCTTCATCGCCTTGAACTGCGCGGCCATTCCGGCAACGCTGATTGGCTCGGAACTCTTCGGCTTCGTGCAGGGGGCGTTCACCGGCGCGAACCGCGACCGGGTCGGTTTTATCGGAGCTGCCCATCGCGGCACCCTTTTCCTCGATGAAATCGGTGATCTCCCGGCCGAGCTGCAACCTCATCTGCTTCGCGTCCTGCAGTCGGGCGAGTTTACGCGGCTGGGCAACTCACGCGTCGAGCAAGTGGATGTTCGGTTCATCGCGGCGACGAACCGCGATCTGGAGAGCGAAGTGAAAGCTGGCAGATTCCGAGCCGATCTATTCTTCCGCCTCTCCGCTGTCACACTCTGTTTGCCGCCTTTGCGCGACCGGCCCCATGATACACGGCTTCTGGCCGAACACTTCGCGCGAACCGCCGCCGTGCGCTACGGCCGGCCGGTGCCGCGCCTTACAGAGGACTGTTTATCGGCATTGACGGCCTACAGTTTTCCCGGAAACGTGCGGGAACTCGAAAGCGAAATGGCCAGGCTGGTTGCGCTGGCCTCGGCTGATGTTCCGTGCGGCGCTGATTTATTAAATGACCGGATTCGTTGTCGGGGCAACGGCCAGTCCGCAGTCTCGGGGCAAGCCACGCCCGTCGCTCCGATGTCGCTGCATGAAATGGAAAAGCAACTGATCGCTTCTGTCCTGCAACACACGGGAGGAAATCGCACCCACGCGGCCGAGGTCTTAGGCATCAGCCGCGAGGGGTTGCGGACGAAGCTCCAGCGCCTCCAAATTCCCACGGATCCTGAACCGGCATCTTAAGTTCGAGCATCGTGCAAAAGGGCACCGCCAATCATCGTTGGTCAGTCAGCGGCGCATCTGTTTCCAGCTCACGGCTGCACCCACACTCTGGCTGACGAGTTGCACACTGCTCTGGCCAAAAGTCGTTCTTGGTGAAATAAACCCGCTCGTCTTGGCTTCGGCCCCCTAGGATTCGCTCGTTTTCTTTCCAGAGCATGATCAGACTCTTCCGGTCCAACCTGTCCAACCCTGCTCGCTCGGTTTCCGAGAAGCGGCTTGTAAGCGACATTCAAGCAAAGGATGTGAGGCGCTACCAGGAAGATCGCATGGCCGAAAGGCGCGCCACCCAAGACCATCGAGCTTGCACAGAGCGCCAACCAACTCTTTGGAAGACAATTCCTCCGCATTTGTCTCACAGAATATGTCTCGGATGTCGGACAGGAGACTCACTCCGAGACTTTCCTCCGCGGCATTATCGCTTGAAAAAAGCTCTATAAGTGCTGCGCGCGCCCGAGATGGCCAATCGCCACCAGCTGCGTCCGCGATGGCCAGCAGCGGCTCGGCGCCATCCTGTTGCCGGTCAGACAAACAGTCAGGGAGTTCGGGGTCGGCGTGTTTCAGGTCTTCCAGATTTGAGCTAACCCAACTCCTGAGCCGAGCCTTCAGGCTGTTGGTGTCGCTCGAGATCAGCTTTGTGCGAAACCGCGCGACTTTCTCCCATGGACCCTTCCGTTTCAATCGGATTGGTATTGCCCGATCGGCAATTGTTTCTGGCAGCTTCCCGATACCCGCAATGACTTTTGGGCAGAACACGCGGAAGTCTGTAGGCTGGTATCCAGCGCTCTTGGGCCCGCACACCGACACCTTGCCGTTGCGCCGGTGCCCGGCGTTGAGCATGCCGCGCAGTGTCTCCGTTAACTCTTAGCTACCTCTTGCCGTGGCGTCCCATTCGTCAAGCAGCAAAGTCGGACAGTCACTCTCAACCTTTCGAGCAAGGGCCGCACCGGTAACGCGCCCTCAGGCGTGAGTCTGGGGCCTCGCAACATGCTATTGACCGTTTTTTTCGCGGCGAACGCATCCACCCAGGTACACGGAAAAAGCTAACACAGGCAGTCGAGATCTTAGAGGGAAGGAGTCAATGAGTGCAATGGCGATTTTGCAACAATAACCGGCCTGGGCGGGTGCGCCTAATACGCTTAACCTTTTACGAATGAGCGGGATGGATATGGAAAAAATGAAGTTTAGACTTGGCTGAATTGGGCTGATCTGCTATAGTTGCGCGCGTATTTCGGGTGTCCACCGGATGGGAGAGGCGTCAACCAAATCGCTTCTACAGAGGAGACTCAACATGGAAACTGCAATCGGAGTATTCACTTCGCGGGATCACGCCGAGAAGGCGGTCAAAGAGTTGCTGGAACGTGGCGTGCCGGACGAGTCTATCGGTTTCCTCACTTTGTCGGAAAGCGAAGCGAAGACCATCGCGAAGCAGCTGGGGGCATTTGTGGGTGGGTTCGTTGGAGGAGCGGCGGGGATCACAACCGGTGTTTTGGCATCGCTGCTTCTACCCGGGGTCGGGATGGCATTCGCGCTCGGGGTCGGCGCCGCCGCGCTGCTCACGGGAGCGGGTGCGGGCACTGCGATGGGTTCGATGGCCACCAGCGACGCCCACGCGCCCAAACCGACTACTCAGAAGAGTTCTGAAGATACCGCGTTCTTCCAGGAAGTTCTGAAGGAAGGGCGTTCGATGATCGTGGTTCGCACAGAATCGAAGGATCTCGCGACGTTGGCGTGTGATGTGCTGGATCGGCTGGGGCTCTGCATGGAGAATTCTACTCCCCTCAAAATGCAAACGACCACACGCAACATTGACGATATTACAGTGCTCGATATCAGTGGAAGAATCACGCTGGGCGAGGGAAATGTCATGCTCCGTGAGATTGTTCGCGAGCTGCTGGAGAAAGGGAGCAAGAAGATCGTTCTGAACCTAAGAGAAGTCCAGTACGTAGACAGCTCGGGAGTAGGCGAACTGGTGAAGACACACACCACGGTTGGGAATCGGGATGGGCAGCTTAGGCTGATAAACCTGAACAAGCGGGTAAACGACCTGCTCCAGATGACACGACTGTCCACGGTGTTCGATATCGCAAGAGACGAGGCGAGCGCTATCGAGTCTCTGAGGGGTGACACAAGGACGCAGGCTGTGGCTTAAACTCTTTTGAGTTGTTAGAACGTTTACGATGAATGTATTTCGTGGGCCGCCCAAACATCGGGCGGCCTTTTTTGCGGCACCCGAAAGCTAGCAGGCCGATGTCAGATGACGCCTTGCATGGCCGCTGGTCGGCGGGAATAACTGTCGCTATCAGGCGTGGGTGTTGAAAAAGTCACGTCGATTGGCAGGATGAGATTCAGCAGAAGCATGTTAGAAGGAAGCATTCACACATGCTCTGTTTGATTCTGATCGTCGGAGGCCTGCTGATCATGATGGGACAACACGACCGCTCCGAAGCGTTGTTCTACTACTTCCGTCTGGAAGATCAAGTCCCCGGGCCATCTCTTGGCGCACATCAATATGCTGAGCCTCCGGCAAATTTGCCAAGCCCTTGAACTTGCCGCCAGCGCGCATGTTGTCGAACGCCTTCTGCTGAAGATTGGCTCCAGGGTCAGCGCCAAGCGAATGCGGACAAAGTCATTCCACCCGCGCCGAGTCTGATGGTGGATGAGTATGAACTGCAGGGACTGGTCCTCACTGAGCGGATACTCGATGCAGTTGATTTCTTGCCTACGGTCCAAAACCGCTGACCGCCAGCTCCCAAAGCCGGCAAGAATCGTCCCGTTCGTTGTGATCAGAATCGGCTCGCTTACAGACGGGTTCGTCAGCCGGGCGACGTCGTTGAACTCGTCTATTACACCGATCCAGTCGAGTTCCTCCAGCGCGCGGTGCAGCCGCAGTTGTCCTGGGGGACGAACAACCGGACGCCCCTCCACTCGACTCATTACGGTCGGATTAAAAGACTGCGGCGGAACTGCAGGGATAACCTCTCTGGCGCTCGAACTGCGAATGGCTGCCAAGTCGAGCCCCGCGCTCATAGCAGACACTCCTTTGGCTCCCCCTCTAGTCTCGCGACGCGATCGCGAATCTGGCTGTCTGTCTTACCCGCGACTCGTGCCGCGTTGATCGCACTGATCGTTTCAGCAGGGTTCGGAATCAATCTTAAGAAATTGCGGAGAATTCGAGGCAAACTCCGGCAAGCCTGAATTGGAATTTTGGAACAGAATGGAACAGACTTAAGGTTTGCGGCAGAGCTAAGTGATTGAAAATATGGTGGCCAGGGACGGAGTTGAACCGCCGACGCCAGCCTTTTCAGGGGCGACAGAAGCATTGCTTGCAGTAAATTACAAGGACGTGGAAGGCTGCGTAAACCCCTGTAACAACGCGCAACAACGAGGATTCCGGGCTAGAACGACGGGCTATGTTTTTCTTGCTCTTCTCTGCTGGCACGCACCGCCATGATGCCCCAGACCTCTACCCGTGGGTCAACGCGCAGGAACCTCTGCCACGGTTAGTCTTTCGCGATCAATCGGCGGTTGAGATGCGGATTCATTCGCGGTTGCCCAGTGCTGAGTTCGCACTTCTGTCCCGGACCAGCCCCACAGGTCGGACATCGGATGGCGAGTACCTGTTTTGGGCTGAGTTGCTTTCTCATTAAAACCTCAATGCCCCAGAAGAGTGATTTGCTGACCAGCGTCGGAAACCTCAGGGAAGCCCCATATGTGACGCCGGAGTCTTACCCTTTCGTGACGACGGACATGGGCCGATTCTGCAGAAACGCGCTGATAAGTGCGCTATTTATTTGCAAGCCGCCGTTGTAGTGGACGAAGCCCTTCTTCTTGAACGCACTCATAAATTTACTTACCCTTGCGCGGGTGGTACCGACCATCTCCGCAAGGGTTGCTTGGCTCACCTTCAGGGGGTTCTCCGGCTTTGATTCCTTGGTTATTTGCCCAAACAGCAACAGAACCCGTGCCAGTCGCTTTTCGCTGAAATTGAAGAATTGATCTACCAAGTCTTCCTCGACTCGAATAACGCGGGAAAGCAGATATTCATTAAACAACTCTGCAAACTGCGGGTCTCGCTTGAGCGTGCGAATCGTGCTCTCCTTCTGCAGGCGAGTGATATTGGATGCCCAATTGATCTCGCCGTATAAATCCGCAGAGATTGCCCTCCTAGACAGCCTTCGCCAAAAAAGCTACCCCGCAGCAGGACGGCGATTATCGCTTTTTTGCGACGCGTAGCGGCCATCGTGAGTTTCACCGTACCGCTCTGGATATAGAACACAGCATCGGCTGTGTCCCCTTGCGAAAAAATGATCTCGTTGTCTCGGTAGCTCCGCACAGTCATCCCAGAACGGAACTTCTTGCGGAAAACTGTGGAACTGAAACCGAGAGTTTGATTCGCCATCTGTCTCCTTGGCACGATCAATTCACGTGAGAATGCCGTTCTCCGCTTAGAAAAAGAGCTAAATCATACGGCTCAGGAATCTGGCTTGGCTGGTCAATATAGGTCATACACAATTGCACAGAGTACCTACGTGGTAAATGTCGCAAATTGCTCTGGACAAGCCAAAGAGCGATTGCTCTTGAGAATTATCTCCTCGTAGTCACAAACCACATGGAGGATTTATGTCAAAAGCAAACAACGTTAAGGCAGTCGATGTGAAGAAGGCTGCAGCAGGGGACAAGCCGGAGCCGAACGGCAACGGGAAAGCGGAAAAGACCAAGGCTGTGAAGATCCAGACGCTCACCCCGGCGAACACGAAGCTCGTAAAGCGCGGCTTCATCAAAATGTTCGTCGATTTCGTTGTGAAGCGCGGCTCAGTCACGAATGACGTCCTCGCGGCAGAGTTCGCTGGGCGGCAGGTCGAAGGCAAGAAGATCACCAAGCAACGCGTGCTTCGGTATGCACACTGGTGCGTAAATAAGGGCGTCCTCAAAGCCCGGTAGAGGGGCAGGACGTTTGCAAAATGCGTCCTGGTAGAAAAAACTTTTCTTCGCCCCCGCGCTAGTTCACGGCGGGGGCGATTTTCTTTACTCAGCGCCCAGTAGCCGTCCCGCTGACACCAGCGTGCTGCGGCACGTAGATTACAAAACGAGAGGAGAACTCGATGCTGATTCGCAACAACGATGGCGAGGTCGCCGGAGAAATGAATGTCTCGATCACGCAGGATGGCACCGTGATTAGGACGAACACGATGTACCAGAACGGACGCCCGGTCACGCAAAACATCTCTGTCCGAGATAGTCAGGGAAGCGTGCGGACGACGAACGTGATCGGTGGAAAAATCCTACCCTAGTCCGAATCCAGAGGCCGGGTTCCCAAGATGAGCACAATCGCTGTGAGGCGATCCGCGATATGAACCTTCGTCCCGCCCGGCATGGCCTGCGCCATCGCGATCAGATCTGGAGTGCTGATTTCTTGGAAGGCGGTGAGGTTCAGCAGAGCCATATGGGCCTTGCCGTTGATCGGAGGCAGCACGGCTAAATTTCGCATTCTAAGAATCTACGGAGCAATAGAGCGGAGGCGGCAATGTATGTTCCGAGGAGGGAAACGCAATAGCGCCCTCCTCGCTCGTCAGTATAGGCGCTGCGCTAGGGGTGAGGTAGAGGCTTGGACGCGCCTAGAAGGAGCTGTAGATGTGCTAGCGAGGCTCGGAGGTGACGAAGGGAAAGCCCTTCGGGGGAGGCTCAATAGGTCAGGCCCCAGATGCTTTCGTTCTCTAATACCAGAATCGACGCCCCATTGAGTCGCCAGTTCTTTACGTGTCACCTTGTGAGAGGAATTCTCAAGCAGATAAGCTTCGGCGATCTTCAAGCTGAGGACTCCAACTCTCACCTTCATCGATTCGTTCTCCAGTTTTGTGTCAAGAACAATGGTGTATGGTCTCTTGGAATCGTTCGTTAGAAGGATGGCGACATGGTTCTTTTGCTTCCAGTGAATCGTGACCCGTTCTTTTACGAATTCGACAATATTTTTCGGCAGGGGCCAGAGAGCACGGTGTAGCGTCACTTCACTCTGGCGACTGTGGCATGAGCAGTTGTCCACAGCGCCGTATACCGCTTCCATCCTGAAACTCGGGTCGGGATAGTCTTCCTTGTCGATATCAACCATTTTGGGGGGATTCAGGAGCTGTCCTTTTTATACATCGGCGAGCGGCTCTCTGGGCAGGAGCGAGGGCGCGACATGTGGCAACACTTTTGTTTGTTCAGTATTCGTCGGGCAATAAAAAGGTGGTCGCGCTCCGGTCGGCCTCCGTGATGATCCAGAACTTCGTACAGTTGCTCATCGTGTAGACCGAGAGCAGCCGGAGGTCGCGCAGAAGGCTCTGCTCATTTGCTTGCCAGTCCTCAGCGTTGACCTCGCCCCAATCCCCGGCCAGGCGCAGCAACTTTGCTCAGAATCTCAAGCAGGCAACTTCTCCGAGATTCACGATGAGCACAATGTAGTCGGCATTAAGGATCATTATTTATTCGGGCGTCTGGCTTGCCCAAAGGAGAACCCAAATGACGCACAGACATCAACGAGGTTGGCTAAAGAAAGAAAAACGCAGTCAAGGTGAAACTTGGGTGCTTGTTCTTTCGTACGGTTCGGAAGTCCGACGGTAAGCGAGTCGAGAACAAAATTCCAATTGGCCTTGTCAAAGACTTCTCCAGCAAAAGCTGTGCATGGGCGGAGGTCGAAAGACAGCATCTCCACATCAACCAAGTGGATTTCCGCGGATGTGTAATTTTTGCGGATCTGGCACATCACTACGCGGAACATGAGCTCGTAGAACCCACCGAATCCATCCATCCAAAGGCACACACGACAATCAGAGGTTACGAGCGAGTGCTCCGCAATCGGCTGCTGCCACAATGGGGGAACCGGATCGCGGTGGGCCTCGAACCGCTGGAGGTGGAGGAATGGTTGAAAGCCTTGAAACGCAAAGAGGGGCTTGCAAACCCAACGCTCGACAAAATGCGCCGTGTTATGTCGCTGGTCTACAGGCACAGCCAACGTTACGGGCTGATTCCTCGAAATCAGGAGTCGAACCCGATGCGCTTCGTCCGTTGCAAGACCACCAGCGAGTACGAAGCGATGATTCTCACCCCGGAACAAGCATACGCAGTATTGCTTAACCTACGAGAGCCGGAACGTACTCTAACGCTCTTGGCCGCTGGCACAGGTCTGCGTATCTCAGAGTGCCTCGGGCTGCAATGGCAAGACGTGAGTTTTGCTGAAGCCGTCATCCAGGTGCGCCGCACATGGACATGCGGCAAAGTGGGCTGGCCGAAAAGCAAAGCCTCGAAAGGCCCGGTGCCGCTGCATCCTTTGCTGGCCGAATTCATGTTTCGCTGGAAACGTAAGACGCCATATTCTCAGCCGGGGGATTGGGTGTTTCCCTCGTTCAAGCTCAAGGGCCAGCAGCCGCGTGTGGCTAACATGCTGGTGGAAGATTATCTGCGGCCAGCGGCAGTGAAGGTGGGTATTCTTTCATCGCACCGAGACGACGAAGGCAGACTGGTAGATGATGATCCACGGCGATTTGGCTTCCATAATCTGCGTCACAGCCTGGCATCGTTTCTGGTCCGCATTAGAACTGACCCGAAAACGGTACAGACTTTGCTTCGCCACAGTGATGTTAAGTTGACCCTGCAGTGTTATACCCACAGTGTCAGCGAGGATCGCATGGCTGCGGCAGGGGCAATGCTGACTGCGATTTTCAGCCACGCCGCAGACGGAAGCGGACTGAAAGCGGACTGAGCGAGAGGCAATTCGAGTTTAAGTCCTTCACCATCATCGTGGCCAGGAACCGAACCGGATCTCGCCGAAAAATAGCGGACTGAGAGCGGACTGGGAGGGCAAGACGCGATCCGCTAAATTCTTTAAGAATGTGGTGGCCAGGGACGGAGTTGAACCGCCGACGCCAGCCTTTTCAGGGCTTGGCGCTAATGAATATCTACAATGACTTGGAACGCACGGACGACACCGTAAGTCATTGATAGTCACCCAGGTCAACCGTTTTGTGGGCTTTTTTGTGGGCTACGAATAATGCAGTGTGCCCATACCCGCCGTCAGTCGCCATCGCGGGCGTTTGCCACCGCCGTGAAAGGGCGCGGATCCTATTGGATCACGTTGTAATTACAAGGCAGCGGTCGCACCGCAAAGCCTCGTAAGGAACGGCTAAGAAGGCGAAGGAACGATCTCAACTTGTACCGTTCTTGTACCGCGAGTTTGAACCATAAATTCTGGAACGACATAACGAATGATGATTCAATCCCGCCAATTCTGCGAGTGGGCGACGGGCAAAATGCCATCCTCGGTGTATCGCCATAACTCGCAGCCAGAAGCAGAGTAGTGCGCCCCGGTCAAATCGAGGCGGCGTCCCGACCGTGGTACAGCTCCCTTATCGCCGCCACAAGATTAGTCGCAACGCCATCGCCGGATTTTGCTATGACTCTACTGATGCCCACATTTTGAGCCTCTCGGATAAGTCCCTCACAGTCGTTCGCCGTGAACATTATTATTCGCGTATGGGGAGCACTCGTTCCGATTTCCCGTGCCACCTGAAATCCATTCAGGCCAGGCGTCGATTAAATCAAGAACCACGATGTCAGGATTCAGCTTCCGCACCATATCGAGTGCGACATCACCGTTTTCTGCCTCACCGCAAAACTCTAATTCAGCATGCCCTACAATGCAGGATCGAACCGCTTGGCGGATGGCTGCGCTGTCGTCAACGACAAGAACACAGGATAACGGCACTTCTGGCCACTCCTCAGATGAGACTCCCCTGCATCCATTCGAGGGAGGCATTGGCCAGGAATCAAGAGCCTCCCGAGTACAGCTTAGGTGAGGAATTTCAGGAAACGGTTGTTCGCGGAACTCTGACTTTGCAGGCCGGGAGCCACAGAAAGAACTCATCAATAACAGGCGGTCCGGCGCTCAGGAACACGAGATTACGGCCGTGCCCACGACCTTTACGAGAGCCGGGGACGAGTCAACGGCATTGCGGCAAGCGTTCTTAGAGGGCCTGTCTAGGTGGCGTTTTCAGACTGGCACGTGTGCCTGTCGAACTGTTGTTGGAGGGTGGGCCTGGGCATCGACGGTTCGACTGAGAGGCGCTCATCGGGACTTTGAATTCCCGGCTGCAGAGTGTGCAGACCGCAACGACGGGGTAGAGCTAAGCCACTTGACAACTCTAAGATTGCGCTTTTGCGGCGGGTGATTCTTCTCTCCATCGGACTGAGAGTTTAATGTTTCCAGAAGTAGCATTCAATTTAGGAATGATCGTTCCACCTTGTTCTCAGGATTATCCTTGCTCATTGGGGGTGTGCTTTTTTCTTCTTGGCAGCCCGATGTTTCTTAGCAGCTGCTTTGGCGAGTGCGATTGTGGTTCGTTGGAAGTTGATTTTCTTCTGAGCCATGCCCACAATTTGCCACAGACCGGCAAATTTTCGCAACCCTCCTAAAATTCGGGATCACTCGGCACCTGTGGCGCATGTGCTACGGACTCTTCATCGCGACAGGCTCTTTCTTCCTGGGTCAGCAGCAAGTTTTTCCGGCCTTCCTGCGCGGCTCCATATTCCTGACCCTAGCAGCGCTTCTGCCGCTACCCCTACTGATCTATTGGTTCCTCCGCGTGCGGTTCAGCAAGGCTTACAAGAACCAATTGTCGGCCACAACCCGGCACCGGTGACGCCTTGAAGACGTGATCAATCGCAGGAAAGAATATTTTCCGCCGGATGACAGACACAGATTGCCGTTTATGGAAGAGTTGCCGACCAACCCATCCAGAATCGCCGTGTACGCTCAGAACTCCACCCGCGCCTGAAATGCAATCATTCGTGGACTGCTATCGCCGCCCAAACCGACGCCCAGCAAGCCGGTCGGCGGAGCAGTTGTATAAGTGAGCGCTCCAAAGCCAGTCTGCGTGGAAGGCTTTCCCGGAATACCGGCCAGCACCATGCTTGGCAGCCCAAAGTTCGGGTGGTTGAAGACATTGAAAAACTGACCCTCAAACCGCAGCTTCACATGCTCGGTCAAAGGAAACCATTTTGTCAGGTAGAAGTCGCTCCAGAGGAAATCGGGACCGCGCAGGGAATTGCGGCCGAGGTTTCCGAATTGGCAATGCTGCGGGTCGTCGCCGCCAGAGCACTGCCCTGTACTCGGATCAACCGCCGATACAAAAGCATCGGGATTGAGCCACTGAATCGTGCCCGGCTGCGTCACGCCGGGACGGATGATGCGCATAGAGCGGGACGCCGGGAACAACACTGGCGAACTGCGGCCCGCTGCCCTGCACGATGCCGTTTCCGTTTGCCGAATAGGGCGTGCTCAGCACCGAGAACGGAACTCCGCTATGCCAAAACACGGTTCCAGAAATCTGCCAGCCGTTGAGCGCGTAGCCCAGAGAATGACTGCGCACTTTGATCGGCAACTGATACACATACTGCGCGTTGAGATTGTGCCGGATGTCGTAGTCGCAAGGACCATAATCGCGGGCCAGATCTCCCGGCAGAGGCGAAAGAATCCCTCCCGCAGAGAACGGAAGGAATCCTCCGTTCGAGACCGTATCCATGCAACGGCTCCAGGTGTAGTTGACCTGTCCTTGCAAGCCATGGCCGAGTCGCTTCATCGCGGTCAGTTGAAGACCGTTGTAGTGGCTGTTCGCGCCGGTGGATAACTGTGTCACCGCGGCGAATCGCGCATCGGTAGGCTGCAGATAGGGGAATGGTGCAAAACAGCCCTGGCACACGGTTTGGTAACCGTTGACTTGTGTTGAGTAGGGCTGGTTCACGGCGCGCGTCCCGACGTATTGTGCGTGTAAGCTAGCCGTGGTTCCGAATTGATGTTCGATTCCCAGGCTCCACTCCATGAAGTACGGCGCGTGGAGTTTGCCATCTGGAATGGCTGTGATCGCAACCGGTGGAAGAGAAGGCTGGCCCTGGGGAAATCCCGAAGTAAAAGTCTGATTGGCGGCAACGATTGCGCCGACTGCGCTGTTGGGCGCTCCCGGCGCTACGGCTGTGCCACCCACGCTGCCGAGCACTCCTCCCTGAAACGTCTTGTCGTAGGGAGGATTCGTGCCGATCAAGTCGGCCACCGTGCCTGGCAAGATATCGCTGAAAATTCCGAAGCCGGTGCGGAGCACTGATTTCGGCTCGAACTGCCACGCAATCGCCGTTCTCGGCTGCAGAATAGCCACCGGTGTGGACGAGAACAGATTGCCGAGATGAGTTTGAATAACGGTGTTCAGCGGTTGATTGTCATGGGGAATGGAACTGAAGGAGCCGCGAAGACGGGCGACTTGATCATGCGGATTCAGCGGATTGGAGTTGAAAGTGTCGCGCAGCGCCAAACGTCCAGGTTAGTGTGCGAGTCACTTTCCAGGTGTCTTGCGCGTAGACATCGAGATTGAGAAAGTTGAAGGGCTCGTTTAAGTTCGAAGGGAATGTCTCCGACGCGGTGTTCGCCACCCCATCGATAAATTGCTGCAAGTTCGCGTAGGTCACGGTGGGAACCGTGCCTTCCCCGAAGTCGTAGTCATTCAGGCGGAAGATGCGGATATTCGTTCCGAACCGTAGTTCGTGAGCGCCGCGGCTCCAGGCGAGGTTGTCATTGATGAAGAACCGGGAGGCGCGCCTGCCTTGTACCCAAGTGTTGTCAAGCCCTCCAACGGGCGTGAAGGCGTTCGCGCCGCTACCCTGCAATACGATCGGGAAAGCCGAAAGGGTCTTCTGAAGGTTGCTTGGCCCAAACAAGCTTTCATACCACGAGAACGCCGGGTTGAAGTAGTTCACCAGGTTCTGCGAGAAAACGTGCGTGTGTCCTGCGGCGAACGAATAAAGAGGTTGCGGCGAAAGCGCATTGAACACTGGATTGATGGGATCCGTGTACGCGGCTTGCAGCCCGGTGTCCGACTGAAAACGAAACCATGCCGTATCTTTCTGGTTGATGTTGTAGTCGAGACGGACGGTCTGGACCTGCTCGTGGTCGTCGCTGGAGTGCGAGATGCTCTGCCGGTTGGCGCAACCATCCCCGGCGGCGCCAAGCGGGCAGCCAAGTATCGCCGTGGGTGTGCCGCTGGCATTTCCGTAGAGGTTGAACATCTGTTGATAGAACAAACAGTTCTCATTCGGATCGCTGGACCCGCAGCCGGTTGTTTGCCCCCCAGAAAGTTGCTGCAAGACGTATGCTTGGAACGCCGTACTGGGAACGATCGTCGGCGTGACGATGGGCAGTGCTATCCGCACCCATTCACTATCAAAGAAGAAGAACAGTTTGTCGTGCGCGATCGGCCCACCGACACTGCCTCCAAAATGGTTCACGGTCGCTCCCGGCTTGTGGTTTCCCGGCGTCGCGTTAGTAAAGTAGTCCGCTGCATTCAGCAGCGAACCATTCCACAGTTCATAGAGATTTCCGTGAAACTGATTCGTGCCGGACTTGGTGACGTAGTTGACCTGGGATGCTCCATACCGTCCCTGATCCACGGAATAGGAAAGAGTGTTGACAGTCACTTCTGAAATCGAATTCAATCCCAGGACAAGGTTGGTTGAGAGGCCGCTATTGAGATTCGTGAGCGGGTCGTTCGTTTCCAGCCCGTCGACGATGTAGCCGTTGGAGAGGGCGGGCAGCCCGTTGAATTCCACGTTGCCATAGCCGTTTGTGCCGCCAACGAAATCGTTGCCGCTGCCGGCCGTGTTGATGAGTGCTCCGGGCGAAAACTGCAGCGGGTAGGTTAGGTCACCGCCTGGATTCGGAAGGTCCTCCAGCGCCGAAGTATTCAGAGTTGTGGATGTGTTCGCGTTCTCCGGGTTGATGAGTGGAGCCTCGCTATTTACCTCAACTGTCTCATTTGATCGGGCCACTCTAAGCGTGAAATCCACTGTTTGCTTCTGGCCCAGGCCCGAAATGACATTGTCATTCTGCTGCGGCTCGAAGCCTTGCGCTTCCACTTTGACCGAGTAGGTCCCAGGCTTTAACTGTGGGAAGTTGAACCGGCCAGCGTCATCGGTCTTGGCGCTACGCCTCAGTCCAGTCTCAAGGTTGGCGATCGCCACTGTGGCGCCCGGCACGACCGCGTTGGTTGTATCCCGAACTTGGCCAACGATGGCACTCGTGGTTTCGCCTTGTGCCAGTGCTTGAGACGGAGATAGAGATGCCACAACCGCGAGAATGAGCACCAGCCGATGGAGGTGCGTCATGTCTTTAGACTCATTTTGTTTCCCTCACAGGTCACAAACATGCCGACGTTAAACTTCGAGCTGATTAACCAGTGATTATCTCTCATAGTTAACCATAGTTAATATAAATAGGCAAGCGAACGAGGAGGGGAGTAGGAATAATGTCAACTTCATATTGGCTGGGCGCAATTGCGGGCGAGTGACGGGCTACTCTTACCTAATCCGACAAGGTAAGGTTTGCCGACGATGCATCCGGAACAAAGAGAGAGCACCGAACGGTTGTGCACTGATGTTGTTTCTCTACAGCAGGCCCAGATGGTCGGGATATTTAGCCTGCAACGCGCTGATCAACAGTTCGAACTCGGGAAGACTTCGCAGGCCCGCGAGGCTGGGATCCTTCAGGAAGTAAGGCCAGCAGGCGAATCCGGTGCTGACGCTGCGCTCCAGCCACTCAAAAGCAGTTTCGCGCCTGCCGGTCAGGGCCAGAGTACAGGCGATCTGATAGTACGTATGGTGCGAGTGGCCAAACGACTTTGGGCTCGAACAGGCTCTGGTGACACATTCGATGGCCCCGTCTTGATTCCCCATCAACGCATGGAGCAGGCCCTGTAAGCTGATGATGAGGGGATCATTCGGCACGAGCTGCAACGCTTCGTCCATCAGCCGGCTGCGCCTCTTTCCAATCCCCAGTCATCATCGCAGGATACGGAGCGAAATAAAGCGCGTACTTGTTCCTGGGACTCTCCGCCCGCCAGATTTGAATCTGATGGCGCGCCAGATCGTATTCCTGGCTCCATACGTACACTTGCACGATGCTGGGGCTCACCGCCTTTTTCGGTTGAAAAGGACGTCCTCTTTCAAACATCTCCCGCGCATGATCGAGCAATCCGATATGTGCCAGGATCGTGCCGAGACGGTTGTAGGCATGAGGCAAGTTGTTCTGCAGGGACAGAGCGCGCTTGAGATCGGCAATCGCCTCCAGATGCTGAAAATTCTTCGACGGTCCCCACAAGCAGAAACGCGCGCGCGACATGACCCTCGGGAAGATTCGCGATCGATTTCGAGGGCTCGCCGGCAGTGGAATTCGGCTTTCTCCAGCCACACGCTGGCAGGGTCGAATTCGAAATGGCGGGTCGTGCAGGCAAACGAGAGCGTCGCGTGAGCCAGGGCAAACGTGGGATCGCGCGTCACCGCATTGGTGAGATGATGGCTCGCTTGATCCATCATCGACGCATCGCCGGAAGCCGTGATCCGATATCCGCGCATGAATTCCGCGTAGGCCATCGGATCCCTGCTATAGCGTGGGCGCTGCTCGACCGCTGCCGGACTGTACGGCCGGTTCAGGGCGCGCGCTGATCTGCTTCGCCATCTCGGCTTCGAGACTCGCAAGGCGATCCATGTCGATGTCGCACTTCTTCGTAAAGCAGGGGCGCTGCAGATAGGTGTCGAACATCTCCAGCGAGAGACGCCACTGCCCTTTTGAAATCTGAATGGCGCCGTGGACAACGAATCGCACGCCCAGGCGGGAAGCAATCTCCGAAGGCGTCAGGTCGAGGGGCAAATTCAGGACTGCCGAAGTGGGCAGCACGTCCATGCCCGAGAGATTTCCGAGGAGCGAGACCAGTGCATCGGCAAACCCAAGACACAAGCCTTGATCGTCCGTCGCTTTCTCCAGGACAACAGCGGCAGCACGGCGATGGAAGAGCGCTCACCTAGTCGCTCCCATCCTTCCGGGCGTCAGCGGGCGACGAAGTCTCGTCCAGGATCGGAGAGCGGATATTTTGCATCGATGACCCTAACCGGGCCGACGAATCGATATCCCTTTCCGACTACTGTTTCAAGAAAGCGCGGCCTGTCGGCGTTGTCACCCAGAGCGGTGCGAAGCTTCCGCACAATGTTATTGACGTTTTTTTCGGTATCGATAAACAGATCGGAGCGCCACAGCCTCTTGACGATCTCCTCGCGGCGACACCATCTGCTCACGGCGTTCCAGCAGAAAGATCAGCAACTCCATGGGCTTTTTTTCGATCCTGATCCGCCGTCCGGATCGCCGCAGTTCGTAGCGCCCCAAGTCGACTTCTACTTCGCCGGTACTCTGCTTTGAATGCCCCATGGAGAACCCTTGGCCCAGCATTATCCAATAAAAATCAATGACTTGCGACGATATAAGAAAGATATCCAAAGGCTATACAGGCTGCATTGTGAAGAGCTGCAGCTCACGAGATCATGCCCCATCAAGAATCTCGGAGGAGACTCGTCATGAAAAGAAAACTGTTCCTCACCCTGGCGATCGTCGGGACTGTTGTGCGTTGCAGGCCAACTCGTCACGATCGCCGCACACCCCGGCGCTCACGACAAAAACGCGTTCACCCCGGACACAATTCCGTGGGGTCCGCCGCCGCCTTTCATCGCTCCGGGCGCGCAACTGGCCGTAATCGAAGGCAACCCTGGCGGCTTCCACCGGTGACTACACAGTGCGACTGAAAATGCCGGATGGTTATCGCATCGCACCGCACTGGCATCCCCAGCGAGAAAACGTCACGGTCATCTCAGGGACTTCAAAGTCGGGATGGGAGACACCTTCGACAAGGACAAGATGGCGATCATTCCCCGCCGGCAGTTTCGCCTATCTCGATCCTGACATGCATCACTACGCGATGGCTTCCGGCGAAGTCATCGTGCAGGTCCACGGCAGCGCGCCCTTGCAGTTTAACTACGTCAATCCCGCAGGACGACCCGAGCAAGAAGTAAATGCCTATGGTCTCTGCTCTGGCAACTTCAAATCGAATTGGAGGAAGCTATGACTGTAGATACGAAAAAGCTGGAACAATTCTTAGGACAGTTTGTGACCGATCTCGGAGCCACTGTTCACGCCGGAATGGTCGTGATCGGAGAACGGCTTGGGCTGTATAAGGCCCTCGCGGCCGGACCGCTGACTGCCGCGGAACTGGCTGCCATAACCCGCACCGACGAGCGCTACGTGCGCGAGTGGCTGGCCTCTCAGGCGGCGGGCGGTTATATCACTTACAACCCGCAAACCCAGAAATTCGGAATGACCGAAGAGCAAGCGCTCACCTTGGCGAATGAAGATGGTCCAGCGTATTTGCCGGGAGCATTCGAACTCGCTCTGGGATCATTGGCCGCTGTCCCGCGCATCACGGAGTCGTTTCGCTCCGGCGCCGGCATGGGCTGGGGCGAGCACGAGGACGGGGTGTTTCACGGATGCGAGAAGTTCTTCCGTCCGGGCTATGCGGCGAATCTGGTCAGCTCCTGGATTCCAGCTCTCGATGGCGTCCAGGACAAACTCGAGCGCGGAGCGAAAAGTCGCCGACGTGGGCTGCGGGAAAGGCTCTTCCACGATCCTGATGGCGAAAGCTTTTCCCAAGTCGCACATCTATGGATTTGACTACCACGACAAGTCCATTGAAGCGGCGCGGGAATCCGCCAAGCGTCAGGGCGTGGCGGACCGGGTCACGTTCGAGGTGGCAAAAGCCAAGGAGTTCCCGGGGAAAGGCTACGACTTCGTGGCGGTCTTCGACTGCCTACACGACATGGGAGATCCGGTCGGCGCCGCCGCCCACGTCCGCGCTGCCTTGAGCGACGACGGCTCCTGGATGATCGTCGAGCCGTTCGCGAATGACGAACTTAAGGACAATCTGAATCCAGTAGGACGGGTCTACTATTCGTTCTCGACGCTGCTGTGCACGCCTTGCTCGCGATCGCAGGAAGTGGGGATGTGCCTGGGCGCTCAGGCAGGCGAGAAACGAATGGAGAAAGTCGTCAACTTCTGCCGGCTTCAGCCGCTTCCGGCGGGCCACGCAGACGCCGTTCAATCTGGTTTATGAGGCCAGGCCATAACCGGGACAGAGCATCCGTGGTTGTTCGCAATGGCTGCTGGGGTGGGCCGACCGACTCAATGGACCACGATCGTGTCGGCTCATTCCTCAGATGTTCCTAGTCGTCCCACAATCTACGCACGCAACGACAGGGCTGTGCACTCGTCCGCCCGTTCTGACCCAATCCGGTTATGGAAAACAGCGGGCCGATGACGCGTTGGTTGGCGCTTTCACCCTTGTCACACGACAAGAAGAAATATCCAACCTCTCGCCCAGTTCATGGCTTGGTCATGGCCCGAGAACGATGCTTTGAGGCAGCTAGAAAAGTGAGCAGTAGTGCACAGACTCGGCCGGTGACTCCGTGGAACTCTTGCAGGGACGCGACGCCGCTCAAATCCGCGCCCGTGAGCCTCTCGCCGTACCGGGCAATAGAAATCAAGAAAGGATGAGCCGGCAGAAGGAAGCACAATGCGTACTAGGGTTGCGATTCGCTTGTTGCTGTTTTCGTTTGTCTTGCTGGTTTTCTCCCATGGTGCGTTCGCTCAAATCGGTGTCGGCATTTCCGTGAACTTCGGTCCCCCGGCGCTGCCCGTTTACGAGCAGCCAATCTGTCCCGCCGACGGCTACCTGTGGACACCCGGCTACTGGGCCTATGACGACGACGATGGCTACTACTGGGTGCCGGGGACCTGGGTCGAGGCGCCCCAGCTCGGCTTTCTCTGGACCCCAGGGTATTGGGGCTGGGGCGGCAACGCGTTCCTTTTCCATGAAGGATACTGGGGCCCGCAGGTGGGCTTCTACGGCGGCATCAACTATGGCTTTGGCTATGGCGGGGTGGGTTATGAGGGCGGCCGCTGGGAAGGTGGTCACTTCGCCTACAACACCTACGTGAATCACGTAAACACCACCATCATTCACAACACCTACAACACTAGGGTGACAACATCTCCGAAACCCATGTCAGCTACAACGGGGGAAGCGGTGGGGTCGAAGCGCGTGCCACCTCGCAGGAAGAGTCCTATGCTAACGAGCACCACGTCGGTCCAGTGGCCGCGCAAACGCAGCACGTTCAGGCAAGCCCGCAGTAATCCCGAACTGCGCGCCTCCGCCAACCAGGGCAAGCCGCCCATCGCGGCTACTGCCAGACCCGGAGATTTCAAAACTGGCGTTGTATCCTCCCGACAAGCCGGCGGCGAATACAAGGCTCCTCCGGCGAATGCCGCACGCGGCAATGAAGCGCGTCCGGGAAATGAAGCTCGACCCGGCACGGAAAATCGTCCAGAAAATACCACCGAAGCTCGTCCCAACACCATCAATCACGCCAGCGATTTGCAGCCGCACAAGTTCACGCCGCCCAACACCGGGAACGCCGCAACCGACAAGAAATATCAGCAGCAACAGGACAAGCTAGCCGCCAAGCAAGCGCAGGATCACCAGAAACTCCAGCAGCAGCAGGAAAAAGAACATCAGCAAGCCACCACGAAAAACTACAACGACGCGCAAAAACAGCAGATGGAGCAGCGCCACACTCAACAAACGCAACAGGTCGAGCAAAAGCATGCCACTCAGCAGCAGCAGATGGAGCAGCGCCAAGCGCCGCGCCAAAATGCACCGAAGCCGGAGAGCCATCCTCCCGCGGAAAAGCCGCATTGATTGCGCGCTAGCCGCCGCAGGCAGGGCTAGGATAGCCGCGGTCTTCGCGAAATCAAGGAACCAATCGGGCTGGTAACGACTGCGTCGCATCGCTGCCAGCCCGTTTTTTTTTTCCGCGCGCGGTACAGTCTATGCAATTGAAGAGGTCCGCTACCACTTCCAGGACAACTGCTCCGTAGTCGTAAGGATTCCCACTGGGCGAGTTACGTCAACAAACTGCTCTGAGAAGCCACCAAGTTCCCGTCCTAGATCTCAGCCCGGTGATCGGCCCAGAGCAATCGACAAACGTTTTCTCAATCTGCAAGCGTTTTTTCAGAGTGGGTTGAAGTTACTTTGCGACCATATCCAAAGAGCGAGACACGAAGCCTGCATAATGAAAGCCGCTGTGCAGCGGAGCCATCCGAGCTGCGACAGCGGCTACCCCCTCAATCTTTTACCTTACAGTCTAACTTGCTTTACGGTTCGGATCACGTTCGGCGACAGTTGCCTCGGATTGACGAGTCCGCTGCCATTCATCCACTTGTTTCTTCGCTTCATCCTTAGCGATGCCGTACCGTTCCTGAATCTTGCCAGCCAATTTCTCTGTATTCCCCTCGATGACCCGTCAGAATCATCATCGGTCGGTTTTTCCCCACTTCTCTTTGATGGTGCCCTTCACCTTGTTTCCAGTTTCCTCGATGCGATCCTGATCCATTAAAACCTCCTCAATGAAACGATTAGGATGGTTGAAAAACTGAGGCCGTAAATTATTTTCTGTCATCGGCCCGCTTCGTTTGCTTTAACTGCTCAGTGGAACGTATTCGACTGCCCCCGTGTCGCCGTCGAGAATCTCTTCTGCCGGGAACCAGTAGATTTCTTCGTTCCCGTCATCATCGATGTAGGAATATCCGATTTCCACCGTGCCCAAGTCCGTGTCCTGCGGTAGAGCGAACGAAGCGTAGGTGAGGTGCGAACCTGTCGCCTGCACCATTTTCTTGTTGCTCTTGTATTTCTTGACGGGAATCTCTCCCTTAGTGTCATGAACGACGTGGAAGGCGGCAATCTTTCCGCCTTTGCTATCGACTGATGCGGTGTAGTGTCCTCTCTTGTCGATGTTATGGTGCCCGTCAGTTTTGAGCTTTGCAGCAACCAGTTTTTGGCCGTCGTGATGATTTTGCTTTTTAGCCGCTACTGCAAAGGCAACGTTGGCAATCGCTAACAGACTAAACAAAATAACGACGGCTGCGAGAACACGATTCATGTTCATATCCGTCTCCAGTTGACCACGATTTGAAACCCGAGCGGAACATGGATGCTTGTCAGTCAGATGGGGGTTGGCTGGAAAGCTAAAGGGACGCCAAGCGGGGGCGAGTTCGGAGTGCTCGTTGAAACCAAAAGGGCGTGCTGGGAGGGCCGTTTGAAATAGTTTCGATACCCGAACAAGCCACAACGCACCGTAGATTCGACTTAAGAGAACCGCATCGCATTGTGACTAGAAACATGGCCCGTACCAGCCCAGTTATCCTTATCCGTAGGTAGCGCGTAGCGTCATGCAGTTTTGACTCAGAACGATGTGTTCGCTGAGACGAACCGATTCGGCTGGCTTCTTTACTCCGCGGCGAGATCCAGAGTCGAGAATTCCTTTGGCCCCTTCTGTAGTGTCGGGAGCAGAGAACTTCCTGGGTGATAAGAGGACGGCAAACTTTTCCAGGATCGCGACAGTCACAAAACTTCGCCGCACCAGTCGCAGATCGTGAAAAACTCCGCGGGAAGAGAATCCAAAGCATCACCTGCCAGGATCTTGGATTTCCTCTCAAGTTCGCCAATCACTCTGGATGGATGACGAGAGCTAATCGGAAGTTGAAGGATTCATCCTGAGTTCCGATCTCAGCGGATCGCCGGTTCACGGTATACACAGAAATATTGATCTGAGAACAAATCCGGTAGTGACATTCCCTCCGCTTCGATCGCGAGATTATGGCGCACGCTAAGATCATGGCATTCAATCGGTTATTGTCCTGGCCGACTCGCTATGTCTGGAATTGCGCACCCCATACGAGGCGCGTTTGACTGAAATCTTCTTCCAGTCTAAAACAACTCAAATTACGCGCTCCCAGCCAGCGGTCGTCGTAACCGGGTCGCCACATCGCGCCGGCAAATCGCGTCACGGGTCTGACGGGCGTTCACGCGGGCAACTCAAGGAGTCCGCGAGGATGAGGACCCCAATGTCGACCCAGCCAGGTCCGGCAACGCCAGCCCTTACGACACACTTTGAACCCTAGTGTCAGTTGAGAAGGCCGCTGAGTATCTCGACATCGCACCCAAAACTCTCCTGGAGAAAGCACGCAAGGGTGAGGTTCCGGCATACCCCTGGGGAAATGGAATGCGCAAGATATGGCGCTTCAAAATCTCGCAGCTAGACGAGTGGATGAAAAGAAAGCTACACTCGGATCGCCGCCCGCCTCTTTCTGAAAGGAAAGGGTTTCAATGAGAAAGAGGCATACGAGTAAGGGCTTCCTCAGCACGATCCAAAGGAAGTCCGGTGCTGTTTTGGTCTATCGATGGTATGACCCTGGAACTGATGGTCGGCCCACAGAACGCAAGCGTGTACTCGGCTTAGCTAAAGACTTTCGAAGCGAGGCCGCGGCACGGAGAGAGGTTCAGCGTCTTGGCTTGGGTCGCCGATCTGGGGATGGTCCTAGCACCTTCAAGGAACTGGTGGATCACTGGCTGCAGAAAGAGTGCTCAATGGAAACAGATCCTAAGAGCCGGCGAGCTTTCTCAACCAAGGACAACTACCGAAGCTACTTGCGGAGGTGGATCATTCCCCGATGGGGTGAGGTAGCGCTGGAGGAAGTGAAGGCAATCGCTGTGGAAGATTGGCTCTCACCACTCAAAAAGCCGAACGGGAAGGCTCTGGCTCCAGGGACCAAGAAGAAAATCAGAGACCTCATGCACGTTCTCTACGCACACGCCATTCGCTACGAATGGATTGACCACAATCCCATCTCGGCCGTTCGCCAGGGTGGACAGCGTCTGTCGACTCCGAGCCGTCTTAGCGTCGATCAGCTATCCCAGCTCATTTTCGAAGTATTGAAACCGAGGGAGCGCGTCATGGTGCTGCTCGATTTCGGTACGGGCCTCCGCAGAGGGGAGTTGAGCGGCGTCAAATGGGAAGATATCGACTTCGGCGAAAGGAAGCTCACCCCAAGGCGCTCAATTGTTAAGCAGCACGTGGGGGCAGTGAAGACAGAGAAGTCCAAGAACTCCATTCCCCTGGACGATGACCTCCTTGATGAACTGTTGGCTTGGCGACAGGAGACCCCCTATGCCGAGAACAGTGACTACATCTTCGCTAGCCCGAAAATGAAAGGCAAACAACCGTACTGGATGAGTCGCATCATGCAGCACCACATCAAACCTGCGGCAAGCGAGGCAGGAATCGAAATCAAGGGATGGCACACGCTACGCCATTCCTACACCACCTGCTGCGGCAGAATAACGGCGATCCAAGGTCGTCCAAGGGCTGCTGCGCCACACTCCATCAAAGTGACGATGGACATCTACGATGAAGCGATGTCGGACGAGAAGCAGATGGCGCACAGAAAGGTGCTTCGTTTGGTCACTCGCAAACAAGACCGTACCGTAATGCGTACCGCGTCGGAAACTGGGGTTCCTGCAAGTACTTGATTTTGTTGGCGTCCCCGACGGGATTTGAACCCGTGTTACCGCCGTGAAAGGGCGATGTCCTAGGCCAGGCTAGACGACGGGGACGCTTGTGAGGTGGATGTGCTTTTGAGGCACCGGTTGATCGTAGCAAGCCCTTCTCGACCCCTGTCAAAACGCGGGCTCCAAGCCGTCCAATTGCACGTTTCCGCGGACTCTTTCGTCGCACGCGGTCTCTTTCCGCGCGCTCCCAAACAATTTAGAATTGTGGAAGCCGCAAGCTGTACGACGCTAAACATTCGAGGTCAATGTGTCTGATCCAATCTATCTCAGCCTTTGGTTCCGTGATTTTTCCGGCCCGGAGATGTTGCCGCATGCTTTCGCCGTGCTGCAGCAGTTCCCTTTCTCGGAGCAGCGTCCTGGAATCAGTTATTTTGCGGTGCATCCGGTTTCATGGAGCGAGGCTACGGTGCTGGAGCGCCGTTTTCCTGCCGGTATCGATCCCGGGCAGGCGACGCTGATTGCCGCCGAACTGATTCATGATGACTACGCATTTGTATTTGAGGCCTATTGGGATTTATGGACTCCGGATCTGGCGAGCGGAAAGTGGGTATTGGAAGCGGTGCCAGTGAAATTCATTGTGCAGGGAGAGCAGTTCGACGAAGGAACTTACCAGCAGACAGGGCATATCCAAGTGGATTTTGGTCCGGACTCTTATTTTCTGCAGCCCGAGACGCCGCTCAGCGAACAGACTCGCGAAAAGATTCGTGAGAACGTCGCGAAACTGGTGGCATTTTCGGTGAGTGTAGAAAAGAATAGCGGAACGAGTTCGCGCCTTCTGTGGTCCGAATCGGAAGAAAGTCTGGCGCAGAAACTGATCGCGCGATTGCAGAAGGTTCAATAATCGGGCATCATTAATAATCAAAAAATATAAAGAGCAGAGGGCACGGATGTTTCATCGCGGCTTCGGCGAGCTCGAAATGATTTCAATACCCTCCGCTCTCTAATTTATTTCGTTCGTCCACCCTCCACTTTCAGCGCGTCGGAAGCACCTGCTTGTGCTGCCGCCAGCCTGGCGGTCAATACGCGGAACGGAGAACAAGAAACATAATCCATCCCAACCTGGTGACAGAACTCCACTGAAGATGGATCGCCCCCGTGTTCGCCGCAGATTCCAACCTCGAGCTTGGGACGGGTCTTTCGTCCGCGTTCGATTCCGATCCGAACCAGCTCGCCAACCCCATCGCGGTCGATCGAAGCGAATGGATCCTGCTTCAGAATCCCTTCCGCCAGATACGTGGGCAGGATTTTGTTGACGTCATCGCGCGAGAAACCGAATGTGGTTTGCGTGAGGTCATTCGTTCCGAACGAGAAGAACTCCGCCTCTTTCGCGATTTCGTCCGCAACCAGGCAGGCGCGAGGCAGCTCGATCATGGTACCTACCAAATAATGAACGTGCTTTCCCTTCTCTTTGAAAACCTCTTCGGCCACACGCCGAACGATCGCTCCTTGATTCGACATTTCTTTCACGGTGGCGATCAGTGGGATCATGACCTCAGCATGGGTTTTTACGCCCTGCTTTTCGACAGCTACGGCCGCTTCAAAAATCGCCCGCGCCTGCATTTCGGTAATTTCCGGATAGGTGATTCCCAACCGGCATCCGCGATGCCCGAGCATGGGATTGAACTCGTGCAACTCTTCCACTCGCGACAGGAGTTGCGGAAGAAGCTTCTTGAGATCTCCAGCCGCATTCGCCCCATAGTCGCTATATTCCTCGACTAAAGCTTTTTTCTGCTTGGCTGTTGCACTGCTCAAGCTGGCAATGTCGACCATGAGTTTCTCACGCTTGGGCAAGAATTCGTGCAAAGGCGGATCGAGCAAACGAATGGTGACGGGCAGGCCTTCCATCGCTTTGAACAGTCCGATAAAATCTTCGCGCTGCATGGGCAACAACTTCTTCAGCGCAGCGCGCCGGTCTTTTTCGTTGTTGGCCAGAATCATTGCCCGCATGTAGCGAATCCGATCTTCCGCAAAGAACATGTGTTCGGTGCGGCACAGACCGATCCCTTCAGCGCCGAACTCGCGCGCTTTTTTTGCGTCACGGGGAATATCTGCATTGGCGCGGACTCCGATCTTTCGAAACGGCTCGGCCCAATTCATAAACTTCTCGAGCTTGGCCAGATTTTCAGGATCGGGTGGAAGCAGATTCCTTTTACCTCTGAGCACGCGGCCGGTCGTGCCATCGATTGTGATCCAGTCTCCCTCTTTGAAGACTTGCCCACGCGCCCGCATTTCGCGAGTACGCTCGTCGACGGCAATCTCGCCGGCGCCGGCAACGCAACTCTTACCCATGCCGCGAGTGACCACGGCGGCGTGACTGGTGATGCCGCCCTGCGATGTGAGGATACCGACGGCGACTTCCATGCCGTGGATATCTTCGGGAGTGGTTTCCGCGCGCACCAGAATCACCGGATTCTTTTCTGCACCGTGTCCAGCTTTTTCAACCGCATCGTCGGCAGTGAAAACGATTTGTCCGACAACAGCTCCCGGCGACGCTGCCAAACCCTTGGCGGTGAGCACATCCTCAGGCTTGACATCTTTTTCATCGAGCCGCGATACGAAGAAATCCACGACCTGATTGGGATCAAGACGGAAGATTGCATCTTCCTTGCTGATCAATCCCTCTTCCACCATCTCGATTGCCAGGCGCACGGCAGCGAGTCCAGTGCGTTTGCCATTGCGCGTTTGCAGCATGTAAAGCTTGCCATCCTGGATGGTGAACTCGAAATCCTGCATGTCGTGATAGTGCTTCTCGAGGCGCGTCGTGATATCGCGCAACTGGTCGTAGACATCGGGCATGAGTTTTTGCAGTTCGAGAATCGGCACCGGAGTGCGAACGCCGGAGACGACATCTTCGCCCTGCGCGTTCATTAAGTATTCGCCATAGAATTCTTTTGCGCCGGTAGCTGGGTTTCGCGTGAAGCCGACGCCAGTGCCGCTGGTGTCGCCGAGGTTGCCGTAGACCATGGCTTGTACATTGACCGCCGTACCCAGCATGTCGTCGATATTGTTGATGCGACGGTAATGCTTGGCGCGGTCGTTCTGCCAGGAACGGAATACAGCGTCGCGCGCCATTACTAACTGTTCATGCGGATCCTGTGGGAAGTCGCGCTTGGCGTGCTTCTTGACGACCTTCTTGTATTCCTCGATTACTTCCTTCAGAGCCTTCGCATCGAGATCGGTATCGAGCTTGGCTTTTTTCTGTTTCTTCTTCGCATCGAATACTTCGTCGAACGCGTGCTTCGGAATCTCCAGCACGACGTTGCCGAACATCTGGATCAGGCGCCGGTAAGAGTCAGCGGCGAACCGCGGATTGTTGCTGCGCTTGGCCAGCGCTTCCACGCTCTTGTCGTTCAATCCGAGATTCAGGATGGTGTCCATCATGCCGGGCATGGAAAACTTTGCGCCCGAGCGGACGCTGACCAGCAACGGATTCTCGCCCGTCCCTAATTTTTGGCCCTGCAGCGCTTCCAGTTTGGCGAGCGCTTCCTCCATCTGTTGATCGACTTCTTTCGACACGTGCCCGTCTCTCATGTAATCGCGGCAGGCTTCCGTCTGGATGGTGAAGCCCGGAGGAACGGGCAGTTCAGCATTGGTCATCTCGGCCAGTCCGGCGCCTTTTCCGCCGAGTTCATCTTTCATCTTGCCGTGACCATCGGCTTTGCCGCCGCCAAACGAGTAAACGTACTTGGTTGTTTTGTTGTTCTTTTCCTGCGATTCAGGTTTTTCTGGGAGGGTCATTGTGGCCATGATTCTTAATCCTTTGTTGTCTAGATTTCGTAGCGCCGGCGTACGGTCGGCAAATTTCACATCTAAGTTGAGCGATTCACAATTGAGTGCAGCCTGCTCGTATCGCCAACGAGTTCCTAAAAATCCGGTGATTACGCTTTGCCTTCGTTGACAATTTCTGAAAAATCGGCAATGGTGGAAAATTCCTTCAGTAAAGTACGAAGCAATGCCAGCCGGTTCGCCCGCACTTTGTCATCTTCAACCATAACCATGACTTTGTCGAAAAATCTGTCGACCGGTTCTCTCGCGGTCGACAGCAGCAACAGCGCTTCCAAATATTCTTTCTTGCTTCGGTGCGCTTCGACCTTTTCGCTGGTGCTTTCCATAAAAGCCATCAAGCTTTTTTCTTCGTCGGCAGCTTCAGGGAGGTATTCGAACTTCTCAGCAGGCTTAAATTTCTTATCCGAAGCTTGCCTCAGGATGTTACGCATGCGCTTACAGGCCGCGCCAATGGCCTGAAACTCAGGCATGTGCATCACCTGCTTGACCGCCTCGGCTCGTGCCAGGGCATCCACCACATCGTCGGCATCCGCCGCCAGCACAGCCTTCACCACATCGTATGCATATCCTCGCACGTCCTTCAAATAAAACTCGAGACGCTCGCGGAAGAAAATCCGCACGGATTCATCGAACTTAGCATCATCGACAAACTTCTTCTCCGCTTCTGACCCTTTATATCCGGCGCGCGCATCGCGCATCAGATCTGCCAGGCGCAACGGCAGCTTCTTCTCAGCGATCACTTTAATAATTCCGTTGGCCTGCCGCCGCAGGGCAAATGGATCCTTCGACCCGCTCGGAACCAGCCCCAGAGCGAACATGCCGGCAATCGTGTCCGCTTTGTCGCCGATGGAAAGCACAGCACTCTCGATCGACCGGGGCACGTCATCTTCGGTGGACTCCGGCTTGTAATGGTCGTAGACCGCATCGGCGATGGCGAGCCGGGTCGCTTCTGGCAGCGTGGGATCGAGTTCCTGCACCCGGGCATACAACCCGCCGACAATGCCCTGCAGTTCGGTAAATTCTTTTACCAGTTCCGTCGTTAAGTCAGTTTTTGCCAGGCACGCGGCTTTGTGGATCACGCCGGCGCGTATCGTGATTCCGCTTTGCTTGATGATTTCACTCAGCCAGCTGCACAAACGTTGCACGCGGTGGGTCTTGTCGTAGTAGCTGCCCAGGTCTTTCTGGAAAGTTACAGCTCTGAGGGATTCCAAGCGTTCTAACAAAGACCGCTTCTGATCGGTCTGCCAGAAAAAGCGGGCGTCGTTGAAGCGCGCACGAAGCACGCGCTCGTTGCCGTGCCGGATAAGACCCTCGGGGTCGCCGTCGGTATTCAGCACCGCTAGAAAATGCGGCAACAGTTTTCCGTTGGAATCCTCGAGCGCGAAATATTTCTGATGGTCACGCATTACCGTGACCAGCACTTCTTCCGGCAGCGACAGAAATTGTGAATCAAAACTGCCCAGAATCACCGACGGAAACTCAGTCAGGTTCACTACCGTATCGAGCAGAGATTTGTCTTCACGCCATCGAGCTCCAGAAATTGTACGTGTGGCCGCATCGAGAGCTTTGCGAATGTGATGCTCACGCTCACTCCGACCCAAAACCTTGGCGGCGCGCAGAGCTTCGACATAAGCAGGGCCGGCTTGCCGAATCATAACCTCGCCTCGCGACAGAATTCTGTGCCCACGCGAAGTCTTCCCTGCTCGAATTCCACCGAGCTCCAGCGGAATGGTCTCACCGTCGAGCATGGCTACCAGCCAGCGCACCGGACGCACAAACCTCTCGTTCGGTTTCCGCCAGTACATATTCTTCGGCCAGTAGATTGAGAAAATTTCTTCGGAAAGATTCTCGGCGAGAATTTCTGCAGCCGTTCGGCCTTTTCGAGTGACTTTGGCAGAGAGGTATTCGCCCTTCGGCGTTGTAACCTTCTCCAGTTGAGAGACTTCTACGCCAGCTTTCTTGGCGAAAGCATGGGCCGCCGCCGTAGGCTGACCATCCTTATATGCGATGCTGGCGGAGGGCCCGTTCACCTGCTCGGTGATATCCGGTTGCGTGGCAGGAATTCCGGAGGCAATCACCGCCAAACGGCGAGGCGTATCAAAATTGCTGATCTCGCTGGCAGCGAGACGTTCCCGAGCCAAGAGCGCGCTGACCCGATCGCGCAACTCTTGCGAAGCGGCATCAATCATGCGCGCTGGAATTTCTTCGCAGCCGATTTCTAGCAGGAAGTCCGGCATGTCTTCAAACTCTTAGTTTCTCAAACCAAGCGGCAAACAAATGTGACGCTAATCACATCGGGCAAATCAGGATCCCACCGGCGACAACTTCTCGTGAACTTTCTTCGGTTCTTGGCGGCTAACAGGCTCAGGCTCGTCCGATTTCGCTACGGTGGCAGATTCGCTCTCTTGTTGATCTACCCAAGCCTTCGCAACGCCTACTGCAAGCGCCCGCACGCGAGCGATCACTCCCACACGCTCGGTGACCGAAATTGCACCGCGGGCGTCGAGGATGTTGAACAGATGGGAACACTTCAAACAAAGATCGTAAGCCGCCAGGACGGGGAAACGAGCCTTCTGGCGCGCAATCCCGTCGCCTGCAAAATCGTCCTTAGACAATTCGGAATATCGGCGTATCAGCGTTTTACACTCCGCCTCGTACAGCCGGAAATGCTCCCAGGTTTTTTCGACGTCCGCGGCCTCGAAGTTGTACACGGAAAACTGCAATTCATCCGCAAGCCGCACATCGCCATACTTCACTTCGTGGCCCGCCGTTTTTCCGGCAAGCGATTTTTCGTCAATCGTCTTTCCGTCAATCGACTTTCCGTGAATCGAAGGATCGCGCGCCCACACGATGTCATAGATGGAATCCACGTCCTGAAGAAATGCCGCGATGCGCTCCAGGCCATAGGTAAGTTCCGCGGAAATAGGAAACAAATCGATGCCGCCGCACTGCTGAAAATAAGTGAACTGCGTGATCTCGAGTCCATCCAGCATCACCTGCCAACCCACTCCCCAGGCGCTCAGCGTGGGAGCTTCCCAGTTGTCTTCTTCGAACTTGATGTCGTGCTGGCGCAAATCGATCCCAATCGCCGCCAGCGACTCCAAATACAGCTCCTGCACATTTTCCGGCGGAGGTTTCAGAATCACTTGCAACTGCATGTGCTTGAACAACCGGTTCGGATTTTCGCCGTAGCGCCCGTCTGCCGGCCGCCGCGAGGGCTGCACGTACGCTACCTTATATGGCTTCGGCCCAAGCACGCGTAGAAACGTCTCTGGCGCCATCGTCCCCGCACCCACTTCAACGTCATAGGGCTGTTGCAGCACACATCCGCGCTCCGCCCAGAACGCCTGCAAGCGTAGGATAAGCTCCTGAAACGTCAACGAATTGGGCTTGGCTGGATTCACAGGATTACCGAGGAGCGAGAGACTGATCTCTAACTGTAATAGTCTGATTGTAATAGAAGGAGTGCCGAACCGTCAGCCAGCGTCTAAAAGCCGCTCTTCTCCAGCATCCCGGCCGTCACCAGCTTCTTTTCAATATGTCGCTGTAACGCCTGAATCAAGAACTTGCGCAGATCGGCGCCCTGCGACTTTGGCCATGCCGAGCCGGCAAAGCTCTCCACCGGAGAGCGAAACATTTGTGCCGCGAGAAGGCGGGAGTCACTGGAAATCTCGGACGAGGCAAGGCGTTTGTCATCCATGCACATCAAGCCATCGGCCAGCACGTGAAAAAATGCGCGGCCGCCATTCAGGCTTCGGCCGCAGACGATGCATTCCGTCAATTCAGGCAGGAAGCCTACCAGCCGCGTGAGCCACAGATCGAAATAAGTGACCGGCATCCATATATCAGGGCCAGTCATGGCGTGCAGCACCGAAAGGGTCAGGCGAAAGATGGCGTCATTGGCTTCGTGATCCGGAAGCAACTCGTCGAGCAACTCGGCCACATGCGCGAGCGCTACTGCACGCGCGTAGCTTACCTCGGTGGCCAGCGGAGACTCCAGCACTTCGCAGGCATCCAACCGCGCCAATTCTTGACGCTCACGCACATCGTAGAACGCCCGCACATAGGTCATGGGCTCCAGAGCGCCGCCAAAGCGCCGCTTGGATTTTTTTGCCGACCGCGCCACGCCGCGCACCTTCCCTTCTGCGCGGGTAAAAAGAGTGACCAATAGATCAGCCTCGCGCAGCGGATAAGTGCGCAGAACGATCGCTTCCGACTCCTTCAGTGCCATGGCGAGTTAGCGAAAGAAAGCATGCCCGCAATGGTAGCAGTTGCCGGCAGCCCTACGGTTTTTGCCCTGATCTTGAGATCAGCGATGACCCGTTCCAGCGTTTCGATCGCTCTCTTGAGTGAGGCGCAGATGGCTGGATCCGTTCCTTCGTGGCAGGCTGCAAGCGCTGCTTTCAAGCTCTTAAGCTCGGCTCGAGCTGAGTGATCATTTCGCTTTTTTTCATCAAAACACCTCCATCTCCTTCGCTGGACAGAATATTACTTCTTGAGCCCACTGTTATTTCTTTTTAGTCAGCCAACTGGAGGAATCCCCTGAGATAGCGTATAAACCGAAACATGACGCCCGTGCACGAAGAACTTCTTCGGGAGTTTCGGGATTTTGCGCTGACCGCTCCCACTCGCCACAACCCTGATGGAACACATCGCCCAGCGCCTGCACGAGAAGATGACGCGGTATAACTGGGTGGGTTTTTATCTCGTCGATCCAACGGATGATGGCATTCTTCTGGTTGGGCCTTTCGCCGGCAGCTTCACCCCCAATGCGCGCATTCCGCTCAACACCGGACTTTGTGGCGCCGCGGCGACCAGCGGGCAAACTGTTGTGGTGCACGATGTCTCCAAAGATCCGCGCTATCTTGCGGGATCGCCGCTGGTGAAGTGTGAAATCGTGGTTCCTATCCTGGTCAAGAAAAAGCTCACAGCGGAACTCGATGTCGAGAGCTATTTTGCCAGCGCATTTATCGCACCCGAACAGGAGTTCGTCGAAGCCTGCGCTGCCATCGTGGGAAATTCCTTGCGAAAAGAACAAACGGTCACGCCGGCTCGCCTGTAGACTTCCGCAACGAAAAGACGTCGTCCCGCGCCGCCAGCTCGTCTGGAAGCTGGATTCCTTCAGTTCGCCATTCGGATTGTTCGAGCAACTTGGTTAAAATTAGCCGAAGAGATATGCCAGCAATCATAAAGAATCATCCCAGCGCACACCCCCGGCGCGCCTTTCGGTGGAGCATGCAAATACTATGGCTGCCATTGTTTGCCATGCTTGCCTTGGGGGCGCAAACTGCCAAGCAGCCCGAGCCGGCGAAAACCCCGGTTGCACAGAGGTCCCAAACAGGTTCACAAACCTCTGCGAATCTGTTGCCTCCGGTTCAACTGGATGGCTCTGCAGCGCTACATCACCTGAACCAAGTCATCAGCTGGTATCGTCATTCCACAACCGGCATACAGACGGTCGGGCTGCCAAGCGATGCCATTTATCAGGACAATACGCTGGCGCTTGCGGCTCAGGCCGTTCGGCTTGCGTTTCAGTCGGCGAAGGCTGAAGCCGCGCTGATTGCGTCTCAGCAGAAAAGCAGTGGTGCGAGTCAGCCGTCCGGAGAGACCACCCAGCAACAGAATCTCTCCCAAATGCTGGCCAAGACTTCTTCCCAGATCGATCAATTGCAATCGCAGATCGAAAGTCTGAACGCTCAAATCGGCAAAGCGCCGGCCTCGCGCCGGGGCAACCTGATTTCACAGCGTGATGCTCTGCAAGGCCAGCTGGAACTGCAAAAAGCCCTGCTCGATGCGATTCAAAAGATGGCGTCGTTTGTGGAGAGCAACGGCGAAATCGCAGGGGGACTCGAAGGCAGCATCAATCAACTGGCCCGCTCGATTCCCGAAGTTCTGGTATCGAGCGCGGGCTCGGAGAAAAAAGTAACGACGACGACCACCGCGCCCGCCAAATCGTCGCTGGCCAACTCTGGCGGACTGATCAGCGAAGCTATGACGCTCTACGACTACATGAGCGCGATGCACCAGCTCGATGGAGTCACCGAAGAAACCGACCACGCGCGCGATGCAGCCGAGCAGTTGCGCACGCCGCTTCGGGACGCGATGCGCTCGAGCATTCAGCAGAGTCAGAAACTGGCCAATCAGCCGTCCTCCGCCGACCCCCAACAGATGCAAGCGGAGCGGCAAACCTTTCAGGAACTAACCGAACGCTTCAAGCAGCTTTCTGCTGCGCTTCTTCCGCTCAGCCAGGAAGTCATCGTCCTGAATGATGCGAAAACAAATTTTGTGGAGTGGCACAATTCCATTTCCCGCGAATCGAAATACGTTCTTCGATCTGTGCTGGTCCGGGTATGTTCGATACTGCTGGCACTCGGAGTGATTCTGTTTCTCTCCGAGATCTGGCGCCGTATCACGTTCCGCTATATTGGCGACCCGCGCCGCCGGCGGCAGTTCCTGGTGATGCGCCGCGTTGTGATCGGCTTCCTGATCATCATTGTTCTGACTTTGGGTTTCGTCAGCGAGTTCAGTTCGCTGGCCACATTCGCCGGATTCATCACGGCGGGTATCGCTGTCGGATTGCAAGCCGTTCTGCTTTCGGTTGCGGCCTACTTCTTTATCATCGGGCGTTACGGCATTCGAGTTGGTGACCGCATCAGCGTTGCCGGGATCACCGGCGACGTTGTGGATATCGGCTTGGTGAGGCTCTACCTGATGGAATTGGGCGGCTCCGGGTTGGATTTCTATCCTACCGGCCGCATCGTAGTGTTTTCGAATTCGGTTCTTTTCCAGACTGGTACGCCGCTCTTCAAGCAGATCCCGGGAACTGAATATGCGTGGCATGAAGTCGTGGTCATGATCGTGCCGGATGGAAACCACAAGGCGGCGCAGGAGAAATTGGTGGCTGCGGTGAATGCGGTTTACTCACACTATAAAGAAGAGATCGAACGCCAGCACGCCGCCATCGAACGCCGCGTCGATATTCAGGTAGCGGCGCCGCGCCCCGAGGCGCGCCTTCAATTCGCCGATGCCGGCCTCGAGCTTCTTGTGCGCTATCCGGTCGAGATTCGAAAGGCTCCCGATATTGACGAGGAGATGACAAGGAAAGTCCTGGAGTTGATCGAAACGGATGCTGCGCTGAAGGCTAGTGTGGCAGGCATTCCTAAGATTCGCTCAGCAGTGAAGGGATAAGGCACTTCGCATCGAATCCCGCAGAGTCGTTTCGGAAACTCTTGGAGTGGAGCCTTGCCGTGTTGCTGGGTGTGCCCTTCGAAGAAAAGGTTTGCGTTCTATTGGACTTTCGGAATCATCAGCCAGGCCACCGCGGTGCTTGCCAGAGAGAACCCGGCGCAAATCCATATGACAACTCGAAATCCAAATACAAAAGCTTCCCCGATCGATTTACCGACAGCAGCTTTCATACTGGGTGCGAGCTCGGAGGGAATCGGCAAGCCGGCGAGTTTGATCGCATTCGCCTTAAGCTCTTGCAGAACGCCAGCCGGGAGCGATAAGTGAGCTAAGCTGTAGTCCAGCCGAATACTAAAAGCCTTCACCATTACAATGCCCAGGATTGCGATCGCAAGCACGCTCGCTACGCGGGCCACGGCATTGTTCACTCCGGAAGCCGTGCCCACTCGTTCTTCACTCACAGAATTCATAACCACGGTGGTAAGCGGCGCGACAGTAACCGCCATTCCAAATCCGAGAACGATTATCGCGGGAAAGAACGTTCTCCAGTAACTACCACCGATCGCGGGCACAGCGAACAGAATGAAGCCGAATGCGGCAATCATCGGTCCAACGATGAGCGGTCGCCTTGCGCCATAACGGGCGACAAGTCCGCCCGACCAGCGAGAGAGAGAAAACATAAGCAGAATCAGCGGAAGGATCGCGAAGCCGGTTGCGGTCGTGGAATATAGCTGTACTTGGATCAGGTCCAGGGGAAACAAGAAAAAGAAAATCCCGGTCGCTGCATAAAGAAAGAGCGTAAGCAGATTCGTCCCGGCAAAGCTGCGTGATTTGAACAGTACAAGCGGAAGCGTCGGCACAGCGACTTCGGCTTCCACAAATACGAACACAATAAGAAGGACCGTGCCCACGATCAAACTGCCCAAGACCAGAGGATTTCTCCATCCTAGACTGGGTGATTCGACGAAACCAGTAACCACGCCCCCGAGTCCCGCTGTCGCGAGAATCGCCCCCAGCCAATCGATGTGCCTTACACTCCTGCTGCGGCTCTCCGGAATCCGCCAAAGCGAAATCGCTACTACGGCTACCGCGATCGGCAGGTTGAGGAAAAATACCCACCGCCAGGAAGCGTGTTCAACCAGCCAGCCTCCAAGCACGGGTCCGACCGCAGTAGTGATCGCCGTGAAGCCCGACCACGTTCCAATCGCCTGGCCCCGACTCTTCTCATCGAAATTCGCACTGATGATTGCCAGGCTTCCGGGCACGAGCAGTGCGGCTCCCACCCCTTGAATGCTCCTCGCGATAATCAGTTCCTGAATGCTTGAGGCAAAGCCGCAGCCCGCCGACGCGACAGCGAAAATTGAAACCCCCGTGAGGAACATGCGGCGGCGGCCGAACAGGTCGCCGAACGAGCCACCAACTAGAATCAACGCGGCTAAGAACAGTCCGTAAGACTCGACCACCCATTGCAGATCCACGAGAGTCGCCTGAAAACTGGCCTGCAGGGAAGGCAAGGCTACGTTGACGACAGTGCTGTCGATGAAAGCCATGCTGGAACCCAGAATGGTTGCCGCCAATATCCAGGTTCTCGCGTCCGGTGACGACGCAACCGCGGCACCCGCCGATCGCATCAGAGCTTCATCGCAGGGCGTTCTCATCGCAGTTATGAGTGTCTTTCACCTTGCGCCAAATGCGCAAGGTTTCCGCATTGCTTCAGCTTTGCTGAGTTGGAAGTGGACCAAGTCGTGCGGGCTTCTGACTCCGCTAATGCTCACACGCGCTCTGTTATGTTCGCGCTAGGAATGGAACCGAAAATGGAAGCGAGTTATCGCGACTAGATAGGATCTTAATATAGTTAAAGAAACGTTCGGAATGAGTGACGCCCGTGCACGAAACATACGTTCTATCGAATGGTTGACATTTTTTCTGGCCGATGTGCAGACCGGGCTCGGACCATTCCTGGCAGCCTATCTTGCGGCGAGCGGATGGAATCCCGGCAGAGTTGGCTATGCCCTTACCTTCGGCGGTTTGGTTTCCGTAGCGACGCAAACGCCGGCCGGTGCCGTGATCGATGCCACTCGTCGCAAACGCTCCTTGATGGCAACCAGCCTTGCAGTTCTGGTTGCGGGTGCGTTGCTGTTGATGGGTCGCCTGAGTTCGATCGAGGTGTATTGCGCGCAATTCCTGATCGGGAGTTCCGCAGCATTTCTCGCGCCTACGGTCGCGGCCATCACTCTTGGAGTCGTGGGACCTGCCGCCTTCGACAGGTTGTTCGGAAAGATCCAAGGTTTCAATTCCGCCGGCAACGTCTGCACCGCCTTGCTTGTGGCCTACATAAGCTACAGGTTCGGATACCGGATGATATTTGCGGTAGCCGCATTTCTCGTAATTCCAGCCGCAATCTCACTGTTCACGATCAACCCTGATCAAATCGACTATGCCCGGGCACGAGGGGCGGCGGATGGAAAAAGCAATGCTGCTAACGAAAAGTTCTCGTTGCTTCTGAAAGACCGAGTCTTGATCGCTTTTTTGGGGGCAGCATTTCTTTTCCATCTGTCGAACGCTGCCATGTTGCCTCAACTTGGAGAGCTGTTGTCCAAAGATAACCCGAAAGCAGCGGCACCCTTCATGTCAGCTTGCGTTATCGTAACTCAGCTGGTCATAACCTTATCGGCTGCATGGATTGGGAACCGCGCCGCAACGCATGGACGAAAACCTCTCCTGATGCTGGGTTTCGGCGTGCTGCCCATCCGAGGCGTTCTGTATACCCTGACTCACGCCGCCAGAGCTCTGATTGCGATTCAAATTCTTGACGGAGTGGCGAACGCGATTTTTGTCATCGTCTCGATTCTCGTTATCAAGGACAGAACTCGCGGAACCGGCCGTTTCAATATCGCCGCCGGGGCACTCGCCACCATGGTCGGAATCGGGGCCGCGCTTAGTACAACAATTGGAGGCATACTGATTCAACGCCTAGGCTACCGCGCCTCGTTTCTTGGCCTGAGCCTGGTTGCCTTGTTTGCATTTGCCGTGTTGTGGGGCTTGATCCCCGAAACTCTTTCAGCGGTTGCTCCTGGCACTACAAAGGATGGGACACCGGGATCCATAAAAGAAGGAGGCGCTTTCCTTTAATCAGGACTATGGGTACGCAATTCAATCTGAAGCCATGCACTCGATCCGAGGTTGCCACCGCTTGCATCTCATACAATCGCAACCTGCTCCAAAATTGGAATCGGCGGGCGGAGAAAGAAGACAGCGTGGTCGCACTCTGGGCAGAACACGGAGCTCCCGGCACCCAGTCAGGCTCCAATAAGAACGGGAGAAAACCGTAGATGTTCTCTCCCGCGCTAGCCCATCTCCTGCTTTCAACCATCGTTGCAGTGAGCGTAATGCTCATGCTGATCCGTCCGCGAGGTGTGCCAGAAGTCTACTGGATCAGCGGCGGGGTTCTGCTGCTCTTGGGCCTGAGGCTCATAACTCTTAGGCTTGCATGGCATGCTTCCGGCAAGGCATTAGACGTCTGCTTCTTTCTTATTGGCATGATGCTGCTTTGTGAACTCGCACGGGAGCATGGGGTATTCGATTGGCTGTCGGCAATCGCAGTCAGACGCGCGGATGGATCCTGCCTGAGGCTGTTTGCCCTGGTATACGCAGTGGGCACAGCGGTTACGGTATTCATGTCAAATGATGCGACTGCCGTCGTGCTAACGCCTGCAATACTCACCGCCGTTCGGAAGGCGAAAGTCCAGCCGCTACCTTATCTATTCGTTTGTGCCTTCATCGCGAATGCCGCGTCATTTTTCTTGCCTATTTCGAATCCCGCGAATCTGGTTGTCTTTCACGATGGTATGCCCCCGTTGGGTAAGTGGCTTCTCGCATTTGGAGTTCCTTCGCTGTTGTCCATTGGCACAACTTTCGTGGTCCTGCGCTGGGTTTATCGCCGCGAACTTTGCGAAAGCATCAACCACGCCGTTGAACCGCAAATCCTGAACAGCAGCGGCAAGCTCGTGCTCGGCAGCGCCGGGCTCATGATCGCGGTTTTGCTCACAGCCTCGTCGCTGGGCAAAGACCTGGGCTTGCCCACGTGTCTTTCTGCATTGGCCATCACAGCAATTGTCTGCATCAAAGAGCGAAGTAATCCGCTGGTTCTGGCTCGCGAAATCAGCTGGGAAACCTTGCTTCTCGTTGCCGGTCTATTTGTAATGGTCGATGCCATCGAAAGTATTGGTGCGATGCGATACGCGAGAGAATGGCTCGAGTGGGTGCAGCATCTCAGCCTGGTAAGCGGAACGTTAATCGCCGGCTTCGCGGTCGGAATCGCCAACAACCTGGTGAACAACCTTCCGCTTGGTCTCATCGTTGGCAGCACTCTTCACGCAGTGCACGCCAAATGGCCAATTGCCGAAGCGGTTCTCGTCGGGGTCGATCTTGGACCGAATCTTTCGATCACTGGGTCGCTGGCAACCATTCTGTGGTTGATTGCCTTGCGCAAAGAAAATCTCGATGTCAGTTTCTGGGATTTCCTGAAGGTGGGTGCGATTGCCATGCCACTCGCCCTGCTCGCGGCTCTGGGCGGTGCAATTTTAATGCAATTGTGTTTTGCAACTTTGTAAGTTGCGTGCTGTATTCTCCGCCCTCCAGGCCGATGAATTACTTCATGCCGCGTGACCACGGGTCAGATAACTTCATTACCTTCGTGCCACGGATATGATCGTTAGACGAACGCACTAATTCGGTATGTCGCCAGGCAAGCCAGGAGAATGTGCCCGGTCGGGTTCGACTTCGCTGGAAAAGCGAGTGGGCTGAGGGCGGTATCCGCTGCGGGTGCGGATCTTGTGTTTCTTCAGATGCTCGCCCACCAGTTTTACCGTGATCGTACGCCAGCCAGAGTTGGGATTGTATTTGGGGTAGTAGCTTAACGAATAAAGATGCTCCAGATCGTCCCGGACGGAAGCAAAAGCCTGCTTCTCGTCCTTCCAGTTCTTGGCAAAGTAGGCTTTGCCGCCTGTCGCCGCGGTCATGCGATCAAATACGGCGGTGGATACCGGTTCCAACCTGGCTTCTTGCGTACTGATCATGTAGATGGAAACGCCGGCGGACTGGGCGAATTCGGAGACGTCCTCGGGTGGTACCACGCTGGAGTTGTCGGGACCATTGGAAAAAACTACAACCACTTTTCTGCCCTGGGATTGACTTGCATCCTTGAGCGTAAGCAACAGGGTGTTGTAGAGGGCAGCTTCGTCTCCGGCCACGGTAGAGCGCACCGCGCGTAAGACTCGTCCCCGGTCTGAGGTAAGAGCAGCAGCTCGCGAGAGATCCCGGCTGTAAGAATAGAATGCAATTTTGTCCGCGGTTCCCAGAGAACGAACAAACTCGGCAATCGCATCTTGCGCGAACACAAAGCCGCGGTACATGTAGTTGCTGGTATCGAACAGAAGGAAGACATTCGCTCCGGCCACTAAGGAACTGAGCGCGGGAGAAGAGTTGGGCGGCGAAAAGTCCTTGCTCGGATGACTCGCGTCTGAAGATCCTTTGGAATCCGCCGAGTCAATGAGACTCAGAGCAGGCTCATTGCCTTCCGCAAAGGTGGCGATCTTCTCCGTAATCCCGTCTTCAGTGACGGCGAAATCCGTGGGCTTGAGACCCGTAATGTAATTTCCATTCTTGTCAGTCACGGCTACGTTGAGCTGCACCAGATTGACGACTACATGAAGATCAGGAGTCTCTTGAGATTCGACTCCCGGTCCATAGCAGATGAAGAGACCCGCAAGAATGCAAACAGATAGAAGGGTTTTCCGTAGCATCGTACTTGGCTTCCTATTCTGCGAACCCATCTATGGGATCGCTACGTTGCCTCACTGCCCCTCGGTTGTAAGCGACGCTATCTTGCCGTTGCGAAACTGTTCGCCGGTTTCGTGCATCGCTCGAAGCAGCGCCGGCCAGTCTTCTAAATCGGTTGCGAAGATTTTCTCGACCATGGATCGGGTTAGCTGCGGTACGAGGCGATTTAACGTTACAGCCGGGAGTCCCGTCTCATCCGCCAATCGAGCCCAATACAGATTGGGCGAATCCCAGGATTCACCCAGAAAACGGCTGGCGTATCCCGTAAACGCGGGAAGAGGTCCAATATTCAGCAGTTCCCTGAAGTAGGTTTGATCCAAGGTCGGATGGGGTACGCCAAAATCATGGGACAAGCGTTTCCAGTTGACTTGTTCGGGATCTTGACGAGAGAGCGTTTGCAGTTCCTCACTTGCCCTTCCCCAGGTAGCGGTTTCTCCCGGGTAACTGCGGTAAAACTCTGCCGTCAGATAAAATGTGTCAGCCGGCGTCATTCGTGGCAGTATCTCTGACGCGTGTCCGGCCCTTAGGGCCTGGTCAATTTGCGCCAGCCGCCGTGGAGTCGTACGATCCGCCAGGATCGTCATTACCTTCTCCCGCAGTTCCTCATCCTTGGCAGAAGCAATTAGCAGTTCTTCGCCGGTTCGCTGATACAGCGCCACCGCGTGAAGCTCATTCTGACTCACATTCCACCAGCGCGGCAAAATCGCGTTGGTCAACAGGACCGGCGTCAATTCCTTCCAGACCAGGGCTTGCACATTTTCCGGAGAAATAAAATCCTGTTCGAGATCGGCTAGAACATAGGGCAGATCGGCAAGAGAACCAACGAAATGAGCGCCTCCGCCGGCCGGCGATCCCTGGCCGAGCAGTTGCGGAGTCTGCCAGACAGTCTTTATTCCACTCACCGTCTCCGCGTCAAAGTCGTGAGAGCGAACCAGCAACGGGTTGCTATGCAGAGCCTGGGAACCGGGTGGCTCATAATAGGCATAATTCAAACCAACCAGCGTGTCCCTCAAGAAAGAAGCCAGCTGACCGCGCGCATCTTCCAGTTGAGCGGGCGAAGGCGCGGGAGACTTGAGCACCCGGGCCACGTCACTTCGCATTTGTACTTCGGTGTGATGGTTGTTGTAGATTCCCGCCGACCATTCCGTTCTTTCGCCATTCGTGAAAATCGGTCGCGGCATCTCGAATTCGCGTATCTCGCCTGCCTGATGCATTACAAACTCGTCCATCGGTTTGCCTTGACCTTTTGCAGTTAAGGCGTCACCTAACGCCAGCAGCGTGTCGAGCGAGACTAGCCGCTGGCCGTCCAGTACAGAACGAATTCTGATCGCAAGCTCCTTGTGGATCCTGGTTCCTTCGGCCGTAGTCTGCCGAGGTCCTGCCAGCAGTTCGATGATTTCATCCTGGGAAACTCTGGGTTGGCCACCGACAAATCGAAACATTTCTTCCATCGAAGCTTCGCCCCGCGCTATAGAGCTGAGGAGCGGTTCGAATTCTTGCGAACGGCTTGATTACCTGCTGCCATGAATCGTTCAGGCGCAAATTCGGGATTTCTCCCTGCCGGGCGAAGATCTGCCAGATTCCGATATTTGCCTGAAAGGTACCGAGCGCATTGCTTCGCAGGGCATTGGGAACGTTATTGAGCGCCTCAGCCGTTTCCAGAAACATGACAATCGATCGATCATTTAGCTCCTGAAATTCGGTGAAGATCCGGTACTGATCGCTAAAATCTGTAAACTTCTCCGCCAACAGCCGTACTGTCGCAGGAGCTAATCGATGTTCGGGAGCTCGCCTGCTTTCGAGGGCGCTGATCATCATGTACTTCTGCAGCGGCCCGTCATCGGTGGTCGCCCGCGAAAGAGCGAACATTACTTCCACCAGCTGATCCGGAGTGGTTATGTGGGCGCTGCGCCTGCCCCATTCGCGCACTGTGTGAGAATCGCTCTTTTGCCGAAGGATCTCTCTCCATACCTCGAGATTCCCCGGAACCAGAGGTTGGCCGGTAGATTCGAACTGAAGCCGTGTGGCCAAAAGCAACAATTCAGGAGCGGGCCTGAACACACCGACGGTTGCGCCACCCGAAGGATCCGGGGCCCGAAGAGCTTCGTAGAAACGGCGCAGCCGGTGCGGGTCGGTGAAATATGCCTGGCGACTTCGGCTCACTCGTGAGAGGACGTCAAAATAGGCGGTCAGCCACCCTTTATCGGTAGCTAGCAATTTCTGTATGAAAGCTGCAGGGGACGCCGGGCTCGCCCCTACCACATCTTTCCAGGCGGCTTCCGCTTCCGGCCCTCCCGGAACGATTACCTGCCCATCACGAATGCAGAGGCGGCTTCCGTAAAAATCGAGGACGGCGGCATACGGCAGGAGTTTTCTGATCCCAATCGATGTCTGCAACACCTTAACGGTTTCGGGGTCAAGCTTGGAAAATGCCCAATACAACCGTGCCAAAGCCGGGTCGTTCACGATTGTGTCAATCAGATCCCTGCTGACTTCCTTGTGGTTCTTCGCGCTGGCCATGGTCCAGTTCCCTGCCGCGAACAATACGGGCACGGCAGAAGACGAATAAGCGTAGGCGAAAGGCTTCCCTCCTTGCAGCGTCCGCTCCAGTTCTGGCAGAGGAAATCCGGAGTCGATAGTCACAAATGCCCGCTCGGAATCAGCCGTCTGCAAGGATGTGTCGGCCGCTCCACAGTCTGGCCGGGTCCGATAGCCAAGAACGGTCAGAAGCGGTTTCGCGTCATCACAGTTGGTCACGTGAATCTTGCCATCGGCGCCAACCAGCAACGAAAGCTCGCGGGCCTGGACGACATACCGGCTCAACAGAATAAGAAATTCAGTTCTTCTGGAGCCCTCATAACCTTGCATAAACACGTTTCTGCTCAGTAGAGGAAGCACTTCCTCGGGCGCAATCTTTTGACTGATGCCGGCCATGCGCAGAAAGGATCGTAGTGGACCCGGAATCATGAACTCGGACGAGTTCGTTACCACTTCGTCTGGAGGCGAGGTTGCAGCGGTGTTGGATGGATTCGAGGCATTTGCGTCAGCAGGTCTCAGCGCACTCGCAGCTGAGGAAAAAGACGAGAGGATCGCAGCGACGACAAGAAGGGACAGGCACAGAGGGACTTTCACGGAAGGATACCTCTTCGAGCCGGTAAGACTAACTCATCCGGGTGCACGTCGCGGAGAGCAGGGAGTGTAATTCATCCGCGATGACTGGTCGTTCGCCGTTTCCGAGTTTGTGACCCCGGCCCCGATTCCAATTCCAATGCCGCCCACAATAAACCATGCTTTCCGATTATCCAAGCAATTTCGTCAGCCCGCGATCGGGTTTTTCGTCTATCGCGCGGCGTATCGAAAAGGGACGGCGGAGCCGAACCCTGCGGATAAATAGATTGACAGAACATAGGAAGCCGGATGACAATGCTTCGCATCTCAAGAAACGACACCATATGAAAGCAATCGATCTGAATCGCAAGTCAAAACGTAATAAAGCGAAGCCACTTGGACTGAGTTTCAAATCGATGGTTCGAAAGGGTGGCTACCGTGCGCTGCAGGGCGATGTTGGGTTAGCAAAATCAGGGCGGAGGTTTTCCGATACAACGACAGAACTCATCGAGCAGCACACGAAAGCGAGATGAACTCTGGAGAATACAAAAGCTAAACGAAATTCCACAATCCCCCAAGGAGGTTTTCAATGACTAATTGCTTTGGTTTACAACGGACGGCGAAGTCTTACCTGGTTCGCGCTCTGTTTCTCCTCCTATCCTGCTTGTTCGTGCTTTCTGTCGGCGCCCAAGCCACGGTTTATTACGTTGCAAAAAACGGCAGTGACTCCAATAGCGGCAGTGCGAGCGCGCCTTGGCTTACTATTGGGCACGCGGCCGCGGAAGCTCATGCCGGCGACACCGTGTATGTGGGAGCTGGAACCTATAACGAGAGCGACTTGTTCGCCAACTCGGGAACCGCTTCGGCCCCGATCACCTTCAATGGACAGGGTGTCGCGATTGTGGATGGCACCGGGGTTGCCTGCTGTACCACTCCTAGCTTCGCTTCCAGCAACAACTTCCTCTGCTGCAACACCCAGGGATTGTTTACCATCGGCGCAACCAGTGGCGTGAGTTACCTGACCATCGAAGGTTTCACAATCCAAAACTACAAAACTTCAAGCAAAACGGATGTTCCGGCGGGCATTCTGATTGCCGGCAGCGGAACTGGGATTAACATTCTTAATAACACGGTGAAGAACATCCAAACCACGGCGGGAAAGAATGGTAACGCTTACGGCATCGGGGTTTTCGGTATCAGCGCTACTCCGCTAAGCGTGACCGTAAGCGGCAACACCGTTACCGGGTGCCTGACCGGAGAAAGCGAGACGACGACTTACAACGGCAACGTGCAGAATTTTGTTGTCTCCAACAATACGATTTATGACAACGACAACATCGGCATGGACGCCATCGGTTTCGAGGGAGTCGGTCCGACGGGTTACGATCAAGCGAAGAACGGAGACGTTTACGGCAACCTCATCTACAACAACAGCGCCTTCAAAAATCCCGGAGAAGGCAACTCATACGATGAGGATGGCCTGTACTGCGATGGATGCACGGATGTGACCTTCGAGCGGAACACGCTTTACGGCAATGACCTGAATATCGAAGCCGCCAGCGAAACCTCGGGCGAAGTTTCGAGCAACGTGATTATCCGCAACAATCTGGTTTATGCCGCAAACTCGTGCGGTATTTCTGTCGGCGGCTACGCCAAATCGGGGACTGGCGGAAGCACCGATATCACCATCGTGAATAACAGTCTGTACGATAACGACACGCAGAAGACCGGCAGTGGCGAGTTCCAGATCCAGTATCGCGCTACAGGGATTTTGTTCGAGAACAATATTGTCTACACCGGCGCCGAAGGGTTATTCATGTATGGCTACGTGTCGGGCAGCGGAGTAACCGCCAATTACAACGATTACTACACGACTAGTTCGACCACCACGTTTGAATTGAACGGAAAGAGCTACTCGTCCTTCGCGTCCTACAAGTCAGCCACTGGCCAGGACAAGAATTCGGTATTCGCAAATCCCGACTACCTCACCCTAACCACTTGTAAGTCGACCAAGGAGAGCGGGCCGCCGACGCCAATTACCACCTGCTCACCGGCCCCGAATTTTGACATCTCGACGAGTTCTCCTGCCGAAGACACGGGAAATGTCAGTCTGGGTTCGGCCGATTACGGCACTGTGGACTTCAACGGAAATCCGCGTGTCAATGCCAACGGGCAAATTAACATGGGTGCCTTTGAACAGTAAATGCTATGCGGGCATGCATTCGTGCATGCCCGTTTTACCTTACTCTGGCAGCGCTAACGCTTAACCTTGAAGGATATTCGCACATGCGTTTCCGGTGCATCGTTTTGCTTGTGCTGGCCGGCGTAGCCTATGGGCAAACTGAGCGACCGGCCACGCCTGCCGCTTCTGGAGTAAGACTGGCGAAAATCGCTTCGTCCGCGATCGATCAAGCCCCTGCGGTGAAAGTTGAGCCCGATGATCCGGTGATTACGTTGAATGGTTTCTGCGCCGATTTGGACCGACAAGGCGATTCCTGCAAGACCACGATCACGCGCGCTCAATTTGAAAAGCTTACGCACGCGCTGCAACCAGGGATGTCACTTCCCCTTCGTCTTAAGGTAGCCAACGCTTACGCGCGCAATTTGAGAATGTCCGCGGCAGCGGAAAAGCGCGGCCTCGACAAGACGCCTGAGTTTGAAGAAGAAATGCGCTTTGCGCGGATGCAACTTCTCGCTCAAGACCTGGACCGTGCGCTGCAGGCGGAGGCCAACAACGTCACCGAAGCCGATCTCGAAGATTATTACAGGAAGAATGAATCTTCCTACGAGCAAGCTACGGTTGCGCGGATTTTCGTCCCCCGCGCGAAGGCGACCGCCCCATCACAGCAAGGTGAATCGCCAATAAAAGCTGCTGAAGCAGCGATGACGAAATTCGCTGAAGCGCTCCGCGTCCGTGCCGTGAATGGCGAAGACCCTGACAGACTACAAATAGAGGCCTACGCTGAAGCCGGAATCACGCGGGCCAACTCCAATACGAGAATGGTGAATGTACGTCGGAGCACTCTCCCACCACAACATGAGACGATCATGGAACTGAATCCGGGAGAAGTTTCCCAGGTATTCTCTGATCCTGAAGGTGCCCACTTCATCTACAAAATGATCAGCAAGAAAACCTTGCCACTGGAAGATGCGAAGTCGGAGATCCGCACGCAAATCTCCAGTCAGCGCTATCGCGATAGCATGAAAGGCTTCGAAGGCAACGTCGAGTTTAACGACGCGTACTTCATCCCGGCGGAAACGCCGGCGGCCGGACAAGCTCTCATGCGAAAGTCAAAACAAAAGCCTGACGCCATGCAGTGAACTGACAACCTTGGCGACGGCATCCGGGCATCGATACGCTCTCAAAGTCGCTCAAAATATCGAGGCGTGTGCTCAGCCATTTGCGGACCTACGCCAGAGCAATGTCCGGTGACGCAATACTCAAACGTCATATTCCCGCGCGTTTTGCAGTATGGTTCCTGTCTTTTTCCGACGAAGACACTAAAATGGAGAGCCCATTTGAACGCTTTATATTGCAAACGCATTCACATGCTGAATCGAGGGGTCGCTCCATGAGGTGCGTATGGTTGCAAATCGTGGTTCTTATGCTGATCGTCGCAATGACTTCTTCAGCTCAAACCTCGAACTTTACGCCGAAGAGCCAGCAGATTCCCGTGCCCGAATGTTTGACCATCAAGGAACTGTCGGAGGACGGGTCGAAGCCGTGTAGTCCGACCGAACATGACGCGTGGCTCGCGGATATCACGCATTGGAGGATGGAACGCCGCATTCGTACTGGCTACGACGGTGCGCGATACGAGTTGCCCGCGCTGCAATGGACACAGTCGAGTTTCATCCAGCCGCAGATGATGGTTCAGGATCGTTACTTTTACGATCCCGAAGGCCGGCAAATACACCGTGGATCGTTACCTCGACGATCTCGAAAAGCGTTACGGGGGAATTGATGCAGTCCTGATCTGGCCAACCTACCCCAATATGGGGATCGACAATCGGAATCAACACGACATGATTCGCAGTATGCCTGGCGGCATTCCTGGCGTGAAGCAAATGATTGCCGACTTCCACCGGCGCGGGGTGCGGGTGTTGTTTCCGATGATGATGTGGGACCAGGGAACTCGCGATCCCGGCATGCCCTGGCCAGACGCGATCGCCAGCCTGATGAAGGAAATCGGAGCCGATGGTATCAACGGCGATACGCAGGACGGGGTTCCCTTAGCATTCTCGTTAGCCGCCGACAAAGTCGGTCATCCTCTCGCTTTTGAGCCCGAGGGAGATCCTTCAGACGAAGCCCTGGCGTGGAATGTCATGACATGGGGGCAATACGATTTTCCTTTTACTCCTCTCGTGGACAAATATAAATGGCTTGAAACACGCCACATGGTGAACATCTCGCACCGTTGGAATCGTGACAAGACTGACGATCTGCAGTTCGCCTTTTTCAACGGCGTTGGCTGGGAGAGTTGGGAGAACGTCTGGGGCATCTGGAATGGCATCACGCCGCGCGATGCTGAAGCGACAAGACGCGTCGCTACGATCGAGCGCGCGGTCGCGCCCTTCCTGGTGAGTAAAGACTGGGAACCGATGTCGCCCATGCTGCGGTATGGAGTGTATTCCAGTCGCTGGCCCCTGAGAGAAGAAACAGTTTGGACGATCGTGAACCGGAACGAATATGACGTCGACGGCGATCAGATGGAAGTTTCGTCCAAGCAAGGGCTACGCTACTTTGATCTTTATCACGGCGTCGAACTCAAGCCCCAAACCAGGCCGGGCGGGAGTTCGGTGCTTGCATTTTCCATCGAAGCAAAGGGCTACGGCTCCGTTCTGACGACTAACATCCCAGACCAGAAGGCGCTGGCGTTGATATCGAGAATGAAAGAGCTGACAGCGACCCCGCTCAGCAGTTACTCGCACGAATGGAAAGATTTGCCGCAGCAGATTGTTCCCATCCCGCCGACAAAAGAAGCAACTAGCACGCCGGAAGGAATGGTCAAGATTCCTCAGGGTGATTTCCTTTTCAGAGTCTCCGGAATCGAAATCGAAGGACTCAATGATATTGGCGTCGACGTCCAGTACGCTTGGGAGGATTCTCCTCGCCGATTCCATGAGCGCCCGATGCAAGTGAAGTCGTTCTACATCGACAAGTATCCGGTCACGAATGCTCAATTTGAAAAGTTCCTGGACTCCACCGGCTATCATCCTGAAGACGATCTAAACTTTCTCCGTGACTGGAAGGATGGAAGCTATCCGGCAGGTTGGGAACAAAAGCCGGTCACGTGGATCTCACGGGAGGATGCCAGCGCGTATGCGAATTGGGCTGGAAAACGATTACCTCACGAATGGGAGTGGCAATACGCCGCCCAAAGCACGGACGGCCGCCTCTATCCCTGGGGCAACGTATGGGATGACAGCGCTGTATCCATACCGGACAAGTCACGCACCATGCGCGGCCCCGATCCGGTCGATGCCCATCCCAAAGGCGCCAGTCCCTTCGGCGTCATGGATATGGTTGGCAATGTATGGCAGTGGACCGACGAGTTTGTTGACGATCACACAAGGGCGGGGATTCTTCGCGGCGGCAGCTACTATCAGCCACAGGGCTCAATCTGGTATTTCCCGCAAGCTTACAAATTGAACGAGCACGGCAAGTTGTTGTTGATGTCGCCCAGCATGGATCGCTCTGGCGCTGTCGGATTCCGTTGCGTAGTAGACTCGCGATGATCTAACGGTGATTTATAAGCTGTGATCTCGTCGCGTGGGATTGCCTCTTATTATTATTCCTTTGGGCTGCGCGACCACATGGGCACGTTCGGGTTCAAGCCACCTCGGAAGTTCAGAGGAGTTGGTTGACCCTGAGCCACGGCTACGGGTTCATTCGACGGAGATCGCAGGAGTTCGAACGCATAATCTTCAACCTGCTTGCGGATTTTGGGATCTCTCAACGCTGCCAACAGTTCGGGCTTGCCGACGTGCGTGAACCCACCACAAAATGGACACTTTACTAAATCGTCGTTGACCATCGTCGCCTCCTGGGTATTACCGCTGAACTGTCTGGGAACTTTGTACAGCCTGATTGCATTGCAACCCAGGAAGGGCCGGCCCAGCAGTGATTCGCATCTCGCCGACCGGTGATGGGCGTCACCTATTGGCCGGTCGTCAGATATTCGTGAATGGAGCGGGCGGCGCGGCGTCCGGCGCCCATCGCCAGAATCACCGTAGCCGATCCGGTCACGATGTCGCCTCCGGCAAAAACTCCGGGGCGCGTCGTGCGCTGGGTTTCGGAATTCGCCTGAATGTAACCCCGTTTGTCCGTGCCCAGGCCCGGCGTAGTGCTCTGCACAATGGGATTAGCGGTGGTCCCGATCGCCATGATCGCTACGGATAACGGCAGGTCGAACTCTGAGCCTTTGATCGGAACGGGCCGTCTGCGGCCCTTGTCATCCGGCTCACCCAATTCCATGCGTACACAGCGTGCTGCGCTCAGCCAGCCCTTGCCATCGGAAAGTAATTCCACAGGCGCGGTCAGCATTTGAAAGTCGATGCCTTCCTGCCTGGCGTGGTGAACTTCCTCGGCGCGCGCGGGCATTTCCGCGTCGCTGCGCCGGTAGATCACGTAGGCCTTGCGCGCTCCCAGGCGCAACGCCGAACGGATCGCGTCCAGCGCGGTATTCCCACCACCGATTACGCCGACATCTTTTCCATGCAGGTCGAGCATGGGCTCATCGTAGATGGGAAACTTGTAGGCCTTCATTAAGTTGATGCGTGTAAGAAATTCGTTGGCCGAATAAACGCCATTGAGGTGTTCGCCGGGGATGCCCATGAACTGCGGAAGTCCGGCGCCGGTGCCGATGTAAACCGCGTCGTACCCTTCTTCTTGCAGGAGTTCGTCGATGGTGACCGTGCGGCCTACGACCACATTGGTCTCAAACTCCACGCCCATCTTGCGCATGTAATCGATTTGTTGGTGAATGATGTGTTTGGGCAGGCGGAACTCAGGGATGCCATAGACCAGCACTCCTCCCAGTTCGTGCAGCGCTTCGAATACGCGAACCTTATGGCCCTTCTGAATGAGGTCGCCAGCCACGGTAAGGCCCGAAGGCCCGCTGCCCACCACCGCAACTTTCTTGCCGGTCGGCGGAATGCTGGGCAGCACATGGCTTCCCGTGCGCTGCTCGTAATCGGCGACAAAGCGCTCCAGATAACCGATGCCCAGCGGTTTCACTTTTTTCGAAAGCAGGCATTTGCCCTCGCAGTGATCTTCCTGTGGGCAGACTCGTCCGGTCACCGCGGGCAGCACATTGTCTTCGCGAATCTTCGCCGCCGCTCCCAGAAAGTCACCAGCGACGATCAACTCGACAAATTCTTTTACTTTCACCCCTACCGGGCAGTTCGCTGTGCAAGTGGGTTTGGCGCACTCCAGGCAGCGCAATGCCTCCTGCTGCGCCAGTTCCGGACTGTAGCCGAGGTTGACTTCGCTGAAATTCCTGTTGCGCTCGTCGGCGGCTTGCTCCGGCATGGGCTGCCGCGGAACCTTCATGCGCTCTTTCATCGGCAATGGAGCTATGGAAATTTTTGCTTCCGGATTCATCGTTCACCGCCCGGCGCGATCGCGCACGCGTCTTCGTTACTCCCGTGTTCCTGATAGGCGGCGAGGGAGCGCCGCTCGGCTTCGCGATACATTCCGGAACGTTGCACCAGCACCTCGAAATCCACTTTATGTGCATCGAACTCCGGTCCGTCTACGCAGGCAAACTCGCTCTTGCCATCGATCAGCACGCGGCAGCCGCCGCACATTCCAGTTCCGTCGATCATGATCGGATTCAGGCTGACCACCGTGCGGATATTGTCTCTGCGCGTCATCTCCGCCACGGCCTTCATCATGACCACCGGCCCAATGGCCAGCACCAAGTCGATACGCGTGCCGTTCTGAATCAGTTGGCGAAGTTTGTCGGTCACGAAACCTCGATCAGCATAGCTGCCATCGTCGGTGGTGATGAGGAGCGCATCGCTGACGGCGCGCAATTCCTGCTCCAGAATGACAAGTTCTTTGTTACGCGCGCCGATGATGGAGATTACGCGGTTGCCGGCTTTCTTCATTGCGGCCGCGCTGGGATAAGCCATCGCGGTTCCGACTCCGCCACCGATCACAACCACGGTGCCGAAATTCTCAATCTCGCTCGGCTTGCCCAACGGCCCCACCACATCCAGAATGTGATCGCCGGATTTGAACGAGTTCAGCAGGCGCGTCGTCTTTCCCACCGACTGAACCACAATGCTGATGGTCCCGCGCGCCGGGTCGGAACTTTCGATGGTAATGGGGATGCGCTCGCCTTCCTCATAAACCCTCAGAATCACGAACTGGCCAGGTTTCTGTTTGCGGGCGATGCGAGGAGCTTCAAGGACGAACCGTTTGATGCCGGGCGCAAGAAATTCGGCGTCGATGATCTTGAACACGAAACCTCCGCTAGAGAATCACAATTTGATTGTGCGGGAAGGTTAACCGTAGTGGCGGTGATGGAGATCACAATGAGATGTGAGCCACGGCGCTTCTAGCTGGTTTCCGGCTTGAAGATCACTCCTCTGCCCGTGCGGCTGTTCATAATTATGCGGATGGGGTTGTCGAAGTGAAGATGCCGGACACATCCTTTTTCGGCCATCGACGGCTGGCGCCTCAGCCAATCCCAATCGATCGAGCCTTCGCCTGCTTCCGGATTCACCGTGAAATAGCCGATCTGAAACGCAGTCAGATTCTGGAAGAAATGGCTGCCTTGCGACGGGGTGACGCGAAAATCGCGGAATCCCGCCTCAACGATCACACGCGCGCCCGAGATTTCGTCCCACTCGACCGGAATACCAAGCCACGGATCGTTTGATCCCCAGCGGCCGACGCCGATCAGAAGATAGGGACGGTTCTCCGCATTCAGCGAGGCGTTGAAATTCGCCACCGTTTTAGCGACTTCCTGACTGCGTCCGCGCTCAAAGCGTTCGGAGTCCACGACTACTATGTCGTGGAGATTCTCGATGCGGCCGTTACCCAGCACTCTGTTGCTTTGGCAGATTAAATCCTCCACCCGGACATCGCCAATGTTCAAGTCCTGATTCTCGCGGGCCAGCGTAAGCGGTCGAATCTGCAGAAAAGCAAACTGCGCGACCTCGTCCGCCTGCTGCGGCAAACGTACGGCGAATTCGATTTCCACCGGATTGCCCAAGGCGTCTTCGCCTGCCTGCATCAGCTCATCGAGAATCTCCGCGAGAGGGAAAATGCCATGCTTGAGGATGTAAGAAAAACTCACCAGTCGCCAACCGGGGCGGCCAAGCCCATCGTAGACAGCATGGTTCTCTCGCGAGTATGTGGATCCTACGGCCTGCAGAGTGCCGTCGACTTCGGCGGCGTCGAGGCCGAAGCGCGTCTCGTGCAAACGTGCGCCGCCGGTTCCATCGAGTTGCAGGGCCCAAAACTCTGACTGCGAGTTAGCCAGCATATCTTCGACGGAGGAGAACTGCACCAGGTTGCGCGGATAGCGCGGGCAAAACGTCAAGCATTTTCCGCCGTCGACCACGACGCGGCCCAGTCCCAAGGCTACGGCCGCAACCCCATCTTCGAAGGTCATGGGCGGCACGGGATAGAAATTGCGGGAGCGCACTACGCCGGAAATATCGGGATAGAAGCGCGGCCCGTGCTCCGCTCCTACGAGCTGCTGCAAAATCGCCGCCATCTTTTCTTCTTCCAGGCGATAGGGCGTGGCCCTGATGTATGCCTTGGCATGGCGACTGAAGGTGGAGGCATAGACCAGCCGTATCGCCTCGCTCACAGCTTGCACCCGGTCATTCAAGTCAGGTTGCCGGTTGCCCAGCATGAAAGTTTCATACACGCCAGTAAATGGCTGATATTGCGAATCCTCAAGCAGGCTGGAGGAGCGAACCGCCAGCGGATGCTTCACTTCAGACAGGAACGCTTTCAAATTTTCATTCAGAGATGCGGGGAGCGGCGCGGCCAGAAATCTTCTTTGAATCTCCGCGTCGTCGGCGCAATGCAAGGCGAAGTCCAGCAGGTTGTTCTCGAATACGAATTGATCGAAAACATCGGTGGACAGGACGACAGACTGCGGCACTGCGATACGGACTCCGGGAAAACGCCGGGTGATGCGGCGCGCGCGCAGCAGGTTCCGCGCAAAGGCCAGGCCGCGCGCTTTGCCGCCCAGCGAACCGGTGCCAATCCGCAAAAAAGTGGATGCCTCGGGCTCGAAAGTATTGGCCTTAAAATCGCCGATCAGTGCCTCGTTCTGTTCCCGGCGATAGGTTCGGATCGATTCGATGAGATCGCGGCGCAGATGTTCCGGGCTGACAAAGTCGGAAACTCTTCGCGGCCGAAGCTTTGCCGCTAGGGCGAATTCGGTGCGAGCCATCAGCCAGTGCGAAAAGTGGTTGCGCTGGCTGTGATAGAGCAGACTCTCTGCCGGTAGTTTCTTCAGCTGATGTTCCAGTTCGGTCAAGTCCTTGGCGCGACCCACTTCGAGCAAATCCGGCAGGCGAAATACAAAGTCGCCAAAGCCGAATTCCTCGGTAAGAATCCGCCGCAGATCCTGCAGCAGAGTGGGAGAAAGCTTCTGCAGAAATGAATAACCTTCCGCATAAGCGCGTTCCCGGAATGCCGGCCGGCTGGTTTGCAAAACTACGGGCACGTCGGGCACAAGGCTTCTTACCAGCCGCGCCAATTCAAACCCGGCGGCTGAGTTAAGTGTGCCTTCCCAGGGAAACTCCACATCCGATACCAGGCCGATCAGACTCTCGCGATATTGCTGCGCCAGTTGGGCGGCGTCTTCGAAACCGGAGCTCAGCAGAATCTTGGGGCGCGCCTGCATGCGCACCAGTTTGTGAGCCGTGTTGATACCTTCGTGAATCACGCGGCGAGATTGCTTGATCAGCTCGGCATACATCACCGGCAGAAATGACGAGTAGTAGCGGATGTTGTCTTCCACCACGAGCAGCACGGGAACTCCCATGGCCCGCGTGTCGTGCAGCACGTTGCGCTTGTCTTCGACGTATTTCACGATCGCGATCAGGATGCGGGCGTCGCCCTGCCACAGGAAAATACGCTCCACATCCGTCACTGGATTGCGAGCGATAAAGTTTTTAACTTCGCGATAGTCGTAGGCCAGCACAACCACGGGAATATCGAGCCCAGCGAGCTTTATTTCACCGGCCAGTTGGGCGGCGTCCATCTCGCCGATGGCAAGATTCGAGACGATCAGGTTGAATTGAGGATTGGAACTCGCCAGTTGTAGCGCCTCAGCGCAACTTGAAACGTGAGTAATGCCGGGAATTTGCTGCAGGTTGAGGTCGAGAGATTCGTCGATCAGCAGTTCGTTGAGACGGCCATCTTCGCGCAGAATAAAAGAGTCGTAGAGGCTGGAGACCAGAAGTATGTTCTGCACTTTGAAAGGCATCAGATTCTCGAAGCCTTCGAAGCGCTGTTCGGGGTCGAAGATGGGGTTGGTGACGGGTAGAACGCTCATTGAAATTCAAAATCCCCACCCTGTCCCTGCAAAAAGCGCAGGGACAAGGATGGGGCGGGCTTCATTTCTGCTGCGTAAATCTCTACACAAGCCCCTGATCCAGCATGGCGTTCGCTACTTTCAGGAAGCCGCCGATGTTGGCGCCGTTCACCAGATTGCCCGGCGTGCCGTATTTTTCGGCCGTTTCGTAGCAGTTCTTGTGGATGGCGATCATGATCTTGTGCAGACGATCATCTACCTCCTCGCGAGTCCAGTTCAGCCGCGCGCTGTTTTGCGCCATCTCGAGCCCCGAGGTGGCTACGCCGCCCGCGTTCGCGGCTTTGGCGGGACCGTAGAGGATTTTGACATCCAGGAACATTTTGGTGGCTTCGAGCGTGCTCGGCATGTTGGCACCTTCGGCAACCAACTGGATGCCATTCTTGATGAGATTCGCCGCGTCCTTCGCGGTGATTTCATTTTGCGTGGCGCTGGGGAATGCGCAGTCCGCTTTGATGTTCCAGAGAGGATTGTGCTCCAGTTTGATGTCCGTGGGCATGAAGATCGCTCTTTTGTAACGATCTCCATAATCGCGGATGCGCCCGCGTTTTACGTTCTTCAGCTCAATAATCCACTCCAGCTTTTCGCGATCGATGCCGTCCGGATCATAGATCACGCCGTTCGAATCGGACACCGTCACTGGCTTGGCGCCGAAATCGAGAAGCTTCTCGATGGTGTATTGAGAAACATTGCCGCTGCCGGAAACCAGGCAGATCTTGCCTTCGAGCGAGTCCTTCCTCGTTTTCAGCATTTCACTCGCGAAGTATACGCAGCCGTAGCCGGTGGCTTCGGGACGAATCAGCGAACCGCCCCAGGCCAGGCCCTTGCCCGTGAGCACGCCGGTGAATTCGTTGCGCAGCCGTTTGTATTGTCCGAACAGGAAACCGATCTCGCGCCCACCCACGCCAATGTCGCCCGCGGGAACGTCGGTATCCGGGCCGATGTGGCGCTGCAGTTCGGTCATAAAGCTCTGGCAGAAACGCATCACTTCATTGTCGCTCTTGCCCTTGGGATCGAAATCGGATCCGCCCTTGCCCCCGCCCATGGGCAGCGTCGTAAGCGAATTCTTGAAGACCTGTTCGAACGCCAGGAATTTCAAAATGCCGAGATTCACCGAAGGATGGAAACGCAGCCCACCCTTGTACGGACCGATCGCGCTGTTCATCTCGATACGGAATCCGCGGTTGACCTGAATATTTCCCTGATCGTCAAACCAGGGCACGCGGAACATCAGCACGCGCTCTGGTTCGACAATCCGCTCCAGGATGCGGGCAGATTGAAATTCAGGATGCTTGCCTAATACCAGACGCAGAGAATCGAACACTTCCCGCACTGCCTGATGAAATTCCGGTTCAGCGGGATTCTTGGCTTGTACGCTGCACATCACCTCGCCAATGTAGTCCGCCGGAGCTTTGATTCCCGGCGGTGTCATTACTCTTGAATTCATAGTCCTACCCTCCATAGTTGCATCAGTTACAAATAAAATCTTTGCGCGTAAAGCAGATCCAATTGTGGGCTTTGTGGAGATGATTACAGTGTTTCGGGATGCACCTGAGGGTGATATGGATCACCTTGTATCCCTTCTTTCCGCCGCCCGGGGATCTGGGATGCGGGCGAGCCCGCTTGGCTAATACTGCGTGAAGCCGTCGGCCTGCGTGACAGCTCCGACTGCCACGTGACGATCGACGTAGATTCGGCCGGCCTCGAGCGCCTGGCGATCCAATTCCAGCAAGTCGGCGTTTTTCACTTTCGCCTCCAGCACTTTCATGGCGGTCGCCGCGTGCAGGCACTCCGTGGCTTCGAGAAGCGCTCCCGCCATTACAACGTTGGCTACCTTGGCCGAACCCAACCGGTCGGCAATCTCCGATGCCGGAATGCAGACCACTTGTGCCTGCGAAATACAGAAGTCCTCGGGCAGTTGATCGCGGCCGTAGAGAATGATTCCGCCCGGCGCAACCTCGGATGCAAACTTGCGCAGCGACATTTCATTCATTGCGACCAGCACCTGCGGATGCGAAACCAGCGGCGCACCAATTCTTTCTTTCGACAGCCATACATGGCAGTGCGCGCTGCCCGAGCGCATCTCTGGCCCATAGGACGGAAGCCAGCTTACTTCCAAGCCTTCGCGCATCCCCATCTCGGCGAGAAGCTGACCCAGCAACAGAACACCTTGTCCCCCGAAGCCCGCAATCTTGATCCCGAGTTCCCGGTAGTGATGGTTGGACGAGGATCCATGTTCCGTGGCGTCTTCGCGCTTTCCCGCGATCAATTCCGCTACCGTCTTGTGCGGAGGAGCGTTGCCCGCCAGCATCTCAATTTTGCGATCCCGGAAAACTTCCAGCGGAAAGTTCGGAATCATTTTCTCCGCCACCCAGCGGCGGGCCTCGACGGCGTCCTTGCCCCAGATCGTGGGGCACGGCGAGAGAATCTCAACAAACGAGAAACCGGCGCCATCGCGCTGAAGCTGCAATGCTTTGCGCACGGCGCGACGCGCCTTCATGATGTTCTTGTTGTCGGAGAGCGCCACGCGCTCGATATAGACCGGAGCCTCGAGCGACGAAAGCATTTCGGCCATGTGCAGTGGGAAGCCCTCATTTACCGGCCGGCGTCCCCAGGGCGAGGTTGTGCTTCTTTGACCCACTAATGTGGTGGGCGCCATTTGGCCGCCCGTCATGCCATAGATCGCATTGTTGACGAAAAAGACGGCAATCTTTTCGCCGCGGTTTGCGGCATGAACAATCTCCGCCGTTCCGATTGCCGCGAGGTCGCCGTCTCCCTGATAAGAAATCACTACTTTGCCCGGACACGCGCGTTGCAATCCAGTCGCCGCCGCGGGAGCGCGTCCGTGCGCCACCTGCACGTTGCCTACATCGAAATAATAGTAAGCAAATACCGAGCAGCCGACAGGGCTCACCAGGATCGTGCGGTCCTGCAGTCCTAACTCCTCGATCGCTTCCGCAATCAGTTTGTGGACCACGCCATGACCACACCCGGGACAATAGTGAGTTTGGTGCTTCAGATCGTTCTTGCGTTCGTATTCTGGATAGAACACCTCTGACTTCGAATGCACAACTTCGTAGCCGTCAGGGCTCGCTTCCAAATGCGCTTCGTTGATACCGACGCGTTCCCCAGCCATTCGTTGTCTCCCTATCCGAAGTTTGCTAAACCAAAGCGGCCGTCAGCTCTTCGATTTTCTCCACCAGCTCTTCCACCGACGGCACATTGCCTCCGACTCGTCCGTAAAAATTCACCGGCTTGTTTCCATTCAGTGCCAGGCGGACGTCTTCCACCATCTGCCCGTTACTCAACTCGACTACAAGCACTTTCTCGGTGCGGGCGGCGGCCAGTTTCAATTGCTCTGTGGGAAAAGGCCACAGCGTAACAGGACGGAATAAACCGACTTTGATTCCCATGCGTCGAGCTTCATCCACTGCCGAGCGCAACACCCGCGACACGATGCCGTAGCCCACCACCAGCAATTCGGCATCTTCGGTACGGTACTGTTCGCACCGCGTTTCGGCCTGTTGCGCACGAACATATTTTGCTTCCATGCGCCGCTGGTGGGCTTCGAGATCGTCAGCCTCGAGATAGATTGAGCTTACAAAATTCTTACGGGTTTCAGCCGTGCCCTTTACGGCCCATGGCTTTTCTGGAGGCACGATTTCGCGGTATTCGAGATCGAGTGGCTCCATGACCTGGCCAATAAAACCGTCGGCGAGCACGATCGCAGGATTGCGATACTTATCGGCCAGTTCGAAAGCCAGAATAGTCAGTTCCGCCATCTCCTGCACCGACGCTGGCGCGAGCACCAGATTGCGATAGTTACCGTGGCCGCCGCCTTTCACCATGGCGAAGTAGTCGCTCTGTTCAGGCGCAATGTTGCCCAAGCCCGGTCCGGCACGCATTACGTCGACAATCACGCACGGCAACTCCGCGCCGGCAAGATAGGAAATTCCTTCTTGCATTAGGCTAAGCCCCGGCCCCGATGATGCCGTCATCACCCGCTGGCCCGCGGCCGCCGCGCCATAGACCATGTTGATCGAAGCGGTCTCGCTCTCCGCCTGCACGAACGTTCCACCGATCTCGGGGAAAAACAGGGCCGCAGCTTCTGCGATCTCGCTGGCTGGCGTGATTGGATATCCGTAGTAGGCGCGGCAGCCCGCCAGCAGCGCACCCTTGATGACCGCTACATTTCCTTTACAAAGCTGTCGCATGATCGCCTCCCTGCGCTGCGACCCTCTTGGGCGGCGACAGCCGATAGACGATGATGGCTCCCGGCTCCGGGCAGCAATAGAAACAGATTCCGCATCCGGTGCAGCCTTCGCCAGTGTAGCGCGCGGGATGCACGCCTAAGCCGCTCAATTCTGCGGCCAGTTCGAGACACTTCGGCGGACAGGATTCGACGCACAGCCCGCATCCTTTGCACTCTTCGACGTCGATAGTGATGTTGCCGCGCGCCTGGCCCATAGGTCTTACCTCGCCACAGTCTCCATGGTCGGTTGATGTTGCAGCCACTTGATCTTTTCGCAGTACTCGTACAACTCCTGCCGGAATTTGGGGTGCGCAATCTCGATCAATGATTTGGCGCGCTCGCGAATCGTTTTGCCATGCAGGAATGCAACTCCGTATTCAGTCACCACGCAGCGGATGAGGCCGCGTGAGGTGACCACACCCGCACCGGGGTCGAGCACCGGAACAATGCGTGAGAGGGTCCCGTTCTTCGCCGTCGAGGGCAGGGCGATGATGGACTGGCCGCCTTTCGAACGCGAAGCGCCGCGCAGAAAATCGACCTGCCCGCCGATGCCGCTGTAAAACTGGTTGCCAATCGAGTCGGAACAAACCTGCCCCGTCAAATCCATTTGCAGCGCAGAATTTATCGCGACCATATTGTCGTTACGCGCGATCAATACCGGATCATTGGTGTAGGCGGTGGGGTGGAATTCGAAGATGGGATTGTTGTCGACGAATTCAAAAAGATCCTCCGTGCCCAGGGCGAATCCCACGATAATTTTGCGTGGCTTGAAGTTCTTTCGCGCTCCTGTGATTACGCCCGCTTGGATCAAAGGGATCACGCCATCCGAAACTAGTTCGCTGTGTACCGCGAGATCCTTGCGGTCCATCAGCAAAGGCAACACGGCCTCGGGAATTCCTCCGATGCCGATCTGCAATACGGAGCCATCTTCGATCAGTGTGGCCACGTTGCGCGCAATGGCTACATGCAAATCGGTATGCGGCGGCTTCTTCAGCGCACACAAGGGTCGCGACGATTCCACGATCGCATCGATGTCGTTGACATGAATGAAGCTGTCGCCGTAGGTGCGCGGCATCTGGTCATTGATTTGGGCGACGACGTGATGCGCCACCTTGGCCGCGGTCAGCGTGGTATCCACGCCAACCCCAAAACTGCAGAAGCCGTGGGGATCGGGAGGAGAAACTTCGATGAGCGCCACATCAATCGGCATCGCGCCGCTCTCAAACAGGCCTTCAATCTCGCTGAGGTGTATGGGAGTGTAGTCGGCGCGGCCCTGGCTGATGGCGTCGCGCACATTGGGTCCGATGAACATGGCATTGTGGCGAAAATGCCCTTCCATCTCCGGCGCCACATAAGGCGCGCAGCCCATCGTCATCATGTGGACGATCTCCACATCATGCACCTCTGGAGCGCGGCGCATCAGCGCTTCGACCAGAGTCTCCGGTTCGGCGCAGCCCGGCTGAATGTAGACTCGCATCCCGGAGCGAACCAGGCGCAGCGCATCATCCGCCGTCATGAGGTTACGTTTGTAGTGCGTTTCCCAGGACATGCGAGGGTTCACCTCGTTACGTTCAATTGTCTCTGAAACCGGGGTTGCGGAGAGACATCGTGGGTCACGGGTGTTTGTGATTGGGGTCACAGCCAGGCGCAATCTGTCTTGCAAACTTCTCATCGTGCGCCTCCGTACGCGGTTAAATTACATTTTAATATTCCTTGACACGTATATGCTATTTCAGAGTATATACAAAGGGTGGAATCTGTTTTTGAAATCATTGCGGAGCCAAACCGCCGCGCGATACTGAGCCTGTTGGTCTCGTCACAACAGTCGGTGGGAGAGATCGAGCATCAACTTCGCATGCCGCAGCCGACCGTGTCCAAGCACCTGCGCGTGCTGCGCGACGCCGGTTTTGTGGAGTCCACGGTGGACGCACAGCGCCGTCTCTACCGCCTGAAACCTGAACCATTTAAAGAGGTGGATGCCTGGCTCGCTCAGTTCCGCCGCTTCTGGTCGGCGCACGTAGATGCTCTCGAACGCCACCTTGATCGGATAGATCACGACCGCATGGATCGTCATCCATCAACACCAACGAAAAGCACACCAACGAAACCGAAGGGTCAGAAAGAGTCGACCCGGACCAAACCGCGAAAGTGACAGAGGAGAAAAAAATGAAAATCAAAGTAACCAGCGTATATGTAGACGACCAGAGCAAGGCCCTGCGGTTCTATACGGAGGTACTGGGCTTTGCCAAGAAGGCCGATTTCAGCCAGGGCCCTTATCGCTGGCTGACCGTAGCCTCGCCCGAGGAGCCGGACGGCACTGAACTGCAGTTGGCGTTGAACAACAATCCTGCGGCTAAAGCGTATCAGGAGGCGATCTTTCAACAGCACCAGCCTGCGGCCAATTTCTTTACGGACGACGTCAAGGGCGACTACGAGCGGATCAAGGCCCGAGGCGCCGAGTTCACCATGCCGCCCACCGACGTAACCGGCTCGACCATTGCCATGCTGAACGACACCTGCGGCAACCTGATTCAACTCACGCAATTGAAGCGCTGGTAAAGCGATACGAAGGAGGACGAAGTTGACTGATCGCCAGAGCTACACCCCAGGTCCCGCCAATGTGGCTCGGGTGCAGAAAGTGCGGGCGCAAAACGGCCGGGGGCAAGAAGAAGAAAAGTGGACGCTCATTCTCGTCCGCGACCTGCGACACTCGCCGGAAAAAGTCTGGCAGGCGCTTACCGACCCGACGCATCTGCGCGAGTGGGCTCCCTTTGATGCCGATGGAAGCCTGGGCACGCTCGGCAGCATGGTGAAGCTCACGACGGTGGGAGCGCCGACACCCCGCGTTACCGAAACAACCGTAACGCGAGCCGACGCTCCTGAGCTGCTGGAGTACAAATGGGGCGACTTCGATATGCGGTGGGAACTCAAAGCCTCGAGTGAGGGCACGCGCCTGACTCTGTGGACTAACATCGGTCACCGCTTCATCGCGATGGGTGCTGCCGGTTGGCACATTTGTTTCGACGTTCTCGATCACCTGCTGAGCGGAACTCCCATCGGACGGATGGTTGGCCCCGATGCCATCAAGTTTGGCGGCTGGCAGCGGCTGCACGCGGAGTACGCCAAGCAGTTCGGTACTGAATCGCGCTGAATGCAGGAAATCAGGGCCGCCATGGCGGCACAAAAGTCATGAATCAAGGTGGATCACTCATGATCAGCACTGCTACCCAACGATCGATTTTTCGCTGGATTCACATCATCGTCAGCATTCCGATACTCGGCTATATCTATAGTCCGTTTGAAAAACTTCCGGGCTATGCTCCGGCTACTCGGTTTGTATTCCTGCCTGTAATGGTCCTTTCGGGATTGTGGATGTGGAAAGGTCATCTCGTTCGCCGACTTTTTACGAGGAGAACAGCCTAGCGAAACCGGGGACACACTGGACGTTCTCATCAACTAGTTTGCATTGCAACCCAGAGAGAAACGCAGAGCGGCAAGAACGATTAAAGGAGCTGTTAATTCCAGCCTTGAGTCGGGCGCACGTCCTTCGTATAGTGCCTGCATGCGCTTGATCTTGCTGCTGCTTTGTCTAATTGTTCTGGTGTTCTGCATCGCCGTCTATGCCGCGTGTCGGACCTGGCGGAAGATGGGTGCCGGCAAACGGATTCTGGGTGTACTGCTGCTGTCACCACACTTTCTGTTTATCATCTGTTTAGTCGTGTCATTGCTGTGTGGCCACCCTCCGCCAGGGTCGCGTTGCTTCAACACACAGTTTGTATGCGGCGTTCTCATCGTATTCTTTCTGCCGCTTCCAGCTTTGGTCGGCACATTGGCGGCGTTTGTAATGTTTAAACGCGCCCGCATTCCTTTTGTAGGCTGATCGTCGGCCCTCCTGTCCTTCTTTTCGAAATGCTGTGGGGACCGAAGAAGCCTTCCTTACGCAGGTTGCAGGTTATGCTGAGGGCGGATAAATTAGGTGCGAGAGTTGGAGTTGTATATGAAAACATCCGTCCCGAAAAAGCCCGTCCCGCTGGTATCTGCCTCGGGACTCGTCTCGGCTTCTGCGTTGATCGATGAGAAGATCAAGCAACTTTCTTCCGGGCCTGGCGGGGGCGACTGGCGCGGGAAAACGCTGGCGAAGGTGCGCACGATCATACACGAGGCGGACCCTGAGATCGTCGAGGAATGGAAGTGGATGGGAAGCCCGGTGTGGTCTCACGACGGAATCATCGCCGTCGGAAATGGCCATAAAGATAAGGTAAAGCTTACGTTCGCCCACGGTGCGAGCCTCGCAGATCCGGACAAACTTTTCAATGCGGGCCTCGGAGGCAACATGTGGCGAGCGATCGATTTTTTCGAGGGCGATAAAATTAATGAGCGCGCTCTGAAGAATCTCATCCGTTCCGCCGTTGATTACAACCAGAGCAAACTGAAGAGCAAAGCATCTGCGGGGAGTCGAGCAAAAGTACGCAAGACCAAGAAGCGATGATGCGTCTGTGTTAGAGCAGCTAGGGAATTTACAGATATTTTGCCAACGCCACAACGATCGAGGCAGCGATCAGGAGCCAGCGCGGCCGAACCGACGGAATTCTGGCTAGGTGAGCCGCGGCACTCCTTTGCCCCATGTTTCCGGAGGCGCGAGTTCGCGGCGAATTGGGGGCGAGGTCATATCGCGCTCGTCGGAATTGAAAATTCTAACGCCCTGCGAAATTAGATAGTCTGCAGTTCTCGCCGCCAGCGCCTGGATCGTGAGGCCGGGGTTGGCCGAGCCTTGCGTGGGCATGATGCTGCCATCGCACATAAAAAGATTGGCGATGTCGTGGGAACGGCCAAACTTATCCACCACGGAAGTGCTGGGATCCGATCCCATGCGCGCAGCGCCCACAAGATGCGCGTAGCGTGCCTCCTGCACAACCTCGGTGGCGCCGGCGGCGGACATGACCTCCATGGTTTTTTCTTTCGCGAACTTGATCAGCTTTTTGTCGTTTTCGTGCAGATTGAAACTGACGTGCGCCACCGGCAGGCCGAAGCGATCTTTTTCTTGCGCGAGGGTCACGCGATTGTCCTCCCAGGGAAGAATCTCACCCAGCAACCCGAATGCGGCCCAGTGGTTGTAATCCATCATTTCGCGGCGCAGTCCCCATCCCCACGCCTTTTTCGCCGCGAGCATCTGCTTGCCGAAAGCAATGGGCAACGGGCCGACGGTCTGAATGGCGAATCCGCGGGCAAAGTCGCGCCGAGGATCGGTCTCATAGAATTCTTCGGTCAAGGCGTGCGCCGGAGGCGCTTTATACATCCGAACCGGCTGGTCAAAACGTCCCAAGACAACGTTTCCTGCCTGCGCCATCAGATAGCGGCCGACCGTTCCGCTGGAATTGGCGAGTCCATTTTCGAAGCCGGGGCAAGCGGAGTTCAACAACAGCCTCGGCGTCTCGATGGCATAACCACAGACAATCACCGCTTTCGATTTCTGAAAATGTGCTGCGCCGTCGTTGTCAAAATAATGTACGCCGGTGACGCGTCTTTGTTTGCCCAGTTCCACTCGGGAGACCATGCATCGGTCGCGAATCTCCGCGCCATTTTTCAAAGCGTCGGGAACATGCGTGATCAGCGTGCTGGCCTTGGCTCCGACCTTGCAGCCTTGAATGCAGAAGCCGCGGTAGATGCAGTGCGGACGGTCTCCATGAGAACCGGAGAGAATGGCTACGGGGCCGCCAATCGAAACCGGAATGTTGAGCGCGGTACAACCGCGAATCAGCGCGTTGCCGACACCGCCCATGGGATGCGGTCCATAAGCGTATCCATGCGGATGTCCCCAGGGATAGTAGGCAGGGCCAGCGACAGGCATTTCCAATTCCAGTTGCTCGTAATAAGGAAGAATATCCTCGATAGGTGATGGGCCAATCGACGCCCACGCCGTCGCGGGAATAAACTTCGAAGTCTGAAGGATGCAGCCGGGGAGTAAACGCGGCCCAATGAACGGAACCTCCGCCCACGCCTTTGCCGCAGTTGTTCGCACCCAGCGCCAGCGGATCGGAGCCGCCAGTAACACGCGGATCTTCCCAATAAAGTTTGTGGGAACCCGCTTCGTCGCTCACCCAGTCGCGCTCAGTATCCCAGAAGGGTCCGGCTTCGAGGCCGACGACATTAAAGCCGGCACGTGCCAGCCGTTGCAGAAGAACGCCACCCGCCGCTCCGACGCCGACAATAACGTAGTCGACCTCGTCTTTCTCATCAAACTTTCGCATCGGCGCATGCACGTACTGCAACGAGCCCAGCATGTGCTTGCCGTTGTGCGGCGGCTGAAACGCTCCCAGGATTGGCTGTTTTCCGTTCATCATTTCTTCAGGACCGGTGCTGATCGGCTTCGGTATGGTGATGCGCGGCCGATTCCACTTCATGCGACACCGTAGCTTCTGGTGCGCGCCATTGATATCGCTGCTCCTCTACCTCCCATGGCTCCGGCTCACCGCGTTCCAGGCGCGTGTAGGCGCGAGGGTAAGCGGGACCGCCGAATCCGATCTCATCCCATGCCCACGGGTGCGCGTAATAGGCGTCAATTGCATCGCCCATGATCAACTGCCAGAATCGATGCACTGACATGTTTTCCCAAATTTCCGCCGCAGCTTTCGGCTTACCATCATGAATTGCCTTGAGCACCAGGTCCTGCTCGCGGTGAGGCAACGCGAGAAAACCGGCGCCGTAGCGATGTTCGGCCTCCTTATTAATAGCCTCGCGCCCCATTTGGTATGCGTCACGGTCCGGCGGCATGTTCTCGAAGCGATATCCCACGGTCTGATTGATGAACAACCGATGGTCCAGCGGAGCAACGATAGGAATCTGGCGGTCAGGCGTTCTGTCTGTCTGCGGAATCAGGTGAGCAAAAACAGCTGTCCAGAAATCCCATTCTTCCGCGGAAAAGAATTGCCTGCCGCGTGGTGCGTCAACGCGATCGGTGACGACCCGGCGCGTTGCGTCATCCCAGAACGCTCTTTGGGAAAGCGTGCTGAAGCCGGGATAGTAGCCCGGCGTACTGCGAGGTGCGAGCGGATCGCCATTGAGCATCGCGAGGTAACAAAGCAGAATCGACGGTGGCTGTGGTTGTTAACGATCCTGCCTTCATGCGTGCCTCCTGCGCAGCAGACTGGCCAGTAGGCCGAGCATTCCCGCTGCGCCAAACAGCAATGGGGCAAAGATCGGCGGGCCATACATGATGTTGTAGAGAAGATGCTTGCTGCCACCGGGCCGGCGAAGCACGCCGCGGCCGTGATAGTAAAATCCGACGGCTGCGTCTGCCGAAGCCAGCAAAGACAGTGCCGGCAGCGCCGTGGTAGCGAGCCGGCGGCTTTTTACGGAAGCCAAAGGCCGCCGCCGCAAGAGCGGGTGCAAGAATAATGGGCGTCCACTGCACGGCGTAACGAAAGTTATTTTTGTAGTGCGAGTAGAAGGCTTCGAAGCCGCTGAGCAGAGCGCTGACGCCGGTCACGATGGCCACCTGCCGCTGAAAACGCCCCTCGCGAATATCCTGTTCCGCCGAGAGCAACTCCCGGCTCTCCTTCGCGGGCAAAAGTCTGGCGAATAAGCCATCTCTTCCTGATCGTGTGAGGCAGGAAGCTTCTTCCCGTTGAAGGAAAGAAGCGATGAGCCCGAGATAGGCGCTGGTACCAAACAGCAATGGGGCAAAAACCGGCGGTCCCATAATCATGTTGGTCATGGGAAGCCGCCATCCGCCGGGCTTGCGCTGGATGCCGCGCACGTGGAAGTAAAAACCGACGGCGGCATCGCCGAGTGTTAAGGCGGAAATCAATCGCAATACAGTTCTTGCCGCGCGACCGCTGAAGAAACCCGCGATGCCGGCAACCGCCAGCAAGACACTCATAATCACCGGCGTGTACATCACGCGCCGGCTGTAGCTGCCGCGATAATGTTCGTAGGCGACTTCAAGACCGCTTACAATGCTGGTTCCCGCAGTCAAGAGAGAAAGGCTTCGCTGGAACCGTCCCTCCCGGATTCGATTGGCGACGATCTCCAAATCGTGGCGAGCACTACTGGGAGGACGCCTGACCGAGATCATGGATCGCCTCGTCATCGCGCTACACAACCTCGCGTACTTCGTCCAGAGCGATCGTCTTAAGAATCTTCATCGCATCTTTCTGTCCTCGCAACAGCGATTTGGCGAAATGGATCGCCTGTTCCGTCGTGACTTTTCCCGGCATCGGCGGTTCATTCGGATCGACCACTGCCTGCACCACCGAAGGCCCTTTGTGACTGAGCGCTTCGCGCAGAATCGATTCGGCCTCTTCGGGATGCTCGATGGTGAATCCCCGAGCCCCGCAGGCTTCGGCTACTTTGGCAAAGTCGATCGGTTGCAGTTCCACTCCGTATTCGGGATTTCCCTCGAGAATCATCTGCTCCCATTTAATTTGTCCCAGCACATTGTTCTTGATCACGATCACGGTTACCTGCAGGTTGTATTTCACCAGCGTGGCGATCTCGCCCATGAGCATGGTTAAGCCGCCATCGCCGACTACGCATACCACTTGCCGCCCGGGATAAGCGATGGCCGCGCCGATGCTGTAGGGGAGCCCATTGGCCATCGTCGCCAGTGAACCGGAAAGTGAGAACTGCATGGTGCCTCGAATCTCTACGTAGCGCGCGGTCCAGGTCGCGATGGTTCCGCTGTCCGAAGAAACGATAGCGTCGTCCTTCAACAATTTGTTAAGAGTGTGGGTCACCACTTGCGGCTTCATGGGCATATCTTTGCGTGTGCCGCGCTCCTCCATGAGTTCATTCCAGTCCTTCATGTGAGCCTGAGCCTTTGCAAGGAAGTCATGCTTTTTCCGCTGCAGCAGAGGCAGCAGGGCGGTGAGAATCGTTTTTGCGTCACCGACCAGACCAACGTCCACCTGGTGCCGTAGTCCGACGCGACTGGGATCAATTTCAATCTGCACGCATTTCGCCTGACCCGGCTTGGGCAGAAATTCCATGTACGGATAGCTGGTGCCAATCATGATCAAAGTGTCGCAATCATTCATGGCATCTACAGAGGGCGCGGTGCCAAGCAGGCCGATTCCGCCGGTGGTGTAAGGGCTACGGTCCGGCAAGACAGCTTTTCCCAGGAGCGCCTTCACCACCGGTCCGCCCACGATCGTCGCGAGTTGCGTGACTTCTTCCCGGCAGCCGAGCGCGCCACGCCCTACAAAGATTGTCACCTTCGACCCGGCGTTGATGATGTCGGCGGCTTGCTGTAAAAGCGATTCGGCTGGTCTGGCCGTGGACGGAACGCTCCAATCTCCGCTGTGGTGCGCAACATTGGCGTTGCTGCGGTGGTTATCGGAAACCTCCCACTCCTGAATATCTTTCGGAATGCAGATGTGAGAGACGCCGTGGCGAGCATAGGCGGTGCGCACGGCCATGTCGACTACATTCACGGCATGCGCCGGACCCATAACTCGCTCATTGAAAACCGAGACGTCCATATAAAGCTTGTCGAGATCGACGTCCTGCTGGTAGTCCATGCCAATCAGATCGTGAAAAGTGTGTCCAGTAATCGCGAGCACAGGCTGCAGATCGCATTTCGCGTCGTACAGTCCATTCAGAAGATGCACGCCGCCTGGACCAGACGTTGCGCAGCAAACCCCGATGCGTCCCGTGTATTTCGCATAACCCACGGCCGCGAACGCTGCAGCTTCCTCGTGCCGCACCTGGATGAATCTCAACTTGTCTTTATGAGTTCGGAGCGCCTCGAAGAAGCCGTCGACTCCGTCGCCGGGGAAGCCGAAAATGGTATCCACTCCCCATTCAATCAAACGCTCAACAATAAGATCGGAAACCTGCTTCGCCATAAACTGTCCCTTTCGTGATTGACGCGCCAGGCGCGTGCTGTTCTTTTATTCGGTCTACCGTTGCGATCTCGCAACTCAAATCCGGTAAGCCTGCCGCATCTTTCTCCTTTAATTCGAGACCCATTTCCCGGACGGGTCAAGTCCGGTTTCATGATTCCGTTTTGCGGTTCGCAGAAGCCGTCAAAAAACATTCGTTCGATACGAGCATGGTCGTGAAAAAACTCCATGTGAATGGCTCGCGGCACGGCGCAGCAAACATGCAAATGCATACTCGGCCCGCAGTGCGACGAGAGTGGTATATTCGCCGCCCAGCAAAGCGCGGCCACATCCAGAAAGCCGCTCATGCCGCCGCAGCGGGTTGCATCCGCCTGCAAGATGGTGACTGCTCCGGCATCGATCATCCTGCGGAAATACCAGGCAGTGTAGCCATACTCGCCGGCCGCAATGTCCATCCCGATGGGGGCGCGAGCACGCACCTCACTGAGCCCTGCGAGATTGTCGGAACTGACTGGCTCTTCCAGCCATCGCACTTTTTGCTCGGCGAATTTGTGCGCAAGACGAATGGCCTGTGTGACCGTATACGCGCCATTGGCGTCAACAAAGAGTTCGCACTGATCGCCGATCGCGCTGCGCGCCACCGCAACCCGCCGCGGATCATCTTCCGGATTGCTTCCTACTTTCATCTTCACCATGGAGAATCCCTGTTGCGCCCAACCGCCAAGTTGATCTCGCAACTGCGTGTCGTTGTATGAGGTAAAGCCACCGCTCCCATACACCGGAATTCCGTCGCGCACCATTCCAAACAGGCTCACTAGCGGCAACATCCAGCAGCCGCGCGCGCAAATCCCACATCGCGTTGTCGATCGCGGCTGCCGCCATCCTGGTGATGCCGGTTTCTCCAAGATTGCGAACGTGACGGTAGATATCCTGAAGGATCGCTGCTTGCGAAAAGACATCGCGACCGGCAACTACTTTTTGCAGCATCGTGTGCGCCAGCTTCGCCGTCGACTCATCCGCATACGTGTATCCGAAACCTGTCTTCCCTCCTGCCTCAAGGTGAACCAGCACCATCGTGGTGCTGTCCCACGCGTACGTGCCGTCCGCCTCGGGCGCGTCCGTGGGCACCCTGAAGACCTCTACCTTGCTTCCCGTGATTTTTGTCTTTCCTTTGTCGAACAAAGCCATCCTCAGAATTCGGTAAATACGGTCGCGCCTTCGGAAGTCACCGCCACCACGTCACAGTGCCGCATGCCGCCATAGCCGTCGAAGTACGCGGCCGGTTCCACGTTGAAAGTCATTCCCACCTCGAGAACGTCAGGAGATTTCGGATGAATCCGCGGCATCGCATTTGCATTGGCCGCTGCGAAACCTACACCGTGCCCGGTGGAATGCTTAAAAGCATCCCCAAAACCATGTGCACTCATGACGTGTCGGGCAGCGCGGTCCACGTCACAAGCGTGGACACCGGGACGAATCTTCAACAGCGCTTCTTTTCTTGCTTCGCAAATCGCAGAACGCATCGTGTCCTGTCGCTGAGAAGCCGGGCCCGCTGTATAGGTGCGTGTGATGTCCGTCCAATAGCCGTCAGCACAGGTATTGGCATGGATCATCACCAGATCGCCTGCCTCGACTGAGCGCTGTCGAGTTCGTGCGTAAGCGGCGGAGGCACGGGCGGAGTTGGGCCCAGACATACAAAAAAAGAAGCCGTAACTGCGTTCAACCGCCGCAGCTTTTGTCGAAGCCTGGAAAGCAGCTTGCAAGGCAGCCGCGATTTCTGCTTCCCGTCTTCCCACTTGTACGACCTCGGCAGCGCGTGCAAATCCAGCTGCCGCGATCTCCGAAGCCCGTTGTATACACTCCAGTTCTTTGGCAGTCTTGCGAGCTTGCATCTGTTCGAGCGCACGGTCGCAACTCCTGTAATTCGCTTCGGGAAGCAATCGCTGGAGCAGGGCGAAGAGAGAAAATCGAAACTCCACAGAGGAAGCGTAGGTTGCAGGTTGCATCGCTTCATCAAACTGAAGGCCGATGGCGGCATGGCTCAGCCCGAGCCTCGTCGTGAGTCGCCGCAACGGATCCACCAGCTGCATCAATGGGAGTAGCTCAGGGCAGCTAAGGTTGACGGCTGATAAGGAATCAAGAACCGCATCCGAAGTTCGCTGGGCCAGTTCAACTTCATCTTCGGGTAGTACGACGTGGCACTCCCCGTCTTTAGTGAAGACGACAATACTCGCGCCCATCACAGGCCAATATCCGCTCAGAAGAAGTACTGCACTCGCCGAGTTGCAAATCATCGCATCCAGATGCGACTCTGCTAAAACATGAGCTACTCGGTCTTTTCTTTCGGCATCAATCACATCGATCATCAGAGGCAAGATTCTGGGCGGGAGCCTTGCGGTTATAAAAAGGAAATGCTGAGCACGAGCATATAAAGAGCGAACCGCACACCACGGAGCTGGCTTGCTTCTAAGGGTGCGCGCTGCTTCGAGCCATATTCTTGTGCGCTCCCCTTCTATGATTCCGCCAACCCCGCATGGGTTTGCGGAATAATTTCTTCCTGCTGAATTCGATCAAACTTTCACTGTGCGCAACGTGAAACCCACATGGAACACTTTCAGAACAACCCTCCGTACAAACTCGCCATCGTAGGGTCGTATCGGCTCGATTTTTTCCGACCGCGCAATCTTTATCGCGAGTTCCTCTGCTTTGGCTGGTTGAGTCAACTTAAAAGGGAGCCGCATATTCTGCGGTTTGGCCAACGGGACAGGGATTGTACGGGGATGCCGAAAGACGCCTGTTTATAAGGGCGCTCTCGGGAGAGCCAAATCTGATCGGCGCGGTAAGCCGCCGAAGGAAACGAACTTTGAAAGTGGGCGGCTACGCGCTGATCGGAGACTTGCAGAGCGCCGCACTCATCGCTGAACGTGGGTCGCTCAACTGGCTATGCTGGCCCGATTTCGACTCAGAAGCTTGTTTTGCGCGGCTGCTGGGAACCGATGCACATGGTTTTTGGTCGCTTTCTCCGAAAATGATTCGAAAGGTCGAGCGGCGCTACGTCCCAGGCACTCTCATCCTGGAAACCACCTACAGCCAGTCCACGGGTGCAGTTGCAACCGTCACGGATTTCATGACCATACGCAAAAAACACTCTTGTCTGGTTCGGATCGTGCGCGGGATCAAGGGGCACAGTCGCATGAGAACTTTGTTTTCTCCGCGCTTCGATTACGGCGCTGGAGAGCCGAGAATAGAAGCCAAAGTAAAGGGCTTTTGGAGTGTTGTCTCGGGCCCACACCGTTTGACCTTGCGAACCGACGCCGCTTTGCACGGTGCGAAACACAATCTGGTCGCGGATTGGTCGTTGCCGGCAGGCAATAGTTGTTACTTCACATTGCAATACAGCAGCTCCTATAACGACAAACTTCCAACCCCGGTTCGCGCTAAAGCGGCGCTTCATAAAACGACAAGGTTCTGGCAAGACTGGAGCAGGCACAACACATACCACGGCCCTTATCGGGAGCAAGTGGAACGATCTCTGATTACTTTGAAGGCGCTGACCTACGCGCCTTCCGGCGGATTCGTGGCTGCGCCTACGGCGTCGCTACCAGAGAAAATCGGAGGCATTCGTAACTGGGACTATAGGTTTTGCTGGCTGCGGGACACCACATTTAGCTTACAGGGTCTGCTCGAGTGCGGCTTCGAAAAGGAGGCTCGAGCCTGGCTCGGTTGGCTGAACCGCTCGATCCAGGGAGATCCCAGCCAACTGAAAATCATGTACGGTATCACCGGTAAGCCGGAGCACACCGAGTGGGTCGCGGACTGGCTTCCCGGCTACGAGAAATCGGCGCCTGTACATATCGGCAATAAAGCGTCGTCCCAACTTCAGCTCGACACTTACGGCGAAGTGCTGGATTCGATCTATCGCTCTCGCCGTGATGGCCTTTATCCGCATAAGGACAAGAGCGGCGCGGCGATCGAAGTGCCGCTGCTCGAACATCTGGAGAAAATCTGGAGCGCGCCCGACCAGGGATTGTGGGAATTTCGCAGCGGTCCGCAGCACTTTACACACTCCAAGGTGATGGCGTGGGTGGCTTTCGATCGCGGCATTCGCATGGTCGAGGAGTTCGGAATAAAAGGTCCAGTCGATCGCTGGCGCAAACTGCGCAAGAAAATTCATGCGGAAGTCTGCAGGAAAGGCTTTCACCGAAAGATGAATAGCTTCACCCAGGCTTACGGAAAAACGCATCTCGACGCAAGTCTTCTGCTGATGCCCATCGTGGGCTTTCTTCCAGTTGAGGACGAACGCATTGCCGGCACTGTCCGCGCCATTGAAAAGCATCTAATGCGTGACGGTTTTTTGCTTCGGTACGACACTCACCGGGTAAAAGATGGGCTGCCGGCCGGAGAAGGAGCATTTCTTGCATGCAACTTTTGGTTGATTGACGTCTACCTTCTGCAAGGCCGAGTCGAGGAGGCCAAAAGCTTTTTTGAGCGCCTCCTCTCGATTTGTAATCGCGTGGGCCTGCTATCGGAAGAGTACGACCGAAAACACGGTTTGGTGGGAAATTTCCCCCAAGCCTTTTCTCATATCGGCCTTATCAATGCCGCCCTGAGCCTGCAGGCGGGAACGTCCTTACGCCTGCGCGAACTGCAGAATCCTCTAAGGAAGGGCAAACGAACGTGCTGATAACCGCATCCAAGCGCAGACGAAAGAAGATGTCATGCAGCTAGGAATCTGGCCAGTATCCATTCTCATTTTTCAAGCCAGACATTCCCCTGCAACTTTCCCTGTCTTTTCGCCGCATTCCCCCTACGCGCGCAGCATCTCCGACTTGAGCTCGGTGGTCCTTTGGGCAATGCTTGGCATTTTCGTCATTGTTACTGCGCTGGTTACGTATTGCATCCACAGATTCAGGGCAACACCCGATCAGCCAACTCCTCATCCGGCGTACGGCAACACCAGACTCGAGGTGGGATACACCATCTCGTTTTTCCTGATCCTTTCAACGATCATGATCTTCGCCATCCGCTCCATGAGTGCCTCTGACCCGCAAAGCTCTCAACCAGATACGCTCGTGGTCGTCGCACATCAATGGTGGTGGGAAGTTCGGTATCCCGGCACGGACATCGTGACGGCGAATGAGATTCATGTTCCCACCGGAGTGCCGCAGCACCTTCGCGTGCTTTCCGCTGACGTGATCCACGATTTTTGGGTTCCTGAGTTGGGGCGCAAGATGGACATAATCCCCGGTGTCGAGAACCGGGTATGGTTCTCCGCCGACACGCCCGGAACGTATTTCGGTACTTGCGCGGAGTATTGCGGCGCGGAGCACGCATGGATGCGCATTCGTGTGGTGGCGCAAACGCCCGCGGAGTTCAACCAATGGCAAGCACAGCAGGAAGCGGTTCCCGTGGCTCCCACTTCCGGGAAAGCCGCGCTCGGCGCGCAATATTTTCAGCAGTTGAGCTGCGCCAACTGCCACGCCATTCGCGGCACGCCAGCAACCGCATCCATCGCTCCCGACCTCACGCATCTCGCGTCGCGGGAAACTTTGGCCGCCGGGCGAATGATGAATACCGCGGAGAATCTCTCGAACTGGCTGAATGACCCTGCAGCCATCAAGCCGGGGTGCAAAATGCCCAACCTGCACCTCACTGATCAACAAAGAGACGCACTGGTGGATTATCTCGAGACATTGCGATGAGCGAAGTTCTGGTTACGCCGCAATCCGTGGAAGAGCTTGAGCGATTCGAAAAAACTGCGGGCATGCTCTCCTGGCTCTCCTCCTGTGACCACAAGCAAATCGGCATACTTTACCTTCTCACCGCGCTCGGTTTTTTTATCGTCGGAGGCTGCGAAGCGCTGCTGATGCGAGTCCAACTCGCCTTCGCCAACTGTCATTTTCTCGGCCCTGAATCCTACGATCAGCTTTTCACTCTGCACGGGACCACCATGATCTTCCTGGTCGTCATGCCCACGCTGTTGGGACTTTCCGTATATCTGCTGCCGCTGATGATCGGAGCCAGAGACATGGCGTTTCCCCGCATGAACGCACTTTCTTTCTGGCTGCTGCTGTTTGGCGGCATTTTTCTATATACCAGTATTTTCTTCGGCAACGCGCCAGACATGGGTTGGTTCAGCTACGCGCCCCTCAGCGAAAAACCTTACTCATCACTTCCGGGCGTGGACTTCTGGGCTCTCGGCTTACTCGCCATTGGCATTGGGACGGTGACCACCGGAATCAATCTGATCGTGACCACGTTCACCATGCGAGCACCCGGACTCACGCATGAAACGGCTTCCATTGTTTGCCTGGATGACGATGGTCAACTCATTCCTCATGGTCTTCGCGCTGCCCGTTCTAAACGCCGCCCTGGTGATGCTATTGATCGATCGCAACCTGCATGCTCGCTTCTTCACTCCAGACGCCGGCGGATCTCCCATTCTCTGGCAGCATTTTTTCTGGTCATTCGGCCATCCGGAGGTTTACATCATGGTGCTGCCGGCATTCGGAATTATTTCCGAAGTGATCCCGGTCTTTTCCCGTCAGCCCATCTTTGGTTATGGTTTCGTCGCGGCTTCTACCGTCGCCATCGCGCTTCTGAGTTTCGCCGTTTGGGCTCACCACATGTTTGCCGTTGGACTTGGGCACTCCTTCGATATGTTTTTTGCATTTGGAAGCATGCTGATCGCCATCCCAACCGGCATCAAGATTTTCAACTGGATTTTTACCATGTGGGGCGGTGCCATTCGCTTTACTACCTCCATGAAATTCGGCGTGGCTTTCCTGATTGAATTCACCATTGGAGGTCTGAGCGGAGTGGTCTTCGCTACTGTCCCCATGGACTGGCAATTGACCGATTCCTACGTGGTTGTCGCCCACATCCATTACGTTCTTTTCGGCGGCACGATGTTTGCGGTTTTTGCCGGTATCTATTATTGGTGGCCGAAAATAACGGGCCGCCTGCTGTCGGAAAGACTCGGCACCTGGCACTTCTGGTCAACGGTAATTGGATTCAACACAGCTTTTTTTGTGCAACACATGCTCGGCATAGCCGGCATGCCACGGCGGGTATGGACCTATCCTGACTTGCCGCACTGGCAAAGTCTCAACATGATCTCTACGATTGGCGCATTTATTCTGGGAATCTCTACTCTGTTTCTCTTCTGGAATTTCATGTGGAGCCGTAAGCACGGCTTGCCCGCCGGTGAAAATCCCTGGGAAGCTTGGACCTTGGAATGGGCAACATCTTCTCCGCCGCCGGTCTATAACTTCGCGCAGATTCCGCCGGTCCACGGCCCCCGTCCTTTATGGGACCTCAAACATCCGGAGCAACAGGATCGTGATTTAAACAAATAGCAACGAATCGAGAACAGCCCGTGCCTGGCATCGAGAAAGAAATCAATCCCGAAGATAAGAAGACATTTTACGCGACGCTGCTCTTTCTCGGGTCGGAGGCGATTTTTTTTACTTGTCTCATCGCGGCGTATGTCTTCTATGCAGGAGCTTCCCCGACGGACCGAATGCGCATGGCGTGCTCGATCCCTGGAAAACTGGGCTTTACACAATGTGTTTGCTGAGCAGCAGCATAAGCGTGTTTCTGGCCGAGCGGGCACATCGCAAAGGCAAGTTCGGCGTCGGGATCTGGCTCGGCGTGACCATGCTTCTCGGCGCCATTTTTCTTTATGGCGAGATGCAGGAGTATCGCAAGCTTCTTCATGAGAACGTGACGGTGAGCCGAAATTTGTTCGGCAGCACCTACTTCACATTGACTGGCTTTCACGCAATTCATGTCACCGCCGGAATCATTCTTCTCGGCATAATGCTCGCAATTTCTGTTTCTCGGTCGATCGGAAGACCACAAAGTGTGGCCCTGACTTGTATCTCTTATTACTGGCATTTTGTGGACATGGTCTGGGTCGCGGTTTTTTCGGTCGTCTACTTATGGTCGGCACATTGAACGTCAACCCGACGATACGACGACAATGACGATGACAACGACAAGGCTCCTGCTGACGGCGTGGGACTTCGATTGGTCAGTGATTGTCGGCTGTGTGCTGCTCCTGGTGGTTTACTTCGTGAAAGCGCGGGCTGATTTGTGGCAGAGGATTTGTTTCGCGGCGGGTATTGTCATTCTGTTTTTGTCACTGCAATCGCCGCTGGACACTCTCGGCGACACTTATTTGTTCAGTGCCCATATGGCGCAACACCTGTTGTTGATCCTTGTCGTGCCGCCGCTGCTCCTGTTGGGAATCAGCGAAAGTGAGGCGCGTTCGTGGCTGAAGGTTCCAGGTTTAGCGGCAACAGAAGGGATCCTGGGCAATCCATATGTCGCGTGGTGTGCTGGAGTAGTCACGATGACGGTTTGGCACGTGCCCGCACTCTACAACTTCGCGCTGGCTCACGAGCCGGTTCACATTTTTCAACATCTCAGTTTTCTTGTTACTGCGACGATTTTTTGGTGGCCAGTGCTTCATCCGCTACCGGAGCGTCGACTGCATACCGGAGCGGCGGTAGCGTATCTGTTTGCCGCGGCTGCGGAGAACTCTGTTCTCGGCATCATTTTGACCTTCATGCCAGTTGGTCATTATCCCGCGTATCTGCATCCGAAGGACGAACTGGGCGCGCTCGATCTTATTCGCAATGGCTGGGGCATTTCCGCCGCGCAAGATCAGAGGCTTGGCGGATTGCTGATGTGGGTGCCCGGCTGTTCAGTTTATTTTGTTGCGATTCTCGCGATCATTGCTTCCTGGTACGCGCGGCCGGATACCGAAGATGATTTGGGTTCAAGCGATTTGGGTTCAATCGCGATGGCTACAGAAAGAGGTCTGCGGTGAAAGCAGAGAAGGAATCCACCGGAACTGTCTTGCTCAAGTATGCGCTGATCATCGGCTGGACGCTGTGGAGATTTCTCCGCAAAAGCCCGGTACGCGATTTGTCTCGGCAAAGGTCAACGGAAGTGTCCGCCGCAACGAACCCGCAATCAGAGTTCGCCAGCCGCCCGCTCGAAAGTCTTTCTAACACCTCGGACGGCGATGCCCCGCTCGACCATTTGTCCCGCATCGCAGCGAAAGAAGAAAGCGGTACAGAAGCTGCGAACTTGCCAGTTGTTGTCGAGAGCCCCGCCGCAGCGCAAGAAAGCATCCTCGAAACCGAGGACGAAGTACTCAAGCGACAATCTCTCGATAGCAAACTGCTTCCGGGATGGCATCTGCCCATGCCCGCACGTTTGCCGGTGCCTACCTTCGCGCCGGCAATCATGGCCATGGGAATCGTATTTTTTGTGATGGGGATCGTCACCAAGTGGTACGTATGCGTTGTCGGAATCATTGTATTTGCGGTGGCAACCTGGCGTTGGGTGGAGGAGTTACAAGGAGAATAAGTTTATGGAAGTGGAGGGCTTTCAGGTCACTCGACGAAGGTTACTGATGCTAATTAGCGTCGGCGCGGGTGCCATGGCGGCGCTAGCGGCCAGCGTACCCATCATCGGATTTCTCCTCAGTCCCATGCTGCGTAAGTTTCCTCCTTTGTGGCAAGACGTTGGACCGCTCGAGCAATTCAATATCGGCGAGACGGTGCAGGTCGATCTGGTGACCTCGGGTGTTCTGCCTTGGGACGGTCCCTCGGATCGGATCGGTGCCTGGTTGCGGAGAAATAATCAAGAAGACTTCACCGTTTACTCATCCAAATGCACCCATCTGGGTTGCCCGGTGCGATGGATAGCGAGCGCTGAACTCTTTATGTGTCCCTGCCATGGCGGAGTCTATTTCAAGAACGGCGACGTGGCTGCCGGTCCGCCCCCCGTGCCCCTGCAGCAGTTTGCGGCGCGCGTGGCCAACGGGCGTGTACAGGTGCAATGGAAGGTGGAACAGGTCAAATATGTGAAGGCTGTGGATCCTTTAGGACTCGGATTCAATGATCACCGCGAAAATGGTCACGGGGAAAATGACCGCCGCGAAAGTGAGGATGTATAAGTGGCGCGTCTGTTCCATGATGCGGTCGCGTGGTTCGAAAGCCGAACCGGTCTCATCGCGAAGCTCAAGCCACTACTCGAGCACCCCGTACCGAAGCAAAGCAAATGGGCTTATGTTTTTGGTTCGGCGACATTGTTTTCCTTTGTGCTGCAAGTGGTCACGGGCGTGGTCCTGGCTACGATGTTTGTCCCTTCCACGAACAGCGCCTTTCAGAGCCTCAGCCACATTCAAAATGACGCTCTGTTTGGACACATTGTTCGCGGTATGCACTACTTCGGCGCATCCGCAATGTTCATGTTCATCGGCATTCACATGCTCCGGGTTTTCCTTTACGCATCCTACAAATATCCGCGCGAAGTCAACTGGCTTTCCGGAGTGGTACTGCTGATCCTGACACTTGCCATGGGATTTACCGGCCAATTGATGCGTTGGGACCAGAATGCCGTTTGGTCGGTCAACATCGCGGCCAAGCAAGCAGCCCGCACTCCATTTATCGGGGGATTCATGTCCCGCCTGATCTACGGTGGCGATCACTTGAGCGGGCTCACGCTCACCCGATTTTTTGACCTGCACGTCTTCGTCATACCCGCAACGATCATGGCGATTATCGGGTTCCACTTGTATTTGGTTCTCTACAACGGCATCTCTGAACCTCCTAAGGCCGGGGCTCCGGTCAACCCGGAAACTTATAAAGCTCAGTACAAACAGCTTCTCAGTAAAGAGGGCGTACCTTTCTGGCCCGACGCTGCATGGCGCGATGCGCTTTTTGGATCGTTGGTCATCGCCGCCTGTATCACATTCGCCGTCATGATTGGAGCTCCGAAGCTGGTGCCTCCCGCAGACCCCAGTGTGCTGCGCGCAGACCCGCGTCCCGATTGGTATCTGCTGTGGTACTTCGCGGTGCTGGCATTGAGCCCTCATGCTCTAGAGTCTTACATCATCGTTCTCGCACCGCTTCTCATCTTCGGCTCGATGTTCTTACTTCCATTTTTTTTCAATAAGGGCGAGCGCAGTCCGCGACGCCGTCCGTGGGCGGTGGCGTGGGTCCTGGTGATTTGTCTTGGCGTACTTGGCTTGTGGCGGGAAGGAAAAATCGCTCCCTGGTCGCCGCGCTTCGATTCGCCGCCGCTGCCGAACTCGCTTCCAGCAACCGCTTCCAGTGCAGCCATGCACGGGCAGGTGCTTTTCCATGACAAAGGCTGTGAGTATTGCCATACGGTGAATGGCCTGGGCGGTTTGCGCGGACCCAATCTCTCAGACGTCGGCAATCGCCTCACCCAGCAACAAATGATCCTTCGCATCCTGAATGGCGGACGCAATATGCCGGCTTTCGCCGGCATTCTGCATCCGGACGAGACCACGGCCCTGGTCGAGTACTTGAAGACCCGAAAACTTCACAGTGGGCCTGATTTAACACAAAGCCGGTAAATTGAAGAAAACCCCGACCTGCGCAAACGGCTCTAACCTATATCTTGCAGCGCAGTTCGAGGTTTCGAGCGCATAGCCGCGCACGGTTCGCGCACAACTTTCGCGCATATAGGAGATTATTCGTGAAAAATGAAGTTGTGGTAGTCACAGGCGCTTCGGCCGGATTAGGTCGCGCGATCGCTCGTCATTTTGGCAGCCACGGAGCAAGTGTCGGTTTGCTGGCAAGAGGAGTCGATGGTCTCGAGGGTGCCAGGCGTGAAATTGAAGCCAGTGGCGGCAAAGCTTTAGTCTTGCCGACCGACGTAGCTGACCCAGACGCCATGGAACAGGCGGCTGCGGCGGTTGAGCGCGAGTTCGGCCCCATCGATATCTGGGTGAATAATGCGATGGCTTCGGTGTTCTCCCCCGTCAAGGAGATGGAGCCGAAGGAATACAAACGCGTTACGGAAGTGACTTATCTCGGCGTTGTGTATGGAACGCTCTGTGCTTTGAAGCGCATGTTGCCACGCAACGAAGGAACCATTGTGCAGGTCGGCTCGGCGCTGGCCTATCGCAGTATTCCCTTGCAATCTGCGTATTGCGCCGCGAAACACGCCATTGCCGGATTTACCGACTCGCTCCGCTGCGAACTGATTCATGACCAGAGCAACATTCGCCTCACCATGGTGCAGATGCCGGCATTGAATACGCCTCAGTTTGGATGGGTCAAGAGCCGCCTCAAGCACAAAGCGCAGCCCGTCCCTCCGATCTTTGAACCAGAAGTAGGGGCGCAAGCCGTTTACTGGGCCGCACACAATGATCGTAGAGAAGTCTACGTTGGTGCGCCGACGGTAGCTGCCATTGTCGGAAACAAGATTGCTCCGGGTCTTCTCGATCACTATCTGGGTCGTACCGGGTTCAAGTCGCAGCAGACCAACGAACCCGAAGATCCCAATCGGCCGAACAATCTCTGGTCCCCGGTACCGGGCGATCATGGGGCTCGGGGAACCTTTACCGGCAGAGCGCATCGCCAGAAGTTATGAGCTGGAGGCGTCGCTAAACCGGCGCTGGATCGTAGGCGCAATAGCGGGCATCATCGCCGCCGGTGGCTACTACTTCGGATCGCGATCACAGAAAGCTGACCCCGCAAGGATTGATCCCGCGAAGCACAGTAAATCGGAACGTGGCTATCGACGAGGAGTCTATCGACGAGCAGCGTAAGAAATTTCCGTTGTAGACACTTATTCAGCTTCGGCCGATGCCGCCGCTTGACGGCCGCTGATTGACGGCCGCCAATTGACGATACAGCAGGCCAGTCGCCACACCGTAAACTACGTGCGCCACCAGCGCTTCAGCCCGCATCGCTGCGGTGTAGTCCTCTCGTTTCAACACGCCGAGCGCAGGTAAAAGCAGCTCGTCTCCTATGTACCAGACCCCCACCCGAAACAGACGCCAGCCAATCCCGACACGATTCTCGATTGCACGATTGCTGTCGATCGATAAACCATGGCGCCATAGAGAGAACCCGCGACGCCGGCCGTTGCATGGTGGACGAACTCCGCCCCGCTTTTCAATTCTCTCCGCGAGAGATTACGGCCCGTCATCCAACGGGTCGCAGAATTCGCAATCAAACTGCTAGCATCCCGCTCTTGCGCGCTGTAGGGCAGCGAGTCATCCGGCCCCCTCCGGCAATTTTCAGCCAGACTGGTGAACCGGTCCATAGCCGAGACCGCGCCAAGCCCCGCTGCGAAACCACACATCAGTGCTCTGAGCAGCGACTTCGATTTTCTTTGAGCTCGTGGCGATCGTTTCTGAACCATTGATTTTTTCGTCCCCATATACGATGCGATCCGGAGCGGCGGCGGTTGCGATGTGAACGCTTATGGCGCAGGAGCGAGGATGCATCCTGAATTGTAGCTGGCATGCTTTCGGCATTTGGTGAAAATCATGCGGGCAGAAATGGGCGAATATCCCCGGTTGAAGGCTCGTTTTCAGTACGTTCGCCGTCACACTCCAAGGTGACTTACATCACAGCATGCCGCGCTCCGAGCCTCTACGGTTACCGTGGCAGCCCATAATGCGACAAATCGGGCTTCCGATTTGGTGACATATGGCAACTACGCTGATGCCGGCCAAGACGCCGGTCAATACGCCGGTCAAGCCACCGGCCCCGCCGCAAGCGAATCTCTTTGCTTCCGCAATGGTAATCGTCATCGCGGCAATTGCCGCCGTCTTCGTCTTGAGGATTTCTCCGCTGTCCTCTCCGTGGGCACAAGGTTACGACCCAACCGGACACTGGTGGCTTTCCGCGATCCTGGCCGCGCTGCCGATTATCGTGCTGCTCGGCAGCCTCGCGCTCGGACATGTGAAGGCGCACTACGCGGCGCTCGCCGGATTGGCGGCCGCCCTGCTCACCGCCATTTTTATCTTTCATATGCCAGCCCGTCTTGCCGGAGCAACGGCGGTCTATGGCGCCGGTTACGGCCTCTTCCCGATCGGCTGGATCGTGCTGAACGTTATTTTCATGTACCAGCTCACGGTTGAATCCGGACAATTCAACATCTTGCAGCACAGCCTGACGGGCATCACGCAGGACCGCCGCCTGCAGTTGCTCCTCATCGCCTTCTGCTTTGGAGCATTCTTTGAGGGCGCGGCGGGCTTCGGCACACCGGTGGCGGTGACTGCAGCTCTACTGATCGGGCTCGGATTCAGACCGCTGCAAGCTTCCGGCCTGTCGCTGATCGCAAACACAGCGCCAGTAGCCTTCGGCGCGCTGGGCACACCGATCATCGCTCTCGCCAAGGTCACCGGTTTCAGCGAGATTACGCTGGGCGCGATGGCAGGAAGAATTCTGACCCCGTTTTGTATTCTGGTGCCTTTCTGGCTGGTGTGCGCATTTGCCGGCTGGGACGGGATGATCGAAGTATGGCCTGCGATCGCGGTCGCAGGAGTTTCGTTCGCGATTCCGCAACTGCTCATATCGAACTTGCATGGGCCGTGGATCGTCAACGTGGTCGCCTCGGTTGTCTCCATGACCTGCCTCATCGGATTTCTCTTCATCTGGCATCCCAAGCGAGTCTGGACCTTCGAAGGAGAGGCGAACAAGACCGACCACCACGCCGATCACGGATTCACCCGCTCTCAAATCGCCAGAGCATGGGTGCCTTGGATCGTCTTGAGCGTGATCGTGTTCGCGTGGGGCACCCAGACCGGCAAGAATCTGATGAATGCTCCGGAGAAAACATTCACCTCGATGGCGCACTGGCACACTCCGCCGAGCAAGATCACCAATCCACAATTCCCGGTCACGAACCTGAACAATTTATCCCTTCGTGTTCCTCCGGTTGTCCCTAAACCGGCCAAGGAAGGCGCGGTCTTCGGATTGAACTGGTTGAGCGCGACCGGCACGGGCATCTTGCTGGCGGCCATTCTTTCCGGGCATGGTCATGGGACTCAGCTTCCGAAAGATTATTTCCGTGTACGGACAAACTATCGTAAAGGTGCGCTTCTCGCTGCTGACGATTGCTGCCATGCTGGCGATCGGGATGTTAACTCGCTATTCCGGACTCGACGCGACCATGGGGCTGGCCTTCGCGCGTACTGGCCATCTCTATCCGTTTTTTGGAACCCTGCTCGGCTGGCTGGGCGTGGCTCTGACCGGGTCGGACACTTCGTCGAATGTCCTGTTCGGCAGTCTGCAGAAAATTTCGGCGCAGCAGGTCAACGTTTCCCCCGTGCTGATGGCCGCGGCCAATACCACGGGAGGCGTGATGGGCAAGATGATCGATGCGCAGAGTATCGTCGTCGCGAGTACGGCAACCCAGTGGTATGGGCATGAAGGCGACATTCTGCGCTATGTCTTCTGGCACAGCATCGCGCTCGCATGTCTGGTGGGCATTTTCGTTTTTCTTATGGCCTACGTTTATCCCTTCACCCAGTTCGTATTGCGATGAGAACGCGCAGAAAAGCATGGGGATCGAGGAAAGGCATGACGTATGGATGCCGTCTTTGAAGACTTCAAACTTCGCGCCGAAGCGGTGAGCGCTGAAGTCCATCGCTTCCCCCGCAAGAAAGAGGCCCTGGACTTCATACTTCACTATTTGCAGGATGCTGGAATCAGCGATACGCCTCAGGCCGGTGCGGTATGGGCATCGTGCCCCTTCCTCGATGGATTCGATCAGAAGCAGCTTTCCCGCCAGTTGCCCGGATTGTCTTTCGACGTCACTCGCGAAGTCTCGGCCGAGGCGAAGGTAGGAATCAGCCAGCTCGACTGGGCCATCGCCAACACCGGAACTCTGGTGCAGAACGCCGCTCGCGTCGATCAGAGGCTTGTTTCCACGCTTCCCCTGATTCACATCGCTCTTATCCGTAGCGATCGTCTCGTGCCCGATCTGCCGTCGGCTTTGGGCAAAATCCGGCCGGAGCAGACCAACTACATTTCCTTCATTACCGGACCCAGCCGCACCGCCGACATCGAGCGCGTGCTCACCATCGGCGTACACGGCCCGGAGAAGCTCATCATCGTCTTCTTTGATGGCGCCGTCTGCGACGGGCCGGGAAGGGTGAACTAATGGAGACGAAGTTTCGTGAGTCCATCGACAAGGCGGTGCATAACCCCAACCTCACCGGGGCGCTGGGACGATTCTCCGAAGCCTATCGGATCAGCCGCCAGAAGGCTTATGAGGGCTATGACTTCGAGGCGTTGCGCACCCAAATCGCCGAACGAAAATCCTACGCGGCCTCTCACCTCGATGAACTCGCCGACCTGTTCACCAGAAACGTCGAAGCGCGTGGAACCAAAGTATTTCGTACTAACGATCCCGCCCAGGTGCGCGAGTACATCCTGAATGTCGCGCGGGAAAACGGCGTCAAGAGCGTCGTCAAATCGAAGTCCATGGCTTCGGAAGAGATTCACCTCAACCAGCATCTCGAAGCTGCCGGCATCGAGGTGGGCGAAACCGATCTGGGTGAATGGATCATTCAACTGGCCGGACAAACACCCTCACACATGGTCATGCCTGCCATCCACATGACCAAGGAAGAAGTCGCAACGGTTTTCAACCAGCAGGTCGAAGCCGGCCAGAAGCCGGACATCCCGCAACTGGTGAAGTTTGCGCGCGGCAAGTTGCGCACGAAATTTCTCAACGCGGATATGGGAATTACCGGGGCCAACATCGCGGTTGCCGAGACCGGAACGCTGGTCATCGTCACCAATGAAGGTAACGCCCGGCTGGTAACGACCCTGCCGAAGATTCACGTCGCGATTGTCGGCCTCGAAAAGCTGATGGAAAAATTCGACGACGTGATACCTGTTCTGACAGCTCTCCCCAAGAGCGCCACGGCGCAGTTGATGACCAGTTACGTCTCCATGATCAGCGGCCCGGTGCCCAATACCGACGGCACGCCCAAGCAATTGCACGTCATCCTGATGGATAACCGTCGCACCGAGATGTCACAAGACCCGAAGTTCAAGCAGGCGATGCAATGCATTCGCTGCGCCTCGTGTTTGAACGTTTGTCCGGTCTTCCGCCTGGTGGGCGGCCATGTCTTCGGAAAAATTTACACCGGCGGCATCGGCACCATTCTCACCGCCTGGTTCGACGCGCTCAAAGCATCGGACGACATCCAAAGTCTGTGCATTCAGTGCGGCAACTGTACGGAGGTTTGTCCCGGCAAAATCGATATCCCCGGATTGATTCTCGAACTGCGGCGCCGCCTGGCGGTCGAGCAAGGCCAGCCTCTCGCGCAGAAGGCGATTTTCTCCGTAGTCAACAATCGCAAGCTCTTCCACTCGATGCTGCGCGCGGCATACGTGATGCAGAAACCGATGCAGAAGGGTAATTTCATCCGGCACCTGCCGTTTTTCCTCTCGGAGATGACGGAATTCCGCAGCCTTCCCGCAATCGCCGAAGCTCCGCTGCGCGACACAATCAGGAAAATCCCGCAACCGGCAGGCAAAGAGAAAATCGCATTCTATGCCGGATGCCTGATCGACTTCGCCTATCCCGAGATGGGCGAATCGCTGGTCAAGATTCTCAATAAGGCCGGCATTGAGGTGCTGTTTCCTGAAGGCCAGACTTGTTGCGGAGCTCCTGCCCGCTATGCCGGAGCCTATGAAGTCGCCGCGCAGAATGCGCAGGACAACATCAATGCCCTGCTTGCAGAAGATGTTACCTATGTCGTCTCGGCGTGCCCGACGTGCACGGTGCAGTTGAAACATGAGTTCATCAGCACATTCGAAAGCCTCGGGCAGACTGATTCGCTGCCGCGGGCGCGTCAGTTGGCCGAAAAGGTCATCGATTTCTCCACCCTCGTCAAGCAACTCGTAGACGAAGGCCGGCTGAAGTTCAAAGAGGGCCAGCAACTGGGGAAAATCACGTATCACGATTCCTGCCACTTAAAGCGCACGCTGCATGCTACTCAACCACCGCGGCAACTGTTGACCCAAGCCGGCTACGAGATCGCGGAAATGTACGAGGCCGATATGTGCTGCGGCATGGGCGGGACCTATTCCCTGAAGCTGCCGGAAATTTCGGCGCCGATTCTGGAACGCAAGCTGGTCAACATCAGGAACAGTGGCGCGCCAGTCGTAGTAATGGACTGTCCCGGTTGCGTCATGCAGATCCGCGGCGGCCTGGATAAGCAAAACTCAACCATCAAGGTTGAGCACACAGCGCAGCGCCTGGCGGACGAGTTGGAATCGTCTTAGTTTTTCGGTTCCGAGGCAAACAGGAAAGCAAATGGCTGTGGCCGAACTAATTCCCGTGCAATTTTCTTCGGAAGAAATCAAATCCGAACTTGCCGCTGCTATCGACGCCTCTCGCATCCTCATCCGCCCTATCGAACTCGTCGCGTACGCCTCCGATGCCAGCTTCTATCGTCTGATCCCGAAAGCGGTCGTACAGGCCGACGGGGTGGACGAGATACGAGCTTTGTTTGCGTTCAGCCGGCAACACCGCATACCCATGACGTTCCGCGCCGCGGGCACAAGTTTGTCGGGACAGTCGATCTCTGACGGCTTGCTGGTAGACATCGCCCGCCACTGGCGAACTCTGAACGTAGAGGATGGCGGCAGACAGATTCGAGTGCAGCCCGGCGTGATCGGCGCTCGCGCCAATGCAGCGCTGGCGGCTTACCGAGCGAAGATCGGGCCTGATCCGGCTTCCATCGCCACCTGCACCATTGGCGGAATTCTCTCCAACAACTCCAGCGGCATGTGTTGCGGCGTCGAGCAGAACGCCTATCACACTCTCAAGTCGATGAAGTTCATGCTGCCATCGGGTACGGTCATTGACACATCACGGCCTGACGCCGACGCGGAGTTTCGTGCGCGCGAGCCCGAGTTGGCCCGCGGCATCCTGAATTTGAAGCAGAAGCTGGAACAGAATTCGGTACTGCGCGAACGAATTCGCAACAAGTACAAGCGAAAGAATACAACCGGATATTCGTTGAACGCCTTTCTCGATTTCGATACCGCCGTCGATATCTTTCAGCACGTGCTGATTGGCTCCGAGGGAACATTGGCGTTTATCGCGGAAGCTGTCTTGAACACAGTTCCCGATCTTCCTGTGAAATACACGGGGCTTCTGCTGTACTCCGACGTGTATGCGGCGGCCGATTCGATTATCCCGTTGCGCAACGCGGGCGCGAAGGCGCTGGAGATCATGGATCGGGCTTCTTTGCGCTCGGTCGAGAATCAAGCGGGGATACCGTCCTCGATCAAAACCCTTCCCGATGGCGCTGCCGGGCTGCTGGTCGAATTTCAATCTGCCGAAGAAAGCAGTCGTTCCGAGTTGGAAGCGCTGGCCCGGGATGCGGTCGGCGGACTCAAGTTGTTCGAGCCTGCGTGTTTTACCCACGCCGCCGCAGAGCAAGCATTGCTATGGAAGATTCGGGCTGGCATGTTCCCGTCAGTCGGCTCGGTGCGGCAGAGCGGCACAACCGTAATTATTGAAGACGTCGCATTTCCGGTCGAGGTTCTGGCCGATGCCACCTACGATCTCAACCGTCTCTTTGTGAAACACGAGTACTCCAACGGCATAATCTTCGGCCATGCCAAAGACGGCAACCTGCATTTTGTAATCACCCAGGGCTTTAACAACCAAGCTGCCATCGATCAGTATTCCCGCTTTATTGACGACTTAGTCGAGCTGGTGGTTCATCGCTATGATGGCGCGCTAAAAGCGGAACATGGCACCGGCCGCAACATGGCGCCATTTGTGGAGACGGAATGGGGCAGCGACGCCTACCAGATCATGCGCCAGCTGAAACAGCTCGCCGACCCCGACAATCTGCTCAATCCCGGAGTGATCATCAATGCCGACCGCAAGGCGCACCTCGCCGATCTCAAGCGCATTCCCTCCGTCGAGCCGGAGATTGACAAGTGCATTGAGTGCGGCTACTGCGAGCCTAAGTGCCCTAGCCGGGATCTGACGCTCACGCCCCGCCAGCGCATCGTGGTCCGCCGCGAGATGGCCCGGCAGCAGGAGGCTGGTGGCTCGCCGCTGTGGAACGCGCTGGATCGTGAATTCCCCTACATGGCGCTCGATACCTGCGCCGTTGACGGACTTTGTGCCACCGCATGTCCAGTGAATATCGATACCGGAACGCTGGTCAAGCGTTTCCGCAGTCTGCGTGCCACTCCTGCAGCACATGAGTGGGCAGTCCGTATTGCGAACAATTTCAGTTTCGCGGAAAGCGCGCTGCGCTGGGCGCTGCGGTTCGGGCACGCAGCCGAACGAATCATCGGGGTCAGCGGCATGCGCTCCCTCACGCGCGGGATGCAGCGCTTTGCCGGAGACAACCTCGGCGAATGGATGTCTGACACTCCCTTCGCAGCCGGCAAAGTTCCCCTCACCAAGAAGGAAGGCGCTCAGGCGATTTATTTCCCGACCTGTATCTCGCGCATCATGGGCCGGTTGCCGACCGAACCCAAAGACCGCTCTCTGATGGAAGTGACGGTGGAGCTGGCCCGGCGCGCCGGGGTCCCCGTGCACATTCCATCGGATGTTGCAGGTACCTGTTGCGGCATGCCGTTCTCTTCCAAAGGATTCACTCGCGCTCATGCCATCGTGGCGAACACAGCCGTGGAACGGCTCTGGCAATGGTCCGGCCAGGGCAGGCTGCCGGTGGTCATTGACACCAGCCCTTGCACTTACTCTCTTAAATCGGTGCGACCTCATCTGACGCCTGAGAACCAGGGCCGCTTCGATCATTTGAGGCTGCTGGACGCGATTGAGTTTGCCCACGATGTACTGCTACCCAAACTGACCGTGCAAGCGAAGGTCAAACGCGTCGCATTGCATCCAGTGTGCTCTGTCACCAAGATGGGGATCGCTGCCAAGCTGGAGGGAATTGCAAAAGCCTGCAGTCAGGAGGTATTGAATCCTGCGAACGCGGGCTGTTGTGGCTTCGCCGGTGATCGAGGATTTTTATTCCCCGAACTGACGCAATCCGCCACGCGGCCGGAGGCAGCCGAGGTTAGGGCAGAACATCCCGACGCCTGTTACTCCAGCAGCCGCACCTGTGAAATCGGTATGACCCGTGCCACCGGACGGGTCTATCGCTCTTACATGTACCTGCTGGAAAAAGTGACACGGTAAACCCCGGGCACGCGAGGCGTCGGCTTTCGAAGTCGATTCATCTTATGGACGAGCAGGTGCTGAGTCAATCGAATGGCGGGCAGGTCGGTGCATGGCTCAGCTTTGGATGCGCTCCTTGGAAGCGTTGAAGGAGGTGCTCAGAATCAGTTTTGTACCAGGTTGGAGAAGAAGGCCCGTCCCGCCAGAAATGCCGAACGGGCTGACATTTATCGCGCGTCGCCTGAAAGAGCTACCGCATCCGCCCCAGCGGGGAAATGGAGCTTCCCGGAAGTGTCGTTCACGGCCAGCCATACGGCCTCGGCCACATCGCTTTCCTTGGTAGTCAAAGCCGGCCGCGCAAACTCCGCGAAAATCGGAGCGGCGAAGTCAGCATACGCCCGGGGAATGAGGTCTGCAACGCGAACCTCGGTATTCTGCGTGAACTTCGTCGTCGGAGCGTATCCAGGTTCGACCAGCTTCGCATGAATGTTGAAATGTCCAAGCTCGTGAGCCAGCGAAACGGTGAAGCCCAAGATTGCCTGCTTGCTCGCGGTATAGGCTGCCGCCAACGGGAAGGGGGCCAAGGTTGTGCTGGACGTGACATTGACAATTACGCCGGATCGCCGCTCGCGCATCTGCGGGATCACGGCCTGGGTCATCGCCATCACGCCGAAAGTATTCGTCTCGAAGACCTTGCGAATGTGCGACAGGGGCGTCACTTCGAAAGCCCCGACGACGCCGATGCCGGCATTGTTGACGAGGACATCAATCGGACCCGCCGCTTTGATGGCCGCCGCGATGCTTTTTTCATCCGTTACGTCCAACGAGAGGATACGCAGCGACTGCGCGCGCGGCAGAGCGTCTTCGCGGGGGGTCCGCATGGTTGCGATGACGTTCCAGTCTCTCGAGAGGAAATAGCGAGCCGATTCGAGGCCGTAACCTGAGGAGCAGCCGGTAATCAGTATGGTTTTCATAGTGCATCTCCTTTGCTGTTGTCTAGCCTTTTGATCATCTTTATAAAAAAGGCCCGTCCCGCTCAATCACCGCCGGACGGGCCGTTTGGCAAATATCAGATCGTGCGGGTCCGTGGAACGACCCACAGTCCGAGCGACATGGCAATTGCCAATATGCGCGGGCTTTTCCGCGCGGGAACGCTCATCCCGACTTCGACAGGTACGCCGTTGCTGCTTAAAGAATCTTGCTTGTCCGTTGAGAACTTCTGGTTCCTATCCATGCGAAACCTCCCCGTCGTCGTGATCTTCATTCGCTCACGTCAGACGCAATGAGAAGATGCAATCGCTGCGCCAACTCGATTTGCTGAATCTGCGCGACTTACGCCTACGAAACACGCTGAAAGTCTCAGAAATGCTGAATCAACAGAAGTGTCGAAATCGTCGCGCAAAAAAGCGCGGCGGATTGTCCGAATGATGACGAGACGCAGGCAAAGCTGAATGATGGAATCGGGAGGAGTGCATCGAAGAAAAAAGACGGGTTTCTTCGGAGCTAGAGTGATGCCACTCCGAAGAAACCCTCGAAGGAAGGATTACCGAGCGGCCACCCAGACGCTGTCCGCCGAGTCGAGCTCAACGCCAGCGACTTCGGTGGTGAGCTTCACATACTGCAGTCCCGGCTTCTTGCCGGGCACAGCGTTAAACTCAAGCCGGTACCGGTTGTCGAGGCTGCTCTGCAAACGATCAAGATACGGCCGGAAGCTGACAGGTTCGGAAATGCCCAAGAAAAAAGACTGGCCACCGGTTTCATCCGCGAGCCTCGCCATGGCGTTCTGGCCGTTCGTCACCTGCCAGAAATTGCTGCCGCGCCATCCCACACCGCGCGTGTAGATGCTATGGATGATTGTTCCCGTGCGCTGAGCGACCGTGCTCGCTGCACTGGCATCAGGGCTGGTGGGACCAAGACCGCGACGGTGCGGCCAGCCGTGAAGTCGATCGATGCCGTCTGTGATCATCACGATCTCGCGCCGATTCGAACTTTCGGGCCAACGCTTCATTAGATCGATTACCGACAGGTATGGACTGCCATAGACTCCTGGCGAGCCTAAGGGAATTCGCAGTGCATTTGTTGCCTGCCGGTGATCGGTTGTGAGGTCCTGCGCAACTCGAACGGTGCCATTGCGCATGTATCCCACGCCTACCGAAGTCGTTCTCGGCAACGAATAGATAAATTCGCGCAAGTCGCTGTACTGTGAACTTAAAGTTGCCCTGGCGGCATCGTCGATCAGAATGAAGAGATCGAGCGGATCGCGATCACCGCTGATCGGAGTCCACCCGGTGACCTGCAGTGGGTCTTTTCCCTGCCTCACGATGATGTCCTCACGATTGACCTCAGGCATGCGTTTGTTTTTCCCGAGCACGCGAACCGTAACGGTCATCTGCACGGGGCTGGTTGTTGTTGAATTGCTATCCTGAGCCTGCAAGGGAAGCAGGCTAAGGACGAAGAACAAGAACATTGGAATTCTTTGCATCAAGTTCTTTCGCATCACTTCCTCCTCATGAAAGTTGCATTCGGCGATCAGCCGATTCCGCTAGAGGTGCAACCAAAGCTCCATTGCGTACCATTGAAACGGGAGGAGTTAGAGCGAGGAAATATGCTGAAGGCTTGGACAATGCCGAACTGTCAGAAACATGGGACCAGAAATTAGGAGTGTTCGTAACGAATTGGGGCGGCGCTCGGGGTCGCGCTTTGCCGAACTACTCGTGCGCGTTCCAATATTTCCGGTCGGAAGAATCTTGATGCGGGTCTTTGCGGCAACTGACTCGCGAAAACCAAGCAATCAACCCCAGGCGGTCTAGGACGAACATCAGGACTACAAGAGACACGAGAACTATGCCGCAATCAATTACCTTAGTCGATATTGACGTTGCCCGTATTGACTTGCGGCGTGGCAGGCGTTCCGCTTCGCTGCGACTTGAAACGCAGTTTGTTTATTTGCAGGCTGGCGATCTTCGAGTCCAGAGTCTGACGCGGAACCCCAAGCTTCGCTGCAGCCCCTGTCGGCCCTGATATGCGCCCCTCACTTTCCGTGAGCGCCGCTTCGATCATCTCGCGCTCCCGCTCGGCCATTGAGCTGACCAGTGGAGTCGTAGTCCGCGGCCGCCGAAGCTCGCGTTTTACCCACGCCTCGTCAATCGAAAAGATATCCCCCCCAGCTAGAATGACGGATCTTTCGATTACATTCTGTAGTTCGCGAATGTTGCCTGGCCAATCGTATGATTGCAGCATCTCGATCGTATTCATCTTGATCGTTCGAAATGCTTTGCCCACCTGTTTGGCGAAACGTTCGATCAGATGCTCCACCAGCAGCGGGATATCCTCTAGCCGTTCTCTTAAAGCAGGCACATAAATCGGAAAGACATTCAACCTGTAATACATGTCGGAGCGAAACGTGCGATCCGCTACTGCTGCTTCCAGATCACGGTTCGTGGCCGCGACAATGCGAACATCCACAGAGATAGGCTGGCTACTGCCAATGCGTTCGAACTCTCTCTCCTGAATAACGCGGAGGAGTGTGATCTGAGTTTCCATAGGCAGCTCACCGATCTCATCGAGAAAGATCGTTCCCCCGTTGGCCGCTTCAAAACGGCCCTGCCGCCGCTGCAGCGCTCCGGTAAACGCCCCTCTTTCGTGTCCGAATAACTCAGACGCGATCAGAGAAGGTGGAATCGCCGCGCAGTTTACACGGATGAACGGACGTGACGAGCGGTTGGAGAGCCGGTGAATTTCACGCGCGATCAGTTCTTTTCCTGTTCCCGTTTCCCCCAGGATCAGAACCGTGGAGTCTGTCGGCGCGACGAGCTTTACTTGTTGCATCACGGACTCCAGTTGCTCGCTCTCCCCCACAATTTCGTTCGAGGCGTTCGCACGAGATCGCGCCCGTTGTGCGAGATTGAAACTCGCTGTAGTTTCGTCGTTGGTCCCGATCATGTAAGCAGAAGACATAAATAACTCCATTCACTGTTGGTTGTTGGCGCTGCGTTTTCCCACCGCCTTACGAATCTCTTTCAGTAATGCGTCGCTTCGAACCGGCTTATAAAGGAAGGCAGCGGCTCCGGCTCGCATCAGGCAGTCGCGAAGCGAGGCATCACCGTGCGCAGTGACGAAAACAACGGGAAGCCGGCTATTCGTCTTGCCCAACTGCTTTTGCAGTTCGATCCCGCTCATGCCGGGCAAGCGCACGTCGAGTATGAGGCAGGCTGTGTCTTCGCAATCGTCACAGGCTAGAAATTCCTCTGCGGAAGCAAAGGTCCTTGGGAAAAAGCCAGCTGCCTTCATCACACTTGCCAGTGCTTCGCGCAGGGGTTCATCATCGTCCACGATGGCGATGCTGCCGGCGTTTGTTAGCGTCCCATCCACTTCAGTTCACCCAGTCTGCGGCGCGTTAGACCGGCCACGAGGATGAGACTACCAACCAGGCAACTTGAAGACTATCCTGCTTTGTCCTGAAAACTCTACTGCTTTAGGAGGAGAGGGGTCCTTACTTTCGCGTGGCGCTCTTGAGCCTCTCGGACATGCGGACGAGATGGGCGAGCGATTCAGCCTGTGTCTTTTCCATTACATGAGCACGATGAGTCTTAACCGTCAGCTCGCTCATTCCTAGTTGATCGGCAATCTGCTTGTTCAGAAGGCCGGCAACCACCTGCTCCAGTACCTCCTTCTCACGTGGCGTGAGCGACTCGAACCGCGCACGAACTTCTTCTATTTCCCGGCGTTCTTGACGCAGGGCTCGATCGCTGGCCAATGCCTTCTGAACCGCATCGAGCAGGTCCTGGCCGCGCACCGGCTTCGTCAGAAACTCATGTGCTCCCTCCTTCATCGCTCGCACTGACATCGGAATGTCACCATGGCCGGTGATAAAAATGACGGGAATCGGAATTCCATCATCCCTCAACTTCAATTGCAGATCGAGCCCGCTGAGACCCGGCATTCTTACATCCAGAACAAGACAGGCTGCCGTATCTGGCCGCTTCGCCCCTAAAAAGTCCTGGGCGGAAGCGAATGTCTCCACACGAAGTCCCACTGATCTGATCAAGCTCTGAAGTCCTTCGCGGATCATGCGATCGTCATCGATGACAAACACCACCGGATCCTGCTCTTTCATGACGTCGACCCATCCTCCGTCGGCAAAGTGAACTGGAATGTCGCTCCGCCCGAGCCGTTGGATTCCGCCCACAGTCGGCCACCGTGAGCTTCAATAATCGAGCGGCTGATCGATAGCCCCATGCCCATCCCTTTCGCACGAGTCGTGAAGAAAGGCTCGAACAGTCTGCGCATCACTTCCTCGTTCAGCCCAACGCCGGAATCCTGAACGGAAACTCGAATATGCCCTTTGTCCTCTGGTTCCGTGCGAAGAATCAGCGTCTTGGGCCCACCAGTAACGGATGTCATCGCTTCGATTCCGTTCACGACGAGGTTCAAGATTACCTGCTGCAATTGGATGCTATCGCCGAAAACGATAGGTAAGTCTGGCGAGAGTTCGAGTTTAATCGCCACATTGTTGTTCGCTGCTTGGCTTTCTGCGACAGCAGCGGTCTGCTCGATGGCTCGATTAATCTGGACGCGGGTTTTCTCCGGAGTGGCTTTGGTGATGAGTGAACGAATGCGAGTAATGACTTCGGACGCGCGCGTGGCACCCTGTGTGGCACGCTCTGCTGCGGATCGTGCTTCAGCAAGATCCGGCGTTTTCCGGGATAGCCACGCCACACAGGCATCCGCGTTCGCCACTACCGCCGCGAGCGGTTGGTTCACTTCGTGTGCGATCGACGCTGTCAATTCGCCAATGGTCGTGATTCGCGCGGCGCGAGCCAACTCTGCTCGGGTAGCCTGGAGCGTCTCCTCTGTTCGCCTCTGCTCATCCATTTGTTTCAAGAGTGCTTCGTTTGCGTTCTTTAGCTCAACAGTTCGCTCCGAAACCCTCACCTCAAGCTTATCGCGAGCCTGCCGTAGGGCATCTTCAGTCTGCCTGCGCCAGGAAATCAACCGGGTGGAGCCTACTTCGCAAGCGACGAATGTGACAAAGTAAGGCAAATCGCTGGCCGATACGGCAAAGCTGCGAATAGGCGGCGTGAAGTAGTACATCACCGCCAGTGTGCTGCAAACCACAGAAAGCCAGCCCGGTCCTGTTCGGCCAAACCAGGTACTGAGAATCACTGCGACGGAGAAGAAAAACCAGAACGGATTGCCAAAGGAATGTTCCAATGCCAGGGAGATCATGAGCGCAAGCGTCACCAGCAGGATCGCGAGAGCGTAACGTGCGACCGCACGCACAGGCATTGGCGCGTCAATTCTTCTCACCACGAGTCTCCCCGGCTCCCCACAGAAATTTGGTTTCTATATTACGCTCACCGTTGTTCGGGGCTGTCCCCCATTCCCTAAAGCAGAGCTTTCGGGTGTGTAGACCGCTGTTCGTCGCTGGGTCGCAAGGGTTTAGCAGGTCGGCCCAAGCCTATCTGGATTCACCAACTGGTGCCCGATGATGACGTTCCTGCGTAAACTAGGAGTTGGCAGATAGCGCTATCGATGTGCGGCTTAGGCGGACTGACAAAATAGCTTTCGGTCAAGAACGTTGATTTGTATGTTCCCTAACCAACGGACGGTTGTTTTTTTCCTGTAGAAGCGGCCAAGTACACTTGCGGTACGCGGCTTCTTCGTAGAGGACTCTATGCGCAGGTGGTTTGGCATATGCAGCGTCTTGCTGCTGTGGGTGATTGGCACGGGAGCGGGCGGCGCTGCGTCCCAAACGAGTGCTCCGGAGAACCAGAATTCGAAGTCGCCGGCGACGCGGGTGATCGGACGCAAGCTCCAGGAAAAAGGCGTGCCCAATTTTGGTGAGGTTACGCCAACTCTTTATCGTGGGGGACTGCTGAGCACGGCAGGATTAAAAGCATTGGCGAAGCTGGGGATTAACGTTGTTGTCGATACTCATGCCAATGACTCCAGTGAAGAAAAGACAGTGAAAAGTTTGGGGATGGAATATGTGGCGATTCCGTGGCATTGTCCGTGGCCTAAGGACGAAGTGTTTGCCAGGTTTCTTAAACTTCTGCGCGAGAGCAAAGGAAAAAAAGTTTTTGTGCATTGCCGCCTGGGAGACGACCGTACGGGAATGATGGTCGCCGCTTACCGTATGGCGGACGAAGGCTGGACCGCGGACGAGGCGATGAACGAGATGAAAACGTTCGGATTTACCCGGTCGCATCATTTCATCTGCCCCGGATTGGCGAGATATGAAAAACATTTTCCTGAGCGGTTGAAGAATAGTCCTGCGTTTGCCGGGGTGCGGAAGCAAACACTAGGGTGCGGCGCAAAATGTAATCATCCATTTCAGGCGCCAGGCGAGGCTATGACTTCACGAAACAATGATTCAACGGACGATGCGGCTTATGTTGTTGATGCCAGAGTGCGCATTGGACACGTCCACTTGAAGGTTGCCGACCTGCAGCGTGCCCAGAACTTTTACGCCGGCGTCTTAGGGCTGGAAGTGATGCAGCGCTACGGGGATGGCGCCGTATTTTTATCGGCGGGCGGATACCATCATCACATTGCGCTAAACACGTGGGAAAGTTTGGGAGGCGAGCCACCGCCGCCGGGCACCACCGGGCTCTACCATACGGCGATTCTCTATCCTTCCCGAGCGGCGCTGGCGACGGCGCTGCGGAGAGTACTGGCGGCGAAGATTCCTCTGCAAGGGGCCGCGGACCACGGAGTGAGTGAGTCGATTTATCTGAATGATCCCGATCAAAATGGTGTTGAGTTGTATTGCGATAAGCCCAAGGAGAAGTGGCCGCGGACGCCAGCTGGAAAACTGCAAATGTACACTCGGCCACTGGATTTACACGAATTGTTGAGGGAGGCTCCAGAGGGAAGCGAACTGCAGAGTGGGCCGTTGGACTTATGATGGAATTCCCCGGGGAAGCCCAAGTGTGATCACGCCGGCTGAAAGCGATTCTAAAATTTATTTGTGCGACATCGAGCTCCGATCGTCAAGTGCAATTTTTGCGATTGCAGCGCGCAATTGGCGGGCCTCACGCTGCAAATCGTTGGCCATGAGCCAGTGATTTTCCTGTTGGTTGTTTTCCGAAGATTGAGAGGCGAGGTTCGTGATGCGCAGGATTTCGCCTTCGAGGACCTGCAGGCGGGACTGCAATGCTTCGACCAACATCGTTGCCTTACCGAAGAAAAGTATAACCGAGCTGCGGCAAATTCGTCGTGCTGAACTTCATGACAGGAACGCGCTCACAAGCCGAGTCTGAGCAGCGCGGCGCGTAAGCGTGCATGGCGTCGAGTTTGGCGGAGGTAGGTCATTTCGTTGGCAGCGGTTTTGGCGCGAATGATTTTAACCAGTTGATCTTTTTCGGCGAGCGACCAACGCGAAAGATCAGGAATGAGAGCCAAGATTAGAGACCAGTTTTCCAGAGACTGGACTTGGCTTTGGCTCCAACGGGCGAGATCCAGTTTCAAGATGTGGGTTATCGCCAAGGTGGAGGCTCTGCGGATTTTACGGTTGTCGCCATCGAACTGGCGGGCCATCCGGCGGTTGATGAGCAGGCCAAGATTGCGGGTGGAAAAAGTGTCCCAGGGACCTGGCTGTTGGCCGCGGGCGGATGGATGGACATCATAGAACATGTGAGCCTCGGCGAGACGCTTGAGGATTCGCGCCGGAGTTTTGTATTCGCGGTGGGCTGCGATTTTTTTCTCTTCTCTCTCGCACAAGGTTTGCAGATCCACGCGGCCGGGACGAAAGCCGAGCTTTCGATAAAACCAGAAAGCACCGGAATCAATGGCCTCATCGTTATTCTGGCCAATCTGGTAGGGATAAATCGAAATCCATTTTGCGGCGGTAAGGGCGCACAGGCAGCGCAGAGCCTGAGCGTAGATCCACGCGGTTTCACCCTGGCGATAGGTGTAGAAGGTATTGAAGCCGACCTCGATCCACTCGCATAGTCCGATGGCTTCGATGTAGTTGATGGGGACGCCATTTTTTAAAGTGTAGCCGGCGAGGTAGGCGCGGAGCGGAAGACGGCGATCCGCGGGCAATCCCCAGAAATGCATGACGACGCCGCGGCCCAGATCGGCGCGCACGACGGTGCGCGGATCGCCCAGCGTGGTGCCGTAGAGCTCGCGGTAGCGAACCAGCATAACCTCGCGGATCGCATTCATTACCGACTCTCCCGCAGCAGCAGAGAGCTTTTGGAATTTGGGGGCGGGCCGCGCCAGTTCGACAGCCGAGCGAAACTTCGCTGCGGCGGATGAGCGGTGCATCGTGGAAATGGAAACGGCGCGGGCTAGCCCAGTTGCGGGTGCGTGAAAGTTTTAGATTTTCGAGCCGCCAGCGAACGGGCAGATGGAGTGAGTCATAGAGTTCGGCGCGCTGGCGCGCGGGAAGCGGGAGTTGTTCAAAGCGCTGGACGAGCCATTGGAGCGGGTTTTCGTGGCCTCGCGCTGCATCGAGCCATTTCTGCCATGGGATATTAGCTTCGACGTCGGCATCTTCTTCGAGCATTGGAATGAAGCGCGGCCAGATCGATCCGCGGGCACGCTCGGCTTCGTAGTCATCCCAGTAATCATTCCAGGCGATCTCTACATTGTCAGGGATGCGGCGCACAAGCCATTGCACAACGTCGAAAGAGAGCGTGTCCTGCATGGTGGTGCCGGCGATGCCAGAGGTGTCGAAGTCATCAAAGAGGGACATGTCGGCGCGGATAGCGTGAAGCTTTTCCACGCGCTGGTAAAAAGCAGTTGAGGAGATTCTCGACTCGAGAATTGAGCGAGCGTGAGTGAGGAAAAGCGCGGAGGAAAAGCAGACTTTCGTGGAAGCGGATGAGCTGGCGAGGGTCAGTGAATTGGAATTTTGAGAGTTGAGTGAGAAGTTTAATGATGCGCGAAGCGTTGCCCGAGTCGAATAGATTCCTGGCGGCTTCGAGTTCGGTGAGCAGTTTATCGACATCGAGGCCCGCAGTCGGCATAGGCGCGAGATAGTGTAACGCAGTTGCCGGCTCGAGGTAGTGCTCAGTAAGTTCAGAATCTTTCGCCACAGAGGACACAGGGCCGCACAAGGCAAAAACCCAAGGAAAGGAAAGCGATGCGTAGGATTATTTCAGACCCAGGCTACCGTTGAAGTGTTGGATGACTCCGTAGCATTCGCAGGCAACGGCTTCGAGGCTTTTGCGGTTTAAGATTTTCACCGTGCCGCGAAGGTTTTCAATCAGACCGGCATTTTCCAGCATTCCGGCGGCCAGACTTACGCTGGGACGTCCGGTGCCGAGCATTTGCGCGAGGAAGTCGTGAGTCAACGGGAGCGACTGAGAATCGAAGCGGTCCTGGCACATCAGCAGCCAGCGGGCCAGGCGCTGATCAATTCCGTGCAGCCGGTTGCAGGCGGCGAGCTGCGCAACCTGCATGCCATGCATGAGGGCAAAACGGCCCAGTTGCGAGCGTAGCCCCGGAGCGGAAAGCAGGATATCCTGAAACACTTCCGAGCGGATGCGCACACCGCTTCCCGACATTTGCATGATCGCCCGGAAGATTTCGAGACGAAGTCCCTGGGTAAGCGACATCCCTACCATGCCTTCCTTGCCGACGATACCGACTTCCACACTTCTCCCATCGTGACTGAGAGCGACCAGCGACGCCATGCCGTCGTTCAGAAAATAGGCAAAGTCAATTTTTTCGCCGGGCTCCTGCAGGATCTTGTGCTGGGGAAGGTTGATGGCCTCGAGGTGGGGACGAAGCAGGTTGTACTCCTTATCGGGAAGCGACAAAAGAATCAGGTTGCACACCGCTTTTCCGGCAGCATCCGTGCGCGCACCGGGATGCAATGAAAGCAACTTGCTAGCTTTTGTGGCTCGCTTAGCGATGATCGTTCCTTCCAGCTAAGGCATCTGTTCCCATAATCGTTGGATGCAAGCGACCGGCTGCCGCTATTCCGGAAGGCTGTAGCCGAGGCCGTCATCTCCATGGAAATGTGTAGGAATAAAAAGGTAGAACATACGGAGAAAATTCCTAGCATTTCCTCCCTGGATATGACTCTTCCGAGGATTGTCGTTTGCCGCCCGGCAAATGACGCTCAAGTGAGTAGGCCCACGAAATTAATCTTCCTTTCGATGGCTATCTCTTTCGTGCAGGCGCCCATCCTTGGCAGAGAGTACGCGGTTCAGCTCTTGCACCAGCTGCAGAAATTTTTCCCGATCTTGTTCCACCGCGATCTGGGAGCAAAGCTCCTGAATGCGGTCACTCTCTGACTGGTTCATAAGGGCGAAGCGGAAGTATTACAGTATTCGCTGTAGAACGTATGTTCGATGTCGAACGCTCTGCAATTAGGCAAGCGTCAAGGGTCAGATCGGCTAATCGGCTTCAGCGCTTGAGTCGGTAAGCTAGGTAGTCGGACGGGAGAGTCAATCCGACGGCTTGACTCAGTTGTATCCCTTCTTCTTCCAGAATTCCCAGTCTCCACGAACCGTTTCGAGCATGGCTTCCGCAGCATGGTGCAGCCATCTCGATTTCTGCTTGTCGAGATGGCGCAGGATTATTTTGCGCGCGGAAGGAGTGCCGAGATGGATGTTGGCGGTTTCAAATCCCATGGCATGGAGCAGGCGGAGTTCGGTATCGGGCCGCGTAAGGACGCGAGTTCAATGCGGGAGCAGTGCGGCCCGAGGCGGCGGACAATCCAGCGTCCACGCAACTGGACGAAGGGATCGGGACAACGGACGGCACGGTTGATGATGGTTTGGTAGAGAATCTCGGCCGGACCTTTTTCTTGTTTGGAGCCGACGCTTTCGGCCCAGCAATTCGAAGATTGGACGAGCGCTTTGGCCTCGCGGGCAATGCGTCCGCCGTGCCAATCGGCAAGGGCAACGTAGCGGGCATGGCCCAGGCTGCCCAGTCCAGCCACGCGGTGGGCGAGGCGGTATCGGATTCCGGGCGCGGGCATAAGGTGTTCGATAGCATCGACGGCGCTGACCGGCGGCTCGGTTTTCAGAGTGCGGAGCGCATCCATTTTCTCCCAGAAGCGAACCGGGTCGCGCAGCTCGCCTTCGGCAATCAGGCGCAGCCATTGATGTTTTTCGCCCAACACGAAGGCGCAGCCCTGCTCGCGCAAGCTTTCGCGATAACCTTCGAGCATGGTGTCGCAGATATCTTCTTTTTTGAGGGGAAGGTTCCCGGCCTCGACCGCGAGATGGGCGCTGACCGCGAGCCGCACCAAATCGATGGTGTAGGCCATGGGCCAAGCTTCATCGAAGTCGTTGACGCCCCAGATGAGGCGGCCTTCGATGTCCCGCCAGGTGCCGAAGTTTTCCACATGGAGATCACCAACCGCAAGGACGTGCGGAGCCTTTGGCGAGCTCAGGACAAATCTGCGGCCAGAGTTGGGCAAAGCGATAGTAAGTGGCGCGGAAGAAGGGGAACAGCTCCGCCTTCATGCGCGCATGCTTCAGGCGGAGATCTTTTTCGTCGAGATGAGTGCGGAGGCCCAGCCATTTTTCGAAGTTGCGGGTGGCTTTGACTACGTTCATGCGGGCAACGATAGCGATGGGGGGAAGCAGAAGTCAAATAGCCGGCTTCCTCCCATCGTCTGGCAGCCGTTCGCTCAGTGCTTGAAAAAAGCGGCATTCGTCTCCACGAACGGCTTTTTGTCATCAGGGAGGTCGTCGGCTGCAAGAATCGAATCCGAAGTGCATGCGGGGATGCAGGCGCCGCAGTCGATGCACTCGGCCGGGTCTACGAAGAGTTGAGTCGCTTCTTCGAAACCGGGCTCATCCTGTTTGGGATGGATGCAATCGGTTGGGCAAACGTCGACGCAGAGCGAATCTTTGATGCAGGAATCAGTGATTACGTAGGCCATGATTAAGATCTCCGAAATGGACCTTTCGAAATATGTGAACTCAATTGTTAGTGTAGAAAGTGCGAGCGTCTTACGCCGTGACGGAGATCACACAAGCTTGTGAGCCGGAAGACGAAGTAGAATTTTTTCCTCAATCGCAGGGCTAAGTGCAATCACACAGAACAGTGACAGAGATCACCGACATAAAAAAATCATAATGGCAGAATGCTGACATTGAAGTAGGCCTTCTAATTGAGATCGCCCGGCTCTAACCCACAGAACCCCACAGAGCCGTTACCCCAGACGGCAAGAGCCGGGCGCCTTAAACAAATCAAAAGATTGAAAACACCTTCGTTGGAAATCATTCGTTAATCCGCGTTGCGCTTCAAATTCAGACAATGCGCAGCGAAAAAAGCCAACGCTCGTCAGCGTGTCGATTCTGACACGTTGTTGTCCATCCCGCCTGCGCTTTCGAGAACCGTCGCGTCTAAGCCCAATGTTTTCAGGATTTCAGGTTTGGATCTGCTCCTGCTCTTACGGTGAGGGTTGAGAAATTCTGCGGAGCGCGCATGCAGAATCTCAGAGCGGAGACCCTATGCAGATGGCAATCACATTCATGGCAGTGGTGGGCGGAATGATTTTTTCGTTGGCGGTCGCACTATTGACGGAGGAACTGATTTTCGGGCAAGTATTCCGGCTGTTCTTTTCGAGGCGGACAGCGGCAATAAAAACTGAAGCCAAGCGCTGAGGCGCGAAGGAGAACGACGATGTTGGCATTGAAGAATTTACTGATGGCAGGCGGAGTAGGAATGATGATCGCGGCGGTTTGTATTCTCGCCTATGATCTTTACCGCGGAGTTTTGTACCGCCGCGCCTTGGCAACTCCGGAAGCGGTTGCGGTTCCTGTGATGCTGCGGTGGCGCACATCGTTGGCGCTGGCGATGCTGGCGTGGGGACCGATATTGATGGCGTCCAGCATTGTGGTGGTGCCCAGCGGCATGGCCGGCGTTCGGGTAAGCCAGATGAGCGGAGCCGAGGCCGGGACGCTGTATCCGGGGGTGCACCTGGTGATGCCGTTGGTGGAGGACGTCGCGTTGTTTGACACCCGCGACCAGATATTCACCACCGGGATGTCCGAAGACGAAACCGCAGCCACGACGAAATCGTCCACGACAAAATCGTCCGTCAGGACGCAGCCCTTGAACGTGCAGGCGAAAGAAGGGCTGACGCTGGGGTTGGCGATCACGGTGCGTTACCGCCTGGACGCGCGAAGATTGGATTACATTGAAGAAAATCTGCCGCGGCCGGTGGAAAAGGAAATTGTCCCGCCTACGGTGGCCAGCGTGTGGCGCGAGATTGTTCCGAACTACACGGTGCGAGATGTTTTCTCGGCCAAGCGCGAGGAAGTACGGCAAAAGGCGGCGGGCTTGATTGCACAAAAACTGGCGGCGGATGGAATCGTAGTGAAAGAGGTGATGCTGCGGGATATCCAGTTGCCGCCGGAATATGCAGAAGGACTGCAGGCCTTGTTGCTGAAGGAACAGGAGAACGATCAGATGAGCGTGGAAACTGAGTTGAAGGGCAAAGAAGTTCGGATCGCCGAACTGGAAGCCGAGGCCATGAAAGCGCGGCAGGTGAAAATGGCGGAAGGCGAAGCGCGAGTGAAAGTCCTGCGGGCCAAGAGCGAATCGGACGCGATGCAGTACACTCTGCCGCTCAAACAGAAGCAGATCGAACAGAGCCGACTGGAAGCGCAGGCACGCAAGGAAGCGACCATCCAGAATGCGGAAGGAGAAGCGCAGGCCAAAGTGATCGACAGCAAAGCCGAAGGCGAGCGGCGGAAGTTGCTGGCGGACGCGGAGGCGGACCGCATTCGTGTAACCGCGGCGGCCGACGCGGAACGATTGCAGAGCGAGGCGGAAATTTTGAAGGGCAATCCGCTGCTCATTAACAAGATCGTGGCCGAGCGGCTCTCCGACAAACTGCAAATCATGATGGTTCCGGCCGATGGAAAGTTCTTCTTCGCCAACGACGTGCTACGCGGCATGAACATGGCGAACCAGAGCGAGCAGGCGGAACAACAACAGAAATAGCAAACCGAATCGAGCGTGGAACCACTACACCGTACGATATGATGCGAAGGATTCGGCCGAATGATGCGTGATGTTCTCATGCGAAAGAAAGGAGCCATGATCTTTCGCCGCAAACTGCTGGCGGTGTTCGCGCTGACCGTGTTTCTTTCGGTGGCGGCGGTAGCATGGCTGGTTTCGGAGGTAACGCGGCGCGCCTTTGTGCGCAGTGACGATGAGCGAACGGCGGCGCTGGTAGCGCAGTTTCGCCGCGAGTTCAACCGCCAGGGAGAGGAAGTGTCGCGGCGAGTCGAGGCAATCGCGAATTCGGAAACCGCGAGCCGCATGACGGTGGCGTTAAATCGTGCGCCCGCGGATCCCGGTCCTTATTTTGAGTTGGCGAAGGCGACAGCGGAAAACAGCCATCTGGATTTTCTGGAGTTCGTGGAGAGCGATGGAACGATCATTTCCTCGGCGCAATCGCCCGCGAAGTTTGGACATCTAGAGAGTGACATTGGCAGTTTTGCCGGAGCGGCTGACCAGGCCGCTTTTCTGAAGCAGGAAGAATTGCAGGATGGAACGGAACTGGGGTTGTTTGCGGTGCGCGCCACAAATGGAGAGCGTCCGGTTTATGTGATCGGAGGACGCCGGCTGGATAAAGATTTCCTTTCTGCGCTGGACTTGCCCGCGGGAATGCGCGCTCTGCTCTACCAGAATCGCGGCGATCATTTTTCGCCAGATTGGCTGATCGATCCTTCCGGACTTGTTACCGACGAAAAACATTCTCTCGAGCAAGCTGCAGCCGGTGGTCGATGCCGTGCGGAAATATGGGCAGGAGATGAATGCGGTAGTGGCATGGTCGCCAGGACCGCGCGGATGATGAGGTGTTTCATGCCATTCCATTGCGGGGCGCGGGGACGGGCGGCAATCGTCCGCTGCTGGCGATTCTGCTGATCGGCAATTCGCGCCGGACTTACGTAGAGTTGAAACGGCATATTCGTTCGGCCGCGCTGCTGGTGGGCGGCGGAGGAATTGTGCTGGCCATCCTGCTGAGCAGTTGGGCAGCGGCGCGGGTAACGCGTCCGGTAGAGCGGTTGGCGCACGCGGCGCAGGAAGTAGCGGCGGGAAATTGGGATGTGTACGTGGATGTTTCGGGTAGCGACGAACTGGGGCAGCTGGCTGATTCCTTCAATCGAATGACGACGGAATTGCTTGCACAAAAAGAGCGGCTGGTGCAAGCGGAGCGCGTGGCGGCGTGGCGGGAGTTGGCGCGGCGCCTGGCGCATGAATTGAAGAACCCGCTGTTTCCGCTGCAGCTGACGATGGAGAATCTGGTGCGCGCGCGGCAGCAAAGTCCAGAGCAGTTCGAGGAAGTATTCCGCGAGAGTTCAAGAACTTTGCTGGCGGAGATTGCGAACCTTAAGGGAATCATTGGCAGGTTCAGCGAATTTTCGAAGATGCCACAACCGCAATTGCGGCCGGTGCAAGTGAATGACGTGGTTCGCGGAGTGATGCAAGCTTTTTCAGGCGCAGCTGGAAGCGCCCGGGCGTGCGAAGATTAAGTGTGAGATGCAGCTTGATCCGCACTTGAAAGCGGTTCCGGCGGATGCGGAATTGTTGCATCGGGCAATTTCGAACCTCGTGCTCAATGCCGTGGACGCGATGCCGCAAGGCGGCAAGTTAACTCTGCGTACGCAGCAGGAAGCCGGCAAAGTGCGGATCGAAGTTGCGGATACGGGGCCGGGGATGACGGCAGAGGAGCGGGAGCGAATATTTACTCCTTATTATACGAGCAAGGCGCAAGGCACCGGACTGGGGCTGGCGATTGTGCAATCCGTTGTGAGCGATCACGGCGGCAGAGTTTGGGTACAGGGCGAGCCGGGGCAAGGAACGACATTTGTGATTGAGTTGCCGGACGCGGTGCGAAGCAGCTAACGAACGTGAAAAGCAATTTGAAGAGTTGGAGGATGTCTGGCGACGAAAGCACATCTGCTGATTGTGGATGATGAGGCGAACACGCTGGCCTCATTGTCGCGGGCGTTCCGGCTGGCTGGACACGAAGCCACAGTCTGCGACAACCCGGCGAAGGCGCTGGAACTGGCCAAGGCACAGAAGTTCGACTTGATTCTTTCCGATGTGCGAATGCCGGGAAAAGATGGACTTACGTTGCTCGAGGAATTGAAGGCGCTGGGAGTTACGGCGCCGGTGGTAATGATGTCCGGGCAGGCAGACATTGAGATGGCAGTGCGAGCGACGCGGCTGGGCGCGTTGGATTTTCTGGAGAAACCCATCTCCACGGAAAAACTTTTGCTGACGGTGGAGAATGCGCTGAAGCTGCAGCGGCTGGAAAGCGAGAACCGGCAACTCAAGCAGCGGCTGGGAAAGCATGAACTGGTGTGGCAGGGCGCGGCCATGCAGCGCGTGATGACGCAAGTGGAGCGCGTGGCGGCGAGCGAGACGCGAGTCTGCATTTTGGGAGAAACTGGCACGGGAAAGGAATTGGTGGCACGGACGATTCATGAACGCAGCTCGCGTTCCGGCAATGCGTTTGTGACTTTGAATTGCGCGGCGGTGCCGGCGGAACTGATCGAATCGGAATTATTCGGGCACGAGAAGGGATCTTTCACCGGCGCTGCGGCGCGACATGCTGGAAAATTTGAGCAAGCGGATCACGGAACAATTTTTCTGGATGAGATTGGCGATATGCCGCTGGCGATGCAGGCCAAGCTGCTGCGCGTGCTCGAAGAAGGAGAAGTGGAGCGCGTGGGCGGCGAGAAGCCGGTGAGTGTCGACGTGCGCGTAGTAGTAGCTACGCATCGCGATCTGGAGGCGCGGGTGCGGGAAGACAAATTCCGTCAAGATTTATTTCATCGCATTTATGTTTTTCCGCTGGTGCTGCCGCCGTTGCGCGAACGGAGCGAGGATATTCCCGCGCTGGTGAAGCATTTTGCGGCGCAAGTGAGTGCGCAGAATGGATGGAAGCCGGTTCCATTTTCCGACGAAGCGATGGCCGAACTGCAATCGCACATGTGGCCGGGCAATGTGCGGGAGTTGCGCAACATGGTGGAGCGGTTGATGCTGCTGGCGACGAATGGCCAAGTTGATCTTGCGACCGTGGAGATGGCTTTGCCGAAAGGCGGCGACATTAGCGTTGCCGCTTCTACCTTCTCCTCCGGAGCGCTGGGAGATCGAGTGGATGCTTTCGAGCGCGAAGTGATTCTGGCAGAATTGAAGCGCAGCCATTCGAATGTGAGCCTGGCTGCGAAATCGCTCGGCCTGGAGCGCAGCCATCTTTATAAGAAAGCGGAGCACTTGGGAATTGATTTGCGGGCTATGCGGCGGGAACAAGGGTCGCGCAGAGTATGTGAGCAGATCTACGGTGGAGAACATCAAGCGTACCTAGGACCTCTCTGTTCCCCGCTTTTCCCGGCGCTGAAGCGCCGAGCTATTGTGATGCCCTCGGGCGTAATTCAACTTCTAGTTCCGATCGTTGCCTGTTACTCGGTCGTGCATTTGCATTCGCGCTTCAGATCCGCAGCCAGCAGACGATGAAATAATTGTTCTCCGGCCTCGCGGCGTACGGAGAGCCGTCCGGCGCGGTAGGCGCGCGAATTCAGACCGCGCTGCACATCCTCGCAGATGCCGAGATCTTCCTCCTGCACGCGATTGCCAACGTTAACGGACTGCTCGTTGTATTCGCGGCTGGCATCGCTGATGTCTGCAAAATAAAAATCGAAGATCACTCTGCAATGATCCACGTCGACTGGGATGACGAGATTCGTGTCCATGTATCCCGCATAGCAGTTGATCATTAGATTCGGATGCTGCCAGAAATACCACGCACGGTCGCCCTTGCGAGTGGCTCCGGTGGCGGCATCTTCGGACGAAGTAACCATCGGGCTGGATTGCAGGCAATAACGGTCTTCGTTCTCGATGGTGTATTGCTTGTAGTCGAGAACTGAATTCAAACCCTTGTGGAGGTGCGGCACGTGGTAACCGCCGTCGAGATAGTTATCGACGAAGACCTTCCAGTTGCAATGGATATCGAAAGTACGGCGGTCGAAGTAATGAAGTTTGCTGATGCCGAGCGGAGCAACGCGCATAGCCAGGCCGCCGAGAAAGTCGGCGAGCGGTGCCGCATTATTGTCGAGGTTGATGAAGACGAAGCACTCCCAGGTTTCGACTCGTATCGGAACCAGACCGTTTTGCGCACGATCAAAATTCTCGACTCCATCGAATTCGGGCATGCCTTTGAGAGAACCGTCGAGTCCGTAGTTCCAACCATGATAAGGACAGTGCAAGATCGAGGCCTGGCCGCAGGGCTCGGTTACGACAGCGGCGGCGTGGTGGCGACAGACGTTGTAAAAAGCGCGAAGAGTCCCGTCGTTACCGCGAACCACAACAATGGGTTCTCCGGCGACGGTGGTGGAGACGAATTGTCCGGGGCTCGGACTTGATCGGTGCGCGCGACCAATTGCCAGGTCTTGCTGAATACGCTTAAGCGCTCCAGTTCGGCGATGCGTGGATCGGTGTACCAGGCGGCGGGGATGGTTGAAGCTTGCGAGAGCGGAGCACGGTCATCGTAACTTGCCAGAATGTTCTCGATAGAAGATGGCATGGTCGAAATTTGGACTTGTGAAGCTTTCCACAATAGCACTGATCTAGACGCCGTTGTCGCGGGCCGGAAACCTTAGACAAAGGAGCAGGCCCAGGGACGAGCCTGCTCCATTTATTTTTGATCGCTTCACTTATTTTTGGTTGCTAACTAACTGACGTTGCGCAGCCGCGGCTGTTCGGCATGCACCAGCGGCATATCTACCAGATGCTCGCTGATGAACCAGACCTGCAATTCGTTGGTTCGAAGAACGTCGCTGACGACCATGTCGTTGGTACCGGCGTCGTCGAGTTCGTCCGCACGCTTAGCCAGCTTGCGGCAATGGCCCACGATGATCTGGTGCGCATCGAGCAAGCGAGAAATCTGCACCGGCACCTCTTCCCTGCCCTTGGGCGGACGCTCGATGCGGGTGGTTTCAGCCACGTCAGGAGCCATGGCAATGGAGATCCACCGAGAAGTTGAATGCGCTCGGCGATCGTATCTACGAGTTCCGATTGTTCGCCATAATGCTTATCGAATAACAGGTGGAGTTGATAAAAAGTTGGTCCGGCAACCTGCCAATGCGATTTCTTGTAGAGATCACGCAAGGTCATCGTGTCGGCCAGCAGAAGATTGAGTTGCTCGGTCATTTCCAGGCGAACCGGCTCTTCCAGTTCGAGAGGCAACATATGCGAAACGGTTCCATACTTCTGAATTTCAGCGGCACGCTGGTGAAGCCGAGGCTGCGAGTTCAAAACTCCGCGCTCGCCCGCCGGGGCTTTCGCGTTCAGATCTTTCTTGGCCATAGAATTTTCTCCTTGCTTGTGGATATCGTTTAGACGATTGTATTCCTAAACTTCGACGCTGGTTTGATGCCATACGTAGGAATGCGGATGCGGTCCGAACTGCAGGCAGTTTCTTTCATGTGAAGGCGGTGCAAATTGCGGACCGCCGCGCGCTGCATGGAATCCTGACGCACTTTTCATTCATTTATCCATGTTTATATCCTGGACGCCGCAGCCACCGCTGCAAAGTTTGACGGTCTTTCAACCATTGTTTATGATCGAACTGCGGGGTGGAGCAGTCTGGTAGCTCGTTGGGCTCATAACCCAAAGGTCGGTGGTTCAAATCCACCCCCCGCAACCAAAATCTCAAACAAAACAAACAAGTTAAAAGGGAGTCAATTGCTGACTCCCTTTCGTGTGCTCTCAATTGTGCACGTTCTGTGCACATGTGCTTACTGAACCCGTGCAGGCATGGCCACAACTTTGCTTTCCTCAGCTAGTGCATTCTTGCGATATTCCCCGGTGCGCTGCAGCGCTTGCCGCAAGTCGGTTTCCGAAACGATGTTGTAACGACTCAGCATCGAATGGGTTTTGTGACCGCTTACCGTCATTGCAACTTTCTCGCTAACTCCCGCTCGAATCATGTCGCGCACGCTGGTACGGCGCAAATCATGAAACAGTTTGCCCGATTGAACCGAGCAAGCTTGCTGCGTGCCGCGAGCTCGGTTTGAAAATGGAGAACTTCAAGTATTGGCATGTCGGCGAACACGTCGGCGTGACTCAGCCGGATATGCTCCGCCCGTTCGTCATCGGAATGGACTTGGCGTCGCGGCAGGATTTGGCAGCTACGGTGTTTTGCACGACGGGCTTCCTCGACGGTGTCCAGCACTTTTACCTTTTCGGAAAATATTATCTGCCATCCGAGACGGTGCAGGCGTCGCCCATTTCGCAATACAAGGGCTGGGCGGAGCGTGGGCTTCTCATCACTCACGCGGGTCCGTCGAACGACTACGACGCAATCGAAGGCGACATCCTCGCGCTGTACCGCCAGCACATGGGTTACGGTGCTGTGAGCAACGACGAGGGTTTCAAGTTTAAGGCGGTTGCGTTCGATAACTGGCAAGCGCAACAGATGAGCGGGAATCTTGAGAAGGCTGGTATCACCGCCATTCCGTTCCCGAAGAATGCGAAGACCTACAGCCCGGTCATGGACTGGTTCACCAGTCTCGCGCTGTCGGGCCGACTTCACTTTGCGCACGATGACGAAGTGCTCTTCTGGTGTTTAAACAACGTCGTCGCGCACCGCGATAACAACGACAACTTATTTCCGAACAAAGCGAACAAGGACCCCATGCGAAAAATCGACGCCGCAATCGCCGCCCTGTACGCGCTGAGGCTTGCGATGGCTCCGGGCATGCTTGCACCGCCCGAGACCTCCGGCGTTCTGGTGACATTCATCGACGACGACGGAACGGTTCGACAGCCCGGTCCTGACGGAAAGCTGGTGCAGGTTCTTGGCCCGCTGCCGATAAAAGCATTGCCGCATCCGGGGGACCGCCAATGAGTTCGTTTTGCGCGGAGCCCGGATGTCCCGGTATCGCTCAGACGGGAAAGTGGTGTCCAGCTCACGTTGGGGACAACTATCAGAAGCGACGAGCAGCAGCACGACCCGGACGTGATAGCTGGTACGACCGGGCTGCGTGGCGTGGGCCTTACGGTGTGAAGAAGTACAAGTTAAGACACGACCCGATGTGTGAGAGAGAAGGCTGCCGCAAACCCGCAACTGACGTACATCACAAGGACGATTCTTGGAAAGAGACTGGCGATTGGTCGCTGTTTATCGGCGGTGTGAACATGACAAATCTCGAATCGTTATGTCACGAGCACCATAGCGAAGAGACGATGAAGCGAAATCACGAGAGAGGTTCTATATGCAAAGGTCAGTAGTTGTTCAACATCAGGAAGGTGCGGACTGGGCGTTAGTTATCGTCGCCACGCGCAGCGAGTACGGACGCCGCAGCATCGTCCCGATGATATTTGCGAACGAAGGTTGCGGAATATTTGCCGTGGCTCCGCAACTAAAGGCGTGGGTCAAGGGCGGGCTTGTCTCGCTCTACAATCCCGCGCCTGAACGTCGCGAGGAGTTGCTCAAGAACGCCGTGACCGAGTTTGTACGGCAGGTTTCTCTGCGCTCTTTCATCTGTGAGCAATCGCGGGTTGGTGTCGTCGCCCGCGCGAAAGCGCGGCGGGACGAATTCAATCAGCCACCCGAAGGTTTTGAACTGCGCCGTGAGGATGAGCCTGCCTTTTTCTGGCTCTGGGAAAAGAGCGAGACCGCACACCAAGCCATGCGCGTGGCCCGGTACCTCATCGAGAAGAACAAAATCGGCGCGCTCACGCAGGATGAACGCGACGCCATCGGCCACCGACTTTTGACAAAGGGCGAGAGCCTGAAGAATTTATTCCCAAGGAGCTAACTATGTTTGACACTATCAAATCCATTTTCCGCCCGCAGGCAACCGCACTGAAGGTCATCAGTGTAACCAGCGCCGTAGACTACGCCGAGCTGCCTCAAGGCTTCTTCCGCGTCGAGGCCGCCAGCGGGAGAAAGACGCTCGGCTACAACTGCACGTCCTTTCTCTGCTGGGACGTAGGTACGACCATCGTCGTTGGCGGAAACCAACGAATCACTCTGGAAAAGTCGCCCGAGGAGCTGCCGCTCGTGAAGCTGAACTTTCGCTCGCAGATGCCCGGCGTCCAGCAAGTGGGCGGTCGCAGTGTCGTCGATACAGATGTTCTCGACGGCTACGACGGAAGCGTTTCTTGGGCGGGAGCAACGCCCGCGCGATGGCGTCGATTATTTGTAAGACCTGTCACAGAAGCCGGGTAGTGTGCGCCGGAACACAGGCGTGAACGATAAAGCCTTTTTCAATGAGGACAAAATGAAAATCACATTCACGCAGTACGTCCCGGACCCGTCCCTACGGGGAACCACTACCAATCTTCCTGCTCACGTCGCTCAGGTGCTCATCGCATCGGGGCAAGCCACCGCCGCTCCGCGTCCCCCCTACGGCTCAACCGCTTGGTTGGAGGAAAAGAAAGCCGACGCCGCCCGCGCCGTGCCACATCCTGAAGACATCGACGCAACCGTGAAAAATACTGAATGGGAGTACGCGAGCAACTTAGCAATCCCATCGCAAAGGTTGTGGTCATTAAACGGACCGGAGCGGAAACGACGTTCTACGCCGAGCCGCCGAGCGACGCCCCGCCGTCAATTGTTCGGCGATTCCAAGAATTAACACATTCTTTCGTCCACCCCGACGCCGTGACCGCCCGCTGCGAACGGCTGGAGCGAGAACAATTCGAACAGCAAAGCGTAGAGAGGAAGGGAGTGTTTGCGACACTCTTCGGAAAATAAATCATGAACTACGCAGACGCTTTTCAGCAAGACATGACGCGACGTTGGACTACAAATGATGTGTTGAACCAGAATAGCGCCAAAGGGTGGATTGCTCTTCCCGAGAGCGCTCCCGCTTGGGTGCGAACCTACGTTGCCGAGGCACGCTCTGCCGTCCTCGAAAAACGCGAAATCAAACCAAACCTGCAGCGCGAGTTTATTAGGGGTTGCGAAGAGCGAAACCTTCTCGCGTTTGCTTTGCGCGGAAGTCGCCCGGCTGCGGTCGTTGCGATGCCCGGCCCGTCTGCAGCGGCGCGCGCTTCAGCCGAAGATGCGTGGCTCCGAAAGCGTCTCGCCGCTCTCGGCGAACAAATCCGCGCCGAGGCCGCCAAGCGCGACGACGACGACTTCGATGAGGACAATCCCTTCGATGAGTACGACAAAGAGGACCACGAACGTTGTGCCGAATCGGAAAGAAACCTCGCCCGCAACTCGAAATCACTTGCTGAGGGCTGCGCGCACTATACCGCTGCCGATGCTCACGCGAAGGCCGCGCAAACCGGGGACCGGAGCGATTCGGTTCACGCACAAGCATTGAGCGCTGCACTCAGGAAAAAGAAATAAGTAGGAACTTTGAAGTAAGAGAAATCAGGAAAATTATGGCAATTTCAATTCGCCAACACGCTTCAGGGCAGTTGTCCGGGTGGCCAACACTTTCGAGCATACTTATTTTTCGTCTCCCGTGGTCGCAGGCGATACTCTTGTGGCCTTGATTGGGATGGAATTCGGGACCTCCAATCTAGCTACAAGCGTAACGGACAATTTAGGCAACAACTGGGTGCAGGTACCGGGCGTAGCGTCCTCGCCAAATGACGCCACCGCCGCCACGGACATTTGGATGGTCGCGTCCGCAGCAGCGGCCAGTGCGAATGCTTTGCAAATAACAGTTAACTGGTCCGGCACAGCCGGGCAAGCAGGAGTTGTTGTTTACGACCTCGCTGGCCAAGGCACCGTGGTTGCAACCGCAACCCAGTCTCCAAGCGACAACAATTTACACACCTTGAGCCTGAATGTGGGCGCGAGTCAGGCCGTTTTGCTGGCGATTAACAACAGCTTCCTGTCCGGGTGGAATCTCGACGCCACTGCACAAAGCGACGACGTGATGGATTTGTCATCCACAGGCAACAACAGTTTTAGCGCGGCTGGAGGAACCAGTGCTGTGGCATTTGCGGCAGCATCGGGTGGAGGCGGTGGAGGAACTCTGCTGACGAACCTGACTGGTCAAGCTGTCGGGACGGTTCTTACGACCGCGCAGTTCAATCCTGTCCTCGACAAAGGGGCTTCTTGCGACATGACCGTTCGACAAGGCACTATTTACGGCTTGGAATCGCCGAGCGGTCATGGAACGGGCTTAATCGCGCCCATCGGGGTTAACCTTGCTCTCCGCGCCGGGCAACAGAATATCGTGCGCGCCGGAGAGGCTGACAAAGTAGCGCCGCCCTACGTCAATGGGCAAACTGTTCTCTTCGTTCGCGTAGTCACCAGCGCAGGCGACCTCACGGCAAAGCTGGTCACATAAGGAGAGGGTTATGGCAAGAATTTATGATGCGCGATGCGGAGAATACTTCGACAACGGCGGGGAAGCTCCGCCGTCGAACGAGGTGTTGGCAGCCCTGCGCGAGGCGGCGCAAGCGAAAGGCAGTCCGCTTTCCGATGCCGAACGAAACGAAGTTTACATGCGTTTCGATAACGAAATTTTATTCTGACGGGAAAAGCCACATGAGATGCCGCTCCACGAAAGCCCCCATAAAGATTCAATTCACGCAGACTTGTTATGGCAATACGACGAAACTCACAGACATTGTAGAGGCGAAAAGAGCTGCGAGAGAATATTCGCGATTGCGTGGCTACCAGTGCGAAGCTTTCTGGTGCGCTCCTTGCGAGCGGTTTCACGTGAGGCCACTCGACCCGAAAAAGCAGAACGAAACACAGGAGAAAAATCAAATGTCAGAGCTCGACCCCACTTACGACTTGGTCCGCGCGCCGAAGCGGCCACTCACACCTGCAGAGCTAGAAATCTTGCGCCCCTTGACGCCAGCCAGCGCGCCCGACGCCCGCACTGCCAAGCAGATTGCTTACGCTTCGGGTATCAGGGAAATCGAGGGTCTCGTACTTCGAATTGAGGAACTTGAACACGCCGTCGCGGAACTGAAGGCACCACCTGCCCGAGCCTCGTAGCGACCGGCGGGGGGGTACCGTTGCCGCACCCCGAGCATAAGTAACGAACGTGGGGTGAGCGTGGCGTGGGTTCCGGCCATCCTTGCAACACGATTTTCGCAAGCGTTGTACGCTCCTGGGGAAGCGTGGATCGACAATCGTGGATTCTTGAAGGCGGTTGGTGTCGCCCTTGATGAAGCGGGCGTCGAGTGTCATTGGGAATCTCCTATAGAAAATAGCGATTTCCCTGAAGCGGGAATTGTTGTCGATTGCCGGGGCATGGGTGCGAAAGAGGATTTGTGGGAGCTTCGGGGTGTTCGCGGAGAAATTGTGCGTCTACATGCGCCTGGGATCGAACTCAATCATATGCTGCGGCTGTTGCATCCGCGCTACCCCGTGTACATTGCTCCTCGCCCAGAAGGAAACCTCGTTGTCGGTGCTACCAGCATCGAGTCTGAAGATCGCTCGCCCTGTTCCGTTCGTGGAGTTCTGGAACTACTGACAGCTGCCTATTCGATGATCCCCGCACTTGGGGAAGCGCGCATACTCGAATTCAACACCCAGGTGCGGCCTGCCCTACCAAACAATCTGCCATTGCTTCGGTTCGATCGTGAACGAAAGGTCCTGCACATCAACGGGCTTTATCGTCATGGTTTCTTGCTGACACCGACCGTCGTCGAGGAAGTGTTGGGTTTGTTCTCTGGGCAATCGAGCGGACGCTGGCCCTGTCTGGATGTGAACTGCTCCGCGGAAGTCCGTAGATCTTTGAATCATTCGAGAGAGATGCAGACGTGTCTATCCTCGTGAATGGCAAGGCGCATCCCTTACCAGAGCCTCGAACGCTCGCGGCGCTATTAAGGTTTCTCTCGCCGGCGGCTCCGTTCGCGGTAGCGCGGAACGAAGAGATTATCCCACGCGAAACTTACGAAGAATGCCCTGTCGTGGCGGGCGACAAGATTGAAATCGTCCATCCTACGGCTGGAGGTTGAGAGATGAAACGACCACAGTTGGAAAATCAGTTGACGTTATATGGGCAGAGTTTTTCAAGCCGTCTGCTTCTCGGAACCGCAAGATATGATTCCCCATCAGTGCTGGCCGATGCAATCTCAGCCGCGGATCCTGCGATGCTGACCGTTTCTCTCCGGCGCCAGATCGGTGGATCGAAGGACTCCGGTCAATCATTTTGGAATTTGCTCCGAGCAACCCAACGTGCAATTCTCCCCAATACTGCAGGCTGCCTCAGCGCCAATGAAGCGATAAAGACGGCGGGTATGGCCCGCGAGTTGTTTCAGACGAATCTCATAAAACTCGAAGTCATCGGAGATGAAGTCAGTCTGCAGCCGGACCCATTCGGTCTGGTTGAGGCCGCGAACAAGCTCGCAAAACTCGGATTCGAAGTCCTCCCGTATTGCACAGAAGACTGGGTTCTTTGCAGCCGTCTCATGGATGCTGGTTGTGAGGTGCTCATGCCCTGGGCGGCTCCTATCGGCACCGGCCAGGGCCCGCGCAACCCTCGCGCTCTACGCGAATTGCGCGAGCGTGCTCCACAGATTCCATTGATCGTGGATGCGGGCATAGGCCTTCCTTCTCAAGCCTGCCAGGTGATGGAGTGGGGATTCGACGGCGTCTTGCTGAACACAGCCGTATCGCGAGCTCTTGATCCTGTTCGGATGGCCGGTGCCTTTGCCAAAGCCGTCAACGGAGGGCGCAGCGCCTTCCTTGCTGGACCAATGATTGTGCAAGAAATCGCTGTCCCCAGCACTCCTGAAATCGGTCGCCCGTTTGCATCGGGCAGATCGCGATTGGAAGCCCATGCGCCTGGCTCAATTCCGATGTAGTTCGAACGATTAACGTCGCTCGAATCAATACCGCATACTGGCTGACTGACTTTGATTCTCCCCTCGTATCTATTCCATCCCCGCGATTCGTGAGCATTCTCGATTCTTTCCTCGCGGATCTAACAGCCACAATTGAATCTGCGCACTGTTGATGGTTTGTCTTGTGCGCGAATCGGCCGATAAATCTTGCAAGCAGTCGCTGACACATTTGACGCGTCACTGTCACTCGACTTCGGCTGACTGCCACGCTCTTTGTCACCGCTCCAATCCTCCCAAATCTACGCGGCTTCAACGGTCCGGCGTTGCAAAAGGCGATCTCGGCTTTGGCACTGTCCTTGCTCTACCGCAAATCGGGTGTTCCAAGGATGACATCCGAACTTTCGCTTGAATGGCGAACGCAGACCAGCATTCGAGTCTGCCGGGCAACGATGAAACTCGGAGGAATGATGGAAAGAACAAAGACTGTAGGTTCCAGTAAAAGGTCTGGGAGCCGCCTACCGATAGTGAACTTCCAGAGTGGACAACAGCGCGCGATTTCACTCAGGCTGTGGTTGAGTTGGCGGCAAACACGGCCAGCGTTATGGGTTCTGTCAATCACGATGAGCATCTTGTGTAGTGGAGTCGTGCCGGTCGGCGCGCAAGAGTCTTCAAATCTAAATGAGATGGTGCAGCCATCAGCAACCGCAGCCAAGCCGGCGCAGGAATCTTCCGACATTGCGAAGGCCGCACAGAATCCTATCGCTCACATGATCTCGGTGCCCCTCGAGAATGACTTTTACCCGCAGACGGGCATTAACAAGGAGAACGAATACGTCCTGGAGATAAAGCCCGTTATTCCAATCCCGTTGTCGAGCAACTGGAATTTGATTACGCGAACGATCATACCGGTAATCCAAACGCCTGAGCTTGTACCTGGAATAAATGGGACGAGCGGGCTAGGAGACATACAAGAATCTTTGTTCTTCTCACCAACAAAGGCGGGTCTAGGTGGGATTATTTGGGGAGCGGGTCCAGCCATTTCAGCCCCCACCGCCACAGAGCACATTTATGGGACGGGAAAAACAAGCATCGGTCCTAATATTGTTGTCCTGAAGAGCCAAGGGCACTGGCTGTTTGGGTCGCTTGTGCAAAACCTATGGTCGGTGGAAGCTGGCCCCAAGGATCGGCCCGCCGTAAACCAGATGCTTCTGCAGCCTTTCGTGAACTACAACTTGCCGCACAAATGGTATCTCACTTCGTCGCCTATCATCACCGCAAACTGGAAAGTGGATGACGGACGTTGGCTCGTCCCGGTGGGTGGCGGCGTCGGGAAAATTGTGCGTTTCGGGAACGTACCAGTGAATATCTACGGACAACTCTTCGGAAATGCACAATACCCGAACGGAACGAGCAAGTGGTCGGCAAGGTTCCAGATGCAGTTTCTATTTCCGAGGAAGTGAAGGAATCTGAGGACAGTTTCGAGGCCGCGAGCTGATCGTCAATCTTAAAGGAAACTGCGCTGAAACAAGCTGCCAGCAACTCCCTGATTAGTCGAGCTTGCTTTAGACTGAACACGACGGGGCCACAAACTACACTCCGCCTTCACACGCCAGAGGCCCTTCTCAACTGACTCTGCCGGGGTACCAGACAGCGAGGTGGCACTAGAGGGCCTGTCAGGTCGGAAATCATTGGGAAGGACGTGGCCCCGGCGCTGGCGATTGCCGCGACTAAATTCGTAAATTCTTTTTGAATTTCTGCCGCTTTCGTCGTAAGGTATACCAATTCGAGCGGCCAGCGTTTAAGGTTCAAT